>CAVPIN010000002.1:0-5141344 GCA_963705015.1 Terriglobia bacterium
TTAAGCGGCATGTCGCCTGCGACTGGGGCGATTTGTCCGACGAGGACCAAAAGGAAAACGACTACAGCCTTGAGCACGGATTCAGGCTCTTGAGCAGCTATCGAACGAACGCAGGTGACAAGCTGTGGATTATCACTGAGGCAGACCGCTCTGCGACGACCCTGCTTTTGCCCGAAGAGTATTAAACGAAATGCTTGAGAGGAAAGGACACAAAAAGAAATGAATACAACGATTGCAGCGAGCAAGGAGACAGCACCGCCGGGAGGTTCGTCTGTTCTGGATATCCCGTTAGAACGAATCCGCGAATCCACAACCAACCCGCGACGGGTTTTCGATGAAACCAAACTCCGCGAGTTCGCGGACAACATCCGATTGCACGGTGTTTTGCAGGCAATTCTTGTACGTCCGGCTCCTGACGGTGAGGACGGCGCGTACGAATTGGTTGCCGGTGCGCGCCGCTTTCGTGCATCGAAGTTAGCCGCCAAGAGCACGATCCCCGCAACTGTGCGGGATCTCAGCGACTCCGAGTGCCGAGAAATCCAACTCGTCGAAAACTTGCAGCGTGAAGGTGTCCACGAGTTGGATGAGGGGATTGGATACCGGTCGCTAATGGATCTAAAGCCGGACTTCTACACGGTGGAGACGATCGCGGCGCAGGTCAGCAGAAGCCCGTCCTACGTGAAGGGCCGGATTTCACTCACCGATTTGATCCAGCCCATCCAAACTGCATTCTACGACCGTAAACTTACGATTGCCCACGCGCTGGAAATCGCTCGCCTCCAACCGAAGGACCAGGAGCGTGCTCTCATGGAATGCTTTCCGGGCCATCGCACTTCTGGTTCCATTCTGAAGGATCGCAAAGCAGAAGCGCTAACCGTACGCCAGCTTCGTGAATGGATTGAGCGCGAAATTCAACTCGACTTGAAAAATGCACCATTCGATACGGAGGATGCGAATTTGCTGCCCGCCGCGGGAGCATGCACAGCCTGCCCCAAACGGACTGGGAATAATCCGCTGCTCTTTCCAGAGATCCGGAACAAGTCGCTGTGCACGGATCCAGCCTGTTACCACGCGAAGGTCCAGGCGTTCGTTCAACTGCGGGTTGAGCCTTTGGTGAAAGGAGGGCAAACACCTGTTCAGATTTCCGAGAGTCCTTCTTGGCAGGTGCGGTCCAAGGCCTCGGACACGCTCTACGAAGGTCAGTATCGTCGTGCAGAGCGCGAGGGAGAATGTCCCCAGACGCAGGCTGCAATCATCGTAGACGGCCGCAAGGCGGGGACCATCCTGCACATTTGTGCGGATGAGAAATGCAAGACGCACCGACAATTCTCCCACTACCAAGTTTCGCCGCAGGAGCGGGAGCAGCGCAGAAAACTCGCGCTTGCAATTCGGGTTCAGAAGGAGTCACGTTCGCGCATTTTGCAGGCGATCCGGCAGAAGCTTCCCCCTGCATTGGCGCGCGCGGACTTCGAGATGGTCGCGCTGGATTACTTCCGACGCTTGGGCCACGACAACCATCATCGGCTGTTCCAGGTCTATGGCTGGGAGGAGAAGAAGACAAAGACATCCTGGGGCGGAAATTCAGTGGACCACGAAAAGTTGGCCGAGGCTCAAATCCGGGCGATGACGGCGGCTGATCTCAACCGCTTCTTGGTGACGTGCGCGCTGGTCTCCGATCTGTACTGCCCTGGGTACAGTTCATCTGCCGCCCTTCCAACGAAATCAAATCTAGCGACAACCGCCTCTCGGTACATCGTCGATGTGCGCAAGCTCACAACTCAAATGTCCGAGGCACTTTCGCGAAAGACGAAACGTAACGGAGAGAGACCGTATTCTTCAAAGCCCGCACCCAAGCAGCGTCAAAAGTAGGGAAGGCCCCACGAATCGTGCTCCGGGCGATCTGCCTCACTGACCTGTCTTAGATCTCTTTCCTGCTAGTCGGATCGCATCGAATGTTAGCCATGAGCCACGCCACTGGTACAAAAACCGGATGCCTGGATATCGAGCGCCGCGGAGTGATTGAGAACATTGCCCTTAGCCAGTCGCAGTAGGGTACGACTTATCTCTTTCGGAATCCAGATGACCCGCCCAAGAAATGCAGACTGATGGGTCTCTAGATACTCTAAGCAGGCGAGGCAGCCGGCGTACCTACTGCCTGAGAGCGCGTACGGAAGTTTCCGAGAGTCAATGGAAACGTCACGCCAAAGTGATGGAAGAGGCCGGGGGGAGTATCGTCGCGCTCTCACCAGAGGGAATCCCAAAGGTCGTCTACACGGATTTCCCAGTATGCAATGGCGCGCAGTTATAAGCCCCGGCCAACAAAGTATTAGACCCACGGGGGCGAATCCCGATACATTCCGTGAGGTCATCGTGCCCGTATAGGACTCTGACTGCCTCCACTAGCGGAGAAATATGACGGGAACACGACTACCGAACAAGGGGGAGCAACAATGGCTGCAGAAACGTCAGTCCTGGAACGAGTACCGGAAGTGCTGGCTTTGAGTAAGTTGGAAGCGGCTCGAATGCTCGGTGTGAGTCTTCGGACAGTCGACCGGCTTATTGCCCTGAAGCAGTTGCCAGTGCGCCGCTTGGGTCGGCGCGTCTTAATCCCGCGCAACAGCCTTCAAAGTCTTCTCAGGGCCGATCATCCGACGCAAGGCGCTTGATCATCTAGCTGCTAGACTATAGCCTCGTGGCGAGACCTCGGACACGCCTCGTAAGGGTGTTTGCGATTTCCTTGGCAAGCAATGCGCAAGTGGGCAAGAGAGTCGGGCGCGGGACGCCCTCCAAAGCACAAGAAGAGGAAGAAATGAAACTACGGGGAATCTACGAAAGAGATCCGGGATCGGGAGTCTGGTGGATTGTCTACTTCGATCAGTTCGGCAAGAGGAGGCGGGAAAAAGCGGGCAGCAAGAGCATTGCCATCAAGCTTTACGGGAAGCGTAAGCAGCAGGTGCTTGAGGGCAAGAAACTCCCAGAGCTATTTCGGAAGCCATCCATCAATTTCAGCCAGCTCGTTGGCGATGCCCTTGCGTATTCAAAAAGGAACAAACGGTCCTACAAGACGGACGTGCCTCGTTTTGCCAGCCTGAAGGAATGGTTTGGCTCTCATGCCGCAGAAGAATTGACCCCCAAAGACATTGAAAGCACTCTGGCACGAGCAGCGGAAAAGGAGAAGTGGGCGCCGTCTACCTTCAATCACTATCGGTCGCTGATGTCCCTGAGTTATCGCCTTGGGATTCTCAATCGGAAAGTCACTTCAAATCCTGCGCGTTCCGTGACACATCGCCGCGAGGACAACAATCGCGTGCGCTTTCTGACGGTCGAGGAAGAAAAGAAGCTCCGAAAGGTGATTGATGCTAAGTGGGCTTCACACATGCCGGAACTGGACCTCGCAATCAATACTGGATTGAGGAAGGGAAGCCAATACTCGCTCACTTGGGAAATGGTAGACTGGAATGGTAGGATGTTGAACGTCCCGCGGACGAAGAACGAAGAACCTATACACGTCCCGTTAAATGATGCTGCGATTGCCGCCCTTAGGGTTGTGCATGACCGGGGCGACGGACGAGGACGTGTGTTCCAGTCGGCAAGGACGGGAGAGCCGCTCGAAAATGGGCGGCATTGGTTTGACGACGCGGTGGTCGAAGCGAAGATCAAGAATTTTCGCTGGCACGACCTGCGGCATACGTTCGCTAGTCGCTTGCGAATGAAGGGCGCTCCGCTCGAAGATATCGCTGATTTGCTGGGGCACAAGAGTTTAACGATGACAAGACGGTACGCGCATCTCGGTCCGAACAAACTGCACGCAGTGGTGTCTTTGCTTGGAGCAAGTGCCACCACAACTGCCACCGGCGAAAACGGTGCCGAGCCGACCACCTCGCAAGTTATTATGCAGTAACCACTTTAGGGGCGTAGCTCAGTGGTAGAGCAGCGGCCTTTTAAGCCGAAGGTCGTGGGTTCGATCCCCACCGCCCCTACTTACTTCATATGCCTAACGAATTTCGCGGCATCCCCGCTCGAATGTGTATTCGGTCAATCCTAAATCAGACAGCGATCCTGCCTACCACCCCAAAATGTGGCCGCCTATCCCCAAGTTGCCGCTGGGCAGTTCCTCGATCCTTACGACCTTGCATACCCCTTCGAAGCCCAGGCTTGGTATCGTCACCTTCATCTCCATCCCAATGCGATAATGGCGCAAGCGAACTGTAAGGTATAAGCCCTCGCGCGAGATGTCGACGACGGTGGCAGTTTCTTCAGTGAGCGTGGGATCGAGGCAAGATATATGTATTGTTTTCAGCAACTTGAGGCGATCATGGATTCTGCGATCTTCCGCGCTTGCGGTGGCATTTGCGATTTCATCGAAGCCCTGATCTCGCATCAGTAGGTTCATAGCACCCCTCACTCGATGAAATTGTATTGGCCAGGATAGGCACGAGCAATGGTACGCAAGTCCCGCCTCCTAACGCAGGAAGTACTATCCCCGGCAACGCCATGCGATTGTTGATTTAGGCAGTGCGCATATATATCAATCGGAAACAGGTTCCCGTCATTGGACCTCTTCAGCTGTCCGCGTGCGGTAAAATGGTTCTTTCATTAGTGACAATCCCATCGGTTGGACGGCGGGAGGAAGATTCCCTCACGTAAGCAAAAGGAAATCAGCCTTCAAGTTCGCTGGGCATTCGCAAAGGCTTTAAATCGTCTTCAAAACGTATCATGCGCACATCATGGCAAATCGGCGAACAGATTGAAGGCCGTTGGGAGATCTTCAACATTCTCCAAGGCGGCGCAGGCGCGGTCTACATCGTCTACGACCATGCGTTTCGAGAGCCCTTCGCGGCCAAGACCTTTCGGGACGAAATCTTTGACCGCAGTCCCCTGATTGCCGCGCGTTTCGAGCGGGAAGCCCTGGCCTGGGTCAAATTGGATATTCACCCAAACGTTGCCGAGGCCCGGATGGTCGAAAGAATTGACGGCAAACCGTTTTTGTTCCTCGAATATGTTAGCGGCGGGGATCTGGCAGAATGGGTCGGCACGCCTCGTTTAACCGAAGATCTTTCCCAGGTGCTGCGGTTCGCCGTTCAGTTTTGCGATGGAATGATTCACGCGCTAACAAAGGGGATTCGAGCGCACCGGGATATCAAACCCCGCAACTGTCTAATTACCTCGGATGGCGTCCTCAAGGTGACGGACTTTGGGCTGGCAAAACTCCTTGACGATGACTTCACAGGAGAGGCTCCAAACATCAGAGCCCAAAATTTCAACTTGTCGATGACCACCATGGGAACATGCACGCACATGGCCCCCGAACAGTTCAAGAATGCAAAGCAAGTCGACCTGCGTGCCGACATTTACTCGTTCGGCGTAATGCTCTATCAAATGGTTTCGGGCCACTTGCCGTTTAACGGAGAGAACTGGAAAGAACTCGAAGAACTGCATACGACCCAGCGTGCACCCTTTTTGTCCTGCAAGGAGCCTCAAGTTTCCCATCTGATTCAGACCTGTCTGGAGAAAGACCCGGCCAATCGTTTTTCGGATTTCAAGCAAATTCGCGACCGGCTGAGTTCCATCTATCAGAAAATTACGGGCGCCCCTCCTCCAGAACCTGCGCAAGGAGTTACGCTGACTTCGGTTCAATGGAACAACAAGGGGTCCAGTTTGGACAAACTGGGAATGCGCACGGAAGCAGTCACTTGTTACGATTCCGCCATACGTTTAAACCCCAAGTTTGCTTCCGCATGGTTTAACAAAGGCGTGGCACTGTTTGCATCTGGCCAGCCAGACGGGGCCCTTACCTGTTATGAGCATGCCATCGAACTCGATCCCAAGTCTGAGAAGGCCTGGTCCAATAAAGGCGTAGCGTTGAAGATGATGGGTAAAGCAGCCGAGGCCGTCGCTTGTTATGACCACGCTCTTGCTATTAACTCCCGGTATCCCAATGCCTGGGTGAACAAAGGCGTAATGCTGAGAGCATCGGGCAAACCGGAGGAGGCATTGGCGTGTTACGAGCGCGCCCTGCGGCTAGACCCAAAAGATGGAAATGGTTGGACGAACAAGGGAAACATTCTCTATACCCTCCGACGTCCCGAGGAGGCCCTGGAATGCTACGAGCTTGCGCTGGCCTTGAATTCTAATTTGGACCTCGCGTGGATGAACAAGGGCATGGCGCTGAACGCACTGGGAAAAAATGCGGCGGCGCTGGAATCCTTCAGCAGGGCCATACAGATCAACCCTAAATTGGGCCAGGCGTGGTACTTGCGGGGGCTGACGCTCATGAACGCCTTTCAACGAATTGAGGAAGCCGTTCCCTTTCTTGCGGAGGCCGAACGGCTAGGGGTGAAAGAGGCCAAAGAACCCCTCATGCAGTGTCAAGCTTCTGTGAGCCGCCGCTAAGTTTCCGGATGGGTCCTTTGAATTCACTTGCAGTCCGTACAGCGCCTGTTGCGGAGGACAACCTCTAATCCCGTGTGAAAATACCATGGCCATCAATATTGACGAAAAACGAAGCCCCCGAAAACCCACGATCGATTCGCCATCCACAAGCATTCTCGATTCGCTGACATCAGGAATCTTGGCGGTTGATCTGGATAGCTGCGTTTTGTTCGTAAGCGCCGCGCTCTGCCGTCGCTTGGGCATCGATCGAGACGCGTGGGTTGGCAAGCCTGCCCTGGAATTGTTTGGCGCCCCGAACCCGCGTATTCCCGCAAAACGCTCTCCCTTATACCGCCTTGACCCTCGGCGGGATGCCGCGAAGACCGAGTATCGAGAAATCGAATGGAGTGACGGCAACCGCATCGTGCATTTGCGTGAAGATAGCTCGCCTCTTTATGACAATTCAGGACAATTAGCTGGCCGATTATTCGCTTATCACGACCTGAGTTGGGAAAAGACCATCGACCAAATGAAATCTGAGTTCATTTCGGTCGCTTCCCATGAACTGCGCACGCCGATGACTTCGATCAAAGGCTCGGTAGACTTGATTCTTGGGGGCGGCTTGGGCGAAGTCAGCCCGGAGGCACATGAATTACTCGAAGTTGCGCATTCTGCCTCCGAACGCATGATCCGGCTCATCAACAATATCCTGGACCTGTCCAAGATCGAAGCGGGGCAAATCAAACTAAGACTGGAATTGGTAGACTTGGCAGTGGTGGTGGAGCGTTCTCTGCGCACCCTGAATCCGCTTGCGGCTCAGGCGGGCATTACCCTGAAGCCCAATTTCCCCAGCGAGCTGCCTCCCGTCGAAGCCGACAGGGACCGAATTGAACAAATCATCACAAATTTGGTATCCAACGCCATCAAATTTTCTCCCGCCCAGGGCCAGGTTGAAATCAGCCTGTCCGCCGACAACCAGTGGGTTCGTTGCAGCGTCTCCGACCAGGGATGTGGCATCGCGGAGAAGGATCTGAGCAGAATTTTCGGCAAGTTTCAACAGGCGGGACTGCCGCAGCGAGGTGCCGGGACGGGCTTGGGTTTAGCGATCACGCATGCCTTGGTCACCGAGCACAAGGGACAAATTTGGGTGGACAGCCAGGTTGGTAAGGGATCGTCGTTTGTGTTTTGCCTGCCCGTAGCCTTGCGGTGAGGCCGATGCGAGGTAGTTCAGTGGGGATTCAAGAGTTCAGACCCAAGGCACTGCAAAACTTCCTCGAAGGGCTTCTCTTTCAATTGCATTCCAACGCGCATCGTGCGTCCCCTGCGCAAATCGAATAGAACAAGCCCAACCGGAACATTGAGTTTCGATTCGCGGTTTTCTGAAGAAACAAGTCGGTTGAATTCGGCAGATACGGATTCCCATTGGCTCAGATGTTGAAAGGGAAGCAGGAAAAGGAAACGGCTCTTCCGGACCGGGCGATTGGACCGGCTTATGACAACCTGTGAATAATTTGCGAACTTCTTAGCGGCGGCCGTGTCCAGGTCGGCAAAGCCGCGCCCTCCCACGCAATAGTGTGTAGCCCAGGAAACGCTTTCCAATCCCCAGTCGAACCCTTCCAGCACAATTTCTTTCCAAGTGAAGCCCTTGCGATTGGCCAGCAAATTAGACCGCAGCTGTTTCGAGAAGTCGCGTACCAAAGCTGCATCCGCATCTTGAGCCGGTTGAACTCGATGGCTTCCATTGGACTTGGCTGCCTTCCCCGAGCTCGACGCCGGCTTCGGTCCCGTCGACACTTTTGTGTCGCGCGCAATGGTGTTGCCGCTGAGTTGGCCCAGTATACGTAGCTGCTCGTCATATTCGCGTCTTCGTCCCGCATCCGAAAGGACCGCATAGGCCCCGTTCAATTGGGCCATTTGCAAGGAGAGTACGCTTCTCTCTGACTCCGTGGAGTTGATGTTGCGGTCCGGGTGGCTTTCGCGGGCCAGGCGGCGATACGCGACTTTGATAGACTCCTGCGACGCTCCGGGATCCAGCCCTAGGATGGCGTAGTAGTCTTCCAAGTTAGACACCGTAGGTTCTGCGAAGGAGTCGAGTCACGCGAGCCAGAAATTCAGGAACTACAAACGGCTTACTCATGAAATCGTCGGTTCCGATCAAATAACCTTTGGTTCGATTTTCCTGGTCGCCATTTGCCGTCAACATCAGTACGGGCAGGAACGCCGTGCGGATGTCCTTGCGTAATTGTTCACAAACACCGAATCCATCCATCCTTGGCATCTTCAGGTCCAAGATCACTAAATCCGCGCCCTTAGCCTCGATCGTCTCCAGCGCCTGCATGCCATCAGACGCGGTAAAGATCTCCACCTCGATGGGTAACTGGCGAAGTGCCGCCGAAACCACTTTCACAATGTTCTCATCATCGTCGGCAACGACGATCTTGGGATGCTTCGATTCGGGCGCACTTGCTGCGGGCAAGGAGGCTTGCTGTTTTTGCTCAATGCGATCCTCGGTGGAAGGGGAAAGCAGAAGAGGACCACTCTCCGAGTCATTCGCGCCTACCTCCACCGCGTTCCGGATGCCAGTGGGGGCGGAACAATACGGACAAAGGGTCCACTCGGCATTGAGATCCTGGCCGCAAGCCTGACAGGTATTCCGCAGAGTAAATGCGCAGAATGGACAGCTCTTGAACTCTCGATTGACCATCGAACTACATTTCGGGCAGGGGAATGTTTCGTCGGCCACAATTTCGACGACGCGAAGCAACTCATCGGGATTGGTCACACCCTGGCACGCTTTGGTGAGGCCATCCTCCAGCAGGGTTTTTGTCCCCGCCACCGCTGCGGCCCTGCGCAGCGAGCTTTCGCTGGCCTTCAGGCGAATGAGTTCTTTCATGGAGCTCGTCACGCGAAGCATTTCATAGATGCCCAATCGCCCCGTAAACCCGATCTTCCGACACGCTGGGCACCCTTTCCCTCGATAAAAGACCTGCGCCGGATCATCGAGGTGCAATTTCCCCATCACGTCCGGTGACGGCGTGTAGGGTTCCTTGCATTGCTCGCAGACACGTCGCGCCAGTCGCTGAGCTACGACCAAACTCAGCGAGGTGCCGATCAAGGATCGGTCAACGCCCAGGTCCAGGAGACGGATGATGGCCCCGAATGCGTCGTCGGTGTGCAGTGTGCTCAACACAAGGTGGCCTGTATTTGCTGCCTGAAATGCAACTTCTGCCGTCTCCAAGTCGCGGATTTCGCCGACCAGGATGACGTCCGGGTCCTGCCGCAAGATGGACCGCAAGGTCCCCGGGAAGGTCAGGCCGCCGCGGGTATTCACCTGGACCTGATTGATTCCCTCAAGCTGATATTCAACAGGATCTTCGACGGTGACAATATTGATTTCCGTCGAGCGCCGTTTCGCGATCATCGAATATAGTGTTGTCGTTTTCCCTGAACCGGTAGGACCGGTCAATAAAATCATGCCTTGCGGTTGGCTCAGACAATTTAAGAGCGTCGATAATTGCCAGTCTGAAAATCCCATGGACTCCAAATCAGGAATGGCTAACGTACCCAAAACTCGTATGACCACCTTTTCGCCGAACAAAGAGGGAAGTGTGGAAACACGCAAATCGGCTGACCTGTTCTGAAGTTTGACTTTGAACCGACCGTCCTGCGGCACGCGACGCTCCGCGATATCCATGGATGCCAGGATCTTGATCCGCGAGACCAAGGGGAGATTAAGCCACTTGGGGACTTCGATGTACTCCCGCAGCACCCCGTCTATGCGCATCCGCACCTGCATGCAATTCAATGCCGGCTCGAGGTGCACATCGCTGGCCTGCGAACGAATCGCTTCCTGAAGAATCAAATTGCACATCTTTACCACGGGGACCTGATCCGCGGCGCTTCTGGCATCTTCCTGGTCCAGATTTAATTTGTCGCCCTCTTCGGCGAGAATCGTAAAATCTACGCTATCGTTTACTTGCGACAGGAACTCCTGCATGAGTTCGTCGGTACGGTACAATTCCTCGATGCCATCGAGAATTTCAGACCGGGTGGCAACTACCGGCTGGACTGTAAAGCCCGAAACAAATTGCACGTCCTGGATGGCATCATAGTCAGCCGGATTGGCCATGGCCATCACGAGCCTTTTCCCTTCAACTTTCAAGGGCAGGCATTGATACTTCAGGGCTATTTTCTCGCTGATCGCTTTGCCAGCTTCCGGATCGAGGGCCAAGCTGGCAATCCGCACACGTGGCACTTTCAGCCAGGCCGCAAACCCCTCGGCAAGCGCCTCTTCCGAGAATCCTTTTTGATCTACGATGTGATTGACTAGCGATAAACCCTTTTGGCGGGCGAGCACAATGCCTTGCTCAATTTCGTTCTGTTGCATCACGGTCCGTTGCAAGGCAAGGGTTTCGAGATTCTTAGAAGTCATTTGTAAATAACTCCCGCACAGTGCCAAAGCTCACCGGGTCAATAACCTGGAGGTGCGTCCTCCCGTCCTAACCTGGACGATAATCAATCTATATTATCGGCACTTCATCCACTGGCACAATCAGATTCACTGGCCAAGGTATACTTCTAAACAACTTCGCGCTCCCGCCCTCTGGACCCTGAAGGGAGTGCTTGTCCACAGTGATCCGTTGGGCTCACACCCAGACCTGCTACACCCTGCACCCTGTGACAACAGAGTGCAATATTCGCCACCATCTCCATCGACGGCTGTTGAATCTATCTGTCTAGGTTTGGTAACTTGAAATAACTGAACCAATCTGAATCGGCCATCGGCATGTTGGAAAACTGATTTTTCTCGGGCGGGTACTGGAGCACATTTTCTCCGCGGGAGCCTACTTGGCATGGCAAAGTTGGTCTTGAAATTCGATTCGGCGGTGATCCGGGAAATTCCCCTCGGGAAAAGCACCATCACGATCGGTCGCGCCCCCGACAACGACCTCCAAATCGACAATCTCACTGTTTCGGAGCATCACGCCAGAATTTTGTCAGAAGCAAACCGGCTGAAAATAGAGGATTTAGACAGTCTAAACGGCATTTCCGTAAACGGCACCGCCAGGAAGATGGAGTGGCTATGTTCAGGCGACAACGTTTTGATCGGGAAGCACGTGATCGTTGTCGACCTGGAACACGATGTCGCCTGGTTTGACAGTTCCCGCCCCAGCGCAGCCACCCCCAGGCTGCAAGAAACCTACGCGTTGAAGAGCCCCGCGCGCCCTGGCGTGCCTCACCGTCCCAGGACTGAAGATCCGGCCGAGGAGACCATCTCGGATCGAGCGCGGATACCCAGTCTGGTAGTCGTGAACGGCCCCACCGCAAACAAAGAGTATGTATTATCAAGTAAACTAACATTGATTGGGAAATCTTCCATGGCCACCGTGCGGCTGACGGGATGGTTCAAGCCGCAAGCTGCCGCGCAAATCAGTAAACGCCAGGACGGTTATTACCTGAACCCCATCAGTAGCCGGGCTATTCTGGTGAATGGGATACGCATCACCAACGCGACCCGCCTGAACGACGGCGACTTGATTGAAGTTGCCGGAGTATCCCTGAAATTTACGTACGGCGACTAGCGCCGTCACAACTTCGCAGCACAGCCTGAACCATCAGTCCCTCGATACGGGGAGCCCATGGAAAGCTCATGGAATGAGGGCTTTTCTTGCGCGATGGCCGTGTTCTTGCGCTCATCTTCGACCGCAGTTAGACTGCCGGACGCCCAAAAAGATTTGCGGGCTAGGACAACGGATTTTAATTTATTATCTGAGTGCGCAAAAAAATCGCGAAGGAGGAAGGGATGAGCGGAGTACGAGTTCTGGTGGGCACTCGCAAAGGCGCGTTTATTCTCACGTCGGACGGTAAGCGTGAGCGTTGGGACATCAGTGGTCCCAACTTTGGTGGATGGGAAATCTACCATATGAAAGGGTCGCATGTTGACCCGAACCGGCTGTATGCATCGCAATCCAGCAGCTGGTTTGGGCAGGTGCTGCAGCGTTCCAATGACGGCGGAAAGACGTGGGAACCGGTAGGGAATAAGTTTGTTTATGACGGCGTTCCCGGCACGCACCAATGGTACGACGGTACGCCGCACCCCTGGGAGTTCAAGCGAGTGTGGCATCTGGAACCCTCGCTGACCGATCCTGATACTGTCTATGCCGGGATCGAAGACGCCGCGCTATTCAAATCAACCGACGGTGCGCAGACCTGGCAAGAGCTTTCGGGACTGCGCAGCAGCGAGACAGGCCCGCGCTGGTCGCCCGGCGCCGGGGGGATGTGCCTTCACACGATCCTGATCGACCCGAGTCACCCGGACCGGATGTTTGTAGCGATCTCGGCCGCGGGGGCTTTCCGCACCGAGGACGCGGGCAAGACTTGGCGGCCGATCACCAAGGGCCTGCACTCCCAATTTCTTCCTGACCCCACTGCCGAGGTCGGCCACTGCGTTCACCGCATCGCCATGCACCGCACGCGCCCGAACGTCCTGTTCATGCAGAAGCATTGGGACGTCATGCGCAGCGACAACGCCGGTGACTCGTGGCACGAGGTCAGTGGAAACCTGCCAACCGACTTTGGGTTCGTAATCGACGTGCATGCGCACGAGCCCGAAACGATTTACGTCGTACCGATCAAAAGCGACTCGGAGCACTATCCGCCCGACGCAAAATTGCGTGTGTACCGCAGCCGCACGGGCGGAAACGAGTGGGAACCTCTCACGAAGGGACTGCCGCAAAGCAACTGCTATGTGAACGTGTTGCGCGACGCGATGGCCGTGGATTCGCTCGACAAATGCGGGGTGTATTTTGGCACCACAGGCGGTCAGGTATACGCGTCGGCCGATGCGGGTGACAGTTGGGCTCCGATCGTCAGGGACCTTCCGGCCGTGGTATCGGTCGAGGTCCAAACATTGCCATGACCAGCACGATGGTCCGCGTCGAACTTCCGGCACATCTGCGGACGCTCGCTCGCGTCAATGCGGAAGTGAAACTCGAGGTCGTCGGGCAGGTTACTCAACGCTCGATCCTGGATGCGCTGGAGGCCAGATACCCCATGCTGCGCGGCACGATTCGCGATCATGTCACGCAGCAGCGGCGCCCATTCCTGCGATTCTTTGCCTGCTCGGAAGACTGGTCCCACGAGCAGCCGGACGCCCCCCTTCCCGACGCGGTGGCATCGGGGGCGGAGCCGTTTCTCATTATCGGGGCCATTGCCGGTGGGTGAGGGATTGTAGTTCCCGGGCGCTTTCTGTCTGGTGCTGTGCCCTGGTGTAAGAAATTACGCACTGGTGTACAATGTGCCGTCTCGGAAAGAACCAAACTAAAAGAGGAGCATCATGAAGAAGACGAGATTGTATTTGAGCATCGCTCTGTGTTTCGCGTTCGCTGCCTTTGCCGTCTCTGCGCATGCCGCAACCCCGCGGGACGTCCAGACATTCAAGTCCTCTGCCGGCCCCATCAAGATCACCCCGGTAATGCACGCCAGCGTTCTGATCGAGGCCGGCGGCAAGGTGATTTACGTTGACCCTGCAAAGCCCGGTGATTTCTCTGGCCTTCCGCAAGCCGACCTGATCCTCATTACGCACGACCACGGCGATCATGTGGATCATGACCTGACGTCCATCAAAGCCATCAGCAAGGCCGACACCGAAATCTGGGCGCCTGCTGCTGTGCACGAGTTCGTGACCAACGCGACTGTGATGGGAAATGGCGAAAAGAAGACCTGGGGCAAGTTCACGATCGAAGCGGTCCCTGCATACAACCTGGTGCGCGGCCCCGCTGCCGGAAAATTCTTTCACCCCAAGGGCGTTGGCAACGGCTACGTCATCACCTATGGTGGCCAGCGACTTTACTTCTCCGGCGACACCGAAGCCGTTCCCGAGGTCGCCGCACTCAAGAATATCGACGTTGCGTTCATCTGCATGAATCTGCCTTACACCATGACGCCCGATGAAGCGGCTGATCTGGTCAAGGCGTTTCATCCCAAGGTCGTCATTCCTTATCACTACCGCGCCAATCCTGCGACCGATGTCAATGCCTTCAAGGCGAAACTGGAGGGCAGCAAGATCGAAGTCCGCATGCTGGAGTGGTATCCGAAGGCGTCGTAAAACGGGCAGATTCGATCAATCATGATGGGCCGCTCGCCCTAATAGGTGAGCGGCCTATTTTTTTTGAGAGAACCCGGGTGTGTTGCTCAAATATGCAGGGAACGTTATGTGTGCTGGCCTTAATAGGTGTATGTTATTTGGTGGTACACCGAGAAAGGGGGCTCGCCATGGCGCGAATCTCACTGAGTGTGAATGGGAAGTCACACGTTGTCGATACCGACCCCACGACTCCGCTTCTGTATGTTTTGCGCGATGATTTGCAGCTGAATGGGCCGAGGTTTGGGTGCGGTTTGTCGCAGTGCGGCGCGTGCACCGTGATTATGGACAACAAATCGGTGCGATCCTGCAGCCTGCCGGTCAGCGCCGTGGGAAATCGGAAAATCACAACCCTGGAAGGATTGGGGAGCGTCGCCCATCCGCACCGGCTCCAGAAGGCTTTCATTGATGAGCAGGCGGCGCAATGCGGCTTCTGCATGAACGGGATCATCATGACCGCCAAAGTTCTTCTCGATAAGACCCCGAACCCGACTGACTCGGATATCAAGCAGGCTATCAATGGTATTCTCTGCCGCTGCGGCAGTCACGTGCGCGTATTGCTGGCCATCAAGCGCGCTGCAAGCGTGAAGGCATGAAAGGAGAAACAGGAATGGAAACCACTGGAATCTCCCGCAGGCAGTTTGTCAAAGGCGCTGGCGCGCTGGTCGTCAGCTTCAACTTTTTCGGGCCCGTTTCGCGCGCGCTGGCCCAATCAGGAGCTTTCGCAAGCGGTGGTCCCGAAGCGACTTCGCTCGATTCCTGGATTTCGGTCGCGCAGGATGGGACTGTGACTGTCTTTACCAGCAAAGTAGATTTGGGGACGGGTGTGGTTACGGCCCTCTCGCAAATTGTGGCGGAAGAGCTCGACGTCCCGTTCCACCAGATTCATATGGAGACCGGAGACACCGACAACACCATTGACCAGGCCGCCACCGTCGGCAGCCAAACCATTAGGCGGGGAGGCCCTCAGCTGCGCCAAGCCTCGGCTGCGGCGCGCCAGGAGCTCTTGAAGCTTGCTTCCGTGAGGCTTGATTCATCCCCGGACCAGCTCACAGTCGATGACGGGGTGGTGAGTGTCATAGGCCAACCGGCGAAGAAAGTTTCCTATGCGAGCCTCGTGGGCGGCAAGCACTTCAACGTCAAGATATCAGCGACAGGGATTGGAGGAGCCATGATCGTTGCTCCCGAAGTCCACCCGAAGGATCACAAGGACTATAAGATTGTCGGCACTTCGGCGCCGCGTGTGGACCTGCCACCAAAATTCACAGGCGAGTTTGTCTACACTCCGGATGTACGAGTCCCGGGCATGCTCCACGGACGCGTGGTGCGTCCCCCAGTGGTGAATTCCAAGCCATCGAATGTGGATGAATCCTCGATCGCGCACATTGCCGGCGTCGTGAAGGTTGTGCAAGAGGGAAGCTTCGTTGGCGTGGTCGCGAAAACGGAATGGGCCGCCATTCAGGCGTCGCGAGCCCTGAAAGTGACCTGGTCAACTCCGGGAACGAAACTTCCGGCGAACAATGACGAACTTTTTGCTTATCTGAAGAATACCAAGAGCTTTTCGGAACGAGTGGTCGCCAATAAAGGAAATCTGGAACCGGCATTTTCACAGGCCGCGAAGACCTTTGAGGCAACTTACCATTGGCCGTTCCAGTTGCACGGAATGATTGGACCTTCGTGCGCCGTCGCGGACGTCCAGGGCGACAAAGTAACGATTTGGGCGGGCTCGCAGGGCACATTCAACACGCGCAGGCAGGTCGCGGACATGTTGAATCTCCCGGAAAAGAACGTGCGCGTAGTTTATCGAGAGAGCGCGGGCTGCTACGGGCGGTTGAGTCCGGACGATGTTCCGCAAGACGCCGCGTTGATGTCCCGCGCGGTCGGCAAGCCCGTGCGCGTCCAGTGGATGCGCGAGGATGAACACGGTTGGGAGCCCAAAGGTCCGGCGCAACTTATGACTGCGCGCGCCGGCGTGGACGCACAAGGGAAAGTTATCGCCTGGGACTTTATGGACCGCAGCTTCCCGTGGACCACCACAGGCATGGTGCTCCTTGCCTCACGTCAAATCGGGATGAAACCCAAGGCGCAAGGGAATACGAACGGGACGGATGGCGGCGGCGAAATCTATTCCTTCGACAATCAGAAAGTTGTGGCTGCCGCGATTCCCTGGATTCATCCGGACCCCACACCGCTGAGAACCAGCAACCTGCGCGCACCCGGAGACCTGGCTCGCAGCTTCGCCAGCGAGTCGTTCATGGATGAGATTGCTTCCGCCGTGTCGGTTGACGCGGTCCAATTTCGTCTGCGTTATCTCAACGGTGATAAACGTCCCACGGAAGTTCTGCAGGCAGCTGCGAAACAGGCAGGCTGGCAGGAGCGCCCGTCGCCTGTGCGATCCTCGACGGGACCAAAAGTAACCGGAAGGGGAGTAGCGGTAGGCAACCGGGGGAACACGATCACGGCTGCCGTGGCCGAAGTCGAGGTCGACAAATCGACGGGGAAAATATTGGTGAAGCGCGTGGTCCTGGCGCACGATTGCGGCCTGATTGTGAATCCCGATGGACTCAAAAATCAGATTCAGGGCAACGTCATTCAGGGCGTAAGCCGGACGTTGATGGAAGAAGTACAATTCGATGCGATGGGCGTGAAGAATCTCGACTGGGCCAGCTACCCGATCATCACTTTCGAGGAAGCACCCGCGGTTGAAGTCGTGCTCATCAATCGCACGGAAATGGAGCCGCTGGGAGGCGGTGAGCCGTCGATTGTTCCCGTACCTGCGGCGGTTGCCAACGCTGTTTTCGATGCCATTGGAGTCCGGTTGCGGGAAATCCCGCTCACGCCGGAGCGCGTGTTGAGCGCCTTGAAAACCTGAAAATTTTCAGGGAGGTTGCGCGCATTCTGAAAAATTCCGGCGAGAGCTACTTTCCTTCCTTAGTCCTGAGCTCTCTACCATCGGCGAATACCAGCTTCGTAAGATAGCCGACAGGTGTGCCGTTCTTTGCGGCAGAGAGATCGATGGTTACCTGGTCATCGGGCTTCACGCTGTCTTTTGTCCAGCCCATCCGTGTCATTCTCTCCGGACTAAGGCTTTCGACGCTCCAGTGCGTAACGGTGCCATCGATATCCTTGACGTCCAGGTAAATGTAAACGTGGGGATTGCCCCAGTCGAATTTGGTCACCGTTCCCTTGATCCTGACCGGAGTAGTTTCGTCATAGGCCGCGTTTCCGTGGTGCGCGAATAACGGAGCACTTGCCGAGAGAAACCCCAGAACGAAGATCAGGAACAGTGCTTGCCTGCTTAGCATTGCTATCCCTCTATGCAAAAAATGTACCATAAAAATTGCGGTTGGCATTGCCTCGAACGGTTTGATTAGGCGGCAGTTTGAAATATACCCGATCCGTCCCGAAAATCGCGGGAAGGATCGGCCTCTACAAAACCATGAGATCAATCGCAATGTTTATAGTGTGACTGCTGGCAGCGCTGCGCTTTTTCCTGTGCTTGCGCGATCTGCTGCGCGTTCAATTGGGCGGAGACTTCGGCGAGGCTTTGACCGATCTCCTTCGCGAGCTCCTCGTTCGTGGAAGCCGCGACGGTGTACCACATGTAAGCTCGGATCAAGTCCTTGGGGACGCCCTGGCCATTTTCGTACATATCGGCGAGATTATTTTGCGCGTCCGCGTCGCCCGCCTCGGCAGCCTTGGTGTACCATCTCACGGCCTCTTTATCATCCCGGGGCACGCCTTCGCCGACTTCGTACAAGATCCCGAGATTGTATTGGGCCGCCGGCACGTCCTGGTCTGCGGCCCTGGCGTACCACTTGGCCGCTTCCTTGGGATCTTTTGGCACGCCCAGTCCCTGCAAATACATGCTACCGAGATTATACTGCGCCTGCGCGTCGCCCTTTTGCGCGGCTTTGCTGTACCATTTCATGGATTCCGAGAAGTCTTGCGGCACGCCCTGGCCGCTTTCGTACAGCGCGCCAAGATAGTTTTGCGCCGAAGAAGAACCATGCTCGGACGCCTCGGTGAGCCACTTCACGGCTTCCTGGTAATTCTGTGGTACGCCCTCCTGGCCCGCCTCGTAAATTAAGCCGAGATTGTATTCCGCGCTGGCATTGCCCTGCTCGGCAGCTTGCGTGTACCACTGGACACCCTGCTGGAAATCTACGGGTGTGCCCTCACCCTGTGCGTACATCAGGCCAAGATCAAATTGCGCATCCGCATCGCCATGCTCGGCGGCCCGGGTGAACCATTTCATGGCCAGCTTGTAATCCTGGGGGACACCTTGCGCGTCATGGTAGATGAACCCGAGAGCAAATTCCGCTCCCGGGTCGTTTTGCTCCGCGGCCTTGGTCAACCAATCGAAGGCTTTCTTGTAATCTTGCGGCCCACCTAAGCCCTCTTCGTACATCCAGCCAAGACCGAATTGCGCCTTTGCCAGACCCTGCTCCGCGGCCTTGGAATACCACTTGGCCGCTTCCTGGTAATCCTGAGGCGCGCCCTCGCCCTTGTAGTACATCATCCCGAGATTATATTGCGCCTCAGCGTTGCCCTTATCGCCGGCTGCGCGGAGTTGATCGAGGGACGATGGACTATTTGTGGCGGGAGGGGCAGGCACACTTGGTGCCTGGGCATTGGCGCGTGGCAGCGCGGTACCAAAGCTCGTAACTATAAGAGCGAAAATGATAATGGTTCTGTGCTTCAAATCAATCCTCAATCACAATTCTTAAAGTGTGATTGCTGGCAGCGCTGCGCATTCTCCTGCGCTTGCGCGATTTGCTGCGCGCTCAATTGGGCGGAAACATTTGCAAGACTTTGGGCGACTTCCTTGCGAAGACCTTCGCTCGCGGAACTCGCCAACGTGTACCACATGTAGGCTCGGATCAAGTCTCGCGGAACGCCCTGGCCATCTTTGTACATATCGGCGAGGTTACTTTGCGCGTCGGCGTCGCCCCCTTGGGCGGCCTTGGTGTACCACTTCATGGCTTCCGCCGCGTCATGCGGCACGCCGTCGCCGTCTTCGTACATGATTCCGAGATCGTATTCGGCCGCCGGGAGGTCCTGGTCAGCAGCCCTGGCGTACCACTTGGCCGCTTCCTTCGGATCTTTGGGTACGCCCAGGCCTCGCAGGTACATGCTGCCGAGATTGTATTGAGCTTCCGCGTCGCCTTTTTGCGCGGCTTTGGTGTACCACTTCACGGCTTCGGCGAAGTCTTGCGGGACGCCCCGGCCGTTTTCATACATTCCGCCAAGATTGTTTTGTGCCCCCGAGGAGCCGTGCTCGGAAGCGGCGGAATACCACTTCACGGCCTCCTGATAATTCTGGGGCACGCCCGCCTGGCCCGCTTCGTAAATTGTCCCGAGGTTGTATTCGGCCCGGGCGTCGCCGTGCTCGGCGGCTTTAGTGTGCCACTTCACGGTTTGCCGAAAATCCTTAGGCGTGCCCTGACCTTGCGCGTACATCAGGCCAAGATTGAATTGCGCGTCGGCGTCCCCTTGCTCCGCGGCCCGCGTGAACCACTTGATGGCCAGATTGTAATCCTGAGGGATGCCTTCTCCATTATGGTAGATGAGTCCGAGAGTGAATTGCGCGCCCGGATCATTTTGTTCCGCGGCTTTGGTGAACCACTCCACGGCTTTCTTGTAATCCTGGGCCACACCCAGGCCGTCTTCATACATCGCGCCAAGATTGAATTGCGCTTTCCAAAGGCCCTGTTCGGAGGCTTTGATATACCACTTGGCCGCTTCCTTGTAATCCTGAGGCACGCCTTCGCCCTTGTAATACATTCCCCCGAGGGTGAATTGTGCGTCGGCGTCGCCTTTTTCGGCGGCGGCACGGAGTTCATCAAGCGTAGTCGGGTGGCGGGTGATTGGAAGAGTTGGCGCGGGCGATTTACCCGGGGCTTGTGCCCGCACGAGGAGCGTTGCAGTCGCAACCGCGGCGATTACCAGCGCGAAAAATATAGCGGCTCGGCGCATTACAATCCTGGGACGTTAGATTTCTTCCCGGCATTGTACCAAGAGCGCTCGCTGCGTGTCTTGCGTTGCGGCGTGTACCGCACTCGTAGCATAAGCTTCAGCTTGTGTGCTTTTTGCGTACTCAAATTCCAAAGCACGCAAGCTGAAGCTTACGCTACTGAAAACCTTCCAAAAAAACGGCGTCCCGAACTTGTCGGGACGCCGTGTCGGTCGTTCTAACTTGAGGTTAGAAGAAGAACTTCGCTCCGAACTGCAGTTGGCGCGCCCCGTAAAGGGCGCCAGAAGTCGTCGACACGCTGCCAAATGTGGATGATGGCACAAAGCAACCATTCCCCCCGGCTAGTGCACACGCGCCGCTGGTTGGCCCCTCATAGGAATATGCTGTTGTGTTAAGGGCAGTCACGATCGTGCTATTGAACAGGTTAAACGCGTCGACCGTGAAGTCGAGGTGATACCTTTCGTGGAACGTGAAACCACGGCCCATGCGAAAATCAATGTTTGTATACCTGGGCAGGAAGTTAGGATTGCGCGGCAGCCAGGGAACCCTGCCTCCCGTCGCCCCGAGGAACCCGCTCACTACCCCACCAGTGGACCCGCCGTCACCCGCCGGCGGGGTCAGAAAGGTGGGCGGCGCATTAGGATTTGGAGGGGTAATTGTGGAGGTGCTGTTATTTGCGGGGTAAGGCTGGCCCGTTGATGAGGTGACAATGGCGGACATATTCCATCCATCCGCCAACTGACGCGCCATCTTATTGGAGAGATTCTTTCCATAGGTTGGCTGCCAGACTACGCTTCCAACGAAGCGATGCCGCGTGTCAAGGTCCGAGTTACCGTAGTCCCCCTTGATGTTATATGGATCGAGGACTGTGTCCGTGCCAAAGAACGTGCCGTTCGAGCCGGCGGTCTGGCCGTCGTCGAGAGCATGGCTGTAGGTGTAATTGAACGTAAACTCAATGTCATGGCTCACGGGCTTTCGCAGTGTAAGGACCAGCGCGTTGTACCACGAGTTTACGATGCTGGCCTGGTTGAGGATGGAGCCGGCCATAGGGTCGATACGTGAGGTGTAAAAAGGAACCGTCTTGGTAAAGGCGACCGGGCTGGTGACCGTACCGTTCGCAAGAATGTTATACGTTACCGTTGAAGGTGGGGTAATCATCGAACCGCCCCCTGTCGGCACAAATGGAGTTCCCGCCGGCGCAAGGTTTTGTTCATAGCTTGCGGGCAGATGAATACCCCGCGTTAGCAGGTACGTGGCGGAGAAAGCCATACGTCCGGGCAGTTGGCGCTCGATCGTTACCTCTGCTTCGTGCGCAGCCGGATTGACGAAGTCTGGCGTCATGCCGTGGATCCCTGCTGACGCGGCGGTCAATCCCAGGGCAGGGACAACCTGAGGAGTGAGGGCGCCTGAGAACGGAGCTGCGGGTGCCGGTCCCGGCGGAAGGAAGAATACGTTGGGGAACGTTGGCCCGCAGGTCACGGGAGTACAACCGCTAAATGTTTGTTGGTATACGCCATTCTCGACGCGGAGTGCGTAATACGTGCTGTTAGAGGTCTTTCCATAGAAAATACCATAGCCCACGCGAAGAACGGTGTTCCTATCAAATTGCCAGGCGAGGCCGAGCCTGGGTTGGATGTTATTTTTATCGTTATTCAGTGTCGCAGTGTAAAGGTCCAGGATCGGCCTGCCCATATTTGGCTGGGGGGGCGCGGGCACATGCTGCAGGTCATACCGGACGCCCAGATTCAGCGTGATGCTGGGTCTAACCTTCCAGGTATCTTCGAAATAAGCACCGAAATCGTCGTCATAAAAATCATCCTTCCCGACGTGGGTAATGGGGTCATTGACCTGAGTAAAAGTAGACCAGTGCTTGCTCGTTAGCCCGTCACCAAGAGTATCTGCGCCAACCGCGTCATCGAGCCATTCACAGAATGTCGCGTTGGCCCCAGCCGCGCAGTTATCGAACATCGCCCCGGCAGCGTTGTAGGCGTAGTTCCCATCCCCCTGGAACAGATTGATAAGAAGTTCGTGGATGAAATTTACGTCCACGCCGAATTTCAGGAGGTGCGAGCCCTTCACAGTCGATAGGTTGTCCGAAATCTGATAACGATGCTCATCCGGGAACGCCCCACGCGGCAGAGCCGATGTCTCTCCATACGAAGCAATGTTCGCTATGGAGGCGGAAGGACCGCCTGAGTTCGTGCTGTCAAATTCAAAATCGCGCCCCCACGCAAATTTGAGATCGTTGACTTTATTGCTGGAGAAAGTCGATGTCCAATCCCCGATAAAGAACCGCTCATGCGTACCGCCATGTCCATTTTGCGTCACGCCGCCATTGGTGACGGTGGCAGCAGTGTTGTAGCCGTCGGGCTCGCCCCAGTTCTGCCAGTTGAAGACTGCACTCAGGTGGTTGGCCGAATTCAATTGGTAGTCAAGTTTGCCAAAGAAAACATCTTGTTTCAGATCGCGCGGGAATGCACCCAACACGGTGCCAGTAATGAAGGACTTTCCATTGCTGCATTGGGTGGCCGACACTGACCCTGGGCACGTAAAACCGTTAATCGTTGCATTCGATGTTGTGGAAAGATAAAGAATCGGGTTCGATTTTCGGAATCCATCGTAAGTGCCGAAAAACCACAGTTTGTCCTTGATGATCGGCGCGCCCACGCTCCCACCAAACTGGTTCTGTTGATGTACAGTCTGCGTTAAGGTGCCGCGGGCCTTTCCAAACGGGTCCAGCGCGTTCAGCGTGGGATAGCGGAAATTCCAAAAAAGGTCCCCGTGCAAGTCATTGGTTCCAGATCGCGTCACGGCGTTCACGGTGCCGCCGGCAGCCTGGCCGAATTCCGCGCTGTAGTTGCTTGAGGCAACCTGAAATTCTTTGATCGAGTCGGGGCTATATACATAAGTGACGATAATCGCGCGGCCACGAGCCTCGGAGAAAAACGCTTGCGTATTGTTCGCGCCATCCACGGAATTCCCGTTGTAAAGGCTGGAAAGGCCACGGAAACTGGTCAGACCGCTGGTTCCATCTGTGGTCACGGCAGGAGTGAGAAGCGCGAAGTTTTCCCAGCGCCGGGTAACCAATGGCAGGCCCGACACCTGGTTTTCGCTCACCGTTTGTGAGGACTCCGTCTTTTCTGTCTCGACCAGCGGTGCCTCGGTAGTAACCGTGATGGTCGAGGTCTGCCCCTGCAATGGCAACTGTAGATCAATCGTCAGCTTGTCGCCCACATGCAGGACGATCATTGTCTGGGAAGCCGTCTCGAAGCCACTTTTGGTGGCTGAGATTTCATAATTTCCCGGCTGCAAATACGGGGCCGTGTATACACCGGCGGAATTCGTTGGGAGGGGCGTCGCGACTCCTGTGTCCACGTTTTTCACGACGACATTTGCATCGGTCACCGCAAGCCCCTTCGGGTCCGTTACGGTGCCGGAGATAGATCCATTTCCGCCCTGTGCAAACGCCACGGCGGAAAATCCGCCCAGCAGCAACAAAATCGCCAGACTGGCGATTCCAAAACGCACGAATACACTCGTTTGATTTTTCATTGCAGTCCACACCCCCTAATTAGCTTCGACATTGCGCGCCGGTCACCCCCATTTCTGCTCGCGGCCCGCAGGTACCGGGCAGAATCATACCGGAAACCACTATCAGGCACAAATTCATACTTTTTGTTACAGGGATTTGAATATCCATTGAACCGTTGCATCGGGGATTAGCCTGAAGTGACGGCAATGATTGAACTTATGCCTATTCGTGGACCTGAAGGGAAAACCCAATCTATTTGAGGTGCGTGCTGCTCGAACCGCGTGTGGACGCGATCAATTATTTCAATAAGTGTACTCGCGCGCAGTGTTGCCTTGGGCCGGGCTGCCGAGACTGCTAGAATTGGGCGCCAGGGGTCCATATTGAATTGATCGCGCTGCGAATCCTCGGATTATTTGCGTTGGTGGCAGTGAATGGATTCTTCGCCGCCGTGGAATTTTCTCTGGTGGCCGTGCGGTTGTCGCGCGTCCGGCAACTGATGGAGGCAGGCGACGCGCGCGCGAAGATCGTTCTGGACCTACTCGGCAAACTTGATCGCGTGGTCTCCGGGGTGCAGGTTGGGATTACGCTCACCAGTCTGGGGCTTGGCGCGCTCGGCGAGGCTACGCTTGCGTCGCTATTGAGTCCACTGTTTGCAGGGATTCCCGGACGGCATACCGCGATCCTGGTGCACGCGGTTTCGCTGGCGATAGCCTTTCTCCTGCTTACGATCTTGCACGTTGTATTAGGGGAGTTGGTTCCCAAGAGCATAAGCCTGCAGCGCGCCGGACCCGTGGCCTTGCTGGTGGCCCGGCCCTTCCAATGGTATTTGGGCACGTTCAGCCTGGCGATCGATCTGCTCGATGGAAGCAGCCGGTGGATCCTGAGCGGGTTGGGATTTTCAGAGCGCCGGAGCCACACGCAGGTACACTCGGCGGAAGAACTGCAGATTCAAATTCAGCAGGCGCGCGAACGAGGGCTGGTCGGTCCGGAGGAAGAGAAGATCATCCACGCCGCGATTGAACTCGATCGCCTGCAGGTGCGCGAGTTCATGGTGCCGCGGCCCGATGTGCATTCGGTGACCGCCGACGCCACGCTGGACGATGTCATGCGCGTGTTCGTCACCACGCAGCGTTCGCGCTTGCCGGTGTTTGAAGGCGCGGGCGATCATGTGCTCGGCTACATTCACATTAAGGACATCGTGTGGATGTTTCTGGACCGGGAGCGCGTCGCGGAGCAGGGCTGGTCCCATCCTGAGTTCAATTTGCGGAACATATTGCATGAGATCGTAATCGTGCCGGAGAGCAAACCCGCGAACGAGTTGCTGCTGGAACTGCGCTCGAGCCACGGCTGGATGGCCATGGTGGTCGACGAATTCGGCACCATCCTGGGACTGGTCACTCTGGAGGATGTTCTGGAACAACTCGTCGGCGAAATTCACGACGAATTTGATGTGGAGCAGAAGCCGCTCGTCGTTGGGCAGGGCGCGGACACGGCGCTGATTTTTGATGCTTCGCTCAGCCTCCGCGATCTCGAATCGCAATACAACATCCTGCTGCCGGATGATCCCTCTTACACCACAGTGGGAGGCTTCGTGCTCGCGCAACTCGGATTCATTCCACGCGGCGGAGAGAAATTTGACTTCGAGGGATATCGCTTCACGGTCTTGGAAATGGACCGCCGGCGCGTGGCGCGCGTCAAAATTCAGCGGCTCAAGTTGTCCGGGGAGCCGCCGGTTTCCGCATCGGCTTCGGACGCGAAACCCGTCGCCGGGAATGTGCGGAAGCCGGAATGATTCGACACATCCTTCTCCGGGTCCTTTATACGCTGCCGGCACTGTGGCTCATTCTGACGATGGTCTTTCTGATGATTCACATCGTGCCCGGCGATCCCGTGCTGCAAATGCTGGGTCAGGACGCGCGTGCCGAAGATCTAACGCTGTTGCGCCATTCGCTTGGGCTGGACCAGCCGCTCGAGTGTGCAGTACGGGCGATACCTGGAGGGCTTGGCGCGCGGGGATTGGGGGCGCTCGATTCGCTTTGCCGCTCCCGTGCGATCCATCGTGTTGGACCGCTTTCCGGCGACGCTCGAATTGTCCCTGGCGGCCTTGATTGTTTGCGTCGCGATTGCGATTCCCGCAGGAGTTTTCTCCGCGTGGCGCAGGGGCAGCCGCGCGGACCGCGCGACTTCGTTTTTTACCCTGCTGGGACTTTCGGTTCCCAATTTCGCGCTCGGTCCCGTGCTGATTCTGGTGTTTTCGGTGGAAATCGGGTGGCTGCCGGTATCCGGACGCGGGGGCGCAAGCCATTTGATCCTGCCCGCGATCACCCTGGGCGCGGCGCTCGCGGCGATTCTCACGCGCATGGTCCGCGGTTCCATGATTGAAGAACTTTCCAGCGACTACGTGCGCACAGCTCGCGCGAAGGGGATTTCAGAATCGGCCGTGCTCTTCCGGCACGCGTTCCCGAATGCGTTGATTCCCGTGATCACGATTGTTGGACTCCAGTTTGGTTCGTTGCTGGCCGGAACAATCGTCACTGAATCGATTTTTTCCTGGCCGGGAATCGGGCGCCTGGCTGTCCAGGCGATTTCGGCGCGAGATTATCCTTTGCTGCAGGGCTGCATCCTGGTAATCGCTGTGTCCTACGTGGGAGTAAACCTGCTTACCGATTTCGTATACGCGATTGTGGATCCCCGAGTGCGATTGCAATGAAATTTCGGAAGGAATTTGATTTCCGTAAAGAAAGTGAACCGAATTTGCTGATACGCGGTCCGTCCTGCTGTAGCCCGCGTCTTCAGACGCGGGGATTTTTTCGCAACTCGAGCGGGAACCCCCGCCTCTAAAGAGGCGGGCTACAGCGCCGCGGCTGAGAAACGAGAACGCGCGAGGGATGTTATGAAATCGAATTCGCAAATTCGTCAATTTCTGCGCACCAGCGGGCTGGGACGCTGGGGCCTCGCGGTGAGCGTGCTGCTGGTCCTCGCGGCTCTTTTTGCGCCGTGGATCGCTCCCAGCAATCCTTCAGCGCAGAGTCTTCCGGAGCGTTTGCTCTCGCCCAATGCGCACCATTGGATGGGAACGGATGAGCTAGGCCGCGACGTGTTGTCGCGGACCTTGTACGGCGCGCGCGTTTCGCTGCTGGTGGGAGTATCGGTAGTGCTCGGAGCGGGCATTGTGGGGCTGGCGCTCGGGTCGCTCGCAGGATACTTCGGTGGGGCCTTCGACCGCTTCGTCAACATCATCCTGATCAATTCCTTTTTATCTTTTCCGGGGATTCTCCTGGCTATTGCGTTTGCGGCGTTCCTCGGGCCGGGGCTCGACAAGGTTATCCTGGCTCTCACGATCACCGGTTGGGCCGGATACGCGCGTCTGGCGCGCGCGCAGGTGCTGAAGGTTCGCGAAATGGAATTCGTTCTTGCGGCGCGATCGTTGGGAGCATCGCATGCGCGCATCCTGTTGCGGCACCTGCTGCCTAACACATTGCAGCCTGTGCTGATTCAAGCCACGATTGGAATGGCGGGAGCGATTCTGGCGGAGTCAACGCTAAGTTTTCTGGGGCTGGGCGTCGTCGCACCCACGCCAAGTTGGGGCGCGATGCTGAACGACGCGCGAAATCATTTATTCGATGCGCCACACCTGGTGCTGTTTCCCGCGCTCGGAATCATGGCGGCGGTTCTTGCTTTCAATTTATTGGGGGACGCACTGCGTGACTGGCTCGATCCCCGTACGCGCGCGTTCTTGATGACCATGGACTTGCCGCGCTAGACCTCTCTCGTAGCATAAGCTTCAGCTTGTGTGGTTTTCCCAGTCGCAGATTTCAAAGAACGCAAGCTGGAGCTTACGCTACTGAAATGCCCTCCGAGCTAGCTAATGTTATGGAATTGGCCTGAAACGATATTGGAAGTCCAGTGAGAATTGCAGGCTAACTATTGTCGAGCGTAACTTCCGCGCCGCGATTCGCGCCCAGCGTGCGCGCCGCGTTGCCGCGGTTCACGGCGATTTCCAGGTAACCAGCCGAACCTAAGATGGCGACAGGTTCCCCCGGGGTCCCATCACCAAATGTCCGCGCCATTTTTCTGATCTCCTTGCCATTCACCGCCAGCTTGATGGCGCCAGATGTGAGCGCTTGCGGAGAAACATCCTCCGTCGTGAGATTCGTCATCAAATTGCCGAAGGCATCCACGCGCAAGACGACGCCTTTCACTGCCAAGCCTGCCGCTTTCGGCTTGGGCATGGAGAAGCGCGCGTAATCCGTGACCTCTGCGCCAAACGCTTCCGTCTGCCAGACTTTAGAGAGCCACGCGGCGGTTGGCGCGAAAACGTCGCGGCCATGAAATGTAGCACTGACTGGATTCAGGAAATAATGTTCCGCGGTGATGTGCCGCGCAGTGCAGGATTCCCGCTCAAAAATCGTCGAAAGGACGCCATTATCTGGCGCGATAAAATATTGTTTTTCTCCGGCCACCAGGAGCGGCCGGCGCTGGGTTCCCACTCCAGGGTCCACAATGACCACGTGAATCGTACGCGGAGGAAAATACCGGTAGGCGTTGGCGATCGTGAGCGCCCCGTCCAGGATATCGAACGGCGCAACGTTGTGGTTGATATCCACAATGTGGACGCCAGGATTGATGTTCAGGATGACGCCCTTCAGGGTGCCGACCAGGTGGTCGCTCAGGCCGAAATCCGTGGTGAGGGTGATGATAGGATCGGGCAACTAGAATCTCCGTTTCAGCGGTCCCGCGCAACCATTGGAAATACAAGCGGCTAATTTCACTCCATTTGCAAGCTATCGAAGGGCAACTCCGGTGTCAAGGCGCAGTGCCCGAGTGGCTACGATGCACGGCACGAAACGCATGGAATCGCGCCCGTATGCCGTTGTTGCCTTGACCGCTCTCTCCCTGAACGATATTCTCAATATCCAAGGGTTTTTCCTTCTGTGAATGGGATCGCGGCCGATGAAACGAGTCTACCTCGACTATAACGCCACCACGCCCGTGGCTCCCGAAGTTCTGGCTGCCATGTTGCCGTATTTCAGCGAGGCGTACGGCAACGCCAGCTCGATTCATTCGTTTGGGCAGGATGCCCGCGGCGCGGTCGAACAGGCGCGCATTTCGGTGGCGGCCATGCTGGGGGCGCGCCCGGCGGAAGTAACGTTCTCCAGCGGCGGCACGGAATCGAACAATCATGCCATTTTCGGTGTTGTGGGAGCGGCCCCGGGCAGCGCCAAGCACATCATCACCTCCGCCGTCGAGCACAGCGCGGTTTTGGACCCCTGCAAGGCTCTGGAGAAACGCGGAGTTGCCGTCACGATTCTGCAAGTCGATCGCGAAGGCGTTGTAAATCCCGAGGATGTCCGGCGGGCGATACGCCCCGACACGGTGCTGATTACGATCATGCTGGCAAATAATGAGCTGGGGACGCTCCAGCCCGTCGCAGAAATCGGTAAGATCGCGGCAGAACATAACATCAAATTTCATACCGATGCCGTGCAGGCTGCCGGCAAAGTTCCCATGAACGTCATGGAACTCGGGGTTCATTTGCTATCCATTTCCGGGCACAAATTCTACGGTCCTAAGGGCGTGGGCGCGTTGTATGTTCGCAAGGGAACGAGGATCGAACCTCTAATGTATGGCGGACATTCGGAGCGCGATCAACGTCCCGGAACCGAGGATGTTGCCGCCATCGTCGGTATGGGGCGTGCTGCGGACCTCGCGATGTTGCGCATGAAGGGCGAGAGCCGGCGATTGTCCGCGTTGCGGGATCGTTTGGAGAGCGGACTCCTCCAGCGCATTCCGTACGCCAGGGTGAATGGTTTCCGGGCGCAGCGAACTCCCAATACGACGAATTTGACTCTTCCATTTGTGGAGGGCGAGTCCATGGTGATCGCTCTGGACCTCAAAGGAATCGCGTGCTCCACGGGAGCCGCGTGCTCGTCGGGAACCGTGGAACCGTCACATGTGCTCACGGCGATCGGCCTGGCCCCCGAAGATGCGCGCGCGACACTGCGACTTAGTTTGGGCTATCAGACGACTGAAGAGGAAATCGATTTTGCGCTCGAAACGATCCCGGTGGTGGTCGATCGGCTCCGCCAGATATCTCCGACATACAAGAGACCCGCAACTGTGTGATCTGACGCTATACTGATTGCTCATATGAGATGGGCACGGCATGCCGTGCCCCCACGAATGGAACCGAAAAAGTTGATGGAATCGAATCCCAACCCGTCTCCCATGACCGCCGTCGCGATGAGCGGCGGGGTGGACAGCTCCGCCGTGGCGGCGATCCTTGTCGAGCGCGGAAATCCGGTCGTGGGACTCACGATGCAGCTATGGAACCAACGGCGATTGCCGGAACTCGACCGCGACGGCGCGCATGGCCAGCGCTGCTGCTCGCTCGATGATGTCTATGATGCGAAGCGCGTGGCGCAGCACCTGGGCATGCCGCACTACGTGGTGAATTATGAGCAGCGGTTCGAGGAAGCCGTGGTGCAGCCGTTCGTGCAGGATTATCTCGCGGGCCGCACGCCGATTCCGTGCGCGCAGTGCAACAATCATGTGAAGTTCGACCCCCTCCTGGTGACCTCGCGGCAGATCGGCGCCGATCGCCTGGCCACGGGACACTATGCGCGAATACGCTGGAATGACGAGACAGGACGTTACGAACTTTTGCGCGCCGTGGACGACGCCAAGGACCAGACCTATTTTCTGTTTGGCCTGACGCAGGAACAGATGTCGCGCACGGATTTTCCGCTTGGCGAAATGGACAAGACAACTGTGCGGGAAATCGCGCGTCGCGCTGGGCTACCGGTGGCAGAGAAGCCGGAAAGCCAGGAAATTTGCTTCGTGCCTTCGGGAAACTACGTCCAGTTCATCGATGCATATCTAGCTGAGCGAGGCGAGTCGCTCCCCGAAGAAGAAGGCGATCTCGTCACGACCACCGGAGAGGTCATTGGGCGGCACCGCGGAGTGCACCGCTACACGGTGGGGCAACGCAAAGGGCTGGGCATCGCGGCGGGACGGCCGCTGTATGTCGTGGAACTTGACCATGCCTCAAACCGCGTGGTGGTCGGCGACGATGCTGAACTGCGTTCGGACATGTGCGAGGTGCGCGACGTAAATTGGATTTCGTTCGCCGCTCTCGATGCTCCTGTGCGTGCCATGGTGAAGATCCGGCATCGGCACCACCCGTCGGCGGCCACCGTCGAGCCTCTGGATTCGACTTGCGCCCGCGTGAAATTTGACGAGCCGCAGCGCGCCATTACTCCGGGGCAAGCCGCGGTGTTTTATTCGGGAGATGTAGTGCTTGGGGGTGGTTGGATCAAGTAGCACAACCTTTTTACCCTGAGCGGAGCAAAGGGCAGGTTGTGTGCATTTTGGATGAAGCAAAAGGCAATTCGCGCAAGCTGAAGCTTACGCCACTGCTAAATGAACATTCCTTCGTCCCGCTGCTCGCTGGCCGGATCCACAGGTTCACGTCCTGACCGCACGGCGCGAAAGAATTCCAGTCCCGTCTGAATTCCGCGAACCAGCGCGGTGGCCTTGACCATGGGACCCCACACCGTCTGCCTCAGTTTCGATCCTGCCTCTTCCACGGTTTCCATGGCGCCGGTTAAAATCTGATCGACGTGGATGAGTTGCATGCGCAGCCGTTCCAGCGATTCGGTCAGGACGCGATCCACCTTCTGCGCCTGGCCGCGCGCCAGCCGAGAAAGTTCAGCGGCGTCCGCGACGATACCCGAAATGCGTGGAGAAACATCTTCGACAAGAAGTTGCACACGGGAAAGAATAGGCGTTATACGGGTATTCAGGTCCGCCACCGTTTCTTCCACCCGCTTGGCGGTGCGAAGGAGCTGGAAAAACAGAACGACCAAAACCACCGCTTGCAAGACTACGGCAAGCGCCGTCGCAATCACGAAATAGGGCATCCAGCTTTCCATGCACTCGCCTCGGCGCGATTACTGCGCTTTGGCTTTCTCCCGATGATAGGCTTCGCGGCCTGCGTCGACCGCAGCTGAAATTGTTTCCTTCTGACGCGCTGCGGCGCTCTTGCTGCGCTCGACTAAGTCCTCTGCGCGTTCACGGAGTTCCTGCGCCTTGCGTTGCGCGTAGTCGCGGCCTTCATCGGCCTTTTTTGTCAGGAATTCCCGGGTTTCCTCACCGGATTTCGGCGCAAACAAAATTCCAACTAGCGCGCCGATTCCGAGTCCCACCAGGAAGAAGCTAATTTTTGATCCAGCATTGTCTGACATGGCGTACTCCTTTCCCGAATCGAAAGTAGCACAGCGAAGTAACAGAAGCAATCTGAGTTACCTCTTACGCAACCGGGGATCGTCCCGCAGCCGCCACATGTGCGGAAACACGCTCTGCGAGAGGCCGTGAAACAACCCTCGCGATTTGTTCGACACTGGCGGAGCGCAGATGCTCGATGCTTCCAAACCGCCGCAACAATTTCTGCGCTGTGCGCGGGCCGACGCCGGGAATATTTTCGAGGCCGGTTTGTATGGTGCGCTTTGCGCGGCGTTGCCGGTGAAATCCCACGGCAAACCGATGGGTTTCATCGCGAATCTGCTGGATCAGATGGAGGATCGGGGAATGGCGCTCAAGACGTATGGGCTGGTCCTCCTGGCCTAGGACGTAAATGATCTCTTCCTGCTTGGCGATGCTGGCGACGGCTTGATTGATGACCTCAAGTTTTTCAAGCGCCGCCGCGGCCGCGTGTAACTGGCCGAGCCCGCCGTCGATCAGGATGAGGCCGGGTAAAGTTTTCTTCTCTTCTTGAAGGCGGCGGTAGCGCCGTTCGACGGTTTCGCGCATGCTTGCAAAATCGTCGTTGCCCCAATCGCCGCGAATGATGAATTTCCGGTAATCGGATTTCTTCATTCGCCCGTCTTCCCACACGACCATCGAGGCTACGGTATCCGAACCTTGCAGGTGCGAGATGTCGAAGCTCTCGATTCGCCGCGGCGGCTCCGGCAGGCCGAGGGCCTCTTCGAGCGCCTCGACGATCGCTTTCGAGCTGGGCTTGAGCACACGAAAACGCTGCTCAAAGGAGTGCCGCGCATTTTTTTCAACGAGTTCGAGGAAGGCGTGTTTCGCGCCGCGTTGCGGCATCAGGATTTCAACGCGCGTCCGCGGCGGCTTCAGGTGAGCGGCGCGCTCGCTGAGGATTTCCTCAAGCAGGGCCCGATCTTCGAAGTCCATGGGAACATGAATGGCGCGCGGCAGGTAGGCGGCGTCCAGGTAGAGCTGTTTGAGTAGAGAAGACAAAAATTCGGCGGGCTCGAATTCCGCAAGGTCCTCCCAATAAAAATCACGCCGGTCCACCACGCGCCCGCCGCGAATGTGGAACAGGTTGACGGCCACCAGCGGCGGCTCCGCGTGCCAGGCGAGGACGTCGATGTCATCGCCCGCCGCGGCGGCGATTTTCTGGCGCTCCTCAATCTCCGCCAGCGTGCGCAGCAGATCGCGGTACGCAGCCGCCTGTTCGTAGCGCTCCTGATTTGATGCCTCCAGCATGCGTGATTCGAGGCTTTCTATAAGGTCCCCGCGGCGGCCGTCCAGAAACATTTTTGTGTCGCGCACGGCCTCCGCGTATTTTTCATCTGTCGTCAATCCGGGGACGCATGGTCCATGGCACCTGCGGATGTAATACTGCAGGCATGGGCGGGGATGCGGCCGCGTCAAATCCACAGTACACGACGGGACGCGAAACGTTTTGTGGATGAAATGGACGATCCGGTAGGCGAGGCTGGTCGGGAAAAACGGGCCAAAGTAAATTGAGCCATCTTTCACCAGGCGCCGCGTGACGTATACGCGCGGGTACTTCTCAAACGCGGTATAACGAATGTAGGGATACGTCTTATCGTCGCGGAGCAGGATGTTGAATTTTGGCTTGTGCTCTTTGATTAAATTATTTTCAAGGGCCAGGGCTTCGCGCTCGTTGTCGACGACGATGTAATCGATATCCGCAATCTCCCGCACCAGGGAACCGGTCTTGGCATCGAGCCAGCGGGACTCCAGAAAGTATGACTTGACGCGATTGCGCAGGGAGCGCGATTTGCCCACGTAGAGAATATTTCCCAGAGCGTCTTTAAACAGATAGACGCCGGCGTCGGTGGGAAGATTTGCGGCTTTTTGTGAGAGTTCCATCGCAGGAGTAGAATAGAGAGCGTGGCAGCCCGCGCCCGGGCAACACCCATGATAGCAAAGTGAATCGTATTACGGCGGGCTCGACGCCCCGGGTCAGACCGGGGCGATCACCGTAAAAGTAGAGCCCGCACGCGGCACCTGCAGAACATGAGATTCTTGACGCCCATTGCTTTTGCTCTGCTGTTGCTTGCGACCGCGCGGCCCATGCGCGCGCAGGGGATTGATCCGTCCACGCCACCGCCACCGCCTCCTCCGGAGGAGCCAGTGGCGCCCCCCGCACCCGCGTTTGATCCCTTGCATGCGGAAAAGGACGTCGAAGTCGGGACGTTCTACATGAAGACTGGGCACTATGACGCGGCGATCGACCGCTTCGAGGAGGCCACCCGGTTGCAACCCGCGCTGGCCTTGCCCTGGCGACTGATGGGCGAGTGCTATGAAAAGAAGCACGACGAGGCCCTCGCGCTCAAGTCATATAAAAAGTACCTCGAAATTTTCCCCCGCGCCAAAGATGCCGACGAAGTGAAGAAGCGAATTGCCGCGCTGGAAGAAAAAGCGCCTCAACAGGCGTCCAAGCCTGCTGCTCCTTGACCCGCATTTGCCGCAAGAAATTTGCGAATTAGGAACAACGCAGTAGAACGAGGGCTTCTAGTGGCGCCGGCGTCCCGCCGGCGATTTGGCGAAGCTTCGAACCAGCGCAGGAACACCGGCGAGACGCCGGCGCCACCAATTACCCGCGTCCCATTGGATTCTGCAAATTGTTCTACCGAAGATGCTCCAGGAATTTTCGAGCAGAGGCATAGTGCTTGAATCTTTTTTCCTCGGCGCGGAATTCGGGGGAGTGCGCCTGCAACCCGCACGCGGCGGCGCGCAAGGGGTGTTTCACGTGGAGCATCTCGTGATACAGGATGAATTCCACGGCGTAGGAGGGAACTCCGGGGTGGTCGAGCCGTTTGTTCATGACGATCTGATTCAGCGATGGATCGAAGCAGCCGAATTGCGAGCGCCACGGCCGCGCGCTCCAGCCGAGGCGGGGGCGGCGCAGATTTCCGCCAAAATATTCGCGGTTGATCGCGGCGAACATGGGCGCCAGGTCGTGGGCCGCGCCACCGGGCCGATGCAAAATGCGGCGCGCGCGTTTGCGGCGGACGCGCGCAATATGGCGGCGTGTGGAATGCGCCAGCGCGAACTTGCGATACAGACCGCGCAGTTCGCCCGGCACGCGGCGGCGATACATCTGCCCCAGCAAAATAGCCGCGGCGGCCTCGATCACGGGCACGGGAGCTTCGCGCAAGATGTCGGAAAGCCGCGCATGCGCAACATCGTTGCGGAGGCGCAGAGTATGAGAGAGATTGGCGTAGGGATACAATTCCACTTGGAAGTGCGGCGGACGGCCCTGGCACCCCAGGCGCGTAAAAATGCGCTGAAAAATATGTTCGCCTCCCGGAAAAGGGGAAGGTCCGCGATGTTCCGGCTTGGCTGAGTCGGATCGCTTCACGTTGGTTTGCGCCGCACCGGGGGAGGCGCCATTTCCTGCGCGGCCTTTTCGACGTCCTTCACCGCGTCTTGCGTCGCCTCGATGGCGTCGTCGAGATTTTCCTTGTAGGTGTCCCGCTCAGGCCCATTGGCCGACAGGTCCTGCAGGTAAGGAAGAAATTCCTTGAGCTTCGCCTGCAGTAATTTCACGCCGTCGCGGATGTCTTCCTGTTTCTCCACGCCGAGATCCAGCAGATCGGCTGCATCATCAATGCAGGCGGAGTAGCTGTTGATCAGGCTATTCAGGCGGTCGGTGCGCTTCTCGTCCGCGGGATCGATGTGCGCGAATTCGTATTGGAGTTTCTTGATGCGGTCCGACGCGAAGTTTGCATATAACACGATGCGCGGGCCCGTTGTCGCGGCGTCGCGAATCTTGTCGGCCTCGGCATCGCTCAAGTACTCCTTCTTTTGCGGCGCGGCGCGGGCTACGGAATTGGCCGGGGGCATGGCCGCGGGCATGGTCGCAGTGACCAGAAGCATGGCGCCAGTCAGGTTGACTATTCGCATGGGCCACCTCACGGATTTGCCTTCTTCGGACTCAGGTTCGGCTTGCGAGGGAACAGAGAGTCAATCAATTCGTTTTGCGCATTTGCCAGGTCGGTGCGGACTTCGCGGAAGAACGGGCGCTTATCCACCGGGAGCGTGAGAATCAGGTCATCGACGCGCCGGACGGTTTCCCGCAGGCTGATCTGCAGTTCTTTGAAGCCTGCCGGCTTTTTCTCCGCATCGGCGCCGCCTGCTTCCAGGCCGGCAACGGTTTCCTTCACTTCGTCGCGATACAACTCGAGAGTATGAAGGGAAGCCACATCTTCCCCGTCTTTCAGTAGTTTCCTGGCCTCCTCGACCTGATCGTCACCCAATTTTGTAAGGATGCGCGCCTTGCGGACCGGATCGGCCTCGTGTTGGTATTGCGTCAGCGCAATGGCCAGGCGATCCTGCGCGGCGAGTTGCGTAGTCAGAGCGAGTGCCGCGCACATTGCCGCGATCCGAAATTTCTTCAATGCTGGCATCTTCGAGGAGGTTGACCTTCCTTCATTTCTTCTGTTTCTTCGGGGTCTGTCCCAATTCGCCCTGCAGGGTGAGGATGCGATGGCGCGCCTGAAAATCCTGTGTGTCATGCTCCCCGTTGTCCTGATCGAGGAACTTCTGATAGGCATCGATGGCCTCGACCTTATGGGAAAGTTTATCGTAACAGATCGCGCGAAAAAACCAGGATCCGGGGCGCGGCGTTTCCAGTTTGGCCAACTGATCCATTGCGCCAAGGGCTTCGGCATAATTTTCATTGAAGAAGAAAGCGTTGATCAGATCACGCAAAGGCTCGACGGACTGCGGATTCTTCGTATACACCTGGCTCAGAAGATTGATGGCTGCGGGAAACTGGTGCAGTTCGACGTCCACATGCCCCAGCCACCCTGCCAATTCCGAGTCCTGCGGCGACAGCCGAATGGCTTGCGTCAGCGTGTCTCCCGCCTCTTTCCACTTCTCTTGCAGCATATAGATATTGCCGCGCATCTTGAGCTGGTCGGGCGCTGGCGTGGAGCCTGCCCCGGCACGATCGAGTTCGGCCAGCGCATCGTCGTAGCGGTCGAGCTCAAAAAGAGCGGAGGCGCGATCGAAATGCGCCGCGCGGTCTCCCGGATTGAGCTTCAAATATCCATCGAGGGCGTCGCTCGCGGCCTGATATTTTTTTTGCGCCAGCAGGGCATTGCCAAGGCCCAGCAGCGCCGGCGCGGAATCGGCGCGCACCGCGATCGCCGCGCGGAATTCCGCCTCGCCTCCGGACGCATCGTTACTGCGCAGCAGAACACGGCCCAGTCCGAAGTGGACTTCGTAATCCTTGGGAGAAAGTGCCAGCGCGGCGCGATACTGCTCGATGGCTTCAGGGAATTTTCCGGCGTGCTCGAAGGAAAAGCCTGCCAGGAAACGCGGGCGGCTTTCTGCAGGTTGCAATTCTGCTGCATGGACAAATGCTTGCGCGGCGGCCGCCGGCTCGCTATCCATCAACACCAGACCAAGGTTCAGATGCGCGGCGCCCATTTTCGGATCAATCGCGATCGCACGAGAAAACTCAGATTTGGCATCCTCCGGACGTTTTAGCCCGACGTACGAATAGCCCAGCTGAAAATGCGCGTAGGGATCGTCAGGGCGTTGCGCGATGTATTTCTGAAGCGGATCAAGCGCCGCGGCGAAATCCATTTTGTCGATGGCGTCTTTTGCCTGTTGCAGCAGTGGCGCGAGCGAATCTTCCTTTTCCTGCGAAGCGGACGGCTTAGGCGGAGCTTTGCGTTGCGACTGCGCACACGCAGGCGTGCCGGCGACGGCCAGACACACGAGCAACGACCCCGCGACAGACCACCCCTTCTTGTAACGCGTTGCGCGAATCATGGCGATGCTTTTAGATCCTTGCCGGGATGTTTCGACGTCTGCTTGTGATTCGAGAGGGAATTGGTTAATGCTCGCGCAAGGAACTTCCCTGTAAAGGAATGTGAATTCCGCGCAACTTGTTCAGGTGTTCCGGTGGCCACGATGCGCCCGCCGAGTTCTCCGCCTTCCGGACCCAGATCGATGATCCAGTCCGAGGATTTGATGATGTCGAGATTGTGCTCGATCACCAGAATCGAAGCCCCGCCGTCGATCAATTTGCGAAAGGCGGTGAGCAGCTTCTGAATATCGTCGAAGTGCAGACCGGTCGTGGGTTCGTCGAAGATGTACAAGACGCCCTCGTTTGCCTGCGTGGTGAGATGCGCGGCAAGCTTCAGGCGTTGCGCCTCGCCTCCGGAAAGCGTCGTCGCGGATTGTCCCAAGCGCAAGTAGCCGAGCCCCACTTCATCGAGAATCCGCAGCTTGGATGTGATTTTCGGGACGCCTGCAAAAAAGGCCAGGGCCTCGCGAACCGTGAGTTGCAGAACTTCGTGCACGTTTTTCTCGCGGTAGCGGACTTCGAGCACTCCGCTCTTGAATCGTGTGCCGCGGCATTCCTCGCAGATCAGCTCGACGTCCGCCAGGAACTGCATTTCCACCGTGACGATGCCTTCGCCCTGACACGCTTCGCAGCGGCCTCCAGGAATGTTGAACGAAAAATGTCCCGGGGTGTAGCCGCGCTTTTTTGCTTCCGGAGTGGCAGCGAAGAGTTCGCGGATGGCGTCAAACGCTTTCAAGTAGGTGGAAGGGTTCGAGCGTGGCGTACGCCCAATCGGCGATTGATCAACCAAAACGACGCTTTGGAGCAGGTTGTCGCCCTCGACTCGGTCGCACAGTTCCTTGAATGCCCCGCCAGTCCGGCGTGCTTCAAGCGCTTTGTAAATTACATCGTGCACCAGCGTCGATTTCCCCGATCCGGAAACGCCCGTGACCGCGACCAGCATGCGCAGCGGGATCATTAGATCGATGTTTTGCAGATTGTGCGCCCGCGCTCCGAAAATGCGCAAGAAACGCCCGCTCGGTTTGTGCCGGAACGACGGGACCGGGATGCGCAACTCGCCATTGAGATATCGCGCCGTCAGCGATTCGGCGCTTTTCAATAGCTCGCTGCGCGGGCCGGCGAAGAGCAAACTTCCGCCATGTTCTCCCGCTCCGGGTCCAAGATCGATCACGTAATCGGCGGCGGCGATTGTGTCGGGATCATGTTCGACGACGAGAATCGTATTGCCCAGGTCGCGCAAACTTTTCAGGATTTCGATTAACCGGTGCGTATCGCGCGGGTGCAGCCCGATGGAAGGTTCGTCCAGCACGTACAACGCGCCGACCAGATGTGAGCCCAGAGACGTGGCCAGCTGAATGCGCTGCGCCTCGCCGCCTGAAAGCGTAGAAGCCAGGCGGTCCAGTGACAAATATTCCAGGCCGACCTCATCGAGGAAGAGGAGGCGCTGACGAATCTCCTCGAGAATTTTGTCGGCAATGGCGGCCTGCTCGACACTCAATTCAAGATGGTCCACAAATTCGCGCGCCTGCGCCACGGTCATTGCGCAGACTTCCGTTATGGATTTTCCGGAAACGCGGACGGCGCGCGCCTCCGCGCGAAGCCGGGCGCCGTGGCATTCGGGACATACAGCGTACCCGCGGTAGCGGCTCAGGAAAACGCGCACGTGAAGCTTGTATTTTTTCCGCTCCAGCCACGCGAAAAAACCATTCACCCCGCTGTAATCGGATTTGGGATCGCCTTCAATGATCATGTCCTGTTGTGCGGTGGTAAGGTTGCGGAATGGAATGTCGGCGGGGATACCGTTCGCGCGGGCGAATTTTTTCAATTCGGCCAGAAGGGTGCGGTAGCGCGGTTTGGTCCATGGCTGGATCGCGCCTTCGTTGAGGGATTTGCCTCGGTCGGGAATTACCAAATTGATGTCAAAGTCGACGGTATTTCCAAAACCCTGGCAGCGAGGGCAAGCTCCGTAAGGATTATTGAATGAAAACAGGCGCGGTTCGGGTTCCTGGTACACAATGCCGCAGGTCTTGCACTCGAAACGTTCGTTGAAGACCATGCGCTCCGCGGAACCGCCCGCGGTTTCGGGCACAAACTCGAGGATGGCCTCCCCGCGTCCCTCGCGATAGCAGATTTCGACGGAATCGACCAGCCTTGAGCGCATTTCAGGATCGATCGCCAGTCGGTCCACGACCACATAAACCGGTTGCGAAAAATCAATATCGAGCAGAGATTCCGGGGAAGAGAATTCGTGAACCCGGCCCGCTTGAAAAAGTCTCTGGAACCCTCGCTTCTGCAAAGCCCCCAGCGCCTGCCGGATGGCTTCAGGAGAAATCTTTGCGGATTTCTTTGATGCGCCCCGCTTACCGGCGACTTGCTGCGGCGCGGAAAGTTCCAGCGTATAGAGTACGTAGAATCGCCGACCCTGCGGGAGGAGCATGACCCGCGCGGCGATTTCGTCCATCGTGTCTTTGCGTACTTCGTTGCCGCATTTGGTGCAAAACGTGCGCCCCGCGCGCGCGTAGAGCAGGCGCAGGTAATCGTAAACTTCCGTGGCCGTGGCCACCGTCGAGCGCGGATTGCGCGTGGAGTTTTTTTGCTTGATGGCGATGGCGGGAGCGATGCCGGTGATTTCGTCCACGTCCGGCTTTTCGATGCGCTCAAGAAACTGCCGCGCATAAGCCGAAAGGGACTCGATGTAGCGCCGCTGGCCTTCCGCGTAAATTGTGTCAAACGCGAGGCTGGATTTGCCTGATCCCGAAACCCCGGTGACCACGGTGATGGCGTTGTGAGGAATGTCAAAGCTGATGTTCTTCAGGTTATGGACGCGCGCCCCGCGCACGCGGATCGATTCCTGCTCCGGCGCGCCCGTTGCCAGGCTGGCGACTGGCTGCTCTGCGGCGGTGTTTTCTCTCGCGGCCACGCGACCCCACTCCCCAGCGCTTTTGGCGGCACTGGTCTAAACTTACGATTATACGTTGTTGCGAGGAGGCGAGCAATTCGGGGTTTGCTTGGTAGGACAGACACTCCTGTCTGTCCTCAGTTCTCGCAGACGAAAACGCTGGGAGCGTTTGTAGCTGTCTCCGCTTGACGCGGAAGTCTTGAAGGACAGGCAAGAGTGCCTGTCCTACTCGAACCTGGTTCCGGGGAAGTCTCTGATCGCTACTTCTATTTGCTGGACGCCATCGTGCCGCCGTTTTTCCCAGTCAAGTAAAAGTAACCGACTTTGTTATTCGGGTTTGTGCCATACCACATTCGCCCCTGGGCGTCGCGGAAGAATTCCCGCATGGAAAGCTCCGGATGCGGGAACGGATATTCGGTCACGTTTCCCGTCTTGGGATCGAGGCGCCCCATCGTGTCCTGATGGTGCGAGTCGTACCATATGTAACCGTGCGCATCGATGCCCATCGCGTAGGGAGTGGGGTCCGGGCCGGGAAGTTTGTATTCCGTGAATGTCTCCATCTTAGGATCAAACCGGGCCATCTTGCCGGAGTTAAATTCGCCGATCCAAACGATGCCGTCGGAAGCGATTTCCATGCGCCGGGGATAAGAGTCGGATGTGGGCGAAGTCCACTGCGTGATCTTCATCGTTTTTCCGTCCACTTTGCCGATTTTATTTTGGAGCGGATTTGTAAACCATACGTCGCCATTCTTATCCGGCTTGACGTCATAAACCTGGGGCACGTCGAAATGCGTGAACTTCTTGGTTTCCGGATCGAATTTCGTCAACGGGACCCCGCTCGCCCAGACGTTTCCGCTGGGATCCACTCGGACGGTGTGTTTTTCGCCTCCTGCCAGGGTCCCCTCTTTTCCTGGCAGATCGCTATCTTTGAATTCGGTGATGGTTTGCGTTGCTGGATCCCATCTTCCGAGTTTGTTTGATCCTTGTTCGGCCAACCAGACAGAGCCGTCCGCGGCAGGAACAGCGGAGTGAATCGCTGCCGTACCGATATTGGGAACAGGGAAGTCCGTCATTTCTCCAGTCTTGGGGTTGAGCCGCGTGATCTTATTCGCGACGCCAAAATTTGGGATCCACAGATTGCCGTCCTTGTCCGGGGCGGCGCTGAAAGGCATGCGGCTCGGCCCGGGCATGTCATATTCCACGTACACAATGTTCATGGCGTCGCTGCTGAAGGGCCGAACGGTAGCTTTGTAATCCGGCATGTCCGCCGGAGACTTGGGCAGCACGGAATCCGGGCCAAACAAGCTGGTCAGGTAAGAGGCGATATCGTCGGCATCCTGATCGGTGATGCGATACAGGCTGAAATGCATGGCCGTCCGCATGTACTCCACGCGGTCCTTCCAGCCCTCGGCGTCCCGCCTCACGGGAGCCATGCGGCTTTGAAAGGAATGGCAGATCGAGCAATTCTGAGCGATCAGATCTTTGCCCTTGGCCGGTGGCCAGAGCTGTTTCGCCTGGTACTGAGAAATATCGCTCCAGCGCACGGTGCCCTTGGCCAGAGCGAAATCGAAAGAAACATTCTGATCCGCCGTGAGGTTCACGCCGTTGCGGGGCTCCGCGGTGAAGCCGACAGCCCGGATCGTCACGCGATATTCGCCGGCCGGCAGCTGTTCGACGTGATAGCGTCCCTGACTGTCAGACAGCACGTTGACGGTGATCCTGGTCTTGGTGTTCTGGGCCTGAACGAACGCGCCTTGAAAAGGAGCCCCATCCACACCTTTCACTGTGCCCGTAATTGTCGCGCTTTGGCAGATAGACCCCAGCAAGAGAGCCGCCCCTGCCAGCGCCAGGAACCGAAGTTGTAACCTCATGGTGTCTCCTTCTCGACGATCTCTAAAAGCCAATCACAATTATGCGATAGCAATATTCTAACATGCGTGCATGCACATAATTATTGTGACTTGCTAATTGCTTGAAATCTCCCCCGACGAGCAGCCAAAAATGGAAAGGGCGCTACGTTTTGATAAACGCAGCGCCCTTAAAATGTGCCGGATCGACTTGGATTCTTCTACTTGCTGGAGATCAGCGTGCCGTTTTTGCCGGTCAGGTAAAAGTAGCCGACTTTGTTATTGGGGTTGGTGCCGTACCACATCCGCCCTTGTGGATCGCGGAAGAATTCCCGCATGGCCAGTTCTGAATGTGGGAAGGGGTACTCGACCACATTCCCAGTTTTGGGATCGAGGCGTCCCACGGTGTCCTGGCGGTGGGAGTCGTACCAGATATAACCTTGAGCATCGATGCCCAATGCATAGGGGGTGGGGTCCGGGCCAGGCAAGACGTATTCCTTGAAGGTTTGCGTCTTGGGATCGAACCGGCCCATCTTGCCTCCGGTAAACTCGCCGTACCAGACGATTCCGTCGGCATCAATTTCCATTCTCCGGGGAGATGAGTTAGCGGTGGGAGAATCCCATTGCGTAATCTTGAGCGTGTTACCGTCCACTCTGCCGATTTTATTTTTGCTGATGTTGGTGAACCAAACGTCGCCGTTCTTGTCCGGCTTGACGTCGTACGTGTTGCCCAGTTGGTCGAAGCGCGTGTACTTCCCGGTCTCCGGATCAAACATGGTCAACGGGCCACCGCTGGCCCACGCTCTTCCCTTGACGTCTAATCTTACGGTGTGCTTGGATCCGCCGGCGGAGACGCCTTCTTTCCCCGGAAGGTATTGATCCTGGTATTCCGTAATTTTCTGGGTTGCGGGGTCCCATCTCCCTAGCTTGTTTGCACCCTGCTCGGTGAGCCAGACGGAGCCGTCTGCAGCGGGAACGGCGGAATGGATGGATGCTGTGCCGACGTTGGGCACCGTGAAATCCGTCATTTCGCCGGTGATCGGATTGAGCCGCGTAATTTTGTTCGCGGGTCCAAAATTCGGGATCCACACATTTCCGTTCTTGTCCGGAGCGGCGCTGAAAGGCATCCGGCTTGGTCCCGGCATGTCGTATTCCACGTACACGATGTTCATGGCGTCGCTGGCGAATGGCCGAAGGGTGGCTTTATAGCCGGGCATATCCGCTGGAGACTTGGGCAGCACAGAGTCCGGTCCAAATAAGTTCGTCAAATAAGTCGAAATCTCGTTGGCGTCCTGGTCGCTGAGGTTTGCGAGGGCATAATGCATGGCCGTGCGCATGTAATCCACGCGGTCCTTCCAGCCCTCCGCGTCCCGATGCACTGACGCCATGCGGGTCTGAAATTGATGGCAGGTCGAGCACTCAGCCGTCATCAGGTCCATCCCCTTCGCCGGAGGAAAGAGCGCTTTTGCCTGGACGTAGTTAATATCGTTCCAGCGCACCATGCCCTTGGCCAGCGCAAAATCGAACGAAGCGTTTTGATCCGCCGTGAGGTTCACACCGTTGCGGGGATCGGCCGTGAAGCCGACAGCCCGAATCGTTACACGATATTCCCCGGCCGGGAGTTGTTCCACGCGGTAGCGTCCCTGGCTGTCGGACAGCACGTTGACGGTGATCTTGGTCTTGGTGTTTTGAGCCTGGACGAATGCCCCCTGAAAGGGCGCTCCGTCCATGCCTTTCACAGTTCCCGTGATGGTCGCGCTTTGGGACGCCGAAGCGAGCCAAATGACCGCGCTCAATAGCGCGAGGAGCCTAAGTTGTGGCCTCATGGTCTCTCCTTATGGATGATCGTTGCGGTTGGAATCAGTCCGTCGCCGGCGAGGGCCGGGCACCCGCTTACAAACCCGGATATTAGCATGGCAGCGCAAGTATGGCTATCGCGCCATTCTTAAGTCTGGGTTACTAAATGGAAGTTTTAGAAGTGCCGCAATACGACGGTTTATGGCGAGCGAAATCGCCATAAAGCGATGATCCGAAAACCGGAAGGTAAGTAATCTGCTAAAAATTAGTGAATTATAATATGCGAATTTACTGTTGTTTTAGAGTGTCATGTAATGTGCCGATGTGGCATTGGGAGCGCGAATCTGCTTGACACTATAGTAGCATCGGCGCAGTCTGTTACTGCAGGTTGGAAGCGAGTTTGGCAACCGGCGCTACTCGAGTAACTCCCCTTCTAGATTGCCTCTGATGTTTTCATAAAGCTCCCTGCGTGATGATAAAAGAACCCGGGTCTTCATGGGAAGACTTGGGCAGTAGACACGTTGACCGTGCATTGCGACCGATCAACAGACTGGGGACTCCTCGTGAATGGCCAAAAGCGCCTGAATGCCAGCCGTGCCGCACAAGAGGAGTTTTCCGTCCATCCGAGGGCTTTCATTTTCTTTGACAAGAGGACCGGTGCACGACGTTTCGAAGTGAAAGCAGATCTAAAAGGACATCTGCCGGTCGATCAGGCCGTGAGCTTGCTCGTCGCCCACTGCTTGATGCGCAGGCAGGTACCGGAGGACTTCACTGTGATGGTTGCCACAGGCGAAAACCTTCTCGATGGCTTAAGGCAGGTCGCAATGAAACTCATTCAAGCCTGCCCTCCGATTGACGCGTCCGTCCAGCTGACGAATCGTCAGGAAGAAGTGCTCCGGGAAATTTTGCAGTCTCTATCGAACAAAGAGATTGCAATGAAGCTAAACCTTTCAGAACGCACCGTGAAATTTCACGTCTCGGCATTGTTGTGGAAGTTTGGTGTCGACAAACGCACGAGCCTGATCTTAGTGGCTGGTGATTTCCATTCGGGCATGAAAGTTCCCGCGAAGTTGAATATTCCCCAGCTTGTCGCAGGCAGAAACCATGGTGTCGGTCAGGAGATTGGAAATTCACGCGAAAAAGTGGGTCAGTTGACAGACTTGGAAAGAAGGTCCCATGCGTGATGGCTGTCCAGGGATCGAGCCAACCCGGCGATTTATCTGAATCTAGCTCTCGGTCTTCCCAAAATGCACGCATCAACTTTAAGGTTTTAAGGTGGTCACATGAAACTATCGGATAGACGGTTGGCACATCGGTTCTGTCTCAACATCCCCTTGTATATCCGCCAATGGAAGTCCGAGGGGCCAGAGCAGAAAGTCGAATCAGTCAATGTCTCTGAGCGCGGGGTTTATTTCGAGACTGACACACCTCCACGTGAGGGCGCCATGCTACAGGTCAGATTGGAAATGCCCACGGAAATCACAGGCCGCGCTCCGAATGAATGGCGCTGCGCCGGCAAAGTGATACGTATTCATCCTCCCAGTTCCCCCGGCGCCTTGCGGGGCGTCAGCGTGCGGTTTGACTACTACGAGGTCTCGCAATCCGTGACTGCGCTTTCGGATTCGGATTGGCTCCAACGTGTTTGAGGAAAGAAGCCGGATTATATATATAAATGCGATGGCCATGGGAGAGAGGAACTTGAGTAGTTGCCGTTGGGTTATCAACCTACGAGCCTGGGCGCAAATTCAGATATGAAATTTGAGATCGAATTGGAGCCGCGAAATAAGGAACCCCGCCGTCCGAGTGCGCCGAATGAGTCGCCGAAACGGGCGCTGGTCGTCCATGACGAACCCACAATGCGCACGCTGATTCAGGATGTCCTGGAGTCGGCTGATACAGAAGCTGTCATTCTGGGGGAGAGTGTCCACGCGGAGGAGCATTTCCGCGCTGAAAAATTCGATGTGATCTTCATAGGCTTGAGCGGGCCGGCGGACGGGAACGAACTCGTCAAGAAAATTCGCAAGTCCGGATTCAACTGGAAGACGCCGATCATCGTGATCAGTGACGATCCGCGGCCGGGGGCCCTCCCCGAGGGATTTGCTGCTGGCGTCACCTTCTTTGTTTACAAGCCCATCGATCGGGCCCATTTGAACCGCCTGATTCGGGTCACACACGGGACCATTGAACACGAAATACGGCGCTTCCGTCGTGTCCCGGTGAATGCCAAAGTGCGGGTTAGATCCGGCAGCGCGGAACTCGAAGGCGAAACAATTGACCTCAGTCTCAATGGCGCGTTGATTTCAGCGCCTCAAACATTCCCTCGCGGCGCCTCAGTGGAAGTCAAATTCTATCTCCACGACGAAAACAATCCGATCGTTGGGCGAGGTCGCGTCGTGCGCGTCTTGAATGAGAATCACATGGGGATCCTGCTTGACTATCTCAGTATTGAAGAGAGTGGCCGATTGCAGGAATATCTGTTGCCCAAAATTGGGGAGATAGAATCCCAAGCCAAGTTTTCAACTGATCCCTCCCTTTAACGATCCTCCTCAGCAGACGCCGCCACCGCTTTGCCTCGCGAACATACTCCTCGCGACGCGGGCTGGCTGACGTTTGTCCACTGATTGCCACGTTGTATACTTTCCTTCGAGGCAGATCATGGCGGCATTCGAACGGATCATCTGGATCGTGCTGGATAGCGTGGGAATCGGAGCACTGCCCGATGCCGCAGACTATGACGACGTCGGCCGCAACACCTTGGGCCACATCGCCAGTTCGCGAACGCTCACGCTGCCCAATCTGGTGCGCCTGGGACTGGCCAATATTGCTCCGCTCGACCACCTGACGCCTCCGGCCTCCCCGGAAGGAGGCTTCGGCAAAGGCGCGACTCATTCTCCGGGGAAGGACACCACCACCGGGCACTGGGAAATGGCCGGAATCTGGCTGCCACAGGCGTTTCCAGTCTATAAGCAGGGCTTCCCGCGTGAGTTGATCGAGCAGTTCGAACGCGCCATCGGCCGCAAGACTATCGGCAACAAACCCGCCTCGGGCACGGAAATCATCAAGGAACTGGGCGAGGAGCATGTGCGAACCGGTTTCCCGATCGTGTACACCTCAGGCGATAGCGTATTCCAGATTGCGGCGCATGAGGACGTGATCCCCATCGCCGAGTTGTACCGCATGTGCGAGATCGCGCGCAAAATGCTCGATGGGCCAAACAAAGTTGGCCGAGTGATTGCTCGGCCCTTCACCGGGACGCCCGGAAATTTCCGGCGCACCGAACGCCGTCACGATTACGCGGTCGAGCCGCCGCATCCCATGCTGATGGATGTCTTGGTGGAACGCAACGTTCCGATATTTGGCATCGGCAAGATTCACGACATCTACAACGGCCGCGGTGTCGACCGCTACGTAACCACCAGGAACAACGCGGACGGCATGCAGAAGCTGCACGCGACGCTTGGCGAGCAGAAGAGCGGCCTGATCTTCGCGAACCTAGTGGATTTCGATATGCTCTATGGGCACCGCAAGGATGTGGAAGGATTCGCCAAATCGCTTGAAGAATTCGACGTACTACTGGCTCCGCTCTTGCGCGCCATGGCGCCGCGCGATCTGCTGATGATTACGGCCGATCACGGGTGTGATCCCGACCCCGCCTGGCCCACCACGGATCACTCGCGCGAATACGTTCCCATCCTCACGTACAGCCCGGCAGGGAAGCGCGGCGTGAACCTGGGCATTCGGGACACGCTCGCGGACATGGGCCAGACCATCGCAGAAAATTTCGGCGGCACAATCCCGCATGGCAAAAGTTTCTTGCCAACGATTTCTCCGAACTGACTTGAAATGGGACCTGTTTTAATCGTTTGCAAATTGCGAACCGCCAACAGCATTAATTCCCCGAGGACAGCCCCGGCGAATCGTAGACGAACACTAAAATCAATAGCCCCACCTGTCCCGTGGCTTGACAGGTGGGGCGCCCTCAGATTCCAAATCAAAGCCCGGGCCACCCGCCCATCCAGAAGAGGCACCCAAAACCCAGCCCGAGCGAAAAATCACGAAGGGTCTGCCACCCGGAAAAGCGAAACCCGTCCCTCCACGTTGAAGTAATGGAGTGGTACTATCCAACAAGGATGCGCCGTCAAGGTGAAAAACCAAGGAAGGGTGTGCCACCCGCCAAAGATAATCTCATCTACCTTGCAGTAGGCGGAGTAATTGCCGGTGCACTGGCGTTTTACATTTTCTACACCGATAGGACAATGGGCAGGATACCGAAAATCCCTGGGCCGCTTCTCTGGGGCATTCTCTCTACCCTGTGTATTGTTGCTCTGATCCTTGAACGATTCTGGAAGCATCGTCGTCGCCGTGCGCTGTGGGTCATATTGATCGCTGTCGGCTCGATTAATGTCTCTGCGATGGTCGCCGCATATTCCTGGCAGTGGAACCCGCCTGTGCTCCTCTGGAGTACGATGATGGCGCTTTGGGTGGTTGTCGTATTCGTCGTGGCTGAAAAGTTTCTATCTTGGGAACGAAGTGATCGAAAGAGTCCCCGGTAGTTTCGCTCTTGATCGAGGATGCCGCTTGATTGGACGGGTGGAACAGCCTTTGAATTTTCGGGTGGCCCACGCTTCAGGCTTTAGGCGTGGGTCTATCGACTGATTTTTCCTTTCGGCCGGATGCGTCAACCTTCCGATTTTTTTGCATTTCGGGTGCCGCACTCTTGCGCATTTTGCAAGGGTGCGGGTTTCTTCCAGTCCAACCTTTGCGAGCCCAATAGCCCCCCAGCGGAACAAAAACCCGCACCCTTCACAAAAATCGTGAAGAGTGCGGCACCCCAATCCCCGGGCGGGCGTAGTTGCTGGGGCGATGATCAAAGGTGTTGGCGGGTGGCGCAGCCTCTGAGCGAATTTGAATTTCCGGCCAGGTGCGCCACGCCTTGAGCGGTTTTAAACTTCAGGGTTGCCCACTGTCCGCCGCAGTGGACGGTGGGAAGTTCGGACTATTTCCTCGGTGGGCGACAATACTTTTCCAGTTGAAAGTTGTACAGCGGATCCCGGAAATGAGTTCGTGCAACGGTTCCTAGTCGCCAGCTGTTTGCCGTGCAGCGTAATATCCCGCACGCGTGCGCACGCTAAGTTTCCCCATGCCACGCGGGGGAGTGACTTCGACTTGCACGGTCCGGAAAGTGCCGTCGCGAGCGGCATTCGTCGAATAATAAGCTAGGGTGTATTGATTGCGGATATCGTGCGCGATCTGCGTGCAAATGGACTCCGTGTCCTTGGCATCCTCAGGGAAAAACGCCAGCCCGCCCGTGGCACTCGCGAGCTGCGCTAGCGCGCCGCGCGCCTTCTTCATGGCCCGCCGGTTATGCTTGATGTCGTCGTCGCTGAATAGGCCCACAGCGTAAATCACGGCATCATTTCGCTGGGCCTGCTCGACGGCATTCTCCAGGCTGTGGCGGCTGGCATTGTCTTCGCCGTCGGTGACGATCAGGACCACTTTCTTGTCACGCGCGCCTTTTTTCAGATGATCGACCGAGCCAATGACGGCGTCATATAGCGCCGTACTGCCGCGCGCGTCGATGCGTTCGAGGGCGGTCTTCATTTCTTCCAGGTCACTCGTGAAATCGTGCTCGGTATCGAGGTAGTAGTCGTCGTTGAAATTGACGACGAAGCCCTCATCCTGCGAGTTTGAAGTCTTGACGAACGTCAGCGCCGCGGCATTCACTTGCGGCCGCTTGTCGCGCATGCTTCCGCTGTTGTCGATCACCAGGCCGAAGCTGACCGGCACATCTTCCTGTTTGAAGACCGAAAGTTTTTGCTCGACCTTATCTTCGAGCACCCGGAAATTTTCCTCTAGCAAGCCAGGCACAAACACGCTCCGATCATTGAGCACCGACGCGTGCAGAACCACCAGGTTAACTTGAGATTGGATCTTGAACTGTCCCTTTGGTTCTTCTTGCCGGGGGGCATTCGGAGCCGGCGGCTGCGTCGAGGGTGAAATGGGCTGCTGCTGTTGCTGTGCGAATGCAGGTGTCGCGAGGAATACTGCGAACCCCGCCAGGAAAAATGTCAGGAGAAAGGTCGCCAGCGTTCCGCGCCTATTGGTTCGGCGCGTAGTAGCCGGTCTTCGCGTAGACGTTGAGGGGAGGGAGCCCTTTGGGTGGCTTGAGCTTGACCTTGATCTTTCGCCAGATGCCATTGCGTTGCGCATTGCTTGGTTTATATCCGAGGACATATTGGTTTCGCAGCTCCATCCCGATCTTGGCGGCTATGTCGGGCAGTTCGCTGATATTCCCGACAGGAAAAACTCGCCCTCCAGTCATCTCCGTCATTTCCATGAGCAGCGACGGACCGTTGAGCTCTTCGCTGGTCCGGGAGCGGACGCCGATGGGATCGTAGATACCGATTGCGTATAGCTGGCAGTCGGCCTCTTTCAAGAAGTTCTTTACGTCGGTCTCATTGTACCGACTATGATTATCTCCTCCATCAGATATGATGAGCAAGGCCCGTTTGCCGTTGTGTGCACCCCTCATCTGGCTTAGGCCGAGGTACACGGCATCGAGCAATGCGGTGCGTCCGCGCGCAGCCGTGAACATCATGCGGCTCTGCAGCTCTTCCACGCTATTCGTAAACCCACTGGTTAACTCGGCACGATCGTTGAAGCTCACTAGGAAAAATTGGTCGAGCGGATTGGCCGTGCGCATGAATTCCACGGCGGCCTGTCTGGCTTTTTCCACTTTGTCGGACATGCTGCCGCTCATGTCAAAAATCAGGCCAATCGAGACCGGGACATCCTCGCTGGACATGGTTACGATCTCTTGCTCCACGCCGTCTTCGTAAACGCGGAAGTTTTCCTTCTCCAAGCCCGTGACGAGCCGGTTTAATGGGTCGGTAACCGTGACGTTCACCAGGGCCAGATTGACATCGACCTTGATTCCTTCGCCTTTCTTGATTTGGCGATCGTCTGGCTGCTTGGGGGGTTGGACGGGGCCTTGAGACTGGCTAAATGCCGTGTTTACAATCAGAACGAACACAACTGAGGCTACGATGCGGAACCAAGTCTGGTTGGGTCTTGCCTTCACCGCATTGCCCGCCTTCGCCGGCGCTGCCCGGGAAGTTACGCCGGTTCCCACTTCAAATCTAACCGCATTCTATCATCGCCGCTAACCAACACAAGACCAATCGTCATTCGTGACAATTTGTTTACTTTTACCGAGCATCAAAAGATTCAATTCAACCTGTGGTAGCATTTCGGGATTCGGATTTGCCCGTGAAACGGACGTTCGAATAGTTCCTGTGGCCATCGCCGTTATTCCCGCTCGCTATGCTTCCACCCGCTTACCGGGCAAGCCCCTGGTGTCCCTTGCCGGTAAAGCCATGATTGAGCGGGTGTGGGAGCGCACGCGTCGGGCCACCAAGATATCCCGTGTGATCATCGCCACGGACGATGTGCGCATTATGCAGGCGGCCGCTGCCTTCGGCGCGGAGTCCGTAATGACGCGTTCCGAGCACCGTTCTGGAACGGAACGCGTGGCCGAGGTAGCCGCAACCGCGGCTCACCAAGGCGATGAGATATTTGTCAACGTCCAGGGAGATGAACCGCTGATCGAACCCGAGGCCATCGATACCGCTGTGGAAGCCGTGGAATCGGACGAAAGCGTTTCGGTCGCGACGCTCATGGTCCCTATCGCCAAACCCGCCGGGATCATGGACCCCAATATCGTCAAAGTAGTTCTCGATTTCGACGGCAACGCGCTGTATTTTTCACGCGCGCCAATTCCGTGGGTGCGCGACCGCCAGTCCCCGGTTCATGCGCAACATATGAAACATCTCGGACTGTATGCGTTTCGCCGCGCTGCACTTCTCGATTTTCCGACGCTGCCGCTCGGAGACCTCGAGCGTATCGAACAGCTCGAGCAATTGCGTTGGATGGAAAACGGTTACAAAATTCGCGTCGCTGAAACCTCGCACGATTCGGTAAGCGTGGATGTGCCGGAAGATGTGACCCTCGTCGAAGAATTATTACGTCAATCGCATTCCGCCTGACGTATGGCCGCGATCAACACTCAGGTCTTCTGCGTGACTATGCCGGGGGCAGCCGGAATGCGATCAACTCGCCCGGGTAGTTATTGCCGCTAATCGCTACGACAATATATTGCTGGCCGTTGATCATGTAGGTCATTGGTGAGCCGCTTTGAGGAGCCGGCATATAGACTGCGCCGACCTCGTTGCCGGTGGCTTTGTCGTAGGCCCGAAGCATGGCGCCCCGCGTCCCGGATGGTGTTGTAAAAAAGCCAGCCTCGCCGGCAATCACCAGAGACTTGGTCGTCAGCACGCCGATAATTCCCGCGCGGCCCGTCCGTGGAATTGTTAAGCCCTTGAGCGCCGGATTGTTGCGGACGTTATCGGGTGTTTCTCCGTGAGCGACCTGCCAGACGATTTCGCCCCTGTCCAGATTGATCGCCGTGATGCGGCCGTAGGGAGGCTTCAGTAGCGGTAAGCCTCGGACGGTTGCGCTAGGGGCAGGATTCTCCCCCGCGGCATCTCGGCCAGCAGCCCCGGGAGGCACGGGCGGCGGGGCCGCGCCCGCTGGCTGTGTGGGTCGCGGCGTAATCCCGGCAGTCCCCTGGACGTACTCCATGTCTGAGAGCTTCGCGTCGGGGGAAGGTACGAGTCCCAAAATTGCAGTTGCGCTTTGTGAAAACACATACACGTTGTGGGTTTCGGGATCGTATGATCCGCCCGGCCAGTTTGCTCCCCCTAATGATCCCGGTGATGTGATCGAGCCCAGCGGCCCATCGATTTTGCTCACCGACGGCGGCGTAAATAGCGGCCCGATTCGATACTTTTCTACCAGTTTCTCCGCTTCTGCCCGGAGCTCCGGCGTAAAGTTGATCAGGCTATCGTCCAAGACGCCTTGGTTATCGAACGCGGGCGGTTTGGTCGGAAATGGCTGCGTGGGCGAGTACCACTCTCCCGGTACATCGCCCTGCGGTACGGGACGCTCCACAATCGGCCAGATGGGTTCTCCGGTTTCGCGATTGAAAACGTAGAGGAAGGCCTGCTTGGTTGGCTGCGCCAGGGCCTTGACGGTCCGGCCGTTGATAGTGATGTCGGCCAGAATCGGAGCGCAAGGGATGTCCATGTCCCACAAGCCGTGATGAACAAGTTGATAGTGCCACTTTCTCTTGCCCGTTTGTAAATCCACGGCCACGATGCTCTCGCCAAACAATCCTTGGCCCGGGCGATCGCCTCCGAAGTAGTCCCCGGTGGGCAACTCGACCGGCAAATACACCAGCCCAAGATCTTCATCCACGGAGATCTGTCCCCACACGCCCGTATTTCCGGTATAGGACCAGGAATCCTTCTGCCATGTATCGTGTCCGAACTCGCCCGGAAGCGGGATCGTGTGGAAAATCCAGAGGCGTTTGCCCGTGCGCACATCGAATCCGCGAACAAAACCCTTTATGTTTTTCTTGCTCTTGGGAACCCCGCCAGCGAGGTGCGCGGCCCCGACAATTACGACGTTCTTGGCCACCACGGGCGTGGAATGAAGACCGATGTCTCCGGTGATCAAATCAATCTCTTGGTCATCGTCCTGTTTCAGATCGACCACGCCATCCTTGCCGAAGCTGGGTATCCGGATTCCAGTCTTGGCATCCAGGGCGATCAGCCTGTACCCGGGCGTGACGTACAAAATTCGCTCTTCTTTGCCATCGGTCCAATAGGCCAAGCCATGGCCCGAAAGCTGCCTCGGCGCATTCGTGCCGCGCGCTCCTTCGTTCTCGCTATGCATCCAGAGCATTTCACCGGTGGCCGCATCGAGCGCCACAACGGCCCGCCTCGACCCGCCTGTTGTATAGAGCACACCACGAACCATCAATGGTGTCGCTTCAAATTTAAATTCCGGGCGCGGGCCCAGGGAATCTGTCTTCAAGCGCCAGGCCACTTCGAGCTTATTGAAATTGCTGGCGTTAATCTGGTCCAGCGGCGCGTAGCGCGTGCTGGCGAGATCTCCACCGTACGTCCGCCACTCCCCGTTCTTCGTACCTGTTTGCGCGCGCGCGGGTATATTCGCCAGGAAAAGAAACGCTGTCAGAGCGGTACGTGCAATCCATCGACAATGCCATCGCATCGACTTCCTCCATAGAACGGACAGGTTGGTCCTAGCTTGCGGTTCCTGCAGTCAATCCTGATTTCTATTCTAGTACCGCATAAGGCGGTTTATCCCAGGCACCCTTCGGTGTCAAGCGATCTTCCTCAGCATAGCCGTGTGAACTGTAGCGCCGCAAGCTCCCGCCAGAATACGTTTCGCCCCCAGCTTGCCGGGAACTGGCTGCTGCCATAATGATCCGGCCATCCTTGCGATTATTAAGGTGTGAAGTACATCCCTAATCACTAGTGACGGCTATCACAGCCGAATATTAGCGACCCGCATAGGATCGCCTCGTTCGTTGGCATTGGTTTCGATTTGCAGCGATCCTTCGAGGTTCGGAGAGACAGGGATGGATGCCAAAATCCAATCCGGGAACTAACCCAACCGGTCTCCTGTCTTTCCGTTCCTTCGAAGTGTCTTTCTGGCCTCTATAGCTGGGAAAACATATTCACGATCATTCACAAACTGGCTGCGCAATTCCGTCCAACCGCTGCTTTGACATCGTTACATTGACAGCAAGGCGCAATCTCCGTAGAATGCGTTGTACGCCAACATCTTCCTGGAGGTTTTAACCCAGTTCTGTTACCCGTTTTTTGAGGCCGGAACTGAGCGGATGGGGCCGAAGTATATTTTTGTTACCGGTGGAGTTGTTTCTTCCCTTGGCAAAGGCGTGGCAGCGGCGTCGATTGGCTGCCTGCTCGAAAGCAGGGGTCTTCGAGTTACTCTCCAAAAATGTGATCCCTATCTGAACGTGGATCCGGGCACGATGAGCCCGTATCAGCACGGCGAAGTGTATGTCACCGACGATGGCGCCGAGACTGACCTCGACCTGGGTCACTACGAGCGGTTCACCCACGCCAAGCTGACCCGTGATCACAACTGGACGACGGGAAGAATCTACGAGTCCATTATCTCGAAGGAGCGGCGCGGCGATTACCTGGGCAAGACCGTCCAAGTGATCCCGCACGTCACCGACGAGATCAAGGCCGCGTTCCGCAAGATCGCGAATGATACCGACGTGGTCATCATCGAGATTGGCGGCACGGTCGGCGACATCGAATCGCTGCCATTCCTCGAAGCGGTACGCCAGATGCGGCTCGAACTGGGGCCGGAAAATTCCGTCCTCGTGCACGTCACGCTGGTGCCGTTCATCCCGACGGCTGGGGAACTCAAGACCAAGCCCACGCAACACTCCGTGAAGGAACTGCTTTCCATCGGGATTCAGCCGGATTTGTTGCTCTGCCGCAGCGACCGCTATTTGCCGCAGGATTTGAAAAAGAAAATCGCGCTGTTCTGCAACATGCCGGAATCGCATGTGATCTCCATGCGCGACATGGACACGATTTACAGCGTGCCGGTGGCGCTGGCCGAGGAAGGGCTCGACGACGAGATCGTGCGCCTCCTGCATCTGCCAGTGCAGCAGCGCGATATGAGCGCCTGGCTCGAACTCCTCGAGCGCATCCGGCATCCCCAGGGCGAAGTGCGCATTGCGGTGGTCGGCAAGTACGTGCAACTCGAAGACGCATACAAGAGTTTGCGCGAAGCCCTGATTCATGGCGGCCTCGCGCACAAGCAGCGCACCGTGATCGAGTGGGTGGAAGCGGAGGAAATCGATTCACCCGCGACAGCCGTCGCGCGGCTACGCCATGCCGACGGAATCCTGGTTCCGGGCGGATTCGGCAAGCGCGGAATTCAGGGAATGATCTACGCCATTGAATATGCGCGCACGCAGAAAATTCCGTTTTTCGGCATTTGTCTGGGCATGCAGTGCGCCACGATTGAATACGCGCGCAACGTTTCCGGCCTGGCCGGGGCCGACAGCACCGAGTTTGATCCGCAAACGCCGCATCGCGTGATTTACAAGCTGCGCGAACTGCTGGGCGTGGATGAAATGGGCGGCACGATGCGCCTGGGCGCGTGGCCGTGCAAGATTGAGCGCGACTCCACCGCGTTCCGCGCCTACGGCACCACTGAAATCAGCGAGCGCCACCGGCACCGCTATGAATTCAATTGCGAATACGAAAAAACGTTGACCGACGCCGGGTTCCGAATTACAGGGCGGTCGCCCGACGGCAAATACGTGGAGATTGTCGAAGCGCCGGATCATCCCTGGTTTCTAGCCTGCCAGTTTCATCCTGAATTCAAATCGAAGCCTCTGGCTCCGCATCCTCTCTTTTTTGCATTCCTCGGCGCGGCGCACGCCCGTCAATCGTTGAGTCGCAACCCCGTAATCGGAAGCGCAAACCCCGTGTCCATGTCGGCCAAGCCTTCTCCGGCCGATTAGTGTGATCAACATTCGGATCTTGCTTCCATCGTAGTTCCTGGGAACGCCAATCTCCAGATTGGCGATCTTAAGGACGCCATTCAGGAGAATGGCGTTCCCGGGCCGTGTGCCTCCCGTTGCAAATATCCGCTGTCCCGCATACGCTAGAGTCCGTTGGGGTAATCCATAAAGAAATTTGTATGCAGACAGCGAGAGAAATCCCGGTCGGAAATTTCCGCATTGGCGGCAATCAGCCGCTGGTCCTGATTGCGGGGCCGTGCGTGATCGAGAGCGAAGAGCATGCGCTGATGATGGCCGAGCGGCTCGCGGACGTCGCCGCGCGCGCGAAGATGCCATTCATTTTTAAGGCGTCGTATGACAAGGCCAACCGCACGTCCGAACAGTCCTACCGGGGGCCGGGGCTCACCGAAGGTTTGCGCATCTTGCAAAAAATCAAGGATCGCTTCGCGCTGCCGATTTTGACGGACATTCACGAAGTGTCCCACGCTGCCATCGCCGCGGAGGTTGCCGACATTTTGCAGATTCCTGCATTCCTTTCGCGGCAAACGGATCTGCTGGTGGCTGCGGGAAAGACGGGCCGCGTCGTTAACCTGAAGAAGGGACAATTTCTTTCGCCCTGGGAAATGTCCAATGCCGTTGAGAAAGTGACCAAGACAGGAAACGATCGCATCATCCTCACTGAGCGCGGGGCTTCCTTTGGCTATCAGAATCTCGTCGTTGACATGCGCTCGTTTCCAATTCTGCGCAAAACGGGATGCCCGGTGGTTTTTGACGTGACGCATTCAGTGCAATTGCCCGGCGGGACGGGGAAAGCCAGCGGGGGGCAGCCCGAATTCATCGAACCCCTCGCCCGCGCGGGGACCGCCGTGGGCGTGGATGGAATTTTTCTCGAAGTTCATGACAATCCTGCCAAAGCGCTTTCGGACGGAACCAACGCGCTGCCACTCGCGGAGTTGCCCGGATTGCTGGGAAAACTGAAACAAATTTCCGCGCTGGTGCGTGGATGGAGCGTGCAGTGAGTCTCGAAACCGCGAGGCGCGTTCTTCGCATCGAGGCGGAAGCCCTCGGCGAACTTCTGCAGAGGCTCGACCAGCGTTTCGAGCAAGCGGTAGAGATTCTGTTGGCCTGCAAAGGGCGCGTTGTGGTTACAGGCATGGGGAAATCCGGACTGATCGGCCGGAAAATCGCGGCGACGTTTTCGAGCACAGGCACGCCGTCGGTGTTTCTGCACCCTGCCGAGGCGGTTCACGGCGATCTGGGCATGTTGATGCGCGAGGATGTCGTGCTCGCGGTAAGTTATGGCGGCGAGACGGAAGAAATTGTCTCGTTGCTGGAAACGATCAAGCGGCTAGGCCTGCGCATGATCACCCTCACCGGCCATCCTCGCTCCACCATCGCTGTGGCGAGTGATGCCGTACTCGATGTCAGCGTCAAGGAAGAGGCCTGCTCGCTCAATCTGGCCCCGACGGCGTCCACTACAGCAGCTATGGCCATGGGTGACGCGCTGGCCGTCGCATTGCTCGATCGCCGGGGATTCAGTCCCGGGGATTTTGCGGCGCTGCATCCGGGCGGGCGCCTGGGCAAAAAACTTTTGCGTGTCGAGAATCTGATGCATTCTGGGGAAAACATGCCGCGCGTCGCAGTGACGGCAAAGATGCCGGACGTGATTTACGAAATGAGTAAGAAGGGCCTGGGCATGACGACGGTCGTCGATGCGGAGGGACGCCTTGGCGGAATTCTTACCGACGGCGACTTGCGCCGCCTGATGCAACAGCGAGGCGCGGCCACACTCGACCTGGTTGCCGGGGATTGCATGACCCGGAATCCGCAAACGATCGCTTCCGGTGAACTCGCCGGCAGTGCATTGCGGATCATGGAAGAACGAAAGATTACATCACTCGTGGTTGCGGACTCCGAGCGGCGGCCGCTCGGAGTCGTTCACCTGCACGACTTGTGGACGCTGGAGCTGTTTTAATGAAGCAACCTCGTCCCGCGAAAGTAGCAGCCAGCATCCTCGCGCGCGCGAAAAAGATTCGCGTCCTGCTCATGGACGTCGATGGCGTGCTCACCGACGGCCATGTCTGGCTGCTTTCGCGCAGGGACGGCACCGCGAGTGAGCTCAAAGGATTCAGCGCATACGACGGCGCGGGACTAAAGCTGGCGCGCGCTGCGGGACTTCGCACGGGAGTCATCACCGGCAGGGAATCGTCCGCCGTCGCGCAGCGCGCACGCGAATGCGAAATCGAATTTGTGTTTCAAGGGCGCGCGACCAAACTGGGGGCGTACGAGGAGATTTTGCGCGCGACAGGCGCGAGCGATAGTGAAGTCGCCTACGTCGGAGACGATCTTCCGGACCTTCCTCTGTTGGAGCGGGCAGGGTTGGCGGTTGCTGTGGCAAATGCCGCGCCTGAAGTGAAACGCGCGGCGCATTACGTTACGGCACGTTCCGGCGGCGAGGGCGCAGTGCGCGAAGTGATTGAGCTAATCGTCAAGGCGCAAGGAAAATGGGTCGAAGCCTCACGAAATGCGAAGGCGTAGCATGGATTTGTGACAACGTCGTGTGCTGAGACACACTCGAAGGTCTGGGTGTTCCAGCAGCATAAGCTTCAGCTTGTGTGATTTTTTGCTGAAACGAAAACCAAAATCACACAAGCTGCCCTTCCTTCCACTCAGGGTAAAAAGCTTATGCTACTAAAGCAACAGGGCGTCCCAACCTCGTTGGGACGCCCTGTTGTTCACTCTTTCAGGCTACTGGCAATCGAGCGCTCCGAAGAAAATCAGAAGCCTAATCGACTGCTGTTGGCATGACTCCTGTGTAGTAAAACACCACGTAAGCCTTGATGTGGCCCGTTGGTTCAGGCACTCCAAAAACCTGAACGGGCTCGTTGGCCAGGAGGTTATTCGTGACTGTCATCTGGCCGGCTGAAGTGGTGATGTCCACCGGGGTAATCGTGACGATCGCGCCGGTTCGATCCACTTGGTAGACGAGGGTCCCCGATCCTGAAACGGTGCTCATATCCACCGTCACAGGCACCGGGCCCAGAGGCACTACCATTGTGAACGTGCCCGGGTTGCCGTTCACGTAGCCTGTTTTTACAGTTCCGAGCTGAATTTGAGTCGGATCAAGGACGGTCCAAGGCAAGGCCCAGCCCGAGCCATTCCACCATGCATAACTCTCTCCAGAGGTGGTTACCGGGGGAGCAGTGCCGCCGAAGCTGACAACTGATCCGCCAGTAGCATTGTCGAAGTCCGTAACGGCATTCGTTCCGCTGTCAACGATTGTCGGGAATGTGAAATTCCACCATTTGAATCCCGTAATCGGGTTGCCCGTGATCGGATCCGCTCCATTCGGAGTGGTGGACGAAATGAAGGGCAGCGTAACCACGTAGTCGTCTTTGGCAGTATTGAATTTACGCGTGTAGGTGAAGCCATTCAAATTTGGCGCCGAGATTGCGCCATCATATCTCGCGATCTCAATATCCACTGTTTGCGCTACGAGGGGGCTTGCCAATGGATCCGTCACGCTCGCGTGGACTTTGAAGCCACGTTCGAGATTCGTTAAGAACGTGGTTCCCGCGCCGATGGGTGTCGCATCCGCAACGGCATTCCACGGGGTTCGGAAGAAGAACTCCGTGTTCGCGTTTACTGTGAGGGGAACGGGCAACCCAACTTCGTTTTCCACGGTGAGGATGTTTGTGGTCGTATTCACATGCAGGACATGGCCCTCCGGGCTAACGAATATGCTGCTAAACGTGCTGCTTGCCCAGATGCGAACGGCCACCAGCGTTCCGCCCGTTTGGTAGCGGGCGGCAATGCGAACGTACTTGCCTGCCGGCGGCACGGTAGAGAAGCTCTTGATCGTCTGCGGGCCAGTCTTGGCATCCACGTCATAGTAGAGGGTTCCGTTCGTAGCATCGGGGAGAATCTGCAGAGAATGAGTCGTTGCCACGGCAGTTTCGGCGGTTGCGGTGGCCGCCACTGGTTCGACGGGGAAGTCCCTTGTAATTGTGATTGAGCTCCCATCGGAAGCGACGGAAGTCACATTACCGTAAACGTGGCGAAGCAAGAATCGCGTAATGTCGTGAATGGGATGGTGGTGTAGAGGCCCCCGAAAGTCGATGGCCCAAATCAGGGATGCTCCTTGCAAATGTCCCACCAGAAATGCCGGGTGAGAAAGGTCGAATTCCAGGTCCAGCGAATTGGTCTGATTTGCAGTTACCACAAGAGGGGAGACGAAATTCACGGTCACAGGAACGGTCAAGCTTCCGCTGCTGCCGGTCGTGCCTTGCACCTCGATCTGGCCTGACGAGACGCTCGCTCCCGCCGTGCCGATGAAGGAGGCGGAGGGGTCCGCTGCGGCTGTTAGCTGGATGTCAGTAGGATTGCCGCCGATCGTAATCACGGCGCCAGTGTAGGTGCCGACCGGAACTGAAACATTTCCCAGGATCTCGCCAAGCTGGTCAAGCTGGACCAGGTTGATCATTGGCGCGGGCGTCGCAGCCGTGTAAATATTCACATCGTTGCCACCACCCTGCGGGATGAGAGAAATCGACAGAATTCTCACCCCGATGGTGGCCCAATCTTCCGTGGAGGCATCGCTCACCATCATATTGACGTTGCCCGTCTGTGATCCAGACCCCAAATTGGATGTGCCGGAACTCGAGCCGCATCCCGCGAGAAGCGCGGGGATAGCGGCAAGAATTAAACCAAGTGTCAGTCGCATAATCCTGGAATTCATTTTCGCTCTCCTGTGAAATCAGCAATCGAATCTATATTTATGCTTCAGCCCAGCCCGATGCCCCATGACAAGGCTTATGCAAAACCAGCAAACTAAAGGCCCAATCCGATTACTTGAAGGAACCCTTATAGTGGGAATTAGTTGCGGAAATTCGGCAGTACGAAAGTACTAATCGCCCCGAACAGACAAATACTGGTGTTTGGTGAGGCTGCACGTTGAGGATGCGCGGCAATAAATCGTTGTCTTGCGCGACTGACGACCTAGCCAAACCGTAAGTGTCTGCTAGACATAGGCCAATACCATCGCGCCTGATAGAATGAGGGCCCCTCCCACCCAGTGGTGCCAGGTCAGGTGTTCGCGAAGGAAAATCGCGGCCAATGCAATGGCCACCACCACGCTTAATTTATCCACCGGGGCGACGCGCGAAGCCTCGCCAAGTTGCAGTGCGCGAAAATAGCAAAGCCAGGAGAGTCCCGTCGCAATCCCCGACAGGATCAGGAATATCCAGGTGCGTTTTCCAATCGTCGAGAGCGGTTGTTGATCGGTCCATAGTGCCACGGCCCAGGCGAAAATGAGGATGACCACTGTGCGGATGGCCGTCGCCATGTTGGAATCGATTTGAGCCACCCCGACTTTGGCCAGAACTGCGGTGAGTCCAGCGAAGAATGCAGACAGCAATGCCCAGGTGAACCAATTCATATGTTCCAAGCCTCCTGGCCTGTGGTCCTGGATGCGGATGTGGGCCCGAAAACTCTTGGCGGCCGAGAGAATTTAAGGGGCAGCCGGAAACCTAACTTTGCAACATACATGAGCCAGCGTCCATCCATTAATCGGGACGCAGCCAAAATGCCGGCTTAACAATCACCATGGGAATAGGTTTCAGGGCGTTTCGACTGACGTACCAGCAGGGAGTGTAGCCAAAGTGAGGGAAAAGCGAATGAACGCATGTGTCGGAAACCATGGGCGATTGCGCGTCTAAGGCGAATTCAACTCGGTTTCCCTTTTGCGGAATCGCAAGGAGGCGAGGGTGCACCACAACATCGAACGGATCGCCTTGCCTTTGCGCGCTTTTTCGATGCAGGACTGAAAGATAATCATATATATAGAGAACTGCGAGCAAGATTGCAGCAATGACGAATATTCGTTTCAGGACCAGGCGCATTCGATTGCCTCGCTAGCTGAACCACATCCTGCATCGTTTTTGCGAGGCCCCCACCAAGAGAAATTGAGACGATATTCACTTTGCCGCGACGATAGCTTTCGCCTGCCCGGTGAGACGGAGGATGTGCAGTCCCGTACCGGCCCGGTCGGCGCTGTAGATCAAACCGCGATCGTCAACTTCGACGTTGTTGGTCTCAATCACTTTCACGCAGTCCGGCGTGATCTTCGGATCTCCTGTCGGGTGGCTCACTCCATCAGGGCAGAAAGCCATGGTGAACTTGTTCGGCGCGGGGATGAAATAAGCGATCTCCTGCACGGCAAAGGGGTCGCGAATATCAAACACGCGCGTGCCCGCATTAAACCACGAGAAGATGGCCAGCTTTCCGTAATACGGCGGATAGAATGATTCAGCGACGGAATGCGCGCCGAAACGACCGCCCTTGTTACAGAAATTTCCCGGGTTCTCAGGCACGCGGAACGTCGACACCGGCCAGGGCGTGGCTTCGTTGGTGATGTCCACCATGAAGGCCAGATGCGGTCCGGGGCGATCTCCACCGGGGCCCGGAGAGCAGTTGTGCCCGCGCCCCGCTTCCGAAGGCACGATCAGGAAGTTGCGTTTCTTCAAAGCCTGGTGGCCCTGGAATTCGGGGATCGGCTCATCAAACACGGGGAAAACTGTGTGCGCTCCCTGGTCAGGCGACATGGCAATGAATCCGAGTTGTGGCGCGAGCATTTCTTCCGTCGTCGGCTTCAAGGGATTTTCAAAGTCTGTCAGCAACTTCTTTCTGTCGAGAATCTGGATGACACCATTCGCTCCGGTGCCGTACGCCGCATAGACACGGTTCTTATCAACACCGGCGGATATGGGGCCGTGAATCCCTGTGGCCAATGCGGCGCCCTCGTGCGTAGTTGCGCCCGGCTGTTGGCCGACCAGGCCGAAATCTCGAATATACTTGGGCTTTGCGGGGTCGCTCAAATCATAGATCTTCATATGATTGCCCCCCTTCCAGCCCTCCGATGTTGCGTTTCCGACCAGGTAGGCAATGCCGGTGTCACATTCCCACCAGCTTTTGTGCGTTCCGGAAAGGCCTTGAACGACGGTGGTGAGAAGAGAGGGATGCGCCGGATCGGTGACGTCGTAAATCTCGTGCGCCTTATCTCCGTTGGGCCGCAACAAGTACCACTTACCTTTTCCTCCTTGAGGCAATATGTCGCCGCTGCAGACGCGGACCATCTGGGCGCCGCCACCTTCTTCGCCACCCTCCGCCGAGCCGGGAATATGCGCCAGATACTTGGGTTTCGCGGGATCGGTCACATCCACGATCGAAGTGCCGTTGGGCTCCACAACGCCCGTGAGCGGATTCATCGCCGTGCCCGTATGGTGGCCTACGTAGGCGATTTCGCGCCCGTTTTCGTTGATGATGATGGGCTGGTACGCCGAACGGCCCTGCAGATCGCTGAAACCCGCGAGTTCCATGTTCCACTGGGATTGTTGACCCGGGGGATTGGGAGGCGGCTCTGGAATCTGCGCGCTTCCTGTTAAGGCCACGTTTGGAATCGCCGATCCATTGGGCGGGTACTTCTGCTGAGCGGCGACGGACAAGGGGACAGCCACGGCGAGCAAGAGCAGCAAGAATGAGCGGAGGCTCCTGACTGCGCCCTTCGGTGACAGGTTTTGAAAGGACTGCCCTACGCTGTCCCGAGTCCTCTCAGATTCGAAAGGCAAATTTGAAGTATTCTGCAAAAGTTCTGTGGTTTGATTGCGCATCGCCGCTCCCGGTCTCTCTATGTTCGCTGCAGACACATCGCAATTTTTAGTTTCAATTCATTTTCTGCGCAAACGATATGTCCGCTGCCTTCGCGTGTCAACCTCGAATCACTTTAGCCTATGATTCGCAACCAAGCTTCCGGAGCCCTCCCGTAGCGTAAGCTTCAGCTTGCGTGCGGTTCCGAAGGGAGAAGAACTAGAACCACGCAAGCTGAAGCTTACGCTACTCGAAATGTGCAGAAGCCCCATCCCGATTTTACTGGGATGGGGCTTCTGTGTCGTTTATAGGGGTTGACCGGAGCAGAAAACCACTGCTTTTTTATCCAGCAATGAACAGCGTGGTCCCTTTCCGGTTCACAAGCAGCAGCGGAGTCTTGCCTGCCTTGTGGACCGCTTCTTCGAGTTGCGCAACGTTCTTCACGGGCTGGTGATTCACTTCCTGAATCACGTCGCCGGGCCGCAATCCCGCTGCAGCTTCCGGGCTCGATGGGCTGATGTCTGTAACCACCACGCCCGTCGTTGCTGCCGGCAATCCAAGCTGTCTTGCCGATTGCGAGTCGAGGTTTTCGAGGGTCACTCCTTCCAGAACGCCTTCGGATTTTCCTTCCTCGGTCTTGGCCTGTTCCTTGTCATTGGGCAAATCGCCGAGCGTGACGGTCATGTCGCTCTGGTTGCCGTCGCGCAGGATTCGCAGCTTGACGCTGGCATCCGGCTTCATCATGGAGATGCTCATGCGCAATTCGCGGCTGTCGGCCACGGGCTTGCCGTTGACCTCGAGGATGACGTCTCCCCTCTTGATGCCGCTTTTCTGAGCCGGGCCGGAGGGGCTGACGTCTCCCACCAAAACGCCCTTCATATCATTTAGTCCCATGGCCTTGGCAATGCCCGGCGTTACATCTTGAATGATCACGCCGAGATATGCGCGGTTGACTTTGCCATGATCCATAATCTGATCCATCACTGCCCGCGCAAGGTTGACCGGCACCGCGAATCCGATGCCTTCATTTCCGCCGGAGCCGTGCGAGAGGATGGCTGTATTGATGCCGATCAGTTCGCCGCGATCATTCACCAGCGCGCCCCCGGAATTGCCCGGATTGATTGGGGCGTCGGTCTGAATGAAATCTTCGTAGTCCTCGATGCCCAGATTGCCGCGATTCATGGCGCTGACGATTCCCATCGTGACAGTTTGTCCCACTCCAAATGGGTCGCCAATAGCCAGCGCGTAGTCGCCCACTTGGACTTTGGAAGAGTCTCCAATCGTGATTGCGGAAAGGTTATTCGCATTCACCTTCAAGACGGCAATATCGGTTTTCGGATCGCTGCCCACTACCTTGGCTTCAAGTTGCCGCTTGTCGGAAAGCGTCACGCGAACGTCGCTGGCGCCTTCGATTACGTGGTTGTTCGTCATAATATAGCCGTCAGGGCTCACGATGACTCCTGAGCCGAGGCTGTCTTCACGTTGCTCGCGCTGCCTTGGTGCTCGGCCATCGGAATTTGGGCCGCGACGGTTGTCGGAATCCGGTCCGCCAAATTGTTGCCCGAAAAATTGCTGGAAGAACGGCGGCATCTGGTCAGAAAAATCATTGGGGTCCGACGCTGTCGCGCGGACTACTTTGGAAGTGGAAATATTGACGACATCGGGAAGGACGCCTTTCACCACCGGAGCGAATCCTGTCCTGCTCGGCCCCTCACTGGGGTCCGCATATTTCATCGCCGGGTGGATGGCCGATGAGAACAACGTCTGGCCGGCGCGAGCCAGGCCCAGTCCTGCCATCCCGACTCCCAGGATCAGCGCCAAAGCCATAATCTGTGGTTTTTTCCAAAACGTGCGTGAATTCATTCTAGGTTCTCCTTGTTCAAGAAGCGGCATATCTAATTTCTGGCTCAGCGATGCCAGTTCAGTGCTCAATACGTATAGACGGATGACGCCGTGGAGGGTTAGCTTCGGGTCCGGCGGCTAAATATTTGAATATCAGGGGCCTTGCAGGCGATCGTAAATCCCGCGTCACCATTGGCAGCTTGGTTTAAGAGGTTCGAAATCTGGCGATCTTAAGATTGACGCGTGAGGCTGCACGGCGTAAGGTCTTGCGTTAAGATCGTTGCACATTTTCAGGAGGACCTTCATGCGCAAGCGCGCAGCACTATTGACGGTAGTTGCGGCTGGATTCCTGGCGATTTTCTTATTTGGAAATCGAGTCGTGCCCGTCCAGGGTCAGGCAAAATCCGAAATGGGGATTGCGGCGATCCCCGGTGAAAAGGGTGGGCAGGACGTTTTTGGGGCCTACGATGTTGCCAAGGACTGGCCAAAGCCCATCTCCGAACTGCCGGGAAATGAAAAGTGGACCTGGGGAGCGGTGGACAGTGTTTTTGCCGAGAGCCCGGACCGCGTGTACGTCCTGCAGCGCGGCGAATTGCCGAATATCAAACCGCCAAAGCCGATTGATCTGCCGCAACTCGGGCCGGGCCTCGCTTTCCCCATTGGCCGCTTGCCCTGGCGCGACGCGACTATTGCCAGCCCCCCGGGCCCTCTGAACGGTCCTAACCATGGCACGGAGAACGTGGATTATCGTTGGGAGAATTGCCTGGTCGTCGTAGACGCGAGCGGCAACATTATCGAGCAATGGAAACAATGGGATTCGATGATGAGGCGGCCACATGCGGTTTATATCAGTCCCTACGATCCGGAAAAACACGTTTGGCTGGTAGACGATTATCGGCAGGCCATCTTTGAGTTCACGCACGACGGGAAAGAACTGGTGAAGACTCTCGGTGAAGTGAACGTGCCCGGAAATGACGATAAGCATTTCAGCAGGCCGACGTACATCTCGTGGCTGCCTGACGGCACCATGTTTGTCGCCGACGGATACACCAACACCCGCGTTGTGAAGTTTGACAAAAACGGCAAGTACTTGACGGCCTGGGGACAGCCCGGCACTCCGCCGAATGATACGCGCCCGGGCTATATGAACGGAGTGCACGGGATCGCCGTGGATGTTCCAACGCGCCGCGTCTTCATCAACGACCGGAACAATCACCGCATACAGGTCTTTGATGAAAACGGCAAGTTTCTGGACCAATGGCGCGCAGGGGACCCGCCGTCGGACGTGCATTTGATCATCATGTCCGCCAATCGGCATTTGTGGGCTGCTGACCGTGGCACTTCGAAGCTGGTCGAGTACGACCTGGAAGGCCACTACCTGTATTCCTTCGGCACCTGGGGAGATTTCCCCGGAGGAACTTGGGGCGTTCACGGAATGAGCGTCGATCAGGAAGGGAACCTGTATCTTGCGGAAGTCGACAACGGGCGCGCGGAAAAGTTCGTGCCGAAAAAAGGCGCCAATCCGCTATTCCTGGTCGGCCCGCCGGTCCGTCCAGTTTGGAAATAATTACTTTGCGCCGCGGCAGTGTTCAAATTTATAAAGCTCTACCCGCCGCGGCGCCCGAGGCCCACGCCCACTGAAAATTGAATCCACCCAGTTGTCCGGTGACGTCGACGACTTCGCCAATAAAAAATAGTCCCGGCACGCTCCGGCTTTCCATGGTCTTGCTCGACAACTCACCAGTGTCCACGCCACCTGCAGTGACTTCTGCCTTTTCGTAACCCTCGGTGCCTGACGGTTGGAGGACCCACTCATGCAGCTGGTGTTCCAACTTTTCGAGTGCCTGGTTGGTCCACGTCTGTGGTGCGTGCAATTCCAGCCAGCGCGTTGCCAGCCTCTTTGGGAGAATTCCCTGAAGAGCTGAACGGGCAGCTGTATCTCTCACTTTGGCTTCGCAAATGGTGGAAGTCACGTCGCGACCGGGCGCGAGGTCAATGCGGATTGGCTGATCCGCGTTCCAATACGAAGAAATTTGCAGGATCGCCGGCCCGCTCAATCCCCGGTGAGTGATCAACATTTTTTCGCGGAAGGATTGGCTATCGGTGGAGGCGATGACTTCCGCAGAGACGCCTGTTAAATCGCAATACTGGGCGCGCCCCTCCGGCCCAAGCACCAGCGGCACGAGAGCGGGTTTCGTGGACTGGATCTTGAGCCCAAATTGACGTGCAAGGTCATAGCCCAGCGAAGTCGCTCCCAACTTTGGTATGGAAAGTCCTCCAGTTGCTATAACCAGCGCGGGCGCGTGGAACTTTCCATCTTCCGCCTCAACGATGAACTCGCTCGCACGCCGAACCTCTTGAATTTTGCTTTTCAGCAGAATCTGTACGCCCGCAGCCTTGCATTCGGTCTCCAGCATTTCCACGATGTCGGTAGCAGATCGGTCGCAGAAAAGCTGGCCGAGCGTCTTCTCGTGAAAGGGGATCGCATGTTTTTCGACAAGCGCAATGAAGTCCGCAGGGGTGTAGCGGGCCAGCGCCGATTTCGCAAAGTGCGGATTCGCGGAAATAAAATTTTCCGGCTGGCAATAAAGATTCGTGAAATTGCAACGGCCCCCGCCGGAGATCAGTATTTTTTCACCGGCGCGTTCACCGCGCTCAAGCACCGCGACGCGCCGTCCGCGTTTTCCGGCTTCAATGGCGCACAGCAGCCCCGCGGCTCCCGCACCCAAAATGATTGCATCAAATTTGTGGACCATATTTCGTTCGTCAGCGCCCAGCCGAGCGTGCGCAAAAGGATTATTGCATTGCAGACCCCAGGCCAGATTCCCAATTTAAAACCGGGCGCCGAGGGAGAAGCCGCGGTTGCCATTCCACTGCGGCCGGGGCGATTCAAGGTTGACATCAGGGCATAGCGGACGTATCGTTTTGCCCAGCAAGAAAGTTAGAATCATAGTTAACTAACCAAAGGCATTTTCGGGCACCCCGGCAGCATCGATTCGAGACCGACAACTTGCGAAGCGTGACCTTTGCAATGGGAGGAGAATCATGAAGAGAGCGCTCAATATACGCGTGGCGTTTGCTTTTGTGATGGTGTGCTTCCTGGCCGGGTGGATTGCCCGCGTGGAAGCCAAACCCGCGGCCCAGGCAGCGAAAGCGGCTCAAGCGGGTTCGGGTGAAATTCGCGGCGTGGTCACCAGCTCGAAAGGCCCCGAAGCGGGCGTGTGGGTGATCGCCGAGACTACAGACCTGCCCACCAACTTCATCAAGATTGTCGTCACCGACGATCAGGGGCGCTATTTGCTTCCCGACCTTCCAAAGGCAAACTACGATGTATGGGTGCGTGGCTACGGGCTTGTGGATTCAAAGGCGGTGCAGGGAACGCCAGGCAACGCGCTCAACCTTGCCGCGGTTGTTGCGCCGACCCTCAAAGATGCCGCGAAGGTCTATCCCGCCGTCTATTGGCTTTCTCTCATAAAAGTTCCGGATAAGAGCGAATTTCCCATGAAGGCCACGGCTATGCCCCCCTACAAGGGACAGTCAGCAGCAGCGACCGCGCCGAACTCAATCACGCCTATTTCACAGCGGCAAGGCGGCGGCATGCAAGCGGTACCAAACGAGGAAGCGATTGCCATACGTCCCATCGAAACCCAGGCGCAATGGATCGACGTGATGAAGCAGGGCTGCCAGCAATGCCACCAGCTTGGCGACGAGATCACACGAGACCTCACGCACCTCTCGCGGTTTAATTACAAGTCCTCCGAGGAAGCCTGGGCTACGCGCATACATTTCGGCCAGGCCGGCACTGACCGCATGAGCGGCACCTTGCCTCGCTTTGTCGATCAGCAACGAGCCATCAAGATGTTTGCGGACTGGACGGATCGCATCGCCGCCGGCGAGTTGCCTCCCACGCCTCCTCGGCCCGAAGGGATAGAGCGCAATCTGGTGATCACCATGTGGGACTGGGGAAAAACCTCGGGGCACCCGCATGATGAAGTCAGCACCGACAAGCGTCATCCGACCGTGAACGCCAACGGCCTCATTTACGCCGCTGATTACAACGACGACGATCTGTTGTATGTCGATCCTAACAAGAACGTCGCCGGGGCAATCAGGGTCCCGACCATAGCGGACAGGTCGACCATGACTCCCACCTGGCCAAGAAAGATGGATCTCCCATCACCGGTCTATGGCAGTGAGGTCGTATGGACTGGTGTTGGGGGCCCGCACAATCCGATGATGGACGAGAAGGGAAGAGTGTGGGTGACGTCGAATATCCGCCGGTCTGATAATCCGGATTTCTGCAAGGCGGGATCGGATTCGCCGTTTGCCAAATATTATCCGCTGAACAACGCCGGCAAGCAGGCCGCTGTCTACGATCCTGAGACGCAGAAATTCACACCCGTGGATACCTGTTTTAACACGCACCATCTCCAATTTGGCTTTGACAAGGACAACACGTTGTACTTCAGCGGGCCCGGCGGGCAGGCTTTCGGCTGGCTGAACACGAAGGTCTTTGACGAAACGGGAGACGCGATGAAAGCGCAGGGTTGGTGCCCCGCGTACCTCGACACCAACGGCACCGGCCAGATTGATCCTGCTACCGACAAGCGAATTCCCGTGAACGGCTACGGCGCCATCGTCAATCCCAAAGATGGCTCGGTCTGGTTTGCCACGACGGGCCCTGTTCCGGGGCATATCCTCCGCATGACCCTAGGCTCGAATCCGCCTTCCACTTGCAAGGCGGAAGTCTATGAACCCCCGTTCAACAATCCCAAGGCCCCCGGCGTGGTCGCGTTCACCCCGCGCGGAATTGATGTCGACCGCAACGGCGTGATCTGGACGGCACTTTCGGGCAGCGGCCACCTTGCCAGCTTCGACCGCAGCAAGTGCAAGGTGCTTAACGGGCCCACGGCGACCGGCCAGCAGTGCCCGGAAGGCTGGACACTCTACACGGCGCCAGGACCCAAGATGAAGGGCGTCACGGATGATGGCAGCGCCGATTTCGAATACTATAACTGGGTGGACCAGTACAACACGCTGGGCCTGGGCGAGAATATCCCCATCGTGACGGGCACGAGTTCGGATTCGCTGCAGGCCTTCGATCCCAAGACAAAAAAGTGGACGATCCTGCGCGTGCCCTATCCGATGGGCTTCTTCGTCAGGGGCATGGATGGCCGTATCGATAATGCCAACGGCGGCTGGAAGGGCCGTGGCATTTATGCGACCTACGGTGAAGACATGACTTGGCACATTGAAGGCGGCGCTGGACAAAAGACCAAACTGGTCAAGTTCCAGCTTCGCCCGAATCCGCTCGCCAATTAATTTGAATCCAAATTGCGTCCCTCGCGGGAAATTTCCCGCGAGGGGCGTTTTTTTTCCTGCTCGGTCGTACATCAGTTCCCCAACTGGTCGTAGTTCCCCCTGCGGTGGAATCCCCAGAGGCTGCAGGTAAGTGAACTCCATCAAATCCAAGCATTTGCGAATGGCGCATATCCATTTTGTCGATTGGACTTTCGGGAGAGTCCTTGCGAAAGTAGCATCTACTATGTGAAGTAAGGGGACCCGAATGCCGGCACCGACTGGCGGAGCACAAAGAAGCGAAGAAGAATTTTCCTCCTTATTGCAAAGCGCGCAGCAGCGCCATGCCAGTTATGTCTTGACTCTCGATGAAATCAGCCATCTTGCCGGCGAAGGTGGCAAGCCCGCAGAAACCCTGATGAATGTGGTGGCCTTAATCGCCAAACGCTTCAAGACGGATGTGTGTTCCGCCTACCTGCTCGAGCCGGATCGCGCGAACCTCATCTTGGCCGCCACACTTGGCTTGCGTCCCCAATGCATTGGGACGCTGCGGATGGCCTTGCATGAAGGACTCGCGGGACTGGTTGCCGAACAGGTACAGCCGGTCGCCGTGGAGCAGGTAAAGAACCACCCGCGATTCAAGTATTTCAGCGAGGCCGGAGAAGAGGCCTATCAATCGTTCCTGGGGGTCCCATTCGTCGATAGCGGTGTCCTGCAAGGCGTCCTGGTGGTACAGACCGTGGAGGCGCGAGTCTTTGGAGAGAACGAAATTAAAATGCTCGCCGAAGCCGCTACGCAGCTTGCTCCGGTCGTATGTGAAGCACGGACGCTAGACCGTTTCGTCGCTCCCATCCAGGAGCGCCTGTGGTCGCTGGCTCGTAACTTGTGGTGGAGTTGGGACCACGACTCGACAACATTATTCCACGATCTTGATCCCTTGCGTTGGAGACAGCTCAATCACAATCCCATCGCTCTTCTCGGGGAGATTCCGCTCGAGGGGATCGAGCGTCGCGCCCGTGAACTCGTCCTGCACGGCCGGATTAACTACGCCTACCGCCGCCAGATCGAATATCTCGAAGCGGACCATACCTGGGGAGCGCGACACGCCGGCGTGTTGCGGCCCCGTCCCGTCGGATATTTCTCCGCAGAATTCGGATTGCACGAATCCATTCCCGTTTACTCCGGAGGGTTGGGCGTCCTCGCGGGAGACCACATCAAGAGCGCTTCGGATTTGGGGATTCCCCTTGTCGGGATTGGTCTTTTTTATGGGCAGGGATATTTCCGGCAACGCTTGGACCGCAACGGCTGGCAACAAGAAGAATATCTCCAGACCAACGTCAGCCACATGCCCATGGAACCGGCCATCGGGGCCAAAGGCGAGCCGATCACGATCCAAATCGAAACACGAAGCGGCTCGATTCGCGCGAAGGTATGGCGCGTGAAGGTGGGACGTTGCGACCTGCTGCTTCTCGATTCCAATGTCGAAGGAAATGCCCCCGAAGATAGAGAGCTCACTTCGCGCTTGTATGGCGGCGACGGACGTGTCCGGATCAGGCAGGAACTCCTGCTCGGAGTGGGAGGCTTCCGCGCTCTGAAAGCCATGGGGATTACTCCCGGCGTGTTGCACCTGAACGAAGGGCACAGCGGATTCGCGGTGCTCGAAGCCATTCACAGGCGGATGCAGGAAGAGGGTTTGAGCTTCGACCAGGCCGTGCCCCGTGTTTCCCGGGAAGTGGTCTTTACTACACACACTCCTGTCCCTGCTGGTCATGATCGCTTCGATGCCGGCCTCATGGAAGAGCATCTCGGGCCGCTGCGCGATGCTTTGGGTCTTTCTCACGAAAGGCTCATGGCCCTCGGGCGCGAAAATTCTTACGACCAGAACGAGCAATTCTGCATGACCGTCCTTGGCCTCAAGCTCTCGCGGCGTGCCAACGCGGTGTCGGCCCTGCATGGCGAAGTTTCTCGCGCCATGTGGACGGGTCTCTATCCCGGAAGGTCGGAAGAGGCCGTTCCCATTCGTCATATCACTAACGGCGTTCACGTTCCCACTTGGCTCGCTCCACAAATGTTCCGCCTCTACGATCGTCACCTGGGGACTGGATGGCATGAGCACAGCGGCGAGCCCCAGATCTGGGAAGGAATTGAAGACGTGAACGACGGGGAACTCTGGGAAACACATCTCAGCCTGAAGTCCCGGCTGCTCGATTTTGTCCGTCTGCGCGCGGTGGAGCAGGCCGAGTACCGCGGAGAATCCCCGAAAGTTCTGCAAGCCCTGGGCAAAGTTCTCAGTCCGGACGCGCTGACCATTGGATTTGCGCGGCGCTTCGCCACATACAAGAGGGCCAATCTTGTTCTGAAGGATATGGAGTTGCTTGCCTCCATGGTGAATGATCCCAAGCGGCCGGTGCAATTCGTATTTGCCGGCAAGGCGCATCCCCACGATACCCCCGGCAAACAGGTGCTGCAACAAATCGCGGAGCTGATGCGCGACAAAAAATTTGCCAATAAATTCGTGTTTGTCGAGGACTACGACATCAATGTTGGACGCCATTTTGTGCAAGGGGTCGACGTCTGGCTTAACAATCCACGCAGGCCCCTCGAAGCTTCCGGTACGAGCGGGCAGAAAGTCGTCTTAAATGGAGGTCTGAATCTCTCCGTTCTGGACGGCTGGTGGGCGGAGGCCTACGACGGGCTGAACGGATTCGCCATCGGAACCGGCAGAACGCACACCAATATGGATGTTCACGATACCCGCGACGGCGAGGATTTGTACCGCGTCCTGCGCGAAGAAGTGATTCCTCTTTACTACCAGCGCGACCGCGACGGCCTGCCGCGCGGCTGGATCAAGCGCATGAAACGAACCATTCGCACACTTGGCTGGCGCTTCAACGCCGATCGCATGGTCATGGACTATGCCCTCAAATCTTATGTTCCCGCGGCGGGCGGCGCCTCCAGCGATATGCGGGCGGCAACGTAGTTCGGCTTTCTGAGCTGATCCCCCTGGTCTACCTTCAAAAAGAACCACCTTTCAGCCTTTTAGATGGTGTGATCACCGTCACGTCGAAGAGTTCCCCACATCACATCGTTGTTCGGAACATAGGTTTATCCTGATTTTGGCTGAAGAAGTTGATAAAAGGAGGGCGTCATGGTCAGACAAGATTTCCTTTTCATGGCGTTGCTCATGGGTATTCTGATTTTCATGACTCATTGGGGAAGCACTCACCACTTCCGGCATTAAGCAGCATGGAAGTGAGATTCATCGATTGGGAGGTGCGATAATCGACGAGGAAAGACGATCCGTGGCGGACCAAAGTGCATTGAACCCGTCGCCCCTGACGGGCAGAAGTTGAATTAGGATGTATACTCAGTGCCTTGAAATCAGGCCGCCACGGATTGCCATAGAATGGCACCGGGCGCGCCTAGATTTCTGGAGTCCGTGATCCGTTTGCCACGAGGGGGGCGAAGGATGATGCTTCGAAGATGTTCGCGTCTTGGGATAATTCCGGTGATCGTAATCTTGTGCATTTCCGCCGTACCCGCCAGCGCGCAGACCAAGTCCGAATCCCAAAAAGAGTATGAGCGGCTGATTTATTCGGTAAAAGGCCCTGACCTTTTTCGCGCCCACTGCGCTCCCTGCCATGGTGCCGACGCCAAAGGCGGTGGCCCGGTGGCGCCCACCTTGAAATCGAAACCTGCTGATTTGACCGCAATCGCGAAGAACAGCGGTGGGAAGTTCCCATCCGCACGCATTCTCAAAATCATTTCCGGCGATGAGGTTTTGGCGGCACATGGCTCTCGTGAAATGCCGATCTGGGGGCCTATCTTCCACCAGATCGAAGAAGACCAGGATTTTGGCAATGTGCGCTTGCAGAACTTGATCAAGTACCTGGAATCCATCCAGGGGAAGTAGCTTGGCGAATCTTTACGGCTCGTCAATACGCCGTCGGATGTTACTACTGTGTCGCAGAATGACCAGAGATGTACGCCTTCCGTTTATAATGTGGAAATGCAGAAAAAGATCTTCTGGGCTACGTGGACTTTGCTGGGCTTTCTGTCCTACGCGCTGCCTTTCTGGTGGGCACTGGCCGCCACGATTCCTCTTGGAATTCTGAGTTGGTGGTTCGCTTACCGCAGCGGCTGGTTTTAGTGTTGGTTCCCACGTATTTTGCGCCTACAACCCCTTCACGCTAAACTGATCGCGGGAGAAAACCGAGTCATTTGCCTCCGATTATTACTGCACAGGGACTTTCCAAGCGATACGGGGCCGAGCCGCTATTCCAGGACATTTCGTTCACGGTTTCCGAAGGGGAACGCATCGGCCTGATCGGGCCGAACGGTTCGGGCAAGTCGACACTGCTCGAAATTCTTTACGGCCGCGTGCAGCCGGACACCGGGGAAGTGGCCATTCGCAAGCGCACGCGGCTGAGTCTGGTCGCGCAGGTATCCGAGTTTGCCCCCGGCGCGACGGTTCGATCCGTGATCGAAGCCGCACTCGAACGGGCGAAAGTCCCTCAGGCGGAGCGAGCTTCGCGCACCGCCGAAACGCTGGGCCGCGCAAGTTTTACGGACCTCGATACTCCGACAGCGGCGTTGTCGGGCGGCTGGCGCAAGCGCCTGGCGATTGCCGAAGGACTGGTGCAAGGCCCGGACATTCTGCTGCTCGACGAGCCCACCAATCATCTGGACCTCGCGGGGATCAACTGGCTCGAAGGACTTCTGCAGGACGCGCCCTTCGCCTGCGTCGTGGTCAGCCACGACCGCTATTTCCTCGAAAATGTCGCCACCGAGGTGGTCGAGCTGGCGCGCATGTATGAGAACGGCTTTCTGCGCGTCAACGGAAATTACAGCACGTTCCTCGAAGCGAAGGAGGAATATCTCCACGCGCAGCGCAAGCGTCAGGAATCGCTCGAAAACCGCGTGCACACGGAAATCGAGTGGCTGCGCCGCGGGCCCAAAGGCCAGAACCACAAAATCAAAGGCGCGCATCGATACCGCCAACGAAATGATCGGCGAACTGGCGGACCTGAACGCCCGAACCCGGACCTCCACCGCCAGAATCGATTTTTCCGCGACGGACCGTCAGACCAAGCGGCTGATCGAGCTCGAAGACCTCACCTACGCCATTGGCGACCGCACCTTGTTTGAAGGAATTCATTTCACCGTCACGTCAGGGATGCGCGTGGGCCTGGTAGGCCCGAACGGCAGCGGCAAGACCACGCTGCTGCGCCTGCTGCGAGGCGACATCGCGCCCACGCGCGGCGAGATCCGCAAGGCCGATTCCTTGCGGATCGTTTACTTCGATCAGAATCGCGCAACTCGATCCGGACATCAGCCTGCGCCGCGCGCTCGCTCCCGATAGCGACTCGGTGATCTATCAGGACCGCGTGATTCACGTGGCCTCGTGGGCGGCAAGATTCCTGTTTGATCCCGAACATCTGAACCAGCCCGTCGGAAAGCTTTCCGGCGGCGAGCGCGCCCGCGTCTTGATCGCGCAGCTCATGCTGCAGCCGGCGGATGTCCTGCTGCTCGACGAGCCGACCAACGATCTCGACATCCCCACGCTGGAAATACTGGAGGAGAGCCTGCTGGAATTTCGCGGGGCGCTCGTGCTGGTCACGCACGATCGCTACATGCTGGATCGCGTCTCGACCGTCGTGCTGGGCCTCGATGGCCTCGGCGGCGCGGAACGCTTTGCCGACTATTCGCAATGGGATGCCTGGCAGCGCCCCCGGCAAACCAAGGCGAATCCGAACATGAGCAGCGGCCCGCGCCAATTGCGCAACTGTGGCAGCAGCGTCCGGCAACATCGGGGGCGAAGAAAAAACTCTCTTACATCGAAGCGCGGGAACTCGCAACGATCGAAGAACGCATCGCCGAAGCCGAAAAGCAAGTGGACGTCAAACGCGCTGCGCTGGAAGATCCCGCGGTTACTAGCGACGCGGCACTTTTGCGCAAGACGTGTGTCGAGATGGAGGAGGCGCAGAAAAAAATCGATACCCTCTACGCACGGTGGGCGGAACTCGAACAGAAGCAGCGCTGACCTCCGTCGCGTGACTGGATTTTGCGCCGAAATGATATTGTTGTGCGCGCTGGCCGAACCTTATGAACAAAAAAGACAAAAGCATCCTGGTGATCGATGTGGGCGGCACAAACATCAAAGTGCTTGCCACCGGGCAGAAGGAGCCAATCAAGATTCCTTCGGGTCCAAAGATGACGGCCGCGAAAAATGGTCAAGGAAGTTCTCAAGGCCACATCGGACTGGAAATACACGGTCGTCTCCATCGGATATCCCGGGCCCGTCATTCACGGGCATCCGCTCAGTGAACCGCACAACCTCGCCAGTGGATGGGTCGGCTTCGACTTCAAGAAGGCCTTTGGACGCCCCATCAAGATCGTGAATGATGCCGCCATGCAGGCACTGGGCATCTACCATGGCGGGAAAATGCTCTTTCTCGGTCTGGGCACCGGTTTGGGATCGGCAATGATCGTCGACGGAATTCTTGCCCCCATGGAAGTCGCGCATCTGCCGTACAAAAAGGGTCGCACGTATGAGGATTATTTGGGAATCCGGGGACTTGAGCGCCTCGGCAAAAAAAGTTGGCGGCGGCATGTGGCCAAAGTTGTGGAGCAACTAAAGGGCGCACTGGAAGCGGACTACGTCGTGCTTGGGGGCGGAAATTCCAAGCTGCTGAAAACTCTGCCGCCGGGCTGCCACTTGGGTGATAACTCCACCGCATTTACAGGTGGAATCCGCCTATGGGACGACCCGGCGGAAATGGGCAAATCGAAAGTGGAACTCGCGTAGGTAGCGTACGCGGGAGGCCGCGGAATCTCCGTGACAGGTGTTTTGAGTACCCCCGGGTTTCAGCCCGCCGCCGCAGATTTTGATCCGATGCGATATCCCGCCCCGCGCGCCGTGTAGATGAGTTTTTCGGAAGAGCCCGCTTCAATTTTCTTGCGCAAATAATTGATATACACATCGACCACATTGGTCATGGTGTCGGAAGAGAGTTTCCAGACATTGTGAATGATGGAGGAACGCGAAACATTTTTGCCTGCGTTCAGCATCAGGTATTCGAGTAATGCGAATTCCTTGGGGGTCAGTTCGATGGCACGGCCATTGCGGTGAACGGCGTGCCGCACCCGATCGAGTTCCAAATCACGATGGTGAAGCAAAGGTTCAAATGGCAGGCTGCTGCGGCGCAACAACGCGCGCACCCGCGCCAAAAGTTCGGTAAACGCGAAGGGTTTGGTCAGGTAGTCGTCTGCCCCTGAATCGAGGCCATCGACGCGATCTTCAACCCGCGCGCTGCCCGTAACGACCAGCACAGGCAGGTGCGGTTTGCGCAAGCGCACCTGGCGAAGGACTTCCAATCCGCTGACGCCGGGTAATCCCAAGTCCAAAACCAGCAGGTTGCATCCTCCATGTTCCATCATCTGCACGGCCTGCCCGCCCGTACTGGCAACCTGAACATCGAAGTTCTCAGCTTCTAGGCCCCCGGCAAGAAATTTTGCGACCGGCGCATCATCCTCTGCGATTAGAATTTGCACGGTAAACTCCTGAATTGGGTGGATCGTTTTCGGAAGGGGGGCGCTTAGTTTCGCAACGAGATTAGAAAGTGTCAATGCGATAGATGAGAATAAAAACATGTGCGGTTCAGAATGAAACGCAAATAGCTTTCGAGTTCGCCAACGGATCTGACCGATGGGGAAAGTTTTGCCTCTACTCGCTCTCTGGCCGATGAAGTAACGAAAACACTCGCCGCCATTTCACATTGACACTTTGTTTGCAGCGGAATAGATTTGGAGCGTCGGCAACTGCCAGGGCCGCCTTCGAGCTCAGTCAGATCCCCCCTTCCCGCCGCCAGAGTTACTTTTGAAACTGCTTATGAGGGGATCCGTGTCCGCAGATTCTTTATTGTCCGGCCGGCTTCAACACCGCACAGGGCAGAAGGGACGCAACAAGTTGGCCAAGGCCGACCCCGGCCCCGCTGCGCTGGCTGAAGACAAATCTTCCGCTGCGGATCGTGCTGCACGGCAGGTGAGCAGAATGGAAGCGATCGGCCAGCTCGCTGGCGGCATCGCTCATGACTTCAATAATCTTCTCACCGTCATCCTCGGTCATAGCGAATTTCTTCTCAAGCGCAATGAGCCGCTCAAGAACCGGCGCGTGCGTATCGAAGAAATTCGCAAAGCAGCCGAGCGCGGAGCATGGCTCACCAATCAACTGCTCGCCTACAGCAGGAATCAACTCCTGGCGCCCAAGGTCCTGCAATTTAACGATGTTTTGGAAGATATGGATGACATCTTGCGACGCGTGCTGGGCGAAGACGTGGCTCTCGACCTGGTGCTCGATCCCAATCTCGGATGGGTGAAAGTGGACCGCGGACAATTGCAGCAAATCATCTTGAACCTCGTCGGGAACGCTCGAGACGCTATGCCTCAGGGAGGCCGCCTGAGGATCGAAACCATAAACATTTCGGTCACACGAGGCTCAGTTAGACCTCAGCCGTACCTCAATCCCGGTGAATACGTCGCCATAATTGTTCGCGATTCTGGGCAAGGCATGGACGCGGAAACTCGCGCGCGCATCTTCGAGCCATTTTTCACAACAAAAGAAAAAGGAAAGGGCACTGGCCTCGGCCTGGCGACCGTTTACGGCATCGTGAAACAAAGCGGGGGTTATATTTGGGCTGAAAGCGAATCTGGTCGTGGGAGCCACTTTTATACCATCCTCCCGCGCGTTCCGGAGCCTGCCACGAAGAAGGTCTCGCAGGAGGCGTTTGATTTCCGGTCCGGTGGCGAAACCATTCTTATCGTCGAGGATGATCCGGCGCTGCGCAAGATGGCGGCAGAGGTTCTGCGCGACACGGGATACAAAGTCCTGACCGCGCCCAGCGGCGGTGACGCGCTGCACGTCGCAACGGAACATCAAGGCCCTCTCGATGTCCTTCTGACGGACATCGTCATGCCGGGCATGACAGGCCGCGAACTCGCCGAACAGATCGTCGCGCGCTTTCCCCGGACCCGCGTGCTTTATATGTCGGGCTACACCGACGATGCCATTGTCAATCACGGGCTCCAAGACCAGTCCATGCACGTCCTGCAGAAGCCATTCACGCATCAGGAACTCATACGCCACGTCCACGAGGCCCTCGAGGTAGGCGCACGTCCCTGAAGACTTTTCCGGCGTGGAATCCTTACTCTGTGTCCTCTGTGTCAAAGATTTTTGCCCTCGAACGCGATTGCACAGAATGCGCAGAGAATCCGGAGAAGCCGGAATCACGGGAATCGCACATCGCCCCACAGTCGTGGTTGACTTCCTGCCGGGCACCTCTTGTAATGGATTACTCGAGACTATGCGCCTCCCCTGCAGAATCTTCGCGTGAGTAATCCCGGAGCAGCCGCCAGCCGCTTTGCCTCGAAACGCTCGTCGTTTCTGGTAGCCTCCGGAATTTTCCTCAGCCGCATCGCCGGACTCATCCGCGACCGCGTGTTCGCCCACTATTTCGGCAATTCCGATGCCGCCGACGCGTTTAAGGCGGCTTTCCGGATTCCCAACGCGCTACAGAACCTTTTTGGCGAGGGAGTTCTCTCCGCTTCCTTTATTCCCGTGTACGCCGGATTGCTCGCACGTGATGAAGAGGAAGACGCCCGCCGCACTGCCGGGGCCGTGGCGGCCCTCCTGGCGCTGAGCACTTCGATTCTCGTCCTGATCGGCGTCCTGGCCACGCCGTATCTGATCGACGCCGTCGCTCCGGGATTCTCCGGCGAAAAGCGGGAACTGACGATCCGCGTTGTCCGCATCCTGTTTCCCGGAGCGGGTTTATTTGTTTTTTCCGCGTGGTGCCTCGGCATATTGAACAGCCACCGCCGTTTTTTTCTTTCCTACACGGCGCCCGTGATTTGGAACGCGGCCATGATTGGGACCCTGTGGGCCTTCGGCGGGCGCTACGCGCAGTTTCCTCTTGCCATTGTATTGTCGTGGGGATCGGTACTCGGCGCTGCGCTGATGGTGGCTTTGCAACTTCCCGTGGTTCTGCGGCTCATGCGCGGGTTGCATCTATCCTTTGCATTTCACCTGGAAAACGTCCGCACGGTGGTGCGGAATTTCTTTCCCGTGTTCTTCAGCCGGGGAGTCGTGCAGATCAGCGCCTACGTGGATGCTCTTCTCGCGAGCTTGCTCCCGACCGGGGCGGTGGCCGCGCTGGCTTACGCACAAACGCTTTATACGTTGCCCGTGAGCCTGTTCGGGATGTCAGTATCCGCTGCGGAGCTTCCAGCCATGTCCGGCGCGGTCGGCGCCGAACACGAAGTCGCGGAAATTTTGCGAGCGCGCCTCAACGCGGGCCTACGGCAAATTACATTTTTCGTCATTCCGTCGGTAGCTGCGTCTCTGGTATTGGGCGACGTCATCGTGGCTGCGATTTATCAATCCGGGCGGTTCACTCATTCTGACGCCATGTACGTTTGGGGAATTCTGGCCGGATCGACGGTAGGAATGCTTGCATCCACGCTTGGGCGCTTGTATTCATCGACCTATTACGCCCTAAAAGACACGCGCACGCCGTTACGCTACGCCGTGATTCGTGTGATCTTGACCACTGTGCTCGGATATCTTTCGGCTATTCCGCTACCTCACCTGTTGGGAATTGAATCCCGCTGGGGCGTCGCAGGCCTCACCATATCGGCTGGAATTTCGTCCTGTGTGGAATATGCCTTGCTGCGCCGCACATTGAATCGGCGGATCGGAGCGACAGGCCTTCCTTCCATCTATCTTGCGAAAGGCTGGGGCGCAGCATTAGTCGCCGCAGGAATTGGCAGGGCACTCCTGCTCGCCGTCGGCCACCGGAATCCGATCCTCGTCGCGATCGTAGTACTCGGACCGTACGGAATCGCGTATTTCGCTGGGGCCGCGGCGCTGGGCCTCCCCGAAGTTCGCGCTTTGTTCGATATGTTTTCCCGGATGCGAGCTCGCTCTTCTTGAGCCCGCAAGCCAGCATAGCCGCAGGACCAAACAATCCTTTTTCTCGGGCGTCATACGACGAAAAACAATTTGTTTACTCGTAAAGTCCTCAGATGTATATGTATCCCCATCTGGGTAATCAAGACGGAAAGACGGTCGCTGCGCTGCGATGGCCGGGTTTTGCCACCTTCGACTTTCAATTAATATTGGCACCAAATTTGCAAAGGGAGGATACCTGATGCCAACCAACAAGATCGGAAGAAAGTTCTTTTTCACTGGGACTTTTTTGGCGTGCGCGCTTGTGGGGACTTCCCCGGCGTGGGGGCAGCTCCATAATCGATATCCAATCGTTAAGTTGGCGGAAGCCAGGAAAGCCTCTGAATCCAAAATTGGTCCCACGGGCGTGATCCGCGGAACCATTCGGTCTTCCGATGGGACCGCCCTTTACGGCATTCTAGTGAAAGCGAGAGGCGCAGGAAGGACGATTACAACCTACGTTTATACAGATGAAAAGGGCAACTATGATTTCCCGCCTCTCCCTCTGGGAACCTATAACCTTTCTGTAGGGACCATCTGGAAACAAACCGCTGAATTGACCGCCTCGGGAAACACCCAGAACTTTAATAGTGTGGAATTGGGACCCGGCCTGGTGAATCAAATCACCGGACCAAGGCTGCTGAAAGTCATACCGGGCAGCGAGTCTGTAAAGCTAAAAATAGGGGGGGCCTGCGTCCAGTGCCATGCAACCACGCGCATTTTCCAGCATGCTCCGCCGACGCCGGATGGTTGGGACATCATCGTCAAGCGGATGGTCGAGGATCATGTCCCCGGCTCGGACTGGTATGGGCCCAGCCGCAATCCGGACGACCCCCAGCATGATTTTTATACTGAGAAGTACAGCCCGGAGAACGTGAAGGCCATCATAGATTTCCTGGCTGCAAACGTTACGCCGGACACAATCAATGATTATGCAGTCAAGGCTTTGGAGCTCGACCGCCCGAAAGGCGAGGCGGCCAGGGTGGTGCTAACAGAGTGGGATTTGCCCCAGGGAATCCGCAATGCTGGCCATGTGCTGCCCGGCGAGAACGGTGACCTGTGGTTTATCGGAGGCGGGAATAAAGTAGGGAGAATCGACCCGATTACCGGCAAGGGCGAAATCTGGACCGCTCCCGGAGAGAAAGAGAACGCCCACTTCCACGACCTGGATATCGACGCCAATGGCAATCTATGGACCGAGGCAGCGACTTCCGGCAATATCACCAAATTCGATATCCACACGCATGAGTTTACCCACTGGAGCACTTTGCAGTCGGGGAAAGGGTTCACTTACACGAGTGGGGCGCTCAAGGGTATTACGACGCCCTATCCGCATACGGCCGCATTCGATTCGGCTGGGAACTACTGGGTTACCCTGTTTCACGGCCCGGATTCCGGAGTGGTAAGACTCGATACCGAAACCGGCAAGCTGACTTCATTTCCGGCCCCCACGCCGTGGTCCATGTCTTACGGCCTGGATGTCGATCAACACGACAACGTTTGGGTCGTACAGCAGCACGGAAACAAAATCACCAGAATCGAACCATCCGGAAAGCAAACGGAATACCCGCTGCCACTGAAGAGTAACATTCCTCGGCGGATCCGCACCGACTCCAAAGGAAGACTATGGTTCACCGGATCCGGGGTGCCTGCCAACATCTCCATGTTGGACCCGGCGACAGGAAAAGTTTCGGTATATGAGTATGGCATACCGGGCGGATACGCCTACTGGATCAGGGTCGACAAACACGACAAAATCTGGTTTAACTCCGGCGATCCGGGAAATATTATTGGCCGGTTTGACCCGGAGACAAAGCAATTCGTCTTATTCGCATACGCCCTTACGGATACCCATTCGGGCCAGGGCTTCGTAGACGACAGCACCGATCCTGTTTCTGTGTATCAAGGCGTGCCCGGGCGGCCTACGATTCTTCGGCTTCAAGTTCGTCAGTAAAACGCGGGTTTTTCGCGTGCTATACTAGCGCCCTGGACTCGTGGACCTTGAGCGCAACCTAAATGGGAGACTTCGCATGAAACGCATGGTCATGTTTGTGCTCGGCATGCTGGTGATTTCGATCTGCGCGTGGGCTCAGACGCCGGACGCGGACGTCGAGAAAGCCCTGCTGGCCGCCCCGGCCAATCTGCGCGAGGGCGCCGGGGTAATCAAGTGGAAGAAGGACTTCACGTATGACACGCTGAAGCACGGCACAAATCGTCTGGTCTGCTATGACCGGTCGGGCTTTCCTGAGCAACAACCGGTGTCGATTGAATGCACCAGCATCGCCAATTTGGACCGCGTCGCGCAGAATCTGAAGTTTGAAGCCGGCGGCGACAAGGTCAAAACACAGGAGCTGCTCAATGCCGCGGAAAAAGACGGTACCCGCGTGAAGCCCGAGTACGGATCGGTGTGGTACCACATCCTGGGCGCCGACCAGGAGCACGCTCGCGCGCACATGACCATCGCCGTGCCGGGCGCCACCACGCAGTCCATCGGACTTCCTGACAACAATAAGGCAGGCACCGTGTGGCTTATGAATGGGGGCACGTCGACCGCCCACCTCATGACTCCGGGTGAATAGCAGGAATCACAATAGTTTATGAAATATCTAATCCTCAATCTTCTCGTGGTTGCAGCGCTGGCCGCAGCTCCGGCCAAGCAAACATTCACGGGCACCATTACGGACGACAATTGCCCCAAAGCGGATCATTCCCAGATGCGCATGGGGCCGACAGACCCCGAATGCGCCATGGCCTGCATCGAGGTCCATGGCGCCATGTACGGTCTGTATGACGGCGAGAAGTTCTACACGCTGAGCGACCAGAAAACGGCGGCAAAATTAACGGGACACAAAGTGAAGGTTCTGGGTACGCTGGACCCCAAGACCCAGACGATCCAGGTAGACTCGATCACCCCGGCGAATTAAATCGCTTTTCTTGCCCTCGTTCTTGGCCTCCCCGAAGTTCATCCTGTATTCGATATTTTTTCCAGGATGAATATTCACCCGTCTTGAGTCCCGAAAACATGCGGTGGTCCGGTTTACGAGAAACACGTTTCACAGCAGTTGGCGTCTCAACTTAAGGGGCAGGTTGGATCCTCTGGACTGTAGCCCGAACGTATTGTAAATTTGTCGTCCTTTCGTGCTTTCGCACTACCCTAAAAGGGTATTTTACCTTCATGAATTCCAATGGCCGCGAAAACGTCACGTCACCCCCGCCGAGTTGGGAACGGCAGTTTAATCTATTGGTGCACCGCCTTTTCAGGCTGAAACGGTGGGTTTGGCTATCCATTTTGATTCTGGGTGTCTTGCTTTATGCCCGGAATCGTCCCGCTCCCCATTTTTTTATGGCGCGCGCTGACCGCGAGGTATCTAAGCCGAGCGAATACCCTTTAGCGGTCAATCCCAATCTTGTCGGCACGTATTCGATTAATAGTAAGTCGGGTGGTGGCTATTTTTATGATGATGTACTCGAATACCGAGTGTGGCTTAATCCCGATAGCGGCGCGAAAAGGCTCAATGGAGGCTCCGATTATTACGAAGCATTTGCTCAATTCGAAAAAGCGAAAGAGTTCTCTGCAGCAAATACTGGCGCTGAAGAACCGCTAGCCCTCGTTCGACAAGTCGAATGGATCAATGAACCAGAACCAGGACACTTCATCTGGGAGAAGGATGAACGGATTACAGAATGGCAGGTGCGGTGGTTAGCCGGACATAAGAGAACAGCAGATAGCATTGAAGATTTCTTGAAACATCCACGCCCAGCCGACCAGTAATTGGGCCAAGTCTGAGAAGTTCGCTTTTCGGCAGTTGAAATGACATTCAGAAACTAGATCACTTGATCACCTTGGCCGTCTGAACCTCGGCATTGAATGGTTTCCGCGCGGTAGAATCCGGCGGCGCTGACCGCAAGTATTGCGCCGGCCAGCTTACGGTCTGTTTCAGTTCGCGCGCCGCACGAAGCGGCCAGTAGGGATCGCGCAGGAATTCCCGGGCCATCAAGACAAGATCGGCCTGACCCTTCGCAAGGATTTCCGCGACCTGCTCCTTGGTTTCAATTAGTCCAACCGCGCTGGTCAGGATTCCGGCATCGCGGCGGATGCGCTCGGCGAAAGGAACCTGAAAGCCCGGCCCCGCAACGATCTTCTGGTCTTGGGCAAGCCCGGCGGAGGAGCAGTCGATCAGATCGACGCCAATCCGCTTGAGCTGCTTGGCCAATTCCACGGATTGATCGACGTCCCATCCGCCATCCCTCCAATCCGTAGCGGAGATTCGAATGAAAAGCGGGAGCTGTTCCGGCAACACCTTGCGGATCGCGGCGGCAATTTCCCGCGCGAGCCGCGTGCGGTTTTCGAATGAGCCGCCATATTCATCCGTGCGCAGGTTGCTGAGCGGGGAGAGGAATTCATGAATCAGGTAACCATGCGCGCCATGAATTTCAATTACCTGGAAGCCGGCTTCAAGAGCCCGGCGCGCCGCTTGAACAAACGCGTCCACGACCCCGTGAATTTCTTCCTTCAACAGAGCCCGAGGCATGGGATATTTTTCCGAAAAGGCGACAGCGCTGGGCGCCACCGGCACCCAACCGCCTTCCTTCTGCGGAATCGCGCCGTCGCCCGACCATGGCCGATACGTGCTGCCCTTGCGTCCTGCGTGCGCCAATTGCATGCCGGGAACGGCTCCCTGACTTTTCAGGAATCGCACGATGCGCGCTAGAAACTCGACATGTTCATCCTTCCAGATTCCCAGGTCCTCGGGGCTGATCCGGCCTTCGGGAGTCACGCCGGTGGCCTCGGTAAAGACCAGGCCTGCTCCTCCCACCGCCCGGCTGCCCAGATGGACGAGGTGCCAGTCATTGGCGAAGCCGTCCTCGCTCGAATATTCGCACATTGGCGAGACGACAATGCGATTTGGCAATGTGATACCGCGAATCGGAAGTGGATCGAATAGTTGCGCCATGCATTCCCTTGGGAGAGTTCCGGCCTCGTTCAAAACGCCAGTGTCTCTGGTACTCTTGAATTCGTCCTAAAATCAATACCATTCGATGCTACCCAAAGCCAGCCCGGCGTAAAACACAATTTTGAGTCATGATCGAATGTCAGCCGATGAAAACTGAACTTTTCGTGCACCGCTCACGCATCGAAGCTCCCGCCTCTGGAGTATACGCGTGGCACGCCCTCCCGGACGCGCTCACGCGCCTCACGCCGCCCGGCGAGCATGTGGAGGTCGTCGAGAAATCCGGCGGAATCGAGCGTGGCGCGCGCGTCGTGCTTCAATTTGGCCGATGGCCGTTTCGGCGGCGATGGGTTGCCGAGCATCAGGACTTCGAAGTCGGCCGCTACTTTTCGGATATTCAGGTTGCAGGCCCGTTCGCCTACTGGAAGCATATTCACAAGTTTGAGCCTGACGGTCCCGCGGCGTGCTTCCTCGAGGACAGGGTGGAATACGCGCTCCCATTCGGATTTCTCGGGCGATTGTTCGCAGGAAATTATGTGCGAAAGAAACTCCTCAAACTATTTGAATATCGCCACGCGGTGACGGCCCGCGAGGTGATTGCCAGGCGCGAATTGCATTAATTCTTGTTAGTCGACGTGAGAAGAAAACCTGCCCGATCTGTCCCGAGAAGCGTGGGACAGATCGGCCTCTACAAGACCCCGTCCCATCCACGGAGTGCGAACTTGTAGCGGCCGTTCACGGTGAACGCTCACGGTGAACCGCCCGCATTTTGGGCGGGCAGCTTTTTTCTTGCTTTCCCGTCAGTCGGCTTCCTGCGTGACGATGTGAACATCCACGGCCGGAGCATCGCGCAAGAAGCGGTGGATCGCGGTCATGTAGAGATATTTCCGCCATCCCTCTACGGCCGAGCGGCCAAAGATCACTTGCGTTACGTGCTTCTCCCGCACGAACTCTGCTGTAGCGCTGGACTACATCCTTGCCTTTGAGCTTCACCACTTTTGCGCCCAAGGCTCTCGGAGAATTGAATGTTGGCATTGAGTGAGTTTTGGTCCTGGTCGAAGTGTCCTGCCCAAAATCGACGTAAATCGCGAAGAGTTCGGCATCCATCCGGCGCGCCATCCGGGCGGCGCGCGCGATCAGATACTGCGCCCTGGGATTGGAGCTGAAGCACACCGCGATCCGTTCGCGCACCGGCCAGGGATCCTGGATATCCTTCTGCTCCATGTAGGTTTCCAGGCTGCGGTCGACCTGTTCAGCTACCTGCCGCAGGGCGAGTTCACGAAGCGCGATCAGATTGCCCCGGCGGAAAAAATTCTTGAGGGCCTGATCGACTTTTCCGGAGTGGTAGACCTCGCCGCGCTTCATGCGGTTCTGCAGCGCTTCCGGTGTCAGGTCCACCATCACAATTTCATTGGCGTGTTCGAGCACCCAGTCCGGAACCGTCTCGCGGATCTTGATCCCGGTAATCGCGGCCACCGTGGGCGCAATGCTCTCCAGATGCTGGACATTCACTGTCGAGAGCACTTCCATTTTTGCTTCGACCAGATCCAGCACGTCTTCATATCGTTTCCGGTGCTTGCTTCCTGGAATGTTCGTGTGGGCCAGTTCATCGACCAGGACGACCCGAGGATTCCTGGCCTTGATCGCGTCGGGGTCCATTTCCTCGAAGACTGTGCCTTTGTATTCGATTTTCCTGCGGGGCACCTGCTTCGAGCTGAGCGGCGAGGTCCGCGATGCCTTTCCTTCCGTGTGTTTCCACTACGCCGATGACTACGTCCTCGCCGCGGCTGCGCCGCCGGATGGCTTCGCTCAACATGCTGTAGGTTTTGCCAACGCCCGGGGCATATCCAAGAAACAGCTTCAGGATTCCCTTGGTGCGTTCCGCGGGGGAGATTTCTTCCAGCCACTGCTCGGGCGTCTTGGTCATCCGCAACTATTCTCGTTTATTTTACCCGATAAATGCTAGGCTAGAATTCGTCCGTGACGGGAAAACTGCCTATCACCCTCGCCCGATACGCCGCTGCTCTCGGCGGCTGTTTCCATCATTACGCTTTTTTACACTCAGACGCACCGATTTAACGCGACTACGGTTGCGTTTACCTACTTGCTCGCCATTCTCGGAGTTTCGGCGCTCTGGGGGCTTTCGATTTCCGTGTTCATGTCGCTGGTTGCGACGCTTGCCTACAACTATTATTTTCTGCCTCCTGTTCAGTACGTTTACGATCGCCGATCCGCAGAACTGGGTGGCTTTGGTTACTTTCCTGGCCACTTCGGTGCTCGCCAGTGATCTTGCCACGCGGGCGCGTAATCAGGCCGCGGAAGCCAATCGCCGCCGCCGCGAAGTGGAGCGTTTATACGGATTCAGCCAGCGCTTGCTCAGCGCGGGGAATCCCATCGAATTGCTGAATGCCATTCCGCGGCAAATTGTGGATATGTTCGAGGTCGGAGCAGCCGCGTTATTTCTCTCGGACAAACAGAAAATATACCGTTCGGGGATCAACATACCGCAGCTCGATGCGGACCATCTGAAAGCAATCATCGCGCGTGAGGATTTGCAGATTGACGAGGAGCACAGCGTTTGCTTCGCCCCGCTGCGTTTGGGGGCGCGCATTCTCGGCAGTGTGGGCATCTCCGGCCCTGTGCTTTCGCGGCAGTCGCTCGAGGCCCTGGGATCGCTGATCGCCGTGGCCATCGAGCGTGCGCACGCGATCGAAATGGTCGGGAAGACCGAAGCAGCCCGCGAAGGGGAGCGCCTGAAATCGGCGCTGCTGGACGCGATTACCCATGATTTCCGGACACCCCTCACCTCCATGAAGGCTTCCGTGACCAGTCTGCTTATCCGACGCCAAGCTCGACGATGGCCAGCGGATCGAACTCCTCAATATCATCAATGAGGAATGCGACCGTCTGAACCGGCTTGTCGGCGAAGCGGGCGAAATGGCGCGCCTCGAGGCGGGGGATGTGAAACTCCAGCTGGAGCCGCTTCGTGTTGCGGATTTGATTACCGGGGCGCTCGATGTCTGCAAGGGCGTGCTGGGGACGCGGCCCATCCGGATCGAAATGAAGAACCCGGAGCTGCAGGTGCGCGCGGACATGGCGCGAGCGCGGGAGGTCCTCGTCCATCTAATCGAAAATGCGAATCTCTACTCTGCTGCGGATCATCCGATCACGATCAGCGCGGAGGAGAAGGACGATTTTGTCTCGTTCAGTGTTGCTGACCAAGGCCCGGGGATTGGCGATACGGAACTGGGCCTGATTTTTGATAAATTCTATCGTGGTACCGACCAGCGCTATCGAGTGCAGGGCACCGGTATGGGATTGCCGATTGCCAAGGCTATTGTGGAAGCGCACGGCGGCACGATCGGAGTGATCAGCCAGTTGGGACAAGGGTCCGTATTTTCCTTCACTTTGCCGATCGCCAGGGGAGCAACCGAACAACGATGAGCACATCGACCATTCTGATCGTAGATGACGAACCTCAGATCCGCCGCGTGATGCGCACGACTTTGTCGAGTAACGGGTACGCGGTTCTCGAAGCCAAAAACGGGGAGGAAGCCCTGGAGATGATCCGCAAGGAGCGCCCGGAGCTTGTGCTTCTCGATGTCAATATGCCAGGCATGAGCGGACTCGAAGTTTGCCGCGAAATCCGCGATCAATCCGACATTGCCATCATCATGCTGACCGTCCGCAACACGGAACACGACAAGGTGATGGCCCTGGATGCAGGAGCGGATGATTACGTCGTGAAGCCCTTCAGTATCGAGGAACTCCTGGCCCGCATTCGCGCCGCCCTGCGCCGGACGTCCTCCGCGGAGCCGGTCCCCGCGTATGTTTCGAGTGACCTGGAAATTGATTTCGAACGCAGGAAAGTTCTCGTCCAGGGACGCGCCGTGCGGCTGACCCCGAAGGAATTCGAACTCCTTCGCCACCTGGTGGCGAGCCAGGGCAAGCCGCTCGAACATCGTCGCCTTCTGCAGGCCGTGTGGGGGCCGGATTATGGCAATGAGACGGAATACTTGCGCGTATTCATCAATCAATTACGGAAAAAGATCGAGCCGGATCCGGCCAATCCGAAATATATCCACACGGATCCCTGGGTGGGCTACCGGTTTGAGCCAGCAGAGCCTTCACCGAAACCCAAAAAGAAATAAAGTAAGGCTAATGGCCATCGAGTAGCACGGGCTTCCTTCATATGCCGCGTATATTTCAGCGATTGCGATTTGAACGATTCGCGGGAATTTTGTTCCTGGGCCTTCTGGCTGCAATCCCGGGGCAATCGCAGGAACGCGCGGACTGCCACACGGTTCGCAGCGCGATTCTTCACACGTCCGTGCGGTATTGCGTCTTCTTGCCTGCGAGCTATTCGTCCCCGAGCGCGAAGACTCAACAGTACCCCGTCCTGTACCTCCTCCACGGACTCGGTGGAAACGAACAGGGAATGGCCGTATCGGGAGAATGGACAGCCTTGCAGGATCTGCGCCGCGACCACAAAGTGGGGGATTTCCTGGTGGTTACTCCGGACGGATGGGACACTTTCTACATCAATTCAAGGGATGGCAAGACCCTGTACAATGATTTTTTCCTTCATGAATTCATGCCGCTCATCGAACGCTCTTACCGCATCCGGACTGGCCGCGCCGCCCGCGGCATCACTGGTTTTTCCATGGGCGGCTACGGGGCATTGCGCATCGCGTTCGCGCATCCCGAACTGTTTGGGTCCGTCAGCGCCCATAGCGCGGCGCTGACGAAAAATCCTCCGCAGGGTGTCACCGCCGGGGCGTCGACTGGAAATTTGGCGGCGCAATTGCTTGCCAGCGTGTTTGGGAATCCCATCGATCTGAAATTCTGGGACATAAACAGCCCTTACCTGCTGGCGCAGAAAAACGCTAACGCGCTCATGAAGACAAAAGTTTATTTCGATTGCGGGACCGAAGACTCCTACGGTTTCTATCGCGGAGCGAGTGAACTGCACCAAACTCTCGATTCACTGAAGATTCCCCACGAGTTCCATCTCTATCCGGGTGGGCACAGTGTTTCCTACCTGCTCGCTCATAGCGATGCTACGTTTGAGTTTCATTGGCGCGAATTCGAGCCGCCGCACAAGTGACACACTGATCTCCATCACTTGCATTCTCCATGCGGCCGGCGCGCATTGCGTGAGTTGTCATTATTCGTGACTATTTATGTAGTATTCTCGGGCGCGATACTTTAGAATGAGTGCCGCTGGGGAAGTCCTCTCTCTTTTGGTGAACACGGAAGCCGGTCTGGGATGCTTCTGGGCATCCAGGTTCCGGCCCGGCACGCGAACTCCGGGTCGTTCAGCCCACTCGGATTTCTCCCGTGTTGGCACGGCGCGCGTCTATCGCCCTGCTGACGATGGAGCGGGAGGTGCGCATGCGCACGTGGATCGCGGCGGCAATCTTCACATCGTTCCTTGGGGTATTTTCTTCCACGCTGGCGGCTCAAAATAATCCAGTCCCGCATATCAACAATCCACTCGTGCCATCAGCGACACCGCCGGGTGGGCCGGAATTCACACTTACAGTCAACGGCGCCGGCTTGGTTAGTGGCGCCGTCGTGAAATGGAACGGCGTTGCTCGCGCGACGACGTTTGTGAGCTCCACCCAGGTGACCGCCGCGATTCCAGCCTCCGACATCGTTGTAGCGGAAACAGTGTTCGTTACAGTGTCAAACCCGGGCCCGGGTGGCGGCATATCGAACGCGGTTTTCTTTGAGGTGACGTCCCCAACGAACTCGCTGGCATATACGCGGACGGATAGTGATCTTCCCTACGCGGGTTCATCTACGATCGAGGAGCCTACCGGTCTCACCGTAATGGATCTCACCAACACGGGCAATGCTTACCTGGCGGTCGCAAACAAAACATGTCCCACGGAGCTGGATTGCATCATCGAAGAGGCTTCCATATCGTTTGCGGCCGATGGGAATAAATTGGCTTACCAGACACTTACGGGGGGCAGCCCATATCAAATTGAGAGCGGGGATATCAACGGCGATGGACTGCTCGATTTGATTACAGCTGGTCCGATCAACTATTCGATCTTGCTAAACGTGTCAAATACATTTCCAACGCATACCGATTATCCGCTCCCGGCAGGTTGCGGTACTCCCTTTGTTCTCGGCGATTTCAACGGCGATGGGCGACTGGACCTCGTGCTGTCTGGCACTTCTGGCATTTGTGTCCTTCCAGGAAACGGGGATGGCACCTTCGGTCCGCCGGTGAATGTAGCTTTGGGAACCGTAACCCAGGTGGGGGCGGCGGGCGACTTCAATGGCGATGGCAAGCTCGACCTTGCTGTGTCGAATTTCCTGCCAAATACAGTTTCCATCCTTTTGGGCAACGGTGACGGCACTTTTCAGCCTCCCGTAGATTATGCCGCCGGTCCCTTTCCCGGAAATGTCGTGACCGCGGACTTGAATGGGGATGGCAAGCTCGATTTGGCTGTTACTGACAACAATTCAGTCATTTCCATTTATTTGGGAAATGGCGACGGAACATTTCAACCGAAAACGGACTATCCGGCGGGCACCGCCATCCAATCCCTGGCGGTGGGAGACTACAACGGTGACGGAGTTCTCGACCTCGCCGTTTCTGATTCCCATTGCACCGGTTCGGCGTGTCCTGACAGCGGATCGATCAACGTCCTTCTGGGAAACGGCGACGGCACATTTCAAAGTCAGCTGGATTTTGCGGACGGGGGACAGCCGGGATCCATCGTCACGGGCTCATTCCAATTTTCCGCGGGTCAAAATGGGGTCTCCGGGAGGCCCGGCTTCGCCACATCCAATAACCAGCAAAATACCGTATCAGTCTTCGACCCCATCACAACGGTAACACTTAATTCTCTTCCCACGATTTCGTCGATTTCTCCGTCCTCAGCTTTGGTGAACAGCGGGGCCTTCACGCTCATAGCGAATGGCACGAATTTTGTTTCCGGCTCGACGGTTTACTTTGGGGGGCAGGCACGGGTCACGACGTTCTCGAGCGCAACACAGCTTACGGCCGCGATTCAGGCCGGCGATGTGGCGGGGGCCGGTCCAGTGGATGTCCTTGTTGCCAACCCCAGTCCGGGCGGTGGCGATTCAACTTCCGTCACATTTAATGTTTACGGGCCGCCGCCTACAATTTCTTCCCTGAGTCCGTCAAGCGTTGTCGTGGGCGGGCCCGCCTTCACGCTCGCAGTGAATGGGGCGAACTTTGTGGATGGCGCTGTCGTAAATTTCAACTCCACGCCTCGGGCGACAGCATTTGTCAACGCCTCGCAACTTACCATTACAATATCCGCGAGCGATATCGCAAATCAGGGGACGATTGAGATCTCTGTGACGGATCCAGTAGCGAACGGAAGCGGAGGTGGCACTTCCTCCACATTGCCGCTGACGATTCTTCCGGCCAACACGCAACCCGTGGTCGGCGGATTATCCCCTGCCAGCGCGACCGCCGGTGGTCCCGGTTTCACGCTGATTCTGACAGGGACCGGATTCGCGGCCGGTTCCGTTGTGACCTTCAATTCGAACACCGTGTCCTCTGCCTATGTAAGCGCCACGCAGCTGCAGGCGGCCATCCCGGCGACCGCCATCGCCGTTGCGGGAACTCCGTTCGTGACCGTGGCAAATCCCGGCGGTATTCCTTCTGTGGTGGCCACCTTTACGGTGAACAACCCGGTTCCGGGAGCGAGCAGCCTTTCCCCTTCAGCCGTGCCTGCTGGAAATGCGGCGATCACGCTCAACGTCATGGGAACAAATTTCAATGCGAGTTCTACAGTTCTGGTCAATGGCAGTTCCCGCGTCACCACACTTGTGAATTCCACATCGCTGAACGCAGCCCTGACGGCGAGCGACTTTGCCCACAGTGGAACGCTGACCGTTACAGTGAATAACCCTGCACCGGGCGGCGGGGCCACTTCCGCATTAACGGTTGTCGTCGAAGATTTCAAACTGAATGTGCAATCGCCCGCCACTTCCGTCCCCGCGGGTCAACCGGCAATGTTCAGCTTCATGATGGTGCCAGCGAACGCCACGACGGCAAATGCCGTGTTGCTGACTGCGACAGGAGTACCACCGGGTGCGACGGCATCTTTCACGCCATCCTCCACAATCGCCGCAGGCAGCGCGAGCGCTACGGTTACGCTCACCATCACGACGACGGCGCATTCGCCCGTAGTGGCTTCGAGGAATTTTCCGCCCAGATTCTGGCCGCAGAGGCCGTTGCCGCGCCTTGTTGGCCTGACGACCCTGCTAATGGGGCTCGGCCTGCTTGTCTTGCGCGCGCGAATGCGCCGGTTTGCCTCACAAATCTTGTTGGTCTTCTTGTTGGCAATCGTTGCAGGCCTGGCCGCATGTGGCTCGGGCGGATCGACCCCACAACAACTCAATCCGTCGACGGGGACCCCCGCGGGAACGTATCCGATTGTCGTAACGGCGGCATCGGGCAACGGTTCGCTAAGTACCACATTCATGATGACGGTAATGTAGCGGCGGGGCGTTGTTCCGCATTGCCTGGCGTTTTCGTCCCGTTCTGAATCATTCCGATAGCCTCGAAATATTTTCCCTATCGACGCATTTCCTCAAACGCCGCTTTTGGACTAAAGTAGTGTTTCGCCGTGGCATCAACATTAAGGAGCAACAATGAGCGTAACCGATACGAGTGCTTCCATTCATAGCGCCGCCACTCCAATGGAGATGACTTGCATCAACACGATCCGCACACTCTCCATCGACGCCGTGCAGGCCGCCAATTCCGGACATCCCGGCACGCCGATGGCCATGGCGCCGCTCGCGTACTGCTTGTGGCAGGAATTCTTGCGGTACGACCCGAACGATCCGCTTTGGCCCAATCGCGACAGATTTGTTCTTTCCGCCGGGCATGCTTCGATGCTCCTCTATTCCGTGTTGCATCTTACCGGAGTGAAAGAGGCTGGTAAGAACCTTGAAATTCTTAGCGGCCCTGCCGTTCGGCTCGACGATATCAAGCAATTTCGCCAGCTCGGGAGCCGGTGTCCCGGCCATCCAGAATCACACCTAACCACCGGCGTGGAAACAACTACGGGGCCGTTGGGCCAGGGCTACGCGAATAGCGTCGGAATGGCGCTCGCGGGGAGATGGCTCGCGTCACGCTACAATCAACCCGGATTTGCGGACCTCTACAACTTCAACGTCTACGCTCTCGGAGGCGATGGCTGCATGATGGAGGGGATATCGAGCGAAGCCGCCTCGCTGGCCGGGCACCTGAAGCTTTCCAATCTCTGCTGGATCTATGACAGCAATCGCATCACCATCGAAGGTGGCACGCCGCTCGCATTTTCCGAAGATGTGGGCGCGCGCTTTGCGGCCTACGACTGGAATGTCACCCATGTCACCGATGCGAACGATCTGAACATGATTCGTGACGGTTTCCGGACATTCCTGCAAACCAGCGATCGCCCTACTCTTATTATCGTGAATAGCCACATCGGCTGGGGTTCACCACACAAGCAAGACACGGCTGCCGCTCATGGCGAGGCGCTCGGGGAAGAGGAAGTCAAACTCACCAAACGCAATTACGGCTGGCCCGAAGACGCCAAATTCCTGATTCCCGATGGCGTGTATGAACATTTCCACAACGGCATTGGCGCGCGAGGAAAGAAAATTCGCGAGGAGTGGTCAGTACAGTTTAACGCTTACAAGAACAAATACCCGCTGCTGGCGGACGAGATTTCGCGGATGGAACATCGCCAGCTCCCCGTCGGGTGGGATAAAGACCTGCCTGCGTTTCCCGCCGATGCCAAGGGCCTGGCCACGCGCGACTCCAGCAACAAAGTGGAGAACGCAATCGCCAAAAACACTCCCTGGTTGATGGGTGGGTCCGCCGACCTGGCGCCTTCCACCAAAACTCTTCTCACTTTCGAGAGCGGCACCGGATTTCAAGCGGGAAATTATTCCGGCCGCAATCTGCACTTTGGCATCCGCGAACATGCCATGTCCGCGATCATCAACGGCATGAGCTTGACGAAAGTCCGGCCATTCGGCGCCACGTTCTTTGTTTTTACGGACTATATGCGTGGCGGCATGCGGCTCAGCGCCATCATGGGCATTCCGGTCATCTACATTCTGACGCATGATTCCATCGGCGTCGGGGAAGATGGGCCCACGCACGAGCCCATCGAGCATTTGGCGATGGCGCGCGCCACGCCCGGCTTGCTTGTTTTGCGCCCCGCGGACGCCAACGAAGTGACCGAAGCCTGGCGCGTGGTCATGCAACTTCAGCACGAGCCCGCGCTGCTGGTCCTGACGCGCCAGGCGGTCCCCACGCTTGACCGCGCCAAGTTTGCGCCCGCCGCAGGCCTTGCCCGGGGCGCTTACGTGCTCGCTGATGCTCCCGGCGGCAAACCCGATGTGCTGCTGCTGGCCACCGGCAGCGAAGTCTCCCTTTGCGTTGATGCATTCGATCAGCTTGCAAAAGAGGGAATTAAGGCACGCGTTGTCAGCATGCCATCTTGGGAACTATTCGAAAGACAGGATCAGGCCTACCGAGATTCCGTACTGCCTCCTGGCGTTAAGGCGCGCGTTTCCGTTGAAATGGCATCGACCTTCGGCTGGACGCGTTACGTCGGCACATCGGGCCACAGCATCGGAATGCACAGTTTCGGGGCGTCCGCGCCGCTGAAGGCGCTCCTGAAGCACTTTGGCTTTACTGTCGAGCATGTCGTGGCCGCGGCCAAGGACCAAATCCAGGCAGCGAAGCGCCAGTAGCACAAGCCTTTAGCTTGTGTGGTTTTGGTTCTGGTTTTGGCAGAAAACCAAAAGCACACAAGCTGAAGCATGTGCTACTGCCCCCCGCTATTTCAATGGAATCGAGCCTGAAGCGAGCAAGCCGATGAGTTCCTTGTCGGCCTGCAAGAAATCATATTGTTCGAGATGGGAAATGTCGGCCCACTCGAACCGCTCGAAAGCGAGATTTTGCAGGGGAGCGGAAGCGTCAACTTTCGCCTGGAAGAAAATCAGCACAAGCTCTGTTTGCGATTCCCGGTACCGATGACTGGTGCGATAAATTTCCCGGCCTATGGTGGCGTCGACTCCCAACTCCTCACGCAGTTCCCGGATGAGAGCCTCAGCAGGCGACTCGCCAGGTTCGATTTTTCCGCCGGGGAATTCCCATTGCAATCCGTGCGAATCATCGCGGCGGCGCTGGCAGACCAGTAGTTTCCCACCCTTCACAATTAGCGCCGCCACAACGGTGACCATTAATTTGGGATTTTGTGAGGATGCATGCTGGGGCCGCGCCACGTCTGCCTAGACAAACAGCTGATTCGGCTTATCGATGTTGATTTCAAGATCCTTGATGGCTTTTTCGACGACCGCGGATTCGATTTTCCCATCGAGGAACAATTCATACAGCGCGGTGAAGGTGATGAAACGCGCATCCACTTCAAAAAAGTCCCGCAGCGCAGCCCGGCTTTCGCTGCGTCCAAAACCGTCCGTTCCCAGAGCCGCGATGCGCCGTGGCGCCCACCGGCTGATTAAATTCGGCAAGGCCTTCAGATAGTCCGAGGCCGCCACGAACACACCCGGCGCGCCGTCAAGGCATTGCGTTACATACGGCACACGGGGCTTCTCAGCCGCATGTAACCGGTTCCACCGCTCGCTGTCGATGCCGTCCATGTACAGCGATTTATAGCTGGTCACGCTCCAGACGTCGGCGGCGACGCCGTATTTTTCCTCGAGAATTTCCTGCGCCCGTATGGCTTCGCGCAGGATCGTGCCGCTGCCAAGAAGCTGGGCGCGCAATTTCAGGTTGTTATTTTCCGAAGCGCGGAATTTGTACATGCCCTTGAGAATGCCTTCTTCGGCGCCGGCCGGCATCGGCGGCATTGCGTAGGCCTCGTTCATGAGAGTGATGTAATAGAAAGCATTCTCGCCGTCTTTATACATGCGCCGGATGCCGTCCTGAATGATTACCGCAACCTCGTATGCAAACGCCGGGTCATAAGCCCGCAGCGTGGGAATCGGCAGGGCTAGCACGTGGCTGTTGCCATCCTGGTGCTGTAGTCCTTCGCCCGCGAGCGTCGTGCGGCCCGCGGTTCCGCCCAGCAGAAATCCGCGGCAGCGCATGTCCGCAGCCGCCCAGATGAAATCATTGATTCGCTGCAGGCCGAACATCGAATAGTAGATGAAGAACGGAATGGTGTTAATCCCATGCGCGGCGTACGCGGAACCCGCGGCCATAAAAGACCCCATAGCCCCCGCCTCGGTGATGCCTTCCTCGAGAATCTGGCCGTCTTTGGCTTCCTTGTAGTAAAGCAAAGTATGGATGTCGACCGGTTCGTAGAGCTGGCCACGGCTGCTATAGATTCCCACCTGCCGGAACAGCGATTCCATACCGAACGTGCGAGCTTCGTCAGGGACGATGGGGACAACCAGTTTGCCGATCTCCGGGTCGCGCAGCATCTGCCGCAACATGCTGACAAACGCCATGGTCGTCGAAACTTCGCGCCCATCGCTGCCCGACAGGAATTCTCGAAACAGGGCGTCATTGTCGGCGACGATCGGCTTGGAACGCACCTTGCGCGTGGGCACATAACCGCCCAGTTCCTGGCGCCGCGCGCGGAGGTACTGAATTTCACGGCTGTCATCAGGCGGGCGATAAAAGGGGGTTTCGGCAAGCTGTTCGTCGCTTACAGGAATCCCGAAACGCGATCGAAACTCGCGAAGTTCCTCTTCGTTCAGTTTCTTCTGCTGGTGGGTGATGTTTCTTCCTTCGCCGCTTTCCCCCAGTCCATAGCCCTTGATGGTTCGCGCGAGAATGACGGTGGGCTGCCCTTTATGCTCAACTGCCGTCTTGTAGGCGGCGTACACTTTGCGGGGGTCATGACCGCCCTGCCGCAATGTGCGCAGCGCCTCATCCGGAACATCCTCGACCATTTTCAGCAGGCGCGGGTCTGAACCGAATACGTGCTCGCGCACATAGGCCCCGGATTCGACGACGAGTTTTTGCATTTCGCCGTCCACCATTTCGCCCAGGCGATTCACCAGCAAGCCCTCGGTGTCGCGCTCGAAGAGCGGGTCCCAGTCGCTTCCCCATAGTACTTTGATCACATTCCAACCCGCGCCGCGGAAGGCGGCTTCCAGCTCCTGAACGATTTTCCCGTTGCCGCGAACCGGCCCGTCCAGGCGCTGCAGGTTGCAATTGATCACGTAGATGAGATTGTCGAGATTCTCGCGCGAGGCCAGGGTAATGGCTCCCAGAGACTCAGGCTCGTCCATCTCGCCGTCTCCCAGGAACGCCCAGACTTTGCTATCGGTGACGGGCTTGAGCCCGCGGTCCTCGAGATAGCGATTGAAGCGCGCCTGGTATATGGCCATCAAAGGGCTTAGGCCCATCGACACCGTGGGGTATTCCCAAAAATCCGGCATGAGCCAGGGGTGTGGGTAGGAAGATAATCCGCCGCCCTCTCGTAATTCGCGGCGGAAGTTTTCCAGTAGTTTTGCCGAAATACGGCCTTCGAGAAACGCGCGCGCATAAATTCCGGGCGAGGCATGCCCCTGAATGTAAACGGTGTCTCCTTCAAACTCCTCCGTGTGTCCCCGGAAAAAATGGTTGAAACCGATTTCAAACAGAGTGGCGGCGGAGGCGTACGTGGAAATGTGCCCGCCGATACTGTGGTCCACACGATTGGCGCGAACCACCATCGCCAGAGCATTCCAGCGAATCAGACTCTTGATGCGGCGCTCAATTTCCTGGTCGCCCGGAAAAACCGGCTGTTTTTGGACTGGAATGGTGTTTATGTACGGAGTATTCGCCGTGAAGGCATGCCCAACCCCCAGAGATTCCGCGCGAGCACGCAGCCGGTTGAGCAGAAGGTTGGCCGATTCCCGGCCTTCCTGTTTCACAATGGCATCGAAGGATTCGATCCATTCCTGCATTTCCTGGGCGTCAATGCCAAGAACCTTTGTATCCGAATCATTCACCATTTTTTCCTGTCCCTGCGAACTATTGGCGGTCACACTTAAGTTTCACGGACGATTCACTTCCCAGGTTTCGATTATCCTACAAGCGATTTAGATGCAGCGTAAAAGCATCGTGGCTCATTAGCGGGCGATGCAGCCTCTTACTCCGGCGGGCCCTCCCGGAACACAAGCAGCAGCGTACGAGGCGGCAGTGGAGCTCGCACTTGTGTTGCGGACAAGACTATCTTAGCAGGTCCGAAAATTCCTGCAATTGCAATCCACAATTCAGCGGCGATTGTATTTAATTGTTTCCCGAAGCCAATGCGGGCGCGGGGTAATCAGGCAGTTTTTCTTTGCTGTTGTCCGCTCGCTTGACTTCGAGTTCACCAAAAAGGACCGAAGGACTGACAATGGTCATGAAAGGGATGCCCGTGCGGTTGCTGACCAGGGGATCATTTCCGGCGGCAACCAGGTCGCTGCGCAACGCGCGCGTGTCCAGTTCGTTGAATATCGCGCCGCGGACAAGCTCTTCGCGTCCATCATCCGTCCACACCCTGTAGAGCACGCGAGGAGTCAGGCGCGGTCCCAGCGTGTCCACAAAATATCCGTACTTGAGACCGCGATCGCGGCAACTGACCGAGCATTTGCTTCTTGAGGTCCTCACGGCGAGCTGGTCTTGCGCCGCTCGGATGAATAAATTCCCCGGGCAGGGCCGGTGTTCCCGCTACCGGAGGCGCGGCCGTGTCCGTTGGAAGTCGGAAAATCGCGAATGGGCAGGCGTCCGATCAGGAAGTTCATCAACTGTCCCCTTGTCCACCACGGTAATGGGGCTGACTGGAACGCCTTCGTCATCCACTTTGTAGCTCCCGCCAAGACTGTGGCCCGCAAATGTCTCCACCGTCGGATCATCGACCACGGAAATGAAATCCGGAAGCACGCGAGCTTTATAGCTGCTCGCAAACTGCCCTGTGGTTCGTGCGGGCCGCCCCGGCGCGGGCCTGCGCCCCAGAACGTTGGGCAGCAACCAGATCGAAAAACATGTCGGCCGCGGCATCGTTGGAGAAAAGAACCGGGCCCCGATATTCTTCGTCGACGACGGGTGCCTCGCGCAGCTTCTTCATGCTGTCGACCAGGCTTGAGCGCGTCGGCCTGGAATTGTTCGGGCGTGGGCATTTCCTCGATGCGGCTGGAAGTGTATTCCGGGGATCGGTCCAGGCGCATTCCATCCGGCGCTTGCTCGCTGGCGCTCAGAGCGATCAGGTAATGCGTCGATCCCTGCCGCGTCACGGTCCCTTCGGTGTTCACAAAATATTCGGACAGAGCAATAAAACTCAGGCTGGCGGTGAGAGATTGGATCTGCGGATCGTTTTTGTAAACCGAAGTGGCCGATTCCAGCATCTTGGTCCATTTCGCCGGGTCGACATCCAGTTTTGCCACGGGACCAATCGACTGGACCGGCTCCGCCTTTGCGAAATCGTCCACAGGCTGCTCGACGTTGAGCTGCTTCAGCATCGATTTCTTTGCCGCGAGCGCTTCGCCGGCCCGTTTGTAGGCCTGATCGGTGGCCATCCAAATCTGGTGGCGGATCGCCAGTTCGTCGTTATCCAGGGGAAGAATATCGCTGACACCTTGGCCGCTGCCGATGAAGCTGTCGACCTTGTAGTCGCCCAGGCGCACGACGGCGCGAAGCAGTCGCAGACGGCTGCGGTTCTGATCCCGCAGCGCGCCGAACGCCGCGCCTGCTTCAAATTGATCCACGTCGAAGACGCGGTATTCGATGTAAAACGGCGCGCCAACGTTATCCATCTTTGAGCTGCGCCTTCGAACGCGTCAGTTCCGCCTGGAGCGCGCGCAGGATGGGGTCCGATGCCGCGTCCGTCGAGGCGTTTTTCTCTTGCGCGGCCGCGGGCAGCGGAGAAAAGAGAAAAGAAACGAGCATCACCGCAGGCAACAGATTGAAAGGGAAACGCCGGAGCGTGATGATCATCCGCCTCATCGGGCCCCTCCCGTCGCAGCAGGGGTTGCCGTGCCGCCGGCAGGCTCATCGAACCCGGGCGCAGGCAGGATTGGAGGACGCTCGCGCGAGGCCATGCGCTTCTGCACTTCCATTTCGCTGAACAGCATCGCCGGCGCCGACGCCGATACCGGAACGCTGCCGGATTCCGCGCCGCAGATCCCATTGAAGACCTGCTGTCGTATCTCCGGTCAGCAGGATCCGGTTCAAGCGACGCCAGCGGCGTGCCGACGATATCGACGCCGCGGACCAGTTGATCGGGCCGCCCGTCGGCATACACGCGCCAGACGATGACGGGAAGCACCTGAAACGCCTGCGGCAATTCGCGCGTGGTCAGTGTGAATCCGCCCTGCACGTCTTCGAAGTAAAGGCCGTACGGCTTTCCGGCCTTCTTGATTTCCTCGATCAACTTCGCGCGCAATTCGGAATCTTTCACGGTCTTGGTCGACTCGACGATCAGGTTTCCTTGCCGCCCGTGGGCATCAATCCCGGCTGGTGTCTTCCATGCCCATTGGACTGCGCAAAATTCGTGATCGGCATGCGCGACATCAGAAAATTCTTCAGAATTCCGTCCTGGATCAACGAGACGCGCTGCGAGGGCACGCCTTCGTCATCATGCGAGTAGGAGCCTGCAAGGGGCACGCCATTGATGCTTCCGAGCGTGGGATCATCGTAAACGCTCAGGAAATCGGGCAGAACGGATTGATTCACTTTCTTCGTGAATGTCTGCCCTTCCGTTTCGCCGCGCTGGCGATGTCCTTCGAGGCGGTGTCCCAGCACTTCATGGAAAAATACGGCGGCCGCGCGCCCGGAAAGCAGTGCAGGCCCGTCAAAGGGTTCGGCCAGCGGCGCTTCGCGCAAGGCTTTCAGGTCCGAGGCCATTTTTTCTTCTTTGGCGGCAAGTTCCTTTTCGGAGGGCAATCCCTCGGGTTTCGAGGATTCAAACGTTTCCACGCGTAACAGGTCCATCCCATCATCGGCGCGCGTATCGGCTTCCACGACGAGCCGCGCCATCAAGCCCGGGGTTCGGACTTCGCTGCCTTCGCTCGAAACAAAGTAGGAAGTCGTTTGCTCGAGTTGCAGCGTCACCGTGGAACTGTAGACGTCGGGGTATTTCCGGAACGCGGCCGAGTATTTCCTGATCTTGTCTTCCCAATCCTTCTGATTGAACGTGACTGGAGCGGCAGGTTGATCGAGTTGAACCTGGGGTTTCTCCGTGCGAAAAATCCGGAGACTTATCTTCCTCGTCCGCCTGCACCGCGGTGTTGGTCATCACTTTGGCGTAGGCCGGGGAAGCGCGACGGTATTCGCGGTTGGTCAAGTCCCACAACGAGCGGGCAATGGCGTCGCGGTCATCCGCGAGCGGCAGCGTGCCTGAGGAGATTCCGGAATCGCGATTTTCGTTGTGCGTGTTGTCGCAGGGCCGGGCTGCCGACGCGCATGGTCACGTCCGCCCACCTGTGATTTACGTTCGAGGAGGTGACAATCGTCCCGTACATGCCGGTCACCTGCATAGTGTGCTGGTCGTAAACTTCATAACTGAGGAAGTAAGGCGCGGGGTCTAGACTTCGCCAGTGAAGTTTTCGCGCGTTCCAGTTCCGCCCGCATGGTCGTGAGCAACACGCCGGGGTCGTTGTCAGGCACCGGCGCGCCTATGGCAAGAGTTCCCAGGGCCGCCACCCCGGTCAGAAGCAAGGATCGTATGGATAAGGAAAGCTGGGCTCGGGTCATAAGGCTCTTTGAAGTACTCCTTCCCGAATTGATAGATGCCGCTCGACCGAATTAGGTTCTGGCGCGGGCTTCTGTGTATGCTGCTTGGTCAAGTTGCGGCAGCGTAAGCGTATGGTCGTCGTTTGATAATGCCCGGAAATGATGCTCCGGGCAAACAGTTTTCCTGGTCATGGAGCCGGATGGAACAAGTGATCCCTCAGTACCAAATTCGTGGTTCAAATTGCTCGCAAACGGAGGGAGTTCCATGCCCCTCAATTTGCATAAATGAGATGCGTCGAACCTGTTTCGGGAGGCATCGACCTGTTGGGGGAATGCATTCGCATTGCCGTTTGCGGCAACTCGGGCGATACTTTTCTTATGTACAGTGAGGCTGTTCTCGATCACTTTCAAAACCCGCGCAATGCCGGTATTTTGGACGCCGCCACAGCCACAGTTTCCGTGGAAAACCCGGTCTGCGGCGACATCCTGGAGCTTTCCGCCCGCCTCGAGCAGGGACGCATCGCGGAGGCACGGTTCAGGACGCGCGGCTGCGTGACGGCCATGGCTTGCTCGTCCTTGCTGACGGAATTGCTTCGTGGCAAAACTCCTGCTGAGGCTGGCTGTATTACTCCGGAGCAATTGTCGGATGCGCTAGGTGGCCTTCCGCCGGCGACTTTGCACGCCGCGCAACTCGCTCGTGATGCCGCGCAGGCGCTGTGTGCCAAGTTGAAATAAATTAAGGAAAAGGCTTTACCACAGAGGACACAGAGAGCACAGAGAATTCAAGACAAAAGAATCTGTTCGGGTTTCCTCTGTGACCTCTGTGTTCTCTGTGGTAAAGCCTTTTTCCTGAGCAATAGAAAATCGTGTTATCGTCCAACATCGTGAATGCAACTCCCATGACACCCTCGCAACAGAACCAGGCGGAGCGCGCCCCAGTCCCGATCGCGCGTCTGGAAATCCATGAAACAGTGGCGCGAATCCTTGACCCCTTGCCGCGCGGAAAGTTGCTGGACGTTCCCGCGGGCGAGGGAGCGCTCTCGTTGCGTCTCCTGAATGCCGGATTCCAGGTACAGGCCTGCGACCTGTACCCCGAAATTTTCAGAGTCCCGGGCATCGAAGTGCGCCGCGGCGATCTCTCTGGAAATTTGCCGTATGCCGACGCAGAGTTTCAATACATCACCTGCCTCGAAGGCCTCGAGCACATCGAAAATCCGCACCAGGCCATCCGCGAGTTCGCGCGCATGCTCGCGCCCGGCGGTCATCTGGTGATCAGCGTGCCCAACATCCTGAACATCGAAGAGCGCGTGAAGTGGCTGCTGAACGGATACACGTCGCACTTCAAACCAATTTCCGCCGAGCACTTGCGCATGCGGCACGAACAGTGGGGCGAAAAAGAGGAAGTCGTCCTGCACATCAATCCCATCGCGTACACCGAATTGCGCTACATCCTCGAAAAATACGGCTTTGAAGTCCTGGGGACGTACCGCGACAAGCCGAAACCGAATATCTGGCTCTACTGGCCGCTGGTGGCAGTGATTCGCTTTTTCAGCCGCATGAAGTCTGAACCGAAGCGGCGCGAACGCTGGACGAATGAGCTGGCTTCGGATGCGGTGCTGATGGGGGGAAACACACTCGTTTTGCACGCAATAAAGAAATAATCAGCCTGCGCGACAGATTCTAAGTTGTGGGCTGTGGTTCTTGACTATCAGGGAGGGCAGCGGGCCAGTTTCAGGTAAAACCGTTTCACCGGACTTGGTACCGACAAGGAACAAACGGAATCGTTCCGGTGTCTGTAACTATAGCAGGGATGCGACAATTGAGGAGCTTTTTTACAGTCTCGGGGAAGCCACGAGCCGACACCTGATGATCTTCTCCGCTCCACCCGCCAATACTCACCCCACTCCGACCGAGACGTCGTCGAATGCGAAGACTCTGTCAATGGGCATATACGTCAGCGCAGCAATCGGATTGGGATGCTACCTTACTTTCGGAGGCTTTATTCGATTCTGGGACGACCCCCGTACCGGCGCTGCAATCATCGCTTGGGGCTTTCTCGTCGTTGCTTCCTTTCTCGTCCTTATTGGACGTAAGTACGCCTACGCCGTAGGATTCATGGGCACGTCCCTCGCGTGGCCGCTCATATTCCAAAATGAATTTGCCATATACAGGTTTTCCAATTCGTGGGTCGCATTCGACGTACCAGCATTTAGCCCTCCCCATGGCGGTGCCGAAATTGAGCATCTGAGTGCGAAGCTTACGATTCTCGCAGTCGGGTTGCTTCTCCCGGCGACGTTTTATTCTTTACTTCACTTATGCCCCCTCACATGGCGAGTTGGCAAGCACGCGGTTCGGGAACAGGACTGGCTCGTGTTTGTTGTGACCATATTCGTTATGGCCACTTGGTATGTCACTGCAGCAAGCCCATGGAGGATTCCAATCTTCGATGCACACACTATAAACTGGAACGCCCGCCTTTGTGTGCTTCATGTCGAAAAGCGAGGTTTCCAAATACGTGAGACAAGTGTCGCAATTAGGTCAGGACGCAATTTCCATATCACGCGGGATGACCGAAAGCTCTTCCGATATTCATTTCAAGAACTTCACTCGGACGGCGCAATTTCTGAGGAAGATCTCCTTCGGTTACAGCCAGTAATTCACTCGCCCTCGCCTTCCAGAGCACGATTGCTTCATTATACGCCGCCAAAAGACTGGAACGCTGACCGCTGGTTTGTTTATGTTCAGGGGAGGCCGATTGAAAACCTATTTAACGTCGACAAATCCGCAGTTCCGGCAGACATTCTCGCGTGGTTTTACAAGGCTCAGGGCTTGGACCAGTTAGACGAGAGGCAGGTAATCGAGCGCGACGTGTGTCTGGGCTTCTGCTATGACCCTACCTACTAGCTGGCCAAGTGGGGTTATCGGAATCTGGCCCGCCGTCCGGTTCGTCCGGAACTTGCCTTCTCCACACCCCCCATGTAGCATAAGGATTCCGCGGTATCAGTAATCCCTCCCTGTGAATCCGAAATTGTGGAGCGGCGCGGAGTTGTGCGGCTTGTACATTGATTTGAACTGGGGTGTGCCCGTTCCGTCCCAAGAGTCATGGGACGGAACGGCCTCTACGAAACCCGGCCCACTTGTTGCCAACAGGTTTTGTAGAGGCCGCTCGATTTTTGAGCGGGCAGCCTTTCCTTTTCTGGGCATTCATAATTTGTGCAGGAGCGAGATTCCGTGAAATCGATCGTTGTTGTAGGCGCGCAATGGGGCGATGAGGGCAAGGGCAAGGTAGTGGACTACCTTGCGGCGTCGTTTGATTACATCGCGCGATGCGCGGGCGGGCACAATGCGGGCCATACGGTTATCTACAACGGGAATCGCTTCGTCCTGCAACTGATCCCCTGCGGGATTTTGCGTCCCGGAAAGCACGCCGTGATCGGTTCGGGGGTTGTGGTGGACCCCGTGGCGCTGGTCGCCGAGCTGGACACCCTCGCGAAATCCGGAATCGATGTCACGGGACGTCTGCACCTTTCGAGCCGCGCGCACTTGATCTTTCCCTATCACCGGCAAATGGAAAAGGCCGCCGAAGCAGCGCGTGGAGCGGCGAAAATCGGCACCACGTCGCGCGGCATCGGCCCGGCGTACGAAGACAAGATGGCGCGGCACGGAATCCGCGTGGGCGACCTAACGAATCCCGCGCGATTCCGCGAAAAACTGGAGCGCGTGATTTCCGAAAAGGACGCTGTCTGCCGCGCGACGTATGGCGTTCCTCTCGACACGGCCGGGATGGCCGAGCAATACCTGTCGCTTGGGCAGCACATCCAGCGTTTTATCGTGGATTCTTCAGCCCTGATCAACGATGCGCTCGATGCCGGGCACTCCGTTTTGTTTGAAGGCGCGCAAGGCACCATGCTGGACATCGATTTTGGCACCTATCCCTACGTAACGTCCTCGAACGCGATTTCAGGTGGCGCCTGCACGGGGCTTGGCGTGGGCCCCACTCGAATCAACGGCGTTGCTGGAGTGACCAAGGCCTACACAACGCGGGTGGGCAGCGGACCGTTCCCCACGGAGATGCCCGACCTCGAAGCCACAGAAGTGCGCGATCGCGGCAAGGAATACGGCGCGGTCACCGGGCGTCCACGCAGGTGCGGCTGGCTGGACCTGGCCGTGCTGAAATACGCGGTGCGCATCAACGGAATTTCGTCCCTGATCGTCACTAAGCTCGATGTGTTCGACACCCAAAAAGAAATTCAAGTGTGCACAGGATATCGCTACAAAGGCACCCCGGTGCGGGAGATGCCCGCGGCGGCCGAGGATTTGGCCGAAGTCACGCCCGAATATCGCACCCTCCCGGGGTGGCAGTCGGACACCTACGGAGTTCAGGACGCGGCGAAGCTTCCACGCGCGGCCGTGGAGTATCTGAAATTCATTTCCGATTTTCTGGGTGTCGAAATCGGCATGATTTCGACAGGCCCCGAGCGCGATGCCACAATCGTTTGCGCCGGCACACAGCTTGCCACGTGGATTCGATGAATTAGCATGACGCGATATGAGTGATGCCCCTGTAGGGCTTGCTCCCATGAGTTGTTGAAGGAATCCAGTAGCACAGCCACTCTTGGCTGTGCACTGCAACTAGGCGCAACAAAAACCGCACAGGCAAGAGTGCCTGTGCTACAAGAACCGTCTCCGAATCGACATTTCCGCAAACTAGGTAGGGGAACGCAACTGACGGCGAGACTAATATGGTACGTCTTGGGCAGGAATGAATAGCAATGTTGTCCTACACAGACGCGCGGCAAAAAGTAGTTGAAGTAGCAGGGACCATCGAGCGCCCTCTGCGCCGCGAAACCATTGAGATCGAACAGGCGTTTGGCCGTATCCTCGCGGAGCCTGTTCTGTCTGACCGTGACTATCCTCCTTTTAACCGCTCCACGCGTGATGGCTTCGCCCTGCGGGCTGCGGATGCACTCGCGCCGGGCGCGCGGCTCGAATGCGTCGGCGAACTCCGCGCCGGGGGTGTTTTTGAAGGCGAAGTGGGCCGGGGGCAGTGCGTTGAAATCATGACCGGTGCGAGCGTCCCATCTGGCGCGGACGCCGTAGTCATGATCGAACATACGCAGCGCGAGGGACCGACGATTACTCTCGAACGCGCAGTAGCTAGCGGCGACCACATTGTCCCGCGCGGCAGCGAAGCAAGAGCGGGCACTTTCCTCGTCACGGCACGCACGCGCATCGGCTACGCGGAAATGGCGCTCGCTGCGCAAGCCGGGGTCACCCGCCTCAATGTGTTTGCGCCGCCGCGCGTGGCTGTGCTTTCCACCGGCGATGAAGTTGTGGATGCGCGAACCGCGCCCGGGCCGTTGCAGGTCCGAAACAGCAACGGAATTTCCATCGAAGTTTTGGCGCGCACTGCGGGTGCCTACCCCGTCCAGCTCGGCAATGCGCCTGATGAAATAAAAATTCTCCGCCAAAAGATCGAACAGGGTCTTGAAGCGGATATTCTCGTCCTCTCGGGCGGCGTTTCGATGGGGAAGTACGATCTGGTCGAGCAGGTACTGGCCGATCTCGGCGCGGAATTTCATTTTACGGGCGTCGCGATTCGCCCGGGACGGCCTGCGGTATTCGCCACATGCCGCAACAAGCTTGTGTTCGGGCTCCCGGGAAATCCGGTATCGACGATGGTGACATTTGAACTGTTTGTCTTACCGGCGATTGATCTGTTTAGCGGCGCATTGCCACGCGCCGTGCCAGTGTTCCGCGCCAAGTTGGCATCACCCGTCCACGAGAAAGGGCCCATGGTTCATTTCCTGCCTGCGCGGATCGAGTGGGCGGGCCGCGAGGCGCGAGTCACGCAGTTGCCCTGGCAAGGCTCCGGGGATATCGTGGCGCTGGCGCTCGCCAACGGCTTTCTGGTAGTCGGCCCTGAGAGGCCCGAAATCGCGCCGGGGGAGTGGGTAGACGTCCTGCCGCGGCGCGGCGCGATTTAGCCTGTGGTTGTAGGGGCACGGCATGCCGTGCCCCTACTAAGTTATCCTAAATGGCGAAACTGACTCACTTCCGGAAACGCGGTGAAGTGGCCATGGTCGACGTGACGTCGAAAGCGGTCACGGAACGGACCGCCCTCGCGCGCGGATTTGTGCGCATGTCTCCCAAGGTTTTGCGCGCGCTGCGCCAGCAGAAGGTGCCCAAGGGCAATCCCCTGGAAATCGCGCGAATCGCGGGGATCGCGGCGGCCAAGCGCACGGCGGAATGGATACCTCTTTGTCACCCGCTGCCGCTCACGCACATTGATGTGACCGCACGGCTATGCAAGAATGGCGTGGAGATCACTTCGCGCGTCACCGTGACCGGGCAGACCGGCGTGGAGATGGAAGCGCTGGTTGGCGTCTCCGCCGCGGCGCTGACGGTTTACGACATGTGTAAGGCCCTGGACAAGGGCATGGAGATCACGGATATCGTCCTGCTCGAAAAAATCGGCGGCAAGAGCGGCCATTATCTTCGCAGCAAAAAATAGCGGTTCCCGATGAAGACTTCCTCAAGTGACGTGCAGGTGCTGATTGTCGACGACAATCCGCTCATCCGCGATTTGATGTGCCGCGGCATGGAATCGCACTGCGCCGTGATTTCCGCAAGCGATGGGGCGGACGCGCTGCTCAAAGCCATCGACAACGCGCCCGATTTGATCATTTCCGATTTCCGGATGCCCGGCCTCGACGGGCGGCAACTGTTTGAGAAATTGCGCGGCCGTGAAAATACGCGGAACATCCCCTTCATCTTTGTGGCCAGCCGCGGAGATATAGAAGAAAAACTGCGTCCCTCGGTGGGTAACGGCGTCGAGGAATTCATTCCCAAGCCATTTTTTATTGCGGACCTGGTCCGGCAGACGAAAAAAATAGTCGACCGCCTACATCTCGAAAAAATGGCGAAACACGCGTCGCGGCCGGGCGTCATTCAAGGGCGCCTCGAAGAAATGAGCGTCACCGAGCTGATGCAGTCGCTCGAAATGGGGCAAAAATCCTGCCGCCTCACGCTGCGCCGCAACGGCGAGAACGCGGAGCTGTATTTTTCGACGGGGCAGTGCAAGCACGCGCAACTCGGAGCGGCCGAAGGCGACGGCGTTGTATATCAAGTCGTAAATTGGGCCGACGGCGAGTTTGAAATTGACTTCGGCGCGAGCTCCCCCGGACGCGAAACGACCACGCATTCCACCACTGGCCTGCTCATGGAAGCCATGCGCCTGATGGATGAAGCCAGCCAAAGCCAGGTAGGAAGCTAGTTCCCGCTCATGCGCGTCGCCATCCTCACCGTCAGCGATTCCGTGTCCCGAGGCATTCGCGCGGACGGGTCCGGCCCGGCGTTGCGGGAGCGTTGCCTGCAACTTGGCTGGGAGGTCGTCTCGGAAGCCGTGCTGCCGGATGAGCCCGTGACGATACGGGAGAAGCTCGTTTCCCTGGCCGATGGCGGCGTGGCGGAACTGGTCCTGACAACCGGCGGCACCGGAATCGGTCCCCGCGATTCCACTCCCGAAGCCACCACGGAAGCCTGCCAGAAATTGCTCCCCGGAATCCCGGAGCTGATGCGCGAGTACGGCCGGAAGAAAAATCTGCGCGCGGCGCTTTCCCGGGGTCTAGCCGGAGTCCGCGGGCGCGCCCTCATCGTTAATTTGCCGGGAAGCCCGCGTGGCGCGGTCGAATCGCTCGACTCAGTCGCAGAACTTCTGCCGCATGCGCTCGATGTACTGCGCGGCGCGCGGCACGATTAGCCCAAATTCCAATCCTTCAGTTCGCACCACCGAATATTTACGGGACGCGCGGTTTTGGTGGCGCCGGCGTCCCGCCGGTGGATTGGTAAGCCTTGGGCAGAGCGCAATATCGCCGGCGAGACGCCAGCGCCACCAAACCGCCAAAGGAACAATGTTGACGGACGGCGTTGCGTCGTCAGCATTGCACATACTATGAAAATGCCACTTTGGAACAAGAGGCTGGGCGTATTGGGGGCCGGAATAAATCGATCGAATCCTGCAGCGCGCGTTTCCGGCGCAAAAACTCATGCAGCCCAAACGCGGGCACGCCACAGTACGGCTTCCACCGATGCGTGTCAAACATGGATGTAAATGGCGATCTCCTGCCAGCTACAGTTTGGATTGCTGCGTCTTGAACGACAGCCTGGCCATTCGCTCTTCGCGGTAGGGATCGTTGGCCGCTTTGGACTCCGGCGTGTTGAAGATCATCATCGCCTGCTTTTGCGCCTCGAACGCCGGCCAGTTCGGCACGCCCTTATGGTTGGGATTGCCGGTGCGCGCGAAGGTGGTCCACGCCAGGCTCATGGTGTCGGACAGGGCGCGCATATCCGGCGTGATCTCGTCGCCGACTTCCGTCTTGGAGATTTCCAAATTGCGATAGATGAACGGAAGCTCCATCGTGTGCATCGCGCGAATGTGCCCGCCATTCACCGGTGAATACCAGCGGAAGTAATACTTGTACACGGGCGCCTTGCCCTGGGCGGCCTTGCGCTCGGATTCGAGATCGATGCCAGGGCGTGCGAAGGTGTAGTCACTATCGATAATCAGGGCCAGATCGAGGTTGCTCGCCTTGGGCCAGCCCTTGCGATAGACCGCGAGCAGTTGGCCGGCTTGCCCGTCATCTATCTTTGCGACTTTCTTCACGCGCTCGCGAAGAGCAGCGTCGTCGAGCGGGGCGTAGTCGGTATTGCCCATCCAAGTGACCTCGGTTTCGTTCGAGCCGATAAGCAGCGGTATGTCCGCGGAGAGCGGCGAGGCTACCGGTGCGAAGGGAATTGCCGGCAGCGTGCGGCCATCGACGACCGGAGCAAGGGCGCGGCCTCCTTCACGCGTCACGCTTAGTTGCAGCAACTGATCCAGTGGAACGTTTTGAATGTCGGCGACCCGGCCCGCACTGATATTAAATTTCGCCAGGACTTCCTGGGCGAACTTGGTGGCCACGTCCGGCGAAACGCCATCGGTTGCCGTTCCGCTTTCGACGGTGGCGCGATGAAACAGGCCCTTGGCCGCGGGCATGCCCATCAGCGTGCTGACCTTCCCGCCGCCACCGGATTGGCCCCAGATGGTCACATTGTTGGGATCTCCGCCGAAATTGGCGATGTTGTCTCGGATCCATTCGAGCGCCGCGATAATGTCCAGCATCCCCACGTTGCTGGAATTCGCGTAACGCGGGTCGCCCGTCCCGGCCAGATAGAGGTAGCCCAGGATATTGATGCGGTGGTTGGCGCCAACAATGACGACGTCGTGGGTGGTGGCGAGATTGGTGCCGTTATAGAGGTCGTTATTAGCCGAACTGAAGGCATACCCGCCGCCGTGCAGCCATAACATCACCGGCCGCTTTCGGTTGTCCTTCAGGCCCGGCGTCCATACATTGAGATGGAGGCAGTCCTCGCTCATGGGACCAGACCAATCCATGGGAGCAAATTCAGCGACCAGGGGAGCGGTGCGAAGTTGGGGAGCCTTGGGGGCGACTTCGAGAGCATCGCGAACCCCGGTCCATGGCTGCGGCTTCGACGGCGGCAGGAAGCGCGCCGCACCATCGGTCGAAGCAGCATAGGGGATGCCGCGGAAGGAATTGATGTTCTTTTCCATGCGGCCGCGCACTTTCCCCGCAGTGGTCTCCGCGATCGGGCCCGCGGATGCTCCTGTGTCCAGGGCCCACGCGCTGCTGGTAAGCCTGTTGCCGATCCACAAACCGCCAACCACGCCTGCGCTGCCACGCAGGAACAAGCGCCGATCGAAATTCACGCTGTCGCTATTCCGCCGCTTGGACATTGACGTCGGTCCTCCTCGTCGTTGTAGGGTATCGAGGTTCTTTCCTGCCGCCGATCATACACCCTTCGAGAGGAATTTTCGTTTTGGCTTCCCAGATAGCCGATAATCTATATCTGCCTGCCTCAGTGTGCAACGCCGCAGGGAGCCCCTTGCCTGCGTGATCTTTTTGGCGATTGTGGATGGACAACCAAGGAACAATGTTGACGGACGGCGTTGCGTCGTCAACAATGCAGACACTATGAAAACGACACTTTGGAACAAGAGGCTGGCCGTTCTGGGCGCCGGGAAAATCGGCGGAATTCTGCTGCGCGCGTTTCTGAAGCAAAAACTGGTGCAGCCGAAACGCGTGCATGCCACAGTGCGGCATGCGGAAAAGGCGCGCGCGCTCGCCCGGCAACTGGGAATTGTGGCATCGACCGACAATCGCGCCGCCGTGCATGACGCAGACATCGTGCTGCTGGCGGTGAAACCCCAGGCCGTGCGCGAGGTCCTCGAAGAAATTAAGCCGGAGATGAAGCCCGGCAAGCTGATCGTTTCGGTCGTTGCTTCCGTCCCCACGCAGCTCTTGGAGAAGCATCTTGGCATGAGCGCGGCCGTCGTGCGGGCCATGCCCAATACACCCTGCGCGGTCGGTTGCGGGATGACGGGCCTTGCCAAGGGGATTCACGCGAGCAAGGAGCATTTGGAAATTGCCCAGGCCATGTTCGAGGCCGTGGGGCGCGTGGTTGTCGTTGACGAAAAACAGATCGATGCGGTGACCGGACTTTCCGCGAGCGGGACTGCCTTCATCTACATCATTTTGGAATCACTTGCGGAGGGCGGCGTGAAGGTTGGCCTGCCGCGCGACGTCGCTACCTTGCTTGCCGCACAAACCATGATGGGCGCCGCGCGTATGGTATTGGATACTGGCGATCATCCCGCTCTGCTCAAAGACGCGGTGACAACACCCGCCGGCTCCACGGTGGACGGCATTCTCGAACTCGAGGACGGAAAAGTGCGCGTGACCTTGATCAAGGCCGTCATGAAGGCCACCCAGCGCGCCAAGGAATTGATTCTCGAATCCTGAAATTGTTCAGGTCTACGTCAGGTGGAACGAGAACCACCTTCCCAGTCCTATGATGACTGCCCAAAGGGAGATGGAAACTACTCCATAAATTCTGGCGCTCAGCGGCGCCACGCGATCGTCATTCCACTTTTCCACGCTCCTGTAGATAGTGTTGTGAAATACCAGCGCGTTTATGCCGACCACAAGGATCAAAAATAACTTGATCCAAAACAGGTAATTGAGAGCCGATCGGGTAGCCTCCGCCGAAAACATCAGGACTCCAGAGACAGTTTGAATGATGAAACCCGCCACGACCCATGGCCAGACCCACCGTGCCAGCTTCGAGATGGGTTCGTCCCGCATCGGCCCGACACCGAAAAGACGCAGGTCCAGCAGGAATACCGAAGAGAGCAGAAAGACAATTCCAAAAATATGCAGGGTCTCCACGATCGGGAACGACCAAAACGACTCGCGCATGTACTTCCCGAAGGGCGTCTGGTCCATCCACTGGCTAAAATGGAACATCCACGCTGGCAACCATGCTGGAATTGGACCGAGATGCATTGGACATCCTTTCAATTTTAATTGGGGGTTGCCAGCCGGATTCCCCACAGCTTGGCCCGGCAAGAAGGCCCTGCTCCCCTATCTGTTACTGACGTAAGGTTAGGCCAGCCCATGAACTCATGTCCGTGATTCAGGGCACATGAGGATGTGAGCACCGTCACAAGTTTGATTCGCGATGTAGGGAGGTGTAGGCAGGAACTTGACGTTGCCGGGCCAGAGCTAAAAGTTCAATACGATGCCGCTAATCGCCAGAAAATGCCTCTGATTCATAGAGAAGAAGCGCGTTCCCAATGCGTCCGCTTCCACGCGGAAAGAGAAGTGCCGGGTAAGTAGGAAATCTGCCCCTCCTCCAGCCTCCCCACCTAGTGCTTTGTTGTTCCCGAGCACCCCAGCGGTCTGCGTGAAGCGAAAATCTTGCAGTCCGATAACAAAATGCGCCCAAGGTTGCATCCGACCGGAGCCCCGGTAAGCCAGGCGTGGCCCGCCTCCAACAAAGACGGAATGGACCCCTAAATTGGGTGGGACCGTGGTAGCCCCTGTATTGCCATGGAAGCCGATTCCAACTTGACCGTCCACGCCAAACCACCTGCCAAAATACCGTGTCACGGTCATATTTGCGCCATGCGTATTGAAAGGGGTGCCGGTCACGTTGACTCTGTTGTACTGGTAGGCGACCGCCAACTGCCAATCTGAAACTCCTCCCTCAGAAAATGGGCCGGAGGATCCAGTGGATTTCGGCCCCGAACCTGCCCCGGCGCCCGCGGGACCCTGTGCTGCAGCGGCAAGAGGGAATATGAGAATGGCGATCAGGACATGGATTTTTCGCATCGGATGGCCCTCCCAGACCCGCCGCACCTGTTCCAATTTGGCGCTCCAATCTGGAACACCTCATTGTAACGGGGTGCATTGGCAGGGAACTCCCATTTCAAGCCCCTGATTGCCTAATCCCGCACGGCATTTACTCTCAGGTATCATTCGCTTTGCGGCCTGGTTTGGCCAATTTGAGAGTCGATGGAGTGGTCCGGGGCCTCGATTCGCCTGGGGCCACAAAGTCCGCATGACAGTATCGTGAGCCTTCTCTGCTGGCCCCTTCTTGACTCATGTGTTAGGATTTCGAACGAATCGGGTGGAGTAGAGCCCATCTAAAAAAAGTTATGCCGACCGAATACATCCCGATCTTGATTTTTGGCCTGCTCGCCGCGGCATTCCCGGCCGTCACGCTGGTACTATTCCGGTTTATTCGTCCTACCCCGGTCGCAGTGGGGGCAAAACTTAAACCTTATGAGTGCGGCGTGGAGGCCGAGGGCGATACGCGAGGGCGGTATTCTGTCAGGTTTTACATCGTCGCGATACTGTTCGTGATTTTCGATGTGGAGACGACGTTCCTGTTCCCCTGGGCCGTTCTTTTCTCAACCCGGGATGCAGGGTTCCGTCTGGGACCGGTATATGCGCTGGCGAGCATGTTTGTGTTCCTTGGCATCCTGATCATCGGGTATGTCTGGCTCTACCGGAAGGGCGCTCTCGAATGGGTGTAAGTGAGCCACCAATTTCCATGTAAGATGTCCCGGCCTCATTGGGTGGCCGGGATTTTTTATGACCAGATTCGAGGAGCAAGCCAAAGCGGGATCATCAAACTTGAGAATTGTCGCGGAAGCGGTTGACTCTGTTTTCCGCCGTGTGCTAAAAGCTACAAGTCATTATTGGCCGTGCGCTTAGTGCGCGGCCCGTTCTACTCCTAATTCATGGCTAACGATCCGGAAGAGAAGCAGCCTTCTGCGAGTTCACCAGGTGAGACGCCTGCGCCGAAACCACCGGCTGCGGCGGGTGGACTCGCATCCAAACCGCCGGCCGCCCCCGCGGCTAAGCCTCCGGCTGCGGCTGCGCCGCCACGTCCTCCCGCGCCTCCCCCTCCACCCAAGGAAGGGCCCGTCGCACTCGATAATGATCTCGTCAAGCGGTATAAGGGACGATTTGGCGCGGCAATTCTGGAGGCTTGGGTTGATCGCAAACAAGCCATCCTGGTGGTTGCGCGCGAGTTGCTCGCGGAAATTGCCACTTACAGCCGCGATGAAGAGAAATTTGACTGGCTGAGCGACCTCACCGCCGTGGATTGGCCCAAGCGGGAAAAACGGTTCGATGTTGTCCTGAATATGTACTCGTTCGAAAAGAACGAGCGGCTGCGCTTGAAGGTCCACGCCGGCGCGGACGAGCGCGTGCCCAGCGTGCAGGGCGTGTGGACCACGGCCAACTGGGAAGAGCGCGAAGCGTACGATATGTTCGGCATTGTTTTCGAGGGGCATCCCGACCTGAGGCGTATCTTGCTGCCCGACGAGTGGCAGGGATTCCCCCTGCGCAAGGACTACGACATCCTGAAGCAGGACACGGCCTGGGTGCGCGAAAACCTGGGGATTGAGAGCGGGCAGTAGACATGGCCGACCAGCGCATTCCATTTGCCACGCATGCCGAGTCCACCGTGCTCGGGGCGGATGAAATTATCCTGAACATGGGGCCGCAGCACCCTTCGACGCATGGCGTGCTCCGCGTGAAATTGCGCCTGGACGGCGAAAAGGTCATTGGCTCTGAGTGCGTGATCGGTTACTTGCACCGCGGCGTGGAGAAAATCGCCGAGCACCGCACCTATACGCAATTCGCTCCGTATGTCGACCGCATGGACTATGTTGCGGCGGTTTCGAACGGGCTGGGCTATTGCGAGGCGGTCGAGAAGCTACTGGGAACGGAGGCTCCCCTCCGCGCGCGCGTCATTCGAACGATTCTCACCGAACTGCAGCGCATCGCCAGCCACCTGTTCTGGTTGGGAACGCATGCGCTCGATATCGGCGCTTTGACGCCGCTGTTTTACTGCCTGCGCGAGCGGGAAGAGATCCTGAAAATTTTTGAGAAGTATTGCGGCGCGCGGCTCACCACGCACGCGTTCCGCATTGGCGGTCTGCAATACGAGGCCTACGATGAGTTTGAAAAAGACGTGGAGCGGTTCTGCAAGCCGTTTGACAAGCGTGTGGACGAGTATGAATCGCTGCTCACGGGAAACCGCATTTGGGTGGGACGCACCAAGGGGATTGGAATACTCACGGCCAAGGAAGCCATCGATTATGCCGCGTCCGGTCCGGTAATTCGCGCCAGCGGCGTGAAGTGGGACATCCGCAAGGCCATGCCCTATGCGGCCTACGACCTGTACAAGTTTGAAATTCCTACTGGAAAAAATGGCGACACATTTGACCGATACATGGTGCGCATGGAAGAGATGCGCCAGTCGCGCTTGATCTGCCTGCAGGCGATTGAAAATCTCCCCGCGGGGCCGATCATGGGTAAAGTCGGCAAGGTGCTCAAGCCGCCGCCGGGCGAGGTCTATCACGCCATCGAAGCGCCCAAGGGCGAACTGGGATATTACATTGTCAGCGACGGAACGACGCAGCCGTATCGTGTGCGCATCCGTCCACCGTCACTCATCAACCTTGAGGCGTTTGACAAGATGATTCGCGGGCACCTGGTGGCCGACGTCGTGGCCATCATCGGCACGCTCGATATTGTTCTGGGAGAAGTCGACCGGTAGCATGGTGCACAACCTGATCAATTACGTGATTTCCATTTGGGTGCCGCTGGTGTGCGCGCTGGTGATCGTGGGCGTATTGCCACTATGCACCGGATACATCGTACTGATGGAACGCAAGGTCATGGCCGATATGCAAGCGCGGCTTGGGCCCATGCGCGTTGGGCCGCACGGCCTGCTTCAGCCGATTGCCGACGCGGTGAAATTACTCCTCAAGGAAGACATCATCCCGGATGAAGCGGATAAGGTGATTTTCTGGATCGCGCCGCTGATTTCTGTTACGGCGGGTATGCTGGCCATGTCGGCGCTGGCGATTGGGCCGTGGTTTCAAATTGCCGACTTGAACGTCGGACTTTTGTTCATCGTAGGCATCGGAGCGCTCGGCATCTTTGGCATCGTGCTTGGCGGATGGTCCTCCAATAGCCACTACTCGCTACTGGGCGCGTTGCGCAGCGCGGCGCAACTGGTGAGTTACGAGACGGCCGCGGGCATGGCCATTGTGGGCGCGCTATTGCTGGCGGGAACCCTCTCGACCCGCGAAATCATAGAGGCCCAGGGGCCGCATTCGACCGGCAATTATGGCGTGTGGTTTATCTTCGCGGCGCCTGTAGGATTTTTCATCTATGTGGTGGCGTCGATCGCGGAAACCAACCGCGCCCCGTTTGACCTGCCAGAAGCGGAATCGGAACTTGTCGCCGGCTACATGACCGAATATAGCGGCTTTCGCTGGGCGCTTTATTTCCTGGCGGAATATACGAATATGGTCGTGGTGGCCTCGATTGCCACGACGCTTTTCCTGGGCGGCTGGCTGCGGCCGTTTGCCGGCACACCGGCGTTTAACTTCCTGGATTATTTGCCGACCGCGCTGATGCTGGTGGTTGGCGCGTATTGCTTTTACCGCGCCCCGAAGCAGCCTGTAAAAGTGCAGAAGATGTTCATGATGGTCGTGGGGCTGGCGTTCTTCGGGGTCGCTGCAATTCTTGTGGCGCCGGTGCTTGCTCCTGCGGGGTCGCTGGTTGCAAGCGCGATGCCCGGATTACACGGGGCGTTCTGGTTCCTCTTGAAGGTGACCCTCTACATTTACCTGTTCATGTGGCTGCGATTCACTTTCCCGCGATACCGGTTCGATCAACTGATGCGTTTGGGCTGGCAGTTTCTGATTCCGCTTTCCATCGTCAACGTAATGGGAATCGGCCTCGCGCTGGTGTTGCACCGGCAATGGGGATGGGGACACATTCCTGCGTTCGGCCTGACGACTGCGTTGACTCTGCTGGTGGCCGGGTGGCTGGGATGGGCGGGTGAGAAGCAAGAAGAGAAGGAACACAACATCGTCGGTGAGACCGAAGGGTAGAGAACTGGGAACGGCAAACGATGCTTGATCAGATCGTATTTTATTTTTTCGCCACACTGGCCGTGGCTTCCGCGGTCCTGGTGGTGACGCGCCGTAACGTGGTGCAAAGCGCGATTTTTCTGATCACCGCGCTGCTGGCGACCGCGGGAATCTTTCTGCAGCTGCACGCGGAATTTTTGTTCATCGTGCAGGTGATTTTGTACGCGGGCGGCATCATGGTGCTGTTCGTATTTGTCATCATGCTGATCAACCTGGATGTGTCCATGCACCAGGTCCAATTTAACCGACAATGGTGGTTGGGCTTACTGCTGTCACTTGTGCTGGGTGCGCAATTGACGATGGCGATTGCGGTGGGTCGCTCCGGACTGCCGCTGGGCGAGCCGGCGCCCGCGAAGATGCTCGAGCCAAGCACGCAGCTTGTGGGCCGCGTGCTGTTCAGCGAATATATGCTGCCGTTTGAAGTGGCGTCGATCCTGCTGCTCGTGGCTATGATCGGCGCGGTGGTTATGGCCAAGAAGAAAGTTTGAACGGGTGCGGGCTCTACTTTTACGCTGAACGTTTCAAGTGAAGCGTGGAGCCCGCCGGGAAAAGTGTGCGGGCTCTACTTGGAGCCCGCCGGGAAAGGGACGAACGTAGAAATGATTCCGACCAGCCATTACTTGTTCCTGAGCCTGGGTTTGTTCACGATTGGCGTGATTGGCGTCGTGACCCGGCGCAACGTCATCGTCATTCTAATGTCCATCGAACTGATGCTCAACGCCGTGAACATCAACCTGGTGGCGTTCTCGCGGCTGGTGGGTTCAGCGGAAGGTCACGTGTTCGCGATTTTCATCATCACTGATGCGGCCGCCGAAGCCGCAGTGGGGTTGGGCATCATCATTGCGTTTTTCCGGAACCGTGAGACATTGCTAGGCGACGAAATGGATCTGATGAAGTGGTAGTTAAGGTAATCGCAACAAATTTCGGCCGTCATTACCGAGCGGAGCGAGGAATCCCTCTGCCGCTTGTGCGAGAAAGAAAGAGGGATTCCTCGCTCCGCTCGGAATGACACGGTGAGCTAAGTTTTGGCTTGTTACACATTTTATGATGCCGACTGAATTTTTTCTCGCGCACATCTGGCTGATTCCGCTGTTTCCCCTGGCGGGTGCGGCGCTCATGCTGTTCATTGGGAAGCGCCTGCCGAACGCAGGCGTCAATGTCGTTTGCGTGGGCAGCGTTCTCCTTTCGATGTGCTTCGCCTTCGGCGCCATCTGGCAGTTAATCGCGCGCCCTGTCGCGGAGCGCGTGGTGAGCTTCAACCTGTTTGATTGGGTGCCGGCAGGCGCGATGCATACCAACGCGGGCGCTTTTATGAATTTTAATGTGCCGTGGGGCGTCCTGATGGACCCGCTCACCGCCATAATGCTGCTGGTGGTCACCGGCGTCGGGTTCCTGATTCACGTCTATTCCACCGGATACATGGGACATGAGGGCGGCTACTACCGCTTCTTCGGCTACCTGAATTTGTTCATGTTCTCCATGCTCACGCTGGTGCTGGCAAACAATTTGTTGCTGCTGTTTGTCGGATGGGAAGGCGTGGGGCTGTGCAGTTACCTGCTGATTGGCTTCTACTTCCTGCGCAAGTCAGCCTCGGACGCGGGGAAGAAAGCGTTCATCGTCAACCGAATCGGCGACGCGGGCTTTCTGCTGGGGCTGTTCCTGATGCTGGGAACGCTGGGCACGATTCAATTTACCGAAATAGGCCCGGCGATTGCCGCGGGACATTTTGAAATGGGCAACGGCATCCTGACCGCGATTGCGCTGCTCCTGTTTGTGGGCGCGACGGGGAAGTCGGCGCAGCTACCACTGTATGTCTGGCTGCCGGACGCGATGGAAGGCCCCACACCGGTGAGCGCGTTGATCCACGCGGCGACCATGGTGACTGCCGGCGTGTACATGATTGCCCGAACCAACGCCGTGTTCTCGATGGCTCCCAAGGCGCTCGCGGTCGTGGCCGTGGTTGGCTGCGTCACTTCCATTTTCGCGGCGACCATGGGCCTGGTGCAGAACGACATCAAGCGCGTACTCGCCTACTCCACCGTATCGCAGCTCGGATACATGTTCCTGGCCTGCGGCGTGGGCGCGTTCACTGCGGGCGTGTTCCACTTGATGACGCATGCGTTTTTCAAGGCGCTCCTCTTCCTCGGATCAGGCAGCGTGATTCACGCCATGTCGGGCGAACAGGACATGCGCAAAATGGGTGGGCTGTGGGCGAAGATCCCAACCACGGCGAAGACCTTCTTGATCGCGTCGATTGCCATTTCCGGAATTCCGCCGCTAGCCGGTTTCTTCAGCAAGGACTCGATCCTGGGCCACGCGTTTGAGTACAACAAACTTCTCTGGCTTCTCGGTTTCATCACGGCGGGAATGACGGCCTTTTACATGTTTCGCCTGGTGAATATGACGTTCTTCGGAAACTCTCGCGTCGATCACGAAGTCGAGCATCACATTCACGAGTCGCCTAGCTCGATGACGGTGCCGCTGATGATTCTCGCAGGGCTTTCGATCGTTGGCGGATGGGTGGGCGTTCCCGCGTCTCTCGGCGGCAGCGACCGGTTTACGCAATTCCTGGCGCCAGTGATGGCCCAGCACCCGGAATCAGCCGAAGTAGCGAGCGCTGCACATGAGGCGTCGGGGAGTTCAACCGAATATCTGCTAATGCTTCTGTCCGTGGGAGTGGCGTGCTTCGGCATCTGGCTGGCCTACCGCTGGTATATTCAGCGCCCGGAAGTTCCCGAAAAAATTGCCGCGGCAAGCCCGTTTCTTTACAAACTGCTCTACAACAAGTATTACGTGGACCAGATTTACGACGCGATGTTCGTGAACCGCACCAAAGACCTGGCTCTCACGCTCGGATCGTTTGATCGCGGCGTGATCAACGGACTGGGAGTGGACGGCGCGGGTTGGCTGACGCGGGTCACATCCCGCATCTCCATGGTGTGGGACTCCTGGATTGTGGATGGCCTGGTAAATCTGGCGGCGCGCATCGTGTGGGTGCTGAGCTACCCGGTACGCATGTTGCAAACCGGGCGCGTATCGCGGTATGCCCTGTTCATGTTGTTCGGAGTGCTGATTTTCCTGGGATATTACTTGCACTCTTCGGGAATCACACTAACGAATTTGATGAAGTAACCGGGTGCGGGCTCTACTTGGAGCCCGCCATTGAAAAGAAGGCGAGGCGGGCAGATGGACTTTTACAATACTCATATCCTGTCGGTGGTGCTGTTCACACCGCTGGTGGGGGCGTTGTTGCTGCTGTTCGTGCCGCGCGACAGCGAAAACGCGCATCGCGTCATCGGCAACCTGTTTGGTTTCCTGGGGCTAATCGTTTCGCTGCCGCTGATCTGGCGGTTCAGCCTGGACCCCGGCGTGGATCGGTTCCAGTTCAAGGAAAGTATGGATTGGATCCCTTCGATCGGCGCGCACTACACGTTGGGGATCGACGGCATCAGCCTGCTGCTGGTGATCCTCACAACTCTGCTTGGCGCGATTTCCATTCTCTCGTCCTGGGAAGCGATCAAGATTCGCAGGAAGGAATATTACATTCTCTTCCTTCTGCTGCAGGTGGGCATGCTGGGCGTGTTCATGGCCCTGGATTTCTTCCTGTTCTACATGTTCTGGGAAGTGATGCTCGTGCCGATGTATTTCCTGATCGGAGTGTGGGGCAGCGACCGCCGTTTGTACGCCGCGATCAAGTTCTTCCTGTATACGCTGGTCGGTTCGGTGATCATGCTGCTGGGAATTTTGGCGCTCTATTTCAAGGCGGGCGCCATGACGTTTGACATCCCCACGTTGCTGGCCACGGTCCCGCAATTTGATACCAGGACACAGGTGCTCCTGTTCTGGGCCTTCTTCTTCGCGTTTGCAATCAAGGTGCCCATGTTCCCGTTCCACACCTGGTTGCCGGACGCGCACACCGAAGCGCCCACGGCCGGCTCTGTCATTCTAGCGGGCGTTTTGTTGAAAATGGGTACGTATGGTTTCATCCGTTTCTCGCTGCCGTTGCTGCCTCAGGACGCCGCGGCCCGGCACAAAATCATAACGATCATGCTGGTGGTTTCGATCATCGGCATTCTCTACGGCGCGCTGGTCTGCATGATGCAGAAGGACATGAAGAAGCTGATCGCCTACAGTTCGGTTAGCCACCTTGGATTCTGCACGCTGGGAATTTTTGCGCTGACGCCAAATGGGCTCTCCGGCAGCGTGATTCAACAGATCAACCATGGCCTTTCGACAGGGGCGCTCTTCTTGATCATCGGCGTGCTCTACGAGCGGCGGCATACGCGCTTGATCTCCGAATTCGGAGGCCTTTCCACGCCCATGCCGAACTTCGCGGCGATCTACATGATCGCCACACTCAGTTCGCTGGGCTTGCCGTTGCTTAACGGATTTATCGGAGAGTTCGTCATCCTGCGCGGCACCTACGAAGTCAGCATCAAATACGTCTCCTGGGCTGTGATTGGAATTATCCTGGGAGCTGCGTACCTGCTATGGCTTTATCAGCGTGTGATGTTCGGCCCGGTCACCAATCCCGCGAACGAGCACTTGCCGGACTTGAACGCGCGCGAATATGCGACGCTGGTTCCCCTGATTATCCTGTGTTTCTGGATCGGCATTTACCCGAAGCCGCTGTTCCGCGTTCTTGAACGGCCGGTGCAATTGATTGTCGAGCAAGCCACTCCGGGATACTACGCTGCCCACGGGATCGCTGCCCCGCCTGTGGATGCTGCTGCTGCACCTGCTGCGGCCCCCGGCGCGGCTGTGCCGGTGATGAACATGCCCGGAATGGACATGCCCGCGAATTCCGGGACGGAGAAAAAATAGGCTAGCCGATGAGCCATATTCTCAGCGCGTTCCAATCGTTCATGCAGCAGGGTGGAGGCGGGCTGCTCCTTCCGGAACTGATGCTCGTGCTCTTCGCCATGGGCATCCTGCTCACCGATTATCTGCTGGAGCCTCGCGACAAGTATTTCAACGCGCTGATGGCCATGCTCGGCGTGATTTTCAGCTGGCTGACTTTGATGGGTCTACCGACGTTCCTAAACAACTTCTTCCAGCAAATCCCGCTTCTGCGGGGCTTTGTGTTGCAAGGGTTGCGCGGAGTAGCCGACCGCGGGCCGGTCGGATTCAGCAATTCACTAGTTGTTGATCCCTTCTTTGTGTTCTTCGGGGCCGTTTTTCTGCTGGCGACGGCGCTGGTGATCCTTCTTTCTGCGCGCTATCTGCAAATCGAGGATGAAAATCACGGCGAATACTATGCGCTGATCCTGTTTGCCACCGTGGGCATGATGTTCATGGCCTCTGGCTATGACCTGGTTGTGCAATTTATTGGCCTGGAGACGATGGCCCTCAGCTTCTACGTCCTGGCAGGCTTCTTGCGGCGCGATAAGCGTTCGAACGAAGCTGCCGTGAAGTACCTGCTGCTGGGGGCGTTCGGCTCAGCGATCCTGGCCTACGGGTTCTCGATTCTGTACGGGATAGGGGCGACGGCCAACCTCAGCCCGTTCGGCTCTCCCTTGCCCCCCAGGACGAATCTGGACGTAATCCAGGTGGCGGTCGAGGCGCGCGGGCATACCGACTTGCTGGTGCTCCTGGCCCTGGTCACGGTGATCTCGGGAATGTTCTTCAAGATTGCCGCCGTGCCCTTCCACCAGTGGGCCCCGGACGTGTACGAGGGCTCTCCCACGCCGATTACGGCCTACATCAGCGTGGCCAGCAAGACGGCCAGCTTCGCGTTGCTGCTGCGGCTGCTGCTCACCGTTTTCTGGCCGGTGCGGCTCGATTGGCAGATGCTGGTGGCGGGCGTGGCCATTGCGTCACTTACCGTAGGCAACTTTGCCGCGATCACGCAAACCAACGTCAAACGTATGCTGGCCTATTCCTCGATTTCCCACGTGGGATACCTCCTGCTGGGCATCGTCGCGGCGGCATCGAGCGATCAGGGATTCATCACCGGCATGAAGGGCGTGGCGTTTTACCTCTTCGTGTACGCGTTCATGACCATCGGAGCATTCGCCATACTCATTATCTTGCAGCGGCAGGGAATTATCAGCGACGAACTCGACGACTTGAATGGACTCTACCGCCGCAGCCCGGCGTGCGCGGTGGCCCTGCTGATTTTCATGCTGTCTCTCGCGGGAATCCCGCCGCTGGCTGGATTCGTCGGAAAGTATTTCATCCTGCTGGCGCTGATTCAAACCGGCCACACACGGCTGGCGCTCTTTGGAGCACTCTATATCGTCCCGGCGCTGTACTACTACTTCCGCATCGTCGCGCATGCGTACTTGTACGAGCCGGGCAACACCCCGGCCGTACGGATATCGGCCGGGCAGGGGGTCGCGCTGTCCGCGCTGACATTTGTGACCGTTGTGGTTGGCATTCTTCCCGAGACGGTCATCAAGTACCTGGCGACGTACTCGTTGTTCTTCCCGACGGGATTCAGTGGCCACTGAAGAACCGGGTTCGCCGCCCTCCCCATCACCGCGAAAAAGGCCGCTTGGATTCCTTCGACAACTTTCTCAGGCACTCGAATTGCCCGTCATCCCTGTTGCTGGTGTCCTTGCGGGAGGCGGGCTTGGATATCTGATTGATGGCTGGGCGCATACCGGCCGCGTATTTACAATGGTGCTTGGCGCGGCGGGAGTGGCGGCTGGCATTGCCGAGATGATTCGGCGCGCCTCCCGGCAAGAGTAACGACGATGGAATTGTCTGAAAAGTTCTACGAGTCTGTCGAGCGGCGAATCGAACAGCTTACGTTAGCGATCGGAGCCCTCGGTGGAATCTATGCCGCCTCCAAATGGGGTTGGCGCAGCGGCGTTGGGTTCGCTGCCGGAGCGTTCCTCTCGTGGCTCAATTTTCGATGGCTGGAGCAAGGCATCGGTGGATTGTTTCGCGCGGCCATGCCACAAAGCGGCGCCGAGCCGTACCGCGCTTCGCCCTTGATTTACGCCCGTTTTTTCGCGCGGATGGCGTTGCTCATCGCTGCGGTCTATGTTATTTTGAAGGTCTCTTGGTTCCCTGGAAGATCGGTTTTAGCTGGATTATTTTCATTAATTGCGGCTGTAATTCTTGAGGTTACCTACGAGGTGGCCACGGGATTTAGTGAGCCGAGCGCGCGCAGTTAGTGCCTGAATTCAGATTCGCTGTAGATTGTGGGGACGATGACAGAACAGATTCTGGGCGTCACAAAGATCGTCAATTTGCTGCTTGGCAAGCCGGCGCTTGCGTTGCTCGCTGCGCTTCATATCAAGCCTGAAAATCCGGAATACCCGATTCCCAACCATGTCTCCATGGAAATTCTCGTCTTCCTTTTGATGGCGGTGTTTTTTCTGTGGCTGAAGGCCCGACTTTCGGTGGACAATCCCGGCGGAACACAGCAGTGCATGGAGGCGCTTATCACCAACAGCATGGGCGTCGGCGTCAGCGATCTTCTGGATGATCTGGTGGGCCACGGCGGGGAGAAGTACCTGCCCATGCTGGGTAGCATCGGCATTTTTGTGTTGGCATGCAACCTGATCAGCGTCATCCCGGGGCTGGCATCCCCCACCGCTACCTCCTCGGTCCCGCTCGGCTGCGCGATTGTCGTGTTTGCTTATTACAACTGGGCCGGCATCCGGAAAAATGGCGTGCTCGGCCACGGAAAGCATTTCCTTGGGCCGGTGTGGTGGCTGGCGTGGCTCATGCTGCCGATTGAAATCGTGAGCAATGTATCCCGGCTGCTTTCGCTCACCGTGCGTCTGTGGGTCAACATGCTGGTCAGCGAAATTCTGTATGGATTGTTTCTTGGCCTGACCGTGGCGCTCTTCATCGGCCTGGGAAAATTGAGTCCTCTCGGCTACGCCAGCGGGGTCGTCCCGTTCCTGGCGCCGCCCCTATTTATTCTCCTGCATGTGTTTGTCGCGCTTCTGCAGGCGTTTGTTTTTACCATTCTTCCGGTCATGTATGTGAGTGCAGTGGTGGCAGAAGAGCACTAGATCCGGCATTATCCGCCGCACTGTGTGAGCCCGGCTGTACGAGGATGTCCGGGAACCACCTCCAGACGGCAATTTCATAACGAAGGAGAAACAGAATGAGGAAAATCGGAACGATGCTGCTTCCAGTCATTGCGCTGTGCATGCTTGCACCCGCGGCATTCGCGCAAACTGGCGGCGCAACCGCGTCAACGCCGACAAGTTGGGTTGTCATCACGTCAGGCATCGCGTATGCGATTGCCGTGGCGGGATGCGGTCTGGCTCAGGGCAAGGCGACGGCTGCCGCGTGCGAAGGCCTGGCGCGTAATCCCGGAGCTGCCGCCGCAATTCGTCTGGCGCTGATTCTCGGGCTTGTCTTTATCGAATCACTTTCGTTGTACATGTTCGCCGTCCTGTACCTGAAGCTGTAACTGGCGTCAGGCATTTCAATGGCCCGGCAGGGATCACCTGCCGGGCCTTTTGTTTTTAGTAGGACAGGCTTCAGAGTCTGTGTGGCAACTAAGGTTGACAGTGCAGGTATACTTCGCGCAGGAGGCTGCGCGATGCCGAATTTTTACGAGTACAACCCGGAACAGGGGTATTTGTTGCCGCCGAGCGTGCGTGAGGTATTGGGGGAAGGACATCTTTGTTTTTTCGTGCATGCGGCGGTGGAGAAGTTGGATTTGAGGGAGTTCGAGAGCGGATACAGTGACGAGGGGCATCCAGGGTATCACCCGGCGCTGCTGTTGAAAGTATGGCTGTATGCCTATGCCTTGGGAGTGACCAGTTCGCGACGGCTGGAGCAGCGGATTCGGGAAGATTTGGCGTTTCGGTATCTGGCAGCAGGAGCGACGCCGGATTATTGGGCGTTGAATGAGTTCCGCAAGCGGCATGGGCGAGGGATCAACGACGCGTTCACACAGGTGGTGGAGCTAGCGCGGTCGTTGGGGATGGGAAAGCTGGGACAGGTGGCCATCGATTCAACGCGGATCGCGGCGAACGCGGCGGCCGATTCGGCCGAGGGCATCGAGAAATTGCGAGCGGAGAGAGCGAAGATTCGCCGGCGCATTCGGCGCTGGCAGCGGCAGTGCGAGACGCCAGACCCCAACGAAGGGGCGGGAATGGAAGTGGCCCACCAGGCTCTGGAAGAACTCCGGCAGCGGCTGCAGCAAATCCCGGCGCGGATCGAGCGGCTCAAGAAAGCGGGGACCCAGAAGCTGTCGCGTACCGATGAGGACAGCCGGTTCCTGCGCGAGCGCAAAGGATTTGTGTTGGGGTACACGGCGACGGTGGCGGTGAGCGAAGATCATTTGATTGTGGCGCAGCAAGTCAGCCAGAGCAGCAACGATAACGGGCTGTTGGTGCCGATGCTGGAAGCGGTGGAACGGGAGTGCGGGCAGCGGCCGGGACAAGCCCTGGCCGACAGCGGATTTTTTTCACAGGAGAATTTGGAAGAGTTGGAGCGGCGCCAGATCGACGCATACGTGCCGGATTCGCATCTGGGGCGGGAACTGAATCGCGGGGTGCGGGTGCGCGGACACGCGGCCGCCCAGCATCGAGCGCAACAGGACATGAGACGCAAGCTGCGCTCCCCGGCCGGACGCGCGGTGTATCGACGACGAAAAGCGATTGTGGAACCGGTGCTGGGAGTGCTCAAAGAGCAGCGCGGGATGCGGCGATTCCGATTACGCGGGTTGACAAAAGTGGCCATCGAGTTCACGCTGGCCGCCATCGCCCTGAATCTCACGCGAATCTGGCGCACGGTTCCAAAGTTGCGCATCGCCTGAAACGCTAGAGGTCGTCGAGAAGTTTTCAAACTCGCGCAGGGGCCGCAGGAACACGGCCTCTGCAGAATAATATTTACGCGGGCGAAGAGTTGCCACACAGACTCTGAAGCCTGTCCTACTTAATATTCATTGCGGCTTTAACGGCGAATCCGATGATTCGTGTGGGGAAGAGTCCGACATACACTGTGCCCACCGCAGCGATCCACAGCACGATGGAGAGCGTCCACGGCACAGGCTCGATAGCGATTTCCTCTTTCGGCTCGCGCATGTACATCGCCACCATCACACGCAGGTAATAGTAGGATCCAATCACGCTATTGAGCGCCAGCAGGATCGCGAGCCAGATCAAATTGGATTCGAGCGCGGCGTTGAACACGTAGAACTTGCCCAGGAATCCCGCCGTGATGGGCAGCCCGAGAAGCGAAAGCAAAAACAACGACAAGCACGCGGCCATGGCGGGCTGCCGTCGGGCCAGACCTGCAAGGTCATCGATCTCCACGTGGCGTTCACCCACCCCGCCCAGATGCGCGACGATCAGGAACGCTCCCAATTTCACCATCGCGTAGCTCACCAGGTAAAACAGGGCCGCAGCGATTCCGGCTTCCATATGATCGGTCACGGCCGCGGCGGTGAGCGCAACCAGAATGTATCCCGCATGCGCGATCGAGCTGTAAGCCAGCATGCGCTTCACGCTGGTCTGCACCAGCGCAGACAGATTTCCTGCAAACATACTCAGCACCGCCGCAACCCACAGCGCCCAGAACCACAGCGCTGGTGCGGCATCGACGCTGGCTAGAATGCGCAACGCCAGCGCGAATGCAGCCGCTTTAGGACCCGTCGAGAGCAGCGCCGTAACCGGGGCAGGCGCGCCTTCGTAAACGTCCGGCGTCCAAAGTTGGAACGGCGCCGCGGCGACCTTGAACGCGAGCCCGATGAAGATGAATCCGAGGCCCAGCTTCAGGAGTACGTGCGAGGAATCGTTGGCCAGCGGCGTCATCATGTCCAGGTGCGTCGATCCCGTGGCGCCGAAGGACAACGCAATCCCATACAGGAAGAAGGCCGTAGCGAACGAGCCCAGCAGGAAATATTTCATGGCCGCTTCGTTGGAGCGCGGCGCATCGCGCCTGTAGCTGGCCAGAATGTAGGAGGCGATGGAACTCATTTCGAGCCCGATGAAGGCCGTCAGCAATTCGTGGGCTCCGGCCATGACGCCCATGCCTGCCGTGGCGAATAAAATCAGCGCGCAGAACTCTCCGGCATCAAGGCCCTCACGTTTGAGGTAACCGACAGACCCCAATATCGCCAGGAAGGCCACGCCAATCACGATCAAGTGGACGAACAAACTGAACTCGTCGGTTCGGATCAGGCCGGAATACGCCGCGCCGGGATACAGGGCCATGTAGCGAGTTGCCGCCAGGGCCAGTCCAGCGCCGAGCAGGGAAACCGCCGACAGCACCCCGTGACGCCCTTTGGGAACGATCGGAGCGAGGAGCATGACCAGCATGCCAGACGCGCACAGCACGAGTTCGGGCGCTATGCGGTACAAATCTTGGAGGGGAGGGAACATTTATTTGGAGTTCACCAAAGTCGCGCCGCTGCCGGAAGGCGCGGAGTCCGCGCCGCCCATCGGCATGGCGCCATGATCCATGTTGTTCATATCGTGGTTGTGCGCGCCGCCTGCGTCGTAGGCCTGCGGGCGCTGCATCAATTGCAACAGGTTCTGCGTCGAGGCTTCCGTGCGCCGCGTATAGAACGCGGAGCCGATGCCCATCCACAGAATAATCGCGGCCATCACGAACAGGATGCCGCGCTCGCGAAGGTCAAGGTCAGGCAGGGATTTATTCTTGTCCTGCGTCACGCTGCCGAAGAACACACGCTGGTACGACCACAGCAGGTACACCGCTGAGAAAATGACGCCGAGTGCAGCCCACGCTGCCCATGCCGCATGTCTCTGGAATGTTCCCGCAAGGATCAGGAATTCTCCCACAAAGCCGTTGAGCATAGGGAGTCCGGCTGACGCGAAACACGTGAACAAGTAAAGCGCGGCAAGCGTGGGCATTGGTGTCGCCAGTCCGCCAAATTCCTTGATTAAGTGCGTATGCCGCCGGTCGTACAACATGCCGACGCCGAGGAATAATGCGCCGGTCGAGATGCCGTGGCTGAGCATCTGAAACACGGCGCCTTGAATCGATATGGCGTGGAACGCGAAGATTCCGAGAACCACAAATCCCAGGTGACTGACTGAGGAGTACGCGACGAGGCGCTTCAGGTCCACCTGCACCATGGCGACCAGCGCGCCATAGATGATCCCGATGATGGCCAGCACGGCAATCTCGGGAGCGAATCGGCGCGAAGCTTCCGGAAAAAACGGCAGGCAAAAACGCAGCATACCGTACGTCCCCATTTTCAGCAGCACGCCCGCGAGCATTACGGAGCCCGCCGTGGGGGCTTCGGTGTGCGCGTCCGGAAGCCACGTGTGCAACGGAAAGAGCGGCACCTTGATGGCAAACGCCAGGAAAAATGCGCCGAAGAGCAAAAATTCCGTGCGCAGCGGAAGCGTAATCGTGCCGTTCGAGAGCAGACTCTGAATCTGCGAAACGTCGAGCGTCGGATACCCGGCTTCCGCGGTGATGTGGTAGAGCCACAGGATGGCGACCAGCATCAGGATGGAACCAAACATCGTATACAGTACGAATTTGAGTGCAGCGTAAATGCGCCGCTCGTGGCCCCAGATGCCGATCAGGAAATACATGGGGATCAGCATCACTTCCCAGAACAGGAAGAACAGGAACAGGTCGAGCGAGACGAAAACTCCGATGACTCCCGTTTCGAGGACCAGCAGCGAGATGAAGAATCCCTTCACGCGCTGGTCAATCGATTTCCAGGATGCCAGAATCGACATCGGAGTAAGCAAAGTCGTCAGTAGAACCAAAAAGACGCTGAGGCCGTCGACGCCCAGGTGATAATGAATTGGCGGCTGCGAGATCCAGGCGTGAAATTCTTCCCACTGGTAGCCGGTTCCGCGCACATCGAAGCCGCGCAACAGCAGCAACGAAAGCCCGAACTCGGCGACCGCGGTGATGAGCGCCAGGCGGCGAATCCAGACGTGGTCCTCATCGCGCAGCAGCAGCAGCGCGAGCGTGCCCGCGACGGGGAGAAACGTCAGGACCGTGAGCAGAAACGTTTGCTGCACGTCAGTTCACCATCCAGAGCAGCAGGGAAGTGAAGACCAGCGCGCCTATCACGATCCAAGTGGCGTAGCTGCGCGCATTGCCGGAATTCACGTGGCGCAAGCGGTCGCCCGATTCGCGTGACACGCGCGCGACCCCGTTCACCGCTCCGTCAATCGTGCCTTCGTCAACGACATGCCAGAGGACTTTATCCGAAATCCAAATCAGCGGGCGAACGATCGTGGCGGCGTACAATTCATCGATAAAATATTTTCCGCTTAGAAGCTTGTACGGCCCGGAAAGTGAAGCCGCAAGCTTCTTTGGCGTTCCTGGGCTGCGGATATAGAACCACCAGGCCAGAAGAAATCCGAGAAGACCTGCAATGACTGGGCCCCCAGCAAAGCCTGGAGGATTTCGGCTCCGCCGCCGGCGGATTCCGCGGCGGCAGCGGCCGGCTCCGAAGCGGTTGTCAGCACAGGCGCGAGGAAATGCTCGAAGTAGTTCACGCCGCCCCAAAGCTGCGGCGCAGCCATCCACCCGCCGCCCACGGCAAGGATGGCGAGCACAACCAGCGGCACGAGCATGTTGCGCGGGGATTCGTGCACGTGCACCTTGTGCTCGTCATAGCGCTGCGCGCCGAAAAACGTCAGGAACAGCAGACGGAACATATAGAAAGATGTCAGGCCCGCGGTCAATACGCCCAGCGCCCACAGCGGCGTGCTGGCGCGCTGCGCCGCCAGCAGGATTTCGTCCTTGCTGAAAAAGCCGGAGAAGCCCGGCGCTCCGGCAATCGCCAGCGTGGCCATGAACATCGTCCAGAACGTCACCGGAATTTTCTTGCGCAGGCCGCCCATCTTGCGCATGTCCTGCTCGCCGCCCATGGCGTGGATCACGCTGCCCGCGGCAAGGAAGAGCAAGCCCTTGAAGAACGCATGCGTCATCAAGTGAAAGATGCCCGCGCTGAATGCTCCCACGCCGCAGGCCAGGAACATGTAGCCGAGCTGGGAGACAGTCGAGTAGGCCAGAACTTTCTTGATGTCGGTTTGCACCAGGCCAATGGTGGCCGCAAACAGTGCGGTCGCGCATCCTATGATGCCGACAACTTCCATGGCCGTTGGAGCATTGAGGAAAATCGCGTGCGAGCGCGCCACCATGTAAACTCCCGCGGTGACCATCGTCGCCGCGTGAATCAATGCGCTTACAGGGGTGGGGCCTTCCATCGCATCCGGCAGCCAAACGTACAGCGGAAGCTGCGCAGATTTTCCGGTTGCTCCCACAAACAAAAGCAACGCAATTGTCGTCAGTACGCCTGCCTGTCCAATCGGTTCCGCGGACATTGCCGCCGCGCGGGGTAGCACGGTCGCGAAATCCAATGATCCGAATGTCCGCAAGATGAGTAGCACGCCAAGCAGGAATCCGAAATCGCCGACACGGTTCACCCAGAAAGCCTTGTTGCCGGCATTGGTAGCGGACTGCTTCAGGTAATAGAAACCGATGAGCAGATAGCTGCAGAGCCCCACGCCTTCCCAACCGACGAACATCAGCACGTAGTTGGCCGCGAGCACCAGCAACAGCATGAAAAACATGAAGAGGTTCAGGTACGAGAAGAATCGCCGATAGCCGGGATCGTCATGCATGTATCCGGTGGAGTAAATGTGAATCAGCCAGCCCACACCGGTGACGACCAGTAGCATGATCACGGTGAGCTGATCGACCTGCAAAGCGAAGTCCGCATGGAATCCGCCGGCGGAGATCCACGTGAAATAGGACTTGATCCAGGGAATTTGGTCTGCCGGAAGCGCCAAAAATTCGCGCACCACCTCAAGGGCTGCGAGAAATGCCAGAGTTGTTGAGGAAAGCGCGACCCATGTGACGACGCCTTTGGACCAGCGGCCGCCGAAAATGCCGTTGGCGGCAGCGCCCAGGAGCGGCAACAGCGGGATGATCCAGAGATAAGTGAGAGCGGGCATCAATCCTTGAGCGTATCCACGCGTTCCACGTTGAGCGTTCCCCGGCTGCGATGAATCACGATCACGATCGCAAGGCCGACCGCGGCTTCGGCAGCGGCGACGACGATGACGAAGAAAACGAACACTTGCCCCTGTAATTGGCCGAGCGCGCGGCTGAAAGTGACAAACGCCAGATTGACAGCGTTCAGCATCAGCTCAATGGACATGAAAATGGTGATGATATTGCGTTTGAAGACGAACCCCACCACACCCAATCCAAACAAGACGGCGCTCAGCACTAGAAAATACGAAGTCGGAACCACAACGCCCCCAGAAAACTAATTCCGGCGTGCTTCGATTGCAGCCGGCGCTCGGAACTTAATCAGAATCTTCGCGGCGCGCCAGGACCAACGCACCGAGCAGAGCAATCAAAATCAAAAACGACGTCAGCTCAAACGGAAACATGTATTCGCGAAACAGCAGCGTCGAAAGATCACGCGTCGACACCGCCTCCGCAACGGCCGGAGGCATGTTCGACGTGGCGCGCCCGATGCCATAGGCCACTTCCACCAGAAACACAATTCCCAACGGCACGCCGACGAAGCGCGCCATGCGGCTCATGTTGGTGCGCTCTTCTTCTCCCGCGTTCAGCAGCATGATCACGAAGACAAACAGCACCATGATCGCGCCGCCGTAAACGATGATTTGCACGGCAGCGATAAATTCCGCGCCTTGCAGCAGGTACAGTCCCGCGAGAGCGACCATGACGACGATCAGCGACAGCGCGCTGTGAATCGGCTCGCGCTGCAGGATCAGGCTGATCGCGCCCGCCACGGCCACGGCCGCCAGGAGCAGGAAAATAGCGATTTGCGGCGTCATGGTTTAGCACCTTCGCGCATGAATGTCATCGCTGCGCCAAACTCATTTCTGCGTCCATACGATTGCCAAACTGGTAATCACCACGTTCAAGATCGCCAGCGGCAGAAGCACCTTCCAGCCAAAGCCCATCAATTGGTCATAGCGGAAGCGCGGAAGCGTGCCGCGCAGCCAGACGTAAACAAAAAGAAAAATCGCAATCTTGAGCAAAAACCAGAAAGGCCCCTGAATAATATCAACGACTCCCGGCATGCCGATCAGGAACGACAACCCGCACAATGCCAGGCCCATCGCAGGAAGCACCACGCGTCCAAACATCGTGAGATAACGGACGCCATGAATGATCAAAGCGAGACCGGCGGCGGCGAATGCCGCAGTCGGGATGTAATGTGTCCAGGCAAAGAGCGAGGTCTGCGGGAAGGGCGAGAGCCAGCCTCCGAAAAACAGGATCGTCGCCAGGCAGGATACCGTGATCATGCTGGAATATTCGGCCATGAAAAACATCGCGAATTTGAAGCTGGCGTACTCTGTGTGGAACCCGCCGACCAGCTCCTGTTCCGCTTCGGCCAGATCGAACGGCGCGCGATTGGTCTCCGCCACAGCCGCAATAAAAAACAGGAAGAACCCAAGCACCTGGGGCATCGGTGCGGCAATTAAATTCCAGCGCGGCACGAAGCCCCAATGGAATCCCTGCTGCGCGCTCACAATTTCGCTCAAGTTAAACGTGCCGGCCATCAGGATGACGCCCACCACCGACATCGTCAGCGCGAGTTCGTAGCTAACCATCTGCGCCGAACTGCGCAATCCGCCCAGGAACGAGTATTTGCTGTTGGAGGACCACCCGGCCAGCGCCACGCCGTAGACGCCCATCGAGGTAATTGCAAAAAGGATGAGTAACCCGATGTTGAGATTCGTGATGGACAGCGGCGTTTTCTGGCCAAAGATAGAAAATTCCCCGGGCCCGAAGGGGATTACGGCAATCGATGTAATCGCCAGCGATAATGCCAAGAAGGGCGCGAGAAAATACGCGAATTTATCCGCACCGGCCGGCGTGATGTCCTCTTTGAACAGGAATTTGACCCCGTCGGCCAGCGGCTGCAGCAGTCCGTGAGGTCCTACGCGGTAAGGGCCCCAGCGCGCCTGGATGTGCGCCACCACTTTGCGCTCGAACCACGTGAGGTACGCGAGCGATGTCAGCAGCACAAAAAGTACGACAACGATTTTCGGCAGCGCTACCACAAGAAGCGGATGCTGCGCGGCGAACTCGTTCACGGGCGCGCCTCCACGGGTTCCTCAACGGCTGCTTCGGGAAGGGAATTTATGGTGGTGCAGTAGCGTCCCAGGCTTCCGCTGGTGAACAGCGTATCGTGCGCCGAAAAAATCGAGCCTGCGGCCACGTCAAATCTTGCATTGCCATTGGCCGAGGAAACAGGAGATGTTCGCTCAGCCTCTCCCAGCAGAAGAGTGGTCATGGCGAAGTTGTAGCCGGCCACCGATTGACGGATCTCATTGAAGGCGGCTTCGGGCGTGCGCAGGCGGATGCCCTCTCCGAGCCCCTGCTTTGCAAGCTGGTGCGAGAGGATGCGCAGAATATCGAAATCCGAGCGCGTGCCCATCACATCGCCGCCCTTGCGGACCAACTGAACCTCTCCGGAAGTGTTGGTCATCGTACCGTTTTTTTCGTAGGCAGATGCGGCGGGGAGAACGATATCCGCAAGTTTCGCGGTCTCCGTGAGGAACAGATCCTGCACGACCAGCAAATCGAGTTTGCCGAGCCGGTCCGTTGCCTGCACTCCGAATGTCTTAACTGGATTCGCGCCGATCACATAAAGCGCGCGCAGTTTTCCATTGGCAGCCGCGGCGAGCATCCCTCGCGCGTCCAATCCAGGCTGGGCCGAGAGCTTCGCTCCCCACAGTTTGCCGAATTTTTCGCGCGCCTTCGAGTCCTCGACGGGCGCGTAACCCGGCAGCATCCCCGGCAGCAGGCCCATGTCGGAAGCTCCGCGCGAATTCGCATAATCCCCCAGCGCCATATAGCGCGTCTGGCCCGGCAAGGAGGAGCCAAATTTCACCAGGTCGCGGACCGCCGATCCCGTCAACTCCGCGCCAAATACAATGACGACGTTCGATTCCTTTGCAAGGGCGGCCGCAAGCGCGGAAAGCCTTTCTTCCACACCCGGATCGAGATGCGCATCCCCTCCCGCAAGCCGGTTGACGGCAGCCGCTTCACCACCCTGCGGCACCTCGGCGAACTCCTTCGCTTTGCGGAGGAGCTTGATCGATTTTGAATTGATGATGTAAAGGCGCGAGCTGCGATGGCGGATCGCCGAGCGAATTTGCCATGCCACCAGCGGATTCTGCTCGGTCGGATCGTCGCCGATGAGCAAAACCGCGTCAGCTTCATAAATCTGAGTCATGGTCGCGCCAGCGGCCGATGCCTGCTGTCCCAGTGCGGCAATCAAACTGGCGTAATCCGCTGTGCGGTGGTGATCCAGGTTGTTTGTGCCGATGGCGGCGCGCGCCACGCGCCCCAGCAGGTAATTTTCCTCGTTGGTGGTGCGATTCGATCCGATGAATCCGATCGAATCCCCGCCGAACCCTCGCTGTATTTCAACAAGACGCCGGGAGACTTCCGCCAGGGCATCTTCCCAGCTCGAGGGCACGAGTTTGCCATCCCTGCGCACCAGCGGGAGTTTCAGGCGTTCCGGGTGCCTCGTAAAATCAAATCCAAAGCGGCCCTTCACGCAAAGAAAATCCTTGTTGAATCCGGAGAGATCGCGATTATTGGCGCGAAGAATTTCGTTGTTGCGGACACTCAGCGTGGTCTTGCAGCCATTCGAACAGTGCGTGCACACGGTGGACACGTAGGTCATTTCCCAGGGCCGCGTCTTATAGCGGTACGTGCCGCTGGTGAGCGCTCCAACTGGGCAGATGTCGATGCACATGCCGCATTCTTCGCAGTCGAGGTGATCCTCGCCGTTGGGGATGATTACCGAGTTCGAGCCGCGCTGCCCGACGCCGAGCGCCTTGACGTCCATGCCTTCATCGCAGACACGCACGCAGCGAAAACACAGGATGCATCGCGGGGCGTCGTAATAAACCGCCTCAGACCATTTTTGTTCGGGCTGGTGGCGTTTTTCCTCGGCAAAGCGGCTCTTGTCGGCGCCGTACGTGAAGACCATATCCTGCAATTCGCATTCGCCACCCTTGTCACAAACCGGGCAATCGAGCGGATGATTGGCGAGCAGGAATTCCAGCATGGCCTTGCGCGCTTCATGCACCTGCGGGGTGCCGGTGCGCACCACCATGCCCGGTACAGCAACCAGCGTGCACGCTGTTTGCAGCTTGGGCGCTTTCTCCACCTCCACCAGACACATGCGGCAGGCGGCTTGCAGCGAAAGGCCGGGGAAGTAGCAGAACGAAGGGACCTCGATACCCATGCGGCGCGCGGCTTCGATGACCAGCGTTCCCGGGGGAACGGTCACCTCGCGGTCGTCAATTTTCAGCGTGACATCTTTCGAATCTGCCATTTTGTGCCGGTGTCCTCAGCGCGCTGCGACCAGCACATCGGCTGGCCTGTAGGGGCATTTGCCTGAAAGATGTTGTTCGAACTCGTGCCGCCATTTCTTGACGATACTGATGGTCGGCATCGCGGCGGCATCGCCCAGCGGACAGAATGTCTTGCCAAGCATGTTTTTCGCGAGGTCGCCGACCATGGTGATATCTTCCGCGCGGCCCGCTCCGGAGTGGAAGCGGTCGAGCATCTTGCGCAGCCAGCCTGTGCCTTCGCGGCAGGGAATGCACCAGCCGCAGGATTCATGAGCGTAGAAGTGCATGATGCGGCGGGCCAGGTCGACCATGCAGGTGTCTTCATCAATGATGACGACGCCACCGGAGCCCAGCATCGAGCCGGCCTTGGCGACCGAGTCGTAATCCATGGCCACATCGATTTCATCCGCCGTGAGCAAAGGGCAGGAACTTCCCCCGGGAATTACAGCCTTGAGCTTTCGGCCATTGAGCATTCCGCCGGCAACCTCTTCGATCATGCGGCGCAACGAGAAGCCCATGGGTAATTCGTAGATGCCGGGATTGTTGACGTGGCCCGAGATGCAGAACAGGCGCGTACCGCCGTTCCTCGGCGTTCCAAGTCCCGCATACCATTCTCCCCCACGGCGCAAAATTTCCGGGGCCGAAGAAAGCGTCTCCACGTTGTTAATCACGGTGGGCGACCCATAGAGGCCGACTACTGCGGGGAATGGCGGGCGGATGCGCGGATAGCCGCGTTTGCCTTCGAGCGATTCCATCAAGGCCGATTCTTCACCGCACTCGTAAGCGCCCGCGCCGGTGTGTGTCACGAGATCGAAATCAAATCCGCTGTCCAGGATGTTTTTGCCGAGGTATCCAGCCTTGTAGGCCTCGGCAATGGCGCCGTCCATGATGTCCTGGACGTAGCGATATTCGCCACGAACGTAAATGTATCCCTGGTGCGAACCCACGGAACGGCCTGCGATCACGATGCCTTCGATCAACTGGTGCGGCATCATTTCCATCAGCGGACGGTCCTTGCAGGTGCCCGGCTCGCTTTCATCGGCGTTGCACAAAATGTATTTCGGTTTTGCCGATTCCTTCGGCACAAAGCTCCACTTCATTCCGGTAGGGAAGCCCGCGCCGCCGCGCCCGCGCAGATTGGACTTCTTGACTTCGTCGACGACTTGCTCCGGCGTTAATTCCTTGAGCGCGCGCTCCATGCCTTTGTAGCCGTCATTCGCGACGTACACGGCAAGCTTGTGCGAATCCTTCACGCCGAACAGGCGGCTGATGACCGGGACCTCTTCGGGATGGCGTTTCTTCACGGATCCAGAGATGGGCGTCGAGGTTTCCGGTTTTCGCCCGGCCTCCAGGGCCTCGAATATTTGCGTGGTGCGTTCGGTGGTGAGATTTTCGTAGAAATCGTAGTTCACCTGCATGGCCGGGGCGCCCGTACAGGCGCCCAGACATTCCACTTCTTCGAGCGAAAACACCCCGTCTTCCGTGGTTTCCTTGTGTCCAATTTCCAATTTTTTTTGCACGAATTCGTAAATCTTGTTGCCGCCGCGCAGCATGCAGGAAACGTTGGTGCAGACTTGCACGTGATACTTCCCGGCGCGACGCCGGCGCAGCATCGAGTAGTACTCCATCGTTTCCGTGACCTGCAGAGTGTTGAGGTCCAGGCGGCGGGCAATTTCGCCGATCATGTCGTCACTGACGTAGCCGAACTGATCCTGCGCATACAGCAGCATGGGGATAAGCGCCGAACGTTTGACCGGATAGCGGGTTTCCAGCGTTTGAAACTTGGATTCCAATTGTGGAGGCAGATTCATCAGCGATCGATCTCCCCCAGCACGATATCGAGCGTGCCGATGGACGCGATCACGTCGGCAATCAGGCGGCCTTCCACCATTTTCTGCAAGGCCTGCAGATTCACGAACGATGGCGCGCGCACCCTCATGCGGTAGGGCTTGGGCGATCCGTCGCTGGCGATAAAGCAGCCCAGCTCACCGCGCGGCGATTCGATACGCTGGTAAACTTCGCCCGGGGGAGGCGCAAACCCTTCTGTGTAAATCTTGAAATGGTAGATCAGGGCTTCCATTTCCGTTTTCATCTTTTCGCGCTGCGGAGCGACAATGCCGGGGGCATCCGCTTTGATCGGCCCTTCGGGAGGAATTTTATCGAGCGCCTGGCGCACGATTTTCAAGCTCTCGCGCATTTCCGCAACACGGCACAAGTAACGCGCGTAGCAATCGCCCTCGGTGCGCACCGGCACCTGAAAATCAAACTCTTCGTAGCTGGAGTACGGGAAAAATTTCCGGACATCATAGTCCACACCCGAGCCGCGCAGCGCCGGCCCGGAAACGCCGAGGGCGATGGCGTCCGCGGCATTCAGCACTCCTATGCCCTGCGTGCGGCTCTGCCAGATGCGATTCTCTGTGAGTAGATCTTCGTATTCATCGAAGCGCGCGGGAAACGACTTCAAAATTCTCTCAACGTGGTCCGTCCAGCCCGCGGGAGGCTCGAGCGCCAGTCCGCCGATACGGAAATAACTGGTCATCATGCGTTGGCCGCTGACCAGCTCGAAGATCTTGAGCAACTCTTCCCGCTCGCGGAAACAATAGAGGAATACGGACATCGCGCCGAGATCGATGCCATGCGTTCCGAGCCACACCAGGTGGGAGCCGATGCGCGTGAGTTCGGTAAGCAGAACGCGAATGTATTGCGCGCGCTTGGGAACTTCAAGGCCCAGCAGCTTTTCAACCGCCAGGCAGTAAACGAGATTGTTCGACAGTGGCGCAAGATAATCCATGCGGTCGGTAATGGTGATGGCCTGTGAATAGGTGAGAGCCTCGGCGGTTTTTTCAATCCCGGTGTGTAGATACCCGATATCCACGTCCGCTTTGACGACGGTTTCCCCATCGAGTTCCAGCAAAATGCGTAACACGCCGTGCGTGGACGGATGCTGGGGCCCCATGTTGAGAACCATGGTTTTCGCGGGGCCGGTGGCGGTTTGCACGATGGTCATTTTGAGAAATCCTTACCCGTCAGCGTGGACCCTCCGTCGGATAATCCTTGCGCAGCGGATGGCCTTCCCAATCGTCAGGCATCAGCATGCGCCGCAAGTCGGGGTGCCCTTCGAAGCGAATGCCAATCAGGTCGAAGATCTCGCGCTCGTGCCAATTGGCGGTCGGCCAGACCGGAATCACGGATTCGATGACCGGAGATTCTCCCGGCAGGCGCACGCGAAGACGCAGGAAATCGCGCCGCGAAATCGACAGCAAGTGATAGTTGAGTTCAAAGCGGGGCTCAATCGGAAAGCGGTCCACGGCCGTCACGTCTGACAGATAGGTAAAGGCAAGATCCCGGTCACCGGCGAGAAATCCGGCCAGCGGAAGCAAATGTTCGGGAGGGACAAGCAAGGTCAACTCCCCGCGGAAGGAAAGCAACCCGCTGATTGCTGCGGGCTGCCAGGAGCGGATTCTCGCGATCGTCGGGTTCTGCTCGAGGTCAGGTGTCTCCGTCACGAAGCGCGGTCCCGGCGTACGGCTGGGCGATTCCAGTCCAACGCCCCTTTCTTCCAAAGATAGAAATAACCCACCAGCAGGATGCCGATGTAGAGGAGCATCTCCACAAATCCAAACCACCGCAATTGCTTGAAGATAAAGGCCCAGGGATAGAGAAAGATGGCCTCCACGTCGAACAAAATAAACACCATGGCCACCAGGTAAAATTTCACAGAAAACGGTTCGCGTGCGTCACCAGTGGGGGTAATACCACATTCGTAGGCTTGCGATTTAACTTTGGAGGGTCGCCGCCAGCCCACTAATGAGGAAAGCAGGAGAATGACGCCCGAAAGTGCCATGGCCAGGACGAGGTGTACAAGAAGCGGCGCGTAACTATGGAGGTCGTTTCCTGTCATCGGAGCACAAGCTATAATAGCGACGAAGCGCCGAGCGGTCAAATGTACCTAAGAAATATATCGACAATGTTTCGTTGATTCTTTACATCTGTTTGCAACACCGGCATGTCAACGGCTTCGGCAAGGTGGTTCCTCGCATGAACTTTGGATTCAACTCGAATGTGCGGCTCGGGGACGCCCTCTACCACGTGCAAACCGAGGATCGCGGCCCCGCTCATCCCTTCCTCGACACCGTGGTGTACCAGGCAGGACGCGTGATTTACAAACGCAGCACCAGCTACGAGGAGTTCGCAGCCGCCGCAAACGCGGAAGACCTTGCGAAGCAGCTTCACGAGCGGCTCGCGCAGCAACATAACGAAGTAATCGCTGGCCTCGAAACAGGAACCCTTGAGATTCCGGGGAGTGCGAACGAACGTCGCCACGCCGCAATGCCAATCACCGCTGAACAAGGCTTGGACATCCGTTTGGCCAATCCGAAAACCTGGTTTGCGGCCGGGCAAGCCACGCTCGAAATTGATTTGCGGCAAAAAGATTCTGGCGAGGGAATTAGTGGCGCTGAAGTCGAGGCGTTTTTGGAACGCGAAGACGGGCGCACCCCATGCGCACACGCGCAGGCGGACGCTGCCGGTCGTGCAATTCTGAAATTTGCGATCCCATCGAATGCGATTGATGGGGCGACCCTCGTGATTCGCGCGACTGATGGGTCGCTGTATGGTGAACTGAGATTTCAGCTCAAGGCGAAGCCTCGCGACCCTGCTCCGGTCTCGAAATGACCTCAGGGATTCAGATTGTCATCAACGGCGAAACCAAAGAGGTCCCCACTGGGCTTGGCGTGACGGAGCTTCTATTGCATCTGGGCTTGCCAGTAGATCGTGTAGCGATTGAGCGCAATCTCGAGGTTCTGCCACGATCGAAGTGGGTTGCAACGGCCGTGCAGCCGGGCGACCGGTACGAAATAGTTCATCTTGTGGGGGGCGGGTAAGCTAAGGGAAGCTCTGGATTCGTCGTCAGGGTGTACCCACGTGGACAATACCTCCAGGTTTGATCGTTTCCAGAACCTTCAGACACGCTGGGAAGAGCTGGGCGATGTGGACTAGCCGATTAGAATGCGCATGGATAATTACAACGGCGATTCTTCGGCCTGCCAAGTTCTGTTGATACCGGAGGTTCGTATCCAACGTAACGAGCACATCGAAATCAGATTCGGCAAGCGTCAAAAGCTCGCCATTCTCTTTTCCTGACCAGCCTGCTTCCTGAACTGTGAGACATTCGTGACCGCCCGCTTTGACGCTGTGCTTTAACGCTCTGGGCGCGCACTCGTCAATCAACACTTTCATCGGAGTTGTGAGACAAGGCTGGAACGCGCTTCTTCAATGGCTGCGACGGCGAGTTCGCGGGTTACGCTCGGATACTGCTCCAGGAACTGGTCCAAAGTCTCGCCACCCTCCAGGTAATCGATTAAGACCTTGAACGGTACGCGGGTTCCGCGAAAAACGGGCTCCCCCCCAAAATATTTTGGTCCTTGATGATGGCGCTTTGCATTTTCGGCCTCTATGTCTAAATTGTAACAGGCAATGGCTGGGGCAAAAAGGCCGTTGAATTCCACTCCTTCGCCCGTGCTCATGACTTTCGTGTCTGTCAAGGCGCTGCAACCGGTCGAGTCTAGACTAGCGTTCCCGCGCGAGATACTTCTTCCACGGCTCCCAGTAATAATGCCTCCAGCCTTTGGTGACTCCCTTGTGATCGTATGGCGGCACGCCGACATGTGCGAGGTGCGCGGCTGCGCCAGTTTTGGTTTTCTCAAAGCGGACGACAAGGATGGAATCGGGATCACCCTTCTTCCATGCTGACGAGCGCCAGGCCTGCACGATCATACGGTTGGGAACGAGCGCGAGAGTTTTTCCCAGGATCATCCCGCCGAACGCGGACCATTTTCCTCCCACCTTGCGGCTGACTTTCGCAGGCATCCCGGTGGCCGCGGAATGTTTGGCCGAATCCATGAAGAGTTCATAGAGATCAGCCGGTGTGACCTTGGGAAATGAGGCAATTTGCTCGATGACACGTTTCATGCGGGTTCTCCAAGGGGCGTTTTGAATTCAACCGAAACCTGCCCGTCCGCCGCGAGCGGACGGCCTCTACAAAACCGTGCTGTCACGGTGCGATTTGCTTTTGTAGCGGCCGCCCGTTTTTTGGGCGGGCAGCCGTTAATTTGACTCACGATCCTAAACGTTCCAGCAGGTGCCCCATTTTCGTGCGCTTTGTTTCGAGATAGGCGCGCGACACGCTCGAAGTGCGCGGCCTGCAGGGCACGAGTTCCACCACGCGGATTCCCGCCTTCTCGAGTTGTTGCACCTTATCCGGGATTGTTCGATAGCAAACGCACGCGGCGCACCCCAAGCAGCTTCAGCGCTGCGGCTGAAAATGCATAATCCCGCGAATCGGCGGCAAAGCCAAGGTCCTCGTTGGCCTGACCGTATCCCTGCCGCGGTCCTGCAATTCGTAGGCGCGCAGCTTGTTCATCAGTCCGATTCCCCGGCCCTCCTGCGGCAAGTAGAGCAGAATGCCGGAGGGCGAGGCGGCGATGCGGCGAAGGGAAAGCTCCAGCTGAGCCCGGCAATCGCAGCGCTCGGAGGCGAGAACATCGCCGGTAAGGCACTGCGAGTGGACGCGCACCAGGGGCGTCTGGCCGTGGACGCGTCCGTGCACCAGGGCCATGGCGCTTTCCTTATCGCTGCGCCCTTCGATGCCGATGACGTCGAATGGGCCGAAACGGGTAGGGAGCTTGGCGCGGGCCACAATCCGAATACTGGTCTTCCGTGTCTTGCGCGCAACGCGAGCGCGCCGTGGTGTTTTGCGTGGCATACGGAGCGGCGTATTATAACAGAGGTGTGCAGCCGCAACGCCATACAGCGGCACAGTCGCCATCGGGCCTCTTTACATCGCCCATGCGAATGGCTAACGTAGCTGGCGCGGCCGGGTCTCATGAATACCCTTAGCTCCAGTGGGGAACTGCTACTCACGCTGCTGCTGCACGTCGGTGCGGCAGCGTCGATTTGCGCCTGGCTGGCGCGCTCGGCGATTTTTCGCAAGGTTCTGTTCACGGAAGTCCGCGATTCGGATCAAAAATTGAAGCTGATGTTGTTTGTCACGCCGCCGCTGGCCTTTGGCGTGATTCTGCGCATCGTGGGACTGCCCTATCGCGCTGCGGACCTCATGCTCGAAGGGTCGTTTCTGCTCGGGCTGCTGGGAGGGCGCGTCGTTGGGCCACTGGGCGGGTCGATTATCAGCCTGCCCGCGTTTCTCCACCATGAATGGCTTTCGATGCCCGTCGCCGCGACCGCCGGGCTGGTGGGCGGCTTGATTCGCCAGGTCATTCCAAACACGGAAGAGATTTGGAAGCTCGGGCCATTCACGTTTATGAGCACGCCGCGATTTCTCGTGCGGCTGTTCCGTCGGAAGGAAAGTTACCTGGGAAATGCTGCCTCTGGCGGCGTGTGTCGTCCTGGAATTGGCGCGCCAGGCGCTCGGCCATGCCACCAAACCGCAATGGCTATTTTATTTGAACGCGGGACCCATCTGGGCGCTAGCGCTGGTGTTGCTCTCCACCGTGATGGCCGTCGCTGTTCCGATGAAGATCTGGAACAACACGCGAATCGAAATGAACCTCGAGCAGCACCAGCAATTGCTGCTCAAGGCGCGCATGGACGCCCTGACCGCGCAGATCAATCCTCATTTTTTGTTCAATACGCTCAATACGGTTTCTTCCTTGATCCGCTACGATCCGGACACGGCCCGCGGCGTGGTCATCAAGCTGAGCAATATTTTGCGGCGGCTTTTGCGCAAGCACGAAACGTTTGTGCCGCTGCAGGAGGAACTCGATTTCATCGACGATTATCTCGATATCGAGGTCGCGCGATTCGGGCGCGACAATCTTCAGATCCACAAGCAGATCGATGAGCACACGCTCGATGCCTTCGTGCCCAGCATGCTCCTGCAGCCGATTGTCGAAAACGCACTCAAGCACGGCCTGGCCGCGAAAATCGGCGGCGGTGAACTCACCATCAGCACCTCGACGCAGGACGGCCGTCTGGTGATCGTGATTGAAGACAATGGCGTCGGAATTCCCAAGGAGCGCATGGGGCAGGTGTTCGGGGACGGGATCGGCATCAGCAACGTCCACGAACGGTTGCGCGTGCTTTACGGCGGGGATTTCCGAATGGATATTTCCAGCCGCGAGGGCGAGGGAACGCGCATCCGCATCGAAATTCCGGAGTTGATTCCCACAAGTTCCGAGATTTCCGTCATCCTGCCAGCCACGAAAATTTGAATTTAGTAGCGTAGGCTTCAGCTTGCGTGGGTTGGACTTTCTTTCAGGCGAAATCGAAATCAACCCAAAAGCACGCAAGCTGAAGCTTACGCTACAGAAACCGTACGAGCACTTCTTAGAAAATCAGCTTCAATCCGAGTTGAATCTGCCGCGGAAATGTAGCCGTTGTGGTGATCAATCCGGCCGACGGGCTGATCGACGTGCCCGAAAATACGGTCGCGTTCGGAGGCCCGAAGTTTGAGTGATTTAGGAGGTTGAAGAATTCCGCACGAAATTGCACGGTCGCTTTTTCAGAAATCGCAGTGTCCTTGAACAGCGAGAAATCCACATCGGCCAGGCCCGGACCTGTAAGCGTTCCCCTGCCTATATTCCCGTAGGTTCCCGGCGTCGGCAGCATGAACACGCATGGATTCAACCATTGGTTTGGATTACCGGTCAAGACGGGCCCGTAAAGGAAGTGTTGATGAAACGCGATCCGGATTTCTGATATCGCCATCGCCCGATCGGTTCGAGCCAACCAAGGGAGTGAACGGAAAACCAGACAGGAACGTTCCGATTGCCATTCAACTGCCAGCCGGAGACGAGTTTGCTTTCGATCCCGCCGGTGTCGCTCAGCCAGTGCTGCCAGTGCCCGAAGGGCAGTTCGTAGATGCGCGGAAATACTGGATTGGCTGGTGATATTCAACGCGGACGGTCCCCAATCCCTGCGCAAGATCGTTGCGATCCAGCACCAGTTGCGGCTGATTGTTCGCCTGCGCGATGGTGAGAGCGGAATTCATATCCAGGTTTTTGGACCAGGTATAGTTTCCGCGAAATTCCAGGCCTTTGCTCATGCGGTGGGTGACGTCGACTTGCAAAGCGTTGTAGCTGCTGTTGCCCTCGGTGAACCAGAAGAATCCGCCGGAAAGGACTGGGTTGGGTCTGGACTGGACAGGGATATATTGCGCACCTTGAGGGACGCTGCCCTTTGTGGTGCCCGGCGTGCCGCCCGAGACGCATGCCCGCCGGGTTCGAACAAATTTGCGCCGGGATGCTGTTGGGATCGATGCTGAGCAATTCATGGATTGCGAACGATCCGACATAGGCAACGCGAAGCGATGTGTTTTGGTTGAGTTGTTGCTCGACCGACAGGTTCCATTCCTGAACTGCCGGAGTCTTCGCGTCCGGCTGTATTCCTTGCGGCGAGAAAGTAGCGCAGGGCGTAACGCCGGTGCCGCAGGCTGGGAATGACGTACCGGGCGTGAAGGGAATAAACGAAAACAGGGAAGCGCTTCCGGCTGTGCTCGGGCAGAACGATCCGACACTTGGGCAGGAAACGGAGCCGTTATAGGGAGGCAGCGAGTTCATCAAGAAGGAAAGCGCGTCAATCAGCGAATAATAGATTCCATATCCCGCGCGGACCGCGGTCTTTCCATTTCCGAATGACGTCCCACGCCAGGCCCACCCGGGGAGCTGAACAATCGCGTCGCGTTATTTTGCGAGAACACTGAATTGCCCACCACCGGGGCGGTTACAAGCACGCCTTGCGAGTTGGTCACGTAGTTGGCGGCCCTTCCGTCGGCCTCATTCCAGCCGGTGGTGAATTCGTGGCGAATGCCCGGCTTCAAGCGTGAGATTGCGCCGCAGCCGGATGGAATCCTGGACGTACCATGCGCCGAACAGGCTTCTCCAGCCCAGCTCCGTGTGCAGAGGCACGACTTGAAACTGATTCGTGGCGACCGTTCCTTGAAGAAATGCGGTCAGAGTCGCAAAGGTGACTGCCCCGGCCTGGCGCGAAGCGGTGTCTTCGTTGTCCTGCAGCCGCTGGAACCAGACGCCCGCGCTGAGCTGATGAATTCCTTTGCTGATTTGCACGATTGTCCTGATACGTAAAAAGATTTCTGTGATTCACGACGCCCGCGGCATTGTTCGGGCCGGCGGAAGTGATTGTCCCGCCGGCGGTGGTTGTGGCTCCGCCGCCCACGACGATCCCGCCGGGCCCTGCTCCGGTGACAAAGGGCATGGCATTAGGAGAAATCGTGCCTGCGCCCACGGGAGAACCGAATCCAGACCGAAAGATGCCCGGGAAAACCCAACGGTGGCGTATTGAGAATTTGGGGCGAAAAGACATGCGTTTCCTGCCAGGCTGAACACCTGCATCCGGAGCGGGGTGTACGACGCGAACAGGGGATCCGCAAGCGGAATCAGGCTGGTTCCCATCGTCGATCGTATAAGCGCCGGTAAGAGTGTCGCGATTACCGATATTGTAGTCGGTGCGAAGGGTGCCGAAATCTTCCCGAAGATGCTCGTTGGGATTGTTGTGCGAATACGAAACGCCGCTCGGAACCAGGCGTTCCGGGCGAGGTCTGTCGACGGCACCATCAACTCCGGACCGAGATCTGGCTGAGGCCAGAAGGACATGTATGGCACATGTTGGAGCGGTCGTCGGGCACGATCTGAGTCTGTACGCCAGTGCTCGCATTTGGCAGCATGCCCGTGCGTGCGAGTCGCATCCGGGACCACGCTCAGGCTGCTGACCGCCAAGGACTCCCGAAATCCTTCGTAGTTGCCAAACAAAAACAGACGATCTTTCTTGAGCGGACCTCCCAGCGCGGCGCCGAATTGATTTCTCTTCAAGGGAGGAACGGTTCCCTGATCGAACGGGCCCGGGGAATCGAACACGCTGTTTCGAACAAACTCGAAAACGGTTCCGTGCAACGAATTGGTCCCGGATTGCGTGACGATGCTGACCTGCGCTCCCGCCCGCTTTCCATATTCGGCGGAATAGGTGTCCGTGAGAACGTTGAATTCGCGGACAGCGTCAATCCCGAGCAGATAGCCGCTGGCGCCGCCGGGTGTGACGGCGAGCTGGCTCGATCCCATATACTCGACGCCGTTGAGCAGGAAAAGATTCTCTCCGGTCCGCCGTCCCGCCACCGAGAATGTGTTTCCATTGCTCGTGCTGGTATTGGCGCTTTTCATCGCGCTGTAATTGATCGTTCCGGGATTGAGGGTGATTAGGTTGTCGAAGCTGCGGCCGTTGAGCGGCAGGTCTTTGATCTCGCGCTCGCCGACGATTCCTGAGACCGAAGCGGGCGTGACGTTGACGACGGGCGCCTCTTCGTGAATCACAACTTGTTGAACGAACTCGCCGACCTCCAGGCGCAGGTTCACGACTGCTTCCTGCCCCACTTCCAGATTAATTCCGGTGCGAACGACCGACTTGAAACCTTTCTTTTCCGCTTTCACTTCTTGCGGACCAAGGGGCAAGGGAAAGAACTCGGAAGTTGCCTCCATCATCAGTGGTGACAACTCGCGTGGCTCCGGTTTCCTGGCTTTTCACGGTGATGGTTGCGCCACTCACTGACGGCGCCAGCTGGCATCTTCGACGTTCCCGATAATCGAGGCGGACACCTGAGCTCGCGCAGTGTGCGGGTTCACCAGCAAGACAGCCATAAGCCACCGACAGAAATTCGCAGGACATGAATCCTAGACTGCATTCACACGATGCCTCCTGCATTGGCAGTGTCTGTCGTATTCACCACTTCACACGGGACTCTCACGGTTCGATTTCGCAGCTTCACGCGTGCTGTCATCGGCTAGCGCGCCAATCACTTGGCCGATAGTAGCCTTCATACATCGGGATCACGTCGTTGGCGCAATATTTTTTCTTGCGCGTTGACGCGCGCGCGTTGTCCCATTTCCCGGCCGCGATCGGCGCGCGACAAAATTTCCAGCGCATATCTTGCGCCGATTTCCACTTCCCGCGGCGTAAAAAGAAATCCGTCAACTCCGTGCTCGACCACTTCGGGCAGTCCGCCCACGTTCGTGGCCACCACAGGAACTTCGCAGGCCATGGCTTCGAGCGCCGCAAGGCCAAACGATTCCATGTCGGACGGCAGCAGAAACAAGTCCGCCTGCGCCAGAAGCTCGATAGACGCGATCCTGTTTGCCGAGGAAATGCACATCGCGCCCGAGTTTCTTCTTGCGCACGATATATTCCGCGGCGCCGCGGTCGGGCCCGTCCCCGATCAATACCAGTTTCGCGCGCATCTTTTCACGAACCAGCGCGAAAATCTCGATGACATCGGTGACGCGCTTGACGGGACGGAAATTCGACAGGTGCATCAGGATCGGTTCGCCGTCGGGGGCCCACTCCGCGCGCAAGGCCGGATTCGTCCTTTCGGCAATATAGATCGCAATTCACGAAATTGGGAATCACTTCGATGGGACGCTTGATGTCGAATTCTTCGAGCGTGCGCTGCTTCAGATAGTGCGAAATGGCGGTCACGCCGTCGGATTGCTCGATGGAAAATTTCGTGATCGGCAGGAAGCTGCGGTCATTTCCGACCAGCGTGATGTCGGTGCCATGAAGAGTGGTAATGAAGGGCAGTCGCCGCGGCGCGGCCATCATGCGCGCCAGCAGCGCGCTGACCGAATGGGGAATCGCGTAATGGACATGCAGCAAATCGAGATTTTCCGCCTCGGCCACTTGCATCATTTTCACGGCGAGGGAAAGCGCGTACGGCGCATGGTCAAAGAGCGGGTAACTGGAAATCTCCACCTCGTGAAACTGAATATGATGGTTGGTATCGGTCAGGCGGATGGGAGGAGCGTAACTGATGAAGTGAATGTCATGGCCGCGCGCGGCCAGTTCCATCCCCAGTTCCGTGGCGACCACACCCGAGCCGCCGTAGGTTGGGTAGCAGGTGATCCCAATCTTCATGTCTATTCGAGCGCGATGGCTCGTTTGCTCCTCAGAAATAGAAATTGCGGGAAAGCCAATTCGCGAAGCCCTGACCGACTGCAAGTCTATCAAACACATGCCTGGAACGGAACATCGATTCTGTCGCGAATTTTCGCGCACCATGCCGGATTCGCGACCTTTGCGACACTCCCATGTAGCTCGCCCCAACCACAGTGTTATTGGATGCCGGCGGAGCGGAACGGCGTCAGCGACGGGGACTGACATGATTCGGCGGGAATGAAAGGGGAGCTATGCGATTGATGCGGCTCGTCATTCGAAAAGCAATCGAAATCAATCGACATCTCTGCCGGAGAAAGAGCTGATCCAAAGACGCCATCTCCGGATTGAGCTCCGGAGACAGCGTGTCAAGAATCGATCCGGCATGATATTGCAAAATTACTGCCCGTTGGTACCCGCCGAGTGCGGCTTCTTCGCCATCTTTGTACACATACTTTATGAATTGCTTATAAATTAAAAGATTTGGGCTTCCGTTGCGCGTCAGCTTGATGCAATCCCGGTCGTACCATTCGATCGTGCCATGCAAGGGCTCGCCATCGGTGAGAACAACGACTACCGGCGTGCGAGCCTGCATCTGCTTGATCCAATAGAAGTTTTCCGCGTGCGTTTGTTCCGGCGGCGCCGGCTTCTTGTGCGGCTGCGGCCCGGAAGAATGGGAGCGGGTCGGAATTGGTATGAGGTTCTTTCACTTCGGTAAGAGTAGGACGAAAAAGCTTGCGATTCACGGTATGAACTCCTTCAGGATTAAGAAACTGCTGGCAAGAAGAACGGACTCACCAGCCTGGCTTAAACTATGATGCGCGACACAGCGAATCCGGGTACGCGCAAGTTACTGCTGAAATTAATTTTCTTGCGTCCGTCGCAGGGACGGGCCAGGGAAATTGCCACCGCGTCGAGTCCCAAGTGACCGATTGATGTTCCGCCGCATCCGGGCGTGGAGCATGTCAAATCCGTCGACCGCTTTGTTGACCCATGCCGCGTCCACCTTCTTGCTCAGTGTTTCGAGTTCCCGGCGCAAAGCTGGATTTCGCAACACCTTCTTCGAGGAAGAGCAGGACAGATCAAGCAGGTCCGTGAGCAGACTATAAAACACTTCGAGCACATTTTCAAACGGGATTTCCTGGTCTTTTGGCCAGCGCCGAGGTGCTGGCAAACAAACTCGAAACGCCGCGCAGTCTCCACTGCGCGTTCCAGGACCGTCAGCGCATCGCGGTGCAGCTTCGCTGCGGCCTCCACATTCAGTTCCATCGCCGCGCCGGGAGAGCCTTCGGAATATTGCGCGGCGAGCTTGCGCTCGGCCGGCTTCATTTCCGTGCGAGCGCGCAGAATTTCTTCGACCTCGGTCGGTCGGCCAGCGGCGTAAAGGAAAATTGCAGGCAGCGGGACCGGATGGTCGGCAGAAGCTGAAAGGGATTCGGCGCCAGCAGGATCAACGTCGCGGATTCCGGCGGCTCCTCGAGAATTTTCAGAAAAATGCTCGCGATGTCCCAGCGCATGGTTTCCGCGCCATCGAGGATAAAGACACGCCGGCGCCCCTGCGGCTTGAAATAGGCGGCGCGCTGGACGGCGCGAAGCTGGCCCACATGCAGCACGGGGCGCGCGACGGGATCTTTCAAGCCGCACCGGGTCCGGGAACGACGGCCCAGACGTCGGGATGCGTTTCGATCAGCAGCGGAACGCGCTCGACCGTGGCGGCATCGGGCCGCTCCCCGCGCTGCGCCAGGCCCTGTTCGATCAGCGGGCGCAGGTCCGCGAGCTGTCCGATGCGGCGGCAGGGGTCGCACTCGCCGCAAAAATCGTCGCGGCAGCCGCTGGCAGTTGGCGGCCTGCGCGAACATTCGCGCGAGCGTGAACTTTCCGACTCCGCGGGGCCCGGAAAAGAGCATGGCGTGCGGGACGCGCTCGCCCGCGAGCATGCCGCGCAGCGCGGTCACAATGCGCGCGTTGCCGAGAAATTCAGAAAAGCCCATGAAGATCTGCTCCGCTTCACGATCTGGCCGGCAATCGCGAAAGAATGCGAGATTCAACGGCTTCAAGGACAGCCCGATGGATCTCTTCTGGCGAATACAGGACGCCGGACTCGGCGTTGGTACAGTCGATGCGCACCCAGTTGGGTTCGGTTGCCAGACGATCGTAAATTAAGCGACGTTTGTTCGAGGTGCGAGACATCGGCTTCCTGAATGTCGCGCTTGCGCGACGTGTAAGAGCGCGCGGGCTTCAAGCCGACCAGGCGTTGCGCCTCGACCGTCGGGACGCGCAAGTAGACGACCAGATCTTCGACGGGCAGGCCGTAAAGGCCGTATTCGAGATGTCTTCAGCCAGGCGATGAAACTCGTCGCGGCGCTCGGGAGGGACGCGCTCGGATCTGATGGGCGAGATTGGAGCCGATATACCGATCCGCAAGAACAATTTTACCCGCCGCCAGAGCCGATTCGATCTCGGGCTTTCGCTTCCAGGCGGTCTCCCGCATAGAGCAGGGCGGAGAAATGCGGATCGACCGTTTCGAGCGACCCGAATTCGCCGTTGAGATAGCGCGCCACAAGCTTGCCGAAGGAGGATTCATAGCGCGGGAAGCTGATGCGCATGCGTCGCCAGTCCTCGCGCATCCAGTTCGAGCGCGAGCAAGATCGAGCTGCGTGCGCTTTCCCGAGCCGTCAATTCCTTCGAGCGCGATTAATTTTCCGCGTGGCGTCATGATGGATGGCAAGTCTAACGTGAGGGTGATGCCGCAAGGAAGTCGCGCTGAAGGATAGGATGGCGTAAATTTCTGAAGTCCCGGAGGGACGAAGATCTAGCCCACCGTGAACGGTGGGTAAATCGGAGAGAGATCGGAAACCCCGCAGGGGTGACACAGGATTTCCCTGCAGCCCGCAGCCGATTGCCGTCGGCGCGTGCTAGAATTCGCGCGATGAGTTCCGTATCGAACGAAGTGGCTGCCAATCTGTCGCGGATTCGTGAAGGTATCGAGCGCGCCGCCGCGCGCGCGGGGCGCCAGCGCGGAAGAAATCACGCTGGTCGCTGTTTCGAAAATGCATTCCGCCTATGCAAATACGCGAATTGTACGAGGCCGGGGTCCGCCATTTCGGCGAAAATCGCGTGCAGGAGTGGGAGTCGAAGCACACTCGGCTCTGGCGGATCTGGACGCAACGTGGCACATGATCGGGCATTTGCAGAGCAACAAGGCCGCGCGGGCGGTGCGGCTGTTTACATCGATCGATCGGTGGACAGCGTCGCTCTGGCGGAGCGGCTGGACCGGGCGAAGAAGGAATTCACCACAGAGGTCACGGAGGGCACAGAGAAGAGCAGAAACAAGAAAGCGGCGTGGGCGCTGGAGGGACGGCTTACCTGTGCTGATCGAAGTGAAGCTTGATCCGGAAGCGGCAAAATCGGGCGTCGAGCAGCGAAGAGTTGCCGCGCCTTGTGGAAGCGGTGTTGCATTGCCTCACCTGGAATTGCGCGGGCTGATGGGCGTCCCGCCTTATTTTGATGACCGGAGAAGGCGCGGCCCTATTTCCGGCGTCTGCGCGAATTGCGCGACGCGATACGCGCGCAAATCGGAAGGGAATTCCTGCCCGCGCTTTCCATGGGGATGTCGCACGATTTCGAAGTCGCCATCGAAGAAGGCGCGACGGAAATTCGCATCGGCACCGCGCTATTCGGCGAGAGACGAAAGGCCTAACCCGCTTGCAGATCACTGAAAAGGACGGCGCGGTGAGCTTCGCCGTTCGCGTGCAGCCGCGCGCGAGCCGCGACGAAATCGCGGGGGAATGGCAGGACGGGCTCAAGATTCGTCTGACCGCGCCGCCGGTGGATGATCGCGCGAACGAAGCTCTGCGGCGGCTGCTGGCAGCGCGTTTGAAAGTGCCGCTGGCGGCTGTTAGAATCGCGGCGGGCGAACACAGCCGCACCAAGCGCGTGGAGATTCGCGGCGTGACGCGCGCGATGATCCTGTCGCTCGCGGACTGAGAACAGGCTCGTTCCCTGGCTGACGGAACTTCCCGAAGTATTGCCTTTATGCCGAACATCGAAGCCATTCAGAAAGCCCTCCGGAAGCAGAAGCTTGACGGATGGCTCTTCTACGACATCCTGCATCGCGATCCGATCGCCTACCGCGTGCTGGGACTCGACCACGCCCTGGCCAAGCGCCGCTGGTTTTATATGATTCCGGCGAAGGGCGCGCCGCGAAAGCTGGTTCACCGCATCGAAGCCGGCACGCTCGATTCGCTGCCCGGAGAAAAGATGCTCTATGCGGCGGCCGGAGGAACTGGAAAAGAATCTGAAAAAGCTGATCGGCGCGCGCGAAAAAAGTGGCCATGCAGTATTCGCCGAAAAACCTGATTCCGTACGTGTCGCTGGTGGACGCCGGAACAGTGGAGTTGATTCGCGCCCAGGGCTGCAAGGTGGTGAGTTCGGCGGATCTGGTGCAGGAATTTGAAGCCGTCGTGGACGCCCGGAGCAACTCGCATCGCATCGCGCCGCGGGCCGCGAGATCGACCGGATCACGCAAGGCGCATTTGCCGAAGCGGCGCGCCGCGTGCGCGCGGGCGAAACGTTCACCGAGTACGACCTGCAACAGTGGATTCTGGGACAATTTCGCGCCAGCGGCGTGACGTCCGATTCGCCGCCCATCGTCGCCGTAGGGCCTCACGCAGGGGATCCGCATTACGAGCCGCAGCGAGCGGAATTCGTCACCAGTGCGGAAGGGCGATCTGTTGCTGCTCGACATCTGGGGAAAAACGCTGGCGCCCGACAGCGTCTACTACGACATCACCTGGACCGGATATCTGGGCGCGAAAGTTCCGCCAAAGTATGCGAAGATTTTCTCCGTCGTGCGGGATGCGCGCGACGCGGCCATCGCTTTCGTGCAGGAACACGTAAAGGCCGGGCGCGCGATCGAGGGCTGGCAAGTGGACCGCGCGGCGCGCGAGGTGATTCGCAAGGCGGGATACGCGAAATATTTTGTTCACCGCACCGGGCACAATATCGGCCAGGAAGTTCACGGCACGGGCGCGAACATGGACGGCCTCGAAACGCGTGACGTCCGGCGCGTCATCCCGCACACTTGCTTTTCCATCGAGCCGGGAATTTACCTGCCCGAGTTCGGAGTCCGCAGCGAAGTGAACGTGTACGTGGAGGAAGGCCGTGCGGAAGTGACCGGCGCGGTGCAGACCTGAAATTCTGAAACTGCTGGCGTGAGGGCCATTGAAGTGGACGAGGCGATAAAAAAGGAAGACGGCACAGGAACCCTGGTCGATGGGAATTGCCGCGGCCGTCGCGGGATGGATCGTTCCGGGCCTGGGGCACCTGCTGCTGCGCCGGTGGGGCAAGGCCGCAGTCTATTTTCTCTGCGTCGGCGGACTGGCTTGCGCCGGGCTCGCGATGCGCGGCGGAGTCTTCATCGCGGGCGCCGAGGACATGTTTGACCGGCTGGGATTTTTCGCGGACCTCGGCACGGGAGTATTTTATTTTCTTGCGCACTTCGATCCAGACCGCCGGGTCCGACGTCGGCCCATGCCACCGGGCGATTACGGAACGCGGATGTTCGCTACGGCTGGGATGCTCAATCTCCTGACGGTGCTCGAAGCCTACGAAATCGGGCGGGGGCGGAGAACCTAGATGAACTGCCCTGTTCGGCAGCCTCACCCATTTTCAGGCGCTGATGTTTTTTGCGCTAGTTGGTCTCGCGTGACGTTTGCGTTTCTTTCGAAGCAGATGGCGTGTCCGAGCGCGTGAAATATGTCTTGTGGGCGTTCCTGGCATTTCTGCTTGTAGCTGTCGGAATCGGCTGGCTGATGTACCCATTTTCGCAGTAGTACCTCTCTCGCGCCACGCTCCATCGCAGCGTTTGACAGCTTTTTCCGCGCAATGCTAGAGTGAATTACGCGAGGCCGAGGTAGCTCAGTTGGTAGAGCAGTCGATTCGTAATCGACAGGTCCCCGGTTCAAGTCCGGGCCTCGGCTCCACCGCCCCATATCTCCTCTGACGTAAGCGTTCTGGTGAAGGTCAGGTTGCATGAGTAAGGAAAGCCAAGATGATCAATTCCTCCCATGAGGGCGGCACGAGGCGGCTGGGCTGCTTCCAGTGGATCGCGGCTCTTTTAGCTGCAGCGTATCTGGTGTCGCCGGGGCCTGCTGCGGGTCAGGCTGCGCGGAGTGCTCGTTCCCCTGATGCCCTGCATCAATTGAACGATTCCATCGAGGCGCTTGTTCAACGGGTCTCGCCCAGCGTCGTTCAAATCCTGGTAACCGGTTACGGTTCGGCCGATGACGGTGACCGTAAGCAGACCACCGATGTGATCGGAAGGCGCCAGGCGGTCGGCTCGGGCGTGATTGTGGACCCCGAGGGGTACATCGTCACCAACGCGCACGTTGTGAATGGGGCGGAGAAGATCGAGGTGATCGTGCCCCCTCGACTTGCGGCCACTGCGGCACCCGAGGGTTCTCCCGATGCGCAGGGAAAGAGCTACCAAGCGCGCATTGTCGGGGTCACACGAGAAATTGACCTCGCTGTCCTCAAGATTGAGGCGCACGCTTTGCCGGCCTTGTCTATTGGCGGAGCCACGGGAACCGCCAGACAGGGCGAAATGGTTTTTGCCTTTGGAAGCCCGGAGGGCTTGCGCAATACGGTCACGATGGGCGTGGTGAGTTCCGTTGCGCGACAGCCCGATCCCGATAGTCCACTGGTCTACGTGCAAACGGACACGCCGATAAATCCGGGCAACAGCGGCGGGCCGCTGGTGGACGCGGACGGCGAACTCGTCGGCATTAACACATTCATTTTGTCCACTTCCGGCGGCAATCAAGGGCTGGGTTTCGCTATCCCTGCAGGGGTTGTAGCCTATGCGTATCCGCAGTTGCTCAAATACGGTCACATTCACCAACCCGCCATTGGGGCCCTCGTCCAAACGATCACACCGGACATGGCCGCCGGACTTCATCTGGCGCGGGATTTCGGAATCATCGTGTCCGACGTTTCGCCGGGCGGTCCTGCGGATCAGGCAGGCTTGAGAATGCAAGACATCATCCTCAGCGTGGACGGCGCCCCCACGGGCAGCCTGCCCATGTTTGCTCACGACCTTTACATGCATAAGAGTGGGGAACAAGTAAAGATCGATGTGCTGCGCGGATCGAACCGGATGCATCTGGAAATTCCACTGATGGACAAACCGCACAAAGAGGACAGCCTTGCGGATATTGCCGACCCGGCAAAGAATCTTGTCAGGCCGCTCAGTATTCTTGGAATCGAGCTCACGCTCGACCTGGCCCATTCGTTGCCGGATTTGCGTATTCCCACGGGCGTAATCGTTGCCGCCAGAACTTTGGGGTCAGGGACGGTGGAGATTCCTTTGCAAACGGGAGATGTGATTCACGGTGTGAACGGGACCACGATTACGACCCTGGATGGATTGCGCGAAGTTCTGGCAAAGCAGAAGCAGGGTGACGCCGTTGTTCTTCAGATCGAGCGCTATGGCCAACTTATCTATGTCTCCTTTTCACTCTAGATGATGAACCTTTTGAAAACGGCTCGGCGTGTTAAATGGCTTTGCCCAGGTCCGCTACTTTTTGCCTTCCTACTTTGCCTTTCTCCGATTTCAGTGCCGGCACAGGACCAGGGCACAACTCCGATTCGCGTGGATGTGAATCTTGTGGTGCTGGACGCGACAGTGAAGACAAAAAGCGGCCAAATCATGGGCGAACTGAAAAAGGAGGACTTCGAGGTTCGCGAAGATGGCGTTGCGAAAAAAGTGGAGCTCTTCAGCCGTGACGCGTTGCCCCTCAATGTCGCGCTGGTGCTGGACCTGAGCGATTCCATTGGCCCGTTTCTGGAGCCGTTGCGTGATGCGGCGGCGACCACTCTGGCATCCCTCAAACCTGAAGACGAAGTGGCTCTGTTTACCTTCTCTACTGAAGCGGAATTGAGCGTGCCGCTTACGAAAGACAAAAACAAAATTGCCGATAAGATTGGTTCCTTCAAAGTGGGTGGCGCCACCAACATCAACGACGGCATCTTCGTGGCGGCCGAATATCTCCTCAAAGAGTCACCCAAAGGCCGCAAGGTAATTATTTTGATCAGCGATGACGTTGGCACCGACGCCGGCGGACAAGGGACGCGCGACATCCTCACGGAGACCATTGCAGCCGATGCCGCCGTATACAACCTGAAAATTCCTGGATACAACCCTCCCTCAACGCTCTTCGCCGCCAGCATGGTTCCGGGGCTGGTGAACATTCGCAGGGTTGCCGATCAGACGGGCGGAGAAATCTTCGACGTTAAAGAAGTGGCCAACCTGGATGCCATGTTCCGCGCGCTGATCGAGCGAATCAAGACTCGCTACACGCTGGGGTACTACACGACGGCCAACGGAGCCGAGGGGAAACCACACAAGCTGGACGTTCGCCTGGCATCGTCGTTCGGAGCGAAAGGACGCGATTACCTCATTCTTTCCAAGAATAGCTACTACTTCCGATAAGACTTTCCTTCTGTGCCAATCCGGAACATTTTTGGCCGACAATCGTGGCTGCGGGTGTTTATTCTCGAAAGATCATCACCTCCCGTTGCTAAAATGGGTCGTCGATGTCATCGCTTATTGACGGGAATTTCATCTAGCGGCAAACTCTGGTCCATGCGAAAAGTGTAAGTTGTGTCTTGGGAAGTTGTAACATCCGGATCTCCCCTCTCCGCTTTGTTTTTCTGGAACAGCGTTTTCAATAAATGTCAGGCAGACATCCAAGGTTTTTGTATTTGGCCGAAGAATAATTCAGTCCGTTCCTCAACGGGGAAAATATGCGCGAGGTACACCGATGAAATCCATCCGAACGTTTACTGTCCGCCCTTCTTTACCTGAACCGCTGCAGCCACTGTTGCGCATCGCGCATAACCTCAGGTGGAGCTGGGATCATGCGGCGATTGATCTCTTCCGGAGGCTTGACCGGGATTTGTGGGAGACCTGCAATCGTAATCCTGTCTTGCTCCTGGGCAGCATCGATCAGTCCATTCTCGAGGCCGCAGCAAGAGACGACTCCTTCCTTGCCCATATGAATGGAGTGGCGGATAAGCTGGCTTCTTACGTTACCGGCGAAGGATCGTGGTACCGCCGCGAACACAATAAGGATGGCGACATGCTGGTGGCTTATTTTTCGGCGGAATTTGGAATCACGGAATGTCTTTCCATATTTGCCGGAGGGCTCGGCGTTCTTGCCGGCGATCATCTGAAGGCGTCCAGTGATTTAGGCTTGCCGCTTGTGGGTGTCGGTCTTCTCTACCAGGAAGGATATTTCCGGCAATATCTGAATGCCGCCGGATGGCAGCAGGAGTCATTTGAAGACAATGACTTCCACACCTGGCCCATTGAGTTAATTCCGAATCTAAGGATTTCCGTCGAATTGGGCGATCGGACGGCCCAGGCGCAAATCTGGCGGGTGAATGTCGGCAGGTTACAACTGTTCCTGCTGGATTCCAATCTCGCTTGCAACAGGCCGGAAGATCGTAAGATCACAGGACAGCTATACGGCGGGGATCTGGACATGCGCATGCGGCAGGAGATCCTGCTCGGTATTGGGGGCTATCACGCTCTCGAAGCACTCGGCCTAAAACCCACTGTGTATCATATGAACGAAGGCCATTCCGCGTTCCTCGGGCTCGAACACATTCTCCGCCTGATGGAGACGGAACATCTCACATTTAGCCAGGCAAGAATTCTTGCGTCGGCCAGCCTCATTTTTACGACCCATACTCCGGTGCCGGCGGGGCATGATTACTATCCCGCCTTTCTGATGGACCGTTATTTTTCCTCTGCCATGGGACGTCTGGGAATTAGCCGTTTGGAGTTCTTAGGCCTCGGCCGGCAGGATCCCGTCAATGAGGGTGAGGATTTTTGCATGACGGTGCTGGCGTTGCGCATCGCTTCCTTCAGCAACGGAGTGAGCAAGCTGCACGGGCAAGTTTCGCGGCAAATGTGGAATCGAGTTTGGAAGGATCTGCCGGAGTCGGAGGTTCCTATCGGCCACGTCACCAACGGAGTGCATTTCCGAACCTGGGTCTCCATCGAAATGAATCAGCTCTTTGACCGGTATCTCGGCCCAAAATGGCGCGAGGAGCCGGCGGCCCAGGGACTTTGGCAACGCACCGATTCGATTCCCGCGGGGGAATTGTGGAGAACACACGAAAGGCGCCGGGAGCGTCTGGTTGGATACGCGCGGCGCCGTTTGCGGACCCAGCTAATCTCCCGCGGCGCCCCCAAGCCGGCGGTGGAGGCCGCCGATGAAGTTTTGAGTCCGGATGCGCTTACCATTGGGTTTGGCCGCCGCTTTGCTTCCTACAAACGAGCGACGCTGCTGCTGCGCGATCCCGAGCGTCTTTCGCGTATCCTGAATAACCCGGAGTGCCCGGTACAAATCATTTATGCCGGCAAAGCGCATCCCAAAGATGATGCTGGAAAGCAATTGATTCAAATCATCATCAATCTGGCCACCCGTCCCGATTTCCGTCGCAAACTGGTGTTCCTTGAAAATTATGATATGTCCGTTGCGCGCTATATGGTCCAGGGGTGCGACGTTTGGTTGAACACGCCGCTCCGGCCCCAGGAAGCCAGCGGCACGAGCGGGATGAAGGCCCTTGCCAATGGCGTCATGAATTTGAGTACGCTCGATGGGTGGTGGGATGAAGCGTGGCGAATGGGGAATAGCGCTGATGCCGACGTCGGTTGGGCCATCGGGAAACGGCGAATCTTACACTGACGCGGTTCACCAAGACCAGGTCGAATCGGAGGCTCTCTACGAACTTTTGGAACATGAGATCGTGCCCGCATTTTACGATCGGCGGGCGGACGGGTTACCGCGCAAATGGATTGGCCTGATGAAAAATTCGATCGCGAAACTTTGTCCTGAATTCAACATGCAGCGGATGGCCATGCAGTACGCTGACGAATACTATCTGACCGCACATCGCCGGTACCGGAAGCTGAGTTCCGAGGGCCTGGCCCGCGCAAAAGAAGTGGCCGCGTGGCTCGCTAAAGTTGAACGCGAATGGCCGCGAATCAGTGTAGAATCGGCAGGTGATGTTGCTTCCGACATTTGTTTAGGTGACGAGGTTCTCGTGTCCGCCAGGGTTACCCTGCATGCTCTTTCTCCAGACGACGTCGCCGTCGAGGTCGTGACCGGTCTGGTGGGCGCGGATGATGAAATTAAAGATCCGCTTGTTGTTCCCATGCAACCGGCGGGAGGAGACGGCGCGGGAAGCTATCTCTTCCAAACCGTTGTGCAGCCCTCTGCACGAAGTGGATTGCATGGCTATGCGATCCGTGTATTGCCAAAACATATTGATTCCGTCAGTCCGTTCTTGCCCGGATTGATTAAATGGGCGCAGGCATCGTCGCCTGTCGCTGAACTGCAAACTCGTTAATCTTCCTCGGCCTTCCATGTGTACCGGCTTCCCCGTCGAAGCGTTTGTCGCAACCGTTTTCGATGGCATGAATTTACATCCAGTCCAGAAAGGGGCACACCGATGGCCGAAGTGCAGACAATAAATTCCGTCCGAGTCAGCACCCTGAATAATCCTCTCTCCGGTGAGGAGCAACGCAAGATGCACGCCTACTGGCGCGCCGCGAACTATCTTTCCGTCGGGCAGATCTATCTGCTGGCCAATCCGTTGCTGCATGAGCCGCTTGAAGCTGGACCACATCAAGCCCCGCTTGCTGGGCCATTGGGGCACTACGCCGGGACTCAATTTCATTTACGTTCATTTCAACCGCGTGATTCGGAAGCTCGATTTGAACGTGATCTATATCACCGGACCCGGACACGGAGGCCCCGGGATTGTTGCCAACACGTATCTTGAAGGCAGCTACACCGAGTTCTATCCCAATATCACGCAGAACCGAAGAGGGAATGAGGCGGCTCTTCAAGCAGTTCTCATTTCCCGGAGGGATTCCCAGCCACGTCGCTCCGGAAACGCCGGGGTCAATTCACGAGGGCGGGGAACTGGGCTATTCCATCGTCGCACGCCAACGGTGCGGCGTTCGACAATCCGGATTTGCTGGTGTGCTGCGTCGTCGGCGACGGAGAGGCGGAAACGGGAGCCCTGGCGGCCAGCTGGCATTCCAATAAGTTTCTGAATCCGGCGCGCGATGGCGCAGTCCTTCCGATCCTGCACCTGAATGGCTACAAGATCGCGAACCCCACAATCCTGGGCCGAATGACGGATGCCGAACTGACGCAACTGTTTGCTGGATATGGATACGAACCCCACTTTGTGGAGGGCCATGATCCGGAAGTCATGCATCCGCTGATGGCGGCGACGCTCGAAAAAGTGATTGCGGATATCCATGCGATCCAGCACAAGGCACGGCTTCAGGGAGATACAGCGCGTCCGCTTTGGCCGATGATCATCCTGCGCACGCCGAAGGGCTGGACGGGTCCGCGCGTGGTGGATGGCAAGCCCGTCGAAAACACATGGCGCGCTCATCAGGTGCCCTTGTCGGAGCTTGCTACCAAGCCCGAACATTTGAAGCAACTGGAAGAATGGATGAAGAGTTACAAGCCCGAGGAATTGTTTGATGCCAGCGGCAAATTGATTCCTGAGCTGGCCGAACTTGCGCCAAAAGGGAATCGGAGGATGGGCGCAAATCCCCACGCCAATGGCGGCCTGCTCCTGAAGGACCTGGTGATGCCGGACTTCCGCGATTACCAGGTGGAAGTGATGAAGCCGGGAACCGTGAATGCGGAAGCGACGCGGGAACTCGGGAAGTTCCTTCGCGACGTGATGCGCTTGAACGCGGAGTCCAACAACTTTCGTGTGTTCGGTCCGGACGAGACTGCCTCGAACAGGCTCGATGCGATCTATGAAGCGACGGACAAGGTCCTCATGGAACCCCTTTTGCCCACCGATGAGCATCTTTCGACGAACGGCCGGGTAATGGAAGTGCTCAGCGAGCACATGTGCCAGGGCTGGCTTGAGGGATACCTGCTGACCGGACGTCACGGCTTTTTCTCCTGCTACGAGGCGTTCATCCACATCGTGGATTCGATGTTCAACCAGCATGCCAAGTGGCTCAAGGTCACTAAGGATATTTCATGGCGCCGCCCGATTGCCTCACTGAATTATTTGCTGACGTCACACGTCTGGCGGCAGGACCACAACGGGTTCACGCACCAGGACCCGGGCTTCATCGACCTGGTGGTGAATAAGAAAGCCGATGTCGTGCGTGTCTATTTGCCCCCGGATGCGAATACTCTTCTTTCGGTGGCGGATCATTGCTTGCGCAGCCGCCACTACGTCAACGTGATCGTTGCCGGCAAGCAGCCCGCGCTGCAATACCTCGATATGAAGTCGGCCATCCAGCATTGCACTGCGGGCATCGGCGTTTGGGACTGGGCCAGCAACGACCAGGGAACAGAGCCTGACGCCGTGGTGGCCTGCGCGGGCGATATTCCCACGCTGGAAGCCCTTGCGGCTGTGGACCTGCTGCGGCAGCACTTCCCTGACTTGCGCATCCGGTTCATCAACGTGGTGGATTTGATGACGCTGCAACCCACCAGCGAGCACCCGCACGGTCTACCGGACACGGAATTTGATTCCATGTTCACGGTCGACAAACCCATCATTTTCGCCTATCACGGATATCCCTGGCTGATCCACCGACTGACCTACCGGCGGACCAACCACGACAACCTTCACGTGCGCGGTTACAAGGAAGAGGGAACGACGACCACGCCCTTTGACATGACAGTCCTAAATGATCTTGGATCGATATCACCTCGCCGCCGATGTCGTGGACCGGGTTCCGCGACTGCAGCGCGTCGGCGCTCATTTTAAGCAGTTCCTCCGTGATAAGCTCATTGACCACAAGCAATACATCATGGAATATGGCGATGACTTGCCGGAAATCAAGAACTGGAAGTGGCCCTATTAGCCCACGGCGGGCGGCAGGGCCCCCAGATTGGAGTCGCGGAACCCGACTTGATGAATATTCTTGTCCTCAACTCCGGTAGCTCCAGCCTGAAATTTCAGATTATTGCCACGGATCTTGAGCCGCATCCGCAAGGATGCGGACGTGCGCCTGTTGCGCGGCGAGGTGGAACGAATCGGCGGAGAAGCCATCGTCACCGTGCAGAAAAATGACGAGGCAAAGCAAAAGTTCACGGCATCCTTACGAGACATTCCCGCCGCGCTTGATTACGTGATTCGTTGGATGGCTTCCGACCATTCAGGGATTAACGAAATTCGCAGCGCGGGAGATATTCACGCCGTCGGGCACCGCGTGGTGCATGGCGGCGAGCAATTCAAAGAATCGGCGATCATTACCGACGAGGTTCTGAAAGGGATCGAAAACTGCATCGACCTGGCGCCGCTGCACAATCCTAACAATATCAAGGGAATTCAAGCTGTCCGCGAAGTCTTTGGCAGGCAGATGCCCCAGGTGGCCGTGTTTGACACGGCATTTCACCATGCGTTGCCCGAGCACGCCTACCTGTATGCGATTCCCTATCATCTTTACCTTCGCTACCGCATACGGCGGTACGGCTTTCACGGCACATCATTCCGGTACGTGGCCTACCGCTACCGGACGTTGCGCGATTTGACGCGGCAGCAGACGAATATCGTCGCGCTTCACCTGGGCAACGGATGTTCGGCCGTGGGGATTAAAGCCGGGTACCCCGTAGATACGTCCATGGGCATGACTCCCCTGGAGGGATTGGTCATGGGAACGCGATCCGGCGACGTCGACCCCGCGATTCTGAGTTTCATCGCCTCGAAGGAGGGTCTTTCCCTCAACGAGGTGGAAACCCTGCTGAACAAACAGTCTGGTTTGCTGGGGATTTCAGGCCTCACGAATGATATGCGGGTTTTGCAAGGTGAATTCACCGACCATGACGACCGCCGTGCGCGGCTCGCCATCGAAATCTTCTGCTACCGGGCGAGGAAGTACATCGGAGCTTATCTGGCGGCGATGGGCGGGGCTGACGCAGTCATCTTTACCGGTGGGATTGGAGAGAACTCGCCCGTAGTCCGGGCGCGGATTTGCGAAGGGCTGGATTGGGCGGGGCTGTCGCTCGACGAGGAGAAGAATAAGAAAGCGGTAGGCCAGCAGGGCATCATCAGCAGCGACGCCTCCCGCCTGGCCGCTTATGTGATCCCCACCGATGAAGAACTCCTGATCGCCAGGGATACCTTACGTTGCATACAAGGCGAGCCCCACCCGGCGTAAAGTGTGCTTCTGATTTCTGTAGCACGCGGTTTACTTCGACGGGGGAGATGAAATGTGGGTCAGGCCCGGCTCGTGGCCCTCTTGTAGAATATGCTCCAACTCGGTCAGAAGTTGTTCCGTGCGAAAAGCCGGCGAGCCGTAGCAATCTTCCCCTGACAGCAAGACGGGCACCCACCAGCAACCATTTTCCACCGGGTAGGCGTAGAAAAGGGACGCGTCTGATCCAACCAGGCCGCAGACCAGCTGTTTGCGCTGTCCGATGGGGACGGTCGAATCGATCAAAAGAAGCGTATATCGACCCTTCCGGACAAATTCTGCCGTGATTCGCAAAGCGGGGGCGAAAGAAAATTCGCTCCCGAATTTTACAAGCGACCGGAGCAAGGGAATCCCCCAGGAGGTGTCCCGACCGACCAATAAAGTACGGGGGTGGGGGACAGCACCTAGACTCGAACGACTTTGGCTGAGATTAGAGATAACCCTGGCAGGATAAAGCTCGAAATTGGTATTGGATACGGCTTCAGGTGTTCCTGGCATACAACTCCCCTCCGTCGCGGCTGGAAGGGGGGTCCTCAGGACAAGGATGCCGTGGGAATTTGACCATACACAGATGCAAAGATACCGTCAAGACGAAGGGAAGGTGAATTTCCGGGTTGCCCCAGGTCGAAACATCGCCTTCAAGGCTTGGATCGTTGCGCCCCCGGGGCAATCTGTGAGTCGCCAGTGTTGTCAGGAGCGACTTTGACCTCTTGGCCTTGATCCAACGAGTCGGGTGGATTAACCACAATGGAATCCTGGGGATCGATGCCTTGCAGAACTTCGAGATTGGTCCCTAAATCCCGCCCGATGGTAAGTTTTTTCATAATCAAACGATGATCCGGGCCCACCACGGCCGCCATCGTGCCTTCCGGTCGGAAGAGCAGGGCGTTGATGGGCAGGGAGAGACGCTGACCGGAAAGTTTGGCGTCAAAATGAACTTCCGCATAGGCGCCCGGAAGCAGGACGCCCGAGGGATTGGGTACATCCACCTCGGTCAGCAAGGTCCGCGTGGCTGGGTCAATGGCGTTTGCGGTGCGCGCGACGCTGCCGCAAAAAGTTCGCCCCGGAATCTCAGTCAACGCGAGGCAGGCGCGAAGCCCCTCGCGGATCGAAGGCCCATAGGATTGGGGCACGGAAACAAATACTCGCATGGGATCGATTTGCGAGAGGTCGAACATTTCTTTGGTCGAGACGCCTCCATTCCCGGCATTGATCAAATTTCCCACATCGACGTTGCGCTGCGTAATGACGCCTGAAAATGGCGCATAGACGTGTTTGAACGATTCCATAGCTTCGAGGCGCGTGACGTTGGCGTCCGCGGATTGCACCATGGCTCGTTTCGCCGCCAGGTCTCCGTTGGCATTGTCTACATCCTGTTTGGCGACGGAGTCGGTCTTGAGCAAGTCCTGATAACGCGTCGCCGTGATCGCGGAAAGCGAGACATTGGCCTGTGCGGTGGCCAGGTCGGCGCGAGCCTGCGCGAGTTGCTGGTCCACTTCGGGCGTATCAATTTCAGCAAGGAGATCGCCCTCCTTAACGCGGCTGCCAATATCCTTGTACCATTTTTTCAGATAGCCGTTGGTGCGCGCATAGATCGGAGATTCAATGAACGCATTGAGGTTGCCGGGTAAGACGATTTCAGATTCGCCGCTGACGGGTGTCGCATGAATCACCGAAACGTATGGAACAGACAACTGCTCGGTCTGTTGCGCGAGCACTTGATGTTCGCTCCGCCTTTGCAGCACGGCATAAACACCCAGAACCAGGAAAATAAGAAAGAGAACGGCAAACCAGCGCACTAATTTGCCTCCTCCGCTCGATCCTCCCGGACCATCCGTGTGCGACGCACGTTGCGTATCGACAGAAATCTCAGACATTCCTTTTATGCTCCCAGAATCCTTAGTCTTCCTAATGTGGCTCCGCGAGCCCCGCACCAACCCGTTGCCCGGGACGGTGGCGGCGATGGACCATTGAAAAAACGCAAGGCACGAAAAACAAGGTTGCGAATGTGGCTACCACCAAGCCGCCGATCACCGCGCGTCCCAGCGGGGCGTTCTGTTCGCCGCCTTCTCCGAGACCAAGTGACAACGGAACCATTCCGATGATCATGGCCAGCGCCGTCATTAAGACGGGCCGGATCCGGACAAAACCGGCTTGCAGAGCGGCTTGTTTGGAATTCAGTCCTTCGCCCAGCCGCTCCCGCGCAAACGAAATCATCAGGATGCTGTTGGCTGTGGCCACGCCCATGCACATGATGGTTCCCGTCAGCGAGGGGACGCTCAGCGTGGTGTGCGTCAGAAGCAGGATCCAGATGATCCCGGCCAGCGCGCCCGGCAGCGCAGTAATGATGATGAAGGGATCGATCCACGATTGGAAATTTACGACAATCAGAAGATAAACCAGAACAATGGCGACACCCACACCGGCGGTCAGGCCGGCGAAAGATGATTCCATCGTGGCCACTTGCCCGCGCCGAAACAGTTGCGTGCCGCGGGGAAGCTTGCTTTGGAAATCCGCGAGCACTTTCTGGATGTCCGTATCCACACCGCTGAGATCGCGCCCCTCGACAGAGGCATAAACGTCAATCAAAGGCACGGCGTTGTAATGCGAGATCAAGGCCGGTTCCACGTTGACACTCTTCTCCGTCATATTTCGCAAAATCTGGGGAGTCGTTGTAGTCGCGGAAGAAATCGGAATGTTGTCGAGGGCCTGCATGGAGTCGATTTTGTATTGAGGCACCTGCACAGCCACGTTGTATTCCACGCCATTCGCGGGATTGACGAAGAACGAAGGGTTGATTTGGAAGCTGGAACTCAGCGTCAGCAAGATGCTATTCGCCACGTCTTGCTCGCTCAAGCCCACGGATTGTGCTTTGGTGCGATCGACATTCAGGAACATCGTCGGGTACGAGCGCAACTGTTGCACATGAACATCCACCGCGCCGGGGATCTCCGCGATACGATTGGAAATCTGCTGCGCCAGTCGGTAATCTTCCGCTTCGCTCGGTCCAATCAACTGGATATCGACCGGGGCGGGCACGCCGAAATTCAAAATTTGGCTGACCATGTCCGCCGGCTGGAAAAAGAATTGTGTTCCTGGAAATCCCTCTGCTAAACGCAGGCGCAACTCGTCGACGTAGTACTTCGTGGGCCGCTTGCGCTCGGGTTTTAAGCCGATCAGGATTTCTGCGTCCGATTCGCCGATCACTCCGGAATTGCTATAAGTCGTGTTGATGGTGCTGTTAAATAATCCAATGTTGTCGAGGATGTTGCCGAGGTCGTCCGGCGGGATGACACGCCGGATCAGGTTGTCCACTCCATCGGCTTCACGAGCCGTCTCTTCCACGCGCTGGCCGGCGCGCGCGCGCATGTGCAGGCGAATCAGGCCGGCATCCACGCTGGGGAAGAAGTCGCGCCCCAATGCCAAAGCAAGGGGCACCGTAGCCACACAGAAGATCAGAAACAGAACGATAAACATGATCGAGTGATCGAGACAGAAATGCAAGGAGTCACGGTACCCCTCCCGCAGGCGCTCGAACCCCCGCGCAAAGACTCGCTGGGCGCGTGAGAAAACGTCGTTGCCGGTGGCGTGTTCCTCTCCATGGTGATTCTTGAGCAGGTACATCGCCATCGTGGGCACCAGCGTTCTCGATAGCAGGTAGGAAGCCAGCATGGCGAAGACCACCGCTTCCGCCAGGGGCACGAATAGAAATTTTGCCACCCCCGTGAGAAAGAACATCGGCACAAACACGATGCAAATACACAGTGTGGAAACCAGGGCCGGAATCGCAATTTCCTGGGAGCCATCGAGAATTGCCTGCACCGTGTCCTTGCCCTGCGCCAAGTTCCGTTCAATATTTTCGATGGCCACCGTAGCATCATCCACGAGTATGCCGACGGCCAGAGCCAGCCCGCCCAATGTCATCAGGTTAATGGTCTCGTGCAGCGCGCTCAGCACGAAGATGGAGATCAAAATCGACAGCGGAATAGAGATGGCAATGATCACCGTGCTCCGCCAACTCCCCAGGAACAACAGGATCATCAGCGCGGTCAGGCAGGCGGCAACCAGCCCTTCGCGAATCACGCCCTGCACGGCCGCCCGCACGAAGATCGATTGATCGAATAGGGGTGTGATGACAAGCGAAGGCGGAAGGAGGGATTTGATATAAGGCAACTTGGCAAGTGACTGCGAGACGACGTCGAGTGTGGAAGCGTCGCCGTTTTTGTAAACGACCATCAACACTCCACGCTGTCCGTCCATGCGGGCAATATTGATTTGTGGTGAAAACCCATCACTGACAACGGCCACGTCGCGCACATAGACGGTCGCGCGGTTGCTGGTCTTGATCGGCAGGTTGTTCAGCGCCGCAATCGTGTCCGGGGAACCGTTCAGTTCGACGTTGTACTCGGTGGCTCCCAATTTGACCGATCCGGATGGGAGAACCAGGTTTTGCGCGCTGATCGCGTTGATCACATCCACCGGGGAAAGACCCTTTGCTTGCAAAGCAGGGATGTCGACATTCACGGAGACTTGGCGCAGCTTTCCGCCGAATGGATAGGGTATGGCCGCCCCGGGTACGGTAGCCAACTGGTTCCGAATGGTGGTCACCGAGTAATCGAACAACTCCTGTTCGGAAAGTCCCTGACCCTTCAGCCCCAGCTGCAAAATGGGAACCGCCGAAGCCGAGTAGGTGATAATGAGCGGAGCGGCGATGCCATTTGGCAATTGCCGAAGGACGGTTTGGGAGACGGCGGTGATCTGCGTAAGCGCCACGTGGACATCGGTTCCGGGCTGGAAATAAGTTTTGGTCACGGAGCGGCCGCCCACGGTCTGGGATTCGGTGTGTTCGATGTTGTCCACCACGGTGGTCAGGAATCGCTCAAAGGGCGTAACGATCCTGTCTTCCATCTCCTGGGGGGACAATCCCGTGTAGTTCCAGGCAATGCTGATCACCGGAATATCAATGTTCGGAAAAATATCGGTGGGCGTGCGCTGCAGTACGACCGGGGTCATCAGGATGATAACCAGCGCGGCCACGATAAACGTGTAGGGCCGGCTCAGCGCAATTCGTACTATCCACATGAATCTGGCCTCGTAATGATGCACACCCCATACGCGGAAACCATCCGCGACTTTAATTTCACCGTATTACCTTCCCAATGATTATACCTAATTTGCGACGGAAGGCTTTCGCCGAGTCAAGTTCGAGTGCCGGGTGTTCCTGCGTGGCACGCGACGCAACCAGGATGCAGGATTAGGGAGCGCTTATCCGATTTGAGAAACGAAGGCAGTGATGGCCGTCACAACGGAGAAAAATATGATGATTGAATTATTTTTTGCAAAGCTGCTATAGTGTTGCGCGTGGAAAACGGTGAGTCGGTTTATTTTCATAATTGGAATATTAGAAGTAACCTTAGTAGTCCGGTAAACCTAGTTTGTTATGTCGATGGCTTTGCCGGGTTGTATCCCCCTTCGCAGGTCCAAGGCCCCGTTTCCCGCAAATTGAGGCCGCCTAGGCGGTCGACAGAGAGGCGCTAAGGCCGTCACAGGCTATACACCTCGGAGAGGGCTCCGAGGGACGCAGGTATGGCTCAGATTTTTCATCACAGCACGAATACTATTGCGCGCGTGAGCATTTACGGCGCGGTGATCCTTATCGCTTTGCTGGGATACGCCGTGGACGTCATCAACAACACGTCCTATGTTACCGAAGTGCACAACGCGCGGCCGCAACCTGTCCCATTCAGCCACAAACATCACGTGGCTGAGCTGGGTCTGGATTGCCGGTATTGCCACGCCTCGGTGGAAATTTCGTCCTCGGCGGGCATGCCTCCGACGCAAACCTGCATGACCTGCCATTCGCAGATCTGGACCAGCGCCGCCATGCTGGAACCCGTGCGCGCCAGCTATCGTGATTCCACTCCGATTTCCTGGACGCGCGTAAACGCCGTGCCCGATTTCGTATATTTCAATCACAGCATTCATATTGCCAAGGGCGTGGGCTGCACGACCTGCCATGGCCCCGTCGGGGAAATGAACATCACCTGGCGCGCCGAGTCGCTATACATGCGTTGGTGCCTGGAGTGTCATAACGCCCCCGAAAAATATTTGCGGCCGCGGTCCGAAGTGTTTAATGCAGTTCTATCAGCCGCCGAAGGACCAGTTGGCACTGGGCCAGCAGCTGATGAAGGAATATAAAGTGCAGAAGCTCACCAACTGCACGACGTGTCACCGTTAGGGGAAACAGGGAATTCATGGATATCGAGAACAAAAGAAGCGGGCGGCCTGACGTGGAGATAGCGGCAAGCTTCGCGCGACCGCAGCGGACGCCAGATCGCCGCGGTTTTGGCGCAGCTTGGATGAGCTTGCCGACACGCCGGAATTCCGGGATCACAAGGAAAATGAATTTCCCCACGGGGCGAACGATCCCGGCGCAACCCTGGACCGGCGGGAATTATTGAAAGTCATGGCCGCTTCTGCGGCCTTCGCCGGGCTTGCCGGCTGCACGAAGCTTCCCACACAAAAAATTGTTCCTTACGTTCGCCAGCCGGAGGAAATCATCCCCGGCAAGCCGCTGTTTTATGCGACCGCCGTGACTCTAGGCGGCGTGGCCACAGGCGTTCTGGTGGAAAGCCACATGGCGCGGCCCACAAAAGTCGAGGGCAATCCCGACCACCCCGGCAGCCTGGGCGCAAGCGACGCGTTTGCTCAAGCTTCGATATTGGGCCTGTACGATCCGGACCGTTCGCAGGCGGAAATTCATGATGGCCGCATTGGAAGCTGGGCGGCGTTTCAGGACGAACTCTCAACGGCGCTGGGCGCCGAAAAGGGAACGAGTGGAGCGGGCCTGCGGCTGCTGACCTCCACAATCACGTCTCCGTCGCTGGCCGAGCAAATTCGCACCTTCCTCAAAGGCGTATCCGTCCGCCAAATGGCATGCAGTATGAATCTGTTGGACGCGACAATGTCCGCGAAGGCGCGAAGTCGCCTTCGGCGAATATGTAAATCCAGTCTACCGTGTGGATCGCGCCGAAGTTGTCCTCACGCTCGATTCGGACTTCCTCACCAGCGGGCCCGGAAGTGTCCGTTACGCGCGAGAGTTTTCGCGGAAGCGGCGCGTCGAGAGTGTCGAATCAAAGATGAATCGGCTGTACTCGGTGGAATCGCACTCCCACGAACACCGGCGCGATGGCCGATCATCGGCTGAGGATGCGGGCGTCTGAAATCGAAGGGTTCGCGCGCGCTCTTGCGCGGGAACTTGGCTTGAATGTGAACTCGGGCGCTGTCGCCTGCACGTCCCTGCCGGGTGGATTCCCGCGCTCGCGCGCGATCTGAAACAGCATCCGGGGGCCACGCTCGTGGTAGCCGGGGATCAACAGCCGCCGATCGTTCACGCGCTTGTGCACGCCATCAATCAGGCGCTTGGCAATTTCGATCAGACCGTTTATTTCACGCAGCCGATCGAGGAATCCCCGGCGCAGGCAATGGGAAGGCCATGGGCGAACTCGCCGCGGATATCCGCGCGGGGACAGTCACGACGCTGTTGATTATCGGCGGCAATCCGGTTTATGACGCGCCCGCCGATCTTGGTTTTAAGGAATTGCTGCCGAAGGTGCAGTTCAGCATGCGGCTCGGCCTATACGAAGACGAAACGTCGGCACTGTGTCACTGGCACATTCCGCAGGCGCATGACCTCGAATCCTGGGGCGATGCGCGGGCCTACGACGGCACGGTGACCGTGATTCAGCCGCTGATCGCGCCGCTATACGCGGGAAAATCGGAGCACGATTTTCTGGCCTTGCTCAACGGACAATCGGCCAAGCCATCGCACGACATCGTGCACGATTACTGGCAGGCGCAGCGGCCCAACGTTTCGCGGTTCGATGCTTTCTGGGAAAAGACCCTGCGCGACGGCGTTGTCCCGGACACCGCATTTCCTCCCAAGCAAGTTTCGCTGAAGCCGGGAATTGGCCAGGAAGCGCCCGGCGCCACTGCCCAAGGACTCGAAATTGTGTTTCGTCCCGATCCGACCATCTGGGACGGCCGGTTTGCGAATAACGGCTGGCTGCAGGAATTGCCCAAGCCACTGACCAAACTTACCTGGGACGCCGTGGCGATGGTAAGTCCGAAAACGGCGCAGCGCCTGGGACTCAAGAGCGAAGACGCCGTCGAACTGAAATATCAGGGCCGCACAATCGTTGCGCCGGTCTGGGTCATGCCCGGCCACGCGGATGAAAGCGTGACGGTGTTCCTCGGATATGGCCGAACGCGCGCGGGACGCGTGGGAACAGGGACGGGATTTGATGCGGGATGGATTCGGCCATACGCCACGCCCTGGATCGGGACGGGACTCGAGATTCGCAAGACTGGAAACCGCTGGCCGCTGGCCGCGACGCAAACACACAGTTCGATGGAAGGCCGCGACTTGATCCGCGTCGCGACGCTCGAGGAGTACCGCAAGAATCCCAAGTTCGCGCAAGCGGACGTGGAGGAGAATCCGCTCTCGCTGTATCCCCCCGTGAAATATGAAGGCTATTCGTGGGGCATGGCGCTCGACCTTAATGCGTGCACGGGTTGCGGCGCCTGCGTGATCGCCTGCCAGGCGGAGAACAACATCGCGGTGGTCGGCAAGAGGGAAGTCATGATCGGCCGCGAAATGCACTGGATCCGCATCGACCGCTACTACGAAGGCGATCTGGACGAGCCCAAGACCTACCACGAGCCGGTCCTGTGCATGCACTGCGAAGACGCGCCGTGCGAAGTCGTGTGCCCGGTGGCGGCGACGGTGCACAGCCCGGAAGGACTGAACGAGATGGTCTACAACCGCTGCGTGGGGACGCGCTACTGCTCCAACAATTGCCCCTACAAAGTGCGCCGGTTCAACTTCCGCCTCTACTCGGATTGGGATACGCCCAGCCTGTTCGGAATGCGCAATCCCAACGTGAGCGTGCGCAGCCGCGGCGTGATGGAAAAGTGTTCGTACTGCGTGCAGCGAATCAACGCGGCGAAAATTGAATCCGAAAAACAGGACCGCCCCGTGCGCGACGGCGAAATCGTCACCGCGTGCCAGCAGTCCTGCCCTTCGGAAGCGATCGTGTTCGGAAACATTAACGATCCGCAGAGCCGCGTTTCCCAACTGAAGGCGAAAAACCGGAATTACAGCTTGCTCGAGGAACTCAATACGCGGCCCCGGACAACGTATCTGGCGCGGTTGCGCAATCCGAACCCGGAGATCGAGAAAGTGGCCGCAGTCTAAAGTGGAATAACTTATGGCAGATAGCCCGTCTGACAAACTCGCGGAGCAAATGGCGACCGCGCCGATCCTCGGGCCCGGATACGAGTATCGGCTCCGTCACGGACAAGATCAGCCACATCGTGCTGAGCCGCAAACCGCCCAAGTGGTGGATGCTGGGATTTGCCGTGGCGTTTTTGCTCGTGATGATGCTGATGTATGCCATGACGTATCTTTTCATGGTGGGCGTGGGGATCTGGGGCATTCAGATTCCCGGTCGGATGGGGTTTCGCGATCATCAATTTCGTCTGGTGGATCGGAATCGGGCACGCCGGCACGCTGATTTCCGCAATCCTATTGCTCCTGCGGCAGCAATGGCGCACCTCGATCAATCGGTTTGCCGAGGCCATGACTTTGTTCGCAGTCGCCTGCGCGGGAATTTTTCCGCTGATCCACATGGGCCGGCCGTGGCTCGCGTACTGGCTGTTTCCGTATCCCGACACGATGAAAATGTGGCCGAATTTCCGCAGCCCGCTGGTGTGGGACGCCTTCGCCGTTTCGACGTACGCGACCGTGTCTGCTCTGTTCTGGTTCATCGGACTGCTTCCGGACCTCGCGACGCTTGCGCGACCGCGCGAAAAATCGCGCCGCTAAAATTATCTACGGCTTCCTCGCCATGGGCTGGCGGGGCTCGGCGGTCCACTGGTACCGGCACGAAACGGCTTCCTTGCTGCTGGCCGGCCTCGCGACGCCGCTGGTGCTCTCCGTGCACACAATTGTGAGCTTCGATTTCGCGTTCGCCATCGTTCCCGGATGGCACGCCACGATCTTCCCTCCCTATTTCGTGGCGGGAGCGATTTATGCGGGCTTCGCCATGGTGCTGACGCTATCGATTCCCGTGCGCAAACTGTTTGGCCTCGAAGATTTCATCACCATGCGTCACCTCGACAACATGGGCAAGGTCCTGCTGGCGACCGGGTCTGATCGTGGGCTACGGCTACATGATGGAAGCGTTCAGCGCCTATTACAGCGGGAATCACGTACGAGCGCTACATGATCCTGAATCGCATGGGCGGGCCCTACGCCATCATGTATTGGTGCCTGATCGCCTGCAACATCGTGACGCCGCAGTTCCTGTGGTTCCGCAAAGTCCGTTCCAACGTGGGCGCTCTGTTTGCCATCGCCATGGTCGTGAACATGGGAATGTGGCTGGAGCGATTCGTGATTGTGGTAACCAGCTTGAGCCGCGATTTCATGCCCTCGGCTTGGGGAATGTATTACCCGACGCGGTGGGACTTCGCAATATTGTTTGGCACGATCGGATTGTTCCTGATGCTGCTTTTCCTTTTCATCCGCTTCCTGCCGCTGATTTCGATTTTCGAAATGCGGACGCTGGTGGAAGAGGAAAGGAAAGCGGCGGATTGATGCCGGGCGCGCTCTATATTACGGATTGTTGGCACTGAGGAAATGAATACGTACGGACTCCATTTACGGATTGATGGCGGAATTCAAGACCGCCGAGCAACTGCTCGAGGCGGCGCACGCCACGCACGATGCGGGATATCGCCGCATCGACGCCTTTGCGCCGTTCCCGATTGAAGGCCTGGCCGAAGCCGTCGGGTTTCACCGCACGCGCCTTCCTCTGGTCGTTCTGTGCGCCGGCATCCTGGGAGGCTGTTCCGGTTTCTTTCTTCAGTATTACGCTGCACGCGATCAGCTATCCGATCAATGTGGGCGGCAGGCCGCTCAATAGCTGGCCGGCGTTCATTCCGATCACATTTGAAATGACGATCTTGTTTGCGGCGCGCGGCCGCTGTGTTCGGCATGCTGGCCATGAACGGATTGCCGACGCCGTACCACCCGGTCTTCAATGTGCCGCGATTTGCACTGGCCTCGCGCGACCGCTTTTTCCTTTGTATCAAGGCGCGCGATCCGATGTTCGATCGTGGACCTGACCCGGAAATTTCATGGAGACGTTGAACGCGCGCGAGGTGTCCGAAATTGAGCCCTAAGTGTCCGCGCCGGAAATCGGATTGCAGGCGGCTGGATGCTGGCCGCTGCGGCGACTGTTGCTGGTGTGCGCTGGATGCCGCCAGGACATGCACGTGCAGCCGCGCTACAACCCATATCGACCCGACCGATTTTTTCGAGGACGGTCAATCCGCGCGCCTGCCGGTCGCAGGGACTGTTCCTCGCGGGGAATTGACCCTGGGCCCGCAGGAATTGCTATACACGGGAAAAGTAAATGGCGCAGCCTGCGGAAGCTTTCCCGTTCCCGATCACGCAAGGAAGTCATGGAGCGCGGCCGCGAGCGATTCAATATTTATTGCACGCCGTGTCACGGTTTCGCCGGTGACGGGGACGGCATGATCGTGCAGCGCGGTTTCCGCCACCCGCCGTCGTTTCACGAGGATCGGTTGCGCACGGCGCCGGTGGGACATTTTTTCGAAGTGATCACGAACGGGCTTGGCGTGATGTACCCCTACGGCTATCGCGTGCCGCCGCGCGACCGCTGGGCCATCATCGCTTATATTCGTGCGCTGCAGTTCAGCCGGCAGGTTCCCATCAACGACGTGCCGGAAGCGGAGCGAAAAAAATTGCAGGGCGGAGTCAAGCGATGAGCGAAACCGGAAACAACACGTTGAAGCTGGAACGCCTGCCCATGCACGATCGGCCTCGATTGGGCGGAATCCTGGTCGCCGTTTGCATCGCGGCCGGGTGGGCCGATAAGGCCGAGTTTTTCCGGTCCTATCTGGTCGCGTTTTTGTTCTGGCTGGGGATTACGCTCGGTTGCCTGGCGCTCTTGATGGTGCAGCATCTGACGGGAGGGAATTGGGCGCTGGTCATCCGGCGAATCCTGGAGGCTGGCAGCCGCACGCTTCCGCTGATGGCTGTGGCGGCGCTGCCGCTGCTGGCGGGCATGAAGACGCTCTACATCTGGTCGCAGCCCGGTCAGACCGACCCGGTCATTCTCTGCCAAGCACTTGTATCTGAATCCGCAATTTTTTGCGGCGCGAATGGTCTTCTATTTCCTGTGCTGGTTTCTGCTCGCGTATCTGCTGAACAAATGGTCCCGGATCGAGGATGCGGCGGCGGCGGTATCGTCGCTGTGGATGCGCATGGAAGGGTTGAGCGGCATCGGACTGGTGATGTACGGATTTACCGTCACGTTCGCTTCGATCGATTGGGTGATGTCCATCGAGCCGCGCTGGTATTCGACAATTTATGGGATGCTGTTCATGGTGGGCCAGGCGCTGGCGGCCATGGCGTTTGCCATCACATGTTGATCTGGCTCTCCGACCGCGAGCCTTTGTCGCGCATTGTCACGCCTTCGCATTTCAGGACCTGGGCAGCTTTCTGCTGACGTTCGTGATGCTCTGGGCGTATATGGAATTCTCGCAGTTCCTGATTATCTGGGGCGGAAATCTTTCTGAAGAAATTCCCTGGTATCATCCGCAGGATGCAAGGCGCCTGGGGGCGCGTCGGATTGCTTCTGGTGTTTCTGAATTTCGCCCTGCCGTTTTTTCTGCTCTTGTTCCGCCACGTGAAGCGCAGGACGCGCTCGCTGTTGATCGTGGCGGTGCTGGTCTTGTTGATGCGCCTGGTGGATATGTACTGGATGGTTCTGCCCGCGTTTGGCGGGGGCAACGCCCGCCTGACGTGGATGAACGTGGTGCTTCCGCTTGGCTTCGGCGGAATCTGGTTTGCGTATTTTATCTGGCAGTTGCAGCGCATGCCGATTCTGCCGGTCCACGACCCGCGCATGGAAGGAGTGGCCGAACATGCCGCCGAGCATGGATAAATCGCACAGCACTTCCGCGGCTTCTCCGGGCTACGAAACGCGCGACGCGAATGTGCGCGGCGTGTTCAATTTCCTGGTGTTTCTGGGCGTGTTGCTTGTGGTTTGCGCAGTCCTGTCGCTGGGGACTGTTCCGGTATTTTTCGAAGCAAGCAGGCCGGATCCGGCTCACGTTTCTCCGTTCGCTGAGTACGCGGCAATTGCCGCTGGGGCCTCAGTTGCAGGTGAATCCGCGGGAGGATTGGCTGAAGTACCGCGAGCAGCAGGAACAGTCTCTCGAAACCTATGCCTGGGAAAACCGCGGCAGCCGGGATCGTGCGCGTCCCCATCGAACGCGCGATGGATTTGCTGCTCCAAAAAGGTTTGCCGGTGCAGGATGCCAGCGCGCCGCAAGCGAGCGCCGGCAAGCGCCGTCCAAGGATGCGAAAAAGCCGGCGCCGCAAGGGAGCAAGAAACCATGACCAGCAAAACCATTCTGCTAGTGTGCGCTGCTGGCGCTCCTGATGAGCGCGCTTCCATCGCGGGCGCAGCAGGCGACCACGCCACCGATCCTGCGCGAAGTCAGCATTGCGCAAAACCTGAACGAGCAGATTCCTGCCGGACCTGGTGTTTCGCGACGAGTCCGGAAAATCCGTGCGCCTGGGCGATTATTTTGGAAAGAAACCCATCGTGCTTTCGCTGGTTTATTTCGATTGCCCCGCGCTGTGCACCGAAGTCCTCAACGGCGAATTACGGACCATGAGGTCCATCTCTCTCGATCTGGGCAAGGATTTCGACGCGGTGACCGTGAGCTTCGAGCCGAAAGATACTCCTGCGCTGGCGAAAGCAAAACGAGATGTCTATGCCGGCCAGTACGGCCGGGCCGGAGCCGCGGAGAACTGGCACTTCCTGACCGGCGAGCAGCAGTCTATCGACGCACTGACGCAGGCGGTCGGTTTTCATTACGCCTATGATTCCGCGAGCCGCCAGTACGCGCATGCCGCGGCGATCATGGTGCTCACTCCCGATGGCCGCATCGACCGCTACTTTTATGGCGTGCAATATCCGGCGCGGGATGTGCGCCTCGGACTGGTCGAGGCGTCGGAGGGAAAGATCGGCACACCCACCGATCAGGCGTTGCTGTACTGCTACCAATACGATCCGACGACCGGGAAATATGGCCTGGTGGTGATGAACGTGGTGCGCGCGGCGGGCGGCTTGACGGTGTTGGTGCTGGGAATATTCATGTTGATGATGTTTCGCCGTGACCGCAAACGCCGCCGGCGTTCCTCCGGCTGGTGCAGGTGTGAAGAGCAGCGCATTGAGGATCTGAAGACGATTGATGCAAGGTTTACCTTTTCAGCCCGAGCAGGCTTCCACGATCGCACGGTCGGTGGACAATCTGCATTTTTTCATCACTGCCGTCACCTTGTTTTTCACGGCCTTGATTTTCCTGATCATTTTTTATTTCATGATCAAGTACCGGCGGCGCTCGCCGGACGAGCGCCCCAAGGCGATCGAAGGATCGCTTCCGCTGGAAGTGCTGTGGACGGCCATCCCCACGCTGATCGTGGCGGTGATTTTCGTCTGGAGTTCCAGCCTGTATTTCCGGAACGCGGAGCCGCCAGCCGGGCGCCATGGAAATCTTCGTCACCGGCAAACAATGGATGTGGAAGATCGAGCATCCGGAGGGGCAGCGCGAAATCAACGAATTGCACGTGCCGCTGGGACGCCCGGTGAAGTTGACGATGACCTCGGAAGACGTGATCCACGATTTTTATGTTCCGGCTTTTCGGGTCAAAAAGGACGTTTTGCCGGGGCGTTACACGACGCTTTGGTTTGAGCCGACCAAGCTGGGAACGTTCCACCTCTTTTGCGCGCAGTATTGCGGCGCATTCCACGCCGGAATGATCGGTTCAGTGATCGTCATGGAGCCGGACGCAATACGAGCGCTGGCTGGCCGGAGGAGTGCAAGGGAGAATCGATGGAAGCCGCCGGGCAAAAAATGTTCCTGCAGAGCGGCTGCGGCACCTGCCATCTGGCCGATGGCACCGGGCCGGGGCCGTCCCTGCTCGGCGTATACGGGCAGCCCGTGCATCTTACCAACGGGCAGACCGTGACGGCGGACGATGCCTATATTCGCGAGTCCATTCTGCTTCCCAGGGCAAAAATCGTTTTGGGATATCAAGCCGATCATGCCTTCGTTCCAGGGACAGCTGACGGAAGAGCAGATGAATGACTTGATCGCCTACATTCGCTTGCTGGGCAAGGTGCAGGCGAAACCAAAGGAAGAGGGGAAGCAATGAGCACGGCCACGCTGGAACCTCGCGTGCACGCACCGCGGAATTATCTCAATGCCGACTACGGCTGGAGGTCCTGGCTGTTTACGCTGGACCACAAGCGCATCGCTCTGCTGTATCTGGTCTCCATTACGTTTTTCTTCCTCATCGGCGGATCATTCGCCGTGCTGATGCGCATCCATCTGGTGGAGCCGCAGGGCGCGCTGGTGCAGCCGGAAACCTACAACAAGTTATTCACCATGCACGGCGTGGTCATGATTTTCTTTTTCCTGATCCCCTCGATTCCCGCGGTTCTTGGAAATTTTCTGGTGCCGCTGATGGTCGGCGCCCGGGATCTGGCCTTCCCCAAACTGAATCTATTGAGCTGGTACATCTACATCGTCGGTGGGTTGTTCACACTGTACTCGGCGATTGCGGGCGGCGTGGATACCGGATGGACGTTCTACACTCCCTATAGCAGCACCTACTCGAATACGCAGGTCACGGCGGTGGCCATCGGCGTTTTCATTACCGGATTTTCCTCCATCCTCACAGGCCTGAACTTTATCGTGACGATTCACAAAATGCGCGCGCCGGGCCTGACGTGGTTCCGCATGCCGCTGTTTCTGTGGTCCATTTACGCCACGAGCATCATCATGGTGCTCGGCACGCCCGTGCTGGCGATCACTATTTTCCTGCTGGCGCTCGAGCATTTATTTCACGTGGGAATTTTCAGTCCTGCTCTCGGCGGCGATCCGCTGCTATTTCAGCATTTATTCTGGTTCTATTCGCACCCCGCCGTATACATCATGATCTTGCCGGCCATGGGAGTGGTCAGCGAGATCATCGCGTGCTTCTCGAGAAAGCGCATTTTCGGCTATAAAGTTGTCGCGTTTTCAAGCGTCGCCATTGCTGTGCTCGGCTTTCTGGTCTGGGGACACCACATGTTCGTCACCGGACAATCGGTTTACGCCGGACTGATTTTTTCCATGTTGAGTTTCCTGGTGGCGATTCCTTCGGCCATTAAAGTGTTCAACTGGACGTCGACCTTATACAAAGGATCGATCTCCTACGAAGCCCCCATGCTCTATGCCATGGGCTTCATCGGCCTGTTTACGATGGGAGGCCTGACCGGGCTGTTCCTCGCTTCGCTGGCGACGGACGTGCATTTGAACGGAACCTATTTTATCGTGGCGCACTTTCACTACATCATGGTGGGCGGCGCGGTGATGGGATATCTCGGAGGCATTCACTTCTGGTGGCCTAAAATTTCCGGCCGAAAGTATCCCAATGGCTGGGCCGCGCTTGCGGCTGCGATTATTTTTATCGGATTCAATCTCACATTTTTCCCGCAATTTCTGCTCGGATATCTCGGGATGCCGCGCCGGTATGCGTTTTATCCCGCGGAATTTCAGGTGCTCAACGTGATGTCTTCGGCGGGAGCCACCGTCCTGGGCGTGGGATATTTGATCCCGCTCATTTACTTGATCTGGTCGATGCGTTATGGCCCTGTCGCGGAGCCCAATCCGTGGGGAGCCACGGGCCTGGAGTGGCAGACTGCTTCGCCGCCGCCGACGGAAAATTTCGCCGAAATCCCCGTCGTAACCCAGGAGGCCTACGCTTACGCGGAAGAGGAGGCCAGCGGTGACTGAAGTGGACGCACACACGGAGCATGCCGGCCTGGCGCACCAGTTCGAGGACCTCGAACAGCAGCAGGACGCCGATACGCTGGGGATCTGGGTGTTCCTGGTGACGGAAATCATGTTTTTCGGCGGACTCTTTGCCGCCTACGCGATTTATCGCTGGCTGTATTTTGCGGCGTTTGAAGGCGGAAGCCACATCCTGGACATTCGGCTCGGCGCGATCAACACGGTGGTTCTGCTGGGCAGCAGCCTGACGATGGCGCTTTCGGTCCGCTCGGCGCAGACGGGGAATCGCCGCGCGCTCGTGTGGTTCCTGATCCTGACGATGATTCTCGGTGGCGATTTTCCTGGGCGTGAAGGCATACGAGTACAATCAAAAATTTGTCGAGCACATTGTTCCCGGCCTCGACTGGGCCCCGGAAGGCGCAGTCCTCACGCGCCTGGCTCCAGGAGGCGTCGAACATGCTGAGCTCTATTTCATCTTTTACTTCGCCATGACCGGGCTGCACGCTGTGCACATGATCATCGGGATGGGATTGTTGCTCTGGCTGGTTCTTCGCGGGCGCAAGGGAAACTTTACGCCCCATTATTTTGCGCCCGTGGAAGTCGTGGGCTTGTACTGGCATTTCGTGGATATCGTCTGGATTTTTCTGTTTCCCGTTGCTCTATTTGATTGGCGGACGCTACTGATGTCACAGCAAATTGTGCCCGTGAAGACGTACGTGTTTGTTTTTGCCAGCCTGATTGGCCTGACGTTGTTGACGACCGGCGTGGCGTTCATCGATCTCGGTCCGTTCAACACGGTGGCCGCACTGGCCATCGCCTTTGCAAAAATGTTGCTCGTAGTCCTGTTCTTCATGCACCTCCGGCACAGCTGCGGTCTGATGCGCGTTGTGGTGGTCGCGGCATTTTTCTGGCTGGCCCTGCTGATCGTCCCTGACCATGAGTGATTACCGCACGCCGCTCGTGGACCCCGGCGCCGGACTCCTGGTCCACCACCGCGCCGCCGACACACCCCTAATAAACCTACGTTGGTAACACAAGGGTTAGTCTGTGTGCCTTAGATTTGTAAATGAAAAATTCCCAAATCGCACAACCTGAAGGTTGCGCAACTTAAATAGAAAGCCCGTCCGCGGGAGCGAACGGGCTTTTCAGAGGGGAGAATAGTTCCGTGCCGATGCGCGGAAGGCACTGAAACTCTTTTTCCTCGCGCTGAGTCTAGAAGACACCAAATACGAAAGTCAAGTGAAGAAACACTTGAAACCGCGTGGATTATAAGTCATTTAGAATGAGTGTGTTAGTAAAATATATCAGGTCAGGAATTGAAGTCTAGCCGGCAGTTTTCAACAGGTTCTTGAAGGTTTTAGTAGAAGTCCTTTGCCTTGATCGGCTTGCTGTATATTCCCAACTGCAGAATCTCGATTTGTTTTTCACGGTCAAAAACCTTGTTCGGAAGGAAAATTTTCACCAGGACTCGAACTCCTCCAAAGCCGATTCCGGCCGCCACGGCGAGAACATGATCGGCGCCAGTGCCCAGAAACGCCCCGACGATCATGCTGTTGATAGTGGGTTCGGTCAGGGTTTGCTTCGGCTCATTCCAGGTGACTTGGCTCTCGATATCCGATCTGGTCGAGCAACTTGTTCGCGGCTTGCTTCGAGGGAGCGCCCACCACGACGGCCACGATCGAACTGCACGCGTTTGCCGAACAGAGCGTTCTGGCCCGCGGGCACGACCGCCCGGCGGATCGAAAACAAAACGCCGCAGCATTCCGCGAAAATTCCAGCCGCGATCTGCTGCGTCGGATAGGACGCGATGAGCAGAGTCTCGTCCTTGCCGGACAGATGGTACCGGGCAACGATCGCTTCCGCGCTGTGATCGAATCCAATCCAGTCATCGGTCCCGAGCGGAACATACTGCGCCAGGCTGCGCGGCCCCAGGACGTAGTGTTCCGAACCGGGCACGCGCCCTTGCTCCGGCAGATGATCGCCGATCGATGGGATACGGAGTATGGTCCGCGACTTTGTCCAGGGCATCGGCGAGCTGCTTCAAGTCGGCATCCGAAGGGCGTTCGCGTTGTCCCGGCGTAACGTCGAGACATCAGCAGCATTTCGCCGACGACAATGAAGCGCCCGGTCGCGCGAGGCGCTGCCATAGGACCCAAGCTTCGTAACGGCGTAAGGGAATCGTTCCGCAGAAATGTATAAGCCCCGTAGGCGGAACTGGGGTCGCGCAGACGGTAGAGGGTGATCGACGCGGTCTGTGGTCCCTTGCGTATACGATCCTTTGCTCGATCGATTTCACGATATATTCCCGGAAGACGCCGCATCCGCGCCCGAAGAAGCTGATCGAGTCCTGCAGCGGATGGAATGATTGCCGAAGGCGCCGAGGCGGTCCATCCCGCGAAAGAAGAAGGAAGAATATTCTGCGCGCCGGCAGGGCACAAGCTGAAGCCGCGAGGCACAGAATGCCAATGCAAATGACGCGCAGAATCGATTCATGTCTCGTCTAATTAAACTTAGACGCCAATAGTTTACTGCGAGTTCCCGGATCGCGCCACTATTCCTGCGATGGCTTCCGGGAGCGGGGTGGCGTCTGATTGTTGGCGAGGCTGTTGGTGCTCTGGAGATAGCTTTCAATTCCGTGGTAAAGCCCGTCCGCGACGCGCTGGCGGTTTTCGGGTTTCTTCAGCCATTGTTCGTCCGCGGGATTGGAAATGAAGGAGATTTCCGCAAGGACCGAAGGCATGTCGGCGCCGATCAGGACCACGAAGGGAGCCTTGCGCACGCCGCGGTTGCGGTCGCCGCGATTGATCCCCTCCATGCGCTTGGCTAGCGAATCCTGGATGATTCCTGCGAAATCGCGCGACTCTTCGATTTTCTCGTTGCGTGCGATTTTCTGACCATGTCCTGCAAATCGTGGACCGAGTTTTCCGACAAGGCGTTTTCGCGCGAAGCCACTTCCATGGCGTCACTGGATCCGGTGAAATTCAAATAATACGTTTCGATCCCGCGCGCCTTGTGGTCCTGGCTGGAATTGGCATGGACGGAAAGGAACAGGTCGGCCTTCGCCTCGTTGGCGATTTCCGTCCGCTGCTCAAGCGGGATGAACGTGTCGTCCTCGCGGGTGTACACCACTTCCGCGCCCGGCAAACGCTGCTCGATGAGCTTGCCCACCCGCAGCGACACATCAAGGCACAAATCCTTTTCCATCAGTCCCGTTGGCCCGATCGTGCCGGTATCATGGCCGCCATGGCCTGGATCGATCACGATGCGGCCAATCTTCAGGCCCAGAGCGCGGGTCAGCGAATGCTGTCCGTCGCGAGTCAGCTCGGGAGTCGGCGCAGGGCCCATTTCCGTTGCCTGATCGTGCGCTGATTTTGCAGCCACACCGGATTTCTTCGTGGTAGCGGACCGCACCGCGACGGGCGCTGCATCTGGTTCGTGTTGGAACCTTGGCCGCGGACAGCTTCACGGCAGGCCCGACGGTGTCGGCGTCATCTCCCTTTGCCACAATTGTTTTGGCGGGAGCGTTCGGAGCAGTCTTCGCCTCGAGTTTTTGTTGAATTCTTGGCGGAGTTCTTCGCTGATGTCTGCCGCACCCTGCGCGGATCCAGTCGAAGGCGCAGCCTTGGTTTCAGTCGGTGCAGACTCCGCGATTGCGGGAGGAACAGGTACGGGCTTAGCCGGAGTTTTATCAGCGATCTTGGGAAGTGCTGCCGCCGTTGCTCCTTTGACGGGCTTTTCGGGTTTCGCCGGTGGAGCATCTGTCGTCGGTCCCGGCGGCGGGGCCGTCGCGAGCGCGGCTCTTTCCGCTGCATCGGAAGTGCCATATACATCCACAACCAGGCGGTATGGGTCCGGGCAGCAGGAATACGGAATAGTCCTTGACGCGATCACTTCCAGCACGACCCGCACGACGCCGGACTGGTTCTGCGCGACGCGCACGGTCTTGAGGAAGCCGCCATCTACCACGTCGATCGGCTTATGAAGCAGATCAGAGGAAATTTTGGCCCCTTCGATATCGAAGTAGATGCGGTCCGGTCCGGAAATGCGGGCCGCCTGGTATTTCACTTGCGAACCCACGTCGATCACGATGCGCGTATATGTATCTGCGTTCCAGGTGCGGATGCGCGATACCTGCGGGACGCCCGCGCGGACCGCGGGGACTTCGCCGGGTGATCCCGGTCTCGTATCGGTTGCGGGGACAGATTTATCGGCAGCAACGGTCTTTGGGGGAACTCGTCCAGCCGCATCTTTCGCGGCGACGGGCTGGGGCGCCGGTTTTGCCGGAGCATCCGCCGCATTCAGCTTGTCGAGAGCCGCGCGAACTTCCGCCGCATGAGGCGAATGGGGATGGAGCGTCAGGAATTCCTCGAAAGCTCTTCTGCGCGAGGATGGCGTCGTGCAAATCATCCTGTTCGATTCGAGCTATCGCGAGCATGGCATCCTCGCGGTACCGCGTGGTGGGATATTCGCGCAGCAAAAATTGATAGGAATCGATGGCCTGCTGGTAATACTTTGCGTCGAACAGATCGCCCATGGAGCGGTACAGCTCGGCGACTTCATTGAGAGCCGCAGGAACTTCCGGCGCGCGCGGCGTGATCAGATAGACGCGCCGGTAGGCGCTGACCAGGGAAGCGTAATCCTTGAGAGTGCGGGAATTTTCAGGCCGCGCCTCGAGCGCCTGCGCGATCCTTTTCCGCGCGGTCGAATTGACTCTTCGCCGCTTCACGGCGCGCAGGGGCGTTGTTGTCCGCTCCGGCCAGGCGGGAAAAAAGCGACAAAACTATCAGGGACGCGAAGAGGACGCGCAGGATTGGCCGGATTTTAGCGGCGTGCTGCCGCACGGTCTGCCTCATTCATTCGTAAACACGACCCGTCCGTCGTCGCTCACCATGCGATAGATGGGACGTGGTGCGTCGTACGCATGGGGAAGCCGATCGGAGCCGGGCCGGAAGTAGGAATCGGTAACTTTCTGAACGTATTCGCGCGTTTCCCGATACCGCGGTACTCCCCCGGCGCGATCCACGGCGCCCGGGCCCGCGTTATAAGCCGCCAGGGCCTTGTCGAGATCGCCATTATACCGCTCCAGCAGCGTATGAAGATAGCGAACTCCGCCGTCGAGATTTTGCTTCGGGTCAAACGCGTTGTTTACGCCCAGATCTCTGTGCCGTTCCCGGAACCAGTTGCATCAACCCAAGCGCGCCCTTCCTGGAAACGGCTGTGGAATTCCAGTTCGATTCGGTCTCGATCACCGCGCGAACCAGAGCAGGGTCCACGCTGGTAGCGAGCGGAAACTTCGCGAATCATCACTTCGATCTTCTCGCGGTTGGCCAGTGCTGCGGCCGAGATCGCGGGAGGCTCGGCGAGACAAGACTTGGGTTGCGGGCGGCGCTATCCCGGTGTTGAAGCCGGGCCCGGCAAGCGATGCCTTTACCTGCCGAACGGTGGGCGCGGGCTCCGCGTTGATGAAGACCCGTTTGCCGCCGGAATCCAGATAGGAAACGATCTGGGCCTGTGCAGGAACTGAGCACAAGATCATCATTCCTAACAGGATACCAGCCGTCTTGGATAGCGAGCGCGTCATTTCTCCGGCGGGCTCGAGCTAGAGCCCACAGCTGTTACTGTTCTGGGAAGGCAGTGCGATTCTGCTTCCTGCATCGAGGCAGGTTCGAGATAGAGCCCGCACTCGTGAGACAGACAAATAACCGCGACAGGGAGAAGGAGAGGCTTCGCCCCGAACGTTCCTGGCACGGCGCAAAATTATAGCAATCTGGTCGATGAGGGGGTATACGTGGTCCGAGGGCAGTTTTTAGGGCAGATGTGTCTTTTCCGCCAGCCTCGGCCAAATCGGGCCTTCCGCCGCCCGACCCGCCGACTTCCTTGGCTGTTGCCTGTATGATCTTGCCAGCATGTCAACTTAGAGGTAAGGTCCTTGGTAACCCCTGCCAGAAGGGCGACTTTGCCGTCATCGGCGGTCCCCAGCACGACTACGCCGGAACCCAGCTTCTGGCGGAGGCTGTCGACGAGCTGGCGCATGGTCTCGCGGTCCACGCCTTCGATTTCGGCGGAGATGACTTTGACGCCCTTGATCGTGCGCGCCTGGGCGATCAAATCGTCGAGTTTCGAAAGCGCGCCCTTGCGTTTCACGGATTCGAGCTGCTTTTCGAGCTGGCGCTGCGTCTGTTCGGCGCGCTCGATGGCTGCGGCAAGGTTGTCTTCGTTCACGCCCAGGCGTGCGGAGATTTCTCCCAGGATCTGCCGCGCACGCTGGTAGTCGGCGAGCGCGGCGGCGCCCGTGATGGCCTCGATGCGGCGCACTCCGGCCGCGGCGGATTGCTCCACGGCGATCTTGAACACGCCAATGTCGCCGGTGCGGCGCACGTGCGTGCCTCCGCAAAGCTCCTTGCTGTAGAAGCCGCGCGGCGCGGAGGGATCGGGGATGGTCACGACGCGCACGTTCTGTTCGGGATAGCGGTCGCCGAAGAAAGCCAGCGCGCCGGAAGCGAGAGCGTCGTCAATCGTGGTGATGTCGGTTTCGATCTCGGAGTTGAGCAGGATTTCATCGTTCACCTGCTGCTCGATGTCGCGCAATTCGGCGGCATCAATCGCGGCGAAATGGGAAAAGTCGAAGCGCAGGCGTCCCGGTTCGACCAGCGACCCGGCCTGCTTGACGTGCGTGCCGAGAATATTTCGCAGCGCGGCGTGCATCAGGTGCGTCGCCGTATGATTGCGCTTGATGTGCTCGCGCCGCGCGCCGTCGGCGTCTCCCGCGACGCGATCGCCCACCGCGAGTTTTTCCTTCGCGATGATGCGGTGCGCGATCAATCCAGCAACGGGATAATATGCGCCGCGCACGTCGGCAAGGTGCATCGTGTGCTCGTTGTTCCAGAGCGTGCCGATGTCGGAGACTTGTCCGCCGGATTCGGAATAAAACACAGTGCGGTCGAGAATGATTTCGCCTTCCGCGCCCGGCGGCAGTTCATTCACCGCGCCTTCTTTCGTGACGATGGCTTCGATGCGGCAATCTTTCTGCGTCGTGGCGAAATAAAAATCCGGCTCCGTGCGATAGGTTTCCGCGAGCTTCGCGTACACCGGATTCGCGACGTCCTTGTGCCCGCCTTTCCAGGAGGCGCGCGCGCGGGTGCGCTGCTCTTCCATGGCTTGCTGGAAACCAGGTTCATCAAACGACAAATGGAGATCGCGAACTGCATCTGTGATGAAATCGAGAGGAAGTCCGTACGTATCGTAGAGTTTGAATGCCTTCCTGCCATCGTAAACCTTCGGACGATTGCTCAAGATCTTCATCCAGTCTCTTGAGCCCGACGGCAATCGTGTGAGCGAATCGCGTTTCTTCAGCGAATATTATCCTTGAGACGCGATCAATGGTCTCATCGAGTTCGGGATAAGCGCCGCGCATCTCAGCTTGAACGGCGCGAGACATTTCGGCCATGAACGGTTCGGTTCGTGCCGAGCAATCTTCCATGACGAATCCCTCTACGTAGAATCTTTCGCAGAACGTAGCCGCGGCCTTCGTTGGATGGAGTCACACCGTCGGAAATCAGAAAGGTCGAAGCGCGGGCATGATCAGCAATGATGCGCAGGGAAGCATCGCTTCGAGCTGACGCTCCGGGACGCGTTCCCGTCAGGTCGGCCGCGCGCTCGATGAGCGGCAAAAACAAATCCGTATCGAAATTGCTGATTTTTCCTTGCAGGACGGCTGCGAGGCGTTCGAGTCCCGCGCCCGTATCGATCGACGGCTTCGGCAGCGGCGTCGACCGTGCCCGAAGCGTCGCGGTTGAATTGCATGAAAACGAGATTCCAGATTTCGACGTAGCGCCCGCATTCGCAGCCGAATTTGCAGTCCGTGTGCCCCTGATCGGACGCGGCAGGGCCCATGTCGTAATGAAGTTCGCTGCACGGGCCGCAAGGACCCGTGTCGCCCATGGCCCAGAAGTTTTCTTTCAGGCCAGGAACCGGAATCACGCGGTCTTTCGGCGCGCCTACGTTTACCCACAGGTTCAGGGCTTCTTCGTCAGTGCCGAGGACTTTTCCGGGCGCGATTTCCGCACCGCCGAACACGGTGAAGTAGAGCTTATCGATGGGAATTGCAAACCACTGGGGCGAAGTCACCAGTTCCCAGGCATATCCGACAGCATCCTTCTTGAAATAATCGCCGAAGGAAAAATTTCCGAGCATCTCGAAGAACGTGTGGTGGCGGTTGGTGAAGCCGACGTTTTCAAGGTCGTTGTGCTTGCCTCCCGCGCGCACGCATTTCTGGGACGTCGTGGCGCGCGTGTATTCGCGCTGCTCCAGGCCCAGGAACACGTCCTTGAACTGGTTCATCCCGGCGTTGGTGAACAGCAGCGTAGGGTCGTTGACCGGGACCAGCGACGAACTGCGCACGATGCGATGCCCGCGATCGCCGAAATATTTCAGAAATGTGTTGCGAATTTCGTTGCCGCTCAGCAATGGGCCCTCTGTGAGGAGAAAAGGCGTGATTCGTGACTGGTAAATCGTGACTCGTGAAAGATCTCTCGCGTCAAGACGTGAACAATAGTTTTTGTCAAACTCATTTTAGTCCTTTGAGGAGCGCGCGCCGAAGTTCCTCAATAACGATATTTCCACCGGAAAATCATTATGGCAGAGGGCGAACGCACCCGCAACGCGGGGACACCATCGAATAGGTGATGCCTTCAAAGCATACTGAAAAGGCCAAACACCGTCATTCTGAGCGTCGGTTTTGCGCGAAGAATCCCTCTTAGTCTTGTGTTTTGATCCATGAGGGATTCTTCGCTTCGCTCAGAATGACAACCAATGGACTATTCCAAGAATGGTGAGCGTCGCCCCTCGAAAAAACACCCAATGGCCCTCACATCCCGATGCGCACGATAGATTTAATGAGTTTGACGATGACAGTACCGAAGCGTATCTTGCTCTTTAGATGAGTGTCTGAATCCATCAGGAAGGGGGCGACACGGGACCCATGTATTTGAAATGCGCCCATCCTGAATGCTCGTCTGATTTTGATTACGCTCAGGGACGGTTTTACCGCTTTCAGCAAATCCCCCGGCCAGGCGCTCTCCCCGCGAATAGTCATTCCGTAAAACATTTCTGGCTGTGCACGCGATGCTGCCAAACCTTCACGATTGATTATCAGAAAGGTGTGGGGGTAATTCTCCGCCAACGCCTGGAAACATTGGCGGGCGGACAACTGCCTCATTACGTTTTAATGGAGGAGAGTGGTACGAAACGGAAACTGCCGCGACACCTCGGGCGTTCCAAGCCTCGGAACCGGACGCGTCAGTTGGAATTGACTTCCGGACAAACGACTACGATTGAGATACTCGAAAACCGAATTGGCGAGAGGAGGGGTTAACCGAAATGAACGAAGAAATTGGTGCGGTGGCCGGAGCAATCTGGCACTCCTTGGATGTAAACGGGGAAATGACACTGGCCAAACTGAAGAAAGAAGTGAAGGCCGAAGGGCCCCTTTTCGACTGGGCCATCGGCTGGCTGGCGCGCGAGGATAAGATCACGTTGACGCGCGAGAAGCGATCCATCTATGTGTGCCTCAGGGGCAGGGAAGCTCAGAGAGCAAACGCGGCTTAGCGCGACGGAATGACTACGATCCTTGGGGATCGTGGTAGCGCGGGCTTCGACAGTTCTCGAGAAAAGGTGAAATACCGTCATTCTGAGCGCTGATTTTGCGCGAAGAATCTCTCTTAGTCCTTTCTTTGATCCAAGAGGGATTCTTCGCTTTGTTTAGAACTACGAATTACTGAATTTTTTCCGCAGCTTTCTTATCCGGCTTTGTTTACGGTTTCAATGGTTCAGGAAAACACACAAGCTGAAGCTTATGCTACTAGAACACCTCGCGTGGCTGTGCCAATCGTCACATCCATATTTGTCTTGGAAAACTCCTAATCTTTAGCTCGCAGGAAACGAGGATCAGGCTTCTTCGGGCGATCCTTCCCGCAGGTCATCCACAGACACATTCGTCATCGAGCGCAACTCGCGGCGGATGATTTCAGCGGAAAAGCCTGCTCGCATCAGGCTGCGGTAGAGGGAAGCTTTGCGCCGCTCGTCCAGCGGGCCGCGCAAAGACTTGAGGCGGCGCGCCAGGTGCGCGCGCACCAGCGAATTGTCATCGGACTCGGCGGAGCGCTCCGCCAGGGCAGCTTCGATGTGCCGGTCGGGCACGCCGCGCGCGCGGAGGTCGCGCGCAATGCGGAACGCTCCCTGTTTGCGGATGTCCGAGCGCAGGCGGACAAATTGCCGCGCATAGCGCGCGTCGTCGAGATAATTGTTTTGCTTTAGCTTGTCGAGGATCGACCGCACTGCTTCTTTGTCCTGGGCGCGGCGTTCCAGATAGACGCGCATTTCGTAGACTGAATAGGCCCGTCGCGCGAGGCCATTTATCGCGGCAGTGTAGAGATCGGTCTCAGTTGAAAGTTTTCGCGGAGAGGAACGCATGAGAGAAGAATAGAGGCAAGGAGGCAAGGAGGCAAGGAGGTAAGGGGGAATGAAAGCTGAAAATTAGCGCCGTGAGTTGTTTGCTTCCTGTGCGTCTAGCGTTTGCCGATGCGGTCGAACTCGGTCATGCTGCGCTCCATCTCCTCGCGGGCGGAGTCGGAGGCAGAACGGATGCCCTGAACGCGCAGTTTGAAATCGTCGGGGTTCGATGCGCGCACCAAAGCTTCTTCGTAGGTGATGAGCTCGCGCGAGAAGAGATCAAATAACGATTGGTCAAACGTCTGCATGCCGTATTGGCTGGTTCCCGCGGCGATGGCGTCGTGGATCAGGCGCGTCTTATCCGGGTTGATGATGCAATCGCGAATGTAGCCGGTTGCAATCATGACTTCCACAGCCGGAACGCGGCCTTTGTCATCGGCGCGGCGCACCAGGCGTTGGCTGATCACCGCTTTGAGCGTAGCGGCCATTTGCAGGCGAATTTGCTTTTGCTCGGGCGGCGGAAATACCGCGATGATGCGCTGAATCGTCTCTGTCGCATCGAGGGTATGCAAGGTGGAAAAGACCATGTGGCCGGTTTCGGCTGCCAGCAGAGCCGTGGCGATGGTTTCGAGGTCGCGCATTTCTCCGACCAGAATGACGTCAGGGTCCTGGCGAAGCCCGGCGCGCAGAGCGGTCGAGAAATTTGCTGTATCCACCTCTACTTCGCGCTGGTTGATAAAGCTTTTTTTGTCCCGGTGCAGGAATTCGATGGGATCTTCAATGGTGATGACGTGATCGGCCCGCGTGGTGTTGATGCGGTCGATCATGGCCGCCAGCGTTGTGGATTTGCCGGACCCGGTGGTCCCGGTGACGAGAATCAGTCCGCGCTGCTCCTCGCAAATTGTTTCGATGACGCGTGGCAGAGCGAGTTCCTCGATGGTGCGAATCTTGGTAGGGATAACGCGCAGCACCATGCCGACGTTGCCGCGTTGTTGGAAGACGTTGACGCGGAAACGGCCCAGGCCAGCGACGCCGTAGGCCATATCGAGTTCCGCGGTTTCCTTGAATTTTTGCTTCTGGCGGTTGGTCATCATGCTGAACGCCATGGAAAGCATTTCTTCGGGGGTAACGCGCGTGACGTCGGTAAGCGGGTTGAGCAGCCCATCAATGCGCAGGCAGGGGTGGTTGCCCACCTTTAAGTGAAGGTCCGACGCCTTGGTTTCAACGGCGCGGCGCAGCAGATCGTCGATGCTCAGGGCCATGGTTTCCAAGTCTCCGCAAGGAGAAACGCTCCCTCGAAACTAGCACCCGGCAATCGTGCGGGCAAGCAAACTGGAGGCGAGTGACGCAGCATAGTAACGAGCGATCCAAACGCCGGTGGGTAAAGGAATTAGTCCGAATGTCCGCAGAATGGCCGGTGGTTCCCAGAGGCACGGGCTTCAGCCTGTGCGCTTTGATTTGAAAGATGGAAAACCAAAATCGCACAGGCTGAAGCCCGTGCCACAAAATCCACTTGGCTCTCTGCGTTTCATTCCAAGAAGTGCCATGCGTTATCCCAGATCGGCCAGTGCTGTTGCCATCTCAGACCGCGCGTGCTCGTTTCCGGTGCGCTCGGCAACGGCAACACCTGTGGTGAGGGTGGACCGGGCTTCTTCGGTGCGCCCAGTACGGGCAAGGAACTGTCCGTACTGGTAGTATGCCGCGACGTAATCGGGGTTCGTTCCGAGGATGGTCTTGAAATGCTCATCGGCCCCGGCGGAGTCGCCTGCGTTGGCGCACTCCATGGCCAGGCCGTACCGGGCGAACGCATCATTGGGCTTTGCGGCGACGAATTCTTCAAGCATCTGGCGGCGCGTTTTCTTCTGTGGTTGGGTCATGGTGGAACGCATAGTATATTCGCCCTGGGACCGAACGCCAAATTTACGCGGGGGCCGGGCGGTGGATTGATTTATTCGGTAGGACAGACACTCCTGTCTGTCCTGCGAAAAATTGCCACGGCAAAAGCGGATAGGCAGGAGTGCCTGTCCTACAAAAATCCGACCGCGGGCGAATTGATGCACTGCGCGGGGCATTGGAGCCAATCATGAAGAAATCCATCAAGCCAAGAAATAACAAGCCAGAAGCGTCACTCCCCGGCCGTCCCGTCAACGCCTCGCGCACCGAGATGATGGAACTCGTCCTTCCGCAGGACGCGAACCTTCTCGGGAACATCCTGGGCGGGCGCGTCATGCACATGATCGACATCGCCGGAGCCATTGCCGCGCACCGGCATTGCCATCTCCAGGTGGTTACCGCATCGGTGGATCATCTGGATTTTCTCAACCCGGTCCGCCTGGGCGAACTCATCGTCCTCGAAGCGCAGGTGAATCGCGCGTTTCATAGTTCAATCGAAGTGGGCGTGGAAGTTTTCTCGGAAGATTTCGTTTCGGGCAAGCGGAAACATACGACCACGGCATTTTTAACGTTTGTCGCCATCGATGAGTTTGGAAAGCCGCTGCCGGTTCCCCCGGTGATTCCCGGGACTCACGAAGAGCGCCGCCGCTACCGCGAGGCTGGAGAACGCCGTGCGGCTCGGCTTGCGGTGCACGCAAAGAATAGAAAATAAAAATGCGACGCGGCGCGCGCATGGGGTAGGGGCTAGCGTTCGATGATACAGTTTCTCGGGCGTTGGCCCCGGCATCGTGGTTCCGTACGCTGCAACTCGACCCCGCGTATAATGAATGTTCGTTCGATCTGGGTGTACCCCGAGCCCGGTAAGAGTGGATATGCGCAAACCCAAGACGCTTGACGATTTTCCCCACTTCATCGTTTCTGCTGTGAGGCGAGGCGCCACCTCAGACACTGGATATACGAGATTTGAACTCGATGGCCGTTTCGATCGTACGATCGAGGAAATTGACCCGCATTGGTTCTGGCTCTTGTTCGGCAAGGAAGAATGTCTTTGCGCGAGCCTAAAGTCACTGGACAAGGAAACTAAGGCAGCGACGCTTACCTGTGACGAACACGAAGAACCAGCTGTAATTGGGCAGACGCTCGCCTATCTTCGCCCCTACTGGCAGGCCTTTAATGTGTGGATGGTTCTTGACCCAGAATGGGGCTGGGAAAAGAAGCAATTTCAGGGAGCTGATGCTGTCGCTGTGGACTATGAAGCAAAGGACATCTCCATCGTTGAAGGCCGCGAAGTGAAGATCTGGACCAAGCTGGAGCCCCTACATGGGAAGGGAGGTGAAAGTCGACATTACCCAGCGGGCGATCAGGCTGGACCAGTCAGTTCTGAGCCCCGGCTAATTTCCTCAGGATGGGATCACGAGCATTGCAACTTGTGTAAGGCTCATATTGAGGCAGGGGATATCGGATACCGCGACCGCGGAGATCGTTGGGTGTGCGAGAAGTGCTATGGGCAATATGTGATGCGGCGTGACCTTGCCTTCGTGGACGAACTCTAGGTCGATATTTATCCGGATTGGCGCTTGGGAGTTTATCGGTTGTTTTGCACGCGGGTTCTCCGGAGTTGCCGCCCTGCCATGTGCTAAGACAGCCTGCCCTCAGTTCACCTGCGCCATCCAAGCAATCGCCGACGTAGGCTGCGGGCTGCCCATCGCGGGTTCTTCCGTGATGGCAAGCGCGGCAATCTCATTCCTCGGCATGTTTACGGGAGCCACCAGAGCGATCTGACCTTGCGCATCGGGACGGAAGATCGCTACGCTCATCGGCTTCCCGATCTTCGGCACAAACCAAAGCTGTAATGTTTGCGAAGGAGGCATCGACGGCATCTGGTCGGCGGTGATGGCCACGCCCATGTGCGGATGCAAATAGGCATGCACCATGGGCATATTCTTATCCCTGGGCATGAGCTTGAGCGGCATGGAATCGGGCGACATCATCACAGAGGCGACCATGCGGCCCTGCTCCAGTTGATTCTGGAGCGCCTGGCTTTGCAATGTCGCGAGTCTCATTTGCTTGCGGAGGTCCGCGAGTTGCGTGGTTTGCATTTCCATCTGGCGGATTGTGTATCCCGTGACGAGTGCCAGCGCGGCCGCGGCGGCATAGGCCCACATCGGAAACATGGCGCGCTTGGGTGAAGGCTTCTCAAACGTCGTGACCTTGCGCGTTGCATCCGCCGACGAACTCGCCGCGTCCAGAATTTTTCCGCGCAACGCAGCCGGTGGTTGCGCGTCCGGTGCGGTCTGCCCGAGTCGGGCGACTACTCCGCGCGCCTTGGCGATGCCGCGTGTGCACTGAGGACAGGCGCGCGCCAGGTGCGCCTCGATTTCCGCGCGCTCGTCGCCCTCCAGGACGCCGAGGGCGTATTCTTCGTACAGCGGAGCGAGTTGTTCGCAGTCCATCACGAACCTGCCTCCTCAAGCGATTCGCGAAGCCGCAGCAGGCCGCCGCGAATCCAGCTTTTTACCGTCCCGAGCGCCTCGCCCATGGCCGCGGAAATTTCGCTGTGGGACTTGCCTTCAAAATATGCCAGCTCAATCGCGCGGCGCTGCGCATCGGGCAGGGAACTCATCAGGGCGCGCACTTTTTCTGCCCGGCGGGATCGATCGATGTCGCCCTCGAGATCCGGCCGGGCAACGGCCGAAAACGGGACGTCGGAGTCGGCGGAATCTTCACGGCGTCTTTGTTTTTCTCGCTTTAACCGCAGAAAATCAAGGGCGCGATTTCGGGCCATGGTGAACAGCCAGGGCTCGAGAGGCCCGCGCGAACTTTCAAAGCGATCGGCGCTGCGCCAAAGTTGCAGAAACACGTCCTGCACGATTTCCTCGGCGGAAGCGGGTTGCTGCGAGATGCGGAGAACGAGTGAATACACGGGCCTGCCGTAGCGGTCGTACAGCGCTTCGAGAGCGCTCGAGTCGCGTTGGAGAATGCGGTCCATCAGCGCCGCATCCGTGGGCTGATTGCCTTCCGGCCAGGGTTGAACGACCGCCAGCAGCAAAATTGCATTCCTTTTCCGTTCCTAATTCAAGTACGGTGGAACGGGCCATTTGGATGAGGCCGGGCGCATAACGAAACGGAGTCATCTTACTACGCGGGACGACCTCGACGGAATTAGGGGTTCTGTGATTCGGTCACGCGTGCGCGACGGCTCCCGCTCCCGCGACGCCATTTGACGCCAGATGGAGGCGCACGGCCTCGGCGGTCTGAATCGCCTGCTCGACGCACGCGCCTATCGATGGGCCGGACAGGTAATTTCCGGCCAGAAAAAGTCCTGGGACGCTGGAAGTGAGCGTTGCGAGAGCTGAAATAATATCGGTATGGCCCAGGTTGTATTGAGGCAGGGCGCGGGCGTAGCGATGGACGAGAGTGGATACGGGTTTCCCCGCGATCCGGAGGACGCGGCCGACTTCGCCGCATATGATTTCCGCGATTTCTTCATCGCTTAATTTGCACAATTCTGGATCAGTGGCTCCGCCGGCAAAACTGGTGAAGCAAGCCATTCCGTCGGGGGCGCGTCCGGGGAAGAGCGACGAATTCCACACCGTGCCGAGAACGCGCAATCCTTCGCTGCGGGGCACCAGGAATCCGAATCCTTCGCCAACATGCTGGATCTGCTCGCGGCGATAGCCTGCGGCGACCACGGCCACAGGCGCGTATTCGATGCGTGCAAGTACGGGCGGAAATTGATCCGAAAGGCCGTTCAAGATTTGGGAGGAAGTCCCAGTCGGCGTTGCCACGATGACAGCGCTTGCCGACAGGGTTTCGTATTGGTCGCGGCGCTTGACGTCCATTTCAAACCACGGGTTTCCATTCCCTTTGGCATGGCGCAGCGCCAAAACGCTTGTTTCCGTGATAAACAATTCGCCCAGCCGTTCCCCGAGCGCCCGCGGCAGAGTCTCCATTCCTTCGCGAAACGAGCACAGTCCAGCGCGCGGCGTCCCCTTCGGCGGCCGCGATTTCATTGCCCCGCGCAGAACGCTTCCGTACTTGGCCTCGAACTCGCGCAGCATGGGAAACGCGGCGCGCACACCCAATCGTTCGGGATCGCCCGCATAAATGCCTGACACAAACGGTGCAACCAGTTGATTGAGAAGCTCAGCGCCGAACTTGCGCCGCACAAACGACGCGACCGATTCATCCTCCGCGGGAGGCTGGGTCCGGTGAAGCATTTCCGTGAAGATGCGCCATTTCGTGCCCGCTCCGAGGAGTTTCGTCGTCAGCAGCGAGGGAGGAGCAAGCGGTGCCGCGACGAGCCGTCCACCCGAGAGAATGTAACGCGGCGCTTTCGGATCGGCATATAGGAGTTCATTCTTCAGCCCAAGCGCGTCAATGAGCTGAAGCAGCGGCAGTGTGGAAAGAAAGCTCTGCGGGCCAAGCTCAAATCTGAATCCGTCTTTTTCCTTTGTTGCAATCAGCCCGCCGGGGCGCGTTCCGGCCTCGAGGACGCGTGCCGGGATTCCCGCCTGTTGCAGGCGATAAGCGCACGCAAGACCGGAAATCCCTCCGCCAATCACCACAACGGGAAACGGAGTCAGCGGCGGGATGGGCATGATTCCTCGATCGGTCTGTCAGAGTGTCTTCGAAAAAAGCTGGCGGCTTTCGAGCTTCTGCTTTTCAAGATAGGGGTCGAAGACCATGGCGATGTTCCGAATGAAAATCCGTCCGAGCATCGTCGTACGGATGGTGTCGCCGTCAAGTTCCAGCAGACCGTCGGAAACAAACGGGGCGAGGCGCTCGATTTCCGGAGCAAAGGTCGTATCGAAATCGATGCCAAATTCCTGATCGATTTCTGATTTGTGGAGGACGCCATGGCACAGGATGCGGTTGATGACTGTGCGGCGCAGCAGATCTTCGCCTGTCAATCGGTAACCGCGCATGGTGGCGATGCCGCGGCGCTCGATGCGTTCGCGATAAGGCTCAACCACGCGGTCGTTTTGCGCGTAGCAGGAACCAATGCCGCTGATCGCGCTCACGCCCATGCCATACAGATCCGCGCCTGCCTTCGTCGTGTAGCCCTGGAAGTTGCGGTGCAAGGTGCGCTCGCGCTGCGCCACGGCCAGCTCGTCATTGGGCTGCGCGAAATGATCCATCCCGATATATTGGTACCCGGCGGTTAGAAAATGTTCCAGTCCCGCGCGGAAAATGTGAAATTTTTCCATGCCTTCCGGGAGCCGCGTGGCCAGAGCGCCCTGTTGCTTGCGCAGCCAGGGGACATGCGCGTAGCTGAACATGGCGATGCGGTCCGGCACCAGCGTGATCACCTGCTCGACCGTGTGGGAAAACCGCTCGGCCGTCTGCAAAGGAAGTCCATAAATTAAATCCACATTGATACTGTCAAACCCGAGTTCCCGTGCGGTCTCGATCAGATCGCGCGTCATTTCAAACGGCTGGATGCGATGAATCGCTTCCTGGACCTCGGGATGGAAATCCTGGATGCCCATGCTCAGGCGATTGAAGCCCAGCTTCCGCAGCGTTTCGAGATGTGCCGTGGTGGTGACGCGCGGGTCGATCTCGATGCCGATTTCCGCGTCAGGCGCGAAGGTGAAACGTTCCGCCGTGAAGAGAAACAGCTGCTCCATCTGCGCGGGCGTCAAATACGTTGGCGTGCCGCCGCCCCAGTGAAATTGCACTACCGGACGGTCGCGGGAGACGAACTTGCTGACGTGCTCGATTTCCCGTTCGAGCGTCTCGATATACGGCGGCGCGACGCTGTGATCCTTGGTGATCACCACGTTGCAAGCGCAGAACAGGCACAGGCTTTCGCAGAAGGGCAGATGCATGTACAGCGATACAGGCGATTGCGCGGCGTTGGCAGTGGCGTAGTATTGCTCGAGATCGTCAGGCCCAAAATCTTCCTGCCATACCGGCGCGGTGGGGTAGCTGGTGTAGCGGGGCCCCGGACGATTGTATTTCGCGAGAAACGCTTCAGAGATTTCAAAGCGTTCCCGGTTGAGCTGCAGATGGACGTTTGACTCGGTCATAATATATTTATGCGGGCTGCAAGTGCAGCCCGCACCCGCTTCTACCGCGCCCCTTCGATACGCACACTCGCAGCCACCGGAGCGCTCTGGCCGGCCTGAACAAACGCGCGCGCGTTTTCCACCGGCGTCTGCGGCAGAATTCCGTGGCCGAGATTCAAAATGTGGCCCACGCCGCCAGTGTTCTCGACGGCCTCGCGCGCAGCCCGGCGCACGCCCTCTTCCGGGCCGAGCAGGACGCACGGATCGACGTTCCCTTGCAGCGCGATGCGCGGTCCGACCTGTTCCCGCACAGTTGCCAGGTCCACCCGCCAATCAACGCTCAGAACATTCGCGCCCGATTCAGCCGCGGCAGCAAGCAAATGACTCGAAGCCTTCGAGTACAGGATGACCGGCGTATCCCCTGCGCCAATTTCTTCGATCAAGAGCTGCGTGGCGGGCAACTCGAACTCGCGATATTGATCGAGAGTCAATTCTCCCACCCAGGTATCGAAGAGCTGGACCGCCGAAGCGCCCGCTGCAATTTGCGCGCGCAGGTACGTCGCCGTGGCACGCGCGATGCGCTGCAGCAACGAACGGAATAAATCCGGGTCAGAATAGAGCATAGTCTTGGCTGCGGGAAACCCATCTTTGCTGTGACCTTCGATCATGTAACACGCCAGCGTCCACGGCGCGGCAGCGAATCCCAACACCGGAATGTTTGGACCGAGTTCCCGGGTGAGCCCGCGAATCGTTTCCATCAAAAAGCCCGTTTCTTGCTCGGGGTCAAACGACGCGAGTTCGTGAACTTGCGCGGCGGTTCGAAGAGGCGATTCGATCACTGGACCCTTATCGGTCAATTCGAAAGGCAAGCCCATGGCCCACGCAGGTATCAAAATATCCGAAAACACAATGACTGCGTCCACGCCAATGATACGCTGGGGCTGCAGCGAAACCTCCATGGCGAGCTCTGGAGTCCTGCAAACCTCAAGGAAATTGTGCTTCTGGCGCACGGCTCGGAATTCGGGCAAGTAACGCCCGGCCTGGCGCATGATCCAAACCGGCACACGCTCCACAGGTTCGCAGCGGCAGGCCCGCAGGAAGAGCGCCTTACGATCCACGGATTGAGCCAATTGAGCCATAAGTGGTCAGCCGACACACCCATCATAGCAAAACCCTGCGTTACCTGCATCGGCAGGAGGGATCACGTGACTGCGTGCTTTCGGGTTCAGGAATTGGCTATAATGCACTGGAAGAAGCAGGTCGCAGGTCGTAAGGCTCAGGTTACAGATATACTTGACCTCGCAGGCCCTTCGTTTTTCTCTGTGTTCTCTGTGCCCTCTGTGTTGAAAGCTTTTTGGTTTAGGCGAAGAGAATGCAAAGATTTAACACAGAGACCACCGAGGCCGCAGAGAAATGCGAAGAAAGCACAAATAGTTTGAATTGAATCGGATGACCAACCCTTACGTACTTGCGACGCTTTTCTTTTACGCGGCCAGCCTGGCGCTCTATATCTGGAATCTGCGCGAACCCTCACGCGCGGTGGGCATTGGCGCGACTGCATGCCTGGTCGTCGGGCTGGTCCTTCATTACCTGGCGCTGCTGGACCGCTCGCGCCTGATTCACGCCGTGCCGTATGACGATCTTTTCGGTTCGTTGTCGCTGTTTGCCTGGCTGCTTGCCGCGACGTATTTATGTCTGGAAGCGATCCACCGCCGCCGTGCTGTCGGACCATTTGTGTTGCCGATCGTGCTGATTGTGTTTCTCATCGCGCACGGGACCGAGGCCCGGCCGATCAAAGCGCCTCCTGCGCAAGGGCCGCTATTCGCATTTCACGTCACGCTGAACATCCTGGCGTATTCCGCCTTTGCGATTTCCTTTGTGTTGAGCGTGATTTTTCTCATTCAGAATCAACGACTGCGCGGGCACAAGCTGGGAATCGTTGGCTGGCGCTTTCCCGCGCTCGATGTTCTTGAGCGAATGACGCGCAGCAGTGTTCTGATTGGGTGCGGATCACTCGCCGCGGGCATGACGGCTGGATTGATCTGGGCGCATCGGCTGCAGGGCCGCTATTGGGATGGCGATCCCAAAGTAATCGTCACGTTTCTGATTCTGGCGGTTTATCTCGGGTATACGCTGCTGGCCCGAACTGCTGCATGGCGCGGGGCGCGCGCGTCGGGGCTTTGCATTGTCAATTTCATGTTCGTGATTTTCAGTTACAGTATCGTGAACCGGTATCTTTCGCATTTCCATCGCTACTTCTGAGTGGGTGTAAGCGCAGGAATTCAGGGAAGTCAGGCGGGCGTCTGGTAAATGGAAATTGTTCTCATTGGACTGAATCACCGCACAGCCACCGTTGCGCTGCGCGAACGCGTGGCATTTAGCGCGGAGCAGGCCCGCGAAGCCGCGGAACAATTGCGCTCGCGCGGGATTCTCGAAGAAACGCTGGTGCTATCGACCTGCAACCGCAGCGAACTCTACGGCGTCCCCCGCGAACTATCCACCGACGGCGCCGGGCGCCGTGGAATTGTTCCTGGCATCGTTCCACAAAATGTCTCCCAATGAATTGAATGGGTCGCTCTACCGCCACCGGGACAGCCACGCCGTGCGCCATCTTTTTCGCGTCGCGGCAGGGCTCGACTCCATGCTGCTGGGCGAAGCGGAAATTCTCGGCCAGGTGCGCGACGCATATCGCATCGCGCTCGACCACGGCGAAACGGGCCCTGTGCTCAACCGCATGTTCCAAGGGGCGCTCGAAGTGGGCAAGCGCGTGCGTTCGGAGACGGAGATCGGCGACGCGGCCAGTTTCGGTGGCCTTTGCGGGCGTAAAACTTGCGGAGCGCATCTTCGGCAAGCTGAATAATCACCGCGCCTTGATCGTCGGCGCCGGCGCAACCAGCGAGCAAGTCGTGCGGCATCTGGTCGACCGCGGCATCAAACAGCTGCGCGTGCTGAACCGCACGCCGGAGCACGCGGTGGACCTGGCGGCACGATTTGGCGGGGAAGTGGTCCCGTGGGAAAACATGTCCGCGGCGCTCGAGTGGCCGGACCTGATCGTGACTTCGGTGTCAAGCAACGAACCGATCCTGACGCGCGCGATGATCGAGCGTGCCATGGCGGCGCGAGGCAATCGCGCGTTGCTGCTGATTGACCTGGGAGTCCCGCGCAACGTCGCGGCTGATGCGGCCGAGCTCTACAACACCTATCTCTACAACATCGATGACCTGACGCGAAATCGTCGAGCAAAATAAAAAAGCGCGCGAGGCCGAAATTCCGCGCGCGGAATCGATCATCGAGGAGCAAATCGAGAAAGTTCTCGCACTGGCAGGCCGGGGTGGCCACTGGCGCGGTTCTCGGGGACCTCCGCGCTAAGCTTGCTGCCGAGCGCGAGGCGTTTTTGCGCGAACGTCTGGCGGCGATGCCGCAACTTTCCGAACAGGACCGCGCGCAAGTCGCCGATTTGCTCAAGGAATTTCTCGACCGTGTGGTTTTGGATCCCGCCGAGCGACTGCGCGGCATTCCGGATCTGCGCCGCAAGATTCAGAACCTCGAAGCCTTGCGCGACCTGTTTCGCCTCGACCGGGAGAAGCCTTGAAGCCGCTGCGAATCGGGACCAGCGGCAGCGCGCTCGCTCTGTGGCAGGCGAAGAGCATCGCGGCAGAGTTGCAGCGTGCCGCGGGACGTCGAGACGGAACTTGTGATCATCAAGACTTCCGGCGACAAATTCCAGCAGACCAGCTTCAGCGAAATGCGGCACCAAGGGAGTGTTCATCAAGGAACTGGAAGATGCTTTGCTCGAGCGACGCGTCGACTCTGGCCGTGCACAGCATGAAGGATGTGCCGACGGAGATTCCCGGCGGTTTGACGATTGCCGCGGTTTGCAAGCGGCGAGGATGTGCGCGACGCGCTGCTTTCCACCGCGGGGACTTACGCTCGAGAAATTGCCCGCAGGGGCGCGAGTCGGTACGAGCAGCCTGCGCCGGCAGTCGCAGTTGCTCCATGCGCGAAGCGATCTGCGGATGCTCGAACTTCGCGGCAATGTGGATACTCGAATCGAAAAACTGAAGCGCGGGGATTACGACGCTATCGTTCTGGCCAAGGCGGGCCTCGATCGCCTGGGCTTGAGCGCAGAACATTACCCAAGTGCTGCCGCCGGATAGTTTGTCTTCCTGCGGCGGGCCAGGGAGCGATCGGGATCGAAGCGCGCGCCGGAGGACAGCGAAACCCTGCGAGATTCTCGCGTCAATTGAATGATGCGGAAACGCGCGCCGGCGTGGAAGCAGAACGCGCCGCGCTCGCGGGCCTGGAAGGCGGCTGCCAGGTTTCCATCGGGGCGTGGGGCCGGGTCGAGGGCGGAAAGCTGGTGCTTGACGTCGCGGTGCTCTCTCCCGATGGCGCGCAACGCATGTGGGAAGAAGGCTTCGGGCGCGCCCGAAGGAAGCCGAGAGCAGATCGGCGCGGAGAGTCGCGCAAACGTTGCGCGAAAGAGGCGCGGCCGCGCTGCTCGCGCGTGAAAGCCGCGGGACTCGCGCATGAACGCGGCGCAAGCCATTGGCCGGAAGCGTATCGTGGTCACGCGCGCGATCGAGCAGGCGCGCGATTTGAAGGATCGGCTGGAAAATCTGGGGGCAACCGTCCTGTTGCTTCCGGCAGTCAGTTTTTCCGAGCCTGCCGATACAACCGAACTGGACCGCGCGATCCGCTCTCTCGACTCGTTCGACTGGATTTTGTTCACAAGCGCGAACGCGGTTCGGTTTTTTGCGGGCCGGCTGCCGCAAACTCGGCGTTGCGTCGGGCGAAAAGCCAGAAGCCGCGTTGCGCAGCGGTCGGGCCGGCGACGGCCAGCGCAGCGGCAGCCGAGGGATTCATGATTGACTATGTCGCGAAGGAGTTTCTGGGAACCGCGCTGGCCCGGGAATTGAGCGCCTCGCTTGCGGACAAGCGAGTCCTGTTGCCGCGCAGCGAACGCGCCGGGCGCGACTTGCCGCGATGCGCTCGCAAGGCAGGGGGCCGCAGGTTACGGAAGTTGTGGCGTATCATACCGGCGGGGTCGGCGCGGCTGAACCCGGAGTCTTCGACGCAGTGCGCGAAGGCGCGCGTGGATGTTGTATCGTTCTTTAGTCCGTCCGCCGTGGAAAATCTGCGCGGCGAACTCGGCGCTGATGTTCTTTCGCGTGCTGGGAGCGAACGCGGCGCTCGCCGCCGTAGGTCCGGTAACGGCAGCGGCCTTGCGGCAAAGCCGGATTGCCCGTAGCGATCCAGGCTGCCGAGGCCACGGCGGAATCGATGGCTGCCGGCGATCGTGAAGCATTTTTCAACGCCTGCACATATCCGAAGCGAGGTCCTCATGAGTTTTCCCGTAACGCGGCCGCGCCGTCTGCGGCGCAGCGAAGCCATCCGTTCGCTGGCCCGCGAAACGCGCCTTTCGACGCATGGCTTCTTTGTATCCGATGTTTGTCTGCCCCGGCAACGAACGTGCGCAATCCGATCGGCTCGATGCCCGGCGTCGCGCAGCAATCGGTCGGACATGTTGGTCGAGGAATGCCGCGAAGTCGAGCAACTCGGGATTCCGGGAATTATCTTGTTTGGAATCCCGGAGAAGAAAGACCCGCGCGGCAGCGAGGCCTACGCCGCGGACGGCGTCGTGCAGCGCGCCGTCGAAGCGGTTCGCAAGGCCAATCTGAACTTGCTGGTCATGACCGACGTGTGTTTATGCGAATACACCGACCACGGGCATTGCGGCATCGTCGAAAACGGGGAAGTGAAGAACGATCCGACGCTGGAATTGCTGGCCGCGGAAGCGCTTTCCCACGCGCGCGCCGGAGCGGATATCGTCGCGCCCTCGGACATGATGGATGGGCGAGTCGGCGCAATTCGCAAAGCGCTCGACGGCGCCGGGTTTGAAGACATTGCCATCATGAGCTACGCGGCGAAATATTGTTCCGGATTTCTACGGGCCGTTTCGCGAAGCGGCGGAGTCCGCGCCGCAATTCGGCGACCGGCGCGGCTATCAGATGGATCCGTCGAACGCGCGGGAAGCGATTCGCGAAGTCGAACTCGACCTTGCGGAGGGCGCCGACATGGTGATGGTGAAGCCCGCGCTGGCGTATCTCGACATCATTCATCGCGTGAGCGAGACATTCACCGTGCCCGTCGGCGCGTACAACGTCAGCGGAGAATACGCGATGGTGAAGGCCGCTGCCGCCAACGGTTGGATCGAGGAAAAGCGGATCGCGCTCGAAATTCTGACCGGAATTCATCGCGCCGGCGCCAGCATCGTGCTCACCTATCATGCGAAGGATGCGGCGCGCTGGCTAAAGAATTCATAAATCGAAGCTTTCTGTCCACGGAAAACGATGAGCTCACCCAAAATAGTCAAAATGGAACGCCCGCACTCGCAGGATATTTTCGAGCGCGCGACCGAAGTGCTCGTCGGCGGAGTGAACAGCCCTGTGCGCGCATTTCGCGCGGTGGGCGGCGATCCGATCATCGTCGATCACGCGGCTGGCGCGCGCCTGTGGGACGCCGACGGAAATGAATATATCGACTACGTCTGTTCCTGGGGCGCGCTGATTCTGGGTCACGCGCATCCGAAAGTCGTGCAGGCCATCACCGATCAGGCTCGACGCGGCACGAGCTACGGCATGCCCACGGAACTTGAAGTGGAACTTGCCGTCGCGCATCCGCACAGCGCTTCCGTCCTGCGAAAAAGTAAGGTTCGTCAGTTCCGGCACGGAGGCGACGATGAGCGCGGTGCGCCTGGCTCGCGCCGCCACGGGCCGCGACCTCATCATCAAATTCGAGGGCTGCTATCACGGCCACTCCGACAGCTTTCTCTCCGAAGCGGGCTCGGGCCTCGCGACGCTCGGAATTGCTGCGTGCCCCGGCGTGCCGCAGGCGCTGGCGGCGTTGACGCTCAATGCTCCATATAACGATGCCGCGGCGGTGGAAAAACTGTTTCGAGCAGCATCAGGGCAAAATTGCCGCCGTGATCGTCGAACCCATTGCCGCCAACATGGGCGTGGTTCCTCCGCAGCCCGGGTTTCTTCAAAGTCTTCGCGAACTTGACTACTCGCCACGGGGCGCTGCTGATTTTCGATGAAGTGATCACTGGCTTCCGCGTGTGCTACGGCGGCGCGCAAACTACTGTTTGGAATTTCGCCGGATCTGACGACGCTGGGGAAAATTATTGGCGGAGGATTGCCGGTTGCCGCATACGGAGGCCGCCGCGACCTGATGGACCGCGTCGCGCCGCTCGGTCCCGTATACCAGGCGGGAACGCTGTCGGGAAATCCGCTGGCGATGAGCGCGGGAATCGCGTCACTCGAATTGCTGGCAGCGCCCGGATTTTACGAATCGCTCGATGCGCGCGCGAAACGCCTGGGCGACGGAATCGCCGCGGCGCTGCGGGAAACCGGCGTTGCTGCGACGGCGGCGCGCGTGGGTTCGCTGCTCACGCTTTTCTTTTCGGGCGAGCCGATCCGCAATTATGCCGACGCGAAGAAATGCGATACGCGGCGCTTCGCCGTGTTCTTCCGCGCCATGCTGGAGCGCGGGATTTTTCTTGCGCCATCGCAGTTTGAGGCGCGTTTGTTTCCTCGGCGCACACCGACGCGGATATCGACCGGACAATCGCCGCCTGCCGCGAAAGCCTGGCAGCGGAGTAGGATAAGCTTCAGCTTGTCTGGTCTTGGTTTTCTAATATGTAGATCTAAACCGCACAAGCTGAAGCTTACGCTACTAGAATCCGCCCGGCGCGTTTGCGAATTTGGCCAATAGGATCACAATTCAAGCCCAACGCTCAAGAAAGAAGGACTCATGCCCGACGAACTAAGCGAACTTCAGGAAAATGCGGAACACGGCCGCGAAAATCCCTCGCTTGCGCCAATTTCCGTGACCATGGCCATCCTCGCGGTTCTGGTCGCGGTAGTCTCCCTGATGGGCCACCGGTCGCATACCGAAGAGCTGATGATGCAGAATCAGGCCACCGACCAGTGGTCCTACTATCAGGCCGTGAACATTCGCAGGCATAACTATGAAATGGGCATGGACCTGCTTTCTCTGGTGGAATTCAAGGACAAGGCACAAGCCGGCAAGGTCCAGGCGGACTATCAAAAACAGTCTGAGCGGTACAAGAAGGAGCAGGAGGAGATCGAGGACAAGGCCAAGGAGTTTGAGGCCGAGTCCGCTCACGCGCAGCGAAAAGCAGACCGGTTCGACCTGGGCGAAGTGTTTCTGGAAATAGCGCTGGTGATTTCTTCGCTGGCGCTGCTTTCGCGCAAGCGTTTCTTTTGGTTTCTCGGAATTGTCTCGGGCCTCGCCGGGGTGGGCGCTGCGGTGACTGGACTTCTTTTGCATTGAGGAAGATAGAGTTGGGCCGGACAAAGCCCCACTCTTTCGCAACTTCGCGAAAGGACGGGGCACATGGCATGGCGAGACAAAACCGTTGTCCGGTTAGTTGCCTGCCCTCTCCTCGGCCCATGGAAGATCTATCTGGTAGCGATTCACTTCATCGTATAAGACGAAACCAGAGACGCGCGGAACTTCCGTTTCGAGATAAGTCCGGACCCTTTCATCATACTTAGCCTTAACTTCACCGCCCTTCGGCGTTGGTACGTTCGGAAGTTTAACCGAAAGATTTAGACCAACTATTTCTCCGGCGGGCATGAAAATGGGCGTGTCAAGAAATGTTACCCAATTGTTTAGTGGAGCTAGGCTTCCATCTCGGAACTTGGTCATCACCCTCAATTTGTTCGCAGTGTAATCGTCCAGATTGTAATCTACGTTCGTATTGTTTTTAACCCAGTAGTCCCATTCGAGACTCTTTCCATCCTTACTTACGTCAAAACTCGGAGGCCCTGTTACCACGAGAGCCGATGTGTTCCAGGGCTTCGTGGGAAGCCCCTGCTCAGTTGTTGTCTTTTGCGCCTCGGCCGTCTTTCCTAGGGCGTGCCACCCGTTCGGAAGTAGGAATTCACCTTTCCCACCCAGTCTATCTGTTCTGACTGGGAGGTCATTCTCACCGATTTTCATATGGTCGTATCTGTACCGGGTAGGCCAGACAAAGACAGCAAGGCAACTGAAGATCGCGATGCACAAAAACGTTGCGATGAGCGACTTATTCAAGGCGCGCCCCTAACCTCTGTGCGCCGATTCTACCACGCTCGCATAACATTAAAGAGCCAACGCGAAATAAACAGCGCCCCAAAAGATAAAAACGATTGCCGCGCAAAGGAGCAGCACCTTAAACCACCGGATAATTCGATACCACCAGACATTGTCCTCGCACGCTTCTTTCAGAGGCAGGATTCCGACGACTGTGGGGAATACTGCCCTAACCCAGAGACGTAACGGACGAACGAATAAGCCGTTGTGGTCTTTAGTCCAAAGCAAAGCTGTAGCCGCGATGGCGAAGCTGAGGAACATTAGGACTTGCGTGCATTTGTAGTTTAATTCTGTAATTCGCTCGCCTAGCTTCTTCAGTTCGTCGTTGGACTCGCTGGAATTCTGGTCGCTCATAAGGGCGGTGAACGTGTCCCCAGCGTGGATTTTACCACGCACGGCTCTTGACGCACCTCCAAGACTCCTGTATATTTCTTTGCGTTATGAACTTCTCCGCGAGACACCACGGTCACCATCATCATCACGGCGCACGACCGTGCCCGCGGAGGCTTGAGTAGCGCATCGAAATTCGCACTCATCGGCCCGCTGGCGCGGCAAGCGCCAGCGGGTTTTTTATTTGTACGCGCCACTCGAAACGGTGAATTGTAGGACAGGCACTCTTGCCTGTCCCCGTGACTGAGGCAAGATTATGCGGGACAGACAAGAGTGTCTGTCCTACGTAGGAAACGGAATCACTTCCGAATTGGAGGAACAATGGATTTGGATTTCTCAAAACTGGATGGATTGCTTCCCGCTGTGATTCAGGACGCCGGCTCGGGCGAAGTCCTCATGCTGGGCTTTATGAATGCGGAGGCCTACGCGGCGACGCGGGCGAGCGGGGAAGTCACTTTTTACAGCCGCTCGCGCAATAAATTGTGGCGCAAGGGCGAGCAGAGCGGCCACGTGCTGAAAGTCCGCGATATCCGCGTGGACTGCGACGTCGATACCTTGCTGATTCGCGTGGAGGCGCTTGGTCCCGGCGTGTGCCACGAAGGCTATCGCTCGTGCTTCTTCCGGCAAATTATCGCTAATGGCGAGGCCAAGGTGGTTGAAGACCGCGTGTTCGATCCGAAGGCGGTGTACGGGTCAGCGCCAGGAAAGGACAAGAAGTAATGAGCGTACTTCGTCTGGGCATTCCCAAAGGCAGCCTGCAGGACGCCACGATTCAGCTGTTTGCCAAGGCTGGATGGCGGATCTCGATCAGCTCGCGCAGTTATTTTCCCGGCGTCGACGATCCTGAAATCAACTGCATGATGGTTCGCGCGCAGGAAATGGCGCGCTACGTGGAAACGGGCGGGCTCGATGCCGGGATCACGGGACGCGACTGGGTCCGCGAAACTGGCGCGGATGTTGCGGAGATCGGAGAGTTGCTGTACTCGAAGCAGAGTCTCGCGGCGGTGCGCTGGGTTCTCGCGGTGCCGGAAGACGGGCCGATTCAATCGGTGAAAGATCTGGAAGGGAAAGTCATCGCCACCGAAGTCGTCAATCTCACCAAAAAATATCTTGCGAGCCACGGCGTAAACGCGCGCGTGGAATTTTCCTGGGGAGCGACCGAGGTAAAAGTTCCGCAGCTTGCCGATGCCATCGTGGAAGTTACCGAAACCGGCTCCTCATTGCGTGCGAACCGTTTGCGCATCGTCGATACCGTTCTGGAATCCCGAACCGTGCTGATCGCCAATCACGGCGCGGTGGCCGATCCCTGGAAAAAGGAGAAGATTTCCAATATCGCTCTTTTGCTTGAGGGCGCGATTGCCGCGTACACCAAGGTCGGCATCATGCTCAACGTGCGCAAGGCGCAGCTTGCCGCCGTGCTGGCCGCGCTTCCCGCGCTCAAGAATCCCACGGTTTCCACGTTGAGCGATCCCGAGTGGATTGCCGTGAACACGATCATCGACGAAAACATTGTTCGCCACATCATTCCGCGATTGAAAGCAGCTGGCGCGCAGGGGATTGTGGAATATCCCCTGAATAAGATCGTGCTGTAAAGGAAGTTTCAATTCTAATGCGCATACGCAAACTTACCGAAGCGGTGGCCGCGGAATTTCTCGCGCGGCGGAGTTCGCACGATGCGGCTGCCGAGCGTATCGCCTCGCGCATTCTCGGTGACGTTCGCCGTACGGGCGACGCCGCGCTGTTCCGATGGGCGATGCGCCTGGATGGAATTCGCCTGAATCGCCGCACACTGTGGATCAGTCGCGCGGAAATGCGCACCGCGCGCCGGGAAGTCCCGCGCGATCTGCTCCGCGCCATCGAACACGCTGCGCGCAATATTCGCCGCGTTGCCGAGGAGCAGCGTCCCCGCTCGTGGACAATTACTGTTGAGCCGGGCGTGCGCGTCGGCCAGCGTGTAACTCCGCTGGGCACGATTGGCTGCTACGTCCCCGGCGGACGATTTTCACTTTTTTCCACCCTGCTGATGTCCGCGATCCCTGCGCAGGTCGCCGGAGTGAAGCGCATCGTCGTGGCATGTCCCAGGCCCAGCCCCGCGCTGCTCGCGGCCGCCGACGTTCTCGGCGTCACGGAAATGGCCCGCATGGGCGGCGCGCAGGCCATCGGCGCGTTTGCGTTTGGCACGCATTCGATTCCGCGCGTGGACAAAATCTTTGGCCCGGGAAATCGGTACGTGACCGCGGCGAAGCGTTTGGTTTCCAATGATTGTGCGATCGACATGCCCGCTGGTCCCACGGAAGTGCTGATTCTCGCGACCGCAGGGAAAGCAGATTACATCGCGGCGGATTTGCTGGCGCAGGCGGAACATGATCCTGACGCTGTCGCTCTTCTTGTCACCACGTCGGCGCAACTCGCGCGCGACGTGGCCAGTGAAGTTGCCCGGCAGCTCAGCGATTTGCCCAAAACGAATCCGGCCTGGAAGTCGCTCGCGGCCGCGAGCGCCATCCTTGTCGCGCCGTCGATCGATGCCGCAGTACGCTTCGCAAATCGTGTCGCCCCCGAACACTTGAGTATTCCGAATGCGGAGCCGCGCCTTGTCGCGCAATTGTCCGAAGCCGGTAGCGTGTTCCTCGGGCCGTGGAGCGCACAGCCAATCGGCGACTACGCCAGCGGCACCAATCACGTGCTGCCCACATCCGGCTGGGCCGGCGCGCGCGGCGGATTGAGCGTGAACGATTTTGTGAAATGTTCCAGCACGCAGGAAATTTCGCGCGTGGGCCTCAAGAGTCTTGCCCCAGTGGTCTCCGCGATGGCGCGGGCCGAAGGCCTCGAAGCGCATGCGCGAGCTGTCGAGGTGCGCAGATGAAAGGCGCGAAGAACCCAAAAATTCGGGTCCGCCCGGCTGCGCTTGGCTTGGCGCCCTACAACGCTCCCAAAGAAGGCCGCGCCGGAAAACTGCGCCTCGACTTCAACGAGAACACTGTCGGATGCTCTCCAGCGGTGTTGCGGGCGCTTTCGCGGATTACGGCGGAGCAGATGGCCATCTATCCCGAGTATCAGGCAACGATCAAGCGCCTCGCTCGCTTCTTCCGTGTTCGCCCCGAGGAAATGCACCTGACCAATGGGATTGATGACGCCCTGCACCTCATCTCGGACACGTTCATCGAGGATGGCGACTCGGTTCTGATTGTCGAGCCTACTTTTGACATGTATCGCTTCTTCGCGGAGCTTGCGGGCGCGCGCGTGATTGCACTGCGTTATGACGAAGAAATGAAATTTCCCGTCTCGGATGTCCTGCGCGAACTGAGCCGGCCGCCGCAGCGCGCGCATCGCGTGTTGTATATTTCGAATCCCAACAATCCGACGGGCACGTTGGTTCCGCCTGAGGATTTGCGCCGGATATTGAAGGCCGCTTCCCACACTTTGGTGCTGGTCGATGAGGCCTATTTTGATTTTTCCGGGCTCACGATTCTCCCGTGGATTCGCAAGTATTCCAATCTGCTCGTAGCGCGCACGTTTTCAAAATCGGCCGGATTGGCCGCGTTGCGCGTGGGCTGTTTGTTCGGCAAGCCCGAGATCCTCTCCGCGATGCGCCGCGCGTGTTCGCCGTACCCGGTGAATACCGCCGCCCTGGTTGCCGCGGAAGCGGCGGTCCGTGACAAACGTTTTGCACGTAACTACACCCGGGAAGTTTTGCAAAGCCGCGCCCTGCTTGAAAAAGGACTTGTCCGCCTCGGCGGGCGGGTTTATCCGAGCTCCGCCAATTTCGTACTCGCGGATTTTGGTCCGGCAGCGCGCCGCCTGGTGCGCGCGCTCGAACGGAAAAAAATCCTGGTGCGTGAGCGGCGGGATTTTCCGCGACAAGGATTTGTGCGCATCAGCGCCGGCACGAGGGCCGACACACGCCGCGTGCTCCGCGCCATAGAAGGGATCCTGTGAAACTGGCACCCAAACTTGTGATTTTTGATGTGGACGGCGTCCTGGTGGACGTGCATGGATCGTTTCACAAGTCGATCATCGACACGATCCATTTCTTCACGGGGCGGCGCGTCACGTACGATCAGATTCACGAGTGGAAGAATCGCTCCGGCTACAACGATGACTGGCGCCTGACGACGGATTGGATCGCCTCGCTCGGCGAAGCAGTCCCATACGCCGTGGTCAAAAAGCGCTTCCAGAAGTTTTATTGGGGCACCAAGGCGGCTCCCGGCAATGTCACAAAGGAACGCTGGCTGGTCACGCACACGCGTCTCGAGCGATGGTCGCGGCGCGCCGACCTTGCGCTCTTCACGGGCCGCACGCAGCGCGAATTGCGCTACACGCTCCATGGCACTGTCGCGAAGGGTATCTTCAGCCGGGCAGTCACCATGGACGATGTGACAAAAGGGAAACCGAATCCTGAGGGGTTACATTTATTGCTCAACGGCGCCGCGCCGCGCGAGGCGCTCTATCTTGGCGACAACATTGACGACGCCCTCGCCGCAAAGCGCGCACGTGTGCCGTTTCTGGGGATTCTTCCGCACGGCAGCGAGGCCAATCGCGTCCGCGCGGCGAAGCTAAAGGAATTGGGCGCGCTGGATATTTTGCACAGCGTCCGTGATCTGGAGAAAGTGTGGCGATGAGAAAAGCAAAGTTGCGGCGCACCACCACGGAGACCGACATCGCGGTGCGTTTGAATCTCGACGGCCAGGGCCGCGCAAAAATTTCCACCGGAATTCCGTTCCTCGATCATATGCTGACGCTCGTCGCGCGGCATGGGGCCATGGACCTGGAACTCACCGCGCGCGGCGACCTCGACGTCGATCAGCACCACACCGTCGAAGACACCGGAATCGTTCTTGGCGAGGCGGTTCGTAAAGCGCTGGGCTCGAAGCGCGGCATTCTGCGCGCGGGATATTTTCTCATGCCCATGGACGAGACGCTGGCAGCTGTGGCGATCGATTTCAGCGGGCGGCCGCACCTCGTTTGCAAATGGAAATTCTCCGCGAAACATGTTGGCGGACTGCAAACGGAATTGCTGGAAGATTTTTTTGGCGGCTTCGCGCAAGCCGCTGGTGCGAATGTGCACCTGCGTCTTCTTTACGGCAGGTCATCGCATCATCAGGTGGAAGCGATCTTCAAGGCTTTCGCGCGCGCACTTCGCTTTGCAGCCACGCGTGATCCGCAACTGAAACGTGTGCTGCCTAGCACGAAAGGACTCTTGTGAACATTGCACTCGTCGAATACGGGGCGGGAAATCTTCCTTCGGTCGAGCGTGCCCTAACGCGGCTTGGCGTCGAATCTCGCCGTGCATCTACTCCGGATGGCCTGGCATCGTGCGACGCCTTGATTCTACCCGGCGTCGGCCATTTCGGCGCGCTGATGCGCTCGCTGAACCAACGTGGGTTGATTGAACCGCTGCGGAAAGCGGTTTCGAGCGGCGTTCCACTGTTGGGCATTTGCCTCGGATTGCAAGCTATGTTCGCTACCAGCGATGAAGCCCCCGGCGACACGGGATTGTCGCTATTTCCGCAAAAAGTTTCCGCGCTCCCTCCCACCGATCGATTGCCGCACATGGGATGGAACCAGCTTCGCCGCGTGCGGCCCAGCAAGCTGCTGCAAAATGTTTCCGACGATTCGTATTTCTATTTTGCGCACTCCTACGCCGCACTCGATGCCGGCGAGGCGGGCGTCGCCATGTGCGATCACAGCGCGTCGTTCGTTGCCGTTCTGGAACGGGGAAATGTCTTCGCGACACAATTCCATCCGGAAAAATCTGGGCCAGTCGGCGCGCAAGTGCTATCCAATTTCGTGCAGTTCGCGGGCGGCCAAGGATGAGCCTCGCGCACCGCATCATTCCGTGCCTCGATACCGACGGCGAGCGCGTCGTCAAGGGCGTGAACTTCGTCAATTTGCGCGACGCCGGAGACCCGGCGGAACTCGCGGCACGTTACAACATCGAAGGCGCCGATGAACTCGTGGTCCTCGATATCGCCGCATCGCGAGACCACCGGCCCACGTTTCTGGAAACGATTCGCCGCGTCGCCGCTGAGCTGGCAATTCCGCTCACGGCCGGCGGCGGTGTCGCGACGGTGGATGAGGGCCGCGCGATTCTCCGCGCCGGCGCCGACAAGCTCACGGTAAATACTGCCGCGATCCGCAATCCAGAATTGCTCACGGCGCTCGCGGCCGAGTTTGGTTCGCAAGCCGTCGTCCTGGCGATCGACGCCAAGCGCGTCGGCGATCATTGGGAAGCCTTTGTCCGCGGAGGCAGCGTGCCGACGGGCATAGACGCAGTGGCCTGGGCGCGCCAGGGAGTGGAGTGCGGCGCCGGAGAAATCCTGATCACCTCGATGGATAAAGACGGCACGCGCTCAGGATTTGATTGCGCGCTTACGGCGGCCATTTCGCGAGCCGTCACCGTTCCCGTCATCGCTTCAGGAGGCGCGGACGCACCGGAAACTTTCCTCGAAGTATTCCGCGAAGGCCGGGCCGACGCGGCGCTGGCCGCCTCGATTTTTCATGATCGCATCCAGGGGCTCGGGGAACTCAAAAAATATCTCGCAGACCATGGCGTTTCCGTTCGCCAGACAGGCTAATTCCCGGACATGCTGATCCCTTGCATCGATTTGCAGGATGGACGCGCCGTTCAACTGGTGCACGGACGCGAGCGGAAGCTTGCCGTCGACGATGTGTTCGGCCTGCTCGATCGCTTTGGCGCCCATCCATTGATCCATGTGATCGATCTGGACGCCGCAATGCGGAAGGGAAACAACTCCAAACTCGTGCGAGATCTTTGCGCCGCTGCGAAAAAACGGAAGATGCGCGTCCGGGTAGGCGGCGGAATCCGCACGGTGGCTCAGGCCGCGAAAATCGCAGCATGGGGCGCGGAAAAAATCATTGTCGGCAGCGCCGCGTTCAAAAATGGCCGAGTGAACATCGCGTTTCTAGGCCGCCTTTCAAACCGCATTGGCCGGAAACGGATCATCGTCGCCCTCGACACTGAAGGCGGGCACATCCTGGTGCGCGGCTGGCAGGAGAAACTTCGTTTGCGACCGGACGAAGTCATCCCTGCGCTCGAAAAATACGCTTCAGGATTCCTATGCACCTACGTGGATGCCGAGGGCACCATGCGCGGCACGAATCTCGCGTGGTTCCGCGCCTTGCGACGCGCGACGCGACTCCCCATTACCGCCGCCGGCGGCATTCGCAGTCAAAGCGAAGTCCGCGCGCTCGCGCGCCTCAAGATGGATGCCGCCGTGGGCATGGCGCTTTATACCGGCAAGCTGTCCTGACGGCGAACTGCGAATTTGAAATCTCAAATTGCGAATTTCAAATCTTGAATCTCAGATTTCAAATCTGAAATTTCAAATTGTGGATCTCAAATCAGTCAGGTTTACGCCGCAGTGTCGCCTTCGGGCACCAGGGGCGCTGTGGGCAGTTGCCAGAAGTCAGGATTCGTTTCCGGAAACGCGATGCCGGCTTCGACCGTCCGGCTGCGCCGCGTGCCAATAAATACCACGCGGCAGTCCTGCTCCCGCTGGGTGTGAGTGTTGGTCAGCAGAAGTTTCTGTCCTTTTCGCACCGGCACGCTCAGCAGCAACAAGGCCCCGTTGGCGTTAACGTGCAGGGTGTGCGCTTCTTCGTGGAAGGTCTCCTGCCCGTGGCCGTACACATACACGGGAATGTCGAGCGACCAGCGCCGGCTGCGCCTCCGGTCAGGAACTTCGATTGCATTTTCTCCGGGCGATTTCGTCTGCAGCTTGCCGGCACGGACCAGTTGTGCGTGTTTTAGCGCTTCAAAGATTCGGCTCATAGGTTTGTGTGATGGTCCCGGCTGGGCGCTGGACGATCCCAAGACAAAATACTCCGAACCGCGCCATTTGAAGTGTGACAATCCGTGCATCGATTCGAATGGGTAACCCCGGCCGTGTAGCACAGGCTTCAGAGTCTGTGTGGCAACTCTTCGCCCGCGTAAATATTATTCTGCAGAGGCCGTGTTCCTGCGGCCCCTGCGCGAGTTTGAAAACTTCTCGACGACCTCTAGCGTTTCAGGCGATGCGCAACTTTGGAACCGTGCGCCAGATTCGCGTGAGATTCAGGGCGATGGCGGCCAGCGTGAACTCGATGGCCACTTTTGTCAACCCGCGTAATCGGAATCGCCGCATCCCGCGCTGCTCTTTGAGCACTCCCAGCACCGGTTCCACAATCGCTTTTCGTCGTCGATACACCGCGCGTCCGGCCGGGGAGCGCAGCTTGCGTCTCATGTCCTGTTGCGCTCGATGCTGGGCGGCCGCGTGTCCGCGCACCCGCACCCCGCGATTCAGTTCCCGCCCCAGATGCGAATCCGGCACGTACGCGTCGATCTGGCGCTGCTCCAACTCTTCTAAATTGTCCTGTGAAAAAAATCCGCTGTCGGCCAGGGCTTGTCCGGGCCGCTGCCCGCACTCCCGTTCCACCGCTTCCAGCATCGGCACCAACAGCCCGTTATCGTTGCTGGCCTGGCTGACTTGCTGCGCCACAATCAAATGATCTTCGCTCACCGCCACCGTCGCCGTGTACCCCAACACAAATCCTTTGCGCTCGCGCAGGAACCGGCTGTCCTCATCGGTACGCGACAGCTTCTGGGTCCCCGCTTTCTTGAGCCGCTCGATCCGCGCCGGGATTTGCTGCAGCCGCTGCCGGAGTTCTTCCAGAGCCTGGTGGGCCACTTCCATTCCCGCCCCTTCGTTGGGGTCTGGCGTCTCGCACTGCCGCTGCCAGCGCCGAATGCGCCGGCGAATCTTCGCTCTCTCCGCTCGCAATTTCTCGATGCCCTCGGCCGAATCGGCCGCCGCGTTCGCCGCGATCCGCGTTGAATCGATGGCCACCTGTCCCAGCTTTCCCATCCCCAACGACCGCGCTAGCTCCACCACCTGTGTGAACGCGTCGTTGATCCCTCGCCCATGCCGCTTGCGGAACTCATTCAACGCCCAATAATCCGGCGTCGCTCCTGCTGCCAGATACCGAAACGCCAAATCTTCCCGAATCCGCTGCTCCAGCCGTCGCGAACTGGTCACTCCCAAGGCATAGGCATACAGCCATACTTTCAACAGCAGCGCCGGGTGATACCCTGGATGCCCCTCGTCACTGTATCCGCTCTCGAACTCCCTCAAATCCAACTTCTCCACCGCCGCATGCACGAAAAAACAAAGATGTCCTTCCCCCAATACCTCACGCACGCTCGGCGGCAACAAATACCCCTGTTCCGGGTTGTACTCGTAAAAATTCGGCATCGCGCAGCCTCCTGCGCGAAGTATACCTGCACTGTCAACCTTAGTTGCCACACAGACTCTGAAGCCTGTGTGCTTTTGGTTTGAGCGGTGACAGGCAACGCCAAAACCACACAGGCTGAAGCCTGTGCTACTGGGATCGCCGCCGTAATTTCAGCTTCACCTCTTGCGCTCCCCCCCGAGAAACAGCAATCTGAGTGAGGGAAGGCAGCCGATTGGCGATGACCGAGACTCCTGAAATTCGCAAGCAAGCTCACGGGACGATTCGCATTGGCCCGGCGGGTTGGTCGTACGTGGATTGGGCCGGGATCGTCTATCCGGCGCACAAGCCGCGCGGCTTTCACGAGGCTGCGTATCTCTCCGAATTCTTTGACACCATCGAAATCAATACGTCGTTCTATCAGCCGCTGCGCCCCGAGCATTGCCGCCAGTGGATCGCGCGCGTCTCCGTCAATCCTCGCTTTGTGTTCACGGCCAAGCTCTGGCAGAAATTCACGCACGAGCCGGACGCAAATGATGATGACGAGCGTGCCGTCCGCGCCGGATTCGATGTGCTGCGCGATGCCGGAAAGCTGGGCGCCGTGCTGCTGCAGTTTCCGTTTTCCTTCCATCGGACCGAGGAAAACACCGCCTATCTGAAGAAACTCCTGAAACAGTTTGCCGATTACCCGCTGGTGGTGGAGGTGCGCCACGCAACGTGGAATGAAAAATCGTTTTACGCCATGCTCCATGAACGCGGCGTCGGATTCTGCAACATCGATCAGCCGGTCATCGGCCGCTCCCTGAAGCCCAGCGAGCGCGCCACGGCCCGCGTTGCCTACGTTCGTCTCCATGGCCGCCGCTACGATTCCTGGTTCAGCGACGATCCCGCCATGCCGCCTTCGGAACGCTACAACTATCTTTACTCCGAGCAGGAACTCGAGCCCTGGGCCGCGCGCATCCGGCATTTGTCCGAAGGCGGCGACTCCACCTTCGTCATCACCAACAATCATTTTGAGGGCAAGGCCATCGTCAACGCGCTACAACTGATCCGCCTGCTCAGCGGCGCAAAAGTGAAAGTCCCCGAGCCGCTCCGGCAGCATTATCCGGAACTCGAACGCATCGCTTCCGAGCCTCCTGCGGAACCGCTGCTGTTTCAGACGTAGCATGAGCGATTCCGGTGTTGGGTCAGCTTCCGAGAAGCGGACTTCGCAGATGGAAGGACTCGGCCTTTGAAGACGCGAAACAACTTTGAATTACATGCTCGATCGTCATAGCGTGAGCTACAATCGGGTCGTTCGCTCGCAAATGAAACCTAAAGAAGCATCGTCGAGATATTCGCATCCGTGTCCAGCGTGCGGCAAACTCATTAGCCCTTCTGAGAAGCCGCATGGAGCCAATTTTTCTTGTCCCACTTGCGGCGAGCTGTTGAAGTATGACTACCGGCATACGTGGGACATTTGGATAATTAGCATCACGGGGGCAAGCATACTTACACACTACCTCGGTTACACTGGGCTAGTATTCATTCCGATCGCGATTTGCGCCACATTGGTCCTGTGCGCATTGGGATTTTTCCTTGGTGGGATTGTTGATCCGTCCGGGTTCAAGCGAGTTCAAAGTAGCAAACCCGAGGACAGAAATCCCTTTGACCGCAAAGTGTCTTTGCACTTGACCAATAGATCCGAAACTGACAAGAAATCCAATCCCTAACTGTCGCTGCCAAGTCTGTGAAAACGGCGTTCTCGGCAACTGCCCTCTACCGCAACCCGCTCCTCTATACATTCGCCTTTTATTCGCCTATACTGAAGCCCAATAGAGACGGCCCCGCAAGGAGCACGCCCCATTGCCATGGCTTCAGACCTCATCTCGACTGAACTTGCCACTCGGCGTTCTCCAACAGCTACCAGGAGAGGCCTGGTGATTACGGTGCCTGCCGCGTCGGACGGCGTTACGGCAATCACCACGCCGGAGGCGCCACAGGCATCGCCGCTGCCACAAGGAAAACCCTGGGCGCTGCCCCCCTCCGGCCTGGCGGTATTTTACGGACGGCCGGAGACGCCGCGGCTGTTCCATTACTTTTTGCCGCGCCTGCTGGCGGAAGGGAAGCGGGTGCTGTGCCTCGATGGCGCGAACCGGTTTGATCCGCTGCTGATTGCGCGGTTCGCGCGGCAGCGGGGAATTGAGACGGCGGAATTCAACCGCCGCATCCGCGTGGCTCGTGCGTTCACCTGCTTTCAGTTGACCGAGTTGCTGGTGCGCGTGCCGCGCCTGCTGGAAAAATTTGCCGCCGACGCGCTGATCGTGACGGCGCTGCCGGACCTGTATTTCGACGAAGACGTGCGCGAGCGCGACGCCGAGGTGGCCTTTCGTCACGCGCTGGATGCGCTGCGGGCTTTGCGCCCGTTGCCGCTGGGCGTCGCGGTGTTCTCCGATGCGACGTCGTTTGAGACACCCAGACGCGTCGGGTGCGGGCTCTACTTGGAGCCCGCAAGAAAAAAGATGTTCGGCCAGCTTGCCGCCCAGGCCACCCAACTCTGGCGATTCGCGCTCGATAAAGAGAGCGGAAAGCTGCGCCTGATCGGAGAGAAAAGTTGTAGCCCGGGTCTCTTGTCCAGAGCGGACGCGAAGGATCAGACCCGGGGATTTCCTAACGTAGGCCATCAAATTCCCCGCCTTTGAAGAGGCGGGCTACAGCAATCACGGGCAGTAGCAGGTAACAGGGGCTCTTACCTTTTTCCGGCAGGCGGGGAGCCCTCACCCGTGCGGTTTCCTCTGTGTTCTCTGTGCCCTCTGTGGTGAACGCTTTTCAAGCTTTAACACAGAGGTCACAGAGAGCACAGAGGAAAGTCACACGAATTACGAATCACGAGTTACAAATCACGGATTTTCATGGGCCGCACCGTTCCTACATTCCGGCAGCTGATCGACGACGCCATGGCGCGGTGGTCGAAATTCCGCCGGGCGCTGCGCCGCGAGGACCAGGAATATTTCGACCGCCTGTTTCGCCGCGTGCGCTCCTACACGCAGGCGGCCACCTATCAGGCGAGCGACAACCCCATGGAGGCGATTCTGCTTTCCATCGCGCTCGATCAGGAAAAGCGGCTGGACGCGCTCGAGCGCGCAAAGACGGGTGTGGGCTCTACTTTTACCCTGAACCCTTCAAGTGAAGGGTGGAGCCCGCCGGAAAAATGTCTGGAGCAACCCGATGCGCCTCAAATCGCCGCCGACCATCAGCGGCCAGAAAAAAATCAGCGGCCCGAAAGTAATAAGCGGATGGATCCTCGATCTCTACCCCAGCCCGCACGGGATGAAGCTGTGGCTGATCGAGCCGAACCAGACACGCCATCTATTGATTGACCGTTTCGCGCCGGTGTTTTACGTCTCGGGGCCGGACGCCGTGCTTCGGCATTTGCACGATGAAGCCGCGCGGCAGCCGCAGGCGCTCGCCTGCCGCATCACCGAGCGCATGGATTTGTGGGAGCAGCGCGCGCGCCCAGTGCTGGAGATCGAAGTCGCGCATCCCAACGAATATTCTTCCTGGACGCGCTGGGCGCGCCAGTTCGATCACTCGCTGCGGCTTTACAACAGCGACCTGATGCTCGCGTCGCTGTACTGCTGGCAGCGCGGCGTTTTTCCGCTGGCGCGCGTCGAAGCCGAAGTGGATGGCGAAGGCCGCGTCCTCGCGCTCGAATGCCGCGACACCGAATGGGCGCTCGACTACGAGCTGCCGCCGCTTGAAATCCTGCGCGTGCGCCTCGGAGGCCTGCGCCGCGTGGACCCCACGCACGGCGTCGCAAACCGCACTGGAAATCGAGGTGGACGGCCGCGAGTTCGAGCTCGACGAATCGGGCGAGCCCGCCGCGATCGCGTTCCAGCATCTGCTCGCGCGGCACGATCCCGACCTGATCCTGAGCGACTGGGGCGACGCCACCATCCTGCCGCGGTTGCGCGAGCAGGCCGCGCGGCTGCGCACTGGCGCTCGCGCTCAACCGCGATCCCGATGCCGAAGTGCAGCAGAGCCGCGCGCGCAGCTTCATGAGTTACGGCCGCATCCTGTTCAAGAACAGCGCGACCACGCTGTTCGGACGCCTGCACGTGGACACGCAAAATTCCTTCATCGCCGACAAATGCGATCTCTCCGGATTGTGGGAACTCGCGCGCGTCACCAAGCTGCCCGTGCAGTACGCCGCGCGCACCACCACCGGCACCGGCATTTCCTATATGCAGATGGAACTGGCCTGGCGCGACGGCGTGCTCATCCCCGAGCAAAAAGCCGAGCCGGAAGATCCCAAATCGCCCGACGAGCTGCTCGTCGCCGACCGCGGCGGCCTGGTGTTCACGCCCAAGATCGGCTTTCATGCGAACGTCGCCGAACTTGATTTCGTCAGCGAGTATCCCAGCATCATGGCGCGCTTCAATATTTCGCCGGAGACGGTCAACTGCCCGTGCTGTCCCGATGCGCCGCGCGTGCCGGAGTTGGGCTATCGCGTCTGCCGCAAGCGCCGCGGCATCACCAGCCGCGTCGTGGAGCGGCTCATCGCCAAGCGCGGCGAGCTGAAACAACGTCGTGCGCGACAGCGGATGCGGAACATGCCAAGCGCTTACAAACTCCAGCGCGACGCGCTCAAATGGCTGCTGGTCTGCTGCTTCGGCTACACCGGCTACAAAAATGCGCGCTTCGGAAAAATCGAAGCGCACGAAGCCATCAACGCCGTCGCGCGCGAAACCCTGCTGGTTGCCAAAGAAATGGCCGAAGATCGCGGCTACGAAGTCCTGCACGCGCTGGTGGATTCGCTCTACGTGCGGAAACCCGGCGCGACGCGCGGCGATTACGAAGCGCTGACCGAGGAAATTGCCGCGCGCACGGGACTGCCGCTGGCGATCGAGGCGATCTATCGCTACGTCGTGTTTCTGCCGTCGCGGCAATTTGAGGATGTGCCCGTGCCCAACCGTTTTTTCGCCGTCGCGGAAGACGGCGCGCTCAAGGTGCGCGGCCTGGAATTGCGGCGCCACGATACGCCGCCGCTGGTTGCGCGCATGCAGCAGGAGGTCCTCGCGATTCTTGCCGAGGCGCATGATTTCGCGGGCTACGCCGCGAAGCTGGAAGAGGCGCGCGAAATTCTGCGCCGGTATCAGGAGAGCCTCGCCGACGGCAGCGTCGCCATCGAGGATTTGATCGTGCAGCAAGCGCCTCACGCGCGAGCCGCGCGAATACCGCAAAGCCAACCAGACCGCCATTGTCGCGCAGCAGCTTTTTGGCAACGGCGTGCGCCTGCGTCCCGGGCAGACCGTCGAGTACATCATCACCGACGCCGGAAATCGCGTCCCGAACGATCGTGTGCGCGCCTATGCGCTGTGGGATGGCTGGTTCGGATACGACCGCCGCAAATATGCGGAGCTTTTGCGCGATGCCTTTGAGCCGCTTACGCTTGGGGCAGGCAGCGCAAATCGCCTCCGGCACAGCTGAAGATTTGGAAATAAGGACAGGGCAAAAACGCCTGTTCCTAAACTGCACTAATGGACGGGAAGTTCTCAGATATCATACGACCAGATTGGAACATCTAATAATCATATGATTGTATTGGAAGGGCTTACTGTTATCCGACGCATCGCCCGCAACACGCTGGCAGTCCTGATGGCGCGCGGGGGTTGTGTCCTCCTGGGTCATTTCCTCCGGCAGTTTAATATCGTTCTGAATCCGCTGGCCTGGTCGAGCGCGGAAATTATTTCTGCGCTGCTCGGCCTGACGATCGCTGCCAATGTTCTGGTCAGATATTACGGCACCGCAAACCGCGTGTCGCTGCTGCTGGGTTTGACCTTCGGCGTCGCGGGAGTCATTCATCTGGCAGGGATCTTCGAGTTCTACCATATTCTGGACCGCGCGGAGAAATTCCATGTTCCGGTATCCTGGATGGCAGGCCAGACGCTCCTCGGTCTGCTTCTTCTGCTCGCCTACGCCATCAATAAGCATCTGCCATGGCCGCGCGACCCGAGAAAAAAAATCTTAGCCGCACTGGCGATTGTGGTCAGCGCGTCTTACCTGATCGCTTTGCTGTTTCTGGTGTTCCCGAGTCCCTCAGCTCATCCATCCCCGCAGCTCCGCGCCGAGGCTATGGGAGTTCCTTCCCGCGGCCCTATTTATCGCGGCCGCCATTGTTTTGCAGCGCACGAAAGACCGCGATGGGTTTGCATTCGATACGGTATTAGTCTGGGTGGCAGGCCTCAATGCCGCGGGTCACCTGATCACATCGCAATCGGCGAGCATGCTCGATGCCCCGGCGGCCATCGCGGAATTAATCGACATGGTCAGCTACATCGTCCTTCTGGGCGCCACGTTGCTTGACAACGCCCAACTGTTCCGCCAGGTCCGAACGCTGGCCATCAGCGACAGTTTGACTGGACTAGCCAATTACCGCCGTCTGGTGGATATTTTGCAGAGCGAGCTGGAACGCTCGGGAAGAACCAACCGGTCTTTTTCCATCCTGCTGATGGACCTCGACGGCCTCAAACGCATCAACGACCGTCACGGGCATCTCGTGGGGAGTCACGCACTTTGCCGCGTGGCCGCGATTCTGCGATTGAATTGCCGTTCCATCGACACGGCCGCGCGGTATGGCGGCGACGAATTCGCATTGGTGTTGCCGGAAACCAGCGAAACCTCCGCGCAACAGGTGGCCGAACGCGTGCGGGATTGCCTGGAAACGGATGGCGAAATGCCGCGTCTTACCCTGAGCGTTGGCATCGCCACCTTCCCGAAAAGCGGCACCACCGTCCAGGAGCTGCTGGAATGTGCCGACCGCGCACTCTATGAAATGAAGGGAAAATCGAAAAAAGATAAATTGCAAAAGCGCAGCGGGACAGAGCCTTCGCTATTCGGGCCAGAATAACGCCAGTCCTTCAAGCACCTGATCATCAGCCGCAACAACATTTCATCCCAATCCATCATCCCGGCGCAGCCTATCTAGGTTGTGGCAAAAGGAGTAACGCCGTCATTCTGAGCGCCGACTTTGCGCGAAGAATCTCTCTTCGTCCTTTGCATTGAATCGAGAGAGATTCTTCGCTGCGCTCAGAATGACGAACAACGAGACTTTTTCCGCAGCCCAAAAACTTTGTAGCGGGATGGACTTGTACCCGGCCTACCGCCATGAGAGGATTCGATTTTGACGCCGTTGTGTGCCAGGTTTCACGCCATCTGTGGACTCGGGCTGGAGGGAATCGTGAACCGAAGGGATTTCGTGAAATTTGGCGGAGTTGCCGCCATCGAATTAGGAGCGGCAAAGCTATTGATGTCGCAAGCGCAGCCAGGCATGCCCGGCATGCAATCGAGCGCAGCCCCGGAGGGTTCTAAAGCGGATTTCACTCTGCGGATCGCGCCTGTCACGGTGGAACTCACCCCGTCCCACATCATCAGCACGATCGGCTACAACGGGACCTCACCCGGGCCGTTGCTTCGCATGCGCGAGGGCAAGCCCGTGACCGTGGATGTGATCAACGAAACCGATGTCCCGGAATTGGTCCATTGGCATGGGCTGTTCATACCGCCGGAAGTCGACGGCGTGGAGGAAGAGGCCACGCCCATGGTGCCGCCGCACGGCCGCATACGGTACCAATTCACGCCGCGCCCGGCGGGGATGCGCTGGTATCACACGCATGTCATGGCTGGCGCCGATCTTCATCGGGGCGCGTATACCGGCCAATTCGGTTTCCTCATGATCGAGTCTGGAAACAATCCCGGCAACTATGACAAGGAAGTATTTCTGGCGCTGCGTGAATGGGACCCGTTTTTCAACCCCGAAGAAGACGATGACGATGATACGACTGACGTCGGTGCCGCAGCCGGAGCGACCGAAGGTATTAGATACAACCCCCGGAGGCCTCGAGGTTGGCTATCAGATGTTCTCCATCAATGATAAGGCCCTCGGCGCGGGCGAACCGATCCGCGTGAAACAGGGCGACCGCGTCTTGATGCATCTCCTCAACGCCAGCGCCAGCATGAACCGGAAAATCGCCTTGCCCGGCCACCGTTTCCAAGTCGTGGCCCTGGACGGCAATCCCGTTCCCACGCCGCAATCGGTGGATGTGATTTACATGGGCCCTGGAGAGCGCGTCGACGCAATTGTGGAAATGAATCAGCCGGGAGTGTGGATTCTCGGCACGTCCACCGACGCCGCGCGCGACGGCGGGATGGGCGTCCTGATCGAATACGCGAACCAGCACAAACAGCCGCAATGGGTCGCGCCTGCGAAATCCGTTTGGGATTACACGATTTTTGGCAAGACGGCGTCGCAGCCCGCGCCGGATCAGACCATCGACATGATTTTTGAAAAGGTGCCCAGTGGGGCGGGGCTGTTCAACAGTATGGACGGTCAACGGCAAGGAATATCCTCACGACAAGGAATTCGTGCTCAAGCAGGGAGGCCGCTACCGCCTGGTGTTTCGTAATCGCAGCGAAGACGATCATCCTCTGCACATGCACCGGCACTCTTTTGAACTGGTAGAGATCAATGGCAAAGACTACGGGCGGGATCATGAAGGACACGGTGATCGTGCCCGGTTACGGACGAGCCACCGTAGACATGGTCGCGGATCAGCCCGGGCTCACATTATTTCACTGCCACATTCAGCAGCACATGGACTACGGTTTTAAAGCGCTGTTCCGGTACGCGTAATTCCAACGCGCATCGGCAAGACCAGCCCCAGTTCGTTTGTGTTTGCACCTGGTGCAGCGCTAATTCGGATTGTCCGGCGCAGTCTTTGCGGGTTTGCCGATTTTGACGGTCACGCCAAATCGCTTGTAATTTTCATAGCGTACGGTCATGCGGATCGGTATGTCCCCGCTGCTGAAATGCAGCACATCATTTGAGCGAGTGTAGGTGGGAAACCAGTAATTGCCTTCCACGTTTTCACGGAACGTCTCGAAACGGGGAAACACATTTTCCTGACCTTTCTTTCGGATATCGGGCACGGCCTTTCCGTCCGACTTGACGACGTCGTAGTCCTTATCGTCCACCCAGACGCGCCCCTGAAAGTAGCGCTGATTTTTTTCAAGCGTCTTGGGTCCCACGTCGAACACATAAGTGCCGAGTTCATCCAGCCGCTCGTGGTCCACATACTTGATGTCGTATTTGGGTAATTCGGTCGTCGTTAAGACGAAGGGCTGCACGTGTTCCAAGTCATCTAAATCCTGCTGCGATAGTGATATGCGCTCCAGGGTCGGCGTGGGCGCGTTGGTCACCCTCTCGAATCGCTTACCCGATGGAGTAAACACGATTTCGCTGGTCATTCGGTATTCGCCGTCGGGCCGCCCGGTGTTGTCGAGCGTCTGAATGACAAACGTTTGGGTATAGGTGAAATTATCCCGTTCAATTTTGAAGTCCGATTCCCGCGCCGCGAATTTCTGAATGATTTGATCGATGGGAATCGATGGCGGAGGAAGAGCACCACTCGATGATGCTCCATTGGGCGCCGCCGCGGGCGCCTGTTGCTGGGCGGAAAGAGCGGAGATTGCGCAGACCGCACACAACCCCAGCAGTCCCGTCAGTCTGATCAGGGCAGCAGTCGTGACCCGTTGGCGACCTTTGAGGACCTGGCTGTCTAACGCACCTTGCATTGCTTGCCCCCTTCTTTCGCTATGCTTCAGCCCCACAATCATTTGAATGTCCACTTCGTTCTCTGGTTGCTTTACCCGAGACATACCCAGCATGCTACACCATGTCCGAATTCTCAATAGCCCGGAGCAGGCCTTGGGGTTGGTACGGAAAGTCAACGTCTGAAGGTCCTCGACAATTCGCCGATACAGGCAACAGTGTAGGTAACCCTTTGCAAAAGCCAATGCAACCTTATCTTAGGCGGAGGAGTCAAATCAGGCGAAAATAGGGGTTGTCCGCAATTTACATCAGAATAAGTCTACTCATTTCTGATCCCTGCGGCCAAACGAAGAGGAAGACGGCAAGGCACGTCATCGGGCTTCCCTCTGATACAGTTGGACTTATTTTATTTTTATGATGATGTAGTGCTTCATATAGACCCATAGGGCATCGCCACTTCATAGGGAGCGCACTAATTTGCAGACCTGCCGCAGCAGGGAACGTGTCGATTCATATCTATTGCTAGGAGCGCTGCTCGTCGCAGCTCTGATTTTCTCCATTCCTGAGTTTGCCCAAGCCACCGCTGCTCCACAGTCCGGATCTGCGTCGGTCACAGGCAGGGTCACTGTGACGACCGGCGAGGGCACAACCAACAATCTCTCCGGTATCACCATGAAGTTGACCGGTACCGCACCCGGGTCAGCGCCTCAGACTGCACTCACGGATGCCGATGGCCGTTACACGTTTGCTCATCTGGCCGATGGGATCTATAACCTCGAGACTACCGTCGAAGGCTTTAACCCATGGACCGCCACGGTCACACTTGCGGCCGGGCAGGTGGCCATAGAAGACGTTGCCCTCCAGCTGACTTCCGTCGAAGAAAAGGTCGAGGTGCAAGGGGAAGCAACAGAAATGGCCACGCAAAGTGTGACCGCGGTTGCTTCTGTCAGCGAGCAGCAATTGGAGGAATTGCCTCTCCGCACAGGGAAATTCACCGAGGCTCTGTCGGTGTCTCCCAGCGTCATCCGTACGCAGGAAGGCCAGTTGAATTTCAATGGCCAGGCGGAAAGCCAGGGCATGCTGCTGGTCGATTCAACGGAAAATGTGGATCCCGTGTCAGGAAGTTTCGCCGTTCCAGTGCCCGTCGATGCCATAGAATCCATCAAGGTCTATAACACCCCGGACAGCTCGGAATTCGGAGGGTTTTCCGGCGGCTTGACGAGGATTGAACTTAAGCCTCCGCCGAATGCGTGGTACTCCAAGCTGCACGATTTTGTCCCTGCCTTCCGGGCTAAGAATGGCCACCTGGTAGGCCTCGCGAATATCACTCCGCGGCTGGAGTTCGGAGGCCCGGTGATCAAGGACAAGCTCAACGTTTTTGAAGAAATGGTATACGAATATCGCAGAGACCCGGTGCGCGGGCTTACTTGGCCCTACAATGAAACCTACGTTCGGAGCTTCAATTCCTTGACGGACGTTCAGGAGACATTTTCTCCACAGCATCTGTTGAACATCTCCATCAACATCTTTCCTGCAAACAATAGCTTCGCAAATATCACCGCTTTGATTCCCCAAACCGCGTCGACAAATTATCGCCGCAGGGGAGTCTCCGTTGGCGTTTCGGACGCCTACCAATTCCATTCCGGTTTGGTCCTCGACACGGTGGTTCGTTACATGTATTTCGACACCAAAGCGTACGGTCAGGGGACCGCGGACATGACAATCTCTCCCGCGGGATGGGGCGGCAATTTCTTCAATACGTGGTCTCGGACCGCGAACCAAGTGGAGATTCTGCCGTCGGTTCAACTTCCCGCAAAGAACTGGCACGGCCGCCATGAAATCAAGTTTGGAACTGACATTTTGTACCGGGACTATAACGGGAGCAGCATTTCTCGTCCCGTTCAGCTTCTCGCGGAAGATGGTTCGCTCACGGAAGAGATCGACTTTCAGGGTGCCGGCCTGTTGCACGCCAACAGCGCGGAAGCCTCGGTGTTTGCGCAGGACCACTGGACGTTGAACAGCCACATCTCCTTGAACTACGGAGCGCGTTTGACCACGCAATCCATCGGCCGCGATATCGCTCTTGCGCCGATTGTCGGCTTTGCGTACGCGCCGGGAAGCGGAAAGACTGTGTTTCGCGCGGGAGCTGTATTTGTTTACGGCCACGTACCTCTGCTTGCGGCGGACTACGCCGACAATCAGGAGCGAGTGGTTACCCTGACCGGTATGCAGCCTGTCATCCTCCAAAATGTCTATTTGCCGACCGGGAGCACCTTAACTTCTCCAGGGTCTAATGATCCAGGAAACAGTCCGCGCACCTTTACCTGGAATGCCGAGGTCGAACACGCTGTAAGGAAAAACCTGAGCCTTCGGGCCGCCTATATTGAAACCCACACCACGAATCTTTTTGTCGTTGATCCAATGCTGCCCGCTAGTGGGACGATTGGCACGGTGGCTCTTCTTGATTCAGGGTCCTCGCACTACCGGCAATTGCAATTGACAGCCCACTATCGCCCCGTCGAAAAGGCCGATGTAAGCGTTTCCTATGCCTGGAGCACGGCCCGCGGAGACCTAAACGCGCTTTCGGACACCTATGTCCCCTTCGAAGCCCCGGTCATCCGCCCCAATGCATATGGCATCATGCCCTCAGACATTCCCAACCGCGTCATCGCTTCGGGCACCGTGGAACTTCCCTGGAGTATGGTCGTAACTCCTATCGCCGATTTCCACTCGGGCTTTCCCTATTCCAATGTGGACGTTCTGCAGAATTATGTCGGCGTCCCGGACACCTTGCGTTTTCCCTTCTACTTTTCTCTCGACGCAAAATTGTACCGGGACTTCCCAATTCACTTTCCGTTCACAGAGAATTCCAAGAAGCACAAGGTTCGCGTGGGGGTTTTCACCCTGAATGGCACGAATCATCAGAATCCACACGACGTATTCAACAACGTCAGTTCTCCCATCTTTGGGGAGTTCGCAGGCTTCCAACGCCGCTTCACCGGCCTCACAGTTGGCCTTGGCGAATCTTCCCTTCATTAAGGCAGGTAAGTGGCACATGCTTTAGCTTGTGTGCTTTGAGTCTTCCCCTTGGAAGAACAGCACGCAGCCTCGCAAAGCATTTCACAAATTCAGGTGCGTCCGGCCCTCCTTCCATCGTGCGTGATTTCCCGGACTGCGGTAATCTGTCGAGGGTCGAAGTCTTCAGATGACAACCTGCCTGTCCAATTCGCGATGGGGCAACCCTCCTTGGAGTATTGATTTTCATCCCCTTCGCAGACCTATTCCGCGGGAAGTGGACTTCGCCGTAGTGGGGGGGGGATTCACCGGTCTATCCGCCGCGGCCTGGCTGAGCCGGATGGAGCCCAACAAGACTGTTGCCGTGTTCGAATCCGGTGCGATCGGCGCGGGATCGAGCGGGTACACCGGCGGGCTGACCCTCGCGGAGACTGCTGCCGGTGACCTGCCCGGACTGGGGGACGTCCTGGCCGGATATTCCGCAATTTTGAAAGATTTAGCCGTGGACGGCGACCTCACTTTGCCAGGCGTCTGGGAAGTGGGGAGGAGCCACACTTTGCCGGATTCGCCGATTTCGTGGGCGGATTCGGGAAACCTTCGAGCAGTAAGGCAGGTTCCCGGGGGGACGATTGATCCCGGCAAGGTGGTGAGCGGGCTGTGCGGAGCCGCCGAACGCTCTGGCGCAATGATTTTCGAAAACTCCGCCGTCGAGGATATTGCGTTCGAAGAACCCGTCCGGCTGCAGGTCGCTGGCGGACAGATTTTCGCAAAGGAGGTTCTGCTGGCTACCAACGCGATGTCTCTCGAATTGAACGATCTGTCAGGCCGCGTGGAGCCGAAATTTACGCTCGCGCTGGCCACGGAACCTCTCAGTGATGCGCAAATTGAGGAGTTGGGCCTGGGGTCCGGCAAGCCGTTTTACACCGATCGATTTCCCCTATTTGTGGGGCAGGCTACTGCGGACCGGCGGGATCGTACTCGGTTGCGGCCTCGTGCATTTGAAGGGTTGGCGCGAATTCGCCGACATCGACGTCGCTTCGGGGGAAGCGGCAATCCTCATCGCGCGGCTCGAAGGTCGCGTGCGCGGTCTGCATCCTGTCTTACAAAATGTGAAGTTTGCGCACCGCTGGGGAGGACCTATATTGATCGCGGACGGATGGCGGCCGGTGTTCATGCGGCATCCCCGAAGCCGCCACGCGGTCGTCCTTGGCGGCTACAGCGGGCACGGCGTCGCGCTGTCTGTGTACCTGGGACGCTGGGCCGCCGAAGTTCTGATGCGGCCGAAAGGCACTGCCCGATTGGATTCTGGAAGAGACGAAGCCTTGCCCGGCCGAAGAAACTCGCGGTAACCGTTCACCACGTGTTGTAAGGAGTGTTCTCGAACGGCGAAATTGCATTGGAGGACGAATGTACATCGGTCAAACCAGCCGAAGTTTGCTCCGGAGAAAGCAACACATCTTCGAAATCCAGATGCCAATCCTTGCGCGCGTAATCGGGTCGGTCGGAATCCCTGAAATGTATTTCGCCTGGACCAGATCATCGAGCGATGACGGCCCCGTCTGTCTTGTCGAGAGTGTATTCCTGGATTGCCTTCCGCATCACAAACAGGTCCTGTCTTCAGAGTGGCTTCTCTCGCGTGCTCACGACGGATTTGTCATACCGCCCTGCCGCCATCTCGCCAGAATCAGGATGATCGTGATGACGATCATCAACTCCAGCAGGAGTGAAACCCCTCCCCAGGCGGCGAGGAGCCGTTTTTGCGACGCGAGGGGAACTGTAAATTGTCCTGATCGCATCGATTTCCTACCAGTCCGCATATTTCGTTCCGTCCGACGCTGTGCCCTCGGATTGCGAGTACACGTCGAAGACGTTGCTTCCGCCCCAGCTATGGGAGTCAGGGTCATCCTGGATGGCGCGCAGGCCCCAATCGGCCTTTCCCGGTCATCGGGTCAACAGGGATCTTCCGCAGAAATCGCACCTTGCTTGGCGTGGTCGACAACGATTGACTCGAAAGGCTGCTGGAATTTGCTGTGCTGGCATTTTGGCCGGGCGCGGGAGCCGATGTTCCAGCCGAACCGAATTGCGCTGTGCTGCTGGCCCCGGCCAGCGCCGAGGCGCTGATCCCTCCCGTACTTCCCGCTGCAGCTGACGGTGACACCGTCGACCAGAGTTTGCAGATCGGGGGGATAGCCCTGGCTGCCGACTTCCGTTTGGATCAGATTTTTGTCGGCGGCGTCCTTGTAGCGGTCGATGGCGGTTCTCATTTCGCGCAAGTCGCGCCGCAATTCCGATTCCCTCTGGCGCCTGATGGTCATTCGCGCGAGGGGCATAGCCGCCGAGGAAAGGATCAGGAGAATCCGCAGGCCAGGATAAGCTCGATCAGCGTCAATCCCGCGATGCTGTTCCGCGTTGTGTTTCGTGATGGCGTCAGTCGCTGCATGAATGCCTGCTGCGCTATTGCACATGTATGGCGGCTTCGCTGGTCACCACCTGGATGGGCCGCTGCTGGGAATCCTTGGCATTCACTTGCACGATGGAAAGCTGCGAATTGCCCGGAGCGAGCCCTTTGACTACGATTCCCACCAGCGTTCCCGATCCGCTCACCCCCGGCGTATTCGGCATCCGAGTTGCGGAGATGATGGCTTGCCCGCGTTCCTTGTCCACGCGCTCCACGATGGCGACTTCCTGCGTTCCGCCCGAGAGGAACCCGCCTTGGCGGACGTCCTCGACGGAAATCACGGCCGGGTTGAATTGCAGAAGCAGCGGAATGGAATAGAGATCCTGCACGTTCTGCACCACCACCCCGATCGTCGTGGTTTCGCCCGGCTTCAGGGAAACTGATGCTGGCTCGAATCGCAGCGTCGGATTTTGCGACGCCGGGGCTTGCGCTGCCCCGGCGCGGCAGTTTGAGGAGGTCCGGGCACCGCCCCCGGCGCTACTGCACCCGGCGCCTGAGCGGCTGGCTGTGGCACGGGCTAGGAGCCAAGACTTCACTCTCCAGGCTCACTTCGGCATTGGTGTCGGTTCCCGACGCGATGCTGCGCAGATTCTCCGCCGTCATCGCTGGGCAGGCGGACGATGTGCGGGATCAGGACGATCAGGACTTCATTTTCCTGGTGTTCTACGGTGTCGTTTGAAAAAAGTACGCTGAACAAGGGAAGCTTTGCGAGACCCGGGCCATCCGTTGACCGTATCCGTGTCCGTGCGCTCGATCAGCCCGCCGAGGATGTTGACTTCGCCGTCTTTCAGGCGGATGTCATGCTCGATGCTGCGCTGGCTGATGATCGGCTGGCTGATTCCGCCGATGTTGGACGTCCCGGTCACCGAGGAAACCACCACATTCACCTTCATGCTGATTTCGTGGTCGGGATGGATGCGCGGCGTCACGTCCACGTTTACGCCGACGTCCAGATATTGGAACTGGGTGTTCACCAGCGCATTGACGGCGGTAGTCGTCGCGCCCACGCCCGCGGTAAAGCTCCCGGTGGCCACAGGAACGCGATCGCCGATGCGAAGCTTGGCCGTCTGCCCATCCACTACACGGATTTCCGGATCGTCGATGATTTGTGTCGAGCTGTCGGTCATCAGGAACGATGCCGATGCGCCCGGCAAAGTCACACTGTAGCCGTTCGAAAACACATGTGGATCGTTAATCAAGGAACCGAGCGTCACGCCGCCCGTTGTGGGAGTGGTGCCAGTTGTATTGGTCGGTTGTCGTGGTTGTGGAGGGCGAGAAGGTCGCACCGACGGATTGTCCCGGGCGTGATTCCAATGTTTCTGAGCCGGTCCGTGCGCGCCTGCATAATGGCCACTTGAATGACCACTTCGGGCTTGGCCTTATCGATGTCGTCGATGATCTTGCCGCGCCAGCATGACCCGGTCCGGCGTGTCGCGAATCACAATGGCGTTCTGCGCGTTGATCTGCTGCACGCGCCGCAGGTCGAGCAGTTGCCGGATGCTGGTGATAATTTCCGTCAACTCCTGCGGCAGACGTGATATTTTGCAGATAAAACGTCTTCACGATTTCTTCTTCATAATCCTTGCGCTTTTGCGGCTGGTCCGGAGCCACGAAAATAATGTTGGAGGTAACCGGCCGCCAGAACGCCTTGCTCTGCAGCGCCGCGATGTTTAGCGCCTGCTCCAGCGTGACGTTGGTCAACTCGACGGAAATGCGCCGGGAGGTAAAATCCAGGTCGAAGATTACCGTCAGGCCCGCCAGCTTGCCGATCGCGTCGAAGACAGCTTTGGCGTCATTGGTGGCCTTCATATTGATGGGCGCGCGGGAAAGTGGCTGTATCTGTGGCGGCCCGGCCATGAGCTTGGGTTCACTCGAAGCCGGTGTCTGCGGCGCGGCATTCTGCGTCGTGCCTTGCTTCGCCGCGATCAAATCCAGTGTGGCTTGCAGTTCTTGCGCGGCTACGGCGCTGGAGGGGTCGATCATCGAAGCTTTGCGGAATTCCGCCATCGCCAGTTCCAGGTTGGATTGCTGCCTCAAGCGGCGTCCCTGGTCCACATGCCATTGGCCCGCTTCAAACCGCGCGCGAGCAGCCCTCAGCTGGTATTCGGTATTGTTGGGCTGCGCTTGCAGAGCTTTGTTGTACTGGTCCAGCGCGGTATCGTAATCTTTGACCGATTCGGCCTTTTCCCCTGCGTTGTATTGCTGGTGTCCATTGGCGCAGCCCGCGAGACTCACGGTCGCTGCGATCAGAATCAGGCCAGAGATATGCCGAAATTTCATCCACACTCCACGTTTTGCAGTTAGGCCAAATTAGTCTAGCATCGGCACAAAACTCGAACAAGGCGCGTGCTTGATTCTAGTTACTACAGGCAGCTAAGATAGCACGCTGTGGCTAAACCGCCGAAAAAGAAGGGGAAACCCGACGAGCTGCTGGTTGCTCAGAACCGAGCCGCCTCCTACAATTACCACCTCCTTGAGAAGCTGGAAGCAGGCATGGTGTTGCTTGGGACCGAGGTAAAATCTTTGCGTGAGGGCAAGGCGAACCTGCGGGACGCCTATGCCGTCATTCGCGGTGGCGCAGTCTGGCTCTTGAACTGCCATATCGGCGAATATCTGCCCGGAGGAACGTATAACCACACCCCTTTGCGGCCCCGGAAGCTCCTTTTGAGAAGCGAAGAGATCGAAAAGCTGGACCGAAAAACCGACCAGAAGGGCTTAACCCTTGTCCCACTGAGGATTTACTTCCGCGACGGCATTGCCAAGTGCGAAATCGCCCTGGCCCAGGGGAAAAAGAAGTGGGACCGCCGCCAGACCGAGCGGGACAAAGAGGCCAAGCGCGAAGTCGGCGAGGCCATGTACAAATTTCGCCATCGGTAAGTCGAGAGCCAGTCGGGCATGCGGATCATGGTGTTGCAAATTTAACTCTGCATTCAACGAATCGTAACTTTAATCCGAAAAAGGGGCTCCATGGAGATCACAGTTGACACCCGGCCACTGGCCGCAATCGAAGCCGATGCGCTCGTTACCTACGCTTTTGAACAGGAAAAACCAGTCGAAGGTGCTTCTCGCGCAGCTCGATACGGCCACTGGAGGAGCGCTCTCGAAACTCGCCGCTTCGGGAGAGCTGACTGGCAAGATGCTGGAATCGACGCTGCTGCATTACCCGCAAGGGCTGGCCGCGCAGCGTTTGCTACATCCTGGGCGCGGGGAAGAAGGAAAAATTTGGCACGCCGGAACTGCGGAGGCTCGCGGGAGCCGCCGTGCGATCACTGAAATCCCGGCAGGTGAAGCGCCTGACGTTCCTGGTCCGCGAGAATGACCGCAATGCGGCGGCCGCGCAGGCTGTCGTCGAAGGCCTGATTCTGGCGAATTTCGATTCGGACAAATACAAGACAGACAAAAAACCAGGAAATGAAATTGTTTCCGCAGCGCTGGCCGGCTGGGAAGAATCCTCGCGCGCCGATGCGGATCGCGGCCTCGCGCGCGGACGCATCATTGCGGAGTCGCAGAATTTCGCCCGCGAACTTAGGCAACGAACCGTCGAACCGCCTGACCCCGCGCATGCTGGCCGAACGCGCCGAAGCCATGGCCAAGGCCGCGGGACTCTCCGTCGAAATCCTGGATGAAAAGAAAATTGCGGAACTGAAGATGGGGGCCTTGCTTTCGGTTGCGCAGGGTAGCGCCGAGCCCCCGCGCATGATCGTGATTACCTACACGCCGGAAAAAGTGATTCCCGGAGCGCCGGTTCTCGGCCTGGTTGGGAAAGCCATCACGTTCGATACCGGCGGGATTTCCATCAAGCCCGCCAATGACATGGAAAAAATGAAGTACGACATGTGCGGCGGCGCCGCCATGATCGGCGCGATGCGGGCCCTTGCCAGTCTCAAACCGGCGTGCAAAGTGATCGCCGTAGTTCCGTCGAGCGAAAACATGCCCGGCGGCCGCGCGCAAAAACCCGGCGATGTGCAGATCGCCATGTCCGGAAAATCGATCGAAGTCATCAATACCGATGCGGAGGGCCGCCTGATTTTGGCGGACGGCATCGCCTACGCCAAGCAGCTTGGTTGCACTCATTTGATCGACGCAGCAACGCTCACCGGCGCGGTGGTCGTCGCTCTTGCCAACATCAACGTGGGAGTGTTCGGGTCCGACCAGGCGTTTACGGATCAACTCCTGGCCAGCTCGAAGGCGGCCGGCGAAAAAATGTGGCCCCTGCCGATAGACGACGAGTATCGCGACATGATCAAGAGCGGCATCGCCGACATTCAGAACGTCGGCAGCGGCAAGGGTGGTGGCGCCATCACCGCAGCGATGTTCCTCAAGGAATTCACCGGAGATACGCCATGGATCCATCTCGATATCGCCGGCACAGCCTGGCAGGATGATACGAAACCGTGGAACGCGAAAGGCGCGACCGGCGTGGGTGTGCGTACACTAGTCGATCTCGCGATGAAGTTTAAGTAGCACATGCTTTAGCTTGTGTGATTTTGGTTTTCGTTAGCACGCAAAACGACACAAGTGGAAGCTTCGTGCTAAAGCGATCTATAGATAAATCGACAAGCACACGCTTCCGCCTGCGCTTACTGTGACACACCCAAAACCAATATCAAAACCAAACAAGCTGAAGCTTATTCTACTTATATGTGCATCAACCGTTTCGCGTTCCCGTTCAAGATCCGAATACGGTCGGCGGGCGGCAGATTGAATTGATCAAGGACCGCCGTCGGATATTCCACGTCCTTGGCTGCGAAATTATCCGTGCCCACCACGATGCGGTCGGATCCCACCATGGTCATCAGAAAACGGAAGGCCTCCGGATAATAAATCAAATAGTCGTAATGGAATCGGCGCAGGTATTCCCGGAACGGACGTTGGATGGAGGTGGTCCCTCGCCCGCCCATATGAAACAGGAAATGCTCTTCGCGGCCTGCCAGGTAGGGGAAAGCACCACCGGCATGTGGGAGTACGATTTCCAGCTTGGGATACTTGTCGAGCGTCCCGGTATAAATAAACTTAGTAGCAAGGAAAGTGTGCTCGATGGGGGCGTCGATCCCCGCGTCGAGATTGGGGGGGCCGGCCGTCCTATCCCCGCCGAAAGCGTTGACCACTCCATCCATCTGATGAAAGACGATAGGAAGACCCAGTTCCTCGATGCGCGCCAGGACCGGTGCAAAGCCCGGATCAAAAATATAATCGTGTTTTGCGACGGAATCCGCCAGGTGAACAGCCCGCACGCCGGGATGTCCGGCGACACGATTGAGTTCCTTTAGCGCAAGTTCAAAATCGTTCACCGGCAGCTCGACGCCGACGACAAAACGGTCGGGATATTTCTGATTCGCTGCGATTCCGGCATCATTGATGGCTTGCGCGAGCCGCGTGGCCTGTTGAGGCGTAGCCCACTGCCACGGCATGCCGCCGTTCAGCGTCAGGCAATGCATCAGGTCACCGTGTTCATCCATCCATTGCCGCCGCTTATCGAGATCGTAGCCGAGCGGAAACGGATTGTTCACGGGGCGGCCGAACTCAGCCAGGACTTTGTTGTAAGCTTCCGGGGCCCAATGTGTGTGCATGTCAATCGCCATCGGCTTGCCCACTCCAGCCTTCCCAGGCTTCGCCGCCCACCACGGAATTCCTTTTGACTCGGGAGCCTGCGCCGACGCCGGGAGGATATCCAGCATGCCGATCGAGGCAGCAGCGCATGCACCCAGCTTGATGAAATTACGGCGTTCGATCATGGACCCCTGCAACGGCGATTCTGAATGTTTCATATTCATTCTCCTCAAAGGTTAGGAATTCATAATCCCTCAATACTGAGCAGAACAGTGGCGCGCTTATCTTACCGCATCGGTTGCTTACGGCAACTCAGATTGCGGCAGCTCCGGAAGTCCTAGTAGAACAGGCTTCAGAGTCTGTGTGGCAACTAAGGTTGACAGTGCAGGTATACTTCGCGCAGGAGGCTGCGCGATGCCGAATTTTTACGAGTACAACCCGGAACAGGGGTATTTGTTGCCGCCGAGCGTGCGTGAGGTATTGGGGGAAGGACATCTTTGTTTTTTCGTGCATGCGGCGGTGGAGAAGTTGGATTTGAGGGAGTTCGAGAGCGGATACAGTGACGAGGGGCATCCAGGGTATCACCCGGCGCTGCTGTTGAAAGTATGGCTGTATGCCTATGCCTTGGGAGTGACCAGTTCGCGACGGCTGGAGCAGCGGATTCGGGAAGATTTGGCGTTTCGGTATCTGGCAGCAGGAGCGACGCCGGATTATTGGGCGTTGAATGAGTTCCGCAAGCGGCACGGGCGAGGGATCAACGACGCGTTCACACAGGTGGTGGAGCTAGCGCGGTCGTTGGGGATGGGAAAGCTGGGACAGGTGGCCATCGATTCAACGCGGATCGCGGCGAACGCGGCGGCCGATTCGGCCGAGGGCATCGAGAAATTGCGAGCGGAGAGAGCGAAGATTCGCCGGCGCATTCGGCGCTGGCAGCGGCAGTGCGAGACGCCAGACCCCAACGAAGGGGCGGGAATGGAAGTGGCCCACCAGGCTCTGGAAGAACTCCGGCAGCGGCTGCAGCAAATCCCGGCGCGGATCGAGCGGCTCAAGAAAGCGGGGACCCAGAAGCTGTCGCGTACCGATGAGGACAGCCGGTTCCTGCGCGAGCGCAAAGGATTTGTGTTGGGGTACACGGCGACGGTGGCGGTGAGCGAAGATCATTTGATTGTGGCGCAGCAAGTCAGCCAGAGCAGCAATGATAACGGGCTGTTGGTGCCGATGCTGGAAGCGGTGGAACGGGAGTGCGGGCAGCGGCCGGGACAAGCCCTGGCCGACAGCGGATTTTTTTCACAGGAGAATTTGGAAGAGTTGGAGCGGCGCCAGATCGACGCATACGTGCCGGATTCGCATCTGGGGCGGGAACTGAATCGCGGGGTGCGGGTGCGCGGACACGCGGCCGCCCAGCATCGAGCGCAACAGGACATGAGACGCAAGCTGCGCTCCCCGGCCGGACGCGCGGTGTATCGACGACGAAAAGCGATTGTGGAACCGGTGCTGGGAGTGCTCAAAGAGCAGCGCGGGATGCGGCGATTCCGATTACGCGGGTTGACAAAAGTGGCCATCGAGTTCACGCTGGCCGCCATCGCCCTGAATCTCACGCGAATCTGGCGCACGGTTCCAAAGTTGCGCATCGCCTGAAACGCTAGAGGTCGTCGAGAAGTTTTCAAACTCGCGCAGGGGCCGCAGGAACACGGCCTCTGCAGAATAATATTTACGCGGGCGAAGAGTTGCCACACAGACTCTTCAGCCTGTTTGCTCTTGGTTTTCATCATGTACGAAACCAAACCCAAACAGGCTGAAGCCTGTTCTACATTTTTTCCGGCGACTCGATGCCCAGTAGTTCCAGCGCTGCGGCAAGTTGCACTTCCACCAGGCGGCTCAGTTGCAGCAGGAATAATTTCTTGGCTGCGTCTTCTTCGGTGAGCACGCGATGGTGATGGTAGAAAAGATTGAATGCCTGCGCGAGCTGGAACGCATATTTGGCTATAAATGCAGGCTCCTGCGCCCCTACTGCGGACTCGATCTGCGTTCCAAGGGATCCGGCCAATAAGACCATCTCCCAGAACGCGTTCCCGTCGGGGCCGGTAAGAAGTTTTGCGGCTGCGATCTGATCGACTTGTTTGAGAGATGCAAAATCGAAATCCGGCTGTTGTTCGAGCAGCTTGCGGAAAATATTTCTCGCGCGCACCACGGCATACTGACAATATGGTCCGGTTTCCCCTTCAAAACTGAGCGCGTCCTTGAAGTCGAATGCGATGATGGCCGTGCGTGTGAACTTGAGCAGAAAATAGCGGAGCGCGCCGATGGCGATGGCGTGCGCGATGGCGGCCCGCTCGCTCGCGGGCAGCTCCGGATGGCGCTCGTCCACTTCGGCGCCCGCCGCGGCTTCCAGTCGATCGAGCAGATCATCCGCTTTCACGCCCAGGCCCTTGCGCCCGCTGACTTCGACGTACGGCTTCTTCGCATCTTCCTCGCTGAGCGTATAGCCGAGTTCTCCGGCACAGCGCGGCGTGAGTGCCACGATCTCGTAGGAAAAATGAATCGAACGATCCGCCTGTTCGCCGAAGCCGAGCGCGCGAAGTCCGGCCACGACGACGTTTTGCAGATATGCCTGCCGCGCATCGATGACGTTGTACACGATTGCCGCATGTCCAAAAGGAGGCGCGCCGGGATCGCCGCCGCTCGAAACGCTCTCCCAGAGTTCATGGCCGTCCGGATAGGTTTGAAATTTCTCGTAATGGAAGTCGCGTCCCAGCAGGCCGAACTTCCAGAGCTGATACGCGATATCCTTCCCCACATACGTGACCGTGCCATTGGAGCGGACGATGATTTTTGCGTCGTCATCCTCACCGGCGGCGTCGGCGGCGTCCGCGGCATCGTTCAGGCGCATCACCCAGCACCCCGCATTCTTTCCCGATGCGGCGAGATGAATGGCATTTGTTTGCTTTAGGAGAGTGAAGGCTGCGTCCCAGAATTTCAGGTGCAAGATTTCGCTTTCCCGGGGAAGGAGGTCGTATTCGATGCCCAGGCGCTCCATCGTGCGCAGGTGGCAGCGAACCACGGCGGGAGCGACGATGCCGGCCATTTCCGCCGCCGCGCCGTGACCCTCCTCGATGGATTTCAGAGTTTCGCCGCGCAACGCAAGGCGCGTCTTGTCCTCCTCGAAGAAGTTCGTGACGCTGGCGTACAGGTCCCAGCAGAAATAATCGAATTTCGGTTGCGCCACCAGGGCGCGTACTTCATCGGCCGATTTCTTTGCGATGTGAATAAATCCGATGACAACATCCGCGACCTGCACGCCAGTGTTGTCGATATAATTCTGCACTTCCACGCGCCGTCCGGCACGGCGCAGGATGCGCACCAGCGTGTCGCCCAGTGCGGCATTGCGCAGGTGGCCGATATGCGCGGCCTTATTGGGATTGATGTTTGTATGCTCCACGATGCATTTCGCCGAATCGACTCTTGCCGGTGCCGGCGAAGATCCCGCGCGCGTAATTGTGTGCGCGAGAAATTCAACGCGCTCGAAATAAAGATTTACATAACCTGCACCGGCAACCTCGACGCGCTCGATGCCTTTCATCGGCGGCAGTTGGGTGGCGATTTCCTGCGCGATTTGCCGAGGAGCGCGCTTCAGGCGCTTGGCCAGCTCGAAGCACACAGGCGTAGCAATTTCGCCCATTTCGACTCGGGGCGGTCGTTCCGTTACGACGGCGACGTCCAGGCCATAGAACTTATGAATGTGTGCCCCAAGATAGGCGCGAACGCGGGCTTCGAGAACGTGATACACGTGGCTCCAGTCTGCTGAGAGAAATGGAGATTATAGAGGGAGGGCTCTACTTGGTGCCAGCGGGAAAACGGATGCGGGCTTTCCTTGAAGCCCAGAATTGGGGAAAGAGGAGGGCTTAAGAAAAGGCGCTTTCGCCACAGAGAACACAGAGGGCACAGAGAAAACCTCCGGGCCCTCTGTGGTGAACCCCTTTATTTTGCGGACCCTTTGTTGCCGACGTAGGTTACGCGCCAGACGCTGTTTGAAGCGTCATCGGTGAATACGAGCGAGCCGTCGCTGGCCACCGTCAGGCCCACCGGGCGGCCCCAAACATTGGCGTCGTCCACGACGAATCCAGTGACGAAATCTTGGTATTCTCCCGTGGCCTTCCCGTTGGGAGTGAAAACTCGGACGACCTTGTATCCGGTGCGGTGCGCGCGGTTCCAAGAGCCATGCGATGTGACGAAGGCATCCCCGCGATATTCGGCAGGGAATTGCTTGCCTTCATAGAAAGCGAGTGACAAGGGAGCTGAGTGCGACTGCAACATCACATCCGGCACGATTACTTTTTCCTTCAGGTCAGCACGTTTGCCCGCGAACCTCGGATCCTGGTTCGGGCCCATGTAGTACCACGGCCATCCGTAAAATCCACCCTCCTGAATGTGCGAGACGTAGTCCGGCACAAGATCATCCCCCAGGGCGTCGCGTTCGTTTACCGCGACCCACAATTGCCCGGTCTGGGGGTGTACGGTGAGGCCCGAGGGATTGCGGATGCCGGAGGCATAAACTCGCTGGCCGGATCCATCCGGGTTAAATTCGAGAACATCCGCGCGGTTCGTTTCTGAAGCGTCGTCGCCCACGTTGGATTTCGACCCTACCGCGACGTAAAGTTTCTTGCCATCATTGGAAAATGCCAGGCTGCGGGTCCAGTGCCCCCCGCCGTACTTGGCGCCTCCTGGGATACTGGCAGCGATGGTTTGCGCGGCGCCGCTCGCTTTCAAGTCGCCGTTTTTGTAAGGAAACCGGACCACGGAGTTCGTGTTCCCGATATAGACGTACTGCGGGTTGGGGCCTGGCGGATAGAACGCGATTCCGTAAGGCATCGTCAGCCCCGTGGCAAATACCTCGTTGGTCTGCACCTTGCCGTCGCTGCCAAAACCGCGGAGGACACGAATGCGCCCGGGATCACTCTCCGCAAGGAAGAGATCCCCATTGGGCGCCGTCACGATGGCTCGCGGGTTGTCCAGGCCTGTCGCCGCCATGTCGATCTTGAAGCCTGCGGGCACTTGCGGCCAGGCGTTCGCCGGACGTGGCACCACCTTCGATTGATTCGCATCGGACTCAGTGGCGTACGGCTTCGGCAAATCCGACTCTTTTATGAGGTAGCGGTTGCCGGGTCGCTCATTGGACCAGTCGTTGAAGGAGCCTTCGCCACGCAAGATTTGGGAAGCACTCTGCTTGGCCCCGCCGGAATTTTGTGCCCACGCTGATTTCAGGAAAAGCAGGCCGGCTCCCAAGGGAGCGAGCAAGAGTACAGCCGGGATTGCGCGCAAAAATTTAGAGTTCATGGGTTTTACCCTCCATCGAATTTCCGAGATAGGTCCACTAAAACACGCCCCAGACGTTTGTGACCGGCCTTCATGTACCAACGCTTCCACCAGAGCGCGACATCTTTAGCCTGCCAGACACTCAGTTGCCGTTCCAGTTCCTCTCTGGCCGAAGTAGCATCCTTGTCCATCTGCTGGAGTTGAGCTTGTTTGTCTTCGTCCACGATAACCTCCGGCGCGAGCATCACCTCTCGTGACGACCACACCGCTGGACTTGTTTCGCTATAAACCATCTTAGCAAGCGCGGGTATTACAATCCAGAGCACAGTCCCGAACTTAATGAACGCGCGTCCGCACCGGCCTTGGCTACTACCCCATGCTGCTGAGAAGTGCAGCCGGTGGCGCAAATAATGTTCTGAAACCTAAAGAAATAAACTGGAACTTTGTAATCCCTGAAAAGTAATTCATACTGAACGTGGAGGATTACGTCTAACCCCCGTAGATGGCAGACATAGGCGAAACGCGAGATATCGAACTCATGAGGCGTCTTTCCGAAGGGGATGAGGACGCCTTCTCGGAGTTTTACCGCCGCCATCAGGGTGGTCTGTTTCGCTACGCCATGCACATGGCGGGACGCCCGGAAGCGGCGGCCGACGTTGTCCAGGAGACCTTCCTAACGCTGATTCGCCACGCCAGGAAGTATGACGAAGAAAAAGGCGCGCCCGCGGCGTTTCTATACGGCATAGCGCGCAACCATGTGAGGAAGTTGCACGAAAAAGAGGGTCGCTTCGTCGCTCTGGTGGATGATCCGGGTAATGGTCATGTGCCGGAATGGAACAGCGAGCCGGGACGTTCCAATGGGAATGGAGGCTATACCACGGGCGCAGGGCAATCGGAAACAGTCCTGGAAGGTCTGGAGCGCGCCGAAACGGTCGAAATGATGCGGCAAGCGGTAATGACCCTGCCGGACCATTACCGGGAGCCGTTGACGCTGTGTGACCTGGAGGGAAGAAGCTATAGCGAAACCGCCATGTTATTGCAGTGTCCGGTGGGAACGGTGAGGTCCCGGCTCAATCGCGCGCGTTCGATTTTGCTCGAAAAACTCCGGCCATGGCGCATCGGAGCTAACGCATTTGGGATGCGCTCGGGAGGGAAGCTATGAGTGGCATGACGTGCAGGGAATTTGACGAAGTCGTGCATGCGTTTGTACGTATGGAGTTACTGGACGTGAATTTGCGCGAGAATGCGCTCGATCACGCCGCCCGCTGCGAAGGTTGCGCGGAACGCATGGCGGAGGCTGGTGCCTTGCTCGAAGCTAGCGAAGCTGCCAGCAACGGCTACCGCGAACTGCAAACTCCTCCCGAAGTAGAAGCAGCTTTGATGGCGGCGTTTCGCCGGCACCACCGCAGCGTGGCTGCGCGGCGGATGTACGGATGGGCTGCCGTTGGAGCTGCTGCGGCGCTGGCACTTGTCTTTTTCTGGACCACGATGGGTCCTTCGAACGGGCAATCTCTGCCCTCACCGAAGAAAGATGTTTCTTCGCAATCCGGCCGGCCGCTCGATGCCCAAGTGACCGTGCCGTCACCTTCGAGTGAAATCACTTCCGCAGCGGAGGTTGAAGACGCCGATATGGTCACCGCTGACGATACTGCGCCGGAAGATTTTGTACCTTTAGCGACAACGGATGAAATTGATCCGGAAGACCCCGGCATCGTTGTGCGCGTGCAGATGACGCGGGCTTCGCTGGCGGAACTGGGCTACCTGGTTTCCAGCTCTTCGGACGATGGTTTGGTCCTCGCGGATGTTCTTGTAGGAGAAGACGGATGGCCGCGTGCGGTGAAGGTGATTCAGTAGGGAAGTTGTGGTGAGGTGGTCGGGCCAGGGTGGAGAGTTAAATGCAATTTGCGCCGTACGGAGGAATAGGAATATGAAACTCAGCAAGCTGGCTGTTACGGTTGGTAGCTTGGCGCTGTTGGTGATGCCTGTATCTCTGCTACATGCACAGGCAGGCGGGCGTCCGGGCGGTCCCGGAGGCGGCTTCGGATGGGGGCAGGGCTCTGGCGTGCGCGTCCTCGACGCACGGGCAGGGGGCTGTATGTTTGAAGGACGGGGTTTTGGCAAGGACTCCTCCACCAACTACTACCTCACGCTCTCTGACACCGTGACGCGAGCCATTTTGCCCGGCTTTACCCCGCCGCCGACTACGCCGCCGACACGTACGGTGATCCACACGGGCGGTATAACCTATGTGGATTCGACGCGGAACTCCAAGACCGAGGTTTGCATCAATGACCCGGCCAATCACGAGCGCTATGTCGTTAGTTTGACGAGCCTGAGTCCTCCGACCGGGACTGCGTTGGAATTCAAGCTGGAATCGCGGTCCGGCAATTTTGGCGGCCGCCCGCCGCGAGACGGTGGCAAGGGAGGAAAGGACCCTTCATGGACAGGCAAGACCAATCCCGATGTCACGCATGCCACGATTACTAAAGCAGGTGACTTTGCTTCAAATGGCGTGACGCTCTCGCCAGCGCAATTGACGGCAGTCACAGCGGCCTTCTCGACGTGGACATCTTCGTGTACCACGCTTACGTTGACCGCCTTCAAACATGGCCAATCGCAGGATGCCCGAGTGACGTGTGCTCCCTTGGGAGTTGGCGTGTTTAACTTGGTCAGCGACCCTTATGTAAATTCCAATGTGATCGCAACCTTCACTTCGCCCGCGACTCCTGTGATCAGCTTGCCGCTCACGAATTACCCTGACATCAAGGTCAAGGTCGTGAACGGCGGCGGGCGTCCAGGTCGTCACGGGGGACCGAAGGGTCCCGGCGCTGGAGCCTGAGATCCCCTAGGGCTCACTCATATTCGAAACTGGAATTCAGGGCACGCCGAGGCTGGCGTGCCCTTTCTCTTGTGTATCCGTCAACGGCGGAAGCAAAATGCCGGGGGCGTAATTTGACAGGCTTCGGAACCGCGCTTACTATCTGATTTTGCGCTGGAACCGTGGAGACTGCATGCCTCGGCTTTCCGCCTGCCGTCGGATCAGAACCGTCCGCAAATCGTTCCCTGGAAAGGACGAATGAGCACTTCCCGAGCCAAGCCGAAGTACTATCTGACGACGCCGCTGTATTACACCAACGGCCTTCCCCACATCGGGCACACCTATTCGACCATCGTGGCCGACGTGATCCGCCGGTACAAGCGCATGCGGGGATTTGAAGTCGTCATGACTACGGGAGCCGACGAGCATGGCGTGAACGTCGAGCGCTCGGCGAAAAAGGCGGGGAAGACGCCGCAGGAGTTTTCCACTGCCATTGCCGCGCAGTGGAAGCAGCTCTGGGACGATTTGGGGATTGCAGGCGATGAGTTCATTCGGACGACCGATGAAAGGCATCACCGGACGGTCCAGTGGCTTTTCAAGCGATGCCGGGACAACGGCTACATCGAAAAAGGGCACTACACCGGGCAATATTGCGTGCACGACAACGCCTACGTCGTGGACGCAGGTCCCGGCGATCCATGCCCCGACTGCGGCCGTCCCACGGAAACCGTGACCGAGGAGAATTATTTTTTTAAGCTCTCGGAATTTCAGCAGAAACTCCTCGATTTCTACGCCGCCAACCCCGACTTCATCCGGCCGGAGAGCAGGAGAAACGAAGTTCTGAGCTTCGTGCAAGGCGGCCTGAGGAATCTCTCGATCACGCGCACGACGATTCGCTGGGGCATTCCGGTTCCCGGGGAAGCGCCGCACGTGTTCTACGTGTGGTTCGACGCGCTGATCGGCTATTTGAGCGCCGTGGGCGGGCCGGATTACGACGATGCGCGGGCTCTGGCCCGCGGATTTGCATATCGTCGGGCAAGGAAATTATCCGCTTTCACGCTGTGTACTGGCCGGCGTTTTTGATGGCGGCCGATTTGCCGCTGCCGCGGCAGATTTGGGCGCATGGCTGGCTGCTGTTCGACAGCGAGAAGATGAGCAAGTCGCGCGGCAACGTCGTGCGGCCGCTGCCGATCGTCAACGTGCTGGGCATCGAGCCGCTGCGCTATTACCTGCTGCGCGAGATTGTGTTCGGCCAGGATGGCAGCTTTTCCTACGACGCACTGGTTGAGCCGCTACAACAGCGACCTGGCGAACGGCCTCGGAAATCTTGCCAGCCGGACGCTCACAATGATCGAACGGTATTTCGGGGGAGAGATCCCGCAGCCGCCGCCAAGCAGAGGACTGACGGAAACGTCTCCCGGCACGGCGGATTTTGCGAGTGAGGTGCTGACCAGGATTCCTCAAGTTGTACGACCGGTTCAGCTTTTTCGCTGGCTCTCGAAGCGATCTGGGAGCAGGTGGCGGCCATCGACAAATATCTCACGGTCGAAAAGCCCTGGACACTCGCCGAGAAGCCTGAAGATAAAGAGCGCCTGGCGACGGTGCTCTACACAGCGGCGGAGGGCCTGCGCATCGTCACGGCGCTGGCGCATCCTGTGCTTCCGCAATCGACGCAAAAAATCTGGCGGCAGTTGGGCCAGACCGAGCCGTTGGGCAGCCTCCAGTTGGACCAGCTGTCCTGGGGGCAACTCAAACCCGGAACCAAGATCGGAAAACTCGAAGGGATTTTCCCGCGCGTCGAAAAATCGGAAGCGATCGAAAGGATTGAAGCTATGGAGCAGGAACAGAACAAAGCCGCGGAAGCGGCCAGCAGCTACGCCAGCCACAGCCCCTGCGGCGACTGGGGCCGCTGCGGTACGCCGCTACGGCACCCGCGAAAATTGGAATTGAGGATTTTGCGAAGGTCGAGATGCGCGTCGGCCAGGTGAAATCCGCCGAGCGCGTGGCGGGAGCCGACAGGCTGCTGCAATTGCAAGTGGACATCGGCGACGAAGTCCGGCAGATCGTTGCCGGGATGGCGCTGGCATACAAGCCCGAAGACCTCGTCGGGCGCAAGGTCGTCGTGGTGACCAATCTCCAGCCGCGGAAACTGCGCGGCGTGGAATCGAACGGAATGATCGTGGCGGCTTCGCAGGCCCGACGGGTCGCCCGTGCTTGCGGGATTTTTGGAAGAAGTGCCGGTGGGCGCGCGGCTCAAGTAGTTCAAATGATTGCTTCAGGGGCTAAAGCTCCCAGCAGAGAAATCGTCTATCGTCTGGACTGAAGCCCGAACCTCCTGCAGATGACGTTGCAACCCATAGCGAACACAATGGACCTGATCGATTCACATGCGCACATGGATGTCTCCGACTTCGACGCCGACCGCGAAGCGATGCTCGACCGCGCGCAGGCTGCGGGCGTCGGAACATTGCTCGCCATCGGCAATGGGCCCGAGATCGAAAAGCTCGGGGCTGCGGTTCCTTATGCCGAGCAGCACGACTGGATCTATGCTGCCATGGGGATTCATCCGCACGAGGCGAAGCATGCGACCGACGCGCACTACGCGGAACTCGACCGGCTGGCGCGGCATCCACGCGTGATCGCCTGGGGGGAAATCGGGCTCGACTATCACTACGATCATTCGCCGCGGGACGTGCAAGCCCAAGTGTTTCGCCGTCAACTCGAGCAGGCGCGCGCCGCGAAGCGGCCCGTCATCATTCATTGCCGGGAGGCCTGGCCCGATTGCCTGAAAATTCTGGATGAAGATTGGCGGAGTTCCGGCTTGGGCGGAATTTTCCATTGTTTTACGGGAACGGTCGAGGAAGCGCGCACCGGCATGGAGATGGGATTTCTGATTTCGTTTGCGGGAAATGTGACTTATCCGAAGGCGCAAAATTTGCGGGACGTTGCCCGGGAAATTCCCCTCGACCGCCTGCTGGTGGAAACCGATTCGCCGTTTCTGGCGCCCAACCGTACCGAGGCCGCCGGAACGAGCCGGCCTATGTCGCGGAAGTGGCGCGAACCATCGGGAATGTGAGAGACTTGCCCGCGGACGAGGTAGCCAGGGCGACGTCCGAGAATTTTCGCCGGTTGTTTGGTCTCGCTCGTTCCAGCCGCGCACTAGCGAAGTTCCGGGAGGAACGCCATCTCACTTCTGACGGCCAAGGAAATTTTTGATCTTGTTCGCGACGACCTGATCAAGGTCGAGCAGGAGATCGCGCTCCAGAACAGTTCGGCCATCGAGCCGGTGGCGGAGATTTCGCAGCTACCTGCTGGCCGGAGGCGGCAAGCGTCTGCGCCCGGCGCTGCTATTGCTTTCGGCGGGATATGCCGGACACCGCGGCGACAGCGCGATCCGGCTGGGCGCCGTCGTCGAATTGATCCACAGCGCCACGCTGATTCATGATGATGTGATCGACGGCGCAAACACGCGCCGTGGGCGTCCGTCCGCGAATTCCCGCTGGGGCAATCACCGCAGCGTGCTGGCAGGGGATTGGCTTTACATGCAGTCGTTCCAAATGGCGCTTACGGAGCGAAATTTCAAGATTTTGGATGTTCTGATCGAGCTCACGCAAAACATGGTGGAAGGCGAACTGGTCCAGTTGTCCAAGCTGGGACGCATGGATTTGACGGAAGAGGACGCCCTCGAACTGGCGGCGCGAAAGACAGCCTGCCTGTTCGCGGGATGCGCGCGGCTGGGAGCTGTTCTGGGGAACCTGGATGACGCGGGTGAGCAGGCGATGGCCGACTACGGCCATTTCGCGGGGTTGGCGTTCCAGCTGGTGGATGACCTTCTGGATTTCACGGCATCGCCGGAGCAACTGGGCAAACCTGTGTTGAGTGATTTGAAGGAAGGCAAAGTAACGTTGCCGCTGATCTATGCGCTCGAAAGCGCCGGGGCGGAGGGACAACGCCTGGTGCAAACGGTGCTGGAGGAAAAGGGTTTCGATAGCGTGCGGCCCGAGCAGATCACGACTCTGGTGCCAGGAATCGGGGGCGCTGGACCGCACACGAGCCGCCGCGCATGACTTTGCCGAGCGCGCCAAAGCCTGCCTGAACGGAAATGCCAAGTCCGATTTCGGGCGCGCCCTGCTCACCGTTCCGGATTTCATTCTCGAACGGGATAATTGACGCGCGCCGGCAGGTCCCGATTTCATAAATGTTGCCCTTCAAGATCATTTATCACCCGCAATACGATTTAGATCTCGGGCCTCACGTTTTCCCGTCACAAAAATTCAGGATGATTCACGATGCCTTGCTGGAAGAGGGAATCGCGGAACAAAGCGATTTTCTTCAGCCGTCGCCCGCGTCCGATGAAGATGTGTTGCGCGTGCACACTCCTGCCTATGTTCGAAAGCTGCAAACGGATTCCCTCACAATGAGCGAACGCATGAAACTGGAAATTCCTCTTTCGGAGTCCACGGTCAAGGCGTTCTGGCTGGCGGCGGGTGGATCGATCCTTGCCGGGCGCAAGGCTCTGGAGGATGGATTTGCAGCAAATTTGAGCGGGGGATTCCATCACGCCTGTCCGGGACACGGGGAAGGCTTTTGCATGATCCATGACGTCGCCATCGCCATTCGCTCCCTCCAGGCTTCCGGGGCGATCCGCACCGCGATGGTCGTGGATACCGACGTCCATCAGGGCAACGGCACCGCGGCAATCTTCGAAAATGATAGCAGCGTGTTTACGCTCTCCATCCATCAAGAGAACAATTACCCGATGCCGAAGCCGCCCTCGGATGAAGACATTGGCCTCGCCGATGGCACACGAGACCTGGAATATCTGGACGCTCTCGAAGAAGGACTTCTCCATTCGCTCAAAAAAATGACGCCCGACCTGATTTTCTATGTTGGCGGGGCCGATCCATACCGCGAAGACCAACTGGGCGGGCTGGCGCTGACACTCGAAGGATTGCAGAAGCGCGATCGCCTGGTATTCGAACACGCCCGCCGCCGCGGCATCCCCGTAGCGTCCACGCTGGCCGGGGGATACGCGCGCCGCGTGGCAGACACGGTTCGAATTCACTTGAATACGATTGTGGCCGCGCGGGACATCGCGACGCAGAAGTTGCCTGCCGGAAATCACTAACTCCAAAATCTGGAAGGGAAGTCGATTATGGCGCGGGGGCAGCTGCCGCTTTTGTAATGGCGGCGGAAGCGGCATCGACGAGATCATCTGGAGCGTATCCCTGGGTCCGATATACGGTCTTGCCGGAGCGGTCGAGAATGATGATGGTTGGAATGGAGGTGACGCGCAAGGCCTGATCGAGGCCATCCGCAAAAACCAGCGTGCCGTCGACCTTTTGGTCCTTCAGGAAGAGCTTGATCGTGGACTCCTCTTCATCGACATTCGCCGATAAAGAAACGACATCGTCGCGGCTGGCAAATTTGGCGCGAATGCTGGCCAGCGCCGATTCCGTGGTCCGGCAATACGCGCACCAAGTCGTCCAGAAATTTAATATCACAATTTTTCCGCGCGAGTCCGCGGGTTTAATAGTCGTCCCGCCCCCATCGATCTTGCGCAATGCAAATTGCAGCGGGTCTGAAACGCCCTGGTTATAAACGACGGGTGCGGGCTCGTCCGGCAGGCTGGCTTTGGCCATGGCCCTGTTCTGGTCATAGGCTGCCAGCAGCACATCGCCCAGGCCGGCGTTCGAGTCATGCGCGAATCGCCAGAGGTTGCCCATCCGCAGGCGCAGGGAATCGCGATTCACGGAGTTGTCATCCGGATCCAGCCCGGCCAGGAAAAACGCCGCGGCATACTGGCGAATCGCCTCGTCGGCATGTTTTTGCTCTTCCGCAATTTCACCGAGGTCCAGAGCGCCCTCGGCACCGGGCATGATACTGAACCCTTGCTTGAAATCCTTCACCGCGTCGTCATTCTTGTGCAGATGCCGTTCCATCCGGCCGCGCATATTATACAAATTCATCAGGAATTTGTTCCGGCCCGCGGACCACTCATCCAGCGTCATATTGTTGGGGCGCGATTCTGGATCAGCCTTGGCAACACTGGTGATCAGATGCGTGTCGTAATCAATAGCTCGATTGATGCTGGCGTCGTCGGGCATTCGTTCCAGGATCGTCGCGGCGACGTACATGGTCTGGGTGTCGTCGGCTTCAATTGCAAGGATCTTCTGAGTATAGTCGAGGGCCACCTGGTCGTTATGAGCCTGGAGTTCCGCCTGCATGATTCCGCGATAAATCGCCATGCGCCGGGGTGAATCAGGATAGCGAACCAGATAATCCTCAAGATTTTTCATCAGCGCAGCAGGGTCATTCCCGGCAGATGTCACGGCGAGTTGCAGTTCGGCTTCGGGGTCCACCTTGCCCGCCTGAGGGTCTTGAGAGTCCGTGTCGGATTTTGGGCTAGGAGCAGCCTGCGCGGCCGGAGGTCTCTTCGCTGGGGCCTTGGTGGGTGGCGCGCCAGAGGGGGATTGTTGGCCCCAAGCGAACCCGGGCACGGTCAGTGTCAATAGAAAGAGCAAGCCTTGGACTCGCCATCGCATAGGCCCAGATTGTAACTCCAAATGTGTAGGGCGGCGAAGAATTCGATGTGGAAGGTCCGAGGATGATTCGGAGGGCCTTACTTGAAGTCCAGAAGTACATCCACGGTGTGTGTGTCTGTGTTTGGGCGGAGCCAATGTCCGAACTCAGTGTAATGGATGGGCATTTCCCCAAAAATGTCCGCGGTGGGCTTCACCAATTCCCTGGCGACCTGTTCAAAGTAGCCATTGTCGAAAACCTGGCCCGGAGCGATCAGCCAGGCGCGCCGCAGTCGTTTTTCCGCATCCGCGGAGAGGCCGGTGATCACCATTTCCCCCATGCGATATTGGGGGCCCTCGATGAAGGCGACGTGGTAGGAAACTTTGTGGGCCGCATCGTCAAATTGGATTTTGGGATCCAGTTTTGCGTCAAGATATCCGTGTCTGGTGTATTCGGACGCGACCCTCTGCAAGACGCCTTCAATTCTTATGCCGTCGGCCACATCACCGGGCTTCATTTGGACCGCTCCATCAAGGGCAGCGGTCGTAATCGCTGTGTTGCCCGACCACGAAATGCCGTTCCACAGATATACCGGGCCGGGCGTGATGGGAATCGTGATTTCAAGCCCGGGGCCCGCCGGATCACTCGGATCATTGGTCAGCCGCGGCTGGGGGGCACCAATTTGCGCGCGCAGATATCCCTTCGAGGCGTAGAGCGGCCGCAGATGTTCGTTTTCAAAGAGCTCGATAGCAAGCCGCGAATAGGGCTGCCCTTTAATGTCCGGAAGGCGGTCCTTGAGCTGCTCGGAATCGGTGGCCAGGGCGTCGCCGAATTTCACGGATTGAATTCGGAGCGACGGGGCATCGAGGCGGAACTGCATCATCATGCCGTCACCGGCCGCCTGCGCCAGAAGTTGATGCGTCACGTTGCCGGGAATCTTTCGTGAGGCGAGCAGTTTATCGATAGTGGCGGAAATGGCATCGACCATCAGGCCGCTCTCCGGCGCCTCGCCTGAAAACAGACCCACTTCGCCACGAATCGCTTGCGCAATTTCTTCATCCGTGAACCAGGGAAAATTATCGAACGAGATCGGATAGGTGGGGGCATCCTGAACTTGAAACTCAAGAGAGATCGCATCTCCCTTGGAAGAAAACCGGTAGTTTACCGTGGAAAAAATCCCGAGCGCCGCCAGATGGTCCGCGGCGGCTTGTATCTGTTTCTGAGTGATGACTCTCGCCAATCTTGAGACCGCTGGCCGTAATAATCTGATCGGCGGAGATTTTTTTTGTACCGGAAACCGTGATTGCGGCGATTTCGGAAGTCTGGGGCGCGTCCTGCGGTGCGTTGGGGCGGGGAGATTGCGCACGTATTCCCGCAGCCGACATAACAATGAGCAGAACAGCGGCGAATTGGCGCAAATCCCTTCTCACGGTAGGAACATTCTACGCGAGGATCAATCGGTGAAGCAGAGTAATTCGCATTGCCTACAACTGACATTTTGGTCGAACGGAGGTGCCGACGCATGTTGCGTGCAGCGTTCTTTCTGTAGCGCCGGCGTCTCGCCGGCTTCTTGCGCCCTCCCAATGGGACACAAAATCGCCGGCGAGACGCCGGCGTTACAATATCGCGGCGGAATGCCTCGCGCGACAACCTACTCTACAGTTACGGATTTCGCCAGGTTGCGCGGCTGGTCCACGTCGCAGCCACGGCGCACGGCGATGTGATAGGCGAGCAACTGCAGGGGGATGACTTCGAGCAGTGGCGCGAGCATCTCGATGGTGGGCGGCACGACGATGACATGATCGGAAGCCTCGCGCGCCAGATGATCGCCTTCGCTGACGACGGAGATGACGATGCCGTCGCGCGCCTTGACTTCCTTGATGTTGGAAACGCTCTTCTCGTACCGCGTCATGGACTCCGGATCATTTATCATCGCGCGTCGCCAGCATGACGACGGGAAGATTTTCATCGATCAGCGCGTTGGGCCCATGCTTCATTTCGCCGGCAGGGTATCCCTCGGCATGAATGTAGGAGATTTCCTTGAGCTTCAGCGCGCCTTCCAGCGCGATTGGGAAGTGGATGCCGCGTCCAAGATAGAGGAAATTGGTGTGGCGGAAGAACTGGCGCGCCAGCCCTTCGTAAATGCCCGTTCGTCGCCTTGCAACACCGTTTCCATCTTGTGAGGGATGCGCATGAACTCCTGAAGGAGTCTTCTCGCGCAGTCCTCGGTGAGGTCCCGCGCACCTGGCCCAGATACATCGCCGTGAGCATCAGAGCCGTCAATTGCCCGGTGAAAGCTTTCGTGGAGGCGACCCCAATTTCCGGCCCGGCGTGGGTCAGAATCGTTCCTGCAGCCTCCCGCGTGATCATCGATCCCAAGACATTGCAAATGGCCAGCGTCTTCGAGCCCTTATGCTTGGCCTCCATCTGGGCCGCGCGCGTGTCCGCGGTTTCGCCCGACTGGCTGATACAAATCGTCAGGGTTTTGGAATCGACGATCGGGTTGCGATAGCGGAATTCGCTGCCGTAATCGACTTCGACCGGAATTCTGGCAAGCTGCTCGATCATGAACTTGCCGGTCAGTCCGGCGTGCCAGCTGGTGCCGCAGGCGACGATCTTGACGTTGGTGAACTGCCGGAATTCCTCTTCGGAGATGTCCATCTTGTCGAGGAAGACTTTGGCGGAATCAAGCGCCACGCTGGCGAGCAGGGTGTCCCGGACAGCGCGGGGCTGCTCAAAGATTTCCTTCTGCATGAAATGCTTGAAGCCGCCCTTTTCCGCCATGATAGGGTCCCAGGAAATATGCTGGACGGCGCGCTCGACGGTTTTTCCGTCGAGATCCATGACGCGGACGCCTTGCGGCGTGAGCACTGCAATGTCGCCATCGGCCAGGAAGAACATGTCCCGCGTGTGGGCGAGGATCGCGGGGATATCGCTGGCGACGAAATATTCGCCTTCGCCCAGGCCGATCACCGATGGCGGGCCCGTGCGCGCCGCAACGATCTTGTTGGGGTCCGCCGAGGAAAGAATGGCCAGGGAATAGACTCCGGTGAGTTGCTTCACGGCTTTTCGAACGGCTTCCTCGAGCGGTCCGCCGTCCTTCATATGTTTTTCCACGAGGTGGGCGATGATTTCGGTGTCGGTTTCGGTGACGAACTTGTGGCCTTCATTTTGAAGTTGCCGCTTGAGTTCGACGTAATTCTCCACGATGCCGTTGTGGACGACGACAATCTGGCCGGTGCAGTCGCGATGAGGATGCGCGTTTTCTTCCGTGGGACGTCCGTGCGTGGCCCATCGCGTATGGCCGACGCCGTACGAGCCGTCGATGGGAGATTGCCGGACCACTTCCTCGAGGTTGTGCAGCTTGCCGGGAGCGCGGCGGATCTGCACCTTGCCGTCCTTGCCCACCACGGCAATGCCGGCCGAGTCATAGCCGCGATATTCCAGCCGCCGGAGGCCGTCGAGAATGAGGGGAACGACCTTCTTAGATCCGATGTAGCCGACAATTCCGCACACGGTGTGTTCTCCGAGCGTTCGAGCTAGGCGTCAGCCAGGGAAGCCCGCACTAAAAAGATTAGCACAATGGAATCGGGGTAAGTAGCACATGCTTCAGCTTGTGTGCTTTTGTTTCTATTCCGGCAAAAGCAAACCCGCGCAAGCTGAAGCTTACGCTACCAAACCGGATTCCGCATCGCATGAGGGGGATGGAAACGCGACGTCTAATCAACGATTTCGTACCGGAATTCCTCGATGACAGGATTGGTCAGAATTTCGCGGGCCATGCGTTCGACCTGGATCTCGGCGGTCTCGCGTGTGGCAGTATTCAGATCCAGCACAAAAAACTTGCCCTGGCGCACCTGGCGGACATCGTTAAATCCCAGCGAAGATAACGCATGCTGGATCGCTTGTCCCTGCGGATCGAGAACCGTGCGTTTCGGCATTACCCAAACATGAGCTTTCATGCCGGGCATTATACCAAGCCGAGCGCCGCCACGCCGGAGTGAAATTTGTCCAGCAGCGCGCGTCTTTTCCTCCGCGGGGAGGAAAGAGTGTTCGAAGCTGGCCTGGGCCAGCTGGACAAGGTCGATGGTCGTCAGGCCCATGCGGTGAGCGTGGCGGTATTCATCGCTGACCGTGGTTTCGAACATGGCCGGATCGTCGCTGGAAAGCGTGACGGGAAGACCGCGCCGAAAGAAGGACGGGAGGGGATGCTGTTGGTATCCGGCGGTGTCACGGCCGATCTGGCGCGCCAGGGCACCGGTGCGCAGATTGCTGGTAGGGCAAACCTCCAGCGGAATGCCTCGCGCCGCGAGAAAATCCATAGTGCGTTCATCGCGCATGACGCCGATCCCATGGCCGATGCGTTCGGCACCCAGCATTTCGACGGCTTCGCGCACGATTTCGGGCCCGCCGATTTCTCCGGCATGGATGAGGCGATGCATGCCTTGGCTGGCCACGTATTCATAAACGTCGCGCAGGTCGCTGGTGGGAAGGCCGAGTTCGTCGCCGCCAATTCCGTACGCAATGATGTCCGGAGAGCGCAATTCCGCGGCAATCCTGGCGACTTCCATGGCCGGTGCGGCGCCCCATTGCCGGACGGCGTCGAAAATATACTTGAGCCGGACACCGGGCACTTCGGCGGCGGCTTCCCGAAGAGCGGCGAAGTTGGCTGCCGGGTCCTGCTCGCGGCGAAACATCACGCCGATGGAAAGAGTGACTTCGGCGTACAGAACGTTTTGCCGCTGCATCGATTCTGCGAATCGCCGGGCGATCAAGGCATAATCTTCCGGGCCGCGAAGAAAAGACGTTACCCACAAGAAGGCCTCGATGAATTGCGCGAAGTCGCCCGGCGCGTAACGCGCAGCAGCCTCTTCGACGGTGAGGCGAACGCCGTGCCGCGCGGCCAGCTCCACAACGGTTGCAGGTTCAATCGAGCCTTCCAGATGAACATGCAATTCGGCCTTTGGCAGGGCAGTGAAGAGTTGCTCGTGTGAGGTCTTATTCATGATGGTCGTACCTATTGTGGCGGCGGCTATTACGTTTCAAAACTGGGCGACTCCTGCGCCTCCCCGCGATTCGCCGCGCTTGCGGCTATAGAAGAAGTAAATCACAAGAGCGATACACAGCCAAACGAAGAATCGAACTCAATTGATAGTCGAAAAGACGATTTAGTCAAAGATTTGGCTGAGCCGTTGCAAAGTGAGGCAGTCGAGTATAGATTGTCGCTCAGCGTGTAGGGCAAAACGGAAATCTCAAATGAAACACTTGGCAATCCTTGTTCTGGCCATTTTTTCGGTTGCTCCCGCGCGGGCTCAACTCGTCGAGCCGAATCAGATCGGCGTCAGAATGGGCCACATCCATCTTTCGGTGAAAGACGTGGCCGCGCAGAAACACTTCTGGGTGTCGGTGATGGGCGGCACGCTCGCAAAGAATGGCTCGCTCGAGCTCATTCAATTTCCCGGGGTATTTATCGTGGTGTCAAAAGCAGATGCGGCGCCGCCGTCGGCGGGGAGCATCGTGAATCACTTCGGTTTCGTGGTTAAGGACATGCCCGCCTCACTGGCCAGATGGAAAGCCGCCAATATCAAGATCGAGCCGACTGAGAATCCCAATGAGATGTACCTGATCGCGCCCGACGGAATCCGTTTGGAAGTGTACGGCGAACCAGCGCTGCCAACTCCCGTCAGCATGAACCACATTCACTTCAGTCCCATCGATATCCCCGGCATCAAGGCTTGGTATGTGAAGGCATTCGGAGCGAATCCCAGCCGGCGCCCATGTATCGCCTGCCTCTCCCAGCCGCGAATGATCGAAGCAGACGATCTTCCCGGCGTGAACCTATCGTTTTCGCCGGGGAACGCGCCACCCGCTCCCACCAGGGGCCGCTCGATTGATCACATTGGCTTCGAGGTAACGAATCTCGAAGGGTTCGTCAGCGGCCTGGAGGCGCGGGGAATCAGAATCGAAGGGCCCATCCGCCTGATCCCCGGCACCACGATCAAATCGGCGTTTCTCACCGACCCCTGGGGGACGTACATCGAACTTACTGAAGGCCTCACACCGCACTAGCGCCCTTGCACCAACAGTTGCAGTCTCAGCGGACGCGGCGATTCCGAAGCGGCGGGCCATATGCCCGGCTCATCGCGTTAGCCCGCCGGTGCGATGTACCACCCGCCTAAATGGCCTCCCACCGTTGCGAGTCAGAGGGCCCGTGAAGCCACATTTCGAGAACCGAACTCCCCGGGCACTGAGGAACTAACAGCAAAATCGCGCTATAGTCTAGGGCAGTCTTTGCTGGAAGCTGGTTTGTAAGAAACCCTTGAGGGGCCAATGAACAGAAGGAATTTCAGTCTTGCTCTGGCCACGACTTTTATAGCCATTGTTGTCTTGGCCCGAAAGCGTTTGCGACAGATTGGCTCCCGGTGCCTTTATTCAATCATGGCGCTGAGCCCCAAAAGGGCGGGACTCATCGAAAGACAGAAGCGAATGGACGCTGCGCGTGAAGACCTCAGGGCTATCGTCCGCGCCGAAATTGGCAACATTCAGAAACAGCGACGATTCGCAACTCTGGATGAACTAATTTTAAATGGCGATCTTGGCCCGGATATGGTGGGGCGTTACGGGTATGTTTACAACATTCGTCTGGAGAATAAAAGCACCATCTCTGCAAGTGCTTATCCGGCTCCCGGAGAGCAACTCCCTGCGATTGTAATCGATACCATCGGCCCCGCCCTCGCGCCTGTCTTAGCCAAACTTCAAGAAAAGCAATAGGCCCCGATAAGCGGGCCAGCCTTCTCAATCTGGGAATCGAAGCCATCCACCCAGAAGGCCACATTCCGGTAACTGGGAATCGGCCAAGAGCCACATTTCGATAACGGGACAGGTGGCCGAGTTGCTCTTGGCCGATTAATCGTTCAAGAGCGCACAAATCTGGTGCGGATCGTCCGTACTTTGTTTACTGAGCAACCCATTTGTCAATGCGCGATGCATACAAGTTGGCAAAATAGACGGTCTTCTCATCCGGGCATGCTATCCCGTGAACAGAGTCGATGGTGCCGGGCATCCGGCCGGGGCGGCCAAACACGCCCAGGATTTTGCCGTTGAGATCCATTTTGTAGATCCGGCCCACGCTGCCGACGAACATCACCTGAGTGGGTCCACTCGTGAGGCAGAGCGACCAGGGCGCGGTCGGCAAGTTCCAAACCGCTTTCAGATTGCCCTCGGTGTCGAAAGTCTGGATGCGACTATTGCCGCGGTCGGCGACATAGATGACGTCGTTTTTGTCCACCACAAGACTGTGAGGGGTGTTGAAGTCGCCCGGCTGGCCGCCACGCTCACCCCAGGCCTTGACGAAGTTGCCGTCTTTATCGAACTTGGCAACCCGCGAATTGCCGTATCCGTCGGAGACGAAACTGCTGCCATCTTTGGTCCAGCCGATGTCGGTCTCCTGATAGAAGGCGGCCTTTCCGGGCGCGGCCCGCTCAATCACGTGCGTCAGCCAGGTCCACGGCTCCGGATTTGTTCCCAGCGTGCCCACGGTGCGTCCTTCGGAATCGAAGCGGTAAATGATGTTGTCGGCGGCATCCACATACCAGAGATTGCCCTGAGGATCGAAGCGCACGGTATGCGCGCCTGCGAACATCGTGGAGCCCTCGCCCCAGGAGCGCACGAAGGTGCCGTCCGGCTTGAATTCCAGCACGGGGTGATAGCCGCGATTGAGCGCGACGATATTCCCAGTGGGACCGACCGCGATTCCGCTGACGCGGCCCACGACCGAATTCGCAGGATAGTGGAAAAAGTTCTCCACGAGATGGAATGGCAGTTGCGGCATCGACGCTGCGTCTCCTCCGCTGCGCTGCGCGTTCATCGAAGCGACGGCACAAAGCGAAATCGCGGCAGCGCAAACTGCTGACGTCAAGAAGCGTGTTTTCATTAGAGCCTCCCAAGTGTTCGTTATCGCCGAGATATTAGGTCCTGTTGCCGGAGATGGCAAGCACGGCGCAATTTCCACTCCTTACACTACAATTGGCCGAAGCTTCTCTGGCAACTTCCTCTTGCGCAGAAAGTGCGCTCGGCTATGATGGTTTTTCGTCTTCAGTCCCGGTGACAATTTTCCTTTGGCGACAAAATCTACTTCTGTTGCTCCACGACACGCCGGGCACGGCCGGCTGATCAGCACGCTGGGCGTCGGTTTTGGGATTGCGGTGGCAATCGGGAACACGATTGGCGCCGGGATCGTGCGCGCGCCGGGAGAGATCGCCGCGCTCCTGCCTTCGACCTGGCTGTACTTTGCCGCGTGGGCTGCGGGCGGAATTTACATGACGCTGGGCGCGCTGCAGTTCGCCGAGCTGGGCGCGCTGTTGCCACAAAGCGGTGGTCAATATAATTTCGCGCGGGCCGCGTTGGGCGATTATGCGGGATTCGTTGTCGGCTGGAGCGACTGGATCTCCACGGCCGGTAGCTTTGCGGCCGTCTCTATTGTCTTCGCTGAATACACTAACGATTTGGTGCCCGCAGCGCATGGCCATGTGCGTGTGCTCTCCGCCGGCGTGATCTTGCTGTTTGCGCTGCTGCAATGGAAAAGCATGAAGGTGGGCAGCGGCGTGCAAGACCTGACGACAATTTTGAAGGCCGTGCTGTTTCTGGCGGTCGTGGCGGTTTGCTTTCTGCATGGAGCGACGCCGGTGACTGCGGTGGCGACGCGTGCCGCAGTACCTGTGGGCTGGCCACTGTTCGTGTCGTTCATTGTGGCGCTGCAGGCGGTGATCTATACCTACGACGGGTGGTACGGCGTGGTGTACTTCGGCAGTGAGGTTCACAATCCGGGGCGGGACATTCCGCGCGCGATTTTCGGCACCGTATTTTCCGTCCTGGCGATCTATTTCCTCGTGAACGCAGCCGTCGTGCACCTGGTGTCGGTTCGGGAGTTTGCCGGCAGCGATTTCGCAATGGGCATTGCCGCGCGCCGCGTCCTGGGATCGGCGGGCGACAACTTCATTCGCGTCGTGGTCGCCGTGGGACTGCTGAGCAGCGTCAACGCCATGGAAATGGCGACCTCCCGGGCGCTCTATGCCATGAGCCGCGACGGGCTTTTCTTTCCGGTGTTTGCGCGCGTCAACGCCGGCGGGATTCCGGCGCCGTCGCTATGGCTTTCCACGGCGGTGGGACTGTGCTTTGCTATGTTCAGCTTCGAGCGGGTGGCGGCGATTCTGGCGTCATTTTTTGTGGCCGACTACGCGCTGTCGTTTGTGTCGGTGTTCGTGCTGCGGCGCCGCATGCCCGAAAGCGAGCGGCCGTATCGCGCCTGGGGCTATCCGTGGACGACGGCGCTGGCTCTGGCGGCCTCCATCGTCTTTCTCGTGGGAGCGCTGGCGTCCGATCGCGAAAATACGCCGTGGACGTTTCTCGTACTGGCCGCGAGCTACCCGGTGTACCGCGCGCTCAAGTGGGCGTCGCGGCGTGCTGCCGCGCGCGCGGCGATGTCTTAGGGCAAGTAACAAATCCTGTGGATTATCAAACAGGTCAACGCCCTGCGAATGCAAACTGGGTTCCTCTGTGGACTCTGTGTCCTCACTCGGTGTTCTCTGTGTTAAATCTTGAAAAGCTTTCAACACAGAGGTCACAGAGAACACAGAGAAAACCGGCAAACTCGACTCATGCCCAACTTAGATTCGCGTATCTTTCGAGGAGTTTCTTCGTGCCGTGATCGGAAAAGCGCACGGTGAATTTGCGGTCTTCGCCTTCGCCTTCGACGCTGGTGATCGTGCCGTTGCCGTACGTAGGATGGCGCACGCGCTGACCGATGAGGGGATTCGCGGCAGTTTTCCCCAAGCGGGGTTGCGCGGAGGCGCGAGTTCTGCTGGGTGTTTCCCTGACGCCGCGCACAGGAGCCGCAGCGCCGCGCATGCGGCGCGTGAATTCTTCCTCGGAATAAGAGTATTCGGGATCAGGCTCGTAGCGCCGGGTCTCGCCCGCATCGGCGAGGGAGCCCTCGGCGGTATCGATGAGTTCTCCCGGTATTTCCTGCAGGAATCGGGAGGGCAGCGATCCGGTCAGACGCTCGGTGCCATACATGCGGCGGTACACCGCGCGCGTAAGCGTGAGAGTTTCCTTGGCGCGCGTCATTCCTACGTAGCAAAGGCGGCGTTCCTCTTCGAGTTCTTCCGGGTCGTTTTGAGAACGGCTGTGGGGGAAGATTCCTTCCTCCATGCCGGTCAAAAAGACGTGATCGAATTCGAGGCCTTTGGCGCTGTGCAGCGTCATCATGGTGATCAGGGCGTTTTCGTCGTAGTTGTCCGCGTCGCTGACCAGCGCGGCGCGGTCGAGGAAATCGGTGAGCGTTTCGCCGCGCTCGGTTCCTTCGGCCATGGCATTCACGAGTTCGTGCAGGTTGTCGGCGCGGGCCGTATCTTCGCTCGAATCGCGATTCATGAGCATGTCGAGATAACCGCTGCGAACCAGGATGGATTGCAACAAATCCGCCGGGGCCGAGGAAGCCGCTTCCTGCTGGAGTCCTTCGATCAATGCCCGGAAATCCTTGAGAGGGGCAATGGCGCGGCCGGTAGAGGTATTGTCGAGCATCTTTCCGAGGGCAACCCAGAGTGAGGTGTCCTGCTCCCGGGCAATCGCGGAGAGCGAGTCCACAGTCGTCTTGCCGATTCCGCGCGGGGGCGTGTTGATCACGCGCAGCAGGGCGATGTCGTCATCCGGGAAAATTGCCAGGCGGGCATATGCCAGGGCGTCTTTCACTTCCGCGCGCTGGTAAAACGAAAATCCACCCAGCATGCGGTAGCGCATGCCGCGCGCCCGGAACGCTTCCTCAAAGGCGCGCGACTGCGAGTTGGTGCGGTACAACACGGCCACATGGATGGCCGGATCGTCGCCATGCAGGATGCGAATGCGGTCGGCAACGTATTCGGCTTCCGCTTTGGAGTCGCGCGCTTCAAAAAAAACCAAGTTGGCGCCGGAAGTGCGCGTGCTCTTGAGAGTTTTTCCAAGGCGGCGCTGATTGTTGGCTACGACTCCCGCGGCGGCATCGAGAATCTTTTGCGTCGAGCGGTAATTTTCCTCGAGGCGCACGACGCGGGCGCCGGCATAATCCTCATCAAAGCGAAGAATGTTTCCGACGTCGGCGCCGCGCCATCGATAAATGGATTGATCCTCATCGCCGACCACGCACAGATTGCGCGCCTCGCCGACGAGCAGCCGCAGAAGATCGTACTGCACGCGGTTGGTGTCCTGATATTCGTCAACATGGATGTAGCGGAAGCGGCTCTGCCAGGCGGCTCGCGCCTCCGGAAATTCCTTAAGTACTTGCACGGCGCGCAGCAGGAGATCGTCGAAGTCGAGCGCGCCCGCCTTGCGAAGGATTTTCTCGTAGGCTTCGTAAACTTTTGATGCCGTGATTCCCAGGGCATCGTTCCGCCGAGCGGCGTCCGTGGCAACCTGGGCAGGCGTCAGTCCATGATTTTTCGCGAAGCTGATGCGCTCCAGCAGGCCGCGAACGCGTTCGCCGGGGTCTTTGATGTTGAGATGTTCCAGGGCAAGCTTTACGACGGCGGTTTGGTCGTCGGCGTCATAAATTTTGAAATCGCGTGGCAGCCCAAGTCGTGTAGCCTCGCGGCGAAGAAGCCATGCGGAAAAGGAATGAAATGTTCCAATCCAGGGATCATCAAATGCCAGCCCCTTGCGAACCAGCAGGTCGCGGACGCGTTCCTTCATTTGCCCCGCGGCTTTATTTGTGAACGTAACGGCAAGAATCGCGCTGCCGGGAATGCCTTGATCGATCAGATTAGCAATGCGGTAGGTGATGGCGCGCGTTTTGCCGGTGCCGGCGCCCGCGAGAATCAGGACGGGTCCTTTAATGGCAGTTGCCGCTTCGCGTTGTCCGGGATTGAGTTCGTCTAGGAGAGTCATGTTGGGGAAGTGGCCCGATTGGAGACAACATTCTATCCGAGGGAGAGATGTTCGGCAAATCTGGTGTTCTCTGTGTACTCTGTGACCTCTGTGTTGAAGGATTTTCAAAACTTAACACAGAGGACACGGAGTGAGGACACAGAGGGCGCAGAGAAAAGCGAGCATACTGGATTGCAAGCAGTCTGGACTATTTGGATGAACCAGCGCCGAGGTCGATCTCGAAAAAGAAGAGGGCCTTGTTGTCGGTCATGAAGGCGAGATCTGGAATATAAAGTTCAGAATTTTGAATTGCGTCAAAGTCGTGGTTCATATCGAAAAAGAGGTATCCGTGGGTCGTGGCGTGCGGAGGCAGAACGTCCGTTCCGAGAGCCACGGATCGAAGCGTCGTGGCCATCTCATTCCAATCCTTGCTCTTGCCAGAATTTGAGGTGGTTCCCGGAAAGGACAGCGGACGGCGCCTGACGGTTGGATTGGACGCTTTGGAAAGAAGCGTGCGGTCGGCAACATCCTCGGGAGACAAAGGCTCCAGGCGTTGGCGCGGCTGCCCCGGAAGCGCAATGACTAACTGGATGGTGTCCAGATTCAGGCGGATCGGCTTGTCATTGTCATTGCGGAAGTACACGTCAATCGCGACGATGCCTGCCTCGTACGGGGATTTCTTGCCGAACGTACCTTTGTCCTTGTAACGCGAGCCCGAAACCAGCGGATCGGCAACAACCAGTAGGTCTTGATGCGCATCTCTGGTGCGCAGGGTCATGGGGTCTGTCGGCGCTGTTTGTCCAAACGCGCCGAGAGGTAACAGCAGCATGACGGCCCAGATTCGCCAGCGCATTGGAGGTCTTCCCATTTTGCGTTTTTCCATTTGCGGTCTGTGTGATGCGCATTCCTGGCGGCGGGTTCGCCGACAATTAGTGCCCCGCAGACCCACACGGCCCCTATAATATCCGGTTTGCTGGTAAGAGAGGGACAGTTCTGCAATTCTTGCGGGGCAGGAGACGGCCCGCCACGGGCCTTAGGGAATGTATTTACTTTACAGTCTGCTGACTGCGGCGGGGATGGTCCTGCTCTCGCCCTATTTCCTCATTCGCGGGCTGGTCCGTGGAAAATATCTCGACAATATCCCGGAGCGCTTTGGATGGAGGTTTCCGCCAGAGCTTCGCGGCGGCGAATCCGGCCCGCCACCGGAGAAATCGATCTGGATCCACGCAGTTTCGGTGGGGGAAGTGCTGGCGGCGCTGCCCCTGGCGCAGCAACTCAAACAAATGTACCCGGAACGGCGGCTGGTGATTTCGACTACTACGGCGACCGGCCAAAAGCTCGCGCGCGAGCGGATGCAATTCGCGGACGCCATTTTTTATTTTCCACTGGATTGGAAAGGGCCGGTGCGCCGCGCGCTCCGTGCCACTCAAGCTGCCGCCGTCATCATCGTGGAAACGGAAATTTGGCCCAATTTTCTTGCATGAATCTCGGCGCGCGGGCGTGCCCGTCATCTTTGTCAACGGCAGGCTGTCGGAGCGGTCGTTCCGTGGCTTCCTCCGCGCGCTTTCTTTTTCCGGAGGGATGCTGCGCGGATTTCTAAAGAGAGTGTTGAACGATGCGACGCTTTTTCTTATGCAAAGCGAACAGGACGCGGCGCGCCTGCTGGCTTTGGGCGCCCCCGCGGAGCGCGTTCTTGTCGCGGGCAATCTCAAATACGATCTTGCGGAGCCGCCGGAAAGCCCGCTGTCAGTCTGGCTTGCGGAAGAACTCGCGAACAATCACCGAAGGCCCGTGATTCTCGCCGGGAGCGTGATGGCAAATGAAGAGGACGCAGTGTTGCGGGCATTTGCGCAGGTCGAACGCGAATTCCCGAATGCGCTGCTGATCCTGGCGCCCCGAAAGCCGGAGCAATTCGACAACGCGGCTGCAATTATCGCTGCTATCGGGCGCAAACTGGTGCGTCGCCGCGAGATTACGCTCAACGGTGCGGGCAGCGAAGCAATGGCCGAACCTGGAACCGTATTTTTGCTCGACAGCTTGGGCGAACTCGCCGGCCTCTACCGCCTTGCTGACGCGGTGTTTGTGGGCGGCTCGCTCGTTCCGAGCGGAGGGCACAATATTCTCGAACCGGCCGCGTTCGGCAAAGTTCCGGTGTATGGGCCTTCCATGGAAAATTTCCGGGAAATGGCCGCGAAATTTCTGGAGGCGGGCGCAGGGATTCAGGTGAGCAATGCCGGAGACTTGGGGTCGGCGTGGCGCGGGCTGCTGAGCGATCGGGAGCGCGCCGCGCGCATGGGAGCTTGCGCGAGAGAACTCGTGGAACGAAATCGCGGGGCGACGCAACGCATATTGGAGCATATAGCGCCGGTGCTTGATGCTTCGTGGGGCGGCATGTGAAGCGCTCCTCGGGATGGCGCTGGTTGCTTTGGCCGCTTTCCGCGCTGTATTCCGCGGGTTCACGCATGCGGGTCTGGTGTTATGCGCGGGGCATATTTAAAACCAAAACTTTGCCGGGAACAGTCATCAGCGTGGGAAACCTAACAGTCGGCGGTACTGGCAAGACCCCCATGGTGTTGTGGATTGCGGAGAGACTCGCCGCGGAAGGGAAGAAGGCGGCGATTTTGACGCGCGGATATCGCGGAACCGACGATGCCAACTCCCCCGGCGTGCCCCAGAGCGATGAAGTCGCGCTTCTCCGGGAGCGGCTCTCCGGGAAAGTGCAAATCGGGGTCGGGGCCGATCGGTTTAAGAACGGCGAAGTCCTTGCGCGACATGGGGTGGATTGGTTCGTGCTGGACGATGGTTTTCAGCACTTGAAATTGTCGCGCGATGCCGACGTCGTGCTGGTGGACGCTACCGATCCTTTTGGCGGAGGCATGACGTTGCCGGCCGGACGCCTTCGCGAGCCCGTGTCCGCGCTACGTCGCGCCGAGCATTGTGGTGATCACGCGCAGCGTCCAGGCGCCATCGCCCGCGATCGAGGCTATTATCCGGCGTCATACGAGAAGCCCCATCTTTTATGCGACGACGCAACTCGAAAGCGTTCTTCGCGTTCCGCAACTGGCCGTGGCTTTGCCGCCTCAGGACTCGCGGCGCGCGCGATTCTTCGCGTTTTGTGGCATCGGGAATGCGTCTGCCTTCTTTGATGATTTACACAAATGGGAATTTCAAGTGGTTGGGACGCGAAGCTTTACTGATCACCATGTCTATACCGAAAGGGAGGTAGCTGACCTCGAACGGGCTGCGTCAGGTGCGGAGCCGACGCCTTGCTGTGCACGGAGAAAGATGTGTGGAATCTTCGGCATGTGCCCCTCGCGGGAATGCCGGTTTATTGCTGCCGCATTTCGTTGCACCTGCCCGAAGAATTCCGTGAGGCGTCTGGCAGATGCCATCCAGCGAAAAAAAATGGGTGCGGCACGATGAAGATTCTCGTGCGAGCGCCAAATTGGGTGGGTGATGCCGTCATGGCGATTCCGGCTCTCGAAGCCATCCGGCGCTGGCAGCCCGGCGGCGAAATATTCATTTTGGCGCGACCGGCTGTTGCGGCGCTATTTTCCGGGCAGCCGTTTGCAGATCGTATCCTGGAATATGACTACCGCGGGACCTATCGGGGCTGGTGGGGCCGCGAAAAACTGATTCGCGAGCTTGCGCGAGCGAAAAATTCGACTGTCGCGCTACTCCTTCAGAATGCCTTTGAAGCCGCCTGGCTTGCGTGGCGCGCCGGCATTCGCGAACGGATCGGCTACGCGCGGGATGGGCGCGGCGTTCTTGCTCACGAAAGCAGTGCATGTGCCGAAGCCGGGCGAGATTCCCCCTCACGAATCGCACTATTATTTGGAATTGCTTCGCCGCGCTGGATGGGTCGGAGCGTCCGGAGAAGATCGCGCCAATTCGGTTGCAAGTCACGGATGCCGCTCGCGAGGCGGCGGAATCTGTGCTGCAGCGCGCAGGGACAAGGGAAGGCGCGTGGCGCTGCGCGATCGCACCGGGAGCCTCCTATGGCGCGGCAAAGTGCTGGCCGCCGGAGCGATTCGCATCTCTCGCGGATCGCCTGATTTCGGAATGTGACGCCGATGTGATATTTTTTGGAACGCCGGGTGAGAAAGAAATTGTCGCGCAAATTTCTGCACAGATGAAGTCTCGGGCTATTTCCATGGCCGGGGAAACATCCATGCGCGATCTTGCGGCTCTATTTTCTTCCTGCTCGATTTTTATCGGCAATGATTCCGGAGCCATGCATGTGGCCGCGGCTGCCGGGCTCCCGGTAATCGGAATTTTTGGATCGACGGATCCGGAGGGTACTGCACCTGTGACGCAACAATTCACTTTGATACGAGAGCCTGTTTCCTGCAGTCCATGTTTTCTCCGGCGATGCCCCGTGGATCACCGGTGCATGACGCGGATTTCGGTCGATGCTGTTTTCTCGGCAGCACAACGCCTTCGGAGCGCGGGGGCGAGTCCTCGGCCGGGAAGCAGGCAGAATGACTGAGTCCCGAGGCCTTCGAAGGGCAGTGTTTCTGGACCGCGACGGCACCATCTGCGAGGAAATGGGATACGTCAACCACGTTGACCGCCTGCAGATTTTCCCGTTCGCGGCGGAGGCCATACGTCAGCTGAACTTGGCGGACATTCCCGTCATCGTGGTGACCAACCAGTCGGGGATGGCGCGCAATATTTTCCCGGAATCGCTCGTGCAAGCAGGTCCACAAAAAAATGATTTCGGAGCTTGCCGCGGGTGGCGCGTGGATTGACGGAATTTATTTTTGCCCGCACAAGACGGAAGATGCGTGCGACTGCCGCAAACCAAATCCCGGATTGCTCGAGCGCGCCGCGCGCGAACATGGCCTGGATCTCACGGCCTCCTGGGTCGTTGGCGACCGTTACGCGGACCTCGAAATGGCTCACGTAGCGGGAGGGCGCGGAATTTTGGTAATGACGGGATACGGGCGTGGAGAATACGAATTATATCATGAGCAATGGCCCAGGCAGCCCGACGCGTTGGCGGAGAATTTAACGGAGGCGGTGCGCCGGATTCTCAATGATTGAGGACGGGGAACGCTACCTGGTTGTGCGGCTCACGGCGCTGGGCGACATTCTGCACACGGTTCCTGCCGTCGCGGCCTTGCGGGCCGCGCACCCGAAATGCGCAGAATCGATTGGGTCGTCGAACGAAAATGGGCGCCCGTACTCGAAGGAAGTCCCGCGATCAACGAAGTCATTCCGTTTGACCGGCGTTCCGCGCTTGGGGCATTCGATTGTGTGCGGCGCCTGCGGCAAAATAAATACACCTGCGCCATCGATTTTCAAGGGTTGTACAAATCATCTGTCCTCGCTTTGCTTTCCGGCGCGCCGCGCCGCATCGGGTTTGACCGGGGATGGGCGCGCGAAGGGGGAGCCGCGTTGCTCTACACCGAGCGCGTGACTCCTACGGGTCGGCACGTTGCGGAGTTGAATTATTCGCTGGCGGAGAAGGCCGGGGCGATTGCGTCCGCCGAGACCCGAATATCCACTGCGCGTCCCGGCCGGAGGCGCGGCGTCGGTCCGGGCGCGACTGGGGGATCTGGGCATCGGCGGATACATCGTCGTGGGACCGGGAGGAAGCTGGCGCGCGAAATGCTGGCCTGCGGAGCGCTATGGCGAGTTTTGCCGTGAATTCGAAAAGAGAAGTGATTTGCGCGTGGTGGTGATTCACGGTCCCGGTGAGGAATCGCTCGCCGAGGAAGTGTGCCTTGCTGCCGCACCCGCGCAGCCTGTGGCGATGCGCACGACGATCGAGGAGCTGATGGGGCTGCTGGCGCATGCGCGGTGCGTGGTGGCGGCGGATTCCGGTCCACTGCATCTGGCTGCGGCACTGGGCAGGCCGGTGGTTGGCCTGTACGGTCCCACCGATCCGGCCCGCAACGGTCCTTTCGTGCCGGGAGCCGTAGTCCTGACGAAGCGCGGCCTGAAGAGATCAGTTACAAGCGGCGAATGTCCTATTCTCCGGCAATGCTGCGCATCAGCGTCGAGCAGCGTCGCTGACGCGGCGATTTCCTGCCTGAAGGCTCCGGCTTGAGCGCGACAACAAATTTTTGGATTCGAGTGGCGCGTCCGCGTGGGGTATCCGGTCGGGATTGCGGCATTTTGGTTTGCTCGACCGCAGACTGACTTGGCTCATTTGTGGAGTAGGCATCGCGCTTTTGGGTTTAGCTACTGCGAGGATATGCCGCGGGACATCTCCGCAAGCACAAGCAACTCGCGACGTCGGGTCCTTACGCGTTCACGCGAAATCCACTTTATCTGGGCAGCATGCTGCTTGCCGCCGGATTTTCGGTAGCGAGCCATTCCTGGATTTCCACGGCGCTGCTGGCCGTTTACCTGGCGGTATTTTATCCGGTGGTGATTCGCCGAGAGCAAATGGAACTGGAGACACTTTACGGCGATGCATTTCTTGAATACGCGTCGCGCGTTCCCGGCGTTCTGGCCACGGCTTTCTCCTGCGATGCCGTCAACGGAGAGCTTTTCCTGGGAGCTCTACCGACAAGAATCGTGAATACGAAGCGGCCATCGGGCTGGCTGTAGCGATGGCGATTCTGTGGGGAATCATGCTTTGGCGGCGATGAAAACGCGTTAAGGATTTGGCCGCAGGAAGGTGCTTACTTTAAGGCTGCGGCCATCGGTGATCGCCGTGATGGCGCCGTCGTAATCTGTGCGGTAGACGCGGACCCCCGCTGCTTCGAGTCGCTCCACCACTTCAGGAGAAGGGTGGCCGAAGCTGTTGTCCCTGCCTGCGGAAATCGCCGCGAAGGCCGGATGCGCGGCGGATAAAAATGGGTCAGTCGTCGAAGTCTTGCTGCCGTGATGCGCGACTTTCAGGAAATTGTCGCGAACGGTAAGTCCTTCGCCGAGGATTTGTCGCTCCGATGGACGTTCGATGTCGCCCGGCAGGAGCAGCGATTGCGAGCCATCCGTTAGCCGCATGACCAGCGAATCATCGTTGTTGGCCGATTCGTGTTCGCTCAAATCATCCGGCCACAAAATATCTCCCGATACGCCGCCCAGGTCGAACGATCTCTCCCTGTTTTCTGTGCAGGATGCGGACGCCGCGCTCTCGTGCGAGCGCCAGAGCGTGATGATACGCCGGTGAATCGAATATCTCGGCCGACCCAGAGTTCTCCTACTCGGAAATTTTCGAGAATTGCAGGAAGACCCCCGAGGTGATCTTCGTGGGCATGCGTGAGAGCGACGACATCGATTTTCTTGATCCCGCGCGACCACAAATAGGGCGAGACCACTTCTTCGCCGATATCAATTCCGGAACGCATGCCGCCCGAATGAAAACTTCCCAAGTCGCCACCGGCGTCTACCAGCATGGTGTGGCCGCCGGGAAACGCCAGAAACAGGCTGTCGCCTTGTCCGACGTCCAACACCGTCAATTCGAGATTCTGCCCGGAGAGATGTGGGGCAAACGGAAATGTGGCGATGAGTGTCGCTGCCGCAAGGAGAGGAATTGTCGAAGCCCATTGCGACCTGCGACTCACGCGTGACCGGATTACGACGGCAAGCGCAATCGCGAATACGGCAAATACAGCGACGAGGGCAAGCGGTGGACCCGGAATGCGATAGCTGGCGCCATGCCACCGGGCAAACCATTGCACAGAGCCGTCGAGCATCGCGAGGATGAATCCCAGACAACTTTGCGAGCAATCCCGCCAGAGTGTGGGACAACAAGCGAAGTCGCGAGGGTGAAAAATCCGATCGGAACGGCCAAGCCCGTCAGCAGGACAGCAGGGACATTTGCTAATGGCCCCGCAAGCGTCACGCGATGAAAATAATACGCCAAGCGACGGAAGCATCCCGAGTTGCAGGATTGCCGAAATGACGATCAGTTCCCACAAATAGAGAGCCGTGCGAAGCGGCGCGGCCACCAGTCGGGGCCCGGACGTCGCCGCAAAATGCGGGAGACGCTCGGAAATCCACGTTGCGAGCGGCGCGCATTTCCATTCGAAATTGAATGACTCGCGGCGGGTGGGCTACGTCGCGGCTCACGTCCATCAAATGCCCGAGTCCGCGAAGATAAGGCTCACTCGAATTTGCAATCCAGGGGACGGCGAGCGCGCCGATGGTAGCCACCGCTGAGAAGGACAGCAGGAAACTTGCGATCGCTGATTTCCGACGGGCGCGCGGCCAGGATCACGAGCGCGGACAGGGAAGCGATGTTAAGTAGGTCCATCCGGCGAAACAGCAAGCGCGCGGACAAGTACAACGCCGCCATGAGCACCGCGCGGACGATCGGAGGGCGGTCTTCGACAATACCGGCGTATGCGGCGAGCGCCAGGAGCGTCAAGAGCGTCGTTGGAAGAAGCCCAAGGCGCAGGCGGCGCCCGGCCCAGATGAAAAACGCCGTCAGGGCACCGACATGAAGTCCTGCCAGAACCAGTACGTGATAGACGCCGGTTTTCTGAAATTCGACGACGCGGTCATGGTCCACAAAACTGCGATCGCCCAGCAGCATCGCGCGAGCCAGCGCGGCCTCATCGGGCTGCGAGGCGAAAAGATCATCGATGGATTACAGAAGGCGGCCCCGCGCGCGGGCCAAGCGGGCCGGACATCCGTCAATTGAGGATGGTCGAGAATCGTCAGCAACTGGCCGCTTCGCAGCGTGCCTTGCAATTCCACGTTCTGGCGCGCAAGGTAGCCGCGATAATCGAAATTGCCAGGATTGCCAAAGTTGCGGACGGGGAGGGCGCGCGCAAGACATTCGACTCCGGTCTCCGGCACGTGCTGGCGGGGGAGAATCAGATTTCGATTCATCGCGGTAGGAAGTGAGGCGCAAACCGCCAGTGACCGGCGTCACGCCGGCGGATGATTCGACTTCCTCGAGAGCGATTTCGTATCGCGTGCCCCATGGCAGATCCAGCGGATCACTGCGCAGGCGTCCGCGCCAGCGCAACGCTGCGCTGCCGTCCAGCTTTCCTGTTTCGATGAGAGTGCTGGCAAGATTTGGGAGGGACGGCAGCTCGCTCCAGGTTCGCAGCCGCAAAGCCCAGGCACAGCCACGCTGCCGCTCCGAAAATCGCTGCAGTGAGAATCCATCGCCGGCGCAGCAGAAGGAATGCCAGAAGCAGAAGGAACGCGGTAACAACAATATACAATTCGCGGGCGGGACATGAACGCGATTTGCAAGAGTGCCGGAGAGGAGGATTCCTCCCGCAAAACAAACGACGGGGAAGAGTGAGGGAAGCTTCATGTGCGCCGTTTCAGCCGCACCAACACCTCCATATGATAGGTTTGTGGGAAAATGTCAAATAGATTAATATCCGCGATCGCGTAGGGGCCGGGAATTTCCTCGGTCCCCACCAGTACCGCGAGATCACGCGCCAGGGTGGCTGGATCGCAGGAAAATAATGAATGCGCGCGGGGCGCAAGTTTCTTGAGGCGGGCGAGCGATTCGGGTTCGACGCCCGCGCGTGGCGGATCGAGAACGACCAGGTCGGGAGTCTCATGCCAGTGCGAAAGAAAATCTTCGGCCGTGGCAGTGCCGGCGGGCAGGAGACGCCCCACCGCTTCCCTGAAGATTGACTTCCAGGTCCGCAGCGGCGGCCAGATTTGACTCCACGCCAATCACGCGGTCGAATCGCTTTGCCAGAGCTACCGTGAAGAGGCCCACGCCCGCGAATAAATCCAAAGCCAGGCGTCCACGCCCGCCGCTGACCACTGCCTCAACCAATGTATCGACCAGAAACCGGTTGACCTGAAAAAACGAAAGATGGCCGACGCGGTAGGGAGTTCCTGCAGCGGAATAAGACAGGTATCCCGGCCCGAACAACTCAAACTTATCGGCGCGGCGGTCCTGAATCAGTATGGACTCGACGTTGGGCATGGATTCGCGCAGAGCCGAGGCAATGGATTCCGGCGAATCGCTCAGGCGCTCCGCGGATAGATTCAGCAGGACCTTTTCATCCGCGGAGTCCGCAAATGCTTCCACTTCGTCGATGGCCGATAGGATTTTGCTTCCGGCAACGAGCGTACGCAGACGAGAAAGTGTTTCGGCAAGGCGTGGCGAAAGAATGGAGCATTCCTCCACAGTACACAGGCGCGTGCTGCCCGCTTCGAAGTAGCCTATCCCGGTTGGTCCGTTGGCGCCGTCCTGCTTGCCGCGAACTTTCCACTGGGCGCGATTCCGGTAGCCGAACGGCGGCGACGGATGCGCTTCGATGGGGCCTTGCCACTGAATGCGGCCGATGCGCCCGAGTGTCTCACGGAGAATTTGCGTTTTATAGCGAATCTGCGCTTCATAGGGCATGTGCTGGTACTGGCAGCCGCCACAGCGCCCAAAGTACGGGCAGGGGGCTGCTATGCGCTCCGGCGAGGCTTCCACGACCTGTTCCAGACGTCCGCGAATAAATTTCTTCTTGCGAGGTCCGGGTTCCATTCGAACGAGTTCACCGGGAAGGACTAGAGGCACAAACACGGTCTGGCCGTCATGATGCGCCAGTCCGTCACCGCCATACACGAGCTTTTCAATTCGAACTTCCATCTTGGATTCGCTTTCCGATGCGGGAGGTGCGAATTTCGGCCGGAGGCTCAGGTCAGGTAGAACAGGCTCAGGCGAGGAAGATTATAACGCTCCCAGAGCCGTTTCTGTATGTATTGCTGTTCGAGTTGCGCAAGCTGGGCCGCCGTCATCTTTCGTCGATAGGGCGCGAGCTGGCGATCCATTTCGCGCCGCACCTCGACGAGGAATTCATCGGGAGCATTCGCCATCAGCGTGGCCGTAAGCTTTTCCTCCACGACCGTCAGGCGGCGTTCCAGGTCTTCGAGATCCAGCCCACCCGGCGTATCGATCAAAGGCAACATTTCTGAAATCCGCGTGCACGTTTCATCGAGACGCGCGGCAAATTCGGGTTGTGTTGCGCGCACCGCCAAGGCCGCGGCCGCGATCTGCTCGGCGTTCCGCGTGAAGAATGCCTGCAACTCTGGCCTCGAAAATGATTCTGTCGGTTCGGTGGCTCGCGCGACGCGAGGTCCCGTACCTGCTGCGGTTTCTATTTCCTCGGCCGCAGCATCGAGGACGGAGTCGACGCAATAAGCAAGACTCTTAAGTTGCCGGCCGCCGGCGGCGCGGCGGGAACGCGCAAAACTTTCAAATGCCCGGTCGATCCCCTTGAGCACCGCGGGCAGCGGGATGCCGGCCTTCTGCCAGGTCTCCACTATGGCCCAGTCGAGCGGAGAAACCAGGAGGTGCGCTCCGCGTTTCTGCCAGAAATATTGCTCGATCTCAGTGAAATAATTGAAATAGTTGAACTCGGCCATGGGTTTGGAAGAATGTTTTGGAAAAACTCAGGGAACACTCAAGCCTTGGGCTTTCGCCCTCCCGCGGCGGAGATCGGAGAGGGTGTTTTTTGAGATCCGCCCGCGGAAGAGTGCTTCGCAAGATGGTTTCGTTCCCAAACGATGACGAAGTCCCTCGAGCGTCAGATGTTCGTCGATGATTTCGATGTGTCGCGACGCGCGGGCAATGAGCGGCGCTTGTCCCCCGGTGGCAATCACGCGCGCCTTCTCGCCCAACACTTTCTTGATGCGCTGCACAATGCCGTCCACCATGTCCGCGTAGCCATAAGTAAAGCCCGGATTGAAGGGATTGCACGGTATTTGTTCCGATAATCTTTCCCGGGTCCTTGATTTCGACGCGGAACAATCGCGCCGCGCGCGCGAAAAGCGCGTCCGCGGAAATTCCTATTCCGGGAGCAAGCACGCCTCCCAGGAATTCTCCCCGCTCGGAGATCACGTCGAAATTAATGGCCGTTCCAAAATCCACGACGATACACGGGCCGCCATACTTGGCAAATGCCGCGACGCTATTGGCGATGCGGTCTGCGCCTACTTCCTGGGGATTGTCGACGAGGACGGGCATGCCGGTCTTGATGCCGGGCTCGACGAACAGCGCCTTGACGTGAAAATACCGCTCGCGACATTTCTTCGAGCGTGGAATTGAGCGGCGGCACCACCGAACTGATGATCACGCCGCTGACCGAGGCCGGATCGATTCCCGCAAGTGTAAAGAGTTCCCGCGTGAGGATGCCGTATTCATCGACAGTCTGGTCGCGCGCGGTAGTCAGGCGCCAGTGCGCCACAAGCTCCGTGCCGCGGAAAAATCCCAGCACCGTATTTGTATTTCCGACGTCGAGCGTGAGCAGCATTACTCCGCCTCGCTTAGAGTGCCGGCGATCACCGGGAGCGTCTGTCCATCATCACGCCGGACGCGCAGCAGGCCCCCCGGCTCCAGGCCATCGGTGGTGCCGGTGTATGTTCCCGTCGCGGTTGCAACGCGAATGCGCTTTCCGCGCGCGTAACTGGACACCTCACTGAATCGCGCCACAATCGCTTCCGGCCCTTCACTCAGGAAACGATTGTAGTAGGAGTCCAGGTGCCGCAGCAACCGCGCGACGAGTTCCACGCGGGAATGGACGCGCTGCGTCTCGATGCGCAGCGATGTGGCGATCGCCGACAAATCGGCGGGAATGCGCTCATGATTCACGTTGATTCCGATTCCCACAGCCACGAAATGAATCTGATCCTGCTCGGCGTTCATTTCGGTCAGGATCCCACAGAATTTTTTGCGTCCGAACAGAAGATCGTTCGGCCAGCGCAAGTCGGGCGTAAGCCCGGTCTGCTCGACAATCGCGTCCCGTACGGCCAGCCCCGCGACCATGCGTGATCAGCGGCGCTTGCTGCGGCGAAATGGGTGGACGGAGCAGCACTGTCATGTAAATCCCATTTGTCTTTTCCGAATGCCAGGTGTGCCCGGCGCGGCCGCGCCCCGCGGTTTGTTCCTCGGCGATCACGACAGTCCCGTGAGGCTCTCCCTGCTCTCCCAGCAGCATGGCGACGGAATTGGTGGAATCGGTCTTGAAGAAATGGTGGATACGCTTCCCGAAAGGTCCCGGAGGGAGCCGCTTGCGCAGAATTTTCGGAGCGAGAATGTCCGCCACTTTTTCGATCTGATAGCCGTTGCGCGGGTGGCCCTTCACGCGAACGCCGAGAGTTCGAAGTCTTTCGATCCAACGCCACACAGTCGAACGGGTCACGCCTATTTCGCGGGCAATTTTCGCGCCGCTGATGACGATCATGGCGTTGTCGGAAAGCAGCGCCAGGAGCGCGTCAATCCGGCGATCGGTCGAACCCGGCAGGGTTGTCTGTGTTTTGGTCATTCCGGGAAATCTTCAGATGCTGCTCTCTGGGTCCGTATGCGCGCCGACGCCCTGACGTTGTACGGGCCCGCCCCGGGAACGCCAATCTCCAGATTGGCGGTTTGAAAGACGCCATTCAGGAGAATGGCGTTCCCAGGGCCACGTCGTGCCCCTACGGGCATTACGCGGATTCTGATAAATTCCTTTCGAGTTGCGTGAGTCGTTCGCCTAACTTATCGAACTCCGCCCGGCGTTCGGTGAGCGTGGTTTCAAGTCCTCTTACGATATGCTCCGGTGCGCGGCTGCGGAATGTTTGGTCTTCGAGCCGCAACTGCTTCGAAGCAATGTCCCTTGTGAGGCGGTCGAGTTCCTTGCGCAGACGCGCGACTTCGCCAGTTACGTCAAAGGCCGCTTCATATGCAATAAACAAGTCAAAATCTCTGGTCGAACGGATGACACCCTTCGTGGAGTCAAAGGGCGGTGTCACGAAAGTAATAGGAAGGAGGCTTGCCGAGCCGAGATATCGTATCGATGTTTTGTTCGACTATGGATCGTATGGAGTCTGACCTTACAGCGAGCCGAGGCTGAAGCTTTGCCTTCGTGTCGAGTTTCATCTCTGCCCGGATATTCCGAGCTGCCGTAATAATGTCTTGCACCAATGAGATCCGCTCTTCGGCAGTAGTGTCGAGGAGTTCTGCATGCTGCTCGGGAAAGCGATCCAGCGCAATCGATCTGCGCGCCAGCCCTTTGCGGCAGCTGGTGCCACAATTCTTCGGTCAAAAACGGCATGAAGGGATGGAGCAGCCGCAGCGCGCTTTCAAACGCCGCGAATAGGTTCTTCCAAGTGGCTTGCGCCTTTTCACGATCCGTCGAATTCAGTTCGGGCTTGACCCACTCGATGTACCAATCGCAGAAATCGCCCCAGAAAAAGTGGTACACGACATGCGCCGCTTCGTGAAAACGGAAGTGTTCGAGCGCATCGTTCACCTGCGCAGTTGCCCGGGCCAGCCGCGAAAAAATCCAACGGTCCACAAGCGCGACCTGACCGTGTGCTGCGAAAGGCGCGGACGCGCGCACTTCGGGCGATGCCAGGGCCTCCAGTGTTTCTCCTCCGGCCGTTTCGTACTTATCAAGGTTGAGAAACACGAATCGCGCGGCGTTCCAGATTTTATTGGCGAACGCGCGGTAGCTTAGGATGCGGTCTTCGGTAAGAACGATGTCAGTCCCGGGCGCGGCCATGCTGGCCAGCGTGAAGCGCATCGCATCCGTCCCGAATTTCTCATTCATCTCGACGGGATCGATCCCCGTGCCTTTGGACTTCGACATCTTCTGGCCTTCGGCGTTGCGCACGATCGAGTGCATCCAGACTTTCCGGAAGGGAACTTGTCCGGTAAATTTCAGGCCCATCATGATCATGCGCGCAACCCAGAAGAAAAGAATGTCGTAAGCCGTAACGAGCAGGCTCGTCGGATAGTATTTCCGATAGTCCGGCGTGTCGCCAGGCCAGCCCATCGTCGAAAACGGCCACAACGCGGAGCTGAACCAGGTTTCGAGCACGTCCGGGTCCTGCGTTAGCTTGGACGAGCCGCACTTCGAGCATTTTGCCGGCGCCTCGCGCGCGACGATGATTTCCTTGCAGTCGCCGCAATACCACGCGGGGATCCGATGTCCCCACCAGAGTTGCCGGGAGATGCACCAGTCGCGGATGTTGCGCATCCACTCGAAATATTCGGTGCGGCGATTGTCCGGCATGATTTCGACTTCGCCGCGCTCGACGGCCGCGATAGCGGGCTCGGCGAGCGGCTTCATTTTCACGAACCATTGCGTCGAGGCGCGCGGCTCAATGATGGTGCCGCAACGGTCGCATGTCCCGATGGCATGCGTGTGATCGGCAATCTTCACGAGCAGACCCGCAGCTTCAAGGTCAGCGACGATTTGTTTTCGCGCTTCGAAGCGATCGAGCCCCGCGTATTTTCCCGCAGCGGCACTCATCTTGGCGTCATCGGTCATGACGTCAATCTCGGGCAGGCTGTGGCGGCGTCCGATTTCAAAGTCATTGGGATCGTGCGCCGGAGTGACTTTCACCGCGCCGGTTCCGAATTCGCGATCGACCACAAAATCATCGACAATCGGAATTTCACGGTTCATCAGCGGCAGCAGCACCATTTTGCCGATCAAATGCTGGTAGCGAGCATCGCTGGGATGAACGGCAACGGCCGTATCACCCAGCATGGTTTCCGGGCGCGTGGTGGCCACGACAACAAATTCGTTCGTCCCCACGATGGGGTAGCGGATGTGCCACAGGTGTCCCTGGCGCTCTTCGTGAACAGTTTCAAGATCGCTGATGGCCGTGCGGCACTGCGGGCACCAGTTGACGATGTAGTGCCCGCGATAGATCAGTCCGTCTTCGTACAAACGGACGAACACTTCTGTAACCGCGCGGGAGAGTTCCGGCGAAAGCGTAAATCGCTCGCGGGTCCAGTCGCAGCTTTCTCCAAGCTGGAGCATCTGGCGGGTGATCGTCCCGCCGGACTCTTCCTTCCATTCCCATACTTTGCGCACAAACGCTTCGCGGCCCAGGTCGCGATAATTGATGCCTTGCGCGGCAAGCTGGCGGACCACGACACGCTGCGTGGAAATTCCTGCGTGATCGGTTCCCGGCAGGTACAGGGCGTTGTACCCGCTCATGCGCCGCCACCGCGTGAGGATGTCGATCTCGGTGTGGTCGAGCATGTGACCGATGTGCAGCGAACCGGTGACATTGGGGGGCGGAATGACGATCGAAAAGACCGGGCCGGGGGCGTTCACGTCCGCGCGGAACAGATTTTCTTCCGCCCATCGTTTGGCCCACTTTTGCTCGATCTGTTGCGGCTCGTATGCTTTGGGAATTTCTCTCGGCATGTTCTCCGGCCCGGATTCTGGCTGGCCGCCCTGCCCGCGTCAGGGCAAGCACAACGCAACCCACACCCGTTGGTTAAGAGAATTACTATACGGATGCTGGCGCGGACGGTCAAATCCGGGGGAACGAATTTCAAAGGGACAGGGATTGCCTGAACGAAGCAGAAAATATGCGAAAGGGAGCTGTTAATGGGGCTGGTTCTTATTACTTTTCGATTTCCTTATCGACGAGTGCCTGAACGATTGGCCGCAAGAATTCCTTGGTGATGATATCCACAACTTGCGGGCGCATCTTATCCAGGACACGCTGGACGACTGCTTCCACCATTTCGGTGTTCGCGCTCGCATCTTTGGCCGGGTCTGCAGGAGTCGGGTTTGAGTTCACCTTTGCCTCCGTAGGAAGTTTCGCAACAGGGACGATCGCTGATTTGTTTTGATGGGCCGCCGGTTCGATTACTTTGGCTCCAATAGCCGCAGTCAAATCGGCCCAATCCTTGACGGGAATCGAGCGCGCCGTATCCATGACGCTTTCTGGAGATACACTTTTCACTACTTCTTTCACTACTTCCGGTTTTGCGACCGAAGCCGCTAGCGGTGGCGTTGCCGGTGGCATCGGAGGGGCTGCTAACAGGGGCGTTATCGGCGGGATTGCAATGGCCGTTGGCACTGCGGTGGCCGTTGGCACCAGAGTGGCGAGTGGCGCCGGAGTGACCGGTGGTGCTGGAATGGCACGTACAGGTGCAGAGGGTACCGCGGCCTTGTCTGCAGTCACTATGTTCGTCTGGGCCGATACCGGAGCAGGCACGGGCGCAGAAATTTGCGCTGAACTCTGGGCAGGAGCAACCGGCATTTCGAGCGGATGACTCAACGACTCCACGGCGTCAATGGTGTCAGTTGCGTCAGGAATTGGTTCATCCCAGCCCGGGGTTGCTTCCGACTCCTCGACGGCGTTCTCAGGCGGGGCTGTGGCCATCCATTCCAGAGGGTTTGCGGCCAGGTCAAGAGGCTTGCTGGGGTTCACCGTCAAAGGGGACTGTGTGGCAGGGTCCAGCAGGATGGATTTGGAATCCACTACACTCGGTGATGAAGCATCATCCTCGTCTCGAACCAGTTCCAAAGGCTCGGCTTCGGAAGGCTCGACGGGTTGCAATAAAACGGATTCTTCACGACGGGGCAGTGTGTCTTCCTCTTTTGCCCAAGTACGAGATTCCGCAGGAAGTGAGGGAGTCTCCTCCGGCTCAATCGGCTCGATTTCCGCTTCGTGATGTTCATTCCGCCAAAAAATCGGATCCCCCAAGGTTGCAGGGCGCGAACTGGTCAGGATTTGGTCATCATCGACGGGCTCGCTGACTGCCGAACTTGGTGCAGCATTGTTCTTAGCGGGTGTCTCGAGCAATTGGCCAAAAGCAACCGGATGTTCTCCTTCGCCAAAGGCCACGCGCTCGGCCGGCAGCGGAAATTCCTGGCTCGATGATTCCTCCGGTATTTCCGGCGCGGGGGCATGGACTTCCGAAACGGCGACACCACCAGATTTTGCCTGTACAGCACCCTCGGGCTTGGATGCCGACACCGCGACCAGGCGTTCCCCAAGGGATCGATCCAGCAGCGTCTTGATCATGGTAATGAGCGGCTCGGGAGGGACAAAGGGTTTCTTCAATATCCCATCGGCACCCACGCGCTGGGCCTCACGTTCATCAAACGGATCAAAGGCGCCCACCAGCAAAACCACTGGTACACGCGAGAAGCGCGCATCCTTCTTGACATATTCGCAGACTTCGTACCCATTTCGTACCGGCATGAAAATGTCTGCCAGGATCAAGTCGGGAGAGATGTCGGAGAGTTTGCGCACGGCAGCTTCGCCGTTATTGACTGCAACGATCTCCACACCCAGATCCGCCAGGGCTAGAGCCACAGTCTTTTGCACGTTACTGTTGTCGTCAGCTACCAGAATCTTTGCCACGTGCCGTCCTCCGGTTTCCCCCGGCGAGCGCGTCAAATCCCGTACGGAGACGCGACAAACCTTAGTTCATTCGTAACATCTTGATGTGGATGAGTCAATAAAGACCGGGTGAGTGTGTGTCGGAATAAGCTAGGTTGGCCTAACGGACAGGTGGGGGCTGGATTAGGTGAGAAAAGTGAATAGGGTCAAATACTGGCAGTGAGGTCTGGAAATCCCGGCGTGTGTGGACCCCCAGCTGAATCAGAGCGGAATGATTTTGCGAAGGCCCTTCTTTTTCTTGCTGGTGGATTCCTTTCCATTCGTCGCCGGTTGCGTGGTGGCATCCGAACTGGCGGGCTGCGAGTTGTCTGAATCCGCTGTGCTGCTATCGGAGGGCGGAGTGTCAGGAGTCGCGGACGTTGTCGCCGAGGAATTCGGCACGGGCGTTGTAGTTCCCGGCGTGACTGTCTCGACCGCAGCATTGTTTCCAGGCGAGGAGCCCCCCGCACCCACGCTCAGGCTTGTAGGCCCCCCAAGGGAAAGGGTTTCGTCGCCGGACTCGCCGGCTGGCGTAAGTGTTGGCGCGCCGGAGCGGGAGGCTGAGGTAACATCCGGCCGATTTTTCATCAAGCCAAAGGATCGCCCCAGTGCACTGCCGACGATTGTTGGACGCTTCCTCTTTTTTCATCCGAGCGACTGCGGCAGGATCAGGAGTAGGGATCGGCGTACCGAACTTGGTCAATTTGCCTTTTGCGTCCGCAACCAGGGGGGAAAGGGGGTAATCCTTCACAATCCGGCTGTAATACTTCGCGGCAGCCTCATTTTGCTCGCCTTTTTCATAAATCTGTCCGAGCATCCAGTTGGCTTCATCGGCCTGGCTGTATAGGGGATATCGGTTCGTCAGTTCCAGAAGCCGCGCGCCGGACGCCTTATAGGCTCCGCGCGTAAAATAAAAACGCGCGACGCGATAGTTGCCCTCAGCCAGAACCTCCTGGACTTCGCGAAGGCGTTGCTCGCCTTGGGGCTTGAGAGGGCTGCTGGGATATTTTTCAAGAAAAGTTTGCAGTTCGGCCTCCGCCTCAACGGCCTCGGCCCGATCGCGATCCGGTTTTTCCATCTGGCGGTAATGCGCCATCCCAATTTGCAGCTGCGCGTAAGGAGCTTCATCCAGGAAAGGGAAGAAGGTGATGAAATCCTTGTATTCCACGATCGATTGCTTGAGTCCCGCGGTCCCGCCTTCTTTGTAATAGGAATCTGCGATGGCCAGCTTCGCCTTGGCCAGGTATTCACTGTCCGGGTAAGTGTTGATCAGCGTTTGCATCGACAAACGTCCGACCGTGTATTTCCCGTGCTTGAGGTCGTCGGCAGCCTTCGTATAAAGGAGCTTGTCGGGCGCGGCGGAAGTATCGGTGACCGGCGCTTTTTTCTTCCCCAGGCAACCGCTCAGGAGCGTCGCCAGGAGTAACAGGATCCAGATTGTGCGAGTGTGCTTCAACACGTTTGCCTCAAGCCTTTTGCGCCAGCGCGCCTCCGGCCATTTCTTTCAAGGACCGGACCGCCTCGGCTGCATCGGGGGTATGAAAAATGGATGTGCCGGCAACCAGAATTTCGGCTCCGGCGCGAACCAACTCCGCAACATTGTCCGGACCGACTCCCCCGTCGACCTCAATCCGGAACGCCTGATTATATGCCTCCCGAATCCGTTTTAGCTCGCGAATTTTCCCGAGCGCCCCGGGGATAAATTTCTGTCCGCCGAAACCCGGATTCACCGACATCACCAGGACATGATCCACCAGGCCCAGAACTTCGGAAAGCAGGGACACAGGCGTCGCGGGATTGATCACGGCGCCGGGCTGGCATCCGTGCTCCCGAATCATGGAAATGGCCCGGTCCAGGTGCGGTGTGGCCTCCTGATGAACCGAGATCATGTCTGCGCCTGCCTCCGCAAAAGCCTGAATATAGAGTTCCGGATGCTCGATCATCAGATGCACATCCAGGGGCAGTCGGGTTGCCTTCCGGAGGGACGCCACGACGGGGACGCCGATCGAGATATTGGGCACGAAGTGCCCGTCCATCACATCGACGTGGAGCAGTGTCGCGCCTCCGCGTTCAACGGCGCGAATTCCTTCTCCCAGGGATGCGAAGTCTGCGGCGAGGATGGAAGGAGCTATTTCAACCGGATAGTTCACGATTTCTCCGCCCGTATCTTACCAGAATCAGGACGGGCATTGCACCGCACGAGAGGATGGGATCAGGATCGGTTGATCAGCCCTGTTTCTGTTTGTTGGGATTTGGACTCTGTCAAGTGAGAACAGCACACAAACAGAAGCATGTGCTACCAAAATCTATTGCGCGACGACCAGCTCGACGGGAGAGTCCGCGGTAATTCTTGTACCGAGGTCCGGCGTTTGCTCGATCACCGCTCCCTTCGGCCACTGCGTGGAAGGCGTGAACGTTGTCTTCGCCAGCTTGAATCCACCCGAGCTGAGCACTCGATCCGCCTCCGGCAATGACATGCCAACCAGCCAGGGCATTACATAAGCAGGTGCTGGTTCTTCCTGGGCGACGAGCAAATCCACGCGAGGGCTCGCCGCTCGTGTTCCTGCTGCGGGGGTCTGCTGCAAAACGGTGTCCCCCAGCGCGGCGGGAGCCGAAAACGACGTGACCTCACCCAGTTGCAGGCCCGATTGCAGCAGTTGAATTCGTGCCACACGAAGACTTTCCCCCACCAGGGATGGTGTGGTCACGTTTTGCGGTCCCAGGCTGAGCACGGCGTGAACGTCCTGGGAAGCTTTCATGTGCTCGCCCGCGGGCGGGCTCTGCCGGACCACGGCGTTGGCAGGAAGGTCGGCGTAAACACGGTCGACAACCTTCAGTTGCAGGCCGCGTCCCTGGAGCATCGCCTGCGCTTCAGCTGAGCTTTTCCCCACCAGGTTGGGCATCGTGACTTCGCGGCCCTGAATTGCGAACCTCATGGCAGTCACCGCGCTGAGAAATGCCGCCGCAGCCAGGACAAAGACAAGCAGCCCCACGCGGAACAACCATTCGATTCGCTCGCGAAATGTCACGATTTCACCAGATTTAATTTAGCATGCGTTGGAGCGGCCTTCCAGCATGCTTACAAAAACTTTTACCACAGAGAACACAGAGGGCACAGAGGTGAGGAATGAACGAGAGGCACAGGCAGGCAATTTTGATTCGGCCTGTCGCGGGTGGATTTTCTCTGCGCTCTCTGTGTTCTCTGTGTTAATGGTTTTCGGTTTTGTGCTCGATCACAGCGGTGAAAAAACCGTCGGTCCCATCTGTTCCAGGAAAGGTTCTGAAAAATCCATCCGTACCAATGAAATGTTCCGGCGCGATATCTTCTCGCAAGACCTGTTGGAGATCTGCCCTCACCGTCACAACGCGGAATTTGTTCAACGTGTCACGGAGCACTTCGTTGACGACGAATTCATTTTCTTCCGGATCGAGGGAACATGTGGAATACACCAACCTTCCGCCCGGAGCGAGGGCTGTGAGTGCGTTCCTGAGCAAGCTGACCTGGAGCACATGTAAATCGGCAAGATTTTCGGCGCGAAGGCGCCAGCGAATCTCCGGGTGCCGCGCGAGGGTGCCCGTACCCGAGCATGGCGCATCGACAAGAATGCGATCGAACGTGCGTCCGAACGGCAGCGGTTGTGTGCCATCGAGCGCCACACAGGCAATGTTTCGAATATCCGCACGCTCGAATCGCTCCCCCATCACCCGCACACGATGGCCGTGCAGGTCCGCAGCGATCACATGCCCTTGCGCCCCCGCAGCCAGTGATAGCAGCAGTGTCTTGCCTCCGGGAGCCGCGCAAAGATCGAGAACGGTGTTTCCGGGAGCGACCGACAGTAAATGCGCCACGGCCTGGGAACCTTCATCCTGAATCGCAAACCAACCGTTCCGCATGGCTGCACTGGCGGCTGGATTTCCTCCGTGCAAGGTCAAGGCGTCTCGCAGGAGCAGGCCGGGTCTGACTTCGCATCCCGCCTGCTGCAGCGACGCTATCGCTTCCTCCCGGCGGCGAGAATCGACCACGAATGCGGAAAGGCCTGGAACCCGATTGTTCGCCCCAAGGAGAGCTGCTGTGCGGTCTTCCCCAAATGCGCGCAACCAACGCTCCACCAGCCAGGTGGGATGCGAATGCTCGATCCCCAAGAATTCCGCTCGCGGGAGGTCGTGGGGGATGAGTGACGCAATTGCTTTAGTTGGTTGCGCTGTTGTATCCGATTCCTTCGCCGATTTACGGAGTACGGCGTTCACCAGAGGAGCAGCCGATCGTTTGCGCGCCTGTTTGACCAGTTCCACCGATTCGTGGACAGCGGCGTGCGCGGGCACACGCTCGAGAAAATAGAGTTGATAAATCCCCAGGCGGAGAGCGATTTGGACTTCGATATCGAGTGTCTTGGTCTTCTTGGTCAGATTCCGGTCGATCAGGAAATCAAGCAGCCGCTGCCAGCGCAGCACGCCAAGCGTCAATTCCGTGGCGAGGCCGGCGTCAGCGGCGCCTACGGTTTCAACAAGCGCAGCGCGCAGGGATTCATCTGCGTACGCATCTTGTGTTGCAACGCGCCGCAGGACGTCGAATGCAATGGTTCGCGCTCTTGATATCTTCATGGTTAGCCATGGAACCAAGCTACAGCAGAGAAGGGAACTCTGAATGACGATAACTTGAGTGCAAAATTCCTAAACGAATCTTTCGCCGGAGGCGAGATGTGTACCATTCGCGAATTCTTGCGCGGAAATCCGCTTGCGTCCCTCCAGTTGAACCGATTCCAAGCGCAAAAAAGTTCTTTCGCCGCACACGACGTGAATTTCCTTTGTTGATAAAATGATTTCGCCGGGGGTCGTGTTCGTTTCTAGCGTTGCAGTTTTTTCCGGGTGTCCCCACAAGTGGCAAGTCTGACCACGAAAGGAGGTGAATGTTCCTGGCCATGGCGTAAACCCGCGCATGCGATTGTAAATTTGCTGTGCGGTGCGCGCCCAGTCGATTCGGCCATTTTCTTTTTTAAGAATCGGCGCGTAAGAAGCTTTGGATGGATCCTGAGGTGCAGGAGAAATTTCGCCGTGGTCAAATCTTTTTAGGGATTGCACGATGAGACGCGCGCCAATTTCGCGCATCCGCTCGGCTAATTGAGGAGATGTTTCCTCCGGACCGATTTCCAGTTCACGTTGCAGAAGAATAGGCCCGGTATCCATCCCCGCATCGATCTGCATGGTGGTGAGTCCGGTCATTGTTTCTCCATTCGCGATGGCCCAGTGAATTGGCGCCGCACCGCGATAGCGCGGGAGCAAGGAGGCGTGCAAATTGATCCAACCCAGCCGGGGAATCGTCAGGAGCCGGGCAGGAATGATCTGTCCGTAAGCGATAATCACCACGGCATCGGGAGCGACACGCTTCAGGAATTCCTGTGCGGAGTCTGATTTGATGGTTTCCGGCTGATAGACGTGCAGGCTCGCAGCGAGCGCGGCTTCCTTGACGGGCGAGCTGCCGACCTGCTGCCCACGCCCGCGCGGACGGTCGGGCTGAGTGATGACGGCTTCGACGGAAATGCCAGGCTCAGCGGCAAGCCGCCGGAGCGAGGGTACGGCGAATTCCGGCGTGCCACAGAAGACGATGCGCATTGCAGACACCCGCGCGACAGGGGTTACCACTCGCCGGTCTTCCGCAATTTGCGGATGCGGCGTTTAATCAGGTCTCTCTTGAGCATGCTGAGATGCTGGATGAACAGAATGCCATTCAAATGGTCGATCTCGTGGCAGAAAGCGCGCGCCAGCAAACCCTCGCCCCGCATTTCGTAGGTTTCGCCTTTGAGGTTTTGCGCGCGGACAGTCACATAAGCCGGCCGCAGCACGGAACCGCGAAATCCCGGCAGGGAAAGGCAGCCTTCCTCTTCCCGCTGGTCGCCCTCAACGTGGATGATCTCGGGATTCGCCAGCACGAGCTTCGCTTCTGGATTTTTCCCTACGCTGACGTCGACGACGGCCAGCTTGATTCCCAGGCCGATCTGCGTCGCGGCCAGCCCCACGCCCTGCGCCACGTACATGGACTCGAACATGTCCTCGCAGAGCTTGGCGAGTTCGTCGTCAAACTTTTCCACCGGCGCCGTCGGCTTTTCCAGTACCGGCGCGCCATATTTTGTGATCGGATAAACCATGTCAGCAGTTCACCTGATTTCTTGGAACCACGGATGCACACGGATGAACACGGATATTTCTTTCTGCTCGCGGATCGACCGAGTTCATCAAACTACAAATCTCCAATACTGCAGTTTCGGCCGGCCGAAATTGGTCAAAAGGCCGACACGCACTCCACTTGCCTTAAGATAATTGATCAGTTGTGCTTCGTGGACCGGGTCCAGATTGCTGACGGCTTTGCATTCAACAATCACTTTTCCAGCTACCACTAAGTCCGCCTGATACTCTCCGACTTTTGTCCCCGCATAAGTCACCGGGAAGACTCTCTGATGTTCGACGGAGAGACCGCATCTCTGCAACTCAACAGACAAAGCATTCTCGTACACCTTTTCGAGAAATCCAGAACCCAATGTATTTAGCACCTTGAAAGCTGCCGCGAGAATTTTTTCGGTCAGCTCCCCTTCAACCAAAATGGACTCTGAATCAGGTTGTCCATCCGTGTTCATCTGTGTGCATCCGTGGTTTCAAAACTCCTTCAGTTGCTTCACGTAGCCGTCAAAGTTGCGGCGCGTCTCGCCCAGCGAATCCCCTCCGAATTTTTCCAGGAATGCTTGTGCGAGCACCACCGACACCATGGCTTCTCCGGCGACGCCGCCCGCGGGCACGACGCACACATCCGAGCGTTCGTAGGCGGCGGTGATAGGTTGCTTGGTTACCAAATCAGCGGTGGCAAGCGGGCTGCGCAGCGTGGAGATTGGTTTCAGGTATCCGCGGACGACAACGTCTTCGCCGTTGGTGATGCCGCCCTCGAGGCCGCCGGCACGGTTGCTGCTGCGCGTGAAACGCTGGGCCGATGCGTCGTAGCCGATTTCATCCATCACTTCGGAGCCGTAGGAGGAGGCTGCGGTGATGCCAGCGCCGATCTCCACACCTTTCACAGCCTGGATCGACATCACTGCCTGCGCCAGCCGAGCGTCGAGCTTTTCGTCCCATTGCGCGTGCGAACCCAGTCCCGTGATCACATTGTGCGCGACCACTTCAAATATTCCTCCCACCGTGTTTCCCGCGCGGTGTACAAGGTCGACTTCGCCTTTCATTTTTTCTTCGATAGCCGGATCAACACAGCGCAGCGGGGAATCGAGATTCGCGCAGATAGCCTGAATCTCACGCCAAGCAGCGGCGCGTTCCAGTCGCGCCTTGCCGACGGCAATCACGTGGCTCAGGACGGTGCAATCAAACTGCCGGAGGAGCAGTTTCGCGATGGCTCCAGCAGCTACGCGCGCCGCAGTCTCCCGCGCAGAGGCTCGTTCCAGAATATATCGCGCATCGTGGAAATTGAACTTCATCGCGCCGGCCAGGTCCGCATGACCCGGACGCGGTGCAGTCAGCGGGCGCCGCTGGTCTTCACCGGGCGGAGGGTTCTCCACCGGCAGGGATTTTTCCCAGTTGGCCCAGTCGCGGTTTTCGATACGCAGGGCGATCGGCGCCCCGATCGTTTGCCCATGCCTGATTCCGGACAGGGCTTCGACGCGGTCTTTTTCTATTTTCTGCCGCCCGCCCCGCCCATAACCCAATTGCCGCCGGTGTAGTTCGCCTTGCAGAAACTCGAAATCGATGGGCACACCCGCCGGCAAGCCGCTGATCCATGCGATCAGCGCCTGACCGTGCGACTCCCCGGCAGTGACAAAGCGAAACATGGAAGGCCCAGCATTCTATCGGACGCCGCACGGCGCGTAAAGCGAGGAAACGGCGCGAGGAGGAAGCCAAATATCTTCAGGATTGTTGCACTAGTGAGCCTCAGAGCCAGCACGGAAACGGAGAGCCCACGCCAGAAAAGCTCCTGCAGCCCCGCTAACCGGGACCACCGCAGTGTGCCAGAGCATTATGTGCAGGGCCTCAAAATTCGGGCAGTGAAGCTCAAGCATGGCCACACCGGCCAGACCCGCGAGTGTGCCTCCCGCCAGGCCCGCGCCAATGGAATTCACCGCAAAGCCGCGCCGAAGAATCAACCAAATCAGTAGGCCTGTCGGAATCGCATGGAGCAGGCCGGTGATCAGGCAGACAATCCCCGCGGACAGGAACCGTTCCGTATGGTAGTCGTGAAAAAGGAGCGCAAACACAGCGAGCAGCAGCACACTTCCAACCCCCAGCAAAGCTCCCGGTGCTACGCGGCGCCGGCTTCCGGGAATCATTTCTCTGACGTACGTCGTGGCCGCAAGCCAGATGAAGATGGCCATCGCCGGGAAGATCAGGGCGCGCTCCAACCCGCTCATGTTTTGAATGCCGTAAAAACCTGCCCGGTAGGCACCGGCCAGTGCAACGACAGCACAGGCCAGGAACAGTCCACCTACCAGTTTCCATAGCGGCGGAAGCGGGCGGACTGGGTGCATCGAGGACTTCAACGTGGCGGCGACACGATCCAGAAGCGCCGGGTCCACATCCGGTTGAGCCTGGCCCGCCTGCTTCAGGATCTCGTCAACCTCGCGATCATTCACGGCAACCCTCCCGCGTGCCCTTTGCTGAGTTTCTTGCCACTTAGCCCCTGTCTCAATCGCTCATACCCACGGTGGGCTTTCTGCTTCACCGAGCCTATGCTTGACGAGGTTGCGCGCGCCACCTCCTCTAGCGACATCCCTGCGATTTTCAACATTTCGATTACTTCGCGCTGGCTTTCAGGAAGGGGCGCCAGGAGCGTAGCCAAGTCAGGAATTCCACAGGATTCCGACCGTTGCACCGCCGCCACTTCGGCCACATCCTCCAGGCGATTTTCTCGGGCTGTTGTCCGGCTTGCCTTTCGATAATAGTCAATGCGAATGTGCCGGGCTATCGCATAAAGCCATGGCAGCACAGGCTCGCCTGCTCGGTACGTGTGCCGTACTTTATGAATGCGAAGCCAGGTCTCCTGGAGCAGGTCATCGGCATCTCCTCTGCTCGCGGATTGGACAACGAAAAAGCGATGCAGCTGCGGGCTCAAACGATGGATCATGGCGGTGGCCGCGGCGAAATCGCCTTGCTGGTAGCGGGCCATCAGCATCTCTAGATCGATGTCCAGGTCCATAGGGGAGAATTTGCCCACCCGAGTATAGCCCGGATCGCCGACCTCGCACTTCCGGCCGACCAACGCCATTGGCGAGTATTCAAGCAAGTCCCATCGATATGAATACGATGGCTAGCCCTGGAAAGTTACGCTGTCGTTACAGATGTGAAGCCGCTTCAGTCTGCAGATAAATTATGTACGGCACCGTAACTTTTGATTGCCCCGTACCGAATAATACTCCGATGACCTTGCCCCGTTCTCTTGAGGGATCACTGTGTGGTGACCGGGGCGTGCATCGACCTCAAATTCCAAGGAGAGCATGATGACATTTCGCAGATTGCAAAAGATTTGTTTGCTCGGCACGCTAGTTTCGCTCATCGGAGCGGTTCCCGCCGTGCAGGCCGATCCCGATCGGGACACTCTGGTGGTTACGGCTTCCAACGCTACCAAGAATCAACTCCTGGTTTTCAACTCCAACGGCAAATTAATTCAGACACTTGCAACACAGGGGCAAGGCGGCGCCAGCGGCAACGCGGGCGGGATCGAAGCGAAGGGCGACCTAGTCGCGGTTGTCAATTTCGGATCACAAACCGTATCCATCTTCGAACGCAGGGACGATGGCTTCGAAATGAAACAGCTGGTGCCTACAGTCGCTAACCCGGTGAGCGTAGCTTTTGGTACTGACCACCTATATATTCTGGGGGCCACGCAGGTCGAGTCCCACCGGATGTATGGTTCGGATGTAAGTTCGAGTCCCGATGGAATGGTTACGCTTCTCAAGGCTGATGCGTCCGCAGCTCAAGTCGGGGTCTTGCTAGGTCAACTCGTCATCACAGAAAAAAGTAACACGATTGAAACGGTAGCTTTGCTTCCTGACGGAGCTGTGAATGGCGTACCCACGCTGGTCAGCAACATCCCCAGCAACGTAAATACCCCCTTCGGATTGGTGACCCGCGGCAACGACGCTTACGTGACGATCGCACACGCTAATGAAATCGGCCTGGTTCGCAATGGGGACGTTCTGACTGTCACAGGCTCGGGCACACAGATGGCTCCATGCTGGCTGGCGCTCGAAGGGCCGTTCTTGTTCTCGAGCAATTCGCCGAGCATGTCTATCTCCCGGTATGCGGTATATGGGCAAGAAATTGTGCAGGACGCGGCGGTTGCGGCGACCTTGAACGGCGATCCAACCGACATTGCCACGGCCGCGGGGTTGGTGGCGGTAATTGACAGCAATGGTACGCTTTCGCATCTGTCGATTTTCAGTGTCGACGAAGACGGCAACTTAGCTTTGCGCGTCGCGGACAACATCAGCGGCGCAGCCAACGGGGTCGCGGTTGTTCAGGACGAAGACAGACGGTAAGGAATCTGTGAATTGTATTGTGCGAACGTGAGTGATGCGAGACAGCTGGGCCGCACTCCAGCCACTATGTGGCGTGCGGCCCAGCGAATCTTCCCGGACGCCTAGCGATTGAGGAACTCAACCAGTTTAGGGATCACTTGATCGGTCGCTTCCTCCATTAGCCAGTGTCCGGAACCTCGAATGACAACGCCTTCTACATTACTCGCCACCAGGCGACCCTGCTCAATCAGGAATTCGCCGGACGCTTTTTCTCCCGTTAACACAAGCATGGGCATCTGCAGTGGCGTCTCGGCGAAGGCGGCATAATTCTTGGAGTCCTGCTCGAACGCACGAAAATACTCGAAGCCTGCGCGCATGCCGCCCGGCCGGGCGTAGGCCTTCGTGTAGAACCGGCGATCACGTTCGGAGATGGAGTGTTTCGGGTTAGCGGCAAAATCGTTCCAGAAATGTTCAAAATAGATGCGTTCTCGCCCGTGCACGAGTGCCAGGGGTGTCTTGCCGTAGAAATGGAAGTGCCAGAGGTCGCGCATCAGCCAAACATGGGTCCAATCCCCAACGCCCGGCAGAAACGCGTCCATTAAGACAATGCGATCCACTTCGGCCGGATACTGCGCGGCATAGGCGTAGGCGACCATCAGTCCGATGTCGTGCCCCACGATGCGAACATTCTGGTAACCGAGTTTGTGCACAAGTTCGTGGATGTCCCGCGCCATTTCCGCCTTTGTGTAGCTGCCGGCTGGCGTGGACGATTGACCGGCCCCGCGCAAATCTGGGGCGATTACGGTATGCGTGGCTGCAAGTTTCGCCATCAGAGGGAGCCACATATGACTGGTTTCGGCATATCCGTGAAGGAGCACAACCGGCTCACCCTTGCCTGCGACCAGATAATGCAGTCTCACGCCATTCACATTGGTGAAGCGGCTCTGCGGGGCTTGTACGGATTTGGAAGAGCGCGATTTTTTTTGAGATGCCATAAGTAACTTCACTCCATTCTGGATCGGAGATGATAGTGCAGCGCTCGATCGTGGCGCAAGACATGTCGGGTTTTGTGGCAGCGACGAATGGGAGTATTCCTTTTTGCACGTTTGTGAGGAGCTTCATAGGTGATGTGGCCTATCAAGATCGCTACAGTGTATGATCTGAGGCCCATGGTCAACTCTTCATATCTCGCCGATCGATTTGCATCTGCACTTCCATACGACCGCTACCTTCAGACGGGCACGGAGGAGCAGCAGCGCCGCTGGCATCAGGTATATGAAGCCGCCCATCTGACCGATGCGCAGAAGAACCTTGTCGAAGGCTTTGTTCGAGACATGAAGATTCTCATCTTCAGCGGCATCTGGTGCGGCGATTGTGTTGAACAATGCCCCTTGCTTCACCGAATCGCGGAAGCCAATACCCGCAAGATCGATTTGCGATTTATCGAGCGTCCGCGGGACGGCGAATTGATTCCAGAACTGCGCATCAACGCGGGTAACCGTGTCCCGGTTGTTATATTCCTGTCAGAAGACAATGAATGGTGCGCCACATCCGGCGATCGCACCATCAACCGCTATCGCGCCATCGCCCTCCGCAAGCTCGGCCCTCTGTGCCCGACTGGCATCGTCGCGCCCGAAAAGGAAGAACTTGAAGCCACGCTGGGCGATTGGCTGAACGAGGTGGAACGCGTGCAGTTGATGCTGCGGCTGACCCCTCGCCTCCGCCAAAAATATCAGGACTAGCTGGAGCCGATTTCGCGATTAGGCTCATAGCAGGTTCTTCTGTTTGCGAACCGGGTCTTGGAACCACGCCAACGGCGTGGAGCATACCAGCCCGGGGCAACGCCCCGGGTACGTTTTCGATGTGCGGTTCCCGCCCTGAAAGGGCGGAGGTTTCCTGCGCCCCTTCAGGGCGCGGTAATTAATGCTAAAGCTCCCAGGGCGCTGCCCTGGGCTAGTGTGCGGCGGCGCTTTCAGCGCCGAGATCAAAGTTGCTGAAATCCCCACTCGGTAGCTTCGATGGCTGGCAATTCATGAGCTAGCCTTTCGTGCTGTTGGGAACCCGCTCATGACCCTCGATTGACACTCCGCCATGGCAAGGGTAGTCTCGCGGCACACATGAGGTGGAAGTAAATTTTAAGATTTGCCGGGAGGCTCCGATGAAGACATTTCTGTTGGCATTATCACTGCTGCTCGCTCCACTCACATACGCTCAGCAAAGCGTGCCTGAAATCCAGTACGAATCCGTTCCTGATTTTCTCAAGCTTCCGCCGGGGATGAATTTCGGCGAAGTTCCAGGCGTGGCCGTCAATTCCAAGGGTCACGTTTTCGTATTCACTCGTTCCAACAGCGCCAATGGCCCCGCGTATGGCGCGGCGGCGGCGCAGTTAATCGAGTTCGGTCCCAAGGGCGAATTCCTGCGCGAAATTGGCAAGGGACTTTATGCCTGGTCCGAAGCCCACTCGGTGCGCATCGACAAGGACGACAACATCTGGGCCATCGACAAAGGCTCCGACATGATCATCAAGTTCAACCAGGCCGGGCGCGTGGTCTGGGTTTTCGGGCGCAGGGCCGAGGGGGCTGACGAAGGGGCCAAGCCATGGACGCACCCGGATCCTCCTCTCCCCGCCGTGGACGGACTTTTCCGCCAGCCTACAGACGTAACCTGGGACTCTGACGGGAACATTTACATTACGGACGGATACGTCAATTCACGCGTCGCGAAATATGACAAGAATGGCGATTGGGTGAAGTCGTGGGGGGACAAAGGTACAGGCCCGGGCCAGTTCCGCATCCCGCACGCCATCGTGGCAGACCGTAACAACAACCTCTACGTGGGCGATCGCACCAATCATCGCATTCAGGTGTTCGATACCGAGGGCAAGTTTCTGCGGATGTTTTCCATAGACGTGCCTCCCGCTCCCGGGACCCACGCGGTCAACGGAAATACGCCCACCGGCGCGCGCCTGGCCGAGGTGATTGGGGCTCCCAACTCCATGTGCATCACGCCCGGCCCCACTCAGGTGCTTTTCGTTGGAGAATCCACATTTCCGGGGCGAGTTTTCAAGGTGGCGCTCGACGGGAAAGTGCTGGGAGTGATGGGCCGCTCGGGACGACTGCTTGGGCAGTTCTCCGGCGTCCACGAGTTGGCGTGTCCCTCGGAAACTGAAGTCTACACCGCGGAAACATCGAACTGGCGGGTGCAAAAGCTGATCATTAAATCAGCGGGCTCCAAGTAGAGCCCGCACACGCATCCCGTGAACTCCAAGTCGCCGACGCGCCAAAGCGCTTCCCGCTCGCCGCTCCGCTTTGGCGGGCGAGTGGCGACGGCGTGTAGCGCCCCGCGCAGTTTTGAGCAAACGCATTAGCGCAATTTGCTGAGGTCAAACGTGGCATACACAGGCGCGCCTTCGGGCGGTATAACTTCAACCTGCAGGGAATCGGATCTCACGCCTGCGATGCTGAACTGGACATATATGTCCGCGCCCATCAGCACCCCGCCACCATAGGTGTCTGACGAATATATCGGCTGGCCATCGACTTTCGTCGCGGCCATATGTTTCTTCTGGATGAGCCCGACCGAAACGTCACGCCAAAAATCTTCTGCGCGGTTTGTATACGTGGGCGTGAAGAAGACCTTCACGCGCACGGCGATGGAATCACCACGCTTGCGGTAGTCCTCCGCTGCCTGCAGGTCGCTATAGCCTACAGAATGCTGCGCGGAAACTTCGACCACTTGCGCGAAGGGGGTACTCAAGGCGATCTCCGCTACATGCGGGCCGCTGCGCGGGACGGGCAGATGCTGGGTGTATTGGGCCAGAAAGGTATTGACGGTCTTCACGTCCTGGCCGACAAAATATGCGTCGCGAACGGCTTCATCACTGAGCGGATGGTCGTAAGCAAATGCAAACCGGGGATTGCATACAAGGCCCAGGACCACGACCAATTGAATCACGGCGGGAAGTCTGCCAGAAAATTTCATGGGTCACGCTCTCAAGGCCCTCGCTGAACCACTTCCGCCTCCAAGTAAATCACGGGTGGGAGCACGGCTGCCGCGGGAATTCGCGCGAGAGGAGAGAAAAAGTAAACCAGCTGAGCGAAGGGCCACTGATAATGAATTCATCCCCATCCAACTTTATTTCTTAATCTGGCCCGCTTCCTTTTCGAGCTTGTCTAATTCCTGCGTCAGTTTTTCGGCCTGATCGCGCAGGGCACGCAGTTGGTCTGCCATGGAGGGCGTGTTTTCTTTGTTAGCTGCTGGGGGCGCGGCGGAAGCAGCCTCTGCCGGCTTCGCGGGCAGCGGCCCTCCGGTCAGCTCGGCCAGGGCCTCGTCGAACGTGTCGCGATAAATCAGCCGGTCACCCATGGCCAGAACCACTTTCTTGAGCTGCGGCATGCGGGCTTCGTTGGCCTGAATGTAAATGGATTCGACGTACAGGAATCCGCCCGTCACGGGGAGGGCAATGATATTTCCGCGCAAGCACGTGCGAGCCCTGCTGGTTCCACAGCGTCAGGTCCTTGGAGATGTTCTGGTCCTGGTCGATGCGCGATTCAATCTGCATTGGGCCGTACATCAGTTGCTGCTTGGGGAGTTGGAAAAAGACCAGTTCTCCCAGGTGGTCGCCGTCGCAGCGGGCGGCCATCCAGCCAATCAAATTGTCCTTGGCGCGCGGCGTGAAGGGCAGAATCAGCAAAAATTCAGGCTGTTTCTCTCCGGGCAGCGTGGCCACCACATACGTCGGCTGCACGGGTTCAGGTTGTCCGGACTGGCCGAAAACATTGTGCGCGATCTCCCAGATGTCTTCTTTGTTGTAGAACACCTGCGGATCGCGCATATGAAACGTCCGGTAGGCCTCCGCCTGCGCTTGAAAAGATGCTTCCGGATAGCGCGCGTGCCGCCGAATGTCGGCGGGCATTTCGGAGGCAGGCAGGAAAAGCTTCGGGAAAAAGATGCTCGTACGCCTGAATGATAGGGTCGGTCGGATCGAAAACGTAGAGGGATATTTTCCCCGTGTACGCATCCACCGTAGCCTTCACGGCATTGCGAATGTAGTTCGCGCCATCGTCGAGGCCGGCCACGGGAATCGTCGCCGAATAGGGATGCGAAAGGGAAGTCGTATAGCCGTCCACCATCCAAACCAATTTGCCGTCATCGGTGATCACCAGGTAAGGATCCTGGTCCCAATGCAGGAATCCCGCCAGATGCTGCAAGCGATCCTGCACGTTGCGGTGAATCATCATGCGGCTTTCGCCGGTGAGGTAGCTGGTGAAAACAATGTTCGGCTCGCCCTGGGAAATCGCAGCGGCAATTTTCATGAGAAAAGATCCGACGGGAAATCCACCCGAGCCCTCGTAGGTCGAATACTTGTTCTGATCGCCGGAAGGATAGTCGAATTCCTCGCGCGCGGTATGCACGAACACTGGGTCTTGCGTCTTGCCGCCATAATAGATTTCCGGCCGCGTAATTTGAAATCCCGGGGCTTTGACTTCCGGCGGAGCATTTTCGATCAGCAGGACGGGGAGGCCGTCGGGCGTGATTTTATTGACCTCCGACATGACCACGCCGAAGCCGTGCGTATAAATGAATCGCGGATTGATCCAGCTCTGGCTTGCCTCGGCGGACAATTGGTTGACGTCGAGTTCGCGCGCGGAGAGCAGAACTTGCTTGATGCGACCGTTGGGGAAGTAGCGATCCACATCGGTTTCGGGAAATGTGTAATAGGGACGCAGCGCCTGGATCTGGGTGATCGTGGCGTTGTAGGCGCGCAGGTCCCAAAGGCGAATGTTGTCGAGCAGCGTGGCGTCCTGCACCGGATCGACGGTTGCCTGCCCGGATGCTGCGAACGGGCGTTCCGACAGAATTCCGGTTCAGCCCGAAGGCATCGGAAGTGGCCTCGATATGTCGCTCGATGTACGGCCGCTCGATCGAAATTTCATTGGGCCGCACGTAAACGGCTTGCACGAGGCCCGGCAAAGCCATTTGCAGAACAAAAAATGAAACGACAATGATCGCGGCCTGCTTATATTTCCGCATCCAGACCAGCGGCAACGCTCCGAGCGTGGCCACAATCAGGAGCCAGCGCAACGGGAGAGTAATCTTCTGATCCACGAAATCGGCGCCGGTCATGAACGCGTGCGAATTCAGCAGAAGCTCGTAGTTGCCGAGAAAAATCCAGGCGGCGAAGCCCAGCAACAAAATCACGCTGATGATCCGCACAAATCCGGCGCGCGTGGCGCCCGGCAGCAGCAACGTGTTCGGTCCAAGGACAAAGTTATCTCCTGGCCCGACTGGTCAAGCGGCCGTACCGGAAACGTTCCGCCAACTGCCATCCGCGCGCCGTGGCCCAGAAGAGCAGCGCGCAAAGAATCGCCAGCACAAACACGAATCCGAGTACTTGCGAATAGAATGGCAAAGTGAACAGATAGAACGGCGAGCCGCGCGAAAAAACCTGGTCCTTCCATGCTCCCGGAGTCGCGGCAATATTTCGCGAGCCGAAAAAGCGCATGACGGTCCAGTAGTCGATCGAACTGGACGCAAACACAATCGCCACCAGCGCCAGCGCAACCGGAATCAGCCGGGAGTACAGCGGGAAATCCCGTTGCCGGACGCCCGCGAAATGCAGCCCGCTGGCGTGAGCCATCCACAGCGCGATAAAAGCCACAACCGAGCCTGCCGCGGCAGGGGCAATGCTGTACCACAGCATGCCGAGCCAGGTGTCGACCTGCCCGACTTCTTTCCACCAATTGTATTCAATGGTGTAGTCGGCGGCCGCGCTGACCAGCCAGCCCAGGAAAATCAGCGAGAACGTCAGAACGATCAAATTCCGAATTTGTGAGGGACGCATAAGAGAGCAGTCTTTACGTGCCGGGCAATAGCGCCGCTTCGGAGACAAGAACAGTGACAGTGAGCGGCACGGTATTGCTGTGAATGCAGGCCAGACGAGATCGTATCACAGTGGCGCAGGGGAGTGAGTGGCGCAAAGCCCATATTTACCAAGCTTGACGTCTCCATCTACGACCAGTACGCTGTCCAAGAACTGATCTGCGCGCGTGAGGCAGCCCCCGGCGACTGATGGCGACCACCGATCCCAAACTTCTTGAGGGCAATTCCATCTCGCTGACCGGCGCCCTTCTAGAAAGTGTGAAGCAGCGAATCGCGCACGTGCAGGATTACACGCTGCTTGCAGTTCGCTCGTTCACCAACCTGTTCAGCCCACCTTATTACGTTTCCGATATTTTGGAGCAAATGGACATCATCGGTGTTGGTTCGCTGCCGATTGTCCTGCTGACTGGTTTTTTTATCGGCGCGGTTATGGTGCTGCAAACCGCGGCACAATTTGAACGATTCGGCCAGACGGCTCTTACCGCGGACGTCGTGTCGTTGGCTCTGGTGCGAGAACTGGGTCCCTCGATTACCGGATTGCTCGTCGCGGGGCGAAATTCTTCGGGGATGGCATCGGAGCTGGGTTCGATGCTGGTGACGGAGCAGGTGGATGCGATGCGCGCGATGGGCACCGATCCCATCCGCAAACTGGTTACCCCGCGCATGATCGCAACGGTTCTAATGTTGCCCCTGCTGACGGCCATGGCGGATTTCCTCGGGCTCATCGGCGGGTTTCTTGTGTCGTCCTTCACGCTTCGCCTGGGCGCTATGGCGTTCTGGACGCGGGCGATTGACGTCCTTGTATTCTCCGACCTGATGCAGGGACTCACGAAGCCTTTGGTCTTCGGTTTTATCCTGTCGACGGTCGGCTGCTATCAGGGGTTGAATGTGAAGGGCGGAACCCAAGGGGTGGGACGCGCAACCACGCAAGCGGTAGTGGTCTCCTCAGTCTTCATCCTGATTGCCAATTTCTTCCTGACGAAATTGATGTTATTCCTCGCAGGTAATGTGTTTTAGTCCGTTGAACAATCGGCTGCCGCGGACAGACCGTTTCCATCTATAATCTTTGGAATGAGCACGCCGCAGAGTTGCAATGATAATCGGCGTTTCATTCGACGATGAGCTCGGACCCTGCCTAGCGAACCTGTTCTTTCCTTTGAAAATGTATGCATTGGTTTCGACAAGGGCAACGTGCTGGAGGGCCTTTCGTTTTCGGTTGCACCTCGCGAAACAAAAGTGCTCATTGGTGAGAGTGGAACGGGAAAGACGCTCACCCTGAAGCTGGCCGTGGGGCTGATAAAACCCGATTCGGGCACAGTGCGCATGCTCGGGCACGATCTGGGCCGCATGACGGAGAGGGAATTGCTTGCTTTCCGCCGGCAAATCGGATTTGTGTTTCAGGAGGGTGCACTTTTCGATTCTCTGAGTGTCGCCGACAATGTTGCCTATAGTCTCCGCGAAGAACACGTGAACGATGATGAAATTGAGCAGCGCGTGCGGGAGTCGCTGCGATTTGTCGAAATGGAGGAGACCACGGAAAAATTTCCCGCGGAACTTTCAGGCGGTATGCGGCGGCGCGTTTCCATTGCCCGTGCACTGGTCAGCCGTCCGCAAGTCGTCCTCTATGATTCACCAACCGCGGGCCTCGACCCGGTGACCTCTCAGACAATCATCACGCTGATCCTTCGGCTACGCGACACGCAAGGCGTTACTTCCGTGCTTGCTACCCACCGCTTGCAGGACGCGTTCGGTCTCGCAAATTACCGGTTCGATGTGAAGGCGGGCCGCGTGGTCCCGGCCCTGGAAGGCGGAAATGGTACGCGAGCCGGGGTGGCGGCGACGAACTTTGTCGTTCTGCGTGGCGGGAAGGCCTATTTCGAAGGGGACCCGCAGGCGATGGCGAAATTCGAAAGACGAGTATCTCCGGCGATTTCTGGTGTAACTTGCAAGGATGCAGCAGGTATTTTTTCAGGAGGGACGAAGATGGCGCATCAAAAACAACTGACCTGGACCGAACTTCGCGTGGGACTTTTTGTTCTGGCGGGAGCTGTTTTGCTGGTCGTCGTCATTTTCTATGTGACGGGCGCTGGCGCGCTGGGGCCTAAATATCGGCTGCATGTACTTCTCCCCGAAGTGGATGGCTTGACCGTGGGAGCCCCGGTGCGCGTGGACGGCGTGGATGTGGGCAATGTGGAAAGAATTGGGATTGCCACGCCGAAACCCGGCCAGCAGCAGGATAAGAACAAAAACATCCAGGTCGATCTTGCGTATTCAGAAAAGCGCGCAAAATTACATCCGCGCGGACTCCTCGGCAGGCCTGATCACGGAAGGGCTGCTCGGCGACCGGTACGTGGATATCGACCGTGGATTTGTTGGGCGAGTATTGCAGAACGACGACGAAATCCCCGGGCGAGAAGAGAAAGCCCTCAAGGAGGTCGTCGAACGCAGCGCCGACATGATGGAAAACCTGAGCACCATTACCAAAGAGGCCGGCGACGTTCTCACCGACATCCGAAATGGACACGGCTCGTTGGGCAAATTTCTGGTGGACGAAGAGGCTTATCAGCGCCTGGACAGATCGCTCGGGAATCTCGATACCATCCTTGCGGACGCAGCGGCAGGAAAAGGAACCCTCGGGAAGCTGATGGCCAGCACTGAAGTTTATGACCACGTGAATTCCGCGACCAGCCGGATCGATGACGTGCTCGAAGCCGTGCAAACCAAACAGGGCACGCTGGGCAAGCTCGTGTATGATCCCGCAGTTCACGACAGCGCCAAAATGTTTCTCGATAACAGCAACGCGCTGATTGCCGATGTTCGCGCGGGCAAAGGCACTCTGGGAAAGCTTGCCACCGACGACACCCTCTTCACCACGTACCGGCAGGCCGGCGAAAATCTCTCCACCGCCACGGCCAAGTTCAATTCCAATGAAAACACGATCGGGAAATTTTTCTCGGACCCGAAATTGTATGACAACATGACGGGCCTGACGGGAGACATGCGTTTGTTGATTGGTGATTTTCGGAAAAATCCGAAAAAGTTTCTGCACGTGAAGTTTTCAATCTTCTAGCGAGCATCTGCGAACGACACGGCCAGGTCGCGGATACGGCGCAGGTCCATCTTGCCGGTGCCCAGGTGAGGGAATTCGGCGGTGTAGAAAAATTGATTCGGCCGCGGCAGCCAGAGGTTCGGCAATCCGCACTCGCCAAGTCTTTCGAGCACCGCGCTTAACTTTTCCTCAGGCAGGTTGTGTAGGACGACGAGGCGCTCGCCTTTTTTCTCGTCGGGAACTCCAGTCACCACAAACGTTTGCTCGGTTGCTCCAGCCAGCTCATGTAATTTCTCTTCGATTTTGATGTGCGGCACCATCTCGCCGCCGATTTTACTGAACCGCGAGAGACGGTCGGTAATTTCAATGAAGCCATCCTCATCCATGGCAGCGATGTCTCCGGTTACGTACCAGCCATCGCGGAGGACCTCCGCAGACTTTTCAGGTCTTCCCAGATAGCCTTGCATGATGTTGGGACCGGCGACCAGGAGCACCCCGGTCTGTCCCAGAGGCTGCGGCGCCATCGTTTCCGGATCGGCAATGCGCACGCTAACCCCGGGCAGCGGATGGCCGATCTTGCCGCGCTTCGCGCCCGTCTGGCGGAAGCCGGGGGCGCGGAAGTCCCGGGTGTTGACGGCCACCACCGGCGAACATTCCGTGCATCCGTAACCTTCGAGCGGCCGAATTCCGAAGCGGTCTTCAAACGCCTGCGCCAGGCGCTCAGTAAGTTTTTCCGCGCCCACCATCACGAGTTGCACGCTGCCAAAATCTTCCGGCGAGCAGCGGCGCAGATAGGCCTGCAGAAACGTGGGCGTGGCCAGCAGAAACGTGATCTTGTAGTTTCGCGCGATCTCGCTGATGGCCGAAAGGTCCAGCGGATTGTAATGATAAATGACGCCCACGCCGCGAGCCGCGGGCATCCAGAGCGTGACCGTAAATCCAAACGAGTGGAAAAACGGCAAGATCCCCAGGACGCGGTCGCTGCCGCGCAGCATGAACGTCTGCGCGACCTGATCGATATTGGCAGCGATGTTGAAGTGCGAGAGCATCACGCCCTTGGGATCGCCTGTGCTGCCGCTCGAAAAAATGACGGTCGCGAGATCGTCGAGCTGCGCGGGAGCCGTTTGTCCGAGGGCGCGTTCAAGCAGGCGCGCCGGTAAGAGCCATGACAGGAAGAGCGCGGCGATCTTTTCCGTGAAGCGTGGTTTCGCCGCGAGGTCCTCGACATAAATGACATTGCCGGGGACGTCGATCTTCACGCGCTCCAGAAATGCCCGGGACGTGACGACGGTCTGAAGGTCGCACTGGCGCGAGCAGGAAGCCAGCGTTTCGCTGGACACTGTGTAATTGAGATTGACGGGAACTTTGCCGCACAAAACGGCCGCGAAATTCACCAGCGCTCCCGGCACCGACGGCGGCAACAGGATGCCCACCATGCGCTGACCTTGCCAAAGAGATTTCAATCGCCGCGCCAGGAATACTGTGCGCGTCCGCGCTTCGTGAAAACGCATTTTCGGGACTCGCACATCCGCCATCGCGAACCGGAATGGATGCCACCCGGCGGTGCTCAGAAATAGCCGGCCCAGCGTTCGCATGCGTTTTTTGCGATGAATGTAGGCGGCCGTTTGCAGTTCTTGAACCGCCTGGCGGACCTCGAAGGCATTGGCGTGTGGCGGCATTGGCGCGCCGAAGCTGACGGTGACAGGATAGGGAATGCGGCGAGGCATCTTCCACAAGTAGCGGCCTCGTTCAAAGCTGAAAATACTCCCCCATAAATTGTCGAGACTGACCGGAATGATAGGAGCTTCGACGCCCTTCATGATGCGTTCAAATCCGCGCCGGAAGGGAAGCAACTGGCCGATGCGCGTCATTTGCCCCTCGGCGAAAATGCAAACGACTTCGCCGGCCTGGATCGCGTTCGTTGCGACTCGGAGGGAATGAACCAGATCGCGCGGGCGTTGCTCGGAGGAAATAGGGATGCACCCAAGGATGCGCGCGAAGGGATGGATGAAAGGCTTGCGATAGATCGGCTCGTACAAGAGGAAACGAATCGGCCGGTCCGTGGAAGCAATGAGCAGCAGCGCATCCACCCAGGACATGTGATTCGCGACAAAGAGGGCGCCGCCTTCTTCCGGAATATTGTCGCGGCCCTCCACGTGAATGCGGTAGAGGGAGTGCGTCAGCATCCACAATACGAAGCGCAAGAGGGAATCTGGTAACAGCCAGACAGAATAAAAAGTTGCGCCAAGTGTCATGATGGCCCCAACCAAAAAAATGCTCCCGGGTTGGAGATGGAATGTCGAAGAAAGCAGGAAGTAAACCCCCGCAGCGAGAAAAATTCCAATGAAGGACAGCAAATTCGCCGCGGCAATGACGCCGCCTTTTTCCTCAGACTTCGGGCGATGCTGAATGAGTGCGCCGAGGGGAACCGCGTAGAAACCGCCAAAAAAACCAAGCAAGCCGAGCAGCACGCGGACTTCCAAAATACTCAGCCCGTGCAGGGACACAAGAAACCCAAAGACCGCCATTCCAATTGCGCCCATCGGAATCAGGCCATATTCGATTTTTCCTCCGGAGAGATAACCTGCTGCGAGGCTCCCCAGTCCAATGCCAATTCCCACCGCTGCCTGGAGGTAACTGGTTTGCTTTTCGTCCACGCGCAGAACGTCGTGGCCGTAGATGACGATGACAAATTGGAGCAATGCGGCTAGAAAAAATAAATAGGTGTTACCGGCGACAGCCCAGCCGAGAACACGATCACGCGCGATAATGCGAATCTGTCCGCCGAGATCGGAGAATGGATTGGAGTGGAACTGGCGCGCTGGGTCGGCCGCAGGCACGCGCGAAATGCCATGACTCGTAACAAGTCCCACCAGTGTCAAGCCCAGCAGTATCGCGCCGGACCAAATCTGCCGGCCTTGAAATGCGACGGCCAAGAATCCCGCAGCCATCGTGGCCATGACCGCGGACAGGAAAGTGCCCAGCTCAATGACGCCGTTTCCCCAGGAGAGGTCCTTTTCCGGAAGCAGTTCGGGCAGCAGTCCGTATTTCGATGGGCCAAACAAGGCGCCCTGCGTGCTGATCAGAAAGACGGCGGCTGCCTCCATGGCAAGATTGCCGGTGGCCAGCGCCACCAGCGCCACAATCATTACGGCGATCTCAAACCACTTCGTGCCGATCGTGACCGACCGCTTGCTGTAACGGTCTGCGAGATATCCCCCCGCGAGCGAGAAGAAAATAAAGGGAAGAGCAAACAGCGCGCCCACCAGCAGAACAAAGCGGTCGCGCACGTTTTCGGGGAAGCCGCGCTCGATAATCAGATAAATGACCAGAAACTTCAGGGCATTATCATTGAATGACCCCTGAAATTGCGTGACGATCAGGCTCCAGAAGCCCATTCGCCAGTTGGCGGGAGGAGCATGCGTTGGCTGTCGCGAATCACCCGCGCGTGGAGTTTCGACGGTCTCAACCGGAGGGGTGTTGGGATCGCTGGACATCTGTGTGCAGTTTAGTCAGGGACCGAGGAGTGAGCAAGTCTTTGGCGCGCGGCGTGTGTCGTGTAGAATCTAAAGCACGCCGGAGTGGCGGAATGGCAGACGCGGCGGACTCAAAATCGGATGGATACGTTTTGGCGGTTCCATCGTAAATCATTGAAAACAAACGTAAACGTCGCGGGTTCAATCGGATGCGCGACGTTTACGTCGAGTTGCGTTTAGCTCCGCATTGGCTCCGTTTCGTTCCAAAGGGGAAAGTTTAGGGCAAATTCCGGACGCATGTAAACACGTTCCAAACGTATTTGAAATGTGTTGTTAACTTGATTGCCATCAGTAATGTATGAATAATCCTTTTTCTTGACAATCGTTTCGCGTTATGCAACTGTTAATCGCGCGTGAAATTTTGTACGCTGCTCTAGCACGGAAAACCATCGCCAAGGTTTTGAAAAGAGCAGCGAGTGGGCGGAAAAAGAGAACGCAGCAGTAATGCTGCCCTTCTTTTTCCGCCCTTTTTTTTGCTTTGCGCTGTTTCCGCATAAGCACTGAGCGGACCACGAGGTTGCTTGAGCTATGCCTACACGCTGGATTCTCGCGCACGATTGCCGCACGTCGCCGGACCAGGACAAACGAGCCGGGGGTCTGCCGTTTCGCCGTGTGAATGATGATGGGCGCCCGTTCACCTGTGACTGCGAACGACGCATTACACGGCGCGACGCGGACGATTTGGTCAACCGCAAATTGGCCGTCTGGAAATTGCGCTGGGTTGGGGACCACCGTCCGCCTGGAGTTGACCACAGTGAATTGATCCTGTTGCGGGTCGCGCATCCGACGCACGCGCACGCAATCACGGAGCGGGACATGGAACATGCCTACGCCTTCCATGGGGATGCACGCGCACGTGAACGCATCGCCGCGTTCCGCCCGCGCCGGTCTTCTGGACTGTAATCATCAGAAAAGAAAAAAGGAGAAAAGCAATGGCTGTCTATCAGTCCTTTACGCAGAAATATCTTCGGATGCAGATAGCGGAATTCGGGACAACGCAGCTGGTCGTCGCGGAATTCGCCGGAATTGACAATTCCCAATTGAGTTTTTTTATGAATGGCCACCGCGGCCTATCGACGAAAGCGCAGCGCGAGATTCACCGCGTGTTCGCGTTCTTCGAGGAAGTCCGTGACGAAACCGACCTCCCCATTGACTTTACGAATGTCATCGCGTTGCGACCGCACTGGAAGCAATGGTGCGCGGCACGTGAAGAGGGCGAAGTCGTCCGCACACAGGGCGAATAATCGTGCGCCGATTGCCGACAAAAGCGGAATTGCTCGAACTGCTAGTGGAAGGCTTTGAGCCATTGGGCGTCACGCTGACCCCGGCGCAGCGAACCGAATTGGCCGAAATTGTCTCGCGCGAATCCGCCGGAATTTTGCGTTGGATCATCGCTGGCATGACACCGGAACGGCGCGCGAATTACCTGCGGCGCATCCGCGAGGTGGCCAGCAGGAATTGAGTTTCCGTTTAGCCGCGCAGATGGCGAAGCGGAATGCACGAGGGCGCAGCTAACCTCCCAGGTGCTGCGCCCTTTGTTTTTCTGCCGTGCCCTCTGGGAGGACAGAAATCCTGGGAGATGCGAACGTGCGAATGGAACAATTTCTGCAACGGCTGTCCGGCGTTAGGCGCCATAGCACTGGTTACATCGCACGCTGCCCGGCGCACGAGGACCACAAAGCATCGCTCAGCTTGAAAGAGGCGGACGGAAAAATCCTGATTCATTGCCATGCTGAATGTACGCCGGAAAGTGTCGTCGCAGAGCTGGGCCTCACGATGGGCGATTTGTTTATCGGCACAAATGGCGCGACGCCATCGAAAATCGTCGCCACGTACGATTACACGGACGCGAACGGAAAACTTATCTTTCAAACCGTCCGGTACGAACCGAAAGATTTTCGCCAGCGAAGACCGAACGGGCGCGGTGGATGGACGTGGAGCCTCGCCAACGTCGAGCGGGTGATGTACCGACTGCCGGAGGTAATCGCTGCGAGCTATGTGCTCATCGTCGAAGGGGAACGCGACGCCGACACAGCGCACACGTTAGGCCTGACGGCGACCTGCAACCCGGGCGGGGCTGGAAAATGGCGCGATGAATATTCGGAGTATTTGCGCGGCAAGGTCGCCATCGTCATCGCGGACGCCGACACGCCGGGACGACGGCACTTCCAGACGGTCGCCGAATCACTGGTAGGGAAGGCCGCCGCGACCAAGGTCATCGAAATGCCCGGCGCGAAGGACCTGACGGAATGGGTGGAACACGGCGGCACGCGTGAGCAACTTGTAACGTTGGCGGCCAACGCGGCGGAGTGGAAGCCCGCAACAAACCAGAACGATATAGAAACCACGCTGGTCCGCGAATGCTTCACGGACATCACTGCCAAGCCGGTGGAGTGGGATTGGCCGGAGAGAATCCCGCGCGCGAAGTTGACCATATTCAGCGGCGACCCGGACCTGGGTAAGTCCACCGTGGCGTGCGATGTCATCGCACGGCGTACGACGAAAACCACGTGGCCGGACGGCGCTGCAAACAACACGGAGCCTGGGGATGTTCTGTTGATGATTGCCGAGGACGACCCCGAGGATACGGTCAAGCCACGGCTGATGGCCGCTGATGCCGACCTGAACCGTGTGCATCTCCTCCGATGTGTCCGCATCACGCAGGGAGCGAAAAAGGTGGACCGGATGCTGGCGCTCGACCAAGACCTCTTGTTATTGGAAAAGGAGTTGGTCGCCAATCCACAGATCCGGCTGGTCGTGATTGACCCGATTACGAACTACTTCGGGCGCAAAGACGTGAACCGCGATCAGGAGCTTCGCGGCGTGCTGGTTCCTATCAAGGAATTAGCCGACCGCACGAATGTCACGTTCGTTGGCGTCGGGCATTTCAATAAACGCAGCGATGTCACGGCATTGCATCGCGTCGGTGGTGCCGTGGCGATGAGTGGTGTGGCGCGCGCCGTGTGGATGTTCATGCGGAATCCCGAGGTGGAAGGCGAGTATTTGATGCTGCTGGGCAAGGGCAATCTCACGAAGAAGCGGACGGGTCTGCGCTACCGCATCACGGAGAAAATCATCACGCTGCCGGACGGCGTGAAAACCGGCGTTCCGGCGATTGATTGGCAGAGCGGGGAATCCACCGCCAACGCGGACGAAACGCTGGCCGTGATGAACGAACCGGGCGGGCAGAAAAGAGCGCGGGCGGAACGGTTCTTGATGGATGTCCTCGCGGACGGAGACAAACCGAGCGACGAAATTATGGCGAAGGGCGATAAGAAAGGGTTGAAGCGGACCACGTTGTTCGCCGCAAAGAAGACCTTGGGGATCGAAGCCTACAGAGACGGTTCGAAATGGTGGTGGCATCGTCCACAATCCGTTTAATCGTTTCAAGCGTTCAATCATGCATTGTGTTGGATGATTGAACGCTTGAACGCTTAGATTCTATTCTGGTGTATGTTATAGATAATAATACATTTAAGTATTGAACGGATGGTGTAAATCAAGCGTTCAAGCGTTCATCCGTTCAACAATTCAATCGTTCAATCGACGCGTAATCGGACACACACGCGGAACAATAAAATACCTGTGAATTTGTAGAAGCCGCTCAAATTCGAGCGGCTTTTTTCGTTTCGGAGAACGTCGCCATGGACACAACTGTCTTGACATTGCCAGAGGCCGCCAAACGTCTACGCGCCACGGTCTATTTTGTCCGCACAATCATTGCGGACGGCGAGATTCCGTACGTCAAGATTGGCAAGAAATTCTGCGTGACATCTGGCGACCTCGATAAATGGGTGGAACGCAATCGCCAATACGCCGGGGACGAGAATAGGGAAATTTTAGGGCAAGAGAACGTAAAACGTTTTAAATCAATCGGATAGACGTATACATCCGACGTACAATCCGATGCGTACCAATGGATTGTTCCGTAAGACATTGAAAACAAACACGTTAGTGCACGCCAAATTCCGCGCAGGATGGCGTTTCCGCGTCCATGCGTCAATATCCACCTTGCCATGGAACGTGCGTCCTGGCGTCACCAAACGCGTCCCGTTGGCATTCTGGCGCGTGTCCACGACGCGCAAATGGCCTGATTTGAGAAGGTTGCGGACAATCGGCGGAATCCATCGAAAACAGAGAGGGTGCGCGATATGGCGACGAAACTACAACGGAAGCGGCATTCCGCAATGGTGATGGCGAGCTTCCGCGCGGCGCAGGCGCGGCGGCGCAAGATTGCGGACGATTTCCGCGCCCGCCTGATGGCAGAGGTTGGGCCGGGCGCGTCCATTGCACGCGAAGCATTGATTGACACGGCGGTTTCCGCGTACGTCGAAATCTCTGAAACGTCCGCGCGTTTTCTCCACTGCCGTGCGAGCGGCGATTCATTGGCGCGTTTGTCCATCGCGCGTGGTCAATTGACACGCACGCTCCGTCTCTTAGGTGTCGCGCCAAACAACGCCGCCGATGACGCCGACACGCCCCCACGCGGCGGTATCCAAGATTACCTTGCGCGCAGCGAACGCACAGACGGAGGCACGGATAATGCCTGACATTCCAGACTTCGAAACATTCTGCGCCGACCCGCAACTCATCGGCGAGCCAATCACCCCGGCGTGGGTCACGTTCTACAAATCCGTCGAGGGGTTGCCGTTGACCACGGAGCAGGAAGAATTGTTCCGCGCGGCCACTGGGCGTGACCGCTACGTGCCGCGCACGTATACAGATTGCTCGTGCATCTGTGGCCGTCGCTCGGAAAAGACACAGACGGCGTTGAAATTCCTCATCTTCAAGGCGCTGTTCGGCGGTTATGAACGTCACGGCTCGTGGTTGCGCCGCGCCACGCGCATCACGCGGCGGTTGCGCATTCCATTGATCGCGCAAGATCTTCGCGTCGCGCAGGATTTGAAACGCACGGCAGAGTCGTTGTGCATCGCCTCGCCTGTCGTTCGCGAAGAACTGGCCGATGTGCGCGTGAACGAAATCGTCTTCCGCAACGGCGTTTCGCTGATTTGTCTCCCGGCATCGCGGGCAAGCGTTCGGGGATTTACTTGTCCCGGATGTCTCCTAGATGAATTGGCGTGGGTCGTCATCGAGGGCGCATCCGACCGTGAACTCGTGCGTCAGGTCCGACCGTCCATGATTCAATTCGGCGACACGCGCCGACTGATAAAGCTGTCAACGCCTTGGCAATCCAGTGGAGTTCTTTATGAGGAATATTCCGCACGCGCGGAACGCACGGACATCTTAGTCTGGCAGGCATCGACAGCCGTGATGACCCCTCGCATTCCAGCCGACGAATTGGCGCGCGAGCGCGAAGCCGACCCGGCCTACTACGAACGCGAATACGAGGCGCGATTCACTGCCGATCTAGAAGCGTTCCTTCCCGCCGTGGACATTCACGCCGCCGTGCGTGCGGACCGTCCGATGGAACTCGCACCGCAACCCACGGCCTACTACGTCGCGGCGTTGGACGCGTCCGGTTTATCTGGCGGCGATACGTTCACGTTCGGCATCGGTCACAGCGGCGAGGGCGGGTTCATCGTAGACCTGCTGCGCGGATGGCGGCGCGCCGCCGTGCCGTCCGTATGCGACGAAATCGCAAATCTATGTCGCGCATATCGCGTGCGGAACATCATCGCCGACCAGTACTCGTTCACGTTTCTCGCCGAATTGATGCGGCAACGCGACATCGGTCTGGAACAGTTGGCCTTCTCGGCGCGGTCGAAGCCGGAACTGTTCTTCGATTTGAAAAATGCGTTGTCGCAGGGGGCCTTCGCGCTGCCGCCGCACACGGAGGCAGTTCGCGAACTCCGCTCGTTGGAATCCGTGCGCACGAGCGGTGGCAATTATCGGATCTCTGCGCCGCGCGGGCAACACGACGACTATCCGACGGTGCTCGCGCTGCTGGCGAATAAGGTGAAACGAAGCCGGGCGAAGTTTTTCATGCCGCAGGTTTTAGATATTCAACTTGGCGCACCCGCGCCACCACCGCCACCCGGCACGTGGCGCGACCCACGCGCCGGGGTCGATGTGTATGACCCGCGCGTCGATCTGCCGGGCGAAAAATGGCACAAGTTATGACACGACGAATTTGGCCACTCCAAGGGCCGCAGCGGTGGGCCAAAGCGGGTTTGGATGCCCGTCATCACACCGCTGCGGCAAAACTTTTGTTCGGGCGAACGTACGAAAAAAAAAAGAGCGAGGAGAATAGGAAAATGAAAAACAATGACAACACAAGCGGTAACGGAACACGCCGCACTGCTGGAACGCGTTGCAGAGTCTTACCTGCAACGCCGCAATAACCGCGCGCCAGTAACGCGTGGGCAAATCCAGTCGTTAGTGAAAACGATCATTGAGAGGGTTGAGGCACAACGCGCCGATGGTCGCGAACCGTTTTCATTCAGCAAGGCGATTCGCGGCATGTGCGCGTTGCGCGGCACACGGGTCGCCGACACGGCGGAGGCGGACGCGCAGTACGTTCGCGCATTGGCGACCACTGGAACGCCGGGGCAATACTTAGTCCCGACAATTCAGGCAAACGCGATCGTGTCGCAACTAGCCGAGTGGTCCAACGTTCGCAAAGCCGGGGCCCGCATCTGGCCGATGGCCGGGGTGCAGACGCTCAACGCGCCTGTCGGGATCACCGCGCCTTCCGTACTTTGGAACGCCCAAAACTCGAAGCAGTCGCCGGACACGGTCGCCAATCTGGGCCAGTTGGCCTTTGACCTCAAACCACAGACGGCGTTCCTGCTTCTGCCGCTCCAATTGTTCAAGACCTCTGTCCCAGCATTCGACGTGATCTTGTCGGACTCGTTCGCTCTTGCGTGCGCCGAGTCAGAGGACATCGCGTTGTTCGCCACATCGCAGGTTGCCAATGCCCCGCTCCCGCTCATGGCTGCGGCGATTACGACCCTCAACTGCCAATCTTCCGCGAACGGAGGAAATATTGGCTACAGCGATGTGATCGGAATGCTGCTCAAGGCGTCGCAGTTGAAAATGAAACCCCCGTTTGCGTGGTTCTGCTCGCCGCGCACGTTGTATACCCGCCTACTCGGGTTGCAGGACACAACATCGCGGCCATTGCTGATACCGGATGTCACGGAAGGCGCTTCTGGGTATGAGTTGTTTGGCTTTCCGATTTGGGTGACAACCTCGATCAGCGAAACGGAAGTCTTGGGGTCCGGCACGAACCAATCCCACCTGATCCTCTGCACGCCGCGTGCAATTCATGTTGCCGAGAACCACGAGGTGACGATGGATGTCGCGATGGAGTTCGCATTTGAAACCGCCGAGGTGGGTCTAAGAATCGGCCATGGCGTTTCGTTCGGATACGCACCGGCAGCGGCGATTATCGCCTTGCTGGGGGTCAACTAAAATTTCGCACGCGGCGCAACGCGCCAGAGAGGAGAAAAGAAAATGGACAAGATCGGAGAAACGCTCAATCGTTGGATTGAACAACCTGCAAGACAGGCCGTGCCGCCGCCCTTAGCGGCGCGGTCCGCCACAGTCGATGACGCCGATTGTTTGACCGCGGCGCAACGCCGCACGTTTGCCACGGCACTCACGGCCTGGTTGGCCGGTGTACAGTCCGCATCCGCCGCCGTGGAAATCGCCGCTCGGTCCAACGCAACCCCGGCGACGCTGCGCCGCCTGAACCGCGAAGTGTGCCGGACGCTGGACGCCATTAAACCGTTGGAACCCGCCGTCGCGGCGTTCGTGAAATACGCCGCGCACGTCCGGCGGTACGAGTTGGCCGAGACGCGGCTCGTTGACGCGCTCAATGACCAATTGTTCGACGCCGAGGTCAAGCTCGCCGCGATGGGCTGGTGACGGCGATGCCGAAACAATCGAACTGTCCGGCCCATATGGTCAAAGCGCGTGTGAAGTCCTATTCCGCCAGACGCGGCAGCGGTGCCGCGATCACCTCGTCTGACCATCGCCGCGTCCGCATCACGTGGCAGGCGATGCGCGGCGCGCAGTTGGCCGCGTTGGAACCCGGCAGCGTGATCTTCATCGAACTCGACCACGAGGACCGAACGCGGGTCGAGGCGTTGCGATTGGCCGACACGTGACGGACGCCGAGGTCCACGACGCGCTGCTGCGGTTTTTCCGCACGACGGCGAAGCGTGGGTTCCAACTCCCCCTGCGCTTCCGGTTGTGGGACGCCGAGGGGCACCTACTCCGCGAGTTTACAATTCACGCCACCGGCATCGAACAAACGCCGTCCACGAGGAGGCAGTCGTACACATTCCCCCTCCTCGCCGTCGTGCGCGCGGCAGGCGGGCGGACGGCCACAGTCAAACTCGGCGCGGATGCCGCCGAGCGGGTGAAGTATTCGATGTGAGGCGCGTCGAAACGTACGAACGCAGAGGTGATTATGAGTAAAGCTGGTAAGATTTGGAACGCTCAATTTTTCAAGGTGCGTATAACTCGACGAAGCCACAAGCAGAACAGCGCCAAGGAGAAACCAACAATCCGACGCCGACCCTCTCGAACTCAGGATTAGGCACGGGCGCAGTCTTCTTCACTTCGATTAGCGCCATCGGCGTCTTTACGCTCTCCATCTGAGCGGCACACTTCGGGCACACGTGCGAAACGGACATGGCGCACCTCGCCTGGTATCGGGCGCGATTCTATCATGGCGACGAGAGCTGAATCCTGTTCTTATGGCTTGGGATCGCGTTTTTCGTCGTCGGCCTCAAATTCGACGTGAAATCCCACAATGGGACTCTTGAAGATTGCTCGGACGTAGCGTTTTTTTCGTAAAAGGAAAACCGCTACGAAGAAAAAGACCATGGCCAGCAGGCAAAACGTTAGCAGCATCGTAGTTTTCCGTCTGCTACTTGCCCGCTTTTGGTGCCATCTCGGCGAGCGTCCCCATCCCCGAACCGACGCTCACTGTCATCTTCTGCTCCGCGGCGGCTGCTGTGATCGCCGTGGCAAGTTCGTTCGCCTCGGTGGTCTTTTTCCTGATCTTCTGGGTAGTATCGTCCGCTTGCTTCGTCAGGTTTTCTAAAAGGTCGGGAATCTTGCCGACGCCGTCGATTCGCAACCAACGCGGAGCGTCGTTGAACAACCAAGTTTCATCTTTTTCATATTCATCGTAGGCGTAGTTCCCGGAGAGTTCTCGGAGCGCGATCCCCCACTTGCCACCAACCCTCGCGTAGCCGAGATCACGACTCCAAAAATCGCCGTTCGCCTCTTCGTTCCCGGTGATCTTGACCCAGGTTGAGATTCCCAGATTCAGCTTTTTGAGAGCCTCCTCTAAGACCAAAATAGTTTGCCTTAATTCGTCCGAGGCAGCGTTAAGGTTGATTGCGGAAGCGGAAAGGCCACGAAATGCAGATTGCACCCTTTCGGGCGCGGTAGGTTTATTCGACATATTTGCTCCTCTAGCTCACTGCTAAAAGTCGTCCGCCTACAGGCGGCGGGACCGAGAAAGCTGTGGTGCGAGCACCACCTCGATCCAAAAAAATCCTACCACAAAACTTGGGCGAGTGGAAGAGGAGCGCAATATCCCATCAAGCCAACAAACCGACGCTAGGATGTAACCAACCTGATTAGTAGCACGATTCCGGCTCCGACGCATGCCCCGGCAAAAAAGTGGCCTATCCAAAACCACCACAGGTACCTTCTGACCACAAGGGAAGCTGTAAATGAGGTTAGCGCCGCGACGGCAGGTTCGTACGTCTTGTACAGACACATTTGATCGTCAGAATCCGCGCCGCCGATTGCTCCGACATGTATTTTATAGTTGAAAGAAAAAACTTGAGCCTTGTACCAACCTGGCGGCGTCACAAGCAAACCCGGATTGCTATTCACAAAGGTGCGGTATTCATCGTAAAACTGGAAAAGTCTCGAAATCGAAAAATTGAGCCGTGCGAAGGGGCCTATGATGTCGCGTAGTCGGAAGAGGTAAGGAGAATTCGATAGGCTTGCAATCGCCGCGAAACTAAACTTCCAGATCATCCGGGTTGGATCTGACCAATCAGGGGGCGCATCCTCGGGTTTCAGATTCTTTGCGTAACCAGACCCTCCGGCTCCTGTCCAAGGTCTCATGTCATCTAGTTCGACGCGTAACCCTTCAACGATGCTCCTTACAGCGAGGAGTTCGTCCTCGTTTTGCTGTCGAACCGCCATCACGTATGTCAGCCAGCCGAAGGCGAGCGCCCAGAGCCCGGCCGTTGCGGCTATCACCGTGGATATATCCACCAACTTATTTGTCAATTCATTCATATAGTTCTGTTGTTCATGCGCACATTCTAGCACGCATGGCGCAACAGTAGCGCGGACGTGTCCGTCCATTCGCACACTTGACATTATGCGTAAATATACGTATAATTACGGGTATGGAAAAACGACCGAAACGACGGATGGAATTTTGGATTGCGACGGACCAGTTCCGCGCGATGCAACGGATTGCGGAACGCACCGGCGCGCCAATCGCCGCGCAGATTCGGATTGCCATCGACACATATTTGAGGAAGCGGAAGGGGAAGTGAAATGCGTTGGCATTACACCACGGGCCAGAAGGTGGGATTGATTTTCGCCGACAGATACATCAAGCCGGCGACTGCGGGGGTACCACGCGACGAACGGCCCATCGTGTGGTTCACTACCTCCGCCGCGTGGGAAGAAACAGCTAATAAAGGGGTGATGTCTACAACGGGAGAGGTGATCCGCCTTACGCGCGAACAAACCGAACTTGCCGGAGGCCTCTTTCGTTTCGGCGTCGCTGACGATTTTCCGCTTCATTCGTTCTGGAGAATCACGAGAGAAAGCAAGCAGGACCCGAGGGTGACGGAAGAGCTGATCGAAAGCGCGGTCCGATGGGGTAGCAACCCGGAACGTGATTGGTGGGGGACGTTCCACCGGGTAGAGAGCGCACACTGGAAAACGATTGAATTGTCCACGCCAGATGGCTGGCGTAATTTCAAAGATCATGTCACAGTTGAGATTTACCCGGATGGTTCTCTTAAGATGTTGAAGAAGTAAAAGCGCATCGCGCCGGTGTTCGAAGCACCGACGCGACGCTAACCAAAATGCACAATGGAGGTGCACAAATGGCTGGAAACAATTCTAACGTACGCGTATCCCGACACAAGTCCGACGTGGACGAGACATCTCAGCGCACGGGTGTGTCTACGCGTGAACCGGAGCCGACAATGGACGCAACGGACAAACCGAAACGTCGCAAACGTGGCACGGGACGCGTGTGGCAGATCGGCGATATCTGGTACATCCAATACTACAATCAAAGCGGTCGGCAAATCCGCGAAACGTCGCGTTCCACGGACGAACGCGACGCCGAAAAACTGCTTCTGCGGCGGCTCGGCGAGGTGGCCGCCGGTATCCATCGCGACGTGCGGCGATTGAAATACGAGGACCTACGCCGTGGGTTCTTCAACCACTATACGACGAACAAACGGAAATCGTTACGATGGAAGAAGAACCCGGAGACGGGCAACCGCGAGCCGCGACTGGATTCCGTCACGCGGCTGGACGCGTTCTTTGCCAATTACTACGCCACGCGAATCGACCACGACGCGATGGTTGAGTTTACGATAATGCTGCAAGAGGCAGGGAAGGCGGACGCCACGATCAACCGCTCGCTCGCCGCGTTACGGCGGATGTTCCATTTGGCGAAAGAGAGCGGGAAGATTCGTTTCATACCGAAGTTTCCAATGCTGGAAGAAGCAGCGCCGCGAACGGGCGTGCTGAAACACGACGCCTACCCACTCTTGCTTGCCGCGTTGCCGGAATACTTGCGCCCGGTGTTGGCGATTGGATATCACACCGGGATGCGTCTCGGCGAGATTCAAGGTCTCCGTTGGGAGCAGGTCGATTTTCTGAACCGTATCATCCGATTGAATGCCGGGGAGACGAAGAACGACGAGGCGCGTGAAATCCCAGTGAACGACGAACTGCACGCCGTGTTGGAAACCTGCTATCTGAAACGGTCGCGGACGTGTCCGTTCGTGTGCCATCGGAACGGGCAGCAGATTGGCGATTTCCGCATGGTCTGGTACGATCGTTGTTCGACGCTGGGGCTCGGTCATGTGGAAAAACGCCCAGGTCATCGACGCGGGAAATATCACGGCTTGATATTTCACGATTTGCGTCGTACGTTTGTCACGGATGCCGAACACGCCGGTGCGCCGCGCCACGAAGTTATGGCGGTGACAGGGCACAAGACCGAGGCCATCTATAAACGCTATGCGATTGACAATCGCACGCAGCGGAAAGCAGCCGTCAATCGTATCGTCGCGTATCGGAATGGGGAAAGTTTGGGGAAAGCGGACGCCCCGGAGACGACCCCGACAGCGCCAGAATCACACGTAACGCATTGATTTGCAACGACCTGTGCCGGAGTGGCGGAATGGCAGACGCGGCGGACTCAAAATCCGTTGGTCGCAAGGCCGTGTGGGTTCGACTCCCTCCTCCGGCACCAGCACGTCTCTTTTCCTTGCGTTGTTCGGCGGGGCACTCGGACAAAGGGAATAATCCCGCCCAGCGCTCAGCGATTCGGGCGTGTCATCTCGCTTTCGACGCTGAGCATGATGACTTCGAGTTCCTCGGTTATGGTTTCCTGCCGGAGCGTGTTGGATAGTCGACGGAGACGCTCCTCGTCTTCGCGCAGTTTGTTGAGAGCGCCGTCCATGTGGCGAAGCCGCTCATGGTTTTCCGCCATAAATGACTGGTAGAAGAGTCCATAGAAAAGCGCAAACAGATATTGTTCGAAGAGCTGCGGGCGCAGCTCCGATGCGGGCACGTTCAGGAGCGGTGGGAACTGAAGCTCTCGCGCGGGCTGTCGCTTCGGAAACTCGAATGGCGATGAAATTCCCACACTTGTCCCTCCGCCCGTGTATTCGTTGCGGATGATCTTCCAATTCGATCCAGGAAACCTCGTCAGAATCTTGGCCAGCTCCGAGATGACCGCCGGAATTTCCTCGGCGGCGCTCGGGCCATCGAGCGACGCTACTACCCGCTTGTCGTCGAGGAACTTCAGCGCCAGCTTTCGGCCGACGAGGACCAGCTTGGGAGGAGCGGCTGCGGCGGGCTGGTCATCGAGCGTGTTTTGAATCGTTTCGTTAAATCCGCCGCAAAATCCGCGTTCGGACCCGATGAGGACATAAAGCGGGCCTCCATCCGCGCTTCCCGTCCGGGAGATCCCATGGAACAGCTGAAAATCGGCGAGGGCCTCCTCAACCGAGTGCAGCAGCTCCTGCTGGGTGATGGTGAAGCGGGCGATCTTGGTCATCTCCACGAGCGATAGATTCTTCATGGCGTTCAAGATGCCCTCGATATCCTTGAGCGCCCGCATTCGGGAGTGCAGATCGGAAAGCCTGCTCACGAGGCGCCGCCCTGCTTTTTCCAGGCTTCGAGTGCTGCGCGCCACTGCTCGCGCGATGCCGCCAGAGTGAGTCCGGAAGTCGCCATCCAGGTAAACATGCGCGTCAGTGCCGGACGGATGGCTTCAGGCTTCAAGTCGTCGAGCAGCCCGTCATTGAACATGACCAGCCACGCCATCTGGCATTCGATGGGAACGGGGGCCAACCGATCCTGTTTCAGAATCTCGCGCAGAATGCGGCCATGCTCGATCTTTTTCTGCATCGAACGCTCCAGCTTGGCCCCGAAGCGGGTGAACACCTCCAGTTCCAAGAACTGAAGGTAATCGAGTTTCATGCGACCCGCTTCTTCCTTGATTTCCGTGGCCTGAGCCTTGCCGCCGACCCGCGAAACCGATCGCGTCACGTCGATGGCGGGCAGAAAGCCGGAGGAGAACAGCGCTGTGTCGAAGTAAACCTGGCCGTCGGTGATGGAGATGAGGTTGGTGGGTATATATGAAGCGATCTCCCCTTCTTTGGTCTCGATGATGGGGAGCGCGGTCATACTGCCGCCGCCATGTTTGGGCGCGAGACAGGTCGAACGCTCCAAGAGGCGCGAGTGCAGGTAAAAAATATCGGCGGGATAGGCCTCGCGGCCTGGCGGGCGTCGCAAGAGCAGCGACAGCTCGCGGTAGCTCTTGGCGTGCGAAGTCAGATCGTCATAGACGACGAGCGTGTCGCGCCCTTTCTTCATCCAGTATTCCGCAACCGCGCATCCGGCAAAGGGCGCCAGATACTGCAAACCTGGAAGCGCCGTGGCTTCGGCGACGACGAGCACCGTGTGCTCCAGTGCCTTGCTGTCTTTCAGCATTTGAATGGTATTGAGAACGCTCGAGCGCTTTTGACCCACGAGCACATAGACGCAGAGCACGTCTTTGCCGCGTTGGTTGACCACGATATCGATGGCGAGAGAACTTTTGCCAAGACCATTGTCGCCGATCAGCAGTTGGCGCTGGCCTTTTCCGATGGGAATTAAGCTATCGATGATTTTGTTGCCCGTGAGCAGCGGGCGATTCACGAAATCGCGCGCGACGATTGGCGGAGACGCGACATCCAGGTCGCCGCTGCCATCGAGTCTTGGATCGGCCCCTCCATCCAGGGCTTTGCCGAGCGGGTCCACGACTCTTCCGAGCAGCGCGTCCCCGCACGGAATGCAGAGGCGGGCGCCGGAGTGATGCGCGATGGTTCCGGCGGTAAGATCTTTGGTTTGTTCCAGCAGAATCGCCCCGACCAACTCTTCGGTGAGATGAAATACCATGGCGCGGCTGCCATCTTCGAGCCGAAGCAATTCATCGATCGACGCCGAGGGCAGCCCTTCGATCCAGACAATTCCGTCTCCCACGGAAAGGACTTTACCCCGCTCGACGATGCGCGGAACAAATTGGTACCGGTGCAGCCAGTCTCGCTGCCGCTCAAGCAGCGAAGCGGACACGGCGGCGTTACTCATGGTTCCTCATCGCCGAAAAATAGTCGAGTTCATCGCGAAGATTCGCCCGCACGACATAGGACCCGAGCATGATTTCCAGTCCCGCCAGCAGGTTCCCGTCCACCCCGAACTCGATGGGCGCTCCCGTGCCTAGCTTGTTCTTGAGAACGTTGCCGAGCGTCGCGCGCTGCGGCTCGGTCAGCGCATAGGCCGATTGCACCCGCACCACAGCCCCATGATCCCATGACTGGGTTGCAGCGAATGGTAGCGCATCCGCGTCGCCAGAGGAGAGTTGCTTTGCGACCAAATCGACGATCTTGGCTTCGAGTTCCGGGCATGCTACATCCTTCAAGGCGCGCGACGCGAACACGAGCGCCTGCTTCATGGCCTCCTGCTCCTCATTCAACCGGCGCTCGGCGTCTTGCTTCTCCTGCAGCGCCAAGGCCTTTTCGCGCTCCTCAGCGATCAGGCTTTCAGTCAGCTTCAGTTGCTTGGTTCGCTCCTCGCCGAGTTCTTTTCGAAACTCTTCTTTCTGGCGTTCCTTTTCCAATTCCCATTCCCGCAGGCGGCCTTCGTACTTCGATCGCAGCTCGTAGGCCTCGCGCTTGGAGAATTCGGCGTCCTGAAGCGTCTTTTCAACGGCCGCCCGTCGGGCCGCGATCGCCCGTTTGATCGGAGCGTAGAACAGGCGCTTTAGCACCCACACCAGCACCAGGAAATTAATCAGTTCGAGAACGAATGTGGTCCAACTCAGTTCCACGTCTGCTCCCGTCTCATGGCTTGACCAGATACTGAATGAGCGGATTGCGGAAGAGAATGATGAGCACGACCACCAGGCAGTAGATCGAGAGCGACTCGATCATCGCCAGACCCACAAACAAGGCGCGGGTGATTGCGCTTTCCGCCTCCGGTTGATGCGCCAGGGCTTCGAGCGCTTTGCTGATGGCCCTTCCCATGGCAAGTGCCGGCAGCATGGTTCCCAGCACGATACCTAAGCCTGCGACAATGGTGGAAATCGTCACGAACGAATTGATGTCTTTCAACTTGCACCTCTTTCCTTTTCGCGCCGGAGTTCTTGGGCTTGAATGCCTCCGGCAATGTAAATCAATGCGAGCATGCCGAACAGATAGGCTTGGATGACCGCCTCGACCAGGTGAAGCATCAGGAGCGGAACCGGAACTAAGAAACCCGCGACCAGGAGAATGAGCGCGTAGCCGATCTCAAGGCTCATGACGTTTCCAAAGAGGCGCACCGCCAGAGCGAGCGTTCGGGAGACTTCGCTAATCAGATGGAAGGGAAGCAAAATCGGGCTTGGAGATAGATAGTGCTTCAGATACGCCTTCAACCCCTCCGCTTTGATGCCAAACCAATGAACCGAGAGAAACACCAGAACCGCCAGGCTCGATGTGACCGAGAGATCAGACGTGGGCGAATGCAGACCAGGTATGATCCCGGTCAAATTCGCGAGCAGGATGAAGATCCAGAGCGTGGCGATAAAAGGGAAAACGAGGTCGCTTTTCCCCGGCAACACCGATTCGATTGCATCTTCCATCGTCGAGACAATCCCTTCGAGAACAATCTGGTAGTTGCCGGGAGTCTCGCGTAGCGTGCGCGCAGACAGCCAAGAGATGAGCGCCAGGAACAGCATGAGTCCCCAAGACGTGATCACGCTGCCCGAGATTCCGATCTCGCCGATGTATGGTAGCGCGAACAAGAGATTTGCCGGATTCATTTCATCACTCCCGGACGAACAAATAGACATCCATTGCGCCGACGAAGACGCCGAGCACGATCAAAGTCACGGTCCAACTGAAGGAATAGCCCTTGATCCTGTTGTCGAGCCAATTGCCGAGATAGGCCCCTGCGACGACCGGCAGCACGAAAATCAGGCCTAGCGTTCCCAGATAGACCGTATTGGCCAGAAGAGTGCGCCGGGCTCGCTGGGCCTTTCGGATGCGCCCGACTTGGGACTCGACGCTCACTTTGAGTTTCTCGTTGTCGATGTCGTCTTTCATATTCTAGGCGCCCGCTTGAGTTCATACAGCCGCTTCATGATCTCCTCATCCAGCCGGTGCAGGCTATGCTTAATGTCGCGGAGGCCCTCTTCCTCCTGCCGGATCTGGCTTTCCAGCGCTGCGGATATTTCTTCAAGCTCGGGACTGCGCACGAACTTCGTCGTGGCGATGCGAAGCTCGTTGTTCACGAAGTAGAGCACGCCGCCGGGTAGAGCCAGGTACTCGATTTTGCCCGCCGCATCCTGCACATGCGCAAGGCCGAAAACCAGGACCGTCATCCGTCTCGAGGCGTCGGCGAGAATCCCAAAACTTCCGGCGGCATCGCGCCCCGTAAATCGAACGACATCCGGAATCCATTCCGATCGGGTCGCGCTCATGAGATGGACCCGGAACGTTTTCATCGCGACAACTCCACAATCGAACCCTGCATGTAGAACTGGTCCTCGGGAGCCTTGTCCAACCTACCCGCAATGATCGTCTCGCAATCCGTCACAGTCGCATCGAGCGACACGGATGCGCCTTTGATCGCCGTACTTTCTTCAGTGACGTGAAAGGGCTGCGTGAGATAACGCTGCAATTTCCTGGCTCGCTCGACGATCAGCCGGTCCTGCGGCGCAAGTTCCTCGATCCCGAGCATAGTGATGATGTCCTCAAGCTCCCGATATCGCGCGATGTGTTCGCGTACGGCTTGCGCGATGGAATAGTGCCGGTCTCCCAGGAAGTAGCGGTCCATGAATTTGCTCTTGGATTGCAAGGCGTCGACCGCCGGATAAATACCTTTGGCGGCCTGGGAGCGCGAAAGAATGACTGTGGTGTCGAGATGACTCAGAATGCCACTGACCGCCGGGTCCGTCATGTCGTCGGCCGGAACATAGACCGCCTGCACGGACGTTACGGCATCGCGCTCGGTCGAGAGAATGCGTTCCTCCAGTTCTGCGATTTCGGTCATGAGTGTGGGCTGATAGCCGACCGCTGCGGGCATTCTGCCGAGCAGTCCCGAAATTTCGCTTCCCGCCTGGACAAAACGGTAGACATTGTCCATGACCAGCAGGACTTCGTGATGGAGGGCGTCCCGCAGATATTCCGCATAAGTCAGAGCCGAAAGCCCGACCCGGAACCGCACGCCGGGCGATTCGTCCATTTGCCCGAACACAAGCAGGGTCTGCGGCATCACGCCGATGGACTGCATTTCGTGCCACAGTTCGTGGGCTTCGCGAATGCGCTCGCCGACGCCCGCGAAGACCGATACGCCGCGATGCAGTTTAGCGATCGAATGCATGAACTCCATGATCAGCACCGTCTTGCCGACTCCGGCGCCGCCGAAAAGCCCGGCCTTCCCTCCACGGATGAACGGGCACATTAGATCGATGACCTTGATTCCCGTCTCCAGAACTTCGCGTTTGCCGGACGATTCGTACAAGGGAATGGGGCGTCCGAGGATGTTCCGAAACGCTTCGGCCGGAAATGGTGGGCTGTCGTCGAGCGGCTCACCGAAGACGTTCAACAAACGGCCCAGGCACTCCGGTGACACGGGCACCTGGATCGGAGCGCCGGTGTCGTAAACGGGCATGCCGCGTTTGAGCCCCGCGGCCCGATGCAGCGCGATTGCGCGCAGATGGTTTTCGTCAACGTGCCGATGGACTTCCAGCAGATAGCGGTCGCCATCGGTGCGCGTCTCCAGGGCTTGGTGAAGCGGCGGGAGAATTTCGCAGAATACTGTCACTACAGGGCCATGGACATCTCTGATCGTGCCGATCGTTCTGTTCGCCATGCAGCCTCTCCCGCATCAACGGCATACATTTCTGTGCTTCCGCTCGACCTTCCGCGACGTCTTCTTCTCGTCAACGATCATAGCGGGCGGGTCAGACGGTCTCTGTGACACAGATCACGCGCTCCTGCGACTGAAGCTGAGTCGGGGACATACAGCCCGTTGATGAGTCACGCTTTTTTCATTCGGAATGCTGCACATCCGTCACAACTAGCGCGATGCGAACCAGAGAACGCCGGACGCTGATATTGCGCATCACCCTCTGGAGACTTACACATTTTCTTACACACTTTCACGTGTGCCGTGTCTAACTGACAGAAACAACAGCTTGTTGTAAATGAACTGCCTAGACTCAAAATCCGTTGGTCGCAAGGCCGTGTGGGTTCGACTCCCTCCTCCGGCACCAGAGCTCTTTCGAATCTAGAATGTCAGAAGCATTTTTGTAGCATAGGCTTTTGCCTCTGAGCTTTTGCTTTTTCCGTAACAAAAGTCAAAATCACACAAGCTGAAGCTTATGCTACTGAAATTCACAAAATTGGTGGGCTGCTTACTTGTCGGCGGCGATCCGGAACCCATAATCCGCATACTTAAATTCCGGGGGAATGCTGGATCGCGCCGCCGTGCGCGTAACCTTGATGTGATGCCTCCACGAACCGCCCCGGGATGCGCGGCGTGTGCCTATGGATGGCCCTTGCGGATTTCGTTCCGGTGAAACGGCGTAGTAATTCGCGTCGTACCAGTCGGAACACCATTCGTGGACATTGTCGCCAAGATTGAAAAGGCCGTAGGCGTTCGGCGAAAAAAGGCCAACCGGTTCGGGTCCGCTTTTCCAGCGTTGGGAATAGTCGGGAACTTCCTCAGGCTCACAGTCGCCCCATGGGTACAAAGAATCTTGTGTTTTCCCGCGTGCGGCGTGTTCCCATTCCGCTTCGGTGGGGAGGCGGTAGCTCTTGCCGATGACGCGACTCATCCATTCGCAATATGCGATAGCGTCGAGCCAGGAGACGCTGACCACGGGCTGCTGCGGGAGATGGAAGGCCGGATCGTCCCAAGATAACGGCTTCGGATAGCCCGTCGATTGCAAAAATATTGCATAGTCTGCATTCGTTGTCTGGTAAGCGGCGAGTTCGAACGCGTCGACCCAAACGCGGTGCACGGGTTTTTCGTCGTCGCGCCCTCCGGCGTAACCCATCGCAAACCAAACCTCTGGAATCTGCCTCATCACGGGTTCCAAGGGTTGGCTGCGGTTTAGATGCGGGGTTGCCACGCGTAATTCACCTCAGTGAAATCCGGCATTCGAACGCCGCTCCTGCGCTACTTCTTCGAGGATTTTTTCAGTCGAAGGCCGATCTGGCGGTAGAACGAGCTTGGACTCAATGCGTCTGACGATCCCAGCGGCCATATCGTACCGCACGCCGGGTTCGAGCGAATTGCGCCGGCTGAGAAATGTTTCGATCAGCGCAAACTCCTCGGGGGTCAGCCGGCCCGCGCCGTATTGATGCGTGGTCGTTTGAGTCGGCTCGCCCCATTGCATGGGTACCGATTCAAATGGTTTTTCGTGAACAACGACCGTGCCGGCGACGTAATCGCCCAGGCGTTTGCTCTGCGGGCTGATCCATGCACATAGCACGCCGATGCCGTATCCGGCGGGCAATGAGTCTATGATGCGAAGCAGATTGCGAGCCACCGAATCGATCGCGGTAATCGGCTGACCGGAATCTTTGATGACGCGAATACGCGTGAGCCGTTTCCCGGGTGTTTGGCCATTCCAGATTGCTTCGAAGAGAATGAAGTACCCGTAGATCAGCAAGAAAAATCCAAAGATGAGAATGGCAACTCCCCAGACGGCCCCGGTCGAGGACTGCCCAAATCCTGCAGCGCCACCAAACCCAAAGCTCAACGCCGCTAAGAGCAACCCTAGGGCGATCCCGATGCCGATCTGAATCAATGAATCAATCAGCAACGCGAGGAAGCGGCTGCCGATTCCGGCCAGAGGAAATTCAATGGAGGTCTGCTCAGGCGTTTCAATGATAAGCTTTTCGCCAGCGGCGGCGTCGAAAGCAGCCGGATCAGTTGGGTTCGAGGGCACAGTTGATCTCCACTCGATGGCTCGCGAAACGTAAACCGCACTGGCAGCGCCTCGAGGAGCTTGTCGATCGCGCCGGACGCCGCGGTGTATCGGCCCTGGGGCACGATGAATTGCAGGACCTGGGCCTATTGTACCGTCAGACGGCCTCGGACCTTGCGACGGTTCGCGAGGATATCACGAGCCGTCCCATGGCGTCCTACCTGAATCAACTCCTGGCGCGTGCGCACAATCTGATATACATGGGCAAGCGCCCGCAGTGGAGCCGCATCGCAAATTTCTACCTGGACACCTATCCGCGCATTTTCAGGGAAACAATTCCACTCGTGCTGCTGGCGGCAGTGATTTTTGCCGCTGGCGGAATTGCCGGAGCCGTCGTGACGCTGCGCGATGCAGGGTTCGCGCACCAGATCCTGGGTCCGCAGATGATCGAAACGATTGAGAAGCGCGAGATGTGGACGCACTCCATCCTTTCCGTTAAACCGATGGCTGCTTCCGGGATCATGACGAATAATCTCGCGGTCGGATTCATGATGTTTGCCGCGGGAATCACCGCCGGAATTGGAACGATCTGGATGCTCATCACGAATGGACTGTTGATGGGCGTGCTCGCCGTAACTACCGTGCGGGCGGGGATGGCCATGCAGCTTTGGGAATTTGTCGCGCCTCATGGCGTGCTGGAGTTGCCGGCAATTTTCATTGCTGCAGGGGCGGGACTCGAAATTGCCCGCGGACTGCTCTTTCCGGGGATGATGTCGCGCAAGGAATCCCTGGTGCGCGCGGGCAATCGAGCAACAAAGCTCCTGCTGGGAACGATTCCTCTACTGGTGGTCGCCGGAGTGATCGAGGCATTTATTTCGCCGGTGAAGATTGCCACTCCGCTGAAGTTTTTATTTGCGGCAGTAATGTTTACGGCGCTGGTTGTATGTTTGTCGGGATTCGTCCGGAAAAATGTGCGAGGAGAATCCGGAGGATTTGAGTGGCGTAAGCTTTAGCTTGAGTGCCTTTGACTTCGCAAAATCAAAAGCACGCAAGCTGAAGCTTACGCTACTTATGAGGGTCTTCCGGAGCGACCGCACGCCCGGGCATCAGGTAATTGACGACGTAATCCCTCACCCCGTCCTCTAGCGACGTAATCGGTTCCTGGTACCCCGTGGAGAGCAACTTCCCGATATCTGCTTGCGTGAAGTATTGATATTTGTCGCGGATGGCTTCGGGCATTTCGACGTATTCAATACGCGGCTCGCGATGGAGCGCAGCGAATACGGCGCGGGCCAGGTCATTCCATGTGCGCGCCTTCCCGGACCCAATATTGAAAATTCCGTTTGCGGCAGGATTCGCGGCCAGGTGGAGCGTCATGGCCACAGCATCCTTGACATATAGAAAATCGCGCCGCTGCTCGCCGTCCTTATATTCCGGACGATAACTTTTGAATAGATGAATGACGCCGGTTTCTAGGATTTGCGCGTAGCTCTTGCAGACCACGCTGCGCATGTCCCCCTTGTGATTCTCGTTGGGGCCATAGACGTTGAAATATTTGAGGCCCACGATTCGGTCGAGCCAGCCCTCCCGCCAGGCATGCAGGTCCATCGAGAGTTTCGACTGGCCGTAGAGATTGAGAGGCTGCAAGCGTTCCATCTGCTGCGGGTTTGTATCGTCCATCCCCGCGCTCCCGTCTCCGTAAGTCGCTGCGGAGGACGCGTACACAAAACGCACCCCCTCGCGCAGCGCCCATTCGGCGAGCTTGCGTGAATATTCGTAATTGTTTTCGCGCAGATACTTTTCGTTGGTTTCCGTGGTGGATGAACACGCGCCCAGATGGAAAATATAATCGAACTTTCCAAGCGAGCCTGATGCGAGGCGCGTGAGCAGTTCGCTCGGCTCAAGATATTGTGAGTAACGCAACCCAGCGAGATTGTTTTCTTTTTCACCCTCCGCTGGAAAATCCCCAATCACGATTTCGGAACAGCCTCGGCGATTGAGTTCCCAGACCAGGACGCTGCCAATGAATCCCGCGCCGCCGGTCACAATTACGCGGCGGTCTTTCCATTTTTCATTTACTGGGGCCATAGAGGGATTCAAGGGTGCCACGAGCGCGGCATTACAATCAAATCCAATACATTTTAAATTGATTCCTCTTGTTCTCGCGATTTTCCTCGGGTCAATCCTCTCCCCACACCTTGAGCTTTCCCATCCCCTGCGCTAGAGTAACCGGTCTTGAGTTTATTTCGCCGGGCTCCAAGCGGAGCCCGGACCCGGCGAAGGTGGTCCTCAGTGCAAGGTCACGGACAGGAACATTTGAAAATTCTGTTGCGCAGCAGCGCCATTCAGAAGCGCGTTCGAGAGATGGGCCAGCAAATTTCCAAGGATTTCAAAGGCGAGCGCGTTCACCTGATCGGAGTCCTCAAGGGCGCGGCGATTTTTCTTTCGGATTTGATCCGCCAGATTCGTGTCGATGTTTCGCTCGATTTCATGGCCCTTTCCAGTTACGGGCATGGCAGCCAGACCTCCGGACAAGTGCGCCTCATGAAGGATCTCGACACCAGCATTGAGGGCCTGAATGTCATTGTCGTCGAAGATATCCTGGATACAGGACTAACGCTCGGATACTTGCTGCGCGTGCTGCAACAGCGAAAGCCAAAAACGCTGCGGATCGCGGCGCTGCTCGACAAGCCGGAGCGCCGCATCAAGAAAGATGTGAAGGCGGACTACATTGGATTTCAGATTCCCAATGAATTTGTCGTCGGGTATGGACTGGACTATGCGGAGCGCTATCGCAATCTCAAGGATGTGTGCGTGCTCTCGCTGCCCCCGAAGTAGGGGGCCAGTAGCGTAAACTTTAGTTTGCGTGCTTTTGGTTTAGATCCAGACTTACAAGACCAAAAACAAAAGCACGCAAACTGAAGTTTACGCTACTGAGAGCGCCAGACCTGTTCCCAGATTGTTACGATAGGGCATTCGTTTTACTGTTTGTTCCACCTCGATCATCATGAAGCCTGTTGTCACAGCCGCAGATCTGGAAAAGGTTGCGCAGAACGGGGAAGTTACCGTTACGCAGGACACGATCATCACTCCGCTCGCGCGCGAGGAGGCCGAGCGGCGAGGAATTACATTTCGCATCGCTGCCTCGCGCGAGAGTGACATCCCTCCAGGCGGAACGCCAAGTGCGGCCACTCCCGAACCTTCAGCCCGCATCATTGCCATTGGCGCCGACCACGGCGGCTTCGAAATGAAAGAGCAATTGAAAGTCTACCTCCGCGAATGGGGCTACGGTTTTCTCGATCTCGGAACCGATAGCGCGGCGGCAGTGGACTATCCGGATTTCGCAGGAGCGGTCGCGCAGGCTGTCGCCCGCGGAGACGCCTGGCTGGGTGTGGTGCTCGACAGCGCGGGAATTGGCAGCTCGATTGCCGCCAACAAGGTGCCGGGAGTGCGCGCAGCGCTGTGCTATGATCGCGCGACGGCGCGCAATAGCCGCGAACACAACGACGCGAACGTGCTGACGCTCGGGGCCAAACTGATTTCGCAGGAAGTGGCGAGAGAAATCCTTGCCGTTTGGCTATCGACTCCTTTCGCGGGAGGCCGCCATCAACGTCGCGTGGACAAGATTCGCAGCATCGAGGAACGCGCGGCTAGAAAATGAAAGTTGCTAATTTTCGATAGTGGCACAATTTACTTGAATCAAGTTTTTTGTAGGACAGGCACTCTTGCCTGTCGCCCTGGGTTGGAGCGAGATCTTGCGGGACAGACAAGAGTGTCTGTCCTACTCGGCTAACTGAGTCGCTACCAATTTTCGGGACAATTTCCATAGGGCTGGTCTAGTGGATCAAAGCGAATTCGAACAGGTCGTACGACTCATCACTGAGGAAGTGCTGCAATATCTTGGCGGGCCCGCGCCTTTGCCGCGCGCTGGCGCGGAGAACGACGGCGAAATCTGCGCCGACTGCGACCTGAACTGCGCCGAGAAATGCGCGCGCAAGACGCGGGCAGTTGTCGATGCCGGTGCCGACCGCATTTCCTGTGGGCCGTCAGTGGTGGAACTCGACGCGGGATTTGCCGGCCTGATCGACCACACGCTGCTCAAGCCCGAAGCGTCTCGCGATGAAATACGCAAACTTTGCGCAGAGGCCGCCAAGTTCGGTTTCGCGTCGGTGTGCATCAATCCCTGGAACGTGCCCCTCGCCGCTGAATTGCTGCGTGGCACGAAGGTCAAGGTTTGCACCGTGATCGGTTTTCCTCTCGGCGCGATCCTTCCTCAGGTGAAAATTTACGAAGCGGAAGAAGTGATTAAGCTCGGCGCTCAGGAAGTCGACATGGTGATCAATATCGGAGCGCTCAAATCAGGCCAGGATGATGTGGTGGAGTCCGACGTCCGGGGCGTGGTGGATGCGGCACATCGAGGCCGCGCGATTTGCAAAGTGATTCTGGAAACCGCGCTGCTGACCTTGGAAGAAAAAGTCCGCGCATTGGTGGCCTGCAAACAGGCGGGGGCTGATTTCGTCAAGACTTCCACTGGTTTCAGCACTGCCGGGGCCACTGCTGAAGATGTCGCCTTGATGCGCGCCGTGGTGGGTACCGAAATCGGAGTGAAGGCTGCCGGAGGAGTGCGCAGTTTTGAAGATTTGAAAAAGATGGTGTGTGCCGGCGCCACGCGCATCGGGGCCAGCGCCAGTGTAAAAATCATGGAACAAGCTGGTGGCGCCGCCCCCGTCCCTGCGGTTACATCTTACTGACGGTCAGCCAAAGAAAAAAGCTTCACCACAGAGGACACAGAGGGCACAGAGAAAGAAGAGAATGAATACTGGTTTCCTCTGTGACCTTTGTGTCCTCTGTGGTTAAGCCTGTTCCTCTCCCATCGCATGCCGCAGCATGTCGGGATCGTTCAGGTTGAGCACGATGCCTTCTTCCTCAGTCGGGACTTCCAGGAGATCGGCCGAGTGGGCCCAGACGACAGCGCGCGCCCCCTTGTCCGTGGGGGCAGCTAGCAGTTCGCCGTAAAGCTTGTTCGAGAAAATCACCGGATGGCCGCGCCGTCCTTTATGCGTGGGAAGCACGATGGCTTTCTCATTCTCATAAAATCGCCCGATCAAATCGCTAACCAAGTTTGCGGTCACTAGTGGATGATCGACAGGGCAGAGGAGAATCCCGTCCGTTTGGATTCCCGAAAGACTGCGAATTCCTGCGCAAATGGAAGACAGTTGACCCTGCTGCCAGTCAGGATTCAAGACGACCATGGAAGCATCGAGTTTCGCGATCGTGCGAATTTCTTCCGCTCCCGCTCCCAAAACGACGCGTGTCAAACCAACGCGTGGATGGTGCGTTACCTGGAGCAAATGTTCGAGGAACGTGGCTTCGCGGTAGGGAAGCAGCGCTTTCGGTCTTCCCATGCGGCTGGAGGCGCCTGCAGAAAGGATAATGGCGGCTAGCAAAGAGGGCTACCCCACCGAGGCAGGAGTGGCGTTATCGATGTTCACAGCCTTATGAGAGAGATTCTTCGCGCCGCGCCGGATGGCGATCAATTCCGCCGTGATGCTGATGGCGATTTCTTCCGGAGTCAGCGCCCCAATGTCGAGGCCCACGGGCGCATGCACACCGGCAAATTTCTCATGCTCGACGCCATCTTTTTCGAGCGTGCGATATACCGAGAGCACCTTGCGCTTGCTGCCGATCATGCCGATGTAACGGGGAGATGTGCCCACGGCCCAGCCGAGCACGCGCATATCGTCTTTGTGGCCGCGCGTAACAATCACCATGTACGTGGCGACGGTCGGCTTAATTTTGGCGAACGCTTCCTCGAAGCTTGTGTAGATTTCCTGAGCCATGGGGAACCGCTCGCGGTTGGCGAACGATTCGCGGTCGTCAATCACGCCGATCGCGAAGCCCGCTGTATGTGCCGCATTTGCCAGGGCAATCGAGACATGGCCGCCCCCAAAAATGTAAAGGACCGGCTGCGGCAGAATCGGCTCGACGAAAATCTCCAGCGTGCCGCCGCAGATCAGGCCATTGTCATAATTGGCTTCGTTATTCAGGCTGAAAGTCATCTTGCGTGGCGCTTCCGCGTTCATTACTTCTTTGGCGGCCGCCCAAACTTCGGCTTCGACGCATCCGCCACCAATGGTGCCCGCGATCGAGCCATCTTCGCGGACTAGCATGCGCGAGCTCTCATAGCTCGGAATCGAGCCATTGGTGTGGACAATAGTGGCCAGCGCCCCGCGCTTTCCCGCGCGGCGCAGCTTGATGACTTCTTCGAAGAGGTCCATAGGGAAGCGCCTGCTTTCAGATTAAGGCGCGCGATCATTTGTGTCAACCAGGCACGGCTTCTGGCAGTGGCGCAATCTGAAACGTGCCCGATCCGGCCCGTAAACCACGGGCCGGATCGGCCTCTACAAAACCCGGCCAACCTTGGTCGCAGGTCTTGTAGAGGCCGCCCGCTCTTGGGGCGGGCATGCGTAGACATAAGCATTCAGGTCAAGGCGCGTAGAGTCAGTGCGTTAAGCCGGGAAGATGCCCACTACAGATCGCGGGTCTCGAAATGATATATCGCAACGGCCAGCGCGCCTAGCAGGTAGACGCCCGCATAGCCGATCATGACCAGACTCGGCACCGAGATATCCGCAAATGGCGAAAATTGAAGGGACCCTGCAAGCGGCGATTCCATTTCGAATGCTGCCCGGCGCCAAATGGCCTCGCTGGGCATCGCCAGGCTGGAGATGATTCCCAGTGTGACCAGGCGTGAGCCGTCGGTGAATCCGCTCATTTGTTCCAGCCAGCCACCCAGAAAAGCCAGTCCATGAAGGCCCAAAACGATGACGCCATTCGTGAGAGTGGAAAACCAGGTCCCAAACATGAACGTGACGGTCAGCGCGAGGACACATTCCAGGAACACTAGAAGCGCGCCCGCGACCGGATTTTGGGGAACGATTCCCGCAATCCAGTGTGTCTCCGCGATTGTTCCGCCGAACATCAGGACTACGTAGATGGCCAGCATGCCCACAAATCCCATCCACTTCCCGATCAGCACTTGCCAGCGGGCAATGGGCTTAGTAGCGATCGCCTGAATTGTGCCGGAATCGATTTCGCCGGAAATGGTATCCACTGAAGTAAGAATCGTCATGACCACGGCCAGCAAATCGACGGTATAGAGTCCGATCATGAGCATGCCGCTGAGGATTTGGTACTGCAAGAAACGCGGCATGGACCCACTGCTGAAGTCCGCCATCTGGTAATGCAGGCCCGTGCCGAAAATGACGAAAAAGCCGAGGCCCGCGATCAGGGCTGTCCAAAGGATCTTCTTGCGGGCCGCCTCACGAAACGTCATGCCGGCTATGACCCACAAGGTCATCACAGTCCTCGATCTTCGCCCATGATTTTCATGAACAGATCTTCCAGGGAAAGCCGTTGCGGCGTGAACTGGTAGATGTCGGCGCCCGCAGCGACAAGGTGACGTAAGACGTCGGGAAGGACGTCCTGCGAGGCCGTTGTGAGTGTGAGTTGTTCTTCTTCGATCACTGCCGACGTGGTCCACTGCGCGAGACCTGAGATTGTTTCCGGCGTCAACTTCCGCGCGCGCACGACCACACGAACCTCTTCAGCATCGGGTGTCCGCAGATCGCGGCTGGTCACCACCTCGCCGTCCCGGATGAAAACGACCTCATCGCAGGTGATCTCGATTTCGCTGAGGATGTGGGAGTTGAGGAAGACTGTAGCGCCGCGTTCGCGCTGGGCGCGGAGAATATCCCTCACCAGCCGTCGGCCCATGGGATCGAGCCCCGATGTCGGTTCGTCGAGGAAGATCAGTTCCGGTTCATGAATCAGGGCTTGTGCGAGTCCGATTCGCTGGAGCATGCCCTTGGAGAATTCCTGCAGACGCTTGTTGCGATGCGGCGTGAGACCCACGAGATCGATCAATACGGGAACGCGATCGCGCAGCGTATCTGGCGGCACGCCCGAGAGCCGCCCGTGAAGTTCGAGAAGCTCGGACGCCGTAAGCCACTGGTAGAACCGGAAATCTTCGGGCAGGAATCCAATTCTCCGCCGCACGCCAACGTCACCTGCAGGCACTCCCAGGACAAATGCTTGGCCGCCGCTCGGCTTCACAAGTCCCAGCAGCATCTTGATGGAAGTGCTTTTTCCGGCTCCGTTCGGTCCCAGGAAACCGAAAATTTCCCCCCTGCGCACGGAGAGCGACAGGTTGCCGACGGCGACCTTGTTCTTGAAGACCTTGCGCAGGCTCTGTGTTTGAATCGCTAAGTTATTCGAATGATCCAGGGGAGGCTCCACGTTTCGCCCAGCGCATCACTTCACTGAATTCGCCAGGGCGACGGCTTCGCTGGAATCGCCAAAACCGACCAGTGAATATACCATCCCATTCTTCGCCCAGACCAATGTGTATCCGGGGCCTCGCCTTCCTGCCAGCGTGAGAAGCGTCCCCTGTGTTCCGTTGATCGTCACCCCCTGATACGAGCGCAGGAAGCGCGGCACGGTCATCGTCAACGTCGATTTCCAATCCACCGTTTGAAGGAAATCATGTGACTGAGTTGGATTCATCCCGGCAACTTCGAGTCCAATTTGGGCCAGATTCTCGACGTCCAGACCTGGCGGAACATTCACCTTGGGGCTTGGACCTTCTCTCAGCCTGACGCAATCGCTGTATTCTGTGGACGCTGCTGGAGGGCCCGTAACATTGTTGGCAATCGCATTGGTAGCAGTGGTGGGAGTGGGGCAAGTCCCATACTGCACTTGGACGGCTCTCGGAATCTGTACGGCCACGGCTGCGCCATCGAGTGATTGCGGTACGAGCAGATCCGGATGTCCTGCTTCATTGAAGATGGCCTGCAAACGGGAGCGATCGACGGTCAGGTTTACGTCGTGTTCGCCTGAAACGGCCAGTTTGGGCTGGTCCTTGCGACTGCTGATCAGCTGAACGGGAAACCCTGCCAGCTTTGCAGCCGAGGCGGGATCAGACTCCGCCTGGTCTTGTTCGTTTACGGTCACGACGACCTTATCGGAAATCATTTTCGCGACCATTTCATGCAATGCGGGGTTCGCATTAGGATCGGTGAATGAGGAAAGATCCACATTCACTGCCTGGACCTTCTGCATCCGCAACGATCCGAAAAATTGTCCCACCAGTTTTTGTCCTGCTGGGAGGCTTAAGAACACGACAACTACGGCAATCGCCGCCGCCCCGGCGACATAGGGCTTCCATCGCTTCGCGGAAGATTCCTCCGTCATCGGAATATCCTCCTTGGTTTGGACGAATATTTCCGGCCATCGCGTGATATTTCAATGGCCGGATCAATTGGTCCATCTTGTTTTTGCAGCTGTCAGGTTACACCCATTTTGGATTCGGAAGCGCGACAAAACTTCCGGCGAGCAGGTGCTTCATCTTCAGGTTGACTTCAGTTTTGCCCGGCAGTCTTGGCAAAAAAGCGTGTCACAGAAAATTAGCAAATTCACTCTTGACAATCAGCGGGGGCAAGAGTAATAGTAAACCATATGGTTAAGTATAACAGGCGGCTGGACGCCATCTTTCGCGCTCTGGCGGATCCCACGCGCCGCGCCATCCTTTCCGACTTGCGGCGCGGTCGAACTTCGGTATCCGTTCTGGCCACCCCGTATGGGATGTCGCTGCCAGCTGTGATGAAGCATTTGCGAGTCCTGGAGCAGGCAGGACTGGTAAAGCAAAGGAAAAGGGGCCGCGTGCGTCACTGCCGGCTGGCCGCCCGGCCGCTGAAAGAGGCGGAAGCCTGGCTCTCGCAGTACCGATTGTTCTGGGAAAATCAATTGGACGCTCTGGATCGATATCTCATGCAGGATAAATCTATGGAGGACAGCAAATGAGCACCGCGCAACCATCCATCAATACAACGCTGGAGATCAAACGAACGTTCGCGGCCAAGAGGGAACGAGTCTTCCGCGCATGGACAGACGCCAGGGAACTGTCCCGCTGGTTCGCTCCTTCGGCGGATTACTCCGCGGTTGTCCCGGAACTAGAATTGCGCGTCGGCGGGCGGTATCGAGTGGAGATGCATCACAAAGGCGGGAACGTGCACAGCGTGTCCGGCGCGTATACGGAAATCAAGCCTCCGGAAAGGGTCGCATTCACCTGGCAATGGGACGGTGACACCAATCCTGAGGCTTCCCTAGTTACCGTCGAGTTCCACGATTTGGGAAATTCCACTGAAGTTGCTATCACTCACGTAAGGCTGCCCAACCTTGAGGAACGCGATAAGCACGCACACGGGTGGAATGGTTGCCTCGAACGTCTGGCCACTTTTGTTCAGGCGGGATGATTCGATCTTTGAAGTTGCAGGAATCAAGACGCTAAATCTCACACGCACGAAAAGGAGCTGTCATGAGAATGGTTGATTCAATCTTGATGGAAATGGATATGGAAGCACAAACGACGAAGCGGGTGCTCGATCGAATCCCGGAGGGAAAACTTTCCTGGAAACCTCATCCGAAATCCTATTCCATTGGACAGTTGGGGCTGCATATCGCCGCCGCACCGGGAAACATTGCCGCCGCAATCGTGCCGGACACCTGGGAAGCCCCGAGTTTTGCGCAGCCGGAGCCAAAGAGCCACAAGGAAATTATGGATGCCTTTGCGAAGGGACTCGCGAATGCCAAGGAGACTTTGAGCAAAATGGACGACGCAAAACTTATGTCCACGTGGACTTTGACAAAAAACGGAAAGCCCGTCATGGCCGTCCCGCGAATCGGATTCGTTCGGTCCATTCTCATGAACCATCTTTACCACCATCGCGGGCAGCTTTCGGTGTACTTGCGGCTGCTCGATGTGCCGGTGCCTTCGATCTATGGTCCCAGCGCGGACGAGAACCCATTTGGCTAGTTCAGTTCATTCGGCAGAATTACCGGGAGACACCGCGTCTTGTGGATAAGAAATTTAAAGGCCAGAGCACTCTTACAAATTTGACCGTCTGATTGGCACAGGAAAGCGGTGTTTCTGGCACGCCGTGCAAGATTGTGCGAAAATGGGTGTGGAGATTGAGGCGGTATGAGCACATCCATAGGGAAAAACGTCACACTCGAAAAGCCAGACGATTTCGGCAAGCTGCTGCAAGACGAGGGCATCATCTTCACGCAGCTGGATAAGGCCGTAAACTGGGCGCGCAAGAGTTCGATCTGGCCGCTGGGATTTGGACTGGCGTGCTGCGCGATCGAGATGATGTCCATGGCCGCCGCGCGGTTCGACGTGGCTCGCTTCGGCTCGGAAGTGTTTCGTCCTTCTCCCCGCCAGGCGGACCTCATGATCATCGCGGGGCGCGTTTCGCAGAAGATGGCGCCAGTCATCAAGCAGTTGCATCAACAAATGCCCGAACCGAAGTGGGTGATTTCCATGGGAGCATGCGCGACGTCCGGCGGGGTCTTCAACAATTATGCGATCGTGCAGGGCGTCAACCAGGTGATTCCCGTGGATATTTACGTGCCGGGATGTCCGCCGCGCCCTGAGGCCTTGCTATACGCCATCCTGCAGCTGCAGGAGAAAATCACGAACGAACGCGGCAGCTTCAAGCGGGCGCTGAACCTCTCGTAATCGGTTGCGGGCAAAAAGATTTCAACACAGAGAGCACAGAGGTCTCAGAGAAAACCACAACGTGTTTTTTCTCTCCTCTAAATTCTCCGCGTTCTCTGTGCCATCTGTGTTAGAGCCTGTTCGCTAATTTACATGACTGGCGTGTTAACAAGAAGAGGAGGCGAGATTACTTCCGCCTCGATCCCGGAGGCATCGAGACGAGTTCCCGGGGCCGAATGTTCGCGTCGCAGATAACCGAGCCCAATTGGACTCTGCAGCAGGGGAGAAACGGCCGCGCTGGTCACGTGACCAACCTCGGCAGCGTTCCCAGCGGCAAACAGTTTTGTTCCAGCATCGGGCGGTTTAGCGGCTAGAAATTTCAGCAAGGTGAGCCGCCGGTTGACGTGGCCGCGCGAACGGACGCGCTCGACGATTTCCTGCCCGGTGTAGCAACCCTTTTCATAGCTGATGTGGGAATGTTCGAGGCCCGCTTCGTGAGGAATGTTCTTCTCGTCATAGTCGAGCCCAAACCATGGCGTACCCGACTCCAGTCGTATCGAATTGAGCGCTTCCATACCCGCGGGCACACCACCATGGGCGCGTACCTGTTTGTCGAGTTCATGCCACAACGATGGAAGGCCTTCGCGGTCGACGATGATCCTGGCCGCGGAATGCGTCGCCCAGTTGTAGCGAACGATGCGGCAGGGAATTGAACCAATCCTAGCTTCCGCATGCGCTAGGTCGGGCATGTCCACAAGATTTACGCCACACAATTCTGAAACCAGCGCCGCAGTACGCGGCCCCAGCAAATCCAGATTGCCCGTTATAGGCGTAACATCTTCGAGGGTCACGTCGTCCATGATGATGAATTTGTCGAAAGTGGAAAACGTTCTTTCACGCACCATGGCATGAGAAGCCGCCAGGATGCTGCCGTTTCTGGCGAAGGTTTCGATTTCGGCGAGGATGTGCCCCTGCGGCGTCAGCAAAAGTCCCACGGCGCCCTGACCGGGCTGGAGATCCCGGACATTGGAAGTCAGGACGGCATTCACGTAACGCCGCGCATCCGGGCCCGAAAAGGCAAAATAAGCCCGGAAGTTAGTATCCGCAAGGGCCACGGTGTTCCGGGCAGCCGAATATTCGGCGGCAAAGTCCCCAAATCGTGACGGCAACAGAGTCCCAAAATATTCGCCGAGTTCCGCATGAGCGGAGCGGTGCAAATCAAGCAAAGGGGTTTCGAGGGACATGACGTCTCGCAATCTCCCAGACCACAATTTCATCTTAGCAGAATGCGGGTTTTGGCGATGGCGCTGCGCCCCCTGCTCAGCCGCAGGTGATGGGAAAAGGTGTATAGTTATTGCATTCCTCTCGTGGAACTTCGTCGGAGGCACAATTGGAATTAACCGTCGCCCTGCGAATGGCCCTCCGGGCCCTCGGCCGCAATAAGATGCGCACTGCATTGACGATGCTCGGTGTCATCATTGGCGTCGCGGCCGTGATCTGCACGGTGGCAATTGGAGAAGGCGCCTCACAACGAATTCAGAGTGCCATTGCCGATATGGGCGCGAACATGGTCTGGATCGAGGCGGGAGGCGTAAACCTGAATGGTGTGCGCACCGGCAATGGCGCTACCAAAACGCTCACCCTCGAGGATGCTAATGCAATCGAGGAACAAATCCCGCTGGTTTCGCATATCACTCCAAATGTCGACGGCCGTGCGCAAGTTGTCTTCGGAAATCAGAATTGGTACACGGGCATGCGAGGAGTATCGCCCGATTATCTGTACGTGAAAAAGCTGGCGGTGGACCGCGGGAGCATGTTCAACCAGGGGAATATTGACCGGGCCGATAACGTTTGCGTCCTGGGCCGGACCGTCTCGAATATCCTCTTTGTTAATGGGGAAGATCCGATTGGACAGACCATTCGCGTCGCCAATCAGCCATGCAAGGTAATCGGCCTGCTGCAAGTGAAGGGGCAGTCCGCTGTCGGACAAGATCAGGACGACACAATTGTAATGCCCTACAGTACGGTGCAAAAGAAGATCAAGGGTCAACCCTGGCTCGACGATATCTGGTGTTCGGCAATTTCGCCGGATGTGATTCCTGAGGCGGAGAAAGAGATTACCGACCTGCTTCGAGAACGGCACCATATCCAGGCCGACCGCTCAGACGATTTCAATATCCGTCACCCGATCGATATTGCGAACGCCATGGCGGACTCCGCGCGCATGATGGAGTTGTTGCTGGCGAGTATTGCGTCGATCTCACTCGTCGTCGGCGGGATCGGGATTATGAACATCATGCTGGTATCGGTTACCGAACGTACGCGCGAGATCGGCGTGCGTATGGCCGTCGGCGCCAGCGAAAATGCCGTGCAAATGCAGTTTCTGAGCGAAGCAGTCGTTATGAGCCTGATCGGCGGGGCCATTGGACTGGTGGCGGGTCTCGCGGGCTCAGTAATGATCGCGCATCTGTTGCAATGGCCCACGGCGGTACCGCTGGTAGCGATACTTGCGTCGGTAGTGTTCTCCGGGTGCGTGGGCATCTTCTTTGGCTACTATCCGGCGCGCAAAGCCGCGAGTCTCGATCCCATCGAAGCCCTTCCCTACGAATAATGAATTGGAAATGTTTGCGGGAAGGCGTACGAAAGTTATGAGATTCGCGACGATAGATTAAAATTCGTGCCAGAGACTTCAAAAATCATTCACGAAATTCTTCCCGTCGGCATGCTGCAATGTAATTGCCACGTTGTCGGCGACCCGCAGACGCGCGAGGCGATCGTAATCGATCCGGGCGATGATGCCGAGCGGATCCTGGAAATTATTCACCGCCATCATCTGAAAGTTCGCGCAATCGTCATCACACATACCCACATCGATCACGTCGTGGGACTCGCGCGCGTCCATCAAGCCACTGGTGCGCCCGTCTATATGCACGCTGATGATCTGCAGCTGTACCGGATGATCGATGTTCAGGCCTCCTGGATCGGATGGAAAGCGCCTCAGGAAGTTGATGTTGATCAGCTGCTGCGGGAAGGGGACTCGATTCAGTGGGGCCCGTTTAAGGCCGTGGTACTGCACACGCCTGGCCACACGCAGGGCAGCATTTGTCTGTATTTGCCGTCCGATATTCCCGAGGCTCGCGCGGCCGCCGTCGCGGCGAAGTCAACGCAGCGCCTGCCCGGGCGCCTTTTTGCCGGAGACACTTTGTTTGCAGGAAGCATCGGCCGCACTGATCTATGGGGCGGATCGTTTGAATCAATCATCGCATCGCTCAAGGGCAAAGTGCTCGAGCTGCCTGAAGACACGTTGGTGTTCCCCGGCCACGGGGAAACGACGACTATCGGCCGGGAGCGCGCGACAAATCCATTTCTGATAGGGAATTGAAGGGGTCGAAAACTGCCGGAGATTTTCAGGTCGTCTATGGTCGAGAATGGGCAAAGAGTTTTAACACAGAGGACACAGAGGGCACGGAGAATTCACAAATAAGGATTCGTTTTAATTTTCTCTGTGTTCTCTGTCCCTCGGTGACCTCTGTGTTAAGTCTTTCTCTTCAATTTGCTCGCAACCGATTTTCGCGCTCCGCTCGCAAGTCTTCCATCACGCTCTGGATCAGTTCCTTGGCCTTTCGCAATTCATCCGTGATGATCTGGATGTCCATGGTTGGCTTGGTGGGATCGCGGTGGCTGTGGCAGTAGACGCCATGTTGGCCAACGAGCACCATGGCGTTCGTAACACGGTCCAGCGTAACAGCGAGGCGCCCGCGATGCGCCCCCAGCATCTGTTCATAATGTTCGATCTCATCCTTGTGGTCGTCAAAAGCGGACATCGGTTTGTCTCCCCTGGCTTGTTCTTCCAGTGCTTACAAATCAAAGGTACGCGCATCTCGCATCAATCGCAAACGCGGAGGAAGACCCTGCTTGGTTTTTGTAGGACAGGCACTCCTGCCTGTCCCGTACAATCTCGCCCGAGCGTCAAAGGACAGGCAAGAGTGCCTGTCCTACAAAAACCTGTTGCGCGGATGGAACCTCGACCTCCGCTGTAACTTTACACCTAGGTTGACCGGTCAGATAATCCAAGATGCCTTACGATCCAAAATACGAGCGGTTCGAAGTTGCGGGGCCAGACGGAAACCGCCGCGAAGTCGAATTCATCCGTTCTGGGTTTTTGGCGCAGGGGGACCGGCCTGAACTATTCTTCTTTCGGGTAAATGGAGAAGAAACCGTGGTTGGTATCTCGGGCGCGAGCCTGACTCGATTTGAGCGCGGGCGGCGCCGGTTAACGCGCGAGCAGAAGATCGATGTAGCCGGACGATGGCTAGAACGGCAGATGCAGGCCGGGTTGCCACTCGATTCAAGGAGCTTGTACATCCAAGACGATGAGCTGGCAAATCTGGCAATCGAACTCGATCATATTGAGTGAGGTCGCAATGAGACGCTCGGATCTTGTGCAGTCGCCCACCAGTGGTTCGACCCCCCGGACCACGCAGATCGTGTTCGGGGAACGGCAGCACCTTCTCCGCGTGCTCGATTCGCTGGAGACGACGGCGGTCCCGCAAGTGCGCCTCAATCAGGAGCGCCGCGTGATCGAGGAACTGATCCACGAACGCACGCGCGAGCTCAACCACATTAATGCTTCCTGGGACGAGAAAGTCGGAGTGGTGCTGAACGCCGATTCCAAAGCCGAAATGCTCGATAGATTGGCGCGCGAGGCGCCGGAAACTGATTACTATTTGCTGCGCCTGATCAGCGAGCATCCCAAAGTTACCTCCAAGACGCTGGCCCGCCTGGCCAAGCATCCTTACGCCGCCATCCGCGAAAACGTGGCGCGTCATCCGAATGCCGACCCGGTTACCCTGGCGTGGCTCGCCCGCGATCGTAGCCAGCCGCTGTGGTATCTGGTGGCGTTCAATCCCAACACGCCTGCCGCCCTCCGCCGCAAGCTGCAAGAGCGCTTGCGTAAGCTGGGGCAGAGCTCTTCGAGTAAGTAAGACTGCAATCGTTGGGAATAATCCAGTTTCCGAAAACCGCCCCCCTCATGGAGGCGATTGGGTCATTCTCGATTGAGCCTTCCCCTACTGCTCGACGGCACTTCGTTCCGATATCCCATGGAGCAGGGCTCCTTCCACATTCCACAACCGGGCGCCATTTCTACGAAGTCTTAGTTGGTTGTCCAAAAGACCAGTACTCGTTTGGGATGGCAATTGTGCTGCAAAGTACCTAAGTCCTATTCCTGCTTGTCACACCCATAAGTGATCATTCGTAAACCGGTTGCCAGGACGACAGGCGCCTATGTACCTGCATTAGCCGACAGGAGAGCGGTCATGCCTAAAATCCTAGTTGTTGAAGACAACGAAGTAAACCGGGACATGCTTTCCAGACGAATGAAACGCCGGGGCTACGAAGTCATTGCGGCCGCGGATGGCGAGCAAGGATATTCGCTTGCGCTTTCGGAAATGCCCGACCTGATTCTGATGGACATAAGCCTTCCGGAGATGGACGGCTGGGAAGTGATCAATCTACTGAAAGCCAAAGAGGCCACACGCCATATCCCCATCATCGTTGTGACGGCCCATGCATTGGTCGATGATCACACCAAAACACTTGAAGCCGGGTGTGGCGGCTACCATTCTAAACCGATCGATTTTGCGCGGCTGACTGACAACATTGAACTTCTGCTGCTGAAGAAGACAACGGCATGAGCCCGCAGCTGGTTCAGCATAGCGCAGTCGAGGGAAACCTGAAGCTGGCTGAGGAGGTCCTCGACATTTCCAATCAGAATATCCAGCTCACGACCGAAATTCTCATACGCGGAGGTCGCGACGTAGAGCCTTTGCTGAAACAGCAGTTTGAAAACACCACCAGGATTCAGCTTCTTGTTCAGAAAATTCGAGAACAATTGGAATCGGACCGAGATAGAGTACTGCTGGATGCGGCGGGCGCGCGCTGGACTTCTTCCAACAGGTATCAGCAAGGACTTCGCGGCGTGACAAACGGGCAGAAACCTGTTGAAGCGGGCGGGGCAAGCGTTGATGTGTTGTTGCCACTGCTACTCGATAACAATTCCTGGAGAGCGTTCGTCCAGTATTTGCGCACGCAATTGGATTCGACCGGACTTGATGAAGAACATAGGGAGGGGATGGCAGGGCGGACACGGGAACTTGTACGCGCCAATCGAGAGTTAAAAAGCAAAATCGCCGAGCGCAAGCGGGTGGAAGAAAGACTTTCTCAGCTGGGTTCCATTATTGATTCTTCCAGCGACGCCATTATCATCCATGCACTCGATGGGACGATGGTTAGCTGGAACGCGGGTGCGGAGAGTTTGTATGGCTATCCTAAGAGTGAAGTGCTGGGCAAGTCGAGAAATCTTCTGATCGCGCCCGATCAGCTGGATGAGTTGCGCAGGATCGCGGAAGTGGCGCAACGTGGGGAGGGCGTGGAGATGTTCGAAGCAGTTCATGTCCACAAAGACGGGCAGCGGATTGATGTTTCAACGGCGATTTCGCCGGTCAAGGATGCAGACGGAAAAATCCTGGGAGCGGCGGCGATTACGCGGAACATCAGCGACCGCAAGAAGGCCGAAGAGCGGTTTTATAAGGCATTCAATGCGAACCCCGAACCGATCACGATTGCAAGCCTTGCTGACGGCCGGTTCATCGATGTAAACGAGAGCTTTCTGCGCATTACAGGCTGCCGCCGCGAGGAAGTAATCGGACGCACGTCGCGGGAGATGAACTTCTGGGAGCGCGCAGAGGATCGAGCCAGGCTGGTCAAAACGCTGCAGGAACATGGTTCCGTTCGCGACTTGGAAATCACATTCCTTACAAAATCCGGCGAACAGCGAATTGGCTTGAATTCAGCTGAGATCATTGAGGTCGGCGGAGAAAAATGCGTCATCTCCATTTTCCGGGATATGACGGAACAGAGGATGTTGGAAAAAAAGTTGCTCAGGGCCTAAGGAGCGGTTGATGCGATGCGGATCGCGCAACAATACGGCAGTCCGATCCATCTCCTGCTAACCGACGCGATCATGCGTTCCTGAATAACTCCAGCATGCGTTAGAATTGCCTACATTTATGGAAGCACAGAGCCTGCGAGAGTCCGTGACGGCTGCCATTCGGTTCTGGGAGCCGCGCCGCTTGATCTATAACGGCGTTTTGGCGAGTATCGTCCTGATCTATTTTGGAATGGATTACCCCGCCTCAAGAGCAGAGGTATCGATCGATTCTATATTGGGCCTTTTTCTTCTGGCCGTCCTTGCAAATGTCGCATATTGTGCTGCTTACCTGGTTGATATTTTTGTCCGTTCCTCCGGCTATCTTGAGCAGTGGAGAAAGTACCGCTGGCTGGTGTTTGTGATTGGATTGTTGTTCGCAGCAATCATCACGCGTTTTATCGCAGCCGGTGTGTTCCAGCCCGTATCTCACCAATGACTTTGAGGGCGGATGGTGGATTTGCCGCACGAATCCATGCTGTAACGGAATGGGTATTCGGCTGCTCCCCTTGAATATCAGTTAGCGATCCCCTCGCGCTGCGCCCAAATATTTCTGCAACGCCTTCTGATAATCCTCATTCTGAGAATCGCGGGCGAGAGCCTTTTGCTCGGCCTCAACCGCCTTTTCGTTCTGTCCGGCGGCAAAATAGGCCGCGGCAAGTGAGTCGAGGTACTCCGGATTATTCGAGGCGGCGACGGCCTTGGTCGCCAGAGCGACAGCCTCTTGGGGATTTCGGATGTGGGAATCTTTGGTGGTAGCGAGCAGTCGGGCGAGATCGCTCATGGCGTCCGAGTCGTTCTGGGCCACCGCCAGCCGATACCACTTCACAGCTTCGGCGGGATCTTGAGCCACGCCGTCGCCGTTATCGTAGAAGACACCTAAGCCCGCTTGTCCGTCCGCCAGACCTTGCTCCGCGGACTTGCGCATCCAATTCACTGCTTCCTTCAGATTTCTGGGGACGCCCAGTCCCTGCGTATAGAGCACGGCGAGATTATGCTGGCTTTGCGCGTCGCCCTGCTCGGCCGCGAGGCGCAACCATTTCGCAGCCTCTGAGTTATCCGCTTGAACGCCCCGGCCCTTGAAATACATCTCCGCGAGGTACCGCTCGCCTAGCGGATTGTCCTGGTCGGCGGCCTTGCGCAGCCATTTCAGGGCCTCGGCATCGTCCTTGGGGACGCCGTCACCAGTCAAATAGACCACGCCCAACTGAACTTGTGCATTGGAATCGCCCGCGTACGCCACTTCCTTCAGGTCGGCAATGGCTTTCTGTTTTGCCGAGGCTTGCGCAGAAGGTTGGGCAAGCGTCGGGCCACCACACTGCAGAACCACTGCCGTTGCAAATGCGATTACGCCCAGCCGAATGAAAAATTTGATCATTTCTTGCCCGCCCAATATCGGCAGCTTATCACGAACTCCCGATTATTGGCCGCCATCACCCCTACTGTGATACTTTCCCGGTAGGACAGGCTTTAGCCTGTCTTCTTTTGGTTTCTGCCATCGCGCAAAGACCCAAAACCAGACGGGCTGAAGCCTGTCCTACAAGAATCTGCGCATCCAGCTGGAGGTCTCATGAACCGCTCCCAATTTGGATATTTAGCTGCTGGCATGGCGATCCTGTCTTTCGCTGCCTACGTTCTTGCGGCCCCGCAAACGGCCGCCTACCACCTGCTGAAGAAAATTCCTTTCGGTGCCGCGCCGGGCGGCTCGGAATACTTCGACTACATTAATTTCGATTCCGGTTCGCGCCGCGTATACCTCTCGCACGGCACAGAGTTTCTGGTGCTCGATGCGGATAAAGGTACGACGGTGGGCGCGATCAGCGGAATGAAGCGCGATCACGGCGTCGCGCTGGTGCCCGAGGTGAACCGCGGGTTCATCAGCGACGGTGGCGCGGCGCAAATCGTCATGTTCGATCTCAAGACGCTGAAGACGATCGGACAGATCAAAGGGGAGGACGACGCGGACTGGATCCTTTACGATCCAGCATCAAAGCGCGTCTTCGTTTTCAACGGCAGTCCTAAATCTGCAACCGTGATTGATCCCGAGAAGGGAACCGTGATCGCGACGCTCGACCTGGGTGGCGCCCCCGAACAGGCGGTCGCCGATGGCAAGGGCATGATCTACGACAATCTCGAGAGCACCAATGAAGTGATCGCCATCGACTCCCGCGATCTCAAGATCAAATCGCGTTGGCCAGTGGCTCCCGCCGGGCAGCCCGTCTCCATCGCCATGGACCGCGTCCATCGGCGCTTGTTCATCGGCGGGCGAAACCCCAAGATGCTCGTGGTCATGGATGCCGACACAGGGAAAATTATCGGAGAGCCGTTCCCGATTGGTGGAGGCGTCGATACCAACGTATTTGATCCCGGAACCGGCATGATTGCCGCCGCCACGCGCGATGGGCTGCTTCACATTTTCCACGAAGATTCACCGGATAAAATCAGCGTGGTCGAAGTCCTGAAGACCGAGTTCGGGGCCAAGACCATGGGGCTTGATCCAAAGACTCACAACCTCTACCTCACTACTTCTGATTTTGGTCCCGCGCCGCCCGCGACGGAGAGCCGGCCCAATCCGCAGCCGGTCGCGACGCCGGGAACGTTCCATTTGCTGATTTATGGACGATGATCAGCGATTGCGAGTTTACAACCTGTCGAAAAAGTCTTTGAGCTCGTCATTCTGAGCGAAGCGAAGAATCCCTCTTGAGTCGAAACGAAAGACAGAGAGAGAGATTCTTCGCGCAAAATCCGCGCTCAGAATGACGGTAGTGCGGCCGGTTGCTGAAACAGCTTACACCGTCTTCGTCTGTCCGCCGTCCAGGTCGATCAGCGCGCCTTGCAGGTAGCGGGATTGCGGCGATAGCAGGAACGCGGCGAGATTGGCAATGTCCTCCGGCTCCCCCAGCCGGACTACATTCGCTTTTCGGACGATCTGTTCGATGGCGGCATTGAGATCGCCGCCAAGCCGCGCCGCCTCGGATTCCAGCAATCCTCGAAGCCGGTCTGTGCGAATCCATCCGGGATTGATGGCGTTGACTTGCACTCCGTCACGAATACCAATGTCGGACAGAGCTTTCGTGAACGTCAGGCATGCGCCATTCACCGATCCGCCAATCGCAAATTCCGCGCCCGGCGCGCGGCCGCCGATGCCGATGATGTTGAGCACGGAGCCCTTACGCGCTTTGAGATGAGGCCAAGCCGCCCGCGTGAGCCGCACCGCGCAGAAAAACTTCAGCGCGAAGCCGTCAATCCAGTCCGCATCCGATAATTCCAGGAAATCTCCCCGCTTCGTCGCGCCTGCATTGTTCACGATGGCATCGATCGCGCCGTGGGCTTTGAGCGTGGCGTCCACAAGCGCGACAGGGGATTCGGGTATGCGGAGGTCCGCAGCGAACGTGGTAGCCGTGCCTCCTCCCGCTTCGATTTCGGCGGCGACGTTGGCGAGCGAAGTCTGATCGCGCGCAGCCAGGACGATCATGGCGCCGTCCTTCGCCAATCGTAATGCAATGGCTCGTCCGATGCCGCGGCTCGCGCCGGTTACGATGATGATTTTTCGCGACAGGATTCCTCGGGTCTCACCTTTCGAAGCATTTGTTTGTGATTCGTTACGCACCGATTCTTTTTCTCCTGAACTTGTCACACGTATTCCCCATGATGAATTTGTCTGAACTATTTAACTGTGAAACCAAAGGAAAACAAGCTGAAGCTTATTCTACTTAGAAATGATCCGAACTGCTGGGATCTGACGAGATCCGGCCCCAGGCCGAGCGTTTCCAATTCTCAACGAAATGCGCGCCCACGCCCCAGGTGGGCAGCGGCATGAGAAGGCGTAAGGACATCCCGTTCAGGTACGGCTCGTACATCTTCCGCAATTCGCCAAGTTTCGCGTCGCCAGCGTCGGTGGACTTGCTCGATGCGCCGCATTCCACCAGGAGGCTGCGAATCTGCGCGACATCTTCTGGAGGAAGGCGGTCAACCTTGGGATGAACGGGCGAGACTCGCAGAACTTCGGCTAAATCCACAACCGCATGGCGTGAAATGGCGAAGGTGAGCCGCGCTTGCCACGTGGCGGCGCCAGTTCCATAGGCCACAATCAGCGCGCTTACATCCAGAACCGTAGTGAACGCTGCGAGCCAGGACTGATTATCGTGCTGAGATCGAAAATAACACAGCACTGGATAGGAGAGATGGCTCTCCATCAACTGGGCGGACCAAATTTCCCATTCGCGAAGGTACTGCGTGAGGACTCCGGTATCCGCAACCTTCGCGTGGCGGCGAAGTAATTCCGCGGCGGTGGGTGGCGAGCCGGCGCGCGCGTCCAGCAGCGAGATATTTAATTCGCGCTGCGAAAATGCCCCATACAGCGTCGGCAGATAGGAAATCACGACGGCAAGGAAGCCGAACCCTACTCCTGCCTCGGCGACCGTAATCACTCGCGCGAATGTCGTGTTCGGAATGACGTCCCCCAGCCCCAGCGTAAAAAATGTTGTTCCGCTCATGTAAAGATCGGCTCTGAAGGAGGGTGATCCTCCACTGACATTGAGTGGCCGAACCGGCGGCCAAGTGCAGTAAGGAGAATGCCAGGACCAGGGCCGAGGCCCACAGGCCGAAGAGCATCAAAAGGGAAAGCGGGCCAAAATAACTGAGGTGCCTGTCCCGCAGTTTCTTCGATCGAATCATCCGGTGGATAGCGTTCCAGAAGCTCCAGATAGACCCGATAAAACAGGCGAACCAGACGATACTGCCGCGTCACGCGCCGGGGCAGAATGATGGTCTCAAACGCGTCCCACAGCGTGGTCAAGAGAAGGAGCGAGACCCAGAATTCCTGCAAGAAGCTTCATCATGCCTCCGCCAAATCCACGGACAATATCAGGTCCCTGAAGATAGTAGAAATTCTTGAAGCTCGGCAAATCGATTGGGAAATGGAATGGATTTCTTCGGGCGATCAAGGAATGCGGCGAGGCGTTCCGGCATTTCGGGCCGAACGCCGGTGGCGCGGGCTACCGTTTCCGCAAATTTGGCGGGATGCGCGGTGGCCAGCACGATCCCCTGCGTCGCGGCATGATTTTGCTTCGCATAACTCTGCCACCCCAGGACGCCGACGGCGGTGTGCGGATCGAGCACGTAGTTGTACTTCTGCTCGACGTCGTGCATGATCGCGCAGTGTTTCCTCGTCGCTGAAACTGCAGCCCCACATGTCGTGGCGGATGGCGCGCAGATCGTTGTCGTAGAGATCGACGATGCGCGCGAAATTGCTGGGATTTCCCACGTCCATCGCGTTGGAGAGCGTGTGGCGGGAGGCGCGCGGAATCAGTTTGCCGCTGCGGAGAAATTCGGGAACAACGTCGTTGGTATTGGTCGCGGCGATAAATTGCGCGACGGGCAGGCCGATACGCTTGGCAAACAGGCCTCCCGTCAGGTTGCCGAAGTTGCCGCTGGGAACCGAAAACACGACCGGAGCTTCCGGAGCACGAAGCTGCGCGACCGCGGAGAAATAATAAAAAATCTGCGGGAATCAGCCGCGCGATATTGATCGAGTTTGCCGACGTGAGCGTAAGTTTTCCGGCGAGCGGCGGATCGACCAGTGCTTGTTTGGCCAGGCGCTGGCAGTCGTCAAACGAGCCGGACACTTCGAGCGCGGTTATATTCTGGCCCAGCGTGGTGAGCTGCTTTTCCTGCGCGCTGCTGACGCGTCCGGCGGGATAGAGAATCACGACGCGGATCCCGGGAACTCCCAGGAACGCTTGCGCGACCGCGCTTCCCGTGTCGCCCGATGTCGCCACGATCACGGTCAGCTGTTTTCCCGATTCGGCGACAAAATATCCCATCAGGCGCGCCATGAATCGCGCGCCAAAATCCTTGAACGCCAGCGTCGGCCCGTGAAATAGCTCCAGAATATGGAGCCGTTCCCCGAGCGTGACCAGCGGCACGGGAAAATCAAACGCGACAGTCACGATTTTCCGCAGCTTCGTGCGGAGGGATTTCCTCGCCGACGAACAGCGCGCCTACCTCTTGCGCGATTTCCTGAAAGGACAGCGACGGCAGGCGCCCGGTAAAATCGGCGGGCAGGTGGGGCATTTCGACGGGCATGTACAGTCCGCCATCGGGTGCGGAGCCGCGCAGGACGGCGTCGCGCAGAGAGACCTCCGGACTGCGGCGGAGAGTGCTTCGGAATTTCATCATGCGGGCCGGGCCTGTGAATCGAGAAGTTCCAGGAAACCGCGCGCGTCGAGTTTCGGGTCTCGCAGGCGATCCATGCGAAACGATACGGTGCGCGTAGCGTTCGTAAAGTTTCTTGCGATGCGCGATCAGTTGTGGATAACAGCGCGCGACAGCATCCTTCGCGGATTCGCCCGGGACGCTGGACAAATTGGTCCCCCCACAGCACGGGCTTGGGGTCGGACAAGTATCGCGCGATCAAGACCTCCTCTTCGGCGGGCGGGGCTGCAAGATACACGACCGTGGTCAGATTTTGCATGCGGCGGCAGATTTCTTCGCCCGTGTACACGACGCTGCCCGTGGTGTCGAGCAGGATGCCCTCATCGCGCGAAGCCTCAATTTCGTCCAGAGCCTCGCTCATGGACTCTATTTCGCATGCCAGATATTTTTGTTCACGCTCGCGATACGTCGGCTGATCCGGCCAACCCATCCATGCAGCGACGCCGCCAATTCCGCGATAGCCGCCCGCGGCAAGTTCCGGTGCCAGTTTTCGCTCGATGCGGTCGTCAATGCTGATCACGCGGAAGCCGGCAGCAGCCAGCTTTTGCGCCCAGTGAGATTTCCCGGCGCCGGACATTCCGATGAAAGAGAGATTGATCACATGCCCTCGGACTTTGGGGACTGCAGCCTGACTCTGCCATCACTGAGGAAAGGCGATTCTCATCCTGGAGACAGAGCACAAAGGATAGCGTCCTGCGATGGCTCCTGCAAGCCCTTGCGGGCACAACGTTGTGGGCCAGAATCAAATGAGCCGACTTCTCATCCCACCGGTGAAACGGCCCGCTCGTCAACTGGGAATCTGGGTCTCCCACATGACCATAAGGCTTACTGGGCACTATGCTAACCCAGCCCAAACGATTATCCTGAAATGTGACTGAAAATCCAGGCACGCAGCCCAAGAACGCGCATCGGAGAGGCCCCCTCCGATCCTTCGTTCGATGGTTTCTCATCGGAGTGGCGCTTCTTTGGTCGCTTGCTGCGCTGATGCTTGTGGTTGCGCGGTGGGTTAACCCACCGACCACCGCGGTGCACATCGAGCGCCGCTTGCAGGCCTGGATTCACCACACGCCATATCACGAACGATACGATTTCGTTCCGCTCAGCCAAATCTCGCCCGACTTCCAGCATGCGGTCATCGCCGCGGAAGACGCGCGCTTCTACCAGCACCATGGATTCGATTGGCACGCGATGGAAATCGCTGCGGAAGGCGATATGGAAGGCGGCCGCATTCGCGGTGGGTCCACGATTACGCAGCAACTGGTAAAAAATCTCTTCTTCGGAACCGACCGCTCGATCTTCCGCAAGGGCGCCGAGTTCACGCTTGTCCCGGTGGCCGAATTGGTCCTCGGCAAGCGCCGCATACTGGAACTCTACCTCAACGTCGTCGAATGGGGCCCCGGTGTTTATGGTGCGGAGGCGGCGTGCCGTTACTACTACCGAACCTCAGCCCGGAATATCGACCGGCAACAGTCCGCCCGGCTCGCCGCGATTCTGCCGTTGCCTCTGAAGCGACGTCCCGATCAAATGAATCGCTACAGCGGACTCATCCTGGAGCGGATGCGCCAAATGGGCTGGTAATCGCGCATCACTTCCTTGAGAACCCAGAAAGATTCGTGCCGATAAGCGGCGTTGCCTGAAGGCTGGATTGGGCAGAAAGTCAGTTTCCGGCATGACTTATCGGGACTTTGGCGCGATTCGAATTCCGAGATCATTGGGTAACTGCTGAAGAGTGCTCGGTACTTTCGAAAGGTCTCGAAGTGAGATGTCAACATCGCCTAGTCTCACGACTTGAAAGTCTACGGTCGCATGACCGTCGTAGGTCACATCTAGGTGCATCGGCGCCACCCAATTCATTGAAAGGTTGATCGTTTTCGATCCTGACCGTCCATCATGAACGAAGCCTAGGATATGCTCTGGAGAGTCGGACCCTTTTGACCACTTCAAAAACACGTCTGTTTGAATGGACCCCGTGCCGAATCCACTTGTCTCTAACGTGCTAGCAGTCGCGAGCCAGCGTCCATCCGGAGAAGGGGCGTTGGCCGTCCAAATTTCATCCTCACCGCCGCACCCCAATGCAGCCAATAGGCAGATTCCAACGACAAACGCCGTTCCGATTTTCCCGATTGTTGCCCACGACGACTTCATAATTAGAAGTGTATTGCATCGGAATCCATATCGGAGAAAACCCTGTTGGATTGTTTACCTACCAGCAACACCCGTTAAACAGAATTCTCGTCATGTGGGAATTCAAAATCCCAGATGACGATAACCGGCCTTCTCATCCCATCTGGTAAACGGTCTTATCTGTAAATGGCCCGTATCACTTTCGGCCCAATTACCGGTTATCATTACTCAGGCGGGTCACACGCAGCTACACGAAATCCATGGCAGATCGGCAAATGGGAACAAAGCGGCCGCTCCGAGAACCGGTGCGCGAGGAAGCGGGGCCGAGGCTCAAGAACTACATCACGCCCGCCGGGTTGCAGCGATTGAAAGACGAGCATCGATTCCTTCTGAGTCGCGAGCGGCCCGCGGTAGTGCAGGTCGTCTCGTGGGCTGCCAGTAACGGGGACCGTAGTGAAAACGCCGACTACTTGTACGGCAAGCGACGCCTACGCCAGATCGATTCGCGGATTCGCTTTCTCACGCAGCGCATTGACGCGGCCGTGGTCGTCGACCCTGTCGCTTCGCGGCCGCGGTCGGCCGCGAAGCGCGTCTTCTTCGGTGCAACCGTGACCTATAAGGGCGCCCTCGGCCCAGAACACGTCGTCTCGATCGTCGGCATCGATGAGGTGGACCTCGACCGCGGTTACATCAGCTGGCGCTCGCCTCTCGCCAACGCGCTGATGAAGGCGAGCCCCGGCGACCGCGTGGACCTACGTGCGCCGGCGAAGACAGAGCGTCTCGATATCATCAATGTCGTGTATGCGCCGATTCCGATGGATCCTTTCCGCGAACCGCCAGGAGCTGAGTCGAAGCCCAAGGTCGAAGGCCCCTAGATCCAGGAATTATCTCGATCCCCAGAGACTGAACGTTTCAAGAAATGTCGCTGTGCGGGGACAGGGCTCGGCGGTTGCCCTTAGTGGAATGTGCGGAAATCTCAAGCGACGATAGGGACTGCGAAACAGGATTATCGGTACGTGGCCCGCCACCAGGTACCCAGCCCCGCATTTATTTCCAACTCGACATCAGTTGCCAAAAGATTGCGGTCCACCGTTACTCCAGTCCCGAAACCAACGCCAGGGAGTCAGCGATTACGTCGTACACGGAGTTGAGCTGCTTCGGTGTTATGACGTAGGGCGGCAAAATATAGATCACGTTGCCCAAGGGCCGCAGCAGGACGCCTCGATCCAGAAAAAATTTATATAGCCGCGGTCGCAACGAAGAAAGATACCCGGCGTCAGGAACTTTAAGTTCGATTGCTGCAACGGTTCCGATACGACGCGTGTCGGCAACCGCGGGGTGTGCCGCGAACGAAGGCAGTCGCGTGGCGTGCACGTGCTCGATCGCGGCAATTCGCTCGAAGACTGGCTCTGTATCAAAAATTTGCAGATTGGCATTGGCTGCCGCGCAGGCGATTGGATTTGCCGTATACGAGTGGCCATGGAAGAAGGCATGCGTACGCTGGGGTCCAACAAATGCGTCGTGAACGCGGTCTGTTGCGATCGTGGCGGCGAGAGAAAGAAAGCCGCCTGTGATTCCCTTGGCCACACACATGATGTCGGGAACTACATCGGCACGCTGGCAGGCGAACATGCGCCCAGTGCGGCCAAATCCAGTAAGAACTTCGTCAGCGATCAGCAGCACATCATGAGCGGAAGTGAGCCGGCGGACTCCCGAGAGAAATTCTTCCGGATGGATGATCATGCCCCCCGCGCCCTGCAACAGCGGTTCGACAATCACGGCGGCAATTTCATGTCCGCGTTCGATGAGCAGGCGCTCCAGCTTGCCAAGACATTCGATATGGCACGTCTCGCGCTTCAGGCCCACGGGACAGTGGGCGCAATAGGCCGAATGGGTTCGCAGGACGGGAACACGCAGCGATTCAAATGCCGCTGTGAACGGGGAATCATCGCTCACGGACATCGCGCCGACGGTGTCACCATGATACGCGTGTTCGAGCGCAACGATCCCGCGCTTTTCCGGACGCCCGCTGTTCCTCCAGAATTGCACAGCCATTTTCAGTGCAACTTCCACGGCGGTCGAGCCGTCGTCCGAGAAAAAAACGTGCCGAAGGGGCGGGGGAACAATCCTGCCAAGGCGCTCGGCGAGCTCCTCCGCAGGTTCATGCGAGAATCCGGCAAAGAGAACATGCTCGAGTCGCACGGCTTGTTTGGCTATGGCCTCCGCGATGGCGGGGTGAGCATGGCCGTGAAGGTTGACCCACCAGGATGAAATCGCGTCCAGAATCCGGTGGCCGTCCTCTGTTTCGAGGAAGACGCCCTCACCACAGCGTATGGAGAGTGGTGGAGGGTCCACGCCTTCATGCGTGAACGGGTGCCATAAATGCAGGTTGCGGTCCATCATTAGCGATTAAAATGCCGCCCGGTCGAAATACTTGGCAAACACTTCGAGTAACGCCGTTCGGTCAATGTGTTCGAACACCGGAATGTGGCCGATTACACGAATGTTTCCGTAATGCTCGATAGCGCGGCGATTTTCGAGATTCTCTTTGCCAATCATGACGACCCCGCAAATTTTCAAGTTCGCCTGTCGCAATGCAGCAAGCGTCAAGACCGTGTGGTTGATCGTGCCCAGGGCCGTGCGCGCGGCAACTACTACGGGGAACCCCACGTGCCGCATCAGGTCGAGCATGAGGTCCCGCTCATTAAGCGGCACCATCACGCCGCCTGCGCCCTCGACAATCCACGGTCGGCCAACTGGCGCCGCCGGGAATTCAAACGCATCGAGAGCAATTCGAACGCCTGCTTCCCGGGCGGCAAGGTGCGGAGAGACTGGCGGATCGAATCTGAATCGCTCCGGCAAGAGCCGCTCCTCGGGAATTTCAGCCCATAACCGGACCGATTCGCGGTCCGTGCCTTCGATGACGCCCGTTTGGACGGGTTTCCAGTACACGGCATCCAGCGCCGCCACCAGCAGCGCGGAGAGAACAGTCTTTCCCACGCCTGTGTCCGTTCCTGTAACGAAGAACCCAGTCGTCGGGCGGTTCACGGGGCCAGTCACTGAGGTTGTGGCATCGCTTGCGCCGTCGCGATTTGATTGCGGATATGAATGAGCGCGCCTACCAGGTCGGCGAGCATAGTTTGTGTGAGCCCTGCTGTCAACGACAGGCGTAGCCGGGCTGTTCCCTCAGGAACCGTGGGCGGGCGGATCGCGCGGACGCCGAACCCTCGCGCCTGCAGATTCGCGGCGAAGGCCAGTGCGGTCTCATTTGATCCCAGCACGACAGGTACGATGTGCGAATCGCTCCCCGCGATTTCGAAGCCGTTTTGCAGCAGTTGATTCCTGAAAAAGTTGCTGAGGTCCGTCAGGTGCACGCGCGCTGCCTCGGCGCTCGCGGCGAGGCGCATCCCCGCAGCAACCTGCGCTGCAAAATACGGCGGCAACGCCGTGCTGAAAATGAATGTGCGGGCGCGATTGATCAGAAGACGGCGCAGTGGCTCCGATCCGCAGACGAAAGCTCCGGCAGCTGCGAGCGCCTTCCCGCACGTATGAACCGTTGCAAACACCCGGCCAGCAAGTCCCAGCTCCGCAACACAACCCCGGCCGTTCGGGCCGCACACGCCGGTCGCATGAGCTTCATCCACGATGAGCTCCGCATGATAACGCGCAGCTAGCGCTGCCAATTCTCGAAGCGGCGCGCGGTCGCCATCCATGCTGAAGATACTTTCGACGACGATGAATCGCGCCCCGGAACTGGAAACGTTCCAGCGGAGCTCCGCTTCGAGAGCATTCAAATCGAGATGCGGGAAAATGATGCGCCGCGATTTTGCAAGGCGCATGCCATCGATGAGGCTGGCATGATTGGCGCTATCCGAAAAAACGACGTCATCGAGGCCAAGGATGGCGCCGAGCAGCCCGATATTTGCAGCATAGCCGGAAGTGAAATACAAAGCAGCCTCGGCGCCCACCCAGCGGGCAAATTCTTTTTCGACGGCAGTCCATGCTTCATCCTGGCCGGACAAGAGGCGCGAGCCTGTGGATGCCATGCGCGGCGCTGCATGGACAGCTGCAAGGACGGCTTGCTTCATCCGGGGATCGCTGGAAAGGCCGAGATAATCATTTGAACTGAAATCGATGCCGCGCGCGATTTCCAAATGACGCAACTCGGCCCGCGATTCAAGATCGGCAAGTTCAGCGGCGATGCGTTGCTTCATCTTCACGACAGCATCATTGCCTGAGTGGCAGCGGTTCGAGCCCAAGCGAATTAAGCAATGCCGCGTCATCTTCCGGCTCGGGGTTGGGAGTGGTCAGCAGTTTTTCGCCAATGAACAGGGAATTCGCGCCAGCCACAAAGCACAGCGCGACCGCTTCGCGGGAAAGGGAACGCCGCCCGGCGCTGAGGCGCACCATGGAGGCCGGCATCAGGATGCGCGCCGTCGCGATCATGCGGACAAAAACCAGCGGGTCGAGCGGTTCCTGATGTCCCAGCGGCGTTCCGGCAACACTCACAAGCGCGTTGATCGGCACACTTTCGGGATGCGGGTTCAGCGTGGACAGTTGATGGAGCAGGCCCACGTGATCATTCTCCGACTCCCCGAGGCCAACGATGCCTCCGCAGCAGACTGTAATTCCCGCTTTTCGGACCGCTGCAAGGGTACGGAGCCGGTCTGTGTAGTTACGCGTTGTGATGATCTGGCCGTAAAATTCAGGCGAAGTGTCCAGGTTGTGATTGTAGGCGGTCAGACCCGCTTCAGCCAGGCGCTTGGCCTGCGTGTCATCGAGCATTCCCAGCGAACAGCAGACTTCCATTCCCAGTTTCGCAACGCGCCGGACCATTTCCAATACGTTCTCAAAATCCTCGCCGTCCTTTACCTCGCGCCACGCCGCACCCATGCAGAATCGTGTCGCGCCTTCGCCGCGAGCTCGTTCGGCAAATTCGATGACTTCGTCCACCGGGAGCAACCCGCCGCGTCCCACCTCGGTCGCGTAGTGCGCGCTCTGCGGGCAATAGGAGCAATCCTCCGGGCACCCGCCCGTCTTCACCGAGAGCAAGCGGCAGAACTGCACGCGATTCGGATCATGGAATTCGCGGTGTAATTGCTGCGCGGAGAAAATCAGATCGGGCAAAGGTTGCCGATAGATCTGGCGGATCTCTTCACGCGTCCAGTCATGACGCAACGGCGTCTTGGTGGCCAAATTGTGTGTGTCATGATCGAGCAAGGGCATTCCTCCCTGAGGAAAATGTCTGGTGTAGTGATGCTCGGCCTCGGCGTGCAGCAATTCAGGGCACGCGCAGCCGACTCGACGCCCACACGGTGCCGAAGCATGCATTCTAGCGCAGATTTGCGTCGAACTTCGAATCCTGCGTGGATTTTGAGGAATTTTCTTTCGGGATGAACCTGTTGAGAGCAGGCCGTGCGACCTGTCCAGGCGACTACCGTCGCGCCTCTTCCGTACGATTGGTTTTGCGTGATCCAGAATTCGATGCTGGAGGATTTGTGGCATCTCCAGCCGCACTCTTTTTGTGACAGGAAATCGCCCACCAGCGATTTTCGTATTGCGGCAGTTCGCACATCTTCGTGCACTGTTTGCCGGTTTCATGCTCGCACTTGCAATAACACAGTGGGATTTTGTGTGCTGAGAACAGCGTTTGAGACTGGTTCGCAAGAGCCGCAGCGGAGGTTGAAATCAGCAGGATTGCAATTCCGACAGCTTGCCGTAGTTTGCGGACTCTTTTAGTCATGGGCCATTGTCGAACGTTGGACGGCCCAGGACGATAGCACAAAAGATGGGATTCTGTTGGTATCAGGGGAATGGCCGTCCTGAGGGTAATAGTACCAACTCTGAATGGCAATTTCGGAAAAGCAAATGAGGTGCGGCGCGAAGACCGCTCAAATCAGGGGTAAAGTGCTCGCGCGGGCGCGTTATGCAAGCCGTGTAGCTCGGGGAATAGGGAACCGGAGGTACGAATAAATCCCTGTGCTCTTGGAAGGTGAAATCTAGGCGGGCGGTCCAGCGCTGCTAAATCGAAGTCAAACCATGCGGTTCGCAAGTTTCCAAGCTACGACGCGGTCGAATTTTCCTCGGCGAAGTCGGCTAATTCGAGCTTCAGATTGCCCGCATTCGATGCATACCCGAGTCCTGTCTCCAGATCAATGATTCCGGCACGAATCATGCGGTCGAGTTCGCCGTCGAAATGTTGCATGCCTTCGTTAGTGCCATCCCGCATCGCGTCAATCAAGGACTTGCCTTCGCCCTCGCCTTTTTCCACGTATTCGCGGGTGCGCATCGTGGATTTCAGGATTTCGATGGCGGCCACGCGGCCTGTCCCGTCTTTTCGCGCGATCAGGCGTTGCGAAATGATATAGCGGAAGGCTTTGGAGACACGGTTACGGATGGCCTGCTGGTCCGCCAGGGGAAATACGCCGATGATGCGCTCGACTGTTTTCGAGGCATCGATCGTGTGCAGGGTCGAGAAGACCAGATGTCCGGTTTCCGCGGCTTCGAGGGCAATCTCGATCGTCTCCTTGTCGCGCATTTCACCTACGAGGATCACTTTGGGCGCTTGCCGCAAAGCCGCCCGAAGGGCCAGGGCAAAACTCGGGGTATCGCTATGAAGCTCTCGTTGATGGATGGTCGATTTCTTATGGCCATGAAGGAACTCAATGGGGTCTTCAATTGTGAGGACGTGGTACGACTTTTCCTCATTGATCCGGTTCAGGATGGCCGCCAGCGTCGAAGATTTCCCTGAGCCGGTGGGGCCGGTGACCAGTACGATCCCGTTGCGCAGCTCGACAATTTCCCCCAACTGAGGTGGCAAGTTGAGCGTTGCGAAATCCGGTATGGTCTGGGGAATGACGCGCATGACGATGGCCAGGGAACCACGCTGGCGGAAAATATTCACGCGGAATCGCGCGAGGCCCGGCAGACTATAGGAAAGGTCGGTGGACCCCTCTTTTTCGAGTTTCTCGGCCACGAATTTATTGGCCCCAAGCAGGTCAGTAGCAATCCGTTGGGTAACGTCAGGCATCAGCTTGCCAACCCCCGCGATGTTTATTTGTTTCAGCTGACCATTGAGCTCGACCTGGGGCATACGGCCGGGCGAAAAAACCAAATCGCTGATCTGCTTGGAGACTTGCAGCATGGTGGCAACGATGGATGCTGTGGAAATCTTGGCGGCCGGGGCGGCGTTCGGCGGCGCATCTGTAGCGGCATCAGGAACTTGAGGCAGTTGCGCAGTAAGAGAATCCATCAATCGCTCCTGGTTGTTTTCCCATGTTCAGCAGGATCATGGATCCGCCGGAAGTGCCTTGATTGACTAGGGATCGAGGGTGGGTTCCGATGGGTGTCAGCTGGCCCTTGATCGTTTCCTTCGGAGGTGTGATCGGAAAGAGGCTCTGATTTCCCCTTCAATAGCGTAAAGCGATCCAGGCCTGATTCCGATGATTTAATCCCAATTCCGATACCAACTAGGCAATAGTGAACTTCATCAAGAGTTTGAACTTCGGTGTTCGGCCGCGTCAAGCGAAATCGAAGGTTTACGACCGCCCCTTCCGGGAAATGTGTCGAAGTGTTTACGAACGTCTCGTGCAGGCTAATGTCGGGAAGGCGGATCGGAAGGCTGCCTCCTCCTTCATAGGTCGTGTAAAGATCACTCAATAGCTGTAGGCGCGGCTCGCGGGGCAGTGTCAGAGAAATCAGTTGTTCCAAAACGGTATTCAGAGGCGAATGGCAACCAAAGCACACTTCGTCAGGACTTCTTTGTGTCGCTCGCTGCAATCGAACGGATTCTTCCTGGCAGTCCAACAAAAAATTCCCGAGGCGGGAGGATTCCCTCCCGAATTAGGATTTCAGGGGGAGGGGCCAGGCAAGGCTCACAACGGCCATAATCGGAACCTCAACAAAAATAGGTAATTATTTAGCCGAGAAGTTAAATCAACTTTGGTTGCCGGCGTGCATTGCTATTAAAACGTGGACGCATTCCAATAGACGATTTTCACAAGTCATAGGGCGAGGGGGAAGGGGCTTGCCCTAGGACATGTGCCGATCGTTCCCACCTGCCTCTGAGAGGGAAGCTAGGATGGATGACCCCACGCGTCGGTCAAAAAAAGACCGGCAAACGGAATGCGTCTTTCGGGGCTCTCGTTCCCAAGCGAGGGCCCCATTTCTTTTTCCGGCCTCAATTTCTCAGGTTTCAACCTTCAATTGAAAGTTCCATCGAACAGGAAAAACCCAGCGTCTAAATCTGTGAAGTTGTCGCCACGGGCTCGACGCGCCGCAACACAGGAATTCGCGCTTGCCTGAGGACATGCTCGACTTCGGTTTCCTTTAATCGCGAAGCGTCATATTCAAATGTGAGCCGGTTGGTCTCTTCGTGCACGCGGAAACGGCGCAGTCCGTACGTGTTGGCGAACCTGCCCAGCGCTCGCAGTTGATCGGGCTGAAGGGGCGACTGCAATTCGTAGGTAATCTCCATCAATGTCATTGGCGCATTATAGCAGTTCGCAGGAACGCCACGGGCGCTTTACAATAGATCCGTATTCGAGGTGAGGGCCAGGTGAACGCGCAGAATATTCAGCCCACTCCGGTCGAGAAGGACCCAGTTTGCGGGATGTCGGTGGACCCGGCGCGCGCCAAAGCGACGCAAGAACATGCCGGCAAGAAGTATTACTTCTGCTGCGCGGGATGTGCGGAAAAATTCCGCGCTGAGCCTGCCAAATACTTGCTGCCAAAATCATTTGTGAGTATTGCTCCAGCGCCGTCGCGTCCCCTGCAGATTGCACCCGCGCCTGTTCATCCTGCTCCGTCGCACATCGGCGCGAAGCCTGTGGTCCAGGTTTCTCCCAAGCCCCTGGTAGCAGTAGGCGAGTACACCTGCCCGATGGACCCTGAGGTTCGCCAGCAGGGGCCCGGCGATTGCCCGAAGTGTGGAATGGCTCTGGAGCCCGTTGTCGCCACACTGACTTCGACAAAAACGGAGTATACGTGTCCCATGCACCCGGAAATCGTGAGGGATCAGCCGGGAGATTGCCCCCTTTGCGGGATGGCGCTGGAGCCGAGGATTGTAAATGTCGAGGAAGAGAAGAATCCGGAACTGGTGAATATGACCAGGCGGTTCTGGATTTGCCTTGCCCTAACGATCCCGGTTCTTCTGGTAGCAATGTCCGACCTGGCTCCGCGACTCGTGCCTCTTTTGCGGAGGGCGTCACCCAGAGACTGGCAGTGGTTGGAATTCATCCTGGCTACGCCAGTGGTGTTGTGGGGAGGCTGGCCGTTCTTTGTGCGGGGATGGAAATCGCTGGTCACGCGCAACCTGAACATGTTCACGTTGATTGGCCTAGGTACCGGCGTCGCGTACAGCTTCAGCGTCGTGGGAGTCTTGTTTCCGGGAGCGTTCCCGGCCTCATTTCGAGGCCTGGGTGGAGAAGTCGACGTGTACTTCGAAGCGGCGGCGGCCATCACGACGCTCGTTCTGCTCGGGCAGGTGATGGAACTGCGAGCGAGAAGCCGGACCGGCGCGGCGATCAAGGCGTTGCTGGGTCTTGCGCCAAAAACCGCGCGCCTGATTCGCGCCGACGGTACCGAAATTGATATTCCACTCGACCAGGTGACGCCTGGCGACCGCCTGCGCGTGCGCCCCGGCGAGAAAATCCCCGTAGACGGCATTGTTCTCGATGGCGCGAGCAGCGTGGACGAATCGATGATCAGCGGCGAGCCCATTCCTGTTGAAAAAGTGGAAGGCGCGCGTGTAACCGGCGCGACGGTCAACGGCACGGGTACGCTGGTCATGAAGGCGGAACGCGTAGGTTCGGAAACGCTGCTCGCGCAGATCGTTCGAATGGTCGGCGAAGCGCAACGCAGCCGCGCCCCGATTCAGAAACTTGCCGACATTGTTGCGGGATACTTCGTGCCCATCGTCGTCGGCGTTTCGGCGCTGACATTCGTAATCTGGGCCCTGTGGGGGCCTGATCCTCGCATGGCGCACGCAATCGTCAACGCCGTTGCCGTGCTGATCATCGCCTGCCCCTGCGCGCTGGGCCTCGCCACGCCGATGTCCATCATGGTGGCCACGGGCAGGGGCGCGACTCTCGGCGTGCTGTTCAAAAATGCTGAGGCCATCGAACTGATGCGCAAAGTGGACACGCTGGTGATCGACAAGACCGGCACGCTCACCGAAGGGAAACCCAAGCTGGTGGGCGTCGAACCGGCTGCGGGATTTGACCGGGACGAGCTGCTGCGCATTGCAGCAACGCTGGAACGCGGCAGCGAGCATCCCCTGGCTGCAGCGATTGTCAAAGGCGCGGAAGAACACAACCTCGAGCTGACGTCGGTGGAGGCATTCGAATCCTTGACCGGCCGGGGCGTCCGTGGCCGCGTGAATGGGCTAACTGTCGCATTGGGAAACCAAAAACTTCTCGAAGAACTTCACGTCGATCTTGGACAGAAAGGGCCCGGGAACGCCAATCTCCCGATTGGCGTGACTGGTGGATATTCAGAAAACGCCATTCGGGAGAATGGCGTTCCCGGGATTCCTGAACCTGTTGCTCCCTTCGCCGCAAAAGCAGAGGCCATGCGAGCCGAAGGTCAGACGGTCGTGTTCGTGGTCGTCGAGAATAAAATTACCGGCCTGCCCGTCGTGGCCGGATTGCTCGGCGTAGCCGACCCGATCAAGCAATCCACGCCGGAAGCGATCGGTCAGCTTCATGCAGACGGCATCCGCATCATCATGTTGACGGGCGATAGCCGTACGACCGCGCAGGCCGTGGCGTCGAAACTTCACATCGATGATGTGATTGCTGAAGTTCTGCCGCAGGACAAGGCCGGCATCGTGAAACGGCTCCAGGGCGAAGGTCGCTTCGTGGCCATGGCAGGCGATGGAATCAATGACGCGCCGGCGCTGGCCCAGGCGCAAGTCGGAATCGCCATGGGCACAGGAACAGACGTCGCAATGGAGAGTGCCGGAGTGACTCTGGTCAAGGGAGACTTGCGCGGGATCGTGCGCGCGCGTTCTTTAAGCCGCGCCACGATGAGCAACATCAAGCAGAATCTGTTTTTCGCGTTTGTGTATAACTCTCTGGGAGTGCCTATCGCGGCGGGGATCCTGTATCCGTTCTTTGGTTTGCTGCTCAGTCCGATGATTGCGGCGGCGGCAATGAGTTTTAGTTCGGTGTCAGTCATCACGAATGCGTTGCGTTTGCGGAAGGTTAATTTTTCGTGAAAATTTCAGTTTCTCAATTCTCGAATACAAAGAGCCAAATGCGCCAATGGTAGAACCATCTGGGCTAATTATGGCACCCAGCGCTGTCCCAGTTGCGGACCGATCCGATGAGCGGTAGATCCAACTCACCCTTTTCGGAGGCAATGTCAGAAATTGGAAATGTTCCCATAATTAGTTTTCCTTTCAAGATCGGAACTCGCGTTTTGTCTTGCCCTGGAACCTGCACTTCCATTGTGTCTGGAGAGTCCACTTCCACGCTGAAATGCGACATATTGACCATGTAAAATGAATAGCTGTTTCCGGTGGGAATATTCTTGATGTAGACATCAAATGTTTTTGAACCCAATACGGTCACCCCACTTTCCCCCCCTAGGAACTTTGCCGTAAAACTGGCCCTTAGATTAGATACGGAGTATGAACTGTGGTTAAAAACGTGATACAAATACATTGTGCCGGGTGATTCTCCCTGGTGAGGCTTTCCAACCCAATTAATGAAGTCCTTCCCAGTGTTTTCACATAATTGGAAATTAACTGTGAAATCGTCCTTGAACCATCCGATATCAGCATCTACTCCCGGCGCTATGTCGATTGAGGCTAGTCGAAACTCCTTGCTGATCTCAATGATTGGCGGTCCGGGCAAAACTTCATAACCCAAACAACACATCACAAGACATACGATAGCTATGATAGGGATTGCATACGTGTAGCTGTTCAGCCACCCGAGAAAGTAGGCTCCCGAACAGAACGATAGCACCCCTCCTATAACAAGCGCGGCGACACTACTTTTTAATAGGGTTCCGTTGCCCGCTATGAGGCCAATCGCACATGTGAACCCGACACCCAATGCCAGGCTAACCCACAATATCCTAAGGTCCTTTTTGGGTATGAGCGGCATTTCAGGATTCGGAATCACTGCGTTAGCGCGTGATTCGTTTTGTTGTTCCCATGCACACCGGAGCAAACGCTCTAGATTGCCGCGGTCACGTTTTGCCATGGCTGGGAATTATAATCTCGCTTTTTGGTGAAGTACACAATCGGCGGGAGTGACCCTGATAGTCGGAGTCGCGGCTCAGGCCAACCGCGCCAACAGCGCGGAGGAAATCAGCCCGGGGCAACGCCCCGGGAACACATAGGAAAAACGTCGTCCGCCCTGAAGGGGCGGACGACTCGGGCGCCCTTTCAGGGCGCACCAATCAATTCCGAAACCCAGGGCGTTGCCCTGGGCTAGTATCCTGCGGCGCTTTCAGCCCCGCAATAAGCGGTCGGGCAATTTCGAATGTCCGGGTGGATTCGGGTCTTAGTTCTGATTCAGCAAAACATCAATCGAACCCATAATGTCAGGTGACTGGCGGGTGCCGCGACCTTAGTATTTAGAAAAGAGGGGCCTCTGCGCGCATCCTTCGCGGAACGATTTTCTCAGAACGCAGCGGCCCCAGCTTCCGCAACGGCGTGATCCTGATCGCCGGAACCGCCGCTCACGCCTACCGCGCCAACTACCTTGCCGTCTTTCTTCAGGGGAATGCCGCCTGCGAAGATCATTATCTTTCCGTCGTTGGACGCGTGAATTCCGAAGAACTGTCCGCCGGACTGGGAATGGGTTGCCAAATCTTTTGTGGTGATATCGAAGGCGCGCGAGGTGTAGGCCTTCTTCATGGAAATATCGATGCTGCCGAGCCATGCGCCGTCCATGCGGACGTGCGCCACAATGTTGCCGCCTTCGTCGGCCACGGCAATATTCATGGGCTGGCCGATTTCTTTGGCTTTCTTCTCGGCTGCGGCGATGATTCTGCGTGCGTCTTCCAGTCGGACCGCGGACATGTTTCCTCCTGAGTTTTGTGGGGCGAAAAGCACACAACCTGAAGGTTATGCTACTTAATTCTGATTCAGCAAAACATCGATGGACTGAGTAATATCAGGCGACTGCCAATCCTGCGGGCCTACGATTTTGCGCGCCAGGCGGCCACTGCGATCGATCAAGTACGTTTCGGGATACATGGACGTGCCATAATCCGCGGCGGTTTTCTTGGAGGTGTCATCATACGTGGGGAAGACGACGTGGTTGTCCACTAGGAATTTTTCGTAGGCAGCTTTATCTTCGTCGACGCTCAGGCCCAGCACGACTCCGCCTTTTGAAGTAATGTCCTGCTGCAATTTATTAAGGGATTGCGTTTCTTCCAGGCACGGCGGGCACCAGGACGCCCAAAAATTGAGGATCACGACCTTGCCGCGCAGATCGGACAAATGCGCAGCGCCGGGAATTTGCAGCGGAAAGTCCTGGGCTTTGCGGCCAGCGAGGCTGGGTTCGCCCTGGCGATAACTCGGCGCCGCGAAGGCATACAAAATCGCCGCGGCAAAAATAAGGCCAATAGGACCTAGAATCTTATGCTTCAAAGTTTTCGCTCCTGCACCTCTATAATACCTTTTTAGGCCGGCTCCGTGCGAGCCGATTTGCGGGGTGTCAATCAGGGATGTTGAAAAGAGCGTGCCCGGTCCGCCCCGAAAAACATGGGACGGACCGGCCTCTACAAAACCGGATGCGTTCGTGGCCGCCGGTTTTGTAGAGGCCGCCCGAATTTTGGGCGGGCAGGTGTTCGCTTTGTGTACGGCGTAACTGATTGTTTGCGCATTGCCCAAGCGTTCCATGAATCCTCTTCCAACCGTTTCCGCGATCATCCCTGCACGCAACGAAGAAGCTACGGTTGCGGCCGCCGTGGAGTCGCTCGCCGCGCAGCCCGAAATTGCGGAAATTATTGTCATTAACGATCAATCCAGCGACGGCACGGCCGCGCAACTTGCGCTGCTCTCGTCACGCTACTCGCAATTGAGAGTTCTTGAAACGAAGGAGTTGCCCAGTAGGTGGGTAGGGAAGAACTACGCCGTTTCGCTGGGTGCGGCGCAAGCCACCGGCGAATGGTTGCTCTTCACCGATGCGGACGGCGTGCATCTCCGGGGATCGACTGCGCGAGCGCTTGCGGATGCGGCGGCCACCGGTGCGGGCCTTGTGTCGTATTCTCCGGAACAAGAGACGCGCACGTGGTGGGAGAAGGCTCTCATCCCGTTCGTTTACACGCGCCTGGCGCAGAAGTTTTCTTATGCCGCTGTGAATGATCCCGATTCGCCGGCGGCTGCGGCCAGCGGCCAGTATCTGCTGATCCGCCGGGAAGATTACCAGCGGATCGGAGGACATGCGGCCGTCGCCAGCGAAGTGCTCGAGGACGTGGCGCTGGCCCGGCTCGCCAAGCAGGCCGGAATACGTCTGCACTTCGCTTCAGGATCCGGCGTCATGAGCGTGCGGATGTACCGCACATTTGGAGCGATGTGGCAGGGGTGGACAAAAAATCTGTATCCATTGATGGGAGGGGCTCCGCAGGCAGTGGGCCGCGAACTGTTCGGGGTCGTTCCCTGGATACCGCTGCTGCTACTTTTGCTTACCCCTGTGCATCTAATTTTGGGAGCGCTCGGAGTGGTATTGCTGGCAGGCCGCCACGGGGCTTATGCGGCAACTCTTCGGCGCAATCGTTTTCCGGCAGGGCTTGCTTTATACTATCTGCCAGGGGTTACGCTGTACGCAGCGGCTTTGCTGGCCTCGGAATGGCGGTACACGCAAGGGCGAGTCATGTGGAAGGGCCGGGAGTATCCGGTAAGTCGTGATTCGTGAGTGGTGACTGGTGATTGGTGACTTGTGACTGGTGAAACCCTTTACCTCTCGGATTAGGCAGCGAAACTTTTAAGCGATTTCCTTCACACCATGGTTTATCTGACACGCAAGATTGAGTTTTCGGCGTCGCATCTCTATCACAACCCGGCGTTTTCCGCCGAGGAGAACAAGCGCGTCTTTGGGAAATGTAATAACCCTCACGGGCACGGACACAACTACGTGCTGGAAGTAACCGTGGCTGGAGATCCGGACCCGGCAACCGGGATGGTGCTCGACCTCAAGGAATTGAAAGAGATTTTGCAGCGCGAAGTTACCGATCGCATGGACCACCGCTTCCTGAATTACGAGGTGCCCGAACTTTCCGGGCAGATTCCGACGTGCGAGAACATCGCCAAGGTGATCTGGCAACTGCTTGCATCGAAGATCACGCGCGGGAGTTTGCACCGCGTGCGGCTGTATGAGACGCCCGATTTATTTGTCGATTGTTATGGGGAGAGCAACGGTTCGGGCGTGAAGTCGGGGGTGTCCAATTGAAGCTTCACCTGACGCGGCGATATCGCTTTTCGGCTTCGCATCGTTTACACAGCGCGCAGCTCGACGAAGAAACCAATCAGCGCGTCTACGGCAAGTGCAACAATCCTTATGGCCATGGCCACAACTATGTCGTTGAAGTTGCCGTGTCGGGCCCGGTGGACGCGGCTACCGGAATGATCGCGAACTTGACCGACCTCGACGCCTTCGTCGATCGCGCCGTGATCGAGCCGTTCGATCACACCTACCTGAATGAAGAGATTGCGGAATTTCGCGAGCATGTGCCGACAACCGAAAATCTCTGCATCGAGATTTTCAACCGCTTGCGCAAATTTCCCAGCGCCAAACTCGAGCGCGTGCGCCTCGAAGAAACCAGCCTCAACAGTTTTGAATATACGGGAGAGCCCGTACGGAGCAGCCCATGAGCGAAAAGTCCAAGCACACCGAAGAACTGACGCTAACCGATTCCGCCAGCGTGGAAACATCTGAATCCATCGCCGACCTGACGCGACGGATGCTGCAATTGATCGGGGAGGACCCCGACCGCGATGGTTTGGCGCGCACGCCTGAACGCTTTGAGAAAGCCTTGCGATTTCTCACCAGCGGCTACCAGCAGGACCCTGAGAAACTCCTGAACGGCGCCATGTTCAACGTGTGCTACGACCAGATGGTGCTTGTGAAGGACATCGAGGTCTACAGCCTGTGCGAACATCACATGCTGCCGTTTTTCGGGAAGTGCCACGTGGCTTATATTCCGGACAAGAAAGTCGTCGGCCTATCGAAAATTCCCCGTTTGGTGAATATGTTTGCGCGGCGCCTGCAAATTCAGGAGCGCCTCACCAACCAGATTGCCAGCGCCATTCAGCAAAAAATCTCGCCCCTCGGAGTGGGCGTAGTGATCGAGGCGCGCCACCTTTGCATGGTGATGCGCGGCGTTGAGAAGCAAAACTCGCAGACGGTTACCAGCGCCATGCTCGGCGCATTCCGCGAGAACGTCCAGACGCGCGAAGAATTTCTTTCCCTGATTCGAGAGAAGTGAGTGGCACATGCTTTAGCTTGTGTTGCTTTGCGCCTGTGAGCTAGCGAAAGTTAACGGCCGACGAGCTAAAGCATGTGCTACTGTTTCGAATCATTTTCCACTACAGAAATATTTTGCATGGGACGGAGTGCGTGTGGTAGGCTCGTAAGGTCGAAGAGAAGACGAAACGAGAGCTAGAGTAGAGTGGGTTCGGCGGAGAGGGCGATTTGAGCGAAGCCAAGTCAATGTTGATCGAGCAGTATCGAACGCACGTGAAAGATACAGGCTCGCCGGAAGTTCAGATTGCATTATTGAGCGAGCGTATCAACTACCTGACAACGCATCTAAAGTCGCACCTCAAGGACCACGCATCGCGACGCGGGTTGATCATGATGGTCAACAAGCGCCGTAGGCTTTTGGATTACCTCAACCGCCGTGACCCGGATCGGTATCGTGAGATTGTCGATCGCCTTAGTTTGCGCAAATAATAATTTTCCGGGCGAACGGTCCGGTCGCGCCAACAACATCTCCGGCCCTTTGCGGAGTTCTGCGAGTGTCTTGCGGCCCTTGGGCGAAATTGCCCGGCCGCTTTTTTTATAGGCAGACTCCGGCATTTCTCTCGCGGTTGTTCTTCGTCGTAACTCTTCCAAACAAAACGGGAAACGTATCTCCCGCACTCGAACGGCTTGTCGCGCGCGCAGGTCCCGATGGTTCGGGCCGCGGCGGACAAGCGAAAGGACTTCAGAATATGCCCCAAGCAGCTCCAGCTCCACATCATGTTACGGTCGAGGTCGGCGGACGTACGCTGACACTTGAAACCGGAAAGATTGCAAAGCAAGCCAACGGCGCCGTTCTGGCGCGATATGGCGACACCGTCGTGCTGGTCACGGCGTGCATGGATAGCAAGGCGAATGACCGGGATTTTCTTCCCCTTACCGTCGATTACCGGGAATACACCTATTCTGCCGGGAAGATCCCAGGAGGCTTCTTCAAGCGCGAAGGGCGCCCCTCGGAGCGCGAAATTCTTACCTCGCGCATGATCGATCGGCCCCTGCGTCCCCTGTTCCCGGAGGCATGGCGCAATGAAACGCAAGTGGTCGCCATGGTGCTTTCCGCGGACAGTGAAAACGATCCCGACATGATCGGAATCACCGCCGCCTCGGCTGCAGCTTTTATTTCTGACCTGCCGTTCACGGAACCCATTGCTGCCGTGCGCGTCGGCCTGCTGGAAGGGAAGTTCCTTGCCAATCCCACCGTGGCCGAGCAGAAAACGAGTTTGCTGAATATCGTGGTGGTGGCTTCCGAAAAGGCCATCGTGATGATCGAAGCGGGGGCCATGGAAGTCAGCGAAGATACCGTCGCGGACGCCCTGCAATTCGGACACGACCAGATCAAGCGTATCATCGCGGCGATTCGCGAGCTGCACGATCAGATTAAGCCAAACAAAGTAACTGTGCCACCGCTGGCGTTTGATGAAGCACTCGCAAAGGAAATTGAAAAGAAATTCGGAGCCAAGCTGCACGACGCGCTGGACACCGCCAAGCACCCGAAGAAGGAAAGCTATCACCTGATCGACGAGGTTAAGAAAGAGATGATGGCTTCGCTTCCCGAGGGAGACGAAGAAAAGCCTGTGCTCGCGGCACGAGCATTCGAGCGGTTGCGGGAACGTTACTTCCGCGAGGATATTCTGGAACGCCGCAGGCGGCCCGATGCACGAGCCTTCGACGAAATCCGCCAGATTACCTGCGAAGTCGGAGTTCTGCCACGCGCGCACGGTTCGGCATTGTTTACGCGCGGAGAAACGCAAGCCCTGGCGACGACAACTCTTGGAACGAAAGAAGACAAGCAGCGGCTCGATTTGCTCTTCGAGGATGAAGCCTTCAAGCGCTTCATGCTGCATTACAATTTCCCGCCGTTTTCCGTCGGCGAAGTAAAATTCCTGCGTGGACCGGGACGCCGCGAGATCGGGCACGGCGCACTGGCCGAGCGCGCGCTCGTAAGCCTGCTACCGCCGGAAACTGATTTCCCGTACGCCATGCGTCTGGTTTCCGACATCATGGAATCGAACGGTTCCTCTTCGATGGCCACGGTGTGCGGCGGCTCGCTCGCGCTGATGGATGCGGGTGTGCCGATTCGCGCAGCATGCGCAGGCATCGCCATGGGCCTGGTGGTGGAAGGCGACAATGCGGCCGTTCTCACCGACATCGCCGGAGCGGAAGACCACTACGGCGACATGGACTTCAAAGTTGCCGGAACGCGCGCCGGAATCACCGCTCTGCAGATGGACATTAAAGTCGGAGGCGTGAGCGTGGCTTTGATGCGCCAGGCTCTCGAACAGGCCCGGCGTGGACGCTTGCACATTCTGGACATCATGGACCAGACCATTTCGTCGGCCCGCGACAAAATGTCCATCTTCGCTCCACGGCTCTACCTGCTGCAGATTCCTACCGACAAGATTCGTGATCTGATCGGGCCGGGAGGGAAGAAAATTCGCTCCATCATCGAGGCCACCGGAGTCAAAATCGACGTCATGGACGACGGCAAGGTGCACGTGTTCGCGAACAACGGCACCGCTGCCGACTCGGCTCTCCAGATGATCCGCGAGGTCACGGCCTCCGCCGAAATCGGCAAGACGTATCTCGGCAAAGTCGTACGGCTGGCGGAGTTCGGCGCGTTCGTGGAGATTTTCCCCGGTACCGACGGTTTGCTGCACATCAGCGAAATTGCCGAACAGCGCATCCGCGATGTGCGCGACGAACTCAAACTCGGCGACCAGGTGCTTGTCAAGGTGCTGGCCATCGAAGGCAACAAGATCCGGCTTTCCCGCAAAGCAATTTTGCGCGAGCAGCGCGAAAAACAGCAGAAGGAAGCGGCGAGCGGCGGAGGGCAATAAGGCTCATCTGATCGAATGATGTGGAGTGAACGGGGAGGCGAGAAATCGCCTCCCCGTTTTATTAGCATAAGCTTTAGCTTGTGTGGATGTCGTTAAAGCAAAAATCAAACCCACGCAAGCTGAAGCTTACGCTACTAGCTAACCCTCCGAATTCGCGCGCCGACGGCGGAAAGTTTTTCCTCGATGCGCTCGTAGCCGCGATCGATGTGGTAGACGCGGTCGATTGTGGTTTCGCCTTGCGCGACCAGTGCGGCCAGAACCAGGGAAGCGCTGGCGCGGAGGTCTGATGCAATCACGCCGGAACCGGAAAGCGCGGTAGGGCCGTGGACCACGGCGCGGCGGCCTTCGATGGAGATATCGGCGCCCATGCGGATCATTTCGCTCGCGTGCAAAAAGCGATTCTCAAAAATCGTTTCGGTAATGACGGACGTACCCTCGGCCTGAGTCGCCAGGGCCATGAACTGCGCCTGCATGTCGGTGGCAAATCCGGGATACTCCTCGGTTGTGACATCGGCGGCGACCAGTTTTTTCGCGCCGCGGACGCACAACGTGCCGGGAGCGGTCTGGTGAATTTCGACGCCCGTTTCGCGCAACTTGGCGATCACCGAGGTTAGATGCTCGGGAGCGCAGTCGGTGAGTTCGAGGGCACCGTTGGTGATGGCTCCGGCCACCAGGAATGTGCCGGCTTCGATGCGGTCGGGGATGATGGTATGCCGGGCGCCATGAAGTTTCTCTTTTCCGCGGACACGAATTGTTGACGTTCCTGCTCCTTCAATGTCCGCGCCCATCTTAATCAGAAGATCTGCCAGGTCGCCAATCTCCGGTTCGCACGCCGCGTTTTCGATTTTTGTTTCGCCTTTAGCGAGCGCCGCGGCCATAAGTATGTTTTCGGTTCCGGTAACCGTAATTTTGTCGAAAAAGACGTTGCCGCCGCGCAAGCGGCCTCCTCCGGGGACGCGCGCTTCCACGTACCCGTGGGAAGTGCCGATTTCCGCGCCCATCTGTTCCAGAGCCTTCAGGTGGAGATCCACCGGACGCGCACCGATCGAGCAACCGCCGGGCAGGGAAACTCGCGCCGACCCCGTGCGAGCGACCAGCGGACCAAGCGTGAGGATCGATGCGCGCATGGTGCGCACGAGTTCGTACGGCGCTTCGGCGCCATTCACTTTCTCAGCCTGGATAATCATGGCGGTGGGAGGGAGTTCAGGCGTCTCAACGGTAGCGCTCATGTGCGCCAGCAGGCGCCCCATGGTGATGATGTCCCGCACACGGGGAATATTGTCGAGCTCGATGCGGTCGGAAGTCAGCAGCGCCGCAGCCATCGCCGGCAGGGCGGCATTCTTGGCGCCACTGATGCGCACCGAACCGTGGAGCGGCCTTCCGCCTTCAATTAGTAGTTTATCCATGGGGTCTCTGCCGGTTTGAAGTCTGTTTTAGTTTCGCAAGGGCCGCGCGCACATTACCACTGTTTTCTCGGAGGGAAGTTCTTGCCTCGCGTGCGTTCGCGCCCGTTTTCAAGATGAGGAGTGCGACGTCCATCATGTGTCCCGATTGCCGCAGGGCGCGTGTCGCTTCGGCCACGGTCGCGCCCGAGGCTTCCATCAATATCCGCAAACCTCGCGCTTGTAACTTGTCATTCGTCAACGCCACACCAATCATCCAGTTGTCATAAACGCGTCCCATGCGAATCATCGAGGCTGTAGAGAGCATGTTCAGGACCAGTTTTTGCGCTGTGCCGGCTTTCATCCTCGTCGACCCGGTGATGACTTCCGGCCCCGTCGGGGTAACGATACTGATTTTGGCAATCTGCGTAATCGGAGTTCGCGGATTTGACGTGATGCCAATCGTAACGGCTCGCCGGCGTGTCGCGAATTCCAATGCCCCCAAAACATATGGCGTCGACCCGCTGGCGGTAATTCCGACGATGACGTCGCCCCGAAGTACTCGGAGAGCCGCGAGGTCTCGCGCCCCCTGTGCACGATTATCTTCCGCGCCTTCCACGGCATGCGTCAGCGCGCGGTGGCCTCCGGCAATCACGGCTTGGACCATGCGCGCCGGCGTGCCAAAAGTCGGCGGAAGTTCGGCGGCGTCGAGGGCGGCAAGACGCCCGCTAGTCCCCGCGCCTACGTAAAACATTCGGCCGCCGCGCTCAAGCGAATGTACAATCGCATCCACGGCCCGCGCAATCGAAGGGAGCGCTCCAGAGACAGCTTTCAGGGCTATGCCGTCTTCCCGATGAATTGTCCGCAGAAGATCGATCGTGGATTTTTCATCGAGTCCGCGCGTGCGGGGGTTCCGCTGCTCGGTCGCCTTGGGAGTTTTCCTGAGCATGGCTCTCAACCATCTTCGCACGCGTGCCCTGTATTTCGGTGCGACGAATGCTCGGACCATCGCTCATTGAGTAAGGGGGAAGCGGAGGGCTAGGCGGTCACTGGGCAGCGGTAGCGAGGCCAAGGGCTTGCATCACGGCGTCATGCAAGGCTGGGCGCAGGGCCGTAATCTTGTCGTTTGCGCGGGTGGGATAGACGCGGTTGGTGAGCAGAATGACAAAAAGTTCCCGGTCCGGATCGATCCAGATCGAGGTGCCCGTGTATCCCAGGTGACCGAAGCTGCGCGCGGAAAAGTAGCGGCCGCTGGAAGAATCCGGCGTGGGCACCATCCAGCCAAGGGTGCGCGTGTTGGCCGAAATCGGCTGGGGAGCGGTGAACAAGGAAATTGTCGCGCGGGTCAGGAGGCGCTGGTGGGCGTACATGCCGCCATTGAGGAGCATCTGGCAAAATGCCGCAAGGTCGGGAGCAGTCGCGAATAGTCCGGCGTGTCCTGAGACGCCGCCCATCGCGAACGCGTTTTCGTCATGAACTTCTCCTTGCAGCAAATGTTTTCGGTACGTTGTGTCGTTTTCCGTTGGCGCAATGCGGCTGCTGAGTGTCTTGGGTGGTTTGAACATCGTATCGACCATTCCAAGGGGTGTGAAGATGCGTTCTTGCGCCAGTTGATCGACTGTCCTGCCGGTGAGCGCGCTCCAGAATTTCGCCGAGGAGAATAAAACCCAAGTCGGAGTAATTTGACTTCGTGCCCGGGGCGTACTCGAGAGGCTCGTTGCAAATGCTGGCGACCATCTCGCGTTTTGAATGCACGGTCAGGAAATAGTCCTTGTGTGCGGGAAGCCCCGAGGTATGCGTCAGCAGATGGCGGATCGTGACGCCCCTGCGCCATTCCGGATTCGGGCCAGAATTCCACTCGGGAATGTAGCGCGCCACGGGCAAATCGAGTGCGAGTCGCCCGGCTTCCACCTGCATGGCAACGAGCGTCGTGGTGACGACGGCCTTCGTGAGCGACGCGGTATCGTAAATCGTGTTTGGAGTAACGACGGGGGAGCTTGCGTCGTAGGTTTGCCGGCCAAACGCATGCACCTGCAATTCTCCGCGATATCCGACTGCCAGGACGCCGCCGGGAAAGGCATGGTCGGCGACCGCGCGATCCAAGATGTCGAAGGCTGGCTTCAGTTGCGCGTCAGTCGCTGCGCTTGCAAGCGCGCAGCTTCATGGGATTTGCAGGGAGATCAAGTCCCGCGCCAATCGCCGCTACGCCGGGAATGTTCACCGGCAGACGCCCGCCGATGCCTGCTTGGCCAAACAATGCGCGACCCACGGCCCACTGCGCGACATCGACGGTGCTGAATGCGGCGATCCAGGTCTTGGCCGCAGGGAAGCGTTCAATCAGATAGGGGCTGCCAAAGCAGGCCACAATGACGGGCTTTCCGGCGGCAAGCAGGCGGTCGACGACCGCGGCTTCATCGTCCGGGAGGCCAACGCTGCCTTTGCGATCCGCTACGCGCACGAAAATCGCGGCAATCGCCACGTCGTAGGTGTCGGGTGAAGGCAGCCTGGCATTTGCCGCGCGCACGAAAGTGGTGTCCATGCGCACTGACGCCAGCGAATCGACGCGCCAGCGAATTTCGTTTTCAAGATTTCCCGCAGGGTAGGGATCATTGTCGCCGGAAATCCCCACGAGCAATAAACGGCGAGGTTTCGCGGGGTCCAGCGGCAGAATATGCTGATCATCGCGAAGCAGTGTAACGCCGCGGTCCGCGATGTCGAGGGCGGCGCGTTCAAATTCGGGGCGGTCGAAGCTGTGCGCCAGGGCGTCCAGGTCCACAAGTTTCGATTTGTCCAAGCCAAGGTTGGCCTTGGCGCGGAGAACGCGTGTCACGGCTTCATCAAGTCGCGACATCGGAATCCGGCCGGAGGCGACCGCATCGCGCACGGCCTCGAGTCGCCGCATCGAGGACCGGAGGAACCAGAAGCACGTCCGCGCCAGCGAGGATCGAACGCACGGCGACCTCTCCCGGAGGATAGCGCACGGTTACGCCGCCCATATCGAGGGCGTCCGTAACGACCAGGCCGTCGAAGCCCATTTGCCGGCGAAGCAAGTCTGTCGAAATAGCTGGCGACATCGTGGCCGGGATGTCGGGATCAGGTTCGAGCGCGGGAACTGACAGGTGGCCGGTCATGATGCTGCCTGCTCCGGCGGCGATGGCCGCGCGAAAGGGAGCAAGCTCGACGCGTTCCAAATGTTCTCGATCGCTGGTCACGGTTGGGAGGTCAAGATGAGAATCGGTGCTGGTATCACCGTGGCCGGGAAAGTGCTTGGCGGTCGCGAGGCCGCCGTTTTCTTCGACGCCGCGCACGAAGGCAGCGACATATTCGGAGACGCGCTCGGGATCTTCGCCGAAGGAGCGCGTATTGATGATGGGGTTTGCTGGATTGCTGTTGACGTCCGCATCGGGCGCAAAAATCCACGGGACGCCGACTGCTTTCCCCTCGAGAGCGGTAATTTTCCCCATCGTGTAGGCGTCTTCCGGACGGTTCGTGGCGCCAACGGCCATAGCGTGCGGGAAAGAAGCGCCTTCCTCGACGCGCATGGACGTGCCGCGCTCAAAATCCGCGGCGAACAGAAGAGGAATCTTGGCGTGACTTTGCAGCGTATTGACCAGCACAGCCGTCGGATATACCTGACCACGCTCAGCGCCGAGAGGCGAACCTTGCGTCTGGATGGCAATGGTGCCGATGTGTTTTTCTTCTACAAAGCGGAGAAGGTCGCGGTACGTAGGACTTTCAGTGGAAATGAAGGAACCATAGGCCCAAACCGCAAAGACCTGCCCGATCTTTTCGTCGAGCGACATTTTCTTGAGTGTCTGCGCGACCCAGCGTTCGCTGTCGGGAGAGAGTTTCCCCGGGGAAGGCGCAGCCGGTGCGCGAGGGGATTTTTGTGTATGGCCCGTGGTAGCCATTAGGAGTACCGTGAGCAGCAGGAGCCAGCGACTCATTTTACCGGCGGGCTCCAATGGGAGCCCGCACCCGTATCTCATCGCGCGGATTCCAGAATTGACGCCCGCATGTCGCAAGTATATATAGCATTCACCCAGTTCCCGTACAAATACCATTGCAACCCCTGATGAGCCGATGGTAACCACCGATGCACACAGAGGAATACGGATTAAAACGGAAAATATAAATTGTTCGCGAGGGGATATTAGTTTCCAATGACTGGTATGGCGAAGAGGTCGAACGAGTTCGTCAAATCGGGTGTTCGGGCGCTCGCCTCCTCCGTCTTGTTCCTATCCGCGTTCCTCTGTGTGCATCCGTGGTTCCAGATCTCCTCTCGCGCCGCGCCTCGTGATGCGGGAACACTGACGGGAATTGACGTGCTTGAAGCGCAAAACTTTGCGCCGCTGGTGGGGAAACGCGTTGGGCTCATCACCAATCAGACCGGGATCGACCGCCAACGCCGCAGCACGATTGATTTGCTGGCGCACGCACCGGGCGTAAAGCTGGTGGCTTTGTTCAGTCCCGAGCACGGGATTCGTGGGGTCGCGGACGAACGCATTGCGTCTTCCATGGACGCGGCCACGGGGCTGCCTGTTTATAGCCTTTACGGCGATACTCTGCGGCCTACCGACGCCATGCTGGCGGGTCTCGATGCCCTCGTGTTTGACATTCAGGATGCCGGAGTACGCTTCTACACGTATGTCACAACCATGGGTTACACAATGGAGGCTGCTGCGGCACATCACTTCGCTTATTACGTCCTCGACCGGCCCGATCCTCTGGGAGGAGAGCGCATCGAGGGACCCATGCTGGATCGTGACAGGACCAGCTTCGTAGGTTATTTTCCAATGCCTGTCCGCATGGCGATGACCCTCGGTGAAATGGCGCACATGTTTAATGCGGAAAATAAGATGGGCGCCGAGCTGCACATCATTCAGATGCGGAATTGGAGGCGACGGGACTGGTTTGATGAAACTGGTTTGCCCTGGGTGATTCCATCGCCGAACTTGCGTTCATTCCACGCGGAGATTTTGTATCCCGGTGTGGAGATTCTGCAAGCGGGCGGCGTTTCCGTGGGACGGGGCACTGAGGCGCCATTTGAACGCGTCGGTGCGCCGTGGATCCACAAAGACGAGTTCGCTGATTACTTGAATCGCCGGTCGATTCCCGGCGCGCGATTTCAGGCGGACAGGTTTACTCCGGATTCTGGTCTCTACAAGGGTGTGCTTTGCGAGGGCGTGAGAGTGGACGTGACCGATCGGAACGCATTGCAGCCTCTGCGAATGGGGATTGAAATTGCAGCCGCGCTCACAAAGCTTTATCCCGGGAAGTTTGAGATGGCGAAGATGATTGAGCTCGTGGGAAACGCCGCGACAATCGAGCGCCTTGTCAAAGGCGATTCCCCCTCCTCGATCGTCGCGAGCTGGAACGGAGACCTTGAAGCGTTCCGTAAAATGCGGGCGAAATATCTGCTTTACCAGTGAGCTATGAGGGAGGATGTTGAGTCCGTTCTTGAAGCTATAGGTCTTGACCATTTGTCACGGGTGTATTGACCGGAGAAGTGTTTTGGAAGGAGCAGAAAACTTCCTACTATGCGAACCATCTTTTTATCCCTTCTTTGGGGAGTAGTTTTCGCGGCTGGCGGCGGGGCCTCTGGCTTCCTAATATTCGTCTTAGCGTCGAGCAACAGGTGGGTATCTGATTGGATGGACAGAGAGGGGGTGGAGGGGCCAGCTGGCGGGGTAGCTTTCGTGATGTTAATTTTGTTACTTGCAGTAGTCGCGGGGCTTTATGGTTTTTTTCCAGTCTAATCAAACTCCGACGTCGACAACGCAATTCAAACTGACCCGCGACTGAGGAGGGCGCGAACTCCCCGAAATTCGTGATACATTGCAGGGCATGAAGATTTGTTCGTTGCTGCCTTCGGCGACAGAGATTCTATTTGCGCTCGGACTTGGCGATCAGGTTGCCGGCGTAAGTCACGAGTGCGATTTTCCTGCGGAGGCTCGGAGAAAACCTGTTCTCATCAAGTCGCGCGTTTCGCTGACGGAGAGCGCCGCTGAAATCGACCGCCAGGTTCGGGGGTTTCTGGAACGCGGCGAAAGCCTATACAGTGTGGATTTCGATGTTTTGACTGCCATAGACCCGGACCTGATTGTTACGCAGGACCTTTGCCATGTGTGCGCTGCTACGCCGGACGATCTGGCAACGGCGCTCGCCAATCTGCCGCGACAACCGCGAATTGTGACGCTCAATCCACATTCACTCGCGGACGTTTGCGCGGACATTCGCTCCGTGGGGGACGCAACAGGGAGTTCGGAGAGGGCCAACGCAGTAGTTGCAGAATTCGAGCGCGAAGTGGCGAATGTGGAACGCACCGTTGCCGGGCTGCCGCGTCCGCGAGTCGTTTGCATCGAGTGGCTCGACCCGCCATATGTCGCGGGCCACTGGGTGCCAGAGATGGTGGAACGAGCCGGCGGAATCGATGTGCTGGGGCACGCCGGGAATCCCTCCTTTCGTGTGGAATGGGAGGCTATTTTAGCGGCGCAGCCGGACGTGATCGTAGTCATGCCGTGCGGCTATAGTATGGAACGCGCTCTTGCGGAATTTCATCAGATGCCTCTGCCCGAGGGTTGGCAGACCCTGCCTGCGGTGCGGGATGGCGATGTGTTCGTTGTCGAAGCTTCAGGATATTTTTCACGGCCGGGGCCGCGACTCTCTCAAGGCGTCTCGATTCTTGCGGATGCGATTCACGCTGGTTTGCAGAGTCGACCTACACCACCGTGGACAGAATTGTTTCTGGCGCGGGTGGCTTCTTCTGGAGATTAGGTTCTAGTCATGCTTTAAAGCGCCGCCTCCAAGGCTGGCGAGGGCGCCTGCCGCAAACGTGATTGCTGCGCCGGTGAGGACGTACCACGTCCAAACTAGCGGCGTGTAAAAGTGAATGTAGAGCATGGCGGCAAGCCCTACAAACATGCCGATCAGCACGCCCGAAGCGGTTGCTCGCCGCACCAAGAAACGCCAGCAGAAAGAGCCCCAGCAGGCTGCCGAAAGTGATCGACGCAATGGTCAATCCTGCTTCAAGCATGGGTCCCCACTGGAACGTGCCGAGCACGACGAGCAGGATTCCCCAAGCCAGTGTCATCCACCGGGAAAGACGCAGGAGTCGTTCGGGGTTGCTCCCTCGCAGATGATCGGCGCTCCGCGCAATTGCCGAAAATCGACGACGCTCGATGCTGCGAGGGAATTGAGCGAGCCGCTGGCATTGGACATGGCCACGGCAAAGATGGCGGCGATGACCATTCCGCGCACGCCGGAAGGCATCGCGGTCACGATGAAATCTGGGAAAACCCAATCGTAACTTTGTCCGGGACTGAATGACGGGCGCGCCATGCCATGCATACAGCATCACGCCCAGACACCAGAAACAATGCGAACTGAAAAAAAATGATTACGCCGCTGGCAAGCAGCGCCATTTTGCTTTCGCGTTCGGACTTCGCGGCCAGCAGCCGCTGGACGATCGTCTGGTCGGTGCCGTGGCTCGCCATGGTGAAAAATGTTCCACCGATCACGCCGGACCAAAACGTATACGTCTTTGCGGGATTGAGCAGACTGAATGAAAAATCGAAGATGCGGAATTTGTCGCGCGGCAGCGGCGACCTGCGATACCGTAGCCCATCCTCCTGGAATTTTGTGCAGCAGGAGAAAAAATGCAGCGAGCGGAACCGGAGAAGTACAGAATCAATTGCGCGACGTCGGTCCAGATCACGGCCTTCATTCCGCCCTCAAACGTATACACCAGCACCAGCGCCATGATGAGAAGGACTGAAGTGCGCTGCTCCGGTGCCGAACAGCCGCCTTAACGACCAGCGCGATCGCGGCGATGCGCACGCCTTCCGCTAGAGCCGCGCGTGACGAGAAACGTGGAGGCCGCGGCTGCCTTTACTTTTGCGCCAAACCGGCTTTCCATCAACTGGTACGCTGTATAATATTCTCCACGGAAGATAGTGGGGCAGGAACACCAGGACGATCACCACGCGTCCCACGAGGTATCCAAGCACCAATTGCAGGAACGTCATGTTTCCCGCGAAGGCCAGCGCCGGGGTGCCGATAATGGTGAGCGTGGAAGTTTCGGTGGCAACGATCGAAAGCGCCAGCGCCCACCAGGGTGCCGTGCGGCCGCCCAGAAAATAGTCGCGGACGGTGCTCTGACCACGGCGAAACGCGATTCCGAACAGCGTTACGCCGATCAGGTAGATGACGATGATGGCGAGGTCCAGAGGGGTCAGTCGCATGGCGCAGGCGTGGCGATGATAGGAGCGCGTCCGCGGCGGCGTCAAGCGCGCCGACGAGACTAGCCGAGGAAGACACGAATCACCATGGGCTATTCGATGGGATTTGACGGTGGCGGAACGAAGACGGACTGCGTCGTGCTCGATTCCGATGGAGCCGTCGTCGGAGAAGGGCAAGGCGGTCCCTCCAACCCGCTGCGTATCCGGGTTCGACGAAGCATTTCGTTCAATAGCCGATGCGGCCGCGGAAGCCCTCAAGCACGCGGGCTTGCATACAGGCGATATAACCGGCGTTTGCGCGGGACTCGCGGGTGCAGGGCGGCGCAATGTTGTCCGGCGGATGATGGTTTTCCTTGCCCAGGGGTTTCCACGCGCGATGGCGCACGTCACCACAGACTATGAAATTGCCTTGGAGGCGGCAGCGGGCGCGGGGCCTGGGGTCGTTTTGATCGCCGGGACGGGGTCGGCGGCTTATGGCCGCAATGCGGCGGGCGAAACGGCACGAGTCTGGCGGATATGGACCGTGGATCGGCGACGAGGGCAGCGCGTTTGAAATCGGCCGCCGCGCGGTTGCCGCCGTTGCGCGGACCCGGGACCTTGACGCGCCGGTGACGTTGCTTGCGGAAATGATTCCCGCCGCGCTCGATTGTCCGGACTGGGACGATTTGCTGCAGCGGATCATGAAAAATCCGGATGACGTTTTCCCGAAACTGCTTTTCCCGTGGTTGCCGACGCCGCAAAAGCAGAGGACAGCGCCGCGAAGGAAATTCTGTTCACGGCGGCGATCGGGCTGGGGAATCTGGCGATGATTGTGGTGCGCCGCTTGAGGATGAAGGACCAGGAATTTCCGCTGGTGAAATGCGGCGGCGTATTCGGGCGCAGCCAGATGCTGGATGCCTTGCTGGATTCGGTGCTGGCGAGCGGCGCGCTGCGGGCGAAGATTTCTCGTCTTGAAATTTCTCCCGCGGTTGGAGCGGCGCGCATGGCCGCCCGCGCTGGCCGAATCTCCTTCGCAAACCAGCGCTCATGGCAGCTGAAGATCGTCCGGACGTTCAGGCCGCCCGCACCGCCTCATTGGAATCCGATCGCCACACTCCTTGCCTCCGCGAACGAGGAAGTCCTTGACGCGCTGATCGAGAATCCCTGCCTGGACGAAACGCACCTCTGCCTGTTGCTCGAGCGAAAAGACCTGCCCGGAACGCTTGCTCGAGGAAATCGCAAAGCGAAAGACATGGCGCAGCGAGCTATCGCGTTCGGCGCGCCCTGGCGGCTCACCCGCATACTCCGCGCCTGATTGCCATGCGTTTGTTGCGCGAGTTGCATCTGATGGACTTGGTGCGGATCAGTCTGCTGCCTGCCTCTTCGGGGGAAGTGCGGCGGCTGGCGGAAGAACGCGTTCTGGTGCAATTGCCTCAATTGCCTCTTGGCCAAAGGCTGATGCTGGCGAGGCGAGGTTCGTCCCGCATCGTGGGAGGCCTGATCGAGCAGGGGCCCGAACAAGTAGCGCGAGTCGCTCTGGATAATCCATATTTAAGCGAGACTCAGGTTCTAAAACGTTGGCCAAAGAAGCCCTACCAGCGCCCGACTGTCGCGATCATTGCCAGGCATACGAAATGGTCGAAGCTCGTCAACGTGCGAGTGGCACTCTTGCGCCATCCACATGCTCCAGCGGAGTGGGTGGGGCGAATTCGTCCCGGATCTTCCCCTGGCGCGAAATCGAGGAACTGCTCGGTCTCTCGCGGCTTCCCGCCGGTGTGCGCGACTGTCTGCAACAAGAAATTTCACGGCGAGGGAAGAAGTGACAGTTATAAATTCCCGTTTCTTGCGAATCGAAACTTGACACTCTGCCACACGGCACTTAGCATCCACCGGGGGGATATTGATGACTTCTGAATCGCAGACGATTTCGCTTACCCATCCCGATCGTCGCCAGTTCAATCGGCAAGCAATTTCGAGCTAAGATCGAAATTGAGTGGGGTTCGACTACGATCACTGGGACAGTCCGGGACATCGGTCCAAAAGGATTCTTCGTCGAGATGACGCCGCCGTTGTGGGTTGGCGCGACATTCCGGGCCCGCCTGATCGTAATCCCGTCCTGCAACTGGATTGCACCGTGCGCAGAGTTGAGCCCGGCGGCGGAATTGCCATTTCCATTGATTCGCAAGAGGAAAGTGCCAAGGCTCAATTGGAAGCTCTCCTGGCGAACTTGCCCCAACTATGACACGGTGTCTTGATTGCGGGTCCGAGCGTACCGCAGACCAATGTCCTTACTGCGGGTTGACTTCCGCAGCGGCCGAACTGGTGGTGCGCAGAAGGCTGGTGCGGAGGACAGCCTTTTTTTTGGTCGGCATTATTGCATTTGTGGCCGCCAGCCAGGTGTTTCCTGCTCTTGAGCTTGATTCCATCCTGATATTTGGCGGGCTGGTGTTTTTCTGCACGCTCGCGCTGGGCTACTGGATTGATCTTCGCGCCCGCAAGCATCAGGAAATCGAAGTTTTGAAGCGCATTTATTTCGGAATGATCCCAGTGCCATGGATCTTCGCGGGCATGCTTTTTCTGAACGGAAAATTGGACACCTCTCGCCCGATTCGAGTTCCCGCTACAGTGGTCGGTAAATTCGCAACCGGGGGGCTGCCACGCAGCCGCCGACTTTTGGTCACCTCCTGGCGCGGTGGAAAACAAGTGGAACGGATTGCTGTGGATCAAAATGACTACGATCGCTTCCAGAAGGGGGACGATATCGTTGTTCAGGCACAGAAAGGTGCGTTCGGAGTGCCCTGGGTCTATGGCGTATTCCGCGAATAAGCAATTTGATCCGGCGCGCGGGAGTTTCTACGTTGGGCCCGAATACGTCTTCCTGCGAAGAAATTCACCTGCGCCGGGACGGCCCGTAAATTTTCCGCCATCGATGATCACGCGGCCCCGGGAGAGCACTGTTTTCGTAACACCCTTTACGCGAAATCCCTCGAACATGGAGTAGTCCACGCGCATGTGGTGTGTCTTCGCGCTGATTACCTGCTCGGCGCTGGGATCGAAAATTACCAGGTCGGCATCCGAACCTACTGCAATTGTGCCTTTGCGCGGGTACAGGCCAAACAGCTTTGCCGGCGCGGTGGAAACCAACTGCACGAAACGGTTCGCTGAGAACTTCCCGCCGTGCACGCCGCCCGAGTGAATCAGGCTGAGCCGATGCTCGATACCCGGGCCGCCATTTGGGATCTTCGTGAAGTCATTCCGGCCGAGTTCCTTCTGTTCCTTGAAGCAAAACGGACAATGGTCGGTGGAGACGACCTGCAGCGTATCCCGGGCTAGCCCCTGCCAGAGCTTCTCCTGATTCCATTTTTCGCGCAGCGGGGGAGTGAAAACGTACTTCGCACCTTCAAAGCCGGGGACATCCATATTCTCAAGCGAGAGATGCAAATATTGCGGGCACGTTTCCGCGTACACGGGCAGGCCGCGATCGCGCGCCTCGCGCACTTTCTCGAGCGCGTCATTGCAGGAGAGGTGCACGATATATACGGGCGCTCCGGCCATCTCCGCCAGGGCGATGGCGCGTGATGTGGCTTCGCCTTCCGCTGTGGTGGGGCGCGTCAGGGCGTGATATTTCGGCGCCGTTTTCCCTTCGGCCAGAGCGCGCTGCACCAGTACGTCAATTACGCCGCCATTTTCCGCGTGCATGCAGATCATGCCTCCGTGTTTCGCCGCCTGTAGCATGGCGCGGAATATCGTGGCATCGTCCAGCATGAACACGCCGGGGTAAGCCATGAATAATTTGAAGGAGGAGACGCCCTCGCGCACCAGAGCGCCCATTTCTTCGAGCTGCGATTCGCCAAGCTCAGTGATGATGCAATGGAAGGCATAGTCAGCCACGGCCTTGCCCTCAGCTTTTTTCATCCAGGTGTCAAACGCGTGGCGCAGGGACTGGCCCTTATATTGAATGGCGAAATCAATCAGCGTTGTCGTGCCGCCGAAGGCCGCCGCACGCGTGCCCGTCTCGAAATCGTCGGCGCTGGTGGTGCCGCCGAACGGCATATCCAGATGCGTGTGCACGTCGATTCCACCGGGAATCACGATGCAATCCTTTGCGTCGAGAATTTTAGAGGTGTTTTCGATGGGAAGTTCCTTGGCAATCGAAGTGATCTGCCCGTTGGTAATGCCGATATCGCCGGCGTAGGTATCCGTCGCGGTGACAATTGTGCCGTTGCGAATGATGGTATCGAATGCCATGGTCCCCCCAGGTGCGCTCCACCGAACGAGTTTGCATCTTAGGCTATTGAGGGAAAACAGGGCAAGTGGTGGAATGGGCCTCCTCAGAAGGGAAGTGATGCGGTTTTTGCAACAAGTCTGGAAAATCGCACCATAATGCTTACTTGCAGCGATGCTAGAATGGCGCGAGTAACGAGGCCTTGATGCCCGGTGGGGACTTGCTTCCACCGGGTTGTGTATTTCTGGGGGAGCAGGGGAAAGCCCATGCCGCTTCGCGAGACACCGCCAAAGCTGACGCTCGAGCAATACGAAAAGAATTTCGCCGACATCACGCCGCCGATGAATCCGCGGCAGGCGGCCATCGAGGCTGCGCGCTGCCTCTATTGTTTTGATGCTCCGTGTACGATTGCGTGCCCAACGAGAATCGATGTCCCCGGCTTCATCAAGCGCATCATGACTAGCAATGTTCGCGGGGCGGCCCGCGTAATCCTCGAAGCGAATATCCTGGGAGAAAGCTGCGGTCGCGTTTGCCCCACCGATGTCCTTTGCGAAGGCGCCTGCGTCATGCACGAAAAGGGCGAGGAGGCCATTGAGATCGGCCGCCTGCAGCGTTACGCGGTCGACCATGTGCTTGACCGCAACATTCGACTGTTTCGCGCGGGTGCGCCCAATGGGAGGCGCGTCGCGTGTGTCGGCTCGGGGCCGGCGTCTCTGTCCTGCGCGGCGGACCTCGCGCGCCACGGATATCACGTGACCGTGTTTGACCGCGGCGAGCTTCCCGGAGGACTGAACACTTACGGCATTGCAGCCTACAAAACGCGCGCCGCCGATTCGTTGCGGGAAGTAGAAATGGTGAAATCGTTGGGGGTCGAGTTCCGCCAGAAAACGGAAATCGGGAGTGACGTGAGCTTTGACCGCCTCGAAAAGGACTTCGATGCGATTTTTATCGGCATTGGCCTCGGAGAGACATGGGCCATGGACATCCCCGGGGAAAATCTGGAAGGTGTCTGCGGCGCGATCGAATTCTTGAGGCAGACGAAAGTTCTGCTGTTCGCGGAAGTCCCTGTCGGGAAACGAGTCGCATGCATCGGCGCCGGCAATACGGCGATCGACGTTGTCACTGCTGCGCGCCGGCTTGGAGCGGAGTCCGTTCACCTCATCTATCGCCGGAGCGAGCAGGAGATGTCGGCTTTCCGCTATGAATACGAACTGGCCAGGAAAGATGGGGTGAATTTCCATTGGCAAACGCTGCCAGTTCGGATCCTGGGCGCTGGCGGAGTCGTGACCGGTCTTGAGTGTGTACGCACCAGGCTGGGTGCACCCGATGCGCGCGGACGGCGCACTCCGGAGCCTGTCCCCGATAGCAATTTCACAATAGATGTCGATATGGTGGTTCGCGCAGTGGGGCAAAAACAGGTGACGGACATCCTGCGTCCCGTGAAAGGAATCGAATTGCGCAAAAATGGCACCGTTGTTGTGGACGGGCACTATCAGACCGGAAATCAAAAATATTTTGCGGGTGGCGATTGCGTGAACGGCGGCGGGGAAGTCGTGAACGCCGTCGCCGAGGGCATGGCCGCCGCGCGCGGTATCCATGCATGGATCGAGGCCTCTCCCAATTCTCTACGAAGGGAGAATTGAGCTGCCATGGAGATTCCTGCCACGCTAAGTGAGCGCTTTCCATTCCTGGATGCCCTGGAAGAAACGTGGGAGCCAGCTTCGCGCGGCGCTTTTATCGGCTGGCTGGCGCGGCGCCACTCGCGGAAGGCGTGAAGCGGAAGATGAAACGCTGCCGACAAGCTTTACGAATCACCAGTCACCAATCACCAGTCACCAGTCACTCCTCTCGAGGTGCAACATGGCTGATTTACGAGTGAACTTCTGCGGCATCGAATCGCCCAATCCGTTCTGGCTGGCCTCCGGGCCGCCGACAAACACGGCAGGCCAGGTGATGCGCGCGTTTGACGCCGGATGGGGAGGCGCGGTTTGGAAGACGATTGGCGAGCCGATTGTGAATACCTCATCCCGCTACGGTGCAATCGATTACAACGGCGCGAAAGTGATGGGGTTCAACAACATCGAGCTGATCAGCGATCGTCCCATTGAAGACAATTTCCGAGAAATTGCGGAGGTCAAAAAACGCTATCCGAAGAATCTGGTGATTGCGTCGCTGATGGTGGAATCGAAGCGCGAGACCTGGCACGAGTTCGTGCGGCGCGCCGGGGATGCTGGTTCGGACGCGCTTGAACTCAACTTCGGCTGCCCGCACGGCATGAGCGAACGCGGCATGGGCTCGTCGGTGGGCCAGGTCCCCGATTACACGGAGATGATTACCTCTTGGGTGAGGGAAGCGGCGAAAGTTCCGGTGATCGTAAAGCTCACGCCGAACGTCACAGATATCGCGCGCGTAGCTCTGGCAGCGGAAAAGGGAGGCGCCGACGCGGTGAGCCTGATCAACACGATCAATTCCTTGATGGGGGTGGACCTCGAAACATTTTCTCCGCGCCCCAACGTCGGCGGAAAATCCTCGCATGGCGGTTATTGCGGCCCGGCTGTGAAGCCTGTCGCGCTGCACATGGTGTCGAGCGTGGCGAAAGCCGTGAAAATCCCAATTGCCGGGATTGGAGGAATTGGATACTGGAACGATGCTGCCGAACACATCGCCCTCGGCGCTTCGGTCGTGCAGGTATGCACGGCGGCAATGCACTACGGTTTCCGTATCGTCGAGGATATGATCGACGGTCTATCCGCGTACATGGACGATCACGGTTTTCGTACCATCGAGGATTTTCGAGGACGCGCTGTTCCGAATGTGAAGGATTGGGGAGACCTGGATCTGAATTACAAGATCATCGCGGACATCCACCAGGACCTCTGCATTGGCTGCCAGCTTTGCTACGTGGCCTGCGAGGATGGAGCACACCAGTGCATCGAGCCGTACGCGGTTGCGGGCGACGGCAAGAAAAATCCGAATGGAATGGGCGTGCACGTTCCTCGGATCATGGATGACGAGTGCGTCGGTTGCAATTTGTGTGCATTGGTTTGTCCGGTGGATAGTTGCATCACGATGAAGCAGATCGATTCCCACAAGCCGTTTGAGAGCTGGAATACGCGCGCGAAGCGCCTCGCCGCGAGCCCGGGGGCTGCCTCTTAGTCGTCGCGCCTTTGCTATTGTGCTAAATTTGAAACCGCCATGAAACGCATCGTCGTGGTAGGGGCCGGGTTTGGGGGATTGCAGGCAGTCACGGACCTCGACCGCATGTTTCGCGGCGACCGCGAAACGGAAGTCCTTCTCGTCAGCGATCAGAATTACTTGTTATTCACACCACTTCTTCCTCAAATCGCTTCCAGCCAAACCGATCCACGCCATATCGTGCAAGCCGTTCGCGAAATTCGCGGAAGAAGAAAGTTTCGCTTCCGGCGGGAAGGCGTCCGGTCCGTCGACGCGCAGAACCGTCGCTTGATTTTCGATTCCGGAACGGTAGAATACGACGCGCTGGTCCTCGCTCCCGGCTCGCGCACAGAATATTTCAATATTCCCGGCGCGCGCGAAAATTCCTGGGATTACAAATCTCTCCAACAGGCGGTGGAACTGCGCGAACGCATCATCGATCTCTGCGAACATGCGGATCACACCGAAGATCCCGCGGCTCGCCAGTCGATGGTCAGTTTCGTAGTGGTTGGGGGCGGGTACACGGGGATTGAACTCGTTACCGAAATGCACGATTTTCTGTTTCGCTACATGACGCGCAAATATCGCGGGATCCGGGCGTCCGAGATTCGTCTGCTGGTGCTGGAAGCCGCGCCGGAGATTCTTCGCGGGATCGGCCCAAAGCTGACGGCGCACGCGCGCAAGCGGCTCGCAGCTACGGGAATCCAGGTTCGCACATCCACGCGGGTCACTCGTGTGCTCGAAGGGTCGGTCGAAATCAACGGCAATGAAACGATTGCAGCTGCGACCATCATCTGGACCGCCGGCGTCCGCGCTTCCGAACTGATTGAGTCCTTGCCGGGGCCGCACGAGCGCATCGGCCGCGCAGTGGTGAATGCGCAACTCCAACTGGAAGGCCACCCCGAAATATTTGTCGTGGGCGATTCTGCCGCTTCTGTCAATGCACAGGAAGCACCTCGCGTTGCGCCGGTAGCCATCGAACAGGGGCGTGTCGCGGCACGAAACATTCGACACCTTTGGCGCGGCGAACCTCTTGAACCGTATGAGTATGCCTCGAAGGGCATGCTCGTTTCGCTGGGGATGAACTACGCGGTTGTCAATATTGCCGGCATTCAAGTCAGCGGGTATTTTGCATGGCTGTTCTGGAATGCCGTGCATTTGTACAAGCTGGTGGGATTGAAAAAACAAATTCAGGTGGCGGGGGACTGGATGCTTGGACTCATTTTCCCGCGTGATGCCGCCATTGTGCGCACTCCCCAGAAGTGCAAAATATGTGGGACGGCAGAGAAAAGTTAGTACGATTCGGCGGGACGCGACTCGCGCATGAGGGCCCAGTACACCACGAAACTCGTGCCGAATCCCACGAACCAGGCATAGTCATACAGCACTCGCAGAGACGGCACAGCCAGGCCGATGAACGCCAATCCGGCTCCGGAGGCAAGCGCGGCCATCGCGCGCCAGTTGATTCCACTCGAAAAGTCGTAAAATCCACGGCGCTGATATAGATCTTCAACCAGCAGAATCTTTTTCCGCACAACAAAGTAATCGCAAATCATCACTCCCGCGATCGGCCCGAGAAAGCCGGAATAGCCCACCAGCCAGCCGAATATATAGTTGCTGTAATTGGCGAGAAGTTTCCACGGCTGAAATACCGCCACGCCAATCACGCAGGTGATCAGCCCGCCGGTCCGGAAACTGATCAGGCGCGGAGATAGGTTTGAGAAATCGTTGGATGGTGAAACCAGATTGGCTGCCACGTTTACATTCAGTGTGGCGAGGAGCAATGCCAGCATGGCAATGACAACGGCGAAGGGATTTCCCAGCCGGGCGAGGACTTGCACGGGATCCCAGATGGCCTGTCCGAAAATAATCGCCGTCGCGGAGGTTACCGCGACACCAATGAAGGAATAGAACGTCATCGTCGCAGGCAATCCCAGGGCTTGGCCCAGCATTTGCGAACGCTGACTGTGCGCATAGCGTGTGAAGTCCGGGATATTCAGCGCCACCGTGGCCCAAAAGCCGACCACGCCTGTGAGTGATGGCACAAAAAAATGAAAAAAGTCTCCGAATGTCTGAAATTTCGAGGGCGCGGCGAGCATGGTTCCAAATCCGCCGGCTTTCACGACGGCCCAGGCGAGCAGCGCCACCCCGATGACCAGCAGGAATGGAGCGGTGACGCCCTGCAGGAAACGGATCATGCGGATGCCGCGAACGATGACGATGACGTGCAGCAGCCAAAATCCCGCGAAGCAGATCCACACACCAGGGGAATAAGTTCGCCACCAGGGAACCAGCGCGACGATCATCGCATTAATTGCTTCGCCGCCAATCCACGTCTGAATGCCGAACCATCCGCAGGCCACCAGCGCCCGAAGCACGGCCGGAACGTTGGCCCCCAGCACTCCAAACGACGCCCGCGCAAAGACGGGGAAGGGAATTCCGTATTTTGCTCCGGCATGCGCATTGAGAAGCATCGGCGCCAGCACCAGGACATTTCCTAAAAACACGGTGAAGATGGCCTGCCGCCAGCTCATTCCGCCGGCGATCATCCCGCTGGCGAGCATGTAGGTGGGGATGTTGACGCTCATGGCGATCCACAACGCCGCGTAGTTGTATGTGTTCCAACTCCTGCGCGCTGCGTGAATCGGCGCTAAATCTTCGTTGTAAAGGGAACTGGAGCGGATGGTTTCGGCGTCGAGAACGCCGGAATGGATGCTCGTGTCCTTCGGCTGTTCGGTCGCAGGCATCGGTTAGTAGAGTCCGCGCAAGTCGGGGAGTTGCGGTATTTGGAGATCTATCATGCGGCCCTCGGCGGCAAGTTTCACGCGAATGCGCCATGCAGACCCGACATCGCGCGTACTCCAGTCAGAGGTGGGCACGGGCTTTTCGGGTTTGTCTGCTTCGCGCCACAAAAGGTCCACGCCCTTGTGATCAACCTGTTCAGGCTTGATCTCGTACACTTCTTGGTTATGAATATAGATCACCAGCAAGCGCGCGCCGATCTGAAGCAGCAGCGGGTCTGCCTTTTTCCCGGTGCGGTAGACATTCCAGATTTTGGGCGCCTGGTCGTCGATGCGAAGCACCACCTGAGGAATCGGTTTCCAGACGATTTTGTCGGCAGCGCGTGAATTCGCTGACGGAACGAATAATAGGCCTGCGACGCCAACGAAAAACATTGTGAGGTTCAATAAAAGTTTCACGTGTGCGGCCTCAAGGCCAGTCCACAGCCAGCCGGCGCGATTTCACGACCACATATTTATTCTTACGGGCAAATTCCATCAGGTCCACCAGCAATTTCACGTCGTTTTCACAGTAGGAACAGACCTCTTCCTTGCGGCCCTCGCGCCACCACTGGACAATCTCAAGGCCATTGCCGGTCTTCTGGTATCCCAGCGTTTCCCGGGCCAGGTCGTCGAGTTTAATGCGGAATCCGAGCCTGCGTTGCAAGTCCGCGAGCAGGTCGAATGATTTGCCGGTTAGGTTGCCCACCGGATGGTAGCCGCGAAGTACCTCGAAATCGAAGCGGTCGCCGTTAAAGGAAACGATACGCTGAAACTGGCCCAGTTCGGTGATGAGCGCCTTGACGTCAGGCTCAAACCAGCGCCGGAAACGGTTTTCCGCGTCCCACGTCACGGCTACGGCAAGGCCGAATTGCGCGATATTGGACCAGCCGCCTTCCACTTCGTGGGAAAGGCGGAGCGTTTCGATGTCAAAAAATATTTCTCTGGTGATGTCCGGAAAAAGGCTGGGGTGGGTGGCCATATGGTTTTTGCAGAAGTCTACTGCTTGCGCGCGCCGTAGTCGATGTAAACCGATTTAATTTCCGTGTAAAAATCGATGGCTACGCTGCCCATTTCGCGCAGGCCCACGCCAGTGCCTTTGGTGCCGCCAAAGGGCAGATGCGCCTCGCTCCACACGGTGGCGGCGTTGACGTGCGTCATGCCTGTTTCGATGCGGTCGACAAACGCGAGCATCTTTGCGGCGTCATTGGTGTACACGGAACTTGAGAGGCCATACTTCACGGAGTTTGCCACTCGCAGGGCTTCCTCGAAATCCGGCACGCGAATTATGGACAGGACGGGACCAAAGATTTCCTCCTGCGCGATGGTGCTGTCCCATTTCGCATGGTCAAAGATCGTGGGCGCGACGAACAGGCCGCGGTCGAACGCACCGCCAGTCACGCGGCTCCCGCCAAGTAGCAATCTCGCTTCCTTCTTGCCGATTTCGAGATAACGCAGAACCGTTTCCAACTGGTTCTCATCTACGAGAGGGCCGACGCTGGATTTCTCGTCAAAGCCGTCACCGGGAAAAAATTCCTTCGCGCGCGCCACCAGCAGGGACACAAACTCATCAGCCACTTTGTCTTCGACCACCACGCGGCTCGTTGCCGTGCACCGCTGTCCCGAGGAGCCAAACGCGCCGGACGCAGCCGATTCCACCGCCAGTTTGAGGTCCGCGTCCGCCAGGACCACGATCGGATTCTTCCCACCCATTTCGCACTGGCACTTTTTCATTTTCCGGGCGCCCGAGGCGTAAATCAGCCCGCCGACTTCGTTCGATCCCGTGAAGGAAACGGCGTGTACATCTGGATGCTGCACGAGCTCATCACCTACATCTTCACCAGCGCCTAGAACTAAATTCAGAACGCCCGCAGGCAGCCCGGCCTGCATGAAAATCTCGACCATTCTTATGGCGGTCAGTGGTGTAAGTTCCGCCGGCTTCAATACCATCGTGTTGCCCGTGACCAGTGCGGGCGCCGCCTTCCACACAGGAATGGCGACGGGGAAATTCCACGGCGTGATTGCGCCAACGACGCCCAGCGGTTGCTTGATCGTGTAGGCAAGAGTCTTCGGCAGTTCGCTCGGCAGCGTCTGGCCGGCTAGGCGGCGGCCTTCGCCGGACATAAATTCGAGAATATTGATGGACCGCTGCACTTCGACGAGTGATTCCTTGAAAGTTTTTCCTTCTTCGAGGGTAAGGATGCGGGCGACTTCTTCCTTCTGTTCGGTCATTAGCGCCGCCGCTTTCGCAATGATTCGTCCACGCGCCGGAGCAGGCGTGTCGCGCCACGCGGGAAACGCGGCTTTGGCCGCGGCGATTGCCTCACGCACTTCGTCGCGCGTCGAGAGGGGCACGACAGCGACAATCTCATCAAGGTTAGCGGGATTGCGGCGCTCCATGGTTCGGCCCGAGCGTGAGTCGACCCATTGGCCGTTTATAAAATTGTGGCAAATGTGTGTCGTTCGTGTTGCGGTTGCCATAGCCAAGTCCTTTCTTGCAGTGCGACCCCGGTCGGGTATCTAAATTGGCGAAAGTTAGACGCGAACTTCGGCCAGCGATTTATCGAGCAGCCGTGCTGCCTCGTCTACGTCAGACTTGGCGATGTTCAGCATGGGTGATAGCCGAATGACGTTACCGTATAGGCCGCCCTTGCCAACAAGCAATCCGTGTTCGCGCGTGCGCTCCAAAAGTTGCGCGGTGGATTCGGGAGCAGGTTCCTTGGTCTCGCGGTCCTTGACGAGTTCGAGCGCCAGCATGAGACCCTTGCCGCGCACTTCGCCAATCACGGGATACTTTTGTTGTAGTTCATCAAGCTTGCTGCGGAAGTAGTTGCCTACCGTCTCGGCATTTTCTAAAAGTTTTTCCTCTTCGATGAATTCAATCGTCGCTTTGGCCGCCACGGAAGTGACCGGATTCCCTCCGAAAGTGGAAATCGTCAGACCCTGGAACGAAGCCGCAAGCTCTCTCGTGGTAATGGTCGCGCCGATCGGCGCGCCGTTGGCCATGCCCTTCGCGCACGTCATGATGTCCGGCGTGACTTCCCAGTGTTCGATGCCAAACCATTTTTTCCCCGTGCGCCCGAAACCCGTCTGCACTTCGTCAGAAATGAACAGGCCGCCATACTTCTTTACGGCCTTGAATACGATCTTGAAATATTCCGGCGGCGGCGTGATGAAGCCTCCCACGCCCTGTATAGGCTCGGCGATAAACGCGGCAATTTGCCCGCTCGTGCCTGTCTGGATCAGATTTTCGACGTCCTTGGCGCAAGCGACTTCGCAGTCGGGGTACTTGAGCCCCAGCGGGCAGCGGTAGCAATAGGGATTAATGGCGTGCGCAATACCTATGCTGATGATTCCGGACTTGCGCCACGGCGATTGTGCCGTAACGCTTTTGGTCAACGATGATCCGCCGGCATACGCATGACGCAGTGCCACCACGTCGTAAGAGCCGGTGGCCATACGTGCCAGAAGGATGGCGTTCTCGTTCGCCTCGGTACCGGAATTGGTGAAAAAGCTCGACTGCAGCGCGCCCGGAGTGATCTGCGCCACTTTTTCTGCCAGCCCGACAATGGCTTCATTTGGGTAGAGCGTGGAAAGGTGCTGCAGCTTGTCGATCTGCGCTTTCACAGGGCCAGTAATTTTGGGATTTGCATGACCCACGGAGATGGTCAGGATGCCACCGAAGAAATCGAGATATTTCCGCCCCTCAACGTCCCACACGTATTGCATCGATCCGTGATCCGCCACCAGCGGCTGCTGGTAAAAGTTCGTGACCGCCGGCCAGAGATATTCCTTGTGCTTGCGAATTATCTCTTCGCTGCGAGTCGTCGCCTTCGGGGTACTCGTCACTAGATTTTCCTTAACCGCACATAAACATACGTGATTCGTGTCCGGTCTTCCCTCACGATTCACGAATCACGACTCACAAATCACAACTTCAATCCGCCGCCTGCGCGCTGCTTGCTGCCTGGGTGCGCGTGATTTCGCCGTAGGTTTCCGGGCGGCGATCGCGATAGAACTGCCAGGTGGCGCGCACTTCCTCAATTTCATCGAGGTTCAGATCGGCGACGAGCAGTTCGTCTTTATTCCTGCTGGCTTGCGCGATAATCTTGCCGCGCGGATTGCAGAAATAGCTCTTTCCGTAAAATTCACCAATCTTCCAGGGTTTTTCGGTGCCCACGCGGTTGGAGGCGGCGACGAAGTAGCCGTTGGCGGCGGCATGCGCCGGCTGCTCGAGTTCCCAGAGATATTCGGAGAGCCCCGCGACAGTTGCGGAAGGGTTAAATACGATTTCGGCGCCGTTTAAGCCCAGAATTCTGGCTCCCTCGGGGAAATGCCGGTCGTAGCAGATGTACACGCCCACGCGCCCGAAGCGCGTCTCAAAGACGGGATACCCGGCGTTTCCCGGCGTGAAATAAAATTTTTCCCAGAATCCGGGATGGCAGTGAGGAATATGGTGCTTGCGGTACTTTCCCAGATATTTCCCGTCCGCATCAAACACGGCGGCGGTATTGAAGTACACGCCAGCCATTTCCACTTCGTAGACCGGGACAATCATTACCATGCCGTACTTCTTGGCCAGCTTCTGCATTCGCGTTGCGGTCGGGCCGTCCGGCACAGATTCAGTGAGGCCGTACCACTTGGTTTCTTGTTCCGCGCAAAAGTAGGGTCCGTAAAAAAGTTCCTGGAGTCCCAGGATCTGCACCTTGCGTTTCGCCGCATCGGCGATGAGCCGCTCGTGCTTGGCGATCATCTTTTCCTTGATCTGTGGGAGCGAGAATTTCTCTGGAGACCATTCACAATGCGCTTGAATGAGACCGCAACGCACGACTCGAGCCATGCCCCACCTCCAAGGATGATGACGCAAAGCAAGTGTACTCTGCCACCTCGCCGCCCGACAAGGCCGCCACGCGAGCTTCATTCCCACAGTGCCCAAACGCCCCGAATTAGGCTATTCTTGCGTGGTTTGCAATTTGAAAACTGATCTATTCCAACGAATGTCCATGTTCTCTCATCGGTTCTATCGCGCAGTGCGCCGCGTTTTTCCGGGCTGCGTCACACAGACGCAGGCTATCGCGTTCAATATGTTTCTGGCATTTTTCCCTATGCTGCTGGTGGTTCTTGGGATGATCGCGAGTTCGACGCCGCTTCGCAATGCCCTGCAAGGGATGGTGGCAGGCTTGCGTCCGGTCCTTCCGCCTGGAACCTTGACAATCCTCAATGCTTTTTTTGTCCGGCACAGTGCGCATCCTCTGGAGTGGGGATTTCTGGGTCTCGGCGGAACTCTCCTGGCTGGAACACAAATGATGAAACTTATGATGGAAGGATTTCGCCTGGTGCATAGCGATCGCCAACGAGCGGACTTCATCTCCCGTCATGCGCGGGCGCTGCTTTTGTTGATCGTAACCATCGTGCCGTCGATTTTTATCGTCAATTTAATCGTGTTCGGCAGACAGGTGCGCGCCTGGATGCTGCACATTTCTTCGATGCCCGTCTTGATTCGTCTGGTCTGGAGCGGACTTTATGTGGTGGCTTCGCTGTTGATTGCCATGTGTGTGCTATCGATTATTTATCGCGTGGGACGCCCCCGCACGCAGCCCTGGAAAAGCGTAATTCCCGGGGCGGCGGTCGCCACGGTGCTGTGGTGGATTGTCAGCATCTCGCTGGGCTTTTATCTGCGTCATGTTCCGTACAGTCTAATATACGGGGGCCTGGCGGTCACGATTGGTCTTATGCTTTGGATGCAATTAACGGCCACCATTCTGCTGATCGGCGATGCCTACAACGCCGAGCTGCAGCAATTTCCAAATTGACCTCCGTTCTCAATTCTCTCCAGGTTTCTTTCCGAGGTACGCGAGGAACACGGGCCAGGGGGCAGGATCGTTATGAATCGGCAGGAGCGTTTTGACGTCCAGATGTAATCGTTGGACGTTGTCATAGAAATTTCTTGCTTCGCAGCAGCGCGGAAAATCAGCTGGTGCGCCCGGTGGTGGAACCGGTGGAACCAACGGCGAAAGCCCTACGGTAAAAACGTCCCCTTCGATCAGCATTTTTTCGGCGGGGAACCAAACCATGAGCATGGCGTCCGCATGCCGGTTGTCATGGAAATGATAGAGAACGATCTTTCGCGAGCCGTCTGTGATCTCCCTGCTGTCGTCCACGGCTTCGACTTTCGGCGTGATTTTTGTCATCGACAGAAGATCCGGGTGGATGGTGTGCGGGCCCTTCAGAACGACGTTATCGAAATAGGCCTTATTGCCTCGCTGCGTGATAATCGTAATCCCTTTGGCGGCGTACGTGCGCACTCCCCCCGTGTGATCGAAGTGAGCGTGCGTATTCACCAGATACCGGATGGGCTTGTTGGGAATCAGTCGGCTGGTCTCGGCCATAACGGCCAGTGACCTTTCCTCACTCATCGGCCCTTCGATCATCACGACGAAATCTTTAAACTCGACCGCGATGCTGTTGTCATTCTGTCCGGAGAAGAAATAGATTCCATCGGCCACTTTCTGTGTGGTGAGTTTAACGAGAGGTGGAGGCGTGAATTTCCGCACAACGTCCGGCACGGTAAAGTCGGCAGTCGTGTTCGGCTTGACGTCGGTGATGGTCAGATCGAGCGTCGGCCATCCTCCCTGCTTCTGTACGATCTTGGTGGGAAATTTCACGCCGCCAAAGTCTTTGTAGCCGCTAAACGTGGTTCCGATGGGCATATCACCCAGGATGGAGTTGTCCACCCATGTTTCGGTTTTCTCTACGAGGTTTTGATCGTTGATGTATCCGTTGATCTTGGCCTTGTTAGCGCCTGGAAAAGAGACGACCTCGTAATGCTTGCCGCCGATCGTTTCTTGTTTGACCGTCGCTGCTGGGCTCATCATCGCGCCCTTCAGAAATCCGTGCGGCGTGAGCCAGATTTGCACGGAGCGGTCGCCGACCGGATCGCTGTTCAACCCGTTCCCGGAAGGTTCCGTGACGACTTTATCCTGACCATTGACAGCCCACGCATAATTTCCGCTCACAAATTGGATCCCGCGCTGGTGGCCGATCGCTGGTTGGGCGCCCCCGCCGAGGGGAGGATTGAGCGCTTGCGAACGAACCATCTCTTGGCGAGCTGAAGCCGACCCGTAGTCGACGGTATAAGTATATGAATCCGCGTTGAAGCGCGGCCAGCCGACGTTTGGGTTGAGCGCCTGTCCCAACGCAAACGTTGAGCCGCTGCCCGAAAATTGTATTGTCTTCAGATTCTGGGCGCCCATGGCTTTGCTTGCGTTGTTGAGGACGGTCTTGACATCCTGGGCTGACGCGGCGCAGGACATTACGATCATTAGCGAAAGTGCAAGGGCGAATTTTCTAGCCATAGGTCCTCCAATACGAGTCAATCCCACCCTGGGGCATTTCCGGTACACGCAATGTACAACTGGCCGTTTGCATATGCAAATGTTCCGGGAAGTGTTTCGAGTAAAACGCTCAATTTCTGAAATCGGGCTTATAATGGGATTGTCACGGGAGGCAACGATGAGCGAAATGCGCGTCGAGTGCTATGCCGGATATCGAGCCGACCAGCGCCCCATCCGATTTATCCTGCGGGGGCACAAATTCGAAGTCACAGAGGTTCAGGATCAGTGGTACTCCCCCGGCGCCGTCTATTTCCGGGTGCGGACCGAGGACGGCGATTTCTTTGTCCTGCGGCATGACGAAGCGCAGGATGTCTGGAGCCTGGACGCGTTCCGGTCGGCCCGCGAACGGCCACCGCTGCCGGAGGCCGGAGACATTGCCATGAGTTGACGGCGCGACCGCTCCGGGCAGGCTACTTCCCGGGCACAGTGCTTCCCGGCCTGCAACTTTTCCCTCCGATGAGGGTTAACATGGATGTGTGACAAGAGCGCACCCCGCCGCGATCGTCGCCAGGGCGCAGTCAGACGAACCCCGCTTAGGGAGCCGCGAAGATGAAGCGAAATTCGCCCTGCAAAACTAAGACTTGCGAGCCAGCACAGAAAACCGCCACAGGGATGGTGGCGATGCTCCTCCTGGTTGCATCCCTTATTTCAGCCCCGTATTTGCTGGCCGCGAAAGACAAGAAGGACAAGAATAAAGGCTCCAATTCTTCAAAGGAAACGACTAGCCTCCCGGTTCAGGCTTTGACCGAAGACGAAGCCATCATGCAGGCGCTCAACCGGCTGGGCTTTGGCCCCAGGCCCGGAGATGTGGACCGCATCAGGGAGATGGGCCTGCAGAAATGGGTCGATCAGCAGCTTCATCCGGAATCCATCTCGGACGCGGCACTGCAAGTGCGGCTGGATCGTTTTCCGACACTAAAGATGTCGTCTTCCAAACTGCTCGACGAATTTCCGCAGCCGCAAGTCGCAGCGCGGCGCGAGGGCGTTTCCGTCGAGGAATACCGCAAGCAGCAACAGGAACAGGCCAAAGCCGAAATGCAGTCCATGCAGACCGACATGGAACAGGCCGATCCTCACCACCTCCCTAATTTTGACGACAGCACTGGCAACATGGACCCCAGCGCGAATCCCGGCAAAGGGAATGGGGCTGGCAAGGGCCAGGGCGGCTTTGGCAATCCGATGTTCAACTACGCCAACATTCGCACCCCGCAGCGTATCGTGGCTGAACTCTCCATGGCCAAGGTGACGCGCGCCGTTTACAGCGAGCGGCAACTCGAAGAGCAAATGGTGGACTTCTGGTACAACCACTTCAATGTCTTCGCTGCCAAGGGCGTCGACCGCTGGCTCATCACCGCCTATGAACGGGATGCGATTCGGCCGCACGCCATGGGAAAATTCCGCGATCTGCTGGAAGCCACGGCGAAAAGCCCGGCGATGCTGTTCTACCTCGATAATTGGCTTTCCGCCGATCCTGTGGCAGCAGCGAAAATGGAGCAAGAACAGCAGCAGCGTCGTTCGATGCGCGGAGGGTTCGGACCCTTTGGAATGCCGCGTTTCCCCCAAGCGGGGGGCCAGGCCAATGCAGCAGGGAAGCAGAAACAGGAGCGTGGCCTCAATGAGAACTATGGCCGCGAACTCATGGAACTGCACACGCTTGGCGTCGATGGCGGATATGCGCAGGATGATGTTGTCAACGTCGCGAAGGCCTTTACTGGATGGACCATCAAGCAGCCGCGCCGCGATCCTGAGTTTTTCTTTGACGACCGCATCCACGACAAAAGCACGAAAACTGTCCTCGGGCATCAAATTCATTCCGGCGGAATGAAAGACGGCCAAGAAGTTCTGGATATTCTTGCTCGCGATCCCCACACGGCGCGACATATTTCATTTGAGTTGGCGCAGCGATTTGTTTCCGACAATCCACCGGATGCGCTGGTGGATCGTATGGCGCAAACATTCCTAAAGAGCGATGGCGACATTCGCGAAGTGTTGCACACGATGATCTATTCACCGGAGTTCTGGTCGAAAGACTCCTATCGCGCGAAAATTAAGACCCCGTTTGAGCTGGTCGCCTCTGCTACGAGAGCGGTGGGCGCTGAAGTGAACATTCCGCTCATGCTGGTGCAATGGACCACGCGCATCGGGGAGCCGCTCTACCAGTGCGAGCCCCCGACTGGCTACTCCGCCAAGGCAGACGCCTGGGTGAACACGGGCTCATTGTTAAATCGCATGAATTTTTCACTGGCGCTGACGGCGAATCGTCTCCGCGGCGCGCAGGTGGACATGGACTCTTTGCTGGGAAACCGGCCAGCCGCGGATCCCGACGCGAATCTTGACCGCGCGATTCAGGTGTTGTTGGGCGGCCAGGTCTCGGAAGGAACCCGCGAGACGCTTGAAAAACAACTGAACGATCCACAGATTTTGCAGGCGACCCTCGGTGATCCTGTCAAGGAAGTGAACTCGGCCATGATTGCGGGTCTAGTTCTTGGCTCCCCTGAGTTTCAGCGAAGGTGAATTACAAATGGGATTTGCGGGTTGCTGTAGCCCACGACTCTTGCCCTGAACGAATGAGAAGGGTTAGACGCGGGGGTTTTCCGGTTCATTTGCAGAACTGCCTCGCCTCTGAAGAGGCGAGCTACTGCATGGATGTAAGAAATCGGGAAGTATGGGAAGGAGAAACACCATGAATGTATCTCGGCGCGTTTTCTTGAAAAGCGGCGGCGTGGCTATGATCGGCATGAGCACGATTCCTGCATTTCTTCAACGTGCCGTGGCGGCCACGCCGATGCCCAATAAGAAGAAGCTCATCGTGCTTTTCCAGCGCGGAGCCGCCGACGGTCTGAACATGGTCGTACCGTTCGGGGAAGAGAATTATTACAGGATTCGCCCCTCCATCGCGATTCCGAGACCGCGGCAAGGCGGCGAGGCTGCGGCAATTGACCTGGACGGCTTCTTCGGTCTGCATCCGAGCCTCGCTCCGCTGGGCCCGTTATTTCACAATGGACAACTTGCCATCGTTCACGCTGCAGGCTCGCCCGACACCACGCGCTCGCATTTTGACGCCCAGGATTTCATGGAATCGGGCACTCCCGGCGTAAAGGCAACCGGCGACGGCTGGCTCAATCGCACGGTGCGGAGTGATGTGGAAGAGAATGCTTCTCCCTTCCGCGCCGTGGCCATGGGACCGAATCTTCCGCTAACCCTCCGCGGAGATGCCCCGGCGATTGCTCTTGCGGACGTGAAGCAGTTCCGCGTGCTGGGCCAGTCCAAGGCAGTGGAGGGCGGATTCGAAGCGCTGTATGCGCAGACAGTGGACAACGTTCTGCGCGGCACAGGCACGGAGACCTTCGAAGCCATCGAAATGCTGCGAAAGGCCGATCCGACGCGCTTTCAACCTGAAAATGGCGCCGATTATCCCAAGGGCCGGGTTGGCCAGACGCTGCTGCAAGTATCGCAATTGGTCAAGGCCGATATCGGCATGGAAGTCAGCTTCGTCGATACGGGCGGATGGGACAATCACGTGAACGAGGGAGGCGCGCAAGGACAGATGTCGAATCTGCTGCGCGAACTGGGACAGGGCCTTGCCGCAATGCACCAGGATCTGGGCGACCGGATGGAAGACATCGTCGTGGTGACCATGTCCGAATTTGGACGCACCGCGCACGAGAACGGCAATCGCGGCACCGACCACGGCCACGCCAACTGCATGTTTGTGATGGGAGGACCCGTGCAGGGCGGAAAGGTTTACGGCAAATGGCCGGGACTCGGGCCGGAACAATTGAACGAAGGCCGCGACCTGAAGCTCACTACTGACTTCCGTTCTGTTCTCGGAGAAGTCATTAGCGGGCACTTGGGCAGCAAGAATCTTCAGCCCGTTTTTCCGGGATTTGATAATAGTCCGGCGAAATTCCCGCATTTGCTTAAAGCATAAACGGAATGCAGAAGGGAATTGAGTCCTCAGGCCTCGCGAGAAGGAACTGTTTCCAGCGGACGGACGTCGCGAGCAATCCGCTCGGTTTTACGATCACCCACAGCTTCCAAGTCGTATCGCGTTTGCAGGTTTAGCCAAAATGCTGGAGAGATTTTGAAATACCGCGCAAGACGCAGCGCCGTATCCGCCGTGATTCCTCGGCGCTCGTGGACAATGTCCGCAATTCGCGTAAGAGGCACGCGAAGATCAAGAGCCATCCGGTTCATGCTGAGGCCCAGCGGCTTCATAAACTCCTCGCGTAATATCTCACCGGGATGGACCGGCTTCAATTTCTTGGGCATTACTTTCTCCTAATGGTAATCCACGATCTCGACCTCGTAGGCATCGCCATCCTTCCACTCAAAGCAGATTCGCCACTGATCGTTGATTCGGATACTGTGCTGGCGCTTCCGATCTCCCAGCAGCCTTTCGAGCCTGTTGCCTGGGATCGCCGCCAATTCTGCGAGGTGGGGATCTGCGTCGAGCATGATCAATTTCCGCAGAGCGGCCCGCTCGATGGCTCGGAACTTCCGGCTTCCGCGCAGCAGGAACAGCCGTTCGGTCTCCGCCGAGCGGAAGGACTTGATCACGTACCAAGGCTATACTGCTTGGCGTTATCTGTCAACCAGTAGGAGAAATCGTGTGGCACTCTGGAAACTGGAAAGAGGTATTAGGAATTGTTATAGCCCGTTCGGTTAAAGTTCTTTACGGACAAACTCCCTCGGTGCAGCCCCTCTTTTTTTCATCCGGAATATCAGAAAACTTCGCGGGAATAAATCCGTTCCGATTGGGCATTTGTACTTTTGGCAGCGTCTTCGCGTCCATGACTTCGGCTTCCTGGATGATTCCGCTCTTGGCGAGGATGAACGCGGTTAGGGCATAGACTTCATCCGGACGAAGCGTGCCACCTTTCCCGCGAGGCATTGCGCGGCGGATGTAGTCCCAGATCGTGGTGGCGTAAGGCCAGTATCCCCCGATGGTCCTGGCGGGCTTAATTGTAGTGAGCGATTCCAGATCGGCCGTGCCTCCGACCAGGCGAGGGCCAATTTTGCCGCCTTCCCCGGCAGCGCCGTGGCACGAAGCGCATTTTGCCGCATAGATCGCCGCGCCTTCTTTGGAGGTTCCTTGTCCTGGCGGCAATCCTCTCCCGTCCGGCCCAATGGAAATATCCCAGGCTTGAACTTGTTCTTTGGTCGGCGTGCCGCCGACATTTTTGTAGTCTGGCGTTTGCGCCAGGGCAGTGCCGGCGGCCAGCAAGATGACCGTGGCAGCAAGACCCACTACGGGGCGTTGAAGAGGTCGAGACGCTTTTGGTAGCACAGCCACTCCTGGCTGTGCGCTTTTTGCCGAGTTGCCTTGTGGCACGGTCGTTGATCCATTTGCGATTGCAAAACCCGCACAGGCAGGAGTGCCTGTGCTACTCACTTCCTCAGAAAAGCGCATTTTGAATGCTCCCATCACGGTTTACCTTCCAGGGTTGAATCGCGTTGAAGTCGCCCACATTGGCCGTAGGGGTACGAAAATATTCCAGGTCTGCCCCGCGGAGCTTGGCCAGTTCGGCGAGCGACGGCTGGACCGTGCCTTGCTCGTCGGTGCAGCGAGATTGCAGCACAGCCTCCTCACCATTCCAATTCCATGGAATCGTAAATCGAGTGTGCGCCTTGCGAGCTACGGGGTCCTGGAGTTGCGCGTCTTTCCACGTCCGACCGCCATCGGTTGAGACTTCCACCCGGCGAATGGCGCCTCCTCCCGACCATGCGAGGCCCGTGATCTCATAGTACCCATTGACGGGCAGGCGCTGTCCGCCGGCGGGACGCGTAATGACGGATTTTGGTCCCAATTGGAGTTCGAACCAGCGCGACTTTCCATCCAGCTTCAGGGTGGGGTATTTCGTGGTTTCCATCATGGCCATGTAAGGCTCATCGACGAGGTCGATACGCCTCAGCCATTTGACGTTGTTGATCCCTTGCCAGCCGGGAGCGACCAGCCGCAAGGGAAACCCTTGTTCCGGCCGCACGGGCTCGCCATTCTGGCCGTAGGCTACCAGGGCGTCTTCCATGCCTTTCGCGAGCGGTATGCTTTTAGAGTGATGATTGACATCCGCTCCCTCGGCGATGATCCAGGTCGCTCCTTTTTGCACGCCAGCCTCTTTCAGCAACAGGGAAAGCGGCACGCCGGTCCACTGGCTGCAGCTGGTGAACCCGTGTGTATCCTGCGGCGTCGCTTCCGGCGCAAGGCGGCTGGCTCCGCCGCCTCCGGCCGTGCTGCTGTTCCCGTGGCATTCGATAAAATGAAATCGCGACACGGAAGGCAGGCGTTTGATTTCGTCTACAGTGAAAATCAAGGGGTGGTCAACCATGCCGTGAATCATCAGGCGGTGCTCTCGCGGATCGATGTCGGGCGGCTCGAAACCGTGCGAGACAATGAAGTGCAGAGGCGTCGGCGTAAGCATCCCCACCGAATCCTGCAACGGAGTCTTCATGCCGAACGCTTGCGGCTCATTCTCGAGGCGCCGCTCCGGGTTGTTGATGCTGCCGTTGCGCACCGAGTTCACGAAATGCGAGCGCTCGCCGTAAAGGTGCAGGTCGTCAATGCGCTCCGGAGCGGGCTCAGCAGCAAGCGGGCCCGCGCCCGTCGAAGCTCCAACGGCCAGGCCAGCCAACGCTGCGCCACTTTTCAGAAATCGTCTGCGATCCGTTTTCTTTGGATTCATGGACGCCTCCAGTGATTGCGCCTGATTATAACCCGATGGCCCCCCTGCGGGAACGGAAGAGTAAGTTGAGTCCCTTTCGCTACGAATCAGTGTCCAATGAAGAAGTTTCTAAAGCGCCATCGCAAGTTTAAGAATTAAGAGTGCCCGGCAGCCGGTCCGCTCGATCTTGGGCTTCCCCTAGGAAGATTGGTCATAAATCGTGCAACACCTACGGTGCACTTGCAAGGAGTTTCAGTAGTGCAGATGACACGACGTCTGGTTTTTCTCGCGGCAGGAAATGGCCCGCGCCCGGAATCACCTCGCGCGCCACCAGCGCGGTGAAAGATGCCCTATCGACAGCGGAATCCGGAGGCTTACGAACGCCGTCGTTCGCGCCGTACAGAACGATCGATGGAATCTGAACTTTCGGTTGCTTGGCCAATTGCTCCTCTACCGCAAGAAAGCGTGGTTCACCGGGTGCATTTCCAAGTCGATGGCGGTACGAGTGGATCACAACATCCACAAAATCAGGGTTGTCGAACGAAATTGCCGTCCGGTTAAACGTTTCGTCGGTGAAGTGCCAGCCAGGCGACCATGTTTCCCACAACAAACGGCAGATGCCGCGCCTGTTCGCGGCGAGTCCAGCCCGCCCGCGTTCAGTATTGAAATACCATTGATACCAAAGAGCGCGCTCTGATTCCGGGTCTGCCGGCGCGGGAGGGGCAATCGTGTTTTGTATCGTATTGCCGCCGATGAGGACGGCGGCACGCACTCGCTCCGGATGTAGGGCAGCGGCGACATTGGCGGCGCGCCCGCCCCAATCGTAACCGGCGACCGCAAATCTCTCGATGCGAAGCGCGTCGGCGAAGTCGATCAGATCCTGGCCGATGGCCGCCTGCTCTGCCATTCGCGGAGCCGCCGCATCCCGGAAGCGAGTGGGGCCGTAACCACGCAGGTATGGCACAAAAACGCGGTAGCCCGCCCTGACGAGTGGAGGCGCAACTTCGTCCCAGGCCCGAACGTCATCCGGAAAGCCATGCAGGAGGACGACGGGGAACCCCGCGCTGTTACCATATTCTTCGTAGGCGATCGTGAGTGACGGCGTATCGATCAGCCGCGGAAGAGGGGGCGTTTCACCTTGAGCCCAAGCATGGCCAAACCCAAGGAACGTGCCGACTAGTGCTGTGCCGGCCAATCCGCCTTGCTTGACGAATGTTCTTCGATTCATGGCGAACCCACTTCCTTGTTTTATGGTCATGTTTTGACTTCACTGCGAAGCTGGTTTTTCAGATCCTTGCGCAGGAAAGGTGCGCTGTTTAATTCTCGGTACGCCTTCAAGCCTGCGGTTCAGCTGGCACACTTGTCAGCCGGCGCGCAAAGATAGTGCGCGTGCACGCGCTCAATTTTACCGTCTTTACCCAGGAGCATGACCTCAGCGACCAGATTGCCCACCGGACCATAATAGACAGTTGTCACGCTCGACTCGCATAGGAATGTGTGGACTAGATCGAATCGCAGATCCGGATACTTTTTAAGTCCTTGGGCAAAGTATTCTCGTAGGTCCTCGAGGCCGCGCATCTCCGCTGAGCCGCGAAGGGCTTTGGCCACCGGCGACACCAACTCAACGGATTCGGCGTAAAGCGCCACGATGGCATCGAGGTTGTGCGAGTTCCACGTCTCGACATGCCTGCGCGCAAATTGCAACGCCTCGGCGTCATTCATTGGGCCCCTCCTCATCTCATGTAGGAATGGAATGTTCCAAAGATGATTGCCTCGCGATTTTCTCTGGTTCTCTCCAGCATATCTTCAACGTCATTGCTGAAGATACGGTCATCGGGCACGGGGGAAGCCCGTTCCACGCTCAGTAGTTTCCATCCGCGGCTTTCCAGCATCTGCCTGCACTTCCTCGCAAACTCATCATAGCTGCTGGCCCAAGTCGTGATCACCGTAAACGCCCGCTTCATGGCATCGGGCGATTCAGAACTGGCAACATTGATTTCTACCGTACCCAACCAGATTTCAGAATCCATGAAGAGCTCTCCACTGGGTTAGAACGCCATCACGCAAACAAATGGTCATTCCGGAAATGCTGCGACCCACTGATAGTAATACTCCTCAAGGGGGGTATTTGTCTGCGGGCAGATTGTGAATCCCAAATTGAAAACGGGACAGGCCCAAGGGCCTGTCCCGTTTCCCGCTCTTGCGGAGGCGAACTGTTTCCTATCGAGATGGACTAATTCTGCTGCCGAATTCGCATCCCGTAGAAGGACCGGTACACAAATACGAATGACACCGCGAAGAATACCGCTGAAAGCAGATGCGTCAGGTTGCTGCCTGATTCCGCGGTCAGCTTCACCGCCAGCTCGACCGCCAGCAGGCCGAACAGCGTAGTGAATTTGATTACAGGGTTTAACGCCACTGACGAAGTGTCCTTGAACGGATCGCCCACCGTATCTCCGATGACGGTTGCGTCGTGCAGCGGCGTCCCCTTTTGCTTCATTTCCACTTCCACGATTTTCTTGGCGTTGTCCCACGCGCCGCCGGCGTTGGCCATAAAGATCGCCTGATAGAGACCGAAGATGGCGATCGAGATCAGGTAGCCGATGAAGAAGAACGGTTCGAGAAACGAGAAAGACAGTGCGGCGAAGAATACCGCGATGAAGATGTTGAGCATGCCCTTCTGCGCGTACTTGGTGCAAATTTCCACGACCTTCTTGCTGTCTTCGATCGAAGCTTTTTCGACGCCATCGAGCTTGATATTGGCCTTGATGTACTCGACGGCCCGGTACGCGCCGGTGGTGACGGCCTGCGTCGAAGCTCCCGTGAACCAGTAGATCATTGCGCCGCCAGTGATCAGGCCGAGCACAAAGGGTGCGTACAACAGGGAAAGCTTCTCGACGTTCGCTGTAAGGCCGTTCGTCAAAAGCATGATGATCGAGAAAATCATCGTGGTAGCGCCCACTACGGCCGTGCCGATCAGGACCGGCTTGGCCGTGGCTTTGAACGTATTGCCCGCGCCGTCGTTCTCTTCGAGCAAATCCTTGGCGCGCTCGAAGTTGGCATCAAAGCCGAAATCCTTATTCAATTCCTCTTTGATGCCCGGGATTTGTTCGATCAAGGAAAGTTCATAGACGGACTGAGCGTTGTCCGTGACCGGACCGTAAGAGTCCACCGCAATCGTTACCGGCCCCATACCCAGGAAGCCGAAAGCCACAAGTCCGAAGGCGAAAACAGGCGCCGCGATCATCAGCGCTCCCAGGCCCATGCGAGCCAAGAGATAGCTGATGGACATCAGGAACACCATCGCGAGCCCAAGATAATAAGCCGAGAAATTTCCGGCCACGAAACCAGACAGAATGCCCAGCGATGCGCCGCCTTCTTCCGCTGAAATTACAACTTCCTTGACGTGCCTGGACTCGGTCGACGTGAATGATTTCACCAGCTCCGGAATGACGGCACCGGCAAGAGTTCCGCACGAGATAATCGACGCCAGCTTCCACCATTGCGTCGAGTCATCTCCGAGGACTGGAACAATCACGGCGGAGATGGCATAGGTCATCAAGATGGAGATGATGGAAGTCAGCCAGACCAGCCACGTAAGCGGCGTCTCGAAGTTCATCTTGTCGACGGTGCCAAATCTTGTTTTGGCGATCGCACTGTTAATGAAATACGCCGCAGCGCTGGATACCAGCATGGCGATGCGCATCACGAAAATCCACACTAGCAACTGGACCTGGACTTTCGGGTCCTTGACGCCCAGCAGGATGAACGTAATCAGCGCGACGCCGGTTACCCCGTAGGTTTCAAAGCCGTCGGCGCTCGGGCCCACCGAATCTCCAGCGTTGTCTCCGGTGCAGTCCGCGATCACGCCCGGATTGCGCGCGTCGTCTTCCTTGATCTTGAACACGATCTTCATCAGGTCGGAGCCGATATCCGCGATCTTAGTGAAGATGCCGCCAGCGATACGCAAAGCCGCCGCGCCCAACGATTCGCCGATGGCGAATCCGATAAAGCAAGGTCCCGCATAGTCACCGGGGATGAAGAGCAGGATGAACAGCATCATCAGCAATTCCACGCTGATCAGCATCATGCCAATGCTCATCCCGGCCTCGAGCGGAATCTTATAAATGGGATACGGCTTGCCGCGCAGCCCCGCAAACGCCGTCCGTGAATTGGCAAAAGTGTTCACGCGAATGCCAAACCAGGCGACCCCATAGCTTCCCGCGATCCCAATCAAGCTGAAGAGCAGGATGATCGGCAGCGTGGTGCTGATCGGCTTATTCGGGACTGGAGACAACACGCCGAAATATAGAATGATGACAACAGCGATAAAGACCCACAGGAAAAGCAGGAATTTCCCCTGCGTGAAGAGGTACGTCTTGCAGGTCTCATAGATCAGCTCGGAAACTTCTCGCATCGAGCGGTGGACCGGCATGTTCTTCAACTGGTTATAAATCACCATCCCGAAGATCAGGCCAAATACGCAAAACAGGAGCCCGAAGGTAAGTAATTTGTGGCCATCCATCCCCAGGAAGGAAACCTGCGACAGGTCGGGCAGTTTCAGTCCCGCCTCACCTCCGGCGTTTTCCTGCGCCATGGCCGTAGTAGCGCTCCAAAGGGCCAGGACCATTCCTACTGCACTAAATTTCGCAAATCGGCGTCGAAGCGGGCTTATGCCCGCGAGCCAGGTGCGCATCAGTATTCCTCCGTTGAATGAACCAAATCAGGATAAATTGTCAATCTTTCGGCGGGCCCCATGTCCCGGTCCGACCGGCACGTCCAGCATAAAAGTAGGGCCCCGTACCCGCTTACTTCAATTTCCGGCACACCCTCCACCCTGAATTTCATGGCTCAGAGCGAAATTGATGAATGGCTGACCGGATTTCCTACAGGCTGCCACTTCACAAAAGGACAGAAGCGCTTCGCATTACCCCGGAGATTGCACTTCGACTCGGTCAAGGACACCCAAACCGCGCATCCGGGGCTGCACAAAGCTAGCTTTTATAACATGCTGGGGCGGGAGGGTCAAACCGTTCGACACCTATGGACAACACAACTCGGAGACCTTGCGAAATTACGTATCCTGACGCCCTAGCTAAGTTCTTCATTTACTGCTTCTTCTGCGCCGTGGGCGGCAGCAACCCATTCAGGCGCAGGTAGACTGCGAGTGCGGCGTAATGGTCGATCAGATCGTTGTTGACCTCCAAGGCAGCCCCCAGCCGGGTTATTTTTCGCCCGCCATAAAACGGGACGGTTTCCGCAAGTTTGGCGTCAGTAAGCTTGGAATACGCCTGAGTACAAAAGTCCATTGATGCTCTGAGCGCCGCGACCAGTTTGTCCTTGGAATCCGCCTCGGTGATCTTGGGTCCCGCTGGCACCGGCATGTCGGCAACGCTCGCGCACACGAAGTTATTCACTTCCGCCAGGTGCGCGATGGACTTCCCGAACGTCATTTGTTCCTTGGTTGGTGCGTAACTGTACTTTTCGGCAGGCATTTCCTCCGCGGCAGCCACCAGATCCTTGGAGTACTCCGCGAGCGTCCTGCGGACGGTTGCAGTCAAAGGGTTCGCCGCCGAGTCCTGCGCCGGCGCGCACATCGGCACTGCCAAACAGACCATTGCCATCAAAATTGATCGTTTCATTCCTAGTTTCTCCTTTAGGATCACTCGGTAATCTCAGCATACGACGGATGTCAGCGCGCTTCAACACGTCATCCGATCCGACGTTGCACAACTTCATGCACTCACATTATGATTGGCCAGTAGACCGTGAGCAAATATCGCAAATCCCGGCGGGATTTCATGAAGTTCGGTGGCGTGGCTGCGGCCGCTGGGCTAACGGGATTGGGAAATTCTCTCGAATCGGTTTTTGCGCAGTCCGGAACAACTCCCGCCGACTATACCTTGCGCATCGGCGCAAGTCCCATCGAGATCGCACCCAAACGCATCGTCTCCGCGACTTGTTACAACGGCAAATTTCCTGGGCCCTTGCTGCGCTTCAAAGAAGGGCAACTGGTGACCGTCGAAGTGCACAATGACACGGACACTCCGGAACAGCTTCATTGGCACGGACAATTTGTTTCTACGGATGTGGACGGCGCAGCGGAGGAAGGGACGCCCTTCATTCCTGCGCACGGAATGCGCCGCATCGCGTTCACGCCCCGCCCGGCGGGTTTCCGCTTCTATCACACGCACAATCGCGCGGGTGCCGATCTGCATGCCGGACAATACAGCGGCCAGGTCGGGCCGGTGTACATTGAACCCAAGCGCGAGCCCGGCAGCTACGACCGGGAAGTTTTTCTTGTGCTCAAGGAATTCGAGCCCATGTTGAGCCAGGGCGGCGACATGGACATGGATTTTCTGGCCCCCGCCACGCGCGTCAAGGAACTCGAAGCAACGGGCGAGTCCGCGATGAAGGCGTCACTGGCCAAGGGCATGCCGCATGGCTATGAAGTGGGCTATCGCTATTTCACGATTAACGGGCGCATGTTAGGACATGGCGACCCTGTGCGCGTGAAGCAAGGCGAGCGCGTGCTGTTCCATGTGCTCAACGGCAGCGCGACAGAGATTCGCAGCCTGGCATTGCCCGGACACTCCTTCAAGGTCGTCGCGCTGGACGGGAATGAAGTCCCAACCCCCACGGAAGTGCCGGTGCTCTGGCTGGGAACGGCAGAGCGCATTTCAGCCATCGTGGAGATGAATCACCCCGGCGTGTGGACCTTGGGCGATCTCGCGGATGACGATCGCGGCCACGGCATGGGCATCGTTGTGGAGTATGCGGGGCAGAAGGGAACGCCGGTCTGGACTCCGCCGAAGCCGTTTCACTGGAACTATGCGCGCTTCGCGAAGACGACCGGAGTCGCTCCCGAGCCTGATGAAGTGATTGAAATGACTTTTGCCAAGCGGAATGCCGCCGATGGCGGATTCAACTCCTGGTCGATCAATGACAAGGTGTTTTCGAACGACGCCATGACGGCGCCTTACCACCTGCGCCAGGGAAGGCGTTATCGCCTACGCATGCGCAACGCCAGCGACGACATTCATCCCGTCCATCTTCATCGGCACAGTTTCGAATTGACCAAACTTGGGGGCAAACCACTTTCGGGAATTATGAAAGATGTTGTGATGGTTGGCGGGTACCAGGAAATGGAGATAGATTTTGTCGCCGACAATCCCGGCCTCACGTTGTTCCACTGCCACCAGCAATTGCACATGGACTTTGGTTTCATGACCCTGTTTGGGTACGCGTAAACGCAAATTCAAACTGTGTGTGGCCGCACTTCACGCTGACCGTTTCAGTGCGTATACGATTACGGCTGAGACCAAAGCACTTTTCTGTCCTTATTGAAGAGCGTGATGGAGGCCGCGGAAGTCTTCTTTACTTGCCCGCCCTTGCCCGCTTGTACACCGCTGCCGATGTTTGTCGTGAAACCGTCTTGATCGGATAGCGCCAGGCTCGTTCCGTCAGGCGTGACACCGATGTGGGCTTGTATGTCTGCGCGCTCGCCGGTTAATGTCAGTTGGGAGCCAGCACCTTGAAGGATGCTCATCGAGAGCCCAGCGTGGTGCTGCGGGTCGGACAGCAATAGAAACGGGCCGGCGGGGGCGTCATCATTCAGTGACAGCGTAACCAATGCCGTGCCGCTCAGATCGCGAAGCTTGAAGCTCGGTCCAGTCCCGCCCATGGAAAGCTCCGCACGCACGTGTCCGTTGGCGTCCTTTAAAATGAAACTCTCGGCCTCAATATTCTTTGGCAGGACCGGTGCAGCCGCGGGAGCTGAAGCAGCAGGGCGCGTAGTCTTGCGTTGTGTTTGCCCCATCAATCCAACGGACATGATGGCGACCAAACAAGCCAGCGCGCCGCGTTTCAGTCTACTGTTTTGCCGTTCCAGCCGTTCAATCCGGGCAAGGATCGGGTCTTTCTTGTCGGTGGTTTCGCTCATGGGATCTCCATAACTCATTAAATTCTATCGGGTCTAATCGCGGCCAACCGGACAAATATCTTCGGTCGGTACTAATCGTCAACCTCCTGAGGGCACATCACTTTACAGACCGACGACTACGGAACGATTGCTTCGTAAAACGCTCCGACCATCTCTGATACAATTCAGAATCTTCGACCGCTCCTTATGGAATCACCAACACAGCAGATTCATTTGCCACATTGGCTCCAAGGCATTGTCGCCGCTACGGGCGGCTTGGGCCTTTTTCTGATCGCGTTCCTAGATTCTTCCGTTCTTACGTTTCCGGTCATTAACGATCTGCTCCTGATCGACCTTTCGATTCGCTATCCCGCGCGCATGCTGTATTACGCCGCGATGGCGACTCTGGGCTCCGTCGGGGGCTGCGTGCTCCTGTACTACCTCGCGCGAAAAGGAGGAGAGGCCATGTTTCACAAACACGCAGGGGCGCGCGCGGAGAAAATTCGCTTGTGGCTCAAGCGGAATGGGTTTGTGAGTATCGTGGTCACTGCGCTTTTACCACCGCCGAACCCCTTTAAGGTTTTTGTGATCGCGGCGGGAGCACTGGAGATGCCGGTGCGCACGTTTGTCCTCGGGCTCATCGTGGCGCGCGGAATTCGATTTTTTGGTGAAGGCTTTTTAGCGGTAAAGTACGGCGATCAGGCAAGTCAGTTTCTTCTTACGCACAAGCTGGAGGTTTCCGGGATTGCCTTGAGCGTGGTCCTTGCACTCTATCTCGCATCGCGCATCGCGTTTCGGACGTCACGCGTCACGTAAACCAGCACGAGGATCGGATGGCCGTCCGGAAGAAATTCACCGTTCAGGATATGGAGAGCGATCAAATTCAAGTCGCTCACCGATGACCAGGCTCTCCGCGTTCAGGTTGATGATGGCGATGATGCCGCGCTCGCCAGGACGATTGGATCCGAAGCGCATGTCGCGCAAACGGACTTCGAAGCCGCGGCCTTGTGGCTCGACGTGGGCGAGCGGGAATCGTGCGTAGCTCAAGAAATCCATGGCGGTTGGGCTGTTCAAGGCATTCGTCAGCGTGATCGATGGTTCCGGCTTGAAATAGACTTCCCCGAGGTCCGGATCAAAAACGGCCAGTGGTCCGAGCGGCACTTCCACGGTTATTAGAGCGTTGTCGGTTTCAGCGACTCCGGACCAGAACAGCGGATTCGACGGATGCGGGAAAGCGGCGACTTCGAGAGGGACCTGCCGGCGATATTCGCGGGAATCGAGCAGCGCCATGGCGCGCTGGTGCGCAAAGGCTCGCCCGGCGATAAACAGCACGACGAGAATCAGACCCACAATCGCGCCACGCTGACGTCCGCTTTTTTTTGGCTTCGATCCGATTTCCTCAAGTACAAGACGAAACAGCTCCGGGGTCAGCAGGCCGCACAGCAAGAAGAAAATAATCCAGGCGTCCACGGAATTCGCCAGATCCCAGCCGTACCATCGCGGACTGAACGGCCACAGCAGCTTTATGCCGTCGCTGTTCAGCATGTCCAGCAGCAAATGCATTCCAGCTCCAACGGTGCAAATTAGTATGGCCTGAAATATATTGACGGCGAGCTTCGGATATTTGCGCCCTGCGAGCCAGAACCCGGCGGCGACCACCGCAACCAGGACAACCGTGCCAGGCAAGGAGTGCGTCGCCGTGCGATGGCCAAGTAGAAATAATCTCGCCCCTCCCAAACGTGTGACCCAGTCGACATCGGCAAGCAAGCCGGAAACAACTAGCATCGGAGTGGCCATGCGCGTGACTTTGTTCAGGCCCGCGCGTCCAAGAGCGATCGCCGTAAGCGTGTTGGTGACGGGTTCCATCAGGGGGAGCCGCGCGAATCTTACAACGGTTTTGGGACGGCGAGGGTGAGAGCGTCGGGGACAATGCGAAATTCTGCGGGAAGACTCCCGGCCGGTTCACCATCCACTTGAATCAGAATGGGCGAGGAATCGATAGCGGTACACTGCAGGGAAGTGGCCTTGCAGAACTTCATGTACCGCGCACGCCGCAATTGCCCAGCCCAGATCAATGGCAGGTAGGCAATGTAACGCCAGGCGCTTCGCGTGGTCACGAGCGCGAGCTCGAATTCCGGCCGAAGAAGGTCGGCTTCCGTGGTGATCTTGAACGGCCCGCCGTAATGTTTCGTTCGGCCCACGATGACCAGCGTGGCGTCGATAGCCCGGTCGCCCGTCGTGACGCGGAAGCGCGGAAAATCGTAGCGCGTCAATTGGCGAAAGCCTTCCTGCCAGTAGGCCAAGATTCCCGCGCGAAGTTTGATTTCCGGACGCACGGCCGCGACAAGTTTTCCGTCCGGGCCCGCTCCAGCCACGCTGAGGAAGTAGCGCGGGTCACCACTTGATTTTTCCGGGGTCGCCAGGCCCAGAGCGATGCGGCGAAACTCCGCCCCGACGATGCGCTCCGCGGCGCGGGGGAGATTCCAAGGCAGCGACAGCTCTTTCGCAAGAACGTTAGCTGTTCCCGCCGGCAGGACCGCCAGAGGAACCTGGCTGCACGCAAGCCCGTTCACCGCTTCATTTACGGTGCCGTCGCCTCCGCAGACGATCACGAGCTGTCGCGATTGCTCGACAGCCTGTTGCGCGAGCAACGTCGCCTCAGTGGGAGCGGTAGTGTTCTGCAGTTCCGTTTCGATGCCGGCCTTGCGAAAAATGCGGCGCGCGTCGTCAAGCTGGTGCATCTTGCGGCCGCCACCAGCCTGGGGATTGAAGATCAGGACGGCATCTCGGACTTCCGTAGACACGAGGTTCGCTCCACCTTCACGCAAGACTGTGTTCGCAACCAAACTGCTCATGGTCATCCAGTTCCGAGGCCGGGACTCGCATTGTATACTAAACCCCGTTTCAAATCGTTTCGCCAAGGACGAATGGTGAAGAGTACGTCAACAGCAAAGCAGATCGAAAAGCTCCGGGATGAGCTTCGCCGGCACGAATATCTCTATTTCGTGCTCGACGAACCGGAAATCTCCGACGTCAAGTTTGACCGGATGATGGAGGAACTCAAGCAGCTCGAAGCCGCGCATCCGGAACTGGTCACGCCGGATTCTCCTACGCAACGAGTGGGAGGCACGCCGCGCAAGGGCTTCGAGACCCGCCAGCACTCTCCGGCAATGATGAGTCTCGACAATACGTATTCGATGGAGGAACTCGAGGAGTTTGACCGTCGTGTGCGGGAACTCATCGGGCGCGACCGCATCGATTACGTCACGGAACACAAATTCGATGGTCTGAGCATTTCGCTGCTTTATGAAAACGGCACGCTGGTGCGCGGAGTCACCCGCGGTGACGGTACGACCGGCGAAGACGTGACCCCGAACGTGCGTACCATCCGCTCGATTCCGTTGCGCGTCGATCCGTTGGACCTAAAAAAAGTGCGCCTGGCGCATGATTTCGAGGTGCGCGGAGAAATCATCATGCCCTTGCGCGCTTTTGAAGCCCTCAATGAAAGGCAGGAGGAGCAGGGAGGCAAGCGGTACGCCAACCCGCGCAATGTCGCCGCAGGTTCGGTGCGAGTGCTCGATCCGGAGATTACGGCATCGCGCCAACTCGATTTCTACGCCTACTACCTGCTGGCGGGAGGGCGCGAGCCCATGCGCCTGCATTCGGAAGCGCTCGAAGCGCTGCAAAATATGCATTTCAAGGTTTCTCCTGCCTGGCGCGTGCATCATTCGATCGATGCGGTGAAGAAATTTATTAATGATTGGGAAGGCAAGCGCGAGAAACTGCCGTATGAGATCGACGGGATCGTCATCAAGGTGAACGAAATTGCGCAGCAGCAGGAATTGGGTTTTACGGCCAAGGCTCCTCGCTGGGCTGTCGCTTACAAGTATCCGGCGCGGCAGGAAACCACGGTCGTGAACGACGTCCTATTTCAGGTAGGCCGCACGGGGACGCTCACACCGGTGGCCTTGCTCGAACCGGTGGAGGTCGGCGGCGTCACAGTCAGCCGGTCAACACTCCACAATATGGATGAAATCGAGCGCTTGGGATTGCGCATTGGCGACACGGTGATTGTCGAGCGCGCCGGTGAAGTCATCCCGCACATCATCAAGGTAGTTAAGGAAGGGAAGCCGCGCCGCGAGATCGTCGTTCCCGAACGATGCCCGGAATGCCACAGCAGGATTCACAAAGATCCCGAAGAGGTCGCCTATCGTTGCATCAATGCAAGCTGCCCGGTCAAGCGCAAAGAATCGCTGCTGCATTACGCTGGCCGCCACGCAATGAACATCGATGGGCTGGGCGAAAAGATTGTCGATCAGCTGGTCGACAAAGGTTTGGTGAAGGATTTTGCGGATTTGTACGAATTGAAACTGAAAGAAGTGGCTGCGCTTGAACGCATGGCTGAAAAATCGGCGCAGAATTTACTCGATGAAATTGCGGCCAGCAAAAATAACAGTCTCGCTCGCCTGATTTACGCGCTGGGGATGCGATTTGTAGGCGAACGCACCGGGCAACTGCTCGCCGACCATTTCGGCGACTTGATGAAGCTTGCCAAAGCGAATCTGGAGGAACTTGTAGAAGTAACGGAGGTCGGTCCGAAAGTCGCGCAAAGCATCGCCGACTTTTTCTCCGAGCCTGCCAACCAAAAAATTATCAAGCGCCTCAAGGACGAAGGCCTGAAAATGACCGAGAAACGCGAGGCGCCCTTGGATACACGTCTCGCGGGCAAAACCTTTGCCTTCACAGGCGGGCTGGCGCGACGTTCGCGGGACGAGGCTGGCGCGGAAGTTACTCGCCACGGCGGCAAGGTTATCGGGTCCGTGAGTAAACTGACAGATTTCGTGGTCGTCGGCGCTGACCCCGGTTCCAAATATGATAAAGCCCGGTCTCTTGGCGTGACCACGCTCAATGAAGATGATTTCGACAAATTGTTGGCGGGGAAACTGGTTATTCCGCCTGTTGAGGTCTCAGCGAAATCCAAGGGCGGGCGCGGCAAGTAGGATCTGAACGCGCCTGCGACGCGGGGCTCGAAATCTCCTCCTGACAACTTGCCTCGACGATCACTGTTTTAGAATCCGAACTTTGTTTCGCGATTGATCGCAACGATCATGGCTGTTCCCCTGTGTCATGGCTTTGACGGTCGTGTAAAAATTGCGCATTTCACACGTCCGCTGAAACTACGCAAACTTGGCCATACCGCCATAATTAAATAAAAATAATGGGGTTACCCGTCGATTGCGGATGGTTTAAATATGGTCCGCAACGTGCCCTATGAGTACACGAACTCCGGGTATGGAGTTGACTGGGCGCGTGTTAACACGAGCCCAGGACTGAAAACTAGGGGGAAATTGCAAAATGAGTAAGGCAAGTTCATCCGCGACAGTCGCTCTGATCGTAGGCTCACTGCTCATCGCAGGCTGCGCGACGAAGGGATATGTTCGCAACAGCATTCAACCCATCGACCAGAAGGTACAAGAGGTCGATGAGAATTCTCAGAAGCGCGATTCGGCGCAAGTTTCGGACATCAATAAGACGAACCAGGTCGTCGATGAGGACGAGAAGAAGCTCGACGCCACCAGCGAGATCGCCAAGACGGCCGATGACACTTCCAGAGGGGCGATGTCGAAATCGAACCAAAATGCCAAGGACGTAGGCGACCTGCGTATGGATCTGCGCACTGTAGTGGCAAACATTGACGATTACAAGCCGGTCAACACCACCGTGGTCCACTTTGCAGTGAACAAGGACACGCTCACGAAGGACGAAAAAGCAAAGCTCGATGAAGTCGCCACGGAAATCGGGTCGCAGCAGCGCTATTTCATCACCATCGAAGGGTTCACGGACCAAACCGGAAGCGCGGCCTACAACGATCAACTGAGCCGTGAGCGGGCGAATCAAGTGATTTCCTATCTCGTGGGCAGCCACGATATCCCCGTCTATCGAATTCACATGGTAGGTCTTGGGGAACAAAAGCTGATCGACGAAGGCAAGGGTAAGAAGGCTCGTGAAGAGAGCCGTCGCGTCGAGATCACAGTTTACGGTGCGAAGCCGCTAAGCGTTTCGGCAGCCGGGGCGAATTAGCAAGAGGTTTTGACCGCTGCGTAGCTGAGTCATTTCGGGTGCAAGCTCCACATGAAGCTTGCACCCGAATCCTGTTTAGGTGCGAGACCAAATGGCTGCTCAATTTAATCCACGAGAGATAAACAGATGCCCGCCCCGAAAACGGGCGGCCTCTACAAAACCTGCTGCCAACAATGCCGGTCGGCTTTCGTAGAGGCCGTTACGTCCCGTGTTTTTTCGGGACGGAACGGGCACATTTCAAATTGAGTCACAACACGAAACCCGCGTCCCTAGTGCTAATCGTCGATGCACGATATAATAAAAAACGGCGGGCGAGCCGGGTGATCGCTGGGCAGGCCTTCGCAAGAAGGCAGGCCGGGAGGAAAGTCCGGACACCGTTGGGCAACGCGCCTGGTAACGCCAGGGGGCCGACATCATCGTGGCGAGCGCAAGCGAGCTTCGAGGATTCGGTCACGGACAGTGCCACAGAAAATAAACCGCCGGTGCGAATCACCTCGGTGGCCGGCTGGAGGAAAACCTTCAGCAGGTCTGAGAACGGCTCACGCGAGTGGGCTGTTGCAGGTGGGAACGCAAGGTAAGGGTGAAACGGTGGGGTAAGAGCCCACCGCGTCCCGAGTAATCGGGATGGCACGGCAAACCCCGCGTGGTGCAAGGCCAAATAGGAGGGGAGAGCTGGCCCAGCTCGTTATGACCCTCGGGTAGGCTGCTGGAGTCCGGGTGCGAATCCGGACCTAGAGGAATGATCACTGCGGCGCGCAGGCGTCAATGCCAGCGTGCTGAACAGAATCCGGCTTACAGGCTTGCCCGCCATATTTATCCTCGCCTTGTTCCGCTTACGAACTGCCCGAGTCTAACTGTCTTGTCGACGCGATATCAGGCAGCCGGTTCCTTTCGATATTTAAACTCACTGCAACCAATAAATTTCCGCCGGGCTCCGCCCATGTGACTCAGGTCACAGTAACGAGCAATGCGAAACACATATTCTGAAGTTGCGCGGATTCGAATGAATCCCGCGAGCCATCGAAGCGGCAATTTTCATACGCGTGTTCAGCCGCAACGAGCAGGGCAGCTCCATGTTGAAGACAATGAAACTCTTGGTCGCCATCGATTCCTCGCCGACCTCGCAGCAAGTGCTGGAGGAAATTGTCAGGAGGCCATGGCCTTCTGGCACAACCGCGTGCGTCCTTCACATTATCGAAAGGCCACCGATTCCCGGCAGTGCATCTCTGATCGAGATTCTCACGCAAACGGCGGAATCATTGGTCAAAGCTGCGTCCGCCAAGCTCGACAGTGCAGGGGTGAAGACCACTACGAAGGTTTTCGATGGGCAGCCGCGGGTCGCCGTTCCAGAGTATGCGAAACAATGGGGCGCCGATCTTGTCCTGGTCGGTTCACACGGAGCCAGTGGTCTGGTGCGCTTTCTGCTCGGCAGCGTCGCGCAAGCCGCGCTTCGCAAGTCACCTTGCTCGGTTGAAATTGTGCGGAGGTCTGCTCGGAACCCGGCGACACCCGCTTCTGCGAAGAAAATCCTGATGGCCACTGACGGTTCTGATTGCGCGATGGCTGCCGTGAAGTCTGTCGCCGAGCGACCCTGGCTCATCGGCAGCCGGGTTCGAGTGATCAGCGTTATTCCAGTTGTTACCTCCGCTATTGAAATGATCTCGCCGCTTCTTGCTTCGGCCCATCGGACTCGAGACATTGTTGGCGCTATGGAGATGCAAGCTCGGGGTAAGGCCGAGGAAGCCGTGGCTCGCGCGCAGCATATTCTGGCAGGAACGCCCCTTACGGTTGACGCGAGCCAATTTCTGCCAATAGGCGACGCAAGAGAAGTCATCCTGGATCAGGCGGAAGATTGGGACGCGGACCTGATCGTAGTCGGTTCGCACGGATACCACGGGATCGACAGGATCACGTTAGGGAGCGTTTCCGAATCGGTTGCGATACACGCACGTTGTTCTGTTGAAGTCATTCGGGAATCCGGGGCCCTGGAAGCCGAGGAGTTATCATGAAATCAAACTATATCGCCGATTTTTCTGAGATTCGCATGGGAGACGTAGCTCGCGTGGGGGGAAAGAATGCATCCCTTGGTGAAATGTTCAGCGCGTTGAAACCCCAAGGGGTTGGCGTCCTGGACGGGTTTGCCATCACCACCGATGCCTATTGGAGGCTGCTTGAAGAGCAGAATTTGCGGGCGAATCTCGAGAACCTTTTCTCTGTTCTTGATCCTGAAAATCTGGAACAGCTTGCAGCGAAAGGGCACGAGGCCCGCACTCAGATTCTACAGACTCCCATCCCCGGCGTTCTCCAATCCGCGATCCGCGATGCCTACCAGGCGCTAATCGCGCGGATCGGGCGCGAGACCGAGATGGCGGTGAGGTCCTCAGCAAGCGCAGAGGATCTGCCGGAAGCATCGTTTGCCGGCGCCGCGGAGACGTTTCTTAACGTGCGCGGCGAGGACGCCCTTCTCCGCGCCGTGCACCAGTGTTTCGCTTCGCTGTTCACCGACCGCGCCATCAGTTACCGGGCGCGCCAGGGATTTCCCCAACTTAAAGTCGCACTCTCGGTCGGCGTCATGCCCATGGTGAGGTCCGACTTGGCGTCTTCCGGCGTGATCTTTACCCTCGACACCGAGTCCGGCTTCCGCGATGTGGTCACCGTCACCGGCTCGTATGGGTTGGGAGAACTGGTTGTACAAGGTGTGGTCACGCCGGACGAGTGGCTGGTCTTCAAGCCCACCTTGCGCGACGGATACGAATCCATCGTTGGCCGAAGTCTCGGTTCCAAGGAGGTCAGGCTCTCGTACGCCACCGGTACGCGTTCCACACGCAGTGAGGCGACCGCAGCGCAGGATCGTGCGCACTACTCCTTGACGGACTCGGAAGTCCTGCAGCTTGCGCGCTGGGCCTGCCTGGTCGAGCAGCATTATTCAAAAATCGCGGGGCATCCCCAGCCCATGGATATCGAATGGGCCAAGGATGGCTTGACCGGTGAATTATTCATCGTGCAGGCTCGCCCGGAAACCGTCCATTCCGCTAAACGAATCCAGACTTCTGCCGAGGTATATCACCTGCAAGCTGCACCAGGAGTGCCCCTTGTTGTAGGACAGGCCGTCGGGGAAAGGATCGGCGCCGGACGGGCCCATGTGGTTACGGATGTGAGCAAGTTACAAGAGGTCCAAGCAGGAGAAGTCCTGGTCGCACAAAACACAGATCCCGACTGGGAACCTGTCATGCGGCGCGTCGCCGCAATTGTTACTGAGCAAGGGGGGCGTACGGCGCACGCGGCCATCGTCTCACGCGAATTTGGGATCCCCTGCATCGTAGGGACGGGCAATGCGACGCAGGTTCTATCCACGGGAACGGACGTGACCGTGTGTTGCTCGGAAGGCAGCGAAGGCCATGTCTACGCCGGGCACCTGCCGTTTGAAATCGAGCATGTGGAAGCCAGCACGCTTCCCAAAACTCGCACGAAGGTCATGCTGATAGTGGGCGATCCTTCCCAGGCGTTTCACCTGTCTGCCATTCCGAACGAGGGCGTGGGCCTGGCTCGCCTCGAATTTATCGTTACCAATCACATTGGCATCCACCCGATGGCCCTCGCGAAGTTTCCAAACTTGAAAGATCCGAAGGCGGTGAACGAAATCCGCAATCGGATCGCGGGAGAAGATCCACGTCAATTCTTTATTCGGCGCCTCAGCGAAGGCGTAGCAAGAATCGCTGCGGCTTTCTATCCCAAGCCGGTCATCGTCCGGACCAGCGATTTCAAAACGAATGAATACGCGAGATTGCTCGGCGGCGCGGAATTCGAGCCGGACGAGGAAAATCCCATGATCGGTTTCCGCGGCGCGTCGCGCTACTACGATCCACGTTATTCGCCTGGCTTCGCACTCGAGTGCGCGGCCCTTGTGCACGTGCGGAATAACATGGGGCTAACAAATCTGAAAGTGATGATCCCTTTCTGCCGCACGGTGGAGGAGGGTAGGAAAGTAATCGCGCAAATGGCCCAAAATGGATTGCGTCAAGGCGAAAACGGCCTGGAAGTTTATGCCATGTGCGAAATTCCCGCCAATGTCATTCTTGCCGATGAGTTTCTTAAGGTATTCGACGGCTATTCCATCGGGTCGAACGACCTGACACAGCTTACGCTGGGCCTTGACCGCGACTCGGCGACCGTGGCGCACCTTTTCGATGAAAATAATGCCGCTGTGCGTAGAATGATTGCCCACGCAATCAGCTCCGCGCAGGAAGCAAACAAGCCCATCGGGATCTGCGGGCAGGCTCCTTCTGATTTTCCAGAATTTGCCGAATGGCTGGTAACCTTAGGGATTGATTCGATCTCGTTGAATCCCGATACGGCAATCAAGACAGCCCTGCGAGTGGCCGCTGCAGAACGGCGTGCCGACACGCTGGTGAAAGTTAAAGGAGTGTGATTCAAACCGGATCGCTGCTCGGAATTTCGGTCGGATGGTCGATTCCAATTCCGGAATGCGGTTCACAATGCAACCCCACTAGAATGATTTAGGCCCGCACTAGGTACTTCCCTTGGTACTTCACTGCAACCTTTCCGCTAGTACCTTTTCACCCTTCTTTGAACCTTACCCTTTTTTCTCATCTCCCGGATACTTTCCGCTCCTATGGAGTCGACCACATGAGCGAACCAATTCGAGTGATAGTCGCGAATCGGCCGCGGTTGATGCGCGAACTCGTGCTGGAAATGTGTACGGCTCCCGCCAGCATATCAAGGGGGCTTACGCCCAGATTGTTCCCCGCTGGTATGACTTGATGACTTCAGGCCAGCCGATCACAATTTTTGGCGATGGCTCCCAGACCATGGACATGACCTACGTGGAAGATGTGGCTCGGGCGAACGTCCTGGCTGCGAAATCCACGGTCACCGCGGACTTTTTTAATGTGGGAACCGGCGTGGCGACCAGCGTGAGTCAGGTGTTTGCGTTTCTGAAAGATCTTGTGGGATACGACTTGCAGCCAGCTTACCAGGAACGGGATGTGAATCTGGTGAAGAATCGCCAGTGCTCGACTGAAAAAGCGGAACGCGATTTAGGCTTTAAGGCCGGCGTCCGGGTTCGCGAAGGCTTGCAAAAATATGTTGAATGGCGGCAACAGATCGCCGGGTATGAGCCTGTGGCCGTAGGAGCCCGTGTCCGCTAACCCGCGAAGAGTCCAGGGCACCTCGCCGTGTCTGATTCGTCAGGCCACGCAGGCCGATTGGAGTGATCCCAGCCTTCTTCAAAATTACTTTAATTCGGCGGGCAGCGGAATTGGGCGCGAGCTGGAGGTAAGTTCCCTCCAATCACTTTTGAATCGGGCGCTGCAACCGCCTGTCCTCGTGGGGTTGTTCGCGGAAGCCGACGAAGGTACCAAGGCCGGCTTGCTCTTGGAAGAGAAAACTTGGGACTCGGAGATGCTTTCGGTTTCGGTCCGAAATCTCACCCTGCTTGCAAGCGGACATGACACGGATTCGCGCAAGGCGATCGCTTCGCGTCTCGCAGCTCATTTCCTGAAGCATTATGCTGACCATCTGGGGGATTGTGTCTTCGCGCGAATCCCATCAGACGATGCGCCGTGGCTGACCGCGCTGGAAGACATCGGCTTCCATGTCCTGGTACCCATGGTTACCTTGGGCAAGGATGAAAGCGTGGATTCCGTGCCGGGTCTGCCTGTGGGAATCGACTTAGGTGATGTAAGACGGGAAGAAATTGATCAGGTGGCTAGGATTTCCGCAAGGGCCTTTCGTTATGGACGATTCACAATTGATTCGCGAATCCCCAGCGAGGCGTCGGAGCGACTGCATGGTGCGTGGGCGCGAAACTGCTGTTCGGGTTCGCACGCCAAGCGTGTCCTTGTCGCGCGTAACAACCACGAAGTCCTGGGCTTCATCGCCTTGAAATTCCAGAAGGTGCGCGGGGTTCAAGTAGGGTCCATCGAACTCATCGCCGTTTCAGAAGCCTCGCGAGGCTTAGGCCTGGGAGGCATCCTGGTCCGCGCGGGTTGCGAATGGCTTTCCAGATTTACCAAACATATCATCGTGCGAACCGAGCTTCCGAACACCTCAGCGCTGCGCATGTACGAAGCGCAAGGATTTCGCGTTCTGAGTGGCTCTATCTACCTTAGCCGATGGCAACGTACTCCTGCATGAAGACCACTTCAGGTAAACTGCCCGCGAAGCCTCACTCTCGTTAATTGATCGCGAAACAGTAGAACATTCCCGCGCCGCCCGTGGATACCAAACCTGGCTGGCTGCAGTCGCGGCTGGGGTGCGCCGAGATCCAGGAGATCGAAGTGAACCCGTTGCGATCGGAATGGCCGAGCTGCGCGTGGCCGTCGCTGCTGCTAGTCCAGTTGTGGCAAGTGTGGTCCTCGTTGTCGGTATATGCCGTGCCGTCCAGCTTCGAGCCTGTCAACATGTCGTGCTGATTGACGCTGTCTCCCAAGCCTTTCACAACCTCGCCTTTCTCCGTAAGCGCCTCCGTCTTGTCAATGCCATTGCCGTTTCGTGCGGAGTCAAGCGTATCCCCATGCAGATCGGAAAGGTTTTTCGCAATCAGGACACCCTTCACGTTGTACCAGGGTCCAGTGCCGATGCGGTCGCGGGCGTTCACGGCAGGCTGGCCGTTCGCGGCCTGCGCGCTCAAATACGCATGAAAGGTATGGTTGCCCAATCCCGCCGCGGCGGCCAGGGTCTGGCAATACCTGTCAGCTCCTGCCAGCCCGCCCAAATTTCCCCCGTTGCCCATGCCCGCGCTCGTAATGAAGAAAGTTTTGGGATTTTTTTCCCACCCCGGTTGCTGCCCGGGGTAGGCCGCAGGGTTCGCTTGCTGCGCTACAGCAAAAGCCGAAATCAACACCAAAGCCAGCGTGAATCCCAATACGTAAGATAGATTCTTCCTCATCCCCGTATACCCTCCTCAGTGATTTAAACTAACCGTCCGTAGCGTTCCGCCCTGCCTATTCGTACCGGTGGCGGACTTCATCTTCCATGTTCAGGCGAGTTTGCCTACATGCCCTTCAAGCAGGCCCCAGGCCTTCTCCCCAACTGTTTCCTTCCAGTGGGCGTAGTAAGGCGCCAGGCGGGCGCGGAACGAGGAAGTATCCGCCTCGTTAAACGTCATGCCTTGCCCGGCCAATTTGGTACGAAATTCGGTGTTGAATGCCTCGTTGTCCGCTCGCTGCAAGCGAACATACTTCATCGCATTACGCTCGATTACGCGCTGCACGTCGGATGGAAACCGCTCCCACAGCTTCAGGTTGGCGAGGAGATTAAAGCCCGACCAGCCGTGGTTGGTCATGCTGACATACTTCTGAACTTCGTAAAGCTTCATAAATTCCGCAGTAGCCAACGGGTTTGTTTGAGCCTCCGCGGTTCCATTTTTCAATGTTTCGTAAAGCTTGTTCAGGTTGGCGACCACGGGCGTGGCGCCCAGCGCCTTCCATGCTTCTACATAGATTGGCGCGTCCGGCGTGCGTATTTTTAGTCCTTGCAGGTCGTCCACCGAGCGGATGGGGTGCGTAGAACAAGTAATCTGGTGAAATCCGTTGTCGAAGCATCCCCGCGGAACGGCGTAGATGCCCTTGGACTTTATTTCTTCGCGCAAGTAATCCCCCAAGTCACCATCCAGAGCGCCGAACACCTGGGCTGGAGTACGAAATGCGAAAAGCAGCCCTTGCACATTGGAAGCCGGGACAAGATTCCCAATCGATCCGCCATTGAGCGTGAAGAAATCGAGCTCGCCGCTGACTACCATGTTCAAAGCTGCGGGGTCTCCTCCAGCAATTTGATTGTTATCTGCGAAGGTCTGGACTTGCACCCGCCCTTGCGTCTCGTCTTTTACCGCAGCCCACATTTCGACCAGCCGTTTGTGCAGCGGGCTATCGGCTGGCTGATTGTGGAACTGGCGAAGTTCAAACTCCGCCGCGAGCGCGTAGCGCCTCGCCAGGATTATTCCGCCGGCAGCAGCAACGCCTTGTGCAAAGCTACGCCGAGAGATCAATGCAGACATGAAGTTCTCCTTGGCCGTCGCGCGAATCATACGCCTACCCGGCCTTCCTGCAAAGATGTTCCCGCGTCTCTGGCGTTCCTGATAAATACGAGTTGAATTTGGTAAGGACTACACTCGTAGCCCCCTTTATTAGATAAATGACGAAGTTTGGTCGTTTTACTGTTCCGTTGTGAAACATGGTTTGCGGTTTGATCTCAACGACATCGATTGCGAGATCTGACTTGTGTTAACCTTGTCAAGTTCAGTAAGAACGTCAGTAATTCCACCCCCCTTCCCGAAGAGTGCTGTGTAACGCTGCGGAACTAAATGCAGCCACGGAAAATTACCTAAGCTAATCCGGCCAGAAATCCGATGAAGCAGAGTGAATGCAAATTACTCAGCCTGCGGTGAGGAGTCGGCATTTGTCGGATCTGGGGCATGGCTTGGAACGTTCACCCGAGGAAATTTAATGGACAACAAAATCTCCGTTTATTTGGTGGCAGGGAACAGGCTTTTGCGGGAGGCTCTCGCACATCTTTTAGCCAAGAAGGGCGATTTCGAGGTATGTGGAGTTTCCCCCTTCGTTCCTGAAATATCGTCTTCGATTGCCATGCTGGATACCGACGTCCTGGTGCTCGACGCGATCACCGTGCAACTGTCGGATTACGCGCTCATTCCCGAAATCGCGGCGCAGGCTCCCAACGTCAAGGTCATCCTGATTGACATGGACGATGATCCCGAGATTTTCATTAAATGTGTAAGGGCGGGAGCAGTGGGATACCTGTTGAAGGATGCGTCCGCCGCGGATGTCATCTCGGGGGTTCGTTCGGTAGGTCAGGGGCACGCTGTTTGCCCCTCGCAGCTCTGTATGTCCTTGTTCCGGGCGGTGACGCGGCAATGGACTTCGTTACCCAGTGCGCGCATTAAAATCGAACTAGGCTTGACGCGCCGCCAGCAGCAACTGGTTCCCTTAATCGCCCAGGGATTCACTAACAAGGAAATCGCTTCCCACCTAAACATATCGGAGCAAACGGTAAAAAATCACATCCACAGAATGTTGCGGCGCGTGGGGGCCAGCGATCGTCTGGAAGTGATTGATTTGACCCGGACGCAGGGTATTTTCCCGTGAACAGGCCGCCTGATACCGGAGTCATCTGAAGTCAATGCGCAGTCGGAAATGGCTACCCCGCTCCCAGAAAAGCGAACCTCAACAAAAACAGAACTGACAGGACCCAAATCAGCGGGCTGATTTCGCGATACCTTCCGGTCCCAAGTTTGATGAAAGTGAAGGATAGCAGACCCAGGCTCAGCCCCGTGGCGATGCTGAAGGTAAGCGGTGTGGCGACAATGGTTAGAAACGCGGGAAAGGCCTCAGTGAAGTCATCCCATCGGACCTTGGCGACCGATCCGCACATCAGCGCGCCCACTAAGATAAGGGCCGGCGCGGTGGCGTAGGTAGGGATAGCGGCGACCAGCGGGGCGCAAAACATGGCTCCGAGAAACAAACCGGCAATGGCCAGGTTACCCAGGCCAGTGCGCGCTCCGGCGGCAACCCCCGCAGCGCTTTCGATGTAGCTCGTGACCGTTGACGTTCCCGAAAGAGCCCCGGCAATGGTTCCGAACGCATCGGCCAGCAGGGCGCGGCTCGCGCGAGGAAGTTTTCCATCGCGGAGAAATCCGCCCTGCTCGCATACGCCGACCAGCGTTCCGACATTGTCAAATAGATCCACAAAGAAAAATACAAATATCAACTCGCCGAGGCCTAGTTTCGTGGCCGAGCGCAAATCGAGCTTCAGGAACGTGCCGGAGGGATGGGGCAGGGAGAATATGTGCGCGGGCCAGGTCATCAGCCCGAGCGGAATTCCGGCGAGGGCGATGACCGCGATGCCGATCAAAATGGCTCCTCCCACGCGGCGCGACATTAGAATGGCGACAAGAACAAGGCCCAACGCGGCAAGCCGAACTTCCGGGTCCGAGGATTTTCCGAGTGTGACAAGAGTGGCCGCGCTGCCGACGATCATCTTCGCATTGCGCAAACCAATGAACGCGATGAAGAGACCGATCCCGGCCGCAGTGCCGTGTTTAAGGCTGTCGGGAATATCGTTGACGATGTGTTCTCGGACATTGGTCAGCGTCAGGACAAGAAAGAGCATGCCGGATAGGAACACAACGCCGAGCGCGGTTTGCCATGGCACGCCGCGGCCAAGCACGATCGAGTAGGTGAAATAAGCATTGAGCGACATCCCGGGGGCGAGCGCAATCGGATAATTGGCCCACAGCCCCATAATGAGCGTTCCCACTGCTGCGGAAATGCAGGTCGCGAACAGCACACCGTCAACAGGCATCCCTGCCTCTCCCAGAATGCGCGGGTTCACGACCACCACGTAAGCCATGGCCATGAAAGTGGTCAGGCCGCCAAGAAGTTCGCGACGAACTGTTGTCTGGTTTTCAGCGAGGTGGAAGATGCGATCGAGCAAGCGAGCCCCTCTGAGAAAATCGAAACTATAGGCTCCAAAGAGCGTGCCGTCAACGAAGAAGCTCAGAGGGCAGAGCATCAGCTTCCTTTATGGATGAAGAGAAAAGCTGCTCGCCCAAAATGCGGGCGGCCTCTACGAACCCAAAGGCCTCAGTGCCGCGCGGTTTTGTAGAGGCCGATCGGTCCCGTGAACTTCGGGACAGATCGGGCATGCTTTATTTTTTGGGGAAACAGGCATATGTCGGGGGCTTCTGGTCCGAGTCAGTCAACTTATTGAAGAGCCCGCAGCCATTATGCTCGGTGTCTGTGTCGACATCCATGGCATCGCCTATTTTCCAGCTGCGAGCTGCGGCGGCCTCGTCGTGTTCGGGAGGGGAATCAGGGTCAAAATCGCGGCTATAGATGGCTCCGTCAGACAACGTCACGGTAATCACGCCATATTCTTCTGTTCTCTTATTCAGGCGCAGCTTGTCCTGAGCATTTGTTGTTGTGCCGGCGAAAATCAGCACGAAGAAAATGACCTCAAGAAACTTTCTCATTCAGGGCTCCTATAGCGGTGTCTGCTGGACTACGCGTGATGCGCGCCCTTGGAAACATTTTCATTGGGTGGCTGTATCGGGCCGGCCCCTGCTTGCGTCCGGGAAAGAGCGGAAGCGATCTCTCCCAGGTCTTCCCCGGTCAGGAGTAAAGACGCTGCGTGAATCCAGCCATCCACCTGCGCGGGATTTCGGGCTCCCACGATGGCCCCGGTCACACCCGGCCAGCAAAGCGTCCAGGCAATGGCAACCGACGAAACCGTCACGCCATGGCGCTGGGCAATCGGCCTAAGTGCATCACGCAGGTCCAAATTCCTGCGCAATTTCGGCTCCTGGAATTCAGGGGTTTTGCGTCGCCAATCATCGCCGGCGAGTTCGGCAACCCTTTGGGCCTTGAAGCTGTCGGTCAGAAGTCCCGACTGCATGGGGCTGTAGCAGATCACTCCGGTATTGTGACTCCTGCACCAGGGAATCTCCTGCGCGGCAGCGGCCCGGTTGATCAAAGAAAAGGGCGGCTGCAGTGACGCGACGTGATGAATGGCCTCACAGCGGTCCAGAAGTTCCGTGTTGAAGTTCGACACACCAGCAAATCGTATTTTTCCTTCCTTGACGAGGGCCGCCATCGTTTCCCACGATTGCTCGACGGGCGTTCCACCCATATCCGGCCAATGAAACTGGTAAAGATCGATTCGTTCGACGCCGAGCCGGCGAAGCGACGCTTCACATTCGCGGCGTATGGACGCGGGCTCGAGAATCCGAGACGCTTGCTTCATGGGGTCGGCAACATCCCAGATGAGTCCGCATTTCGTAAATACCAGCGGACGCTCCGAAGATCGCAAACCGCGCAGAAGTTGACCTACAACTTCCTCGGAGTGACCCAGGCCGTACACCGCTGCCGTATCGATCCAGTTGACGCCCAATTCCAAGGCTCGCCGCATGGCCGCGATAGATTCCGCGTCGTCCTGCGGGCCCCATCCGAACGACCACCCGCCTCCACCAGCGGCCCAGGAACCAAATCCCACGGTGGTTATTTCGAGTCCGCTCGAACCCAGTGGCCGCATTGGCAAAGTCATAATCTCGCTCCCCAAGAAAATATAAGTTAAATCCGTGCAATCAGTATCCGGCGCCACAATGAATGAAGCCCGAAACACCAACACTGCTTTTCCGGAAAGAGTTTAACATAGCGGAATCTGCGATCCTTCCTCCGTGCTCTCTGTGGCCTTCCTCAGTGAACTCTGTGTTAATCTTTTTTCCCCACGCAAGCACTCGCCTTGACACATCTTCGCGCGGGACAGTACACTGCCTTGTTTCATTTTTCAGGGGTCGGACACAATGTTGCTGTCGCGGGATTACGTTGGGTACATGGCAGGTGAGGTGGTCAAGCGGCTGCTGGCGGCCAAAATGATAGAAGCGCCGTCGGCTCCGGCGCTGACGCAGCAAGTGCGCGTCGCGATGCAGGACGAAATCAGCGTCGAGGACCGCTTGAATGAAGAAGTCCGCGAGATCCTGACCAAACACGCCGAAGAGATGCGCGGAGCGGGCGCGTCCATATCAGGAAATGTATAAGAAAGTGAAGGGCGAGCTGGCGCGCCAGAGAAAATTGATTTTGCGCTAACCGGTGCGATTCCGCCGGATTGCAATACGGAGACGAAAGGGAAGAGATATCTACCAGCCGATGCGATTGACCCGCGAAAAAACCATTCGTCTTTCCCATATCATTACGGACGTTCTGGTAGCGAGCGAGGACGTTGAATTCATCGAGGACCGGGACACCATCCGGCAAAAAACCGTGCAGATTCTTCAGGACCTATTGAAGGAAGAAGAAGCAGTGGACGCGGAGGTCCGGAAGAAAATCAGTTCCCAGAAAAAGGAAATTCTCGAGGGAAGCGAAGAATGGGACGTGCTTTACCGCAAGTATTATGCGGAAGAGATGCGCCGCATGGGCGTCGTTCACGTCGGCCGAATTCGTAGTCGGTCTGGAAGATCTCCAAATCGAATTCGCCCGAAGTAAAAAGGGGCCGTCCGAATGAAATCGGACGGCCCTTAATGATTTTCTGGTTGCGATCGCGTCGGTTACTGTCCGTCGTCCGTCCGCTTCTTGAGCACGGGCCGGTCCGGATCGGAATCATCGCCCGATTGTCCCTGCTGCTTGTCGGTCTTGCCATCCTGTTGCTGTTCGGTTCGCGTGCGCAGCGTGGGCTTGTCCCGGATTTCTTGTTCATCCAGCTTGTTCTTGTTTTCGATATTGCGCAGGCGGGATTTGACCAGATCGAACTCGGACGTCGTCACGACGTATTCGTCCTCGCGCCGGAAGAATCGTGGCGATTTCCTCCTGGGTCTTCTGGACGCGGTCCGGCGTCGGCGGATGCGTGGAGAAAACCTTGGGAATGCTGCCGGGATGCCGCCTCTCCTCGGCCTCGATCTTTTCAAAGAAGCTGACGAACGCGTTGGGGTCATAGCCGGCCTTGTACATATATTGCAGGCCGAGATAATCCGCTTCGCGCTCGTTGTCCCGCGAGAACTTCAGGAAGCCGAGGGGGATAGCCACGTTGAGGCCCTCGTAGAGACCGTAGCCTGCCCAGCCGCCCGGCCCCAGCAGAATCAGCGGGATGGTGGCAAATTGCGCGATTTCGCCCTTGGTCGCGTTCTTGGTGCCGTGCCGCGCCGCCACGTGCGCGATTTCATGTCCCATCACGCCGGCGAGTTCCGCTTCTTCATCCGCGCGCAAAATCAGCCCGCTATTCACATAGAAAAATCCGCCGGGAAGGGCAAACGCATTGATTTCGTCCGAATCGATCACCTTGATCGTGAAGGGCACCTTGGCGTCGGAATTCCGCACCAGGTTTTGACCGATGCGGTTCACGTATTCCGTGACCACCGGATCGTTGATCAACTTGGAGGACTTTTCGACTTCCATGGCGGCCTGTTTCCCGAGCGCGATTTCGCGCTCCAGGGAATACAGATTCACGCCCTTGCCAACGCCCGCGGTTCCCGATGGAGTTGACGTCCTTTTCGGAGCCCGGCTTGACCTTCGTCGGCGCCTTATCTTCGTCGTCGGACGAAGTCGTCTGCTGGTCAGTCGCCTGGGGTTTCGCGGATTGGTCTCGTTGCCGCCGGTTGCTAGGCCTGCGTCTGGGGTTGCGCTTGCGGCTGACCTCCGGAGGCGGTGGCGGCGCCTGAGTTGGCGATTGCTGCTGGGATCTGCTGCGGAGCCGCGAACCCGGCCGGAACCACCAGCGAAAAGCGCAAGAGTTGCTAAGACAATGCGTTGCAGAGGCATTTCATCGCTCCTCCTGAAACGTTCGACTCACCACAGTATACAATACACTTGGGTAGATGCGAGCATAATCTCTTCGCGCTCGGATGTGCGTGGGTGGAAATAGGTTTCCTCGGCTGGGGTGGAAAGTTGACAGGGCCGTGGTTGACACCCGCGCAAGTTCTCGCTAACCTTGAAATGGCGGGCTGGAAGTATCTAACGGCCTGCACGCGGGCAGTCCACACCCATCCATATGATGCAAATGATCGGCTCAGACGAATCCAAATCGGGCAAGTTTGGAAGAAAGTCGGAACCGAGGAGACTTCCTGGTCACCAAGCTATACAACGAGGCCCTGACCACGATAGCCGTGCTCCGGCCGACGGGGGCGGCAACTGAATCCATGATCCGGGTTCGCGTCGAGCGCCGGGGCGACAACAGGGCTTGCCGGGCTATTCCATGGCGCAAGAGAACGAACGCGTCGTAACGGCAGCCTCCGAACTTTCCGTTCAAACCGACCGCACGGGCAGCGCAACCACATCCTCCACCTGCATGACTTCTTTCACCAGGAATGGCTCGGCATATTCCACTCCGGCCAGATGCCCGTAATAGCGCGCGATCAGGTTTACCTCGTGGTGCAGCCGGTCGAGCGGGATATCCACTTTTGATTTCTTGTCCTTGGCTTTTTCTTGGCCGTCGGACGGAACTGAGAGTGGTAGGCCAGGATCGCGCGATACCGGCGTTCGAAATACTTCGAAATGTCCACCACAAAGGTGGGCCGCACCTCACGGTAATAGACCGTCGAATACAGGATCTTGAACGGGCGAAAGGCTTCCCCTCGATCGGCAACTGCTTCAGCCCCGCAAGAAAGCAGCCTTCATAGCCCAGCCGGGCGGCCGTGTAGTGGTCCGGGTGGCGCCCCTCCCAATAGGGAAGAATCACGGTATGGGGTTGAGCGCCCGGATGCGCCGCGCGACAGCCAGCTTATACTCTGTAGTGACTTCCAGATGAGCGTCCGGCAGGCGCAGGTTCTCCCGGTGCGCCACGCGCAGGATCTTGCCGGCCCTGGCGGCTTCCTTCAAGCGCGTTTCCGGCGTGCCCCGCGTGCCCATTTCTCCGGCGGTCAGGTCCAGGATGCCGGTCTTGTATCCCTGCTCGGCGGCTTTGAGCAGCGTGCCCCCGCAGGTCAGCTCGACGTCGTCCGGATGCGCCGCAATCGCCAGTAAGTCCAGTTTCATTTCCCCTCACAGGTCCTTTCCGAGTCACCGAAGAGTATCAGGAAAATGCGGTAGGATGTCTGGCGGCTCGACGAGGGGGATTCGTGTCTCAACCATCGCTCGCGGGGAAAGTGGCATTGGTGACCGGGGCGGCCAAACGCATTGGCCGGAACGTGGCCTTGCGGCTGGCATCGGAGGGCGCGGACGTCATCGTGAATTACCGCACCTCAAAGGCCGAGGCCGACGAAGTCGTGGCGCAAATTTTGGCCACAGGACGTCGCGCGAAAGCCATTCAGGGGGACGTTGGAAAGCGGGCTGATGTGCTCGCGATGTTTGCGGCCGTAGAAAAGGAATTTGGGCGGCTGGATATCCTGGTCAACAATGCGGGAATGTTTTTCGCTGCAAAATTTGAAGAGCTAACCGAGGAGCAGTGGGACACGATACTGGACACAAATCTGAAGTCGCAATTTTTGTGCTCGCAGGCGGCGGCGCCGATGCTTCGCCGCAGCGGTCGAGGGCGGATCATCAATTTCGCTTCGCTTGGCGGGCTGCTGGCGTGGCCCGCCTACACGCATTATTGTGTGTCAAAGGCCGGCGTGATCATGCTGACGCGCTGCCTGGCCCGCGCGCTCGCGCCGGAAATTACGGTGAACGCTATCGCTCCTGGGACGATTTCATTTCCCGGCGATTCGCCTGAAATTGCCGAAGATTTCATCCGTCGCACGCCCCTGCGCCGCACGGGGACGCCCGAAGATATCGACGACGCCGTGGTGTTCCTTGCCCAGTCGGCGTTCATCACCGGACAAGTCATCGTGGTCGACGGGGGGCGCAGCCTTACCTAGTGGCGCCACGTTTATACTACGCTGGACGCCAAATCGAGAATTTTGAGCCAGTAAGAATCGGAGTTTTGATGAGCATGATAGAGGCCGTGACTGACAAGCCTGTCAACTCGCCGCGCCAGGTGCTGTTCGCCAGCCTGATCGGCACGACCATCGAGTTCTTCGATTTCTATATTTACGCGACTGCGGCGGTGCTCGTGTTTCCCGGCTTGTTCTTTCCAGCGTCCGATCCGGCCATCGGCAACGCTTGCTTCGCTGGCGACATTTGGGATCGCGTTTCTGGCGCGGCCGATCGGCTCCGCGCTGTTCGGCCATTTTGGCGACCGCATCGGCCGGAAGACGACATTGGTCGTCGCGCTATCGACCATGGGTTTGTCCACTGTCGCGATCGGCGCCTTGCCGACTTACACCACGATCGGTTTCGCCGCGCCGCTGCTGCTGGCGCTATGCCGCTTTGGCCAGGGGCTTGGTCTCGGCGGCGAGTGGGGCGGCGCGGTGCTTCTGGCGATCGAGAATGCGCCTCCCAAAGAAGCGCGCCTGGTACGGAATGTTTCCGCAGCTCGGCGCGCCGATCGGGTTCTTTCTCTCCGGCGGCGTTTTCCTGGTGCTCTCCCGGTGGCTCACCGACAAGCAATTCTTCGATTTCGGCTGGCGTCTTCCGTTTCTGGCGAGCGCCGTGCTGGTGTTCCTCGGTCTCTACGTGCGGCTGACGATTACGGAGACTCCCGTGTTCCAGGAAGCCCTCAAGCGGCGGGAGCAAGTGAAGGTGCCGATGCTGGTGGTTTTTCGGGACCACGCCGGACGCTCGTCGCCGGCATCCTGTTGTGCCTCGCAACGTTCGTTCTCTTCTACCTGATGACGGTCTTCGCGCTTGTCGTGGGGCACCACCGCGCTCGGCTATAGCCGCGAGAAATTCCTGCTGATGCAGTTGTTCTGCATATTATCTTCTTCGCGGTGACCATTCCGATCTCCGCGGTTCTGGCCGAGCGCGGGCGGCGTCGCGCGATGCTCTGGATCACCGTGTCGATCGGCGTCTTCGGCCTGGTCATGGCGCCGATGTTTGTTGCCGGGACCACGGGGGCGTTGTTGATGATGGCGCTGGGCCTGGCGTTGATGGGACTGACCTACGGGCCGCTCGGCACGGTGCTTTCCGAACTTTTTCCGACGCCGGTGCGTTACACGGGAAGCTCGCTGGCCTTTAACTTCGCCGGCATCCTGGGCGCTTCGCTGGCGCCGTACATCGCCACGTGGCTGGCCAAGACCTACGGACTGCAATACGTCGGCTACTACCTCTCCACGTCGGCGGTCCTGACGCTCATCGGGCTGCTGGCGATTCGCGAAACGAAAGACGAAGACCTGGCCACACTCGATGTCTAAATTTCATGTCAGCTCGACGGGCCGAGTCGTGATGGAGTGCATGAGTCCCAGTGGCGTAAACTTCAGTTTGCGTGTTTTTTGCATTCGCGAAATCTAAAGCACGCAAGCTGAAGCTTACGCTACTTGAAAGCGTTCTGCGGCGCCGATTTATGGCTGTGGTCGCGCTTGGTGCGGGCGCGGCTCTGAAGACGATGGAACAATACTCTTCATCCGCAAATAGGTGACAATGTTCCCATAGATCTCGTTATTATGGCCGTAATTGAGGATCAACAGGGCCATGCGCATGTTGCGTGTCTGCCTGCCGCTCTCCTGAGTGATGTCGATCACCTCCAGGCCGGACGTATCGGTCAGGGCAGCATACACGCCATCGCAGTAGGCGAACGCATCGTTCAACGCCTTCAGGAGTTCGGCTTTCGTCGGCAGTTTCTCAAGGTCAGTCCCCGCGCTGGGATTTTTTTCGCCCTTGGCCTGTGAACACCAGAGATAGTTGTACCGGGCGACGTGCCCGACCTGTTGCCCAAACGTGCGGACTTCCTCTTGCGGACCGGGGCGCATGCCGTAATTTTCTTCCGGCATTTTTTCCGCCGATCTCACGATATTGTTGCGAACGCCCGTGTAGGCGCCTCGAAGCCACGTCGATATCGGATTGGCAGTCGTTGGCGGGGCCGTCTGTGCCGCGGCAGGAATCGCCAGCAGGAACCCCAGCAGGACGACGACAAATACTTTGTTCATATTCGCGTTACTCCCAAAAAGTGAGGTTGGCTCGCCTTTACGAGCGCGAAGCACGTGTGCTCATAATACAGCTTTGTTCGGAATTCCGGGAAGTGACATTCATAGGTCTGACGTAAGAAGAGCGCGAGGGTAATCGGAAGGGCTTCCGAAAGCTTTCGTCCGGCGGCATAACGCCACACAGATCGCTGGAATACAGGTCCAGCACGTTCAAATCGCACAGACCTCAACCTGTGTTGTTTGGAAGACACCAACAACAGTGCAAACAAACTGCCCTTTGTTTCAATCAGGGCATTGAGTCTGCGCGAACAGAAACCCGCGCGTTATTCAGCCTGCTACTTGCCGGCTGGCTTAAGCGAAGTCCACGGTATGTTTCGTGTGATGTGCCCTTGTCCATCCGTTGATTTGAGGTTTGCCGTCTGCATGAGCGAATTGATATCGGCGACCTCAAACACACCCTCTTGTTGGTCCACGCTTACGCGGTCGCCCTTCTTCGGGGCCGTCACATGGTTCTCTGCAATCATTTGGTTCTCCTTTCACGGGCCGGTTCATACAATGCCTGCCATAGGAGAAGGGGGAATGTATGCCCTCTTCATACACCTCTTTTCGGCCAATATCCAGAAAAATTCAGAAGGACCGGGTTCCCTGGTGGCCGCCCGATGAAAATAAAAGCTCCCCGCTGCCCATGATGGAACAGCGAGGAGTCTCAATTTGGCACAGGTTGAATATTTCAGAGTGTTCTTGACTCGACCTCCGCGTCTTCCACTTGACGGTTCAAACCGAACGTTTGATGCAGGGCCTTCACGGCCCTTTCCATGGAGCCCGACTCCACGAGGAAAGAAATGTTGTATTCGGAGGAACCCTGCGCGATGGCAATCATGCTGATCCCTTCCTTGCCCAGCGTGCTGAAGACGCTTCCCGGCGATGCCCGGGGTTCCGACCATGTTTTCGCCGACGGCCGCGACGATGGCCACGTTGCGGTTTACCTTGATGTGCTCGAGGTCGTGCTGGTGGACGTCTTCGTGCAAGGCGTCCCGCAGGGCCTTCTCTGTGCGCGTGGCGTCGGCGGCCTGCACGACAAAGCAGATGCTGTCCTGTGAAGACGATTGCGAAATCATGACGATGTTTGCGCGGACCGACGCGGTCGCGCCAAAAATGCGCGCCGCAATGTCCGGAACGCCAATGATGCCGGGGCCTGCCACGGAAATCATGGCTACATCGCGCGTTGCCGTGACGGCTTTCACGCCGTTCGGCGTGGGGCGAACGCGTTTGCGTGATTTTGGTTCCGGCCTGCTCAGGCTGGAAACTGTTGCGAATCCACACGGGAATGGCTGTTTTCGATCACCGGGCGCAGCGTCATCGGGTGCAGTACTTTCGCGCCGAAAAACGCGAGTTCGCCCGCCTCGATATAGGAAACTTCGTCGAGCGTGACGGCGTCGGGGACCATCCGGGGGTCCGCGGTCTGCACACCATTCACATCGGTCCAGATGATGACTTCGCTGGCATCGAGAGCTGCACCCAGAATGGTGGCGGAAAAGTCCGATCCGCCGCGGCCCAGCGTCGTGGGAATGCCTTTCGCCGTCGCCGCGATGTAGCCGGTGACAACGGGAATTCCTCCGGCTTCGAGCAGCGGCCCAAGTGCGGCCTGGGTTTTCGTTCGCGTCGGCCCGGCCAGCGGCCGCGCGCCGCCATGGACTTCATCAGTAACGATCAAATCGGTAGCGTCAAACGCCACGCCCCGGAAACCCATGTCGCGCAGCACAGCGGCGGTGATTCTTGCGGTGAGCCGCTCGCCCATGCCAGCAATTACGTCGAGCGCGCGCGGAGAAAGCTCTCCGAGAAGGGCGCATCCGCGGCAATAATTCGCCGCTCGTTCGATCAGAGCATCGATTTCGGCGAGCAGTTCGCGCCGCTGTTCGATATCTGGTAATCAGCGCGTCGATGGTTTCGCGATGTTTTGTATGCAGCGAGCTCGGCCAGCGCTTCCGGCGACAGCTTCATCTCCGGCCGCGGCTTTTCCTGCCGCCGCAATGAGCGTATTCGTTACTCCCGACATCGCGGAAACCACTACAACGACGGAGCGCTGCTTGGTAGCCTCGGCGGCAATGGTCCGCCGCGCTGCGGATTCGCGCCGCGTCGCCGACCGAAGTGCCGCCAAACTTCATCACCTGAATCGGGAGGCTCATCGCACCCTCACTTCGACGGGGGATGAGGATTTCTGCTGCCCCGGCTTTGTCGCGAGCAGGCCGCGCGCCTGCAATAAGTTCGGCGTTCAAAATCGCAGCGCCAGCCGCGCCGCGAATCGTATTGTGTCCCAGGACGACGAAGCGGTAGTCGAACACGCTGTCCGGGAAGAGTCGCCCCACGGTCACGCTCATGCCGCCGCCCGCATCGCGGTCCATGCGCGGCTGCGGCCGGTCTTTCTCATCCCGCACGATCACGGGATGTTCTGGAGCGGTGTGCAACTTCAGCTCTTGCGGGACAGAGCGATAGGAGGAAAGCGCTTCGCGCACCTCTTCGATGGTCGCGCGCTTCGTCAGCTTTACGCGCACTGCCACCATGTGCCCGTCAGCGACATTGACGCGATGGCATTGCGCGCTCACCGCGAACGGGGCGTTCTCAAAAGAATTGCGGCCGAGACGCCCGAGAATTTTGCGCGTCTCGCTCTCCATTTTCGGTTCTTCGCCGTCGATGAAGGGAAGCACATTGTCCACCACGTCGAGCGAGGGCACGCCGGGATAACCCGCGCCCGAAACCGCCTGCAACGTCGTGGCGATCACGGCCTCGATGCCAAATCTCGCATGCAGCGGCGCGAGCGCCAGCGCCATGATGATCGTCGAGCAATTCGGATTCGTGACGATGTAGCCGGATGCCGAAATCCACGCTCCTGGCGCTGCCTATCGAGAACACGTCCAAATGGTCGGCGTTGATTTCGGGAATCAGGAGGGGAACGTCTTCATCCATGCGGAAAGAGGAAGCGTTGCTGATCACCGGATATCCGGCGCGCGCGAAATGTTCTTCCGAGGCCCGCGCGACATCCGACGGCAGGCTGGAGATCACCACATCGCAATCCAGCGGCGGCTGGGGCGGCTGCACCACCATCGATTTCACGAAGGCGGGCATGTCGCCGACCAGCCGCCACGTACAGGCTTCGCCATAGGTCTTTCCCTGCGAACGGTCCGACGCCGCCAGCGCCGTCACCACAAAACCCGGATGGTTCTCCAGCAACTGAATGAAACGCTGGCCGACCATTCCGGTTGCGCCCAGGATTCCACACTCGCACTCGATGATCTTCGGCATCTTATTCAAGATCGTTCCCCCCATAGCGAATCATAAGATGGATGTTGCAAGGCTAGACTCAAAATTTCCGGGCTGATGCTCCCTCGAGAAGCTCGCCTTCTCGTGCGTCTTCCGCTGTTGCAACGCCTGCAATCGAGCCCGACAACCAGCAGCGACGGCGAAGCCGCTGCCGGGAAACTCCGACAAGTTGTCCGACTGTCGTTCGGTAAATGATTTCGTCCTTGGTCGTCGCGCGCGAAATCACAACGCAGGGGATCTCCAGCGTCCAATCCCGGCGGCCTGCAATTCCTCGGAAAGCTCGGCATAGCGATTTCCAGGCATGTAAATTACATACGTAGTGTCCGCCGCCACGTGCCGTTCATTGTCCAAGCCCGGTACCGCCCGCGCGATGCGCCGTAACAAACACCACGCGCGAAGCGTGCCGCCGATCGGTGAGCGAAATCTGCGCCGAAGCCGCCGCGCCCAGCGCGGCGGTTACTCCCGGAATCACCTCGAACTCCGATGCCCGCCTGCCGCAGCGCTTCCATTTCTTCTCCAGCGCGTCCGAAAAGCAGCGGATCGCCGCTCTTGAGGCGAGCAACGATTTTTCCTTCGCGCGCCAGGCTCACCATCCAATCATTAATTTCGTCCTGAGAAATTCCCTTTGCGCCGCAGCGCTTTCCCACATTCACGATCTGCGCCGCAGGCGGAAGGATGCGCAGGATTTCCTCCGACACTAAATCATCGTGCAACACCACGTCGGCGGACTGCAGCACGCGCCACGCCTTGCGCGTCAGCAACTCCGGATCGCCCGGACCGGCCCCGACGAGATAAACTTTTCCGGACATTTCGATTACAACCCCTTCTGTGTCTCGCTTCGCAAGTCCCACAACTGCAGGGCCGTTTTGTGGGTCGGAGCTTTAGCTCCGACATCATCCGTGGCGACTAGTGGGCTTTAGCCCCTGACCGGCCAGGGCTTAAAAGCCCTTTCCTGGTCCGCACATTTGTCGGACCTAAAGGTCCGACCCACAAATCGTTTCGACTTCAGAGTGCTCCGCCAGCCAAATTCCAATTCCATTTGCTAGCGCACCTCGGGATCGAGGCTCGCATACTGGTGCAGCAGGCGCTTGCGCTGCTCCGGCGGCATCGGGATGCTCTTCAATTCATCGCGCGTGCGTCCAAGTTGCGCCACCCACTGTTCCCACTCCGGACCAAATTGCTGTTCCAGTTCTTTCCGCAGGCGTTGCGCGAGCGCGGGGCTCAAGCCGCCCGTTGAAATCGCGATCTGCAATTCGCCGCGACGCACCACGGCAGGGAAGTAGAAGTCGCAGCGCTGTGGCTCGTCCACGGCGTTGCATAGAACTCCGCGGCTGCGCGCTTCCGCGTAAATATCCTCATGCAACGCGGGCGACCCGGTTGCGGCAATCACCAGAAACACACCGCCAAGATCTCGCGGGACGTACTCGCGCGCGCTCCACTCGATCCGGCCGTCGCGCGCCCATTCGCGAACTTTGGGCGTGGCGACAGGCGCAACCACGTGCACCGAGGCTTCCGCTGCCAGAAGGCTATCGATCTTCGCCTCAGCCACGGTTCCGGCGCCAACCACCAGGCACCGCCGGCCATCAAGTTTCACGAACATGGGAAATAAACTCATATTTTTCCGGCCTGCCGTCAGATCGAACCGGTTTCAACTTTGCCTCCAACCTCTACCCTCGAACCTCCGTCTTCACTCCGGCGCGTGCAGGCCGCACTCCTTTTTCGCGAAGCCCGACCAGCGCCCCGCGCGCGGATCTTCTCCCGGCTGCACCTGACGCGTGCAGTAGGTGCAGCCGATGCTCGGATAATTCTGTTCGTGCAGCGGGTTGTAGGGCACGTCGTGAGCGCGAATATATTCCCACACGTTTTCCCAGGTCCAATCCGCCAGCGGATTCATTTTCACCAGGCCAAATTTCTCGTCCCATTCGATTTTCCTGGCGTTTGCGCGAGTCGCGGCCTGATCGCGGCGAATACCCGTGGCCCAGGCGCGTCAGTTCAGCGAGCTTGGCCTTGAGCGGCTCGACCTTGCGCAGCTCGCAGCATTTGTTCGGATCGATGGTCCAGAGTTTGGCGCCGAACTGCTCGGCCTGTTTTTCCGGCGTGAAAAGGGACTTCACCCGTTCGACGCGGATGCCGTATTTATTCTCGATCTTCTCGATCAATTCGTATGTTTCCGCGAACAGAAAATCGGTGTCGAGGGTAAATACACGAATATCCGGGCGCACGCGCGAGGCAATGTCGATCAGCGCGACGTCCTCCGCGCCAAAGCTCGACGCGATGGCCGCGTGCGGATGAAACTCCGCAAGGCCCCAGCGCAGGATTTCCTCGGCGCTCCAGCGCTCCGCGTCCGCCTGCACGTCATTATTTTTTCATGCGATCCGCGTTCATGGTTCCTTTTCGTTTTCGCTGCCATCCGCGTCGTCATTCGAAGATAGGAATCCTCTTCTTTGGCGCCAAGGCTTCCTCACTTTCGGAGGATCAGTGCCTAAGACTACTTGTCCTATCAAAAACTCAGTCCATAAACAAAAACGCCCGCGAGCTTTTGGCTTCGCGGGCCGCATCTAAGAGCTTGAAGGATTTCTTGCTACGCTTGCATATCCTTGGCTCCCAAGGGGGTCCGCGCCGCCCGTGTACACATGGGCGTGCGCGTGGTAATCGTAATTCCCTTGGAAATGAACGTCATCATTGCCTCTACAGATTAAATCACCTGCCAAAATTGTCAAGCCGAAATGTCCGGCAACTTGCAACATTGGCGCTTCGAGCGGGCCCATCTGCTCAGCCTACAAGCATTTGCGGAAGTCCCGCCGGCGATCGAGGGCACCACCAGCACGCGATCTCCCTCTTGAAACTTGTATTCGTTGCCGCCAAGGAAGCGGATGTCTTCCTCGTTGACGTAGATGTTCACGAAGCGCCGCACTTGCCCCGAATCGTCGCGCAGGTGCTTGACGATGGCCGGAAACCGCTGTCTCGATTTCTCCGAGCAGTTCGGGAAGTGTCGCCGAACTGCATTCGATCGATTGGACGCCGTCGGTAAACCGGCGCAGCGCTGTAGGAATTTCGACTGTAATTTTCATTTCGATTTTAGTTTCCCGCGACCGCGACCATGCGGCCGTTGATGAACGATTCAAACTCAGCCAGGCGCGGAGCAATCGCGGTGCCAAGTGTGTATTCCTGCGAAACGGCGTCAATGGTCTTGAGGCCGTTGCCGGTGATGCAGACGCACGGTGGTCTCGCTGGGATTGATGTATCCCTGCTCGAACAGTTTCCTGGTGACGCCAGTGGTCACGCCTCCGGCTGTTTCGGTGAAGATTCCTTCGGTCTCGGCGAGAAGCTGGATGCCTTTGACGATCTCAGGATCGGAGACATCCTCCGCCCAGCCGCCACTGTCGCGAATAGCGCGCGACGCATAGTAGCCGTCGGCAGGATTGCCGATGGCGAGCGATCGCGCAATGGTGGCTGGCTTTTGCGGCTCAAACTGGTCGAGCTTGCGCTTGACGGCGTCGGAAATTGGAGAGCACCCGGTGGCCTGCGCGCCGAAGAATTTCACTTTCTTTTCCTCGACCAGGCCCAGAGCGATCAATTCATTGAACGCCTTGCGAATTTTCGTGATCAGCGAGCCTCCGGCCATGGGCACCACGACGTTGTCCGGAAGGCGCCAGCCGAGCTGTTCGGCGATTTCATAGCCCACGGTCTTCGAGCCTTCCGCGTAGTAGGGCCGCAGGTTCACGTTCACAAATCCCCAGTGGAATTTTTCGGCGATCTGCGAGCACAGCCGGTTCACCTGATCGTAATTGCCTGCGATCGGCACCAGCTTTTGCGCCGAAGACCTGCGTGCCGGTAATTTTTGCGGGTTCAAGGTCAGAGGGAATGAAAATCCAGGCATCGAAACCTTCCCGGGCGGCTTGCGCAGCCACGGCATTTGCCAAATTGCCCGTCGAGGAGCAGCTCACAACCTGGAAGCCAAACCGGCGCGCCGCAGCCAAAGCTGTAGCCACCACGCGATCCTTGAAGGAAAGTGTTGGGAAGCAGACTGCATCGTTCTTCAAATATAAATTGCTGGCCCCAGCTTCTTGCCCAGACGCCGCGCCTGCACCAGGGGCGTAAAGCCTGCCGGGACAGTGCCTTGATAGCCTTCGGGGAGGGGAAGCAATGCGCTGTAGCGCCAGAGGTTCGTGGGGCCGGCCTCGATCACTTTGCGAGTAAAGAGGGGACGAATGGCTTCAAGATCGTAGGTCACTTCGAGGGGGGAGAGGCACTCGTCGCAAAATGATCGCGCCTGATTGCCCCATAACTTGCCACATTCACGGCACTTAAGCTGATAATGTTCGGCCATATCGCCTTCCCGATGTTTCAGAGATATTCGCTTGGCTGGTTGAACTGCTGCAGGTTGGCGGCGCGGGGGGTATAAACTAAAAACCCTCCACGCCAAAGAGGGGGAGGGCTCAAAAAATCCTGATTGAGTGCTCGTCCGACTCTTTAGCAGTTTTTTACGTGGAGCAAGTTGCCTTAAATCGCCACGTGTCCAGCACACATAGGTTAAGCATTTTTGCGCTGAGTGTCAAGGCAATTGTTTATTTCTGGGCGGACCCGTGTGGTCTGGTTTCGGAATCGGTGGAGTCCAGCTCACAGGAGGGGATATAATAGATCCGATCGTAATAGTGAATCACATCGGCGTCTGGGCTGGGCCACATCGAAGGGGATTCCAATGGCCAAGATAGATGAAATTAAGGCAGAGATAGAGCGCCTTCCTGGCAAGGAAGTTGCTGAGATTTTTCGTTGGTTGTCGGAAATGGAGTGGGACAGGTGGGACAGGGAAATCGAAGCCGACTCTCAGGCAGGGAGACACGATTTCCTGGTGCGTGAGGCTCGCGACGAGAAGGCCAAGGGAACCCTCAAGGATCTGTAGATGCATCGCACTACCGACCGCTTCTGGGCTTCCTTTGCTCGTTTGCCAGAAGCTGTCCAGATGGTTGCCCGGAAGAATTTCCAACTGCTGAAAAACAATCCCTCGCATCCCTCCCTGCATTTCAAAAAGGTGGGAAAGCTGTGGTCCGCGAGAGTCGGACTTAATCATCGAGCCCTTGCTGTACAGGATGGTGAAGACTATACCTGGGTCTGGATCGGTCCCCATGACGACTACGTCCGACTGATCAAACAGCAGGGCTAACAGGAGCAGCCACGCCGAGCGCTCCTTGCAGATCGAGGCGAAACGATTCCGCCTTGCGACCAATTGACCGTTCGGGTAATCTAAGTAACATGCAATCAGTTAACCACCCTGCGGAGAACGTAGCTTGTCGCTGTTGTTGTCGGACAGGCGGCCGCGCAAGTTTTCGAGTTGGGTGGGTTAGGTAGTCAATCTGGCGCAAAATACTCTAGACTGACTTTGATACTGGCCCACCACCGGATGATCTGGTCGGTGGGTTTATTGTTTTAGGCGGCACAGGGAAATGGCAGAAACTGCAAAACATATCGTGAATTCGCTGGCGGATTCTGGCCACCAAGAGCCGGGGTTTATTGCCACCAAAACCCTGAACTATTTGAGGACTCTCGAGGCCGAAAGCATTCAGATTTTTCGCGAGGCGGCGGCGGAATTTGCCCGGCCGGTGATGCTATATTCTATCGGAAAAGATTCTTCGGTAATGCTGCGCCTGGCTCAGAAGGCTTTCTATCCGGGGAAAATTCCGTTTCCGCTGCTGCATATCGACACCAGCTATAAATTTCCGGAGATGATCGAATTTCGCGACCGCTACACGCGAGAGATTGGCGCGGAGTTGATCGTGCATAAGAATCAGGAAGCGCTGGACGCGGGAGCCAACCCGTTTCTTCTGGGCACGCAGAAATGCTGCAGCCTGCTCAAAACAAAATCGCTGCTGGACGCGTTGAACGAGGGCGGCTTCACGGCCGCGTTCGGCGGGGCGCGCCGCGATGAGGAAAAATCGCGCGCGAAAGAAAGAGTTTATTCCTTCCGCGATTCGTTCGGGCAATGGGACCCCAAGAATCAGCGCCCGGAATTGTGGAATATTTTTAATTCCCGCATCAATAAGGGCGAAAGCATTCGCGTGTTCCCGCTCTCGAACTGGACCGAAGCCGACATCTGGTTTTACATTCACCTCGAAAAAATTCCCATCGTGCCGCTGTATTTCGCGAAGGAACATGACGTGGTGATTCGTGACGGCTCAATCGTCGTGGTATACCCGAATTCCGTGATCCTGAAAGGCGAGCAGAAGCAGCGGATTGTCTGCCGCATGAGGTCGCTGGGCTGCGTGTCCTGCACCGGAGCGATTCGCTCGACGGCCGACACGGTGCCCAAAATAATCGAGGAGATGGTTTCGTTCCGGCGCTCCGAGCGCGAGAATCGCGTGATCGACCACGACGAAGAAGGCTCGATGGAGATCAAGAAACGCGAAGGCTACTTCTGATGAGCGTCACCGCGAACAAGGAAGCCTGGGGCGGCATCGAGGCCTTCATCGACCAGAACCTGGCCAAGGAACTGCTTCGCTTCACCACGGCGGGCAGCGTGGACGACGGCAAATCAACGCTCATCGGGCGGCTGCTGCACGATTCCAAGTCCGTCTTCGAGGATCAACTCGCCGCGGTAAAAAATAGCCGCATCAATCGTTCGACCGGCGCAGTAGATTTTTCGCTGCTCACCGATGGCTTGCGCGCCGAGCGCGAGCAGGGCATTACCATCGATGTGGCCTACCGCTATTTTGAAACGCCCAAACGGAAATTTATCATTGCCGACACTCCGGGCCACGAGCAGTACACGCGTAACATGGCCACCGGGGCTTCCACCGCCAATCTGGCCGTGATCTTGATCGACGCGTCGAAAGGCGTCCTCGCGCAGACGCGCCGGCATACCTACATCGCATCGCTTCTCGGCATTCCCAATGTTCTGGTGGCCATCAACAAGATGGACCTCGTGGAATATCGCGAAGATGTATTCCTGCGACTCCAAAAAGATTTCGACGCCCTGGCGGAGCAGTTGGCGGTGCCGCACGTGGTGGCCATTCCGATCAGCGCGCTTGCGGGCGACAACGTGGTCGCGCGATCCGAACACATGCGCTGGTATCATGGGCCTACGTTTCTCGAACATCTGGAAAATGTCCCGCTGCATGTGGAAACGATGTCCGATGCGGTCCGCTTTCCCGTGCAGTATGTGATTCGCCCCGACGCCAGCTTTCGCGGCTTTGCGGGACAGGTAGCGAGCGGGGTGATCCGGCCGGGCGATCCGATTGTGTCTCTTCCCTCGGGACAGAAAAGCCGCGTGAAGTCGATTGCCACGTTCGATGGCGACGCGCCGGAAGCGTTTCCTCCCATGTCGGTCACGCTAACGCTCGAAGATGAAATTGATTTGAGCCGCGGAGACATGCTTGTCGCGCCTGGAAATTCGCCGCGCGTTTCGCGCCATTTCGAGGCCATGGCGGTGTGGTTCAACGCGGAGCCCGCCGAGCCGGGAAAAAGCTATCTTCTCAAGCACACTTCGCGAACAGTGCGCGCCAAGGCGCTCAAGATTCGCTATCGCGTCAACGTCAACACGCTGGTACAGGAGCCGGTGAATCATCTGCAGATGAACGACATTGCCTATGTGGAATTCGAAACGGTCAGCCCGCTCTTTTTCGACCCCTATACGCAAAACCGCATCACCGGCAGCTTCATCTTGATCGATCCCATTTCGAACGCCACGCTCGGCGCCGGGATGATTCGCGCGGACCTGTCAGACCAGACCGTGATCGAGGATGTCGCGCACAGACCCGTGGCCTCAACGGAGCGATACAAGCGGCACGGGCACTACCCCGGTCTGATCCTGGTAGAGGACAATCCCGCCTTCGCGGCTCGCCTGGAGCGCGCTCTGTTCGATGATCATTTCGAGACTGTTCTTTTAAGAGACGACGACATCGCCTTAGAGCGTCTTGCGAGCACTCTTGGCATTTACCAATCCGCGGGGCTAGTTGTGATCTATTCCTGTAGCGCGCTTACGCGTGAAGAGAAGAGCAAATTCGCGAGCCTCGCGGAGAGTCGTCTGTTCGATGTTTCCGAAATGCAATTGCCCGCCGACGAACCCGGAGCCGTCCGTAAGGTGCTCTCGCTTCTAAAGCCGCTGCGATCTGTCGCTGACTCTGAAGATCAACACAAGGCCGGTTAAAGGCACACGGTGCTGATTTGGAAGCGGGAGGGCCTCGTTTTGTTCCTCACAAGGCCCTCAACGGGATCTGGTTATAATTGTTTATCCGCGCAGCGCTCAACTAATCACCACTTGTTGATTTTATTTTCTTATTGATGCTGGACTTACTGTTGTTGGCGGACTTGGAGACTTCTTGAAGCATGGTACGAGCTTCCTTTAAATGGTCTTCCAGTGTGGGTAGCGTTTGGGATGCAAACCCTTTGATCGAGGCGTCCTTGCCATCGTAGGCTTCCCGGTGAAATGTGGCCACGTCAGCCCGGTGATCCCTCACCATGGCGCGAGCGTAGGCGAGATCAAACGATTCGCCGGAGAGCTTCGAAAGACGGTCGTAGGCGGCCTGATCTTTTGCATCCAAGGTCGTCGGCAACGTAATCTTGTCGTTAGAGGCGGTGGTCTTCAGTTGTTCATCGGCTTTGCTGTGATCGGTTTCCATTTTCTTGCCGAAGTCTTTCACCTCCTGGGACGTCCCTTTTTGTTCGGCAAGTTGTCCTAGTTTAACTTCCGCTAACCCGCCTTGCGCCGCTTCTTTGGCAAACTGAGCGTCGCTGATCGCTCTGGCCGTCGATGATGATTTCGTGGTTTTGGAGGATGTCGTGGTCGAAGCGAAGGAAGCCGGGGCGACGATCAGAAAAGCAAGCGATGCGAATGCGGTTGTGAATGCCAATTTACTGGTCATGATGGTCTTTTCTCCTCTCTCGGCACTCTCAAGGACGGAAGGCGTGCACGTTAGGGTGCCCGCATCTGTTCCTACCCCAGAACATATATATCGTGATGCGATATATATGTCAAGCGGTCACGCGTGCCGGGCAATCCCGGTCCGCACGTTGTGCATCTAAGATTTACGGAGGCTCCTCCGGTGGAAACTCGCCGGGGCGGAGCGACAACTTTCGGTAAGGAGGAAAAAATGTTTGCACTGAGTTTTAACCCGTTCCTGGCCCTTTTACTGCTCGGCCTGATCAGCGGGTTTGTGATCCACGTGATTGCGGCATACCGCCTGCGGTCTGGTTTCGACGGTTTTCTTTACGCGTGGATCGGAGGATACATCGGAGCATGGTTTGGTACACCAGTATTTGGCCATTGGGGAATGCATGTCGCAAACATCTTCATCATCCCCGCGCTTCTGGGGGCGTTTGTCGGATCATTCCTGGTGGTCGCGGTGATGAAAGAATGCGCCACGGCACTATCACAGGTTCAACAGCGAGATAACTTTACAACGCAGTCCGGTGGAACAGCCCGCCTTGAAATGAAGAAGGCTAGCTGAGGTCTGCAAACCTCGAGTCCCCGAGGGGGTCCCGGGTTTGGTTAACGCACGGGACCCTTTCGCGATATCCCCGTCTTTGATGGTTGGCTTGCCTGTATTTTGCGCCCAGGATGATCTGATCCGGTGTTTTTGCGAGTATCGTTTCCTCTTTACATGCATTGAAGCTCTGATTTAATCTTTCTCGCCAGGGTAGGCCCCCGTTGTGGGTGAGTGTGGTCACGCTGGATAATCGTTCCCGCAATTAAAGTGCTGTGGACCAAATAAGCAAAGCCATAAAGTGAATTTCAAGAGGACAAAGCCATGCTGAGATTTCTTGCGTTCCTGCTACTTTTCGCGCAGACGACTGCAAATTCCGGCCCCATCCCGGCGACGGATCTGAAGTCCGGGTACATCCAAGACACACTGAAGCGAGTAATGGCGAACCCCAACACGGCCGTTACGGACACTCCGCTTCGCACCATCGATGCAGGAGGACACAATATCGGCATTGGAGTGGTCTATCGGCCTGCGGGCGCAAAAGGCGGCTCTGCGTCGCATGACAAAGTGTCCGAGGTATATCAAGTGCTTGCTGGATCCGGGACGCTCGTGACTGGCGGCACGATCGTCAATCCGAAGCGGCGAACCAGCACGCAGGAGGAAGTCACGCAGATTAACGGGCCGGGAGTGAGCGGCGATTCCATTCAAGGTGGCGTGAGCCGCCGGATCACCAAGGGAGACATGGTCATCATTCCGGCGGGCACGCCACACTGGTTTTCTGAAATTCAGGAGACGCTTACATACACCGTTGTGAGGGTTGATCCCAGCCGAGTGGTCACTCTAAAGTAGGTCAAGCCATCTAGGGACAGCGTTCCGGAATTTGACCCTGAGCGCGGCTGGATGTTATCGTGATGGGGTTCTTGGTAGAGGTGCGGAAGCAAACAGTAGCCGGGCTGACGTTCCGAGGACCTTCGGAGGCCTGAGCGAAAGGTGCAGAGGAATCTTCCGCCGAAGTCGCCGATGGCAGTCCCGCCGAGGCGGCTGGGGGGCTTGGCTAATACCGGCCCACTGTCATCCGAGGAATCGGATGGAGCGCTATCGAGGAGCGAGGCGCTTTTTGTTATCCTGCGCCATGCTTCTTCCCCTGCGCACCGTCCCTTTATTGAATCTGGATCGTCGGTATTTGTGGCACAGGCTTCAGAGTCTGTGTGGCAACTAAGGTTGACAGTGCAGGTATACTTCGCGCAGGAGGCTGCGCGATGCCGAATTTTTACGAGTACAACCCGGAACAGGGGTATTTGTTGCCGCCGAGCGTGCGTGAGGTATTGGGGGAAGGACATCTTTGTTTTTTCGTGCATGCGGCGGTGGAGAAGTTGGATTTGAGGGAGTTCGAGAGCGGATACAGTGACGAGGGGCATCCAGGGTATCACCCGGCGCTGCTGTTGAAAGTATGGCTGTATGCCTATGCCTTGGGAGTGACCAGTTCGCGACGGCTGGAGCAGCGGATTCGGGAAGATTTGGCGTTTCGGTATCTGGCAGCAGGAGCGACGCCGGATTATTGGGCGTTGAATGAGTTCCGCAAGCGGCACGGGCGAGGGATCAACGACGCGTTCACACAGGTGGTGGAGCTAGCGCGGTCGTTGGGGATGGGAAAGCTGGGACAGGTGGCCATCGATTCAACGCGGATCGCGGCGAACGCGGCGGCCGATTCGGCCGAGGGCATCGAGAAATTGCGAGCGGAGAGAGCGAAGATTCGCCGGCGCATTCGGCGCTGGCAGCGGCAGTGCGAGACGCCAGACCCCAACGAAGGGGCGGGAATGGAAGTGGCCCACCAGGCTCTGGAAGAACTCCGGCAGCGGCTGCAGCAAATCCCGGCGCGGATCGAGCGGCTCAAGAAAGCGGGGACCCAGAAGCTGTCGCGTACCGATGAGGACAGCCGGTTCCTGCGCGAGCGCAAAGGATTTGTGTTGGGGTACACGGCGACGGTGGCGGTGAGCGAAGATCATTTGATTGTGGCGCAGCAAGTCAGCCAGAGCAGCAATGATAACGGGCTGTTGGTGCCGATGCTGGAAGCGGTGGAACGGGAGTGCGGGCAGCGGCCGGGACAAGCCCTGGCCGACAGCGGATTTTTTTCACAGGAGAATTTGGAAGAGTTGGAGCGGCGCCAGATCGACGCATACGTGCCGGATTCGCATCTGGGGCGGGAACTGAATCGCGGGGTGCGGGTGCGCGGACACGCGGCCGCCCAGCATCGAGCGCAACAGGACATGAGACGCAAGCTGCGCTCCCCGGCCGGACGCGCGGTGTATCGACGACGAAAAGCGATTGTGGAACCGGTGCTGGGAGTGCTCAAAGAGCAGCGCGGGATGCGGCGATTCCGATTACGCGGGTTGACAAAAGTGGCCATCGAGTTCACGCTGGCCGCCATCGCCCTGAATCTCACGCGAATCTGGCGCACGGTTCCAAAGTTGCGCATCGCCTGAAACGCTAGAGGTCGTCGAGAAGTTTTCAAACTCGCGCAGGGGCCGCAGGAACACGGCCTCTGCAGAATAATATTTACGCGGGCGAAGAGTTGCCACACAGACTCTTCAGCCTGTGTGGTTTTGGTTTGGTGAAATAAATCAAAACCAACCCCACACAGGCTGAAGCCTGTGCCACTGGACAGCGGGGCGAATGCATCCATTTGAAATGACGCGCGCGCTGATCGACATGGAGTCGATCACGGAGAATGAGAGGCAGGTGGGCGAATACCTGCTCCACTACCTCTCCGGGCTCGCGGCAGGGTCCGACGGCAAGGCGGAAGCCATGACTGTTACGCCGGAGCGGTTCAATGTGTACGCCGAGTGGGGACGTCCCGTCGTCGTGCTCTCCACGCACATGGACACGGTGCCACCGTTTATCGAATCGCGCGAAGATGAGGAAAATATTTATGGGCGCGGCGCTTGCGACGCTAAAGGCATCATCGCGGCAATGATTGCGGCTGCGGAAAAATTGATTGAGAGCGGCGCACGCAATTTCGGCCTGCTCTTCGTCGTCGGGGAAGAACGGAACAGCGCGGGTGCGGAGGTAGCTTCCCGGTCGCCGCGCGGGTCGCGCTACCTGATCAATGGAGAGCCAACGGAAAGCAAAGTTGCCCTTGGGTCCAAGGGAATTTTGCGTTATGAAATCATTGCCAAAGGTAAAATGGCACATTCGGCGTATCCAGAGCTGGGTGAATCGGCCATTGAAAAACTTCTCGACGCCCTTGAAGTCATTCGCCGCATGCCGCTGCCCGAAGATCCAGTGCTTGGCCGAACGACGGTGAATATCGGAACGATCTCCGGAGGGCGCGCGCCAAACATCATCCCCGACGCGGCAAAAGCGGAATTGGCAATCCGCCTGGTAAGCGACGGGCGTAATATCGATCTGGCGTTGCGCGATGCCGTCGGGGGACGGGTGGAGGTCCGCGAAATTCTGACGCTTCCAGCCATGCATTTTGCTTCACTCGACGGATTTCCAACTTCTGTGGTGGCGTTTACAACCGATATACCAGTGCTAGCGCCCGCGTGGGGCCAGCCATTTTTGTTTGGACCGGGCAGCATCCATGTGGCGCATACCACGGACGAAATGATTTCCAAGCGCGAGTTGCTCGCCGCTGTCGATACCTACGCGCAAATGACCCGGATGCTATTGAGTAAAGCCGAAGCGCACCATGCCTAAGAACCTGGCCATCATCGGGTACGGGAAAATGGGTCGGCTGATCGAGCAGCTTGCGCCCGAGGCCGGTTTTTCCGTCGGCTTGAAGCTCGATATTGAGGACAATGAGAATCAGAAGGGGATTACGCCCGAAAAGTTCCGTGGTGTGGACGTGGCCATCGAATTTTCGACGCCGCACGTTGCCATTGCGAATCTCGAACGGCTTTGCGCGATCGGAGTTCCCACGGTTGTCGGAACCACAGGATGGTATGGCGAAATTGAACGCGTGAGGACGTTTGTCGACAAAAGCCCGGCCGGCGTGGTATGGAGCGCAAATTATTCCATCGGTGTAAATGTGTTTCGCCGCGTAGTCGCCGAAGCGGCGCGACTGCTGGCGAATGAGCCTGAGTACGGCGCCTGGGCCTGGGAAGTGCACCACTCCGCGAAGAAAGATGCACCTTCGGGGACACTGCTGCAACTTGTCGAGGAGATGAAGCGCGCGGGATATGCGCGTCCCATCGATGCCAGCGCGAACCGCGCGGGCGCGAATCCTGGGACACATGAAATTGGATTTGATTCGGCTGCCGATACCATCACGCTGCGGCACACGGCGCGCAGCCGTGAAGGATTCGCGCGCGGCGCTCTGAAGGCTGCGCAATGGATAATCGGCAAGCGCGGCTTGCACGAATTCGGGGAAGTACTCTTTGCAGGCGACGCGAAGGCTCTACGGCGTCCAGCGGATTAAATTTCAAATCTGAAATCTCAAATTTCAGATTGAGGTGGGAGCAATGTTCAAAGGATTCACGGGATGCGGTACAGCGATGGTCACTCCGTTTCGCAAGGACCTGTCGCTCGATGAAGATACCCTGCGGAAACTGATACGCCGCCAGATTGCTGCGGGGATCAATTTCCTGTGTCCCTGTGGCACTACGGGAGAGAGTCCGACGCTGACACACGAGGAGCACCTCCGCGTCGTGGCCGTCACCATCGAGGAAGCCAAGGGTAAGGTCCCCATTCTGGCGGGCGCGGGCGGATACAATACACGCGAAGTGATCGAATTGGCGCGAGAAATCGAGCGCCTGGGCGCCGATGGAATTCTTTCGGTCACGCCGTACTACAATAAGCCGACGCAGGAGGGGCTGTACCACCATTACCTGGCGATCGCATCGGCAATTTCGCTGCCAATCATTCTCTACAACGTGCCGCCGCGAACCAACGTCAACATCGATCCGGCGACCGTTCGGCGCCTTTCAGAAATCGAAAATATTATTGGCGTGAAGGAAGCATCCGGGAATATTGCTCAGATTACGCAGGTAATTCAGCAAACGGCGGAGGAGTTTATCGTGCTTTCGGGGGATGATTCCCTGACTTTGCCGGTCGTGGCCATGGGCGGGCGCGGAATCATTTCCGTAGCATCGAATGAAATTCCGGCGGAGATGACGCGCCTGGCGCAATTGTGTTTATCGGGAGACTTCGCCGTGGCGCGAGCATTGCAGCGCAAATATACGCCGCTGCTCGACGTGAACTTCATCGAAACAAATCCCGTGCCGGTAAAGGCGGCCATGGCGGAATTGGGGTTGCTCGAGCCGGTCTGGCGATTGCCGCTGGTGCCGCCGCGTGTGGAAAATCTCGCGAAGATTCGCAGCGTCCTGGAATCTCTCGCGCTACTCGAAAGGGCCCACGTTGCCAACCGCAGCTGAAAGCCCCTACAAATTTGAAAAACAGATTGAAGCTTTGTTCGACGCGAAGCCCGCGCGCTATACCGCCGAGGACCGTCTGCTCTTCCAGGCATTCAAAAAAGAATTAAACGCAGGACGAGTTCGCGCAGCCGAGCCCGATTCCTCACAACCAAGCGGATGGCGGACCAATACGTGGGTCAAGAAGGGCATCCTGCTCGGATTTCGTATGGGAACGATTGTCGATATGTCCATCGATCCCGCGAAGCAGCCGTTCTTCGATAAGGATACTTACCCGGTGAGGGAATTTTCGGTGGGCGACGGCGTGCGCATCGTGCCCGGCGGATCGAGCATTCGCGACGGTTGTTACATCGGCCGCGACGTCGTGTGCATGCCCCCGATGTACGTCAACGCGGGCGCTTACGTGGGGGACGGCACAATGGTGGATTCGCATGCGCTGGTCGGAAGTTGCGCGCAAGTCGGCCGCAACTGCCATATCTCGGCAGCATCGCAAATCGGCGGCGTCCTGGAACCGGTAGGCGCTCTGCCTGTGATTATCGAAGACGAAGTGCTGGTGGGAGGGAACTGCGGCGTCTACGAAGGGACGATTGTCAAGCGGCGTGCAGTGCTCGGCACAGGAACTATCCTGAATCGTTCGACTCCCGTTTATGACGTGGTGCGCGGGAAAGTGTACGCGGCGACCGAGACGGAACCGCTCATTGTCCCGGAAGAAGCTGTGGTGGTTGCAGGTTCGCGTGCGTTGCCGCGCGGCGTGGGAAAAGATTGGGGCATATCGCTTTATACGCCGGTGATTATCAAGTACCGCGACGCCAAAACGGACACAAAAATTCAACTGGAAGATTTGCTGCGCTGAACGCCCGTTACTTCGTCGCCATGATCAAGGACGCCGGTGGAGGAATCGGGATCGTGGTCATTTTTCGGAAGCCTATCGCCTTCAGCCACGCGCGGTATTGACGCATCGTAAATACGTTGCCCTCGTCGCTGTGCAACAGCATATTCAAGCCAAATAATACCGGCATGACGGGCCCGCTGCGGGCATCGTTCGGAATATATTCCGCGATGAGCAGCCTTCCTCCCGAACGCAGAGCCTCGTAGGATTTCCGAAGTAGGCTCTTCCCGTGTTCCTCGCCCTCGGAATGAATGATGTGCCCCAGGATGACCAGGTCATAGGCGTTGCGGCCGAAATCCACTTGCCGGATGTCGCCTTCCTGGTAGTCATAGCGTTCCGCGACGCCGAGTTTTTCAGCAAAGCTGCGAGTGATCGGCGTCATCTCAGGAAAATCCACGGTCGTCACGCGGGCCTCGGGAATTGCCTTTGCAAAGGCCAATGACCATGCCCCCGAGCCGGCCGCTACGTCCAGGAGCTTGTGAACTTGTCGGCGTTCCTTTTCTGAAAAATGCGAAACCGCCACGTTCGACGCGGCAAAATTGCTGGGGAAAATACCCGCCACGAGTTTCGGAAAAAATTCCCGGCCCTTTTCGGCAGCGTTGACCGCCACAAAAGGAAGGCCGGTCTTCACAGCATCTGTGAGGTGGCCCCAGGTATCCCAGTTGAGAGCCACGGGCTCAGCGGACGCCCCCATGTAGGTTTTCTTCCCACGCACCAGGTATGTGCTCGAAACTGGCTGCAGGGCATAGCGGTCGCCGCTTTTTCGGAGGTAATTCATCCCCACCAGGGCGTCCAGCAGATTTGCGATGCCGCGCTGCGAAGCACCTGAGGCAGCAGCGACATCCTTGACAGTTCGCTTGCCTTCCGCGATGTGACTGAAGACACCCAATGAAATCGCGGCTACCAGGGCTTGAGTTTTCCAAGCACCAATGAGCAGATCTCCCACGATGGCGTCGGGTGAGACGCGCGGTTTCTTTATTTTGTGAGCCATAACAAACTCTCCTGTAGGAATTAAAGTGTCCTACGGTCAAATTGCAGGGTCAAATGATTCATGCCTGACGCGCCGGGAAAACTTTTCAGAAAGACACCCGACCTCTGTTATAGTTAGTATGCATTCGTAGGGAGCTTAGACACCCTGTGTGTCCTTCCGGGTGCCGGCAACAGCCGCCTCTCGTGGCTTTGTCCGGTCCTCACCTTCGCTTCCTGGCGAACTGAATCCGGCCATAGACAGTGTACGCGGGAATATAGATCTCTACAGTCCGAAAGAGAGAAGAATATGAAGAACCTGTTTGTTGGAAATATGAGTTTCCAAACGACCGAGGCCGATTTGCGTGCGCTGTTCGAGCCGTTTGGACAAATTTCAAGAGTGCACATCGCGATGGATAGGGAAACCGGCCGCGCGAGGGGATTCGCATTCGTCGAAATGCCCAACGATGCAGAGGCTGCCAAAGCGATTCAAGGCCTCGATGGAAAGGAAGTCGGTGGCCGAAATCTGAAGGTGAATGAAGCTCGTCCCAAGTCCGCGTCCAGTGGTCCGCGCGGCGGTGGCGGCGGAGGCGGATTTAATCGCGACCGTGGCGGCGACAGGGACCGGGGCGGCAGCGGCGACCGGGACCGCGGACGCGGCGGAAAACAAGGCGGCCGATTTTCGAATGAAGACTACCGGGATAGCGCGCGCCAGCCGCGCGAGCCGCGCTGGTAGCCAGGTACAGCGCGTTTCCCCAGCGCCAACAGCACGCGCAAGATCCAAGGAGATATGATGGCAACATCGAAGTCTACGTTCCAGAAGCGCCAAAAAGAAATGAAGAGGCAGGAAAAGGCGCGCATGAAAGCCGAGCGCCGCGCCCAGAAAAAACTTGGAGGCCCATCGGCAGCTGAACCATTGATGGAGCCACTGACCGGTCCGTATATTGACCCGGAAAACGCGCCATTGGATTCAGACGCGGAGAATTAGCGGGAAGACAAGCCTCCGATATTCGAGGGGACTTGGCTCTGAAGAGTACCAAAGCCAGAAGTTGTTCCACTAAAGTGGCAGCCGGCTTGTCTCCATTCGAACGAAACGCTTTGTTGCCCCACGTGCGAATCAACACCTATAATTTTAAGTTGAGGCTTCCTTCGGCTCGGGTTGCGTGCGGCGGGTACCGCGCACTTTATCTGGATCGTCGCGATGCCGCCAAGGAGCGCGATGAAGCTTATTCCGCAACCTGACAACGCGTGCTTCGGCTGTGGTGGCGCCAATGCGCACGGTATGAAGCTCGCCTTTGAGCAGGATGACGAGCGCCAGCGCATCGTGGGGCGGTTTTGCATTGGAGAGGAATTTCAAGGTGGCACGGGATACCTGCACGGCGGGATCATTGCTTTGCTGCTTGATGAGGTGATGAGTAAGGCCTCCCGCTTTCACGGCGAGCGCGCGGTGACGGCGGACCTGCGCGTGGAATATAAGCGCCCCATTCGCGCCGGCCAGGATATCGTGGTCGAGGGATTTGTGGCGCGCCGTGATGGCCGCCAGTTGTATCATGAAGGGGAGATTCGCAACGAGGCAGGGGAATTGCTGGCCCGCGGGCAGGGCCGCTTTGTCATCATTGATCCCGAAAAGTGGGGCGCGAAGTAACAAGGGCGCGACAAATTGCCGGCTCAGGGCATGGAAAACTTTGGATTTGGGCTTAGGAGAGGTTTATGACAGCAAAGCATGGAGACGCGGGCAGCAACGGAAACTATTCGAACGACCAGTGGCGCGTGAAAGTGGGCTTGGCCGAAATGCTCAAAGGCGGGGTCATCATGGACGTGACCAACGCAGAGCAGGCGCGCATCGCCGAGGACGCCGGGGCCTGCGCGGTCATGGCGCTCGAGCGCGTGCCGTCAGACATACGCAAGGAGGGCGGCGTGGCGCGCATGGCCTCCCCGAAGATCATCCGCCAGATCATGGATACCGTGAGCATCCCGGTAATGGCCAAGGTGCGCATCGGCCACTTTGCGGAAGCGGCCGTTCTCGAAGCGCTGGAAGTGGACTTCATCGACGAAAGTGAAGTGCTGACCCCTGCCGATGAGGAAAATCACGTTTGGAAACACGACTTCAAAGTTCCGTTCGTTTGCGGGGCACGCAATTTGGGCGAGGCTCTACGGCGGATAGCCGAGGGCGCGGCCATGATCCGCACCAAGGGCGAAGCAGGATCAGGAAACGTCGTGGAAGCCGTGCGTCACATGCGAACGATCACGGGCGAGATGCGCCGCCTCACCACACTGCGCGGGGACGAGTTGATGCACGCGGCCAAGGAACTGGGCGCGCCACTCGACCTGGTCCACGAAATCGCGCATTCCGGAAGACTTCCCGTTCCGAATTTTTCGGCGGGCGGGATTGCCACACCTGCGGATGCCGCGCTGGTGCGCCATCTGGGCGCGGAGTCGGTTTTCGTGGGGTCGGGCATCTTCAAGTCCAGCGATCCGGAAAAACGAGCCAAGGCCATCGTGAAGGCCACAACGCATTATCAGGATGCCAAAATCGTGCTCGAAGCCTCGGAGGAACTCGGCGAGGCCATGAAGGGGCTCGATATTCGTCAAATCGACGAGAAGGACCTCCTGCAAACTCGTGGATGGTAATGGTATTCTCATCGAGACCAGGAAAAAGAACGCATGAAAGTCGGCATACTCGCTGTTCAAGGTGATTTTGAAGCGCATGGCGAGACGCTCGCCCGTTTGGGCGTCGAGTACGTTTTCGTGCGTAAGCGTAGCGATCTTGAAGGGGTCGATGCCATCATCCTGCCGGGCGGCGAAAGCACCACGCAATGGAAATTCCTCGTCGAGGAAGGGTTGGATAAGGCCCTCCGGGAACATGCGGCTCGCGGCGGAGCAATTTTCGGCACGTGCGCCGGCGCAATTCTGCTGGCGCGCGAAGTGCGCAATCCTGCGCAAGCTTCGCTGGGACTCGCGGACATTTCAGTAACTCGAAACGCCTATGGCCGCCAGCTCGCCAGCGAAATCCGGCACGGGAAAACGTCCGTTTCACCGGCACCCATCGAGATGGTCTTCATTCGTGCGCCGATTATTGAACGCAATGGGCCGGACGTGCAGACACTTGCTACTTCCGAGGGGCAGCCCGTCCTGGTCCGACAAGATCGCCTGTTGATCTCTACGTTTCATCCCGAACTGACCACCGATACCACCGTGCACGAATATTTTCTGCGGATGGCAGCGGAATCGTGTGAAGGAATCGGTCGATCGATGAAAGTTCCGACGTCTGCGCCCAGTGTTCCCGTTGAGAGCCGTTGAGATACCATTCATTCTATTGGTCTCGTAGACCCGGCCGGGAGAAGTAGGATGGCGCCGCGTTCCAAGGTCTTGTTCCTGTGTGTGGGCAACGCCTGCCGGAGTCAAATGGCTGAGGCGATCGCCAAGCACGTGGCGGCTGACGTCATCGAACCATCAAGCGCGGGACTCGTGGCGTTGGGCGAAATCACGGGCCCTACAGTTGCCGTTCTGGGCGAGCATGGAATTTCCACCGATGGGCAGCACTCGAAAGCATTGCGCCCGGAAGCTGTGTCCGTCGCAGACCTCGTTGTGAATATGACGGGGCGCTCCGGAGCGGCGTTATTCACCGAAGTGACGCCGCCGGTGGAAGATTGGGACGTTGGCGACCCGTACGGGTTCAATCTTGCCGTCTATCGCGCGATTCGCGATCAAATTGAGGCGCGGGTCGAAGACCTGGCGCGGCGGCTTCGCGGAAAAGTAAGTTGACACTGAGTGTGGAAATAAAAGGAATAGGAAACTCATGCCGCGCGAAAAAACCAGCGTATCGCGGGAAGACTACTTAAAGGCGATCTGGGAGATCGTCCAGGAAGAGCAGGAGCCGATCAGCGCGCGCCTGGCGGAAGAGTTAGGCGTCACGCCCCCGGCGGTCACTGCCGCGCTCAAGCGCATGACGCGTGATGGCCTGCTTCACGTGAAGCGAGATGGCCGAATCGCGTTAACGCGCAAAGGCAGCGGCATTGCGGATCACCTGGCCATGCGCCACCAGCTTGCAGAAAAACTCCTCACGGAGGTCATCGGCCTCGATTGGACGCGCGCGCATGATGAGGCCGAGCGTCTCGAACACGGCATTTCGCCGGAAGTGGAAAAATTGCTCCTGGCTCGGTTTGGCGCGGAAGGATTTTGCCCCCACGGCGTGCCTCTGCAAGGGGGCCTCGCAAAATTGCGGCGTAAGCACGGCGCGGTTCCGCTTTCCGACGTGGCTGCGGGCCGGACTGTGGAAATCCTCTGCGTGTACGAAAAGGATCCCGAATTCCTGAAGTTTCTCTCCGGGCTTGCGCTCCATCCCGGAGCGCGCGCCCGCATCCGTCGCCGCGAATATGACGAGACGATGACACTCGCTGTTGGCAGCCGCACTATCCATCTGGGGAAACCGGCGACTGCACGCATCTGGGTCCGGGCGCTGGCGCAGTAATTACTTCGGATGATATCCATGGCTTTCGCGCTCAATCATAGAATAGATCACGCTCAGATAAGAGAACTTCACGGGGGCTGGCCTCCGTCGAATATATCCGGTGATGCGGCAGGGCGGCTTGAATGCTGGTTGCGCAGATAAATTTGGCGCTGCACCCTCCGGCGCGGCCTAATGTTCCAGCGTAGAATGTTGCGGATGCGATTCCGTGATTCCACCCATCAGGACGATGAGGCCATCGGCTAGAGTGCCGCGCCAGCTTAAGAAATCGTGTCCCCCTGAGAACTCTTGATAATGAACTTCGTATCCCTTCGCGAGCAGCACATCGCGTAGGTGTCGATTCGGGATCAGGATGCTGCTACCCCGCCCTGACAAATCAACCTCGTCACTCCCGGCATCCATATAAAATCGGAGCGGTAAGCGGGGACTCAATATGAATTGGTTTGCCAACCAGTTCGGTTCAGCTTCCAAATCAAAATCGTCGGGGTTATCGCTTCGCGGGGGTGTCCACCAGTAAGAGCCGGATTGCGAAAGGATGATTCCGAACGTCTCTGGGTGACGGAACCCCGCATAAGCAGCGGCGAGTCCGCCATAACTAGCCCCGCCCACAATTGTGCGCTGCGGGTCGTCAGTGACGTTATACGTCCGGCGTACCCAGGGCACTAATTCGAAGTTCAGAAAATCCGCAAAGTTCGGATTGCAAGGAAGCTCGCGTGAGCGGGCATCCCCGGGTCCATTGTCGATAAGTACTGTGACCAACGGCGGAATGCGATTGTCGGCTATCAAATTGTCGAGGATCGTTGGAGTCGGTATGATTTTCTCGTCCAAGTATGGTTTCTCATCGAAGAGGAAAAGTAGCCCGTAAGGCTTCGCATCCTTTGAGTATCCCGGTGGGGTATAAACGGCAATCTCTCGGTTGTTCTTAAGCAGCGCGCTGTTGAACTCATGTTTTTCAATTTTACCCGTGGGCACGCCCTTTCTTTGCGCGACCCAAGGTTGGCCTGGCGCATCAGGCATTTCCAGGGCCGAAACGCCCTGGTGCTCGGGCACTTCGGGACTCTCTGGATCTACGAGCCAGCGCTTTGGGTTGAGCGGGTCCGGCTGAGACGCGCCCTCAAGCAACGACAGCGCATTCCCATCGGATGGTTCTGGAGATGGTCGGAGAGGAGGAGCGTTAACCGCAAGTTGATAGATGAACCTCTTTCGCTTGTCTATTAGAAGTGTTCTGTACCAGACATCTGTTTCACCAAGTCGAGTCATTCGGTGGTCGTCTGGCCGTTGAAGAGAGAATGGAAACCACAACACCATGACATTCTTCGTAGCAGCAGTTCCTTTCCAAAGGAACATCACCAGCATGTTTTTATCATCTCCCGCTAGAGGCTCAATCAATGGCGCGCCCTTTATCTTCATGTCTTCCCAGAAGCGTTCCACGGCGCTTGCTTGGCCGCTATCGACGGCGGTCCTTAATGCTTTAATTTGCAGGCTCTCATATCGTTCCGCACCTGGGGGTGGAGACAATCGATCTGCGAAAGCAACAATTTTTGTGAGGGTAATCGTATACGGCCCATCTTTTGCCTTTCCATCAAGTGCGACCTCGAGGCGATATCCGCCCAGATCGTCAGCGACGAAGCCAATCTTCCGGCCTTGGCCCGTAAATCTGAATCCCCGAGCCTTCTTGGTGGACGGACCGTAAATTGTGATGATGAGTTTCGTTCCGTGTGTCACTACGTTGGTCTCGACAAAATCTCCGGGTTTGAGCGAGAGCGTGTAGGAATCTATTTTGCCGCTTGTTAACACTCCGTCCTGAGCCTTTCCAACTTGAAGCTCAGTGTCGGTGGCAGCCGATGCCAGGTAGAACGGAACGAAGACCAAAAACGCGAAGGATAAGAATAGGGTTTGCTTGGCCGACATGGGGCCTCCCTGCCTTGGCGAAAAAGCCCACAGAAGTTATCGTTCAGAATCACATGTAAGCGGTTTTAATGAAACCGTGCGCGGACGGGCTCTTTCATTTGGGCCGCCCAAGGGTGTTTATCGAGCACGAGTATATCACGGGTCGGATCAGGAGAGGTTTGCTCCACCAACTTCAGCATCGAGTGGATTATGCCATTCGTTCCGACGGCCCAAATTCAGGGCGATCCAGCGAGAGTTTGAATAACATTCCGCCTGGATGACTGAATCAGCGTGAACTGGGTCCCAAGTTCGAGAAAACCCAAATCTTGCAAAGGTTCGAGCGGCGACAGGTGGGTATGTGCCCGCGCAGGAGCGGGAAATAAACAAAGCCACTCACAAAAATAGGGGCACGGCATGCCGTGCCCCTACAACCGCAACATTAACTCTGAGGAACCGAACTTACTCCCGCGGCAGAGCCTTCTCCGGGGTATCGCCCACGCGCGCGCCCTGCGCCTTCAGGCATTCCAACAGGACCTGCATCAGGCGCTGATGGCTTTCCTCGGAAACGATCAGCGGGTTGGGATCTTTCGGGCCACGCGTGGCGAACATGGCCATCTTATCCGGCGATCCGTCCCAGATGGGGTGATTGGCAAGTTCCACATCCACGTGCATCTGCTTGGCTATGTCGGCGACATGCTGGGTTGATACTGCGAGTTTATCGAAACCCTCAGAGGTGAGCCCAGCGGGAGTGATCTGCACCGCGCCCATCAGCAAGGCCATGTGCTTTTTCCCGTTGTCGTAGACAGGGAAGATTAAGGACATGGTTCCCGGAGTATGACCCGGTTGAAATACTGGAGTGACAGTCTCTCCGCCAAAGGTAATGTTCTCGCCTTCCTTCATCACCATGTCCTTGATTGGCTTGCTGTCTGGGCTGCCTCTTTGTTCCGCGACGAAATCCCAATCCGGGGCGGAGAGATAGACATGCAATCCTTTGTAGTGATCCTGCAGATACCTCGTTCCGCCGTAATGGTCCGCGTGGCCGTGGGTGAGCACGACTACCTTGATATCTTCCGGCTTCAGACCCACCTTCGCGAACTGCGGAAGGAGGATCGATTCATCCTTGCCCTCATAGCCGGTGTCGATCACGATGATTCCCTGAGGAGTCGTGATGGCAAACACCGCAATGGACACCTGCCCGAGGACGTATACGTTGTCAAAAATCTTCTTCGGTTCGATTTGGGGCGAATTCGCCGTGGGCAGCAACTTCAGTGCGGTAATCTCCGCAGTGTTCTTGCACAGGTTATCTGCCGTATAGGCCCAATCCGTCCCCGCCAGCTTCTTGGCGGTCGCGCAATGCGCCTGGTACGCCGCGTCGTCGCCCGCCATGGCGTCCACGTGCGTGAGGAACACCAAAGAGAACAGAATGAGCGGCAATAGACTAAGGATTTTGATCCTCGACATGACCATCCCACCTTTCCAAAATCTTTAGGGAGTTCCAGCGCCGGGATTATAGCTCCGCCGGGGGAGGGAAGCCATCCGATTCACAAGAGACTCATAGATGTCAATAAACCGCTTATTAAGTATAGGCTTTCCCCACCTGTCCGGACAGCCAGCTATCTCTTTCGCAATTTTGACTACACATCTGCTTCTATCAATCAGCCTATGCGTACAATAAGGGCAGACACAGCCAACGGGACAGTTGGTACCGAGGTTAGAGCATGCCTGAAGTCCAGTTCACGGCAACCCGGACTACGCCGCGATTCTCATTTATCGCCGAAGCAGAGGTGACGTGGCTCAAGGATAATACCCGCGTCGTGGCGCGGATCTCTGAATTGAGCGCACGCGGCTGTTATGTGGATACGGTCAATCCGTTTCCGTTGGACACGGAGCTGAATTTCCTCATCCGCTACGGCTGCAGCACGTGCGAGTTGCGTGGCAAAGTCATCTATACGCACTCTGGCTATGGCATGGGCGTCCTGTTTGGGGAGATCAAGCCCATCCATCGCACTATACTCAACAATTGGCTGGAAGAGCTTGCTCGAAAATCGAGCTGACCCGAACCCCGCTTTACCCCGAAAGATTGGTCCTTCAGAACGAGTAATGATTACTTAGGCGTGAGGCTCTTGGGGACAGCTCAAATTGTCTTTGGCAACCTCGCAAAAGCCTTTCGCAAACGATCCTATCGAAGCGCGGAAACTGCTGCCCGGACAGACCTGAGCGTCCCGGTGGATTCCCGGATACCAAGGCCTTGCGTAACCCTTAGGGCATGTGGAAGACAACCGAGGCCGTGCGGGCGAGGAAACCCATTACAACAATACCTGCAGCAAATCAGCAACCCTGCGAGTACAGATGTTAAATTCTAATCTGAGGTACTGAGATGCCCTGCGTCCTCATTATTGATGATGATACATCAATCCGGAAGATGCTTCGCTTCCGGCTACAAAGTTCATGCGAAGTTCTGGATACGGCATCTCCGAAAGATGGACTGATGCTGGCCCTGCAGCGCAAACCTGACGTGATTCTCGCGGATCTGATGATGCCTGGGCACACCGGTTTTGAAGTTTGCCAAACCATTGCAGCCTTGAGTTTCACGGAGCTTATTCCCGTCCTTGTAATCTCAGGGGCGCCTAAAACCCTCTATAAGGACTTCTGCTATACGCTGGGCGCAAAAGGATATTTTGAGAAGCCCATAGATTTTGATTTGTTGCAGGGACGACTTTTGGAAATCCTGAGCAACCCACGTGAAAATCGCCGGATCGAACCGCGCATCCGATTGAGGTTGGGCATAAAACTGCGCGGGAAAGATCAAACGGGGAACCCCTTCGAGGTCCTTACGTCGACTGACAACGTCAGCCGCAATGGTTTTTGCTGTAGCCTCGACGTCTCGATGCCCCAGAATGCGATAGTTGAGCTCTTTTTGTGGACTCGATCGGCCCATCGATTCGTCGGGCAGGCCCGCCTCGCTTGGCTCGACAGCCCGGAGGCGGCGCTCACGCAGAGGTGTGGGTTCCGGTTTATCGAAGAGCCTCGCGAATGGATCTTTTGAGAATTGCCGCCAATAGTCATCGAACACGCCTCGAAAAAAGCAAGTATCCTGATATAGTTGCCCCCACCTCCCGTGACCCGCTGGAGGACATCGCCGAACTGCAGCGCGTCATTATTGTCATGAAATGCGAAAAGGTCATCAAGAACGAACTGACGGGCCCGAACGACGGTGCGTCAGAGAGCGAAACGAGGCAAAGGAGAAAAAAGCATGAAGTCTGGGGCGAAATTTGAAGGTGAACCAACGGTGAAAGGGCGACTTGCCACGAAATCAACAACGAATGTTTTAGGCGCGGCAATAATTTTCGTATTCGTCGCGTTCCTTGCTCCGCTTGTGATGCGGACGGGCAGAGTGTCGGCGCAGCAGGCGCCTATTCATCTCAATCCCGCCGTGGAGAAACTGGCGCACGGCCAGCCCATCATCGGCACGCAAACCGACGATATGTCTATGCAGAATTGCCACGCGCTCTCGCGCATTGACTTTGATTATGCCTATGTCGACATGGAGCATGGGCCGCTGAATCTTGACGCCCTGGCGTTTTGCATTTCTGCCATGGTCGATAAAGCCGGGGCCCTCAAGAAGGGCAACGCACAGCCAAAAGTGGCGCTGTTCGCGCGCTTCCCACCGTATGGACGCGACCTCGAGGCCAACGACTGGATTGTTAAGCAGGCCCTGGACATGGGTCTGATGGGCATAATTTTTAACGGCGTCGAGAATAAGGAACAAATGGAGCGCCTGATTCAATACATGCGCTATCCACAAAAGAAAACTTCCAAATACCCGCAGCCGCCCGGATTGCGAGGCTTCTCGCCAGGGAATGCGGTCTTCGCGTGGGGCGTCTCCGCGGCCGAATATGAGGATCACGCCGATGTTTGGCCGCTCAACCCACAAGGCGATCTAATCGCCATCCCCATGATCGAAACAGCGGAGGGCCTGAAGAACGTTGATGATATTGCCTCCGTGCCGGGTGTCGGAGCGATCTTCATCGGCGCGGGTGGCGACCTGCATCAATATCTTGGCGTGCCGCAAGATTCGCCGGTGGTGGAACAAGCCCGCCAAAAGATTCTGGCATCGTGCAACGCGCACAATGTCGCGTGCGGGATAACGGCCATCAGCAAGGCCGAAGTGGAAAAAAGGCTCGGAGAAGGTTGGAAGATGATTCGAACGGGGCGGGGAGAATAATCGTCCCGTTGTATCTATAAAGCCGATGGCGGCGACCGCCGCGGACGCAGCGCTTCCCATAACTTGAGCGCTGCGCCGCGGCCCATCTGGTCACGGAATAGTCCGAAGAGCAGCCAAATCAAACCAGCCAAAGTGACGAGCACCATCAGCCAGCGCATCGCGCCAGCAAGCAGCAGTGTGTTGACCACCGGCCACTGAAAGCGGTACTGGCTCAAGATATAGGCGCGATCGGTCATCCAGTGCCAGGCGGTGTGCGCCACCAGGGCCGAGAGAATAATCGTCCCCACCCGTTCCGCCACCACGTAGCGGAACAACAGCCACAATCCTGGAATAAAGAGAGCCAGCATAAACATCTGCCCGAGTTCGACCCCGACATTGAACGACAGCAGCGAAGCCAGTAGATGAGATCCGGCAAACTGCAACGTCTGGCGCAGCGCGAATGAGAAACCAAATCCGTGCACCAGGCCGAACCCGAAGGCGACCACCCATCTGCGCTGCACGCTCGACACCCCCACAATGTTTTCGAGGGCCATGTACACGATGGAAATGGCGATCAGAGTCTCGATCAGCGGGGGAAACCATAACGAATTCGGCGCCAGGTTATACGCGGACGCGATGAGCGTAATGGAGTGCGCCACTGTGAACGCGGTCACCACGGGAATCAGCGCGCGAAAGCGCCGGAAGGGAATCACTAGGCAAAGCAGAAAAAGCAGGTGATCTGTACCGTCGAGGATATGAAAGAAACCTAACTCGATGAACCGAAGGGCAGCCTGATGCCATGTGGGATCGAGTCGAACCAGACCGGGGTCACCAACAAACTCAAACGCGCGGACGGATCCACTGGGCGGCTGGAAACGAAGAACGATCAGCACGCGCTCGGCCAGACGGCCGAGGCCAGGATGAATGGAAAAGCGGTCTTGATCGGAATGAATCGGATATTCGAACAGAATGTCCAGCATGGCCTGGTTCCAATACAGTTGAGTGCTGTTGGGAAGCCGAGGCCCGGTGACATGAGCGAGCGCGTCTTCATAGGACGAGAAGGACCTGTCCGATTCGAGTGAAACGCGCGTCGCGACGACTTCAGGACTGGGAAGGCGCTCATCGCCTTCGTACATCTCAATCTCGTTGGCAATCCACAGAGTGGCCGATTCGTTCAGAGAAGCGTCAATTCGATCGAGGTCCAGGTAGCCGGGCCCGCGCTCCGGAAATTCGACGTCGCGCATAGCCTTGAGCGGCACACGGATGAGCAGGCGCAGGTGGTCGCCCGCGGGCTTGACGAGCAGCTGGGTAGTCACGTCGACCGGTATGTCATGAGCCGCCGAACCAAGGCACACAAGCAGTAACGCCGACAATACCCCGATGCATATGGCGCGAGCCCTGGCGGATGTAAATGGCATGACCGTGAGATTACTCGGAGAGCGGCATGGCTGACAAGCAAAAATCGATAGTTGCACCCGCACAATTTTGTGTATACTCCGCGCAAGACTCTCGGGGACAGATCAGTGGAACAGCCCTGCATCGAGTTTTGGGGGACGTCAGGAACGTTTCGTGCCGGAAAAGGGAGCGCAAATTATGAACCGTAAGCTTTATATTGGTGCAGGAATTGTCGCGCTGGTGGTTGCGTTGGCCGTGGGCTCTGCAGTGCTGGAGAAAAAATCCGCTGTGCAGGCTGCTGGAGTCATGGCGCCGATGTTTGAAGTAGATCCCATGTGGCCCAAGCCCATGCCGAACCATTGGGTAATTGGAATGACGATTGGCGTGTCTGTGGATGCCCAGGACAATGTCTGGATCATCCATCGTGGCGGGTCGCTCGAACCCAAGGAAACCTACGGCAACACGAATCCTCCGGGCGCTGATTGCTGCATGACCGCGCCGCCGGTTCTCGAATTTGACAAGGCCGGAAACCTGATTGGACATTGGGGCGGCCCGGGAAAAGGTTACAACTGGCCAAATTCCAACCACGGAATTACCGTCGATTTCAAAGGCAACGTCTGGATCGGCGGAAACGGCCGCACCGTGGATCCCAAGCTGCAAGATAGTGGCGCCAGCACGGTTCCTGAAGCGAGCCAGCCGGGCGCGTTCGCGGACAATCAGATTTTGAAGTTCACGCAGGACGGAAAATTCCTGATGCAAATCGGGCATCCCTTCCAGAGCAAGGGCAGCAACGATGTGGAAAACCTGAAAGGGCCAGCCAAGTTGTTCGTGGACCCGAAGACCAATGAGCTCTACGTCGCCGATGGCTACGGCAACAAGCGTGTCATCGTGTTCGACGCCGACACCGGAAAGTACAAGCGGCATTGGGGCGCCTATGGGCACAAGCCGGACGACAAGGATATGGGCAATTACAATCCGGACGCGCCGGTCGATCAGCAGTTCCGCAGTCCGGTACACTGCGCGCAACTCGCCGACGACGGCTTGCTCTATGTGTGCGACAGGCCCAATGACCGGATTCAAGTATTCAAACCGGACGGCACGTTCGTAAAGGAGCAGTTCATCGAAAGAAGGACGCTCGGTGACGGCTCGGTATGGGACATTGCTTTCTCCAAGGATCCTCAGCAGAAATATATCTATCTCTCCGACGGTGCCAACGAGAAGATACACATCCTGCTGCGCGACACGCTCGAGGAATTGACCAGCTTCGGCGACGGCGGACGGCAACCCGGTCAGTTCTACGCCGTGCACAGCATTGCGACGGATTCCAAGGGCAATATCTATACGACGGAAACGTACCACGGGCAGCGCCTTCAGAAATTCGTTTACAAGGGGCTGGGTCCTGTTGCGAAAAAAGACCAGGGTGTCGTCTGGCCGAAAAAGTAGTTAAACAGGGTCAAGGCGAAAAGTTAAGGCTCAAGGGTGCGTGCTTCATTCGGAGTGTGACATTTTTTTGGACCGAAGTTATCTCGCCGGAACGCACGTAGGAGTGTGTTTATGAAACGCAAAATTTACTTGGTTGCAGCATTTGTTGGCTTGGTCGTGATTCTCGGTGTCGGCTCTTCGTTGCTCGAGAAGAAGGGTCGGGTCGAAGCGGCTGCAGTCCAGGCGCCGATGTTTGAGGTGGACCCTCTCTGGCCGAAACCGCTGCCGAACCACTGGCTGATCGGAATGACCATCGGAGTGTCTGTCGATGCTCAGGACAACATCTGGATCATTCATCGCCAGGGCTCTCTTGAAAAAGGTGAACTGCACGCCGAGACGAATCCGCCTACAGCCTTATGCTGCGCTGCGGCCCCGCCTATCTTGGAGTTCGACCAGGCTGGGAATCTTATCCGCCATTGGGGTGGCCCGGGCAACGGTTACGATTGGCCGGACTCGAATCACGGAATTACGATCGATTACAAAGGCAATGTCTGGATCGGGGGCAATGGGCGTGGACGGCAACCTGGCGGGGCTCGCGCCGTCGGGCAAGTCCCCGATGAATCCGCCGCCGCTGCCAACCGGTCCTACAACGACAACATGGTTTTGAAGTTTACGCAGGATGGGAAATTCCTGATGCAAATCGGCAAGCCCAACAGCAGCAAGGGCAGCAACGATATCGCCAACCTCCGCCTGCCGGCGAAGACGTTCATCGACAAACAGACGAATGAAGTCTACGTCGCCGATGGGTACGGCAATCACCGCGTGATCGTCTTCGACGCGGAGACCGGCGCATATAAGCGTCACTGGGGCGCTTACGGCAACAAGCCGGATGACACTGACCTCGGCAATTACAATCCGGATGCGCCGCCTGCGCAGCAGTTTCGTAATCCGGTCCATTGCGCCGATATGTCGGTTGATCGCCTGGTATATGTCTGCGACCGGGTGAACGACCGGATTCAGGTGTTCAAACCAGATGGCACGTTCGTCAAGGAAGGATTCATTGCCAAGAGGACGCTGGGTTCAGGGTCGGCCTGGGACATCGCGTTTTCCAAGGATCCGCAACAAAAGTACATCTACTTGACGGACGGCGAAAACGACCGCATCCACATCCTCTTGCGCGACACGCTCGAAGTGCTGACGACTTTTGGAGAAGGCGGACGGCAACCCGGTGAATTCTACGGGCCGCACAGCATCGCCACCGATTCAAAAGGCAACATCTACGTTACGGAGACCTACCACGGGCAACGCGTACAGAAGTTCGTGTACAAGGGCCTGGGACCGGTCACCAAAGAAGATCAAGGCGTTGTGTGGCCGAAAAAATAGGGTGAGACTCGCCCTAGTGCCTGCCTAAAATTTGATTTGGAATGAGGGAAATCCTATGAAGCCCTTGCTCGCGATCGCGACTGTTTTGACCATCGCACTCATGCTCACTGCGTCCGCGAATCTGTTGGGTGGCGGCGTCCCCGCAGCTGTCCACTACATCGATCACGCCAAAGTCACCGCGGTAATGGCCAAAGGCGGACCGATCGTGAGCGATCCTGGCCTGGTCGTCCTGGCTCAGCGCCGCGAATCTGGCGAAGTGGAATACCACGACCACACCAACCACGTTTTCATCATGGTCGAAGGAGAGGCGACCTTCGTAGTCGGCGGCACCATGGTGAACCCCAGGCGAACGGCTCCCGACCAGATGCGAGCCCCATCCATGGAAGGCGGGCAAACCTATCATTTGACCAAGGGCGATGTGATTACGATTCCGGCAAAGACACCCCACTGGTTCAAGGAAGTTCCCTCGAAAACGGTTGCCTATTATGCCGTGAACATCGAGAGTGAATGACGCGAGCTTCTGCCTGAGTGACCTTACAAGTTCGCTTTAACCTCCCTTGAATTTTTCCCGCGAGGGGAGTAAGTTTCCTTCCTCGCTCAGCCATGCACGTCAGGGATCTGCTGCCGCTCCGGGAGGCTTTATGTCCGCCGAAATCCAAGTTCAAGTGAATGGAAAAGCGTACCAAGGCCAGGTCGAGCCGCGGCTGCTGCTGGTTCATTATTTGCGCGATGTGCTGGGCCTGACCGGCACGCATGTGGGCTGTGAGACGTCAATTTGCGGAGCCTGCACGGTGCTGCTCGACGGAAAAGCTGTCAAATCGTGCACGGTGCTCGCCGTGCAGGCGTCGGGTTCGGAAATCACCACAATCGAAGGGGTTTCCGCACTTGCGCCTGCGAATGGCAACGGTCTGCACCCGGTGCAGGAGGGATTCTGGGAGAAACATGGATTGCAGTGCGGTTTTTGCACGCCGGGAATGATTCTGTCGTCAGTGGAGCTGCTCCGCACAAATAGCAATCCGTCGCGAACGGAAATCCGGCAGGCCATCTCCGGGAATCTGTGCCGCTGCACCGGATACCAGCACATTGTCCAGGCCGTCGAGTATGCGGCCAAGAAAATGAAGTCACGCAAGCGCTGAAAATTCGGGTAGTGGATGAGTTTGATTTGGAGTTGAAGAAAAAGCTGCCCGCCCAAGATCGGGCGGCCTCTACAAAACCTGCTGGCGCGATCTGGTTTGATCTTGTAGAGGCCGCTCCGTCCCGCGTTGTTCGGGACGGAGCGGGCACGCATTTTCATGTTGAACCGCCGCCGAGCGTTTTGGAGGACGTATGCCCGTAGCCACTCGCTATCTCGGAAAGCCGCTGAAGCGCAAGGAAGACCCGCGTCTCATCCAGGGCTTGGCGCACTACGTGGACGACATCGTATTGCCCGGCCTGCAGTACGCGGCCATTTTGCGCAGCCCCTACGCTCACGCCAAGATCCGCTCCATTGATGTGTCCAAGGCGCAGGCCGCTCCGGGGGTGTCTCTCGTGCTCACCGGCGCGGATATTCGCGGATCGATCGGCATGGTGCCGTGCGCCGCGCAGATTCCGGACATGAAGTCCGCTCCCCGTCCCGTGCTGGCGCAAGATCGCGTGCGGTTTTCGGGCGAAGGAGTGGCCGTGGTGGTCGCCACAGGCCGTTACGCGGCACGCGACGCGCTGGATCTAATTGAGGTGGACTACGAACCTTTGACTCCGGTCGTTGATCCGGAAAAGGCCATCGAAAAGGGTTCACCGGTTCTTTACGATGGCTATAAAGACAACGTCGCGTTCCGCTGGGAGCTTGAGGGCGGCGACGTCAAGGCTGCGTTCAAAAATGCAGACAAGGTGGTCAAGCAGCGGCTCGTCAATCAGCGATTGATTCCTGTCGCCATGGAAACGCGAGGCGTCGTTGCTGACTACAAGCCCGGGGAGCGCCAGCTCACCGTGTGGTCCTCCACGCAGATTCCGCACCTACTGCGCACGCAAATCGCGGCCATGCTCGATGTCCCGGAATTTTCCGTGCGCGTGATCACTCCGGAAGTGGGCGGTGGATTTGGGAGCAAACTCAACGTCTATGCCGAAGAGGCGCTGGTCGGTTATCTGGCGATGCGGCTGGAAACTCCCGTGAAATGGATCGAGTCGCGCCGCGAGAATTTCCAGAATACAATCCACGGACGCGATCAGATTAACGATATCGAAGTGGCCTGCAAGCGCGACGGAACGATCCTGGGCCTGCGCATTAAAATTATCGCCGACCTGGGCGCGTATTATCAGTTGCTAACGCCGCTGATTCCCACGCTCACCGGCTTGATGGCTTCCGGCTGCTACAAAATCCCCGCCATTCGCACCGAAATTACCGGAGTCCTCACCAACAAGATGTCCACTGACGCCTATCGCGGGGCGGGGCGTCCGGAAGCCACATACTTGGTCGAACGGGCGCTCGATCTGGTGGCCGCGGAATTGAAAAAGGATCCGGTAGATGTCCGACGGAAGAATTTTCCAAAATTGGGAGATTTTCCGTATGCCACTCCCACCGGCGTCATCTACGACAGCGCCAACTATCCGCGAAGTCTTGATCTGGCGCTGAAACTTTCTGGCTACACGAAACTTCGCCAGGAGCAGGCCAAGGCACGCAAGCAGGGCCGTTGCGTGGGAATCGGGCTTTCGACGTACGTCGAGATTTGCGCCATGGGCCCTTCGAGCGCCATGCCGGCCGGAGGCTGGGAGTCGGCCACGGTTCGCATCGAGCCCAGCGGCATGGTCAACGTCATGACAGGGTCGTCGCCGCACGGGCAGGGGCAGGAAACCAGCTTCGCGCAATTGGGCGCGGAAATTCTGGGCCTCGAGCCAGCCGACATCAACGTGATTCACGGCGACACCGCAATCGTGCCGTATGGCATTGGCACGTTCGGCAGCCGCGCAACTGCTGTCGGTGGCACCGCTGTCTACAAGTCGCTGATGAAGCTCCGCGAGAAGCTCGCCATTCTTGCCGGATTTTTGATCGAAGAAGATCCGGCGAAACTTGTTTTCGACAAGATGAAAATTTTTTCCAAGAAGCAGCCCAAGAAGTCGATTGGATTCGGCGAAGTCGTGGCCGCTGCGTATACCGCGAAGAAGCTACCGCCGAATATGGAGCCGGGCCTGGACGCGACTGTATTCTTTGAGCCCAGTAATTTCACATTCCCGTTCGGCGCGCATGTTTGCGTGGTGGAGATCGACACGGAAACCGGCGATGTAAAGCTGATGAAGTACGTCGCCGTCGACGATTGCGGCAATGTCTTGAATCCTCTGCTCGTGGATGGCCAGGTGCACGGCGGAATCGCGCAGTCGTTCGGGCAGGCCATGCTCGAGGAAGCGTATTACGACGAACAGGGACAGCTCATCACTGGGGAACTGACGGATTACGCTATCCCGCGCGCCGCCGATTTGCCGTGGTTCGAAACCGACCGCACGGTTACGCCTTCGCCGATCAATCCCATGGGCGTTAAAGGAGTGGGAGAGGCCGGCACAATCGGCGCTACCCCCGCGCTCGCCAATGCGGTTGCCGACGCGCTCTCTCCCTTCGGCGTGCGGCACGTGGACATGCCGTTCAAGCGCGAACGAATCTGGAAACTCATGCAAAAGGGCAGTAGGAGGGCAAAATGATCCCCGCGCCGTTCGAATACGCCGCGCCGAAGACGCTCGAAGAGGCCTTGCGCCTGGTGGAGCGCCATGGCGACGAAGCGAAAATCCTTGCCGGCGGGCACAGTTTGCTGCCACTCGTCAAGCTGCGCCTGGCGCAGCCACGGTACATCATCGATATCGGCCGTCTGAAGGGAATGAGCTACATCCGCCAGGAAAACGGCCACATTGTCATTGGCGCGTTGACCACGCACGCGGAAATCGAGAGTTCAGAACTGCTGCGTTCGAAATGCCCGCTGCTTCCGGAAACTGCCGCTGTGATCGGGGACGTCCAAGTGCGCAACCGCGGCACGCTGGGCGGGAGTCTCGCGCACGCCGATCCTGCCGCGGATTATCCCGCCGCTGTGCTGGCGCTGGACGTGGAAATTGTGGCCGCATCCACATCCGGCACGCGGACAATTGCGATAGGTGAATTCTTCGTGGACATGCTTACGACAGCCCTTCGCCCCGGAGAAATTCTCAGCCAGGTGCGCATCGCACCCTCTGCGCCCGGAACTGGTACGGCCTACGAAAAGCTGCATCAACCTGCCTCGGGATTTGCGATCGTGGGCGCGGCGGCGCGCGTCACCCTTGCCAAGGGCGGAAAAATTGAGGACGTGGCCGTCGGCATCACGGGGCTTGGTCCGAAAGCGTATCGCGCCACTGCCGTCGAAAATGCCCTGCGCGGCCAGAAGGCCTCAGACGAACTTTTCGCGGAAGCGTCCCGCAACGCGTCGGACGGCGTCGAGCCGCTGTCGGATCTTCATGCATCGGCGGACTATCGTCGGGCGATGGCCGCTGTATACACGCGCCGCGCTCTCGAGCGGGCCCTTGCGCGCACTCAAGGCAAGGCATGAAGTTTGCCGGGCAATACACACTCCCCGCGCCGCCCGAGAAAGTCTGGGCGCTCCTCACAGACCCCGTGCGTCTGGCAAAGCTGCTTCCCGGGTGCGAACGTCTCGACCCGGATGGTCCCGACCGCTTCAAAGCAGCAGTGAAATTTGGCATCGCCGCGATTTCCGGAAAATATGCAGGCACCCTCGAATTTGCGGAGAAGAAGCCGCCGAACTCGATGCGCATGAAGCTTTCGGGGAAGGGACTACCGGGTTTCGTCGACGGCACGGGCCACGTGGAGCTTTCCGAAAATGGCAATCAAACCGATTTGCGTTACACTGCCGAAGCGCAGGTTGGCGGGATGATCGCATCGGTCGGCCAGCGCATGATCGAAGGCGCTGCAAAGAAAATCGTGGACCAGTTTTTCGCTGCCGCTGCCGAGGAATTGAAGAAGGGATGAGGATCTTCAAGAGTAGCCAGTTCTGCCTGATTCGAGATTTATTTTCATCTGTAGGGGCAAGGCATGCCGTGCCCTCACAACCTCGGCCGCGATTCACCTATGATATTGCCTACTCCGCTTCTTCTCGCGGCCGTGAAGGCTGGAAGCCGCTCGATTGATGCTCACTGCCCTCCGCTACTACTGGATTATTGCCAAAGGTTATCGACTGCGCCCGTGGGCCAGTCCTTACATTCGCTGGCGGCTGGAAACATTTTTTGGCGGAGATATGCATGACCTTGCGCCCGGACAATTCTTCCGCCTGATGTGGCGAGAGCGGGCGCGATTCGAACGCTTCCTCATATGGACAGCCGAGCGTTGGCGTGTACAACGCGGTGACCCCTCCTGATCGCCTGTTCCGCAGCAGGGTGTATACTGTAAGAGAAATAAGCAAGGTCAAGGACGATACCCCTTCCGCGGACCAGCATGCAGGAATTAAAAATATTTCAGAAGGCGCAAGACCTTCACGAGGCTCGCTGGTGGGAACCCATGAGCGATGGCCGCGTGCATTGCTACCTCTGCCCGCGGCATTGCCACATCGGGGAAGGCCAGTCCGGCTTCTGCTTCATCCGCGTGAATCAGGGCGGGAAACTCTACAGTCTGGGGTATGGTTCGCCAGCCGCGCTGCAAATCGATCCCATCGAGAAAAAACCGCTGAACCATTTCCTTCCCGGGACGCGCGTGTTTTCGCTGGGCACGGCGGGCTGCAATATGGGCTGCTTTTTCTGCCAGAATTGGGACATCTCAAAATCAAAATCCGACCAGGTCCATTCCACGCACATTCCTCCGGAGGATGTGGTCGCACTGGCGATCCAGAACGGCTGCCCCTCCATCGCCTTTACCTATAACGAGCCGACCATCTGGGGCGAATATGTGATCGATATCTGCCATGCCGCCAGGGAAGCCGGGATCAGGACGGTGATGGTTACCAACGGCTACGTGACGCGCGAGGCGTTCCACGATATCTACGACCATGTGGACGCCGCCAACGTAGACCTCAAAGCGTTCACGGAAGAATTCTACGGACGGGTGACACTTACCCATTTGCAGCCAGTTCTGGACACGATCACTTGGCTCAGGCAGGAAACAAATGTCTGGTTCGAGATTACGAATTTATTGATTCCGACGCTAAATGATGATCCAGGCGAAATTCGCCAGCTCGCCGATTGGGTTTTGGAGCACCTCGGCTCCGATGTACCTCTGCATTTCACGGCGTTTCATCCTGACTTTAAGCTGCAAGACAAGCCCAGAACCCCGCCCGAGACCCTCCATGCCGCACGGCGGATTGCTCTTGATGCCGGACTGCACTACGTCTATGAAGGCAATATCCACAGTGAGGCGGCTCACACCTACTGCCCGGGGTGCGGCCGAGTTCTTATACGCCGCTCTTGGCACGATGTTCTCGAAAACTCGATCCGCGACGGCGCATGTCCCTCCTGCGGACACTCGATCCCGGGGCGCTGGACAAATTCGCGAAGTGCTATGCCCCCACGAGAGCTTCCGTCGAAATCCATCCTGGCTCGAAAATACGACGGGCTGAATCTCTAGCTGCGATTCTCATGAATGGGCCGTGAATTTGAGTAGCACAGCCACTCTTGGCTGTGCACTGAATGTAAGTGCAATAAAACCCGCACAGGCAGGAGTGCCTGTGCTACTAAAACCTGTGCTACTGACCCATCAACTTCATATTCATAGGCATGGATGAAGAAGCGGGTGGCATCCCGGCAAGATACGCATACATCCACAATTGCCATTTGCGTTCGAGTTCGGCGGGCGTGGTGCCGAGAATTTGTGCCACTTCGGCTTCGGTGAAATCCGCGGCCTTCGCGGAATAGAGTTTCCGAACCGCTACGGGCCCGCCGAATTCTACAATTTCGCTCACCCAGGCGGCGCCGAGAAGGGCGCGATCACTTGGCGATGATATTTCACTGGAATGTGTGTCAAGCAAACTCGAAATCTTCTTGTGCCCCAGCCGTTGTTCTGCTCCCGCGGCCGCCATGCCTAAATCCTCTCCTCGCCATTCGCCAACCAGGGACATCGCGGCCCATCGGGCAATTTCCGCGTTTCCGGGTTTTCCCCAAGCAACGTGAAGGAGAGCTTCGGCGTCGGCTGCAGGGTCGAGCTGCGGCGTCCGGCCATTCAGTTTGGTTCTGATCGTTGTTCCCGTAACCGTGTAAGGTTGAAGCGTGCTCGCTGCATCCGACGGCGTGGAAGAATCAGTATCAAAGATGACTCGAATTTCAGTATTCGATCCAGCATCGCGCAATTTCCCATCAAGAGTCGTGAACAGGGATTCCCTCTGCGAGGCAAATTGCGTCATGGCATCCTGCGTGAGCGCACCGGGCGGGCAGAGAATTTCATAATGAGCAGAAGTCACACGCTGCATGAACGACTCGTGAATGAACCGCCGCAGGGGTCCGCCAAAAAACACTAAGAGGGCGACCATCGAGGCGAAAAGCACGATTGATGCAGCTTTGCGCGTGCTGAATCTGTGTTCTGATGCGTTCTTTTCGATCATGTGGCGGTCTTTGTTGTGTCTTCTTCGGGGTGAGGATTTGCGGTAGTGGCCGGGAAATAATCCTCTATGGAAATATCTGGAAATCCTCGATTGTTCAAATGCACAGCCAGACGGACGGGAGAAACAGGGCCGCGCGAGAAAAGAAAACGGATGGACTCGAAGACCACTTGATGCTCAGCATTTGAGAATATGTGATTCTGAAGGGATTGCATGAGTGCGAATCGCTGTTCCTGGGACAGTGAATCATCACAAATCTTACGCAGCAGCATCAGTTCATCCGCGCTATCGGTTGTGCGATCCATCAGCGAGCCAAATGACAGGGAATTACTCCTCCCTGATAGTTTATTCCACTGGAAGTATTTCTGATGGAGGATTCTTCAATGAGAGGTGGGTTTCGCCGGGGCTTGGCCGCGGATGCGGATGAGTCCCGCTTTTGCAATCGGATCGGAAGGGTCCATTTGGAGGCCGGCTTCGTATTCGCGCAGCGCATCTCCCGGATGGCCCGTGAATTCGAGGATTTCCCCCAGGCCAATGTGGGCGTGGCCGTCAAACGGGTCGACGCCAATCGCGCGGCGGAATGCCTGTTCGGCGCGCGGGGTATCTTTCCAACCCAGGTAAATGTCGCCCAGGCGGTCGAACGCTTCGCTGCTCGCGTCCACGGCCGCCGAGCGCTCGTACTCACCGCGGGCATCCTCCAGACGGCCGGCATCAAAAAGGAATTTGCCATAACTGTTCAGCGCTCGCGTGGATAACGGCGAAAGGGTAGTAGCGATTCGAAACTGCCACTCCGCTTCTCCTACGCGCCCCAGGAGGACGAGCGTCTCGGCGAGATGGACGTGCACGATGGTGTAAACCGGAGCGGCTCGCAGCGCGCGCCATGAATAATCGATGGATTCGGCGTAGCGGTGCTGGCGTTGCCGGAGCAAGGCCATATTGTCGAGCGGATAAGCACTGGTAGGATTGCCAGAGAGAGCTTCCAGCCATTCGCGCTCCGCGGCCGCGTAGTCTCCGCGGTCAAAGAAAACTCCTCCAAGGTCGGAGCGGATGAAGTTCGCGTCGCCTTGCGAGGCGAGCGCCCGGCGAAACAGGACTTCATCCGAGCGCCAGTCCCGAGCATGGGTCACGGTCCTAGCGCCGTAGAGCAGGGCAATGATTCCGAGCAATGCCGGTACGGCGCGGGCCAGCGGCCGGAATCGTGCCGAAGCGCCCATGCTCCAAAGTTTCACGGCTCCCCACGCCAGCGCCCAGCAAAATGCAACAGAAGGCAAGTACAGATATCGCTCTCCAAAAACAGCCGCCGGCATCCAGCGTGCATTCAGGACCGGTCCAAGCGTCGCGAATATCCAGAGCAGCGCGAACGATAGGATGTGCGCCTGCTTCCACAACACTAGAAATAGGATGACGCACAACACAATGGCTGCCAGCCCCACAAGAACAGGAGGAGCAATCAGATGGTCGCTTGGATGGAAAACATAGAAAGTTGTGAGGTGCGCAGGCCAGATCAATTTGCCAAGGTATTGTCCAATCAGAGCGACGGCGGAAAGTCCGGTTTGATACCAGGAGAGGTTCGGGCGCAAAACGATTTTGGTTACGCCTCCCAAAATGAAAGCACGAATTCCGAAATAGAGGACTGCCATCAACCAAAGGGGCCCATAGCGCGAAAGTTTCTCCTTCACCGTGGTCGTCGCGCGGTCTTCGCGGTAGAAGTGTTCAAATATTAGGGCCAACACCGGCAAGGTCATGGATTGTTCTTTGGAAAGCAAGGCCAGCGCAAAGGCCGCGCACATCACCGCGCGGGCGCGCCAGGCATGCTTTGAATCCGGAAGTTTTAGGAACAACAGGAATGTCGCCAGATAAAAAACGGTGAGTTCGAGGTCAGTAACGGCCGCAATCCACGCAACAGATTCGGCGTGTACAGGATGTAGGGCAAACAGTCCCGCCGCGATCAGGGCCACGCGTTCGCCGCTGAAGCGTCGTAACAAGTAATAGACCAGCCAGACGGCAAGCCCATTCAGCACCAGACTGGCGAGATGAAAACTGAAGGGAATGGCTCCGGCGATCTGGTAGGTCAGCAAATATACGAACGTCATCATAGGCCGGAAGTAATTAGAGACACCCTGCGCGCCTTGAAAGGACCATACGGTAGTCGTGAAAATCTGCCGCAAATAATGAAAGGAATGAACGTAGGGATTTTGGATGACTTGAAAATGGTCGTCATACACAAAGTCGTTGTAGAGGGTACTTACGTATGGCAGGAAGCCTAGGAGAAATAAAATCAGAAAGGTGATCGCTTCCCGCCCATTCTCCGGCGGGCCCTCGCGACGACGCATTCTGCGATTCAGGAGACGCGCAAGCATACGACGATGCTACTGGAGCAGAGCAGGAAAAACCATCGCGTCAAGCCACCAGGGTGCTCATCGGCGAATCGTGCGAAGGATCTATAGCGGCTGATCGGGTCGTGCAATCGTTCGCCACATATGAGCGACCGGGCTGCCGTCGTTCCCCAGTCCTTCCTTGGGTTGCTTGAAGTGGCGTCCGATGATATCGACGAAGGGATCGATGGTCACGGAAACATTCGGATCAAAGGCGTACAAGTCATTCACCGTAACCAAACGGGCTTCCATGTACGACTTGTGATCGCGAACCATCTGGTAGGTCGCTTCGATATAGGGCGGCGGCACGTAATCCACACCGAACATCCGCCGGTAAAAGTCCGGATACTCGTAGCCGACGGCGGGATCAGGATAGTAGCGGAGAGCTTGATGGTAGCGGATCGCAAACGCAACCTTCTCCGAAACATAGGGCTCGAACAATTGTGCTCCCCACCATCCGTGGTCAGTTCTCATGATTGCCTGAACTACATCGTGCAGCAGACAAGCGAGGATGGTCTCCTCCGACATGCTGTTCTTCATCGCCAGTCGCGCGCTCTGAAGAACATGATTTGAGGTGTCCATGAACCGTAGATTGAAAAAATCAAAGAGTGTGGGATTAGCCGGCATGGGCGCAAGTTTCTTTACGTTTTCCCCGTTGCGGGGCACAAATAGGAGGCCTGCGCCCTGCCGGAACGGCCGAGTCTCAATCTGCGCATCAACTTCAGCCGCTGTTGGATACGTCTTGGGCACCTCTCGGCCGGTGCTTTGTTTGTAGGCGATGGCACTATTGAGTTCGGATAACATGTGGTGTTCCAGAGCGTCCGCGCGGGCTTCGGAGTCCATTTTATCGATGGCTTCCGCACCTCCAACCGTTTCGAGGAACGCCTTTCGATTGATTTCCATGGGACCTCCTTCCATCCGAAGTTGCTTTTCTACTTCTATTTTACTCCACCCGGGGCTCGGAGCACTGCTGTGTGTCTAATCAAGTTGAATTCGCTTCGGTTGCACATGACGCTCCGATGCGGGCGGTTACGCAGTCCCATTGGAAATTGGCGAATGAGAGGGAAGTCAGCAATACGAAGAATGCGCAACCGAATGAAGGTTTGGGGTAGACTGTGCAGCATCGATTGGAAAAATTCCGAGATCTCAGGTGAAACGATTATGAAAAACCTTTTGCGCGCGGCGATTGTGATTTGCGCTTTCGCGGGAGTCGCGTTTGCACAGACTCCCGATTGGACGAATCCGTTTCCGCCGTATCGCATCGTAGGCAACGTCTACTATGTCGGCAGTCAGGGCCTGGCGTCCTACCTGATCACCACCCCGCAAGGGCACATCCTGATCAATAGCAGTCTGCCAAGCTCTGTGCCGCTGATTCGGGAGAGCATCGAAAAGTTGGGATTTAAATTCAGCGACGTAAAGATTCTTCTGATTAGCCACGCGCATTGGGACCATTGCGCGGGTAGTGCGGCGGTCAAGGAATTGACCGGGGCAAAATACATGGTGATGGACGCTGATGTGCCTGAGATCGAAGCCGGCGGTAAAGGCAATTTCCAATACGGTGATTCCCCAGCTTCCCGCTATGAGCCCACGAAAGTTGATCGCGTGCTGCACGATGGCGACGAGGTGAAACTCGGGGACACTGTTCTGGTTGCGCATCTCACCCCCGGACACACCAAAGGCACGACCACGTGGACGATGAAAGCGCGCGAGGGAGCCAAGACGTATAACGTCGTCATCGTGGGCAGTCCCAACGTAAACGCCGGCTACAAACTTGTGAACAACGCGCTCTATCCACAGATCGCCTCTGACTACGAGCGCATGTTTCGTGTTCTGAAATCGTTGCCGTGCGATATTTTTCTAGGCGCACACGGCAACTACTACGGAATGGAAGCAAAATTTGCAAAGATGGAGGAAGGCGGCCCAAACCCGTTTATCGATCCCGATGGTTATAAGAATTACGTGGCGGAAAAAGAGCAGACATTCCGCGCGGAATTAGCGAAACAGATGGCCGAGGCGAAGTAAGAGCCCCGACGCTGCGATGGAATTATATTTCGGCGCGGGTGATTGCTCCCAGGGAGGCGGAACTCACCAGTGCCGCATACTTCGCGAACACGCCGGTTTTGTAGCGCGGCTCGGGAGCCTTCCATTTAGCAAGGCGCGCTTTGATTTCCGCGTCGCTCAATTCGAGACGCAAAGTTTTTGTTCCGAGATCAAACGTAATTTCGTCGCCTTCAGCGACGATGGCAATGGGACCGCCACGCGCAGCTTCAGGCGCAACGTGTCCAGCCATCAAGCCACGCGTCGCGCCGCTGAACCGGCCGTCGGTAAGCAGGGCAACGTCTTCTCCCAGCCCTTGCCCCACAAGAGCCGCCGTGAGGCCCAGCATTTCGCGCATTCCGGGACCGCCGCGCGGACCTTCATAGCGGACCACGACGACATCTCCCTTTTTGATCTGGCCTTTCACGGCGGCGTCCATGGCGTCTTCTTCACGGTCGAATACGCGCGCGGGACCGCGGAAGTAAGGTTTCTCGTGACCGGAGGTTTTCAGAACACACCCCTCAGCAGCCAGATTGCCCTTCAGGATCATCAGGCCGCCGGTTTTCTTCAGGGGATCGGACAACGGGCGGACAACTTCTTGTCCCGGCTGTTCCTTGGACGTAAGCGCCTCTTCGTCGAGCGTTTTAAGGCTCGCGGTAATCTGTCCCCGGTGCAGGAGTCCGGCATCCAGCAGGCGCTTTGCCAGCAGCGCCATTCCACCCGCGTTGTAGAGATCGACGGCGGTGAATCGTCCCCAGGGCTTCATATCAGCCAGCAAGGGGGTTTTCGAACTGATATCGTCGAATTCCTCGATATGAAGTTCGATCCCGGCCTCTTTCGCCATGGCCAGCAAATGCAGGACAGCATTGGTCGAACCGCCGGTGGTCACGACCGCGGAAATAGCGTTTTCGAACGCCTTGCGGGTCAGAATTTGGCTTGGCGTGACGCCCTTGTGAAGCAGGTCCATGACCAGCGTGCCGGAGCGGTAGGCGGCTTCGTCCTTGCGCGGATCGGTGGCGGGAACATTGCCGAGTCCAAGCGGGGTGAGGCCAATAAACTCGAGCGCCATGGCCATGGTGTTGGCCGTGAATTGTCCGCCGCATGCTCCTGCCCCGGGGCAGGCGACACTTTCGATTTCCTTCAGGTCCGCGTCTGTGATCTTACCGGCAGAGTGCGCGCCAACCGCTTCGAAAACGTCCTGGATTGTTACATCGTGTCCGCGAAAACGGCCCGGTTGAATGGAACCACCGTACAGGACCAGGCTGGGCAGGTTCAAACGGATCAAGCCCATGGCTGTGCCGGGAATTGTTTTGTCGCATCCCGCGAGGGCAACCATGGCGTCGAACATGTAGCCGCGACCAACAAGCTCAATCGAATCGGCGATCACTTCGCGGCTTACCAGCGAGGCCTTCATTCCCTCGGTACCCATGGACTCGCCATCGCTGATGGCGATGGTGTTGAACTCCATCGGCGTGCCACCTGCGGCTCGGACGCCCTCTTTCACTTTTTCCGCCAGTCGGCGCAAATGGGAATTGCATGGCATGGCCTCGATCCAGGTGTTGGCGATGCCTACTAGGGGCTTGGCCAGGTCATCGTCGGACAAGCCGACGGCCCGGAAGTACGAGCGCGCCGGGGCCCTCGAAGGTCCGTCGACGATAATGCGGCTGTGTTCCCTGAAACGCGAATCCATGGTTCCTCCAAAATTTCGTTATGAAAAGCGAATCAACAACGAATTGAAACTGTTATTTTGGCTAAGGGTAAAAATGGAGAGCTGAAATGGATCTCACCCAGCCTGTATTGTAAACCCAGATTACCATTTTGAGTTCCGATTCTGAAACCTGGGTAGTGGGCCATCTTCCGATAAGACTTACCGGGACTTGGAAAGACTATTTGAGGATTCTGTCGGCACGATTCCCAGCCCTACGTCATCTCCCGGGCGGATGTGATTGGGGAGTGGGGTCATTTGCGCCGAAGCGAGAGCACGATGCCAACGAGGAGGAGCACGACGAAGCCGAAGCCAACAAAGATGACGCCATCACCGACCGAGTGATGGTACTGATAGCCACGCCAAAAGTCGTAGCCGGTGGATAAAGCAAATAGCCCTGCAATTAGCAATATCGCAAGACTGGTATCGACTCGCTTGTTCATCGTCTACCTGCGGCCCACATCTTGCTCGCATTAACGCAAGTGACACAACCACTCCATCTCGCCGCCCATTCCCGGTAAACGGCGATTATCGGAAACGGGCCCACCACCGACGCCGCCTAGTGTCGATAGTTTATGCGAATTTGACAGAATGAATCGCTGTTATTTGAGTTCGAGTGTCAATAGCGAGAAGGATCAATCCGCACAGCAGCCCTCTTTCTTAGGGTTACAAGGAGACATTACTCAGAAGGTGACATGCGATCCGCCGAAGCAAAGGGTACGAAAGCGACGGATGATAACATCGAGACTGTCATTCGTAGGAAGGAGCATCAATTCATGATTCGCAGCGCCATCTTCAGCCCACGAATATTCGCCTTTCGTGTGCCATGTGTGGGCGTCCGCGGCTGCGAATGGACCAGGGACGAAAAATGACTCCCGCGACACTCGAACAGGAGTTGCAATCCCGCGGACCGACAGATTCGCCTGCCGCTTCCGACCCGCTTCGGGAGCGGCGCTCCACCATTGTCTGGATAGTATTGGCTGCATTCGTCGTGCGCCTCGCTTTGCTGTTTTTCTTGCAGACTTACCGTCCTGGTCGAATGGACGATTACAGCATCCCGAGTGAAATTACGAATGTGGCAACGTCCATTGCGTGGGGACATGGCTTCAGTTCGCCCCTCAACGGAGATTCGACGGGGCCGACGGCTTGGATCCCGCCAGCGTACCCGTATTTCGTCGCGCTCGTCTTCCGGATTCTTGGGGTGATGACGCAACCTTCCATTATTTTCATTTTTGTCGTGCAATGCTTGTTCGCCGCGCTAACGGTTATTCCCATCCTGGGTATCGCGAAACGTACCGTTGGCATGCGCGCGGGATGGTGGTCGGCCTGGGTCTGGGCCTTGTTTCCATGGTTCATCAAGTGGAGCGCGACTTGGTTGTGGGAAACCAGCCTGAGCGCGCTTCTGCTCTCCCTGCTGCTCTGGTACGCGTTGAGCTTGCCGGAAGCATCCTCTCGCCGGCCCTGGATCGGATTCGGCGCGCTGTGGGGCCTCACGCTATTAGTCAACCCAACGCTCGCCACGTTTTTCCCAGTCTCGCTCGCCTGGTGTGGGTATGAATTGTACCGGCACAAGAAAGAGTGGCTCAAACCAGTTTTATCCTCCGTATTGTTATGCGTGGTAGTGGTCTCTCCATGGTTGCTGCGCAATCGCGTGGTGTTCGGCCAGTGGGTCTTCATCCGCAGTGATTTTGGATATGGGTTTGCGCTTGGCAACTATCATGGCAGCCTCGGACGCGGCTGGGGCGGGAGCGATCCGACCGGCAACCAAAAAGAATTCCAAAAATATTGGCGCATGGGCGAGATCGCCTACGTCCGGTCGAGGCAAGAGCAGGCCTTCCAGTTCGTAAGACAATATCCCATGGAATTCATCGAGCTGACTGCCAAGCGCGTCTCTTACTTTTGGGATGGAAGCTCGATAGACTATCGCACGCCAATCCCGTGGTACTGGATGCCTTCGAGCTATGGCGTACTGTCGTTCTTGCTGCTTCCCGCGTTGCTCGTCGCGCACCGAGGACGGCTGCATGCATGGCCCATGTTCTTGGGTGGGCTTCTACTTTATCCCCTGCCTTATTATTTGACGTTCAGCGTAGCGCGTTACCGGCACCCGATTGAGCCCCTTATGGTCTTGCTCATTTGTTATGCCGGCGTTCAGGCCGCTGGGGCAATCCGCGTAGCGATTCGCCGCTGATTATTATTCGGAGAAACTAACCGGCCGACGCTATCGCCCGGCGAAATTCCTCCCGCGATTTCGTTGGCACTGGCTATAGGGGAAATCCCCGGTGAAAGCGAATCTATAGTTTATCTTTCCTAAGCGCCCTCGGCAATGACGCGGTTCTTCTTCATCCACGGCATCATGGAACGCAATTGCGCGCCGACGGTCTCGATGGGGTGCTTCTTGCCCGCCTCCCTGAGCGCCTTAAATCGCGGCGAACCGCTGGCGGCCTCCTTCATCCATTCGCGGGCGAAGGCGCCGGATTGGATGTCTTTCAGGATGCCCTTCATACGCTCTTTGGTGGCAGCGTCGATCACGATCGGGCCGCGTGTGAGATCGCCATACTCGGCGGTATTCGAAATCGAGTAGCGCATTTCGGAGATTCCGCCTTCGTAGACCAGGTCCACAATCAGCTTCATCTCATGACAACATTCGAAGTAGGCCATCTCGGGCGCATAGCCCGCTTCCACGAGGGTTTCGTATCCCGCCTGGATCAATGCCGTGAGGCCCCCGCAGAGGACGGACTGCTCGCCGAACAGGTCGGTCTCGGTTTCTTCGCGGAAGTTCGTTTCGATTACACCGGCGCGCGCTCCGCCGATGGCGCTGGCGTAGGCGAGGCCGACCTTCTTGGTGTCACCTGCAGGGTCCTGATGGATAGCCAGCAGGCAGGGGACTCCAGCGCCTTGCAAGAACTGGTGACGCACCAGGTGGCCGGGGCCCTTGGGGGCGACCATGAAGATGTTGACGTCCTTGGGGGGCTTGATGAATCCGAAATGAATCGAGAAGCCGTGCGCGAGGGCCAAATATTTTCCCGCTTTCATGACGGGCGCGATTTCGGCATCGTAGATACCCGGCGTCAGCTCGTCGGGAGTCAGAATCATGATCACATCCGCTACTTCCGCGGCCTGGCGCACCGTCATCACTCGCAGCCCGGCATTCTGCGCTTTGGCCACCGACGCACTGGTAGGCTTCAGGCCGACAACCACATCGCAGCCGGAATCCGAAAGATTCATGGCGTGCGCATGGCCTTGCGATCCAAATCCGATCACCGCAATTTTCTTGTCCTTGATGAAGTTCAAATCCGCATCTTTATCGTAGTAAACCTGCACATTGCCTCCTGTGGCGTTACAAACCTTTTAATCTTAACCCAAAATCTGATCGGAATTGCTGCGTAGCACATGCTTCAGCTTGTGGTTCTTGTTTTCACAAGTACGAAGGGGAACAAAACCAAAACCACGCAAGCTGAAGCATGCGCTACTTCTGCGCGACGCATAGTTTAAACCTTCGCCTGTGGATAGCACCCAAGAATTTTCACGGTGTCCGTGAATTGTTTGAGTTCCTCCAATGCCGCTCGCGTATTGGGATCCTTGAGCGTTGCCTGTAGGTCCAGGTAGAACGAGTAGCTCCAGGGCGTGCCGGGAATGGGCCTGCTTTCGATCTTGAGCAAATTCAGATTGCGTCGCGCAAAGGCTTCGAGAACCCGGCACAACGAGCCCGGCTTGTGCGCCAGGTACAGGACCAACGACAGTTTGTCGGCGTCGTCAGCGACCTCTGCCGACGGGGCCAGCAGCAGGAAACGCGTGTAGTTCTCCGGATGATCTTCGAGATGTTCGCGGAGAATCACGCCGCCATAAACAGCCGCCGCGCGACGGCTGGCAATGGCGGCTTTGCTTGGATCGCCCGCGCGAACCACTTCCTGCACGCTTCCGGCCGTGTCGTCCGCGGTCACGCGCTTGATCGCGGGATGGTTGGCGAAGAATCGTTCGCATTGCGCAAGTGCGACAGGGTGGGACGAAACCTGCGTGATCTGTTCGAAAACCGCTCCCGGCACGCCAATCAGATTGTGAACAATCGGAATCACAACTTCGGCTTGAATATGCAACCCACTGGCAATCAGTAAGTCGTAGGAGCGATGCACGGACCCGGCGAGGCTGTTTTCAATCGGGGCCAGAATGTAGTCCGCCAGGCCGTCACTCAGGCTGGAATACAGGGCTTCGAAAGTGGGCCGGGGAACCAGTTGGATGTCTTCACCCAACAACTTGACGGCGGCCTCTTCGCTGAATGCGCCGCGCTCGCCCTGAAAGGCGATTCTGGAAGAGGGAAGAACTTTCATCTCCAGCTTCCACAGACAAGTTTGAGTGCAAAGAACTGTTCGGACATAAGGAAACAAGCTATCAGGGGGCGAACCCGCCCGTCAAACGGCTCCTTATAGGTCGAGCAAAAATCCCCATAGAAGAAATGCCAGGGAAAAAAGCGCCACTATTGACGCCAACATGGCGAAAAGTTTCCTGAAGTACGTTCCGTTTTCATTTCGCATGTAACGCGTTAAGAGACGAATCCCCCATACCTCGGAAATTACGCCCAGTAGGGAAACACCGAAAAGAACTCTGTCAAAAGAATTTGCTGGCAGGTTGTCCAGCAACTCCCTGATTGGTAATGCTAAAGCAGCCGTAGTGAGGCTCAACACCATTCCATAGAAGAAGTCCCGACGGCCCCGTGACGCCAACGTCGTTGAACCTTCACTGACCTTTTCCATGATCGTGGGTCGAATAACTTTCCGTTGCATTGATTATTTGCGCTGGTTGCCTTCAGAATTGGATGATACCACTGCAGGAAATAGACATTGGATGACAAGGGCGGTTTATTTGGGTAGCAAGCCGCTTGACCCGGGATTGTCGGCTGCAATGATTTCTTGACCCATTTTGCTCATCTGAATGTTGACGTGGAAATTGCTCCGTTTGGACGCGGAACTCAATGGTGCGTCTTACAGTTTGTTCAGGCCATCCAGGCCGGCAACCTTATACGCTTCAGCAAAAGTGGGGTAATTAAATACGGTGTCCCGAAAATAGTCCATCGTGCCGCCGAAGGAAAGGACGGCCTGCCCGATATGAATGATTTCCGCGGCGTTTTCACCGATCGCATGAACTCCGAGGACTTTCCTGGTTTCCGGATGAAAGAGTATCTTCAGCATTCCGGTGTGGTCGCCTACGATTTGGGCTTTAGCCAGCTCTTCGTACTTGGAAATGCCTACTTCGAACGGGATGCGAGCATCCGTCAGGGCGGTCTCGGTTTTTCCCACCATGGAAATTTCTGGGATCGTGTAGATCCCGTAGGGAAGAAGTGCAGGGCTCATTTCCGCGGGAGCGCCGAAAATCTGGCAGCTTGCGAGGCGTCCCTGCTCCATGGAAGTGGAGGCAAGGGAAGGGAATCCGATCACGTCTCCGGCGGCGTAAATGTTCGGGACGGCGGTTTGAAAGCGCTGGTTCACTTCCAGTTTTCCCCGGGGACCTGAAGCAAGCCCGGCAGCCTCGAGATTCAATAAGTCTGTATTGGCCTGCCTGCCTACCGCGTACATCAAGCCGACAGCATGGATGTTCTTCCCGCTTTCAAGGTGAGCTACAACGCGCCCGCGGTCGTCGACTTCAATTCCAGTCACTTTTTCACCGAGCCGGAAGATGGCCCCCGAACGGCGCATATGGTAACGGAGAGCTTCCACGATTTCGCCATCCACAAAATCGAGCAGGACGGGACGCTGTTCGATGAGCGTGACCTCGATGCCCATGGCCGTGAGCATGGACGCATACTCGAGGCCGATCACGCCACCCCCCACGATAATGAATTCGCGCGGAATTTCGTCCATCTGGAAGAACTGATCGCTGGCGATTATCTTCTTCCCATCGAAGGGGATGCTCTCGGGGTGAGCGGGACGTGTACCGCAAGCGATCAGAATGTAGTCGGCTTGGAGGAAATGCGCTTCCGCCGCGCCCTGCACATCCAGGGTGTTGGCGTCGACGAATGTGGCGACACCGCAAAACAGGTCGATATTGTTGCGGCGAAGCTGGTCCCGGACGACTCCGGTTTCGCGCTCGACGACCTGCGTCACGCGGGCCCCAAGGTCGCGGATGGAAATTCGGTCCTTTACGACGTAGTCGCTTCCGTAAAATGAGCGATGCCTGAACCCTGTCAGATGAAGAATGGCTTCACGCAGCGTCTTGCTGGGAACCGTTCCACCGTGGATGCAAACACCGCCAACCATTTCATTGCGGTCCACGATAGCCACACGCTTGCCGAGCTTTGCCGCGGCAATCGCGCCCTTTTGCCCGGCGGGCCCGCTCCCTATGACGACCAGGTCGTATCGAACCGGTTGCATCAGACCTCTTCTGCTCGCTCCACGCGAGCTGTCTGTCCACACGCGCGCATCCTCTCACAACCGAGATTCGAGATCAGCGAACCCTGTTCAGTGTAAGAGAGCCTCGCAAAAGAAACAATCCTGATGCATAGATCAGTAGAGATGGAACGAATCATTTCTTCCGGTAGACTTCGCGTAAGTGGCTTGATCACAATGTGTTTACGTCCGTAGTTGCGAATTCGGGATATAAGTCACATCGAGAAATTAAATGGTAAATTCACCTACCTTATTGAGATGCTGGTCGCCCCGGATTCATTGCAATTATTCAGCTCAATAGAACTCATCGGCCAAATAGGGATTTCCCTTCACCGGTTTGCAGGGGTGGCCCGGAATTTTATTCCAAGATATCCGGGTCGAAATCATGCGAGAATGGCTGGCCAGTAAGCCCGGAGGGTATTCGAATGAAGCGATGGATTTGGACGTGCGCCGGCGTATTCCTGTGTGTGTTGACAATGGGATGCAGCAAGAAGGCGAGCGATCAAGACGCGATACGCGCCAGCATTGATAAACACCTGAACGAGGCCGAGGGTCTGAATCTTTCGGCTATGGATCGCGAAGTGAAACAGATTACAGTCGATGGAGACCATGCCAGTGCGCAGGTGGAATTCCGCCTCAAGCAAGGGGATGCGCGGATGGAAATCGAGTACACCCTGGACCGGCAAGGCAAAGATTGGGCCGTAGTGAAGAGTGCGCCGGTCGCGGGAAGTTCACACACGGAAGGGATGGGCGGTCCCAACGACCCTGCTGCAGGAGGGGGATCACCTCCTGCTGGTCACTCTCCGACGAACTGAGACTGTACGGGTACCTGTAATTTTTGAAACCAAAACGTGGGTCACATCCCTCTAAGTCATTATATTGATCGGGGTTCAGATTGTAGTTTAGGGTCAACTCTAGCTTAACGACGATGCATATTTCCGCGCCGTTCATACGACGACCTGTCGCGACCTCATTGTTAAGCGCCGCGATTTTGCTGGCGGGTGGAGTTGCCTTTTATTTTCTCCCCGTGGCAGCGTTACCCCAGGTTGATTTCCCAACGATTAATGTGTTCGCCCACCTGCCGGGAGCCAGTCCGGAAACTATGGCCTCTTCGGTAGCGACCCCACTCGAACGTCAGTTTGGCCGGATCGCGGGGGTCACGGAAATGACCTCCAGCAGCCAACTCGGGTCCACGTTCGTCACGCTTCAATTTGACCTGGATCGAGACATCAACGCAGCTTCGCGGGACGTCCAGGCGGCTATCAATGCGGCCGCAGGGTATCTGCCTAGCAACCTTCCCAGCCTTCCGGGTTACCGCAGGCAGAATCCTGCGGATTCGGCAATTATGGATCTGGCGATTTATTCGGATACCATCCCGAGAAGCCATCTCTACGATCTGTGTGATTCCATTCTGGCTCAAAAGATTGCGCAAGTGGACGGAGTGGGCATCGTCAACATCACGGGCGGAGCGCAGCCTGCTGTGCGCGTGGACGTGAATCCGAACGCGCTGGCGCACTACGGGATTGGCGTGGAGGCGGTGGCCGCCGCGCTGCGAACGGCAAATGCCAATACCCCCAAGGGAATGTTGGAGAATCAGGGCAACCGGTGGGTCTTGTTTGCAACCGATCAGCTGATCAAGTCCGAACAGTACGCGCCGCTGATTGTGGCTTACCGCAACGGGGCTCCGGTGCGCGTGACTGACATTGCCAGGGTTACCGAAGGCATCGCGGATCTACGCAATTCCGGCTATGCCAATGGCAAAACGGCCGTGGTCATGTCCATGAACCGGCAGCCCGGCGCGAACATTATCAAGACTGTGGACGGGATCAAGGCCATCTTGCCGGAATTGCGCGCCATCATTCCGCCTTCCGCCACGCTGGTTATCACATCAGATCGCACCAAGACAATCCGTGCTTCGGTCGAGGATATTGAATCCACTCTAATGCTGACCGTTGTGCTGGTGGTGATGGTCATTTTTCTGTTTTTGCGCAATGTGTGGGCAACGATTATTCCCAGTGTTTCGGTCCCGCTTTCCATTGTGGGTACCTTCGGAGTGATGTTCCTTCTACACTATAGTATCGACAACCTCTCCTTGATGGCGCTGGCGATTTGTACGGGATTTGTCGTGGATGATGCCATCGTCGTGATTGAAAACATCAGCCGCTACCTGGAAGCGGGAGATTCTCCCCTGGAAGCGGCCATGAAGGGATCGCGAGAAATCGGATTTACCGTGTTGTCCATGAGCACCTCGCTGATCGCTGTTTTCATCCCGATTCTTCTGATGGGTGGTGTGGTGGGGAGACTCTTCCGCGAATTCGCCGTCACCTTGAGCATCGCCATCGTGGTTTCCTTGTGCGTGTCCCTGTCCACGACCCCAATGATGTGTGCCATGTTCCTGAAGTCCGGACACGAAGTTAAACATGGCAGGATCTACCGCGCCAGTGAACGAGTATTTCAAGCGGCGCTTAATTTCTACGCCGGCGGCTTGCGCTGGGTCCTGCGCCAGCGAGCCTTTATGCTCCTGGTAACGTTGGCGACCATTTGCTTCAGTGTTTATCTTTATATCATCATCCCCAAGGGCTTTTTTCCGCAACAGGATACCGGACGAATGAGCGGCACCATCGTGGGCGCGCAAGACCTTTCGTTTCCGGCGATGCAGGAGAAGTTGAAGGAATATACGGATATTGTAATGAGCGACCCGGCGGTGGAAAGTATGTCTTCCAACACGGGAGGGGGCGCGGAAAACACCGGGCGAATGAACGTGGACCTCAAGCCTCTTGAGGAGCGCAAAGTCACAGTGGATCAAGTGATTGCGCGTCTCCGGCGGAAAACCGCCGTGGTTCCAGGATCCACGCTTTTCTTCCGCGCCAATCAGGACATAACAGTAGGCGGGCGCAATTCCGGCGCCCAATATCAGTACACTCTGGAAAGTGAAAATCTGCAGGACCTCCTGCAGTGGGCTCCCCGCGTGGAGGCCAGGATGCGTCAATTACGCACGCTGCGCGATATCGCTACCGACCAGCAAACACGAGGTCTGCAAGCCACGCTGGTGATCGACCGCGATACGGCTTCCAGACTTGGGGTTTTGTCGTCGACGATCGATAGCACGCTGTATGACGCGTTCGGGCAAGCACAGGTATCAACGATCTTCACGCAATTGAACCAGTATCATGTGGTCATGGAAGTGGATGATGCGTTCCGGAACAGCACGGATGCCATCCAGAGTCTTTACGTGCGGTCGTCGAACGGGACACAAGTGCCATTGAGCACTTTTTCGCACTTTGAGATGAAGACCACGGCTCTTGCCGTGAACCACCAGGGGCAATTTCCCGCCGTAACGATTTCATTTAACCTGGGAGAGGGGGTCGCGCTGGGCGATGCGGTTAAGGATATCCAGGCGGCAGTCCTACAGCTGGGAGTTCCTTCCGACATCCGACCGACATTTCAGGGAACCGCACAGGCTTTCCAGTCTTCTCTGTCCAGCCAGCCGTGGCTGATCCTGGCCGCCCTCGTTGCGGTGTATATTGTGTTGGGGGTCCTCTACGAAAGCTACATTCATCCCATCACAATTCTTTCCACTCTGCCATCGGCTGGCGTGGGAGCCCTTCTGGCGCTGCTCGCGTTCCATACGGAATTAACCGTCATCGCGCTAATCGGGATCATCCTGCTGATAGGCATTGTGAAAAAGAACGCCATCATGATGATCGATTTTGCTGTGGAGGCGGAACGGTCGGGGAAGACTCCGGAAGAATCCATTTACCAGGCATGCTTGCTTCGCTTCCGTCCCATTATGATGACGACAATGGCGGCGCTGTTCGGAGGGCTGCCGCTGGCGTTGGCTTCAGGGACGGGTTCAGAAATGCGCCGCCCGTTGGGAATCAGCATTGTGGGCGGACTGATGGTTAGCCAGGTCCTCACGTTGTATACCACCCCTGTCATTTATTTGTATATGGACCGATTGCAAAGTCTTTTGAGACGGCGGAAACATGTTCCGGCTGTCCATGGCGAAGTTTCACCTCCTGCCGCACCCGCCAATCGTCCTTCACTCACGTAGTTTCGTTTAGTTCGACGGCACTAAATTGGCCGAAGGCTATAGAACGAATGCGCCTTTCGGCGGCCTTCCCAACGGCATCCCAGTTCCCGCAGAAATACGATCCACAGGCACGGCACACCAGGGTGATACTTGTCTTGCGTGCCCTGTAACGCCATAATGGGGCGATAGCCATGTCAGGGAATAAAATACTAATGATTGCGTTGCTGGGTGCGGCAGCGCTGGCGGTTTTCGGCGTTATTCAGGCAATCCACACCAAACCCGGCGGGCACGGGATTGCGGCTAATCCTGCGGCGCAGCCACTGGACGTGCCGGCGGGGGACGCCAACTTCGTCATCCGTTTTGTAAAGGATCCGGAACCGGCGCCCGCTATTGAGACTCGTGATATTTCCGGGAAACCTTTATCCAAGGGAGATTGGGCTGGCAAGGTTGTGCTGGTGAATTTCTGGGCTACGTGGTGCCCGCCCTGCCGCGAGGAAATTCCTGAGTTGATCGAGCTGCAAAAACTGTACGGCGACCGCTTGGAAATTATCGGGATCTCTGAGGACGATGATCCCCCTGAAAAGGTTTTGAAATTCGCGCAGCAGCAGGGAATGACCTACCCCATCGTGATGTCCACGCCGGAGATGATCGAGTCCTACGGCGGGGTTCCCGCGTTGCCTACGTCATTCCTGATCGATACCCAGGGCCGGGTAGTGCAGAAACATACCGGGTTGTATCCCATCAACTCCTATCACGAGGAGATTCGCACGCTGCTGGGCCTTCCTGAGAAAGGCCGCGTCGAGACCTTCGTGGATACGGGGCAGGTATTTTTGAAGAATGCTGCGAACGCGACCGAACTGCCGGGAGTGGATTTCAAGGGCCTGAACGCGGACCAAAAAAAGGTCGCCCTGCATCGAATGAATGCGGAAACCTGCACCTGCGGATGCAAGCTTACGGTTTCGCAGTGCCGGGTCAATGACACGGAGTGCCCGGTCAGCGTCAAGATCGCCGCCCAAATCGTCGCAGATTCCGCACATAGCGGCACGCCCGCGGGCGCATCCGCTACCACTGGCGCTCGGCCCGTCACACAATGACCGCGTGCAGATCGCCCTTTGGCTAGTGTGGGCATGGACTTGAAGAGAAATCAGCGGTCCCGAGGAGATTCCTCATGTTTCGATTACTTGCGCGAAGTCTCGCCGTGCTCTCGGTCCTGTTGCCGCTAGGCCGGGGCGTAACCTGCAATGCGTCCAGCGCTGTGGTGGCAATCCCCGATCCCAGTGTGGACAACCCTTTGGCCGCAACGAAAGGGCAGGAAACCGCCGTGCTCGCAGGTGGATGCTTCTGGGGTATTCAGGCGGTGTTCGAGCACCTCAAAGGCGTGATCCGGGCAACTTCGGGCTACTCCGGCGGGGCGGCAAACACGGCGCAGTATGAGAAGGTAAGTTCGGGCCGGACGGGACACGCGGAAGCAGTGCAAGTGATCTACGACCCGTCGCAGATTTCATTTGGACAAATATTGAAGGTGTTTTTTTCCGTGGCGCATGATCCCACGCAATTAGACCAGCAAGGCCCTGATGTTGGCACGCAGTATCGCTCGGCGATATTCTTCGCGTCGGAAGATCAGAAGCGAATCAGTCAGGCGTATGTGGAACAGTTGAGCGCGGCAAAAGTTTTCCATCAACATATCGTCACGCAGATTGTCCCCCTGGTGGCCTTTTATCCCGCCGAAGATTATCACCAGGACTACGTGGATCATCATCCGGAGAACATGTACATCGTGATCAACGACCTGCCCAAAGTGGAAAACCTGAAGAAGCAGTTTCCAACGCTTTTTGTGGCGAAGAAATAGACTTGCTGGATACCTGCGAGGAGAACCCCGCCTCTGAAGAGGCGGGCTATGCCATCTAAGCCCCGCCATTCAAGATTCTAAACACCCACCCCTCGAAAAACCGCGAGGGGTGGGGCACCCGCAAGTACCACCCACGTCAAAGCGCGGCCACCCGCCATTTCAGATTCTCGTAGAAGCTGGTCCACCCGCCGTGCATCGGCTTCCGGAGGTCATTTCTGAAAGGCTTGATCCAACCCGCGCCACTGCGGCCGCGGTCTGCCACGATTTGCCACTTCATACCACATTGTGGTACTATCACGTTGTGGAGTTTATCGAGTCCCCGGCATTCACGAGGCGGCTTCACCAACTTGCCGGCGGGGCTGCCGTCGAACTGTTGAGCGCGATTCAGGAAGTGCTTCTGGAGAGGCCCGACCGGGGCGCGATGGTTCCAGGCCTCGGCGGTGTGCGGAAAGCGCGCATCGCGAATCCGGGGCGTGGCAAGGGAAAGCGCGGCGGCTACCGGTACCTGTATCTGTACTTCGAGAGAAGACAGCACATTCACCTGCTGATATTGCTCGACAAGAACGAGCAGGAAGACGCCACCGGCGAGCAACGCCGGCTGATGAGGGAGTGGGTCGCGCACATTAAGAGAGACACAGGAGGGTGAACATGCCGAAGAAGATCAAAGTGAATATTTTCGATGACATGAGGGAGGCGCTTGGGGGTGTGGCAGGTTACGAAGGTGGTGAGGCGGTGAATCTGCGCGTCACCCGCATTCCGTCACGGCCAAAGGAAATCTCTCCTCGGGAGATTCGCCGCATACGCCGGGCGCTCAAGGCCAGCCAGCCGCTCTTCGCCGCGTACCTGAACGTGAGCACGAACGCCGTGCGAAGTTGGGAGCAAGGCACGCGCCGCCCGCGTCAAGCCGCGCTGAAACTGCTTGTGATCGCCAGGAAAAACCCCAAAGCCCTGTTGGTGGCGTGATCTAAGATTTGGATTCCGCCGAAGCTTATCACCAGGACTGCGTGGATCATCATCCAGAGAACATGTACATCGTGATCAGCGACCTGCCCAAAGTAGAAAACCTGAAAATGCAGTTTCCAAAGCTTTTTGTAAAGAAGAAGTAATCCACCTCAGCGAGCCTGCGCTCCGAGGGCGCTTGCCGGTTTCCACTTGATCCCGCAGCCTACACTCGGTTTTTGGTCTGCAGGCGCAGGGCGTCCCTCTAAAACCGCGTCGACGGCCGCGCGTAGATCTCCGCCGGTAACCGGGATATTATTCCCGGGCCGGCTACCATCAAATTGTCCGCGATACGCGAGTTTTCGATCTTTGTCGAAGAGGAAGAAGTCCGGAGTGCAGGCCGCTCGATACGCTTTGGCCACGGACTGGTCTTCATCGTAGAGATAGGGGAAGGTATACCCGGCGTTGCGAATTTCTTCACCCATCTTCTCAGGTCCATCTTCCGGATATTGTCCGACGTCGTTCGAGCTGATCCCGACGACGGCCACTCCCGCGCTCTGAACTCCCTTCACAAATTCAGCTAATCCCGATCGAATATGCTTCACGTACGGACAATGATTGCACTGGAACATAACAAGTAGGGCAGGGGCGCCTCTGAATTCATCGGAGGAGATTTCTTTTCCATACGGGTCGGGAAGCCGGAAATCCGGAGCTATAGTTCCAAGTTCCAGCATTTTCGATTGTTCAGCCATAAAGTCTCCTGTTTGTAAGAAAAATTAACGCGGGTTGGAGGTAAATGGGGAAACTAGTTTTCTATGGGAAGGACCTTTTCGCTTGGACGGGGCCGTTAGCGACCGTAAAAATAAGAAGGGAGGCCACGGTTGGTGGCCTCCCCCCTGATACAGTTTTCTTAGTGTGCCAGTGGATCAGGCCGCAGCTGGAACTTCACAGCCTTGCTTGTGGTGCCTTTGCCGCCCTCGATGTGCCAGGGAGCGCGGGTTGCATAGGTTGACCACAACCCACGGCCCTTCCATCCGGCCTTGGGATCGTCGATGCGGCCGTCCAGGCTCTTGGCGAAGAAGCCCATCGGGTAGGGAACGCGCATCACGATGAACTTGCCGGTGGCGGTGTCCAGAACATCTAGCGCGTCACTATCGTTGCCGGTAGCCACCGGGACGTTCTTGCCCATTCCGAGGGAATCGAACTGATCGACCCAGTTGTAATAGTTCTCATCGGCGCTGCCCACTAAATCGCTGACGCCCTTGAAACTTGGTCCGGGCGTGCGATAGAGCGTCCAGCCCTCGGGGCATTGCTGGCCGGTGGCTGTTGGTCCGTTCAGAGGCCCCTTGCACTTGCGGCGGTCAAAGCTGGCAAAGTGGCCGCTGGCAAGCACAGTCCAGACCACGCCGTTGCTATCGATATCCAACCCTCTCGGAGAGAAACCTTGCACGGCGGCCTTCGGGTTGTTCCAAGGGGCTTCGTAATATTCGGCGAGGGCGGTCTTTACCGGATCGGGTCCTGGATTTAGCCGGACAATGCCTCCGGGGAAGCCGAGCACGGTTCCCCAAACCGATCCATCCGCGGGGCTGGGGATAATTCCGTAAAACCCAACCTTGATCCGAGTGTCCTTGGTGGGATCGCTGGGCTGGCCGGGTTCGGTGTAAGCATCCCTCTTGCCATTTCCGTTGGTATCCAGGATTAACGGCGTCCACCCTTGCGACTTTTGGGCGTCGTGAGTTTCATCAAACATTTTCGTGTTCAACCAACCCACGGCATCGACACCGGGATTGCCGATCCAGAGCGTGTGGTTCGCGTCGTTGGCAAAATTCAAGTGCAGCCCGCTGGCGCACATATTCACCAGGGTCCATTTCCCCGTCTTGGGATCGTACATGTTGACCTGACGCGATCCTGTGTTGATGGGATAGGCGATGGCAGCCGGCAAACTCGACCCCTGTTTACAGAATGCGGGATTATCGTGTTCGCGCGTTTGTGACGCGGTCCAAATTCTGCCCTGTGGATCCATCATCAAACTGTGTGCAGCCGCATGGGCTGTGGAGATGGCTTCGGTTCCCCAATAGGGCGAGGGTTGCACCACCTCTGGAGGCTCAGCTTGAGGAGTGCCCGGACCCGAAGGAATGGGAACCTCCGTAAATGAATTTTTCACCGGATTAAGAATAGTCAAGAGATCGGTGCTTTCCTCGTGGACGCCATAAACCAGGCCGTTGGGATTTGTCGTGGGATTCCATCGGTCCACTGTGATTTCATCGTGGAAGTAGTCCTTCGGTCCGGACCAATCCCACTGCGTGATGACCACATTTCGCTCTCTACCTTGCGGACGCGGAGGAGCGGGCGGCAACTCTCCAGCCTTGATGCGATCCGTCCAGTTTCCATACTCCGTCAGGAGTCGCTTCGCCCCCGTCTGCACGGCCGCATTCATCATCGAGCCGCCGACCTGGCTCGACTGGATGCGCCGGTTCCATGCGTCGAACGACGAATCAAACGCGCCGAGGTTCGAGGGAATCTCACGCGTGGCCTTGTCGCCCAATTGGTGGCAAGACTCGCAGCCGTCAGTCTTCACGCGTTCCACCCATTCCTCCTGGCTCTTGATGCGTGTGGCGATGCCGTTTCCGCTGTCTCCCGTTCCGGGGAAATCGCTCTTCGGCGGGATGTGCAGCAGCGAATACCAGTAAACCGCAGGGTAGTATTGCGCCGCATCTTTTTCGCTCGGCGCGATCACCGCCTTCAAATCCAAGGACTTTCCAGGAGCGGACTGCACCTTCGCTGAATCGACCAGCCCGTAGCCGCGAACCCAGACGGTGTAGTTCGCTTTCGGGAGATCGGGGATCAGGTATCGGCCCTGATCGTCTGTCACCACGATCTTGCGGAATCCGGTGGCAAGATCTTTGGTTTCCGCGATCACCCAGACCCCAGCTTCCGGGCCTTTCGAACTGGTGACTACGCCGGCGATGTCCGTATTATCCATGGGGATCGCCGCGGCGGCGGGTTTGCGGGCAGTGTGGCCCGGGCGCGAAACTCCCAGCAGCACTGTGATTACGATCGCTGCAGTCGCCAGGTAGAGAATTTTCTTTGTCATAGGACGCTGTCTCCTTGAGTCGCCAATCAGTGGGCACGGAATCCCAAATCTGTAGGGAATCGTAAGCCCCTGGGTGGGTGTTGTCAATTCGCGGTTTCGTCAAATTAGGGAATAGGTTGCGGGTCACAGGTGATGGGGTTTTACTCTGTGATCTCTGTGCCCTCTGTGTTAAAGCTTTTCAAGATTTAACACAGAGAACACGGAGGAAGACCACAGAGGGCGCAGAGAAAAGCGCTCGGGCGATTCGTGTGAAATCCATCGGTAATTCGTCGAGTCACAAAGTTCGTTGCAGAAATAGGAATGCCAGCTATCGCTAAGTTCCAAATTCCGATAAATTCGCTCTGTGAACCATGAGAATTCGCAGGCACCCGAGGTAGCAGCTTCGCGAGGAGACGCTTCCACTGCCGGGGATTGGCGTTGGCTTGACTGGGTGGCAGCACCTTTCCTCTTCCTGGCGACGGCTGCCGTTGTGATCTGGCAAAACTCGAGGCTGGCGGTTCTTTGGGATCTCAGCTACATCTTGGAGACGGCCCATAGGATATCGCTCGGCGACGTCCCCTATCGAAACTTTGTCCTCCCGTTCCCGCCGTTGACTTTCTTGGTTCAAGCTGCGCTCATCAAGCTCACCGGGCGAGTGTACTTTCACCACATAGTCTACTGCGCGGTTATCGGTGGATTGGCCACAGTGATCACCTGGCGGATCGTTCTGAATATTCTGCGGGGCACGAGATTGCCGGCCCTGCTTGTGGCGTTCCTGCTCTGCGTACCGCTCATCTTCCTGGGGATTTACTGCATCTTTCCGCATCCGTTTTACGATCCCGACTGCTCATTCGCAGTGCTTTTGTGCATCGTTCTCTTGCAAGAATTGGAACGCAAAGACCTTCCTTCAGTTCCCGCCTTTTTCGTCGGGGTCCTGCTGGTGGTCCCCTTGTTCGTCAAACAGAATGCGGGGCTAGCGTTTCTGGCGAGCGTTGTCTTGGCGCTGGTGGTATTGGCAGGACTTGGCGCGTGGCGTGGGCGTCGGGTTCGCGGATATGCATTGCTACTGGTCGGGATCGCGGCCGGGCTCACGTCAGCAATCCTGCTTATTCACTTTACAGTTGGGCTCGCGAATTATGCGCACTGGACAATCGAGTTCGCTGCTTCCCGACGGTTCCCGCCCCTCCGGGATATGCTTTCGGTATACGACAACCATCTGCTGCCATGGTGGATTGCAATGTTTGCCGCTGGAATTGTGGTTTCGCGGTTTAATCAGCATGGGAACCGTGTGGTGTCACTGCTCTCCGTCGCATTGATGTCTGTGCCATTCGCCTGGATGTCGATCTATCTGCTCCTTGATAAGGACTCCTCAGAGCGAGCGGAACGGCTGCTTGCGGTCTGGCCGTTTCTTTTGATTGTTTCCTTCGTATTCGCACTACTAAGCGTCAGGCGTGAATTAACCATTGCGACGGCATTGCCATTCGTCCTGATCGGCACCGTGCACGGGGCGTTTTTGTCGCAGCAGGTCTGGGGATCCACGTACGCACTGTGGCCGTTGTTCATCATTCTGCTCGCCGGCACGATTGAAACCCTCTCAGATTGGCCAATAAAGTGGCCTGGATGGGAAATGACGGCTCTCATATCGGTCTGCGCGATATCGCTGACTGTTGCGGGAGGATTCTATGTGTGGAGTCATGAGCGGCTCGACTACGCCAACGTTTCCGAAGGAGAAATAGTCCGGTCGGAGCTGCCGCCCCTCGCGGGGCTTTCCATGCGCGGTCCATGGATGCCGCAGTTTGAAGAGTTAGTCCAATATTCTGATCGCGAAATTCCCCGGGAGGATGGCCTCCTGATGATTCCCGGCGAGGACCTCTTCTACTACACAACCGGCAGACATCCGCAGTTCCCCGTGCTCATGTTCGACCATACTCTCAATCCCTACAGCCCTGAAGAGATTGTGAAAATTGCGCGGGACCGGCAGATCCGCTGGCTTGTCGTCAAGCGGGACTTGCAGCTAGGTGGGGAACCAGTGGAAGACAAAGCTCGCCTGATGGAGTTGTTGCGCGCGGATTTCCAGCAGGTGGAGAGCCTCGACAACTACGACGTGTATCGGCGGAAATCAAGCACTGAGTAAATTGTGAGGCTTTTCCCGCACAAATGATGGTGCCGGGGGGGAGAGTTGAACTCCCTACGCCGGCCTTTTCAGGGCCGCGCTCTACCGGTGAGCTACCCCGGCACCTTTGTAACCAAAAGATTGTACGGGCGGTATGGGAGAGAGTCAAATGATCTCAGGCATGGGTCAGTTTGAATTTTTCTCGATACCGACCATTTCGGGCCGCTTAGATAGATAGGAATAGACCCAAGAATTCATTTCGAAGCATATATTCCTGACGCCGTCCTGAGTTTCGGTCTCCCTTAGTATGCCAGAGCGCGCTAGGGTTCTGGCTATATCAATGTTTTGCCAATTAAAATACTGATTCCGTTTTCAATTCTGAATGTAATACTTGAGAACGCCATATTCTTCTGGGGTCAATTGCTTGAGGCGGCCTGGTCGCCTAATTGTGAGATAACCGTGTTCAATGGGAAACGTCGCAAGCCATACAAGGGAACCAACAAATAGTAAAATCATCCAAGGGCGAAACCTCTGCAGCCACTCAACAATTCCAATTTTAGCCAACCATGACTGAGGTAAAAACAAGGCCAAGGCGCTTACAATTAACATAACAACAATGGGGCGTATGGATTCCCGAATCCATTTGATTATTTCAATTACCGCCCCTTCTGTGCTCATGGACGGGAATTATAGCAACGACACTTGCCCTATGCGGACATATTCGCTAGACTCCGCGCCACTGGGGGCTCACATGGCTAAATGCCCTAAGTGTAATAGTGCAAAGTGACCTACTACCCGCGCATGCGGTAAGAATCAGGAAGCAAGACGCTAGATGTTAGAGGTTTGATGTTGGAAGTTGGAACACGGAATCACAATTTAGAAAGGAATACACTGGGGCTAAAGACCGGAATCCACTCTCTCTTTCCAGCCTCCAGCTTCTAACCTCTAACCTCCAGCCCCTAGCGCATCGACTGATCGACTTCGCGCATCCAGTCTTTGGCTTTTAGGACCTCGCGCGGCTTGGTTCCATCGGCTGGGCCGACAATGCCGTCTTTTTCCATGATGTCGATCAGGCGGGCGGCGCGGCCGTAGCCGATGCGCAGGCGCCGCTGAAGCGTCGAGGTGGATGCGCGGCCAGCTTCGCAGACTACGCGGACGGCCTCTTGGTAAAGATCGTCGTCCACATCCTCTCCGCCAGGTTCTCCCTCGGGGCCTGAGGAACTTTCATCCTTCGGAGCCTCCAGGAGTCTCTCGTTGTAGACGGCTTTCGCCTGCGAGCGCCAGTGATCGCACACGGCGGTGATTTCGTCCTCGGTGACAAAGGGGCCATGCATGCGGTTGAGGCGCGCCGAGCCTGCCGGCAGATACAGCATGTCGCCGCGGCCCAGGAGCGATTCCGATCCATTGGCGTCAAGAATCGTGCGTGAGTCGACTTTGCTGGCCACGCGGAACGATATGCGTGCGGGGAAATTGGCTTTAATCAAGCCCGTGATGACGTCGACCGAAGGGCGTTGCGTGGCAAGAATCAGGTGAATGCCCACGGCGCGGGCCATCTGCGCAAGGCGCGTGATGGATTCTTCGACGTTGCTGGTGTCCACCATCATCAGGTCGGCCAACTCGTCGATCACGATCACAATGTAGGGCAGGGGCTTGTGCTCGGAGTTGTCGAGGTCGTCGAATAACGAGAGCGACTGACCCTTTTGGAACGTGCGGTTGTACTGGTCGATATTGCGCACGCCGCGCTCGGCCAGCAACTTCAGGCGCGATTCCATTTCGCGCGTGGCGTTGCGAAGCACGTTTGAGGCGACCTTGGGATCCGTGACCACGGGAGCCAGCAAGTGCGGGATGTCTTCGTAAAGACCGAGTTCGAGGCGCTTGGGGTCGACCATCACGATTTTTAGTTCATCGGGTGTCGCTTTGTAGAGCATCGAAAGAATCAGCGAGTTGAGAAATACGCTCTTGCCGGTACCCGTCGATCCGGCGATCAGCAGGTGAGGCATTTGCGCGAGGTCCGAGACGCGGTTGCGGCCGATCAAGTCTTTGCCCAGAGCGAGCGTCAGTTTTGAGGGAGAGTTGATGAACTCCGACGATTCAATCTGCTCGCGGAGGGCAATCGTCTGGCGGTGCGCGTTGGGGACTTCGATGCCGACCGTCGACTTGCCGGGGATGCGTTCGATCAGGATGGATTCCGCCTTGAGCGCAAGGCACAAGTCTTCCGCGAGGCCGGTGATCCGGCTGTATTTGATGCCTGCTTCGGGTTTCAGTTCATAGGTGGTAACGACGGGACCGGGATTTATCTGGGTAATTCGCCCGCCGATATCGAATTCCTGGCACTTCTCCTCGATGGCGCGCGCGCAATCCTTGAGTTCATCCTCGTCGATTTTTTCGCTTCGCGGCGCAAGGCGCAGCAATTCAGGGGAAGGGAGGCGGAAGTTCGTGGCGCCCCTGGCGATTCGGGCCGCGGACGCATGTTTTCCAGGGGATTTCTTTTCATCCGACCCACGAAATACGATGGCCTCTGGGCGTTCTGTTTCCCGCGGCGAGGGTTCGAGGTCCTCGCGCTCGATGACGGCGCTGGCATCTACTTCGGCAACCGATTGTCCCGGGATTGGCGGACGGCCCTCGGTCTTAATCTGTTCGAGCCGCTTCCGCATGCGCTCCTGCTCGCGCGCTTCGTGCCATGCCGCATAGCGAGCCTTCAAAGGGTCAATGAAATTCAGTTTACTGAGCGGGCCGCGCAGCCATTGGTGTGTTTCGATGAAGGAAAACTTTGTAGTCAGAAAAAGAGCGACGAAGAAAATCGCCAGAGCCACCACGTTCGCTCCGATAGTATTGAACGCGGCGATCAGCCCTGTGGAAACCAGATGGCCCAGCAAGCCGCCCGGAGGAATCGCTCCGCGTACGTCGGGTAAGTGCCACAAGGTGAGCAATGTCGGTGCCATCAGCACCAAGATCGAGTACCCGACGATCTTGATGACAGGCGATTCCATGGTTTCACTGCGGAACCACCTGGTACCGAGAAAGAAGACGCCCACCGGGAGCAGGAACACGGCATAGCCGAACCCCTGGAAGAGCAGGTCCGCGCAGTAGGCGCCGACCGGACCGATCCAGTTCCTTGCGGCATGCAGGCTGGGGGATTCGGCAGAAACGTTGAACGACGGGTCATGAGGGCTATAGGAAAGCAGCGCCAAAGCCATCAAGAGGGCCATGGTCACGCCCACAAAGCCAATTAATTCATTCAAACGGTGATTTTCCGTTGGAGTCAGAACGCGCACGCGAGTCTCCTTACAAATGGGGGAAGGTGCTCGTCGCAGGAAGGGTGCGCGGGCGCTGGCGCGCGGATCCCATCTGGAAGTACGAGAGCAACGCAATGACTATACCAAATACGGGGCAGCCGCAACAACGATATGAAATGTTCGTGTTTGCAAATAGCACAAGAGGGGATGTACGGGGATTATGTGAATACGGTTAGTCGGCGCGGGATGCTTTGTTGCCGCGTCAGTATCCCGCATGGTGCAGAACGCCGACGGCCACCGCAGCCGCCAAGCAATAAATCCCGAACAAGTACCAACGGTCGCTTTCGAGCCACTTGCTGAGCCACTTGAGCGCCAGCAGTCCGGCGACGAATGCGCATACCATACCGAGCAGGCCGGGCGTCATCGCGGACGCCAAATTTATGACGCCGCTAATGTGTTCGGACTTTATGAGCCTGAGCATTTCTCGTCCGTCCGCCGCGGGAGTGAGCAAAACGGCGAGAGCGAAGCTGAACGCTTCTGCGCGCGTTTTCTCCACGCCCGCCAGCAGTCCAGTCGAAATCGTCGCGCCGGAGCGCGAGAAACCCCGAAAGGGCAGGCAGAGTCCTTGCACGATTCCGATCAGCGCGCTTTGTTTCATTCCCAGATCGCCGGTATCGCTCGACCCGGTAAAGGGATGCCGCTTCTCGTAAATGCCGGCAATCAAAATTAAGATGCCAGCAGCGGCAAGCGCCGGCGCGATCAGGTCAAGCCGGCCGAATAATTGTTCCACTTCCGCGTGCTCCACCCCGGGGAAAGCGAATTTCTCAATGCCCTTGATCAGCCCCTCGCCGATTATCCCTGTCATCGCCGTGGCGACGATCAATAGAATCGCGACTCGCTTGAAGGCATCGGGGCTCTGAAAATACGTTCTTCCCCATTGCTTCCAGAAGTAACAAATCACCGCGAACATCGTTCCAGTGTGCAGCATCACGAGGAGCAAAGTCATTTGGGGCGATGTGGGGTCCAGGCCCATAAGTTTTTCGGACACCACCACGTGCGCTGAACTCGATACCGGCAGCAGTTCGGCCAGGCCTTGCACGATAGCGAGGATCACTACATGGAGAAGTGTCATGGGAAGACCTTTACCCCCGCTTTCCGGTCAAATAGCTTGCGCATTCTGAAAGCATCCAGGCCCCGGCCATAGTAGTTTGTGGCCACTGCAATCTCACGATAGCCATGCTTTTTCCATAAGGCAATCGCGGCTTTATTGGTTGTTGCGGTTTCGAGATAGATTCTTTGGACACCTTGCGAGACGGCTTCCTGCTCGGCGGTTTCGAGGAGCAACGATCCTATTTTGCGACGGCGGTGCGGTTCGAGAACATCCAGAGTGATGATGTGTGCCTGTTCCGTGGCCTGCTCCGTCAGGATAAATCCTGCGACGTTGCCGGAAACTTCCGCAATCAGGCAATGCGAACCCTCAGAGCGAAGGTAGGTCTTCATTTCGGTCTTGCCGTAGGCGATTCCCTTTGGGAAGCAGGCCTGGTCAATGCAATACAGAGTCTCGAAATCAGAGGGTTGATAGGCGCGCAGAATGACTTTGGTGGACGCCACGCCGGACGCTCACAATTCGAGAATCACGGGCAGGATCAGAGGACGCTTGGAAGTGTGTTTCTTGAGATAGCGCCGAAGGTCGACGCGAATTTTCTCCTTGATGACGCTCCAGTCGGTTTTTTCCTCGGGATTCGACTGCTCGACTGTGCGCAGGATCACCTCGCACGCCCCCGCGAGTAATTCATGGCCGTTTTCAGACGGAAGAAATCCGCGGGTGACGATTTCCGGCTGCGATTCGATCTGCCCGGTATGTTTGTCGATGGCGATGATGGGCACTACCACGCCGTCCTCGGAGAGGTGCTTGCGATCGCGGATGACCAGCTCTTCGATTTCCTCGAGCGAGCCGGAATCGACGCATACGCGTCCGGCCGTTACGGGTTCCCGGCGGTAGGCGTTGTCGTCGGTGAATTCGACGGGCTGGCCGTCTTCGATGAGGAGAATTTCTCCGGAAACTACGCCAACCGTATGCGCGAGCGCAGCGTGACGGAAGAGCTGGCGGAATTCACCGTGAATGGGAATGAAATAGCGCGGGCGAACGAGGTTGATCAGGAGTTTCTGCTCTTCCTGGCTGGCGTGACCGGAAACGTGAATCGTTCCGCCGTCATTGTCGTAGTAGACCAGCGCGCGTTTTCGGAACATGTGATCGAGCATTCGGAAGATGGCTTTTTCGTTTCCGGGGATGATACGCGCGGAGAGGATCACCGTATCGCGCTCGTTGAGCGTGAGCAGGCGGTGGGTATCGACAGCGACGCGGGACAAAGAGGACATGGGCTCGGCCTGGCTGCCGCTCACCAGAACGACCAGTTTGTCGGCAGGGAAGGAGGCAATATCCTGCGTACGAACCACCAGTCCGTCCGGGATCGTCAGCCGGTTCATGCCGTGCGCGATTTCCACGTTATCGACCATGCTTCTGCCTATAAAGCCGACCTTGCGCCCGGTCGCCGCGGCTATGTTCACAATTTGCTGGATGCGCGGGATCGATGAGGCAAAGCAGGAAATAATCACCTTGCGCGTTGCGGCACGCATTAGCTCTTCGATTCGCGGGCGGACGTTGCGCTCCGAAGGCGTGTATCCAGGCCGCTCGACATTGGTGCTGTCGCTGAATAATGCGAGGACGCCTTCCTCGCCATACTTTGCGAACGCATGAAAGTCGAATGGCTGGCCATCGACCGGCGTCTGATCCATCTTGAAGTCGCCGGTGTGAATGAGGATTCCGACCGGCGTGCGGATGGCCAGCGCCACGCAGTCGATCGTGCTGTGCGTCACGCTGATAAACTCGATTTCAAACGGTCCCACTTCCAGCTTGCGCCCGGGGATGACTTCGCGCAGGTCGGTCTTCTCAAGCAGACCGTGTTCTTCGAGGCGCTTGTGGACCAGCGCCAGCGTGAAGCGCGTTCCATAAATCGGCGCGCTCAGATCACGCAGGATGTACGGCAGGGCGCCAATGTGATCTTCGTGGCCGTGCGTCAGCATGATGGCCTTGAGATGCTGGCGGTTCTGCTTGAGGTAGGTGATGTCCGGAATCACGATGTCCACGCCGAGAAGTTCGGCCTCGGGAAACATCATGCCGGCGTCGATCAGGATCATGTCGTCGCCCATGCGCAGAACGAGCATGTTCATGCCGAACTCGCCCAATCCGCCCAGGGGAATTGCCAAAAGAGAAGGTTTGCTCAATGCGGCTCGTGTCCTTATTCGAGACTCGACATCGTATCACAGTGAGATGTGAGAATCTGAGATGCGCGGCATTCGTCGTGTCAATCGCAGGACCGAAGACGCGGTTATTCTTCTCCGCCTGAAAACAGGCGCGCGATGGCCACGACAATGACGGCGCCAAGCGTTGCCGCGGCGATGCTGTAAATCAGCCCGCTGCCGAGGATGCCAAGTTTTCATAAAAATCCACCCGCCCAGAATCGCACCGACCAGCCCCAGAAGAATATTGGCGATGCAACCGAAGCCCCGGCCGCGGGAAACTTTCCCGCCAGCCAACCAGCGATAAGACCGATCACGATCCAGGCGATTACCGATTGTGGGACGTACAGTGAAAAGATGTGCATGGATGGCTCCTTTTAATTATGCCGGTTCCTGTTGCGTCATGCAGTGTATCGTGCCCAGGCCTAGAACCAGGTCAAGGCAGGCGATTCCAATTACCTTGCGGTCAGGGAACAATCCGGCAAGTTTTGTGAGGGCCTGGGCGTCGTGCGGGTCGTTGAACGTCGGGACGAGAACCAACTGGTTCGCGATATAAAAATTGGCATAGCTGGCCGGGAGACGCTGGCCATCGAAGTACACGGGATTTGGCATCGGCAAAGTTTCGACGCGCAACGGATGGCCGGCCTGATCTTTCATTTCACGGAGTAGCGCGAGATTTTCTTGCAAAGGTTGATAGTTCACTTCCGACGGGTCGTTTTCGACTACGGTAATTACTGTGGTGGGGTTCACAAAGCGCGCGAGATCGTCAATGTGGCCATGCGTGTCATCGCCGGCGATGCCGTTTTTGAGCCATAGAACATGTGTGACCCCGAGATAATCCCGGAAGATTTGGCTTAGCTCCTCGCGTGAAACGCCGGGATTACGCGCCTGCACGGAACTCAGCAAACATTCTTCCGTAGTGAGCATCGTGCCGAGGCCGTTGACTTCGATGCTGCCGCCTTCGAGGACGACACGGCGCTGCTGGTATTCAGGAGACCACATATTCCATTTGAGTTTTGCGGCGAGCTTGCCATTTGCGCCGTCATCCTTCTTCCAGTCGTTGTATTTCGCCCAGGCATTGAAGTGCCAATTCGTTGCCGCGGTCTGGCCCTTGCCATTGCGGACAAAAATCGGGCCGAAGTCACGAATCCATCCGCGATTGGTAGGGATGCGGAAAAAATCGACGGCGGAAAGGTTTGCCCCGGCTTGTTTCAGGATTCGGCGAACGGCACGCTCGGCGGGTGCGTCCGTTACGAGGATGCGCACGCGCTCCACTTGCGAAAGATGGCGCACGATGTCGGCATAGACCCAGGGGATGGGACCGAATTTTCCAGGCCAGTCGGTTTTTTCGTGCGGCCACGCGAGCCAGGTGGCGGAATGCGTTTCCCATTCCGCGGGCATCCAGAAACCCAGTTCAAAGGGAGTTGAGGTTGTTGCGCGCGCGGGCTTCACTCGAGCCATCGCTCCAGAATGGGAGAATAGGCATCAATGCGGCGGTCGCGCAGGAATGGCCAGTTTCTGCGAACCTCTTCGACGCGGCTGGGATCACAATCCACGATCAGGATTTCTTCCTTGTCGGCGGAGGCTTCCGCAAGCACCTGGCCAAACGGATCGCAGACGAAGGAATGTCCCCAGAATTCGAGACCGCTTTGGGGAGTGCCCTCGAACCCAACGCGGTTCACGGCCGCAACAAAGACACCGTTGGCGATGGCATGGGAACGTTGGATGGTGCGCCAGGCGTCGAGCTGGGAGGCGCCGAATTCCTTTTTCTCGGAGGGGTGCCAGCCAATCGCCGTGGGATAAAAAAGAATGTTGGCTCCGCCGAGGCTGGAGAGGCGCGCGCCCTCGGGATACCATTGGTCCCAGCAGACGAGGACGCCGATACGGCCGAAACGCGTCTCAAAATTGGGAAACCCGAGATCGCCCGGGGTGAAATAGAATTTTTCGTAGTAGAGCGGGTCGTCGGGAATATGCATCTTGCGATATTTGCCGAGTAGGGATCCGTCGGCATCGATGATCACGGCTGTATTGTGGTACACGCCGGCGGCTCGGCGCTCGAACAGCGAACCGATGATGGCGACGTTCAGGCTGGCCGCGAGTTTTGAGAGGGATTCGGTCGAAGGGCCCGGAATGGGTTCCGCGAGTTCGAACAGATCGGCATTTTCCTCGCGGCAGAAATATTGCGAGCGGAAAAGTTCCTGAAGGCAGATGATTTGAGCGCCGCGCGCAGCAGCTTCGCGAATGCGTGCTTCCGCTTTCGCGAAATTCTCCCGAGGATCGGGAGAACAGCTCATCTGGATTAGGCCGATTGTGAATTTTCCAGCCATCATGTGATCATAGCATCAACTTTTTGATTTTGGCGGGAGACCTTTTGCGGAAAATCGATTTATTTGAGGTCTTAGCCGTAGGGGCACGGCATGCCGTGCCCCTACAACGGCCGCAATGTCGAGCCGCTTCGCGAAAATTTCGGATTAGAGTGGTTCGGGCGCGGAGAGAATGCTTCAGTCGTCTTCGCCAATCATGATGGCTGCGGCAAGGACGGTCGTCCAGAGCCCACGCTTATCACCTACTGCAGATTGCGTGATATTCATCGTGCGGACGATCTTATTGGAGATGCGGTAGACCTCTTTTTTTTCATCCCATGAGAGATCGGGGTCGAACTCGACGTTGAGGGTGGTGGCAAGCATTTCGGCGGCGAGCTCTTCCGTGTATTCGCCGGCGACTTCTTCGGTTTCGCCGAAGGAATGATGCTCGGAAAGGTAGCCGTACATAGATTTGTCGGCTGGAAGTGCCAGGCCGATGCCCGCGGCGATCAGCCGGTGGGCCTCGCGCGTGGAGTTTTCGCTGATGACGGTGAAGGCCACCTGTCCCGGCTTGATATGCTTCAGACCTTCACTGCGGGAGATCAATTTGCAATTGGGAGGAAAAATCGATGATACGCGGACGATGTTGCACGCGGCAATCCCCGCGCTACGCAGAGCCAGCTCGAAACTCGAAAGCCTCTCTCGATGTTTTCCTACGCCTTTTGTGAGGAAAATCTTTTTCGCGACGAACGCCATGAGGGTGCCGGAGTGCGGTGCCTCCTAAACTTGCACGAGACTTATCTGAAACAATTTACGCGTGCGGAAAAGTAACAAGAAGACTGTGCGGTGTCAATCAATTTCCCGGCGAAGCATATAGATCTTGTTCCAATATCGGCAACAAGGCTCCGTGGACACGAGTTCTCGGTAAGGAAATCGTAAAGAGGACGGTCCCGGGGGAATGTGACAGTAAAGAAGAAGATGTCGCGCGCTCCTGCTGCGATTCAGCCGCGCGGCGCAGCGCTTCGACGGCCTCCAGCGGCTCGATGCGCCAATTGCGGTTAGCGACGGTTGGAATCACGCCCGTGCGCGTGAGATGTTCGATGATCAATTCCCGGATTTCCTCAGACGAACGGTACACGATGGGCAAGCTCTTAAAATCATAGCCGCCTCCACCGGTGTAACGATAATTGTTGACCGCCACGCGTAACTTTTGAGCGTCGCTTAATGATTTCCCTTTGTAACTGAGATCCGTGATGCGATGCCCTGAAGGCTTCCGCAAGTCGATCGTGTAGTTCACGCCGGCAGCCGAATCGACGTTGAAATCCGGGAGCCGGAGTTGTTCCCCGGAAGGAAGCGGCCAGGATTGATATAGGCTCGCGGCGTGTTCGAGCGCAGCGCGCAGGCGATCCCCTGTCATTTCGACGGTGTAAAGATAATTCTCGTAGACGTAGAGCGATGCGATCTGACGCACCGTGACGCGTCCTTTGGGAATTTGCGCCCCCGTATACAGCATGGTGGACATCGAGACATCCGCGTGGGCCGTCTCGAGTTGTACGGCGTGGATGAGGTCTACAAGGGGTTCGTCTTCGAAGCGCGCTGTCGTCCCTCGCAATTCTTGTGCGCTCGTAGCGATGGGCGTGTCCAGATATGCCTGAGTAGCCTTTTCGTAGGGCGCGGCGAGCTCGATGATTTTCGGGTCGGCCGGGACTTGGTCGTTTACCGGTAAGACTGTCGAGTGCTTTTTGATAATTTCCCATCGCCCGCCCTCCTTCCGGGAGACGTCGAGGTCGACGCGCGCAAGCGAGGCCCCCCATTTCCCCGCCTGCGTCAGAAGAACCCCGTTGATGATCCGCTCGGGAACCTCATTGTGCGTGTGGCCAAGGAAAATGACGTCGATGCCCGGCACTTGCTGTGCCAGTTCCAAAGCGGCGTTCTCGCCCGGAATTTCGTCGGACCATGCAGGAACTGGCGGAAGCCCGGAATGTGCGAGTACAACAACAAGATCGGCGCGCTTCCTCGCTTCAGGAATCACGCGGCGCGCGGCGTCCACAATCGGCTCGAATTCATAACCACGATAATTCGCTGGAAGCTCAGCATGCGGGATTGCTGGAGTGACAAACCCTACGATGGCTACGCGTACTCCGGCAATTTGCCTGATGATGTAAGGCTCGAAATGCTGAGGGCCGTTCCTATAGGTTTGCTTGATGTTTGCAGCGAGAATCGGGAAGTGAGCTTCGCGCTTCACTTTCCAGAGGGTGTCGAGTCCGAAATTGAATTCATGGTTGCCCACGGCCGCCGCGTCGTATCCGAGGGCGTTCATCGCCAGGATCATCGGGTTGGTCCGATCGGTATCCTTGCGCGCGAAGTAGTAGGCCAGCGGAGTGCCCTGAATGATATCGCCGGAGTCGAAGAGCATAACGTTTGGTTGTTCTGCGCGCACACGCCGAACCAAGGTGGCGATTTTTGCCAGGCCGAGTTGCGCGGGCTTGTTGGCGAAATAGTCCAGGGGTTCGATATTTCCATGCAGGTCCGTGGTGCCGAGAAGCGTGAGGTGGACGGTGGGCGAAGATTGTGCGGGAAGGGAAGAATGAGGTAGCGCGGCGACGAGACAAACACAAAAAGCAATCAGCAGAAACGGCGCATTTCGATAGACCTTTTGCAGGTCCTTCATTCCTCTATCCTGTCTGGTAAAGCTTCACTAAGCGGCTGAGGGCCGGGCAAATCAAGGTGAGGGCGCGCAAATCTTTTTGAGTGAAGTCGGCGCCCGCGTCAGAGGAGGATTGGCCCTTGCGCGAGATTTGCGCGACACCGCGAACATGCGTTCCATCAAGAATCGGAGCGCTCATAATTTTGTGAATGGCTTCGCCTTGGCGGCGCCCCAGGGGCACGCCTTCGAAAACGGTAGCGTGGCGAGAGGCGGAGAAATTGTTCACTATTTCCGGGCGTCGCTCCCGGGCAGTTCGCGCGGCCAGCGCAGCGGTACTGCTGAGCGGAATCGATCCAATCGCCGCGAGTTTTTCGGGGATCACAAACTTCAGGTTCTTTGTCTTTGTGTCCAGACGAAGAATGGCTACTTCATCCGCGTCCACGCCAAAGATTTTTGCCAGAGCCAGCGCCATCTTTGCAAGTGTTTCGGAGTCTGGCGCCTGGCCTGCATTCACCAGATCTTCGACAAGAGTTTCAAATGCCGCACCTTGCTGTTCGACCATGAATTGGCTCCGGCGTTTATTTGAGAACGGCCATTATAACCAATATGGGTTGCCGGGTATTTTAAATTTCTCGGCCAAAGCGCCTTGAAAAAAAATCCAGATTTACCTATACTGAAATGGGTGCTGCGGATGGACCGGAGTCGGGATGCTGGCGAGTGAAGTCGACCTTCGAAAGTGCCACCAATTTTCTCCAGGAAAAGTTAAATCCATAATTGGAAGCATTTCCGTTAGTGTGATTTTGCAAGACAGGTGAGCTGGGATCATGCGCGCAGCGGCACTGTGTGTGCCTCTGCGATTGCTTCGGGATAACGCGCGGGAACGCGCAGAACGGATTAGGAGTCATGCGATGACAGAGTCAGCCGCAGCAACAAAAGCCGCGCCGAACCGTCTGGTTGCGCTCTGGGGCAGCGTAATCGGCAAAAAGGTGGTCATGGCTGCGACCGGCGCAGTGCTCATCCTTTTTGTGCTTGCGCATATGGCCGGCAATCTGAAGATTTTTTCCGGCCCTACGGAGATCAATGACTATTCGCGCTTTTTGCGGGAAGTGGCCTACCCCGAATTGGCCTACGGACAACTTTTGTGGATTGTGCGGATCGTCCTTCTCGTTTGCGCGCTGCTTCATATCACTGCTGCCGTACAGCTCACGCGATTGAATTGGCAGGCCCGCCCGGTGGGATACGGTTCTAAAAAGGATGTGGAAACAACCTGGAGCGCGCTGACGATGCGTTGGGGAGGCCTGCTGCTGGCAGTTTTCATCATATTTCACCTGCTGCATTTTACGGCAGGCGTTGTGGGATTTCAGGCGGGTCAATTTGAACATCTGATGGTGTACCAAAACGTGGTGGCCGGCTTTTCCAACGTGCCTATCGCGTTGTTCTACATCCTGGCCATGGGCGCTCTTTGTCTTCACCTGGACCACGGAATTTGGAGCATGCTCCAGACTCTGGGCTGGGCGACGGTGGAAAACACCAGGAGCCTGAGGATATTTTCGCGGATTGTTGCGATATTGATTTTCGCTGGTTTTGTCTCAGTGCCGATTTCAGTGCTCGCGGGCTGGGTGCGCTGAGGGGAGAGAAATGCTCGAATCGAAGATTCCATCTGGCCCAATTGAACAGAAGTGGGAAAAAGCGCGCTTCGACATGAAGCTGGTGAACCCCGCGAACCGCCGCAAACACACGATAATTATCGTGGGCTCGGGACTGGCCGGGGCAGCCGCAGCCGCATCCCTTGGTCAGCAGGGCTACAACGTGGATTGTTTTTCATTCCATGACAGCCCGCGCCGCGCACATTCGATCGCCGCGCAGGGCGGCATTAATGCCGCAAAGAACTACCGCAACGACGGCGACAGTATATTCCGTCTTTTCTATGACACTGTAAAAGGCGGCGATTTTCGCTCTCGCGAGGCCAACGTCTACCGCCTTGCGCAAATCAGCGTCAACATCATTGACCAGTGCGTGGCGCAGGGCGTGCCATTTGCCCGAGAGTATGGAGGCTTGCTCGATACACGCTCCTTCGGCGGCGTGCAGGTTTCTCGCACGTTTTATGCGCGCGGGCAGACGGGACAGCAATTATTGCTGGGGGCGTATCAGGCGCTCGAGGAACAAGTCGCGGCCTGTAGCGTGAAAATGCACACGCGCAGCGAGATGCTGGATCTGGTGGTCGTCAATGGCAAGGCGCGCGGGATCATCACGCGCAATCTGGTGACCGGCGCGATCGAATCTCATGCTGCGGACGTGGTTGTGTTGGCGACGGGCGGTTACGGAAACGTTTTTTACTTGTCGACCAACGCCAAAGCTTCAAATACCACGGCCATTTGGCGTGCCCATCGTCGCGGCGCTCTATTCGGTAATCCCTGTTTTACGCAAATCCATCCCACTTGCATTCCTGTGAGCAATGAAAATCAGTCCAAGCTCACGCTGATGTCCGAATCCCTCCGGAACGACGGCCGCGTGTGGGTGCCGAAGAAAAAAGGTGATACGCGCGCCCCGGGCGCGATCCCTGAAGACGAGCGCGACTATTATCTGGAGCGCCGCTATCCGAGCTTTGGCAATCTGGTGCCGCGTGACGTGGCCTCCCGCAATGCTAAGGAAGTCTGTGACGAGGGGCGTGGTGTCGGCCCCGGAGGCATGGGCGTGTACCTGGATTTTGCGGACGCGATTCGCAGGTTGGGAGAGGCGGTTGTTCGGGAAAAATACGGCAACCTCTTCGACATGTATGAAGAGATTACGGGGGAGAACGCTTACAAAGTTCCCATGCGGATTTTCCCTGCCGTTCACTACACGATGGGCGGGTTGTGGGTGGATTATCAATTGATGTCCACGATTCCGGGACTCTTTGTGGCCGGGGAGGCTAATTTTTCCGATCATGGCGCCAACCGCCTGGGTGCCAGCGCCCTGATGCAGGGATTGGCCGACGGGTATTTCATTCTTCCATACACGCTGCCGAACTACATTGCATCCAGTTCCCTTGAGAAGGTGGACACATCCCACCCCGCATTTGCGGCAGCAAATGAGGACGTCAACACGCGCGTCGCGAAGCTAGTGTCCATTCGAGGGAAGAGGACCGTGGACTCGATTCACAAGGAACTCGGGAAGATGATGTGGGAGAAGTGCGGGATGGCGCGAAATGGGGCGGGGCTGCGGGGCATCCTGGCTCGAATCCCCGAGTTGCGTGAGGAATTCTGGAACAACGTCAACATTCTTGGCACCGGGGAGGAATTCAATCAATCGCTTGAAAAGGCCGGCCGAGTCGCGGATTTTCTGGAATTGGCCGAATTGATGTGCATAGACGCATTGCAACGGGCGGAATCTTGCGGGTGCCACTTCCGCGAAGAGAGCCAGACGCCGGACGGCGAGGCCAAACGCGACGACGATCACTTTTCCTATGCTTCGGCATGGGAGTGGAAGGGAGAAGGCGGGAAATGGGAACTCCACAAAGAGCCCCTCGCCTTCGAATACGTCCACCTGACACAGAGGAGCTACAAGTAGCCCATGAACCTCACGCTCAAAGTTTGGCGACAACAAAATACAAAGTCAGCTGGCGCCTTTGTCACCTACCAGGTGCAGAATGTCACACCCGACATGTCCTTTTTGGAAATGCTGGATCTCCTTAACGAAGACCTGCAAAACAAAGGAGAGGCTCCGGTTGTTTTCGAGCACGATTGCCGCGAGGGCATTTGCGGATCGTGTGGTTTTCTGATCAATGGCGTGGCCCATGGGGGGCACCGTGGCACGACGGTGTGCCAGCTCTCCATGCGGTTCTTCAAGGACGGGGATTCCTTGACACTCGAGCCGTGGCGCGCGCGCGCGTTTCCGGTCCTGCGAGACCTGGCCGTGGACCGCTCGGCCTTCGACAGGATCATTCAAGCGGGAGGCTTCATTACCGCCCCTACAGGCGGGGCGCCCGACGCGAATGCGATCCTGGTGCCCAAGGATTCGGCGGAGCGGGCGTTTGACGCGGCCGCGTGTATCGGATGCGGTGCCTGTGTGGCTGCTTGCCCGAACGCTGCGGCGATGCTCTTTACTGCCGCGAAGGTAACGCACCTCAACGTGCTCCCGCAGGGACAGCCGCAGCGAGGTCAGCGAACTCTGGACATGGTTGCCGCCATGTCAGAGGAAGCCTTTGGCAGTTGCACGAACCATGGCGAGTGCGAAGCGGTTTGCCCCAAGAAAATACCCATCGAGTTCATCGGCCGCATGAATCGCGACCTCCTGCACGCCATGTTGCATCACGGCGGCAAATAGCTTTTGCAATGATCTGGTCCAACCATGGGCGCTGAAGTTTTCTCAACTCGGGCGCGCCAGATCCATTTTTCAAGCATCGTTTTCGATACCCACGCCGATACCCCTCAGCGATTCCTGTTCGATCATTTTGATCTTGGCCCCCGCGACACCGAGGGTTGCGTGGATATTCCCAGGATGCGCGAAGGTGGGATCGGGGCGATCTTTTTCGCGCTCTGGGTGCCCGTGGAAATCACCGGCGCGGCGGCGACACGGCGCGCGTTCGACTTGCTCGACTCTGTCGTGCAGCAAGTGCGGCGGCACGCCGATGATTTGGCGCTTGCCACGACATCCGAAGGAATCTGGAATGCACGCGAGCAGCACAAAATCGCTGTTCTGCTGGGCGTGGAGGGCGGGCATGCGATTGATAACAATCTCGAAGTATTGAGGGAATTCGCGGCGCGCGGCGTGCGGTATATGACGTTGACGCACAACGCGGCGACCGATTGGGCCGATTCGTCGAACCAATCTCCGCGGCATCATGGACTCACCGATTTTGGAAAGCAGGTTGTGCTGGAGATGAACCGGCTGGGGATGATTGTCGACGTGTCTCATGTGTCTGACGAGACTTTCTGTGACGTAGTCGAGGTCTCCCGCGCTCCTGTGATCGCCTCGCATTCCTGCTGCCGCGCGATCTGCAATGCTCCACGCAACATGAGCGACGAAATGATTCGGGCCATCGCGGCTCGTGGAGGCGTGATTCACATCACCTTTCACGACGCCTTCCTGAGCCAGGAATATGAAGATGCGAGCAAGGCCCTAGCATCTCAAAACGCCCCCGCCGGGCAAGCCGTCAAACAGGAGGCTGGCGGGAACGAGGCGCGCAAGCTGATCGAGGAACAGCTCCGGAGCGATCAATTCATTCTGGCCGGCCGGTTGCCACAGGTACGTTGGGAGAAAATAATCGAGCATATCGATCATGCCGTTCGTCTGGTCGGCCCGGATCACGTCGGTTTGGGTTCGGATTTCGACGGAGCTTTCATGCCAGAGGGGATGAGGGATGCCGCGAATTTTCCCAGGATCACAGAAGCCCTCCTCGGAATGGGATACAAGGAATCTGACATCCGGAAAATCCTGGGAGAAAATAGCCTTCGAGTGATGGCTGAATCCGAGCGAGTCGCCGATGAATTATGATCGACGTACTTCGGGGTCTGGCAACCTTGGGGAGGATAATTCGCTTCCAAGCGAAGCAGATTTGGCGGGGGACTTGCTCTAGTTTATATAATGGCAACAGCACTGGTCAGAGGGGAAAATTCGCGGCATAATACCCGCGATTAGTTTAGGTCGGAGAGGCTAAATGCGCCACTTTGTTAGAAGTTTGGTTTTCGTAATCCTGTGGGTGACCGTCTGCTCGGCGACGCAAGCGCAGACGCCGAGTCCGGCCCCTGCGAAAAAGGCTGCTCCGGCAGCCAAAGCGCCTGCGACGGCAGCCGGCACAGGACGATTTGATCCCGCGCTTCTGAAACCCGCGACGTTAATCGCGAAGGCTCCCGCGGAATACGACGTCAAGTTTGAAACCACGGCGGGCGACTTTACGATTAAGGTGACGCGCGCCTGGGCGCCCAACGGAGCCGACCGGTTCTATAACCTCGTGCGCCACCACTTCTACGACGGGGCTGCCTTCTTCCGTGTCTTGCCAGGGTTTATGGCGCAATTCGGCATCAGTGCGTATCCAGAGGTCTCCAAGGCATGGGAGCAGGCCAATATCAAGGATGATCGCGTCGTGCAAAGCAACCACCGCGGATTCGTTACCTTCGCCATGGCTGGCCCCAACACACGTACCACGCAGGTTTTCATCAACTTTGGCAACAATGAGCGCCTGGACAGGGACGGCTTTTCGGCATTCGGGATGGTTACGGACGGAATGGAAGTCGTGGATAAGCTATACGGTGGCTATGGCGAAGGCGCTCCGGATGGCCGTGGTCCGGATCAGGGACGGATCGGCGGCCTTGGAAGGGCCTACCTGGAGAAAAATTTCCCAAAACTGGACAGCATCAAAACAGCAACGCTGGTGACCGCCGCGGCGACGCCGCCCGCGGCGAAGTAAGTCTGTCGGAAATCGGGCCCAGTGTGCGCTTTTGAATCACGTTCCATTGCAGTTATCGAATTGACTTGAAGTAATTCAAGATTCAGTTAAAGCTGCTTAATGATGGGATTCCTCCGCATAGTCAAGAGGGAAGTGGTCGTCCAGGAGCAAATGGGCGCGGTCACGGCCGTGCGTGCAGACGGTTTGGCACGCAGCGGGTGGCTCGAAAACGATTACACGATTGCCGCGTTCTTTGCTATCACTGCTTGCGTCGTACATTTTCTAGTGAATGGGCGTTATGGTTATTTTCGCGACGAACTCTATTACGCGGCGTGCGGTCAGCATCTAGCCTGGGGATATGTGGATCAAGCCCCGCTCATCGCTCTAATCGCAAGAGTTTCGCGAGGCTTGTTCGGAGATTCCCTTCATGCGTTGCGTTTTTTTCCGGCCTTGGCGGCCGGGGCGCAAATCCTTCTCACGGGTTGGATCGTTCATGAGCTCGGCGGGCGCCGCTACGCTCAAGTGCTTTCGGCCACGGCCATGCTGGTTTGTCCCATTTTCCTTACCATGGATAATTTCCTGTCGATGAACGCGTTCGAGCCCGTGTTTTGGATGCTTTGCGTCGCGATCGCATTGCGGATTATCCGGACGGGGCGTCAGCAATTGTGGCTGGTGTTTGGGTTTGTCGCGGGGTTAGGCATATTGAATAAGCACTCCACGCTGCTATTCGGTCTCGCCTTCTTACTTTCTTTGCTTGTGACGCGGCAGCGGCGACTATTGCGTGAACCATGGCTGTGGGCGGGCTCACTGGTCGCTCTCGCAATGTTTTTGCCGAATCTGATCTGGGAATACAGGAACCACTGGCCCACGATTGAAATTCTTCGTAATGTGGACCGCATCAAGAATGTGCACGTTTCCTGGCTCGAATTCATTACCCAGCAAGCATTCCTTGTTCACCCTCTCGGCGCGCCGATCTGTTTGGCGGGACTGTGGTATTTTTTGCGCAGCCGCGAAGGCGAAGCCTCCCGTTTCCTGGGATGGACTTATCTCTTCCTGCTGGCTGAATTCCTGATTCTTCGCGGGCGCATCTACTATTTGGCACCCGTATACCCCATGCTGTTTGCCGCCGGAGCGGTAGCCATCGAGTCCTGGATTGCCATGTCGGGCAAAAATTGGGTGAAGACGGCTGTTCTGGCAACTCTGGTTATGGGGGGGATGGTGGCCGCGCCGCTTGCGTTGCCCATTCTTCCGCTGGATGCTGCCGTGGCGTATGCAAATTTCTGGGACGTAAAAAGCATCAGCGTCGAGAAACAACCCAGTGGAAAATTGCCGCAGCTGTTCGCGGACATGATGGGTTGGCCGCAACAAGCGGAAGTTGTCGCCGGGGTGTTCCGATCATTGTCCGCGGAAGACCAATCTCGCGTAACGATTCTGGCGAAGAACTACGGGCAGGCAGGAGCAATCGATTATTTTGGCGCGTCCTACGGACTCCCCCACGCCATCAGCGGGCACAACAACTACTATCTCTGGGGGCCGCAACAGTTTAGCGGGGAAGTGGTGATTGCCGTGGGGATGCCTCTGGAGGATTTGAAGTCGTTGTTTGGTGAGGTCCAGGTTGCCGCTACGATTGGCAATGAATACAGTATTCCCGAGGAAAGCGATTTGCCTGTGTACATCTGCCGGCGTCCCAAAATGTCACTTCAAAAGGCCTGGCCGCAGCTAAAGTTTTATGGGTAGAAGGTCTGCGTAGCATAAGCTTCAGTTTGTGTGATTTTCTGACCCGACAAAAACCAAAGCAACCCAGGCTAATGCTCACGCGACAAATCCGGGCTACGCGACCCCCAGAATGTTGACTAGCTCGCGTACCGAAGCCGCCGACTTGTCGAGTGCAGCCTTTTCCTCAGCGGTGAGCTTGATCTCGATGATCTGCTCAACGCCCCGCGCGCCAAGTTTCACTGGAACACCGACGTATAATCCCTGGATCCCGTATTCCCCCTCAAGATAAGCCGCGCACGGAAGAATTTTCTTTTTATCTTTCAGAATGGCTTCGACCATTTCTACGACGGCAGCCGACGGGGCGTAATACGCCGATCCGGTCTTCAGCAGATTTACGATTTCTGCTCCACCCTTACGCGTGCGATCGACGATGGCCGCGATGCGGTCGGGGGGCAGCAGGTCCGGCAGGGGAATGCCTGCGACCGTGGAGTAGCGCGGGAGAGGCACCATATCATCGCCGTGGCCGCCGAGTACAAAGGAGTTCACATTTTCCACGGAGACATTCAGCTCCATCGCCACAAACGCGCTCATGCGCGCCGAGTCCAGAACTCCCGCCATTCCCATGACGCGATTTTTCGAGAAGCCGCTCACCTTGTAGGCCGCCTGCACCATGGCGTCGAGCGGATTGGTAACCATAATTAAAATCGCGTTGGGCGAATACTTGGCGACCTGCTCGACGACCGATTTGATGACGTCATAATTTGCCTTCAGCAAATCATCACGGCTCATTCCCGGTTTTCGCGGGAAGCCGGCAGTGACCACGACCACATCGCTGTTGGCCGTCTCACGATAATCGCCCGAGGCCGTGGAAATGCCCGTAACGTGCGCGTCCGATCCGTGTGATGGGCGTGGATTCCACCATGTCCAGCGCCTTGCCTGCCGGCGGCCCATCGAGAATATCGGTCAAGACCACGTCGGCCAGTTCCAGATCCACGATGCGCTGCGCCGTCGTCGAGCCTACGAATCCACCGCCGACCACTGTGACTTTCTTCCGCATGATTGCATTCTCCCGTTTGGTTGAAAATAAGATGGGCAGCAGGCGCGCCCGCAGCCATCTAGCCTCTTATTTGGAAACTGCGAGCGCCTGCATGTTCTCGATAATGGCGGTCGCAAATTCCGACGTGCTGACCTTCGTCGCGCCTTCCATCATTCGCTCCAGATCGTAGGTAACCCGTTTCTGTCCGATGGTGCGCTCGATTCCGGTTTCGATCAGTTTGCCCACCTGCGTCCAGCCCATGAAGTCAAACATCATGACTCCGGAAAGAATCACGGAACTCGGGTTGATGACGTCCTTGTCCGCATACTTGGGGGCGGTGCCGTGAGTAGCTTCGAAACAGCCGTAACCGTCGCCGATGTTCGCGCCGGGCGCCATGCCCAGCCCGCCAACCTGCGCGGCGCAGGCGTCGGAAATGTAGTCGCCGTTCAAGTTGGGCGTGGCCAGGACCTGGTATTCGTCCGCGCGCGTCACCACCTGCTGGAAGATGGAATCGGCGATGCGGTCATTGATCATTACTTTCTGCTTCCATTTTCCCTGTCCATGCGTCGCATAAATCTTGTCCAGGACGGACTTTACTTCGTCGCAGACGGATTTTCGGAACGCTTCGGTCGCCTGTTCCATTCCGGGTTCAATCAATGCGGCATTTTGTTCGACCGTGAGCTGAGGGTTGCGGTCGCGATTGTCGATGATCCAGCTTTCCCGCTCCGTGACAATCTAGTCGCGGAATTCATCCCGGGCCAGATCGTAGCCCCAATCGCGGAACGCGCCTTCGGTGAACTTCATGATGTTGCCTTTGTGCACGAGAGTCACGACGCGCTTCTTATTCTGCAGGGCGTATTCGATCGCGCGCCGGACCAGGCGCTTGGTTCCGAAAGGCGAAATCGGCTTGATGGCCACGCCGGAATCCAGTGCGGATCTGCTTGGGCCCTCCGCCCAGCATTTCCTTATTCAGAAAATCGATCAGCTTCTTCACTTCCGGAGTGCCCGATTTCCATTCGATCCCGATATACACGTCCTCGGTATTTTCGCGATAGATGACAACATCCATGCGCTCGGGATGCTTCACCGGGAGAGGGAACTCCTGCAAAATAGCGCACCGGGCGCACGCAGGCGTAGAGATCGAGGAGTTGCCGCAGAGTAACATTGAGCGAGCGAATCCCGCCGCCGACCGGAGTCGTCAGCGGACCCTTGATCGAAATTCGAAAATCGCGCATGGCTTCAACGGTTTCATCGGGCAGCCACTGCTTGAACTCGTTGAACGCTTTTTCCCCGGCGAACACTTCAAACCAGGCAATCTTGCGCTTGCCTCCGTATACCAGGTCCACGGCGGCATCGAAAACGCGCCGCGAAGCCTTCCAGATGTCCCGCCCGGTGCCGTCGCCTTCGATAAAGGGAATGATGGGCCGGTCGGGAATATTGAATTTGCCTCCGACATACTCGATTGCTTGTCCGTCGGACGGAATGGGCCTGCCGTTATAAGATGCCTTCATGTGTATGTCCCTCAGTGGGTTGTAAAAGCGAGAGCGCGAATCAAAGACAATAACATACCCGGAGATTCCTTAACACCGCAACACGCGCCGCATTCGGGTTGAAACAGAATCAAGTGAAATCCGCGATCAGTCGTAGTATTCCTGCCCCAGATGCGTGATCAGATCCTCGCCCATCATCCAGCGCAGAGTGTTCTTGAGCTTCATGGACTGGATGAACAAGTCGTGCTCAGGATAAAGCTCCGGGGCGCACATGGGCGACTTGAAATAGAAGCTGAGCCATTCCTGGATGCCGCGCATCCCGGCACGCTTGGCCAGGTCCAGGAAAAGAACCAGGTCGAGCACGATCGGCGCCGCCAGAATCGAATCGCGGCACAGAAAATCCACCTTGATCTGCATCGGGTAGCCGAGCCATCCGAAGATATCAATGTTGTCCCAGCCTTCTTTGTTGTCGCCGCGCGGCGGATAGTAGTTGATGCGGACCTTGTGGTGAATTTTGCCGTACAGATCGGGATAGAGTTTCGGCTGGAGGATGTACTCGAGCACGCCGAGTTTTGATTCCTCCTTGGTCTTGAACGATTCCGGGTCGTCGAGCACTTCGCCGTCCCGATTTCCCAGGATGTTGGTCGAAAACCAGCCGTCCATTCCCAGCAGGCGGGCCTTAAAGCCGGGAGCAAGAATAGTCTTCATCAGCGTTTGTCCGGTCTTGAAATCCTTGCCGCAGATGGGAACGCCGTGCTGCTTCGCCAGTTCTGTAATGGCGGGGATATCGACCGTTAAATTCGGCGCGCCATTGGCAAACGGCACGCCGCTGGTGATTGCCGCCCATGCGTAAAGCATCGAAGGCGCGATCGCCGGATGATTCTCCTTCATCGCCGCAACAAATGTTTCGGGGGTCGCATGCACGGCGTGCTGCTTGAGGAAAATTTCCGTCGACCCGCACCAGATCACGACGGTGCGGGAGACTTTGGTTTTCTTTTGAAATTTGTGAATGTCGTCTCGAATTTGCAGCGCAAGCTCGTACTTGTTGCGCGCCTTCTTCACATGCGTGCCGGACAATTTCTTGACGTAATTCTGGTCGAAGGCCGCCTTCATCGGGCGGATCTTGCTCAAGAAAGGTTTCACTTGGGCCAGATGTTCCGAGCTGAGAACTGCGGCATTCTTGGCGGCCTCGTACGCGCTGTCCGGGAAGATATCCCAACCGCCAAAGACGATGTTTTCCAGCTTTTCGAGGGGAACGAACTCCTTGATCATGGGGGCGCGCGCTTCGGTCCGCTTGCCGAGGCGGATGGTTCCGAGCTGCGTCAGCGATCCTACCGGCAAGGATTTCTTGCGACGCACCAGGTCGACACCGGCCATGAACGTAGTCGCTACAGCGCCCATGCCGACGGTGAGCACTCCCAGTTTTCCCTTCGGCAGAGCAATCCCCGCGGACCTGCGCATTCGTTTTTCTCCCGTCTTCCTGAAGATGTGTGGAACAGTGAAACTGCGTAGGCGCTTTGCTTACGCGGTCATGATTCCGCGAACCCCTGCACGCAAACATTGTATATTGCGCGAATGCAGGAAGATTTGCAATGTGGAAACGGAAATTTCGGAGTATGGAAAAAGTTCAACTGGTCCTGCGCGCCTTCCCTTTTTCACGGGCGCCCGCAGCGGCGGCGTGGTGTTTGCCGGGCTTGGGGCGCAAAGTGGCCAGCAGTTTTTCGGTAGAAAAAGTGTTGATAACGTCCTTCTTCTCAAGCCATCCGCGCCGGGCCATCTCCACTCCGTAACGCATTGCCAGTAATCCTCGCGTCGAGTGCGCGTCGGTGGAAATCACGATTTTCACGCCCCGCTCCTTGGCCATCCGAAGATGCGTGTCTTTCAGATCCAGACGTTCGGGGGAAGCGTTGCACTCCATGACCACGCCGTGTTTGTGCGCGGCGTCCAGGACGCGCTCCATATCGTAGGCATACGCATCGCGCCGCAGTACCAGGCGCCCGGTTGGGTGCGCGACGATTTGCGTGTAGGGATTCTCGATCGCCGCCAGGATTCTCTCCGTCATTTCCGCGCGCTCCAAATTCATGTAGGAGTGAATCGAAACCAGCACGATGTCGAGTTGAGCCAGCACTTCGTCGTCGAGATCCAATTTCCCGGTCTTCAGGATATCCACTTCGCTGCTGGCAAGGACGCGGATGCCCAGATGTTTGGCGTTGGCGGCGTGGATCTTCTTGATCTGTTCGAGGGTTCGCTTTTCGTCGAGGCCATTGGCGACCGTTACGGCCTTGCTGTGATCGGTGAGCGAAATATATTCGTATCCCAGATCCTTGGCCGCCAGAGCCATTTCCTCGATTGAGTTTTTCCCGTCGCTGGCCGTGGTATGCATCTGCAGGTCGCCGCGCATGTCGGAGAGTTCGATCAAGTGGGGAAGCCGATGCTCGGCCGCCGCATCGATTTCCCCGGTGTTTTCGCGCAGCTCGGGGGGAATATAGTCGAGCTTCAGCTTGGCGTAGATCTCTTCTTCGGTCGCGCGGGCCACGGGCCGCTCGCCCTTGAGCGTTGCCAGCGCGTATTCGTTCAGTGTGTAGCCCATTTTGTTCGCGCGCCCGCGCAAGGCGACGTTGTGTTCCTTCGATCCCGTGAAATAAAGCAGCGCGGCGCCAAAGCTTGCCTTTTCGAGAATGCGCACATCGACCTGCAATCCGTCCTTCAAAAGAAAGCTGACTTTGTTTTCGCCGCGCGCCAGGGTTTGTTCGATTCCCGGAAATGCGAGGATGTGTTCCGAGATGGCTTCGATAGTCGTTCGGCGTGTGCTTGCCCGTCGCGATCGTAACCAGTAGATCGAGATCGCCGACCGTTTCCTTGCCGCGGCGCAGCGAACCTGCGGGCGTGACGCTCTCAATCGGTTTCCCAAAGGCGCCGATGTGCGTGACGAGTCTCGCTGCTTCCTCCGCGCCACGTCGATAGGAAAGCGGCCGGCGGATTTCTTGAACATTTCAATCGCCTTCAAGATATTTTCTTCGCTCTTTTCGCCGAATCCGGCCAGATCGCGCAGCTTGCCGTCGCGCGCCAGTTGTTCCACCTGTTCGACCGAGCCCGCCTTGAAGGTCTTCCAGAGATGCGCGACTTTCTTGGGTCCAAGCGATTGCAGATCGAGGAGATGGAGAATCGATTCGGGATATTTCTTGAGCAGTTTGTTTCGCAGGGAATAATCGCCGGTCTTGAGGATTTCCTGAATGTGATCGGCCATGCCCTCGCCGATGCCGGGTAGTTCCATGAGTTTCTTGCGGTCGGCGGCTAATTCTTCAATGGATTCGGGCAGACTATCAAGGAGCTGCGCCGCGCGCTCGTAGCTGCGGTAACGCCCAATCATGGCGCCGTCAATTTCGAGCAGTTGCGCCGTTTCCCGCAAAATGCGGGCGACTTCGCGATTTTCCATAGGTAAACCTGGGTCTTACTGCCCGAGGATATAGGCGAACATCAGCGGGGCGACAATCGAGGCGTCGGACTCGATGATGAATCGCGGCGTGGCCGCCTCCAGTTTTCCCCAGGTGATTTTTTCGTTCGGCACCGCGCCACTGTAGGAGCCGTAGGACGTCGTGCTGTCGGAAATCTGGCAGAAATAACCCCACAGCCGGCACTTTTCGCGAAGGTCCTGCGTGATCAGCGGCACCACGCAAATGGGGAAGTCTCCGGCGATCCCGCCCGCAATCTGGAAGAAGCCAATCGATTCGGTGGCCGAATTTTTGCGATACCAGTCGATCAGCGCGGCCATTTGCTCTACGCCGGATTTCACGACTTGAAACGTGGACACCTCGCCGCGGATCACATTGGCGACGAAAATATTTCCGAGCGTCGAATCCTCCCAGCCGGGCGTGAAAATCGGAAGATTTTTTTCGCACGCAGCAATTACCCACGAGTCCTTCGGGTCGATCTCAAAATATTCCTTGATGTAGCATCCGCGGATGAGCTGGTACATGTATTCGTAAGGGAAGTAGCGCTGCTTCTCCTGGTCGGCCTTCTGCCAGAGTTTCAGAACCTGGCGCTCGATACGCCGCATGGCTTCTTCTTCAGGGATGCAGGTATCGGTGACGCGATTCATGCCGCGGTCGCGCAGGGCGACTTCTTCGGCGTCGCTCAGATTGCGATAGTGCGGGACGCGCTCGTAATGATTGTGCGCGACGAGATTGAAAATATCTTCTTCCAGATTCGCGCCCGTCGTGCAAATCCCGTGCACTTTGTCCTGCCGGATCATCTCCGCGAGGGACAGTCCCAGTTCCGCGGTGCTCATCGCTCCGGCCATGGTCAGGAACATCTTTCCGCCGCGCGCCAAATGTTTGATGTAGGCTTCCGAGGCATCCACGACGACCGCGGCGTTGAAGTGCCGGTAGTTATGCTTGATGAAATCCTTTACGCTCATGTCCGCCCTTCTCTCCGCAATCTCTACACGGAGCAATTCGTTTCCGAAATCCTATGCTACACGCGCTTATGATTCAAGAGCAGAACGAGAATACTTGAAAATATTTGTGGCAAGACGGAAACAGATTGCGGATCGCTGAAAATATAAATGCAGGAAGAGTTCCGCTTTGTGCAGTGAGTGTCTGCCGGATCACTTCACGTAACGCATGTAATACAACAGCCCGACGATGGATTTTGCGTCGCGCAGCGTTCCGCGCTCAATCATCGAATCCACCTGTTTTAACGTAAATTTGCGCGGCGTGATCTTTTCATCTTCTTCCGGCTGGGCTGCGCCTTCTTTAAGTTTTTCCGCGGCGAAGATCCACATCCACTCATTTACAAACCCCGGCGTGGGAATCACGCGCAGCAGTTTGCGCATGCGCTTCGCCGTGTACCCGGTTTCCTCGAGAAGTTCCCGCCGCGCAGCCACAACAGGATTTTCGTTCGGCTCCTTTCGTCCGGCAACCAGTTCCCAGAGAAATTCTCCGACGGAGTGCCGATACTGGCGGATTAGCAGAACGCGCCCATCCTGAAAAATGGGCAACACCACCACCGATCCCGGATGCACAACGATATCTCTTTCCACTTGCACGCCGCCCGGTTCGATCACCGTGTCGCGTTGCAGGCGGAATACTTTGCCCGTATAGAGGATGTCGCTCTTCAGAACTTTCGCGCGGCCCTTGATCAAATCTGCCTCCGTTGAAGCGGAATTGCGGACACCAAATCTTATCAGGGAAGCGGCACATGCGCAGGTTGAAGGTGACGGACGGGTCGCATATACTTCCGAGGTATAGAAACGTCTCTTCCCATGCCAATCAGCACTCTCATTGTTGATGATGAAAAGCCGGCGCGCGACGAATTGGCGTTCCTGCTGAAGAGTTTCCCGGAAGTCCACCTCGTCGGTCAGGGCAAGAACGGCGTGGAAGCCCTCGCGCTCATCAAGGAACATTCTCCCGACCTCGTTTTTCTGGACGTTCAAATGCCCGGCCTCAATGGTTTCGGCGTGATCAAGAAGTTGATGGACCGCAAAGGGAAGCTCCCGCAAATCATTTTTGCGACAGCGTTTGACAATTATGCCGTACAGGCGTTTGAAGTGAATGCGATCGACTACGTGCTGAAGCCGATCGAAAAAAGCCGCCTCGCCCGCGCGATCCAGCGTGCGAAGAAGGCGCTGGAAGCAGAGGCTTCGCCCAGCGAGCGCCTGGAGGCGCTGGTCAACCAGTTTGGGGCAGCAAAGGCTCCGCGCGTAAAACTCTTGGTGAAGACGCAGCAGAGGCTTCTCCTGGTGGATGCCGAAGACGTCATCTTTGCTTCCATCGAAGACGGAACGATCACCGTAGTAGCGCGTGAGGTCGAAGGCACATCGAACTATCGCACCATCGAGGAACTGCAATCGTCGCTCGAATCAGATGTTTTCTGGCGCGCGCACCGCTCCTATCTGGTGAACATTAACCACATCAAAGAAGTCGTCCCGTGGTTCAAGTCCAGCTACATGCTCAAAATGGCGGACAAGCGCGGATCGGAAGTCCCGGTGAGTCGCGCACAGACAAGGCATTTGCGCGAATTGTTAAAAATGTAGCTAGGCATGGCCCCCTACTGTGGAGGCATACGCTTCCAGTATTTCTCTCGTTTCAACCACAGTTGCCTTTTGCGTTCCCGCCGCTTTGTCCCCACCGTTGGCATGCCCTCCCCTTCGGGTAAAAGTAGTGCTCCGAGGACGATGACGACACCAATAAATGCCAGAATAATAGTCGGTAGCCAGCCAAATTGGCCAACCCTGGCATTGTATACTGTGACCCAATAAATTTCGTGACTCCAGGCATACCACCCGAGTGCGACAAAGCCCGCGCCCAAGAAGACAAAGGCTAATCTTACGGGAGAAATTCGGGTCAACTTAGGATACTGCACGTTGTGTTCTCGCCTTCATGCGACCAAATTTGAACCGATTCTATCACTACTGCCCTCCGCAAAGTGGAAAGCGTAGGTGTGATGGGCGCGAGGTTCGATTGCAGCTTCCGAAAGTTGTGATGTGTTAGTATTCCTTTTCAAGAGTCGATGAACTTTTCTCTCAACGACGATCAGCGCCTGATTCAAGACACCGTTCGCCGCTTTATGGAGGCCGAAGTGCGCCCGGGAATGCGCGCGCGCGACCGGGAAGAGAAATTCGCATCCGCGGAACTCAGAAAGCTGGGGGAACTCGGCTTCTGCGGCATGCTGATCCCGGAATCCTGGGGAGGCTCCGGCGGGGATACCATTTCCTACGTAATCATGCTTGAGGAAGTTGCTCGCGTCGATGCGTCGATGGCCGTGGCGCTGAGTGTGACCAATTCTCTCGCTGCCGTCCCGGTTTTTAAGCACGGATCCGAAGCGCAGAAGCAGAAATATTTGCCGCAACTCGCGCGGGGAGAAATTCTCGGCGCGTTCTGCCTCACCGAGCCGCAAGCCGGCTCGGATTCGGCGGCGATCAGCACTTCCGCGGTGCGCGTTGAGAATTCCTATCGGCTCAATGGAACGAAGTCCTGGGTCACAAATGGCGGCGAGGCCGGCCTGTATATCGTTTTCGCAAAGACCGACCCAGCGGCCTGCGCACGCGGAGTGACTGCATTTCTCGTCGAGCCCTCGTTTCCGGGTTTCCGTGTGGCGCGATACGAGGATAAGATGGGACTGCGAACTTCGCGGTCGACGGAGATCACCTTTAGTGATTGCGAAGTTCCGGAGGCCAATCGGCTGGGCGAAGAAGGCCAGGGCCTGAAAATAGCTTTGGATACGCTCGATGGCGGCCGCGTTGGCATTGCTGCCCAAGCCATCGGAATCGCCCAGGGCGCGTTCGAGGCATCGGTTGCCTACGCGAAACAGCGCCGCGCATTTGGCAAGACCATCGGCGATTTCCAGGCTGTACAATGGATGCTCGCGGACATGCAAACGGAAATTGAAGCGGCGCGCGGCATGGTACACAACGCCGCGTGGATGCGAGACGCGGGAGCCAGTCACGTGGGGCCTTACGCGTCGCGCGCAAAATTGTATGCGGGGGAAATGGTGAATCGAGTGGTTTACAAAGCCGTGCAAATTCACGGCAGCCAGGGATATTCGCGCGAATCGGACGTCGAGCGCATGTACCGCGACGCCCGCGTCATTACCATTTACGAAGGCACCAGCGAAATCCAGCGCATGATCATCGCACGAGATTTGTTGTCGACTGCTGATTCCTCTAAGGGAGCCCGTTAGAGTGACATCTTCGGATAAAAAGCGCGTGCTGAGTGGCATGCGCCCCACGGGGCGACTTCACATCGGCCACTATTTCGGCGCCCTCGACAATTGGGTCAAGCTGCAGAACGATCCTCAATACGAATGTTTCTTCTTCGTTGCCGATTGGCATGCACTGACGTCCGACTATGCCGACACCTCGCAGGTCGCACAGAATACAATCGAGATCGCCACGGATTGGCTGGCGTCCGGACTCGATCCTGAAAAAAGCACGCTCTTCATTCAGTCGTCTGTTCTCGAACATGCCGAACTGCAATTGTTGCTCTCCATGGTGACACCGCTCGGCTGGCTGGAGCGCGTTCCGACTTATAAGGAAGCCCTCGACAACGTCAAAGACAAGGACCTGCACACATATGGGTTCCTGGGGTATCCCGTGCTGCAATCTGCCGACATTGTGATTTACGATGCAGACCTTGTTCCCGTGGGCGAGGACCAGGTGGCGCATATCGAATTGACGCGGGAAATCGTTCGCCGTTTCGATTTCTTCTATGGGTTCCGAATCAAGCCGGAATTATTTTCGCCCGGGAATTCGCAATTCCTTGCGAGCCTTGTCCATGATCCCAAACTCTTGCCGTCGAATGGCGGTCCGTTTACCGAGGAACAAAAAGGTACATTGGCAAATGTGTTCAGGACGAATGCCCTGGAACAAGGGGTCGAGAATTTTTTGGATTCGGTCAAGGAGTACGGACACTTTTTTAGCCGCTCGGCGATTCTTCGAGAGCCAGGTTCCTTATTGACGGAAACGCCCCGTATTCCCGGCACGGACGGCCGGAAAATGTCCAAGAGCTACGGCAATTTTATTTCGCTCAGTGAATCGAACGACTCGATTCGCACCAAGTCCCGCGCGATGATGACCGACCCCGCGCGCAAGCGCCGGACTGATCCCGGTAATCCCGACGTCTGCCCGGTTTACGATTGGCACAAGCTGTTCTCGCCCTCAGAAACACTTAGATGGTCAGCCGATGGGTGCCGCACAGCGGGGATCGGCTGCATCGAATGCAAGACAGCGATGGCCGACAATCTGATCAAGTGGATAGAGCCCATTCGCGCGCGCCGCGAAGAATACGCAGCGCATCCCGACAAAGTGTTGCGCATTCTCGATGATGGCTCAATAAAGGCCCGCGAAGTCGCGCGGAAAACGATGGGCCACGTTCGCGAAGCGGTGTTTAATTGGAAAGAGAAGCGCGAAGAAGTCGCAAAGCACAAATCCTCGACGCAAAACGCCAAGGTGGGAGACTGATATGGCGTCACCCTACAAAATTCATCTCGATACGTACGATGGCCCGCTCGATCTCCTGCTCGACCTGATCAAGAAACAGGAAATCGACATCCACAACATTCCGATTGCGAAGATCACGGGGCAGTATCTCGACTATCTCCACAAGCTCGAGCAACTGGATATGGACATTTCGGCCGACTTCATTTACATGGCCGCGACGCTTATTTACATCAAGTCGAAAATGCTCTTGCCGCCAGATCCGCTGGCCGGTCCTGAAGAAGCAGAAGACCCGCGAGCCGACCTGGTGCACCGGCTGGTCGAGCACGAGAAATTCAAGAGCGCCGCGCAGTTGCTTCACCAGCGCCAGCAGATCGAGGAAAACGTCTGGTCGAAACCGGATCGCTCGCTGTACGAAGGGGAGGAAGTCGAAGGGGAACTGATCGTGTCGCTCGTGGACCTGGTCAAAGTCTTCCAGCAGGTGCTGGAGCGCCGCAAAGAAATCGTGAAGATCGAGCTGCGTCACGATCAGTTCACGGTGGCGCAAATGATGGAATTGCTCCGCCAGCAACTGGTGGTCGGCGAAGAGGGCATCGAGCTGGTTACATTCTTCGAGTCCTGCGCGTCGCGCCACGCGATGATTGTGGCGCTTGCTAGCCGTGCTCGAGCTGGTGCGCTTGCAGGCGATCTTGCTGGTGCAGGAAAAACAGTTTGGCGAAATCCGTTTGCGAAAACATAAAATGTTCGATGTGGTTTTCTCCGGCGGCGAATCGATCGGCCAGTCGCTGCAGGAGCCGCTTCGAGCGATTGACGACCAATATCCGGACGGGGGCTCCACTTGGAGCCCGCAAAGGAAATGAGTATGAATCCTACGGAACTAAAGGGCGCTCTCGAAGCGATCATCTATGCCGCGGACGAGCCCGCGACCCTCGATCAAATTGCCAGCGCCGTCGGAGAAGAGAAAAGTGTAGTGCGAGCCGCACTCGACGAAATGATTGCCGGCTATGCAGGTGAGGAGCGTGGCATGGAAATCCGTGCCGTCGCGGGCGGCTATAGGTTCTACACCAAGCCGCAGCACCACGATGTCGTGCGCCGTTTCATCAAGAGTTTACGGCCACCGTTGCGCCTGACCATGCCGGCGCTGGAAACCCTCGCGGTAATTTCCTACCGCCAGCCCGTGACCGGCCCGGAAATTCAGGAAATTCGCGGCGTGAATGTTTCGGGGGTCATCAAAACACTCCTGGATAAGCGCCTGATCACCACCGCGGGCCGCAAGGCAGTGATGGGCCGTCCAATCCTGTACCGCACATCGAAAGAATTCCTGATGCGCTTCGGCCTCTCTGATCTCGATGAATTGCCGAGCCTGAAAGAGTTTGAACAACTCGCGCGAGCGGCCTTGGCCTCGGATGAGGGCATTGCTGCCGTCGAGCCGGAAGAGTCAAGCCTTGATTCCGCGCCGCCTGCCGTTGCCGCGATTGCATCCGAATCCCCAGCAATTTCCGACACGACGCCACCATCCTCCAGCGAATCCCGCAGCGTGTCGCAACCTCGTAGGGAGGAACTAGCGGATTCAGCGGGTACGGAAGCAGATGTAGATTCGCCCAAGCCGCGGGCAGAAAGTGCTTCCTGAGCGAATTCATGCTTGAACGTCTGCAAAAGATAATCTCCCGCGCCGGGATTGCCTCGCGCCGCCACGCAGAGGAACTGATCCGCAGCGGGCAAGTGAGCGTCAATGGGGTCGTCGTCACGGAGCTTGGAGCTAAGGCCGACCCGGAGCGCGATCGCGTGGAAGCCGCCGGCAAAGTGGCTCATGTTTCGGAGGAACGCGCCTACGTCCTGCTGCACAAGCCGCCTGAAATTGTTTCGACACTGGCCGATCCCGAAGGCCGGCGCACCTTGCGCAATTTGCTCGTCGGGGTTTCGGAGCGAGTATTTCCCGTGGGGCGTCTCGATTATGCTGCCAGTGGCGCGGTCCTGCTGACAAACGATGGCGAACTTGCCAGCCGCATGCTGAAAGCGTCGCCGAACTTGCCCCAGAAATTTTGGGTCAAAGTGAAGGGCCGGCTCAGTGAAGATCAGCTCAAAAGCCTCGCCCGCGCTTTGGACGGAAAAATCTATCCATTGCGAGGGCCGCACGCGGCAGGCAAGAACCCTCCCAATCCGTGGTACGAGGTAGAATTCTCCGGCGTTCGCCGCGATCTGCTGCGGAGGAACCTTTTGGCGATAGCCCACCCCGTTGAAAAAATGAAACGGATGAAGCTGGCATCGCTCGACGTTGACACGGTTCCCGAGGGCCATTACCGGCGTCTTGATCCCGCTGAAGTGGCGAAGCTCTCCCGCGCCGTTGATCTGGCGTTGGCGAATCCGAAACCCGCGCTCCCCGCAGCCGGGACAAAAAGATTGCCGCGGAGGCGCCGGGTATTAAGCAGGCCATCCAAAGGATTTCGTCGATGAGTGCACAAGAGGCAGCGTCCATAACTGAACTGCTGGACACGGCAAAGACAATCGCCGTCGTTGGCTTGTCCTCCAAGCCCTCCCGCCCCAGCTACGGAGTGGCGCGATATCTCCAGTCCTCCGGCTACCGCATCATTCCGGTGAATCCGAACGAATCGGAAGTGCTGGGAGAGAAATGCTACGCTCGGCTGGAGGACATTCCCGAAAAAATCGACATCGTTGATATTTTTCGCAGGTCCGAGCTTGTTCCTGAAATTGTGGATGCCGCAATTCGCATCGGCGCGCGCGCCGTGTGGATGCAAGAGGGTGTTGTGAATGAAGAATCCGCCGAGAAAGCCCGCCGCGCGGGACTCACAGTGATCATGGATCTCTGTATGGCCCCGGAACATCAGAAACGCCAGCGGTAACCGACCGGCAGGCTGCACAATCTTCTCTTCGATCTTATATGCCGGATTGTCTCGCGCCCTTCAATTACGTCTCTGTGCCCTCTGTGCTCTCTGTGGTGAAATCCGCCCGTCGGTGTGAGCGGATACTTCACGCGGACTACCGTTTCCGTGGACCTTTAATGCGGCGAATCTCTTCCATACGCTGCCTCAGCCGCGCTTCAAATCCCTGATCGGTCGGATGATAGTATGTTTTCCCGGCGAGCGATTCCGGCAAGCAAGTCATGCCGGCCACTTTTTCTTCCAGATCGTGCGCGTACTCATATCCCTTCCCATAGCCAAGATTTTTCATCAGGCCGGTCGGCGCGTTGCGCAGATGCAGGGGAACAGGTTCCGCGCGCGTGCGTTCCAGGTCTGCCGTCACGGACCCGTACCCGGTGTAGAGAGCATTCGATTTTGGCGCGAGCGAGAGATACACGGCCGCCTGCGCGAGCGCGAGGTTCCCCTCCGGAGGGCCGACGAAATCTGCAGCCTGCATTGCCGCGATCGTCACTGCCAGTGCGCCGGGTTCGGCCAGGCCGATGTCCTCGCTGGCCATCCGTACCAGGCGTCGCGCGATATACAGCGGATCCTCCCCGGATTCGAGCATGCGCACCAGCCAATAGAGCGACGCGTCGGGATCGGAATTGCGCACCGATTTATGCAGCGCTGAAATGAGATTGTAATGTTCTTCGCCGGATTTGTCGTAAAGCAGGAATTTTCGTTGCAGCAACTCGGCCAGGAGTTCTCGGGTGATGATGCGCCGGCCTGCTGCATCGGGCGGCACGGCGCGCACTCCGGCTTCAAGCGTATTGTAGGCGGCACGCGCATCGCCGCCGGAAAATATTGCAATGTGCTGGATGGCCTCGTCGCTGATTGCAATTCCTTCATTGCCAAGTCCGCGCTCCTTGTCGGCAATGGCCCTGCGCAACAGGCCTTCGATCTGCTCGGTCGAGAGAGCCTGCAGCACATACACCCGCGTCCGAGAGAGCAGGGGAGCAATGACTTCGAAGGAAGGATTTTCGGTGGTCGCGCCAATCAATATAATGTTCCCGGCTTCCACATGAGGAAGAAAGGCGTCCTGCTGCGCCTTGTTAAACCTGTGAACTTCGTCGATGAAGACAATGGTCCGGCGGCCGGCGCGCCGGGTGTGCTCGGCGGCTGCCATCACGTCTTTAATTTCCTTGATCCCTGTCAGCACGGCGCTGAAAGCAACAAATTCGGAATGAGTCATGCGCGCAATCAAACGTGCCAGTGTGGTCTTCCCGCATCCCGGCGGTCCCCACAGAATCATCGAGCCAATGTCGTCCCGTTCAATCTGTGTGCGGAGTGGTTTTCCCGGGCCGAGCAGGGCCTCTTGTCCGGTGAACTCATCGAGCGTGCGCGGACGCATGCGCTCCGCGAGCGGCTGCGACGCGGAGGCGCCGGTTTCTTCGGGATCGAGTTTTGCGAATAGACTCATCTTAGATCGCGAACAATCTATTTTTATACAATCGCATCGCGTTGCCGCATCGCCTCGTAGAGCAGGACCGTCCCGGCCATCGCGGCATTGAGGGATTCAACGCCCATGGGCTGCTTTGATTTCCGTTGAGGGATGGTCACCCGCGCATCGCACGATCGAACGATCTCCTCCGGGAGACCAGCCCCTTCATTTCCAATCAACAGTGCAATAGGCGACTTCCAGTCCGCCTCCCAGGGTCGTTTCAAAGCCGGCGTTGCGTCACTTCCTCCGCCGTGAGCGTTGCAATCCGGCACAGCCGCGTACAACTTCACTCTTGAGACGCGCAGCTGGGCTAAAAGGATGGCGGAGGACATGCCCCGCAGGATCGGAAGGCGCAGGGCCGATCCCGCGGACGCGCGTAACGATTTCGGCGAGAGGGGGTCCGCAGTACCCACCCCGGCGGGGCAGGTTGCTGCGCCCGTCGCTCCAAACGCCTCCGCGGCGCGCAGGATCGTGCCAACATTTCCTGGGTCCTGCACGCCAACGAGAACAACAACCAGGGCCAGGCCTTTCAAGACATCCTCGATCGTCGCAGTCTTCGGCCGTACAAGAGCCGCTACGCCCTGAGGTGTCTGTGTATCCGCAACGCCGGCAAACAATCGGTCTGTGGTGCGGAGGATCTGCAATCCGGAAGCCAGCAACGGGGCGAGCCGGGAAAGATGTCGTTCCCCAGATTTGCTCACGAGCAGAGATTCGACGGGCAGGCCGGAACCCAGCGCAGCCTCCACCATTCGGACGCCTTCGACGCCCACAAATTCATCGCCGGAATGTTCGCCCGCAAGCGCGGACCTGAACCGTTTGAGCCAGCGGTTGTCACGGCTGGTAATCGCTGCCGGAAATTCTGATAGGTGCTGCTGCGGGCTCGTCTTGCGACGCTCGGCCATGCACACCAGCGTAACAAACAGCTCCCACACCGTAAAGGAACCGGGCGACACTTCCCGGGCGAATGCTCCATATCTTGAGCACCTTAAACGTCCGTGGTAATTTCGCACGCGTCCTATATTATCTTGGTCGTTTGCAGAGGGTTTCCCAAATTGCTGCTGCAACAAGAGGGTCACAACTTTGTCGGCTGAGTTGTTGAAGATTTCTCCCGAAAATCCAGATCCAGTTTCCATCCGTTACGCAGCAGAATTCATCCGGCGCGGCGAACTCGTCGCCATTCCCACGGATACTTTTTATGGAATTGCCGCGGACCCCTTTAATCTGGCGGCCGTCGACCAGATCTATCGCGTCAAGGGTCGACCGGAGACTCGGGCGCTCCCGATTCTGGTGAACACGGTGGCCCAGGCGGTCTCTCTTGCGCGCGATGTTCCCTATACCTTTCACAAGCTCGCCGCGAAATTCTGGCCCGGTCCCTTGACGCTGCTGGTGGAAGCCTCCACCGGCGTTCCACTGAAGGTGACGGCGCACACCGGAAATGTAGCCTTGCGCTGGCCAAAATCCCCCATCGTCGAAGCGCTCATTAATCTGGTGAAGGGACCGATCACCGGCACCAGCGGAAATATTTCCGGGCAGCCTGCGTGTGCCACGGCGGTGGAACTCCTCGAACAGATGGGAGACCGCCTTCCCCTCATCATCGATGCGGGAGAAACACCCGGAAACCTCGCGTCGACTATCGTGAAATTGGAAGGGGACGATTGGACCATCATGCGCGAAGGCGTAATTTCCGAGGATGCGATCCGCGCGGCCATTGAGGAAGATACGGAAGAATAACTCCCGACCTGATCGCAATCTGTCGAGCGAGTCCCCCTATCTATTGCGCGTTCAATATTTCGCAGAAAATCAAAGTCTCCGGAGGGCGAGAGCTGAACATTGCTGATTCTCTTGCGGTGCACGGAAACGTTATCGCGAAACCAGAGGCTCACGTAGGGCACATCCTCCGCGACAATCTTCTGGATTTCGCTAAATAATTTCCGCCGTTTTTCCATGTCCATTTCCACGCGAGCCTGGTCAATCAGCGCATCGAGTTTCTCATTGTGGTAATGACCGCGATTGGCGCCCGCCGGGGGCATCATCTTTGAACTGAAAACATATGCAAAGAACAAATCCGGATCGTTGTTGCCCCCGAGCCATCGGAGCGTGGATAGCTGGAAGCTTCCGCGCGCTAGGTCTGAAAATAGCGTGGCAAGCTCCATAGGTTTCAGTTCCAGATCTACTCCCACTTTTCGCCATTGCTCCTGAAGGCCGTCGCCCAGCAGCCGCGTGGATTCCTCCGTCGAAGTTTTCATGGTGAGTTGCAGTCTCATGCCGCCCATATCGGGGCGCCGCGCGAAACCCGCCGCGTCCAGCAATTGTTCGGCCTGTTGCGGATCGTAGGCAAACCGCTCGATGTCCGGTTCATAGGCCCAGTTGTTGGGAGGAAGGGGGCCGTCCGCGAGCCGCGCCTCGTCCGCGCAGAAGATATCGAATGATCTCCTCGCGGTCGGTGGCCAGCGCCAGGGCTTGGCGCACTTCGCGCTTCGCCAGCGCCTCATCGCTGAAATTGAAGACAATGTAGTCATAATTGGTTCCCGGCTGCTCGGTGACTTCGATGCCGGGCTGTGATCGCAATACCGGAATCATATCCGGCGTCAGAGAAGTCATTTCCAGATCGGCTGTGCCTTTGCGCAGCTCCAGAGCGCGGACGATGGCTTCGGGCACGATCCGGAATCGAATCTTGGAAATTGTCGGCGGCGTGCCGAAATAATCCGGGTTCCGCTCCAGCACCACGTTGTCGTCCTGCTGCGCACTGACAAACCGGAAAGGGCCTGTCCCAACGGGATGATTCGCAACGTCAGTCCCGGACCCCGCAGGCACAATCCCTATCGCCGGACGAGTAAATGCTCCACAGAAATCCCGCGTAAGGTTCGCTCAAATGAAAAATAACCGTGCCGGCGTCGGGCGTCTCAATAGATTTGACTAGACTCAGCGACCCGCGCTTGGGCGACGTCACAGTCCTGTTGATGATCGAGTCAAACGTGTACTTCACGTCCGCCGAGGTGAGAACGTCGGCCATCATGGAACTTCACACCCGGCCGCAGATGAAACACATAGGTGAGCGGGTCGGGGGTCTCCCATTTTTCCGCCAGGTCGCCTGCGGGTTCCTTTGTGCATCGAGTTCGACCAGACTGTTGAAAATCAGTCCGTCAATTCTCTCCGACTGGCCCGTCGATGCCGATCCGCGGATCGAGATTGGTCGGCATCGATTCGATCAGAAAATTGACGACGCCAGGCTGAGTAGGGACAGAGCGGGAGCAGGGAAAGAAGCAGAAGGGATAGGAGCAGGGAAGTAAAGGAGATTGAAGGAAGTAAAGGAAGTAAAGGAAGTAAAGGAACAGGCCGCCCACACGCCATGCAGCTTCGGCAGTGGTTCCGATCCTCTACTTCCTTTACTTCCTCCACATCCTCTGCTTCCTTTCTCACCCTGCATAACACACCTTGCCAAGCACGACCGCTTTTTTCGCTCCCGTCGCTCCCGGCACGTTCGCGGGCCGGCGGTGCAGCGTCTCCCAGGCGAGCACAGCAAAGGCAAAAGCTTCCTTGGCATCTTCCGGCACGCCGAGTTCTCCGGATGCGCGAACACGAACGCCCTGCAATCCTGATGCAATCTGCGCCATGAGCAGGGGATTGTGCGATCCGCCGCCGGAGACAATCAATTCTGCGATTTTCGCCCGCGGGAATGACAAAACGATGAAACGCGTCGAGCACCGAAAGCGCCGTCAGGATGGTCGCCGTGCGCACGACGTCTTCGGGCTTTGCGCGGCGCGCTTCGGGATGCGCGAGCAGAGAACGAACATATTTTTCGCCGTATTGTTCGCGTCCCGCCGTTTTTGGCGGCGGCCTGAGAAAATATTTGTCGCGCAGACAACGATGCGAGCAAGCCCGGGCAGCAATTCGCCGCGCCCGGCCATTTCCGCATTCCGATCAAATGTTTTCCGGCCTCCGCGTAAAGTGCCGCACCAGGGCGTCGATGACCATGTTTCGGCCCGGTATCGAAGGCGAAGACATCTTCGAGATTTCGCCCCGGCGGGAATGACCGTTACATTTGCGATGCCGCCGATATTGAGCGCGGCGCGCCCGATGCGCGTGTGGCGATAGAGCAGATAATCGACAAACGGCACAAGCGGCGCGCCTTGTCCTCCGGCGGCCATGTCAGCGGGACGAAAATCGCCCACGGTCGTGATTCCCGTGCGCGCCGCGATGACCGACGGTTCGCCGATTTGAAGCGTGGATGCGACGGACTTCCCGCAAAACCGCGCGGCCACGCCCTGATGAAACACGGTCTGCCCATGCGATCCGATCACGGCGATCCGCGAGGGAGGCACGCGGAATTTCCTGCACGCAGCGAGCGCCGCCGCAGCAAATTCTTCTCCCAGCAGAAAATTGAGCTGGCTGATTTCGCCCGTTGTTACCGGGCGTCCTTCGCCCAAACTGCAGAATTGCTTCGCGAACGCGCGGCGGAAAGGGAAACGCGGCAAAGTTTTCGCAGCTGCAGGCTGCGCCCGGAGATTCGCACCAGCGCCACGTCGATGCCGTCCGCCGAAGTGCCGGACATGATGCCGAGGGCGAGTGTGCCGCTTCCGCGCGAAGCGTTTCATAGGATTTGTTTCTTCAGCTCGGCAAGCAGATTGAGCGCCTCAATCGGTTTCAAATTGTCGAGGTCCGCATCGCGCAATGCTTCGAGCACGCTGCGATCGAGTGGCGTAAACAGCGCCTGCTGCTCCGGAGCGGGTTCTCCGGAGACAGCCGCTGCCGGGAGTCAGCCGTTCGCTCAACTGGTGCTCGGCCTGCTCGTGCCGTTCGAGCACTTCGCGAGCCCGGGCAATCACGGTCGGCGGAAGTCCCGCCATTCTCGCGACCTCGATCCCATAGCTCTTGTCCGCGCTTCCGGTTTCCACACGTTTCAGAAATACGATTCCCGTCGAGGTTTCACGCGCCGAGACGTGAACGTTCTTGATGCCCGGAAGCAAGTCGGCGAGCTCGGTCAATTCGTGATAATGCGTGGCGAACAAGCGCGCGCGATTTGGTTTCCCTGGAAAGATGCTCGACCACGGCCCAGGCGATCGAGAGGCCATCGAACGTGGCCGTGCCCCGGCCCACTTCATCGAGCAGCACCAGACTCGACGGCGTGGCCGTATTCAAGATGGCAGCGACTTCGGTCATTTCCACCAGAAACGTCGATCGTCCCCGCGCCAGATTGTCCGCCGCGCCGATGCGCGTGAAAATCCGGTCGCGTCACCGGGAGCCGCGCCTGGCTGGCCGGAACGAACGAACCCATCTGGGCCATCAGAACGATCAACGCGGCTTGCCGGAGATACGTGGACTTCCCGCCCATGTTGGGTCCGGTGATCAGCAGAATCTGCTGCGAAGCGTCATCCAGGTAAAGATCGTTGGGCACAAATCGCTCGCCCTTTTGTTCCAGCAATTGCTCGATCACGGGATGGCGGCCCGCGACGATCATGATTTGGCTGTCATCGCCAAACTCCGGCCGCGTGTAATTTCGTGAAGCGGCCAGTCGCGCGAAATTTCCCAGCACGTCAAGTTGCGCGACAGCCGAGGCGGTACGGCGAAGCCGCGCGGCGCCCGCTCCGCGATCCAAACGCGCAATTCTGCGAACAGCCGCCGCTCGATCTCCGCGATGCGTTCATCGGCGTCCAGAACTTTGCGTTCATATTCCCGCAGTTCCGGAGCGGTATAGCGCTCCGCATTGACCAGAGTCTGTTTGCGCTCAAAATCCGGCGGGCACGAGGTGCACGTTTGGCTTGGTCACTTCGATGTAATAGCCGAAAACCTGATTGAATCGAATTTTCAGCGACGCGATTCCCGTGCGTTTGCGCTCGCGCTCTTCCATCGCGGCAATGATTTGCTTGCTGTGTTGCGATAGCTCGCGCAGTTGGTCGAGTTCGTAGTTATATCCCCGCCGGATGACGCCCGGGTCGGAGGCAAGCGCAGGCGGATCATCGGCAATCGCGGATTCGATGCGTTCGCGAATGTCGGACGAGTTCGTCCATCTGCTCGTGCAATGCGGCGAGGCGCGAGGACGCGGCAGTTCGCCAGGTACTTGCGCAAGAGCGGCACGCGCGTCAGCGACTGCCGCAACCCGAGCAGATCGCGCGGCGACGCGACGCCCAGCGTGACGCGTCCGGCCAAGCGTTCCAAATCCTGCACACCTGCCAGGTTATGCCGGATTTCCTCGCGCAACACGGTATGCGTCTTGAGTTCATCCACGGCGTCGAGGCGCGCATCGATTTCCTCGCGATTCACTTGCGGCCGTGAGGATCCACTGCCGCAATCAGCCGCGCTCCCATGCCCGTCGCGGTTTCATCCAGCGCCGAAAGCAGTGTCGCAGGCCCGCCTCGGCCAGCGTCTTCGGCAAAAATAGGTGCGACCAATTCCAGATTGCGAACCGTTACTGTATCCAGCACCAGGGCATCCGCCTGCTCGTAAAACCTGATGCGGTCGAGATGTCCCAGCGTTCCATTAAAATGGTTGCCATTGTCGGCGCCTTTGCCCGACGTTTCGCGCAGATAATGCACCATGGCGCCAGCCGCGGAAATAGCCTGCGGATGTCCGGCAAGGCCAAAACCATCGAGGGTTGCCACTCCAAATTGTTCGCGCAGCATGCGCTCGGCATAGTCCGGCCGAAAGACCCACTCTTCGATACGCGTTTCGACGCCATCGCGCAATTCGCCGCGCGTCCCGTGAGAGTGGTTGGGGCTTTCGGCGTCACCCCCGGAAGTGGCAAACAATCCCGCTTGCCGGGGGATAAGGATTTCGCGGGGCTTCAAGCGGTGCAAGTTCATCGCGCAATTTTTCGTCGGCATCGGAACCAGAGAATTCCGTCACTGAAAATTCGCCGGTGGTGACGTCCGCATACGCCAGGCCGACAGGCGTCCCTGTTGCCCCGCGGGCGAGAGCAGCTAAATAGCTGTTTTCCTTGGGTTCGAGTACATTGGGGCTGGTCGCCGTGCCAGGCGTGATCACGCGCACGACTTCCCGGCGCACCAGTTTTTTCCCAGGGCCGGGCTGCTCCATCTGGTCGCACACAGCGATTTTGTATCCAGCACGTAGCAACCGCGCGATATATCCCTCCGCGGCATGGTAGGGAACTCCGCACATGGGCACCGGCTCTCCACGTTCGCGATTCCGGGAAGTCAGCGTAATTTGCAATTCGCGCGAGGCGGCAATGGCGTCTTCATAGAAGAGTTCATAGAAATCTCCCAGTCGAAACAGAACCAGCGCGTGCGGGTAACGCGTCTTGATCGAATGATACTGCCGCATCAGCGGTGTGGATGGTTCAGTCATGTTTTCTTGGAGCGCCGGGAGTGAGGGCGCCCGACGGCTACAGAAAGTTTATACCCCGTAGCCTTTGCTTCTGTCGAGCCGATGGAAATCTTGCCTCGGATGCGCTTATACAATTCTGGTTAACGCTCGGAATGAGTATAATTGAGTTGCTCGCTAGAAAGTTCGGGCCCAAGCATGCATATTTCTGCGCCCTTTATTCGGCGGCCAATTGGTACGTCTTTGCTGAGCGCCGCAATTCTGCTGGCCGGCGGAGTTGCCTACCATCTTCTTCCCGTGGCCCCTCTCCCCCAGGTTGAATTTCCCACCATCAACGTTCGCGCAGCCTTGCCGGGTGCAAGCCCAGAAACGATGGCCTCAGCGGTGGCGACACCCCTCGAACGGCAATTCGGACGGATAGCCGGCGTGACCGAAATGACTTCCAGCAGTCAATTCGGCACCACAAGCATCACTCTGCAGTTTGATTTGGACCGGGACATTGACGCGGCTGCGCGAGACGTTCAGGCTTCCATCAATGCGGCTTCTGGCCAGTTGCCCACGGACCTGCCCAGCCTCCCCACATACCGGAAGGTCGATCCGACGGACACGGCAATCCTACTACTGGCTTTGGTTTCGGATACAGTTCCCATTGGGCACGTTTACGATCTTGCGGACTCGATTATTGCCCAGAAGATTTCCCAAGTCTCTGGCGTGGGGCAAGTCATCATCGGCGGTTCGGCCCCGCCCGCCGTCCGTGTTGACCTGAATCCCATGACGTTAGCTGATTATGGAATTGGGTTGGAGGACGTCCGCGCGGCGTTGCAAGTCACAAACGTCAACTCCCCCAAAGGATCTCTGTCGAACCAGTCGGATCGCTGGGTTGTTTCGGATTCGGACCAATTGCTCGAAGCCGATCTATACCGACCTCTAATCATTGCTTACCGGAACGGGGCCCCGGTGCGGTTAAGCGACGTCGGAAGGGTCAGCGACGGAATCGTGGATGTACGCAACTCAGGATACGCCAATGGCAAGCCTGCGGTTAGCATGTATGTCTTTCGCCAACCTGGGGCAAATATAATCGCCACAGTTGATCGTATCAAAGCCATTCTTCCGGAACTGCGAGCTTCGATTCCCCCGTCGGTTGCTTTGGAAATCGTCGGAGACAAAACCGTGACGATCCGCGCATCCGTCAAGGATATCCAATTCACACTGATGCTAACCGTGCTGCTTGTGGTCGTGGTGATATTTGTGTTCTTGCGGAACGTATGGGCAACGGCTATTCCAAGTATTGCTGTCCCCCTCTCTCTGATTGGAACGTTCGGCGTCATGTACCTGCTGGGTTACAGCGTCGACAACCTGTCTCTGCTTGCGATGGCGATTTCGACTGGATTCGTAGTCGACGACGCTATCGTGGTCATCGAAAACATAGCCCGATATCTGGAGGCGGGCTTCTCGCCAATAAATGCGGCCCTGGAAGGCTCTCGTGAGATCGGTTTTACAGTTCTTTCCATGAGTACTTCCCTAATTGCCGTATTCATTCCCATTTTATTGATGGGAGGGATTGTCGGTCGCTTATTTCGCGAATTTGCGGTGACGTTGAGTACGGCCATCGCTGTTTCTCTCTGTGTGTCGCTGACCACAACACCGATGATGTGCGCGCGATTTCTAAAACCAATCTCGCAGCAAAAACACGGCAGGCTCTATCGTGCCAGCGAGCGAGTCTTCCAGGGCACGCTTGATGCCTACGCATTTGGCTTGCGCTGGGTTCTGAGCCACCAGCCATTCATGATATTTCTGACTGGAGCAACAATTTGCCTGAGCGTCTATTTATATATCGTTATTCCCAAAGGATTCTTTCCGCAGCAGGATACGGGCCGCCTGTCGGGAACGATCTTGGGTGCGCAGGACATGTCGTTTCCCTTGATGGAGCAGAAGCTGAAACAGTATATGGATATTTTGCAGGCCGACCCAGCCTCGCAGGATGTAACCGGCTTTACCGGCGGCGGCTCGGAGAATACAGGCCAGGTCAGAGTCGAGTTAAAACCTCTCGAAGTGCGCAACGCAAATTCGGACCAGATTATTGCCCGACTGCGACGAAAACTTGCGGCTGTCCCTGGAGCCACTTTATATTTGCAGTCCATTCAGGATGTCAGGGTGGGCGGGCGGTCGAGCAGTTCTCAATATCAATACACACTCGAAGGCGACGATGTCACCGAGCTGGAAAAGTGGGCCCCTCTGGTCCTGGCTGCCGTGCGGCGATTGCCGGGATTGCGCGACATCGCAACCGACCAGCAAGATCAAGGACTACAAGCCACTTTAGCCGTCGATAGGGATACCGCATCGAGGTTGGGGATTCGCCAACAGATGATCGATGACACGCTATACGACGCCTTCGGTCAGCGGCAGGTCTCGACCTTGTACACCGAGATCAACCAATATCACGTCGTGATGGAAGTGGATCCGCGTTACCAACAGACCACGGATGCCATCCAGCAGCTTTATGTGCGATCGACGAACGGTACTCAAGTGCCCATGAGCGCATTCACTCATTTCGAGCGGAAGACGTCAGCTTTGCAGGTGAATCACCAGGGCCAGTTCCCGGCGGTTACGATCTCGTTCAACCTGGCCGAAGGGTTTTCTTTGGGCGATGCTGTGCGTGAGATTGAAGCAGCCATGCTGCAAATACGATTGCCTTCCACCATCCATCCCAATTTTCAGGGGACGGCGCAGGCATTTCAGAACTCCTTGGCGACAGAACCATGGTTGATCCTAGCCGCGATGGTGACGGTATATCTTGTGCTCGGGATGCTTTACGAGAGCTACATCCATCCCTTGACAATACTTTCGACGCTGCCGTCTGCTGGAGTCGGGGCCCTCCTCGCATTACTGATATTCCACACCGAGTTGAGTGTCATCGCCCTGATTGGGATCATCCTGCTCATCGGGATTGTCAAGAAAAATGCCATTATGATGATCGACTTTGCGCTGGAAGCAGAGCGCAAGGAAGGAATGAGTCCGACACAAGCAATCTACAAAGCCTGTTTATTGAGGTTCAGGCCAATCATGATGACCACCATGTGCGCGCTATTGGGTGGATTGCCGCTGGCTCTGGGCACCGGGACCGGTTCCGAGTTGCGGCGCCCTCTGGGAATCAGCATCGTCGGCGGTTTGATCGTGAGTCAGATGCTGACCCTGTTTACGACACCCGTCGTGTACCTCTACATGGACCGGTTGCGATTGCGATTACTGCGCCCCACGCAGGAGCACGACCTCTTGGGCCACCTGCCTTCCACAGGAAAGGTTTGAATGCACTAAGTAGGAAGGAAGGGGGTCGTGCCGCAACAAATGAGGGAAGGCTGATTCGGCAGTGCTCTTCGATGTCGATCGGGCAAATAGAAGGTTTGAAAGCTGAATGAATTCATCGGACTGCGGCAAACTGTTGCCATCCGCGTATACTGTCATTTCATGCCGGCAAGGAATCTCAGCCAGGAAGTTGAAATCAAGCTTCGCGTTGCCGATCCCTCCGCGTTGCGCCTTCGCCTGAAGAAGCTGCGAGCCCGCGAAATCATCCCGCGCACATTTGAATCCAACACGCTCTATGACACGCCATCGCGAAATCTGATCCGCGGAGATCGGCTCATACGCATCCGGATCGAGCGACCGTGTCCCCATGCAGGCAAAATGGGTCCTCCTCGGACTGAGAATGCCATCCTGACGTACAAGGGCCCTTCGCGCACAGCAAAGGATTCGCGAGCTTCCCTCAGCAAGCGAACTAAGAGGGCGCGCTTCAAAATAAGGGACGAGGTTGAAGTAATCGTGAACAGTTCAGAGCAAATGAGCGCGATTCTAGGCGCTTTGGGACTGCGTCCAACATTCCGTTATGAGAAGTTTCGCACAACGTACCAGCTTCCAGGCATCCGGGCCCTGAAAGTGGAATTCGATGAGACCCCCATAGGCCTATTTCTTGAACTGGAGGGTGGTGCCACCGCCATTGATCGTGCGGCTCGCCTCTTGGGGTACTCCCAGTACGACTATATGACCCAATCCTACGGCGCCTTATACGTTGCGGAATGTCGACATCGCGGTGAAAAAGCCACCGATATGGTGTTCCGACCAATCCAAAAATTGGATTAACCCCAGATTTCTAATTTTAACTCGCCTCACGATACTTCGGATCACCGCAAAGCTCACTGGTGCCCGTTACTAATTTTGTTGTATTGAAAGCAACATAAGCGTACGATGCGCCGATCAGAGTTCAACATGGGAAACGCCAGCCCAGTTCTGAAGTCGCATAATAATCCCGCATCATCACGATTTTCTGGCTGCCCTGGAGTACCCACACATACACAGTCCTGGATTGCCGCTGCGCGTCGGAGACACCGACGATCCGGACTCCATCCTGAAGTCGAGAGAAGGAGAAGCAGCCATGCAAGGCAAAGCATGTCATGGGCGGGTCCAAGTACAAGAGCAGACTCCAGGGATTGTTTCCGGTAGGTTTGCATTTTCGCGGTTTTTTTTGACCGGCCTGGCGAAGACCGCTGGCTGGCCATCCCGCACGAGCATTCGAAACGCGGATGGAACCCTGCTTCCGACTCGCCGCGATACGTGCGAGGACAAGCAGAATGATTATCACCGCTGCGTCGCCAGGTTCGTAAGCCCCCTGTTTTACCTCCTGATTTTCATTCTGAGCTTGGCTCCGCAAACCGCGCGGGCTCAGGCAACGCCTGACAACGCAACCGAAATGCCACAGCGCGCGACGGCGTATCCCTCGGCGAAAACACTTGCGGACCTCCCTCCTGCCGCCCTTCCCGCGATTTCCTCGACACTCGGGCGCGATGATGCGCAATACGGAATGCGGAAGACGGCGGATGGATATTCGGCGCGGAACGCTCCGAACCATCTTGCCGCCCACTACGCCGCCAAGGGCGTGGAAATCGGATCTCAGAATGCCAATGTCGGTTTCGAGTTCCAAGGCTGGGGCTACGGCGAACATCCTGCGAATAAAAACAAGGCCGCCGTTTCGCCCAGTGTGAACGCCAATCGAGTCGAATACCGGCGTGGGGCTTTAACGGAGTGGTACGTCAATGGTCCGCTGGGGATTGAGCAGGGCTTTACGATTTCGCAGCCGCCCGCTGCGCTCCCGGATTCGAACCATGACGCCTTGGACATCGCTCTGCGCCTCCGCGGGAATTTGAGCGCATCTGTCGAGCCCGGACGTCATGCGCTCGCGCTGCGGGATCAGAAGGGTGCGCAAGCGCTGCGTTATGGTCCTTTGCTGGCCTACGACGCTTCCGGCCGCGAGTTGGAGTCGTGGATGGAGGTGCAGGACGGCAGTCTGCGGCTGCGGGTGAACACCGCCGGAGCGCGCTATCCCATTATCGTGGACCCATGGGTACAAGCTGCGCAACTGTCCAACTCCTTGGGAGTGGCGGCGGAGGGGTTCGGCCGCTCGGTGGCCGTCGGCGCAAACACCGTCGTAGTCGGCGCCTCTGGCGCTACAATTGGGTCCAACGCGAGCCAGGGCGCGGTCTATGTGTTCGTCGAGCCCGCGACCGGCTGGGCAATGACGTCGACATTCACCGCCGAATTAACCGCCTCTGACGGAGCGGCAGGGGACGGTTTCGGCATATCGGTGGGCATCAACGGGAGCGGGAACACGGTCGTAGTCGGCGCTTCTGGGTCCAGCGATTACCAGGGCGCGGTCTATGTGTTCGTCGAGCCGACGAACGGCTGGGCGTCGGAGCCGACGACGACGCCGTTCGGGACCCAGAGCGCCAAGCTAACCGAGTCTGACGGAGCGGCGGGGGACGATTTTGGCTCGTCGGTGGGCATCGACGAGAGCGGGGACACAGTCGTAGCCGGCTTTTTCGTTTCTGAGTCGTCCATCTATGACAAGCACCAGGGCGCGGCCTATGTGTTCGTCGAGCCCACCGCCGCTGGCGGTTGGGTGTCCGCAGCTTCGGAGACCCAGACCGCTAAGCTAACCGCCTCCGATGGAACGCAGAATGACGCTTTTGGCTTCTCGGTGGGCATCAACGAGAGCGGGACCACGGTCGTAGTCGGCGCTATGCAAGCCACAGTTGAGTACCAGTACCAGGGCGCGGCCTACGTGTTCGTCAAACCCACCGCCGCGGGCGGTTGGGCGTCCGCGCCTTCGGATACCCAGACCGCCAAGCTAACCGCCTCTGACGGAACTTATGGAAGCTATCTTGGCTGGTCGGTGGGCATCAGCGAGAGCGGGGGCACGGACACGGTCGTAACCACCGGTTATGCAGCCGCAGCGGTCTATGTGTTCGTCGAGCCCACCGCCGCGGGCGGTTGGGCGTCCGCGCCCTCGGATACCCAGACTGCCGAATTGACCCCCTACGGCGGAGCGAAGTTGTCCACGTATGGCTCCTCGGTGGGCATCAGCGGGAACACGGTCGTAGTCGGCGCTCCTAGCGCCGCGCCGCAGGGCGCAGCCTATGTGTTCGTCGAGCCCACCGTGGGCGGCTGGGTAACGACCTCGGCCTTTAGCGCCGAATTGAGCCCCTCCGGCGCACCGGCGGGGTATGTGCTTGGCTCTTTCGTGGGCATCAGCGGGAACACGGTCGTAGCCACCGCTTCTGGCAACTCCAACCAGCAGGGCGCGGCCTATGTCTTTACGGAGTCTGGCACCGGCGGTACGAACATTGTTACGACTACGGCCATCATGTCGACCACCTCCACCGTCCACGGTGAGCCTATAAACGGAAACTATGCGTTGGAGTCAACCCCCACGATGGAGATCCCGGTCACGGTTTACTACACAGTTCAACCGACGACATCGGGCAACCCCACGCCCACGGGCGGCACCGTCACGGTCACCGACGGTTTCACCACCAACCCTGACTCCTGTACAGGACCGCTAACCAATGGTGCGGGGTCGTGCCAATTGAACATTATGCAGCTCGGAGGGGGGAGCACGGCGCTGACGGCAACGTACAGCCCGGCACCTTCGAGTGGATTTCTCCCGAGCACTTCGGCCCCGTTTACGGAAAATATTGTGGAGATTTTAGAATGCGGAGCCGCCGTGAGTCCCACGACAGTCAGACAGGGCGCCTCGAACGTCACCTCGTTCACGGTCTGTCTTGCCGGCAATATCCCTTCTGAACTAAGTTTCGTTTACCTGAACGAATGTATCCCGAATGGCCAATGTCATGTCACGGACAGTCTGCTTCCGGGCACAACGAACGTGTACGTGGTGTCTGTCACAATCACCACAACATTCGCTGGCTGCTTTGGTAACCCAACCGGAAACGGCTGTGGATCGGCGTCCGGGAGTACCTCGCTGCTGCTGCCGCGCATCTGGCGTTGGCCGCGCAACGGGCCTTGGTGGCCGCTGGCGCTTTTCGCCCTCGCCGCACTTCTAGCTACGCGCCTGGCGTTCCTGCTGGTCCGGCACCGCGGGAGGTGCCCGCGGCTTGCCTACTCGGCCGGACTGATCCTTGCTCTTGTGCTCGGCGGCATTTCTGGCTGCACCTCGCCCCCCCCTGTAACTCCGGTCGGTACTTACACGGTAAACGTCACGGTCCAGGCAGGCGGATTCTCCATCGTAGTGCCCGTGCCCGTTCAGGTGACACAGTAGGCGCCTCGCGGCGCGCCTATCAGTGAGAGAAATTTCGCGGGAAGGAGTTTTTCCGTCCCGGCAAGTTCGCTTGCCGCGAGGGATGTCAGAGAGGAACTTGAAACTCAGAACCGGAAGACGACGCCAGCCGAATAGCGGAAGCTATTCTGCATTTCGTTGCCGGCGGCTTCAATCCCACCCATTGTTGTGTTATTAAAGCGCGTCATCAGGTATTCGATCTGGCCCAACCGCACGGCAATATGATGGCCGGCGTTCCAGTCGAGGCCCCCGCCAAGCGCCATCGCAAAAGCGTTCTGACTCACCTCGTTCGCACCGAAACCTGATGGAATCTCGTGTATGCCGCCGAACAACGCCTGTGCGAAAGGAGTGATTTTCCCGGTGGACACGAAAATCTTCGGGCCGAACAGATACGTTACCGCGTTGATAGTGGCGCCTGGGTTGGACGTAATCGTGCTGGCGTGATACCCGGCGACTTCGCCTACGCCGCCAATCCAGTGATTCAGGTTGACTGCAACGGAGCCGACCCCGCCGTTGAAGTTAACTGACGACGGCGCACCTGCCGTGCTGACGTCGGGCCTATACCTCAGGTACGAATAGCCGCCAAATACCTCGATTTTCGAAGTGTTTTGTGCCCTCGCATTTAAACTTACCAAAAGCAACAGCCCCATCAAGCAAGCAAACTTACGCATCTGATATCTCCTTGCGGTAGTTCTGACAGTTCCCGAATGAGCGCTAACAGAGGGAATCCGCCCTGAGGGCCCCTCACCGTTGGAGCCGCCCATGAGACGCTTGATGTTCTCACAAACATTACTCAAAAGAACTAGTTAAATTAATACTGACTTGTGAGGATTCACCCACAGAAATCGCCCACATTTCGAGGAGATCTCGCACGTTTCTGGGCCGGAATTTCCGATTTGGACCTCTGGCCTGCGCCCAGCGTACACTTGGCTCCGTGGGCACCACGAATCTGCCGCCGGCGGGGACGCAAATTGTTAAGGTGACTGGAGGCTCGGGAAGTATATTGCACGAAGTGGACGTGAATATCATTGTCACCAACTGATCTAGTCCCCCAGATTATTGAATTCGGCGACAACGACGAGACATTCATCAGGTCTCCGGCTCGGCGCTGCACTTCCAGCTTGATTTCCGGGGGACCGGAGCTTTGGATCGCCCCGCAATGCTCGCGCTGGATCATAGACCCAACCTCTCCCAGGGGGCGTCTTCGCGGAACCATTTGAGCTATGCTAGCTTTCTCTGTTAAAACTTTAGCGCCGGGCGACCATCCACTTGTCGGGAAGTAACTCGGCGATTCGGCTGGAAAGAAATCCCCCCAATATTGTGTCCCGGCCGACAAAAATATTACGTAAACACGCACTCTTTCCTTGACAAAGATTCCAAGACCGTTTACCTACTGAGAGGGAGTTTTTATTTGGTCATGACCGAATCTCAAGAGCGCGACCCTTTCCCTAGCGGCAAGCAAATGCCCAAGCCGAGTTGCAATATGGCTCAGGCAACCTGCTCTGGGTCAGTCGCCCGGCAGATCTTAAAAGGGATTTCCAGAGGCCCCGGGTAGAGTCAGATCTTGTCCTCAACCCGCGGCCGGGATATACCCCGTGTCGCGGGTTTCATTTCATTTAAAACCTGCGATAACAAGCACTTCGATCAGTGTAACTGGAATCGAGCAAGGCCCTTGCTCGTGGACTATCAAGAATAGGGTTTGCATGAGTCCGATCACCGGCGAGCGGCGCCGCGAAAGGAGGGAAGATGCTGCATGCGACCGAACTGCTGGGCGGAGAGGCGTACGACCGGGACGGCCATTTCGTCGGCCACGTTACCGAACTCTTTATCGAACCCGCCGACCAGCCAAACCGCGTAGCTCGTGTGCTGCTGGGGAGAGGAAAATATCTGCCCCTGGTCGCGCGCTATGACCATCTCGCTTTTGTTGCCCCCGGAGTGATTCGCTTAAACGTGGTCGAAAAGGATTTGGAACATTACGAATCCAATGAAGGCTGGCTCGCCCTGCGGAAGGATCTGCTCGACCAGCAGATCATTGACACCAGTGGCCGCAAGGTCGTCCGCGTGAATGACATTGACCTCTCCGAGCATCGCACCAACGGTACGGTCGAGTTGAGGGTCACTTACGTAGACGTGGGCCTGACGGGCGCCGCGCGACGTCTGCTACATGGCATCGCATCTCCCGGTCTAATCCGGAAGCTCGAAACTAAGCTTCCCACCCGGGCCATTCCCTGGGAATTCGTTAACTTGATCGAACCCGACCCTTTGCGTCGCGTCAAGTTGCGAATCACGCACCAGAAGCTGGAGCGCATGCATCCAGCTGATTTGGCCGACATCATGGAAGATTTATCACCGCTCGAGCGGCAATCCATCATCGCCTCGCTGGATGAAGAGACCGCCGCCGAAGCCCTCGGAGAGCTCGACAAGCGCCTCACGACCCAAATTGTCGAGACCATGGATCCCGAGAAAGCCGCTGACATTCTCCAGGAAATGGATCCCGACCAGGCTGCCGACGTAATCGCCGACCTGACCCCGGAAAGTTCGCGGCATGTCCTGAGCGAGATGCCGGGAGAAGAAGCCCGCGAAGTTCGTGAGCTATTGAAATTCGATGAGAATTCCGCCGGCGGGATGATGAACACTGATTTTATTTATGTCGGCGAAGCTGCGACACGCGAGGAGGTCGTCGCCTGGATCAATGAAAAAGATGTGGACCTCGAACAACTGGATACCGTGTTTCTGATTAGTGCTGACGCAAAATTTTCCGGCGCCGTCGCGGTGGGACGCCTGTTGCTTGCGCCGCCGAATGAGCGTATGGAGATGTTGAAAATGGAACCCCTCCTTTCCGTTCCGGCGGACGCGGATCAGAAAGAGGTATTTGAAATGTTCGACAAGTACAACCTGCACAGTCTGGCTGTGGTGGATGATCTGGGCCGTCCGATAGGCGCCATCGAAGTGGATGACATCGTGACCCGCCTCCGCAACCGTTAGGAATGTATTGTAGCCCGCCTCTTTAGTGGCGGGGTTTTTCTGGAAGTCATCGAAAAAAGCGGGGAAGGCAAACAGCGTGGCAGTTCTCGGAAAACCCGACGAAGAAAAGCAGGGAGTGGAAACCCCCACTCCGATCATCCGGTGGAAGCTCATTCCGGGGTGGGTTGATCCCTGGCGCGAGCGCCTCGAAGAGTTCAACAAACGAACTCGCTTTTGGCGCCGTCGCCTGCTGCTATTTCTCGCCGTGGTAGGCCCCGGCGTAATTACCTCCAACGTCGACAATGACGCCGGCGGAATTTCCGTCTATTCGCAGGCGGGTGCTATGTACGGCTACGCCCTCCTGTGGTCGCTCATCCCCATGACGATTGCGCTCTATGTTACGGAAGAAATGTGCGCGCGCATGGGCGTGGTCACCGGCAAAGGGCTTTCGGACCTGATTCGCGAGGAGTTTGGTTTCCGTCCCACGTTTTTCGTTATCCTCGCGGGGCTGGTCGTGGATATGGGAAACGTCGCGGCGGAGTTTGCCGGCATTGCTGCTTCCATGCAAATATTTGGAGTATCGAAATACATCGCTGTTCCGATCGCAGCGTTCGCCGTCTGGATTTTGGTCCTGCGGGGGACGTCCCGTGCGGTCGAAAAGATATTTCTTGCCGCCTGCGTCCTCTATTTGTCGTATGTCGCGTCCGCGTTTCTTGCGAAACCCGACTGGCTGCTCGCGGCCAAGGAAACAGCCATCCCTTCGATCCAATTCAACGGCGGTTACTTGCTGATGCTGACCGCTCTTGTGGGGACCACGATCGCGCCGTGGCAATTCTTCTACCTGCAAGCAAGCTTTGTCGAGAAACGCGTGGCTCCGCGCCAATACCCCCAAGCTCGCGCCGATGTGCTGGTCGGAAGCGTCAGTTGCATGGCGATCGTTTTCTTTATCATCGTCTGTACTGCCGCCACGCTGCATGCGGCAGGACATTTCAACATTAATGACGCCAGTGAGGCCGCCCAATCCTTGGTTCCGCTGGCGGGGAAGTGGGCCGGCTATCTATTTGCATTTGGCCTTTTGAACGCGTCGCTGTTTGCCGCCTCCATCTTGCCTTTGTCCACGGCACATGTCATTTGCGAAGGCATGGGCTTTGAAGCGGGAATCGATCATAAATTCAATGATGCCCCGATCTTCTACAGCCTTTACACCGGCATGATTGTGGTGGGGGCGGCCGTGATCTTGATCCCACGCGCCCCTCTCGAAAAAATTCTCATCCTTTCGCAGGTGGGCAATGGTATCTGGTTGCCCGTCGTTTTGATTTTCATGCTTCTGCTGGTGAATCGCCGTGACTTGATGGGCGACCAGGTTAACACGCGCACCTTCAACGCAGTCGCCTGGGTCACCACGGTGGCCATGATCGTTCTGACACTGGTCCTCGTCTACGTCAGCATTTTCCGTTCCGGAAGTGTTCCCGGGCTATCCGGCTAGTCGGGAATTCCCTTTGTCGATGCCGTGCACTCATCGCCTCTGGAATGTTAAAGAACCACTTACCTAAGATTCACATAATCCTAACAATTCTCGAATAGGCTCGTTCTGCCCGTTGTCGCAGAGCAGGCAGGAGCCTGGATGCGGAACGTTTTCCGCTTGTTATTATGTGTCGCGACACTAATTCTTTCGGCGTCTGCGGGCGTGCGCGCGCAGAGCTGGACGTCCGATGGTTGCGCGCGCCCGGCAGCCGGAAGCACAGTTCCCGAGCCGGAAGATCTCCGCAGCAAAAACGGAGCACTCAAAGTAGAACTGACCTATCGAAGCGTTACGGATCGAAGCGGCCAAGTGCGGTACTGTTACTACTCGCGGGACGGCAGCCAGGCGCCCACACTTCGGCTAGCGCCCGGCGACGTACTGGTACTGAAGCTGACAAACCTGATGAGCGCCTCTGTAGAGGCCAAAACGACAGGGGGCGCCGCCCCGGGCATGACAATGGCCATGTCGCATCCATGCGCGAATTCCATGGCGATGATGACGGCGACAGCTACGAATCTCCATTTTCATGGGCTGAGCGTGCCGCCGGTTTGTCACCAGGACGATGTCCTGAGGACCATCGTCGCAGCGGGAGATCCGCCCTTCGAGTATCGCTTCCAGATTCCTCTGGACCAGCCTCCCGGTCTGTATTGGTATCATCCGCACATTCATGGATTCGCCACGGCGCCGGTGCTTGGTGGAGCTTCGGGAGCCCTGATTATCGAAGGAATCGAGCGAGCGAACCGCCAACTGGGAGGCCTGCCCGAGAGAGTCTTTATCGTGCGGGACCAGGAACTGCTGCACCCTGATGCACAGCCTCCCACTACCTCCTCGGTTTCGCCTCCTCCCGTTCTTCGCGACCCCGAGGGCGACATCCTGAACACCGGTACGGGAGGAGGAAAACCCGCGAAGGACCTTTCCATCAATTTTGTGCCGGTACCGTTCCCGGAATATACGCCTGCTGTGATCGCCATGAAGCCGGGGGAACGGCAACTCTGGCGCGTGCTCAACGCTTCGGCGATTACCTATCTCGATCTGGAAGTGCTCTTCGATGGCGTGGCACAGCCTCTGGCGGAGGTTTCTCTCGATGGCGTCCCGCTCAATGAAAAGGATTTGGCTGTAAATCAGATCCTCTGGACGAGTCATCTCTCCATGCCGCCGGGCGGGAGAATCGAATTTGTGCTGAGGGGTCCGGGAGAAGGAGTCAATGCCGAGTTCATCACTCGAACCGTTGACACGGGTCCGGATGGAGAAAATGACCCTGACAGGCCCTTGGCTAGGATTGTCGCGAAACCCGATGCACCCGAGCCGCGCTCGAGGCTGCCTGCTTCTCCTTCAGTTCCCAGCTCACATGCCTCTGGATGGCTGGGAGACGTTAAGCCAGTACGCAGTCGCAAGCTCTATTTCTCTGAGAGGTCTTCAGATCCAAAGAATCCGAACAGCCCCACCGTTTTCATGATCACTGTAGAAGGCCAGGAGCCCACGCCGTATGATCCGCAGGCGACCGCTCCGAATATTGTCGTGCAGCATGGCGACGTGGAAGACTGGGTCATTGAGAACCGAACCCGGGAGTTGCACGCGTTTCATATCCATCAGATCCATTTCTTGTTGGTGGACTGGAACGGCGTGCCGATCGATGAGCCGTATCTGCGCGATACGGTGAATGTGGCCTACTGGAGTGGGCAAGGTCCTTATCCCGGAGTCAAGCTGCGGATGGATTTTCGCGATCCCAATACCATCGGAACCTTTCCTTATCATTGCCACCTCCTCGAACACGAAGACGGTGGCATGATGGGAACGATTCGCGTGGTGCCTGCTCCCCGAAAACCCTAGCCCTCTGTTCCTGCAAGCGCGCGTGCCCTTACGGAATCGTTGCCCCACGTTTCCATTCTCCGCGAAATGCAAATGTGAATTCTGCCCTCTCGAATTCGTGCGCCATTTCCGTTTGCGTGTCACGCAACTTTCATTTCCCGTTCACGTGACTTCACTCTCCCTTCATCTGGCGCCAACATGTCCGGTGTATTCCTGTACGCGATCCGTTGAATCGGCGGGTGCGTGCCGCCGTAAGCTCGGCGGCGTGTTCAGAAATTTGCCACGAAGACTCAAAACTGACAAACCCCAGCGAGGAGAAACTAATGATTGCAAAGTGTCTAATGAAGATCGCAAGCTTTGTCACGGCCGTCAGCATAACCCTGGCGGTTCCCAGTGGCGCTTGGGCCCAGCCTCATCATGCTGATGCCGATGACGCTCCAACGAAAACACCCATCAAGCATTTGGTCGTTATTTTCCAGGAAAACATCTCGTTCGACCACTACTTCGGAACGTACCCCTACGCGACAAACCCGCCAGGAGAGCCTCCCTTTCACGCGAAGGACGATACGCCGCGCGTCAACAATCTTTTGACCTCCGGTCTCTTGCACGACAATCCGAACTCCACGCAGCCCTTTCGTTTGGATCGCACACAGGCGTGGACTTGCGACGAGGATCACGGCTACGCCAGCGAACAGAAAGCCTTCGACCGCGGCCTGATGGACAAGTTCCCCGAGGACACCGGCGAGGGCCATGCGACCAGCACTGTGCCTCCGTTCTGCAACTTCGTTACGGTCCCGACGCTCCAGAACACGGTGATGGGCTACTACGACGGCAATACGGTTACCGCGATCTGGAACTATGCGCAGCATTTCGCCATGAGCGACAATTCATACGGCACCTCGTTCGGGCCGTCCACGCCGGGCGCGCTGAACCTGATTGCCGGCAACACTAACCTCGGCACTGTAATGAACAGCAGCAGAGGTCAGGCCAGCGGCAGCACAGTCGGCGACCTGGCGGGTGGTGGCTCAACAGGAAATGTTATCGGCGACGCACGCCCGGCATTTGACGATTGTGCTCCCACCGGCAAGACCTACATCCAGGCGAGTGGCACGGGCACTGGCCCCGGCCATGACAACATTGGAGATCTGTTGATCGCCAAGAACCTTACTTGGGGATGGTTTGCAGGTGGGTTTACTCCCAGTTCCGTTTTGGGCGGTATAGCAACGTGCGCCACCTCATCAGTCGGCGTGGCGGGCGGCGTGACGACTGCACAGCAAGATTACGTCTCCCATCACACACCCCTCTTGTATTATGCGACCGTTGGAGGAAAGCCAACAAACGTGCACCATCTTCCTTACACCGGCGTGATTGGGGAGTACGATCAGGCGAACCACCAGTATGACCTGAATGATTTCTGGACCGCGCTGAAAAGCGACCAGCTTCCTGCCGTCAGCTTCTTGAAGTTTAAGGCCATCAATGACGGCCACCCCGGAAACTCAGATCCACTGGACGAACAAAGCTACCTTACCTACACCATCAATAAGCTGGAGCAAAGCGAGGAATGGGGAGAGATCGCGGTCGTCGTCCTGTACGACGACTCCGACGGATGGTACGACCATCAGATGAACCCTGTCATCCACCAATCGGAGAGCGTCGGCGATGACTTCCTGACTGACACGGGCAAGTGCGGAGCGTATCCCCCCCCCAACCCGGGCCCCATCCCGCCGAACGGTCGCTGCAGTCTTGGTCCTCGGCAGCCCTTGATGGTCATCTCACCTTGGGCTAAGGAAAACTATGTAGATCACCGGATCACCGACCAAGCCTCGGTGATTCGGTTCATCGAAGACAACTGGGGCCTTGACCGCCTTGGCGGTTTTTCCAATGACGCAACGGCGGGCAGTCTGTTCGGGATGTTCGACTTCGACGACAAGGACAATGGAAAGAATCCACGCAAGCTGTTTCTGGACCAAACCTATGGCACGGTCGTCTCAGAATCCGGGGGCCACTAGGCCGACCGCCATGAGTGCATGAGTGGTAGATAGACAGTTGTTAGCACCGCGACCGTGAACCCGACCCATAGCGACCGGGTTCACGGCCTGTCTGACTTTGACGACCACCACAACCGTGCGGACAATCTGATTCTAGATCCGATGACCGGAATGGTGGTTTCAGACGGTCACGACCACGATCACTTGGCGCGAGGGTATCCGCAAAGATGAACGTCCCGGTCCTGCCGGATGGTGCGGACATCTAAACAGTTAATCGCTGGCCCGCATCGTTTCTACGCGGGGCGGGGCAGCGTTTTTGGGGATTCGCTCCTCGAGATCTGCCAAATGGCAAAAGCTTCGTGTCTGCAGCTACAGAATGGCTCCATTTGGCGCGTGGCTGCATTCCGACGAAACGACGTAACAGGAATTGTCTCACTGATTGAGGTTGCCCCTGGGGCACCCTCCCGTTGACGCGCGGATCGACGTCCCCAATGCTACCGCGATTATTCACCGAGATCATAGACAAACCAGTTCAGCCGGGTCCAATTCGACCAGGCCCTTTCTAATGGAAAGCCCCTATGGTCTGAGCAAGATAACCACGTGCTGGCATTCCAATGCAGGTTGGAGTCCTAGCACCAGATGCAAAGAATTGCATCTTTTGGGTGTCTCTTATTCCCATTAGTGACGTTCCATGAACCTCTGGTGAGGCAGACCTCATTCCCAGGTACGATAAACCTCAGAATCTACCGTCTATCCTGTTTTGGAGGGAGCAACACCGATTTGGACGCCTGATTGCTTCATATGCATACATTCTGATCGTATTCTGGGGAAGTCCCACGGGGAATTACTGCATGCTTTCCATTCCAAGAACTGCCGAGCCCACCAACGGGGATGCCCACAAAAGACGTTCCGTGCGGCACAGAATCGAAACGCTCGCATACGCCGATCTTGGGCCTGACAATGGCGGATTTTCCATCAACATCAGCGAAACGGGAATGGCATTCCAGGGCATTCAGCCTCTTGAGAAACACCAGGTTCTTTCTATCAAATTCAAGCTTCCGGGCACGAAAGACGTTGTGGAAACCAAGGGACAGGTTATTTGGCTGAACGATTTGGGAAAAGGAGGGGGGATTGAGTTCGTTAATTTGACCGAGGAATCCCGCCTTCTGATCAATCATTGGCTCTCTTTGCAAACGCACGCGGACATCCAGATCGAGAGCATTCCGGCTAGCCCCCCGGAGGTCAAAAATAAAGAATTACCGTTTCCTGCTCCTCCTCGACCAGCGGTCAGTGAAGGAACTAGAGCATTCAAATCCGATTTTAATTCTAAGTCTCAGTCGTCACCTGTTAACCTCCCGTCTGTTACGACGGGGGCAACCACGGGCGACATATCGACAGCAGACTTACTGCGTTCCCAAGGGAATGCAGAGCCCGTGGTTCGAAAATCCGGAAGCAAACGGGCTTGGATCATCCCATTTGCGGCCGGGCTAGCCACTTCCCTCGCAATCATGATTGGCGTAATGGTCGCATATGGGGTGATTTCAATACGATTCCATTGGCCTCAGCAAATAGCCGATGCAGGCTTAACGCGCCCGGCCACCGAAGCTGGATCCGCGAAGCTGGTCGATTCTCCAGCTAAGAAAATCTCTCGCGACGAGTCAACGAGTGACCGAGTGGCCACCGCCGTGTCAGCTTCGACGCTACCATCCACAACCAGTTCGCGAAGTCCGATTGTGGAGCCCGCCGCACCAAATGTGCCAGCACCTGAATCATCACGGAATAGAACGACTTCGGCGCCGGAGGTCGAATCAGCAAAGACACCCCATCCGCAGGCTGCAGCCCCAAAGGCTATGACGCCGAACCCGATTACACCTGCCAGGGTCCTCGACATCGCACCACCAAATGTCACACTCCCAACGAAGCCGGAGTTAGTCCCGCAATTACCCATGGCGTCACCGGGACTCCCCGGTCCCGCGCTACCCGTAAGCTCACCCGCACCGAAGACTAGCAAGCTCGAACCACCGGTACTCATTAAACGAAAAGATCCTGTCTATTCAAACGAGGCAAAGGAAAAGGGTATTTCGGGATCTGTGGAACTGCACTTCACGATAAACGCGGAAGGCAATGTTCGCGACGTGAAAGTGGTAAAGGGAAATCTTCTGCTGGGCAATGCCGCCATAGAAGCAGTCCAGGCATGGCACTACCAACCCGCGATACTCAATGGAATTCCCGTCGAGGCAGAATCCAGCGTTGTTGTCAATTTCAACCGAACTAATTGAGTTCAAGCGAAGGCAGACCTCTGCAGTTTACCCCAGGCCGGGCATACTCCCGAGAGACGATGTATCGGGACTTGCCTCGCTGATTGAGGTTGCGCCTGAGACACCCGCTTGTTCAGACGGATATTGACGTCCCCCTTGCCAATGTGGTTATTCACAGAGATTGTAGACAAACCAGTTCTGCTGGGTGTATATGCGTGTTTTATCCCACTCGATGTCAAAGGAGCGTATGACATGCCTACAGTCACAACAAATGACGGAACACAGATTTACTACAAGGATTGGGGCACTGGACAACCGATTGTTTTCTCGCATGGCTGGCCGCTCTCGGCCGATGATTGGGACACGCAAATGCTGTTCTTCCTCAAGCGCGGCTATCGCGTCATAGCTCACGACCGGCGCGGGCATGGACGTTCATCCCAGACCGATGGCGGTCATGACATGGATCATTACGCCGACGACCTGGCGGCGCTAATCGCACATCTCGACCTCAAGGATGCAATTCATGTCGGCCACTCGACCGGCGGTGGCGAAGTGGTGCACTACCTGGCTCGCCACGGCGAAAGCCGGGTGGAAAGAGCAGCCATCATCAGCGCGGTACCGCCCCTGATGCTGAAGACGGTGGCCAATCCGACAGGGCTGCCCAAGGAGGTGTTTGACGGATTACAGGCGCAACTCGCCGCCAGCCGAACCCAGTTCTATTACGATGTGGCGTCTGGACCCTTCTATGGTTACAACCGGCCTGGTGCGAAAGCCTCTGAGGCAGTGATCTGGAATTGGTGGCGCCAAGGCATGATGGGAGGCGCCAAGGCGCACTATGATGGCATTGTCGCCTTCTCCCAGACGGACTTCACCGAAGACCTGAAAAAGATCACTGTGCCGGTCCTGGTGATGCACAGCGAGGACGACCAGATCGTGCCTTATGTCGCGGCTGGACCGCTTTCGGCAAAGTTGCTGAGGAATAGCACGTTGATAACCTACAAAGGCTTTCCGCACGGAATGCCCACGACGGAGGCCGACACGATTAACGCCGACCTGCTGGCGTTCTTGAAAGGGAAAGCTAGTACAGCGACGGTCTGACCATCACGACGGAATAAATTTTCGGGCCTAATCGCACTCTGGTAGCCGAATTTCTCGCCAACACGATGTCACTTCTTGATTGCTGGATTCACATATCCATGCCGCAGGACCTTTTTCAGGTCCGGCCGGATGCTTAGATACGTGACGTGATCGGGAATGGCCGAAAATCCATGCGGCACGCCTTCCGGAATGACGACAATGTCGCCCGGCTTTATCTCGCGGGTCGTGTATCCCACCATGATGCCTCTGCAGGACGGACCGTTGAGGATGGTGGTGATTTCATCGTCAGGCGCGGCTCGTCTCCCGTTCACCATAGTGCCTCCAGTAATCAGCGTAGCGCTGCCGGATGTGACGATGTAGGTCTCCGCAGTATCGTCATGGAGGATGCCGCTGGGACCTGATGCGGCGGCGCGCTGCTCGCCGCATGCCGGCGAGGGGTTCGTGGCCGCAGCGCCGCTTCCGGCATTGCCACCACCGTTAGTACTCGCGGGTGCGGCAGGGCTGCCTCCCAGCGCTCCCCGGTGGACGACCGAGACACTGAGCTGGTAGGCACCCATATCGATCACCCTGATTGCATTATCCGGGTTTACCCGCTTTGTATCGACCGCGTGCTTGAGCACGGCCTTGACGTCCCCGTCGCTGATGTACACGGCGTCCTTCGGCGCTTGAGCCCGTGCGGCTACTGAACCTGCTGCCAATACCATAGCCAAGATTTGCAGGATCCTCTTCGGCATCATAGACTCCTCGATTCAACCAGAATGGGACCGCGAATTGGCGTCACATTAGCATGGCGGGGAAGAAATGGGATATGGGAATTGATTACAGATCAAGTTTTCGAGATGAGGATTTACGGAACAGGAACGAAAATAATCTCCACGATCGTCACATTTCACTGCAATGTTGCGAACGATTAGGTCGGACTTTCCCGCCGACTTAGGCGGGCACGACTTTATTAGCGGATTAATGTTCTCGTTGGCCTGGAGCGTCGAGGTGCTGTCCTTCGAAGTGAGGAAGGGGAGGAGCGTTGGACCCACTCCCCCCGTTGTCTCCCTGCCTCGGCGGCATTACGACATTCTGTGGAAGCGGCCGACCAGTACAGCCTTGGCTAAGATATGGCCGTCGATCGCTTTGAGAACATCTGCGCGAGTGGCGTCCGGGCCCAAATCAAGTTTGGTATCCAGCGCGAATAGTTCGAATGTGTAGTGGTGATAAGGACCGGCGGGGCCCATTCCTGGACCCAAAAATCCGACGTTTCCGCGACGATTCTTAGCTTGTATCGTTCCGTCGGGCAACTTTGGATCGGCGGGGACGGCCTCGGGAAGCTCGCGAACAGTTCCCGGAATATTAAATGCCATCCAGTGCAGAACGTCTTCGGTGGTTTTGTTGAGTGCGCCTTCAGCGTCATGGAAAATCAGAACGAAGCTGACCACGCCCGAGGGAACATTGGTCCATTTTAGTTCCGGTGAGACGAAATTCGGGGCTGCCTGCGTGAACCTATTGGGAATTATGCCGCCGTCTTCGAATCCCGCCGAGGTCAGTGTCAGCCCTGGCACCGCCGGGGCTGCCGCGGGCGCAGCTTGCTGGCCTCGCGCGTTTGTGATCAGCGCCGCGGTGGCAGCCATGGTTAGAATTGAGCACATCGCAAATACTCGCGTCATTCTCATTCGTTGATTTCCTTTCCTTGGTGATAACCGTTCGGATTTCCAATTTCGTTTTATCGTTCCAGGTCCCCGATAATGTACGCCTGACCGCTTCGACAAGCAATACGCCAGAAGATTTCGTTGGAATCTGAAGCTAGCCAGAGCGTCACAGCCCGTCCGACTGTATTGCACCCCCTGTTCCCGTGTGTTAGCTTTTCAGCATCTTGGGCAGAGTTGCTCCAATCCGCATCGTGAGACACGTAGGAATAAACGCGTGAAGGTATCGGACTCTCTTCATCCGTCCAGTCGCGATGAGGAGAGGCTGCTCGGCGAACTGGATGCCGACCGCCTCCCTCAACACATCGCTGTCATTATGGATGGCAATGGACGCTGGGCCAGGCGGCGTCACCTGCCACGCGTAGCCGGGCACCGCGCGGGCGTTCAGTCGGCCCGCACCATCATTGAGACGTGCGCGCGTCTGCATATATCCGCCCTGACCTTATACGCTTTCTCGATGGAAAATTGGCGCCGACCGAAGGCTGAGATTGATTTTCTGATGCGCCTTCTTCGCGAATACCTGCGCAAAGAGCTGCCTGTCATCCATCGCAATAATATTCGACTGCTCGTGATTGGTCGCCCGGACCAGTTGCCGGACGCGGTCCGCGCCGATGTCGAAAAGGCCATGGAACAGACGGCGGGGAACTCCGGCATGAAGCTCGCCGTGGCCCTGAACTATGGGGGGCGCGCGGAACTGGTGGATGCCTTCAACCGAATCCTGGACCGAGTGAAGCACAACGGTCTGGCCAGCGCTCACGTGGACGAAGAAATGATTTCGCAGAATCTGTACACGGCCGGATTGCCGGACCCGGATTTGCTGATCCGTACCAGCGGAGAAATGCGCGTCAGCAATTTTCTACTTTGGCAAATTGCGTACGCGGAAATTTACGTCACCGAAACGCTGTGGCCCGATTTCACGCGAGCCCAGCTTTACGAAGCGCTGGTCGATTTCCAGAAACGCGAGCGTCGATACGGCGGCCTCAGCGAAGCACGACCCCGCGCCACGGCCTGATGTTTTTTATTACCTTCCTGCTTCGCAAAGTTTCCTAACCCAGCACACTGGGATTTATTCCTCAAGCTATCAGAGCGAGATTGCGAGAAAGTGGATTGAATGGCGACATTCTCTTTCATGTTGCGCGCCGACGTTACGATTTGTATGCCCAAGGATAGTTGAGGAAGGAGTTTCATGAGTTCCGGGACAAAATTGCGGGTGTTGACGGCCTCGATACTCATGCCTTTGGTGGTGGCGGCAATTTGGTGGGGCCCCAACTGGCTCCTCGCCGTTTTGGCCGGAGCCATTGCCGTGCTAACGCTACTCGAATTTTTTACGGTGGCTACGCGGATCGGGATGACGGGTTACCGTCTTTGGACGTGTTTGACCGCGGCAGTGATTTTCGTGTGGCAATGGTACGCGGCGCGGGCGGCAAGCAATATCCGGCTTGGAGACTTGCTGTATGAGGTTCGTTCTCCGCGCATTAGTCTCGACATCGTTTTGTTTTTCTTCCTGATTGGGATAGCGGTAATCGCCCTGGCGAGCCGTCGGCCACTTTCGGAAGTGTTCCCTTCGGTTTCGATTAGCGCTGCAGGACTTATCGTCATTGTGCTTCCGTTCAGCGCGGTCGTTCGGCTGCACGGCGTGGATACTTTCGGGCCCCTGCTCTTGCTCTTCACGGTTGTCCTGGTCTGGGTGGGGGACACTTCCGCTTTTTTTGTCGGCCGGACTTTCGGGCGATGGAAGATGTCCCCCGAAATAAGCCCCGGGAAAACGTGGGAAGGGGCCTGCGCGAATCTCTTGGGAGCATTGCTGGTAGGGGCCATATTTGGTTATTGGACCAAGATTCCTCCGATTCATATGCTGGCGATGGCCGGCTTCGCGAGTATTGCAGGCCAAGTGGGGGACCTGTTCGAATCGGCTTTCAAGCGCAGCGCTGGCGTGAAGGATTCCGGAACGATTCTCCCAGGCCACGGGGGAATGTGGGACCGAATTGACGCCCTGATTCTGGCAGCCCCCGCAGTCTGGTACTATTTCGAATGGGTTGTGCTGAGGAGAAAGTAAAGACTGGAGTTTCCAGCTTGAAACAGATCGCCATTCTTGGTTCCACCGGGTCCATCGGACGGCAAACCCTTGCTGTAGTGGAAGCCATGCCCGATCGCTTCGGCGTGGTGGCGCTGGCTGCCGGAAACAATATCGAGGAACTGGCGCAACAAATTTCCAGACACCATCCGGAAGTTGTATCGGTCGGCAGCGGAGCGCTCGCGGAGGACCTCGTGCGTCGACTCCGCAGTGCGGGACATTCCAAATTGCCTGAGATTCAGCATGGTCCTGCGGGCCTGGTTGCTGTGGCTACGCACAGCAATGCCGCGATTCTGGTCTCCGCGGCTGTCGGAGTGGTTGGCCTGGAGGCGACGTATGCCGCCGTGAAGGCCGGCAAGCAGATCGCGCTTTCGAACAAGGAAGTGTTGGTCGCGGCAGGTGAGATCGTGATGGAAGCGGTGCGCAACGCAAATGTTGAATTGCTGCCCGTGGATAGCGAACATAATGCCATCCATCAGTGTTTGCGCGCCGGTCGCAGGAGCGAAGTGAAACGCCTTGTACTGACCGCATCCGGCGGCCCGTTTCGCAAGACCCCGCTGGCCGAAATGGCCTCGGCCACACCGGAACAGGCGCTGGCGCATCCCAATTGGCGTATGGGACGCAGAATCACAATCGATTCCGCAACGCTGGTAAACAAGGGATTTGAGGTCATCGAGGCTCACTGGCTGTTCGACGTGCGCCCGGATCAGATCGAGGTGGTGATTCATCCGCAATCGACGATTCACTCTATGGTGGAATACGTGGACGGGTCTATCCTGGCTCAACTCGGGCCTACGGACATGCGCATGCCCATACAATATGCGCTAACCTACCCGGAGCGGGCGGCATCCAATGAGATGGCCCTGGACTGGGGCAAGCTCCGGCGTCTCGATTTTGAGAAGGTTTCCGCGCGGCGTTTTCCTTCTCTGCGTTTGGCGCGAGAGGCCTTGCGAAAGAAAGGCGCTTATCCTTGTGCCTTCAACGCCGCGGATGAAATCGCGGTGGAGGCGTTTCTTGACCGGCGCATCCCGTTTCTAGGGATCGTCGAAGTGATCGAAAGAGTCCTGGGCCGGACTCCGAAGATCAAGATGGCCGCCATTAGCGATGTGATCGCGGCGGACACCGAAGCACGACGAATTGCCCGCGAAGAAATATGTCGAATGGCGGCGAAGTCAGCGGTAGCGTAATATCGTATTATTGAAAGTAAAGCGGCGTCGCACTAGGAGTCATTGCGAAAGTCAATTTCGCGCGGGACGCCAGGAGAAACGAACGTGTCGGATTTTATTGTGATGGTTGTGTCCGTATCAGTCGTGCTCGGGGTTATGGTCCTGGTGCACGAGTGGGGACATTTTATCGTTGCCAAGACATTTGGCGTGCGCGTGGAGATCTTTTCCATCGGATTTGGGACCAGGCTTTGGGGATGGAAACGCGGAGACACGGACTACCGCATCAGCATTCTGCCTTTGGGCGGCTATGTGAAGATGGCCGGTGATAACCCTCTTGAGGAACGCAAGGGCGAGCCGGACGAATTCCTTTCCAAGCCGCGCTGGCAAAGGGTTTTGATCGCCCTGGCCGGCCCGGCGATGAATATTATCTTGTCGGTGGTTCTCGTCGCCGGCATTTACATGCGCGGAAGCAAGCAGCCCGCATTTTTGGATCGCCCCATGGTCCTGGCCGGAGTGTTGCAGGATTCCGCGGCGCAGAAAGCCGGCCTTCTAGCAGGGGATCATATCGTCAAGGTCAATGGCGTCAGCAATCCCACGTGGGATCGCGGGCAGTTGGAATTAATGTCCACCCTCCCCGGGCATTCGATTTTATTGGTGGTCGATCGCAATGGCCAGGAAATCTCTCTTTCCGTCCCCGCCAGCACCTCTATTGAAGATGTTTTTGGTTACCCAACCGATCATCTTCTGGTGGGGGCCGTCAGTCCGGGAACCCCGGCGGAACGCAGCGGCCTGCAGGCTGGCGATGAGATTTTGAAGGTTAACGGAACACCCCTGAACAATGGCGCGGAGTTCCCGCCTATGGTGGACCGTTCCAAAGCTCAGCCATTGGATTTGGAAATTCAGAGGGGTGATCGAACCTTGCATGTCGAGGTTCGTCCTCAGGAAGTGAGCTCGGGGAACGGCGTTTCGAGATGGCAGATCGGCGTGCTGCGAACGGGCGATCTGGTGGACCGGCGACTTTCCTTCGGCCCCGCGATCGTGGAATCGGTCGGAATGATTTCGCTCATGTCCCGGCAGGTTGCGTATGTGGTGGTGGAGCTATTTCGCGGCAATATTTCCCTCAAACAACTGGAGGGACCGCTGGGAATCGCCCGGGAGTCCGGGCGAGCCGCGCGTCAGGGAATTTCGGAGCTGCTATCATTGATGGCCATGATCGGCGTAAATTTGGCGGTTCTGAACCTACTCCCGATTCCCCCGCTCGATGGAGGCCACATCCTGTTCCTCTTCATCGAGGGGACGATGCGCCGCGATTTAAGCGTACGCGTGAAGGAGCGCTTCGTGACCGTCAGCATGGTGTTCCTGTTGCTGGTATTCGCTATCGTTATGTACAATGACGTTCTGCGGCTGATTCCGCACCGCTAGCTTGCGCGAGGCAGCCATTTTCTCCTGACGCCGCGGCCAAGTTTGCGCGTCGCGATTTTCCGCATTTAACCCATGCACGGTACCGCACATCGAGTCTCCGCCGGAGAGCGCATAAACGCCCACGATCGCCCCGGCCGCCTGCAGGCGGCTCTGGAGAAGCGCGGCGTGCGCCTGACGCGCCAGCGAAAAGTGCTGCTCCAGGTCATGGACAACGCTGAACGCCACCTGGATGCGGAAGCGATTCTCGAGCGAGCCCAGAAACTCGACCCTCGCGTGCACCGCGTGACGGTGTACCGGACGCTCGATCTGCTCAAACGCAACGGCCTGATCGATGAACTCGATCTGCTTCACCTGCGCGGCGACCAGCATTTTTATGAAAGTCACGGCCCGCGGGACCACATTCACGTGGCCTGTTTGAATTGCGGAAAAGTGCGCGAGTTTGAATCCTTGCTCTATGAAAAGTTAAAGAAGCAGATCGAGAAGGACTGTGGAATCGAAATCACCGTGACCCGCACAGAAGTCGGCGGCTACTGCGAAAAGTGCCGCGGTAAATAGAAGGTGCGCAGACCGCTACCCGCCTGTTTGATCGTCAGCAATCACTTTAGTCAAAAAACCGTGGAATCTGCGGCCCCGCCGGGCACAAGTGTGTCCAAGCCCGGGAAAATAAATGCCTGATTAAATTCTTGCTAATTCTTGACATGAAGTATATAAGCTGACCGTCCCCGGGTGATTGACAAGATATAAAGTTCCAATTTAAGCGGGCCCAATTGGTAATTCAAGCTTTGCGTTCAGCGCATGCTGAATTCATGGAGGAAAGCCGTGCTCTCCTTTTGCCGATTTCTCGACCTCTTCCGTGTCCCTTCTGGAAAATGCATAAACTCTGACTGCTCTGGCCGGGCGGGTTCAAATTTGATGCGGGACGGCGGATCACACCTCGCCTCCTTGAGGATGACAGGGTATGCGCCGCATTCCAGGAGATGGCGGCTTGTTCGAGACGCCGCTCTTTGCCTCTGTTTGCTTTTCGCCGTGGGGATGCCCGCTTGGTCGCAGAGTAGCGCGCCTACGTTCACCACGTTCGACGCACCCGGCGCGGGCACGGGCGCGCTTCAGGGAACGGCCGGCGTGAGCATCAATGCCTCTGGGGTCATCACCGGTGCTTACCTTACCGCGCCCAATGTGGCACACGGTTTCGTCCGCGCCGCCAACGGCACGATAAGCGTATTTAATGCTCCGGGCGCGGGCACGGGCGCGGATCAAGGGACCTTCCCACTGAGTATCAACTCATCGGGGATGATCACGGGTTTGTACTATGACGGGACTGGCAACCTTCCCAGCTCGTACAGCGCGATTCACGGTTTCGTGTGCACTAACCCTTGCTCGGCGGGCACGATAACCACATTTAATGCTCCGGGCGCGGGTACCAACGAAAACCGGGGAACCAGTGGCATTAGCATTAACGATTCCGGAGTTATCGTGGGAAACTATTCGGACTCTAGCGCAGTATTTCACGGTTTTGTGTGTACCGCGCCTTGCTCGTCGATCACCACGTTCAATATTCCGGGAGCCGGCACTGTCGGGGGCGATGACGAGGGGACATTTCCGTTTAGCATCAACTCATCGGGCACCATCACGGGGTACTATACAGACTCTAACGGTTTGAGCCACGGCTTCGTTTGTACTTCCCCCTGCACGACAGCAACCACATTTGTTGATCCTTCGGCAACCACCACGGGCGTCTTGAGGAGTATTGGTGTGGGCACGTTTGCTCTTGGCATCAATTCGACGGGCGTTATCACGGGAATCTATTCGGACTCGTCCGGCGTGGAACACGGTTTTGTGCGCTCGGCTACTGGCACATTTACCACCATCGATGCTCCGGGCGCTGTAACTTCGGGCATGTTTCCGGGAACCTACACCGCCCGCATTAACGACGCGGGTGATATTGGGGGGCTCTACTTTGATACCAACGGTTTGCTTCACGGTTTCTTGCGTTTGGCGAGCGGAACGATAACGGCATTCGAAGACCCGAGTGAAGTCGTGGGCTCCGGTTCTTATCATGGAACAATCGCGGCAGGCCTCAACGCAGCGGGAGTTGGCACGGGTGGCTATTTTGACACGAATGGGGTTTTTCACGGATTCGTCCGCATTCCCGGGACCACGAACGCCCTCGTGTCCTCCGCAAACCCCTCGGTGTACGGGCAGTCGGTGACCTTTACCGATTCCGTTAGCGCCGGGGACGTTACGCCACCGAACGGAGAAACCATTACGTTCATGCAGGGCTCGACGCAACTGGGAACGGGAACGTTGAGTAGCGGCTCGGCCAGCTATATGACCTCGACTTTGCCGGCGGGTACTGCATCGATCACAGGGGTGTATCCCGGAGATGCGAATTTCGTCGAGAGCACGTCGACCGCGGTCTCGCAAGTGGTGACCAAGGCTGCGACTTCCACGGTGGTCGTGCCTGCACCGAATCCCTCCAGTGCCGGCCAGTCGGTAACCCTTACAGCCACAGTATCGGTCACCGCTCCTGGAGCAGGGAACCCAACGGGTACGGTAACGTTCTTCGACAGCACGACATCGCTTGGCACCGGCCAGTTAAACGCCAGTGGAGTGGCAACGCTCATGACCTCCACGTTGGCCATCGGTTCACATTCTATTTCTGCCACCTATGCTGGCGACTCGAATTTCATTGGTAGCACCTCTCCAACAGTCAGTCAGACAGTGCAGGGTGGAACCACCCCAAGCTCCACGGGCGTGGGACCGTCTGCGAATCCCTCGGTGTTCGGCCAATCGGTGACCTTCACGGCCACGGTGACTGGCTCGGGCGGAACGCCAACCGGCACGGTAACGTTCTTCGACGGCACAACTTCGCTCGGCGTTAAGACCTTGACCGCAGGCAGCGCGACTCTGGTTACATCCGCACTCACCGCCGGCTCCCATTCAATTACGGCGCAGTATGGTGGCGACAACACCTTCGTAAGCAGCACGTCGGCGCCAGTGGCGCAAGTGGTGAACAAAGCTTCCACCTCTGCGGTAGTCACTCCTTCCGTCAATCCATCCGTTTTCGGTCAGCCCGTAACCCTCACGGCGACCGTGTCGGTCAACGCCCCCGGAACGGGGACACCAACCGGTACGTTGGTGTTTATGGACGGCGCGACAACGCTTGGCACTGCCACGCTGAATGCCAGCGGGGTGGCGACCTTTTCTACGGCTGCGCTTGCTGTTGGGTCTCAGTCCGTCACCGCGATCTATAGCGGGGATACGAATTTCATCAGCAGCACTTCTGGTCCTGTCGCTCAAGTGGTGAACAAAGCGAATACGACCACGGGCATCGCTTCCTCTGTGAATCCATCCGTTGTCGGTGCATCGGTAACATTTACGGCTACAGTATCGGTCACCGCTCCGGGATCTGGGACGCTAACCGCGCCAACCGGTACCGTGACTTTCTCGGACGGCTCGACGACGCTTGGCACGAGCGCGCCGAATGCCAGTGGGGTCGCGACCTTTTCGACGACCACGCTTACGGTTGCGTCCCATGTCATCAGCGCGAGCTATGCTGGAGATGCCAATTTCGCAGGCAGCACATCGGGTTCAATCACTCAAGTGGTCAACAGCAAGCCGAGCACGACAACTCTTACTTCATCGCTAAATCCTGAGGTGGCTGGCCAGTTGGTGACCTTCACGGCGACAGTGACCAGCACCGCTGGTGGGACGCCGACGGGCACGGTGACCTTCAATGGCACAACGTCTGGCCCTGTTGCGCTGACTGCGGGTGTGGCAACCTTCGCGACGTCCGCGCTCGCCGTCGGAACCCCCTCCATCTCGGCCAGTTACAGCGGTGACGCAAACTATGCTGCGAGCGCATCATCTCCAGCATTAATCGAGACAGTTAACCCAGCAGGATTTGCGCCTGCCCCGACTGGCCTTACAGTCGCGGCGGGGTCGAACCTCCCGATTAATCTAACGCTTTATGCAGCCGCAGGGTCCGGCCTGAACTTCACTCTGAGCGTCGCCAACGCGCCGTCGAAGGCAACCTTCCTGTTCAGTCAGAATCCAGTAGCACCGGGTCCACCGCCGAACGGTACGACGGTGCAAGTAACGTTCATGACAGCGAGTTCCAGATTACCCGCAGGCCCCTCGCATCACGGCCCGAGTCCCTGGGGAATACCTGGGATTTTCGTGGCTCTTACCGCGCTGCTCGCGGCAGGCATGTTCTTGCGGCGGAGTACTCCACGGTGGCGCTTGGCCTTCAGCATGTGCTTGACGGTTGTGGCTCTGGCCACGGTATTGACGAGTTGCGGCAGCACGAGCCCTCCTTATACAGGGACCACCAAAGGCGCCGACACGTTCAATGTGGTGGGAGTCTCCGGCAACACCATGATCTCTGTTCCTGTGACCGTTACGGTTCAGTAGGAACTTTGGAAATACAAACTTGGGTGAACTCGTCGAGGTAGGAACAAGCATGCCCCTGCTTTCGACGGCTCTCTGCCACATTGTGGATTGATCGGATGAAACGCTAAGTGGTTTTGCTGGGCTTGGGAAATTGCGAAAAGAATTCCCGCGCCGCAGCTATATCGCGCGCAATCTGCGCACGCAGTTGATCCGGGCCGGAGAATTTCTGCTCGTCGCGCAGTCGTGCGTGGAATCGGACTTCCATCCTCCCCGAGGAAACCTGCTCATCGAAGCCAAACAAATGACTTTCAACGGTCACGCCCTGCCCATTGAACGTAGGGCGCGTGCCCACGTTGGTGACCGACAATAATGCCTTTCCATTGAGAATAGATTCCGTCGCGTAAACCCCGAGCTTCGGAAGCAGTTCCTGTTCCGGGACCATGTTCAGGGTAGGGAAGAGAATCGCCCGGCCTCGCCCGGCCCCGGCCTTGATTTCTCCCGTGAGTGAAAATGGACGGCCAAGCAGTTCGATGGCACCAGCAACATTCCCGCCCGCAATCGCGTTGCGAACCTCCGTGCTCGAAACGATCTGGCCTTGAATTTCCACGGGTGGCACGATTTCCACATCGAAGCCGCGTATCTTTCCGAACTCTCCGAGCATGCGCACGTCCCCGGCTCCCAGATGACCAAAGCAGAAATTCGCCCCGACCAGTATCGTTTTCACATGCAGGCATTCGACCAGAATGTGCTGGATAAAGTCTTCCGCTGAAACCAGGGAAAGGTCGCGATCGAATTTCATAACCAGGGCTGCTTCCAGCCCAAGCTGCTCGAATCCCGCCAAGCGCTGCGCAAGGGTCTGAATCAGTTGCGGAGCCCGGTCAGGGCGCAGCACCCGTATCGGATGTGGATCAAACGTGACCACCAGAGAATGAAGCGAGTTGGCTCGCGCGCGCTCCAGTAGCAACTGCAGGATTTTCTGGTGGCCGAGATGAAGCCCGTCAAAGTTACCCACGGAAAGGACCGTACGGCTCCCCGCGCCAAATCGGGAATCCCACTCTTCCGGGGAATGAAGGATGGTGAGCGCCATTACACGCGGACCTCAAAATGAAGTCCGTCGTAAGCAAGGGCGACGTTTGAATACCCGGCCTCGATCAGGCGCGCGTTGGTCTCCGCGTGCGGCAGTTCGTGCGCGATGTGAGTGAACCAGGCCCGGCGCGGCTGGATCTCCCTCACCAGGGCGAGCGCCTGCTCGACGGTTTGATGCATTGGATGCGGAACGTCGCGAAGGGCGTCGAGCACCAGGTCGTCCAGCCCAGTCAGCAGCGCCTTCGACGAATCAGGGAGCACGCTGAAATCGGTAAGATACGCCGCGGAGCCGAAACGGAAGCCCAGCACACCCATATCGCCGTGCCGCGCGGGGATCGGAACGATACGCGTTCCAATGATTTCAAACGGACCTTCAATGGGATGCAGCGAAACTTGCGGGATCGTGCTGATTGCGGGCCGCCCGTCAAACACATACGCGAAAGTTCGCTTAAGAGTCTTTATCGTTTCCTGGGATGCGTACACCGGTAGTTCAGATTTTTGCCGCAGGTTAAAGGGCCGGATGTCGTCGAAGCCCATAATGTGATCGGCATGGCCATGCGTGAAAAGGATGGCGTCAAGCCGCTGCAGCCCCACACGCAACGCCTGAAACCGGAAATCAGGGGTTGTGTCGATCACCGCGGTCTGCCCGTCATGGACTAGCAGCACCGAAGGCCGCATGCGGTTGTCGCGAGGATCCTTCGAGCTACATACCGGGCAATGGCAAGTGAGTGTGGGCACGCCCATGGATGTCCCGGAGCCAAGCACCGTGAGTTCAAGTACGGAATCGGTTCTTGCAGGCAGGGATGACACGCAACTATGTCCGGGTTTTAACCTTGTCTTGCATTGCGGCGGCCGTAGCGGCCTTAGTCATTTCCATGAACGCCAGCTTCAGGTTTCCAAGGACATCCAGAAGGAGCGTATCTTCCTCCGGGGCCAGGTTTCCAATTGTCTTTTCGCGGAGCACGTCCAGCATGTCGATCATTTCGCGCGCCCCTTCCAGGTCCAGCATGGGCTGGCCGGTGCGCGGGTCCGCGTACCCTCCCAGGAGCATTGCGGCGTTCTGCCCCAGGGAACGTACCAGATTTTCGAATTCCGGGGAGCGCTTGTTCGTCTTATCTGCTGATGGAGCGGCAGGGGCGGGGCCGGTTGCTTCTGGCGCCGCAGGACTCGGCAAAGGTGGGGCAGGACGCGCCGCTGGAGCGGCCTTGGGGGCGGCTGCCTTGGCGCTCATTACGGCCGCCGCTTCGTGCTCGCGGTCCTGCTGCTCCGCGACCTCCTTGCGGAGTTCGCCCTCGGGAGTAAATAGTCTGCGGTCAACAACCTTGAAACTTTCGTCGTGCTTTGGCTCGGACAACGGATGCTCCCTCAGAGAAACTTCGAACGAGTGCGCTGGAGAAGCAGTTTAGCACCCGCCTTGCGGACGAGCAAATTTCGTCCGCCATCGGTATTGTGCTAATTCGGCTTTCTTACCTCGCTATGCCGCCATTTCTTGATATCGCCTTGCGCCAACAAGCGACCACTTCGGACAAGAATCTCGATACGTCCGGCGACAAGATTGTATCCAGCGTCACCTTCCGGCAGGTCTCTGCCCATTTTGTCCGCGGCTTTGATAATTACAGACGCAACTTTGCTCCAAGATGCTTCAGTAACGGAGAGAATCACTTCATCCATTTGGAGGTCGCTCAAAGAGCTCATTGTCAAAGCCTTCAGAATGATCTCACGCTTCGGATCTCTGTTCCTTCGGGGAATACGGTTTCAAAATTAGGACGCTACCCCACCGTCCGATGATGGGGCTCATTTTCTGGGAAGTGCGAACACCGTGATGGTGGGGTTCCCGCCGACAACTTCGGGCATGGTCTTTTTCGTGATGACTCCGCCATCTCCCGAAACGACGGCAACGTATTGAATGCTATGCGCGGAATAGGTAATGACTCCTCCCTGGATCGTGTCGGCTAAATTGTGACGGAAGAGAATCTTGCCCGATTGAGCGTCGAGCGCGTCGAAGTAGCCGCCGACTTCACCAGTAAAAATAAGATTGCTTGCGGTGATCGCAACGCCCGCGACCAGGGGTGTGGGCGCCTGGTAGCGCCAGCGCTCCTTGCCGTTCATGGCATCAAATCCCGTCAGGCGGCCTCTGGCGTCCGCTAGCGGTTCGTGATTGATCGGGCCGCCGAAGTAGTTTTTCTCGCCGGCATTCGCCGCTTCGGCGCTGGGTGGCTCGGCGTCCTTCATGATCTGGGAACACATCTGGTCATTGCTGGGCACGACCAACAGCCCGAGTTTGGGACTGTATGCCCCGCTATTCCACTCATCTCCCCCGAGCGTTCCCGGACACACTCGAACCGGCGTGTGGCCGATCGGCACCTCGGTATTCAGCTGCGTCGTGAAAGGGACGCTGTAGAGAATCTTGTGCGAGTCGCGATCCACCACGCGAAGAACTCCATCTTTGCCGGTCGTGGCGATGGCCGTGCCCGAGTTGGCCTTGAAAACAGGATTCACATGTGTGGTGTCGTAGTCGTGAACGTCATGGGGGATGAACTGCTGGTACCACACCAGCCGGCCTGTCTTTCCGTTCAAGGCGATGAGGGAGTTGGTATAGAGGTTCGCTCCGGGCCTCGCGTCATCGTAAAAATCAGGCGCGGGATTTCCGCCAGCAACATAAAGCAGTCCCTTCTCCGTATCGTATGAAAGAGGAGTCCAAAGCGCGCCGCCCGCATGCTTGCGCGCATCCGGATTCGGCCCCCAGGTATCCGCGCCCGGCTCGCCATCGGCCGGGATAATATTGAATTTCCATACCGGTTCCCCGTCTTTCAATCGAAAGGCGCCAACCCACCCGCTAGCGGCCCGTTCTGATCCAGCAGGCCCGATATAAATTAAATCACCAATCACAAGGGGCGGCATGCTAATGAAATAACCATCCTGTGGCTTGGCGATCTGCCTTGCCCAGAGAAGATGCCCGGTTGCTGCGTCGAGCGCGATCAGATAATCATCTCCTGTGCCGCGAATGATTTTTCCACCGGCCAGGGCAGCGCCCCGGTGAGGATGCGGGGAGTCGTGGTCGCGCGGCTTCCATTCATAAGTCCATAGGCCGTGACAATCAGCCCCATCAAGTGCGACGGTGTAATGGTCGCTGGTGGCGTAAAGGACGCCTGCCGAAGCGATGGGAGCTGACTCGGAAGGCACTTGCTCGGGGAATGTGTACGAGCAAACCTTTGCAAGGCGATTCACATTCCGCGGAGTAATCTGGCTCAGTGGGCTGTAGCGCGTTCCACTGAAGTCGTGATCGACGTAGGTCCAGTCACCGTCGTCCGTTGCTGCGGCACTGGAAACGAAAGAGGAGACGCGGAACCAACGGAGGTCTCCGAGCGAGAAAGCCGCCAGGATGATCGCGAACAACATTGCGGTGAACCAACGGACTAGTACTGGTCGCGTGTGGAACTCATCGCGCAACATCGAGTGTCCCCCTGATTTGCTGTCGAACCGGTTAAACAAATGTGCGCGGCAAGATTCTGCCGAATATATGGCTTGTACGACTACGGCATTCTTCTTAGCATTTTTAATCGCGAATCTTACTGTGAACCGTTCCTTACTGCTCGCCCCCAGCAGACCTGGTCGGCAATTCCTTGCCGTCAGGGAGCACAACCTTTACGAAACTTCCTATGGTATCGCCGCTTTTTCCAGGGTGAACCGTAATCGTGACTTGTTCTCCCGGCTTTAGTGAATCCCTGCTAAAACCATTTCTGCGAAGCAGGCCGGGACTCGCGCATTCGGCAGCCCAATGCTGGACATTGCCCTTCTCGTCTTTCACGTCGAAATAAATCTGGGAATGGGGATTCACAAACGCGAATTCAGTGATGGTCCCCTGCAATGTAATTGTCGCTTTGCCGTAATACAAAGGCGTTCCGTGATGTCCCCAAGCCGTGCTGGAAATTACGAAAAGAGCCCCTGCCAAAACGACCATGGTTAGGCATCGTCTCATATTGCACCTCACCGGAAATGTCCGATTTGGACCACTGCTTGGCGCATCCTACCTTTACCTTTCGCGCGATACAACAAATTTGCAAGCGTGCAGCCTGGTTTGAAAGGAACGCTTCGAGTAGAATGCGCCTAGGGATACTCGCGCAACGGCGCGATTAATTGTATTCTTACAGGGAACATTAACAAGGGAAAGGACCCCAAGAATGGCCGAGGAAACAGCACCGCAACCCACGACGCCGGCGCCTCCGCCTGCGGCAGCCGCGGCTCCTGCCGTGGTGGAAGCAGCGCCTCAGGAAATTAAAGTGAAAGTGCGCAAACCGAAGCAGCGATCCTGCGATGAGAAAGACGCAAAAGGGAAGCTCTGCGCCGGACATCTGAAGCGCTGGTACGACTATCCGAAAGATGTGCAAGACAAGATCGGCAAGGAGGCAGAGATTTACCGCTGCGAATTTTGCAAGACTCTCTACAAGCCGGACCCGAAACAAATGCCTCATAGTTTCACGTTGCGGTATTGAAGAATTGATGGACGGAGTCTCGTTGCGGGTCTCGGATGAAACTCCGCCTTCCTGAAAGCGATTGAGTCTCCGCACAGCCTCGAAGCTTTTATGTTTGACCGGGGCGCCAGAATGGCGGAGACTAGCAAGCCCGCCACGAAGAGGGCTCTCGACGGCGCGGCCGAGTGAGCCGTGAAGCGCTACTTCCTAATTTTGATGATGGGAATCGCAGTGACTTCGTTTATACAGAATCTCGCACGCAAGACCGCAGCGGCACAGCTGCGCGAAGATCCGCGCGTTGCTCACGTGCTCGAAATATTGCGAAGCAGCACGGCTGCCACGACAGAAGAGCAAATTCACATCACGGAAATTCCGGCGCCATCGTTTCAGGAAGCAGCGCGCGCCGCCTACTTGAAGAAGCAACTTTCCGCGGCGGGACTCCACGTGCAGACGGACGCCACCGGCAACGTCATCGGGGAATGGCCGGGTTCGTCTCCGGATATTGTGATGCTGACGGCTCATCTCGACACTGTATTCCCGGCAGGTACGGAGGTGCGTGTGAAGCGAGAGGGAGGGAGGCTGCTGGCTCCTGGAATTTCCGACAACGGCACGGGCCTCGCGGCGCTGCTGGCGCTGGCCAGGGCTTTTCGGGACGCCAAAATCAAAACAAAAATGACGATCCTATTTGTGGCCGACGTTGGCGAAGAGGGCGAAGGGAATCTTCGCGGCGTGCGCGCGCTCGTCGATAGTTACAAAACCCAATTGAAGTACGTGATCGCGCTCGACGGATCGGCCACCGAGTATGTGACCACGGCGGCGCTGCCGTCCCGGCGCGTGGAGGTTTCGATCGAAGGCCCGGGCGGACATAGCTGGTCGGATTTCGGCTTGCCGAATCCGATCCATGCGCTTGGCCGTGGCATCGGGCACTTCGTCACGGCGCGCATTCCGGAAACCCCGCGAACGAGCTTCAATGTGGGCGAGATTGATGGCGGCACGTCGGTGAATTCCATTCCGGAGCGGGCATCGATGAAGGTGGATTTGCGCTCGGAATCCGACGCGGAACTCAACAAGCTCGAGGGCTTCCTGCGGGACGCCATGAAAACCGGCGTCGACGAAGAAATGGCTGCGGCTCGCCAGCGCGGCATGGCTGGCGGCACGAACCTGCTCGATTTGAAAATCAATATTCTAGGCGTGCGCCCTTCGGGCGAGTTGCCTGAGAATTCCCCGCTACTTGCGGCGCTGCTCGCCGCTGACAGCCAGCTGGGAAACCGGTCGAGAAGAGAACGCTCCTCGACCGATGCCAACGTGCCGCTTTCAGTGGGTATCCCCGCGATTTCACTCGGCGCGGGAGGGCGCAGCGGCGGCGCGCATACCCTCGAAGAATGGTACGACCCATCCGGCCGTGAACTCGGACTGCAACGTGTAGCGTTAACATTGCTGGGCGTCGCCGGTTTGGAACCGTAAGAAGTAGCGTAAGCTTCAGCTTGCGTTCTTTAGAATTTGCGATGGAAAAAGCACACAAACTGAAGCCCGCCTGCGGCAGGCAGGTTCGTGCTACTAAAAAACTCCTTATAATCTAGGCACCCTCAGCGAAATTCTACCGTCTGCATTTCTCCATCCCAGGTCTGATCCGAAACGAGCAGATAACTCACACGGACGCTGCGGCCGCGCAGGCTGGCACAGGTCGTACTTTTTGCGGGCACACTTGACCCCGCAGACTTGATTGCCACTTGCCCCAGATCGCTGGCATGCAAGTGCATGACGATGGTCTGCGCTTTCAGGGTGATCTTGACTTGTGGCGCGTTCGTGCAAACCACTTCCGTAATCGTGCCCAGCATGGAGTACACGCGGCTTGACGCGGCCGCAATGGGGGGCGGGATAGGGAGGGGCTCGCTGCGAACTGCTGGCGGGGCTGCCGCCGGCTGTTCCGGTTCCGTCCTGCGCTCGATGCGCGGAGTTCCCGCCGAGGAAGGCGCAGCAGGCACGGGGGCGGCAGGAGCAGCGGCCGTGGGCGGGGCGGGCTTTGGTGTCATTTGAGCAAGCATGTCTCCAGCCTTATTGGCCACTTTGGGATCGCTCGAGCCAGCCTGCACTTGCGCGACTGTCTTACGCGCGTCATCCGTACGTCCGAGCCGATCCAAAATCGATGCGACCTGCAATTGGTATCCGGAATCGCCGGGCTCGAGCGACGCAGCACGTTGCGCGTCTGTCAACGCCTTCTGCAAGGTTTCGTTCCGCGTGGCGTAAATGGACGCCAGGTTGTACCAGGCTTGCGCGAAATCGGGATTGAGGGAAACAGTTTTTTCAAAGGCCACCACGGCACCAACCGGAACCCCCACGAATCCGCCGCGCGTCATGGCCAGTTGGCCTTGGCCATAGTAGGTGAGGGCATCATTGGGATCGAGTTCCAGGGCGCGCGCAAAATGCATATCGGCATCGTCGAGATGATTTTGCTGCAGTTGCAAAAAGCCCATGCTCTGCTCGGCTTCTGCGAGGGTCGGTTCGAGCTTCAGGGCGTCTTCCAGCATGTCTTCGGCATCTCCGCGCTTCCCGTGATGCGCCAGGAAATCCGCGATGCGGGCTTCGGCCTGGGCTGCGGAAAGCGTCCTGGCAGGGCCGCCGGAGTCGCCCCCGACCGCAACGCCAATGTCCACGGGAAGGGAATTCGTTTGTTTGACGTAGGCTTCCAGTCTGCTCTGAAGTTGGTTTAAATCTCCAAAGACTTGACGGGCGGTGACCAGCGCGTCCGCTCCACCCTCGACTTTGCTGATGTACTGATCCAGGACTTTCGCCCCGGACATCTGGGGATCGGTGAGGAGGAAATGCACCAGCGCGCGCGACTCAGCAAAGTACACCGTATTCTTTTCTCCGACGGTGTAATACGCGGACTTGCGGTCCACGTGGAAAACCAGATCGAGCGGAAGGAACGGGCTCTCGAACAGGACGCTCATGTCTTCGGGATCGGGACGGTCAAGCCGGGCGCCCCGCTCGTTGATGGTGAGGCTGCCGTAAACGTTCAAATAGCCTTCCTCGAGCCAGGGGGGTAAATTGCGGTAGCTGAGTTTCAGGACCAGGCGTGCATAGTCCTTATAAATTTGTTCATAGGGAACGCGACCGGATGCATTGGTCCTGATGCCGACGTATACTTTTTCCGGACCAGCAACGAACAATCCCGCCGGCGGCTCGCGCTGCTGGCCGCGGCGTTTGTCGTACGGAAATTCGGGAAATATTTTGGCGAAAGACTCGGCATTCCGCGCGGCGAGGATCTGAATGGGGATTCCCGTACTGAAGTGCGCGTTTGGCATGGTCGCCTGGAAGACTCGCCGCACGGTTTCAAACTGGTCCGCGACACGGCGAGCCGTCTTCTCTCCGCCATCGCTGGCCACGACGAAATGGGTGGTGCGAATTTCAGTCCAAGGCTCAGTCTTTTCCTTCTTATCTTCTTTCTTTTCATCTTTCTTGTCTGCGGCGAGCATAGGGACGCAGAGAGTTCCGGCCAGGAGCGGTATGGCGAATAGAAGGGAACCGATTCGGAACAGTTTGTGAAATGGCATTACCGATAGATTTAACAAGGCGTTGGTCCCCTGTCAATGCGACAGGCGAGGACTCCAATCAATGCGATTCGATCCCCGACAACCGGGTTGCCTTTGTCGCGCAGGCTCACTAGACTCGTCAGTCCATGAGACGTATGACGCGGGAATCTGGTTTTCCAAATCATCTTCATTTTCCCAGCGGGCTCCACGCTTCACTGGAAGCGTTCAGCGTAAAAATAGAGCCCGCACCCGTCCGTCCGGCAAAGCAAATCCCATGACAACACGGTTCAAAGCGCACTGCGCCGTGATGACCTCCTCGCTGCTTTGGGGCGTGACGTTTGTCGTTGTGAAAAACGCTCTGGCCGATATCTCGGTGTTTGCCTACCTGGCAGCGCGATTTACGTTGGGCGCCCTGCCCATGGCCTGGATCTACCGCTCCGATCTTCGGAAGCTTTCCCGCGGGGAACTCTGGGCCGGGTTACAGGTTGGCGCGATCATGTTTGCGGGCTATGCATTCCAAACGACCGGGATTGCCGAGACGACTCCGTCGAAGGCCGCTTTCATTACCGGAATCAGCGTGGTGCTGGTCCCCGTTTTCCTGGCGCTATTTTGGCGTCGCAAAATAAATGTCTGGGCCTGGGGAGGGGTATTTGCCTCCTTCGCGGGCCTCTATTTCCTCACGGTTCCGCGGCAGGGGATTCATGACCTCAATCGCGGTGATGCAATGGTTTTCGGTTGCGCGATCCTCTATGCGCTCCAGATCATCTACATTTCGCGCTATAGCTCGGTATATTCGATGGGAGGCATGAGTTTTCTGCAGGTTGCGGTGACAGCGGTGTTCTCGCTCATCGCGGTGCCACTCCTCGCCGCATCCCATTTACAGCCGATCCTCTTTCGTCTGACATCGCAGATGGTATTCGGAGTTTTGGTCACCGCTATTTTCACGACGGCCATTGCCTATCCGCTGCTGGTCTGGGCGCAGCGCCACACCAGCGCCACAAACACGGCGCTCATTCTTGCCACTGAGCCGGTGTATGCGGCGATAACCTCGTTCATTGCGGTTCACGAGCGCCTGGGAGCGAGAGCGTTGGTTGGTGCTGGGCTTATCCTTGCGGGAATCCTTATCGCAGAATTGAAAGGCCCTATTCCTGCGTCTGCGGAAATTCACCATGATGCGTGAATTCTCCTGTAGGACTTTCCTGATTTAAATCCTTCGGGCGCCGGGAACGCCAATCTCCAGATTGGCGGATTGAAAGGCGCCATTCGGGAGAATGGCGTTCCCAGGAAGTGCCGTGCCCCTGCAACCGACCAATGCAGTAGGATCCGCCTTTGAAATCCGCCGCAGTTGGGGCACTCACAAGGGACTTGACCTGTGTAACCTGAGTAGTTACACTACACGGAAATGATAATCCGGTTTCGCCATAAGGGGCTGGAACGGCTTTTTGCCTCGGGGGACACACGGGGCGTGAGCGCTCAACAGGCGAAACGCTTGCGCCGCCTGTTGGCGTCGCTTTCAACCTCCACGAGCCCACTGAACATGGACATCGCCGGCTATCAGCTGCATCCGCTCACGGGCGAGCGCAAGGGCGAGTGGGCCGTCTCGCTGTCGGGCAATTGGCGGCTGGTGTTCCGCTTCGATGGTGAAAACGCAACCGATGTTGATTTGGTTGATTACCCCTAGCGACAGGAGGAAAGACAATTGGATATGTACAATCCCCCGCACCCCGGCGAGATCGTCCGGGAGGACTGCCTTAAGGCCCTCGATCTGACCGTGACCGAGGCGGCGAAGGGCTTGGGCGTCACGCGCAAGACTCTCTCGTCCATTCTCAACGGACGATCCGGCATCACGGCGGAAATGGCCCTCCGCCTGTCCAAGGCGTTCGGGAGCACACCGGAGCATTGGTTGCAGATGCAGCTTGCCTACGACCTGTGGCAAGCGAAGCGCCGCACAAAGAAGCTGCACGTCAAGCAGTTCTTCGCTAGGGCCCCGGGCTAACGGACCGCAGTCCCTTACGTAGTGCGTCGCGGCTGGCCGGGCGCTAGGCATGGCATTGACTTCGGCGTGCACTATCGCCCGGCGCAATATTTCGCGTCCACGGGTTCGTACATCGTGGCGCTTGGATGGTGGGCCTGTTCGTAGGCGGTGATGTTGGGCTCGTGCTTGAGCGTAAGTCCGATGTCGTCCAAGCCTTCGAGCAGGACATGCTTTCGGAACGGATCGATCTCAAATTTGTAGCTTGAATCCGCTGGCGTCGCTGATCGGTTTGGCCGGGCAGGTCGGCGGTTAGGGCATAGCCTTCCTGCTGCTTCGGCGCGTTTGAAAAGTTCGTCGACCTGAGCTTCGGGCAAGCGTAACGGGAAGGATTCCGTTCTTGAAGCAATTATTATAGAAAATATCGGCATAAGCTCGGAGCGATCAGGACGCGAAATCCGTAATCGGCGACGGCCCAGGGGGCATGCTCGCGGCTGGAGCCACAACCGAAATTGGCGCGCGCAAGCAGTGATCGAAGCGCCTTTGTATCGCGGCCAGTTCAGAATGAAATCAGGGTTCGGTTTTTCGCCGGGCAGATAGCGCCAGTCGTAGAACAGCGACGCGTCCGAAACCCTTCTTGTCCTGGAGCTTCAGGAACTGCTTCGGCACCATTTGATCGGTGTCGACGTTTACGCGGTCGAGCGGAAGAACCAAGCCGGTATGTGTTGAAAATGGCTGCATGATGTTCTCCTGCTCGTCTGCAAATCCGATAATTCCCACAAACGCGCGAGTTCTAAAAATCAAAATCACACAAGTTGAAGCTTATGCTACTCCACTGCGTCCACGTTCCACTCGCGGATGTCCACGAAGTGTCCTGCAATTGCCGCGGCCGCGGCCATGATCGGGCTGACCAGGTGCGTGCGGCTGTCCTTGCCCTGGCGGCCTTCGAAATTTCGATTCGAAGTGCTGGCGGCGCGTTCGCCCGGAGGCAGCACATCGGGATTCATCGCGATGCACATGCTGCATCCCGCGTCGCGCCATTCGAATCCGGCATCGCGGAAAATCCGGTCGAGTCCTTCGGCTTCCGCCTTAGCTTTCACCACCATCGAGCCGGGCACAACGATCGCTTCCTTGACGTCCTTGGAAATGTGTTTGCCCGCGACGACGCGCGCGGCAGCTCGAAGATCGTTCAAGCGCGAGTTCGTGCACGAGCCGATGAATACGCGATCGACAGGAATATCCACCATGCGAGTGCCCGGTTTGAGGCCCATGTATTCCAGCGCGCGCGTGGCCGCTTTTTGATCGTCGGGATCATGGAAGGAAGCCGGGTCGGGCACGCGGCCGGTAACTCCCGTGACCATGCCCGGATTTGTTCCCCAGGTGACCTGAGGAGCGAGCGCGGAGGCGTCGAGTTCGACCGTGGCATCAAATTTCGCGCCAGGATCGGTGGTCAGCGACTTCCAGCCTTCCACGGCTTCCTGAAATGCTTTTCCGCGGGGAACGTAAGGCCGGCCTTCCATGTAGGCGAACGTCGTATCGTCCGGAGCGATCATCCCCGCGCGCGCGCCGCCTTCGATGGACATGTTGCAAACGGTCATGCGGCCGTCCATCGAAAGCCCGCGAATGGCCTCGCCGGAATATTCGACGACGTGGCCGGTGCCTCCGGCGATTCCGATCTTTGCCGATGATGGCGAGGATGATGTCTTTGGCGGAGACGCCTTTGGGGCGCTTCCCGTTGACGACGATGTTCATCGTCTTCGATTCGTATTGGGAAAGGCATTGCGTCGCGAGCACATGCTCGACTTCGCTGGTGCCAATCCCAAACGCCAGGGTTCCGAACGCGCCGTGCGTCGAGGTGTGGCTGTCGCCGCAGACAATGGTTTGACCGGGCTGCGTAATGCCGAGTTCCGGCCCGATGACATGCACGATGCCTTGATTTTGGCTGAACATGATTGAACAGAGTGATGCCGGGCTCTCGGCAGCTTCGCTCCAGCGCGTCAAATTGCCCTGCCGCGGCGGCGTCCAGGATCGGCAGATTGCGGTCCTTGGTGGGGACCGAGTGGTCCATCACGGCGAATGTCAGGTCGGGACGGCGGACCTTGCGGCCAGCCGCTTTGAGTCCCGCAAATGCTTGTGGCGACGTGGCTTCGTGGATCAGGTGGCGGTCGATATAGATTAGCGAAGGTTCGCCCGGCGAGCCTCGCGGACAAGGTGGGACTCCCAAATTTTCCGGTACATCGTACGTGAAGTCATAATTTTGCATCCTAGTTTAGCAGGCTGAGAGAATTTCGCAACCGAGGCGAGGGGCCGATCATGGGAGGTTGTACACAAGTAGATGACTCGCAACTTCGTTCGAGCGTGCAGGAGCCGTTGAAGTGGTATAATCATTTTCAAATTCTGGCCGGAAAGTGGCATGGAGGAGTAAACATTATGGGCATGCAGATACGGGAATTTGCCGCCTGGGCGCGAAATCGAAAGGTTATGGCGACGTTGCTGGTGACGATGACGCTGGCCATCGGCATGTTGATTGGCACGGTGATCTCCGGGCACGTTGGTGCGTCGCACCCGGCAGTCGGTCAGCGACGCCACGCCATCTGGCGATTCCGGATCCTGTGCAGTTGTCGAGCGCCTTTGCTTCCATCGTGAAGCAAAGTGCAGCCGGCCGTGGTGAATATTTCGACGACGCAAGTGATCGAGCGCGGGAAGCAAGGCCGAGGCGCGCCTTCCCAGCGCAACCGCGATGAGAGGGCCCGGACGATGATCAGGACCAGCAGCCATTTCAGGATTTTTTCAATCGGTTCTTCGATTTTCCGCAGCAGGGGCCGCACTGCCGAGCGCAGCCTGGGCTCGGGCGTGATTGTCGACAAGAAGGGATATATCCTGACGAACAATCACGTCGTGGATCAGGCCACCAAGATTCAGGTGAGCTTTCGACGGCGACCCGACCCTCTATACCGCCAAGGTGATCGGCACGGACGAAGAGACCGATCTGGCGGTAATCAAGATCGATGTGGGACATGATTTGCCCACTGCCAAACTTGGCAATTCCGATGGCGTTCAGGTCGGCGACTGGGCCCTTGCGATCGGCAATCCGTTCGGGTTCCTGCAAGGCAGCGTTACCGCTGGAATCATCAGCGCCAAGGATCGCGGCAATGTGGGGCAGCAATTCCAGAGATTCCTCCAAACCGATGCCGCCATCAATCCTGGAAATTCCGGGCGGGCCGCTGGTGAATCATGGCCGGGCAAGTGATCGGCATCAACACGGCGATCATCACGGGAGGGCGCGGAAATGAAGGCGTTGGTTTCGCGCTGCCATCCAACACGGCGATCGGCGTCTACAACCAGCTCATCGCCAACGGCAAAGTCACGCGCGGTTCCATCGGCGTGAGCTTCACGGAAACTCAGGGCAGCAATCCGATCGTTCTGAAGGAACTGGGCGCGCCCTACGGGATCGTGTTGCAACGCGTCGAACCGGGCAGCCCGGCGGAAAAGGCCGGATTGCAATCCGGCGACGTCATCACGAGCGTGAACGGCAAGCCGGTGCACACCGGCAACGATCTGGTCAATCCGATTGCGGCCACGCCAATTGGCAGCAGCGTTCGCGTGACCTATATTCGCGACAAGAAGGAACACGAAGCCACCCTGACCGTCGCGGATCGCAGCAAGATTTTCCCGGATCGCGCGGGCAACGGAGCCACCAATGACAAGCGGTCCGACGCCGGCCGAGTTCGGTCTGCGCCTCGAAGACCTCGGGACGGATCGAGCCGGCGCGCCGGATACGAAAACATGAAGGGCGTGCTGGTGACCGAGGTCGATCCGGCGAGCTTTGCCGAAGACATCGGTTTTGCTCGCGGCGACGTAATTAGCCGAGGTCAATCACACAGCAGTCGGTTCCGTGTCGGAATATCGCCGCCTGGTCTCGAGGCCTGAAAACCGGGACAAGATGTGCTGTTCAAGGTCCTGCGGCGCACCGGCAACGATCAGTTCGACACCGTGTTATCTGGCCGGCGCAGTTCCGGCTCCGGAGCAGTAGTTCCTCATCGTATGACGACCGACTAATCTGGCTCTGCTTTTTCGGGGCCGTGCTCCTCATGAGCGCGGCCCCTGCTGTGTCCGGCAGCTCAAACCCCGGCGGCGCAGACGACTGTGAAGAAGAAAAAGACCGGCTCCTCCAAATCGAAGAGGAAAATCCAAACCCGCCGCGCAAAAGGCTCCCACACCCGATCGGATTCGCGAAATTCAGTCTGCCCTGCAGCGGGAAGGCGCCTATCAAGGGCGAGCCCACCGGGAAGTGGGACGACCCCACTGTTGATGCCATGAAAAATTACCAGGACAAGAATGGCCTCACATGCCACGGGCAAGATCGATGCCGTTGACTCTGCAAAAGCTCGGATTGGGCTCCGAAACAGCCGGCAAGGGCGCGCCGGTTCCAGCGCCTCGACCGCGAGTCCTCCGACCGCTCATCGCAATAACCACATTCCATGCGCGGTTTGACGCCTCCAAATGCCTCTGTTACATTGAAGTGCCACGTTGGGATTTTGGCCGCTTTTATCCGGCTTGTTAGCGGACCACTCATTTGAAAGGCCTCGAAGCCCTCAGGAGGCGACATGGCAACAAGCGCCGTTACAAGAATTCATAAGAACTTCATCAATGGGGATTGGGTCGAAGCGCGGCTCAGGGACGCACGTTCGAAGATCGCAATCCTGCGAATTCGGCCGAACTGGTCGGAATTTTTCCGTCCTCCACCAAGAAGACGTAAATGACGCCGTGGACGCCGCGAAAGCGGCCTTCAAGAAATGGCGCCTGGTTCCCGCTCCGCGCCGCGCGGAGATTCTGTATCGCACCGCGGAAACTCTGGTAAGGCGCAAGGAAGACCTGGCGCGCGACATGACCCGGGAAATGGGGAAACCTCTCTCCGAAACGCGCGGCGACGTTCAGGAAGCGATCGACATGACGTATTACATGGCCGGGGAGGGACGCCGGCTGTTCGGGCAGACGGTGCCCTCCGAGCTTCCCAACAAATTTGCCATGTCGGTGCGCGATCCGCTCGGCGTGGTGGGCATGATTACGCCCTGGAATTTCCCGATGGCCATCCCCTCGTGGAAAATCATGCCCGCGCTGATTTGCGGCAATACGGTGGTGATCAAGCCCGCCGAGGATACGCCGCTTTCGACGTATAATCTGGTGCAAATTCTGGTTGAATCCGGCTTGCCGGCGGGAGTGGTGAATATCGTCAACGGCATGGGACCCGAATGCGGGCGCGCCACTGGTCGCGCATCCCGGCGTCGACCGCGGTAAGCTTCACCGGCTCGACGGAGACGGGGCGACTGGTGAATCAGGCTTGCGCGCCGACGTTCAAGCCCTGCCATCTGGAAATGGGCGGCAAGAATATTATTATCGTGATGGATGATGCGAATCTGGACCTCGCCGTGGAAGGTGCGGTATGGGGTGGGTTCGGAACCAGCGGACAGCGCTGCACCGCCGCCAGCCGCGTCGCCGTCCACAAGAAAAGTGTACAAGGAATTTATCGATCGATTTGCGCAAACGAACCAAGGCGTTGAAACTGGGCGATGGCCTCGATCCGGATACCGAAGTCGGGCCGGTGATTAACGAAACGCAGCTTCAGACCGTGATGAAGTACGTCGAGATCGGCAAGAGACGAGGGCGCGAAAGTGTCGCGGGAGGTCGAGCAGGGCCGAATCCGATGGACTGGCACAAGGCTGGTACCACGAGCCGACGATTTTTGCCGATGCCGATCCCGGGATGCGGATCGCGCAGGAGGAAATCTTCGGGCCGGTCGTCGCGGTAATTCCATTTTCATCGTTTGATGAGGCCATCGAGATCGCCAACAACGTGAAATACGGCCTTTCGGCTTCCATCTATACGACGTGACGTGAATCAAGCCTATCGCGCGATGCGCGACCTGGAAACGGGCATCGTCTACGTAAATGCGCCGACCATCGGGGCGGAAATCCAGCTGCCGTTCGGCGGCACAAAAGGAACCGGCAACGGGCACCGCGAAGCGGGAACCGCGGCGATCGACTTCTACTCGGAGTGGAAAACCCTTTACGTGGATTATTCCGACCGTCTGCAGCGCGCCCAGATTGATGCCGCCGATCTCGGTAGCGTAAGCTTCAGCTTGCGTGCTTTTGGTTTTCATCACTTTTGAAAAGCAAATAGGCTGTCCAACGCTCGCTCAGGCTGAAAAGCCTGTTCTACTGACACATGCGCCACTCATCCGGTTTGACGGGAACGATTCCTGCGCATAAAATAATTTTAGAGCGTATTGTGATTAGAGCCATGTCTCACTCAGCGCCTCATAACGAGCGCAACCGGCAAATTCTGTCCGCCATCGTCCGGGCGTACATCGACACGGGAGAGCCCGTTTCTTCGCGCACGCATTTCGCGGCGCCACGCGGAATCGCTGAGTTCCGCGACGATTCGCAACGTCATGGCGGATCTCGAAGAGGAAGGGCTATCTCTTCCAGCCGCACACCTCGGCGGGACGCGTCCCGACGGCGAGCGCGTACCGTTTTTTTGCGCAGCAAGTTGCGGCGCAGGCCACGCTAAGCCCGGAGGATGAAGAATGGATCCGTGGTGAATTTGCCGCCGCGGCCACCGCGGAGGAAATTGCCGAGCGCGCCGGACACGTTCTGGCGGAAGTTTCGCGCGGCCTGGGGATTGTGGTTTCGCCTCCCATCGCCAAGACGGTGCTCGAACACGTGCGCTTCGTTTTGCTGCCGGACGGACGCGTCGTGGTGGTTCTGGTCTCCACTGGAGGCAACACGCGAGACAAAATTATCCGTCCCGCGCGGGCCTTTACTCAGCCTGATCTCGACCGCACGGCGGATTATCTGAATCGGCATTACGTGGGCCGGACGCTGGAGGCGATTCGAGCGGATCTGGTCGCCCGTCTGGCGAGCGAGCAGGAGCGATACGATCTTTTGGCGCGGGACGCTCTGGCGCTGTGCGACCCGGGAATGCTCGAGCAAGGCGCCGCGCAGCGGGTTTACGTTGAAGGAGCCGCGCAGATGGCGGCGGCCCATGAATTCACAGACCAGGCGCAGCTGCGCGAAGTGCTGCTGGCGATCGAGGAGAAGCACAGGCTCATCGCCTTCTGGCGGGCTGCATCGAAACGCCGGATCCGGTGCACGTGCAGATCGGCGTTGCGGGAATCGATCCGGCGGGCGAGCATCTGGCGCTGATCAGCGCGCCGTACTCCTTCCAGGACCAGTCGCAGGGAACGGTGGGCGTGCTGGGCCCTATGCGGATGCATTATGAACGCGCGATCACGGCGGTGGCATTCGTGGCCCGCGCATTCAGCGAAACATTGGATCGGAGCTGAGGCAAAGTGGCGGAACCGAAACGCGAGGAAAAAAAGAATATTGCCTTTTGACGATGTAGAACCGAGGAAAGGAAGACAGATTCTGCGTCCCCGGCAGGCGGTGATTCTGATCCTCACGGATCTCGCCAGCGGGGGAGCCAGACGGCCCTCGCTGCGGAATTACAACAAGCTTCGTGCGGAAAAGGAAGACCTCCTGCAAACGCTCGTCCGCCGCCAGGCCGATTTTGAGAATTTCCGCAAGAGGACGGAACGCGACCGCAGCGAAGAGGGCCGGCGCGGCGTCGAACGCATGATTCTGGATTTGATCCCGGTGCTGGATGCGTTTCGATCGCGCTCTCCACGCTCACGAAGATCCCGCTTACGAGGAATATCGCAAAGGCGTCACTCTTGATCCGCAAGCAGCTTTGGGACGCGCTGGCGCGCCACGGAGTCGAGCGGATGGATGCCGCAGGAAAGATGTTCGATCCGCACATGCATCAGGCCATCGAGCGCGTCGAATCCAAGGAGTATGCCGACGGTTTTATCGTGGATGTATTTCAGGACGGATACATTTTCCATGGCCGGGTCTTGCGGCCCGCGATTGTCCGCGTCGCCGTTCACCCCGGTGAAGCCGGAAACTTCAGCGGAACGAATCGAAAACGGAGGATCAGGAATTTTATTCCCTATGGCCAATGAATCAAAAACGCGATTGTTACGAAGTGCTCGGAATCGAACGCACCGCCACTGCCGACGAAATAAAATCCGCCTACCGCAAGGCGGCGCTCAAATGGCATCCCGACCGCAACCCTCAGAAAAAACAGGAAGCGGAAGGAAAAATTTCGCGAATCCACCGAGGCCTACGCGATTCTTTCGGACGCCGCAGAAGCGCGCGACCTATGACCGCTTCGGATACGCGGGACTTTCCCGCGGCGGCTTCGAGGGCGGAGTCAATCAGACCATCTTCGACGAATTTCAGGATATTTTCGGCGATTTCTTCGGCTTCGAGGATATTTTCGGCGGCCGCCGCGCGCGTAACCGGGCGCAACGAGGCGCGGACCTTCGCTACGACATGAAACTTGACTTTCGAGGAAGCCGCCGCCGGAGTGAACACGAAGATTCGCCTGCCCGCGCCTGGAATTCTGCGAGACCTGCAACGGCACGGGCGCGAAAGCCGGCACGGGCGTGGTGGCCTGCGTGACGTGCGGCGGCCGCGGACAGATCCACTACCAGCAGGGATTCTTCAGCATTTCGCGCACCTGCCCGGACTGCAGGGGCGCGGGACAAATCGTGCGCGAAGCGTGTCCCGCATGCCGCGGGCAGGGGCGCGTCGAACGCAGCCGGACGATCGACTTGCGGATTCCTCCTGGCGTGGATTCCAATACGCGACTTCGCGTTCCGGGCGAAGGGGAGCCGGGCGAAAACGGCGGCCCTCCGGGCGATCTCTACGTGGTCCTCGAAGTCAGCCGCGCATCCTTATTTCGAACGCAGAAATGCGGATCTGTATTGCACGGTGCCCGATTTCCATCGTTCAGGCTGCTCTGGGGACGGAAATCAAGGTGCCGGGGCTAAACGGCGAAGGAAAACGTCAAGATCCCGGAAGGTACGCAGACCGGGGAAATCATCCGCCTGAAGGGGAAGGGCCTGCCCGATCCCGCACGGCGGCGGCAAGGGCGATCTGTATGTGAACATTCACGTCGAGACGCCCACCAAGCTGACGCGGGAGCAGCGGCGCCTGTTCGAACAGCTTGGCGCGACGCTTCCTGTCGAAAATCGTCCCGCGCAGCGCGATTCCATCTTGTTCGACAAAGTCAAGGATATTTTCGGATAAGTCGGCAGGTCTCCTCAGTGGACTCCCAGCGCCGTCATAAAAATTTCCCGAAACCTGAGCGCGTCCGCGTCGATTGCCACTTGAGCGTTGGCTCTCGGCGTTTGGACTTCCACGGTGCGCCCCAATTCCTCCGGGTCATCGCTGATTTCGATGGCCATCGGCCTGAACGTGACGACCGCTGGATTCGCAAGCGCCACGGCCGCCAGCGGATCCCACGCGAAATAAAATCCTTGCCTGATATCGTCGCGATTCGTCGCGAGCACCTGCGACACAAATGGGCGAGTGGAGTTTTGGCATGCGACTCGAATTGCTCGAGCAAGCGCCATGTCGATGGGAACGCGTTGTGTGGCGTCGAGCGCGAACCAGTCGGATCGGCGCGCCGGATGCAAAGACAGTTTTCGCCGCTCCTGGATCGATGAACATGTTCCATTCGGCGGCAGCGTTATCCGTCTTGAACATTCCGCCATCCCCTAAATTTCCGGATACATGCACGGCTCCTCCCATAATCACGAATTGGCGAATCATGCGCGCGGCACGCGGATGGCTCGGTCAAATGCTTCCGCAAGGTTGGTCAGAGGGCCGAGGGCCAGAACTTGCGCAGGATGGGCTGCATCCGCAAAGCGCTTCGATAAAAACTCGACGGCGCTCCGTGATTCGACGGCGCGCGTTGCCTCCGGGAGTGTGACCCCGGGAAGTTCGTCTGAGGTGCGTCGCCACTCGGCGGGGAATTCCGCGTTCCCAGAAAGCGGCGTTTCGCGGCCCAGAAAAACAGGGACATCGCGGCGTCCGGCCAGTTCCAGCAAGCGCAAGACATTTCTCGCGCCCGTCTGGCACGTGCGCCATTCCGTTCACAATAGTAATTGCCTCCACGCGGATGTCAGGACGCGAGAGGAGGAACGCGATGGCCATCAAGTCGTCGCTGCCCGCATCGGTATCGATGATCACGGTCCGCGGTAAAGACGGCCGCGCGGGGCGGAGTCTGAGAATCAAGTGGGCCTGAATCGCGGAGGAAGAGTACGAGTCGCTGCCAGGAAAACGAGACAGGATTGCGCGAGCGCAAGAGATGTGCCGCGGCCGCGATGCGCATAGGATTGATATAACATACGAGGATATGCGCAGGCGATTCTTTGTCGAGGGATTTGAGGGCCGTTCTGCGGTCTTACGGGGTGAAACGGCTCACCATTTGGGCCGCGTGCTTCGCGCGGAGCCTGGCCAACTCTATGAACTGAGCGACGGGGAAACGGTATGGCTGGCGCGGACCGAATCCGTGGGCCGCGAGGAAGTTCAATTTTCACTTGTCGAATCCTTGCCTGTCGAAGTCCAGTCGGTACGGATCACACTCCTGCTGGCAATCGTGAAATTTGACCGCTTCGAGTGGGCCATCGAAAAGGCCACAGAACTCGGAGTGGATGAAATCGTGCCGCTCGCGGCAGGGCGAAGCGAAAAGGGACTCTTGGCGGCCGCAGCGAAGAGAGCTGCGAGGTGGGAGCGAATCCTGACGGAGTCGGCGCAACAGGCCCGGCGATTGCGTGTTCCGATTCTCAGGGAGTTGGCGAATCCGAAAGATGCATTCCGTACGAGTGAATGCGCAGGTTCGATTGTTGCTTTCCGAGCGTGCTGGGGCATGCGCGATGCGCGATTTGCTCGACCCAGCGGCCGAAAGCGATCAGGGGCATGAGGTCCAAGACAATCGCCATCGCCATCGGTCCCGAAGGGCGGTTGGACCGATGCGGAATTTTCCGCATGCCAAGTCCTGCGGGTTTTCGGAAGCTTCGTTGGGAATCAATATTCTGCGCACAGAAACCGCCGTGTGCGCTGCGCTTGCGGCCGTGCAATATGCGTTCGGCGCGTTGCGGCACGGCGGCGATGTGGAGAAGCCGCAATCTGAAGAGCGCGAGGAGAATGCGTGAACGAGCCGGCAAACATGGAATCAAAGCGGAGCAATCCGGATTGGAACGCGAATTTATACGACGCGAAGCACGATTTTGTCTGGAAATATGGTTCCGATGTGGTGTCGCTCCTGGCTCCGCAGCCTGGCGAGCGCATCCTGGATTTGGGATGCGGGACGGGTCACTTGACGGCGCAGATTGCCGAATCCGGTGCACAGGTTTTGGGCGTTGACCGTTCGCCGGAGATGATCGCGGCGGCGCGGAAGGCATTTCCCAATTTGAAGTTTGTGACTGTGGATGCCACAGCACTGCCGTTCCATTCCGAATTCGAAGCGGTATTCTCCAATGCGACCTGCACTGGATTCACGAGCCCGTGCTCGTCATCCGGAGTGTCTGGAACGCGCTTCACCCCGGGGGACGTTTTGTGGCGGAGTTTGGGGGCAAGGGAAATATTGGCCGAATGCAGCGAGCGTTCGACCAGGTGCTCGTGGAACTCCATCTTTCGCGACCCGGGGAAGTCAATCCCTGGTATTACCCGAGTGTCAGCGAATACGCCACTCTGCTCGAGCAGAACAAGTTCGAAGTGCGTTTCATGACTTTGTTCGATCGTCCTACAGCGCTTGCCGACGGAGAAGCCGGAATGAGGAATTGGATCGCGATGTTCGGTTCCGACTACCTGTCGAAAGTTCCGCCCTGAAGCGCGGGAAGTTTTCTTTCAAAGGGTCGAAGGAGTTGCTGCGGCCAGAATTATTCAGAGAAGGGCAATGGTGGGCGGATTATCGGAGATTGCGGTTTGTCGCGGCCAAATGATCAGAATGAGCGATATGCGCCCGGTTCCAGTGGCGCGATCTGGTAGAGCGTGGTATAAGATTAAATAGTTTCTGAAACAAGGACATGGAGCCGAACGCCGAGATTGAATACCACTGTTGCGCCGGAAGCGACGCAGCCTCTGCGCCGCGAACTTCGGAGTTGGGGGCGCGACCTCGTCATTGCATTGAGCCTCGCGATCGTTATCATTATTTTCTTCTACCAGCCGGTGAAGGTAGAGGGCACGAGCATGACCCCTCTGATTTCCGATCAGGAACGAATTTTCATCAATAAGTTTGTTTACCGGTTTGAACCGATTGAGCGCGGCGATGTGGTTGTTTTCTGGTATCCTCTGGACCGTTCGAAATCGTTCATCAAGCGTGTCGTGGGACTTCCGGAAGACACCGTGGAGATTCGTGAAGGCAGGGTGTATCTCAATGGCAAGGTGCTCCCGGAACCTTATGTTCCGCCGGAGTCCGAGGATTTTGGCACGTTGTCTCCCACACGGATTCCCGATGGGGAGTACTTCGTGATGGGGGATCACCGCACCAGCTCAAACGACTCTCGAATTTTCGGGCCGGTGCCGCGAAAATTTATTTATGGTAAGGCCGTGTTCGCCTATTGGCCGGTGGATCATTTCGGTTCGATTCCGGTGATGCCTGAAACGCGAAAATAATACGTTGGGGGACTTCGCTGACAGAAATAGCTGTACGGCCAGGGATACTTGCGCTCGAAGACGGGCGAATTTTTACTGGGCGCGCCGCAGGAGCGGTGGCGCGCCGCGGCGGCGAAGTCGTTTTCAATACCAGTCTCACCGGATATCAGGAAGTCTTCACTGATCCGAGCTATGCGGGCCAGATCGTCTGCCTCACCTATCCCCACATCGGAAATGTGGGAACAAACCTCGATGATGAGGAGTCGGGCGTGCCGCACATCGAGTCGCTTGTCGTGCGGGAATTCTCCGCGATTTCATCCAACTGGCGTTCCGGCGAATCCGCCCAGGCCTATCTGACCGCGTCACGGAATTCCCGTACTCTGGGACGTGGATACACGCGCGCTGGTGCGGCACATCCGCAAGGTGGGCGCGCTGCGCGGTGTGGTCGCCACGGACGGGACTCCCGCGGAACTCTTGATCGCCGAAGCGCGCGCCTTGCCTTCGATGGCGGGTCAGGAACTGGCCAGCCGCGTCACCGCCGAGAAGCAATACGCCTGGGACCGAGGTTCGATTGAACTCACGGCGTCGCCGTGGCACGAAGCGATGGGCGAATCGCAGTCGAGCAGAGGAGACGCGGAAGATTTCGCGTCGTCGCGTATGACTTCGGAATCAAGCAAAATATCCTTCGCCTCCTGGTGGATCACAATTGCGATGTCACCGTCGTCCCGGCGCAGACCTCGGCCGAAGACGCGATGGCGCTTAAAGCCCGACGGAGTTTTTCTTTCCAACGGGCCCGGCGATCCCGAGCCGGCGACCTATGCGATCGAAACGATTCGCAATTTGCTGGGGCGTGTTCCCGTGTTCGGGATTTGCCTGGGGCATCAGCTTTGCGGGCTGGCGCTGGGCGGAAAAACATTCAAGCTGCGATTCGGCCATCACGGATCGAATCATCCAGTGAAAAATCTTCTGACCGGGCAGGTGGAAATCACGGCTCAGAATCATGGCTTCTGCGTGGACCCGGATTCGCTTCCCGCGGACGATGTCGAAATCACGCATGTGAATTTGAACGACCAGACCAACGAAGGTTTGCGCCACCGCAGCCTGCCATTATTTTCCGTCCAGTATCATCCCGAGGCTTCTCCCGGGCCGCACGATTCGCATTACCTGTTCCGGCAATTCACCGAGACGATGAAAAATTGGAAATTATCCGGCGCGCTGCGGCGCGGACAGGCGAGGGCTTAGCCACTTCATGCCGAAGCGCACAGACCTCAAGAAAATCATGATTATCGGCTCGGGCCCCATTGTAATCGGGCAGGCCTGCGAGTTTGATTATTCCGGCACGCAGGCTTGCAAAGCGCTGCGGAGCGAAGGGTACGAAGTCGTGCTGGTGAATTCCAACCCCGCGACGATCATGACCGATCCCGAAATCGCCGACCGCACGTATGTGGAACCTCTGACCAAGGAATACCTCGAACAAATCATCGCCGTGGAAAGGCCGCAAGCGTTGCTCCCCACGGTGGGCGGGCAGACGGGGCTCAATCTCGCGGTCGAACTCGCGGAAAGCGGAATCCTCGAAAAATATGGCGTCGAACTGATTGGCGCTTCTTTGCGTGCCATCAAGGTTGCCGAAGACCGCCTGTGGTTCAAGGACGCCATTCGCAAAGTCGGGCTCGATGTTCCTGCCTCGGCGCTGGTGAACAATGCGCAGGAAGGACTCAAGCTCGCCGACCAGCTCGGATATCCCGTTGGTGATCCGGCCATCCTTCACGCTGGGAGGGACAGGCGGATCCATCGCCTACAATCGCGAGGAATTTTCCGAAGCAATTGCCCACGCTCTGGATGCCAGCCCGGTTCACGAAGCCCTGGTCGAGGAATCCGTGCTGGGGTGGAAGGAATTTGAACTCGAAGTGATGCGCGATTGCCGCGACAACTTCGTGGTGATCTGCTCGATTGAAAATTTCGACCCCATGGGCGTGCACACGGGAGATTCGATCACCGTGGCCCCCGCCCAGACGCTGACGGACAAGGAATATCAGCGCATGCGGGATGCCGCCGCGGCGATTATCCGTGAAGTGGGCGTGGAAACCGGCGGTTCCAACATTCAGTTCGCCATCGATCCTGCGACGGGCCGCATGATCGTGATCGAAATGAACCCGCGCGTTTCGCGAAGTTCGGCACTGGCGTCGAAAGCCACGGGATTCCCGATCGCCAAGATTGCGGCGCGCCTCGCGGTGGGGATGACGCTGGACGAAATTCCCAACGACATTACCCAGAAAACGCCGGCATGCTTCGAGCCGACGATTGACTACGTCGTCGTGAAAATTCCAAAGTGGCAGTTTGAAAAATTTGCTGGCGCCGATTCTACGCTCGGAACGCAGATGAAGTCCGTCGGGGAAGTCATGGCCATCGGGCGGACGTTCAAGGAAGCGTTGCAGAAGGGAATTCGCTCGCTTGAGCCGAGTTCCCCCTGGCGCGCGCCCGCGGACACGCCGGTTTCGTTTCTCCGGGAAAAAATCGCCACGCCTCGTCCAGACCGCATTCATTGGCTATTCGTGGCCTTGGAGAGAGGACTTTCGTCCGAGGAAGTCATCGAGCTGACGAAGATCGATCCCTGGTTCGTGCAGCAGATGCAGGAAATTGTTGCCGTGCACAAGCGGATCGCATCGGTGACTGTCGAAACGGTGCCCGAGGACTTGTTGCGAGAAGCCAAGCGCATCGGCAGCAGCGACGAACAGCTCGCGCAACTATGGACTACCACTGCCGCAGCCGTGCGTCTGCGGCGGACCAAGGCGCATATTGCACCTGTATTCAAACGCGTCGATACCTGCGCCGCGGAATTTGAGTCCTTCACTCCATACCTTTATTCCACGTATGAAGACGAGGACGAGTCGGACCCGAACGAGAAGCCAAAAATTATCATTCTCGGAAGCGGCCCGAACCGCATCGGGCAGGGAATTGAATTTGATTATTGCTGCTGCCACGCGTCGTTCGCGCTGCGCGAAGACGGCTACGAAACCATCATGATCAATTGCAATCCCGAGACCGTCTCGACCGATTATGACACCTCGGACCGTTTGTACTTTGAGCCGCTTACACTGGAAGATGTTCTTTCCGTGGTTGAAAAAGAAAAACCTCGAGGAGTCATCGTTCAGTTTGGAGGACAGACCCCGCTCAACCTGGCCCTGGAACTCAAACGCAATGGCGTGCCGATCATTGGCACGGCTCCCGAATCGATCGATCTTGCGGAAGATCGTCGCAGGTTTGGCCGATTGCTCGACGAATTGAAAATTCCACAACCTAAAAATGGCACGGCGCTGGTTCCCGAGGAAGCAGCTCGTGTCGCCACCGACATCGGCTTTCCCGTGCTCGTGCGTCCGAGCTATGTGCTCGGCGGGCGCGCGATGGTGATAGCGTATGACTTGAACACGGTGCAGGAATACGTGGCTCAGGCAGCGCTGATGGGCCCCGCACGTCCCGTGTTGATTGACCAATTTCTGGAAGAAGCGACCGAAGTCGACGTCGACGCGCTCGCTGACGGCGAAGATGTAATTATCGGTGGCGTGATGGAACACATCGAGGAAGCTGGCGTGCACTCGGGTGATTCCTCCTGCGTTCTCCCTCCGGTCACCCTGTCCCCTTCGGTCCTGGCGCGAATTCGAGACTACACCAAGCGGCTGGCCAAGGCCCTGCAAGTGGTTGGCTTGATGAACGTGCAATACGCGATCCAGCGCGACACGGTATACGTCCTCGAAGTGAACCCGCGCGCTTCACGTACCGTCCCGTATGTCAGCAAAGCCACCGGAGTCCCGCTCGCGAAGGTCGCGGCCAGGCTCATGGCCGGACGAAAGTTGCGCGATTTGAATTTGCCGGTAGTCATGACCGATGGCGTCGCGGAAATTCCGGTGCGCGATTATTACGCCGTGAAATCTCCGGTTTTTCCTTTCAATAAATTTCGCGGTGTGGACACGATTCTGGGTCCCGAAATGCGTTCGACTGGCGAGGTCATGGGCGTGTCGAAAAGTTTCGGCCAGGCCTTTGCCAAGGCACAGCTCGCGGCAGGGCAGCGCCTTCCGCGCAAGGGCGCGATATTTCTGAGCGTGAGCGACCACGACAAGCGGCACTGCGCGCCGCTCGCCAAAGAACTGCACGCCCTGGGCTTCCGGCTGATCGCCACACGCGGCACGGCGGCAGCTCTCGAAGCTGCGGGAGTCCCGGCAGAACGTGTGTACAAAGTAAACGAAGGCCGGCCGAACATCGTCGATCTGGTGAAAACGGGCAAAGTAGATATGGTTATTAATACACCGCTCGGCCGAGAATCGTTTTATGACGAGAAATCCATCCGGCGGGCGGCGATTCGCTACAACATTCCGTGCATTACCACGCTCTCTGCCGCGAACGCCGCCGCGCGGGGGATTCGCGCGTTGGTCGAGCATTCGCTGGAGGTTTCGGCGCTTCAGACTTTGCATTTGAAAAAGGCGACTGCGCCAAAATTGCCCTCTTCTGCGGACTAAGCGATGCTCCCCATAGAATGTACTCGTATCCCACTGGGCGAGATGCCCCACACGACCGCCCTGTATAAATCTTTCCTCACAGATTTTCCTCGTGTTTCCGAATTTTATGCCCATGCGCCGGACCGAAATGGCATCGCTCAAGCCATCCGGGAGGTTCGTCTCGACGATCCCGTTCGCCGGGCTGTTGCAGAAGTGCTGAGACAGCAGAACCGGACCTTCGGAGGCGACGAGCATACATTCCGCAATCTCGACCGACTTCGCGAGGGCGCCGTCGCCATTGTGACCGGGCAACAAGTAGGATTGTTTGGCGGGCCTGCGTTCTGCGTTTATAAGGCGCTCACGGCGATTCATGTGGCGAATGAACTCACTGCGGGAGGAACTGACGCGGTCCCGGTTTTCTGGCTGGCATCGGAAGATCATGACCTTGAGGAAGTGAATCATTGTTTCTTTGCGCGGCGCGGCGGCGGTGAGCGATTCGACCTCCACACGGTGGGCATATCGGACCGGCGTGTAGGCGATATCCTTCTGGGCGAGGAAGTTCAGGAACTGGCATCACGCGCTTCGGAAATGCTGGAGGGACCGTTCGCGGAAGAGGTCTCTCGATGGCTCGCGGAAAGCTACCGTCCTATGGAAACTTTCGCGTCCGCTTACGCCAGGCTGATGACGCGAATCTTTTCCGGGCGCGGGCTGATATTTCTGGACCCGATGTCGCCGGATCTGCATCGGTTGTCCGCGCCCACGATGCTTCGCGCGGTTAAAGAACATGAAAATCTAGCGCGGGAACTGGCGGCGCGGTCGGCGGCGCTGGAACACGCGGGTTATCACGCGCAAGTGAAAGTCGCCGAACAAAGCACACTGCTGTTTCGCATCGTGGATGGGCAGCGCCTCCCTCTTCGTCCCGTCAATGGTGGCCTGGCTGCCGGAAGCAAGCATGCATCGCGGGACGAAATTATCGCGGCACTGGAGGGCAATCCGGAAGAATTCAGCCCCAGCGCACTGTTGCGTCCGGTGATTCAGGACACGCTGCTGCCAACGGTGGCCTACGTTGGCGGGGCCGCGGAGATTGCCTATCAAGCGCAGACGTCGCTGCTGTATAAGAAATTACTCGGGCGAGCCCCTGCGATTTTGCCGCGCGCGAATTTCACACTCCTCACGCCGCTAGTATCGAACCTACTCAAGAGATACAGCCTGGAACCTCTCGATGTCTTTGCTGGACGCCACCTCCTGCGCGCAAAACTTGAAGCCGAGGCCTTGCCGCGGGCGCTGACCTCGCGTTTCGAGAGTGGGGAACAAGTGATTAAGGATTTGTTGGAAAGCTTGCGCGAGCCGCTCGCGAAGCTCGATCAAACCCTCACCGGAGCGCTTGAGACCGCATCGGAAAAGATGCTGTACCAGTTCAATGGCCTGCGCGCCAAAGCAGGGCGAGCCGAGGGTTTTCGTTCCGGTGTAGTCAGTACGCACGAAAACGAGATCGTCAGTCTGCTGCTTCCCAACAACGGATTACAGGAAAGATCCCTCTCTTTCCTATTGTTTCTCTCTTCGGAAGGAATGGAACTTCTGGATCACCTTGACCGGCACATCCACACCGGAACGGGCGAACACTGTGTCTTGCAATTGAAGGCCGCGATGAAATGAGGCCTGGCCGAACGTGAGTTTTTCGCTCCATGCTTCCAAGAAGACATGATTTGGTGATTATGATGGCGTGGTAAGATTCCAGACAGAATCGATAAGCTTTCAAACCTGAAAGTGGAGGAACATCGGATGAAGCTCACCCCCGGAAAGCGCAAAGGCCTTGAGGCCGTCTCGGATTCGCGCGGCGTGATTGCCGCGGCTGCCATGGACCAGCGCGGCTCGCTGAAAAGCGCCATCGCAAAGGACAAAGGAATCGACAAGAAAGCGGTCACGGACCAGATGATGGCGGAGTTCAAGGAAGCCGTTGTGCGCGTCCTCACGCCACATGCCAGCGCCATCCTCCTCGATCCGGAATATGGCCTCTCGGCTGCCAAACAGCGCGCCAAGAATGCCGGTCTGCTGCTCGCTTACGAAAACAGCGGGTATGACAACACGCGCCCGGGGCGTCTGCCGGATTTGCTAGACCACTATTCCGTGCGCCGCCTGGTGGCGGACGGCGCCGATTGCATCAAAATACTTTTGTACTACACGCCCTTTGACTCCGCAGAGATCAACGACGTCAAGCATGCCTGGGTCGAACGCATCGGCGCGGAATGCGTGGCTGCGGACGTGCCATTCTTTCTGGAGTTTGTGGGTTACGAAGAGGGTGCCGACGAAAAGGGCATCGAGTTTGCAAAGAAGAAGCCCGAGGTTGTGACGCGCAGCATGGAAGAATTCAGCAAGCCGCAATACGCCGTGGATGTCTTGAAGGTGGAAGTGCCGGTCACCATGGCCTTCGTCAAGGGTACACGTTCGTGTAAGGGCGATTCCGCCTACACTCGCGATGAGGCCAAGGAATATTTCCGCAAGGCCGCCGCAGTCGCCAAAAAACCATTTATCTATCTTTCCGCAGGAGTGAGCAACGACACATTTACGGAAACCCTGGACCTGGCTTCGGAAACGGGCGTGAACTTTTCCGGGGTCCTGTGCGGCCGCGCGACGTGGAAAGATGGGATGCCCATCTATGCCAAGCAGGGCGCCAAAGCCCTGGAAGACTGGCTCAACGACCAGGGCGTCAAGAATATCAAGAATGTAAACGGGCGACTGTCGGCAGCCAAGCCGTGGTTCGCCTTTTACGGCGCCACCTCCGCGTCGGCTCTCTGAGAAGTATTTTGTAGACAACGAATCTCTTCTTTGCTTCATGACTGATTCGGCCAAGCGCGCATTTAAATCGCAAATTCAGACGTTGCAGCTAAAGACGACGCGCCGGACCGAATGGGTGAATATCACTGCTGAAGTAATCCGATGTGTGGCTGCTTCGGGAATTTCGGCGGGCGTTTGCCACATTTACGTTCCGCACACCACAGCGGGAATCACCATCAACGAGGGCGATGATCCCGATGTCGCTCGCGATATGGAAGCGGCATTTGATCGCATGGTGCCGCGCGATGCGGGATACAAGCATTACGAAGGCAATTCGGATTCCCACATCAAGGCATCACTCGTCGGACCCTCGCAAAGTGTATTGATCGAAAACGGCGAGCTATGCCTCGGCCGGTGGCAGGCCATTTTCTTTTGCGAATTCGATGGCCCCAGAACCCGCAAAGTTCAAGTCAAGATCCAGTCAGATTCTGTTCCGTAGCCACATGTCTGCGTAGGGCTGGGCTACGTTGCCTTTCCCCGCGTGGTGGGCCAACTCTCGATAACGCCATTTTTTCAGGACCTATCCACGGATGCGTAGCGCATCGAAGTCAACCAACGCCTGGTAACCTATTCCACCCACAGACTGGATTAGCCCGATATGTTCCGCCGTCACGTAGGGCAGTGTTCCATATCACAGTCAGGTCCATCCCGGAGCAGTATTCCTAACCCAGAAAGTGAGGTATGGCTTCATGTATCAGGTATTGGTTCAACTTGATGATCGCGAATTTGCTATCGTGGCGTGCCGCGACGAGTTAAGTGAGGCCGTGGACCTCATCGAGCGACTTTGCGCATATTGGCCCCGAGAATATGTCGTGCGTGATTCGCAAGGCCACGACGTTGACCTTGTCCGAAACACCATGATTGGACTCGGACGCGGCGCTACTTTACCCGCCATATAGTAATTCCCAACGCGCTTTAGGAATCGAACTTGCTGGCCGGCATTTCATCTTGTTGGACTGCGGAATGGGACCTTCCGAGCGAATTTCCACTTTCCGGTATCGCCGTTTGCCAAGACTCAGGAGGCACCTGCCAGCGAATATTGCCTAAATATGACTTATACTTCGTACACCATGCGATACCCATCGAAGTGTTTCGTTCTCCTGCTTGGATTGATTGTCCTTTGGGGCTTGCCCGGTTATGCGCAAAATAAAGCAGCGTGCCAGTTGCTCTCTAAGGCCGACGCAGAAGCCGTTTTGGGAGTTACGCTCCAGCCGCCGAAACCTACCGCACCCTTTCGTTCGCTCCTCGACCCGGATTTCACCAGCGGCACCCCTGAGCAGGGCTGCAACTTTACTAACTTTGTTCCCAATCAGCCCAAGCCGCCGAAAGTGGTTAACGTCAGTGTCGAAGTCCGGTACTCGGCAACACCCGACGGTCATGCCGTGGACGAGACTCACAAGCAGGTAGACACGCGCACCTATGACCATCCGACGGATCTAACCGGTCTGGGCGATGCGGCTTTTTGGATCGGACCGCCCAACAATGTGACGCTGTTTGTTTTCCTCGGAGGCACGACGCGATTGATGATTGGCCCAAGCGAGATCGGTCTCGATCAGGAAAAGGCGCTCGCCGTCAAGGCTATCTCAGCGCTGGGCAAGGGTGCATTCGCTTACGGAACCGGGCCGACTGGACTGACTAAGCCGATGCTGGGCAAGCCGGGTCCTAATCCAAGCGCGCTTGATCAGCTGAAACGCGCCGTAACCGCGAAAGCCGATGCGGGAGACGCCAAGGTCCAACTTGCGCTCGGGAGGCTCTATCAATACGATGCCGTGGCCCCCGATGGAACCGCGCAGCACGACTACGCCGGCGCGGCCTACTGGTATCGCCAGGCGTCGGATCGTGGTGAAGCTCAGGCGACGTACGAACTCGCGATCCTTTACCGCGATGGATTGGGCGTGCCTGCTGATGCGTCGCAGTCGTTCCAACTTCTGCAAAAAGCCGCCGAAGCCAACTATGTACCGGCGATGACGCCGCTATCCGATGACTACGCCGGGCAAAGCACTCCAGTGAGCGGCGAGCGCGCTACCTATTGGGCGACGAAAGCAGCCGATGCGGGCGACCCCCAGGGCTGGCTGGTTCTCGGCTTTGAATACGACACCGGAAAGCTGGGCGGCGATCCGCCCTATTGGCACCGAATGGCGATGGAGGCATTTAAGAAGGCCGCTAACGGCGGCAACTGCATGGCCATGATGGAGATCGGAGATTTGTACGCCAACGGGAGTGCCGTTCCAGCCGACCACACTCAAGCTCAAAGTTGGCACACGAAGGCGCAATCGTGCCTGAGCGGCAATCTGGCGCTGCTGCGTCAGCAAGCGGCGCAGTATCGGGCCAGAGCCGCCGCCGCGCGCGATCCCGCGCTCTCCGCCACACTCGTTCCAATGTTCCCGGCAGCCACAGGCGGGAATGGCTCCGGCACAAAGTCGCCGGTGGCCTCAAACGGACATGGTTTCGCCTTTTCCTCTATAGACAAGAACTTGATTATCGAGTTGGGTTCCATTGCTGCGGTTATCGTCGCGCTCGACGTGTTGTTCCCGAACGATTCGTCAGGAAATACGGCCAGTGCCCCCGCAGGCGGCAGCTACCCTCCTTGGACTCCTGTTACCACGCCAACTCCTTCGACGAGTACTCCGTCAAGTCAACCCTTCAGTTCGCACTACGCCAACGGGAGCATTGCAACCCCGATGGGAAATATATTCGGGCCGGATGTCGTATCGTCCGGAAACAGGTGGGCACGTTGATTTGCAACGAAGGCAATAACCCGGTCGGCGATCCAGTACTCAGCGCCGTGGACGCGCACACACGAGACCATTTGGACATGGGCCGCTCCAGAAGTTTTGTTAGCGGGAAGAATTTCATGTTGCGAAGGCCTCGTAGTCGAGGGTCGTTGGGATTATACAGTGGGCCTCCACATTAGAAATCTCTGCGAGCGGTCCTGATAAATCCATTCTCGGAAACTGGCTCACAGCCTTTCCCCGACATGGCACGCATTGCCTTCGCCTCCTATGCTAAAGTTCCAAATTGACCATGCGACTCGGCGTGTACGTGCAGGTTCCGTTCTGCCAGACCAAGTGCACCTACTGCAATTTTCATACGGGTGTGTTTTCGAGCGACCTGTACGCGCCCTACGTTGACGCCGTCTGCCAAGAGATCGCGGAGCATCCACGGCTTCTGCGTGAATCCGAAATCGCTGAAGTTCGCGAGGGGATTGTTGATACCGCATATTTCGGCGGCGGCACGCCAAGTCTTCTCGATCCCGGCGATCTACGACGCATACTCGATCCCATTCGCGCGTGCTTCGATTGTAAATTCGAGGAAGTGACGCTTGAGGCCGACCCTGAAACCATCACTCCGGAGAAAGCAATCGCCTGGCGCGATGCGGGATTCGATCGCATCAGCATGGGCGTGCAATCTTTTGCGGATACGGAACTGAAAGCCGCCGGGCGGATGCATCGGCGGGACGATATTTACGCCGCTACGCGGATTCTTCGTGACTCGGGCATCCGCAATCTCAGCTTCGATTTGATTGCCGGATTGCCGCATCAAACCGACGGCAGTTGGGACCACTCGATCGAGCAGCTAATGGCGCTGCGCCCGGAACACGTATCGATCTACATGATGGAGATCGACGAGGGTAGCCGGCTGGGGCTCGAAGTCCTTCAGGGCGGGACCCGCTATTCCGCGTCATCCCTCCCGACCGACGATTCGATGGCAAATTTTTATGAACGCGCCTGCGAGCGTCTCGCCGCTGCAGGATATCTCCACTACGAAATCTCGAATTGGGCGCTCCCGGGATTCGAGTCGCGGCACAACCTGAAGTATTGGCGGCGCGAGCCGTATTTCGGATTTGGAGCGGGGGCCCATTCGTTCAACGGCAGCCAGCGCTGGGCCAATGCGCACGACCCGGCTTCATACGCGCAAACCTTCCGGGAAGGCCGATTCGCCGTAGAACAGCTTGAATCGGTGACGCGCGCCCAGGCCCTCGAAGAGGAGCTTTTCCTGGGGTTGCGGCAGCTTGCGGGGATTGATCTAGGCCACATCGAATCAAAGTACGGCGCCACGTTGCGTTCACGCGTCGAAGAATTGCGAGAGCAAGGCCTGCTCGAATGGAACGGAAAGCTGCTGCGCCTGGCCCCGGACCGATTGACAGTTTCCAACGAAGTATTTGTAAATCTTCTAGACTGAATAAGATGGTCTGCCCCACGATGGCAACCTCACGCCGCCCCAATTTTTCCCATTGGCGATTGCTTGCGGGGATTCTTGCAGCGACAGTTCTCGTGGCTCCGAATGCCTGTGGTCAAACCAGCGCTAGAGCGCAGGCGTCACAGGCTCCGGCGTCTGCCTCCACAAAGAAGGCTATCCCGGCGCCAACCGTGGCCGAGGCGGAACGCTTTATCGCGCAGGCCGAAGCGCGGCTGCTCGACCTTTGGATCAAGAGCGGCCGTGCCTCGTGGGTGGCGGAAAATTTCATCACCGATGATACCGAAGCAATGTCTGCGGACGCTGATCAGGCGGATCGCGCCGCCGTGGCCGAACTCAATCGCCAGGCAAAACGCTACGATCACCTCCAGCTCCCGCCGGACGTGGCTCGGAAATTCAAGTTGTTGAAATTATCCGTCGATATTCCCGCACCGCAAGATCCAGCCGCGCAGGCGGAGCTTGCCAAAATCGCCGTTTCCATCGAGGGCGACTTCGACAAGGGAGCCTGGTGCCCCTCCGGTAACAAAGACGAGAAATCCCAGGGAGACAAAGGGAATTGCAAGGAACTTCCCGACATTGAAAAAATTCTCGCCAGCAGCCGCGACCCTCAAGAACTTTTGAACGCCTGGCAGGGGTGGCATGCCATTGCGCCGCCCATGCGGCAGCGCTACACGCGTCTCGTGGAACTTGGCAATCAGGGCGCCCGGGATATGGGTTTTGCAGATATTGGAGCCATGTGGCGTTCGAACTACGACATGCCGCCGGAGGATTTCGCCCGGGAACTCGACCGCCTATGGGAGCAAGTCCGCCCTCTATATGTTTCCCTGCACGCCTATGTTCGCTGGAAACTGGCGGCGCAGTACGGCAGGGATGTGGTTCGGGAAGCTTCACCCATTCCCGCGCACCTGCTCGGAAACATGTGGGCGCAGGAATGGACTAACATCTATCCGATTCTGGCCCCACCCAACACCTATTCCGGCGAGGAAATAACGGCCGCGCTGCAGGCAAAGAACATTGACGCCGAGGGAATGGTCCATTACGGCGAATCTTTTTTTACCTCACTCGGGTTTGACCCGCTGCCGGCAACATTCTGGGAACGGTCTCTATTCACCAAGCCCAGGGATCGCGAGGTCGACTGTACCGCCAGCGCCTGGAGCATCGACTACCAGGATGACTTGCGCATTAAAATGTGCATCGAGCCAAATGCCAATGATTTCGCCACCATACACCACGAACTCGGACACAATTTTTATCAGCGCGCCTATAACAAGCAGCCGCCGTTGTTTCAGAATAGCGCGAACGACGGATTTCACGAGGCCATCGGCGACACCATCGCGCTTTCGGTTACACCGGAATATCTGAAGCAAATCGGGCTCATCGATTCGGTTCCTCCTCCTTCTGCGGACATCGGCCTGCTGCTCGAAAAGGCGCTCGACAAAGTGACCTTTCTGCCGTTTGGCCTGATGGTAGATGAGTGGCGCTGGAAAGTATTTTCAGGGGAAATCAAGCCTGCCGATTACAACAAATCCTGGTGGGAGCTTCGCAGGAAATATCAGGGGGTGGCTCCGCCCATCGCGCGAAGCGAGGCGGATTTCGATCCCGCGGCGAAATATCATGTCGCAGCCAATGTTCCCTACGCCCGATATTTTCTGGCTACCATCTTGCAATTTCAATTTCACCGTGCATTGTGCAAGGAGGCGGGCTATACCGGGCCGCTGAATCGTTGCTCGATCTACGGCAATAAGGCCGCCGGTGCGAAACTTGCGAAGATGCTGGCCATGGGAGCGAGTCGTCCGTGGCCGGACGCCCTCGAAACCCTGACCGGCGAGAGGCAGATGGATGCCGCCGCCATGCTCGATTATTTTGCTCCCCTCAAAAAGTGGCTCGACGAGCAGAATGCAGGGCACAAGGTGGGCTGGAATTAACGCGTTCTTCGATTGACGGCTTCGAAACTCTCACGCACAGGGTCCGAAAACCTTACGCCGGGGCTGTGTTATAAATGAACTGGCCTTCTTTGGCGCCATGATTTTCTTGAGGTCCAGTGGATTTTTCTTTCACCGACGAACAACTGCAACTTCGGCGCAGCGTCCGGGAATTTGCCGAATCGGAAATCGCCCCGCACGTGATGGAGTGGGACGAAGCATCCAGGTTTCCGGCGGAACTCATTCCTAAGCTTGCGGAGATGGGTCTGTTGGGCGTAATTTTCCCAGAACAGTACGGCGGCGCAGGCCTGGGGTACATCGACTACGTAGCCGTGATCGAAGAACTCTCTCGCGTCGATGGGTCGGTCGGATTAATCGTAGCGGCGCACAATTCCCTGTGCACCAACCATATCTACAAATTCGGCAGCGAGGAGCAGCGCAAGAAATACGTGGTTCCGCTCGCGCAAGGGAAGAAACTTGGATGCTGGTCATTGACCGAACCGGAAGCTGGTTCCGACGCTGGCGGAACCCGAACCGTGGCCGCGCGTAAAGCTGGCGGCTGGGTCCTCAATGGCGCAAAGACGTTCACTACGAATGGGCATTACGCCGATTTTTGCGTGGCCATGGCTGTGACGGATAAGGCCAAGCGATCCAAGGGCATTTCCGCATTCATCGTGGAGAAGGGAACTCCCGGATTTCAACCGGGCAAGAAGGAAAACAAGCTCGGTATGCGCGCGAGCGATACCTCTGAAGTTGTTTTCAGTGATTGTTTTGTTCCTGACGCGAACCTTCTGGGCCAGGAAGGGCAAGGCTTTATTAATACGCTCCAGGTGCTCGATGGCGGCCGAATTTCCATTGCCGCGCTGGCATTGGGGATGGCGCAAGGCGCGTATGAGGCTGCAGTCAAATACGCCAAACAACGAAAGCAGTTCGGGAAAGCGATCACCGAATTTCAGGCCATTCAATTCAAGCTGGCGGACATGGTTACCGAAATCGATGCCGCGCGCTGGCTGGTTTACAAGGCCGCCTGGCTGGCGGATCAAAAGGGGCCGCGCTTCACCAGGGAATCCAGCATGGCGAAGCTGTATGCCAGCGAGGTCGGCGTGCGCGTGGCCAATGAAGCGGTGCAGATTTTCGGCGGGTACGGGTTCATCAAGGATTATCCCGTGGAGAAATTCTACCGCGACTCCAAACTCTGTACCATCGGCGAAGGCACCAGCGAAATTCAGCGCATGGTGATCGCGCGGCAAATTCTTGACTCACATTGATTCGGTTATGGTAGACATTGCCTCGGAGGGCTGCAAGATACTTCCATGCCTGTAGCCGTTGATTCCTGGGCAGCGCAAATTCGCGCCGGCGACGTCCGCGCCATCGCGCGCGCCATCACGGCGATTGAGGACCACGACCCGCAATCCGAAGATTTGCTTCGGGAGATTTTCCCATATACGGGAAATGCGTTCGTAGTCGGAGTGACCGGAGCGCCCGGAACAGGGAAGAGTACACTGGTTGATCGTTTATCTGCGCACTATCGCGAAGGCGGGCACCCAGTAGGAATTATTGCCGTCGATCCGACCAGCCCCTTTACAGGTGGCGCAATATTAGGTGACCGAATTCGGATGCAAGGTCACGCAAGCGATGCGGGGATATTCATCCGATCCATGGCCACGCGAGGTTCGCTTGGTGGCCTTGCGAGGGCTACGGGCGATGTCGCTCTGCTTCTGGACGCGGCGGGGAAACAATTTGTACTAGTGGAAACCGTGGGCGTCGGCCAGGACGAAGTCGATATCGTGCGCCTGGCAGACTGCACGCTGGTTCTGCTCGTTCCCGGGCTGGGCGATGATGTGCAAAGTATGAAGGCGGGACTGATGGAGATTGCCGACATCTTCGTAATAAACAAATCCGATCGGGAGGGCGCGGACCGCCTGGAGGCGGAGCTCGAAGCGATGTTACATCTTGCTCCCGAACGCGATGGATGGAAACCCAGGATTGTGCGCACGGTGGCCACCGAGAATAAGGGCGTGGACCAGGTTGCCGCGGCGATCGCGCAATATCGTGCATATTTCGATCAAAGCGCAGATCGCCAAACCAAGAAAATCGAACACTGGAAACGCCGTCTTCTCGCCTTGGCGGGAGAATTATTTCTTGAGCGCGCGGTGGCTGGTTCGGAGGGACAAGCCGCGCTGGATGCGCTGGCTCGAGAAGTGGCAGGAAGGAAAAAGGACCCTTATGCAGCCGTTCGTGAATTGCTTTCAGGCGCTGGGGTGATGCAAGCAAACAGATGAAACTGGGCGACCTCGAATTCTGGCTTCTTACCGACGGGACATTCCGCCTCGATGGCGGCGCGATGTTTGGCGTAATACCGCGTCCTATGTGGGAGCGCGTTTCGCCGCCCGATAGCCGCAATCGTATCCTGATGGCCATGAACTCTCTGCTGATCCGCGCGGCGGGGAAGTGGATTTTGATGGAAACCGGCGCAGGAGACAAGTGGGATGCAAAACGCGCTGACATTTATGCTATCGAGAAGCCTCCCAGGCTTCTGGACAAGCTTGTGACGCACGGCGTTCCGCCGGATAAGATCGATATCGTCATCAACACGCACCTCCATTTTGATCACTGCGGGTGGAACACGCGAAATCGTGAAGCGGAAAAGCGGTGCCGGTATTTCCGAATGCGCGTTACATTGTCCAGCGCGGCGAACTTGAACACGCCAAAGCGCCGAGCGACCGCGACCGGGCCAGCTATTTCGTTGAAAACTTTGCGCCCATGGAAGAATCGGACCAGTGGTCCTTGCTGGATGGGGATACCGAAGTGGTGCCCGGAGTCGAAATGTTCCGCGTTCCGGGTCACAACGCGGACATGATGTGCGCGAAGCTCACTGGCGGCGGGAAAACTGTGTTTTTTACCGCCGATTTAATTCCCACCGCGGCCCATCTGCCATTCCCGTGGATCATGGGCTACGATCTGTACCCGCTCACGACGCTGGAGAACAAGAAGAAATGGATTCCATTGGCAGCGCGCGAAGGTTGGCTGGTGATTTTCGGCCACGACCCAATTACTCCTGCCGGGTATTTGATGGAACAGAAGGGCAAGTATGTTGTTGAACCGGTTATGATCGATGTCTAAATCCACAATTTTATTCTTCCAAGGATCGGCTTATGGCCAAGACAAAACATTCAACGAAGCGCGGTAGTGCGACGGACAACGCCATTCGCATCGGCATTATCGGCGGCAGCGGCTTGTACGCGATGGCGGGCCTCGAAAAGACACGCGAACTGCGAGTCAAGACGCCGTTCGGCGACCCATCGGACGCATTGGTCACTGGAACTCTGGAAGGGAAGCGGGTGTCCTTTCTCGCGCGGCATGCGCGCGGACATCGTTTTCTTCCCACCGAAATCAATTATCGCGCCAATATCCACGCCATGAAACAGCTCGGCGTCGAGAGGATCATTTCCGTCAGCGCCGTCGGATCGCTGCAGGAGGACTTGAAGCCCCTGGATTTCCTGATCCCCGACCAGTTCTATGACCGCACGCGCCACCGCGTTTCTACTTTTTTTGGCGGCGGGGTGGTCGCGCACGTCGGATTCGACAAACCCGTATGCGGGCAGCTGGCCGGAATTCTTGGGGAAGCGTGCGACCACGCCGGCGTCCGCGTTCACCGCGGCGGCACATATGTCTGCATGGAGGGCCCGCAGTTTTCGACGCTTGCCGAAGCGCATGTGCACCGCCAATTACGCTTTGAAATTATCGGGATGACGAACGTTACCGAGGCGAAGCTCGCGCGCGAGGCGGAGATTTGCTATGCGACGGTGGCCATGATCACCGATTACGACTGCTGGCATCCGGATCATTCTTCGGTCACGCTCGAGGAAATCATATCTAATTTGAACAAGAATGCCGAAAACGCACAAAACGTGGTACGCGAAACTGTGAGACGGATGCCCGCGGACCGCGCCTGCAAGTGCGGTTCGGCGCTTTCCCATGCCATCCTCACGGATCGCGCCGTCATCCCTGCGGCGGCGCGCAAGCGGCTCAGCGTCATTGCTGGGAAATATCTCACACCGGGAGCTCACTGATTATGTCGTTGCTGGTTGTTGGTTCGGTCGCGTTTGATGCCGTGGAGACGCCGCACGGGAAAGTGGACCGCATGCTGGGCGGCGCGGCCACGTATTTTGCCGTGGCTGCAAGTTTTTTTACCCACGTGAATCTTGTGGGAATCGTCGGGACGGATTTTACGGAAAAAGACGCGGCCATTTTTCGAGGCCGGCATATCGACACGCTCGGCCTCGAGCGCGCGGACGGCAAAACTTTCTTTTGGGCGGGGAAATACAGCGAGAATATGAATGAACGGACCACGCTGGCCACGGAACTGAACGTGTTTGCCGATTTCAAGCCGCGTTTGCCCGGCGCCTACCAGTCGTCAGAAAATATTTTCCTCGCGAATATTCACCCGGAGCTGCAGAGTTCCGTGCTGCATCAGGTGACGCGGCGCCCGAAAATCGTCGCGCTCGACACCATGAATTATTGGATCGAGCGCACGCCGAAAGAACTCCGTGAAACCTTGCGGCACACAGACATTTTGATGATCAATGATTCGGAAACACGCCAGCTATCGAATGAACACAACTTGCATCTCGCGGCGCGCCACATCTTCAAGCTGGGCCCCAAAGCTCTGGTCATTAAGCGCGGGGAGCACGGGGCCATGCTGGTTCATCAAAATCGCACGTTCAGCGTCCCGGCGTTTCCTCTCGAACAGGTCCACGATCCCACGGGCGCGGGCGATACATTCGCTGGCGGCTTCATGGGATACCTGGCAAGCGTGAAGCGCGCTGACGACGCGGAACTCCGCCGCGCCATGGTTTACGGCTCGGTGATGGGCAGCTTTACGGTGGAGAAATTCGGTCTGGACCGCCTACGGATCTTGAAGCGTCCCGAAATTCACGCACGGGCGAAGCATTTCCATAAGATGACGCAGTTCACATTATAAGAAGTCGAGGTCCGCCGGTTGTTTTCTGGGGCTTAGCCCTTGGTTGCACCCGGAGCAACAGCGGCTATGCGGACAGTCATTCCGTTTTCCCAGTGCGTTGTATACTTCTTCCCGTTGCCCTCTCTCATGACGAAATCAATCAAGCCGCTGGCGCTGGTCCCGGGTAGCACGATTGCCGTGGTTGCTCCGGCAAGTACCGCCAAGGTGGAACGTATCGAGCGGGGTTGCGAAAATCTCGAACAGCTCGATTACCGGATAATTCAAATCAATCCCAATCGCGAGGCGGATGGATATTTTTCCGCGCCCATCGAGAAAAGACTCGCGGAACTGCAGGACGCGCTGACGCGGAAGGAAATTCGCGGCGTCTTCTGCACCCGCGGAGGATACGGCAGCGCACAGCTAGTGGAACTGCTGAAGACTGCCAGAATGAAGCAGGCCAAAATATTTTGCGGATTTAGCGATCTGACTTCGATCCAGATTTTCCTGTGGCAGAGGCTGCGATGGGTAACGTTTTACGGGCCGCTCGTCGCGGGTGGTTTTAATGGAGGGGCGAATGCCACCGGCGGCTATGATCCCGATACGTTCATGTGTGCCATGACGGCGACCCACAGCGCCTGGTCAACGCCGCTCGGGGGTGAAACGCTGGTACGAGGCTCGGCGGCGGGGACACTGCTGGGCGGATGCGTCACTTTGATCGAAACTTCTCTTGGCACGCCGTGGGAACTGGATACACGCGGCGCTATCTTGTTGCTCGAGGACGTCGGAGTGAAACCCTATCAGCTGGACCGCATGCTCTTGCATTTGAAACAGGCGGGAAAATTCAAAGGGGTACGCGGAATCGTGCTCGGGGAATTCCCCGATTGTGAGGCACCGGAGGGAAGCACAGTGACGGTACTTGACGTCTGCAAGCGTATTCTGGGGCCGCTGAAAATTCCTACACTTTACGGTGCGCCGGTCGGACACACCCCGCGCCCGATGCTGACGCTTCCCCTGGGGGTTCGTGTTCGACTCCATGCACTCGGTGAAGGACGCCTGGACATTCTGGAACCGGCGGTGCGCGCATGACCCTTCCGAAACACTTTCATCTTTCCGGAATTGGCGGCGCGGCGATGGCGCCACTCGCCGGAATGCTGGCCGAGAGCGGCCACCGGGTCACAGGTTCCGATGCGGGCGTCTATCCTCCGGCATCGACGCTGCTCGAAGGCCTCGGCATCCACTGGTCGAACGGTTTCGATGCTGCCAATCTCGATCCCGCGCCGGACATTGCTGTCATCGGCAACGCGCTGTCTCGCGGGAACCCGGAAATTGAATACATTCTGGACAAGAAGATCCCTTACCGCTCGCTTCCGCAAACGCTCGAGGAGTTCTTCCTTCCTGGACACGACTCGCTGGTGGTCACGGGCACGCATGGGAAGACGACGACAACCTCCATGCTGGCGTGGATTCTGCATCACGCGGGACGCCGTCCTAATTTCCTGATTGGTGGGGTCGCGGAAAACTTCGGGCGCAGCTTCGGTTTGGGCGGCGGAAACGAATTCGTCCTGGAAGGCGATGAGTACGATTCCGCGTTTTTCGACAAGGCGCCAAAATTTCTGCACTATCATCCCGACGAAGTCATCATCACTTCGCTCGAATTTGACCACGCGGACATTTATGCAGATCTTGCCGCCATTGAACTACAATTTCGTCGAATGGTGAATCTGGTGCCCCGGCACGGGCGCATCGTGGCCTGGGGAGAAAGCGAAACGGTACGCGGCGTGGTGCAAAAAGCGTTTTGTCCGGTCGAAACGTACGGCTTCACCCCCGGAGTGGATTGGCTCGCCGGCGATGTGGAATGCACAGACGGCGAGACGCGATTCCGTGTTTCTCATCAGGGAGCCGAAGTGGCGCGCGTGCGCATGCTCATGTCCGGCCGCCACAATGTTCTCAATGCGCTTTCCGCGATTGCCATTGCTCACGGACGCGGCGTAAGCCAATCTGCCATCGAGGATGCCCTGGCGACGTTTCGCGGAGTCCTGCGGCGCCTGGAAGTCAAAGGAGAAGCTTCCGGAGTTCTAGTCGTCGATGATTTTGCGCATCATCCGACTGCGATTCGCGTCACAATCGATGCGGCGCGAAGTCGCTGGCCGGGAAGGCGTCTATGGGCGGTCTTCGAACCACGGTCGAATACGATGCGACGAAAAGTATTTGAAGCGAGCCTGGCCGCTTCACTTTCCACGGCGGACGCCGCAGTCCTGGGAGCGGTCAATCGTGCGAATCTTCTTGGCGATGAGGAACGCTTGTCTCCTGAGCGAGTTCTCAAAGTGATCCGCTCAGCCGGGCGAAGGGCGGAGGGATTCGATTCCGCGAGTGAGATTGCCGAATTCCTGGCGGCGGAAACCCGGCCGGGCGATTTGGTCCTGGTGATGTCCAATGGAAGCTTTGACGGATTATGCGGCAAGCTGCTAGGCAGATTGCAAGAGCGCGGCGCGCCGGCAGGGAAGGCGAAGGAGTAATTCTGCGCGGACGAACCTGGCAACGCGCAGTGGTGCTGGCCGCGGTGGTCTTCGCCGCGCTACCGGCGCACGCGACCATCGATTACGCCGTTTCTCTCGCGCATCCTGAAAGGCACGTTTTTGATGTAACGATGCATGTTCCCGGTGTGCGAAATCAGGTTATCTTGCAGATGCCGGCATGGAACGCCGTTTATCAAATACGAGATTTTTCCTCCCACATGATGCAGGTGAGCGCCCGGGACGACTCCGGAAAGCCGCTTCCCCTGGTGAAGCTCGACAAACAGACATGGCGGGTGACTGGGAACGGCAACGTAACGGTAAGCTATCCGATTTATTGGGATGAGCCCGGCCCTTTCGGCACGCAACTCAATTCCGATCACGCGTTTCTCAATCTGGCCATGGTGCTCTTGTATGTTCCCGACCGCCGGAAAGAAGATACGCGAGTAATATTTGAGGACGCGCCGGGAAACTGGCGCACGGCGGTCGAACTCGACGCTGCACCTGCATCCGCCAGCAGCACAAGCGGCTACGTAGCCCCCAGTTACGACGCCATGGTGGACGCTCCGGTGGAAATCGGCCAGTTCGATGAATTTCGCATCGAGGCGGGAGGCAGGCCGATCCGCATTGTCGTTCACGGCGATTCCGGGGAGCGAGCGCGGCTGAGCGATGCGCTAAAGCGCATAGTCGACTATGAGGTCTCGCTGATGGGCGATGCCCCCTTTCGCGAATATATGTTTTTGTTTCACGTGGGACCCAATTTCGGCGGCGGCGGGATGGAACATTCCAATTGCACGGCCATTTCTGCTGACTATCCCATGCAATTGCCGAGCTATTCGGCGCACGAATTTTTCCATGCCTGGAATGTGAAGCGGATCCGTCCGCAGTCCCTTGAACCCGTGGATTACACCAAAGAGATGTGGACGCGCTCGCTGTGGTTTGCCGAGGGCGTGACGAACGCATACGGAGCTTATGCGCTCGTGCGCACGGGGCTTTGGTCTTCGCAGGAGTTCTACGGCAATCTGTCCGCGCAGATCAATGAAATGGAATCTCGCCCTGCGCATCGCTGGCAGAGTGTCGAGCAATCCAGTCTGGATGCATGGTACGAAAAATATCCTCTCTACAACCGGCCGGAGGAGAGCGTTTCCTACTACACCAAGGGGCAGATCGTTGGCGCCATGCTGGATATCCTAATCCGCGACACCACCGATAATCGAGCCAGTCTCGATGATGTTATGCGGACGCTGAATGTGGAGTATGCGCAGCGCGGGCGATTTTACAACGATAGTGAGGACATACGCGCCGTCGCGGAGGGTGTGATACGCAAAACCTCTCCCTCCGCCAGTGGGAGCCTCACCGATTTTTTCAAGCGGTACGTTTCGGGGGCCGATGAACTTCCGTTCGCGGATTTTCTGGGCCGCGCCGGACTTACGATTCGAGATACCGGGCAACGTCGCGCCGCATTCGGTTTTGCGATCAACCGGGAAGGCAACGGGGCTGCTACAGTCGGATCGGTAGAAATGGGCAGCGACGCGCAGGAAGCAGGCCTTAAGAACGGAGATATCGTGCTCGCGCTCAATGGGGAAGTCGTGCCTCGAGTGCCCGACCGGTGGTTGCGGGATCATCAGCCAGGCGAGCGCCTGACAGTGAAAGTGCGACGCTCCGGCCAGGAGATGGATTTTTCTATTCCGCTTGACAGGCTGACGGACGCGATTTATCAAATCACGGAACTTTCCGACGCCACGGAAAAACAGCGCCGCATACGAAACGGTATTTTGCACGGCTCGACTGACTCCTCGAGATGATTCGCACCGCCATCATCGCTGTTTTTTTGTCCATTTATACGCTTGTGCTCGGGCCTCCCCTCATCCTGTATACGCTCGTGACTCGCTCGGCCGACCTGATGTATTGGACGGGGGTGAAGGGCTTGGTCTTCATCACCTGGGCAATGGGATTGCGGGTTCAGGTGGAGGGACTGGAAAATATCCCGGTGGGTGTTTGCATGTTTGCCGCCAATCATACGAGCAATGCGGATGCGGCGGCGATTGTGGGTGCGGTTCCCAAGGCGACTGGCCATTTTTGGCCGGAAGAGCCTTTTCGATATTCCCATCGTCGGCCTTGCGTTTCGCCTCGCGAAATTCGTACCTGTGGATCGTAGCAATCGAGAGGCTGGAATCAACGCAGTAAAACAGGCTGTCGAATACATCAAGACCGGCTCATCTTTCCTGGTCTATCCGGAGGGAACGCGCAGTCCCGACGGCCGCCTGCTGCGCTTCAAGAAAGGCGCCTTCATTATGGCGATAGAAGCGGGGATACCGATTGTCCCCCTGGCCTGTTCGGGCGCTCAACGCGTTATGAAGAAAAAATCACTGGTGATCCATCCCGGGAAAGTCAAAGTGCAGTTTGGAAAACCGATCGATGCCGCAGGGTATACCGTGGAACAGCGCGATGCTCTCGCGATACGCGTCCACGATGCCATTGCCGACCAATTGCCCGAAGATCAGAAGCCGACAAAATAACCCGCCCCTGGGACGTTCGCTTCTGTTGCCGGGCGTGAGTCTTGACAGCCCTCGGAGCGATTACACCCAGCGGGAATTTGAAATCTCAAATCTCAGATTTCAAATTCAGTCTTTTGATTTCTGGGACTCTCCAGGGGACTGGCACGGTATTCATTTTCCATCAGCCCTCATTCGTTCCAGTTCCCCTGCGAGATGCCGCAATGTTTTTTGCATTTCCGGCAACCGTTTGAGCGCCGCAATCACCTTCAACCACAATTTATTTTCCATCACCGGAGATCCGGAGCGGACCGCGCCTGGGGGAACATCCAGGTGCATGCCACTCTGCGAAGTGATAACGGCGCCGTCGCCGATTTCCAGGTGCCCGGCCGACCCTACCTGTCCGGCAAGGATGCAGCGATTCCCAACGCGCGTCGATCCGGCAAGGCCCACTTGTCCGCAGAGAATGGAGTCCTCGCCGACTTCGCAGGCATGTCCTACCAGCACCAGGTCATCGATCTTCGCGCCCCTGCGGATGCGTGTCTCTCCAACGGTAGCGCGATCAATACAGGAGTTGGCCTGGATTTCCACATCGTCTTCGATCACCACGGGCGCGTGTTGCAGAATCTTGTGCCACCGGCCATCGGCGCGCTTCGCAAAACCAAACCCGTCGCTGCCGACCACTGCCCCGTTCTGTAGGATCACACGGTTTCCAATCGTGCAGCCTTCCCGCACCACGGTTTGAGAATGCGCCAGGAAGCTGTCTCCGATTTTGGTGTCGCGGTAAATTGTCACCAGGCTGTGAAGCACGGAATTCCGCCCAATTTCTACACCTTCGTCGACGAAACAATGAGGTCCGATGTGCGTGCCTTCTCCGATTTTCGCGGATTTTGCCACCACGGCGGTCGCATGAATCCCCGGCGGATAAGACTCGGCAGAATGGAACATCTCAATGGTGCGCGCGAAATCGAGATATGGATTTCCGGAGCGCAGGGCCGACAGTGGAGGCTGACCCGGATCGCGCTCGATGACGATTTTCTTCTCGACGAGTACAGCCGAGGCGCGCGTGGTGGCGAGTTCACGGGAATATCGTGGATTGGACAGAAAAGTGACCTCCCCGGAGCGGGCGTCCTCGATGCCTGCCACGCCGTGGATTTCTATCTGCGCGTCGCCTTCGAGTGTGCAACCCAGCTGCGATGCCAGTTCTCCAAGTTTCATGTCTCGATCTCCTTGAATCAATTCTGGGGCAGGTTGCAAACACCCCCACGGTGAATCATCAACTCTACAACATTCCGGATTCCGGTTTAGGACTTAGTGCGCATTGAAGCGATTGCGGAGATGCCACGTTGCGGGCAGCGATGGTCGCTGGGAGGGAAACGTGGTAGCGTATGCGGCAACGCACCAGAAGGCCATCGCACGCTTCAACGGAGGTGTTTAATGAAACGCGGCACCTTTGAGCGCAACTACGACTTGAATTTGCTCCGTCAGAATTACACTGCTCCATGCACCGCGGACGCGTCGCGTCGCGAGTTCCTAAGGACTCTCGCGGTGGCGGGAGCAGGCGCGCTCCTGCCCGGAAGTGGCTTGCTCGCACAAACGAACCGCAATGCGCTCGGCCGGATCGACGTGCATCACCATATGATTCCGCCGTTCTACGTCAAGGCCATGGAGGCAATCCGCGGCCCGCGGACCTCAACCTCCACTGAGCCCTGGAAGCCTTCCGTTTCGCTCGACGTCATGGACCAGAACGGCGTGGCCACTGCGATGTTGTCGCTGACGCAGGGCGTGGCGGGGGATTCGCTCAATGACCGCAGCGAACGAGCGCGCAGTCTGGCGCGTCAGAACAACGAATTCGGTGCGCAGGTGGTGAGAGATAATCCTGCGCGCTTCGGTCTGCTGGCATCACTGCCTTTTCCCGATCAGGACGGGAGTCTGAAGGAGATTGCCTACTTGTTTGATACGCTGAAGGCGGACGGCATTGCTCTGTGGAATGTATACGGAGATAAGTGGCCGGGCGACCCGGCTTTTGCCGCAGTATTCGATGAGCTAAATCGCCGCAAGACAGTGGTATTTTTCCACCCCATGACCTCCAGCACTTGCTGCGGGACCATGGATTTTCAGTTCGACGTGGAAACGGCCAGTACGATAAGCAGCCTTCTGATGGGTGGCACGCTCGCGCGATGCCGGGACGTAAAATACATTTTTTCTCATGCGGGCGGAGCCTTCACCGTGCTGTGGCCTCGCCTCACCGACGCTTTCCCTGCCAAATTCGCCGATCGAGCCCCCAATGGCGTCGAATACGAGCTACGAAGACTGTACTTCGATACCGCGAAAGCCAATCATCCATCTATCCTGGACGCACTGAAGGATACTGTCCCCACGACACAAATCGTGTATGGGAGCGACGTCCCGGTCCAGAAATATTCCCTGACGAACCCAGGTCTCGAAGCCTATCCGGGATTTTCGGCTGATGATTGGAAGGCAATCAATCGGGGAAATGCCGAACGCCTCTTTCCCAGGCTAAAGTCGTAGGGCATTCCAGGGGATCGCCAAGGCGGGGAGACCCAGGTCATTCGGTGAATAGACTCGGTTGTGGCGGCACGGCTGGTTTGCGGCGGGCAATTCCCACAACACCGAGCACAGTCATTTCCAAGAGGGCCGTGCGCGGAATGAAGATTCTAAGGGTCGTGCCATGCAGATCGGGCGGCGTGATTTGGACGCCACGGTCAAGCAAAGAGAGCAGATCGTTCGGCACAACGCCTTCGATGCTGTCGTTGTCCCGGAACTTGAGGCGCACCCATAATCCATCGAGCTTTGGCCGGGAGAGGAACGCTTTGCGTTCGGGCTCGAAATTTTCGGTAAAATCACGCACAAAATAAATGCTTTTCACGTCCTTGAGGGCAAACGGATGATGTTCACCTTCGGGTGTAAGCAAATCCAAACCATCGGCTTCACCCAATTTCCCGGGATTCAGGTATCCTTTGTGCCGGGTTCGGTCAAGCAGCAACACGACGACCTTCTTATGTGTGGATGATTGGACGCGGAGTTTCGCGGAAGTAGACACGGTACAGGGCTTGCGAGCCAACGTATTCTATGTTATGTTAAGCGCGGATTTTGTGTCAAGTGTTTACTTTTCATAGGTTTAGACAGAGGCTGAGACTGGGGGCCTCGATCTTTTGACCCACATTCTGACCCACAAGAAGCAGATCCTCAAATCTGCTTCCATCATCAGCATCATCACGGTTGCCAGTCGAATACTCGGATACGTCCGTGACCAGCGCTTAACCCTTCTGCTGGGAACCACGGGCATCGCCGATTCGTTCGTCCTGGCCTATCGCATCCCCAACGTTCTTCGTCGCCTGGTCGGGGAAGGATCGATGACCGCTGCTTTCATCCCCGTGTTCACCGATTACATGCGCAATCGCACGCGCGAGGAAACCTGGACGTTCGCAAATCGATTGTTCTGGACGTTTTCTGTTCTTCTGGCGGCCCTCACGATCGTAGGCGTGGTTTTCTCGCCGTTGACGGTCCGCTTGTTTTCAATGTTCGGAAAAAATCAGGTTCAAATCGAAGCGGTCTATCTCAACCGCCTGATGTTTCCCTATATTCTGTTTATCGGCATGGCGGCGTTGGCCATAGCCATCTTGAACTGTTTTCACATTTTTGGATTGCCTGCTGCTACGCCCATCTTGCTCAATATTTCATTCATCGTTTTCTCGACAGCGGCTGTCTGGAGATATTTCTCAAGTCCGGCGGCGGCTCTGGCGGTTGGCGTCCTGGTGGGAGGGATATTCCAATTCTTCCTCCAGGTCCCGCAACTGGTGCGCCGGGGGATGAACTTTCAATTCGGCATCTCGTTTTCGGATCCGGGGGTAAGGCGCGTAGCCCGCCTGATGGTGCCGGGCTTTATCGGCATGGGTGTGGCCCAGATTAACTTGTTGGTGGATACGATTTTTGCGAATGCCAAGGTAATGCCGGAAGGGAGCCTGGTATCCCTCTACGTCGCGGACCGCGTAACCGAACTGGTCCTGGGCGGCTACGCGATCGCGGTGGCCACCGCGGCGCTTCCCTTGATGTCGCATCAGGCGGCCGCGGGGAATTATGAAGAATTGAAGAAAACATTTGTGTTTTCGCTGCGCATTGTGTCTTTTATTACTATCCCGGCTACCGTCGGCCTGGTCATCCTGCGGGAGCCGATCGTGCAGGTACTTTTTCAGCATGGATTATTCGTCGCGGAATCCACGCGATTAACAGCCCGGGCCCTGCTGTATTATTCCGTTGGCTTGCCGGCTTTTGCGGCTGTGAAATTGGTCGTGCCCGCTTTTTATGCGACGCAGGATACGCGAACTCCAGTGCGTGTGGCCGCGATCACCATGATCGCAAACGTCTTATTAAATATGATTTTTCTATTCTATTTTTTTCCAAAACTGAAGAATGGCGGACCAGCCCTGGCCAGCGCGCTGGCAGCATATTTCAACGTCGCCATTCTTTTCATCATCTTCCGCTTGCGGTTCGGGCGCCTGGGAACACTGGACATCCTGACGTCGGTGGGGAAAATCGCAGCCTGCGCCGCCGTGATGGGGGGCATTTGCTGGACCGCTTTGCAGTACTCGCAATTTGATTCGATTCCCCACTTTTTCACTCGTCTGCTGGTATTTATTGCGTTGATTCTCTCCGCCACGCTGGCCTATCTCGGACTCGCCTGGGTGTTCCGTTGTGACGAGATCAGCGAAGTGTACGGGATTGCCTTCCATCGGGGCCCAGCGGCGGGGAAGACCGGATGGACCGGTCAGCCATGATGGACGCGACCATACATGTTTTTCTGAGTTACCTGCGCGTGGAAAAGGGCCTGGCCCATAATACGATCCTCGCCTATGGCCGTGATCTCAGGAAATTCAATGCCTTTCTTGCCAAGCGCCACAAGCAGAGCATTGAACAGGTCAACCGTGAAGACATAATCGATTTTCTTTCCAGCCTGTACAAGGAGAAGCTGGATAGCAGGTCCGTGGCGCGGCACCTGGTCTCCCTGCGCAGCCTGTTTAAATTTGCCATGATGGAAGAGTTGGTGCCCCTGGATCCTACGGAGAATCTGGAATCTCCGAAAACCCGGAAAAGTTTGCCGACGTACCTGCGCGTCGATGAAATCGACCGGATCCTGGCGGCTCCCGATCTTTCGACTTCGGTCGGTTTGCGCGACCGTGCCATGCTGGAAGTGCTATATTCCTCCGGATTGCGCGTATCCGAATTGCTCAATCTGCGCCTTTCCGATGTGGATATGCGCATTGGATGCGTCCGTTGCATTGGAAAGGGAAATAAGGAACGCCTGGTTCCCATCGGGCGCAAGGCGATAGCGGCTGTTGAGCAATATCTTGCCGGCTCGCGCCCGAAGTTTGCGCGGCCCGGCAGTCCGCCGCCGCACAACCAGATTCTGTTTCTGACGCGAATCGGGCGGAGACTGAGCCGTATTACCATCTGGAAGATCATGCACGATTACGGGGTGAAGTTGGGTTTGCGTGGGCGCCTGACTCCACATAAACTGCGTCACAGTTTTGCCACGCACCTGCTCGAAAGGGGCGCGGACCTGCGTTCGGTCCAATTAATGCTGGGCCACGCGGATATTTCCACCACTCAGATTTACACGCATGTGGTCGAGGAGCGCTTGAAGCAAGTCTACAAGGCGCACCACCCGCGCGCGTGAAGGCCGGCAATCCCCACGGTGATTGTTCCGTGGCAACAAAAATTCGATTGGGTACGGGGCGCGAGGATGCCAGCCGCGCTTTCGACCTAGGACAGGAAACGCATGCCCGACTACATGTACCAGCTCGAAAGCCGGCTCTCCGCTGAACAACATGCGGCACTGGTTCGCATCCAGGAACTTGCGCTTATTTACGAATCCAATCTCTATCTCGCCGGCGGAGCCGTGCGCGACATGATTACCGGAATGCCCATCCGGGACTTGGATTTTACGGTCGAGGGAAATCCATCCCGGATCGTGCGCGAACTCGTCAAGGGCGGAGCGCAGGTCACCCACGAGGACGACGCCCTGCAATCCGTGGAACTGATTCTCGCGGGAGAAGTGGACGCCAGCATCTCCGCAGCGCGTGACGATGTCTACGCGCGTCCGGGAGCGAAGCCCGACATCCGCTTTTCGACCGTCATGGAAGATTTGAAGCGCCGCGATTTTTCCATTAACGCCATTGCGATTTCCCTGAATACGAATTCCAGAGGCCTTCTGCTCGACCCCACCAATGGGCTTGCCGATCTGGAGCGTCGAGAAATTCGCGCGTTATCGATTCATAGCTTCACCAACCAACCCGCCCGTCTGCTGCGTGTGTTGCGCTATGCGGCGCGCATGGGATTCAAGATGGATTCCCGCACCGCCGAGTCGTTCCGCCTGGCCCTGGAACGCAAATTGCAAGAGACCATCCCGCAGGAAGACGCGGGAGCTGAACTTCGGCAACTGGCGCGCGAAGAAAAACCGGTGGCCGTCCTGAAAGCGTGGGAATCGGAAGGTCTACTCGAAGCGCTGCACCCGCTGCTTGCTAAGCGTCACCCCGATTACGACGCGATTAACCGGGTTACCCGCGTCCGCGAAGACTTGGTGGCCGCGGGATTCCGTCCCAGGCTATTCGCCCCGGTCACCGCGGCCATCCTGGGCCGACTCAAGGACCGTGAACGAACTACCGTGCTAAGCCACATGTCTTTGCGAGCGGCGGAGCAGCGCGCCGTGGACAACCTCGAAGAGGACTCTCAAAAGGTCGTGAAACTGCTGTCGGGACCCAAGACGGCATCGGTGCGCGATGCCTATGCATTTCTGGAGAAGACGCCGCTCGATTTTCTCGGCTACATCCTGGCGGAATCCTCGAATGGAAAGGCCGTTGGCAAGATCAAAAGCTTTCTGAATAAGTGGAAGCCCCTTCGCCAGGGTCTTCCCGGCGTCGCCGTCGAGCTGGAGAATCTGGGACTCGAGCATGGGCCGAAGTTCGACAAGGTCCTGGAGGATTTTTTCCAGCTGCAACTGCTGGGGCGCGGGCGCAAACCGGAAGATCACGTGAAGATTTTGCGGAAACTGTCAGGCATCAAAGAGCCGCCGAAGAAAGTGGAAGAAAAAAAGAAACCGGAGAAGCCGAAGAAGAAGGGCGACGCCGGGGCGGCTCCGGAAGCAACTGCTGCGGGAGAAGCCGCTCGGCCCAAGGGGGCCGCGCCTGCGCCGCACGCAGCGTCCGGAAAGGAGCCTCCGCGTAAATCCCCTGCGGGCCATGCCCCTGCGAAAGCCTCTCCAAAGGGCAGTCAAAAGAAAAAATCGCATGGCAAGAAAAAGTAGGCGGTTGTTTCGTTTGGGAGAGGGCAGCAGGTTGCAAAATCGCCCGTCGCAAACCGCAGCCGCTATTTTACGCCGGGTGCGCCAGGCTTTGAGCGATTTGGAATTTTCGGGTGCCGGACCCTTTGGTTTTTAAGGGTCCGGGTTTAGAGTCAACTCCACGCAACTCGCGATGTTAACAAGAGGGACTTGTCCGTAATTCAGTAGTGTAGACACCAAACCCCGACCCTTTAAAATCGAAAGGTTCGGCCAGCCGAAAAGGCTAACCAGTCTCTCAAGGTTGACGTACCGAAGTGGTATGATCCAGCCATGCGCCGTCGTCAAGAAGAAAAACAGGGAAAGGGTGTGCCACCCGCCAGTTATTCTTTGGTTGGTCAAATCTGAGTACCGCCGAAGGAGAGCTATGACCCGGTGGATGAATCTTGGTGTTTCGGGCGAATGTGGTTGGCCAGACTCTCAAATTGAGGTCAGATTTGGCACCACAAGGTTTATTCTCATGCCCCAGACAAGCGTACATTCCGCCTCCATACATCTCGAAGCGCACAGTAACGACAACCTGGACGAAATGACCACGGTGAACCGTTTTCTGAGCGTGGTATCTTGGGCCGACAAGCAATCCCTTCAAAACAATTATGGCTGGTCTGGGAATACAGTGCCTTGTGCTGTTCCTAAGATGAGTCTCGCGCGAAGCATTAATCGTGATTTCCTGATTCGATGGAATCCTCTCCTCGACCCAAGGCAACAACTTGCCGTAGCCCTCTACCGTGAGGCAATGTCCGTCAACAGCATTCCATACAAGTTTCTTGGTTTTTTTAAGATTATTAACATCCGTTACAAGGATGGGCCTGCTCAAAAGGCTTGGATCAAAGCGACCCTGCCACTCCTACTGGAGAGCTACCTGAAAGACCGACTCCTGGCTCTGTCAAATGCTGAGTCGGATGTCGCTGCATATCTATTCGAATCAGGTCGCTGCGCTGTTGCACATGCATTCTCAGACCCATTGATTGATCCGGACGATCTCACGCATCTACGTCGTTTGTCTGAAGACCTTAAGGTTGTTCAAGCCTTGGCGGAATATTTAATAAAATATGAACTAAATGTCCCTGATTACCCTTGATTTTACCTAAGTGGGCGGACCACAGCTAGCCGAATCTTGAGCAATTCTACCGCCTGGAAGGGGTTGCCGATTTGGGTGGAGATTTCGACGACGGTACCGGCTTTACGGCCTCCCATTTTCGCTCAGCCTCTTCGAACGCCTCTTTTTTCTTAACCCACGCCTCTTCTTGCTCAAGGGGTATAGAGGCGTTGTTCATAACGTAATCGAATGCGGGCTCGACCAACATCGACTTCAGTACCTCACAGTCTCCAGGGCAGTTCTCGGAGAACAGAGTCTCTCCCGAAAGCAGGTCCTGTACGCTTAAAATGTCGAATCCGGATCGCGGGGCAGCATAGGCGAACGTTTCCAATTCAGCGACACAGCTATTTCGGGCAGGGCTGTAATCCGCCTGGTCCAGCATCACAAAGAACCCCTGATGTCTTCCTTCCAGATCGGTACTGTCGGTACTATTCTCTTTGACATAGGCGTCAGCAGCAGCCTTGCAGCGCGCTCGTTCTTGGAAAATCTGGCTGGCATGGGACTGGCGATAGACGTTAAAGCCCTCTGTAGCTGCAGCGCCAAGAACGATACCTGCTATGAGCACCATGATCGTGATATTGCGAGTCATCATCGTTTTGGCCTAGCAGGTGACCTCGTGCCCCATCCTCCCTTGCGATTCCCTGGCAACAGAGTTCCTGACGTGCCCAACAAAGAGGCCCAGGACACCGGAGACAAAATTCTTTACGGGGTTGCAACTCTAATCCAGAGCAACCCGGTAATCAAGCGGTGGAGCGGTGCGGACTGGCAGGTGGCCCGGCCTTTGATTTGGAATTTGAGGGTGCCCCGTCCTTAGTCGTTGAAGGGCGGGGCTTTTGACGTGATCCTCAGTACCGAATCAGCTCACATGGTTTTGTAGGTACAAGAGGCCGTTCCATTCACGGGGAACCCTTCACTTGAAGAATTCTGGGTAAACATTCTCGCTGAACTGTCCCATTTGTTTCGGGAGGGATGGGCACATTTCAAGCTGAGTTAACATCCACCCGTGAGTTGCCAAATCGCGCCGTAGCTAAAATCCTCGCGCGCGACTAGAATAGAATCCGGCATGGGAACTCCCAGATTCGTTCACCTACATCTCCATACGGATTACAGCCTTCTCGATGGGGCCTGCGATCTGGAAGAAGTTGTCGACGAAGCAGCCCGCCGGCAAATGCCGGCTGTGGCCGTTACCGATCATGGCAACTTGTTCGCTGCGGAATCTTTCTACCAGGCAGCCAAGACTCGCGGCGTCAAGCCCATCATCGGCTGCGAGGTATATGTCGCCAAGGGAAGCCGGCACGACCGCGGCGAGTCCTCCCAGCGGGAAACCGGGAATGGGAGCTCGGGCGCGCAGGTCGAGCCGGGACAGCGCGGCACCAACCACCTTGTTCTGCTTTGCGAAAATGCGGAAGGCTATCGCAACCTGATCCAGCTCGTATCCGCCGGGTACCTCGAAGGCTTCTACTACCGGCCAAGAATCGACTACGACCTTCTCGCCAAGCACAGCAGTGGCTTGATCGCCCTGTCCGCCTGCCTGCGCGGGGCCGTGACCGAACATCTGGTGGAAGAACGGCCGGACCAGGCGCGTGAGGCGGCCTACCGCCTGCGCGACATTTTCGGCAAGGGGAACTTCTTTCTCGAAATTCAGGATCAGGGCCTGGACATCGAGAAGCGCGTCAATCCGCATATCGTAAGCCTCTCGAAAGAAACAGGCATTCCCCTGGTCGCAACCAACGATTGCCACTACCTGACCCACGCCGACGCCCGCGCCCAGGAAGTGCTGCTCTGCATTCAAACCGGCAAGACCATGAGCGACACGCACCGCATGAAGTTTGCCACCGATCAGTTCTTCTTCAAAACCGCCGAAGAAATGGCCCGCGTGTTCGGCGAAATTCCCGAAGCGCTCGAGCGTACCGTGGCGATTGCCGAACGCTGCAACGTCAAAATCGAAGCCGTCCGGAATTCCTTCCCCGATTTTCAGGTTCCTGAGGGCCAAACGGTTGACTCCTATTTTGAAGCCGTCGTGCGGGAAGGTTTTGCAAGGCGTGTTCCGATTCTCGAAGCGCGCGCGAAGAGTGGCCTACTGCGAAAGACGTTGGCGGAGTATGAAACGCGTTTGACCAATGAAATTCGCATGATCAAGCAAATGCGCTACGCCGGATATTTCCTGATCGTGTGGGATTTCATCCGCTACGCCAGATCGCAGGGAATTCCCGTGGGTCCGGGGCGAGGCTCGGCGGCAGGCAGCCTGGTCAGCTACGCGCTGCAAATTACGGATGTCGATCCGCTGCAATATGACTTGCTGTTCGAGCGCTTCCTCAATCCGGAACGCGTCTCCATGCCCGATATCGATATCGACTTCTGCATGCGGCGGCGCGGCGACGTGATCGAATACGTCACCGGGAAATATGGCCGCTCGAACGTCGCCCAGATCATCACGTTCGGGACCATGGCGGCCAAGGCGGCGATCAAGGATGTCGGACGGGCCATGGATTTGCCCTACGGGGAAGTGGACCGTATCGCCAAACTGATTCCCAATCAGCTCAATATCACGCTCGACGAAGCCCTCAAGCAGGCCCCGCAACTCCGCAGCCAGATCGAGAGCGACAAACGCTATGTCGACATGATGGAAGTCGCCAAGCGACTCGAGGGCCTTGCGCGGCACGCCTCCACGCACGCGGCAGGCGTGGTGATTTCTCCCGAACCCCTCACCAATATTGTCCCCTTGTACAAGTCAAACCGGGATGAAATCACGACGCAGTACGACATGAAGGGCCTCGAGCACATCGGCCTGTTGAAAATGGATTTCCTGGGTTTGACGACCCTCACCGTGCTCGATGACGCTGTGCGCATGGTGGAACAGAATCGTGGCGTCCACGTGGACCTGGGAACGCTGCCGCTCGATGATGAAGCTACCTACAAGCTCTTCGCACGCGGAGAAACCACGGCCATCTTTCAATTTGAGTCGCACGGCATGCGCGACATCCTGCGCCGCTACCAACCCACGCGCCTCGAAGACCTCACCGCGCTCAACGCTTTGTACCGCCCCGGCCCGATTCAGGGCGGAATGATCGACGACTTCATCAACCGGAAACAGGGCAAGAAGAAGGTCACCTATGATCTTCCCGAACTGAAAGAGATCCTGGAAGAAACCTACGGCGTAATCCTCTATCAGGAACAGGTCATGCAGATAGCCAATCGCCTGCCCGGCTTCTCGCTTGGCGAAGCTGATATCTTGCGCCGCGCCATGGGCAAAAAAAATCGCGAGGAAATGGCAGCCCAGCGTGAGAAATTCCTGGTCGGATGCGCCGCGCGAAAAGTCCCCGCGAAAAAGGCGGAAAAGATTTTCGACCTCATGGCGGAATTCGCCGGCTATGGGTTTAATAAATCGCACTCCTGCGCGTACGCGCTGCTCGCCTATCAGACCGCCTACCTCAAGACGCACTATCCGGTCGAGTTCATGGCCGCGTTGCTCACTTCGGAAACCGGCAACACCGAAAAAGTCGTGAAATATATCAATGAGGCCCGGGGGATCGGGATCACCGTCCTTCCTCCGGACGTAAATTCGAGCGCCCTCAATTTCACGCCTGTCGGGGAAGCCATTCGTTTCGGATTGCAAGCCATCAAGAACGTCGGCGAAAACACGGTGAAGGGGATTCTGGAGGCGCGCGCAGAGCTCGGACGATTCCATTCGGTCTACCAGTTTGTCGATCACATCGACACGCGTCTGCTCAACAAGCGTGTACTCGAAAGCCTGATCAAAGCCGGCGCCATGGACACGCTCGGCGCTCGCAGGTCGCAAATGTTTGCCGTCATCGATCGCACCTTGGAGCGCGCCCAGCGGCTGCAACGAGAGCGCACGAGCGGCCAGCATGGCCTGTTCGGAGGAACCTCTGCCGCTGCCGCCCCCGCGGATGAACCGCTGCCGGACCTCGAAGAGTGGCCCGAGCACGAGATGCTCGCCTCGGAATTCTCCACCGTGGGCTTCTACATTTCCGGCCATCCTCTTGCAAAGTACGCTGCGAAGCTTGCGGAACTCGGCGCCATCGACCTTGCCGCGGTCGAGGGACGGCGGAACGGGGAAGAGATCACCGTTGCCGGAATCGTCATCGCCATGCGCAGCATGCGCTCGCGCAAGGGGGAACGCTGGGGAATTCTCACTTTGCAGGACATGACCGGCGTGCTGGAAGTTCTGGCTTTCCCCGAATCGTTCGCGCGCCTCGAAACCGTGTTTAAAAGTAACGCCCCGCTTCTGCTGAAAGGGCGCGTCAACGTGGAGGAAGCTGGAACGCGGCTTGCCGTGATGGATGCCCGGCGCCTCGAAGATATCGGCCAGCGTCCCCCGAGCATGATGCACGTTCGCGTGGAATTGGCTGCGGTAGATGCCCAGGTTCTTGATGAATTGAAGAAACTGTTTGCAGCCAAACCGGGCTCCTGCGCCGTGTCCTTCGATTTGATATCTCCTGAAGGAGCGAAGGCCACCCTGCGCGCCGATCAGCGTGTGCGGCCCGACCCGGAACTGGTCGGAGAAGTTTGCAGGTTGTGTGGAGAAAACGCGGTCCAACTGGACGCCCGCAGGTAACCATCGCTACCTCAATGAAAATTACACGCCATACACGGAAGCAAGAGATCGAAAAACTGGAGCGGGAAGTCGCGGACCTTCAGCGCATGGCAAGGCCCGGCATTCCGGAGGGCGATCTGGAACGTCTGCGCGGCGAAGTCGCCCTTCTTCGTCGCGAATTCTACGAGCATCTCGGCGCCTGGCAGCGCGCCCTCCTGGCGCGCCATCCGCAACGTCCCTACATGATGGATTACGTCCGGCTCTTATTCGAAGACTTTCACGAATTGCATGGCGACAGGGCTTACGGCGAGGATGCCGCGATGATTGCGGGCTTTGCCCGCTACCACGGGAGCCCCGTAGTGGTGATCGGCCAGCAAAAGGGAAGAGACACCAAGCAAAGGGTCGCCCTCAATTTCGGTCAGGCAAAGCCCGAGGGCTACCGCAAAGCACTTCGCGTAATGAAACTCGCCGCCAAATTTGGACGCCCCATATTTACGTTCGTGGATACGCCAGGGGCCTATCCCGGGATTGACGCCGAGGAGCGCGGCCAGGCGGAAGCCATCGCCAGAAATCTCCGCGAAATGGCGCGACTGCCGGTGCCCATCGTTGTGACCATCACCGGAGAAGGCGGTTCCGGCGGCGCGCTGGCGATCGCCGTTGGAGATCGTGTCAACATGCTCGAGAATTCCATTTACTCGGTCATTTCTCCGGAAGGCTGCGCATCGATTCTCTGGCGTGATCCGGCCAAGGCGGAAACCGCGGCCGAGGCCCTCAAGATCACCGCGCGGGACCTCAACGAACTCGGCATCATCGATGAAATCATTCCGGAGCCCGAAGGCGGGGCTCATCTCGATCATGAAGGTTCCGCCGCGCTTCTGGATCAAGTCCTGGACCGCACGTTGCGCGATCTGCTGTCTTTGGCGCCGTCCGTTTTAGTCGAGCGGCGATATGAGAAATTCCGCCGCATGGGCCTGTTCTTCGAAGCCGCAAGAACTTGATTTGCCTACTGGTCCTTCTCCTCTCGCGGCTCCAAAACAGCATTGCTGGTTTCGCACCATATCCACGCATCTTCATTGTTGACCTGCGATATCTCGTCTAGTCTTGAATGACGGAGACGGGTCGTTCATGTCAAAGCAAACGGAACCGCAGGCACCTGAAATAGCAGGGGCGAATGGGCAGACTCAGGTATTTCGCCCGTATGAACGCCTGGTGGAAATCAAGGTTCTGGGGAAAACATTCCAGGTCCCGGAAAAGAACACGATCCTTCGCTGCTTTCAATATATCAGCCCGGAAACGATCCCCTACGGACGTTTCTGCTGGAACCAGGATTGTCAATATTGCCGCGTGGTGGGCAAACTGGTGGACGATGACCAGCCGCACGAGCTTCTCAGTTGCAAATTCCTGGTGAGCGCAGGCATGGAAATCACGGAGATCAGCCCAGAACTGAAATATTGCCTGCAAAGAAAGCTTAAAAAGTAAGTACTTTGGGACGATGAGTCCGTTAGTCTCCGGCTACATTTCCTCCCCCTTTCGATCCTCAATTTAATTCCCATCTTGGACGCAACTTTTTATCGACCCTCGTGTTGAATGCGATGGGACGTTATTTTCAGTTTGCTTGAAAACTGTGGCCTGATTTCCACCCCTGGAACCCCCAGGCTGCGGCGTTCGAGCATCAAAGGGCGCTCCGTCCCCGATTACGGCGCGCCCTTCACCTTTTCCCCGGTCCGGTTTTTTCAGGTTTCCCTTATCTTCAAGTCATAATTTCCGATAATATGATTGCCGTATATGGTCGCCAAGCCTAGCGAGATCATCTGTGATGGGTGCGGGCTCCCAGCCTCTGCCGATCACATCGCGGAGCGTCTAGGCCGGCTCGAATTCGCCACGCGGTTTCGGCCAGTGCACATCAGCATCTTGTTCTTAACAGGTTCTCCGTTGCCTGGTTTCCAGAACGATTTCTACAGACCGCCAGAATCGCAGTCGTTTTTCGCACCTTTTATGAAAGCCGTCGGGGTGTCGGGTCCCGAAGAAGTGTCGCAACGGGGAGCGACCCGGCAGGAAAGCGACATCGCCCAACTTATGGAATTTCAACGGAGAGGGTATTACCTGGCGTATTTGTCCGAATGTCCGCTGCCAACAACCGACACTGCGGCTGCGGTGATCGCTCGCCTGACGTCAACTCTTGTCCGTAGAATTCAATTCAATTACAGACCGAAACACATCGTCATTTTGGATAAAGGCCTGAGCCCCCTGATTGGCATTCTCGACAAGGCGGGCATGGGGCCTCTCATATTGCGGGACGGTCAACCTATGAGCTTAGCTAACTTGCCCAAGGCCAGTTCAGTGACACAGACCGGGGAGGGCTATTGAAGTGGTCAACCCGACCAGCATCTTGTCCCCGGATATGATAGTATTCGAGTTAAGCAGCCTTAGCGAAATCGCTCGATAGGGAGAAGCTCGTGAAAACCAAAGTCAAATTCGCCATCGGCGCAGGGATTATCATCGTGACGCTTTCCTGTCTGGCCTATGTGGGGGCAGAGCAAAGCAAAACGTATTACCACACGATTTCGGAGATTCCCACACTCAACGGCACGGCGCTGCACCAGCGCCTCCGTGTAGGCGGAGATGTGAAGGCCGGGTCGATTCAACATTATTCCGGGCGCATCGATTTTGTCCTGGTCGAGGAGGGCAAGGCTCTTCCCGTCAGCTATGTGGGAACAGATCCTTTGCCCGACACGTTCAAAGACGGCGCACAGTGCCTGGTTGAGGGCAAAGTACAACCGAATGGAACGTTTGTGGCCGAGACCTTGCAGGCCAAATGCGCGTCAAAATATGAAGCCGCTCCTCCAGGATCGGCGCAGCCGAGTTCTGCTCCGGCTGATTCTTACTCGACTGGCAAGAGCTAGAGCCTGGACGAACCAACGTTCAGTTCCAGCATGGCGAAAATTTTGATTGGGGGCTGCTCGGGCTAATGCCTGGGAAGCAGTTAGTCTGCAAAATGTCGCTGAAGAACATAGAATCGAGGACCTAAAGTGGATCTATTCGGTTCTTACGCGTTGTTGCTGGCCTTCGCCTTTGCTGTGTATGCGATCGCTGGCGGGATTGCTGCGATTATCACCCGCCGTCCCCTGCTGATCAAATCCGCGCGCAATGCGGGATTCGCCGTTTGCGTTCTCATCTGGATGGCGACCGGCAGCCTGGTCTATTCCTTTTTCACCGACAATTATTCGTTGGTGTACGTCGCCGCGCACAGCAACCGAAACCTTTCCCCGTACTACAAATTCTCCGCGCTATGGTCGGGCCAGGAAGGGTCTCTGCTGTTTTGGAGCTTCCTGCTTTCCATCTACGTGTTTTCCGTGTTGTTTACGTATCGGGGCAAGCATCCGGAACTGATGCCCTACGTGGGAGTGGTCCTCGCCGGAGTTCAAATCTTCTTCCTGACGGTAAACAATTTTGTGGCCAGCCCTTTTCAAGTGTTCACGGGCAGCGGTGCAGGCGGAGTGATGCACCTGGCTTCCATGGCGGACGGGAGCGGGCTCAACCCGCTACTGCAATATCCGGAAATGGCCATTCATCCGCCGACGCTGTATACCGGCTACACGGGATTCACGATTCCATTTGCGTTTGCGCTGGCTGCGCTGCTGGGGAGGTATCCGGGCGAGAAATGGATTCACCTGACGCGCAAATGGACAATGATTGCATGGGCCTTCCAGTCGGCGGGAATTCTGTTGGGCGCGCACTGGGCCTACGCCGTGCTGGGTTGGGGCGGCTACTGGGGATGGGACCCGGTAGAGAACGCATCACTGATGCCCTGGCTGACTGGCACCGCCTTCTTGCATTCCGTGATCATGCAGGAAAAACGCGGCATGATGCGCGTTTGGAATGTCTGGCTCGTTTTCCTCACCTTCATGTTATGTATCCTGGGCACCTCATTAACGCGAAGCGGCGCGGTGAATTCCGTGCACGCCTTCGCCGAATCCAAAATTGGCCACTGGTTTTGGAGTTTCCTCCTGCTGATCCTGGTGGTGTGCATCGCGGCTTTCCTCAAAAATCGTGATTACCTGCGCAGCGATAATCAACTCGACTCCATGCTATCGCGCGAGTCGAGCTTCCTGTTCAACAACCTGATTCTTCTGGTTGCCTGCGTCGCGGTGCTGGCGGGCACGCTCTTCCCGGTACTTTCCGAAGCGGTTCGCGGATCGAAGATCAGTGTTGGGCCTCCGTTCTTTAACCTCGTGAACCTTCCCATTGCGATGTTTCTGTTGTTTCTTACCGGCGTCGGGCCTCTTCTGGCGTGGCGCAAGACTTCAACGGAAAGCATCAAGAAAAATTTTGGGTGGCCGCTGCTGGGCGGCGTCACCGTCGCGGCGATTTCCGTAGCACTTGGGTTGCGCGGATTTTATGTGGTTCTTTGTTTACTCCTTTCGGTCTTCGTGACTTTGACGATTGGGGGCGAATTTTTCCGGGGAGCCCGCGTCATCGCCGCGCGGACAGGCGCAAACTTTTTGTCGGCCATAGGGCAGCTCACCATGCGCAATACGCGGCGCTATGGCGGATACGTCGTCCACTTCGGCATGGTGCTGGTTTTTATTGGCATTGCAGGACAGGCATTCAATCAAGACAAGCAGATGGATATGTCGGCCGGCTCGGTCATGTCGATTGGACCGTACAAGCTGCATCTGCAAAATTTCGATACCACGCAGGAGCCCAATTACTCCGCCGAGCGCGCCACGATTGATGTGGACCGGGGCGGGAAATCCGTGATGATGTTGTATCCCACACGGCGTTTCTATCCGTCCAATCAAGAGTCTGGGACCATGGTGGCTATTTCCTCGACGCTCAGGGAAGACCTCTACGTGGTTTACGCCGGCACCAGCCCGGATACGAATCTTCCCGTGATTCATGCGTATTTGAATCCACTGGTGAAGTGGATCTGGCTGGGTGGCGCCGTCGTGGTGCTGGGAACTATTCTTGCGCTATTGCCGAACCGGCAGGCTGTGATGGTGATGTCTGCTGCGAGGACCTCGGAGCCAGTTCCTGCAGGCCCGCAACCAGCGCACGCATCTTTTACTGCCAGATCGCGCTTGCCGGATAACTCAGGCCCTGGTTAGATCGGGTGCGGGCTCTACTTGGAGCCCGCCTATTTAATGACTAAACGACGCCGTCTCGCATTGATTGTTGCTTCATTCGTAGGGATCGCATTGGCCTTGATCCCCCTGCGTATGCAAGCGCAGAAGTCTGACCGCGCCAAGGTTCTTGGCGAAAAGCTGATGTGCATGTGCGGGTGCGGCCAGATTTTAACGCAGTGCAACCACATCAATTGCCCGTCTTCCGGCCCCATGCTCAAGGAACTGGACGCCCATGTAGCCAAGGGCGAGGCCGATGACCTGATTGTTCAGGATTTCGTGCAAGAGTACGGGGAAAAGGTGCTCAGCGCCCCGCCCTCGCACGGATTTAACAGCATCGCCTGGTACATCCCGGGAGCGGCATTTGTCCTGGGGCTGGGCATCGTCGTGGTTCTGATCCGCATGTGGCGCCAGCGGGATATTGACCGGCTTGCCGCGGCATCCACGGGGCCTTCGGCTGCTGCGACGGCGGCTACCGAACTCCTGAACGCGCAACGGGAACGCGCACGGCGCCAGGCGGACCGCGAGACGGATGAATTATGATCATGGCGCCGCTATTAGCAACAATTGTCCTGCAGGATGCCGTGATGCTTTCGGCGTGCGTGGTTCTCACGCTGGCCGCGTTGACCTTCGTCTTTTGGATCGAGCCGGACCCGGGCGATTCGGCGCCGCATCGTTCTCAACTCGATCAATTGATGGAACGCCGGGATACGATCTATGACAATCTGCGCGATTTGAAATTTGAAAACCGGGCAGGGAAGTACGCGGAGCAGGATTACGAGCAAATGCGGGATGCCCTGGAAAACGAGGCAGCTCAGGTGCTGCTTGAAATCGAGAATGTGACCGGAAACCAGGCGCCTTTGCCGCGCCGCGATCCGTCGGTTTCCGAGATCTCTCGTCCGTAGCCTTTCCGTCTGACAGGATCGCGTGTTCAAGGAAGCCTGTGCTCCCTCTCGCTCGCGCAAGAACTGTTGAGGCAGAGCTGGCAGGCGTCCATCGGGGCGCACTCGAGGATTACACTTGTCTATGAAAACTGGTCTCATTGCGAATCGGTTCCTTCAGGGTCTGTTTGTATTGATTCTGTCACTTGCGGCAACCGCTGCGCATGCGGGAACGGCTTCCGGCGTCGTTCACAACGGCACCAATGGTAATAAACCCGCTGCCGGCGTGGATGTACTCCTAATCCAGCTCCAGGGAAGCATGCAGACCGTGGCGAGCACCAAGACCGACGCGGAAGGACGCTTTACCTTCGACAACCCGGCGATCGGTGGCGGCCCCATGCTCATACGCGCGGTGTATCGTGGCGTCTTTTTTCACCAGCCGCTTACCCCCGGCACGAGCACGGTCGATGTCACCGTATTTGAGCCCACCACGAATGCCGCGGCAATGAAAATGCCCCTCCGGCTGCTCGTGTTTCAGCCCAATGGCGACAAGCTCATGGTGGGCGAGGAGTTTTCCCTGGTGAACGAATCGAAACCGCCGGCCGCATATTTCAAGCAGGACGGCGATTTTGAATTCACGATCCCACAAGGCGCGGAGCTGGACCAGGTTTCCACATTCGGCCCTTCGGGCATGCCCATCCGGCAAGGCACGATCGACAAAGGGAAAGGGAAGTACGCGATTGCCTACGCGTTTCAACCCGGACAAAACGGTGTGCGCGTTTCCTACGTCCTTCCTTATCCTGGAGATCATGCTTCCCTGCGTGAGAGCTCAACCTACGACGCGCAGCGCGTCATGCTGGTGATTCCCCCGACCATGACGGTTTCCAGCACTGGATTCGATCCGGCAGGCACCGAGCAGGGATTTGCCGTCTATACCAAAGAATCCGTGAAGGCGGGAACGGCGTTTGATGTGGCCGTCTCCGGCACCGCGCCGCCTCCGTCGGATGCCGCCGCCGCGCAACCCGACCAGGTCAATGGCCGCGACGCAAGTTCAACGGCAACGATTCAGACCGCTCCTGCGCGACTGGACGACGAAAAATGGATTCTACTTGGCGGCCTTGCGGCGATTTTTGCCGTCGGGGTGGGCTTGCTGCTGCGCCAGCCTGTCCCCGCGGTCGTAAATGTGCCAGCACCGCTATCAAATGCGAAGGCACGGAAGGCGCAGAAGGCGGCACAGACGAAAGCTGCGGCGCCGCCAAAGCCCGTGGCCCCACCGCCGGCGCTTGCCGAAAAAATCAATCACGAAGTCAACGCGAATCTGGACTCGCTCAAGGACACCCTGCTGCGCATTGAATTGCGCCGCCAGGCGGGAACCATTTCTGACGAGGAGTATGCCCGGGAGCGCGGTAACGCGGAGCAAATGCTGCGCGATCTGGTCCAGGGCTGAGCCGTCGCGCGTGTCCACACCGCTTGCATCTCCCCCGAACGGCGGATTGCGAATCAGCTTCACCGATGTCGAGAAGCGCTACGGAATGCGCATGGCCTTGCGAGGCGTTTCGCTGGAAATTGCCGCGGGGGAATGTGTCGCGCTGGTAGGCCACAACGGATCGGGCAAAACGACGCTGCTTAAAATCGCCGCGCAGCTTTCGCGCCCTTCTCGGGGCACCATTGCATTTTATTCCGGCGCCGCCGAGGTATCGCCCACCGAAGTCAAGCAGCGCGTCGGAATGGTGGGGCATCACACGCTGGTGTACGACGAACTGACCGCAGAGGAAAATCTCGTTTTCTTCGCCAAACTGTTTCAGCTCCCCGATCCCGAATCGCGCGCGCGGCAGGCCCTTGAGCCCGTGGGCCTTTCCCGCCGTGCGGGGGACATGGCGCGAACCTTTTCACGCGGCATGCGCCAGCGCCTGGCGATCGCCCGCGCCCTGCTGGCGTCTCCCGGGCTGCTCCTGCTCGACGAGCCCGCTGCGGGCCTTGATCCCGAAGGCCAGCAATGGCTGGGCGCTACACTTTCGCGTTTGCATGCCTCCGGATGCACCATCGTCATGAGCACGCACGGACGCAATGAGACGCAAGGTTCGGTGACGCGCGCCATTCGTCTGGACGGTGGCAAGGTTACGCACGACTCGGGTAGCGGGGGAGATCCGAACAAAGTGCTGGTGATGGCTGCGGTCCGCGACAACGGGGAAGAGGACTCGCAATGAGCCTGGCTCATGCCACCGGAGTAATTCTAGCCAAGGAGTTGCGAACCGAATTCCGTTCGCGGGAATTGCTGGGTACCACGATCGTTTTTGTGTTGATCGTCATCGTACTGTTCAGCTTCACGTTCGACCCGACTTCCTCGGAATCGCGCCGCTTCGGCCCCGGCCTTCTTTGGCTTGCGTTCCTGTTTGCCGGGTCGCTCATGCTGCAGCCCTCTTTTCTGCGTGAGCAGACCAACGACACGCTAGCGGCTCTGCGCCTCGCCCCGATTGATCCGTTCAGTATTCTGGCGGGGAAGATGGCGGCAAATTTTTTGTTCCTGCTCCTGGTGGAGATCATCCTGCTGCCCGTGTTCGCGGTTCTCTATAACACAGCCATCCTTCCGGTCCTCCCGCAACTGGTTCTAATTCTGGCGCTGGGGACGATCGGACTGGCAACGACAGGTACTGTATTTTCCGCTGTGTCGGCGCAGGCGCGTCTGAGGGAATTGCTCTTGCCGCTCCTTTTGCTTCCCGTGCTTGCACCTGTCCTGATCGCCAGCACTGAAGCAACGGCGGGAGTTCTGCGCGATCCTCCGGAATTGCCTCGTGTATGGTTAACATTTCTCGTCGCGTTTGACGTAATATTTTTGACGGCGGCCTGGCTGGTCGGCGAATATCTGTTGGAGGAGTGAAATGGAAAGCGCATCTCGATCGCGAACTACGTCTGGCGCGGCGATTTCATTGCCCCAGGTCATGGGTGTCTTTATGCTGCTCGCGGGAGCCAGCTATGGGGCGTTGATCTGGGCTCCTACCGAGGCCACCATGGGCGACATCCAGCGCATTTTCTACTTCCACGTGTCCAGCGCCTGGACCGGCTTCGTGGCATTCTTCCTGGTGTTCATCGGCAGCGTGGCGTACTTGCGCACGCGCGCTTTGAAATGGGACTGGCTGAGCGTGGCTTCCGCCGAAGTGGGCGTGGCGTTTTTTACGATTGTCCTGGTCACCGGGCCGATTTGGGCCAAGCCGGTATGGGGAATCTGGTGGACATGGGATGCGCGTCTGACGTCCTCCTTTCTCCTGTGGGTTTTGTTCGTGAGTTACCTCGTGCTCCGGACTCTGGTGGACGAACCCGAGCGCAGGGCCATGGTCGCGGCTGTATTTGGAATTTTCGCGACGTTGGACATCCCGCTGGTCTACTTTTCGATCTGGTGGTTTCGGACGCAGCACCCCCAGCCGGTGATCGGCGATGGTGGTTCGCTCGATCCGCGCATGTGGCGAGTCCTATTCTTGACCTGGGTCGCTACACTCGCGGTGATGGCCGTGTTGATCCGGGTGCGCTATCGCCTGGAAGCCCTGCGCGCGGAAGTCGATGCGTTTCGCATGGAGACGTCGCGGAACAGCGGTTGAATCGCACGCGAGCCCGAGGGAACAGAACGCTCGCGCTTCGTTGGATGGAACAAGAATCAGTTTGAGGGAGAAACGCTGATGAAGAATTTAAACTTCCTGGTGGCGGCATATGTGGCGATCTGGTTGGTGTTTTGCGGGTATCTCTTTTCCGTCGCCCGCCGGATGGCCGATTTACAGAATGATATCCGCCACCTAAAACAAAACGGGAAATAACACTCTTCCGAAATCCTGCGAGAGCTACGTGACCGAAAAGAAAAAAGTTGGCGTCGTACTGTTCCAACTGGGCGGGCCGGATTCGTCCTCCGCTGTCGAACCGTTTCTCTACAATTTATTTTGTGACCCGGACATCATCGACTTTTTCGGGGCTTGGTTTGCGCGGCGTCCACTCGCAAGGTACATCGCGCGGAACCGCGCCGGTGTGGTGCGGGAACACTACGATGCCATTGGCGGGCACTCTCCCATCCGGCTGCTGACCGAACGGCAGGCACGAGCGCTCGAAGCGGCCCTTGCCCCACACTTGGACGCCAAATGCTTCATCGCCATGCGGTATTGGAACCCGCTTACGGCGGCGGCCGTTGCGGAAGTGAATGCATGGAACGCGAGCGAGCTCGTGCTCCTGCCCATGTATCCGCAATATTCCTTTGCCACCACGTCCAGCAGTCTAAAGGAATGGAAGCGGCTGTATCATCGGAACGGGAACGCCCCGCGATCGCACACGGTGGAAAATTTCTTCGACCATCCGCTTTATATTCAATCCGTCGCCGAAAGAATTTCTCTTACGCTGACTCATTTTGACGATCCGGATCGCGCCCACATCCTGTTCAGCGCTCACGGATTGCCATTGAGCTTGATCGAGCGCGGCGACCCCTACGCGGAGCAGGTCGAGGAAACAGTACGCCTCGTGATGCAGCGCGGCGCTTGGAAAAACCCCCATACATTGAGTTACCAGAGTAAGGTTGGGCGCCGCAAATGGCTTTCCCCTTCGCTTGTAGAAACGATTGATCGTCTGGCAGGTGCGGGTGAGAAGAATCTCTTGATCGTTCCCATCGCCTTCGTCACTGAACACATCGAAACCTTGCACGAAATCAATATTGAAGCACGCGAGCAGGCCCACAAACTTGGTGTCACGCAATTTGAGATGATGCCCGCTGTCGGAGACTCTCCCACATTTATCGCGGCCCTCGCCGATGTGGTTCTCCAATCCATCGGTGAATCTGCGCCATAGCGGGTTATGCCTTCCGTCAAAAATGGCCGCGTCGTAATTACCGCCCTGGGCGGCCCGGAAGTCCTGAAATATGTGGAAGAGGATCTGCCGGAACCCGGCCCCGGGGAAGTGCGCGTAAAGGTTTTGGCTGCAGGCGTTTCGTTTGCGGACGTATTGATGCGTCACGGGCTTTACCCTGGCGCGCCGCCTCCCCCTTTTACTCCTGGATACGACATCGTCGGCGACGTCGACGCATTAGGTAGCGCATCGTCTTCATTTCTCCAAGGGCAACGCGTCGGGGCCATGATTATTCGCGGGGGCTATAGCCAGTTTGTTGTGGTGCCTGAGGAATACTTGGTTCCCGTTCCAAGTGAGGTTGATCCTGCCGAAGCGGTTTGCATGATTCTGAACTATGGGACCGCCTACCAGATGCTGCATCGCATAGCCCGCGCCAGTAAATCTTCGCGGATTTTGATTCACGGTGCGGCGGGCGGCGTTGGAACGGCGCTTTTGCAATTGGGAGCCATCTCTGGGCTGACCATGTACGCGACGGCATCAAAATCAAAGCACGGGTTGATTTCATCATTTGGCGGTATGCCCATTGATTATCATTCGGAGGATTTCACCAAGCGCATCAGGGAATTGACCGGCGATGGCGTGGATTGCGTCTTCGATGCCGTTGGCGGAATGAATTGGTGGCGCTCTTATCGCGTCCTGCGCAAAGGCGGCATCCTCGTTTGCTATGGGGCGTCCACAGCGGTTGTCCATGGAAAACTTGCGGGCGCGGGCAGTTTTCTCTTGATGGGAGTTTTGCAGGCCGTTCCTGATGGACGAAGATGCGAGTGGTTTAACATCACCAGCTTGCGAAAGGGACACCCCGATTGGTTGCGGCAAGACCTGGCGATTCTTTATGATCTTCTGGCAAAACGAAAACTCCAGCCCGTGATCGCGGCCCAGCTTCCGCTACGAGAGGCGGCGCAGGCAAATGAATGGATCGAGAATTCCAAGGTCAGCGGGAAAATAGTCCTTCTTTGCCAGGACTAAATCCGGCGTGGACTAGTAAGGATGCCGCTTAATGTTAGAACATCCACAAATTGACCGAATAACAAGGCCGCAAAAAATTTCACGACAATGGGAATTCGCCTTGACACCGAAGGGCTTACGGAATATAAAAAGAGTCGTTCAAGGCATAACTAATTTTCTCGATTCATAATTTCTTTCGAGAGGTTGATTAGCGGAATCATGGCCGACCCCGTCGACGGAAGTACCCCGGCACCGCCAGCACCGAAGGCCGGAGGAACAACGGCAACCGTAGCAGCGCCACCGCCAGCAGCAAAACCGGCGGCAAAAAGCAAAGCTGAGAACCCGGACGCCCCCGACCCCATGCGCCGACGTGTGATCTGGGGACTGATCTACGGCTACCTGGGCATTAACCTCCTGATGTTCCTGCGGTTCTTCTTTCCTCGGGCGCTGTATGAGCCCAACACCATTTTTAACATCGGGTATCCTGCGGATTTCTCGCTGGGAATCGACCAACGTTATCTGATGACCAATCGCGTTTGGATCATTCGCGAGCCGGACAGGATTTTCGTGATCTTCGCGCGCTGCACGCACCTGGGATGCACGCCGGAATGGAAAGCCGCCGAGAACAAGTTCAAGTGCCCCTGCCACGGCAGCGGCTACGACAGCGAAGGCGTGAACTTCGAGGGGCCCGCGCCGCGTCCCATGGACCGAGCGCACGTGGAACTCGACCCCACGGGAAAACTGGTCGTGGATACGAGCAAGCTGTACATGGATGACCCGCGCGCCGGCGTCAACCAGTTCAATGATCCGGGCGCCTATCTGCCGGTCTAAGGAATTATTGCTGTAGCTCGTCCGGACCGGGTCGGGATGAGGGTTTTGCACCGTTAGGCGGAAAACACCCCGCGTCTGAAGACGCAGGCTACAGCAACGCCGGGTTTGCGACAATCTGAGGGGGCAAGGGAATGGCCGACGAAAACGGCGACAAGAAGGGCACGGGATTGCTGGATCGTGTCCGTCAGGACGTCACAGACCTCAAGGAAGTCTTCAAGGAAAAGGGCAAGGAAGAACTGGAGGGTTTGAAAGAACCCGAAAAGTCCCAGTTGTTCCGGTCCGTTTTCCGTGTCAAACACGATGAGACTTCCCGCAACCGCGCCCTTTCGGTTCTATCCAACGTCTTCTTCCACCTGCATCCCGCGAAGGTCAATCGCGACGCCGTAAAGTACAAATATACATGGGGGATGGGTGGCATCACGTTTTATCTTTTTATCGTCTTGACCTTCACCGGCGTCCTGCTGATGTTCTATTACCACCCCAGCAAGGTGCAGGCCTTCCGCGACATTTTATATCTCGAAAACGATGTACCCTTCGGCAAGCTGCTGCGCAACATGCACCGCTGGGCGGCGCACTTGATGATCATCGCCGTCTGGCTGCACATGTTCCGAGTGTTCCTTACGGGCTCCTACAAGCGCCCGCGCGAATTTAACTGGTGCATCGGCGTTCTCCTGATGGTTCTCACGTTGCTGCTTTCTTTTACCGGATACCTGCTTCCTGACGACCAGTTGGGCTTCTGGGCCGTAACAGTGGGAACCAACATGGCTCGCGCGACGCCCTTGTTAGGCACCGAGGGTCCCTTCGGCGCGCTACTGGGAATGACTCCTTATAATGATGTGCGTTTTGCGCTGCTGGGCGGATCCATTGTCGATGCCAACGCGCTGCTTCGCGCCTATATCTGGCACTGCATCGCCATTCCGCTGATCGCCAGCATCTTTATGGCTTTGCACTTCTGGCGCGTGCGTAAAGACGGTGGAATTTCCGGCCCCGCGCCGGTGATGCTGGAATCGGAAATCAAGGAAGAGAAGGGTCATCGGCCGGTAATTTTGCGGCCCAGCGGCTTGCCATGAGCCTGCAATGGCTTTGTTGGATGGGCAGCGGCACCAAGAGTTTGGACAAACTAACGGACGGAGTTTGAGGTCAATATGAATTGGCACCAGATATGGGAGGTCGCTTCCGCACCGGACAATGTGCCAATCGTGGCGCTATTGTTCCTGGTCCCGTTCTATGTCTGGTATGCGTTTCGGCAGGCACTGGAGAATGATCGCCTGATCGACAAGCTTTCCGCGGACCCCGCGTTAGCCAAGACCGAGTACCGGAAGACAGAGCCCTGGAATCCGAAGTGGGAAAAGGAAGTTCACACCTGGCCCTACCTGATGCGCATCGAGCTTGTCGCGGCCATTCTGGTTACCGCGCTACTGATGGTGTGGTCGATCACCTTGAGCGCGCCGCTCGAGGAGCCATCCAATCCGAACGTCACGATGAATCCTGCCAAAGCCCCGTGGTATTTCCTCGGCCTGCAGGAGATGCTCGTCTATTTTGATCCGTGGATCGCGGGGGTAATCATGCCGACGCTCATCATCGTCGGCCTGATGGTCATACCCTATATAGACGCCAATCCGCTGGGCAACGGGTATTACACATACAAGCAACGCAAATTTGCAATTTGGACGTTCCTGTTTGGCTTCATCGGCCTGTGGGTGTTGATGATTGTGATCGGCACATTCATCCGTGGCCCCGGATGGATGTGGTTCTGGCCGGGGCAGACATGGGATGCGCAACGCGTCGAATTCGCCGTCAATCGGAACCTGGATCAGGTCTTCGGGATCAACGGCTCGTGGCTGGTGCATCTGATGCCCGCCGCAAACGCGAGCTATGCGCCGATCCTGGCTCGGATCATTTTCGGATTTTTCCCGCTGGGGCTTTATTTCCTGTTTGCCGGGTATCTATCGCACCGCATGCTGCTGCTTACAGATTTCAGCAGGAAGATTTTCAAGCGCATGACCCTGCTGCAGATGGTGACGACGGAATTATTTCTGGTGCTGATGCTGAGCCTGCCGGTCAAGATCCTGCTTCGGCTGCTGCTTCGCATCAAGTACATCTGGGTGACACCGTGGTTCAGTATTTAGCCGGATATTACTCCATGCTGCAGAATCAAAACGCGAAGGAGGCACGGGGTGCCTGAGCTTCCTCCTGATGATCCAGTTACAAGCCGGCCCATGGCCGGACTTGTGCTCATATCTGCATTTATTCTGATGTTGACCGTTTCCTGGTCGCTTTACGATGAATTCTTCGGTCTGCGCCCCTGGCGCGGTTACCAGGCCGAGTTTTCCCGGGTGTATTCCAAATATCTGGGCGATCAATACACGGCGCGCAAGGCAGCCGAACAGAAATTTTATTCCACCCCGGAATACCAGAAGCTTCTTGCCGATGTAAAGGGCGCGACGGACGCTGCGCGAACCATGGACCAGCAGATCGGGCAACAGGTGGATCTGCTTGATCGTCAGCGCACTGCCATGACCGAATCTTTCCAGACTTCCCGCGGAAAGGTCGGTGCGCTCACCTATCAACTCGAGCAGATCGACGAGAAGGATACCAGCGCGAAAAAATCGAAGCTGGATGAGCTTACTGAGGCTAAGAAGGAAACATACGATGTGCTCTGGCCCGTCGAGGGCGGCAAGGTAGAGCTCAAGAAATACACCTACGACGATCTCAATAGTCTCTTTACGTCGATCATGACGTCAAAAGCCAAACTGGTCGCGCAGCGCGGCGATGTGGACAAACCTGCCAAAGACATGCAGGACAAACTCAACGAATATGTTAAGGAACAACTCCCCGGCCTCGCGTCGAAGGACATGTTCACCCTGGGGCAGAGCATCAAGGACCTCAACATTCGGCTGCGTCAGGTGAACGTGAACCCATCCGGAGCGTCGCTCAACAACCTGGGCGGGGCTGGGCTTGTGGATCGCTGTCAATCCTGCCACCTGGGTACAGACCCGCTTCTTGTGCCCGTGACCATGACGCTGACCAAAGCTGATCTCGGTCTGGGCAAGAGTAACGACGCGCCGTATACCAGCCATCCCGATCCGGACATGATGAAATATCATCCCCTGGAGAAATTCGGCTGTTCTCCTTGTCACGGAGGGAATGGGCGCGCGCTGGATACGGTGGAAAAGGGGCACGGGCGTTACGAGCACTGGCTCTGGCCGCTGTACTACCCCGAAAATGTGGAAGCAGGCTGCCAGCAGTGCCACGCTTCGGATATGGTCACCGAGCATGCCACCGTTTTGAACAAGGCCAAGTCCCTGTACCGCGAAAAGGGCTGCATCGGTTGCCATCGTTTCCAGGGGTTTGACAATCAGGACGAGCAGCTTGTGAGCGCCCAGCAGACGATTTCGCAGCTGGAAAATCAGAAGCAGGATGACCGCCTGCAGATCGCCCAGCTCAACAAGAAGGGCGACGCGGCCACTGACAACCAGATGGCCAACCAGTATTACACGCAGGCCACCAACCTGACCGTCACGATGTCGGGAATAGACGCGCAGATCGAATCACTCGACCAGCGTTCGCATAATCTCCTGCAGGAAATCAAGAAGGTGGGTCCGGACCTGAAAGAAGTCCGGATGAAGATTCACAAGGAATGGATTCCATACTGGATCGGGCACACGCGCGATTTCCGGCCCACCACAAAAATGCCGCAGTTCCGCCTGCAGGATGACGAAATTCAAGCCATCTCTGCCTATATATGGCAATCGGCAATTACCGGTCCGGAGCTTCCCAAACAAGCGCCAGGAAACGCCGCGCACGGGAAGGAATTGTTCGAGGCGCGTGGTTGCGAGGCCTGCCATTCGATAGGGGAAGGCTCCAACCTGGTCGGCGGCGATTTCGCGGCCAATCTATCCAGAGTCGGCGAGAAGGACAATTACGATTATCTGGTTCGCTGGATCCTGAACCCGCGCACGAGGACGCGCCCGTATTCCCCGTTCGAGAAGAAAGACCTGGGCCCCGAGGATTACGCCAAGCACGATTTACCTTTCGTTTTCGACCTGGATCATTCGCGAAGCCCGAACGATGGTCATGAGCTAGTCGTGCAACAGCCCACGGTCATGCCCAGCCTTCGCCTGACTGTTGAGGACGCCCGCGATATCGCCAGCTTCCTGCTTACGCAGAAGCATGCCGACGCCAGCTACGCTCCGGCGCCCTTCATGGACGATCCGAAACTCAAGCAGCACGGCAAGGAACTGATCCAGCACTACGGCTGCGCAGGCTGCCATGAAATCTCCGGTCTCGAAGACGAAGGCCGTATCGGCACCGAACTCACCAATGAAGGCAGCAAGCCCATCGAGCGCTTGGACTTCGCCCTCTACACCGAAGACGCCAAGCTGGGCGTACTTCCCGACGGCAAGAAATCGCCGCGCGGGGCTTGGTACGACCTGAAGGGTTTCTTCGAAAATAAGCTTACCGACCCGGCCGTCTTCGACCATGGAAAATACAAACCTGATCCCATGGACCGGCTGCGCATGCCCAAGCCGAACGTGACCAAGGAAGACATCGATGCCCTGACGACCTTCCTGCTGGGCTCGACCGATCCTTCGTTGCCGCAGGAATATATGTACAAGCCTGCGGATCAGCGCGCGGCGATTCAAAAGGGCTGGTGGATCGTCACGAAATATAATTGTATCGGCTGCCATCAAATCGGTATCGGCCAACGGTCCGTGCTGATGGGATTGCCGCAGTACCAGGGAGAAAATAAGCAGAACCTTCCCCCGGTGCTGACCAGCGAGGGCGCACGCGTCAACCCGGAATGGCTCAAAGGATTCCTGTCCAATCCGTCGCTCAGCACCACGGATGTCAACCGCAACGGCGTGCGGTCCTACCTGCAAGTGCGCATGCCCACGTTCTTTTTGTCTGACGACGAAATTCGCTCGTTGGTGCTATTCTTTCAAGCGATGTCCAGCCAGCCGACGCCTTTTATCCCGGAAAAAATTCCGCCGATTACGACGGCTGAAAAAGAAATGGCCCGGCAACTATTCACCAGCACGGCCGCGCCTTGCTTGAAATGCCATGCCACCGGCGACCCCGCGCATGACAAGACGGCCATTGCTCCCAACTTCTTGTTCGCCAAGGACCGCCTGCAGCCGGCCTGGACAGAGCGATGGATCACTAATCCAGCACTGATTGCACCCGGAACCGCGATGCCTTCCGGGCTGTTCAAGCGGGACGGCGATCACTGGGTCTTCGCGGGCCCGCTTCCCGCGAGCTTCCATGGATACACGGGAGACCACGCGGACCTGCTCGTTCGGTACATGTTCCAAATGACGCCGGAGGAGCAACGTTCCCTCTTGGGGCGGTCATCCGGTGGTGCAGGGAATTAGGAAGAATCTGGATCGGTTGATCATTCAGGTATTCTTGCGACAGGAGGAAATTTTTCGTGAACAAAAGCAAATTTGGAATGTATTCACTGGCAATCGGGGTATTCGCTCTGGCGCTCACCGGCTGCGGTGGGAACAAGAATGAATCATCCGAAACCGCCGCTCCGGCAGCAAACGCGCCTGCCGGAAAAACGGTCGACGCCGCTACCGCCGGGGAAGTAAGCGGCTCTGTGAAACTCGACGGCGCTGCCCCCAAGATGAAATCGATCAATATGGCGGCCGAACCTGCCTGCTCGAAAGCGCGTACCAGCCCGGCAATGAGCGAAGAAGTGGTGACCGGAGACAACGGTGCACTCGCCAACGTCGTGGTGTATGTGAAGTCCGGCCTCGAAGGGTATTCCTTCCCGGCTCCCACCACCCCGGTGAAATTCGAACAACAGGGCTGCCAGTATCACCCGCACGTTGCCGGATTACAGGTTGGCCAGAACATTGAAGTCGTGAATGATGACCAGACAACGCACAATATTCACCCCATCCCCATGCTGAACCGGGAATGGAACGAATCGCAACCCCCGGGAGCGGCGCCCATCGAGAAGTCGTTCGCACGCGAGGAAATCGCGATTCCCGTGAAGTGCAACGTCCACCCTTGGATGAAGGCCTACATGGCTGTCCTGCCCAATCCCATGTTCCAGGTAACCGCGAAAGATGGGGCCTTCGATCTGAAGGGCCTTCCCCCGGGCACCTACACGCTGACGGCATGGCACGAACTCTACGGGACGAGCGATCAGACGGTCACCATTGGCCCCAAAGAAACCAAGACCGTAACCTTCACGTTCAAGGCTGCGGCAGCTGGAGACTAACTAGCCCCCTTCGGAAATCAGGACCGCCGGGGCGACCTTATAGATCGCCCTGGCGCCTTTGTTTCGCCATGGAAAACGCACCCAATCCAGGCCTTCACAAATACGCTGGATTCACGGCGTGCTGCACGTTTCTGCTTCTGATCGCCGGCGCCTTGGTGACTTCGAACGATGCTGGCCTTTCCATACCGGATTGGCCGCTGGCCTACGGCTCGCTGACTCCCCCCATGGTGGGCGGCATTCGATATGAATTCACGCACCGGGTAATTGCCTCTTGTATTGGCTTTCTGACGATAATTCTGGCGGCCTGGCTATGGAGGGCTGAAAAACGACCGTGGATGCGCTGGCTGGGCCTGGCGGCCCTTGGCGGGGTAATTGCGCAAGGAATCCTCGGAGGCATGACCGTTCGCATGTTTCAACCGCCGCCCGTTTCAGCGGCGCATGCCACTCTGGCGCAGCTGTTCTTTTCGACGCTCGTAGCGATTTCCGTGTTTACCGGCTCGTGGTGGACGGGAGCAGCGACCGTGGCGGAGGATCAAGGCACGCCGCGAGTCCGGTCCCTGGTAGTTTGGACCGCGGTGGCCGTATTTTTGCAACTGGTTCTGGGCGCGGCCTTCCGCCACAAAGGTTTTGGAATTATTCCCCACTTGATTGGTGCCGTCATTGTTACAATACTCATCTTTATGACGGCAGGGGTTTTAAAGCGGCGCTATGCGGACGTGCCACCCCTTCGAAATTGTGCGCGGGTTTTGCACATCTTGATCGGTGTGCAGCTTCTGCTTGGTGGGGGAGCGTACTGGTCGCGGCTTTATGGGGCTCATTTCCCGCAGCCTATCGCCATCATGGTGGCCCTGACGGTCGTCCACACGGTGACCGGGGCCCTGGTCCTGGCGGCAACGTTGGTTACGGCGCTTGTCAGCTATCGATTGCTGGCAGTTCGAAACACCGTACGGGATTCCGCGACGGTCACGGCGCAGGTTGCGCAATAGAACATGAGAAATTCCATGGAAACCACGCGAACCGCAACGGCGGAAGTTAGTCGCCCCGCGTTGTATCTCGCTTTGACCAAGCCTGACGTCTCGTTCCTGGTCGTCATGACCACCGTGGCAGGGTATGCCCTTGGAACGCAGGGGCCGCTCGATTGGCTGCGCATGGCGCACACTGTGTTCGGAACGACGCTGATTGCCGCGGGAACCTCGGCTCTCAACCATTACCTCGAACGTGACACTGACGGGCTGATGCGGCGAACGGCGTCCCGGCCGCTGCCGTCCGGCCAACTGAATCCTCGTGAGGCCGTGTGGTTCGGCCTGAGCCTGATTTCCGCCGGCACGATTTATCTCGCACTGGCGACGAACGCGCTGGCCACTCTTCTCGGCATCCTGACTTCCATTACTTATCTTTGCGTCTACACACCCTTAAAGCGCCGGACCACGCTGGCGACGATGGTCGGAGCGTTTCCCGGCGCTGTGCCTCCCCTGATCGGTTGGGTTGCGGCGCGGGGAACGATTACTCTGGACGCCTGGATTCTTTTCGCGGTTTTGTTCTTGTGGCAATTCCCGCATTTTGACGCCATCGCCTGGATGTACCGCGAAGATTATGGCCGGGCGGGAATCCGGATGGTCTCGGTGGGGGATCGCGAAGGGAAGCGGACCTTCCGCGAAATTCTTCTGACGGCTGCGCTGCTGGTTCCCGTGAGCCTGCTCCCGGCGATGACCGGACTTGCGGGAGCGCACTACTTTTTTGGCGCGTTGGTTTTGGGGATCATGCTTGTGGAAGTCTGTTTGTGGGCCGCGGCGTCGAAGAGCAACATTCGCGCCAAGTGGCTCATGCACGCAACCGTGCTTCACCTGCCGGTGCTGTTGGGATTGCTCATCTACGACAAATTCGCCCGGTAGTTTTTTACACCGCCGGGACGCCTGCGAGAGGCTATGGACGAACAAGAAAAACCGCTCGAGTTGCTGGTAATGTGCGCAGTGGTACTCGTGCTTTCCGTTCTGGGGATAGTCGCGGGCGTATCCAGGGATCTTTTGGGCAACCTGGACGGCATTTTGCTGCTGGGCATTTGCCTGATGATGGCGCTGATCGCCGCTATTTTGTTGCTCCTCCTGGCGAAGGAGCAGGGCTGGCTTGGTAAACACAAACAGGAAGAACCCTCGGCCGCCAAGGCAAAGTAATCCGATCCGCCTGAGACCTAAGGAAGTGCTCGTTTGATTTCCCATCCGGCATGGAACGCGATTCTCAACGGCGCAAGCGCCGTCCTGGTCACCACCGGCTATGTCATGATCCGCGGCAAACGAGTGCTGGCGCACAAGGCGTGCATGCTCGCGGCCACCGCGACCTCGACCGTCTTCCTGATTTCCTACGTCGATTACCACTTGCATGCGGGCGTGCTGCATTTCCCCGGGACCGGCGCGGCACGTTATGCGTACCTGACCATGCTGACGTCGCATACAATCCTGGCCATCGCCATCGTGCCGATGGTGATCATCTCGTTGTACCGCGCGCTCAAGGGAAGGTTCGCCGATCATAAGCGCATTGCGCGTTGGACGTTGCCCATGTGGGCCTATGTGTCCGTGACCGGCGTGCTGGTTTATATCTGGCTTTACCAGGTCTACGCGGCGCCTAACCCGTGAAAGTTAGGGTAGTATATGGAGATCGTGATTTTAGGATTCCATCTGCTGTGAAAGCCCGGCGTTCTAATGGAGGATCAAATGAAATTCGCGCTTCAAGTGGTTGCCTGTACGTTGGCAATGGGGTTCGTCTTCGGCTTTGCCGCGCGTAGCAGGGTGCAGGCTCAATCCGCGCCCGCGGCGGGGTCGCAGGCGAGCATTCTGGCGGAGATCAAAAAAGATTGGGAAGAGCAGAGGAAGACCATGTCCACGATTGCCGACGCCATGCCTGAGGACAAATTCGACTTCAAGGCCTCGCCCGCGGAGCGCAGCTACGGCGAGCAGGTCCTGCACATTGCGCAAGTGAACCTCTTCTTGCTGAAGGTTGTGGCCGGAAAGGCCACGCCTCCCGCCTTCGCGCCGAAGACTCTGAAATCGAAGGCCGAGATCATCAAGGCCATGGACGACACCTATGAGTATGGGTCGACGCTGCTCGGGGAACAGACGGACGCGAGCATGATGCAGACCATGGCCGCGCCGGCGTTCCTCGGACCGTCTTCGCGGGCGCGGGTCTTCTGGACGCTGATGGTTCACGCGGAGGATATCTACGGCCAGATGGCCGTGTATCTACGCCTGAACGCAATCGTGCCTCCCGCGAGCCGTAAGCCGTAATTGGCAGTGCAAAGATGAGCAGCGTGCCACATGCCGCAGATTCCATTGCGGCGCCCCCTAAATCGGCCGTCGCCAGCAAATGGCTCATCGCCATTCTGGTTCTCACCTTCGCGTTTGTGCTGATGCCGTTCCTGCTCTGGTACATGACCACATTCACGCGGCCGCTTACCGACACGGACCTGGCAGCCTATTTCGCGGACTCCTTGCATCCGCGCCGGGCGCAGCACGCGCTCTCTCAGATCGCCGACCGCATGATGAGCCCGAACCCGGCAGTCCGCGAATCCGCGAAGGCCTGGTATCCCGAAGTCATCACCTACGCAAAGCAGGGAAGCGACGAACTGCGCGTGACCGCCGCCTGGGTGATGGGACAGGATAATCAGTCCACGGAATTTCATGCCACGCTTCTCAAGCAATTGGCGGATGCCAACCCGATGGTAAAACGAAACGCCGCGTTGTCACTGGTGCGCTTTGCCGATCCGGCTGGGCACGACATCATCGCGGGAATGCTCGCGCCGTACGCACTGGCAGCGCCACGCGCGGGGACCTTGCAGATTCGGCTCAAGCCCGGTGACGTGATCAATCCGGGAACGTTGCTGGCCCACATTGTGGTTGCCGGAGAGAAAACGGAAGTCCGCTCGGAAGTCCCCGGAACCATCGCCGAGTGGACTTCACCCGACAATTCCGCGGTGGAAGCAGGACACCAGATGCTGCTCGTCGATCCCAGCCCCGAAATGGCCTGGGAATCCCTGCGCGCACTGTATTTGATCGGCGGGAAGGACGATCTTCCGTCGGTGAATCGCTACGCTCGCGGAGTCGATGGCATGCCGCCGCAGATTCAGCAGCAGGCGGCGCTCACAGCCAGGGAAATCATGAAGAAGTGACTGGTGACTGGTGATTAACCCATGTCGCCGGCCGCGGAGGGCGGGCCGTTGGTTTTTCACCAGTCACAAATCACCAGTCACCAGTCACCTGCCTAATTCCTTCCGCATCTGAGCCATCGGTATCACGGGTCCGTGAACGGGAGCAAGCGTAACGACATCAAGTTTCATTCTATCCACATTATCGAGCAGATTATTTGAGAAGGCCTGGGCCATGGGGACGAGCGGCGGGCTGCCGGGACCGCCGGAATTGAAATCATCCGGCTCCATGAGAAGTTTCTCTTTCGGCAGGTAAACAAGCGTGAGGAACTCGTTGTGGTTGTCGCCCAAGTTTCTGTAAAGCTCGATGGAGTGCGTGCCGTCGCTCAGTACGTATTTATCTTTGTAGGTAATGAAGATCGCCTTCCGTGGATGCTGCGAAAGCTTGTCCGGTTCGAGGGTACGAGGCTGACTCCACGCCTTTTCGTAGAATGCTTTGTTTCCCTCGTTGGTGATGATCGTTACACCCTCAGCTACGTACGTGCGCAGGCCGCCGGAGTGATCGAAATGATGGTGCGTGTTGATCACATATTGGATGGGCTTATCCGGGACCAGTCGCTTCACTTCCGCAATCACCGCCTCGGAGCGGGCCTCGTTATTGGGCGCCTCGACCACCGCCACGTAATCCTTGAATTCCACCAGGAGACTATTGTGGGATCCCCCACCCAGCCACCACAGGCCGTCCGCCAGTTTCTGTGACTCCACGCGCACAGGGGCCACTTTCGCCTGCTTCACTACGTCAGGCGCCTGGAGAGACGCATCCTCCACATTCGCCTGCGCGGCAGTGATAGTGAGGTCCAGCGTTGCAAACCCGCCCTCCTTTTGGACGATATGCCTCGGAAACATCATTCCGACGAAGGTCTTGTAGTCAGAATACGTCGTTTCCACCAGCATATCTCCCAGCACTGGATTGGGAATCCAGGTATCCACTTTCGTCACGGCGTTCTGACCGTCGATTTCTCCCCTGACTTTGTTCTTGCCGATTGCGAACGATAGTTCCGTGATTTTCGTTCCGTCTTTCGTTTTCATTTTGGCGGTCGCATGATTCTCCGCGGCGGCAAGCAGGAACCCGTGCGGCGTCAGCCAGATTTGAAGCTGGCGTTCGGCGGCAGCGCCAATTGCCGGCTGAGGCGCGATCCCCGGCTGGTTCCAGGCATACTGGCCGCTCACGAGATTGACGATCTTCTGCTCGCCATCGAACGGAGTTTCGCCGCCACGCGTCGGGGGAGTCTCCTGCACGCGAGTCAGTTCTTCTCTGGAGGATTTGCTGGGGTAATCGATCGTTCGCGTATAAGCCGTGATGATGGTCGTGTGCCACGGGACGTTGGGATTCCAATTCTGGCCGAATCCGCCCATCTTTCCGGTGCCCGAGTAGCGAATCGATTTGACATCCCCCATCACCTTTTGCGCGTTCTGAAGCGCGGTCTTCGCGTCTTGACCCGACGCGACTCCGGCAGCCAGCAATAGTAATAGCGCAAATTTGATCCCATGTTTGAGAGCCATGATCCCTCCCAGAATTCCTACGGGGTGCCGAAAAGGGGGCGTTTGCCCAATGAAATGCGCAGAGATACCTGCTGGCAGGGGATCATACGATTACTAATGCTGATTTCAAATACGAAAAGTAATGTTAGAAGGGAAGTACGCCGTTCTCGCCTTCAAATTCGGCAAGCGGCACCATGTCAATTGCGTCCCATGGGCACCCCTCGAGGAACGCGCCGTCCGGCCCTTTGCTGGTGCAGAGCTTGCACCCGATGCACAGCAGGGGATCGACGATAATGCGCCCGAAGGGAGGATGGTCCTCGTCCGGAGCCCAAAACATGCAATCGGCGACCGGGCAATACTCGACGCAGGCAGGCGAACCGGAACACCCGGTGCAACACTCATTAATCACCGCAAGAATATGGGGTTTGCGCTTGCGCTGGTTCGTTTGACCCGTGGAGATCGGCGAATGCTTGACGACAGTTCCTGCCTGATATTCCTCGATGCTGGGAGCGGTGTACGCCAAATCAAGCCTCCACGGATGAATTGTGCGAAACCATATTCTTGCTGACAGGACATCACTTGTCAATCGCGGAGACAACTCAATGGTGACTCAATTTGATTCACGAAACAATAAACAGATGCCCGCCCCCAGAACGGGCGGCCTCTACAAAACCTGCTGCCCACAATTCCGGGCGGCTGGTGTAGAGGCCGTTCCTGTCACGTGCCTTTCGGGACGGAACGGGCACATTTCGAATTGAGGCACCAGTGACAACCTGCTGGGCTTGGCAGTTTCCAGAGCTGGAAGATGAGCCAACAAGAAACAATTTGGTATACTCGGAAAAGCCTCGGATGTATAAACTGCTGACAGGGGTGGTCAAAAGGGAAGTCCCGGTCCAAATCGGATGCGCCCTGCGAAATGCGCCCAGAATATTAGTTCCAAATCCCACGCGATCCAGGCGCACCGGTTCTGTTCCGGGAAACGCAATAGGGCGGACAAGGAGGCAGTAGCGATGAGCGGAATAAGACTGGCGGCGCTGAGTGTTGTGTTCGTGCTGGCGAGCGGCCTGAGCTACGCACAGAATGGCCCACTCACGCCTTTCGATAAACTCCCGGACTGGTCGGGCACATGGACGATGATGGGCGGAACGGTCTTCGACCTCGCCACGCAGACCGGCAAGGGTGGATGCGGTCACGCCGGGCGTGCGAGAGCATCCGCCCTACAACGACGCGTATGAGAAGAAATACGAGGCCAATCTCGCTCTGCGCGATGCGTACAAGCTTCCCGACTCGAACAACTTCTGCGGAATCCCTGTGAACTATCCGCGAATTCTTAACCTTCCGGATGCCTATGAATTTGTGGTCCGGCCGGACGAGTTCTACATTATTGCCGAGAACGGCGAGAACGCCATGCGCGTGTACACCGACGGACGTCCGCTCCCTAAAAAGGAAGATGCTCTGGGGAACCTATACCGGCGTCTCGGTGGGACACTGGGAGGGCGACACGCTGGTGTTCGAGACGCTCGGTTTGAAGGGGGACCGCGACAACGATTCCATTTTGGATCGGACCGGTCTGGTTCTGAGCGATGCCGCGCACATCACGACCCGGGTGCGAAAGATCAACGACAACACGCTGCAATTCGTGGTGACCATCGAAGATCCCAAAGCCCTGACGAAACCGTGGGTCGTTACCAAGCAGTTCAGAAAGCAGAAGCCCGGATTGTTCCTCTACGACTATGGCTGTGCGGAGAACAATCGAAATCCCGTGGATAAAGCCACGGGCGAGGTGTAGACGTTGGGTCCTGATGGCAAGCCCATCAAATAGCAAGTATGGTGAGAACACTCTTCAAGGAGGTCTTAAAGATGAAGTCACTTCGAGTTGCTTTGCTGGTGGTGCTGGCTGCGGTGCCCGTGCTGGCGCATCATGGCGGCGCCGGTTACGACGCGAAAACGATCGTAATTACCGGGACGGTCAAGCAGTTTCAATTCACGAATCCCCATTCCTGGATTCAGGTGGACGTCAAGGACCAGACCGGCAAGGTGGTGGAATGGAGCCTTGAATGGGGTAGCCCGAACTCGTTGAGCCGCCAGGGAGTTCACCCGAGCACGTTTCCCATTGGCGCCAAAGCAACTTTTAAGCTTCACCCGGTGAAGAGCGGTGATCCGTTCGGCTCTTTTGTGGCCGCTAAGTTTGAAGATGGGACCATCGTCGGCAAGTGGGACGGCCCGGAGCCGAGCGAATAAGGCGGATCGCTGCATTTACAGCTCGGCCTAATTTCCCGCACCAAGCGCGCCAATCACCGCCTTCGTAAATTCCTCGGTCGTCGCCGTCCCGCCAACATCCCGCGTCGTGTGCTTGCCCTCGCGATACACTTTGTCGAGGGCAGCGAGTATGCGGCGGGAAGCATCCATTTCGCCAAGGTAGTTCAGCATCATTGCCCCCGACATCACAATCGCAGTAGGATTCGCGATCCCCTTGCCGACAATGTCGGGCGCCGTGCCATGGACCGCTTCAAACAGAGCAGATTCATCTCCAATGTTTCCGCTCGGAACAACCCCCAATCCCCCCACAAGGCCCGCGGCAAGATCGCTGACCACATCACCGTAAAGATTCGGCAGCAGCAGAACATCAAACTGCGCAGGATTCATCACCAGTTGCATGCAAGTGTTGTCCACGATCATTTCCCGATATTCGATCTCCGGATATTCCGCGGCCACCACTCGAATCGAGCTCAAAAACAGCCCATCGGAAAGCTTCATGATGTTGGCCTTGTGGATGGCGTGGATCTTTTTGCGCCCGTTCTTGCGTGCATAATTGAACGCGAATCGCGCGATTCGAGTGGAGGCGTGCTCGGTAATGATCTTCAAGCTCTCGACCACGCCCGGGACCACCGTGTGTTCAAGCCCCGCGTAAAGATCTTCCGTATTTTCCCGCACGATGACCATATCCACGCCGGTCCAACGAGAGGGAACTCCCGCAACATTGCGCACTGGACGAAGATTGGCGTACAAGTCGAGTTCCTTGCGAAGCGCGACATTGATGCTCGGAGGGCCCTCGGCCACCGCCGTGGCCATGGGACCCTTCAATGCAACGTGTGTCCGCCGCACAGATTCGACGGCCCGCTCGCGAGGGAACTCCCCGACGCGCTTGCCGTCTTTCAGCGGCGCCGCAAAGACCTCCCATTCCACCGGTACTCCGGTTGCCTCAATAATTTGTGTTGCTGCGTCCGCGACCTCAGGACCGATTCCATCGCCCGGCAAGAGCGTAATTTTATGGGTCATGGCACAAACATTTTAGGAGAAATACGAAACCTTGTCGAAGACCTCCACTTCGGGAATTTCCACGGCTGCGGTAACTTCAAATCGACCGCCCAGGCGCCCCGGAACCCAATTGTGGACTTGCGCATCAAATAGTGTGTAGATTGGAATGAGCCCATGAGACTCGAATTGACATGCATCGCATTGTGGTACAATAACGATGCGGCGAATTTCGCCGAATCCGGCAAGGAGTGAAAATACTGAAATGATTACAGTTACTCCAGTGGCGACCACGAAAGTCAAAGAAATTATGAGCCAGCAGAATCCTGCGCCCATCGCTTTGCGCGTTGCCGTTGTAGGCGGAGGCTGCTCGGGCTTCAGCTATCACATGGCTTTCGAGAACCAGGAAAATCCCACAGACAATATCTATGAGTTCGATGGCCTGAAGGTGCTCGTGGACCAGATGAGCGAGATGTATCTCGAGGGCGTGTCCATCGACTACATCGAGACGCTGGAAGGCGCTGGGTTCAAGTTCAATAATCCGAACGTCAAGAGCACTTGCGGCTGCGGCAGCTCCTTCAGCGTTTAAGGGCGCCGTTATCCCCACAACTCTAGGAGTCTTTCCAAATGGGCCTTCGCGAGTTCCCGCCGAGGCCCATTTTGTTATATGGCCGCACTGCATGTCTTTGTATCAGTATGCTAGTTTTTTCTTTTCATTTTTTCACCACCTATATTCCCAATTTATTGCAAACCGCTACTGTGACCCGTATTCTATAGTGCCTCTATGAAGATCGCGCTCGCGCAACTCAATCCCACCGTCGGCGACTTCCCCGGCAACTCCGCCAAAATATTAGAGTTTGCCCGAATCGCCCAGCAACGCGGTGCTGATCTTGTGGTCTTTTCCGAGCTATGTCTGTGCGGATACTTGCCCCTCGACCTGATCGAGCGGCCCGAGTTCCTGGCCAGAAACGAAAGGGAATTGCTAGATCTGGCCAGCAAACTTACCATCCCATCGATCGTTGGATATGCGGCACGTGCGATCGGATCAACGGGAAAGGGGGCCGCCAATGCCGCCGCGCTTCTAGCCAATGGTCGCATCGAGTTTGTCCAGCATAAGATGCTGCTCCCTACCTACGACGTATTTGATGAGTCGCGCTATTTTCAGGCCGCCACAAAGCAGTCCGTATTTTCCTTTAGCGGCCAAAAATTGGGCATCACCATCTGCGAAGATATTTGGAACGACAAAACCTTTTGGGCCAAACCCCTGTACGAACGCGATCCCGTGGCGGAGCTGGTCGCTCAGGGAGCCGCAGTCCTCATCAATATCTCGGCCTCCCCCTATACGATCGACAAGCGCTTTATGCGCATAGATATGCTGCGCTCCCTGGCGAAAGCGCATGGCCTTCCCGTCGTCTACGTCAATCAGGTCGGTGGGAACGATAGTCTAGTCTTCGACGGAAATAGCATCGTCGTTTTGCCAGACGGCCGCATCGCGGGGCAGGCTAGCTCCTTTGTGGAAGACCTAATTCTCTTCGACACCAAGACATACTCCGGCGAGTTGCATGCCCAGCCCGAAGAGGAGCTTGAGTTGGCGCTCCAGGCGATTATTTGCGGGACGCGCGATTACGTGCGTAAATCAGGCTTTCGTAAGGTTGTCGTGGGCCTGAGTGGCGGAATTGATTCTTCCGTTGTAGCGGCCGTGGCAGTCGCAGCGTTAGGCGGCGAAAATGTACTCGGTGTCTCCATGCCCGGGCCCTATTCCTCCGAGGGCAGCCGTACCGACGCGAGGAAACTCGCCGAAAACCTCGGCATAGAGTTCCTCACGCTGCCCATAACGGAAGTGTTCAATTCCTATCGAGGAGCACTCGCAGAACCCTTTAAGGGGCGGCCGGAAGACGTGACCGAAGAAAATCTCCAGGCAAGAGTACGTGGAAACTTCTTGATGGCCTTGTCCAACAAGTTCGGCTCCATGGTCCTCAGTACAGGAAATAAATCGGAAATGGCTGTAGGATATTGCACACTTTATGGAGATATGGCCGGGGGCTTGGCTTTGCTTTCGGATGTCCCAAAGACGATGGTATATGCCTTGGCTGACCTGATAAACATCGAAAGGGAAGTTATCCCTCAGGCCTCAATCCAAAAGCCGCCCTCCGCCGAACTGCGCCCGAATCAGGTGGATCAGGATTCCCTGCCACCTTACGACGTGCTGGACCGCATCCTGAAGTCTTACATTGAGGATGTGCAAAGCCCCGACGAAATTGCCGCTCATTACGGCTTCGATGTTGAATTGGTGCGCTCCATCGCCCGCAAAGTCGACCGCAACGAATATAAAAGACGCCAGGCCCCGCCAGGACTTAAAATTACGTCACGCGCCTTTGGCTTGGGCCGGCCATTTCCGATTGTGCAAAAGTTTGTTCCCTGACAGGAGAATTGAAATGATTGCAAAACTCCGAATCACATTGATTGCCCTGTTGACCGTTTTCGCCCTGCGCACCGCCGCGCAAACATCTCCCAGCGGCGGCGCCAAGCCCGAGGCAAAGCGTCCCTCATCGTCGCTTGAAAAACCCGCAACGATTGAAACCCGCGTCGAAAAATACCTGAGGAATCTTTACGCCTGGGGACCGGAATACGAAATCAAGGTGGGAACAATTAAGCCGTCCCCCATCCCCGATCTTCTGGAGGTTCCCGTTTCAGTCTCCATGGCAGGCCAGGGCGACACTGCCGTCGTCTATGTAAATAAGAATGGTTCGTTCCTGATTCGTGGTGAACTTGACGACATGTCAGCCGATCCCTTCGCAGAAACCCGCTCAAAACTACACCCCGAGAACTCTCCATCAATGGGCCCGGAAAACGCCAAGGTAACTCTCATCGAATTCGCCGATTTTGAGTGTCCCTCCTGCCGGCAACTCGACCTGATCCTGCGAGACTACCTGCCAAGCCACCCGGAAATTCGACTTGTCTTCAAACACTTTCCACTGACAGACATCCACCCGTGGGCGATGACTGCCGCTATTGCCAGTCAATGCACGTACGAGCAAAACCCAACTGCGTTCTGGAAAATGCACGACGCCATATTTGACGCACAGGAAGCAATCAGCACCTCAAACGTGAAGGAAAAGATGGAGGATTTAGCCAACAAACAAGCGCTAAACCTTGACGCCTTCAAGACATGCATGTCCAACCCAGAAACAGCCGAAGAGGTGGAACAATCAAAGGGGCAAGGACGCTCCCTGAACATCACTGGCACGCCAACAACCTTTGTCAACGGCCGGAGAGTAATGGGTGCCGACAAGCTTCTACTCAACCAATTAGTTATATTTGAAAAATCAAGTAAATAAACATAATATAGCTTATCCGCCACGTTTGTGTCAACAAAAATGTTGCCATTTCTTTCCTTGTCGTCCGGGCGCAGAGGTAGGAGCATGTGCGCTTTGATAATCCGTTTTGCGCTGCGCGGGGGAAGTCGTCCAAGCTACGCTGAGGTGGCATGAGACATGGATTGAAGGTGCAAGAGCGGATTCCCTCATTTCGTGGCTCTATTGTCATCCTCGCGATGACGATCGGAATTCGAGGTACCTAGGAATTGTATTTTGCAATCTAGGCAGGAGGCACGATCGCTCAGGTCGGGCTCCTGCTGATTGACCGCATCGCACTGCACGTCTGCCGGGCGGCTGTGCCCTGGTTTGATAATCACATTCACATAGAACGAATAGTTGTCTCGCAAGGCAAAACGCTCATCCGGTTGGGAATTAGTTTTGAATTAGAGCGCCTGGGGCACTTAGTGGCGTGCTAGTGCGGCTGCTGTGGCTCCTGCGGCGACGCCTATGGCAAACCATTTGGCGCTGCGCTTGAGGCGCACCCAGAAGGGTCCGCCTTTGGCTGCGGCGATGGCGGTATCGCGTTCGCGTGTGAGAGCGGATGTGCGGGCTTGTTCGTTGGCCAGGTCTTTTTTGGTGGTCTCGTTCTCCAAGGCACCGGCGCGGCAATCTTGCAAATCGTCGTAGAGCGGTTTGAGGTCGGCTTGCGGTATGGAGAGTTCGGCTGGTGGTGGTGGCTGCTCAGGTTTGATTGGGGGAGACAGTGGGGGAAGCTGGATCGAGACCGGGAGCGGGAGGGGTGGCAGAACGGTGGGAATGGCTTGCGCGGCCTGCTGTGGCGATTGCACGGCGCGTTTTTGCGCGGCGATGGCGTCTAGTGCGGCGGCCAGTTGCGTGTCGCGTTGTTTTTCTTGCTCTGCGGCTTGCTGCAGGGCTGCGTTTTGCGTGGCTAGCGTGGAGTTGAGTTGGGCGGTGTCGCGGCGCGCGGATCGCCATGCGTCGGCGAATAGCGCGATGACGATTAGTGCGACAACTAGAAGTGCAATGTGGAGTGTTGATTTCATTTGGTGGCGGGTGACTCGTGACTGGTGCGAACACCACGAGCAGACGGGCTTAAAAAGTCCGTATAAGAATTGCGAAATTAGAACGTCAGCGGCTAAAGCCGGACTGATTTGCAGACTTTATGTCGTGGCTAAAGCCACGACCCACAAAGATTCTCGAGTTCTCATACAGGCTCTTGAAATCTGGCCTGCTTAAATCAAAACCAAGGGCGCACAAGCTGCCCTTCGCTGATCTCAGGATAAAAAGCTTATGCTACTTCGAGGAATAGTTTCTCTTGCGGGCTAGGACTTCAGTGGGATAGGCGGGATTGGCGCCGCCGTTCCAGGCTAGCAAGGCAGCCTCCACATCGCCGTGGGCTCGCGCCAGGCGCGTTGCGAGGATCCGGCATCCCCAGTCAACGCCAACCGCAGGGTCGCAAAGTTCCGCCAGGGAAGTCTCTTCAAAGCCGGACTCTCTGGCGACCTGGCCGATCACCTGCATCAATCCCCAGGACATGGCGCGCGTGTAGGCTTCCGTGGCGCTCAACTTCCCTGCCGTGTAGAGCGGCGCGACATATCTCGAAAGAAATGTTGGCTCATAACGCACCGCCCAGGGATTCCACGCGGATTCCTGCTCGATGACGGCGCACACCAGCGCGGGATCCAGCTTGTGCACTGCGGCGATGTGGCGCGCGAGGTCGATGATTTCGGGAGGGACAGTGGAGGGCATGGAGGAAGTGATTCGTGATTTGTGATTCGTAATTCGTGAAATGCTGGGTGTCGATATTTGTAATAGATGGGCCGAGGTGCGTGTGCAATTTTTGTCCGCAGTTGCGGTCTCAGAGTACGGAATGGACGGTTCACGAATCACGATTTACGAATCACGAGTCACTTCCCTTTCCTGTCGTATCCGTTAAATTCCAGGAATTGCACGCGTGGAGGTTCTTCGAGTTCGAGGCCCAGCCGCGTAGCGATCAGGCGCAGGGCTTGGTAGAGGTGCGGGAGGTGGTTCAGGGCCATGTCGCGCACGAAGGCGCGGCGCATTTCATCGTCTCGCATGCGGCGGTGCAGCCAGCGGAGGAAGATGAAAAACTGAAGGCAGGTGGTGAAGGCGACGATGATCCAGGTGGGGTTCATGGCAACGGTGACTGGTGAGTGGTGACTGGTGGAACTTCGCTGCGCCTGGCGCGTTGGACGGCACTGTTAGCGCAGGCTTGAGCCTGTGTGGGGTTGGTTTCGCATTTCACTGCTGAAACCAAAACCACACAGGCTGAAGCCTGTGCTACAGGGAAGCCTGGCCTGCCGTGTTTGACAATACTTGCTACAGGCCGAGGATGGAAGGCAATCCGCCTAGGGTGCGGCCCAGGCCGGAGCCGAATGAGTTGAGAAATCCCGTGTTGTTGCGGGCGTTTTGCATTTGCGTGCTGAGCAACTGGGCGGGGATGCCGAGCGTGCGGCCGAGCAGCGATGAGTCGGTTCCGTACAGGCCGGAGAGGCCCGAGAGACCTGAGAGCGTGTCGGAGCGCGCGGCGTTAGCAAAGGCGATTTGATCCTGCTGCGAGAGGTTGGCCGACTGCTGCCCTTGCGTGCGCGCGAGCGAGTCGATCAGCTCGCCGTAGCCGGCCGAGTTGCGCGTGCGCGCGGCGCGCGTCGAGGCGTTTTGCGCGAGGGCGTCGAACGAAGAGAACAACGCCGACTGCGATAAATTGGTAATCGCCGATTTCTCGGCGTCGGTGTAACCGGGATTGGCGAGCAGATTCTGGTAGCCGGCCGCGGCCTGCGAACCCAGCGCCTGGCTCGAAGAATAGAGTTGCTGGTTCATGGCGTTCTGCTGCGCGAGTTGCTGGTCGATCATGGGTCGCCGGCACGTCCTGGCTGAGCACGGAAATAAACGACAGCCCAAAGGCCTGATACAAATTGGTGACGAACTGGTAGCGCGGCATTTCCGCCGCGGCGCTGTCATCAAAAATCTTTGACTCGTACGGCAGGTGCCAGGTCATGTCCTGCGGATTCCACCAGGCATATTGCAGGCCCTGCCAGAAGAGCCGCGCCTGGCGGATGCGCCGAATCTCGTGCCGCCGCGCGACAATGCCCTCCTGCCGGTACTGCACCTCGAGCTCGCGCAGCGCGTTCACCAGGTCCGGGCGCAGCTCTTCAAGCCGCTCATTGTTTACCCCGAAGATCTCTGAGGGGCTGGGCCCAAACGGTTGCGTAGGATCGCCCCCGGTCAGTTGTAGGGGCACGGCATGCCGTGCCCCTACGGTGTCAGCGTTACCATCGAGCGGAGCAATCCTCCCATCATTGGGAGGCGCGGGTGCTTCGCCGTTCAAAATGGCCTCATCGGCCGAATAGGTCTGCGGAGTAGTCATGATTTTAAGTAGCGTAAGCTTCAGCTTGCGTGCCGTTGCCTTGCGCCTTTGACTTTGCTCTTGCTTTTTGTCCAACCTTACGCAAACTAAAGTTTACGCTACCAGGCAGTAGCGTAAGCTTCAGCTTGCGTGCCTTTGCTTTCGTTTTCACCCAACATCACAAATCACCCCACGCAAGCTAAAGCTCGCGCTACTGAACCCCCAGTTGACGTCAGTCAGCAACTGTTCTACAAGAGTGCCTGTCTCTCAGCAGATTCCGACAGGGGGCAACATGATGGGTGGCGGCTTAATCTGGTGGATCGTCGTAGGACTCATTGCCGGCTGGCTGGCCGGAAAAGTGATGAAGGGCGGCGGCTTCGGCGTGTTGATGGACATCGTCATCGGCATCGTCGGCGCCATGATCGGCGGATGGGTGTTCGGCATGCTTGGAATTTTCTCCGGCGGAGGACTGATCGGCTCCGTCCTAATCGCGTTTGTCGGAGCATGCATCTTGCTCTGGCTCGTGCGGTTGATTAAAAAAGCGTAGCCTCTCGTGCTACTTGAGTGGCTGCCTATCGGCCTACGACGATATTCTTTGCAGACTCGATGCAAGCCGCCTGCATCTCACCGGTCACTTCAGGTTCGAGCGGACATATTTCAAAGTCAGCAAAAAGTTGGGTCGAAATCGACTTAAACGCCCGATCCACATTGGCCGGCAACTCCGGGTGGAGGCTGTCCTCTGAAATCCACTTTTCGGCCCCTGGCCCGCTGATTATCCCAAAAATATGACGCGTTCCAATCTTCCAAACCCGGATCGACGGATTGCCATTTGCAAAGTTTAAGCGGCCATGCACCCAGTAGCACGTAGCCGAATTCTCCGGCGTCTTGCAAGCGATCTTCCGCTTAGGCACGCGCTGCGGCGCGCTCGTCGCCGACAGAGTGAAGGCAATCAGAGTCGTGAACAGAAGCACGGTACGCACGCTCGAAGTCTAGACTTATGCTTCAACGCTTGCAACGGCGCTTGGCCTGCTGGTTAACTGAACCCGATCCTGCTCCTATTTCTCAACGAAACCCTTCCCCGCCGCCGATTCCCGATCGCGCGCGATCTGCGCCCAGGAGCGCCGCCGCACCGGCGGTAGAGCAGCCATCCCGCGTCGCACATCGTCATCGAGCGACACAGGAGGAAATCCCGCCGTCCCCAGCAGCGAATTCACCAGCGCGCGATTTTCCGCGCGCAGCCGCTCGACTTCCTGCTCGAGCAGCCGCACGTACCGGCTTCGCGCGTGCCGCGCCAGCCACGAAATTAAAGTGTTCCACATGGTTTAAGTAGCGTAAGCTTCAGCTTGCGTGCTTTTGCCTTGTGCTTTTGATTTATTCCCCACTTCGCTCGCAATCCAACCAAACCCACGCAAACTAAAGTTTACGCCACCAGGTCCGTAAGCTTCAGCTTGCGGCCCTTCTAAATTATCCACTTCCCGCACATTCCCAGCCATGCTACAGTGGCACGAATAATGACATACTACAGGCGCTATCTCCCCCACTGGCACCCGCCCGGAGCAGATATTTTCATCACCTGGCGCCTCTACGGGTCGCCGCGCGACTCCTCCACGAAAGCTGCGGATCCTTCCGAATCCGCCGGCAAACTTTTTATCCGCTATGACCGCCTGTTGGACGCGGCCAAGTCCGGCCCGCTTTGGCTCAAGGATGTTCGCGTCGCGGAGTGCGTCATAACCACGCTGCAACAACTTCAGTTTGAAGGGATGATCCGAGTCCGCGCGTACACCATCATGGCCAATCATGTTCACGCGTTGCTGGAACCGATGATTCCGATCGCACAAGTTACAAAACTCATGAAAGGCAGAACCGCACGAGAGGCAAATCGCATTCTCAATCTCACCGGGACCCGTTTCTGGCAGCACGAATCCTTCGATCACTGGGTTCGGGATGAGGCTGAACTGCTGCGCATTCGCACTTACATCGATAACAATCCGGTCACGGCAGGTCTGGTCACAAAGCCGCAGGATTGGCCGTGGTCCAGCGCATCTCGGCCCGTATTGGACAATGGGAAATGAATCCGACGAAAACCAACCCCGCGCAAACTAAAGTTTACGCCACCAGTCAGTGGCGTAACCTTCAGGTTGCGTGCCTTTGCCTTATGCCTTTGACTTTGCTTTTGCTTTCTTGCGAACCCCACGCAAACTGAAGTTTACGCTACCACCCTTGCGGCCGCCATCTCCGCGGCACCACCGGCGCCACCTTGCGCGATTCCTCCGCCGAAAATTTCTGCAGCCAAATCGCGCGCGATGTCGGATCGACGGCCGTGACGCGCTCGGCAGCCAGCACATCGGCGGGAGCGCGCCCCGGTTCGAGCGCCGACTTCAATCCGTAGCGCGCGGCGTCGGAAGGATCGTCGCCATCGCACTTGAGCACGTCCTCGACGTTCGCAGGATCGCGCGTCAGCGTGGGCAAATTCTCGATCAGGCGCGTGCAATTTTCGGCGATCAGCCAGTGATCGCTCTCCAGCGCCTGGTACATCAGCATCCATCCGCCCACGCGATCGTTGTCCGCGGGCGTGGGCCGCGGCAGGCCCGCGGCGCAGAGTCCATCGCCCAGTTGTTCGGCGATCGAAGCATCCGCGGTGCGCTGCGCAAACGCGTCGGGAGAGAGAAACACGTCTCGAATGCGCTCGGCGCGGCCCAGGCGATCGACGCTGCGCTCGGCGATGGCCGCCGCCAGCATGCGCGGCGAAAGCCGGTTCTGCACAAACTCGCGGTAGGTCAGCACCACGCCGTCGCTGCGCGTGGCGTGCCAGTAAACCGCGCTGGGATGCTCGAATCCCCAGTCGATCGAGATCCACCGCGGCGTCCACGGATCCAGCTGCACCTGCTCGGGACGCACCGTGTGCCGCCCCGGCGCGAAAAGATCGAAGTATTGCCCCGCGTAGACGTCCCATTCGCCGTCCAGAAACGCGCGCCGCAGCGCCTCCGGCAATTGCCCCAGCGTTTTCTTGTACGCGTCGTCGTTCGCGAAATAGCGGATTGTCGGCAATCGTCGCGTGAATGAAATCGTAGTCGCTCGCGTCGTACTGATCGGGACGATCCATCCCCGGAGCGGGCACGCGGTCCACCCACAGCGCCTTCACCCAGGCGTGGCCGATGTTGCCCGGATTGGTCGCTCCCGCCATGCACGGCTGCGCGCCCTTAATGCGGCAGCGATTCCGGCTGGTCAGAAATTGCCACTGCTTCAGCGTGAAGTGCGTCAGCTCATCGACGCCGATAAAAAGATATTCCGCGCCCTGGTAGCGGTACACATCGTTTTCGTTGTCGCAGTAGGCAAACCGCGTCGTCGAGCCGTTAAGCCACGTGACGATATGCTTGGCTTCGTTGTATTTGTCGTACAGCTCGCGCGGCACATCGCGCCGAAAATAAGTGATCAGCGAAGCTTCCAGCTCCGGATACGTCCGCCGCATCAGCAGCGTGTCCACGCCGGGATGCTTGTGTGCCTGGTAAATCGCTTCATACAGCAGCGCCTTGGTTTTTCCCGGCCCCGCCGCTCCGCCGAAGAGCCGATATTTTGCGCCCGAATCGTGAAATTCCTTTTGGCGAGGAAATGGCTGGTAAAAATCCTCAATTTTGTAAGGGCGTTTCCGCGCCTTCGGTTTGTCTGCTCGAATCCCCATGGGAGTGTGAACCACGGATGCACACAGATGGGCACGGATAAAGACAACTGCCACCCAATTCTTTCAGATGATTTCTTGTTAGGTTTTATCCGTGTTCATCTGTGTTCATCTGTGTGCATCCGTGGTTAATTTCCTGTCTTTACGCCGAGCGCATCTTCTTCCCGACGTAAAACGCCGCGGCCCCCGCGACAAAGCAGGCCCCGATGGCGTAGTGATGCATGCTCAGGATCGCTCCCGCAACGAACGCGCCCGCCCCGGCAAGTTCGACATACAGCCCGATCGATGGCGACGACGTCTTTGTGGTTGTTGCCGCCGGCGATGGTGTTGGTGTTGTGCTCATGATTTCATTCCCCCGTAATAGATAAAATTAGTGGACGCCACCAGTGGCGTAAGCTTCAGCTTGCGTGGTTTTGACTTTCCACTTCCCGCGACAAATCACAAAACGAAAACCACGCAAGCTGAAGCTTACGCTACTGGCAACATCCCATCAGCGGCAGCGTCGTCGTTCGCAGCGGAAACACATACGCGCCGATCTCCCACCCGCCGCCAAAATTATTTTGGTTGAACGAGACCACTCCGCCGGGCCAGGAAGACGAGGGCGACAGCCCCAACTGATACGTGGATCCCAGATTCGTCCCCGCATCGATCGCCGGAGATCCCGGCAGCAGCGCGAAATTCTCGCCCGGCGCATTGGTCAACTTCGGATCGGAACTGAGCGAGTGACCATCCTGCGCGCTATTGGTTTTCCAATTGGCAAAATTGTAAGCCGTCCCGCCCCAGCTGAACGGCGTTCCCGAGGCCGAAAAATAATCGTTGTAATCGTAGGCCGTGCTGCTTTCCGAAGACGCATCGACACTGGTGTAATTCCCCGTCCAGAAAATATTATTCTTCACCAGCGCGCCCGTCGACGTCGTCACTTGCGTGATTGCCGCATTCGTTGTCGCCGCCGGACCGTAGACCGTGTTGTTGTAGACAATGCTGCCCACGCTGCCCGTGAGCAAAATCCCCAGCCCGCCGCTCGCGCTAGACGTCGACTGCGAAACATCCAGCAGGTTACCCCACAGCGTGATGGACGCGCCGTTGGTGAGACCCGAGTTCCCTCCACTGCCCACGTCCACGCCCCACTCGAACGTGCCGTAAATCAGGCTGTGCGAGACGGTGAGCGACGTGGTGGAATCGCCCACCAGGACGCCATAGCCGTGCCCGTTGAAAGCGTTCGTGCGGAACGGTCCCGCCGTGCTGTAGATCAGGCAACTGTCAACGGTATTATTCTGCGACCCGCCGTGCGCCACCACGACGCTCCACACCGATCCCGTGAACACGTAGGCGGACCGCAGGTAGGTGTCGTTGTAAAACGTCGAATTTTGGACCAGATTCCCGGTGGTCCCAGCGCCGTAGATGCAGATCGGCGAAGTCCCATAGGAATTGTAGGCGGTGATGTTGGTGACAACGTTGTTCGTCGCGCCGGTGTAAACGCAAATCGGATGCCGGAAGGTGTCGTGCGCCGAAAGATTCCGTATGATGCTGTTGCTGCCGGTCAGGTAAATGCCGCCAAGCGTCGCGCTGCTGGTGTTGTAGGTTTCCGCCTGGTCCAGCGAATCAAAGATCAGCCAGCTTTTGGCATTATCCCAGGTGGTGTAACTGGGGCTGGACGCGGTGACGTAGGAGTAGGCCTTCCCGTTGGTCGCCGGATTTGTTCCGTCCGAAGCATGAATGTACAGATACGTCCCGTCGTAATACCAGGAGCCCGGCGTTTGATCCACCGACAACGCGGAAGCTTCGATGGTAATCAACGCGCCGTTTTCCCACATCGCCACCGGCGTCGCGCCCAGGGCCTTGTAATATGTGAACTGCGTCGTGTTGATGGCGACAATATTCTTGATGACGACGTTGCCGCCCGTGGAGTAGCCGCTTACCGTCGTGCTCTGCGATTGGTCCGGCCCGGAGAAATTCGACCACAGGGCCTCATGGTTATTCGTGTAGTACTCCACGTTCCTCGCCGTGGTGTAGATCGTCACCATCTGATCGAGGGTATTGTTCAAGCTGTAGGAGATCTGATCGGAGGTCACCGTCGTTCCCGCGGCGACCGTCGTGCCATTGTTCCCACCACCCCAGGTGATCCGCGTGATCGAACTGGTGTCGGGCGCGGTGCTGGCTGGGCCAATCCCCGCCCCGGTGATGTTCAGGGCCGCGCTGGCCGATGCCGTGACACTAATGGTAATCAGCGTCGCGGGATTGGTGATGTCCAGATGCGAGACCTGCTCGCGCCAGTTACGCGTGGCGCTGTCGGTGCTGGACGTCCCGGAATCGGGAGGCGAAAAAATTGGTGTGGTCGTGTTGGGAGCCAGCGTGTAGCCGCTGGTAGCGAGCAGCGTCGATCCCTTGACGATCGGATTCGCGCCGCTGCCATACGCGCCAAACGTGATTGGCGAGCCGCTGCTGCCGCTCGAAGGCGCAACCAGCGCCGTTCCGTACCAGGCATCCCCGCGATTAAATAAGACTGAATCGCCCGCGGAAAATGTCGCCGCATTCACCTTGGCCACCGTCTGCCAGGGATGCCCCGAGTCGGTGCCGCTATTGGAATCGCTCCCCGCCGCCGCAACGTAGTACGTCGTGGCCCGCGCGGGAATTGCGGCAAGGAAAATTATACAGATGAGCCACAGATCGATCCGCCCCACCAGTGGCGTAAGCTTCAGCTTGCGTGCTTTTGCCTTCTGAAAAATCAAAGGCACGCAAGCTGATGGTTCGCTTGCGCTCACCACAAGAGCATGCGCCACTCGAGATGTCTCATTGCACGACATAGCTGATGCCGCCGGAAACCTGGCCTGCCGCGGAATTGTACAAACACAGATTGTCCCCGCTGGTGCCTTCCGCGCCCACCGCCACGTCCCCGTTGCCCAGCACGATCCCGCCATTGGCCGCGAAGTTCCAACCCGTCGCCGCGGTCGCGCCGCCAAACCCGCTCACGCCGGCGGTGCCGGTAGCGCACACCGAGCCAGTCCCCTCAACCAGCGCCACGTTGGTCGCCGCCGCCACAACCACGTGCATCGAGCAAATATAAATTTTCTTGGACGCAGTCCCCGCGGCCAGTTGCGCGTTGGCCGTCTGGTTGATGCTAACGTAAACTTTCGTCTGCCCCCTGCACGGATCGATGACCAGCGTGTTCGTGCCGTCAGTAATTTTTGTCTGCTGCCCCGTGGCAAATTCTCCCTGCGCCGGAGCCGCCGCAAGAGCCACCCGAGCCGCGCGAACTGTCGCCAGCCGCAAGTATGCACCATTCGTGACAGTGTGATCTAAGTTTCCAATCCGCCCGCCTCCAGTAGCACAGGCTTTAGCCTGTGTTCCTTTGGTTTGCTGATCCGGATCAAAACCAACCCCACACAGGCTGAAGCCTGTGCTACCAGGACGAAACTCCACATACTTGCCCTGTGCAAGCCCCCGCCCGCCGGCGCTCCGCGGAAACGCATGCACCAGCCCCGCGACAGGCAAAATCATTCCCGCCAGCGCAAAAATTCCGAAACGCCACCACCCGCCTCTGCTCCGCGAATTGCGCGGAGCTACGGCGGGCTGGCCCGCATCCGCTTGAGAAAACAATATGGACTTTGCCGATTTTGCATCTGGACGAGGCGTCGTCAGATCCAGCAATCCCCGCAGCACACCGAACTCCACGGCCACCGCCGCCGCTTCGTCAGCCTTCTCATCCCCGGTGCGAGGAATGACAATGCGCAGCTCGCGCTCCGAATGCACCACTCCCCCGGGACGATCCACAATCACTGGAGCCCCCGCAAGCTGCGTCACATGCCGCAACACAGCCGCCTCCAGCGCCCCATCCACCGAATCAAAATGAATGTGGACGGGCGTAGCGCCGGCGTCCCGCCGGCGATTTTCTACATCACTTGCACATACTGCAGCCGGCAAGATGCCGGCGCTACCCAGCAATTTCAGCTTGCCCCCCGAAGCCTCCATGCTGGAAGGCGAGGAAGCATCCGCCGAACCTTTGTCTAAGGCGGACGCTTCCTCGATGCGTGAGGCAGGTTGGCCGTGCGTGGAGCGTTCCGGCATAGAGGAGGGTAAGCCCGCCGAAGTCCCCGAATCTGGGACGAAGGCGGGGTCAGGGGTGAAGCCGGAGGAAGGAACTCGAGAAACCTCGATCGTAATCGCATACCCAAAATGTGGCGCCTGCGTAATCGCATCCACGGGAAGAAACTCCGTCACCGCAAATCCCGCCATGCGCATCAGGTGCCGAGTCGCGCGCGCGCAATTGTTTTCGCCAGTAATCTTGATTCGCATAAGTTCCTGGTTTTTGTAGGACAGGCACTCTTGCCTGTCCCTCAAGACGCAGCGGCGAATGCCGCTGCAACATTCTTCCTACTTAATGGGTCCAGCGCTCCCGCGCTGGGTCTGCACGGACAGGCAAGAGTGCCTGTCCTACTCGCGATCACCGCACAAACGTCAATTGCGCGGGTCCTGTCCCGCTGGCAGCCTGAAGATACGCAATCGTGTCGCCCGCATAGAACCGCGTGCCCGAGCCGCCATCCTGCACTCCGCCGGAGTGGCGCGGCGTGGCGATCATTTCGACGCTCCCCGCAGGAATGGTGTCCTGCGTGGTGGCATCTCCGGAATCGGTGCGGATGCTGAGGTTCACCAGCACAGAATTGCGAATCGCCACGCCCATGCAGTCGATCGGCGCGACAATCGCCGTCCACGACACGGTGTCCACCGTCAGTTGCTTTTTTACGTAATTGGGATTCGAGGCCATGGGTTAAGTGGCGTAAGCTTTAGCTTGCGCGCCTTTGGTTTTTCCCAATCCAAAACAAAATCAACCTCGCGCAAGCTGAAGCTTACGCCACCGGTTCTACTGCCTCAGGCTTTTTATCCTGAGCTTTGCGAAGTGCAGCCTGCGTGGTCTTGCATTTACCGCCACCCGCGAAAGTGACCCGCGTCACATACACGCGAAAGGTTCAGGGCTAGCTTAATTGTGGAACGTGCGCAGTACGGGCTCGAGCCTGAGCCACCAGGAGAAGGCCATGAAAAACAAAGCGAATAAGAATGTTTTCATCGGAAACCTGGAACATCGCGGCGGAAAGAAGCTATCCCAGCAAGGAGAGGAGTTTTTCTCCAAAACTCGCGAAGTGCGCAAGCATCCCACAGGCGGCTATCGTGGCAAGAAGGGGTGAGTGGCACAGGCTTCAGCCTTTGTGCCTTTGGTTTGTTAATACGACGCAGAACCAACCCCACACAGGCTAAAGCCGGTGCTACTACGGCAGAATCTTGGCCGTCAGCGAAGTTCCGCCGGTCGAGGAAATTTTCTTGATGCGCAAGAATCGGGCACGGACGGTCGTGACCGTGCGGGCCTCTCCCGCGGTCGATGTGGAAGTATCGAGATCGCTGAACTCGGCATCGACGTCGGCCATGGCGCCCTGCAAGCGGATGTTGATCGCGGACGGACTGCTCCCGAAGATGGTCTGCCACCGCACGGTGTGGCCCTGATCGGGAAGACCGGAAGGTTCGGGAATCGCGAACTGGGATCCCGCGGTGCCATCGGCCGGAAAGGATTCGGCGTTGAAGCTGTATCCTACGTCACCCGGAAATAGCGAAAGAGGCGGCGTGGCGTTATTATAGGCAGGCATGAGGTCTCCTGAAGAAGTAGCGCAAGCTTTTTACCCTGAACGCAGTGAAGGGCAGCTTGCTGCAGTTGACTTTAAGTAGCGTAAGCTTTAGCTTGCGGCAGTTGACTTTGGGAAGGACGACAGAGAGAGACGCTGACTGGATTTCTGCGAGTTAGAGAGTACCATAACTGATGTTTATTTGTCAAGTATATTGTATAAAAGTTATTAATGACACGTTTTGGGGTATGGCCTCCCGCTAGTGCCCACTACCCGCTAAAGGAGCATTCCAATGCGCTCAACACTGCTGCTCTGCATCCTGTTACTCATGGCCGGCGCCGCACACGCCCAGGCCCAGCCGAAAATCGATCAGGACCAGCTTCCGCCCAACTTCGTCCCCACCGGCAAGGCCATGTTCAAGCAGTACTGCGCCGCCTGCCACGGTCTGGACGCCAAGGGCCATGGCCCGGCCCGCTCGTCGCTGAAAGTTCCCGCGGCCGACCTGACCACGCTCGCCAAACGCCACGGCGGAGAGTTCCCCGCCGACTACGTCTCCAACATTCTCCGGTTTGGCCCCGGCGTCGCCGCGCACGGCTCGTCCGACATGCCCACCTGGGGCCCCATCTTCCAGTACATGGACAACTATAACCAACCCATCGTCCAGAAGCGCGTCAAGAACCTGGTCGACTACATCGCCTCGCTGCAGGAGAAGTAGTCAGTAGCGTAAGCTTCAGCTTGCGTGGTTTTGATTTTCGCATTCAGCGCACACCAAACCAAACCCACGCAAGCTAAAGCTTACGCTACTCCCCCTACGCCGCATTCTCCGGCGCTGAAACCGCAGCCCCCCGAAAATATTTCGACGGCGGAAACACGCCCGACCGCGTCAACTCCCGCCCCACGCGCGTGCGAATCTCCTCCGCCCAATCCGCCCACGTCAACTCACTGATTCCCAAATGCCGCCGCGCCGCCTGATACTCCGCGCCCCCCAGGTAGTACACGCGAAACATCACCATGCGGCTCGCCCGCGCTTGAGAATTTGCTCCCAGCGCCCTCTCCCCGGCCCGGGCGAAATCGCAAACGTATTCGCCCAGGCGCGGCAGCCGGTCGGGATGCCAGGTATATTTTCCCGAAGATTCTAGATTGAGCGTCGGAATTTTCGTGTCAATCACCTCGCGCGCCGCCCGGTACACATCGTGACAAACATCGAATGCAAACGTTGCAAGCATGGTTTCTCCTCCACACCGTCGAACGTGCCATTGCGATTTGTCTAACCCGAATGCTGGATCAAAAGCTGTTGGCCACACGGATGTGTGGGTCTTGGTTTCACAGGGTGCGGAAAAATTGAAGACGCCGTCATCTCTGAAAGCGCTATTGTCAATGCAAATCCCAGTGAAGCGGGTCGTACCGAGTCATCTCTTCGCCCTCACAACGGGGCATGGAGTTATTCGCCAGGGGTGTCGCATTCATTCCGCGATCCCGTAAGGGATCATGACGGGCATCGCGCTTACGCCTGGCTGGTCCGACCGCGACCAAGACTGGGGTCCTGATACATTTCTTTTTGCCGCAGCACGTGGAAGGCGGCTTCGGCCAGATGCCGCGCCACGGCTCCAATCGCTTTGGGATGTCCCTTGCGCTGACGCAGCCGCCGGTACAACTGGCTGACGTGCCGCTCCGGGCACCGCGTATGATTCACCGCCACCGAATTGGCCGCTTCGGCAAAGGCCCACTTCAAATACCGGTTCACGTCCGTGCGCAGCGGGCCGTAACGCACTTTTCCGCCGCTGGCGTGTACGCGTGGCGTGGTTCCCGCATAACTGGCCAAGTGCATGGCGCTGGGAAATCGCTGGACCTCTCCGATCTCCAACGCGATCGTCGCCGCCAGAATCACGCCCACTCCCGGCATGCTCAACAGCCATTGCATGGCCTCGGTGACTTCGACCAACTTCTCCAGTCGCTGCTCCAGTTCCCGCACCTGGCTGCTTACAAAATCCAACTGCGCCAGCAACTGCCCGCTCACCCAGCGCGTCTGCTCGGGCAAGCGCTGCAGATGGTTCTCCAGTTCGGCGCGTCCGCGTTTCCCGTAGGGATCACTGCATTCGCTCGCAGGCGTTCCCCACTTGGCCAGCGTGGCCGAAAGACGGTTCTTGAGCCGCGTGCGCTGCGCCACCAGCACCAGTCGCGTGCGGGTCAGCTCGCGCAAATCGCGCAGCGGCCCCGGCGGAATCCACACCGTGGGCAGCGTCCCGTTGCGCTGCAAACGATTCAACCCTTGCGCGTCCAGCTTGTCGGTCTTGTTGGTCTGCCCCATCATCAGCTTCGCTTTTCGCGGATGCACCAGCTGCGGCACCAGGCCGGCCTGCTCGATCTCATCAATAATCCAATACCAATTCCCGGTCGCTTCCACCGCCACGGCCGTCCCCGGCTCACTGCCGCTCAGATATTCTCGCACCGCCCCCGGAGCATGTTCCAGACGATGGCCACTGCTTTTTCCGGTCGAGTGGTCTTCCCGGTCTACCCAGCTGTACCGCTTATGCGAATCAAACGCGATATACTCACTCATGCGCGACTCCTTTCCTTAAAGGTTTCCCACCGACAGCGTATCGCTGTAGGCAGGAGTCGCGCTTTCATATTTTCATTCCGAGGCGCGCTTCGTGCCGAGGAATCCCTCTCTTCTTGAATTTAAACCACAGAGCGATTCCTCGCTGCACTTGGAATGACGCGTTAAGGAACTTTTTCCACGGCCTGTTCAGCCGCGACATTTCAACCACCACGAGATGCGACTTTAGAGTCTGCGTGAGAACTCGAGAGTCTTTGTGGGTCGTGGCTTTAGCCACGACATACGACCTGCAAAATCAGTCCGGCTTTAGCCGCTGGCGTTCCAATTTCGCACTTCTCCCACAGACTCTTTAGCCCCTGACACTCCTCACGGCGACCGCGATCCCTTCCTGGCCGCCTCCCGCGCCCGAATCCGTTCCAGAACTTCCGGCCTCACCTTCCCCGGACCGCACGATGGCCCGCGCCCCACCAGCAATTCCCCAGCGACCAGAGATGATTTGTCGCGCACCCGAAACACAGGCGCAGCGAGTGCAGCTCCGGCCGCAACAGCGTGCGCCGAACGGTTCGCCGTAGGCCACGAAGAATCCTGCCGCTGTTCGGCTGCCGCGGTTTCCGGTTTTGAATTCGTATTTGAAAAAGGAGGTTGGGAAAGTATTTCCCGCATTTGCAATGTCTCGCCGACGCCTACTCGATGATCCGGCGCCTCCCCCTTCCTTCCCCTCGCCATCTCCCGATCCCAATTCCAATCCTGTGCTTGACTCTCCTCAAGCCCACCCTTGAGTGCCCCTTGCCTTTCCGCAGTCAGCCTCAAGTTCTGACCCGTCTGCTGAGGCAAATTAGGATGTTGTTGCGTCCCCGCATACATACCACGCGATCTCAGATCCGAAATTTCAAATTTCAAATCCAAATTTCCAAATGTCGCATCCAGCCTCTGCGCTCTCGGTTCCTGAATCTCAAATCTCAAATCTGAACTTTCACATTTCCGCGCCGGCCTCTGCGCTCTCGGCTCCTGCATTTCATATTTCAAATCCGAACTTCCAAATGTCGCATCCGGGCTCTGTGACTCTGGCTTTGACATTTCAAATTTCAAATCTGAACTTTCAAATTGCGCATTCGGGCCCTGCGACTTTGGTCCTGACATTTCAAATCTCAAATCTGAACTTTCAAATTTCCTCGGAAGACCTTCCCTCTCCGCCTCCCCGCGAAATCCCCCGCCCGCCAGCGCCGCGCGCCCGCGCGCAAATCGCGACACATACTCCGCAAACAGTTTCTTCGGTACCGGAGGCGCCAGCCGCTCCAGCCGCATCCGCCAGGACGGCGGAGGCAGCCGCCCCGGAACATCGCTGCCCGTCCAGTGCCCGTAGCGCTTGCCCTCATGCTCCCAAACAAACAGCAACCCCTTGTCCTGAAATTCGCCGAAGACCTGCTCGAGCCGCTCGATCGTAAGATTCCGCCGGATGGCCGCAACGCGCCCCCAAATCACGCGCAGGTTCGTCAGCTCGAAGCATCCCGACGCATCCGCGAGCCCGTACAGCCACGCATACTCGGCCTGCGCCCACTCCGCGCACGAGGCCAGCTTGTCGGATCCCCACATCGCATCGAAATCAATCACGCGCTTCGGCATAGCGCACCTCGGCTTTCGATTAAGTGGCACAGGCTTTAGCCTGTGTGGTTTTGGTTTTGTGGCCGCCCGCCCCGTCCGGTTCAGAATCTTTCTGAGAACTTAACAATCCTTGTGGGTCGTGGCTTTAGCCACGACATGAGATCCACGAAATCTCTGCGGCTTTAGCCGCTGAAGGTTTGATTTTCCAATCCTCACACAGACGTTACGGCCTGTGCGCTCTTGCTTTCACAACACCCCGCCCGCTCCACGCGATATTCCCAAACAAACTCGCCCCGCCCATCCGTGCCAGGATGCGCTGGCGTCGCGCCGTCGCGATGCCGCTTGACCACGTCGTATCCGCCATTTTCCGATTTTCGCAAATGGCGCAGCTGCGCCGAGATCGACGCCTCCCCATACCGCGTCAGCGCCCTCAGCTCCCCCAGCGTCAGCCAGGTATCGCAATCCGCCGCAGCCAGCATCACATCGCGAATCACTTCGCGTTGCGAACGCAACCGGCGTGCGTCATATTCTCCCCCCCGCGCCATAAGGCTGTCCCGCACGCTGGGCGGAAACGCGCCCGCGATTGCCATGTGTTTGCGCGCTCCCTTACCGCAATTCCCGGGAAGATCAATTCCAGATTCCATGATTCCCTCCTTCGCATAGTTTTTCGCCCATGCTTATCTTTCAAGTAAGGACCGTGGGCTCTTTATTTCGTTTAACACTCTCCCGCGCTCCAATTGTTTGCCCCTGGTCTTTCCGTTAAACTCGGCGTGCAGCGCTCTACCGCATGTTTGAAATTGGCGACGCTGAATTTCCAGCTCCGGTCGTACGCGCCACAACTGCGTCGCTTGTTTCGCCACAGCATTTTCCCGCGCGCGCCGGAAGTTCTTCCGGGCACGCCGTCTGGCCGGCCGTGCGCTCTGGCGAAACCCCAGCGCGCGCGGGAAAATTCTGCAGCTTAGGTTTGTTTCGATCGCCGCAACAACGAATGTCGGAATTCCGCGGCGCATCCTGCAATAAAATTCGAGCCTTGTGTACGCCCGGCAACCCGCCTCCTGCAGGAAATATCAAATTCATGAATCTCAAATTTGAAATCCCTTTTCCTCACCGCTCCTGATTCGCCGACCGCAACCCGGCATGCCCACTTCCACCCAGTTCGTGTCCGATAATCCTCTCGAAAACTTTCCACCCCGGAAGCCCACGACCAAATCAGACAAACGCACCCCAGTTCTGTTTAACTGAGCCAGTACCTACCACTAGCGTAGTTACTAGGATTGCTCTCGAGTACGTATCACCAGCGAGCGTCGGCGTTCTCGCAACCATTTACCCCGGCACGATCACTTGAGTCCGATAAGAACACACCATCTCTTGCGCCGCTCCCGTGACCTCATTTTGCAGAGCAAGTTGAAACTTATCAGTCCTTCGTTTTTCATTCACCAAAACGCCCACCCACCATCCTCACAAGTTCCCTCCCGCGTTTTCCTAACCCCGCCTCCCATCACGATTGTGTATCGGCTCCACCTAACACTTTTGGCATGCCGCGCGAGGTAGTCGGCGCAACCCGCGCGACGTCCGGCTCCGCGCCGAAGTTATCCACATCGCCGCAAAATAGTAGTAGACACGATTCGTGCCAAGTCAGTAATCTACGCCCACTACTAACGGACCGGCCTCTACCGCCCAGTCCTGGAAATCGGAGCGTTAGTCATGTCGATATCACGTTTGGTCCCACCCATGGATTACTTGCGAGCTGCTTCGCGCGCCTCCTTGCAAAGCTTTGAGCTCGCCCGCCTCAACCACGCCGCCAATCTGAGGCGAGAAATCGCGGCACTGATCGACCAGTGGATTCAAGAAACTTCCGAAGCGACGTTGGCGCGCTGGATGCTCGATCACCACAAGTCTCTCCAGGACCCGCCGTCCTCCTCTCCCGACGCCCTCAACTCACCCCTGGAGCGAACCAGTGACCTCTTGTCCGACATTTCCGCATCGCCTTCGGGCATTGTTCCCGCCCCGCCACGTTTTAGCAAAACCCGGAGCATCCGGGGAGCGCCTGCTCACAAATCTCAAAAGACAAGCTCCACTGCGGTCGGTTGATGCCCTTTCCCCTCTTCCGAGTTCGCGTTCTGATCGTTTTCATTTCCTGGCCCTGCTGAACACTCCAACTGAGCGCGACCGCACCTCCAAGAAATCACCTCGCTTCTACAACCCATCGCGGCTCACCCCAGTTCCAACGATATGCATGCGAAGCGCTCCCCCCTCACGCAGCACCACGCGCCTTGAACAAGGAAAAATAACCAGACGACAACCACAACTTCATCTACCACCGCGATAACCATCTCTCCCGCCAGTTTGCAAGACGACACCCACAAAGATAAATCGCCTCCTATGCGTTCCCTGGCCCCCAAGAGCATGTCGCCACCGAACGTACTCTCCGCCCCACGTTCCCGCCAAATCAACACCTCCGAGCAACATCTCCCATCGACAGACCAATAAAGAATTCCACTCGAATCAAGCTCAGCATCGCTTCACCAATTCACCGCGCATTCAGAAATAAACACGTCGTACTTTCTGATCCTCCACCCAACAATGAATCCAACGAAGCCGCCTGCGTCCTCACCCATCCGCTGTCCGTCCCCGCCTCTGCAAATTCGATAGGCCCGATCATTTTCTCAAACCATTTCGTTTCCCCACTGCACCCAACAAGTTCATTGATGCAACCCGTTCCACTTTTCTCAAATAGAACAATGTCGTCATATATGTCCGCCGATTCCTATATAGCTTATCCGCCACGTTACTGTATGCTGCGAATCAATTGTGATTAGCATATGCAACGTGCCTGTGAATGCGCTGAGCGAGAGGCTGTGTTGATTTTGTTAGCAAGAGCAACAAAACCTGAGGGAACGGAGCCTTCATGGCAACGCGGATAGAGAAAGACACATGGGATTTGGAAGTCTGTCAGACGGCCTTGAAAGATGGCATCCGGGGCAATCGAGGGCAACCTCGCTGAACTTGTTGGAAGACAATTCCTCCATGTATATGGATGAGCATATGGTACTGACGAGTAATAAGTGGCTGTGTGATAGGGCGCGTCAATCAGCTACTGGAATATTGAAGCCTAGACACATCGCATCCCCTTGCGTCACTGAAGCAATAATTCAAAAAGACAAGTGGAAGCGAGCTAGGTTCCAGCGGGGAGCGGCGAGGAAGCTGCTGGATAACTTGCCATGGAGTTTGATTTATTTAATGTGAGTTGGTTCTCGCGAGGTTGAAATAGAGCTGATAGGTGTGAACTTTGGCGAGGAGAACTCCACGGTCGGAGAACGATTCCAGATCGAAGAATTCATCCATTTTGATGAGGTGACGGTTTCAACGTGGCTCTGATAGGTATGAGCGGATGGCGAAATGTACACCCGCTGGTTGTCACCGGTGGCCTTCGGAAAGTCGCATTTGAATTCGCCGCCGTTGTTGATATGCCAGGCCAACTCGCGCACAGAATTGCCGTCGTGATCCACGTGCCGCTGGATATGGGAAGGCCAGACGGTGCTGGAAGCCACGCTGCGTTTTTCAGGAAACGACCAGAACGGTAGACCACTGCGAACATCGTGGGCGGTGTACTGGATGACGGATAAGCTGATCTGCTGAGCCTGCGTCCGCTAGTGGGCAATATCGGTCAGATTTTTGCTATCCGCGCTGATATGTCGAAACACCCCCCTCTGCGCTTTGATGTAAGTGAAGTCTTGTTTGCGCTGGTATTTGCGGCGTTATTTCATCAGGCCAATCTCGCGCCAAATGCGTTCCAGTGGGCCGTAGCTGATGTGCAGATCGAACTCACGGATCAGACGACGAGCGCCGAAGGTGGGGGAGCGTCTTGCGCAACTCGACCAGAGGAGATTCCGGGGCCGCCGCAGTTTTCAGAGGTTGCCGTTGACGAGCGCGGAATTGTTCCTGCAGATCGGAAGGGCCGCACTGTTGATAACGGCGCTGTCACTTGTGGACAGTAGGCACGGTGGTGGCGAACAGCCGTGCGGTGGGTTTGATGCCGCGCTGCTAGTCATTCACGACGAGACGCACGCGATGGTTGCGGGCGTTCTCCATTTCACGAACCAGCCCGATATAACGAATAGGAGCGGGCCGGAGGACTTAGCCAATAGACGTACTCAGCAAGATGAAAGGCTCGGCCCACTTCACATCTACGATTTTCAGTCGCTTTAGTGCGAACCGTAAGCCTCAAGCCATTAAAATTGTTGTACCAGCAGAGCTGTTGTATGGACCGGGGACAGTGCGGAAGGAACCCTCGGAATCCTAGAAATGATATTCCACTCAGTGGAATGCTCGACGGGAGAGGTACTATGGAGTTGCAGATTTCTTGAACTTGATATTTTGCGTGCACAAATTCGGCTTGATTGGATAAGCAGGTCCGCAAAAGAAATTTTGGAGACTCGAAATTGAAAATGCGAACGGAAATGGATTCGCTTGGGCAACGCGAAGTGCCTGCAAACGCGTACTACGGCATCCAAACTCAGCGCGCGATTGACAACTATCCCATCAGCGGCTACCGCGCGCATCCTGAACTGATTCGGGCCATGGGCATGATTAAGAAGGCTGCCGCGATGGCGAACCGCGAATTGCGCTTGCTCGATGTAAAGAGGGCGCGCGCGATTATGCTCGCTTCGGGCGAAGTCATTAACGGGAAATGGAACGACCAATTTCTAGTGGACGTATATCAGGCCGGGGCCGGCGTTTCGTTCCACATGAATGCGAACGAAGTCATTGCAAATAGAGCCATCGAGTTGCTCGGCGGGAAACGCGGCGAGTATCAGATTTGCAATCCCAACGATCACGTTAACTGCTCGCAATCGACCAATGACGTCTTCCCTACTGCAATGCGGCTGGCGGCTCTCATCTTATTCGGCCAGGGACTCGTCGCAATGGAAGCGCTGGAGAAATCGTTTGCGCGGAAGGCACATTCATTTGACCGCGTCCTAAAGGCCGGGCGAACGCATCTGATGGACGCTGTGCCAATTCGACTCGGTCAGGAAATTGCAGCCTACGCGACAGCCATGCGGCGATGTGCCGTCCTGTTAAAACAGGCGCAGGCTTTGTTGAGCGAGGTGGGACTGGGTGGGTCAGCGGTGGGGACCGGGGTCAATACACATCCGAAATATCAGAAGCTCGTCGTGAAACATTTGCGCAAGATTTCCGGCGCCAAATTGATTCCAACGGAGGACATGCGCTACACCATGCAGTCCAATCTCGCAATGAGCGTGGCATCGTCCGCACTTCGCAATCTATCGCTGGAATTGATACGCATAAGCAATGATTTGAGATTGCTTTCCAGCGGGCCGAATACCGGACTTGCGGAAATAGGTCTGCCGGCGCTGCAACCGGGTTCATCGATCATGCCAGGGAAGGTCAATCCTGTAATGGCAGAGTTGACTGCGATGGTGGGATTTCAGGTGGTTGGCGCGGACGCCGCGACGGCGATGGCGGTGCAAGCAGGCCAACTGGAACTGAACGTGATGATGCCGGCGATGGCTTGGAATGTGCTTCACGCAGCGGAGATCCTAAAAAACACGATGAGGGTGCTCGCCACAAAGTGTGTAGACGGGATTGTCGTCAATCAAGAGCGCTGCCGGTATTACGCGCACGCGACGCTAGCCCTCGCGGCGGCCTTAAATCCATATATCGGGTACGCGGCCGCCGCAGAAATCGCGAAAGAGAGCGTAAAGACAGGCAAGCCAGTTACGGAGATTGCGCTGGAACGGGGGCTCCTGGATCAAGAGCTAATGCGGGAAATTATGGATCCTGTGCGCATGACCGAACCCAGAGCGCCGATCAAAGAGTTACGCAAGGGGGCAAAGAAAAAAGTGAAGTAGTTAGGTATTCTCCGGAAATCTTATAAGGCTGGACACTACGATTTGAAATTCAAGATTTGAAATTTGAAAAAAATCGGAAGCTAAGACCAAGAAAGCTCTTGCATTCGCTGCTTGAAGATTCCATTTAGGGTTAGGCGATGGGTGGCGCTTTTTCCAAAAGCTTTTCCTTGCGGTAAATCAGGGCATTGATGTTTGTGGTGGCCAGCTCGAATCCGTGCCCATGGGTAATGGCGTCTGTCGGACATGCCTCGACACAATAGCCGCAAAATATGCAGCGCGAATAATCGATATTGTAGACGCTCGCGTAACGCTCGCCGGCGGAGATGCGCTGCGTGTCCGTGTTTTCGGCAGCTTCAATATAGATGCAACGCGCCGGACATGCCGCGGCACACAAGAAGCAGCCAACACATTTCTCCAGACCGTTTTCATCCCGCTGGAGAACGTGAATGCCGCGGTAGCGCGACTGAAAGTGCACGGGTTCTTCCGGATAGTTTTCCGTGACCGTTTTCCGCAACATATTGCGAAAGGTCACGCTAAAACCCTTCACCAGGGTGGCGACAGTTTCGCCCGCTTCTCTAAGCATGGAGGACATCGACAGTCAGTTTAGCAAAGCCGGCGAGGCGCGGCAAATGCGATGCGTTTTTCGGGTTCCGGGCGCGCTAGGCATTCGGTTGGGAAACACTTGCATGACTTTGTCCGCCCGAGATCGCGGCGACGATCTGCTTGCCGTGGAAACGGCCGTTTTCGATGAATATTTCGCTGGTATGGTTTCCGCCGATCACAACGCCGGCTAAATACATGCCTGGAACATTGCTCTCATGTGTTTGTGGATCCATGGCGGGTTTATTGGTCGATGGGTCCAATGAAATGCCCAGGGAACGTATGAAGCTGAAGTCGGGGTGATAGCCAGTAAGTGCAAATACCTGATCCGCGGGCAACATTTTCTCACTCCCGTTGGTGGAAACCCAAACGTGGCCCGTCTCGATGCGTTTCACTTCCGTTTCAAAAAGTGCGTGTATCTGGCCTGCTTTGATGCGGTTTTCGATATCAGGCCGAACCCAGTACTTGATGGTAGACCCCAATTCCGCTTTTCGATGGACCATGGTCACGTTGGCCCCCGCGCGGTAGAGATCGAGTGCAGCTTCCGCCGCCGAATTCTTCCCTCCAATGACGACTACATTTTGCCGCCAAAATGGATGGGGCTCAGTGTAGTAGTGCGATACATGGGGCAAATCCTCGCCGGGGATGCCGAGGCGATTCGGTAGGTCATAATAGCCCGTGGCCACTACAATTTTTCGCGCTGCAAACTGCGAGGCAATTCCCTGCTCATCGCGCGTGTGCACGGTGAATCGCCCGTCCGCGCCATCGACGCGCTCGACGCGGTGGCCGAGACGCAGATCCAGCGCATAGTGTTCCACGCATTTGCGGTAATACTTAAGCGCTTCCGCGCGATTGGGCTTCTCTGTGGGACTCGTGAGCGGCAGATCGCCAATCTCAAGAAGTTCCGGCGTGGTAAAAAACACCATGTTGACTGGATAATGAAAGATGGAATTACACAGGCAGCCCTTGTCGATCACCAGCGGACGGAGCCCGGCGCGCTTGGCTTCAATGGCGCATGCCAGTCCGGTAGGCCCTGCCCCAATGCAGATTACGTCGTATGTGCTCACGAAAATAGTTTGCCTCGGCTCAGAACCTTTTGCAACCGGCTGTCGGGGGTCATTCACCCGCGGCTCACGATCTTGTAACCAAATATTTACATTCTGTGCGTATAATTGTGGCTTGCTGGAAAATCAGGGTGGCGCATAAGCCCATGACGGCCACGGAAACGACTTCGATCACACGAATGGAACTGCCTATCGAGACGATAAAGCCTCTGGAACCGGCTCGCGCATATCCGGGAGCGTTGATCGTGGTGGAGGGGATAGACGGCTCCGGAAAAAGCACGCAACTCTACCTGCTCAAACGGTGGCTTGAAATCAACGGATATCGGCTGCATTTCACCGAATGGAACTCGTCTCCGCTGGTGAAGTCGGCCACGCGCCGCGGGAAGCAACGACGCCTGCTGACACCCACGACATTTTCGCTTTTGCACGCCGCAGATTTTGCGGACCGGTGCGAGCGTCAAATCCTGCCGCTCCTTCATGGCGGATACTTGGTTCTGGCCGACCGCTACATTTACACTGCATTCGCGCGGGACGTGGCACGGAACTGCTCTCCGCGCTGGCTGAGAAACCTGTACCGTTTTGCGCCAGTTCCCGATCTCACGTTTTATTTTCGCGCGCCTCTGGACGTGGCTGTCAACCGCATCATGAGCGGCAGGCCAAAACTCAAACACTATGAAGCAGGGATGGATTTGAACCTGTCGCTCGACCGCGCGGAAAGTTTCCGGATTTTTCAGGGACGCATCCTGGCGCAGTATGATGAGATGATTGAGTCCGACCACTTCGTGGTGATGGATGGAACGCTTCCCGTAAACAAACTGCAAAAGCAGATGCGCCACATCGTCAAATCGAGCATCGATTTGTCCCGGTTCGCCCCCAAGAAGGGCGCAAGGAAACCCCGATGAAATCTTCACGGTCCGAGCGGAAGAATGGACGGGGCAAATTGCCTTCCTCTGCCTCCGGGGCGTCCGCGCGGAACTACGGGCTGCCTCTCCCGGGCGTGAACGATGAAGAGTTCGGCGGTTCGCTGATCGTGATTGAAGGAATGGACGGGTCTGGCCGCTCGACGCAAATCTCCCTGCTCACCGAGTGGTTGGAATCAGAAGGCTTTGCGGTCCAGACGATGGGACTGCGGCGCTCCGGCCTGGTGGCCAAGGACATCGACGCGCTGCTGGCTGAGAACACCATCACGCGCATGACGCTGACCCTGATGTATGCAACGGATTTCTACGACCAGCTCGAGCATCGCATCATCCCAGCGCTGCGCTCCGATTTTGTGGTGCTGGCGGACCGTTATTTCTATACGCTCATCGCACGCGCGGCCGTGCGCGGAATCGAGCGCGACTATCTGCACGGCCTTTATGAGATGGCTTTGCGTCCCGATCTTACGTTCTGGCTGAACGTGCGCCCCGAAGCTGCTTTCGAGCGGGAGTTTCGCAAATCACATGCCATCAGCTATTGGGAGTCCGGCCGCGACATGTCGCTTTCCGATGATTTGTTCCAATCCTTCATCCTGTATCAGGCAAAGATAAAAAAAGAATTTGAAGCGTTAGCCGAAAAGCAAAGCTTCCTGGCAATGGATGGTGAGGCAAGTGTGGCCACTGTGAACGCGGAATTGCGCAAGCGAATCGCCGCTCATCTGGGCATTCAGCGAACACATTACCGGCCCTCCTCTGCCCTGGCTGCCCTGTGGCGCTGAGACTATCCAAACCCATTCACCTGGCCGCGATCGACGCCGGCTCGAACGCGTTCCGTCTCATCATCGCTCGAGTGCGTTCCATTGACGACTGGGAGATTGTCAAATCCGTACGCGCTCCGGTTCGCCTGGGCCATTCTGCATTTACGACTGGAAAATTTGACCGCAAGACTTTGCACGACGCGACTGAAGCCTTCCGCGAGTTTCGCAAGATTATGGACCGGCAAGGCGTGTCGGCGTATCGCGCCGTGGCCACCAGCGCGGCGCGCGAGGCCGCTAACCGTCACGTCCTGCTCGAACGCATTCATCACCAAGCCAGGATCGACCTCGAAGTCATCTCCGGGGAAGAAGAAGCCCGCCTGGTGCGCGTCGCCACGCTGCGCGCGCTGCGCCATAACGACCCTCCCCGGTTCATCCTGGATCTGGGCGGCGGCAGCCTAGAACTCAGTGAATTGAGGAAAGGCGTGCTGCAAAGAAGTGCCGGCCTTCCGCTCGGCACGGTGCGTCTGATGGAGGCGTTCCATGCGCAAGGAATAATTCATGAGCATTGCGCGAATGATATTTGGCTCCATGTGTTGTCCGTGCTGCAGAGTGCGCTGGCGAATCGGCCGAGGAATACTACAGCCCTTGCGGTGGCTTGCGGAGGCAATGCCGAGACTCTCGCCACGCTGGCATCGGGGCCCAAGGCGGGCGGTCTGGCAACGTTGAATGTGCCGTTGCTGCGCGACCGTCTTCTTGAAATTTTGCGCCTCGATGTGGAGGGACGCATGAAGGCATATGCCGTGCGCCGAGATCGCGCCGAAGTCATGGGAGTCGCGGCCATCGTGCTGGTTACTGTGGCCAGGTGGCTGCGGCTTCGCCAGATGATTACGCCACGCGTGGGCGTGCGCGAAGGCCTGCTGTATGAACTTACCTGTTTGCAGATGTCGCCTCCCGCGCCCAGCGTCGAGCAGCGCAAGCAAGCGCAGGTCATGCTGGCGGGTGCGGAGTCGTTCGCGTGCCGGGTACGCTGTGATCTGAAGCATGCCGAGCAGGTTCGCCTGCTGGCGCTCGAGTTTTTTGACAAGTTGTGGCCCTATCATCGGCTGAGTTTTGAAGTGAGAACCGTCCTGGAAGCGGCGGCAGCCCTGCATGATTCAGGGGAACTGATCAACCGCAAGGGGCATCATCGCCACGGCGAATACCTGGTGCGAAACGCGAAAATTCCGGGATTGCGCGGCTGGGAAAAAAATATGACCGCATGCCTGGTGCGCTACCACAACAAGAAATCCGAGCCCAGCGCGGCGCACAATGTGTTCGCCTCCCTGAATCGGGAACAAAGAAAAGAAGCTCGCATTCTTGCCGGCATATTGCGTCTGGCTGAGCGCCTCGAAAGCGATCACCGGCAGGCGATCGCGGGGCTCTCCATCGAAGGCGGTCCGCGCGACGTCCGCGTTCACGTGGAGTTGCGGGACTCCTCCCGCCTTAATCTTTCCGGAATCGAACGCAGAGCGCGACTCCTCGAGCGGGAGCTCAACCTACATCTTTCCTTTCATCGCGTTCTCATGGTGGAGAAGGAGAGGGTCGCCTGATGATGCTCGTTTATCTAGTCCGCCACGGGATCGCGATGGACCGCGAGGATCCCAAGTGTCCCCCTGACACCGAGCGACCACTTACCCCAAAAGGAATGAAACGCAGCCACGCCGCCGCGCTCGGATTGCTGGCCATGAAAGTGAAACCCGAAGCCGTGCTGACCAGTCCCTGGCTGCGCGCCGTGCAAACCGCCGAAATCTTCTGCGAAGTGATGGGCTTTTCCTCGAAGAGGATCGTCCGCTCGGACGCGCTGAAAGGAACAGCCACTCCCGCGGAGTTGCTTCGCGAGCTCGCGAAGTTGAAGGCGAAAGTAGTGTTGTGCTTTGGCCATGAGCCCCATCTGCACCTCGTGATCGGGCAAGTGCTGCACACCGGCGCGCGAATCACGGAACTGAAGAAAGCCGGCGTCGCCTGCCTGGAACTGGAACGAATTTCACCGCCGCAAGGACAATTGCTCGCCCTCTATCCGCCCAGCACGCTGCGACTCCTGGGAAAATAGTTCACGCCGCAACCTGAGCCCGCCAGTCTAGCGTTTCCAATCTGCATAGTATAAAGTGGCTTCTAATCAGGATTTCGCTGGAGGCACCAAAATGGTTATCAAGCGATGGGCCGTGCTGGGCGTTGCCATAAGTCTCCTTCTGCTATCGCAAGCAGCGCTCGCGCATCATGGCACGGCCATTTTTGACATGACTCAGTCGGCCACGATCAAGGGAACGGTCGTCGACTACGAATTGATCAACCCGCATGTGCAGATGATCATAAAGGTGGAGCAGGAGGGCGGCAAAACACAGGATTGGAACGTGGAAGCCGTCAGTCTGAACATGATGGTGCGGGCGGGATTTAGGAAAGACAGTCTGAAAGCAGGAGACACTGTTAGCGTAACGGGGCACCCGGGGAAAAACGGCAAGCCGGCCATGCTGCTCATGAAAATCGTGCTGGCCAACGGTCAAACGCTGTCCGCACCTTACGAGTAGACTAACCCGTTATTGACCCGACTTTCTGCTAGCCAGAATTGGAGGTCCTTTCGATGAGACATCGCGCTCTATTGCTTTTCGTGGCCGCTATCACGTTGAGCCTATCAACACTCTTCATCGCATCGGCGGCGGGCGCACCCCAGTCGCCTAAAGGTCAAGGTTCAACCAAGACTCCCGATCTTTCCGGCGTGTGGTTTACGCAAGGCAATGTGCGCGCAGGTTTCAACCTGGGTGAAAGTTCACCGCTGCTTCCCTGGGGGGAAGAACGGCTCAAGGCCGATCAGCAAAAGGTGAGCAACGTTTTGTATTGCTACCCGCCGGGCGTGCCGCGGGTTTGGACGGAGCCGTATCCGTTTGAGATTATTTCGCTGCCGGGGCGCGTATTGGTCTACTACGAATTTCAACACCTGGTGCGGACGATTCATACCGATGGCCGGGAACATGCCAAGGATCTCCCCCCGACGTTTATGGGGGATTCCATCGGCAAGTGGGACGGAGATGCCCTCGTCGTGGACACCATCGGATTCAACGACCAGACTTGGCTGGATAATACCAAGCGTCCCCATTCGGAAGAGCTCCACATTATCGAACGAATCCGGCGAACCAGTCATGATGCGCTCCAGCTCGACATCACCATCGACGATCCAAAAGCGTATACAAAACCCTGGTCGGCGCAGAGAGTTTTCGACCTAAAGCCAGGGTGGGAAATTTCAGAACAAATTTGCGAGGACAATAACACCTACCTTTTCCCGCCCGATAAAACGAAATAGGTAAGCAGAACTGCCCTTCACAAGCGGGGTTCGAGAAACATCTTCAGTTCGGAGACGAATCGATTTAATTCCGCAATGCGCTCAGGGGTCGCTTCGAGTCGTTGTTTCTTCCATACAAACCAGGATTTGCCTTTTTCTGTAACGCGGACTGCCAGATTTCCGTCCAGCAGGGCGCAGGGTTCACCAAACAGGCGAAACCCTCCCCCGGCTAGGGGGTCGAGCAACGCCGCGTAATTCCCTTTCCGAATGCCGACCGCGTTCGCGTAAAGCGGGAATGCAACGATGGAAAATCCTCCTGAAATCAGACGCTCGAGTATCGCGATCTGCTGTGGCGTGAGCTCGTTCACAAATTTCAAATCTCAAATTCCAGATTTCAAATTTTAAATATCAAATTTCAAAAATTAGGGACGCGGCACACTTGCCTCTGCGGAAATCTCAACTTGTACGTATCACTTGACCGTGCCGGTACGCCCTCCGAAAAATCGGGTTCAGGCAACGGCAGGATTTGCGGCGTCGGCTTTGGGAGAAGCATCCTGATCTTGCTCGAGCATTTCGAGAAGATTGCGCAGGGTTTCGATGAGTTCGCCGCGCGAAACGTTGCTCTTCCGGAACTGGATGCGCAGGCGGAAGGCTTCGTTCTCCGGGCGGAAGTTAAAAATGAACGGCTGGGGGCGGGGGCCGGCGTTTTTCTCTTCCTGGCGTTCGCGGCGGGCTTCGTCGCGTGTCAAGCCAGCCTGCGCGATGCGTTGAATGGCTTCGACCATCTTTCTTTCGCTGGGCTGCCGCGCGATCTGCAGCAGCAGCGATTTCGAGACGATGCCGTGCTCGATGCAGAGTTTGCGCAGCGCTTCGGGAATCACGCGCAGGGACATCGTTTCGGTGACCGAGGAGCGCGCCTTGGCGATTTTCTTGGCGATATCGTCGTGGGTGTAGTCGAAATGCTCCGCCAGACGCTGCAGGCCGTCGGCCTCTTCAAACGGCGTCAGGTCCTTGCGCTGCAGGTTTTCGATCAGGGCGAGTTCCAGGGTTTCGGCGTCGTCGGCGATTTTTTCGATGCAAGGGACTTCGCGCAGCCCCGCGGCGCGCGAGGCGTGGTAGCGGCGCTCGCCGGAAATGATGTGGTAGCAATCGTCGCGCGGCATGAAGCGCACCAGCAGCGGCTCCAGTACGCCCTTTTCCTTGATGGAGTCGGTGAGTTCGCGCAGATCGCCCAGCATCTTGCGGGGCTGATCGGGGTTGGGCCTGATTTTATCGACCGGAACCATGCGGCCGACGGCGGCGCCGCTAAAACTTGCGAGTTGTTCTACGTAGTGCGCGTCATGCCGCATCTTCAGCGTGACGGGCAATCCGATCCTCTTCGACACGTTGGATAACCTCCAGGGCCAGCTTGCCGTACTCTTTCGCGCCGGGTGATTTGGGCGCAAAGGTCATGATCGTTTCTTTGTAGGCTGGGCTTTCCTCCAGACGCACATTTTTGCCGATGCGCGTCTTGAACAGCACCGAGCCGAACACCGAACGAATTTGCTCATGCGTGTCGCGCGAGATGTTTGTGCGCTTGTCAAACAGCGTGATGAGCACGCCCAGAACCTTCAGCGCAGGATTGGGCCGCGCGCGAATCCGCTCATAGGTTTCGAGCAGGTCGTCGGTGCCCTCGATCGCGAAATAGGCCGCCTGAATGGGGACCAGCAGGTGCGTCGAGGCCACCATAGCATTCACGGTGATGATTCCCAGCGCCGGCGGCGTGTCGATAACGATGTAGTCGTAGTCCTTGAGCGATTGGGGTCAAGCGCGTCTTTCAGTTTGAACGGCGCGTCAAACTGCCCGGCCAGCTGCTGCTCGAGCTTCGCCAGCGCCAGCCGCGCCGGAGCAACCGAAAGCATGGGGTCCTTGGTCGCTTTGATCACGCTCGCGAGTTCGGCGCGATGATCGCCCAGAACGTCAAACATCGACCCCTGAATGTCACCAGATTCAAAGAAGGAAATGCTGGCATTGGCTTGCGGGTCGAGGTCGATCAGGAGCGTTTTCTTTTTCCGGAGGGAAATGGCGGCAGCTAGATTAATGGCGGTGGTGGTCTTCCCCACTCCGCCCTTCTGATTTGCAATGGTCAGGATGGCGGTCATAAACGGCCCGGGCATTTCGGCGCGGGCGAAACACCTCCGTGAGCGGTGATCCTCCCAAGGTAAAGCAGGATTGCCCGCTCAGCCCCCCAGCGTATGTCAATCTACTCGGCCCTCAATAGATGTGCAAGCGGAAAATGGATTTGGATTCGGCACTGGAGATCTTATGGGTTTGGGTGGGATAAGCTTCAGCTTGTCAGGTCTTGATTTTCATTCTTTGCCAGAAGTCAAAAGCAGACAAGCTGAAGCTTATCCTACACCATCACATTTTGTATCGCCCGAGGTCCTCGTCCGAGAGGCCTTCGAGCCACTTGCGGAGTTCTTCGCTGGCGGAGTTTGGATAGCGCAGGCACTCTTGCCTGTGCGGTTTTGTTGCCCGTTAGTTCGATTCGCAACTGCTGCCTCGCAGAGAGACTTGCGATCAAGAGCGACCTTGCGGATTCGGTGAGCGCTGCAAAAATCGCACAGCCAAGAGTGGCTGTGCTACTAAAACCCTACATTCTATATCGCCCGAGGTCCTCGTCCGAGAGGCCTTCGAGCCACTTGCGGAGTTCTTCGCTGGTGGAGTTTGGGTAGCACAGGCACTCTTGCCTGTGCGGTTTTGTTGCCCGTTAGTTCGATTCGCAGCTGCTGCCTCGCAGAGAGACTTGCGATCAAGAGCGACCTTGCGGATTCGGTGAGCGCTGCAAAAATCACACAGCCAAGAGTGGCTGTGCTACTGAAACCCTACATCTTGTATCGCCCGAGGTCCTCGTCGGAGAGGCCCTCAAGCCACTTGCGGAGTTCTTCGCTGGTGGATTTTTCGGAGATGGCGCTGGAAATCTTGGAGCTTTTCAGAACTTCGTCTTCCACAAAAATGGGGCAGTCCACGCGCAGCGCGAGCGCCAGGGCGTCGCTGGGACGCGAATCGATGGACATGATTTCGCCGTTGCGCTCCACCCAGATCAGTGCGTAAAACGTGTCGTCTTTCAGATCGTTGACGACCACTTTCTGCACGCGCACATCAAGCCCCAGAAAAACGTTGCGAAGCAGATCGTGAGTCATCGGACGCGGCGTCTGCACTTTTTCAATTTCGAGAGCGATGGCGTTGGCTTCGTAAATACCCACCCAGATCGGAAGGACCGCGGTGCCCTGCGCATCTTTGAGCACAACAATCGGCATGTTGGTAACGGGGTCCATCATCAGTCCGCGGATTTTCATTTCCACTTCCATGGATGCCTCCCGGACTTTCTCTCTCATATCAAGTGCTCACCGACCAGGCTGTTGGGAGCGGCGCCCGTCACGCGCGCATATATATATTGTCCCAAAAGGTCCGTGCTCGGCGAAGTAAAATTTATGATGCGGTTGCTGGAACTGCGACCTGACCATTGGCCGGGCCTGTCCGCCGTGGCCGGACGCCGGGATGCCCCGTCCACAAGCACTTGAAATGTTTCACCGATCAGTTCGTTGTTGCGCGTGATTTGAATTTCGCGCTGGAGGTCCTGCACGGTGGCCAGTCTTTTCCCCTTCTCCTCCTCGGAAATCGCGCCGTCCATGTGCAGCGACGCAGTATTCGGCCGCGGCGAATACTGAAACGCATATACGCCGTCGTATTGCGCGGCATCGAGCAGAGAGAGCGTGTCCTCAACGTCCTGCTCGGTCTCGCCCGGAAATCCCACGATGATATCGGAGGTTACGCTGATGGGCCGCCGCGCCGCGCGGATCATGGCGATTTTTTCGAGATACTCTTCGCGCGTGTAAGTCCGTTGCATCGCGCGCAGGATTCGCGAAGACCCGGATTGCACCGGCAGGTGAACGTGGTCACAAAGCTCCGGCACGGAATCGATGGCTTCAACGATGTCCTTCCCGAAGTCTCTCGGATGGGAAGTCGTGAAGCGCACGCGCCGAATTCCGGGAATCGCCGCGACCGCCACCAGAAGTTCCGCGAAGCTCATCCTCTTCCCTGATTCGCGAGCAGTAGGATCATTATAGGAATTGACGGTCTGGCCGAGCAGCTGAATTTCGGAGTAACCCGAATCAGCCAGTTTGCTGACTTCTTCCAAAATGGACGCGCTGGAGCGGCTGCGCTCCGGCCCTCGCGTATAGGGAACGACGCAGTAGGAGCATGACTTGTCGCAGCCTTCTATGATGGTCAAATAAGCGCGGAAGGGATTATCGCGCCGGGTCATCTCCGTCTCGAAGGTTTCCTCGGTATCGGTGTCGAGGCCCATCACGCGGCGATTTCCCGATTCAAGTTTCGCGAGAAGTTCGGGAAGCTTGCTGTAACTGGCGGAACCGCAGACCAGGCTCACCCAGGGGGCGCGCTCAAAAATTTCCTCGCCTTCCTGTTGCGCCACACACCCGAGCACGCCGATAATTTTCCCGTGGTCGGGATGTTTCCGAAAGGTTCCCAGTCGTGAAAATACTTTTTGTGCGGCTTTTTCACGGATGCTGCAGGTATTGTACAACACGAGTTTCGCGGCGTCGAGACTCTGCGTTTGCTGGTATCCGCGGCCGAGCAGGACCCCGGCGACCTTCTCAGAGTCGTGATCGTTCATCTGGCAACCAAATGTTTCGATGAAAAACGTGCGGTCCGCCACCAAAGGAGCCGCGATCAGTCCCGCACTGGCGCGCGATTCCGCAGGCGAAGTGGTCAAAACATCGAGACGAATATCGAATGGCTGCGGCATCGTAGCTCACTCAAATAGTATCACAGTCGATTGAACACACTGCGCCGCCAGAGGCGCATGCAGGCATGCCTTCTCTGTGCCCTCTGCGTTCTCGCTCAGTGTTCTCAGTGTTAAATTCTGAAAAGCCTTACCACAGAGGACACAGAGTCCACAGAGAACCACCCGGCAACGATATGCCTTGAACATACATCGTAATACGATCTATTATACCAACAGGTCACATGGAAGCACTTTTGTGGCCGTAATTGTTTGATTCCATTTTGAGCGTGTGCTAGGTTGCCCATGGGGACATCGACTGGTTTACTGAGGGGGAGACAATTCCACTACCTGGGTCTTTGCTGTTCGTGGGTCAACTGGGCACGCTGCTGGAGCAAACGGGATGGGTTGCCCGTGTTGTTCTGGCCATGCTACTGGGCTTTTCTTTGTTTTCCTGGGCGCTGATTTTCCAGAAGTCGCGCATGTTTTCCCGGATGAACCAGCAGACCTCGCTATTTCTTGCGAATCTTCCGTTCCAACAAGTTTCTTCCCGACCCCAAGCAGATGGGTGGAGGCGGATCTCCGCTGGAACCGGTTTACGCCGCCGGTTATCGCGAGATTGAAAGCCAGGTTCGCTCTGGGAATCCGCATGCCAAGATTACGAGCCTCAACTCCGTCACCGTGAGCATGCAACTAGCCGCTGCGGAAGAGGTCCGCAAAGCCGAAACCTATATGTCCTGGCTGGCCACCACGGGGTCGGTTACTCCTTTCATCGGACTTTTCGGCACGGTGTGGGGAGTGATGGACGCGTTTACTGGTCTCGGAGCCGCTGGGTCCGCGAGCTTGCGGGCTGTCGCTCCGGGAATTGCGGAAGCCTGATCACTACGGCGGCCGGCCTCTTCACTGCAGTCCCCGCGGTGATCGCCTACAACCATTTTTTGCACGACATCAGAGATTTGGGCGCGCGGATGGACGGCTTCACAATGGAAGTGGCCGCGCTCGTCGAAAAGCTATACCCCGATCAACGAGGCTGATGGGAAGGATCGATTCCCATGAAACTCACGACCATGCCACAACTCTCACGCCAAACCGGGACTTCCCTATCGGACATCAATATTGTCCCCTTCGTGGACGTCATGCTGGTCCTCCTGGTGATTTTCATGATTACGGCGCCGATCCTGCAATCTGGAATTGAAGTGGACGTGCCGAAAACAAAGACGGTTAAGGAAATTTCCGAATCTCGCGTGGTGGTTTCCGTCGATCGCGCCCAGCGAATTTATATCGGCGACGATCCGGTCAACATTCACGAACTGGGCGACAAGGTCCATGCGCAAATGCACAATCCCCAGACGGATCCCATTTTCCTGCGCTGCGACAAGACGGTTCCCTTTGGTTCTTTTGCGCTGGTAGTAGACACTTTGCGGCAATCGGGCATCTCAAAATATAAGTGTTGTTACGGAGCCGCTCGACGAGACTCCCCACTAGAGTTTATGTCTTACGCCCCCGCCCATCCCGGCGCCAACAGCCTGAAGAAGCCATTGGTGTGGTCGGTGGGTTTCCACGTGCTTCTGTTCAGTTCTCTCTTGGTCTCCACTTTATTCTCGCATCGCGGGGATTCCTGGGGAGGCCTCGGTGGCGGTGACGCCGTATCGGTCGGTCTGGTCGCTAAGCTGCCAGGAGTCAATTTGCCGCGCCCGGAAGCTGTAACCCAGAGCCGCGTGGTCGACACCAGCAAAGGCCTTTACAAGACCGAGCCACAACCGAAGCCTAAGGAAATTGAAACTGAAGTGAAAAAGATTCCCGAATTCACGAAGGAAAAGACCCCCCATTACATCACCCGTCCGTCCAAAGTTTTGGAGGACACGACGCCCCCTCCCACCAACGCCGTCCCCTACGGCGGGGGCGGCGCGCCCGCACTGCCGTATTCGCAGTTTACGGTGAGCGGAGCAAACCCAGGGTGGTATGGGGTTTACCGGGCCGGGCGGCGGAGATTTTCTGGGCAGATTCCCCGCGTATGTGGACGCCGTCCGCAACAGAATCAGCAGCAACTGGCTGCAGTCCACCGTGGACCCCACGGTTCGTTGGGCTCCGCGAGCGATGTTCACGTTCCAGATCTTGCGCGACGGAACGGTAACGAACATTCAGATGACGCAATCCAGCGGCAACCGTTCGGTGGACAACTCGGCTCTGCGTGCCATTTTGAGTTCCAGCCCAGTGTCCGCTCTTCCCTCAAATTATTCCGGGAGTAGCGTGAACGTAGAATTTTGGTTCGAGTTTCGCCGGTAATTTTGTAGCCAGGGGCCGAACTGCTTCATCATTAGATACAAAGGTGAATGAACGATGGGAATAATGCAAACGCCGCAAAGGTCTTCCACAAAATTTTCATCCTGGCTTTGTCGTGTGCCTATCCGTGCTCCTCTGTGGCTCCATTTCCCTTCTTTCCCCTCCGCCTGCTACCGCACAAGACTGGTTTCGCACTGGTACCGGACTCGGCGTTACCAAGCCACGCATCGGCGTCGCGGATTTTGCGCCCAAGTCCCCGACTTCGCAGCCTATGGGTCTTGAATTCAGCGATATCGTGCGAGCCGACCTGGATTACAGCGGCATACTGGAACTGGTGAGCAAGAGTTTCAATCCCTTGCAGACCCCTGCCACTCCTGCGGAAGTAGATTACAAGGCCTGGTCCGACGCGCCTGCCGCCGCGCAACTTCTGGCGTTCGGGAGTCTCTCCGCCGAAGGCAACACCCTGGAGATTCAGGCCTGGCTGAACGATGTGCGAAATTCTTCTCTGCCTCCGGTGATTGGAAAGGTATATCGCGGCGACGTCAGCGACGCCCAGGTCCGCATCTTCGCGCACCAGTTTGCCGATGAAATTATCGGCAAATTGTCGGGCGGACTGCCGGGCATTGCCAGCACACAGATCGCGTTTGTGAGCAATCGCAGCGGCAATAAGGAAATCTGGGCCATGGATTATGACGGAGAAAACCAGCACGAGATTACGCAGTTCATACCATCTCGCTCACCCCGCGATGGTCGCCCGACGCATCCCGCATAGCATTCACCTGTTACGCCCCGCACGGCGGCAGTGTACTAACCGCGCAAATCTGCGTCCATTCGATGCTGACTAATAAACTGATCACATGGCCGCGCTTCCAGGGCACAAACTCTTCGCCTGCCTGGTCGCCGGATGGATCACAAATCATGTTCATGTCCAGCATGTACGGCAACCCGGAACTGTTCATTACGGATGCATCCGGCGCGCGCCCCAAGCGCCTCACTATTCTCGAACGGGGCGAACACATCGCCGTCGTGGAATCCAAAAACCGGGCAACAGGTTGCGTTTGTCAGTGACCGTGGAGGCATTCCTCTGCTTTACACCATGAACGTGGACGGATCGAACCAGACCAAAGTGGACTTGCCGGACAAGGGCTACGTGATTGATCCCGCATGGTCTCCTAATGGCCAGTTGCTGGCGTTCAGCTGGCGGCGACCGAATGGAAATTACGATCTCTACATCATGGAACTGGTCACGCATGAACTGGTCGAGTTGACCCGCGATGTCGGACGCAATGAGCGCCCCAGTTGGGCGCCGGACGGGCGTCACATTGTTTTTGAATCCACGCGCACGGGTACACGGCAAATCTGGTCCATGATTGCGGATGGAACCGAGGCCCGGCAACTGACCACACAGGGGCAGAATGAATCTCCCAACTGGTCGCCGAAATAGCGCGAGGGTTTTCCGAAGCACGGTCAGGATGTTGGTTTTGCAAAGTTTGAAATCGCTTTAGTAATTGCACTCACTACTCATGGTCCGGTAAATTGTCAAAGGAGGAAGAAGAAATGCGGAATCGCACGTACGCCAGGGCCCTGTTAAGCACATTGCTTATCGTTGTCGCTCTGGGCTCAGCCTGTAAGAAACCTGTCGCTGTAGCTCCACCGCCGCCCCCACCCCCAGCAGCGCCGCCGCCAGCACGGCCGACGGTGAATATACAGGCCTCACCCGACTTCGTCCAGAGAGGCCAGACATCCACCTTGACCTGGTCATCGACCAACGCGACTTCCCTTACCCTTTCACCGGGGGTTGGCGCCGTCACGGCACAAGGCACACAGCGCGTGACCCCGCAAGATGCGACAACGTATACGATTACTGCCACCGGGCCCGGCGGATCAGCGGATGCCAGCGTACGCATATCCGTCAGTGCGCCGCCCCCGCCTGCACCAACAGTTCACCAACCCACAATGCAGGAACTCTTCGACAAGGAAGTGAAAGACGCCTTCTTTGACTACGACAAGGCGGACATACGCACGGACGCCCGCGAAGCCCTCTCGCAGACGGCCCAGTTTTTCCGTGCTTATCCGCAAATGAAAGTCGTTGTTGAGGGGCACTGCGACGAGCGCGGTTCCACGGAGTACAATTTGGCCCTGGGTGACCGGCGCGCGGCGGCTGCCAAGCAATTTCTGGTCTCGCTGGGGATCCCGGCTGACCGGTTGCAGACCGTCAGCTACGGCAAGGAAAAACCGTTCTGCAGCGCCTCCACCGAAGAGTGCTGGCAGCAAAATCGCCGGGCACATTTTGTCATGGGACAATAATTTAGGGTGTGCTACAGAGGCCCATATGGGCCTCTGTAGCGCTATAATCTTGCAAGGGACCCGCCCTCGACGGCTATGGGCTTTATGCGCCGTCGCGAAGGCGTTTTGGCGCATCAGCAACGTGAAGCGCGCATGAGGCAACATCGCAGGCTTTTTGTTGCGCCGAACGTTCTGCTGAAACCGGGACGTGGGGCCCGCCTCAATAAGGAGGAAAACATTGCGTACTCGATGGATTGCATTTTTCGGCGCGGCCATGCTCGCTGGAGCACTCGGCGGCGCTCTGCTGGGACCCGCGCCGGCTGGGGCCGTAGCGCGTGAGATTATTGAACTGCAAACCGGCGTGAACCAATTGATTCAAGGCCAACAGGCCATGCAAACGGCAATCACGCAAAACAATGCCGTGGAGAAGACCCTAATCGAGCAGTCACTGGACTCGGTCAACAAGCTCAGCGTGAGCATGGCCACGGTCCAGAAGAATACGCAGGACTTCTCGGCGGCTTCCGGGGCGCGTCTTGACACCATGGGCACGCAGGTGCAAGGGCTCTCGGACAACGTCGCCGATCTGCAGGCGCGTTTGGGCAAGCTCGACCAGAAACTCACGGACATCCAGAACACTCTGCAGAACGTGGATTCCAAGCTGGCAGCGCCCGCCCCGGCTGTAAGTGTCCCTGCAGCTACGGCTGGGCCGGGGCCAGGAGGCCCCGGATCTCCGGCGGCGCCTCCGGCGCATGCCTCCCGCCTCCGCCGATGTGCTTTATTCGAATGGGCTGCGGGACATCAACGGCAAGCATTACGATCTGGCGTCTCAGGAATTTCAAGATTACCTCAAGTTTTACGGAGAGACCGATCTGGCATCGAATGCCCAGTTCTACTTGGGCGAAATAGCGTTCATGCAGAATCAGTTTCAGGACGCTTTGGACGCCTATAACAAGGTGATCGATAATTATCCGAAAAGCTTCAAGACGGCTTCCTCGCGAATGAGGAAAGGATTTTGCCTGGCGGAACTTGGCCAGAAGGCCGCCGCCATCCGCGAACTCCGCACGGTGGTTCGCCAATACCCGGGAAGCGATGAGGCAAAGCGCTCCGCGGCAAAACTGAAGGAAATGGGCGCCACGGCCGGCTAACATCGGCAGCAAACATATTCAGCTTCGTAATTTCTCCGACCCCTCAGGCTTCTCTGTGCTCTCCGTGTCCTCCCTCAGTGCTCTCTGTGTTATTCCGGAGAATTCTTGATTTGACCATTGCTATTTTTACGGCAGAGCCAGGTAATCTTCGGATCTGGCCCATCTCCCGATTGTTGTTAGCAAATTAAAATGTCCGGTTTTCGTAGCACACGATATGTCCGGTTTAAGGTCGCTGGACCGCCGCCGTCGAGGCTGTGGGAAAGTGGGAATCCCGCGCCCTTTGCGGGATTTCCAAGCGCAGTGGGAACCCTGCCTTTGGGTTTCCACGGAGCGGCTTTTCCACAGCCTTTGCCCGGCGATTCCGTTTCGTCTCGCACAGCCACGGCCATCCTTGCGCGGTGTATCGGCCCACGACATGCGGCCCGTACCGAATACTCCACAGTTGATCCAGATGTTCGCACACCGTGACCGAGCATCCCGCTAGCGTTCCCCGCCAGCGCGTCGGCTCGATCTGAAACACTTTCCCTCCCACCACGACCGTGTTGTCCCGGTTCACCACGCGTTGTTGTTGCACCGAGAACAACACGTCCAGATCCTTTCTCCGGCAGGGCAAGAATGCGCTGCCAGACTGCAAGGCCGCCACTTGAAACCGTCCATTGAATTCGGCGATATAGCGCTCCCGCAGAAACTGGTTGGCCCCTTCCACTGTGACCATGCCCTGCAGCCGCAACTCCTGTGGCAGCCGTCCTTGCCAGGTTCCGAACCCACGTTCCGATCGTCCCCGGGCCTGCGGCGAATATGCAGGAATCATCCGAATGTTCAATTCCTGCAACGCTCGTCCCACTTGCGTTGGCCGTTCCCGATCCACTTTCCCGCCCGCCCGAGGCGTCCAAAAGAAGTGACTGGCGCGGTCGCTGTAAAGGGCGCAGAAAATTCCCTGCCGCTCGATCACTTCCCGCAGCGCCCGCAGCACCGTCATCGTCGATTCCTCTTCCACCAACTGCGCGTAATAAATCTCGCTGGTGGCGTCGTCCAGGATCACCAGCAAGTCGTACCAGCGGTCGTCCTGAAACCACTGGTGCCTGCTGCCATCGATGTGCAGCAGCATCCCCGGCAACGGTCGCCGTTCCCGCCGCCGCCGATGCACCCCGCGCTTGCGTTCCCGACGCACCAGCCCTGCCCCCTGCAACGCCTTCTTCACCCACGTGTAGCTCAACGCAAGGTGATGCTCTTGCTGCAATTTCTCGTGAAAATGACGCACGTTCAGATCGAAATACTTCTCCTGGTACAGCCCCAGCACCTGCTCGACCACCGCCAGCGGCACGCGCTTCGGGCTCGGCTTGCCCACCCGCCGGTCCAACAACCCGTCATAGCCATGTTCCCGATACCGCCAATGCAAGCGCCGCATCTGCCGGTCGCTCATGCCAATGATTTCGGCCGCTTGCCACCACGTAATCTTCTTCGCCATCGCTCGCAAAATTACTTCCTGAACTTTCATCATCCGCTCCACGGCGGCCCTCGGATAGCTGTGCATGCGGTTCTCCCCGCACGCATCTTCTTCCCAAGCCGCTTCTACAAAGCGGACATTTCCTGTGCTAATTCAACCGGACATATCATGTGCTACTGACATGGCCCATCTCCCGATTTGCACACCACTCACTCCCGTGCTATCTTCGCCCGCTCAGGAGAAAAACATGTCTGTCAATAAAGTGATCTTGGTGGGAAATTTGGGGCGTGATCCAGAGACAAAATACACAAGCTCCGGCCAAGCCGTCTGCAAATTTTCGCTCGCCACAAGTGAAACCTATAAGGACCGCAATGGTGAACGCCAGAAGCGCACGGAATGGCACAGGATTGTAGTCTGGGCGAAGTTGGCGGAAATCGCGCAGCAGTACCTGAAAAAGGGCTCGCAAATTTATCTGGAAGGCCGCATTCAATCGAGCGAGTGGACAGATAAGGAAGGCCAGAAGCGTACAAACCACGAAATTGTGGCCACCAATTTCCGCATGCTGGGTTCGCGGTCGGATTCCATGGGTGGTGGAGCACGTAGCTCCGCACCCGCAGGTCATTTTGAAGCTGATTCTCCCGCGCCTCCGGCAGACGATCAGGCTGGTCCGGAAGTTACCGACGAAGACATTCCGTTTTAGCTTCAGGAATTGCTTGTTAACAATTCGGAATTGCTTCGGACACGTCGAAACCAAAAGCACACAAGCTGAAGCATGTGCCACTGAATTATTCGTACCGCAGCGCTTCGATGGGATCAAGCTGTGAGGCCTTGCGTGCCGGATAATATCCGAAGGAAGATTCCCACCGCGGCGGAGAAAATGACCGCCGCGATGATGGCCTTGCCGGAAATCAGCGTCGGCCACGACAGTAAATTGCTGATCAGCGCCGAGCCAATCAAGCCGAGTAAGATCCCGATGAACCCGCCCATCATGCTGAGCGTGACCGCCTCCACCAGGAATTGCCGCTGCACGTCGGTCTCGGTTGCGCCCACGGCCATGCGCACACCGATTTCCCGGGTCCGCTCCGTTACCGACACCAGCATGATGTTCATGATCCCGATGCCGCCCACCAGCAGTGAAACGGAAGCGATCCCTCCCAGAAGATACGTCATAACGGACGCCGTCTGGTCCGCCAAGGTCCTCGATGTCCGCCTGCGTGCGGATCAAAAAGTCGTCATCGGTGCCGGGCCGCAGGCGGTGCCGCTCGCGCAGCAAGCTCGTAATGGGAGTCGACCGCCGCCAGGGAGGCCTGCTGGGAGACCGCCGATGCGTTGATGACCTGCAACCAGGTGATGCCCTGAATTTTGCGTTGCACGGTAGTGTACGGCGCGAAGATCACATCGTCCTGATCCTGCCCCACAGCGCTCTGCCCCTTGGATGCGAGCACGCCGTCGACGCGGAACGGCAGGTTCCCGATGCGCATGGTTTTCCCGATCGGATCCTCATCCAGGAATAGAATTTTCTCGACCGTGGTTCCAATCACGCATACATTCGCGGCCAGGTCGACTTCCTCATCGCTAAAGACCGAGCCTGATTGCACGGGCCAACTGCGGATATCGAAATAATTTGGCGTCGTGCCGGTGACCTGCGTGTTCCAGTTCTGATTCCCGTACACGACCTGCTGGCGGTTCGTCAAAGAGGGCGCAGCCTGCTTGATCAGCGGAATCTCCCGAAGGATGGCGTTCATGTCGTCGACCGTGAGTGTTTTTACGCCGCCGTATCCCTGCCGCACGCCGCCCGCCCGGTTGCTTCCCGCCGCGATGAACACGGCATTGGTGCCCATGGCCGCAATGCCCTGCTGGACCTTGTAGTTTGCGCCCTGGCCGATGCTCACTACAGCGATCACCGCGCCCACGCCGATGATGATGCCGAGCATGGTCAGCGCCGACCGCATCTTATTTCTGGCCAGCGCCCGCAGCGCCAGCCGGAATGTGTTCATGAAATCCATGATTCTTCTCCAGACCAGTTGCGCGGTTACTTGGTGCGTCAGCCGCCGCCATTTTTTCCTGACGGGCATTGTCTTCGGCGTCTTCGGCAGCCTGCTCCTCGGCCGTGGGAAGCGTTTGCAAAACTTCGCGGGCAATGGAACGATCGCGAACGAGGTTGTCCCGGCGCAATTTGCCGTCACGGAACTCCAGCGTCCGTCTTGGCATATTGCGCGATGTCCGGCTCGTGCGTGACCAGCACGATAGTCAGGCCTTGCTCATTATTCAGCGTTTGCAGGATGTCCATGATCTCGACCGACGTCCGGCTGTCGAGGTTCCCGGTCGGCTCATCGGCAAGCAGGATGGAAGGCCGGTTCACCAATCCCCGCGCAATCGCCACGCGCTGCTGCTGTCCTCCTGAAAGTTGTGATGGGTGATGGCCGGCGCGGTCGGCGAGTCCAACGCGCGTCAGGGACTCCATCGCTCGCTTCGTCCGTTCCTCGGGGCTGATTCCCGCATAGACCGTCGGCAACTCGACATTTTCGAGCGCCGACGTGCGCGAAAGCAGGTTGAATTGCTGGAACACGAATCCCAGCTTCCGGTTCCGAATATCGCGCCAGCTCCGTTTTCGACATTCCCGAAACATCCACGCCATCGAGATAAGTAGCGCCCTTTGGTCGGCCGGTCCAGACATCCCAGGATATTCATGATCGTGGACTTGCCGGAGCCCGATGGCCCCATCACGGCGACAAATTCTCCCTCGTAGATTTCCAGAGAAACCCCGCGCAGCGCCTGGACTTGAATCTCACCCAAGTCGTAGGTCTTATAGACGTTTTCGAGCCGGATGACCGGCTTAGCGTCGGCGCGCGCTTGGTTCAGGTCCACTGCAGGTGTTGTTTGTTCGGCCATTTTGTCGTCTGGGGATTCGATGTCCAAACTAGAACCTGCGCGGAACGCCCGCGGCCCCGCCTGGTCCGCCTGGCCCGCCAATGGGGCTGCGAGCTTGATTCTGCGCCGTCGTGGTTTTCCCCGTCGACTGGCCAATGACGAGTCATCCGCCGGGTTCAGATTTCCCTTGGTCATCGCCGTGAATGTGAAGTCGGTTACGCCGAGTCCCACCTGGACTGGCTCGAGAGTCTTGTCGGGAAGCAGCTTCCAGACAATGCCAGTGTCCTCGCGCTGGCTGTTTGCGCCCGCTCCCCTGCGGCCGCCGCCATTCTGGCCGCCACCGCCTCCTGCACCATTTCCGCCGCCGCCCTGGCCTCGGCGGTTTCCTGCACCGCCTTGGCCGCCCGCTCCGCCAGCTTTGGCTTGTGCGCCTGGCGCTGCCAGGCCGAGGTATCTCCGGCTCCTGCGGGAGCCGCGGCGGTTGCAATGGCCCCCTGCCCAGCATCTCCGGCGGGTGCACTGCCTCCGGCAGCGACGCGCCCAACTGCCGTGCCACGCGCATTATCGTTGATATTGTACTTCGCATAGAGTGTCTTGCGCTCGCTGTCGGTCAAGTCTGGCTTGAACCGCAGCGCCCCGTTAGGAATCTTGACCACATTGTTGGCCGTGGCGACAGGTATGGAAACGTACGCGGTCATGCCCGGAAACAGCCTCAAGTCCAGATTATCGAACGCGATCGTCGTGTTGTACGTCACGACGTTTTGAATCGTGGTGGCGTTCATGCGAACCTGGTCGACATGTCCGTAAAACGTCTCCCGGGGAAACGTGTCCACGCGAAAGTTGGCCTGTGCGCCTACGCGGATGCGGCCGACATCCGCCTCGTCGGTGTTGGTATAGACCAGCATATGGGTCAGATCCTGCCCGAGCTGAACAAGTTTGGGGCTTGCAGGCTGGCTGCGACGGGCTGGCCTACGTTTACTGTGCGATTGATGACCGTGCCGTCGATGGGCGCACGGATGGTGCAATAACTCAGCTCTAATTTAGCCGAGTCCACGGCGGCCTTCTTCATCAGGACCTGCGCCTTGGCTTGATCCCGCTGGGCGATGGTGGCCGCCAGTTGCGCCTCGGCCTGCTTCTCCTGCGCTTCGGTCGCATGCTCGGCAGCGACAGCACTATCATAGTTCGCCTGGGCATCGTCCCTTTGCTGGGCGGAGAGAACGCCCTGCGTCCGCCAGAGACTTCGTGCGTATCAGCTGCGTTTCCATGTCGACGGTATGCCGCGTGCGCCTTGGCAATATTGGCCTTCATGGTCGCCACGTTGGCTCGGCTGGTTTCGATCTGCGCCTCAAGATTTGTTACGTTTGCCACTGAATTCTGGTAGTCCGCCTGGGCCTGCGCGAGGGCAGTCTGGAACGGGGTGGGATCGATCTGCGCAAGGACGTCGCCTTTCTTCACCTTCGAATTAAAGTCGACATTGATGGCCACGACGTTACCCGACACCACCGAGCCTACGGGACCGTATTCACAGGATTGATCGTCCCCGTGGCTTGCACGACTTGGGAGATGTCGCCCTGTTCGACTTTTGCGGTGAAATATTGGGCGGGGGAGCGCGCTCCCACCGACACATACGCGCCCCAGAGAATCAAGGCAACCGGCGGAGCTACCAACATGGCGCGGTGCATCATGGACCGCACCCACAGATCCTTAAATTTCCCAACCAGACGCCCCATGCCCTTGATCCTCCTTGCTGGAACGAGGCTCTCTAGCGTGCCTGCCCTTCGGCCTGGCGCCTCTTCCGGTCTTCATCCATACGTCGCAGCAGGTCCTCAAATTTCGGGCGCTGTTCCGGAGTCAATACTTCCCGGACTCGTTCCCGGCCCTCCTGCCGAACCTGTTCGTATTCCGGGTCGAGCTTATCGTGCAGGTCTGCGTAGCGCGAGCGCGTGTCGCTCAGGATGGCTTGGATCTGCTTCTGCTGGTCAGGATTTAGGTTCAAATCCCTGGTGTACAGGGCCACCGCAACGGCTGCGCTGCGAGGACCAGTTTGTGGTCGCGCTGCGAGAACCCGCGTGGTTACCACATATGTGCCCAGCGACCCAAGGGCAATGCCAAGCACAAAAACCAGACCAACAAGAAAGACTGCCTTGCGACTGCCTTGGTTATCGTCCATAGGACCTCTCCGCAAGGGATTGCAGCACTTCTTCGTTGCTCACCGGGTCTCCCGGTGGTTGTGGGAAATCTGTGGCGCTCAATTCGGTTCGGATCCTGGGGGGCTGTGTTGTGCGGCGCAGGCGCAAACCCCACAAGATAGGCGGAAAGCGCCAGCAGCAGCATGGCAGCGGTTAGCGACAGCCGGGAGGCCAGAAATTCCAGCGGGCTCCAGAATGCCGCGGTCGTTTCTGCGCGCAATTGTTCTTCCTGAATTTTCGCCAGAACACCGGCCACGAATGTCGGGCGTGCTTCGCTGGCCGGGTCCCAGGCCTGGCGAATCAGGTCGCCTGCCAGGCGTGAATTTTCCAGCGCGCTGCGGCAATCACGCGCACTGCGTCAGGTGTTCGTGAAGTTCGGGGTCCAAGGCACCCTCGAGGTAATCCTCAAGACGCGCCTCGAATTTTCGGCAACGCATCGGAATTCTCGGTTGGCTAAACACCTTTGTCGCTCCTTCCCTGCCTGAGCGCGGGGTGGAGAAACGCGCGCTTCTGCTTCTGCATGCGTTTGCGGTACAACTCCACGACCCGTCCTCGCGCTCGAAATAACCGCACTTTTACCGTGTTGACGTTCAGGTCCAGAATTTCCCCGATTTCTTCGACCGAAAAACCCTCCACTTCCTTCATGATCAGCATGAGCTGGTCTTTTTCCTCCAGCTGTCCGAGCAACCTCTCGACCAATTGACGCTGCTCGAGCCGCCTCCCGGCGTCTTCCAGGTGCTGTTGCCCGCCAAAGCCTGCTCCGGCACCGACTCCAGTTTTCGTACTTGCTCTTCGCTCATGTCCGATTCGTACACCAGACGCCGCACTTTCTTCTTTCTCAGATAATCCCAGCACTCATTAACCGCAATCTTATAGAGCCAGGTCCCGAATGCGGAGCGCAGATCAAAACGCCGGATCGAAAAATAGGCCTTTGCCAGGGCTTGCTGCGCCACATCCTCCACGTCCCCGCTGCCCCGCAAAATCCCGCCTACCACCGCTAGCACCCGGTGCTGATGAATTCTCACCAGTTCCTCGTAGGCGCTGGACGTCGCCCTCCTGGGCGCGGCGCACGAGCAGCTTCTCCTCTTCCGCGGGCGTCAGCGTCTCGGTTCCCTTGCCGGATTGCGCCCCGCGGCGATAAGCCTGATTTTGTGACGTTTGCCATTGAATTCCGGTTACACCGCATTCCAGATATATCAACATTTTCGCTTGCAGGGTACTATAACTCTATGGAACAATGCCGACATGATCATAGGTGACCGTCTTCGCGCATTGCGCGAAGAAAAGAAGTTCTCCCAAGGGGATATCGAAAAGCGCACCGGACTGCTTCGTTGCTATATTTCCCGCGTGGAAAATGGCCATACCGTTCCGGCCATTGAAACGCTGGAAAAAATGGCGCGCGCTTTGGAAGTCCCACTGTATCAACTCTTCTATGACGGAGAAGAACCTCCCGAACTTCCCAACCTTCCGAAGCGCAAGAGCGCTGACGATATCGTGTGGGGCAGTTCCGGGAAAGAGGCACGTCTGCTGAACAAGTTTCGCAGGCTGATGGGTCGCATTGAAGAAGGCGACCGCCGTCTCCTGCTTTACATGGCTCAAAAGATGGCCAACCGCTAAGTCCAGCGGTTTCCCGGATCCTTCGGGACGGTTCTTGTTCGCCATACAGGCTCATAGGCCCGGGACTCCCCGCATGGTTCATCGATGCTCGAGATGAACCCTCCCCGGGCCAAAGCCACTCTCCCTTCAGCGCGCACTGTTTCAAATTGGAACATACCCGGGCATCTCCGCAGCTAATTCCTTCGTAGCTACTCCCACTCAATTGTGCTCGGTGGCTTCGAGCTAATATCGTAAACCACGCGGTTAATCCCACTCACCTCATTCACGATTCGCGTCGAAATGCGCTCCAGATACCTCCGCGGGCAAGCGCGTCCAATCCGCCGTCATGGCGTCCTCAGAATCCACTACCCGAACTGCCACGGTGAACCCGTAACTGCGTTCATCGCCCATCACGCCAACACTTCGCACAGGGAGCAGCACGGCAAAGGCCTGCCACACTTTTTCGTAGAGCCCGGCGCGGCGAATTTCCTCCACCACAATGGCATCCGCATCTCGCAAGAGCGACAATCGCTCTTCGGTGACTTCACCCAGCAACCGCACGGCTAGGCCCGGGCCGGGAAAGGGATGCTTGGTCAGCATTTCTTCCGGCAGACCCAGTTCGCGTCCGATGCTTCGCACCTCATCCTTGAAAAGTTCGCGCAGCGGCTCGATCAGCGCGAATGGCAAATCCTTGGGAAGCCCGCCGACGTTATGGTGCGTTTTGATGGTTTGCGAGGGGCCCCGAACGGCGACGGACTCGATCACATCCGGGTAAAGAGTGCCTTGCACCAGGAATCCTGCCCGGTTGGGTCCGCTGGCCATCTGCCGAGCATGTTCGTCGAATACAGCGATAAACTCCGCTCCGATCCTCTTGCGCTTGTCTTCGGGGTCCGTTACACCTTTTAGACGCGCCAGAAAGCGCTTCGACGCGTCCACGCCTTCGACCTTGAGGCCCATCCGATCGCGCAGCAGTTCCAGCGTTTGGCGGAATTCATTCTTCCTCAGCAAGCCATTATCTACGAAGACATTCGTCAAGCGGTCCCCAATAGCGCGGTGGACGAGCACTGCAGCGACCGCCGAATCCACTCCTCCGCTCAAGGCGCAGATTGCCCTGCTCTCGCCTACTTGCTTGCGGATAGATTCCACCGTTTCCGCGATGAAGGCTGCGCCACTCCAGAGCGGCCGCGCGTGGCAGATATCAAAAACAAAATTGCGCAGAATTTCGGTGCCGCAATCGGTGTGCCGCACTTCCGGATGGAATTGAACTGCATAAAGTCTTCTGGCCGGGTCCTCAGCAGCGGATACGGCGTTTCCGGTTTCACCGGTCACGTGAAATCCGGCAGGCAGCGCACGAACGTGATCGCCATGACTATTCCAGATCCGCAGCTTATGTGGCAGGCCTGCAAACAAAGCCGAACCATTTTTTACCACGAGTTCGGTACGCCCATACTCCCGGCGATCCGCCCGCTCCACGCGTCCGCCCAGAATGTGCGCCATCCACTGCAGTCCATAACAAATGCCCAGGACGGGCAGGCCCATGGTCAGCACGCCCGGATCGCAGGGCGGTGCCCCGGCGTCATACACGGAATTCGGTCCACCCGAAAGAACGATCCCTGTCGGTTCAAACGTACGTATCTGCTCGAGGCTTGCCGTGCAAGGCAGAATGGCACTGAACACCTGCTGCTCGCGGATCCGCCGGGCGATCAACTGCGTATACTGCCCGCCAAAATCAAGCACCACAATTCCGCCACGCTCACTCATCGTGTCCTCTATAGTTTCTGCAAGCAATCCACACAGGACCGGCCTTTCAACCGCTCTTACTCTTCCCGAAGATCACCGCGCCGATCGTACATTTGCGCCACAATTTGAAATCTCAAATTTCAAATTTGAAATTTCAAATCTCTTCAAGCCACCAGGTGCACAGGCTGCCCCAAGCGAAATGCTTCGAGATTAGCCAGTGTCACATCCAGAATTCGGATCAGCGCCTCGCGGCTATTGAACGCATTGTGCGGAGTAAACACTACGTCCTCGCGGGACAGCAGCACACGATTGCGCACCACGGTGCGCAGCCGTTCGACATCGAGCGGCTGTTGCAGCAATTGTTTTTCTTCCTTGATGAGTTCCTCGCCTTCGAGCACATCGAGACCGGCCCCGCTTAGTTTACCCGTCTCCAACGCCTCGCTGAGCGCATCAGTGTCCACCAGGCCGCCGCGGGAAGTATTGATCAGGTACGCTCCCGATTTCATCGCGGCAAACTGCGGGCGGCCTAGCAGATGGTGGGTTTGATCGGTCAACGGGCAATGCAGGGTTACAATGTCGCCTTCCGCGAGCAGCTGCTCTAACGTTACGTATGTAAATCCCAGCAGATCGGCCAAAAAAGGATCGCGGTGTACATCAAACGCGAGCACGCGCATGCCAAATCCTCGTGCGATGCGTATTACATGCAGCCCGATATGTCCCGCGCCGATCACGCCGATGGTCTTGCCCTGCAGGTCAAATCCAGTCAGTTCCGCCAGGTCCACATGCCCGCTGCGCATCTGCAGCACGGACTGGTGCACCTTGCGGGACAACATCAGCAGCAACGCCATCGTATGTTCGGCAACCGTATTTTCGCCGTAGGATGGAACATTGGCTATCGCAATGCCGCGATCCCGGCAGGCCTCAACGTCGATATGGTCGAATCCGGTCGAGCGTGTGGCTATCAATTTGAGGTCAGGCAGCGCCTCGAGAACTTCTCGAGTCACGTGGGAATAAATGAAAACTGAAAGTGCCTCCAGGCTGCGCAAGTTGGACTCAGGAGCGGACAGAGGGCCTGATTCGAAATGTGTCTCATCGGACGGCAACCTTTCAGCCAGGTAAGCTCGTTCCCAATCCTTCACTTCATAAAAAGCAACGCGCATCCTCTATCCCACCACCACATTGACCAGCTTGTCCGGCACCACGATTACCTTAACTACGCGCTGCCCTTCCAGAAGTTTCGCAACCTTCGGGTCGGCCAGCGCGCGCTCCTCCAGTTCTTCCCGGTCCAGTCCGGCCTCGACAACAACCCTTCCTCTTACGCGGCCGTTCACCTGCACCACGATTTCCACCTGATCTTCCGCGGCCAGTTCCGGCACGAACTTCGGCCAGGGAGCGTGCGCCAGCGTGTCCTGCGTGTGGCCGAGGATTTCCCAGAGCTCTTCCGCCAGATGCGGCACCATGGGGGCCAGCATCAGCGTCAGCAGCTCAAAGACTTCTCTGGCAACTTCGGGACGCACGCCCTCTTCCAGCGGCTCCTGCGGCGTGAATCTCGTTTACCAGCTCCATCAACTGCGCCGTGGCGCTATTGAAGTGCCAGCGCGAATCGAAATCGTGCGTTACGCGCCGCAGCACTTGATGCGCTTTCCGCAGCAGGGCTTTTTCTTTCGGCGTCGCCAGAATCGAGCGAAACGCCAGGTCCTTTTGCCACCGGAAGTCGCCTTGCTCAACCGTTCCGCGTGTCGTGAAACCAGCCGATAGACGCGCTGCAGGAAACGCGCGCAGCCTTCGATCGCCTGCTCGCTCCATTCGAGATCTTTCTCCGGCGGCGCCGCAAACAGCGTGTACAGACGGCCCGTATCGCAGCCGTATTTCTGCGCCATTTCTTCGGCGCCGACGACGTTACCCTTCGATTTCGACATGGCCGTGCCGCCCTTGAGCACCAGCCCTTGCGTGAACAGCCTCTTCACCGGCTCATTGTGATTTACCAGCCCCAGATCGCGCATCACTTTGCAGAAAAAACGCGTGTACAGCAGATGCAGAATCGCATGAACGATCCCGCCAATGTACTGGTCCACCGGCAGCCAGTAGCGCACCAGCGCGGGATCGAATGGAGCCTTGTCATTATGCGCGTCGGCATAGCGATAGAAGTACCACGAGGAATCGATGAACGTATCCATCGTGTCGGTTTCGCGCCGCGCCGCGCCGCCGCATTTTGGACACTTCACATTCACGAATTCCGGCACGCTCGCCAGCGGCGACTGGCCCACGCCGGAAAATTTCGCCATGGGCGGCAGCACAACCGGCAAGTCCTTGTCCGGCACGGGAACCATCCCGCACTTCTCGCAATACATCACGGGGATGGGCGTGCCCCAGTAGCGCTGCCGCGAAATGCCCCAGTCCTTCAGCCGAAAAATAATTTCGCCCTTGCCGAAGCCGCGCGCTTCGGCATCCGCGATCATCTTCTCAATCGCCTTTTCGGAGGCGAGGCCCGAGTAGGGCCCCGAATTCACCGACTTGCCGTAATCCGTGAACGCCGCGTGAAGCGTTTCCGGCGTGAGCCGCTGCCGCTTCGACTGGTTGCACAACAATCGGAATCGCCAGTCCATACTTGGTCGCAAATTCAAAATCGCGCTCATCGTGCGCCGGCACGCACATCACCGCGCCCGTCCCGTATTCCATCAAGACGAAATTTCCCACCCAGATGGGAATCTTTTCGCCATTAAACGGATTCACCGCGTACCGCCCGGCGAAGAATCCTTCTTTCTCCGCCGTGGCGATATCCGCCGCGCGCGTCAAGCGGCGCCGCAGCCGTTGCACATTTTCTTCAATTTCGGCTCTGGTCCTTCACGCCCCGCAACCAGTGCGCCAGCAGCGGATGCTCCGGCGCCAGGATCAATGCCGACGCGCCATAAATCGTATCGACGCGCGTCGTAAATACTTCGATCGACGTGCCCGCGAGTCCCTCCACATCAAATCGTACGCGCGTCCCGCGCGACTTCCCGATCCAGTTGCGCTGCATCGTCAGAACGCGCTCGGGCCAGCCGCCTTCGAGTTGATCCAGCGTTTCGAGCAATTCGTCGGCGTACTGCGTGATGCGCAGGAACCACTGCTCGATTTCTTTCGCTTCGACCGGCGTGTCTTCGTGACGCCAGCAGCAGCCGTTCACCACCTGCTCGTTCGCCAGCACCGTTGCGCATTTCGGGCACCAGTTCACGCGGCTGCGTTTGCGGTAGGCGATGCCCTGTTCGAGCATCCGCAGGAAAAACCACTGGTTCCAGCGGTAATATTCCGGCTCGCAAGTGGAAATTTCCCGCCGCCAGTCGTAGCTGAATCCGAAGCGCCGCATGACGCGCTTGAACGACTCGATATTGGTGTTGGTCCACTCGCGCGGATGAATGCCCCGCTGAATCGCCGCGTTTTCCGCCGGCAGCCCGAACGCGTCCCACCCCATCGGATGGATGACGTGAAATCCCTGCATGCGCCGAAACCTGGCCATCACATCGCCAATGGTGTAATTGCGCATGTGCCCCATGTGCATCGTGCCGGAGGGATACGGCAGCATTTCGAGCACGTAATATTTCGGCTTCGACGGATCGGCATCGACCTCGAACGCATGGTCTGCATTCCAGCGCGCCTGCCACTTCCGTTCAATCGCTTGTGGATCGTATTCCGCCACGGTAACCGCTCGCTCCTTTTGGATTCTTAATTCCCTCTCCCAAGTCTGAATCGTTCGCCTTCCATTGGCCTATCTCAAGCACCTAGTTTCAAATTCCCAATTTCAAATTTCAAATTTGAAATTTCTAATTCTTCTTAACCTTCCGCTTTTGTGTTTCCCCTGCACGATTTTCTCTTTCTTACTCTGCGTCCTCTGCGGGCTTCGTGTTAAAGCCTTTTTCTTCGCCCTCATCATGGAGAACCCATTCTCCGCCTTCGGCGCCTGCTTCACGGTGACGCCGACCAGATCCCAGAGCGCGCGGACGTTGCGTCGATCATCACCGGGCCGGTCGATCGGCGTCTCCAGGATAAACGCGCGTCCCGGCAATCCCTGCGGCCCTGGTCCCAGACGCGGATGATTCAGGACTCTTCCCAACGCCGCGCGGCCGATATTTCCGAGGCCGATGTGTTCGTGCCGGTCGACGCGAGAGCCCAGCGGAGTCTTCGAATCGTTCACGTGCAGCACGTACACGCGAGCGAGTCCTACGGTGCGCTCCACCTCATCGATCGTACGTTCCAGGCCTTCTTCCGTCGTAATGTCGTAGCCCGCTTCGAACGTGTGCGCCGTGTCGAGGCACACTCCCATCGGCAAATCTCCTGGTCTGATCCAGGATGGCTCTTAGCTCTTCAAATCGCGAGCCCACAGACGATCCCATTCCCGCCGTGTTCTCGACCAGGATTCGCAATCCGCCAAGCTTCATTCCCCTCGCCGCCTGCCGCATGCCCTGCGCGATTTCGGCGATGGCCTGGGATTTGTCACTCCCCAGACCGGCCCCCGGATGCGCAACCAGAAAATCCGCGCCCAGCGATACCGCGCGAACAAGTTCATCATGAAACGCCTGAATGGAACGCGTGCGCATCACGCGATCCGGCGACGCCAGATTGATCAAGTAATTGTCGTGGATGACCAGCGGCCCCAGGCCAAGCTCGGCGCGGCGCGCCCGGAACCTCGCGGCGTCCGCCTCCGCGATGCGTGTGCCCCCGCGCGGCCACATCCGCGGGCTCGCGGAAAAAATCTGCAGCGCGTTCGCACCCAGTTTCGACGCGGTATCGAGCGCCCCGGCGATATCCCCCGCGATCGAAGTGTGAATTCCGATGCGGAAGCTGCCATCCTGCCACGCGGGCGGCTGCGGTGTAGGTTCAGGCTCCGGGCGATATTCGTCGCTGACGTCGTAGGCGGGTTCTGCAGCGTTCAATGGGTCAGCCATTCCCTCAGCAATGCATTCAAGTGAGCGTTAAGCCCATCATTCTAGCGGATGCATGCCGTAGCGGCAATCAAAACAGCCACGGAGACACAGACAAAAAAACGCTGTAGCCACGGATGCACACAGATAAACACGGATAAATGCATGTTCAAGGCAGAAGACGTGTGAATTTCTATCCTACTGGATACGAGTCCTCCTTCTTTAATCCGTGTCCATCCGTGTGCATCCGTGGTTTCCCCGCCTTCATCTTTTCTCTGTGACTCTGTGTCTCTGTGGCAGAATCACTAGTTCGCGATGCCACGCCGCCTCAACTACCGGTTATTGATCGTCGTCGTGTTGATCCTGGTTTCGGCCGGTGTCGAGATCGCCCGGGAATAGCGGCCTTCTTTTCTGCGTCCGGGCTTGCGGCTCTACGCGTATGTGGGCAACGACGGAGACGGTACCGTTTCGGTCATCGACCTGATTCGAATGGGAAAGATTGCCACGATCCCGGTCGGGCCGGCCCCTTCCGGCCTGCGCGCCAATCCAAAACTCAATCAGGTCTGGGGCGTATCGACGGAGGGCGGATACGCGTTCGTCATCGATACTTCCACCGGCCAAGTTTCCGCGCGCATACCCGTGGGCGATGTCGCCCTTCGCTGTGGATTTCTCTCCTGATGGAAGCCGCGCCTACGTTGCCGCTTCGGGCTCGTCCGCTTTGGTCGCGATCGATTGCCGGACGGGACAGGTAATCGGCACGCGCGCATACAGGCCGGCATCCATGGCTTGCGCGAGTGACGCCAGACGGCAAACAGGTTCTGGTTCCCAATCGCGAAGACTCCACGCTGGAGGTGTTCGACGCTCAACCCTCGCCCTGCTGGCCACGATCGGCGTGGCCTCTCACCCCGAGCAGGTCGTCATCCTGCCGGATAGTTCGGTGGCCTTTGTGTCGGCCACGGGAGCAAATGAAGTCTCCGCGGTCGACCTTCGCCGGCGCGCCCTGATTACGAATCTGCGATTGAGTGGAACTCCCGCCGCTCTGCTGCTCAAGCCGGACGGCGGAGAACTCTATGTCAGCGTTCCCAGCTCGCATGGCCTTGAAATCATCGACACTTGGAGGACGGAGATCTCCGAATCGATGATCCTCGGCTCGGCTCCAACCGACGGAACAATGACCGGCAACGCTTCTCTCGTGTATGTCTCCGACGCGTCCGCAAATAGCGTCACTCCCATCGAAATGGCCACGCGCCATCTATTGCCCCCCATTCTGACCGGGCGCCATCCCGGCCCATGCGCGCTTGATCCCAGCGGCGACCTCCTCCTGGTCGCTAATGAAGACTCCGGCGACCTCGCCGTGATCCGGGTTCGCACGCAGAGCCTGATCACGATGATTCCCGTGGGCTCGGGCCCAGATCACTCGCGATTAAGCTGTTTTGAGAAGTGAGAGAAAAATGTTTTATTCCGAAGCGGCTTATTTCACGCTCCACCCGAAGTGCTCTTCCCCGAGCTGAATCTCGAGCATGCCTTCAGTGGGAAGGAGATCCACGGGCAAGCCGCCCTCCCATAAGGCAACCCCGAGCGAAATGGATTTTCGCTCTCCCAGCTGGAACATTTCTTTTGCGATGGAGACTTCAAGAATCTTGTCGCACGCGACTTTCACGACTTCATCCGGGCCCAGCAGGCAAAGATCGCGCGACTCGACCAAATAGCCGGTGACACGCCCTTCCTCGAGGCGAACCACAACACGAAGTTCCTGCTCGGCCCGCAGGGTGATCCGGAATTCGGCGTCGCGCAGTTCCGCCAGCGCTCCGGAAAAAACGTCCACTCGCAAATAGAAATGCTTTTCATCAAATCCGTACCGGAGTTCGTGGAGGATCAACAGGCGTCCGTGCATGGCGCTGCTGCGGCGGTCGGCGGAATAGAGCCCCGCGCCCATCCACTCGAAGTAAGTGGATTCGCGGCCATCGATCTTCACCTGGAGATATGCCGAAGGCGGCAAGATGAGTGCGCGCTCAGGCTGGCGTTTGATGGGCTCCGCTAAAACGTCCGGAGCCGCGGCGCCCAGAGACAAGTACACCTCGGTGAGAAGTTTCCGGTAGAACGCGTCGAACTCCGCGTCGTTCGCCGAACTGTGTTCCGGCCCATACCACCAGCACCAGTCGCTCCCCTCCGCGGCCAGCACGGCCTCGTAAGATGCCGCAAGTTGTTTCGGCGTCGGCGCGTTGGGAAATCCTTTGGCCGGCGTTGTCCGCCTGCTGCGCGTAAAAATCGCGCGCGCGATTTAGATGTTCCCAGGCCACCACGTCTTCGCCGGAGCCGATCCACACATCGAAGTTGGCGTTGATCCAGGACGCCGGGAAAATGCCCGTATTCGTGGGAATTGGTCCTGCAGCGGACACCGCTTCGCTCGCCGTCAATGCTTGAATATCAGGATCGTTGTCAATGCGCCGGTAAAACTGCCGCAGAAATTCGCGGCCGTTTCCGGGGAAATATTCCCAGGCATTTTCGCCGTCGAGGATCAAGGAAACCGTCAAGGGCCGGCCGATTTGAACGCGCTCCCCAATCGCGCGAATGCGGCGGTAGAGATCCTCGGCGGCAGCCCCGGCATCCATGCGGCTATAGACGAACCCCACCAGATCGGATAAGTAGTGGTCGCGGAAAAATCCAACCATTTCCCGGCTGCCCACGCGGACGCGCAATGGTGAGTAGAGTTTGTCCGCATTGGCCGGAACGCCCGCGCCATCCCGTCCGAATCCCGCGCCGAGCGTGTGTCCCAGCACGCCCTCATCGGTGGCAAACCATTTAAATCCCAGGTCGGCCGCGATCGGTGAGCGCCTCCTCGGAGACGGAACCTTCCGAGGGCCATAACCCATCCGGCGATTTCCCGAATACCCGCTCGTGGTAGCGCCGCGCTCGCGCGAGCTGTTCGCGCGCATCCTCGGGATGGCGAAAGGCGGGCACGGGCAGAGGCGTATAGGCATTGGACACCCGCGCAATATCCGTGTCACACAGCAGAGGAAGGATCGGGTGGTAGAACGGCGTGGCGGAAATTTCAATTTGCCCGGTGGCAGCGGCGTTCCGGTATTCAGGCAACACGCGCCCTAGAAGTTCGATCTGCTTTTCGCAAAGCTCCTGCTTGTCCTGCTCTGTAAAGTCGCTCCCCTTCCGGGCCAGACGCGAAACCACCGGATCGCTCGCCAGATATTCCTCATCCATCCAGGCAAGTTGCGAAAGCACTTGCAGGTCGCGCCAGTCGCGCTCCCCGAATCGTCTGGAGCGCGCGGTCGCCTCCTTGCGAATTCACCCATTGATGCAGCTCGATATATCGCGGCCACCGCGCCAGAAGATGGTCGTAGTTCAACTGGAAGGCCCGCAGCAGGATTTCGGATTTATCTTCGGCCGTAAGGCTGGTCGTCGGGCGAAATGCGGCCGCAAACCACGGCTCATCGAATTTCCCGCTGGCATATTCCTCCAGCTGCGTCCCCAGCGAGGGCACCACGTTGAAGGTGGCATGAATTCGCGGAAATTCCTCGAGCACGCGAACCATCCCCCAATAATCCTTGAGCGCGTGCAGCCGTGTCCATGGCAGCACATACTTTCCTGTCGTGGGATCGCGATACTGCGGCTGGTGCATGTGCCACAGCATCATCAGGTGGACGCGGTTCATGGCGCGACCGCCTCCCTCATCGCCAGGGGGGACGTGCTAGAATGACGCCTTCGTGCCATGCGTCTAATTGACCGGTACATTTGCCGCCAGGTTTTCTCCCACGCATTGTTGGGTCTGGGTATATTCACGTTTGTCTTTTTCGTGCCGCAACTGGTTCGGTTGATGGATCTGGTGGTGCGCCACCCAGCGTCCTGGTCGACCATTGGCGTCCTGTTCCTGTGCCACATTTCCCGGAATTCTAAGTTTCACTCTGCCCATCGGCGTTCTGGTCGGCGTGCTCATTGCTCTGGGGAGGCTGTCCGCCGATAGCGAACTCATCGCCATGAGCGCGCTGGGCATGGGACGCCGCCGATTGCTGGTACCGATTGGAATCCTGGCGGTCGGGGCCACTTTGATCACGTTTGTCATGACTCTCTGGCTGGGCCCACTTTCAGTGCGCACGTTCCGTAACATCGAGGACCGTTTGCGCGCCGGGCAGGCTTCCTCTCAAGTTGCACCTCGCGTCTTCGACGAGAGGTTTCCACGTATGGTCCTCTACGTGAATGACATCGACTCCGCCGGCACACACTGGAAGGGGGTCTTCCTCGCTGGAACTGACTCCAAGGACGTATCCCGCCTGACACTGGCCGAGGAAGCGATTGTAATTGCCGACCGCACCGAGGGCAAGCTGGAGTTGCACTTGAGGAACGGCAGCGTTCACGAATTTTCACCCAGCGATCCGGGCCACTATTCCCTTTCTGCGTTTGGCCAGCGCGATTTCCCGGTCGACCTCAAGGGGCCTGAAGACGAGCGCAGTTTCCGAGCCCGGTATTCCCGGCCGCACCATGAGCGCTCTATGGAGTGAACGAAAGACCCAGCGTGACGCCAGCGTGGAACTGCAGCGGCGCCTCTCCTTTCCATTTGCATGTATTTCGTTCGCCCTTTTGGCAATGCCCCTGGGTGCGCGTCCCCGGCGGGGCGGCCGGGCTTCCGGGTTTCTGATCACCTTGCTGCTGGTCACCGGCTACTACTTAATGTTCACCATCGGCGCCGGCTTTGCTCGCCAGGGCGCGATTCCGGTTTGGGCAGGCATCTGGTCGGCAAACATCGTCACAGCGGGGCTGGGCTTATTTCTGCTCCCGCGCATGGAGCGCATGCCGGGGAGCAGCAAGTTGAACGCAGTGTTCGCCTGGGTTGCCGGCTGGCGCCTCTGGAGTATTTTTTCGGAAGAGGAGCACGGCCTCGCGGGCCCTGGCGACGGCTCAGGATCTGGCGGACGCATCTTTTCCAGAAGAAAGGCTCGCGGCGCATCCCCCAACTGCTCGACATTTATCTGTTGCGCAGTTTCTTCTATTACTTTGTTCTGCTGACTGCGGGATTCATCCTGCTTTTCGAGGTCTTCACGTTTTTCGAGCTGCTGGACGATATCGCGCAGCATCGCACCGGCATTCTCGACGTCATCAATTATTTTATCTATCTTGCCAGCTATCTCTTTTATCAACTTGCCCCGCTGGCCGCGCTGGTGGCCGTTCTGGTCACACTCGGCGTCATGACGAAAAATAATGAGCTCGTGGCCTTCAAAGCCGCCGGCATCAGCCTCTACCGCATTTCCCTGCCGCTGCTGCTGGCTGGATTATTCCTGGCCGCGGGCCTCGTGGTCCTCGATGATACCTACCTGCCCTACGCCAACCAGCGCCAGGATGCCCTGCGCAATCAAATCAAGGGCCGCCCCGCGCAGACCTACTACCAGCCCAGCCGGCAATGGATTTTTGGCGAGAATTCCAAGGTGTATAACTATGAGCTGTTCGACCCCGACCATGAATTGTTCGGGGGCCTGAACGTCTTCGAACTCGATCCCGCGACGTTTGAAATCCGCCGCCGCATCTACGCGGCCCGCGCGCACTGGGACCGTCAGCAAAATATCTGGATCCTGGAATCCGGCTGGGTCCGCGAATTCGACCACGGCCAGGTCTCCCGCTACCAGCCTTTCCTGGCCAACGCCATGAAGGAGCTCGATGAGCCGCCCTCCTACTTCAACCGCGAGGTGCGCCAGTCCTATCAAATGACCTGGTGGGAACTGCAGCGCTATATCGGCAATTTGCGCCAGGCAGGATTCGATGTCGCCCGGCTCTCCGTGCAACTGCAGAAGAAACTTTCCTTCCCGTTAATTGCCCCGATTATCATCCTGCTGGCCATCCCCTTTTCGATCCTGGTGGGAACCCGCGGGGCCGTCGGCGGGCTCGCCCTCGGAGTGGGCATAGCGATTGTGTATTGGTCGGCATCGGCATTAACCGAAGCCATGGGAGCCGTCGGGCAGCTCCCGCCGCTGTTGGCGGGCTGGGCGCCGGATACGATCTTCGGATTTCTGGGACTCTATTTCTTCCTGAAGATGCCGACGTAAAGCGGAAAAACGTGATTGGTGACTCGTGACTGGTGACTAGTGCAAAACCTATCGTCATGGAATCATCATCGTCGCCGACAACTCGGATTCTGATAACCTACGGAAACAGCGTCAAGCGAAGGGTTTAAGAATCACCAGTCACTTCCCTCAATGCTGCGTCACCAATCTCAATCGGAACGTGAACGCCGGCCGTTGTCCTCCGGCATACGTTAGGAAGCTGGGGCCGGCGTCTATGTTGTTTACGACCGAATCTGGGTTATTGTGCCTGGTGACGTTGATGCCGGAAACTCGTAAGGCCCATTCGCGGCCTCTGAATGGGAAGCGTTTTTCGAGCCCCAGATTCAAACTGAAATAATCCGGAAATCGCACACGGTTTGGTGCGCCCACCAGTTGCTGGTCTTCGTTGATAATGCTGAATGGAAATCCCGTACGATACTCCATAAACCCACTGATCAGAAGTTTCCAAACTGGCAGGGGCGTCCAGCCGGTCGTAACCACGCGGTGTGGCGAGTCCCATAGCAAAGGCCCCGGCTGCTGCGGCGCCAGAATCAACGTCGCTAAAGTAGGATCGAGTACCTCGTTCGAGCTGGCCCGAGATCGTGTATAGTCCACGGATATTTCCGCATTCTCGGTGAATGCATGGCGCACCCAGACTTCCCCCGCGACGTACCGGTCGTTCCGGTTGTTTTGCAGCAACAGGGTCCCGGTAGGTTGCGTTTCCCACGCGGCGCCATCGCGCGACTGCCGCAGCAGGAAGGAAGCTCCCACAAACGTACGATCGTAGAATCTCTCATCCCATTCCGCCGTCGAATTATAGGATCGAGTCTGTTCTAATGTGGCGAGTGGCGTTACGAATGCGGTCACGACGGGTGCCCCGGAGGGAACCGGCGGACCGCTGGGATTCGAGGCCGACGGCGGGTAGTAAAACTGATCGATGCGCTGCTGGTCGAACCCCTGCCCGAGAATCGAAAGGTTCAGCGGCTGGTAGTGCTCCCCCCAGGCCAGGGTAAATTTCATTCGCCCATCGTCCAAGGGAACCCAGTTCATGGCGATTCTCGGCTCGACAACACTCTCCTGAATCAGACGATCCCAGTCCGTGCGTATGCCCACCGAAAACACGATCGGCTTTAGGGGCCTCCACACGTCCTGCGCATAACCCCCAACCTGCGTGTTTGCCATGCGGAAGGAAGAGGGCCCGCTGAACGTAGCGACATCTGAAAGTGTTGCATTGGCATCCGCCCGGCGAAAATCGATTTCGCCACGTGCGGCTTGCTGCGAAAAATCCAGACCGGCGATATTCCATCCCGCCGAGAGGGTATGTGAGCCAAGCCAGTTGAGCGATCCAGTAGTCACGTCTCCAATCAGTTGCAGCCGCCGCGATTTTTGGGATAGGGCCTGGAAGTAGTTCCCCGCTGCTGTTGTCGGCGTAACAACGTACGTCATGGTGCCCAATGGATTGCTATTCATAGTCCCGGTGTCCACAGCCGCGCCGATATCAAATAGAGTCCGGCCAACCCAAATTTGATCCTTCACCGAAACAAAATATCGCCGCGATTGGGTGTTGGTCGTTGTCGATAACGGTGAGAAAGGGCCCAACCCCGCCCGTGGATCACTAAGCAAATTGTAAAGAAAGCTTCCCTCCAAAATATTCTTGGAAGTGAGGTTCACCTGCGAACGAACTAAATTGTCACCTGCCCATTGCGAATCGATATTCTGACCAGTGGGAAGTTCGTTTACCAGACGGAATGTATGCTGGATGGTCATGGCCTCGGAGAACCAGGCCTTGCCCTTCCTGAGCGGCCCGGAAAATGTCACCCGCGGGTACCAATCCCCGAAATGTAACCCTTGGTCCAGACTGATCCCCGGGATGAAATTGGTAACGCCAAATCGCACCCGGTCATCCCCAGATTGGGTATCAAGGGATATAATGCCACCCCCCGCATGGGAGTACTGCGCACCAAACCCGCCAGTCTCCACCGAAACCTCACGTACAGCGTCAACATTCACCTTGGAAGTGAAGGCTCCTGTCCCGGGATCGTTGACCTCAAATCCATCAAGTAGGACTTCCGTTTGCCCTTGCCGGGCCCCAGCAACATGAAGCCTTCCGCTCGTGTCGGAAACCACCTGCGGCATGACCCTCAAGCTTTGCTGAAGATCGTGGCTGGACGCGACTGGCACGTTCAAGATTTCATGTTGGACTAGAGATTCCTGATGACTTGTAGTATCCGGATCGATTTGAATAGGGGAAGATTGGACTTCAAGCTTCTCTTGAATCTCTGTCTCATGATTTAGGGTAATAGATACTTCATTATTGCCCGGGTTCAAATCGATTATGCGGTCATCAATCCGGAAATACCCCGGCTTGGATAAGGTCATATGGATTTGCGAATCGTTCACGCCATGTAATTCAAATCGCCCAGCAGCATCCGTGTAGATGGTCTGCGAAGTGCCTTTGCCAAAGTGGAAAGTGATCTCGACACGTGGAACGGGCTGGTTGTTCTCATCAATCATCTGCCCTCGCAGATCAGTGTCTCCCGCTCGCGACTGGGCGTTTGCGCGCGGCAGACACGTAACCGTGAGCCCCAGCAACAGGACCAGACATGCCGTCCAATGATAAATGGATGCCGTACTTCCTCTCCTGCCCTGTTGTGGATGAGCTGAATCCGCGAGGATACTACTCTACTTTAACTACGTGTGGTTCGATTTCCTCAACTGGTTGAGCCTGGCGTTAAAGCGTCGTGCCATTTCTCAGCGTGGTGACTTGCAATTTATTCCCCTGGTGTCGGCACGCCGACTTTCTGCGGACGCCTTGTGTCGCCCGGACGCCCCGCGATTATCGCACCGCACCCTTCTTCTTTCCATGGCTCTTTGCGGAACGTTCCTCGATCACGGCCTGCGCCGCCGCCAATCGGGCAATCGGCACACGGAACGGCGATGCGCTGACATAATCCATGCCCACTTGATGGCAGAACTTAACGCTTGCGGCGTCCCCGCCGTGTTCCCCGCAAATTCCGATCTTCAATTTCGGCCGCGTCGATCGGCCTCGTTCCACCGCCCACTGAATGAGCAAACCCACCCCATGTGTGTCCAAGGTCTGAAAGGGATCGTCAGGAAATATCCCCGCTTTTTCTCCCCCACGTAGTCAGGCAGGAACCGCCCGGCGTCATCTCTCGAAAGGCCCATCGTCATTTGCGTCAGGTCGTTCGTTCCAAAGGAAAAGAATTCAGCTACCTCGGCTATCTCGTTCGCAAGCAGCGCGGCCCTGGGAAGTTCGATCATCGTCCCAACCAAGTATTCAAGTTTCACTCCAGATTTCTTGATAATTTCCTCGGCAACCCGGTGCGTGGCATCCGTCAAAATCTGGAGTTCCTTTCTGATCCATCACCAAGGGAATCATTATTTCAGGTGAAACTTTAACTCCCTCTTTCTTGCATGCGACTGCGGCCTCGATGATGGCCCGAACTTGCATTTCAAGAATCACTGGAAAAGTGATGGCCAGACGGCAGCCCCGATGGCCCAGCATCGGGTTGAGTTCGCGCAATTGTTCAACCCTCCGCGCGACAATCTCCGGCGGCCACGCCGATTTTTCGTGCCAACTCCTCCTGCTTTTCCCGGTCGTGAGGAACGAATTCATGCAATGGCGGGTCAAGCAATCGAATGGTCACGGGAAATCCGTCCATCGCCTTGAAGATTCCGATGAAATCGCGGCGTTGGAACGGCAGGAGTTTGTCGAGCGCTTTTCGCCTTGCTTCGGATGATTCCGCAATGATCATTTCCTGGATGGCAAGCTGTCGCTCTGCGCTCTTTTCAGGTTGCTCGAAATCCTTGAAAAACATATGCTCGGTCCGGCAGAGCCCGATGCCGCTCGCTCCCATCTCGCGGCCTTTTCGTGCATCATAAGGCGTGTCCGCATTCGTTCGGACGTCTAGTTTACGAATTCCATCTGCCCAACCCATCAGTGTCGAGAATGCTTCGGGGAGATCCGGAATTGAAAGTTTTACTTCACCTTCATAAACCACCCCTTCATTGCCGTCCAATGTCAGCCAATCGCCTTCCCGTATGAACCTTCCGTCCGCGTGCGCAACCTTTTTCTCGTAGTCGATGTCAAGACCATCGCATCCTACGATGCAGCACTTCCCCCAGCCTCGAGCGACGACAGCTGCGTGGCTGGTCTTGCCACCGGTTGCGGTTACGATGCCCTGGGCTGCAAACATTCCACCGACATCCTCAGGGCTTGTTTCCCGGCGAACCAGAATTACTTTTTGGCCTTTTTTCTCCCTGGCCTCTGCTTCTTCTGCCGTGAAGACCGCCATGCCTGCAGCCGCTCCCGGGACCGCATTGATGCCCTCCGCAATCTTTCGCCGCGCCAACTCATCTTTGGGGACGGAAGGATCCAGAACGGGATAGAAAAGTCGCTGAATATCTTCGGAATTGATGCGGCGAATAGCCTCTTCCCTGGAAATAAGCCCTTCATTGGCCATGTCGACTGCGATCACAAACGTCGCCGTGGGGGTGCGCTTTCCCGTGCGAGTTTGCAGCATGTACAGAGTTCCTTCCTCAACGGTGAACTCCATGTCCTGCATATCTCGATAATGCCTCTCCAGCACACGGCGAACTTTCTCGAGCTGCTTGTACACCTTCGGCATTACATGAGCCATTTCCTTCAAGTGCATGGGGGTTCGTATCCCCGCAACTACATCCTCGCCCTGTGCGTTAACTAGAAAATCCCCATAAAAAATCTTTTCGCCGGTTGACGGATCGCGCGTGAAGCACACGCCTGTGCCCGATTGGCTTCCCGTGTTTCCGAAAACCATCTGTACAACGCTCACGGCCGTCCCCAGCAGGCCCGTAATTTTCTCCACGCGGCGATACGTCAGGGCCTTCTCTGCCATCCAGGAGCCGAATACCGCGCCAATGGCGCCCCACAACTGCTCTTCGGGATCCTCAGGAAAATCCCTGCCTGTTTTTTTCTTGAAATGCTCTTTGTACTCTGCCACTAATTCGCGCCATCCCTCGGCGGGAACTTGCGTGTCATCCTTCACTCTTTGCCGCAATTTCATGGCCCGAAGTTTTTCTTCAAGTTCTTCTTTAGACAGTCCAATTACGACTGTGGAGTACATTTGCACAAACCGGCGATAGGCATCCCAGGCAAATCGTTCATTATTCGTATTTCGAGCCAGGGCCTCGACTGAATTATTGTTCAGGCCTAGGTTCAAAATTGTTTCCATCATTCCCGGCATGGACCGCGCCGAACCAGAACGCACGCTGACCAGGAGCGGGTCTTTTGCATCGCCGAGGTTCTTCCCGGTAACGCGTTCGAGGTGCGCCAGATTCTTCTTGAGTTCGGCGGCAAGCGACTTGGGATATTTGTGGTCACTTAAAGATAGTAGTCGCAACATTCTGTCGTAATCGTGAAACCTGCCGGAACGGGAAGCCCGATTCGCGTCATTTCGTGAAGGCCTGCCCCTTTGCCTCCTAGCAAATCCTTCATGCTGCCGTTGCCTTCGGCTTTTCCTGCCCCAAAAAAATAAATATATTTCACAGTGATATTCTCTCCTCCGGCGAAAGAATTCCCGGCGATAAGTTTGTCGGCGTGCCGACAGTAAAATCCACTTAAGGCGATAGTTTAACTATGTCCTCACTTCTCCGCCGTTACGATTTCGGAAAAATCTGCAATCGTCGAGAATTCACGAAGGAGCCCGGCGAGAAGCGTCAGCCTGTTTTTCCGGACCTGCTCGTCGTCCGCCATCACCATCACATCTTGGAAGAAGCGGTCCACCTCGGGGCGTAATCCCGCGATATTCTGCAAGGCTTCGCGATACCGCCCTTCCCGCTTGTACTGCTCGGCCGCCTTGGCAACCTCGGCCGCACGCGAATACAACCGGCGCTCAGCATCCGCAGCAAACAAATCCGGCCGCACTGCGGGCAGTTTCCATTGCGCCTGGGGCCCGGCTTTCTCGATAATCTTTCGAATTCTCTTAAAAGACACGGCCAGCGGTTCAAAATTTTTCGTCTTGCGAATCGCTTTTATGGCCTCCATCCTGAGGACGGCACCGGCCAGATCGTCTGAACCCGCCGAAAGAGCGGCGTTGATTTCGTCATACACCAGGCCGCCGCGTTCTTTTAGCAGGTATCGCGCGCGATCCAGGATGAATTCCAACACTTGTCCTTCTACTTCCTGGGATACATTCATCTTCTGCGGAGAGCTTCCAAATGTTCGCGCCGAACGCGCCACAGTCAAAGACAAAGATACAGGCAGTTTGGTTTCCACCAGTATCTTCACTATCCCCATCGCCGCCCTGCGTAAAGCGAAAGGATCGCTTGAACCGGAAGGAACCAGGCCCACGGCGAAGCAGCCCACCAGAGAGTCAAACTTGTCCGCGAGAGCCAGCGCCTGGCCCGTCAGATTTCTTCGGGATGGGATCGTCGAGGCTGGCCGGCTTATATTGATCGTAAACAGCCCAGGCAACTTCTTCAGGTTCTCCTTGAGATCTTGCGTACAATCCTCCCACGACTCCTTGCAGTTCCGTGAACTCACGAACCATGTCCGTGACCAGGTCGCATTTAGAGAGTTCCGCAGCTCGATCCGCTGCGGCCACACTGGCCTGAGGAATTCCGCTGGCGAACCACTGTTCGGCGAGCCAGCGTGCCAGGGAGCGAACACGCTCCACTTTGTCTGCGTAACTTCCCAGCTTGGCCTGGTAGGTCACGGTGCCGAGCTTCTGCAGATTGTCGGCCAGCCGACATTTCTGATCCGTCTCCCAGAAGAATCGCGCGTCGGCGAATCGTGCGCGCAGCACTCGTTCGTGCCCCGCGCGAATCAGGCCCTTGCGGTCCTTATCCAAGTTTATGACCGCCAGAAAGTTGGGCGCCAACGTTCCATTCTTTCTTTCCAGGGCGAAGTATTTCTGGTGGCCACGCATCACGGTAATCAGGATTTCGTCCGGCAATTCCAAGTACGCAGGATCGAAACCGCCAAGGATAGCCGAGGGGTACTCGTTAAGGTAGGTCACTAGATCCATGAGGTTGGCATCTTCGTGGATGCGCAAGCCCTTGGCCGCAGACAGCCGTCGCAGTTCAGATTCAATCTTCTTGCGGCGCTCCTCCGGGCTCACCAATACATAGTTAACCAGCATCTTTTGGAGATAATCCTTGCCGCTAGTGACGGAAATCTCCTTTTTACCAAGGAATCGATGGCCCGCCGAGTATTTGCCCGCAACCGCATCCCCCAACTTCACCTGCAACACCTTCCCGCCCAGCAACGCCACTATCCAACGAATCGGACGAATAAAATGCAGCCCTGAAATTCCCGTCCAATACATGGTACGCGGCCAGGGGATCTCCGCGACTGCGCGTGGGAGGACCTCCTCCAATATCTGTTTCGCCGGTCTTCCTCGAAGCACCTGCCTGGCGGCGACGTATTCCCCCCTGGCAGTCATGACGGTGGAAAGCTGCGAAACCGGCATCCCATTTTTTTGCGCAAAACTCTCCGCAGCTCGCGTAGGTTTACCTGTGGCGTCATAGGCAACCGACTTCGGAGGACCTGTAATTTCCTGTATTTCATCTTGCTGGTTCGCACGGATCTTGGAGCAAATCGCGACGAGTCGGCGGGGCGCTCCCAAAGTTTCAACTGGAGAATCGAGAAGCAGATTATACGCATTCAGGTATTTCTCAAGTATTACCTTAAGCTCTAGAATCGCACTTGGCAGCATGCCAGCCGGGATTTCTTCGCACCCAACTTCAAAGAGAAGGTCCACAGTAGACTTCACTGAGCCACCTCGGCCGATTCGGCGGAAATGAGCGCCTTCCCCGCAAGATAATCCGCCGCGACCCGGCAAGCGATCTGCCGCACCCTGCCAATCAATTGTGCCCGTTCGGTGGTGGAAATAACTCCGCGAGAATCGAGCAAGTTGAACAAGTGGGAACACTTCAGGCAATGGTCGTAAGCGGCGAGAATGGGGAACGGTCGCTTCTGCCCAACCTCGCGCTTCTCATAGAGGTCGAGCAACTGTGTGGCTTCCTTCTCGTGCAACTCAAATAATTTTCGCGTGATCGCAGGATCGGCATATTCAAAATTATAAGCGGAAAATTCCTGCTCCTCCAGAAGCCGCACCTGTTTGTAGGTGTGATCCGCCGACCAGCGGATATCGTAAACGCTGTCCACCCCCTGCAGATAGGCGCAAATTCGATCCAGTCCATAGGTCAATTCGACGGATACGGGGTCGAGGTCGACGCCCCCGCTCTGCTGAAAATAGGTAAACTGGGTAATCTCTAGTCCGTCGAGAAGCACTTGCCAACCCATGCCCCAGGCGCCGAGCGTCGGGGATTCCCAGTTGTCTTCATCAAAGCGGACATCGTGGTCGGAGAGCTTGAGGCCGATGGCAGCGAGGCTCTGCAAATAAATATTCTGCACGTCGGCGGGTGACGGCTTGAGGATTACCTGCAACTGATGGTGCTTGAAAAGGCGGTTGGGATTTTCGCCATAGCGGCCGTCCGCGGGCCGACGAGATGGCTGGACATAGGCAACCCGGTACGGGTCAGGCCCCAAGACGCGAAGGAAGGTCTCTGGGTGCATCGTGCCGGCTCCCACCTCGATATCGTAAGGCTGCTGAATAACGCAACCACGATCTCCCCAGTACTGTTGAAGTTGTAATATAAGGTCCTGGAAAGTCGGACCTGTTTTAAAGTTTTTGTTTAATTTTTTACTCACCTTAACCCTTCTCCTCAAACTTGAGCAGATTTCTTGAAAGCAACTTCTTTTCGATGTGATGCTCCAAAACATCTAACGCAAAACTTAAAATCTCGCTCGAACCCACTGAAGAAGGATTCAAGCCAAACAATTGATCCAGAGTCCCGGAAAGCGCCTTTCGGCCAATTAAAAGTGCTGCTTTAGAAACTTTATTCATCCCTGTTTCACGACAATTCACGCAATACAGCTGGGCGTGACCTGGAGCTGCGAACAGGTCCTCATTCTCTATCGTCCTGGAACATCGCGCACAGCGATCAAGTGGCCCAAGCCAGCCTCCCAACCTCGCCGTCCACAGGCAGAAGTAGGCGAGCACGACCGGGGAGGCTCCCTTTTCCTTCGTTGCCCGGGCCGCCAGCAAGGTAAGTCGAAACTGCGCGGCGGCAGCCTCACGCTCGCCCAAAACGGCTTCAGTGACTTCGCTGATCAACGCCAGGCAAACCCCGGCTTGATAGTCTTTCTGGGCCTCCAAGAAGGACTCCATCAGTTCACATTGGTTTATGCGAACGAGCTCTCTGGTTTCCTTCTCGAAATACCAAATCTTTACATGGGAAAGCAGCTCAAGGGTCGAGCCAAAACGGCTCTTCGTGAGCCTCGCGCCACGCGCCACTCCCCGCAAGCGGCCGAACTTTCTATCCAGAAAACTGACCAGGCGATCACCTTCGCCCAGCGGATAGCTGCGGAGGATGATGGCTTCAGATTCCTTGAGTGGCATCCATTTTTCTGGCGGGCTCCAAGTCGCCGACGCCCGCACCCATTCGTCGGCCCGCCGACCATTTCAAATCAAAGATGAACCGCGCCCACAAAAAATCGCGCAGCGAAAAAATCGTCTTTGTTACTTACCATACCAACCCCTGCGAAGCAATTAAGAACAGACACTCTAGCATTTAATTCTCGGACGGCTTGGAATTCATTCGCGAAAAATAATTTCCTGCCGCACCTCAATTGAATGGGCACCCCCACTTCCGGCCCCTTCCAAATCTTCATTCCTACAACGATCGAGCGAAAATGCGCCGCCAACCCATCCTTTAAGAGCAGGTTACAAGTCCTGCAATACTATGTTTATCCGGGAATAGTGCGGCTAAGAATTATCGGACGCGCCTCACTGGTGTTTTCCTCTTGCGCCGGGCGTCTTTTTTCGTAGAGTATCTATGTGACAGATTCGATACCTATGGTGGATATCGTTGGCGTGGGGCTCAACGCCACGGACACCGTCATTCGGCTGCCTCACTTCCCTGCCTTCAATTCCAAAGTTGAATTTCGTGAATCTGAAGTCCTGCCGGGCGGTCAGGTCGCCAGCGCCGTAGTCGCCTGTTCGAAGTGGGGGCTGACAGCAAGGTACGCCGGAAAAATTGGAAGTGATTCACTTGGCGAGCTTCAGAAGAAGGCCATGGTAGAGGCGGGTATCGAAGCCCACTGGATTGTGGCGCCCAATTGCCAGAGCCAATCCGCATACATCCTTGTCGATGAGGCGACCGGAGAGCGAACCGTCCTCTGGAGACGTGATCCGCGACTTGAACTCCTTCCTCGAGAGATCCGCGAGGAATGGATCACGCGATCGAAGCTTCTTCATGTGGATGGGCACGATTGCTCCGCGGCAGAAGCGGCCGCGCGCTGGGCGCGCCAGGCCAGGATCCCCGTGACGGCAGATCTCGACAACCTTTACTCGGGAGTGGAAGTTTTACTTGAGCACGTGGATTATGTGATTTCCTCACGAGAATTCCCGGCACGTCTTTTTGGAGTAGAGGATTTGTTCATTTCCCTTCCACGTATTACTTCGCGCTTTGGGTGCCGGGTGGCAGCAGCAACTCTCGGCTCGGCTGGTGTCCTGGCATGGGATGGTTCGCGATTCCATTACTCGCCCGCTTTTGACGTGAAGCCTGTGGATACGACAGGGGCCGGCGATATTTTCCATGCCGCGTTTGCGTTCGGCCTTTTGCGAGGCGATGCGCTTCCGCAGATTCTCGATTTCAGTTGCGCGGCTGCGGGTCTCGCATGTACGGGCGGAGGCGCGCGCGGCGGGATCGCGGCCCTGGATAAAATTAAAGGATTAGTCCAAAACGGCCGCCGCCTTCCGGATGCCTTCTCGAGAGTACAACTCCAAGCGGCGGGCGGCGCATGATTCCCCTGCGGGTCGACATTCTGCGCACACGCGCGGCAATCATCAACGGATTGCTGATCCTGGTGAATGTCCTGGCCTTTTTGTATGAATTATCCCTCTCGCCGAAGGCGGGCCAGGCATTTGTCTACACATTCGGATTAACCCCTTCGCACACTCAACTCCTCTTCGCGAGGCACGGCATCACCTTCGCGCAGGCGTTCCTGCCGATGGTAACCAGCATGTTCCTGCACGGCGGGTGGATGCACCTGCTGGGCAATATGCTGTTCTTGTGGGTGTTTGGCGGAGCGGTGGAAGAAACCTTGGGACACATTCAATATCTCATTTTTTACTTTATCTGCGGCATAGGGGCTGCGGTCGCCCATACTGTCTTCAATTGGGGTTCTACTGTACCCACCGTAGGCGCCAGCGGGGCAATCTCCGGAATTATGGGGGCGTTTATCGTTTTGTTTCCGCGCTCGCGGGTGACCACGCTGATCCCTGCGTTGTTTTTATTTTTCACGATAAGGATCCCAGCCGTTCTTATGCTGGGCTACTGGTTCTTCCTGCAATTCTTCAGCGGCCTGGCCTCGCTCGGCGTGGGCGGGGATCAAGGAGGCGTGGCCTGGTGGGCCCACGTGGGAGGCTTCGTACTGGGAGCCTTGCTGGTGGTGGGCGAACGCCCAAAGCTGCGGCGGGCCACCGCTTGAAAACAGAGTGCACTTTCTTAGAGTTAAAGGAACGCTCAACACGAATATTTCTCTCTAAAGTCCCTTGCCCCTCCTGCCGATCACAAAAGACGAGCAGGCGGCGGGTTTTCGTCTGCACAGCTACTTAGCGCCACCAGGAGGGACTCATGGATTTCGACCAAGCCATCATGGCACACAGCAATTGGAAGCAGAAGTTACGCGCATACCTGGCCAAGCCGGACCGCAGTCTGTCGGCGTCCGAAGTCGCGCTGGATAATAAATGCGATTTGGGAAAGTGGATCTCGGGCGAAGGCGCAAAGCACGCGAGCTTGCCGGAGTTCCAGACTCTGCGCACCGAGCACACTCACTTCCACAAGGCAGCGGCTGCCGTCGTTCACAAAGCTGACTCAGGCCAAAACGTTACCGAAGAGACCGCCCTTGGGAGCAAAAGCGAATTCTCGTCCGCTTCCTCTAGTGTGGTGAACGCAATTATGGCAATAAAAGCTAAAGTTGCGAAGCACGAGTTGGCTACCAAGTAATCTCGATCGGCATGACGATCCTTGAACCAGATTCGAGCTAGGTGAGCACTTCTCTGTTTGCGGTTAGTTTTTCAATCCGTTCGAGGCGTGGCACATAGCCAATCCCCGGTCCTTCCGGAACTCGAATCGTTCCTTGAGGGGTGACCAAAACTTCCGGCTCAATCACATCTTCGACCCAATAGCGGCGGCTGGCGGTCACATCGCCAGGGAGCGAAAAATTCTCCAGTGTCGAAAGCGCGATGTTGTGCGCCCGGCCAATTCCGGATTCGAGCATTCCTCCGCACCAGACGGGGATCTGCTTCGATTTACAGAGGTCGTGGATGCGGCGTGCGGGGGTGTACCCTCCCACACGCCCGAGTTTTATGTTGATGATGCGGCAAGCACCCAGTTCGATGGCTGCGCGGGCGTGCTCTTCGGTGTGGATGCATTCATCAAGGCAAATGGGCGTGTCGAGCTTGCGCTGCAGCTCGGCATGGCTGTACAGGTCATCCCACCCTAGCGGCTGCTCGATCATCATCAGGTAATAGGCTTCCAGACGTTTCAGGTGGGGCCAATCTTCCATTCGGTACGCGGAATTCGCGTCGACCATCAGGCGGGCACCCGGAAATCTCTGACGCAGCTTCTCAACTGGCTCGATGTCCTTCCCGGGCTTTATTTTTATCTTAATTCGCTGATATCCCGCAGCCATCTCGCGCTCCACGGTCGCGATGAGATCCTCAACCGTTTCTTTAATGCCAATGGACACCCCGCAGGGGATCTCTTTCCGCACACCTCCCAGCAGTTTCCATAGCGGTATTCCCTTGTGCTTTGCCTCGGCATCCCATATTGCGGCTTCGAGCGCGCCCTTAGCCATATTGTGGCCGCGAACCGGGCAGAGCATCTCCCACACATCGGATGCTGAGATGAATTCCCTGCTTTTAAGAATCGGCCAGAGGAAGTCACGCAAGATGTGCCAGACAGTCTCCACTGTTTCGGGAGCGTAGAAAGGACCTTCTCCAGCCACGGATTCACCCCAGCCGGATACGCCATCGGTTTGGGCCTCGACGAGCAACATGCGGCGATCTACAACTCTGCCGAAGCTGGTCTCAAAGGGGGTGACCAGCGGCATCCTGATTTCGCGGAGAGTAATCTTCTCAACCTTCAAGTCCCACTCCAAGGTTCGAGGATATAGTCGACTCCTGCCTTGCCCGGAGCAACTGCGATTGCCGCATATCCTCTGCCTAGCCATTTCAAGAATTCCGACCTAACTTCAGATTGTATCCGCTCGGCTGTGGAAGAATTCCTTTCCTTCCCCAATTCGAGTGCTGCTGGAATGGTGATGCGTATCGCTTTGGGGGAAAATGTCGGGAGGGCGCGTTTTCCAGCGAGCACTCGATGGACTCGCGCCGAACGCAGATGCCACTCCGCAACGAGACGATCGGTAGGGAGGGCGGAATGCAGCGGGCTGGTGGTGATCCCATACGCATTTGGCACGTACCGGCGGGCGATGGCTCCCAGGCGCATGAAGTTGATGTAGGCATTCTTGGCGATCAGAGGATCAAAGGTCCATTCGATCAGGCCGATACCACGCACGAGAGCGTCTTCCCTTTGAAACAGCTTCAGTCTCCCGCCGATACCGCGATCGCGGTAACCGTCGAGGACTGCCGTCATGTGAGAGTGGAGGAACGGTTTGCGGGCACGCCATCCCGCAACCGCCAGCGTAAATCCAATCAGCCTATCGCCTTCAAAAGCCCCGAGGACCTGCCCTCCCGTCTCCGCGGCGACAACAAACAGAGGGATGGGAACGACATCGATATCGGCCGATTGCCAAACCGCTCGCTCGACTTGGAGGCAAGCTTGAAATTCCACGATTCCGTGGCAGGCTCGGACCAGAACCCCATCCTTAATTTCAGGCCGTGAATGATCCGCCAGGCCACGGTTCCTCCTGCGGCCTGGCATCATTCTTGACCCTTGTTTACGGTTGAATTCTTAGACTGTGCCTTAACAACCGCCCACAAAATTTCAAGTTCCTCTTGATCTAATTGCGCGAGGTTCTTTCCAGATTGCGAAGCCTCCTTTTCCATTTCCTGAAAGCGAGACTTGAATTTCAAGTTGGATTGCTTAAGTGCTACTTCAGGATCGAATCCAAGAAATCTGGCTAGGTTGACGGCGGCAAAGAGGATGTCCCCCACTTCCTCCTCGGCACCGCGCCGATCGGAGGTGTCGAGTGCCACGCGAAGCTCGGCAATTTCCTCGCGCATCTTGTCGTAAATCCCGTCCACATCCTTCCAGTCAAAACCAACGCGCGCAGCGCGGCGAGTCAGCTGATACGCCTCGAGTAACGCGGGAAGGCTCCGCGGAATTCCGTCCAGAATGGAAGGGACCTGGCGTTTCGCCAGGGTATTCTTATTTGAACTGGTTTGTTTCTCCGCGGCCTTGATTTGCGCCCAATTTTTCAATACTTCGCTGGAGGTTTTGACCTTCACGTCGCCAAAAACGTGGGGGTGCCGGCGCACCATTTTTTCGTGTATACCCGCAATGACGTCAGAAATGTCAAACGTGCCCGCTTCCCTGGCCAAATCAGCGTGAAACAGAACCTGCAGCAACAGGTCGCCCAATTCCTCGCTCAAATCGCCAGGGCTGCCATTTTCCAGCGCATCAAGGACTTCGTAGGCTTCTTCAATCAGGTAAGTTTTGAGCGTGGCGTGAGTCTGCTCGCGGTCCCAGGGGCACCCTCCCGGGGCGCGCAGCCGCGCCTGCACCGCGACCAAACCCTCGAATAGCCGCCCGATATTCTTGCGTGTTCTGACGGATTCCCGGCGCACAGACATTGCCGGCGTCAGTTTGGCGTCCGGCGCATGTTTGGAACGCTTCCTGATCTTTATTTTTCGGGAGGGCACGGTGGCTGGTCGACTCCTGATGCAAAAGAAAAACTCTACGGCACAGGCTTGCAATCCACAAGAGGCAAGTCGAGCAGGATGCGACTGCCTCGGCGCCTCAATACTCTACGGACTCATCGCAGGAGACAGATTCCTGTCACCCAACGAATTTGCCAGCTCCGGGTACTCGACCTCCGCCAGACACAGTCCGTGCGGTGGCATTGTCGGTCCGGATTTCGAGCGATCGCGCAACGCAAAGAGGTCCGGGATGTCCGCTGGTTTGAGCTTGCCGCGGCCCACGTCCACCAGGGTTCCAGTCATTTTCCTCACCATATACCGCAGGAAGGATTTCCCGCGAACCACGAAGACCCATTCTTCGGCTCTGGCTGCGGGATCTTCGCATGCGGATCGCAGAAATTCGGAACGGTAGATGGTACGAGTCGTAACCCGTTCGTGGTCATCTTCTTCCGATCCCGTGGATGCCGCGAAGGATGTGAAATCATATTCACCTTCGAATCTCTTCGCTGCTTCGGCCATGGCATCAAAGTCCAGCGGAAAGGGATCATGCTGCACGTACCGCCAGAGAAAGGGCGGAACAACCCGTCCTCGAAAAATTCTATACCGGTAGGTTTTTGCGAGGGCGCTCCACCGCGCATGAAAATCCGGCCCGACCTCCTCGGCAGCCACTACGCGAATAGACGCCGGCAACAAGGCGTTGAAGGACCGCTGGAACTCTCCAGCACTCATCGAGGACTGCGTTTTGAAATTAGCCACTTGTCCCGACGCATGGACGCCGGCATCGGTCCGCCCAGCTCCTTGCACGAGCAAGTGGCATTGCGTCAGCCTTTCGAGCACGTCGGTCAACGCGCCCTGGATGGTCGATTGTCCCGGCTGGATTTGCCACCCGCTGAATTCGGTGCCGTCGTAGGCCAGCGTAAGTTTGATGTTGTGCACGGACGTCTAGGCTGATTATCGCATGGGTACGCAAGCTCCCGGTGCGAACGCGCCTAACAGTCCTCAGATTGTAAGATCGGCTCTTGACGTTCCGCAGATTCTCGCGTCCAATACTTGCGCCCTGGGAAATCCAGCTGCGGCCCCCAGTAACGAAAGCACGAAGTTTGTTAGGATTAGCAGCCAGAAACCGTCTGGAACTGTGATGGTTTGCTGGCGCTCTAAACTGCTGGACAGCACGAGGAAAATAGTTGAAACAAATCAGGCTCGGCGGACGTTTAAGTCATTTAGCACGTACCAGCCATCACTTCGTTCGATGAGAAGTCGCCGATTTCTGTATTGAGAGGATAACCCAAAATGATAGGACGGTTTTGCCGTGTCACGCTTGTCGTATGTTTGGTTGGATTGATGGGAATAGGGCCTGTTTCGCCAACGTTCGCCCAACAACAAGGGCAATCTACGCCGCCGGCGCAGCCTGGCGACCAAGGGTCCAGTCGTGCGATCCCAATATCGAATCAGAACTACTCATTCGGCAAGCGATTGTTCCCCGATATCAGAGCGCCCTACACACCAAGGTTCGTGCCTGAGCCGATTCTGACCAACGCGCCGCGCATCGAACAAATGGTCAAGGACGGCAAGCTATCTATCAGCCTGCAGGATGCGATTGACCTGGCGTTGCAAAACAATTTAACTATCCAGATCGAACGATATGCTCCGTGGGTTGCCGAGGCCAATATTCTTCGTACGCTAAGTGGGGCTGCCTCCGTTGGCACCATCCCGGCGCTGGGCACCATCCCAGCGCTGAACTTCGATCCGCAAGTCACATCGACTTTCAGCATGGACGACAAAAGTTTCCCTGTGAATAACCCGCTTCTTGCCGGCAGCGGCGGAAGTGCCGCTGTCGGAACTTTCTCCTCATTGAAAACGCACACGACTATAGGCGACCTGCAATATTCTCAAGGATTCCATACGGGCACATCTTTTTCAGCCGCGTTTAATAACACACGGGCGTCCACGACCAGCACGACCAACTTCTTTGATCCGTCCATGACGTCGAATTTTGTGTTCGTTGCCAGCCAGCAGTTACTTAACGGTTTCGGATTACTTGCGAATGAGCATTACATCCGCATCGCGAAAATAAACAAGAACATAGCCGATCAGGCGCTTCTGCAACAGGTGATTACCTCGATCACGGCGGTCGGCAACGCCTATTGGGAACTCGTGTATGCGCGCGGCACCGTGGACGTAGCGAAGCAGGAAATTGCCCTGGCCGATAAACTATACAGCGACAATAAGAAGCAGGTGGATGTTGGCACTCTCGCACCATTGGAGATCGTCCAGGCCGAAGCGCAGGTCGCCACAGCCGACCAGGCCTTGATCGTTGCGCAGACGACCGTGCTTCAAGATCAGCTCACACTCCTGAACCTGATCTCCAAGGATCCGAATTCTCCCGCCTTGCGCACAGCGGAGATTATCCCCACCGACTCAGCGAACGAAGCGCCGCCCGAAGTTGAAAAGATCCCACTTCAGGATTTGGTGACAGAGGCCGTCACGAAGCGCCCCGACGTTTTGCAAGCGGGGCTCCAGATTAGTGGAGATGATATCAACGTACGCGCCACCAAGAACGCGCTGCTTCCCGTGCTGACGCTTTCGGGCGAATATGCAACTGAAGGGTTGTCGGGAAACAGGATCGTACCAACGTGCACCCCAGTACCGCCCGCGACATCCTGCACCCCTCCCGCCCCCATCATCACCGGGCTGGCGACCTCCCTGAACCAGGAGCTGACTGGTGTTTATCCGGAATATAATGCGCAGATCGCCTTGACGATCCCGATACGCAATCGCGCGGCGCAGGCGAATAACATCACAGCGCTGCTCAATAAGCGTTCGGATGAAACCAACTACCAACAAGTCGTGAATAACGCCTCGACCGATGTTCACAACGCGCAAATCACCCTGGAGCAGGCCCGCATCACACTGGCAGCCGCGATCAAAACGCGCGACCTCGATCAACAGACACTCGATGCGGAGCAGAAGAAATTGCAGCTTGGCGCATCCACGATATTCAATGTGGTTACCGATCAAAATACTCTGGTCGCGGCGGAGTCCGCCGAGGTGCGCGCCCGTGTCAACCTCATCGAGGGCAAAGTAAACTTTGACCGCGCCATGGCCCGCACGCTCGAGGTTTACAACATCACGATCGCCGACGCGAAATCGGGAAAGACCTCGAAGGACACGCTCATCCCAGGCACTTCGGCTACAGGGGAATTGATGGTTGAACCCGGCAAGCAGTCCAGTGTCGCTCCGAGCTCTTCGTTTGTCGGAGCCAAGCAGTAGCTCTTGAAACCGATAGTAGTCGTAGTAGGGGCACAGCATGGTCTGCCCCTACGGTTCAAGGCTTCGAATCCACTCCCTGCTATACTCGGTGTGGCCTCTTCGAAGCATGACAAATGACGGAACCACGCAAGACTTCAGATCTAGAACATCTTGGCGGACCGGATTCTCGTCACGCGCCTCGTGGTAAATCTGCAGACAACTCCGCGGAATTTACAACGGTTTCCGGCCACCCCATCCGGCAGCTCTATACACCTTCCGATTTAGCCGGCTGGGAACCAATCCGTGACCTCGGACTGCCGGGAGAGCCTCCTTACACCCGTGGTATTCATCCTACGATGTACCGCGGCCGCCTTTGGACGATGCGCCAATTCGCGGGCTTTGGTTCCGCGGAGGATACCAACCAGCGCTTCCGATACCTCCTGGCACAGGGACAAACCGGGCTTTCGGTGGCGTTCGATCTCCCGACTCTGATGGGCTATGACTCCGATGACGCGCTGGCAGAAGGCGAAGTGGGGAAATGCGGCGTGGCCATCAGCTCTCTCGCGGACATGGAAATCCTCTTCGACCAGATTCCGCTGGCCGGCGTTTCGACGTCGATGACCATCAACTCCCCCGCTGCGATCCTCTGGGCCATGTATCTGGCTGTGGCCGAAAAACAGGGCGTGGATTCAAATTTACTCAGCGGAACTCTGCAAAACGACATCCTGAAGGAATACATCGCCCAGAAGGAATATATCTATCCGCCAAAACCTTCCATGCGTCTCGTGACCGACACAATCGAATTTGGCGCCCGCCATACTCCGAAGTTCAATCCAATTTCGATCAGCGGCTACCACATTCGTGAGGCAGGCTCGACGGCAATTCAAGAGCTGGCGTTCACTTTGCGCGACGGCATCGAATATGTGGAGTGGGGTGTCCGCCGGGGTCTCGCCGTGGACGACTTCGCGCCGCAGCTCTCTTTTTTCTTCAATGCGCACAATGATTTCTTCGAAGAAATCGCGAAATATCGCGCCGCGCGCCGCATCTGGTACAAAACGATGACGGAGCGGTTCGGAGCGAAGTCGCCACGATCCTGCGCACTGCGGTTCCACGCGCAGACCGCGGGCTGCTCCCTCACGGCGCAGCAACCGTACAACAACGTCGTGCGCACGGCGTTGCAGGCGCTCGCCGCTGTGATGGGCGGCGCGCAGTCGTTGCACACGAATTCCCTGGACGAGGCCTGGGCGCTTCCCACCGAGTTTGCCGCGACCCTCGCGCTGCGGACGCAGCAGATACTCGCGCACGAAAGCGGCGTCACCCATACCGCCGATCCTTTTGGGGGATCTTATTTCGTCGAAGCGCTCACCAACGAAGTGGAGAGCGGCGCCTGGAATTACATCCGCAAGATCGACGGCATGGGAGGCATGGTCGCGGCCATCGAACGCGCCTATCCGCAGCGAGAAATAGCCGACGCCGCGTACCGCTACCAGATGTCCGTGGACCGCAAGGAGAAAATCATCGTCGGCGTTAATGAATTTGCGGGCGAGGAGAAGCCTCTGGAAACCTTGCAAATCGGCGAATCGGTGCGCGAGCAGCAAACGGCTAGACTGCGAAAACTTCGCGCGCAACGTTCAAACGACGAGGTCATGCGTCTTCTTTCGGGGCTCCGCGGCGCCGCGCAAGGCACTGAAAATCTCATGCCCTACATCTATGACGCCGTGAAGGCTTACGCGACGCTCGGCGAAATCTGCGCCGCCCTAAAAGATGTCTTTGGCACGCATGAAGAGGTGGCTGTTACCTAGACTTCCCTTCTGCCTTAGACGCAATCCCGTCCCGTGAGGGGCGCTTCTCTCCTCCTGTGTTTCTCTGTGTACTCTGTGATCTCTGTGTTAAATTCCTTGGAACTGTTTCATGCCATGACGGACAACGAAATCACTCACGAAATTATCGGCGCCGCGATCGAAGTCCACAAGCTTCCTGGCCCGGGCCTTCTCGAGTCCGCTTATGAAGAGTGTCTTGTGCACGAGTTACGACTTCGGAGCCTCAGGGTGGAGCGCCAAAAGGCGGTCCCGGTTGTTTACAAAGAGACTAACCTTGAATGCGGCTATCGAATCGACCTTCTCGTTGAAGGTAGAATTGTCGTGGAGTTGAAATCCATCGATTTTCTAGGTCCCATTCATGAGGCGATCGTTCTTACTTACCTTCGTCTTTCTGGGCATCATTTGGGGTTGTTGATCAATTTCAATGTGACCGCTTTGAAAGATGGTGTTCGGCGTTTCATACTTTAGAACGGAAAAGGCTCTACCACAAAGGGCACAGAGGACACGGAGAAATGCCGGAGAAGAGAATACGGGTGCTGATTGCCAAGCCGGGCCTTGACGGCCACGACCGGGGCGCGAAGATCATCGCTCGCGCCTTGCGCGATGCTGGGATGGAAGTGATTTACACCGGGCTGCGGCAGACACCAGAGATGATCGCCTCGGCCGCGGTGCAGGAAGACGTTGACGTCATCGGCCTTTCGATTCTTTCCGGCGCGCACAACACGCTGGCCCCGCAGTTGATGAATCTGCTCAGGGAAAAAGGGATGAGCGATGTAACGGTCTTGCTGGGCGGGACGATTCCAATGGCGGACATACCCGCTTTGAAGCAGGCAGGAATCGCGGAAATTTTTCTCCCCGGCACATCCACCCAGGACATCGTGAAATTTGTCCGCCAGAGCGTCGCCGCAAAGACCGCTTCAAGTTCTACTGAATAATCTTCCCGTCGGCGTCGCGAATTTCGATGGTGCCCAGATTGAGTTTTTTCAACTCCGGCTCAATCTTGGCGCGATCTCCCACGCAAACTAAAATCATCTGCTCCGGGTGCAGATATTTTTTGGCTGCGGCCTCGGCATCTTCTGCGGTGACGGCATTCAAGCGCTCCGGCAGCTTCTCGAAATAATCGCGCGGGAGATCATAGAGGGAGATTTCAGAAAGCGCGCCCGCAGCCCCGCTGCTCGCCTCAAACATTCCCGGCAAAGAGCGCGATTGCGAATCCTTGGCCAGACTCAATTCGTCGGGCTTCATGGGAGTGTCGATCATTCTTCGGATTTCCTTGAGCATTTCGGTCACCGCAGGGGCCGTGGCGTCCGTGCGGATACCACCACCTACGCCAAAATATCCCTGCGAGCGCCGGTAGACGAAGAACGAACTGGCGCCGTAGGTGTAGCCATGTTCCTCGCGGAGATTCAGGTTGATGCGGCTGGAAAACAGTCCGCCGAGTTCGGAGTTCATGACTTCGATCGCAGGGTAATCGGGCGTCGCGCGTCCCACGCCCAACTGCAGCAGGCGCACCATGGTCTGCTGGGCTCCGGGACGATCCACGATGACGATTTTTGCTTTGGTTGTTTCGGGCGCTCCGATTTGCGGACGTGAAAGCTCGCCGCTCTTCCATGCGCCGAATTTGCTTTCGGCGAGAGATTTCAAATCGTCCCGGGAGATATTCCCTGCCACCACCAGCGACGCATTATTCGGCACATAGTAGCTCTTCCAGAAATTCATCATGTCATCGCGCGACATCGCCTTGATGGATGCTTCGGTGCCCGCGTTGTCGTACCCAAACGGATGGTGAGCACCGAAAAGCACGGACACTGCTGTGCGGGATACGATCACGTCTGGGTCCCCGCGATCGTCGGCAAAGGCAGCCAGCCGCGAAGCGCGACGCCGTTCGACTTCATCCGGGGGAAAAGCGGGGTGGAGAACAATGTCGGCGACGAGATCGAGCGCGGCCGGAAAATTCTCGGCTAGAGAACCGGTTCTCACGCTCGATCCATCCATGGATGCACTGGAGGAAAGCGTCGCTCCCAGCAGCGCCGTTTCGTCGGCGATCTGCGTGGCATTGCGCGTTGCCGTGCCCTGCTGCAGCATATTTGCGGTGAAACTCGCGAGTCCGGGTTTGTCTATTGGATTTGCGCCGCTCCCGGTGTTGAAAACAAGATTTGCTGCCACCACCGGCAAACCGGGCCGGTAGTTGTAATACACGGTCAGGCCGTTCTGAAGCTTGAATACCTCGGGAACCGGAAGATTCAGTGGCGTGGGCGGGCGCAGGCTGCGGTGGAGTCTCGCGCCACGCAGCGTCCACGTTGACTGCTTCCCCGCCGGTGGTCTTTCCCTTCTCCAGCGTCTTCGGGGTCGGAACATCGGGACCAAGATCCGGCTTGCCCGGCAGGCCGTACACAACCACGCGCGCATTCGGTTTCAGTTGCTGCTTCGGCAAACGCGCGGATGGATGACGTCGTGGCCTTCTGGTAGCGGCCCAGGTCCTGCGCGATGTAACCCGGGGTCCCGAGATAGTGGTTGTATTCGTTCAAGCGATCGGCAACGCCTCCAAAGCCGCCCAGCCGCTCCAGTCCCTGAATCGTTCGCGTTTCTATGCCGTTTCGCGCGCGTTCGAGCTCTTCTGAAGTCGGACCGTCCTTGCGCAGCGCTGCTATTTCCTCGTCAATCGCCTTTTCCATCTCCTCGGCGGTATGCCCGGGGCGCGCCGTGACCACGATTTCGAAGACGGAGCCGAGAATCAGCGAATTTTGCGAGGCGCTCACGTCCAGCGCGATCTGCTTTTCGTAGACGAGCTTCTTGTAAAGGCGGCTGGATTTGCCGCCGCCAAGAATCGTGGACGCGAGGTCGGCCTCCGCGTCTCCGGGCTTGAAGATAGGAGACGTAAGCCAGGCCATATACACGCGCGGCAGCTCCACCTGATCGTGAATCACGGCGCGGCGCTCCGTAGTGATGGGCGGGGTCACGGCAGCAATCTTTGGCACTGGCGGGCCGCGCTTTAGCGGACCAAAATATTTCTCAACCATTTGCTTGGCCTGCGCGGGATCAAAATCGCCCACGATCGCCAGGCTGGCATTATTCGGCGCGTAGTAAAGCTTGAAAAAATTGCGCACGTCTTCGAGCTTGGCCGCTTGAATATCGGCGTGAGAGCCCATGACGTCGGCATAGTAGGGATGGCCCTTGGGGAAGAGTTGGTGGAATACGGCCTCCTCCACGATGCCGTAGGGACTGTTCTCAATGCTCTGGCGGCGCTCGTTGCGCACCACGTCCTGCTGGTTGGTCAGGCTGGCCTGGTCCAGCTTGTCGGGAAGATAGCCCATCCGGTCAGATTCCAGCCACAGGGCAAGTTCCAGCTGGTTGGAGGGAACCGTCTCGAAATAATTTGTGCGGTCAAAATCGGTGGTGCCGTTGAGGTCGGAAGCCCCGGCAGCCTCGAGAAAACGGATGTGGGAGTTGCCCGGAACGTGCTTCGAGCCTTCGAACATCATGTGTTCGAACAGGTGCGCAAATCCAGTCTTGCCCGGAAGTTCGTTTGCCGGGCCGACGTGGTACCAGATGTTTGTGGACACCAGGGGAAGGCGGTGATCCTCGGAAAGAATCACGACCAGGCCATTGGGCAGCGTGTATTTCTCGAACTTGATGGTTGGGACTTCGCTCGATGACGCCTTCCCTGCCCCAGTGAGGACGGATTTCGCAGGTGCCTTCTTCGGCGCAGGCTTCTTTGGTGCATCCTGGCCGGATACGGTCACGGCGGCGATGGCAACGGAAAGGCCTAGCATCAACAAGCGGCTGAATAACGCGGAATGCATTCCGATTCTCCTTGGTCTAACCACCCTCTATTGAGACGCGGCAGGCCTTAATAAGGCTTCCTGGCCACCCTTATGACTATACGATAACCGTGCTGTGCGGTCTGGTGCGGAATTTGAGGGTAGTTAGTATTGAACCATATTCCGGTAGCCGGACTTCATCGGACTTGGGACTCGCCGAAGGAAAAGGCTCCAAAGACCGTGATATAAGTATCCATAGATTTTGCTAATCCAGTTGGGGCTGACCAAGAGTACGGAGTAATCGTGGATTTTATCTCAAGCTTTTTCCTCCGCGCCAAGCACTGGAAGATTTTCGTCCTACTTGTAAGTACTTATCTTCTTACACAGATAGTGATTGCGATTTTGTTCCCTTCGGTCAGTAGCTCCTCGGCCAATCGACTGAAATTTGCTCTGCTTGCAGAGGCCAGCATCGTGCCCTTCGATCTTTTATTTACAGGCTGGCTGTGGTCAATGGGTTCGCTACTTTATCACCTACTGAAGCCAACGCTGAGACTGAACCTCACTTTGTTTCGAGTGGCCACAATCTACACAATGTTCTACTTCCTGATAGCCATACCACTTTTCATGAGTGACAACCCAAACATCATCCTTCCATTGCATCTGATCGCGATGTTCTTCATGTTCTACATTCTCTATTTCGTTTCCAAGAGCTTGGTGATGAAAAATAAAGGAAGGTCCGTAACCATTGGAGAATATGTATTGTATTTATTTGCACTCGGATTCGCTCCCTTCGGGGTGTGGTTGATTCAGCCGCGAATAAATCAGCTCTACGCGGAAAAACTGAACACTTAATGCCCCAACCGAGTTGAAACGTCCTGATGACAACGACTGATGAAGGGCGTATTCGGAACTTGGCGCACCGCTGCCTAGTCCACAATCCATGCGCTATTCGATTACACATTCCTCCTGTCCCAATGCACAACCGCCTGAAATCAGCTTATACTGTCGCTTCACTTTGGCATCGCGTTGCCGCGAGAAAATTCTAGAAGGAGGAGCCCTTGACGAGTTCCGTTGTGGAAACCAGGATCAACCGAAACTCGCCGGACTTCGAGAAGAATACCCGCCGCATGGTGGACTTGCTCACCGCCATCAAGAATCAGGAAACCACGATTCAGCAGGGCGGCGGCGCCAAAGCCATCGAGTCGCAGCACAAGAAGGGCCGCCTGACGGCGCGCGAGCGCATCTCCAAGCTGATCGATCCGCGCACGGCATTTTTTGAGCTCGGAATTTACGCGGCGCACGAAATGTACGAAGAATGGGGCGGCGCTCCGGCTGCGGGGACCATCACCGGGCTGGGACGAATCTGCGGGCGGCTGGTGATGATTGTCGCCAACGATGCGACGGTGAAGGCCGGATCATTTTTCCCTCTTACGGCGAAGAAAGTGATTCGCGCGCAAAACATTTCCATCGAAAATCATATTCCTACAATCTATCTGGTCGATTCCGCCGGAATATTTTTGCCGCTGCAGGAAGACGTCTTTCCCGACACCGACGATTTCGGGCGCGTGTTTCGCAATAACGCCGTGATGAGCGCGATGGGCGTTCCGCAGATTACCGCCATCATGGGGATGTGCGTCGCGGGCGGCGCCTACCTGCCCGTCATGTGCGATCACATTCTGATGACCGAGGGTTCCGGGCTTTTCCTCGCGGGTCCCGCGCTGGTGCAGGCCGCCATCGGACAGAAGGTCTCCGCCGAGGAACTGGGCGGCGCGAAAATGCACGCGCAAATCAGCGGCACGGTGGATTTTCGCGAGCCGGACGACGAATCGTGCCTCGCGCGAATTCGCGCGCTGGTGGACAAGATGGGGCATCCCGTCGCGGCGCGATTTGATTACAAGGAATCGGAAAATCCCGCGTTTCCTCCTGAGGAGATCTACGGCATCTTTTCTTCCGACCCTGCGCGGCAATACGATATGCGGGAAGTGATCGCCCGCATTGTCGACGCCAGCAAGTTCGAGGAGTACCGCGCCGAATATGGAAAGACGGTGGTCTGCGGCTACGCGCGCATTGGCGGCTGGGCCGTGGGAATCGTCGCCAACAACAAAATGCACGTCCCCACGATCGACGCGGCTACCGGAGAGCGCCGCATCGAATTCGGCGGCGTAATTTACACCGAGTCCGCGGAAAAGGCCGCGCGATTCATCATGGACTGCAACCAGAATCTTGTGCCGCTCATTTTTCTGCACGACGTCAACGGGTTCATGGTGGGCAAGGAAGCGGAATGGAGCGGGATTATCCGCGCGGGCGCCAAGATGGTAAACGCCGTGTCCAACAGCGTGGTCCCGAAGATTGCAGTGATCTGCGGCGGAAGTTTTGGCGCGGGACATTACGCCATGTGCGGGAAAGCATACGATCCGCGATTTATTTTCGCCTGGCCCACGGCGCGCTACGCGGTGATGAGCGGTGACGCCGCGGCTTCGACATTGGTCGAAATCAAGATCAAGCAGCTCGAACGCGCCGGGAAGAAGCTCTCGGACATCGAGCGAAAAGAGCTGTACGAATCCGTTCGCTCAACCTATGAACACCAGACTGACCCGCGGTACGCGGCTGCCAGATTGTGGGTGGATGCGATCATCGATCCCGCGCAAACTCGGGAGGCTCTGATCTGGGCGCTGGAAGCGGCGGCGTTAAATCCAGATATTAAGGAATTTAAGACTGGCGTCTTCCAGACTTAGCTTTGAAATTTTAGATAGTGGATCGGCTGGTTTAGTAGGACAGACACTCTTGTCTGTCCAGCGCCATTTCGCGATGGCGCGAGTGGACAGGCAGGAGTGCCTGTCCTACTAGAACTTCGCAGAGGGCGCACTGGAACGCCGCCAATTTTCGACTATGAGGACTTTCATTTGACCAACAGCGTAAAACTAATCGAATGTCCGCGGGATGCGTGGCAAGGCCTAGCCGAAATCATTCCGACGGAGACAAAGGTCGAATACCTGCTCAAGCTCGCTTCCGCCGGCTTCAAACACATCGACGCTGTCAGTTTCGTTTCCCCCAAGCACGTGCGCCAAATGGCCGACAGCGAAGACGTAATGCGAGGATTTCTTGCGGGCCTGCCAGTAGGAGTCGAACGGCCTGAAATTATTGGCATCGTCGTGAATGAACAGGGGATGGAACGCGCCCTGGCCACACCCGGTGTGACGACATTAGGGTATCCCTATTCCATATCGGCTTACTTCCGCCGAGCCAACGCCAATATGTCTCGTGCCGAGTCGCGCGCGGTGGTGGAGCAATTGAGAAAAGCCACCAAGGCATCCGGCCACGGCCTGGTGATTTACATTTCGATGGCGTTCGGAAACCCCTACGAAGAACCTTGGGGGGCGGAAATCGTGGAAGATGCGCTGGTTTGGCTCAAGGATATCGGAGTTCGAACTGTTTCCCTTGCGGATACGGTGGGGACGGCGCCTCCCCCATATGTTGGCTGGCCTATACAGCACCGTGAAGGATTGTGTCGCGGGCGTGGAACTCGGCGTTCATTTGCACGGCCGCCCGGAAGATGCCGCAGCAAAAATTCTGGCGGCGTATGAGGCAGGTTGCCGGCGATTCGATGGCGCGCTGACGGGGCTCGGGGGCTGCCCATTCGCCGGCGACGAACTGGTCGGCAACATCGCGACGGAAACAATCATTTCGGCGCTGGCGCACGCGGCGAGGACCTCGGCATTCGCCCGGACGCGCTCGAACGCGCCGTCGCCATGACCGAGGAAATTCGAGCCAAATATTCGCACGAGGTGAGTCCGAAATAGCTAGTGTCAGGAAAATAGTTTCTGCGAGTGTCAATCACGAATGGCCTATCAAACACTGAAATTGGAAATCTCCGGCGCCATCGCTACGATCACGCTCAACTCGGCCCGAGAAACGCAATGCGATCTCGAACGCGATGATCGAAGAAGTCGTGAGTGCCCTGGGTGAAGTTGAGTCGAGCGCCGCGCGCGTGCTGATCCTCACGGGCTCGGGCAAGGCATTCTGCTCCGGGATGGACCTCGAGGATTTGAAAGCGCTCTCGACGCAATCCTATGCCGAACATCTTGAAGATGCGCGGCGGTTCGCCAGGCTGTACCGGCGATCTGTGGAAGCTGTCGAAACCATCCATCGCGGCGGTGAACGGAGCGGCCATCGCAGGCGGAATTGCCTCGCGACTCTTTGTGATTTCACACTGGCGGTCCCGGAAGCAAAATTCGGATACCCCGAGGTGCACATCGGGTTTATCCCGGCAATCGTTTCCGTTTTCGTGACGCGGCAGATCGGCGAAAAGAATGCGCGCGATCTGTTCCTGACCGGAAGGATCATCGATGCCGCCGAGGCGCAGCGGCTGGGGATGATCACGAAAATCGTGCCAGCGCAAAAATTGATGGACGAAACGCAGGCGCTCGCGGAGTCGCTGCTCGCGGGCAGCCCGGCAAGCCTGCTCGTAACCAAGAGGCTGCTCTGTCGTCTGGCCGCACCTGATTTAGACCGCGACCTCGAACTGGCCATCGAAGAGAGTGCGCAAATTCGCTCCACGCCGGATTTCCGGGAAGGCCTGGCATCCTTCCTGGAGAAGCGTCCTCCGCGCTGGAGCCCCCGGTAAAAATGAGCGAACACTCCGACACGACCCTGCGCGTGCGCTACGCGGAGACAGACCAGATGGGCGTGGTCTATCACAGCAACTACTACATTTATTTTGAGGTGGGACGCGTCGAATACATGCGCCAGCGCGGCGTGGACTATAAGCAGATGGAAATTGAGGATGACACGTTTATCGTTGTGGCCGAATCAAAATGCCGTTATCTGCGCCCCGCGCGCTATGACGACGTGCTGCGAATTCGCACTCGGGTCGTCTCGGCCAAGCGACGCACAATCCAATTTGGATACGAGGTCCTTCGCGAGAAAACTGGGGAGTTGCTGGCGACTGGCGAAACGAAGCACGTCCTATGCGACGGCAAGGGGCGCGCGAAATCACTTCCCGCGAAGTACGGCAAATGCTTCGATTCTTCTGAGTAGCGCATGCTTCAGCTTGCGTTCTTTGATACCCGCATATTCAAAAGCTCACAAGCTGAAGCTTATGCTACCTGTGCGCTACGCGAGCGCCTCGAACATGAAAAGTCCGAGTCGCAGTCCTGCCGGAAATGCAAAGGGTGCTAGCTCGAGCGAATAGTGGCCGCAGGGCAGCGTCAGGGTTTCCAGACGAATTCCCTTCTCGCGCAGTGTGTCAAACATTTCCTGGGTAAACTCATACCAGAACGTCGGGTCGTAACGCCCGCTGACCATCAGCAGGCGCTGGCCGGTATCGCGGAGGCGATCCATGTATGGGACCGGGCTGATCGGCGACCAGTAGCGGCGCAATTCGTCCTCGGTCACTTTTGTGCGGAGGCCTTCCCAAACGTGCATGGTCGTCATGCCCGTGCGCACAGCATCGGCAAAATAGGTGGAGACATGTAGAAACCCGCCGGCGCGCACGGCAGGGTCGTGCGCCATGGTGATCGAACCCACGGCGGAGCCAATGCTCGTGCCAACGATGCCTAGCCGCGTGTAACCCTGCTGTTCGAGCCAGCGCAAACAGCGGCGCGTGTCGGTGATGGCCTGCCGCGTGGCCTGGAGCGTCAGGCCGACATTTGAACCGACAAGTTGATCGGCGCGCTCGTGTCCAGGCGCGACGCGGCGATCGTGATACGGAAGCGAAAGGCGCAGGACGCTGATGCCCAGGCTTGTTCAGCCAGCGGCAAAGGTTTACCTGTCCGTCCCATTTGGCGTTCCAGTTGGGCAGAAGCACAACCGCCGGACCGGTTGCTCGCGCGCGGAAGAAGCGGGCATGCACAAGATTATTCTTCGCCCAGGGAGAAACGATCTGGCTGGTGAACGTGAGGACTTGTCCGCCGGAGCCGCCATTTTCGGCTGGATGGAGCACGTAGTCGGCGGCGGGCGTCGTGGCGAACCAATCGTCGCTGTGAGAAAGAGTTTCGTCCACCCAGGCATTCAGGAAGCCGCGCGGATCGGGTTCATCGCTGCGCCCGCCGATGTGTTCCAGGCCCCATTCGAACGGAAAGACGCGGCGATTGTCGTCGGTGGTCCACCGGTCGTGCTCGTAGCGGCGGATTCTTTTTTCAAGCCAGGACATATGCATCAAGGTCTCGAATATAGGTGCGTGCGGGAGGGCTGTCAAACAGCCCCGCTGACCCAGTACATTTCCCTAAATGAGTGTATCGAGAGGAATTCTTTCGTCGAACATGCAGCCCCGATAAATAAAAAGGGCCAGGTGGGTGGTACCTGGCCCCGCGACTTGGAGGAACAAACTTCCGTTATTTGAACGTATGCTACTTTTCTTCGATCTAAGCGCGCAGTGTCCCCCGGCACATGCCTCAGTGACCCATGTCACAACAATCTCGACACGCGATCCGGGCTTATTCACTCTGCCAGCGAAAAAGTGATTGTGATGGCAGTGTCCACTTCCGTGGGCTGGCCGTCCACCAGCATCGGCTTGTAGCGCCACTGATGGAACTGCCCGTTGCAATCATGGGAGCAAGAAAGAGCTAACTAGGCTGGGATCGTGTCCACATAGATGCGCCTGTCCCGCCTGTTGCCTGTTTGCTTCACACGCGGGAGAGCAGCCGTTGTCGGCAAGCGCTGCGTATGGCACAGTCACTAAGTGATCCCTCTCGTTGTATTTTTATTCGGACTGATCATCGGAAGCTTTCTGAACGTCTGCATCCTGCGCATCCCCGCGGATAAATCCATCGTTCTGCCCGGGTCGAGCTGCCCGAAATGCGGCAAGGCAATTGAGCCGTACGACAATGTTCCGGTCCTGAGCTGGCTGATCCTCGGAGGGAAATGCCGGAACTGCAAAACGAAAATTTCAGCCATGTACCCAGCCGTGGAATTTCTCACGGGGTTGCTGTTCCTGGCCTGCTACTTCGGCTTCGGCCTGACGGTGGAGGCCGCCAAGTGGGCCGTATTTGCAGCGTTGCTCGTCGTCCTTACCATTACCGATTTGCGCGAACGCATACTGCCGGACGAGGTAAATTTCTTCGGGCTGGGTGCGGGCCTGCTCTTCAGTTTTTTCACCATCCCCCTCGATGGAACAGCTTTGTGGATAGCCAACCGCTGGTTTGACTTCCCTCCCCCGCGTCCGGTGCTATCGTTTGCGGACGCAGTTCTCGGGGCCGTGGCCGGCAGCGGATTATTGTGGGTTGTCGCCGAGGGATATTTCCGTCTGCGAGGACGCGAAGGCATGGGCCTTGGCGATGTGAAGATGATGGCAGCGGTCGGGGCGTTTCTAGGTCTCCAGCGCACGCTGATGACGGTACTGGCCGGATCACTGTTGGGCAGCCTCATTGGTATCCTTTTGATTGCACTCTCGAAAAAGGGACGCGATTACGAACTGCCTTTTGGTACATTCCTCGGAGCAGGCGCTCTGCTGGTGGTTTTTTTTGGCACTCCCGCCCTCCACTGGTATCAGTCACTGCTGGCGGCGAAGTGAATCGTGAACGTCGACCTCTTAACAACGATCTTGGCACCAAGCGCCGGATCTCTCTGGGTGCTCTTTGGGACCCTGATCGCCATTTTGCTCGCGGCCACTTTGGTTGTGGTCTTCGTGGCGAGGCGCATGTTTCGCAGGAGCGGCAAACCTTCCGACGACGTGCGCGATCCTGCGCCCCGGAGCGACAATCCCGCGGCATTCATGACCGCTTCGATGCAGGCTGTAATTCAGAAGTTGAAGGAGCAGGAGAAGGAACTTGAAGCCCTGCACCGCGCGGAGCGCGAGCGCGCGCAGCAAACCGAACGCCTCAGTGAAGCGGTTACACGCCACATGCCCGCGGGCTTGCTGCTGCTCAATTCCGCCGGGCTGATTACCAGCGCGAATCCAGCCGCCGAACTGGCCCTGGGAGTGAAGGCGCTGGCCTACCGCCGGTATAACGAGGTCCTCGGATCAGGGTCGCGCCTGACGGACCTCCTGGCCGCGTGCCTCAATCATGGGCGCACGTTCCGGCGCGAAGAAGTCGAGTATCTGACCCCTTCTCATGAATTGCGCCAGCTGGGTGTGACGGTTTCCCCGATTTTGAATAACACGAATGACGTCACCGGAGCGATTTGCCTGCTGAGCGACTTGACGGAACTCGCCGCCCTGCAAAAGCAAATTCACGTGAAGGAAAATCTGGCCGCGCTGGGCGAACTTTCCGCGGGCATTGCGCATGAATTTAAGAATGCCCTGGCCACAATTTCAGGGTACGCGCAAATGATCCGCAGTGAGGCGCAGCCCGGCACGGAATTGCGCGAGCATGGTGAACTAATCCTGCACCAAACGCGAGCCCTGACACATGTGGTTACCGAATTCCTGAAGTTTGCCCGCCCGCTGGAGCTCGCCGATGAGCAGGTGTCCCTGCGCCCCTTGATTGAACAAGTTCTGGCGGAAGTGACGGAGGCCGTGCCCCGAGTGGCGATTAGCGCCACAGGGGAATTTGCCGAGGTGTCAGGCGACGAGGCACTCCTGCGCCAGGCCATCCTGAATCTGGCCCGAAACGCCGCGGAAGCCGCGGCCGAAAATCCCAGCGGGGGACGCGTAATTCTCCGGGGAGAAATCGATGCGTCCGGATCACAACAGGGCCAGAAGATCATCGTCTCGGATAACGGCCCCGGAATTCCCCCCGAATCGATCTCCAAGATTTTCATGCCGTTTTACACGACCAAAACCAACGGAACCGGACTGGGGCTCGCGGTCGTGCAAAAGATCGTGGTGCAGCATGGCGGTTCCGTCGAGGCGCGCAACCAGCCTGAGGGAGGAGCCGAATTCATCGTCTGGTTACCCTTTGTACGCCTGTCCGTAAGGGAGATTGATTCGGCCGACGCACGCGTCTAAACTGGTGCAGTAAGGATCCGCCGGATTCTCTAGGAAAGGCGGTTTAAACCCATGTATCCAAAACAGATTTTAGGTGCCGTTTTAGGAAGCGCCCTGCTGCTTTCCCCTGCGTTGCTGGCGGCGCGTCCCGCTCAGGAACAAGGCCAGGAAAGCGTTGCCGATGCCGCCCGGAAGGCGCAGGAAGCTAAAAAGACCGCGCCAAAGGCAAAAATAGTCCTCGATGACGACAATCTCGATACCATAAAGGGAAACATCAGTGTCGTTGGCGAGCAACCCGCCTCGGCGGAAGATCAAGCCAAGACTGCCGCAGGTGATAAAGCAAAGGGAGGGGCTCCCGGAGACGACAAGAAGGCGCCCGCCAAGGGCGAAGAATACTGGCGGCAGAGATTTGCCGATGCCAATAAGAAACTGACCGACGATATGCACGAAGCCGACGTCGACCAACGCGACTACAATTTGAAACAGCAGCAGTACTATAGCGACCCGAATACGGCCTTGAAGGAGCAATACAGCCGCCAGGATCTGACCGATTTGAAGAAGGCGATCGACGACAAAACGGCAACCGTCACGCAGGACAAGCAGGACATTTCTGATCTCGAAGATGAACTACGAAAGGCTGGCGGCGATCCGGGATGGGCGAGCCCTGCAGCAGCTCCTCCTTCGACTGCTCCTCCGGCGGCGCCGGCGCCGGCGCAGTAAGCCTCGACCATTGCACCGAGCTTCTTCCAATTTTTCCCAGCTTGCTGCAGGCGGAGCCTGTCAAACGTGCGGATGTCGAACTCCGCACACCGCAGCGTGTGGAATCACTTCGCGCCCTGAAATCGTGATAGAACAAATTTGATGGAACCCCTTCTCCTGGTCGAAGACAAGCCGGAACTGCGCACCATGCTGCGCAAGGCACTGGAACGCGCAGGTCATACTGTGGACGAGGCTCCGGATGGTTCTTCCGCCGTCGCCAAAGTTCGCGCCAGGCGCTACATGCTGGTGCTCACGGATTTGAAGCTGCCCGGCTGTTCGGGACTCGACGTGCTGCGCGAAACCAAGGCGGCCGATCCCACCATCCCGGTGATTCTCATTACGGCGTATGGCTCGGTGGAAGAAGCCGTGACCGCGATGAAAGAAGGCGCCTATGATTTCATCCAGAAGCCGGTGGACCTGGAACATCTGAACCTTCTTGTCCGACGCGCCTCGCAACAGCAGGAGCTGCAGCGTGAAAATCTATTGCTCCGCGAGGAATACACCGAGCGGTACGGATTCCCGCGGATTGTCGGCGAGCACAAATCCATGCAGGATGCCACGCACCAGGTGCAGCGCGTGGCGGCCACCGATTCCACTGTCCTTTTGCTCGGACAAAGCGGGACTGGCAAGGAATTGTTCGCTCGCGCCATTCACCATCTTTCCCCCCGTCGCGAGCATCCATTTGTTGCGTTGAATTGCGCAGCGATTCCCGAAGGCCTGGTCGAGAACGAACTCTTCGGACACGAACGCGGCGCCTACACCGGCGCGGGCTCGCGCAAGGTCGGAAAAATGGAGCTAGCCAATCGGGGCACGATTTTTCTCGACGAGATCGCGGAACTGCCGCTGGCCACACAGGCAAAACTGTTGCGCGTGCTGGAGGAACGCAGCTTCGAGCGCGTGGGCGGGACACAACTGGTGGACATTGACGTGCGCATTCTGGCCGCCACGAACAAGGACCTGCGCGAAGCCGTGGCCAACAAAACGTTTCGCGAGGATTTGTACTTCCGCATTGCCGCCGTGCCTATCACGATTCCGCCGCTCGCGGAACGGGGTGACGACGTCATCACGCTGGCGGAGCATTTTCTGGATCGCTTCCGCACTGAATTCCGCAAGCCGAATCTGAAATTGGCGCCCAGTGCAAGTTCAGCCCTGCGCGCCTACGCATGGCCGGGAAACGTTCGGGAACTCCAAAACACGATCGAGCGCGCGGCCATCCTGTCGGATGCCGATACGATCGACGCGGCAGATTTGCAGCTCCCCGCGCCGCATCCGCCCGATGGCGGGATGCCTGCTGGAATGGTGGCCGAGGCCTTTGATTGGAGTGGCACGCTGCAGGAAGTGGGAGACCGCGCGCGCGATCACGTCGAGCGCTTCAAGATTGAATCGGCGCTCAAATCGACGAAGTGGAACAAGACGCGAGCGGCGGAGCAGCTCGGCGTTTCCTACAAAACTTTGTTGAACAAGATTCGATTACTGGGCCTCGAGAATTGACCTAGACTGGGTATTCGGCTGGTGAATTCAAACGGAGCCTCTATCTGCGGTGGCGGGATTCAATTGTAGGGGCACGGCATGCCGTGCCCCTACAACGATACCTCTCGCCAATCTCATCGGGCAGGACCAATCCTAACTTATACGACCCGTGTGCAGCGTCACAATTCCCCCTGTCCATCGTTCGTACCGCACGTCTACAAATCCCGCCTGTTCCAAATGAGCCATAAGTTCCTTGGGAGAAGGAAATTTTCTTACCGAACTAGGCAGGTACGCATACGCCGAGGCATTCCCAGAAATCAGCCCGCCGAGGCGTGGCAGCACGTGCCTGAAATAGAATCGGTACAGCGCGCCGAATATCTTCCCCGGGGGCTCGGCAAATTCCAGAATTGCGACCGCGCCGCCAGGCTTGAGAACGCGAACAATTTCCTGCATCCCGCGCTGGTAGTTTGCCAGATTCCGGAATCCAAACGCGCAGGAAACCAAATCATAGCTGGCATCAGCAAACGGGAGCGACAATGCATCCGCCTCAACAAATTCGATTTTGCCATTCGAGACATTGGCTTTGGCGCGCGCTCGCACGAGCATTTCCGGGGCGAAATCCGACCCGGTAATCCCCGCGCCCTTGGGCGCTTCCCTGCGAAACGCGAGTGCCAGGTCTCCCGTGCCGCAGCAAAGGTCGAGCACTCGCGCATTTGGATTTTGCAAGACAGCCCGAAACCTTTTCGCGACGCGCCGCCGCCACAATTTATCGATATCGAATGAAAGAAGATGGTTGAGGAGGTCATATCTCGGGGCGATCCGTCCAAACATTTCGCGGACGTGGGCGGCGGCTTCCTGCTCATCCTTCACACCTTCCGGGCGCGTACCCGGAATGCCGCGTGGCGATGCAGAATTCATTTCGGAGGTTCCATCTGGGGCCCCGCCTGGACCTCTGCGGAAGCGCATTCGCGCAGAACCCGCAACAGGGTCTGCGCATCCACTTCAACGCCGCAGCGGACCTTCCCGACGCGCTCCGGAAGCACAAAACGCAGGCGCCCTGCCCGCGTTTTTTTGTCGGCCTGCATGGCCGCCACCAATCGTGCCGGGGAAACCGCCGGCCACGCCGGGAGCGGACCCACAAGTCTAGTCAAACGAATCACTCGTCCCGCATCGCGCGCTGAAAGCATGCCGTCGGCCACGGCAAGTTTCGCGGCGGCGATCATTCCCCATCCCACGGCCTCGCCGTGAAGATACCTGCGATAGCGCGTCACGCTCTCGAGCGCATGCGCGAAGGTATGTCCGAAGTTCAAGATTTCGCGCAACCCGGACTCGCGTTCATCCAGGGTGACGACGCGCGCCTTTTGTGCGACGGAGCGCCAAATGACGAAATTCAGAGCCTTGGCATCCCGACGAAGGAGGTTCTCCATATTTTGTTCCAGAAATCGGAACAGCGTAGCGTCACCGATCACGCCATATTTAATAACCTCGTAGATTCCCGAATTAAATTCGCGTGGCGGGAGTGTACGAAGGAGTTCCGGATCAGCCAGGACTGCCTTCGCCGGATAAAATGCGCCGACGAGGTTTTTCCCTTCCGGCAAATTAACGCCGGTCTTACCCCCAATGGCGCTGTCGACTTGAGCCACCAGTGTCGTGGGAACATGGATGAGCCCGATTCCCCGGGCATAGCTCGCCGCCACATATCCTGCCACGTCGCCGACGACTCCCCCGCCCATGGCAACGAGCAACGCCCGGCGGTCGGCCCCGGCACGGACCAGTTCCCGGCAGGCTCGCTCGACCGTGGAAAGATTTTTGGCCGTCTCGCGGTCGTCCATCAAAATCGTTGCGCGGCGCGAGCTGCCAAGGATCTTTTCGATGCGCTTGCCCCAATGTCGCCAGACGCGCGGCGACGAGACCACGAACACCGCGTCCTTGTCGCCGACGCTTTCGATCACGCGGGGCAGGCGCTCCAGCCCACCTGGCCCGCAGTAGACCTCGTACGCCCCGCTTGCGGAGCGGACTCTAATTGTCTTCTTCGACTTATTCATTAGGATCTCATTCCGGCGAACAAAAAATGTAACACAGTTGGCGCGCCACCTTGCGTACCAATCACATTCCGGTGCGGGCGATTTATTTCCGGTCGGTTGGGAGGCTTTCCCTAAGTGCACTCGATCAAATTGATCTTATTTGCTATGAAGTTGGCAAGCTCCGAGGGGTCTCTAGGAAACCGGCCGCGGTCGCGCTCAGGAAGAGCGCTGAGAATTTCATCGTAAGACCGGTGTGGTAGCCCGTCGATGACGTCAAATCCGAGCGCATCCGCGATCATGCAACTGTGTCGCACGGTCCAGAGGACGGCCGGCTCACCGGTAATTGCCGTGTCGTGATGCCGCGAAGTAACCGCGATAAACATCGTCGGGAGTTTCCATCGGATTACAAGCTGGCGTCCAGCCTCGCAGTGATCGATCCCGAATAACTTGCGCTCGCACTGGAGGGTGCCGCAACGTCCGGTTTCGGTACTAGTAAGAAACGCTGCGTATCTCTCGGGGTAAGCCGCCACCATTCCCAATCGCCCAATGTCGTGTATCAGCCCGGCCGTATAAGCAACATCGGGTTCGATCAAACTCAAGCGCGCGAGTTCCTCCGCGATGACAGCGCTGGCGACACTGTGCCGCCAACAAGCCCGCAACGCCGGAACTTCGATCGAATCCCCGAGATACGCTTTCAAGGCGATCGTCGTCACCACGCCCTTGATACGCTCAAAACCCAGCATGAGAATGGCCTGAAAGATGCTGCCTATTTCTACTCGGCCGCCGTAAAGCGCGGAATTCGCCATTCGCAAAATATGGCCAGAAAACACCGCATCGGCAGCAATCAGCTCACTCAGTTCATGCAACTGGCCACGTTCGTTCGATACGACTTGAAGCGCCTTGATTGCGACCGTGGAAAACGGAGGAACGTCCGTCAATACGCGCGGCGTTTCCATTCGGTCGCGGTTCTCAATTGTGGGCACGGGGGACATTCTCCAAGTACATCGGCTGAATCCGTTTTCAGGTCTTCCTGAATGTAGCGGTAAGGTAACCTGCTGCCGTGAAGGGGGATATTGATGATACCCCGAAATGATCAATTTTGCCGCATGGGAGGCCGGCTCGCTGCCGGGAAACTCTCACAACCCGATCCGATTGCCGTTGTTTGGCCTAATCATTCGCCAAAATTCGATGAACACTCCCCTCGGATTCTGACCCAGCACATTTTTGTGCGATCTGTTAACTCGGTGTAGGATTGCTATTCCAAACTCAACCGGAGGATTTTCAAACTGTGAATGTGATGCACCTAGGGCGTAACGGACCGGTAGTCTCGCAAGTGGGGCTCGGCTGCATGGCCATGTCCGACATTTACGGACCCTCGGACGAGTCCGAGAGCATCGCGACCATCCATGCCGCCATCGATGCCGGAATCAATCTGCTCGATACCGGAGACTTCTACGGCATGGGCCACAACGAGATGCTAGTGCGCCGGGCCCTCGAAGGCCGCCGCAAAGACGTTTTTCTCTACGTAAAATTCGGCGCCATGCGCGGACCCGACGGAGCCTTTACCGGCAACGATATGCGCCCGGTGGCCGTTAAGAATTTCATTACTTACAGCCTGCGCCGACTGGGCACAGACTATATTGATCTCTACCAGCCGTGCCGAGTCGACTCGCGCACGCCCTATGAAGACACCATCGGCGCAATTTCCGATCTCGTGAAAGCTGGATACGTGCGCCACATTGGAGTCTCGGAAGCATCCGCAGCTTCCATTCGCAAAGCCCACGGCGTGCATCCAATCGCCGCGCTCCAGATCGAGTATTCCCTGGTGAGCCGCGGCATCGAAAGTGAGATTCTGCCTGCAGTTCGCGAACTGGGGATCAGCGTGACGGCCTACGCGGTAATGTCCCGCGGCTTGCTAACGGGGTCGCCTGTAAATTCGCCGAAGGATTTGCGCAGGCACTTTCCGCGTTTTCAGGGAGAAAATTTCGAGAAGAACCGAACCATTGTCAGCGCCTTAAGCAGCATCGCCAAAAGCAGAAACGCGACATCGGCTCAAATCGCCATTGCCTGGGTGATGTCCCGGGGAAAGGATATTATTCCGCTCATCGGCGCGCGCACGCGCAAGCAGCTGGCTGAATCACTTCAGGCACTGGAACTGAAACTGACGGCCGAAGACCTCGCCCGGATCGAAGCAGCCATCCCCGCGAACGCCGTCGCCGGTTCTCGATATGGCGAGGAGCAAATGCGCTGGCTCGATAGCGAGAAATCTTCAAGTCAAGCTTGATCGGAACGCATTCAACACTTGGACGAAAGGGTTCGTATGAGAATTGTCCTGTGGGCCTTGCTGCTCGCCGTCGTTTGGACCGCTGCGGTCGCCATCATCGCGCAGTCGATTGGCTTTCACTCCACCGCCGGGATGTGGGCCGGGGTGTTTGGGTTTCCGGGGGTCGTGGTCGCCAGTTGGGTGCGTCCCTACCTCGGCCGCAACCCACACAACTATATGGGCTACTCCGTCATGTTTCTTGTGAATTGGATTTTTTATTGCAGCGTGATAAAGGGGCTGCTATCAATGAAATCATTTTTGCGGGCTCCGCGAAGGATTCTGTAGCCCGCCTCTTCAGAGGCGGGGCCTTCTGCCGCGTTCAAGAATCCCCTATCAAATAAGACCCTGCAGCAGCCTCTCCCACCGACTACCGGAGTCTCTTCTCCAGTTCCGGCAGTGATTCCATCAGCACGTGTCCGGTAATGGCAAGCGTGCGCGGGTCAATTTTGTCGAGGGTGTCCTGCGGGGTATGCCAGTAGGAAACATCCAAATCAATAATATCCGTTGCCGCGACACCTCGACTCAAGAATGATTGGTGGTCATCTTCAATGGATTCGCTCTCATTGACGAACACGCGCCCGTACCCGAGCTTCGCCGCCGTGGACCACAGGATGTCGGTGAGCCAGGGAGTGGAACTGGCCTCACGCTTGTAAACCGGTTTGGTCGGGCCCACCATGTCGACCAGAATCATGGCTTTCACATGCCGTAGGTCTCCCGAAAGAGCCATGCTGGCGGCCATTTCGCGGCTCCCATACGTATTGTCGGGATCAGCCCAGTTCATATTGAAAGCTTCTTCGCCGTCAAAAAATGCCAGCCAGATCGTGTTCGCGTTCTTCCGCGCGCATAGCAGGCGCGCCAATTCCAGCAGGACGCCCGTACTGGACCCAGCGTCATCGGCGCCGACAAAATTGGCGATCCGTTTGGTGTCGTAGTGTGATGCGTACAGGATGATATTGGGATTCGCGGAAGGAATCTTCACAACGATGTTCTTCATGGCCACATCGCCCACCGGCGTGGAGGGAGCATGAAAATTTTCTTCCTCCACGGGACACCCGAAGCTCTTGAGCTGATCGATGATATAGGCCTGCGCGCGATGAATCGCGTCCGATCCTGCCGAATGTGGCCCAATGGCGACAAGTTGCTCGACGTGCTTGTAGGCGCGCGACCCGTCAAAACCGCCCGTGGTTTCAGCCGCTGGCGCAGGGGGAAAGCTCGACGCCTGCGGGGATGCGCCACTCTCAGTCCCCGCCGACGAAGCAGAATGTCCGCATGCGGCCAGGGAAAGAGCCGCAAGCACCGCCACCCCCAATCGTGTTCCGCGGAATTGCGTGCTCACCTATCTTGCTCCTTCGCGGGCGATGGCAGCTTGCTTCGCCTTATTCCGCACCACCAGCGCCGCGACGCCGATCCCCACAAAATATAATCCAATCATGGGCGCCATGAACACCAGCATGGTCATGGCATCGGGCGTGGGAGTCACGATTGCGGCGATCACCGCGATCACCAGGATGGCGTACCGCAAATTCTTCCAGAGAAATTTAGGCGTGACAATATTGAACAGCGCCAGAAAAAAAATCAAAACGGGCAGCTCGAAGATCAAGCCCAGCCCCAAAAGCACGATCAGGATGAAATCAAAATATTCATTGATGCTGATTAGCGGCTTGAACGGACCCTGAAACCCGATCAGAAAATTCAAGATGTACGGCAGCATCACGTAATAGCCGAATGAGATTCCGGCAAGAAACAAGAAAAACGAGGAAAAGACAAACGTCGAGACAGCGCGCCGCTCGTTCTTATAGAGCCCGGGCGCGATAAACAGCCATACCTGGTAAAGCACAATGGGCGCGGCGAGAACGACGCCGATATAAATCCCCATGGTGATCACCATATTGAGGTAACCGGTCGGGCTGGTATAAATCAGCTTGTCTTCCAGATTCATCTTCCGCAGAGCGTTCTGCATGGGCCGGACGATAAATCCGATGACTTTTTGGGAGACGCCGACACCAACCATCGCGCCAATGGCGATGGCCATCGCGGAGTTGATCAGACGCTTTCGCAGATCGACCAGGTGGTCGAAAAACGACATCTTGCCGCCCGCTTCTTTCTCGGGCTCCGGTGTAGCTGCGTCAGACGGGGGTGTGGTCATCAGAGGGTTTCTCTTGAGGAACGCTTACCGCTTGCGGCGGGACCGCTTCTTCCGGGGCAGGTTCAGCCTGGGGCAGGTTCGCGGGCTCTGCCTGGACGATCGCTTCACTGGCAGGAGACTCCCTCGGCATCACGAATTCCGGCGGGACGGGCGGGATGGGAGGAAGCTTCGCAGCGTTCGCCGCCGCCGCAATTTCTTCGTCGCGGATGCGATTCTGGCGGTCGAGTTCGCGCACCTCGTCTTCCAGCGCGTAGCGAAAATCGCTGGTCATCTTGCGAAATTCCGCCGTGGCCTTGCCCAGCATGCGTGCCAACTCCGGCAGCTTCTGAGGGCCGAAGATGACCAGGGCCACGACGAAAAGAACGACCAGATGGGGCAGGCTCAACATTGCCGGTAACACGCGCCTTTTCTGTTCGAAAGCAGAGATTTCAGGTGGCCGGGAGTCAGACAGATCGCCGGGCTCCAAAGCGTGCTTGATCCCGGTAAAGCAGCCCCGCTTCCATACACAAGTGGAATCATAGTGGACACTGAGTGGGGTGTCAATTCAGGGGTCTATGCTATACTATGGGCCACTGTGCCGGACCGGACGAAAGCGAGGTCGAAATGAAGGGTGAGAGGCGTGGAGCGGTACTCGTAATCGGTGTGTTGGTTGTTTCCGCCGTCCTTGGAGGTATTTACGGTCCTTCAGTTCGCGCGACCCCCTCGGATGTAAATAATCTGCAAGACTCGGTGAAGTCCTTCACGCGAGTGCTTTCCGTTGTCGAAAAAAATTACGCGACCCCGGTGGACACCGATCATGCGCTTTATTCCGGCGCCATCCCGGGCATGTTGCGCGTGCTCGACCCGCACTCCAGTTTTTTTGATCCCCGGGCCTACGCCAGCCTTCGAGAAGACCAGCGCGGACGCTATTATGGCGTCGGCATGACGATTGTGCCGCGCGACAACTTTACCTACGTTCTGGCGCCCATGCCTGGCGCGCCGGCGTTTCGCGCGGGAATTCGCCCCGGCGACGTGATCATGACCGTGGACGGCAAATCCGCCGAGGGACTGAGCAGTTCGGAAGTCGCGGATATGCTGAAAGGTCCCAAGGGCACCATCGTTCATATCGGAATGAAGCGCGTCGGCTATGACGACGCGCTGAGCTTCACCGTCACGCGGGACGAGATTCCCAAGCATTCCGTGGACATCGCCTTTCAGGTCAAGCCCGGCATCGGATACATCAAACTTTCCGGCTTCAACGAAACCACCGATACCGAACTCTCCGCGGCACTCAAACAGGTGGATGCAACCAACCTGGAAGGCTTGGTGCTTGATCTGCGCGGAAATCCGGGCGGCCTGTTGAACGAGGCCGTGGCTGTCTCCGACATGTTTCTGGACAAGAACCAGCTGATCGTATCCCATCACGGGCGCGCATCGCAGGAGCGCCGTTATTACGCCGTGCGCGGCAATCGCGGCGTCACCGTGCCGCTGGTAGTGATCGTCAATGGCGGCTCCGCCTCGGCTTCGGAAATCGTTACCGGCGCGATTCAGGACCATGACCGCGGCCTGGTGGTCGGCGAACAGAGTTTCGGAAAAGGCCTGGTACAGACGGTTTCCGGCCTGAGCGAAAATACAGGATTGGCGCTGACGACTGCCCGCTATTACACACCCAGCGGCCGCCTGATCCAGCGCGATTACAAAGATACTTCGCTCTACGATTATCTCTACAATCACAAGAACCCCCCTCCCACAGAAGTGAAGCTGACAGACAGCGGACGCCAGGTCACCGGCGGCGGAGGAATCACTCCCGATGTGCCCGCGGTGCCGAACAAGCTGACCCCGTTCCAGGAATTGCTCCTGCGGCGCGAAGTCTTCTTCGGGTATCAGGGTGGCGTCGGCGGATTCACCACTTATTTCCTCGGATCGAAGCCTGAAATCACCAAGGAATTCGTGGCCGACGATGCGGTGATGAAGAAATTCACGACCTACCTCGACAAGGAAAAGGTCACGTACACCGAGGACGATATCGCTCAAAATCTTTCCTGGATCAAGCGAGAAATCAGGAAAGAAGCGTTCATCTCCGTCTTCGGCCTCACCGAAGGGTTTAAAGTCGATCTGGAAGACGACGCGCAGCTTGAGAAGGCCGTCGAGTCCCTGCCCCAGGCGAGAGCGCTGTACGACAACGCGCGGAAGATTATCGCCCAGCGCGGAGCAGGATCCGGCGCACAACAGCAATAATTTCAAATTCTTCTGCGTTCGTGTAAATCCAGGCTCGAAGTGTGTTTGAATCTTCGCCGAGCCCTGCTAAAATCTCAACACTCCGTGGGGGGCTAGCTCAGCTGGGAGAGCGCATCGTTCGCAACGATGAGGCCGGGGGTTCGAATCCCCTGCCCTCCACCAAAAATCTTGACATGAATCAGATCACAGCTGTATAAATTTACTGTTCGCGCTAGCGGCACTGCCGAGAGGCAGAGCAGAGCTTGGCAGCGAACCTCAACGAGACAGGACACGGCGAAACAACGCAAAGCGAAACACAACGAGACAGGACAAGGCAAAACAAGACATTCAAACGGCGCACTCTTCTAGAGGGTGCGCCGTTTCGTTTTCTCTGGCACAGCCTTACCCTAAGTTCCGACAACCTATAGCCCACATCGAACGGGTACGGCAAGGACCTCTATGAAAATTGCAATCCTAATTGTCATCACCATCGCAATCGTTGCCGAGTTGATCTTTGTGATTTTCAACCGAGACTCGGAAAAACTGCTTAATGCCGTTATACCCATCGCCGCTGCCTCAGTAGCGGCGCTTATTATCGTGACGTTTGTATTTTCAGACGCCAGCGCCAGGTCTGAAGTCCTTCCTGTAAGTTTCTTCGTCTACAGAGATACTTTGATGCCGGAGCAAGAGGCGACAATGCTAGGCAACCGGTTTTTCAGCGACGCTACTTTCGCTCCCGCTGCACTGCACAAACAACATCCTGAATATTTCCAGACGACCGGCCCAGATGGCGCTATTCCTCTGTATCACCACCTGCTACAAATGGCGATCATTGATTGGCTGTCCTTCTGGTATCGCGGGGCTTGGCAAGTCGAAATTGAGAAGTTCAGCCTCGCAAGTAGTACCGAAGGGCGTGTGGCCCCAGCTGTGGGAACGGAAACATCCAAGCGAATAACCTATTCCGACCAACAAATAACACAGCTAATGAACGGAAACATTTTCGCATCAATTCGGACAGGATTTCCTCCGCAGGTCACTTTTCCGGTAGGCACTAGGATGAGGATTGTGCCGCCAAAGACTACCACTGCTGAACCGCAAACAGCATATATCTACATCGAAAAGCCGCACTATTTTAACGTTACGATCCGAACTGAGTACAGAGGTATGTCGATGGGAATGGGCAGCTACCAATTGCTCCTAGGTCTGCCTGACGACGAGAATCAAAAGCTCATGAACGTCAAGTATACCATTCGGATAAACGTCGAATTCAACCGCTGGTTGAGCGGAAGCCCGGAAACCAAACAGTACCGAGCCTGGGCGGATCAACTCATTGAAGGACTCAAAGACCAGTTCGATGAGCAGGAAACATGGTCGCGCGCGAAAGAGAACTATTTGTTTCGCAAACAAATTGAACACTTTGGACCTCTCCAATTCTCCACACGCCAAAACAAGTAAGGTGGCCCGGGCTTTGAACGATTTTGAACTGCGGGGTGCCCCGTCCTTCGGCGTGAGAAGGGCGGGGCCCTTTTCAGAGTTATCCCCTACTGTGCAGATGGAATTAAACCAAGAACCCGCCCTTGAAAAGCCTCAAGGACGGGGCACTTCCAACCGCGAACCGCAACTCCGGTCGATTGAGAGCGATGTCATTATCCTCTCATGAAGCGCTGTCAAGAAAAGAGGAAAGGCCGGGCCACCCGCCCTAGATGCTCAAAGCCTCCGCCACTTTCCACATTGATCGCAGATCACCTTTCCAGTATAAGTCAGTGATGAGCCTAATAAGGTTCTCAAGGCCATCCAAGCTGGCCTCCTTAACTCCCGAAGAATTTCACAAGCTCTATTTTGAACAGAAGAAATCGTTGGCTGAAATCGGCTCTCTTTACGGAGTGAGTAGAATCACGGTCCACAAGTGGTACAAAGACCGCAAAGGCAAGGCCACTCCAAAACTTCGTCCGACCGGTAGACCTGCATCCCATGGGGAAAGTGAGGAAGTGTTTTCCTCCTGGACTCCAGAGATGGCATACGCCTTAGGTGTTTTAGCTACGGACGGCTGCGTGTCAAAATGGAGGGTCACACTTAGCTGCACTGACTTGGATATGGTTGAGAAAGTGAAAGCCATAGTGAAAAGTGATTTCGTTCTCAGAGAGGTTGCCCCAGTTGGATATTCCAGGAAAGTCCAGTATCTTCTGACATTGAACTCGATTGCACTAGTCAGAATGTTGACCGATTTTGGCGTTACTGCTCAAAAAAGTCTAACGCTCCGTTTTCCAGAAATGCCTCAAGAATGCGTTCGACACTTCATTCGTGGATGTTGGGATGGAGACGGCAGTTTTTATACGGAAACAAGAAGGCCAAACTACTTGATGGCATCCTACGTCGGCGGCTCCAGAATATTTATTGAGTCGATGGTGCGTCATTTGGATGCTGCGGGTATAGCTCCCGCATCTCGACCCATCTGGCGGCAGGACGAACGTGGTACTTGGGGACCGCAGACGGTCACGGGCATACGAATTCACACGTTGAAGCCTAGGGAAAAGTCACATCAGACCAACTCCTCCTATTACATCAAGTTGAGCGGCAAACATGCTATAGATTTGGGAATCTGGATGTATGCTGGCGTTCCTCCTGCCCTGTACATGGAACGGAAACATTCTGTCTGGCGGAAAGCTGCCAATGCGGCAGAAAAAGAGCGCGAGTCGGTCGATTCACCCTCCGCAGCCGTATCAAAGACCTCGCCGATAAGTTCTTGAACGCTTGGCACTCTGTCCATCCCAAGAAGTGAACAAGTGGAAAGCGCATTCCACGTGCCCGGCTCAGAAGAGTGATTGCGCCGCTGGCGAGGCGCGGAAGTCGGCCTCGTACGGGACTGGATTACTCCGCTTTAAGCTCGATCTTGCGGATTGTGTGCGAACCTAACCGAATGGTTGCACCCGATCTGAGCACATCTCCATGTCTCGATGCTCTCAGGGCTGATTGCATCCATATACATGGGCGTCCCGTCATCGAGGCACTTCTGCTGATGCTTCTGTTGAAGGTATCCGTCGTTCACGATGTCGAAGTAGCCAAAGGATGAATTGTATGCCCGTGTGCAATTTTTCTCTCCGCACTTGAAGGCCTTCATTGTGAGGCCCGTTGGGTCACCAAATTTGGCCAATGCCATAGGGCACAAACATTTGTCGCATAACGGTTCGATTCCGGGCCGCATGGTAACGATCATTCGTACTTCCTTTCTATAAGTATTTTAACATCACCACATGTCAACTCAAACTGAACGGCCGTTTTAGGGTTCATCCCCAACTAAGCACCTGGAATCAAACCAAGCCCCCTTGAAAAGCATCAAGGTCGGGGCAGCCCCGACCCCATACCGCAACTCTCGCCCATTGAAAGCGATGGTATTATCCGTTCGTGATTCGCCGCCAAATAAAGGGAAAAAGCCGGTCTACGCGCCGGGTATAATTCTGTCTTCATTCGGTGCATTGCATGAATCGAAAGGCAAAACTCACATCTCTGCGGCGCGCTCTTGCGGGGCTGGCGGTCGCAAGTGTTTTCTTTCTCGCGGGATGCGGGAAATCACCTGGCCGGCCCCACTCGGCGACACTAACCTGGGATGCCAGCACATCCGCGGTCGTCGGCTACAACGTGTACCGGACTTCAAAGCTAAACGGAAACGTCAGGAAGTTGACGCCTCAACCGATTAACGCAACTCGATTTGTCGATTCGACCGTACAGCCCGGGCTAACCTATTCCTATGCAGTGACTTCTGTAAATTCCAAGGGGCAGGAAAGCCGTCCTTCGACACCTGCACTCGCCACGATTCCCGATCCATAGATTCCACGCGGCTGATGGTGCCCTAATTTCGTTTTGCGAAGAGTGCCGTAGGCACGAAACAACGTAGCCCACCCCGACCCGGTCGGGGTGGGAATGCCGTGAGAATGCAATGCAAGCCCCGGAGGGGCGACACAAAGGGCTGCCCTATACATCCGTAGGCGTGTCTGAAGTTCGTGCTTTGTGCCACCCCTACCGGGGTTTGTGGTAATTTCACACAGATCTCCCACCCCGACCATGTCGGGGTTGGCTACGTTGTGGCGTCCCTCCGGGACTCCCGGCAACACGGAACCAATGCATTGTCGCTGCTGACGCATTGCTTGTAATCGGTTGTAGTTTCCGGGTTCATTCGCCGAAGCGATGCCCCCGGTGAACACCTGTACCCAGGGACATAGCCGGGAGGCGGTCCGGCACGGTAGAATAGCCATATGCCAGTTCGCCTCATTGCACTCGATATCGACGGCACGTTACTCGACGACCGGTCGCAGATCCCCGAAAGCAACCGGAAAGCGATTGCGGAGGCCTCTGCGCGAGGGATTGAGGTCGCCCTGGTCACCGGGCGGCGCTACGACTTTGCCATGCCGATTGCCAGGCGGCTTCCCTGCCCCATTACCATGATTGTTAACAATGGAGCCATGGTCAAATCCAGCAGCGGCGTCACGCAACTGCGTCATATGCTGTCCCGCGAGGTTGCCGTGCGCGCCATCGAGCTTACGCCGCAGTTCCGGGATCTGGCCTCGGTTTGCTTCGACCGCCCCCGCGAAAATCAACTGGTCTTCGAGCGAATCCCGTGGGACGACCCCGCAAGGCGACCCTATCTGGACCGCAACCGCGATTTCATAGCCGAAGTTTCGCCCCTCCAAAACTGCCTTACCGAAGATCCCATCCAGGTCATGTTCACCGGACCGACAGGCCGCTTGCGCGAGGCCGCCGCCTGCCTCTCGCAACTGCCAATTTCTTCGCAGTATTCCGTGGCGGTGACGCTCTACGACAACCGGAATTTTGGCCTGGTGGACGTGATCTCCCGGGGATGCTCGAAGGGCGCGACGCTCGCCCAATGGGTCACCCGCCGCGGATGGTCCCGGCAGGACGTCATGGCCATCGGGGACAACCATAACGACCTGGAAATGCTCCAATATGCCGGGCTCCCCATTGTGATGGGCAACAGCGTTCCGGAGTTGAAATCATTAGGCTGGCATGAGACGCTCACCAACGATCAGGGCGGGGTCGCCGCCGCCATCGAGACTTATGCGCTGGGAGGCAGTTGAAGTGATTCGAATCCCACAGGCCGTCAAATACTGCGCCTTTTTGGTGGCAATCTTCCTTGCAGCCCTGGCGCCGGCCGCGCGCGCCGATTACGCCGTCCTGCAATCCGGCCAGCGGATCCACATCACCGGATACGAGTATGTGGGCGACACGCTCCGGCTGACCATGACGGGCGGGACGCTGGAAATTCCCGCCGACGCGCTGCTTCGAATCGATCCCGAAGATACATTCTTGCCGGTCAAAATCAAGCTGCTCGATGTTCCATTTGCCAGTTTCATCGCTACTTCCGCCCGGACTCACGGGATCGCTCCGGAGCTGGTCGCGAGCGTGATCGCCGCGGAATCCAATTTCAATCCCACCGCAGTATCTTTGAAATCGGCGCGCGGGCTGATGCAGTTGATGCCGCAAACTGCGGCGCGCTTTGGAGTCACCAACGTATTTGATCCACAGCAGAACATCGACGCCGGCACACGATATTTGAAGGAATTACTACAGCGGTATCATGGTGACCTGGCGCTGACGCTGGCCGCCTATAATGCGGGCCCGGACCGCGTCGAGCAATTTCGTGCCGTTCCACCCTACCGCGAGACGCGGAATTACGTGCGCCGCGTAACGGAACGATTTCAGCAAACCTCAGGGAATTCAAGTCAGCCCCTCACGCTGCAATAGTTTCGCGAAGCCGGCGAAACGCCGCCATGGGAGAACTCAAAATTAGTATTTATTGAACGGGCTGAGTCGATAACGGCACATTGCCGTTGCCTGGAGGAACCTGCTGATTCTGTGGCGGCTGCACCAACCCTTGCGGCGGACCTGGGCTGCCAATGCCGTTAGGAAGTGCCTGACCGGGCATCCCCACCATCTGATTCGGATTCCAGATAAATTCCCAACCCTCATACGTGTCGCCGCCATCGTAGACCCGAATAGATGACTGCTTGATCTTGCTTCCCACGCCGATGATATTCCCACCGATGACGTCGCCCTGCAGCGGCTGTGGCTGGGACTGCAAAGAGTCTGGCGCCAGCGCCCCGCCCGCCTGCTGACCTGTTTGCTGGCCTGTTTGAGGTGGTTGTCCCGGCTGTCCCTGTTGCTGGCCCTGCTGCTGCGCCATCTGCTGACCCGCCAGGCCAGGAGTGGTCGCCCCAAAGCCCGAGGTTGCACTTGGGGGCGCCGGCGGCGCTAGCCCCCCACCCATCCCGCCGGGAAGCATTGGACTGCCCATCATGCCTTGCAGCAAATTCTGACCGTGAACACTTCCGATCAGTGCCCCTGTCGGGCCCACGTAGATGAACCTCCACGTGCCGTCTTCCTTGTTCATGGGGTCAGGATATGCCTGGCGAAGAAACCGAACGCCGTTGGTCTGCTTGACCAGATCGTCCACCTTGGTGGGATAGCGTCCAAATTTTCGAAAATACAGGCCAATCGCCCGCTGGTACTGTTCCCCGCGCCATATCATTTCGGTTTCGCGTTCGCGGCGGCCCTCTGTCAGCACACTTGGCAAAATAGCAGCCGAGAGAATCAGCGAAGTCGCAACCAGGAAGATGGCCAGGAGCAGACTGTATCCAGCTTCGCCGTGAGCGCGTTTTATTTGACAGGAGATCGTCATAGTCATTATCCGTTGGGGCCGGGTTCTTCCAATGTCAAAGTGGCGCGGCGTCCTGAGGAAACTTCCTCAACGTCCGCCGTCGTATTCGTAATGCGCACGACCCTAAAGCGCCCCATCAGCGTGTCGCCTTCGCCAGCGATATAGACGTCTTCATTGTTGGGCGTCGCGAAAAAAGCCCGGCGATGGCTCCCGCCCGGATCGCTGACGTATCCAAAATATTTTGCATCCACCGTCAGGGGTGGCGGCCCTGGGGGAACGGGCGGCGCCACGTTCACCGGCTTGGGCGGAGCAGGAGGCAGCGGGGGCGGAGGAAGCGTAGCGCTGAAAATGCTGCGATGAACGCCGTTATATTCCAGTTCCAGAAAGCGTTTGAGGATATCGGTTCTCAACGCGGGATTATCGACGTTGAGCGGCGTAAATCGATCGTCGATGGCCACCGCTTTGGGAGCGTCGTCAGGGGAGGCAAAATTCCGATACGCATAATACAGGCTGCCCAGCAGAATCGCGAAGAGCACACCGAGCATCATGAATTGGTTTCGACGCGACATGTCAGGTGGTCCGGAAATACGTTCTTAACTGCAAATTCAGGCGGAGCTTCCCGGCGCTGCTGGAAGCCAGCGCGAGGCTGTCTAACACATAGAAGTTCTCCGAGTGCTCCAGCTTGTTCAGGAATTGGATCAGGCCGTCGTAGTCTCCCTCGACCGCCGTGGCAATGTCGATTTGCACCAGGCCGCGGGCATCCGGGCTGAGCTGATGGAACGTGATCGAATCCGAACGCAAACCGGCGGAACGCGATAATTCCCCGAGGTCTTCGCTGATCGCCGAATAGCCGGCCCCGGCGGGATGAAAGTGCGCGTTAAAAAATTCGTCCCACTGCTTTTCATCGGCGGGCAATTCGCGGCGGAATCTTTCCAGCCGCGCATCGTCCGCGCGGTAGGATTTTTCCAGCAAGTCGAGCTTCCTTAGATCGCCGGATTGAATATGCGGGGACCGGTTCAACTGCCAATTCACGCCGATCAGAACCAGATCCGCCGCCAGGATGACGATCAGGCTCCAGCGTACAATCGCGTTGCGGCGTTGAATTCCCTGTTTCATCCTAAATCACCGAATACTGCGCCTGCAATTCCAGCAGGATGCGATCAAGTTGGTCTGGCCGGGCAGGGCGAGTTTCACTTTGGAGCTCGATGTGCGAAAACTCAGCCGAACTCTCCAGCGACTTCAAAAACTTCAGTTTGCTCTCATCGCTGGTGGCGCCGACCAGCACTCGCAGCTGTACGTTGTCGCCCACCAACTTAGGTTCGATGCTGACTACGCGCGCGCCTTCGGGAAGAATCCGTTCCAGATCCACAAAGATCTTGATCCAGGGAAAGGCCCTCTGCTGAATCAGACCGTTCAGATACGCAGCTCGCTGGCGGCGTTTAACGTTGCTGGGGTCTTCAAAAAACGTGGCCAGCGATTTACGCTCCGATTGAAGAGACGCAATTTGGCTTTCGAGTGTGGCCTGCCGCGTGCGAAATACTTTATCGCTTCTCCAAACCGAGTAGGCGTGCTGGGAAAGGGCCAGCAAGCCCGCTAATGCCACCCCGCCGATGACCCCGGCCGCCAGTGTGAATCGGCGATTGCTCACCAGTGGCGCTGTGGCCAGATTGAGACGAACCTTCATGAAATCCCTTTTCCTTTTCTAGTGGCGTTCACGCGCCACGATTGAGAGTCCAGCCGATCAGGGCTTCCAGGCCTCGGTCCGCAAGCGGATGCTGGTCGGCGCGGATTCGGCCCTCGGCAGCAGCTGCTGCCAGAAGTGTCCCGACCGGACAATGCAGTTCGCGCTCGAGAGGATCCTGAAATTCGGCGGCGCGCTGGCCAAGGCCAGCGAGGCGAACCTGCGCGATGCCCTCACTCCAGGAATCTTGATAATAAGCCGCCAGCGGATAAATTTCATCGAGCAAAGCCTGAGGCGTCAGGTGCTCCGCATCGGCAGGAAGTGTAATACAGCGGTACCCGCACAACACACCGTCGCGAACGATGGCCGTGGTCAGCGTGGAACCGGTGACGCGAGCCAGAAGCGATGGCCGTTCATCAGAAAGCAGCGGCAAGGCGGCAAGCGTGGAGCTCATCACGACCCCGGGCGACATTCCCGCCGACTCCATCAACGATTCATAGTCGCGGACAATCCGCAGGCGTGCCAGCGCCGTAACGATATCCACTCCGTCCTCGCGTGGCGCCTGGCGCATAAACGAAATCAACGTTTCGTCGGCCTCAAAAGGAACACTCTTCTTGAGCCGCCACCGGAGCATGGGGATGGCTTCCTCAGATTTTCGCGGAAATACGTCAAAATGCAAGACGAACACGCGGATCACGGAATCAGGCACGAGCAGAGCCACATCTTCATTCTTGGCTCGCAACCGCGAAAATACACGTCCCACGGCGGCGCGCACCGTCGCCACGTCAATCAAATTTGATTCCGCCGCGGTGGGAACAATGGCCCCTGGGGGAAGCGGCTCGACCGCAAATCCATCGAGTCCCATGCCGGTGCGCGTCCACCGCGCGGCCGCAACGTAATCGATGGCGATTTCGCAGGCGATGAGCGGATGCGGAATGGCATCGAGCCATTGCGCCAGGCGCCGCACCAAACCGCTCTGGTAGATGCCCTGGCGGATGCTGTTGCCTTCACTCAATGAACGTCACCTTGTTAATTTCTTTTAGCGTCGTAATGCCATCGCGCACTTTGGCGAGCGCCGAATCTCGCAGAAATGTCATGCCTTCTTCGCGCGCCACCCGCTTGATCTCCGAGGTGGGACGCTGGCTGATAATCATTTCGCGGATGTGGTCAGACAGGTCCAGCAATTCGGAAATGGCGCTCCGGCCACGGAAGCCCGTGCCGGAACATTCCAGGCACCCGGCGCCCTCCACGAATTGGACTCCAGCCCATGCTTCGGGATCGAGGCCTGAAGCGCGCAGCATATCCGGCGAATAGCGCACGACCTTCTTGCAATGCACGCAAACAACTCGCACCAGGCGCTGCGCCAGGATGCAGTTCAGCGCCGAAACAAAATTATATGGCTCGACGCCCATGTTGATAAACCTTCCGATGACGTCGGTTACATTGTTCGCGTGGACCGTGGTAAACACCAGATGTCCCGTGAGCGCGGACTGGATGGCGATCTGGGCGGTTTCATTGTCGCGAATTTCGCCGACCATGATTTTATCAGGGTCATGACGCAGGATGGAACGCAAGCCGCGCGCGAACGTCAGCCCCTTTTTTTCGTTCACGGGGATCTGCGTGATACCGCGGACCTGGTATTCGACGGGGTCCTCAATCGTGATGATCTTGTCCTCATCGGTCTTAATTTCATTGATGGCCGCGTACAGCGTCGTTGTTTTTCCCGAGCCGGTAGGCCCGGTCACCAGCACCATTCCATAAGGCTCGCGGATATACCGGCGAAACTTCCGCATTTCATCTGCCGAGAATCCTACGACATCCAGGCTGAGGGATTGGAATTTCTCAGAAAGGGTCTCCTTGTCGAGAACACGAAGAACTGCATCCTCGCCATGGATGGAGGGCATGATGGAGACGCGAAAATCGACGAACCGGCCCTTGTAGCGCACCCGGAAGCGCCCGTCCTGAGGCACGCGCCGTTCGGCGATATCCAGTTCGCTCATGACCTTGATTCGGGAAATAATCGTGGAAAGCCAATCCTTGGAGATCGGCGCCATGGCGTGAACCAGCACGCCGTCGATCCGGTACTTGACCGCGACTTCAATGTCGCGAGCCTCAATATGAATGTCTGAGGCTCGCCGCTCCAGCGCCGTGAAAATGACCGTATCCACCAGGCGAACCACCGGACTGACGGCCGTATCCTGCGTCAGGCTATCGGCGGATATGTTCGCGTCGATTTCTTCATCTTCCTCGACGACGGTTAAGGTGAACGCCTCGGTGGCCTGGTCAAGAACACGCTGGGATTGCTCGGTGCGCTTCAGGAGATCGCTGATTTGCGTCGGGGTCGCGACCTTCAGGATTAACTTCTTCCCAAGCAGCAACGGTAGTTCATCGCTCAACAGAACCTGGCTGGGATCGGCGACCGCAATCACCAGGGCGCCGTTTTGCGCCTCCATGGGGACAAAATTGAATCGGAACATCAAATCGGCGGGAATGCTTCGAAACAACTCGGGATCAATGCGCTGCTCGAATAGATCCACGAAGGGACAGCGGTATCTTTCCGCCAGGCGGCGCGAACGCTCCCTTTCCCCTTGCGGGTCGGAAGCTGCCGTGCTCAGAGTTTGATCGGTTGTGCTCATGAAATTCTATCCTTGCCCCGAGCCGCCGATGGACAGCGAGAACATCGGCAGGTACAACGCAATCAGGATAAAAGCGATCAGAATCGCCATGAAAATCAATATCGCCGGCTCGATGAGCGCCACTAAATTCGTCAAACGATTATTCACGTCATCTTCGTAAAACTCGGCAACACTTCCGAGCATGGGGGCCAGTGCCCCGCTGGCCTCGCCAACCTCAATCATTTCCAGCGCCAGGTCAGGTACCAGACCAGTCGAAGCCAGCCCATCGTGCAGCGATTGCCCTTCCCGAACCAACTGTGCCCCCCGAGTGATGGCTCCCGAAATCAGGCGGCCGCTCATGGCTCCGCCGGCGGTTTCCATGGCTTGCACCAGCGGTGTGCCACCCGCCAGTAGCGTCGAAAGTGTCCGGCAAAACTGAGCAAATTGAAATTTGGTCATCGTATCGCCCACCAGCGGCAACCGCATTCTGATTCGTTCCAGGACCAGAGCTCCCTGCTCTGAACGGGACCACGCAAACGCAGCCACGGCCAGCAGCACCAGCAACCCGATTGTTCCCAGCAAATAGGGCCGGTACGTCACGGTCACGGCTAGAAGGACTCGGGTCGCTGTCGGCAGCGCGATGTTCAGGTCCTTATAGAGTCCGGCGAATTTCGGAATCACGGTAGTGACCAAATAGCCCACGATCAGCGTGGCCGCACAAATCAGAATCATGGGATAAATCAGAGTGGAGATCAATTTCTTTTTCAGACCGGTCGTCACTCTCTGATAGGCAATGTAATATTCGAGCACCCCGGATAAGTTGCCGCTCTTTTCCCCGGCCAGAACGGAGACCGTGTAGACCTTGGGGAAAACGCCCTGCTGTTCCAGGGCTTCGGAAAGCGTCGTCCCTTCGCGAACCAGCCGGCGGACCTCGCCCAGCACAGGCCGAAGCTGTTCCGCAGCCGCCCGATCCGCCAGCAAATCCAAAGCCTTAAGAATCGGGATTCCTGCCTTGATCAGCGTATTGAACTGTTGGTTGAAGACGAGAAAGCCGTCCCCGTCGGCGGTCTTAGCAGTGCGTCTTCCGAACGCCTGGCCAATCAGACCCTGGTGCGCCCGGACTTGATAGACATAGAGGCCACGATCGGCGAGCTTCTGACGGGCCTCCGTAATGGACTCCGCTGCCTCGACCTGCGAGAAGACCCGCCCGCTCGCGTCCGCGACTTTGCAGAGAAACTCCGCCATTATTTGAGTGTACCTCAAAGACATAGATGCAGGAAATCGGGTCAACGGTTAGGTGTGCAGGGTGACAACTCCAGATCCCCATTGTTGCCACTTGGAATAAGCTAAATCACACCTTTTGAGTTCGAGTGATCGTGCCTGACCTCTTCCCTTCCAAAATCCATAGCTCGTCAAATACGAGCTTGCCTTGGATGGACTACCTAAATACAATACCTTCCCTCGCGCCATCCGGGAACCCAGGTCAGCTGTTCGGGCGCGATCGCCAACCGGACTCTGCCTGTGCGGTAACGAGCGGCTGGTGGCAACTTACACATAATCGACGGAGGCGCGTGAATAGGTATTTTGGCACGCTCGATTGATGCAGGATATCCTTAGAGATTGATCCCCCACGCACGAACTAGAGACGAAAATCTCCGGTTCGATTTCGCGGCGTCCCAGGCTATTCCTCCAGCGGATGAGCCTTTCGGGACGCCGCTTCATTTTCGAGTGATAATTTATTGAGGTCCGGACGGTAGCGCGGACGCATCTACGATGGCCACGCCCACTGGAACCTGAAAATGGAACATGCTTTCCGGGAGGGGTAAACCTTCCCGCCAATCCCCAAACCGGTATTCCAGTTCAATTCCCCCTGGCTGTCGAATCTCGATGCGCTCGAGTTCGCCGCTGGCCCTGTCCACTTCCAGCAGGACCTCGGTAAAGTCCGCCTCTTCCGGCGATTCCGCTGGAGGACCGATGGAACTACCCGCGGACTGCGGCGGCGATTGCTTCAGACCCTTTGGGAAGCAACGGAGAATGGCATGCGCGGCAGGAACTCCACTTTGGGTGGTCAGATCCACCCGGCTGCACAGCCGGGAAAGTTCCACTTTCCCTGTCAGCAGCGCGAGCGGGGTGCGCCAATCCGAGCTTTCCTTGACCGGGGCCTTTGTCACGGTATGGTCGTAGGGAACGTAAAACCATACGGTCCTGCCATCGGCAAGGAAAAGTTTTTTTTCCGGGGCCTCATATTCCCATCGCATGCGCCCCGGGCGGCGAAAATAGACGGTTCCAGACTCAATTTGCGCCTGCCGGGGGCCCTCGCTATACCTTTCCAGAAACACTGCGCGAAGGGTCTGCGTGTTGCGGTAGTGCTGCTCGAGAAGGCGCGCAATTGTTTTTGCGGAATCTGGCGAGTCACTCGCATACGGTCCCGACGGGGGGTTCGGAAAGCCCGCCACGAAAAGAATAACCGCAGTTGCAAGGCGGCATCGCGTTGGGCGGTGGTTCACTACCAGAGTGTAACAGGAAGTTATCCGGGCGGCGTGTTTCGCCGGACTTGTAACGACGGGCTGCGAGGAAGGTTAACTAACTGGGAGGTCGGTGGCAACGGCCGTCGTATTCAGATTCATGCGAATGACGCAGGTCTGGTCCGTATAAAAATGCTTTTGACCTGAACTCCCGGCAACCTGTGGATCCGCATTCAGAGAGTAGGTCAGGGCATGTCCTTGCCAGTCGAAGGTGAGGGGAACATAGGTGTAGATATATCCGCTCTTGAGTCCGCCCGCAAGATTTTCGTCAATCAACCCGGCGTTATTTTGATCCGTGGTCACCATATTCCCGGAAAGCTGGAGAAGGGTGCTTGAGAAGCCAACGCCGTAGGTGGTCGAGTAAACGACCTGGGCAGTTGAAATATTGCGCAGGTTTTGGACAGCCGAGGACTCATTGGCGCGCATCTTGGAGTTAAGGTAATTCGGGATGGCTATGGCAGCGATGATTAGGATCACGGCCACGACGATCAGGAGTTCGATCAGTGAGAAGCCCGCGCTGGGCCGTTTTCGTGAATTGCCGTCGTTTGTCAACTCTTGGTGCCTCATTGCCTCATCTCCTCACTGGTGCAAAATTTCTGAGTATGCGAACTGCGCCTGCACCAACTGTAAGCCTAGGAACTAGGTTCAAGTGGAGGTGGGGGAAAGTCGCATTCGCTTCTCTCCCCCATCCTGGCCACATGCACTACATGACTAGCCGATCGGCAGGCTGGAGCCCGTCGGTGTGGAACCATCCGTCGTTTGCCGAATCACACCGCTCTGGTCGGTGAAGAATTTCCGCTGACCAGTTGAAGGCGATTGTGGGGCGGCCAGAATGGTGTACTGCGTGATGGGCGTCGCGGCAACCGAAGTATAGGTAATCGTATAGCCGCTCTTTTGCGCCGGGTCCACGCCGAGCAGGTTGTCAACCAAGTCTGCTGCGGTGGAAGACGGCGCGGCCGAGGGGCCCAGAGACGCCAGGGTCGGGGGATCTGTAGCATACGTGGTGGAATATGCCACAATGGACGTATTTAACGTACGCAGGGAAGCGACGGCTGAGGCTTCATTGGCCGCCATTTTCGAGCGCATCAGGTTCGGAATTGCGATGGCCGCGATGATCAGGATGATCGCGACTACGATCAGCAATTCGATCAATGAGAAACCCTTCTGTTTATTGCGCATTCACGGTTCTCCTCGTAGACTTCTTGGTATCGGATCTTATTTGAATTCTGTCCCGTACCGGGGGATCGCCCTGATAAGTGCACCCGCAATGCCATTGCCGGCATCTTGAGGTTTGCTATACGACACATTTCTACTAAGTTGCTTTCATACTTAGGGTTGCATCATCCGTAAGGGGCAGAAGTAGCGTCGTTATTGCCGTACGCGAGGGAGAAGTGCCTGCCTAGCGGCAAAATTTGTCAGTTTAAGAAGCCATTAAGTGGCGCATTAGATTTCGGCTTCGTGGCCGGCCCATTATTCCGACAAATCGGAAGTTGCGCGGGGTTCATATTGGGCCGTCACTTGCCCAACTCATCTGCCGCCGGAGAGCAATCCCCGGTTACAGCGAACGCATGAACAGAAACTGAAATTGGGGAGAAGGGCATTTGCGCCCTTCTCCCCAATTCTTCCTTCCATCGAAACTTTACAAGTTAGCCGATCGGCAGGCTGGAGGCGGTCGGCGTGGAACCATCCGTCGTTTGCCGAATCACACCGCTCTGGTCGGTGAAGAACTGCCGCTGACCAGTTGAAGGCGATTGTGGGGCGGCCAGAATGGTGTACTGCGTGATGGGCGTCGCGGCAACCGAAGTATACGTAATGGTATAGCCGCTCTTTTGCGCCGGGTCCACGCCGAGCAGGTTGTCAACCAAGTCTGCTGCCGTGGAAGACGGCGCGGCCGAGGGGCCCAGAGACGCCAGGGTCGGGGGATCCGTGGCATAGGTGGTCTGGTAGGCCACGATGGACGTATTTAGCGTACGCAGGGAAGCGACGGCCGACGCTTCATTGGCCGCCATTTTCGAGCGCATCAGGTTCGGAATCGCGATAGCCGCGATGATCAGGATGATCGCGACGACGATCAGCAACTCAATCAATGAAAAACCCTTCTGTTTATTACGCATTCTGAGATCTCCTTGGTGATCTTTCTTCTATCCCGTACCGGGAATCGCCTTTGAGAGATGCAAGTATCGTGCCAATTTGCGCCGGACCGGTTTTGTTTACGACACATACCGTGTATGTCACTGTGCGAAAAGGAATTGAAGTGGAAGCGTAGATTGTCGACAGGCAGGAACTTTCGTCCATCTCTGCAAAAACCATACTTAAAGTTACTTAGAATGTCGATCCCGGCTGCCACAAATTGACATCGTATGTATCGTTTCACGATATGAGATCGCGGACTCACCCCTTAAATTGCTTCATCGCAAGGGCGCAATCACGAGTTCTTATGGCTTACTCAAACGACAAGGAACACTTCAAAAAGAGCCCGCACCAATTGCGCCCTGAGCAGTGAATCCGTAAACTTGAATTGCTGAGCAGAGGGGATTCCCTGCCTCTCCGCGAAGGACGACGATTCCCTATGAAGTCTATTTTCAAGCGCATCCTGAGCTCACCCGTATTTATTACGGCGGTCGCGTTTGCCCTGCGCATGCTTGTCATGAACGTGCAATCGCACATGGGACCGAACCCTGTAAGGACCGACACGCCGTACGGGTATGAGCTAGGCCGTGTGGCCAGAGCGATCGCGGCCGGCCTAGGCTTTTCTTCCCCCCTGCGTATGGTGGATACAGGTCCGACCGTCTGGTTCACCCCAATTTATCCATACTTTGTAGCAGGGATTTTCAAACTTTTCGGAATTTACAGCTACTTGTCTGAAATCATCGTTCAAATATCGAACAGCGCATTCGCCGCCCTGACCGTTATTCCGATCCACGCCATTGCCAAGAAAACATACGGAAATGCCGTGGCCACAGGCGCCGCGTGGGGGTGGGTCTTTTTCCCCACCGCGCTCTTCTTTCCAATTATGTGGATCTGGGATACGGCGCTTGCGGCCCTCTTTTTCGCATTAATTTTCTGGGCCACTTTGGCCTTGAGGGAGAAGCGGAACCTGCTGCCCTGGATGGGTTATGGGGCTTTGTGGGCCCTTGGCGGGTTAACGAATCCTTCGCTTCTCTCCCTGCTGCCATTCTTCCTGGGGTGGCTGATTTGGGAAGCGCACAAGGAATCCGCTCCCTGGTCTAGATACGTGACGGCGGCACTTTTAGTATTCGCGATCTGTTTAGTGCCGTGGACAATCCGCAATTATCGTGTCTTTGACAAGCTGATCGTGCTGCGCTCCAATTTCGGACTGGAATTGTGGCTCGGGAACAATCCCGACGTTACGGACACGATGTCCCAATGGAAGCATCCCAATGACAATCCCGAAGAGGCCGAAAAATACAAGAGCATGGGCGAGATCGCCTACATGGCTGAAAAACAGCATGAGGCCTTTGCCTATATGCGAAGCCATCCGCTCGACACCATCAATTTTATGTTCCGCCGATTCGTAGAGAACTGGCTGGGTATCACGGACAGTCCTGCGGATATCTGGGCGTACGTCCCACTCTACGCGAAGGCTTTCCTGGCCATGAATTGCCTGTTTTCCTTATTCAGTTTCCTCGGCGTTCTGTACCTCTCCCGCGCGCGCCAGGGCGAAGGGCTCTTGTTTGCGTCGGTTCTTCTCGTTTTCCCACTGGTTTTTTATCTGACACACTCTTCCTTGCGTTATCGTTTTCCGATCGATCCGATCATGATGGTTCTTGTCGCAGGCGCATGCGGTCATTTGCTATCGCTAGCGCGGAACCCAAGGTCCGATGAAACGAAACTGGCTATCTCCGCTTCGTCCCTTATGGCGGGCTCCAAGTAGAGCCCGCACCCGCAATGTCACAAATAAAGGTTACTTCCCTACCCGCTATCGAATGGCGTATTTTTTGGAATAGTGCCGGAAGGAGCGGTAGCTCATTTTGAGCAACTCCGCTGCGCGTGTTCCTACGCCGCCGGAGGCATCAAGCGCCGCTAAAATGTAATTTTTCTCCAGATCCTGTACGTGTTTTTCGAGGTCGATTCCGCCTTCCGGAATGTGCGCAAGGCTGCTCATTGTTTCCGCGCCTCCGGCGGGACCGTGCGACTCCGGACATCTAATCTTTTCCGGCAGCACGTTGACCGAAATCATGCTTCCAGTTTCCAGCGCCACGGATCGCTCCATCGTATTTTCCAATTCCCGCACATTCCCAGGCCAATCGTAGGCTTCCAGCAAACTCATGGCCTCGGGCGTGATCCCTTCGATCAGCTTTTCCATGGACTTGCGGAACCGTTCGAGAAAGGCCCGGGCCAGGAGGGGAATGTCCTCCCTGCGTTCGCGAAGCGCAGGCAATTGGATGGGGATAACGCTCAATCGATAGTACAGGTCTTCCCGGAATTCTCCAGCAGCGATGGCTTTATCCAGGTCCTTGTTCGTGGCTGCGATTACGCGCACATCGATTTCCGTCTCTTCATTGGACCCAACCGGACGAACCTTGCCCTCCTGCAGGACTCGGAACAGCTTCATCTGCATCGGAACACTCATATTACCGATCTCGTCAAGAAAAAGGGTTCCTCCGTTGGCGGCTTTAAACAGTCCCTGGCGATTCTCATTTGCCCCGGTGAATGCGCCTTTCACGTATCCGAACAATTCCGACTCGAGAAGCGTTTCGGGAAAGGCGCCGCAGTTGATGGTGATAAAGGGCTGTTGGCTGCGTGCGCTATTTTCATGAATGGCGCGCGCAACCAATTCCTTTCCAGTGCCGGTTTCCCCGGTGATCAGGACGCGGCTGGATTGCGGCGCGATGGTCATGATCATGTCGAAGATGGCGCGCATCTTGGCGCTATGACCAATGATATTGTCCTGGCCGGTGAGACGCCGCAATTCCCGCCGCAAATACCCGGCTTCGTTCTTGAGGCGAAGAGTTTCATCCACCTGGCGAACCGCCCGCCGCAACTGATCGACCAAGTCATGATCCTTGATCACATACCGGTCGGCTCCGGCGTTGATGGCGGCAATGGCAGTTTCCACGGTAGGCACACCCGTAATCAGAAGAAAATAGCTCGACGGCGAAATCTCCTTGCAGAATTGCAGGAGTTCCACACCGGTGCTGTCCGGCATGCGAATATCGGAGATGACGATGTCAAAAATCTGCGATTGCAGCCGCCGCCGGGCCGCTTCTCCGTTCATGGCGACCTCGACGCGATGGCCTTCTTTGCGGAAGGTGATCTCCAGCAATTCGCAAATGGAGCGTTCATCGTCTACGATCAAAATGTGCGCCATAGAAAACTTCTTCCTTCCGAAGACACTGCGTCAGGCGACGCGCGGGAGTTCCACTGTAAATTCCGCACCGCGATCTTTTTCGGAGACCACGCTGATGCGGCCGCTATGGGCCTGCACAATTTGATAGACGATCGCCAAGCCCAATCCAGTTCCACCCACAAAGGTGGACTGTAGCGGTTCAAATATCTTCGCGCTTTGCCGCGGATCAAGTCCCGTCCCCGTGTCGCGAAACCGGATGCGAACCCAGAAGGGCGCGACCTCCAGCGACACCGTCAAGACTCCTCCCGCAGGCATCGCCCGCATCGCGTTGTCCGATAGATTCCAGAAGACCTGCTTGATCCGACTCCGGTCGACCCGAACGCGAACAGCTGAGGCTGGAAACGTCCGTTCGATTCGATACCGTCCATCCACCTGTGGATTCCGTTCGAGCAAGGTCAGCGTTTCATCTGAGGAGACCAGCGACGTCCTCTTCTGAGAAGTCGTATGTCTTTTCCCTTGAGTAGGTTAGAAACTCAGTGATGATCTTATTCAGGCGCTCGGATTCCCGGCTCACAATCCCCACCAGATGCTGCTCATCTTCCTGAAGCGGCACCAGACGGCCAATTTCCTTCACTGCTCCCGCCATGGCCGTGAGTGGCTGCCGTATTTCATGGGCAATCGCCGCCGAAAGGCGACCCAATGCAGCCATGCGTTCCTTGGTGGCCACTTCCTGCTCCAATCTCTTTAAATCGGTCAAGTCCTGAAAGTTGAAAACGTATCCGGTCGTGCGACGTTCGCCGGTGCGTAGAGGAGATACCGATATCCCGATGAACCTTTCCTGACCATCCGGCGTGCGAAAATCGACCTCGCGACGTTGTGGCAGCTTGCCGTCCGCAGTGGCATCGCCGGGGAGCCAGAAGACCGGCCATACCTCCTGCAAAAGGGCTCCACGCACGGCTCGAAACTGCACTCCCGTAATTTCTTCTCCCGTGCGGTTGAGCAGTAGAATTCGGCCATCGATGTCCGTGGTGAGTAATCCTCCACGCATGGAGTGGATGATATCTTCGTTAAACGCCTGCAGGTCCTGCAATTCCCCGCGCTTGACTTCCAACTCCGCGCCTTGCCGCCGCAAGCTTTGCGCCAGCAGGCTCGATAGATAGGCGACTGACATGAAGTAGAACAAGTTGCTGAGAATCCAGGTCTGCAATTGCCGGCTGCTGGGGACGGCAACCATCATGCGCGGCAGAATATTGTAAAAAATCAATTCCGCCAGACCCCCAAGCAGAATAAAACTCAATCCCGCGACGATGAACGTGGCTTTGCGGGAAAATAAGATACTCGCGACAATGATGGCGAGGGGATACAGCCAGATGAAATAACTATCCTGGGTCCCGGTTAGGTAGATCAGTACGGTGACCAAAATAAGGTCAAAAACCATTTGAAGCGGGCCGTGCCACGAGGCCACTGGCATCCAGCGCAACAAGATCGTATAGATAATCGCAAGGGTGTACCACAGGATGATCAGAGGGATGAAGAAACGCGTGGAAACTTCAAGCTGACTGCTTTTCCCTAACACCAGGACCAGGGCCAGCAGGAGTGTGATTAAAAAAACCGGACACGCGAGAGCCAGCCAAGCCACGCTGCGACATTTTGTGTCAGGTCCATTCGAGGCGAACTTGCCGAACTGCGGCCGCTCCGATGATAAAAAATATCAATTTGATCGAGGCCCAACGGGTGCCGGATGATTTAGACCAAATCCCCCGGCAACAGGATAGCCATATGCAAACCCCAGTCGGGCGGGCGCAACTCGTGGCCCGCAAAACGATTAATGGTTGCTGCTCAGCTGTCCAATCAACGAGAACAGCGGCAAGTACATGGAAATGACGATCCCGCCTACGACCACGCCTAGGACCACAATCATCGCTGGTTCCATAGCGGCGAGCAGGTCCTTGACCGCAGCGTCCACTTCGTCCTCGTAGAAATCCGCAATTTTCTGAAGCATGGCATCCATGGCTCCGGTTTGTTCACCGACCCCGATCATTTGCGTCACCATGCCTGGAAACACGTTGGTGTCCTTCAGGGGATCAGCCAGGTTACGCCCCCCTTCCAGTGCCTTGCGGACTTCCAGCAGCGCCTTTTCAATGACTGCATTCCCCGCCGTGCGTGCCGTGATATCCAAGCCTTCCAGAATGGGAACTCCGCTCGAGATCAGAGTGCCCAAGGTCCGCGTGAAGCGCGCTACGGCGATCTTTCTAAGCAGAATGCCTATCATGGGCAACTTCAGGAGGGTGCCATCAATGGCCATCCGGCCGGCCGGGGTGCCATACCACACCTTCAGCGCAACGATTACCCCTATCATGGCCACCAGAATCAGCAATCCGAATATGCTCCCGATGAAGTTACTGAGGCCGATAACGATTCGCGTGGGCAACGGCAGGTTCACACCGAGCCCCGCGAACAGGGTCGCAAAAATTGGCACGACCTTCCACAGCAATAGAACGATGACTGCCGCGGCAATGCCCAAGACGGCGATGGGATACACCAGCGCCGACTTCACAGCGCGTTTCAACTTAACGTTTTTCTCGATGTATGCGGAAAGACGCTGCAGAATCGTGTCGAGAATACCGCCCGTTTCTCCCGCTTCGACCAGGTTGACATACAGGGCGTCAAACACTTTATCGTACTGACGCATCGATGCGGATAGAGTGGAGCCACCTTCGACAGCGGCTCTGGTGCCGGTCAGTACGTTTTGGAAGGTCTTATTTTCCTGTTGGCTGGCCAGAATTTCCAGGCACTGGACCAGGGGCAATCCGGCATCGATCATGACCGAAAACTGTCGAGTGAAGATGGCGAGTTCCTTGGAATCCACGCCCCCGCCGAAACGTGGGCAAATTGAATTCCTTGCCCTTCTCCGACATTTTGGTGACGTTGATCTGCTGGCGGCGCAGTGTGTTTGCAGTTCGGTCTTGCTGGCGGCCGCTTGTTCCCCGGTTACCGTGGCTCCGGCTCGGTTGGTACCGCGAAAAGTGAAAACCGGCATCGTCCTATCCTCCTCAAAATTCGTCCTGCCTGATCGGCCTCAATCCAAATCGGGGTAACGCTGGCAATCTCTCGACGGACTCCGCGATTCGCTGTTCGGGCGGGCTTCAAGCAAAAAGCCCGCACTCCACTATTACCGCCGGACTGGCGCAGGCGCGCGCGAAGCGGGCGACGTTACACCCCGATTAATCATATCCTGCAATTCTTCCGGATTCGACGAGCGCGACAAGCGCGATTTCCAAAGTGATTACCTTCGCAAAATACGCGTTTGCCAGGCTCTGGTTGAATGTTTGCATTCCGGTCGTCCCCGTCCCCGTCTGCATGGCCGAATAGATCTGGTGAATCTTGTCTTCACGGATCAGGTTGCGAATCGCAGGGTTGGGAACCAGGACTTCCATCACCATCACCCGGCCTCGGCCGTCCACGCGGGGCAGCAACGATTGGCAAAGGATTCCTTCGAGCACCATGGAAAGCTGCGCGCGGATCTGCGGCTGCTGGTAGGACGGGAAGACGTCCACGATACGGTTGATCGTCGAGATCGCGGAGTTGGTGTGCAAGCGTGGCGAAGGTCAGGTGCCCGGTTTCGGCAATCCGGAGCGCGGATTCGATCGTTTCCAGATCGCGCATTTCCCCGATCAGCACCACATCAGGGTCTTCTCGAAGCGCCGCGCGAAGCGAGTTTGCAAACGAATGCGTATCGGAATGCACTTCCCGCTGGTTGACCAGGCATCGTTTGTGATTGTGCAGAAATTCGATGGGATCCTCGATCGTGATCATGTGCTCTTCGCGTTCGCTGTTGATCTTGTCCAGCATGGCGGCAAGCGTCGTGGATTTCCCCGAGCCGGTGGGGCCGGTGACCAGTACCAGGCCGCGCGGCTTATCGCAGAGACCTTTTACGATCTGCGGGAAGTCCCAGGGCGTCGAAATTCTTGATTTCCCAGGGAATCGTCCGGAAGACAGCTCCGACGGCGCCGCGCTGCTGGAAAAGGTTGCCGCGGAAGCGCGCCAGATTTTTCAATCCGAAGGAAAAGTCCAGCTCCAGATTTTCCTCGAACCGGTGCTTCTGCGCATCGGTGAGCACGCTGTAGGCCAGCGCCTTGGTGTCCGCCGCGGTCAGGGGCGCCATGTCCATGGGGCGCAAGCTTCCCATGCACGCGGACCCTGGGTGCGCTGTTCGTGGTAATGTGCAGATCGCTGCCACCGAGTTCGATCATCTTTTTCAGTAATTCACTCAGAGTAAGTCCAGACATGTTTTTCCCTTTCCTACAGCACCGTTTCGCGAATCACTTCCTCAATCGTCGTCAGGCCCAGGCGCGACTTTGGTCAGACCACTCCTGCGCAGCATGATCATTCCCTGGTCGATGGCCTTTTTCTTAAGTTCGAGCGCCGACGCGCCCACCAAAATCAATTCGCGCAATTCGTCGTTGATTTCCATGACCTCATAGAGACCCACGCGCCCTTTGTACCCGGTCTTATTGCAAGTGCTACAGCCTTTGCCGATCGAGATCTTTACCGTCCTCACTTCCTCCGGCGTGAACCCCGCATCGAGCATGGCTTGCTCGGGCACGTCCAAGGGTTCCTTGCAGTTCTGGCAAATCTTACGAACCAGGCGTTGCGCGCAGATCAGGTTGACCGAAGTTGCCACCAGGAAGGGCTCAATTCCCATGTTCATCAACCGGCTGATGGTCGAAGGGGCGTCATTGGTGTGCAGTGTGGAAAGAACCAGGTGGCCGGTGAGCGCGGCTTTCACGGCGATTTCCGCCGTTTCAAAGTCGCGGATTTCGCCGACCAGGATGATATTCGGATCCTGCCGGAGGAAGGCGCGCAGGGCAGCGGCAAAATTCAGCCCAATCTGGTCCTTCATCTGCACCTGATTGACGCCTGCAAGCTGAAATTCGACCGGGATCCTCAGCCGTCATGATGTTGGTTTCAAGCGTATTCAGACGCGCAATCGAGGAATACAGAGTATTCGTTTTTCCGGACCCCGTCGGCCCGGTGACCAGGACCATCCCATAGGGCCGCAGGATCGCGCGCTCGAATTTCGTCAGCGATTCCTGCTCGAATCCGAGCTTGGTCATGTCCAGGCGCAGGTTTTCTTTGTCGAGCAAGCGCATGACGATTTTTTCGCCGAACAAGCGTCGGGATCGTGGAAACGCGGAAGTCGAGGTCTTTAATCCGCCCTTCCTTCCGGTACTTGATCATGATGCGGCCGTCTTGCGGCAGCCGCTTTTCGCTGATATCCAGTTTGGCCATGATCTTGACGCGGCTGGTGATCGCGTCACGCAGTTTCATCGGCGGCGTCATCACCGGCTGCAGGACGCCGTCAATTCGAAACCGCACCCGGACTTCCTTTTCGTAAGGCTCGATGTGAATATCGCTCGCGCCCCGCTTGACCGCGTCGGTCAGGATCAGGTTCACCAACTTGATGATGGGGGCTTCCTCGGCCGCCTTTTCCAGCTCGGCGAGGTTCATCTCCTGCTCTTCAGCGGCGAGTTCCAGGTCGGCCGTTTCGTCGCCGGTGAGGTCCTTCATTACCTTGGAGAGTTCTTCTTCGCTGTGCGCTTCTCCGTAGAATTTCGAAATCGCCTCGGAAATCGCCGTCTCGGAGGCCACGACCGGCTCTACGTTGAAGCCCGTCATGAACTTGATGTCGTCCATCGCAAAGACGTTGGTCGGATCGGTCATCGCGATGGTCAGCGTGGAGCCGACGCGCGAGAGCGGAACAATCTGGTACCGGATCGCGGTATCTTGAGGGATCAGCTTAATGACGGACGGCGTCCACTTCGTAATACTTCAAATTGATGGAAGGGATTCCGTACTGGCGGGAAAGCACACCTGTAATTTCATCATCGGTGATGAAGCCGAGCTTCATCAGGCACGTCCCCAGCCTGCCGCCGTTCGCCTTTTGATGTTCCAGGGCTTGCCGGAGCTGGTCGGACGTGATCAGGCTCTCTTTGACCAGTATTTCGCCTAATCGGGACGACATTGAACGATGACTCCTAGGGGGTACACACACCCAGAGATTAAAAGTAGCAGATCGGCTGCCGCTACGAATCGGTTCCAATTTTTCTGGTCGTACTGAAAGTGCAATAGAAGACCACCTGTACTTAGGTACAGTAGAATAGGGCGCTTTCGGCACACCTTGTCTTGACTAGATGTACCGCGCCCGCTATCTTCCGAAGTAGTGAGAGCACGCACTTCGATTGGCGGCAACTGCAGCCCAGGGCCCTTTTCTCGCCACGGGGCTGACGCAGGGAGCGCTGTGCCCGTAGGCTGCAGGACTCCGCGGACTCTACGACGTTAATGCGCTACTATGAAGCGATGTCTACCGCGCTTGGTCCCATGCATTGGTGGCCAGCACAGATCGCGATTTGAAGTGATTGTCGGCGCGATCTTGACCCAGAGCACGTCCTGGGGAAATGTCGAGCGCGCGATTGCCAACCTGCGCTCCGCGCGGATGCTTACACCGTCGGCCATTCGTGCAAGGCGCGGCTAACAAGGCTCGCCGCGCTGATCCGGCCATCGGGTTATTTCCGGCAAAAGGCCAGAAAACTGAAGGCGTTCGTCCAATTCTTGCAGCTTGAGTATGGCGGATCTCTGAAGCGCATGTTCCAAACGCCTACTCCGGAGCTGCGCGAACAGCTGTTGTCGGTCCATGGGATCGGTCCGGAAACTGCGGACTCCATCCTGCTCTATGCCGGAAATCATCCCGTATTTGTTGTGGATGCCTATACACACAGAATTTTCGGGCGTCACGGGATTACTGGTGGCAAGCCGGATTACGAGACCGTCCGCGCGCGTTTCGAGGCAGCACTTCCCCGCCATCCGCAATTGCTCAATGAATTCCATGCCCTGATTGTGAACACGGGGAAAAACTGGTGCCGCAAGAGCGTCCCGCGCTGCCAGGAGTGCCCCCTGCGCTCCCTGCTGCCGGAGTCTTCCCCGCTTTTCGGCGAACTCTCTGGCTGCCGCAGGATACAGTTTCGCATTCGGTGGCATTGACGTGAGCACGACCCGCAAATCGCAACTGCTGCTGGCCCTGGGCGGCGTGGCGATCGTTCTGTTGCTCGCCGCAGTCTTTACGCTCGGCTCCCTGGCGCTTCCTTTGCAACCCCAGGATGTGGACCAGATATCTGGTTCTGTACGCCCTGTCCACATTCATCGTGGCCGCGCTGTTGGTTTTCGGCTTGATTCTGACGCGCAGCCTGCTGCGGCTGTGGGCGGAGCGGCGCGCGCATCAGCCCGGCTCACGTTTCAAGACGAAAATGGTGTTGGGCGCCATTGCGGTTTCTTTTTTGCCGGTCATTTTTTTGTTTTTCGTGAGCTATGCTTTGCTGAACCGGACAGCTCGTGCTGTGGTTCCCCGGCCGCTCTGGAGATGGCAACGCAATCCAGCAGGAACTGCTCGATGAAATTGGCCGGTCCGATCACGATCGCATGACGGAAATCGCCAGGGAGGTAGCGGCGCGCCGACCCAGGACACGGCGCGAGACACGATTCACTCGTTCGATATGGCTTTCGCGCGAGGAGCGGACCTGGCTTGGGAAATGAACGAGGCCGGCCAGCCCGTGGCTGTCGGCGTCAATTCCAATTTCAAGCTGATTCCGAATCGTGTTCCCAACGCCGCCGAGTTCGCCGCCCGAGCTGCCCACGCTGGATCGACGTATGCCCAAGCGGCGCGGAATTGTGGAGATACGGCGGCAAATATTTTCTGGCGGGCCGCGCTAAACTTGGAAATCATTTCCTTGCTGGCGGGACGAAATGTCCCAGACGATTTTCCGACCGCATCCAGGAGATCGAGGCGCAAACCCAGGCTTACGGTTTGCAGCGCCAGCAGTTGCGCACCTACAAGACGCAAATGCTGCTCACGCTTGTTGCTCTTCACGATCCTCCTGATGTTCTCAGCCACATGGTTTGCACTTTTCCTGTCCAAGCAGGTTACGGTGCCGATTCAGGCGCTGGCGGAGGCGACACAGGAAATCATTGCTGGGAATTTCGAGACGCGCGTGAACGTCCAGGCGCAGGATGAACTGGAGACCCTGGTCCGCTCTTTCAATCGAATGACCGGGCAACTCAGCGACAACCGCCGGCAAATCGACGTGTTCACGCAAAACCTGCAGCAGGCGGTGCAGGAACTGGAACGCCGGCGCACGCTGATGGAAACGATCCTCGAAAACATCCCCACGGCTGTGATTTCCGTCGATGAGACACGAAGCCATCCGGCGGGTCAATCCCGCCGCGGTGCGCATGTTCGGGGAGAACGCCAAGCAGGCCGTCAACTTCGCGCAACTTATGGGGGAGGAAGCAGCGCGCGCGGTGCACACGCTCATGCGGCGTTCGCTGCGTCTGGGCACATGCCACGCAAGAGCTGGAGTTCGCTGCTTCCGGGCGCCTCTTGCATGCGGCCGTGACGGTCAGCTCGCTGGGGCCGCGCCGCTCGAATCGCGGCTACGTCATCGTGGTGGACGATTTGACGGACTTGCTTCACGCGCAGAAGGCCGCCGCCTGGCAGGAAGTCGCCCAGCGCATCGCTCACGAAATCAAGAATCCGCTCACGCCGATTCAGCTTTCTTCGCAGCGATTGTCCCGCTATCTCGAACGCAACCGCGTCCAATCCTGCAAAGAACGATCCGCCCGAATCTGGTGCGCCTGGTTGGGGAGTGTTCCAGCCTGATTGAGCGCGAGGTCGGCGCGCTCGAAACGCTGGTCGGCGAATTCTCTCAGTTTGCCCGTTTCCCGACGCGCCAAGCTTTCCCCCGCTGATCCCAACGAGATCGTAACCGACGCGCTGGCAGTATTTGGCGGACGCCTCGAAGGGATCCAGGTGCGCAAGGATTTGGCCTCCGGCGTTGCCATCGATTCGCGCCGATGGCGAACTTCTGCGCCGCGTCATCGTGAATCTCATCGATAACGCGGCGGAATCCATGGAGGGCTCCTCGGTGAAGGAGCTGGACCTGCGCACGCGATTCAACAGCGATCGGGAAACCGTCGAGATCATCGTCGCCGACAGCGGCCATGGAATTTCACCGGAGGACAAGGACAGGCTATTCCTCCCCCATTTTTCAACCAAGGACCGCGGCACGGGCCTGGGCCTTGCCATCGCCAGCCGGATCATGGCCGAGCACCATGGATCGATCCGCGTCGAAGACAATTACCCCATCGGGGCGCGATTCATCCTGCAGCTGCCCATGGCCGAGGTTGCCGCAGCGCCCGTTGCGCCGCGCGTCGTCTAACCGCCTAACGTTCATGCCAAATTCCATTCTCATCGTGGACGACGAGCAAGGCATCCGGGAGGCGCTTTCCTCCATCCTTGCCGAGGAGGGGTACGAAGCCGTCGCCGTCTCCTCCGGCGAAGAATGCCTCGCGCTTGCTCGATCAGCGCTCGGTCGACCTGGTCCTGCTCGACGTGTGGCTCGACGGAATCGACGGCCTCGAAACGCTCGACCGCATGCGCAAGAACGGCATGGACCCGATGGTGGTCATGATTTCCGGACATGCCAGCATCGAAACGGCCGTGCGCGCCACGAAACTTGGCGCGTTCGATTTTATCGAGAAGCCTCTTTCGCTCGAAAAAGTCATCCTGGTCATCAAGAACGCCCTGGAAGTCCACCGGCTCGGGCAGGAAAATCGCCGGCTTCGGGAAGAACTCGGCGGCCGGGCGCAGCTTTACGGAGACACGGTGCCGATGCGCGCCTTGCGCCAGCAGATTGCGCTGACGGCTCCCACCAATGGCCGCGTCTTGATTTACGGAGAGAGCGGCACGGGAAAGGAACTCGTGGCGCGCGCGCTTCATGCCGCGAGCCTGCGCAGCGACCGCGCATTTGTCGAAGTGAATTGCGCCGCGATCCCGGAGGAGCTGATCGAGTCCGAATTGTTCGGACACTTCAAGGGCAGCTTCACGGGCGCCAGCGAAAACAAGGTCGGAAAATTTGAAAAAGCCGATGGGGGCACGCTGTTTCTCGACGAAGTCGGCGACATGAGCCTGCGCACGCAATCCAAAGTCTTGCGTGTCCTCGAGGAACAACGGCTCGAACCGGTGGGCTCCAATCAAACGATCAGCGTCGACGTGCGCGTCATCGCCGCAACCAACAAGAGACTCGAAGACGAGATCCTGCACGGCAGGTTCCGCGAAGATCTCTTCTATCGCCTGAATGTGATTCCCGTCAATCTGCCGCCACTTCGCGAGCGCATCGAAGATGTTCCGGTTCTGGCGCGCCATTTCATGTCGGAATTCGCGGCCGCTTACGGCCGCAAGCCAAAGGAACTCAGCGAAGCCGCCATCGGCGTAATGCTGCGTTACCACTGGCCCGGCAATGTCCGCGAATTGCGCAACCTGATCGAGCGCCTGATGATCGTCGTGCCGCAGGACAAAATCGAGCCGCTGCATCTTCCCGCGGAATTGTTCCGCGCCAGCTCGCGCATGGCGCAGCAGCCCAACGCCACGCTTCACGAAGCGCGGGACGCCTACGAGCGGGAATTTATTCTTGCGCAAGCTGGAAGAAAATCAGTGGCACATGACGCGCACGGCCGAAGCCCTGGGCCTCGAGCGCAGCCACCTGTACCGCCGCATGCGGACGCTGGGGATCACCGCGGAGGAATAAACCGTACTTTTCACGGGGGCTTTGTAGCGCCGGCGTCTCGCCGGCTGATTCGTGGGCCTTTGACCCCGAGCAAGAACAGCCGGCGAGACGCCGGCGCTACGAAAACTTCAATCGTCATGACAGGCGCGCCAGAGGTATGCACGGCTACTCACCGGCCATGTGGTCGAGCTGCCAGTGCCAGTCGAGCTGGCGCACGATCTGCGGGATTGTCGCGCCAGTCTTTCTGCACCTTCACGTACAGCTCCAGAAAAATCTTTGTGCCCAGGATGGCTTCGAGTTCTTTGCGCGCCTCGGTTCCAATCCGCTTCAGCGATGGCCCCGGAGCGGCCGATCAGGATTCCCTTCTGCCCTTCCCGCTCGACATAGATCGTCGCGCGGATGCGGATCAGCTGTTGGGCTTCCTCAAACGAATCCACCAGGACAGCGACGGCATGGGGAACTTCCTGCGTGGTCCCGGCCATGGCTTTTTCGCGGACAATCTCTCCCGCCAGAAATCGCTCCGGCTGGTCGGTGTATTGGTCGGCAGGAAAATGCGGGGCACCTGCGGGCAGGTATTCGATGAATTTTTCGAGCACGCGATCGACGCCGTCCCCCGTCAATGCGGAAATCGGGAATGATCTCGGCGAATTCCCCCATTTTTCCGGCGCTTTCGATCAATGGGAAGCAGCCCGCTCTTGGGCAGACGGTCAATTTTGTTCAGCAATAGGATGCGCGTGCCCTGCAAACCGGCTCACGCGTTCCATGGCCCGCTGGTCTCCCTGGCCGAATTTTTCGCTGGCGTCCAAAATCAGGGCCAGCACGTCCACGGCGTCAACCGCAGCGTCGACTTCTCCCATCATCTGCCGGCCCAGCGCGGAATCTGGCCGGTGCAGGCCCGGAGTATCGATCAGGACGACTTGCGCATTCGGCCGGTTCACGATCCCCTGAATCCGGTTGCGCGTGGTCTGAGGCCGCGAAGTAACGATGGCCACTTTTTCGCCGACCAGCCGGTTCACCAGCGTCGATTTCCCCGCATTGGGACGGCCCACGACTGCCACAAAACCGGATTTGAATTCATGAGCCATGCAATTGATTCCCCATTCAACGTTGCGATCCAGTCGTGTGATCAACGCTCCCGGAAATACTGCCCATTCATCATAACCCGCTGTCCCACGGAAGGCATCGCCATATCACAGCGGAACCTCTGCGCCCACTTGCGGGCATGCTACACTTTTGTGGCCCGGACTATTATTTCCCCCGGGCTCCAAGTAGAGCCTGTACGCGATTACGCTGGGCAATTCCCCTGCTCGAGCGAATCCAATACCATCGGAGAGAGCCTGATGCCTGCCACACCCCATACAGAACATCACTTCACTGCACCCGAAGCTGTTCGCGATGTTGTTATCGGAATGTCGGATGGCTTGACCGTTCCCTTCGCGCTTGCCGCGGGCATATCCGGGGCGGTGGCATCCAGCCCTCACGCCTCTGCGCTGGTCGTTACGGCGGGCTTCGCGGAAATTGCGGCGGGATCGATCGCCATGGGTTTGGGCGGCTACCTCGCCGCCAAGACGGATCAGGAGCATTACGAATCCGAGCGCGAGCGCGAAATTCGCGAAACCGTGGAACTGCGCGACGTTGAAGTCGAAGAGGTCGCCAAGGTTTTCCGCGACTACGGCCTGACCGAAACCGAAATGGCGCCGGTGGTCCACGCCATTACGGGCGATCAGAAGAAGTGGGTCGATTTCATGATGCGCTTTGAGCTGGGCCTGGAGGAGCCTCAACCAAAAAGGGCCCGGAGCAGCGCGCTGACCATCGCCTTGTCCTACATTGTCGGAGGCCTGATACCGCTCGCTCCCTACATGTTGCTCTCGACGTCCAGACGGGCTTGTGGTATTCCGTGGGGTTCACGTTAGCTGGCTCTCGCTGTCTTTGGATGGGTGAAGGGACGATTCACAGGAATCAACCCGTTCAAGGGCGGCGCACAAACAGTGATCACGGGAGGCCTGGCAGCTGGGGCAGCGTTCCTCATTGCGAAGCTGATCAGTTAAGCTGCGCTGCGTGGCGCAAGGCAAGGCTTTAACACAGAGATCACAGAGGGCACAGAGGAAAATCTGAGGCAGAAGAAGCTCGGCAGTTTTTTCGCACGTTATTCTCTGTGTTCTCTGTGCCCTCTGTGGTAAAGCTTTTTTTGATTTTGCACCGGCACGAACTTCAACCCGCCGAAACGGAAGTCGAAATCCGCCGCGCTCGAAGCCGCAGGACCTTTCGTTGATTGGCTTCCAGAATTTCAAAGCGCAAGCCGCCGTAATCCAGATGATCTCCTCCGGAAGGCACGCGCCCGGCAATGTGATTGAGCAGCCCCGCGATGGTTGTGGCGGATTCCTCGCCGGTAACATTCCATTCCACGCCAAACAGCTCCTGCACTTTTTCGAGCGAAACGCTGCCGCGAAGGATCAGGCTCCCATCCGGTTCACGGACCGCATCGGGAGCCGGGACGCGGTCATCCTCGCCAATTTCACCGATGATTTCCTCGACCAGGTCCTCGACCGTGACGATGCCCGCGACCGAGCCGTGCTCATCCACCACGATGGCCATCTGCTGGTTTCGCCGTTGCATCTCTTTCAGCAGCTCGGAACCGTCGCTTGGTTTCTGGGACAAAAAGCGCGGGCCGAGCCAAATCGCGCACCTTGCGGGTCCGGACTTCGCCTTCGGGAACCTGCAGTAAATCCCGCGCAAACGCCACACCGATCGATTTCGTCCAGAGAATCTTCGTACACGGGAACGCGCGAGAATTTCGTTTCGATCAAAAGTTTGCGGAGCTGCTCGACCGTGGAGCTCGCGGAAATCGCGACCACGTCCGGCCGCGGGGTCATGAATTCCAGTACGCGCTTGTCGCTGAATTCGACGACTTGCTCGATCATATGAGCTTCGTCGTGCTCGAGGATGCCCTCTTGTTCGGCGGCATCCACGAGGGCTTCGATTCCATCCTGTTGTGTTGTCGAACCATCCGCGGCCTGCTCGTCGGAAATGTGCGCGACCGAAATCGCCATTTCCAGCAGCACGCGGAATGGCCAGACGATCCAGAGAAATACCCTTATAGGGATGGCCACGCGGATCAACCAGCGGCCCTTCGTCCGCGCCAGCAGAAAGTCGGGAATGAATTGCGAGAGCAGCAAAACTTCGACCAGAACGTAGACCAGCGCTTGAGCTAGAGCGTCCCAGGTGTCGGGAACAAACACGATGACCCCGCGGGCGGTCTCCGCGGTTACCAGGACCAGCCAAAGGTTCGCAAGCAGACGGAATCCGGTGGTGGCGTGCGCGCGGTCCAGCCGAAAGTGGGGTTCGATTTCAGCTTCGAATATTTCGAGATGCTCGTGCACACGGCTGGTGGTCACGCGGCCCAGTTCGCGGTAGATGCGGTCGATGTAGGAAAAGACCGCCAATCCAACACCGAGGCCCAGGACGGCCAGCACATAGAGAAAAGTCATCATTGCTTGTTTCTCGCTCCAAGGCGACCAGCAACTCCCAGTCGGCGCCGCAGCCTGCGCTCCAGCCGATCCATTTCGCCGCGATCGGTTTCATGGTCGAAGCCGGCAAGATGAATCATTCCGTGCAAGATGAGAATTCGCATTTCCGCCGGCAGCGAACGTGAAAACCGCCGCGCATTTCGCCGCGCAGTCTCTGGGGAGATGGCAATGTCTCCTACGTACTCCACGCCTTGCTTCGCCCGGGTGCGTTTCGCGGGGAAGGAAAGTACGTCCGTGGGACCGCGTTTCTTCCGAAAGGTTTCATTTAAGCGTGCCATGGTGCCGTCGCTGACGAGTTGGACGGTCACGCCTTCGGGCGGGAAATCGAGTTCCTGTCGCACGCGTTCGTAGAAATGTTGCAACGGCTGGAGGGCTACGGGAACTCGGCGCTGGCGGTTGACGATCATCGCGGTCCGGACGAACTAGTTGGCGGGGTCAGGTTTGCCGTTTTCGCGCGAAGCCGGCCGCCGAGCCTCGCCGCCTCCGAATTCCTCATAGGCTTTGATAATCTGCTGCACAAGATTATGCCGGACGACGTCGCGTTCATTGAAATTGATGAAGGCGATCCCCTCGATGCGGCTGACGACTTCGAGCGCCTCGACCAGGCCGGAACGCCGCCCGGCGGGCAAATCAATTTGCGTGATATCTCCGGTGATGACGGCCTTGGAATTGAATCCCAGGCGCGTGAGGAACATCTTCATCTGCTCGCTGGTCGTGTTTTGCGCCTCGTCGAGAATCACGAACGAATCGTTCAGCGTACGTCCGCGCATGAAGGCCAGCGGGGCCACTTCCACGATTCCCTTTTCCAGAAACCGCTCCAGCTTATCCGCGTCGAGCATGTCATACAGCGCGTCATAGAGCGGCCGCATGTACGGATCGATTTTTTGCTGCAGCGTTCCGGGAAGAAATCCGAGCCGCTCCCCCGCTTCCACAGCGGGACGCGCCAGAATGATGCGGTCCACCTGCTTGGTGAGCAGCGCGGAGACCGCCATGGCCACAGCCAGGTAGGTCTTCCCCGTGCCGCCAGGCCCCACGGCAAATGTCATGTCGTGCTTCTCGATGGACTCCATGTACAGCTTCTGGTTTGTACTCTTGGGTGTAACGGATTTCTTGCCGAAGATGCGCGGCCGCGCCGGGGCGCCCGGCTCCAGGACCTGTTTCAAAGTGGTATTGGAATCCTGCGTGGCGACGCGGATCATGGCCTTGACGTCGCCGTGATTCATGCGGCGTCCTTCGCGCACAAGCTGGTTATATTCGTTGATCAGGCGGATGGCGCGGTCCACTTGCGGAGCTTCGCCTTCGATGGCAAGGTGGTCATTCTGCAAATGTGTGGTCACGTGCAGCGCGGATTCCAGCAGTTTGACGTTCTCGTCAAGGGTGCCGAACAGGGATTCAACCCCGCCAGCAATTTGTACAGTGCGTCGCATGGAAGATTCGGCCGGAGCTAACTGCCAGAATTACGCATCCCGCCGATGGGGTCCACACCTCCAGATTCCGAGAGGTAACACACCTGATAGCCTACTCGAAAGGAGTAAGGGGGTCAAGAATATGGATAAACTATTAGTTAACAGTAAGATAGGGATGGCTCGAACTCCGTCGTCAAGGGCGTCCGGCGTGGCTACTTGCCTCCACCCGGAAATACGAAGGCGTCCACCTCATTCGTTGAAGCCATAATCCCATTCCCTGCAGATTGCACGTCGCCGCCGACTAGGATGAGACGATTGCCAACTACCCCGGCGGCAAGACCGTGCCTGCTGACCGGCATGGAGGACATGATCGACCAGGAATTAGTCGCAGGATCGAATGCTTCCAGGGCCTTGAATGTGGCCATCATGTGCGTGTCCTGATATTCACCACCGGCGACGTAGAAATGTCCGTCATAAACACCCGACGCCAGGGCGCTGCGAGCGGTTGGCATCCGGGAACGCGGGGCGCTCCATTTGTCCGTGGCCGGATCGTATTCCTCGACTACGGAAATATCCGAGGCCACACCTATAAATGCCGCCCCTACTCTTCCACCTGCAACGTAAATCTTCCCGTTGATGGCGCCCGCGGTCGTGTGATTGCGCGGCGTGGGCATGGGACTGCGTTCTCGCCAGGTGTTCTCCGCCGGATTGTATTCTTCAACGTTCCCAAAAGATATTTGCGCAGTGGTTGGCATCAGCGGCACTTCCGGTGTGCCGGGAATGTTGCCAACTCCGCCGATCACGTAGATTTTATCGCCCACAACCGCTGCTACAGCCGAGCCGCGCTTGATAGGCATTGGCGCGAGAGCCTTCCAGGTGTCCGTCGCAGGGTCGTATTCCCAGACGTTATTGATCGGCACCCAGGCGGGAGGGCCGGATTGCGGGTACACGAATCCTCCGAATGCGTATATCTTTCCGTGGTATTCGGTGAGTGCAACATGGTGCGAAGCGAGCGCCATCGGTTTCTTCTTCGTCCATTTATCCGTGGCGGGATCGTACTCATAGACCATGCCCATGGGCTTCCAGACCGGCGCGAGTCCGGCGAAGACGTACATCTTGCCGCCAGCCGCCGCTCCCAAAATTTCCTCGGCGGGCTCGGGAAAAGGCGCCACCTTCTGCCAGGTTCCCTGCGCGTGGGCTGCAGGCACACCCGCCATGCATCCCAGGATCGCTGCCACCAGCTGAAAGCGCGTTCTACAAATTCTCTTGAAGGCCATATTCCACTCCTGTGCATTTACGGACTGACCGTACTATACAACGGACCTCGACGCGCTGCATCACTCAACTCGCTTCAAATCCTGGAGCGCCTGACGGGACCATCTGGCATGGCACTGAAGGGGGCGGGTTAGTTCGAGACATCCAAGGAAAAAGGTCTCGCACGGGTGAAATCAGTGTACGCTTTCCGTATGCCAGCAGGGAAAGTTTGCCTCAAAGCGGTGATGACAAGCCGGGAGGGAAAACGTACCTGGACCGGTGAATATGCGTGTTCGATCTGCGGTCTGCGCTTCCGTCCCGATCCAAACGATCCTGCCAAGCTTTCTCTCGATTTCGCAGCGCATAAGGACCAGCATGGAGATGGGACGTTCGTTGACAAAGAGATGCGCCTCCGTTAGTGTATTTCAATTGAAATCAAGGAAAACAGGAGAGTGGAATGGCGCAAGGCGCAGCTACAAAGGTAAAGAAACGCAAGAAATCAGTACTGAAACGCGCGAAGCAATCTCATGTTCGCGCGGCAATTAACCGCTCGAACCGCACGCGCGTGAGGGTCATTATGAAGCGTCTGCGCGGCGCGATTGACGCCAAGGACGCGGCTTCCGCTGGAAATTTGCTGCAGCCAACACTGTCCGCGATCGACCGCGCGATCAGTAAAGGCGTGCTGGAAGAGAACACGGGCAATCGCTACAAATCCCGCCTGACCCTGGCACTCAATGGCCTGACCGCGACAGCCAAAGCCTGACCAATCCTGGTGGCACATGCTTTTCACCCTGAACTAGAAATGCGAAAGGCAGTTTGTGTGCTTCTGGTTTTTTACTCCCATAAGAACTCAAAAGAAAACCAAAAGCACGCAAGCTGAAGCATGCGCTACTTTGGCGCGGCAAGTTGCACGACTAGAAATTCCATCACCGCGCGCTGGCTTGTTCCACCCGATTTCAACCTGCTGTCCGCTTCGTAGAGAGCCTCTAATCCCCGGGTCAGCTGCGCCCTGGGGAATTTCCGGGATTGACGGATCGCCTGTTCTGCCGCTTTGCCTTGCATCTTGAGGCGGCTGGCGGCCTGCCATCCGATCGTGTTTGCGGGCACTTCTTGCGCCTCCAGCAGCTTTCGATACGTCCAGGCCAGCGCGCCGACCAGTGCCGGCAGCGCCTCCCCTTCCCGCAGCAGGCTGTCGAGAAATTCCAGAGCGCGCGACGCCTGTCCCGCGGCCAGCATGTCCGCCAGTTCCCAGACCGTATATTTCTGGGCCGACACAACCAGGAGATCGATGTCCGCGCGCGTGATTTTCCGGCGGTCGCCCGCATAGGCCGCAAGCTTTTCGAGTTCCGTGCGAATGGACGCCAATTCGCCGTTGAGCATATCGGCTAATTCCTCGGCGACTTCGCCATCCAACTCCACTCCCAATTCGCGCGCCATTTCGAGAACGATTGGCACAGCGAGTTTGGTGCGCTCGACCGGATCCTCGGGAAGCCCCACCGCCACACTCACCGTTTTCTCCAGCAGCGTTTTCGCGAGCTTCATCCTCTGATCGAGGGCGTTTGCTTCAAAGACCAGAATGGAAAAGGGTGCCGGATTTTCCAGGTAGGCGGAAAGCTGCTTCACCAGCGCATCGCGCGACTCTTCGCCGAGGCGTTCCCAGGCTTGCACGTCGCTCACAAAAATAACTTGCTGGGGAGCGAGCATCGGCAGGGTCTGAGCCTGCCCGAGGATCGTGGAAAGTTCATCATCTCCGGCGGAGAATCGCGTCACGCCCCAATCCCGGACACTCTCCGCCACAAAGGCATCAATGATTTTTTGGCGGCACAGCTGACGCAGGTACGCTTCACTACCCAGCAGCAGAATTCCCGGAACCGCCTTCCCTTTCGCCAGTAACGTCAACAATTGCTGAGCCGAAACGCCGGGCATCAGAAATTCTCCACGATGTCCGCGACCAGGCGCGACGCGAAATCCCGCGACATTCGTTCCAGGGCCGGACTTTGTTCATCAAAGAATTTCGACGGGTCAGTCGAAATCTCATAGGGCTCTCGGAAAAGGTAGTTGTCGTTCTGATAGAGCACTCGTTTTGTTTCCCGCTCTTCCAGGCGCACTTTCAGGCGAACGGAAACCAGCATCGTGGTGGCCCGCGCCGTAGTCGTATTCACATTCGGGTTCGACGTGGAATTCGGTGTGGGCGTAGTGTCAAAAACCGCCGGCGTAGCTTCGAAACTCATGATTTCACCGTGAAGAACCGCATCCGCGGAGTCCTCGGTCGAAACGATTCTATACCGGGTGCGAGCAAGAAATTCGCGAACCACCGCTTCGGTCATGCGCTGCTCGATGCGATAGCGTGTGGTGTGGTTTTCCAAGGCGGGCACGGCAATCACTTTTAGCCCGGGAGGCAGCCGCGATCCAGTTCCCCCGACGTGGTAGCCGCAGGAGGAGAGGAAGATGGCCACGGAGACACAGAGGCACAGAGGCAAGAAAGACAATTTCAGGATTTGAAATTTGAAATCTGAGATTGAGAGAATTTGAGATTTGATATTTGAAATTAAGAGCGCTTGAAACTTGAAATTTGAAACGGGGCGCGCGAGAAATGTGAAATCAGGAATTGTGAAGCTGTGAAATTTCAAATGAACGCGTGGCATCAGCAATTCTTGTTTCTCTCCACCCTCTGCGGGCTCTGCGCCTCTGTGGCTTATTTCGCCTTGCGATTTACGAGGCAAGTAATTTCTCCGCGATGGCAACCGCTGTCGTCGCGGGTACGCGCAAATTGTCCGCGGCACCCCACAACCAGACACCGTTTTCGATGCCGGGATCGCGCTCGGGTTGTCCCAGTACGGGGCGTGCTTCCCCCACCACGTTTACGTTGTTGGGTGGCTCTTCCTTCGCCGCGGCCACCTTCAGACCCGTTTCCTGCAGCCGCCGCACCATGGCGTCTTGAGAGGGAGGAGATTTGAACTCTGCGTAAGCGGTAAACGTGTGCGCATGAAATACCGGCGCCTGAATCAGGACGATGGCAGGCATCGCGATACGGCCATCCAGATAGGTCCGGACCTGATCGACGATCATTGCTCGAGAGTCGGCCAGCTTCTCGCCGCTCTCCGGGCCGTATCGAGATAGCATGTTGAAGCCTGTCTGGACGTCAAAGACCGTCTGCGAAATTGGCTGGAACGAGAGCAGCTTCACGACCTGGCTCTCGAGTTCTTCGATACCTTCAGGCCCGCGCTCTGACACAGGCTGCAGGAATGTGAACGCGAGGCGTTCGAGTCCAAGCGGGGCAAGGGCGGCGGAGACCATAATAGAGATCTGCGCGGGAGTAGAAGGAACCAGAAAGAGGCTTTGCGGCTCGACCGGAGTCAACTTCCTTGCCGGAGGAGCCAACACCGAATCGAGGCCCGGAATCCAGAGGCGTGCGCTTGGCTGCACGCGTAAACCCCCGCTTAGGTCGATCACGACAGCGCCGGATCTGCTCGCTTCCATTCCGTGCCGAGCCGAAAACTTTTCGGATCCGGTGAAAAATGCGAAGCGCACGCGCTCGAAACTGTCCTCTGTCACCGTTTCGATGACGGCTGGCTCGCCCGCGGCTTCGGTCAGCGTGCCGGCTACAATTTCCTCATCCAGCAGGCGGATTTCGGACGCGGGAAAATTCGACTCCTCGATGCACTGCTTCAATTCTTTGCCCCGCAGGGAGGCCGCGCCTGCGATGGCTACGCGGACTGCTTCATGGGGAGAACTCATGTCTGCGCGGGATGCGATACCAGATGATGCCGAACGACGCGCACCAGATGCAGAGCAACGCCTATGGCCACATACGATGTCGCGATCAGCATGAGGACGACTTCGGAATAGAAAAAGATAAGAGGGATCAACACGGCAATCGGAACGATCAGTACCGACTTCTGTTTGCGCACCAGGGGTATTTCCTTGAAACTGCGGAATCGGACTGTGCTGGACATCAGGGCAGCGTCCATAGCGACCACGATCATCCATAGAATCGACCAGCGCCAGTCTGCGATCGGCAACTTGATGGCGTGCACGGTGGCGGCAATGAGCCCTGCAGCAGCCGGACACGGCAATCCAACGAAATACCGCGACCCGCTACCCGGCGCCATTCCCTGAATGTTGAACCGGGCCAGCCGCCAGGCGCAGCAAATGGCAAAAACAAGCGCCACCCACCAGCCAATCTGATGAATCTTCCGAATGTCCAACGCCTCGGTCTCGGAAATCGCACGAACGCCCCACGTGAACGCCAACACGGCCGGAGCGATTCCGAAGCTGACCATGTCAGCCAATGAGTCAAACTGTTTGCCAAATTCGCTGCTGGTCCCCGTGGCGCGGGCCACAAGACCATCGAACGAATCAAACACGATCGCCAGGCCTATAGCCTTGGCTGCGTAGTCTATATCGGTTAGCCCGCCCTTGAGTGTCGACATGATCGCGTAGAAACCGCAGAGCATGTTCGCAACCGTCAGAGAAGTGGGCAAAAGGTAGATACCGCGGCGCAGGTGGGGATTGGTTCTCTTTACGCCCGGGAATCCAAGTTCAGATTGTTCAAAGTTGGTCATTTCCACCGGGCCAAAATGCTTGTTCCTCCAGCCACATGCTGTCCGGGGCGTACCACGATATTCACCCGGTCGGGAAGCCAAACATCCATTCGTGATCCGAAACGTATCATACCTACTCGCTCGCCCCGAGTCACGGAATCCCCCACGGATTTCCAGCAGATGATTCTCCGGGCGACCCATCCGGCGATCTGTTTGAACACAACTTCTCCCTTTTCCGTGGTCACGTAAAACGCGTTCTGCTCATTTTCGGCTGAGGCGCGGCCGCGCATCGCTGCATAAAACTTGCCGCTGCGATATTCGATGGCCGTGATACGGCCCGAAACCGGCGACCGGTTTACGTGGACGTCGAAAATGGAAAGAAAGATGCTGATCCTGCGGCCCGCAACTCCTTCTCGCTGCTCTTCGACGACTTCCATCACGTTGCCATCGGCCGGCGAGACAATTGCATCGGGATCGGGCGGCGGTGTACGCCTGGGATCTCGAAAAAAGAACACTACAAACACGCCCAAAAGGACCAGCACGCTGCCTAGCCCTATCCAATGAAACACCAAAGCTAAAATCCCGAGAAGCAGGGGTGGTCCGGCAAACTTGTAGCCATCCTTTATCATTGAGGTCCTTGACAGGAGGAGACACGCGACACTCCCGGCATGTGCGGAAACATTCTATCTCAATTCGCGGGAGTCCCCGAATCTAGTGAGGCTGCGTTTGCTGCTGCAGGCGCTTCGCGATGTGGCGTTCCATCGCGTCTTTGACGCGTAATTTCAATTTTTTTAGGGTGGCTTGCTGCTGAAGGTCTTCCAGATTCAGGTAGGAGGATTGCGAGAGCTGTCTTAGCTGGGCTTCGTATTCTGAGTGCTGCTGTGCGAGCTTTTGAAACTCCTGGTCATATGTCAGAAGTTGCTCGCGTATCTCCCGAGTCAAGGTGGGCATAGCTTGCCTCCCGGTCGATTTTTTTTAAATGGAGACTACATAACAATCACAACCTAGCACAATGCAATTCTCGCGCCAAGTGGATTTCACGACAAATTATCACCGCATTCATCAACGCATTGCATTCGATTCCCGCGAGAGCACCATCGCATCCTCGATGGGATGCCGGTAGTACCGCGCGCGGCGTCCGCAGATACAAAATTGATGCCGCAGGTACAGCGCCATCGCGGCCTCATTGGAAGCGCGCACTTCCAGATACGCGCGCTGTGCTCCACTCGTCCGCGCGCATTCCAGAGCTGCTTTGACCAGTGCTGATGCGATGCCACAGCGGCGATACGACCGCGCTACTGCAACATTAAGAATTTCAAATTCGTCCGCGGCAATCCTGCCGATCAAAAAGCCAACCACTCGCCCATCCCTCTCGGCAACCCAGGCGCTCCCTGACGAACATGTTTCTAGAAGGCTCGCTTCCGACCACAAAGCTGCTTCGGGGCTTTCCGCAAGGATCGACAAGAGCGCGGCCACATCCGATGGCGACGTAGTGCGAATTGCTGTTTCGGAGGAATTGTTGAGCGGATCTTCCGGAGTGCGCATCACGCGTCCTTCCAGGCCCCCTCGGCGTCACTCCGGCGAACGTAATTTGCATCAAGGTGCAAAGCATCCAACAGTTGACCTCGGCTGGCGTGCTCGAATCCCAGCCGGCCGATCACGGGGGCTAGAATTCCAGATACGGTTTCCATTCGAGCCTCGGGTAGCACCTGTTTCACGAGCGCCGCGGGAAGCAATTCAGGCGTTGGTGAAACCAGCAGAGGTGGGGCAGAAGGTGAATTCCCTTTTACAAGGTCCAGGAACTCTTCAGGCGAAAGTATCGATTCGTCTCCAAGCAGTTCAAGGTGGACTGGATTTCCCGGGATGTACCGATACAACGAACCGAAAAGTTGTCCTCGCCGGGCATCGAGGAACGGCGCGATGATTCCCTGTTTTCCAGCGGGGGTCGGTTCCAAAGCCTTGGATTGCGCGGCAGTGGCCTCCAAACCGCTTATAGCCGCGATGGGCTTATCGTATACCTCGGCCCAGGCCTTGACTGCCGTAAGTCCGATGCGCAGCCCGGTGAATGACCCCGGACCGGACGCGACCGCGAAAACGTCGACTTGCTCCATGCGGAAAGGTGCCCTGGTTTGCAGCAGTTCGAGATCTCGAAAAAGCCGATTTGAATACGGCGTTTCTTCGTGCCCGGAAACTTCGCCCAAAACCTGGCGGTCGCGTAATAGAGCGACACTCCCGGCGCGAGTGCTTGTATCTATGGCTAGAATCAGCATTTATCGTATTCTAGCGCAAACTTGGCAAACCCTTGAGAATAAGAGGTGACGGAAGCGCAAGTCCTTTGGAATATGTAAAAACTAAGTAAAAACTTATGTGCAATTATAGGACCAATCTCAAAGCAAAATCGCGCTTAACTCGCTGATTCTATGATAAATATGTTGACTTTATGTCGTACATGCTACAAACTGATTCAGCATTCCTCGAGGGGGCTTCCGACCATGGACTACAAGATTGGGGACAAGGTCGTATATCCGAACCACGGCGTTGGGATTATCGAGCAGATCAACTTTGGGGTCTTGAACGGACGTACCGAAAAGTATTACATGTTGAAGATATTTTCGAGCGGATTGAAAGTCATGGTTCCGGCCACCAACGCGATTTCGGTAGGCTTGCGGCCCGTGATTCGAAACGGAGAAACACTGAAGGTTCTCAGCTTTTTGGAGAAGGGCAAGCCCAATTCGCACCACGACTGGAAGCACCGCTTCAAGGAGAATTCCGAACGCATGCGAACCGGCGCGCTGATTGAAGTGGCCGCGGTACTCAAAAGCCTGGTTTCCTTGAGCCGCACGAAGCCACTTTCCTTCCGCGAAAAGAAAATGCTGGAACGGGCCAAATACCTCCTCGTAACAGAACTCGCCACTGCACGAAACACCTCCCCGGAAACAATGGAAGATGCACTCATCAAGTCTCTTGCGAAGGCGCGGCTGCAGATGCCATCGCCGCTGGAGCGGGCGGAAGGCGCAGAGTTCTAGTTTAGTGATTTGATTTTTGAAAGCCTCAAGGCCTCATGCCTTGGGGCTTTTTTTATTCCCGCGAGAATTCTTCTTTCTTTGTTTTTGTCCCCACCCACCGCCTCCCGGTGTCTCGATCCGTAGGACTGCCCCGGCTAGAGCGTAGAACGTAAATTTTGACGGGAGGGCCCGAACGCGGCCATCGATTGAGATTGTATTTTTTCCCACGCCGCCGGGAGAACCGCCAGACAGGCCGTAGGGCGGGAGTTTCCTGCGGTCGGAGAGCATTGCCACTTGAACATCGGCGAGCATTTCGATTTCGCGAATAATGCCCTCGCCCCCACTAAACTTTCCACGGCCCCCGGAGCCTTTTCGCAGGGCGTAGCGGAGGACACGTACCGGATAATTGTGTTCGAGGACTTCGGTAGGCGTATTGAGTGTGTTGGTCATGTGGGAATGCGTCGCGCTCGATCCGTCACACGTTGGGCTGCCGCCTGTTCCTCCGGCAATCGTTTCGTAGTAGGCGAAAGGCTCGCCGCCATGACGCCAGTCGTTTCCTCCAAATGCCAAATTATTCATCGTGCCCTGGCTCGCTGCTGGAATCCGCGAAGGAATCGCGCGCGCCAGGGCGCGCAGCAGCACATCCACGATCCTCTGAGACGTTTCGACGTTCCCGCCGGCCACCGCTGCGGGCGGCAGCGCGTTGACAATCGTTCCGAGGGGAGCGATTACACGAATCGATCTCATCAGCCCCGAAGTAGCGGGCACCTGCTCGTCCAGCAGACAGCGGAAAACGTAGAACACGGCGGACTGTGTAATCGCTGCGACCGCGTTGATGCTCCCCGCGCATTGCGGCGCGCTGCCTGTAAAATCCACCTCGGCGCTCCGGCCGCGAATGCGGATGGTCACAGCGATACGCTGCGGCTCGGCGCTCACGCCGTCATCGTCCAGAAAATCTGTGGCTCGATAGACGCCGTCCGGAATTGCTTCCAGCGTAGCAGCCATCATTTTGGCCGAGTAATCGAGCAGGTGACTGGCATAGGCAGTGATTTCAGTCTTTCCGTATTTCGTAACCATCCCCAGCAAACGCTTTTCGCCGATGCGGCAAGCGGCGATCTGCGCGGTTAAGTCTCCTTCGCGCTCGCGAGGGGTCCGCACGTTCGCCAGAATCAGCGACAGCACGTCCCGCACGATCCGGCCGCGTTCCAGAATCTTCACCGGAGGCAAGCGCAATCCTTCCTGGAAAATCTCGCGAGATAATCCCATCGAGCCGGCGTGCGCGCCCCCAATGTCCGCATGGTGAGCGCGATTTGCGATGTAAAATAAAGGCCGCGAAGAGCGGGGGGCGAAGACGGGCATCACCATGGTCAGATCGGGAAGGTGCGTCCCCCCGGCATACGGATCATTGAGCAGCGCCACGTCACCGGGCCCGAGCGCGAGTGCGCCCAGCGCGGCAGCCACCGACATCGGCATGGAGCCCAGGTGCACGGGCATGTGATCGCCCATGGCAATGACGTCCCCATTGGCCTCGAACACCGCACAGGAATAATCGCGCCGCTCTTTGATATTGGGCGAAAAAGCAGACCGGCGAAGCGCCGCGCCCATTTCCTCCGCCACCGAGTGGAAGAGATTCTTGAATATTTCCAGGCGCGTGGGATCAACTCTCATCGCGCAGGCTCCAGAATGATATTTCCGTCGCCGTCCACGCGGCCTGCCCAACCAGGCGGGATGAACGTCGTGGCGCTGTACTCGGTCACGATGGCGGGCCCTGAGATTCGATTCCCTGCCCTCAGTTTCGGACGATCATAGACGGTGGCAGCGAATCGGCGTCCTGAAAACATCACGTCGGCTTTTGAAACTGCAGCCTCTTTGGCGCTCGGCCCGCCGATTTTCCATTTCGGCAGACTGGGCTTTGGCGTGCGTCCAGTGAAGCGCGCCCGGACATTGACCACCTCGCACGCGCGGGACGGATCGCAATAACCGTAGCGCTGCTCGTGCGCGCGATGGAACGCGCCGATATAATCTCCGGCAAATGGCACTGTAAGATCGTAGGACTGCCCGGAATATCGCATCTCAAGGCCGCGATCGATCCGAACGGCGCTGCCCGTAAATCCTTCAGCGCGCATCTGTTTGCGGCCTTCTCGTTCGAGCGCCGTAAACGCCTGCCGGAGCTTCGCCCGCGCTTGCGCTGCCTTCCGAACGTCCAGGCGAATCGTGCGCGACAGGTCCTTGGTGACGTCGGCGCGCAAAATTCCCAGTGCGGAGAGCGCTCCCGGGAAGCACGGCACCAGGATGCGCGGGATTTCGAGCGCTGCCGCCAGGTCGCAGGCATGCAGCGCCCCGGCGCCGCCAAACGCGACGAGAGTGTAGTCCGCCGGGTCGTTGCCCGCGTTCGACCGAAATGACGCGTACGGCTTTCTCCATCACGGCGTTGGCCACGTCCACGATTCCCTGCGCGAACTCTTCCACCGAGCGCATGGGTCCTCGCTCCCGGTCCATGTAGTGGCGCGCGCGGAGGGCATCAAGTGCAAAAGTGCCGCCGAGCAAGCCTGTCCCAGGAATTCGTCCCAGCACGAGATTTGCGTCGGTTACCGTTGGCCGCGTCCCTTTGCCATAGCAGATCGGTCCGGGATCGGCCCCCGCGCTTTCCGGTCCCACGCGGAGCGCCCCTGCGCGGTCAAATCGGGCCAGCGAGCCCCCACCTGCGCCTACGGTATGATTGTCCAGCATGGGGACAGCGACCGGTACGCCCGATACAACGGATTCCGATGTCGTGGCCAGGGAACCCCAGCTTCCGCCTTCCATTAGCGATACGTCCGTGGATGTGCCGCCCATGTCCAGCGTGATGATGCGATCGAATCCGGCGATCTCGGCAACGTATTGTGCCCCAAGCACTCCGCCAGCGGGTCCTGACAGGATCGTTCGCACTGGTTCACGAATGGCAGCATGAGCCGAAAGAATACCTCCGTTCGACTGCATCACACGTACCCCGGAGTGAATGGGTTTTCTGCCCGCACCCTGCTTACCGGTCGCAGCACGGCGGGGCCAAGCCTTGGCTTTCCGCTCGATGTCGGCCAGGTATTCACTCATCACAGGGGCCAGATACGCATTTACAACGGTCGTGGAAGTGCGTTCAAACTCGCGGTATTCGGGAAGGATTTGAAATGACGCGGAAACTGCGAGCCCGGCGGCAGCCAGATCGCGGGCAATTGCTTTCTCATGTGCTGTATTTATGTATGAAAAAAGCAAACAAACGGCAACAGATTCCGCCCCGCTGCGAACAACGGCACGCACGGTCCGGGAGATGTCCGCGAGAGACGGCGATAACAGGGCGCGACCATTCGAATCCAGTCTTTCCGGCAAGCCAAACCGGCGAGCACGTGGCACCAGCGGTTCCGGCTTCACGAACAAGAGGTCATAGAGACGTGGGCGGGCCTGGCGCCCAATTTCGAGGACATCTTCGAAGCCGCGCGTGGTCACGAGTGCGACTCGGCCGCCTTTCCTCTGCAGCAACGCGTTTGTGCCCACGGTGGTGCCGCAAATCAGATCGAGATCGGAAACGTTCACGCCTTGTGTCAGGATTTGCTCCAGCGCGTAGCCAATCGCTTCGGCAGGATGTCGAGGAGTGGAAGGAATCTTGAGAATTTCGATGCGCCCATCGCGCAGATAAACACAATCGGTGAATGTGCCGCCGGTATCAAACGCGATGCGCATGAAAACGGGGATTGTAGCGCAAGTTGAGAGTTCACAGTTGGGAGTTGAGATCAGGAGGGCCAGTTACCAAGAATACCGTTTCACAGATGGGATGAGAGGTCCGCTCATCGGAATGTGGCCTTTTGTAATTAGGGAAGAGGCCCGGTCTCACTTTCAAACCCGCTCAAATGGGCTCAGTAGACGATTTGCGTCGAGCCAAACGCACGCAAAAGATTACTCCGACAGTTAATCCAACAAGGGCCCCTAGGCACACTAAAAGAAACATTAGCCCCGTGGCAACCATCGCTGGCGCATCCGCAGGATCATTTGGTCCTTGCTTGTGATAGCCCACAATCAAGTACCAACCCATACAAAAACCAACAAAGACTCCCACCCCTACGCCAACCAGAATGCTTGTCACAAGAATTCGAATAAAAGGAAAAATCTTCATTTCAAATTGTTCCGAAATCGTATTCCAAAAAGCGTCCCTCATGATCGGTCCTGTGAAGTTCGCTTACCGGAATATGGCCGCGGGAAAACCGCCGCTAACACGCCTGCTGGTGTCAGAGGGCCGCTTTCGCTCGTAAGTCTGCGACGCAGTTGTCTTCAATCTTCATAGCCTCGTGCAAAGCTTGGATTTTCTGTACTAGCGTCGTCGAAGTCGGTTGCGTCACCGATCCAAGCAAATGGTCACAGATAACATGAAGGGCAAGTCCGAACTCGTGTTCTCGGATAAACTCATCGAACAACCCAGAGGCTTTAGGACCCAATCCTTCCGGGTGCACGTTTTTGAGATTCTCAAGCTGCGCCTTCAGTTCATGTGGCGATGTCTTTTGATTTATCATCTGAGTGCTTTCTACTCTAGCGATTGCACTAATCCTGTTAAGTCCCGTGGAACCAGGTTCCGGACAACTGGCTAGACAAACGAGAATTTACAATCGTAAGTCACTAAGCCAATCGCAGGTTTGGTTCGGCGTTCAAATCGCTAACGGCAAGATCGCCAGCCAGCAAGTGGGGATACGCGGCTGCAGCGATCATCGCCGCGTTGTCGGTAGACAGGGCGCGGCTGGGAAAGTAGACGTCTATGCCCATCGTGGCAGCCTTGGAAATGAATCGATCTCGCAATTCGGAGTTGGCAGCCACGCCGCCGGAAACCAGGACTGTGCGCGCTCCTGATTCCTCCGCGGCGGCGAGCGTGCGGGAGACCAGATCGTGGACCACGGCGGCCTGAAATTTTGATATGAGGGAGAGTGTGCGCGGACTGCAAAGTGGCAGCAGATCGTTCGCCTTTCGCATGCCGCGCTGCAGAGCCTCGCGGCGAGCCGCAATTTCCGTCTCGAACTCGGGATGCGCGCGAACGTAGTACAGGACGGCGGTCTTGATTCCGCTGAAGCTGAAATCGTAGGCGTTGCCTTTGATTTTTACCGGGCCAAAATTCAAGCCATCCTTCTCGTTGAAATTGGAACCCGTGGCGGCCACGCGCGCGGCGATCTGGTCGATCACCGGGCCGCCCGGATAGCCTAGCGCTAGCAGTCTGGCGACTTTGTCGTAGGCTTCGCCGGCCGCGTCGTCGCGCGTGCCGCCGAGGCGGCGATACTCGAAACCGCGCGTTGCGCCGCCACCATTTTTGGTTTCCGGGAGGACGTGATAGAGCAACGTGTGCCCTCCGGAAACGATCAGGCAGATTGCGGGCAATTCCGGAACGCGCCCTGCAAGGTGCGCTTCGAGAAATACCGCGTGAACGTGGCCTTCGAGGTGATTTACAGGCACCAGAGGTTTGCCGAGTTCCGTTGCCAGGACTTTGCCGTAGGTCACGCCAACCAGGAGAGATCCTACGAGTCCCGGCCCGTGCGTGACGCCTACTGCGTCGATATCCGCAAACGTGAGGCCGGCTTGCAGGAGCGCTTCGCGTACGACCGGAACGATTTGACGCAAATGCTCGCGCGAGGCAAGTTCCGGCACGACGCCGCCGTATTTACGATGCACGTCCAATTGCGAAGCCACGACGCTAGACAAAATATCGCGCCCATCCACGACGATGGCCGCGGCGGTCTCATCGCAGGAAGATTCGATTCCGAGAATGCGTGTGGCCATTTTTGATTTCCCTACCCTGTGGGAAATCTCATGTTAGCACAGGGGGCGGGAACATCTCTGGTGGCCGGGTCGATATATAGCGGCAGGTGGATGAGATCTTTCTGCCACCCCTGACGGGGTTTTCTGTTCGGCCTTGAATCGTATTCCCACCCCGACCAGGTCGGGGTGGGCTACGTGATGTCGCCCCTCCGGGGCTTTCGGACTCGTACAATCCCGCTCTCCTGGTTTTGCGATCAATCAGCCATCCTCAGCGCGCGAAAGTTTAGGTTTTCGCCACTCCTCGGTGATTCGGTGGATTGACGCCAGCGCGAGCGGCACGTATGGTGGCTGCAGGGTAAAAATCATATGGCCGAGAAGCCAAAACGCGTCCGCAAAGCCGTGCTGCCCGCCGCGGGGCTGGGCACTAGATTCCTGCCGGCAACCAAAGCGCAGCCCAAGGAAATGCTGACGGTGGTGGATAAGCCCCTCATTCAGTATGTGGTTGAGGAGTGCGTGGCCTCGGGGATCGATCACATCATTATCGTCACGGCCCGTGGGAAAAGTTCCATCGAAGACCATTTTGATTTCTCGCCTGAACTGGAAAACTTTCTGGAGAGCAAGGGAAAGCACGATCTGGCGAAATTGACACACGATATCGGCGGCATGGTGCAAGTCAGCTATACGCGACAGAAGGAAGCGCTGGGGCTGGGACATGCCGTGCTGGTCGCGAAAGAGCTGGTGGGGAATGAGCCATTTGCCGTGCTGCTGGGCGACGTGATCCATCCGGGCCCGCGACCCTCGACGCAGCAATTGGTCGAAGTGTATGAGGCCACGGGCATGGGCGTTATCGCCGTCGAAGAAGTGCCGCGCGAAAAAACGAAGATGTACGGGATCGTGGATGTCGACCGCGCCAGTGCGACTGGGCCGGAAAAACGGCAGATGAAAATTCGCGACCTGGTCGAGAAACCAAATCCTGCCGAGGCTCCCTCCACGCTTGCGGTTACGGGGCGTTATCTTTTGCCCCCGGAAATTTTCGGTTATCTGGAAAAGATCAAGCCGGGACGCGGCGGGGAGATTCAACTGACTGACGCGCTGTGCCTGCTGGCCAAGGGGCCGGGGCTGCTGGCGTACATCAGTGAGGGAAAATCGTACGACGCGGGAGATAAACTGGGATTCCTGAAGGCTACGGTCGAGATAGGACTTGAGAACAAGGAATTTGGCGCGGAATTTCTGGCCTATCTTCGGTCGTTGAAGCTCTAAGTAGCGTAAGCTTCAGCTTGCGTGGGTTTATAAAGATTCGAAGTTCAAAATCACGCAAGCTAAAGCTTACGCTACTCAAGTTTATTTGTCCTTCGATTTGGCCGTGGATTTCTTTTCTTCCTTCGCGGGAGTCGCGGGCTTTGATTCCGTTTTTTCGGCCTTTTCGGATTTCTCGGACTTTTCGCCTTTCTCCTGCTTCCCGCCATCGCCGCCGGATGTTTTCCGGCCGTAGTCGGTGACGTACCAGCCCGTTCCCTTGAATTGAATGGAGGGCGCGGTGATCACGGACTCGACTTTTCCTCCGCAATGCGGGCACTTTTTCAGGTGCGGGCCCTTCAAGTTTTCAATTTTGTCGGTGTGGCGATCGCACTTCAGGCAGCGGTATTCGTAGAGCGGCAATTCAGATCTCCTCGAGTAAAAGCAGTTGAGAGTTGACAGTTGTGAGTCAAAAGGAACCCGCTCGATCCTGGCTCTCGACTCTTAACTGCCCACTGTTAGCTTGCACTTGTGATGTTACCACGTTGCATTGCCATCCATGCGCACACTCTGGCCGCATAAAGGTAAGTTCCCTCGCGAATGGCACTATGCTCCTGCAGTGCATGTTAAACTTTGTTCGCCTAAAACCTATGACCACAGATCCTCAAGACGTAGCTGGAAGCGGTTGCCTGTACCTGGTGGCCACGCCCATTGGAAACCTGGAAGATATTACGCTGCGGGCGCTCCGCGTTCTGAAGGAAGCGGACCTGATTGCCTGCGAAGATACCCGGCAAACTCAAAAATTGCTTCAGCATTACGGCATCCGGAAAGAGCTGGTCAGTTATCACGCGCATAACGAATTGACGCGCGCGCCGGAACTGGTCATCGAACTCGAACAGGGCGCCAAAGCCGCGTTGGTGAGCGATGCGGGGACTCCGGTAGTCTCCGATCCAGGGCACCGGCTGGTTACGCTTTGCCTGCGGCATCATATCCCCGTAATTCCCATCCCCGGACCCTCGGCGTTTGTCGCCGCGCTGGCCGCCTCGGGCCTCCCGATTGAGGAATTCCTCTTCGTGGGATTTTTGCCGTCGCGCGCCGGGGCGCGCCGCAAAGCCCTGGACGGTTTGAAGGCCGAGCCAAGAACTCTGGTTCTCTACGAAGCACCGCACCGCCTAGTCGACACGCTGGCCGACGCCGCGGACATCCTCGGACCGCGGCCTGCTGTCGTGGCGCGCGAAGTCACCAAGATTCATGAAGAATTTTTGCGGGGAAACTTGAACGAGCTTTGCGATGCCGCGCGCAAACGAGCGCCACGAGGCGAGATCACCCTGCTGATCGGGCCAGGAGCAGCCGTGCCACAGAATCTGGATTTGTCATTGTCGCTGAAGCAAAGGGTAGCGCAACTCGAAACCGAATCCGGGCTGGACCGAAAAGCGGCCCTCAAACAGGCTGCACGGGAACGCGGTCTGGCGAAGCGTGAAGCCTACAAACAACTCCTCCTCGAACGGTGATCTTGGCGGCAGCCAGCTATGAAGTCGCTTCCGAAACAAACATGCGATGAAAACGCGGGCCTGTGAATTCAACACCAACGATGAGTTCGCGCGCGGATTTTCCCGGGGCCACGTGGACGATGCGGCCCTGGGTCGAAAATTCCGCTTCGGAATCCGATGGCGGCGGCACGGGAATGCTTATGTCCAGCCTGCTGCCGAGTTCGACCGCGTAGCGTGTGGCAAAGGCAGCGCCTCCACGGCACAGATTTTCGCTCGCGGTATGTTCTTCAAACGACTCCCCGGCGCTGTCGGTACCGCGAACCAGCATGGGAAGTTTGACCGGGACTCTGCGTTCCCGGCGGCGCTCGAGACTGGGGGTCGTCGCGCTTGCTGCGGTCATGAAACTCCTCCTGCGTTAACGGCATTAGCAAAAAACGAATCCACTCGATCCAGAATCTCGGCGGAAGTGCGCGAAGTGTGCACCTCCCTGCGCAACAAGCTTCCGTTGGGAACCCCATGTGTGAAGTAGCAGGCGAATTGCTTCATTTTGCCGATCGCATCGGGCCATTCCGTATCCACAAGATTTCGGAAATAGGCGGAGAGCAGGCGGTACCTGTCGAGGTCGCTGGGCTCTTCAAATGATCCGGTCCGGACATACTGGGAGATCTGGCGGAAGATCCAGGGATTATTCGACGCGGCGCGGCCAATCATCACCGCGTCGCACCCGGTTTCCCGCAGCATGCGCAGGGCGTCTTGCGGGGAGTTGATGTCGCCGTTGCCGATCACGGGCATGCTTACAGACTGCTTCACGTCCCGGATGATATTCCAATCGGCCCGCCCGGTATATCCTTGCAGGCGCGTGCGCGGGTGAACGGCGATGGCTTCAATGCCGATTTGTTCGGCCATGCGCGCGACATCCACCGCGACGATGCTGCAATCGTCCCATCCGGCGCGGATTTTTATGGTCAGGGGAATGCTCACTGCCTGGCGCACCGCTCGCAAAACCTGCTCGAGCGCTTTCAAATCACGCAGCAAACCCGAGCCGCCGCATTTGATCACTTTTTTTGCCGGGCAGCCCAGATTAATGTCCACGATGTCGAATCCGAGTTGCTCGACCATCCCAGCCGCGCGCGCCATGACCTGCGGGTCCGCGCCAAACAACTGGCCGGTGATGGGATGTTCGTCAGGCTCGAAAAATAGATAGCGTGACGTTCGCGCCGCGTTTCGCGTGATGCATTCGGCGCTGGTAAATTCCGTCATGATCAGGCCGCAGCCCCCCAGCCCGCGAATCATGCGCCGGAAGACAGTGTCCGTTACGCCAGCCATGGGAGCCAGGACCGTGGCGGGGGAAATCGACTTATCCCGAATTGTGAATTTTGCGGGTAACATTTTATTTACAATAGCGTTTCATCGAGTCCCTGCGGTTCTGATAATTGATCCGAGTTTGCGCGGGTGGCAACGACCGCGTTGGCAGCAGGCGCTGAAGGCCGGGCCGTTTCTCCCTGGGCCGCCAGATGCGCGGCCAGCGCCTGGGCAGAACCGGCAAAAAATCCCGCTACGATTTTCTCCACGGCTTTGAGGCGCGCTTCATCGGCGCTCAGGTTCGCGCGATACCAGTAGGCGCGTCCCACTTTGCGGCGCGTGACAATCCCTTTATGCGCCAACCGGTCCATAATCGTAAGGACCGTGGTGTAGGCTCGTGCCCGCGCTCCGGTCAATTGTCCGTGGATGTCGCGAACCGTCCCTTCACCCATCGGCCAAAGCGCGCTCAAGCATTCCAGTTCGAGCGGCGCGAGATCGAGAATGGAATGCCGCGGGCCGGGGCCGCGAACCGCTGCATGCGTATCGTCAATGGATGACTCGCCGTGCTCCATATTTCTACTTCTTCCCATCCTGCTTCCCTGTTGAACTGCTAGTGTGTCCGGTCGAAGACGCGGCCGCAGCATTTTTCGCTGAGCCTTCGTCCGCCGCGTGTCGAAACTGATCCCCGCGAAGAATCCTACGCTCCAGCGCACCATTATACGCTGTCCAATTGCCTTCCCCGGCGGGGGAATCGAGCGCGGCCCGGACGGCGGCCATTTTGGAATCGAGGTCATCCAGATAATGCAGCATAAGGGCCTCGCGAAACATCGGTAGCTTCGGCGAGCCGAATTCATATTGTCCGTGATGAGCGATCAACATGTGCTGCACGAGCACCTTCAAGGGCTCGGGGAATCCTTCGATGGCGTCGATTTTCCTGGAGACGAATTCGTACTCGATCATGATGTGCCCGAGAAGCTGCCCCTCATCGGTATATCCAAGAGAACGCTCGTAGCTCAATTCGTCAAGCTTCCCAATGTCGTGAAGCACGGCGCCGGTCAATAGAAGATCCGCGTCCGCTTCCGGATAATGCGTCAGGACCACGCGGCACAGGCCGCACAGGCTGATGACGTGTTCGAGCAGCCCGCCGAAATACGCATGATGCATGACCTTGGCGGCGGGGGCGCGCTTCAGGCGCGGAACAATTTCTGGATCGCGTACCACGCTCTCGAGAAGTTTCCTCAGCCAGGGATCGCCAACGGAAGCCACCACTTCCAGCAATTTTGCATACAACTGCTCGACATCCTCGGGTGTGTGCGGGAAGAAATCCGCGACATCCACTTCACTTTCCTCGGCGCGGCGGATTTTTTCGATGGCTAGCTGGATCTTGTTGCGGTAATTTTCGACGCGCGCCTGTACCTTCACGAAATCGTCGCGCCCAAAGGTAGCCGCGGACTGGTCGAAGCCCTCCCACATGCGCGCCTCGACCCTACCCGTGGAATCACCCAGCTCGAGACGCAGGTAGGATTTCCCTTCGCGCGTGGCGCGGATTTCTTTTTCACAGACAAGAAAGTGGGAAGTAATGTTCTGGTCAGGTTGCAGGCGGGAAACGAAAACCTGTTTCATGTCCCGGGATTCTTTTTGGGGCCGATCAATAATTTCCGGCCGGGCTTCTTTTTCGCATCGTCCTTATCGGAGGTCGCGGAGACTTCCTCGATGGTGTCGTTGCTTTCCACGGCAGCGGTATCGACATACCCGGGCTTGATCTGCACGTAGCTGTCTTGGCGCAACGTTTCGAGGTATTTGCGCATGGCCGGCTCCATCTGTTGGTCATAGAGCCGATTGGTGATTTCCGGTTCAACTTTGTCGAGCGGTTGCTGGCCAGCGTCGTAGCGTTCGCGGACCTGCAATATCTCAAACCCTGTCTTGGTCTGGATGACATCCGTCATTTGCCCGCGCTTGAGCGCAAATACTTTCTCTGCGATGGCTGGGTCGAGCCGCGACCTCTCAAAAGAGCCGAGCTCGCCCGATTGCTGCGCGGTGGAACTGTCCGAAAAATGCTTGGCCATTTCGCCAAAATCGTCGCCGCTCTTGAGCACACGATCACGCAAACCTTCGGCTTTTTTCCGCAAGGCCGGGATATCAGCCTCGGGTTTTCCTTCTGTGGAAACGAATATTTCGCTCAGCACGACCATTTCCGGGCGAACGAAGTCACTCTTGTGTTCGTTGTAATACTTTTCGACGTCTTCGTGACTGGTCACAATCCTGGACCCGACTTCCTTGCGAATTATTTCCTGTTCGAGTAACTGGTCCCTGATATTGCCCTTGAAGTCCTCATAACTCTGCCCCGACTTATTGACCTCGGATTCCAAGGCTTCCATGGTGGGGAGTTTGGCCTGTTGGCGGATCGCATCCAAACGCTTGACGACATCGGTGTCGACGTTGATGCCGTCATCCTTGGCGCGCTGCACGAGCAAGGACTGATCGATCAAATCCCGCAGTACGTTCTTGTCCTTGGTCGCCACTTGCTGTTGAATTTGCTCCGGAGTGCACCCCCGACATTCCTCCTGCACTTCGCCTTGCACGGCGTCGCGCGCTTTCGCCAAATCTTCCTGGGTGATGACGTCGTTATTCACGCGCGCAACGACTTCCTCGACGACGACGGATTTCGACTGTGCATACAGCACGGGAGCTGCAAATAAGAGAGGCAAAATCATCCATTTGCTTGTTTTCATAGGAATCTCGCAGGTTCACAGTTTATCTCTTCATTTCCAAAGGAAGCAATACGTTTCTGACGCTTTCCGCAATTCGCCCGCGTCGCTCGATGCGCATCCAAAGAGTACCGCTGGGATCGAGGCGCAATCCTTCTCCCTTGGAGCGGATCAAGCCGACCAGCTTTTCCGGCGACAACGGAGTTTCCGGGTAAAATTTGATGGCCACTTCGTTGGCCCGCCTCTCGATCGAAGAAACCAGCAGCCCCTCCGCCAGGCCCTTGAGCAGCGCATAATCGAGAAGGTTACCCACTGCGGGAGGCGGCGGCCCAAAGCGGTCCGCGAGTTCGCTGTTGACCTCTTCCCGTTCGGTTTCATTCATGATGCCAGCGATGCGCTTATACGTCCTCAAGCGCAAATTTTCGTTGGGGATGTACTCCTGTGGGATGCGAATATCGAGCCCGAGGTTGATCGTGGAGCGCATTTCGGGCTTGACCTCTTCCCCCTTCAGGGCAGCCACCGCGCGCTCCATCATCTGGCAGTACAGATCGAAGCCGATGGCGTTGATATGCCCGTGCTGCTGCCCGCCCAGCAAGTTCCCGGCGCCGCGAAGTTCGAGGTCGAGGGCGGCAACGCGGAACCCTGCTCCCAACGCGCTGAACTCCTTGAGAGCCGCGAGCCTTCGCGTGGCCAGCGGCGTCAGGGAGACGTCTTCGGGAACCATCAGGTAGGCGTAAGCGTGCTGGTTCGACCGCCCCACGCGGCCACGGAGCTGATACAACTCAGAAAGTCCGAAGCGGTCCGCACGATTGATAAGAATGGTGTTGGCGTGGGGAATATCTAAACCGTTTTCGACGATCGTGGTCGAGACGAGGACGTCAGCATCGCCGCGCACGAATTTGAGCATCACGGATTCCAGTTCCCTCTCATCCATCTGCCCGTGTCCCACCACCACGCGCGCTTTGGGAACCAGCTTAGTGACAAGATCGGCGAGAGAATAAATCGTTTCCACGCGGTTGTGCACCAGAAACACCTGCCCGTGGCGTGCCAATTCCTCTTCGATGGCGCGGCGGACCAGCGATTCCGAAAATGGGGCGACCACCGTCTGAATGGCCAGGCGGTCCTTCGGGGGCGTCTCTATCACACTCATGTCGCGCAGCCCGACCAGCGACATGTTCATGGTGCGCGGAATGGGCGTGGCGGAAAGCGTCAAGACATCGACGTTGTGCTTCAGCTCTTTCAGGCGTTCCTTGTGCGCGACGCCAAATCGTTGTTCTTCATCGACGATCAGCAGTCCGAGGTCATGAAATTTGACGTCACGGGAGAGCAGCCTGTGCGTGCCGATGACGATGTCCAGCTCACCGGTTTCGACGCGCGCCAGGACTTCCTTCTGCTCGCGCTTGGTGCGAAACCGGCTGAGCATGTCGACTTTTACTGGGAACGCCGCGAAGCGCCGCCGGAATGTTTCAAAATGTTGGAACGCCAGCACGGTGGTTGGAGCGAGCACGGCGACCTGCTTCGAGTCGCAGACCGCCTTGAATGTTGCCCGCATGGCGACTTCGGTTTTGCCATAGCCCACATCCCCGCAGAGGAGCCGATCCATGGGCTGGGGACGCTCCATGTCGCGTTTGACATCCGCAATGGCAATGGCCTGGTCCGGTGTCTCGTCAAACTCAAATGCGTCTTCAAATTCCCGCATGAAAGCGCTATCAGGAGAAAATGCGAAGCCCTGCCCGGCCTTGCGTTCGGCATAGAGTTTCAACAACTTGTCGGCCATATCCTCGACCGACTTCCGGACGCGCGCCTTGCGCGCTGTCCAGGTTGTTCCGCCCAGCTTATCGAGAACGGGCTTGGCTCCCTCGACGGCACGGTAGCTCTGCACCAGATCCAGGCGCTCCAGCGGCACATAAAGGCGCGAATCATCCGCGTAGCGCAAGCGCATAAATTCGCCGCGGGCGCCGCCGTTCTCAATTTGGTGCAATCCCTCGAACTGGCCGATCCCGTGATCGACGTGGACGACGTAATCCCCGGGCTTTAATTCCGAAAAATCACTGAAAAAACTGGCGGTCTTTGGCCGCCGCCGCGTAGACGCGCCAGCGGGCATCGTTTCAAACAGATCACCGGTTCCGAAAATTACAAGGTGGGCGTCCGGGAAAATCACACCGTCGGAAAATGGGGCGCGGCACAGCACGATTGCGGGAACACTGCCCGCCGTGGAGTCTTCCGCAAGTCGCGACCCGGTGGCGCTTTCTTCGATCTCTCCGAGGCGGTATGGAACCTCATATTCATGGCAAAGGTCCACGTAGCGTTCGAGTTCGCCTAGATTACCGGCGGCCAGGAGGACGCGCTCCCCTGCCGCGATGCGCGCTCTCGTTTCGGCCATAAAGGCAGGCACATTGCCGTGAAAGCGTGGGGCAGACTGTGTTTGAATCGTGTGCGTTTCAATTCCATCTCGATCTTCCCGTGCAATGCCAAGTTGATCGAGTTCCAATCGCGCGTGACGCGATAGATGCTCATCCCAATCCGCGCTGAAAAAATATGACGACACTTCACCGGCCGTCTCCTCGGCGGCAGCGTGAAAACTTTCCTCGGCGCTTTCCAGGAATTCGCGCGCTGCTTCTTCGATTGCATCCGGCTCATCGAGCAGGACCACGGTATCTTCGTGCAAATCGAGCAGGGAGTGCTCCAAGGGAGTGAACTTCTGTTTCGGGGAATTTCCGTTTCCAAATCGAATCCCGTCAAAGGAATGTTCCAGAAGCGGCGGGAACGTTACTCGTTCGATGGGACGAACGGAACGCTGTGTGTTGGGGTCAAACTCACGCAGCGATTCGACGGAATCGCCAAATAATTCCACGCGCACGGGACGATCCGCCTCCGCGGGGAATACGTCAAAGATTCCCCCGCGAACCGTGAATTGACCCGGCATCTCCACCATATCGTGGAGTTCATAGCCAACCGCCCGGAGATGCGAAACCAGGTCGTCGAGGGATACATTTCCGTCACGCACCAGCGTTCGCGCTTGTCCCGCGTAGAAAGTCGCATCGGCAAGCCGCATGCGCGCGGCGGCGATGGGGGCAACCACCACGCGAATCTGTCCCGTGGCGTATCGCCACAAAGTTACCGCGCGTGTTTCGAGAATTTCCGCGTGAGGAGGGACCTCCTGCCAGGGGAACGCGTCGATGGCCGGCAGGATTGCTACCTCGGTAGCCTCTTGCCCGGCGAGGGCGCTGTAGAAGAATCGCAAGGATGCCGCGAGCGTCTCCGCCCGCGTCCCTGAAGACACCAGCACGACGGTGGGGCGGCGAAGTTCGGCGGCGACCTGTCCCGCGATCAGCGCTTTGGCTGTGTCTGTGAGACCCACCAGGCGTTCGCGGGTCGTCCCCTGACGGAGCGCCGAAATCGCAGACTCCAGCGCGGGATGCCGGCTGACCGACGCCAAGGTTTCCGAAACAGAAGGCAGGATCATAGGATTAGCAGACTATGTTTCAGAGCGCGGATCAAGAGCGGCGGTGATCCGCATCGCTGGAAGTGGCTGCGTTTCGAATTTTTTGAACCAGACTCGTGGTGGAATATCCCTTTGCGAGGGGTATGGAAATCACGCGCCCGCCAGATGCTTCCACTTCCACGCGTCCAGCGACTTCGTCCAGTGCCCAGTCCGCGCCCTTTACGAGAACGTTGGGAAGAACGCGGGAGATAAGTTCGCGCGGGGTGGGTTCATCGAAAATCGTCACGTAATCTACAGAAGAAAGGGCGGCCAGCACCTCGGCGCGATCCTGCTGCGGCACCAGCGGGCGCTCGGGTCCCTTGTTCCCTCGAACGCTGCGATCGCTATTGACAGCCACGACCAGCACATCCCCGAGGGCGCGCGCCTCCGTCAGGCACCGCACGTGGCCCGGGTGCAACAGGTCGAAGCAGCCGTTGGTGAATACGACGCGCCGCCCGCGCCTCTTTTCATCCGCAGTGAGCCGGATAAGCTCGTCTTGCGAAACGATTTTTCCCATGGTTGTGGCGGACTGCCTGGCAACTCCCCGCTCTAGTTCCTATTCATATTATCATGCGCGGCGATACTCCTGTTCCAGCAGGTCCATCTGTTCTCGCGGGCCGAACAAATAATTTGGATTTTACGAAAAGTTGATGCCCATTGTGATCCAGCTCACATCTTTTAGGCGCGATCCGGCATATGGTGTTTCAATTAATTCATGTCATCATTTGCTTGTGGTCCGTGATAATGTGGCGACTCGTGAGTCCGTGGGCGCCCGCGGGACCGGGGCCAAACACCATTCTCAGTGAAACGTTACACCGGGAGGCAGCAGGATGTGGGAATCCATAGAGCAATGGCACTGGGTGCAGACGTTGAGCATGACAGGTTGGATGTACATCACTGTTTCGGTGATTCATTACCTGACCATGTTTTGGTTCATCGGATCGGTCGCTGTCGTGGACCTGCGAGTCATGGGCGTCGCGGCGCGCAAACGTGGCCTCACGGAACTTGCGGACTTTCTTTTCCCGTGGGCCTGGACCGGCTTTGCGCTCGCGGTGGCTTCCGGGTTCCTGATGTTTTTGACCGACGCGGGGGATTGGGCGCCGGACCGTATTTTTCACATTAAATTGGCAATGATCGCGGTGTCCGTGATTTTTGTGGTGATCGTCCAGGTGTTTGTGCCTCTATGGGCGAAGGCGGCGAAAATTCCGACATATGCAAAAGTTATCGCTGTATTTTCCTTATTGTTTTGGATTCTCACAATATTAAGCGCATCGGAAATACCGTCCATGGAAGGACTCGGCTAGGCTTTACAGCAGCGATACCGTATCTCGGACCAGGCCTGAAGACACAAATTGGAAACACAAGGGGGCACCGCTAAATGTACGGACTGCTACAAGTTTTTGCCAAATGGCTGGAAGGCACGTTCTGGGGGCAAGGAGTTCGCACGTCGCTATGGGTCTACCCCTTTATCCAACTGATCCATTTCACGGGACTCTCGATCTGGTTGGGAACGAATTTTGCCCTGGATTTGCGCCTGCTCGGAGTGGGAAAAAGCCGGGAGACGGCTGCGGAACTTGCAAATGATTTGTTCGCCTGGAACTGGACTGGCTTCTGCATTGTCCTGCTGGGTGGATTTCTCCTGTTCTCTTCAAGCGCCACCGCGTTCATCGTCAATATCGCGTTTCGATGGAAGCTGGGCTTTTTGGTTCCGCTTGCGCTTCTGACGCATATCTTTGTGCAGTACCGCGCGCGCGTATGGGGAAAAACATCAGACACTCCGGGGATCGCCAAATTTGCCGGGCTGACAGAGATATTGCTGTGGATCTGCGTGATCACAGCCGCCGTCGAGATTCCCAACCATTAGGAACAGTCATTTTTCATTTCGCGGATGATCCAGTTGACACAATCCACCGGACGGAAATGAAGCCACAGGGAACTTTTCTGCTATACTCGCAGCCGGGTTCATAACCGAGGACTTTTTGTCTGTAGACTTGAATCTTCTTTCCCAGCGCCAGGTCGTGTGCCAGGCTCTGCCCTTTTCATCGAGGCGTTTCGATGCGTGATATCGCGATCGTGGGTGGTGGGCCGGCCGGCGCCATGTGCGGGGAACGACTGGCAAGGGCTGGACTGAGCGTCACGATTTACGACGAGCACCTTGCCTGGGAAAAACCCTGTGGCGGGGGCCTCACACACAAGGCCATCGCAGCTTATCCGTTCCTGCTCACCGGTCCACATCCCAAAAAATTGATTCGCACTGTGGAGTTAATCTCCAGCAAAGGTCATCGCGCACACCTGGAACTCGACCACCCCATCGTCATCTACTCGCGGGCTGTGCTGAACGGGCTGCTCCTGGATCGCGCCGAAGCCGCGGGCTGCCGCGTCGTTCGTTCCCGCGTGAATCAGATCAAAACGGAAGGCGAGCGCGCCAGTACTGTCCATCGGCGAGACTCGTGAGGAAGCGGACTTCGTGGTCATCGCCGCGGGCGCGCGCAATTCCCTGTTCCCGAATACGCGGCCCTTGTCTCGTAACGACCTGGAGATGACCCTTGGCTATTTCGTTCCTGCGCAGGCGGACGGGATCAGCGTGAAATTCCTCCGCCACTTCGAGGGGTACCTTTGGTCGTTCCCGCGTTGCGATCATCTTTCGGTGGGAATCTGCGGCAGCATGGCGCGCCACACCAGCCAGGAGCTTCGACGGCACCTGCATGCGTTCATGGCCGACGAAAAAATTCCCCGTGAAGGCGCCAGCTTCTATAGCCATGTTCTGCCTTCTCCGCAGAAGCAAACGCTTGCTTCACGCCGGGTCGTAGGAAGCAACTGGGCGCTGGCCGGAGATGCGGCCGCGTGGGTAGATCCCATCACGGGAGAAGGTCTTTATTATGCGTTGCGCTCGGGGGACTTGTTGGCCGAGGCGCTGATTGCCGATAAACCCGCCGAGTATCCCTCCCGAATTCGCAAGGCATTTTCCGCCGACTTGGAATTCGCGACGCGGATTGCGCGCAGGTTCTATCGCGGGCGTTTTCTGGGCGGTGCGGTGGCGACGCGCATGATTCAATTTATCGGCCGCAGCCCGACGTTCCGAGTGCTAATGGCAGACCTGTTCGGCGGGTCTCAGGACTACTGTGGCTTGAAACGCCGTTTGTGGACGCAGTGCGGCACGACACTCACGGAAGTGGTAGGAAGTTTAATGAAGGGACAGCCCGCACTCACCAAGAGCCCCCATGCGGCGGGCACGGAAAACGCGCAGTGACCTGCGTCGCCTCCAGGTAGCGCGAACTTCAGTTTGCGTGCTTTTTCTTTTCCAAAGTTAGTGTGCTTGTAGTCAAACCCACACAAGCTAAAGCCCACCTGCGGCAGGCAGACATGTGCTACTCAATACGCCGAGCGTCGTGCTGGAACTTTGCGCGTGGGAGGTGGGATCACTGTAGCCATCTTGCGAATCATGGCCAGAACCAGGCGTTTATCGCCGTCGGACAACGTGGTGCTGTATTTCTTGATTTCTGAAAGAAAGCGGATTTCATCTTCGGAAAGTTCGCCCAGCATTTTTTGGGTGTCGCGGTCACGCGGGGTTTCCGCACCCGGGAAAAAATCGGCCAGGGCAATTTCCATGGCTTCGGCAATCTTCGCCAGGGTTTCCAGTGACGGCACGGTATGGCCGTTTTCAACGCGTGAAAGGTAGCAGCGCAGTAAGCCAGTTCGCCGTTCGATATCGCCCTGCGAAAGCCCTCGCTGCCCACGGTAACTGCGGATCACTTCCCCAATATTGACTTTCGGTTTTTCCTTTGGCACTGGTTGCACACCCTCCAAACCCGCGGGTATCTTACGCAGCGGCACAACTGCGCGCAAGCTGTTTCTTACTTCTATATTGGCAAAAGTACACGCACCTCGGCCCCGTGACCGGGAAGATTGTAAACCTCAATCTTTCCCCCATAGGCGTCCACCAGGGCCTTGCAGATGGCCAGTCCTAATCCGAACCCTCCGGTTGAGCGGGATCGCGATGGATCACCGCGATGGAATCGCTCAAAAATATGAGCCAATTCCTGGGGAGGAATACCGGGACCGGAATCCGACACGGTGACCTCCGTCATCGCCGTGCCTTCTGGTTGCACCCGAATCTTCACCGTCGAGGCAGCGGGACTATATTGCACGGCGTTCTCGATCAGGTTGATCCAGATGAGTTCCAGATCCTCCGGGTCTGCGCGCAGGGATACAGCAACGGGACCATCAAACTCCAGGGTAATCCCGCGCTGCTCTGCCATTGTGCTCATCCGCGCGATGGCGGCTTCACACGTGGACGTCAATTCCGTAATGGCCAATTTCCGTGGCGCGCCGTTCACGGGATATTGGTCGATGCGCGCCAAACGCAGCATCCGATCCAGCAAATCCTCCAGACGGCCGCAGTCTTCCAGCAATCCTTCGAGCCCAAGCTCGTAGTCCCTCTGCGTTCGTGGCCGATGAAGCAGCGATTGCAAGGTGGATTTGACGATCGCCACGGAAGTCTTCAACTCATGGGCGGCGTCGTTGGTAAAATCGCGTTGGCGGCGGAAAGATTCCTTGAGGCGCGCCAGCACGGTTTCAATGGCCTGCGCCAGCGGTGAAAGCTCACTCGCCAGTTTGGAGCGGGACGATGGGCGAAAATCCCAGTGTTGCACGGAGATGAGACTGGCCTGATCCGCCAGGTCGTGCAAGGGTTCCAGTCCGCGGTGCACACTGGTAATTGCCAGCCAATTCGACAAAAGAAGGAGCAATAAACTGGTCCCACCTACAGAAAGAACGAGGATGGCCAGGCGGTGCTGGTTGTCCGCCAGGGAAGAAGCGAAAGTCAATGTGACGTTCTCCGGGTGGCGTATCTTCCTCTCGATCGAGCACCGGGGTATTCCGCAAAATAACGGCCCGATAAGGAATCCCCGAAAAAGTGAAATCGACGTACCGTTCACCAGACTCCGCCACCTCGGGAGGAACGCGATCCCATCCGGGAGATCGCACGATCAGTCTCCCGTCGGCCCCACGAACCTCATACAGGTTCTTTTGGGCTGGATTGGCGGGGGGCGCCTCGTACGAGTCGTCGTACTCCAGAACGGGGGGCTTGGTTTCGGTGTACCGCACCCCCGCTAGCGTGCTGACGGCATCACCGGTGAGAGCAGTATTGAATGTTCCACGAAGCTGCTCTCGTGCGTAAAGCACGGCCACCAGAGCAAGTCCGACCGCGAGCAACACCTGGCAGGCAAGCACAGCCGCAATGATGCGTCTGGTCAGCGAAAATGTTTTAACTGGCGAGGAATCCAATTCAACAGGTGTGCTTCCAGAAGCTATCTTTTCTCCGGTCGGATGTTCTCGGTCGCCACCATCGGCCGGAGTGACGTTCGTCAGGATACCCATGGGCCCAACCTGCTCTTGTCTCCGCTAGTGCCCTGGGCGCAACACATACCCATGACCGCGGACGGTGTGGATCAATTTCACTGGATAGGAAGCATCCAGCTTGCGCCGCAAACCGGAAACATATACTTCAATGACATTGCTGAATTTTTCCCAGTTGTAATCATACAGGTGTTCCAGCAATTCCGTTTTGGAAACCACCGTACGCGGATGGTGCGCCAGATATTCCAGGACCCGGTATTCCATGGGCGCCAGGCCAATTTCATGCTCTCCCCGGCGAACGGAGCGTTCCACGGTATCCAGTTGGAGGTCGCCGACACAGATCACCGGCGCGCGCTGTCCCGCGCCACGCCGTACCAGCGCCTTGGCACGAGCCAGTAATTCTCCCAGGTCGAATGGTTTTGAAACATAGTCGTCCGCTCCTGCATTCAGCATCCGGACGATCGATTGTTTTTGATCCCGCGCGCTTAGGATCAGCACGGGTGCCGCGTGACCCCGCTCTCGAAAACGGGTCAGCATGCCGTGGCCGTCCAATTTCGGTAACATGAGGTCGAGCACGACTAGATCGTATGGGCAGGATTCCGCAAGGTATAATCCTTGCTGGCCGTCCCCCGCAATGTCCACGGCATAACCAGCACTTTCCCGCATGGAACGTGCGATGTTATCCGCCAACCGACGTTCATCTTCCACCAACAGTACGCGCATGGGCTTCGCTCCCTTCTTAAAGAAGACGCTCAACCCGCTGAACGACCGATACCGCAACTTTTTTTCGGACTGGCTGTGCAAACTGCAATGCCCACCACCCTGTTCTTTGGGGCTCTTGTATCACGACGACCATTTTATTCCTAGCCAATTCTTGTTAGAGTACACCCACTTTGGGACGCCCGCGGGCGCGAGGAGGCACCATGGCGACACTTGACCTCCGGCCACTAAGTCTCGGCGAATTGCTCGACCGCACGTTTTTTCTTTACCGGCGGCATTTCTTTTTATTTATCGGAATCGCGGCGATTCCCTATTCCCTGTTCTTTGTCATCAATCTAGGGTCCACCTTGCTAACTAGACTCCGTTTGGGCGGTCCAGGTTTCCCGGGTGCCGGGCGATTGCCACCCGCGAACTTCGGAACAGCGCTACTTGGCGGCGGGATCATTGCCCTCGTTTTAGTTCTGGCAGGCTTCATTGCGTTCCTGTTTTCAGTCGGAGCAAGTGTCTTCGCGGTATCAGAAATTTACATGGGGCATGACACTTCCATCCGCGCCTCCCTTCGCCGTGTCCGTGGCCACGCCGGGACTATTTTCGGTGTCTTGTTTTTGAGCGGGCTCATCATGGTGGGCGGTTTCATTCTGTTGATCATTCCCGGAATTTACCTCGCCTGCCGCATCTGCGTCGCGACAGCGGCAGCGCTCCTGGAAGACATAGGGGCGTCCGAAGCCATTCGTCGAAGTTTTGAGCTTACCAAAGACTTTGCCGGGCGGGCCTTCATGATTTATTTGCTTTACCTTGCCATGGCTTGGGGAGTAATCGCCGTATTACAACTTCCCTTCGGGATCCTCATTGCGGTCTATGCCAAACAACCGCAGCTCGTGACCATCTGGATGGTCTTAATGCAAACGGGAAGCTTTATCGGAAGTGTTCTCATTACTCCCGTCAGTACAATTGGCTTTGCCCTGTTTTATTATGACTTGCGTGTACGCAAAGAAGCGTTCGATCTGCAGATGATGATGCAAGCGATTGGCGGCGCTCCCTTCCCTCCCCCGGTTAGCGGCGGTGTGCCCTCCATGTTTGGACGAGATGCTTCCTGAACCGCGCCGCCGGTTGCCCGACTCCTCTTCGAGCACCTGCAGGATCCGCGCGGCTGTTTTGGTCTTTCTTTTTCTTCTCGCGCGAGGATTGCCCCTCTTGGGGAAAGAAACGCCGCGGCCCGCGGCCCCTGTTGAATCATTCGATCCTGTTTCGTTCGCTGGCGAACTTGGCCGGCTGAAATCCGAGCTGGAGACTGCTCGGAAGTCTCCGGCCGCGCTTCACGCCTTTCGCGACTCCCTTCCTGACGCATGGACGGTTAGAGCTGGCGAGCAGCTATACAGTGTGCCCACGTCTCCTTTCGCCTCGCGGTTGACTCAAGCCGAAAATAACTCTGCCCTCCGGGAACAACAGCTTAACCAGGCCCGCGATTTCCTGGACGCCCTTGCCGCCGAGGCGAATTCCCTTTCCGGTCTGCCGCCTGAGGAACAATCCGACGCGCGAGCCAGACTCGCCCGGATTCTTGCCCGGCCTGAATTTACAAACAGAAGGCAGCAGAGCTGGTGGGACCGCTTCCGTGAGCGGATCAATGCAATGATTGCGGACGCGTTGTTCCGCCTTTTGAGTCGCATCGGCGGGCAGAAATCCTTTGGCGAAATCCTTCTCTGGATCGGCGTTTGCGCCGCAGCCATCCTGATTTCCTATTGGATTTTTCGACGATGGTTTCGCGCCGCGCGACTTGAAGAAATCGCGATGGAGTCCGCAGGGATTCCTGTGCGCTCCTGGCAGCAGTGGGTCTACGCTTCACGCGCGGCTGCCGCGCAGGGCGACTACCGCTTGGCCATTCATTGCGCGTATTGGGCGGGTATCGCTCACCTGGAAGAGATCGGAGCACTATCCCCCGACCGCGCCAAAACTCCGCGTGAGTGCCTGCGCACGCTGTCGAAAGCCAAGCTCCTGGTTTCCGAAACGCAGGCGACACGTTATCAGGCGCTTTCCATGATGACGTCGCGGGTTGAGAAAATCTGGTACGGCTACCACATCGCCACCGAGACTGATTTCCGCGACTCGCTGGCCCAACTGGAGGTTTTGGGATGCCATCTACCCTAGACCCCGGTGACCGCAAGCTGCTGCTGATCGCGGGCTCGCTTTTGCTCTTGTTGATCTTCGCCACGATCGCCTTTGCTCCTCCGCCGAATGATGCCGAGGGCCAGGGAGTTCCCTCCACATATTCCACCGCCAACAACGGCGCTCAGGCTGCCTACCTGCTTCTTCAGGAACTTGGCTACCGCTCGCAACGTTGGGAAAAATCCCCAACCGAATTGCCCCTTAATCCGCAGGGACAAATTCTTATTCTAGCGGGGCCATCCAATTTCCCTGAGAAAGCTGAGCGCGAAGCCTTGCTGCAATTTGCGCGCTCGGGCGGATGGATTATTTACGCCGGCAATCTTCCATTTCTGTTCCTCGAAAGTGGTGCCGTTACCCCTCCCGCGTTGAGGAGACCGAATCTGACAGGTGAACAATTTCAGGCCCTCGCGCCCAGCCCGTTCACTCGCGGTGTTTCGGAGATCACACTGTTCGCGAACAATCGTTGGGTTACTTCTGAAGGCACCCAAGTCCCACTCTATGGGGAGAAAGACGCGCCGGTCGTGGTCACTTGGCGACTGGAAAAAGGGCGCATCCTCTGGTGGGCTGCCCCCACTCCGCTAACCAATTCAGGGATTTCGCGGCCCGGCAACCTGGCATTCTTTTTGAACTGCATTCAGGCCGCGCGGCCCGGTGCTGCTCCGGGGCGGACGACAGTCCTTTGGGATGAATATTTCCACGGTTATCGTGGCTCTCTCTGGGATTATTTTGACGAGACTCCCGTGCCGTGGGCCATTTTTCAACTGACTGTGATTGTCATGTTTATATTTCTGGCGTTTGGCCGACGAAGCGGTCCGCTCTACGCTCCGATGGTAGTTTCCCGGCTTTCGCCGCTGGAATTTGCGGATACGTTGGGAGATTTGTACCGTCGCGCAAAAGCCGGCCCGGCCGCGGTGCGTGTGACGTACGGTCGCTTCCGCACGAACCTGACGCGGCGGCTGGCATTGGCCTCTTCGATTTCCAACATGCAACTGGACGCCGCCGTGCGCGAGCGCCTGGGCTGGCGGCAACCCGGGCTCTTTGATACCTTGCAACGCGCGGAGATGGCCAGTCACGCGGGAGAACTTGCCGGCCCGGACGCACTCAAAATCGTTCAGGCGCTCGAGCATTATGAGGTTTTATTCGGACTGAAGACGCGCAACCCCGAGGAGAAACGCTAAGTGGAAAATCTCGCACGCCTCAGCACGCACATTCGCACCGAGCTATCGAAGGTCATCATTGGGCAGCGCGAAGTCATCGACCAGCTTTTGATCGTCCTGGTCTGCGGAGGCCACGCCTTACTCGAAGGCGTCCCCGGCCTGGCTAAGACGCTGACGGTCAAGACGCTGGCGCGCATTTGCGGACTCGGATTTCAGCGCGTCCAGTGCACCGCAGACTTGATGCCCGCCGACGTCATCGGAACCAATGTCTTCAACCTGGCCACCAGTTCTTTTTCCCTACATCGCGGGCCGATTTTCACTGATCTGCTGCTGGTCGATGAAATCAATCGCACCACCGCGCGCACGCAGGCCGCGCTGCTCGAAGCAATGGAAGAACGCCAGGCGACCATTGACGGAATCCGCCATCCGCTCGGCCCCAATTTCACGGTCTTTGCCACGCAAAATCCGATCGAGTTCGAGGGCACCTATCCGCTGCCCGAGGCGCAACTCGACCGCTTCCTGCTGAAAATTCGCATTGCCTATCCAAACGCGGAAGAGGAGGCCGCCATACTGAAGCGGTACGAAGACATCACCGACCCGCACTTGCTCGATCAAGTTCCCCTCGATCCGATCGACCCTGCCCTTCTTGCCGCAGCACGCGCCGAAGTCGCTCACGTTCGTGTCGAGCCTGCACTATACCAATACATCGTTTCGCTCATCCGCCGGACGCGGGATTGGCCCGCGCTGTCGCTGGGCGCAAGTCCCCGCGCCGCCATCGGTCTGTTCTTTGTCGCGCGCACACTTGCGGGGATGGAAGGGCGCGATTTCCTGATTCCGGACGACATTAAGGCTGCTGCGCCGGCTGTCCTCAGGCACCGCCTATTGCTGAAGCCAGAGGCCGATCTCGAAGGCCTCACGGCGGATTCGGTCGTCGCGGAAGTTCTGTCGGCCGTCGAGGTCCCGAAGTGAGCGCTGTCCCAACGCCCCTCCCGGCGCCCATACCGACCTTAGTTCCGCCGACCAAGTCCGCACATGCGCGGGCGAACGGTTGGTCCGGGATTGGTTTCGGCACCAGATTCTTTATTGCACTCGCGCTGGGGCTGATCTGGGTCGTCCCCGCCGCGTGGTCACCGCGGCTGATCGCGGGAATGTTTGCGTGGGATGGCGTGTTCTTGTTGCTGTGGTTCTGGGACTTGATCCAATTGCCGAAACCCGGTGATCTTGAAGTGATTCGCGTCTGGCATTCGCCGCCTTCTCTGAGCGTGGCATCCAGCGTCTCGCTGGAATTGCAAAATCACGGCCGGCGCGTTGTGAAGGCGCGCGTGACGGACGAAACGCCTCGCGCATTGCGGCTGGAGCCTCCCACAGTCGAGTTCCACGCTGCGCCGGGCCGCGCCGCACGTGCCGCATACGCCATCTTGCCATCGCAGCGCGGGGACATGACTTTGGGCAAGACATACCTTCGCTATCAGAGCACTCTTGGCTTGGCCGAGCGCTGGGCTGTCGCCGACAACTCAGGGAGCGTGCGCGTGGTCCCCAATCTGGAGCAAGCCCGGCAGCAGACTTTGTTTCTGATCCGCACGCGCCAGGTCGAAATGGAAAAGAGGCGTAAGCGGCTTCGTGGTCAGGGTCGTGAATTTGAAAGCCTTCGCGAGTACCGGAATGGTGACGAACTCCGGAGCATTTGCTGGACGGCGACGGCGCGCCGTTCAAAACTGATCACGCGCATCTTCCAGGTCGAGCGCAGCCAGTCGGTTTGGATTGTTCTCGACGCGGGCCGCCTGCTGCGCGCGCAGATCGTGCAGGCGGGAACTTCCCTGCGATTATCCAAACTGGATTACGCCGTGGATGCGGCGCTGGCCCTGGCACAAGTGGCCATGCATTCCGGCGATCGCGTCGGCCTGCTCGCTTATGGCCGCCAGATCCAGCAAAATCTGAATGCCAATCGTGGAGCATCCCACCTTCGCTCGATCGTGGAGGCTCTCGCCGTCGTCCGCCCCGAACCCTATGAGGCCGACCATGGCCGCGCGGCTCATCTATTGCTCTCCGAGCAAAAGCGCCGCAGCCTGATTGTATGGATCACCGATCTCGCCGAGACCGCCAGCACGCCGGACGTAGTCGAGTACGCTCTGCAAATGACGCGGCGTCATCTTGTACTGTTTGCGGCAGTGGGTCAGCCCGATTTGAATGAACTCGCCGCGCGCCGTCCCGAATCCGAAGAGGAAATGTTTCGCTACGTGGCGGCGATCGAAATCGTGCAGCGCCGGGAACTTCTTCTTCGACGGCTCCGGCAGCAGGGAGTGCTTTCCCTCGAGTTAATGCCCGGAGTTCTGTCGAGTTCCTTGGTGAATCAATATCTCGACATTAAGGATCGCAGTCTCATTTGAATTAGTAGCGTAAGCTTTAGCTTGCGTGCCTTTGACTTTGACATTGGCAATTAGGACTACTGACCAAGTCAAAAGCACGCAAGCTAAAGCTTACGCTACTAAAGGACGCACTTTGCGCCTGCTTCGGAATATTTTATTGGCCATTGCCCTGCTCATTTCAGGAGCCGCCGTCACCGCCGGGTGGGTGATCTATCGCGCGCAGCCAAAGCTGGATGGTTCCGTCCCACTCGAAGGGCTTTCGCAGCCCGTCACGGTGGATCGAGACAACTGGGGCGTACCTCACATCCGCGCAAATTCTCTCGAGGACCTCGTGGAAGCGCAGGGGTACGTGGCCGCGCAGGACCGCCTCTGGCAGATGGACATCCTGCGTCGTTTTGGCGCCGGCGAGCTTTCCGAAATATTTGGACCCAGCACCGTGGCCATCGACCAGCAGATTCGCACGCTGGGGTTGCGGCACGTCGCGGAGCGCGAGGCCACAACGCTCACTGGCGATCGCCGCATCGTTCTCGAAGCGTACGCGCGCGGTGTGAACCGTTTTATTGACGGCCACAAGTATCGACTCCCCGCGGAGTTTTTTCTGCTTCACTACAATCCCCGGCCCTGGACGCCCGCGGATTCCATGCTCATCCTCGGGTACATGTACGAGTCACTGACCACCGTTTGGCCGCGGGAAATTAATCGAGACATTATTTCCACACGTGTCGACCCCGACCGGTTGGCAGAAATGTTCGCGGAAGATTCTCCAGACGATCGAGTGGTGGTGGGAGCGGAGGCCCCACCGGAAACAGGATCCAAGCCCAAGCCCGCGAATCGCCCCACAAAACCGGCAGCGACAAACCGTGAGCAAATTCCCGAAATAGGCGCCACCTCTCCCGCGCAGGGGTTCTCCGATCTGTGGGGTGAAGCTCAAGGAATCCTCACATCATTCGCCGAGGAATCTCGCGAGGCCCTGGGCAGCAACAACTGGGTGGTCGACGGCTCGCACACGGCTTCCGGGAAGCCGTTGCTGGCCAACGACACGCACATGGATCTGTCAATTCCTTCCATCTGGTACATGATCCATTTGACGGCCCCCGGATGGAACGTGAAGGGTTTCACGCTTCCGGGCGAGCCGCTCGTACAGATCGGGCACAACGACCGCATCGCCTGGGGCTTCTCAAATAACGGCGCCGATGTGCAGGACCTCTACCAGGAGCGATTCAACCAGAACAATCCGCGCCAATACCTGGTGAACGGAAAATTCGTCGACGCCACGGTAACCAGCGAGCGCATCAAGGTACGCGGACGGCCTGATCTCGTCTTCGACGTCATCTCGACGCGCCACGGCCCCATCGTTCGCCGCGAGGCCGGGCGACAATACGCGCTGAAATGGACGGCACTCCAACCCGGAGCGCTCAGCCACAGTTACGAATGGATGGGACGCGCACAGAACTGGCAGGAATTTCGCGAGGCTCTTCGCGACGCTTCCGGACCAGCGCAAAATCTGGTCTATGCAGACGTCGATGGAAATATCGGCTTCCTTGTCGCGGCATGGATTCCTATCCGCAAGAGCGGCCACGGTGAAGTTCCCGTGCCCGGCGACACCGATGACTACGAGTGGACCGGTTACATCCCCTTTGATGAATTGCCGCAGGTGCTCAATCCCCCCGGCGGAATCATCGTCACCGCGAACGCCCGCGTCGTCGGTCCTGGATACAAGCACTACATTACCGATCGCTGGGAATCTCCCTACCGCACCGAACGCATTTTCGATCTGCTCAAAGATCGCAAGGGCCTCCAGCCTTCGGACATGAACGCGATTCAGAACGATATTGTCGCGATCAACGACAAAACTCTTGCGGATGCGCTCGTGCTGGCCGCTAAAATCGCCAAGCCTGCTGACCCGCGCACTACCGAAATCATTGCGCGCCTTGCGAACTGGGACGGGAGTGCGACTGCCGGATCAGTGGAAACAAGTTTCGTCGAAGTCACGCGCGACACGCTGATGAGAAATTTGCTCGCGCCCTATCTCAGCGCCTCAACCGACGAATTCCAGTGGCGCGGCAGCGTGTTCCTCGACCGGATTTTGCGCGATCGCCCGCAAAAGTGGCTGCCGCCCGACGATCACAGCTATGACCAACTGCTTATCTCCTCCGGCGACCAGGCCACCAAATTATTGGAAGCGCGCACGAACAGCAAGGACATCTCCGCCTGGCAAATCGGCAAGCTCAACGCGCTGACGATGAACCATCCGTTGGGCCCATCCGGAATCCTGCATCGATTTCTCAGCATCGGCCCGCTCGAGCAATCCGGAAGCGTCTACGCCCCCAAGGCCATGACCCATACCCATGGCCCGGCCATGCGCTTTGTGGCGGACCTTTCTGACTGGGATCAGTCGCTGATGGAAATCAATTTCGGGGAATCAGGAGTGTATGGCAGCAAGCATTACAAGGATCAGTTCGCCCAATGGTTCGCCGGACGAGGCATCCCTTCCCCGTTCAGCGATGCCGCGGAAGCGATAGTGCGGGCGCATCGTTTGACGCTGGTCCCGGGCAGTCTGCATTGATGCGACCGGGGAAAACTCGCAACTTACAAACCGGTTGTTTCAGTTCTCGCGCGTGCATTAGAATGCTTCTCCAGTCCGCCGCTTGATTCCAGCGATGACGGAAACGACGAAGGGAACGTGCATTCTTGAATTCCACGCCGGCAAAAAAATCCGAGGCCGCGAAGAAGCCTGATTTTGAATACTCGCTGACGCGCCTGGAAGAGATTGTGAAGAAGCTGGAGAGCGCAAACCTATCGCTCGATGACGCCATGAAATTGTTCGAGGAAGGCGTGCAGCTCTCGCGCGATTGCCAGAAATACCTGGAGCAAGCCGAGGGCAAAGTGGAAATCCTGCTGAAGAAAGCCGGCGGCGAACTGGCCGCGGAACCATTTGATCCCGAAGCCGAGGAAACGTCGTAGCCGGCCGCCAACCGCCAGCGCGCCCGAGCCGCCATCCCCCCATTGAAAAATCGATGAATATCCGATGAAGCTTCCGTCATTCTTCGAAGAGGACCGCGCAGCGGTTGACGCTGCCCTGGACCGCCTGATGCCCGGTGCAGACACGCAGCCTCCTTCGATTCACCGCGCCATGCGCTACAGCGTCCAGGCTGGCGGCAAGCGCGTCCGGCCGATCCTTTGCCTGGAATCGGCGAGGATTTTCACGGCGGACGTGGCTCCCGTGCTGCCGGTGGCCTGCGCGCTCGAATTCATCCACACGTATTCGCTCATTCATGATGACTTGCCGGCGCTCGACAACGACGACCTGCGCCGCGGCAAGCCAACCTGCCACAAGAAATTCGGGGAAGCCAATGCCATCCTCGCAGGCGACGCACTCCTAACACTGGCGTTCGAAACCCTTGCCAATGCTCCGATTGAGCCGGCCCGGCGCGTGGCCATCCTCTCCCACGTAGCGGCTTCCGCAGGCACTGTGAACGGCATGGTCGGCGGCCAGGTTGCGGACCTTGAGGCCGAGGGACACGCCATTCAGCCCTCCGAACTCGAGTATATTCACCGTTCGAAGACTGCGGCGCTGATTCGGGCCTCGGTGGTAGCGGGGGCCATCAGCGGCGGCGCGAATGACGACGACGTGGCGCGCCTCAAGCGCTTCGGCGAAACCATCGGGTGGGCATTTCAAGTCGTTGACGACATTCTCGACGTGGAGGAGTCCTCCGCGGCCCTGGGAAAAACAGCCGGAAAAGACGCCGCTCAAAAAAAGGCCACGTATCCCGCGCTCTTTGGCCTCGAGAAATCGCGCCAGTTCGCAGCGGACCTTGAGTCGCGCGCGATGGCGGAGCTGGAGCCCTATGGCCCGCGCGCGGCGCGCCTGCGGGAACTCGCGGAATTGATCGTTCACCGGCGGGCATAAATGGTTTGTGTTTTCATACTTCTGTATTTGTGGGGCGCGACTTTACGGTTTGCGGGAAGGTTTCGTAGCACAGCCACTCTTGGCTGTGCATCGACGGCAAGGGTAGCGAAATCCGCACAGGCAAGAGTGCCTGTGCTACTGCAACCTCCCTCGAATTGGCTTTTTTCGCAACTTGCTCATTCGTTCTATTGAAGCACAAGAATCGATCGGCTTTAAGCTGCAGGCACATTGGAAATATTGACTGCCGTGTCTTCCAAACCGAAATCCGAGAAAAAGCGCCTGGACCTGCTGGTGGTCGAGAGAGGACTCGCGGAATCACGCCAAAAAGCGCAAGCGATGATCCTGGCCGGCGAGGTCCGCGTCGACGGAAACCGAGGCGACAAAGCCGGCACGCTGGTACCGACAAGCGCACGAATCGAAATCAGCGGAGCATCCGCAAAATACGCCAGCCGTGGTGGATTCAAGTTGGAAGGCGCACTCGAAGACTTCGGTCTCACTGTCGACGGAAAGACGTGCCTCGATATTGGCGCATCCACCGGAGGCTTCACGGATTGCCTGCTGCAACATGGTGCACGGCGAGTCTACGCGGTCGACGTGACGCCGCAACAGATGGCCTGGCGGCTGCAACAAGACTCGCGCGTGACGCAAATCAAAGAGAATGCTCGCAATTTGCGGCCGGAGCAAATCCCTGAACCCATCGACCTGGTTACTATCGACGTGTCCTTCATTTCAGTTGCCAAAGTGCTTCCCGCAGTCGTGGCCGCAGCCGGTCCCAGTGCGGAGTTTTTGATATTAGTGAAGCCGCAGTTTGAACTCGATCGCGGAGACATCGGCGCCGGCGGCATCGTGCGCGATGCGTCGCTCCATGAGCGAGCCATCGAGCGCGTGCGCTTGGCGGCCGAGGCCGCTGGATTGACCGTCGACGGCGTGCGCCCGAGCCGCATAACCGGCGCAGAGGGAAATCAGGAATTTTTTCTTCACGCGTCTAGGAAACCGCTGTCTTGAAATAGCACCACGGCATGAAATCGCGGAAAGCTCTGTACCCGATAAATGCTAGAGTAGATCGCGCCTGCGAGACGCGCTGGCTAAAAAACAAATGATCCGAAAAGTAGGAATTATCTCCCGACCCCGCCGCGAAGACATCGCGCGCGTCGTGCCGCCACTGATCGCCTGGTTGCATGCGCACGGCGCGCAGGTGATTTGCGATTCGGAAACGGGCGGTTGTATCGGTGGTCTCGCGGGAGAAACGCGCAATCGTGCGGAGCTTCCCGGGAGCGTTGATCTGCTGATCGTGCTGGGCGGGGACGGAACCTTGCTCTCTGCCGCGCGCCTGGCCGCCGATCGTAAGGTGCCCATCCTGGCCGTCAATCTCGGCGGCCTCGGTTTTTTGACGACCGTCTCTCAGGAAGAGATCTACCCGATTCTCGAAGAAATCTTTAGCGGCAAGCACCGCGTAAGCGAACGCGTGATGATCGAAGCCACCATTGTCCGCGGCGGCGCCGTCATCAGCCGTCAGATTGCGCTCAACGACGCGGTGCTGAACAAAGCCGCGCTCGCGCGCATCATGGATCTGGAACTCCGCGTCGACGGCGAATACGTTACCACGTACAAATCAGACGGGCTGATTCTCTCCACTCCGACCGGGTCCACCGCATACTCCCTGGCGGCGGGAGGGCCCATTGTGTATCCCATTGTCGAGGCCTTTGTGGTGACGCCGATTTGCCCTCATACGCTGACGAACCGTCCGTTGGTGGTCCCCGATTCCGTAAAAATAGAAATCGATTTTAAGGCCGAGGATGACGCGGTATTCCTGACGCTCGACGGACAAGTGGGAATCGAGCTGGTCCGGGGCGACCACATCGTAGTGCAGAAGGCGCCGGAAAAGTTATATCTGGTGCGCCCCGCGAAAAAAACCTACTACCAAATCCTGCGCAACAAACTGAAATGGGGTGAACGGTAGGACGGAGATTTTAACCACGGATGCACACAGATTGACACGGATAAAACCAAAACTTGAATTTAAAAAACGGGAATCTGGTCTGCTTGTCTGTAAGGTTCCTCTCTTTTCTTTAATCCGTGTTCATCAGTGTGCATCCGTGGTTAATCCGCTGTGGTTTTTCTACTCGCCGCGAACTAGGTCGGCGCGAGATTCTCGGCGGCGAACCACTTCGACGCGACTCCCTTTAACAAGCACTTCGGCCGGACGTGGACGAGAATTGTAGTTGGACGCTTCGACAAATCCGTAAGCCCCGGCTCCCCATAAAACCAGCAAATCGCCAGGTGCAACTTTCCCCAGAGGCCAATCCTGCACAAAACAGTCGCCGGATTCGCAAACTGGTCCGACAATGTCTGCGCGGGATAATTTTCCGGAGCTGCGCTGGGCGCGCGTGATCGGATGAGTTGCGTCATAGAGCGCAGGCCGCATGAAGTCATTCATCGCGGCATCTACTACGACAAATGTTCTTCCTCGGGTTTGTTTCGTGTAGAGCACACGCATCAGGATCACTCCCGCGGGACCAATCAAGCGAGCGCCCGGGTTCGATGAGCAGGTGGCACCCGAGCGGCCGAACGGCGCGGGCCAGCTCGGCAGCGTAAGCGGCGTGATCCGGCGGCTGCTCCGCTGTGTAACGAATGCCAAGCCCTCCTCCGCAATCGAGGTAGCGGAGCTTGATGCCTTCACGCCGAAGGTCGCGGACAAATCGGGCGAGGCGCGCCAGCGCGCGGCGGTAGGGCGTGAGCGTCAGGATCTGTGAACCGATGTGCGCGCTGATTCCCTGCCACTCGATCCATCGAGAGTCGCGGTACTCGATATACAGGCTTCGAGCTACATCCCAGTCGATGCCGAATTTGTGACGATGGTGCCCGGTCGAGATGTGCGGATGTCCACCGGCCTCGACGTCGGGATTGACGCGAATCGAGGCTGCGGCCCGCACACGCAGGCGCGAGGCTTCCGATAGCGAGCAGTTCGAGTTCAGCCGGAGATTCCACATTAAAGAGCAGGATGCGCGCGCGAAGCGCCTCGCGGATTTCTTCGCGCGATTTTCCCACGCCGGAAAACACGATCCGGCTGCCCGGGACTCCAATGCGCCGCAAGCGGTAGAGTTCCCCGCCCGAAACAATGTCGAATCCGCTGCCCAACGCTGCAAACACGCGCAAAATGCCCAGATTGGAATTGGCTTTGACCGCGTAGCAAATCGTGTGCGGGAGCGAGCCAAATGCCGAGTCCATCCGGCGATAGGCCTGCTCGATGCTTGCGTGGCTGTAAAGATAGCTGGGCGTTCCCACCTGCTCCGCAACTTTCTCCACCGGGACGCCTTCGCAAAACAGGCGCGATCCCCGGTAGGAAAATCCAGGAGTGTAGCGTACTGGATCGACCACACGAGGCGGGCGACGCATACGAGAATGGGAGGCAGGGGCGCTCACTTAACTTTCATCACCACCAGCGTACGATCGTCCGTGATGGCTCCTCCCTGCATGAATTCCTGCACTTCCTCAAGAATGCGGTCGGCCAGTTCGGCCGATGTCAGATGCGTGTTGGCGGCCAGTAGATCCTTCAAACGTCCGGTGCCGAAGAATTTCCCTTCCCGGTTGCTCGCTTCGGTAATTCCGTCCGAATAGAACACCAGAATATCGCCGGTAGTTGAGCCGCACGCTCCACTCGTCATAGGTGGCATCGTCAAAAATGCCGATGGGAAATCCAGTCAGATTCAGTTGCTCGACGCGCCCGTCCTTCCAGAGCAGCGGCTGCGACTGCCCGGCATTGGCGACGCGAAGTTTGTGGCGTCCCTTTTGCCAGGTGGCGAAACAAATCGTCATGTAGCGTCCGTCGACGCGCCGCTCGGACACCAGCTGATTGAGCTGCCGGAGAAGTTCCGCAGGCTGGAGCTTGTGCGGCGAAAGACTGCGCAGGATTCCCGTGGCGACCGCGCCATAAAGGGCCGCGGCACTGCCCTTTCCGCTGACGTCTCCCAGAGCGACGCCGAGTTGCTGCGTGCCATAAGGAAGAAAGTCGTACAAGTCGCCGCAGACTTCGCGGGCGGAAAGAATCCGCGCCGCGATGTCGAGTCCAAAATCGATGCTGGGTACGGGACGCAGCAGCGCGTTCTGCAGGCGCTGCGCGGCGGTGAGCTCGCGTTCCATGCGGGCTTCATCGCGGGAGAGCTGCTCGTACAACCGCGCGTTTTCGAGTGAGACCGCCAGGTGCGCCGCCAAAATCATCAGCGTCTGAACATGATCCTCGGTGAAATAATTTTTCTGCGGGCTTTCGAGGTCGAGCACGCCCACGACCTTGCCCTTGATGAATCATCGGAATGGCCAGCTCGGAGCGCGTCTCCGGGTTGACCATAATATAGCGCGGATCGACGGTAACATCCGGTACGCGGATGGGCAGCGCGGTGGCGACGGCCGTGCCGACGATGCCTTCATTGGCGGTGACGCGCATCTTCCCCTGCGCGCTCTGGCCGTATTTCACGTCCAGGCGGTGGCGGAACATATTCGTCGCCGCGTCGTAAAGCAAAATGCCCAGAATCTGGTAATCGATCACGCGCTTGACGAGTTCCGCGGCGCGGCGAAGCAATTCCTCCACGGAGAGAATGGAATTGGCCTCGCGCGCCACTTCATTGAGAATCAGCAGCGTGTCGGCCTGCGTGCGAACGCGCTCGAACAGGCGCGCGTTTTCGATGGCGATGGCCAGGCGGCTGGCCATCAGCGTCATGACGCCCTGCTGCTCGCGCGTAAAGTAATCGACTTGCGTGCTTTGAATGTCCAGCACGCCGATCGATTGCCCCTTCACGACCAGTGGAACCACCAGTTCGGACCGGACCGAATCAATAATGTTGATGTACCGCGGATCTTCGCGCACATCGGGTACGCGAACCGCGCGCCCTGTGGCTGCAGCCGTGCCCGTGATTCCCTGCCCGATGGGAATCTGCCAATCCTTGGTGGCTTCCTCGCCATATCCGATCGTGAAGCGGTGATAGAGCTTCTGCGTGGTCTCGTCCAGAAGCATCACGCTGAAAATTTCGTAATCGACCAGGCGCTTCACCAGCGCCGCGGTTTTCCGCAACACTTCGTCGAGGTCCAGCGAGGAGTTGATTTCCTCGCTGAGTTCGACCAGCGTCGCGAGCACTTCCGCGGGCATATTCAGCGGCGATTTGCTTTGTACGGGATCCATAAAAGTCGCTTGCAAGCCACGCCTGAGCAAGAGAATGCCCTGCACAGCTCGACAAGAATTAACAAGTATAGCAGGTGGTGATTACGGTCCTGTGAAAAACCGGACTCACTTGAGTTCTGCGGACCGAAAGCAGTCCCTGGCGTGGTCGTTTACCATTCCGGTGGCCTGCATCAGCGCATAGCAGATCGTCGAACCCACGAAACGAAATCCGCGCTTTTTCAAGTCCTTGCTCATGGCATCGGATTCCGGAGTCCGCACCGGGACATCACCAGGCACACGCCGTTTCGTTTTCCCTCCTGTGAATTGCCAGAGGTAGGTGTCAAAGCGACCGAATTCGCGCGTCACGGCAAGAAGCGCCTGAGCGTTTGTAATCGCCGCTGCGATTTTCAGCCGGTTTCGAATGATCCCTGGATCGGCAAGCAGGGCGCGTACTTTTCGCTTGCCGTACTGTGAAATCTTTTCCGCGTCGAATCCGTCGAACACGTCGCGATATCGCTCCCGCTTGCGCAAGACCGTTTCCCAGCTCAGGCCGGCTTGCGCCCCCTCGAGGATCAGGAATTCGAACAGTACGCGGTCCTCATGGACGGGCACACCCCATTCCTCGTCATGGTAACGAATCATGAGGTCACTTTGCGCCCAATGGCACCTGCGCCGGGACGCTTGAGCAGCCCCGGCGCGGTTTCGGTCTGGCATGGATTGCTTACACGAGGTGACGCTGAACGGCCTTCTCGATCTGGTCGCGGGGGACCGCGCCGACCACCTGCTCGGCGACTTGTCCGCCCTTGAAGATCAGCAGCGTCGGGATGCCGCGGATATTGAATTTGCCCGCGGAATCGGTGTTTTCATCGACATTCAATTTCACAACCTTGATCTTTCCAGCGTAGGCGGTGGCAATCTCCGCTACCGTGGGCGCAAGCATCAGGCAGGGCCTGCACCACTCCGCCCAGAAATCCACCATTACCGGCTGGGTTTTGCTTGCGTCGATGACCTCAGCCTGAAACGTGCTATCTGTCACATTGTTAACATTATCCGCCATGAGAACCCTTTCGTGTCGTCGTTGCCGGGGACATTGTAACCGACTTTGCCCCGCCCCGATTAGATGAAGTTACGGCCATTCGGCTTCTGGATTTCCAGGCCACTTCGTATAGCCTGGCATATTCTACCGCGGATGCCTGCCACGAAAAATCCTTCTTCATTCCGGTTGTCTGAATCCGGCGCCAAACGGCAGGGCTATTTCGAAAGACGGCCAATGCCTCCCGAATGGCGCCAAGCAGCGCGGCTCCATCATACGCTGCGAATTTGAATCCGGTCCCGCGTTCGGTCTTAGGATCGAACGCCTCGATGGTATCGTCCAGGCCTCCTGTCGCCCGCACCACCGGAACCGTACCGTACTTCAAACTGTACATCTGATTCAAGCCACAAGGTTCGTACCGCGAGGGCATCAGGAATATGTCCGCCCCTGCTTCAATTTTGTGGGCAAGCACATTATCGTATGCCACTTTCACGCGGAATTTGCCGGGGTAGGTTTTCTCAAGGTCGAGAAAGAGTTCTTCGTACTTCGGTTCACCCGTGCCGACTGAAACAATTACCAGATCTTCAGCAAGCACATCTGACGCAATTTCTTCAATCAGATCGAACCCCTTTTGTCCGGCAAAGCGCGAAACAATGCCGATCACCGGCTTATTCGTGCATTCCACAGGCAAACCGGCGACTTCGAGGAGATCCTTCTTGCACGCCAGTTTGCCCTTCAGTTCCTTCCCAGAATACCTCGTGGCGATCAGCGTGTCCGTCTCCGGATTCCAGGCGGTATAGTCCACGCCATTCAGAATGCCGGTCAGCCGGTCCGCGCGGTTCCGGACCACTCCATCGAGGCCATGTCCGTACTCGGGCGTCTGAATTTCCTGCGCATATTTGGGGCTGACGGTGGTGAGGTAATCCGCAAAAATCAGAGCACCCTTTAAAAAATTGACGCGCCCATAAAATTCCATGGCGTCAATGCTGAAGAGGATCTCTGGCAAACCGAGCTTCTTCATGGAATCACGCAGAAACGCGCCGTGATAGCCCATATTGTGGACGGTGAAAACAACGGGCAGTCTCTGCAGCGAATCGTCCTTCGCGTACTCTGTTCGCAACAGCGCCGGCACCAGGCCCGTTTGCCAGTCGTGGCAATGAACCAGATCGGGCATCCAAACATGCTTGCAAAATTCGATGGCTGCGCGGCCAAACTCGCCAAAGCGTTCCGCGTTATCCGGATAATCTTTCCCTGCGACTCCATACAGGTCCTCGCGGTCGAAATATTCGGGATCATCCACCAGGTAATAGCGCACACCGTTCACGATGCCGCCGTCGGCGATGGCCGGGAAACGTGGCCCATCGCCCATGGGAACCGCCAGTTTCGGCAACGCGACCGCAACGGGAGTGGAGTGACGATACCGGGGAAGCAGCACGGCCACTTCATGCCCGAGTGCGGCTATCGCCTTCGGCAAGGCTTCGATCACATCCGCCAGGCCTCCCGTCTTTGAAAACGGCAGCCCCTCAGGCGCGACAAAAAGTATTTTCATATTTCCCCATTCGGAGCTTCCACCGTACTGAAAGCATTTGATCGCGTCAAGAACATGCGGCGATGCATGTCGCGCGCGGAAGACCTCTACTCTTGCTACACTTCCCTGCCATGTCGCCCGAGAAGCTGGGACAACATTTTCTCACGGATGCAAGCTGGCAGGAACGCATCGCGCGTGCCGTGCGTATGGACGACGGCGTTTGGGTGGAAATTGGCGCGGGTCACGGCGAAATGACCACACGCCTGGCGCAGCGCGCAAGCAAAGTATTCGCTATCGAACTCGATCATCGGCTGGCCGCACGCTTGCGCGAAGTCACCGCGCCATACAAGAACGTGGAAGTGATCGAAAGCGATGTGCTCTCGGTTGATTTCACGCAACTAACAAAAGGAGCCCGCTTTTCTGTTTACGGAAATCTGCCGTACTACATCACATCCCCGATCTTGCACCGCCTGTTTGAACACGCGGACCAAATCGCCGCCATCCACATCGTGATTCAATTTGAAGTGGCCGCGCGGATTGTCGCGCCCCCCAAACGACGCGATTACGGATATCTCTCCGTGGTTTCACAGTGGTTCGGCAGCCCCGAGATCGCTTTCCGGATTCCGCCGGGAGCCTTCCGGCCTCCCCCAAAAGTCGCCTCCGCGCTGGTAAATTTTCGCATGCCCGGTGCGCGGGCGAAACTTCCGATCGAGGACGAAAGCGCATTTCTGGATTTCGTGAAGGAATGTTTCGCGCAGAAACGAAAAACGCTGCGCAATAATCTTCGCGCCCGGCTTGGGGCGCGCACGGAAGAGCTAATGCACGAAGCGGGGTTGCCCACGGGAGTTCGCGCCGAGGAACTTACGGTGGCCCAGTTTGCGGAACTGTTTGCATCGGTGAATGGGAAATGATTTTCGCCACAGAGGGCACAGAGGACACAGAGAAAACAGAACAGAGGAGAGTTTGATTTCTTTCTTGGCGTTTGAATTTCTCTGTGCTCTCTGTGTCCTCTGTGTTGAAATCTTTTCTGGCGCGCCGGCACAGTAACATTATTTTTCTTGCAGCACCGCGACCAGACGATCCGGATAGTCGGTCATAATTCCGTCTACTCCCACCGATATGAGACGCCGCATTTGCTCGGGTTCGTTGATCGTCCACGCCGCCACCTGCAAACCCGCATGATGGGCTTTGTCGACCAGGGCGGAGGTTACCAGATCACCGCGAGGAGCAAGTTGCCGGGCCCCCGCGCGGACGGCGCGCTCCACCAGGTCGTTCGAAGGATGCTCGCACAGGAATCCGGTCATCAGCGTGCTGTCGAGCCGGTTCACAGAGTCCAGAATGGCGGGTTCAAAAGAAAGAATCACCACGTGCGCCGCCTGCCCTGAATCACGCAGCGCGGCAACCACGGCGTGCTCCACGCCCCAGGCCCCGCCGGATTTAATTTCCAGATAAAAAATAATGTCGCGTTCCGTCGCGAAGGCCAGAATTTCTTCCAAGGTGGGGACGCGTTCGCCGGCAAATGATTGGCCGTCGCGCGAACCGAACCAGGCGCCCGCATCGAGGGCGCGAATTTCATCTCTTGGCAACAAATGCACTGGGCCCTTTCCGTTGGTGGTCCGGTCCAGCGTGGAATCATGGATGGCGATCACGCGCGCGTCCCGTGTCAGTTGCAGGTCGGTTTCAATGAAACCCGCGCCGAGTTCCACGGCTCGGCGAAATGCCGCCATCGTGTTCTCCGGCGCATGCCCCGAAGCCCCGCGGTGAGCCACGACCCACACAGTTCTTGTATCCCTCCGACACGCAATATTCTAAGCTGGAGGAAAAGTCCCGCTCCTTGCACATCCTAGCAGACTTGATAGACGGGCGTGCCGGCGTTTCACCGGGCTTTTCTTCGGGATACTCTTTTCAGGCAACCTGCATCTAATCAAGTGTGAGGTTAAAAATTGACCACGTGGTCGAAGAGAGGAGTCTTCCATGAAAACCCGGTCAACTAGAGTAAGTGCTTTATTTCTTGCTGTCCTATTGGCAATTACGGGGTTTGCATTCGGAGCTCCTTACGCCAGGGCAGCCGTCAATTCGTCCGATGTTTCCCCTATCAGCGACCAGGTGCAGCATAAACTGGCCATGCTTCTCTGGTACGGAGTGTTCGACAACCTGCAATTCCAGGTGAATGGCTCTGAGGTCATTCTAAGCGGGCAAGTGATTAGCGAACATGACCAGACGAAGTACAGTGCGGAAAGTGAAGTGAAACAAATCCCCGGCGTAACCAAGGTCGTGAACAATATTGAGGTGCTCCCGCCATCTCCCGTTGACGATCAAATTCGCCGAGCCGAATATCGGGCCATCTTTTCCAAATCGGATCTTGGCCGCTATACGATGGGCGCCATACCGCAGCTTCACATCATTGTGAATGGCGGACACGTGACCCTCGAAGGAGTGGTCATCAACGAAATGGATCGAATCGTCGCCGGAATCAGCGCGAATGAAGTGCCGGGAGTATTTTCGGTGACGAATAATTTGCGCGTGGAGTAACTTATCCCCTTCCTCCCTCTGAATCGCGATGGGCCCGGATCAAACCGGACCCGTCGCGTTTTTTATTTGCTCCCTGCAAACGCGGAAAGGCAGGCTCATCCTTAGCGTGCCGGGGATTCGCGGAATGTGCGCCCATCGAGTCCATTGGAGCTTTGCAGCAATCCTTACTATCTGAAATCCATCCACGTCGAAATCCTTGACAGGGCGAGACACTTTCCTATATACTCGTACCCGAGTATACGGTAGCGTATAACCTATGGTAGATCGTCAGCGTCCATTCTCCAATCCCCTGGCTCTGGCCGTGCTGGTCCTTCTGTACGAGCGCTCCATGCACCCCTACGAAATGGCCACCACCATGCGAGAGCGCGGCAAGGAACAGAGTATCCGTCTGAATTATGGCTCGTTGTACACCATCATCGAACAGTTGCTCCGAGCTAAATTCATCGCCGTGCGGGAGACCTTGCGCGAGGGAAAACGTCCCGAAAAAACAGTGTACGAATTGACACCCTCGGGCGAGGCGGAATTGCTCGACTGGATGCGCGAACTCGTAACCTCTCCGGTCAAGGAATACCCGCAATTTGAGGCCGCGCTTTCCCTGCTGCCCGTTCTTCCGCCCGAAGAAGTCATACAGCTCCTAGATATTCGCCTGGGCCTTCTCAATAAAACGATAGAAGGATTCGCCGAGCACGACCGTCTCTGCCGGAAGATCCATTTGCCGCGCCTGTTTTCCCTGGAGACTGAATATTACAAGGCCCTCACTCTTGCCGAATGTGAGTTCACCCGGGGCCTGCTCGCGGACCTCCGTCGCGACTCCGGCGGATTGCGCAGCGGTTGGACGAAGTTGCGAGAGCAGCATCTCGCCACAAAGAAAGGCGCTCGCAAATCATCCAAATCTCTCCGGGCTCCAATTAAGAAAACGAAAGGACAAAAATGAACGAAAAAGTGACGGAAAACTACCAAGCGGTAAATGACCCTGAAATGATGCGATATTGGATGCCGCAGGGTCCGAAAACTGCCGCTTTTCTTCTGGTCATTCCGGGTTGCGCGACCATCGGATATGGAATCGGACTTCTCACCTCGAAACCCCTGCCCTACAGCGTGATCGGATTGGGCCTGGGTCTGCTGGTTTGGGGAGTCATTGTTTCCTTAAGCAAATAAAATAGAAAGGAAACTGAACATGACTGAATCAGCGCGAAAACCTTATCGCGGAATTTCGATGGAAGGCAAGTTGGCTACGTGGTACGCCAAAACGACACGAAAAGACTTGAGTGAATTCGCGCGCCTGGCAAGGGAGCTGTCAATGGACCTTCCAGCGAACAGTCGAATCCTCGAAGTTGCGCCGGGACCGGGATATCTTTCCGTTGCCCTGGCCAGGCTTGGATCCTACAAGATCACGGGACTCGATATCAGCGAGTCGTTTGTCCGGATGGCCTCCCAGTATGCGAAGAAGGAAGGCGTCCCGGTCCATTTCATTCACGGAAGCGCCTCGGACATTCCCCTCGAAGACTGCTTCTTCGACCTGATCGTTTGCCGCGCGGCGTTCAAGAATTTTTCCGAGCCATTGCGGGCTTTGAATGAGATGCATCGCGTCTTGAAGCCCGGAGGCAGTGCAGTGATCATTGACCTTCGTAAGGATGCTTCCTGGGACGAAATCGTATCCTATGTGGATCGACTCAAACTGGGAGGAATCGACTCCTGGTTTACCAAAATGACGTTCAAACACATGCTACTCAAGAGGGCCTACACCAAGGGGGAAATGGAATCGCTGGTGGCGAAGTCGGATTTCAAATCCTGCCAAATCGTGGATACCCCGGTCGGCATGGAGATTCGTCTGTTCCGCCAGCAAACCAGTGATCAGCAGGCAGCGTAACATTTGCGGAAAGTGTCTGGGAGCGCAAGTTCCGCTCGGCGCAAAGAATGCTAGACGAGTGGCCGGCAGGACGCGGTTCTCGCTCCCGGATTCTTTCCTGATGGACAATGCTGAGGATTATGGAGCACAGCCGAAAGATCTAAAGTCTTGCGGTGGATGGCACTACTTTTTCGAGCGGTCTTTCAGCAGGCCCTTCAGTTCCGACATGAATTCCTTCACATCCTTGAAGTCCAAATACACCGAGGCGAAACGCACGTAGGCCACCTTGTCGAGTTTCTTGATGCGGTTCATCAGGAGCTCGCCTAGCTCGCTGGTCTTGCGCTCGCGCTCGGGGGCTTCGTGGACGAAGCGTTCGACTTCATCTACCAAGGCCTCCAGCTTGGCCGTGGGGACGGGTCGCTTTTCGCAGGATTTTAGCAATCCTTGCAGAATTTTCTGGCGATCGAACCGTTCGCGGCGGCCGTCTTTCTTGATTACCATGTAGGGGATTTCGTCGATTCGCTCGTAGGTGGTAAACCGCCGCCCGCACTTCAGGCACTCCCTGCGGCGGCGGATCAGGTCTCCAGCTCGCCCTTCGCGGGAGTCGATGACCTTGTCTTCCATGACCGAGCAGAATGGGCACTTCACCGCGCGGCGTCTCCAGGCACTTTTTCCTTAATTCGCTTCGGAATCAAGACCCCATTGGCGCCGGGAACCGCAATGTGCTTGCCAACTTCTTCCGCTTCGGCTTCGGCGCGCGCCAATTGACGCAATTCGCCCACGGACATGCCTTCGTGGATCAGGAGTGGAATTCCAATCAAAGTACATCCCGCGAACGTAATCAACCAAAGCATCACCGCGATGCCGATGGCGGGCTCCTGATCGACTCCAAAGACCGCCGTAAGCGCCACGATACTGGCTATCTGCGCGCCACCCCCGATGCCGGGCAATTGCAACACGGAGCCTACCAGGGTAATGGCCAGCAATAGCATGGCTCCGGAAAAATTCATGTCGGAGTGAACGAAGGCATCCCCGAACGCTTTAGAAACCCACTGGTAGATCAAAGCCGCCAGGATCCAGTGCGCTGCGGTATATCCGATGGCCGCCCACAGGTCAGGCAGTGTCCGGATGGCTTGCAGTCCGTCACTAATCCCCTTCATTGCGGAGGCAAAACGCATCCGCATTCCGCCGGCAGAGCCCCAACGTTCCAGCCAGCGATCGACCGCTCCCGCCCCATGCACGCGGTAATACACCAGCAACGAGGTAAGGCCGCTTATGGCTGCGAGGAGCAGCCAGGCTCCATGCCGGGCGCTTTCCACCCAATTCATGTCCGCCCCGGCGTCCGAGAGTTTGCCCGGAAATACCAGAAGGCTTAAGCAGGCCAGAGCCGCGGCGGCAGCAGTGTCGAAGAAGCGCTCCAAAAAGAAAATTCCAAATAAGCTGGCTACGGGGAGGCGGTCTTTCCTTGCCAGCAAGAGAGGGCGGACGGGTTCACCGGCACGCCCAAGGACAAAGATCGACGCGAAGCCCATCAGCGTGCCCGCGTAGGTGTTCAGAAAATTGGTAGGACCTAGATAGCGGCAGAATCGCTGCCAGCGGACCGCCCGAATCGCATAGCACCCGTAAATCCCAACCAGCGACAGCAACAGAAGCCAAATATTCGCCTGGCCGACACTATGGATGAATTTACTCCAGGTGAAATCAGCCAAATGAATCTTATGGCGGGATTGATAAGCGACTCCCACCAGGGCCGCCAAAATCAATAGCGCGATGAAAAGCCTGCGAAGGGTTGCACGCATCCGCACGCGAGGTTACCCGTTGCGGCGAGCGAGTGTCAAGAAAGGACGTGTTAAAGGGTTCTAAACGAAATATTACAATGCAGTTACAAATGGACGAAAAGCCCCATCGCTGAAGGCCCAGACGGTGTTTTGTGGCGCCGGCGTCCCGCCGGCTTTCTTTTCCTGCGCTTGAACGCCAAGCCGCCGGCGGGACGCCGGCGCCACAAAGATGCGTCTAGCGTTCGACAATCTTTTCGATTGTGGTGAAAAAATCCGGATAGGAGACAGCGGCGCACTCTGCGTCGCGAATGACGGTGTCGCCTTCGGCGCCGAGCGCCGCCACTGCGAACGCCATGGCCATGCGATGATCGCCGTGCGGCTCGATCTCAGCTCCGTGTAGGCGTCCCGCTGAGCGGCCCGCTACGCGCAGGCCGTCGGGACGCTCCTCGACCTGAGCGCCCATGCGCCGCAGATTTTCGGCGAGGGCGGAGATGCGGTCGCTTTCCTTTAATCGAAGCTCCGCTGCATTTCGGATCTCAATTCCCTGCTCGGTGTAGGGACCCAGAACGGCAATCGCGGGAAGCTCGTCAATCAACTGGGCGATGATGTCGCCTTCCATCGCTCCACCCCTGAGCGATTCGTGGCGCACGGCGATGTCACCGACAAGCTCGCCATTCGTGGTCCGAACCGAAACCAGGCTGATTTGCGCGCCCATCGAAACCAAAACATCAAGAACGGCAGAGCGCGTGGGATTCAGGCCCACGTTGTGAATGACAACGTTTGATTCCGGAAGGACCATGGCCGCCGCTAGGAAAAACACCGCCGAGGACAGGTCTCCGGGAACCGCCAGGCCCCGCCCCTGCAAGCGCGGTCGCCCGTGGATGCGGATCGCGCGGCCCTCGTGGTCCACACGCGCTCCGAATTCGGCCAACGCCAGTTCGGTATGGTCGCGCGTGCGCACGGGCTCGATCACCGACGTCACGCCGTCTGCAAACAGTCCTGCGAGCAGGACGGCAGACTTCACTTGCGCGCTGGGAACGGGAAGCGTGTACTCCAGCGGAGAGAGCTGGGCGCCTTCTATTTCGAGTGGCGCAAAGCCTCCTTCGCGCGATTTGATCCGGGCACCCATCTGCGTGAGGGGATCCATCACCCGGCGCATGGGCCGCCGCCTCAACGAAACGTCTCCGTCGATGATGGATCGGAATTTCTGGCCGGCGAGAATTCCAGTGAGCAGACGCATCGTGGTGCCGGAATTTCCAGCGTCGAGCGTGCGGCGCGATTTGCGCAGTCCACCAAGCCCTGTACCCATGATGCGCACGCGGTCACCCTTGGCATCCACTTTGACGCCCAGGCGCGAAAGGCAATCGAGCGTGCTGCGGCAATCGGCGGCGGCGGAAAAATGCGTGATCTCGCTGGGACCTTCGGCCAGCGCCGCAAGCATCGCGTACCGGTGGGAAATGGATTTATCGCCGGGAACTTCGAGTGAGCCGCTGATCGTGCGAGCAGGATGAATGATTTGTTTTGCCACGCTGGAATTCTAGCATGCGGGTTTCTTTGTGCCCTCGGTGTTCTCTGTGTTAAAGATTTTCGACACATTGGTCAGAGAGGAGTATGTTTGGAGGCGACCCCGTGCAAACGAGGAAAAAAGGCTCCTCCCCTGTGAAATTTTCAGCCGCGTTGAGCGTAGAATAATAAGAGGTACAGAGACATGAACACTCGAATGATTTTCCCTGGGGTTATTCTCGCAATCATTTCGCTGGTTGTGTGCGGAGCCATTACATGCCTTTCCGCCCAGCAGAAACAGCAACAAGCGCCTTCCGGACAAAATCAAAGCATGCCCGGCATGGACATGGATCACGACATGCCGGGAATGAACATGGGCCAGAGCTCAGGAGATACGAATCCGCAAGCCGAGAACGGCGCCATGGATGCCATGAGTCATATGCACCATCACCAGATGGGGCCGCATATGTATATGACGGCACTGCGCCCGGCTTCGCCGCAGGACTGGGCCAAGGCCGACGCGATCGCGCAGCAATTGCGCGAAGCCATCGAGAAATACAAGGACTATCAAGTCGCCCTGGCCGAGGGTTTCCGGATTTTCATGCCGAATGTGCCGCAGAAGGAATATCACTTTACCAGTTATCAGAACGCCTTCCTGGAATCGTTCACCTTTGATCCCGCGCGCCCCACTTCTCTGCTCTACAAAAAAACCAAAACGGGCTATGACCTGATTGGCGCGATGTACACAATGCCCAAACGGGTGAACGAAGATCAATTGAACGCGCGCGTTCCCCTCAGCGTGGCGCAATGGCACCTGCATACCAAACTCTGCATGCCGCCCAAGGGCGAGCGCGGCCACGCGGACCTCACCAAATTCGGTCTGCAGGGATCCATCATCACCAAGGAAGCTTGCACCGAGGCCGGAGGAACCTTTTATCCTGTGATTTTCGGCTGGATGGTCCACGTCTATCCGTTTGAAGATACCCGCGAAAAAATCTGGGGACAGTAAGAAGGTGCCGGCCAGGAAGATCGCTGCTGGCTGGAAAATCTTCGCTTGGCCGCGCTTATGTAGCGAATGCGTTGTGTCGAAACCAGAACAAGCGTAGCATCATCAGAGTACAAATCCAGATCAAAGCTACCCATCAAGGTGTCGGCGAGGCGTTCCGAAAATGCTTAACCACTTCAAGGCCTCGGTGATTGTTCTAGCGGCGGTACAAACTTTCTCTCCACTGGCGCATGCCCAGAACACTCAGCCACAGCAGTCAGGGGCGGCTAAGGAGCAGAAAGCAACCGCAGCCCCAACTCCACCTCATGACATTTCTGGAACCTGGGCGCCTGCCAAAGGGTGGAGCGATGGGGTCCAGCCCAATGGCGTATATTCCATGCCAAACGACGGGAGGCCAGAGCATCAGGTGCCTTTCACCCCGTACGGGCTGGAAACATACAAATCGCACAAGGCGCTTGCTGGAGTCGATGCGGTCCTGCCCGCGTTTTACAACGATCCGCGGGATAAGTGCGAGCCGTTGGGATTCCCTCGAGCGAATTTTTATAATCTGAGAGAGACCCAGATCATGCAGAACGAGTACAAAGTGGCAATCTTGTATGAGTATGGGGAGGCATGGCGCGTAATTTGGACGGATGGGCGCACGCTCCCAAAAATTGTGGATGGAGGCGTGCTTGTGGGGAAGGAAGTTCGAGAGCCACGCTTTTATGGCTACTCGGTCGGCAAATGGGTGGACGATAGCACGCTCGTCGTCCAGACGGTCGGGATGATGCCGGAAGATAGAGTCTGGCTGGATATTGCCGGCCGTCCCATCAGCGACGCTCTGCGCGTGGAGGAGCGCTTCCATCGGGTGAATCATGACCGCCTGGAACTGACGGTGACCATTAATGATCCGAAAATGTATACCAAGCCCTGGATCGCCATGAACAAATTCCCGATGCAGCTCGAGGATCCGCACAAGGATGTGATGGAGATGTATTGCTCCCCGTCCGAGATGGAAAAATACAATAAATTATTCGGCGATCCATCGAGCGCACCAGCCGGGAATGCACCTGGGCGGTAGCTTGCGGTGGGGCGCCCCGGCGTCGAAGAGCGCTCTTCGTCAGCGACCTTAAGATGATTGAGTTATGGAGGCAATTGCGATGAGAAAGAGGGCTATTACAATTTTCGCTGTTTCGGTCAGCCTCCTGAGCGTGTCCATGCCACTCTTGGCGCACCATGGAACTGCGGCGTATGACGTGAGCAAACCACTCACCCTGAAGGGTACCGTCACGGAATGGGATTGGTACAATCCTCATTGCCTTCTTCAATTTGACGTGAAGAATAAAGACGGCCAGGTGGTGCATTGGATTGCGGAGACTCAAAATCCTGTAAACATGGTCAACGCTGGTTGGGCGAAATCGTCCTTTAAGCCTGGTGATGAAGTTACGGTCACTTTGGCCCCAGCGAGGAATGGCCGGTCGGTCGGTGAGCTAAAATTGGCCGTGCTCCCCAACGGCAAAACGTTAAACACCCAAGGGGGAGAGGCCACGAAGAGTTCCGCCGGACCGTTGGGGAGCCCCAAATCAGCAGGTGACTCCAGGTAGTGAGGAGTGGTTTGGGCAAAAGGGACCAAGTCCCAAGACTGCGGAAAACGAGCGGTCACCAAAACATCATTGATCTTGACTGCGCTAGATCATAGTTATACAAATGAAATAGTCTGAGTCTGGCCTCAAAAGGGGTGCGATATGAAACGTCCTTCACGCGTCATGAGTGGGCTGGCCGCGGCTTGCGGCTTGGCTATGCTCCTGTTGGCCTCTTCGGCCCCTGTTCTGGCTCACCATGGATTCGCGGTGGAATTTGACCGCAACAACGTCGTGACCGTCAACGGACAAGTAACCAAGATGGAGTTTATGAATCCGCACATCTATATTTACGTGGATGTGAAAGGCGATGACGGCAAAGTGACGAACTGGGCGTTTGAGGGCGGACCGCCGAACGTTCTCTACCGGCAGGGCTGGCGGAAAGATACGGTGAAAGCGGGAGATGAGGTTACGGTCAAGGGCTACCGCGCCAGAGACGGCTCCGCGACTGCGTCTTTCACGACAATCTCTTTTGCGGATGGACGGCCTTCGCCCACCGATAAGCAGCCGCAGCAATAACCAGTTTCGGGCCATTGGCGTCCTATTTCGCGCGGTCGCGCCCAGGAAACATTGAATAGAGGGATAGAATGAGGAATCGTTTCCGCGCTTCGATTGCATTCTCCATTACGATTTGTTTCGCTTTGATTCTTCTCTTCGCCCGCGCGGGGCATACATCCGCAGGCAATCCTCAGAAGGGGGCATCGCAGGCAACGCCGCCGGATTTGAACGGGGTTTGGTCAGCGCCGTTCGTTCCGGATATTTCAAAACCACTTGGACATCAACCTCCTTTTACGCCTTACGCGCTGGAGCTCTTCAAAAAAGAAGACGAGGTCGATGATCCCCTGACGCAATGTTTGCCGATAGGGCCTGCGAGGGGGATTCAGGCGGGCGTCATGCCATTCCAGATTGTGCAGACACCGAAGGTGACGGCCATCCTTTTCGAGAACCAGCGCACGTTTCGCATTATCAACACCGACGGCCGCAGCCATCCCAAGGACGATGACCCCACCTGGTTTGGGGATTCCATCGGCAAGTGGGAAGGCGACACGCTGGTTGTGGATACGATCGGTCTCAACGACCGGACCTGGCTCGACACCGCGGGCCATCAGCACAGCGACAAACTGCACATTGTCGAAAAGTTCCAACGAATCGATAACGATAATATTAAGTGGACCGTCACTTACGAAGACCCCGTCTTTTACACCGAGCCCTGGTCCATCACACTCCCCATCAAGCGCCAGAACACCGAGATCATGTCGTATTCCTGCGAGGAAAACGAAAAAGACAGAGTTCACCTGGAACGGGGCGCGCCGCAAGCTTTTCCCAAACCTAAATAAGATTGCACCCGCCTGAAGCTTAATTGTTATCTCGTTGATTGAGGCGCATTCAGACTTTTGCTCGTCACATCTGCGATGTTGTAAAGTGCTGCTCAATGTCAGGATCATTCACCTTGACTCTCCAAAACCTTAGTTATAGAAGTTATACAAAGAGACGTGTTCCAAGCTGCCCGACAGAGGTGCAACGATGAGGCTTACTTCTCGCGTCATTTGTGGACTCGCCGCCGTTTGCGGCTTGGCCTTTGTTCTTCTGGCCTCCACGACACCGGTTCTGGCGCACCACGGATTCGCGGCGGAGTTTGATCGGAGCAATGTTGTAACCCTCAAGGGCCAGGTCACGAAGATGGAGTTTGAGAATCCGCACGTCTATATCTACGTGGATGTGAAGGGTGATGACGGCAAGGTGGTGAACTGGTCGTTTGAAGGCACCACTCCCAACGCGCTCATCCGGCAGGGCTGGCATAAAGATACGGTGAAGGCCGGGGATGTGGTCACGATCAAGGGATATCGTGCCAGAGATGGCTCAAATCTTGCGTACTTCGCTGCAATTAATTTCGCCGATGGGCGACCGTCCCCGACCGATAAATTGCCACCGCCATAGTCTGAAATGAAACTTGGAATGTGCGCCTGGGACGGAAAGAAGGTGGCTGAAATGAAAAATCGTAGGAGTGCTTCGACCGCTTGTGCGATCACGGCGTGTCTCGCTTTGCTTTTTCTAATTGCGGGAGCTGGCAACACGTCCGCAGGCAGTCCGCAAAAGTCAGCGTCACCTGCGACGCCGCGGGACCTCAATGGAGTCTGGCAGGCTCCTCCGAACAGGGACCTCGCAGCGGCCTTGGGACACCAACTCCCCTTTACGCCCTATGGGGCCGAGCGATTTAAAAAGGTTGACCTGTCCAAGGATCCCGTGGCGCAGTGCCTGCCGATCGGTCCGGCACGGGGAATTCAGGTAGGCCTGTTTCCCTTCCAGATTCTGCAAACCCCCAAAGTCGTTGCCATACTTTTCGAGAACCAGCACACGTTTCGCATTATCAATACCGACGGTCGCAGTCATCCTTCCGACTATGACCCTACCTGGTTCGGAGATTCCATTGGCAAGTGGGAAGGAGACACGCTGGTCGTCGATACGATCGGGATTACCGATCGAACCTGGCTGGACATCGCCGGGCACGAACACAGCGACCAGTTACATCTGGTCGAGAGGTTTCAAAAAGTCGACAGTAACACCATCAAGTGGACTGTCACGTTCGAGGATCCCAAGTTCTTCACGCAACCCTGGTCCATCACCTTGCCCATTAAGCGCCAGAACACCGAGCTATTGATGTATTCCTGTGAGGAAAACGAAAAGGACAGAGGTCATCTGCAACACACAGCGCCGAATGATAAGTGAAATTGAGTCGAACTGAAAGTTGGCAGGTATTCGGCAGTCGCCGCCAACCTACTGTTCGTCATATTCGCCGGGAACATCGTCCTCCGGTACCTCGTGTGTGCGAACCTCTCCCTGATCAGGCTCAGGGGCGTCTTCCACTCCATGCACCACCTCGGCCTCGAACGAATTCCCTTCCTCGATCAATTCATCCACGCTCTCCGAATCAGCGCCGGCGATGTCGGAAAGGCCCTCTAAATCTCCCGATTGCCCGCCTGACCGCGCGCCCATTCCCGCGGGAGCAGCTGCCAGCGTATCAACGCTGTGGCTCTCTTCCCGACGCTTATTCTTGAGCACGGCCGGCTTCTTCCTCTTTTTCGCCTTTTTCGGAGGAGCCTTCTTCGCGAGCTTCTTTACTGGAGGCATTCGTCTTTTCCCGGCAAGAAGTTTTTGAGATGCCTTCTTTATCGGTTTCTTGCCCGCCGCCTTCTTCGACTTCGTTTGTTTCTTCGATTTCTTTTTGGTAGCCATCCGTGCAGTCTACCATTGGTTTGTCATAAATTTGCCAAAGATCACTTCATTCATGCCATGTGCGATTGGAAAATCCACTCCGGTATAGGCACGGCGGATTGGTGCAAGATAAGGAACTAGCAACGCTCAGGTGGTTTGCGGAAACGCCGGAGCAATGCGAGAATGCCTCCATGCGAAAATCAACTATTATTGCGGTAACCGTATTCACGGCGGGCATGATGCTTGGCTGGAATGCAGAGGCACAGCAGAGTCCTGCGGCGAATTCTCAGCAAACGCCTGCGGCGACATCGCAAACAACACCGGCGGCAAAAGCGCCTCAGTCAGGGGCGACGAAGGCGCCGGCCGCGAAAGCTCCTGCGACAGCGGCTCGAAAGGCACCGCCAGCGAAAGCCCCGGCACCCCTTACGCTCACAACGCCAAAGGACAAAGCCAGCTATGCCATCGGGGTGAATATCGGCAGGGGCCTGCACAGGGATTCCGTGGACGTCGATCCGAATATTCTGATTCAAGGATTAAAAGACGCACTGGCGGGTGGCAAGCTGCTTTTGAGCGACGACGAAGCCAAGGCTGCCCTGACGGCACTCCAGGCCGACGTGAACAAGAGACAACAGGAAAAAATGCAGGTGGTCGGCGACGCAAATAAGAAAGAAGGCGAAGAATTTCTCGCTGCCAACAAGGCCAAGGATGGCGTCGTCACACTCCCGAGCGGCCTACAATACAAGATCTTAAAACAGGGTACGGGGCCCAAGCCTGCAGCCAGCGACTCCGTCGTCTGCAATTACCGGGGCACGTTGATCAACGGCACCGAATTTGATAGCTCCTACAAGCGCGGCCAGCCGGCAACGTTCGGCGTCAGTCAGGTGATTCATGGTTGGACCGAAGCGCTCCAACTTATGCCGGTGGGTTCAAAGTGGCAGCTTTTTATTCCCGCAGAGATGGCCTACGGCCCACGCGGCGCAGGCGCCGACATCGGCCCCAACGCCACACTCATTTTCGAAGTCGAATTGCTTTCCATCCAGAGTAAAGACACCAAGTAGCGCTGACATTCAAGCCGTCCCCACGCCTGGCGAGCAGACATTTAGGACGCCGCGACAAATCTCTGATTGTGGCGGCTTTTGGCTTTGTACAGTGCTTGATCCGCAACGCTTAGGAGTTCTTCAAAGTTTTCCCCATCTTGCGGATATACCGCGAAGCCCGCGCTTGCTGTAATCGATGGGAAGGCTTTGTCCATCGCTACGTTTTCGCAGATACGGCGTGCAACTACTTGCGCCGCAGTCTTTTCAGTCTCCGGCAAAAGGAGTGCGAATTCATCTCCCCCGTAACGGGCGGCAGTATCGATCGTACGGGAATTAACGCGAAGCACGCCCGCTATACGGCAGATCGCATTACTCCCCACGATGTGTCCGTAGTTGTCGTTGATCTTCTTGAGGCCGTCCAAATCAAATAGCAAGAACGAAAAAGATCTTCCTGTGCGGCGCGACCGTTGGATTTCAGCCTCCAGAGCGTCTACCATCCGTCTATAGTTGGCCAACCCAGTCAAAGAATCGCTGACCGCCAATTGGCGGACATTCTCGAATAGGCGCACATCATCAAGAAGCGCGCCCCCGAACAGCACAGCGTAACTGCCGAATTGGAGGATTTCGGCGAGAGCAAAGGGTGCATCGAGCCTCTGTTCGGACTGAGCGGCGGCAAGGGAGCACGCCACATTCAACGCCGCTACAAAATAGAGAGAACGGTCAAACGGAGATGTTGTCAGTCTAAGGCGTCGCCGATAGCCGATCGCCGCGAGTAGAAAGAGTCCCGCCGGAAACAGGTTCCCGGGGCGCGCAAAGATTTCCCCTTGGTGAACGACCAGGGCGGCAGGCATTCGCCAGTGGGCGGTGCTGAGAAACAAGGTCGACAAGATAACAATGGCAAGTGCAACGGTGATCTCGCGACCGGGATGGACCGCTGTGGGAAGTCGCCGTTCCACGACTAAAGCGGTCACGAGCAACAGTGCCAGGAGCGTCCGGCCAATCACCCACGTCATCGGGTCTCTCAAACTCACGTCGAATTCTGAAACCCGGAAGGAAACAAGACTCGAAATAACGAGGGTAATGCCTACGATTACAAAGCCGCAAGCGAGGACAAGAGGAAGACGGTCGCGCGTCCCTCGAAATCTTACCAGCGCAGCGGCCGATACGACGATTGCCAGGAGCCCACTGGTAATCTGAAGTTGATCGTATAGCAGAGGATCAAGGCCAACAGGGAAACGTCGCCGCATCGAGACGAGAGCGAGGAAACCGCATTCCACCACAAGGAACAGCCACCCTCCTCGGGGGCTCTCCACAAAACTCCAGATTCGCTCATTTCTACTCATACCGGGGCTCCCACGCTTAGCCGGCACGTCTGTATATAGAGTACCGACATTGGAAACGCTGGGCTGTGATCCCAATCACGCCGCGGAGGGCTATCCATCACATTGAGGATCTTCGAAGTGCTTAGATATGAATGGCTTCGGGTGCCTAATTCCATCATTCAGAGCAACTATCGAGAGATTCCTAGTAACCGGCTTCCAAGACACTAAGCAACGATCAATTCGTCGCGCGCGATTGATTCCGGCGAATGGTCCGCGTATCATAGAAAGCAAATGAGCCTAGCCCAAATCAAGCGCGAGGCACGGTTTTCTGCATCTTGCAAATTCCTCTTCCTGGTAGGGGTGTTGGTATCCCTGCTGGCACCGTCACTTTTGGCTGCTGACCCGGACATCTTTCCCCTCTCGCAGGTCAAACCCGGAATGAAGGGCGAAGCCCTGACGATTTTTGCGGGCGACCAGATTGAGAAATTCGATCTGGTAGTGATCGGCGTGATGCCCAACTTTCTTGCGCCAAAGGAGTCCATCATCCTCGTGCAACTCGTGGGCCCGAAAGTGGAGCACACCGGCGTCGTCGCGGGGATGAGTGGTAGCCCTGTCTACTTCGAAGGGAAACTCGCCGGAGCGCTTTCCCTCAAGCTCGGCCAATTCGCCAAGGAACCTCTGGCAGGAGTTACGCCGATTGAAAATATTCTGACCCTGCCCCACGGCCAGCCTGCGGCGATTCGCGCAGAGGCAGGGCCAGACGCGCCAGGCGTTGAGAGCGCTTCCGCGATCCCCCAGTTCGAGCTGCCTGTTGAGTGGGCTTCGCGTTCCGGTATTCCGGGAGGCAGTTTCCTGACGCCCATTGCTTCCCCGCTGGTATTTTCAGGGTTCAGCGGCGCGGCTATCCGGCAGTTCCAAAACGTCTTTGCAGGATATGGCATGGCGGCAGCCCAGGGCGGCAGCATTGACCCGCGGCCCGACGATCGCGACATCCGGCCCGGCGACATGGTCAGCGCCGTATTGCTCGAAGGGGACATGTCGCTGCAAGCTTCGTGCACGGTGACAACCATTGTAGACGGGCGTGTATATGTTTGCGGTCATCCCCTATTCGGATTCGGCTCGGTCGAGATGCCCATGGCTCGCGGGCGCGTACTGACCACGCTGAGCTCGGATCTTGACTCCACGAAGATCGTGAACGTCGGCGGGACAATCGGATCGTTCAGCCAGGATCGCGTGACTGCCGTCGTAGGGAGTTTGGGAGCGGCGCCAAAATTAATTCCTATCGACATGACAGTGGCGACTCCGGACGGGGACAAACACCTCTCATTCCGGATGATTAAGAGCGTGAAACTTACGCCACTGCTTATGGGCCTGGCAGCCCTGAACGGACTGGTGCAAAACCCTGTATACGGAGAAGGAACCACGCTGAAACTCACCGGCGGAATTGATATTGCCGGGCACTCCAGCGTCACGCTGGAGAATTTTTTCACTCCGACGGATTCCTTCATTCCCGACGGCACATCGGTCGCCGGCGCTGTGCAAGGCGTGTTTCAAAGAATTTTCTCAAACCCCTATGAGACAGCCAACATCCAGCGTGTAACGCTGCGCATGGAAGCACTGCCGGAACGCCGGCTGGCGACGATCGAGGGCGCCTGGGTGGATCGATCCGAGGCCGAACCGGGATCTACGGTGAGCGTGAAGGTTCAAATGCGGCCCTATCGCGGTTCGCCCGTGATCCGCGACGTGCAAGTTACCATCCCGCCGCAAGCGGTGCGCGGCACGTCCATGCAGATCCTGGCCAGTGATTCGGCAACGTTGAACCGCATGAGCATCGTCTCCGGATCGCAGGCCAGCCTGCAAAACCTCGAGCAGCTCATCTCCGTCCTGAACCGGGAGCGGCGAAACAACCGGCTGTATGTCACACTACTTGGCCCTGCGCCGACTATGGTGGTGCAGGACAAAGTGATGCCGAATGTGCCCGCGTCAGAAATCAACCTTCTCGATCAGCGCGGCGGCCCGTCCAGCTCACAGGTTGTGCGGCAATCCGCGGCTGGAGAGTGGTCGGTGCCGCTCGATCAGGTCGTTCAGGGATCCACTGCCATCACGATTCAAATCAAGTAACTGACTGGCGCACAGCGCCGGTCCCCTGAGGAGTCTAATGCGCTTCGGTTCTTCGAATAGCCGCGAGTTGCGCGGCGTTAAGACATCTGCCCGCGCTCTAGTGATTCTCGCGGCTGCCGTAGTTCTTGCAGCAGCGCCGGCGCTCGCCGAATACACCCGCTGGTGGCGGCAAAGCACCTTCGAAGATTTTGACAAGGGCACCGCCAAGGGAGTGGCGCTGCGCAGTGACGGCAAACTTTTCCTCGCGCCACGGTTTACTGAATTTGCGGACGCCAATCTCGCCTACCTTCTAGCGATGCGCGCGGATGCGAAAGGAAATCTCTTCGCCGGGGGCGGTTCGAACGCGAAGGTGGTTCGCCTGGACGCTGCCGGTAAGGCTACCACTGTGTTTGAATCATCGGAACTCGCGGCCCAGGCGCTGGCAGTGGATGCGGCAGGAAATCTGTTCGTGGGCACTTCTCCTGACGGAAAAGTCTACAAAGTTACTCCCGCGGGACAATCCTCGGTATTTTTCGATCCCATGACGAAATATATCTGGGACCTGGCGGTGGACAAAGATGGAACCATGTACGTCGCCACGGGGGATACCGGAAAGATTTTCGTCGTGGCGCCGGACGGCAAGGGGCAGGTTTTTTATTCCAGCGAGGAAACGCATATTCGTTCGCTGGCGCTCGATTCGAGCGGGAACATTCTGGCAGGCACCGAACCGAGCGGACTGGTCTTGCGGATTCCCAAAGCAGCGAATGCGCGGCGCGCGTTTGTGCTTTACGAGACTTCGAAAAAGGAAATCACGGCGCTGCTGCAGGACGCCGGCGGCAACCTCTATGTGGCGGCGGTCGGCGAAAAAGCGCCACAAATACCGGGACAGCCTCGACCGCAGGTAACGGAAACCGCGCCCGTGCAAAGTTTTACGGCGCCGATCGGCGGAGCGGCAAACGGAATCAATCCTGCGTCGCAGATTCAGATATCACCATTCCCGCTGTTGCCCACGGTTAATTCGAGTTCGGTGTATCGCATTGCCCCCGATGGCTCGCCGGACGAACTTTGGAGTTCGCGCGATGAGGTCGTCTACGCGCTGGGACTCCTGCCGAACGGAAAATTGCTCCTGGGAAGCGGTAATCAGGGAGCGGTGATTGAACTCGAAGGCAACCACGTTTATTCGCGCCTCGTAAAAGCACCGTCCCGCCAGGTGACTTCGATTGCGGCGGGGCCGGGCGGAAAATTGTTTCTTGCCGCCGCTAATCCTGGAAAAGTTTTTGCTCTGGGGCCCGGAGACGAACCGGAGGGAACCTTCGAATCGCAGCCGTTTGACGCGCATATTTTCTCGCGCTGGGGCCGCACGGAATGGTGGGGCCAAAATGGTGCGCCCGGCAGGAATGCCAGCGGCGCGCGCATCGCGTTCTTCGCGCGCTCGGGAAACACGTCCGATCCTGAAAATAACTGGAGCCCCTGGGCCGGTCCATATTCGAGTGTTGCGGGAGATAAACTCGATTGCCCTCCCGCGCGATTCCTGCAATGGAGAGCGGTCCTGCACGGCGGAGGAACCGGGCCGGCTCCGGAGGTCGACTGGGTAAGCGTCGCCTACCTGCCGAAAAATATTGCGCCCGAAGTGACGGCGATCGCTCTGCAAAACCCCGGCATCCGTGCCCAGGGAATTGCCATCCCGGTACCCGGAGCAGGAAACCAAACGCCCGTGCAGCTCCGCATGCCCCAGCCTACAACGTCAGCATCATCAATGAACTCTGCGTTCACCGCCGCGGTCGCATCGAATATGGGATCGCAGGGTGGCTCGGGACGATTTGATCCACCGCCACAAGGCATGTCACAAAAGGGATACCAATCCGTGCTGTGGACTGCCGAAGATGCCAACGATGACCAGCTCGAGTTCTCTGTCTACTTCCGCGGCGAAAATGAAACTACATGGAAGCTCCTGAAAGACAAGCTCGATACGCGCTTTTATTCGTGGGATACGACGACGATGCCCGACGGCGCCTACTACCTGAAGATTGTCGCCAGCGATGCGCCATCCAATCCCGCCGGGGAGGGGCTCACCGGCGAACGCGAATCCGACCGCTTCGTGGTCGACAACACCCCGCCGTCCATTGCGCAATTGACCGCCGACGCGACTGTTGGCGGCGCGACCGTGCGAGTGCGATTCCAGGCCAGCAGCCCGGCGAGTTTTATCACCCGCGCGCAATACAGCCTGGACGCGGGCGACTGGACGCTGGTCTTCCCTGCGGGAGGCCTGAGCGACGCGCTCCGCGAGAATTACGATTTCCAACTGGCAAAGGTTGGGCCGGGCGAACACACCATCACGGTGCGTGTCTACGACCAGTTTGAAAATGTCTCGAGCGCCAAAGCAACGGTCCGCATTGGGACGAGCGGAAACTAAGCCGACTCCTTCGGTGTGGGTTTGTAGCGCCGGCGTCCCGCCGGTGATTCGTTGATTTCCTGCCACGCGAAGAAACGCCGGCGAGTCGCCGGCGCCACACAAACCCGGCGGTCCGTAGCTAATCAGATGCTTCTTGCTTCAGCTATTCCTGTGGTGCCGGGAATTTCCTTTCAACTTGTCCAGCGGTCTCCCGCCGAAGCTCTGGCTTCATAGCGCTCGATATGCAGTCCGACTCCCGCCTTGCCTCCCAGAAGTGAGATGGCGTGCACGTGAACCACGCGCGCCACGCATTTCACATCGCTGGACGACATCCCTGCTACCCCTTGCGGCATGCGAAGTGAAACTTCCAATGGCATGCCCACCTCGAGCGGAAAAGAGGTCGTGAAATACATGCCCCGCTGGGAAATATTTTCAGATTCGGCGGTCTGTTCGGCCGGGTCCGAACTATCCAGAATCCGAAAGCGCAATGGCACACGGACATTCACGCGCGTATCAATACGACGTTCGTTTGAGCTCATCGTTTCCTCCCCGCGACAGGAATGTGCGCGGCTTTAAGGTTTTAAGGTAGGAAGGGGGGATGTTGATTCTAGCGCCATGCAGAACGCATGCAAGAGAATTGCGCATGTTTTGAGAGCTGTGATCCAAGTCGGGACAAGGTGTGCCATAATGCACCACGTTTAAGAGACCTCCCGTGAACATTCCAGCAACTTCTTTGCCGCCGGGACCTGACCTCCAAGCCATACGCGAGGCCTACAGCCGCATTTCCCCGCATATCGAGCAGACTCCGGTGATGATCTCCTATCCCCTGGATGAACTGGCGGGCGCGTTGTTGTTTTTCAAATGCGAGAACCAGCAACTATCGGGGTCGTTCAAACTTCGCGGTGCGGCGAATGCCGTATTCTCGCTCAGCGAAGCGGAGGCGGCGCGAGGCGTGGTCACGCACTCGTCGGGAAATCATGGAGCGGCCCTGGCACTGGCGGCGCAACTGCGCGGAATTCGCGCCTGGGTGGTGATGCCTCGCAACGCCCCGAAGGTGAAGATTCGCGCGGTCGAAGCGTACGGCGCGGAAATTTCTTTCTGTGAGCCGACGCTGGCGGCCCGCGAAGCCATGGCCGCGGAACTATTGCGCGCGACCGGCGCCACGCTGATTCATCCCTACGACGACGATCGCATCATCGCGGGTCAAGGCACGGCAGCGCTTGAATTTCTCGAAGAGATTCCCGACCTCGACGTGATCTGCGCGCCAGTCTCGGGCGGCGGACTGCTCTCCGGCACGGCCATTGCGGCAAAGTCGCTGAAGCCGGAAATTCTGGTCATCGGCTGCGAGCCGGTGAATGCGGATGACGCCGCGCGGTCGCTGGCCTCCGGATGCATAGAGCCCGCCTCGGCGCTGTTCACGATCGCCGACGGCCTGCGTGCGACGCTCGCTCCGCGCACCTTCGCTATTCTGCGGGATCGCGTGGACCGCATCGCGCTCGTCAAGGAAGAGGAAATTGTCCATACGATGCACCTGATCACTGAGCATCTAAGGTGCACCATCGAGCCGTCCGGCGCCGTCGCGGCGTCGCCCGCAATCCACCGTCAACTCGTCGCCGAGGAACTCAGAATTGGGATTATTCTTTCTGGTGGGAATGTGGACCCTGACCTGATAGCCCGGATGTAGGAAGGAAGATCTAGCATTGAGGGGGCCGGATAGAACCGGGAAATACTTGAAGGATTCTCGGGCTGTCTTTCGGTAATGAGGAATGGCGGTGCTGCAGTTGTAGGGGCACGGCATGCCGTGCCCCTACAGCCGACCCACTGTTCTAGAATGTGTGGCCGTCGCTAATGGGAAAGCCGAATCGCTGTGTGCCTTCTGCGCTCTAGTTGCCTTGCTTCTAATTCACGTTGACGGTGATTGTCGTTGTCTGTGCCGTGCCGATAGACGGTGTCGCAGTCACAGTAATTGTATAAGCGCCTACTGTCGTACCGGGGTTCGTTACTCCACTGCCGCTGGTACTGCCGCCGCAACCGACTCCCGCCACAGCAACCACGATGAGCAGGACTGCTAAAGGAGCGAATCCCCATCTCCTCTGCCTGGGAACACAAAGGAGAATGAAGAAACAGATGAGAGAGACAGCCGCAGTCGCCAGGGGCCAACCGTGGGTAGGCGGACGGTTCGAGGGCCGGAATATGGTGCCAGATGCAGCACTCGAAGAGCACATCATTGTCGCATTGCCGGTCACTGCTGCACTGAAATTGAAGGTGTTGGTCGAAGAATTAAAGTTTGTAGAGTCGGGAGCACCGAAGATGCAAGTTGGATTGTCAGGAACATACGCTCCCGGTGGCGGAGTCGTCACGGCGTAGCTCAGGATGGCCGTGCCGGTGAAGTTAACCACATTCAGGGTGACGAGTTGTGACCCCGACAGACCGGGCGAAGGGATGGTGATAGGGCTCGAAGACCAGGTGAAGCTACTCACGGCTATACTCAGGGTGCCCGAGGTGGCCGTGTTGCCCTTCGAGTCGGTCACTTTCAAAGTGAAACTATAGTTTGCAGCCGTTGTAGGCGTGCCGCTGATTACCCCTGCGGCGGAGAAGGTCAACCCAGTCGGGAGGCTCCCCACGGTCGGGGTGGGAGTCCATGTGTAGGGTGGGATACCGCCAGTCGCCGCCAGTGTTGTCGACGTGTAGACCGTACTCACGTCTCCGGCCGGCAAGGTCGGGGGCGTCACAGCGAGAGCGGGGTTGATTGTAATAGTCAAGTTCCCAGACGTGGCTGTATTCTCCAGCGAATCCGTCACTTTGACAGTGAAGTTGGAAGTTCCGGCCGCCGTAGGCGTGCCGCTGATCACCCCTGCCGTAGACAAGCCCATTCCTGCCGGGAGACTCCCCACGGTCACGACCCAGGTGTAAGGCGAAGTTCCGCCAGTCGCCGCCAGCGTTGTCGATGGATAAGCCACATTCACTACTCCGACCGGCAGTGACGGCGGCGTCACAACAATCGAAGCGTTAATTGTAATGCTGAAGCTGCCAGTGGCCGCGTCGCCCAGCGAATCCGTCACTTTCACGGTGAAATTGGAAGTTCCGGTCGCTGTAGGTGTGCCGGCGATCAGGCCCCCGGTGGACAGGACCAGCCCGGGCGGGAGACTCCCCACGGTCGGTATCGGGGTCCAAGTGTAGGGCGAAACTCCACCAGTCGCCGCCAGTGCTGTCGACGGATACGCCACATTCAAGACTCCGGACGGCAGTGATGCTTGCGTAACACCGAGCGAGGCGTTAATGGTAATGCTGAAGCTGGCAGTGGCCGTGTCGCTCAACGAATCCGCCACTTTGATAGTGAAGTTGAAAGTTCCGGACGCCGTGGGTGTTCCGGTGATCACGCCCCCGGTGGAAAGGACCAGTCCAGGTGGGAGACTCCCCACAGTGGGTGTTGGGGTCCAAGTATAGGGCGAAGCTCCGCCAGTCGCCGCCAGTGTTGTCGACGGATAAACCACATTCGCGACTCCGGTTGGCAGTGACGCCGGGGTCACAGCCAGCACGGCGGAGAGCAAATTACCGACGTTTACGGAGCCAAGACCCGTAGCTTGATCGTAGCCGACCCCCGCGTTATAGCCATTGAGGACGCCGACGGTGTTGCCTCCTAGTACTGTGCAGGTAGTGACGCCGACTTCAGTTATACAAGGCATGGCGTTGGTTCCTGACGTTATATCGTGGAAGATGGTCGAAGCGGACGCTCCCGCGGCCAGCTTATACAGCAATGGGTTTATATTTCCCTGGCGACCTCCCTCCTTCTGGTCCATTAAAGCCACAATGCCTGCAAAGGCCTGTACGGCGACAGATGTGCCCCCTTCGCCAATGAAATCTTGATATGGACTGGCCAGGCTACACGGAACCGGAGGAGGAGGAGCAGAATTCGATATTTCAAACGCCGCTAAATCCGATTCGCATACGACGTAAAAATTTTGAATGGCTCCGTCCCCCGCAAATAAAGAAACATCCGGGATATGGCGGAAACCGTCAAGCGGTACACCTGGTCCTGTTTGCCAGGACGGTTCTGCGTAACCTCCCGAGCAGTTCGAGGGATTGAGGCCGGTGGGTGCTGTGCAACTACTCACCCCGCCTCCCCCACCACCAACCACGTCAAAGCCCTGACCATTGCCGAAATTATCAGCAACGTTAGCATCGTTGCAACTTTGTTGCGCGCTGGTATCGTTATCAATGGCGACATAAATGACGGGGTTTGTACACGTATCGTTGTATGGATTCTCCGGTATGTATCCCAGTGCCGAAGTGATCTGGCCTGCGGTATCCGAAAAATACGTGGTCGGATTATTCAAGTCATTAAAATCAGTGCCGCCGATCGCAACGTTATAAGGTGTAGACGCGGTCCCGTCCACCGCCAACCCAAACTCAGCAGGCTGAAATGTATCGAAGCTCGTGGGATCACAACCCGCCGACCCGCTGTCTCCGGTGGCGGCAAGTACTGTGATGCCTTCCCCGGCAGCCTGCTGCCATTCAGCGTTGTAAAAGGCGTTTCCTGACGTGCCCAGCATCAGTTCACAATTACCGTAGCTGGTGCTGAGGATCGAAGCCGGGACAGCGCCTACAGTGCAGCCGGGGGCAGCCGTCTGGCAATTGATAACGTATTCGGCGGAAGTATCGCCCCCGAAAGTATTGACGGTCGTGGGTGAAACGACCAGATCGATTGTTGCACCCGGAGCAATTGCGCCTGACCACTCGGCGTCCAGGATGGCCTCCTCCTCGTCCGAATTCGTGCTGTTAAATTGAATACCCGGATCGGTTCCTGTCTCAATTTGATTGAAGTTGACTGCCGGCAGGCCGAATAGACTACGAAAGGCAGTTAGATCCGATAGAGTAATGTCGCTATCGCTGACGATCGCGATGGTTTGTCCCGTGCCGCCCATGGCGCCGTTGATGGTCGACGGCACATTATAGATCGTGGCAAAGTCACCCGGACCAATCGCATAGCAATTCGTAGTCGGACTATTGCAATAATTCGTGACGGGACCAAAGGTAAACTCCGGATTGACGCGCGAATATTTTCCAGTCGCCGTCGATCTGCGGACAACCCCGGTCATATGGTGCATCGCCTTCCTCGGGAAGTTATTTAGCGAGTGCACGCCTGCGACCACGGCATTCAGCGCCGAAGGAATCTGCGGATCGCTGGAATTCGCCCAGTGCTCTTCTCCATTGGCGAGGACGTATTTGTGCATGGAAGTGTGGAACGCAACCTGCACCTGGCCCGCAGTGCCTGAAAAATCGATTGTCGTGCGTCCGTTCGCGACGCTCACATTCTGAAAACCGTGAGACTGAAGCCACGACGTGATTGCTTGAATGTCCTGATCGGAGGGTCCAAATTGCTGGCCGAATTGCTCGGGAGTAAGCCAATTGTGATAGTTTGGCGATGTCTTGTCCTGCTGCTGGGCAAGCAGCGTTTCCAAAGCGGCTTCTTGCTCCGGGCTGCGGTTGAGAACAAGCATCATGTGGTCCATAGCAAGGCTCGCGGGTGCCGCGCCGCGATCAAACTCGGCGCGGGCAAGCGGATGCGTGTTCCCATGAAGCGTGGTCATCCTAGTTTCGTCGATTTCCTGCGTGACGAGCGACCGCACAGCGCCGCCTTGGGCGGCAGCCAAGCCGGGCAGGACCAGAAGCACAAGGGCTGCGAAGAAGACGTGCACGCTGCGGGCATTTACTCTGATTCTCGAGCGTGCGCCCGCCTCAAAACATGCAAATTCCTTCTGTTCGGGCTGGTTATTTCGGCTCAAAGAGTCGAAAACTTTACTGGGGCCGCTTGGCGTCTTGCGCTCATGGTTCCGGGCATACAGATAGCTTCCAACAATTAGGTTCACGTTATCCTCAGGTAAAGCCAGGATGAATTAAAGACTATTTCCCCCACCACATTTCAGGAGCAGAAACCCGCCCCATTTCAGTTCCGTTGGATGCAGGAATTAGTTCCGGGTTTTCTCAGGAATCTGCGAATTTTCCTCTCGGGTGAGGTCTCCACCAGGTTATGGCGCTATCGCGGCATAGTCCCGTACTGTTGTAAGGAAATTTATCCCTCAGGTCAACCATCGTTCTGGCGGAGGGCCAAGTCCGCGCTAGCCTCAAACCCAAAAATTGTCTAGAAGTTGCTGAAAATAATGCGGGGATTAGTTGTCGGACGGCTTCCAATTGGCGGGAGGGAAAGAAATCTGCCAGAACAGCGGCGATGGTGCGTTGAATTCCACGGGAATCAGGTATCCCTCGGAGCTTTCCCGCGAGGCACGCGTAACGCGGGCGTTAGCGCGCTCACGACTGCGCTCATTGATCAATTCCAGGCTCGTGCCTTCATCAAGCGGGCGCGAGCACAATACCATTGCGCCGTGGATATTCACCGCAACCGTCTGGCCCGGCAATTTGATCTTTTCCCCCGTAACCATTGCTTCCAGCGTGACCGGAACCCTTATGATGACGCGCTGGCTGCGGCGGCGCTCTTCGCCCGGCATTAAGGAAATAGCCCGGTCCCCTTGTTCTTTGCTTTTCGTCACAGATCGAGCCCCCAAAAATTCATTTGCGGATTGATTAATTCGATGCCCAATTCCCAGCCTTCCGCGCGTTCGTTACCCCGCCAGACAACCACGGCGGAATTGGATTGCCTGCTTACCATGTTTGTTAGGCGGATATGCTGATCCACATCCAGCCCCTGCTGGAGCACCACCATACATCCATAAGGTCCCACGACGCGCGTTTGCGCTTCCCTGCGGCCGCGCGTGCCGCTCAGGTCCCATTCGATCGCCACCGGAACTTGTGAATTGAGGCGTACCCCACGGCGCTTTTCACGGCCCATGAGCTGCGCCGTATGTGGCTGGGAAACAGTTAACTTGCTGCGTATGGCTTTGGTGCGTTTGGCCCGAAGTTCAGACATTCAATCCCCTCAGACAGCTGGAAAGCCCCCAATTCAGCTTTGCGGCGGAATAACGGGCTATTCCGTGCCTGGAAGCAGCCTATTCGGGTGATTCCAGCGGGTCAATGGTACGCGTGTACAGGTTCGGCCGGGCAGCCAGAGGCCTTGTACTTTAATTACGCGGGCTCCCCTTCGGATCTCAGGGTAAACAAGTAGAGCCCGCACCCGGTCGGTTCGACCAGAACAATCCGGGGCACGTCATGACCTGGAGTAAGCCTGCGAAGAAAGGTCTGAGAACTTCTACACTCGAATTTTGGTATTGGAATGGCTTATGATGTCTCGGCTCTGACCGCCTGTACAAGATAGGAGAGACCTCGATGGATAGAGTTCGAACAGAAAATATTACGCTGCAGGTAGCAGACGGCACCTCCATGAACGCTTACGTTGCCACCCCGGTCGAAGGGGGGAAGCTGCCGGGTTTGCTGGTTTTCCAGGAAGCCTTTGGAGTGAATGCGCATATCCGAGACGTCACCGAGCGGTTCGCGAAGCAGGGCTACGTGGCGATCGCGCCGGAGCTGTTTCACCGAACGGGACCTGGATTCGAGGGCTCCTACACCGACTTCTCAACCTGCATGCCGCATATGCAGGCTCTGACGCCGGAGAATTTGATCAAGGACGCGGAGGCAGCGTTTGATTGGCTGCAGAAAAATCCTCGCGTCCTGCCGAATTCCACGGCCAGCCTGGGGTACTGCATGGGCGGGCGCGTGTCCTTCCTGGCCAATTCCGCGCTTCCGCTCAAAGCGGCGATTTCCTACTACGGCGGAGGCATCGCTCCCGCCCTGCTGCCGCGAGCTGCTCAACTTCATGCGCCAATGCTGTTCTTCTGGGGAGGCCTTGACACACACATCCCGCCGGACCAAATCCGCGCCGTCATCGATGCGCTCAAAGAAGCGAACAAGACGTACGTGAACGTGGAATTTTCCGATGCCGGCCACGGATTTTCCTGCGATGTCAGGCCAAGTTACAAGGAAAGCGCGGCCCGGCAGGCGTGGGATCTTTCCCTGCGGTTTCTGGCGACGTATGTGAAGGGATGAGGGCGTGACTGGTGACTGGTGAACCACAATTCGTTGCCGAACTTTAATCAATAACATTCGGGAAATATCGCAGTGGCGCCCGGGTTTGTTATGGGTCTTGAATCACCAGTCACCAATCACCAGTCACCAGTCACCAGTCACCGTACTTACAGGAGCTCACGCAAATGGACGAATGGATGCTCGATACTCTGGCGATCAAAGAGGTCGTCGAGAACTGGGCCGTGTGGCGCGATTCCGGCGATTGGGAACGCTTCCGCACCGTCTGGCATCCCGAAGGCGTCATGATGGCCACGTGGTTTCAGGGAACCTTCGAGGAGTTTATTCGCGTCAATCAGGAAGGCTGGAAGCGCGGCGTCAGCATTTTGCACCTGCTCGGGGGAACGTCCGTTGAAATCGCCGGGAATCGCGCCATCGCGCAGACCAAAATGACGATTTCCCAACGCGGCCTGGTGCATGATGTCGTTGTGGACGTCCTGTGCACGGGGCGGTTTTACGATTTCTTCGAGAAGCGCTCGGGACGCTGGGCCATCGTCTTACGGCGTCTCTTCTACGAAAAAGATCGCATGGACCCGGTCGATCCCTCGGCCACATTGAAACTCGATCCAAACATCTTGGCGCAGTTCCCGGAAGGCTACCGGCACCTGGCCTACTTGCAGTCCGGACTTGGATTCAAGGTCAAGACGGACATGCCGGGGCTTAAAGGTCCTGACGCCGACGCGCTGTACGCGAAGGGGGAAAAGTGGCTCGCGGGGGAAGCGCTCTAAAGGGCGAACTCTTGCCCCAAGCGATACACCGTTATCGAGCTTCCTGTGCTTTTTGGATCAGCGCCTTCGGGGAATACGCGTTGGCTTTGTATTGGCTGAGCATGCGGTGCGTGTTGAAGAAGCTCGCATTCAGGGCGATGCAGGACCTCATGATCTCCGTGTATGCCTCTGGGGCGCGGTAAAACATGGGAATGATTTTGTGTTCCAGCTTGTCGTAGAGAGAAGCAGCCTCGGCTGCGGATTCATCGCCGTTAACCTTGCTATCGTATCCAATGGCCCACCCGGTTACGCCTTCCACACAGCCTTCCACCCACCAGCCGTCCAGGATACTCAGGCTGGGAACGCCGTTGAGGGCCGCTTTCATGCCGCTCGTTCCGGAAGCTTCCTGAGGCCGCTGCGGCGTGTTTAGCCAGAGATCGACGCCTGAAGTAATGAACATCGCCAGCGCCATGTTGTAATTTTCGAGGTAGATGATTTTTATTTCGTCTTTCAGCCCGCCAGCGGCCTGGATCACGCGATGGATCAATTCCTTGCCCGGTCCGTCATGTGGGTGGGCCTTCCCTCCGTAAAGAACTTGGATCGGACCCACGGATGCGGCGATGCTCTTCAGGCGCTCGATGTTCCTGAACAACAAATCCGCGCGTTTGTATGCGGCCGCGCGCCGCGCGAAGCCAATCGTCAGGACCGACTCCGAAAGCAACACTCCGGTTCTTTTCTGCACTTCCTTGATTAGCGACTCTTTCGCAAGGGCGTGCGCTCTCCTGATGTGCTCCAGCGGGATGCCCACGGCGTATCGCATGTAGGCATTGTCCCGCCGCCACTCTGGAATTTCCTTATCGAATAAGCCCTGAAATGGAGGCGACGCCCATGTCCCCGCGTGAATTCCATTGGTAATGGCGTGTATCGGGAATTGAGGAAACATGCCCCGTGAGACCTCCCCGTGCCTCATGGCTACTCCATTTACATAGCGGGAGAAATGGATGGCCAGTTCGGTCATGCTCAGGGCGCTCTCTTTGGCAAATCCAGATTGCTGCAACAGGGCCGTTCTCGATTCCCCAAGCACTTGCCGCACCAGAACCCAGGGGAAGCGGTCGTGCCCGGCTTCCACGGGAGTATGCGTTGTGAACACGCACCGGCGTCTCACTACCTCGACATCCGCTTCGACTGGGACCGTGTAGCTGCGAACCTTGAGTTGCTCCTCCAGCAGCGCCTGCGTGAGAAACGCGGCGTGCCCTTCGTTCATGTGGTAGCTATTCGGTCTGATCCCCAAGTTGCGCAGGAGGTTGACCCCGCCAATACCTAGCAATACTTCCTGGCAGATGCGGTAGCGCTGGTCGCCTCCATAAAGAGAGTCGGTCAAGGTGCGGTCGTACTCCGAGTTTTCCGGCAAATCCGTATCGAGTAAATACACGGGGATGATGAAGCCGGACATGCCATGGACGCTGTAGCGCCACGCCCGCACAGCGACGTCGCGATCCTCGATGCGTACGGTGAAGTTGGCCTCGACGGGATGGAGCACGGTTTGTGGGTCCCACGGATCTGGTTCCTCGGTCTGATTGCCTTGCGCATCCAGACGCTGCCGAAAATAGCCTTTGCGATAGGCCAGGGTTACTGCCACCATGGGCAATTCGAGGTCTGCCGCGGACCGCAACATATCCCCTGCCAGGATTCCCAGCCCGCCTCCATAGGTAGGAATCGCAGGGTCCAACGCGATCTCCATGGAAAAGTACGCAATTCGATTGAAGGTTCTTCTCTCCGTGACCATCCCACGATCATAGCATCGAAGAGTTGCAGTTATTGGCATCGGATGTGGCCCTGATTTCCAAATTTTACATACCGTTCATCAACGGCAGGGACTTCAAGCATGGGAAAGTCGGCGTACAATGGAGCGAAGGCCGGCGGAATCGGGTCCGAGGGCTGCTTAGGGCCCTCCTATAAAAAGGAGCAAGGGATGCGCCATGCAATTCTAGGAGCAGGAGGAGTCGGGGGGCTGATTGGAGCTGCGCTGGCAAAATCAGGCGTCTCGGTCACCCTCGTGTTACGGCCGGAGGTGATAAAAAATTATCCCTCTGAACTCGCGCTCGAAAGTCCCTTTGGCTCATTTTCGGTCCCGGTGGACCGCACCACAGAAGTAACGCAACCCCTCGACGTGCTGTGGGTGACGGTGAAGGCCACGCACCTTGATGCCGCGTTGCGAAGTGTAACCGTGAACCCGGAAGCCCTCGGCGCGGTTGTTCCTTTACTCAACGGCATCGACCACGTGGCGCTGCTGCGAGCGCGCTTCGGCCATGATCGCGTCGTGCCCGCAAGCATCGCTGTGGAGTCCGAGCGCGTCGCTCCGGGCAAGATCCTGCACCGGTCACCTGGGGCGCGCCTCACCGTGTCCGCAATCGGAGAAGGCCGCCTGGCATCCACGATCGAGAAATTGCGGCAATTTGGATTTTCCTGTCAATTCAGCGCGGACGAAGCAAAGATTCTCTGGAGCAAGCTCGCAATCCTGGCTCCCTTCGCGCTCACCTCCACGGCTTCCGGCCTGGCGGCGGGCGAAGTGAACCGCGATCCCATGTGGAGAAAGCGCCTTGAGGCAAGCATTCGCGAAACGTGTGCCGTGAGCGCGGCCGGCGGCACTCCGCTGGACGCCGAAGGATTCATTCGATATCTCGACAGCATGCCTGCAGGCCTGCGCAGCTCCATGCAGAAAGATGTGGCTGCTGGAAATCCTCCCGAACTCGACGCCGTTGCAGGACCTATCCTGCGCGGGGCGAAGGCGCATGGCCTTGGCGTGCCAGTCATAACGGAGTTGGTTGAGATGGTTCGAGGAAAATCTACTGCAGCGACGCACGGTTAGAGGAAATTTCCACAAGCATACAAACCTTCACCACAGAGGGCACAGAGGACACGGAGAAAGAAGAGGAAAATCCGGGGCTTTTTCTTTCATTTCTCTGTGTTATCTGTGCCCTCTGTGTTAAAGCCTTCGCTCTTCGCCGACCCTTAGTCCGCCGCCGAAGCAGCCTTAGCCTGTTCGGGGTGAATCAAAGGCACTGCCACCAGATGTTCGGAGAGGAACCATACTTGGAGCTCGTTCAGGCGGATTAAATCGCTCACGAGCAGGTCGTTGGTTCCATCGTCGCCCACTTCCGAGGCCTGCCTGGCCATCGTGCGCGCTTCTTTCAGGATATATTCGTGCGCTTCAAGGAGGCGTGATATCTGCACGGGCACTTCTTCCCTTCCACGCGGCACGCGCGGGATAATTGTGGTTTCGGCAACGTCGGCTGCCATGGCGATGCTGACACCCCCGAGAAGCTGAATCCGCTCGGCGATGGTGTCAACCAGTTCGTCCTGTTCCCCGTGATGCTTGTCAAAGAGCAGATGCAATTGATAGAAGGTGACGCCGGCCACCTGCCAGTGGTGTTTCTTGTACATGTCGCGCAGGGTCATGGTGTCGGCAAGAATCTGGTTCAGATTCGTAACGCTCGCTTCGCAGGCCGTCTCATCCAGGGCGATCGGCAATTTAGCAATTTTGTTATAGGGTTGAATTTCTTTCGCGTACTCGTGCAGCACCGGCTTCGCGCGCTGCGCGCCGGCTTCCATCTGGTTGTAGCGGGAACGGCTATCTGCTTTTTTGGGGCTCATCTCATGATCTCCTCTTCTTCCTATGATGCCAAGCACCTCTTTCGTATACGCCCGCGGGTATCAAGTGTCAAGCTGCGCGAACCGGAAGTGTCAGTAGCACATGATATGTCCGGTTGAATTAGCACAGGAAATGTCCGCTTTGTAGAAGCGGCTTGGGAAGAAGATGCGTGCGGGGAGAACCGCATGCACAGCTATCCGAGGGCCGCCGTGGAGCGGATGATGAAAGTTCAGGAAGTAATTTTGCGAGCGATGGCGAAGAAGATTACGTGGTGGCAAGCGGCCGAAATCATTGGCATGAGCGACCGGCAGATGCGGCGCTTGCATTGGCGGTATCGGGAACATGGCTATGACGGGTTGTTGGACCGGCGGGTGGGCAAGCCGAGCCCGAAGCGCGTGCCGCTGGCGGTGGTCGAGCAGGTGCTGGGGCTGTACCAGGAGAAGTATTTCGATCTGAACGTGCGTCATTTTCACGAGAAATTGCAGCAAGAGCATCACCTTGCGTTGAGCTACACGTGGGTGAAGAAGGCGTTGCAGGGGGCAGGGCTGGTGCGTCGGGAACGCAAGCGCGGGGTGCATCGGCGGCGGCGGGAACGGCGACCGTTGCCGGGGATGCTGCTGCACATCGATGGCAGCAGGCACCAGTGGTTTCAGGACGACCGCTGGTACGACTTGCTGGTGATCCTGGACGACGCCACCAGCGAGATTTATTACGCGCAGTTGGTGGAAGAGGAATCGACGATGACGGTGCTGCGGGCGCTGCGGGAAGTGATCGAGCGGCAGGGAATTTTCTGCGCCCTTTACAGCGACCGCGCCAGTCACTTCTTTTGGACGCCTCGGGCGGGCGGGAAAGTGGATCGGGAACGGCCAACGCAAGTGGGACGAGCGTTGCAGGAATTGAACATTCGGATGATTCCTGCATATTCGCCGCAGGCCCGGGGACGATCGGAACGTGGGTTCGGAACCTGGCAAGGACGGCTGCCACAGGAGTTGCGGCTGCAGGGCATGGTCACAGTGGAAGGGGCCAACCAGTTTCTGCGGGAGCGCTATATCGCCGAATTCAATGGACGGTTTCAAGTGGCGGCCTTGCAGTCTGGCAGCGCATTCTTGCCCTGCCGGAGAAAGGATCTGGACGTGTTGTTCTCGGTGCAACAACAACGCGTGGTGAACCGGGACAACACGGTCGTGGTGGGAGGGAAAGTGTTTCAGATCGAGCCGACGCGCTGGCGGGGAACGCTAGCGGGATGCTCGGTCACGGTGTGCGAACATCTGGATCAACTGTGGAGTATTCGGTACGGGCCGCATGTCGTGGGCCGATACACCGCGCAAGGATGGCCGTGGCTGTGCGAGACGAAACGGAATCGCCGGGCAAAGGCTGTGGAAAAGCCGCTCCGTGGAAACCCAAAGGCAGGGTTCCCACTGCGCTTGGAAATCCCGCAAAGGGCGCGGGATTCCCACTTTCCCACAGCCTCGGCGGCGGCGGTCCAGCGACCTTAAACCGGACATATCGTGTGCTACGAAAACCGGACATTTTAATTTGCTAACAACAGCTGCGCGAACCGGAAGAAAAAGATTTAACACAGAGGTCACAAAGAGCACTGAGAAAACCTGAGATTTCTTGGCTCCCGGATTTCTCTGTGCCCTCTGCGTTCTCTGTGGTGAAGGCCTGCATGTTTAATTCGGCATGAGCACGTTTTGACCTGCAGCTTGTACTACGGGGTTAGTACGCGAATGGATGAACGAGCAAGATATTATTTCGCACGATGTGCTACCGGCTTCGATCCATAGGTGCCGCGCAGCCAACCGAAACTGCCCCCATATTTGGGCTAGTTACTTTTCCTTGGGAGGTTCCTGGTCCACATCCGGCTCTACAGGGCTTTCCTCCGGAGGTTGTGAAGGCGCAACGACAGCTTCAGCTGGGGAAGCCTGAGCGTCGTGCGAGGGGGCCATCCCGGTAATCCAGGAACGGTCCATGGGGTACACCTCCGGATCAAAAATGACGGTGTACATGTGCCAGATCAGGATGGAAAGCGTGGCCAGGATTGCTTCGTAGTAGTGCAGGGCTGTGGCGGCGTCGGTCACCCATTTCGCGAAGTGGCGAAGCGCAAAACTGTTAAACCAAAGGAGAAATCCCGTCGCGGCCATCACGCAGGTTCCCCAGACAAAGGCCCAGTATTCGATCTTTTCGACGTACGTGGCACACCCTGAATGCACCGGCCGAATGTTTGAAATCCCCAGATTGTAAAGGAGTGTCTCTCTCAAGTGGCGAAGATCGGAAAAATCAGGCTTAAGGGAAGAAAGGATGGCGCGGTCGCGACGGACAAAAATGAGATCCAGGACGTGATAGACGAGCGCAGCCACGAGCACAATGGCCGCCGCCCGATGGAGCGTCCCGCGGAATGAAAACCGGTTCTCCCAGAGGAGCATCGGCCGGGCCCACCAGGAATCAGGGAACTTGAGCGCGAATCCGGTAATCACGAGGACGGGAAAACTCGCGACGACCAGCCAATGGGCAATTCGAAAGCGTAGATTCATGCGTTCCACTTGCGGCCGCGGTTCTCTCTGGCGCATCGATCGCGCCTTGCGCAGGAAATCGACAGCGTGATGGAAAAACATGAAGGCAATTGCCAGCGGAATGAGAATCCAGTACACGCGCCGGATCCATTTCACGACCGCGTTCTCGTTTCGTGTGGATGCCGCGACATGGACAGGCCCGATGGCGAAGGTCTGGCCGGCGCCGGGGTGGCACGCTCCGCAGGTGTGAGCTATGTTGGCCGCATTCACCGTGGAGCGAGGATCGCTCGACGGGAAGATATTGTGGACGCCATGGCAGGAAGCGCAGTTCGCCACCGTCTGTGAACCGGCCCGTGACGCGAGCCCATGATAGCTATCGGCAAATGTGGGCACGCGGTCGGTGGGAAGGTTATAGCGAGCTTCGATACGTTCATCGCCGTGGCAGCGTCCACAGGTCACCACCGAAACGCGCGCAGCATTCACCGATGATAGCGGATCGCTCGACGCCAGGATGGCGTGCTCCCCGTGACAATCGGTGCACACCGGAGCGTCAGGAGCTCCTTGCGCAACCGCTTTGCCGTGAACGCTCTGGTCATAAACTTTCTTAATGTCGCCGTGGCAAGCGCCGCAGGTTACGGCGATGTTCCAATGATTTGTTTTGGAACGCGGGTTGCGTCCGGGAAGGATTCCATGACTGGAATGGCAATCCGAGCAGGACGGCGCGGCTGGAATGCCCGCCGCCAGCGCGCGGCCATGGACGCTTAGCCGGAAAGCTTCCACCGGATGCGCAAAAGGGATTTTATATTTGGAGAGAAACTCCGGATTCGAGTGGCAGGAGGCGCAGGTATTTGGCTGGTTTTGTTTCGCTACTGGGGAGAGCGGATCGCTCGCCGGCAGAATCTTGTGCGCCGGCCCATGGCAAGCTTCGCAAGACGAACTTCCCGATTCTCCTTTTGCCATCGCCGCAGCATGCGCGCTGGAGAGGAAATTCTTGACCTCGTCGCTATGGCAAGTGGCGCATTGCTTCGGCATCACGCTGCTGGCCGCCTGCGTGTAATGCGCGGGGCCGTGGCAACTCGTACATCCATCGGTACCAAGCGCGCCGTGCACGCTCTTCGGCACGTCGGCAGCCTGATCCGCATGGCAGCTGGCACATTCCACTTTGGCAATACGCGGGGGATGCGGGAAGTCCTTAATGTCGGTGTGACAGGAGGTACAACTCAGGATGGCATGGACACTGGCCTGGTGTTTTGCGGGATCGACATAAACACTCCGGCCTGAGTCGGTTTTTAGATCATTATTATTGTGACAGGCGAGGCAATCCGCATCGGGATTTTCGGTGGCTTTGGGTTTCGTCTGCGCGAAGGTCGCGGGGACAAGAAGCAGGCCAAACATCAGCATGGCAAAAACTACTGAACTTCTTGCCTTGGCATTACTCATCCAAGCCTCTGGTGCCTTTAGAAGAAACCACTATTTCATTCCCAGGTCGCTGAGCACTTTCGGATTCGCTTCGTCCACTGCCAGAAGCGAGTGGCAGGTGTCACAATCATTGGAGATCGTGCGGCCATCGGCGGAAGTATGGCTGCCGTCGTGGCAGCGGAAACATCCCGGAAAATCCGTGTGCCCAAGATTATTGGGATAGGTTCCCCAGGTAATGTTCATCGCGGGAAAGACGTTGTGAAGATAGATTGTCTGGACCTGCTGGATGGCCGCGTCTATGGCGGACCGTTTATCGCGATACATGTCCGGATACGATGCTCGATAAAAATCGCTTAAGCTGGTCGCAATTCGTTTGGTCGCGTCGTCGCGGTCCGAATATGACGATTTGAGCGCTTCGGTCGCTTTCTTCTTGATGAACGGCAGGTCGGTGCTGATTCGGCCTTCCGCCATGGCCTGGTCTAGCGCCCGATCGGGCAACTGAAACGTGTGTGCCGGACGATTGTGGCAATCCATGCAATCCATGGCCCGGGATTCGCCAGCCGCTAACTGCTGGGGTGTGGGCTTGGCATCGGTTGACGTAAAGTCAACTTTCTTTCCGTTATCATCCACGTAGGTCACGCGGGGCAGGACCTGCCTCTGATGATCCGTGGCGATATATTGGACTCGCGACTGCACATCCAGGTGCCGCCCGTGAATTCCGACTGCCATTTGACCGTTGTGTCCGCCAATTTTCATCAGCAGGATTGTGGTGAGCGCCGTGTTCTTTTCGTCATCGGAATATTTTTTTCGTATGATCAGCCTGTCCTCAGTGAACATCAGAGGCCAGTGGCACTGCTCACAGGTTTCGCGGGCGGGACGCAATTGCTCGACAGGGGAAGGGATCGGCCGGTCGTAGGAGTGAAAGGTAACGGCGACAACCTGGCGCACGCCGGACAATTTTGATCGTACGAACCAACTCGCTCCAGGCCCGATATGGCATTCCACGCAGCTTACGCGCTGATGCGGGGAGTTTAGATAAGCTGTGAATTCGGGCTGCATCACCGTATGGCAGGTTTGGCCGCAAAAGTTCGCCGAATCCATGTATTCAACGCCTCGATAAGACCCGATGCTAAGAATGATGGCATTCAAAAGCGTCAAGCCGCCTACCCAGGCTGCCGCCCTGCGAAAGAGTGGCCTGCTGAAATCCAGTCGGGGATACTCGTCGGGGAGCTGGCCGGCGGCTTTGAGTTTGTGCCGGTGCCATAGCGCACCGATAGGCATCAGTATCAGACCAATCGCGAATATGCCGGGGAGAATGAGGAAGAAGATGACGCCGATGTATGGATTGCCCGTCCCGCCAGTGGCCAGGTCGAACATCCAATAGCCAAGAATTGTGAACGCGGAACTCGTGGTGAGAACCGCTCCGGCCATGGTGACGCGGTTATGCGCGAAAAAGGCGGTAGGCCGCAACCATCGGGGGAGGCGATCGCGAAGCGTCATCGGATCAGGAAATACATGTCCTTTCACTAGACCGCTTCAAACGGTGGGGACCGCATGCGGTTAAATACTCCTCGTCCCACTCAAGAATCCAGCGAGGTGCAGGGAAATACCTGAATTTCCTGGGCGCGCGCCGCGGTTGCTACTTCTTCCCAAGCGCGCGGACGTAAGCCACGAGATCCTTAATTTCGGCATCCTTCAGTTTGTCCGCGTATTTTGGCATCTTATTCTTGCCGTTCGAAATGATATCCGTGTACTCGGCGTCGGTTTCCTTCTGCACTTCCGGCGCGTGGAAGTCACGGACCTTCATGGCCTTCCCCGCCGCGGTGCCGCCTACGCCGTCGGGCCCGTGACAGCCCGCGCACTTGGCCTTATACATCGTCGCTGCGTCATCGGCTCGCATGGACGCACTCGCGAAAAGCGCGAACGCCGAAACCAGGAATAAGTTCCGGCAGATTCGAAGCAATAAACGGTTCATATCACTTGCCTCCACATTTCTCGAATTGTGATGTCTATTGAAGCTGCAAATTCATCTTAACTCAAATCAAAACGAATGACGGAAATAGAACGTAAAATTGCTTACAGTGAATAGCTCAAAACGCATAACGTAACGCGAACATCAACGTGCTGCCATTAAATTCCGGCGACGCGATCGGCTGAAGCGCATAAGTGCTGCTGGTGGTACCCACAGTGACGGGGATACTGATATTCGTCGGATTCCTGGAATTGTATCCGTAATAATCCCACATCGTTTTGTAGCTTAGGCCCTTGTAGAGGTCGACTTGGAGGGACGCAAACGGCTTCTGATAAACGAAGGCCAGCGTGCCGGCAGGTTGCAGCGGATTCAGAATCAGCGTGCTTCCGTTGGTAAACGTCGCGGAATCTCCGAGACTCAATGTGACTCGGGTCATCGGTTTCCACATCACATCGCTGTAGAAATAATTCTGCTGGTTGGAATAAAACGCCATTGCGCCCTGGAGGTTATTCGAGGTGGAATTGGTGATGCCGTTGGCAGCGCACGAGGTCGGCGAAAAGACTGGCAGTGCCAGTCCAGTCATGGCCCCGAAATTATCGTCGAAGCAGACGAACGTCTGCGTATAAAGATCGGTGTAGTTATATCCGATAGAGTAAGCAAATTTGGGTTTGGGGGCCAGCATTGCGTAAATGCTGAATGTCCGGGTATGTTCGATGTTGTTGACTTGAGCGATGTTGTCGCCATTTTGGTGGATGTCAACCGCACCGTCGATGGTCGCCCACATCCGCGGCTTGTAATTCACGTGGACCTTGTAACTTTGGATATGGCGAGGCCAGATGCGTGTAAATGACTCATTGCTATACCCGAATTGGAAGTCCGCATTGATTCGCAGCGTGTCCATCGGCCGCCACGCAATGCCGGCAAGACCGACCTGTTCGATGATTGAGTCGATATTGCGAGGCCCAGTAAGAGCCGCACTTATCGTGGCAGCGGTGGCTGCCCAGGTAATTGATCCGTCCGAATTTGGGGTGCACGTGCCGCCGGCGGCAGGATTGAATACGGTTGTCGACCCTGTGGCGAACGGGCAATTTCCGCGGGCCGCAAAAAAGTCCGTTGCTGCTGTGCCGCCTGCCCCGCCGGGGTAATACGTATCACTGATCGTCTGGCTAAAGAACGATTGGCCGATATGCCTGTCCTCGTAAGCCCAACCGATTCGCCCCGTGAGGCGCTTGGTCAAATCGCCTTCGATTTGAAGGGTATTCGATAGCAGCCTTTGCCCCAGAAACTCCACCGTGAGGGAGTCTGCATTGTCGGCAGCCGCACTCGTGCTGTGTTGTGGGCAGGTAAGCGAGGTGGTGTATGCCGTTGCTGCACAGACACTGGCGAATGACGGCGCGCCGGCAACCAAGGGCGAAAATTGTGCGTAAGGGAGCAGTATCGCGGTTTGCCCAGTGGCCTGGGGAAGTGTGGCGAATAGAGACGTAGTCCCCTGATTATTGTATCCGGGATTTTGCGACTGGTCATAACGAAAGGCATCCAAGATCCGAACTTTTTGGGTCAACGTGTAAATGCCGGACCAATTCGCGTGCACGATGAGTTCCTTGGCATCCGCCGGACCTGTAACGAGGGAGTCGCGAACCTGGCTTGTCGCCGAGGCCGTCCATTCGTTTGTGGAATCGTAGAGGTTCGCGGCAAAATTGTGGGCCCAGGTGTAGCTGGCTGCAGCAGACATCTCAAGCTTTGGGATATAAGTGGATTGAAAGCTCAGCCGTTCCGTGGGCATGGAATTCCGCGTGGGGGCAGCCCGCGATTCCGACTCGACCATCTTGCACGTGGTGTTGGCGTACCCTGTGGCGAGAAGCGGCGCCGCGCAAGGAACGGTCGTCGCGGTAGGTGGGTAGTACCAATTGGTCCCCATATTCACGGGTAGCGTGCCGGGGAACAGAGGGGATTGGACTAGAAAGGGCGTGTTGGCCAGCGAGTCGCTGGTATCCTGTTTGTCATATTCAAGGAACTGATCGAAAGAGATGGTCGTCTTCGGAAGGACTCGGAAATCCACTCCGACGTGGTACGTGTTCGTCGTCATCCGGAAATACTGCGCCAGCAGGAGTTCTTCGGTAGCGTCGACGGTAGTGAGCGAAGGCCCCTGGTCCGCATAGTGCGAAAACCCGAGCCGGACACGCACGCGGGATTGCGGCGCCAGCGTCAAGTCGTAGTCCTGCATGCGCCGCACGAGATCGAGTGAGTGCGGCGAGTTGGTAAAAGCAAGAGAAGGAGTCGTCGCGGAAGACGTGGGCGGGGCTGGGTTTAACGGATTCGCCAGCAGGTTGTAGTCCCAGAAATTCACGTGGCGGCGGAACACCACTGAAAAATCATACGTTTTATTCTTTTCGATCCGCAGGCGCGAAACGTCATCGGGATCGCCCCCGTAGCCGAAGTTGCTGAAATTGAGGTTGTCGAACAGGATCCCCTGGTGGTTGATGGACCTCATGTCCACGGTGTAATCGAGCAAACGTGCACCGGTATTCAGATTCACGAATGTGTCATAGGTATCCGGGTTTCCGTAGATCCAGGCCTTCCGATAACCGATTTCAACCGACTGCTGGACATTGTAATTTCCGGTATCAGTCCCTTTGGTTTCGTCGGAGCTAGTCTGGGCCCAGGACGCTGGCGAGAAGAAAAACGCCGTCCCCAGTAGCAGCAGGCTAAACTGTCTGATACCTCTTCGTTCATTCATATTTCCTCACCCCGGCGAATAAGAGTCTCGCTGCCCACAATTCAGTCCCGTGATTTACCTTGCTGTGTCCTCACAATGGCAAAGATTGGTCATATTCCACTTATCGGAAATAGATATCGCTGAAATTGGAGCCATGGATTGCCGTATGGCAAAGCGTACAGGCCTGTATATAGTTCGCGTTGTTCGGAGCCGGACCATTCATCACTGGCATGCCAGTCGTTGCGGTGTGTCCGAAGGCGGCCGCAGTGTGGCATGTCAGGCAGAGTTGGTTGACGTTGCTGTACTTCAACATATGGGGATTTGCCCCGCCGTGAGGGATATGGCAGGCCCCGCATCCTTCCACCCTCACGGACGCGTGCTCGAACACAAATGGCCCCTGCTTGTCGGCGTGGCACTTGTAGCAGACTACATCCCCGGACGCTGAGGTTCGGACTTGGCCCACCAAATGGTCCGACTCCCATGATCCACCTGATCCGTGTTGGTTGTGACAATCGCTACACTGGACCAGGCCCTCATTCACACGATGGCGAAATGGCATATTGAATTGAGACTTCTGCTGCAAGTGGCAGGAATAGCAAAGTTCCGGCTGCGCCTTGATCAGCAAATTCTCTTTCGTTGTCGCGTGGTGCGGCGAGTGACAGCTGATGCAGCTTACATCCCCCATCCGGTGGACCGAATTCGGGCTATCGAGCTGACTTGGCCCGGACGCATGACAGGTCATGCAACGGTCATTGACTTCTTTTGCGGAATGGTCCTTAAAAATGAAAATCTTTGTAACGTCGCCGCCCCCAGCGACATGGTCCGCCCCGGGACCATGACAGCCTTCGCATCCCTGGTGGGAGGGCCCGCCCTTGGTATCCAGCGTGGTCTTCCAGTGCGGCGTCTTTTCCCAACTGTTGTAGATATCCTCGTGGCAGGTCTTGCAGGTGTCCGCTCCCACATACCCGGAAGTATCCGCCGCGCCGCCGGACGACTTGTCCTGGCTCGAAGCAAGGTTCGCGTAGACAGGGTGGTGAGGCTCGGCGCCCGCGTTTGGTTGTGGTCCGGCCAGCGACATGACGAGGAGAATGAGCCCAGACATGCCACAAACCGCAACCGACCTGTTCCAACATTTCATATATCTCTCCACGAAGTGGCTTTTGACCAAAGGACCCAACCCAAGAAAATACAATCGGTCATTCTGGGAGGTTCTTTAGCTTAAATCTGTGATCATCGTCACAGACATTTATGAATGGTCCGTTTCAGCCGCGTAAAACAAGCAATCGTTTGACGGAATTTCCTCTTGGAAGGGGGGCGTCGAGGCCCGAAAAATATCAACAACTTTCACGGAACCCGACCTGGACGGCATCGTAAGGTTGCAGTAGTTCAAATGCAAGGAGATTCTGATGGCAACCTTCACAAATTGGCACATTTCGGGACACCGCCAGATGCGCGAGCTCGTTGTGGGTCAATTCTGCACCTATCCTGGATTCGGTCGCATCTGACCATCGAGCTCAGGTCCATTCAGGGGCTTCTTATCTGACAGCTAGTGCCATAGTCATAATTTGTGACTGCGCAGGCAAGGTAGCAGAAACCGCCCACAAAGGATACACATATATACTTCCGGATTTCTCTCGCTTCCTGACGGCTCGCGACGCCAGCAAATTGCGATGAGAGTCCACCGTAGTCCTAATTCCCAATTTGACGAGAGAACAGGAGTCGCGTAAGCTGTTTTGGTATCAAGACCAAGAAATTTGGGCGGTTAGCTCAGCGGTTAGAGCGTCCGGTTTACACCCGGAAGGTCGCGTGTTCAAATCACGCACTGCCCACCATTCAAGGATTTAGCAAACCGGGGCCGTAGTTCAGTCGGTTAGAACGCCTGCCTGTCACGCAGGAGGTCGCGAGTTCGAGTCTCGTCGGCCCCGCCATTTTCACCTAATAGAATCCGTTGATGAGCGCAGCGTCCTTTTCGTCGCATTTGTGCGTTCCGTTGGTTATCCAAATTTTTTAAGTGAGCCCCTTCGGTACGCTGTGGGACAATGGCGTCGTCTGTGGTTTTGGCGCCGACGCAGGATATCTCCCCGAGGACCGGCTAGTCATGGCCGATAAACGCTAACCGGAATGAGCACTCGGGCGATCGGGGCCATCGATTCTTCGGGATTTAATTCTTCAGAGGAGTGATGTCCAACAGAGATGACTACAAGACTTGCAGGGAACGAACGCAGGATTCCGAGTTGGCTTTTCGCAATCGTGATCTTGCTTCTCGCAGCACCACTAATCGTCAGCAGGGCGCGCGCGAATGCCGCCGAAGATGCAGTCCACGGGAGCGATGATGCCGTAGTGCGTCAGGTGGTTGCCGGATTTAGCGACGGATGGAACAAACATGACGCGCGCGCCATGTGCGCATCGGTGGCCGAGGATGTTCGCTGGGTCGGCTGGCGTGGAGACGTTTACGAAAGCCGTAAGGGCGTCGAGGACAATCACGCCACGCTTTTCGCCGACCTCTATAAGAATACGCATCGCACAGACGTCGTGAAATCCGTCCGCTACCTCGCTCCCGACCTGGCGTCGGTGGACGATTTCTGGAGCATGACGGGCGCCCGGACGCGCGACGGGGCGGATTGGCCGTACCGCGAAGGGTATGCTAATTTCCTGATGGCCAAACGCGCTGGACGCTGGATGATCGTCGTTTCACACACGGCTGATTTCAACGCCAAAACGCCCGCAGCCAAATCGGGCAATTGACCTCCGGAGAAAAACAAACCACATGGCCAGCACCATTGAAAGTACTGCCCAAATCCGCTGGGACCTCAGCATCCTGTATTCTGATATCGAAGATCCGCGACTCAATTCCGACCTACACACCTTTGCAGGCATGGCCCGGCATTTCTCCCAAGCCTACAAAGGCAGGCTGGCCGATTCACTGGGCCCAGCCGTCAGAGATTACTCGGAAATCGAAATGCTCAGCGGCAAAATCTCCTCTTATTTGTTTTTGCGCGAGAGCACGGATCTCTCCAACGCGGCGATCAAAGCCAAGCACGCCACATTCCAGCGCGAAATGAGCGGCCTTCGCGGAGAGCATCTTACTTTCTTTGAATTGGAACTTGTCGAGCTCAGCGATGAGACGCTCAAAAAGTGGTATGAAAGCGACCCGGTAGTTGCCAAGCACCGCCCGTGGATCGAGCACGTTCGAGTCTTTAAGCGCCACTTCCTGTCCGAGCCGGTCGAGTCCGCGCTGACGAAGCGTTCGCCGTTTGACTCCAGCTCCTGGGGTGAATTTTTTGATGAAGTGGAAGCCGACCTCGAATTCAAATTCCGGGGCGAAACCCAAAACCTCACCGAGATGGTGCATTTACTCACCGAATCAAAGGATGCCGGGGAGCGCGCGGAGGCCATGAAAATCGTGAATGATGGCCTCGGTGGCCCCTTTGCGAAATATGCCGCACAGACGCTCTACATGGTCGCGGGTTCCAAGGCCGTCGAGGACAAGGAACGTGGTTACGCGCACCCGATGGACTTTCGCAATAAGGCGAATCGCATTCCAGACTCCGTCGTGGATGTCCTGCACAATTCGGTTACGACGCTGGGCGGGTCGCTGACCCGGAGATATTACAAATTGAAGGCGCGCCACCTCGGTCTTCCCCGGCTCCGCTGGAGCGACCGCAATGCTCCCATGCCGTTTTCTGATACCACGATCATTCCTTTCGACGAAGCGGCCGATATCGTCAAGACTTCGTATGAGAGCTTCAGCCCCACGCTGACGACCATCGTAAAGAGCTTCTTTATTGACCGACGCATCGACGCGCACGTGGTGAAAGAAAAACGGCACGGCGCCTTCAACTCGTCCCACGTTCTGCCGGGCGGCAAGCCTGTTTCCTACACGCTGATGAATTATCTGGGTTCCAACAAGGATGTCATGACCCTGGCGCACGAGCTTGGCCACGGCGTGCACGGCATTCTCGCCGGCGAAGCGCAGGGCCCACTGATGTTCCATGCCCCGATCGCCTACTGCGAAACAGCGTCCGTGTTCGGTGAAATGACCACGTTCACGCTGCTCAAGGAGCGGCTTATTCGCTCGGGCGACAAGAATTCCCTTCTGGCTCTGATCATGGCCAAGATCGACAGCATGATTAACACTGTCGTTCGCCAGATCGGGTTTTCAAATTTCGAGCGGCGGCTCCACGGCATGGACGATACCTACTTGTCCTGGTCGGAGCCAAAGAAACGATCGGTCGAGGAATTAAACGCCATCTGGTTAAAGACCGCGCAGGAACTCTACGGCGAGGAAGGCGAAATCTTTAGCTACGAAAATTGCGATCATCTTTGGGCTTACGTTCCGCACTTTCACAGCCCATTTTATGTTTACGGCTACGCTTTCGGCGAACTGCTTACGCAAAGTCTTTTTGCGCAGCGCCAGCGTCTGGGACCAAAGTTTGAGCCGCTCTATCTCGACCTGCTGCGCTCCGGATCCACCAAGGACGTCGTTGAATTGCTCGCTCCCTTTGGCCTTGACGCCAGAAGCGATGCCTTCTGGAAAGATGGAATTACGGTAAGCCTCGGAGCGTTGATTGAAGAAGCGGAGCAAATGTCGCTCCCTTTGAAGACGACCTAGGCAGCACAACTCCCGAATCACTTCTCAACTCTGGCGAACCCTCTTGTCAAAAATCTCCCCGCACGTCTCGCGATGAGAGGGCAAACATCCTCATCGCACGCGCACTATCTTTCGACGATCAATCAATAAGTTCCTACTGCACCGTAATCGGTATCGTGGTGCTCTGAGTGTACGAGCCGGCCGTGGCCGTAACCGTCACATTGTAACTGCCGGCCGGTGTCCCCGACGGGCCAGACGAAGTGCAGCCCGTGATGATCGCGGCGCTCAATAACAACACCGCGAGAGGCAAATAAGCAAACCTCTGCATGCGGAATCCCCGGCGCAGCGTCAGCAACGCCAAGAGAGACAGGATGGCCGTGACGATCCAGCCGCCAGAGAGCGGCCCAGTCGGGCGGCTCGGACGAGGTGCCGTGCCGCTTCTCGCCGCGGTGGTCAGCATGAAGGTCGACGTCGTCAATCCATTGATTGGGGCCGTCAACGTTGGCGGATTAAACGATCCCATGGAACTAGGCGGCAGGCCCGTCGCCGAAAACGTTACCGTATTGGGGAATCCACCTACTCCTGGAGTCAGTTGGATTGTGACCGTGATGGGTTGGCCCGCCGCTGTTGGCGGGGGAGCGGCCTGGATATTCAACGAGAAACTAATTCCGGTCCCGGATAGTTGAACCGTTTGAGTCGCTCCTGGGCTACCACCCGCATTGTCCGTGATTGTCAGCGTGGCAGGACCTCGCGAGCCGGCCGCCGCAGGGTTAAATGTCACGTTGAACGTGCAGCTTGCCGAGGGCGCCACTGTTGTTCCGTTCGAGCATGGCGTGGTGCCCGTTCCGGCAACTGTGAAGTCCCCAAGGTTGGTGCCGCTAACCGTAAAGGCGTTCGTTGTGGCAAAGACCAAAGGCGATCCGCCGGAGTTGCTTACGGTGATCGTCGCGGGGCTGCTGTTGGTTCCCACGCCCTGAGCCGGGAAAGCAGGCAGCGTGCTTGGCGAGAGCGTGGCAGCTGCTGGCGTCACGCCTGTCAAGGTTACTGTCTGCGTCGAGCCGGGGGTCCCGTTGGCGTCGTCAGTGAAAATGAGGGTCGCAGTCCGCGTCCCGTTGGCCGTGGGCGTGAAGGTCACACTCCACGTACAAGTTCCGGTCGTCTGAGCCACGGTCAAGTTGTTGGCGCAGCTCGTGCCGGGCCCATTGATGGCAAAGTCGCCTACAGCGTTGCCGGGTGCGCCAATGGTCACAGCGCCTGTCGCCGCCAGGTGCAGCGTCGCATTGCCAGTATTGGTAAGCGTCCCGCCCATTGGCGCGCTGGTCGTTGTCAGTGCCTGAGCCGGGAACGTAACCGTGGTGGGCGCAAGCACTACCATCGGAGCAGTGCCCATCCCGGATAGCGCGATCGACTGCGTCGTGCCCGGCACTGCATTATTGTCATCGGTAAACGTAAGCGAAGCAGTGCGCGAGCCTAAAGCCGTCGGCCTGAACTGCACGCTCCAGGTGCAACTCCCGCTGGCCGCAACGGTGACTGCGGTCGGCAAGCCCGTTTCGCAGCTCGTTCCCGCCGCAACGATCAGGAAGTCGGAAGGATTGGCTCCCGTGATCGCGACGTTCGTGATGTGCAAGGTGTCCATGCCCGTGTTGTTCAGCACGCCGCTCTGCGCTGCGCTTGATGAGTTGACTTCCGTGTTGGCAAACGCCGGCAATGTAGCAGGCACGAGGGCGACCACTGGCGCAATGCCGTTGCCGGTCAAGGCGACGTTCTGCGTGGCCCCCGTTGTCCCGGTCGCGTTGGCGTTGTCAGTGAAGGTTACTGCAGCGTTGTTCTTTGCTCCCGAGGATATCGGCGCAAATTCTACAGTCACGTTGCACGAACTGCCGCCCGTCAGGCTGTCCCCGCTCAGCACGCATCCGCGCACCGCACCGTTGGCCGCCGAAGCCAGTATGTATTGCGCAGCATCGGTGCCGCTCAGAGCGATGGATCCCAGCACCAGGTTGGCCCCGCCGGTGTTGGTCACCGACAGGTTCATCGCTGCGCTGATCGTGGTCAATCGTTGATTGGCAAACGCGAGGGCCGTCGGATTCAGATTTGCTGTCGGCGCCGTCACACCGGTCCCGGTCAGCGTGACCGTTTGCGTTACGTCGGTCAGTACCGCGCCGGAATCGTCCGTGATTATTACGCTGGCCGGCTGGCTCCCTGTCACTGTCGGCGCGAACACCACACCAAAGTTGCAGGAAATCCCAGCCCCCAGAGTAAATGCCCCCGTCAGCGTGCAGGGCGATGCATTGTCGCTCGGCCCCATCACCTTATATTGCGAGGGATTTGCCCCGCCCGGCAGGATGCTGGCGATGTTCAGTGTGTCCGTGCCCGTATTTTTGAGGTTCACGTCCAAGCTGGTCGCGCTGAACGTCGAAACAATCTGGTTCCCGAAGGCGATCGTCGTGGTGTTCAGCGTCGCCGTCGGAGCAATTCCCGTTCCTGTCAACGTCAGTGTCTGCGTGCTCCCGCCGCTGACCCCGTTGGCGTCATCGGTGAACACTACCTGCGCTGTCCTGGTCCCCGGCCCTGTCGGAGCGAACGTGAACGCGAGGTTGCAAGATGTTCCCGCCGCTACTGGCGTTCCCGCCATGCAGACCGGTACTGCCGCCGTTGCAGATGCGAAATCTCCAGGGTTCGTTCCCGTCACCGCGCTAATATTGGAGAAGTTCAGCGCCGCCGTTCCGGTGTTTGTGATTGTCACCGGCGATGCCGCGCTGGTCGTGTTCACCCTCTGGGAATTGGCGAACGTCAGCGCCGCCGGATTCAGGACGGCCGTCGTCGTTACCCCTGCCCCGCTCAACGTTGAGATTTGGGTCGAGCCCGCTACCGCGCCAGAATCATCTGTTACCGTCAGCGTCACCGACGGATAGGTCTGCACCAACGTCGGCGTGAACGTCACATAGATCGTGCACGTATTGTTGGTGTTCGCCGGAATCGCCTGCCCATTGGCGCAGGCTCCGGTTCCCGTCCCGATCGCGAAGACTGATCCGGCCGGCGAGATGATGATGGCATTGGTTGCCGCCAGATTCAGCGTGTCCGACCCCGTATTGGTCACCACCAAGGGCAAAGTCGCCGTCTGGTTGATCGTCCGGCTGCCGAACGCCAGCGTCCCAGGCACCGATGCTGTTGGAGCAATACCCATTCCGGTCAAGGCGACGTTCTGCGTTGTTCCCGGAGTCCCTGTGGCATTTGCGTTGTCCGTGAAGGTCACCGCAGCGTTGTTCTTTGTTCCCGTTGACGTGGGCTTGAATTGCATCGTCACGTTGCACGAACCGCTCGTTGCCAGGCTGTCTCCGCCCAAGACGCACCCGCGAACAGCCCCGTTGGCTGCGGATGTCAATATGTACTGCCCCGCATCCGTCCCGCTCAGACCGATGGACCCCAGCGCCAGGTTGGCCCCGCCAGTGTTGGTCACCGACAGGTTCATCGTTGCGCTGGTCGTGGTCACTCGCTGATTGGCAAACGTCAGGGCCGTCGGATTCAGATTTGCCGTCGGCGCCGTCACTCCCGTGCCCGTCAGCGCCATCGCTTGCGTCGCGCTCCCAGGAACGTCGTCGCTTACCGTCACTGCCGCGTTGCTCTTCACTCCTGTCGAGGTCGGCTTGAACTGCACCCCCACATTGCAAGAAGATCCCGCCGTCAACTGGCTCACCCCCAACGAACACGCCGGAACGGCCCCGTTGGCTACCGAGGTCAGAATGTATTGCCCCCCATCCGTCCCGGTCAGCGCGATACTCGTGATATTCAGCGTGTCGTTCCCCGTGTTGCTCAACTGCACGTTCGTCGTCGCGCTGGTCGTGTTGACGATCTGGCTTCCGAAATCCTTGCTGGTTGGATTGAATGTCGTCGCCGGAGCGGTACCGGTGCCCGCGAGTGAATCGGTCTGCGGGCTCCCTGTCGCGTTGTCATTGATGTTCAACGTCGCCGAGCGCCCTCCTGTCCCTGCTGGCGTGAACGTCAGGTTCACCACGCAGGTGTTCCCCGGCCCCGGCGACGCCGCCAGCACCAGACTCGCCACGCACGTGGTCCCGCTGGCGATCGCGAAATCACCGGGGTTCGCTCCCGTAAACGTCACCGGGTTAACTGCTGCCAGCGTCGCTGACAGCCCTCCCGTATTCGTTACCGTCACCGTCTTCGCCGGTGTGCTGGCAACTCCCTGCCGCTGGTTGCCGAATTGCACCGGCGACAAGCTGAACGTAATCGCCGCAGTAACCCCGTTCCCCGACAATGATACCGTCTGCGTGCTGCCCGCCACCGCGTTACTGTCATCGGTGAACGTCAGTGTGGCCGCATAGCCGTTCCGTACCGTATCCGGCGTGAACCCGATATTGACCGTGCACGTGTTCCCTGGAGCCACCGTCGTACTGGTAAGACATGTTGTCCCAGTGGTCTCTATGCTGAACTTCGTAACGTCAGTGCCGCTCAGGCCCACCGCATTCGTGCCCGCCAGCGTCAGCGTGTCGGTCCCGCTGCTGGTCAGCGTCACCGGCAACACCGCCTTCTGGCCGATCGGACGATCCCCAAACGGCAATGTCCCCGGCGCCGACGCCACCGGAGCGGTGCCCATGCCGGTCAGCGCGACGTTCTGCGTCGTACCCGGCGTCCCTGTCGCATTGGCGTTGTCCGTGAACACCACCGACGCGTTATTCTTGGTCCCCGTCGTCGTCGGCTTGAACTGCACCCCCACGTTGCACGCTGCCCCTGCTGGCAGCTGACTCGCTCCCAGCGGGCAGGCCGCCACCGCTCCGTTGGCCACCGACGTCAGGATGTATTGCCCCTGGTCCGTCCCGCTCAGCGCGATACTCGTGATGCTCAGCGTGGCCCCACCGTTATTCGTCACCGAAACGTTATTCACTGCGCTGGTCGTGTTGATGCGCTCGTTGCCGAACCCCACCGTCGCTGTCGATAACGTTGCCGTCGGCGCCGTCACACCGGTCCCGGTCAGCGTGACCGTTTGCGTTACGTCGGTCAATACCGCGCCGGAATCGTCCGTGATTATCACGCTGGCCGGCAGGCTTCCCGTTGCCGTCGGCGCGAACTGCACACCAAAGTTGCAGGAAATCCCAGCCGCCAGAGTAAATGCCCCCGTCAGCGTGCAGGGCGATGCACTATCGCTCGGATTCACCACCTTATATTGCGAGGGATTTGCCCCGCCCGGCAGAATGCTGGCGATGTTCAGCGTGTCTGTTCCCGTATTCTTGATATTCACGTCGGCGCTGGTTGTGCTGGTCGTCGAAACAATCTGGTTTCCGAAGGGGATCGTAGTGGTGTTCACCGTCGCCGTGGGCGCTATACCTGTACCGCTCACACTCACGTTTGAACTTCCCACGCTATCAACAACCGTGAGCGTCTCATTCTGAAGCCCGGTCGCAGTGGGCGTAAATGTCAGGGAGATCAGGCAAGTCCCGCCCGCTGGCACCGTTCCCACCGTGCGGCAGTCGGCGCCGCTGGGTGGAGTGGTGAATGCGAACTGACTGTTGCTGTTCGGCGACACGCTAGTGATGGTGGCCGGCCCAGTGCCGCTGTTGCTGAGCGTCGCGCTCTGCACGGAGCTGGTCGTGTGTAGCCGCTGGCCCGGGAAGGTAACCGGGGAGGTAATCGTCACAACCGCCTGGGTCCCGTTTCCGCTTAAGTTCACAATCTGATGGTTGGGAGTCGCGTTGTCCGTGAAGGTGATCGTGGCGTTCAACGACCCAGTCGTGGTCGGTGTAAATGTGGCCGCGACGGTACAACTCGATCCGGCGGTTAGTGTGGTAAGCGTCGTGCAATCTACGCCGCTGCTGGGGGTCGTAAGCGCGAAACCTGCCCCGCTCAGTACTGGTGGCAAACCCGTCAGCGTGGCATTCCCCGTATTGGTGAGCGTCGCCGTCAACTGGCTAGTAGTAACGCCCACATTCGAATCCCCGAATACCATCGTGTTCTGGTTCAAAGTGGCGATCGGCTCCATGGCCGTGCCGTTCAGCGTGACCATGTGCGGGCTGTTGGCATCCGGCGCGTCGGAAATGGTAAGTATGGCCGTCCTGCTCAACACTCCTCCCGCGGCCGGATCGAAAGTTACGTTTACAGTGCAATTGTTGCCGCCCAGAACAACGCCGCAAGTGTTCGCTGAAACGCTGAAGTCACTGGCGTTCGTGCCAGAAATGGAACCATTGGTGATGCTCGAAACCGTGACGGAAGAACCCGGGGGATTACTCAGAGTGACCGTCTGCGCTGTGCTCGCCGTGCCAACCGCCTGGGCCGCGAAATTCAATGTCCCCGGCGTAACGGTGGGGCCGGGGCTGAATCCCGTGCCGGACAAATTGAGCGTAACCATGCTGGTGCCGTTATAGGTGACGGTAGCGGTGGATGTAACTGTATTTCCATTCGTAGGAGTAAACCTGACGTAGACCACGCAGTTCCCTTGCGCTGGCACGGACTTGCCACCCACGCACGCATTCACACCGGTATCGGTGGTGTATGGGCCGCCGGTCGGCGCGTACGTGACGCCGGTAAACGTAACCGGCGCAGCCGAGGCATTGGTAAAGTTTGCGCCCAGCGTCAGGAATGTCCCAACGTTGGTCGTCGGGAACGTAAGGGTAGATGGCGACATCGAAACACTGCCGGCGACGCCGGTGCCCTCCAAATTAACAACCTGTGTGGCTGGACTAGAGTTATCAGTGATCGTCAGCGTACCGGTTATCCCGTTCGTCCCGCTCGCCTTCGATGGCGTAAACGCGATCGGGATCGTGCAGGACTGGCCGGGGGAGATGAATCCAACTTGATTTTGACAGCTTGTGGAGGAATTACCCGTCGCCAGGGAAAAGTCGTTCCCGCTGATCCGGAAACTGGTGAAACTGAGAGAAGCACTCGCCGAGGCCGCATTCGTGACCACAACGTTTAAGATCTGGCTCTGCGTATTTACCGATTGAGTCGGGAAAATCAAGGGGGCCCCGGAAGCCGGCGTCGTCACCACAGCCTGCGCGGCGGAAATCGTGGCTTGCAGCGTAATCGTGATGGGGGTCTGAGTTACGCCGCTGACCGAATAACCGACTGTGATCGTGGTCGAAGTGAGTCCTGCAGGTGCTGACGCAGGCGGTGTGAACGAAAGCTGTATGGTGCAACCCGTTCCCGTCGTCAAAGTCGTCGGGTTGGGGCATCCATTGGAGGTAATCGAAAAGCCTGTGGATGCGAGGGGTGTGCTGACAGAGGTGATGGTCGCCGTTGCAGCCGCTCCATTGGCAATCGTGACCGTCGCAGAACCTCCGAAACCCAGCGAGACATTTCCAAAATTAGCCGGGTTCGGACTGGCAGCGACAGCGGCGACGCCGGCACCGCTAAGCGTGGTCACAGTGTATGGACTGCCCGCTGCACCGGTGTAGGTAATTTGAAGGTTACCGTTGTAATTAGCGGCGGTGCTTGTGGGTGTGAAGGATATCTCGAAATAGCACGCACTACCCGAGGTCAACGTCCCACTTGAGCAGGCATCATACGGAACCGTGTACCCTGCGGGAACAGTAATGCTGCCGGCGCCGAAAATCACCGACGTGGTGTTCTCATTCGTCAGGCTGTAGAAGGCGCTGGTAGCTGTGCTCCCGATCGCCACGTTCCCAAAACTAACCGGGCCCAGAGGGGAAAGAGTGAAACCGCCGGAAACGGAATTTCCGTCCAGCGAGACGAAATTGGTGCTGGTGGTGTTGTTGCCGAGGCTGGTTTGAACCTCCAACCCAGCAAAAGAGCTTCCTGCGGTGCCCGGAGCCGTGAACGTCACATAAAAATTGCAAGTTGCGGTGGGGGCAATACTTTCGCCGACCGTGCATTGATTCGTTCCCGAAGCGATCGCGAAGTTGGAAGCGCCGCTGGCGGGGATGGTCGCGGTCGTAATGGTCAACGGGGCACCGGTCGCGACCGTACTTGTGTTCGTCAGCGTAACCATTTGAGCGGGGCCGGGGCCGACGCCGGAAACCTGGCTGAAGGTGAGAGAGGTCGGAGTCAATGTGACTTTGGCCACCGCGACGGCGTTGCCCTGGATTTGAACGGTGTGCGGGCTGCCGCTGCCGGTGACACTATCGGTGAAGGTTATCGAATTGGTTTGTTCCCCCGCTGTCGTGGGATTAAACGCGATGCCGATCAGGCAAGTCCCGCCCTGCGGGAGCACCACCTTGCTCTGCGTGCAAGTGGTAAGGTTGGCGCCGGAAGCGACGAAACTGAACGCGGTGCCCGCGGTGTTTAGTGCCAGACTTCCTCCAGACCAACCGATCGTTGTGGGTAAGCTCCCAGCATTCGTCAGGAAAATTTCAGCTTGTGGAGGAGGAGCAGGGCTGAGCGCCACATTGCCGAAATCCAGCAGAGTCGCACTGCCGTTCGAAACGGAAACCGTAATCACGGACGGTTCACCGATACCTGTAATGTTCAAGGTATGAGGAGAACCGGGGTCCGCGCCGACACTTCCCGCAAACGCGTCGGTGATAACAAGCGAAGCCGTCTCCTGAGTACCCGTGCTGCTGGGAGTGAATGTCATTCCGATGTAGCAGACTCCACCGGCGGGTATGCTGCCCGCGACGCATGTGCTGTCCGTGGTTTTGACAAAATCAGGATTTCCAGAAAGTCCAACCGAGGAGATGCTGATGGGCACGGTGGAGACGTTGCGGAATTCGAACACATGCTTGGGCGTGGTGGTATTAATGATTTCGCTGCCGAAGCTGTAAACCGATGGGAATTGCACCGGACCAGGAATGCCCGTGCCGCTTGCATTGAGCGTCAGCGTGCCGGTTGTAATGCCGGTGCCACTGTAGCCGTAGGTTACCGTGACGGTGCGCAATCCGAGCGCGGAGGGGGTAAAAGATAGATTGACGCTGCAATAGGTATTGGGCGGAATCACTCCACCCGGCGCACACGTCGAATCCAGCGTAGATGTGAAATCACCTGGGTTGTTGCCGCTGAGGGTTGTAGTGATCGTGACCGGATTGCTCGTGCCGTTGAATATCGCTTCGAGTCCAGACGAAGACTCCGTGATTCCCACGTACTCATTCGGCGCAGTGATGGAGTTGGTGTAAAGCGAAATGCCGGTTAGCCCGGTGCCCATCACGGTCACAGCCTGCGAGCCGCTAGCCGCTCCTGACCAACCGAGCGTGTAGCTCCCCGTTCGGCCATCGGTCGCACTAGCAGCCAGGGGTTGGAAATATACGGCCAGTCTACAAGTCCCGCCGGCGGCAAGTTGCCCGACTGTGGAGCACGTATCAATTCCGGGGTAGATGTGGAAATCACCCTGGTCGGCGCCCGTCCCCGCGGTTTCGGTGATGGTAATCGCCCCTCCCGATCCATTCTGCAGGGTGGCTTCATTGGCGTTGTTCATCGAGGTGCTGCCGACCACGTTTGGATTTAGTTCGAGAGACGTGGGGTCAACAACGACTTCCTGCTTGCCGGCGCCGGACAATGAAATGCTCTGCGGGCTGCCCGCGGCATTGGTGTTGACCAGGAGCGTGGCGCTGAAGGATCCCTCTACGGTCGGCGTGAAAGTCACGTCCACAACGCAACTGCTGCCCGGCGCGACCGTAGCCGTGAAACACGTCGAGGAGGTGGCGAGCACGCTAAATGGTGCGGGATTCGTGCCCGAAATCTGCGCGCTGCCAATTTGCAGCAGTCCACCTCCGGTGTTCGTGATGATCACTGACGCGGATTCCTGGATATTCAAAGGATCTGGGTTGGGAACGAACGAGATGTTGGTCGTGTTGAAACTGACTTCGGGGACGCCGCCGGTCCCGGAGAGATTGATTGTCCCCGATCCCCCCGACGTGGCGACATTTAATGTGGCCGACCGGCCGTCCTGGTCCGTGGGTGTAAAGCCCAAAGTGATGCCGCAAGCGGCTCCGGCAGCCAGAGTGGCAGGCGAGACAGGACAAGTATTGAGCTCCGTGAAATCACCTGGGTTCGCACCGGTGAAAGTGAAAGCACCCGTACCGATCGTCACGGGTGCGCCCGTGTTATTGGTTAACGCAGCGAACTTGTAGCTAGGTTGACCAATGGCTACCGTATGGAAATCGAATACGGGCGGAAAGAAGGTCATGCCCGAACCCGTTGCAGGGGAGATCTCGACGACGTAGGCGTTACCTGCGGAACTTTTCAACTGATCCTGGAATGGTTTTGTTCCCGCTGCCGCACCGCTCAAGATAGGGAAGTCCGGAGATGTGGTTTTGCCGGCGATGTAGGCGTTGTCGCTCGCGCTCACTGCGATGCCTCGAGCGGTATCGATCGCGGAACCTCCCAGATATGTGGAATACGTCAGGGCGGTACCGTCGGACTTCACCTCTGCAACGAAAGCGTTGTTGGCGGAGCCGCTCCCCAGTATGGGTTGCATTGGATGGACCAACGGGAAATTGCCAGAGGCCGCGAGGCCAGTCACGAACACATTTGGCGGGGTCGCTTTGTCGAGAGCAATCGCGTATCCGATATCCGTTCCAGCCCCGCCCAGGTACGTCGAAAAAACAAGCGCCGAGAAGTCCGGCAACAACTTGGTGATAAAAACGTCGGCGGCTCCCGCATTCGTTGCGAAGATGGGATTCTTGGTCGGGAAGCCATTCGCGCCGCTGGAGAATGTCTCTCCGGTGAGGTACACATTGGGGGGAGACGCGGCATCGACCGCGATCGCAAGACCCTCATCATCGCTGAGACCGCCCAAATACGTGGAGTTCGCCAGGTTGAGGGTTGAGGTACCCGATGTGAAAGTCAGCTTTGAAATGAATGCGTCGTAGAGTCCTTTATTGGTGGATTGGAACGGGGCAGGCGCCGTTTGAACCGGGAAATTGGTTGACAGAGTATATCCGGTCACATAAGCGTTCTGGTTCGCATCCGCCGCGATGCCGAAACCATAATCGGCGCTAGTGCCGCCCAGATACGTCGAGTAAATAGGCTGGCCCTGATTATTGAATTCGGCGACGACGAGATTCTGTGTGCCGGTCAAACCTTGCAGCGGGTTGACGGTCGGGAAATTGGGTGAGGTCGTGTCCCCCACGACGTATGCGTTGCCAGCGGAGTCCGCAGCCAGACCCTTTAATTCCGTCGTGTCCGTGTCATTCCGGCCGCCAAGATAGGTGGAATAAATCAGCGTCCCATCGTTTTTCAAACCGGCCAAAAAGCCGGTCTCCGATGGGGAGCCGTATGTCGCCTGGAACGGATTGACGACGGGCAAGTTTGTCGTCGAGGTCGTGCCCGCAATGTATGCGTTCCCAGAGCTGTCCACACCGATTCCATAGCCGATCGTGTTCGACGTCGTGCCCAACGTTCCCTGAACCTGCGTCGATCCGGAAATAATTGTGGAATAAATGAGGGCAGCGCCATTGCTGCTGCCGCTCGGATCAAATACCGTGACGAACGCAAAGTTGGAAAGGCTCAACACCGGTGGACCATTCAGATCGTCGCCGGGAAAGTCAGCGGACGTTCCTCCCCCCGTTACATACGCGTCACCACTCCCATCGATGGCAATCGCATAAGCCGCATCACCCGTGGAAAGCGAGCTGCCGCCGAGGTAGGTCGAGTAAAGCAGAGTGGGGTCAATGACCAAAGTATGGCGCGGGTCGTACTTTCCGATTTCGAAGCCGACTCGATTGCGGCCGCGAAGAATATAGCTGCCGGAAATATCGCGCCGCGATCCATTGATTGTTTGGTAGACGACGGGGCGCAGCAATTGAACATTTCCGGCGCCCGTGACTAGCACCAGATCCCCCCGGGGGTCCAGGCGCGTCTCGCGCGCGCCGGCGACCTCGAATTCAATGGCCCGCGGATTCGCTCCCGGCGCCACGACAAAGTCGGATTCCAGTTGTTGCTGATTGCCGTAGTACGTCAAATCTACGCCGGAATAAATCCCGCGGTAGCTTACTTTTCCATACTGACGAACGCCGGTGCGCCACTTGCTGGGATCATTACCCACATAATAGTTGATTACGCCGGGCAGCAATTCAGAGCCGGAAACTCGCGCGGATGCCTTTGCGCCGACCATCTTCAACCAGAGGGCGGCTCCCTCGGGGGCCTTCTTCGATGAATCAGAAAAAGTGCCGCCCCGAAGAGCGATGACAGCTTCGTCAGCCGTAAGGAAAAGGTTATAGCCATCTCCGCGTGAGAGAAACTTGACGTGGCTATCTGTTTGCCCTTGATTCTGTTCAAACGAGAGCGGCAGTTTTGCAAAGGAGGCGCGCGCGGCTTGCGCAGCCGCGGATGATGGGGCAGGTTGCGTGGGATGAGCCGGCGCCTTCGGAGAAGCTGAGGATGTCTGCGCCGCTGCACCTGCGGAAAAACTGAACAAGAGCGTAGAGAGGATTAGCGCTCTTCTCATGACTGGGCCTCCTGGGCGTAAGTCCGGTCAATCTATTTGTCAATTATCGGGAGAGCTTTTGGGCTCAGCCGCCCAGGGAGTCAGCGGAAAAACATTCTTCAAAAACGAAGCGACGCCTGCACGCAGCGCGCGGACCCGCGTCGAAGATCCTGGCCGGCCGACACAAACCGGCTTATCGTCATTTCCACTCTTTACCGCCGGAGCGCGAGGGATGGACTCCGGCAGCGGACATACCCTAGGGCAGGGATTCTATATCACAAGGAACCTGTGAAAGGAAAGGCCCAGTACTCCCAATTTGGGAGACAAGCCTGATGCGATTGGTTGTCCCTAAGGTTGGGAAACGCAATGAGTTGGTTTGGTTCCGCAGTGTGCCATCGCCAATTGGAAGCGAATTCGGTTTCGTCACGGAGAGTGCATGAAAGTTGATGTCAGGATGGGATGATTGCCGCCGATGGTAGCGGCGAGAATTTCCGGGACGGCGTCGAGCCCGTTGCCGCTGTTCGTGAAGATGACCACGCCATTTCCCTTGGCCCGTGAAGCAATGACGAAGCATTGAAATCCGGGGCTATTTTCGCGATGAAAAAAGAAGATGTCGTCACCACTTTTTTCCAGCCCCACACCAAGGCCCCAGGAAAACTGGGAGGCGTCCTGAACAGCTAAAGTAGGGTTCAGCATCAGGGAGACAGCAGACTCGTGCGCAGGTTGCGCCGTCGCAGAGGCCAGCAGCATGACAATAAACTGCGCGTAATCCCGGATCGTGGTGTAAAGCGTCGCCGCGGCCGCCGGCCCCAGGTAACGATGAATTCCGACGGGCGCGCCGGAGCGGTCATATCCCGTGGCCATGGCCGTTTCGTAGTCCGTGCGCCAGACGTAGCCGCTCTGCGCCATCCTGGCGGGTCCGAGAACGCTGTGCGTGAGAAATTCGCCGAACGGCTCCCCCGTCACGTGCTCCACCGCATGCTGCAGATAAAGATAGCCCTCGTTCGAATAAGACCACTTCTGGCCAGGCGCGGATTGAATGCGCAGATGCTGGTTTCGGTCCCAATCCGGCATTCCCGAAGTGTGGTTCATAATGCGGATCGCTGTGATTTGGTTGAATTGCGGATCGTACAGTGGTTCCGTGGAAATCGTCGCCGAGGTGGGATCGAAATCCCGGACATAAGGGAGAGGAAAAAAGCTGCTGATTGGCGCCCCCGGATTGAAACGCCCTTCCGCCGCGAGTCGAAGGACCGCATAGGCGTAGAGAGGTTCTCCGAGTGGTCCGGCCTCGAAAACCGTCCGCTCAGTGACCGGACTTCCTGATTTCAAATCTCGCAGGCCGAAGACTTCAACGTCGCTCACCTGTCCGTGCTCGATCACGGCAATGGCCAGGCCGGGAATCTTGTATTTGGCGGCTACTTGAGCGATCACGGTTTGCAGGGAGGGAGACGAGGACGATCGCTGCGCGCCTCGATCGCTTTGGGCCGTTGCATTTCTCGCGATCAGAAAACATGCAAGCAGCGCGCATAAAATCGCGCGGCGGACAGACTGCTTGGAATGATGGAATCGTGCCATGTATTTTGACACCCCCGCGAGGATAACAAATCGGCGAGCCCGCGCGCTATTTAAAGAGGATGTTCGACGATGCGTGACGGCCCTATTTGCCTACCACGAGAATCGAAAACGAGTCCGGCAACATCTCGCCACGCGGGGTTCGTCCTGGCGGGGTTCCCGGCGGTGGCGTGGCCGGTGGCGGTCCGTATTCCGCAGCGATCAATAGGATGCGATTCGTCTTGGAATCGAGCGTCAGCGTCTTGGCGCTTGGCATAGTCTGGACGGTTTCTTCCAATTCAAAGCTGCTGGGGCTTTTTTCTTTCACAATGGTCAGTGTTCCGTCACCCTGTGAGCTGAAAGCCTCCATGGTCTTGGGATTGAAGACGGCGCCGTCAGATAGCATGCCTATTGGAAACGTCGTGATAATGTTGCCGTCGTCGGCGTTGAGAATCACCATTGTTTTCGGATTGCGGCAGGTGGCAAACAGAATGCGATTCTTGATGTCGAGAGCCAGTCCGGCGCAGGTCCCACCCTTGCCGGTGAGATCGAACGTGTTGGTCACGGTCAGCTTCTTGACGTCCACGACGGCGATTCTTTCCTTGTCTTCAATGTCAATATACAAATGCCCTTTGCCGTCGCTGACGGCTTGTTCCGGCGCTCCGCCCAGATCGATTGTCCCTACGATCGAGCCATCCTTCGCATCGATGACTGTGACATGCGGCGCGGCGTGGCTCAAATCGTAGATCCGCTCGTTGAACGCGTCGAACATGATGCCGTCCGGGTTGCCTTGCACGTCGATGTTCTTGATCGGGGCCAGGGTCTTGGTATCGAACATCATCATGGGTTTGCTGGTGAGGAATCCGTGACTGACCTTGGGATCGACAGCTACCCCGTGCCCGACAACATTGGGGATTTCGCCAACCGAGGCCAGTGTGTCCAGATTAAAGACCGAGACGCGGCCGGTGGGACCGTTGCGCGCAACGTAAAGCCGGCGCCCGACGGAGTCTGCGTAGACATAATCAAACCCGCCGGCGCCGCCAACCTTGGCAATCTTTACGACTTTATACGGGCCGGTCGTTGCAGTCTGCTGCGCCAATCCAATCGATGCGAACGCCGCGATCCCCAGGGCAAGTGAGCAATAAAACCGCCGCATGATATCCCTCCTCGATTCAGCCGTAGTTGACTTTTTTATGGCTGTTGGTTGCGGCGAGTATACTCCAACTCCGCCTTTTCTATACGTTCCAAGGATATGACTCGCCCTTCCGCCCGCGCTTTTATTCTCCCGGAGCGCATGCTATATTCGCCAAAGTAATTATCCCTGCAATCGTGATTTGGCAATCGCACAGGACCTCAGAAGTGATGAGTATTTTCTGCGAACGTGCCCATCAGGAAGAACCATTAGGAGGAGTCATGCGTTTGGTGGCCAAGCTCCTGTTTTCTGGACTATTCACACTCTCGCTTACCTCGCTGGCCGTCGCCGGTACGATTACCGGCGCCGTAAAGGGACCGGACGGTGCGCCCTTCATGGGAGCATTTGTAATCGCCGAAAATTCGCAAAACAAAATGACGGTCAGCGTCCTCTCCGACAAGCAGGGCCGCTACCACATCGCTAATTTGCCGGCGGCCACCTATGCTCTGCGCATCAGGGCCATTGGCTTCAGCGGCGATCCGCGCACGGGCGTCCAGTTGACCGCCGACCAGAAAGCCAATTTTGATTTTGCCCTGCGAAAAGGGACGGTTCGCTGGAGCGATCTGAGCACCTATCAAGGAAGAATGCTCCTTCCCAAGACGAAGGACCATGACCTCGCGAAGGGTTATGAGGACCCCTTTTTTACGAGTTGCATGATCGCCTGCCATTCCTTCCAGACGCGCATGGCGCCCACCACGCGCGATGAGGAGGGCTGGCGCGACCGGGTCAAGTACATGCGCGACGTGATCATTGGCAGTGAGGGCGGCGCACGTATGAGTGATGCGAAGTTGGAAGATATCGTGTCTTACCTCACCACCGCATTTGGTCCCGATTCACCTAAGCCCAAGTCTCCTGCCGATATGCCGGAATACAAATCCACCCTGCGGCCATTCAGCGATAAAGTCATGAACATTGCGTACACGGAATATGACTTCGCGGGGACCAAAGGCCTGGGGCCGTGGAGCGCCGTCGAAGACAAAGGCGGGATGATGTGGATCCCCTACTACGGCCGCGGAAACGAAGTCGTGCGCCTGAACCCGAAGACCGCCGAGTTGACGCGATTCCCTCTCCCGTTCACAGAAACTGCCGGCATCCATTCGGTGATACCTGCGCCTGACGGCACCGTGTGGTTCACGGAAGTATCCTTCGGGGGAATCGGGCATTTGAACCCGGCCACCAAAGAAATCACGGAGTATCGCGACAAGGGTCCTGACGGCAGGATTGTCGGCAAGCATACGGTTCGAGTCGACGCGGACGGAAATATTTGGTCAAGCGCCGGTCCCATCACGAAATTCAATCCCACCACCAAGGAGTTCACGCATTTCAACTCTCCCGGGACTTATGGCGTTGTCGTCGGGAAAAATGGAGACATGTGGTTCACGACCTTCAGAGATGATGGCCCGATTGTCAGGGTCTCCAAGTCTGGAGAATTGACAAAATGGAACCCTCCGACAAAGGGCAAACCGCAGCGCCTCATCATGGATGCCGATGGGACCATCTGGTTCACTGAACGCGTCGGCGGAAAGATCGGCCACCTTGATCCCGAGACCGGAAACATCAAGGAATTTGACTTGCCGGGCCCCTCGCCGAGCCCATACGCCATCGGCATTGATCGCAATCACATGGTTTGGTACGACTCGTTCGAGCAGGATACTTTGGGCCGCCTGAATCCCGCCACCGGCGAGGTTACGGAATATCCCTTCCCTCATTCCGAGATTTCGATTCGGGAATTTTTCATGGACGATCAGGGACGCCTGTGGTTTGGAAGCTCATCCAACAACAAGGTTGGCTACTTCACTTTTCCGGATGCCGGGGGCGCGGGCAAGTAGCCGAAGCCGTACCTGAAACATCGAGATAAATTCGAGCTGAAACTTTTGTGTGCGCCGCCGGCACGCACGACCATCACCAGTTGGAAGTCGCTGAATTGTGGATTGCAATTCCCCTCGCCGACAATTCATTCAGCAATTGCGTTACGGCGGCTGAATTTTCACTTTCGCCGGGGACCACTACCGCCCATTCCAGATTCTCCCGGAATTCTCGCGTGATAATTTGCCACTTCTCCAAGCCAACAGGAGTAGCCCGTCCAATTTGTATAAGAGACCAATGCCGGGCAAGACCCAGTGCGGTCATGCGGTCAGGCAGCGAGCCACGTACGATGAAATGATTATCTCCATGCACCAGAATGCCAACCATTCCGTTTCATCCCTCGAGGCGCGGGTCGAGAATCGCGCGCCCAACGGCAAAGTGATAAATCACCTGCTGCGGGAGCCACTTTGAATTTTTGGGCAACACGGCATCCGCTCCTGATATTACGGCCGGATGCTCCGCAGGCTTGGGATCACGTGCCGCAGCCTGGCGGCTCGCTGGAGAGTTGAGCATAACAAGAGCGCGATGTTCCGCCGCCTCCATGGACGAGGTCACGTCGTTGTCGCCTTCATCAAGGAAGCCCAGATAGCGGTGTACATCGTCATCATAAAAGGCGCCGATCCCAGTCGCGTTCCAGCCCAATGCTTCCGCTCCCACATATAATCTTTGGCCGATGGCACCGGCTTCGAAGTGAACGTAACGGTAGCCGCGGTTACCGAAGATTTCTGACGCCTTTGCCAGGTTTGCGATCATCGAAACCGTGAAACACGAGTTCCCTGCCAGAGGCTGCTCGAGGCTCAGAAATGCAGCCACGCGCTCCACGTTGCCACGATGCAGTTGCACCAGGGAGCATCTGGCCGCCTCCCATCGGTATACCCCGGGATCGTAGCCGTTTATGCGGTGAAGGTAGAGATACAATGTGACGAAATCAATTCCCTGCCTTCCCTGCGTGCCCGGGCCACAAAAATTCCCCCGCCAGTCCGCGCGCCAATCCCGCGTTGCAAAATCCAGAAGCTGTTCCAGGTGCCCGCGCTCCATGGGTGGGGTGCGAGGATCGAAATCGAGCGCGGAACGCCGCCGCCGCACGATTGTTCGGAGAGAGGCATCAATTGCCGGCTCGCGTGGATATTCGGATGCAGCACGTTCGTCCTCGGTAAGCAAGCCGTTCGCCGCCGACAGCGTGGGAATGGTGCCCAGGGAGTCCGGGAGAATAGTCGCGCGATGCATCTCGAGGCAACAGTTCATAGGGGACTTCCTCAGGCGACAGCTCATTGGGGATTCCAGCAAATTCATTTTTGTCGGAAGTGGATGAAAGTCTGGCAACTTTTTTCGATGGAAACACCAAAAAAGCCGTGGGAGCCTCATCGCCTCCAGCGAGTCCCAGTTCATCCGCCAGACGGGCATCGCCAAAATGGGCGATGGCACCGCCTGAAAGTCCCAACGCGCGCGCTGCTAGAAGCACGCTCATCATGGCATGACCCAAATCATGGCAGCAGTAACGATACGCACGGTCGCGGTACTTCCACGCCTCTCGCCAAAATACCGAGGTCAGCGCGACGATCAAATGCGCTTCCTCCGCCCAGGGAAGCTTCAGAGCACGGGCGAGCCGTTGTGTTGCCGCGCCAGACCCACGCAATTCGAGCGCGTGAGAATCCACGCGATAGTGATACAGGCCATCGCCGATGTCCCTGAACCCGCGCAGCGCCAGATATGTTTCCGTGGGATGGAGATTTCCTGAAGAGGGATTGACGCGCAGGCTATAGCGATGATTGCCGCTCCCCGGAACTTTTTTCCACGCGCTGATTGCCACGGAGTGCCAAAGCAGACTGCTAAGCCAGTCCTTGTCGAACGGAATTTCGGCGCGTTCCCCCAGATCACTCTCAAAAGCTGGGCGCGCCTCCATCAGCGAAGCTATGTCGGCAAATGTTCCCATGGCGGGAAATCCAGGCTCAGAGGCAAGCCCGATGATGGGAGCACCTTCATAGGTGCGGAAAGGGTTGGGCTGATTTTTCCAGTCTAGATAGTGCGCGTTCATTCGGACGGAATGATAGGTATGCTTGGTGGCCTGATGATAGGCAAAGAGTCGTTCCGTTTCCTGGTTGAAGCTGCCGCAGAGAGGATCATGCCCAATGCGGGAGAGGAAGCGGGTCATGCCGCAATTTGCTCATAGCTTCGCATACATTTCACGGTTGACCCCTGCCAAAGCTCCAGTCGCTCATCTCGATTGGGCGCAACTTGCCCCGGTTTTCTGATTCCAGATGATAGCACCCCTCTGGATTGCCGGGTGTCGGCAGCACAGGCACTCTTGCCCGTGCGCTGCTTAGCAACTTGTATAAACGGGCGCACGAGCAAGAGTAAGAGCGCCCGTGCGCTTCGTCGCCAACTGCGCAAAACCCGCACAGGCAAGAGTGCCTGTGCTACACCGCCCCGACATCCATGGCTCAGCGCAACGTTTATTTTGAGGAAGCGGGGTAGATTAATTTTACAGGCGGGAGTCTAAGAGCCTTGTAACAATCGCTCCAGGCCGGATCGGTCCTTGATGGTAACGCTCGAACCTTTGATTTGCAGGAGGTTTTTCTTCTTGAAGTCGGCAAACAGGCGCGTTACGGTTTCTCGGGATGCGCCAATCATCTGTGCGATCTCTTCGTGCGTCAAAGTCAAACTGAATTTTACAGACCCATTCTCCGATTTGTGATTCGCACTCCAGTCCAGAAGAAAACGCGCCAGCTTTTCTCCGGCGGAATGCGACAACCCGATGGAGCGCATTTCCGCGAAGGCCGATTGGTAGGTCTCGCTGAGCTCCTGGGCCACGCGCAAGGCGGCATCCCCGTAATCGCGCAGGAAGTTGAGGAAATCGGGGCGGCTGATGAAATTGGCCTGCGTGGGTTCGATGACATCCGCGGTGACTTCGTAAGGCCTGCCGGAAATCGTGGCCGGCAATCCCAGCAAATCTCCCGGCTCGGAAATGCGCAGGATCAGAGTCTTGCCGTCAGCCGAAGAAGTTGAGAGCTTTACGTGCCCGGTACACAGAATAAATACACCTCGTGAGGGCTGCCCCTCGACAAAAAGCGTCGCGCCCTTGGGGTAGGTCGCCGATCCCGTAATCTCCGCGAGGCGCTGAACCGCGGCAGGCGGGAGGTTACAGAAGAGCCTGTCCTCACGGTGCGGACACGTCATGCAGCTTTCGATGATTTGCAATCCGTATGGAGATCGCATAGAGGGCGTCCCGGACATTGTACGCTCTTTACCGCGTGTGACAAAGCGGAAGCGCCCGATCGAGGGTGTTGGAGCTTCAATCATATGTTTGCCTGACAAAAATGTACCTGAAGCAGGTGTTCGGAGGCTGTGACCGGTGTCACTTTGGATCGTGACTGGGATCACTTACCAGGGAGCACCCTCCATCGACAATGAGTATGTAAGTGGAGGTTCAACATGCCGCAACAAGATGATCGAAACATCCTGGATGTCCTCAAAGCCGAGTTGAATTTCTTGAAAAAGGGTGGATATGGACGTTCGCCGCGGGAACCGTGGAGGGCGCAGCTCTTCTTTGAAGACTCACCGTCATGCATGAATTACGACAGCAAGGAGAATCCGACCCCATGTGAGGAATGTGCGTTGATGCAATTCGTGCCGTCTGGAAAACGCGGCGAGAAAATCCCGTGCCGCCACATCCCCATCACGCGGGAAGGGGAAACTTTGTACGACCTTTATCGCGGGGCGACCCAGCAGGAGATGGAAGACGCCATGGGTGACTGGCTGCGGGTCACGATCGCGCGCCTGGAAGCAGAAGAAGCAGCAAGAACCGCAGCGACGTCACAGGGCGCGGAGCAAAAGAAACCGGCACCTGTGGCGCACTGAATCGAGAAGACCCCTGTACGGGGAACCGGAGTCCGAGGGGGCGCTATGTTCCACAACCTTCATCCGAAATGCGCAAATCCGTCGTGTGCATCTGCGTTTGACTGGCTGGCAGGCGGAAAACTTTTCAGGTTTCACCGCGATCCCGAACCGCTCGCGGCGTGTGACTCGAAGGGATGCCTGACGACTAACAGTCATCGTGTCGAACACTTCTGGCTTTGCGAGCGTTGCTCGCATGTCTACACACTCGGCTATGAACCGGGCCGAGGCGTCATTATCCGCCAGCTTTGGCCGGAACTTCCGGCAGCGGAGAACAGAATGCACTTGCCCGTCTCCTGAGCCCTCCTTGACTCAGCGAGGGGTAAGCTCTGCATCCGGCGGCCGCCACCCAACCCAATCACGTCAAGGGTGCGGCCGCCGGCCTTCCTTTTTCAGAATCTCTCACCCATCCATCAGGCAATTTTAAGGTCTGTCAACACACAACGCGCCCGAGCGGACTTGCTTCGCCCACCCGGGCGCGTTGCCTCGCGATCGACCTCTTAACGCGACATCACGGGCGTATCGCGACTTTGATCACGCCATCCAGCCGCCCCCCGAAGAGCTTGTACGCATCGACGATTTGATCGAGCGTAAAGGTGTGCGTGATCAGCGGAACCAAATCCAACTTGCCATGGAGCACCAGTTCGATGAGCCGGCGCATGCGTTCTTTGCCGCCGGGGCAAAGCGTTGTGATGATTTTCTGATTGCCCAGCCCGGCTGCAAACGGCTCGAGTGGAATGGAAAGTTTGCCTGAATATACGCCCAGGCTTGAGAGCGTTCCCCCAGCGCGCACGACGCGAAGCGCGCTTTCAAATGTGGCTTGCGTGCCCAGGGCCTCGATGGCCACGTCCACTCCCTTGCCTCCGGTCAGGCGTTTGATTTCGGCGACGACATCGACTTCCTTGTGATTCAAGACAATGTCAGCGCCCATTCGCCTGGACATCCTGCTGCGAACGGGATCGGATTCCACGGCGATGATCAGGCTCGCGCCCTTCAGCTTTGCTCCCGCAGTGGCACACAGGCCGATGGGCCCCTGAGCGAATACTGCGCAGGTGTCTCCGATCTGAAGATTCGCGCTTTCCGCGGCGGAAATCCCGGTGGAAGCGATATCCGCCAGGAGCACGACCTGCTCATCTTTCAGTTCATCGGGAATCTTGGCCAGGTTGGCCTGCGCGCTCGGCACCAGGAGATATTCCGCCTGGGCGCCGTTGATCGTATTGCCGAATTTCCAGCCGCCAATGGGCCCGCCGCATTGCGCAAGGTCCCCGCCGAGGCAGAAGTTGCACTGCCCGCACGGGGTGATCGCGCCAACCAGGACGCGGTCGCCGACTTGATATCCTGTGACACCTACGCCCAGCTCATGAATCACCCCAACCGGTTCGTGGCCGATGACCAGTCCGGGACGCACAGGGTATTCCCCTTTGAGAATATGTAGGTCTGTCCCGCAGATCGTTGTCAGCGTCACGCGAATGACGGCCTCGCCCGGCCCCGGCTTAGGGATCGCAACGGATTCGATGGCGATTTGATTGGGACCGCGAAAAACCAGGGCTTTCATCTGTCGCGGACTTTCTTTCTGTAGGAATTGAATGAAAAGTTACAGTGGGCATGAGTGCCTCCCTTCCACACGCATTAAATATTACAGGATTGGAATTCCTAAGGATGTGATCGGTGTCACAGAGTGGGAAGCTCAATCCAGTCGCGCTAGCGAGACAACCATGATCTGGCTAAAGGGTAAGCACGGCGCGAATGAGGCTCAGATCCTCGTCTTTGATCACTTTGAATCCGTACCGGGAGGCCAGAGCCCGCATGGCCATATTCTCCAAAAGGATCGTCGCAATGATGCGTTCGAGTTTTTCATCCCGGGCCACCTGAATTAATCGGCCTAGCAACTCGGACCCGAGTCCGCAGTGCTGATACCGGTCAGCAACCAGAACCGCTACTTCCGCTTCCCTGCTTCCGCGCGCGCGGGTTAGCCTGCCCACGGCCGTGATTTCGGGGTCGCCGCCCGCCGGATCAGCGCCTTCCGCCACCAGAGCCATTTCCCGATCGTAGTCGATGAAGCATTTTTGCAGCAAACGCTCGTGCGCCACGCGTGAACTCAGCTTCTGCATGTGAAAGAAGCGGAGGTAAACGCTTCGATCGGAAAGGGTCTCGTGAAATTTTGCCATCGCCGGCTCGTCCTCGGGACGGATAGGCCGCAACAATACTTTCATGCCATTCTTCGCCGTCCAGGGCGATACGTAGCGCATGGGATACGGACGGATCGCGGGGCGCGGCAGCATGTCATTTGGCGTAGTCGGGATCCTGCAGAACAATGCGCGCATCCAGCGCCATAATTCCCTCGGGCGACGCCACCAGCGGATTAATGTCCAGCTCTTTGATCCAGGGTTGTTCGATCACCAGCCTGCTGAATTGGATCAGGACATTTTCAAGCGTGGTCATGTCTACTGCCGCGCGCCCGCGCACGCCCTGCAATGCTCGATAGATTCGCGTTTGCTCCATCAGGCGCACTGCCAGCGTCGAATTGAGCGGCGGGAGCGCCAGCGCATGATCTCGGTATACTTCCACCAGGATGTCCGCCCAACCCAAACAGAATCACGGGCCCGAACTGGGCGTCCACATTGCTGCCCAGGATGAGTTCGTATCCCGTGTCCCTCACCATCGGCTGCACAGTGACGCCCTGAAAATGTTCCTTTCCGGCTTTGTCGCGGACGGCGGTTTCGATTTCGCGATAGGCCCGAATAACCGCTTCCATGTTCTGAAGGTTCAGCTTTACGCCACCCACATCAGATTTGTGCGTAATGGTCTCGGAGTTTAGCTTCAGCGCGACGGGAAAGCCCATGGCCTCCGCATTTTCGGCCGCTCGCGATTCGTTTTCCGCCAACCGCGTTTCCACGATAGGAATTCCATACAGCGCGAGGACTTGTTTTGACTCCGCCTCGGTCAACAATGTTCTTCCAGCGGAGCGAATTGTTTCGAGGAAAGATTGCGCGCGCGATTGCGCTTCACGAAGAGATTCCAAGTGGTCATTTGACGACGGCGTTTCATACAACCCGCGGAGGTTGTAACTGTATTTCCACATGTAGGTGAATGCGCGCGCCGCCGTGTCCGGATAGGAAAAGGTCGGAATGCCCGCGGCGCTCAATGCCGCGATGCCCTTGGCGACCGATTTGCCGCCCATCCAGCTTGCCAGCACCGGCTTGCCGTGAATGTTGGCGTGCATTTTCAAGCGTTCGGCCACGCGTTCCGGGTCGGTCATTCCCTGTGGCGCGAGGATGACCAGCAATCCGTCGCTATTCGCATCCTTGGCGGCGATTTCCAGTGCCTTCGAATACCTTTCCGGATCGGCGTCGCCCAGAACGTCGATGGGGTTCCCATGACTCCAGTGAGCAGGAAGAAGCGTGTTGAGGGATTCCATCGATGCATCGGAGAGGGCAGTCAATTCCCCGGCGGAGGATAGGAGCGAATCGGTGGCCAGAACTCCCGGACCGCCGGCGTTGGTAAGGATGGTCAACTTGGGCCCGCGCGGGCGAGGCTGTTTGCCGAGCACATCGGCCATGTGAAACAGGTCGGATATGCTCCTGACGCGCAGTACGCCGCACCGGCGCAGGGCCGCGTCAAAAACTTCATCGCTTCCGGTCAATGCTCCCGTATGCGAACTTGCCGCCTTGGACGCCGCCGCCGTACGGCCCGCTTTGATGACGATGATGGGCTTGCGAAGAGCCACCTCGCGCGCTGCGGAAAGAAACGATCGCGCGTCACCAACCGACTCCATGTAAAGAAGAATGCTTCCGGTGGCGGGGTCGTCTCCGAAATAATCGATCAAATCGCCCCAACCGACATCAAGCATCGATCCCGTGGAAACAATTGCGCTGAAGCCGACCTGTTCCTCGAAGCTCCAGTCCAGAATGGCTGTCAGCAGTGCGCCGCTCTGACTCAAAAACGCGACATTGCCGGCCCGGGCAATGTCCTGCGCGAACGTCGCATTGAATCCCACATGGGGATTCATTACTCCCAAACAATTCGGTCCCACCAGCCGCATAGCGCCGCGGCGGAGCTGCTTCTGAATCTCCAGCTCAAGTGCCGCGCCTTCCGGACCTCGTTCCTTGAAGCCCGCCGAAATCACGACGGCAGCGCGAGCGCCCGCGTCCACGCACTCGCCGATAACGCCGGGCACAGTGCTCGCAGGCGTCACTACGACAGCGAGGTCAACTTTCTCAGGGATGTCACCGATCCTGGCGAACGCGTGGAGCCCGAGGACTTCCGGATGGTTCGGGTTTACCGCATACACCTGGCCGTGAAAAGTGTTAATCCGCAGTTTTTCCAGAACCGTGCGGCCAACGCTTCCTTCGCGATCCGTCGCGCCAATGACTGCGACCGACTTCGGCGAAAACATGCTATCGAGTGCGGAGCGCTTCTCCTCCACGTAGGTATCCGGGCCGCTCATTGAGGATAAGCATCTCCTAAACGGAAAAAGAATTATAGGGCCATGTGAATCTGGGAGGAATCATACGAGAGGCGGTTGCTTCATGCACGCTTAGAAATCTGTCATGTGATTGAACGGCAGGGCCGCCCGGACAGCGTTTAGCACCGCGGCGAGGTCAATGATTTCCTGGGCGATTGCGCCCTCGATCGGCGAGAGGTATCCAAACGCAGCGGCAATCATCCCCAGAACGCTCAAGGCCATGCCACCCACCGCGCTCAAGAGAGCAATCGAGCGCATGCGCCTGCCGATGTGCAGCAGTTCGTCCACCTTGCCCAGCGATGCGTCCAAAATTACGGCGTCGGCAGCCTCGGCCGTGATATCACTGCTCATCCCGAATGCCACGCCCACGGTTGCCGCCTGCATGGCGGGGGCGTCGTTGATGCCGTCGCCAACGAACAACGTCTTAGCCTGCGAAGTCTCCTGCCGGACAATGGCAACCTTTTCTTCGGGACTCTTGGCCGAATGGATTTCCTTGATTCCCATCAGATCCGCCAGATACCGGACCTCGGATTCGCGGTCGCCCGAGACCAGCAGGACACGCTCAACGTGGTGGCGCGGCCTCAGGTGATCCATAAAGCTGCGCCCGCCTTCTCGGGGAACATCGTGGAAACGGAACGTGGCCGAATATTGACCATCGATGAAGACTATACATTCCAGTCCCGCTGCAATTGCGGGCAACGGTACCCCTGAACCGGCAACTTTCTTTCGTCCGGTGATCCACACTTGGTGCATGCCGACCGTCCCTCGCAGACCTTCACCCTGCGTTTCGCTGATTTCCGTCACGGATTCAAGGGCAAGCTTGGCCTCTGAAGCGGCGTGCAGAATCGCGCTCGCAAGTGGATGTTTCGAATATCGTTCCAGGCTGGCAGCGATCCGAAGAACATCTCCTTTCGCCGTTCCCGGCGCGCAAAGGATCTCCGTTACCGCCGGTCTCCCATACGTCAACGTTCCAGTCTTATCAAAAATCAAGGTTCTGCAATGCCCGATTTGTTCCAGCACCGCCTGGTTCTTGATAATGATGCTACGCCTCGCCGAAATCGAAATGGCCCCGATGATGGCCACGGGAATCGCCAGCAATAGCGGGCATGGGGTCGCGATGACGAGCACGGCCAGGAACCGGTGGGACTGTCCACTGAGCAACCAGGCCAGCAGCGCGAGCGTCACGGCCAAAGGCGTGTACCACGCGCCGAGCATGTCCCCGAGACGCCGCAGGCGAGGCCTGCGCTGCTGCGTTTCCTGCATGACGCGGATAATCTTCGCGTATCGTGAATCGATAGGCAGTTTTGTCGCACGAATCGTCAGCGCGGATTCGCCATTGACGGCCCCGGAAATTACTTCCGCTCCCGTCGCTTTCGATGTTTCAAATGGCTCCCCTGTTAAATAGGCTTCGTTCATCCTTCCCCGGCCGTCCACGACCACGCCAGTCCACCGGACAGATTTCATGGGGAAACACAATGAGATCATCTCCGATTGCGATTTGTGCAACATCGATATCGCTGATTCCGGAGGCCGTCTTGCGATGAGCGGTCTGCGGCATCCTTTTGGCCAGTGCCTCAAGGACGGAAGAAGCGCGACGCATGGCGAACTCCTCCAGCGCCGTGCCGCCCGAAAGCATCAAGATCACGATTGCTCCGACCAGGTATTGCCCCATCAACGTGGACACAACTATAGAAATTCCAGCAAGCAGATCGGAACCAAACTCGCGGGCCAGGGCCTTCTGAATCAGTCGAAAGACGAGGGGCACTCCGCCCACGAGCAATACAAAGTAGAGCGGCAGAACTTGCGCGAAGCCGAATGTATGGAAGACATACCGTAGAACGAGGTGGACCGCTATCCCAACTAAAGCGACAAATGCCAGGACCAAATCTGTGCGAAATTGGTGGTCTGCGGATACTGCTGAAGAAATAGGGGGTTGAGGATTGGAGTCCGTGACCACTCGCTTACTCCGTTCCTCAACCCCCCGGTCTTCCACCACAATCGGCGCATGCGTCACATGAGCCTCGATTGCGCATCAGCCGCGGACCGTTAGGACCGGGCAGCGCGCCTGCGTGACAACCTCATGCGCGACCGACTTCGAAAAATGCGTTGCCATGCCCATTCCGCCTGCCGCCCCGCGAATCCCCAGAACGATCAGGTCGGCGCCTAGGGCGGTAGCCACTTCGACAATCTTCTCCGCTTCTGGGCCGTGCTGCACCATGTACTTTGGCTCGCACCAGAATTCCGCTTCTGGAGGCATCAGGCTGTGCAGTTGACGCTTGATCGACTCGGCGTACTGCTCAGCGTGAACGAGTTCCCCTACCTTTGGTTGTGCAACAACATGCAGCAACGTCAAGCGCGCTTCATGCTCTTGCGCCATGGAAACGGCGAACGGCAGCGCGGCCAGAGACTCGGGTGAAAAATCTGTCGCATACACGATTTCCTTCATTTCCAAACGGCGCTGCGTTTCCGGGGACGCGTGTGGCCCCACAGTGAGTACTGGACAAGTAGCCCTGCGGAAGATCTCCTCCGCAACCGATCCGAGCAGCGCCCTGCTGACCCCGGTCCGGCCACTCGTTCCGATCACGATCAGGTCGGTGTTCTGTTTCTCGACCGCGTCGGCGATCAGCGGCCACATTTCGCCTTCACACACGGAGACCATGTGTGGTACACCCGCCAACAGCTCGTGGAGTTGCTTAGCTTCAAATTTCGCCTGTTCTTCGGCGGCTTCGATGATTTGCGGCATCGCTTCTGGTCCAACGATCGGATACGTGGCTGGGAATCTGACATGAAACCCATGCACTTTGGCTCCATATCGATCTGCCAGGCCGATCGCGTAGGGTAGAGCAGCTGTTGCCGCGGGTGAAAAGTCCGTTGCGTATAAAATGTTCTCTAAGGATACCCGCATCTTCGTTCCGGTGGCGTTCATAACTCACCTCCTCGCACCTCAATATTTAAGCCTGTCTGCAGTTCGGTGATGTGACGCCTGTCACTTTTGTGCGTGAGGCGTGTCACGTCATATCTCCGGTTGTTCTGTCATCCTTTTTGTGGGGCCCAAATGGAAAAGAGGGGGCGTATGCGAAAACTCGAACAGGCCCGAGAGATCGTTGTCGGAGGCGCCTCTTCCCTCTTGGAGGGCCCCAAGAAGAGAGGCGGCGAGGTCGTTGAATTATCCGCCGCAAATTCCATGACGGTTCCTCTATTGCCGAGCACTGATTCGTATTTCAACGCAGGGTCGCGATCTATCTGGGTCTATTCCCCGCAGGGGCTTCTCCGGCGCCTGATGGATGAGTCAGATCGTTGTTGGGGGTGCGTTACAGGAACTCGCCCATGCATTCCTCACGAATGCAAAGGAGCAACGTCCATACCTGAAACGAGCGACGCGCTTTCCTATCCTGGCCACTCCCTGTTTGTAGAATCATTTTTCTTGTGCAGGATTAAGAATTTTGGCGATGACCCCGGGGCAGGTGATATCTACGTGGAAACGGCCGTGGATGGCCACAGCCGCTTGGCGTTTGCGAAAGTTTATTCTTCGCGGAATGCCATGAACGCTTTGGATCTCTTTGCGGCCCGGGTCATTCCCTGGTTTAAACAGTATGGAGTTGCCATCGAGCGCGTAATCACGCCGGAAACACATCAATATTGCGGCCTGGCGCCAGTCCACCCTTTTGAAACTCTGTTGGCAACGTCAAAGATTCAGCATTTGAAGACTGGCCGGTTCGTTCACATCTCAAGTTTACAGTGTGAGCAATTTTTTCATATCTTGCAGCAAGAGTTTCTCCCTGCAGCCCTGCGCATGAGATTTCATCAGTCGCTCGAGTTGTTGCAAAAGGATTTGGACGCTTTTGTGGAGAACTACAACTCCCAGCGAACCGGCCTGGGAGATCATCCGCAGGACCGCCCCCCGCTACGCGCATTTCTGGACAGTGTTAAGATCTGAATCCTCTGCCCAACCGCAGTTCTTATCATCTCGGATAAGTTTGGTTCCCTGGCAATTTCGTTGTATCGGGTCGCGGAGAAGCGTACGATGCTGAGGCTTCCAATTGAAATTGAAATCTCCGGGATGATCCATGATCGTAGATATCTACACGCACTTCATGCCCCCGCAACTCCTGAACAAGATGGAAAGCCTGGGGCCGCGCTTCGCGCTGACGAAAAGGATGAAGGCGTTTCCGGAGCTGCACAATGTCGACGCCAGGTTCCGCGCCATGGACGGCTTCGGCGACTACCGGCAAATTATTTCCCTGGCCAATCCGCCATTTGAGACGCTCACGTCCCCGGAAGAGGGCCGCGAACTCGTGCGCGTATCGAACGATAGTCTCGCGGAGCTGGTGCAGAAGCATCCCGACCGCTTTGCCGCCTTCGTTGCCGGCGTGCCCATGCACAACATGGAATTGAACCTCGAAGAAATCGAGCGCGCCATCACTGCACTGGGCGCCGGCGGGATTCAGATCTTTACAAATGTGAATGAGGGGCCGATCGACGACCCCAGCCTCGAGCCCCTTTTCGCGGCGATGGAGAAATATGACCTGCCCATCTGGCTGCATCCCTCGCGCACTGCGTCGATGACGGATTACAAGACCGAGGCGCAATCGCGGTTTGAGATGTGGTGGTGCTTTGGCTGGCCGTACGAGACAGCCGTGGCAATTTCGCGCCTGATTCTCTCGGGCCTGTTCGACCGCCATCCGCGCCTCAAGATCATCACGCATCACATGGGCGGAATGATTCCCTACTTCGACAAGCGAATCGAGGGCGGCATGGCGGTGCTCGGCACGCGCACGCCGAACGAGGACTACTCCAAAGTTCTGCCGTCGCTGAAACGGCCGTTCATGGACTACTACCACATGATTTACGCCGACACGGCGCTGTTCGGGGCATCGCGCGGCCTGGCCTGCGGCATGGATTTCTTTGGAGCGGATCATGTCGCGTTCGGCACCGACGCTCCCATGGGACCGATCGCGGCGACGCGCGACGGCGTCGCGCATTTGAATCTCGATAAGTCTCAACTCGAAGCTGTGTTTCATGGCAACGCGGAAAAACTGATCAACCGGCCGATCGTTTGAAGTCCGTCGGTCCCGCATTTCTCTATTGACGATTGATTCAGATGTGGTATTGCTTTTCCCGGACTTTTTTGCACAAATGCGCTAGGGAACCTGAAGCAGGACAAACCTGATTCGAGATTCTTGCGACGAACCAGGCTGTTTGAAGTGCGGGTCATCTCACGCGAACGGAGCACTCCAATGTTTGAGCAGGTTCTCGATCCCGCAGGACATCTCTGGCTGAGCGTGCTGATCTCTCTGTTCCCTCTGTTCGCCTTGCTGTTCATGCTTGCCGCGCTCCGCATGACGGCCTGGCTCGCGACCATCATCGTGGGAGTCTTGACCATTCCCCTGGGGGTTCTTGTATGGCATGCCCCTTTAGTGGGTTCGCTCAAGTCCTATTTGTACGGCGGTCTTACAGGATTCTGGGTCATCGATTGGATTACGTTCTGGGGCCTGATCCTGTTCAACACCCTGGTATTAACCGGCAATTTCGGACGGTTCCAAAACTGGGTTGTCCACCACGCCACTGCCGACATCCGAATTCAGACCATCTTGATTGCCTGGGCCTTTGGCGCGCTTCTGGAAGGGCTTGTGGGATTCGGCACTCCTTGGGCCTTCGTGGTTCCCATTCTAGTGGGGCTGGGAATTGAAGATCTGGACGCCATACGTGTCGCGGCCCTGGCAAATAATGCGCCGGTATCTTATGGCGCGCTCGGGGCGCCCATCCTGGGCTTGGCGGCAGTGACAGGGCTTCCACTGATGGCGCTGTCGGCATCCATTGGAAACGTCGTCGCCATCCTGGCGTTACTTCCCCCTTGGGTCCTGATTTACCTGGTAAGCGGTTGGGAAGGGGTGGTGGAGGCGTGGCCACTGGCGATTGTAGGTTCTCTTTCCTACATCGCGGGACAATGGCCGGTCGCTCACTACCTGGGTCCATACCTGCCTGACCTGAGCGGGGCTTTGGTGTCCTTCTGGGTTCTCTTCCTGTTCGCCAAAATCTGGCGTCCTAAGACGCTCCGTGGATTCGGCGGCGTCCCATTACAACCTGCATCTGCCCCGGCGGCGAATCACGCGGAAATGACCTCCGTGCGTGAGGCGATTACGTCCTGGATTCCCTATCTCGTGCTTATTGGCGTTGTAGTTGCCTGGACGGGTCCCAAGTCTCATCTGCCTTCGATCAGTTTGTTCAGGCTCTCGGTTTCGGCCAGATCTTCGGTGACGCATACGGCGATCTCCTCGATTTTCAATTTCAATCCGCTCGGTGCCGGCACGTCGACGCTGGCTTCCTGGCTGGTCGTCCTGGCCATTCTGCGGCCGAGTGGCGAGATTTTGAAAAAAGTGTTCGCCCGGACATTTAAACAGATGTGGGGAGCATTGCTGGTCGCGGTTTTCATTTTCGGTCTCGCCTACATTTTCGTGTACACAGGAATGGCGAATTCCCTGGCATTCGGACTCTCGAAAATCGGGCCGTTCTTTGTGGTCCTGGCGCCTATTCTCGGCTGGATCGGCGTGGCCCTTTCCGGCAGCAACGCATCGACAAATGCCATGTTCGGTCCCGTGCAGGCCATGACCGGGAGATTGCTCAATCTGCCCGTCCTGCTGTTGCCTTCGCTCAACTCTGTCGGCGCCGAAGTGGGAAAACCGATCGCGCCGCAGACCGCGAGCGTGGGTGTATCCACTTGCAAACTGGTGCGCAGCGAAGGCCAGGTCATCCGGCACAACATGGGCTGGACGTTCGTGGTGCTCGGCTATTTGATCATTATCAGTGTGCTCGTCTATCTCGTATTCCCGAATTGGATGTCTCTGTAGAGTCTTTCCTATCCCGCGGTTCCTATAGTTCAGGACAGTTTCTTCAGCTACGGCTTTTCCTCAGCTGCGCTAATCCTTTCTCCTTGAATTGACGATAACCAAAATGCGTGGGGGTTAATTCGTTGTCTTTACGAAACACACTATCGGTTTGCCGTAATCCATCGGGAAACTATGAAGACCATTTCCCTGCCCGTGCTGGTGCTTTTGATCGTCGCGAATGCGGGAGCGCAGCAGTTTGAACCTGCCAAGCTCGCGGGGATAGGCAACGGCGTGTTCTTCGCCGTCCCCTTTGGAGTGGCGCGAGAGGTCGCGGGAACTGTGCAAGACCTGGCAACCTCACGCGACCGGCAATGGCAATTCCTGACCTTCGCACAAATCGGGGCGGCAACCGCGGACGTCCAGACCACGATGTACAATTTTCATCACTGCGCGAGTTGCCGGGAAATCGGAGTTTCCAGATTTATCGTTGGAAGTCATCCGGATTTGCATAAATATGTTGTGTCCGGCGTCATCGAGATCGCCGTCGAAGTGGTAGCCGCTCACTATCTGCGCCATCACGGACCCACAGAAAAATGGTACTGGCGTCCGGTCTGGATGCTGCCACAAACAATTTCCCTCTATGGACACCTGCATTCTAGCGTTCGCAACATCAGCCCCATTGCGCGCTGCGACCAGAAAGGCCAGAATTGCTTTTGACGATGCGACAGTATTGTCTTTGTCATGGGTGCAGGTTGCTCTCAGAAGTTTGGAACTGATCCCTACGATCATGTGTCGCGCCTACGGCGCTCGGAATTCCTTTGGCAAGGTTTCCCAGTCCTAACGGACTGGGCTACGTTCTGGTACAGACCGGGGACATGTCTGACAAAGCAGACCGGGGAGATTCCTGACACTGTAAGTTGACAGGGCGTGTAGAACTACGAGATGCCCTGGAAAGCGAGCAGTGTGATGGACGAAAGAATGCGGTTCGTGTTGGAGCGTGAACGCGGGTTGTATACGATGACCGACTTATGTGAGATTTATGAGGTCGCGCGGGAGACCGGTTACTATTGGCTGCGGCGGTACCAGCAAGGAGGGCTGGAGGCGCTGCAGGACCGAAACCGGGCGCCCGAGCGTCATCCGAATCAGACGCCGGAGCGAATCGAAGAGGCGGTGCTGGAGCTGCGGCGAGCGCACATGAGTTGGGGTCCGCGAAAACTGAAACGCGTATTGGAGCGGGAAACTCCGCAGACGCTGTGGCCGGCGGCGAGCACCATCGGTGCCATGCTGGCGCGGGAAGGGTTGGTGGTGCCGCGCAAGAAACGACGGCGCGCACCGCCCTACACTCAGCCGTTTGCTTCGGCCGATGCGCCCAACCGCGTGTGGTGCGCCGATTTCAAAGGCTGGTTCCGAACGCAAGACGGCGAACGCGTCGATCCGTTGACGATCAGCGACGCGCACAGCCGCTACTTGCTGCGCTGTCAGCATGTGGCCAAGACCAACGGGGAGCACGTGCAGGCGGTCTTCGAGGCGGCCTTTCGCGAGTACGGCCTGCCGGGGGCCATGCGAACCGATAACGGTCCGCCATTTGCCTCGCGGGCGGTCGCGGGGCTGTCGCGTCTATCGGTGTGGTGGATGAAATTGGGGATTGTGCCGGAACGCATCGCAGCGGGACATCCGGAACAGAACGGACGGCATGAGCGCATGCATCGCACGCTGAAACAGGATACGGCCTCGCCACCGGCGGAGAACACACGCGGGCAGCAGCGAGCGTTTCATCATTTTCGCCGCGAGTATAACCAGGAGCGTCCGCACGAAGCGCTGGGGATGCAAACGCCGAGCGCGGTGTACACGCGGTCGCCGCGATGGTACCCGGCACGAGTGCGCGAACCGGAATACGGCAGCGCCATGCGGGTGCGGCGCGTAGGGCTGCGAGGCAATTTTTCCTGGAAACACCAGCACGTGTTTCTGAGCGAGACTCTGATCGGGGAGCCCATTGGCTTGCTGCCGGTGGATGATCGGATTTACACGGTGTACTTTGCCGCGTTTCCGATTGCACGCTTTGATAGCCACCGGCGGACAATCTTGCCCTTGCGCGCGGTTTCCTGTCAGGCGAGTGTAGGGGAAGGGGAAGCTTCCCCTTCCCCTGCACCCCATCCCCTCGAAGCAAAAGAATCAAAAGTGTCAGGAATGTGCCCGGTCTAAACTGTCAGGCATGTCCCCGTCCAAATATTCTGCCGCGCCTCCAGCGCTTCCTTGTGGCTAGCGAACCACAACCTACAAAGTATGAATCGTAAACCACGTGCATCCGTCGCAGGCTTCCAGTCGACCGCTCCCCAGCCAAAGCGCCGTAGGCGCGGCAGAACGTAGCCCAGCGCGGAAGCGCTGGGAATTCGGAAAAGAAAAATTCCAAGCACCGTAGGTGCGGCACATGCCTCTCATGCCTTGAGTCGAGGAGCCCTGTCCGGGCCGGGCTACAACTGGCAAGAGCTCATAAGTCGCCACATACCCTCTAAAACTCTGACCTCATACAAAACATGAAAATTAGGGGACGATTGGCGGAACGTAAGGCAATGTCCTCGCAAAAAACCACATGAAAAACAGGACCAGTACGGAGTTCACCGCGAAGTAAAGCAGTCCATAGCCGATCAAATCCCGCGCCTTCACTTTCAACAAACCCAGAAGGGGCAGCATCCAGAACGGATTGATCAGATTCGGCAAGGCCTCCGACGTATTGTAAATTTGCACCACCCAGCCGAGATTTACGTGCAGGTCCTTGGCGGCCTGCAATACGTAGGGCGCTTCAATAATCCACTTGCTGCCCCCCGACGGCACGAACATTCCCAGAACGCCGGAATAAATCGAAACCAGGATCGGGTAGGTGTTCGCCGATGAAAAACTCACAAAGAAATGTGCCAGCTTCCCCGAGATCGACGACAGCGTAATGATTCCGAAGATTCCTCCGTAGAACGGAAACTGGATCAGCACCCCTGCCGTGGCGGGAACGGCATCATTAACCGCGCGTATAAATGAACGCGGCCTCCAGTGCAACAGCAGTCCGGCCATCAGGAACAGCAGGTTGTAGGTGTTCAGATCGAGAGCTGCGAGTGGCCCCTTGGCGACCAGAACTTGCGCCAGATAGCCAATGCCAAGTATTCCAACCAGAAGTGAAAGTACGGGCGCATATTCCAGCCACTCCGCGGGCGCGCTGCGCTTCTCCAGCCCCTTTACCGGCAGTCCTTCGATAACGCCGAAGGATTCGGCGTCCTTCAGAGAACTTTGAGGCGCGGTGAGCAGCGCCATGGTCACGCCCGCCGCCATCAAGATGGCCACCGTTGCGGCGCTCTGCCATGTATAAATCGTTTGGCTGAGAGGAATCACGCCGCTGATCTTGAGCAGTGGAACAGGAATCGATGCCGGTGTAGCCATGACCAAGGCGGCGGACGAAGACAAACCCAATGCCCATACGCTGCCCGTTCCCAAATAGGCCGCAGCGCCGATCGCGCGGTAGTCGATGCGGCGCACGTTTCTTACAATTTCACGAACCAGGATGCCGCTGAAAATCAGGCTCAGCCCCCAACTGATCAGCGCCGTCGCCATGGAGAAAAAGGCCACGAAGGCCACCGCCCCGCGTGGCGTTTTTGGCACTTTGGCGAGGCCTCGAATCAATCTGAACACAGGCGGCGAAGTAGCCACGACGTAGCCGCCGATGATAATCATGGCCATCTGCATCGTGAACGGAATCAGGCCCCAGAAACCGTCGCCGAAATACTTGACCAGGTCCACCATACTCACACCGGTGAACAACCCGGCCACGAATACAATGACCAATCCCGCCAGCGCAAAAACGAATGCGTCCGGAAACCATCGCTGCGACCAATCGGCCAGTCCCATCCCCAGCCGCACGAAAACGCCCGGGGATTCGCTGCCGGATTGGCCCGTCACATTGCGGTCAGGAATTGAGCCCATGTCAGGTTGTCAAGAATGGGTCGCGACGATTCATAAGGACGTGCGTGCGAAACACCCGGATCGTAAAACGTCAAAAAAATCTGCCTGCAATTTCCCGAATTTAGTTTTTCGTCGCATTAGGTGAAGACGCAGGGGCCTTCCCAAAAACATGCCCGACGTTCTCCGTGCCAATCTTATGCCTCACGTCGCCGGGAAGCTGATTGAAAAGCAGCACGTCCTCCTGCCAGCGCTGCTGTGATCCCGGCGGTTCGGGATAGTGCTGGTCGCTGCCAATCAGGAATCGGTCCGGAAAATCCGTAAAAAGCTTGAGCCAGTCCGGCTTGATTTTGCCGTCTGCCGTCAGTGGGTAGTTCTTGCCATGGGCGCCGGGATCGGCTTTAATTTCCAAGTAAAGGTTTGGATGAGCCACCAGCAACCGGCGGTCAAGATCCGGCGTTCGGAACCCCGTGCCGTCCGATCCTGCGTGCGCCCAGATAATTTTGGCGCGCGGGTTGTGTGCCAGCAGCCGTTCGAACGCCGCGATATTTGCGTGCAGCTGTGGCGCATTGGGCGGCGACTTCAGGCCGGCTGGCAGAGGGATCGCTTCCGGGACTGCCTCCATGTGAAGGTCAATAGGGACACCATGTTGCGCGGCAATATCTGCAAGCAGGAGATAGAGCGGATGGTCCGCCGGCGCGTATTGATACGGCGTGATACCGTCGAAGTGCTCGGCCGTCATTTCTCCGAAGCCGACGACCCCTTCGCGCAGGAGTTTTTCCGCCTGCTCCTTGAACTCTTTCTGGACGGCGGCACCTGAGTCTCCCGTGGCTACTGACCGCATGATCATCGCATTCAGGGTTCCGCCGCCACCGAGAACCCGCAACTTCCCCGGATACTTTTTCGCCTCCGGGAGGATCACGTCCGCGTCGTAGTGCCCCGGATGATCGAACGTATCGGGCGGTATCTGAAGAAAAATCTCCGCGGCATTTTGACGTCCCAGTGCGGCGAGCGCCGAACGCACGGATCCCGCGGCGTCTTTCTCATCAAAGTGAGTGTGGACTTCCACATACGGAGTTAGGGCTGGGACTGGTTCATTCCCTGCGGCCGGTTTGCCAGCGCCGGACTGCGGCTGACCCGCAATCAAAGCGTTTGCCGCGAGAATGGCCGCGATTGCAAATCCTGACCACGCCGCCTTGCTCACATATTTTCCCCAAGATCGTTTCATCGCATAGCTCCCATTTTCTCGGTTGGATCGAGATCCTTCACGCCACCCATGCAGGCGATTCTGGCCGTTGTTCGCGGTCGAAGGCAAGGAATTTCTTAAGATACAGAGAGTCCCCGTGCGCATCACTCGCATCCAGCGATTCCAAGGGGCGATTTCCCCCGGATTCTACTCAATGTTAAGATGGGGGTCGCGAGGCCCGATATGACCGAAAAAGTTCGCAAGACGGATGCTGAGTGGCGGCAGACGCTGACTCCCGAGCAGTATCAAGTGACCCGGCGAAAAGGCACCGAGCCGCCGGGGACCGGCGAGTACGAAGACACGGAAACGCCCGGCACATACACCTGTGTTTGCTGCGGACAACCCCTCTTCACCTCGGATGCCAAATTCCATTCCGGTTCGGGATGGCCGAGCTTTTACGCGCCGGTCGATGAAACGAAGATTGAAGTGGAACGAGATACCAGCCATGGAATGTTGCGCGAGGAAGTGGTTTGCAGCCGCTGTGATGCGCATCTTGGCCACGTTTTTCCTGACGGCCCGCGCCCGACGGGCCTGCGTTATTGCATCAACTCCGCCTCGCTGAATCTGGTCGAGAAGGATGAAAAATGAAACCAGACTGCATTTTTCATGAGGCGATTTTTCGCCGGTTGATCGCCCGATCGACTAAGTTCTTCGCGGCTTTTGTTTTCCTGTGCGCGGGATCGCTGCTGTTTGGAACTCCTTCCGCCTGGGCATTCGGATGCCAAGCGCACCAGATCGTTGCACTGGTCGCCGAGAAGCACCTTTCGCCTCACGCGTTGGCAATGGTTCAAAAACTATTGAAAGACAATCCCATCGACCCTTCATTGTCCCGGTACTGTCAACAGACTGGCCTGGACGCGATGGCCTATTCGGCAACTTGGGCGGATGATTATCGAGCCGCGCACCGGGAAACAGCTCCATGGCACCAAATCGACATCCCGATCATCATCGACAAAGGGAATCTAGCGGAGCTCTGCCCGGAGTCGGAGGTGTGTCTGCCACAGGCGCTAAAGAACCAGATGGCCCTCTTGCGTGCGCCGGATACTGATCCGCAAACGCGGGCCAACGCATTGCGCTTCGTGATCCACTTTGTCGGGGATTTGCACCAGCCCCTGCATGTCTCCAACAACAATGACCTTGGCGGGAATTGCGTTCCGGTCAACTTCTTTGGCGAAGAGCCCAAACTCACAAACGCGCAATATGAAAGCTATGCGCCAAATCTGCATGGAATGTGGGATTACGGAATCTATCAAAGAGAATTTAAGGATAAGTCCATGATAGGTTCGGCCGCGGAATACAAAACAGGGTTCAAGGAGCAGAGCGTGGAGCAGTCTGCGACGATTTTCGATCGCAAGTTCCGCTCACAAGAAGTTGGCTGGATGCATGGAAAGATCGACATAGATGCGTGGACCTGGGAGAGCTTCCGAATCGCGAAGACCATCGTGTACGGCAAATTGCCCGTCCCCATACCGCCGGAGAAACCGGTTGCAAACCATTCCTGCGTCGAAGACGATCACATCTCAACTCGAATGCTGAACCTCCACGAAGATCTCGAACAACCCTACCAGGACGCCGCGCTTCCAGTGTTTGAGCAGCAAGTGGCCAAGGCCGGAGCGCGATTGGCATTGGTGCTCAATCAAATTTGGCCTTAGGAATTCACGAGTTCAGGTTATTCAGGCCCAAACGCCAGCAGGACATTCCCCGGCAAGCCATTGCTGACGCCCACGTACCCCGAACCCACGAAGAGCATGCCGCCGGCGACAGTCGGTCCGGGCGCTCCCATCGATCCGCCTTTCGCGGCCACGCCATTCACGGTGGTGAACTCGCGGATCGTGTTGTATTCCCAAACGACGCGTCCGCTTTCGGTGGATAGCGCGCGCAACCTGCCGTCCCATCCGCCTGAGAAAACGATGCCGGGAATCGACGTGACGGCAGCGGACTGGCCCGGGCGGGGCGGCTCTCCCGGGATGTCCGCGGGAGCCAGGGGCGTGAACCATTTGCGCTCCCCGTTCATCAACCACAGTGCGGCCACGCCGCCAACTTGATTGAGCGCGAAATACGCGGTTTGTTCGTCGGCTGCTCCGCCAAAAACGATGAGCCCCGTGTAGTCCGGAATCTTCTCTGCAAGACTGGTCTTCCACAACACGCCGCCACTGTCGGGGTTCAGCGCCAGGACGTAACCGCTCTTGCCCGACACGACTAAAATCTGGTGGCCGTTCGGCAGGGTTCTCAGAATTGGCGAGGTAGAAAAATCATAATCAGGACCCAGCTTCTCGGGACAATTTCCGTTTCGCGCCCTCCCGTCGCAGCCGAGCATCCACGAATCATTCTTGATGTCCTGAAACGACCACAACATATCGCCCTTGTTCAGATCGAATGCGATGATTGCGTCGGAGGTTTTCGCCGCAGGCTCGGTATAGGAGTCACCGGTGCCCACGTAGAGCGCCTTGCGTTTGGCGTCGATCGTTGGCGAATTCCAAATGGCAGCGCCAGCGGGCGCCCACATCTGCGTCCCGGCTGAGTTTTTCTTCGTGGGTTTGGCCTCCGCGGAAATCGTGTAGCTTTTCCAGGCTTGCTTACCCGTGTCTGCATCGAGCGCTACCACGCTGCCTCGAAACGTGCAGCAGGGATAAAGGGGATTTTCGGAAATACCTTCCTCCCCGGAAGAGACCGGCACGTACAAGCGCCGTTGGTAGAGCGTGGGCGCTCCGGTAATGCGCGCCATGGGATGATCTTCGACGTGCTGCTTCCACAACAATTCACCAGTTTGCGCATCGAGGGCGTACACATTGGCTCGCATGTCGCCAAAATAGACCGCGTATTTTGCGGCGCCCGCCTTCACCGGACCAACGCTGGGAGCGGTGCGCACACTGGCTTGCGCCAAATAGGACCAGTAAACGCATCCCGTGGCGGCGTCCAGAGAGTAGACGAAGCCCGTGTCGCCCCCGATGAAGACGCGTCCACTTACAATGGTCGGTTGGCTATAAGTTTCCGCGCCATAAGGAAATCCGAAGGCCCATTTCAGTTTCAAATGCGGCACTTGAGCCGCCGTAAGGCCGGCGCCTTGTGCGGCTTGAAAACGTGTATTGATGGCTTCGCTTCCCCAGCCGTTCCACGCCGGTCCTGCCGATGGATCGCCAAGAGGAGGATTCGACGCGCAGCGGTTCGGCATTGTTTTCGCCTCGCCGGCACCCGTGGCGCCAAATGCCCTGCCGCTGACGTTCTGCGCGATCACGCGCTTTTGGTCCTCGGTCAGGTCCTTGGCCTGCACTTTCATCGAACCATTGTCGAGAGCCGCCAATATAGCTTCCGGCGGCAGTTTCATGAGCGTCTCGAAGCTGGGAGCGCGCCCATCGGAATTCGCATGGCCGTGGCAAGTCGAACAGTTTTTCTCGAATAATCCTCGACCCGCGACCCAGCCCGCCGCCTGCGATTGCTCTTGCGCAGCCGCTCGGCCAGTCCACAACAGGAAAATGACAAGGAATATACCCACAAGAGCCAGGGGATTTCGCTTCAATTCAGGTTCCTTCCCGCGGTCCACCACTTGAGACTTTAATCCGACGCGTATGCCAGACCATAGGACACGACGCTATCCATGTCAAGGCAAGATCACCAGGCCGTTGGATGCTCATAAAATGCACATCGTTGTGCCAGGGCCGAGTCGGATAGGCACATTGAGAACAACCATTTAAAACCAGGGACGTGCCCCCATCGAGGAATGACGCTTTGGCAGCTTCCACCAACAATTACATAAGTATTACAGACCGATCTCCGGTCTCATGCTACTTTCAAATTGCACCCAGGAACACTCCGTGACACGGACAAAGGATGAAGGAATGACGACTGCGGATACGCGCGACAAGACGTTTACTCAGCCCATAAATTGGATTACGACATTTTTCATGGGCGCGTTCCATGTAGGGGCCGTGATTGCTCTCTTCATGTTTGGATGGAAACCCTTCCTTTTGGCATTCGTACTCTGGTGGGTTGCCGGAAGTCTCGGCGTGGGCATGGGCTATCACAGGCTGCTCACTCATCGCGGATACAAGACGCCAAAGTGGGTCGAATATTTTCTGACCACCTGCGCGACGCTCGCCCTCGAGGGCGGACCGATTTTCTGGGTCGCAACACACAGAAAACATCACCAGAACACGGACAAGGAAGGCGATCCGCACTCGCCTCGCGACGGCGGTTTCTGGTCGCACATGGGCTGGATCCTTACCGGCAAGGCCATGCACAACAAGTTGGACTCGCTGCTGCCCTATGTTCCGGACCTGCGCAAAGACAAATTTCACACCTGGATCAGCGAATGGCACTGGGTTCCTCTGACGGTGCTTGGCATCGTCCTGTTAGTTGTCGGCGGGTTGCCGTATTTGATGTGGGGGATTTTTGTCCGGACGGTTTTCGGTCTTCACTCCACCTGGCTGGTGAACTCGGCCACGCACATGTGGGGTTCCCAGCGTTTCCAGACCGGCGATGACTCCACCAACAGTTTTTGGGTTGCTATCCTCACGTTCGGGGAGGGCTGGCATAACAATCACCACGCCATCCCGCAGGCGGCCAGACACGGCATTGCGTGGTATGAGGTCGATATCAATTGGTACGGGATTAACGCGCTGCGCAAGATTGGCCTGGTTTGGGATATCATTCTGCCAAAGTTTGATTCAGAAAAATATCGTAACGCCTTGATTCAGCCTGTCCCACCGGAAGAAGTGCCGGTGCCTGTTGAGGCGATTGGCGACTAGAGACCTCTCTAAGGTGTTTCGGAGACGTAGAAACCGCGGGGCAATTTCCCGCGGTTTTCTTTTTTCCAGGCGATTCATCTAGTATAGTTTGAACAGTTCGCGATGCGCATCACAAGCCGCGCCAAAACGATAGCGTTCTTCGTCACCCTGGGCGCATGCCTGGTTGGGCTGGCAATTGCGCTGAATATCACCTGGGTGGTCCTCAACTGGCGGGAGGTGGTTCCCCTCGTCCTGGGCATCATTTTCTTTGCTTTGATCATCGCCGGAATCATCGTCTACACGGTTTTCCTGGTCCGGGAAATTCACCGCAACGAACAACAAGACAGTTTTCTCAACGCGGTGACGCACGAACTGAAAACCCCGATCGCTTCCCTTCGCCTGTACCTGGAAACGCTCGAGAGCCGGACACTCGATGACACGCAGCGCCACGACTTCTACCGGATCATGCTGGAGGATACCGACCGGCTATTCAGCACCGTCGAACAAATTCTGCGAGCCGGTGAGGCGCGCCACGCCAGCAACAAGAAAAACTGGGAGGAAGTCGATTTCGCCAGCCTGGTTGCGGAAACCGTTGAACTCACCCGCTTGCGCCACAACTTGCCGCTTGAGGCGTTACAATTCGCCGCCCCAACGAGGGAGAAAATTTATCTTAAGGGAAATCCCCGGGAACTTCGCACTGCGGTCTTTAATCTGGTCGAGAATGCGGTGCAGTATTCCGGCGAAAAGAAGGAAATCGTAATCGAAGTCCTGACTCCCGACCTGGACACGATCTTGCTGCAGGTGCGGGATCAAGGAGTCGGGATCCCGGAGTCCGAGTTGAAGCGGATTTTCAAACGATTCTACCGTGTGGGAAGTTCCGCGACGGGGCGCGTCAAAGGGACAGGCCTCGGCTTATTCATCGTGCGCTCGATCGCGCGGCGCCATGGAGGTGATGCTTTTGCCGAAAGCGAAGGCACGGGGCACGGCAGCACGTTCAATCTTCGCCTTCCAAGGGTGTATCGGATATGAACCGGATACTCGTCGTGGAAGACGAAGCCCATCTGGCGGAGGGGCTGCGTTTCAATCTGGAGCAAGAGGGCTATTCGGTTCAAGTGAATAGTAACGGCGAGGATGCGCTCAAGCTCCTGCTCGACGATAAGGAAGATTTCGACGCGCTGGTATTGGACGTCATGTTGCCTGGCAAGGACGGTTTCACAGTCGCCCGCGCCTTGCGGTCCGCGAGCAACTACATTCCTTTGCTGATGCTGACCGCGCGCTCCCGCCCGGAAGACGTTCTGCAGGGATTCGAGGCGGGCGCCGACGATTATTTGCCAAAGCCGTTCAACCTTTCCATCCTCATCGCCCGAATTCGCAGCCTGCTGCGACGCAAGGTATGGCACCAACCGCCAGCGGCAAAGTCCGCCTCACGCGGCGCGGATTCCCCTGAAACCTATCGTTTCGGCGACAAAACCGTCGATTTCCAAAATCTTCGATTGCAGGTTGGCACCGAGACCCTGCAACTCACGTTGATGGAGTCCGAACTGCTTCGCTATCTGATCCAGAATGTCGGGCATTCTGTTTCGCGGAAGGCCATCCTCGAAAACGTGTGGGATTTGCACGAAGATACCGACACTCGCGCCATCGATAATTTTATCGTGCGGTTGCGCAAATATATTGAAGAGGAGCCTTCCCAACCACGGCACTTGATCACCGTGCGCGGCCTCGGTTACGAATTCGTTCCCTTCCCCGGGAAGAAGAATAAGAAATAAAAGGACCCTATTTTCGGCACTGCAGATAACATCAAAACTCCAAATCTGGTGTATGCTGCAATCCGAGTCACGTCAGGATTTTCCGATCGTTGGCAGTGCGTCGGATGGGTGAGTAGGACAGACACTCATGTCTGTCCCTTCAATGTCGCCAGCGGATAAGCGGACAGGCAAGAGTGCCTGTCCTACAAAAATCTTTTGGCGCAGGAGAAAGAAATCCAATGAAAACGATTGAGGAATGCAATTGCGGTGCGGGCCTTTCCCGCCGGAAAGTCCTGAAAGCAGGGATCACCGCGGCCGCGGCGGTTGCCATGGGCCAATCGTCTGAGTCATTCGCCGAAAGTCAAGCGCAGCGCAAGGCCCAATCGAAGCAGGCGTTGCGCGCCGCCGGCGCACGGGCCATCGATATTCACGCCCACTTCTACCCCCAAGCCTACCTTGACACCATTTCAGAAGACGGAAAACGCTTCAATGCCGAATATCACATGACGGATAAAGGCTTCTTCACGACGACTCCCGCTGGAAACCTGGGGCCGCTGCCCGTCAAGATAATTGATCTCAAGCAGCGCATCGCGGAAATGGATGAGACCGGTGTCACCATGCAGGCGGTATCGTTGACGACTCCGATGAATTATTGGGGCGACGCGGATCTTTCCTTGAAGCTAGCCAGGATATGGAACGACGGTGCCAGCGCTGCGCATGTCTCCTATCCCACCCGGCTGGTCGCTTTCCTGACCCTCCCTATGCTGTTCCCCGATCACGCCATTGACGAGCTCAATCGGGCCAGCAAGCTGCCAGGCATGCGCGGCGTTTACATGGGAACAAACATCGAAGGTCGCGACCTCGACGATCCGCTTTTTGAGCCAATTTTCACGCGTATCGAGGCGCTGGACCTCCCGGTCTTCCTGCACCCACTCACTACCCTGGGCGGTAGCCGCACGAAACCCTTTTACCTTTCGAATCTGCTGGGTAATCCATTCGAAACTGCGGTCGCGGCGTGTCACTTGATCTTAGGCGGCGTCATGGATCGGCATCCCAAGCTTCAAGTCAACCTGCCGCACGGGGGCGGCGCGCTTCCCATCCTGATTGGCCGCGTCGACCATGGCTGGCAGGTGCGCCCGGAGATTGACCGCGTGAAGATGCCCAAGCCGCCCAGCACGTACTTGCAGCGCTTCACCTACGATACGATCGTGCACTCGAAGCCCGTGATGGAGTTTTTGATCAAAGAAGTGGGCGCCGAACGTGTGATGGTCGGCAGCGACTACTGCTTTGACATGGGATATGAGCGCCCGCTGGATTTTCTCGAAAACATCGACATGACCAGCGCGCAGCGCAAGATGATTCTCGGCGGCAATGCCGCGCGGCTGCTGAAGCTCTGAGTGGCAAAACGCAGGCCTTTGGTGGCGCCGGCGTCCCGCCGGCTCTTTTGCATAGTCCAGAAAACCCACGAATGCACCGGCAGGACGCCGGCGCTACAAAACCCCTGTCGTAACTTTGGTTTGATTACGGAATCGCCGCAAGCCGAACCCAATGCGCAAGATGGGGGCTACGCCCGAGAGAGGTGCTCCGACTTCACAATTCCGCCATCGATCACAGACACTTCGGGGTTAATTAAAAATACCCAGATCAATGCGCCCACCAGCATCACTGCTGCGCTCACGAGGAATGGCGTTACCCACAAACCGCGGTTGAACAGACTTCCATACACGACGGCGGTGGTCGCTCCGCCTAGCGCGCCGACCATGTTCATCACGCCTGTCACTGTGCCGCTAAATTGACCGCCCACATCCATGGGGACGGCCCACGCCGGGCCGATCACCCATTCGAGACAGAAGAAAGACGCGGCCAAATAAAGAATCGAGTGGATTGTGTTCGGCGTCAACGCGGCGGGAATGATGAACGCGCCAGCCAGGATAAAGCCGGGAGCGGCAACGGCGCGGCGGGCCAATTTCGCTTTGCCTGTGCGTTTGAAAATCACATCGGAGAGCGAGCCGCCGACAAGATCTCCAGCCATCCCCGCAAACAGCGGAATAGATCCCCAAATGCCCAGAGAGCGAATCGACAGATGGAGATGTTCCCGCAAATACGTCGGATACCAGGTGAGGTAGAAGTTCGAGCCAAAGAAAAAACAGAAATAACCCATGGAAATAAACCACATGTTGGGCGAGAGGAGGATTTTCTTCCAGGGCGTTGCGAGCTTGGCGACGGCAGGCGACTTGATGGTCCCATCCGGATTGACACCGCGGATCTGCGCGAGTTCCACGCGATTGACGCTTTTGTGTTCCTCGGGAAGGTTGCGGTAGAAAATGCTGAAGACAATCGCCCACACAGCTCCCATCGAACCGAAGATGTAGAATATTGCGCGCCAACCGAATGCCAGCAGAATACTGCCGGAAATAAATGGAGTGATCGCCACAGCGAAGCGGCTGAAGAAATGCGTGGTGCCCTGGATGCGGCCGCGTTCGACGCGCGGAAACCAGAGTTGCATGCCGCGGCTGGCGACCGGAAACGCTCCAGCTTCCGCAATTCCAAGAAGGAAGCGCGCGCTGAACAGAGAACCAAATCCGAGGGCCGCGCCCGTCATCACGGCCATGACGGACCGGAGCGTCATGATCACAGTCAGCACGCGCTTGGGACCAAAGCGGTCGCCAAACCACCCGGCGGGAACCTGTCCCAGCGCATAGGCCCACGTAAAGGCAGCGAGAATGAGGCCCATGGCGCTCTTGCTGAGGCCAAACTGTTTGGCGATTTCCGGCTGCGCAACCGAAATATTGCTGCGGTCCATGTAGCAGATCAAGTACATCAGGCTGATCAAAAACAGGACCATCCAGCGGGTCTTCGTGGCACGAACGGCGGTAGAGTTCTCTAAAACAGCGCTCGACGAGAGGACAGGCGAGGGATTGGTATCCAAAATTGTCTCCGCGAGCCAGTAGGATAGGCTTCAGCCTGTCTGCTTTTGGTTTTTTCCGCTCAGAAGGACACACAAGCTGAAGCTTATGCTACCCGCAGTCCAAGCGACATCTGGGCCATCAAATTTACTGGCGCACACCAGCCGCCGCATGATCGACAGCGCCAGCCTGCAAGTCCGCGCGGATACCTTCTGGCAGGATATCGACCGGACGCCCCTCTTCCGCCGAGAGATCCGCCGCCTGATAGACCTGCATCACCATCCTGGCATGTTCGGCGGTCACGAGCGGCTGACGTCCCTTCGCAACGCACTCGAGAAAATGAATCGTCTCGGCTTCCATGGGTCCCGCATACACGTGCGCCACTTTTTCCCCGGGCATCGTGGAGATGGGAAATTCAATGCCCCGTTTCATCGTGTTGAGAGCCACGTCGCGGTGCGTATCGTCCACCATGATCGCGCCTTCGGTGCCGACCATCTCAATCCACGTGGAGGAGAAATTGGGATACGCCGGCGGAAGCACCCAGCCCGCGCCGATGGTAAACACGCATCCGTTGTCGAGGGTGACGATGATCCATACGCAATCCGGAACATTGTGCGTCGGCTTCATAATTTTGTGCACTTGTTGCGCATAGACGCGCACGGGCTTACTCGGCGCAAAACACCAGAGAATGAAATCGATGTCGTGAGTCGCCTCCATCGCGGCAGGCGAAAGCTTGATCCGGCCGCCGATCTTGTTGCCCAGGTTGCGCGTAATGTGTCTGCTGACCAGCGCGCTGACGGGCTCGCCGATCGTGCCGTCCTCGATCGAGCGTTTGACATAAGCGAACTTGGGATTGAAGCGCTGCGAATATCCAATCGTAAACAGCAGGGACTTCGAGCGCGCCAGGGCGATCAATTCATCCGCTTCGGAAAGCTCGAGCGCGATGGGCTTTTCCAGAAATACGTGCTTGCCCGCGAGCAAGCTTTCCTTGGCCATCGGGAAGTGGGTCGTTTCCGGAGTCGCCGAAATGATAATGGAGTTGATGTTCTTGTTTGCGAGCAATGTCCGGTAGTCGGTGGTGGCCGTGACCGGCTTGGTCTTCTGGGCGACTTCCTTCAAGCGCTCTTCCTTGATCTCGGCGATATGCAACTCGCTCACGTAGGGGCTCGCGGCGCAGGCCTCCGCGCGTATGCCACCACACCACCCTGTCCCAATAATTCCAATGTTCACTTTGTTCATCGATGTCTCCAGTAAAGTAGTTCCAGATGCCAAGACCGTACTTCTAACTGATTGTTCTGCAAGGGAATCTTCGCCCAGTTTAGCAAAATTAATACTCTAAATATAGAACTTGCGTGGGTGTCCTTCCAAGAGCGGGTTCCTGTCACACGCTATTCGCGCATCACCAGATCTGGCAACGGATCGCCGATGGCCGCGCCATGGCGTCGCCTTCTTTGCAACCAAATGCCTGGGCGAAAGCCGGCATGTTGGACGGCGAGGCGATGGCCCGGAAGCGCGTGAGCGGATGAGGGTCGGTATTCGTGAGCAGCCGCTCGTATTCCGGGCGGTCATTGGATGCCCAGATTTGCGAAAAAGACAGAAAGAAACGTTGGTTGGGGGTGAACCCTCCGATCGGCGCGGGATGTTTGCCTTCCAGCGTCTTCTGAAGAGCGCGATACGCGAGATTCAATCCGCCAAGGTCCGCGATGCTCTCCCCGAGCACGAGCTTGCCGTTCTCGTGAATGCCGTCCTGGACCGTATAATTATCGAATTGTTTTTCCACGCATTGGGCGCGCTCTTCGAAGTTTTTCGCGTCCTCGGAAGTCCACCAATCGCGCAAATTGCCCTTGGCGTCGAACTGCCTGCCTTCGTCGTCAAACCCGTGCGTCATTTCGTGGCCGATCACCGAGCCGATCCCGCCGAAATTCGAAGCATCATCGGCCTTGGGATCAAAAAAGGGCGGCTGCAGGATGCCGGCAGGAAAAACAATCTCGTTCATCTCCGGATCGTAATAGGCATTCACCGTAGGGGGAGTCATTTCCCACTCGGTGCGATCGACGGGTTTTCCAATCTTGTCGAGGTCGCGCTTAAATGCGAATTGCCCGCCGCGCATTTGATTCAGCGCGTAGGATCCCCGGTCGACTTGATACGCCGAGTAATCGCGCCACTTGTCCGGATACCCGATCTTCAAGGTAAATGCAGACAGCTTGAGCAGAGCCTGCTCGCGCGTGGCCGGGCTCATCCAGGGAAGCGTCATCAAATCGTCACGAAGCGCGGCGATGAGTTGGTTGACCATCTCCAGCGCGCGGGCCTTAGCCTCGGGAGGGAAATATTTTTGGACGTAAATTTGCCCCAGCGCTTCCCCAAGCCGCCGATCGGTGGCAGTGACACAGCGTTTCCAACGCGGCAACAATTCCGTCGTACCCTGCAGAGCGCGGCCTTTGAAGTTGAAATCTTCGTCCACAAACGGCTGCGAAAGCCACGGCCCTGCCGCATCCACAAGATGCCAGCGGAGATATAACTTCCAATCGTCCAGCGGCGTGTCCTTAAGCCGCTGGCTCAAGCCCTCGAAGAATTTGGGGGCCGTAACGTCGACGGAATCGATTTGGGTATAGCCAATCTCCTGGAAATAATTTTCCCACGACCAATTGGGGGTCAAGGTTCGCAACTCGGACCGGCCCATTTTGTGATACGTCTTTACCGGGTCGCGCCGTTCTACGCGGGTCAAAGAAGCCTCGGCAAGCTTGGTTTCAAGGTCCAGGATGGTTTTCGCCTCCGCGTTTGCCTTGGCGGAATCATCTCCGGAAAGCGCGAGCATTTTGGCTATATGCTCTTCATATTGCTGGCGAATTTGCTTCGATTTGTCGTCGGTCTTGGTGTAGTAGTCGCGGTCCGGCAAGCCGAGACCTCCCTGCCCTGCGCCGCCAATTACCTGAGAGCTATCCTTGGCATCCTGCGTGGATCCGAATGAAAAGGGCGCACGAATGCCCATGCCTTGCAGCCGAGCCACCTCTGCCTGCAGATTGCTAATGCTCTGGATTGCAGCAATCCTCGCGAATTCTGGATCGAGCGGCTTGGCGCCATCTGCGTTTATTTTCGTTTCGTCCATGCAACTTGCATAGAAATCCCCGATCTTCTGCCCGTTCGAGCCCGGCAGTTGCTTCGAGTTCGCCGCCGCGCTCTCCAAAATCTGATGCAGAAGCTCGCGATTTCTTTCCGCCAGTTCGTCGAATCGTCCCCATCGCGGATAAGCGGCAGGAATTGGATTCTTGGCCAGCCATTCGCCGCTGGCGTAGTGGTAGAAGTCCTCGCAAGGTTTGCAAGTCTTATCCAGAATCGCCAAATCGATGCCATGCGGCTCATTCCCAGAATTCTTGGAGCTGCCCGTAGCCTGCGCTGCCCGTGACATTGCTATCGAAGCAACGGCGAGCAACACCCAAATGGAGGCAACCACAATGCCTTTTTGAGTCTCCCGCCTCATTCTAATTGCCAATTTGGAAATAAAGCGACGAAGGATAGGAAGCGACATGGAACAAACCTCCCGCCCACTTACTTAGTAGACGCACTGGTCAGGTAAAAGTATCCGACCTTGTTGTTGGCGGGCGTGCCGTACCACATCCGGCCTTGGGCATCGAGGAAGAATTCCCGGATCGTGTTTTCCGAATGCGGAAATGGATATTCCGTGACCTTGCCCGTCTTGGGGTCGAGATGTCCGATGACATCCATGTAGTAGGAGGAGTACCAGATGCTCTGATCTGTCCCGATCCCCAGGGCATAGGGAAACACCAGCGCCCCGCCGGGCAAATCGTATTCCTTGAAAGCTTGCGTCTTGGGATCAAACCGGCCAATTTTGCCGGCGCGGAACTCGCCAAACCACACGTTACCCGCGGCATCAAGCTGGATTCTGCGCTCGTAGGTGTCCGGCGTCGGCGGCGCCCATTGCGTTATTTTCATGGTCTTGGAATCGACTTTGCCGATCTGGCCGGTTCCCGGATTCGAGAACCAGACGTTCCCTTCCTTATCGAAATCGAGACTGTAAGTATGTGGAGCCGCTGGGAAATCAGTGAACTTGCCGGTCTCTGGATCAAGTTTTGACAACGGATAACCGCTGGCCCACACCGTCCCCTTGGCATCGATGCGCACCGTGTGTTTCGAGCCGCCCTCTTCGGTTCCCTCTTTGCCGGGAAGATACGCGTCTTGATATTCCGTGATCTTCTGCGTCACCGGATCCCAGCGTCCCAGCTTGTTCGGGCCCTGCTCAGTTAACCATACTGAGCCATCCGCTGCGGGCACGGCGGAATGAACCGCGGCAGTTCCAACATTGGGGACGGGAAATTCTTTGATCTCACCCGTTTTTGGATCGAGCCGGCTGATCTTGTTGGCGATTCCAAAATCGGGGATCCAGATGTAGCCGTCCTTCGCCGGGGCCGCGCTGAACGGCATGCGGCTGGGTCCCGGCATGTCATATTCCACATACGCGATGTTCATGGCATCGCTGGTGAATGGCCGCAAGGTCTCCTTGTACTGGGGCAGATCCGCGGGAGATTTTGCGAACGTCGAATCCTGGCCGTAGAGCTTGTTCAGATAGCCCGCTACGTCAGCGGCGTCCTCATCGGTAAATCGCCAGGACAAGCTGAAATGCATGGCGTCACGCATGAATTGCACGCGATCCTTCCAGCCGTCCTCATCGCGCCTCACCGAAGCCATGCGGGATTGAAACCCATGGCAAATAAAACAATTGTTGAAAATCGTGGTCTTGGCCTTCTCTTCCGGCCAAAGTTTTTTCGCCTGATAGATGGAGAGCTCATTCCAGCGCACCGGGGCCTTCTGCATCGCGAAATCGAATGAGGCATTCTGATCTGCTTGCAGAGTCACGCCGTTTCGCGGATCACTGCGAAACCCGGTGGCCTTGATCTGCAGCTGGTATTCGCCGGCCGGCAGCTTCTCCACGCGGTAATGGCCCTGCTGGTCCGAAAGCGCCATGAATGTCATGCGTGTCTTCGTGTTTTGCGCCTGGACAAACGCGCCTTGGAAGGGCGCCCCATCGGGATCTTTCACGGTTCCGGAAACAGTAGCGGCGTAACACGACGCGCCGAGAGCAACAGTCATTCCCAGTAGCGCCAGAAGCCTAATTCCTGATCTCATGGTCATTCCCTTTCAGGGGCATAGTCTTTCACAAGTCGAGTTTTGCCGGTGCTGCCATTATGCGCCAAATGCGTTGAAAATTCAGCCCCATGCAAAGTTGGTCCGAGGTTAGTTTCCGAAAACAAGGCAGTATCAGATGGGATGAGAAGACGACTTTTTGGGACTTGGTCCCAATCACACATTCCGGACCGGTGGAAAGAGCAGTTACCGTGATTTCGGTGGCTCCATCCCGCTCTTCTTGATGGCCCTCATGGCGCTTTCGGATGCGAGAAACGCGATCAGCCGTTTGGACGCTTGGGGTTCCTTCGATCCGGCTACCATGGCGGCGCTGAACACTGAGACGTACTGGATCTCCTCCGGGATCGTTCCAACGAAATCGGCGCCCGGCACGTGGAGAAGCTCGCTCACCGGCTGGATTGCGATTTCCGCATCTCCTTTGGCTACGGCGGCCACGCCGGTATTTGTGATCTTCCCGGCAATTTCGCTGGCGATTCCGAGCTGCGAAAAGAGCTTGGTCGCCAGATAGATGCCGGTAGTGCTGTTCGGAAACGTGATGGAGCTCGCGGGCAGCAGTGCCTTTTTGAAGGCGTCGACAGTGCTGATATCTGGCTTCGGCGCCCCAGCGCGCACGGCAACGCCCAGCGGAGTCTGCGCCAGGTCGACTTCCGTTTCCTTGGCGATGGTGCCTTCTGCGATGAGGTCCTCGAGCCCTTCCTTCGACATGATCACTACGTCCGCAGGCACCCCTCGTCGAAGTTGGGCGCCGATATTGTCTGGCCCACTTCCCTGCGACTTACCCAATGTCTTGTTGGCGCTGATGCCAGTGGCCTTCTCGAACTCGGGCAGAAGCTCTCCGGAAGGCGCCCAAAAGCCACCAGAGACGATTACCTTGACCTGTGCGAAAGAGGCAGGCGGCAATGCCAGAACCACAGCGACCGCAAAGACCGAACTTATGAGCCCTTGCCATGGCCTTCTCATGCGGACCTATCCTCTCCAATCGAATGGAATTTCGGTCTTGACCTCTGTCTCGCGCATCGTACGCTGCATCTGCCCTGTGCACAACGACCTTGCTGCCACCGCCGGCCGGATATGTAAACCAATCGGCCCCCCTTTTATTTCAACAGTTCGACTTGAACAACCCGGATTTCGCCCGAGAAAAGGCGTTCAACGAAGGATCAGGTCAGGCCCTGATGGGTGTGTCTCGCGAAACCGGCATACCGTGCCGAGTTGCTAGCAGCAATTCGATGGCATCGGCGAGGTGCTCTTCCTTGATGTGTGGATCGCCCCGCTCGACTCGGAGTGAATAGGCCTTCGAGAGCACATCCACAGCTCGGAACCCTTCTGGGGTTTCAAACTTGTAGCAGGCGAGTTCGATCTTAAGCCCGTTGGGATCGCGCAGGTAGATCGAGTCCATGAACCCGCGATCGCGCTCCATGAAATCGATGCCGTGTTCGCGCAATCGAGCCGGGGCCAGCGCGAACGTTGCCCGCGACACATTGAACGCCAGGTGCTCCACACAACCAATCTCCCGCGGCGCGTGTCGCCTGGCATCTTCCCTTGATTCGTTGGTGAACACGGTAAGCAAGCGTCCATCGCCCGGGTCAAAATACAGGTGGTTCTCATCAGGATTGCCAAGGTTGCGCTGCTCAAATATAAACGGCATGCCCAGCACGCCCTCCCAGAAATCCAGCGTGCTCTGTTTGGTGGATCCAACGATTGTGATGTGGTGAACGCCCTGCACCTGTGTTTTCTTCACGCTTCACTCCTTGAAAGATACGATGTCGCGCTTTACCCAGTATGCGACCAGCGCGGGAGACGGTCAATCTTGAGGCCATCCAAGCGCAAGGGCAATGCGTGCATTGTGCCGGGAAGTCCGCGGGGGTATATTCTGGCCCAGCCGCACCAATGCAAGGAAATCCAAAGCCCAGGAGAATGGCAACAATGACACGTTCAGCATGGATTTTGATTTTACTGATGGGAATGCTATCGCCATTAGCCGATTCCCCGCGAGCTCAGACCGTGGCTGGGGCTCGAGTATTCGAACAGCACTGCGCCACCTGCCACGGGAATCCCCAAAGCGCCGTGGCGGCACCCGACGTACTGTCGTTGTGGAAGTTGACTCCTGAGGCAGTCTATGCGGCGCTCGCACGAGGACCGCACACGGCTCTATCCGGGGCGACGGACGCCGATAAGCGCGAGGTCGCGGCATATCTTGGCGGCCGCAAGGTTGACATTGTCCAAATCACTGATGCCAAGCTCATGCCCAACAAGTGCTCGGCCAACCCTCCGATTACCGATCTGTCGAGTAAACCCTCCTGGAATGGCTGGGGAAATGGCGTTACGAATGCCCGTTTCCAACCTGCGGGCGCCGCAGAGTTGCCGGCCGATCAGGTGCCTCAATTGAAACTGAAATGGGCGTTTGGCTTTCCCGGAGCCGACGAAGTGTATGGGCAGCCCACGGTTGCAGCCGGACGAGTCTTCCTGGGAGTTGACACCGGAGCTGTGTATTCGATCGATGCTGCGACAGGGTGCGTCTACTGGTCTTTCCAGGCCATCGCCGGGGTGCGCAGCGCGATCAGCATCGGTCCAGTGAAAGGGCATGGCGCCACCAAGCTTGGGGTTTACTTTGGCGATGCTCGATCAAATGTGTACATGCTCGATGCCAGCACAGGAAAGCAGCTTTGGCAAACGAAGGTCGAAGATCAGCCCGCGTCCCATATCACCGGCGCCCCCACGCTCTATGAAGACCGCCTGTATGTTCCCGTGGCGTCATCGGAGGAGCGCGCCGCTGGTTACAGCACTGTCTATCCATGCTGCCAGTTCCGAGGCAGCGTCGTGGCTTTGGATGCCAATTCCGGCCGCAAAATCTGGAAGACCTACACCGTTCAGGAAACTCCCAAACCCACCACAAAAACTTCCAAGGGCGTGCAGCAATGGGGCCCGAACGGTGGTGCCGTATGGAATTCGCCGACGATTGACGCGAAGAACCATGCCATCTATGTCGGAACTGGAGACGCGTATCTTCCGCCGGCTGCCAAAACAACCGATGCCGTCATGGCGCTGGACATGAAAACGGGCAAGATTCTGTGGGCGGCCCAAGACACGGAAAATGATGCCTGGGTGGCAGGCTGCGGCCCCCAAAACCCTTCGGAGAATTGTCCGAAAAACATAGGCCCGGATTATGATTTCGGGTCGTCCCCAATTCTGCAGACATTGCCGAACGGACACAGGATTCTGGTCGCCGGCCAGAAGAGCGGGATGGTTTGGGGACACGATCCTGACCGCGAAGGCACAGTTGTTTGGAAGGCGCAGCTGGTCCAAAAACTAGCGTTGGGGATGATCACCTTTGGCGGGGCCGCTGACGAACAGAACGCCTACTTTGGATTGAGGACAGGAGGTGTGGCGGCAATTCAACTGGATACTGGAGAACGAAAATGGTTCACGCCGATTCCCGGGCCGGCAACTCCGGGAATAGTTGGCGAAACCGCAGCCATCACGGCGATTCCCGGAGCCATTTTTTCCGGAGGATGGGACGGAGTCCTGCGCGCATTTTCGACCAGCGATGGCCACCAGCTTTGGGAATATAACACCGTTCGCGAATTTGATACCGTGAATGGCGTGAAAGCGAAGGGTGGATCGATGGGTGCGCCGGGACCAACGGTAGCCGGAGGGATGCTCTTTGCGGGGTCGGGATACGTGTTTGGAGCAGGCGCTCCGGGGAATGTATTGCTGGCGTTTTCAGTCCAGTGAAGGGCTCCAAAGGGAGCCCGCCACATTTTTAAAATTTTGCCGGTCGCGTGAGGCTAATTTCCGGATGCCGGTCGAAGCGTGTCAGCCAGCGGCTGGATGTAGCGGCCCATTGTAATCACGGCGAACCACAAGAACAGCGAGGTCGCCGCGACGAGCTTCGCGCTGAACACCGCGTCTTCCCCGGCCTTCAGATTTTCTACGCCTTCGAAAATGTCTGTCAGGTAGAACACCGCTGCATTGAGTCCTAACAGCAAGAGCGACAGCATCTTGAGCCAGAATACGGCGCTGTAAATGTAATTCTCCGGTTGACCAATAAAGGCCAGCATGCCTGTTAGGATATTTACGCCCAATCCAGCCATGGCCCAGGGAATAAATCTGTGCAGTGGACCCACCGGGAGTTGTTTCAGGAAGCCCATGATGCGGATGTCGAGCAATCCAACTGTACCGACAATCGTGCATAGCCCCAGAAAATGCATGACCATCATGAACGTCCACCACCACTTGCTGAACACCATCGCCCGGCTAAATGTATCTGGCGTAGGTTCGATGGCGGCAAAAATGGCTCCAATCGGCCCTTCCGTCACCGTTCCCGCCGCTGTCAGCTCATTTTGGTCCCGAACTTCCGCATGCCGGATGTCGCCACCCGTGTTGCCTGTCCTGGCCATAAGTCCCACCGTCAGGAGCGCTGAAAGCAGGACGACAGGCGCGATCCAATGAGATGGGCCCGAGGGTCGCTGACCCTGCCAGAGCGCGACCAGCGAGAAAACGCCGGTGGCTAAAACGAACCACACCGACAACATCGCCGAGCCCTGGTGCCTTTGAATCAAAATATCCGATACGCCCGGGCCCTTAATCATCAAATCAGCGCCGTAACCGCTCAAAAAGGTGGGGATCGCCAAAAGAGCCACGCCCCCGAAGACAATGTAGCTGCTTCGCCGCAGATCCTCGTTTTTTCCTATAAACGAAACCAGGAATAGGCCCAATCCTACCATCGTGCCGATGATCGGAAAGTGGTTCAACATTAAATGTAGGTGCGCGAAATTCATAGGTTACTCCGTATTTCTTATCATCAAGGATGCGCTCATTTGGAATTTCTGTCCAGCGCCACGAAGCACCGGGCCCCTCACCGATTTGCGGGCTTATCCTCCCCAGGAATGGCCGTAGGTCTGATAGATGGCGGTCTCCGAGAGCATGCGGCCCGCTGTGACGGCCAAAATCCAGAACAGGAGCGACCACTTCGCGAGGGTCTTGCCTTTTTCCAGCATGGCCGATTCGCTCAAGCCTGCGTCTTCAAATACACGGTGGTCGAGCCGGGACATGGTGATGATGCCGAGCGTAACAAACGTCAACTTGCAATAAAAATCGATATTGGTGAACTCCTTGGTCGGGTAGGCGATCACCAGAAATATGCCGGACACAAGGTTCAGCCAGAAACCCGCCCACATAATGGGAAAAAGTTTTTTGAGTGGCTTAATCGGCAGGGCGGGCGCCACCCCAAGTAATCGCAAATCCACTACCGCATTCGCGCCGACAACAAAGGACATTCCAATGGCGTGAAACAAGAGGATGAAATAATAGCCAAAAAGCGAAGGCGTCTCGCGTAGCCACGTACTCAGGCCAGTTTTTTCAATGGTATTAAAAATCTCAGGTACGGCCAAGTTTGTCTCCTTGCTCGTGTCTAAAATACTGACAAATTTGCCTTGAAAGGACTTAATCTAATTGAAAGATGATAATAGCCACACACGGCCCTGCCGCGTCACCCGTGGCAAACCTCAACTTATTATCATGGCACTTGCTCATGCGTCAAGGATGTATATTTTTCCCATTTTGAAGGCATCCCGGCCGAAGTTTTCTCGCAACATCCGAATGCTTCAATACGGCTAGGCGCTCGCAGCACTGGGATCAAGAGGAATAGCGTTTTTATTCCTGGCCAGCCAGGTCCTGAAATCCTGCAATGATGGATTCAGTAGGCGCGCCGCGGCAGGGTCCCGCACGCCGCAGAAATATTCATTAAAATCACACTTAAACTGAAACATATTCCCCAGTGCATCGGCGCCCGGAAAGCCGAATCCTCGGAAGACCTGTGGCGGCATCGTGTTGTAGCGGACTTCCTGCCCCAGTGCTTCGGTGAAAGCGGCAGCCATTTGCGTCCCGGTAAGGCACTCACCTGAAATTCCGACCGTTTTCCCGATGAATTCCCTGCCCCGCTTGAAAATGCCGAACGCGCATTTGCCGATATCCTCGGCGGCAATTCCCGGCATTCTCTTCTCCCCCATCGGGAAAGTGATCGCCAATTTTCCGTCCGGCCCCCTCTTTGGACCGACGCCGGCGTGGATGAAATTGTCCCAAAAAAAACAGGTCAATAGAGAGGTCGTCGGGACTCCAAGATCAGTGAAACAGTGGTCGGCTTCGCCCTTGCCGTCAAATTGCGGAACTTTATATTTTCCGTGGATCGTTGGCATGCGGTCATCGCTCAGCGGCACCCACTTGCGCGTGTCTTCGAGGGTAGACCAAATAACATGTTGCAGGCCGGCATCCTTGGCGGCTGCAGCCATCGCTTGTGCTTCGACGAGTTCTTTTCCGGGGGAGAAACCCGTCCAGTAAAATGTGACGCAATACGCTCCGTAAGCTCCTTGAAAGGCTTTCTTCAAACTTTCAGGTTGATCGACGTCAGCAGCCACGACTTCGGCGCCCAACAGCGCCAATTCCCTCGCCTTCGCCCCCTGGATGTCCCGCGTGAGAGCGTGTACAGTAAACTCGCCCTCTGGATCGTTCAGGATCGCCCGCACCAGGCCGCCGCCCTGCGCGCCAGTCGCTCCTAATACGGCTATGATCTTTTTCTGGGGCATGAAGTATTTTCTCCGATAGCAAAAAAAAGCTATTTTCAGTTCACCGTTCGATGGGGCCCGACGGGAGATATTATCATCGCCAGGCTTTTTCCCCACGAACCAAACACCCGGGTGCGCCCGTCCAAGCAGGAAGACTGGCTAGCGGTAAATCCGCTCATCCAATACAATGCTCGCAGCCTGATTCATTCTTAGCGCTGCAACCATGTTGCGGCATTCAATTCGAGCAAAACTGAGGAGACGCCAATGAAATTGAAGAACGTTCAGCCATTTATTGCCGCAATCGCGTTGTCCATTCTGGGGTCGCTCTTGGCGCTGGCGCAACAGCCTGCCGCGCAAGCCCCTCCGCAGCCGATGAGCTTTTTCATCACCAGCGCAGGTTCCGGGCATGGAGCAAACCTTGGCGGACTAGCCGGCGCTGACCGGATCTGCCAGACGCTCGCCGCCGCTATGGGGAGCACCAAGACCTGGCACGCTTACATGAGCACGCAGGGGCCAAACGCTGTCAACGCGCGCGACCGCATTGGGGCCGGTCCATGGTACAACGCCAAAGGAGAAAAAATCGCCAATGGCCTGGCCGATTTGCACGGGGACACTGTTCCTCTCGCGCAGCTCGGAAATAATCTCGCAAAACAATCCGCGCTGACCGAAAAGGGCGCCATGGTCAACGGCCGCGGGGATACTCCCACCACGCATGACATGCTGACAGGATCGCAAACCGATGGGCGCGCTTACACGGACGGTGCGGATCACACCTGCAACAACTGGACCAGCGAAACTACCGGAACCGCGCAGCTCGGACACTCCGACCGCAGCGGCGGGAATAACACTTCGTGGAATTCAGCGCACCCGAGCCGCGGCTGCAGCCAGGATGGCCTCGTCAGCACAGGCGGCGCGGGCCTGTTCTATTGTTTTGCGATCAATTGAGGGGCGACCCGGGGCGCGACTATTGCCATGCAATACACTTGGCTTTGCTTGCACTAGAAGCGGCCCGTGTGTTATAACTGCCGCGTTAATTGACGGGGGGCGGCAGTACCTTACTCTCAAAGGTGAACTAACCCAACCGCCCCTGTCGTCCTTGGGATGTGAAATTCAGAATCGCCTTGCCCGACGTGTTGTAAGCGAGCCAAGCATGGAACAATTCATTAACCAAGCGCGGCCTTGATCCGTTCGGGCGTGAAGGGAACCTGCCGGATGCGGGCTCCGGTCGCGTCGAAAATTGCATTCCCAATTGCGGCAGCGACGATGGTGATGGCAGTTTCTCCGGCTCCTGTCGCAGGCACGTCACCCTTGGCATCGACGAGAACTGTTTCGATCTTGGGGAAGTCGAAGCCCAAAGGCAAGCTATGGTAAGTTCTCCAGTCGACCGAAGTCACATTCTGATCGTCCCAGGTGACTTCTTCTCCGAGTGCGCGGCTCATCCCTTGCAGCGTGCCACCTTCCATCTGGTTCTTCAGTCCATCGGGATTTGAGACCGGGCCGGAATCGTTGCTTGTGAAAATCCGTTTTACTGTCACCTTCCCGTTATCTTGATTGACTTCCACTTCGGCAACCATGGCCGCGTATCCGTTGTCGCCTTCATACGCAACGCAGGCCATGCCACGGCCACTCGTGATCCCCGTCTTGTTTCTCCCTGATTGCGGCGAAGGACGCGCTTCCCAATTGGCAGCCTTGGCAGCCGCCTGCACGACAGCGATCAGCCGGGAATCGCTCAGGTGCCGCAACCGGAACGCGACAGGGTCGGACTTCGCTCGCGCCGCCAGTTCATCCATAAAAGATTCGTGAGCAAATGTGTTCTGGAGACGCTGGGGCGAGCGCAGCGGCCCTGTCCAAAAAGATGATTGGACGTTGTGAATAAGGGACCGCTCGGATTTCACCGTGCCCGTGCCTCGTGCGACGCCGCCGACCTGGCCTGCCATGTAGGAAGTTACGCCGTTGCTGTTGTTGCCGTAGGACGTGGGCTCGGGCGCCGGGGTTCTGGGCCGGAATTCCTCCGGCTCAAAGCCTGCCAGCAGGCCGGTAATGACATTCCCTGGAGTGCTGTAACCCGGGCGATTCCCAAGCACCGGCGACCAGGCTTCGTGATCCCATGCGATGATATTGCCCTGCGCATCGAGTCCCGCGCGCTCGTCCATGACGAACGCGAATCCGTAGTTCTCCCACGCCATTTCGTCTTTACGCGTGAGCTGCACGCGAACCGGTTTGCCCACGGCCTGCGAGAGCAATGCCGCATCATAGGTAACCGCGTCGGCGCCGTTAATGCCATAGCAGCCCGACCCCCGGCGAAAGATTACGCGCACATTCGCAGGTTCAAGGCCAAGCAGCATCGCAAGCGTTCCCCGCTGATGCCAGACGCCTTGCGTAGGCGACCACACCGTGGCTTTGTTTCCCTGGACGTCGGCCACCGCGCAGGAGCTGCCGACCGACCCGTGCATCTGGTAGGGGTGATAGTACGTGGCCTTAACCACGGTCGCCGATTCCGCAAGTTTCTGCTCGATATCTCTGGAGTTGATGAGCAGGGTGTCGCGCGTGGGCTTTTGATTGCGCAAATAATCGTAGAAGTTCGCGTGGCTGGGCAATCCGCTGCCCTTTGTCCAGGTCACCTTCAATTTATTTGCTGCTTGTACTGCCTGCCACGGCTTCTGGGCGACCACGCCGACAAAATTCTTTTTCACTACCACTTTCACAAATCCGGGCAAACCCTGTACCGAGCTTTCGTCCACGCTCACCAGGGTGGCGCCCACCGCCGCCGGCCGGACCACCATCCCGTGCAGCATGCCGGGTACGCGCACGTTATGAGCAAATTCAAACTGCCCGGTGACCATCGCCGGCAGGTCGGGACGCGGCATCGGCTTTCCGAGGACGGTCCATTCGCTCGGGGATCTCCGCTTGGCATTAGGGTCAACTTTGATGTTGAACTTCTTGCCCGTCACCAGCTCGCCGTAAGTCACTTTCTTCGACGCATCGTTTTTCGCGCGGATCACGCCATCTACCGCAGTAAGCTGGTCCGCGGGGACACTCAAACGATTCGATGCCAGCTGAAATAAAGCCTGGCGAGCCGTGGCTCCAGCCTGCGCCAGATTGCTGTGATTGAAATTCGCGGGGTGGGACTGGCTGCCCGACGTGACGCCTTGATCAGGAGTCATCGCTGTGTCGCAGGCGATGAGGGTAACGCGATGGAACGGAACGCATAGTTCCTCGGCGACCAACTGCGTTTGCGCCGTCGACATGCCCTGACCGATTTCTGCTTTGCCGGTGTACGCGGTGACGCTACCGTCAGCGTTGATGGCGATCCACGAGTCGACTTCATTGGCCGGGGGAGAATCTGGCGCTACTCCGCCCTGTGCCTGCGCATCAAGAGTTGCCAGCACGCCTCCCATGCTGAAGCTGACGATCAGCGCGCCTGTCCCCTGCAGGAAGGAACGCCGGGAAAATCCCAAATTCTTCAAAGCGGCTATGGCGTCGGAAGTCAAAGTGAGTTCGTTGGCGGACGGCGTTTTGGTTTTCATCGCGCCATCTCCTGCCGGGCGCGCTCGATGGCTCGAAACATTCGCGTGTGGGTGAAACAGCGGCATAAAACGCGGGACATTCCTTCCTGAATTTCTTGTTCACTGGCCTTCGGGTTCTTATCCAGAAACGCTTTAGCCGTCAGGATGACGCCGTTCAGGCAAAATCCGCATTGCGCGGCCTGCTCTTCGATAAACGCTTTTTGGAGGGGGTGTGGCTTCTCGATTGTGCCGATCCCTTCGAGTGTGGTGATCTCTCCTCCGTTCACGGATTGCACGGGGGTAACGCAGGAGCGGATCGCCTGACCTTTGACAATCACTGTGCATGCGCCGCACTGCCCCAGCCCGCAGCCGAACTTCGCGCCGCGCAGTCCGAGGTCGTCGCTCAACACATAGAGGAGCGGCGTCGTGGGATCCACATCAACATTGTGAATTTGGCCGTTTACCTTCAGTGTAATCGCGCTCATATGCCTAACAACGTATTGCGAAGAGGGATTTTCGTCAAGTCCAGTTGTCCTAAACGGCCGCCCGTTGGATTAGCGTTCACGGACTCAAAGAGTGAAGCCGGGTCTCTTACCCCGGCCTCTCTGATTTGAACGGTTGGCGGGACAACACTGCCCTGCCATTAGCTGTTTCCAAGATATTGCACGTGACAGTAAGTACCCAGCCGGACGTTGTAGGCCAAATACCATCCGACGTGGTCCGGGTCGTCGTAAATCACGATCTGATCCATGCCCCAGAGCCAGTCATCGCAATAGGGGATATCGTAAGGAGCCACAGAAAAGTAGAAGCCACCAAACCAGAAGCGGGACGGCCCTCCCCCTTCGATGCGGAAGGTATGCCCCTTGCCAATACCACCCGGAAATCGGCCATGCTCAAACGGGCGATCGAGATGGTAATTTGCGTCATTCGGTCCCGTGTCGTGTCCGACCCATTTGTCACCCTTGGCGTGGACGTGAGGGGCCTCAGGATGTCCTTTCATGTCGCTGTTACTGCGGACCTGTTGTGGAGGCGCCTCTTGAGGTCGCGCCGGAACTACGTTATTAGAAGGACGCGCGGCAGGAGCCGGGCCCGGGTGAGGAGCAGGGCCACGAGCGGGCACGTGTCCGCCCCCCACGCCCGGCGCGGAACGGCTGGGCGCGCCGCCTTTTTCACCTTTATTTTGCGCGGATACAGGGATCGATATCAGCAGGAACACTAGAAAGAATCCAACAAGAGTTTTCATTTTCATCTCCCACTTTCGATTCAGAATTTGTTCCGGAGTCATGTGATCTTTAGAGCTCACTTCTGGGTGGGCACTTAGTTAGACGATAGACGACGTATTTTCGGTTGCCTTATTCTATGGGAACGGACACCCCGCCGATTCCCGCCGAATTCTGTTAAGTTTCCGGAAATCCACCCTTCCGGGAAACAGCGATACGCGATACGATCCGTATTTCCGGAATGGACAACCGATGAAACTGGACAAGATTTATACGCGCACCGGAGATGAAGGTAAAACTTCGCTTGGCGATGGTTCGCGATTGCCGAAATTCCATCTCCGCGTGGCTGCCTACGGCAGCATTGACGAGGCCAACTCCGTCATCGGCATGGCAATCGTGCACGTAACTGATCCGGATGTCCACACAGTTCTGCAACATATTCAAAACGATCTTTTCGACGTGGGCGCCGACCTGTGCCGGCCGGAACGCCAGGGGTCGGAAACGCAATCGCTCCGGATCACGGAAGAGCAAGTGACGTGGCTGGAAAATAGGATCGACCACTTCAACGCGTCGCTGGCGCCGCTCGATAGTTTTGTGCTGCCGGGCGGGAGCCAGGCTTCGGCGCATCTTCATCATGCCAGAACGGTCACGCGCCGCGCGGAAAGAGATGTGGTGCGCCTGTCCTCCGAAGCAGCTGTCAACCCGGCTGTCCTGAGATATGTGAATCGCCTCTCCGATCTCCTATTCGTCCTGGCACGGTATCTGAACAACAAAGGTGATGGAGATGTGCGCTGGCAGCCCGGCCTGCACCGCTAAGGTTCACAGCATCCCCACTGCATTTGCGCGTTCTTCGGAGTGATAATCATCTTCAACAGGGAGAATCCATATGGACCAATTCGATTCTTTCAAGGCTGCACAAAAGCAAGGCTGGACGCATTTCGCGCCGCATCAGGCGATCACCACGATCCCCGCCGCGCAGTTGGTGAAACGCGCCGGCATTCATGCCGGACAGCGCGTGCTTGATGTCGCCTGCGGCACAGGAGTGGTTTCGGTAACCGCGGCGCGTCGTGGCGCTCGTGTCACTGGGCTGGATCTCACGCCCGAGTTGTTGGAGGTAGCGCGCGAGAACTCGTTTATCGCACAGGTGGAAATTGAATGGCGGGAAGGCGACGTTGAGAAGCTTCCCTTCGTCGATGCCACATTCGATGTTGTTGTGAGCCAGTACGGGCACATCTTCGCGCCCCGGCCCGAGGTCGCCATCGGCGAGATGTTGCGCGTCCTCAAACCCGGAGGAACTATCGCTTTCTCCACATGGCCACCGGAACTCTTTGTCGGCCGCATGTTTGCGCTGGTCGCCAGTTACATGCCGGCTCCGCCCCCGGGAGTTGCGCCTCCCCCGCAGTGGGGCGATGTGAGCGTGATCCGGCAGCGATTGGGCACTGCGGTGAAGAACATTGTGTTTGACCGTGAGACTATGCTGGTTCCCGCGCTCAGCCCGCAGCATCAACGAACCAATTCGGAACGGACCGCCGGTCCTCTGGTGAAACTCGTGGAATCATTGTCGGCGAGCGACCCGGCCAAACTGGCCGCGTTCCGCCGCGAATATGAAGCCCTAGCCTCTGAGTATTTCGAGGACAACATTCTCCGGCAGGGATACCTCATCACCCGGGCCACAAAAATGTGAGGCGCTGCACCGCGGAACATGGAGAGAAATCGGGGCGACTACAAGCCATCTCGTAAATATGCTTTGTGCGTCGCGGCTTCACAGGCCGTGGAAAAAGTCCCTTAACGCGTCATCTCTGAAAGCGCTATTGTCAATGCAAATCCCAGTGAAGCGGGTCGTACCGAGTCATCTCTTCGCCCTGACAACGGGGCATGGAGTTATTCGCCAGGGGTGTCGCATTCATTCCGCGATCCCAGTAAGGGATCATGACGGGCATCGCGCTTACGCCTGGCTGGTCCGACCGCGACCAAGACTGGGGTCCTGATACATTTCTTTTTGCCGCAGCACGTGGAAGGCGGCTTCGGCCAGATGCCGCGCCACGGCTCCAATCGCTTTGGGATGTCCCTTGCGCTGACGCAGCCGCCGGTACAACTGGCTGACGTGCCGCTCCGGGCGCCGCGTATGATTCACCGCCACCGAGTTGGCCGCTTCGGCAAAGGCCCACTTCAAATACCGGTTCACGTCCGTGCGCAGCGGGCCGTAACGCACTTTCCCGCCGCTGGCGTGTACGCGTGGCGTGGTTCCCGCATAACTAGCCAAGTGCATGGCGCTGGGAAATCGCTGGACCTCTCCGATCTCCAACGCGATCGTCGCCGCCAGAATTACGCCCACTCCCGGCATGCTCAACAGCCATTGCATGGCCTCGGTGACTTCGACCAACTTCTCCAGTCGCTGCTCCAGTTCCCGCACCTGGCTGCTTACAAAATCCAACTGCGCCAGCAACTGCCCGCTCACCCAGCGCGTCTGCTCGGGCAAGCGCTGCAGATGGTTCTCCAGTTCGGCGCGTCCGCGTTTCCCGTAGGGATCACTGCATTCGCTCGCAGGCGTTCCCCACTTGGCCAGCGTGGCCGAAAGACGGTTCTTGAGCCGCGTGCGCTGCGCCACCAGCACCAGTCGCGTGCGGGTTAGCTCGCGCAAATCGCGCAGCGGCCCCGGCGGAATCCACACCGTGGGCAGCGTCCCGTTGCGCTGCAAACGATTCAACCCTTGCGCGTCCAGCTTGTCGGTCTTGTTGGTCTGCCCCATCATCAGCTTCGCTTTTCGCGGATGCACCAGCTGCGGCACCAGGCCGGCCTGCTCGATCTCATCAATAATCCAATACCAATTCCCGGTCGCTTCCACCGCCACGGCCGTCCCCGGCTCACTGCCGCTCAGATATTCTCGCACCGCCCCCGGAGCATGTTCCAGACGATGGCCACTGCTTTTTCCGGTCGAGTGGTCTTCCCGGTCTACCCAGCTGTACCGCTTATGCGAATCAAACGCGATATACTCACTCATGCGCGACTCCTTTCCTTAAAGGTTTCCCACCGACAGCGTATCGCTGTAGGCAGGAGTCGCGCTTTCATATTTTCATTCCGAGGCACGCTGCGTGCCTCGGAATGAGGGCGTTTTGAATTTTTCCGCAACCTGTTCGGCCGCGACATTAAAACCTCAAGAACAAGTGGGCTTTAGCCTGTGCCAAATAAAGAGCACCACGTCTGCGGGGATTTATAAGACAAGTTCTAGTGATCCGCGTAATAACCCTCGCGGGTCTGCACGACCAGATCATTCTTTTTCGTCGTTAACACAATCTTGTGATAACCGGCTCCCGCCTCTGCACCCGGGGTGTAACCCAGGCTATATTGGTTGCGAAGTTCCTCTTCGATCTCGCTATAAATTTCGTCGATGGGCTGCTTCTTGGTGACCTCGAAGACGCGACCTCCGGTTTCCTTCGAAATTCGCTCGAGAATTTTCTTTCCGTCGGGACGCTCCTGCCGTGGATAACGTGAGCCGCCGGGCCCTCCCATGCCTCCGTGCCGCCCCATTCCGCCCAGGCCAAATCCACGGCCATTGTCGCGAGGCTCCTCGTCCTTGAACAAAATCGAATAGACCACCGTGTCGGCGCGTTGCGCGGACTCGATCGCGGAGAACAAACTTTCTTTGCTGCCTGAATCCACACCATCGGAGAGAATGATGAGTGCTTTGCGGCCTTGCTGCTTCTTCATCTCTTCTTTCGACGCCAGGTAGACAGCGTCGTACAACAAGGTTCCCCCACCGCCATAACCTCCTCGACCTCGCCCGGAACTACCGCTCCCATTGGAAAAGCTCGGCTCGCCGAGTGTATCCAGGGCTGCCTGCAGCTTTTTGTGGGCAGAGGTCAGGTCCTGGAGCAATTCGACTTCCCGGTCGAAATGGATTACGCAGGCCAAATCTTTTTCGCGCAGCATTTGATCCAGAAAGCTGTAGCTTGCGTTGCGCTCCTGATCGAGAACCCGGCTTTGGCTTCCGCTCGTATCCACCAGTAGACCCAGCGTCAGGGGAAGGTCACTTTCACGGGAAAAATAGGTGATCGTTTGCGGGTGACCGTCTTCCTCCAGCGTGAAATCGTCCTTGTCGAGATTCGAGACGATTTTTGCGTGCTTGTCCCGGACGGTTGCGAGAACGTTGACCACTTTGACTTCAACGGAGATTTTTGGCTGCTCCTGGGCGTGCAATGCAGGACCGCGGACTACCGGGAAGAGAATGACTATGAGGAACAGACTAATGAAGGGCGTTCCGGAAAAATGAGGGACTCCACTAGCTCGGCGGCGCACGAACACAATTTCTCCTCGTTCTCCAGCAACCCAAAATGAACTATCCATTGCCTAGATTCCGCCGGGAGTCCAGCGGTTGCTCCGAGGTTATGGTTCTACACTCTTGATGGCCGCCGCTACTGCGGGGGATTCCTGGCCGCGCTTCGACGGAAGTGGCATGGCGATTAGCCCGAAAGCCATGAGGCCCGCCAAAAGCGCAAGACCGGCGCTGCCATAGAACACGACAGTCCAAGTGCCTGTCTTTTCGAACAGAAGTGCCGCAAGCCAGATCGCTAGAATCGACGCCATGCCCTTTGAACTATAGAGGATGCTGTAGTTGGAGCTGGCGTTGCGCCCGCCAAAAAAATCTGCCGATGCCGCTGGGAAAAGCGAGTAAATCTCTCCCCAGGTAAAGAACACCATCGCCAAACACACGATGAATCCCAGTGGAGAGTGGTACCCTAATTTTAGAACGCTTACCAACGCGAGAGCCTGCAATAGGAATGCAATGATCATCGTCCGCTCACGACCAATATGATCTGATATCCAGCCCCAGAAAATACGGCCGCTGCCGTTTGCGAGGGGGTTAATTGTGAGCGCTATGGTAAGCACTACTTTGTTAATGCCCAGTGTATCCGCCACCGAACTCACTTGAGCCGTCGCCATTAGACCGCCGATGCCCATCATCAGCATCATGGCGTAGAGAACGTAGAATTGAGGAGTTTGCAACATCTCGAACGAAGTGAATTGCTCCGCATGGCTCCGCAATTTAAAACGGCTGCTGGTTTTCTTCCCTGCTATTTGTGGGTCATTCGGATCAGGGTTGATCAGGAACTGCGCTGCGCAAAATATGATCAATCCGATGGCGATGCCTGTATACAGGAAGGCCGCCCGGTAGTCCTCCACGCGTATCACGTAAGCCATGATGGGGATGAAGAGGGCGGCGCCGGAACCAAATCCCGCGGCGATCAGCCCGGAAGATAGCCCAAGCTTGTCCGGGAACCATTTGAGTCCCACGGTCGTCGAGCCGCAATAAATCATCGCCGCGCCCAGCCCAGCGATGGAATACAGCGTGTACAACTGGGTCAGAGTCGTAGCCTTACCCAACCCGGCCCAACCCACCCCGCAAAGCACGGCGGAAACCGACATGAAAATGCGGGGGCCAAACTTGTCCATGAACCACCCGGAAAGCGGCATCGCCCAGGTTTCAAACAATATGAAGAGCGTGAATCCGAACTGAACTTGCGACAGTTTCCACCCGGTAGCCCCCATGATCGGCTTTACGAAGAGCGCCCAGGAATACTGGAGATTCGCGATCATAATCATCGCGATGACAGAAGCGATCAACCGGACCCATCGATTCATATTTGGTTGCCCTTTCGAAGCGAATAAGAATACCAGATGTTCATGGTGGAATTGAGGCAATTTTCCGTGGTGGGTCAATTTGCCGGGTAGGACAGACACTCCTGTCTGTCCCCACATGATTGCCGCATCAGCACCGGACAGGCAGCCCCTCGCAGAGGCTCGGGAAAAAGAGTGCCTGTCCTACAAAAAGCACGCAGTCGGCAAACTGAACCAATACCTTATTTTCCAAAGGCACGAAAATAGAAGCGGCCGGCAGTGAATGGCTGCCGGCCGCTCGAGCTATTGAATCAGATTTTTACTTACCTGTGTCCTCCACCGCGTCCGCCGCCTCCGCCGTGGAACCCGCCGCCACCGCGTGAGCCGCCTCCACCGCGGAAGCCTCCCCCACCGCGTGAACCTCCGCCACCCTGGAAGCCACCGCCTCCAAAGCTCCTAGGCGCGGAGCCTCCTCGGAAGCCCCCACCAAATGATCCACGACCAACTGGGCCTGCGCCTCGGAAGCCGCCGCGGCCCTGGAACCCGCCACGCCCACCGTAATACCCGCGACCGCCGTAGTAGCCTCTTCCGCCGTAATAGCCGCGTCCGCCATAGAATCCGCGCCCGCCATAGTAGCCGTACCACGGGCCGGCCCCGATGAAGACCCCGCCGGAGAACCAATCAGGGCCGTAGTAGCCGTAAGGTGCGCAAGCGTATGGATAATATGAGTAGTAGCCATAGTCACACGCTGGAGGTGGACCATAATACCCAGGACCGCCAACGCCATACCCGAACGAAAAGGCCTGCGCATGAGCAGGAGCAGCGGTTGAAAACAGCATCAAAATCCCAGCCAACGCGAACAATCCTAAATATTGGTATCGCATTTTGGACCCCTTCCTGAGACCCATAAACCTCATCTCGAACTGCTACCTTCATAGATGCAACAATAGTGCCAAATGTGGCGGCCATTCGAGATTATAGGACCTGCTTATTTTCAGAGGGATAGTTGAGGTGGGCTTGGCCAGTGAGAACAACAGATTGAGAAACCTTGGTGAATTTCAAGCGGGGCCGGTGGTTTTCAGCCATCGAGGACTGGGCGCCAAAAATCAAGTGGCCTGCCGGACAACGGCAGGCCACTTGATTTTTAAGCTTGGAACTCGCGTTAAAAGATTACCTTCAATGCGAACTGGATTTGACGAGAATAGCCCGAAGTCCCCGGAATCCCGGGCTGAGAGTAACCAATCAACCCAACACCACCAAGTGGCGATTCCGAATATGAGCCCGTCTCAGTTTGACTGCCTGTATAGGCGCGGGGATCCGGCATACCGAAGTTTGCGCGGTTCAGGAGATTGAACGTTTCCACTCGAAACTCCAAATTCCCCTGCTCGCCGAGGGCGTGAATCGCCGTGTCCTTTACGATGGAGAAGTCCCAGTCTCCAAACCCGGGGCCACGCAACGTGTTCCGGCCCGTGTTGCCAAGTTGACCCCAATAGCATCCACTATCGCCACCTCCGGCTGGAATAGCCGCCGGACAACCTTGTATAACAGGGAACCCATTCAAGCCTGAATAGAACGTTTGCGGCAAGTCGAACATCAGAGGATTGAACCACTGATTGGGATTGCCCGTAATAACCGTCTTCTTGTTGAATGGGACGAAGGTAGAGCCAGTAGTGTTCGTCCCATCCGGCGTCGTTGCTCCCGGCGGAGCGAAATACTTGTTGGTATCGAGCCATTCAAATTGTCCTTGCAGAACGTTGGAGTTCGAGCGGTTACTGACTGAGACTGGAGTGAATGCGTATCCCGATTGGACCGACACGATATTTCCGACCCACCAGCCATTGGTGAGCTTCGAAAGGAGTCCATTCGACTTTATATTTGGGAGATGGTAGATGAGGTTGAAGCGCAAGTTGTGCTTGACGTCGAAGCACGCCGGTCCCTTATCCGTAAGCGGGTGAGCCGAGTCCACGCCTTCAAGTCCCGGGGGTGGGGCGTTATTGCAGTCGGAAACGTCTTCCTGACCCTGCGTTTCGTCCTCCAAGAGCGCATACGTGTACGCCCCCTGAAATTGCAACCCGTGGCCAAAACGCTTATTCACAACCACCTGCAAGGAGTTGTACCAGGTCGCCGCGTTGGTTGTATTGGTAGTGGTGCTACCAATAGCGGGATTGGGCACAGGACTTGGAGACGGGGGCTCCAATTCCCAATACCGAACACCATTTACGATCGTGGGGACGGCAGGCTCCGCGTCCGTAATGGCCCAAAGGTGAGCGCCGCGAGAACCCGCAAACGCAACCGACAGCGACGTCTGGCCCGGGAGTTGGTGCTCGATGGCGAGGTTGTAAACCCACAATTGTGGCCTATAAGCATTGTAGTCCACCCCCTGCGCAGCGACAATCCCCGCCGCAAACGCCTGATTCACGTTGAGAAGATTACTAAGGGGCAGCGTGAATGTTTGATGGGTAGGATTGGGGACGTCGATCTGAGCCGAAAAGGGTGGCATGGAGAGTGCGGACTGCTCAAGGTCCATGCCAATGTTGGCCAAATCATAGTAGACGCCAGCCCCACCGCGGACCGATGTCGTCCCTTTCCCGGTTACATCCCAAGCAAATCCGAGGCGCGGGCTGAAATTCAGGTGTGTCCTGTCCCGCATGTCCGGGCCAAGCGTAACGTTTTGGTCGGAAGCAAAGTCTCTGAACGCCGACTGTCTCCCGTACTTCTCGTTTGCCGTGGTCATGAACTCATACCGCAAACCCATGTTGATGGTCAGCCGCGACGTGGCCCGGTAGTCATCCTGTCCATAGAATCCGAACGTGTCCCAGGTGAAGTCCCGGTTCTCGCTGGCTCCTGCCGCTTCGTATTCAAAAAGGCTGGGTGTACCCAATTCGAAGCCGGCGAGGTTTTTAAAGTTCAGCCGCCCGTTCACGGCCATATTTTGCTGAATGCCCATTTCGTAACGGTTTATCAGCGTCCCGAACTTGTAGGCATGCTTTCCGCGGGTGAAAGAGATATCGTCGCTAACCGTGTAAATGTCCTGTGTGCCAATTTCCGGCACCCCTGAAGTCGCTCCCACAATTCCGGCAAAGCCGGGGATCGCTATTGCACCGGTGGAAAAGCCCGGCAGAAAATCGAGCGAAGCGGGCACGCCACTAGCGCTGTCTAACGAGGTTACAGAATGGAAATTGGTCCTGCTGACGGAGGCACGCGCCGTGTTCAATAACGATGTCGAAAAAATGTGGTTCTCCACTAGAGAGAGGTATTGGTTTCGGGCGGGTTGTTCGGCTGTGCAGCAGAGTGCTGATTTAGCGGATGTTAGACCGTTCCCGATGGTGTATCGGACAAAGCCGTTGTCCTGATCGGAAAAATTCTGGTCCAGACGGATCTGACCGTAGTTCTCGCTGTCCCTGGTCGCGGCTGGAAACGTCAAACCGGTGCAGGCCAGGGGGCACGCCAGACCAGCCTGAATGTCAGCGCTAGTTTGAACGTTGGCCTGCGGGAAGAGAATGGGGTTGGCCATGAGCTGCGCCGAAGGTCCGTAGACGGCGGGTATGTCCTGCGTCAAGGCAGGGCACGAAGCCATGGTGAGCGGCTGGCCTGCCGTGCCTATGCAGTTCCTGGAGGGGACCACGACACTAATCGATTGCGGCTGGTTCTGCCGCAATCCCTCGAAAACCGCGTAGTAAAAAGTCTTGTCCTTGCGAATTGGACCACCAAATGAGCCGCCAAAGTTGTTGCGCTGAAACTCCGGAAGCCGTTTCCCGCCGGGAAGCTCGTAGCCTCTATCGAAGAAATTCCTGGCATCGAGCGCGCTGTTTCGGATGTACTCAAAAGCGTCGCCATGCATCTGGTTGGCTCCGCCCTTGCTCACCATAACCAATTGGCTGCCCATGGTCATACCGTACTCGGCTGCGAAGTTGTTGGTGATGACCTTGTATTCCTTGATTCCGTCCACTCCCATGGTGTCGCCGCCCTGAGTAGCTGGGTTGCGGCCATAGAGCGTTGTCGTGGGAGCGCCATCGAGGGTGAAATTGTTGGACCGCACCGTCGCGCCGTTGGCGCTGTACGATGTCCCTTGCTGGCCGCCGCCGCCGCCGAAGTTCTTGTCTTGCGTAACGCCCGCCTGCATCAGGCTGAGGTCTATATAGTTTCGTCCGTTCAATGGCAACTCGGCCATCTGCTGCTCGTTTACGAGGCCGCCGAGTTCGCCGTTCGTTGTGTTCACCACAGGCGCTTCCGTGGTGACAGTCACAGTTTGTACCGCCGCGCCAACTGTTAAGGTGAAATTAATCACGGCATTCTGGTCGACGGTGAGGGTAATGCCTTGCTGAGTTTGCGTGCCGAAGCCTGATTTCTCGGCCTTTACCGTGTAATTCCCGACATTCAGTGCCGGGACTCGGTATGACCCGTCAGTCTCGGTCGTCGTCGTTCGCGTCGCGTTGGTGTCCACATTCTGGATCGTGACGGTCGCGCCCGGCACTACCGCGCCCGACGAATCCTTGATGGTTCCCAGAACGGTGGCTGTCGGAATTTGCGCGAACACCGGGATCGCCAATAACAAGAGAACCAATACAACGACGAACTTCGCGCTGAAACGAACTCCATCAAACGTCAGTTTCTTTGCCACTTCTCACCCCCCAAGTTGCCGGACTTTACCCCCGGCTTATTCCAGAATATCGAGAAAGCAAAGTTTTACTTCCACCCAGAGACGGAATGCTGAGGCACACCTTAGTCCGTGAAACCTTAAGGGAACCTTAAGATGCACGAAAAATTGCACCCGCGTAACACGATTGGTTCCCCCACCTAAAGCACAACCCCCACGCCCGGCGGCGTGCCCCCCACCTATCGATTAATCGAGACCACCCGATCTGCATCTTGCAGTCGAAGGACCATATTCGTTTCTTTCCGAAACGGTCATCGAACTGATTGAAACTAATAGGGTCGCGGAAGCTGGATGGATTCCTGGGGCGATGAGAGCGGCGCTTTTATCCAGTTTTTCACATTGCCGAATCGCTGGAACTATATTCTTTGGGAGAATTCAGGACATGGCAGCGAACTCCGCATCGAGTGGTTGGGGGCAATCTAGCAGGAATTTAGGTGGTAACTTAATTTGAGATGTGCCCGTTCCATCCCGAAAGGCGCGGGACGGAACGGCCTCTACAAAGCCCGCCCTGAATTGTGGGTAGCAGGTTTTGTAGAGGCCGCCCGTTCTCGGGGCGGGCATCCGGTTCTTCCTTCGTGAATCGAATTGAGTCACTACTGGAATTTATTTCACGGCGCCGCTTGCGAAATTTGAATGGCGCAGCCGCCGGTTCCACCGGAAGTTGGGCAGGCCTGATCGGCGAGGGGTGTGTAATAAATATTGGAAGCACCGCCAAAATTCGACGTATTGTCCACGATGATGCCGCTGGCGCCGCCGGCTTCCGCGGTTGCTCCGGTGGGGGTGGTCGCAGAACTGATGGATGCACTGGTGACGTCGAAGCCCATGACGCAGCCGTCAGCCAAACTGCTACTGCAACCGGCGGGCGCCCCGAAGCTGAGGACGCTGAGAAAAATGTAGTCTTTGCTACCCGTGTAGACCTCTGCGACCTGAAGTCCGGCAGAATAAAAACCGTTGGTGTTATTCGTGCTGACGGCAGGGCCGGTCACCGCCGAAGTGCTCATCACGCCCGAGTTGATAGACACCTGGTAAAGAGTATTATTCTGGGGGCCGGTGCCTCCCACCGCATAGATATGCCCTGTCGGACTTGTGTCGCTCGTTGACGTAAAATATTGATTGTCGAAAGTGCCTGCCAGTAGAAATTCGTAGCCGGGTCCGAGCGTCGTCTCGGTGCCGCTGCCCGAGGTGAAATTGGTAGGAAATTGGAACACCCCGCTGCAGGGAACGTTCGTACCGCAGGCCGACGACGAGCTGAAATTGCCGTCAGCGCCGGCGAACACATAGGCCTTGCCGGCGCTCGCGTCCACCAGCGGCGCGTCCACAATTCCGAAAACGTAATCGAGGCGGTCCGACGTGCCAACGATGGAACCGCTGGAGGCATTTACGGAATAAAAGAAACCGCAAGGCTCTCCCGATGGCGCGCAGGTGGAAGCCAGATCCAAGAGGTAGTCGCCAACGAGCACATTTCCTGACGTGGAATCGTAGACAGGAGCGCCAAGAGCGGACAGGCTGACCGAGACGGGCCAGGCGCCGGATGCCTCGGCAGGAGTTCCGCTGAAGACGCCCGTAAATTTGTGCAGCCTGCCGGCATCGTCGCCAACATAAATTGTATCCGATGCGTAGTCGTAAAAGACGGACGACGCCGTGTCGTTCGCAGCGCCACTAAACGTGAGGCTCAAAGAACAAGGAGCCGGGCAACTCCTGTATGTTGAAAATGTCTCGGCGGTCGGAGTTCCCGGCGAACTTGCCGATTGCGTGCCGGACGATTTCCACTTGAGAATCACCAGGCTTGCCGAGCCGCCGGAACTTGATTGCGCGAAGGCGACCTGGGAGCCATCGCCCGAGAGAACGACAGAAGTCACGATCGTGCCGCCAGTGTTGTAGGCCCAGTAGGTCGAAGGCACGTTTCCCGAACAGCCGTGTAGAGATTGTCGTACGCGATGATGCTGGCTTGGGTGCTCAGCCCCGCGAGACTCGTGTTGTATACGACAAAATCGGGTTGCGCGGGACCACTGCAGTTCGCGCTGCTGATGTTAAACGAATATTTGGCGGGATACATTCCCAGGCCCGTGGTGGCGCCGCTGCCCATGTCTTCGCTCCAGTCTTTGTGCAGGGAGCTGGATACATTCGTGTTTTGGTGACCGGCGGGGTGATGTCGACGGGCGTCAGAATGATCTGAACGCGGGTTTCCTGGTGCTTGGATGATGCCGCGAGGGAGCTTGTCGAACGGTGTTGGCCCCACCTTTTCGTGGGATTCATTCTCGGCGTCGAATTTGTTGCGTCTCTCCCGGCTGGAAAAATCGATCCAGTTTCAGGTTGTCCTTCGCCGCAGCATTTCGCTTCTCGCGTTGCAGGATGTAACGGGGATCGTTGACGATCTTCTGCCAGTGGCTGTACGTTCCACTCCGTATCGCATCCTCCGCCGTGCCCGGATCGGAAAAGAACAAGCGATGATGCGTCCAATCATCCGGCCCGCCCATCCGCCTCACAGAAAGTTCCTGACCGGAGGTCAGCGCGCAGAACAAGAGCAACATGAAAAGACCCGTGAGAATCCGCGGTAGCGAAAATGAGGAAGCGATTCGTCTGATGCATTGTGCAAAGTAACTTCGCGCGCGTCATGCTCACCAGTTCGGGCTATAGACAAGATTGTAGGCGTTGACCGTGCCAATTCCGGTTGCGAAATCCCAACCGCCAGTTGCAGGAAAAGCCGGCTCGTAGCCAGTCGCTGCACTCACAGCCGAAGTCGCAGAGCAGGTTGCGCCCGCGCCACCAGCGCCGGAAAGAGTGCACACCGGATTGCGTCACATATCCCTCGCCGGCTGCGGTCAGGGTGACCCCGGTCACTTGCCCGCCTGCAACCGTCGCCGTACACGTGGCCGGAATTCCGCCGGCATATCCGGCATAGGCCGAAGAATTGTCGGGCGCGGCAATCGTGCATGTCGTTCCGACTGGATAACCGGCGCCGCCAGCGCCCAAGGTGAGGCTGGTAATTTTTCCTGTATTGAGGACGCCGTTGGTTCCAGATGGAATGTAGCAATTGTGCGCGGTCGTGCAATTCAGGTCGATGTCGCCTTGCGTGACATCGTAGAACACGCAGGTTGTGCTCAAGCCGCGAGGCAGAATCGGCTGCGTGCTCGAATTGCAATTGCTGCTGCCGCTGGCGCCGTATTCACCACTCGCGATGGCATAGTAGGTGGGATTCGGATTTCCCTGGCGCGATGCCGTCTTCTGGTTTACCAGCGCCTGGATCCCCGCCATAATGGGCGACGCAAAAGATGTTCCGCCGGCGCCATTCCACCCGCTGGGAGACCCTGTGCATGGCATTCCGCCACGGCTATGACTGGTATCGGAATAACAATAAATGAAGTAGTGCCCCCAGAGTCCGTTGGCGGCGAACAGCGACACGTCGGGAAGATCGCGCACACCGTCATCGGGGTTGCCGAACAAGCCGGTCTGCCAGGAAGGCTTGGCATATCCGGCGCACGTTCCGCTGACAACTCCGCCCGTCGAGGCGGTTCCCGTGGCGCAACCGCTCGGGCCGCCGCTGCCGGAGCCCGTGGTGAGGAACGACGATCCCGCCGACGAGTTGCAGAAGCCGGATGACCCATACGTTGTGGGATTGCCTTCGAACAGGGCCAGAAGCTCTCCAGCGCAGGAGTCGTTCCACGGTATTTCCGGAACGTACCCTTTCGCCGAACCATCAATCATGCTGTTGGTCGAACTCCAATACGTGCTGTTCGTATTGTTGTACGTGTCGATGAAATCCGTTCCTCCCACGGCGACGTTGTAGGGAGTCGAGGCAAATCCGCTGACGCCGATCCCGTGCGTCGCTTGCGTAGCGTTTGCGTCGCAACTTGCCGGGCCTTCATCGCCGGTGGAAACAAACACGGAAACGCCCTCGGCGGCGGCCTGCTGATACGCGGAGTTGTACGCTGCATTGGCGGTCGCGCCGTTGGAGGCTTCACAATTCCCGTAACTTATGCTCACAATCGCCGGGGGGGAAGATCCATTGATCAGGTTTTGCAGAGCGACCAGGCCTCCGAAGGAAGTGAAGCCCCGGCAGGACGCCAGTTCGATGGCCGCATTGGGAGCGGCTGCGCTGGCGTATTCGGCGTCGAGGATGGCCTCGCCATCATCCGAATTGACGCCGGGGTCGGTGCACGTACCTCCCGGATGAATCTGTGTGAAACTGCCCGAGGTGTATTTGGATAGCCCGAACGTGGAACGGAACGTGGTCCAGTCGGCCGTGGCGAAGACGTCGGTATCTTCAATGACCACGATTGTTTGTCCTTGTCCGGAAATACCTTCACTGAACAAAGGATTCAAGTTGTAAATCGTCTCGAGGTCCGCGGGCACGACTGCATAGGTGCCGCCGGAATTGAAGGTATAGTTCGTCCGCGGCCGGTACATCGGATGCGGTTTGAAATCGTGCATGGAAACAATTCCGGCGACAACCGGCGCGAGCGCCTCGGGAATTTGCGGATCGTTTAAATTGGCGTAGTGCCTCTCCCCGTTGACATCCAGAAAGTGAATGTCCACGCGGAGCGCCCTGCGCAATTGCGCTGCGGTCCCCGAAATATCCATGAGCGTGTGATTGGGATAGACCAGGTTCACTGTGATTCTGTAGGACTCCAGCCACTTGGTGATCTTTTCGATGTCGGCGTCGGAAACTCCGTAGGTTTCTCCGATCTGTGTCGCCGTGAGCCACTGGTGAGCGTTGGCTGAATTGCGGTCGGTGAGCCCGGCGATGTACGCATCGAGCGCCTGCTCCTGTTCCGGCGAGCGCTTGAGCTGAAGCAGCATGTGCTCCAGGCGAAAATCGTCGCCCACGTAGCCCCGGTCATTATTCCGATTGGCCTCGGGGCGTGCATTGCCGCGGAGGACGACGCGTCTTGATTCGTCGATCTCTTCCGTAATGCGATCACGCCGCTGTTGAGGCGATTTCGCGGCGTGCACGAGGACGCGAAAAGGCAGCGCGAAAATCAGCGCAACGATAGCGGCCAGCAAAATGGCAAAACCAAATTTTCGAGGCATACGTTGTCCCCTCCCCAACAGAGAGGCACGTTGTGTCACAGTACAACCCCACGCCGCGGTTGCACAGTGCCGGGTGCGATGCTGTACTCAATTAACAAATAGATATGGTGTGTCGTGAATCATCGTGTAGTACACGGGGCGGGCGTTGGCGACTTGGAGCCCGCCGAAATCGGGTGCGGTCTCTACTTGGAGCCCGCTCAAACATTGACAGCAGATAGCACCGGGCATATGGTCTTGCGGAAGGGCGAAGTCAAGATTGCAAATCTGGGAATCGTTTCTCGGAATGCTGGGTATGACAGACACTCTTGTCTGTCCCGCTCAATATCGCCACGGCGGACGCGGACAGGCAGGAGTGCCTGTCCTACAAAATACTGGGTGAATCTTATGAAACGGAACAGACGGGATCAGGACGGCTTCTCGCGAAGAGATTTTATCAAGACGACCGCCGCAGGCGCGGGCGCATCCGCCCTGTCTGGGCTGGGAGTTGCGGAAGCGCAGGCGCAAGCGCGCCCTGCACATTGGGACAAGGAAGCGGACGTCGTCGTGATCGGAGCAGGAGCGACGGGCCTGCCTGCGGCGATCCAGGCGGTCGAAGCGGGGGCTTCCGTCATCTTGATCGACGCGAATTCAGACGTGGGTGGACATGCAATTTTGAGCGGAGGAAACGTAGCCCTCGGCGGCGGCACCAGCAGGCAACAGAAATATGGAGTCGTCGATTCTCCAGACCTCTTGTACTCCGACCTCACGGACTGGTCGGTCATCGAAGCCAACGGGTTCCCTGATTACCGGTACAACGACAAGGAAATCATTCGCGCCTTTGCCGACGAGAGCGCCAAGACCTACGAATGGCTGGTCGCGCACGGCGTCATCTTTGTCGACAAAGCTCCCGATACGGCTGGAGGAAACGCGGTGGGCAACTCCGCCCCTCGCGAAAATCATGCCGCGCCAATGGAGTGGGTGAAGGTTCAGACCGGCGCGCAGGTGAAGCCCGAAGAACGCGCGACCACATCGTCAGGCGTCGGCCTCATCCGGCCGCTCGAAGCAACGGCGCGGAAATTGGGCGTGCAGATCCTGTTGCAGCACAAGATGACCAGCCTGATCCGCGAGAACCCCAACTCCGGCAGAGTGATAGGAATCGCAGCGACGACTCAAGGCAAGACCGTGAATATCCGCGCAAGGAAGGGAGTCATCATCGGCACGGGAGGACACAGCAGCAACCTAAATTTTCGCAGGATATTTGACACTCGCCTGACCGAAGAATACCAGGTGGCCGGCGAACCTTACTCCTTCCAGGATGCCAGCGGAGAGATTGCCGCCATGTCCATCGGGGCATCGCTATGGGGCGCGGCCAATCAAGCCCAGGAATTTGGACAGACCGTAACCAAGGCGGGCTGGATCGGATGCCAGTACGGCTACGTGAATCTGCCGTGGCAGCCCGATAGCCCGATTTTTTCTCAGATCCGTGCCACGGGCCTTTCCGTGAAGGATTACCAGGACGCGATCCTCGTGAACATGGCCGGCGCGCGATTTTACGATGAAACGCAGGGCCAGTACCCGTCGAACAACTATAACTCGATCAATCCGTACATCCCTGGAAGCCACCTCAACGCCGAGAATATCAAGTTCAAGCCTTCCAACTTCATCAATGCTGCCCTGTCGGGAATTGGGGATACCCATGGCGGAGGCGGGCCGATCTGGGCGATTTTCGATTCCGACGCCGTGAAACGCGAAGGTTGGACGGTCACGCCTCCTTACGTGGATACGGCGCAAGGGTATTTTTTCTCCGCCGGCACCCTCGCGGAACTCGCCCGCAAGATTGTGAACAAGTATCAGCGCAAGCCGATGCCGCCCGAGGCACTGCAAAACACGGTGGCGCGCTATAACTCATTCGTCGATGCCGGTGCGGACGCGGACTTCGGAAAGCCTGCGCCAAAATTCAAGATTGAGACGCCGCCCTTCCACGCCGCGTGGGCCACGCCGGTGATCCACGACACGCGCTCCGGCCTCAGGATCAACGCGAAGTGCCAGGTAGTGGATTTGAATGGCAACGTTATCCCCGGGCTTTATTGCGGAGGCGAATCCGCGGGCGGATTCAGCTTGCATGGTTTGGCGAGGTGCACAGTGCAGGGGCGCATCGCGGGGCGGAATGCTGCGGGAGAGACGATTAAGGGGTGATAGCGGGTACTCGCAAGCTGCAACAGAAGAAATTCCAAATTAAAGGCAGGACCCTCCGGCCTACACTGACTTTTTCGCCTCGTCGTCATCAATTTTAAAAAGAACCTTCATCCGAGCCAGCATCAATTCTAGGTACCGCATGGCTGCAGCGGTATATCGTTCGACTGCGGAGGAATCAACTACCACCCGTTCTCCAAGCCGGGTTGTCAGCCAGGGACATGCTTGAACGAATTTCGCATCGGCAATTCCCCGACGATGCAACAAAACATTCCTAATATGACCCAGCTCAATGAGATCTCGTTTAACATCGGCATCGATGACGCCAGAAAGCCCGGCTATCGCCAGCAACGTCTCAAACCTTTCAATCTCATGTCTCTGCGAAAGCCCGGGGTCGCGCTGGAGTTCCGAAACAAGGTAGTATTTTCTCTCGCTCTCGTTCAACCTATCAAAATCGGAAAGAGGAATCTTAATCTTCCGGACACGCTCGTTTCTCATGACCTGAGGATCGTTCGCAAGCCAAGCCGCAAGTACGTCCTCGACAAAGCACTCGATTGAACTCCATAGAGATACGACCTGCTGATTGTGTAGCACTGGGAACCCATTAGACACCTCACGCTGCGCGAGGTCCGCTCTCTCCTTGGCTTGTTCACGGTGCTGGGCCCTGCTGATTTCTTGGGCCCTCTCCGTTTCTTTGGGTTCGCCTCCCAGCTCTAATAATCTCGAGTTTAATTCTTTAATCCTCTCATCAGTGACGACGAGGAATTCGTGGTGGCGGATAATCATTCGGAGACCATCAATCGTCAGGTGATAGAAGTCGTGAGTACTGCGAATACTTTCGAGAAATTGGTCTAAGGGCTCCATGGCCCATCGAGGGAACATGCCCTTCTCAGTGTCTGTCATACGTATTTTACCAACTGCCGGGTGCATTAGCTCTTATCGAGGGGTACACAGCAAAGATTAAGTCGAAGAAACTTCCCCAGTAGTTTCCACTGCGGGCGCTTCGACAGATTGCGCCCTATTAATCATCCGCTTCACCTCGGAATTTGCATGGATGGGATAGATTTCTATGTCTGGGTGGCTGAAGTGGAAAACACGGAAAATTTCATCTGCAAAAGCCTGCCCTATGCTCGGGACGCCAGTGAAATCGAAAAGCACAACTTTAAAAAGATCAACCCTCTCAAGCACTCTTTTTGCCTGCGACCGAGAGATGAGCTTATCATTCCCGTACAGAGCAAGACGTACTGGAACCACCGTCTTGTTGAACCCATAATCGTCACCTGAGGTGTATTGGTCAAAAATCTTCTTGGCGGTTCTAGACGTATGGTTATCTAGTCTCATGACCACTGAGGTGGAGTTGTGGAATGAATCACCTTCTGGCTGAAAAATCCAATCCTCGATGTTGCCAAATGTGTGCATAAAGTGTACTTCGTCAGAAATGATGCTGAAATTGTCGCACATCCTGGACGTGAAAAAGATCCCCTCTCCCGTGTGGTGTTTCGGATCAGTTGTCAATTTGCCCTTTGATAGTTCTAAAACGGCATGTCGTTCATCGAGCAAGTTTAACTTCGTCTGAATGTTCTTAAAAATTCCGATTCCGTCGTCCGCAATGACCATCACAGTATTTACGGCTGTTTTCGCTATGCGCACTCGGGCCTGAGACCCACCCGAATGAGAGATTGCGTTGTTAAACATCTCCGTGAATGCGTAGCCCCAAATGTCCAAGACGTTTTCCGGAAGCTGTCCAAGAACCGGGACGACATCATCGGTCCAAACTACGTCCTCGGCCAAATCTGCAGAGATGGGATAATACTTCTGCCATTCCACGAGGGTTGCAAGCTTGTATACGCGGTTCCTTGTTTGGCCAGTTTCACCAAGTGACTTTTCCCTGACTAGCCTCTGCAAGTGCTTGTTCACGGCCTGTCGTGTTATTTTGAAGTGGTCCGAGGTAATCTTGCTTATTTCCGAAGGATGCTTTTCTGTGTGCTCTAGAATGTAGTGCCGGATTTGCTCCCCACGCGGCCGAACTCTACTCATTTGAAATCTGCCCCCTAAACATTGTCAACTTTATGCTCCACATTGTCAACCTTATAGGCTATTTTTGTCAAGCGGCGAGAATATATTGTCAACCTTAATCCTGGAGGGTCCGAACCTAAATAAACTCAAGGCGTGTGGCACAGGTAGGTGCCCGTCCCCCGGAGTGTCAGGGGTGGGGCTTTTGCTGCTCGTTGTCTACTGATTCGTCCGATACAGGATCGGCTGAGGCCCATCCATCACCTTAAAATCAGGCGGCACGGTGAAAAGCGAAGCGTCCGGCTCTGAACGCACGATGTTTGTAAGGCGAAACGTCTGCTCGCCCATTCGGGGGTCGTCGCGTCTGCTGTAGACGACGGTCTTGAGGTCGGGCGATGTCCAGACTTCCGTGACGATGCGGATGGGATTGTCGTTGCCGATTTGACCCGCGGGAATTGTGCGCCTGGTGCGCGTTCCCGTTACGAAGACGTCCTCCATCGTCTTAGACCCGGGGCCCTCGGAAATTTCCATATTGAATCGCAAGTGAATCTTGCCGACGCGGGCCCAAATCGGGCTGCCTCGCCAAAGAAACACAAAATGTTCGCGCGGATTTCGCGGATTTGCATTGAATTCATCACAATCCGCTATTCACCTTCTATTATTATTGACAGGCGGGAAAACAAATGCTACACACCGCCCTCATATAACCTTAAGAACTGATTAAGGCATGTGCTGTGGGCACTCCGAGGAGGAATAAAGACATGAAGCAAATTCTGTTGTTGGGTGTATTCGTGCTCCTGAGTGTGTCCGCATCCCTGGCTCAGCTTCCGACGGGCACGATTCTTGGAATTGTGAAGGACTCCAGTGGCGCTGCGGTGCCGGGGGCCACGGTCACGGCGAGGAATCTGGATACGAATTTTTCGCGCACCTCGACCACGGAGGACGACGGTTCCTATCGATTCCCCGCGCTGCCGGCGGGCAACTACGAAATCGCGGTCACCCATGATGGTTTCAATACGGAAACGGTGACGGGGTTGACGCTCACGGTCGCGCAGGAAGCGGTGATCAATGTCACGCTGCGTGTGGGCTCGGCCACGCAAAGCGTGGAGGTAACCGGGGAGGCGCCCCAGATCGACACGACCACCAGCACGCTTGGTGGCCTGGTGAACGAGCAGAGCATGGCGGACCTGCCCCTCAACGGCCGCAACTGGAACGATCTGACTCTTCTCCAAACCGGGGTCGCCAGCATCGGAAACCAGCAGAATGAAACGAAAGGTGAAGGAGGCGACGTCTTTATGAGCAACGGCGCGCCGGAGCGCTCGAATAATTTCATGCTGGACGGCGCCATCATGCAGAATTTCTACGGTCTGAACACCGCCTCAGTGGCGAACAATTCACTGGGCGTCGATGGGATCAAAGAGTTCAAGACGATTACCAGTCTGTTCGGCGCGGAATACGGCCTGCGAATGGGCAGCCAGACAACGATCGTCAGTAAGGGAGGCACCAACCAGTTCCACGGGGATGTATTCGAGTTTATGCGGAACAGCGCTCTGGACGCCCGCAACGTTTTCAATCCAACACCCGCGCCCAAGCCTCAATTCCGGCAGAACCAGTTCGGAGGCGCGTTTGGCGGCCCCATCAAGAAAGACAAGACCTTCTTTTTTGGCGTCTATGAAGGTTTCAGAAACTACAATGGAGTCCCAGTCGTAGCCGGAGTGCCTGCGGCGGGGTGTCACCCGGCGGTTGGCCAGACAACGATCACAAACGCACAATGTTCTCAGGTCGCAGCTTCGGCGGGCACAGTAACGATCAATCCCATAATCTTGCCGTTTCTGGCCAATCTTCCCAATCCGAATACCGGAAACACTCAATACACATTTCCTGGACTCACGATCACACGCGAAGATTATGGGCAAATGCGTGTGGACCAGAACCTTTCCACCTCGGACACGCTCTTCGTCCGCTACACCATTGACGACACGCAGCAGACCATCCCTGATACCTATCCAGTCATCGTGGATACCCAGGGGGGACGGAACCAATACTTGACGTTGTCGGAGACCCATATTATTTCTCCATCTATCGTCAACACGTTCCGAACCTCCTTCAGCCGAACCGGCACACTTACCAATTCCACGGCTACCTATCCCAATAATCAGGTGCTGGTTACGGGAGCCCCGCCGGGACAAATCAACATCTCGGGAGTGATTACCGCCCCCAGCGGATTTGGGCCGAGCGGAGCGGATTACACGCAGCAGAACGTACTCACCTGGAGCGACGATATTTTCTGGACCAAAGGAAAGCATGCGCTGAAACTCGGCACGCTGATCAATCATTTCGAGCAGGGAAATACGTACAACTCCCGGACAGCCGGAACGGTTGTTTTTTCCACGATGGCCAACTTTTTTAAGGCGCTCACTTCGAATATCGTCTACGGAACCCCGGGATCGAACGTGAACAGGGATTATCATTTCTGGACGTTAGGTGTCTATCTGCAGGACGACTATCGCGTTCTTCCGCGTCTTACGCTGAACCTGGGTTTGCGGTATGAGCCCAGCACGACCCCGGAGGAACTGAACGGACGCCAGTTCGCCTTCCGGAACTTCGCGACGGACAAGGCAACGACACAGGGGCCGGTCATGGAAAATAGCTCGCTTAAGAACTGGAGCCCGAGAATTGGGTTGGCATGGGACGTCTTTGGGGACGGCAAGACGTCGGTACGGAGTGGCTTTGGGATTTACTACGACGTCGAAAGCTTTGGCAACGCCATACAAAACGACATCGTTTCCACTCCGCCGCTTACGTCGCAAGGCGGAGGCACAACTCCGAATACGCCGCTCGTGCTTCCCCTCGACGTGGGCTTCCCGGTTCTCGCGAATTTTCAGAACTCCAGAATTCAGGGTGTGAATTTCTACGTCAAACAGCCGTACCTGATGGCATACAACCTGGGTATTGAGCGGCAGTTGCCGGGCAGCATCGCGTTGAGCGTGTCGTACGTCGGCTCCCGCGGCGTCCACCTGTGGGATGTAAACTTTCCGAACGATAACGTTCCGACATCGATCATGCCGAATGGCGACAAGTTCTGGGACCCATGCTTCAATATCCCCACCCCGCCGGCTGGGACGAACTGCTCCGGCGCCGGACTCAGCAGGGTAAACCCGTTCTGGAACCTCTACACCATGGGCAACACCCGGGGAGATTCCTATTACAACTCCCTGCAAGTGGGAGGAACGAAGCGGCTGACCCATGGATTGCAGTTCCAGGCCTCGTATACGTATTCAAAGTTGATCGATACTCCGCAAGGGCAGGCCGTCGGCGGAGACCTCGAGACGTCGGGCGACTCCGACCCGTTCAATCCGCGCACGGATAAAGGGGTGAGCGAAGCCAGTGCTACTCACCAATTCACATTCAACACGGTTTATCGCTTCCCAACGGTCACATCGGAAAAGTATGCATCCAAACTTCTAAACGGGTGGTGGGTGGGGAGCATCGTGCAATTGAATTCCGGCTTTGCAATGTCGCCGACGATCAGCTTCGAACAGTCCAGCGCGGGAGGGCCCGCGGCAGCCAGCGCGTTTGAACGGCCCGACATCGTTACGGCCGCGAATGTGGCTGCGGTGCGGGCCGGGACCTACACGCGGGACGGTATTCTTGGCGGTAAGAACCCCAATGCAGTGCCATTCGACAGCTCCAAGGCAGTAATCGGCAACGGGATCAACAACTCCCCCTGGTTTAACGTCAACATGTTTATTCCAGGGCCGCCGGGATTGCTAGGCGACGCCCCGCGCGGCGTATTGCATGGCCCGGACTTTCGGAATTTGAATCTTAATTTGGTCAAGGACACCAAGCTGCCTTTTCTCGGGGAAGCCGGAAACCTGCAATTTCGCGCGGAGTTCTTTAATCTATTCAACCATGGGAATCTCGTCGATCCTTCCCCGACAACCTATACTACCGGCCCGTCCTTTACCTCGGAGGGCGTGGTGAACAACTCGGTTGCACCCAGCGTGAGCGGAACTGGCGGGCTGATCTTGCGAACCTCGGGAACCAATCGTGAAATTCAGTTCGGATTGAAGGTTCAATTCTGAACTACCTTTTGGCGGGACTACAATCAATGGACCGTTTTTGGCTTGCTCGCGGGAGAAACCAATCCGGCAAAAAGCGCGGGGAGTGGGGCGATTCTCTTGTGGCGGGCAGCCAATGACTTAGTTGGCGGGTGGCTCGGCCACTGCTTCGGAAATTCTTGGCGTCCCGTCCTTCATCAGGAGGACGGGGCTTTCGTTTTCACGTTACTTTTCTACTGGATCGTCCGATACAGGATCGGCTGCGGCCCGTCCATCACCTTAAAATCAGTCGGGATCGTAAACAGCGAAGCGTCCGGCTCTGAACGCACGATGTTCGTCATCCGGAACGTCTGCTCGCCCATTCGGGGATCGCTGCGTTTGCTGTAGACCACGGTCTTGAGGTCGGGCGATGTCCACACTTCCGTGACGATGCGGATGGGATTATCGTTGCCGATTTGACCCGCGGGAATTGTGCGCGTGGTGCGCGTTCCGGTTACGAACACGCCCTCCATCGTTTGCGAGCCGAGGTCCTCGGTGGTCACCGGGCCCTGATCTTTCATAATCAAAACTCTTTGCCCGGCGATTCCCGGTGGCGGCGGCGGTGGTGGCGCAGGCATCGCGTCGGACACTTGCGCGCCCCCCATGGTGGTGACGTACACGGCGTTGGGACCGGGCATGCCGGGGCCGCCCGGGGGCGGGCCGGGAAGCGCCGGGACTTTCATGGCGGTCTTGTCCGTCATGTTCAAGGTGTAAGACGTCTGCGCCACGGGGTCCTGCAAAAATACGATGTGCGGCGGGTTTGCGGCGGACAGATTGCCGATAGCGGGCAATGGAGCATCCTGGCGCGTGCGGCCCTGCGAATCGCGCGCCATTCCTCCTGTGCTCGATTGCACGATGCGGTTGCCGTCCGAGAGCGTCTGGATGGATTCGTTGGTAATGATGGCGGAGTATGGCGCGCCCGCGACCGGAGTGCCGTTTGGCCTTTCGAACGCTCCAAAGGCGACGGCGCCTGCGGGGCCGCCACTTTGAATAGTGACGGTCTTCCCGGCGTCCTGTGCGAAGGCGCAGGCTGCGGTGGCCAGTATGAGAATTAATGTGCGCTTCATGATTGCGTTATGCTCCTTTCGGCAGTTGTAGGACAGACACTCTTGTCTGTCCAGCACAATATCGCTTCGGCCGAAGCAGACAGGCAAGAGTGCCTGTCCTACAACAACCTTCGCGTACTCAATCCGTCACGGGCGCATGCTGAATTGTTGCGCCGAACCATCGGCTGACAGGCGAACGTCAACGATAAAACTCATCCCTTCCGGCACAGCGCCCGGGGGAAACATGGCTTCCGCGGGGATGGCAATCTCGATCGTCGGCTCGGGCGGCTGCCAATCTGCTACGCGAGTTTGCATGGGCGTGACGACGTGCCGTGGGCGCACTTTCTTAACTGAAACGGGCGCTACGGAAGCGGGCGCAGATTCCGGGACGGCGAGTGGAGCAACTGCGGCTACAGGAACTTCGATCACTCGCGGCTTTTCGACGCGCGCGCGCGGGAATACCAAGAAAAGTGCGGCGGCTACAGCGGCCGCAGCCGCGGCGCCTGACAATGCACGCACCCAGCGCGGAGCTTTGGCGCGCGCCCTTGGCGTCGTCGCCGCATCGCAGTAAGCCTCGAACTCCCTGCTCACCTGCTCGTACGCCTCGATCCGGCTGCAGCATTCAGCGCAAACCTGCACGTGATTTTGCACCTCGACGGCTTCCTTCTCGGGCAGCTCGTGGTCGAGCCAGGCAATCAGTTTTCCTTGAGAGTCACACATTGCATTTCTCCGCCAATTTCTTGATGGCGCGCTCCACCGTAGCAGCTACCGTGGACGTCGCCATTTCCAGGACTTCGCCTATTTCGCGATAGCGCAAGCCTCCGGCACGCAGCAACAGGCATTCCCTTTCGGATGCGGTCAGCGTGGCGATTGCCTTGCCCAGCCGCCGGAACTTTTCTTTTTCGAGGACAGCCTTTTCCGGTGTCGCGCCGCTCGCCACAAACTCCACTTCGGCGTCGAGCGGTTCGCCGAAGCGCCGATGATAGCTGTTCTGGCGATTGCGGGCTTCATTATGCGCCACGCGAAACACCCAGCCGCGGATGTTTTCCTGCGCGCCGCCCGAGGCCAGGTGCCGTTGCAGACCGAGGAAAGCATCCTGTACCACGTCCTGCGCCTCATCGGTTGAAAGCCCCAGACAGACCAGGTAGCGAAGCAGCGGGTTGCGCAGTTCGCTATACAGGGTCGTGGCCTCGCAGGTGCGCGCCTCAGGGCGCGACAGCGGCAGCGCCAAGGGTATGGAATCCCCACTCATGAAATCCTCTGCATCCCGCCTCTATACATACAACAGATGAGGGTGCCGGTTTTCCAGTTGGCAGGGTAACAAATTGTTTGGGAGGGGGCAGTGTTCCTTGCGGGCGGCACTGGTTAAGCGCGCCCGCGAAGAGGCACCCCAAATAATACGAATCGATGGACCGGGCGTATCTACTTACTTGTCGCCCGGCTTTTTAAGCGCTGGCATGCGAATGCGATTCTTGAATGCTTCCTCTTCCGAGGGAACGCAGAAGAGTTCTTCTATTTTTGATTTTTCCGGTGGCAGCAGCTTGTAGATTTTGTCGTCGCTCACCCAGGTGTGCGTGTAGGTCTTAGGGTCTTCGATGATCAGGTGCATCAGGAGAGTATCGTGATCGAGGCGCTGATAACGCTCGATCAGGTGCATCTGTTCGCTGTGCGGGCTGCCGTAAAAATCAAGCCACGACTTGTCGTTGAATCCGACCGAATCGACGATGAAGGTATCGCCTTCCCACCGCCCGATCGAATCGCCCATGTAGGTGGGGTCGGGGTCCTTGGGATGCTGGCGCCCGTCTGTCCAGATCTGCCGCCAGGCATGCTCGCGCTCAAAAAACATGAACACCCGGCCGGGCGTCTGGACGATTTCGTGGGGCAGCACCATGAACAATATTTTGGGAATGCCCGTGGGATCACAGGAAAGAATGGGATCGTTCCCCCCTGCTTGAGCTCGCGGGCCGTAGCCGGGCTTGTTCGCGTCAAAGCGGGCTTTTCCCCACTCGGTAAGCGGCGGCATGTCCTTGCTGGGGGTGACGTAAATTCCCTGCCCGGGGGAATTATTGAAATAATCCCAAACCCCATTCAGGTCGTGCGGATCAAATGGGGCTGCTGAATCGGTTTTCGGTTTCGTTGACTTCGGCGGCGCCTGTTGCGCGCGCGCCGCAGACACGATCGTAAGCGTTGATGCCAGCAATGTTACCGAAACCAGAAAGCGGCGTCGCATTTTTAACCCCTTTCTACGCGAGGACCCCGAGTTGCTTGGCCATCCAATCGGCCATCAGGACTTCCTTGTCGGCCTTCGTGCGGCGGTACGGGAAAATGCGCCCAGAATCGTGCCCGGTGCCTTCCACCATGGTCTTCTGCGAACGCGTGGCTGCTTTGCTGAGGCGGAAGGCACCGCGCGGGTCCATGATGCGGTCATCATCGCTGTAACCGATGAACATGGGACACTCGATTTCGGAGGCGCGCCCTTCGAGTGTGAACTCTGCCATTTTCTTGCGGGCTTCGATCATATCTTTCGCGCCGCACAGCCAGCGCAGGCGGTCTTGAATGGGGGGAAAGTAATCGAAAATGTCCTCGCGCAAACTGTAGGCTGCCGCCCAGACGGCCACCGCCTTCAGACGTTTTTCGCGCGTAGCCATACGCGGAGCCGTGTAGCCTCCCATGCTGGCTCCCGTGATTCCGATACGATTCGCGTCGAGATCCGGGCGCGAGACCAGATAATCCACAATGGCCTTGCCCAGCCTCTCCGAGTCGGGAGTCGCATAAATCTTCTTGATCCGCAGCGGGATTCCCTGTCCGGGGCCATCGACGAACAGATACGCCATGCCTCGCTGAACGTATTCCGGCCCCCAGGTCGGCGTGACGGTGGAATCCGCTCCTCCGTAGGCGATTACTGTAGGGAGCTTTGGCGCGTTGTTGCCTCGCGGCTTGGTCAGGTACCCGGGCAGAGTGGAACCTTCATAGGGAATTTGCACTCGCTCGTAGGGCGCGGGCACCAGCTTCCAGGCTTTTTCGTACGTATCGAGCAATTTCTGGAAAGTGGGCAGCATGCGATCGTCGGCTTCGGGCATGGGTCCGACGGCGCGCTGGTAGAAGCGAGCTGCGCGGAGATAGAACGTGTTGGCGGAAACTTTGTAGCCGTCCTTCAAAAATTCTTCCGCGAGCCGCTCATTCTTTTCCGCCATGCGTTTGTTCTCGGTAAACAGAGAATCCAGATTGAATGGACTCACTCGCTGAGCGACTTCGATGAAGTCCGGATCTTCGACGAAGGGAGACACGGACATCCGCGGATCGAGCTGCCCGCCTCCGGGCAAGTTCCTTCCTTCATAGAGCCCACCCTCGTCGCGGCCTTCTTCTACGGCAGGGGGCGCGGCAGCCGAAACGTTGCCATTGGGCAGCAGAGTCATGCCCGCGGAAAACAGTCCCAACTTCACCGCATTTCTGCGACTGATGCCGTCGTTGTCGTTCATGGTTTTCTCCAATCTCTGGTTGTGCGAACCCTCAGGACAAACCGGAATTTCGGATGGCAATTTTGCTCTTTGCGCAGAAACATATGCCCGCAAGCGCCTCGTGTCAAGCGCGCGTCAAGTTTCCCTCACGGATTGGCGCAGGGCTCTGAAAAACTGATGCACGATCATCAGAAAGTTGCATACGCAACCTTAAGAATGGATGAATGCCCGGCGCTTCGGGTGTTGAAGGACAGGTTGCCCCCGAACGTTGCCGAGGGTTTTGAACCCGTCCCTCGGTGTGAGAGGGACGGGAAATGGCAGCGAATTCTCAATCCTTGGGATTGGTGGCAAAAATGGAAACCTCGGGCACAAAACCGCGGTCGTCCATTTCCAGAATTCCTTTCACAACGTCAGCAATGTCCTGCCCTCGCAGTTTGGTCTCATTTTCTTTTTGTGTCAGTCCGGCCCTGGCCGAGAACTCTGTCAGCACTTCGCTGGGATTGACCAGAAATACGCGGATATTGTACTTGCGAAGCTCCGCGCGCCAGCATTCCGTCATGCCGCGAAGGGCGAACTTGCTGGCGTAGTATGCGGTGCCGTTGGGCGCCCCGCGGAGGCCGGCAGTGGAAGCAATGTTCACGATGTTGCCGCGCTGGCGCTTTATAAAAAGTTTGGCGGCCTCGCGGGCCATGAGCATCGCTCCCGTGACGTTGGTGGCGAACACGGATTCAAACTCTTTGAGGTCAAAATCCACGAGATTCTTGAAGTGCCCGATGCCCGCGTTGTTGACCAGAATGTCCAGATCACCGAACTGTTCCATAACTTCGCGATATGTCCGCAGGACATTCGCCTCTACCGACACATCTGCATGAATCGGATGCGCGCCTAGTTCATTCGCCACCTCCGTCAGGCGATCTTTGTTGCGTCCTGTGATGGCGACACGCGCGCCACTGGTGACAAGTGTTTGCGCAATCGCGCGCCCAATGCCGCTGCTGCCGCCGGTAACGAGTGCGATGGAATTTTGCAGGTTCATCGTCCCTCCAAGAATTAGAAACCCGCTGGAATCTTGCCACAGCCGGGCTTGCGCCGCCACAACGTCTGATTAGGCTGTCAACCTGACAGAAGAGATATATACTTCTGGCATTCTGGGAAATGAGGAGTCCATCTTATGCATAAACGCATCGCGCAAGTCTTCGCTGTGATTGTCATCGCTTTGTCATTCGCGATTTCTCCCGCTCCCCTCCGCGCGGCGACCTCCAACCGGCAGGCCGATGTTTTCAAGACGTCGCAAGGGGAACTTCGCATTACGCCCCTTTATCACGGCAGCGTGATGCTGGAATTTGGCGGCAAGGTGATACACGTCGATCCCTGGAGCCAGGGGGACTACACCGGAATCCCGCCAGCAGATTTAATTGTGATCACCCACACGCATGCCGACCATCTGGATCGCGCGATGGTCGACAAACTCAAAAAGCCTGACACCATCCTCCTCGGGCCGCCGGCCGTCATCGATACGCTCAACTGCGCCCCAGCCTGCGGCAAGGCGGAAACGGTCAGTGATTCAGAAAAGAAAACGGTGATGGGCATCGTCTTCGAAGGCGTCCCCATGTACAACCTCGTGCAGGGTTCCGCGCCGGGAATGCCATATCACCACAAGGGGATTGGAAGCGGCTACATTTTGAATTTTGGCGACACGCGCGTTTATTTCTCCGGCGACACCGAATGCACGCCGGAAATGAAGGCCCTGAAAAACATTACCGTCGCATTCGTGGCGATGAATCCGCCTCGAACTCAGTCCACCATCGAAGCGGCAGCTTGCGTGAAAGAATTCAAACCGAAAATTGTTTATCCCTATCATTATCGAGGATCAAACATTGAGGAATTCGCCGCCGGTCTCAGAGGAACGCCCGGGATTGAGGTTCGCCTTCGGAAGTTGGAAGGCGAGCCATAAAACTTTCCGTGCGGATCAGAAAGTGCCGGCATCGAGCGATTCCGGCACTTTATTTTCGCCCCGCTTTGTGAGACCGAAAGTTTCGGCGAGTAGTTTGTAGGAACGCACGCGAGCTTCATGATCGTGAATCACTGTCAGAATCATCAATTCTTCCACTTGTAAATCGCGAGCCATGGTTTTGAGCTTGCCGCTGACCTGCTCAGGGTCGCCCACTAGATAGCGAGGCCACTCACTGGCATCCCAGGTGAAGGGGTCCGCTCCGGCGCCTGCCGCCGTAAGTTCCTTGATTGCTTCCTCCGGCGTCGGCACGGGACGCCGTTCGCCGCCCAGGCGAATACGCCGGGTCAATACTTTCGTGCTGGCCGATAGCCGCTGCGCTTCGGCCTCGGTGTCCGCGCAGACGACGCCCAACGTCACGATGGCTCGCGGCTCACGCAAGTATTTCGATAACTTGAAATGCGTGCGATAGTGCGCGAGCGCTGCCACGGTCTGCTCGGGACCGATAAAATGCGCGAAAGCATACGGCAAGCCGAATTGCGCGGCGACCTCCGCGCTCCAGGCGCTCGATCCGAGCAGCCACACTTCCGGCGCCCCGGGCATTTCCGGCGAAACTTTGATGCGGCTGAAGGGATGCTCCGGCGGAAAATCGTGATTCAGGAATGCCAGCAGTTCCGTCAATTGCTCCGGGAAATCTTCCGTCTGCCGGCGCTCGGTCCGATCACGCTGCATTGCGAAAGCTTCCAAGGGGCCGCTCCCCGGTGCTCGGCCCACGCCGAGATCAATGCGGCCGGGAGACAGCGCGTGCAACATCCGGAAGACTTCGGCCACTTTGAGCGGGCTGTAGTGCGGAAGCAAAATTCCGCCGGAGCCGACGCGTATGCCGGAAGTTTCCGCGGCCACACGCGCAATGAGAATTTCGGGCGCAGGACTGGCCAGCGTTTCAATGGCGTGATGCTCGGCAATCCAATAGCGCTCATAGCCAAGGCCGTCGGCTTCGCGCGCAAGGTGAATCGTGTTGTGCAGCGCGTCGGCAGGGGTGAAACCCGCTGGCACTGGCGACTGGTCGAGAATTGAAAGTTTCATTACTCCATTCCGTTTCCGCAGCCGTCCATGGCTACGTTAGAGCTCGCAGTTCGTTGGCAATCCAGACAACTATTCGTTTCTCGCCCGCTTAAGGCACCCGCACCGCTTGTAATATGGTTAACGCAATCGACCATAGGGGAGACGAAATGCAAGCAGTAGCTTACGTTGGCACTGTCGCGGCGGTCTGCGCAACGGGTTCGTACATTCCACAAATCATCAAAATCAGGAAACAGGGTGGAGAAGACCTTTCCTTTCACATGCTATTCCTCTACCTGACTGGCACCCTGCTCTGGCTGGTCTACGGCCTTATGTTGAATGCGGCGGCAGTGATCTGGGCAAACGCGATTACGTCCTTGCTGGTGATCACAGCGATTGTCCTGAAAATGAACTATACACCGCCGAAGAGCCTCCCCAGCATTCCGGTCAAGGCTTCAGGGATGTCCCCTGAAGGAGAATCCATTTCGTCGCTTCCATCCCAGACAGAATAGCTTATGTAAGCAGCTTGAACGCGTCAGAAAATTTATATGCTGCAAACTTGCTCCAGAAATTATGATCTTGACATAGCGACGATGATGCGTATATTTCACGTTATCGACCTTTCGCGTCGTAATCGTGGTCGTTTTGTATACTTTTCACTTCGTTCCCTGTATCACGGCCTGAAACCGGAACCTTGGAATGCGCCTCGACGCGCGACCGAACCCCTGCGGAGGTGGTGAATGCTCAGAAATAACAGCCGGCTGACCAGGATCCTGGTTGTCGCCTTTGGTTTTCTTATCATTTCGGCGGCTGTATTCGCGCACCATGGAGGCGCGGAATATGACAGCAAGAAGCCTGTGACTCTTCATGGAACAGTGACGGCGTTGCAGTTCGTAAATCCACACGCCCTACTCATCTTCAATGTGAAGGATGATTCAGGAAAAATAACGGAATGGACGGCCGAATTGCAGAGTCCGAACCTCCTCGCGCGCAGAGGGTGGAGCCGCAGCACGCTGAAGCCGGGAGACGAGGTCATCGTCATGGGGCATGCGGTGAAGAACGGCTCACCGGCGATGTCCGGTTCAAAGATCACCTTCGAAGATGGACGCGAAACGCCCAATATGGGTTTGCCGGCGGATTCATCCAAATGAAACCCGTGAATAGCAAAGCTAAGACTGTGTTTCGATGGGCGGGACTCGCGGGGCTGGCCGCTAGCACACTATTTTTTGCCTCCGTGGCTCGGTCGCAGCAGGCTGCACAGAAACCCGCCGCGGCAGTCACCAAGCCGGGAGCTGATCTTTCCGGCGTTTGGTATCCGTCAACCTCGAGGGAGACTTTGGGTGCGGCGACGCCTGACAATCCCGGCCAGCAATTTGTCTGGCTGGATAACCAGGGGAAGCCCATTCCCTTCCCGAAAGACCTCCTAACGCCCTGGGCCCAGGAACGCTTGAAGAAAAACCATCCTTCCGGGGATGTCGCGCCCGGGGAAACCAGGACCGCCTACGACTCCGACGATCCGGATTTTGCCTGCTTCCCTGCGGGCGTACCCAGAATTTACTTATTCTTATATCCGATGGAAACCGTGCAGACGGCTGGGCGGCTGCTGATGCTGTTCGAGTACGGGCATAACATCCGCCAGATCTTCACCGATGGCCGCGGGCATGCTCCGGACGAAGAGCCGACGTGGCTTGGTGACTCCATCGGCCACTGGGAGGGCGATACCCTGGTCGTAGAGACCACCAACCAGAATGACAAGTCCTGGTTCGGTTATGGCGGCCAACCGCACTCCGAGGAATTGAAGGTGGACGAGCGAATCCGGCGCCCGGATCACGATACACTCACCATCGACATCACCATGACGGATCCCAAGGCCTACAAGGAGCCGCTGCACACGCGGAAAAAGTACATTTTGAAGCCCTCGTGGAGCCTGAAGGAATACGTTTGCGAAGATAATTTGATCAATTTCAAAGATTACGAGAAGAAGACGTCAACCGGCACGAAGTAACTGGCTCGTGTACACATATACTCCGTCGTCCAGGCATTTGAGGAGGCTTTCGTGAAACATTTCGTTTGGGTCTGCGTGCTTGCCGTGGCAATGCTGCTCGTGGCCGGTGTTGCGCCCGCGCAACAGGAGATGAGCAGTGACCCACCGCCGTGGGCCTACCTGGTGGCTCCTCCGAACCCGAACGAACCTCCGCCCGGCCAGCAAGGGCAAGGCCGTCCACCCGCAGCGCCTCCCGTGGACGAACCCCAAAAGCATGTTCCAAACAGCACGGTAGCTTTGACGATGACGCAGGTGCGCGATGGCTTTAACACACCGGATTGGCATCCAGACGAACATCCCGCGATGGCTGACGTCGTGCTGCACGGCAGGAAGCCGGATGTACGTGCGTGCGGCTGGTGCCATTTGCCAAGTGGAAACGGCCGCCCGGAAAATGCAAGCCTCGCGGGCCTTCCTTCCAGTTACATTTTGCAGCAGCTTAACGATTTGAAGAGTGGCGCGAGGAAGACTTCGAACCCAAGATTCGGCGCGTTGATGCCACGGATTGCCAAGGCAGTATCCGATGGGGAAATGCAGGCGGCAGCGGATTACTTTTCGTCGGTGAAGCCCAAGCAGACCATCCGTGTGGTCGAGACAGACATGGCGCCCAAGACCATGTTGGCAGGGATGCTTGTTCCGGTGGAAGGTGGCGGCCAGGAACCCATTGGCACGCGCATCATTGAGACGCCGGAGAATCCCTCTTTAACCGATCTGCGCGATGAAGATTCCGGGTTTGTCGCCTATGTCCCCAAGGGCAGCATCAAGAAGGGCGAGGCCCTGGTCACCACCGGCGGCAGCGGAAAGACAATTCAGTGCGCCGTATGTCATGGCGCGGACCTGAAGGGTCTAGGTCCGGTGCCGCGACTCGCGGGCCGCTCGCCAACCTATATTTTCCGGCAACTCTACGATATGCAGCACGGCAGCCGGAAAGGCGTATGGGCTGAACTTATGAAAGAGCCCGTCACTCGATTGACAATGGAAGATATGGTTTCGATCTCAGCCTACCTCGCCTCTCTGAAGCCTTGAGAGCGAGCAATGAGGGTCAGCCCCAGAACGCATCGATGTCGCGTAGAGTAGGGGATGCCGTGCATACAAAAGGACGACTCCGAAAATGCGGCCTGCTGACGGTCCTGGTTGCTTTTTCCCTCGGCTCAGCGCTATACGCTGGGAAACCAGGAGGTCGGCCGGCGCAAACTCAGTCCGCGGCCAAGGCCGCCCAGAGCGCACCAGAAGTTACACCGTACGCAGAACTTCAACGCCCGTACCGGATCGACCACTACACAGAGGTGGCCGAAAACGGGCCGGCGCGCGGTGAAAACATTTATTACCACAAATGTTGGGTGTGCCATAACCAGTATCAGAAGGAAGCTCCCCACCTCACAGAATTCTTTAAGTCCACGCCCTTCGACGAATCGTTTGTAACCACCCAAATCAAGGATGGCAGCGCGGGAATGCCGTCGTTTCGCACTTCCCTGTCGGACGCAGACGTCGCCGACGTGGTCGGTTACCTACGGTCGGGGAAATGCTGTTTCGAGGGTGAAGAAACTCCGCTAAATCCCCAGTATCGCGCCTCAGCACAAAAGTGGGCGGTGCCTAGCAAGCTCGTGGGCGGAGCGAAAGGGTTGGTGCGGGTCGACAGCGGAAGTCCCGTGGAAGGCGTCATGGTGCAGTTGATTGAGCCCAACGGTGTGAGGGTAACCGTTTATTCCAATGAAGAAGGGGCGTTTGAATTTCCGCAAATGCAACCGGGAAATTACACGCTGCGGATCGCCTCCCCATTGGAATTCAAACCCTACAAGCGAGATTCCGTGCGTATTGCGGATGGATTGAAGCTGGATGACGTCGTGCTCGAGAAGATTTCCGATGTGGAGGGGTCCATCCCACCCACGCCCGAGATTGAATCCGAGATGAGTGGAGAGGAATTGTTGTGGAATCTGCCGGGCACAGCGAAAGAGAAGACCGATTTTCGCATGACCTGCGGCATTGGGTGCCATTCCTACCAGCAAATACTCAGGAACCGTTACGACGAGCGGAGTTGGCGTGTTCTTGTCAAGCGGATGCTGCACCACGGAGGCGGCCCAATCCTCGAGGCTGTGAGAACAGACCCCAAGGCGCTCGAAAATGACGAGGTCATCGTAAAGTGGCTGGCGAAAGTTCGTGGGCCGGATTCAAAGGATGAAATGCGGCTGATGCCATTTCCTCGTCCGACCGGGGCGGCAACGCACGTGGTCGTCACGGAATACGAGATGCCCCATGTGTTTCTCGGCCTTCACGACGTGTTTGGGGATTCCAAGGGCAACATCTGGTACACGAGCCACATGACCCGCTACATGGGTAAGCTCGATTCCCGCACGGGCATTGTCACGGATTATAAGATCCCTCTGACGCCGGACGCTTTGCCCGGCACACATCACGTCGCGGTGGATAAGAACGGAATTGTTTTCCTTTCCGAAGGCTGGTCGCGCAAGCTCGCCAAGTTTGATCCTAAAACGGAGCAATTTATCGAGGTGCGCGCCGGCACGGGAGGCTTCGAAAACTTTGGCCTGGCCCCGGATGGTTTCATTTGGATTGCCGGTGCAGGCGGGGCGCAAAAGATCGATCCTGAAACCGGCAAAGTCCTTCAGAAATTTCCCTTCAAGGGCCGAGGGAGTTATGAAAGCTATGTCTCGGAAGACGGGAAATACTGGGCCGGTGGATCGCCGCTAAATCCCAACGAAAATACGGGAGAGATTCTCAATATTCAAACGGGGGAAATGATTGACTTCGACAGCGGGATTCGCTTGTCGGCCCCGCGAAGAGGCGGCTTCGATCCGTTTGGAAACGCCTGGTTTGGCGGGATGAACGGCACCCTTGTGGAGTTGGATGCCAAGTCCAGGCGGCTTCGCGAATTTTGGCCGCCCACCCCATTTTCTCCTTTTGCGGATTTTTATACGGCCATGCCGGACAAAAATGGAGAAGTCTGGGCGGGAGAAATGCACGGAAAAGAATATCTTCGGTATAACCCCACCAACCAGCGCTGGACCACCTACATCATGCCCGAGCCGTTCGCGCACAACCGCGGCGGAACCTGGATCGACAATTCCACGAATCCAGTTTCGGTTTGGTATGCAGATTACAGTTTGGGGCGCATCATCCGCATCCAGCCGCGCGATTAGGGGAGATAAGCAGGATTCGTCATTCTGAGCGCGGATTTTGCGCGAAGTATCCCTCTCGGTTCTTCTCTTTGACTCAAGAGGGATTCTTCGCTTCGCTCAGAATGACGACCAGAGCGACTTTTTTGGCAAGCCTATTTATATTCCAGCCCGAGGGCGGCTACTTTTTGCCGCCATCCATACACATCGAGTCCGGATTCGCCCCTGGCGAGGCGCTCGCGCGTCGCTGCCTCTTTTTTGATTCGCTCCTCAGATGATTGAACAACCTCCGGCGCCAGCTCTCGCTTGACCACAACCACTCCATCATCATCGCCAACAATCACGTCGCCTGGAGAAATCGCGGCGCCAGCACATACCACCGGAATATTCACCGAGCCGAGCGTGGCTTTGACGGTTCCCTGTGAGCCGATGGCGCGACTCCACACGGGAAACTTCATCTCCGTCAGCGAGCGAATGTCGCGGCAACCCGCCTCGATGATCAAGCCTCGCACTCCGCGCGAACGCAGCGACGTGGCCAGCAATTCGCCGAAATATCCGTCGGTGCAATACGAAGTGGGCACCACCACGAGAATATCTCCCGGCTGGCAGACCTCGACAGCCACGTGGATCATCAGATTATCGCCCGGCGGCAGGGACACGGTGACAGCAGGACCTGCGGCGAGCGCTCCCACATAGATGGGCCGCATATACGTGGCCAGCAAGCCGCAACGGCCTTGTGCTTCATGGATGGTGGAAACGCCGAAGCGCTCGAGCGCAGCCGTTACACTCGCCGCGGGCCGTTCCACATGTTTCACCACGACCGGCTTATTCATTGCAGTTCCTCCGTGACTTGCGGAAATACGCGCTCATAGGCTTCGCCATATTTCATCTTGGCGCGCTCGGAATTTCTCGCGCCCTGCGCGCCGCGCTGCAGGGCCACGCGCTCGTAGTAGTTCCACAGATGCTCCTGAGCCGACATGATCTTGAACGCGGCAAATTTCTTGTCCCACACGGGAGTAATGTCCAGCAGGATTTGGGGCTTCCATTCACATTGTTCCGGCTGGTGCGGCTCGAACAGGAACACGCCGGGTGCGCCAATGACCGGCACCGACGGCTCGTGGCCGTGCGCCTGCGCAATGATGCGCGCTTCCTGCGCCACGTGCGCGGCCAGGGGATGATCGAAATTGTAAGGATCCTTACGCGAATGCGTCAGGATAAACTCCGGGCGCAGTTCACGATAGATGCCTGCGAGCTTATAGAGAACGTCGTCGGACACGCGCATCGGATAGTCTCCGACATCGAAGAAGACAATCCGGGCGCCTAGAACTTCCGCAGCTTGCACAGCTTCTTCCCTGCGATTCGCCTTGACCCTTTCGAGCGTCATTCCCGGCTCACGCCACAGCTTGGCGGATTCTCCACGCTCGCCGAAGGAGAGACACACCACGAACACATTCCACCCGCGCGCGGAATAAAGAGCTATCGCGCCTCCGGCACGCCACACAAAATCCGCCGAATGCGCGCTTACGACGACCGCGGTCTTCTTTTCAGGCATGAGTTACCTTTCTATCTCCTGGAATATGCGAGTCACGGTTTTATTCCTCATCCGCGTGCCTCCAAGGCGCGATCCACTCCTCGACGCGCCGCAGCGCATCGGTACACGCAACCCCCAGGAGCATCAGGACCAGGATGGGAACAAACATGGAGGCGGTATCGTATTGATTGCCGTATTTAACGATCAACGCGCCGAGACCTGTGATCGCGGTAAAAAATTCGGCAACCACAATTCCGATAATGGCGCGGCCAATTCCCAGGCGCAGCCCGGTAATCATGTATGGCAACGCGGCGGGCAGAATAATTTTGGTGAAGATTTCGCGCTCCGACGCCGCGAACGCTGTGCCAACATCGATGAGCTGCCTGGGCACGTTCCGCACGCCGCTCGCAGTATTGATGAGGATTGGAAATATGGCCAGGATGATGACGATAAAAAACTTGGCCTTGAACCCCAGACCGAACCACAAGATCACCAGCGGGACCACGGCGACCAGGGGCGTGGAATACAGGGCGTTCACCAGCCAGTCCGTCGCGGCATCGAAAGCGCGATAGCGGCCCATCAGCAAGCCGATGGCCACGCCGAAAATAGCGGCGACGCAAAACCCCAGCAGCAGTGTCCGGAGACTTTGCCATAATGCATCCAGCAGCTCCCCGCTGCGAATCATGTGCACCGCGGCGATCGCGATCGCGGTCGGGTAAGACATGAAGATCGGGGAAACCCTGCGCCCCAGAATTTCCCAAGCGCCGAGAATAAATAAAACGGAAATCAGCCGCAGCATCCAGGCGCGGTCCTGGCGGCGTGGAGGCCCGATCTCCTCGATTTCGGGGTCCGGGATCGATGGCTCTGCAAAGTTCGCGAGAGGAGCATTTTCGCGATTCCCTTCTCCGGATTTATCTGCGCGATTAGCCATGAGTTTAAATTTTTCGGGCGTCACGCAGCCGTCGTTGATGGCGCGTTGCGAATCAGGTCCCACATTTGCGCACGCATCTCCAGGAATGCGGCGCCTCCGCGCAATTGCGGCAACTCGACGCGCGGGCGTGAAAAGGGCACTTCAAATATTTGCTTGATTCGCCCGGGTCGCGCGCCCATCACGACGATTCGATCGCTGAGGTACAGCGCTTCGTCCAGATCGTGCGTAACAAACAAAATGGTCTTGCCCGTCTGCGAATGAATTCTGAGCAATTCGCGCTGCAGGACCTCGCGGGTCTGCGCGTCCAGTGCGCTGAAGGGCTCATCCATCAGGAGTATTGCCGGGTCAATCGCCAGCGCGCGCGCCAGACCAATGCGTTGCTGCATGCCGCCGGAAAGCTGGTGCGGAAATTGTTCCGCCGAGGGGCCCAGTCCCACCAGTTCCAGCAATTCCTGCGCACGCGCAGCGCGCTGGGACTTGCTCATACGCAGAAGTTCCAGGCCGAACTCCACGTTGTGCCGGGCGGTCCTCCACGGCAGCAGGCTGGCCTGCTGAAATACGAAGCCGCGATCACGCCCAGGACGCACCACAGCGCTGCCATCCACCAGAATTGTTCCGGCGTCCAGGCGAATCAGGCCTTGAATGATGCGCAGCAACGTCGTCTTGCCGCAGCCACTCTCGCCGATCAAGGAAACAATTTCGTTTTCGTAAATATCGAAACTCAAATGCCGCAAGACAGGCAGAAGAGAATCGTTGGCTCGCGAACGGCCACTGCGAACACGGAACGTTTTCGAGACGTCCTGCACGTTGAGTTTCACTTTGCGCGGCTGCATCGGGCCCTCGAATAAAAGTGCGCACTGGACGCGCTATGCCAAAGAGCGGGTCACATCATCAAAAAGTTCATCCACCGAAAAGCGCCGGGGGATCAGCCCCTGGCGCTCGGAATACTCGATAATGGTTTCCAGCGATTCCCGGTTGGCCTCAACGCCAAATCGCAAAGCGTCCAGGTCAGCCCCTGCGGGTGCTGCATCTCTGCTCTCGCGCAAGAGGCGATAGACTTCCCGCACAACGTCGGGCCGCGAGTTGGCAATGGATTTCCGCACGACGACCATGTGATTGATCGGCACTCCCCCGTGCCGCGCCGCCCATTTGCGAGCCGCGATTTCCGGTTCCGGGATGAGCGGCTTCAGCCTGGCGTCGGGCATTTCGCTGCCGAAGATGGCCGCGTCCAGTTCGCCGTCGAGCAGCATCTGTAGCAACTGCTTCCCTGCTGGGGCGCGCTCGACCCAATCAGGGTCGCGGTACTCGGCGAGATGGGGGTCTTCGAACGTCACCCAGCGCACGCGTTTGAAGTCCACGCCATAGTCATCCTGCAAGATGCCGCGAACCCACGCGCCCGTGGTCTGGGTATACGCGCGGACGCCAACCCGCCGGCCGTTCAGATCGCCGGGAGCCAGGACGCCTCGCTCAGCATTGTAAACGATGGTGTGATGCTGGCCTCGCCCGACGACCACTGCGGGAAGTAGCACATAGGGCTTTCCGTAGGCTCTGGCTTGCAAATACGTGACGATGGCCAATTCACCGAGATCGAATTTCTGCTCGCGCACAAGCGGTTTGAAGGCCGTATTCGAAACCTTTATATCCGCGAAGTCAAAATGGACCAGCGGCGATGACACATCGCCCCGCTTCAGAGCCGCAGTGCCAGGATAGGTGGCGAGCAGCGTGTGCAGCGTCATCGGTCCTTGCTTGGCTGCTGGATTTTCCACCACGATGCCGCGCTCCTATTTCCCCGCCAGAACAGGATAAAGGGTCAGGGCCGTCTTTGAAAAAATCCATTCACGGTCCTGGGGCGACAGCATGGATAGCCCGGCCTGTGCATCCGCCAATATCTCGGCAAGTGCGCCCTCTGATGCCGGGAAATTCGAACCCCAGGCCATGCGCGAAGCGCCGAATTCGCTTACAAGTTTGCCGAAAAAACTCTCGGTGGTTGCTTTGCCGCGCCGCGCCTCGATAAAGACAGGCGGTGTGAGCTTGAGGTAGAGATTCTTATACCGCGCAAGTTTGAAAAGGCTGGCGGCAGCAGCGTACGGTGGACCATCCTCCACCGAAGGCCGGGCGAGATGATCGAGAATGACCGGGACGCTCGGAAAGCGCTCGAGCAAATGGATGAGTTGCGGAATTGCCTTGGCGGTCATCTGCATGCAAACAGGAATGCCAAGTTCGCTGGCGCACTGCCAAGCGGGGAACGAACGTGGATCGTCCACCCAGTTCGCCTGATTGGGCATGGTGCTGCCCGCCGTGAACAGCCGCATGCCGGTGAGTTTTCTCCCGACCCAATAGCGAATTTTTTCTGGCGCATCGGGCGCCAGAACGTCCACCGAAAAAACGCCGGTGAAGCGATCGGGATGCGCGGCAACGGCATCGGCGACGTAGGAATTATCGTGGCCATAGCAGGTGGACGCCTGCACCAGCGCGGACTTCGCGACGCCGGCCTTGTCCATGGAGGCGATCATCTGCTCCGTGGTGGTAGGCCGGGCGGTCGCCCAATCGGATTTCTTTCCGCCGAGAGGGGCGTTGGGATAGCGCGCGGTGTCCGTGGTGATGATGTGCGGGTGAATGTCGATGATCAATTGGGGCATGGGATCGCTTATTCTCACTTTCATTTTCCCAGCGCAGCGATGACGGTTAGTGTCTCGCCCGCCGAAGGATTTCAACTAGGCAAGCAGTTTCACCGCATCCCGCGCCAGGGACATGTCCGCGACCTGGTCAAACGATAACGAATTCTGCTGCACGCCAAGCTCGAGGTTCAAGTTCTGCATGTAGCGAATGCGTTCCTCCGATAGAACCAGGTCCACGGCATAGGGCTTATGCGTCTGAATGAATTTCCATTCGGACTCGCCCTCTTGCGGATCGGTATTGTTCAGAGCAGCCACACGCGCGCGAATGAAGGCATCTTTTGAATCTGGACTCTGCACGTAGCGGTAAAGCTTGCAATAGGCAGCCAGCGTGCGGACCAGAACGTCGCGCTTGTCGGCAATCGCCTGGGTAGAGGTGAATGAACCTTGATATGTAAATTCGGGCAGTTCGTCCCAGAGGTCGCCGTCCGCGAGTGAATGAACGCCGTACTTTGCCTGCTGATCGTACACATCAGACAGCGCCGGTCCGGCGTCCACCGTCTTGGCCACCACGGCCCGGAAAACATCGGCGCTGCTGCCCACGTTGACGAAAGTCACCTTCTTTATGTCGACGCCCTTCTTGTGCAGCACCGCGACCACTAATTGGTGCAGCAGCGCGCCCGGCGATCCCGTGGCGACCGTTTTTCCTTCGAGGTCTTTCACTTTCCGGATGTCCGGCTTGGCGCTATAGATGGCGTGCTCATCGAGCAGTCCTGCACCCGCCAGGACCTTCAGCTTGCCGCCCTTTTCAATCGCAGGGAGCACCTGACCGAACCCCGCCAGGATGCAGATATCGCTGCTGCCGCTCAGAAGGGCGCCGATCAGTTTCGAACCGTCGGCAACGTTCACGGTATTCGCTTGCAGGCCAAAATCGCGCAGGTAGCCCCGTTGATTCAGCAATTCCTGCATCGTGTAGGTGTTGTTCGAAGCCGTGTTGACGATATTTACGGATTTGAGGCCACTGCCTCCGGCAGCGGGCGCTGTGGCATTTGACGAATGGCAACCGACGAAGAGCCCAGCTCCGCCCACCAAGGCGGCGGCTCCAAAGCGCAGCACATCGCGCCGCCCCAACGGCGGCCTGGCTGTCATAAATATGCCCTCATGCTACTCCCGCGCCGGTCCGGCAACGCATCCGAATCTGCGTCGATATCCGCAACAAATTGTTTCGCTGAACGACTCATAACTCTAGCATCCGATACGCGGGAGTTCCACAGCATGTTGCCGGCGGGAAATCTTTCGACACAGAAAATAACGGTCGACGCAATCTAAAGTAAAATCGCAGGCCGCGTCTGCGAGTCTAGCGTCCAGCAACTTGTTGTGCAGTCGGGGGCGGAGTAACGACCTCGGTTATTTTCCGGATCATTCCATCGCTCTTGCTCAGAACGTAGAGTTCGCCGTCGCCGCCCATGGCCAGACGGACATCTGCGCGGCCGCCGCCGTAGGGAACGCCATAAGGATCAAGTTTGCCGGGCGTGAAGGTCTTCCCTCTCCACCCTCCGACCATCCCCGACCCTCCGGGCAGCACACCATCCTTGGAATCTGCATTAGGCACGCCTTCCTTGTGAGCGTATCCGTCCGCCGCAATGTCGTATAACCGCCGTTTGACCGGGGATTGGGCGGCAGTGTCATAGGGGCTCTTGTACATGATCTGGATTTCGTGGATTTGCGCCTGCTTGTTGCGCACGCCGTGAGAGTTGATCATTTCGGCGAGGTTCGCGTAGAACAGACGCGCAGTGGTAATATCCCCAAAGATATACTTTCCCACCATTTGCGGCATCAGCTTCCCACGGTACACGAAGCCGCTGCTGATCGAATCGCCTTCCTGGTGACTGTAGGTTGCCACGGGGTAGACCGGCGCGACAGGTTTCGCGAGGCCTTCCACGGCGAGTAAGTCCGGATCGGGGAACGCCGGAGACGGGCTAAGCTGGCCCGCGGTCTTGCCGCCGCCGGTCACGATCAATAACTCATTTCCCTCGCGCTCCGCATAGCCGTAATTCGCGCCCTTGGTGACGATGTTTACTTCCTCCCACGAATGAAGGCCGATGTCATCCACCAGAAACGTGTTGGTGACGGCATCCCAGGTGAGGCGGTGCGGATTCCGCAATCCGTAAGCGAAAATTTCGCCTTTCGCCCCGCTGACCGATACGAAAGGATTGGGGTCCGAACCCATCGAGGGAATACGATATCGGCCGTTCGCGCTGAGCTTGTCTTTCGGATGCAAAGTAATGTCAGGGGTGATCCTGAGTATCTTGCCCTGCAAGGTATTTAGCTGCTGATTGAAAGTATGAGTGGCACCGGGTGTCTCACCGGCGCCACCATCGCCGACAGAAATATAGAGATTCCGATAATCGTCGTGCCCGGGCCGGGCCAGGGGATCAAAAATCAGATCATCCATCTGGTGAATGGTCTTGCCAAATCCCACGCGCAGGAGTTCGCGCGCCGTGCCCTCGAAAGTGGCGTTGCGAATGTCCTTGTCAGTCCATTCCACGAGCACGGATTGCCAATCGGCCGGACCCGCGGGCGGATTTACCGGCGGCGTTGTGGCGTACCCATCCACATTCAGGGATGGCGTGTGAGCGTTCGTGGGAGTCGCGGACGCGCCGTCACCCGGCTTTTCTGTGTGTACTGTGTAGAATTTCCCATTTTTCGCATAGGCTGGATCAAATGCGATCGAAACAATGCCGCCTGCGTAGCCAGGCTCGTTCGTATATAGCGGGAAGATTTGCACGAAGTTGATATAGGGAGTGAACTTTTTGGTGTTCTTGTCCAGGATATACAGAATTCCGTTCAAATCGTTCACAAAGAATCGCGAAGACGACAGCGGAGCATTGGCAGGCTCGGAGCGCAATGCATTCACACGGCCAAGTTCTCCATGAAAGTCGATGGCCGGAGGGTATTTGCCGGTATCCGCATCCAGCATGCTGGACAGAGGTGCGTCAGCATAATCCTCCAGCAAGACCGCCGTTCCGTCCTTGGAGATCTGCGAGGACGAAGGATATTGCGCCCAGGCAATCGGCAACGCGATCAGGCCGCCGAGAACGAAGAGGAAACCCAGGTAGAGTTTCACAGTACGCATAGAAATGCTCCCATGTTTCGCTTCCTTGGACGCACCTTGTGATCAGCAATTCGGGAATGGCGGGAGGAATTATACACCGCATTTGCTTGGTCCTTCATTTCCCCGCATGTAGTTTGGCGAAAATGGCGCAAAAGGATCTTCAGCAATGAATTTGGAGGCGTGCGAGGAGCTTCAGAGAAGAACGAGCCCGCGACGAATGCCGAGGGAGACCGCTTCAGTGCGGCTTCCCGCTCCTAGCTTGCCAAGAATCGACGCCACATGAAATTTGACGGTGTGTTCAGATATCGAAAGCCGTGCGGCAATTTCCTTATTGGCCAGGCCACTCGCGAGCATTTGAAGCACTTCGCTTTCACGCGGCGTAAGCGGCTCCGGAAGTTCTGCGAGTGGACGCGGTGCTGACTGTGCCGCCGGAAATATTGCCCCGACTTCTGCAGGATGCATGACAATAAGTCCCGCCGAGGCCGCTTCGAGGGCAGCGACGAGCTGATCTGGCGATACATCGCCGGGCAGCACAGCACGGACCCCCAGCCGTAGCGCTTCGGCCAGCCATCTGGGGTCGGAATGGTCTGAAAGAACTACAATGTTGGCTTCGGAAGCGAGTTGGGACGCAGCTAGAGAATCGAGCACTCCCTCGGATTGTTCGCCGGCCGCATCAACGAGAACGATGTCAGCTTCTACGTCCGACCATTGACCTGCGAGCGACTCAAGACTTGGGGCGCTGCCAACTACTTCCACATCCCGGGACCCGAACAGGCTTTGCAGGCCCGCCCGAGCGAGGGAGGAAGCAGCGACGATGAACACGCGAATCACGCTGCCGCAGGACTCCTTGAAGCGCTCTGATCGCCCAGCTGAACAGTCACTCGACGGTCCTCATAACGCGAGCGTTCGCGATGATGGTGCCGTCGCTCGACCAGATCACACCCGAGCCGTTGCCGCGGTTCCCTGTTTGAACCAGAACGGTCGAGCGGCGTAGTTTCTCTGCAATTTCACCAAATCCAGTTACGGCCATTTTACTCGCCTCCGTGCGGGCGTTCCGCTACAACAATGCTCCCTTCCTGAATCGCGCCGCCACGAACAAATTTCAGTGACAGCGTCTTCCCGATCGCCTCACCACCAAGATGGGATTGCACGTCCTCCAGGCCCGTCACAGGCTGGCCAGCCAATGAGATGAGAATGTCGCCGATGACGGCGCCAGCCTTGTCCGCGGGACCGTTAGCGTGCACATCCATCACAATCGCTGCGGTCTTTTCTTTCCATTGCAGCCTTTCACGAAGCGTATCCGGCAAACGCACCGGCTGCAAGCCAACCCCAAGATATCCGCGTGGGATGTGCCCCTTTTGCAGAAGGGTGTCCGCGATCTTGTTGATCAACGGAGCCGGCACCGCAATGGCGCCAAAGCGGGCAAAGCGCGGTGTCGCCAGGCCGACCACGCTTCCGTGCGCGTCGATCACTGCGCCACCAATGGCCGTGGGTTGCAAACCGACATCGAGCCTGATGTAGGGAACCATCGACGCCCCTGTCCAAACGTGGCGGTCCGGCACGACAAGACTGACGACTCCGAGCGCGGCCACAGGCCCACTCGCACGGGTGCGACCAACCACCAGGGTGAGGCTGCCCGGCTTCAGTGTGGTCACATCGCCGAATTCCGGGACCACACGATCCGCATCGGCACACTTCAAAACCGCGATATCGGTCGAGGGATCGCGGCCCGCAAGGGTTGCTGATACGACGCGGCCATCGGGCAACGTCACCTGAATTTCTTCATCGCGGCGCAGCGCGTGTTCGGACGTTACGATCACTCCGGAACGCCATACGATTCCGCTGGAAGAACCGCGCCTCTCCGTGTGAATGGCCACCACGCTCCCAGCAGCGTGATCCGTTGCCTGCGCCAATGCGTTTGAAAGCTCGATAAGGTCTTTAGACATGTTCTGTCCTCCGGGGACAAGATGCCACAAACTCCCGCGCCGCCACATCCGCCGGTTGGCTAGGTCTGATCCCGGGAAAATGGGCAGGTCCACGATGATCTTGTCTAAACAGTGGGTAATTACTTCGCAACTCGCTCAGGAGACGCCAATAATGCACCCGCAACCTTTGGTAACCTAATACATATACGGTCACCTAAGGAGTAAACCATGCGCTCAAAATCCACCCACTGGCCCTTTTGTGCCAATTTGAAGGGGTACTGCAAACTGGCGTTGCTTTGTGTCACGTTCCTGGGCGTGCTCGGTCTGGGCGCCGTAAGCGCGCGTGCACAAGCATCTCCCAACAACGCTTCAGGTGTATCCCGAACGGCTAAGGCGGTCACTTACCGACGCGGCGGTGTCGCGAAAGTTTCACTCCGCGGGACGACCTTAATGCCTGGGGGCATGGGCGAAGCCCAGGTCGAAAACAAGGGGAATCGCGTCGAAATCGAAGTGAGATTTGAGGGTATGGAACAGGCGACCAAGTTTGGTTTCGAGTACCTGACGTATGTCCTGTGGGCTGTTTCTACACAAGGCCGCGCCGTCAACCTTGGCGAAGTACAAGTCAAGAATGGCAATGCGCAGGTCAAGGCCATTACGGACATGCAAACTTTCGGAATGGTGGTGACCGCCGAACCGTATTTTGCCGTTTCCCAGCCGGGAGATGAAGTAGTCCTTGAAAACGCGGGAGCGGCGGGCGGCGAGATGATCGGCGCAACGTATGAGTTGCTCGCGCGCGGAGTGTACTCTTCCTCGAACACAAAGATTGACAACGTGATCTTCGGGATTGACCGCAAGACGCCGGTCGAACTCTTCCAGGCGCGCAATGCGGTGCGCATCGCCAACAATGCGAATGCCGGAAAATACGCCGCCTCCGCGATCGCGAAAGCCGGTCAACAGTTGCAAACGGCCGAGGATGCGTACAGGCAGAAGCGCGACACCAAGACCGTGGTCTCCATGGCGCGCGATGCGGTGCAGACTGCGGAGGAGGCCCGGGTAATTTCGGTGAAGCAGAAAGCGGAAGAAGACGCTCAGGCTCAAGCCGACGCGGACAAGCGTGCAGCCGAAGAACGCACCGCGAAGGCGCGCGCCGATGCGGAAGAGCAGGCCAATCGCAGGCAGGAAGCTGAGCAGGCCCGGGTGCAGGCCGAGGCTGCCAAGGCAGAAGCGGAACGCATGAAGGAAGAAGCCATGAAGGCTGCCGCCGATGCGGCCAAGGCCAAAGAAGATGCGGACAGAGCGCGCCAGGCCGCGGTTGCCGAGCAACAGGCGGCGCTTGAACAGAAACAGGCCGCGCTCGCACAGATGCAGGCGGCGGAAGCCGAAGCGGGGAAAGCGCGCCAGGCCGCCGCTGCCGCGGAGGCGGAAAAAGCTGACATGCGCGCGCAGCTTCTGGCGCAGCTGAATTCTATCCTGCAGACAAACGATTCCGCGCGTGGCCTGATCGTAAACATGTCTGACGTGCTGTTCGACACCGGCAGTTTCACCTTGAAACCCGGCGCGAGGGAAAAGCTGGCGAAAGTTTCAGGGATCTTGCTGGCGCATCCAGGATTGACCATGCAGATTGAAGGACACACCGACAGCGTGGGTAGCGACGAACTCAATCTGCGGCTTTCGGAACAGCGTGCGGACTCGGTTCGCGATTTTCTGGGGGAACAGGGTGTTCCGCTGGCTTCCATCACTGCAGTGGGTTTTGGGAAGTCGGAGCCCGTCGCGACGAACGACACCGCGGAGGGCCGGCAGCGTAATCGCCGGGTCGAAATTGTCGTTAACGGCGATTCCATCGGGAGTTCCACCACTGTAAGCGCTCACCCAGCGGCCAGAAATTAGACGCCGCTGCCCAGATTCGTGTAGTTGCGGGCAAACGGTGTTGCGAATTTGAGACACGTCGATTTAGGGAATTAGGTGAAATGTGGAATTGAGGTTTCCAGGCAAGCTGCGATTACCAGCAGCTCACTGAGCGCATAGTGCAGGACCACCATGAGTTCATAAGTAGCAGAGCATTTCCTTTGCGACATGCCCCTGATTTTCCGAGAAATCTGATGCGCCCCCGCTAAGACTGGGCACCTGCCCCATGTGGATTCTGGCAGCTAACCTGAATCATTCTCATACGATAGTACGATCGTACCCTGGGTTATGAATCATTCGGGCCATTAACCGCCGCATTTCATATCGGTATAGTCGGCTCTGCGGATTCGACTGTCTTGCTGAAGGAGGCAGGAGGACGCAAAGGGCCGTAATTATGGAAACAAAAGAGTTGGCGACTTCCGAAGACTCCAGTGCCTCGAATCAACAAATTGTAGCGAGCATGGGGCAAATCGACCGGCGCGAATGGTGGCTCTGGTCCTCGGCCATATCCGTGATGTTATTGCTAGCAGTGGGGATAGGTTCGTTTGCGGTGCCCGCTCTACTCGCGGGTTTTGATAATTTTCACGCCTTTTTTCTGGATCGTGTTGTGCGCGGGCTTTTCGGCTTAGTCCTTGTATTCAGCATCTACGTCGTTTATGAGCAATTTCAAATCAACCGTATTCGACAAGAATTTGCGGACAACCTGTACAAAATGGCCGTCTTGGATCCCGTCACAAATATGTTTAACCGCCGGTTCATCCTGCAGCGATTGGAGGAAGAAATCTCGCGATGCCAGCGGCACGGCACTCCACTGACCGTGATCGCCCTCGACCTGGATTGTTTTAAACAGATCAACGATGAATTCGGGCATGCGGTGGGAGACCAAATCCTCAGAGTCTTTGGTGACCAGTTGAAGCGTGCCACTCGCGGGTCAGACGTCGCGGCCAGATACGGCGGTGATGAGTTCCTGGCGATCTTGCCAGATTGCAACAGCGAGCAGATCCGGCATGTATTTAGCCGTCTGAATGGCTTGCTCGTGACAACCACCAAATCCAAAATAAGCATTCAGTACTCGGCTGGTTGGACGGACTACATTCGTGGTGAGTCACTCGACGATTTCCTGAAGCGGGCTGATGACATGCTCTACGCAAACAAGCACAATCAGGCAGACCTCCACATCAGTTCAAACGTTGCGGAATAGATCACGATCAAAAACGCGGTCAACTCCCATGTGAAGCACCCGCTGAAGTGAAGGGGGCGTACTCCAGATAATTCGGAATTTCGCTGACTGGCCCGGTGACTGCGAGCCGGATCGCGGGAGTGCGACTCTCCGAGAAGTGAAAAGTAATGTGCCAGCGGGTTCGAGCACGGGCACACAAAGTCGACCGGCACGGGTGAAGCTGGGGTGAGAATCACTTTGCGTCTGGTTTGGGAGGAGACCAATCGGCGGGCGGAAATTCTATCGGCCAGAACGGTTGATTCAATACGACGAACGCGAGTCCCACGTGCCATACCGGACCCTTGGCTTCATGGTGCGCAACCATGCATTCCACCGTCACTTTGGTCTGCAGATTGGACAAGACAAGCCTCTGGCCCCTTTTCACGGGTGTGTGGAGGACTACCAAGCCGCCTAAGGCGCTGATCTCGACTGTGAGTGTATCCTCCGAAAAACGAGTCCCTTCGGCATTATAACCGGAGACCCTCACCTTGATTTGCATCGCCACTCGTTGCGATCTTCTGCGATTCGCGGCTACCCATGTTGTGGCGATGAACGCGGACAGCCAACTATCCAGGATTCGAAACCCGTCACCTTCCATCGACGTAAAAGCCAGGGCCAGGCCCCCGTTCGGGAAGGTCCGGATAATTCGCGCCCGCGCCCTTACCTGATCCCCGCTCTTCTTCAGGGTTATCGTTACGTCCTCCGCGAGAGGTAATGGACGGTCGGTCACTACGTAGCAGCCTCCCTGGCTTAAATCCACCAAGCTCCCCTTGACGCAAGCGTCAATTTCGGCGTGGAAAATCTCAACTTCGGGTGGTTGTGACAATCGGTAACGCGAACTCGTGCGACGTTCAGAGCCCTTTCGCTGATGCTCCCGATCGTGAGAATCCTCTGACATATGTGTACCTTCAAGCTTACCACCGGCGATAAGCTGATCCGTCTAACTCGCTTGTGAATTTTCCGAATTGTGTAACACGCAAAAAATGGCGTGGCGGTGAGTACGAAACCCAGCTTCCGACGGGAAGAGTGGTCTTAATGGATCGATGCAACACTTGCTTGCAGGCCACTCACCCTAGTACAAACACTCGAATGAATGATGGTCCCAAGTCATTCACTATTTGGACGAGAGAACTTCTCTTGCCATGGTTTGATTGAGGCCGTTTTCAGGAAGCAAATCGGTGACAGCCAGTTCCAGGTCGTGTGCGCTGGAGGCCTGCTCAGGATAACTAACCGAATTCACTTTGAAAGAAAACCGGTTATTGACGCCGGCCGCATCGGTCAGGCCTTCCGCGAGGCGTGCGGAGATTCGTTGCGCGGCCTGCCCATCGAGACCAGGTAAAATAACACCAAAGTAGCCGTACGCCAGAAGGTAGACGGAGTCTTGCCCGCGCAGTTTCCGGGAGATCGCTTTGGCCGCATCACCAAGAAAAGCCATGCTGAGGTTTGGTTCAGAGGAAGCTTCGTGAACTTTTACGGAGATGACCAGGACCGACAGATTCTGCTTTACGGCAGCTTCCCGGCGATACTCCATCGACAATTGGTCCTGAAACGAACTGAAATTCGGCAGCGTTTCCAATAGCTCGGCGCTGGCCTGCTTGAGAGCCTCTGAAGACTTCCTGCGCTCTTCCCCGATTTGTTGCCGAAGGCGTCCGATGGTTACCTGACGATCCAGCAGGTATAGCGCCAGAAGAATCGACAGAGCGCAAAAACCAAAGAAGGCAATGGACATCATTCGATTGGATGCCAAGCTGGTTTGAGAAAACACGAGAGGATACATGAACAATGCCAGGCCGCCGGCTAACACGATGATCACGGAGCACGCAAACAAGATCAGTTGCATCTCGCGGCGTTCCAGGCTCCCAGACGGCATTCCGGCGAAAAACCGCATTACCACCTCCCGACTTTAATCATACATTGAGCGGAGATGCGAAAGTGGGAGGGACCGCTGTACAGTACACAAACAGATACTATTACTGTTCCTCGCAATTAATCTGTTGCTCCCCAAGTTGCCGGATGAGCTTCGTGGGCCTGAACCCTTCCTTCAAATCGCGCGGTCGCCTGACTGATCCCGATTGCGATCTAAAGAGTTTTGTCGCCTATTTTTGACACGGACTCCAACGGCTCATAAACGGAGATACGATCACGACCGGCCTTCTTTGCACGGTAGAGTGCTTCGTCAGCAGCGCGTATTAAATCTTCTGCATTGCCACTATGCGCGGGATACGTGGCAATGCCAGCCGAAACCGTGATGGTGCCGAGCGTCTGGCCGCGATCGTAAATGGAAAGGTGCTTCACTGCTTCGCGAATGCTCTCGACGCACTTATGAGTCCCCTCGGTATCCGCATCAGCGAGAATGAGCGAAAACTCTTCTCCGCCATACCGGCAAGCCAGGTCTCCGGCACGCACCCGACCTTTGATTACTCCGGCAACTTCTTTAAGCAAAATGTCCCCAACCTGGTGGCCGAAGGTATCATTAAAATGTTTAAAATGATCCAAATCCAGCATCACCAGGGAAAGGTTACGACCTGCTCGCTTGGCGCGCTGTAATTCCCGATTTAACGACTCTTCAAGAAATCTGCGGTTGTAAAGGCCTGTGAGCGGATCACGGATGGATTGGTTGCGAAGTAGCTCTCGAAGTTTGAGGTTTGCAAGAGCTAAAGCGACTCGCTCTGCAACCGCAATCGACCGGCGCTTAAGAGTGGCATGTTCATACTGCACCGCTTGTGGGGAGGGGGCCAGGAGGCTCTTCTTGTCTTCGACGTACAATACGCCCAATGTTTCTCCGTGGGCAATCAAGGGCACACACAAAAAGTTCATGGCGCCGGATACACGCACGTGAGAACAAGCCATGGGCGTGCCGGGCCCCCCATAGGGCTTCCCGCGCCGCAGCCCCCAGCAATCATCAGGATGGAACAATGGCTCGGTGGTCGAGCAGTGATTCCAGGTGGCGACGGATTCCACGAGATCTCGTGATGGATTGATAATGCCGAGGGCGCCGGGTCGCAGGCCAAGGGCGCTGGATATGGCATTCTCGCTCATCTTGTAGGCCTCTTCGACGGTCTGACAAGATTGCAATAAATCACCCAATTCGCTCAATTCCTTGCTTTCCCTGGCCAGCGCATCTGCTTCGAGCAAGGCGACCGCTAACTGCTCGTCGGCTTTCTTGCGGTCGGTGATGTCGCGTAAGAAAACGACGCCCCCTCTCTTCTCACCCCGAGTGTTGAGCAGGGGTCCTCCCGCAGCGAGCATCCATCGCGGCTGGCCCCCGTTAGGTGGACGGACGCACATTTCCAATCCATTTGCGGATTCTCCCGCCAACGCGCGGCTCAAGGGCAATTCCTCGGTCTTGAACAAGGTTTCGCCATCGTTCTTATAAAGGCCTAGTAATTGCGGATATTCCTTGCTTAATTCTTCCGTGGGAGCGCCCGCGTTGTAGCGATCTCCGACCGGGTTCCTTAGAATGATCTTACCGGTAGTGTCGGCGACGATCACAGCATCGCTGCAGCTATCCAGAATCGACTGAAGAAGTTCCTTCTGTTCCGCGGCGGAACGTTCCGCATGCGCACGGCGAGATAGTTCACGGTTCAGAAACCCCAGCGTAAGCATCAGGAATAAAAACACGGACACGCCCAGAAATGTATTGATCTCCATTCCTCGCCGGCGGCTGGCTTGTGCTTCGGCGGATTGCTGCTGCAGAAGCACCTGCTCCGCGTGGTCAAATAAATCCAACCGCTCCGTGAGTTGCGCAGATAACTTCGCGCCCTGTTCGGTAAAAGCATCTTGCTGCTTGCGGTCATCGCGAGTTTTCTGATGCGACTCCACGGACGTCTTCAGGAGTGAAAGACGTGCCTTCACGAGGGGTTCCATCTGCATGAAACTGTCTTGCTGCTCAGTGTTTTCTGCGGTTAACTTTCGCAGTGTCTCGAAGTCCGCCAGCGCCGAATGGCTCGCGAAATTGAAAGCATCGATTTGTGTGGAGTCGTCCGAAACGCTGTAAGCTCGGCGGGCAGCCGCGGCACTATAAATATGGGACTGGAGCAACCCGCTAGCTTCAAGGATATCCCGGGAGTGAGAAACGAAATGATCTCTCTCTTCCGTGCCCCGTCTTCCTTGAAAGGAATACCACGCTATCATTCCGAGAGTAATCAGCGCCACAATGAACGCAATATTCGCTTTGTTTTTCAAGCTCAAGGGCACTGCCATGCCTTCCCGTCGCGCGCGAGCTTCAAGTGCGATTGGATTTCATAAACGTGAAATAATCGCGAGTATCTCTTATGCATCGAGGTTGGCAATACTGGTGATTGCCGGCCGACAGACTGGGCTCAATTCATTCGTTCGCCCGGGGGAATTCTGCTGGCGCGGCCTAACATACTAAATATAAATTAGTTAGTGACGGGTAACAACCGCTACTGATGTGCGTGCGCTCAATCGAACACTGTGGTGGATGCGGGACGGACGACTCGAACACCGAAGGACTGGGGGGCGTGGATCCAATTTCCGCCGGTTTGGGAATAAGCTCCCGATGAGCGCATATCCCGCTGGAAATGGGGAGTAAATCGGAACCCTTTCGGCTAGTGCGTGGAGGAACCTTCTGCTTTTTGCCCCATAACCCACGCTTTTATGTTTTTCCAGTCCGGGTCGTCCTCAGATGCAAATTGCCTCCCACCCTGGTGGGTGTCGGCAAGGCCGCCGGCCTCCGGGGCCAGGGGCATACGCAGAAGCAGGCTCGAGTCGGGGTCACCAGGAACCACCAGTTTCGACACGACCTCGAAGTTATGGCGAGACTGCTCCTCGGTCCAAAACGTCATCCCAGGTGGAAGCATCTCCAGGCTAAGGGGACCGCCGCCGTGATGGGCGACTTGATGGCAGACGTAGCAGCGGGCGTGGTCGGCCGACCGCCTTTTCAGGAAGATAGGCTCGACGCGCGTCTTGAAAAACGCATAGTCCAGCTGCGGAGTTTTCGCGTCGGGGCTCCCGGAAGTCTGCGCCGTGGCCAAGGGAGCAAACACGTACAGCAGCGCGGCAGCCGCCAAAACGAAACCAGCCGAAACTATCTTTGGAAGAATCCTCGAAATCATAATCGCCTCGCATTCACCAGCGAAATGTCCTTGCGAAATCCAATGACGACACGCATTTGACAGCGGGCCGAATCATGAATCTAGGGCAGCGCCAACGTACTGATCCGGTCGGGCAGCTCTCCGACGGGGATGGTCGTTACCGTTTTCATGGTCTCCATATCGATGGCAGAGACCGTTTTGGTCCCGCAAGTGGAGACATAGACGGTCCTGCTGTCGGGAGTGAAAGTGACCCACGCCGGTCCCCCGCCCCTATGGATCTTCCCCACATTGGTTTCAGGCAAAGAGACGTGTCCCAGGAGCTTGAGGTCCGGAAGAGAGTAGGCGAAAACGGCATTGGCCGGCCTGCTGTTGGCCCACAGGGTCTTATTGTCCGGGGCTATGCCGATGCCGTGGCTGATACCCTCGCACCCCGGAGTGAACCCTTTGGGTTCGTCCGGGAACTTGATTCTGGTCACCTCTTTGCGTGTCGCAAAATCCACCACCGAGAATCCGTTGGTTTGATTCAGCTGCGCAAAGATCCGGCGGCCCGAGCCGTCGGGGCCGCTTTCAATCGCTATGGGAAGGATTCCCTGATCGTAGTCAACCTCCCAGGCGATATCCATTTTCTGGAGATCAAAGACGATTACGAATTTCCCTCCCGGCGAGCCGGCGGCCGCGAACTTGCTATCCCCGGTGACCGCCATGTCATGCAGTCCTCGTTTCGTCGGAATACTCTTGATCTTCTGCAAGGATTTGGCGTCGATGATATCCAGTGCTCCGACGTCCTCCGCCTTTGTGCCGGTGTTGCGGATACAGACTAAAATCAGCCTGCCATCGCCGGTCACTGCTGCATCGTTGGCCCAGCCGCTGAGGGGCACCTTTTTGATAATTTTTCCGCTCTTTCGATCCATAACGTCAAGGACGTCTTCGCTCCTCACGCCGATATACAGCTGGCTTCCGTCGTGGAGAGAAACGCACCACTTCGGGCGACTCAATGCCTCGGATCACATTCACGACCTTGTTCGTCGCAGGGTCGATCACAGAAATGGTGGTTCCGGCTCTGTTGGTCACATAGATCCGGGCCGTAGCCGCCGCCAGGGGCATGGCTACGAATAATAGCCCCAGCAATAGCCACAGGTTGCTTCGCCCGCAGAAGTATCTTTTCATGGTGGTTGACCTCATCATATGAAGGTGCTCCTTACCCTTTGGCGCAGAGATTAAAACCCCGCGAGCCCGAAGTCAAGCTACTCAGTGTGAAGAATGACATGACGTGTCGGTCGCGCGAAAATTAAGCCGACCGACAACGGGACGCACTTGGCATCAGTACCCGCATGTTGAAACGAATTTTTGGCATCGCGCTCGTCGCGGGTGTAGCATCATTCCTGCGCACCCTGGCTGAGCGGGGAGCAGAAAAATGAAAATATTAAAAGCAAGCATCGTAATCATCGTAGTTATCCTGGCCCTGACGCTCTTTACGCTCCGCCTGACCGGTCTCGAGCCGCAATACCTCGATTTGAACCAACTCCGCGCTCACAACATGATCGCCCGGCCCGGCTTATGGCTGAAAGGCGAAGTCGTCACCACACCAGTCACGGATTGGTCGTTCGTCGATAAAGTGGAGCACCCCGGACGCAGTATTAACACCGTCCTGGTGGAAACGCAAACGCCCTATTTCATTCCGCATTCGGTCCGGACGATACCCTCCGTTCGCGACGGCCAGCTCTACATCCGTTCGCACCAGGATCGAATGGACCTGCAGTTTCCACACGACAAGTCTTGGACATCGGACGTGGCCCGCGATCCCCGCGTGCGAATCAAGATCGGCGATAAATTGTACGAAGCGACCATGGTGTTGATCGCGGATCGCGCCCAAGCGATCGCCATATTAGGCAGAAACCCTGAAACTCTGGAGAAGGGGCCCGACGGGCAAGAACATGTCGTTGGGTATGATCATGTTTTTCGCGTTTTCCAAAGGAACATCCCGGAGTACGGCGGTGATCAGCCATCTCTAAGTTCGGCTGGGCTTAGTCCTTAGAATAAACCTTGAGAGTGAGGCGCAGCCTTGCTTTTCGTTTGTTTGGGCTGATGACGTCCGCAGGTTCGATGCTCCGCCGCTTCTCATTTCCGCGCGTGCAGTGTCATTCGAATCCCGTGTCGAGGACGTAGCGTGACGAGCGGCTCCGCTTCCACAGGATGCCCAGGCACTAATCGAAAACGAAAACGCTGCGCGAGCGTGCCGATCGCAATCGCGGCTTCCAGCTGAGCAAATCCCTGCCCGATGCAGCGCCGCGGCCCGTCCCCAAACGGATAGTAAGCGCCCGCGGGCAGTCGATTCGCCAGACCCTCCATCCATCGCTCGGGACGAAACGTATCCGGATCGTCGAAGTAGCGCGGGTCGCGATGCATCACCCACTGCGAAAAAAGGATCGTCGATCCTGGAAGAAATTCGTATCCGCCGATCTGGCACGGCTCGATCACTTCGCGCGCCGTGATATACGCCGGCGGGTAGAGGCGCAGAATTTCGCTCATCACCGCTTGCAGATAGGGCAAGCACGCAAAGTCCGCGGCTTCTGGTGGACGTCCGCCCAGGACACGGTCAAGCTCTTCCTGCAGCCGCGCTTCCGCCTGCGGATTCTCGCTCAGCGCATACCACGTCCAAGCCAGCATCTGCGCGGTTGTCTCATGGCCCGCGATGAAGAGCGTCATGGCCTCATCGTGAAGCTGCTTTTGCGTCATGTGACTGCCGTCTTCGTCCATCGCGCTCATCAGCAGGGAGAGCAAATCCTCGCGGCGATGGGAACTCTTCTGCGACTTCCGCTCCTCGATCATTCGATAAACGAGCGAATCCATGAACGCAAGGTCGCGATTCGCGCGCCGGTTTTTCGGCGTGGGCCAATTCTCCGGAATCCGGATCGGCAATCTCTGCCTGGCGAGCGAATAGCGCATCAGGAAAGTCATCGCCCGGCCCACCTGTTGCGCCTCGCCCGGAAGCGCCGTGCTGAAAAGCGTGCTGACCGCGTTGTCGAGCGTAAGCGCCGTCATTTCCTGCGCTAGGTCGCGCACTTCGCCATCACGCCAGCCGCTGATGTGCGCTTGCGCGATTTCGCGCATCGTCGCGCCGTACTCATTGATGCGGCTGCGATGAAATGCCGGCTGTACGAGCCGCCGTTGCCGCCTCCAGAACTCGCCCTCGCTGGTCAGCAATCCCTGCCCGAGCATGCGCCCGGTGATTCTCCGCGTGAGTTCGCTCTTGTGAAACTTGTCCTGCTGGATCACCAGGACTTGTTCGATGAAGTCGGGATGGTTCAGCAGGATGCGCTCCTGCGTCATGACGTAGAAGACAACGATGTCGCCGTACTCCCGCGCGAAAGTCCGCAATGTGTTTAGCGGATCGTGGCGGATCTTTAGCGCCATGCCAATGATGGGCGGACCTTTCGGCCCGGGGGGTCTTCGGCTACCTCTGATTGGCATGCTTATGCGACCTCTTCTCAGATAAACCCTTATTGTCCGTCTTTACTTTCCGGTGCCCGCTTGGATGGGGTTTACAGGTCGATCGGCACGGCGGCCTACCGCAGGCTGCCCTGACACACAACAATCTTCAGCCGCCTCTCACCAGCGTGGACAGCCCGTGCGCAAGAGTTTCAGCCCGCTTTTGCGGACGGTTGCGCCTGAACCGAGTCTGCCCCGGTGGATGCCAAAACAGTGGCCTTCGGGATAATAATCCACGCGAGCAGGTAAGCTAGAGCCCCGCCCACCAGCCCGCCGGGCACCACAGACAGTGCTACCCAGATCAGTCTCACGATCGTGGGATCGACGTCCAGATATTCCGCGATGCCTCCGCACACGCCGCCGAGCTTGGAGTCAGTGGCGGAAAGCGTCAGTTTCTTATGGGAAGCCCGCTGGTGTTGCCGGCTGCCGCAGGAGGAACAATAGTTGAAAGATTCGCTAATTTCTCTACCGCAATTCGAGCACACCATAATTTTTACCTCCAGAAAAAGGCCATTCGGACAGTGTCCTGGTCCAAACCGCCTGCCTTATTCTGCCATCCCAAACGCGCATTTGAACATATGGGTATTAGAATTCGATCTTCTGTGATTCAAGTCTCTATCGTCCCGGCGACAAATCACCTGCTGAGGTGCGCGTGGCGGGAGTACCAGTAGCTGGGAATCGGGATCTCACACATTCATTGATGATGTGCTTGTAGTGAGTTCGGTTAATGCGAGTCCCGCGCGATACCTTCCGATCGACGGATTCCCGAATTTGTATTTTGGGGTTCGTGCAACATCCCGATAACTAAGTGGCTCTGAGGACTAGCGGAGAAGGTTCCACAGTCCATTGCACTCCGGTCCGATCAGCGTATTGCAACTGATTAGACGAGTGCCTACAATGGAATCAGGGCAACTTTCTTCTCGCATTGCAGTTTCGTTGGAAGCCCGAATATGAATAACATGCGTGCTCTCCTGCTCATTTACAAGAAGGCCCGCTCACGCCGGGGTTTTCGAGGGAGTTTGCGCAATTATGACGGTTAAAATGAAGCCACGCTTCAGATCAGATCTAATCGTCCTGGCGGTAGACGACGACCGAATGGTCCTACGTTTAATCGAAGCAAAACTCACCCCCCATGACTATCTCGTGAAAACAGCATCCAGTGGAGAGGAAGCGCTCAAAATGTTAGGCGAAATTACGCCTGCCGTCTTGATCCTGGATGTGATGATGTCTGGAATTTCCGGTTATGACGTATGTCGAATTGTGAAGGAAGATGAACGACTAAAAAACATTCCCGTGATTTTCTTAACATCGCGGGATACGCCGGAAGACTACAAGACTGGCCATGACTTGGGCGCCGTCTTGTATATGGCCAAACCAATCAAGCCGGACCAAATCCTTCGCGCGGTCCAAATGCTATCCGCCACGGCGGAGCAATAGTATCGGGTTCCAACGCATTCGGGGCGTTCCACCTTGGCGCGCGTTTCAAGTTGTTAAGTAAAGTTCCACGCCCTATTAGGAAAATCTGAAGAGCACGATGTCTGAACGCAGGGTGCAGTTTTGAAAGTAAAAACAAGATTCCGCACGAACCGAATTGCTGCTTTCACGCTGCTGGTCACCTTGAGTGCTTCATGGCCGATGTCGGCTAAAGCTCAAGGTACCGGTGTTGCAGAATACGCGCGCAAGTCCCGGGAGGCGGACAAAAGGGCAGCCGAACAACAGCGGAAAGCAACGAAGAAATACTTGAAGGCGCAGCGGAAGGCGGCCAAAAAGATGAAACGTCGCGCCCGATAGCTGTTCGCGTCAAGCTCGGACTTGGGTTAAGAAACGTGATTCGCTCGCCCGGTTATTCCCCGCCTGGAGCTTGTGGACGTTATCCAGTAGGGTGTGAAGCAGACGCGTTCGCATCGGGACTATTCTGGACGACAACCTTCCCTCCTTTGAGCACGTAGATTGGCCTCGCCCTGTGCAAGATGACGTGAGGGGCTGAGTCGGCGTCCCAAAGGACCAGGTCGGCGCGCCCGCCCTCGTGCAAGCCGTAATCCTTAAGGCCCATCCCTTTTCCTGGGCATGTGGTGATCAGGTCAAAGATGGCGTCCAGGCCATCGTCGGAATTGATCCCCATCTGGCGACGGTAGATGTCCGCCAATTCGATGAGGTTCCCACTTCCGCCCCGTATCAGCGGATCTCGCACGTTGTCGCTGTGGATCGCCACCAGCACGCCATGCGAGCGCGGGATCTGCACGCGTTCCTTTCCATAAGTATCCGCGGAACAAGTGAGGTCCACCCCAGCATCCCGCATCTGATCGAGCACCGGCAGGACACGCTCCGGGGGTTGGAACGCCAGAGAGTAAGAATGAGCGGCCGTCACCCGGCCTTGCATGCCGTACTGGCGCGTCTTGGCCACGATGATCGGATGAGTGAACTTGTTCGCGCGCGCAGCTTCAAGCTGGTCAATGTGCATCTCGACGAAGCCGCCGGACTCGGTCGCCAAACGAAAGACGAGATCGATATAGTCGGTAGCATTGTCCCAGTCGAGCTCGGGCAGTCCGCCCACCCCGTCGGCGCCCGCTTTCATGCCGCTGCGGACCAGATCGACCACCTGCGGGCGCTGCGACAAAATACTTCGCCTCGAGTTGTCCTGCGGATAAATGGAGATCTGCAGGTCCATGAAAGACCGCATGGCCTGCCGAGCTCTTATTAATCCCTTCACGCAGTTCAGGCCGCGTTCCTCGTCAACCACGGCGTGGCTTCGGATCGCCGTGGTCCCAGTGCTGGACTCCATCCTGGCCATCCGCATCGCTCGCTCAAAGACATCGTCCTCTGTGAACGTCGCCTTGCTGAGCATGTTTTCCCGGAAAAATATGAAGCCCCGGAACTGGGTGTCATCGTAGTTCTGCTGATCCGCCTTCAGAGTTGCTTCATCCCACTTCAAGCGATCCTCTGTAAGGGCCTTCTCCATGTGAAGGTGATGCTCAACCAGACCTTCAGTGAGCAACCTGCCCTCACCGTTGATCACAGTCGGTCCGGTCAGTGGCCGTTGGGAGATCCGGCGGATTCGTGCGTCTTGGATCTCCACGCTCCAAAGGCCCGTTTTGCCTCGCAGCCGCACCTGCGCGATGCCGGTCACATTCGTCGGCGTCTTTGAACCCGTTTCCACCGCGGCGACGTCACCCGTAAGCAGTGACGGTACCGCCGCGGCGGCGAGCCCGGCGGCCCCCAAACGTCCGAAAAACCCGCGCCTCGAATGATCTGTATCGGGGTCGTCACGCAAGCGCTTGCTCAATGCAGCCTCCCTGAAGTAGTTTCCGCATGGCCAATGAAAATCGAAACCGCAGATAGCGCTGGCTCAGGAAACTCAACTCTACTCCGCGAGAAACGTATGCCCGCCTTTCTCTGGTGTCAAGCGGATTCGCCCGCGTTCCTTGGCACATGAAATGCCAGGTTTCAGTCCGTCTTCACACATCGGAATCCTAAATTTGAAAAGTCGTGAAAGCAGTTCAAGAGTCGAGCGGCAGCATAGATCGTGCTTGCAAGATGACCCCAAAAAGACGATTGTGGACAGTCTTCAGCGGAGGATCTTGGGATGGATGTGGATCTACTAGTTAGGCAGGTGCGAATTTCCGATTCGCGTCCGTTGATGGATATCGGTATCAAGGACGGACAAATTTCACTGATTGCAGAAAATGCAAAGGTTAATGCAAAAGAGGTGATCGACGCGGCGGGCCGCATCATCCTTCCGGGCTTTGTGGAACCGCATTTGCACCTGGAAAAGGCCTTCTTCCACCGGCGCATGCCCGCGACGCAAGGCACGCTGGAAGAAGCCATTCAAATCACGGGAATTCTTAAGTCTCACCAGGAACGCAAGGATGTTCTGGAGCGGTCAAGGCGCGTCTTGGATATGGCCGTACAAAACGGCACGATCGCCATTCGCGCCCATCCCGATGTGGATCTGATTCAGGGTTTAATCGGAGTTGAAACGCTTCTCGAACTGCGGGAAGAATACAAGGATCTGCTTGATCTGCAAATCGTCGCCTTTCCCCAGGAGGGAATTCTCAAATCACCCGGCGCCCACGACCTGATGGCGGAAGCCATGACTATGGGAGCAGATGTCGTCGGCGGCTGTCCGTATAATGAAAAGAGTTGGGACGAGACCCGTCAGCATATCGACATGGTCTTCGCCATGGCGCGAAAATTTGATGCTCATGTGGACATGCATGCCGACTTTTCGGATGAGGCCACCGATCCTCGATTTACAGCCGCGGCCTATATAGCGCGAAAAACTATCGAGACTGGCTATCAGGGACGGGTTTCTCTGGGTCATGTTACGAGTCTCGCCGCTCTTGATCCGGAAGAACTCAAGCCCATCATTGAATTATTGTGCAAGGCGGATATTTCCGTTGTTACCCTGCCAGCGACCGACCTCTATCTTAGTGGGCGCAAGGATTTGAAAAATCCTCGACGGGGCCTCGCGCCGGTACGCTCATTGCATGCGGGCGGGGTCAATGTCGCGTATTCGTCCAACAACATTCGGAATGCCTTCACCCCTTTCGGTAAGGCCGACATGCTACTGATCGGCAATATGTTGGCTCACGTCGTCCAGTTTGGCACCGAGGATCAGCAGGCGGCCATTCTGGAAATGGGCACCAGCAACGCCGCACGATCCATCGGCATCGGCGAGGAGTACGGCATTGAAATAGGTAAGCGCGCTGATCTGGTCATCTTGGATACCTTCCAGGTCGCCGACGCTTTGCTCGATATCCCGTCACGCTCCTGGGTCATCAAACAGGGAAGGATTACGGTGGTCACAAACCACACCTGCAAAATCATTCGTCATCAAAACTCTCAAGAACACCGCGTCTGAGGATCCTCATGAAGAAGCCACCCGTAGAAGTCGTTGCCTCACTGCTGGCAGTATCGACGATTATCATCTCTTTGCCGCCATTGAATTTACCCCCATGGGCCATCTTTATTGGCTGGGCTGGGACCTTCGCCATGGGCGGGCCCAACAAGGAAAATCTAAAGCGCATCTGGCCGGTCATGCCGATTGGCTCCCTTGCAGCTTGCCTCATCGTGCTGGGCTTCACGGCAGCGTCGAAATTCTTCAGCGGCCATTCACTGATCGGGGCACAGATGGTTATTCTCTTCTGCCTGAACGGTGCCATGATGCTGCTCGGCCGGCTGCCGGGGTTGGGATTTGTTCCCGGTATGTTCTTCGGCTTCGCCTCCTACTTTGCGACGGTATTCGGAGGCTTCGGACCGATCCCGCATGATCCCTTCGCTTCCCTGGGGGCCGCTGTCTCCATGAATGCACTGGGGCCTGTTTTCGCCTGGCTGACGACCCGGTTTTCCGCACCGCACGCGCATTGAGATTTGCTCATCACGCCATTCGTTCCAGAAACGGAATCGCGAAATTCCGTTGGATGGCGGCACCCCTGGCGCTGGATCGTTCGAGGGCTGAGGCAACCTCTCACTATTACTTATAAGTAAACAATTGAGCGCGGTGAGAGCTAAGTTGCAGTACTTATCTTGCTGGCTGATTTGACACTTTTCTATCCGCGCCCCCCAAAACAGACCTCCCTTTCCCCGGCGCCTGCAAGGGGCTTTCGCCACGCAACCTATTGAAGCGATGGCAGTTATGAATGGAGAGCCGAATTTGGCAGGTAGCTTGCGCTTGTTTCCGACTGGATAGTAACCGATCCGGGGTAGTTTCCGCAGGAAAGGGAGCGATTAGATTATGCATGACCGAAAGCCACTTTCCGGAATGTTCGCTGTAGTATTCATCATGCTTTGGGCGGGCACGTGGGGAAACCTCCGCGCGCAGGACACCCATCTGGATATTTCGTCCAATCCATCCGGCGCGCATGTAGATGTGGACGGGAAGGAAATGACGAGGGTCACGCCCCTGAGCGTAGACCTACACACGGGAACGCATGTGGTGAAAGTCTACGTACCGAACTCCAACTGGTACCCGGTCACACAGACCGTAAATGTAGTGAGGGGCGACAATGATCTTCACGTGATTCTACAGTCTGGGACCAGCGGAGGCGGAAGCGGCGCTCAAGGACCTCCAGGGCCAGCCGGACCAGCAGGACCAGCGGGCCCAGCAGGAGCAGCAGGACCAGCAGGGCCAGCCGGAGCAAAAGGGGCAACGGGACCAGCAGGACCAGCAGGAGCAGACGGGCCAGCAGGAGCAGCCGGACCAGCGGGAGCAGCCGGACCACAAGGTCCTATGGGACCAGCAGGCGCGGTCGGCGTCCAGGGCCCAACGGGTCCGACAGGTGCGCAGGGCGTGCCAGGACCTCCGGGGCCGCCAGGACTTAACCGATTACAAATCGCGACTTTGCATTGGTACCAGGCCAGTCAGACCGCACCTGCTATCAATGTGCCAAACGGTACAACTCCCGTTGCCGTGGCCTTTGACGGGTCCTTCATCTGGATCGTAAACAATGGCAGCGGCAACGTCACGAAGCTGCGAGCCAGCGACGGCGCGTACATGTCTTCGTACTACGTTGGAAACAATCCCTCTGGCATCGTCTTTGATGGTTCCAACATGTGGGTAACCAACTCTGGCGACAACACCATCAGCGAACTGCAGGCCTTCAACGGCGGCAATCTTGGCACATTCAATACAGGGAATAATCCCAATGGCGTAGCCTTCGACGGCTCGAGCATATGGGTGGCAAACAAAGCCAGCAACACCCTCACCCGGCTCAGAGCCACCGACGGTTCACTTCTTGGCACGATTGCCGTCGGGACCAGTCCGATTGGCGTGGCCTTCGATGGCACGAACATCTGGGTGGCTAACTCTGGAAGCAGCAACGTCACCAAGGTTCGAGCCAGCGATGGCGGCGTGGTTGGAACCTATAGTGTCGGCGCGGGTCCTTCAGGCGTGGCCTTTGACGGCACCAACATTTGGGTGACGAATACTTCCGGCAGTAGCGTAACAGAGATTCAGGCAAGTAATGGGAGCGTAATCAACTCCTTCTCTGCCGGTGCCACCCCCATCGGGATAGCCTTTGACGGGGCTAACATTTGGGTGGCCAACGCGTCCAGCAACAGCGTCACTGAACTTCGAGCCAGCGATGGTTCGCTTGTGGGCACCTACTCCGTAGGTTCAGGCCCTCAAGGGGTGGCCTTTGATGGAATATTTATTTGGGTAACGAACCAAAACGATGGGACTGCTTCAAAGCTCTAGCTCTTAACTCTGCTTTGATTGCGGGAGCATGCCCTGGCGTGTGTGCCAGGGCATGTTCTTTTCTTGTTGCGTCTATTTTGGGCGCACTCGCTTACTTCGCCAGGGGATCGGGACGCATCTGAACCTTCACAACTTTGTCCCTGGTGCCCTTGCCACCTTCCATGTGCCAGGGGGTATTCGGATTGTAACTGGTCCAGAAGCCGCGGCCTTTCCACCCAGCTTTCGGGTCGTCGATCCGCCCCTGCATCGACCGGGTGTAATACCCCATCGGATATGGAATGCGGATCGTTACGAACTGGCCCGTTTTCGGAATCAATGCCACCACAGAATCGGAATTAACGGCTCCCGTCATCGGTATATCGTTCCCCAGGCCCAACACACCGTGCCGATCAACGAAGATAAGATAGTTCATATCAGAATTCATGCCCTGCACACCCTGAAACGTCGGACCCGGCTTCCGGTAGATCGTCCAGCCCTCGGGGCAGTGCTGGCCGGTTGCCGTCGGCCCGTTCAGAACCTTGCACTTACGGCGATCGAAGGCGGTTACGTAGTCGGTCGCGCGCCAATTCTGCCAAACGACGCCATTGCTATCCACGGAAACACCCCCCGCGCTAAATAGCGGTGGGTCTTTCATCGGCGGCGTGTAAACCTCAGCTTTACTGGTTTCGGGGGGATTGGGGCCTCTCTCTATGCGCACCAGAGTTTTTTCATCCAGACCGATCCCTGAACACCACACACTACCATCTGCCGGACTGACAGAAATGGAATAGCAGCCGAAGGTGATCCGGTGATCCTTCTTGGGATCGATCGGCTCGTTCGGCTCGGTCCAGGGTTTTGTGATTTTTCCGTCACCATTGGTGTCCAGCACCGCCGGAATCCAACCCTGCGAGAGTTCATCATTATGAGTTTTGTCCCACGTCGCCGTGTTGACCCAACCTATTGAGCCAGTCTGTCCGAAGAATAGGCTGCCGTCAGAAGCGAATTCGTTGTGGTCTGTCGTAAAGCACGTGTCGATCTCTGAAACTTCCCTCTTCTCCGGATCGTACACCCCCACTTGCTTGGTGCCATGGTCCATGGGAAAGTACTCGGCAAATTTGTTTTTGGAATCCGCCTTGCAAAAGTCCGGCTGTTTGCCTCCATCCCCCGCGCTGTCGCCGCCGCGATTCCTGCTGGCGAACCAGACACGTCCCATCTGGTCCACCGCCGAACTGCGCGGCTGACTGGCCGCCAGCCAGATGTTTTCCTCGCCCCAGTAAGGCGAGGGCATGGTCATGGACCCGATCGGCTCCGCCTTCGAAGGAATCTTGATCTCGGTGGTCATGTTCTTGGTGGGGTCTAACCACACCAGCGAGTTGCCGCTGCTTTGGACACCGTACACAGGCCCATGCGGATTCACCATGGGATTCCGCAAGTCGCTTGCTGCTTCATCGTGCATATAATTCGTTGGCGTCCCCCAGTCCCACAACGTGAGCACAATGTTGCGCTCGACGCCGCTCGGACGTGGCGGGGCTTCCTTCGGGTATTCGCCTGCGGCAATGCGGTCCGTCCAATCTGCGAAGAGCGAGCGCTGCTCCCCAAGCGTAAGAAAGGCGCCTCCCATGCTGGCGCCTACCGGCCCCGATTTCGTCCGGCGATCCCATGCCTCCAGACTGGTCTTGAACGAACCGAGGTTCTTAGTGGCTGCGGGAATCGTGCGGGTGGCCTTGTCGCCAATCTGGTGACAATTCAAACAAGCCTTAATTCTTCCAGCCACTTCTTCCGGGGGTAGCTTGCCGCTCGGGATTTTTGCAAGGCTCAACCAGTAATTGGGCGGGTAGATTTGCGCGGCTGCCCGGCCATCAGGAGCCACAACGGCTTTGAGGTCGAGGTGTGCGCCTGGCTTTGCTTTGACGCGGGCCGAATCCACCAGGCCATAGCCTCTAACGAACACTTCATACGTCGCCTTTGGTAGTTCGGGCAACGCGTAGCGTCCCTGATCGTCCGTCACGACGATCTTGGCATACTTTGTCGGCAGTTCCGTGGTTTCGGCGATCACCCATACGCCTGCTTCGGGCCCTTTCGAGCTTGTGACGACGCCATCAATGTAATCGGCGGTGCCCGGCGCCGCAGCGCTGCGCATTTCCGTCGTCACGAGCCACGCAAGACAGAACAGCGGGACCACGGTAATCAACCCCAGAATGCGCTTGCGGTTTCCCATCGTCATTTTTGCCTCCAGCGGCGCGGTATTTCCATTATTAGCAGCAATTTCTATTTGAATCAGGATTTCCGATTTTGACCGTCGGCTGGCACATCGTACGCTTCTCCTGCGTCGGACACAATGAATTTGCAAATGATGCAGTTCCCTTCGACACGATGTGGACAGGCCAACTCTCGAGAAAGGAGGCGGTCTCAATGGGTCATCGCAACACTATCTCTTTCGGTCAAAAAGATTCAAATCAGTGGGGCGGCTGTCCGGGACGGAAAGGCTTCCAGGCGGGCTGTAAGCTTGGTTGACCTGTAGCATTTCGAGAAGGTTTCCCACAAACTCTTCGCCCCATCCACGTTCGACGCCAAGAGCTACTGCATACGCGATAAATGGTTCAAGTTTTTGTGGGGTTTTTCCTGGCTCGTTTTCGTGATTCAGTCGATCTGCATCTGTCCGGGAGAGGAATTCACGAAATGATCGCAATTCGGTCAGCACCATTCGGCCGGAGCTCGTCGGCGCATTCAAGAAATAGCGGGCGAATACATTTATCGCGACAACAGCCACCGCAACAAATGCGAATTTCGTGGAGCTAAGGACTGCCAGAAACATAAAACCAACGAGGGCATAGATTGTTAGCAAAATAGGAATTCCGTCGTTCCACGTGAGCGGGGATTTGGGGCGACTGGTTCCCGGCATAAATGAAGTGAGTTTTAGCATGGTCGCGGGCCAAACCCGCAGCGCCGCAATAAAGCAAGTGCCTCCAAAAAAAATCAAAATACCCATAAATCCGATGGATCCAAGCTGCAGGCCGTTTCCGAATTTAGGCATCGAGATTGCAATTAGCGCAAGTACGGTTACTGAATACGCAAGGCCGAGGGCCCAGATACCGACATGACTTGAGACAAATTCCGCGGTCATCATTTCGCGTAGAGTGGCACGGAAAAGTCTGTAGGCCGCAAAGAGTCTGTCGCTATCGCGGCCGCTGAACGAATAGGAATTGATATCATCACTTGGGAAAAGTGAAGAAAGAACGACGGATTCGTCTGGGGGAAGTTGTGCATCACCAGTCCTCAGTTTCTCCAGAGTGACCCAGACAGGAGTTTGTAGAATCTGTATATAGTTCTTGGCGGCGAGCGAAACAAGAGCGGCGGCAAAGGGTCGCTCGTATCGCCCGCCCTCGTTCAAAAATGCAGCAACTGCTGGCGTAATTCCCTGTGGTGGTTCATATCGCGTCACACGAACCGGACGTTGAGCCCGCCAGCGGAGTGCAATACTCACCAAAATATAGAAGACACTGAGGGCAAGCAGTGCTTCCCAGGCTAATCTATACGCATCCGCGGGAGCGTCAGGAGGTATTGGCATTGCAAACTGTCCTCCCGGTGGAGGGTACTATGGGTGTCACGAACCTTCAAATGAACCTTACAAAATGAGTCCGCCTGAGAAACGGTCTTCTTAGAATATGGCCCAGATGCGTGTCCGGGATGTTCCCCCGACCGCCCACCGATTCGTGCCCAGCACATCGCACTCCGGCCCACGCTCTCGTCGTATCCTCCTGGGCACTTTACTCAGATTCGGTTGACACCTTGAACAAGGCAGTTGGATACAATAGCGAAGTCTCCCTAGCCTATCCCTCGTCAAGGTCGAATCATGTCCGACAAATGGAAACAATGGGAAGGTCAAGTCGTGGGCGGAGAGTTCCCGCTGCTTCGATTCCTGGGCGGATCCGAACACTGCGGGGTCTTCCTCACAGAGCGCCACGAAGGGGAACGGCTTGTAAAAGCTGCCATAAAACTGACTCCTGCGGCTCCAGAAAATGAAGAAATTCAGCTTTCGCGTTGGCGACAGGCATCTGAACTGTCTCATCCTCACCTGATTCCAATTTACGAAATGGGGCGCTGCGAGCTTGGCGGTGCGCCACTTCTCTATGTCGTAATGGAATGCGCCGAGGAGAATCTTGCGCAGGTCCTTCCCGACCGTGCGCTCACGCCCGCCGAAGCACGTATGACGCTCGAATCCATCCTGGACGTCCTCGCTTACCTTCACGGCAAAGGTTTTGTGCATGGCCATCTCAAACCGGCCAACATCATGGCCAGCGGCGACGAGCTGAAGGTATCGAGCGAGGGGCTTCGCCGCGCAGGGGAATCTCTCGATAGCCGGAATGATCAGGATGCATACGATCCGCCCGAATTTTCCCGTGGCATTGTCCCGGAGCCCCAACCGCTATCACCCGCGGGAGACGTTTGGTCGCTGGGGATGACGCTCGTCGAGACTCTGACACAAAAACTGCCAGTTTTGCGAACGGCGGAAGAACAGGATCCGTTAATTCCGCAGACGTTGCCGGAGCCCTTTCTGGATATAGCGCGTCACTGCCTGAACCGCCACCCTCATGGCCGATGGACGGTTGCCCAAATCGCGGCTCGGTTGGAGGGCCGCGTTCTAGTACCGCAGCCCCAGACACTGTTACCTGTGCCACAGCCCGCGGCCCGACCGTCAAGGCCCATTGTGAAGCGCCGCAATTACGGTGTGCCTATCGCGGCCGGATTCGTGTTGGTGTTGGCCGCAATTCTGGCAACGCCGAAATTATTGCGCCGCCACACAGATACTCTTCAAGTTCCTACGGACACAAGTGAGCAACTGCTCGTTCCGGCCGCACCGAAACAGACAGCGACTTCGGCTCAGAAACCTCCCACAAAGGCATCCAGGCCGAGCATCGCTGAGGAAGAGCGGAAACCCGGAGCGCCTGTTCCAGTTCCGGCCTTGGCTCACCCCGAGACGATTCATGAACAAGAAACAAACACAGCGGCTAGATTCCCGGTGGGAGTCCCTATCCACGGCGAGGTCGCTCACCAAGTCATGCCTGAAGTGCTCCAGTCCGCGAGAGACTCCATTCGAGGCACGGTGAAGGTCCGCGTCAAATTGAATGTCGACCGGTCAGGCAACGTGGAGGATGCAGAACTCGCGTCGCCTGGACCGAGCAAATACTTCGCACGAGCGGCTCTGGAAGCTGCGCAGCTTTGGAACTTCAAGCCGCCAAAGATCGGCAACCGGGGCGTCTTGAGTAGTTGGACCCTGCAATTCGAATTTACCCGCGACGGGACCACCGTTAGTCCAATACAAGATTTGCCATAGCGAAATTGGGTGATGCCGTGCCAGCGGTTGGGGCCGGCACCCGTTTCAACAGACACAATCTTGGTTTCCGACACCCGCAATTCATCCTGAGAAGTTCTTATGAAAATGTAGTCCTGCGCCTTATGACTGCTCATTTTGCTCAGAATGGCAGGGCTGATATCTTTCTGTGGCAATATGTTTGACCGGGAAGGAAGGGGCGTCTCCTGCCAAGCCCTTCCGCCGCAAAGTGAGCTGATGGAAGAGGTTCGGATTATAAAGAAAGCTAAGGTCATGCTTCGCCTGGAGAGTGACGCGTACCTGGTGGTCGTCGCGGTCTTCAAAACCGCTGCCCCGGCACAATGTGCCGGGGGGTAGGTTCGATTCCTACCCTCTCCGCCAACTTATTTCATCTTCGAAAGCATTATTCCGGGATTTCTCCAAAGGAGGTGATCGCCCATGTCGCGCGAACAGATTTTCAAATTGACCGCGCTGTCGTCCTGCGCCGGTTGAGCTTCCAAACTCAGCCAACAGGCTCTGACGCAGGTTCTGCGTCAGCTACCGATTTTGGGCAGCAATAAAGTTCTGGTTGGCACCGCCAACGGAGACGATGCAGGGGTGTATCGCATCGACCGCGATCGTGCGCTGGTGCAAACAATTGATTTCTTTACGCCGATTGTCGACAACCCGTTTGCCTACGGGCAGATCGCGGCCGCCAATGCGTTGTCCGACGTTTATGCGATGGGGGGCCGTCCGCTGACCGCGCTAAATATCCTGGGGATACCGACAGACTCAGTGCCAGCCCGTGTCATTAATTTGATCCTTCGCGGTGGCGTCGCGAAAATCAACGAAGCGAAATGCAATTTGATTGGTGGCCATACAATCCGAAACCCTGAACCGATCTACGGTCTTGCCGTCACGGGCCTGGTGTCGCCGCGCCACATGCTGACGAACGCCAATGCTCGTCCGGGCGACGTGCTGATCCTGACGAAACCACTCGGCACAGGTATTATCACCACAGGCATCAAACGCGGGCTGACCAACCGCAAGATTGAACGAGCGGCGATTGACATGATGACGAATCTAAACACCGTCGGGCCGGAACTTGCCGAGCGAGGCCTTCTCAAAGCCGCGGTAGACGTGACCGGGTTTGGATTGCTCGGCCATCTGGGTTCGGTGTGCCGCGCCAGCGAAGTTGGCGCGGAAATTTCCGCAACCGCTGTACCCGCCATCAGCAGCGAGGTTTTCAAACTAATTGCCGAAGATTGCATCCCCGGCGGCAGCCGGGACAATCTCGCTTATGCGAATAAATTCACGGATTGGAACGGAGCAACCGATCTTCAGAAAACCCTACTCACAGACGCTCAAACGAGCGGTGGCTTATTGCTCTGCGTTCCGCGCAAGAATTTGAGCGGGGTGTTGAAACTTCTGGAACGCTTCCATGCTCCCTGCGCAGCGCTCATCGGCCAGATCGTGCGGTCTGCCAAACCAAGGATAAGGGTTCATCCATGAAACGGTCTGGTCTCCGCAGCATTCCATCCGTCGACAAAATCGTACTGGCACTTGGCGATACCGGATTCCCGCGTCCCGTCGTTCTTGCCGTTGTGCGCCGGGAACTCGAAACCATTCGCGGACAAAAGACGACTCCCGACTTCGATGGTGTGCTCTCTGGCATTCGCGTTGCCCTCCGCGTGTTGGCGGCCTCCCGCATCCAGCCCGTGATCAACGGGACGGGCATCTTGATCCATACGAATTTCGGCCGCGCTCCGCTTGGGGCAGCAGTCATAGAAACTTTGTCAAAGATCGGGTCAAACTACAGCAACCTCGAATACAGTCTTACAGGCGGTGGGCGTAGCATGCGAGCTGCCTACCTGGAACAAGGCCTCGCCTTGCTTTGTGGGGCCGAAGCCGCTACCGTCGTGAACAACAATGCCGCGGCCCTGGTCTTGATCCTGCGATATTTCTGCGATTCCAATACGACGGACCAAACTCCCGTTTCCCGTGGCAAAGCTCGGCGAGCACCGTTACAGAAGAACGAAGTCATCATTTCCCGCGGCGAGTTGATCCAAATCGGTGGCGGCTTCCGGATTCCTGAAATTCTGGAAACCAGCGGAGCGCGTATTCGAGAAGTTGGCACAACGAATAAGACTTCGCTCCACGATTATGCCCGGGCCATAACACGCGAAACTGCGTTGATTTTGAAAGTGCATCACAGCAATTTTTATATGGGCGGCTTCGTTGAGTCTCCTCTTGCCGAGGAGATCGCAGCGCTGGCGCGCAAGAAAAGAGTCCCATTCGTCGAAGACCTCGGAAGTGGCGCGGTAATCGAAACGCAATCGATTGCCGGTCTGGAACATGAACCTACGCCTGCCGAAGTGATACGTCGCGGGGTCGATTTGGTTTGCTTCAGTGGGGACAAATTACTCGGCGGCCCACAGGCGGGGATCATCGCTGGGAAGGCGAAACGCATTGCCGAACTCAAGCGTGACCCATTGTTCCGCGCGCTGCGATGTGACAAATTGATTCTTTCGGCGCTGGAGACCACAGTGGATTTGCATTTGAGAAGTTGTGGCGGCGCTTCGAATTCGAGTTCAGCATCGGGCAAGCGTGTTAAGAGCGAAGGTTGCGAAGACCACGCAGATGTCCCCGTCCTCTATATGCTCCGGGTGTCAACCGGCGAACTGCAGTCACGCGCGAAGAACATCATATCGGCGCTCCATGGATTGCCGATAACTGTCACCATCGGGGAAGGTCGCGCGCAGGTAGGTGGTGGTACATTACCGCGCTCGGTGCTCGATTCAGTAACGCTCGATCTAACACACGGCACGCTAAAGCCGCAGGAGGTAGCCAACCGTATGCGGGAACATTCCGTGCCCATCGTCGGATATATCGCACGCGGCAAATTCAAACTTGACCTGCGCACGATTTTTCCGCGCCAGGATGCGGAATTGACCGCAGCGATTCGCATTTTGTGTTCCTAGTTCGGAATCGATAGGTCATCCAACAAAGTCCGCGAGAGGTTTCAGTACGCGGTATACGGATCATGTCTAACGTTCATCACTTCATTCTGGCCACGGCAGGCCATGTGGATCACGGCAAAAGCGCATTGGTCAAAGCCCTGACGGGCACGGACCCAGACCGCCTGCCGGAAGAGAAATTGAGGGGAATCACCATAGACCTCGGATTTGCGCACTTGGAGCTTCCCTCCCCCGTCGCTCCGTTTTCATCCTTCCTGCTGGGAATCGTCGATGTGCCCGGACACGAAGATTTTGTGAAGAATATGGTAGCGGGCGTCGGCTCAATCGATTTAGCGCTCTTGATCGTCGCGGCGGACGATGGCTGGATGCCACAGACCGAGGAACACCTGCAAATTCTCACTTATCTTGGCGTCACGCGCGCGGTGATCGCAGTGACCAAAATCGACCTCGCGCAGGACGAAGAGAGCGTAATCGAGTCGATCCGCGCAACGCTGCGCAACACGCCCTTTTCAGACTCGCCGATTGTCCCGACCTCTATCGTTACCGGGCGCGGCCTTAATGAACTGAAAACTGCGCTCGCTCATGTGCTCGCCAAGATGCCTCCACCTCAGGATATCGGTAAACCGCGTCTCCCCGTCGACCGGGTTTTCAACCTCAAAGGTATCGGCACGGTCGTGACCGGAACTTTGACCGGCGGCCCGTTGCGGGCTGGCCAAAATATCGTGGTCCAGCCGTCGGGGAAAACAGCGCGGATTCGCAGTATTGAGTCGCACAATCGTCGTGTCGAAATCAGCGGCCCGGGGACGCGCACTGCCCTCAATTTGCCCAATCTAATTCCTCATGAAGATATACGCCGGGGTGACGTGGTCACGCTGTCCGAATTCGGCGAGCCGAGCAAGACCCTCGACGTACTCCTGGAGATTTCGCCAAGAGCAAAACGAACCCTCAAGGAAAATGCGAGAGTGAGAGTTCACCACGGCAGCGGCAACGTGCCTGCGCACGTGGCATTTTTTGCGGTCAAGAGGTTGGCCGCAGGTGAACGCGCGCTGGCACAACTCCGGCTGGAAGCGCCCGCATTCGCCTTTGCGGGCGATCGCTTCGTCGTGCGCGACTGGCCCGAACAAGACACTCTGGCCGGTGGCATCGTGCTCGATGCTGATGCAAGCAACACGTCGTTCCGGAGTGAGGCGCGAATGGCCTTTCTCGATGAACGCGCCAAGGCGCCTGTAGATGTCCGGGCGTATGTTCTTTCGCAGTTGATGCGCGAAGGCGCCGCCAGGCGAGCCGAGCTGCTGGTAAAGTCGCGTTTCAGTGTTGAAGAAATCTCCTCAACCGTTTCCAGGCACGTTGCCGATGGTTTAGTCGCAGTCGCCGGAGATTTTGTCGCCGATATCGTGAAGTGGAGAGATCTCCGTCAGCACGCAATCTCTGTAATTGATTCCTGGCATCGCGAGCATCCCGAACGCACTGGCGTGTCTCTGACAGACCTGCGTTCGAGTCTCGAAGCGGATCTTCCGTCCGGTGATCTGTTCGACATTTTGATCAAGGATTTATGCGCGAGCGAGTTTGTGCAGTCCGGAACAGTGATTCGCCGGGCAACACACCGGCCCACGATGTCTGTGCAGCTTCAGGCGGCCGGTTCCAAACTGCGTGTCGCCTTAACCGTCAAGCCGTTTGACCCGCCTTCGCGTTCACAGCTCGCGCCCGATCCGATTTCGCAACAGGCTTTGTCTTTTTTACTGAACGCCGGGGACGCCGTTGAGGTCAGTGAGGAAGTAGTCATGGCGGCGGAGCACGTGAAACGCGCCACGGCCATGATTCAAGAATTCATTCGCACCCACGGCCCTTCAACGGTGAGCGACCTGCGCCAAATGCTCGGAAGCACGCGGCGTGTGATTTTGCCCTTGCTTGCACGACTGGATCGCGACGGCGTCACGCTGCGGCAGGGTGACAGACGTATCCTTCGCCGATGACCATCGCTGCGCATGACAGGTCATTGCTTTACAACATTCGTTCCGGTCACCTATTAGTCGGGAGTTCCCTCGAAGTGATCTCGTACTTGAAGTTATCGGGATCGAGGCTGTCGAGCCTTCCGGTAGGCGTTTCCGACTGGGGATACATAAGGAAGCCAAGCGGCGAACCGTCCGATTTGGGAAGCGCAACATCGTGCGCATAGTTATACGCCATCCAATTCATCTCCCAGGACCCGAATAGCCTCGCACGCGCCTTTTTCACCATCTCGTCGTCCAGCGGCCGATTCCCGGGTGGTTCTTCGAGCACAACTTTGCGCACATCCGCGGGATCGACGGGAACCCAGCCGCAACCGCCGATGTACACTTCGGCGCGGCAGTGCTGTGCCTTGGTGATATTTTCCGACGACGCGCCGAGGCTTTTGTATCCCAGTTCCGATTTAGCGATGCGAACTCCATAGACGTCCCGCGCCGGGAGGCCCGCCGCGCGGGCCAAGCCGACGTAAAGCGCGTTGAGATCAGCGCATTTCCCGCCCAGATCCCTGGACTCCAGCATGAAGCGAATGTCGCCGATGCCGCAGCCGGGTGTTTTGGGATTCCGAAAGGTGTTATCAACAATCCATTCATAGATCGCGCGCGCCTTCTCGAGGTCAGTCTCCGCACCACTGGTGATTTCGGTGGCCGTCGCTTTCACGATGCCGTCGGTCGGCAAAAGTTTTGTAGGTCGGAGAAAATGCTGCAACTCCGCGCGGTCCACTTCGGACTGTTTGCCTGGCGCGGAGAAATCAACCGCAAAATCCTTTGTCGCAACTCGGCTCGTGACCGTGAGGACCGGTTTCACGCCGGCCGGAAATTCCGCAGCGATGATTCCAAGTGCGTCGGCTCTGCTCTGGACAATCCAGGCCGTGCCGCCTTCGGCGTTAAACCGATTAAAGAGCGTCTTCTGGAAGGGCGTACTGCTGACGAGGGCAGCCGGCACCCAAATGCGAGTCGCCCCTGAAGAATTCAGAATTTCGACATGCGTTTTCACTTCAAACGTGCGCCAACTGTCAGAGGTTGCGGGCTGTGCGAGCAGGCGCCCGGGTTTCAGGAATGCGAGGCTGGCGGATATAGCGCCCGCAGATCGCAGAAAATCTCGGCGGTTCATAGACGTACCCCCTCGGCCAGAACGTTTCCTTGGGCCTTTCGACCAACCGATAAACTACACCAAGTCAGATGTAATATTCAAACCGCGAATGGACGAGCCAGACGCCGTTTGACGTACCTCCCTGCTTTCGCTATCATGCATGCGCGGGGTGGAGCAGTCTGGTAGCTCGTCGGGCTCATAACCCGAAGGTCGTTGGTTCAAATCCAACCCCCGCAACCATGGGCGCTTATGAGGAAAATCCTCTAAGCGCCCTTCTTATTTCTAGTTACGAGTCGAGCCGTAACACTTACCAACCTCAGTTTGCAGCCGCTGACTTGTTCCCGTTCCCGACTTGGGAACAGATTGGGAACAGATCACCATAGATCGCCCGTTCTACGGCTTGTGCTGCCTCGCGTTCTGATTCCCTGGAAACATGGGTGTAGACATCCGCTGTCATGTTGATCGTGGAATGTCCCAAGAGATTCTGGGCAAGCTTTAGGTTTCCCGTCTGGGCATTGATTAAGCTTCCGACCGAATGCCTGAACGCGTGAAAACCGGATGCACCTGAGGGACGTGAGATACCGAGCCTGTCGAGAGTCGGATACAACACGTCCTTCCGAAGCACGTCCGGATCAAACGGGAAACCATCTTTCTTGCAGAAGACGAAGTCGTTGGGTTTCTTACATTCCGCAGCCTCGCGATGCCTTTTCAATGCTGAAACAAGTACAGCACCAAGGTTAATCGTCCGAATGCTGCCCTTTGTCTTCGGCGCTATCAATTGCCCACGCCAAAGACTCTGCTCTATCCGCATTTGCTCTTTGGTGAGATCAACATGTTTCCATTGCAGACCGAGAATTTCCCCAGCCCGGACACCGGTAAGAGCGAGCACCTGGAAAAAGACGCCGTAACGCTCCGGCACATTTTCCAAAATTTGCTTCACTTGTTTCGGTGACCAAACAGGTTTCTCGACACGTTCCACGACCGGCTTGTGGCGTTCGCGAATCGGAGACTTCTCGATTAGGTCGTCATCCAATGCCAGTGAGAAAATTCCTTGAAGCAACACAAGCAGATTCCGAGCAGTCTTGGAAGATAGACCGGACTTCAACTTGGATTGCACGAAATTCTCGATCTGAAGAGGAATAACGTCCCGTAGCGGAGAGTCCCCGAACGCAGGAAGGATGTGCAGCTTCAACGCGGATTCGTATGTCGCGCGCGTCGAGAGCTTCACTCTCTGGCGGTCTAAGTAAGGTCTCCAGTAGGTCTCCACGAAACCCCGAGTCGTCAAAGCACTCACTCCCGGGCGTACCGTTGAAGCTGCCTGGATGCGTTGCTCCAAGACCGCGCGGGCTGCTTTACGTCCAGTTAGCCCGTACAGCGTTTCTCTCCTGTGTTGCCACTTGCCACTCTGTGTTCGCACCCGGTAGCGAATCTTGAAAGCAGTCCCCTGCCGGGTCTGGATTGGTTCTGAAATGTAGCCCTGCTGATACGATTGACGAGTCACTGTTTTTTCTCCTTTCGTTTTCGTGACCCGTCTTTGCCTCTCGTTTGGATATAGAGCATGCCTCCGTTACGGAAGATTGAAGCGACCGATTCTCCCAGGTCGCGAGCTTTTCTAGAGAAGAACTCTGTCTCGCGGGGCGAAAGCCTGAGAGGAAACAGCTTGCTACGCTTGTGATCTTCCGATTTCCGAGGCCGTCCCATATCCGCCGTAAATGTATATACATTTACGCTGCGGGTCAAGCACAACAAAAGGCACCTCCTGTCTTCTGTAGAACATCACTACGATCAGGCAGCACGAGCTACTTCTCCAATCGCTCTAAGACTCTGAACCATGAAAACCGCAGGTATTTCCCGAGATGATACGCGCCGAGGGTCTCCGCATGGTTGTAGACCCAATTGCGGCTAACACCCAAACGTAGCGCGACTTCCTGAACTGTGAGGAATTGGGCCGCTTCTCGCACTATCCCAACTGCGACCTCGTCCTTCGCGTCACTGAGTGGCAAGTCAAAGTCTTTTAGCGTCCGTCGCCGGGATGGCGCTGGATCGGCTTGGTCTCGCAGGTTTTCAAACTCTCTTGCTGATTCCGACGACGAACTTGCTGAGAGGCGCAAGCCATGCACTCTTGGCGAGTCTGGGTTCTTGCGCGCGGCGAGTTGGGTACTGCGGTGTTTCATTGCCCTTCCTCTTGAGTCCCCCTGGCGTTGTGTTCAACTTGACTTTCTGCGCACGACAGTATACTGTGTTTGCAAACATAGAGTCAAGTTGTAATGACTTTGGTTGGACTGGATGAAAATGGAGGTATCCCGGATGCCTGAGAAACCAGAAAAACCCGAGAGGCCCTTACAGCCGCAAACGCTCTCGCTGCGAATCAGCGACGCCCTGCATAGCCGACTAGAGCGCGCCAAGGAACTTCTGTCCTCGAAGACGGGGGAGAGTGTCTCGACTTCAGAGATTGCCAAGCAACTCCTTGAATCCGCCCGCGAGGACCGCTTCGAGGTAGCTGACCTGATGGAGAAGCCCACGGAAGCACTTCTCCAGATTCGCAGAAAGGGAGAAGCTCAACATATTTTGTCGAGAACCGAGTGGATATTGCTCGCGCATTTTGTTCAAAAGGGACTCGAAACCTATTCCGACAGGACCCCCAACCCTGTCTCTAGCGAGTCTCTCATCGCGGTGCTCGACGCGTTCCTCGCAGTTTATGAACTGCGGACGGAACGTACTTCGACACGAGACTCCTACTACGCGGACAATCTTCCTTCCGAGTGCCGTCCTGCGAAGGCGAGGGGATCAGAGGACTCGGAGCGCGCTACCCCAGAGATCGTGCGCCGGACTGTAGCCGAGACTCGCAAACGTCTCAGCGATTCGGCAATAAGGTGGGACACCTTTCTGGCAGCCCGCAATCTGCATGTCCTGCTGGAGGACGAAAAACTTCCTGGAGCCGACGCGGTAAACCGCGCACTTCGTCCCTACTGGCCGGTTCTGTGGCGGCTGGCCGCGCGCGGCCACTACTGCCTCACACAAGAGCCGCTTCGAGCGAAGGCCACGAGTCAAGACTCCTTCTATCAGCCGCCGATTCCATCCATCAAGGAGGGCGACTTCACGCTCTCGTTTAATCGCGGAGAGGGCAGCGACATTTTCCTGCTCCTGAGTTTCCCCGGCGCTCGCGGCCCGATGTACCCGATCAACGGCTATCCGAAAATCACCGAGTTTCGCGCCATGCTTGCTGCGCTCGCCCCGGACAACCCAAAGCGCCGTTGGGAAGGTGAGCATTTCCTGGGCTATGTCGCGCCGTCTGAGGAAGGCAAAGGTAAGGACTACTGGTTCCGTGCCCACCAGAATGGCATCACGTTCGGCCTCTCCGAGAAGGAGTGGAAGTCGGTCCAAGCGTTGTTTCGCCGCGCGTGGGAGCTTCCCGAAATCCGCATGGCCTGGGACGCGCTGACACTGGAATACGGTGAGCTGTGATGCTCTTCTGCTTCGCCGCAGCAGTCGAACCGGACGCGGCCAAGGGGCCGCGTCGTCGGCTTTTAGCCGACCAAGAGAAGAGCGGTGCCTTCGGCACCGGGAGTTTTGCGGACACGTCACCCCGTAACGGGTGCTGTATAGCAACTTTGGTTGCTATACGGGAACTTCTTGAAAACCCAGCGGCTTAGCGCGAACCAGTTCCCTCACGGCGCTTTGCAGCAACCTTAGGTTCCCATACGGGAACTTGTTGATTTTGTTGGGAGGAATCCCATGCCCTCGCTTCGCACAAAATCCATCAGCACGAAAGTCACGGACGAAGAATACGCCCAGATGGAAGCCCTCGCTGGTGGGCAAACCATCAGCGAATGGGCGCGTGAGGTGTTTGCTCAGGGCAGCCAAGCCAAATGCAACCGAGCACACCATCCTCTCCGAAGTGCTGGCGTTGCGGACGATCCTGCTGAATGCGCTCTACAAACTGAGCCAGGGTGAGACCCTGTCAGGCGAGGAGATGCAAAGGCTGATCGAGCGGGCCGACCAGGACAAATTTCGCAAGGCGCAGGAGCGCCTTGCGGCAGTAGTAACAGGAGGTGAGTCATGAGCCAGGAGTGGGGGCGCAACGAGCACGCGGGTGAGTGGCCGAATCGGCATCCTTTGTGGACGTACGCGGTGATGTTTCTGGCGTTGGTGAGTGTGGCAGCCGTCTGCGTCTACCGCTATGCCGAGGTATGGACGCCCTTGCAGCGTTCTACCTCAAGACATACATCCGCAGCGGACTCAGAAGTGTAAGCCTCACGAAGAGTGGCCACTATCAGACGCTGAACGTGGTGGGCCGGAAAGGGAGCCGGTTGGCGCTCGACGATGAGGTGGTGCCGGTGACAATGGCGATCCGGCGAGAACACGTTCGCGCTCACCGAGGAAGCAGTGAAGATGGGCGACCTGCGGCTCGAATGGCAGCAGGGGGTATACGACAACGCAAAGCTGCATGAGTTCCTAGGCCATTGGATTTATCGAGATCAGACGCTCACGGACTTGCTGAGGCCGGGGCTGTGGGGCGGCTTGGCTGTGTTCCTTGTTGGTCTTGTGGTCGCGATCCCAAAGGATGCGGCGCGTGCCCGCGCACGGAAGGAAGGCCGAAGGCTGAAGGGACCGGAGCTAGTGACGCCGCAGAAGTTCAATCGGAGGAATCGTTCGGACGGCATCGGCTTCGAGCTGACGGAAAGAACGCTCAAGCAAAGACTGTTCGGCGAGGTGCCGAGCCTCAAACTCCCTCGCGCGATCGAACCGAACCACATCCTTATCATGGGCGACACCGGCACCGGCAAGAGCACCCTCATCCGAAGGATTCTGCTCCAGATTCAAGAGCGCGGCGAGACGGCCATCGTCTACGACCCGGCGCTCGATTACACGCCGGAGTTCTACAAGCCCGAGCGCGGCGACGCGATCCTCAATCCGCTGGACCAGCGGATGCCCTACTGGAGTCCCGGCGATGAACTGCTACATCCAGCAGAGGCACTGACCTTGGCTGCGTCTCTGTTCCCCGACCGTCGTAACGAGAACCCATTCTTTGTCGAAGGGCCAAGGAAAATCTTCGCCCACCTTCTGACCTTTAGGCCAACACCCGAAGAGATGGCTTGGTGGATGTGCCATGAGGAAGAGATCGACCAGCGGGTGAAAGGCACACAGTACGCCGCGATGATCAACCCGCAGGCACCAGCCCAGCGGAGCGGCGTGCTGGCATCCCTCAACATGGTTGCCGACTCCCTTAAATTGCTGCCCTCAGAAAAAGAAGCGGCTGGACGATGGAGTGCGGCGGCGTGGTCGAAAGAGCGCAAGGGTTGGTTATTTCTCACGAGCACGTCCGAAACGCGTCAGCGCCTCTTACCACTCACCAGTTTGTGGCTCGACACGCTGGTGCTGCGATTGATGAATCAAGGGCAGACCAGTTCAGGCAAGGTCTGGTTTGTTTTGGATGAATTGGCGACCTTGCAGCGGTTGCCGCAACTACACACGGCGGTCACCGAGAACCGGAAATCGAACAACCCGGTTGTCCTTGGTTTCCAAGGACGCAGCCAGCTTGAAACGCGCTACGGTCACGAAGCCGAGGCGATGCTGTCGCAGCCCGCGACGAAAATCTTCCTACGCACCAGCGAGTGTCATGCGGCGGAGTGGGTTTCACGAACCATAGGCGCAGTTGAGACGAGAGCGTTTGAGTGAGAGCCGGTCGAGTGGGCAGGCTGGGCAACGGCGAAAGACAGAGAGCTACAACCTTGAACGTCGTGTCGAACCGTTGGTGATGGATTCCGAGATCAGCGGCCTTGCCAACCTACGCGGGTATCTAAAGAGCGGGAATCTTGTGGTGCGGATGAGCTTCTCGTTCGTCGAACTGCCGAGTAAGCATCCGAAGTACATCCAGAGACCGGCGAACATGCGACCGGAGGAACCGCCAAAAGCAGCAGCGGCGGCAGCGGGCGCGAGTGGGATGCCGGAACAGAAACTCACGCAGGACGAAATAAGGCAGAACCGCGAACATCAATTGACACGATCCGGGCCGAGACAAGAGCACTTCTTCGAGTAGGCCAAGATGCTGACCATCTCCAAGCCGCTGAGCGCAAGCCAGGCGCAGACGTATCACGCGGAAGAGTTCGCCAACGCCCGCGAGAACTACTACACGGAAGCGGACCAGATACGCGGCGAGTGGCACGGAAGACTCGCCGAGCAATGGGGACTGCGCGGCGAAGTCCGCGAGGAATACTTCCAGCGGCTCTCAGAAGGCCAGCACCCGATCACTGGTGAGCAACTCATCCGCCACCAGACAGCGCGCGAATACATAAGCGCACGCGGCGAGAAAGTAAGCCCGATGGAGCACCGTGCAGGATGGGATGCAACGTTCTCGGCTCCGAAGAGCGTATCGTTGACGGCGCTCGTAGGTGGGGATGATCGAGTGCGGGAGGCACATCGAGAGAGCGTCGCCGTCGCACTCGATGAATTGGAGCGCTATGTCCAGGCTCGCATCGGCGGCAATCTTCCCGCAGAAACGACAGGCAAATGGATAGCAGCGAAATTCGAGCATGACAGCGCACGACCTGTAAACGGCTATGCCGCGCCGCAACTGCATACGCACGTCGTCTTCTTTAATCTTACTGAGACCCAGGACGGCGAATCCCACGCGCTGCAACCACGGGAACTCTACAAAACACAGCAGTACGCGACGGCGGTGTATCGCTCTGAACTCGCCACGCGCTTGAAGGGTTTGGGCTATGAGATCGAGCGCGGGAAGAGCGGGCAGCCGGAAATCAAAGGCTACAGCGAGGAATATCTGGCAGCGTCGAGTCCGCGCCGCCAGCAGATCGAGGAGCATCTCGCAAAGGAGAACCAGCGAGGAGCTGGCGCTGCGCAAATCGCTGCGCACCAGACGCGCGAAGCGAAGACCGACTTTTCACACGAAGAGATGCAGCAGCGGCATCGACAGATCGCGGAGGCTTTCAGTAGTCAGCCCGAGCGTGTCGTGGAGGCAGCCAGGGACAGAACACACCACATCGAGCGGGACGTGCCTCCCAAGATGGCGCAATCTGCGGTGACATTTTCGAAGGAGAGGAACTTGGAGCGTGAGGCGGTTGTCGAAGAGCGGGATCTTCTGCGGGATGCTCTGAGGCGTTCGATGGGGGAGGCGGCACTCACTGAGGTTCGGTCTGAGTTCGAGAAGCGCGTCAATGCCGGTGAGTTTATTGGAGTGGAGAAGAAAACGGGCGCACCTGGCCGCGCGTTCACTACGCGCGAGATGATCGGCTACGAGCAAGACACGATCCAAGTCATGCGCGACGGGCAAAACAAATACGGAGCGCTTGCGAGCTTCGATACGCGCAGGGAAATCGAGAAAGACCATCCACATCTGAGCCAGAGCCAGCGTGCGGCGGTCGAACAAATCCTCGCAAGCCGGGATCAGGTCACGGCAATGGAAGGCGTCGCCGGCTCTGGGAAAACGACCTCGTTGGCAGTAGTGCGCGAAGCTGCTGAGCGAGAGGGCTACAAGGTCGAAGGGTTCGCTCCGACATCACGCGCGGCGCAAAAGCTGGGAGAGGCTGGAATCGAATCGAGCACGTTGCAGCGGCATCTTGCGCGAAGCAATGAACAGCACGACGGACCAAAGCGGCTCTACGTTCTGGACGAATCGAGTCTGGCGAGCACGAAGCAGATGAACGAGTTCCTGCATCGACTAAAAGACAATGACCGAGTGCTATTGGTGGGCGATGTACGGCAGCACCAGGCAGTCGAAGCGGGGACACCGTATCAGCAGCTACAGGAAGCTGGAATCCAAACGGCACGGCTTGACGAAATCGTGCGACAGAAAGACCCGGGACTCAAAGAAGTAGTGGAGCAGCTCTCACGCGGTGACGTGAAAGGGGCCATAGAAAAACTCGACGCGCAGGGCCGCGTGCATGAAATTGCGGACCACGGCGAGCGGTTGAAGGAAATCGCCCGTGAGTATGCGAAGCAGCCAGAAGGCACGTTAGTCGTCTCCCCTGACAATCAATCGCGCGTGGCGATCAATCAGATCATCCACCGGGAAATGCAGACGCGAGGGCAGGTGGACCACAGCGAGCACCCAATGAGAGTGCTGATAGCACGGCAGGAGATCACCGGGGCAGACCGGCAGTGGGCCGAGCAATACGATCCGGGCGACGTGGTGCGTTACACGAAGGGCAGCAAGACGCACGGCATCGAAGCAGGCGAGTACACACGCGTCGAACGGGTCAATGCGAAAGAGAATCTACTCACGGTCAAACGCGAGAGCGGTGAGAAGGTCAGCTACGATCCACGCCGCCTGCAAGGCGTGACGCTGTACCGCGAAACGGAGCGCGCGTTTTCGCAAGGCGACCGCGTGCAATTCACTGCGCCGAACCGCGAGCAACACGTTGCGAATCGCGAGATGGGAACCATCGAGAAGATCGACGCGAGCGGCAACCTGCAACTGCGTCTGGACTCAGGCCGGGCCGTCGCGTTCAATGTCAAAGAGAATCCGCATCTCGACTACGGCTATGCCATGACTAGCCACAGCAGCCAGGGACAAACCGCCGACCGCGTGCTAGTCCACGTGGACACGGAGCAGGCGGGAGAAAAACTCGTCAATCGCCGGTTGGCATATGTGGCGGTGTCGCGTGGCCGCTACGATGCACAACTCTACACCAACGACAAAACCCATCTTAGCGAACATCTGAGCCGCGACGTATCACATCGATCCGCAACGGAGCCGACGCGCGCGCCGGACTCGGCCAGCCAGAGAATGGAGCCGTCCTCGCCTGTTCGACAAGCGACGCAGCAGACTATCGAGCAAGGGCTCACACTTTCTCGCTAGGAGCTCTATGCGCTCCTGCTATCTTATTTTGGAGTGGTGTTTTTTGTGGTAGATTCGCCGCATGGACAGCCAGATACTTTCCGGTCTGATCGGTGGTGCGGCTGGCTCTGTCGGCACGGCACTTTTCGTCTTAATCCGTGACAGATGGGAACAGGAACGTGAAACAAGGTCGGTGGCGAACGCACTCCTCTGGGAAATTGATTATTTCTATAAACCGTATATTCGCAATGTCCTTCGGAAATTGAAGGACAAGAATCCCGCTGACCTCAATTTCGATGCGAAGCCCTTTCATTTTGTGAACTTCACCGTGTTTGAGGCAACCGCAGATAAGGTTGGATTGTTTGAGCCTGCTCTCGTTCAAACGGTAGTGGGCTTGTACGGGACCGCAAGAACTTATTTAGATACTCTCGTCGACTACAGACAGGCATTGGAACAGATGCGAACCGGGCAGCAGCCGGGCAGTAAGGCAGTTACGTTGCTCGGACAGATAAAGGAAATCTCCGAGGGTTTGGTCCCTGTCGCTAAGGGTATTTGCGAACGACTCGCGGCACGGGCGAAAGTGAGCTACACGTTTGATGTTCCCTAGTTACTTGGTGTTTTTCCTTGCCGCTTTTCCCTGTTGGTCTCTATCAGGTAGGCCAAGTAGCCTTTCTGACGTTCAGGCGAGGCTTTTGCATAATCCGCATCCTTGGAAACTGTTTTGATGGCTTCATCTAATTCTTCCAGCTTCGTATCTTTTGGAACCTCGTACCGTTTCCCGTCAAGCTCATAGATTTGTGTCGGTCCGTACTTTTTCCAAGGCTGAGGAGAATCGTCTACACATCCCACCACGAGACCATTTTTACATGCAGGAGGTGTGATGGGAAAACAAGTGAGTTTGGGGTCGGGTGGGATTCGCTTACCGTTCAGGTCCTGTTCGTTGTTCTGATCAAGCTGAAGGCCCCCAGCGGCAGGTTTTGACCAGCACGGCGGTAGCGTACTTGGGTCTTTCTCGCATGCTTCTTGTGCGGACACATCGTCAAAAATATCGCGTGGGCCTCCGTGAGAGTTACGGGTGACACAATTTTGAATGCTCTTCTGAAACGCAACTTGCTGCGCTGCTTCTGGTTTCGCAGTTCGGTACTCATCATACTTTGGCCAGCCGTAGAAGGCTCCTAAACCAAGGATGCTGAGGATGATCAGTCCAGCGGCGATCTTCGCCGCCTCTCGCCAGCGGCTGTGCTTGTCAATGAGGTACAGGATGAAGATTAGAATGAGGGCAAGTCCGATTGTCATCTTCGGCCGTTCTCCGGGCGGATTCTATCATAGCCCCACTATCCGGCTGCCGCTGTGCCGTGGATTTCCAGCGCGTCTTCGTCGTACAGTCGGGGCAGGTTGTATGCCACGCAGCTGGGCGAAATGCACGTCAGTTCAACCAGCCGTTTGCCTTCGCGCTCTGTTATCTCCGCCTCAGTGATGAAAATCTTTCGGCCACACTCGGAACATGGGGCGTGTGTGCCCTGACCATAATGCTCCATCATTTTACATCCTCCCGACGGGCCTCTTCTTTCGTATGCGCCAGCGTTGTATTTCCCAAACTCCAAGGACCGTCACGATCAACACAGGTGTCAATGTGCCAGCGGCTCCCGGTGAACGAAGACCGATAGCAAATAAGACTAAAACACAAGCAACGATTGTCGCCACCAGCAGGATCTTCTCAAACCTGTCCGGCCTAACGCCGCCCGCTCTCTTGTACGCCCGATCCTTCATAGCGGCCCAAACACATAGCCCCAATAGGAGAAGCATTCCCACATTTGGCGGCGGGGTGTTTTGAGGTGCTTGCATGACGCGGATTTTACCACGGCCCCAATTTTTGTCGTTGTGTTTACATGCCGTAACTGTAGACTCAGCGGAGTCCGATGCCAACCTCGCAACCACTTGATCCGCGCAAGACTCCCTGGAAACGCGGGGACATATGCACGTTGGATTTTAAGAAAAAGACTGGTTTCGTATTGAATCATACGCCGGAGTACTTGGAAGTCCGTTGGGGACCTGAGGGCGTTGTTGAGAGACTTACGGGCGCAGATGCCGAGAGTGCACTCAGGCTCGCACACGCCGATAGTCCCACCGCGACAGGCACCATGACGAATCTGGAAGCATTAAGAGAGCTGGAAGCACTTTCCTATATAGAGGATGCCATCCGTGAGAGACAGAAAACGGTCAAAAACGAAGCTGAGCAGAAAGAATTGGACGTGCTAATAGACCGATCATTTCAACCCAAGTGTGCGTTTGACCGCAAGCATCACCAGTTGCTCTTTGCGCTGGCGATTGATCCGAGGCAAGTAAACTGGTATTGGAAGCTGCGAGAACGAATTCATAGGGTTATTCATCATCACTAACGCCTATGCCGCCGACCTAACCTCAAATTTAAGGTGAGCGGGACGGTACGGTAACCTCATTTGGCAGTGCGGGCAGACTACTTTGCCAATCCGAGGTTTTTGAGGCTTCCTAAAAACGTCGAACGCCATCGGATGGAAAGGGTCGAATTCCTGATAAAGATATTCTTGATCGCAGTTTGGATTCTGGCATATCACGTTCCAACTACCCGTCTGTTCTTCTGTGGAAGTTGCCATTATTTCCTCCTCCTGATTCCCACGCTACCCGATTCCCTGCGCGCCGGACAGCGCCCCGGTGTCCAAACGGATACTTACAACGCTTCGGTACTTTACTGGGGCAATTGAGGAGATTTCTTAGGCCTCTCAAAAGTAACCGATTTGAAATCCAGCCCACACCCTTCGCATCGATCCGGCGGCCAGTAATCTAAAGATCTTTGGCAGTTGGGACACCCGCGAAAGATTTGGCAACCGCACTTGCGGCAATTCTTGGGAAGGTCTCTCTTTTGGCCGTCCGCCAATTCCAACGTATATGCCCACGTCACTTCATTCGTTTCTTCATCATAAATGGAGTGAGGAAGAACTTTTGCAAACTGCTCGTGATAGCCGCACTCGGAATTCAGGCAGAAAAGATATGGCATGATGCGGATTCTACCACGTTACGTTTGGCGTAGAAAACGTGGTGGCCGATTGTGCAGAGCACGGGGTGTACGAGAGGCTCACCAGCGATATTGTTCGCAAACCAGCCTGACGTATCAGACTAAGGATTCCGTCGCAATCTGCCGTCATCCGCCAGTCATGGGTTCAGTTCCCTCGCTGAGGATTTCTAGATAGCGCGGATAGGCAAACAGACGATCTCTTCGCTTACCGGTGATTTCTTTTGCGATCTTGAGTTTTGCAAGGCTTTCAAGGGCACCCGTGACGGTGGGAACGGACAGCTTGAGGGCCTGTGCTGTTGGGCCAATCTTGATTAGCGGGCGTCCTTGCATGTACTCGTGAACGCGCAGAGCCGATGCAGTCTTACGGCCCAACGATTGGATCTTCTTCCGATCAGCTTCGAAGAGGTGGAGAATCTGAACGGCTGCGCTGGCTGCCTGGCGCGCGGTGGTCTCCGTGCCCTCAAGAAAAAAAGCGAGCCATTCTTCCCAAACACCCTCCGCGCGAACTCGTTGAAGCAGATCATAGTAGCGTTGACGGTGAGTCTTGAAGTAAAGACTCAAATAGAGGAGCGGCTCACGCAATGTGCCTTTGGCGCAGAGAAGCAATGTAATCAGCAGACGGCCAAGCCGACCATTGCCATCGAGAAAGGGGTGGATCGTTTCGAACTGCACGTGAATGAGTCCGGCCTCGACGAGAACAGGCAGCTTGTGTTTTTCATCGTGAAGAAAATGCTCGAAACGGTCCAAACACTCCATCATGCGTTCCGGGGGAGGAGGAACAAAGGCAGCGTTTCCCGGACGGCTACCGCCAATCCAATTCTGTGAGCGGCGAAATTCACCTGGTGTCTTGTTCGCGCCGCGTCCCCCTCGCAGCAGAATTCCGTGAATCTCTCGAATGAGCCGCAGTGAGAGCGGGAAACCCCCTTTGATGCGACGAAGACCGTGTTGCACAGCAGCGACGTAGTTGGAGACTTCCTCAACATCGTCGATGGGAACGCCAGGCACTGCTTCGTTTTCAAATAATAGTAGGTCGGAAAAGGAAGACTTGGTGCCTTCGATCTGTGAGGAAAGAAGGGCTTCCTTGCGGACATACAGATAGAGGAAGAGCTGAGCGTCCGGCAGGAGCGTTGTCAGGCCGTCTAAGCGTCCAAGAGCCTGATTTGCCCGGTCGAGCTGCTCGTATAGTCCACTTAGATCGACAGGCGGGTCTGGAGGCAAGGGTTGAGGCACAAAAGCTTTGACCGTCTCGCCCGCCGTGGTTGTGGAGACATAGGTGCCGAGCCTTGAGTGTTTTTCGTCTGCCATTGGTTGCTATGCAAGCTCGCTTTAATAAGCCTAGTTCATATTAAAGCATAAGCTGGTTAGCTTTAATAGCTAAATTACGGTAATCGCTGGGTTGTCCGCGCCGACAGAGTTCACGCACGGATTGAACCAGTCGTGCTAACCCTTCAACTTCTCGCCTGCGCCCCGCTCAACTCCCCATCCACATGCTTTACTCGGCTCAAGATAGGCCGTAGTCCGCTCCCACTGTAAAGCCCGCTTGTGCAGCTCCGCTCGGTCTACCCCAACCGTGCTCGCTTCCGCGCCCCTCCGGGCGACGCTGAAATGCGCTTTGGGGCTTGACAGCCGCGAACCACGGCCAGAACTCGCCTCCAGTAAAGCATGTTGTTTTTTATGCCCTGAAAGGGCCTGAAAACACTAACTCACACTGGAGCGAACACAATGTCTAGCGTCTACGAAATCATCACCGAGAAAATTATCAAGCAGCTTGAATCCGGCGTGGCTCCCTGGCGCAAGCCCTGGATCTGTCAAACTCCCGCAAACCTGCTCACGCAAAAAGAGTATCGGGGCCTCAATGTTTTTACTCTCGCCTCGCAGGGGTTTCCATCACGATTCTGGGTTACTTTCAATCAGACAACGAAGCTAGGGGGAAGGATTCGCAAGGGCGAGAAGTCTTCGCCCGTCATCTTCTGGAACGTTGGCGACGAGCGAGAGACGACCACGCAAGACGGCACGAAGGAGACCTCACGTCCTTTCCTGCTCCGCTATTACAGCGTGTTCAATTTGTCGCAGACGGAAGGGATCGACATTCCCGCATCGCTTCTGCAGGAGACGCGCAGCAACAATCCCATCGAAACGTGCGAACAGATCGTGACGAACATGCCAAGCCCGCCAGCGTTCGAGCAATCCGATAAAGCGTGGTACTCGCCGAATAGCGACGCGGTCGGTATGCCAGCACGTGGCCTTTTCTACTCACCGGAAGGGTATTACTCCACACTGTTTCACGAACTGGCCCACAGCACGGGCCACGCAAAGCGCCTGCACCGGGACAACTTCGACAACCCGGTATCCTTTGGTTCTGAATCCTACTCGAAAGAGGAACTCATCGCGGAGATGACCGCCGCAATGCTCTGCGGCATTGCGGGAATCGAGCAGAAGACTCTTGAAAACTCAGCCGCCTATCTCAAGACGTGGATTGCACGGCTAAAGTCCGATTCGCGCCTACTTGTTTCCGCTGCTTCGCAGGCACAGAAGGCCGCCGACTTTATCCAAGGCAAGGGCGCGCACCAGACGACGGAGGCACAGGCCGCTTAGACAGCCTTGACAATGGTATCGTATGTGTTACCATAAGCTATGGTCGAAGTACGCGAATACCTTGACCGGGGCGGACGCAGTCCGTTTGCCGCTTGGTCTGACCGTCTGAACAGAGAAGCGGCAGCCAAGGTGGCGGCTGCTCTAGCGCGCGTCCAACAGGGCAATTTTTCCAGCGCCAAAGGCGTTGGGGCCGGTGTTTTTGAGTACCGGATTGATTTTGGTCCGGGCTACCGGATTTACTTCGGCAAAGATGGAGACAGGCTGGTAATCCTCGTTGGCGGCGGAACAAAGAAACGTCAGCAGGAAGATATCAATACTGCATTGGCCCGATGGCAAGACTACAAACAACGAAAAGGGGCAGGAGGGTGACTTACAATGGCTTTGACGCGAGATTTCAAGGAAACAATCCGGGCGCGCGTAAAACGCGATCCTGGCTTCCGCAAGGCGCTTCTCCGAGAGGGAATCGAAACCTTTCTTTCCGGTGACGTGGAAACCGGCAAGATCATACTGCGCGATTTCATCAACGCCACAGTTGGATTTACTAAACTGAGCGACGTTACCCATCGCTCAGCGAAAAGTCTGATGCGCATGCTCGGTCCCAGCGGCAACCCGCAGGCTCGGAACTTGTTTGAGATCGTTGCCTATTTGCAGCGAGCGGAAGGTGTGCGCTTCGAGGTCCGATCTAAACGCGCCGCCTTGCGTACGAAGCGGCGGCCACCCTCTCAAGCAACAAAACGCTCTGTTTCTGTCGCCTTGAGTCATTGATCGACGCCCGATGGAATGTCTCACGGCTCTGCGCCAAGACGTTGAAATCACCGTCCGGCCCGCCCGCAAGGAGCATGGCGCACTCTCGGTTGTTTCCGCCTGAACCGATGCCCGTTCTGTGACGATGCGTTCGGCAATGCATGGTATATGGAAAAATATAGACAGTGCGACTAGGACCCCACTTTTTCGCGACTTCACCAAAGGGTGGGCCACGCGCCCAGCTGGGGGCCGCTCGTGGTAGAATCCGCGCAAGTATGAACGCAGTTCCAACACTCGAAAACGACCAGAAAGTGTCCGCGCCCTACGGAAAATTTGTCTTTTCCCTTGTTTGTTTCACGGGCGTGGCTGCCAGCGGAGTTTTCCTTCTGGCGTTGGCAACCGCTCAAGGTTCCCCGAATGCTTTCACTCAGGATAGCATTTCCGTGCTCGGACTGATTTTTACAGCAATATGGGCTTCGCGGTCATGGTCTTCGATTGTACGAGCAGAGCCGGAAACCAATCCCGCATTTCGCCAGAAACATCGAGCATTTGGCCTGAAGGCCGGGGCCGTTATTACAGGGGTGCTTGTCAGTGTGGCCGTCGCTGGCGCTTACTTTGGGATTCGCGCGAGTCACATAGCCAAGCTAGGTGCACTTAGCAAAGAAAGTTACGAACTCGGACTGAAGGCAGCACCGATGAAAAAGCGTTTCATCCAGCTCACGAACGAAAATACACAAGGTTTGGCCGAATATCTACGGAGGTGCACTGAGTTGGAAGCGGCAATCGACGATTACGAACCCGCTTTAAGACAAATGGACGATTTGATGAGCCAATCGCAGCATGAAATCGAAGATCTTAAAACTGACTCCAGATACGCTAGCCTGCTTCCAGGCGTCACTGTCATTAGGGCCGTCTTCGGAAAGGACCTAGAGTCAGCAAAAGCCTACAGGATTGAAATTGGGTACGCAAAGCAGCTTCCCGGGATTCCTGAGTCGGACAGGACTAGATTTTACAACGCGAACATTCAACCTGTTGTCGAGCAGCAAGGCAAAATCGCCAAGGACGAAATTGAAATCCTCAAGGATGCGAAGGCGCGCGGCGTCAAGCTGCCTGAGAGTTGGTATCGAGAAGCAGGATTAAACTAGAAGCGCGGGCCAGTCTTCCGCCATTCGCGCATCGACCGCATCCTTTCGCAACGTCGCGAAAGAATGGGCCCCCGCCGTGGTAGAATCCTCGCATGTGGGGCCCTAATGATTCTGCAGATAACCCCAGCTTCAAGCCCTGTGCCGGGCGCGGCCCTAATACTTGCAATTTGGGGCGCGGTAGTCGATTGGCGTTACAAGCGCAAAGGTGGCAAGAAATCCAGCAAGAAGGATAAACTTCTTTTTCTGACCGCGCTTGGCCTAGTGGTCGCTTTCTTTATCGTCTTAGGATTGATTGGGGTTGGGGACGTGGCCGGGATAATCGGTGCAGCAACCGTTGATTTCGCGATCGTTCTTTTCGCCACTTGGGAACTAGGCCGATGGCGAGTGCGCCGGAAAAATCCACTTGCGAGCCCCTTGCCAGCTCCCATTGTGGCTACTTCCGCGCCGTTGCGTTGCTCGGGATGCGGGCAAGACAGCGCCCCTTCAGCAAAGTTCTGCCCAAACTGTGGGAAAGCACTTGTAGGACTAGCAGTTTGAATCCGGGGCGCACTGGGGCTGGGCTAGGCTGTTTGCCGCATCTTTTCCCAATAGACCTTGTAGGTATCCGCGAAGGCTTGACGCGCTGCGTCCACTTCCGCTTCGACTAGCCCAGCCGGGTGCGCCAGCCTCAACGCGTGAGAGGCCTTGAGGTGTAGGGTGCCCCATCTGTCGCGCCGCGCGACAGGTGGGGTTTTTGAATTTAGTCTCTTCCTCAAAAGCAGGAGGGCGAACTCTCGGTTGTTTCCGCCTGAACCGATACCCGTTCTGTGACCATGCATTCAGCGATGCATCATTTAGAAACCCATCCTTTCGCGACCTCGCGAAAGGATGGGACACGCGCAGGAGAAGCTGTACTCTTAACTGACCGCTCCGTGGGAGCCTTCAAGCATGTTTACTGAACTTCAGTCTAACGAGGCACACTTTCATGCGCTCGAAGAAGGTATGGCGCGCCACACCGTTATGATCTCGATGAGTAAAGGTCAGGAAGTCGGAACTGGTACGTTGCTATCCTTCGGTTCCACAAATCTCATCTTAACGGCGAATCACAATTTACAAGAGCCACGCCTATCAGAGCTACGGTTCGGCTTCAATCATGGAGGCAATCTCCAAGCAGCCGCAACGAGTGAGACGGCGACCAAGAAACCACTACCGTACTACACCCTCAAATTCCGGGACCGAGACGAGATAATTCGCGACGAAAAAAATGATATTGCGGCCCTTATCCTTCATCCGACCGAGAAACCGCGCGGCGTTGCCGGATTTTACGATGCGTCTGCTCTTAAACCGCTGCCGATTCCTGACGGCAAATCGGTAGTGTTTCTAGGATTTCCGGTCGGGAACTCTGCCGATATCGGACAAGGGAAACGGCTAGTCAGTCCCGTTTCCGAACACTCCCGCTACGATTCCACTTTGAATCAGTCTACGTATTTACCCTCGTCATACAATCCAAATTGTGAGTTCTTACTAAAATACGAGTTAATTGAAGATGGCCTGCGACCGCACGGGTTCAGTGGCGCAGCCGCGTGGTGCCCCCTGGAACCGAAGGGTGCCATATGGACGCCAGACCTTATCTTGGTGGGAGTGATTACGAGCTACCTTAAAGAGCAGCAGTTACTCGTGTTGGCGGGGCTGCGTGCAGTCGTGGAGCTGGTTTCTCATTTATAGAAGGCTGGCGGGTGGCGCGGAGAAAGTCTTCCGGGAATACCTTTCGCTTTTGGGCTCTTTTTCTGACCTTTCACAACGATCCTCGCCGCAGTTCCAACCGGGGCTTTCCCTTTCTGTGCAATCCTACAATGCCGGGTTGCGGAATGCCCGCTCCTCGCTCTCTCTTGTGCTATCTAAGTCCGACGCTGCCATCTCCGACTCTTAACAAGCTCTTCCAAATATTTTCGCCAGCCCAAGTCGTACGATTCGACTCGGGCACCGTACACTTTCCTGTAGCGGTCCAGTATTTCTGGATCGCTGTGGCGTAGGACGACGGTAACTTTTTCGGTCCGGCCTGCCGAGCAGGCACGTCTCAATAATTCCCCGATGCTCACGTCGTTGGGGTGCAGCGAGAAACCTGCAAAAACAATATGACGAGACTGGCTCAGAACCTGTTCCGCTTTGGCCCAAATTGTGCGGAGCGCGTCGTCGTTGGGGCTTTTCTGGTCAGCCAGAGGGACGAACACTGCATTGTGTCGCCTTCCTCCGCAATCACTATCACGGCATGTTCCGCGCCCCATGTAGGCATGCTCGGCGACCGAGTCATTGATTGTGTCCAGAAGATATTTGCCGCATTTTCGACAGCGGCACCAACTCACTGAACCGTACAACTTGAGAAGAAGAAGCCTATTCCGCCCGCTTGCGAGGCAGCTACCCGCGGCGGCTAGGGGTAGACAGAGGCCGTCCGGAACTCCGTAGTCAACGAGATCCAGCGCCCCAGCCCTAAAATTGATTGAGAGGATTTCGACGCCGGACTCGATGACTGTATCGTAGTTTGTCGTAAGTACGGGATGGCCGGAATCCAGATTCCCGGTCAACCAAGAATCGAATACTGGATAGTAGTTGTAGTCCCTTTCGAGATTGAGTTTCCGAAATAGACAGAGTTCAAGGTTCTCGCGCGGGTAGAGGGGCTCAAGCTTTGCGGGGAACTTAGGATGTATTTGCTCAAATAGCGCGAGCCACTCTTCTCGCGGCCAACGTTGGCTGGCAATGTACCTCTCGACTTTCTCGATGGCTTTGTCCGAACCGCGTGGATTTAGCAAGTATTTCAGAGTCAACTCATTTGCAACTGGCAGAGAAGGATAAATAGCCTTTGATGCTCCTGCTCCTAAAAAATAGGCGGTCTCGATTGCCATGCGGTTATTCCTTCCTTTCCTCCCTTAGGACGCCCCGGAGTAGCAGCCGTCAGTGGGCCAGCACAAGAAACGCCAGTTAGAACGAAGAGGCTCCAGGCAGGATGCTATGACGCTCTGAAAACAAGAACGCCGCTCGGGCACTCACCGAACGGTGCTGGCCATTGCTGACAACGTTTCTAGCCGTGCACGATTTGAAGCTAAATGCTCTTACGCGATAGGTTCACTGCATCTTCGCTTCAAGGCAAACCTATCTCTCTTCCTGCTAAAAGAGCTTGTCCCTTCCGATCATTACTCAACCCGACTTTTTGCGTTCGTCTCGCAACCAGCTTCGGGACAACGCCAGGTTGCGATTTTGCTCTGGCTATCGTACTCGGATATGTATAGAGGGCGGCGGTGTTTGGGACACAAAGAAAGAATGCTCTTTTCGCTGTTAATGTTTCCACCCGCACAAAACTTGAAGTAGCCATCCGTCCGTGAGAAAGTGTAAACGCAGCCCGGCTGGGGGCACTTTGACACTTCTATGGTTCCAACCTCGTTGGCGAAGGGCCAGACGAGCTTGAGATCGGCTAACCCCATCCCACTCAAGTGAACGGGGCAGAGTGGAACGCGCGAAATCTTCTTTTCCTTCACAATCATGACGTTTTTCCTTCCTTGTCGCTCCGGAAAGTGGCACGGATGGACCCGCCTCAATTCGCCGAAGCCGTCGGTTAGATTTTTCGTTTGGTTTACGCGAGAGGCTTGCCTAAAAACAAAAACGCCCTGAGACAAGTCTCAGGACGCTAGATTAGATGTCTATACCCTAGCACAAGCAGCTCCCTTGTCAATCCCCTTTGAGTGCGGGTGTCGCCTGGCAGCGAACTATAACCGAGGACTGAACAGAGAGGGCCCCACGACCATCGCCCGCCGATCTCTCCTCAGGGCCATTACGCTTAACTGCTGAGCGCACCATGCTCGCGTCTTCGGGCGTGCTGTTCCGAGTGTGGACGGAGCAGTTCGATCTCTGGCTTGCAGCACCGGGGTTGGTGCTGATGAAAGGCGAAGTCAACACCGCCTTCTACTTCGAGACATACGGGCATTCGTCGGCAGGTTCAATATCTTGCCCGTTCCCATTATTTAGGAACGCTCGCAACGTAGCACTGCGTTTCTCGGTCTGTCTGCACACAAGAGAACCCAACGACCTGACCAGTATGTTGAACTGTCCCCCGTGATCCTAGCGACGGGACCCGCTCAACCGTAACGAAGGATTGTACATATTGTTGGGCCTTCACGGCCGGCATGCGGAACATCAGCACACCAACAATGAAGCCAATTAGAGCCGCCAGACAAATCCTCCACGAAGATTTCAGCGATTCCATTTGAACTCTCCTTTTGTTTGGGAGACGCGCTAGTACGCCGATAAGGGGGTTGCGCGTTTAGATCTGACACGTCTCCGAAAGTCGTTAGCTTGCGCTTCTGCCTAATTAACATTTGCGACTTAGCGGCACCGGGCAGACTGCTCACTGCCTGTGCGAACTTGTTGGCCATTGCGCATTCGGTTCCAAGCCCCAGCATATAATCGCACACGGAGTGTACACGATAAAATAGTTAGGTCTCTTTCATGACGCCAGTACTGATTACCGTCGCTTTGTTCACGAGCGTAAACAGCAGATGGCTCGAAGCTATGTCGTGCAGACTTCCGTGTACCCGGCGTGTACCTCACTTGGGCGAATTCGGTGTTTTTGGCGTTTCTCTCGTTTAATGAAATCAATAACTTACGCGTCTTCAACGTCGCTTTTAGTTCGATCCCCACCACCTATTTTTAATTGTTGTTAAATGGTGTCATGGAGCAGTCAGAATTGGGCGCTGTGAATGTTCGCGTGTCGCAGGTTACAGCACCTCAAAATCCCTCCTGACCTCCCACCATTTGCGATCAGACCTTTAGCCGCTGCAATTGCGATTTGTATCTACAGGGTGACAGGTCTAGATAACGCTCCACCCCAACCAAGTTTACGTTGCCCATGTAGGCAGAAAGTAAAGGCAATAGTTGGTTGAGTTCAAGACCCCGGCGCTTCCAATGCGCTATCGAATGAACAGCAAAGGTGTGCCGGAGATCGTATACTCGTGGCTGAGACGATTTATCGGCGCGTTCAACCTTTGCTATTCTTCGAAGCCTGCCAAAGACCTTGTAGAACCCGGAATGTGGCACTGACCTGCCATAGATTGTAAGAAATAAAGGTCGTCCTGACCTGAACCTGCTTCGTTCGTCGCTACGCAGGTGTCGCTTCAATAGTCGTTTCACATCGCGCCCTATCGGGATTATTCGGTTCTCGTACGGTAGGGTTCCACGCACACGGATGGTGGAGTTAGTGAAGTCAACATCCGAATCCAACATCCCGAAAGCGTCACGCATTTTTATTCCTGTTCCATACAGGAAAAGAACTATTGTCTTTAGCGTGTCCGGTCCGAGCGTGCATTTGGGAAATCGTTGACAAGCGACTGCCATCTTCAGAAGTTTACGGATATCCGTCCGTGAGTACACATGCGGATAAAAGGTTGTCGCAGTGCCAGGTTTTAGCCTAGGCTTCGGAATATGCCGGAGCTGTCGGCGAGCGAACCAGAACACAAAGAAGCCCTTTAGATACTTGCAATAAAGCCGCCAGGTATTGTTGGAAATCGGTGTCCGAGACAAAAACTCGTCGAGGTGATGGTCGGCAATCTTCGAGATGCTCAGGTTCCCGACAGACTCGACAAATCGCCGAAGGAATTTTTCAGTTGTAGTGTAGTCGCAACCACACGCCCGTTTCTGGCCGAGGTAGGCCTCCACGCAGTGCGCGAGCTTCATAGTAAGCCCTTCAGACTGAACTCAGCTATTTGTCGAAGTTGTTTTGAGTTGTAGCGTGCATATTCACGTACGGAGTTGAAATCCCTGTGCCCCAAGAACGCCGCAATGTCTGAAACAGAAGTGCCCTTCTCCATGAGGCGATTCGCACAAGCGTGACGGAGGGCATGGGGTCCCTTGTGAAGGGATTCAACTGCGCTTCTTCGAAATAGATCGTGCGTGCGGTGATACAACCCGCTGTGTGAAATTGGACGCCAAGGTGTCCTAATTGTGATGAACAAAATCGGACACTCCACTGCGGGTCGAATACGTTTGATGTACTTCTGGATCGCGTTGGAGACTTCTGACGTTAGCGGAAACCGCTGAGTTCTACGGGTCTTCCCCCGTCCAACAGTCAGGGTGCGGTTTCTAAAATCTATATCGCTAATTCGCAGCCCTCGAATCTCACCGGATCGGAGACCATAGACGGCCATTAGAAGCATCATTGCGTAATCTCTTACCCCAGCAGGTTTGGCTCTGCTCAACGATGAAATCATGCGCCGCACTCCTGTCCAGGACGGCCCTCTCTGTCTAAATCTGTGCTTCGGGTGAACGAAGACAGGAACTACCTCAGAAAGCCCGGCTCCGACCAAGCCACGTGCCTCCAAATATCGCAAGAAGATTCGTAAAGAGATCGTGTTTGTGATCACAGTTTCCAATGCCCATCCAGACTTCTTCGCTTCAAAATAGCGCTCCGCGTGGCTAGGATTCAGGTCGCGCAACCTCAGGCGAATTTCCTTCAGCCACCTAAGGAAATACAAAGCGTGTTTGGAGCGCTCTCTAATAGTTGACAAGGCCAGGCCGCGTTCGTCCTTAAGCCACCGCTCAAAGTCTCGGCGTCGCTTGGCGGCAAAGCGAGTGCGTGGAGGCTCTCGGAGACAGGAATGGAATCGCAGCCACGACCGCGCAATTCGCATGAACACCTCGTACGTGTTCTTTCCGGGCAGCCTCCTCCGTAGCGGCCCTGTGTAGGTTTCCCATTTTCGGCCTGCAATTCTAAGCTCGTCTATCGTCATGGGCCGCATTCGGGTCGAGAACCCGAGTGCTCTGTTAACCTGCAACAGATGTGACGCCATTAGTTTGATGTAGCATTCCTTACGCCCCAGTTTTTGGACGTATGTGAGATACTCGGCCCGTTCGGCGTAGAGAGGAGCTGTGTTGTGGCGCTTTCGAACTGCTGGCAGCTGGAAAAGTGAGTCGAAAACGGTCATGGCGGAGGACACGGTAATCGTGCGAGAGCAGAAACGCAAGGGCGCTCTCGGCCCTTTGTCCAGACCAGTTGCGTGTGTCCAATTACGGACACTTAGCACTCCGTTGTTGGAGTTAAACCTGATATGAGCAACCGGATTCCGGCACGAACAGGATGGGACCCACCATCAGACCTGTCTAATAGGGATGTCGCAAAACGGCTCACTCCAGCGGCGGTCAGGGCCTTCCTGAAGATCGTGTCAGTGTGGGAGCTGCGAGGCGAAGATGCAAGACACTTGCTTGGCGGCATCTCGAAGGACGCATATTACGGCCTGAAGAAAGGAGGTTCGAGAATACTTGGTCAGGATCGCATGACGCGGATATCCCTATTCACAGGCGTCTTCAGAGCGCTAAATATGCTCTATCGCAAGGAGTTTGCTGACCGCTGGATTCAACTTTCAAACACGAATCCGATGTTTTCCGGAGAGACTCCGCTCGCGTACATGATCCGAGGCGGGGTCCCAGCCATTTTGAGAGTGAAACAACTCCTCGATGCGCGTCGGGGTGGACGATAGAGTTGCTGCCGCAATTCACGTGCGCGGTCCAGGCCCTCATCTTTACCATCTCTTTTTCCGGAGCACCGCTTCATCGACTCCGGCATTCTATCCCCTTAATCAGCGCAGCTTCCAGCGGGGGCAGCACCACTCCCAATCCGTAACGCCGTCCTACGCTTACGACATAGGCTCGTTCAATAGCGCCGCCCATTTCTCCCATTCGGATTTCCTGTTCTCCGCATAAGTTTTAATCCAGCCACCTCTTGATTAGCCTTGCTCGTTGAACCTGTATCGCATCATAGTCACGGATAAGAAGCCACTCGTCGCCCGTGGCCTCTGGGAAGAATCGCCGAGCGGCGCACTCTCCAGAAACAATCCAATCGACCTTGTAACACCTGCCGGAAACTGGGAACAAATCGGGAACAGATTGGGAACAAACTACCGAAGAACACTAGCGAAACAGATAGAACAACGTGCACGTAAGTCATTGAGAAGCAAAGACGGGCCTATTCAAAGTTGGGCTCATAACCCGAAGGTCGTTGGTTCAAATCCAACCCCCGCAACCATTTCAAGATTCCCAGGGGCGACCTCAAGCGGTCGCCCCGTGCTGTTTCCGATCAGATCCCATTCACCCTCCGCCATGTAAAATCGGTTGTCGCCCCGTAGAATAGGGTGCATAACGATCCGGTCTACATGATTGAAAAGCTCCATTCGTGCCTGTTCAACATTTGCATGGAGCATGCGCCGAATATCTCGCAGGCGGAACAAAACAAAAGCGCGAATCTCATCGACGGTCGCCCTCACGGAGCCCGGCCCCGTGCCCATGAGTTTTCCCTCCAACTCTCTTATCTCGGTTTCCCTTGAAGAGATTGCTCTCATTAGTGCTGGTATCGCACCCTGTTGTGCTACCGCTTCTGCCAGCCGCGTCAGCTCCGCTTCGACTTCGGACTTACGCATGCGAACGTCATCAACCTGACCTGACATTGCTTTGAGTTGGCGGTCCAATTCGAATTGGAACTTGGCGAGTGCGTGTTCCACGGCTTCTGGCTGGAGGACGGATTCCTGAAGGCCACCCAAGAGACGCTCCTCAACTCGATCGTTTCGTTCACGTAGATTATTTGCGCAGGTACCCCGGTTGAAGTTCAGCGGACAACCCCATCGTGGATGGTTATTCTTGCCATGCCCAGTGATGATGCGTAGTTTGCCACCGCATGCGGCACAAACGAGAATCCCGGAGAAGAGATATTGAGATGAGGCACTCCTGGAAAATAGCCCTTTATGATTCCCTCGGGCGTAAACCGCTCGCATTCGGTCCGACCGGCGACGAACCATTGTCCAGAGTTCCTCTGACACGATTCTCAACTGCGGAGCCTCTTGAATTTTCCATTCCGTTTCTGGACGCGGACGCGCGACGCGACGGTTCGTTCCCGGCACTTTTACAAATCTAGATTTATTCCAAATCCGTCGTCCAATATAGAGTTCGTTTTGTAGCATTTCCCGCACGGCGGTCGGGCACCACCCGGCGGCAATACGCCCCTTCCGCGGTCTGGGAGACTGAATGTGTTCTGCATTGAGAGTCTTGGCAATACGCTTTAGGGACAAACCATCTGCGCTCATTTTGAAGATGCGCTGAACGACGACCGCCTCAGCTTCGTTGATCCGGAGCTGTTTTGCGTCCGTCAAGCCAATCGTCTCATAGCCGTAGCACCGTCCGCCCGTATTGAACCCGCGTAGGAAGTTTCCTTCGAGGCCCCGATGAGTTTTCTTTGCTAACTCCCGAATAAAAAGAGAATCCATCAGGCCGTGCACGCCGAGAAGTAGTTCGCCTTGATCGTTCCGGCTGTCGATGCCTTGGCTCACGGCGATAAGTTGAATGCCCGCAAAATTCAAGCGGTTGTAGATGGCGAGAGCGTCTTGTGTGCTCCGAGACAAGCGACTCGTATCGTCAATGAGGATGGCGTCGAATGGTGGGTTCGGCGAGCAGGCTGCCTTCAAGAGACGCGCAAGGCCTGGTCGATCAGTGCCAACGCCTGACATGCCTTCATCACTGTAAATTTGACCCGTCGCAATTACGTGGCCGTGAGCGGAGGCAAACTCCTCGCACTTCCGGATTTGATCAGTGATGCTGTCCGGGCTTTGTCGGTCACAACTGAATCTGCTGTATACGGCGCAACGCATGGGGTCAGGGTTTTTCCTCCGATTCTTTTTCACCCACGGTGCAGGCTACCACATCCTGGGATATATCTGAAAGGACGAGACTTGTGGCCTTACGACTTGCAATAAATTCGCGTACCAACGCTGGCACAATCACCGTATCGAGCCAAGCTTTGACGGCTGGCGTCAGGCCGTTTGGTTCAAGCGCCGGGCCAGAATCACCGCCCGCTGTCAGGCCCGATTTTAATGAATTTGGTTTCACGAAAACACGAAATCTCCTAATCCGTACAGTTGGGAATGGACATTCGTCAGCCCTGTGAGCCTTTGAGTGAAGTCTTCAAGTCAATTGCGCCCAACTAACTCGTCTGACGTGATTATCCTAGGAGTTTTCCGAGTCAATCTCGATCGTGACCGGCTCTGGATCTTCAAAGCTGGTGAGTGTCGCGAACTGAACCAGTTGTGAAAGCAGCCGTGCAAATGCTGAAGGTTTCATCCAAGTATGAACGGAAAAAGTGTTCTCATCTCCGAGGGAACCGTTGCCTTGCTCGAGGCGACGAGGATCGATACTGATCATGAGGCCGATTGTTAGTCCATGAGTGTCATCAGGGTCGAATCGCAAGTGGAAAAGCGTCGGTCTCAGGTCATTCTTGGCATGTTTTCTTGATGGCATATTTTCTCCTTACACTTGTGCGGCTACCGGGTATGGCGACTGCCGCGCAGTGTGATCGGAGTTATAAGGCAGGAGGGCTTTTGTACCCTATGTAGAAACCAGACAGGTTTATTTTCAGCGGTCACTCTGGACGGAAGAGACGGGAACGTATCGCTTCTTCGCTTACGTCAAAGGTCAATGCCAGAATCATTTGAGACGCAGCTTCAGCCGAACCCATCGCCATACCATCTACTGTCAGCTGATGGATTCTTATGAGATGCACCCACCAGAAGTCAACTGGTGCCTTGGCCAGAAACCTGTTGGTCAGGTCATCTACTATTGACCTGCTCGTCTGTATTTCAGCATACATCTGGCGTGCGATCTCGACCTGCCCAAGGAGTTCGAAATAGAGTAGCTGTAAGTCTAATCTCGGTGGCAGTCTTGATGGGCGTCCTTCTGTAACGTTCGCAAGTTTGTGCCTGAGATTTCGTAACTCTGGATCGTCAGGCACAGTTGAGCTAACCCCCCGGCAGACAAATGTAATGAACTTCCGTTGCATTTCTGTACTCTGGAAGAACTCTTCCAGTCGTTCCCTGGAAATGATGGGTTTTTTTGCTATCGGGTGCTCGAAGGGTATGCCAATGAGTTCAAGTTCAACGAGGGTCGATGGAAAATTCTCGGGGTTCATTGTGCTTGGGCCTGGGCGAACTGCCGAGACTCGTACAACTAACTCCCGGTCCGCCAAGACTCTTTTGGCCTTTTGCAAAATGTATTCATAGCGAACCCGCTTGTCCGTGGGGAAATATAACTCATGCAGGTCCTTGGGCTCTGAATCCATGTTATTACTCCCTTCGAGGTTGTATTGCACCCCTCTAAAACTAGACACCTCATTTAGGTAGAATCAGGGCCTCCAAAAACAGGAGGCAACATGGGCAGGAAACCACGTGTAGATCGATCCCCTGAAGAGAAGTGGCAGATCATACAGGAAGGCATCAAGAGCGGGAACGTCTCGGAGACGTGTCGGCGTCACGGGATCGCTCCGAATCTGTTCTATCGCTGGAAGGATGAAGCGGAACAAGGAGCAAAGGCAGCGCTTGGGGGGAGAAGCGCTGCCGCCGCCGAAACCGAAAAAGACCATCGCATCCGGCAACTGGAACGCACGCTGGGGCGAAAGGCACTGGAGATCGAAATCCTAAAAAACGTCGTGGGGGAGTGAGCTGTGGTGCGGTTCACTCCCAGGCGCGAGAGATGCTGGCGCAGGGCTACACGGCCACGTTGGTGGCGACGACATTGGCCATTAGCCGGTCGAGCTTGTACTACCGCAAGAAGCCACGAGGCAGCCGGGCCGACAGAATCTACGATGAGCAGATCGTGATGGCGTGCGGAGAGAAGTTGGCATACGGCTATCGGCGCGTGGCGTGGTGGCTGCAACGGAACAAAGGGCTGCCCGTGAATCGCAAGCGTGTACTGCGAGTGATGCGCGAACGTGGGTTGTTGGTGCGCTCTCGTCGTCTACGAGCACGACGCAAGAAAGAGTGGGGCCGCGTGGAAGCTGCAGAACCGAATCAGATCTGGCAGACGGACATGACGAAAATCTGGGCGGGGCCAGCCGTGGGCTGGGCCTATCTGGTGTGTGTGATTGACTGCTGCACACGGGAGATCGTGGGCTGGAATCTGTCGCATCGCTGTCGAACTGAAGACGCGTTGGCGGCGGTCGAGCAAGCGGTGCTGGCACGACTGCCCGAGGGCAGTCGCGAGGCCCGCGTGACGCTGACCACCGACAACGGAACACAGTTCACTTCGTCGCGGTTTATCGAAACACTCGGACGGCTCGGCATCACACACCGGCGGACGGCGTATCATCACCCGGAAGGCAACAGCTACATCGAACGGTTCCATCGCAGCCTGAAGGAAGAAGAAGTCTGGACGGCGGAATATCGCAGCGTGCAGGAAGCGCGGGAGTCGATCGGTCGCTGGATTCAGGAGTACAATCACGACCGTCCGCATCACGGAGTGGGAAATCGAACTCCGCACGAGGCATTCTTGAGTTTCGTAACTGTACTAAAAAACGAGGCCCTGGCTGTCTAAATTAGAGGGGTGCAATACACCTTTTGCCCGAATTTCTGGGACGTTTCCGAGACTTCTGGGGACGCTCGATAAATCTCCAGCGAATACATCCAATGATAGGCCTCTTCATTTTCGGGTTTCATTGTCCGTCCGTTGTTCCGAATTTTGGGTTGGGTCGCCTTTCTCTACTCTTTGATGACATTCGACGTCTGCGTTAGAGCGGCCCGTTCCTTTATTCACTCCCGTTGTCCCAAGAAGCGCTTCCTGACCAGGGTTACGCCAAAAACTTTGGGACCCAATGCATCTGCCTACTGCCTAATCTTAGGTGTTAGGCACCCTGCCGCCAAATACGTGAATTTCTGAATTTCTGAACTTCTAGAAAGATTCTTGCCAGTAAGGGTTTTTGAATTTCTGCCTGAATTTCTAGAAAGACTATAAATACTGGGCAAAAATAGATAGAAATTCAAAAGTTCAGAAATACATATATTTGTAAGTGGGTCTATAAACCCCTCCTTACAGTTACGAATCTTTTTCATCGTCTTCTTCTATCAATTCATAGCGCAGATGGTTTTTGGTTCCGGTTGGAACTGCTCGCCAATATTTCCCTTCACCTAGCTGGAGCAACTTTCTTGCTTTGTGCCGGGGCAGATGGGACTTCTCGAGCACAGTCTCCTTGGGAGACTTCGGATGCTTACGAATGACTTCGGCTAAAATTTGCATCGGCTCACGTTTTTCTTCTTCGTGCGGGCTATCTACCTTCCAATATGTCCCTTCCTCAAAATCCAACCGCATGGCCAGAGTCGGGCCCCCTCCTCGGCGGCCTTTTATCGAGAAGAGTTCGACGAGGTGCCGGTCATCGTCTGTCGGATCTTTTGTGGTGTCGACGAAATAGCCCGCATCTAGGGATGCGCGGATGAACGTAGAACCAAGGTATGTGTTTCGGTCATCCTTATCACTGGAGTGGTGGATCACTATGATTGGGACCCCAGTCTTTGCTGCCAATCGCTTGAATTCGAAGAGGATCGGGACAATGTCTTCCGCTTTGATCACCTTGCCGCTGGTTTGAAACGCCAGCGAATCGAAAACGAGGACCCAGCCTTTTTTTGCGAACTGCTCGTAAATTGGGCTTGGCAATTGCGGCGGAGGCCCTAGCTTCGGATCGTCGAGGCTCCAAAACAGCAGCCCGGGGGAAAGACTGATGCCGAATAGCTCACAGCGTCGCTTGATCTCCGACAAGCCGTTTTCGCAATCGATGTGTAAAACTGTCGACCACCGCGTCTGCAACCCGAGGAACTTGCGTCTCCTGGTAACACAATATTCCCATAGCAGCGATACCAACGATTTATCGGATTCGGGCGGACCAACGAAAAGTGTCAGCCCATTGTCCGGAATCAGCGATTCGATCAGCCACGTGTTGTCCTTGGCGGTTTGCAGCCTGTGAGGCGTTTGAAAATCTTTATGGCTAAGCGCGGCCGTCCCGTTTGAGGATGTGAGAAGGCTGTCTATCCGGGTATGGACACGTTTATAATTTTTATTGGTGATGTCTTTTTCGGCGGCGATCAGAGCATCTCGATAGCGACTTTCTTTAGCGAAGTCCAGGGCCTGCTTATAGAGAATGGATTTGTCAGGAAGAGTTATCTTGTAGAGTTTTTTGACCGTTTTCTTATAGAGGGGCCACGCATCGGTCTCGCCCATCGTGGCTCTGACCAATTCAATGAGAGTTGACCTGGGTATCTGTGTCTGCTTTCCATGAGCGGCGTAGTTCTCTTTTAGGATTCTGGAAATTTCCACCAGAACCGGACTGGCGAACCACTGAGGTTCCACAATATCGTACATACGCTCCGGGTCTTGTATCAGGTATGCCAGCAACCGCAATTGAAAAGTTTCATTCCAAGCGTAATCGTTGCCGATCATTTTGGCCTCCAAAACTTTCTGGCAGGACTTGGCGACGGCCGAGGAAGTCTCGGAGGCCAATCCAAGGCAGGAACTGCAAACCTCAGCCGCCCCCAAGTCCTGCCTACAATGAGGTACTAAGCAGTGTTGAATGTTCGGGTTTCTGCTCGGATATTTGCGAGGGAGATCTTAAAAGGGAGGGTGGGGGCCTTCAGTACGTTGCAAGCCCCCGCAACCAATTTCTCCTTTGCTTCCAACGGGCCGCGATCGCAGCGGCCCGTTCTTCTGTCCCTTCCCCTAACAAATTGCTAACACAAGAAAAATCCCAGCCGATCGTCTCGACATGTCCGCGAGATTCCGGCGCGTGCCTGATGAGCCCGCACCAGACTGCCTTCGACACGAATTGTGTGCGCGCCAGTCGATTTCGGACCAGAGCAGGCCGCACAATTCTCCGCCGCGCATGCGGAACGTACTCCTTCACACAATTTTGAATCGACTACTTAACACGATGCCTTATCAGATGAACAAGCAACCGTTGTCCTGTGGCACCGAGGGTCGTGGGTTCCAATCCCATCGCTCACCCCAAATTTTTCAGTTAGTTCGCTGGCTTCAGTTTTCCCTGTTTTGCATAATCACTGGACAAAGTGTCTGGCAGTTTCATGGCTCGTATCGTCGTTTCAGGCACATTTGAATTGGTGCCGCCGAGTCGGAAGTTAAACGAAATTCACATTCTTAATCGGCAGCTTGCGAACTCGTTTGCCAGAGGCAAAAAAGATGGCATTAGCGACTGCCGGTGCGATAGCGGGGACGCAGGACTCGCCTGCCCCGCCGGGCTCCTCCGTGCTGGGGACGATGTGCACTTCGATCTTAGGCATCTCGTCGATGCGTAATACATCGTATGTGTTGAAATTCGCTTCCTGAACGCGACCTCGGTCGATGGTGATCGCACCCTTTAGTGCTGCCGCCAAACCAAAACCGATACCGCCCGAGATCTGCTGCTCAAGGACGCTGGGATTCACGACCTGCCCGCAATCGAACGCGCAAACGACTCTATGGACACGAACCTTTCCGCGATCGACTGAAACCTCCGCTATTTGCGCGTTGAAGCTGCCCACGTTATTCCCGAGGGCGACTCCGCGAAATCTCCCTGGCGGCAGCGGCTTGCCCCAATTGGCTTTTTCAGCGGCAAGGTCCAGAACACCGCGTAGACGCGGCGCGCCGCGAAGAAGTCGTCTGCGCACCTCGACAGGATCCTTTCCGCCGGCGGCAGCCAACTCGTCGAGAAAGCTCTCCGCGAAAAACGTGTTTTGGCATGCGCCGGGCGCGCGAAACATGGCCACGGGAATCGAGGTGTCAACCGGTCTGTAGTCCAGCCAAAAATTCGGGACATCGTACAAAAGGTCCCTTAGACCTGAAACCGCTGTATTATTGATCCCGGTTTGCCCTGCCGGGATGGGAGGACAAGCGACTCGCGTGCTCCAGGCGACTGGCCAGCCATCCGCGTCCAGACCTCCAGCGAATTCCACGCGCGCAGCAGGACGATAGTAATCATGCTGCATATCGTCTTCGCGCGACCATACCACCTTTACGGGAACCCCTAACCGCCGCGAGATTTCGACGGCTTCGCCGACAAAATCCAGCTCGAAATTTCCCCGCCGCCCAAAGCCTCCGCCCATATACATTACGTAGAAATTGATCTTTTCCGGCGGGAGGCCCAGCATTACCGCCGTCATGTCTCGCGAATCCGTCCCACACTGCGTGGGGGCCCAGACATCGCAGCCGTCCGGCCTCACGTGAGCGGTACAATTCATCGGTTCCATGGTGGCGTGCGCAAGGAACGGCACTTCATAGACTGCCTCTATCTTTTTGGCTGCTTTGTCGAGGCCGGATTGAATGTCGCCGTTTTGGCGCACCATCAAACCTTGCTCTTTGATCCGTTCGGCAAACATCTTACTGATGCCTTCACTATTTACCGAAGCGTTTGGTCCGTCTTCCCATCGAACATCGAGAGCGCGGCAGGCTCGCATTGCCGACCAAGTGTTGTCGGAGACCACGGCAACGCCGGTAGCGATTTGGAATACCTCCTTTACCCCGGGAATCGCCTTGGCTTTGTCGGCATCGAAGCTGCCGACTTTGCCTCCAAAGACAGGGCATCGCGCGACGGCCGCATACACCATCCCGGGAAGTCGTGTGTCGATGCCAAACGGCGCGCGGCCCAAGACTTTGTCGCGAGTGTCCACGCGTTTGATCGATTTCCCGATGATTCGATGCTCCTTCGGATCTTTCAAGGTCACGTTCGTGGACACGGGGTGCTTGGCCGCGCTCTCCGTCAGGCTTCCGTAGCTCAGTCGAGCCTGATTTCCACGATTGATCACGAACCCGTTTTCGGCACGGCACTGCGATCGATCCACGCCCCACTTCTGTGCCGCCGCATCGATCAGGATTTCCCGTCCCTCGGCGCCTGCTCTTCGCAACGGACCCCACATCGATCGGATACTTCTGCTGCCGACGGTGCCCTGGTATCCATACAAGGGAGTGTCAACCGGTGCGAATTGCGTGCGAACTTTGGTCCAATCACACTCCAACTCTTCGGCCAACAATTGAGCGCAGGCGGTCGCGATCCCCTGGCCCATCTCGGCCCGGGTAACCATCAGGGTGACAATTTCATCCGTCCCAATATGGATATACGCGTTTGGCTTGCCGTCGGGCGTGGGAATATTCATGGCTGCAAACGGCCCGTACAGACCCGGATACGGTGGGTCGTTGACGGAGGCATCTGAGCTCTCCGGCAGGACAAACCCGATCAGCAAGCCGGCGCCGGCTTGCAGGAAACTACGGCGGTCGATACTCACGCTTTGCCCTCCTGCGCCTTGGATCGTGTCGCAATTTCGGCAGCGCGATGGATGGCTTGCCGGATGTGTGGGTAAGTGGCGCAACGGCAAATGTTGCCGCGCATGATTTGGTCGATGTCTTCGTCGGTAGGGTGCGGCCTGCGCTTGAGCAAGGCCGCCGCGTTCATAATCTGGCCGGACTGGCAGTAGCCGCACTGCGGCACGTCCTCCTCAATCCAGGCCTGTTGTATGGGATGACTGGCGTCCGATGAAAGTCCTTCAATGGTGGTAATGTTTTTCCCCGCGACGCTGGAAATTTGCGTGACGCACGACCGGATGGCGTTGCCATTGAGATGCACGGTGCAGGCGCCGCACAAGGCCATCCCGCAGCCAAACTTGGTACCGGTCATTTCCAGGATATCGCGCAAGACCCACAGCAGCGGCATTTCGGGGGCAACCTCAACGGTTTGCGCCTTACCGTTTACTGTGAAAGTGATCGAAGCCATGCAAATCTGTCCCCTATCTTTCGACGCAGGATCCCGCTTGTGGGCGTGAAATGCGGACTCAATGTCCCCGTTTCCCCGAAGATGCGAAGGGTTGCATCGTCCCGGCTAATCAACGGCATAGCCTTGGCGACAATCGACTGGCATGCGCGCAAGTTCATCCTTGGGACGCCGCAAATCAGCCTTATCGTTTGGCGGACATAGATGTTTTCGATTCCCCAGTGTCGAGGACCCCAATTCAATTCCATTGTCTAGGTGGCGGTTCCCAGTGCCCTTGATATCACTCCTTCAACTAAAGTCAATCTAATTAGCGTCCAGCAGTTTGACTTTTGGTTGCAAACGCCTCCGCGGGGCACACTTGCCTGTCCGCCGTCCGGAGTGATCCGTCTCGAAGACCGCACCGGCAAGCGTGCCGCAGACATGGCGCTCGGAGCACCATTGAGTAGGCGCTCGGATTACTTCGAGCCTGCTTTTCGAGCAGGCGCGCGGGCTTCATCGCGCAACCCGAACGCCAGGAGCACATTTCCCGGACTTCCGCCGAAGCGCGGATAGCCTGAATTCACGAACAGCATCCCACCTACGATTACCGGGCCGGTGCCATCCAGCGAACCGCCGTTTGCCGGAGCTCCGTTTACTGTAGCGTAACTCCTCTCCGTGTCGAAATCCCAGAGCAGTTCACCGTCGGCGGATGAGAACCCGCGGATGTGTCCGTCCATTGAGCCGGAGAACACGCCGCCCTCGATCGCCGTGACGGCGGCGGGTTGCGCCGGGCTGCAACCGGGCCGTGGAGGTTTGCATGGGGTGCTCGCGGCGAACCAGACCTTCGAGCCGTCCGAGATGTTCAGTGCGGTTAATCCGCCACCCTGGGCGGGATCGAGTTGCATGTTGCCAATGGGCGCGGGACCGTTGATGCTTCCGCTGAGCCGGACAACATCGGAGACGGATGCATAGACGTTGCGCCCATCGCTCGCCATGCCCCACTGGACGCCGCCGTTGTTGCCCCCTTTCCCCACGCGGGTCTGCCACAGGAACTTCCCCCCGTTCGCAGGATCAAGTGCATACACGACGCCGGATTTCTGCCCGGCCACCAGTACGTCGTGTCCGTCGGGTGCGCGCACTAGCATCGCTGAAGAGCCGAAATCGTAATCGGGCCCGCCTTCAAAGGGACAATTTGCCCCCTTGCTGCCACAGGACGAATTGGACGCATCGCCGGGCGTGGTTTGCTGCGACCATACGATTCGGCCAGTCTTGAGATCGAGAGCCATAATCGCATCGCTCGTTGCGGTCGCAGGTTGTGAGTAATTGTCACCCGTGGTGATGTAAAGAACGCCGCGCGCCGCGTCGACCGTAGGAGTGGACCAGACGCCCGCTCCCGAAGGCCCAAATATGTCCGTCCCAGCTACCGTAGTGCCCGTCTTTTTGGGTGGGTCCACCATGTAGGTCTTCCATACCACTGACCCATCGCGGACGCGCACGGCTGTCACGCTGCCCCGGAACGTGCAGCATTGGTATTTCGGATCGATCGACCGGGTTTCCTCCCACGACGCGGCCGGAACGAAGGCGACGCCGTCCTGTACGGCGAAGGAGCCCGTTAACCGCGTGGCCTCGTGCTCTTCGACTTTTTTCTTCCAACGCGCTTTGCCCGTGTGCGCGTCGACCGCATAGACCCAGCCAGTCTGGTCGCTAAAGACCAGCGTCTTTTGTGTACCGTCGGTGGCGACTGTCATGGCTGCTCGCACCGGACCGCTCGCCTGGTAAACCCAATATAGACAGCCGGTCTTGGCGTCGAGGGCCTGGACCGCCCCTCCCGCGCTGCCGACGAAGATGGTGCCGTTGAGGATGGTGGGCGCCGCGAAAGCGGTCACATCTCCGGCAAAACCGTACGCCCATTTCAGCTCCAGCCGGCCGAGATCACTCGCTTTCAGGCCCGCGCGCGCGGCTGTCTGGAATCGCGTATTGGATTGTGCAGGTCCCCAACCGGTCCAACTGTTCTGGGGAGCGGCGGACATGATCGGCCGGTCCGACTTGCAGAATGCACTTGCAGGTGGGGCGGTCTCGTCCATTCCCTTTCCGAGAAACTTCGCCACGGCTTCCCGTTCGTCGCGCTTTATCGGGTAGGCGATGCTCATCATCAGTCCGAAATCCAAGGTACGCAGAATTCGCGCGGGGGACATCTTCGTCAGCGCCTCGCGCGTAGGAATGCGCGCACCCACCTGTTCGTGGCAGGAGGCGCAATATTTTCCGTATACCTCGGCGCCCGAAACCTGGGCGGTAGGCGCAGCCTGTGCATGTGCCTGACTCGCAATGCCGAGGATGAAAGAGAGCGCAATAACGGCTATAACTACCCGCTTCCTCGCATGCGCCTCGCAGCATCTAACCGGAATTTTCATTTCGGCCCTTTCATTTCGGCCCTATGAATACGGACGCTTATACTCGAATCCAGAATTTTCAATTTAGGTCTCGGTTTCGCGCACCGTACGCTTGACACAATGTATTTGCCATCCGAGCAGGCCACATGGAAACCACGGTTTCGATTTCACTGCACCGCAAATGCGCTGACGCCCGTGGTTACAATCACAACATATTGCTTCCCGTTGCGCCCGAGATAGGTCATCGGATTCGTATGACCTTCGGCATCGAGCTTGGTTTCCCATAGCACTTTGCCGGTTCGCGCATCGAACGCGCGGAGGCGCTTGTCGATGGTTCCCGCGATAAACACTAACCCTCCGGCGGTCGCGATCGGCCCGCCCTGGCCGAAAGCTCCTGTATTGTGAATGCCCTTGGCTTCCAGGTCATCGTTTGTGCCAAGTGGAACCCTCCACGCGATATCACCGGTGTTCGCGTTGACGGCCAACAACTCAGCCCAGGGTGGTTTCTGGCACGGCATCTGCGTGTCCGGATCCCAGAACCTTGCGTTGAAGGAGCCTTGTCCAAAGGGACTGAAGCGGCGATACGCGACTTGATCGCCATCAGGCGTCTTATCGAGGCGTCCCATTCCCGCGACGTTACGCGAATTTACAAATACATATCCCAGACCGGGATCGACGGCGACGCCGCCGTAGTTTGGCCCGCCCTGTTGTCCGGGAAAGATGATCCTGAATTCCTTGCTGCTGTACGGTGTGTACGCACCCAGGCTGTGAATGCCGCCAATTTGCGCAACCAGGTCGCGGCAAAACTTTTCATGTTCCGGTTCGCCCGTAAATATTTCATCCGGGGTCATCCCGAGGCGCGCGAGCGGCGGGGGCTTGACTGGGAACGGCTGAGTGGGTGAAGTCTCCTCGCCCGGGACGTCGCTTTGCGGGACGGGGCGCTCTTCCACGCCATAGACGGACTTGCCCGTTTCGCGATTCAGGAAAAACATGAGCCCTGGTTTGGAAATCGCCACTACCACGGGAATTTTCTTTCCGTCTCGCACCACGTCCATCAAAGAGGGAGCGGATTCCGCGTCGTAATCCCACACATCGTGATGCGTCAACTGGAAATACCAGCGCACCTTGCCGGTGTTAGCGTCGAGGGCCACGATCGAAGCGGAATATAAATTCTGCCCGTGCCGCGCGCCTCCGTAGTATTGGGCTGCGGGATTTCCGACCGGGAGAAAAATCAAGCCGCGCTCCTCATCGACAGTTATGGCGCCCCAGTTGGCAGGCGATCCGGCGGTGACCCAATTGTCCTTCGGCCAAGTTTCGTAGCCCGCTTCGCCAGGATGCGGGATGGTGTGGAAGGTCCAAACCAATTTCCCTGTGGTGAGGTCCCAGGCGCGCACATCCATGGCAGGACCATCGGGATCATCCTCCTTGCCCTGCGCTCCCGTGATGATCAGGTTACGATAGATCGCTCCCGGAGTGCTCATGTGATACGGCATGGACGGAAACTTTTCGGTGACTCCCGCTCGCAAATCGACAATCCCATCCTTGCCAAATGCGGTGATCAACTTTCCAGTCTTGGCGTTGAGAGCCAGCAACCGGCCTTCACTGGTCCCCGCAAGAATCTGCGCGGGATGGTCCTTGTCACCTCGCCAGTACGTCACGCCACGAAGCGTACCGCTTGCCTTGCCCAGGTCATATTTCCAGATTTCTTCCCCGCTCTCCGGCTCCAGAGCGACGATGGAGTGATGGACGGTCGGAGTGTACAGCATCCCGTCAATCATGATGGGCACCGCTTCTGATGTCGTTAGCGCCCGATTTTCCGGATTGGCCTCAGTGCCGCCAGGATCGATTCCGTACTGCCACGCTCGCGCAAGCTTCGAAACATTCTTGGTGTCGATCTGCGCGAGGGGAGAATAACGCTGGCCCTTTTGATCGAAACCGTAGGAGGTCCAGTCCCCTTGGCCGTAAAGTTGCGGAACAACAATGGCTGCGAAGAGCACGATCACAAATGCTTTCAACGTGATCTCCAGATTTGGTTTTTCAAACGGAATTTCAAGTTTGGGGCTTTGCCACGCGCATCGTACGCTTCTCTTGCGCCGGACACAACGAATTGTTGGCAGAGCCGGGCCTGGCAAGATCAACTGAGTCTTCGACCGCCCGATTCTTGCGCCTTTGAGTTTTTTGAGCAACGTATTCCCATTTACTGACATGGAATATGCCTTTGCGTAGGGGTAGCCGCTTGCGAACGGGGGCCCATGATCTTCTCGGTGCATCGTGCCTCGAATTTAATATGTCTTGCACATATTTTTCGATTGTGCTAAACGTCGCGCCATTATTTAGAGTGTTCTCTCGGGTGTGCGGGCCCAAAAGTTTCCCAGAGGCTAAGGAGGAGGATCGATGATCTTTGCGATTTCGTCTCATGTGCGGGTGGGTGTGTGCGGACGGAAAGTCATTCAATGGCTAAGTACAGCTGGCGCGCTTCTGCTCTTTTGCGCGCCCACTTTCGCCCAACTTAACTATGGGCGCGTTTTTGGGGCCGTTACGGACCAGACCGGCGGCGCTATCGCGGGCGCGACGGTGACGATCCTGGATGTGCAGCGCGGCGTCTCGCGTCCCTTGACCACGGATTCCGCCGGGGAATATTCCGCGCCAAGCCTGATTCCGGGAACCTACACGGTTCGCGTGGAGTTCAGTGGCTTCCAAACAGCTGAGCGCACCGACGTCGGCGTCGGCGTCGGAAAAGACGTCCGCGTGGATATATCGCTGCAGCCAGGCGCGCAAACCCAGACCGTGACGATCACCGGCGAGGCGCCGCAAATCAATACCACCAACGCCCAGTTGGGCGCGACGATTGAGAATGAGGCGGTCGCGGATCTCCCCGTCAGCGGGCGCACCTACACGGGGCTACTGAGCTATAAGCCCGGAATTATGGCCAGGCCGGGCGTTACCGCGAATGCCTATATGTCCAACGGCGGCCGCCCGCAGCACACGGTTTGGATGCTGGATGGTCTTTACGACGAAAACGCCTACCATGGAGCAACCGGGAATATGGGAGGCCAGGGCGGAGCGTCTGTCGAGCTTTCGAACTTCCTCCCCATTGACGCCATCCAGGAAGTCAACGTGATCGAAAATCCCAAGGCGGAATATGGGTGGAAGCCGGGCGCGCAAGTGAACGTCGGGCTGAAGTCAGGAACGAACAGTATCCACGGCAGCGCCGTGGCTTTCGGCAGCGATGCCGCTCTGGATGCCATCAACCCATTCATCAATTCCGCGACGGCACCAAAGCCCACGTCGACTCTCGAGCAGTTTGGGGCCGCTATCGGCGGTCCGATCAAGAAAGACAAGGTTTTCTACTTCGCATCATATGAAGGGCAGCGCTACACGGTCGGGGCCCCGCACGCTTTTCAGGAGCCCACCACAGCACCCAACCAGGGGGTAGGCACCAGTTTCCCGGATGCCATTGCCGCAATTAATGGCTACATAACCGCAAACCCCGGTACCCCGGTAGCCTTGAGTCAACTCAGCTTGAATTTGGCAGGCTGCACCAATACTGGCGTCTGCAATGCCGGCAACGGCATCTTTTCGAATTCTTCCAATTCCAGTACCTTTACCGCTACTCCAAACTCTTTCGGCGATGTCGACAATGCGGTGGGCAAAATCGACTATCACATTAATGACCATCACTCGGTAAACGGCGAGTACTACATCGGCGACGGCAAGTTCGTCGCCCCCTTTGCCGGGGCCACGGAGTTCGTGCAGCAGTATTGGGCGACGGGAGCCACCAACTTGACCGAAGTCGTACGCGGAGTGTGGGATTGGATACCCAATTCGACTTGGGTAAACGAGGCGCGGTTTGGTTTGGACCATGTGAACTCCATTCTCTTTGCCGACGATTGCTCGTCGCAAACATTGGGAGCTCCCAACTACCAATCGCAATTTAACTACGTTTCCGGCGCGCCGGATTGTGGGTTTCCGCAGTTGACGATTACCGGCTTTGGCACAAATCTTGGAGGCTACAAGAGCGACCAGCCCGTCAGCTTCAACACGTGGGCTGGATCGGACAGCGTTTCCTATACCCGAGGGAAGCATTTGTTCAAGTTCGGCGGTGAGATACATGTTACCAAATTGACGGGAGGCCAATTCACTTACGGAAAGGGCGCCGTCACGTTTGGAGGCACGCAAGCTTCAGCCTTCACCGGCGCCACGGCCCTTGAATCTTTCCTGGCGGGGACCCCTTCCTCGGAAAATCTTCTTTTGGGAAGTCCCATCCGAAGCATTTTGTACAAGCAATTTGCCGGCTTTATTCAGGACGACTGGCGGCTGACTCCGAAGATTACCGTGAACCTCGGACTTCGGTGGGAAGCGATCCCTGCGGTTACCGAAGCGAATAACCAATTTGGAAATTTCGCTCCCGGTTCTGCGACGGGATTGGTACAGCAAACCGGCGGAAACCCTGTATACGCGAGCGCCGATCATAACTTTGAACCGCGCCTTGGCGTTGCCTGGGACGTTACAGGCAGAGGTACAACCGTGGTCCGCGCAGGCGCCGGGATTTCGTACGCGGTTTATCCGCTGCTCGATCTCATCGGGAGTGCTCAAGGCGCGACCTTGAACAACATTCCGACGGGTTTCACACTCTACAACACCGACGGCACCACACGTCCAAGTCCGGGAACACAACAAACCGGGTCTCTCACTCTTACCGGCAATACCCCTGCCGTTGGGACTCCCGATTCACTCACATGGACCGCAGGACAACCGGTCTTCAACAGTGCCGCTGGGTCACTTAAGTGCGGGAATGGCATCCTGCCAAACCCCTCAACCTGCGCCATAAACGCCATCGACCAAAATTTCAAGCTCACCCAGGTCATTTCGTGGACTCTCGGCGTCCAGCACGCCTTCACGAATAACCTTTCCATGGAAGTATCGTATGTTGGAAATCACGGCCATGAATCGGGGATCATCGACGACAATGCCGCAACTCCGGGTGTCAAAGGAGCGACCGAGCAGATTAGACGAACATTTTACAGCCAGTATCCTTACCTTGGGGTAATTCAACTTCTGACGGATAACGAGCGTTCCAATTACCAAGGGTTGCAAGCCTCCCTTACCCAACGGGTTACGCACGGGTTGTATTTCACCCTTGGCTACACCTTCTCTCATGCGCTCGACATGGGCTCAGACGAACTGACGAATGTCCTCTTGGAGGACGCCACGCACCCCACCAATGATTACGGCAACGCTGGTTTCGATGCGCGGCACAGCCTGACTTTCGCTTGGACTTACGCTATCCCAGGCTTGAAAGCGCCAGGCCAATTGCTTGAAGGATGGCAATTAAACGGCGCCATGACATATATCAGCCCGTTTCCGTGGGTCGCGGTTGACAGCACCGACGACGTAAGCGGTACAGGTGACTTGCAGGATCGCTGGACGCTGGCAGGAACCCCCAAAGACTTCAAGGTCGGCGGCATCCACACAATTCCGTGCTTTACTTTTTCCGCTAGTACCTCCGTAAGCAAGTTCGGTGGTACCGGCAACGGGTGCACCGTCGGGCTTCCGACAGCCTGCTCCAACGCGGCGAACGCGGAAAATCAGGGCCCAGGCGGGCCCGGCGCTGGTGTGACACAGCTCGATGCAATCGGCTGTTACATGCAAGGCAACTCCGTAATCGTTCCGCCGGCTCAGGGAACGTTCGGGACGATGACGCGAGACGAACTCCGCAGCTCGATCCCCTTCTACAACTGGGATTTTTCTATTTTCAAAAATTTTAAGTTCAGGGAACGCCTCACTATGCAGTTTCGAACGGAGTTTTTTAATCTGTTCAATCACACGCAATTCCAGGATCAGGGGCAAGGAAGTGGGAACACCTCCAGTCTTGGCGCGCCGGCAGCGTTCGGCAATGCGCAGGCGGAGGCGGGCGCACCCAGCATCACCGGGAATGGCCAACCACGAAGAATTCAGTTTGGTTTGAAGCTGATTTTCTAACATTGTAGCTTTTGGGGTTATTCAGCTCGAAGGTAAACATGCCCTATCCGTCCCGAAAACCACGGGACGGATAGGCCTCTACAAAACCGTCCAGCATCGCGGAGCAAGGTTTTGTAGAGGCCGCCCGATTTTGGGGCGGGCAGTTTTTTTATTAAACTGGCCCATGCAGTGTCAATGGCGTAAGAAGGTAAACATGCCCTATCCGTCCCGAAAACCGCGGGACGGATAGACCTCTACAAAACCGTTCAGCATCGCGGAGCAAGGTTTCGTAGAGGCCGCCCGATTTTGGGGCGGGCAGTTTTTTTATTAAACTGGCCCATGCAGTGTCAGTGGCGTAAGTTGAGGAGGCGTGCCGGTAAACCAGCTCAGGTCATTTTTTGCTGGAGCACGTTTGAGAATCTCTAGAGGAGGAAGTTGCCAATGCGAGGTCGGGCCCTCGGTCTAATTGTTTCCATGTTGGCTTTCTTGGTGTTCATACCTGCTGCATCGGCGCAGGACGCAGGAAAGAAGAAGGCAGACAGCCAGACACCGGCAAAAAGCAAGGCCGTCGATCCTCACGATTTTAATGGCATCTGGCTGCTCGGTCCGAATGGCATTGAGGACATGATCCCCGAAAAACTGCATCCGCCCATGACGCCCTGGGCGCAAGCGAAGTTCGATTCCGTGATCCCCACCATGGGGCCGCGAGACGTCCTGGGGAAGGAAACCGATCCGCTCCTCAAGTGCGAGCCCTACGGAGTGCCGAAGATTCTGCTGATTCCTCAACCGTTTGAGATCGTACAGACTCCCAACAGGATGTTTCAGTTTTTCGAGATGTTCCACATCTGGCGCACGATCTGGACCGACGGCCGCCCCATCCCGAAGGATCCCGATCAGACCTGGATGGGGACTTCGGTGGGACATTGGGAGGGGGACGAATTTGTTGTTGACACCGTCGGCTTCAACGAAAATACCTGGGTGGAATTCTTCGGCTATCCGCACAGCGATCAGATGCACGTGATCGAGCGCTACAAGCGCGTCGACGCAAAGACCATGACCATCGCCGTCACCATCGAAGACCCCAAGGCTTACACCAAGCCCTGGGTCAATCCCCCGTTCCCCTTCACTTTGAAACCCACGTGGGAAATCGCCGAGCATTTCTGCATTATCGACGAAGAGGAAGTATACGGCGATAAGATCAGGCTTCCGGCAGGAGGAGTTCCAGTCACCCCGGAGGAGAAGAAGTAGTTGCGCAACATCCGATCTCCGCGGGGGTTATTGCCTCCGGTAATATTCGATAATATAGAAAAGGCGAGTGAATAAACGTAAAATCGACAGTAAATTCCGTTTCTGGAGGTTTGTGTGAAATCCACGGTAGGTGTATCCGGTTTGATTCTAATGGCCCTTGCCATCTTCTCGATTCCTGTCTCCGCACATCATGGAAACGCGGCCTACGATGCCAAGCAGACTGTATCCCTCAAAGCCACGATTACTGATTTCCAATTTGTGAATCCACATGTTCAATTTTTTTTCGACACAAAGGATGAGAGCGGAAACGCGATTCACTGGAATTGCGAAGGCACCAATCCGGCCATGCTGGCCCGAGCCGGCTGGACCAAGAATACACTTAAGCCCGGTGACCAGGTCACAATGGTCGTGCATCCGAATAAGGATCCAAACCTGCACGTCGTGAGTTTCGTGAAAGTGATCCTGGCCAACGGCCAGGAAGTCAACATGCAGCGGCAATGAAGGGAGAGGGTTGCACCCACATGCGGGAAATTGGCGCGCAAGAGCAGATTTCCACAGCGATTGCACTCTGTAAGCCGAGGAGCTAAGATGAGCGGCAAGTTCCATTCCCGGAGGTTTTCGTGAAAGGCAATGCATCGGCATATTTATTCGTATTGATGTTCCTCGCCGTTCTCCCAGTGCCTGTCTTTGCACATCATGGGACGGCCGCCTACGATCAAAAGCAGACCGTACCCCTCAAGGCCACCATCACCGATTTCCAATTTGTGAATCCACACGTGCAATATTTTTTCGACACAAAGGATGATAATGGAAACGTGATTCACTGGAATTGTGAGGGTACCAATCCGGCCATGCTCGCCAGAGCTGGTTGGACCAAGAATACGCTGAAACCCGGCGACGAAGTAACGATATACGTGCATCCGAACAAGGATCCAAACCTGCACGTCGTGCTTTTCGTCAAAGTGGTTATGGCCAACGGCCAAGAGGTAAACATGCAGCGGCAGTGAGTTGTAGGGGTGCAGCCGCTCGTGGCAATGGTAGGTACTGACGCTATTCCCTTTGGAGGAATGTTCATGCGTGCTTCGAATAGGCAATGCCGGATATCGCTCCATCGCAATCTCAGGACGGCGGCCGTGACGAATGTCCTTCTCCTTTTGAGCTGCATACTTTGGGGCGGCGCCGTCGGACAAGCGGCCACTATCACGGGGACTGTTACCGGCGCGGATAGCGAACCTTTCAGGGCAGCCTTCGTCGAAGCGCAGAATCTTAAGACGAAAATAACCGTCATGGTCCTGTCTGACAATAATGGCCGCTACCGGATAGAAAATCTCCCGGCCGGTGAATATGACGTGCAGATTCGGGCCGTCGGCTACAAGGCCGAACCACACACGGGAATTAATCTGACCACGCAGCAATCCGCGACCGCGCTATTCACACTCCAGAAGGCCGTGGTTCTTTGGAGCGACCTTTCCATCTATCAAGGAGAAGTGTTGCTGCCCAATCTGCCAGGGAAAAGGGTCCTGTTGACCGACGGGACCACCCCGATTCGAGATTCGCCTTGCCAGATTTGCCATTCGTTCCAGAACAAGATGGCTCCCGCGGTGCGAGACGCGGCGGGCTGGCGCAACCGCGTGGACTTCATGAAGAATACGATCAGGTGTTGTGGAGGGTCGGATACAGCGGTAAGCGATAAGGATGAAGACGATCTGGTTTCTTACCTCACCCTCCTTTTCGGTCCAAATTCCATACTTCCGGCCTCACCCACCGATGATCCCAAATACAAAGGCACGTTGCGCCCCATCAGCGATGATGCGTTGAATATTGTGTACGTCGAGTACGAATTGCCGGGGCCCAATCGCATGCCGTGGAGCGCCGTTCCGGACGGCCGCGGCTACTCGTGGATGCCTTACAAGAGCGATGTCAACAAGATTGGACGCGTGAACGAGGAAACCGGAGTTGTTGATGAATTCAAGGTGCCGGGTGAAGGCGTCATCCAGGTCCATTCTGTATTTCCTGCGCTGGATGGAAGCGTTTGGCTGACGGAGTTGACCAGACCGTCGGCCCTAGGAAGATGGGATCCCAAGACGCAGCAAATCACGAACTACCCGGATACGGTTGGCAAGCATACCGTCCGGGCTGGACCGGACGGAACCATCTGCTCCACCGGCAAGATAGCCTTGTTCGATCCCAAGACGGAAAAATACACTCACTATGACGAGAACGCATTTGCATACGGGGCCGTGTTTGACAAACAAGGCAACTGCTGGTTTAGCGAGTACGATAAGCAAGGGAAAATCGGCAGGATCGACGCCAAGACTCATCAGCTTAAGTTGTGGACGACTCCGACGGCAAAAAGCGGACATCAGGTCTATGCGCGACGTATCGATGTCGATAAGCAGGGGATGATTTGGTTCGCCGAGTCTGAGGCGAGCCAAATTGGGCGTTTCGATCCGGAGACGGAGACGTTCAAGGAATTCCCTTTGCCCGGTCCCATGGGGACTCCGTACGCCATGAATCTGGATAAGGACGATTATATCTGGTACGCATCCGAGTACATGGACGTTTTTGGCCGAATGGACCCCAAGACCGGGAAGACGATCGAATATCCGTTTCCGCACTCGGAAAATTCGGCCAGGGAATTTTTTGTCGACGCACAGGGACGCAATTGGTATGCCAGCCCTCCCAACAACAAAGTGGGGTACTTCTATCTGGCTGGAAAGAAGTAACGCGGGAAGGCAGTCGAAAATAGTCTTGCGAAGATTCTCATTGCATTGAAGGAGAGCGACCATGTTCAAGAAAATTGCCATCACACTTGCGGCTTCGATGCTGTGCTTGTGCAATGTCCGGGCGCAGGACGCCAAAACCATTGCGCAGAACGCCCTCAAGGCGCTGGGCTCCGAGAATGTGAAGGTTTTGCAATATACGGCCAGCGGGAGCGCGCCTGCGCAACTTATGGATGGCAACACGCCCGGCCCCCGCTCCCTCATACAATCCTACATATACACTGTTGACTATACGATCCCCGCTGCGCGATTGGAAAACAGGGCCATCGGAGGGCTTCCGCCGCAGACCATGTTGGGCGGCTTGGGGCGCTCTTTGACATTCGTGAACGGAGAGTATGCTTGGGACGTTGGCGGTGTTCCCGGCATCATTGGCGAAGCGGAACGGCCGAAAGACTGGCCGATTATTGCCTTTCCGCCTACCTTTAAGAAGGGCGGCGATCCGTTGCGCCAGCCGGACGGCGACGGCCTGCAAACCCATTCTGAAATCGACCGAAACGAACGCATGTGGTTATCGCCGCAGGGCTTTCTGATTGGCGCGATCAAGAATAATCCGACGGTGAAACAAGAGATGATCGATGGAAAGAAATTCCAGGTCGTCACCTGGACGGGACCGAACGAACAAAAGATTAACGGATACATCGACGAAAAGAATGAGGTCGAGAAGGTCGAGACGTGGATGGACCATCCGATGTATGGCGACGAACACGTTGTGCACACGTTTGACTACTACAAGAATTTTGGAGGAATCCAGTTTCCCGCTCACATCGTGGAGACGATCACGACACCGGCGTTGACCGGAGCCAAGAGCTTGGGCCTCGAACTCTTCGTCTATGATGTGAAGGCCAACGTTCCCGTGGACCTTGCCGTTCCACAATCCGTCAAGGACACTCCACCGGCGCCTCTCTTCACGATCATGACGACGAAGATGGGAGATGGCCTGTATTGGATCGCGGGCCAGAATGATTGCAGCCTGGTCGTGGAGTTCAAGGACTTCATCACGGTGGTGGAAGGGCCGATGAATGATGACCGCTCCGTGGCCGTCATTGCGGAGATCAGGAAGCTAATCCCCAACAAGCCGATCCGCTACCTGATTAATACGCATCCTCACGTCGATCACACAGGAGGCGTTCGCGGGTACGCGGCCATCGGGGCCACCATCATCGCGCAACAGGGCGCGGTGGAGTTCATCAATGAACTCCTGCAAACCCCCCACACGATTATTCCGGACTCCCTGAGCAAGGCTCCGAATGCCAAATATCACGTCGAAGGGGTGGCGGAAAATCGGGTCATCAGTGATGGTTCGCGAAAGCTCGAAATTTATCATGTGAAGGGCAGCCTCCACAGCAGCGCCATGCTGATGACGTATCTTCCCAAAGAGAAGATTTTGACGGAAGGCGATCCGTGGACACCCGGCATGGTGAATCCGAAGCCGGGCGACCGGCCCTATCAACGGTGCTGCGATTCGCAAAATCTCTACGAGAACGTCAAGCGGCTCAACCTTGACGTGAAAACGTTTGCCCCGATCCACGGGCGGATCGATACCTGGGAAAACTTCCTCGTGTATCTCGGCCTGCCGCCTGAGAGTGCATCCGTCAAGGACCCGAAAGGCGGAAATTAGGGAAACTCGCTCAGTCGACCCGGTCACCATCTCATAACCCGGAGGTCGTTGGTTTAAATCCAACCCCCGCAACCATCCGAATGCGCCAGTCTGACGACTGGCGCTCTCGGGCCACAACCGGATCACTGCCGAGCAAGTTCCATTTTCCCTCCGCCACGTAGAAGCGATGCCCCATATTTCCGTCCGGCGTCATCGTGATCTCGCTTGTGTGTTTCAAAAGTTCTGCCTTGGCGAGGGCGGAGTCCTTGCGCAGTAGTTCCCGAAGATTTCCCAATCGGCTCGCCACGAAAGTCCGTATCTCGCCAATGCGTGCTTCAATGGATTCGGGGCTCGCTGATAGCAGGCGATCGGTGATCCCTTGCAACTCCGCTTCCTTTCGAGCAATCTCCGCGAGCAGGGCCTTCGAGTGTCCCGATTCCGCAATCGCGGCCGCCAGGCGACGCACTTCCATTTCCAGCCGTGCCTTTCGCTGACGCATCTCTGCGAGATCACCCGAGAGACTACCGAGCGCCACACCGAGTTGCCTTTGAAATTCCACGATTGCGTGGTCCACTGCTTCTGGCCGTAATATTTCGGTTTGGAGTTTCCCGAGAAGCAAGTCTTCGAGATCATCGCGCCGGATGTAGAGATCGTTTCCGCATCCGCCTCGATTGAAACGCCGAGAGCACGCATACTTCGGATGTCGGTGCGTCTCGCCGCCGGTGGCGACTATCAGGTTCGCGCCGCACTCGCCACACTTTAGAATCCCGCTGAATAGATACGGGCTCGTCATCGAGCGTGGCACCAGGCCGGGCGCTTTCTGGTTCTCCCATCCGATAGCTAGCAACGCAAAACGCGAGCGGACCGATTTCCAGAGATCCGCGCCGATGATGGCTAAGTCGTGGTTAGTGCTGCGCAGCCACTCCGATTCAGGTCGCGGCCGGCGCTGGCGCTTATTTGTCCCCGGCACCTTCACGAATTTCGAGCGGTTCCAAATGACGTTGCCGATGTACAACTCATTCTTCAGCATCTCGCGGATTGCAGTGGGACACCATTCCCCGCCTGCTCGATCCTTGCGTGCGCGGGGTGATAGCACGCATTCCGCGTTCAGCGTCCTAGCGATTGCCTTCAAGGAACTGCCAGCCGCGGAGAGATTAAAGATTCGCTTCACGATGGCCGCTTCGGTCTGGTTCACCACCAGTTTTTTCCCGGCTCCTCCATCGGTCGGTACCGAGTCATAACCGAAGATTCGCCCGCCGGTATGTCTCCCGCTGAGTGCGCGGCCCTCAAGACCACGGTGAGTTTTCTTCGCCAGTTCGCGCACGTAGCTCGAATCCACAAGCCCATGAATTGTGAGGAGTGTTTCTGCCTGCTCGTGCTCGCTATCAATGCCTTGGCTGACGGCAATGAGCTGCACGCGGGAGAAGTTCAAACGCTTGAAAATTGTGAGCACATCCTCCGTCGTGCGCGACAAGCGGCTCGTATCGTCAACGAGGATAGCGACAAATGGCGGAGCCGAAGAGAACGCGAGCGCGAGCATCCGCTTCAACGCAGGTCGGTCCGAGCCGACACCACTCACTGCTTCATCTGTGTAGATGTGTTCAGACAGAATTTCGAAGCCGTGAGCTTCCGCATACTGTCGGCACTTCCGAATCTGATCGTCAATGGAAGCAGGGCTTTGGCGGTCAGTGGAATAGCGTGCGTAGATTGCGGTGTAGCTCATCAGTTTTCCGTCCTTTCATCTGCCCGAGCCGCATTCGGCAGGTCGTAACCTGACACATGATGCTCGGGCATGGCAAGCTGCTTTTCACTCCGCAAAATGTCGAGGAAATCCCGCACGAGAATCGGGACAAGGACGTTGTCTATCAAGGCCCGCACTTCTGGGCTAATCTCAGCCTGAACACGATTTGGTCTGCCGGAATCGACCGCACGCGGTTCCGATGCGTCGAGTTTGTAAATACGCTCGGGCGGAAGAGTGTGCAACGCGAGTTTTGCCAAGGCTGCCATTTCAAACTCTAACGGTCTCCGGATTGCAGATGTGCACGCGAGGCTGACTCATGCACTTCATCTCTGATTCCAAAAATCGTGCCCTGCTCGCAAACGTGTGGGCTGGAGCGACTCCACGCAACACTTGGGCGCGCGGCGCGCACAAGAGGTGGGGTCGCTCCAGCCCACTTGTCCTCCGTTCCGCGGCCAAACACTGTGGCCTTTCGTGCGCAGAGTCTTTTTTCTCTTTCACTTGCTCCAGAGACAGGGTGAACGGGAAGCTACCGAAATGGTGAACTGTGTCTTTCATGCACCGTTCACCCTTCCGCACGGTCGAAGCATTTGAAATCTCTTCGCGGTCACCAGCGCAGCTATCAGTAAGCAGTCGTAAAAATTTCCGACAGTGGGAAAGAATTTCATGGAGCGTGCCGTGTCTCACGGGCGCATTTCCCAATGACTGCAACGGGAGTTTAGGAGCCGTCCTCACAGCGGCACCCGTCGATACTTGTTATCAAACTCGATGGCTTCTCTAGCCTCAACAGCACGTTTGGCGTCGTAGAATTGCGGGGGTATACCGATGTTCTCCCGCTGGCACTCCTGAATGGTCTCTTCCATCGTTTCAGTCAGCCACTCCCGGCGGTTTTTGAATTTCCTTATCCAGATGCTTTTGAATTTGGGTTGTCCGAAAGGTTTTTCAAATCCAATAGCGAGATACGCGGCGGCGGAAATTCGCTCCTCCTCCGCTCTCTCCTCTTTAGTTCTCTTCTCTCTATTACCCGACAGGCTGCCGACGGACTCAGGACAATTCCCCGACACTTCGCCGACAGGCTCGTAAACCGGATGACGCCAATCCACCGTTTTTGCGCCATTTATCCTATACTCGTTCCCCGACAGGTCATGGACACTTGCCCGACAGACCAACACTGGGTAGTTGCCTCGCTTTCCGGGCGTTTTCCACGCCTTGAGCCATCCAATAGCCACTAAATGTTCGAGGCAGCGCTGGATCGTGCGTTCCGAAACGCGGCGGCAATGGGCGTGAATTGCGGGAGCGCTCGTAAAGCAGACTCCGGGGGGGATGGAGCAGGGGCTCCCGATGAGCAGGTTGGCCTTAAAACTTAGGTAGTCATGTATTCCATCTTCGAGCAGGTCGATGGTTCCAGCTTCTATGTGCTCCAAGAGGCCTCGGCGCCGTTTGTAGAATCCCGTGCTCACTGGCGCGCCGCCAGGTCGAAGAGTGGCAATCCTGTCAATCGCGGCCGGTCTTTCCATTCAGGTTCAGGCTTCGAAGGTGTAGGAGCCGGTGCGGGTGACTTGAGGAGCCGGAACCAACTGTGACGACCACCGTCAACGTACTCGCTTCGGTTTTCGATGTCGAAACCCATTCGGCGCAATTCGAGGATTCGCGCTCCGTACTGCGCAATGCCCAAGGAAAGAATCTCCGTCAATGGAAACCACCCGCCAGAAGCGGCGATCAACAGCGCAAGGATTTTCCCTCGCTGCGTCCCCGCAAATGTGGGTGCGCGGCGCGGCGAGAGACGAAAGCGGAGCTTGGGCTGGTTCTTGCCGGAATCGCGGAATTGTGTTTTACTGCGCACGTCTCAAATCTCCAAGTCCGCCGCCGTCCAAAGCTAGCGGACGATTTTGCCAATGCCGTCAGATTTGCCTCTGACGGCATTGGCGTTTTTAGGCTCCCGTATCAACCGCCTTCAATGTCCGCGTCGGCGAACTGCATAGGAGAGTCGGATGATCGGTGCGCAAGAACGCTTCCAACGAGCGCATTGGGATAACGGTGCGATGCCCGATTTTCCGAGCGGTCAGAAGTCTGGCGGCGATATATTTCTGGACGGTGCGAGGCGAAACGCTCAGCATCCGCGCTGCCTCCCGCACGTTAACGGCAAGTTTATCGTTAGCGCGTCTCACGCGCGCAGATTAAGGCACTCACGCGCAATGCGGGAAGCCCGCATAAAACACGTGGCACACGTTCCAATTTATGCGGGGGGCTACTTTAGGAGGGCCTGAAGCTCGCGAATGCTCCGCTTCAGTTGTTTGCCCATTGGGAAAAGTTCTCTCACCACCTTGACGGCTTCAGCCTTCTTACTCTCGAAGGGGATCCCGAATTTGCTTTGTAGGTATGTCCGAATCTTCGGTGCGTCGAGGGATTGGTCGAGATTCTTTTCTGTAACGCTAAATCCATCAAGTCCGAGGAAAACCAATTCCGCAAAATCGTCCCGCTGACGCGATAGAGTTCGCTGGCTGGACTTGCCGGGAACCATCCCCTCTCTCTTGGCGATCTTCCCCCAAGACAGCCCTTCGACATGCTTTGCCAAAGCGACGCTACACGCCTTCGCGATCCATTTGGGATTGTGTTCCTCCCTGGGTCGCCCGCGTCGATTTGACGGTCGTCTTAACACAGCCTTCCGTCGAGCAATCGCCTTCTCAATGCGCTCCAGCCGACCAATGGGTGCACTCCAAACAAAATTCTCGACATCTTCGAGGAATAAATGCGGGAAAGTGGAGTAATAATGCAAGACTTTGTCTCGAAACTCTTCGAGGGAGCCGCGCGGGGGGCCGATTGAGTGGCCTATCTTCATTTGAAAGGTATAATAGCTTTATCTTGACAGGGCTGTCAAGAAGTGCTATAAGGAAGTCATGAGTTTGAAGCTCTACACCACACGTGAAGTCGCTGAGCGAGCGGGGGTTTCCCGACAGACGTTACAGGCATGGATTGCCGTGAGAAAGATCAAGGCACCCGCCATTATCGAAGCGGCTGGTGTAAGGCTTTGGACCGATGCGGATGTTTCCCAGGTTTTGAAGGTGAAACCGCGCAGGTATCCCAGAAAGGTCAAGGCAAAGAAGCGTCGTTGAAAAAAAGCGAAGCCGCGCGGTGCTTGTTACACCGAGCGGCCTCTGACCGAATGACACACAGGAGGTGTCACATGGCTGTATCGAGTTTATCCCACGAAAACACCCGCGTCGCAATCTACGCACGAGTTTCCACCACAAACCACGGCCAGGATGTGAAAGTGCAGACCCGCGAGCTTGAGCAGTTCGCCACAGCGCGCGGCTGGCACCTGGTCGATTCCTACCTGGACGTTGGAATTTCTGGCAGCAAAGACAAACGCCCGGAGCTTGATCGCCTAATGGCCGACGCCCGCAAGCGACGCTTCGATGTAGTGATCGTCTGGAAGTTTGATCGCTTCGCTCGGTCTGTGTCGCACCTTCTCCGGGCGCTCGAAAACTTCAATGCGCTCGGTATCGCTTTCGTCAGTCTCAGCGAACAGATGGACACGACAACACCTACCGGCAAGATGATATCCACCGTTCTAGGGGCCGTGGCAGAACTGGAACGCAGTCTGATCGTGGAGCGTGTCCGGGCCGGGCTGAGGAACGCGCGCGCCAAGGGGAAGACTCTGGGCAGACCGCGCAAGATCGTGGACGCCGCAAGAATTGCTGCGCTTCGCGCGCAGGGGCTTTCCTTGCGTGGGATTGCCTCCGAGCTAGGGATTGGGCTTGCCACACTCCATCGCGCGTCTGTACCCTGTTCCAAAACTCGGTAAATGGCTTTTGGAACGCGATAGACGGGTCGCCTGGGGCTTCCGTGCTACATTCCGATAACCCGAAACTCCTCCACGACGTATGAACACCCTGAGGGAAATATTCTGGAAGGACTGCAACACTTCTCCGGTATTGACCTGCCACAGTGGAAGGGTGAAATATCGTGCTATTGCGAGCCAATTCCCAGTTACCGGTAAGCCGACTTCTCGGGACTTGGGCTTCTGGTTACAGGAAGAACGGTACTGAGGGGCGGTATGGGCTGTATCCACACCGACTAACGAAGAGATGCTTGTCATATATAATGACACCTTGTCAAGAAACTACGAGCGATTCTGTGGTAGAGTTCGCCAATGGGCAAATCCATCCTTCAATTTGCTTCCGAAATGAGGGGCCTCTATAAGCGCGTGGCCGACAATTTAGGAGTTGACCCTTCATATGTAAGCCGTGTGGCCCGTCGTGAACGCAGGTCTCCGAAAATTGAAGCGTTACTGAAACGTGAGGTTCTAAAACTTTTGAAATCCGCATCCCCAAAAGCCAAAGTAAAGAGGAAGTAGCAAGACCGCCACACTCCTATGCAAGCAGGCTGGTGCTGGCTTGTTCTTGTTCTAAAGTTTTTTCAATTCAAGTCGATGCGTCTCTCAAAGCAGGCACCATGACCGATAATCAGCTTATTCCTGCTGCTCAGTACCTTCGAATGTCTACCGAACACCAGCAGTATTCGCTGGAAAATCAATCCACCGCAATAAAAATCTACGCAGAGTCCCACGGCTTTGGCGTGGTTCGCACGTACACAGATGCGGCTAAGAGCGGCGTCGTTCTGAAGCAGAGGTCTGGATTGCAAGCGCTCTTGAAGGATGTTGTAAGTGGGAATCACGAATGTCAGGTCATTCTGGTTTACGACGTAAGCCGCTGGGGGAGGTTTCAAGATACCGACGAATCGGCACATTACGAGTTCCTTTGTAAATCAGCCGGAGTCCCGGTGCATTATTGCGCTGAGCAGTTCTCCAATGACGGCACTTTTCCTAGTCTCATCATGAAAGCGCTAAAGAGGACAATGGCAGGCGAATACAGCCGCGAGTTAGGAGTCAAGATAGTTGCGGGACAGAGGCGGCTGACACTTCTTGGATTCAAGCAAGGCGGTCAACCCGGCTATGGCCTGCGACGAATGTTGGTGTCGTCTACGGGCGTTCCAAAACAGGAACTTGCCTTGCGCGAACGAAAGAGCATTGCAACTGATCGGGTCATCTTGGTTCCCGGCCCAGCCCACGAGGTTCAGACCATCAAAGAAATCTATCGGATGCTTATTTCGGAGAAGCGGTCGATCTGTGGCATCGCCCGTAAACTCAATGCGGCGGGTATCCCGCGAGTAGGTGACTCGAAGTGGGATCATTATGCAGTTCGAGCAATCCTCACTCATCCGAAGTATGCCGGGTGCGCGGTTTTTGGACAAACAGTGAGCCGACTCTACACCCCAATCAAGAAGCTGCCGAAGTCGGAATGGATTGTTCGGCCCGGAGCGTTTGAAGCGATCATAGATGCAGCGACGTTTGCAGCGGCGCAAAAAGCTTATGACAGACGCACCTTTGGCATAACAGATGAAGAACTTTTGGACGACCTACGAAAGTTACTGGCTTCGAAGGGTAGATTGTCATGGACCATAATCAACAACGCTGACAATATGGCGGGCTCAGCCACGTACCGGAGTCGCTTTGGCAGCCTGCGAAATTCGTACAGACTGATTGGGTATGGTTATCCCGGCCAATTCGACAAAGTAGATACGCGTATTCGCACAACGTCTTTGCGCGAAACACTTGTCGCTCAGATTGTTCAACCGTTTCCCAAGGACGTTTCGGTTGTTAGGCGCGGCGGACGATGGCGCAGCCGATTGCGGCTGTCTCGCGGTCTGATTGTCTCGGTACTCGTCGCCCGATCAGAACGGGTTTGGAAAGAGATGCGCCGTTGGATAATTGATCCAGTCCGACACGAACGAAAATTCATAACGCTGTTAGCGCGACTGGATACAAGCAACCACTCGTTCCTGGACTTTCATATTTTTCCAAAGATAGATCGCATCAGGAGATTTCAAATATCCTTGAATGACTCTTGGCTTGAACGCGGGAAACGACTCAACGAACTCTCGCAGATGCTCGACCTCGTGGCATGGGCACGCGCCGCCCGGAAGAGCGAAGCTCCGAAATACTAAAACTGCGTCTGGGCAAGGAAATCCGGGGGATCTATCGTCACGCTAACAGAGTCTGCATATTGCCTGTAGCGGCCATGGCTGGCTCCTCTATACCTTTCTCAATTCCTGTGATCCGAGAATTGGGCAAGGAACCAAGAACAGCATTCCGTATCCTCCCGTATCCGTTCTCCATTTCCCCAAGATGAGTGGTGTTTGGGGATCGTAATAGCCTTCTAAGCTCCCTGCTCGTGGTATAGCGGCAGGCGAGGTCGTAATCCTAAACGATTCCAAGACAGCCTCGATGAGGTTATCATCGCCGAGTTCACCTGAAAGTTGGGCAGTCATATCCCCTGTATGAAAATCGGAAATAACTATTTCTCCCTTGAGTTGTTTTCCAGAACTCTGAAGCCGAAGGTTGGCAATGCCTGCGTTTGGTTTTCCCTGCGTAGGCCCTCTCCATGTGCCGTCAATGCTCACATCGGCCTCCGGAGGACAGAATCGGAAGTAACTGCCTCGGTTGAGGGGTACTATACAAGTCACGTCTAATGTAAGGCAACACAATTTTTGTGAGACCGAATGGTTAGAGAAATAGCATGGACATGGCATGTGCGTCTGCGTGCAGAAATATGTGAGGGTTGGCACCGCACCACATCCGCACTTCTGTGACGGAACCGGGCCGCTCCTTCATTACTGATAGTGACAAAACCTTCCCAATAACCTAGGAATATTCGCGATGCGCTTCCCCTAGGAGGATATATGACCGATAAGCCGCCTATTCCAGCAGCTCAATATTTCAGGATGTCCACCGAACATCAGAAGTACTCTTTTCAAAATCAAGGTCTGGCGATCGGGAAGTATGCGGCCTCACGCGGATTCGAGGTAGTCCGCACGTACACGGACGCCGGCAAGACCGGAGTCATCCTGGGTAAGCGATCCGGGTTACGCCAGCTCTTGAAAGACGTTGTCAGCGGGACCAATGATTTTAAAGCCGTCCTTGTCTACGATGTCAGTCGATGGGGCAGATTCCAGGACACCGATGAAGGCGCACATTACGAGTTTCTGTGCAAATCTGCGGGGGTGCAAGTGCATTACTGTGCAGAGCAGTTCTCGAATGACGGCAGTATGCCCAACCTCATCATGAAGGCGCTGAAGAGGGCGATGGCGAGTGAGTATAGCCGAGAGCTGGGTGTGAAGGTACTTGCGGGTCAAAGAAGAATAGCGAGCCTCGGTTACAAGCTAGGTGGTCGCCGCAATTTTGGGATGCAACGCATGTTGATCTCGTCGGACGGCCAACCGAAACAGTTGCTAGGCGATGGCGACCGAAAGTACATCGTCAGTGAACGTGTGATCCTCGTCCCCGGTCCACCTCGGGAAGTCGAGATCGTTCGAGAAATCTACCGAATGTTCGTGTTCGAACGTAAGGGCTTCAATGCAATTGCCGATGAGCTGAACCGCAGAGGAGTCGCTTATAATGGCACCTATAGATGGCTGCACGGCACCATCGGAAAAATCCTTAAGAATCCGATCTATATGGGGACTTACGTTTTTGGTCGCACGTCACAACGACTCTATACCCCACATGTGAGAGTGCCAGAATCGGAATGGGTTGTGAAACCGAATGCGTTTCTGCCCATTGTAGATAGGGACACGTTTGCCGCCGTACAGACGATCCTGCAAGACCGAACAATCAACAAATCGAACGAGCAGTTGCTGGAATACTTAAGACAAATTCTTCACCAAAAGGGTCGGCTATCGCTGAACCTCATTAAGAACTTTCCGGGCATACCATGTGTTTCGGTCTTCCGCGAACGATTGGGCGGGCTGATGCGTGCTTATGAAGCATTGGGGTATAAGCCTAAATACCGACTTGAAACTCTTGTTGTGAAGCACCGCGTCGAGGCCATCCGCAGGGAACTTCTTTCTCGAATCGCGGGAATGTTTCCGGGGCGAGTCTCAATTTTCCAGCGCGAAAGGAAGTTTCGTGGTTTGTTGAAATTTGAGAATCGGCTGCTGGTTTCAATAATCATCGCCCGGTCGTTCTTCTCCTGGAAGACCACGATTCGTTGGCAGGTTGTTACGATCCCGAGCGAACGACGATTGATCACGTTGCTTGTACGGCTACGTGAAGGTAATGAATCGATTTTGGACTTTCATGTCTTACCGAACATCGACCGCAAACATATATTCCGATTGTCGCTATCAGACCTTTGGCTAAGCCGAGGATGAAAACTCAATGACCTGTCGCAGTTCTGTAATGCCGTTACGAAAGTTCACGCTGCGCGTTAGTGCAAAAACATTCGTTTTTCGGAATGTGTAATCGTCCCCATTCGGGTTTTGTAAAGAAACCACGGCTAGAATAACAGATAGGACAATTTCGCGGCGCTCTATCTCCTATCCCCGCGATACAATGCCTTGATGTGGAAACATCGCATTTCTGCTGCCGTCATCTTTCGCCCAGTGACCTTGCGGAAGATTCGTGCGATGGGAATTTCAATCCTGGGAAGGTAGCGCGGCCAGCGAATAATCATCGGACTTCTCCCTACTAAGCTGATCCTGATGGTATCCCGGCGACTGAAGTACGACAAGCATGCGTCTCCCATAGCTACTCTGAAGTTAGGGCAATCGCAGCGCGGTCGCCGCCACTTCCAGGGAAGCGGCGTTCTCGGCGGGCGGGATTCGCCCAAGGATAGGTTCTGGTGAGGTGACGATCCGCCCCAACGTAGCAGGCGCAAACGGAAATTCTATAGATAATCTTGTGTTATCATCCAAGGGCGGACCGACGCTAGCAGTATCCCAAAAACAAGTTTTGACATTTGGTCCGCATCAACTCATTGATGGATTGGCAGTTGGGCTCGGTTTGCAGAGTTCTTAAATGGAGGGTTCCCATGCCCTCTGACGAACGGGCATCTGGGCCGCAAGTCGGCGCGGAGAAGCGCCGAAGAAGCTGGCGTAGCCCCGTGCTCGTTCCCATAGCAGTCTGGTGGGAAGAGTCGAGCGGCAAGGGCATGAAAGCGGAAGCGCAAGCCAAAGAGGTCAATAACCATGGCGGCCTGCTCCAGTTCTTGGACGCGGAGAAGTTACCAGCCGTCGGCACCGAAATGAGATTGAAGAATATGCTCTCCGGCGAGGATGCCTTGGCGGTCAGCACGGGGGTCCGCCGATCCAAATGCGGCACGGTGCTTGGAGTTGCTGTCGAGCTCCGCCTCCCGAGCGAGACTTTCTGGGGCTTGACATTCCGGTTGAGGAAGACGACTGCTGAATTACAGAGACTGGACCAAGAGATCAAGTCGGGAAATATTGACCCGAGCGTTTTGCGCGAGTTCCGCGACTCTGTGGACTATGTTCGTACAACCGCGTGGGCTGTTCAGGAATGGCAGGAGCGTCAAGGGCAGCGCCACGACACCGCCACAGTCCTTCCGTTACTCGTCACGGAGCGCGTTCGCCGCGCCCTTCAGTTGTGCGTTGCTATTACGAATGATCTCAAGGCAAGCAAACTCACTTCCGAGACGGCGGGGATCGAGAAATTGCTCCGCGCCACAGAGCAGCTTTCCAGGGACTTGGCTAAACTGTTCGTTCCTGGTCCAGCCAATTAAAACAGAACGTGGCTGGCTCCATTAACGCTACCCGGATCAGTTACTTCTTCTTGGGATCCGCCGACGCGCCTGAGAGTAACGTATCCCGCCCGAGAAAGGGAATTCTCGGTACCTAATCTCCCAAGTCCCGAAAGGCCGACTTCACGGGCCTTGGTCGGTACGATACCTTCAGTAGTGCGTCGGATGGCGGGATGCGGCGCGGAAAAATAGGTGATTATGGTCCGACAGACGCGACCTTCGCGGAGCATTTGGAAGGGCTTGCTTGAGTTCGGGAACCGTTCGTTATCTTCTGTTCGTCGTGAGCCCCTGCTATGGTGCTCTTCTGTCGTGCTCGCCGCACGCGAACTACGTTGAGCGCGGCCATCTCAACCCTATGTGGCCGGATGTTCGCCTGAGCCGAATCCGTGCCTAATCGATAATGGACCGTTCCCCAGAGAACGAATGAATATGGTCCCTGCGGTCTCCCGGCTGCCTCATAGAGACTCCCAGCGAGGCTCATAGAGAGGCATTCGTCAGGTAAAATAGCCTGCCCGATTTTATGCATGTGTTGGCCGGTTGCCAGGGCCGTTTGAAAATTTGCTATAAGGTCCGTAATGACAAACTTCGCTTCCTCGATCCACACAGTTGCAAAAGAGTGGTTCACGAGCTGGAGTTCCAAAGCAACCCATCCGTCAGAACTAGTGATGCGCACTGCCGAACTAAGGTCAATCTGAATGCCTGAAGAACTGTCCTTTTTGCGCCGTCGAGATCGAAAGAGGATGGCACCCAGGACGAGAGTCAAGCCGCAAACGACAGTAAAGAGGACCCAATTCATTGAACCCCCGGATTTCTGGTAGCGGCACCTAAGACAATAAATATAAACTAAGTAGTGACGACTCAGAACCATAACTCATGTGCGTGCGCTCAATCGAACACCCTGGTGGAAAGAAATCGTACCCTTGTCTGGAAGCCTATCACCGGATAGCCTCGAAACCACAGCGAGCAATCTCCAATAACTCATCAAGTGTCTGACCGTCTTTTGGGTAAGCCGATGACCCGTAATCGCAATGAATTTCTGGCCAATCTTCGTTCCCTCCCTTCAGTCGGTTAGCTATGCGACGCCCCAATACAATTGCGCCTTCGGCGGGTGTCTCCGGGAGAACGAATGCGAAATCATTCGCGCCCATGCGCGCCGGTATATCGACAGGCCGGCAATTGTAGTGAAGGATCTTGGTGAAACGACGCACTGTTTCTTTCTTCACCTGATAACCATATCGTTTGTTTATCTCAAGCGTGTCTAGCCTAAGAGCAAGTACAGCAAATGGTCGGCCAGTACGGTTGGTCCTGAATACTTCTGCGTCGAAGACGTCGCCCAGGCGCAAGGCATTGGTCAGCCCTGTGTCATCCCGCTGATCAGGCAATCCGAACCTACGGTCAATGATCTTATAAGCAGTGGTGAGAGTCGCCGGCTCTCCATTGATGCGGAATTGGTTCGATGTCACGCTTATCCATCGCGTTTGATTGTTCTTGGAGAGGATTTTGGTTTCATGCAGAGCCTGCTCCCCTTCCGATGAGGAATCTTCTACCCATTCGTCGAATAGCTCTCGCGAATCTCGTGCCACCAAATCACAGAATCTCTTTTGCCGCAACTCTTCCCGGCTGTATCCGCTGATGTGCTCAGCAGCACGATTGGCGTAGCAGCAGCCATATTTTATTTCCAGGAAGACCCCGACCGGGAGAGCTTCAGCCAACTCCCGCACCAGTGCGTCTGCATGTTCATTGGCCATGTGGTCGCCTCCTAGCGGCTGAAAGGCAAAAGGGAGTTCGAATGCATGCGCACAGTACCGGGGAGTCGGAACTTCTGCATCCGCGATCAACTATCCCAGTCGAGCCAATGCTTTTTCGCCTGGTTCTAACCTGGCGCACGTAGTATTTCAATTAATACATACTTATGATACAAATAGTAGGTTACTCTGGCCGGACGTATCGCAAGAGTAACCTATCAGAGGGAAGGAAATGGGCTCAAACCCTGTGAAAGCTAGCTGGAAAGAAGTGAAATAACGCCAGCGCCGTTCGCTGATTCACAGACGGGCCTCCGCGATTCCAATAATCAACCGGGATTGAATTGGGGACGTGGGAGCACAACCCAAACTTCAACCGTGGCACAGGAATTTTGTTCAGTCCCGGGGGACCTTACGCCACCATGTCTAAATGCATTCCAATCTCGGACAACGATGCGGACTTTCGAAGCGTGGATCAGCAGAAGTCAAGTAACCCTTACGCACTATTGCCGGACTGGTTTATTGTAAAGCATGTTTTTTATCGCTACAGTTAATATCTATAGAATTCACAACTGCTCTTGGACGATTCGGAAGCCTTGAATCCATTCATCGTGCAGCGGGAGTGATCCATGAATACGGCGGTGACGATTCTGACTGGCGCGTATGACTATCGCCTTGTAGCTCTTTCTGTCGTAATCGCCATATGTGCCTCCTATGCTGCTCTCGATCTTGCCGGTCGCGTGACAGCCGCGCGCGGCTGGACACGACGCGCCTGGCTGTGCTGTGGTGCCGCCGCGATGGGACTGGGCATCTGGTCCATGCACTACATTGGTATGCTGGCCTTCACGTTGCCGATCCCAGTGTCTTACGATTGGCCCACCGTTTTGGCCTCTCTGCTGGCGGCTATTCTCGCTTCTGCCGTGGCGCTATATGTCGTCAGCCAGCAGCGCATGCACGTTTGGAGCGCGGGCGTCGGCAGCCTGTTCATGGGAGCCGGGATCGCGGCCATGCACTACATTGGCATGGAGGCCATGCGCGTGCAGGCGATGTGTGAGTACAACACTCCGATGGTGACGTTGTCGGTCGTTCTGGCAATTGTCATCTCGTTTGTCGCGCTCTGGCTGGTGTTTCACGTCGGAGAAGGAACCAAAGGCTATTTCTGGCGCAAGATCGGCAGTGCCGTGGTGATGGGCGCAGCGATTCCGGTTATGCACTATACTGGGATGGCTGCAGCCTCTTTCACGGCGTCGAGCATCGCCGCTGGACCTGTCGCACGCGGTGAATATCACCGCGCTGGGAACTGCGGGAATTACCCTCGTAACAATGATGGTGCTGGGCCTTGCCGTACTAAGCTCCATCGTGGATCGGAAATACTCCGCACAAGTCCTGCAACAGATATAGTTGCCGAGGCCGCCTCCATGGCCAAGAGCGAGTTTCTGGCCAATATGAGCCACGAGATTCGCACGCCCTTGAACGGGATCATTGGCATGACGGAACTTACCCTTGAAACACAGCTGAACGAAGAGCAACGCGATTATCTCGGCATGGTCAAACAGTCCGCGGACTCCTTGCTCACGGTGATCAACGATATTCTGGACTTCTCCAAGATCGAGGCGGGAAAGATGAGCCTGGAGTCCGCGGAATTCAATCTGCGGGAGACCCTCGAGGAGACCATCAGGACCTTCAGCCTGCGTGCGGGCGAAAAGGGTTTGGAATTGATCTGCGACATTCCCTCTAGCATCCCGCAGTTGGTTCTGGGGGACACAGAGCGCCTGCGGCAAGTGCTGGTGAATCTTCTGGGGAATGCCATCAAGTTCACAGACCGAGGCGAAATTATATTGCAGGCCCAGGTCCAAGAGAAACATGACGATAGCGTTGAATTGCACTTTACGATCCGCGACACCGGAATCGGCGTGCCCAAAGAAAAACAGGAGATGATCTTCGAGTCCTTCGTCCAGGCCGATGGTTCGTCGCGCCGAAAGTACGGCGGAACGGGACTCGGCTTGACGATTTGCACTCGGCTCGTCGCGATGATGGGAGGACGCATTTGGCTCGAAAGCGAGCCCGGCCAAGGAAGCACATTTCAATTCACTGCAATATTTCGATTGCCGCAGCCGTCCGGGGAAAAGCGACCTCCCGACGGGCAGGCCAGCCTGGCTGGCATCTCTGTCCTGGTTGTGGATGATAATCCAACCAACCAGCGCATCCTGGAGCAAACGGTTCTTCAATGGGGCATGAAACCTACTGTGGTTGCGAGCGGGTGGGCAGCGGTCGCGGCACTGCGGCGCGCGAAGGATGCTGGAAGCGTCACCCCTATAGTGCTCATGGACGCGCAAATGCCGCAACTGGACGGATTTGGCACGGCGGAGAAAATCAAGCAGGATCCGGAGTTGCTCGGCGCGATGATCATTATGCTCACCTCGGGCGGACAGCGAGGCGACGCCGACCGCTGCCGGGAGGTAGGCATATCCGCTTATTTGACCAAGCCGGTCCGCCAGCAGGAACTGCGCGATGCCATCGTTCGAGTACTTGGTCTCCGGCAGGAGCCGGACGAAAACCGCACTTTGGTTACAAGGCATAGCCTGGAGGCGGCGCACAAGCATCTTCGCATCTTGCTTGCAGAAGACAACCTCATAAACCGGGAGTTGGCTGTGCGAACGCTTTCAAAGCGGGGTCACACGGTCACGGTCGCGGCAAACGGGAAACTTGCCGTCGAGGCCTTTGAAAAGCACGCATTCGACATAGTGCTAATGGACGTGCAGATGCCCGAGATGGACGGCTTCGAAGCTACAGCCGCGATCCGCCAGAAGGAACTTTTGACCGGCCACCATATTCCCATAATTGCGATGACTGCCCATGCCATGAAAGGGGACCGGGAAAGATGTCTGGCGGCTGGGATGGACGCATACATCTCCAAGCCTGTTCACGTAGAAGAACTACTGCAAGTCACCGAAGGTCTCACGCGCCACAGCGGGCCGATTGATCGAAGCGCCGAACCAAAGCCAGAACTCGCGTCCGCAGATATGGGTGCAGCGCTGCAGCGGGTGGAAGGGGATGAAGCCCTTCTGGCGGACTTGGCCAAACTGTTCTGCGAAGAGAGCCCCAGAATGCTCGGCGGCGATTCAAGATGGGATCGAACACAAAAATGCGGATGCGGTTGAACGGGCCGCGCACTCTTTGAAGGGCTCCCTGGCCACGTTCGTCGCCCCGCAGGCGTTTGACCTCGCATCGAAACTGGAGAGGCTGGGGCGTTCGAAGGATCTGGACGATGCGGAAAATGTTTTCGCGGCTCTCACCGTGGAAATGAAGAGAGTCCAAATGGTCCTCGAAGGGTTTCATCTGCAGCAGCACCAAACCTACGAAGGCGCAACTCGGTGAGACGGCGTTAAAGCGTCGCGATAAGGAGGGCCCAATCCTTGATGAATATTCTGATCGCTGATGATGATCCTGTCTCTCGGCAGGCTTCTGGAAGTGTCTTTGGGCCGCGAGGGTTATCCGGTTTCAGTGGCCGCGAATGGCGCAGAAGCTCTGCGATTGCTCGAGCAGCCGGACGGTCCGCGGCTCGCCGTACTGGATTGGATGATGCCCGAAGTGGATGGCGTGGACGTTTGCCGATTCATCCGGAAGTCTGCCCGCGAAGAGTATATTTACATCATTTTGCTTACCGCGAGAGGACACCAGGCCGAAGTCATTCAGGGTCTTGAAGCTGGTGCGGACGACTATGTCATCAAGCCCTTTGATCTCCACGAACTCAAGGCACGCGTTCGGGCCGGAATGCGTCATTCTCGAACTTCAGGAGCAGCTCCTCGTCGCACGCGAGCAGTCGCGGGTTCAAGCGACCCAAGATTCCCTCACAGGGCTTCTCAACCACGGGGCCATCCTGTCCGTTCTCGAAAAGGAACTTGCGCGGTCTGCTCGCGAAGGCACCCCGGTTGCCGTCTTGATGGCGGATATTGATCACTTCAAATCGGTGAACGACACCTACGGCCACCCCGTAGGGGATGCCGTGCTTCGCGAAACTGCGCGAAAGATTGAGACGTCAGTTCGCCCCTACGACTCGATCGGACGTTATGGAGGGGAAGAATTTGTGGTTGTCTTGCCGGGATGTGAACTAGATGCGGCTGTGAAGAGAGCTGAAACCATCCGTGAGCTTGTCTGCGGGCAGCCTTTCCGCGTGGACGATGTTTCCATTTCAACCACGATGAGCATTGGCGTGGCATTAGCTCCGGATGATGCACGGCTCGATCAACTCCTGCGGGCGGCGGACGAAGCCCTTTATGTCGCCAAAAACGGTGGGAGAAACCGGGTTGCGGCCTCTTCACCTGTCACATCAAATTCGATCCTGTCCGTCCCGGCAGAGTCGCCAAAGGCTGCTGCAACGCTGAAGCGACCAATTCAAATCTAACTACTCGTGTGCGGTATTGATTGAAACTGGAACGTATGAGCTTGGTCGCGGCACCACCGCGCGGAGTTCTCCCGCCTGAGCTAATCAAGAGCGAGGTTCCACCAATCGTTCTTGCTCGCATTGTTTTCCCGATCTTCCCCATGGCCATTTACGGCTCGCGGTATCCGCGTTTCAAGGGATAGCTCCTCGATCGGCCTAAGTAGGTCGGATGCAACTTCCTAATAAACTAGTTAAGAGTGACGACGGAGAAACGTCGCATTGGACGAGGGAAGTCAACCTCAAAGAGCAGGATGCCCTCTACATTCCCGGTCAGCGAATCGAAATTGACTACGTGCTACAGCACCATCGCCCGAAATCACACGACAAGGGTGGCGAGACCAAGCTGATTGTCGAAATTAGGGTAGAACCAACCGCTCAGACGCCGGGAAGTTATGAGAGGTTACGCGCCAAAGAACTCGCCTAGGCCGTTTGCTTGTTGTACCCAACTATCATCGAAGTTTCAGATCGCCTCAGTGAATTGGGAAACCTGCCGGGATTGATGGACAAAGAAACGCACCAACTATTTGCGAGCGTAGCAAGAGAAATTCAGGCGGTGACGGCGCAGAAGGGCTCATCTCTAGACGACGTCCTGAACCGCTGGAAAGACCCTGTTCTCGCGGCCTGTAAGAAACTGCTGGAGAACACATCTTAGTGATATGCGGTTCCCACGCCTGGTAAACGGGCTTTGCAGGACATGGCCGACCGGCGATGCCAAGTGTCGGTCAGAGAATCGTTTCCGATTGGCCGACCACTCGCTCTGGACTCATCTCACCCTATATGCGAAAAGGCCCTAATCCTTTCCTTAAGGCTGCCCGCCTTGCGAATATAACTTTGAGCACATTCTGTCCCTTAGTACTAGCGGTCTATCGTTATGTGAGCCTCCGCCTGCCAAGCTAATGGGGGACGGCATTTGATTGCGGTGGGGTGCTGTCCTGGCAGAACGCGGCGGCGAGCGAGTCGCATAGGTAAGAGAACCATATCCAGTTGCATTTTTCCGGTTATTCTCCGAAATTCGTCAAAGGGGAGATCTCCATGCGCTTTCGGACTAGGGCCACGGTGACAGCTTTCTTTGTGTTCGGCCTGGTGTCCGCGGCGCGAGCGCAGGCACCGGTACAGACGTCGGCCCAGACGACGGTACCGTCGCAGGACCTTGACTTCGACTCTCTTCGTGAGCCCGCCAATGCAGGGGACGCGCGGGCGCAGTTCGCACTGGCGAACCACTACTATCGCGGCGTCGGCGTTCCCCAGGACTATAGGCAGGCTCTGCTGTGGTTTGGCAAGTCCGCTGACCAGGGCTTCGCTCCGGCACAAAATCAGCTGGGCAACATGTATGAACATAAGTTCGGTGTGCCGCGGGATTACAAGCGCGCCCTAACCTACTATCGTTCCTCGGCGAAGCAGGGCTATGCGCTCGCGGAGTACAACCTCGGCCGCATGTTCGAGGATGCTATTGGCGTCAAGCGTGATTACAGACAAGCTCTTGATTGGTACCGTAAAACGGCCGACCAGAATCTCTCGCAGGCGGAAAAGCAAGTCAGCTACTTTTACCAGTCCGGTTATGCGGTGAAGCAGGACTTTGCCCAAGCCCATGCGTGGTACCTCCGCGCCGCTGGCCACGGCAACTCCGACGCGGAAAACCAGTTAGGCTTCATGGCTGAGGAAGGATGGGGCCAGCCGAAGAATTACGACGAGGCTCTTGATTGGTTTTACAAAGCCGCGGAGCATGGCAGCAACGATGCCCAGGAAAATATCGGCTACATGTTTCAAAAAGGCCTCGGTGTGCCAACCGATTATGGCAAGGCCATGTCCTGGTTCGTCGAAGCTGCGGCGCAGGGGAACAGCGATGCGAAAAATCAGATCGGCTGGATGTATCAGTTCGGCGAAGGCGTGCAGGAGGACGATGCCAGGGCGGTCACCTGGTACCGCATGTCTGCGGATGCGGGCAATCGGCTCGGAAGCAACAATCTGGACGCATTCAAAAATGTGCTGGACCTTCGCGGCGACGGGCTCTGGGACGACGCCAACAACACTGTCACCGATGCTGCGATTGCGCGGGCTCAGCTCTGGACCAAAATCCAGGATCTTCAGGGCCGCATTGCCGGATTGGAGGGCGACGCCCAAGACCAAGACGATCTCGCCAACCAACTGGAACATACGGGCAAAGGCAAGAACGATGCTCTCACCAAGGTTTTCAATGCCATGGGCAGCGTTGGCGCCGTCAAGTACCATGTCGCGGCTGAAAAGTATCGCGCCGAAGCTGCGCGCCTGCGTGATGAACTGGCTCAAGTCGAGAGCCAAAACCAATCCACCGCCAGCGTCCCTGCTCCCTGACGCCTTCCCGACTCGAAAAGCGTAAAGTGCCTTCGTACTTTCCCGATTCTGCGGATCAAGCAGTTTGACGAGATCCTTCCCGCATGACCGCACATCTGGAAGTAATCTGCCGCGTCAGCCGGATAGGGCCTGTGAAACGGTCTTATCGGAATGTGGCCGGGCGCTAGCCCAGCCGTTAAACGAGGGGAGTAGGGCTCTAACCGTGCGCGAACTCTAGGACGTTTGCACCTTGAGATGCCCGGCTGTCGCGTTGATCACCTGCCCCTCCATGCGGACCTCCACGTTTTTCGTGGTGATCACCTCCGACGGACGAAGCATGAGATGCAATCCCCACGAGAGCGAACCATTCGAGGTATTGGAATCGAGCGAAGCGTAAAGCGTGCGAGAGTCCGCGAGGTTGATCTTCCAATCGATGCTGAACGGGAGGTCCGCGTAGTTCACGGGTCGTTTCCCCTTGGTGAAGACGAGACTCTCAACCCAGCGAAGACCCTGGCCCTTGGCGTTCCAGATCAGCTCGCCGTCCTCGATCACGTCGGAGTACGCCGCCAGAAACTCGAACCACCGCTTGTCGTTATCGCACAGATCAGTTGGTAGCCCGAAGGAGGCCAAGAACGCTTGCAGCTCTTGTCTGAACGAGCCGATGAAGAGGAGCTCCTTCATGGTTTCGGTTCCGCGGAGCGCAGGGCCTCCGTGTTCAAGATACTCGGCCACGAGGTCGTCGACTTCGCCCAGCAGTTTTTGTGCTCCCGGATTCCGTTCGAGGTCGACGTGGAGCGCCCAGTCGGCGCACATGAGAAGGCCGAGAGGTGCCGTCTTTCTGTTAAGTAGCTTCCGCACCTCGCACAGCAGATAGACGGCCTTGCATTCCGTGTCGATTGGCGCGGAGAGGTGCTGGGCAAGCTTTTCGATGATCGCGCTCTGCATGGGTTGATTATATGCGGAACGAGCTTCCGTTGTAAGACCGCAGCAGATCCCCCAGTGAGGGTCAGCCACCGACAAAGCGTCGCCGTAATCCTCTTGATTATTAGCACAGCGAACTCGGCACTCTTCATCAGAGCCAAGTCTCGTAAACGGGGATTACCGGAATGTGGCTTTTCCCCGTGTTCCGAAAACCCCTCCGCTCGGGCTCCGGTAAGCCTTTGAATCCATACAGTGTGAAATGGCCGGTTCGGGTGTTCCGAAATCAGATGTTTTCCGGAAGGGACGTGCGGAAATTCTTACTCGGGCCACTCAGCGAATTGGTTCGATGAGTCTGACCGGTCTGACGTTCAGACCGTGCGCCAACTTCACGATGTTAATCAAGCTGACGTTTCTCTCCCCGCGTTCGACCCCGCCCACATAGTTGCGGTGCAGGTCGGCCAATTCCGCGAGCTTCTCCTGTGATAGATCGCGCTCACGTCTAAGCTGGCGTACTCTTCTCCCGAAAATGATGCGCGGATCGGCAGGCACCTCGCCATCATCGGGAGGTTGACCACGATGAGTCTACACACGATGAGTGTGATAGAATCCCCATTACGTTCAAAGCAACCCAAGCACGCGACTCCGGGCATCGCCTCCGCAGAAAAAGGAGAACACCGATGAGGAAAAAGATGGCGCTAATTGTCTTGTTCGGTGCCGTGTTTGCAATACACGCAGATGGGCTGGCAAAGTTGAAAGCCGAATGTTCTGGTGGATGTGGCTTCTCGACTTGTTCCGATGTATGCAGAGATGCCTGCAACGGGTGCACTCATTGCCATAAACCATATGGGATTAAATAGGAATTTCCGGCGCACTCCCTCAGACGAGCCAACCGGTGAACCGCAGAACTCCGAAGTGGCGGGAGCGAGGAAGAAAAAATATAACTGCCCAAGCTCGCCTTTGGCACAAAAAAGGAGAAACTGTGAAAAAATACATCATGGTAGCGGCACTCTCAGTGGTAGCAGTTTTGTTTGCTTCAACGCCTGGGGTAAAAGCCCAAGGACCAGTGCCCGACGGAAAGGGCGGTGAAAGCTGTCCCAATCCGCACGACGTGTGCACGACCACTTGCACCCCTACAGTGCCCGGAGGGGAAGCTCCAACTTGTACGACTACCTGTTATCACGTTTGCTTTTAGAAGATTCCTGGGGCATCGCAGCGTTGGAGTTATGCCGGGATTCCTCCGTCTGCTGTTCGGCAGTCATGGTATGGTCTTAGTGTCAATCCCCGCGTTGGAACCCCGTAATTCGATTGGAGGACGCCATGAAAATCAAACTGGCGGTTGTGTTGGTTCTGATGTGCGCCGTCTCCGCTGCGGCTCAGACCCGTCCTTCTGGCGGTGATACCTCCAAAGTCCTCACTACCTCGATTGAGTACCCACTCGAAGCCCGCATCATCGCGGTTGAGATGCGCACGGCATCCAGGGGCACCGAAGGCGTTTCGACTGATTCCGACGGCAAGGTTTCTGGCGGCGGCGGTGGTGGCACGTACACATGGCACCTAATGAAGGCGGTCATTGGTGACAAACTGTACGGGCTGGCAGTTCTGCTTAATCAGGCCCGCGGCCCGTTTGGCATTCCATTGGGCCAGCGCAACTGGCTCGAAGTCGGCTCTTATCCAGCGAAGAGGGTCAAGAATGGTTTCGAGTTTCAGTACTCGGATGATAAAGGAAAAGTGCGTCACGAATTATTGGTCATCCAAAGTGAAGAGCCTTATCCGGCTGTTCCAGGGAAGTAAGTGCATCGCCTCACCAGCGTCATCCGTGGCTCTCGATCGCTGTCAGGACCGCTCTACAAATCCTCCGGGAACGCATAGGAACGCATCCTGGCCTTTGCTTCGGGAGTCACCGCACTAGAACCTCATGCCGGGCCGCCATCGCGTCCTTAGTGGCAGCCTATGAGGTCTCCTTGCCTTCTCCCGCTCCGCGTTCATTCTGAGATTCCACAAGTGCATGGCGTTGTAGTCGGGTTTTCCTTGGCTGGGGATTGCCGGGGTTGGTGCATCTGGCAGAAAGGGATTGTTGGCGACCAGGGTTGCAGCATTGGGCTTGGTTGGTACGAAATCGCGCACCACGTTATTGCCGATTTTGATTTGCACGGCTTTCCAACGGGGCTGCGTGCGCAGCCTGCCATATTCCCTCTGCTGCCGGGATTCCTCGCGCGCGCGTCTTAGCCCTTCGATTGTGGGTAGGCCGGAATACGCCACTTCTCGCAGGAAATCGCTCTCGCTTCTTGATAGTGTCCGCGTAAGCTTCTGAATGTGGGTGTGACTGACGCCAAGCCATCGTGCCAGCGCACGCCCCGAGCACCACGGTCCGCGACCCAGATGCCAATGCCACACGAAAGTGCGAATCAAACGAGACTCTGATTCGCTGCGCCATGGTCGCGGCGCTCGCCAACGAGCCTTGGCTTTTGCGAGGTTTTGTCGTGATGTTTCGGGTGATGGCACGGGAGACCGTTTTAGCGGAGTTGCCAGCCTTCCTTAATCAAATCTAGAGGACTTAGCAAATCGCTTGCCGCCGGATGGCAAATTATTTTTGATAGATTCTTGAACATGCGGACCGCTTAGCCGCTTGCCGCGAAAAATCTTTTCAATTTCCCTGCCATACCCTTTACGGGCAAGTACCTTCGCCAGCCGCAGGTGTTGTCTCGATAGCTTGCCGCGCCTGGCCTCTTTACGGAGCGCCGTGAGAATGTCAGGCACAACAGAGTTAATCATAGACTGAACGGAGGCCCTTGTGTATGCGACGACTTGTGCCTGCTCGTTTCCGGTCATAGTCCGCTTTTCGGCTTCTGCACGGGCGCAAATATCGTTCGCATTTCTCTGGTATTCCTTCGCTTGCCACTTATCCCACCGTCTGAGGTTGAAGCTCAGAAGTTGGTGTGACGTGCCGATTTCGGCTGCAAGTGCCCGCAGTGAACTCCTGAACGATTCCGGCGTTTGCTTCCACTCCGTGAGGCGCGCGCGGATCTCTGGCGCGCGGGATTCCCTGGCGAGCTTTCGCCCTCGCTTATGGCGAGTAGCATTAGCGGTCTTGGACGAGCCACTCATTGAACTTTGCCCTCCGGCTCACCGTCCGGTTTACGATTTCGCATCACAGGCGATTTGCCGAAGCAAACCGTTCGTCTTGCCCGTCACCCCGAATCAACTGACTTTCGACGACAGGCGGTGCGTTGTGACGCGGCACCCGGCCATCCGTCGAACAATCGCGGTCGAACTTTCGTCCGCAATGTGGGCATCGACCGCTTCTCGCCTTCCGGCGTTTCTCTTGCATCCGCTCCCGTTTGTCTGCTCGGCGGCATTCTTGGTTGCAAAAATTGCGGTCGTATATCGGCCTCCCGTCGTTTCCGATGAGCAACTTGCCATATCCCGCGCGGCTGCACACTCGTCCCCGAACATTAGAGGTCGTTTCAATGTGATTCGGTGTTTGCGGCTGTGTGGGAGCGGTGTCCATCAAGCCGCCACCTCGGGGATGAGTTCAAATCGGTAGGGGAGAATTAGTGCTGTCGCGTTCGGAGCGTTGCAAGCCCCCGCAACCATCCATTATGTTTGTTCGCAAGGGCTTGCTCCACTAGGGCAAGCCCCTTGCCATTGGGTGCACTCCCCAGTTGAGAACCCACGTACATGCCTTTATGCATTATCATCAAACCTTCCACTAGAACATCAACGGGAAAGGAAAAGGCCAATGAAACGTCAAGGATTATTGTTGGGAGGGCTGGCCACGATAGCGGTTATCCCCGCGATTGTTTGGGCACTGGGACAGGCACCGGCATCGCAGGGAACAGGACAGGGACGCTCGTTCGCACAATGGGACAAAATCCAGATTTCGGTGACAGCCAAGCTGGCGCCGAACCTTTACATCCTGCAAGGTTCGCCCGATCTTGACACCACCCACCCGGACGCGGCCGGCGGCAGGATCGCCGTGCTCTTCGGCCCTGATGGCATCCTGATGGTCGACTCCCAAGATGAGGAGCTGCACGAAAAGGTTCTGAAGACGATCAGAACATTCAGTTCCGCACCTATTCGAATTCTGGTCAATTCGCACATCCACGCTGACCACACAGGCGGCGATTCCTTCTTCGCAAAGCAGGGCGCCTTGATTTTCTCGCGCGAAGAGCTGCGCGATGAAATGCTGCACCCACCCCGCCAGGGCAACGGTAACGCGGCTGCGGTGCCGGACCCGGCCGGCGTTCCCGTCGCGACCTATCGTTTGGGCGCGCCGGGCGTTCCTGCTGTAACGATTCATCTGGACGGAGAAGTGGTCGATTTTATTCCGGTTCCGGCGTCTCATACTGGCGGCGACACAGTCGTCCGGTTCCAACATGCCAACGCGTTGTACATCGGCGATTTCTACCGCAATTTCGGTTATCCCTATGCGGATCAGGCCAACGGCGGCTCGATCAGGGGCATGATCACCGCGATCGACATGATCGGGAAGACCGCCGGTCCCGACACGACGCTCATCACCGGTCACGGGACGATGGTCAAGAAGGCTGACCTGCTTCCCTATCGCGCAATGGTCGTCGATATCCTGGCAAAGACGAAGAAGCTGGCCGATCAGGGCAAATCGCTGGACGATGTTCTGGCCGCGAACCTGACCGCTCCGTATGACGCAACCACCAAGGGCGACACGCCAGCGAGCAAGACCCGATTCATCACCGAAGTGTATAACGAGGTGAAGAACAAATAAGCAACCCCGACGTGTTGAAATGGCGTTTTTCTGCGCGACCCATGGCCCTAGCGAATGCTTGTCAGTTGGAGTAAACTCCCACCGATTCCGGACTGACCCTGCAGATATTCTCTTTTACTGTCATGGAAGAAGGAGAAACTCGATGACAAAAAGCAAACATGCTCCAACGTCTCTCTTAGGCACAACGCCCAAGTGGCGCTTCCCTGCTCCATCGTTCCATCACCCGGTGATGGGAGCAATGATTATAGGATTCGCGTTTATTGTGGCTCTGGCGATCCCGGCGGGGATTGTGTCCCCGCAACAAACGCCGTATATCCACCTCAATCCGGTCGTTGAGAAACTGGCGCAAGGGAAGCCCTTCATCGGTACCACGACCGCCGATTACTCGATGGCGAATTGTCGCTCTCTGTCGCGGCTCAATCTCGACTACGTGTATTTGGACATGGAGCACGGGGTCTTCGATCTGAAGGATATGGCCCAGTGCGCGGCCTTCATGGTGGACAAGGCGGAAGCCATCAAGCGAGGCAACGCGCAAGTAAAGGTGGCGCTGTTCGCGCGGTTCGCGCCGTACGGGCGCGACATGGACGGCTCCGAGTGGGTCGCCAAGCAGGCGCTCGATCAGGGCCTGATGGGGGTGATTTTCAATGGGACCGACAACGCTGCGCAGGCAAGGCACGAAGTGGAGTTGATGCGCTATCCGCAGCGGCGCGATTCAAAGTACAAGGACCCGGTCGGCAGGCGTGGCGAAGGGGCAGGCAATGCAGCGTTCGTGTGGGGCGTCTCCGGGGCCGAGTACGAACGACACGCCGACCTCTGGCCGCTGAATCCCGAAGGTGACCTTCTCTGCATCCCCATGATCGAAACATTGGAAGGACTCAAGAACGTCGACGAAATTGCGGCAGTGCCGGGCGTCGGCGCAATTTTCGTGGGGGCCGGAGGCGATTTGCACCAGCAGCTTGGAGTGGCGCCAAACTCACCCGAAGTGGAAGCGGCCTTCGGGAAAATTCTGGCGGCATGCAAGGCCCACAACGTCCCGTGCGGCATCACGGCGATCAGCAAGGACGACGTGGAAAAAAGGCTCGGACAAGGATGGAAGATGATTCGCACCGGGCGAGGAGAGTAAGACCGGGTTCGGGATGCCGCGCCTGACAGGAGGACGATCATGCGATTTGTAGGGACGATCACGAAGCCGTCGCAGATTTGGTGCGTGGTTTCATGGCTCCTTCTGTGTGGGATGCTGGCGGGTGCAGACTCTGCCCTCGCGCAGACGCCGCAGCCGATTGATAAGGACCCGCAAAATTGGCTCACGTTTTACGGGAATTACCAGGGCTGGAGCTACAGCCGGCTGAATCAAATTACTCGCGAAAATGTGAAACAACTTGTGCCCGTCTGGGCCTTCCCTGCTGGTTTCGCGCCGACGAATCTGGGGCTTCGGCAAGGCCTGGAGGCAGCGCCGCTGGTCCTGGATGGAGTGCTTTACCTCGAAGGCATGCAGAACAACTTGTATGCCATTGAGGCGACTACCGGCAAAACGCTTTGGAGCTACATCCATCCCTGGCCGCAGCAGGGTCCGGCGCCACAGAGCCCCAGAGGCGCGCGGGGACTCGCCTACGGGGACGGGCGCGTTTACATGGGCACGCAGGACAATCACCTGATCGCCTTTGATCCCGAATCCGGCAAGCAAATTTGGAATGTGCAGGTCGACGATGTCACCAAGTGCCGTTGCGGCATGAGCATGCCTCCCATCTTTGTGAAGGGCAAGCTCATCGCCGGGGTTGCGGGCGGCGACATTGGAACCGTGCGGGGCTATATAAATGCGTTCGACGCCAAGACGGGGGAACGCCTCTGGCACTTCGACACGATCCCGACTCCCGGCCAGCCGGGAAGTGAAACGTGGGTGGGCGATGCCTGGAAGACCGGGGGCGGCGCGCCCTGGTACACAGGAACATACGATCCGGAACTCAACCTGACGTACTGGGGCACCGGCAATCCCTACCCGGACTATGACGGCACCGACCGCGGGGGCGCGAATTTGTACGCCAACTCGCTCATTGCGCTGGACGTCGATACCGGAAAGATGAAATGGTATTTTCAGGAAACTCCGCACGATCTCTACGACTTCGACGCGGCGTCCGAGGCCATCGTCCTCGACCTGGAAGTGGCGGGCCGCAAGCGCAAGGTCGTCGTGCACCCCGGCAAAAACGGATTCGTCTACGTCTATGACCGTGAGACGGGGGAATACCTTTACTCATTCCCGTACGGTTCGCCCACCTGGAATAAAGGCATCGATCGTTCCGGTAAGCCCATCAGTCCCGTAGTCCCCAAAGAGCAAACGAATTTTTTGTTTTGCCCCGCGCTTTCCTCGGGCGCCCGCGGGATCAGCCATTCGGCCTACAGCCCTCGAACCGGATGGTGGTACACGACGGATTTTGAATACTGCACTCACATCGTCGGCAACGGGCAGCCCAATCAGGATGCGCTGAATCCCAATGTTCCCCCCAACATCAGCGCATTCGATCCCGCCACGGGCAAAAAGGTGTGGCAGTTTAATAGCAAATATTTCAACATATCGTCGCTTCTGGCGACCGCGGGAGATTTGATTTTCGGAGGTGATTTGGAAGGCAATGCGTACGCTCTCGATGCCCGGACGGGTCAGAAGCTCTGGTCCTTCAACACAGGAGGGCGTATCTCCTCGCCCCCGGTAAGTTTCTCGGTGGGCGGAAGGCAATATGTAACCTTTTCCACGGGCGGCGGTTCGACCACGGAAAATCTAGTTCCGCGAATGTGGCCCGAAAGCAGAGGGCGCATCCCGCAACCTACTTCTACGCTTTTTGTTTTCGCGTTACCGGCCAAGGGGAAGTAGGTTCTCGCAAGGATGGGCATTGGACGAAATGAAAGCCACGCCCCTGCTTCGCAAGAATGGGGCACCCGGCAGCGCATCGAATTTCTGGCCGCGCATGAATAAACCGTGAATTGAAGGCTGGCAGTAACTCTGTGACATCAATCGCTGAGATTCTCTTGCACGCCTGTAAACAGCCACTTCACCCAATCCTTATATTCAGCCGATTCCGAACTTCCGGCGGTAAATTTCTTAAAGACGGCATCCATTGTGACCTTCAGTTGATAAGTCTCACATACCGCGGCGATCTGCGGGTCCAACTGAACTCCGCTCGGCAGAACACCTGGCCCCGTTCCGCCGAGTGGCTCAACTACGAAATCGATCTGAAAATAATGTGGTTTTTCGAGTCTCACGACATGTCTCTCGACCCTGGTACTTGGAGATATTGGAACGTAAAGCAGCCTTACTTTTGTCTCATTCGGTAGAGGAAAATGACCACCGTCCCAGTAGATCTGTTCAATATCGCTGTTCGAAAAGCGATTTGTGGCAAGCATTGCAATGAAATCGTGGCCGCTGTAATCGCGCACTTTAGAAAGCCTCATGGGAACGGCAACCCTAGAAAACGCCACTCCACGGACCTGCCCGAAAGCCCATCCTCCCCGCTGCATTTCGTTTATTAATTTAACTATTCGATATTGAAGTAGCTCACCGGCGAACCTGAATCGTTCATCCGCAGTCTGTGGCTTCGCTATGGTTATCACTGCTTGCCCCCCCCGATTCCTGAGCGGTCGCCCCAACCGAAACAATTCGTCCAGCCGAGATGTAATCCTTTGGCTCACTGGATTTGTACCTGAGTTGATCATCGGCGGCCCACCTTGCGCACTGTCCAAAACGATCGAGGTGGTGAATACATTTTCGACGGTCGTCTCTTTCACAGTGAGAAGTACGGTCACGAGGGCAGTTGCGGTTCCCACTAAGAGAATGGAATAGATCGGTGCGAACACCTTCTCGCTCCAATTGAAATAGACGAGAATTGCAGTGGCGCAAAACAAGAGAGCGAAGCCGGTAATAGCTGCTCCCCAAACAAGTGTTTCCATATGTCTTTCTTTTTTACTGAACGATTCCATTTTCACTTCAGTGAGGTAACCTTGCTCAGCGCGTAGGGCAGGAGTCCCGTTACCCCCAGCAATGCGATCAGGATAATCACAGTGTCTTCGATTTTGAACTTAAAGTCGGCCAGCGGAAGTAAGCGATAAAAGATATAGTAAAAAGTAGCGGCCCACCCTGTTGCGCTCCCCACGAAATTGAGCCAGCGCTGCCAAAGCCACCAAGCCCATCCTCGGTCTGCTTCCGTTTTGGTATCAATGAGAATCTCTACAGCTTTCCACCCAAAAAAACAGCTAAATAAGAACCCGACCAGCAACACAATCGCCTTGGCATCGTAATGCACGGCATCTGCCTCCCATCACCGATGGTGAAAGGATGACCACAAGGAAACCAATAGAGCAACCAGACTGATGATTAGAGCAAATGCGGCAATGCCGATTGCAGTTCGGCTTAACGAGATCATCCTCTCGTTCTGGCCGATCACCGTTTCGTTCTGTGAGACCATTCTTTCGCCGCGCTTTGTTTCCTGTGGATCGGGTGCGTTCCCGAAATTCTGCGTCTGTCCGAACACTAAGGCGCACGCGGCGATTGCGGACAAAATTGCTTGACGGGCTGGCAAGTCTATGTACGTCCTATCCACGAACGTAGTACAAAAGCGGACAAAAGGGAACAACGAAAATGGGAGTGCTGTGCTGATTTGTTTGGGTTTAGTTGGCTTGCGTTGTTCAGCATGTAGGCTTTGATTTGGCTCCTAACCTGAAGGCCGTTGGTTCACAGGCATGACGCTCCTCGAGCGCTGTGCAAGTCTCTGGTCCAGTCGTAGAATCGCTTGGGACCCGTGAAGCGCCATCGCCAAATCGCTGGTTTCATTCTTGTAGGAGGCGCGAGCTCGCGCATGGGCCGCGACAAGGGGCTTCTTGATTTCGGCGGCGTCCCGCTGATCGTCCACACCGCACGATTGCTGGAATCTCTCGTCGCCGAGGTCACCGTTGTCGGATCACCCGACCGGTACGCGGCGCTCGGACTGCGCGCAATTGCGGACGGGGATGATGGGCAGGCTCAGGACGGGCCGCATAAGCGCGGCTGCTGCGGGCCTCTGGCAGGAATCGCCGCTGCTCTCGGCGCAACGCGCTTGCCCTGGAATTTGATTGTCGCCTGCGACCTGCCGTACCTTTTTGCGGAGTGGCTGGATTGGCTGCTTTCGCGGGCGCTGCGCTCGCGTGGTCAGGCGATCATTCCACGAACCGCGCGCGGGATCGAGCCGCTGGCGGCGGTGTACCGCCGCGAATGTGTTACGCCGATTGCTGCTGCGCTGGCGCGCGGCGTACGAAAAGTTTCCGACGCGGTTGCGGAGCTTCGCGTGGACCTGGTTTACCCGCGCGAGTGGCGCCGGATCGATCCCAGCGGGCTGATTTTGAGGAACATGAACGAGCCGGGAGATTACGAAGAGGCGCGCAAGTGGTGGGCGGCCAAACGTCCACGAGTAAATGAAAATGTTAGGAGGCGCCGGCGGGCGTCGAAGCAGAAACGGCGATCCGTTCCTCGCCGGAATAAATGACGAAGCGCCGGCCGCGCAGGAATCCGACCAGCGTCAGTCCAAGTTCCCGCGCCAGTTGTACCGCGAGGCTCGAAGGCGCGGAGACCGATGCCAGGAGCGGGATGCCGGCAGCGATCGTCTTCTGCACGATCTCGAACCCGCCGCGGCCGCTAACCAGCAGGACGTGACCACTGAGAGGTAAGCGGCCTCCGAGGAAGGCCCATCCGATGACTTTGTCCACGGCATTGTGCCTGCCGATGTCTTCGCGCAAGACCAGCAGTTCCCCGCCCGAGTTGAAAAGAGCCGCCGCGTGGAGGCCGCCGGTCCGGCCAAAGACAGCCTGCGTCGCGCGCAATCGCGGCGGCAACTGGCAGAGCATTTCGGGATCGAACGGCGAAGCAGCCTCGGGACGCCGCAAGCCTCGCCGGCGGAGTTGGGCGATGCCCGCCTTCCCGCAAACGCCGCAGGCCGATCCGGCAGAGAATCTGCGCGCCGCGCCGCCCGCCTTGAGGCGCACGCTGGGAGCGAGGGTCACCCGCACGAGGTTTCTCTCCGCGGCGGTGTCGCCGGGAATCCGCAACGCCACCAGATCTTCCCGCCGGGAGATAATACCTTCCGTGAAGAGAAAGCCGGCCACAAGTTCCTCGTCGTCTCCCGGAGTGCGCAGGGTGACGCCGACGGAGTAGCGTCCCGCGCGCATCTCCAGCGGCTCTTCCGCTGCGAGGCAGTCTTCCACGCGCGCAGCCTTGCCGTCCTCCCAGTTCGTCACTTGCGTGAGTTCGATGTTGCGGCTTTTCCGTGGCATGAGTTAATAATTCTTCGCAGCGTCTGGATCAGCTGCTGCGCGCGTGACTCCCGAAGATTGGGTCGCGCCCAACGATGGCGTGCGCGCTCCATCTTTCGGGGCTGAGCATTTGTAACATTATCATGGTTTTTTCCGTTCGGGTTCGGAGCGCGGCCTGCGACGTCACGTTGGAATTCGAGGAAGAATTGCCTTCCACCCGAACTAAATCCTTGCGCCAGATTTCGGATTTGCGGTAGTGGGTCATCTCTAACGAGGGCGGCCGTGTCAAGAGTGGTCTTCATTGGTCTTTGAGTTGCCTTGCGCACACCCATCCGTGGGCGCAGAAGCGCCGGGTGGTTCGGCAAATCGTAAGCCGTCGAGTACCTTTCATGTGTGTTCACCCGACTCGCTCAGCCCGTGTCCGTTCATCCATTCGGTGTTGCCCACCAAACATCTCTTCGGTCACCAAGGACCATGATGAGTTATTCGAACTCCCTGCGATTCAGGGAGGCGGGTAGCCTAATCAGTTTCACAGTCACTGCACTACAGGACTATGGCCCACCTCTGGCATCCCCGCACGGGCACCACCGCTTTTCTGCCGCATCTGGCCGCGGCGACAGAACTCTTGGTAATCGATTTGATCGCGCAACATAATCCACAGACGGATACCGAGTTTGCGAGCTGCAGCAACTCTGGCTTTGCCCAATCCCTTCTGGGGCAACTTGCGCCGGTAGAAGCGTTGCAACTCTGGGTCTCGGCGTACGGCGTGCACAGCAGCCTCGCACCAGAGAAAACGCAGCAGTGGGTTGCCTTGTTTGCTCAGTCTGCCCAATCGCTGCTGACCGCCGCTGGAATATTCGCTCGGGATGATCCCCACGTAGCTCACCAACGCTTTGCCGTTCGCGAACCGCGCCGGGTCACCTAAAAATACGTCGGTAGCCAACGCCGTGACGGGTCCCACTCCTGGATGGGTCATCAGCAGTTTGGCCCCAGGGCGTTGCAGGGCTTGCTCCTTCACCCGCCTGTCCAGCTCTTCGATCTTCTCGCGCAACATGCGGTATAAGCCTTGCAACTCGGCCCGTCGATAGGCGGCATGCGGTGGCAGCGGTAACGATTCGATGGCCTGTTGTCCTGCTTGGCTCCACAGGGTCTTGCCTCGACGCAGACCGCGACTGAGCGCAATGGCTTGCAGTGCGTTCTGCACCCGCGTTCGCATCCGCACCCACTGATGACGGTGCAGCAGCAGTGTCCGCAGATCGCGCTGCTCGGTCGAAGGCATCCAGATCGAGGGAAAACGGTTTTCGACTTGGAGCTTCAGCAGCAACGCTGCGTCCCGCCGGTCGTGTTTCTGTTTGCGTGCTTCCGCTTTGCGGATCTCCGACGGATGACCCACTCGGCGGTCAATCCCAAACTCTTCCATCAACTCCAAAAACCAATGCATCGATCCGGTGGCTTCGATCCCTACCTGGACCGGACCCGCCAGTGCTGCATAAAACTCCCGTACCGTCTCTCCCTCATGTTTCAGGGCCTTCTCCGTCACCTCCCCGGTTTCGGTGTCCAACATGGCGATCGTCTGTTGCCGCGCGTGTAAATCAACGCCTATAATCCGCATCGAGGCCTCCTTCGACTCGAGCGCTGTTAGGGTGAACACCGAAACAGTTTACTCGGGCCGCTGTGAGGCCGCTCTCGTTATGACATCAATTTGCCGACTGCGTGCTTTTTGTAGGACAGGCACTCCTGCCTGTCCGGTGCTGGTGCGGCGATCATGTGCGGGACAGACAGGAGTGTCTGTCCTACCCGGCAAGCTGACCCACCACGAGATTTGCGGTGTCGTTGACATGCTAAATCGGAATCCCTATAATCCCCGAAAGTGGCAGCGGAAACTTCGGCAGGAGAGCGTCATGTTCGAAGGCACCAGGCCCTGGAACGCTGACAAACCGCACGCTACGGACCCCGTATTCAGTTTTTGTTATTTTCCCCCTTATGTGAATCTTTCATTAAATCTGAACATCCATGGACCCGATTTCTCGTTTCGTGCATCACACGTTTGTTGGTCTCGGCGTGAAGTGGCGCGTGCAATCGCCACCGGCGGTGTTCGTGATCTGAGGCGCATGAGCTTGTACTAGATTCGCACCTGTGGAGGTTCCAACCATGGAAACCGGCCGTAGGGATTTCCTGAAAGTTGCAACCCTTGGTGGCGTGGCGGCTACTGTTTTTGGATTTGACCTGAAGCCTGCTTACGCGCAGCTTCGCGAACTAAAGATCGCGCGCGCGACCGAGACGCGTTCGACGTGTCCTTATTGCTCGGTGAGCTGCGGCGTGATCATCTACACGCTGGGCGACAAGGCCAAGAACGTCACGCCTCAGGTGATCCACGTCGAGGGCGATCCCGACCATCCCATCAACCGCGGGACGCTCTGCCCCAAGGGCGCCTCGCTCGAACAGGACATTCTCAACGACCGGCGCCTGCTGAAGCCGCAAGTGCGCCGCCCCGGGGCCACCGATTGGCAAGACATTTCCTGGGACGACGCGCTGAACGAAATCGCGCAACGCGTAAAGAAATCCCGCGATGATACGTTCGTAGAAAAGGACGCGCAGGGCCACACCGTCAACCGCTGTGAGGGGATCGCTTTTACCGGCGGCTGCACCGACACCAACGAATTCAACTATCTGGCCGTGAAGACCATGCGCAGCCTGGGGGTCTGCTACCTGGAAAACCAGGCCCGTGTTTGACACGGCCCCACGGTCTCAAGTTTGGGACCTACATTCGGACGCGGGGCAATGACCAATGGCTGGATCGACATCAAGAACACCGACATGATGTTGATCATGGGTGGTAATCCAGCCGAAAACCATCCCTGCGGATTCAAATGGGCCATCGAGGCCAAGCGTAACCGCAATGCCAAGATGATTGTGGTGGACCCGCGCTTCACGCGGACCGCGTCCACTGCCGATCTTTTCCTCCAGATTCGGGCCGGCGCCGACATCGCGTTTCTCGGCGGCCTGATCAGCTATGCGATCGAAAACAATCGCGTCGCAAAAGATTACCTGGTCCACTACACCAATGCGGCCTTCCTGATCAAGGAAGGGTTCAAGCTGCCTGACGACGGTCTGTATTCCGGTTTTGATGAAACGAGCAAGACCTACGACCGCTCGAGCTGGAACTATCAGGAAGGCGGAGACATGTCCGGCAAGGCGGCAGCGAGCGATCCGCCGCCGGCCCAGGCAGCCGCTACTGCGGGCGCGCCAGCGACACTTCCGCCCAACGTCGCCTACGACCTCACGCTCCAGCATCCGCGGTCCGTTTTTCAGCAGTTGAAGAAGCACTATTCGCGTTACACGCCGGAAGTCGTCGAGCGCATCACCGGAATCCCCAAGGCGCAGTTCCTCAAGGCGGCGGAACTTTTCACCTCCGTCCGCAAAGATGGCGACCTCAAGAAAGCGGCGACCATTATTTACGCGGTCGGATGGACCCAGCACACCTTCGGCACGCAAATCATACGCGCCGCAGCGATGCTGCAACTCGTGATGGGGAATATAGGGCGAGCGGGCGGCGGGATCAACGCGCTGCGCGGCCATTCGAACATTCAGGGCGCGACGGACATGGCTGGAATCTTCGACAACTTGCCGGGCTACCTGAAGGTGCCGACACCCGCTGATGCTGATTTGGCGGCTTATGTGAAGCGCATTACGCCGACGTCCTCGAAGCCGGGCCCCTGGGATTCCTTCAACTATTGGTCGAACACACCTAAGTTTGTGGTCTCGTTCTTGAAGGCGTTGTATGGCGACGCCGCGAACAAGCAGAATGATTTTGCGTTTAATTATCTGCCGAAAGTGGATCGCAACTATTCCTGGACTCAAATCTGGGACAACATGTACCGCGGTTCGGTAAAGGGGCTTTTTGCATTTGGCATGAACGGCGTCATGATCGGCCCCGACACGCAGAAAAATATTGATGCGCTGAAGAAGGCCGACTGGCTCGTGGTGGGCGAGATTTATCCCGGATGAAACCAGCGAATTCTGGCGCGCTCCGGGCATCACGCCTGACGAGATGAAGAAGATCAATACCACGGTGTACCGCTTGCCTTGCGCGGGCTTTGCCGAGAAAGACGGCAGCATGACGAACTCGGCGCGCTGGCTGCAGTGGAAGAACGCCGCTCTTCCTCCGCCAGGCGATGCGCGGCTCGATCAGGACATCGTCGCGCAGATATTCCTGCGGGTGCGCGATCTCTACAAGAAAGAGGGCGGAAAGTTCCCGGACCCGATCCTGAAACTGACCTGGCCATATACCGATCCGGAACATCCGGCATTGACGGATATTGCCCGGGAAATCAACGGGAAAGCGCTGGCCGATCTCACCGATCCCGCGACCCAGCTGACGATTAAGGCCGGCCAACAATTGCCCGGCTTCGCCTTCCTCAAAGACGATGGCACCACGTCCTGCGGCAACTGGATTTACTCCGGCTCCTGGACGGAAGCTGGACCACAACTGGCGCGCCGCGGAACAGAAGATCCCTCTGGGCTCGGAATTTACTCCAACTGGGCGTGGTCCTGGCCCGCGAACCGGCGTGTTCTTTACAATCGAGCGTCGTGCGACCGCGACGGAAAGCCATGGGACCCCGAGCGGCGGCAAGTGTGGTGGAACGAAGCCACGCAGCGATGGGTGGGCAACGACGTTCCCGACTTCAAGCCCGACTCGCATCCCAAAGATCACATGGGTCCTTTCATCATGAATCCGGAAGGCGTCGGGCGAATCTTCGGACCGCTCACGGCCTTTGCCGACGGACCCTTCCCCGAGCATTACGAGCCCATCGAGAGCCCGATCAAAAATCCGTTGCATCCAAATCAGTCGAATAATCCGGTGGTCAAGAAACTCAGCACGGCCGCCGATAAATACGGCACTCCCGAGCAGGGTTTCACCGTGGTCTGCACGACGTATCGTTTGACCGAGCAATACCACTACTGGACGAAGAATAATCCCATGAACGTTCAGCTTATTCCCGAAGCGTTTATCGAGATTCCCGTCGAGCTTGCGGATGAGATGGGAATTCGGGGCAGCGAAAAAATCAAGGTCACCAGCGCGCGCGGCACGTACGTGGCCAAGGCTTTTGTGACTCGCCGGATCAAGCCGATGACGATCGACGGCAAGAAGGTGTACCAGATCGGTCTGCCGATCCATCAAGGCTTCCGCGGCATCGCCGAGGACGAAGGGCGAAATGCGCGGACGCCCGCGAATTTGCTTTCGCCGACGGTGATCGATCCCAACGCGTTTACGCCGGAATTCAAGGGCTTCCTCGTCAAAGTGGAGAAGGCCTAGAGGCCACCAACATGAGCCAGGCGACTTTGGAAATTCGACGGATCTCGGGACATGCCGGCTCGGTCCCCGGCGATGGCGTCAGGCGGGAATTCGACGTCTGCAAGCTGATCGACACCACCACCTGCATCGGTTGCAAGGCTTGCGAAGTGGCGTGTCTGGAATGGAACGGACTCTCGTTTAGCGAGACCACCTTCGACAACTCCTACCAGACGATGCCGGAAACGCAGTGGAACTACTGGAACCTGATCAAGTTCAACGAGCACGAACGCGAAGACGGCACCCTGCAGCTTCTGATGCGCAAGGACCAGTGCATGCATTGCGAGGAGCCCGGATGCCTGGTCGCGTGTCCCGCCGATGGCGCCATCATCCAGTACGTCAACGGCATCGTGGACTTCCAGCAAGACAAATGCATCGGCTGCGGCTACTGCATGAGCGGCTGCCCGTTCAACATTCCGAAGTTCAGCCCCACGGCCCGCAAAGTTTTCAAGTGCACGTTGTGCGTGGATCGCGTCACGCAGGGCCTCGAGCCGGCGTGCATCAAGTCTTGTCCGACCGGCTGCCTCCACTTCGGCACCAAGACCGAAATGAAAGAGCTGGCCGAAACGCGCGCGACTCAGCTTCGCGACCATTCCGGCTTTGCCAACGCCGGCGTATACGATCCGGCGGGCGTTGGTGGGACGCACGTCGTCTACGTGCTTCACGACGTCACCAACCCGGAAGCTTACGGCGGGCTGCCCAAGGACCCGCACATTCCCTGGACCGTCAAGCTGTGGAAGTCGCCGCTGAAGTGGCTGGGAAATCTCGCCATGGTTGGCGGCCTGGTCGGAGTCTTCGTTCATTACCTGCGCTTCGGACCGAAAATCGTTCCGCCCGATGAAGAGGTGCCACCGCAGGCTGGGGCACCTCCGCGAGGAAGCGTGCCGCAAAAGGGAGGGAAGCCATGAGCGCCTCGCCGATTCTTCCCAACGGGCGCGTCCTCCGATATTCGTTCCACGAGCGGCTGGTGCACTGGCTGGCGGCCGTTTCGTACATCTATCTCATGCTGACGGGACTGGCGTTCTGGTCGCCGTGGCTGTTTTGGATCGCCGTGTTGTTTCGGCGGGGCCACCGTTTCCCGCGAACTGCATCCCTGGGCGGGCTTGATCTTCGTGGTCGCGACTCTGAAGATGTATCAGATGTGGGGCAGGCAGATGCGCGAGACGGAATCGGACAAGGAGTTCTGGCGCGCGGTTCCCGCATTACGTTCGCAACGAAGACGAGCTGGTTCCCTCCGCCGACCGCTTCAACGCCGGACAGAAAATACTGTTCTGGGGATTTTTCTGGTGCGGAATCCTGCTGCTGCTCTCCGGGCTGATCCTGTGGTTCACCCACCTGGTTCCTTGGAACCTTCGTTACCTGCGTTATTTCGCGGTGATCGTCCATCCCGCGGCCGCGCTGCTCACGATTGGACTGTTCATCATTCACGTTTACATGGGCACAGCGATGGAGCGCGGCGCTTTCGGTTCAGTGATTCGCGGCGACGTTTCTGCCGGCTGGGCGAAAAGGTATCATCGCGTCTGGTATGAGCATTTGCTTCGAGATGCCGCGGCGAAAAAATGAATAATGGAAAGTGGGATGCGCGCATCCGGCGCGCCAGTGAATTAGCCGCCGGTCACCCATTCGCGGCGGAAGGTCTGCGTTTTTATGAGCGCCTGGCCCGGTTTCAGAAGTCGTTCTACTCCGAGATCGAAACTGCCTGCGGCCGATCGAAAGTGCCCCGGGCTCCCGGTGCTCTGCGGAGGGAATTCGACCCATTTCTGCTTCTTCCGCGATTCGCTCCCTTCCTCTCTGCTGATCGAGCAAATCGCTCCGTCTCCTCTTTCGCATTGCGCGCGCGAACTTGGTGCGCAATCGGGCGGCCAGTGGCAGGAAATCCTGATGAAATTCTGGGAGGCGGGTTCCGGACTCGCCGGTGGATCTCGATCCGGCGGAAGCGCTGTTGTCATGGATCTTCTTGCAACCCTACGCCGAATATCTTGCGGATCACACGGAGTGGACGGCTGCCGAACGGCACGCCTTCCGTCTGTCCGCTCTGCGGCGGCAAACCGCAGGTGGGAGCGTTGCGGCCGGAGGGCGATGGAGGGAAGCGCTCACTGATTTGCTCGCTGTGCGGAACGGAGTGGCCGTACCGGCGGATTGTGTGCCCCGCATGCGGCGAAGAAGACGTGCACAAGCTCGCCGTTTACTCCGCGAAAGAGTTCAGCCACGTGCGCGTCGAAGCCTGCGACGCCTGCCACAGCTATATCAAAACGGTCGATCTAACCAAGGACGGGCACGCCGTGCCGGTGGTGGACGAACTGGCAACGATTCCACTGAATCTCTGGGCCACCGAACACGGCTACCTTAAACTTCAGACCAATTTTCTGGGGATCTAAAAAATCAAGAAGCAGGATACCAGGCTCGCCGGAAATAGCGGCGCGCTACGTTGGATTACAGCTCCCCGCCGCGTCCCGCCGAATTCCTAGAACGTATTCCCCACGATGAAGAAGGCAGTACGTGACAGAACCTGAGAAGTGCCCCCTGTCCCAATGAATCGTCACCTTTGACCCGACGGTGATTCGCTCCTTAATCCGAATGCAGAGACCGCCGGATGACTTGTCTTCCAACTTTGCTGGAACCAAGCGCGGAGTTCCGGCTTCGTCTTCCCACAGGGCGTCAACCCGCGCCATGATGCCTATCCTTGGTTCCGCCCTATTTTCGCGCATGTGATTCACATCGGCAAAAATCTAAAACTGCTCACAACTTTTTGTCACAGGTCAAGCTGCGCGATTTATGGCATTCCGCGAGCCGCGCAATTGCGCTTCCCTCATGTCGTTGCCCGAGCGTATCTTCAGGAGCCGCGCCCGAAGAGTTATGGGATCGATTCCCGCTGAGAAACACACTGCCCGATAGTCATTCTCGTCATGGAAGAGGAATTGTTCCGCTTCCCGCTTCTTACGGAGCGGACCATGAACCCATTCCTCAACGGTACTCGCGATCACCGCGCGCCAAAGTTTTTGTTCGGGTATTTCCAGTTGTTCTGAATCGTGCGCCATGGTTTCCATCGTTCCCCCAGTGTCGTCCAACTTTCAAAGTATCGACATCACACGATGGATAAAGGCAGGTCCCGGACCGTTCGCTATCGGTGTCGTAAAAAGGAAAAGTCAGCAACTTCAGGGAAGCAAACAAGTTAAACAGGGTGCCGTTTTGGTCCAAAATGCCTGAATTTAGAGGAGTGATTCAATCGCAAACAAACGAGGATCAGTTGTACCGTCTTGCTACACTCGAACCGGATATACCGCAATACTGCGCAGACATCCGACAACTTGAATCCGAGGATTTTTGCTAAATCGTTCTCTGGGAATGATCTTTTCGGAAGTATAGAACAATTATGGAGAGAGGATTCAAAGAGGCGACTGGACTGAGACCTAGCTGGAGAACCATCCTTCGGGCCGCTGGTATTTGCGACGATAAATAATTCTGCTTTTTTTGCCGCCGGATACGAATTCAAAGATGATTTCCTTGCTCCCATCCAGGCGGGCCTTGCCGTGGTTTTTGGATGCGGAAAGGACCAGCCAGTGGCCAGCAACAATCTGGTATGTCCCGCGCTCGGCCAGGATCTGATAGCTTCCATCCGAATTCAGTTCAATGGAAGGCGCCGTGCATGGCTGCGTTTTTCCCGCGACCTCCACTCTCATGCAATTGTAGGTTCCGGAAAGGTAGGTTTGTGCGCGGGCAGGCGATGCCGTGATCAACAGTCCCAGGACGCCAAAGAAGAGGACCTTAGAGGGGTTGCCAAAAGCCTTCGAGTAGAATCGCATCATTACTCCTGGTCACGGGCGATGCTCTAAGCGGCTTCCTGTGCGTCTGCGGTTACCGATCCGGAGCCCTTTCATCATTGGACAGTGCAACCTCCGTGCCAGAGAATGCTCCCGTTAATCTACTAAGGATAAAGGACATAAGACTGGGGTGCCGGGCGGAAGTGCATTTTATTGGTAGATTGGGCCATGCCTGTGCACACGATGGGAACGAGTTTTCCCTAGCGCGATGCGGTGAGATCCCGGGACAAGCATGGAATGATTTCAGTTTCCAGTTCGATACCCTGCTAGAATTGACGTACACAAGTTCATTCAGGGAGACAGAATTGAGCGCGGCAAATTCATCATCAGGCGAACCCGTTGCAGGAATCGAGCTGGCCAGCGAGTTTGAGCGCGACCTCGCTTCTCTGCTGCGTGCGGAAAATCGCGATCCCTTTCGGTTTCTCGGACCACATATCGTCGACGAGGGTGGCTCGAAGCGTCTGGTAGTTCGCGGCTTTTTCCCGCGGGCGGCCGGAGCCTCCGTGGTGCTCGATGGAAACGCCAACCTGATTCCAGCTCGGCGCCTATCGCCCGAAGGTATCTTCGAGGCTGTTCTACCGCTTGCTCCAGAACTTCCCATTTCACCGGCAAGATATCGCTGGCGAATTCACGAACCGGGCGCAGCGGACCGCGAACTGCACGACGTCTATGCCTTTCCCCCATTGCTTTCCGATTTCGATTTGTACCTGATGGGAGAGGGTACCCATTACCAGAAATATGAAAAAATGGGCGCCCATATTGCCGTGATTGATGGGATTGCCGGAGTTCGATTTGGAGTCTGGGCTCCCAATGCCATGCGCGTGAGCGTCGTGGGCGATTTCAATCAGTGGGACGGCCGCACGCACCCGATGCGAAATCGCGGCCCGTCGGGCGTGTGGGAACTTTTCGTGCCCGGACTTGGCGAGGGCGCGATCTATAAGTACGAAATCAGGCCCTCGTCGGGCGCCGTGCACCTGCTCAAGAGCGATCCTTACGGATTCCGCAGCGAGGTCAGGCCGAAGACGGGCTCCATTGTCACGCGCCTGGACCAGCATTCATGGAATGACCGCGGTTGGATCGAATACCGTGAGAAACACGACTGGCTGTCCTCGCCGATATCAGCATACGAACTGCATCTGGGTTCATGGCGGCGCAACGTCGAGGACGGGGGACGGTGGCTGACTTATGGGGAACTTGCCGATCAGCTGATTCCCTACTTGAAGCAGATGGGCTACACGCACGTGGAACTCATGCCGGTAATGGAGCATCCCTTTGACGGTTCCTGGGGATATCAGACAGTGGGATATTTTGCCGCCACCAGCCGGTTCGGCTCTCCCGAAGACTTCATGAATTTCGTGGACCGGCTTCACCAGGCGGGCATCGGCGTGTTCCTGGATTGGACTCCAGCGCACTTCCCGAGTGACGGGCACGGCTTGGCCGAGTTCGACGGCACTCATCTCTATGAGCATGCCGACCCGCGCCAGGGCCGGCATCCCGATTGGGGCACGCTGGTATTCAACTACGGCCGCAATGAAGTCCAGAATTTCCTGATCTCCAATGCGCTCTTCTGGATCGACAAATATCACATCGACGGACTTGCGCGTGGACGCCGTGGCGTCCATGCTGTATCTCGATTATTCGCGGCGCGAAGGCGAATGGATCCCCAACGAATTTGGCGGACGCGAGAATCTCGCGGCGATCGCATTCTTGAAGCGACTCGAACGAAGTCGTGTACGCGCGTCATCCGGGTGTGCTGACCATCGCCGAGGAGTCCACGTCCTGGCCCATGGTTTCTCGTCCAACTTATCTTGGCGGACTGGGCTTCAGCCTGAAATGGAATATGGGCTGGATGAACGACACGCTCAGTTATTTCTCAGCAGGAGCCGGTACACAGGAAATATCACCACAACCAAATGACTTTTTCCATGCTCTATGCGTTTACGGAAAATTTCGTTCTGCCCTTCTCACACGATGAGGTCGTTCACGGCAAATCCTCACTGATCAACAAAATGCCCGGCGACCTCTGGCAGCAGTTCGCGAATCTGCGACTGCTCTACGGCTACATGTTCGCGCATCCCGGCAAGAAACTGATGTTCATGGGCGGCGAATTCGGCCAGCGGGAGGAGTGGGATCACGACAAGAGCCTCGAATGGCATTTGCTTGCAATATGATTCCCATCGAGGGATTCAGACTCTCACCTCAGATTTGAATGCGCTTTACAGAAACGAACCTGCCTTCCACGAAGTGGACTTCGACTGGCACGGATTCGAATGGCTGGATTGCAATGATGCGGACGCGAGCGTACTTTCGTTCATGCGCCGCGCGAAGAACCCTGAAAATTTCATGGCGGTCGTGGTCAACTGCACGCCTGTTTTGCGCGAAGACTATCGTGTAGGCGTGCCCGAGCCGGGCTATTACCGGGAAATTATGAATACAGACTCGGAAAGGTATGGCGGGACCAATGTCGGCAATCTCGGCGGAGTGCATGCCGAAGCCATTCCGTGGGGCAACCATCCCTATTCCATCAATTTGAAATTGCCACCCCTGGCGGCCATCTACCTCAAATACAATCGCTGGTAACCGGAAGCGCGCTTTTTAGGCACGCTGCGCGGATCGCTTTCCACCTTCGGGCTCCGCCGCCTCATCGCTTGGAACGAAGAAGGCCTCCGCCTTGATCGTGTCTTTTTCCCACCCGCGGCGGCTTACGATTCCCCGGGCAGTTTCAATCATGCCGGGATGCCCGCAGAGATAGACTCTGGTGTTGTCGGGGGTCAAATTCCAGAAGTCGGTGTATTTGCGGATCAGGTCATCCACTCGACCGGTTTCGCCGGCCCACGCTTTGTCTTCGCGCGGGCGACTAACGGTGGGAACGTAAGTGAGCCACGGAACTTCATTGGCGATTTTTGCCAACTCTTCGCGATAACCCAACTCCCAGGACCGGCTGCCGCCATCGATCAGGAATAATTTGTGGGTGCCGTCAAATTTTCCTGATTTCCATTGCTGATAGAAAGACCGAATATGACTGACAAACGGGGCAACACCGGTGACCGTCGCAAGAAGAAGGTGGTTGGTGCGCTTACTGGAGAGATCGAGCGTAAAAATCCCTTTGGCGGCTTTGCGCAGAGTGATTTCATCGCCAATCCGAAGGGGGTGAAGCAGAGGCGTGACCTGACCATTTGGCACGAGCTCGATAAAAAATTCCAAGGATCTCTCGTAGGGAGCGGAAACAATCGAGTAAGCGCGTTCGTGGCGCGCTTTGGGTGAAGCCACGCCCAATGTCGCGTATTGACCTGGAAGGAAGTGGAACTCCCCGCCGGGGTCTATCCGGATGATCCAAAGATCACCGGAAATATCACGTCGCTCCAGGATTCGGGCAGAATAATGCGTCTTGTCAGAAGGGGGCATACCGGATCCTTTAGTTTCGTAGATTATTTTATTTTCGATGTTAAGCCTGACAAACCGGAACTCGCGAGTAGATTCCCCGAATGAATGCGCATGAGGAAATCGCTCGAACGTCTGCGGGCGTCACTGGCCCTTGCGCATCATCTGCATAGGGTCAAATTTCTTCGGTGTGCCCGTGATGTGATCCTTCGCGTCCGTAATGACCTTCGTAAGCACCATGGAATTATTTTTGCCCTCCATTTTTACCAGGCCCCAGGGCGCGACCTTGTCGGAGACCCAGACGTCGGAGGAGCCGTCTTTAGCGCGGAAGTGTTGACAGGTGAATGTCCCCGCAGGTACGGTGACCGACTCGGATCCCACTAAATCGGCTTTGGATCGAATGTCGGAAGGTGTTGCAGAGGCAGCGGGACCTCGTCCTCCCATCATGCTCATGTCCATTTCCATAGGGTCTTGACCGGGCATTTGCATAATCATCTTCGTCGAAGCCATACCGCTGTCACCGGGCGCGATAAGATATTTCATGTACATATTGCCGCCGGAACGCGGGTCGCCCACGGCCATTTCCAACCAGAACCCCGGTTTGCCGGCCACGTCTTCCTTCCCCACGATTGTCATTTCAATCTGGGATTTCTTACCATCGCCATTCGAAATTTCGTACGCGCCGCCCGCCCCCACGACCGGCTGCCAAATGCCGCTCATGTCAGGCATCCGCGGCCCCATGCCCATTCCCATCTGCGCGGCGAGTGGCATAGCCATAGCGAGCACGGCGAGGAGGACAACAATCTGTTTGGTCTGCATAAAACTGGTTGCCCCTTTCTTTACAATTCTGCAATCGAGCCGATTCGATTCGAGGCGTCAGCCTATCACTGGCCGGACCGTCAAGAGCCGGTATTCGTCCTGGTCAAAACCAACGATGATCCTATCGCCGGTCACCAGAGTCGGCGTCGTGCAGCTATCCAGTTCCTCGTTCAAAATTCGTAGAAATTCGGGATTGCAACGGATGTCCCGCTCTTCAAAATGTATTCCACGCGAAGTGAGGAAGTTCTTCGCCTCCGTGCACGCACCACACCCGGGTTCCGTGTAAAGATATGTCCGCATATTCAGAACTTGCCGACAATGGTTCTGGCTCTTCTTGTATCAGATTTGTTTCCAGGGGCGCAATCGGATTTCTAAGACTGCGTAGAAGTGGATAACGCGGGGATCACTCGTAGGCCAGGGCATCTACCGGATCGCTTCGTGCAGCGCGCAGAGCAGGATACAGCGCGCCCGCGATCGCGCCACCAATCGTCAGCAGGATCGCGCGAACGATCCAACCGCCCTCGATGCTGATTTGCAGGGTCGGGGAGGTCCTGTGCAAAACGGCCACAACGCTATACGTGCAGAACAATCCAAATGCCGCGCCCAGCGCAACCATGACCAACGTTTCGCCAACGATCATCCAGCAGATTTCCAGGCGGGAAGATCCCAGGGCTTTGAGAACGCCGATGTCCCGCGTCCGCTCGAGCACCATCGTGTGCATGGTCAAGAGTACAACCAGGAAGCTGATGACCACACCCAGCGTCACAAACGCGCGAATAAATGGTTTGAGTTCTGGCAGGTTGGAAGAGGTCATCAATGTGCTGTACTCCGCCATAGAGCGAATCTTGTACGTGGGAAGCAATTTGACCAGTTCGTTGCGGACGGCTTCGGTATCGCCTGTGCTGCGCACATAAAACATCGAGACACGTTGGTCCGCGCCGGCAATATCCTGCGCCGTTTTTATTGGAACGAAAAATCGCGCACCCTTGCCGTGGACCACGATGCCTGACACTGTGAAGTCGTGCCCCAAAAGTGTTGTTTTTTGTCCTACATGCAGCTTGCGTGACTGCGCCGCGAGGTCGTCCGCAATGGCCTGGTCGGGCTGCTGGAACGGACCGCCTGAAATGAACGTGAATCCGTTGCTGAGGCCGGTAAACCGGTCGTAGTCAATTCCGTACACGACACCCAGGTTGTGCTGGTCCACTACGATCAGGACAGGCGCCACCTCGTCGACTCCCGGGAGGCTGGCAATTTTATCCACCAGCGTTTCCGGCATCACCGCGCTTGAAAACGCAAAGAAAATGGACGAGTTGGGCGGCTGGACGATGATGTCCGCGCCCACTCCCTCGGCGCGAGTGCGCCAGTCGGACAGCGCCCCGGCGGTTAGGCCCACGATCAGTAAAACTAAAAACACTTGCAGCGATAGCGCCAGCACACTCAGCGCGGAGCGCAGGGGGCGAACCCCCAGGTTGCTCCACAGGAGGTGCCAGATCATAAAGCCTTTGTATGGTTTTTCTTCCATCATTCAAGATGCAGGTGATTCATTTCGCACACATAATCTAACATCACAAGCAGGTCCGGTCAAAGCAGAGCGAGTCTTACGAATCGAATAGCGATTTCAACAGTTGTGTTGAAAAGTTTGTGGAAAAACAGGATCGAACAGCATCAATCGCCCCTGAAATAAAGCGTTTGATCCTGTTTGCACAAAGATGATGCAATTCGACGATAAAACTTGTTTGCAAGCGAACTGCGGATTCATTTTGGAAATACAAAAACCAAAATGGAAAAATAAATTGGCTGGAAAAACATTGTGCGAAGCTGTTGGCTTGCGGTTGTTGCAGTTCAATACCACTTGGCAGGACGTACAAGCTCGATGTTGATCGTCTGCTCGGGCTGGTTGACTTCAAAATACTCGCCGTAGGCCTTCCAGCCAGGAGCGATGATTTGAACCAGAAACTTTCCCGCCGGAATATCTGGCACATGGCACACGCCGGACATGTTGGTTTTCAAATTCATCTCGATCTTGTGCTTCTTGTGCAACTTCCCTTCCTCAACGTATTTCACATAAACGCTGGCGCTGTCGACCGGCTTCTTGCTTTCTGCGCCTGTCACTACAATTGTAAGACGAATGCTTGGCGGGGTGCATCGGATTTCCCTTTGGAATCCGAGCCCTTATCTTGTCCGCGGGCCGCAACGCCAAGAAACAATGTCAGCAACACCAAGGTGACTGCGATGGTTTTTGTGGGTCTCGATTTCATGCTCAGAACGTCCACTCAGGGGCGAATAGCATCCGATGCTTCCTTGCTTCATTCTTCCCCTTTTTGCCGCGTAGCGCAAGTGCGTTGACCGGGGGCGGGCGTCGGTGACTTGGAACGCGTGTGAAAAATTGACTCGGCTGCGGTCCTGAGCTACTTTCGACAGGCGGTTAGACAAGGAGATTTTTTCATGGGATTCGCAACCGATGCCATTCATGTGGGGCAGGAGCCCGATCCGTCGACCGGAGCCGTCGTCCTGCCGATCTACCAGACCTCTACGTATGTTCAGGAAGAGCTGGGGAAGAATAAAGGCTACGACTATGCCAGAACGACACACCCCAACCGCAAGGCCCTCGAACGAACCGTCGCGAAACTCGAAGGTGGCACCGCCGCTTATGTCTTCACTTCGGGCATGGCGGCCATCGATTCCATGTTCCGCCTCTTGCGTCCCGGCGACCACGCCATCATTTCGGAGGCTGTGTACGGAGGAGTGATCCGCCTCACGACGCAGTTCCTGGTGCAATGGGGATTGGAGTTCAGCTTCGTCGATACATCCCTCCCCGAACACGTAGAACAGGCGATCAAACCAAACACCAGAATGATTTACGTGGAGACCCCGACAAATCCCACGATGCGCGTCACCGACATCGCGGCCATTGCAAAGATTTCCGCGGCGCACAACGCAACGCTCGTCGTGGACAACACGTTTCTTAGCCCGTATCTGCAGTCTCCGATCGCGCTGGGCGCGCAGATCGTCGTCCATTCCATGACGAAATACCTAAACGGCCATAGCGATTCCGTCGGAGGCGCCGTGATCCTGACTCGCCATGCGGACGCGGAGAAAATTTATTTCCTGCAACGCTCCACCGGAGCGGGACTTGCGCCGATGGATTGCTTTCTGATCTCGCGCGGAATTAAGACTCTGGCCGTGCGCATGCGCCAGCACGATGCGAACGGGAGGGCCGTCGCCCGCTTTCTCGAAGACCATCCCCGCGTGAGATACGTGCTCTATCCGGGATTGCCTTCTCATCCGCATCACGAAGTTGCAGTCCGCCAGCAGCGCGGCTTTGGCGCGATGATCTCCTTCGACGTAGTCACGCAGGAAAACGCCCGCAAAGTGCTCAATCATGTAAAACTTTGCTCCCTGGCGGAAAGCCTGGGAGGAGTCGAGACGTTGATCTCCCATCCGGCGACCATGACGCATGCCTCGGTCCCACCGGAAGTTCGCGAGCGGATCGGAATCACCGACGGGCTCATCCGCCTCTCTGTAGGAATCGAAGACGTCGAAGATTTGATCGCGGATCTGGATCAGGCGCTGCGGAGAATTTGACGCATCGCAGGGGAAGGTTCTTGTGGCGCTGGCGTCTCGCCGGCGCTTCGTCGCACCCACAACGGAGTGCAAAAACGCCAGCGGGACGCCGGCGCCACAAACCTATTTGAATGGTCGTTATAGATTCTCTTCCAGCCACCCAAGATATTTCGGCGATCCAGCCACGATCGGCAAGGCGATGAATTCGGGGACATCATAGGAATGGAGCCGCTCGACCGCAGCCCGCAGCCTGGCCAGGCGTTTACGTGACGTCTTGATCAGAATCAAGCGCTCTCGAGCCGATTCTACCTTTCCTTTCCAGCGATAAACAGACGTCACAGTACCCGGCAGGATGTTGACGCACGCGGCCAGGCGCGCCTTCACGACGGCCTGCGCGATGCGTCGCGCCTCCGCAGCGCTCGAGCACGTCACAAGAACCACGAGTTTGTCAGTCAAGAATCCTCCAAGCCCGTTACTCTTTCTCGCTTCCAGCGTATCGCATCTATCTGTGACTTGCACGGCACGCTACAATACTTCGCCGGAGACACAAGCATTCCTTTGTCACGATGACCGCGACCATAACATTTGGAACCTCAGGCTGGCGCGCGATCATCGCCGAGGATTTTACCTTTGCAAACGTGCGCCTGGCCGCCGAAGCCATCGCCGGCCACGTGTGCAGCCGCAACGCAAAGCCCACCTTGATTGTCGGACACGATCCGCGATTTTTCGGCGAGGAATTCTCGCTGACCGCTGCGCAGATTCTCCGCGAGCACGGCATCCGCGTGCTGCTTTGCGAAGGGGCGACGCCGACACCCGCAATTGCCTATGAAATCCGGCGGCGCAAGGCAGACGGGGCGATCAATTTTACGGCCAGTCATAATCCCGCGGAATATCAAGGGCTGAAATTCTCAGGTCCGGATGGCGGCCCGGCCCTCCCGGAAGTCACCCGCGATATCGAGGCACGCGCGGCCAAGCTCGGTGAGCGCGCCCCGGCAAAACAAGACGACAAGCCCTTCGAAAAAATTGACCCGCGCGATTCCTTTCTCGAGCGCCTCGGGCAGCTCGTGAATTTTAAGGCCATAAGCGACGCAAAACTTAGCGTCGTGACAGACGCTCTGCATGGATGCGGCGCAGGGTACCTGGATCGAGCGCTCACCGAACACGGCATCAATGTACAGGCCCTGCGAACCGATCGCGACGTCCTGTTCGATGGTTCCGGACCGGATGTCTCCGAGGAAAATCTGCGCCCCTTGCGCGAGGCCGTGCTCGCGAAAAAGGCGGCGGTGGGCCTGGCGACCGATGGCGACGCCGACCGGTTCGGCATTCTTGATTCCGACGGAACCTGGATGCAGCCCAATCATGTCCTCGGACTGCTGTACGACTACGTCGTCGAGACGCGCGGATGGAAAATGCCTGCGGCGCGCAGCGTGGCCACTTCGCATTTGATGGACGCGGTCGCTCGGCATTACGGAACCACCGTTTTTCAAACGCCAGTGGGTTTCAAGTATATCGGCGAATTCATTCAGCAGGACAAGATCGCGATGGGTGGAGAGGAAAGCGCGGGTATGTCGATCCGCGGCCATGTCCCGGAAAAAGACGGCATCCTCGCCTGCCTCCTCGTCGCAGAGATGGTAGCCGTTCGCCGCGCTTCACTCTCGGAACAGTTGCGCGCGTTGTTCAAGCGCGTGGGCGGCCAGTTCTGGCCGCTGCGCACGAATCTTCACCTGCCCGAGGAAGTGAAATTGAAAACTGTGGCCAGACTGAATTCCGATTTTTCAACATTTCTTGGACGGCATGTCAAGGGAATGGACCGCACCGACGGTCTGAAACTTGAATTCGACGACGGTTCATGGGTGCTGTTGCGGCTTTCCGGAACCGAGCCGCTCATGCGAGTTTACACGGAAGCCGCGACGCTCAAGGAATCTTCAAAGATCGCTCGTGAAACACAAGGATGGGTGATGGGCGCAACTCAGGAAGCGAAGGCATGATGCGGGTACCACAAATTTCTTGGACCGAGGCGGAAACATTTTTGCGGCGGAATGCGCGGCAAATTCTGGGCGTTGCGCTGTTTGCCCTGCTGGTGCATGACATTTTCGGGACACATGGCTTCATCGCCATGCGGCGCACCCAAAAAGAAATTGAACAGATCCGCGGAGAAATCGGCAGGATCAACAATGAGAATAAGTCCCTGGCCGACCAGGTCAACTCGCTCAAGACGGACCCCAAAGCGATCGAGCGGATCGCGCGCGAGGAGATGGGCCTGGCGCGTCCCGGAGAGTTGATTTACAAACTTCCTGATTCAGGCAAGGCGGACTCCCAGAAATAATCCTTTACTGAACAATTAGCATCGGTCTTCGAAGCCTTTCGTGGCGCCGGCGTCTCGCCGGCGGTCTTTTCTGAGTTGGCACTGACAACCGAAAATTCGCCGGCGGGACGCCGGCGCCACCTCGAAGCTCAATCACGCGCGTACGCGTCGCCTAAAAAATGCCAGGATTTCGTCCTTCCGGCCCGGGAACCGGTTGCGGGCCACCGCCAACAAAGTCATCGAAGCGAAAATTATCATCAGGCCGAATGTCGCCGTTCCGATCCCTACGTTCCGTTTGGGTAAAATCGAAAGTCCGCCATAGACGAACTCGATGTGTACCCAGTACACAAGCAAAGAGCACTTCCCCATCTCGATGAGCGGGCTGAAGCCCCACTCGCCCGCTCCCCAGCGGCACCACGCGTAGCTCGCGAATACCAGGACAAGAACCACGCCGGTGCGGACCAGAAAAAAGTTCGGACTTGTGTGCCAGAAATCGTAAACGGCATAGAGTTGCAAGGGGCGCGCATCGAGCCAAAGTCCCAACGCGGCCAGCGCAACGCCGCCTCCGCCGACCACGCCTAGCGCTGCAGCTTGATTCCGGCGCGCCCAATCCGACTGCAACAGGGAGCCAGCAGCCAATCCCGCAAATGCGAATGCGGCCCATGGGAACAGTGGGAACAACCACGATTGTGGCGTGCCGAATGTGTGGACTCCGTTGATGTAGGACTCCAGCCACCACGGGAGCCAGCGCGGTTGCCAGGTCGTCCACAATGGCGGGGTAGCAACGGCGATGGCGGCGGCGCAGGCGATGGCCGTGACGACGGTCGTCTTGCGCAATTGCGCAGGATCGGCTGGGCCACCGGCAGCGGCGATCCGGCAGGCTACCCCCATCATCATCAGAGAAACTCCAATCGCATTGAGAACATCGACGCGCAGCAGATCGGTCCAGGGGGCATAGCCCAGTGCAAGAAGATATTCCTGCAAGCGGAAAAGCAGCGCCAGAAGGAAAATTTCGCCGCCTCGCAGAATGGTTGTCCGCGCGATTTCGTCGGCCGAGACGCCTTTCTGCCGGAGCTTGTCCGTCACCAGGGCAAAAGAAACGCCGGCGAGAAACAAGAAACAGAGGCGCCGGAAGCGTACCGCCCAGCTGGGACAATTTGAGGAATCCCCCGTCGCGCGCGGTGCCTCCCAGCCAGGAGTCGTAGCAGTGCGTCTGGAACATCACCAGACAGGCGAATCCCCGCAGCCAGTCGATGTACGCGATTCGCTTGGTCGTGCTCCCGGGCATCGGTCCCATCGTCGAGATTCCCTTTCCTCGAGATCCTTTGAGTTGCGCTACACTAACGCGCCATGGCTGCTCAACGCCAGCTTTCGATCTGGGCCGCGCTCGGCCTGTGGTGCGCGGGAGTCGCCGGCGCCGCCATCTATGGCGCTTGGCACGGATATAGCGGGCGCGCCTTCGTGGTTACGCTCGGCGTGCTGGCATTCCTCTTCGCGATCCTGTTGCTATTCGCTGCCGGAAATCTTGGCGAGCGTCTGGGACGCCGAGCCGGCTCCCAGCGGGGCGTGCTCGTCGCGACTGTTCCCTTCCTTGCATACCTGATTTATCTGCTGGGAACAAATAGTTTTGCGTGGTGGCGTGCCGGAATTGCGGCTGCATACATTCTAACGCCTGTCCTGCTGTTGATTTCTGCGGGCAGCGCGAAGCCTGGCGCGTGGCAAGACTACCTTGCGATGCTGGCGATTTTCCTTCCGCTGAAGATGCGATTGCTCAATGTCCTCTGGCCGTATCCGGGCGCGCGGATCGGCTACGTAGCCACGGTACTGCTGGCGATCAGCGTGGCACTGGTCGCGTTCTTGTTCGTGCGACAACTGGATCGAATCGGCTACAACATCGTCTGGGGAAACGACGCGGCGCTCGCCGTCCTGGTTAATTTTAGTTTGCTTGCCGTGATCGTGATCCCGCTGGGCACGGTGCTGCACTTCATTCGTTTCGACCCCTCGGTGGCCAACTGGAAATCTCTGCCCCTCGACGTGTCCGCGATTTTTCTGCTGACGGCCTGGCCCGAGGAGTTGCTGTTTCGTGGGTTGCTGCAAAATGCTCTTTCACGCACATTATCGAGCGAGACAGGTGGATGGATCGCCGCCTCGGTAGTCTTCGGCCTCGCGCACATCACCAACAATGGCGTATTTCCAAACTGGCGCTACGCTTTGCTGGCAGCGATCGCCGGGATTTTTTATGGCCGCACATGGCAGAAGACGGGCAGCATTTTCTCCGCTGCTATCGTGCATGCCCTGGTGGACACAACCTGGCACCTTCTGTTCCGGACGTTGTGATCTGCGTGCAAAGCGCGCGTGTTGGTTTCGAGAGGTGCAAAGGTTTATGATGCGCGAGCAAAAGCGCCAAAATGGAAGCTTCCGTAGTGAAGCGATTGGAGTCGTGCCCGTTACGTCCCGGAAAACACGGGACGCAACGGCCTCTACAAAACCCGCCGGGCCTTGTTGGTAGAAGGTTTTGTAGAGGCCGCCCGCTTTTGGGCGGGCAGCTGTTTATTCATTCGTGGATTAAATTGAGGAAACATCGAAGTTCCGGCTGAATTGACAAAGCGCTCGTCCGTTTGTAGCCGAAGACAAAGCCGAGAGGCCAATATCACGCACGGGGGAAATCCTATGTTGCGATTGCGATTCGCCTCGCTATTCCTATTCGTCATCGGTCTACTTTCCGGCGTGTGTATTTCTGCGCAATCCGTCGACCCTGCCTATCTGAAGATAAAGAAAGCGCGGGATATCGCCATGCAAACTGGGGATGACAAGGTTTACGGGCGATACACGACAGACAATTTTTGGGTGGTCATGCCGGACGGCAGCGTGCAGACCAAGCAAGATCGCATCAGATCACTCATCGCCATGAAGAAAGCTGCGTCCGCAAGCCAAGCGCAGAGCCAGCCAAAACCTCCAAGGGGTGAGAAGGTCAACGCCTACGGAGACACGATCGTTGTGAGCTGGATCGATGCGATTGAGGGCGGCAAGGACGCTCGCTTCTCCGAAACGTGGGTAAAGCAAGATGGAACCTGGAAGTGCGCGGCCGCGCACGTTTCACTGGTTCAGAGAAAACCGTAAGAGCCCAAGGCTTCAGGTAATTTTCTTAAAACATCCTACCGCACCACTCCAGAAACAGGACTCGACGCTGAGGCGTACAATTTTTTGGGCATACGGCCCGCGAGGAATGCTTTGCGCCCGGCAGCCACGGCGTCGCGCATGGCTTCCGCCATCAGGACCGCATCTTGCGCTTCGGCAATCGCGGTATTCATCAGTACGCCGTCCGCGCCCAGTTCCATAGCCACGGCGGCATCAGACGCGGTTCCCACACCGGCGTCAACGATCATGGGCACTTCCGTAATGCGCTCGCGCAGAATGCGCAGGTTCGCGTGGTTCTGGATGCCCATGCCGGAGCCGATGGGCGCCCCCAGGGGCATCACGGCCGCCGCGCCCGCATCAATGAGTTTGCGTGCGACGACCAGGTCGTCGTTGGTGTACGGCAAAACGATGAAGCCCTCCTTAACCAGGATTTGCGTCGCGCGCACCAGTTCCTCGGTATCTGGAAACAGCGTCTGCTGATCGCCAATTACTTCGAGCTTCACCCAGTTCGAGAGCCCGGCCTCTCGCCCGAGGCGCGCGGCGCGAACTGCTTCGTCAGCCGTGTAGGATCCCGCTGTGTTTGGGAGGATGAAAATTATCTCGCGATCGATGTAGTCGAGCAGAGATTCCTTTGTGCGGTCCGTTAAATTGACGCGCCGCACTGCTACCGTGACCATGTCGGCGCCCGAGGCTGCATGCGCGCGGGCCATTTCCGGCAGGCTGCGGTACTTCCCGGTCCCGACAATCAAGCGCGAACGAAATCCGCGCCCCGCTATGACAAGTTCGTCGCTCATTTCTTTTCTCCCCTATTGATTGTAACGCGCCCGGGCATTGGTAGCACAGGCTTCAGCCTGTGTAAATTTGGTTTGCGCCGGATCCGAAGGGCACGCAAGCTGAAGCTTACGCTACTTGTCCGCGTACAGCCCTTCGATGACATTCGCGTAGTGTTCGTCAATCACGCGGCGCTTCAGCTTGAGGGTATACGTCAACTGGCCGTTGTCAAACGTGAAGTCGTGATCGAGCAGCGCAAACCGCTTGATGGTCTCATATTGCGCGAGTTTCGCATTCACATGCGCGACCTCCCTGCCAATCAAGTCGTGGACCCAGGGATCGGCGGCAAGCTGCTCGTGCGAGGCAAACGTGCGGCCCTGCTTGCGCGCAGCCGCTTCCACATTTTGAAAATCGGGCACAATAAGCGCCGCAATGAATTTATGCTTGTCCCCGACCAGCACGGCGTTCGAGATGAGCGGGCTCGCCTTGAGCTGATTTTCGATTGGTTGCGGCGCGACAAATTTCCCTGCGGCTGTTTTGAACAAATCCTTCTTTCTGTCGGTGATATAGAGATACCCGTCTTCATCGAGGCGCCCGATGTCGCCGGTCGCGAGCCAGCCATCCGGTGAAATCACGGCGCGCGTTTCTTCCGGCTTATTGTAGTAGCCCTTCATGACGCAGGGACCTTGCACGAAAATTTCTCCATCTTCGGCAATCCGCACCCTCACGTGCGCGATCGGACGCCCTACGGTTCCCACCTTGTTGGCTCCCGGATAATTGGCGCAGACTACCGGCGAAGTCTCGGTCAGGCCGTACCCTTGATAGACGGGCACGCCCACGGCCCACAAAAATTCAGCCAACTCCGGAGCAAGAGGTCCCCCGCCGGAAATAAACGCGCGCATCCGGCCACCCACACCATCACGAATTTTGGAATACACGACGCGGTCCGCGATTCCCCAACGCAGACGCAGCAGGAACGGGGCGCGCTCGCCATAGGCTTTCCAGCGCACCGACTCGCGGGCGACGCCCATAGCCCAATCAAAGAACCGGCGTTTCCAGCCGGTATTTTCTTGACCCTTCTGCATAATATTCGCGCAGGTCTTTTCGAACACGCGTGGGACCGCGGCGGCAAGAGTCGGATGAACCTCCAGCAGCGCCGGTGGGAGGTCGTCCATACGTTCAACATACGCTACGGGGACTCCGTGGAACAAATAAGCGTAGGCAGTAACCCGCTCATAGACATGCGAGAGCGGAAGGAAACTTACGGCCATATCCGCAGGGGTCATGGCAAACGACTCGGCGGCGGTCTCCTCGTTCGAGCTGAGATTACTATGCGTGAGCATGACGCCCTTGGGCTCGCCGGTGGTCCCCGAGGTATAAATGATCGTGGCTACCTGGTCCGGGGCAACCCGGGCGGCCCGGAGGCGGTATTCGGCAACGGCATCGTCACCTGTCGCTGCGGCGAAATTCTCGTAGCGGAGGATGTCATCCCCGAGATCCTGAGGCGCAGCGGCGCAGATAATGTGTTTCACCGTCTTCAGTTGGCTGCGGCATTCGAGCAGCCGGCGCGCCTGCATCTCTCCGGCGACAAACACGACCTCGGCCCCGGAATGATTCAAGATGTATTCGATTCGTTCAGGGGATTCATTGAAATAGATGGGAACGTCTGCGGCGCCCAGCCCCAAAATAGCGAAATCCGCGATATGCCATTCGGGACGGTTTGGAGCAAACAAGCCCACGCGGTCGCCGGATTTGACGCCAAGTTGTTCGAGCGCCTCCGAAAGCCCGGCGATGCGCCTTAGAAATTCGGCGGACGACGTGGGATCCCAGCGCCCATTGACTCTCAACATCAGCGCGCGATCGTTAGGCACCCGGTCGACAGCGTCCAAAAGCTTTTTGGTGAGAGTAGCGTAGGCCATGGCAAACCAAAACAGTACCGCACGATTCTTCACCAGCGCAAACAAACTTCTACGCACGGTTGAGTTGAAGTTGGCTCATAGGCTGTCTCGGCGATCTTCGATCTGGAGGCTTGTCGCGAAATAACGTAATATCAGAGTGTCAACTACAAGGAATTCACCCAGCGAGATTCCCCCCGGGGCTCATGAAACGCCTGATCGAATGCGTGCCAAATTTCTCCGAAGGGTGTGACCTGGCCAAGGTCGACGCGCTCGTGGACGCCATGAGCGGCGTTGCGGGCGCCTGGGTACTCGATCGCACGAGCGATCCGGACCATAATCGCTCGGTGATCACGCTGGCCGGCGAGCCCGAGGCCGTCGCCGAAGCCGCAATTCGCGGTGTGGGCGCGGCTGCGGGACTTATCGACCTGACGCGGCAAACCGGGGCGCATCCGCGCATTGGCGCGACCGATGTACTGCCGTTTATTCCGCTTGAAGGGGTACACAATCGAAGAGTGCGTGGCGCTGGCCCGGCGCGTGGGCCACGAAATCTGGGAGCGCTACCGCATCCCTGTTTATTTTTATGAAGCGGCGGCAACGCGGCCCGAGCGCGTCAACCTGGAAAACGTGCGCAAGGGGCAGTTCGAGGGACTTCTTCGAAAACGCGTTGCGCGATCCCGACCGTTCCCCCGATATCGGGGAACCGCGCCTTCACCCGACGGCGGGCGCGACCGCGGTGGGCGTCAGAAAACTTCTGATCGCCTTCAACATCCATCTGAATACGAGCGACATTTCCATCGCAAAGAAGATTGCCAAGGCGATTCGCTTTTCGAGCGGAGGATTGCGCCATGTAAAAGCCATCGGCGTGGACCTAAAATCGCGGGGTATCGCCCAAGTGTCCATCAACTTGACGGATTTCGAGCAGACCCCGCTGCACCGCGTTTTCGAAATGGTTAAACGCGAAGCCCAGCGTTATGGCTGCTCGGTGACGGGCAGCGAAATCGTGGGCCTCGTTCCGCGCAAAGCCATCGAGCTCGCAGCAGAGTATTACCTGCAGCTCGAAAACTTTTCACCCTCGCGAATCCTGGAAAACCGTCTTGCGATTGCATCAGGAGCGGGGCACGCGGAAGCGGATGTGCGCGGAACTGACAGCAGTGTAGTACTCTCGCTCTTGGAGTCATTGCGCGAAACGAGCCGCGTTTGCGCCCAGAGAATCAAGTCTGAGCCGGGCGAAAGGCGTGTTTCGTCTGCGCACGCGGAATTGGACGCAGCGGAGGCAAATCTGGAAGTTGCCCTCGCCGCCACTCACATTTTTGAGGAATGGATGCAACTCGAAGCGCAGGCCGCGCCGTCTATACTCCCTGAGGCGCGCATGGGCCGCTCCATGGCAATGGCGGCGGCGCGCAGTGCCCTCGAGAATGTTGAGTTAAACGTTAAGGCTGTCCAGGAATTTGGCCACGACTTAACCTCTGTTTCGGGGTTTAAATCCCGTATAGCGGCAATCGAAGCGCGGTTGTCGAAAGATCCGGAGGCGGCACGCGGCATGGCCGGCTCCGAAATCGAATCTTTAGTGCACCGCAGGAGAAAATAGATGAACATCAAGAAAATCATCTGGACCAGCGTCCTTATCGTAATCCTATGCGCAATCCCCCGAACTTCCCGCGCGGGCGCCCTCGGGTCCGACATTCTTACCCTGTTCCCCAAGGACTCCGGCGAGCTGGCCTATGCCGATTTGAAAGAGGCCCGTCAATTTCCGTGGTTCGCGCAGCTCCAGCAACAAATGGTCCCTGCGAAATTCAAGGAATTTGAGACATTTCTCTCCGCGGCAGGCGTCGACCCCAATACGCAGGTAACTGAATTGGCCTGGGCGATGGTGCCCGGGAAAGCGACCACCGACAACGGCGGTGGCGCTGTCCCGACCACCGAGCAGATTGTGGGAATCGCACTCGGGCAATTTCAACCCGCGTCCGCTGAAGCCTATTTCACTTCCAAGAAGCTGCCCGTCGTGAAGATCCGGACATTCTCGCTGTTCGCATTTGGCGGCGGCAGCGGGCCCAACGACCTCTTTTTCTTTTTCCTGGATGCGAGCACTGCCGCTTTTGGCCAGCGTCAGCAACTCGAGCAACTGATCGCCGTGCGCTATGGTGAAGCGCAAGGGCTATATTCCAATTCCGATTTCTCGTCGCTAGTCGATCAGGCCAATGGGGGCGGGACGGTCTGGGCCGTGCTCAACCCGGCCTACACTCGCCTGGCCATGCAGCAGCTCGTACCGGAAACCGCGCAGTTCCCTGCCGCCGCGCAGCTGACCTCCAAACTGAAAGCCATGACCATCAGCATTAAGGGTGGCGGCGGCGTCGATGCCAAATTCGAAGCCGTTTGCGGTTCCACCGAGGACGCCAATACGTTTGCAGCCTTGCTTCAGGCGGGACTCATGTACCGTAAGTATCAGGTGGGAAGCACCAACCCGGATCTCGGTCAATTACTTGACAGCGCGCAAATAACGCCATCGGGGGACCGACTCGACCTCAAGCTTTCCCTCACCGACGACCAGATACAATCATTGATTCGTCGGAACACGTTTGCCGTGACGATGTAGCGAAATTTGTAGGGGCACGGCTCACCGTGCCCCTGCAACCACAAGAAAACCGCTTAACTTTTGGGATTCAAATACTTCACCAGCGTGGTGCGTGCCACGCCGTCCTCAGTACTGTACAGGACACGGTCCACTCGCGACAGCAATTCCAAGCCATTGAGTCCGGCCGCCTCGCCGCCAGACGCTCTCGAAATGGCAAAGCTCTCCAGCCCGATCGCCGGCACCAATTGGCCGTGGTGGTGAATGGAAATCTCCATGCGGTCGTGAAACTTGTCCAGGGTTACTTCGAGCTTTCCATCGGCATCGGTGAACTGGGAAAATGCTTCGCGGCAAACATCTTCGCAGGCTTTCGCGAATTCCGGACAGGAATCCGTGTGCAGGCCTGCCTGCAAGGATTGAAATTCCACGGCGCAGCGCAACACACCTAACAGGAGGGGACTCCGGTCCAGATGAAACATGACGCGGACTGGATCATTTGTCATTGCTCTCCGCCAGGCGAACTTCACAAGCTTCGCGGCATTCCGGGCAATAGTATATGCCATCCACGCAGAGGCGGACGCCGTCATGTCCCTGGCAGTAGCAGCAATAGCGATCGCATGCGCATTTGCTCTCCGGCAGATCGCATTGCGCACAGACGACCTTAGTGTATGGCATATCCATCCTCCGCCCCTCCGCCGGGTCTTGCGATTCCCAGGCTGCGGGGCTCCTAAAAACACTATAGGCCACCTCATCACGTCAGAACAACCGGCTCGTGCCCTTCAGCGCAACAGCGATGGGCGGTCTCTCCCCCGGCAACTTTCAAGAACTGGCGCGGGTTCCTTGACACTCTTCAAAGGCGCATGTTAGTTTCAATTTCGCATTGAATTTCTGAGAACGCCGCGTGACTTCTCCGACCACGACACAACTTCGCAAGACTGCACTAAATGCCGCGCACCGGGGCCTGAAGGCCAAGATGGTCAACTTCGGCGGATGGGACATGCCCGTCGAGTATTCGGGCATCCTCGCCGAACACATGGCCACGCGCACGGCGGCGGGCCTGTTCGACGTCAGCCACATGGGGGAAATCGAAGTTTTCGGCGACCACGCGCTCGACCTGGTCCAGCACGTCACTTGCAACGACGCGTCCAAACTCGAAATTGGACAGGCCCAGTATTCCGGCCTCATGACCAAGGAAGGCACTTTCGTGGACGACCTGCTGGTCCACAAGATTTCCGACAAGCACTATTTTCTTTGCGTCAATGCGGGCAATCAGGATCAGGATTTCGAGCACATCCGGGCGCACAATCGCGTAGGAGCCGAAATCGAAAATGCCGGAAAACGGTATTCGCAACTGGCCATTCAGGGCCCGAAAGCGCTGGGCATTTTGCAGTGCCTCACGGAGGTGCCGCTCGATTCAATTTCGTACTACCATTTCACATTCGGAGATGTGGATGGCGTGGACTGCCTGATCGCGCGCACCGGATATACCGGGGAAGACGGCTTCGAGATCTATTTTCCACCGGATCACTCGGAGAAACTGTGGTCCGACCTCTTAGAAGAAGGGACGCCACACGGCATGCTGCCGTGCGGCCTGGGCGCGCGAAACACGCTGCGCCTCGAAGCCTCCATGTGCCTGTATGGCCACGAAATTGACGAAACGACGACGCCATATGAGGCAGGCCTGGGCTGGATCTGCAAACTAGATAAAGGAGAGTTTCTCGGACGCGAAGTTCTGGTCCGGCAAAAGCAGCACGGCGTGGACCGCGCGCTTGTAGGTTTTGAAATGCATGGCCGCCTGATCGCGCGCGACGGCTGCGATATTTCGATCGGCGGCCACCAGGCTGGCCGGGTGACCAGCGGCTCACCCGCGCCATTTCTCAAAAAAAATATTGGCATGGCCTACGTTCCAAATGCCTCCAAAGCACCTGGAACAGAAATCACGGTCGAGATCCGCGCCAATCATGCCCCCGCGCGGATTGTTCCGATGCCATTTTATAAGCGGGCGAAGTAGAATCGTTGTACCAGACCGGCAAAGCGCAGTGGCGTACCTCGGACACGTTTACAAGGAGTTCTAATGTACCCAAGCGATTATCGCTACACCAAGGAACACGAGTGGATCAAAGTGTCCGGCAACACAGGCACAATTGGGATCACCGACTACGCCCAGCATGAACTGGGCGACGTCGTTTTCGCGGAACTCCCCGCGGCTGGCACGAAAGTCACAGCCGGGAAAGTGTTCGGCACGATCGAATCCGTCAAGGCCGTCAGCGAAATTTACGCGCCGGTTTCCGGAGAAGTCATCGAGGCGAACGCCGCCCTCTCAGCGACGCCTGAAACGGTGAACACGGACCCCCATGGCGCCGCCTGGCTCATCAAGATCAAACTCGACAATCCCGCCGAGGTCTCCGGCCTGATGGACGCTGCTGCCTATCAGGCGTTCATCTCCGAAAAGGAAGCCTCGGCCTGATGCGCTATCTTCCGAAGAGCCCTGCCGAGCGCCGGGAAATGCTCGCGGCCATCGGCGAGCAATCCATCGACGACTTGTTTGCATCCATTCCGGGCGAGTTCCGGATGAAGGGCCCGCTTAATCTTCCCGGGCCGATGTCCGAGCAGGAAATCATCGACTATTTTCGAGCGCGCGGAGCGGAAAACTCCTGTGGCTATACCAGTTTCCTCGGCGCTGGCGTGTACAACCATTTGCGTTCCGTGGTCACCGACTCCCTGATCCAGCGCGGAGAATTTCTCACTTCGTATACGCCCTATCAGGCGGAAATCAGCCAGGGCACGCTGCAGGCCATCTTCGAATTTCAGACGCTGATGTGCGAACTCACCGGCATGGAAGTGGCCAACGCCTCGATGTGGGATGGGTCCACGGCAACCACCGAAGCGGTCCTCATGGCCGAACGATTGACCGGGCGGCATCGCGTGGTCGTGGCGCGCTCCCTGCATCCCGAATATCGCCAGGTGCTGGATACCTACACGCGCAATCTGGGCCTGCAAATTCACGAGATCGGATTCACTGCCGACTGGCCAGATCGATCCGGCACGGCTCGAAGCGGCAGTAGACAACAAAACCGCGGCCGTCGTCGTGCAGTCGCCAAATTTTTTCGGCGTTCTCGAGCCGATTGCCGATCTCGCGGAACTCGCGCACGAAACGGGGCGCTTGCTCGTGGCCTCCATCACCGAGGGCGTGTCGCTGGGCGCCGTACGGCCGCCCGCCGAAGCCGACATCGTGGCGATGGAAGCGCAGAGCTTCGGCTTGCCGCCCAGCTACGGCGGTCCGTACGCAGGCGTGATCGCCACGCGCGACAAGTTTGTGCGCCAGATGCCGGGGCGCCTCGCGGGCGAGACCGTGGATACCGAAGGGCGGCGCGGCTACGTGCTCACACTCGCCACGCGCGAACAACACATTCGCCGGGAGAAGGCGACCTCGAATATCTGCACTAACCAGGCGCTCTGCGCCCTGGCCGTGGCCATTCACCTTTGTCTGCTCGGCAAGGAAGGATTGAAGGAACTCGCGGCGCAGAATCTGGCCAAGGCGCGATTTGCACTTGAGGAGCTCGAAAAAATTCCCGGCGTGAGGCGGGCATTCTCCGGGCCGTTTTTCAATGAATTCGCCGTCGAGTTTCCGAGGTCGGTCAAGATTGGTCAACGCGGATCTGCTGCGGGAGAAAATCATCGGGCCGCTGCCACTCGGCAGTTTTTATCCGGACCTGACCAAGCGGGCGCTGTTCTGCGTCACGGAAACGACGCCGCGCACGGAAATCGAGCGCATGGCAGCAGCTATTCGGCAAATTCTGTCGAAGCCGGTGTAATTTTGTAATGCCTGACACTGCAGCTAAAGAATGAAGATTGGCCGATTAGGCAGTTTGGCTTGTGGGTCGGGGCTTTAGCTCCGACAATTGCAGACGAAGAGACAGGGCTTTAGCCACTGAAGCGTCAGGGGCTAAAGCCCATCCCGAGAAACCCGCTGATGTCGCGGCTGAAGCCGCGACCCACAGAGCTAGAGTGCTTCGCGTGGGGACCTTCGCCGCAACCCAAATGGGACTTTTGTGGCTTTGTTTAAAGGAGAAATGCATTGACCGATCGCATCAAAAAGGCGCGGCGTCACGTCAGCCAGAACGAAGGGCTGATCTTCGAGCAATCAGCGCCGGGCAAGCGCGGCGTGGAATTTCCTCCCCTCGATGTGCCGGCCGTGGACGCGCGAACCGCATTGGGCGCGGATTATGTCCGCGAAAGCGTGGCCGGATTTCCCGAAGTCAGCGAAATCGAAGTGATCCGTCATTTCACGCGGCTTTCCACGTGGAATTACGCGATCGATCTGGGCATGTATCCCCTCGGGTCGTGCACGATGAAATACAACCCTCGCGTCAATGAATTCGTCGCGCGCCTCGATGGCATTGCCACCGAGCATCCCTACCAGCCCCAGGAACTTTCGCAAGGTTGCCTGAAAATTCAGAAACTGCTGCTCGATTGCCTCGCCGAAATCACGGGCATGGATACGGGAACGCTCGAACCCGCGGCCGGCGCGCAAGGCGAATTGACCGGGCTGCTGCTGATTCGCGCGTATCTGGAGGACACGCAGGGGCGCCCGCGCAAGAAAGTTCTGATTCCGGATTCCGCGCACGGCACCAACCCGGCCACCGCAGTGATCGCCGGGTACGAAGTCGAAAACGTGCGCTCAGACACTCGCGGACAGATCGATATCGCCCGCCTGAAGGAAATTGTGAACCAGGATGTGGCCGCGATGATGGTCACCAATCCATCGACCCTTGGCGTATTCGAACAGAATATCGCCGAAGCCGCCGAAATCCTGCATTCGCACGGCGCGTTGCTCTATATGGATGGCGCGAATATGAATGCGCTGGCGGGTGTGGCGCGCCCAGGCGAATTTGGCGTGGACGTGATGCACCTCAACCTGCACAAGACGTTCTCGACGCCCCACGGCGGCGGCGGTCCCGGCGCGGGACCGGTGATGGTCAAGAAAATTCTGGAGCCCTATTTGCCGATTCCCGTCTTGTCCGAAAAGAATGGGCGGCTGGCGCTTGAAACTCATAGGCTAAAAACCATTGGCCGCGTACGCGCGTTTGGCGGGAATTTCGGAGTGCTGGTGCGCGCTCTCGCCTATACGCTGGCCTATGGCCCCGGCATACGCCAGGCCACCGAAGACGCGGTCCTCAACGCGAACTATATCCGCAAGAAACTAGAAGACGTTTACGACCTGCCCTTTAAGTCGCCCTCGATGCATGAAGTCGTTTTCAGCGATGCGCGCCAGAAAAAGAATGGCGTGAACACAATGGACATCGCCAAGCGATTGATCGATTACGGATTCCATCCCTACACCACAGCGTTTCCGTTGATCGTGCCGGGAGCGATGATGATTGAGCCGACGGAATCGGAATCGAAGCAGGAGTGTGACCTGTTCGTGGACGCGATGCGCGCCATTGCCGAGGAAGCCGCTACCGATCCCGAACTCGTCAAGACCGCGCCGCATGCCACGCGCGTTGGCCGCCTCGATGAAGTCGGCGCCGCGCGAAAGCCGGTTTTGCGGTGGAAGCCGAAATCGTCTTCTGATGCCGCACGATAGTTAGAAGGCGTAGGGGCACGGCATGCTGTTCACGGTGAACGTCCTCAGTGAACCGTGCCCCTACAACTAAACCCACATCTCGCCTCTGAGAAAAAATTAACGGGACATAACCGGTTCAAGTTCCTGCGCGGCGAATCTTTCTTTGTCCTCGCTCGCGCCGCTGGCCACCATGCGCACAGCGCTTGCGCGCGTGGCTCGCCGGGCTGGCGAGGGGATAATGGCACCCTGCCCTTCCCGAAGGAATTCCAGGCAGCAGTTGTTCTCATCCCAATCGACGACCAGCATGTCGCCGAAGCGGATTTGTTCGGTCGCCAGCAGGTTCGCCAGCGGATACACCACAAACTTCTCGATTGCCCGCTTCAGATGGCGTGCCCCGTACTTCAGGTCCGTCCCTTCCTGCAACAAGAATCGCCTCGCCGGTCCCGTCACCCGGAACAAAAACTGTCCCCGGCCCGTATCCAGCACCCGCTGCTGCACCATCCCCAACTCGATCTCCAGGATCTCTTCCAACTGCTCTTCCCGCAGCGGATGGAACACCACCACCTTGTCCAGCCGGTTCATGAACTCCGGTGAAAACTTCTTCTTCGCCGCTTCCTGCGCCGTCCGTTGGACCTTTACATCCAGCTTGTCTTCCGTCTTGTCCGACGGCTGCACGAATCCCATCCCTCCCGTCATCAGCTCGGTGATCTCTCCCCCGCCCAGGTTCGACGTCAGAAAGATCATCGTCTGTGACAGGTCCACCCGCCGGTTGTCTCCCAGCGTCAGCGTGGCCTTATCCAGGATCCCCAGCAGCAACTGCCACAGCGCGTCCGAAGCCTTCTCAATCTCATCAAACAGCAAGAAACTCAGCTTCAGCTTCTCGGTGTGATATTGCGCCAGGGCTTCCTGGGTGATCAGCGGATGCGTCTCCCGGTGTCCCAGATAACCCGGAGGCGAACCGATCAGCTTGGCGATTTCATGGGAGTGCTGGAACTCCGCGCAGTCCACTTTGATCACCGCCCGAGGATCTCCGAACAGAATCTCCGCCGCTGCTTCCACGATGCGCGTCTTTCCTGATCCCGTAGGCCCCAGGAACAGCAGGTTCCCCACCGGCCTCCCCGTCGAGCTCATCCCCGCGCGAAACACCTGGTACAAGTCTGTAACCGCGCGAACACCATCTTCCTGTCCCACAATCCTCCGGCGGAGGGCAGATCCAAATTGCTGCGACTCGTGGCTTTGGCGGTTTGGATCGAGCTTGAAATTTTCCTGTCTCATGGCTCCCTCAATCATTCGTCGCGTTCCGAAGTTCGCTGGGCATTGCGTCACGCCAATAGATAAGGCAACCGAAATGCCAAACTGAGGCAAGAGGGTCATAACATTCAAATGATTGAAATTCAGGGTGTTACGAAATCAATGGACGCGGCGGGGCGGATGAAATGGTTGGGGGCATATAAGTGGTGTGTCCAAAAGGATCACTAGTGGCCGATTTGAACCAGATTGAAGAGGCCATATCCACGCGCACGCTATCTCAATAACAAAAAGGGCGACCAGTCTTATCCGGCCGCCCTTTACCAAATTGAAAATTTGATGCGCCTACTGCGTGTCGATCTTGCGGCGGCCGGAAGCCACCGGAGGAGCACCAGATGGCAAAGCTGCCGGAGCCTTGGCTTCCCGCACGATGACCGAAGCGGGAGCTTCGACCACCCTTCCGCCCGTGGCTTTCGCGACCTGCGCGGCTGCGCCCCGCACGGATCTTGCCGAGGCTGGAACCACCGCGCCCTCGCCTTCTTTCTGGAACGAAAGGTGCGCGGACTTGCCATCCCAATCGACGACCAGCATGTCACCGAAGCGGATTTGTTCGGTCGCCAGCAGGTTCGCCAGCGGATACACCACAAACTTCTCGATTGCCCGCTTCAGATGGCGTGCCCCGTACTTCAGGTCCGTCCCTTCCTGCAACAAGAATCGCCTCGCCGGTCCCGTCACCCGGAACAAAAACTGTCCCCGGCCCGTATCCAGCACCCGCTGCTGCACCATCCCCAACTCGATCTCCAGGATCTCTTCCAACTGCTCTTCCCGCAGCGGATGGAACACCACCACCTTGTCCAGCCGGTTCATGAACTCCGGTGAAAACTTCTTCTTCGCCGCTTCCTGCGCCGTCCGTTGGACCTTTACATCCAGCTTGTCTTCCGTCTTGTCCGACGGCTGCACGAATCCCATCCCTCCCGTCATCAGCTCGGTGATCTCTCCCCCGCCCAGGTTCGACGTCAGAAAGATCATCGTCTGTGACAGGTCCACCCGCCGGTTGTCTCCCAGCGTCAGCGTGGCCTTATCCAGGATCCCCAGCAGCAACTGCCACAGCGCGTCCGAAGCCTTCTCAATCTCATCAAACAGCAAGAAACTCAGCTTCAGCTTCTCGGTGTGATATTGCGCCAGGGCTTCCTGGGTGATCAGCGGATGCGTCTCCCGGTGTCCCAGATAACCCGGAGGCGAACCGATCAGCTTGGCGATTTCATGGGAGTGCTGGAACTCCGCGCAGTCCACTTTGATCACCGCCCGAGGATCTCCGAACAGAATCTCCGCCGCTGCTTCCACGATGCGCGTCTTTCCTGATCCCGTAGGCCCCAGGAACAGCAGGTTCCCTACCGGCCGACCTGTCGAGCTCATCCCCGCGCAGTAGACCTGATACAGGTCCACCACCGCGCGGAGTCCCTCTTCCTGGCCGACGACTTTACTTCTTAGCGCCGCCTGAAATTCCTGAGACTCCACGCTTCTCAGCGTGGGGTCCAGTTGTTGCTGCGAGGCTCGGTTGCTGCTCATGGCCTATCTCCTACCGGAACTTCCGGTCCGTCAAAACGCCCCGATGCGGGGCACGATCAAACTGATCGAGTTTGACACCAACAGTGGAATGAAGAAGTCGGAGCTGGGTGACGATTTCTTGTCCCTCTTCCGGCGCATGCGAAACATCCAGCAGGGGAGGAAACAGGTCTGCCAGATCGAGATTCAGATTACGCAGCGTGGAGACAAGTTTTTGAACTTGGTTCGATTTCGGGTCGTACAGCTCGATGCGGTTGTTTACTTCTTCGCGCAACTGGCTCCAATTCACATCCACAAAGGGATGAGAGCGGGTAACCTGTCGAACAACATCATCGGTAATGCGGGGGCGCTCTCCGAGCTTGGCGAGGTGCAGCTGTCTTACGCGGCCGCCCTTGCGGACGTTATGTACCAGGTAGAAGGTGTTCCCTTTTCGGCGTAAGAAAGCCATCTTTCGCTCCCGTCCCCGGCTTCGAGTCTGTAGTGTACGGTTCTTCCACTACAGCTGTCAATTTGGATGTCGCGTTCTGGTAAACGTTGCCTCGTATGAGTAACTCCCTTATCAAAGCGTCACAGCCGGGTTCAGGGAGACCTGCAGAATTTCGATGCTTACTCCTTTCAATTTTGTTGGAACCATTTCCCAGTTGGCTAGTCCTTCCTAATACTTTAGATGCTGAATCCGCATGTTTCGATAGCATAGTGCTCCGTAGTACCGGTGCGAGCCATAGAACGAAGGGATGAGGACGCTGGCCAGTTCAGGCTAGTACCTTTAAAATGTCAGATTGATAGGACCGATGCGATGAATTGGAATTCGCTATACAAGTTGGTGAAAAAAATCCCGCGCGGGCGCGTTGCGACCTATGGCCTGATCGCCAGGGCTGTTCGGCTTCCGGGCGGAGCGCGTGCCGCCGGGCGCGCCATGGCAGCATGTCCAAGCGGGCAAGGGGTCCCCTGGCATCGCGTGGTGGGCGCCGGTGGTCGATTACTCCTGCGGGAACCGAATGTTGGTCTGCAAAGGAAGTTGCTCGAAAGCGAGGGATTGCAGGTGGCCGAAAAACGAATCCTGAATTTCGCGACCCACGAGTGGCTCCCGAACAAGTCGCGTGCAGGCCGCACCCGAACAGGAAATGGAATGAAGCATCGCCGCTGAAACGCAATCCTCCCGGAAAGACATTTCTAAAGTTGAAAGAAGGCGTGCCCGTTCCGTCCCGAAAGACGTGGGACGGAACGGCCTCTACGAAACCGCCCAACGCCGGTGGAAGTTGCTCTTGTAGAGGCCGCCCGACTTTTGGGCGGGCAGCTCTTTCCTTTGTCATGGGCCAGTTAGACCAGCCAACCCGGCAAGACCCAATTCGCTCCCCGTGAACCGATTGTGTTATAGATACATGTCCGGGCTATACTTGTAGCCCTCTAGAAAAGAGTTCATGCTGAGTGCAGCCACCATCGAAGTGGAGAACCTTGCCAAGCGCTACGGCGACGTGGAAGCCCTGCGCGGGGTTAGTTTTTCTGTCAACGAGGGCGAAGTCTTTGGACTGCTGGGACCGAATGGCGCCGGCAAGACGAGCACGGTTGAAATCCTGGAGGGGCTACGCACGCCTGACAGTGGGCGGGTGAGCGTTTGCGGGCTCGATCCGCAGAGCAGTGGGGTTGAGTTTAAGTACATCATTGGCACCGCCTTGCAATCCACCGCCCTGCCGGACAAGATGCGCGTCAGCGAAGCCCTCGACCTCTTCGGAAGTTTCTACCCGCGCCGCCGAGGGACGCCGGAATTGCTCAAACGGTTTGGCCTTGAAGAGAAGCGCAACGCGTTCTATGCGAAGCTCTCCGGCGGGCAAAAACAACGCCTGGCGCTGGCCATGGCCCTGGTGAACGATCCGCGCGTCATATTCCTCGACGAGCCCACCGCCGGACTCGATCCCCAGGTGCGGCGAGAAATTTACGACATCATTGAAGAACTTAAGAAGGATAAGAAGACTATCCTGCTGACCACGCACTATATTGAGGAAGCGGAGAAGCTCTGTGACCGCGTCGCGATTGTGGATCAGGGCAAGGTCATTGCCCTGGGCTCGCCTCGGGAGCTGAAGCAACGCTCCGGCGCCGTCACCCGAATCACAGTGCGCATGGCCAAGCCGGAGACCAATGGAGCGCTTGGCACCCTCGAAGGCGTAACCGAATGCCGCACCGAGGCCGACGATTACCTGCTCTATTCGACGCGAGTCCCGCGCACCATCGTGGCTCTGGTGAAGCACCTCGAAGAGCAGAATAACGAGCTGGTCAGCCTGGAAATTTCCGCGCCAACGCTTGAGGACATCTTCCTCGAACTAACGGGCAGAAGGTTGCGAGATTGAGGTATACCTGGGCACTCACGGTAAGCCGCATGCGTCTGGCGATGCGCAACCGCGCATTCCTGTTTTTCAGCCTGATCATGCCCCTTTCGTTTCTCTTCATCTACGCGGGAATTTTCGGACGCGGTAGGGCTCAGGCCGTACCCTACTTGCTCGCTGAGGTGCTGGCGCTGACGGTGATGGGCAGCTTTTGGGGTTTGAGCGTCCAACTGGTGACGTTTCGCGAACAGGGGATCCTGCGGAGGTTCCGCGTTACGCCGGTCGGCGCCAGTGCCATGCTCGCATCGAGCCTGCTTTCAAACTATTTCTTGACGCTCCCTACGATCATCGTCGAGTTCTACCTCTCGCGTTCCGTGTTTCACATGACCGGATTCGGCAACGTCCTAGCGGTTTTTGTGCTGGTGACCCTCGGAACAGTTACTTTCGCCTCCCTCGGCCTGGTGGTGGCCAGCGTTACCAACACCATGCAGGAAACCCAGATCATCAATCAGATCATTTGGTTTGTATTTCTCTTCATCTCGGGCGCCACGATTCCCTTCCCCATGCTGCCGGGGGCGATTCAACAGGTCGCCGTATTTCTGCCGGCGACTTATCTGGTCAGCGGCTTGCAACGCGCTATGACCGAACCGAATACGGGGGTGTTGGACCTGGGATCGTACGTCGCTTCGTTGGTCATCAGCGCTTTGATTGCCTTCCTGGTCGCCGCGCAGCTGTTCCGCTGGGAGCCGGAAGCCAAAGCTCCGCGGCGCGCGAAACTTTGGGCCGCTGCGGCGATCGTTCCATTCTTGCTGCTTGGCGCCTGGGAAACTGTAAACGGTGATCTTCGCAGCCATGCCATGAAGAGCCTCAACTCCATCACGCAGCCCTACTCGCTGGAACGCTTGAACCGCTAGCGGCGGTGCTCCATTCCCATTCTGCTTTGATAAACGCCCCCCGGGCGGCTACACGGATGCACCGCGCCCGTGTGCTATACTTTTGTTGACATGTCACGGAAGATTTGTCCACCGTGACGCGGAGAACTCCGATGGCCTTAAAGCCGACTGAAAAAATATGGCATAACGGGAAACTGATCCGCTGGGAAGACGCGACCATTCACGTCCTTTCCCATGTGGTCAGCTACGGCTCGGCAGTCTTTGAAGGTCTCCGCTGCTATGACACCAAGAATGGCCCGGCCATCTTCCGTGTGCGCGAGCACATGCAGCGCATGGTCAATTCCGGCAAAATCTACCACATCGAGTGGCCCTTTTCGGCAGAGGATCTCTCCAACGCCGCTGCGGAAGTCGTGCGCGTCAACAAGATGACTTCGTGTTACATCCGTCCGATCGCACTGCGCGGCTACGGCGAGATGGGCGTCGGCGGGCTGAATGTGCCGACCGAAGTTTACATCGCGTGCTGGGAATGGGGACGCTACCTGGGCGCGGAAGCAATCGAAGATGGCGTAGATGTCTGCGTGAGTTCATGGAACCGCATGGCCCCCAACACGCTGCCGAGCATGGCCAAAGCTGCGGCCAATTACATGAATTCGCAGCTGATTCACATGGAAGCCCACGCCAACGGCTACACCGAGGGCATCGCGCTTGATCCGAGCGGGTTAGTCAGCGAAGGCTCGGGAGAAAATATTTTCGTGGCCATGGATGGCGTGCTGTACACACCGCCCATTGGAGCGAGCGTCCTGCATGGCATCACGCGCAGTTCCGTGATGACGCTGTGCGAAGACCTGAAAATCCCAGTGCGCGAACAGATGATTCCCCGCGAGATGCTGTACATCGCCGACGAAGTTTTCTTCACCGGCACAGCAGCGGAAATCACTCCCCTGCGCTCGGTCGACCGGATCAAGGTCGGCAAAGGAACGCGCGGGCCCATCACCAGAAGGCTCCAGGAGGAATTTTTCGCCATTCTCGACGGTTCGAAGGCTGACCGTCATAACTGGCTCACCCCGGTGAGTGTCCCGCTCGGCGCCGGCACTCGATAACAGTCGCAGCAAAATCCAAAGTTTGACGCGGACACACCCCATTCCATACAATCGCGCCGTCCCAGCCTTGAGGTAAGTACTGGGTGTTTGCAGTGTGTTCGTTTGGGAGGCGATTGCATGTATAACACTCCACAAAAGCTTGTCGCTGAATTTTTCGGGACGTTCGCGCTGATCTTCTTTGGGGCCGGCTCCATCTGTGCCGACCAGTTCCTTCGCTCCGGCGGGCAGGCCGGGGTGGGATTACTGGGGATCGCGCTCGCGCACGGCCTGGCAATCGGTATTATGGTGACCTCGCTCGGGCACATCTCCGGAGGCCACTTCAATCCGGCGATCACCATTGGATGCTGGGTGACCCGCAAGATTTCGACGTTTGATGCCCTGGCCTACTGGGTGGCGCAACTCGCGGGCGCCACGGTCGCTGCATATCTCCTGCGCCTGCTCCCCGTGGATGTCTGGGGCCCCGTACAACTTGGCACGCCGGGCCTGGCGAGCGGCATCTCGCGCGCAAACGGCATGATCTTCGAAGGAATCATGACCTTCTTCCTCGTGTTCGTCGTTTTTGCGACTGCCATCGACTCCCGCGGCGCGTTCAACAAGATCGCAGGATTTGCGATTGGCCTGACGATCACCATGGGAGCGCTGTTCGGAGGACCGTTTACAGGGGCGGCGCTTAATCCTGCACGCGCGTTCGGTCCCGCGCTGGCGGCCAATCACTGGACCAACCACGGTGTCTACTGGATCGGCCCTCTGGCCGGAGGCGTCGCCGCCGGATGGCTCTACAACACTCTGTTCCTTTCGAAGGAACAGCAAGCGTAATTTCGGTTCGGGCCTTCAGACGCCGGTTCATGCATTGGCATCTTATTTTGTGGCGGTTACATGTCCATGAGCGCGGCACTCATTCCGATTTTTCCGCTGAGCATCGTCCTCTTCCCCGGCCAGGCGATTCCTCTGCACATTTTTGAGCCGCGCTACCGCGAGATGACCGGCCGTTGCATCGAAACACAGTCCCCTTTCGGCATCGTGTTCATCCATAACGGCGAAATCGCACAAATTGGATGCTCCGCGCTGATTATCAAGACCTTGAAGGAGTATGAAGATGGCCGCTCTGACATCCTGACCGCCGGGCAAAGCGCATTTCGTATACTCCAGACACATGAGGAGAAAGCTTACCTCCAGGCCGATGTCGAATATCTTGAGGAAGATTTCACGGGGATTGATGCCACGGTCTCCGCGGACCTTGAACGGCTTTTCAACAGCTGCCACCGCATTCTTTACGAAGAAGACGCGCCCCTTTTTGAAACTGAGGGCAGCATCTCCCTCGCCTATCATGTCGCGTCCGAGCTGCCCATCGATGTAGCGTTCCGGCAGACCTTGCTTGAGGAGCGTTCGGAAGCAGCGCGCCAGCGCCTCCTGGAAGCCCGCCTTACGGAGTGGTATCCGCAACTGGAAAACCGCCACCGCGTGAGGGGGAAAGCGGCGGGCAATGGCCACGGCAAGTTGTGAGTAGCGTAAGCTTTTTACCCTGAGCGGGACGAAGGGCAGCTTGCGTGCTTTTGGTTTTCGGCGATGCAAAGACCACGCAAGCTGAAGCTTACGCTACCTGACTGCATCCTCGACGATTCCTGCAGCAATTCCTTGTGTGGCATATAATGGGACTGCACGTTGAACCAGGGGACCTCGATGACCACGAAACCTGCAACGCTTGGCGAATTGCGCAAGATTCCTGAATACGCTTCTGGAGTACCGCGCCGCACCGTCAAGGAAGAACTCCGCGCGAATCTCTTGAAGAAACTGGAAACCGGAGAGCCGCTCTTCCCGGGCATTCATGGTTACGAAGAAACTGTGCTGCCGCAAATCGCCAACGCCATTCTCGCGCGCCACAATTTTATTCTTCTCGGTTTGCGAGGCCAGGCCAAGAGCCGCATCCTGCGCGGCCTGATCGAGTTTCTGGACCTGGAAATTCCCTACGTAGCGGGATGCGAAATTCACGACAATCCCCTCGCGCCTCTTTGCCGCTCCTGCCGCGATCTGATCGCCGAAAAGGGCGATGCCACGCCGATTGCCTGGCTGCCGCGCGATCTGCGCTTCGTCGAAAAACTGGCCACGCCTGACGTGACCATTGCCGACATCCTCGGCGACGTGGACCCCATCAAGGCGGCCCGCTCGGGTCGCGATTTAGGCGACGAGCTGACGATTCACTATGGCCTGCTGCCGCGCGCCAATCGCGGCATTTTTGCCGTGAACGAATTGCCGGACCTGGCTGGAAAAATTCAGGTGGGCTTGTTCAATATCATGCAGGAAGGCGACATTCAGATAAAGGGCTATCCGGTGCGCATGCCGCTCGACGTGCTGCTCGTGTTCACGGCGAATCCGGAGGATTACACGGCGCGTGGCAAAATCATCACGCCGCTCAAGGACCGCATCGGCTCGGAAATCCGCACGCATTATCCCGCGACGGTCGAGGAAGGGGTGGCCATCACCGCTCAGGAAGCCTGGGTGGCGCGCGATGGCGGCCGCACGGCCGTCGAAGTTCCTGCGTACATTCGGGAAGTGGTCGAGCAGATTGCGTTTCTTGCGCGCGAAGACAAGCGCGTCGACAAACGCTCCGGCGTAAGCCAGCGGCTGCCGATCGCATGTCTTGAAAGCGTCGTCAGCAGCGCCGAGCAGCGTGCCGTCCGCAATCATGAGTCGCGCTCCTGCGCGCGTATCGCGGATGTTTACGCCGCGCTCCCCGCCATCACCGGAAAAATGGAACTGGAATACGAAGGCGAATTGCGCGGTGCGGAAAACATCGCGCGCGAGATGATTCGCGGCGCTGTTGGAAAAGTTTTCAGCAGTCATCTGGAAGGTGCGAACCTCCAGCCGGTCGTGCAGTGGTTTGAGCTGGGCGGCGACCTCAAAGTTCCCGAAAGCGCCCCAGCCGCGGAAGCCCTGACGCAGCTCAAACGTATCCAGGGCCTGATGGAGCACATTGAACGCCTCGGCGTAGATGGCCGCAGTGGCCCGGCGGGAATGGCCGCCGCCGCGGAATTCATTCTCGAAGGACTCTGGTCGCACAAACGCATCAGCCGAAATGAAGAACGCGGCTTTCATGCGGAGCGTCCCAAGGCGCCGGAGCCGCGCGAGCAGCAGCCGCGGCCTCCGCGGCGGCAATATAATTAGGAATCGTGAGCGAGGAAACGCAGTGAAATACATTCGCTACACAAAATATACAGGCGAGCCGGGCGGCGGCGTCGATTTGCAGGAACTCGTCAAGCGCCTCTCCGATTTTTTCCTGCAGAGCGGTTTTGAATCGCAATACTACGGCATCTCCGAAATGGACCCCGACAAATCGATGGAGGCGTTGCGCCAGGCCATCCAGCGCGCGCTGGAAGAGGGCGACCTGCTGGACGACCAGCTGATGCAGGACCTGCTCGATGGCACCCCTGAAGAGCAGGAAGCCAAAATGAAAGAAATGATCGACCAGTTGATGGATCGGCTGATGGAGGAGGGTTACGTCACCGGCCAGCCGCAAGTGACGGCCCCGCCCGAAAAGACGCCGCGCGGGCAGGTCGGCCAGGGCCGCGATCGCGACACCGAAGCGCGATTTGAAATTACCGACAAAACGATCGACTTCCTCGGTTTCAAAACTCTGAAAGACCTGATGGCGTCGCTGGGGAAAAGCAGCTTCGGGCGTCACGACACGCGCGACCTGTCCACGGGCGTCGAGTCCGGTGGAATCTCACGCGCGTACGAATTTGGCGACACGCTCAATCTGGACATTAGCGCGACTCTCTTCAATGCCGTACGCCGCGAAGGCTCCAAGGTTCCCATCGAGCTCGATTACCCCGATCTGATGGTGCACCAGACCGAATACCAGAGTTCGTGCGCGACCGTACTCATGCTGGACTGCAGCCACAGCATGATTCTTTACGGCGAGGACCGCTTTACCCCGGCGAAAAAAGTGGCGCTGGCCCTCTCCCATCTGATTCGCACGCAGTTCCCCGGCGACTCGTTGCACCTGGTTTTGTTCCACGACTCGGCGGAAGAAATGCCGCTCGGTGAGCTGGCCCGCGTACAGGTTGGCCCGTATTACACGAACACGCGCGAAGGGCTGCGGCTCGCGCGGCGGATTCTGTCGCGCCAGAAAAAAGACATGAAGCAGATTGTAATGATCACCGACGGAAAGCCGTCCGCCCTGACGCTCGAGGATGGGCGAATTTACAAGAATGCATTCGGCCTCGATCCGCTGGTAGTGACGCAGACGCTCGAAGAAGTCGGCCGCTGCCGGCGCTCCGGAATCCTGATCAACACGTTCATGCTCGCCAGCGACCACAGCCTTATTCATTTCGTGCAGAAAGTCACGGAGCTTTGCCGCGGCAAAGCGTACTTCACTACGCCCTACACTCTAGGCCAGTACCTGCTCATGGACTACATGCAGAAAAAGACCAGGCATATTCACTAGTGGCAGATGCTTCAGCTTGTGTTGGTTTGGTTTTCTTGGCTCGGTTATCTTTTGAGCGAACAAGAACACGCAAGCTAAAGCTTACGCCACTAAAACAAACGGAGGGCTCACCGATGCATACAGCCAGGAAACTTTCTCGGGTAGCAATCCTTGCGGGCTTATGTCTCGCGATCGTCGCGGGAGCGCTCCTCCGCGGACCTTCCACCGTACGCGCGCAGGGGCAGTCAGTATTGCTGCCGGAAGATTCCGCAAAGCGCGTTTCCGATCATGTATATGTGATCATGGGCTTCCCGAACATCGGCATCATCGTCGGCGAGCGCGCAACGATGGTCGTCGACACGGGCATGGGCCCACGCAACGGAGCTGTCGTGATGCGCGCAGTAGACAAACTCAAGAAGACGCCGAATTTGTACCTCACCACCACGCACTATCATCCCGAACACGCCGCGGGCGAAGCGGCGTTCCCTCCAAACACCGTGCTGATCCGGCCCGTGGTCCAGCAGCGGGAACTCGAACAGCATGGAATGGAATTTGTGGACATGTTCAGCGGCCGGTCGGCCCAAAATAAGGAATTACTGGCTGGCGTGAAGTTCCGCGCGCCGGACATCACGTTCGACAAGGAAATCACGGTGGACCTGGGCGGCGTAACCGCGCGTCTATTCTGGATGGGCCCGGCCCATACGCAGGGCGACGAACTGATCGATGTTGAGCCGGACCGCACGCTGCTTCCGGGCGACATCGTGCAAAGCAAGATGGTCCCGAACCTGTTCAATAACGATGCTAACGCCAAGAACTGGGTCACGATTCTCGGCGAGCTCAGAGCGCTCAAACCAAGGTTCATCGTGCCCGACCACGGCGATCTCGGCGATGGTTCGCTGATCGAGACGGAATATACATTTTTGTCCACTCTGCAGGCGCGCGCGCTGGAATTGAAGCGCCAGGGAAAGTCCGCCGACGAAGCCGGGCAAATGTTGCTCGGCGAATTCAAGATGAAATATCCGGATTGGCCGAATCTGAACGGCGTGGTGAATGTGGTGAAGCACGTATACACCGAGAATCCGTGAAAGCAAGTAGCGTATGCTTCAGCTTGCGTGATTTTGATTTTCTGAGGATCAAGGAAAAGCACGCAAGCTGAAGCTTACGCCACTGGGGCTATTGCCCATCGTTTTCGAGCGGGTTCTTCTTGTGTTTCTCCGGTTTCAGGCGCTTGTCGGGGATGATGCGCTCGGCGGGAGGAGGCCCTGCAAGTTCGCGGGCGCGCCGCCGCGCTTCTTTTCCTGCGGTGAATTTCTTCGGTTTGCGTTTACTTTTTGCCAAGGAGCGGTAACCGGCGCCATCTTATCATGTAACTTGGTTGCTGATTTCGTGTGCCTTTTCAACCGCGATGGGCGGATGCGCTGGCAGTGGCAGTGAGATATTCGACCAGTTCAAATACCTTGGGGCTGGTGCACACCTCGTAATAGGCGCGAGTACCGGGGGCGCCAATTTTGCCGTCCGGCAATAATTGACGCACAAAGCCACGGCGAATCAGGACCGGCTCGACCCCTTCTCCAACCGGCGTTTCCCCGGCGTAGAACGTGAGGCGTTCCTTGCCCCACGGCATGACGCAATCGGCTTCCACCGACCTCAGGGCAATTTCTTCCTGCAGCTTCTGAAACCCTTCTTCATTCAGTTCCACGCCGTTGAGGTTGAAGCGAATCAGGAATTCGTCCACTTCGTCTTCGGCCACGCCTTCCATCATGGTCTGGAACAGGAAGAGGCGGAACATCGAAGGAGTTTGCGCAAGCAAGCGCTTGGCGGCTTTCGAGCAACTGGAAAGGCGGTCGGAAAGGTTCAGCGCCCGCGAGATCATGATCCGGGAGTCGGTGTCCATCCAATAGGTGGGCGCGGAACCCTGGTAGGCAATCCCTATGCCCAACTCCAGACGCGGCAGTTCGGTGGATTCCGAGCGCTCGTTGTAGGCGGACGAGACAGCCAGAATTTGCCGGGCGAGGGCGCAGGCTTTCGAGACGGCTCGCTGCTGCGCGCGATTAGATTCATTTTCGAAGATCGCGAGCACCAGCGCATCTCCCTCGATGAAAACTTTTGCCGCGCCGTAGCGGTCCAGGATGTGCTTTACGGGTTCGTAGAAATTCATGCTGAACAGGGACGCCGGATTGAGGCCTCGGGCGAGCAGGTCCTGGGTAATCTTAGTCGAGCCGCGGACATCCGCCTTGATGATCGTATGGGAGAGCACGCGGTCCTCGGCGGGGCGCGCCTCCTCCGGCAGCAGGAATTCGTAAAGGCTGCGGTTCAGATCGGAAAGTTCCCGCGTGCGCTCGTCGCGCACCAGGTTAATGCGCTCCATGGCCGCGGTTAGCTTCTCATAATTGCGGGTATCGCGCCGGAATCGCATGAAATCTTCAGCAAATCGAATGGCGACCGTGCGCGCCTCTTCACGGGGCGTCTTGCGAATTTTCTTGGCTAACTCGTCGATGCGCTGCATCGAATATTGCCGTGCGGGAAATTGCTTCAGCACATCCTCAACGTGCTTGTATTCCTCACGCGAAACCAGCGCCTTCTTTAATTGCTGCAAGTGGATCGGCGGACAGTAGTCGTGACAAATGTTCCGCAACTGGTAGCTGGCCAAAACATGCACCAACAGATCGCGTTGCTCGAGCCGCGTGAGCCATTCCTCCAGCAGACGCGCTCGGGTCTCCACCGTCGCGCCAGTTGAATCGCCTGGCGCATTGGGGTCCAGCAGGCGGCGGGCGTTCTCCGGCTGATTCAAATAGTCGCCCAGGCGTTCCTGATATTCCTTGGCCATATAATCGGCCTTGCTGTGCGCCGCCTCGATCTGCGGGCCCAGGCCTTCGAGTTTCTGCCGAAGGTGGCGCAGCCGTTTCTCCACATCGGTCATCGCCGCGCGCAGGGTTGCGGGATCCGAGCCAAAACCCACGCGCCCCATCAGGCTGTCGGAGCGTTCGAGGCGCCGCGCGAGTGCGTCGTGTTCCTCTTGCAGGCGGGCGATTTCTCCATGGCTGGCCATCGCGGAATCCAGAAGTTTCTGGTGCGCCTGCCAGGCTTCACTCAGATCGCTTCCCTGGTTCCCCGCCAGGACCGATTCCCTCAGGAAGTCGAGCAGCAGAGCATCGAAAGTTTCAAACCGATCCTGGTCCCGGAGGTAATTCCCAAGGAGAACATATTGATCGAGAAAGAGGACATCGTCCTTGCCGGATTCGACAAAGGCAAGACGGTTATTCAAGATGTCGTACGAGGATGCGGCTTCCTCGCCGAAAAGCGCTTTCCGGGATCTCGCAAGGCTGTTCTCCTCGATATCCATCAGCGCCTGGAACACATGCTGGCCCGTCTGCCGGAACATGTTGCGGCGGTCGGCCTGCAATTCGGCCAGCCGCGCTTTGATGACATGCGCCTGCTCGGTGTGCTCGAAATGAGCGCCGCGGCCGCGAATCCACTCCTTGGCTTCGAGCATCAGGTTCGCGAATTGCGTGCTGATCTCCTGCGTCAGGAACTTCAACAGAGCGACGCGCAGGATCAGGTCAACTTCGATATTCTGCTCATATTTGGCTAGCTGGAGTCCCGCGTGCAAAAGGTCCGAAAGTTGACGCTTCCAGGTCGAGGCTTCCGGAGGTCGCGGTGCCCTGCGGTCGGATTCCCGGTTGCGAATTTGCCTTCGATCCTGCTGAAAACGGTCGGTTTGCGAAAGGAAGGTAAGATTGGCGTTCTGCCGGATGAATTCCAGCAAATAGGCGCCGCTGGATTGGACAAATCCTGGGCTCAGATGCACATCATGGTGGATATTGTCCACGCCGACGGCCAAACTGCCCAGCGGAAGCTCCGCCGAATAGGGCTTCAGGTTGACTCGCGCAGGGTTCCCCGCGGAGAGCATGGATGTGCGCTCAGGCATAATGGGTCGCAGAGGACGCTTATCCAGCGTAACAAGGGGGGAAAGTGTGAACAAGACTACGAGGCCTACCCGTTAACAGCTAGGCCAACACATGCGGCAACAACGATGGGATGGCCAGGAATGGAGCGCACCCTTGAAACGTCTTCAAGGGTGCGGCACCGCAAGACCCGTTACCGTAATCGCCTTACTTTGTGACGTCCACCTCTCCCACCATTCCTGCACTCTCATGCGGCGGGCAGGTGTATTTATACACTCCGGGAATCGTAAACTGGTGTCGAAACGTTTTTCCGCTCCTCATCATTTGAGAATTGAAAGGCATGGTGCCGTCTGGCACCGAAACATCGCCCCCGTCAGAGGCCACATCCGGATCATTGGTAACCTGGTGCAGACCTCCTTCCTCCGCGTTGACCCATTCCACCGTCTGCCCGACCTTAATCGTTACCTTGGCGGGGTCAAACACATGGTCCGCAGTCATCTTGACAGTGACGACATCGGAATCTTGAGGCAGCGCCGCGACCGAAGTCCTGACACACACTACGCCCAGGAGGATCAATGTCGCACAGACGCCAATTGCAGCTTTAATTCCCTTAAACATTATGTTTGTCCTCTGATCAAATTTTTATTGTCGCAGTGCCCGCTCCCGCCAGAGCCAATCGAGAACATTGACCGCCTGGCAGCGCAAACCGCAACTAATGGATAGTTTACAGTGCCGATTCAGGACTCGCAACCAACCGGGTCATGCCACGAGACACTCCATACTTCCTGCGCCGGGAAAACGAAATCCTACGCTAATTAAACTGGCGTATACTCCCCTCAAGTTCGCTTAGGGAGCCCAGGCGGCGAATTCCAATTCACCTTGAACGAGCGGGAGGAAGAGCTCATGAAGTGGCTATTCGTAGTGGTTATGTTCGTAGTCCCGGCATTGACTACTCCGGGCGTTGCGCTCGCCCAGAACGGCAAAGCAGAGCAGGAAGTCCGGGAAGTCCTGAAACAAATGATTGACGCGGATTTGCATGGCGACGCCGCCGCGCTGGATCGCACGACCACAGAGGATTACACCATCACCAGGGATAACGGAGCCGTGCGCAGCCGCTCGGAAACTTTGCAAGGAATCAAGGATGGCAGCACGAAGTTTGAATCATTCAATTATTCAGATGTCCAGGTGCGCATTTATGGCGAGACTGCGGTAGTCACTTTTCGTGAAGCGATCAAGGGCAGCCGCGTCGGCAAAGACATGAGCGGCGAATTTCGTGAAGTGCGCGTGTTTGTCAAACGCGGCGGTAGCTGGCGAGCCGTCCTGGCGCAGAGGACACGAATCGCCTCCTGAACCCAATTGCCACTCCCGAACCTTGTATTGGAATTGGGTTCATCCTATACTCGCCCGCAACGTTGCGGAACCATGGGTGACAAAGCGACAAATTTGCTGGCGACTTTGGAGGACACCGTGAAATCAAAAATCATATTCTGGTGCCTGCTGGCTGCAGGTGCGGCCGTTCTTAGCTTCGGGCAGACGTTGAGCGCTGCGGACAACTGTGCGCCGTCCGGCAAGTTGAATTTCGTCTGCGGCCCGTCGAAATCGGAGGACATGGTTCTTGTTCCGGGCACGCACTGGCTCATTACGAGCGGCGAGGCCCAGCTTTTCCTGATCAATGCGGACTCCAAGGCCTGGCGCGAATTTTATCCTGGTAAAGAGCCCGCCGAGCGCAAGGATATGGCGCTGTTCGGCGATTGCCCCGGTGGCGCACCGGACCCCATGAAATATTCCGCTGTCGGTCTGTATATTCGCGCCCGCGAAAAGGGAATCTCCACGCTGTATACGATGAGCCCACGCGTGCGACATGCGGTCGAGGTATTCGAGGTGGATTCCCGGGGCGCTGAACCGACAGTCACCTGGATTGGCTGCGCGGTCATGCCTAAGGAAGCCAACGGCAATGCCGTTGCAGCCCTGCCGGACGGCGGCATGTTAATTACCAGCCCGGTAGACGCGGGCCACACCCTGGAACAGTCGAGGGGCGGAGAGGTTTCGGGCTCGGTTTGGGAATGGCATCCGAAGGGGGCATTCCATTCAATCCACGGAACGGAGCTCTCCGGAAATAACGGCATCGAAATTACCCCCGACGGCAAACAATTCTTTGTAAATGCGACCGGGGGCAGGTCCGTCACGCGGTTCACGCGAATGGGCGACACGCTGAAGGCGGATAAAGTCGACCTTGACGTTGGGCCGGATAACATCCGATGGGGGCAGGACGGAAAACTCTATATCGCGGGCCGCGCCGACGAGCCGGCCTGCGGAGGCACCCTAGCACCCCACAATGGAAAAATAGACACCGACTGCCCGCGAGGATTTATGGTGGTCGAGCTCGATCCGAAAACTCTGGAGAAAAAGGTGGTCTGGCTGAATAAGCCGGATCCAGTATTCAATGCTTGGAGTACTGCCCTGCAAATCGGGAACGTGATCTGGATGCCGGGGATCCGGTCCGACCGGGCGGCTTATTTCACGTTCAGATAGGCCAACCCGTTTCGAACGGGACTGGCTTTTGGCAGCAGGCTTCCGTTTAGCCTGCCAAGCATTGCAATTGGTAGTTCAGTGAGCTACGGTATGCCGCGATAGCCGTTAATCTGTCATTGGAGGGGTTTACATGTCACATGACGATTGCAATTTCGATAACCATGCCCCGGCCTCGAGCCCGGAGAGCTCCACCTGCAATACCTCGGGGTCTTCGCGGCGGGAGTTCATGAAGTCGCTTGCCGTCGCTGGCGTTGCGGGCGCGACGATGTCTGCCGGCAGACTATTGGCGCAACCAGCACGCCCCGCCGCCATGGCGCCTGGTCGGATTGACGTGCACAATCACATGATTCCTCCCTTCTATTTGAAGATCATGGAACAGGAAAAAGGAGGCCCCCTCAATGCCCAGGGCGCGACGCGGCCCTGGACGCCGCAAACATCGCTCGATGTGATGGACGCGGCCGGCGTCGGCGTTGGAATGATGTCGATCACCTATGCTCTCGTGGGCGACTCGATGAGTGATGGCACCCCGCGGGCAAACACCCTGGTGCGCCAGAGCAACGAATTCGGTGCGCAGGTGGTTAAGGACCATCCCACGCGCTTTGGGCTATTCGCGTCGCTACCGATGGGCGATCAGGATGCGAGCCTGAAAGAGGTTGAGTACTCGCTCGACACGCTGAAAGCCGACGGCATCGGTCTGTGGAACTATTACATCGACAAATGGCCGGGCGATCCCTTCTTCGCGCCTGTGTTCAATGAGCTCAACCGCCGCAAGGCCATCGTGTTCTTCCACCCCATGTCTTCTAAGTGCTGCGGCTCGCTGCCGTTTCAGAATGACGTGCAAACAGCGGGCACGATCAACAGTCTTTTGGTGAGCGGCACATTCTCGCGCTGCCCCGATATCAGATTCATCTTCTCGCACGCCGGCGGTGCCATCACGGTATTGTGGCCACGCTTGACCGACAACATCTCAAAAGCCATGCAGGAAAAAGTGCCGAACGGAGTGGAATACGAGCTCAAGAAACTCTATTTCGACACCGCGAAGGCCAACATGCCATCCATCCTGGACGCGCTAAAGGCTACTGTTCCGGTATCCCAGATTCTTTATGGAAGCGACGCTCCAGTGCAAAAGTATTCGCTGACAAATCCGGGACTCGAAGCATATGCCGCAAAAGGCGGATTCACCCCGGCGGAATGGAAGGCCGTGCAGCGCGGCAATGCGGAACGGCTGTTCCCGCGCTTGAAGATTGCCTGAGCTAAGAGATGCAAAAATGCGTCAAACATCGAATGGAGGAGTCGAAATGAGAGAGCACAATTGTGATTGCGGCCACCACATTCCCGATTTCAGACCGGAAAACACTGCGCGCCTAACCTCTGGACCTTCACGCCGGGATTTTATGAAATCGCTTGCAGTCGCTGGAGCAGCGGGTGCGACCCTGTCGGCGACTGAGCTACTGGCGCAGACCGCGAAACCCGGCGCGACCGGCCGGATCGACGTGCATCACCACATGATTCCACCCTTCTACTTGAAGCTCATGCAAGCGGAGCGCGGACCTATGAATCGACAGGGCGCCACCTCTGAATGGACGCCGCAGACATCAGTCGACTTGATGGACCAGAATGGCGTCAGCACCGCCATGCTCTCAATCACCTTTGCGCTGGTGGGCGATACGATGAGCGACGGCACCCCACGGGCGAACTCCCTGGTACACCAGAGCAATGAATATGGCGCGCAAGCAGTGAAGGATTATCCCGGCCGCTTCGGTTTATTCGCATCGTTGCCGATGGGCGATCAGGACGCCAGCCTCAAGGAGATCGAGTACGCGCTCGGCACGCTCAAGGCCGACGGAATCGGCTTGTGGAATTACTATATTGATAAATGGCCCGGCGACCCGTTCTTTGCGCCGGTATTCGATGAACTGAATCGCCGCAAGGCGGTGGTGTTCTTCCATCCCATGACCTCCAAATGCTGCGGCTCGATGCCTTTCCAGAATGACGTGCAGACTCCCGGCACGATTAATAGTCTTCTCATGAGCGGCACATTTTCGCGTTGCCCTGATATCAAATTCATCTTTTCACACGCCGGCGGAGCGATCACCGTATTGTGGCCTCGCTTGACCGACAATATCTCGAAGGCCATGCAGGAGAAAGTGCCGAACGGAGTGGAGTACGAACTCAAAAAGCTTTATTTCGACACGGCCAAGGCGAATCGGCCGGCCATCCTGGACGCATTGAAAGATACCGTCCCCGTTTCGCACATCCTTTACGGTAGCGACGTGCCGGCCCAGAAATATGTTCTGACGAATCCGGGTCTCGAAGCGTATGCCGCGAGTTCCGGGTTCACGCCCGAGGAATGGAAGGGCGTGCAGCGCGGCAATGCAGAGCGTCTGTTCCCGCGCCTCAAGGCTTGAAGTGGCACAGGCTTCAGCCTGTGTGTTCTTGGTTTGACCGTTGAAACCAAAAAACCAAATGCAGACAGGCTGAAGAGTCTGTGTGGCAACTCTTCGCCCGCGTAAATATTATTCTGCAGAGGCCGTGTTCCTGCGGCCCCTGCGCGAGTTTGAAAACTTCTCGACGACCTCTAGCGTTTCAGGCGATGCGCAACTTTGGAACCGTGCGCCAGATTCGCGTGAGATTCAGGGCGATGGCGGCCAGCGTGAACTCGATGGCCACTTTTGTCAACCCGCGTAATCGGAATCGCCGCATCCCGCGCTGCTCTTTGAGCACTCCCAGCACCGGTTCCACAATCGCTTTTCGTCGTCGATACACCGCGCGTCCGGCCGGGGAGCGCAGCTTGCGTCTCATGTCCTGTTGCGCTCGATGCTGGGCGGCCGCGTGTCCGCGCACCCGCACCCCGCGATTCAGTTCCCGCCCCAGATGCGAATCCGGCACGTATGCGTCGATCTGGCGCCGCTCCAACTCTTCCAAATTCTCCTGTGAAAAAAATCCGCTGTCGGCCAGGGCTTGTCCCGGCCGCTGCCCGCACTCCCGTTCCACCGCTTCCAGCATCGGCACCAACAGCCCGTTATCATTGCTGCTCTGGCTGACTTGCTGCGCCACAATCAAATGATCTTCGCTCACCGCCACCGTCGCCGTGTACCCCAACACAAATCCTTTGCGCTCGCGCAGGAACCGGCTGTCCTCATCGGTACGCGACAGCTTCTGGGTCCCCGCTTTCTTGAGCCGCTCGATCCGCGCCGGGATTTGCTGCAGCCGCTGCCGGAGTTCTTCCAGAGCCTGGTGGGCCACTTCCATTCCCGCCCCTTCGTTGGGGTCTGGCGTCTCGCACTGCCGCTGCCAGCGCCGAATGCGCCGGCGAATCTTCGCTCTCTCCGCTCGCAATTTCTCGATGCCCTCGGCCGAATCGGCCGCCGCGTTCGCCGCGATCCGCGTTGAATCGATGGCCACCTGTCCCAGCTTTCCCATCCCCAACGACCGCGCTAGCTCCACCACCTGTGTGAACGCGTCGTTGATCCCTCGCCCGTGCCGCTTGCGGAACTCATTCAACGCCCAATAATCCGGCGTCGCTCCTGCTGCCAGATACCGAAACGCCAAATCTTCCCGAATCCGCTGCTCCAGCCGTCGCGAACTGGTCACTCCCAAGGCATAGGCATACAGCCATACTTTCAACAGCAGCGCCGGGTGATACCCTGGATGCCCCTCGTCACTGTATCCGCTCTCGAACTCCCTCAAATCCAACTTCTCCACCGCCGCATGCACGAAAAAACAAAGATGTCCTTCCCCCAATACCTCACGCACGCTCGGCGGCAACAAATACCCCTGTTCCGGGTTGTACTCGTAAAAATTCGGCATCGCGCAGCCTCCTGCGCGAAGTATACCTGCACTGTCAACCTTAGTTGCCACACAGACTCTGAAGCCTGTCCTACTTCCCTTCCTGAATAAACGCAAGCACATTGCTCACGCACTCGTCTGCATTCGCCACAGCCACATGATACGCATCGCTGGTCAAAACCAGCAGCCTCGAATTCGGAATCTTCGGCTGGTAGCGAAGAACCGTCTCCACCGATTGCAGCGCGCTTCGATCAGAAGTAATGATCAGCGTGCGTGCAGTGATGCGCGGCAGAAGATTGTCCAGATTCACCACGGAAAGTAGCTTCTGGATGTCGCGCCTCGTATCCGGGCTGGTTTCGTTCCTTAATTTGTCGAAATACGCAATCTCTTCCCTGGACGCCGCCGAGCCAAGCCTGACCTGCTGGGAGGAGTTTTCAAATTTGGGATCGACCGGGCCAAACGGGCCGCTGGCCACAACCAGAGTGCGCGTACGCTGCGGGTAGGTGGCCGCAAACTGCATCGCAATCGCGCCTCCCGTCTTGGCGCCGATGATGTGCGCCGACTGCACTCCGATCGCATCAAGAAAATTTGCCACGACCTTCGCGAAACTCGCAAGCGACCAATCAAAATTAGCAGGCACGCTGGAATGTCCGTATCCGGGCAGGTCAGGCCGAAATAGCCGGAACTGCTGCGCCATCCGCGGCACCCATCCATACCAGACCTCGCCGGTTTCCAAATTCCCGTGCAGAAAGACAACTGGTTCAGGATCGAGCCACGGCGCGCCGAACCAGTCCTCTCTGAAAAACATTTGAAGCCCCGGAGACACCGGAACGATATACCCGCCTCGCACGGGGATGTCTTGCGGTTTCCCCTGCGCCTCCGCTACCGTCAGCAGCGATGGCGAAACTAACGGAAGGCCAGCCGAGGCGAGACCCAGCTTCATAAACGCTCTCCTACCCTCTTTCGTCGATAATGTCATTTTTCTCCGCTCCTTTTGGGATCAGATTCAATATCAGGCGCGCTTGCCCGCCAATCGTCAGCGCGCCAGGTTTTGAAAGATTCTGAATTTCAGGGTGCCGCACCCTTTGCTTTTTAAGGGTGCGTTCCCAGATCACAAACATTTCTCCGAGTTCAATCCCGAAACCACGACGCGGCGCGTATCTCCCCCAGCATGCTCAAGGTGGATCCGGACCGAAGGCCAATCCGTGCGAAAAGTAAATCGCTCCGACCACTCGATAATGACGATCGCCTTTTCTCCCAAAGCATCTTCGAGCCCCAGAGATTCCAAATCGTGAAAGTTTTCCACGCGGTAGAGGTCCACGTGATAGACCTTGCAGTGATTGTGAAACACGTGAACCAGCGTGAAGGTGGGGCTGGTGACATCCTCTTCTTTTGCGGCGCCGAGTCCACTAATGATTCCTTTGGTCAGCGTGGTTTTCCCGCTGCCCAGGTCTCCGCTCAGGAGAACAAGGACAGGCGCGCGGAGCTGCGCGGCAATTTCCCGGCCTCGTGCAACTGTTTCTTCCGATGACTGCGAGATAAATTCGCTAACCGCCATGTTCCCATTCCATCAGAACCTGGGCGTAGGCTTCCGGGATCGCATCGACAACGTCTGAAGCGACCAGCGGCGCTTGCCCCACGCGCGACGCGGCAATATCGCCCGCAAGGCCATGCAGGTAGACGCCGAAGCTGAGGACGCGCGGCCAGTCTTGGGTGCCAAACTGCGCCGTGAGACCGGCGAGCATGCCTGTCAGCACGTCGCCCGTCCCTCCCGTTGCCATTCCGGGATTCCCCGTCGTGTTGATATAGGCATGCCCGGAAGGCGTGGCGAGAATGGTATGGAATCCCTTCAAAATCACGTGCGCGCGCCATCGCCCCGCCGCTTCGAGTGCGGCATCGAGCCGCCGCGCCTGCACATCCTTGGCCGTGCCCCCGAGCAGACGCGCCATTTCGCCCGGGTGGGGCGTCAGCGCCAGCGCGGGAGCGAGGCGCTGGTTGAGATGGTCGGCCATGCCGTCGTACGCGTTCAGGCCATCGGCATCCAAAATGACCGGGAGGTCCGTCTTCGAAACGAGCTCGCGTATGAATTGCTGCGTTTCATGCTGCGTGGACAGCCCCGGGCCGATAGCCAGAACGGACTTGTTGCGCAGTATCTCGGCTAACCGGCCATAGTCATTGTTGCGAAGACTCGCCGTGCCCGTTTCCGTTGAGGCCAGGGGCTCGGTCATCAGCTCCGGCATTCCTGCGGCGACCACTGGCAACACATCCAGCGGCGTCGCCACCGTCACCAGTCCCGCGCCGGAGCGCAAAGCGCCGCGCCCACTCAGGACTGCCGCGCCAGACTTCCCGAGCGACCCCGCCACGATCAGCGCGTGGCCGTAGGTTCCCTTGTTCGCGGAGGGATCGCGCGCTAGAGGCAATGTCCGGAATTCTCCGGGCTCAATCCAGTGGATTTTCAAATGCGGATCAGATTCCAGAAGCTCCGGAGGCGTCCCGATGTTTCGAACCACCAGCACGCCGCAACTCGACGCGCGTGGCAATACCATTTGGCCGAGCTTGGGAGCGGTAAAGGTCACAGTGAAGTCCGCGCTGATCACTGGGCCTCCTAGATCCTGCCCGTCGGAGGCCAGGCCGGACGGCATGTCCACGGAGATCACCAACATCTTCCCGGCTTTCTGTCTTTTTACCTGGCGTGCAGAATTCGTATCTTCGATGACCGCGCCCAACAGCCCTTCGACGGGTCCGCGAAGCCCCGTCCCAAGTAAAGCGTCCACAATCAAATCCACACCGGCAAGGGTAGAGCGGCCGGATTCCCATTCTGAAAGACTGGTCACCACGTGCAATTCGCCCAGACCTTGTTGCCAGCGTTTCAAATTCACGGCGGCGTCGCCCTGAAGGGTACCCGGATCGGCAAAAAGAAAAACTTGCGGCACGCACCCGGATTCCTTCAGCATCCTGGCCACCACCAGACCGTCGCCGCCGTTGTTTCCCTTTCCACACAGAACCAAAATCTTGCGGCGCGCAAGTCCGGAAATTTTTTCGCTCAAAAATACGGCAATCGCCGCGCCGGCATTCTCCATCAATTGCAAGCTGGGGGTGCCGTAGCGCTCGGTGGTCAAGCGGTCCGCTTCGCGCATCTGTGCTGCGGTGAGTACTTTCACGTGTGGTGCTCCTGCGGAGACGCGGAGAAGCGCGAGACAATCACGGTCATGTCGTCTGCCTGTTCGGGAGAACCGGACCATTCCTCCGCGGCTTGCATCATGGCCTCCGCGATGACGTGAGGGCTGGCATCCTTATTTTCCATGGCCACAGCGATCAGGCGTTCCGTACTAAATTCTTCGCCGTACACATTTTCAGGCTCGATCAAGCCATCACTATAGGCGATCAATAAAGCGCCGGGTTCAATTTCCACTGTGCCTTGCTCAAACGGCACGTCGTTAAAGAGTCCCACCACCATGCCGCCGGTTTCAAGGCGTCTGACGCGACCGCTGCAAATGTAGAGTGGCGCCAGATGTCCCGCATTGGTGTAGATGAGCTTGCGCGTCTGTGTGTCGTAGACGCCCAGAAAGAAGGTTGCGTAGCGTTCCTCCGAGCTGTTGCGGAACAAGTGCCGGTTCAAATGGGAAACGATCTCTGCGGTATTGATTTGCTTTGGTTGACCTCCCGGCTGGCTCTCACGGTACCGCAGGACGTCGCTGCGCAATACTGCCTGCACGTTGGCCATCAACAAAGCGGCGGAGATTCCCTTCCCGCTGATGTCCGCGATCGCAATGGCCAAGCGCGTGGGCGAAATGCGAATGAAATCATAATAGTCGCCACTCACGCTCCGCGCCGCCCGGCAGATGGCCTCGAGTTCAATCCCCGGCAATTTGGGAAGCTCGTGCGGGAACAGCTGCTGCTGCACCTCGTGCGCGATAGAGAGCTCATTTTCGAGCCTTTGCCGTTTGCGTTGCTCCTCGATCAATGAGGAGACCGACGTGGTCATGGAATTAAATGATTCGCCGAGCGCCGCGAGCTGATCGCGATGTGGAATCCGCACACGAAACGTGAGATCACCCGCCTGTACGTGCTGCGTTGCGGTGTAGAGCTCGTCCACGGCCGTCGTGATGGTTTGTGTCAAGATGATCCCCGTTACCAGCGAGCCGAACTCGATGACCAGAAAAACTGCCCCAATCACAAGCAGCGCGGTGGCTGCGGCGCTACCCAGCTGGCCCAGGGGACTGAATAATCTCCGGTTCAATAACGATGGCCGTGTGCTGAAGGAAGCGATTACACGGGAAGGAGTTTGGCCGTTCGGGCTTACGTCTTCGTCCCATGCGTCGAGAGTTACAATGCCTGTAATCAATTTATCAAACGGGTTTACGGCACGGGGGACAGACCGCTGTTGGGTCGCAATTCTCTGCTCTCTGGTAAAACCCTCGAGGTTGGTTACGACAGAGACTTCCTCGCGGGAACCGCTATTTTTCGGGCGCATTACATCGAACTGTATGGGGCCAAGCTCCGGTGCCAGTGTTTCCAAAAGCTCCGGCGTGACCGGAACAAATGCGGAGACAATGATCCGTCCAGAAGGAGCCTGACGGGTTACGACCGCTTGCAGACCAAGCATGCCGTTGTCGAACACCAGACCTCTATACCGGGATTTCATTGACCCATCGCTTCCTCGCAGCAGGTCTTCTCCCGCGCCAGGCTCAATCTTCAACCCTGGAAGCTCCGTCATTGCGTTTTTAAGATAGGTGGTCAGATCTTCAGGCAGCGCGAGCGCCGCGATTTTTTTTCCCGAGGTCGTCTCGATGGCGTAGTTCGCCGCCATGGCACCGGCCACGGCACCTACGCGCTCTATGCGTTCCTGCATTTCCGTATAGAGGACGTACGACCCCAGCTGCCAGTACAACAGGTAAGCCGCCAGCCCGGCCATTCCCAGCAGAAGGAGCACAGGAACGACGGCAATAAACAAATACGCGGTGATCAATCGATTTCGAAGACTCCAGAGCAGATGCTTCTTGGCCCAAATCCCCCCACGAACAGTGAGATAGAGCAGCGCGCAAATGGCAAGGAAAATCAAAAAACCGCTCTGCGGCGTTTGCGGGTAAAGCAATCGCAATCCCTCGAGCACTGTATAAATTACGAGAATCGCCAGGGCCGCCCAATCGACGAAGGTCAGCCTGAGCCAAAAATCTCGCAGGCGTGCTGTTAGTTGGGAGGCCATTGCTTCGTGAGGCTTATTGTACGGTGGAAGAACAAACGACTAAAGGGAGAGTGTGAACTATTTCCTGCGAGTTAGTTCTGACTTAGGACGGCAGCAGGGTTCTTGGTCCGATCCGCCTTGCCCACGCGGCTGTGATGCTGGCCATACGCGAAATAGATTACCAGGCCTATAGCCAGCCAGATGACCAGGCGAAGCCAGTTTTCAGCAGGCAAGGAAAACATCAACATCAGGCAGCTCAAAATTCCCAAAACGGGAACAATCGAGCCAAGCGGCGCGCGAAACGGGCGATGCACTTGGGGGTGCGTGCGACGCATGATCAGCACGGCTGCGCAAACGATCACAAAAGCGAGCAGCGTGCCAATGTTTACGAGTTCAGCCAAAATCCGCAAAGGCAAAAATGCGCCCAGGGTAGCAACGAAAACCCCGGTCAGGATCGTTGCTTTCCAGGGTGTGCGAAACCGTTCATGGATCGCCCCGAAGAATCCGGTGGGCATTAAGCCGTCCCGCGCCATCGCCAGTAAGATTCGCGGCTGGCTGAGCATCATCACCAGAAGCACCGATGTAATGCCCGCGATGGCTCCGATCGAGATTAACAGTTGCGCCCAGGGCAGACCCACCTGCCGGAATGCATCGGAAATGGGGGCATCGATATTGATCTGGTTGTACGGCACCATTCCGGTAATGATTCCGGCCACTGCGATGTAAAGGATTGTGCAGAGGATCAGGGACGTCATGATTCCGATGGGAACATCGCGTGACGGATTGCGTGCCTCTTCCGCGTGAGTCGATATGGAATCAAATCCTATATAGGCAAAGAATACGATCGCCGCGCCTGCCAGCATGCCCACCGGCGCACCCGCAGGCCCCGTTCGACCCAGTACGGTGTGCCCGAAGAAACTTAGCCCTGTGAATCCGTATGGCGCGAACGGCCTCCAGTTCGTGGGATTTACATAGAATGCGCCGACGCCTATCACGAAGAAAACGATGGCCAGCTTCAGAATTACGATCGCAGTGTTCAGGCTGGCGCTTTCCTGGATGCCTTTTACAAGAACAACGGTCACGAGCGCCGCGATAGCGATCGCTGGCAGGTCGAACCAAGTTCCTGTAAGCACAAGGTGGCCAGTGACCAGGTCGTAGTCAAAGGGAGCATTGGTAAAGACATGCGGCAATCCGATATGGAAATAGGAAAGAAAGTCCTGAAAATAGTGCGACCAGCCGTGTGCCACCGTGGCCGAGGCTACAGCGTATTCAAGTATCAAATCCCAGCCGATGATCCACGCGAACAATTCGCCCAGCGTCGCATACGCATATGTATACGCTGACCCGGCCACGGGCGCCATGGACGCGAACTCCGCGTAGCACAACGCTGCGAATACGCACGTCAGCCCGGACACCACGAAGGACAGCATCAGTGCCGGCCCGGTAAGGTCGTGCGCCGCAACGCCCGTGAGGACGAAAATGCCTGTGCCAATGATCGCACCCACGCCGAGGCTCGATAGTTGCACCGGACCGAGTACGCGGCGCAGACGATTTTCGCCGTGAATCTCTTCCAGCAGTGTTTCGTGCGATTTGGTCAGGAATAATTGGCTTGCCATAACCGCCTTAGTTTCGGATAACTCAGATTAACCGACAAATGCCCCATTTTGAAACATTCGAGCAGTCGTGTTTCTCAATCGCACAATCACGCGCTCGCGCCGGACCGCCGGGACCATATCAGATACACAGGAACCCCGAGAAGCACGATCAAAAGCCCCGGCCAGGTTTCCTGTGTCTCGTACAGAATCAGGGTCACCATGATGATCAGGGCTGTCACGATGTAAATAATTGGAAGGAAAGGATATCCCCAGGTGCGATAGGGCCGCTCGGCATTGGGGCGTTTGCGACGCAGAACCAAAACCCCGCCAATGGTCAGCACGTAAAACATCAGCGCCGCGAAGATCACATAATCCAGCAAGACCCCGTAGAGATTTCCGTAACCAACTTCGCCGGTAGCAGGATTCACCAACCGCGTTCTCAGCAATACCAGAAAGGCAGCCCAGATTCCCTGCAGCACCAACCCCATCGCGGGGACGTGATTGGCGTTGAGCTGACCGATGCCGCGGAAAAACAAACCATCACGCGACATCGCGTAATAAACGCGCGCGCCGGCCAGGATCAGTCCATTCGCGCAGCCAAACGTCGAGATCATAATCGCCAGGGCCATCAGCGCCGCGCCGCTGTTTCCGAAAATCATGGCCAGCGTCGCGGTGGCCACGCGATCATCCGGGGCCGTCTGAATCTGATGGAGCGAGAGCGTCGAAAGATAGGCCAGATTCGCCAAAAAATAGAGCGTGATCACAACCGCAGTGCCCGCAGCGAGCGAAATGGGAATATCGCGCTTGGGATTCTTCACCTCTCCCGCCGTAAATGTGATGTTGTTCCACGCGTCAGCGGAAAAAAGCGAGCCCACTTGTGAAACGCCGAACGCGATCAACAGGCCGAAGAAGCCCGATGCCGCCGTCACCGACGGGATGAACGATTTCAGCCAGTTCGCGCCCGGGGCAATAGTTTGTGGATCGTGCAGGGTCCAAATTCCGGTGAAATTGGCCTGAATCGCGGCGGCATTCCGTCCCACGATCACTCCCGCCAGGATCAGCGCGACAAGCGCCAGCGTTTTCGCCGATGTGAACACGTTCTGAATCAATTTCCCGAGCTTCAATCCGCGTGTATTGAGCGCCGTGAGGAACAGAATCAACAGCAAGGCGATCAGTTGTTGCATGGACAGGCTAATCGCGTATTTTTCGGAGAGTGCGATGGGCCGGACAATATACGCGTTGGGAGAAATCGCCGGCCACACTACTCCGAGGTAGCGCGCAAAGCCCACCGCAACCGCGGCAATCGTTCCGGTTTGTATGACCAGGAACAGCGTCCAGCCATACAGAAAGCCCCAGAGCGGTGAGTACGCCTCCCGCAGGTAAACGTACTGGCCTCCAGCTTTCGGCATCATCGCCGCGAGTTCGCCGTAGGAAAGCGCCGCAGCGACGGTGAGCAATCCCGTGATAATCCATGCGGCCAGCAAGCCGCCGGTGGAACCGGTATTGCGCGAGATGTCGGCGGAGACGATGAAGATTCCCGACCCGATCATCGACCCCACAACGATGGTCGTCGAGTCGAACAAACCAAGAGCGCGAACAAAGCCTGAGGATTCCGTCTCGGCGGCTACAACAGTCGCTGTCGGGGATTTCACGTCGGACATCGCGCCCTTTCTTTATTCCGGCGGGCTCCACGCTTCACTTGAAGCGTTCAGCATAAAGTAGAGCCCGCACCCGACTCCGCCTTACGAGTCCTTGTGGAGGCTGCCACATCGAGGTATTCCCGCGCGCGCGCGCCAGGGTCCGGAGCGCAGATCAAGTCGCGAATCACGGCCAGCGAATCCGCTCCTGCAAGATAAACTTCCGCGGCGCGTTCGAGGGTGATCCCGCCGATCGCTACCAGAGGCTTCTTGGTGATTTGACGAGCGTGGCGTAGCAGTTCCGTTCCCACCACGGCGTCCGGATTTTGTTTCGTGCTCGTAGGGAAAATGGGTCCAACCGCGATATAGTCGGCGGAGGTGCGGTTCGCGGCCTCGACTTGCGCAAGCGTGTGCGTTGACACTCCCACCCAGCGCTCTGGTCCGCAAATCCCGCGGGCTTCTTCGACGCCTAAATCGTCCTGCCCCACGTGCACTCCGCCAGCACCCGAAAGCAATGCGATGTCCGCACGATCATTGACGATGAAACGGACACCGCGCGGCGCGAGCACATTCGAAAGTTGCCGGGAGACTTCGAAAAATCGGCGAGAAGCAGCAGTCTTATTTCGATATTGAATCAGCTCGACCCCGGATCCTGCCAGCGTTTCGGCCAATACCAGCTCCGATGTGGTGAGCAAAGTAGGGTCGATTATGGCATACAAGGTCGGGAACACAAGGTTCATATGGGCTTATCCGGCGGGCAATGTGGCGAATCGGTCAAGAAAGTGGGTATCCATGCGCCCAGCGGCAAAGTCAGGATCGGCTAGGATTTTGCGGTGCAGCGGGATGGAGGTCTTGATGCCCTCCACGACGAACATTTCCAGGGCCCGCCGCATCCGCGCGATGGATTCCGCGCGGGTGTCTCCAAAGGCAATCAGCTTGGCCACCAGTGAATCGTAATAGGGCGGAATAATGCCATCAGCATGCGCGGCCGTGTCCACGCGAATTCCCGGTCCGCCGGGGGTACGGAACACGGTGATACGCCCGGCCGAAGGTACGAATGTTTCCGGATCCTCTGCGTTGATACGGCATTCTATGGCGTGACCGTGCGAAACAAGAGGTCCAACCACTTCTTCCAGCTTTTCCCCGGCGGCCAGGCGGATTTGGGATTTGATCAGATCCACGCCGGTGACCATTTCCGTGACCGGGTGCTCCACCTGGATGCGCGCGTTCATTTCAATGAAATAAATCGAGCCGTCTTCGTCGAGCAGGAATTCCACAGTGCCCGCGCTGCTGTAGCCGATTTGCTCGAGCGCCCCCACGACTTGCGCTCCGAGTTCTTGACGCTGCCGCGGGTCGATCGCCGGAGATGGGGACTCTTCGATGAGCTTCTGGTGGCGGCGTTGGATGCTGCACTCACGTTCTCCCAAGTGCATGACGCGGCCATGCTTGTCTCCCAAGACTTGAAACTCGATGTGGCGCGGGCGCTCGATGAATTTCTCGAGGTACACGTCAGGCACGCCAAAAGCCTGCTGGGCCTCATTTCGAGCGGTCCCGAACGCTGTGGCGAGATCGTCTTCACTGCGGACGATTCGCATTCCCCGGCCGCCGCCTCCCGCCGAGGCCTTGACGATCACCGGATACCCGATGCGAGCCGCCTCAGCAAGGGCGGCAGCCTCGTCGGGAACAATGCCTGGCGAACCGGGCACGACCGGGACGCCTGCAGCCGCCATCTCGCGGCGAGCCTGGTCCTTCTCGCCCATCATTCTCAGCAAATCGGGCGAAGGGCCAATAAAACAAATTTGCGACGCTTCGCAGACTTCTGCGAAGTTTGCATTTTCGGAAAGAAACCCGTAACCGGGATGAATCGCGTCGACATTGGTAATTTCAGCGGCGCTGATCACTTGCGGGATATTCAGGTAACTCTCGCTCGACCGCGGCGGCCCGATGCACACGGCCTCGTCGGCAAAGCGCACGTGCAGCGAGTTCCTGTCCGCCTCTGAATAGACGGCCACGGTGGCGATGCCCAGCTCCTTGCACGCATCGATCACGCGCAGGGCGATTTCACCGCGATTGGCAATAAGGATTTTTCGAAACATTTCAGGCCGGTGGAATCAAAACCACGCCGTTTACTTCTTTTTTCCCGAGGGACGCAGCGCAAACAGCGGCTCGCCATACTCCACAGGCTGGCCGTTTTCGACAAGAATGCGCAGCACTTCCCCGCTGATATCCGCTTCAATTTCGTTCATCAATTTCATAGCTTCGATGATGCAGACCGTCTGGCCGGGCTGCACCAGGTCTCCCACGCGCACGAAAGGCCCTGCGTCGGGACTTGGCCCGGCATAGAACGTACCGACGATTGGTGACTTAATGATGTGCTGCTCTTCGGCCGGGGCTGCTGCGGGTTGGGTCTGCTCGGCCGCGGTCGCAGTGGGCGCGTCTACGGGCGGGACAGGCGCCGGAGCCAAGGTTGCAGAGGGTGCTGCTGCAGGAGCCGGAGGAAGCGCCCAGCCCGGAGGCGGACCCTGAGGCGTGATGGCCTTTTTCAGCCGGATGCGCAGGTCGCCATGGGCATATTCGAACTCCTCGAGCCCATGCTCGGACATGAAAGAAAGCAGTCGCTCCAATTGTCCGAGGTCTACCCCGGGCACAGACAGGTCAGAGGGCTGCGGCGGTTTCTTGGATCCCTTCATATCACCATTTTTTAGGCCGGCCGCAAGTACAGCCCGCACCCGATTTAGATTTCGAGGAATTCCCGCCCGGCAGTAGTGAGGATCTCCGCGCCGCGCGCGGTTACCAGAGCATCGTCTTCGATCCGGATTCCCCCAACCCCTTCAATATAAACCCCAGGTTCCAAGGTCACTACGTTGCCAGTTTCCAAAATCTTCTTCTGCCCACGAGCGATCCGTGGATCTTCGTGGATTTCCAGGCCAATCCCGTGTCCCGTGCTATGGACAAAATATCGGCCTAACCCTTTGCGCTGCAGGACGCCTCGGGCTGCTGCGTCCACCACTCCAGCCGTCACGCCGGACCTTAGCGCGTCCCGCGAGGCTTTCTGGGCTTCCAGCACCGCCTGATACCACGCTCGGACCCGGGAAGGCGCCCGTCCGACATACACCGTACGCGTTAAATCACTGCAATAGTGGCGCAGTATAGCACCCAGGTCCAGCACGACCAACTCGTTTTTCCCGATTCGGCGCGCCGTGGGACGCGCGTGCGGGAGCGCCGATCGCGGTCCAGCAGCCACAATGGCTTCAAAAGACTCCCCTGAGGCTCCCTTTCGCCGCATCCGGTAACCTATCTCCGCCGCGATCTCCAGTTCGGTCACCCCGGGTTTGATCAGGCGAATTGCTTCCTCCATGACCTCGGACCCCAGGCGTGCCGCGTCGCGAATTCGGTCGATTTCGGAGGAATCCTTGATCGCTCGAAGTTTCTCCACCAGGGCCTCGACGGGCGCCCAACGGACATTTTTCCCTGCGGACTTCTTGAGGACCTCCCAACCAGCCAGTGTAAGCCTGGAAGGAGCCACGGCCACGCGGATGCGCTTCTTCCGGCGTAAATGCCCGCCAACTGCCTCGAGCAAAGGGCCGCGATGAATATGAATACGGACTCCGGAGGTTTCTTCCTTCGCCTGGATCGTGAATCTTCCATCGGTAAACAAAGTAGCCGAACTCGATTCCACCAGCAACGCTCCGGAATCCCCAGTGAACCCAGTAAGATAATAAATATTGGGAAGATGTGTCTCCAGCAGAGCAGTGGCCCCGGAAGATTCCAGTGCGTGGCGAAGGTGCTTTAACCGTGCGGTGGTCAATGTCTGCATAATAACAAAAGGAGGAGACCGAGGTCTCCTCCCGAATCCTTCGATATTGTATGGGGAAATTCAGTCGATCACAATGCAGTCATTGCCATTGATCTCGGCAAAGCCTTGCCCGCCTGCTTGTCGCGACCCGCTTATGGGTAAGGCAGGTACCTCCACAAGTCATTCAGCAGACCATTCCCATTGGTTCCGACGGAGTCGAACCCTTCACCACCATACATCCAGAATTGATTCGTGGCCGGGACGTACCAATATCCGGGAGCATAGCGAGACCCCGGACCGTTGCCCACATACGGGTAGATGATTGGGCCTGGCGTGAGGCCATAAATCCCCGCCTGGTCGACCGAGCTGGGCCCCTTCACCCAAGTCCATTGGCCACCTTTATATAGCCAGAGATCGCTAAGAGAGCCATTGGCCGTGGAGTCAAAGCCTTCCCCTCCGAATAGCCATAGATTTCCATTGTGATCGGCCCATGCGGCGGCACTCCAGCGCGCACCGGGAACGTTTGTGGCAGCCGCAACGCCCAGGGTTCCGTAAACGGCCTTCTGGTTGACCACATTGGCGCCGGACATCCAAGTCCACACGCCTGCCTTGTACTCCCACAAGTCGTTTAGCGCATCGGGATTGCCGGCAGAATCAAGATCGAATCCGCCGAACACCCAGAAATTTCCCGAAGCATCTAACCAGGACATTGCTGCCTGGCGTCCGCCTGGGAAGTTCAACAGCCCATTCGAGACTAGGATAGTGCCGTAATTCCCTGTCGTGTTGACAGTCTTTGAACCGGCCACCCACGTCCATTCTTGCGAATTGATGTTGTAGGTCCACAAGTCGTTAAGCAGTCCAAGAGTTCCAGTCGAATCGTATCCGTATCCGCCAAACAGCCAAAGGTTCCCTAAGGAATCAAGCCGGCCAGTTGCACCCCACCGAGCCCCGGGATAGTTTCCGGGAGCGGTGGCGTTCAGATTTCCATAGGAGGCAGGTACATTCAGGTCTGCGCCGCCACTTACATATGTCCAGGCCTTCGAAGCAATGTTGTAGCTCCAGATGTCGTTGAAGAAAGCGCCGCCTTCACCACCAAAAAGATATAAATCACCAGTATTGGGGTTGGTCCAAGTGACAGACCCCGTACGGGGCGAGGGTCCACTGACAAGCGCGGGGATGGTGTTGTTCCAGCAGTTGGCGTAGCTGCCAAAATAGAATTGCGTGCCAGTGTATTCCCACATGTCATTTAGAGTCGTATCCGGAGGCGTTAAGCCCGGGCTGTAGGTCAAACCGAACCCGCCAAAAAGCCAGAGGTGTCCCTGGGTATCGGTCCAAGTTGCTGGATACCTGCGCCCACCGGGGGTATCGGCATCGAAAGTGGGGGGATTTGCAGCTGGGCAAGGGACATTCGATGCAGTAAAAGCCCCATTTGAATCGGCCGTGTTTCCCCCATCGAACCAGGCCCAATCATTATGGCCGCAATCCTCCACGACGCTTGTAACATCGGCTGTAGCTACCCCTAGATAAAACCAGGTAACGCAACCCACACCAGGTTGAGTGCTGGGTGAAACCAACGTAGTAACGTCGTAAGTGCTGCCATCGGCGATGGGTGTATTGAATGTGAAGGTGCCATTGCTGGAGATGGACAAGTTGTCGCCCAGATTGTTCTGCAAAACAAGTCCGCTATTGGTGCCCACGAGACCTACTACCGTGCCTCCGATGGTGTGGAAAATCGCCGGGCAAACGATTTGAATATTTGTGACGTTGGCCAAAATCGTGCCGGTGCCATTGGTCACTTTGCAGGTTTGGTTGGGGCCTGAGGGCTGCGTAAGAATTGTTACTGTATAAGTCGCCCCAGAGGACAGGAGCGTTGGAAACGTAAAGGTGCCGTTCGTTTTGAGTGAAAGGGTATCGCCCCCGTTGTCCTGCAAAACTATCCCAGACCCAGCTGCGGAGAGCCCGGAAACCGTCCCACCGACCGACAGCGTCCCGGTGGAGCAGGTGATCTGGATGTTCCCGACATTGGCATTGGCAGTGCCACTGCCATTCGTTACTGTGCAAGTCTGCGTCGGAGACGTTGGCTGAGAAGCGACCGTAACTTTGTACGCAGTCCCGATGGGGAGGGCCGTCTTGAATGTAAAGGGACCGCTGACGAGGTTGGTGAGATTGTCCCCGCCGTTATCCTGTAGGACGAGGTTAATACCCAGGAGGCCGACCACGGTACCCCCGATGGACACGGTTCCCGAGGAACAAGTAATTTGGACGGCGTTAACATTGGAGACAGCGTTGCCGGCACCATTGGCCACCGTGCAGGTCTGCGGTGGAGTGGAAGGCGGGGTAAAAACGGAAACATTGTATGGCTTGCCGCTGGCGATGGCGGTCGCGAATGTGAAGGTGCCGTTTGCCGTGATCGTAAGATTATCGGCGGCGTTGTCCTGCAATACGACGCCGTTGCTGCCGGCCGTGAGACCGGTGACCGTTCCGCCAATAGTATAGGGACCGGCGCCCCCGCCGCCACCTGGGCCAGCGCCCGTGGCTCCTCCCGTGATGCGGCACCCCACCAGGAGCGCCGAAAAAATGATCAGGGTCACGAGAAGAAAGGATTTCATTGCGGGCGGCTTGTCCAATTTTGGAATCATATAATTCCTCGCTAATACCTTACTTCGAAACAGAGCGGCGCATACTTCCCACTGCGTTATTCTCGCGCCAGAATTTCCGACTCGCCGAACTAGCTAGGTAGAATTCTCGGAGTCACGAAGAACAGCAATTCCTGCGTCGATACGTTGACCGTCGTATGTTTGAACAAATTGCCGATCAGGGGCACGCTGCCCAGTAACGGTACCTGGTCAACGCTGGTCGTTTGGTTGGTGATCACCACTCCCCCAATCACAATCGTTCCACCATCGTTGATCAACACTTTGGTTTGGGTCGATTGTGTATCCAAAGCGGGGGTGCCTTGAATCAGAGGAATGCCCGAGTCGATCTGCGTATTCTCAACCGTAATGTCCAGGTAAACGGTTCCCTCCGCAGTGATTTGAGGAGTTACTTCCAGCTTCAGCACTGCGTCGACATACTGAACCGAAATCGTGTTGTTGACCGTCGTTTGAATGGGAATTTGCTGACCTTGTTTGACGGTTAGTTTCTCATTATTCTGAGTGACGCCCTTGGGCTCGGAAAGAATTTTGCCCAGGCCTCTGCTCTCCATTAAGCTGAGCATGAAGTCGATAGCATAGTTGTGACCCTGCGTTGAAAAGGTGAATCCGCTGGTCGGCGCGGTGGCGCCCAGAGCAGTATTTAACGGTATCTGATTGGTAGTCCCCGTCCCGGTGGAGAACGGCGTAGCTACGGAATGGAGGATCGGGCTGAGAAACCCGGCTGTACTCCCCGCCTGCTGTACCAGTCCTCCTATGGCCGTATTCCCTGTGTGGTTCAGGGGCGTGGAGACTCCAAATTGTGTTCCGACTTCACGGGCAAACGAGCGCGAAGCCTGGACGACCCTGGCGTCAATTTCAACCTGCAGCGATTTCCGATCCAGTTGGCGCAGCAAGTCGTCAATCTTGGGAATGGAGGAAGGGATATCCCGGATGATCAGCGTATTGGAACGAACATCCGCCGAAAGATCGCCACGAGCGGTCAAGAACTTCTTAAGCCCCGCCACCAGGGAATTCGCGTTCGCGTAGCTGAGGACGCGCGTGACGGTGATTGGCTCAATCGCGTCAGTTTGCGACTTGAGCAAATCGCGTCGCTGGTCGGCTTCCTGTTTGAGGGTCGCCTGCGTTGCGATTCGCAAAACGTTTCCGTCGATTTCCTTGGTGAGCCCATTATTGCGTAACACAATGTCCAGAGCCTGATCCCATGGTACTTCGTCCAGAACCAACGTCACCGTGCCCCTTACAGTGGGGTCCAGTACCACATTCAGTCCGCTAATTTCATGGATCAGACGGAAAAAGTCCTTCAGGTCCACGTCCTTCAAATTGACCGAAATCGGATCGCCGGTGTATTTCTGGGGGGAACTGGCCGACGACTGTGGCGCGGCCGCGGGAGCATTTTGCGGCTCCGGTGCAGGAGGCGCATCGGTGGGACGCGCGAACCCCAACTCTATACCGGTTAAGGAAGCTGGAAGGGGCATCTGCGGAACAGCAAGTGCCACCAGCTTCTTCTGCGCCGGTTTTGTCACCGGCCGAATCGCGGCGGGCGTCGTCTGCAAACCGGCATTGTCGAAGGAAATCGAAACCTGCGAACCCTCCGTCCGGGCCGTGAACGGAACGCGCTGCTGCAGATCAATCACGACTCGCGATTGCCCAGGATTGGGTTGCCCGGTCCGCACGCCAAGGACGGGCGCGTATTCGTCCGAGATATTCTTGTGCGTGACCGCCAGCCGCGTATTCGCGAAGTCCAGAACCAGACGCGCCGGAGATTGCAGGTGAGATACCTGATAGCGGAGTTCTCCGGTGCCGCTGATACGCACCGTAGTCTGGTCTCCCGTGCGGGCCACTTCGACATTAGAGATCGACGATGGCGCGGGCGTGTTCAACGCCGCTTCTTGCAAACCCTGAGCGCTCGCGGGCGGAACTGCCACTGCGGCAGTCGCCAGCCATAGGCAACCGAACCCGAAGGCCGGCCATTTCGTCATCATTGCTGTTCTCCTGGACTTGGGTAAAGTCGCTTGGTCACCTGACGTTCGAGTGGTTTTCCAAATGCGTCTTTGCCAACCTCTTGGAACGATATCGCTTCGAGCGTGATGTGCTCGACCGAGCCGTCATACAGCTTGTCGCCTTCCCGCAAGAAGTAAACGCGTTGTTGCGGGTTCGAGACGATCGCGATCATTCCACCCGAACCACGTACAATTCCGTCAATCCGCAAGGTGCCCACAATCAGCCCGGCCTTGCCGGGGGGAAGATCTACCGGAGGGGCGTTGCCGGCCTTGGCCCTGTTGACCAGCGTCTCGAAGGGGTCACGCCGCGTCACGGAAACTTTTTCCTCGGCCGGCTTTTCGACAGGAGGTTTCGCGGGCTTCTGCGATGCCTCTTTCGCAGGCGCTTTCGACGCTGCCGGAGGCTTGGCCGCGACAGCTGGTTTGGACTCTTGTGTTCCCTTTGCAGGCGCCTTTGCCGGCGCAGCGGCGGCCTTGGGCGCGGGAGCTTTGGCGCTGGCGGGAGCCTTGCTCGCGCTCTTCGCTGGGGCCTGCGCTTTCCCTGGGGCAGGTGTGGCCGTTGGTGCGGGAGCTTTGGCACTGGCAGGCGCGGGTGGCGCTGCGCCAGGGGTCTGATTCGCCAACTGGTTACGCACATCCGACGGCTTCACATTTGGAGCTTCTTGCGCCAGCGCGCAAGTCGCCAGAATAGCCGGCAAGCCCAGCAGCATGAAGGTTCGCAATGTCTTTACAAGTCGCATAGTCATTCGGCTCGATTCCGCCTAACGTTTGGCGGGTTGAGTCTTTGCCGCCGCAGCTGTCGCATCATCGGGTTTGCTGAAAAAAGTCGTAACCGAACAAGTGCCAGTCACGGTGGTGCCGGGTCGTACGGGATACTTTGCGCTATTCGCATCGGCAAGGCCGTCAAACGTCAGATCCCCTACATTGATGATTCGTGACAGCCGGCTCAGCCGGGCAAAGAAATCTTCGATGCTGTAGTACGGCCCGTCCACCGAAATTGTGAACGGCAATTCATAGTGATAATCTTTCGCGACCACCGCGTTGGCGGTCAAGCTGCGGATCTGGACTCCCGAAGCAGCTGCCGCGCCCTGCAGCAGCCGTATGAACTCGTCCAGCTCTTTTTCTTCCGGAACAATTGTCTTCAGAGTTTCCAGCTGCTTTTCGAGCGACGCCATCTCCAGCTTGAATTCCGCATTGCGGCGCTCATACACCTGCAATTCGATCCACTTCACGGTTCAGCTGCGCATCCTTCGTGTGATTATCGTCCACCGCAGCCCGAATGGTCGCCACAGGAGAGACTGGCAAATATTCCCCGGCTCCAATAATGACCAGCGCTAGCGCGAAGAAGACCAGCGCCTGGAGGTACCACGGATATTCGCGAAACGAAATCGCCATCGCTCCCCCTAGGTATTCCCCACTTTGCCGGCTGGGGCCTTGCCAGCGGCAGGTGGGTTCGGTGCAGCCGGACTGGCAGGTGCGCCGGCGGATTGCGGCAAACCAAACTGAGCGGTCAAAGTGAACATGAAAATTTCCACGGCTTTGTTGGTCGAATCCTGATGTGATTCCTTGATTTCCACTTGCTGGAAATACCCGGAGCGCTTGAGTTGCGTAATGTAATTGGCCACCGCGTTGATCGATCCCGCCGATCCGTTGATGGTCAACCCATCGCCCTTGCGTTCCACCGAGGTCAGCCAAAGCGTATCGGTGCGGTCCACCGTGTTGGCAATCGCTTCCAGAAGTTCCTGGCCACCCGTTCGGTTCCTCTGGAGGTCCTCAATCACCGAAATTCGTTGCTGCAAGACAGCTTTTTGCTTCTCGAAATTGTCCACTTGCTGCTTGAGTTGTGTCGAGGCGCGCCTTCTCGCTCGTCTGTTTGCGGATATGAGCGAGGACGGTATTATTTTCCCGCTCAAACAACAAATAATGGCCATAGAGGATTCCGACACTCAGGACCAGTGCGATAACCAGAAAGACGACTTGTAGAGTCGCTTCCAGAGGCACAGCCGTACGTGCCGCTTTGGGTCGTATTCTTCCGAGCAGGTTGATACGGATCATGGTTCGTCAAAGCTCCTGAGCGCCAGGCCCACGGCAATGGCCAGACGCGGGGCAAGTTCCCGGATCTGTTCTTCATTGACTCGCGCCGGATTGATCACGATCTTGCGAAACGGATACATTTCCTCGACGGGCACCGCGAATTCTTCCCGCAGCACGTCCATCAACCCCGGCACGCGGGCGCTGCCGCCGGCAACCACAATTTTCTGGATGTTCTCGCCGGTCGAGGTCGCCCGGAAAAAGTCGAATGTCTTCTGGATTTCCAGTACCAGAATATCGGTCACGGATCGCAGGATAGTGCCGCGGTGTTCTTCGGCGACGCCGGCGATATTCTCGCCCTTTTTCAATCGTTCCGCGTCTTCAAAGCTAAGGTCAAGTTCCTTCTGCAGGGCGTCGGTGTATTGATTGCCGCCGACCGAAACGTCGCGCGTAAACAGGGGGATTCCGCCGCGGACAATGTTGATATTCATCACACTGGCCCCGATATTGAGCAGTGCGGTGGTTTGTCCGGGGTCCGGATCGTAATTTACTTCGTAGCAGTTCTGCAGGGCGAACGCGTCGATGTCCACGACGGTGGAGTTTTTTCCCGCCTGCGCCAGGACGTTGGTGTGATTCAAGATCTTGTCTTTCTTCACGGCCACCAACAGAACATCCATCTGCGAATCCACGGACTCAAGCAGCTGATGATCCAGGTTGACGTCGGCAATGTCGAAGGGAATATGCTGGCTGGCCTCGGACTGGATACGGTCGTACAACTCCTCCTCGGTCATCATCGGAAGGGTCACCCGCTTGACGATCACCGAATGGCCCGAAACCGCTGTGGCTACGTCCTTGGTCTTGAACTTTTGCGCCTCGAATATATTGCTGATCGCGCCCGCCACCAGCGGCGCGTCCATGATCGCGCCATCTACAACGGTGTCCTGGGCCAGGGCTTCCAGGCCAAAACTCACCAGTTCATAGCCTTGTTTGGTGCTCTTGAGCTCCACCGCCTTGATGGAACTCGAACCAATGTCCAGCCCCACCAAAGCTCGCTTTTTTCCACCACCAAACATATGGAAACCCCTCAAGCCGTCCCTAAATCCATACTAAATCGATGAAAATTCCCCGAGCTCAATCTAATTGCCGGAGAGGGAAATCTGAACCATCACCCACTTCACGCCCCGACTTCTCGCCGCGCAACCCTTTGCGTCGTCCCTTAGTCCGTCTGACCCCACTCACACCTCACATCGAGGACCGCGCGCCGCGTACAGCGAATTTGGCATCCGGCACCTTGAGTGTCAAGCAATCGGATTCGCAAGTTGTTGTGAAGAATACGGGTTAGGCAACTGAACTCGCGGACAGAAAAAGGACAAAAAGCGCTACTTATGTGGTTTAGTGAATACTAGGACCACTATAAGTAGTATAGGCATTACAGACACTTCCTTGCTGACTTTCTGTTATCGTTTGAGCCCCAGCGTGTCCCAAATCATATCGACGCGTTTCTTGGTGGCCGCGTCCATGACGATTTCATCCGGCCACGGGCGCCGAAATCCTTCGCTTTCCCACTTGCGAGTCGCGTCGATCCCCATCTTCGACCCATAATCCTGAATCCGTGAAGCGTGGTCCAGCGTATCCGCAGGACCCATGGCAAACTCTACATCTCTTTCCGGATCAATCGCGCACAGGGACTTCCACACCACTTCCCGGAAGTTCTGCACGTTTACATCGTGGTCCACTACGACGACCACTTTGGTGAACATGGCCTGTCCCAGCGACCAAATGGCGTGCATGATTTTGCGGGCATGTCCGGGATACGATTTGCGTATGGCCACGATCATTAGATTGTGAAAGACGCCCTCGGCCGGCATGGCCACGTCCACAATTTCGGGATATTGCATCTTCATGACCGGGAGGAATATGCGCTCCACGGCGTGCCCCATGAAAAAGTCTTCCTGTGGGGGCGGGCCCACAATGGTCGTGAGGTAGATGGGGTCGCGGCGCTGCGTCACGCAGGTCACGTGAAACACCGGGAACTCCCCTTCCAGCGAGTAGAAGCCCGTGTGATCGCCGAACGGACCTTCCGTGCGCATCTCCTTCAAGTCCACATATCCTTCGAGCACGATTTCAGCGTTGGCCGGAACTTCCAGGTCCGAGGTTTCGCAGCGCACCATCTCCACCGGCTCCCGCCGCAGGAATCCCGCAAACATCATTTCATCGAGATCCGGCGGGATGGGCAGGATTCCCGACAAGCAGGTCAGGGGATCCGATCCGATGGCGACGGCAACGTCGATCCGGCCATCGGGGTTGGCGTCGCGCGCGCGGCGGAAATGTTCGGCGCCATGCTTCTGCGTTTGCCAATGCATGCCAGTGGAGCGTTCGTCATACACCTGCATGCGATAGACGCCCACGTTGCGCTTCCCCGTCTCCGGGTTCCGCGTGATGACCAGCGGCCAGGTGATGAACCGACCAGCGTCCTTGGGCCAGCATTGCAAAATGGGAAATTCAAGGAAAGAGAAATTTTCCCGGCGGATTACTTCCTTGCATGGGCCGGTCTTTACAGATTTCGGAAAAAAGGAACCCAATTCAGCAAGCTTCGGCAGCATTTTGAATTTGTCCAGCAGGCCTTGTGGCGATTGCATGTCGAGGAACCCGCGAATTCGCGCGCCCACTTCGTCCACGTCAGAGACTTCCAGCGCCAGATTCATTCGGCGTTCGCTGCCGAGCATATTGATCAAGAGAGGAACGCGCGAACCTTTTGGATGTTCAAATAGCAGCGCCGGGCCGCCCAGCCGCGTCACGCGGTCCGTAATCTCCGTGATTTCGAGCACTGGATCGACTTCGGCGGTGATGCGGCGCAGCTCGCCCTCTTTTTCCAGCTTCGCAATGAATTCGCGCAAATCTCGGTACGCCAAGCGATCCTCCCCATGTAACGCGACACTCTAGCACGAATTTACGGCTCGGAGAATTCTTGCAAGATTCCTGCAGGTTTGCTAGCGTTAAGCGCAGAGCGGGCGTCGTACAATGGCAGTATAGAAGCTTCCCAAGCTTCGGACGTGGGTTCGATTCCCATCGCCCGCTCCATAACTCACGATGTTTCAATTGCCCTTACACGGCTAACCTAGCCTGAATCCGGCTTGAAAATGGACCGTTTTGGACCCCAAATGGACCCCACTGAGTTCAATTGGACCCCAACGATTTGCAGAGGAAACCGGCCAGTCGTTCAATGGCCTGCTCTGGGACTAGACCAGCGCGACCTCGCGGTCGAAATTGGGCTTTTTCTCCGCATGGAGCTTGAGGGCAATGCCGCAGACCGCAGCGATGCGTTCCAGCATCGTGAGCGAATGGCCCGTGTATTCGGCGTCCTCCAGGCGAGCAATCACGGACTGTGTCGTGCCCACCTTCTTGGCGAGTTCGGTCTGAGTCAACCCCGCATCCTCCCGCATCTCGCGCACCAGTAAGGCCAGATCAATCTGGTGCAGGGTGCGCCCGAAGGTCTTACGGTAGGTTGCGCTCTTGCGCGCACGCTGTTCGACAATTTCACTGTGTTTGTCGCGCTTGACGGTTTGTTTCATTGGCCCAACTCCTTCAGGATGGCTTCTTTTTCCTTCTGCGATCCCGTGTAACGGTTTCGGTACTTCATCCAGAGCTTTTTTAGCTGCTCTGCCCTTGTAATTTCGCTCTGTGGGGTCTGTTGTGTCTTCTTCTGAAATCCTGACGTAATCACGATCAGCATTCCCGGTTGATAGAAGAACAGGACGCGGAAAATCCGGTCGAATTGCTTGACCCTTAGCTCGAATATGTCATCCGTGAGCTTCTTAACGAACTTCCCTTGCATCCGGTTGCCATAGATGCGCAGGCGCTCGATAAACGCGTCTATGCGGGCAGCTGCTTTGTCATCCAGCGAATCCACGAACTCTCGGGCGGGGACCCGCCCGTTGGGCAGCTCCACATACTCAATCGTGAATTCGCCGCTCATGTGGTCCTGGAATTCTCTCTGCCCCTGGATTATCGCATTATTGCTATACCATGTCAATGAGGCTGAGGGCGTGTTTGCGAATTCCTCCCAAATCATTTTGGGGATAGAATCCTCAAATGCCAGGACGCACCTTAATTCTTCTTTCGTGCAGCCGTTCCAAACGGCCTGGCGGGGTTTCCTTCGATGCTGCGGCTAGGCGCTTTGCTTCCAGCGGCGCCCTTCCGGGCCCGTCAAGCGGATTCATCGGGACCCGTAAAGAAATATTTGACCTTCTCCATGGCGGGCGACAACTCCACAACGAAGACCAGCAGGGTGGGTTTCGTGGGGACGTAGCAGCGAACAAAGCCCTATTGCTAGGCCCCGACTTTGGGGGTCGCGCCCCCGGTGAGCCGGTGTATATGCCCGCGTATCGACGTTACAACGGCCGCTTTTTTGCGGCCTTAGACGCCCTGGCACCAACCTTCTGGAGCGGATTGCACAAGCATCCTATCGAAATTCTCTTTGTGTCGGGGCTTTACGGGCTAATGTACTGGGATGAAGCAATACAGGAATACGATTGCCATCTGAGTGATTACCGAGTACCTGATCGGACGCAAATTACGGCGTTGTGGAAGCCCGTACTGACACCCGCTCTCAGGGACTTTCTGAGCGCCCAGGCAAGGGCCGATCATCCCATCCAGTATATCTATGATCTGCTGTCGGAGGAGACGTATCAGAAGGCATTCGATTGGGAAGAGGTCTCAAAGCAAGTTGCAAGCCTGCATCATCGGATTTTCCAAGGCGTGGCGGGACTGGACATTCTCCCATGGCTGGCAACGATCCTTGGAACGCATTTAGACCGGTTCGAGGAGTCACGAGAACGCTTCCGAGACGGCGAGTGGCTTGAGTGTTGCACTGATGACAAACTGAAGATTCTATTTGGTTTTGAATCTAAACTGAATGCGGACACTCTTGCCACGCGCGAAGGTGACCTCAATCACGTGCGGCAGGCCGTATTGAGGGCTCACCCCAGTCTGGAGTGGCTTCCCAGACAAGTGTTTGAGGACTTGGTTCTTGCCGAGCATTCTCGGTTAAAAGTAGAGCGGCTCCCCCGATTTGACTTTGGGGCTGTTATTGTCTCGTTTACGAAAGTTGTTGAACGCTATTTCAAAACCGTGCTGCCTGGATGTCCGCCTCAGCCCCAGTTTGGGGAGATCATCGCTGCCATTAAGCTTCGACGAGGATGGATGGCACTTCGGTGGGAACTCCAAGAGCTATCAAAGCTACGCGGGGAGGGTGGAGCGCACCCGGGCAACAGAAATGTGAATGACTTGCTTCGCGCCAGGGGGTTGGCGTTCAATATCTTGGTGAGTGGTGAGAAGATCCGCGAAGTAGAATCTCCAAAGCAAAAGCCGCTTGAATGAAATCATTCGATCCTAACGGTGCCGTCTTCCTTGACCCAGTAAAATCGAAATCCCACAGCATTCTTGAACCATTTGATTCGTTTGGCTAGGTTCCTGTATGTCGCGTAGCCATCAGGAAGACCAACGCCGAGGTCCGCTTCGCCATCCGCTTCGCGGTATAGAATCAAATCAAATAGGCACTCCGCAAACCAATGGCGTGCCTGCGTATGGGCGCTCTTTTCAGGGTACCCCTTGACGGTAAGCCACAGTTTTTTGCCGTTGGTCGCTTCTGCCTCAATGTCCCTTCCGGGTTCACGCGTGTGCGTATTGGCCACACGTGTCAATCGAAATCCATCGCGAATTAGGTGCTCAATAATTCGTTCTTGAACATTGCCCTCCCAACACCAGGGATTCTCCATTGGGAGCCGACGACGCACAACGACAGTCCCGTTCTCAGTACTCTCCTCTGGCGCGGCATTGAACCTCTCTGGCTCAACTTGAACGGCAACGGGCCGCCTGCGTATGGTCTTTTCCAAAGCTTCGTCCTTAATGCGATTGACGAGTTTCATTCGTCCACACTGCGGACACAACTCCTTCTCGCGTATCAGCTGTCCAAGCTGAAGCAGATAAGCACACTTCTGGTTAACCTGCTGACGCGGGCGGATCATGCATTCTCTCGATAGGCAGTCGTCACAAAGCGGACTGCGCGACAAAGCGTCGACAATCTTCTCCTGCGCTCCCATAAAGTTGGGCACGATTCTACCTCACGGGGACGACAATCACCCAGCCGGGGCTCCCCTCGATTCAAAAGAAACACCCGGAGGCCAAACGTAACCTTTGGAGACCGAAGAAAAATGAATTTGCTCGCTGACATTTTCCGTTTTTTCTGCCTCTTTATAGATAGGGGGCACTCTCGCCGGTTTCTTTGATTTTCCCGGTGAGGTTTGGCGGATTTTTCCCCTCTATATAGTAGGAGAGTCTTGTCGATGCGTGGTTCGGCAGATACGGCTGGGATGCCTGATGTCAGGAGTCGCCGGGCTTTCTTTCGCTCTTGAAATTGTGTGCCAAGATCAGCCGCTGGAAATGAAGCTTGAATCTACTCCCGATTTTTCCCATTCAGAAACGCGTGCAGCTCGCGGCCCATTTTTCGGCATGAGGTTCGGGCGCATTTTTTCTCTGGCGCTTCTCAGCTCTTCTTCTGTGGCCGCGTTTCGTGGCCCCAATTCAGACAGCAGAAATGGAGTGTGTTTTGCGGCCTCGCGGCAGGCACGCGAAATCATCGCGCCAGAAGCACTCCATTCTCATGCAGTTTTTCTAAACATCCGCCCGGATTCTTCTTCCGAGGGTGAACGGTGCATGAAAGACACAGATCACCCCATCGTTCACTCTTCGCGTTCACCCTCGGATTTTCGGAAGAGTCCGACAGCAGAAGAAGTTGCGCATGGCACGACGATCAATTTGGGCGCGGACAAAACACCGGATTGGGCTGGAGCGACCCCACTTTTGTGCACGTTTCCGTGCCCAAAGTAATTCGTGGGGTCGCTCCAGCCCAACTGCGCGGTGACCGCGCAGAGTGTTTTGTCCGCGCAGCATTTCGCAGCAGGGGGCCACAGTGATGAACAACGGAGATGGAAACCACACTGAGCTTTTGACCGTGCATGAGATCACCAGGCTTCTGAAGGTGCCGGTTTCTTGCGTGCGCGGGCACTCTTTTCGGCGAGAGTAAATGTCGCACAATTCCAACATCGCGGAATTTGGTACACTCTGTCCCCATAGGGCAGTTGGGACATCGGGAAAAGAGAACTCGATGGCCCGAAAGCGGTATCAGAATGGACGTGTATTCCTGAAAGGAAAGAAAGAAGAAAAATGGGTCGGGAGATATAGGGAAGATGTGGTGGAAGTCACTGGAACAACAAGGCGTGTTCGGCGTTCCGTTATTCTCGGCACTAAGCGCGAGTTGCCGACAAAACGGCTCGCCGAGCGTCGTTTGGCCACCATCCTTGCCCGTATCAACTGCCTCGACTACCGGCCCGGACGTGCGGCTACGTTCGGGGAGTTCATCGAACGGTGGGAAACCGAAGTGCTAACCACACAAAAGCCATCCTCTGCGCGAGCGGTTCGCTCGCACCTCAGGTGCTACATCATTCCAGAGGTTGGCAAACTACGTCTGGACGAATTTGGCGTCGAGAACCAGCAACGATTCATAACTCGAATGCCGGAGAGGTCCACGGAGAAGGTTGTCTCCCGAAAGACAATCCTGAATGTCATCGCAACAATCTCCACGATCCTCGCAACAGCACGGAATTGGGGTTACAGCTGCGAACAGATCGATATGAAAAAGCTGCGCCTGCCACCGCGCGGTGTCGCGTCTGAGGCGCGGCACTTTACGATTGAGCAGGTTCAGCGAATCCTCGCCTTCGCTGGAGAACCCTGGCGCACGCTATTCTGCATCTGCACGTTGGATGGCCTTCGAGCCGGGGAAGCATTGGGACTTCAGTGGGGAGATATTGACCTCGAACAGCGAATACTTCAAATCCGAAGAACCGCTTGGTACGGGAAGACTCAGACCCCGAAGAGCCGGGAAAGCGAGACAACACTTCCCATTCCCGACGCTTTGGTGGACGATTCTGAAAAACTACCGCACCGAGTGGAAACCGAATCCCGATGGATTCCTGTTCGTCACCAGAAACGAACGACCACCCTCATCCAACAACGTCGTGGAGCACCGCCTTTGGCCGATTCTCGACGCGCTAGAGATTCCACGGTGCGGCCTCCACGCATTTCGTCACACTCACACGGCGCTGTTGCTTGACTCAGGAGCAACGCCGAAAGTCGTACAACGACAACTTCGTCACGCCGACGCTCGCACGACCCTACAGATTTACGGGCACGTCGTAGGTGAAGCGCACCGTGAAGCAGTTGAAAAAGTAGCCTCGATTGTGGACCCGAGTGGACCTCAATCGAGCCGCAGAGATAAGTGGATTCAATAGGTTAGCCGTGTGTTGCGGCGGGTTCGATTCCCATCGCCCGCTCCAGAAATCCTGTTGTTTCCGTCTTGCTCGTAATGTGCGAGGCAGGAAGGCCGTCCCCAGCCCCCATTTATTTTGGATACCGATCAGTGAGCCTGCCCGAACGGCTTTTCGACGATATAATCCGAAATGACCTTCTGACTTCACTTCGGCACAAGTATCAAAAGCTTTCCTGGAATGGTGCGTTTTCGTTTCAGGTGGGGGTAGCGTGTGCTGCGACGAGTGCCTGCCCGAGACACAGACCGCCGTCACCTGCGGGAATCGCGGAATGCGTAAATACGTCAAAACCGTCGAATTCAAGTTTGCGAATCAAAGGATCGAGCAAAAGCACATTGTTGAATGTCCCGCCGCTCAGGCAGACCTGATTGATCGACGATCCGTCTCGTAGCAAGCACGCGAGGCGCGCCTGCGTCTCGAATAATCCGTTGTGGAATCGGCGGCTGATTGTTTCCGTGCGCACCTTTCGGCGGAGGTCCTCAACGATGGCGCCGAATAGCGGAGATGCATCGACCTGCCATCGCCCGTCTTGGCGACGAATGGCGAATGGATAGCCACCGGTTTCGCTCGATGACCGTGCCGACATTTCCAGTTCAATGGCGGCTTGTGCTTCATAGCTCACTGTTTGTCGAATTCCAATCAGGGCGGCGACAGCGTCGAACAAACGTCCGCAACTTGACGTCAGGGGAGAATTCAGCCGATGGGTAATCATGCGCAGAACCAGCTCCGCCTTGCCGCGTTCCAGTCCTTGGACGAAGGGGATATCCAGGTTAAGGAAGTCCTCCCCAAAAGTTTGGGCCAGGTAGCTCACGGCCATGCGCCAGGGTTCGCGAATTGCCGCGGCGCCTCCCGGAAGCGCCACATACGCAAAATGCGCAGCGCGCTCGAAGCTTGCATACCCTGCGAGCAGCGCTTCTCCGCCCCAGATGTGCCCGTCGGCGCCATATCCGGTGCCGTCCAAGGCAAGCCCAATAACCGGTCCATCGATTTGATTCTCCGCCATGCACGCCGCGATGTGTGCATGATGGTGCTGCACGCCCACAAGACGCGCCCCATTCTGGGTAAGAGCCCATTTCGTTGAAAAATAGTCCGGATGCAGGTCGTGCGCGATAATTTCCGGCTCGATTTCAAAAATCTTGGAAAGATAGGTGACCGCTTCGCAGAAAAAATCGAAACTCTCAATGTTTTCAAGGTCGCCGATATGCTGGCTCAGGAATGCTTTGTCGCCGCGGGTCAGGCAAATCGTGTTTTTCAGTTCTCCACCGACCGCAAGAATCTGCGGAAGTTCCTTGTGCAATCGGACGGGCACAGGTACGTAGCCTCGCGATCTCCGTATCTGCCGCAGACTCCCAGCCGAATGACGAACCACCGAATCGTCACAGCGAAGGAGAATTTCCCGGTCGTGCACGAGAAAGAAGTCAGCGATGCCCCCTAACCTATCCACGGCCTCGCGGTTGTCAATCGCAATCGGCTCTTCGCTCAAGTTTCCACTCGTCATCACCAATGCTGCGAACTTGCCTGCGGCAAAGAGCAAGTGGTGCAGCGGGGTGTAGGGCAGGAACAGCCCGAGGTCGCGCTGGTTCGGCGCGACGGCGTCAGCGAAAGGGGCGCCATTTAACCTTGGCAGGAGCACGATGGGCCGCTGCCGGCTCGCCACAAGCCTTCTCGCTTCGGGATCGATCTCGCAGAATTGAGCGGCGGTTTCCAAATCGCGGACCATCACCGCGAACGGCTTTTCAATTCGACGCTTGCGCAGGCGCAGCCGTTCCACGGCGGCAGTGTTCATGGCATCGACCGCGAGGTGGAATCCTCCGAGTCCTTTGACGGCGACGATCTCGCCCGATTGCAGGCGTTTCACAGCCGCCTCGATGGGATCGGGTGCCTCAATTGGGCGGCCCTGGTCGCTCCAGAATTCGAGTTGGGGGCCGCATTCCCAGCAGGCATTTGGCTGCGCATGGAAACGGCGGTTTTGCGGGTCCTCATATTCGCGCGCGGCAGTTGTCGCACATCGCGAATACCGACATCGATGTGCGCGGCCGGTCGTAAGGAACGTCGCGTACGATCGTAAAGCGCGGCCCGCAGTTCGTGCAATTAATGAAAGGATAGAGATACCGGCGGTCCTGGGGGTCAAATAACTCGCGGAGACAGTCGTCGCAAACTGCAACATCCGGTGAGATCAGAGCGCTAGCATGCTCGCCGGCATGGCTGGATAGAATTTCAAATCGCTCGTCCGGCTTGCACGGCACATCACGAACAGACACGCACGTAATCTGCGCAAGCGCCGGCGCCTCCTCGGGAAGGCGCGAAACGAAATCCTCGACCAAGTCGGGCGGGCCCTGAATTTCGATGGTGACTCCTGCGGGCGTGTTGCTGATGTTGCCGCCGAGGTTTCGATCCTTCGCGAGCCGATAGACGTATGGCCGGAATCCAACTCCTTGCACGATCCCGGACACATGGATTTCCTTGCGGACTTGCATGACGCCTCAGGATGCGGACGCAGCGACGCGCGATTTTTCCCGCTTGCGGTCCAGCCAAGCAAACCATTCCGTCAGTCCCTCGCGCGTCTGGCAGGAAACACGAACGATGTCCATGTCCCGGTGAACTTGCCGCGAATTCTCTTCGGCGGCAGCGATGTCAAAAGGCACATAGGGCAGCAGATCGATCTTATTCAGAATCAGCAGTTCCGACTTAAAAAAGATCGAGGGATATTTGAGCGGCTTGTCCTCTCCTTCAGTGACACTGAGAACGACAAGTTTGGCGGCCTCACCCAAGTCGTAGCTCGATGGACAGACGAGGTTCCCGACATTCTCGATCAGCAGCAGATCGATGTCTTCCAGGCGCCAATCGAGAAGCGCTTTTTCAATCATCCGGGCATCCAGGTGGCACGTCCCGCCGGTCGTAATTTGCTTCACGGGAAACCCAAAGCGCGCCAGGCGTTTCGCGTCGTTTTCCGTCTGAATGTCGCCGGTGAGAACCGCGACGCGTTCGCGAGGGTCGAAGCTTTCGAGGGTGCGTTCCAGCAGGCTCGTTTTTCCGGAGCCGGGCGAGCTAATCAGGTTCAGGCACAGAATATCGTGCGCGGCAAAGCGCTCCCGCAACTCGGCGGCGATGCGGTTATTTTCACTGAGCACCTTACGTTCCAGCGGCACACGCTCCATTTTCGACCTCCAGGTAGGCAAGTTCCAGTTCATCGCCACCCAAGAATTGGGATTCCGTCATTCCGCACTCCGGACATGCCGAATCCTCTCCTGCTGCGGCATACGAATGCGCGCAGACCCGGCATTGATTGCGGCGCGGGCAATATTCAATATCGAGCGCGAGCGGCTCGAGTTCCGTTCCGCGCACGAGAGCTTCAAAACAAAAGCTCAAAGCATCCGGGTCAACGCCCGCCAGTTCGCCGATCCGTACGCCCACTTTGTAGATGTGGCCACCGGGGAAGCGGCGCGTTTCCACGCGAACCGCATCGAGCACCGAATTGGCAATTCCCATCTCGTGCATCGGGCCGCCCTCAGCAGATTCTCGGCAATTGATCGCCGGAGAGCAGATCGACGATTCGCGAAGTTCCTAGGCGCGTTCGCAGCGTGACCATCCCCGGATGCGAATCCGTGACCGTTCCGATGATCCGAGCGTCGCGGCCCGAGCGGATGCCGTTGCATCGCTTCGAGCACTCTCTCGGCCGCCATGGGCGCAACAATTGCGAGCAGCTTGCCTTCATTGGCCACGTACAACGGATCAAGTCCCAACATCTCGCACGCGCCTTGAACTTCCTCCCGGATCGGAATCGCCTGCTCTTCTAGTTCGATTCCCACGCGCGATCGCGCAGCGATCTCGTTCAACGAGCTCGACACGCCGCCGCGCGTGGGGTCGCGAAGACAGCGAATTTCCGAACTCGCGCGAAGCATCTCGGCAACCAGGGTGTGCAGCGCCGCCGTATCGCTCGCGATGGCGCTTTCAAACTCGAGACCTTCGCGCTGGGAGAGTATGGTGATTCCATGATCTCCGATCGTCCCGCTCAGCAGGATGCGATCTCCCGGTCGTGCCTGATCGGCGGAGAGGCGCACATCGGATGAGACGAGTCCGATGCCCGAGGTGTTCACAAACAATCCGTCGCCGCTGCCTTTTTCCACGACTTTCGTGTCTCCGGTGACCACCACGACGCCCGCTAGAGCGGCCGCGACGCGAATGGATTCCATGACTCGGCGCAATGTATCGAATGGAAGGCCTTCTTCGAGGATGAGTGCAAGGCTTAGAAAAAGGGGCGTTGCACCGCCCATGGCGAGGTCATTCACGGTGCCGTTCACGGCCAGTGTTCCGATGTCGCCGCCCGGAAAAAAAAGCGGTTTCACGACGAAGGAGTCGGTCGTAAACGCAATTCGGGATTCACCGACATTCACGATGGCCTGGTCATCCAAGCGTTCGAGCATGGGATTTTGGAGGGCCGGCAGGACAACGTCTCGAAGGAGATTCCCGCTCATGCGGCCACCGCTGCCGTGACCGAGCAGGATCGATTCCACTGCCGCAATCGGAACCGGGCAATGCAAGGCCACATCGAGTTTCGTTTCTTGTGCCATCAGTGAATATCCTTTGCCGCCACTAGGCCATGCCGGCGATATTGGTAATACGCCGCGCAAGCGCCTTCGGAGGAGACCATGGGAGCGCCTAGCGGATTTTCCGGCGTGCAGCGCGTCCCGAACGCAGAACAATCGGTGGGTTTCTTCAGCCCCTGGAGCACTTCGGCGCTAATGCATTCCGCGGGCTCGTCCGCAGTCACTCCTTCGGTCCCAAAGATTCGATCGGCATCGAATTCGGCATATTCTTCGCGGAGGTTGAGACCGCTCTCCGGAATTCCGCCGATGCCGCGCCATTTCCGGTCACACACCTCGAACACTTCCGCCAATACTTTCTGCGCGAGCGGGTTTCCTTCGTACGTCACGGACCGGACATATTGGTTCTCCACCACCGCGCGCCCTTCCTCAAGCTGGGTCACCAGCATCAGAATCGCCTCCAGAAGATCGAGCGGTTCAAATCCGCCTACAACAATCGGTACGCGGAACTCGCGAATAAGATCCTCGTATTCGCGATAGCCCATGATCGTGCAAACGTGACCCGGACCGATGAAGCCTTGCACGCGGTTGCGCCGCGAACCGAGCAGCGCCCGAATCGCGGGCGGCACGAGGACGTGCGAGGCCAGCATCGAGAAATTCTTAAGCCCTTCGCGCTTTGCTTGCCAAACGGCCATGGCATTCGCCGGGGCCGTGGTTTCAAAACCAACGGCAAAGAAGACTACTTTGCGCCCGGGATTTGCGCGGGCAAATTTGAGCGCTTCGGTGGGAGAATAAACCACGCGCACATCTCCGCCATTGGCCTTCACGTGGAATAGGTCGGTGCGCGATCCCGGCACGCGCAGCATGTCGCCATAGGAAATCAGTGTCACGTCGGGGCGCGAGGCGATCTCGATGGCTTTGTCGATCGTTTCCAGGGAAGTGACGCAAACCGGACAACCGGGCCCGTGAACCAATTCAATCCCGGCGGGAAGCAATTCATCGATGCCGTACCGCATCAGCGTGTGGGTTTGTCCCGCCGCAAATCTCCATTAACACCCACGGCCGCGTGGCGCGGCGGCCCAACTCGGCCACAATTCCACGGGCAATTTTCTCGTCCCGGTATTCATCCAAATATTTCATACATTCCCTCGGAACTTATCTTCATCGTGCGATGCGGTCCGTCTACAAATTTTCTAAATCCGACTCCAGTTCACCCTTGAGCAATCCCATGGATTCGAGCGATCTCATAGCTGCGTTCCGCCTCTTCACGGTCCACCCGACTGATCGCGAATCCCACGTGGACGATCACATAATCGCCGACCGACGCTTCGGGAACAAAGTCCAGGCAGGTCTCCCGTGTGATCCCGCCAAATTGGACTCGTCCCACGCGGATTCCGTTCTCCAGCGCGCTGCTCAGGATTTTTCCGGGGATGGCAAGGCACATATTAGAAGCCTCCTTCATCGCAAGGCCCAGACATGTCTTGCTCCGAGGATTGTCCGGGTGCCAGCGATGACGAACGTACTTCCAAACGAGCGATCCGCGATTCCTCCCACAGTCGTAGCTGCGCCACGGCTGCTTCGACCAAAGGCGCGAGCGCAGCCTCGACGTTCGGGAGTCAACGTCGTGCCCCAATCCGTGTAGGCAGGCTGCACGCCGAGCACAACGATCTCCTGAGGAACGGCTGACACCAGGAAAAGAGCCGCTATCAGGTCGGCAACGCCCAACTGATGGGCGCTGCATCCGCCGGCCGTGCCGAGCAATTCTTTGCCCGTCATCCGGGCTAGCGTCCCGGGCGCGCTGCCCGAGTTCACCGCATCGAGGAACAGCACTCGAGATGCGTCTGAAACATACGGTAAAAGTTCGAGACCGATCGTGCCACCGTCGAGGATCGTGACAGACGCGGGAACTCTCGGGTCACTTTCCAACAGTCGCGCCGCATGCACACCGACGCCGTCATCCGAAAGGATCGAGTTGCCGACTCCTACCACCACCGTATCTGAAGGCACCGAAGCGCGCATTTCATATCCTTGACGGCAAAACAATTTGCTATTGCCCCGCGCTACTTTTTGCACGGGCTGAACAATTTTCTCCCGCTCACGCGTGCGCACGAGCGCGCATCCGCCCGCGGGCATCGACCACGTGGACGGCACACGCGAGACACGGGTCGAACGAGTGAATGGTGCGCAGAAGTTCAAGCGGCCGTTCCGGATCCGCGACCGGCGTCTTAATCAGCGCAGCTTCGTACGCGCCGCGCTGGCCGTGGGCGTCCCGCGGGCCCGCATTCCAGGTCGAGGGCACCACTGCCTGATAATTCTTGATGGCCTTATTTTCGATCTCTACCCAATGCCCCAGAGAGCCGCGCGGGGCCTCGTAGAAACCAAATCCGCGTGATGTTTGCGGCCAGGAATTGGGATCCCACGCTTGCCCGTTGTGAATGCGCACATTTCCCGTGGCAATATTGTTTCCAAGTTCTTGAATCCATCCCACAATGTGATTCGCGAGCAGTTGCGTTTCAAGTGCGCGCGCCGCGATACGGCCCAGCGTTGAAAACAGCGCCGTCGCCGGAGCCTTCAGCTTTGCCAGCGTCGAATCGACCAGCGTTTTAACCTCCTGGTTGCCGGAGGCGTAGGCCACCAGGAACCGGGCCAGCGGGCCAACTTCCATCGGTTTGTCTTGATAGCGGGGCGCTTTCAGCCAGGAATACTTCTGGTCCACTTCGAGAAATTCATAGGGAGGCTTGGGACCGCGTGTACTTTGGTTTCGTTTCCCCTTCATACGGGTGTTTCGCGGTTTGGTTTCCGTCCGAATACTCGTACCAGGAATGCGCCACGTACTCGGTGATGTTGTCCGGATCGACCGGGTAGACTTTGGAAAGATCGCGATTGAGGATGATGCCTCGAGGGAGGAAGAAATTCGCCGGATCTTTGATGCTTCCCTGCGGGTAGGCGCCGTAGGACATGAAATTTCCGAGTCCCTCGCCGCGCCCAAACCAATCGGGGTAGAAGCTCGCAACTGCCAGAACGTCCGGAATATATACCTGACTTACAAACGCCTGCGCGGATTTTGCGACTTCCAGCAAGAAATCGATGCGTTCCGGGTTCACGGTGGCGTTGGGTTCATTCGGGTCAAGCGAAGTGGCCATGCCTCCGACGAGAAACGTCTGCAAATGGGGATTCTTGCCGCCGAGCACCGCATGAATCCGGATAAACTCCTTCTGGAATTGAAGCGCCTCCAGGTAGTGCGCGACGGCCAGGAGGTTCGCTTCGGGCGGAAGATGGTAGGCGGGGTGCCCCCAGTAGCCCGCGCCGAAAAGACTCAGTTGTCTGCTCGCCACCAGGGCGCTGACGCGCTCCTGAACGCCCTTGAAATATTTCGCGCTCGACAGGGGCCAGTCGGAGATCGATTCCGCGAGCTGCGATGTCTTGGCCGGGTCGGCCTTCAATGCCGAGACGACATCCACCCAATCGAGCGCGTGCAGATGATAGAAGTGCACCACGTGATCCTGAATCGTCTGCGTCGCTGCAATGATGTTGCGAATCAGGCGGGCGTTATCGGGAATTTCGATCCCCAGCGCATCCTCGACTGCATTGACCGAAGCCAGCGCGTGGACCATCGTGCACACGCCGCAGATCCGCTGCGCCCAGATCCAGGCCTCCCGCGGATCCCGCCCGCGAAGGATCAATTCAATTCCGCGGAACATCGTTCCCGAGCTCCAGGCATCCGTTATGAATCCGCCGTCCACCTGAGCTTCGATACGCAGGTGCCCCTCGATACGCGTAACAGGATCCACTACAATCCGCGCCATGTCGTCCTCCCTAGTCTATGCGACGATCCAGCAACCTGCTGGTCCGGCTCCGCATCGTCATCGTCCTAATCTCGTGATGCACGACACTCCCGGCCGCCTGAGCACTCGTCCTCTCGCCGTCTCCCCCGCCGCGAACTGCACGATCTCCTCCCCTGCGACATTCGCCGCGGGCCGCAGCGCCGTCGGAATCGAATCGCCAGGGCGATTTCGTATCCTGGAACGATCCTACGAGTCCGTTTCCATTGGGCGACTCGGACGGCACAGGCGGCTCACTCTTGAAGATAAAGCTGTCGATCAAGACAAGGATCCCGAAGGCGACGAATCCCCATGCCGCGTGGCTGAGGATACCGACACCGATCGAGATCGACATGAAAGCAATGACCCGCAACGCTCGAGCTCCACTCATATGTACCCCCTAAGCTGCTTTGATCCTGAAGTCTGGGGCGCGGCGCTCGCGCGCGCGTCGTCCGGTGATTCACCTGCTGTAAAGCCAGGAATTTGGGTCGTCCGCATCCTCTGTTCTCAACTCCACATCCCGGATAAGTTCCTCCGTGAGGCAAGTTAGATCGATCACAGCGGCCCGCCCGTATGGCATGAACTGCACGGCTGCGACGCCGATGATCGGACCGATGTCGACTGGGTGAACGAACTCCAATCCTTTTGCCCCGGTAGCGAATTGCACGCTTCCGGTCTTTCCCTGTCTCAGAATCTTGTGGCAGGTGTCGCAATCGGAGGGGATGACGTTTCCTTGCACACTCTTGTGCTGGCCGTCGTGACAGCGGAAACAGCCCACCGAGTCGAAATGACGGTCGTTGGTGGGATACGTATCCCACCGAACTTTCATCGCCGGGAAGAAATTCTGATCGTAAGTTTTCTCGCAGGTACGCGATGGCGCCGTCGATCGCTTGCCGCTTGCCCGCGTAAATCTGAGGGTAGGTCTTCTGATAATACCCGTCCGAAGATCTTTCGATTCCCTGCATGGCCTGCTCCCGGCTCGCATAACTCGCCGTCAGCGCCGCCACGCCTTGCTGCTTGATGAACGGAAGCGACGGATCGACGCGGCCATCGGCCAGCGCCGCGTCCACGCTCTGGTCCGGCGAGTGCAGGATGTGGGTCGGACGGTTATGGCAATCGACGCAATCCATGGTTCGAATCTCGCCGGCAGGAGGCGCGCGGATGGCTGACGCCTGCGAGGTATAGACCTCCGCTATGCCGGTCCTGCGATCCACTGACCGCACCCACGGAATGTTCTGCCTCTCGCCGATCGCTGGCGACATATTCGACCTTGTTCGCAATATGCCAGTGAATTCCTGTTTCCGGGGCTTGCGCTGGCGTGCCCCCGCCAACGATTACCGACAGGTCGATTTCCCAGCGCGTGTTCTGCTCATCGGACATGAAGTGCACGTCGATGGACTTCGCGTGCGCCGAAGAAATTCGACGGCCAATGGCACTCCTCGCAATTGCCCTGGATCGTATGCAGGGCTGTAATGGGCGCCGGAATCGGCCGCGGATATTCGTTCTGCATGGTCTCGACAAGTTCCGTCATTCCGCGAATCTTCGCTGCGAGGTATCCCGTCGCGCCGGGTCCGACGTGGCATTGCGCGCAGGTCACGTGGGCGTGCGGCGAATGCTGAGTAGGTGGTGTACTCCGGCGTCATCGAATGGCAAACGGCGCCGCAGAACGGCACGGCGTCCGTGTAGACATAGGCCTGGCCACTTCCATAAATCGCCGGAACCGAAATGATCGCCGCTCCGATCGCCACGCTCAGCAGAGCCTTTCTTTCCGCGGCGAGATTGAGGTCCCACTTGGGATAGCGCGCGAACGACAGCGGCTTGTGCATCCGCCACCGGATCCACTGAAAGTACATGCCCACTAAAACCACCGCGATGCCGGCAAAGATAAATACGGGCGGCAGGAAGAAGATCACCAGATCGCCATACGGCTGAGCGAGCGCGCCGCCTCCGATGGTGTGGTAGGCCATCAGCACGGCAAAGACGAGCACACCGACCGCGACAATGCCCGTGCCCGCGTAACTGATCCAGTTGCGGAACAGCGCCACCGGGCCGGGACCGGGGCGGGGTTTGGGCGGCACTCCCGCGCGCACTTCCTCGGGCGTGCCCGCTCGGCAGCAAGCTCGTGGCGTTTGGCGAAGCGCCGGGCCTCCGGGATCTCCGCGATCTCATGGCGCAACTCACCGGCAGGCACGAATTTCCATCCGGAGAAGATGCTGTCCAGCAGCCCATTTTCTTCCTCGAGCGAAACGAGTACCGAAGCGTAAACGTGGAACAGGATGAAGGCGAAGAACACGAACGTCAGAAAATAGTGGATGAGGCGCAGATAGGATACGGAGATCAGCAGCGGCAGCCAGTCGGTGAACTGATGCAAGACAGGATTCCCCAACACCTGACTGTACAAGAACGAGCCCGGTCAGAATCTCGACCAGAATCAGCAGATAGATGATCGCGTATGAAAATGCGGCCAGAGGGTTGTGGCCCACGCGGCGGCCGGGATCGAAGCGCATGAACAGGTAGAACTCGAGCATCGCTCCCATGCCCTCCCATTGCTTGCGGTGGATGGGAACGTAGGACGACCAGCGCGCCCAGAAGTTGCCTTTGAAAAACCAGTAGAAGCGCAAGCGCGATCGCGGCGATCAGCACGAATCCCGAGACCACATGAATGAACCGCATCCTGGCCATCAGGAAGGAGGCCCGCCCCGAAGTAAGCAAGAAGGGGCGATGCATGTACAGCCCGGTGAAGGAGAGCGCGATGAAGGCGAAGAACATCAGCCAGTGAGAGATGCGAACCGGCTTCTCCCACACATAGGTGCGGACCAGCCCCAGTTTTGGAAGCCGAGCGAGGGCCGATGCCGGCGAAGTAGGTTTCGGCACTGCTTTCATCCTGTCGCGCCCGCAGGAAGCCCACGGGCCTTCCCGTGCGTTTATCTCATGCACACTCGGGGCGCATCCGGACCGAACATGTCATTCACGTAATGAAATTCCAGGGGCCTGTCCGCGGTCGCAACCAGCCAGCTCCCGCCGCGGAGCCAAAATTCGGACTACGATGGTTTCTCCGGCGGCCCTTCCCGCTCGACGACAGTGCTGCCTTTGGCGATTTCTGTGGGGCCGCCCCGCGGCTCTTCACCGATGGGGCGCATTTGCGCGCGCGCCGCGCTGGCGATTCCGTGCAAGCCTAGAGCCGCCGCCATGCCACCCGTCAGCACGAGGCCGAGCGTCCCGGCGTCGACGTCCGCGCCGAACCCTGGCACCGATGGAAGCCGCTCGTAAAAGGGCGATTTGGTATCCCAGAAGCGATGTGATGCGCAGGCGATGCATCCGTGGCCCGATTTTACGGGCCAACTGGTCCCATCGTTCCAGCGGACGGTCGGGCAGTTGTACGTTGCTTCAGGACCCTTGCAGCCCATCTTGTAGAGGCAATGACCCTTGCGGTGACCTTCATCGCCCCATTCTTCAACAAAACGGCCCGCATCGTAGTGAGCACGGCGCTCACATTGGTCGTGAATGATGTTGCCGTATGCGAACAGGGGCCGATTGTATTGATCGAGCGCGGGCATTTCATGGAAAGTCAGGTAGTGCACCAGGACCGCCGCAGTATTCGCGGGATTGTGAGGGCAACCTCCCAAGTTGATCAGGTTCTTCAGCCCCGGCACCGCTTCTTGAAGTCCTAGAGCGCCCGTCGGGTTTGGGTTCGAGCGAACCAGCCCGCCGTCCCAGGCGCAGGCGCCCACGGCAATGTTTGCCGCCGCGCTGCCGCAAACGTGTTTTGCGATTTCCAGGCGGTCTTTCCACCGATCGTGCAGTAGACGCCGCCGTCCGCCATCGGGATGGCGCCTTCCACCACGGCGATGTATTCGCCCGCGTGCTCGCGAACAACACGTTCGAGCGCATCTTCCGCCTGCTTGCCCGCGCCAGCCATGATGAGTTCGTGATATTCCCAGGACAGAAGATCGAGAACAAATTCCGTGACGGTGGGGTTGCTGCTGCGCAGCATCGATTCTGAGTTGCCCGCACAATCTTGGAATTCAAGCCACACCAGAACGGGGCGGGTCGTCTGACTGAGGGCCTTTTCGACGGCCGAAAAATACCGGGGGGGCAGAGCCAACGTAGCAACCATCGAGCTGCAGAATTTTGCGAATTCACGCCGCGTCACGCCGCGCGCTTGCAATGCCGCTGGCAACGCGTTTCTTTTAGATTTCATGGGGTCCCTCGCAAAGGCATTGCGAATGGCATGTGCGGCGGATGATGGCACATTGCGTGACACTTTTCAAATATATTTACAAATGACAGGCGGAAGTGACCCGAATTGAATCACCCCATCTCGTCGCATGTCGCAGGTATGTTTGCGTCGAGAGCAATATCCGCTTGCATCTCCGACGGCATGTCTCTCATCCTCGGTGTCTGTTCTGCGCAGTCAAATCGGAGCGACGGGCGGCCAGCGGGGTTGTTGACAGTATTCATGACTCACTCTGGATTGAACTTCAGGGTCTTGGTCGTGATGCAGTGTCGAAACCCGCGAGTGCAACACGGCCCGCCGGCCTAGGTCTGCTCCAGGGACAACTCGAGGCAATGCCACGTGGGTGGTACTTTCCTTTGCAGCCGTTGGTGCCCCTCCAATGCATCGTTGGCTGCCTGAAGGGCACTTCGACTATATAATCCGAAATGACCTTGTGACTTCACTTCGCCACAAGCAACAAAAGCCAAGAGCCGGCCATGCTGCCATGCCAGCTGGCATGCGGTTAATTGCAGCGTTCAAACTTTTCAAGGGGCTGGTTCTGTTCGCGGTCGGCATCGGCGCCGTCAAGCTCCTGCACAAGGACATGGCCTTCGAAGTCGAACGCTGGGTAAATATCTTTCGTGTCGATCCCAATAATCGCTACTTCCACCGACTGCTGGAAAAGTTTTCGATCCTTGACGCTCGGAAACTTAGAGAACTCAGCGTGGGCACCTTCTTTTACTCAGCACTCCTGCTCACCGAAGGCACTGGTCTGTTACTGCGCAAGCGTTGGGCGGAGTACTTCACGATTATCGTCACCTCTTCTTTTATCCCGCTGGAAGTCTATGAGCTCACGAGGCGAATCAGTTCGCCGAGACTCATCGTGCTGCTCCTCAATGTCGTCGTGGTCGTTTATTTGGCGATTGAAGTTGGGCGGAACCGCAAGAATCGCTGAGCCGATGCCACCCGATCCGCACAGCCCTCTTAAACTTGTGATATCTTCGCTTCGAAAGTGGCAGGTATTTCAGCGAGGCCTGCATCATGAAAAAACGGGATAGGAGGGTTTCCATGAGATCAACCACACGGTTGCTAGTCGCCGTTGGTTTGGTGGGATTGATGGTTCTGGTATCGAGGGTAGGCATCGACCCTGATGAGGTCGCGGCTCAGACGCACAAGCCGGTGGTCGTGACCCGGCTCTACACCGGCCCGGACGGTCAAACGCATGCCGAGGACATCGAAATCCCGCTCACCGGAGACCGCCTCAATGAGGTCTCTGAGATGTTGAAGGTCACGGGCGCCGAGATCCACCGGACGCCGCCAGGCAGGGTGAATGATTGGCATCCCGCGCCGCGTCGCCAGTACGTGATCACGCTCAGTGGCCGAGGGGAAATAGAGCTCGCAGGTGGCAAGAAGATTTCTCTGGAACCGGGGCACATTGAACTTGCCGAAGACCTGACTGGAAAAGGCCATATTACGAGGACAGTGGGAAGCGAGGATCGAGTGACCATCCAGCTGCCGCTTGCCGACCAGCAAGGGCGTTAGCGCGGGTAGGAGCTTTGCCGATTCCCGCAGCGCTGTTGGAATGGCGCGGCCCAATTTGTGATCGCCGTCTAACTTCAACTCGAATTGCGACACGCAAACCTCAGTACCATTACCAACGTTTCAGAAAAAATAGGTCCGATCGCCCATCGCCCTACCTTAAATGCCCAGCTATCCTACGAATGCAATCAGACGCCTCTTGGGCGTAAGACAATGTTGTCTTTTCAGGAAGGATCTATAATTGGATCGATTACAACCACAAAGCACCCCAGGCTTTTTTAGCAGTGAGCGTGAACCGTTGGAGCCTAGTCAGCGGCTGCGTCTCGCCAATTTTGCCAACTACACCGCAGCGAGCGTTCGCGGGTCACAGAATTGTGAATTCTCACGGCTTGAGGATCAGGAGCTCCTGACTTGCGTAACCACGTGGTATGAATCCTGCGCGCAAGCCATGGTAAGAGGTAACTACTCTTTGATCGATCAATGGGTCTGCATGCAAGGAAGCATCGCTGCCGAACACGGATTCAAGCTGGACGACCTTTTGGAACTACTGAGGATTTGCCGCAACTCAGCCATTGAACTCGAGCGGTGGGATCCCGAAGTCCTTTCACCTGTCAATGAGGTAATCAACGAAACGCTGGGGCGTGGAGCTGCGAATCCCCTCTGGAAGGTTCCCGCAGACCTGGACTACCTGGGCGGAAAACCTGCCAATTCCCCATCGATCGAGAGCGCAACGGCGCTGACAGTGGAGACGGCAGTCGCGCTAGAACGCGAACGCCGCATTGCCGAGCGCGCGCGCGTACAGCTTCCCATACGGATCCTCGGCAATGGCATCACAGGATATCGTCTCGATTTTGCAACGCACACAGAAAGCATTTCGAGCACTGGGTTATATTTTCTGGGACAGGAAGTCTTCTCCGCGGGACTGCGCCTGGATGTCACTTGCCCATATTCCAAAGATCCCGGAGCAATGAACAAGAAATTTTCTGCGCGGATCGTGCGCGTGGATCGCCGGCCGGACAAGTCCAGAGGGTTTGCCATTCAATTCTTGGAACCCGTTTCCGGCATTTTCACTCCCGAAGCAGCCTCAAAGCGCAGGTGAGATTTCGCCACGCGCGAACTTCAGACTTAGAGTTTGAATCTCCTAAGTAGCCTCCCCCACGTTTCAGTGCGTTTGCCACTTCAGAAGATCGCCAGCGGATTGAGAGGCGATCCTGTTCCCTTATCGATCCGCAGCGGCGCTGCCGAGAAGAGAAATTCATAACGATTGAGTTTTTTCGCCTCGTCGATGGCTCTTTCAAAATCCAGATTGTCGAAAATATCCACACCCATCGCCACAAGCGACAATTGATGAACCGGGATACGGATGGCCGGTGGAAAGCCCGTGGGCATGACATCCGTCGGTCCATCGCTTCCGATGAAGGAAACGCCCCGCTCTTTTATGAAGTAGGCTACGTCAGCGTGATAGCCGGCGAAACCAATGGTTTGAGACCAGGGACCCAGTGCCGCGCGGCGCTTCCAACGGCCGGTGTAAAGAAGGATGACGTCGCCGGCAGACACTTTTACGTGCTCCAACTTCTCCAGGGCTTCAAGGTCTTCCCGGTGGACTGCCGTTCCCGGTTCGAGCCATCCTTGAGCAGTGGCCTTCCCCGGCAGGCGCGTCGCGTCGAAAAGGACAGCTCGCGTCACCACGCCATCTTTCAGAGCATTGATATTGCCTTTCGGGCAGCCGCCTGTAGCCTTGATGTCTTCCATGAGCCGGCCGTTATACCCCTTGCCGTCAGCCATGACATGGCAATCCACGGCGTCCAGATGGCTATGAACTACGCCGTGATACGTGCCCGTATACTGGTATCGATCGGTTGTTCCCGTCTCGGCGACATCACCGAGAGTGCGCACTAGAATGTTGGGCGCATCCGCGGCTATTTCCTGGGCGACATCGTGCGCCAGTGAAATGGGCAGACCTTGCGTCGCCAAAGCCAGGGCCTGCTTGCGTTTCGCGGGCGTGATCAAATTGGCGGCGCCGAGTTCGTCGTCAGCTCCCCATCGTCCCCAGTTGGAAAGCTCCTTCATCGCGCGGTGGAAGTCCTCTTCGTTTGCGATGGTCGGGCGCGCATTGTTTTGGCTGTGCGCGAAGGGAATGGAAAGAATCACACCCAACACGACTAAGCTAATCGCCAGTATCCTCATGTTTCCTCCTGTAAGTGACCCAGTCTTAAAGCCTACATTCCTCTCCAAAATGGCGCGCAATCCATGAAAGCATCTTATGTCCAGCCGATTGAGAAGTGGATAGGTCCTAGCGTATCCCGGAAGGTAGCACGGCTGACCGTCCGACGGAAAGCATCTTCGGCGCTGTCGAGCAGCAGGCCCGGAAGTTCTGAAAGCCGGGCTATGGGGACGCGGGCACCGTCGGAACCCAGCTGCCGGTCGGGAGCTGCTCGGGTCACAAATTTCTTGCGTCTCGGATACAAGGGACATTAGAATACGCGGGTTTGGTTTCCAAATCGAGAATCCTGGTCTAGTCCATGTTCCGCCGGAATCGCCTACTCAACTACATTCAACCGCGTGGGGGTATGGCGAAAGGGCTGGGGCGAGCTACGGCGCTTCTGCTGCTTTGTCATTGCCTCAATGCCCGGGCCCAGACGGTCAGGCACATCGCCTTCCTGCCTGCAAATAGCAAATTCGCAGACCTTGAGAATCGCGTTTCCGATGGCCTCGTCGAGAAATTCGCGGGACGCCCGGGTGTGGCTGTCATCGACCGCCAGAGCATCGAGAAAATCATTAAGGAGCAGAATTTCCAGAACAGTGACCGCTCCTCGCCCGACACTGCCGCCCGTATCGGAAAAATCGCCGGCGTCGGACAAATTATCATGGTGCAGGTCGATGCGGCCAGTTACACCACGCAGAACCAGAAGAACGACAGCACCACCACCGCCGTCGGCACGGTCATTCTGCAGGCGCACGCGCGCATGCTCGACGTTGAAACCGCCGCCATCCTCGCCCAACCCTCGTCGTCGTTTGAGGACCATGCCACCATCGCCACCGTCACTCAGCACGCTCCCGTCGTGTTTGGCCCTATCCGTAAGCCCGCGAGTCAGACGGTTCAAGGCGACGACCCCAAAGTGATAGAAACCAACGAGGTTACCAAGGCCATCGATTCCGTTTCCGCCGACCTAGCGGCCAAGCTCTCCGGCACGTTGTCCTCGGCGCCCGGTCCCAAAGCCTCGGCCGCCCTGGTCGCCGGAATCGCCGGTGGCAGCGTTTACATCAATGAGGGCTCGACAGGTGGCGTCAAAGTCGGCGACCGCTTCCGGATAATCCGCAGTGTTAATATTGGACTCAACGATCCGAAAACCGGGCAGCCGATGACCAAGAAAACCGAGGTATGCCAGCTGACCATAACCAGCGTCGATGAAGGCAACGCCTCGGGGAACTGTACAGGCGGCATCCCGCAAAGTAAGGACGTCGCCGAGCCGGTCGGTCCATAGCTGGGCACTAGAGAGTCAGGTCGCGAGAATTCAACATGATTTTCCGGATCGCCAGTCCAGCACCATTCTCAGTCCACCGGGCGATATTGATTTTTTGCTTCTTCATCGCGGCCCCGATGATCGCCCAAACCGAGGCACCGAGCCCCACGCGCCTGCTCGTCTGTGAATCGACCGACCAGTCCTGCCTCCAACCCAAGCCCAACTACTCGTCTACCTGGTCATTCGATGGAACCACTGGCTCAGTTGCCTCTGACACCAGCACCCAACTCACCATAGATACCCTGTCTCAGGACAAGATCGTCATCCGCCGCGTTGACGCCTCGGGCCGCTCCGCCACCTATTCCGGCATGATTCACGGCAACAGCGTGACCGGGACCGTTCAGAGGGATTCGGGCGCTGCCGGAAACTGGTCCGCCGTGTTCCAGAACATGCCGGGCGCCACGCAGAGTTCCGCCGCACCGAACTCGACCGACGCCGCCGCATCAACCGCCCAAGGATTGCCTCTGCACTTGATCGAGTGTGAGGGGAACGGTCCCTGCAACGGCGCTTGGACCTTCGACGGCCCGAATGGTTCCGCAACCTGGTTTACGCAAACTCCAGTTCGCGCCAAACTCACCATCGTTCGTTCCGATCCGGGCGAACTCACCATCCGCCGCACCGACCTCACCGATGGAAATTCTGCCGTCTACCAGGGCGTCCGCAAGGGCGATACCTACTCGGGAGCCGTAATCTGGAGCGCACCTAACAACCCTGGTGGCGCCTCCGGACACTGGACCGCCACCATCCCGCAAACCACTTGCGACACCTCTTCGAACCTGTCCTCCGCCGATGCCATGCGCATCGGCCAAAACGCCCTCATGTTCGACCTCGAGCAAGCTGCTTTCGGCTGTTACCTGGTTGCCGCCAAGGACGGGGACCCCATGGCCCAGACTGCTGTCGGCCTGATCTACTACCAGGGACGCACCCGCGACGTACCTCAGGACTACAATCAGGCATTTTTGTGGCTGCGCAAGGCCGCCGACGCCGGTATTTATGCGGCACAGCGCACGGTGACCGACATGTACATGCTGGGCCAGGGCACAACTAAAGATCGCGAACTCTCCCAATTCTATGCCGCGAAGGCGGAAGAACAGAAACGTGATCGCGAACATCAGATCGAGCGCGCCGAGGACCGCGCAGATCGTGCCGCCGACCGCGCCGCCAACACCATGACCGGCTTCGTCATGGGCGCCGTCTTCGGCGCACTTCTCTTCTAATAAAAACCCAATTAACCCCCCAAGCTGGTCACGAGCAGCTTTTCTTCCAGGCCGCCGATAATCGCGTTTGCGTGGTACGCATAGTCATAATTGATCAGGGACAAGGGTTGTCCACCCGAATCTCGCACCATCCCCCGTCCTGATCCGAGAAATCCAGCATTAAACGTCAGAGGTGGCAAGGTTGCGTCGGCGTATGATCCAGGCGGAAACTGCCAGCAACCCTGCGGGAAACCAAATCCAAAGCAGTTCAGACTGGAGGACAGCAAGGCCGCGAGCCGAAAAAAAACGTCCAATCCCGATTGGTGATACTCGAATCGGAGTCCACGGAAGAAAATAGCGCTGATTATCAAAAGGTGCAAAGAATGCGACCCCGAGACCTCCATCGGTCATGGCATCCAGCAAACCATGACTCGCTGCAGCAAGAAAGAAATATGTCCAGATATAAAATCGGCTTACCGTGGGGAATCCGCGGGGAAACGCGATTCCAATTGCTGCTACGGCTATGAGTGCGGCGAAGAAAAGCGAGTGCGTGAACCCACGATGGCCCCAAAAATCACCGTATCGGACGCCGAACTGGAATCCAATGACATCAAGATCAGGAACGACGGAACAAAGCGCGCCAATCGCCCAGAAACGTTTTGGAATCCGAGGTGTGTAGAAGCAAGCCCCAATGCTGAGTGCCGCCACTGCATGTGAGAACACTGACGCCACTTGGAACCTCCGCCCCTTTCAAATAGAGACGCACATAGTCCTACGCCCAATTCAAGCCACGACTCAAATGATCGTGAAGGACCACTTCGACGACCGATTATATATAGGATGCCCCGCTAGAAACCCAGATTTCGGGATTAGTTGTGAGGTCGAAATATGGATCGGTGCCGGCGAGATTCCGGCCATTCTTAAGAAGCACTGCGCCGGATCCGTGATCGCCACCGGGGTCCTTATCGGCTGCCCTGATGAAGAAGGCGTTGCCCACCCTGAGGGAAAATTCTGCCGGCTGTGTCCCAATTCTGCCGGGTGAGAGCGCTTCACGCGGGAGCGCATCCGGTGACCCCGCGTGGCTTCTGTGTTTTTTGTGCGTCACCAAGACGTAAGAAATGGGTTTGAGTGGAACTTTTTACAGGCTTCAGTTCTCTTGCGGTTCGGCATGGAACCCCACTTCAAGACCTCAAATTCGAGTCCGGGATAAGTTTAGCGTTTCCGGCTGGGTTACCCGTCACTTACAGAACACAGATCGTCAAGAATAGCCGTTCTCACCGCTGTCTTGGTCCCGTCATTGCTCTGTTTCCATGGCAGGTTTCAGCATCTCAGCGCCAGTGGCAGACGGGGGGAGCCAATGGAGAAACAGTGGTTCTGCGTTAGCTGTGTGTCGCAAATCGATTTGGATATCCACGGTCGGTGCGGCACCTGCGGGTCGGATGCGGTCGACAGGATCGCGCAGGATGCTCTTCTACTAATCCAGCACGAGCACACCCTTCGCCGGGCTTCGCATCATAGCGAGCCAACGCTCCCGATGCGATAGAATTCCTCTACTCGCCTGGTTGAACGGCGCGCCGTGCGTTCCTCGGCAGAAGAAAATCGCTTTGCGCTATCGCAAACAAGCCAGACGGGTGTACTATGCCGCCATCTTCGGACCCAAAAGGAAATCCTCCATGAAAAAAACTCTTGGGATCTTGCTTGTTCTCGTGCTGTTGCCTAATGCGGTAACGCGCGCGCGCCTTCTTCCTCCGAATGCAGATGGCGTGTCGATGGCCCAGTGGTACACGATTGTCCGGGACGTCGACGCTGCAAAGAAGTTCTGGACGATGATGGGTGGCACCTCCGTAAAGATCGACGGGGTGGACGCAATGAAATTTCCCGGCGTCTTTGTTTTTCTCAGTCAGGGTAACCCATCCGGCGAGACGGTCGGATCGGTTATCAACCACATCGGATTCCATGTGCCCGATGGCGCGGAGCTGGCGGCAAAACTCATCGCCGCGGGCGTGAAGACGGATCCCAAAGCGGGCACAAGGGGGCCGGATGCCAATGGATCGTCCTGGGGCAACGTGTATTCTCCCGATGGCGTGAAGGTGGAGATCCTAGATTCCTCGAGAACCACAGCAGCGATTGGCCTTCCGAACCTGCCTGGCCCGTCACCCCTTACCGGGTCGATTGCGCCCGACCACATTCATTTTTTTCTTCCCGGATCGTCAGCGACCGCAGCCCAAGCCTGGTATGCAAAAACGTTTGGGTCGAAATCGTTCTCTGACCCGGTACCCCGGCCAAACGATCCAGTGATCGCTGGAAACCTTCCCGGCGTGGAACTGAAATTTTCAAATTCTACGAGCCCCGTCGTCCCGACCAAGGGACGCGCGCTCGACCACGTAGGATTCGAGGTGAAAAACCTGGAGGCGTTCTGTAAGCAGCTGGAAGCTAACGGGGTAAAGCTCGACCAGCCGTACAGCAAGACGCGTCACAAGAGTTACGCCAGCGCCGAACTCACGGATCCCTGGGGAACAACGATCGTGCTCACGGAGGGCTTGAATAAGTTCTGAACTGTCCGCGTAGCTTCGAATCACAATCGTGCCGCATTCCTAACTGCAGCAGTATCCGGATTGTTTTCCACGCAGATCGTGGTTTGTAATTTTATTGCTTTATGTATCGCTTCAGATCTTTGGGCCCGACCTCGGCGCCGTACACGACACCCTTGGCGTCCACGATTACACCCTCCGCCGCACTTGATGCGAAGAAATTTGGATCCGTATTTGGATCTGGGATCAAGTACTTGACCGATCCATCCTTGGCGCTGCCGATTCTCATCCCTCTCAACCAGCCAGGGTGGCTTTTCGAGTTCGAATCCGCGTCAACGACGTAGATTGTGTCCTTCTTGTCGATGTAAATCCCGCTCGGCCGGCTGAATTGTTTCCATTCCGCGATAAAGGTGCCCTCCTGATCGAAAATCTCAATTCGAGAGCCACTGCGGTCTCCGACAAACAACCGCCCTTTATTATCAAATGTGAGGCAGTGCAGGCCGGCGAACTCGCCGGGACCATCCCCTTTCTTTCCCCACGCCTTGATAAACTTTCCATCATTCGTGAGCTTCACGATTCGCTCGTTGCCGTTCGCGCCATGCCCGTCCGCGATGAAAATGTCGCCATTGGGAGCGATGGCGATTGCCGATGGCTGATCGAATTCATCCGGGCCGTTGCCCGCAATTCCGGGTTTGCCGAGCGTCATCAGGACCTTTCCGTCCTGGCTGAACTTGGTGGCCGTCATACCCTTTCCAGCTTTTATTTCAATATCGGTGACCCAGATGTTTCCTTCTTTATCCATCGCAAAACCGTGGGGATTGTTAAAATATCCGCCCCCGAAGCTCTTGAGGTACTTGCCGGAGGGTTCAAATTCCATGACGGGATCCTCGGTCGTGCCGTAGCAGTCGGTCCCGCCGCAGCGCTGGAGCAGCCAAATGTTTCCGGAGCGATCAATCGCCGCGGATGCCACGGCGCCCATTACCCATCCCTGGGGAGGCTTCACCCAGTGATCGATGGCCTTATAAGGGTTTGGCAAAGAATTCGTGGGCGTATCATCGGTCGCGCCGGGTTGCGCATACATCCTGAGTCCGGCCAAGGCAAGGATGGTAACCGCTGCCCAAAGCATGAATCTCGACTGACGTTTGGATCGCATGAGAACCTCCACAGATTGTCGCGTTTTTGGAGCGGAAGCCCGAATCAAACTGAGCCGGGATTTCCTTTTTGACTCCCCAGTTGACCGATACTGTACATCCACCTCTCTGACCATGCAACATGCTCAGTCCAAGTTTTTCAGTGCGGAGCATTTCCGACGGCTGCGGCGAAATTTCAAATCCACGAACTTGCGCTTCTCCCACTCATTCCTAAAGCCTTTTCCCTCCCCAATCCACATTATTATTGACGTGTTACTATTTCCGTGATACGTGTGCCGCATTCATCCTTTCAGACGATGTATTATGGATCATGGCGGCGAGTGTGGTGGGCTTGAATCTGGCCATGAGCCGCGGTTGATGTGAGTTCAGGGATGCTCAAATGAGAGTGTTGGTTGCAGTTGCGAGCGGACCTAAGGGAGGGGGGTATCCATCATGAGCAGGACCTGCAGTAAAGCGCTGATTCGACTCATTCTCCTTGCCATGCCAATCGTTTTAGTATCCGCCGCATTTGCGCAGACCGATGCGCCCCCGTCGAAACCATCAACAGCTCCGCCTGGCTGGGAAGAGCAATGGGTGGGCATGTACGCAGGGCAGGATCAACCAGGCAAAAATGCTCCCCCGGGCTTCAAAGTCCTAAACCCGTTTCAAACGATGAGCGTCGAAATTGCCAAGCATTTGCAGCCATGGGCTCTCGAGAGAACGAACGCGACCAGTTTTGAGCTTGAGGATCCCGGGATGCTCTGTAAGCCGACCGGCCTGTTTATTGTCGGCGCCGGTGGAGAATTAGGTTTCCAGTTGCTGGCGGCTCCGGGGAAAATAGTTCTAATTGCCACCTTGCTACCGACCGCCGGAATACGGCGGATCTATATGGATCGGCCCCATTCGAAGAACCCGCCTTTAACGTGGAATGGCGAATCCGTGGGGCACTGGGAGGGAGATACGCTGGTCGTCGATACGATCGGGTTTAACGACAAATCCTGGATCTCGCCCGATCGCGGGCGGCATAGCGAAGAACTTCATACCGTGGAGCGGATCCGATTCGTTGCAAACGAGACGTATCTCGAAGACATATGGACGATCGACGATCCGAAAGCGCTAACCGCGCCGTATCAAGTAATCCGATATCACAAAAAGTTGCCCTCGACCACGCGCATGAATGATTTTACCTGCGACGATACTCCTGCCATCAGGGAGGCATGGATGAAGAGGTACGAGATCGCTGAAAAGGAAGCTGAAGAAGATAGGGCTGCCGCGTGGGCCGCTGAGCAAGCAGCAGAATCGAAAAAGAAATAGTTCCTTTAGCTTTGCGGAGCGAACGCTGAACATGGGAAAAGGGCCCGTCACTTCCAGCCAAAGGCTGATTCGATTTGCTTCCGTTACATTCGCGCTGGTATTTATTCCCGCAATCATTGCACAAACTGGGGCCAGCCCTTCGAAACAGTCGAGTAAGGCTTCTCCTCCCCACCATAAGTCAACGACACCGCCCGATTTGACGGGCCTTTACCAGATCATTCCCAACAGCGCGACGCTGCCGGGCGGACTGAAGAATAACGGGAGTCCGGAGGGGATTACCCTGTTGCCTTCGGCGATCACCGCGGAAAAAGCGGCTGATCTGAGCGAGGATGGGGTCAAAATTTGTGTGCCGATCGGTCCCTTTCGGATGATGGCCCTGGATGGAAATAAGATCGAGTTGCTGCCCGCGCCGGGCAGGATCACCATGCTCTTTCAGGATCTCGCCCTGGGCCACACGCGCACCTTCTACATGGACCGCACGCACGACCCGAAGATCGCTCCGTTGTGGAATGGCGATTCCGTGGGGCACTGGGAGGGAGATACGCTGGTGGTGGATACGACCAATTTTAATGACAACACCTGGCTCAACGGAAATGGCGCTCCCCACAGCGACGCGCTCCATCTCGTCGAAAAGTATCGATTTGTACTGGGCGGGAAATATCTGGAATTGAAAGTATCCGCCGAAGATCCAAAAGTTCTGGCAAAGCCATATGCGTACACGCGGTATTACGAAAAGGTATATACGGAAGTCACCGAGGATTTTTGTACGGACGATCTGATCAATAGGAAAAAATAAAGGAAAGGATTTGTGCGAGAAGAGAACGCGGTATAATAACTTACACTGACATGTGAGCTTCTCTTTTGTTTCAAGGAGGAGGTTTCAGCGCTATGAAATGGAATCGTGCACGAACAGCTTATATTGCAATGCTGGGTGTCCTGGCCTTCGGTTTGGCAACCCCTCTTTTTGCGCATCACTCCAAGTCGATGTACGATTTGGATAAAACAATCAACTTCGAATGCACGGTGACCGAGGTGGCCTGGGGGAATCCGCACGTCCTCTTTCTCGCCGATGTGAAAGCGCCCGGTTCCGTTACGAATTGGAATCTGGAGGGGCCGAGCCCGAATGTCCTGGTATCGAAGGGCTTGAAGGCGGACACGCTTAAGGTCGGCGACAAGATTACAGTGACCGGAAACCCTAGGAAAGACGGCAAACCACACATGCTTCTGGTTACTGTCACCGACACCAGTGGAAAGCACTATACGTTGGTTGACAACCAGTAGGTGGCGGTCGTAGGACACGCGACTTGTCCGCGGGGAAAAGGCTGGTCCGTCGTCCTGGCTTGGCGGTCTTGAGCGCCGCATATGATTCCCTCACAACGAGGAGACACGCTTGGCCGTCCCGGAACTTTTCAATACCATTGAGCAGACCGGCCTCAGCAAATGGATCCGCGATTCGCCTTCGGTGTTTGCCTACTATTTCATCTTTCTATTTCACACAATCGGCTTGTCCATGCTGGTTGGCCCGAGCGCTCTGGTTGACCTGCGCCTGCTTGGCGTGGGATCCGATCTCCCACTAAAACCATTGAAGCGGCTCTTCAGCCTTATGTGGGTAGGCCTCGGGACGATGATCACGACAGGTATTTTCCTATTGATTGGTTACCCGACCAAGGCACTCACGAATCCCGTGTTTTACGTCAAGTTATCCTTTGTCGTGCTCGCCGTGATCACCTTGCGGAGGATTAAGATTCAAGTGTTCGATGACGCCAGCTTGAGCGACGCGGCCATGAGCGCGAAAGGAAAAACGATGGCGGTATTGTCACTGGTGTTTTGGATGGGAGCCATCTCGTCGGGGCGCTTGCTCGCAGAAACTTACACGTATCTCATCTACGGCCATTAGCGGGCGATATAACTGCTGAACACAAGGAACATTGCCTAACGTTTGATCGCGATTTGGCAGCAGTAAATTACAGCATTCGATTGCTACAGCGGAGTTCAATATTAATTACTCTCACTTACACCTTTTGCTGAATCACTTTCCGATCGTGGGCAGCATCTTGGGGTGTGCCCTCTTCCTGATTTCTTTTTTTGGGAAGAACGACAACCTGCGGCGAAGCAGCCTGATCGTTTTTGCTGCCATCGCTCTTTTGACGATCCCCACATTCTTGACTGGCGTTCCCGCGGGACTAATGATTGCGAAGGAGCCCGGCGCGTCGGACGCCTTGATTCAAAGGCACGAAGGCGCGGCGATGCTCTCCCTCTGGTTCATGGAGGCCACGGGCGCCCTTGCTCTGATTGGACTGTGGCAAGCTCACCGGATGCCACGTCCCGCACGCTGGAACGTAATCGCCGTCCTAGTCCTTTCGCTTGTGACGGTTGGCCTCCTGGCCAGGACCGGGAACACGGGCGGTGACATTCGACACCCGGAGCTTTCGGGTATCCAAGAAGCCGCACTGACGGAAGGAACTGTGGGGTCCTGGCTACACACTTTTGAGCCCACCCCGGAAAAGTTTAAGCATGTGATTTTTCAAAGTCAGTGGTCGTTTCCCATCATGATGATTTTGCATTTCGTGGGGCTTGTGCTGATCATTGGGACGGTTGGAATTCTGGATTTACGCATCATGGGATTTCTGAAGGAACTGCCGATTGCACCTTTGCACAACCTCGTTCCCTGGGCGATGGCAGGGCTGGGCATCAATGTTGTAACGGGCATGCTGGCGTTCATCGCTCAGCCGCCAAATTACATTTATAGCGCCACGTTCTGGCTCAAGATGTTGTCTCTATTGCTGCTTGGGTTGAATTTGGTGGCGTTCTATTTGACGGGTATTTTCAACCGCATCGAGCATCTGCGGGCAGGGGAAGACGCGCCAATGGCCGCCAAGCTTGTCGCAGCAAGTTCGTTATTCTTGTGGTTTGCGGTGATTACTTTTGCGCGCTACATCCAACCGTTTGCTGAATCAATCCCGCACGCTTCCAAGTAAACCGCGACAACCCTGATTTGGGTGCAGGCTAACTACTTCCCGTCCCCCGGATCGATCATGCCGATCTTGGCGCCCAACACCTCGGTGAACCAGACCTTCCCGCTGGCGTCCACGTCCATGAACTTGGGACCTGCGTCGCGCGTCGGGAGAGGAAATTCCACGAACTTTTCGGTCTTGGGGTCAAAGCGCGTGAGGTTATTCCCCACTAAGTCTGAATACCAGACGTACCCAGCCTTATCTACAACCACGCCATAGGGGGTCGCATTCTGGGTAGGGGGCTGGTATTCCTTGATCACTCCGGTTTTCTGGTCAAATTTTCCCAGCTTGTGGCCGTTGTAGTTGGAGAACCAGACGTTATCTTGCTGATCGATAGCCAGCCCCCGCATGCTGGGGGTTCCGTCCGGGTGATACGACTTGGTCTCCCCTGTCGCTGGGTCCAGGCTGATCAGTGTCCCGATGCTGTAAATCGTCAAGAAATACTTACCCTTCGAGTCGATTTTAATGTCGTAAGAAGTGGCGCGCACGGGCGGCAACGCTTCCCCGGGCAGCATGGACCAATGCAGGATGGCATCATCCGGATATGCAGAAGGAACGGTGAACTTGTGGAACCCGAACTTCTCGGTCTCCGTATCAAAGGTCCAAACTTCGCCGCTGGCTCCTCCCGACATCACAAGATTTCCCGCTTTGTCGAGCGCGAGGGTGTGCGGATTCCCTTTTTTCTCGGGCCACTTGAATTCGGTAAGTTTCCCGGTATCGGGAGAGACCATGGCGATCTTAGAGTCGCCACCGCCGGGCAGCGTTACCCAGTAGCGCCCGTCTTTGCCCACGATTCCGGTATGCACCGTGGCATTGGGAGTTATAGCGGGATATTCGGTGAACTTTTCAGTGTCCATATCGAAGCGGCCCACTTTATTCGCCAGATGGGATTCCTCTCCCCACCAGGCGATGCGCCGGGTCGGGTCCACACTCATGCTATGCGCCATGGGCATGGGAGTCGGGATCACATACTCGCGAATGGTGCCGCTCAGCGCCGCATCGGAAATATCCGCGTGCTTGATCTGCGCAAGAGTCGGAGGGTCTGCGTCGGGGCTGAGATACGGAGAATCGGGACCGAAATATTTTCCCAGCGCTTCGGTAAGCGCGACAAACTTTTCCTGAGTCGTGTTCGGATTTTGTTTGGGGTCTGCGGCAACGGGAACTCTGCCGCGCGTCATCGTGGGAAGAAAATCCTGCCATTCTTTGGCCGTGCTCCCTCGATGGAGGATGAGGTGCCCCATGCTGTGGCAGTTATAGCATTCTGACTGGATGAGCCTCGTTTCGGCATTATCGGGCAAGAGATTCTTGATATCCGCCCCGGACAAGCGCGTCACATCCGTGCTGTGCGCAAGTTTGAAGTTCGTATCGCCGGCCTGCGTTGTATCCTTGTCCGCGCGTTTTGAGCCATAACCAAATGCATCGGCAGTGACTGAATAGGTCCCCCCCGGAACCGTAATCTCGTACCGGCCGTCATTCTGCGAATACCGGGTGACAATCTTGTATCCCACCTGCGCGCGGATGAGCGCCCCGCGGATCGGCTTTCCGTCGCTATCGGTGACTGCGCCGCGGATGACGGCGTCCGAAGCAGCCAAACTTACGCTGGCGCACATTACCGCTACCAAGGCCCACAAAATAAATCTCATTTTGTTGTTCATTTCAGCCTCTCCACGAAGTTGATCTTGCGAATGTGTTGCTCACCGTTTGGCAACTGGAATCTCTGTTTTCGGCTTCCTCAATAGCCGAAAGCATAGTCCTCCTGTCCGGTTGCGTCAATCACATCTCGCAGCTGCCCTTTTGGCATGCACCGCCCCTGATACCTCCGTGCTGATTTCCTTCCGAACGTGCGGGGTTACCCCCTTTCGAGGAAAGCTGTGGCCGAAGGGACGGGTGGAATGGGACTGACATTTCACTGAACTTCAGGCCAGTAGGTTTTGAGGAGGCATGGGGAGTAGTCTGATGGAGCACAATACCCCCATTCCAGTGCCGTGGGAGGGAAAACGTGTTTTGCGACCGTTGCGGCTTGAATTTCCTACCCAAACAATCCGTGTGCAGCCGCTGCAATGTGGCCGCGACAAGGCATTGGTTTCAGATGATGAGCCTGGTGACTCTGCTGGTGGCAGTGCTGTGCAATGCACTGGTGGGTCTACTGTTGCTTCCCCGGCTCGTCGAAGGACGGCACTCACTCTTCGTCTTCCGGGCGTGGCTGTGGTTTGACCACAAAGCCGCGTTGTACGGCTGGGTTCCCCTGGCTTGCGGATTGCTTGCCTGGGACTTTTTGGTCTGGAAAACGGCAAGGCCAAAGATCAAGGGATGGTTCACGCGGAAGCTGCTGACATTTTCGCTGGCAGCCGGTTTGGCGCCAATGCTGCCCTGGTGGATCCCCGCGGGCCAGCCGCCGGGAGAATTCCTGTCGATGATTGGCAAGTATCCGGGCGTGCCCGCTCTTCTGGCATGGGGCGTGGTGCTTCTGGTCGCCGTGCTCCTGTGCATGAACGCGGAATCACGCGACTACCTGCTTGGGCATGGGAGAGCGTTAAGCGTGGTCAGCCTGGGTCTGTTGTTGCTGGTCTTGACGATGACTGTGGTGGGTTGGGCAATCACCTATTGAGTGCATCCTGTCGGTTATCGCGCATCCGCTGGATTGATCCCCGTTATTTCCCACTTTTGTAAGTCTTGCTGAAGCCGTTTCGAGTATTCGTGACCGTGAAGGTGCCGTCCTGTTGCGCGGACACCTTGATCCAATAGGCCTTCCCATTGTGCTGGGGTGGGGGTGGCACTCCAGGACCAGGGGTAGGAACCGGCATCGCCTGAATGGGCATGCTGTCCTGCTGATCGTCGATCGTATTGGCGATAAACATTCCAGGCACGGTGTACTCCTGACCGCTGAGGAGCGAGAAATGCATCTGCCAGAGATCCTCGAGGCCCGGGGAGGAATGAATCGTTTGCATCGTTTCGGGTTCGCCACCCTTGCGGGTACCGTCATTCATGATCGCGACGCGCGGGTGAAGCGCGTGCACCATCACCGGCGAATTCGAAGTCGACTGCCCGTGGTGCAGACCCAGGAAGAGATCGACGGTACCAATGGGATTATTCGGGCACATCAGCGCGAATTCCTTGTTCTTGGTCAAATCACCGAGATGGATAGTCCGGAATTTGCCAAATGTAATTAGGGAACCGACGGATTGCGGGTCCTCCACATTGCTCTCTGACGGCTTGAAGCTGGCGCAATAAGAATTGGGTTTGCCCTCTCCCCGCAGCGGAGACTTCAGCACATCTCCTGCAGACGAGACGATCAACCAATTCAAACCTGCCACAGGGATGGTATCGCCGGGCTTGGCAACCCTGTGCGTGGCGTCGGCGTAAAGGGTGGGATAAGTCTTTTGTAGAAATTCATCGACCTGCGGCGCCGGCTGCATGTTCGGGCCGTGGTCGATAAAATCCTTGATGGGAATGAGCTTTGCGAGTTGCGTCAATCCTCCAAAATGATCCCCGTGCCAGTGGGTGATGATCACGTGATCGATTTGCGTGAGGCCAGCGTCCTTCGCCGCATCCATAATGCGTCCGGCGTCCCGCACGTCGCCCGGAGCCACGTTCCCGGTGTCGATCAGGACAGACCCTCCTGACGGCGCAACAAAGAGCACACTGTTGCCGCCCTCAACGTCGATCACGTAGATATCGAGCGTTGTCCTGGGCGTGCGCGTTTGAGCGGCCACCAAAGCCGCTGAAGCAGTGAACGCCAAGACTAGAAGCGCGATTTTTGTGCGCATGAAATCACCTCGCAGATGGCAATCTACACTCGACTGTCTTCACTTACAATCCTCAAGCTCGAATCTAGCCAAGATTTCGGCCGAGGGAACGCTCTCTGATCGGATAGTTCCCAATTCGCGCGGATGGCCCGGGGCTCGATGCATTCCTCCAAGTCAGGCAAGAACCCAGGCGGGACGATTGGAGGTTGACGAGAATGGGCGACGGGCGTACGGTCTTAAGCTGAAATAGGGTTGAATTAGCGTATTCCGATTGAAAGCGTTCATCGCGCGACTATTTTATCGTTCCGGTCCGAGGAACATTACAAGCTCTCGCTTCCGTACGGTTAATGTTTCCATTCGCCAGTCCAGTTGGGAGGGCACCATGAGCAAAAACAAGCGGGAGGAGGCCGGAATGACGCGCAGGGTTCTGAGCTGCATCGTTCTAGCGGCGCTGGTGATTTTCGCAGGTCTCGAAGTGCAGCGCCTCGCAGGCACGGCATCGGCTGCGGAACCTCGCCCCGCGGCAACTAGCGCGGTGCCGATCTTCGAAGTCGATCCCGCCTGGCCGAAGGTTCCCTCGAAATGGAAACTGGGAGATGTGTCCAGCATGGCCGTGGACGCGCAGGATCACATCTGGGTTCTGCATCGCCCTCGCACATTGCCGCCGGCGGATGCCGCCAAGGCCGCCCCGCCAGTGCTGGTGTTCGACGCCGCAGGCAATTTCATCAAATCGTTTGGCGGCGCCGGCAACGGCTATGAATGGCCGGAGCGCGAGCATGGCATCCACATCGACTACAAAGGCTTCGTCTGGATCGGCGGAAACAATTGCCCTGCCAGAATGCTCCCTGGCCTCAAGGCCGTGGGCGACGACCAATATCTAAAGTTCACGCAGGACGGCAAGTTCGTGATGCAAATTGGTCACAGCAACGAGAGCACCGGCAATGCCGATAAGATGAATCTGCAGCAGCCCGCGGATGCGGCCGTGTACCGCAAGACCAACGAAATCTTCATTGCCGACGGGTACGGCAACCATCGCGTGATCGTGTTTGACGCGGATACCGGCGCGTTCAAGCGCATGTGGGGTGCGTTCGGGAATGTGCCCGCGGATCTCTACAATTGCCCGCCGCCCAGCCTCGATTCCGTGCCACCCGGGGAAGGCCCCAAGCAATTCAGCATCGTGCACGCCATCCGAGTGTCCGATGACGGGCTTGTGTATGTGGCCGACCGGGAAAACAGGCGCGTGCAAGTGTTCACAATTGAAGGCAAGTTCGTCAAGCAGCTGCTCAAGGGTGACATCCCCTTCGCGCGAGATTTGACATTGTCCCCGGACCCTCAGCAACAGTTTCTGTATGTCGGCGGAGGCGCGGAAATCGACGTGGTCGACCGCAAGACGATGGAGATTGTCGAGTCCGTCAAAGGCCCCGGCATACTGGGAGGCGGCCACCAGATGGCGGCCGATTCAAAGGGCAACCTCTACACGGCTCAGACCAACCACGGCCTTCAGAAGTTGACGTTTAAGGGGATGTCACCGGCAGGGAAATGAACGGAAATTGAGTCTCAGCAATCGCACCCTTGAAAGCACAAGGGTGCGGCACCCGACAACGTGGGATGGGTATTACGGTTTCCTCACGGGCGGCAACGTAACACTCAACTCCTTAGCCCTCTTGTCCATCGCAGCGACGATCGCATCATAGTCGGCTTTAGTCTGCATGTCTGCCCATCGCGCCTTCAGAGTCCTGTATTCATCATCATCAATTGCAGGGGCCAAGATTGTGATTCGCTGCGTGAAGGATGCGGTGATCTCCATCGTTCCCTGAATGATCGAGAAACGCACCATGATCACCACGAAAAGAATTCCTGTGCTCAGTTTAATCCACACTTTAAACACGCGGATAATTCTATTCATCAAACGATTTTGATAGTCAGTATCATAAAGAATGAGCCATGCGAACTCTCCCATGATCAGCCCCAAAGAGAGGACAGCCAAGAATGTCATGCGTCCAATTTCACTGTTGTCAGCGAGAGCCGCGTTTTTATAGATGCGGTCAACATAGCCCTGATGAATTGATCCGGCAACCGTGACGACAGCCTTCCAAACAAGACTCAACAGGGGGTTGATGAATATGATTACAAGGAGTGAAGAAATAATTGAGCCGATGACGCCGATCTTGAGTGCCTTACTGTCCATGTGCGTGTCGGGAGCCAAAACTGTAGCTCAGTCCGACCGACGTTGCAATATTTGAGAATGGGCCTCGGCGTGTGGGTCAGGCTTTGAGCGGTTTTGAACTTCCGGGTGGCGCACCCTTGAGTTTTTCAAGGGTGCGAGGCCTTTGATTAATGTGTCCCCCACCAACGCGCTCCACAGCGGTGGATTCGCCTAATCTACGAGCAAGATAGCCGTAACATTCTAGGGCGCTGCCGTTTTCCTAAGGTCAATTGCTTGCCCGTTCCGCTCCACCAGCAAGATAAAAATACCCAACCTTATTATTCGTAGGCGTGGCGAACCACATCCGCCCCTGAGAATCGAGGAAGAATTCCCTCATGGTATTTTCGGATTGCGGGAATGGATATTCGAGGACCTTGCCGGTCGTCGTATCCAGGCGGCCGATGATGTCCATGTACTCGGAGGAATACCACACATCATGATTCTTTCCGATGTACAGCGCGTAGGGAGTGGGATCGGGACCGGGCAACTGGTATTCGGTGAACTTCTCGGCCCTGGGATCGAAGCTGGCCAGTTTGCCGATGTTAAATTCCGCGAACCAGACGGTGCCGTCGGCGTCCACCTGAATGCGGCGATTGAAGATGTTCTCTTTCACGTGGCCTGATGGCGGAGTCCATTTCTTTTCTTCGCGGGTTTTCAGATCCACGCGGAACAGATTGTTCCCCGACGCGTACCAGGCGTTGCCCTGCGGGTCGAGCGCGATTCCGTATGCGCCGCTGGCGTCGTAGTGCGTGAACTTCTGCGTTTCGGGATCGAAGCTGCCCTGGCCGCCGGAGAAAAAGATTTGTCCGTTGGGGGCCACGCGCGCGGTGTGCTTTCCGATTTCGTCCTGAAATTCCGTGATCTTTTGCGTGGCGGGATCCCACTTCGCCAGCCGGTTGGTGCCCTGCTCGGTGATCCACACAGTGCCGTCAGGAGCGGGAACTGCGGAGTGCACTCCGGCAGGAATCTGATGGGGCAGCGGGAACTCCTTGACCTCAGCCGTATTGGGATTGAGCCGCCCGATCATGTTGGCCCTTCCGTAGTACGGCATCCACAGATTGCCCTCCTTGTCGGGCGCGGCGCTCCAGGGCATGCGGTTAGGACCCGGCAAATCGTATTCGACGTACACAATCTTCATGGCCTCATCGCTGAAGGGCGCGTGCACAACGTCCTTATACGCAGGCATTTCCGCGGGAGACTTGGGAAGAATGGAATCTTGTCCGAACAAAGAATTCAGGTAGGCGGCAACGTCGGCGCCATTCTGGTCCGTAAATGGATTGCGGGGATTATTCAGGAAGAAGCCCATGGCTTCCCGCATGTAGGCGACACGATCTTTCCATCCGTCCTCGTCGCGCGTCACGGAAGCCATGCGGGTTTCAAAACCGTGGCAAGCCCAGCAGCGTCCCGTCAAAACATCCTTCCCTTTTCCCTCCGGGAACAGCGTTTTCCCCTGATACATGGAAAGCTCGTTCCAATGCACCATTCCCTTTTGCAGGGCGAATTCATACGAGGCGTTCTGATCAGCCGTCAGGTTCACGCCGGTGCGCGGGTCAACCTTGAATCCGACGGCGCGCACCTGCAAACGGTACTCACCGGCAGGCAGATTTTCGACGCGATACTTCCCTTGCCGGTCGGTCAGCACGCTGACCATAATTTTTGTTTTTGCATTCTGGGCCTGCACGAACGCTCCCTCGAACGGCGCGCCATCGGGGCCTTTCACGGTTCCGGTCACCGTTGCTCCGAAGGCAAACGAGGCTGCAAACAACGCTACACTAAGAACGCCAAGAATTTTCGCTGCTGGTCGCATACTTTCTCCTCCCGAACACGCCCCTGAAAAGTGTTCCTGAGCGTCAGCCCCTGGTCCAATGCCCGAATGCGAGGGCTTGCGCACTTGACATGCAAATTGGGGCTTCTATTCCGATAGCCCCGCAGAGACTGACGGAGTATTCCTGGTCACGGCTTATCACGGGCAACATTTCGCGTCAATCAGTATATCGAAGAAATATGGGCCAGCCTACCTGTGCAGATTTCAGTCTGTGCTCCATTTTCGTGCTGCCAAGAGCGCCGGAGGCGCGACACAATATTTGGACGGGGACATGCCTGACAGTTTAGACCGGGCACATTCCTGACACTTTTGATTCTTTTGCTTCGAGGGGATGGGGTGCAGGGGAAGGGGAAGCTTCCCCTTCCCCTGCACTCGCCTGACAGGAAACCGCGCGCAAGGGCAAGATTGTCCGCCGGTGGCTATCAAAGCGTGCAATCGGAAACGCGGCAAAGTACACCGTGTAAATCCGATCATCCACCGGCAGCAAGCCAATGGGCTCCCCGATCAGAGTCTCGCTCAGAAACACGTGCTGGTGTTTCCAGGAAAAATTGCCTCGCAGCCCTACGCGCCGCACCCGCATGGCGCTGCCGTATTCCGGTTCGCGCACTCGTGCCGGGTACCATCGCGGCGACCGCGTGTACACCGCGCTCGGCGTTTGCATCCCCAGCGCTTCGTGCGGACGCTCCTGGTTATACTCGCGGCGAAAATGATGAAACGCTCGCTGCTGCCCGCGTGTGTTCTCCGCCGGTGGCGAGGCCGTATCCTGTTTCAGCGTGCGATGCATGCGCTCATGCCGTCCGTTCTGTTCCGGATGTCCCGCTGCGATGCGTTCCGGCACAATCCCCAATTTCATCCACCACACCGATAGACGCGACAGCCCCGCGACCGCCCGCGAGGCAAATGGCGGACCGTTATCGGTTCGCATGGCCCCCGGCAGGCCGTACTCGCGAAAGGCCGCCTCGAAGACCGCCTGCACGTGCTCCCCGTTGGTCTTGGCCACATGCTGACAGCGCAGCAAGTAGCGGCTGTGCGCGTCGCTGATCGTCAACGGATCGACGCGTTCGCCGTCTTGCGTTCGGAACCAGCCTTTGAAATCGGCGCACCACACGCGGTTGGGCGCATCGGCCGAAGCAAACGGCTGAGTGTAGGGCGGTGCGCGCCGTCGTTTCTTGCGCGGCACCACCAACCCTTCCCGCGCCAGCATGGCACCGATGGTGCTCGCCGCCGGCCACAGCGTCTGCGGAGTTTCCCGCTCCAATACGCGTTTCAGTTTTCGCGGACCCCAACTCATGTGCGCTCGCCGCAGCTCCAGCACCGCCTCTTCGATTCGCTCCGGCGTCTGATTCGGATGACGCTCGGGCGCCCGGTTTCGGTCCTGCAGCGCCTCCAGCCCTCCTTGCTGGTACCGCCGCAGCCAATAGTAACCGGTCTCCCGCGCGACCTCATAAATCTCACATAAGTCGGTCATCGTATACAACCCGCGTTCACGCTCCAACACGAACCGCATTCTTTCGTCCATCACACTGCTCGCTTTCCAGGGCATCTCGTAGTTCTACACGCCCTGTCAACTTACAGTGTCAGGAATCTCCCCGGTCTGCTTTGTCAGACATGTCCCCGGTCTGTACCACAAGTTAGCCCACACCGGGAGGTGTGGGAGAGCCGTGAGAATCCAAAGGAAGCCCCGGCGGGGCGACACAAGGGGCTCTCTCGTATTTGTGTCACTACAAGACGCGGCTGGATTCCAGACCTTGTGTCACCCCTACCGGGGTTTATCGTCGTTTTTGACACATGTCCCACCCCGACCAGGTCGGGGTGGGCTACGTTGTGACGTCCCTCCGGGACTCCCGACAACATAAAAACACCGCATCGCCGTTTGTGTTGCTGCGAGGTTGCTGCAACATTGCTTCGCCCGAAAGATGTTGACCAATCGTGCAACGACAAAGTGCGACATTCGCTGAAACCTGGACGTAATCGCTCTTTGTCGCTTGCGGCTAACAGGCCCTCCGCGTAACGTGCTCCACGTTTGATCCCGCGGATATTCGCAGTCGCGGATAACGCAAAGGAGAAATTCTGATGAAGCGAATCCTGACATTGGCTGCCTCGATCCTGTTTCTCAGTTCGTTGGCCTACGGAAAAGAGAATCCAGGCACTGCCAGCAAGTTTGACCATGCCGAGTACATGCAGGCCACCGCTTCCGGGCAAAAGAAAGCCGTGCCTGCGGTCAAGGGAACGCTTTCGTTCGACAAAGAGAAAAACAGTGTGGATTTTCTGGACCACAACGGCGCGCCGGCGTTCAGCATCCGGTTCGACACGATCAAAAGTCTCCTCTACGAGAACACATCAAAACCTCGTTACGCCGAAGCAGTATTGATCTCACCGCTCTTTCTCCTATCCCATTCCAAGCAGCACTTCCTCACGATTCAGTACACCGCCGCAGACGGGACGGGACAGTTTGTCATCGTCCACCTGGATAAAAAGAACGCCCGCGATGCCGTGGCCACCGCCGAGGCCCAAACAGGCAAGAAGGTGGAAGAAGTGGAGGAGAAGTAAGCGTTGGTAGCCATGCGCGTCAACGAATTGGGACCGCGACCACGCATGACGCATTGCATGGCAGGTCCGTGGCGTTGGCTTTTGCTACTGGCACTCGTCACCAGTGGATGCTCGGTCAAGAAATTCGCGATCAACAAGCTGGGCGATTCACTCGCCAGTGGCGGGACAAATTTTGCATCCGACGACGATCCTGATCTGGTTGGCGAAGCCCTGCCCTTCAGCTTGAAGCTGATGGAGGGCCTGCTGGAGGAGAGCCCGCGGCATCGGGGGCTTCTTTTCGCGACTTCGAGCGGCTTCACGCAGTACGCCTATGTCTTCGTGCAGCAGCCGGCGGAACAAATTGAGGATAAGGATTTGGCAGCGGCCGATGCCCTGCGAGCCCGCGCCCGGCGGCTGTATCTCCGCGCACGCAACTACGGCTTGCGCGGCCTGGAGACAAAATATCCAAATTTCGAGGCGCACCTTCGCGAGGACCCCAAGCTGGCGGTCAAGAAAACGATTGCACGGGATGTGCCTCTGTTGTATTGGACGGCTGCTTCCTGGGGCGCTGCCATCGCGGTGTCCAAAGATGATCCCGAGATGATCGCGGACCAATCGATCGTGGAAGCTTTGATCGACCGGGCATTTGCACTCGACCCGGATTACGACTCCGGCGCGATCCACAACTTCCTGATTACCTACGAAAGCGTTCGCAACGGTGCCAGCAAAGATTTCGCGGCGAGATCACGGAAGCACTTTGACCGCGCGGTCGAACTGACTTCCGGGCAGAGCGCCTCCCCGTACGTGGCCCTTGCTGAAGCGGTCTCGATCAGCAACCAGGATCGCGAGGAATTCGAGTCCTTATTGAAAAAGGCATTGGCGGTGAATGTCGATGCGCGCCCGGAATGGCGCCTTAGTAATATAGTGATGCAGCGCCGCGCGCGATGGCTGCTGTCGCGTGAGGACGAGCTGTTCCTGAGATAGAGTGGAGGTCGAAAATGAAAAGTTCCTCGCTCAATAAAATCAGAATCTGGCGAACTGCGGCTCGGGCCTGTGCTCTGATCTCTCTCACCCTTGCGTTGACCTCTGCAACTGCGGCACAGACACGGATTCGGCTCGCGACGCTGGTCCCTTCGGGGACGTCTTATCACCACAGCCTGCAGGCCATGGGCGCGAAGTGGAAGCAGGCCTCGGGCGGCACCATAAGCCTCACGATCTACGCGGACGGAACGATGGGCGGCGAACCGGAGACGGTGCGCCGGATGCGCGTCGGACAACTTCAGGCTGCCGTGCTCACGGTGTCCGGACTATCGGAAATCGATCCGTCGGTAGGCGCCTTGCAGAAAATGCCGCTCATGTTCCGTACTCTCGACGAAGCTGCCTATGTGCGCGCGAAACTCGCGCCGGACCTGGAGCGGCGTTTCGCGGAGAAGGGGTTTGTGGTCCTGTTCTGGACCGACGCGGGATGGGTGAGATTTTTTTCAAAAGAGCAGGGGATTCTTCCGCAGGATTTCAGGAAAATGAAAATCATGGTCAGCGCAGGTGACAACGACGAATCCGAAGTCCTCAAAGCTCTGGGATACAACCCGGTGCTGCTGGAATGGTCCGATGTTCTTACGGGGCTGCAAACAGGATTGGTCGACGCCCTGGCGACCGTGCCGCTCCACGCCCTGACCAGCCAGTTCAACCCGGTGGCTCACCACATGCTGGAAATCAACTGGTTGCCGCTCGTCGGGGCCATGATTGTCACCAAACCGACCTGGGATGCGCTTCCCGCAGCCGAAAAGGAAGCCATGCTCAGCGCCGCAGCCCAGTGCGGCCAGGAGTTCCAGAATCAAGGCCGGCAGGAAAATCAGGAAGCCCTGGAAGCCATGAAGAAACGCGGCCTTCAGGTCCACACGCTTGATCCGCAAGCCGAAAAAGAGTGGAGTGAGTTCGCGGAAACTACCTATCCGAAAATCCGTGGGCGCATGGTGCCCGCCGACACGTTTGACAGGGTGTTGGAAATTCTGCGCGAGTACCGCGCCGGACAAGGAGCAACTGGAAAATAATCTGCGACTCTCTGGAGGCCTCTGAGCACAAGCGAGACGAACTGCGATCACATGGTTCGAGCGGATTGCGAAGGAAGACCGACGCGTCGCACCAGGCTCTGAAACCGGGCGTCGGAACGAATACCATCAAGTCCGGGCTCGATATTGAGGTTTGCCAGCCAGCCGGAACGATCGTCCAACGCTTTTTCAAACCATTTGAATGCCAGGTCTTTTTGACCGCAACCTGTGTAGCCTAAGGCAAAAAAGTAGGGAGAAACGAATCTGTGCTCCCCGATCCCCTTCATTTCTTTTAGATACGCGCGTGCCTCGGCGTCCTTCCCTGCCCGGCCGCAGGCGTGGATCAAGCCCGCGAGAGCGCCGGGATGCCGGCCGGAAAGTTCGTAAGACATTTTGAGGGCATCGATGGCCTCGGCGTGCATCCCCTTCTGTCCGTATGCGAGTCCTAGAAAATAACGGGACACTTCGAACTTCGGCTCCATTTCAACCGTCTTTTCGAGTTGCTGAATCGCGCGATCATTTTCCCGCAGGAAGTACAGCAGCCAGCCCAGGTGCGCGTTAATGGCCAGCGAAAACGGATCGAGTTGCAAGGCGCGTTCCATCTGCGCCAGTGCTTCGTCGAAACGCTGTACCGCCGCAAGGAACAGGGCGTACCACTGGTGGGCCGTGACGTGACTCGGATTTAATTCCAGCGCGCGGAGATGCTCGGCCTCCACCGCCTTCCAGTTCCACTCGTACATATGCTTCGCGTAGCCCAGCGCCGTGTGACCTTCGGCAAGCCCGTCATCGAGTGCGAGGGCGCGAGTCGCGGCCGTCGTCGCCCGGCGATAGGCCTCGACGGTTGGCAACGCTCCGTACCAGCCCAGCGTGACGTAGCAAACTGCCAGACTCACGTGAGCAGCCGCATATTCCGGGTCCCGCGTAACGGCCCGCTGAAAATTCTCGATGGCCTTTAGAAATCCAGCTTCGGTGCGCGTATTCCACAAATACAGGCCTCGCAAATAGGAATCGTGGGCGTCGGCATTCGCGGTGGATGTGCGCGTAAGATCGGCTTGCTGCGCGGGAAGCAGCTCCATCGCCAGCGACCGCGCGATTCGTTCGGCCACGCCAATCTGAATTGCCAGGACATCTTCAAGCGGCCGTTCGTAGGAGTCCGCCCAGAGCTGAGTCTGGTCACTCACGCGAATCAATTGGGCCGTGATCCGAACGCGATGGTCGGACCGGCGGACGCTGCCCTCGAGCAGGTAATCGACGCCAAGCTCGCGGCCAATCTCCCCGATACTTTTTTGCGTACCCTTGTACTGCATCATCGTGGTGCGCCCGATAACACCAAGCTTGTCCGGCCGCAAACGCCCCAGTTGCACGACCATTTCTTCCGTCAGGCCGTCGTTGAAATATTCCTGGTCGGCATCCCCGCTCAGGTTTTCGAACGGCAGAACCGCCAGGCAGCGGCGGGACGAAACCTGTGGCGACGCCACGACGGTGGGTTCATTGGGAGGGCGGCGGTCCTTAATCCAGACGTCAATTTCGGGGCGGAACGCGTAAACCGTGTACTGGGCTTGATGCAGATGCCGCTTTACAGGAAGCCCCTCGGTACGCTCCCAGCGCTGGACCGTGCGCACATCGCGGCCCAAGTACGCGGCGATTTCTTTCCAGGAATCGAGGCGTTCTTTGGCAGGCCGCTCGTCGGATTTAGATCTGGGCTGTGGCTGGCCAGCCATCTGGTAACCTCACGGGTGATAAATGAGGAGTCTATCCCGCTCCGGCATCCTGTTCAATAGGCGTACGGAGTGAGTGGTACGGGTGCTCAGCCAAAATCGCTTGTCAACTCACACATAAAATTGTATTTAACCGCGGAAACAGGAGTACGAGGCACATCGGGAGCGCACATGCCCGGACGCAATCATCGTAACGGATCCGCGGCCTACTCCGTTGGCGTGAATTGTGACACTTTGGATGGAGAGGCGGATAGGAAAACCAGTTCTGAATTAACGGCGGATCCATTTTCTACGTCCCGGACGCGGCGTTGCTGAGGGCCAGTCCAAGCAGCTGCGTGGCCGGCCCGGCACACATCCTTGGTCAGGGACTGAAAATGATACCCCATGATCGCCAATATAACGGCCGTGCCAAATTTATCGCGGTGGTGAATGGCGGCCTGATACAGGAATTTCCAGTAGCTCGCGCGAGCGTCTCCCAGTATTCCCTGCTTCAGGATGGAACGGGCAAATGCCAGGTAGTCCGAAAGTTTGCGGCGCGCGTGATGCGTGGGACGATACTCGGCAAGAAATCGCCGAACACGTTCGTAATATGCGTCCGGACTATAGATTCGTTTGAGAATGGACAGGTAGCCTTCCGCGAGCTTCTGAGGGTCCATTTTGGGCACGAAGTTCAATTGGCAATTCATGTTGTTGCCAAGTCCTTCGTGCAGGATGCGGCCCTCCTTTAGCAGCCGGCGATACAGCTGCGTTCCCGGCAAGGCTTCGAGGAGCCCAATCATCGCCAGGGCGATGCCACTCTGCTGGATGAAGTTCACTTGCTCGTCAAACACGGAGTCGGGATCGCTGTCAAACCCGACGATGAAACCAGCCATCACTTCCATCCCGCTATGCTGGATGCGGCGGACGCTATCCAGCAGACTGCGGCGGGTGTTCTGAAGTTTCTGCGACTCCTTCAGGCTGGCCTCGACGGGAGTTTCGATACCCAGAAAAACGCGAATGAAACCTGCCTCCTTCATCATTTGCAGGAGGCTCGCGTCATCGGCCAAGTTCACCGAAGCCTCGGTATAATAGGTAAAAGGCCAGTCGTGCTGCCGATTCCATTCGGTAATGACTGGCAATAGTTCCTTGACCTTCTTTTTGTTTCCGATGAAATTATCGTCGACAATAAATACGGAACCTCGCCAGTTGCGTTCGTAGAGTTGATCCAGCTCGGCGATTACTTGAGCCGGTGACTTTGTGCGCGGCTTGCGCCCATAGATCTCAATAATGTCGCAGAATTCGCAATTGAATGGGCACCCGCGAGAGAATTGAATTCCCGTCGAGCTGTAATACTTGAGGTCGATCAGGTCGAGATCGAGGAGCGGGGTTCTGTCCAGGCCCGGGAGTTCTTCCGCGTGGTAAATCGGTTTTGCCGTTCCCTGTTCCAAGTCGGCCGCCAGGCCAGCAACTAAGTCCTCAGCTTCGCCGATCACCACATGGTCGGCATGCTGGGGAAGTTCCTGCACGCTACTCGTCACCGGGCCACCAATCACCGTGGTCAGTCCATGAGCACGGCATCGCTTCAGGATCGCCAGCAAATCGTTTTTGTGGACCAGCATGCCGCTGAGCATGGCCACGTCAGCCCATTCCAAATCCGCTTCCGTCAACCCGTGCACATTGGTATCCACCAGGCGCTTCTTCCAATGTTTGGGAAGCAGGGACGCAATGGTGAGCAAGCCCAGTGGCGGGTAGAGAGATCGCTTGCCCTCAATCGGCAGCGCGTATTTGAAGCTCCAATAAGTGTCGGGCCACTCGGGATAGATCAGGAGAGCGTTCAATGCGTGTTCTCCAAGGACATGCTTCCGACGAATGCACATATCGTATTCGCGCATGCCGGGCCTTCGCAACTACTAAATCGTAAATCGGCGGGTCCTACAGGATCGGCACGAGCACGCGTTCAACTTGCCTCAATGTCACGTTCCGGGACGAATGTTTGGGCAGGCATGGACTCGCCGCACATGCGTCCCGCGTTTTCGGCGGTGCGGACAATAAGGCACTTTGTGGCGGCTCGCGCGAGCATCGACAAGATTCGCGTGAACACGCCTGGGATACGTTAAGAAGCTGAGCCAGCAAACCTTCCGAATCCTCGGAAATCCACTAGGGATTGGGCACCCAGGAGTTTAGACTTCTACTCAAAAGCTGTGCCACTCGCCAACGCTAATTCAACGGCTTAATCGGAGGATAGTTGATACCCCCGAGAAATGTGCCAGTCGGGATGTCGTCAGCATCAATGTTGAATACAATCGAAAATGGTATCTGCCCTTTTGGGAAATTAGCAGTGATTGACATAGGAATGTTACCGCCGGGACGTATCAATTGAAATGGTACTATCATGACATGGGTCGCACTATCAGGCTCCTCGTAAAGAAATTGAAACGGAGAACTGGACTCAAGCCTCACGTCCTTGGCATTAACAATAGCTCTCAATATTCCGTTCCGCGCCGCTGCATCTCCGAGATTTCGCAAAGTTAGATCGAACGTAACTTTGGTTTCCGATTCCTCGCGCGGCTTTAAGGGAAGCCTGATCGCAGTGCTCAACGCGACCGTCCCCGAGTCAAGCTCGATCTTCGGCTTCCTAGCTTGCTCGGTCAGCCTACTGCTCTGTTCCTCTTGAAGAATCGTCAATTGCTTTTGCACCGCTGCAGCCATATCGCCCGTTTTCTGGAGTGAGATCTGCAGTTTGTCATTCATCTGCTTCAAGGAGTCTAACGATTTCGACTGTTCTCGCAGTGAATCTTGCTGGGCTTGTTGCAGAGACTTCGTTGTCGCGGCGGTCGCAGCGGTGCTGGAATTCACCTGATCCAATATGATCGCCTGTTTATTGCCCTCTGTGATACCGAAATAAAGTTCCAAGCCGATGAGTACGATTACAACAATTTCCAAAATTAGGTCCCGCCAAGATATCCACGATTCATACCGGCGATCTATTTCTTGAATATAAAATTGGGCTTCCGCCAAAATCGCAGGTCTGTCTAGGCCTCCCGCTGTGTCTAACCGGGCAAAGCAATCATTGGCCTTCTCGCGCAACTGCTTCTTAGTTGTTCTTTCAAACTCCTCGACTCTCATTCAGTCCTAATATCATCGGCAATTGCCTTTGTCCATAGATTCGACGGGTGTACCCTCAGAAGCTTAGCATCCGCCTAGGGCTTCCTATGCGCGCGAGGCAGGATGACGCACACAGCAATTGCGTCTAGCTCTCGCTGCGTATCACTTGCTGGACTTCCTGACCTTTTTGCGCGTGATGTATTCCGGAGGTTGATCTGATGGGTGTTGGTCGGTGGAGTGAACGTTCGTAAATTTCCCGCCTTGTCTGGTAAGGTGCCGGAGATAAGGAGGAAGCGTCCTGAGCAGGAGCACTTCTACGTCATGTCTCAGATTCTCGTCCTTAATTACGTACCAACTGAAGTGATCCCAAAAGTTTTTCCGCCGTTTACTTATCGTTGCTCTCCAAAGGCGATAAGGAATATTTCCCTTCCCGATATAGACCGGAGTCGCGCCGTCATAAAGGATGTAAACACCGTCCTGCGCATGTTTCTTCAAGGCAGCCTTAATATTCTTTATGTTCTTAGGGGTTCGTGCCCACATTTCACCGAATTGGTGGATCAATTCCATCGCTTCCCCACTTGCTGAACAATTGTAACGCCCAGGGATTGTATGCATAACTAACCTGATCTTAGTGTTTCTGCTCGTGCAACAGCACGAACTCCAGTGTGACGAACGGCACACCGTTAGAGGCAGGGTTGAACTTTCGGGGCTTGGGTGTTCCTTGGCCCGACCTCAACTCAGTTCACTTGGAAGCTACAGTAAGAACCGCATTGGTAGCCCCTCAAAGTGGCTTAGGGCAAAGAGTGCCAGCGCTTCGGGATCTTACGACCTGTTAATAGCATTGACAGTCCTCGTAGCGCATTGCTATGGTTGCCGTCACGAACCGCATGCAGGCTCGCGCGCAATGAAAATAGCAATGCATTGGCTACATCCATGACTGAGAGACCGCCGTTTCCACGAGGGAGAGCACGATGACCGACCACAGCCTCGGAAGGCGAGCGTTTCTGCAAGGCGCGGGGCTTGTTGCGCTGGGCGCGGCAGGTTTTGTTCCTGATGAGCTGCACGCACAATTCGCCGTACCAAATTCCAGCGGCACTGAACCGGCAAAACTGAAAGCGCCCGCGAACGCCTGCGATTGTCACCACCATATCTACGACACCGCCCGGTTCCCCGCCCCGGAACCCGGAGCGGAACCCAACTCAACTGTGGCCGAGTATCGTCTGCTGCGGCGGCGGATCGGCACAACGCGAGACGTGGTCGTGTCTCCCCGGGCTTACGGCACCGACAACCGCGTCACGCTCGACGCGATCGCCCAGTTTGGAGACAAGGCCCGCGGCGTTGCCGTCATTCATCCCACAGTCACGGACGCCGAACTCAAGTCCCTGGCTCGCGGCGGGATTCGCGGCATCCGTTTTTCGCTGGGCTCCAATCCTACTACCGCTGCAGTTACCACGATCGATATGATTGAGCCCCTGTCAAAACGCGTGAACGATCTCGGCTGGCATGTCCAGATTAATATGGATGCCCCACAAATCGTCGCGGCCGAGGATTTGTGGATGCGGCTGCCTTCACCGATTGTGTTCGATCACATGGCGCACATCCCGCAGCCGATGGGCATCAAAGACCCGTCCTACGCGCTCATCCGCAGACTCATCGATAAGGGCAAGACATGGGTCAAGTTGTCGATCACCTATAACGACAGCAAAGATGGCCCGCCCACCTACGCCGACGTGACCCGCCTGGCTCGGGCGTATGTGCAGGCCGCTCCCGAACGATTGGTCTGGGGGAGCAACTGGCCGCATCCCAACGATCTCAAAAAACCGGACGACGCCTTACTGTTCGACCTGCTTGGCCAATGGGCGCCGAATGCCGCCACGCGCCATCGGATCCTGGTCGAGAATCCTGAAACTTTGTACGGTTTTGCAAAATCAGCATAGATGCTTGCTTTCGCCGGCTAATTTTATCTTGACGCGCCGGAGGCCTTGTACTAATAAAGTGCGCAACTTGATCAGAAAATACCGACATGAGTTGCATCGCATAGGAGTCCAACAATGAAATTCAAATTTACCGCGTCACTGCTTGTGGGTATTGCGTTTGCTTTGACGTTGTCCGTCAGCGCGCGCCCGCAACGTTCCAAGAATGCCGAGAGCAAGCACGTGAAGCTGATCGGCGGCATTGCCGTACCGGGCAATCCGCTCCGCTTTGACATCAGTTGGGTCGATCAGGCGACGGCTCGTTATTACCTGGGCGAGGCCGGCAATTCGGGCGTCGATGTTTTCGACGCTGAGAACGATCTGTATCTTGGCCGCATAGGCGGTTTTCATGGCAATGGTGACCCGGATGATCCTTGCAAGGGTCCTCAGGGCATGGGCCCTAGCGGCGTGGTGGTGACTTCGACCAATATGCTTTTTGCCACCGATGCTCATGGCGGCGTGAAAATTTTTGATCTCAATAAAGCGCAGCCGCCGTTTACGGATGTGAGTCCTGTCGCAACGGCTTCCACAGGGAACGATTGTCGCGCCGACGAACTCGGATTTGATCCCAAGGATCACGTGGTACTAGTTGGGAGTCCAACCGGGAAACCGCCCTACCTTACAGTGATTTCTTCCGAGCCACCCTATGATGTCCTTTCCAAGATTCCCTTCCCGGATGCACGCGGCATGGAGCAGCCGGTGTGGGCTCCCGACCTCAAAGGCGGACGCATGCTCGTCGCCGTGCCTGGCATGAATGGCGCGAGCGGGATTGCGGTGATCAACCTAAAGGACCCCAAGGCGCCTGTGGTCGAGACGACCTACCCGAGTCCTTGTGCTTCCGGTCTTGCGCTGGCACCATCCAATCGCCTGCTCGTGGCAGGTTGTGCAACAAGTCCAGCCTTCATCATGGATGCGTTGACAGGTAAGACGATCGCTAAAGCTGACGGAACGCATGGCTCCGACGAAATTTATTACAATCCCGGCGATAATAATTTTTACGCCCCCTCCGCCGGAGGTGGCACGGTCCTGAGCGTCATCGACGCCCAGACCGGTACGCTGGTCGATACCCTGCCTGCCGGACCCGGCGTTCACTCCGTCGCCGCCTACCGCGGAAACAATCACATTTTTGTCCCTATCGCTCCACCAAATGCAAACTCGCCAGCGGATTTTTGCAATGTGACTTTGGGTCTACCCGCGAAGCAGGGCTGCATTGCCGTCTATGCGCACGAGAAGTAAGAAGACCTGAAATCCTGGTGCCGCGCCGCAACGACGGCGCGATTTCGTGCCGCGGGCACTAAATGTCAGGGCTTGGGTCTTTAGGACGTTTTAATATAACGGGACGGCTCTCGGTTCAATTCCGGACAAATTTCTTCAGGGTTCGTTGTGATAACCGCATCATCCCCCCAGCCCCATTTCGTACAATCTCGGTTCCAGTAAAAAAAGGGAAAACAAATGTCAGCGTCTTAATGTTCTCTTAAGGTTACTGGTAATAGTGTCCGCATCAGAAGTTTGCCAGTGGGTGCGGCAGTAAATCTGTAATTGATTAGCCTTCGAAATTTCCGACGACTTTGCTTGTCAACCTGGGGGGTGATAAGTGGAAAAGAAACAGTTGCTTGGGGAAGTCCGCTTCATTGTGAATTCTAGCAAGGACAGCACCGGGAATTCGATTCCAGAACACGGGAGGGGTGGGGCTATGAATCCGTTGACATCGTTTGGTGGAGATATGCGATCTAGTCTCAGAGGGACTGCGCTCGCGCTTGGAGCGATGATTGCGATGTTCCTGCTTTCTACCCCGTTATTCTCGCAAAGTAACACAGGCCGTATCCTGGGCAACGTCACAGATCAGTCCGGTGGTACCATCGCCGACGCAACGGTCACTGTCGCAAACGTGCAAACGGGAGTCGTGCGAAATCTGACTACCGATACAGCGGGTGAATACGCCGCTCCCAACCTGCTACCGGGATCGTATTCCGTCCGAGCCACCGCCAAAGGATTCAAGACTATCGAGCGAGCCGGCATTCTGCTGGAAATCGACAAGGACATTCGGGTGGACCTGGTGCTTCAGCCGGGCGCGACGGAAGAGACCGTTACCGTCACCGGCGAAGCCATGCTGGTGGAAACCACAAATTCCACTCTGGGCGGAACGCTCAGTAATGACACCATCAATGACTTGCCTTTGAACGGTCGCAACTTCCAGTACTTGCTGGCCCTGCGTCCCGGGGTCGAGCAGTATCCCGGCGGCGGTTCATGGACGCAGTCCAGCAATGGTCTGCGCGGCGAGGACCAGAACTGGGTGATGGACGGGCTGGACAACAACGAGTCGCTGCAAGGTTTGCCGGTGCTCAATTCACCGGGGACCGCGGGCGACGCGGCCACGTTCATACCCATTGATGCCATTCAGGAGTTCAACGTCGAGGAGAATCCCAAGGCGGAGTGGGGCTGGAGGCCGGGAGCCGTGGTGAATGTGGGCCTGAAGTCGGGTACCAATATGCTCCATGGCACGGCGTATGCGTTTGGCCGCAAGGATAGCTGGGACGCTCAGAATGATTTCAACACGTTAGGTTCAAACACTCCGTTGAATTTCGAACAGTGGGGTGGTACGGCGGGTGGCCGGATCGTTAAGGACAAGCTTTTCTGGTTTGGCGGTTTCGAAGAACAACGGTATACGGTGGGGAATGCCTTCACGATTCGTATTCCGACAAATCTCTCAGGGAGCGAGAACGTCAGCATTCCGGCTGCCGAGGCGGCCCTGGCAGCGAATGAGGTTCCTGTAAGCCAACTGAGCCTGAATTTGATCCCTCTTTTCGGAACTACCAGCACGTCCCCAGCCCAGGAGTTCACTGCTTTCCCGGATACGAACAAATCCGACAATGTCCTGGGGAAGGTCGACTACAACATTACTCCCCATCACACATTAAGTGGGTCGTATTTCTTTGGCAACGACAAAGCGGTAACACAGGACATTCAATTTACGACGCAGCCGTATTGGTTGAGCACGTTTGACATTCGAACGCAGGCTGCTTCGGGGCACTGGACCTTTACTCCAAATTCGACTTGGGTCAATGAAGCCCGGTTCGGCTTTGTCCGATACACTCGGGGACTTACGCCACTTGACTTTAACGTCCCGGCCACGCACTACGGCATCAATACTGGTGTGACAGATCCTTCGGCACTCGGCATGCCGTCGATCGTCGTTTTTGGTCTTGGTTGGCTGGGCGGCTTCGTAGCATGGCCCGCCAATCTCGGCCCTGACAATAATTTCGATTTCCTGGATCAAGTTTCGTATTTACATGGCAAACACACTTTTAAGTTCGGTGGCGAAATCCGGTACGCTAGAATGGCGTCAACGTCGCCCCCTAACGGCAGAGGGCGTGTTAACTTTTTTGGAGGCGCGGCCTTCCCTGGTTCTACTTCGCTCGAGGACTTCCTCGCCGGAACCCCGGCTAACGCCGTCCTGGGGGCAGGTAACGCCGTGCGACATTACCGGGATACTTCTGAAGGGGCCTTCGTTCAGGATGACTACCGTATTAAGCCGAGGGTAATCCTGAACCTGGGACTGCGCTGGGAATACACAGGGCCAGTTGGAGAAGCGAATAACCTTGTAGCTAACTTCGTCCCGGGCTCACAGACGGGAATGGAACAGGTAGGAATGGGGCTCAATTCTGACTACAACCGCCAGAAAACGAATTTCGCGCCTCGTGTAGGAATAGCGTGGGACATTTCCGGAAATGGGACGACTGTGATCCGGGCGGGCGGCGGTGTGTTCTACGATTTGCTCCCCGTTGAGGTTTTTACGAATGACCAAACGGGATCTCTCAACAACGCACATACTCCCGGTATCGGTAAGCTCCCGACCGGGGCGACGTTGCTGGGCACGAATGGTTTGCCGGTGGCAGGCAGCGGCAACGGTACCCTCAACTTCACGACCTTCAGCTTGTCCGGCTCAGCGCTTAACTGGAATGCCCCGGGCGCGGCTACCGGGGCAACTTCGATATTCCCTGCATTAACTTCAAGTTGCGGTAGTAATCCTGCAGAAGGTCAATTTCCGTGCAGCATCTACGGCGTCGACCCGAATTTCAAGACCCCTTACGTGGGCATGTGGACACTCGATGTCCAACACTCATTCTCGCCTAACCTTTCCCTGGAGGTAGGATATGTGGGGAATCATGGAGGGAATCTGTCTGGAGTTTTGGATGTCAACCAGATTAACCCGCAGGCTCCAGCGGAACTCACACCCAATGGAACGTGTGGCCCCAATGGGACACCTGCCCTGCATTGCGAATTGAATTCGGATCGCCCCTTCGCTGCGCAGTACCCTTACCTGGCGTTCATTAATGTGCTTAGCAACCCGTTCCGGTCAAACTATCACGGGTTGCAAGCGACCTTTACGGGACGAAATTATCACAACGTTTCGTTCGTTGCCGGGTACACCTACGCGCACGCACTGGGCCAAGCCGACACGAGCATCCTCCCTGTGACCCCTGCGAACAGTACGAATCCTGGAGCGCAATATGGGAACAGCAACTTCGACGTCCGGCACCGATTCACTCTCACAACGACCTGGAACATTCCAGGAATAAAGGCGCCAGGGCAGATTTTGGAAGGCTGGACGATCAACTCTATTGTTACGCTCCAATCCGGCGCACCGTGGGGCGCGGTCGATACAGGCGACGATATCAGCAGGACCGGAGAGTCCGAGGATACGTGGGATTTCTTCGGCAATCCGGCGGACTTCAAAGCGCAGCGAAATACGCCCATTCCTTCTTTCACCGGCCCGGTTCCGTCCTTGCCAAGTGCGTGTCAAAACGCCGCCGCGAAGGTTGACAATGGAGCGACGAACGGGCCGACCACCCAGTCGCTTGGGCTATTTGGTTGTTACATGCAAGGCAGCTCGGTCATGATTCCGGCGGCTTTGGGCACCTTTGGAACAATGAGCCGGAACATGTTTCGTGACCTGGGCTACCGCAATTGGGACGTTTCGGTGTTTAAGAATTTCAAGTTCTTCCAAGAAAAGTTATCGGCTCAATTCCGGGCCGAGTTCTTCAACGTACTGAATCATCCTAATTTCGCGAATCCGGGCGCGAACGGCGACGCCGACCCATCGTCCTCCGGTAGCTTTGGCTGCAGTTGCGCCACGCCTGACGCAGCCGCCACGAACCCCGTGCTCGGGTCGGGAGGCAACCGCGCGATTCAGTTGGGACTGAAGTTCATTTTCTAGAAGATGGACGTTTAAGTCCTTAAATCAACCATGCGGCGATTTCAAACGCGGGGAAGATCACAATAACAGTGACTTCCCCGCTCCGAATTCAGCCAAGTCAGAACGAATAAGCGTCGCTCAAAATTAAAGGGAGTTCTTCATGAAAGCATTTTTCTTTGCCCTCGGTTTAGTTTTGCTCGCACTATTTGCGGGCGTGGCGTATTCGGATAGCGGGTACCACGTGCTGCGAAAGTACGCGATCCCGGGCGACGGCAACTGGGACTATGTTCGCGCCGACAGCGTGAACCGCCGCCTGTACGTTTCGCACGGCATGGAAGTGGATGTGCTCGACCTGGACACCGGCGAAATCGTAGGGAAACTCATGCCCCCCAAGGGCGGGAGTCCCAACGACCCCATGCAGACCCACGGAGCCGTTGCCGCGCCCGATCTCGGCTTGGGATTTACTAGTGACGGCGGCGCATCCTCTTCAACAATCTTTGACCTCAAAACGCTCAAGACTTTGGGCCAGGTGAAGCTGAAAGGAAGTCCCGACGGGTTTGTGTACGATCCCTTCACGCGCCTCGCCTTCATGTTCAGCGAAGACACCAAGGACGGCACCGCCATCGATGGCGTGCAGCGCAAGGCGGTTGGCACGATCCCCGTGGGCGGAAAACCGGAGGAAGCGGTCTCCGATGAACGAGGCCATCTGTACATCGACGTCCAGGACAAGGACGTTGTGCTGAAGGTCGATGCCAAAAGGCTGGCCGTGACGGACAAATGGCCCGTCGGGACTACGTGCCACGAACCCGCCAGCCTGGCGATCGACATACCACATCAAAGGCTGTTCGTCGGCTGCCGCAATCAGGTCATGATTGTGATGGATGCGGCCAATGGTCACGTACTTGCAACGCTGCCCATCGGCGAAGTTACCGACGCCATGGAATACGATCCCCAGGGAAACCTCATTTTCAGCTCCAACATCGACGGGACACTCACCGTGATCCATGAGGAATCACCGAACAAGTACGCCGTTGTGGATAATGTGAAGACCGAGTTCGGCGCCCGGACCATGGCGCTTGACCTCAAGACTCACCGACTGTTTATGATTTTGGCGGATCGCAGCAATATCCCTGCGAAGGGCACGGCCAGTCAGCATTTGAGGCCCGTCATCATCCCGAACACGTTCCATGTCCTGGTGGTGGGCAAGGAATAATCTTTGCATTTCGCCGAAGAATTGACGGTAGAGTTCCCCTGCTTCGATTACAGTTTTGATTCCGATCGCCCGATCCTGAACCCCTGAAATTCGGGTTAATTTGTCTCCGTTCTAACTCGCCCCAAGGATCTGTCGGACGTATCAAGCCGCAGTCCGCCGGATCCGTCAGCATTCAGCGCTAGTCCCGCCCGTGCATGCCCGGTAAGAACATCAACTTTTCGAGAAAATATTATTTGTCCCGCGCCCACCCAACGTGGTATGAAGGACAACATTAAGATTAGCTTAAGGGTGTGATTCAAACAGAAGCTTACTCTGCTTTCAATATTCAAATCCCAGTGTCCACACGAGTGGACTCGGGAATTTCGGTCCGAAAGACAGCTGCCGACTTTTTCTGCCTCGTGCGACAAATGTCGTAAGTTGAGCGGGAGGGCTCAGTTGTGGGGTCGTGTTGAGAGGGTCCAAATCAATTTTTTGAGGAGGGGTGTGTGAAAACCTTGAAACTTCGATCAGACAAGCAAGTGAATATAAGTTTAAAGAAAGCGATCCGCGTAACGGGTGTGACTCTCGCGTTGTTGCTGTTCTGCATCCCCGCTTATTCACAAGTCAACTTGGGCCGCATCAGTGGCACCGTTACCGACCAGACGGGCGGCGCCGTGGCGGGAGCCACAGTGACGGTTCTCGACGTAGCCAGAGGCGTTCCGCGCGTCCTCACCACCGATAATGCCGGAGCGTATTCCGCTCCCAACCTGATCCCCGGCGCGTTCACAGTGCGCGTCGAAGCCGCGGGCTTCAACATCCTGGAACGCAAGGACGTCACGGTGGGTGTTGGCCAGGAAACACGCGTGGACCTTTCCCTTCAACCGGGTTCGCAGCAACAGACCGTCACCGTCACAGGGGAAGCCCCCCTGGTGAACACCAGCAACGCGCAACTCGAAGGCGACATCTCCACTGACGCGGTCAGCGACCTGCCGATCAATGGCCGACAATACAGAACGCTTCTGGCGACAGTCCCTGGGTTGGTGGCGACTCCGGGCACGGGCAACAACAAGGAAATGGGTTTCGAAGGCACTCGTCCCGAGAACCTGGTCTACCTGATCGACGGCGTGTATAGCGTCAACCCGCACGCCGGTACGCCGACCGTTGGCGGAAACACGGCAGGGGGCGGGCCCGACCAGTCCACAATTCTTCCGGTGGATGCCATTCAGGAAGTCAACGTCATCGGGAATCCCAATGCGGAGTATGGCTGGAAGCCGGGCGCCCAGATCAACATCGGGCTAAAGTCTGGAACAAATGAACTTCATGGAACCGCTTTCGCATTCGGCCGCGACGGCGTTACGGATGCCAAGAATCCGTTCCTCACGGCCGCGCAACCAAAGGCCGCTGCGGAGCTCGAGCAGTACGGGTTCAGCATCGGGGGACCCATCAAAAAAGACAAACTTTTCTATTTCGGGAGTTACGAAGCGCAACACTTCAGCATTGGAACGCCGAAAGGAGTCAACGAGCCGACAACGGCTTCGCTGGTTTCCTCTTCCCTGGCCAGCGGAGACAGCACCAACAGCTTCCCCGACGCAATCGCTGACGTGCTGAAGAATCATGCGACCACCGCGCTGAGCCAACTCAGTCTGAACATGGCGGGTTGCCCTACCGTCGCGACGCTCAACGCGCTCCCCATAACGACCTCAACTACCGCGCAACTCGCCGGGATGATCTCTTGCAATGCGGCCGATGGCTTGTTCGTAAACTCCGCAGGGTCGAGGACCTTCACGGACACGTTGACCGATTCTGGCGGTTCCAAGAACGTAATCGCCAAAGTGGATTATCACCTCAATGAACACAACTCGTTGAATGCCGAATTCTATTATGGCAACGGGAGCATGTATTACCCGGGATCGGCCGTGTCGCAGTATTGGGCCGTCAACGATCCCACCACGGCGGACTTGATTCGAGGGGTTTGGATCTGGACGCCGAATTCGACCTGGCTGAACGAAGCCAGATTTGGCTATGACCGGAGCGGCTTGAACAGCTATCCCGGGGATTGCGCTGGCGCGGGTGCTACGGCTCCGAACTATCAATCCGCGTTTGGTTTCGTTTCCGGAGTACAGAATCACCCTACCGAATTCTATGGGCCATGCTCTTTCCCAAACCTGACCATCAGCCAATTTACTGCATTGGGCACGGCCGCCAGCGCCCCCTCGCTGTTGACTTATGGAAGCTATGAGGCCTCGGATGTTGTCTCCTATACTCGCGGTAAGCATCTTTTTAAGTTTGGCTTCGACTTCCGCAAGACCAGTGGCCTGACGGCCACCTTCACGCAAGGCAGGGGCAGCGTTACGTTCGGAACCGCAGGCGTCAACGCGTTTGCACCCCCTTTCGCCCCGACCAACACCGGGACTGCCACACCACTTGAAGACTTCCTGGGTGGGGCAGCAAGCACCGCGAGCGTTCTCAACGGCGACCCGCTTGTGAACCTCAGCTTCAAGGCATACGGGGCCTTTTTTCAAGACGACTTCCGCATTACTTCCAAATTGACTTTGAACCTCGGATTACGCTGGGAAGGCGACCCTCCGATCTGGGCGGGGAACAACCAAGCTGGCGCGTTCGATCCGACTTCCTCCACGGGCATGAGGCAACAAACTTCCGGGCGGGCGATCTACAACGGCGATTACATCAATTTTGCCCCGCGTATAGGTATAGCGTATGACCTCACGGGAAAGGGTACTACTGTGATTCGAGCTAGCGGCGGAATCACGTACGACACGACTCCGTATTTTCTGGAACTAATCAACAGCGCGTTCATTCAGGAAGTCCCAACTAATTTCACGCTGTTTAATCCGGATGGGTCCATGCGGCCGAATACAGGTACCATCAGTGTCGGTCAAGTGAACTACAATAGCTCGCAACTCAAGCCAAACTGGGGCGTCAACAGTTCCCTCTTCCCGGCCAGCACACCGTCGTGCAGCAACGGCATTCCCAACGCCGCCATCCCGACGACCTTCAACCCGGCACCGTGCCTGGTTGCCGTGATTGACCCCAACTTCCGAATGGGGCGAGTCTATAACTGGCTGGCAGCCCTTCAGCACGCGTTCACAAATAACACCTCCATGACCATTTCTTACGTCGGCAACCACGGCTCGCACCTGGGCGGCACGGTTGACCTCAATCAGCCGACCCTGGGTCCCCTGGGCACCGGCTCTGGGGCCACCAGTACTGCCGCCATTGAGCAGCAGCGTCGGCCCTATTACAACCAATTCCCGTATCTGGGCCAAATCACCAGCATTGAGTCCTCCGAGAACTCCAGTTACAACAGCTTGATTGTGACGGTGGCCCAACGTGTTACGAAGGGACTGGGCTTTACTGCCAATTATGCCCTGGCTCACAGTATCGAGCAGACGCCTTTTGAGACGGGTCTCGTGATGGACAGCACCCACCCTAATTTGGACAGAGGGGATGGTGCGTTCGACACGCGCCATCGTCTCACCCTGACAGGCAGCTATGACATTCCGGGAGTCAAGTCTCCGGGACAGATGCTGGAAGGGTGGGGAGTCGATACGAATCTGAACATGTTCACGGGGTTCCCATGGAATGCCGTGGACACGACGAGCGACTACAGCGGAACCGCCGAGGCCAACGATCGCTGGACCCTGGTTGGGAATCCCAAAGACTTTAAGGCTGGCGCAGTCACGCCAATCCCATGCTGGGGGGTTAATGCACCTGTGGTCAGCAGCTTTGCCAAAGCCGCCAATTGTACAAAGGTTGGTAGTATTGGCCTCATGCCGGAAGCGTGCATATTCGCCGCTACGAACGAGCCCATTAACTCGAGCGTGCCGGGCTCCTCCGGTATGACTTCCCTAGCAAGCGCCGGCTGCTACATCATGGGCAACTCCGTGATCGTTCCTCCCGCGCAGGGGACCTTCGGATCCATGGCCAAAGATGCCCTCCGCGTGCCCGCGTTCATCCAGTGGGATCTTGCGATGAGGAAGGAATGGAAGATCAAGGAACGACTCACCACGCAATTCCGCGCCGAGTTCTACAATGTGCTCAACAATACTCATTACGCTGCCCCTACGACCGCGTCGGGCAGCCCGGCTTCGCCGTCCAACTTCGGCACTTCCCTGTCCACCCCTGAAACCGCCAACCCGGTGATCGGCACAGGCAGCCCCCGGAAGGTTCAATTTGCCTTGAAGTTCCAGTTCTAGTTGTTGCACGGTGGATTTCGGCAGGCAAGGGCGAATGTTTTTAACACACCGATGCGGCACGCCTAGGCGTGCCGCATCGGTTTTTTCTTCTAACCTGGAGCACGCAGATATGTTCAAAAGGGCGGCGGACTAACCTTGACACAAATAATCGAGTATCCTAATGTCCTTCGCGAGAAGAGACCAGGACCGGAAATGCCGGAAAAGATCCGGGGGATACATTTGCAGGCAGCAAAACGGATGGGACTGGAATTCAAGCGCGCTGTGGCATTCACCGGGCTGCTTGCGGCCCTGGCGGCCAGCCTCGCGGCGGCCCCGGCCGATAAGCGAAAGCCCGGTCTTTATTGGACACTGGAAACCGACAAGGGAAAAATCTCCTGCAAGCTGTTCGAAGCGGAAGCGCCCGTTACCGTGCGCACGATGGTAGGCCTGGCAATCGGGAAAATTTCTTTCGTGCACCCGGAAACGAAGCAGGTGATGCGTAAGAAATTTTTTGACGGGCTGGTCTTTGACCGCGTGGTTCCGGGCGTCTTGATCCAGGGCGGCGACTTGCTGGGCACCGGCGTGGGACATCCCGAGGGACCCGGGTTTCCCTATAAGAACGAAATAGTGACGTCGCTCAAATTCGATACGCCGGGCCGCTTGGGCATGGCGAATAGTGGACCCGACACCAACGACACGCACTTCTTTATCACCGAGGCGTCTTATCCTGCATTTGATGGGCACTTCACGATTTGGGGACAGTGCGAAAACATTGATGTTATCAAGGCCATCGCGCGAGTTCCGCGCGACGCCGGCGAAACGCCGGTCACGCCCGTACACATTCAACATGTGACCATCGAGCGCGTAGGCCCAGCGCCGGCGGACGCTCCTGAAGCCGTGCCACCGGGTAGCGCGTCAAATTAGTGCAATCGGCCAACTCGAAAGTTATGATGTAGATGTTCAGATCCCAAAAGAAATTCAGTGAGAGGATAAATACCCACCAATGAAAACGAAATTGCCGGTCCGCGGTTTCAACAACATGCTTGCGATCTTGATCATCAGCGTCGTAGCTCTCACCGCAAGTTTATCCAGTCTGTATGCGCAAGCACCCGCGCCGGCCGGACCGCCCCCACCGCCGTTGACGGCTGCGGCAATGAAGGGCAAGACCGCCGGGGATTTCTACAAAAATGTGAAAGTCCTCAAGGACATTCCCGCCGGCAATCTTCACAACGCCATGGAATACATCACCGTCGCGCTGGGAGTCGGCTGCGGCTATTGTCACACGGTTGGAAAATTTGATAGTGACGACAAAAGAGAAAAAAATGTCGCGCGAAGCATGATGAGAATGACCATGGCGCTCAACGCCACCGTGTTCGATGGCAAACGGGAAATTACCTGCTTTACCTGCCATCGCGGCGCTTCCAAGGGCGCGCCCACGCCTGTTTTCCCCGGCGAAAAATCACCCACAGAGCCGACCGCGGCGGAGATTTTCCCTCCCCTCGCGGTCCGGGATATAACGGGTCTCGATCCCAGCATGTCCCCCAGCAGGGCGCCCGCGACTGTCGCGTCGGGTCCGGCCGCAGCACCCAAGCCAATGGCAGCCGCTCCTGTGCTTCCTGCCCCCGCTGAGGTTTTCAGCAAATACGCGCAAGCGCTGGGCGGAACGGCCGCAATTGGCAAAGTTACCTCATTAGTTGAAAAGGGTACAGTCGAGATGCTAGTACCACCAGCCCCTGCGCCTCCTGGAACTGCACCCGTTGCACCCGCGTTGGGCACTGTCCCGGCGGAGGTCGATCGCAAGATGCCGGGAAAAGCCGTCGTGTCGATCCAATTCCCCGGAAGGCCCGCAAATCTGGAAGGTTTCGATGGAGCGGTCAGTTGGATCGGCGCACGCGAGGAAACAGGCGGTGAAATGGAACTTCGGAAGGAATTTGCTGAATTTCCACCCGCATTGAAATTCATGGAGGACCACACTAAAGTTCAAGTGGATGCGATGGAAAAAATTGGAAATCGTGATGCCTACCGCGTGGTCGGCACGCGTCCCGATGGTTCCGCACTCGATCGACTCTATTTCGATGCGCAAACCGGATTGCTCTTGCGGGAATATACGACCATGCAAAGCCCTCTGGGATCGTACCCCGAGGAGACAAATTACGACGACTACCGCGTCGTGAACGGCTTCAAAGTGCCTTTCACGATGGTGGTCTTGAGCCCGGAAGGAGATCGGACGTACAAATGGTCCCAGGTTGATTTGAACGTGCCGGTGGAGGATTCCCGCTTCACGAAACCGTTACCTCCGCCGCCACCGCCGAGGCCAGCTGCGGATTAATGACTTCGAGCGCAACGGCCTTACGCTCTCAAGCGAGGAAATAGCTTCAGCGCGTTGTCGCGATTGATCGCCTGCAGATCCGCCTTGGAAAGCTTTTTGTATTGGTTGAGGCCATCAAGAGTTTCTTCCGCTTTGACGAACGGAATGTCGGTTGCGAATAGCAGATGCGAAACGGGCACGACGTCTAGAACCGCATCCATGGCCGCCGGGTAGGTCCCGCTCGCGATATCAAAATACAACTTACTGACTTCGGCCATGACGCCGTTGGGGGCTCGCGCTCCAGCGACTTTCGGTGGAAACATGCGATCGATTCGGCCAGCCATGGCAGGTGAGGTTCCGCCGGAATGGCTGAAGATGAAGCGAATGTTGGGGAATTTCTCGAACGTGCCATTCACGAGCAAACTGATGATTGCGCGGGAGGTGTCGAAGTCATATTCGACCCAGGATTCCGCGATATTGGGCATGAGCTTCAGGCAGCAAGTCGGCGCGGTGGGATGGAAAAATACCACTGCGTTGCGGCGATTCAGTTCTTCAAATGCCGGTTCATAAGTGGGGTCGCCCGGCCACTTATCGTCATAATCGGTCACCAGCGCGATGCCGTCCGCTTTCAGGACGTCGTAAGCATAGGCAATCTCTTTCAAGCTGGCATCCTGATCGGGTAGCGGTAACGAGGCAAAGAGGCCGAAGCGGCCCGGATAATCCTGAACCATCTTCGCGCCGTAGTCATTGTTCTCGCGGCACAAGACGCGAGTCTGCTCATCCTTCTCGAACCGCATGCCCCCGACAGCGATCGACATTATGGAAGTGGCGATGCCGGCATGGTCCATCGCATCGATCGCGGTCTGTGGCGTCCAGTGCGACAGGGGACTCTCCACCCGCGCCCCTCCTTCATCGAAGCGGGTGGTGCGCTTGAGATACATCGGTGACAAAAGATGGTGGTGCACGTCGATTCGGAAGGGCTTCGGATTTGCGCCTCCCGAGGCGGATTGCCCCAGTAGCCAATTGGACGGCAAAATCGCTCCGGCCCCGGCAACACCCAGGGCGGTCAGGAATCGTCGCCGCGAAGGGCTGCAGATACCGCTGTGGGAATTGTTGCACCCTGCATAGGCATCGGCCCCATGGCTTCCCAGCTGGCGATTTCTCATTGTCACGCCTCCATTGAATTGCCTGGCCGTGCCTGATTGAATCTTCGCGCTTGTCGCATGTGAAGATGTGCGCTTTTTATAACATAATTTTCGGTCGATTCCAAAATCAAGGCCAGGCAGGCGCCGATTGGAACGGAAGCAACACGATATTCTGGACGGGAACTTTCGGATCGGGTGGTTCTAGAGTGCGGTAATTCGATTTATTGAATGGATTCCGTGGTGCCGTCACAGCACTAGAAAAGGAACTTAACCGCTAGTTGGACCAGCCTCGGCGCGGCCGCACTTACCACGTGGCCATAATTAGGGTCATTCACCTCGCCATCTACCGATGCCGGGCCGTAAAATTGGGCGTGGTTGAAGAGGTTGAAGGCTTGGATCCTGAAATCCATTGATTTCGATTCCGTGAGCCCCACTGTTTTCCCGAGCTGCATATCGAAGTTCGAAATGCCCGGGCCATGAAAAATGCGGCGGGCCGCGTTGCCCAACTGCCCGGGCACTTCCGCCGCAAGGATGCTGCTGTTGAAAACTGGTTGCCCATTGCGAGGATTCGTATTGATCTGGAGCGGGCCGGGCAACCTCCGTGGCGTATCGAGTAATTGATTGTTGACGCCGTTGCCCAGAGTGCCCAGTAGCGAGTTGTCCGAATCGTCGAACAGTGTTATCGGAAGCCCGGTGCTGAACCGCGTGGTGCCCGACAGGCTCCATCCTTCGGTAAGCCGGTTGCGCCCCATGATCAGCCGATCGAACGGCAAGGCATAGTTGTAGGTTGCCACAAAGTTGTGCGTCATATCCCAAGAAGAAATGGCTCGGGTCAGGCGCTGGTTAAACGGATTCAACTGCTCGCCGATATTCGAGCCTTGGTCGATCGACTTGGAATAGGTGTAGGAAATGAGAACATTCGAACGGCTGCCCGGGGTATAGCGCACGGTGGCTTCGAGAGAGTTGTAGTTCGAATTGCCGATCGTCTTGTCGGCAGTGTCCGAACCGAAATTCGAGCCCAGATCTCCCGGAAGATTACGCGTCCCCTGGTAGACCGTTCCTGATGTGGAGGTATAGGTCGCATCTTCACCAAAGGGCCCACAGCCGGGAAGGCTCAGGCACAACGCCGCATTGCCTGGGTTGGTTGGCAACATCGCCAGCAGATGATGGCCTTGATTTCCCACATAGCTGAGCGTCACCAGGGCGTCCGAAGTGACTTGGCGCTGAAAGGAGAGCATATAGTTCTCCGTGTACGGCACGGTATTCCGGTAGAAATAGTAAGGATCCGCGCTGATTGGAGTCACGGAAGCCCAATTGAACTTGTTGTACGGGTTTTGCTGAGAGACGTTGTGCGGGGGGAAGGTGAACGGATAGGGATTGATATTCTGCGTGCCGTTCCCGGCATTGATGAACGGCTTGTCGAACAGCGGCGGCGCAGGACTCAGATAGTTATAACCGAACGGCGGGACTCCATACATGATGCCCGCAGTCAATCCGGGGATAGCCGTGTAGAACATGCCGAAACTGGCGCGGATGCTGCTCTTCCCCGAGTCGCCAAAAATAGCCTTCAAAAATCGATTCTTGAAGATCGGCGAATAGGCCGCGCCGATCCGCGGAGCAAAATTGTGGTACTGCGAAGGCGATAGAGTGGAAGGAATCCCGGGGTCGCCGGGAACCACGAGCCCGGGGATCGCGTTCGGGTATAAGACCGATTGCTCACCGGGGACGACCGTCTGGATATTGTTATATCTTTCCGACCATGGCCGGATCAGATCCCAACGCAAGCCGTAGTTCAGCGTCAAATTATTCCGCGCGTGCCAGCTGTCTTCCGCAAATAATGCGGTGTACCGGTTCCGAAGATAGAAGCGCTGACCAGTGGATTGCGTAAAGTTGCTGGGAAATCCCAATAGAAAGTCGGCAAAGGCCGATCCGGTTTCGGTTCCGCTGATAATGAAAGTGCCGTTGAAAGTGCCGTTGGGATTTTCGTTGACCTGGTCGTCGTGAAATTGTGCGCCGAATTTGAGGGTATGGCCCCCGACTACTTTTGACACCGCATCACTGAGATACAACGTGTTGTTCCACTGGTCTACGTTGGTGACTGGCACGCCCATAACAAAGGAGGGGAAAACAATATTTTCGACGCCCTCGTATTGTGGCGCCTGGACCACGATACCGCCCGCGGCTGAATTCGTGGAAAACCCCTGCGACTGAAGTGTTACTCCGAGACCGCCATGAGGCTGGCCAATGTCGTTTGAATTCCTCAGGAGACCCACGCGGAATTCATTGATCATGTTTGAGCCAAATACCTTGGTGTCCCCAATCGTAAATTCCTGCGCCCTGCCAATGCTCAACGCGTCAAAGCCGGGGACACTTGCTCCGCCCTGCCCGCCCGGATAGGGATCGTCCAAGTTGTAGTTGTCGATGAAATAGTACGCGGAAATCTGGCCCCATCGAGTGTTCGCATCGATCCGGCTCCCTGCCTTATCGTCCACCACGGTTTTGGGGAACGCCGAGGTGGAGAACTGGTTCGAACCATTGTTCGGCTTCGGAATGTATGGAAGGAGCTGTTGAGCCGGTGCCGACCAGGCGCTCATGGGGATAATTGCATTGGGAAAGACGCACGGGGCACATGCGGCCGTGTAATAGGGCTCGCCCTGCGAAACGGAGTACCCCAGGGCTTTCGTAAGCAGGGCAGCGGTGTTCGGTCCGCTGACGCTTCCTGTCAAAGAACCCGGCGCGTCGCTGAAGTTGGCCTGCCCGTTGGGCTGTCCAACTCCCCGTTCCTGCAAGGAGGGTACCGAAGTTGACGGCGAGTTTATACCTTGGGTTGTCCGCGTCCCTTGATAATCGACAAAGAAAAAAAGCTTCTCTTTCCTGATGGGTCCACCCAGAGTGCCGCCAAATTGATTCTGCCGGAAGACGCCGCGCGTGCTGTCGAACGCGTTTTTCGAATCGAGTACTGTATTGCGAAGGAATTCAAACGCATCCCCGTGGAACGCGTTGCTGCCGGATTTTGTGACAACGTTGATCATCCCTCCGTTGTAGTTGCCGTACTCGGGATCGAAGTTGTTGGTCAGCACACGAAACTCGTCTATGGAGTCCAGGTTCGGAATGACTGAGGTTCCTCCATTCATGTGCTCCTGCACATCGGTCCCATTCACCATGAACCCGTTCGCTGACTCGCGCTGGCCGTCGATTGAAACGTCCCCCGGATTCGAATCTCCGGAGGGATTTATGGTTCCCGTGACTCCAGCCATGATGACCGAAGTTGGCGTGAGAGTGGTTACCGGACTGACCCCGGGTTGAATCGACAGTAAATCGGTGTAGCTTCGCCCATTCAGGGGAATCGCTTCCACTTGAGTACCCTGCACCACCTCTCCCAGGTGAGTCGCCACGGTGTCAACCTGGACGGCAGTGTCGGTGTCCGATACAACGACCTGCTCCGATTGTTCGCCCATCGTCAGGGTGATGTCCTCCCGGAGGGCGGCGTTCACGTCAAGGACCAGACCGGTGCGCTTATAGGGTTTAAAACCGTCGCGAATGATTTCGATCTGATAGCGTCCCACGGGCAGGGTCGTGAACGTGTAAAAGCCGTTTGAATTCGTTTTGGTAGTCTGTTGAGATGTGGTGTCAAGGTTCAGGGCTGTGATTGTCGCATCCGCGATCACTGCCCCAGTTTGGTCGGTTACCGTTCCCGAAATGCTCCCCCCGGTGTCGGCACGCGCGGCAAACGCAAAACATGCGATCAGCGCCAGCGCAGCGAGGACGCATTGTGCTCTGCCAGCAGGCGGACGCGATAATATCTTTGAGAATAGGTCCGGAAAATTCCGGCCGCGTTTCTGCGTTTTCTGGCGGGCTCCATGTAGCGCCCGAACCCGACCTGTGGTTGAACCCATTTCAACTCCCCCTAAATGTCCCCGATTACCCGCATTTTCAAAAAGCAGGCCGCCAGCGTCTCGTTCGAATCCGCTCCCGCAGCTCACATAAAGCTAGTGGTTGGGAATCTCGACGGCGGCGGTGATCACACAGATCCACAGCAATATCTCCGTCAGCCCGGCAAATTTGGCGATCCCAGGAGTGTCTGAAGTTTTTCCCCACACGCGCGCGCGGTACTGCACAAAAATATGCGTCAGAAGCGCCAGCGGAACCAAAAAGCCCAGCTTCCATCGAAACGCCACATTGACGATAAACGCGGAAGCGCTCGATGAAAACAGCAGAAATCCGCCCAGCAGGACAATGCAGAAGCCCGTCCAGTTCCAGGCGAACAAATCGTTGGCAAGTTCCGCAGCCGTCTCCCGACTCTTTCCCACTCCGAGCAGGCGCAAATCCAGGGCGAAATTCGTTCCCAGCCAGATCGAGAGTCCCGTGAAATGGATCAGTTGGATAAAGGGATACACCCAGAGCGAGGTGCGAACTCCTTGCCCCCAGAACGTGCCTTCCAGCCATTTGGCGAAAACCACTAGCAGTCCGTACATTTAGCGGTGCCCCCTTGCGTTTCCAATTTGTGTCTTCAGGCCTGGCCCGAGATACGGTATCGCCGCTGCGAACCTCAGCCGAGTCCTTCCATCGATGGTATTTCCGATGCGCTCAGGATCGTAAGGATCCACAATAACAGGGAAACAACGGCGATTACTTTTGCAGACGTCGGAATCTCCGACAACAGCGCCCATTTCGGCACGCCCCGCTGGACGATCACTACAAAAATCACCGACAGCGCGATCATCGTCAGCTTAATGTGAAATATCGGGTCCGGCGCCCAATCTCCTGCGTCGGTCAAGAACATCAGGAAGCCCGAGATGACTGCGAAGGTAAACCCGATCCAGGCCCAGGGGAAAAGAAAGTCCGCGACGTCCGTGAGGCCACGCTTGCGCGCCGCGACGCCCATGACGCGCAGGTCCACGACAGCAACCGATCCAATGAACCAAAACATGGTCAGGTAATGAATCACCGAAACAGTGATGTACATCCAACCAGTCATGCTTAACGTTTGCACCCAGTGCCATTGCTCTATGGATTCCCACATCGATGTGTCTCCTGTTTGAGCGCTTTGCTGCGATCCATCTACTTGGCCGGTTTGGGAAGATACTTCGCGTGGCACGCCTCACAAGTTTCATCTATTTTGTCGCCGATCACTTCGAGGGCCTTGGCGTCTTTGGCACTTGCCGCCTTGAACGCCTGCGATCCCGTCTCCACAAGCGCCTTCGCGTACTTCGTCCATTCCCCATTGTCTTTGGCACGTCCCGGCAGAAGGAGAAGGTTGCCGGATTCGGCCAGAGTCAGGGCCTCGTTTTGCAGCGTGGCCCATTCATCGTCGGTCTTGGGAGGATCAAATTGAAATTTGAAAACTACGTCGGAAGTGGGCTTGACAATTCCAAGCATGACCTGACGAACGGTTCCCACTGGTTGGAACGTGGGAGCCTGGGCCATTGCCGCCCCCGCTAAAAACAGGACAGGCAACGCGACGAACGTTTTCAGGAAACTCACCGAATCTCCCCCCGCAAAACAGGATTTGCATTTCACCCTAGACCGCCTGGACGACATCGGCGGTGACTTGTTTGGATCACCCAAATGACTGGATGCTAAACTATCGATCTACATGGCTGCGAACAAGTTATCTTTCGGCCATTTTTTGGTTCCTTGCCCCGGGATCGTGCGATTAACCCCTGGGATCGAATTGGGGGCTAAGCCCTTGATCCAACGAGGTTTGCAGTAGCAGACGTAACGTTTACGAAGCATACGCCAGAGAGGGGTGTCAGTTCATTTCAAAGTTGCCGTGCCGTCTCCAGCGATCGCTCGATAGCCACACGAACGAGCTGGGCGCGCGTCCGCACACCAGTTTTTTCGAACAGTCGCTGCAGCGTCGCCTTCACTGAGCTCTGCGAGACTCCGATCTTGTGAGCGATCTCCTTGTTTGAATGGCCTTCGAAAACGCTTCGCAGAACCTGCAGTTCACGATGGGTCAATGGTGCCTTCACTTGCGGTGCGGACTTATCGCCTCCCGTGGGTTCCGAAGGGACTGCTCTGGAGTCCAGCCACTCGCCTCCGCGGGCAACGTGTCGAATCGCATTCAGCAGGGTCGCCGGCGAGTTGTGTTTTGGAAATATTCCAGACACCCCAAGATTTCGGGCAACGGTAACGTCCATGGGAGTCATGCCCGCCGTAACCATCAGAAACTTACCATTGTAACCTGCCTTATTCGCATGAGTAATAAAACGAGTGCCTGTTTCGTCTCCCAGATCGAAATCAAGTAATATGACATCCACTGCGATTCGAGAGAGCACTTCCACCGCTTCGGCCGGTGTTCCACACTCCGCGACGGTCTCAACATCCGGCTCGGTCACGAGGAGACGTCGCAGGCCTTCACGAAATAACACATGATCGTCAAGCAGTAGGAGTCGTAGGCGATGCATCTTCTTCCAACGCGGAATCAGTTGCTATGGTTAACTCTAAGACAAATGAACACCCAGCATGCTGCGAATCGTGCCGCAAATCGCCCTGGAACGACCGCATAAAGGCGCGCGATAAATAAAGACCGAGCCCCGTTGCATCTGCACCTCTTTGCAACGGTTGAAAAATCTTCTGACCCGCCGGAATGCCTGGCCCAGTATCCGTAAAACGGATTGAGACTCCGTCTGGCCTCGGACCGACGGCAATGTCGATGATCTTTTGCGCCGCCGGCTCGAGTGCTCGTTGGCTATTCTTAGCGAGATTCAACAGCACCTGCATTAGACTATGGCGGTCCGCCTGCACGAAGGGCAGCTTTTCCGGAACGTTCCAATGCAGTTGGATGTCTGATTCCTCGCAGATCTGCTCGATCACGATTCGAAGATCGGTTAGAACTTCGTTCAAATCCGTGCTGCTCGACTGAACAGCGCCAACACTTCGCTTAAGTTCGAGTGATGAAATCTTGCTCAGCGTTTCAACCAAGGACCCCAGTGCCTCGAAATCCTGATCGCCCTTCAGCGAGCCTTTGCGAAGCAGGTTCTCATGCATCATTCCGATGGCGCCGCAAACATTTCTGATCTCATGAGACACCGCAGCGACCAAAATCCGGGAGCCAGCGAGAAGCTGTTCCAGGCTGGCCTCCTCGCGCTCACGGAGATCTTCGGAAGTGTCCAGAACCATCGCCGCAAGGCGCGGGCCAGCAGGGGTACTGTAAGTGGAAAAGAATATGTCGGCCAGGAAGACCTCGCCGTCATCCCTCTGGCCGCGAGTTTGCATCCCTGTGCGAAAGATCTTTGTGGTCTCGTCGACGGACGGGATCGATCCCAGCGCCGGTATATAACGTGCAATTTTCTTGCCTGACAGCGAACCTTTGGCCACCCCAAGTAAGCGATGGGCCGCTGGATTGCCGAGAAGAATCTCTCCACCGGCTGTCATGGTCAGTATCGCGGCCGGACTAGTCTCGATGAGAAACTTGAGCTGTTCCTCGGCCGTACGCTGAGCCGCGAGGCGCTCCTTCTCCCTGCGGTAACTCCTCGTGAGACTGAAGGATAAGAGTCCTGTCACCGCTAAGGTCAGAAATATCAGAACGTCGCGTGCGGATTCCATTTCCATGGGGAACGGATCAAGCCTGTCCGACAGCAAGGTACAGAAAAGGGCGGCTAGAACAAGCTGCCACCAGTCGAGGACCGTTCCCAGTAACATCATCGGGAAGATATAGAGAAAACCCAGAGTGGCATTGATCTCCACTCGCCAATCGCAAATCGCGATTACGGCAATCAAAACCGCAGCGTACGCGACTGCCGCGCGTGGACTCCAATGCAAGGGTTTAGGAATCACGGTTTTGGTCCGAGTTCGATTCTACCCCATAGGGGCTCACCGTCGAATGCTCAGCCGCATCGATTTTTAGAACGGCTATTTCTTCAATGCGAACATTCTGAAGATCGTTTCCGAGTTTCTGATGCTGATTCTTATCGGGGAGGCATTTCTTTGCCGTTAACGACAAATTTTAGAGCAAAACTGGGGCTTGAGCTGATGCCCACGGGAGCGCCGTTTTCAGCGGGATGAGTCTCAACGACAGCGTGGTCCCCTCGCTTAATTGTATCTTTGTTCCAGCCCCTTCGAGACATAGCGAATGTCGAAGCCATCTCCAGCGTCCAGTGCTGAACTTGGTTGTCGTCACTCATCACATCCACATAAACCAGACAATGAGGATTGCTCCACTCGAATGCCGTGATCACTCCAGTGAGAGTAATCGTCTTCTTCATGTCGTAGTGTGTAAAGCCGTGGTGAGCAAATGCAGCGCTTGACCAGACCAACGCACCGGCGGCCAAGAGGAACAGGATCAATACCTTACTTCTCATCAAACACCTCTGGCATGCCAAGCATTTTACACTATCAGCCGGTACGGCGTTACATCGGCTGTTCGTGATCACGATTCGTGCATGGTTATTGGATTAGTTCTAGATATAGGCAATCCAACGCCCCGCAGCCACTATGCCGAACCACAGCACGATCGAACACAGACCAGCTGCGCGGGCCGAAAGCGGCGCGACGCGATCATTTTCCCATTTTCCCACGCTTTGGTAGGCCATGACGTGAAACAAGAGGGCGTTCAATCCTGCCAAAACGATCAGCGCCATTTTGATTCGGAACCCAAGATTGTCGAACATCTTGGTGGCTTCCGATGAATACAGGAGGATTCCAGTGATCACCATAAGAAGAAAGCCTCCCCAAGCCCAGGGCAGGAGCCGCTTGGCTAATTTCGAAACCGGTTTGTCCCGCAGCGTCAGGCCCAACAACCTCATATCCAGAATCGACGTCGCCCCCACGATCAAAACGATGCCAAAAATATGGATGGTCTCGATAATCGGAAACTCCCACGAGGAATTCTTGATCGAATCGCCCACTGAAGTCTGCTCAAGCCACGCAGAAATCGCATAAAGAAAATGCATCATATCCGTTTCTCCCTCTTCCTCAGATTTGGATGGTCGTGACCTGCTTCCTCAGGTCTTCAATGCCACGGCATGATGCTACGGACATCTAGAACGCGCATCTGTGATCAAACTCACCGCCTGATGTGAGCGCGGTCACAATCCGACAACTTGTTTGAAGCATTGATAGCTACAGCAGGGCTGATTCCCGCGCTCATGCCGAATCCGGCAGGACTACCCGCGCACGGTGAGCACCGGGCAGATCGCGTGGCTTACAACTTTGTACGCAGTCGCCATTCCCAGGTGAGTCCTCGCCCCGGCAAATCTCGACACATGTTTCGTTCCGAGAACAATCAAGTCGACCGCGAGTTCTTCGGCCATTTCCAGAATTTTCTGCGATGCGTCACCGGATTCAACAAAAACTTTCGGTTCACACCAGAGGCGGACTTCGGGTGGGACCAATAACCGGAGCCTTGCCTTTAGCGACGCTTCATCCGAATCCGGGACGGGAGCCGGTGCGACGTGTAGTAGATAGAGTCTTGCCTGGTGTTCCTGCGCCAGAGAAATGGCCTGCGGCAGGGCGGCCAATGATTCGGAGCTGAAATCCACGGGATACAAGATTGTGTGAATATCGGCAATGCTGCCGGGTTCTCCAGAAACATCCGGTCCGACCGTGAGAACAGGACACGGGGCCTCACGGAAAATTCTCTCCGCGATGGAACCGACCGCCAACTTGCTGGCGCCCGCGCGCCCGTGCGTTCCCACCACGATCAAGCCAATATTTCTATTTTTGACGATCTGAGACACTTCTTCCCAAACGTCGCCCCTGCGGACAAGCATTTCGTGCGAAACCCCTGTCATCCTGGGCTCAAGACCCTTCATATCCTCCGTAGCTTCCCGGAGCGCTTGGGCGGCGATCTCTTGCATTTCGATGGTAGGGGGGAAATTTCCCAGGGGAGGAGGTGAAATCACATGCAATGCAAGAATCTTCGACCCGTACTTGCGAGCAATCGATAGGGCAAACGGGAGCGCCTCGTTCGAGTATTTGGAAAAATCGGTGGCGAAGAGGACGTTCTCCACTGCGATTCGCTTCGATTCGACTTGAGTTGTCATGACCCACCTCTCTCTGAGATATCCACCACTCACGCTATCCCTGCCGAGACCCTGAAGCTGTGACGTGACTCACCCGCCTCTGTGAGGAAAATCACAATCAACAAATCGCATCAGTCGAAGTGGTTTTAGTTCACGATTATGTCGACGAAAGAATAGATAAGTTAATCTAGGAATGTCTGATATAGAAGTAAGGTCCTCCATGGACGCATGTCAATGAGTGCAATTCCTGCAAGCTCGCCGACAAGTACGGAGAACTCAGCCAGCGGCCTCGTCGGCCTGACCAGCGAAGAGGCGCAACGACGCCTGGCCCAGTATGGGCCAAATGATCCCACGCCCGTGGCCCGCGGCGCGCTGATCCGCGAATTGCTAGGCCTGTTTTTGAACCCTCTGGTCATTATTTTACTTTTCGCGGCGATCGTCTCGGGCATTTTGGGACAACGCTCGGATGCCGGAATTATTTTTGTCCTGGTCATCCTGGGAGTATCGATCAATTTTGGTCAGACCTACCGTTCACAGCGGGCCATCGAGCGACTGCGGGAACATGTCAGCCTGACCGCAACCGTGCTGCGCGATGGAACCTGGCAAGAATTGAAACGCCACCTGGTCGTTCCCGGCGATCTCGTGAAGCTCACGGCCGGAGACCTGGTTCCCGCCGACGGACAACTTTTGCAGGCGCGCGATCTGTATGTCCAACAAGCCGCGCTGACCGGGGAGTCCATGCCCGCAGAGAAAGGAACCGGCGCATGCGACGAGAGTGTCAAGGGAACTCCCGAGGCGCCTAACCTGGTTTTCCTGGGAACCTCGGTGGTCAGTGGCATCGGGATCGCCAGAATCGATACGACTGGGCCTCGAACGATGTTTGGGGCCATCGCCAAGCGCCTGGTGACCCGCCCGGAAGAGACGGAATTTGAACGAGGATTGCGGCGTTTCAGCGTGCTCATCATGCGTGCAGTATTTTTTCTGGTCCTGTTCATTCTCGTGGTGCGTGTCGCCCTTCATAAGGATGCGTTCGAGTCCTTCGTCTTTGCCGTCGCGCTGGCGGTAGGGTTGACGCCTGAATTCCTGCCGATGATTACCTCCGTGACGCTTGCGCGCGGCGCTATTCGTATGGCCCGTGAGCAGGTCGTCGTGAAACATCTTCCCGCGATTCAGAATTTCGGAAGCATCGATGTTTTCTGCAGCGATAAGACCGGGACGCTTACGAAAGGCGAAATGACGCTGGCACATTCGGTGGATGTTCTGGGAAATCCTTCGGACCAGCCGCTACGCCTCGCATATCTCAACAGCAAGTTCGAAACCGGCATCCGTAGTCCGCTCGATACCGCGATCTTGCAAAGCAATTTTCAGAACCTGGACGGCTACCGCAAGTGCGACGAGATTCCGTTTGATTTCAACCGTCGCCGCGTTTCCATCGTCGTCGAACGGGACGCTTCGCAAGGAAGCGAACGGCAATTAATTACGAAAGGCGCGCCGGAAGGGATCCTCGAACTTTGTGAATTCGTCGAAGTTGGGACAGTGACGCAAGCCAGCGATCGTCAAGCCGTAGAGCGCCTACGAAAAGTGTATCAAGGCCTGTGTGGCCAGGGCTTCCGTGTCCTCGCGGTGGCATCGCGCGTCGTAGAAAACCACGATGGGTTTTCGCCCTCGGACGAACATTCCCTGGTTCTGGCGGGGTTCCTGGCTTTTGCTGATCCGCCGACCGAAGACGCCGCCGAATCCGTAGCGGCCATGCACCGCGACGGAGTCCAAGTCAAAATTATAACGGGGGACAACGAACTCGTTGCCAGATATGTTTGCACACGGGTGGGCCTGGACAATCCGACAATCGTTCTCGGCGACGAACTCGAACAGATGACCGATACGGCTCTCGGCCATATGGCCGAGGAAGCCACAATTTTTGCGCGCGTTTCGCCCATGCAGAAGCTGCGGATTATCCTGGCGCTCAAACATCGCGGTCACGTAGTGGGCTACATGGGTGACGGAATCAATGACGCTCCCTCGCTGCACGCCGCGGACGTCGGAATTTCGGTATCCACGGCCGTCGATGTGGCCCGCGACGCCGCCGATATCATCCTGCTTAAACCTGGCTTGGACATTCTCCACCGCGGAATCATCGAAGGCCGCAGGGCTTCGGCAAATGTCCTGAAATATCTTTTGATGGGAACGAGTTCCAATTTCGGCAATATGTTCAGCATGGCGGGGGCTTCCCTGTTTCTTCCGTTCCTGCCCATGCTGTCGACGCAGATCCTGCTCAACAATTTCCTCTATGACACGGCGCAAATCACGATTCCCTCCGACAATGTGGACGAATCCTACATTCGCGTCCCGCAACGCTGGGATATCAAGCTGATCCGCAACTTCATGATCTTCATTGGGCCGATCAGTTCCATCTATGATTTTCTAACCTTTTACGTCCTGCTGCATTTCTTTCATGCCAGCGAGCCGTTGTTTCATACCGGGTGGTTTGTCGAATCCCTCGCCACACAAACACTTGTGCTGTTTGTCATCCGTACCATGGGCAACCCGTTTCGCAGCCGGCCGAGTATGCCGCTGGCTATTTCCACGGTCGCCATCGTCGTCATTGGAGTCTTGCTTCCCTTCTCACCCCTGGCGGGTGTTCTCGGCTTTACTCCGCTTCCTGTCCCATTCTTCACTTTCTTGTTGATCTCGACCGTCACTTACTTGCTCCTTGTCGAAATCGCAAAGCGCCTCCTGTTTGCGAAACCCGCCGCAACGTCCCACTCGAGTTGACCGGTGAATTACCGGATACCGGCTGCCTTCTCCAAGTCCGACACCTTGAATACAACCGTGGCTTTCTTGGTTCCTCTTGGGGCACTCCCATAGGCCGTTGTGATGTTGATACCTTGCTTGGCGAGCTTTTCCGCGAACTCTCCCAGGCATCCCGGCAAATTCGGCATCTCCACCTGAAGCACCTCCTGCTCTGTGTAAGAGACGCCCTCGCGGTTTAGAGCCTTCGTCGCCCGGTCCCAATCGTCGACGACGAGGTGGATCGCTCCGAGTACGCCGGCCGGGGCGCAACTGAACGCCACGATATTCGCCTTCGCGCGGCCTATAATTTTGGCGAGACGTGCCAATGTCCCCGGCCGGTCTTCGGATTCGATGGTGATCTGCCTGGCTCTTCCTGAAACGATGCGTTTCTTTTCGGTCGCCATGTTCGCCCCCTCTGATTGCCTACTTAATAGCACAAATGCTCCTGCCGATGTGATGAGTGTCACTGCGATGCGTGCGCGTTGTCATCGCCAAAAAATCCTCAACGTCCTATACAAGGCCCAGACGTTCGCGAAGTGCGCAGTGGAAGACGAGCCGGCCTTGCCTGACGCCTCGCGAAGGCTAATTCGAGGTGAACACACATGAAAGCCAAAGCGGCACGAAAAGTACGACACAGCGAGACGCACACCAAACGGCGCGCACGGGGCAGAAGATCGATTCATAAGGTGCCAGTCAAACATCAACAGAGAAACGTTCCGTTCGCCAAGGCGCAAGGCGGAATCACCCCATCGAGCGCGGCGAACACTGAAATGGCGGCTTCAAAGACCGAAACAGGACACGAAAATGAGGTAACCGTAATCGAAGTTGTCGAGTTCGGTGTGATGGAAAGTCCGGAGGTTACTCTGATCGGAATCAGTTCAGAAATGGAACCGGAATCAGAAGAAGACATCGAAGTGTGGACCGAAATCTAGTCCACACCCCGAATGAAGAATTTTTCGACGGCCCGGCAAACGGCGACATGGACGTCCCCAAGAACGAGAGAGATCTCCGGACGCCCATGTCGCCGTTCTTTGTTCTTGTTTTGAATAGATGACGTGATTCGAGTATCTCTACTACTTGGAAGACTGTGTTGTGCCCTTGCCATTCTCGTGCATCATCATAGACCCCTGTCCCATAGGCTGCATCTGGGCGTCCGGCGGGGGAGCCCCGCTCATTTCATGCATCATCGACATGCATGTGTTCATGCGCGCGTTCATTGCGTCGAAATACTTTTCGGCGGCATCCATGGCCGCGGCCACCATGGCAGGATCGCCGGACATTCTCGCTTCTGCGATCGCCTTCTTCAGATCTTCGCCGGACTTCAAAAGGGTATGAATATCCGCATGACAAGCCTTCATCCTTTCGTCCATTGACAACGTCTGCCCTTGAGGCGTTTGGGCCCCATTGTCTTGCCGCGGGGGATTGGGTGCAGGGGCCTGCCGCGAGAATCCTGAGGCCGCGACCAGAAGAACTCCTGCCAGGACCGAACTTGCAATGTTGAAAACTTTCATCAGTACTCCTCCGCAGTCAAAGTGAGCAACTATTAAACCGCTTAGTACCTTGTACATCAGGAGAGGGGTTATCCCGGTATGATCCAAATCACAATGCATTGTGATACGACGCATAGCCTCGAGACGTCCGCGCCAGTATAAGGAACCTGTGAGCCGGAGGTAGATTTCATGTCGCAGACAAGCGGGCACGATGTTCACATGCAATCTCCAGGTTCCATGCCCTGGAGGCACACCTTGAATACTTGGAAGACTCCCCCTGACATGGGGTTTAAAAATATTCTATTTGCGACCGATTTCTCGCCCGTGACGTACCTGGCATTGCCTTATGCCGTCGAGGTCGCGCGGAGATCGGGGGCAATGATCCACGCCGTGCATGTTGTCTCACCGGACGTTTATCCTTTGGTTCCCCCGGCCGAGTGGCACAACATGGCGACGCAAGAGGAGGAATTCCGAAATCGTAAACAAGTAGAACTCGAAGAGGAATTCCATGGACTCCCTCATGAATTTCTGTTTCCGAAGGGCGATGTTTGGCAATGCCTTGCCCGTGTTATTAAAGACCGCCGCATCGACCTGATTGTTCTCGGCACACATGGACGGACGGGAATCGAAAAAGTTGTATTTGGATCGGACGCTGAGAGGATCTTCCGCCAGGCGGCATGTCCTGTTCTAACGGTGGGATCTCGTGCTTCTGCGAGGGCCACGCATGCGGCGGCCGCGAAGCTGAATTGCATCTTGTATGCAACCGACTTCAGTTCTGAATCCTTCGCGGCGGCGCGATATGCAGTCTCTCTGACAAAGGAACATCACGCGCAACTCATCCTTGTGCATGCGATTGAAAACACTGAAGCCGGACAAGTCAGCGCGGCATTCGAGACTCTTCGTGATGTGGTTCCCCTTGGGGCCGGTCTTGCGTCAAGACCCAGATGTACGGTGGAACGTGGGACTCCGGCAGCATCTATTCTGGGCGTCGCGAAACGCGATGGCGCCGATTTGATCGTGCTTGGGATTCACGGGGCAGACGGCCACGTCAACGCAGCGACGCACTTTTCCAACTCGATTGCATATGAGATTGTCACCGCTGCGACTTGTCCAGTGCTTACCGTTCGAGGTTGATTGTTTGAGAAATTCCTCGCAGTTAATAATCTTGCCGTCCAGCTTGCGGTCCGAGGGTCCGGTGCTTAGTTCTTGCGGTGTTTGAAGAACTCCACTTGCCGGAGGCGCTTTTTTGCCTCTTCAATTGTCTTATACGGGCCGCCGAGATTCCTGCCCTTGCTCGATACCACCTGGTATCCATTTCTCAGTTTCTTGATCATGACGCCCTCCCATATACCATTTCACCTTTTGCTGACGAAATGGGCATCTGCTTGTGAAGTTGTTTGCCGCACGTGACTTTGGCCAGCTTGCGCAAAGTGTACAGCGAACCAATCCGTTGCCATTCCGGCTACATTCTCGAGCGCGCCTGGCTCCTCAAACAAATGAGTCGCTCCGGGAACAATGGCGAGTTTCTTTTCTGGGCTGTGAAGCTGGGCCATGGCCTGCACGTTCAAAGAGATCACGATCTCATCATTTCCACCCACGATGAGCAATGTGGGAGCCCATACGGAACCGAGCGCCTCCCCTGCGAGATCCGGTCTGCCTCCGCGGGATACGATGGCTGCAATGGAGTCCGGAATCTGCGCGGCGGCCACCAGTGCAGCGGCGGCGCCCGTGCTGGCGCCGAAATAACCTATGTTTAAGCCGCCCACTCCAGGACTGCGCACGACCCAGCGGGTCGCGCCAACGAGCCTTTTTGCCAGCAGGTTGATATTGAAGCGTAGCTGCATAGTCCTCTCATCAATGGCCTCTTCGTCAGAAGTGAGCAGATCGAAGAGCAGCGTCGCCATTCCGTGGGATTGCAGTTCCGCGGCGACATAGCGATTGCGTGGGCTGTAGCGGCTGCTGCCGCTTCCGTGGGCGAAAAGAACAACTCCTTTCGGATTCTCCGGAAGAGCCAGAGTTCCTTGCAATGTCACTTTGCCAAGACCGATGGAAACTTCACACTCGCCGCCATTTTTTTCTTTCATACGACCGGGAATCATGGAACAACTCCTTCCGACGCCAGCCTAAATCATTTAGCAACCCCTCTTGCCGGCTCCTCTGCAGCCTTATGGAGCAGATGCGTCACTTCTTGGTCTGAGACTTGCGAAAAATCTTCATAAAACTGGCCAATCGCGTAAAAGGACTCAGGCATATACAGGCAAATGAGGTCGTCAAGCTCCGGCATCAGGCGCCGGCATGTAGAAATCGGGGCCACTGGCACTGCGACCACCAGCCGGGACGGATTCATCTGGCGTAAGGCGGTGATGGCTACCTGCATGCTGGATCCAGTGGCGATTCCATCGTCCACTAGGATCACGGTTTGGCCTTTGACTGAAAGTGGAGCTCGCCCCCCACGATAGGCGCGCTCGCGGCGCTCCAGTTCCTGCCTTTGCACTGCTGCAATGCGTTCAATCTCTGCGTCGGAAATCCCCACCGCTTGCACAATGTCCCGGTCAAGAAAGCGAATCCCACCGCTCGCAATGGCTCCGAATCCGAGTTCTTCCTGTCCCGGAACCCCGAGCTTGCGCACGATGAACACGTCCAGGGGAGCATGGAGTTCTTTGGCTACCTCAAAAGCAACAGGCACACCACCGCGCGGGATGCCCAGGACGAGAACATTGGACCGGTTCGCGTATGCGCCGGCACGCTTTGCCAGTTCGCGCCCAGCTTCAATGCGATCTCGAAATTCCATGACCCTCTCCTTCGCAAACCATTCTGATGCTGGGTCATGAATCGGACCGTGATGCTCATCACTTTCGGATGTGATTTGCGCCACCGCACGCAATATGACTGGCTGATAGGCTTTAAGCGATTAATTTGGACGGGACAGGAGGAAGGAATCATGGAAGCCACACACATATATCGGATTACCGCATCGTCGACTATGAATCGAAGTGGCCTCGTCATAGCTCCTGGGATCGAACCCTCGATTGCCTTCAGCGCGCCACCTGAATTCCAAGGTCGGGCAGGTGTCTGGACACCGGAGCATTTCTTCGTGGCCGCGGTGGCAAGCTGTTACGTTAGTACGTTCTCTGGAATGAGTCTGGCATCAAAATTCGAGTTTGATTCTCTGGACCTGGCGGTGGAAGGAATCCTCGGGAAGGACGAAGCGGGTTGGCGGTTCACGCAGGTTGTACTCCGCCCCACGTTGCGAGTTGGGCGGCCGGAAGATGCAGACCGCGGCAATCGTCTGCTTCAAAAGGCGGAGAAGAATTGCCTGATCGGTCGGTCAATCGCTTGCCCAACCGTGCTAGAAGCTGTGATAAAGACTAAAGAGGTGAAAGTGGCGGCTTAAGAAGGCAGTGCATTTCTCCGCAGGGTCAGTCGTAGCGCACTGTAGCCGTGGTGCTAAGCCGCTGTCATGACAGCGCGGATCGGGTTTTTCCGCAGTTCGTTGTTGCGGGGTTTGATCAGTACGCTCGGTCCAGACTTGAGTTCGAATGTATAGATTTCTGAGCAGGTTCCGCAAAGCCAAAAATGTTCAACGTACTTCTCGCTCGCGAGAGATTGGTTATCCGAAGCCAGTCTGCAAAATCGAACTAGCCGGCCTTCGCGGTAGTCAAACGGCGCTGCACAATCAGGATTTGAACATTGCGAGATCATGTCCCCTCCAGTCTGTTGCGAAATCCGGCTACTTCTTATTCGTGAGTTGAAGAGCGGGCGTGAACCTTAATCACTGCCCGCCCCTCGAGCTGATTAGCTTGCTACCTTCGGTTCCACGCGGACCATCTTGGAATGAATTGCCTTGGGCATTTCGAGGTTTAAGATGCCGTCTTTCAACGTCGCAGTTGCCTTGGAGCTGTCAACTTCTGCCGGAAGATCAACGACCCGCATGATTTCCTTGGCGCAACGCTCGGAATAGACGGTCTTACCCTTCTTGGTCTCTTCCTTCGCTTCGTGTTTCCCGGTGATTGTCAGTTGGCGCGGTCCGACATTGATCTCGAGTTCCTTGGCGGTGAAGCCCGGCACCTCTGCTCGGACGGCCAGGCTGTTTTCAGTTTCTGTAATTTCCAGATGGACTGGATGAAGCAACTCGGCCTCGGCACGGAACCAATCTTCCATTTCGTGGCCGAGCCACCTGCCGTTGTTTTCAAACATCTCGAAGGCTCTTCGAGCAATCGAGCTGTAGGTTTGCTGCATCCGATCAAAGACATCTTCTGTGGTGGACTTCTTGACGGGCACTGGAGCTTTCGCCGGCTGCATTGCTGTTGCGGTTTGTGCGCTCATCTTTGTTCTCCCCAATCTTATAGTTTTTTTGCTAGCGGCATTACCGGGGCCCCATCCGATCCCACGTAGGCCCAAAGGCTTCCCTGGCGATGAACTGATCTCCCGTAAACATTCTTTTTTTACTAGGCGTGATACTTCTGCGCTGTGATCGAAATCACGCTGGAAAGTAATCGCGCTCACTTTTTGTAACATTTCCGGCATATCTGTTATGTTACATTCACATGTATATTGAGACACGCTCCGTGTCTTGTGCGCACCCCGAATCGAGCGCAGTCGCGAAAACTTTGGTTCGGCAGGCAGTATTGCGTTATGCTGCACATGTCAGTGGAGATACAAGAGCGTGGCGTCACCAGAAAAGTCCCCTTCCCTCCAGACTCAGGCTCTGTTTGAGAAGTTATTTGAATTCTCGCCTGATGCCATTGTCGTTTCTGGCCCGGACGGGCTAATCACCAACACAAATGCGCAAGTTATGCGCATCTTTGGCTTTAGCCGCGATGAATTGATAGGCCAGCGCGTTGAAATCCTCGTTCCCGAGCGATTTCGTGGGAAACATCCACAACATCGAGAGAGTTACCGGGCTCAGGCGACCCTCCGCCCGATGGGCGCAGGCCTTGAGCTCTTCGGCAGACGTAAGGATGGCACCGAGTTCCCTGTCGACATCATGCTTAGCCCCGTGGAAACTGAGGACGGCAAAGTCGTTCTCAGCGTGATTCGTGATATCTCAGACAGAAAGCGGGATCAAGAGGCTCTGCGGCGAAGCGAGCAGGAGCTTCGTTCACTCTTTGAGTTCTCACCCGATGCTATCGTGGTGGCGGGACAGGATGGCCGGATCACCGAGGCCAATGGGCAGGTGGAGCGTGTGTTTGGGTATACGCGCGAAGAACTGGCTGGCCAACCCGTCGAGATGCTGGTCCCGGAGCGATTTCGCGGAACCCATCCGCAACATCGCGCGGCCTACGAAGCTCACCCCAGCGTTCGTCCGATGGGCGCGGGGCTGGAGCTTTTTGGCAGGCGCAAGGATGGCAGCGAGTTCCCCGTGGACATTATGCTGAGCCCCATTGAGACAGCGGACGGCCGAATTACGATCAGCGTCATTCGTGACGTTTCCGAACGAAAGAAGGCGGAGAAGGCTCTTCGTCGCAGCGAAGAGCAGCTACGCGCCCTCTTCGAATTCTCGCCTGACGCGATCATCGCCAGCGACCAGCAAGGACGAATCACCGAGACGAATGCGCAGGTCGAAAGATTTTTTGGCTATACCAGAGGGGAACTATTAGGCCAATCAATTGATATCCTGGTGCCCGAGCGGTTTCGCCGGACGCATCCCGCCCATCGCAAAGAATATTCTGATCGCGCTCGCGTCCGCCAGATGGGCATCGGTTTGGAACTCTATGGCAGGCGCAAGGATGGCAGCGAGTTTCCGGTGGACATCATGCTCGGCCCGGTAGAGACCGCGGAGGGCCGCATGGTGTTAAGCGTGATCCGAGACCTGACTGAAAAACGGGAGGCCGAGGAAGCCTTACGGCGGAGCGAACAGGAGAAACAGTATCTCGAAGAGGAGCTCGAAACCGAGTCGCGCTTCGAGGAGATCATCGGCGAGAGCATCGACTTGAAAAGGGTCTTGAAGCAGGTCGAAACCGTGGCTGCAACCGACGTCACCGTTTTGGTTCTAGGTGAGACAGGAACAGGGAAAGAAGTCATCGCCCGGGCCATTCATCAACTAAGCCCCAGGAATGAGCGTACCCTTGTCAAACTAAATTGCGCGGCCATTCCTGCCGGGCTTCTCGAGAGTGAACTATTTGGACACGAGAAGGGAGCCTTCACCGGGGCGATCGACCGCAAAATCGGCCGGCTGGAGCTGGCGCATAAAGGAACGCTGTTTCTGGACGAGATTGGCGACCTTCCGCTGGAGCTGCAACCGAAAATCCTGCGCGCGCTGCAAGAGAAGGAATTTGAGAGGCTCGGCAGCACGAAGACGATTCCGGTCAATGTGCGACTCGTGGCAGCGACCAACCGTGACCTCGCGCAAATGGTGGCCGACAAGGAATTCCGCAGCGACCTCTATTATCGCCTGCGGGTATTCCCGATCCTGCTGCCCCCCCTACGCGAGCGCCGCGAAGATATTCCCCTTCTCGTCCGTTACTTCGTCGATAAGCATTCCCGACAGCTCTACAAGAAAATCGAAACCATTCAGCCGGAAACAATGCGTGCACTCACTCGGTGGGATTGGCCCGGAAATATCCGTGAGCTGGAAAACTTTATCGAAAGGGCCGTCATCCTCACCAAGGGCCCAGTCTTGCGCGCGCCACTTTCTGAACTCGAAGTCCAGGAAGAAGCTCCTTCCTCACAGGATTCCTCGCTCGAATCGAAGGAACGCGAGCATATCCTCAGGGTTCTGCGCGAAACAAAGGGCAGGATCGCTGGACCCTCAGGAGCGGCGGCACGCCTCGGACTCATCAGGACTACCCTCAATTCCAAGATAAAGAAGCTTGGGATCGAGCGAAAAGACTACATATAGTCAGACCTGACGATTAGCCGTCAGTGTTCCTCGTCACAATTCCTCAAGACGCGTTCCAAACTGTCTCGCCAGTTCCTTTAAGACACTGTGCCATATGGGGATAGCACGATCCCAGCGACAGCAGCCACTTTGGTTGGGCGATTGCTTTGTATAGCTCGTAAGAAAAAAACAGACAAGGATTCCAGTGAAAGTGACGATAGATGAGCGTGATGGGGAAGCCGTAACCCTGAAGATCGAGGGAAGGCTCTTCGGACTTAGGGTTCCCGAACTTCACCGAGCCTGGCAGGAACTGGCCCCATCGCTTGGTTCGCGGAAGCTTTCTGTTGATCTTCGCGGCATGACGTTCATTGACGTACCGGGAAAGCGCCTCCTGGCCGAGATCCATGCGGAGACAGGCGCTGAGTTCCTGGCGGACACACCGCTGACCAAGTACTTCGCGGAACAGGCCCAGCAGGAAATTCGAACTCTGTAAATCGAGATGACTAACCTGAGGAGGATCCAATGAAAGGTCCCTACGGATTGGAACTGAACGATGGCTGCAAGACCTGCAAATTGAAGGCTGCAGGATTCTTCTGCCAATTGCCCCCAGCCGCGGTGAAGGAATTTGACGCCATCAAGTCCGCGACGACCTATCCGAAGGGCGCACTCCTCTTCATGGAGAGGCAGGACGCTCGGGGAGTCTTCGTCCTTTGCGAAGGTGAAGTGAAGCTCTCGATCAGCTCGAGCGAAGGAAAAACACTCATCATGAGAGTTGCCAAAGCTGGTGAGATCCTGGGCCTGATGGCGGCGATGTCCGGGAGCCCCTACGAAGTAACCGCCGAAACGATCCATCCATGCCAGATTGCCTTCGTGCGCCGTGAAGACTTCCTACGCTTCGTTGCAAAGCATCCGGAAGCCTCCCAAGGGGTCGTCAAGCAGATCAGTTCCCAGTACCAGGGGGCGTGCGAACAATTGAGGACCGTTGGATTGGCCACCTCCGCACAAGAAAAGCTGGCCCGACTTCTGCTGACCTGGTCCGCTGGAATTCAGCAGACGAAGAATGGAACGCAGATCAAGGTGCCCCTGACCCACGAGGAAATCGCGGAATTCATCGGCACCACTCGTGAAACGGTGACCCGCACGCTCAGCGATTTTAAAGTACGGAACCTGGTCGCAATCCACGGATCGACGCTCATGATCCCCAACCGCGCAGCCCTGGAGACTTTTGCCAACGCCTAGGATTAGCCTTACAAGTATCTGACTTCCAAGGAAAGGAGGGGGCCATGCCGAATGTCGAACTTGCACTCGTAATCTGCAAGCGGGAAGAGGACCGAGAGAAGGTTGTCGGATCGCTGTTAAAGTGCGGCCTGAATCCTATCTGCTGCTCCAACTTAGAGGAAGCTCGCACGCTATTGCCCCAGGAGTTTTTTAGGGTTGTGCTCTGCGAGGACTTTCTGAGCGACGGCGATTTCCGTGCAGTGTTGCGAGAAGTGAGAAATTCAAACGCTCAAACGCCAGTCATCGTGCTTTCCCATTCCCCCGGTTGGGATTCCTACTTGAAAGCCCTTGGGGCCGGCGCGTTTGATTACATCGTTTGTCCCCCCAATCCGGCGGAGGCAGAAACGATTATCTGGACAGCGCTCGCCGACACGATCGGCGCTGAGAAGGTGGCTCATGCGGCAGCGTGAACCAAGCGCTAGCAGGCACCAAAGTGAAATTCGGAAAGATATCAAGGGGATCGAGGGACTTTCGTTTTCATCGCTCAGTGATTCACCTCAGCAGTTCCGCCATACTTAGCTCACCCAAAAGGAGCCTCAAGGCGCCACCCTGAGGCTCCTCCTACCTCGCCTATTCAACTACCGCAGGCTCAACTGACCAGTTCCACCGGCGGCTGGTGACTCTTTACGTCTCCGCGGTGAAGCCTGGCGAAATCCTGCACGCGGCGCCCCGCGGCCTTAAACGCGTCATGAATCACGAGCCGCAAATCATGATGCGGCTCCAGTTTCTTCACCTTCCCGGCTAGCGCAGCCCTTGGCCTTCTGGATCGACTGCTCGCAGGAGGTTCGCGCTTGATGACAATTTCCTTGCCGGGCATGGTCAGATCAATGCGAACGTGGCATTGTTTGCCCTTCCTGTGGTGGCGGTGCGGAATCTCAACGGCCACCCGGCAGCTCATGATGCGGTCGTAGAAAGTCTCGAGTTTTTCTGTCTCTTCTAAGACCCATTCTTCGACCTGTGGCGAAGACTCCATGTTACGAAATGTGATTTGTACGGGAAGTTTCATGGCCTTCCTCCTGAGTGAGTTCTTGCTGGGTTACGACGGGACGAAACAGTGTTCGCCTTTTTCAGCGAGTGTATCTCGTCCCGGTCGTTGGAGCTTCGTAAATTGTTTCCGATCACCTCTTGCCCTGCTTCGTGAAACTGGTTCTCTTCCTGACTTCGTAATCTGCCCAGAATTGCCATCGGCCGCTCGCGCCACACATCGTCTTCATGATACTTCAACGTATAAATATGAAGTAAGCGCCATCCCGCTTGGAGCAAGTGATTCACCTCATCCCGACCGCGCGCCTCGAGGTTATGTCCCGCCAATTCGACGACGTCAAGTTGCCAGAGCGGAAGAGTTTCAACTATATCCATCGGCAAATCGTCTAGTTTCTTCTTTTCGCTCATATGCCTTTCCCTGCCGTCCCTGCGGCCTGCTCGCGGGGGTTTTCTCGGAAGCCGCGCTCCTCCTGCATAGTTAGATGGCTAAACCGAGTCATGCGGATCATCGGGCAGGCCCTCCCGTCGCGCTGGCCGCAGCCTTGAGTTGCACTTGCCTCGGGGATGGGATTTCTGAGGCATTCCAGCCGCCCCCGAGGGCCTTGATGAGGCCGACAGCTGCAACCATCTGGTTCATTCGAAACGTAACATCGGTCTGCTGGTCGTTCAGCATGATGGTTTGTGCTGAAATAACGTTCAGATACGGATCGAGCCCTGCCTTGTATCGGACCGTCGCTTCCTGAAGGCTCCTGGTGGCCGCAACCACAGCGGCGTCTTGCTGTTCCATGTCCAGCGACAAGATTCGGAGTGACGCGAGATTGTCTTCCACCTGCTGAAAAGCTGTTAGCACCGCTTGCTGGTAATTCGCCACTGTCTGATCGTACGTGGCGCGATATTGTTGCACTGTGGCCTTGCGCAAGCCGGCGTCAAAGACAGTTTCCGCGACATTTGTACCGACAGACCAAAAGCGGCTGGGCCACGTAAGCCAGTTCGCGACCGATGAAGTTCCGAATCCGCCAGTCGCGCTGAGCTGGATCGTCGGGAAATAGGCTGCCCTGGCCACGCCAATTTCTGCGTTGGCCTGAGCCACCAAACGCTCCGCCGCGGCGATGTCCGGGCGCCTCTCGAGCAGCTCTGAGGGAATCCCCACAGGAATCGCAGGAGGATTGGCCGCCAACTCATTCGCAGTCATGGAAAAAGTCGAAGCGGGTTGGCCAGTCAGGACCGCGATGGCGTGGTCATATTGGGCACGCAGGATTCCCAGGTTGGTGTCCTGCGCTTGCGCAGCTTTCAGTTGCGCTTCCGCTTGCGCCACCGCTTCATCCGTACCGATGCCAGCCTTGTATTGGCTCGCGTTGAGGTCCAGAGCGTCCTGATATGCGATTACCGTAGTATCAAGGAGTTGCTTCATGGAGTCCTGGGCGCGAAGTTCATAATAATCGACGGCGAGTTCCGCCTGGACGCTCAGGCGAACGTTCTCGAGATCTGCCGCGCTGGCTTGCGCAGCGTAGATATTGGCCTTCACCGAATTCCGGATGCGGCCCCAGAAATCGGGTTCCCAGGAGGCGTCAAAGGGCAACGAGTAGTCCGTGAACGAACTGACACTTAATCCAGATCCCAGGGAGGTTCCCGAGCGCAGGCCGCCGAATTGTCCCGGCGACGGGCGTGAATTGACGATGCTCGGATTTGCGGTCACCGTCGGAAAATATTGTGAGCGAGCCTCGCGGACCAGGGCCCGCGCTGCGAGAAAATCGTCCACCGCGGCTGCGATTTGAAAGTTCGAGGAACTCGCTTTCTCTTCCAGTTCGTTCAGTTGCGGATCATTAAATACTTCCCACCACTTCCCACGTGTTGTGCCATCGCCAGGTTGAGCTATCCGAAAAACATCTGATCCGTGCGCGCCGGCCTGCGGAAGCTCCTTGTAGGCTGGAGGACTTTGGACTGGTGGACGCACATACTTGGGACCCACGCTGCAACCGATGGAAAACAGGAGAACCGTTGTGAGACCACCCAGCAAAAGGATCCGGATTGTCCTGTCGCACATAGCGGTCACTCCGTCGTAGCCTTGTCCCATCTCATTCACCGATGTACACATCAACCAGTTCACCAGGGTAAAGATTTACGTTCGCGGGCTTCTCAATCTTGAAAATCACGGGCAGTACCCGGACGTCCACACGCTCCTGGCGTTGGTCTGAGAGCTGGATTTTCGGAGAAACCAGGGGCTGCACCCGGACGAATTCCAGCGGTACCTTGACATTTGATCCGCGGATGGACATTTGCGCCTTCATCTTAGATCCAGAGGGCAGCCGTGGCACCAAAATTTCGTCTATGTAACAGCGAACGTGCAGAAAGGTCGGTGAACTTCCCAAAGTGATAATGGGATCCGCGCCCTGCGTATAGGTGTCATAGGATCCCTGCGGGGATGCATAGTTCCCGACGATCGTATTGATGGAGAGCACGATGCCATCTCGCGGTGCTCGCAGGGTGTACTTGGCGAGCAGCGCGCTGGAAGATGCATAGGCCTTTTCCAATGCATGCTGCTGTCGTTCCTGATTTTGAACGTCGTACTCCCAAGCACCCGCCTGGATCAATTCATACTGTTTCTTGGCAACTTTGAGATTCGCCTCGGCAACTGCTGTGGTATTGAGCGCGTTGTCCAAAGCATCTTTGCTCACAGATCGCGGGTCCATCTCATAGGCCGCCTCCTCTTTCTGCAGAGTATCCTCGGCGGTTTTCAAGCTGGCTTTGGCAGAAACCACCTGGGCATCGGCAACGTCGAGATTTTCCTTTCTCGGCTCCGCTTTCAACTCCTCCAGGAGCGCCTTTGCAGCTTCTGCCTGTGAACCCTGCTGCTCCGCAGTCGCTCTCTGCACCGAGTCGTCGATGCGAAGCAAGAGTTGGCCCGCTTTGACCTGTTGACCTTCGGAAACAAGGATTTCTTTGACGGTGCCCGCAACTTCCGGGTAGATACTGACATTCTCCCCACTGGTTTGAGCGCTTTCGACGATGCCTTCGGCATAGATCGCGCTCGGATAGGGGCTCTCCGCCGGTTGGAAGGCTGGAGGCAGGGCCGGCGTCGCAAAACCGGAGAGGATTGCAGTCACAATTCCACCTAGGACACCCAATATCGAGATAATGAAGATTATTCTGTTTTTCATGCCGCCCTCTCTTCTATCCCGTTGAGGCGGCCGTCTTCCATATTCAAGATTCGAGTCGCATATTCATAAATCCGGTCATCATGCGTCACAACGAGAATGCAGCGATTTTTGTTGAGGACATTCTTGTGCACGAAATTCAAGATCGACTGTCCGGTATCTCCGTCAAGCGAGGCTGTCGGTTCATCCATAATCAGAATATCGGGCTGACTGGCGATAGCCCGGGCAATGGCCACACGCTGCTGTTCACCACCGCTCAGCTTGATGGGAGGCAAATCGGCCCGGGTCTTTAATCCCACGATTTCGAGGTACTTTTCCGCCTCGTGGATGGCATGCTCCCACGGCATTCCCCTGAGAATTAGCGGAATTGCCGCGTTCTCCGCGGTGGTCAAGCGCGGGAAGAGGTGATAGTCCTGAAACACGAACCCGATTTTGCCCAACCGGAACCCAGCAAGGTCGTCGGAATCGAGTCCCCAAATATCGACTCCTTCCACCAAAACCTTGCCTCCATTCGGCCTGAGGATGCCGGAAAGAATGCTCAGCAATGTCGTTTTCCCGCTCCCAGAAGGGCCTACGATATAAACCATCTCCCCAAATTGAGCTTCCAGGTTGACGTCACGGACGGCAATCGTCTTGGCATCACCTTCACCAAACCACTTGTTCAGTCCGCTCGCTTGAATGGCTACGTTGGGCATGTCATCCTCGGAAAATATCGAATGCCTCAATACTTAGAACTCTGCGGACTGCGACGTAGCTGGAAACAGCAGCGATCATGACCACCATTCCGAAGGCAATCGCAAGATTGCTGTAGGTAATCATCGCCGCATAGCTGGGAAGCCTCAGCCTTGCGAGCCAGATCAAGAGTGCGCACAACCCGACCCCCAGACCGTATCCCGTGAATGCCGTAAACGTGGCCTGGAACAGGATCATGCCGACCAGCACACGGCTTTTTGTGCCGATGGCCTTCAGCGCTCCGAACCGTTCCAAATTTTCAAGAATGAACGTGTAGAACGTTTGCCCCGAGATGGACAGGCCGACAATGAAGCTGATCGCGGTCATAATCAGGATGTTGGTTCCTCCACCGGTCTGGTAGATGAAGAAGTCCGCGGTCCTTTTCATGAATTCTTGCTTGGTTCGCGCGCGATAACCGAGCGCCTCGACTTCCTTTTCGATCTCCGGTATATCTTTGGCGCTCTTGGGCTCCACAAGGACGTACGAAATTGTGTACCGGGGATTGGGAATGTATTGAATGGCTCTCTCGTAGGTCGTGTACAGGGTTGGGGTGCCGTACAGACCGGAAGTCGTTACCTTGGCAATCCCCACGATGACCCCGCGATGATCGTTCAGCTCGAGTTCCGAGCCGATATGGGGATTTTCAAGCTTGGCATATTCCGCGTCACGCACCACGATGAATCCACTCTCGGCATAAATGCTTTCGATCTTTCCCTCTAGAAGCGCGGGCCTGCCAAACAGGCTGGTGTCATCCAATCCAATGACAGTTACAGATTGATATGTCCCATCGGAGAGTTTGACCAGAGCCCCCCCCGAATAAAGGGGGACCGCATATTTCACGCCTGGCATGCTCCGGACAGCGTCCAGAATGTAATCTGGCATGCCCACCGAATTGGACACGGTTTGAACGGCCGGATCCATGACCCACATGGAGGCTCCGATGTTGATTATTGTGGAAGACGCATGGTTCAAGACCCCGCTGAACATCGAGGTAATGAACATGATTAGGAAAACCGCAAACGTGATACCAAGGAGCAATGCCGTGAACTTGGACTTGTCATTGACGAGCAGCTTGTAGCTGAGTCTCAGAATCCCTTTCACGGCGACCCCCGTCTCATACTGCAACCTTATGATGTCCGCAAGAACCGAAACCCGACGTGACAACTGTCACAGTTTTTTGTGAGCTTAATCACAGAGTTGGGAATCAGGATAAGTTACATTGAATCTATGAAATTCGGAGTATTAGCGCTCGACTACGACGGAACGATCGCTCGCGATGGGGTTTTGGATCCCGAAGTCAGGGCTGCCATCGCGGAGGTCCGTGCTCGTGGAATTGCGGTCCTGATCGTGACCGGACGCATTCTCTCCGAACTCGAACATTTCGCGGGAGACCTTCATTTTGTCGATGCAGTGGTCGCGGAAAATGGCGCAGTTCTCTGGTTTCCAAACGGCCACTCCAGGCTTCTCGGTAGCGTGTCTTCCTTGGCGTTCGTGCAAGAACTCAGGCGGCGCGGCCTCGATTTCAAAGCGGGGCAGTCCGTCGTCGAACTCGACGCGGGGGCTGCTCCTCAAGTGCTGGCCGTGATCCGCGAACTGGAATTGCCTCTCGTACTACTGTTTAACCGCGGGCGGCTCATGGTACTGCCGCAATCAGTCAGCAAAGGCATGGGACTGCGCGAGGCGCTGGCAACGCTCCGCCTATCGGCTCACAACGCGATTGGAATTGGAGACGCCGAGAATGATCACGATCTGCTGGCCACATGCGAGCTTGGCGTGGCCGTCAGTTGGGGCAGTGCAGTTCTCCAGGCAGTAGCCGGGGAAGTCTTGCGCGGCGATGGACCAACAGCTGTCGCTGGTTACATTCGCCGAGCAGCTAAAGAAATGAGGCTGCCCCCGGAACGGATTGGGCAGCATCGTTTGTCGCTGGGAACCGCGCAGGACGGCCATGAACTGACGCTGGCCATTCGTGGCCGCAATTCATTGATTGCGGGAGATCCCCGGTCCGGAAAATCCTGGGTAGCGGGACTTGCCTGCGAACAACTCATCCTCCAGGGATATTCGGTGTGCGTGATCGATCCTGAAGGCGACTACCGTACCCTGGAAACGCTGCCGGGCGTGGTTGTGTTTGGGGGAGAGGATCCCCCGCCGGAACTTCCCGACTTGGCTCGCGTTCTCAGGCACCCGGACATGAGTGTGGTCATCGATTTATCCCACGCGCCGTACAGGGAAAAAGTCAGCTATCTCAAATCGCTTCTGCCTATGCTGGCTGCGATCCGGCGAAGCACAGGCTTGCCGCACCGGATCGTGATCGACGAGGCGCATTACTTTCTGCATGAGCCGAATGCCAGAGAATTGCTGGATCTCACGCTGGGTGCATACACGCTGGTTACCTACCGGATGTCCGACGTGCACCCGGATCTTCGTAGGGCGATCGAAGGCGTCATCGTCAAGCGCACAACCGAGCCGCGCGAGCTTCAAACGTTAGCAGAAATACTGAACGCGAATGGCAACACTGAGATGACGAAAACGATTCTCGCGTCGCTCGCTATGGACGAAGCCGTTCTCTTGCCGGGAATTGAAGAAGCCGGGGGAAACGCGCTGAAATTTAAGCTATTCCCACGTCTGACCTCACACGTCCGCCACAAAGCGAAATACCTCGACGTGCAATTGCTGGTGGAACAAGGGTTTTCATTTACAGAAAATGGAAGGATCATCGCTGGTCCGGCGCGCACACTGAAAGAGTTCCTTGCGCTGCTCGCGGATGCCCCTGCCGAATGCGTCGCGGGACACGCTCATCGGGGAGATTTCTCGCTCTGGATCGGCAACATATTCCACGACCATGCGCTCGCGTCTGAAATCCGAAAAGTGGAGCAGCGATTTCGTATCGGTCACATCCACGATCTTTCCGATTCCATCGCGAAATTAATTCAGGAACGATATGAATTTTCGGCGGAGCAAATCGGCGAGCCTCTGAATCGTTCTATCTCACGTGCAGCGTAATATTTGGCAAATGATGGAAGAGGGCAAGGCACTGGCGCGACAATACCCTTGAGGACTACTCCACCCAATCGGCGATGAAGAGATTTGTCTCGTGAGGGGCCTTGCCGTTGCGATTGGAAGCCCAAACGAGGCGCTTGCCGTCGGAGGAAAACATGGGGAAGGCGTCGAAGTCGGGGTGGTATGTGACCTGTTCAAGTCCGGTACCATCGATGTTAATCAGATAGAGATCGAAGCCGCTGGGGTCCTTCTGATTAGCCATGTTGGAAGCGAAGATGATGCGTTTTCCGCCGGGAAGAAAATAGGGGGCGAAATTCGCAGCGCCGTTATGAGTGATCTGGCGTTTGTTCTTGCCATCTGCGTCCATCGTCCAAATCTCTAAATTCCCGGGACGAATCAAACCGCGGGAAAGCAAGTCCTTGTAATCGGCGATCGCCTCGGGTGTTTTCGGCTGTTCCGATCGGTAGACGATCTTCGTGCCATCGTCCGAAAACCAGGGACCGCCGTCGTAACCTAGCTCGTGCGTCAACTGGCGAACATCGCTTCCGTCGGCATTCATCGAGTAAATATCCAGATCGCCGTTGCGCATGGACGTGAATACGATTTTCTTGCCGTCGCGGCTGATGGTGGATTCGGCGTTGTAACCCGGAGCATTCGACAGGCGTTTCAAGTCGCTGCCGTCGGGCTTCGCGGTGTAAATTGCGTAGGAACTATAAATGGGCCATACGTAACCCTTGGAATAGTCGGGGCCGGGCGGACAGGCGGCGCTGGTCTCATGCGTCGAGGAAAAAAGAATGCGGTCGCCGGATGGGAAAAAGTAGCCGCACGTCACCCGCCCCTTGCCGGTGCTCACCATCCTGGGCTTCGCGGGCTTCCCGTCGGGCGTGTCGACCGGCATCGTGTACATCTGGTCGCAGGGAACGCCTTCGCCCTGGTGCATGAAAATCAGGTATTTGTTGTCATTGGAAAAATAGGCCTCGGCGTTGGTGCCGCCGAACGTAAGCTGGCGGACATTGTGCAGGTGTCTTTCTCCGGGGACGGTAAGAGTTTCTGTTTTGGCTTGGCCGGCGCCCGACCCTTGAGAGAACGCCAGCAAGGACGCCGACGCAGTAAGCAAGGCCAGAAGAAACAGTGGCCGGGCAAAATGAAATTTGGACATGAGTTTTTCTCGTCCTACCTTCTCTGTTCGAGTTTCACCGATCCGGTGACGGGCTTGCCGTCTCGCATGACTTTCACGTCTACGACGTCGCCCACCTTGCTGCGGCGCAACGCATCGGTGAAATCGTACAGATTATTAATCGGCATGCTTCCAAATTGGACCAGCACGTCGCCGGCCTTGAACCCTGCCTTGGCCGCCGGCGATCCCGGTTGCACGTCAGAAAATTTTACGCCCTTTACTTCCTGTCCGAAATCCGGGATGGATCCGAAGTACGGCCCGTAACCTCCGCCGCCACCGCTGGTCGACTGCCCCGCAGCTTTGTCTTCCACCACGGTAACAAACGCGACGCGCTGCTGCGCGGAATCGAGTTTCAAGGCCACATCCTCGACAAAATCCAAAAGGCGAGCCGCCGTTGGCGCATTGATTTTGTCCCATGTGTCAGAGGGCTTGTGGTAATCCGAGTGCAACCCGGAGAAAAAGAATAGCACGGGAATTTTTTTGCCAACAAACGAGGTGTGATCGCTCGCCGCGTAACCGCTGGCGGAATATTCGATGTTGAAGGATGACTTGGCCTTCTCCTCATCGAGTAAACTCTTGAAAGTCGAGCCTGTTCCGGTTCCCCCGATATAAATCTTGTCATCCCGGATTCGGCCAATCATATCCATATTAATCATGGCCACGGCATCGTCGAGCGAAAGCGTGGGGTCCTTCACCCACTCGGCTGAGCCCAGCAGTCCCAGCTCTTCCCCCGCGAACGAAGCGAAGAGAATCCCGCGCTGGAGCTGGCCCTTCATTGGCGCGAGCAGGCGCGCCAGTTCCATAACTCCGGCCGTGCCGGAGGCATTGTCGTCCGCACCCGGATGAATCTGGCCGATTTGCGAAGGCGCAAGCGAATCCACGTTTCCGTAACCCAGATGATCGTAGTGCGCGCCGATGATGATGTATTCGTCGGTCTTCCCCGGGAGGTACGCGAGGACATTATCCACCGTGGCCCGGGTGCTCTCGATGTTGACCTTGAGAGAAATGCGCAGATCGCTGGGGAACGCGAAAGATTCCGGAGCCGAAGAGTCGTTAATTTGACTTTGTACCGCGGGCAGCGACTTCCCTGCTGCCGCGAACCATGATTCCGCCACATCGTTCTTGGCCTGAGCGATCACTACGCCAGCATTTTCGGGTCCGTTGACGCTTCCGAAACGGGTGAGCAAGTCGCTTTCACCATCGCCCAGTTTCCCATTAATCAGGATGACGGCCTTGGCGCCATGATTTCGGGCATTGATCGCCTTGGTGATTAATTGCGAATGTTCCGTCAGCCCGGCGTGCCCGCTCTTGGCCGCAAACCCCGCTGGTTCGTAGCGGAGGAGCACGACAATCTTGTCCTTCACATCGAGGTGCGCGTAATCGTCGTAATTGAATTCAGTCGCGGTCGCACCGTATCCGGCAAATACCACCGGGCCGCTGACTTCCGCCGAGGACGAAAAACTGAAGGGAACGAAATCCTGATTCAGCTTCAAATCCTTTTTCTGGGGGCCATTCCGCACTTCCATGCGATTGTCATCTTTGAGCTTTGCTCCCGTAATGACCGTGAATGGCTGAAGGTACGACTTGCTGCCTGCAGGCAGAAGTCCCAACGAGCGATAGCGCTGCTCGATGAGGTTCATGGCCAGAGTTATCCCCTTAGTCCCGGCGCCCCGTCCCTCCATGACCGGGGCCGAGAGCGTCTTTATATCTTCGAGGTAACGGACCGGGTCAGCAGTGCCAGTGGCCGCGGCAAGGCTGGCGGCAAAAAGCGCCAGGACGAAAATCAATTTCCCAGTGCGCCAGCGCGAAATACCTGCGGAAAGGCTCAATTGGGTGCGGGCCGTTCGAGTACGTTTAAATTGCAGCATATATATAAAGAATCCTATTCCCGGGCAACAGGACTGTCAAATAGGATGCCGGGAGCGGACATTTAGAAGCCTAACTTCAAGCGGGCGCTGACGCTGCGTGGAGGGCCCACCGCTGTGCCGGAAAACAGGCTGGCAAAATTGATGACGTTGACGCGGCCCGTCAAATTATTGGTTTCGATCTGCAGCGTGATGTCTCTGCTTTCCTTGTGATACAGCGTGGCACCGGCGGCGGCATCGAGCGAAAAATTGGGGCGCACCCGGTTCGCGTTGATGTTTACCTGATTCAGGATCGCCGGGCCGTATTGGCTCAAGAGTAAGCTGACATCGACTGGAAGATTCAAATCCGCGGGCAAGCCGCTGCCAAATTCCGAACTCGTGGCCAACCAGAGCTTGCCGGTCGCCTGGAAGCGCACCCGCGCGCGAATGGTGTTCCTCTGATCCTGCGAGACAGGAAACTTGCTGGTGCTCGATACGCTGGCAGCTTCGTCGCCGAGAAATAATCCGCCCGTGAGAGGGCCCTGACCTACTCCCGTTTGGTTGGAATAGGATATGAATCCGGAGAAACGGCCCCAGTGCGGCACGGCGACTTGAACTTCCTCGCCATGAATCTCCGCGGTGGAAAATGCGATCGGAAAACTGATGCCGGTATCGAGCAGCGTATCGTCGTCCGAATAATTGTGAAAATCACGCCGGAAGATGTTGCCATCGATCCGCAGCTTGCTGCTGAATGATTTCGTAAATCCTACTTCGTAATAGTTGGCTCGCGCGGGTCGCACGGGGATCCGTACGACGATATCGCTTACCGAATCGAGTTGCGGGGAACTCGCGAGAAGTAAATTTTCCATCGCAGGAGTCTGGAAAATGCGGTCATACGAAGCATGAAGGAGAAGGTTAAGAGCCGGGATGAAGCGGGACACGCCGACCCTCGGGCTCCACGCCGATTCATTCACAGCAAATCCGTAGTGGTCAAAGCGCAGACCGGCACTCAGGTTCCACTTCCCAAGACGAACCTGGTCCTGCATATAGGCGGAGGGTTCTATATCCCAGCGGCGATCGGCGAATTGAAATTGCAATTGTGTGCCCGGGTCAAATTGCGTCGGATCGGTAATCTGATATTGCAACGCTTCATGCACGGGATTGAACACTCCATCGACGCCAATCTTCCAATCGTTCCTGCCATGATTGCCGGCGAGGTCCGCGCGGACGTAGCCTTCACGGTAGCCCCGGTCCTGAGAGATGACGACGGGAGTGGAATCCGCGTTGGACGAAAGCAGGGCAGTGGCGTCGCGCACGCTGGCCGCCAAGCTCAAAAGCACATTCGTCGAAAAGGGATGCGTGTAGCGGACTTGACCACTGGTCTCCTCCTGGACTGCATCCTCCCGCTGGCCTGCCTGCTGCTGGACGAGTTCGTTGGGTACCAGATAGCGAACCGCATGTTGTGTCAGCGTAAAGATCAAGCGGTCGCTGTTCGAAAAATCGCGCTCGTAGGCCGCGGAAAACCCTCCCGCATTCCCCAGATTGGTGTAGTTCTCAAGAACCGGCGGGTCCAAATATCGGTCCGTGTGAAAGCCGTCCCCGCTGATCGAAAATCTGTTCTCCCCGCTGGCATAAAAAACGGCAGCATGCACGGAACCGGTGGAGAAGCTGCCGCCCTCCGCGTCGAATTCTCCGTGCAATCCAGCTGGCGTGTTCTTGGGCGAAGTAATTTCCACAACGCCGCCCAGCTTCCTGCCGTACTCCGCAGGAAAATCCGCGGTCAGCACGCGCATGGATTCCACGTCGCTCGACTCCAAGGGAGGAGCGAAGGCCGGCGAGCGATTCTGGGTCAGGGGCACGCCATCCACGACAAATTGAACGTCATACTCCGACCCGCGCGGATGCAGGACGCCGTTGGCCTCGGTCAACCATCCGGGCTGGGCATCTACGACATTCAAAACCCCGCGCCCGGCCTGGGCCGGCAACTGCTCGTCGATGGTCTGTGAGCCAATCGTGTAAGCCGCTCCTGTTGTCGAGGGATCCACGAGCGTTCCCGAATCGCTGACTTCCACTTGAGTTTCCACAGGTTTGAGCCCTAGCGTCACGGAGAGATGCTGTGGGACCATGGACCGAATCTCAACCAACTGAGTAGCAGGAGAAAATCCTGGGAGCGTTACGCTGACCCGGTAGACTCCAAAAGCAAGGTCCCGCGCGGTGTAGCGCCCATCGTCACCGACTTGGAAATTCAGATGGAATTGATTCCCTTCGCTCGCGAGTTCGCCCGCCGCGGCGATAGAAGCGCCTTGCGGATCGTGGACATCAATCTGCAGTTCTCCGCGGTCACGCTGTGCTGCCGCGGCAATAGCCAATAGGCAGATCGTGCCAAGCACCCCGAATAGTCGTCGCACAAGTCGCATCACGAACTAAGGATACAGCAAAATTCCAGGCCGCACCTCCGAGAAGACTCCTGGGCGTTAACTTCGTCCAGAATTATGAATGGAGCAAGGAGTACAGGAAAATCGTGAGGTATCGTTTCACATTGGTCGTAATCAGGAAGTTTTCGCGCACATGCTCGTGCCCCTGCTCCCCGAGTTTCTGCGCCAGCGCAGGATTCGATAGGAGAAATCGAATCTGGTAGGCAGCCCCCTCGATGGAATGGACCAGGAGTCCGGTATGGTTGTGAATGACCTGCGCGGGAATGCCTCCCACGGCTGATGCCACCACGGGCTTTTTTTTCCAGAGCGCTTCCGTTACGGTCAGACCGAACCCCTCTCGCAGACTTTTCTGCACGATCACGGTGGAAGCCCGCTGGAGCGCGTTAATCTCCTTGGCGCTCCAGGGAGGCAAATTGAGCAGGTGAATGTCGGGGTCGTCCTTGGCTTCGTTGCGCACCTCTTCCAGAACAATTTCGCCCTCCGGATCATCGGTGGCGCTGCCTCCCGCCAGCACGAGCTGACAATCCATGTATTTCTTGACGATCTGAAAGGCGCGCACGACGCCGATCGGGTCCTTCAACCGGTCAAATCGTGAAATTTGAGTGATGATTGGGCGTGCCGGATCGATTCCGAAGCGCTCCACGACGCCGCGCACGGATTCCGGGTTCAGTCCGATATTTTTTTCGGAAAGCGGATCGATGCATGGAAAGAAGAGGTATTGAGGAATGGGGAGCTGCCGTGCGAACTCCGGCGACGAGAAAAGCGATGCATCATACCGGTAAACAAAAGGGCGAAGGAAACCCCAGACCTCCGGATTAGGATTGGACAGGTCAATATGGCAGCGCCAGATCCAATGTCCCTCCTGTTTCTGACGCGCCTCAATTAACGCCACTGGTTGGGGGTCGTGAATGACTGTAAACTCGCAATCAAACTGAAGCCGGCGCCGGTTTTGCTCATTTGTCGCGAGGAACAAATCAAAGTTTCCATTTCGCGACTCGTAAGGGCCGCCATGCAAGGCATTATGAAAAGACTTGGTGACCTCGAAAAAATCCTGGCCGCCAGTGATGACGTCCCAGCGCGGCTGGAGCCCAAGCTCCTGGATCAGTGGAATCAGACGATTCAGGATTTCGGCCACGCCTCCCCCCATGGCCGTGGAATTAATCATCTGCACCGTACGCCCGGAAAGTCGCGCGGCGAGTGCGCGCAACTCATCAATCTCCGCGGCCCCCAGCAAAGGAACGTATGCGTCAAGGCTCATGGTATGAGTGTTGGATTGTGTAACCGTCATGCGGCAAGCTCCCTGTCAATGAAGGTGTAGAGTTGTGCTCTTGCGGCTTCGAGTGTGTTTGTGTAGACGTCAATGCGATTGGTGCGTTGCGCCAAATCCGGCAGACCTAGTTCATTTTGAAACCAGAATGAAAAATCATTGGTGCGCAAACCAAGACGCAGGCGTGAAACCAGGAAATGATAATGAAAGGATTCGTTGCTAAGGTGCATAAGCCAGTGACGGAATTCCTCAAGCGTCCAGGCCTCCCACGTATGCGGAATCGTCACTTCGATGCTTTCGAGGAAATGGAACGGTTCAAAGGCTAAGCGAGTCACTTCCTCGGGGTGGGCGCGGCAATACTCATCCGTGATGCGCAGCAAATCAGTCCTCGAATCTCCCAGGGTAAGGTAGCCGCGTATATCGGGGGCCGCCAATTGCTCGGCCAGCAGCGGACAATTGAGTCCCGCCAGCACCCATTGCGCAAAATCATTCGAGAACCCCTCGGTGAGGAAATGATAGCGCCCCAGGCTTTGGAAGGTGTGGTGGAAAATCGACGCGTCACTGCACTTCTCCAGGCCGTCGCGCAATTCACTGAGAGTGGTGGCCGATTGATTTCCGATGCGCGTCAAATAAGAAACGGTGACGAATCGGAATGGATGTTCTGGTTTCCTCAAGAGAGTTCCTCCTCCAACCGTTCCAGAAACATACGCACTTCTTCCGGATCTTTGAGTTGGAATTTGGCATGCGTCCGGGAAAATAGACCAACGCGAACGGTGATTCCTCCGCGCAAGGCCTGGAACGCCGGCTCGTCAGTCAGATCGTCGCCAACGTATATCGGTAGAAACGGTGCACGCAGTGCACGAGTGAACTCGCGCATGGCAACGCCCTTCCCCAACACGTGGAGCGGCACGATTTCGCAGGCGTGGTTGCTCTGGATCACGCGGAAATTGGGATGAATGCGAGCAAGCAATCTTCGTGTCCGCCATTGTACTCGCCTCTGTACGTCGGGTGAGACTCCGCGAAAATGAACGGCATAGCCGGCGCCTTTGTTTTCAACACGAACGCCCGGGAACGTTACAGGCAGCGGCGCCAGAAGTGACCGCAGCGCGCGGAGAGCCTTCCTTGTCGGGCGTGGGAGGGTGGGCCCTCCTGTTTTCTCCCAGCCGAATAAACCAAGATACTGGATGCCCCGCACTCGTACATATTTGCGAAGCACAGCATTTCGGCGTCCGCTCACAATCGCTACATGAACGCGCCGGTGGCGAACGAGGCGCGCAAGAAGCCGCCGGAATGCAGGATTCAATTTCACATCTTCCGGGGCATCGCAATAAGGCACCAGTGTCCCGTCAAAATCCAGGAAAAGACGGATGCCTTTCGTGGCCGATATTTTCTTGGAGATTTTTCCCCAGCAATCGAAAAGATGCGGAACTCCGCTATTCGTGTTCGTCATGTTGGATGAAGTCAGCCACCTCCGGCGCGTTCCGGGTTGCCCTCGCCTTCCAGAAACTTCTTTGCCGAGATGAAGTGACCATGCTGGCATTGCTCCTCACCGCGTTTCCGCCATCTCGTGCGATTCCAGACGAATCTCGGAAAGCTCAGAAATAAGTTCCGCGGCCCATCGGTAGACGTTGTGCTCGCGAACGACGCGGCGCATGCGCCCCATGCGCGCGTGTCTTTCCTCAGCAGGCATTTCCAGAGCGCGGCGGATCATCTCCGCCACCTGTGTGGTGTCGTAAGGATTGACCAGCAGGGCGTCCGTCAGTTCGCGGCTGGCTCCGGTGAATTGGCTCAGGATCAGCACGCCATCCTGATCTTCCCTGGCAGCAACAAATTCTTTGGCCACAAGGTTCATGCCGTCGTGCAATGACGTTACGAGACAGAAATCCGCCGCTTTGTAAAACGGCTCAATTTCGCGGTGGCTATGGTGCTGGCTGAAGAGAATGATCGGTTTCCATCGTTCCGTTTGCAGGCGCCGGTTGATGCGATCGGCTTCCGCTTCCACTTCTGAAACCAAGTCCTGGTAGCGCTTAATACTCGTGCGGCTGGGGGCCCCGAATTGCACAAACGTGAATTGCTCCCGGTAGTGGGGAAATTTATCCAGGAAACATTCGATTCCCCGGAACCGCTCCAGGAGCCCCTTGGTGTAATCGATGCGATCGACGCCCACGCCAAGGAACAGAATCTCCGGACCCAGATGTGCCAGGATTTCCGACCGGTTCTGTTCCGGAGTCTTTTCCTCCCCGCCGTCCTGGCCGCGTTCCGGCAATCCCACGCTGATCGGGATGCGGGCGCACCAGGGTCAAGTGATCGTTGCGGGTCACCGAAAAGCGATCCCATTCGATGCGGCATTGCAAGGACTGATCGACCGTCTCTAAAAAATTGTTGCAGTGCGCCTGGATATGAAAGCTGACCAGGTCCGCGCCCAACAGGCCATCGAGCAACTCGCGCTCCCAGGGGCAGATCCGGAACGCTTCGGCGTTGGGCCAGGGAATATGCCAAAAAATTGCGACACGCGCGTCGGGACGCTTGGCCTTGATCAGGCTCGGGAAGCAATGCGAAATGGTAATCTTGAATCAGCACGAATGGCCGGTCTGTGCCTTCAATCTCTTCGAGGACTGCCGCTGCAAATTTCTCATTCACGCGCTGGTAATGCTCCCAATCCGCGGCGCGAAAAACGGGACGCGTATGGGCAATATGGCAGAGCGGCCAAATTCCTTCGTTCGCGAAGCCGAGATAGTAGCCCTCCTCCTCTTCCTTCGTCAGCCAGAGACGACGCAGGGTGTAGTGAGGATGGTCGGGAGGAACGCGCAGGCGGTCCTTCGCATCGACGGTCTCCCGGTCGGCATCCGCGGAACCGTGGGCGATCCAGGTGCCGTCGCATGCGTACAAAATCGGTTCGAGAGCCGTCACCAATCCACTTGCGGGCACGCGGGCTTCGATTCCCTTGCTGCCGTGAACATGCTCGTAAGGCTCGCGGTTGGAAACCACAAACAACGACCTGCCGTGCAGGCGTTTCTGAACATTCGCGCGCAGCCGGTCCGCGGTCCAGAGTGAATCCGCTGCCTCGCGCAGTTGCGCTTCTTCCTTGGCGGCTGCGCGCGCCTCGGCAAGCTTTTGCGCGAGCGTCGCTGCCTCGGTCGATAAGGGCTCGAGGAAACCCTGTGCGATTCGGTGCGGGAAGGGTGCAATCTTGCCGTTGCGCAGGTCTTTCATCCAGTTCGCAACGCGCATGATCGGCCCAACGATCGCCCAGCGAACCACAAAAAAAGTAATTAAGATGATCAGGAGGACTTGAATGACGACGTGCCAGAGGGCTTCGCGCCAGATTCTGCTGCTCTGCGCCTCGATGTAGGAAGCGTCGTGAAACAGGACCAGAGCGCCGGCCGCTTCGGAATCGCGGTGCAGGGGCACCGCATAGACATACATCATCATTTGACCGATGCGCTCATACGAACCTGTGCCGCGGTTCTGCTCTTCGGTCTGCGTAAATACGTCTGGCGGCGTTTCCAGGGAGGCGTCGAGCTTCGGACTCATGGCCAGTTCTTTGCCGTCGTCGTCATAGATGGCGATGCCAACCAAATGTTCCCGGTTTCCGAAGCGATCCACAATTCGGCGAAGTTGGCCGGTGGCGCCCCTTTGCAGAACAGGCTCCACGGTTTCCTGAAGGCTTTCCGCGAAGATTTCCGCGCGTCGTTCAAGATCCGCTTGCAATCCCCTTTTTTCTGACCGGACCTGGTTGCGTGCGACCACAAAGGTTACCAGGGTGATGGCTATGGCTAGGATTGGAATCAGGCGAAGGCTGAGCTTCATGCCGTTCCCCCCGTCATCAAGAATGCGCTGTGGAAAAAATGCAGGGCTAATGGAGACATGCCCCTGCGGGCTTGGCTGGGTTACATTGAGGGGAGCAAACTGAGGGCCACTGCGAAGGCAAATAACTTCCGCACTTGCAATCATTTAACTAGAGAAGAACCATTCCTGGTAGGAACTCTTTTCCATGAGTTGTCAAAAATCCCTGGTCAGAAGGCCGCGCGGAGCGGTGGTGGTGCATCGACCGGTTGAGCTGGCACCGTTTCGCAGGCCTTGAGAATAATTTCATCTATTTAGCGCTGATTGCCGTACTCTTTTACTATGAGAGCTTTCCTGAGGGAGCACAAGAAACTTGCCTCAGTCATCGGGCTCGCTGCCTTACTCCTGGCCATTTTCCAGACGTGGTCGCTCTCAAGCTCGGCACGAGGTCGTTTTGCTGCGAACCTCGACTTGAGGAGAGGTCACTACATCTTCTTGACTTTTGGCCTAGAGCCTCCTGAGCGCCATGCAATCGCTCGGTTGCTCGGAGAGCGATATGGCATCGAGCTTCGGCCGGTCGCCGGTGACATTGTGTCGAAAGATTTGGTTTCGTTTGTCAGCAGCTATAACGACGTCATGCTTGCAGCCACCAATACAAAGTTTGGACACAATGTATACAAAGAGTGCTCAGACGCAGCTTACAAGGTCACGAACAGCAAATCCCCCTAGGACCCTCTTCTCAGCATGCGGGGGCCAGTTACCGAGGACTTGGCTTTGGCGCAGCAAATAAAGGTTAACTGGCAGTCGCCTTTTCGATGATTTCATTGCCCCGCCAGTGCCTCCACCTGATACTACCGGCGGCATGAGGCAGAGGAAAGGAAGGCTTGAGCGATGAGAAAGTCTCTGCGGCCGATTTTGTTGATCCTGTCGGGACTTTGTGCATGCGGGTCGAATAATTCAACAAACGTAACAAACGCAACGAGGATTACATATAACTTGGTTGGGGTCACACTGGCGAACGGAGCCACGGTCACCGGTCAATTCGACTGGAACGATGCACCCGATTCATTTTCCTACACAAATGTCAATATTGTGGTTGGCGGCTCGGGCCCTGAAGCGGGTTTTGACATAACCACACCCGACCCCATGAACAATGACGGATTATGTCTTTCTGATCCGCCAACGTCCTTGGATTTTTGTGGTTCGACGAGTGCACCATCAGTGCTATTCATTTTTGCTAATCGCCTAACGCCAAACGGCGCCAATATGACGGCTGCCGTTTTACCATCAGACACAATTTCCTTGGGCGAGTTCAAAGGCACTTACTCGCAGGTCGACTACGCTGACGGCGTTTCCGTTGCAATAACGGGCGGCTCGGTCGTTCAGACATCTGCACCACAGCCGGGAGCGATCAGTCTGTTCATGGGTCTATTGGGCTAGGGTCTGCTAGTGCGATGACGGAACCTCTAGCTACGCATTTTGTTTCATAGGGCCGGAGCACACGCTCTAAATAATTGGGTTAAGTCCCTTGAAGTCCCCGCTTCTCGGAAACTGGCCAACAACCTGCAGAGTGGAATTTCTAGGAGTGTCTTTCCAGTTCGCGCCGGTCCCAATTTCCAAGATCCGCTCCTGCTTCATACGTGCTCTGACAGAATTCGAGCAAAGTATCTTGGGGGGATTCGGCGGTCCGGACGTCATCGTACATCAACAAGAATTCGCCCATCTGTTTGTTGTAAAACGCGGCGGCAGGTCGGACCGGATGCTCGGCAAATCCTTCGGGCTGGGGCGCGGCGTAGGCATAGAAAGCGGCGCCCTTTACGTCCCCCCCACCCGGCCAAAACCCAACGCTGATCTCCTCGTGGGAATATGCCTCCCGCGTCACGCGGTCCGCGCCGGGACGCTCCGGCGCGCGACGCCCGGAAAATCGCGTCACGGCAAGATCGAAGCTTCCCCAGAAGAAATGCACGGGGCTGGATTTTCCGATGAACCTCGATCGAAATTCCTTGAAAATGGAATCGACGGTAACAAGAATGCGCCAAAACGCATGAGCGTATTTCGGATCGTAGGCCGCATGGGTGCGATCCTGCTCGAAACGGATCGGGTTCGGCACTTCCTGCGGCATGCTCCAAATCTTGACTTCGATTCCGAGCGCTTGAAGCACGCTCACGAATTCGGCGTAAAAATCTGCGACGGAGCGAGGCTCAAGGCGAATGCTCCGGGTTTCGCCGCTACTGGTGGTGACACTTAACTTGTGATCGATGAAGTCAAACTCGATTTCAAATACGCCATTCCCATATGGAATGGCGGAGGTGGTGAGCCCACGGGCGCTAACGTACAGCGCAACCTCCCACCAGTGGTTCAGGGGCGGACTCAGCGCGAGTCGCACTTTGCCGACGACCTGAGTCCACATATGAAGCGTCGCGTATGTATCCGCCCACGCGGAGAGAGGAAGTTCGGGCCAGTTTTCCGATGAATCCAGGATGGCTTTGGCTTCGGACATGTCGATGCACCTCGCGATTTACGGATGGCCGATCCAGGTAGAGCCAGTACTACACCTCGACCTCGTCGACGTAGCACCAGCGCCAATCCTCGCCGGGCTCAAACGACTGGATGATGGGATGCTTGCTTCGATGAAAGTGCTTGGTCGCGTGCTTGTTCTTGGAAGAATCGCAACAACCGACGTGGCCGCACTCGAGGCACAATCGCAGATGAACCCACGTGTCGCCCATCTCCAGGCATTCCTTGCAACCTGTTCCGCTGGGTTTTACGTCGCGCATGGTGTTGAGATGGGTGCAGGTTGTCGCCATGGTTTTCTTCTCCCTGGTCGTGTGCGGGCTTTGATTGGAGTCCGCTGAGATAATTGTGGCGCCGGCGTCTCGCCGGCGGTTCACAGGTTTCGGTCGCAGCAACGCCGGCGGGACGCCGGCGCTACAACACCCTTGATTTGTACCACAGCCAGCGAAAATCAGCATCAGCGGGACACTACCTATTGGGTGTGCTGCCGGTTCATTCGCGCAAACGTTTTGGCCCACTGACGAAGGGGTTTCCTTTCTCGTAGAAACGATGAAGGCGATGGACGTCGCGCGTGATGCCGATGCGAGTGCTCAAGCCGATTCGACCGGCACGCCGGACGGCGCTGCCAAGCCATAGCTTGCCTCCCGCGCAGAGATCGGCACCATCGAGCTTCTTGTCGATATCCATCGCCTGCGCCAGGCGCCCCGGCCCACGCGTCAGATCGAGCAGGCGATGCGTCCCGCGGCGCCGCTCCATGAAGTCAATTCCTTCGAGGGGCTCAACCGCGCGCAGCAAGACGCCTGCGCCCACGCCCGGCTCTTCACTCGAAACGTTCATCATAAAGCTGGAGCCATATGTGAAGTACACGTAGGCATAGCCGCACGGCAGGAATAGTGAGCGAATGCTGGGCGTTTCCCCGCGAAAGGCATGACCCGCCGCATCGCCCACGGGATATGCTTCCGTTTCGACGATGCGGCCGCTCAGGCGTCCTCGAGGCAGTTCGCGGACCAGCGTCTTGCCAATCAGGTACCGCGCTAGTTTGATCGTGTCTGGGGGCAATTCCCCGCGCCGCAGGGGCCGGATGGACAGGCGAGATTGTGCCGGGGATTTACGCATCCGCTAGACTCAGATCTCATGGAAGGATAGACCGTTATTCGATCACCAGCAGAAGATCTTTTGCTTCGACCTTGTCGCCCACGTTGGCAAGCTTTTTCGTCACCTTACCGTCCACGGGAGCATAAACCGTGGATTGCATTTTCATGGCCTCCAGCACCAGGAGCCTGTCTCCCTTTTTCACTTGGGCTCCCACGTCCACGGCAATACTTGAAATGGCGCCGGGGATTGGCGAACCAACTTGTCCGGGCTCCGCGGGATCCGCCTTCGGCCGCGCCTGCACGGCAGCGCTAAGTGCATGGTCGCGGATGTTTACTTCGCGAGGCTGGCCATTCAACTCGAAAAAGATAGTTCGTGTTCCATCGGGATGCGCATCGCTCACCGTAAGCAATTTCAAAACCAGGATTTTTCCGGGCTCGATCTCCACGGAAATTTCCCGGCCTTGCTCCACCCCGTAAAAGAATTGTGGCGTAGGCAGAATTTCCATGCTGCCGAAAGCAGATCGCGCCTTTGCGAAGTTCAGAAAAACATCCGGATACATCAAGTAACTCAACAGGTCAGTCCTGGAGATTTTCTGCCCGGTTTTCTTTTCAATTGTGGCAGTGGTCATTTCAAAATCCACGGAAGCAAGATGCTCGCCTGGCCGTCCGGACATCGGCTTCGCTCCGTGAAGGATCACAGCCTGGAGTTTTGGCGGCCATCCGCCCTCCGGCTCACCCAGCGCTCCCGAAAACATATCCACGACGGAATTCGGCAATGTCAGGCCATGATCTGGACTCAGTCGCTCAATATCCTTCACCTGCAGATCGTGGCTGACCAGAAAAATCGCCATGTCACCAACGACTTTGCTCGAAGGAGTTACTTTGACGATATCTCCGAACGCGAAGTTTACCTCCGCGTAGGTTTTGGCGATTTCCTGCCAGCGTGCCCCGAGTCCCATGGAGCGGGCCTGTTCGCGAAGGTTCGTATACTGCCCGCCGGGCATTTCGTGAAGGTAAACTTCCGCGGTGCCCGCTGGTGGGGCGTTGTCAAACGGGAGGTACCAGGTCCGCGCGGTCTCCCAATAATCGGCGCAGGCGTTGAGTGCTTCGAGATCGAGACCGGTATCCCGCTCTGTATGTGCAAGCGCGGCAACCAGGGAGTTCAAATTTGGCTGGCTGGTCGTGCCGCTCATGGAAGCGATGGCCCCGTCCGCGACATGCACGCCCGCTTCCGCCGCTTTCAGGACGGAAGCCGCGTTCACGCCGCTCGTGTCATGCGTATGGAAATGAATGGGAAGGCCCACTTCCTCGCGCAAGGCCGTAAACAAGCGCTGCGCAGCATACGGTTTGCACAAGCCCCCCATGTCCTTGATGCACAGGATGTGCGCGCCCATTTTTTCGAGTTCTTTTGCCAGGCGAATATAGTATTGCAGCGGATATTTTTCCCGTTTCGGATCGAGCAGGTCGCCGGTATAGCAAATGGCCGCTTCGCAAATCTTGTTGGATTTCCGAACTCCTTCAATCGGAAGCTTCATGTTGGGAAGCCAGTTCTGCGAATCGAAAATGCGAAAAATATCGATGCCCTGCTCTGCCGCCTCCAGAATGAATGCCTCGACCACATTGTCAGGGTAAGCTGAATACCCGACGGCGTTCGATGCCCTGAACAGCATCTGAAAACAAATATTCGGAATTGCCTCGCGCAGAATCTGAAGCCGCATCCACGGATCTTCCAGCAGAAAACGCATGGCCACGTCGAACGTCGCGCCGCCCCACATTTCCAGACTGTAGAGATTGTGCAGTTTGTGGGCTACAAAATTGGAAATCACGGCCATGTCGTAGGTGCGAACTCGCGTGGCCATCAGCGACTGGTGCGCGTCGCGGAACGTCGTGTCGGTCATCAGGAGGCGCTTCTGCGACCGCGTCCATTCCGCGAATTTCTCGGGACCAAATTGATCGAGCAGTTGGCGGGTTCCTGCCGGTGGCGGGCCGGAAATGTGCTGCGGAACCGGCGCGGGAAGAATCGACTGCGGTTTCGGTTTGCCGGTGACTTGTGGATTCCCGTTTACGATCACATCGCCGAGATAACTCAGGAGTTTCGTCGCGCGATCTTTGGCAATCGCGAACTGGAACAGCTCGGGCGTCTCCGCCAGAAACGACGTGGTCACGCCGCCCGCCTGGAAACGCTTGTGGCCCACGACGTTCACCAGAAACGGAATGTTCGTTTTCACTCCGCGGATGCGAAACTCGCGGAGACAGCGGTCCATCCTGCGGCAGGCCTGCGGAAAATCGCGTCCCCATGCCGTCACTTTTACAAGTAAGGAATCGTAGAACGGCGTGATTACGGCGCCGCCGTATGCGGAAGCACCATCGAGGCGGATGCCGAACCCGGCCGGCGAACGGTAGGTTTGAATCTTGCCGTAGTCCGGCAGGAATCCATTTGCGGGATCTTCCGTGGTGACCCTGCATTGCAGCGCGTATCCATGTAGCGTAATCCCGTCCTGGCGGGGCAGATTCATTTCAGGGCCGTGCAGATCGAAGCCCTGCGCGATTTGAATCTGCGACTGTACGATATCGATGCCGGTCACCATCTCGGTGACCGTGTGTTCCACCTGCACGCGGGGATTTACTTCGATGAAATAATATGAGCCAGTTTCCGCATCCACCAGAAACTCGACCGTGGCAGCGCTGTAGTATTTGGCTTCCTTGGCCAGCGCCACGGCGGCATTCGCGAGCCCCGCGCGAATCTTGGGATCAAGGTTCACTGCCGGAGCGACTTCCACTACTTTTTGATTTCTGCGCTGCACCGAGCAATCGCGCTCATGAAGGTGCAGCACATTGCCATGCCGGTCAGCCAGAATTTGAACTTCAATGTGCCTGGCGTGGCGAATATAGCGCTCGAGAAATACAGCGTCGTTTCCGAACGCCGCCGCTGCCTCCGCGCGCGCTTCCTGGAGACTTGCCTGCAGCGTTTGCGCGCTCTGCGCGATTCTCATGCCGCGCCCGCCGCCGCCGAACGCCGCCTTCACCATCAGCGGATAGCCGATTTTCTCCGCAATGCGTTGCGCGTCGTCAGTGCGCGTGACCGGCTCCTCGGTCCCCGGAATCACGGGCAGTCCAGCCTTTTGGGCGAGGCGCCGCGCGGCAGTCTTGTCGCCCAGGAGGTCAAGCAATTCCGCGCTCGGCCCGATAAAAGTGATTCCCGCAGCTTCGCACGCACGCGGCAAGGCCGGATTCTCCGAAAGAAATCCATAGCCCGGATGTATGGCGTCGACGCCCCGTTCCTTGGCGAGCGCCACGATGCCTTCGACGTCCAGATAGGCCTGCACAGGGCCCAGCCCCTCGCCGATCAAGTAGGCCTCGTCGGCCTTAAACCGGTGCAGGCTGAGGCGGTCCTCGTCCGAAAATACGGCGACCGTGCGAATCCCCAGTTCATTGGCAGCGCGCAGGATGCGGATGGCGATTTCGCCACGATTCAGGGCGAGTAGTTTTTTCATGGCAAGCGATCAGAGAGTTCCAGGAGTTTTTCCCCCGAATTATTGTATAGCATCGGCCTGAGGATCAGCATCCATGCATTGAATACGAAAGATCGGCCAATTTCACTACTCGCCCACGCAATTTTCAGGGGATCTCCCAGGGACCCACAATCCACAGCCCTGCTTGTAACCTGAGAGAAATATTTGGCGATGATGTCATCGAATGTTCATGTCCCGTTGTTCGCATTTCACACCGAAATAATTTTCTCTTAACTTTCCTGGCTCACTGTTACCCGTGCCTCCGCTGGTTTGCAAATCCGATCGAGAAGGAGTGTAAATGTCGCTCAAACACGTTTTGTTCAAGTCGATTCATTATTTGCGCGTGACCTTTGTCGCGCTCATGGTCTTCCAATTCAGCCTCGGGGGACCATTTGCGGCTCCTCTGCTGGCTCAAGATAAGGAAGAACCTAAGACCAAGACCCCCATCAAACACGTCATCGTCCTGATTGGCGAGAACCGCACCTTCGACCACCTTTTCGCAACCTACGTCTCACCCAGCGGGGAACCAGTTTCAAACCTTCTCTCCAAAGGAATCATTAAGGCCGATGGCACGCCCGGCAAGCATTTCTCCGAAGCGGCCCAATTCCAGGCGACAGCACCCTTCAAGACCGAATACTACGTCAGCCTCAAGAGCAACGAAAAGGCTCCTTACACCACTCTGCCTGATCCGAGCCTGAATTATTCACCCAGCCCCGTTACGGGCGAGCCACCGCCTTTTCCCAGTGGCACGCCCCTGAGCTCCTTGGCGGCCATCGAGCCGTCGCTCGAAGTCGGCGATTTGCCATTGCTGACCACCGGGGCGTCTGGGGCGGAACAGACAGCCGAGTTTCTCAACCCCATAACGGGAGAAATTCTGGACGCGGACACGCGGGTAGCGAATTTCAATCATCTGCCAAACGGGCCCTTCCCGCTTAAGGGAGCACAACTCCCCTATGATTCCTACACGGGTGATACGACGCACCGGCTGTACGAGATGTGGCAACAGTCGGATTGCAACATCCGAAACTCCACGCGCCAGAATCCGTCGGGCTGTCTGAGCGACCTCTATCCCTTTGTCATCTCCAACTATACGAGTGAACCGGATCCCTTCAGCTTTGTCACGCCTGGCCTTGTTGATGACAATGGCGAGGGCAACTCCATGGGGTTCTACAACATGCAAAAGGGAGACGTGCCGATCCTAAAGAGCCTCGCCGACGATTTTGCTATGAGCGACAATTACCATCAGGCGGTCATGGGCGGCACGGGCGCAAACCACGTCATGCTCGGCACAGGTGACGCGATCTTCTGGTCGGATGGCAGCGGCAATCCGACGACGCCGCCAGCAGGAGTGATCGCCAACCCCAATCCGATCCCCGGCTCGAACGACCAGTATGTAGTCGATATCAATTTCAACGGCGATTTCACGAAGTGTGCGGATTCGACGCAGCCGGGGGTGGACGCTGTCCGAGATTACCTGGCTTCACTGCCCTACCAACCCCGGCCGAACTGTCAGGCGGAAGATTTCTACATGATTAACAATTTGAACCCGGGCTTCTTGCCGGACGGAACGGTGGACACCGGTGGAATCGCCAAGGGCGCTTCCATTCCTCCTACGAACGTGCGCACGATCGGCGAAGCGCTCAATGACAAGCACATCTCCTGGGCTTATTACGGCGGGGCATACGACGCGGCCGTTATGCTCCAGCACGATCCGAGCAACCCCAGTCCTTTGGTTCAGATTGGCCGGGCCTATTGCAATATCTGCAACTTCGAGTCCTACACCAGCACAATTATGGGCGACCCTGCGCAGCGGGCCGCGCACATCAAGGACACGATCGACTTCTTCGCCGCCGTTGACAACGGCACTTTGCCAGCTGTCTCTTTCGTCAAACCAGACGGCCTGCTCGACGGCCATCCGGCATCCTCAAAGGAAGACCTGTTTGAAGCCATGGCTGAGAAAATCGTCGATCATCTCACTGCGAACAAGGAACTGTTCGAGTCAACCGTTTTGTTCATCACCATGGACGAAGGCGGCGGCTTCTACGACTCCGGTTACATTCAGCCGCTCGACTTCTTCGGCGACGGTCCGCGCATTCCCCTGATCGCCGTTTCACCGTTCACCCGCGGCGGCCACGTGAGCCACACCTACGCCGATCACGTCTCGCTCCTTAAGTTCATCGAACGGAATTGGGACCTGAAGCCGCTAACGAACCGGAGCCGGGATAATTTCCCCAATCCTAAAGCCGACTACGATAACCCCTACGTGCCGCTCAACAGCCCGGCGATCGGAGATCTCTTCGACCTGTTCCAATTCGATCGTGACGGGGATCGCTAGAGTGCAAGAAGCCCTGCGTTATTTCTAACTCCGTTCACGGAACCTTACGCCGACCGAGCCTTTGCCATGGTCGGCGTAAGTGTTTCTGCCCTTCTTGAAGTCCCGGCAAAACCCGAGGAAGTATTCCCCTTCGACAGCGAAATGGAGTTGCCCACACTTCGTTTGACGGTATAATTCGTCCGCTGATCGTGTTCATTCCTCCGGAGGTCCCATGACAGGCTTCAGGTTCGGCGCACTTTTAGTTGGTTTTTTGTGCGCGGTCGCAGGCGGCAACATTGTACCGGCGCAGACCAAGCCCCGGCCGGCCGCCACCGCTGGCGACAAACAGGCAGTGCTTCAGACCGATCATGCCTTGGAGCAGGCCCTGAACAATACGGACAAGACGATCGCCAAGGAGTTAGCGGCCAAACTTCTGGACGCGGATTTCACGTGGACCGACGCAGATGGAAAAACCCTCACGCGAGCGCAATTTCTGCAGAGTTTCGACGCCGAAAAAACGCCTGCATTTGCCATCGGAGGCAGGGCCGTTGAGGCGACGGCGTTTATGTATGGACAAGTGGGCGTCGTGCAGGCCAACGCCGGAAACATGCACCTGTTGCGCGTCTGGGTGAAGCATCAGGCACGCTGGCGAGCGCTGGTCTATCAAGAGGTTAAGTCGCTCGATGCGCCTCCCACTGTCACTCCCGGCCCGGGCAAAGTCTGCGTGAATCCCTGCAAGAGCGTTCCCTTCCAGCCGAAAAATGATGCTGAAAAAGGCGTCATCGAGTCGTACATGGGCCTCGAGACTGCCGCCCTCGCCCACAGCGCGTCCGATTGGAGCTCCCACGTTGCCGATGAATTCGCCGCGGCCAGTTCCAATAGCGACGAATTGCTCGACAAGCCGGGCCGCATCAAAGGCCTCGAGCGTGAAAAGATGGCCGGAGTTTCGCCGACGGCGCTGGTATCCGCGCGCATGTTTGATTTCGGCGACACGGTGGTCATGACGTCGCTTCACAAGCCCGACAAAGGAAAGTCGCTGCACATCACGCGTGTGTGGGTGATGCGGGATGGCAAATGGCTGGAAACGCTGAGCTATCAAACGGCGATTCAGTAGCCACGAGCAGCAGAATACAAATAAATCAAGGTTACGGGGCCTCGGCCTAAGTGGCATATAGAAAAAGACCAAGGACTTGTGGGTCGTGGCTTTAGCCACGACATAAACCCCGCCATGCGCTTTGGGCTTTAGCCCCTGAAGCTCCTCGCCAGAGTTCTTACCTTTAGCACGGAAGCGCGGGTCAAACCATGTGTCGCACCTACGGCGCTCGGAATTTCCGTTGCCGCTTTTCCCAGTCCTCCCGGACTGGGCTACGTTCTGCCGCGCCTACGGCGCTGAATTACAACTCACAAACTCTGAGTTGAGGATGGTGAGCCGCAAGCTGTCTCTGGAAGCCACAAATTGAGCACGCCGAAACTCGAGCGCCGGAGGCGCGGAACAACGTAGCCCAGCGTGGAAACGCTGGGTACTCGACGCGGCAATAGCCAAGCGCCGTAGGTGCGGCACATGGCTCTGAAGTCCAAAATCGAAGAAATCCAGTCCGCCGGATCAGCGGCATTTGTTGATGCGAGGTAAACTTACGCCTCAGGCCTCCGCCCGTGGAACGCATCCTCAAGCAGCGCGCGAATCTCTTCGCGCGTGGCTTGCCGCGGATTGTAGTAGGGATTTTCCGTCGCGATGGCCGCGGCCTTGTCCAGACCGTCCGCGGGCATACCGATATCCTTCAAAGCCGTTGGCGCTCCCATGCGTTTTGCCAGATCGAAGAGGCCCTGCCCCGGCCCGGCGTTGCGCAAAATTTCCGCGACAGGCGCAAGCTTCTCCGGCACGGCGCGCGCGTTGAAACTCACAACATGCGGCAGCATGACCGTGTGTGTATCCGCGTGAGGCAGATCGAACGTGCCGCCGAGGACGTGGCAAAGCTTGTGATGCAACGCCATGCCCACCGAGCCCAGCACCGTCCCGCACAACCATGCCCCATAGAGAGCCTTCGCGCGCGCCGCAGGATCACGCGGCCGCTCGACGATCACAGGCAAGCCTTCGGCCATCGCGCGGATCGCCTCCAGCGCCATGAGCGTCACAATCGGATTGCGATCTTCGGCATACAAACCCTCGACCGCATGCGCGATGGCATTCATTCCGCTCGTCGCAGACAAACGCGGCGGCAGCGTGAACGTAAGCTCCACATCATAGATCACCACCTCGGGCTGCACTTTGGGCGAGCGCAGGGTCTTTTTTCTGCCTTCGCTGGTCTCGCCAAGAATGTTGGTCATTTCCGATCCGGCATACGTCGTCGGCAGCACGATCTGCGGCAGGTCGGTGCGCAGCGCGATCGCTTTTCCCAGGCCCGTCGTCGAGCCGCCGCCCAGCGAGATCACCCCGTCCGCTTTCGTCTCGATCACCACCTGAAGCGCGCGCTCGGTGACTTCGACTGGGGTGTGCATGGTGGCCCCGGAGAAAACCCCCGCAACATCCATTCCCAGTTTCGCCGCCAGAGTTTGCGCGTCATTCTTCTGCTCCGGAGTCGAAAGCACCAGCGGACGTTTGACGCCAATCCGGCGAGTCTCCTCTCCTACGCGCGCGCTCGTGCCGAAACCGAAAACAACTCGGGTCGGTAAGCCGTTGTAAATGAAAGATTCGTCAGCTATGGTCATCGGAGGTCCTATTGTTGGCGCGGTAGGATTATACGACTGCCGCAAGCGGAAGTTACTTTGCAAGTCTGATTTTATTTTGAGACGAGGAGCAAGAATCGCGGGTGGCCCATCTGTCCCCAGGCGACAGGTGGGGTTTTTTCTATTTCTGCCTTCAGAACCGATCGAAAGACCCCTTCTACACGGTACTAATCGTTCAAGCACTTGCCCACTTGCGCGAGGGACAGCCGCAAGCATTTCCACGCTAAAATGTCCTGTAAGCAAACTCCCTGAGCTCGACCGGGTCTTCGTTTCCATCCGGCAGGAGGTCATCTTGAAGCCGATTCACCGTACTGGGCTCATCGCCCTTTTAATTGTTTCCTTCGTCCTGGCGCTCTCCGCGCAGGACAGCACGCCATCGCTGGGAGAACTGGCCCGGCAGGAGCGCGAACGCAAACAAAAACTGGCCGCCAATTCCAATCCAACAGATGCGGATTCGGGCGACACCGCTGGCCTTGCACCTGCGGAATTCAAAGCCAATATCCTGATCACCGAATCCCATGACGCCATTGAGAAATGGGTACTCGCGCCCGCGGCAGACCGGCCGGGCACAGGGCGGCTTCGACAGGTGACGCCCGGAAAAAAGTTCTACTTGCCCTTTGTCGTCTCGGACTACCCGTACCCGGTGTCCGAGAAGATGAACTTGACCACGCACGTGCGCTTTATTTCCCCGACCGGCAAAACGCTATTAGCAGCGGGAAAGTTCTCCGAGACCATCGGCGCCGACCCGAGATCCCCCAGCGTGATTGTCCTAAATCCTGTGATGGAGGCTACTTTCGACCAGGACGACCCTCCCGGCACCTATACGATCCGCGTGACGATCACGGACCACGTTCACTCCACGTATGCGAAGGCGGAAGAACAATTTCAGCTGGTTAAAGGAACTGGCGTCGATGGGAATGCGGCGAAAAAGGCCGCGGCGGCCCTGCGAACTGAGCCTCAGTAGAGTGTGCTGGGCATATGGCCCATGCGGGCAGACCAACTTTTAAGTTCTGGGCTAATTGGGAGTGCAGACAGAATTCAGGAGGTCGGGGCTTCACAGTTTGGGGGGAAAAGACGGGTAGTACAGGCACTCTTGGCTGTGCACTGAATGTAAGTGCAATAAAACCCGCACAGGCAAGAGTGCCTGTGCTACTAAAACCTGCTTTGAAGCGACTTTTTTCCCAAAACTGTGAAGCCCCGACCTCCGAAATCGCAGAAGCCATGCAGCTTTCTGAGCATTCCGTCAAATTCGGGTACCAGCACTGAGTTTCCAAATTAATTCGCAGTGTTTGTCCGGAACTGCACGCGGGCAATCTTGGCGGCCGCCGTATAGGAAATCCAGAGCGTCGGCACGTCGGTGCTATTGTCCAGTGTAAAGTGCCGGCTGTCGGACGCCCTCGTAGGCAGCGAATACATGGTGAACTTTTCGGTGACCGGGTTGAATTTGGCGAAGCGGTCCGCGTTGGCGAACGTAAACCAGACCATGTGGTTCTTATCCACGCGAATCTTGTAGGGATCGGCGTAGCGCGCCTCGGGGATTTTGTATTCGGTGATTTTTTTGGTGTGAATATCGATTTTCGCCAGCCTGCCGGCCCAGAATTCCCCCACCCACACGGTATCGCCGTGGAGATCGGCGCCCATTCTTCGCGGGCCCTTCTGGTAAAGTGGCGTATTCATGGTCCAGCCGCCGCTGGCCTCGCCGATTTCGCGATCCTTCGCGCCGACGTCTTCGTCGAGGGGAGGCAAGGTCACTTCGCTGACTTCGCCGGTGCGCTGGTCCACGATGCCAATTTTGTCGAGGGCGATTTGCGCGAACCAGACTTTGTCCTCGGAATCGATGGCCATGTCGTACGGCCTTCCCAGCGGGGTGACGGATTTGAATTCGGTATAGGCTCCAGTGTCGGGATTCATGCGAACCACGCCGGTTGGCTGCGTGGCCCACATGTTGCCTTTGGAATCCACTTCCTTGCCGTTGTGGAACCCGCCGATCGTGCTCGGCCGGGGGTACCGCGTGAGTTTTCCAGTTTCAATATCGAATTTGATGAACTCTCCACCGGTCCAGATGTTTCCCCGGGGATCGGCCGTAGTGCCCGATTGCGCGTAGTAGAGGTTGCCGTCCGTGCCCAGCGCGATATCGTGATTGCCGTCCGCTTCCTGCTCATCGGAGCGAATGCCGAGCGACCAGTCGCTGCCGGTCCTGTACTCGTTGTTGATGAAATAAAGGTCCTGGGTGTGCGTCTCGCCGGCCTTGTCGATTGAATAATGCGTCGTGTGTCCAGTCTGGGGATCGAGTTTGCTCAGCGTGTAGCCACGATTGTGCTCGACGTCGTATTCGGTGATCACCACCTGAGTGGCTTCGCCGGTGGGCCGCGGAAACGGTTTTAGCTTCAGTGGATACGGCTTCGGCCCACGGACGCGCGCCAGGTACTCGATGATATCGGACTTGTAGAACTCCATCAGGCGGCCTTCCGGCCCCAAGGCGATACCTTCTGGATCTTGCTCGAGACTCGCGTACATTGCTCCGCCGGGTTTCATGGGCGGCTTGCCGGTAGCAGTGTCAGTATCCGCGGCGATTTTAACCATGTAGTTAAAAATTGTTTCCCAGCCGGCGGCATCAAAGCGCTTTTCGAGAGCAAAGCCGGGCCCGTGGCAGACAACGCAATTGTGATGGATGACGTCCTTCATGCGACGATCCGCAGGTGTGCCGTCCGGCAAACTTTCAATCCATTCCGCATCCGAAAGCTGCCGGGAAAAGTCCGCGATGGGTTTCAAGGTGAAGTCTTGTTCAATCTTTTTACCGGTGGCGATGGTTTGGTCGACACGCGTCAACTCAAAGCCCACGGCCTGCGCCCAAATCCGGTATTGCCCGGAGTCGAGCGGCGGGAAATAATATTCACCCTTCTGGTCGGTGTACACCGACGTCGTCGTATTTTTGTCCTGGGCCCGAGCGGAGACAGTCACGCCCTCCATCGGCTTCCCGTCGGAGGATTTCACCGTCCCCACGAGCCCCGTGCTGGGCGCCGCAGCCGCTTTGGAGAAGCCGGGCAATTGCACGCACAGCAATGCGGCAAGCAAACTAAAACTCAGCAGGACCAGTTGACGGTTTCGGGGCATGACGTTTCTCCTTTGCGGCCAGCTTAACGGGTCTTCAAATACGCAATGATGCTATCAATCTCCTTCGGGTCCAAATCGTATTGAAAGCCGGGCATCCTTCCAGGGACCCCGTGCAGAATTACACGCCGCACGGCGTCTTCGCTGGTCGGGTTCTTGAACAGGCCTTTGAGTTGAGGTGTTGGAATCCCCAGCCTTTTTTTCTGGTTCGAGAATATATGGCACAAGGGGCAATTTTGCAGAAACAAGTTTTCGCCCCTCTTCTCCTGATCGTTCAAGCCGGGCGCCGGAATGGTGGAGGTAGACCCGGAGGATTCTTCACCCTGCCCTCGCAACCTGATCGCGGGGAGAACTGCAAACATCAAAATCACCAGGCAAGCGATCTTGGAAGAAGAGCTCATTCCTAACCCTCCGAAACGAATCCGTAGCCCAGATTTCCAGAGCGCGTCAGGGCAAGGTGACGAGCTGCACCGAGGAAATCGGCGTTCCTTCGGTGAATCCCTGCGGCGACGACCAGGTCATGGTTTGACTGCCGCCTTCAAGGTCGTACTTGCGCGCGTATTCGAGCTTGCCGTCATTGCGAATCTGAAATAACGCCAGGCTGACCGGAACCGTGCGAATGTTCTGTCCGTCGCGCACGGAGAACGCCGACTGATGAGCCACGACGAGCAGCCGGCCGCTCGAATCGATGGCGAATGTGCGCGGCAGAATACCGCGAGTGTCAATATTCTGAATCATGGTGGGCTCGCCGGTGTCCTGATTGATCGAGTAGACGGCGATGCTGTTTTCTCCCCCGCCGAAAACCTGCTGCCCTTTGAAATCCGTGGTCCCGTTGGTTCGATTGGCCACGTACACGAACCTGCCATTGGGATGGACGTGCAGGCTGCCCGCGTGCTGCATGGGCCGCACGTTGCCGGGATCGGCCAGAGTCTCCTTGATGAACAACGGCTCGGGGCTGAGGGTGTTTCCCAGGTCCTTGAAAGTATAAAGCTTGTTCTGGGGCTCCAGTGTGAGGTAGATCCAGGGCAGCGAGGGATGAAAATCCATGTGCCGGGCCTGGAAACCGAAGCCTCCTCCCCGAGTGAGCGACACCTCATTCGTGAGCAGCCCGTCATTATAACGGAACACTTTTAGTGCGCCCGGCTCCAAAATTTTTAGCGGACCCGGCGAATCAAAATTGGGATACTGCGCGTCGGTATAATTTCCGCGTGTCATCAGGATCGCCAATTTATTGGTGGGATTCACGCGCACCTGATGTTGCACAATTCCGGTGTCGAAGGGCCCCGCCTGTTCCACCTTTGCACCGATGGCCCCGTCCGGGCCGATCCGATACACCGTTACTCCGTCCACCTTATTGGAGACCAGAAGGTGCGTGCCGGGGATATCGCAGGTCACGTTGCTTGCGCTCGCCGGCAGCACAGCCGGTTGACCGATGGGAGTCAAGGCTCCGGAAGCCGGATCAATGCGGAATGCGCTCACACCGTAACGATTGCCTGCACTCTTAGCGCCGCTGCTCCAGGGAACATAGATATATCGCCGCGAAGGATGCGCGTCCCCTTCCCCAATGTTTCCGGGAAGGGTCACTGAGCTTCGCTTAAGCAACGTGGCGTGCTCGACGTCCACGTCGTATTGCGTGAGTTCATTTCCCACACCCGCGTAGAGTTCCACTCTGCCGGGTCCGGACTTATGAGCCGCCACATCAGCTGAGGTTTGCGGAGATCCTTGAGTCTTTTCCGCTCGGATCAAGAGAAAAGCCAGCGCTGCGAATGTCGCCAGCACGAACGTGGGGGCCCTTCGTGTTTTCTGTGCAATCGTCATAACACTCCTCCGAGCATCGCGATCCAGCACTTCCGCCCCGAATTCAAGGGCCGCCAAGGAGTAGATTCCAACCGGACTTTTCGATTTAATCCTCTGGTTGCTGAAGTGTACGTTTGGCCCAATATCGTGTCAAGGACGTGTGCGGGCCGGGCACCTTTCCCATCAACCGATCGGGCTAATTGACCCTACCTCGCCACATTCACCTGGCTCTCGGGGTAATCGGCGCCCAGCGAAGTTTCCTCCCAGGCGTCCAATTCCTTGCGCAGCGATTCGACTTTCGTTCGCGCGGTGTCGAGCGCGTATCGACCCAGGACCAGATGTAGAGGGGCATTGTCGGATTGCAGTGCTTTGAGGATGGCCTCGCAGGCGCGCACAGGATCTCCAGCCTGCTTCCCGCTGCCGCCGGTAATGCGAGTACGGAAGGCCCCGGCGGTTTCGGCATAATCCGGGATCTGCTTGCCACTCGTTACAAGAGAACGTCCGGCCCAGTCGGTGCGGAACGGGCCCGGCTCTACCACCAGCACCTTGATTCCGAGAGGCGCAACTTCTTTTGAAAGCGCTTCCGACAGGCCTTCCACTGCGAATTTCGTGGCGTTATAGTAGCCCACCCCCGGAAATCCAACCAGGCCGCCAATAGACGAGATGTTGACAATGCTCCCGTGGCGCCGTTGCCGCATGCCTGGAATCACTGCGTGGGTCATCCGCGCGAGGCCGAAAAAGTTTGTTTCGACAAGGGCACGACCTTCGTCTTCATCGCTTTCCTCAAGCGCCCCGATGTAGCCGTACCCGGCGTTATTCACCAGCACATCGATGCTGCCGAATGTCGCTTCGGCCTTCTTGACAGCCTCGGTGACCTGCCCTTTATCCGTCACGTCCAGCTTCAGCGCCAGCGCGCGGCCCTCGCGCCCGGCAGTCAGGTCCTGAATTTTGCCCGGATCTCGCGCGGTAACCACGGCACGATACCCGCGATCGAGGACGAGTTTCGCCAGTTCCCTTCCGAAGCCCGTCGAACAGCCTGTGATGAACCACACATCCGAATTTCGCAGCGGCATTGTTGAGTCTCCTTCGCTCTCTCGTGAGTCTGTTCCCCTAGGATTTTATGGCTCGGGCGCGTGGCCCTGCCCAGCGATTCAAGCCACGATGATAACACTTCCATTTGATCCACACGAAGTTACCATGCCGGGCCTGCCGGAGCCGCCTGCACAGCATTTCATGCGTGGCTCGCGGTAGATCTGACAGCGGTTCTTTATTCTTCTTGACAATGAAATGGGCCAGATAGTACAAGCCCGGACAGTGAGGCGCGAGGCCTCAGCAGGAATCTAACCATCCGGCAACAGAAGTGAGTAAGTGAGTCTGGAGGGCTGCATGCGGAGCGCGGTGCGCACGATATTGTGGGTCCTTTTGGCAAGCCTCTGCGTAATTTCAGGGCCAGCTTCCGCCATTTCCGGCGGGCAAGCCGGATCGAGCGCGAAACAATCCGGCACCCAACAAAATGTGATGGAGCAGCAAACCAATGGGGGGTCATTGTTCATGCAGCGCTGCTCGCTGTGCCATGTAAGCAGGCACTACAAGGCTGGGCCGCAGCCCACAGTGGGACCTGATCTGAGTGGGATGTTCAAATCAGCCACGCCGGCCCAGGAAAAGGCCTTGCGGGAAATTATCCTCAAAGGCAGCCCGAACATGCCGGGTTACCAGTATGCCTTCGATGCCAAGCAAATGGACGATGTGATTTCCTTTTTGAAAACGCTGTAGGCAGTCAAGGAGGTTTATCATGGCAGGGAGCAAGAGTTTCCGGCTGGTTTGTGCGATCGCTTTGATGGTGGCCAGCATGTTCCTCGTGCCGAGTGCTTTTTCCCAGTATGCGCCCGGCGGCAACGTGTTGAAGGGGACGGTAAAATCCGCGGATGGGAAACCAATGGAGGGCGTTACGGTTTCAATCCGTGGCGATGGAAAGACCATCACCACAAGCGTGTTCACGGATCAGGACGGGACGTTTGCCTCGCCACGACTGGAGAAAAACAAATACGAAATCTGGGCGCAAGCCGTCGGTTTTTCGATGGCCAAGTCAGAAGTGCAGGTGACGGACCAGCCTGCGCAGGTGACGCTCGAACTTAAGCCGCTGAAGAATTTTGAAACCCAGCTATCCGCCAACGAGTGGATCTCCAGCCTGCCGGAAAGCGACCCCAAAGATCTCCGGGGAAAAGCAGTCCTGATCAACAACTGCACGGGTTGCCATCAAGTCGGCTACATTCTGCAGAACAAATTTGATTCCAGCGGGTGGGGCGCGATTCTCAATTACATGGAAAAGGGGGGCAGCGGAGTCTACAAACCCGAATCCACGGCCAATCCGGTGATTGAAGCTTACAAGGGTGAAATTGTCGACTTTTTGACAAGAGTCCGCGGGCCCAATTCTCCCCCGGTCACTCCCAAACTTCTCCCGCGGCCCACCGGCGAAGCGGCCAAAGCGGTGATCACGGAATATAGCTTTGACCGGCCTGAGAAAGATGTTCCGCAGGACATGCTGTTCGACGGCACCGACTGGTCACAGGGAATTCCTTCCCGCATATTCAGCCGCAGCGCCCACGATGTTGCAGTCGATCACAATGGTAACGTCTGGTTTTCAGACGACCTGATTCCCGGACGCACGCTCGGAAAATTGGATCCTCGAACCGGCAAGGTTACTTCCTTCAGTTTGCCCACCAAGGAAGGTACATCCGTCGGGACGCACGGCATTCTCATAGCGCCGAGTGGGAATCTGTGGATTACCGACGAAACCGAAGGCACCCTCCTAATGTTTGACACGGAGACTGAAAAATTCACCCGGTTCCCTACGCCTCCCGGTAAACCGCGCGCGGGAGGAACGGTTTGCCTGGATTCCAAAGGGAGGCCCTGGGCGACGACAGGGCAAGGGGCTATGAATCTGGATCCCGCGACGGGGAAATATTCCTACTACAATGCCGTCAATTTGGGCGCCACTTACGGGTGCGCGGTCGATTCAGAGGACAAAATGTGGGTTACCGAACCCGGCCTCGATCGCTTAGAGGTGGTGGACACGGCTGGCAAGATCAGCGAAGTAATCCTCCCTCCTCGAAAAGGAAATTTCTTTAACGATAAGGATCGCGACATCACGGCGAAGCTCCTGTTTGGAGCCACCATGCATGATGTGGGCGCCAATACTTCAAGTCCGATGCAAGAGGGTCCGCGCAGAATGGGAGCGGATCCCAAAGGGAATTACGTGTGGGTAGGCGAGTTTTTTGGCGATCAACTGGCCAGAATCGATATTCATACCAAGGAGGTCAAGGAATACCCATTGCCTCACCGCTACAGTCAGCCGTATTCCGTCTCTGTCGATAAGAACCACATGGTGTGGTTCAACATGCTGGATCGCGACGCGATTGCAAGATTCGATCCCAAGACGGAACAATTCACGGAGTTTCAGATGCCCACTCGTGGCACTGAAATCCGGCAGATCACGCAAGACAATAGCACTGACCCACCGACCATTTGGGTGTCCTACGACCGGGTGCTCAAGATTGCTCGGATTCAATTGAAATAGATCTGTCCGACGCAGTCGGTGTTCTTGCATGGGAGCAAGTCGACGCGTAGATCGAAGCCGAACAGACGGCCATTTGTTCAGTGATTCACGGGTCCGATTTTTGAATCTTCCCCGTATGCGATGCCCAAGAATTTCGAGCGATCTCTTCACTGCCTTTGTGTAAGATGGCGCCCACTTTGTAGAAGGACGGATCGAAAACGAACGGCCGGTTGGCGCAGACCCAATTACTGGCGTCCTTGCGGTCGCCCGACCCCGTAAACTGCGCTTCCTCGGGGTAAGGACACAATGGGCGTGAACTAACCGGCACGCCGTTTGTCAGATGAGAAGCATTGATCCTGTCCGGCGCTTTGCCGTTCTCAACCCAATCTTCAATCTTGCTGAGGGCGTCGAAACTGTCAGGTCCCGGCCCGCCGGAGCAGTGCCCCATGCCGGGAACCATGAACACGCGCACAGACTTTTGTGTCTCTCCGAGCGCGGCAGCTTCATCGAGATGCCGCTTGCGTTGGATCGTCGCTACCAGGCTTCCGTAATAGTCGATGGTGTTGAGCGGCGAGACGCTTGGGTCATCCCAACCGTGATAAATCAGGAGCTTTCCGCCTCGCCGCATAAAGGGATCAATGTCCGTGCTGATGTGATTGAAGGACGCAAATTTTCTGGTGTCCATTTCCAATGCCGCATCGATGTCCAGCTTGTGAAAATCAGGGTCGGGATTTCCCAGTACCCCGAACGAGTAAACCTGGGCCGCAGCGGCGAAGGGTTTGGGGCCGCTAATGCCCACGGTCTGCCAGCCGGTTCCCGCGGGCGCTTCGCTGCCCGGGAGCAAGCCGGGCCAGATTCGCTGCCTGGTGCGTGTACTAAACGTTCCCTCGTAGACACTCTTCACAGCGGCTACCTGCGCCGCCATCAGGCACGTGCTGGTATCCTGCCCGCTCTTGCACAGCAGTTTGTCCGGATCGAAATGGCAACTTCGCGGATCATTGAGAAATCCGTCTTCGGCATCCCCCGGGCGGCCGCATTCCTTAAGCACAGCGGCCGTAATGATTGACAAGGTAGCCCTGGGAAGATTGCTGGCCGGATCATTATTCCCGGCTTGAAATTCATGGATGTCGCCTGCACGCAAATTTGTCGGATAATTTTGCGGATCCCCGGCGACAACCCCGTCATAGTCTTCTGGATACAGCTGCGTCTCGCCGAACGCCTGTCCCCCGCCTGTGGAACAGCCGGTAAAATAAGAGTGTTTCGCAAGGCTGCCATAGAATTGCTGGACAATGCTCTTGGCCATGACCGTCATTTCGTGGATTCCGCGGTAGCCATAATCTTTCGCTTTTTCCGCATCCTGCATCCAGGTCGTGTCCGCGACCACATGGCCCGTATCCGTGCTGACCGACGCGTATCCTTTTTGTATCGCAGTTCCCAGGGCGTTGTACGTGATCGTGCCGGCCAGTCCCCCGTTGCCGACTCCCTGGAGTTTTCCATTCCAGCCCTCGGAAGGCATCCACACTTCGATCTTGATGTCCGACGCGGGACTCGGGTTCAACGTCGCAGTCACGCGGCAAAACGACGGCAAGCCCTGCATGGACCGCGCGCTATCGGGAGGCGCGAAGGCCCCCGTAACCGTCGTTGCCGAGTTAATTGTTGCGTTCTTCAGTGAATGAAGCGCGGCAATATTCATCAGGCCGGAACACTTGTCGTTCGCAGCCGGCGTCCCTCCGGGCGCAATCACCCCGATTGCCAGGACAACAATCACACTAAGCAAAGCGTTGCGGCGCATGGCGAGCATGTCCTTTCTGCCCAATTTTTGTTGAGGCCTTCTTATCACAAGGAACAGACAATCAACAAGGCGGATCGCAAGTTTCTCACGCCCTCTTGTTGACAGAGCGCGCCCGGTAATGTCAGTCTCTGTAGCAATTGGAGGTACCCCGCGATGAAGAAGCGGGTGTTGACTTCGCTGCTGTTTCTGGCAGCAGGCCTGTTGATGTGCCAGACGCCGGTGTCAGCTCATCACGGCGGCGCGGCTTATGACAACACGCAACTCGTCACCTTGACGGGAACCGTTTCCGATTTCCTGTACATCCAACCGCACCCGCTGATTTACCTCGACACCAAGGATGCCTCCGGCAACACCGTGACCTGGGGCGTGGAGATGACCGCGCCAAATCATTTAATTCATTACGGCTGGAACAGCCACAAACTCCACCCCGGCCAGGTGATCAAGGTCACAGGCCATGTGGCGAAAGATGGCAAGAAGACCCTGAATCTCTATCGCATTTACGATGCCGACGGAAAAGAAATTCCGCTGGGGCCACCCGTGCCGCCGGGGCAACCCTGATTGGACGCACAGCTAGGAGTCCTGAACATGCGTATTCGTTTTCTAAATTTCATCCCAGCCGCAGTGGCTTTGCTCGCCTCCTCCCTCCTCCTGCAGGCGCAGACGTCACAAAATTCAAACGCCAAGAAAACTGCTCCAGCGGCAGCCAAGAGCGACTTGCAGGTTCAGAAGACCGCGTGGGGCGAGCCGGACTTTTCCGGCATGTGGGAACCGAAGATGCCGCCAAGCGCACGCGAATATGGCGGATACTCTTTTGCCTCGCACAAGGAAGTGGTCGCTCTGATGACGCCCTGGGCAAAGGAACGTTACCTGGCGACAAAGCCATCCTGGGGACCTTTGGCGGTCGCCGACTCAACCGATCCAGTGAACCCCACCGACGGCAAGAGCATCGGTTGCTCGGCCACGGGCGTCCCGCGCATCTGGGTGCACCCCTTCCCTACCAAGATCGTTCAAATTCCTCATGTGGTCTACCTTTTGTACGAGTTCAACCACTTCGTCCGTGAGATCTATACGAATGAAGGCCACGAGCATCAGAAGGACTTGGACCCAACCTGGATGGGGAATTCGGTCGGCTGGTGGGAAGGTAATACGCTGGTGATCGACACCATTGGGTTCAATGACAAGACCTGGGTTGATCGCGCAGGACTTCCACATTCCGACCAGATGCACGTCGTTGAACGGATTACTCGCCCTGCGCAAAATAAGCTGCGCGTGGATATCACAGTCGATGACCCTAAAGCCTATACGCGCACCTGGTCCGGCTTTCGTGAACTCGAGTTTGAGCCTGACTGGCACATCACCGAGATGATGTGTGAGGACAACTATACGTTTAACGACCTCAAGAACCAGGGTAAGGAGCAGTAAGAACCCTGCACTACCAGATTCAGATACAGCTACTTACTGTGTAGCCGCCACAGCAGCAAGCCAATCACCGCGCCGAGCCCGACGGTGCCATATATGAACGGCCTCGCGACAGGAATGGCAATCCACGCCAGCACAACCATCCCCACCGAAACGATCGCGCCGGCGCGGGTTCCGGGCACGGATATATTGCCGAAGGCACCGAGTGATGCAGGTCGCTTCCTTTGGATTGTTCGAGGCATCAAACATAACCTCCCTGCGGTCTCTCGGGAAGTTGGTGCGCCTAGTATAAGCGACACCCGATGCGAGCAAGTGTACCACTACGACTGCCTTCGGCTGGCGCGACTCCAGGCTTTTTATCGCTCGGCTCTCGGACATTACGTCATCTGCCAACACTTTGTGACCTGCCGCACATTTTCATGTGACCTGTGACACCGAGCCTCAGAGCCCGACTAGTTATCCTAAAAGCGTGAAGGCGGCGACCTTATTCAGGGCGAGGGTGAATCCGGTACTAAGGAAGTGAACTGAAAGCGAGAGAATATGAAAAAGCCGGGGCCCTCATTGACACCCCCACACAATGCGCTAGAGATTCATCGCCTCATTCGCTCTTTCTGCCTTGCCATTCCGCTTATTCTCGCCCTGGGATGCCAGAAGGGTTTCGACAATCCATTTAGAGCGGTTCACAGCTTCGCCCCTGGCAGCGCGCATTCGGATTCGGGGCCGCAACGACTTTCGGGCGAAGGCACCGCCAAGTTGCGCGCAATTCTCGAAGCCGGAGTACTTCCCGACCTCCGCTGGGCCGGGTTTCAGAATTATCAAACGGAAGCGCAGGAATTTTACATCGCGTTCGATCATACCTTGCCCTGGCTGCGAGATTCCGAGCCCACGCCGCAGGCCATTGCCATCATTCGAGCACTACAGCGCGCGGAGACCAAGGGGCTGCGACCAGAAGATTACGATGGCCCCAGGTGGGATCAGCGCATCGAATCCCTGCAGAAAACAAGGCATGGTCCGGAATCTGATCTTGTCCGGTTCGATGTCGCACTGACAGTTTCGGCGATGCGGTATATCTCGGATCTTCATATCGGGCGCGTAAATCCACGTTTATTTCATTTTGGACTCGACATTGATCGGAGGCAATTTGATCTGTCCGAGTTCCTGAGGTCGGAACTTGTCGATGCCAAAGACGTCGGCGCGGTTTTGGATTCCGTCGAACCTCCGTTTCCCGCATACCATCGGACCATTGTCGCCTTGAATCGATATCTCGAACTCGCACACCAAGACGATGGTAAATCTCTGCCGGTTCCGGAAGGCGTCGTGAAGCCCGGCGACTCCTACGCGGGCGTGGAGCAACTCGTGAAGCGTTTGCAGTTGGTGGGAGATTTTCCGCCGAACCAAGAAGCGCCGTTATCTGGGATCTATCGGGGCAGCCTCGTAGACGCAGTGAAACATTTTCAAGAGCGCCATGGGCTGGATTCGACGGGCCGAATCGATGCACTGACATTCAAGCAGCTCAATACGCCACTGCAACGGCGCGTGGTTCAACTCCAGCTCACGTTAGACCGTTGGCGGTGGCTGCCCCATCAATTCGAGAGGCCTCCGATTGTTGTCAATATCCCGGAATTTCGTCTCTACGCCGCCAATGAAGAATGTGGAGCGGCCTTTTCCATGAAGGTTGTGGTCGGTAAAGCCTACCAGCATAAGACCCCGGTATTTGCCGATCAGATCAAGTCCGTGATTTTCAGGCCATATTGGAACGTGCCCTATTCGATTCTTCGCGCGGAGATATTGCCCGATATTAAGAAAGACCCATCCTTCCTTGCAAAACACGACTATGAAATTGTGGATCGAACCGGAAACGTTGTCAGCGAGAACATGGTGACAGATGAAATGAAGACGCTGCTTCGGTCTGGGAAACTAAGCGTTCGTCAAAGGCCCGGCCCCGAAAATTCCCTGGGACTGCTGAAATTTGAATTTCCGAATGCGTATGATGTTTACATGCATGGTACGCCGGCGAAGCAACTGTTTTCGCGCTCCCGGCGAGACTTCAGTCATGGATGCATCCGCGTCGAAGATCCTGTGGCCCTGGCGGAATGGCTTCTGCGAGACGAGCCCGAATGGACATCGGAGAACATCCGTAGCGCCATGAATGGCGATGAAACAATGCGAGTCGATCTCAAGAATCCCGTACCCGTGCTGATTCTATATGCCACCGCAGTAGTACAGGAAAATGGTGAAGTTCACTTCTATAACGATATTTATGGGTATGACGCGGATTTGAAGCGCGTGTTGAATGAGGATTATCCCAACTCGGACTAGAACAACAGCGATGGTGGGTTCACAAATTCATTTCTACCACTGTCGGACTCGTCCAACATCGACATGAACGAATTGAGACTTGGGATAGAAACCGACTCCCCCGCGGTGGAGAGAGAGCGCAGCGTTGCGCAAGACTGCCGTCGGAACCCCAGGGATTCGGATATCGATCGCCTCCCCTTCCATGTGCAGACTGTGCGCGGCGACGCCCGAGGTTGTGCTCCGCAAAAATTCGTTGCTCCACGGGGTGCGATACCCGCAGACGATATTGATTTCCGCTCCCGCCCTGCCAACCAGTCCCGGCAAATCATGAAGCAGGTCAAATAGCCGTTCGTCCAATTGGCGCACGTCGCCGGTACGATGATCGCGAAGAAATTGGTCCAGGCGATTCACTGCCTCGGGCACGTACTCATCTCCTCTTCGATAAACAATGTTGATCCGCTCGTTGGTATGGGTGTGGTAAAGCCGCAAGCGATATTCCGGCAGCGGAGGTTCCGCGGCATTTGCGGGCGCCGGTTGAAACGCAACAAACAAGAGCAGGGACGTCAAAAGCAAAAGTGAAGTAAGGCGCAAAACGAATCCCCCTTCAATTGCACACCCGGGCAACGTTTGATTTGATGCGGGCGAGTCCCAAAACGTTGTCCCCAGCTGTGTTCCAGAGCACAACCGAAAGTGACCCCTGTCACTGTGAATCGCGAACAACGCGCCCATACATTGTACATAAATTGTGCGGCTGCTCGAGATGCGAATTCCGCCGCAATCGCTCCAAGGGTAATGAATCTTGGGACGGAAGGAGTTAGGAAAATGAAAGTATTCAAAGTAGTGACAGCATTGGGAGCTCTGGCACTGTTGGCATTCGCGTTCACCCCAGGGCTGAAAGCAGGTAATGACGTCTGGAACAAGAAGACAACCATGGTGTTCAGCGCACCATTCGAAGTCCCGGGCGGACAGGTGTTGGGTCCGGGCACCTATGTATTCAAACTCCTGGATTCGCCGTATGATCGGGACATCGTCCAGATCTTCAACGAAGACCAGACCCACGTTTACGCCACCATCCTGGCAATTCCAAATCGCCGCCTGGAAGCGCCAGAAAATACAATCATGAACTTCGCGGAACGGACTTCTGGCTCTCCACAAGCAATTAAGGCGTGGTTTCACCCAGGGGACCGGTATGGTCATGAATTCGTTTACCCGAAAGCAAGGGCTGTAGAACTGGCAAAAGTGGAGAACGAGCCAGTCCCATCCATGCCCGCTGAAGTGACACCCAGCATTACATCGGAGGCGCCAGCCGTAGCGCTGGAGAAGGCACCATTGAAGGCGGAAGAGCCCAGTGGAGAAGAACTCCCTATCGCCAGGGCTTTTGAACCTGCAACTGAAGTGGCAAGCTTGCCGAAGACGGCTAGCTCGATGCCGCTTGTCGGCCTGATGGGTTTGCTTTCGCTGGCCGCTGCGTTCACGCTCCTGATCGTTACAAAGAGAATTGCGTAGCAAGGAGATAAAAGGATGCGAAGGGCCTTCCCACCCGCAATGCTCGGCACGCGCTCCGCGTGGTACGGACAGGGTGGGCGGGCCCTTTCGCTCTTGTATTCGAGTTCCACCGGTGGGTGATTGCCATGAAGGAACAAGCTAGACCATCCCCGTCAAACCGAAGAATCGCAGTATTTCTATCTTGCACAATTCCAGTTTTCGTCTTGATTTTCACGCTCACTGCATCATGGTCCAAGGAACTTATCCAAAAGCAACCCGTTCAGGAAAATCAATTTGAAATCAAATCGAGCGTGAACGAAGTCCTGGTGCACGTAACCGTGCGAGACCGCGCCGGCAATCTCGTTGGGCTACTTAAAAAAGATAACTTCCAGGTGTATGAAGACGGCATTCCCCAGCAAATTGACTACTTTAGTCACGAAGACCTCCCGGTCACGGTTGGTCTGGTGGTTGACAACAGCGGAAGTATGAAACCGAAGCGCCCGGAAGTGAACACGTCGACATTGGCCTTTGTCCGGTCCAGTAATCCCCAGGATGAAATGTTCGTGGTGAACTTCAACGATGGTGTTTCGTTTGGTCTGCCGCGGAATATGCCCTTCACTGACCAGCAAGATCAGTTGAAGTGGGCGCTTTCCAGCACTGAGGCAACCGGCAGAACTGCCCTTTACGATGCTATTTCCGATGCAGTGGCACATCTCAAGCAAGGGAGCCACGACAAGAAAGCAATTGTTGTCGTGAGCGACGGCGGGGATAACGCGAGCAAACACTCCCTGTCTGAAACCATGACCCTGGCCGTGAAATCTGACGCCATGATTTATACCATCGGCATTTTCGACATGGATGATCTTGATCGCAATCCCCATGTACTGAAGGAGCTTGCCAAAGCCACGGGTGGCGATGCGTTCTTCCCGGAATCAACCAAGGACGTTCTGGAAATCTGTCAACGCATCGCTTTCGAAATTCGGAATCAATACACCATCACGTACGTATCGTCGAACAAGAAGCAGGATGGATCGCACCGAAGCATCAAGGTGAAAGTCGAGGAGCCGGATCATGGACGCCTGATGGTCCGCGCGCGCTCCGGCTACTATGCACCCTTGAATGCTGCGTTGAAACAGAAGTCCATGGCTCCTTACTATGCGAGTTCTTATTAGTGCACGGCCAAAACATGCAGCACGCAGCCTTTCGCTGTTACGATGGAGCCGAAATATTCTTTTTATCACTGCTATTGTCGCGCTCGGTTATTACGGATACGTATGGGCAGACGCCAGGATTTTTGAGGCCAATCAGGCGCGGCAGTTTGAACGGGCTACGAAGCAATTCACGTCGGATACTCCTTCCATCAATATCCCCAGTCCGGAGCTACCCGCTGCTGTATCGGAAGTAGAAGGGACTAGCACGAGCGTCGCGGGGTTTGATGCCCCCGGCGTCCTCGGTTCCGTGCTTGGGCGGATTGAGATCAAGAAGATCGGTCTAGCTGTATTGGTCCTCGAAGGCAATGATAATCGCTCGCTACGGCGCGCCGTCGGACATATCCCTCACACTGCCCTTCCCGGACAACCAGGAAACGTTGGCATCGCGGGACATCGGGACACGTATTTTCGAGGTTTGCGCAATATTGCCAAGAATGACCAAATTACTCTGACGACGGTGCGCGGCTCCTACAACTATGTTGTTGATTTTTCGGAAGTTGTCGAGCCTAACGATATGGATGTGCTCGATCCATCGAGTGATGCAATTCTGACTCTCGTGACCTGCTATCCTTTCTGGCACGTCGGCCCGGCGCCGAAGCGGCTTATCGTACGAGCGCATCTAACACCTGAATAGCCCACAGCCAACCAAATACGGCCTCGATACAACCAACATGATGCGAGTTAGAGTTGTCGAGTGACGCATGTCACCGCGATTATCCCACCGGCGGTGACTATATTTGCTCCGGTGGATGGTGACGATCAATTTCTTCTCTGCGAAAGGAGCTTCCATGAAACGCCAATATCTGACGTGGCCAACAATTCTGATGCTACTAATCGGGCTCACCTTCGTGACTCGGGCTGGCCGGGCGCAGCAATCTGCCCCTGGAACAGTTCCTGTCAGCACCGTGGTTTCTGTCGAGGCGCGACACGGCAAGGACGTCCCGGCGGTCAATCGGGAAGACGTCCGAGTATTTGCAGGCCACGACCGGCTTGAAGTGACCGGCTGGATTCCATTACAGGGGAACCAGGCTGCGTCTGGAGCTGTTCGTGCTGATCGACGAAGCGACCGGTTCGAGTGTTGCTATGCAATTTGACGATGTGCGGCGCTTCCTGCATTCGCAGCCGCCTACGACCACAGTCGCAATTGGATACATGCAAAACGGCATGGTCCGAATCGTTCAGAACTTCACAAATGATCATGCAGCGGCGGGAAAGACATTACGAATTCCGCTTGGCGCATTTGCCGGCGGAAGCAGCCCTTACCTTTCGATTACAGACGCAATCAAGCGCTGGCCTATAAGTCCGTCTCATCGGGCGATTCTTCTTGTTTCGGATGGCATCGACCCCCTACAGCCAGGTATCGTTGATTCCTATCTCGACGGAGCAATCGAGCAGGCCCAACGCACCGGGACGCAGGTCTACGCGATTTTTGCCTCAAGCGCGGGTCATTTCGGACACACCCTCTGGAGAATTAATACGGGGCAAAATAATCTTTCCAAACTGGCCGACGAGACCGGCGGCGAGGCCTATTTCCAGGGCTTCGACACCCCGGTTGCATTTGCGCCGTTCCTGGGACAATTCGCGGACCGGCTTAACCACCAATACAGGCTCACATTTCTCGCCAAGGCGGGTAACAAGGCCAGCTATCAACACGTGAGGCTCGAAACCGAGGTGCCGAATGCCGAATTGGTGACTGCCGACAAGGTGTACGTGCCGGCCGGGAAATAGGTATCCTTGCTCTCTATAGCCGGAAGAGCATTCTAAGGCAAAATTGCCATTCTTCTACTTCAGTTTTTCGGCAATTTTAGCAATTCCAGCGAGCCCACAAACTTCATCGGGATCGCCGCCGGGCGCGCCGCTAATGCCCACAGCCCCGATCACATCATTCCCCTTTCTGATCGGCACGCCGCCGGGGAGCGGAATTGCGTCGCCCGGAATGAACACCGGTGGAGTCATGGCCCTCCAAATCTTGGCTTGCTCACTCGATGCCTTTTTGTATGCGAGGGCGGTAAATGCCTTGCGGCGTGCAACGTCGAGCGCGTTGGCATTCTCTCCGTCATCGCGGATCACGATCTTGGGGGTATCCGTGGCGTCGACCACTGTGATGGTCACGTGAAAGCCATCAGCGCGGCATTTTTCGAGCGCTCCCTGGGCGATGGCGATGGCCATATCGGCAGTGAGCGCCTGTTTGGGAACCCGGCCGGCATCGAACATGCCGATTTCCTGTTGCTGTGAGGACGCAGTGAATGGCCCCATGGCCAACAACCCGATAGTTGCCGTCGCCAACATTACAGAACGAAGTTTGGACATGATGAACCTCCTCGGATTCGGCAATTCGGGCGGCATGTTACTTGCCACATGGAATTCAAGTCAACTTGATATCGTGGTGCGGGGCGCGTGCGAATGGGAGGCAACTGTCTGTTCAGCTCAGGGGGCGGCCGCCATCGACGGGAATAATCGAACCGGTGGTGAACGTTAGATATTTCACGGCCGCGATCACCGCGAACGCAACCTCCTCGGGAGCCGCAAGCCTCTTGAGCGGCGTGCGCGACACCTGCTCGTCCAGCCAGCGCTGATCCATGGACCTTATAAAATCGTTGTCGACCACTCCGGGAGAAATGGAGACCACACGAATGCGCGGCGCGAGGGCGCGCGCCAGCGACTTGGTCATGTTGTCGACAGCCGCCTTCGATGCGCAATACATCACGTTGCTGCCCATGGCGGTCACCGCGGCGATGGATGAGATGTTGATAACCACTGCGCCGCCGGGGTGCGCACTCTTGTCGAGCAAGTGGCGGAGCGCGCGAATCGTCGCGAAAGGGCCGCGCACATTGGTCGCCAGAATGGTTTCGATCAGGCTATCGTCGAGGCCATCCAAATCATGGTGGGGCACAAAACGCGTTGTGCCCGCGCAGTTGATCAAGACATCGCAATGCCCGTAGCGACTACCGACTGTCGATGCCAGGGCCGCGAGTCCGGCACTGTCGGTGACCGGCGCGGCCATTGCGGCGTGCCCTTCCCCTGGCAAACTCTCGACCAACTCCCGTGCTTTATCCACGGACCGGTGATAGCCGACGACGATGCGCATGCCCTCGCGAGCAAGAGCCTTGCAGATCGCTGTGCCGATTCCTCCTGTGCCGCCCGTGACGACGGCCACGGGAGCCACGCCCGATCGGTCATGCGGCTGCTTGTCCCCTTGCATATCCGCACGATCCATCGGTCAGGCCACCTTTTTCCCGTAGCGCCGCACGCGTAGGTCCGCCTGCTCCTTGTGAGCGGCGAATCCCTCGAGTGCACACAAGCGCGAGCAATATGCGCCTACCATCGCGGCGGCTTCATCGGTCAGCACGCGCTGGTACGTGCAGGTCTTGATGAACTTGCCCACCCACAGGCCGCCCGTGTACCGCGCCGCTTTCATCGTCGGCAACGTATGGTTGGTGCCGATCACCTTATCGCCGTAGGCAACGTTGGTCCGGTGACCCAGAAACAAAGCCCCGAAGTTGCTGAGCCGGTGCAGAAAATAATCCGGATCGCGGGTGAGCACCTGAACGTGTTCGGAGGCGATGCGATCGCCCTCCTGAACCATTTCGTCAAGAGTGTCGCAAAGTATGATCTCGCCGCAATTCTGCCAGGCCTGCCGCGCCATTTCCGCCGTGGGCAGCCATCCCAGTAGATTCTCAATCGCTGCTGGCGCGTCGGCTGCGAGTTTTGCGGAATTCGTGAGTAGAATGGCAGGACTTCCCGGACCATGCTCCGCCTGGCCAATTAAATCGACTGCGGCCATTTCGGCATCGCATGTATCGTCGGCGATGATGAGGGTCTCCGTGGGACCTGCCAGCAGGTCGATGCCGACTCGCCCGAACAACTGGCGCTTCGCTTCCGCGACATACGCATTGCCAGGACCAACCAGCATATCGACGGGCGCGATATTTTCTGTCCCCAGAGCCATGGCCGCAACGGCCTGCACGCCACCGAACGTATAGATTTCATCCGCGCCGCCGAAATGCATCGCCGCAACGGTGGCTGGATGCGGCTTGCCGCCGAAAGGCGGCGCGCTGGCGACGATCCGCTTGACACCCGCAGCTTTTGCGGTCACCACGCTCATGTGAGCGGAGGCAACCATCGGATATCGTCCGCCCGGGACGTAGCAGCCCACGCTTTGCACCGGAATATTCTTATGGCCCAGCACAACGCCAGGAAGCGTTTCCACCTCCACATCGCGCAAAGCGGCGCGCTGAATCATCGCGAAATTGCGTATCTGCGTCTGCGCGAATTGGATGTCATCGATGACTTGTCGCGGCAAGGCGCTGATGCACTCGTCAATTTCGCTCGCGGAGAGGCGGAACGATGCCGGAGACCACTTGTCAAATTTTTCCGAATACTCGCGGACGGCCGCTTCTCCGCGCGCGACGACGTCCGCCAGAATCGTTTCGACGGTGCCGCGAACCTGTGCGCTGTTTTCGGCCTTGGCTTCAGCGGATTGGCCGGTTTTGAGATGGCGAATCATGGCGTGCTCCCTGAATCTAGTGGATGTGGCCTACGCCACGGGCTTGCCCAGGCCCAGCACGCGCTCCGCGTTCTTATGGAACACGCGCTCCATGACGTCGGTCGAATACCCGAGTTCGTCCCATTCACGCAGCAGGCGCTCGTACGGAATGCTGGGGTAGTCACTACCGAATAACACTTTGTCCTTCAAACGCCCGCGAATGTCGGTTTTTAACTGCGGCTGAAAATACTTTGGCGCGTAACCCGACACTTCCCAAAAGACATTGCCCTTGTGCAGGGCCACGGCGGTCATTTCCTCGACCCATGGCCATCCGGTATGCGCGGCGATGATGGTCAAGTTGGGAAAGTCAGCGGCAAGCTCATCGAGCGCGGAAGGATGTGCGTGGCGAATCTTGGCCCCCATTCCACCCGGCATACCTGCGCCCATTCCAGTCGTCCCGACATCAATCATCACGGGAACTCTGAGTCCATTGATGACCTCAAAGAGCGGATACAACCTGCGGTCATTGACCGCGAAATGCCCCATGATGGGATGGAAGTGGAATCCCAACATGCCGAGATCTTCGATGGCGTGCCTCGCTTCGCGTATGGCAGCCTCGCCCTTGAAGGGATCTACAGCGCCCCAAGATTGAATGATCCGGCCGGGATGGCGCTTCTGCATGGCGGAAACGAAATCATTTGAGCACGGAGGCGTCGCGACGGTTGTTTCAAGGTCCAGCGCGACCAGAATGGCTTCGACGCAGGCATCATCGAAATCCTTGACGACTTCCGCCTCGGTTTTTGGGACCCAATCCCGCTTCCAGTATTTCGCCAGTGCGTCCACATACGGCTGCTGGCAGGCGATCCACTCCTTCGTATTGGGGTAGCAGTGAACGTCAATGATTCTCACAAAATGCTCCGAAAGGAATTCGTGAATCCGCGCTTAGGCAAGAGTGCGGCCTTGCGTGGCCTGTTCCGCCGCCATTTTTTTGGAAATCATTTCCACCAGTTTTTTCTTGGAAACCTTCCCAAACGTGGAAAGTGGAAAATCTTCCAGAATTTCCAGGCGCTCCGGCAGTTTGTACTTGGCGATTTCCTTGTCGCGTAAAAAATGGCTCAATTCATCGAAGGACAGGTTTTCGCCGTTCCGCAACAAAACACAGGCGCACATCCGTTCACCCATCACCGGATCGGGAACGGCAATGCAGGCGACATTCTTGACCGCGGGATGCGAGAGAATGAGGTTTTCCACTTCCTCCGCGCTGATTTTTTCTCCCCCGCGATTAATGAGGTCTTTCTTTCTTCCCTCCACCATGTAGTTTCCGGAGGGATGTTGCCGCATCAAGTCGCCCGAACGGTAAAAACCATCCGGTGTAAACGCGATGGCGTTGTACTCAGGGACACCATAGTAGCCACGCAACGTATACGGGCCGCGGCAACACAGTTCGCCCACCTCGCCAAACGGCACCTCATTCAGATCGTCATCGAGGATCCGCACTTCGTCGTCCGGTGAAACGGGGCGTCCCACCGTTTCGAGCCGCACGTCCTCGGGATCGTCAATCCGCACGAACATGATAAGCCCTTCAGACATGCCAAAATTTTCTTGAATGAATGCGCTAGGAATCAATTTCCTGGAAAGCAAACGAACTTCAGGCTGAAGGCGCTGCCCACCGCTTTGAATATAGCGCAGCGAAGATAGATCGTACTTCTTCACGGCGGGATCATTGAGAAGGCGGATCAATAACGCGGGAACGACCTTCAAATGGGTTACCCGATGTTTCTCGATCAGCGCGCACATATCGTCGGGCTTGCTGCTCGTACTGAGAACCACGCTCCCGCCTTGAAACAGGAAACCCTGAATGCCGGGACACGCCAGAGGCAGATTGTGCGCGACGGGCAGCACAATCAGAAGCCTGGAATTCCCGGTGACACCACAAACATCTGCGGCGATTTTGGAATTGTACGCATAGTCGTTGTGGGTGCGCGGAATCAGCTTGGGAATCCCCGTGGTTCCCCCGGAAAGTTGAAAAATTGCCGGATCGGTCGGGTCAATATTGATTTTCGAGAGATCTGACACAGGCCGCCGGGCAGGAGTAGATATCATTTCGGTCAGCGAGAGGAACCCTTCCGGTGGCGCGCCCAGTACAATGCCGAATTTTAATTTCGGGAATTCCTTCCGAATTCGCCCCACGATTGCAGTGTAGTCGCAATCTCCCAGGCGGTCCGGGACCACGCATCCAGCGGCGCCGGAGAGCTTCACAAACTGGCTGATTTCCGCAAACCGTTGCGTCACCAATGCCGCGATAGGAATGCATCCGATTTTCTGCAGGGCAAAATACAGAATCACAAACTCGGCCACGTTCGGCAGTTGCACAACCACTCGATCCAGCGGCGCAAAACCAACCTCGAGAAGGTTTAGGGCCAGGTTGTCGGATAACCGGTCAAGTTCCGCATACGTGATGGAACGATCGCGGTCGATCACCGCAACCCGGTCCGCGTATCGTTTAAATATGACGTTGAATTCCTGCGCGAGCGACTTGTCGGCCCAATATCCCCGCTCGCGGTAGAGCTTCGCGTACTCCGGCGGAAACGGAACTACCCCTTCCAACATTCGTGCTTCCCCTTTGCCTCAAGTTGTCGCTGCGTACCCGCCGTCGATGACGATGACCTCGCCGGTCACCATCCGGTTGCTCACGATCAAATTGACCATGACTTCGGCAATGTCCTCCGGCGTCACGATACGGCGCAGCGGCGTGCTTTTTAGTCGCCGCGCCATCAAATCATCATACCTGTCGCCGAGCATTCGGACCATCCAGTCGCCTTCCACCCACCCGGGGGCCACCGCATTCACACGGATCTCGGGACCCAGGTTGAGCGCCAGCAGCTTGGTCAGGCTAATGACTGCGGCTTTGCTCGCAGCGTAAGGTAGGGGCTGGGGCCCCGGCCGCAAGCCGACAATGCTGGCCGTATTGACGATGCTGCCGCGCGATTCCTTGAGGAGCGGCGCGGCGGCGCGCGTAACTTGAAACATTCCGCGGACGTTGACCGCGAACACGCGGTCCCATTCCTCCGCCGTCATGCCATCGAAATCCTTCGGCTTGACCTCCGTCGTAGTGCCCGCGTTGTTCACCAGAGCGTCAAGACGCGCAAACTCCTCTTTGGTCCTCTCGAGCATCGTGCGAACGCTCGGATCGTCACTGACGTCGCACTTGAACAGTACCGTTTTTGCGCCCTTCGCTTGCGCCATCTCCACTGTCGTGCGAGCCGCCTGTTCGCTCCGGCTGTAGTTGATCACAACATCGAAGCCTGCCGCAGCCAAAGCCACAGCCGCGGCGCGGCCTATTCCAGTGGCCGCACCTGTAACCAAAGCGACTTTCCGGGTCAACGCCATCCGTTTCTCCTGTCTAAAAATCGACTTTCATATCATACATGATGTGGAGTTTCCAACTGAGGAGTGCGATATGTGACTTGCCCGCTGAAAATCTCGATTCTAGAGCGATCTCTCACGTTCGGGAGACAACGAAACCGAGAAAGGCCTACCCCCTCCCACTACGAAGGAAGGCGCACCCAAACTTCATAACCCTCGGAAATCTCCGGGCCACCCGCCTTACAAAAGCTAGTGGCCTACCCGTCCGCCTCGTTGGCCCCTCGTGAATCCGAGGTCGAACGATAAGATTTAGTATGAATAATTATCTCTGCGCTGTCTCTTATCTGTTTTCTTACGGACTGTGTCTTCTTGCCGATAACGAGCGTGTGCGCCCAATTTACAATTGTCGGCGAATGTCTGACTTCTTGAGGGACTTTCAGGCCAGGCATGATTGCCACGGGAATCTTTGCAATTCCCATTTCGGGCTTTCTTCCTCGCCGCAATGATTTTCCTGGAGACGTGAGTGAAGCAAGGTCAACAGATAACTCTTCATTGGTAAAAGCAGCCGTCGAGATTTCAGTTGGTCCCTTTTGCCAATCTGGATGAATCCTGCGGTATAAGAAATCATCAGTCGAAACACGCTTCTTATGTAACAGCCGCGCATATACGTCGTTTAAGTTGGTCCACTGACTATGTGATGTACTTACTAGCCAAGCATATGCGGCATTTAGTTTATTCCACGGCCTTTTTAACGGACGTTGAGGATCCAAGAGAGAACCTCGGGTATTCCAGATTTACCTACCGTTTCTTCCAAGTCTCCGCCGCTCAGTTCACTACCGATACGGCAGACTTGATATCTATCTGAATCCCCAGGTTCAATTTCAATATGAAGCTCGCGGACCCCGTTTCTAATCTCGAAGAGTAGACCGCCCGAACTCATAGGAGCAACAAACGGCGGCTGCGGCAGACTTACTCCTTCGCGCGAAACCCTATCCGCGAATAGCGTCGCGATGCCAATGGCCTTAGCAATCGCAGCCCGCGAGATTGGTTTACCTCCATAAGTGTCCCAATTACCGTGCAAATGCGAAAAGCGAGTAACGCGCGCGGTCACATTTTGCAGCCATGTCGGAGGAAGCCATCTAGATGGAATCGTTGACGACGCAGTTGTGCTGGAAGGACCCACGGGTCCAATGACCAACTGACCAATGCCGACCGCCAAATTTTCGAATTGATAACCTGTTGGCTTCTTCGAGATTACTTCGAACCCAGGCTGGCTTTTCAAGGGCGTTAAAAGTAGAACACTACCTTCGGTCTGAGAAAATATTCTCAAAGTTTCCGAACTGGTGTTTGACAAACGAACATCCGTGATTAGCCCTCCGCTCTCACCTGTTAGTATTACTGAGGACTCGGGATCGGTCCCCACAGGTTCTTTCACCCAAATCATTCCATATTGGGGTTCTTCGGGGTTCCTTAAAGCTGTCGAGCTCATGCCACGTCTCCGCGCGTCGCAAGTTCCGTCGCGAGATCAATCAATTCTTGAAATATCTCCCCAAGCCTACCATGGGGTAACTCACCACGGAAATTCGGAGTCGTACTTATATCTAAAGCAATTCGGACAGCGGTCGTCGTCTCGCCAACTTGAGAGGGCTCTACTGGTATTACCGGTGGCGAACCAACCGCAAATGAAATACTGAATCTCCGGAGTGAAACGACGGACCACGCTGACAAGCGATAAACACTAAGATTCTCGATGTCCAAAGCTGATTTCCTTGGTCGATTGATCTGATAAAGGAAATCCGACGATGCCTTCGGATCGATATGGACTGCTGGAAGCAGTTCGGCGAGTCGATTATACCCGGCGCTCGTATCTTCTACAGGTTCTAGTAGAGTCACACCGTAGGCCAAGCGAGTGATGGGGGGTGCCATCTCAAGCCACCGAAGCATCTGCGGTATGAATATATTCAGTACAGATGTGACCTCGCCGATCGAACTGAACTCGGAACCTTCCAGCTGTGATGGACCGGGATTAAAAAACCAATCGACTCGTCCAGGCTGGACCGAAAGAACGAATGTTCGGCCTTCAAAGGTTCCCGTATCTTGAAACAGACCGACCTGCGGCTTTGAAATCCTCGTTTCGGGCTGACTGCCAGTAAGGTCAGACCACCACGTCGGCTCTTTGGGTGGAGAAACCCCTAGGAACGCTGTCAGTCGTAGCGCCTCTGCAAATTGTGCCATATTTAAACGAGAACCCTGCGGTGTCGATACAAGAACCGTAAACCAAGTCTAAGTGTACCTGAAAATCGTTTCGTTCGTGCAACTCGATGTTTCCCATCAATCATCAGACGATTTTCTGTGAACTTGGCCTGCGGAACACAGCCCATGGGTGTACCGGAAGCGTACCTAGACGCCTCGGCGAACACACATCCAACTCGCCACATTCGCTAAACACGCTTTTTTATTGGTTAGAAGTGGTGCGCCCGGAGAGATTCGAACTCCCAGCCTTCTCATTCGCAGTTAAAGAAATCAATCTACCGCACAGCCGCAATAGGCGGCGCCCCGATCAGCACCAACATCAGTTTTTGGGCCTCGGGATTGTCCGGCTCCAAACGCAGAGCTGTCCCCGCGTCAGCGCGGGCGGAAACCAGATCTCCTCGCTGATATTCAAGCACGCCGCGGCTCACCCAGGCGCGCGCATACTCCGGGGATTCCGCGATCTCGCGATTGATTATCTCCATGGCGTCGCTCGCGTGGCCGGTCCTTAGCAACAATAACGCCAGACTCACGTCCATGAAATCGTAGTTGGGATCGTTGCGCCCGCTCATCCTCACAGCTCTTTCCATCAGCGCGCCAGCCTCCTCATAGTGCCCCAACTTACTTTCCAGAAGACTGTACGACGCCATCGTGTCCGGAGAATCCGGGCTGATTTGCAATGAAGTTTGCAGTTCGGTTCGAGCCAAGTCCAATTGCCCGTGAGTCAGGTACTGAGTTCCGAGGTTGGCGTGCACCTTCGCGCTGCGCGGCGCTGCCCGCACTCCAGCGGAATAAATGCTCAGGTCGTTTTTCCAGTCCGCGTTGCGCACCACGGTGCGCACGGCCAGGGCCGCCAACACAACGGCGAACAAACCCAACGCAACCATGCGTTGGCGCTCCTTCAGCCATGTCCAACCCATGGCCACCAGCAGGCAAAATCCCGCGGAGGGGAGATAGGCCAGCCGCTCGGCCATAATCGTCCCCGTCGGAATCAAGATATTCGCCGTGACGGCGAAGCCGATCAGATAAATGCCGCCAGCCAGCACCAATCCGCTCTCCCTTTTCCGGATCGCCCATATCCATGCGCCGACGACCGCTGCCGCCGCCAATGCTGCGGGCAGTGTGTGACGCCAATCCGAATAGACGGGAATCTGGTTGAAGGAATAGTCGCTGGAAAGGGTTGCGGGATAGAAGTGCAGACCCACATACTTCCACGCCACGCGAAGCGCATTCAGAATTCTCCAACCGGTGGGAACGGTGACGAGGGGATTGTCCACCACGTTGAGCCCTGCCTGGCCGAAGCGACCTCCCTGGATTTTCCAAAGCAGTCCGACGTACAGCAGGGTGATCCCGGCGATCCGCACGTAGCGGGGATTGGGTTTCCACTTGCCGCGCGCGTAGTCGCCCACCAGCACCAGCGGCAAAAAGACCGCAGCCGATTCCTTCGATAACAGCGCCAGCACAAAGCAGAGCAGAGCGGGGACCTCCCGATCGTGGAGATGAAGGATCCACGCCGCGATCAGGAACCCGGCGGCCAGAAGCTCGGAGCGCCCCACGATGGACGCTACGGCCTCGGTATGGAGGGGATGAACGGCAAACAGACAGGCAGCCACCAGCGCCCAGGATTTTGCATGAGGCGACGACCCGAGAAGCTCCAGCAAAAGGAAATACAGCAGCAGCGTGACCCCCGCGTGCAGCAATATGTTAACCAGGTGATACGCAAAGGGTTGCGCTCCGTTCACTTTCCAATTCATCGCCAGCGTCGCGAATGTGACCGGCCGAAACACGTTGCTGAACTTGTTCGGCTCGAAGAGCTGTCGCAGAGAAGTATGGGTCACCTGCGGATTATTGAAGACGTACAGCCCATCGTCTTGGGTGAATTCGTTCCGCAAGGTGTTGCCGTAAACCAGCATCACCACGACGAGTAGCAATGCGATGCGGAGACGTTCATTCATAAGCCGGCAACTCCTCCAAACGCTATGGAAGACCTTAAGAGCTACGCGCCCGTAACAAATGCTTATTAGTAAATCTTTACACAGGAAACGCTGTAACGGAGCGCGGATCGGAGCCCCCTTGCGCAAAGTCTTACCTAAAGGGCGGCAAGTCTTGGGACCCCTACTGGTCATTGATTGGGGGCGGATGGGGGCAGGATTCTAGGGAATTCGAATTTCCGGATCCCATGAGGAATGCAAGAACCTGTTGGTGCGTTAAGAAGTTAAGTGGTGCGCCCGGAGAGATTCGAACTCCCGGCCTTCTGGTTTCCGCCGCAGGCGGACTCTATCCAGCTGAACGCGTATCCAACTTTAGAATCCGTTTTAGCTCTTCACGACCTTGTCCACTTTTCAGAAAGCTTTCCCTGCGCATCGCTTCTGATCTCGTCGCATAGGTCTCCTGGTGCGCAAGCCGCCAAGGTCCTCGATTCTTGGTCGATTTGGTCACTCCGTGGTTGTGCTGCCCCACGCGTTGCGTCAAGTCTGAGGTATATCCGATGTACAGTCGTCCGGTGGTTTCGCTTTGAAGCAAGTAAACGTAAAACATGGGGAAGAGTGGTGCGCCCGGAGAGATTCGAACTCCCGACCTTCTGGTTCGTAGCCAGACGCTCTATCCAGCTGAGCTACGAGCGCATTCCTGTTACTACAACTTTACGACGCCGCATTGCCTGCCGCTACTACCTCCGTAACTCTTCTGGTTTCCGCCGTTGGCGGACTCTATCCAGCTGAGCTACGGGCGCACCGTCGAGAGAAAAATTCTACCACGTCAGCGTGAGCGCGCCGCCAAAATCTGCGCCTTACCGCGCTGCGGCGGCCATGGCCATGGCGCCTTTCAGCTCTCGCATCATTTTCGCAAATCCCGGCAGGTCGAGGGATTGAGGCCCGTCCGAGAGCGCACGCTCCGGGCAGGGATGGACTTCAATGATCAAGCCGTCCGCGCCGATGGCCAAGGCCGCGCGCGCCGCCGCGGGCACCAGGCTTCGTCGGCCAGTTGCATGCGAAGGATCGACCACGACTGGCAGGTGGCAAAGTTCCTTGGCCAGCGCGACTCCCGCAAGATCCAGCGTGTTTCTCAGCTCCGAGTCAAAGGTCTTGATTCCCCGCTCACACAAGACCACGTTGGGATTGCCGCCCGACAGCAAATACTCGGCAGCCAGCAGCCATTCCTTGATGGTGGCCGAGGGACCGCGCTTCAGAAGAACAGGCCGCGGCACCGTGGCCAGCCGGCGCAGCAGAGGATAATTTTGCATGTTGCGGGCACCCACCTGCATCATGTCCGCGTATTCCACGACTGCGTCGAGGTCCTCAACGCCCATCACTTCGGTCACGATGGGAAGCCCGGTTTCCTCGCGCGCTTCCTTCAGGATTTTCAAACCCTCAAGGCCGAGACCCTGGAAATCGTAGGGCGAAGTGCGGGGTTTGTATGCGCCGCCGCGAAGCAGGTTGGCTCCCGCAGCCTTGACCCCCCGCGCGGTCTCCATCAATTGTTCACGCGACTCGACCGAACAGGGCCCGGCGATCACCACCAGTTCCGGCCCGCCGATCTGCACGCCGCTCACATCCACCACTGTCCGCTGCGGTTGCAGTTCGAGGCTGACCAGCGTGAAGGGTTGCGAAATCGAGATGATATCCTCCACTCCCGGCGCCACCCGGAGCGCCTCGACTTCGGCGCGCCGCCCGCGATTTTTTCCCACCACGCCGATGACGGTGCGCTCCGCGCCTTGAATCAAATGGGGTAAGAATCCGCACTCTTTTATTCTGTCCATGACGTGTTGGATTTGCTCCTGTGTCGCTGATGCCGACATATTGACGATCATTGAAAATCTCCTTTACCCATGATTTGAATTCGGGACGCGCAATAAAAAGGCCGCGAATCCTGTGGGATTTCGCGGCCAGTCTGGGAATCTTTTCGCGCTATCTAACTTGTCGCTTTACCTCGACTCGCGCGCGATCCGCCCCTGGCCGCTTCCCACCCATGGGAAGCGGTACGTAAAGGCGAACCAATAATGAAAGCGCGTTTGCATAATCGAGAAAACTCGCTACACCCAACTTGCACGGTGAACTTTACGCAGAAACGGGCTAATTGTCAAGGTTTTTGCGGCGGGGGCCGGTCCGCGAGTAGGACAGACACTCCTGTCTGTCCAGTTGTAGACGTCGAACCAAACCCGGACAGGCAGGAGTGCCTGTCCTACAAATCAGAGGTGGAATAACCGCTTGGCATTCCCATTGAGTATCAGGTTTTCATCGCCGGGCTTGAGGCCCAGTTTCTCCACGATGGCATTAGGCCATTCAAAATTTTGTCTGGCGCCGAAGCCGTTGTCCGTTCCGACCAACACGCGGTCAGACCCAACCAGGTCTATCAGGAACCGCAGCGCTTCGAGATCGTAGGTCATCGAGTCGTAATGAAATCGCCGCAGATATTCCCGGTAGGGTCGCGCCAGCGGATACTTTCTTCGGGTGAGGCTATATCCAACGCGCCCGGCAAGATAGGGGAAGCACCCTCCCGCGTGTGGCAATACAATCTCGAGCTTAGGATACTTGTCCAGTGTGCCGTTGACGATGAATTTTGCCGCGAGCGTAGCTGTCTCGAAAGGAAACCCAAGAGTGTTCCAATACCGGACCTTGTCCAGATAAGGATCCGTCACGTGCGAGTGCGGCTCGCCGTAATAATTTACCGCCCCATCCAGGGGATGGAACACCAGCGGATAACCGAGTTCCTCGCACCGCGCCAAAACCGGCGCGAACTCAGGTTCGAACACAAATTCGCGCTGCGCAATCGTGGGAGGGAGGTGGACTGCCCGAATGCCGGGTTTGCCCGCCATCCGGTTTACCTCTGCCAGAGAGGCCGCCGCATCGTTGGCCGGAATCTGAATCGCTCCCCAGAAGCGGTCCGGGTACGCATTGTGAGCCTCTACAGCGGAATCGTTGACGGCCTGCGCCAGACGAACCGACGTCTCCTTGGATACCCATTGCCATGGCGCACCGCCCGACAGGGTCATAATAAAGGTCTGCACGCCGTGCGCGTCCATCCACTTGACGCGGCCGTCGAGTTCTTGCTTCAGGGGCATCAGCGTTCCACCGCCTGCGTTGGCGGGCTTCCCAAGCTCGACGAGTATCCTGGTGTACGCCTCCGGGGCCCAGTGGACGTGGACATCAACCGAGACGGGCTTGCCGGTCGTCGATCGCGGACCGATCTTCCATCCTTCGAGAGTTTCCTCGGTTGCCTCCGGCAACTTCTGAGAAGCGGTCTGAGGTGCGGCGACGGATGCGTTCGCGCCGCCGATCATTGCGCCAGCAGCGGCGCCGAGCTTGATAAAATCGCGGCGGCCCAGCGCCGACGTTTCCAAACTTTCTCGCATGTCTTTCACGGATGGCCCTCCTATTTGCTTTCCCATTGCTCCGGAACCCGCCTTGAAGCGCTGCTACAAAATGTCCTTATTACAGTTTGAGGAGCCTCTTCGCATTGCCCCTCAAAATAAGTTGGCGATCCGTTTCCGGCAATTTTAATCCCTCGACCAGCGCGTTGGGATATTCCACGTCCATGGGCGCGAAGTTATCCGTGCCGATCACCACCCGGTCCGACCCAACCTGCGTGATCAGGAAACGAAGAGTTTCCGGAAAATACGTCAGCGTGTCGTAATGGAATCGCCGGACGTAATCCCGGAAGGGATGCTTCAGTTTAATGTCGACCGGCTTGTCGTAATCGTGCGCAATGCGCCCCGCGATATAAGGAAAAACGCCACCCGAATGTGGAAACACGATTTCGAGATTCGGGTATTTGTCCAGCGTCCCGTAAATGATGAACTTCGCGGCCGTCGTGGCATGCTCGAAGGGAAAACCCAGCGTGTTGACAAAATTGGCTTTCACCGAGATGTCGTCAACGATTCTTTCTTTCGAGTAATAATTGATGTCGCCGTCCAGGGGATGAAAGAGCAGCGGGTATCCCAGCTCATTGATTCGCGCCAGAAGATCGTCATACTGCGGCTCGAAGAGATAATCCCTGCCTTCAAACGAGTTCGGCACGTGCACTGTCCGCATGCCGGGCTTTCCGGCCATACGGTTCAGTTCCTTGAGCGAAAGTTTCGGGTCCCGGACGGAAAGTTCGATGCCGCCCATAAACCGGTCGGGGTGCGCGATGTGAGCCTCGACGGCCGCATCGTTGATGATTTTCGCCAGCGTATCTCCGACATCGGGTGGCACCCATTGCCAGGGCATCCCGCCCGACAAGGTCAGCACAAGCATCTGCAAGCCATGCGCATCCATCCATTCAATGCGCTTGTCGAGATTGGAGCTTAGCGAATCCGGATTGCCACCGGCACCTGCGCCTCCGCGCGCCAGTTTGGCGAGCGCCTTATTAAAGGCTGTCGGGGACCAATGGGTGTGCATATCAATCGAAATGGGCGTTGTGGGGCCGTGGTCTTCGCTCTGCGGCGAGGCGGCGCTCAGAGCCGTTGCGGCCACGGCGCCGGCGCCTGCCAGGGCGCCGGTCTTGATGAAATTTCGGCGATCTACACCGGCCGCGTTTGGAGAAAGTCCAGAATCCTTCTTCATGCGTTCTCCTCCATGCAGGTCCATTCCTTGTTCAGGTGACTGAAAAAGTCGATTCATGTCATGTTTTGGTAGCACAGGCACTCTTGCCTGTGCGACTTTTGCAGCACGTTCATTAAGCGCACAGCCAAGAGTGGCTGTGCTACTAAAGCCTTTCCCCAACCACCGTTGCCGTTGATCCAGAACTATTCGCGATCCAAGCGACTGAAAAGGCGATTCATATCATGTTTTAGAAGCACAGGCACTCTTGCCTGTGCGACTTTTGCAGCACGTTCATTAAGCGCACAGCCAGCCCCTCGAAGGGGCTCGGGATAATGAGTGGCTGCGCTACTAGACCGTTTCCGCAACCACCATTAGCCTCGGGACCGAATCGTGAGATACCCAGCAAACTCTGAGACGCAACCTACCTCAAAATCGTTGCGACAACAAGAAAAAATCGCTTTTCACGCTGGAAGGCGCAAAAAGCGATTGGTTGATTGAAGAATTCGAATTGCTGTCCCCATCCTGCATGCTTTCGGATGCAGGATGGGGAGATATTTTTTCCCGTTAGAACATCAGCCTCACGCCAAATTGAATCTGGCGGGACGGCCCGTTCGTGCTGGTGATAACACCGGCGGTTCCCAGCAGGGTGCCGTTACTCTGATACGCCGTCCCGAACGGTGTTGTGAAATTTGCGCGATTCAAGAGGTTAAACGTTTCCACGCGGAATTCAAGCTTTCCGGCTTCGCCGAGTGCTGCGATGGCAGTGTCCTTCACTAACGAGAGGTTCAAGCTGAAATATCCGGGACCCCGGAGATCATTACGGCCTTGATTCCCCAGTTCTCCTGCCGGGGGAAGCGCGAAGGCACACGGATCGTACCATAGCGACGGTGTTCCCAGCTGGTGGCCCACGAGGGATCCGGTGGTGCAGGAAGAAACACCGTGGGTGATGTTGTAAGGAGTGCGACCCGGGACGACGGACATGCTGTCCTGGCCACTGCCAAAAAGACCGTCCGCCGAACGGTTCCCGGAGATTCGAGCGTCGAATGGATATCCGGACTGGACGGACAAAATGCCGCTCGTCCACCAACCATTGGCAAGCTTGGAAGCAAAGCCGTTGTCCTTCACGAAATTCGGCAGGTTGTAAATTCCGTTGAGCCGCCAGTTGTGGTTGACGTCGAAGTTGGACGGGCCTCGTTGGGTCGCCTGATGCAGCGCATCCTGGCCCGCCGAAGCGTTTTGTCCGCCCTCGTCTCCCCCTTGCGCGTCACCCGTATCATCAAGGCTCTTGCCGTAGGTGTACCAGCTCTGCAATTGGAGGCCATGGCTCAACCGTTTCGCCAACCCGACTTGCAAGGCGTTGTAGTGCGAATCTCCTGATGCAGGATCCACCTGCAGGGTGTCAATCCAGGGATTTACGCGGCAAGGGTTAGTGTTAGATGGGCAATTGACGACGGCGGGATTGCCGTTGGCGGCGGGAACGTTGTGCTGGACCGCACCGACCCAACAAGACGTTGCACTCCCATCAATTTGGCTTGCGTCGTTTATGTAAGAGCCCGCCGGCTGAGCCACGCAAGTCGTCGTGGTCCCCGAAGTGACTGGGATGCCATTCGGCAGCGCCGGATTGCCTTCTTTGTACTGCAGCAGGTCGATACCGCGCGAACCCACATAAGCAACGGTGAGGGCCATATTCCCTGGCAACTGCCTTTCAATCGCCAGGTTATACATCAGCATGTGGGGTTGCCGCATGTTGTATACCGGACCGCGATACGACGGCAATGCAGCCGCCGTACAGAATGTAGACTGAGTAGAAGGACAGGGAAATGGAACCGCCCCGATCGTCTGACCCACGACCGTGTAAAGGGTGCTGAATGGCGGATCGTATTGAGTGGAATTATTAAACGTGGAGCCGTAGGTAGCCAAATCGTAGGATTCGACAAAGCTGCCCCGGATAGCCGTCTTGCCATCGCCGGCCACATCCCAGGCAAAGCCCACGTGCGGTCCAATATTGTGCAACGATGGATTTTTGAAATAGGGGCCAACCGTGGTGTTTTGATCGGTCTGAAGATTGCGGAAATTGGCCTGGAAACCATGAACTTCGGTTGGATCGGTCATGGGCTCATAGCGCACACCCAGGTTCAAGGTCAGCCTTTGCGTAGCCCGGTAGTCATCTTGAACGTAAATGCCGAAGGTGTTGTAGTGAATCCATCGATCGAAGAGGCTGCTTGGGGGGATATACGTGAGGCTCGACGTAAGAGCCGTCATCATGGTCGATAGACCGGAAAAGCTGGCAGAAACCTTATCCATCCCTTCGGAATGAATATAGTCCTGATAGTGATCGACGAGCACCCCGAATTTGAAGGAGTGCTTGCCTTGCGTGTAATTGACGTCGTCGCTCCAGGCAAACAGGTTTCGTTTCCCTTTCTTGGGAGCCAGGGTATTCGTTCCGAGGGCCTGCAAGCCACCGGGAGCGATGGACCCCATCAACATTCCATTCGGGAAACCCGCGTTGGTGCCGGCTCCGAGAGAGTACGGGTTCCCGGGGCCGTTGGGGATGGTCGTGGAATTGTCCTGGCGGAAATTCGTACGGCTGAACGAAAATCGCGCTGTGTTCAAGAGCACCGACGAGAAGACGTGTGATTCCCCGAGCGTCAAGAACTGGTCCCTGCTGCCGACGGTTTGCAGGACTTGATTGATATTGTTGGGCACATAAAAGTTATACGGAGATACCTGCGAGGAATCATCGATCGTGTAGCGAACAAAAAGCGAATCTTTTTCGTTGAACGTGTGATCCACGCGCATTTGACCATAATTTTCGGCCGTCGGTTGGGGATACGTGTAGCCGTACAGCGTGGAAGTAAGAGGATTACCAATATTCGGATGAGGATATAGCGCCATCCAGGGGGCGGCTATCGGCGACAGCGTCGTTGCTGCTGCCGTAGATCCGCCAAGCTGGGTGCAGCTTCCGACCGAACCGAGTGGCTGTGTGGTACCGCTACCGGTTGAGCCATTATAAATTTGTGACCCAGGAACATCATACGGACCACCATTGTTACCGTGGCAAGTCAATGCAGGAACGACTGTCGTATTTGTCAGTCCCAGCGTCTGCCGCAATCCCTCATACGTTGCGAAGAAAAACGTCTTGTCCTTCTGGATGGGCCCGCCAAAGGAACCACCAAAGTTGTTCCTCCTGAATTCCGGGAGACGACGGCCAAGCACCGAAGGTTGCAAATCAAAGAAGTTCCGCGCGTCGAGCGCGCTGTTGCGCAGGAATTCAAAGCCGCTGCCGTGAAACTGGTTCGTGCCGCTCTTGCTGACCATGACCATCTGGCTGCCCATGGAACCGCCGTATTCCGCAGGGATGCCATTGGTGATGACGCGGTACTCCAGGATACCGTCCACGCCGAGGGTCGTGCCCATGGCCGAGCCGCCGCTGGTTCCAACGTAGTTGGCCATATTGGCGCCATCGAGCAGGTAACTATTGGAACGGGTCGGCGCGCCGTTGCTGCTGAACAATGTTCCCGCCTGGCCCAGAACCGTTGTATTTGTGGCGGTGAGTTGGGTCACGCCGGGCTGCATCAACGTCAAGTCATTGTAGTTTCGACCATTGAGGGGCAGATCCACCATGCGCTGGCTGTCCACCAAGCCGCCGAGCGAACTCTGGGTCGTGTTGACAAGGATGGCTTCAGTTGTCGCGGTAATCGTCTGCGAAACCGCGCCGACCGCCAGGGAAAAGTTCACTGTGGCCTGTTGCGCGACGGTAAGCGTCAATGTGTTCTCAACCGTCCCAAAACCGGTCTTTTCCGCTTTGACTTGATAGTTGCCGACCGGCAGGCCATCGAAACGATACGAGCCGTCCTCTTCTGTGGTGCCCGTCCTAGTTGCATTGGTATCAGCGTTGATCGCCGTCATGGTAGCGCCAGGAACCGCGGCGCCGCTGGCGTCTTTCACCACACCTAAAATCGTCCCTGTAGGCAACTGCGCGGCGACCACTGAGACAAACGAAAGCACAAGAACCACACAAACAACAACATATTTAGCAGCAAATTTCATATTTCACCCCTTATTCCCACTCACCCTGAAATTTTGATACAACACTACCGCACAACCCCGACATGTCCCGACTCGTGGCACATAAATACATTAAGTGCAGCTGAATGTCAATCAGATTTGGGGTGCTTACTGGATTTCAAGCGTGCAGGTCGTATGGATCGGCTCTCAATTTAAGGAAATTCTCATCTTCTCTCTCCGGTCTGAATGGGCCAACCCGGAAATCCAGTCTCGCCAGGCCGTATGGAACCTGCTGCCAGATGTGGCTGGAACCATGATTCCATAGGGGTGAAATTGAGATATGCGCTAATTTCTATTCTTCTTTCAGCCCCCGCTTCACGTCTTCGCTGAGAACGATGGCCTCGGCCACTTCCTTCATCGATTTGCGGCGCTGGCGGCTTTGCCGCTGGATTGTCAGATACGCCTCTTCCTCGGTAATCTTAAGTTCCCGCTGCAGGATTCCCTTGGCGCGTTCCACGATTTTCCGCGTTTCCAGTTTTTCGGATAGGTGCACATTCTCCGTTTCGAGGCGGGCCATTTCGATTTCCGCTCCCACCAGAAACCCAATGGTGGAAATCAATTTAATTTCCCGCTCCGAATATTCATGTGGATCGCGGTTCTGCAGGTTGATGACTCCGACGACCCGGCCGCGGCACAGAACCGGCACGGACAAAAAAGCCTCGAAGCGGTCCTCGGGCAGGTCTTTGAATAATTGAAAGCGAGGATCTTGGGACGCATTGAGCGCCACGGCGACTGGCTGTCCGTGCTCCGCCACCCATCCCGTGATTCCCTGGCCCAGCCTCAGCTTGAGGCGGTCCACGACGTCAGCATGCGCGTTCTTGGAGGCGCGGAGGATCAGCTCGCCATCTTCGAGGGCGTAGAGGAAGCAGGAATCGCAGCTCACCACCGCGGCCGCGAAATCGACGATGTGCCGCAATACTTCCTGTAAAGGATCCGCCGAGGCCATGCTGCTGGCCATCTTATGAAGAAATTCCACCTCCGCATTGTTTCCTTCCTCTTTCTTGGAAAGGTCCGTGGTCACGGTATAAGGCTAAGGGGGGTGTGCAACAGCTGTCCAATTCTTCCTATGGATGCAAACGATAAGCCTTGGCACGTTTACACGGCATTTATATTTCACGGGGAAGCGAGTCGTGCATCATGCTCAACTAACCCGCGGGGTTCGTTTTCGGCGCAGAATTTCAGAGCTTTGGGCCGCAGTTTCGCTGACGAGAAATCCCATCTTGGGATGGGTGGGTTCGATGTCCGCAGAGAGGCCATACTCGCGAAGCCTCTCTGAGGTCGTTGGTCCGATGGATGCGATCAACATTCGAGAAAAGGCGAGCCGCATGGCATCTTCCTGCTTCAATTCCACCGCGATTTGAAACAGGTGATTCACTTGCATCGCCGTCGTGAATAACACGACGTCAATTTCGCCACGCGCGATCGCATCTACCGCAGCGCGAAGTGGCCCGAGGTCTTCCGGCAGACCCCATTCGTAGACAGGAACAGAGGTAACTTGCGCGCCGCGTTCGGCGAGGCCTGCGATCAAGTCCGGATTGGAAACACCATACTCCTGCACGGCCACCCGGCGTCCGGCGAGTGGCACCGTGCCGGTATTTTCATCGAGCGCGCGCAAAATTTCGCGCCAGGTATTGGGCTCGGACGCGGTAAGCGCGATGGGCACTCCCCATTCCCTGAGTACGGTCACGGGTTTTGGTCCTCTCGCGATCACGGATACTTTGCGCAATGCGGCTACGAATTGCTCGAGCGGATAAACGGTTTCCACCACGCGCGCGAGCGCCCGGGTTCCCACTCCCGTCAGAAAAATGACAGCGTTAAATCCGCCTTCCGAGAGCGTGAGAGCGAAAGCCAAGGCCGCGGTGTTCGACTCCAGTGGAATCTCGCGCATGGAAGGCGCCACCATGGCCTGGCCTCCGCTCGTGGCAATTAGTTTTGCCATTTCCGCGCCGCGGCGGCTTTCAAGCGCGAGCACGCGCAGGCCATTAAAGCCCTTTCTCAAGCTTTCTTCATCCATGCCACTCATGATGCCGCAATCAGTCGATTTCTTCCATCTTTGGGGGTGGGGAAAGGATTGAGGGAGGGATTGTAGATGTGCTACGGAAATTATCTTAGTAGATCAGCAGGATTCATTCTCACTGACAGATATAGCAGGTTAAGGAGGATTAACAATATGAATATTGGAGGGAAGAGTGTAGAAAAGATTGACGCTCGTTTCGATATTCAGGGCGTAGCGAGGGAATCATGGCAGATCGTCATCCCGAAAAATCCGATCCTCTAATCCAGCTCCCCAGCGCGGTGAAGCTGGAAGAGGAGATCAAGTCGGAATGGTACGAAATCCGCAAGGGCGAGATATGGTTCTCCGAGGAAATTAAGCGGGAGCACCGGCGCCTGAAGACATCGCTGTTCCGTTACATCCTGCATTCCCGGTTTTTCGCCATCGTCACCGCGCCTTTCATCTACGCCTTGATCATTCCGTTCGTGCTGCTGGATTTATTCGTTTCGACCTACCAGGCCGTTTGCTTCCCTGTGTACGGCATTCCGAAAGCGCGGCGCAGGGATTACATCGCGCTGGATCGAAATAGATTGCGGTATCTAAACGCGCTCGAAGGTTTGAATTGCTTGTATTGCTCGTATGCCAACGGGTTGCTCGCATACGTCGTGGAAGTCGCGGGGAGAACCGAGCAGCACTGGTGCCCCATCAGGCACGCGCGCCGAATTCAGCACGCCCACGATCGCTACGCTCACTTCTTGCCCTATGGCGACGCACACGCCTATCGAGAGAGTGTCGATAAAGTGCGCTGCGATTTCAAGGACCTGAAGGGCCGCTGATAAATTGTCCTGGCTGACGAACGCGTCGGCTAGAAGTCCGAGTTAACGGCAGAAAAGTTCACTATCCGGGGTCCTCCCCAAAGGAGACGTGGCGCGCTTCCGGGCCCGCACCGATCACAATAACGCCCACCACCACGGTCATTGCGAGAAAAGCTCCCATGGCCTGACCGTAAGAGAAGTGGCGTGTGGCCACGGCTTCGAGTGTAGGCGCCCCCGCCGCGATGAGAGATCCGATCTGATAGGCCAAGCCCGGCAATAGGGCGCGCACCTTGTCCGGCATCAGTTCATTGATGTGGGCGGGGATCACGCCCCAAGCGGCCTGCACCATGAATTGCATCAGGAATGCGCCCGCTGCAATCAACGCCACGCCATGGGAAAATACCCAGAGCGGGATCAACAGCAGCGCGCAGACCTCCGCCGTGATCATGGTGCGCCGCCTGCCCAGACGGTCCGAAAAAAAGCCCCCCAGCGCGCCGCCCAAAATTGCGCCAATCATGGAGATCACTCCAATGATCGCGGTCAAGTTCGGGCCGAAGTGCTGCTGCTGCTGGAGAAATGTCGGATAGATGTCTTGCGTTCCATGCGACAGGAAACCCATCGCCGTCATCAAGACCGCGAGGTACAGCAGGCCCTTTCCACTCGCGGCAATGGTGCGAAAATAATCTCCCCAATCCTTCTTCGTAGCAGCTGCAATCTTCCACGCCTGGCTTTCTTCTACCCGGGTCAGCAGGAAAATAGTAAGTAAGGCAGGCACGATGCTCAGGAAGAACATGGGGCGCCAACCCCAGTGGGGAAAAACCGACCAGAAGGCCACAGCAGCTAGCAAATTCCCGATAACATAGCCCTCTTGCAAAAGTCCTGAAAACGTCCCGCGCCGCGCTGCCGGCGCCGATTCCATCGCCAGCGAAGCGCCCAATCCCCAGATTCCGCCCATGCCGATGCCAAACAGTAGACGCAGCAGGAGAAATTGATGGTAACTGGTGGCCAGGCCTGTAAGCGCCTCGACGATGGAATAGAACAAAATATTGGCCATCAGGGGCCTGCGCCGTCCGTAACGGTCCCCGAGCATGCCGAAAAACAGCGCGCCGACTGGGCGCATGATCAGAGTCGCTGTGAGCAGGAAAGCGATATCAGAAATGGGTCTGTTAAATTCTTTGGCGAGTTGCCCGAGAACGTAGGTGAGGATGAAGAAATCAAATGCGTCGAACGTCCAGGCCAGGAAACCTGCGGAGAAGGCTTTGCCGGAATTGGCGCTCAGCCGCTGCGTCCCCGTTGCCACCGCTACCCCGCTATCACCGTGACTATTCGACACTGAAATCCCCCACGGAGTCCGAGCTCAGCCGCTGTGAAATATCGCGGTAAAGAATTCCCGCGCAAACAAAAGCCAGCGCGAGAAGCGCGATGCCTGCACCCACCTGCCCGAAGCATAATTTCCCGATCCCGAACAGTCCTGCGTAGACCATCGCGCAGCCCAGCAACCAAGCCGTCAAATTCTGCCCGAGGTCGCGCGTCTGTTGCAAATCCGGAGCGAGCGCCGCGATGCGCCGCCATCCAGCGGCATGCGGCCGGACTTTCCGGTAAAAACGAAGCAAAGTCTCGTCGGGTTCAGCTGGCGTCAGCAGTGTAACCGAAACCCAGACGACTGTTGTCACGAGCGTAGTCGCCAGCGTGGTCTTCGCAAAAATTACGGGCGCGCTGCCGCTGAACACGGCCCATTGATGCAACACCAGCGTCATGATCAGCGCGGTCGCCATCGCCGAAATTTCACTCCACGCATTGATTCGCCACCAATACCAGCGCAACAGATAAACGCCGCCGGTCCCTGCTCCTACTTCGAGGACCACCTCCCAGCCCTGGCTGATCGTAGCCAGCCGGGCGGATACGTACGCCGACGCGATCACGAGCAGCAACGTCGCGAGCCTGGAAATATTCACGTAGTGCTTCTCTGCGGCGTCGCGACGAATAAATCTCCTGTAGAAATCCTCCACCAGATACGAACTCCCCCAGTTCAGCTGCGTGGCAATCGTGGACATGAACGCGGCCATGAATCCCGCGATCAAAATTCCGCGCAACGCGTGCGGCATATACGTGGTCGCGACGAGCATATAACCCGACTCCGGATGCGCCAGCCCGGGATACAGCGCCGCGGCCGCGAGGGCCGTCAGTATCCATGGCCAGGGACGCACCGCGTAATGCGCGATGTTGAACCAGAGCACGGAAAGCAATCCATGGCGTTCGTCGCGCGCGCTGAAAATTCTCTGCGCGATATATCCACCGCCGCCCGGCTCCGCTCCCGGATACCAGAACGCCCACCACTGAATTCCCAAATGCACCAGAAACGTAAGCACCGGCAGCGTCCACAGGGCTTCGCCGGTAAGCCCGCGCGAAAAATCCGGAAACATTGCCGTGATATCCGAGGCTCCCGGACCGGCAACGGCGCGCATGGCCGCGAGCTTTTCGAGCATCGCGTGCATTCCCCCGGCGGCTTGCACACCGTAATACGCCACGGCGATGACGATCGACATTTTCAGTACAAATTGAAACAGGTCGGTCCACAATACGCCCCAAAGCCCGCCGAGCGAAACATAAATTCCGGTGAATGGAATCAAAAAGAATATGCAAATCGCCAGGCTCGCCTTTTCGCTCGTCCCAAGCGTGACACCCACGATGCTGGCCATGGCTTTGGTCACCCAGCCCAGAATCAGACAATTCATCAGCAGTCCAAGATAGACCGCGCGAAACCCGCGCAAAAACGCCGCAGGCTTCCCCGCGTATCGCATCTCGGCAAACTGCACATCGGTGAGCAGGCCAGAACGCCTCCACAGCCGGGCAAACAAAAAAACCGTCATCATTCCCGACGGCAGAAAACTCCACCACAGCCAGTTCCCCGCGATGCCCTGCGTGTAGACCAACCCTGTCACCACCAGCGGCGTGTCCGCCGCAAACGTTGTGGCCACCATGGATGTCCCTGCCAGCCACCACGTCACTTTCCTTCCCGACACGAAATATTCTTCCGTACTGCCGCTCGAGCGCCGCCGGAAATAAATTCCCAGCAGCAACATCAGCAGGAGGTACCCGGCGATCACAGCCCAGTCGAGCAGCGTCAGCGTCATCGGTGTTCGGTCCGGGTGCGGGCTCTACTTGGAGCCCGCTTGAATTCTCGTCAAAGTGCCGGCATTTTGCAGGAATCGGCTGCCTAGTGTCGTCACAGCGAGCGAGCGTGTCAAACTAAAATCTTCACGAGTCCAATCACGCTCGTACATCGTGGAGTACAATGCCTGCCGCCATGCCAAAGCCAGTGCCACGAGCGCTCAGGCCACCGCACGTCGTCAATATCGAAGATTTGCGGCGCCTCGCGCAACGCCGTCTGCCAGCAGCGGTCTTCGATTATCTCGACGGAGGCGCTGAGGGCGAGGTGACTTTGCGCGAGAACTGCGCGGCCTTCGAGGCTGTAAAGTTTCGTCCGCGCCAGGCTGTGGCCGTGCCGAAGTGCGATCTGCGCACGACAGTTTTAGGGGCTGAACTTTCATTTCCGGCAATTCTCGCGCCAATTGGTTACAGCCGAATGATGCACCCGGAAGGCGAGTGCGCCGCGGCCCGGGGAGCTGGCGCCGCGGGTACGGCCTATATTCTCTCCACAATTTCCGGACACAAGCTTGAAGACGTCAGGGCGGCGACGCCGGGGCCGGTCTGGTACCAACTCTACCTGGTCGGGGGCCGGCCTGCGGCAGAAGCCGCTCTGGACCGCGCCGCGCGCGCCGGCTTTTCAGTGCTAGCCGTCACGATTGACACGGGCACGGCAGGAATGCGCGAGCGAGACATCCGCAACGGCACCGCGCAGCTCATGAGCGGCAACGTGTTGAGGATGCTTCCGCACCTCTCGCAATTTCTGGTGCGGCCGGGATGGCTGGCAGCCTTTCTGATGGATGGCGGCCTCCACAAACTCCCCAACGTGGTTGTGCCCGGGGATGGGTCGGGCCACGGTCCAATGGCACTCATCGATGTAGCCGCGGCGCTGGCCGATTCCGTCGTCACCTGGCAGGATTTCAAGTGGCTGCGCGAAGCGTGGCACGGCCCGATCGTCGCCAAAGGCGTTCTGACCGGCGAGGATGCTCGCCGCGCATTGGACGCAGGCGCCGCCGGCGTGATTGTCTCGAATCACGGCGGCCGTCAACTGGATGGTGTCCCCGCAACACTGCGTGCCCTGCCGGAAATCGTGAAGGCCGTGAACGGCCAGGCCGAGGTCATCATGGATGGAGGCATACGCCGGGGCAGCGATATCGTAAAGGCCATTTGCCTGGGAGCCCGCGCAGTGCTCGTTGGGCGGGCCTATGCCTACGGACTCGCCGCCGCAGGAGAACCGGGCGTATCAAGAGCCATGGCAATCCTCCACGCTGACTTCGAACGAACCATGAAGCTTTTGGGATGTGCGTCCGTCAAGGACCTCGATAAATCGTACGTGGAAGTCCCCCAAACCTGGCCGATTTAGAGCTCACTCTTGGACTGAAAATAGGGATGCATCCAATATGCACCTACCAAGCTAAGAGGGTTTTTCACCAGTCACGAATCACAAGTCACGAATCACTTCTTGAAGAGGAGAAGGCCCCGGGTTCGTCAGGGGGATGCAAACCCGGGGCCTGGGGGATGAGACAGAGGCAGGGCCGGAGTAAACTCGTTTCAATTTTGTGTGCTAGGACGCTGGGCCAACCACCAGCCGGCATAGCCTGTGCAATTCCTCGTATGTGAATTCCAACCGTCCGCTGGAATTTCCTGATCCTTGTTGCCCCAGACCGGACATTTCGCAAATCTGGTGCAGTTGCTCTCTCGGCACACCGAGCAGCATCATCACTCTGCTCTCGTCCACGTCTCCTCGATTAGGCTCTTTCATTCTCCGATAAGGTGACCTAGTTCATAACGATACTGGCCCAATTGTCCTGCTCCACGGCCAGAATCATCGGTCTTATAGATATCGATATCCCAGGCGTCTCCGACGCGAATCCGTACGGAGCTATCAGACTCCCCAACAATGGTTCCTCGCAGCGGCACACGCAAATCACCAGTCGCTACTTGAAGGACAACTGCCTGTCCCACCCAGGATGCGTAAACGCTTGGCATGGCCTCGACCCCCTCAGATCGACTTGAGTTCCATCTGAACAGTTGCCATTTTTAATCTCACGACCGTCCGCGCCAATGGTACGGAGGCCTCAAAGTTCATAGGAAAGAAGTACTGTTAGCCGTTGCGGCACAAAATTTCGTCGCCTCCAGTACGGAGTACTCGGGTACCGGATATCTAGGCCCTCTGCTTCATTGATGCCTTCGTGCCGCCCCTCCAAACTGATCGCATGACGGACCTCCGCAGCCTCGAGTCCAACATGGCGCGCTCATAGAAGCGCCGAAGTCCCATCCCGCAGGCACCCATATGCTGTCAGCAATACAGAAGGGATCGCGCTAGCACTGGGCGGCGGCTTCTCCCGGGGGTTCGCGCACCTGGGTGTTCTCGAAGTCCTGGAACAGGAACACATTCCTATCTCCGCAATCGTGGGAACCAGCATCGGCGGTCTACTGGGCGCGGCCTACGCGGACGGAATTTCGGTCCGGGAGCTTTGTGAACTTGGCAGTCAGGTGCGGGTTCGCGACTTTCATGCGCTATCAAAGTCAGGCACAGGACGGCCCAAAGCGCGATCGCATCAGCCGGTTTGTTCGTGAATACTTGCAGGCACGTAACGTCGAGGAACTCCCGATACCGACCGCGATTGTGACCACTGATTTGGATACCGGCGCGGCGCATGTATTCACGCGCGGGCCGCTGGACGTCGCCATCCGGGCCAGTTGCGCGTTCCCAGGCCTGTTCAAGCCCGTGGAATACGAAGGCCGCCGGCTTGCCGATGGCTGCATTGTGTCCCCCGTGCCGACCATGGTGGCTATGCAGATGAATGCTGCGTGTGTCCTTGGAATCGCGGTAGGGTCGCATGAAAAGAGTGCGCCGACGGAGCGCCGTCACTTGCTTCAGCCTTCCTGGGCCAGAGAAGCAGACGTGCTCCTCGAGCCAGAGGTCCACCAGATCGATTGGAATGATTTCTCCCGTGTGGACGAAGCCCGGGAAGCCGGCGCTGAAGCGATGCGCTGCGCCCTGCCGCAGCTGCGCAACCTGCTCGACCGGCAATCGCAAATACACCGCGGCGCGCACGCGGCCGCCGGCATGGAAAGCGGGCTGGCATCATGAGTACTCCACGATTGCTGCGAACTCTTATTGTCATGTTGGCGTTAGAGTGGGAAGTCTGCAGTCAGGACCCTGTCATTTTCTGTTACCGTATTGGAGTGGAGCCTGTGCGCGTCTTCCTCGGGAGATTCGGCAAGGCCCAATAACAGGGCCAGTGATGTGCCCGGTGACAGGGACTGCATGATCGGATCGCTCGAGCAACTGATTCATTTCCTATTTAATGTGAAGGGCCTGATCGAGTGGGGCGGCACGCTGCTGGTGTGCGTCATCGTTTTCATCGAGACGGGCTTTTTCGTGGGATTTTTCCTTCCCGGCGATTCCCTGCTGGTAACCGCCGGTGTGTTTGCCGCTACAGGGCACCTTCACGTTGTGGAATTGCTGATGCTCGTTCCCCTTTGCGCCATCACCGGAGATCAGATCGGATACTGGATCGGTCGCAAAGCCGGACAGGCCCTATATCGGCGCGAGGATTCCCTGGTCTTTCGCAGGCGTCATCTGGAGCGCGCTCACCTGTTCTACGAAAAGTACGGCGGCAAGACTGTGATTCTCGCGCGGTTTGTTCCGGTGGTGCGGACGTTCTGCCCGCCCGTGGCCGGCGCTGCTTTGATGCCCTACGGACGTTATCTTGCCTTTGACGTAGCGGGCGGATATCTGTGGGTCGGAAGCACGATTCTGGGCGGCTATTTTCTTGGCTCCATGATCCCCAACATCGACCAGCGAATTCACTACGTTATCGCCGCGGTCATTTTTCTCTCACTTTTGCCTCCAATTATCAGTGTCCTGCGCGCGAGATATTCAGGGACATCCAAGAGTTCCGTTTCCGTCCAGACCGCCCCTTCCGAGCGCGAGTAGCCGTGCCGATTCTTGGCAGTCCTATCACTGAAGCGCCCCGAGCCGTTATTTTTGATATTGGCCGCGTCATTGTCCGAGTTAATTTGGCCCGCTCACTGGAAGCTCTCGGAGGACACAAGGGCCTGTCGCATGAACGGGCCTTGCGAGAGCTGGAAGCCGACCCGCTCTGGCAGGATTGGCAGGAAGGCCGAATCGCGCCGCAGGATTGGCACAAGCACATCTGCGAAAAGTTTCACTTATCCATCGGTTATGACGATTTTTGCAGGATTTGGAATAGCGTGCTTGATCCGGTCCCCATTCTCCCGGAGCCTCTGTTTGAACGCCTCGCCAAATCCTGCCGGTTGGCCCTGCTTTCCAACACCGACGCTATCCACGTGGCGCACATGGAAGCCTCTTTTCCGTTTGTGCGCCATTTTCCAGTGCGCATTTATTCCTGCCATGTCGGGGCGAGCAAGCCTGCGCCGTTGATCTACCACCACGCGCTTCGTGAACTCAATGCCTTGCCCGAAGAAACCATGTTCATCGACGACGTCCGCGAAAATGTTGTCGCCGCGGCCAGCCTCGGCATCAGCGCCTTTCATTTCACTTCGCCGGAAGAATTACTCGCAGAGTTCTCCAGACTAGGGTTGTGGTAACGTCCAAAGTGGCCAATGAGTTTGCTGGCCGAGCTGCCCATACCCCGAGAGAGTAGAAATGAAGCGTGCATTCGGTGCGACGTTGATCCTTCTGTTTGTAAGCTCGGGGAATGTCTCCTTACTGGGCCAGCAAGCGATAAAGAAATCACGAATTCTGAGCGAAGAGGAGGCAAGAGAGCTGCTCACCAAAGCTTTGGAGCCTGGCGGAGCGCCCAAGCTTCCGGGATATTCACTGGAGAAAACATCCACGATACCAGAGGGCACGCCCGACTATTACTCATTTCAGGCCCTCTGGGATAATCCGCAAGGAGTCGCAGTCATTGGTAACTATGCTGTGGACGCGAGGACTGGCGACGTTTGGTCTGGTACGGTTTGTCGGGCACTGAGCTCGCGACCCCTTCGAGTCCTTCAAGGAGTGATCCGTAAACGCATTGGGCTCGCGGATCAACTTTATCAACAAATAAAGCGGCCAGGTCCCATGTGCGGGCCGGGAGAAAAGCCGCTCAAGTAGGCCGGCATAAATCAATGCAGGCGAGTGCGCCAGCCGTTGAATTTTCGGGTGGCCAACGCTCTGGCCTTGACGCGTGGGGTTTTTCGGTTTGTTCTCGTTTGCAGGAGTGCCAAATGATCTGCTTGTTGCTGCGTCGAGCCGCCCGGCTTGCGTCCTAGACAACTCCGCCCATCCAGAAAACTCCTGCAGGAAGTAAACTTTGCATACAGCGCCCTTCCCGCTGAAAACCAGGCGATCCAATATCTTCCCCTTTATCATTGGGATACAGCGGGTGCCTCGCAACACGCACTTGGCTGCTGACGTGCTTATTCCCCATCCAGCGGTTGTACTTAAAAGGGGGAAAACATTATGTCTGAAGAAATCAATCGTTCATCTGAGGGACGCGGAGTCGCGACCGGATGGATGTTCGCTTTGACAGGAGTCCTTGGTGTGGTGGCTTTGGTCGGGCTGGTGCTCGCGCACAATGCCTCGACCCAAGCTCAAGAAATTCAGCAGGCCATGGAGAGCAAGGTCAAGACCGTCCAGGCGGATTTCAGCACTCAAATCTCGCAATTGCAGCAGCATGAGGCCCAGGTGGACACGGCCAATGCGAGCTTGCAGAGCGACCTGACCGTGGTGACCAAGCGGCTCCGCCTCACGCAGAGCGACCTGAAGAAGGCCCGCACTGAGGCCGAGTCCATTCGGACCGAAGATCAACAGAAGATTGCCGAGGTAGACGGCAACGTGCAAACCGTGCAAACCGCGCTGGCCACCAAGGCCTCCACGGATGACGTGAAGGGCGTGGATGGCAAGGTTGACGGCGTGCGCACGGACCTCACCGGCACGCAGAATGACCTGAAAATGGCGCGCAGCGAGCTGGGCACGTTGATCGCCCGCAACCACGAAGACGTCGACCAACTCCGCAGGCTGGGGGAGCGCGACTACATCGAGTTCACCATCGATGCCAAGAATAAGCCCGAGAAGGTCGGGAGCTTCATGGTCGAACTGCGCGGCACCAACGTCAACAAGAAGCGCTATAACGTCTCGCTGATCGTGGACGACGCGCGCATCGACAAGAAGAATCTGCCCATCAACGAGCCGATCTTCTTCCATCAGGGCACCGATCGCCGCCCGCTGGAACTGGTCGTCAATACCGTGGCCAAAGACAAAGTAACGGGCTATATCAGCATCCCCAAGGCCGCTGGAACTCAAGCCGCATCGAACTAGGGGACGATTAGAGGGGCCGGACCGGTCCATACGTCGTACCGCAGAATGGACCACCGGTGGCGGGCGGGACACGGGGGTGTCCCGCCCGCCGCTGGCGCTTTGAGGACAAGCGTGAAAGCCTGCCAGGCTCCCAGGCTGACGTCCCCGGAATACGGTTCGTTTCTGCTTCCCTCCGCGTTACACTCATTGCTGCCTTGCTCGCTCCTCGTCATCTGATCTTTACGGCCCTCGAAGGCGCTCTGGTTGATTCGCGCACGGGTTCCTTCTCCGATGCTGAAGAAGCCCTGTCCGAGCTGGAACGCCGCAAAATTGCCGTTATCTTGCTCACACCCCGTACGCGCGCTGAGATTGAGCCGCTGCGCCGCAAGCTCGGGCATAACCATCCCTTCATCACGGAAGCCGGTGGCGGAATATTTTTCCCCGATGGCTACTTGAATGTTCGGATTCCTGGCGCCGTGCGCACAGGGCGTTACCTTTGCATCGCTCAGGGACGGCCGTATGAGGAGGTATGCGCGGCGCTCGACGACATTGCGCAGGAATGTGGCGTGGGTGTCGCCGGGTTCCATCACATGAGCCTTCGTGAGATCGCCGACAACACCGGATTGCGGCCACGCGATGCGGAACTTGCGCGCAGCCGCGAATACGATGAACCCTTCTTTTTCACTTCCGCGGACGAAAAGGCGATTGCGCGTTTTGTCGCGACGGCAGGCGAGCATGGCTACCAAGCCCAACCCCGCGGGATGTTCTGGCACCTTTCGTCCGGCTGCGACCCCGCGCGGGCCGTGCAAACGGTCACAAAACTATTCCGCGAGGCAACCCGCACGAAATTGAGCGCCGTAGGAATTGGCGCGGGGCCTGAGGATCTTCCGTGGCTGCGTGTCACGGACCACCCTTTCATGCTTCCAAACGCACGGGCAAACGCCGAAGCTTCAGAAACAGATCAAGCAACCGCAAAGGCGGGCAGGAATATTGAGTTAGGCGATGCGCCTGGACCTGCCGGGTGGAACAGCGTTATCCTCAACATTATCAGCTAGTTTGAGTACTCTTAGTACGCCCTTTGTTTCTCCAATTGTGGCAAATCTCAATCAATGTTGCGCCCTTTTTCAATGCTTGTTTCCCCATCAGAATTTGCGAAACCAGAGTAATTCTCCACAATTGATGGACTTAACGGACACCCAATTATTTTAGACGACCTGGCCCTGCGCTTGCGATTGAGTGTATGCAGCGCGACAGAAACTGGATTTGTCTATAGCACGGTACCCAGGAGTTGCGGGGCAGCCGGACTCAATTTGTAGATGCGTATGTCGGGAGGAACCTAGTGTTTAAGGCGTTTCGCCGCTGGAACGTACCTGCATCGGAATCCCAGACCGGTATGGCACTTGCCTTGGCCGCCGTGGTAATGAGCGTGATGCTCTGGGGCATCCTGTGGCAATCCAATATTATCGTTTACCAGCGCGGGGTGATTCGATCGCTTTCGACAGCGCGCTTTGGAGGGTAATAAGAAAGCCGAAGCAGCGTTCGGGTGCTGACGAGATTTAATGCTTTTGGGCCGGGGGGATGAACATGGGCGGCGCTGCCAAAGCGTCGCCTTTTTCTTTAGGAATGACACTGTCCCGCAAAATATTTTCAGCTCCAGGCCGGTGGGCAACGCGACTAATTTCCTGAATTCGTGTTAGATTCCAATTAGAGTTCGAGACGGCTTGGGAGGGATCCCATGGTCAAATTCCGCCGCGCCGCATTTCTTCTGGCCACCGCGGTGACGTTCATTTTGCCCGCCGCCGCAGGACCGGCGAGTGCCTCGATACCGCTTGCACCCGGAATATCTTCGCCTGCCGCTGGCCAACCCGCGGCAACTACCAAGCAGAAAAAGCGCCGCCGCCGGCGGCGCCGGCGCAAGCATCCGAAAGCAATTTAATGCGGCCGGTTTTGGGGACCCCATAAATAAATCAAAACGGGGAACCTGGCGGCTCCCCGTTTTGTCACTTTGGTTTTTGCCGTGGAGGGCCAGTTACGGCGCCTCTGGCGGTACGCACCGCGTGCGCGGTGTGATGTACTCTGTCAAAATTATAAGCCCGGTGGAGTCATCTTAACCTCCGAGGCTTAACCTACAATTCCCTTCTACTCCTGTGCAGTTTATTTGGCAATAGCGTATGCAAAACTTCTCAGGCCATCTCGGATAAGAGGGGCACATCAGGCAACCCTCTCACATGTCTTTTGTGCGCAGAAAAAGGGATAGGCTTACTTTACGAAGAGGCCTTCGCGGATTTGATCGCGCCCCACGAACGATTTGGAAGAGCGATATCGCGAAAATAGATTGGAAATTTCCCGGTTTTGAAAGACTCTTTGCGGAAGGAAGGGACAGGTCGCGGGGATCAGTTCCAGGTTTTGGGCATCCAGGACTCGATAGCGATGAAAAGCTTCCGGCTTGCGCGCGTGGAACATCGCGAGGACAACTCCGCCGTCACGAACGAGCGACGTAATCCGCGCCGCGAGCCTGGCCATCAGATCGTTGTCGAGATAATCCAGAATATCCCACATGAGCACGGCATCGAAAGTGTCTGCCGGGTAACGTAACGTGGTCTCCAGAAACCTCTCCGCGCGCGACGCAGGAGTCAAATCGGAACGGTCGGCATCGATTGGAAGTTCCCGTTTTCGTTGCTCCTCGGCATCCAGGAAATTCTTCCAGGTGGTCAGCAGATCTTCGGTGTAAACCTTGTAGCCTCGCTCAATGAAGAAGGTGATCGTCGTTTGCCTTGCGGGTCCCAGGTCGAGCAGATGGCCGTGCCCGATTCCATCCAGTTGCCATAGGAATTCTTTCAGCCCGTTGGAAAGACGCCCACTCCGGGGCGCCACTCCAGTCCCGGCCGCCGGGGCAGCTACCTTGGCGACCGCCATCGCCGCGACTCCTGGCAGTTTTGCCGGCGCGGCGGTGCCGCGCGACAACTCAGGACCATTCCCCGCTCGTAATTTACTGAAAAGGCTCATCTTAGTTCGTTCTGTCACCGGCTGCCTTCACGGCCAACGGCTGCAAACCAGCCGGGGTAGAAGTTGCGGCCTTGCTCGATGGGCGACCGCCATGAGAATCATCGGCCCGCGAAATCTCCACTTTACTGTGAATTTGCGCGCCCTCTTCGATGGCAATCCGGATGGTCACGATATCACCGCGGATTTCCCCGGTGCGGCCGATTTCGACGCGTTCGCGGCCCCGCACCGCGCCCTTGACTTTTCCCCGGACGATGATTTCGCGGGCGTCGACATCGGCGGAAATCTTGCCGTGCGGGCCAACGGTGACACGGCCATCGGAAAGATGGATGGTGCCCTGCACTTCCCCGTCGATGTACAAATCCTCCGCGCCCCTAATTTCACCTTTAATTAACAGTGATGAAGTGATAATTCCGCCGGAAGGCTGCACCACTTCCGCAGTAAGACCGGCAACGCTTCGAACCTGCGGTTCCACGCGCGCTGGCTGTGGAGTTTCTGCGGCTGGTGATGCTGGCTTGGGATCTTCTGGTTTACGCCACATATGGTTTTCCTCTCACCGAAACTCCGTAGCTACAGGCAGGGGTGAAACAAAGCAGCCCGGAGAGGACGGTAGAATGCGGACTATAGATCAGGGGGATGTGCCTGTAAACCCGGTGTGTTTCCAATCAGTTACGGGAGGGGCTAGAAGGGGGGAGGACTGCGTTTCGGATAATACATGAGGGCGCCGCAGGTAACGACCAGGACTGTCGCCCCGGGAGCGCGACCAGGCTTCCCCCGCAACTCCCACCACGCGACGACGTACCCGAGCACTTCATCGAAAAACAATTTTCGCCCCTGCCGTGTTTCCCACCAGCGGGAGGGATCGAACTCCGAATCGGATGCGCCACTCACGTGGACGTTGACGCTGGGTGGCAGCACGCGTTCAAAAATGAAGCGCGCGCGCCGGGCGTGATAGTTCGAGGTCACGATCAGCACCCGTTTCCAACCGCGGCTGGCAATCGAGCCCGGCAAGCGCTTCCGCTTCTTCCCGCGTGTTTTCGCCGCGGTGCGAAAATTTGACGATCGATGCCGCTGGAACGCCATGAGTTTCGAGGTCGCGCTCCATCATTTCGGAAATCCCGGCATAGGGCCGCAGAGCCCGTCCGCTGGCCACAACGATCGGGGCGAGCCCCATTCGATACAGTTCCGCTGCATGCGCGGCGCGGTCGCCGGCGTAATTGTCATCGCCCAGGACGATGAGTCACATCGGATTGCGTCGCCGCGATCGTTCACGTACCCAGAACTCCCCGGCCAGGCGCATCAAGGGATGCCGGACGACATAGAAAAATCCAAGAATGCCAGAAAAACGAGCAGAAACAGGAGGCGGAAGAAAATACCGCCGTGTTCTTTTCGCCTCACGAGTTGGTGTCCAGTTTGCGAAGCCTTTCGGCCGCTTCTTCCGGCATGATGGCGTTGTAATAGACTTCCTTGATGCTGTAGGACTTGCTCCGTGTTTCCACGATGGGCAGGATTTCGATGTGCCAGTGATAGTCGTCCATGATCGTTTTCCAATACGCGGTGGAGGTTTCTCCCTTGGGGTGAACGATATTGGGCGAGGTGTGTAAGACCAGGTGATAGGCAGGCGCGACTTGCCGTATGCGCCGCAGGACGCGCCGCAACAAGAGCCGCCAGATGACGCCGGTTCGTACCGGGGCGCGGCTGCTCAAACGAATAGTTGTGCTTGCGATTGAGTCAGCCAGACTTCATACGGAACGCGCGAGGCATAAGGGCACATCGCGACATACTCTCCCTGCGTGTCCACGATCCGTTTCCCCTGGCGCTCTTCCTGCTTCACGATGTCGCAAAACACGCAGCGCTCTTTTTCGTTGTACCATTCGCGGGCCGCGCGCAATTCGTAAAGAAGTCTTCTGGGCACGAAAGTGGTTGCGGTAATTTGCGAGTGCGCGTGCGGACCCTCCTGCGCCCGCCAGCGGACCGTAATTCTTGTAGACGGAAACATACTTGAACCGGAGGTCGCGCTTCAGATCTTCAATGCGCTGCCTCCAGGCGTCCATCACCATCAAGATCTGATCGTCGCTCAGATCTTCCAGCTTCTGGTTGTGCTCCGGCGTTTCGATGACGATTTCGTCGGCGCCCACCGGTTGCATGCTGTCGTAAATCCCATCGGCGCGGCGGCCCGGGTCGCCTTCGACGCGGTAGAGCGGGTCCGGATGCGGCAGAACCGCGACTTGCCATGGCCCCTGCGGGGGAAGGCGCAGCAAGACGGCTTGATATTCGACTGTCGTGGGGCAAAATGGGCAGCCCCCCGTGGTTTCGCAGGTGTCTTCCCTGTGCCCCACGATCACCCAACTGCGCGTGATGGGATCTTTACGAAGTTCCATGCTGGAATTTTATGTCAAGCAGGCGGATTGCAGAAGAAATCATTCGTGGAAATTGACGGAGCGAATCGCAAACAACGCCGGACGTAGAACAATCTTCTGACATTCAGCGCGTGTAGCGCGCGGGCGTGGGACCTTCCTCAAGGCGGTGGCGGTCCCAGATGGCCCCTTCGCGGGAATAGGAAGCCATCTCGAAGTCCTGCGTCAGTTCAAGGCAGTCGGTCGGGCAGGCATCTTCGCACAATCCGCAGAACATGCAGCGCGAAGTGTCGTAAGTAAACGTGGTGAGCACTTTGCGCCGCGTCGCGTCATCGCGATGCCATCCGACCACAATTAAATTCTCCGGGCAGGCCAGCGAGCAGAGATTGCACGAGATGCACAGCGTCTCGCCGGTCTCCGGGTTCATATTCAGGCGCGGCGCGCCGCGGTACCGCTCCGCCACCATCGGGCGCTCCAGCGGGTACTGCTCCGTGTAAATGTTCTTCGGGTTCTGCGTGCGGAAGGTCAAGCATCAATCCCTTCCAAAAATCCGCCAGGAATAGCCGATTGAAGAATGAATTCATGATGCCTAGTCTGTCGGGGAAGGGCGTGATTGTCAAGGGTGACCTAAATTCATCCTTTTCAATCTCGCGAGGGCGCTTCGTGCGGCTGCCCAGATTCCGAGAGCGAATTGGAATTTTGTAAAGGAGGTGGTCCACATCACCGCGTCTATCTCAAATTTTCAATGGAAGCCTCGGGTGAATGTTTCTTACAGCGGGGGCAAGAAAAGCGTACGGCGCATAAGGGAACGGTCCAAATCGGAGATCCGGGTAGGAGAAAAGGAAATGGGGGAGAGTCGCATTCGCTTCTCTCCCCCATCTTGGCCACATGCACTACATGACTAGCCGATCGGCAGGCTGGAGGCAGTCGGCGTGGAACCATCCGTCGTTTGCCGAATCACGCCACTCTGGTCGGTGAAGAACTTCCGCTGACCCGTTGAGGCTGACTGTGGGGCGGCCAGAATGGTGTACTGCGTGATGGGCGTCGCGGCAACCGAAGTATAGGTAATCGTATAGCCGCTCTTTTGCGCCGGGTCCACGCCAAGCAGGCTGTCTACGAGGTCTGCTGCGGTGGAAGATGGCGCGGCCGAAGGGCCCAGAGAGGCCAGTGTCGGGGGATCTGTGGCATAGGTGGTGGAATACGCCACAACTGACGTGTTCAATGTGCGCAGGGAAGCAACGGCCGAGGCTTCGTTGGCAGCCATTTTCGAGCGCATCAGGTTCGGAATTGCGATGGCCGCGATAATCAGGATGATCGCAACCACAATCAGCAACTCAATCAACGAAAAACCCTTTTGTTCGTTATGCATGGTAGGAACTCCTAGTCGATTTGTTTATCCCGCACCGCCGACGCAGAAACACGGACGAGGAAACATTAAAGGCCAGCCCAAGCTTTAGAGAACTGGTCATAAGTCCAGGAATGGGCCAGCTGGCCAACCCGGCGTGGCGCCTGCTCGTGACGGGGTGGGACGATATTGGCAAGGGCAGCGTCGCCGCTCCTACCCCTGGGAATGCGAATGATGACTCCAGGCGTTATGCTTGATGGGAATAACAGATTGGTGTATAAGGCCGATAAGTAACGGAGGTTAAAATGCGACAGGCCCTCCTCACCTTCGCGGCAATCGTTCTGTGTAGTCCTCCCGGCAAAGCGGAAACGTGGGTTAAAGTCAAGAGTCCCCACTTCACAATAATCACTGACGCCGGCGAAAGAGACGCCCGGCAAGTCGCCGTAGGTTTCGAGGAGATTCACGCGGTGTTTTCGGTTGCACTGGCAGGCCTACGCACGGACGCTTCCGCGGAAACCATCGTCGTCGCGCCGAAGGATCGTAAATCGTTCGAAGATCTCATGCCCTCTGAGAAAAAGATCTCCGAACATCTTGCCGGTCAGTTTATCAAGGGGTGGGAGAAAGACTACGTTATCGTCCGGCTTGATTTCCCCGAACAAGAACGCGAGACCGTATATCACGAGTACATTCACAAGCTTTTGCATCTCAATTTCACGCGCATGCCTGAGTGGCTTGACGAAGGACTGGCGGAATTTTTCGGCAATACGCAGATGCGGAGCGACGGAATCTTTGTGGGCGCGCCGAGCCCGCGAATCAGCATATTGAAATCGGGCACGCCCTTCCCTTTGCACACACTGATTTCCTCCGATGCCAAGTTGATGGATTTCAGGGATCAGATCAAGATTCAGATGTTTTACGCGCAGGCCTGGGCCTTGACTCATTTCCTTATGTTCGGGGACAACATGGGCAATGGGAAGCTAATGAACGCCTATCTGCACGCCTTGCAATCGGGCACCAAAAGCGAAAAGGCATTTGCGGATACCTTTGGGGACCCGGCTCAATTGGATGCATCGTTCGCTCATTACATCTCGCAGTTTTCATTTCGAGCCCTTCGACTGGACAAACTCCCGAAGGCAGATCCTTCGCAATTCGCAGGGGGGCAGATGTCAGCGGCGGAAACCGACGCCAGACTCGGCGGCTTCTATTCCTACGTCCACCAAACGGAAATAGCAAAGGAAAGGCTGACCGCCGCGCTCAGTGCCGATCCCAAATCCGCGATCGCACACGAAAATCAGGGTTTTTTGTACTTCCAGGAAGGGCGAGACGAAGACGCCAAGAAGGAATTCGACCAGGCGGTCACACTCGAGCCGAACAGCTATCTCGCTCTCTATTACCAGGCCATGATGGAATATCACAGGAAGACTGACGCCGATTCCCTGGCCAAATTGTCTGTGGTTCTTGACAGGGTCCTTGCGCTAAATCCGAGTTTTGCTCCGGCGATCGTTGTGAAGTCCCAAGTTTTGGTGCGGCAGGGAAAATTACAAGATGGCTTTGACACCGCCGTGCAAGCGGCCAAGCTCGAACCCGACCGCGCCGGGTATCAGACAAATCTCGCTGAGATCCTGGTCCTGGGACACAACTACCCGAACGCCATCAAGATAGCCAGCGTCGTGGCGGAGCGATGGACAAGCACGGACAGCGCGGAGGCGTTGGCGGTATTGGATCAAGCGCGACAACTCGGCAAGGTTGAGCCAACCGTAGAAGAAAAATCCAAAGAAGCCGACGAAATGAAATACGCGCAGGACACCACTGCCGTCGAAGGAACGATTAAATCGACGAATTGCGAAAAGTCCAAGCCCATGGAGATTGAACTTCAGCGCGGCGACGAAACCCTGAATTTTCGGGCCGGAAAACAGTTCGGTATGGGTTTCTCCGACACACTTTGGTATGGCGCGGACCATTTCACTGCATGCCATCACCTCGAAGGCATGAGCGCCGTAGTGCGTTATAAACCGTCGCCTGATCCCTCCGCCGAGAACGAGTTCCGCTGGCTCGAAATCCGCGACGAGCTGACCCCCAGCGCCGTGTCTTCGGGAACTGAGAAGCAAACTACGCAGGAAAACACGCTACCACCACTCACATGAGGGCGTTCGGAGCTGCGGTAACCTCCCCTGCCGATTGATCGCTCTCACTTCCTGTCCCAATGGCAGGCTTTCGAGCCCGAGGTACGATTCGCGTTTCCGTGATCAATGTCCCGCTGCAGTGATAAACTGGCTTCCCTATGAGCACCGCCACGACACGGCCGCAGCTTGAGATTCGCCATGCGCGGGAAGACGACGCGGCGGCGCTGTGCGAAATCTTCAATGAAGCCGTGCAGGACCACCTCGAAACTTTCGATTCCGATCCGCGCCCCGTGGACGATCAGCGGCAGTTGATTGCGGCCTCAGAGATTGATCTGAAGCACCCCATTCTGGCCGCGGATGTCCGCAACTGGATCGCCGGATGGGTCGCGCTTGCGCCTTATGACAACCGCATCGCGCTCGACGACATCGGCGAGGTTTTTATCTATGTGCGGCGATCTTTCCGCAGCTATGGCGTGGGACGCCAGCTCATGCGCGCCATTCAGGAAGAGGCCAGCAAGCTGGGGTACCGTAAACTCATCGGGCGGATTCTGGTGACGAATCAGGATGGGCTGCTGCTATGCCGCGCGACAGGCTGGCGCGAAGTTGGCCGCCATTCCGCTCATGCGCACCTGAACGGTGAATTTCACGACGTGATGCTCGTCGAATATCTTATCCCCGCCGCTCCCGCGACGCATACGTGACCGACCGCGAATACATGCACATGGCCATCGAGCAGGCCCGCGCTGCCGCTTTGCGTGGTGAAGTGCCCATCGGGGCCGTGGTCGTCCTGGACGACCGGATCCTGGCCGCCGCGGGCAATCGCACGATTACCGATTGCGATCCCACGGCGCACGCGGAAATCGTGGCCCTGCGCGAGGCCGCGGTTAATGTGGGCAACTATCGGCTGACCGGAGCCGCCCTTTACGTGACCATCGAGCCCTGCGCCATGTGCGCGGGCGCGCTTGTGCAAGCCCGGGTCGCGCGTCTGATTTATGGCGCTGATGAACCCAAGGGCGGCGCCATCCGCACCTGCCTGCAAGTTCTCGACGCCCCCGGGCTCAATCACCGCGTCGCGGTTACCCCGGGAATTTTCGCCGAGGAAGCTGTTGCGCTGGTGCAATCGTTTTTCGCCAGCCGAAGGTAACCAACTTTCCCGGGAAGCCCTTGCTGGTGCTTTGTGAAAAACCAGTTTGAAGTGATGGATGGTGCGGGGCTGGATGCGCTTTTCCGGTGGCACAGGCTTCAGCCTGTGTGGTTTTGGGTTTGATGTGCTCAAAATTTAGCGTAAGACCAACGGCAAAACCAAAAGCACACAGGCTGAAGAGTCTGTGTGGCAACTCTTCGCCCGCGTAAATATTATTCTGCAGAGGCCGTGTTCCTGCGGCCCCTGCGCGAGTTTGAAAACTTCTCGACGACCTCTAGCGTTTCAGGCGATGCGCAACTTTGGAACCGTGCGCCAGATTCGCGTGAGATTCAGGGCGATGGCGGCCAGCGTGAACTCGATGGCCACTTTTGTCAACCCGCGTAATCGGAATCGCCGCATCCCGCGCTGCTCTTTGAGCACTCCCAGCACCGGTTCCACAATCGCTTTTCGTCGTCGATACACCGCGCGTCCGGCCGGGGAGCGCAGCTTGCGTCTCATGTCCTGTTGCGCTCGATGCTGGGCGGCCGCGTGTCCGCGCACCCGCACCCCGCGATTCAGTTCCCGCCCCAGATGCGAATCCGGCACGTATGCGTCGATCTGGCGCCGCTCCAACTCTTCCAAATTCTCCTGTGAAAAAAATCCGCTGTCGGCCAGGGCTTGTCCCGGCCGCTGCCCGCACTCCCGTTCCACCGCTTCCAGCATCGGCACCAACAGCCCGTTATCGTTGCTGCTCTGGCTGACTTGCTGCGCCACAATCAAATGATCTTCGCTCACCGCCACCGTCGCCGTGTACCCCAACACAAATCCTTTGCGCTCGCGCAGGAACCGGCTGTCCTCATCGGTACGCGACAGCTTCTGGGTCCCCGCTTTCTTGAGCCGCTCGATCCGCGCCGGGATTTGCTGCAGCCGCTGCCGGAGTTCTTCCAGAGCCTGGTGGGCCACTTCCATTCCCGCCCCTTCGTTGGGGTCTGGCGTCTCGCACTGCCGCTGCCAGCGCCGAATGCGCCGGCGAATCTTCGCTCTCTCCGCTCGCAATTTCTCGATGCCCTCGGCCGAATCGGCCGCCGCGTTCGCCGCGATCCGCGTTGAATCGATGGCCACCTGTCCCAGCTTTCCCATCCCCAACGACCGCGCTAGCTCCACCACCTGTGTGAACGCGTCGTTGATCCCTCGCCCATGCCGCTTGCGGAACTCATTCAACGCCCAATAATCCGGCGTCGCTCCTGCTGCCAGATACCGAAACGCCAAATCTTCCCGAATCCGCTGCTCCAGCCGTCGCGAACTGGTCACTCCCAAGGCATAGGCATACAGCCATACTTTCAACAGCAGCGCCGGGTGATACCCTGGATGCCCCTCGTCACTGTATCCGCTCTCGAACTCCCTCAAATCCAACTTCTCCACCGCCGCATGCACGAAAAAACAAAGATGTCCTTCCCCCAATACCTCACGCACGCTCGGCGGCAACAAATACCCCTGTTCCGGGTTGTACTCGTAAAAATTCGGCATCGCGCAGCCTCCTGCGCGAAGTATACCTGCACTGTCAACCTTAGTTGCCACACAAACTCTGAAGCCTGTGCTACTGGAAACCATCAGCGGTTGGGCTCTTTCCCCGAATTCATCTTCCACAGCATTTGGCGTAGCATGCCCTGCCAGATCACGGCGTCACGCTGCTGCAAATTCAGGCGCCGGATCAGGCGCCGAATTCTCTCATCGGAGTCCGCTACGATCCGACGCTTTAGGAATCCGCTGGCGCGCAGGGCTTCGAGCAGCATGGTGGTAATGCGTTCGAGTTCTTCCGCGGTGGCAAGTGCGGCTTGCTTGGCGGTGCGCTCTTGCTTGGAATCACGAACCAGCTCATACAGGCAAACCGCTACCGCCTGCCCCAGGTTCATCGAGATATTTTCCTCGCACGTGGGGATGCGTATGAGCCAATGACAATGGCTGAGCGCGTCATTCGAAAGTCCGAATTTTTCCGAACCAAAAAGGAGCGCCACACCGCTCGATGCCAGCCGCTTGCGAATCTGGCGCGCACCGAGCTCCGGGCGCTTGAGGGGATGCTGGATTTCCCGGTGCCTGACCGCCGTGGTTCCCACGACCAACGTGCAATCGGCAACGGCCTCGGCCACGGTACTGAACTGCTCGGCGCGTTCGAGAATCTGGGAAGCGCCGACGGCTGAGCGTGCCTCGCGAAAGGAGGGCTCGAACGGGTTCACGACCCTCAGGGAGTAAAATCCAAAGTTGCTCATGGCGCGAGCAGCCGCGCCAATGTTCAGAGGATTGCGCGGAGATACCAGCACCACGCGCAAACGATCAAGTTGGGTTGGAGCCGGCACGAACCTCCCCGGGTGTGGGCGCCATTTAGACTCCACAAGCAAGTATTGTAAAGCAACCATGCCATCGAAATGGTTTGGGATTGACGGATGGCATCCGTCCCCATACTGCCCAGATCGCAATCACGCAGCACACCGGTTGCCAGGCCCTGATACACGCCCACGACTAACTCCTTATATTTCATCGCGTTCTCGCTGTGCCAATTCGCGCCTCAGGTTCTCGATAGCGATTTGCCTGATACTTTCGATTTAATCGAATAATTGGACACCTGGAACGCACCGCAGTACGATTTATTTGCATCTAATCTAGCGAATCACTTTTACCGCAAGGAAGTCCCTATGATTCGAGAATACGATCTATTCGAAAAATTTCCAGATGGATCATCGCTTTGGCGAGCTAGTGTCTGGGGGCTGGAAGGCACCCACTCGCATCTGCGTAGCTTGGCCGAAAAGTCCGGAAACCAGTTCTATGCTATTGAACTAATCAGCGGGAAAATCATCCACGCCAATTTGGAAAGTGGCGTACGTGACCTCCTCGCGAATGCAAGGGCTGGAAGACGTAGCAAGTCAGCGGCTGCCTAACCAATGGAGGCCCGCGAGGTCCGGTCCGGCTTCCCGATCTTGGGTTTGTGCGCGCAGTTGCCCGGTGTGCCTAACGTTCTCGGTTGCTCTCTCCTTCCCGAAGAATTCCCCTCAAAAGAATGGAACCTTATAGGCGCGTCCCGGGTATGCATAACACATACTGAGCCTTCCTCCGACGGGCTCATAAACGGAGAGGCGCCGCCAGAAACGGCGCCTCTCTTTGTTTCAGATTCACCGCCACGCCGTTTGCACATTCAATGCGTGTTGGCGGAGAAAGCACACGTTTCGTTTGGCCCTAGACTCCCAAGTACTATAGACATATGCTGGCGCTGGAATTAGATTAGAGAATCCTCAGACTTCCCAGGGGGAATCTCGAGGATTAGGAGGGATTCATATGCAAACCGCAGTAAAGGAATGTCGCGTCACCCCTCGCGAGCATCTGTCAGAGCCCGTGCGTGTTCGCCCGTGCGATCCTCAATATCCCGAGGAAGTTTGCACCACACTGAATGTCTCCAGGGGCGGCGTGTATCTTGTGACTTCCGCCGAACATTACTCCGTCGGGATGAACTTGATCGTAACCCTCAATTTTGGCCCTGAAGATCCCATGCACCGCGAACAGATCGGGGACGTCGTGCGTGTAGATATAATCGAGGAAGGCGTCTGGGGAGTCGCCATCCGAATCCTGATGCACAATAATCCGGGGATTTACTCGGGGACGTAATACTTTCGGGATAAGGTAAAGGCTGCAAATCCTTTTTCTTCAAATTAATATACCAATAAAGCGTTCGCCCAACTGGAGGTACTACAGCCATGTTCAATCTTCGAAGGATAGTCCTGACAGGTTTTGCAGTTGCAGTGATCAGCCTGGGCTGGCTTGCCAATACCGTCGCACAGGAACCTTCCACGTACTCATCCGTTACGGTCTTCGATCACGAAAAAGTGAACGCATCTTTTGACAAAGCTCTTTCCGCGGGAGGGAGCATGATCCTGTTCAGGCGCACGACACCGCAAGGAGTCTACCGCGTGAATACCCAAAGTCGGGAATCTGTGGTGGCCGCGTGTCCGACGGAAGGATGTTCCCATGAGGGCTTTACCGCCATCGTGTATGTGGTGAGCGGGGCGGCCACCTTGGTCATCGGCGGCCCTGCGGTGACGGCCAAGACGGAAGCACCTGACAAATTTGGCGGTCAACCAATCCATTCTGGCGAGTCGCGCCGTATCAGCAAAGGCGATGTGATTGTTGTTCCTCCCAACCATCTCCATTGGTATAAGAACGTGGAAGCGCCGTTCCGTTATCTAGAGGTGCAGACACCCTAATGCTCTTGTATCGAGGCATCACCCCGGCGGAGTTGAAATTCAAGCGCAAAACCCGCTAGGATACACTGCAAGTAAAGTGATGCAAGTCCTCATAACTCCGCGGGTTGCCCGAGCGGCCATTCTTACTGCTGGTTTTTGCCTGTTTGCATCAGGAGCGTTTCTATGCCGTACCGCAGCCCTGCGCGCGCAGACGCGGCAACCTGCCTTGACTGCCCAGGAAAAACCCATCGCAACACAGATTCGCGGTCTGCGCGATTTGCCGGACGATGTGAGAGCGCTGGCGACCCAGAATCTCGCGATGCAGATCCGGAAGTTGCCCAGGTCGCCAAACAAGCTTTCCCTGGCAAGTGGGCTTGCCAGTCTATCCACCGAAGGGGACTTCGGCCACGATACGCTCCAAGAGGTGGCGACTACTTTAGCCGAGGCGCTGCGCGAACAACCGGTCCAAGCGAAGAAGGGGCAATCTTCCGCGGCCTACGTCGAACTTGCGCAACTCGTGCGCTACGAGCATATGCAGGCGTCACTCGACGATCCACAGTTCGCCGCGGCCATGTCCAAACTGGAAGCAGACGATGAGCGCCGCCAGCATATTAATTTCACATTGACGGACCTGAATGAAAAAACATGGACCTTGAAGGGTTTGCGCGGCAAGGTGGTGCTGGTGAATTTTTGGGCCACCTGGTGCCCGCCCTGCCGAAAGGAAATGCCCGACCTGGAAAAACTTTACAAGCAGTTCAAAGATCAGGATTTGATCATCCTGGCTATCTCGGATGAAAACGCGGGTAAAGTGAAACCGTTTGTGGCCGAGCAGAAAGTCACCTACCCGATCCTGCTCGATCCGGGGCGAAAGGTTAACGTTCTCTTCCAGGTCGAGGGGATTCCCAAAACATTTGTCTATGATCGCAGCGGTAAGATGGTCGCGCAGTCAATCGATATGCGAACCCGCAAGCAGTTTCTGGAGATGCTGGGACAAGCGGGATTGCAATAGAAAGCAGCCCTTTTTGCGCAGCATCGATCCAATGGAAACAGAGCAATTTCCGGATGATCCGGACAGGAGGACCATCATTATGAAATTGATGCGGATGCTGAGTATGGGTGCGTTGGCTGCATCAGTCGTGGTCGTCGCGTTGACAATCCCTGGATCGCACCGGGCTTCGGCTGCCGCGCCGCGTCCGGCCTCGAATGTTGATGTGCCGAAGTTCGAGGTAGATCCATCCTGGCCACATATTCCGAATGGATGGACGCTGGGCCAGGTGTCCAGCGCGGCGAGCGATGCCGATGGCAACATCTGGATCATCCATCGCATAAAGTCCGTCAAGCCCGGAGTAAACACAGGGCCGCCGGTGATGGAGTTCGATCAAGCCGGCAACTACATCCGGGGCTGGGGTGGGGAGTCGGGAGAAGGCTATACCTGGCCTTCTACGGAGCACGGAATCACGGTGGATTACAAAGGGAACGTCTGGGTCAGCGGCAACGGAAATGACGATCAAGTCCTGAAATTCACCAAGGATGGGAAATTCCTCATGCAGATCGGCCGCGCCGCCCAGAAGAAAACCAACGCGGATACGACGAGTCTTTGGAAGCCGGCGGACGTCTACGTCTATCCCAAGACGAATGAAATCTTCGTTGCTGATGGATACGGCAACAAACGCATCATCGTCTTCGATGCGGAAACGGGCGCGTACAAGCGCATGTGGGGCGCGTTCGGTAATACCCCGATGGATGACCCGCCGCCGCCTCCGAAATTGACCGGAGAAGCCGCTAGGGCTGCTGCCGAGGAAGCGGAAGAGAAGCGTACTTTGGCGACGGGGTTTGATCCAAAAGATCCGGGGCCGTCGCAGTTTGTCCCGCCGGTGCACGGCGTAAAAGTCTCGAACGACGGGCTCGTGTATGTCGCCGACCGCGGCGGCAAGCGCGTGCAGGTCTTCACGACCGATGGCAAATACATCACCCAAGTATGGATTGACCGCTGGTGCCTGGTAGCCGGAGGCGGGTGCAATAACGGAAACACAGCCGCCAGCGTGGCCTTCTCGCCGGATCCCGGCCAGCGCTTTTTGTACGTCGCGAGCAGGAGTCCGGGACGTATCTGGGTATTCGACCGCAAGACGCTTAAAGCCCTGGACTCGTTCGGGCGGCCCGGGATCGCGCCGGGGGAGTTCGACGTGCTGCATCACATGACAACCGATTTTAAGGGCAATCTTTACAGCTCAGAGGTCGAAGACGGCAGGCGCATCCAGAAGTTTGTGTTCAAGGGAATTGTTTCGATGCCTACGCCGGTGAACATAGCAGAGTGATTTGACAGCCAATCAACGCGAACAAGAATTGCGGGCCCGGATCTCTTTCGCATCATGTCTTACTCCCCTTCCGCCTATTGCTGGGAAATCGTGTATTCGGTATAGTTAAAAAAGCCTTTCATTCAGTGCAAATCTGAAAGAGGAGTTCCGAGCGCAGCATGTCCAGCGAATCGATTCCGTTTGCAACCGTCGAGGAGGCCCTCGAAGAATTCCGCCAGGGCCGGCAAATCGTTCTGGTCGACGACGAAGATCGTGAAAATGAAGGCGATCTGGCGATGGCGGCGGAAAAAATCACGCCGGAAGCTGTCAACTTCATGGCCAAGATACGGAAGAGGCCTGGTCTGCGTGACGCTCACCGAGGAGCGTTGCGACGAGCTTTCGCTTCCGCTCATGACACCGGTGAACACCTCGAATTACGGCACTGCGTTTTGCGAATCGATCGACGCGCGGCGCGGCACGACCACCGGTATCAGCACCTCCGACCGCGCCACGACCATTCTGGCGGCCATTGATCCGCAAACGCGCCCGGGCGACCTGGCGCGCCCCGGCCACATCTTTCCATTGCGCGCGCGAAATGGCGGCGTGCTGGTGCGCGCGGGGCAAACGGAGGCGTCGGTCGACCTCGCGCGTATCGCAGGGCTGCAGCCGGCCGGCGTCATCTGCGAAATCATGAACGACGACGGCACCATGGCGCGCGTGCCGCAACTGGTGGAGTTTTGCCGCACTCACGGTTTGAAACTGCTGACGGTCGCGGAAGTGATTCGTTACCGGATGCGCAACGAGCGCTACGTCCGGCGCGTCGCCGAAGCGGCTCTGCCCACCCGCTATGGCGATTTCCGCATGATCGCCTACGCCTCCGACATCGACAACGAGCAGCATATCGCGCTGGTCCGCGGTAATCTCGAAGGCGCGCCTCCGCTCGTGCGCGTGCATTCGCACTGCCTGACGGGCGACGTCTTTGCCTCCACCGAATGCGATTGCCACGAAATTATCGAGCGCTCGCTCGAAGCCATCGTCGCCGAAGATCGCGGCGTCTTCGTGTACCTTCACCATACGGGGCGAGGGTTCGCGATTGACTCAGCCGTGCCGGCGCCGGGCGCGCTGCCGCATATTCTGTACCATTCGCGGGGCCAGCTTGACCGGGACGTTGCGCGGCAACGGCTGCTGCAGCACGAAAGCGGCATCGGCGCGCAAATCCTGATCGATCTGGGACTGAAGAATCTGCGTGTGCTCACCAATCATCCTCGCAAAGTCGTCGCCCTCGAAGGCTATGGCCTGACGATCTCCGACCAGGTGCCCGTTTTGCCCGTCTCGAAAAAGCGCACCCATCAGACCTTCTAGCTTTGCAATTTCAATATCTCTCATATCGCGTGTGGCGGATTCAGTAGCATAAGCTTCAGCTTGTATGCTTTTGAGCTTGGTGAACTCAAAATGCGCCGACCCGTGCGCGAACTGATTTCACGCAGCAAGAAAGTCAAACCCACACAAGCTGAAGCTTATGCTACTGGGACGCTGCCTTCTTGGCAGGAGGATTACTTTTCTGTGCGGGTAGCGGCGGAGGCGGAGGAGAAACGGTGACATACGGACGCAGCGCGTCGAGTTTCTTTTGACTGATTCCGCGGATCGCGAGCAGATCTTCCACGCGGCGGAACCGGCCGCTCTTTTGCCGCATGTCGAGAATCCTCTGAGCGGTCACCTTTCCTACGCCTGGGAGTTCCAGAAGTTCCTTAATCGAGGCGGCATTGAGGTCGATTGGTTTTGCGGGGGGGTGTTTTTGGGCGCTCAGGGCGGCGCACAGCAAGAACAGAGTCAGCGATGCAGCTAGGATTCGGACTAAGCGATTTCGCATGTGGATTATGGATACACCAAAAGCACACATGCTAAAGCATGTGCTACTTAAATCCGATTTCCTTGCGCATCGTACACTTCCATCTTGCCGAATTGTGCGGCTTGCGATTCAATGTTGGCGCGGTCGCCGACGATCACGATTTGCGCGTTGGCGGAGTCAAAATATTTCTGCGCCGCATCGAGCACGTCGGCGGCGGTGAGTTTCAGGATGCGCTCGCGATAGGTCTCGAGATAATCCTCCGGCAGACGTTCGAGCGTCGAAGTGGCAAGTTGCCCGGCGAGGCCGTCCTGCGTGGCCAGGCCCAGCGAAAAAACGCCGCTCAGATAATTGCGCGCGTCGGCCAGTTCGTCTTCGCCCACCGGCGTCGAACGCATGCGGTCAATTTCGTAGAAAATTTCGGTGAGCGTGGCGGCCACCACGTCGTTGCGCACGGCCGCGGAAATACTGAAATATCCGTGCTGACGCAGAGGATGCGCCCCGCTGCGCGGGCTGTAGGTGTAGCCTTTTTGTTCGCGGATGTTCATCACCAGCCGCGAATTGAACGCGCCGCCGTAGATGGAGTTCGCCAGCGTCAAGCGCAGCCAATCCGGATGCTTGCGCGTGATCGCGCGATTGCCGACCAGAATTTGCGCCTGCACGGCTCCCGGCAAATGCACAAGATAAACGCGCCGGCCGTGCAATTCCGGAAGCGATGGATTCGGAGCTTCTGCCACATTGCCGGCAGCCCAGGAGCCGAACACAGTTTCGATTTGCGCGATCATGCCTTGCGGCGAAAAATCGCCCACCATGACCAGCAGCGCGTTGCCGGGGCGGTAATTCTGTTGGTAAAAATCCTCGAGCTGTTCGAGGCGGTAGCTTTCCACCTGCGCTTCGGTCGGTGAAATCGTGCCGTAAGGATGCGCACCAAACAGAACGCGGCGAAACCGTTCGCTCGCCAGAAAGCCTGGCGTGGTGCGTTCGATCTTCAGGCCTTCGATAAGCTGCCGCCGCTCGCGCTCGAATTCGTCGGCGGGAAAGGAAGCCTGTTGCGCGAGCTCGGCGACAAGCCGCAGCAGGTCGTTCGAAAAATCCACCAGTCCCTGCAAAGGAAACCACGCTGGTATCGGCGCCCGCTCCTGAGGAAAGGTCGGCGCCCATGCGGCGCAGGTCTTCCTCAATCTGGCGGCTGGCGCGGGAAACGGTGCCCGTGCGCATGACCGTCGCGGTCATGTCCGCCAGGCCGGGCGCAGTAGCAGCCGTCATCGCGTTGCCGCTGCGGAAGAAAAGCTGCCCGGTAAATTTTGGAATCGTGTGCGATTCCACAAGCACGACTTCGAGGCCATTCGAGAGCGTCGTGCGGGCTCGCGGCGGCCAAATGACCGGCCGCTCGGGGCTGAGCGCGGGAATCGCCGCGTGGGGTTCCGAACGAGGCGCGGAAGACATCAGGCCGCCCCTTTCTTCGCCGGCTGGCGAATCACGATCGAGCGATTGTGCCGCGTGAGCAGTTTGTGCGCGACGGATTGAACCGCTTCGGGAGTGACTTCCATGAATCCGCCAAGAATCGAGTTCACCAGTTGCGGATCGTTGTCGAACAAGGTGAAACATGCGAGCAAATGCATCAATCCATAGCGCGGGATGGAGGCGCCGTGCCCGCCCTCCAGCATGGAAAAATAATTCGACCGGAATTTTACTTTGATCGGATCGAGTTCCTCCGCCGTAATTCCCTTCTGCTTCATTTCGTCGAGGATCTCGTCGTAGGCGGCGATCGTCTGATCGGCGGAATACTCGGGTTTGTGCAGGATGCGCGTCACCAGGAGCGTCGGCCCGTTGTAATCGAATAAATCGCCGACCGGATAATGGATGCCGCCTTCGGTATCCACCGCGATCTGCTGTTCGAGCACCAGTTTGCGATAGACGCGGCCGGCGCGGCCGCCGTGCAGAGCCCGGTCCAGCATCGCCGCGGCATACCATTCGGGAGTGAGCCGCTGCGGGGCCTGATATCCGATGGCGATGCCCGGCAGCGTGCCGAATTTTTCTTCCACTACGCCGCGGCGCTCCTCGATCTGCGGCGGCTCGTCAATATCCGCGGGCTCGGGTTGCGGTCCGGACGGGATGCTTGCGAAATGGCGTTCCGCCAATTTGAATCCCTCGTCGGTGTCCACGTCTCCGAGAATCAGCAGAACGGCGTTCGACGGCGCGTAGTAGGTCTTGAAGAATTTCTGGACGTCCTCGAGCGTGGCGGCGTCGAGATCGTCGAAGTCGCCATAAAAATTGTGCGCGTTGGACCAGTTGCGATACGCGATGGGAGGCAAATCGAGCCACGGAAATCCGCCATAGGGCTGATTGAGCACGTTGACGCGCACTTCTTCCTTCACGACGTCGCGCTGGTTGCGCAAATTTTCATCGTCCACCTTGAGGGCGCGCATGCGATCGGCTTCGAGCCACAGCACACGCTCGAGCGCATTCGACGGCACGGACTCGTAGTAATTCGTGACGTCGTAATGCGTCGAGCCGTTCAGCACGCCACCCGAGGAATTGATCAGCTTGATGTGCACCATCTTGCCCGCGTTGGCCGAGCCTTGAAACATCATGTGCTCGAACAGGTGCGCGAAGCCGCTGCGGCCGCGCGGCTCGATGCGAAAACCAATGTTGTAATAGACGCCCACCGTCGCCACCGGCGCCGCGCGGTCCGGCGAAACGACAACGCGCAAACCATTGGGCAGCGACATGCTCTCGATTGGAATATTCAGTTGAGTCAAGAAGTCCCTCACAGAAGAGATTGGCATTGCACGAGAATTCATCTAGCAACGGCGAATTTCTTGCGCGGCTTTTTCTCCGTCACTTTGTGTTCCAGATTGTGAACCGCGCCGTGGCCTGCGGTGTGATGCTGCCCAACGATGGCGTCCAGTTTCTCGAGAAGCTCGCCTGGAGTCGTCCGAGAGAACCGCCGCCGTCAAGCGCGAAAGCGCTTTGTACGCATCCAGATACTCGGGCGGAAAATCCGAGAGGGCGTCCACGTGGCGTTTCACTGTGGTGAAATCCCCGCGCGTCAACGGTCCTGTCCATGCCGCACGCGGCCCGATCCGCTCCAGGTTATCCAGCGTCTGGCGCGTCAGCGTCAGCAGGGCCCGAGTCGCTTGCCGGCGCTTGAAGCCCTGCGACATCAGCAGCCGCGTCGCCGCCTCCATAAGCGCCAGCACATGCGCGCAGGCAAATGTTCCCGCTGCATGATACGCCGCCTTGTTTGCTCCCGACAAGCGTACCGCCACGCCGCCCATTTGCCGGATCATTTTTCGCGCAACTTTTTGCGCGGCGGGGCTGCCATCAATGCCGAATACGGTTCCGGCAAGGTCCGGTGTGCTCTGGCCACTGAAGGTCTGCATCGGGTGGATCGTTCCTGTCGCCGCGCCTGCTTCGGCGAGCGCCCGAAGCGCCGAAGTAGTCCAGCGCCCCGCTGGTGTGGAGCACGGTCTTTCCGCGCCATTCATTGCCGCCAAGCCGCGCCAGATCTGCTGCAACATTTGCAATGGCGCTATCCGGCGTGGCAAGCAGCACGACATCGGAGGCAAGCACCTGGCGCGTAAGCCGGTCCGTGGCGTATCCGGCGCCGATGACGCGCACGGCCGCCCGGGCCGTGGGGATTGAGCGCGTTGTGACGACGCCGATGCGCCATCCCAGTTCACGCAGGCGGCGCCCCAGCGCTTTGCCCGCGCGCCCGGCTCCGACGATGGATAATGTCTCGGACATTTATAACTGCGGGCTCCAAGTAGAGCCCGCACCCGTATCACTGTGGGCTCCAGGTCTCCGACGCGCCAAAGCCTGCGCTACCCGCTCGCCGCGCTGCTTTGGCGGGCGAGTGGCGACCTCACCCGTTCCGTGTGTTAGCATATCGTGTCTGGAGTAATTCGCCGTACAGAAAAATCGGCCCCGCGGAAAATTCGACTTTGCACATTTTCTGGATCGTGGTGTTCGGCTTGATCGCGTCCCTCTGGGTGATTCAGGGTATCCGAGCCAGCGTGGGGATGGCGCGCCTGCCGTGGCTTTCCGATGCTTCTCCGCTCGCCTCCAACGAAGCGCCCGCTCATTTCCGTGATTTTTGCCGCTCGGGATGAGGCGGAAAAGCTTTCCGCGGCCCTGGCGACGCTCCTCGCGCAGGATTATCCGCGATTTGAAGTCGTCGCGGTCAACGATCGTTCGCGGGACCAAACTCCCGCAATCCTCCACGAATTCGAACGCGCCCACCAAAACCTTAAGGTTATCGACGTCGCGGAACTGCCGCCCGGCTGGCTCGGCAAACCGCACGCCCTGGTCGCGGGATTCGAACGATCGCAAGGTGAATGGCTCGTCTTCACGGATGCGGATGTGCATTTCGCGCCGGATGTGTTGCGCCGCGCGGTCGGCCTCGCAACACAGCAAAAATGGGATCACATGTCGCTTCTCACTGCCATCGAGATGCGCGGATTCTGGGAGATTACCGCGATCTCTTACTTCGCGCTGGGATTCGTCTTCGGCAACGAGCCATGGCTGGCTTCGAATCCTCGATCGAGGCGCTACGTCGGCGTCGGAGCATTCCAGCTGGTGCGCCGGGACGCCTATGAAAAAAGCGGAGGGCACCGCCGGTTGCGCATGGACGTGATCGAAGACATGAAGCTCGGCAAACTGATCAAGATCGCCGGATGCCGCTCGGGCGTGGCTGTCGCGCACGACATGGTCCGCGTGCGCTGGCATAGCCGGCGTTGGCAACGTGATTCGCGGCGTCACGAAGAACTTTTTTGCCGCGTGCCATTACAATGCGTTCTTTGCAATGGGCGCGATGATGCTTCCTTTGATCATGAGCGTCCTGCCATTTTTCGGACTTGCCTTCGCGACGGGCTGGGCGCGCATTTTTGCCGGAATCGCGGCGGGCTCCGCGGTTGCTGATCCACTGCGCCATGATCTGGGTCCACGGACGCTTCCCCGCTCTACGGGCTCACGCATCCGCTGGGCGCGCTGCTATTTTTCTGGATGCTGGGCCGCTCGGCGATTGCGACGCTATGGCGCGGCGGCGTGGTTTGGCGCGGGACATTTTATCCGATTGAGGAATTGCGCAAGGGGATGGTGTAGAGGCCAGGCGTACGCATGTTCATCCGTTTCATCACAGGGCAAATTGATGATGAGTCGCTGCGTGAAGCTGGCGTGTTTCAAGCAGCCTATCGACTCAGAAATAAGGTTCATCTTCCCGATGACGAAAAAGCCAGATTGCGCGAACTCTTGAAATGGTTCGATAGTCACCTCGAGGAACCTACTAGATTTACGAAATCAAAACCACCCTATAACACGAAAGAAAAAGAAAGCGATTTCGTGGTTTAAAGACACGGCGACGGAGCATATTGCAAAGCTACGCGAGATTGTGGCCATCCTCGACAGTCACAACATTCTGTGTCAGATGATTAGAACAAATAGGCCTGGCTACATCGTTTACGAGGATGAGCATCAGGTGGTAGCTGAGCCATTTTCTGATGCCAAGTTTTGAGCGCCTGTACGCTCACTCCACCGGCGCCGTTTCAGTTACGGCAGAGAAGAATCCTGCCAGATCGCGCTGCTTGAGCGTACGGATGCGGTCGCGCAAAGCAGCGGCGCGCTCAAACTCGAATTTCTTGGCGGCTTCGCGCATCTGGATTTCGAGTTGCGCGAGAACTTCGCCCAGCTTCGCTCGCTGGTGATGTCCGCATCGGCAAAATCCTCGACGGGAACGGTCACGTAATCGGCTTCCACAATCGCGGCCAGCTTCATGTCCACGGACTTGATGATGGATTGCGGCGTGATGTGGTTCGCATCGTTGTAGGCCACCTGCTTCGCGCGGCGGCGATTGGTTTCCCCGATGGCCTGCGCCATCGAGCCGGTCATGCGATCGGCGTAGAGAATCGCGCGGCCCTCGACGTGCCTCGCGCAGCGGCCGATGGTCTGGATCAGCGCCGTGGCGCTGCGCAGATAGCCTTCCTTGTCTGCGTCGAGAATGGCAACCAGCGAAACTTCCGGCAGGTCGAGGCCTTCGCGCAGCAGGTTGATGCCGATCAGGACATCGAATTCTCCGCGACGCAGGTCGCGCAGGATGCGGACGCGCTCGAGCGTGTCGATCTCCGAGTGCATGTAGCGGCAGCGAACGCCGGTTTCGGTGAAATATTCGGCGAGGTCTTCGGACATGCGCTTGGTCAGCGTGGTGACCAGCACGCGCTCGTTTCGTTCCGCGCGCACGCGTATCTCTTCGAGCAGATCGTCCACCTGGCCCTTCACCGGGCGCACTTCGATTTCCGGGTCCACCAGGCCGGTCGGGCGAATCACCTGCTCGACCACCACGCCGGCCGAGCGCGTCAGCTCGTAGGGCCCCGGCGTCGCAGAAACGTAGACGATTTGCCCGGTGCGGTGCTCGAACTCCTCGAAATTCAGGGGGCGGTTATCCATCGCCGAGGGCATGCGGAAGCCGTAGTTCACCAGCGTCTGCTTGCGCGAGCGGTCGCCGTGATACATGGCGTGGAGTTGCGGCACGGTCTGGTGCGATTCGTCGATGAAGAGCAAATAATCCTGCGGAAAATAATCGAGCAGCGTGGGCGGCGCTTCGCCGGGCAGGCGGCCGGAGAGGTGCCGCGAATAGTTTTCGATGCCGTGGCAATATCCGATCGTGCGCATCATCTCCACGTCGAACATGGTGCGCTGCCACACGCGCTGCGCCTCGGCGTACTTGCCCTGCTTTTCCAGCTCCGGCTTCCACCAGTCCAGCTCTTCGAGGATCGTGCGGATGGCGCGCTCCCGCTGTTCGGCGGGCATGACGTAGTGCGATTTCGGATAGATCGTCAATCGCGACAGATCGTTCTGGCCCGAGCGCACTTCTCCGGTCAGCGGGTCCATCTGCCGAATGGCGTCCACCTGGGCGCCCCAGAGTTCCACCGCGTAGGCGTTGTCTTCATACGGCGGATAAATTTCGATGCGATCCCCGCGCACGCGGAACGTGCCGCGCCGCAAATCCTCGGTGCGCTCGTACTGGATGTCCACCAGTTTGCGGAGCAAGGCTTCGCGCGCGGTGCTCTGCCCCTTTTCGATCACCACGCGCATGCCGAAATAGGATTCCGGCGAGCCAATGCCGTAAATGCAGGAGACCGAAGCGACGATGATGACGTCCCGGCGCTCGAACAGCGACCGCGTCGCGCTCATGCGCAGCTTGTCGAGTTCGTCGTTGATCGTGGATTCTTTTTCGATGTAGGTGTCCGAGGCGGGCAGATACGCTTCCGGCTGATAGTAGTCATAGTAGCTGACGAAGTATTCGACGGCGTTCTGCGGGAAGAAACTCTTGAATTCGCTGTAAAGCTGCGCCGCCAGCGTCTTATTGTGCGCGAGCACCAGCGCGGGACGGTTGGCCCGCTCGATGAGCTTGGCGGCCGTGAACGTTTTCCCGGAACCCGTGACGCCGAGCAGGACCTGATGCTTCTCGCCGGCCTCAATGCCGCGCGAGAGCTGCTCGATGGCCTCCGGCTGATCGCCGCGAGGCTCGTAATCGCTCATGAGTTTGAAGTTCATCGCTATTGGACCGCACAGCGCAGTTAAGCACTCACGGAGAACCAGACATTATAACGCAAATTCCGAGAGGGCCTAATTCTGCCAGGGACCGTCCAAACGGCACGCTATCGCGGAATCCGGGCTCATTGAACAACCTAAAGAGTTGTAGACTCCATGTTGTTGGCGTCCAGGTACGAGAAAGCCCCTATGCGGCAAATCGGCCAATCCTACAAGCAACACCCCGTCGACGGCACTTACGACGCGATCGTCATCGGTTCCGGAATCGGCGGACTCACTGCCGCCGCCCTGCTCGCCAAACATGCAGGAAAGAAGGTGCTGGTGCTGGAGCGGCATTACACGGCCGGAGGGTTCACGCACGTGTTTCGCAGGCCCGACTACGAATGGGACGTGGGCGTGCATTACATCGGTGAAGTGAACGACCCACGATCCCCCGTCCGGGCTGCTTACGATCACCTGACGGAAGGCCACTTGCGATGGAATCCCATGCCGGACGTGTACGATCGGATCGTAATCGCTGATCGCAGCTACGATTTTCCCACTGGCCTGGAGCGCTTTCGCGCGAATATGAAACAGTATTTCCCTGGTGAGGCGTCTGCCATCGACCGCTACATTGCCATGGTTTATGCGGCCGTCGCCGCCAGCGGCCTGTACTTTGCTGAGAAAGCCATTCCAGCGACGCTTGCCAGGCTGATCGGGCCATTGATGCGCAGGCGTTTTTTGTACTACTCCAATCAGACCACAGCCCAGGTGCTCAACCAGTTGACCCATAACAAGGAACTGATCGCAGTGCTCACCGGACAATGGGGGGACTACGGTCTTCCTCCCGGCCAGAGCAGTTTCGCGATGCACGCCACCATCGCCCACCACTATTTCGAGGGCGCCGGTTACCCCGTTGGAGGGGCGTCCGAGATTGCCGCCTGCATTGTTCCCATCATCGAGCGCTCTGGCGGAAAGATCATGACCAGCGCGGAGGTGTCAGAAATCCTGGTGGAAGGCCGACGAGCCACAGGCGTCCGCATGGCCGACGGCCGAGAGCTGCTGGCGAACACAGTCATCAGCGATGCGGGTGCCTACAACACTTTCGCCCGGCTGCGGCCCGCCAAACTGTCGGCCGACCTCGGCGTGCTTGAAGAAATGAAGGACATCCCGCCGTCGATCAGTCACATTTGCCTTTACGTTGGGCTTAGACGCGGCCCAGGCGAAGCGGATTTCGACGCGACCAACCTCTGGATCTACACCGGTTCGGATCACGACGCAAGTTTTGCGCGCTTCGCAATGGACCCCAACAGGCCGTTCCCGGTCCTGTTCATCTCCTTCCCGTCCGCCAAGGATCCAACCTTCGCCAAACGGTATCCGGGGCGCTCCACGATCGAAGTTGTCGCGCCCATCCCATTTCACATATTTGATCAGTGGACCGAAACCCGTTGGAAGCGGCGCGGTTCGGAATACGATGATCTCAAGGAGACTCTAGCTGCGCGCCTTCGAGAGGAATTAGAGCGGAATGTGCCGGCCACGCGCGGCAAAATTGAATACAGCGAACTCTCCACGCCTCTCTCGACGCGGCATTTTGCAAATTATAAGAATGGAGAAATCTACGGCGCCAGTTGTGTTCCGGCCCGATTCCGTGCCCGCGCATTTGGCGCGCGTACGCCCATACGTAATCTCTATTTGACGGGACAAGATGCATGCACGTTGGGTGTGACCGGAGCACTCTTCGGCGGGATCATCACCGCGTCCGCAGTTCTTAAGCGAAACCTGATCACGGTTGTGTCCCGCCCGTGGGTTTCTAGTTGATGGTGCGCGACATTTTCAGCCGCGCATAGTGTCCACGGGAATACAGGCTGCGGAAACAGCCCCCCAACGCGTCATTCCGAGCGCAGCGAGGAATCCCTCTGTGGTTTAAATCAAACAAAAGAGGGATTCCTCGGCACGCAGCGTGCCTCGGAATGACGGCGTTTTGATTTTTTTCAGCAATCTGAATGGGCTGCGGCACTAATTTTTTAATCAGCGGCAATCCTGGCAGGCCGCGCGCGCCAACTGGCAAACCCTTCTCTGACGAGACTGATGATGGTATGGCGATTTTGCGAGATCACTTTCAGCCATGCCACTGGCCCCATTTGCGGGAAATAGATTCCCCGGAAACACATTCGCGCGATAAAAATATTGATGCGATATCCCAACGGCTTGTGTTTCAAGGAGTCGACTGCCTGGGCCATGGCCTCGGGGCTGTAGGAACTGGCCCACGCGGCCCTCACCTCGGCATGTGCCTGCTCGACCGTCATCTTCAGCGGCGTGTGGGCCATCACAAATGGAATGAATTCCATCCAGTGCTTTGGCCGCGTCAATCGCCCAGCGGTCGCCAGCCTATCGTAGAGCGGCGTTGCAGGCAGGGGCGTGAGCAGTCCAAAGATGGGCAGCCCCGGCGGCCAGGAATGAATTTCCTTTAGTGTCCGTTCTGCGACTCCCGGCGTATCGTTGTCCATCCCGAAGATGAACGAAGTAATCGCAAACACATTGCGCTGGGCGAGCCGCTCCAGCACTGCCGCGTATTCGCCGGGCTTGTTGAAACCCTTGTTCACGCTGGCGAGATTAGCGGTGTCGATGGACTCCATGCCGATGAAGACCCATTTGCCGCCCGACTGGGCGATGAGGTCCACGAGTTCCTCGTCGCGCAACAGGTTAGCGCTGATCTGCGCCACCCAGTGCACCTGGGCCCCGGCGGCGATGATGTCGCGCAGCAGCGACTTCGTACGCTTCACGTTGATGGCGAAATTGTCGTCGATAAAAAAGACGGCGATCTGGCCGCCTTCGCTTTTGGCCCGGGCCTTCAAGAGCAGTAGTTCATTCACCACGCTTTCGTTGGTGCGAAACCTGATGGAGTCGCCAAAAAATCCCGTGACCGTGCAGAACTCGCACCCATACGGGCATCCGCGTCCCGACTCAACTGGAATAATCCGGAACGTGCCCCACCCACCTCCGAGACGTTGCAGGACACGCGAGACCATCTTGGGAACCAGATTAAACTGATCGAGATCGATTTTGTCCCACGGAATCGCCGGATAATCCTGGAGAGATGGCTTGCGTTCCTGGCCAAACTCATCCACGGGAGCGTAGACTTCCTTGAGTTTCCCGCGCACGGCATCCTCGACAATCTTCGGCCAGGTTTGATCGGCTTCGCCGAGCGCCACAGCATCCGCGTGGCGCGGACCGCCATCGCGACCCAGGGCCTCATCGGCCATTTCCGTGACGTGAGGACCGCCCATCACGACCGGCACGCCCACTGCCCGGATGGCATCGGCGACGCGGTACGCTTTCGCAATCATGCGCGTCATCGCGCCGATTCCGACAAGATCGATTTTCTGTTCGCGCACATAGCGGGCCATGCCGGCTTCATCCATGGGTTGCGCGTTGCCGTCAATCAGCACGACTTCATGCCCACTCGGGGTAAGCGCCTTCAGCAGAAACATCCAAAGGTGCGGCATGAAATTGCGCGTGACCCCGTTATCGGGGTTATATAGCAAGATCCGCATGCCATTCATCTCCGATCTGAACGCTACTTCTTGGTGCTGAACAAGGAGGGCCCCGACTAAGGGTTTATTCATCCGCGGGAGATCAGTGGGGCGCGGAGGTGAGTCAAATTTCGTGCCAACTGTAGCACGTTTGTCGTCTTGTCAAAGGAGAGATTTAGAAATAGTTGCGCGTTGCTACATACGATGGCGCTGGAGATTCCGAAGTATCATTTTCCGGGCGTATCGTCAGCGATCAAAGCAACCTGGGAGCGTGAAAGAATCGTGCCGGCATAGTGAAGGGAGGAATTCTCCGCGCCGGTCATGGTCACGTCAATGTCTTCGGTTCCGGTTTGCGTAACGCTCACCACCGATCCCGTCCGGAGTGAAACATAAGTCAAACTTTGCGCAGACCCGTTCCATTTCCCCACTGTTTTCACGCCATTTTTGCGGAATTCCTCGGGAGTCCTGTCGCGGACCGATTTGTCGCGGACCAGGTCCAAGTGAGTGAGGATCACGGCGCAGGTCTCGCTTGATTCCTCGTGGCCGCCCGATTCGGCCGAGGAAGCGGCCGATGGGAGCTCGGGATTCGGCGGGTGGCAAGGCTCATTGCGGAGATATGTGGCTTCGGTGCGCCATGCCATTCCAGCAACCGGCAAAGTCGTTGCCGCTTGTTCGGACGTCCACTTCTGCCCGACCGCGACACCGGCGGCGGGTGCGCCTGAGCCGGCATCGAGTTGGGCAATCCAGTCACGCGCCGCTTGCGCCGACCTTTCCCCACTGACAATTTCTTCGATGCCCGAAGTGGATTTGACCTTTCCCGCCGCATCGAGCGTAAATTCGACGACCTTCCCTTCCAGTGCCCGGTACTGGTCCCGCGTCTCGTTTGCCGCGGGATCAAAAGTGTCACTGCGCACATTGGCCATCGATTTTTCGTAGGTGGTGCGAAGGCGAATGTTACCCGGCGCGGGGGGATCCGCGGGAAGGACCTCCATGCGAATCGTAGCGTCCCAGGTGATCACCAGTTTTCCAGGACCCTGTGGGTCTGTCGCGAGGCCGGAGCGCGTTGTAGCAGTCGTGGTCTCAAATTCCATCTCGTATCGAAAGACCTGCCCTGCGGAAAATCGCGGGGAAAGGGAAACGCGTCCTGCATCTATTCTCCCGCCCTTGTTTGTCCTACCAGCGGAATCCGCAGGAAGCTTTTTCTGCGCAGAAGTGCCAAGGGGAAAGGTCATCAATACCAGAAGGTAAGTCATCAATCTTTTCATTAAAAGCCTGCGAGATTGAAGGTTGTTATCCGGGACTGGCACGCTTCGATAGTAAGCCGCTCAACTGTCTGTTGCAACGCGGGAGCACGGAAGAGCCTATCTCGATCGAGTCCCGGGTCTGGCCACGGGCTTCGACTCGGCGGTTGGCAAGATGAATTTTGGGTTTTCAATCGTCCCCGTCAGGAGAAAGCTCGGAGGAGAGGCGGCTGCCGGGGACGTGGCGGCCTGGAAAATCGATGGGCGGATGCGCAGGTCGAGCGCGTGGGAAAAGTCGATATGCCCTTCCGCCTGAAGCCGGCCGCGCGCGTGGTCCATAGCAAAGTTGGTAAGATCGATTGTCCTGGCGTGAATGCGAAAAGCTCCCTCCACAGACACGAATGGGCTCAAGGAAGAATCCTGCGGGGTTCCCGGAAACACCCCTGTGAAATCAAGGCCCGGCAATTCCGCATTCCGTGCGGTAAGCGTTCCGTTCCCTTCCATCGAACCAATGAGATTTCCACGGCCGATTCCATGCGCGGCGACCGTGAGAGTGGCGGAGGCCGTCCCTGCGATACGGTTGTTCAACAGCGTTCCGCTGCTTCCCAGCTGCGCAAGATTCACGCGGTCGAAGCGCCCTTGAAACTCGTAGGAGGGATCGGCAAGTACGCGGGCGTCTAATTTTCCCGCCACTTTTCCGCCGAAAAAATCCGCCTGGGCTTTGGTGATCTTGACCGTGCGGCCGTCGAGTTCCGCGTCTCCATCAAATTTCTGAAACCGCAACGGGGCCACAACGATTTCTGCGACTTGCAGGTGCCCGCGCGCGGCTATTTGCGTGATGGCGGAGTCACCTGCCGGAACGGTGGCGGCATTTCCCAGGCTGGCAAAACGCGCCAGGAATCCGGGCCTCGCGCGCGGCCCGAGCCAGCGGTCAAGTTCTGCGGCGTCGAGGCGATCCGCGGAAAGAGCGAAGGTCCAGCGCGTGTCTGCGTTCTTTCGCGCGATCGTGCCGTGCCACGACGCCCCCAGCGCCTCCGCAGCGGATAACGTGATCGTTCGCTGCATGGCGGTAAATTCGACGTGCGCCTTGGGAAAGCGCGCCGCCTGATTCAAGCGCGCGGGGCTCACCGTCAGCCCGCGAAAATCCATCGTGCCGAGCCAGGCGGTCGCGGGCAATCCTGTCCGCCGCGTTCCGCGCATCTTGATGGCAAAGCCGCCCGCTGCGGTCCATCCTGCGTTTAAAGGCTGAGCCAGCGCCACAGAAAGAGCCAGCCAGTCCTGGGCCCGCGGCGTTGCTCCCTCGATGGACAAATTCCAATTCAGCGGCCAGCGGATTACACCGCCCGCATCCGGAATAATCGAGCCCCGGAGCACGAAGGAACCGGGGTCCGCCACGGCGTCGGCATTTGTATCGGAATGGCCTTCCCGAGGCGAATTGGAAAAGGAGACCTCGGTAGGGGAAAAATCCAGCCCTCCATGCGAAACGTTTGCCTGCATGGGGCCGATTTGCAACGGCGCGGGCAGGGACGCGGCTGTCAATGTTGCGCCGGAGCTGGCCGTGACTCCCCCCTGAAGCTGGACTGGCCATCCACCCAGGGTCACATCAACTCCGAGTTTGCCTTGCACGCGAAGATCTTCCGCGACATCCGTATGCAGCGCTCGATACCAGGAAAGAACATCGCCAAGTCCCACGCTGGGGGACTCGATATGCAGTTGAGGATGGAAACCGTTTCCCCAATCCAAATCGGCCTCTCCCTGCAAATGGGAATTTGCCATTTCGACGATCAACTTCCGGATTTGTACATGCGGCTCTCCCAGGCGCCAAGCGGCGTCTAGCGAAAGATTTGCCGCCGGATCGGTGTCCCGCCCGGGAAGCCGCCAGCTATGAATCCCCGTCAGACGAGCCGTTCCTGAAATTGACCACTGCGCGGGCGTAAAATCCGTGGCTGCGGAGGCAGCGGGCGCCGTGGGAGCAACTTTCGCTTCAAGGTCCACAGAGAGTTCCCCGCGCATTCCATAATCCACCTGGCGCGCCAACCGCAGAGCATCTGCGATCGAGGCCTCGCGCCAGGTCAAGTTCAAATCCGCCGGCTGGAATCGAGCGGAAGTTCCCGCGATGTTGCCCCGAAGGTGGAGTGTCCCGATATCCTGCAACTCGACGCTGGAGCGCATGGGCCGAGCGTCGAGGTCCAGCTGCCACCGGCCCGCGTTATCTTGTTCGACGCTGCCTGAAACATCGAGCAACGCGAAGGGGCTCTTGTCATCGCGTTGCTTGAAATTGATCCGCCCGGAATCCACCTGGATGCGGTTGAAGCGGGCCGCCGGCACACCGCCCGACGCTGCCAGCGGCCCCACAAACCCGGGGCGAGACGCCCCAGAGGGCGCGGGCGGGAGCCAGCGCTCGATATTCCAGTGGCCGTCGGCATCGCGCACCAAATTCAAGCTCGGACGCAATAAAGACAGGGAACCAAATTCGAAACGTCCCGAAAGCAAGGGGAACCAGCGCAGCCCTGCCGTGAGAGTTTCCGCACGCAGAAAATATTCATTGCCGAAATGCGGATCTTCGGCAACGGTGACCGAATGAGCTTCGAGTCGCGCTCCATCGAGCAAGCTGAAATCGAAACGGGCGACGTCTACGGGACGCCCGAAGCTCGCGACCAGGTGCGCGGTGAGGTAACGGCGCGCAGCGCTGGTCCGCAGGGCGCGTGAGATTCCCACATCCGCCAGGACTGTCAGGAGGGCGAGGACCACAAACCAGCGCAGCCATTTACGTTTTTGCATGCTAGGACTACGGGTGCGGGCTCTACTTGGAGCCCGCCGAAACAAAGATTGTGGCAAAAGGCGCGGAAGAAGAAAAGCTTAGTGTCCGTAGGCCCGTGTTTCAATTGAGTCGAAAACGAAAAAAAGGCTGCCCGCCCAAAAATCGGGCGGCCGCTACAAGATCCAATGCCGCGATGTGTCGCGCACTTGTATCGGCCGTTACGTCCCACGATCTTCGGGACGGAACGGGCAGCCTTCTTTTCAAACCTCACGGTTATTGTCAGTGAACCTCATGGAACATACGCGCCCACCGCGTCCGCGACGGCAGGTGGAGGACCGTGTCCAGGAAGTTCAGCAGCCACCCATTCATGTTCTGGTTTGCCTGGTCGTCGCGAGCTCCCTGCACCGACCAGTAGATCACCACGGGACGGCCCATGATCGCGTCACGATCCACGAAGCCCCAATACCTGCTGTCCCAGCTATGGTCGCGATTGTCGCCCATGGCGAAATACTTCCCCGGCGGGACCACGATTTCCCCATCATGAACATATTGCAAAATTTGATCGGCCCATTCCGGCTGCATATTCGCCTGTAGATATTCCGAGCTTTTCGGCGGGAAGTTATCTCCAAACGGGTCATAAGGCGCGGCTGGATCACGTACGATATAGGGTTCGATAATTCTTTTCCCGTTGACGTAAACGAGCTGGTCCACAATCTTTATCCGGTCGCCGGAAACACCAATGACTCGCTTGACGTAGTGCGGATGGTCCTGAAAAGGAAATTTGAAAACGATGATATCGCCGCGACGCACTTCCCGATAAGGCAGGAGACGGTCGTACCACTGACCGCGCCCCCCAAAGATAAACTTGTTGACTAGAAGATGGTCGCCCACCAAAAGGGTGGGCTCCATGGATTGCGATGGGATCTTGAACGCCTGCACGACAAACGTCGTGCCAAAGAGAGCCAAAATAACGGTTACCAGCAATGATTCGATGTACTCGCGAAGCGTCGCGGGATGCGCTTCCGCGCGAGGCGCCACGGCGTCTGGAGCGTGCACGACCTGTGTGGTTTCCGCCAAAGTTGGGATTCCTTAGTCTGCCAGTCCCAATTGTATCAGGGCTGCGGTGGCTGCCGACTGTTCTGCTTCCTTTTTCGTTCTTCCCGTCCCGACGGCTGTGATTTCTCCGGGGATGCGGACCTCGACGCGAAAGGTTTTCTCGTGATCCGGGCCGCTCTCGTCGACGATGTGATACCGGCAGGGACCCACGCCGCGCGATTGCAAAAGTTCCTGAAGCACGGACTTGTGGTCCGTGCGACCCAGGCGTTCTGCCTCTGCGGCCAGGGCGCCTTCGACGAGCGACTTCAGTACGAATCTTCGCGCGGCTTCGAGGCCTGCATCAAGATAAATCGCCGCGATTACCGCTTCGTACGCATCGGCCTGAAGCGCCGGCTTGAGCCGCCCGCCCGTTTTCTCTTCCCCGCGGCCGAGGCGCAAATAATGGCCCAGGCCGAGACGTTGCGCGGCAAGGGATAGAGCAGTGGCATTCACGAGGCGCGCGCGGCTTTTCGAGAGCTGGCCTTCGCTCCAGTTCGGAAACGCGCGAACCAATTCTTCGCTGACCAGCAACTCGAGGACGGCATCTCCCAGGAATTCGAGTTTTTCATTGCTCTCGACGGGATCGTCCGCCGCACGTTCGGGGAGGCGAGAACTGTGCATCAAGGCCTGCGCCAGAAAGCGAGGATCGCGGAACGCGTGTCCGAGGACCGCCTCCAACTCCGCGATCTCGCCTACGGCCATCGCCATCGGTTAGACCTTCCCGGCTTTCCTACCTGCCCAGCTTGGTCGCGGCGTCATGCTTGGCGGAATCTCCGCGAGACTTGCACTGCGCCATCAGAGGTCCGCTGGTCGCGCACTTGTCATAGGCAGCGATGGCATCGTTGAAGTAGCTGCCCTGCACGTCGGCATTGCCAAGCAGATAGTAGTCCACCGGATCGGGGTTCGACGCCAGCTGCACGGCCTGCATCAACTCGGTCCGCGCGTCATCGAACTTCTGATGGTTAATGTCGATCAGTCCCAAGCCGCTATGGGCCATGGAAAGCTTGTCATTCTTCGCCTGCGCAAACGTGGCATCGTCGACTTCCGGGGGTTTCGGCATGTTCGGAATCAATTCGATGGCATGATGCGCGTAAGCCTCGGCCTTCTCCATCTGTTGTGCGGCATCGGGGGTAGTCGAGCGTATCCGTCGCGGTATGGACATGGCCATCAGGGAGAGCATGTCCACATTATCCGGACTTAGTTCGATGGCTTTAGCGCCCGTGACGAACATTTTGTCTTCGTCTCCCATCGCGAAATACGCAGCGGTTAACTGTGCGTAGACACCCGGAAGGTAGCGGCTGGTCGGGAATTTCTTGATGAAATCCTCGCCCAACTGCGCTTGCGCTGGCGGTGGCCCAGTGCGCGACGCGTAGAAGGCTTTGTAAGCCTCCTCCTCCGCCTTGTTGAGCTTGGGCGCTTGCTTTGAATCATTTTTGTCCTTGGACTGCGCCGGTTGCGGCTGATCGTATTGCGCCCTGCCACCCACGGCCCCCACAGAAATCGCTACAACGAAAACCAACAGTGTGACCGGCCCTCTGAATAACTTTGCCGTCATGGTATGAATCTCCTCCGTTTGGATGATTCTCGGAGATGCAAGGAATGCTCCGAGTGGATTGCGTGCTGTCAGTGTACCGCCCGCAGGTAGTTTCCCTTTTATCTCCCGGGTACGAAAAAAAATCATGACTTGCCGCCGGACGGGGTATTGTGCGCGGGCGCCTGATAGCCCGTGTCGACTCCGCTCTGCGCGGCGGCCCGCGCTGACTCCGGCGCGCCCGCCACGGCCAGCGCCGCGCGATATTCCGCAACTGCGAGGTCGCGCTGGCCCTCTACATCGTACATCCTCCCGAGATAAATATGCGACCAGGAAAGGTTCGCGGAATCCTGCTGCGCAGCGGGTCCCGTGGGAGGATTCGGCGAAGCCGCAATCACCTTGGAAAAGAGTTCGCGAGCGCGATCCGGCTGGCCCAGCAGCGCGGAAGCCACGGCCAGACCGTAAGTCGCGCGCAGATCATCGGGATGATTCGCCAGAACCCGTTCAAATGCCGCTGCCGCGGCCGCGCCGTCGCGGACGGCAATCTGCTTCTGTCCTTCGGCCAAATCTTCTTCCCTCGGATCAGCAGGAGCTCCCGGCTTGGTCGTCGTCCCATGTACAACCTCTGCCGCCGAACCCGAATCCTGGCCGCTATCCAAAGCGGCGTACTGTATCCCGTTCGCCCGTCGAGTCTCGGCGTCCACATCGATTCCTCTGACCAGGTCTGGCAAGTAGCTACTCATCGGCTGTTCAGATTTTTCGTACCCGGTGAGGCCGGCATAGATTGGCCGGACCAGCACATAGCCGCTGCGGTCCGCCTGGTCAATCGCGCTGGCCAGGGTCACCGGAGGGAGATGCCGCAACTTGAGCTCAACGGCGCGGACCAGACATTCGTCAAAATACGCTGCGTAGTCCTCGCGAAGATTGATGGGCAGTTGCGGGGCGCGAGCCGCCACTTGCAGCACCGCAAGGCCACGGGAAGCTACCGCCCGGTGCTGAATCGCGATGGGATCGAGGATAAAATGAAGGAGGGCGTGACGTACCTCGTCCATCGGCGGATTCGCGCTGGGAGTAACGACCAACTCGTAATGATCCCCGAAATTCCGGAAATTGATATTCCCGCCAGCGAGCGGTTCGACATAGATGGAAAAGGATCGGGGACTGTCGGGCCTGATGAGTTCGCGGAGGAAATTGGTGGTCGAAAATACAAGTTCAGAAACAGGCGCGCGGTAAATATCCTCGGCGGCGTTATAGTCGGGCTGGTAGAACTGCCAAAGCTGCTCGATCTTAGCTTCGGTGTAAAAGGCCGTCAAAACCTCGGCGAAACCTTCGAGCGCAAAAGCGTCCGGAGGCAATTCGTCCCCGCGAAGTTCAAATTCAAAATTCGGAGGCGGCCCCACCGCCAAAGCAAAAGAGACAAATCGCGAAAACGTGGCCCCGGGGTCTGCCACGGCATGCTCCCGGTAATATTTGCGCAGAGCATCCACAGCCGGTCCTTGCAAGGCGCGCATGCGCTGACGCAACTGAGCGCGCCCCGGGGATTCCTGGGTTGTACCTCCGTTCGGTACGTACCCGGCGGCGTCCAGGGCGCAGAGAACCACAAAGAGTTGCGGACGCGTCCCGATCGAAATGACCTGCCTGGCTTCCTGGGCCCTGGGCTGGTCGGGCGGCGGCGCGGAAGTCTTGCCCTGCGACTTTTGCGCATGCGCACTCGTGACGGCGAGCAGGAGCACACCCAGACCTGCGCATGCAAAGCGGCTCCGCGAATTGGTCTGAATCTTTAGGTGCAATCGATCAACCTGTCCCCACAAAATCTACAAGGCTCACTGGGCGCAGTCAAGAACAAGAAACACTTCGTTAATGTGATGGGATTATTTCGTGGCAAGGTTGTCCCGGCAATGGCCTTCAGGCTCCGTGTGATCGCCAAGCCCCCGGCATGTTCATTGCGCGCAACTTGCCTGATTCATTTATAGTGGTTATCGAAGGTGGGAAACGGGAAATACAACAGACCTAGTTCAAGCGGAATTCGACGGTGACGGTGATCTGCGCCGCGGCAGGCTTTCCATCGATAAGTTCCGGCGAATATTTCCACCGCTGCACAGCGTAGACCGCCGCGTCGCGAAGTAACATCGGCCCGCTGATGGCTTTGGCGTTCGTCACGCTTCCATCCACTCCGACTTGCGCGGAAACTTCGACTTTGCCCTGGACACCAGTTTGCTTGGCCATCGGGGGATATACAGGATGTGTCGAGGTGATCAGTCTGGGCTCGCGTATCTCTTTGCTTGCAGGCACGGGAGGAAGCAACGAAGGAGGTGGAGCCGGTTCATTTACTGACCGCACCATAGGCGACATTAAAGAGGCGGTGGGCGCCCCTCCGCCCGGGACTGCAGAAGATATATCCGTCACGCTGGGGGCGGAACCTTCCGAAAGTTTGGCCTGATTTTGCCTGGGAGCCATTGGGGATTTCATTTTGAGATTAGGAATCGCTTCGCGGCGCGTTGCTGCTTGATCGGGCTGCTTCGCCGCCGGAGTGCTTGCCGGTTTCCGGGAGATCTGCGCTTCGGTGGGGATCGGAGCCGGAGTCTCTGCGCTCAAAGTGGCGACTGGTGGAGGCGTCTGGTCGAGAACTGGGGCCGGCTCCGGAGCAATCTTTGCATGGGACGATTCGCTGGGAATGCTTGCAGCTGGCAAGGACGGAGTGGACGGCTGTGACGCGACGGCTGGTGGCGCTATAGTTTTTGGAACATCCCCGCGATACAGGAAGAAATACGCCGCTCCGAGCCCCGCGAGGGCCAGCGCTGCCCCTCCCAGGATCAATGGCATCCGTCCGCGTGAATCGCCTGATGAGTGCGATGAGGATCGCCCGGAGGCCAGCATGCCCGTGGCCATGAAATCGCGGGGAGGCGCCGGCTTTTGAAACGCAAGAGGGGAGGGTCGCTGCATCGCTGAAATCGCGGGCTCGCTCACAAGAGCCTCAGCAATGGGGGAAAGTTCACTGTTTACAGAGTCGGAGTTCGCTGACGAAACCTTGCCGTATGCTACCTCATCCCTACTCTTGAAAGGTCTCTTTTGAGAAGCTGGCTCTTGCAATTTTGCACGCGCAGAAGGCGGCGGAGACATCCGCACCACTCCGGCGATGTCTTCAAAGGACGGCGCATTGCCTGAAGAAGCGTTCGCTTCCTTCGCAGGAGTCGTCACAGACCCAACGATGGGAGGGGCTAGTGGTGATGGCAGGACCGGAGCTGCCGTTGGCAATCCGGCTGACGGCTGCGTTGTTTCATGAACGCGCCAGAAATCGTTGACTGGCTCGAGGAATTCGACTTCGACGTATCCCTTTACGCTTGGAAGATTTCTCCCCTGGACGATCCTGCAAACCACGTCACGCCCTTGAGCGTTCGAGACGATCATCGTTTGCCCGGCAGGCAACGTGTTCGAAAGACGGAGAACCGCTCCGTTGTCAAACACGATGACCGTTCTACCCTCTTCTCGCGTGGGTCCAGATGCCAGGGACGGATTGTCATTCTGCCCCGGCAAACTTCGGACTGTTACGGGAACCTCAAGACAAACAGGATTGGGTCGCGGAGCTTCGCCAGGCTTAGCTGACTTATTTTCAGAGTTCTGCGCAGGCGAGCCGGGTTTGCCCGGGTTATTCAGTTCGGGGGATTCTTTGACCGTCAGCGTCATAGCATACCGATCATGATTGGTCTCGCAAATGCCCACGTGAGCGGGCTATCACTGGTACCAATTTTCTACTTTGAGGTAGGAGTAAGGCTATAGTACGTGGGTACTACATAGGAACTATCAGTCAATAGGGCAAGAGACAGGGAGTCGTCTACGACCTAGATGGGAGTATTCGCTTGCCGGCTGACTAAATCGAGGATGATTCAAAAAAAGGCCCCGTCCTCGCCGCGGCGAGAACAGGGCCCGAGAACTTAACTCGCTCGACAACCCTATAAACTACCCAGCTCAATACTTGAAATTGACGAGCAGATGCGCCACGTTGGACGTACCGTTTCCGAAATCGGGAGTTGCGACTTGCCCCTGGCTCTTGATGACGATGTCGTACTTTCCCGGCCTGCGGAGAAGCGATGGATCCAGCATCATGTCCAATTCCGTCGGACTTACGGCTTTGTATGGCACAGACTTCCCGTCGAAGTAGACCTGCATGCGGCGTACGAAATCGATGCCTTTGATGACTACTGTGGTTGCCGGATCGCCTTCCGTTACGAGTGTGGGGGAAATCGACTCGATGACAGGTTGAGGCGTCACGGCGGGATCAGGGACTCCGCTGGCTGTGGCGCGGCCTCCGCCTCCTCCATAACCTCCGGTGTTCATTTTTTTCATCGTCGCGACCCACTCTAGAGATTCCACGGCTGGATTTCCCCAGGAGTAATTTCCAATATCCATGAATGGATCGCTGGACCATGGGTGATACTTCCGTTCCACGGGCTTTCCATTGAAGATGACCTGGCTGATCTTCTGGGTATTGTGGATGTCCTGGAGCGGGTCAGCATCGAGAATCAGCAGATCGGCCAGCTTGCCCGATTCAATGGTTCCCAGGCGATCGCCCTGGTGAAAAGTCTCGGCGGAAGACTTCGTGGCCGCGGTGATGGCCTGCATGGGCGTGAATCCGCCTTCCACAAACGTCTCCAGTTCCTGATGTAATACTAGGCCTACCGCTTTGCCCACGTTGGTGTTGCCGCCGGTGGTCACCCTCCCGCCTGCCTCCACGTACATCCTGTGAAATTTCATCATATTGAGCCAGCCCTGCCGCCTGCGCTCAAAGACCGCGGGGTCCAGTGGCGGCGGAGCAGGCGCGCGGAGGCTCTCCAGGATCGTCGCGCGGATGCGTCCGGTGTCCGTGAATTCCGGGAAATACGTCAGGATGTCCGGATCGGAAAACATCTGGCGAATCTCCATCTGCATCCGTTCCCAATTCTTCGGCATACCCGGTCCCAGGTTGAGGAAATTCGGCACCAGCGTGACTTTCGTGGTAATCAAACGCTTGATCAGAGCCTGGACCTTGGCCATGTCCATGTCCGAGTAAAGATCGAGTTCGTTAGTGTACTTGGTGCCATCCTTGGCAACAGCTTCGGCGATGCCCGTGGAATGCGTGCTTTGGTCAAACTTGAGATCGATCATCTTATTTAGATTCAGGTTCGGGCCGACCGCCTCCAGAACAAGAGTGATATTCGCTTTATGCGCCTCGTCCGCGATGGCCTCATTGATGTCGTTCGGCAACCTTCCGTCCGCAACAAAGATGAAATTCGCTCCGGCCTTGACGAATCCCCTCGTAAGGTCGCGAGCTTCTTCGGGAGTCTTGGGAACGCGGTCGGGGAAAAGTTTCGGCTGCAAATCGTAGGCCGGGGTAGGAGGAACGGCGCTGAAGTAGCCGATGGCCGTCACGTAGCGAGGACCAGCAATCTTTCCGCGGTCGACGGCTTCGCGATGCACGATGGAGAGTTCGCCTCCGAGACCGTTATCAACAATGGACGTAACACCATGGTACAAATACATGTCATTGATGAACCAGGTGCCGTACCCGTGGTTGTCCCACAATCCCGGAATGATGAATTTGCCGTCGGCCTTGATCACTTGCGCGTTGGGCGGATAGGTGATCTTGCCCTTGGTGGAAACATTGGTGATCCTATTGCCGGTAATGACGACCGCTGAATTGGGCACTGGAGTGCCGCCATTGCCGTCAATCAGCGTGGCGCCCTCAATGACCAGTGCTGGCGGGGCTTGCGCCGAAATGCGTGCTGCGAAAACGGTGGCGAGCAGGGCCACAACAATCGTGAACGAACGGACCCTAGATTTACACATACGCTTTTTCTCCTCGGGGACCACTCAGTTTGCAGAATTCTCTTTTTCTCGTCGCCAGGATGATCCGGCGAAGAGGGACACGGAACCCAGGTCCGTGGTTGATTATCGAAACGCAGGATATCACAGGCTTGGCTGTCCGCAACGGAAATACATTAAAGACCCCTTGAGAACCAAGGATTGGCGAACGAAAACACCCGCCCACTTCCAATTCGGGTGACGGGGCAGCGAAACTACAAACGCTCTCGAAGGATCGCGCTCTCGGGTTTTGAATTTCGCTTGTGCCTGTATCCAGATAATTTGTCCCCACCCAAACAACCAAACCGCGCAAACTAAAGTTTACGCCACCGTGGCGTAAGCTTCAGTTTGCGTGCTTTTGTTCAGCAGTGTCCTAAGTGAGTTTCTCACGGATGAATCGAAGTCTTTTGCGTGCTTCGAATCCATTCCGAGAGGGTCTGATTCTCGGCCCTTGTAGACTGATTAGGTGACGTTGTTGGCTCTTTTGATCCGAGCCTTGGTTGTTCACGCCACCAAATCGACTCGGAAGGAGGAGCCGACAAGGTCATCTAATCAGTAAATGTCCGGGACGGGCCACACTTCAGCGTGTGATCTACAGCACAGACTCGCCCGGCAATGATCGATCATTCTTGCGCCATCAGAAAGGTGGTGCTCCCATGAAAACTCAAATTGGCACGGACGGCCTGGTTGACTTAGAAAAAGCCCGAAATTTCGCAATCGAGTTGAACAAGAAAGGTGGCTACTGGGGTGGGCGCTGGGGCGTGTACCAGCTCGTCGGATGGGTGCTTCACAGAGGCGTGTGCGTATATTGCGGGACTAACCTGATTGACCCACGCTACATCGGACCCGGCGCGTTGGTGGCCACGGATCATTTGCTCCCGAAAGGACCAAAACACTATCCAGACCTGGAAGCAGAAGAGTTGAACCAGGTGCCTTCATGCTCCACCTGCAACTCGCTTAAGGGTTCATTTGATCCGAGCGAAGGCATCAGGCTAACGCGAGATGACCTGATGGTCAAAGCGACTAGGTACAAGCTTATCCTGCGGGCCACAGATCACATACACAAAAATAAAGCCGTGAGGATAGACCAATTTGAGCTGGATTTAGCGAACTGGAATGAAGCCATGCGGAAATGGGATGATGCCTGAGCCGTATGTCGGTATCTTTTTCCTAGTCGGCGGCAAACTTGTTTTCGAAGCCACTCGCTTCTCTGAAGCGGGAACTTATGCGCATTGCAAGATTCACGAGGGCGATCACGTTCACTACTGGGACAAACTATTGCGGGACGGGGCAGTGCTTAATTCGGAGTACGATGAGTACCCACGCGGGCGCGTCGTGTTCGATACGAAAATAGCGCAGTTCACGATCTATGCCGATCGGTGCATTCTGGCAAACAAACGTCTCGTCGCGAAGATCACACGCGAGTTAAACCTGCCGATGAACACGAAAATTGAAACAGACCCGCACTATCGCTGCCCGAAGTGCATGAAGAACTAACCCGCTGCCGGAATGGACGGGTGGCAAACCCTTTCGAACATTGTTGAGAACCACTCGCAATTGGAGGATACACCCGCGAGGTCAACGCCGTACCATTTGCTTTTGAGGGTGGCCGACCCTTTGGTTTGGAAGGGTCGGTGTCTTGGCTTCCGTTTGCGGGAGGCTTAAAAACTCGTGAAAGCCGGTTCCGGTCGCGTCGATTCCATGAAAGAAATCCAAGCGGACAAGCTGGGTTTCGTTTCACCCTCGAACAGAAATATCGCTAAAGCTCAGGACCACGCGGCCACCCGCTGTGAAGCGCCCAAAGCTCATCTGGGGACGGAAGCGAGAGAACATGAGGACCAGGTCGAGCTGGCGGCGGACGATCAGGTTGTCCGGGCCCTCGAGGATGCGGTACATCACGGCTTCGCCTTGCGCGTTGATGGTGGCTTCTACCAGGAGCGCGTGCGGCCCGGAATGTCCCGATTCTTCAAGGCCGGTAATCGGGAACGGCCCCAGGGCTTCGAGGCGCGCGGGTTGCAGGAGATTGGTAGGGGAATCATCGGTCACAGCGCGCAACGGCATGCCCAACCCGAGCAACTGGCCGACGAGGACAAACACGATCAAAGCCACGGTCAAACCGCCGGTCGCGGGCAAAGCCAGCGGCTCCAGAATATTCTTGAGGACAAGCTCTGCGCGTAAGCGCGCCCGGCGCAAATAGTGCATCCAGGGCTGAGGTGCAAGGCGTTGCGCGGCCGCGACGCGAATTCGCAAGGACAGGTCGGCGGGCGGAACAGGACGTTGTGCGCGCGACATCACGGAAGACAGGGCCAGGTAGGCCTGCAATTCCTCGCGGCATTCAGGGCATAGTTCCAGATGCTGTCCGATGTTTACATGGGTTTCAGACCACGGACGCGACGGCAATGCGCCGTCCAGATATCCCGGTAATAGTCGTCTTACCTTTTTGCATTCCATACTGACACCTCCCTCAGCGTCCCGCGACGCTCCCAGCCGGTTGTGTCGGGCCGGCTAGTACTTTTTCTCCGCTACCGAAAACAGCGGCGAATGCAACACTGCTGGACTTCCCTGGTGCGCGACATTGGGACTTCGTAGTATCGGCTCCAGGATTTCCCGCAATAACCGCCGCCCTCGAAGAATGCGCGATTTCACTGTGCCCACGGATACGGCGAGAACTTCGGCGACTTCTTCGTACGACATGCCCTCGAGATCGCGCAAAATTACGGCACTGCGAAAAACTTCCGGCACCTCGCTCAAAGCGTGCTGCACAGCCTGCTGCACTTCGTGCGAAGCCGCCTCATCAAAAGGCGTCCTACTTTCGTCCTCAATCTCCGCGATCGCGTGGCCTTCCGCAGGCTCGGTATCGATCGAATCCTGCCGCCGGTGGTGCCGCCACAACCAGCGCCGATGGTTCAGCGCCTCACGAATGGCGATCCGGTAGAGCCACGTCTTCAGCGAACTGCCGCGGCGGAAACCTCGAATGCCCCGAAACGCCTTGAGAAAAACGTCCTGCGTAATATCCGCAGCATCGCTGGATTCCTGCACCATCCCGACGACCAGGCAGTACACCGAGCCGGAATAATGCGTCACCAGCCAGTCGAACGCGGTGCTGGAGCCACCCTGCAGCTCCGTCACGAGCTCGGCTTCGTCCTGGGACCAGGGGAGGACGCGCGCCAAGTCAGACACGTTTACCACCTCTCTCGCCTGTTTGCGTCAAGCGCTTACGCGGAGCAAACGCGTCAAACGCCTTGTGCCTCACGCAGCAGGCTTGGAAGCCACTCGCGGATCCCCCGACCAGAGACCAGATCAGCCGCATGTCGCCGGCTGGCAAGCGCTTCACTCGAATTAGACACCACGCGGGGGGAATAGTTCCCCTCGTAAGGCTATTGTGCTCCCTAAGGTACTGGGTTGGCAATGGTACAGGGGAGATAGAACCGGATTGCAAGGAAAGGGGTTGCGAGAGCCTTCGCCCTCGATCGGTCGACGCTCTCTTGGACGGCAAATCCAGCCCGGAAGGGTGCCGCTAGCAGTTAGAGTCTTGCTGGGGCGAGGCTGGGGGCATATGTTCCACTAGCGCAAATGACTGGAATGCAGACTTTGTAATCGTGGAGGAGTTTACCAAAGAATTGCCAAGGCGCAGCAGGCGGACGGCGATACCATATTCGCCAAGGGGCAGTCTTTCGATTCGTACGACCTCCGCAACGTACTCAAAGTTGAAACAGCCAAAGGCAGGTATCACGTGTAGCTGCATCCCCTCGCGATAAGAGGCTGTATGGGTGAGGAAGTAAAACCCGGTGCGGCTGAAATTTGCCATAGTTCGCACTTCCTCGAAGTATGTGTCTGCCGGGTCGGCGGGTTGCAGGTAGACGGGGCGGGCCGTCTGAGTACGAGGCTCCCGGCGACGGTCGGCCTGGCTCGTGGGAGCATCTTGCGTTTCTTCCGCAAAGATCCTTTGTTGCAGCTCATTCATCATAGGTCCTATGTAATTCCATGCTTCGTGATTCAGGGCTGTCTGGCGCTCGATTCCCTTTATCCCGCCGATCACCCGGAAACCTGAGCAGTCCGCTGACCCGTGGGAAGAGAGTATCGTTGCAATCAAGATTGCGTCCATAGAGCGACAGTACTGCGCAGGTTGCCCCATAAGTTTATTGGAAGGACGAACTGTGAATTCCCGGTCACAACTTCATGAAGTACGGGGGCATCTGACTATATGACCGTAGCGCATTGGACCGATTCAGGGGTGGAGAACCATGAAGAAAGCAGCATTTTTATTGGTTTCCGCAATGCTTGCATTCCTGTGCGTAAATCTTGCAGGGAAGACCCAGAATCCAGGCTCTCCCGATTCTCCGCGCGTAATCGAAATGACCGCCAAAACGTTTGAATTCACGCCCAATGAAATCCACGTCAAAATGGGCGAACGTGTGCAGATCAGGCTTCGCACTTTGGATCGCGCTCATGGACTGAAGCTGAATCTTTACCCCGACGGCGCCAGCGAAGATGGGAATCCCGGCCTGATTTTTGACCAACCGCAGGATGACGCCAAGGTTGAAAAAAAACAGGACCGCGTGATTGAGTTCGTTGCGGCGCGCGCGGGCACGTATGAGTTCAAGTGCTCGGTCAAGTGCAGCATGTTCGGCAAAGGTCATGACCAGATGACCGGCAAACTGATCGTTGACGAGTAACGCCCGCCTGCAAATCTCCAAATGCTTTACCACAGAGGGCACAGAGTTCACAGAGAACTGCGGGAGGAGACTTTTTCCCCCGGCATGGAATTATGCATTGCACATGCGTGCCCGATTGCGCTTCTTAGAACAGATTTTCTCTGTGCCCTCTGTGTCCTCTGTGGTAAAGCATACTTGCGCTGTACCTGCGGATCGCCGACCACGTAATGCAAACGGCCTGATCAGGGGAAAGACAAGAATGGACACGAGCAATCTAAGAGAGAAGGCGATCACCGTCCCGGGAATTGGAATCAAGATCCCGGTCCTGGGATTCGGCTGTAGCTCTCTGACGGGCACGGGCCGGAAGAACGCTGACCGCTTGCTCGGGACAGCGTTCGATGCCGGAGTCCGCCATTTCGATGTGGCTCGATATTACGGATACGGAGAGGCCGAAAAGATTCTTGGGACATTCGTGAAAACGCGCCGCACTGAGGTCACGATCACGACGAAGTTCGGCATCGATGCTCCTCAGAAGACGGGCGCGCTGCGAATCGCACTGCGAGCGGGGCGTCAGATCGTCAGGCTGTTGCCGGCAGCACGCAAAGCAATGCAACGACGTGCTCAAACTTTCGTGAAAAGCGGAAAATTCAGCGCGACGGAGGCGCGGGCGAGTCTGGAAACAAGTCTTCGCGAGCTGGGAACGGATTACGTCGATTTCTTTTTATTGCATGACTATGCGGAGGATGACCCTGTGTCCCAGGAAACCGTGGCTTTCCTTGAAGACGCGGTGAAAACCGGAAAGATGCGTTATTTCGGGCTGGGAACAGGCATCCATAGCATTGTGCGAGCTTTGGCGGCGCAAGCCGAACTATGCAAAGTGATTCAATTCGAGGACAGCGTGCTCATACGAAATGCGGAGAAATTGCCTCCGAATCCCCGGGTTCAGCTTGTGATTACGCACGGAGCGCTCAGCGCGAGTTTCCGGTCCGTTTCCACTTTTTTGAAGGCCCATCCTGATACCGCGAAACAGTGGTCGGAAAGAATCGGTGTGGATTGCGCGAGTGATGATTCCCTTTCCGCATTGCTGTTAAATTTCGCTGTAGATGCAAATCCCGGTGGTCTGGTTTTGTTTTCGTCAAGAAACGCGGCGCGAGTCGCCAGGAACATCAATGCGGTGCTGCGGCCGGAACTCGCACCTGAGCAAGTATCGTTATTTGGGCAGCTCGTTGAGGGGATAAGCAACCAGTTGACAGTCGAGAGTTGAGAGTCGAGAGTTAAGAAAACACCCGGCGGCATATGCAATCTTTGACTTTACTGTCGACTCTCAACCGTCAACTATCGACTAGGGCTTGACGAACCTTGGATGCAATCGCATCCCAGGAAAAATACTTCGCGGCAGCCGCAAGATTGCGCGCGCGCAGATCCCCGTACAACTTTTCATCCGTCAAAATGCGAGAAAGACCATCCGCCAATCCTTCGCGATCTTTCTTGTCATAAAGGAGTAGACCTGATTCCGTGATTGGAAAGCCCGTCTCGGTTCCGGAGTATCCCGCCACCGGCAGTCCGCAAACGATCCCGGCGATCACGTTTCCCCGCCTGCCAGAAACGTGGCCGCGAACGCAGAGCATGGCTTTGGCTCCGGCGAGGGTCCTGGGAATTTCCTCCACGGGGAGCAAACCGAGGACCTGAACCTGAACGCCCGATCCATCGAGCCGCTTGCGCAGGGCGGTTTCCGCTTCGGGCGATCCCCTGCCGATGACCACCACGCGCAGGCCTGCGACTTTGGACCTGACGCGATTTACCACGTAACCGATGTCATCAATTTCCTGCGCACCCGCCGCTCCCCACGAGATCCCGTAGATGACCACCGTGGGCGCCGAAGTTTTCGAAGTGCCGTCGTTTTCGATCTCGTGATCGATCGCAGGAAAATTTGCTCCGACGGGAATGGACACCGCTTTATCCGAGTCGCGTGTCAACCACGGAACCAGTTCTAAGGGAACCGTGATAATGCTGCGCGCGGACCAATGGAGCGCCCTCCGCATGGTCCAGTATTGGAAGGCCACTCTGGCGCGTTGTTTGATGCCGGACCTGTTGTCATTGCTGATGTCGTGGAACACGACGCAAAGTTTCACGCCCCGCATTTTCAAAATGCCAAGAACAGCCAGGGCCCCCAAAGGAAAGCCCTTCCTTGACCACGTCAATGCTGTGTATTGGAAGAGCACCCAGCCGCCCGTCCACGAGCCGCTGTCGCTCCAAAGCTTGGAGAGACTTTTTATCCAGCCCTGATCCTCCCAGCGCACTTCAACGAGATCGAACCGATCGCCGCGCCGCAAAAATGCTTCCGCCAACAGCGAGCAATAATCCCGCACACCATCCGTCGGTTGATCAAGTCGCCCCAGCAAGGCGATTGCCGCGAGACGCGGGTGCAGCCCCGCATGAATGGGAGATATGCTCTTCTGAGCGGTTTCTGCCTCTGTGCTCACCAGCTATTTGTACATCTTCTGGGACCGGGGGAGTAGCGGAGATCTTTCACCGTGTGAGCAAGAATGAGGGTGGGGGACAGGTAAGACTACCGAATTTGCAAAATTGGTGGACGTGACAGGGATCGAACCTGCGGCCTCATCCATGCCATGGATGCGCTCTCCCAGCTGAGCTACACGCCCGTGCCATCACTGATATTGGCAAACTGAAAGCTTATATTGAACTGCGAAAATATCTTAACGAATATCCCCGTGAAATTCCACTGGGAAGACCCTGTGGTCACTGAACTTAATTGAAAGACCAATTTCTCGCTGACGAGCGCCGAGCGAGCGTTGCGGCTCGACACGCATGGCGCTGACCGGAAGGAGGCGTTCCATCATGTGACGACAGGGTCTAGTTCTGCGGTAACGCGGGCGAGCCTATCCGCAAGCCGGTGCGCGAAGGCCATCGCCAATAACGTTGGGTTGGCGAAGCTGCCGGACGGAAAAATAGCCGCGCCGAGCGCCCATAGATTGTTCACGCCGAAGACTCGCAGATCGGGGTCCACTACGCCATCCGAGGGCCGGCTCGCCATGCGCGCACCGCCCATGTGGTGATAGGCGTCTGTACAGTCGTCAAGGAAGGAAGGATCCCCGTCCAGAATTCTTGGGTCGAGTTCCACCCGCCCGAGGCCCGACCGTTGCATGAAATCTTTAAATTGATTGCAGAAAATCTGCACCGTGCGCATCTCGCGCCCATCCACACGCCACTCGACCCCGATCTGCGCGTGCTCCGGCGGCTGGCCGGGATCGAGGAACAGACGGCTCCCGGCGGTTGGCAACTGCTCAATTTCCAAACCGACCAGAATCGTATTACCAGAAAGATTGTAACCACGCTTTTCAACCAGATAGCTCCAGGCCATCGGTAAAATAATTCGGCTCATCACCCCGCCGCGCCGGATCGCTTCGACCAGTCCGCCTCCAAGGGGATTCCGCGCGATGCGTTTGAAGAGGTCGATGGATTCGCGGAGATACTGCGAGAGGGGCGCGTCTGCGATGATGCTGGCCGCGCAGTTGGCGTGTTCTCCAAGCAGAATGAAACTGTCCGAGGCGCGAATCTTGGTGCTGATTTTCACGCCGCCTTGGAAGCGAGTCTCGAACAGATGCCGAAGTCGTGGTCTGTCCACGTCCAGCAACTTGCCTGCGACGCCGTGAAGATGATCGATGTAACCCCGCCCGATATGCGGATTACTGCGAAAGGGGCAGTCCGGGTCCGTTGCAGCCGAACGCAGCAGAAGACGGACAATCTCGGCTGTGCCGTTTGCGAGAACTGCGTGGCGCGGAGTAAACGACCTCGTTGAGCCATCTTTGGATTGCACATTTACCGCGCGAATCTCGTCTCTCTCGAAAGTTAAACTCTGGACCTCCGCGTCTGTCACAACCGTCAAACCTTCCTGGTGGACAAGGTCGCGTCCGAAAAGGCTAACAAAGTCGGCGACAGGCAGCCAAAGATGGCGGCTCACGTCGAGGTCAGGCCCCAGGTCGAGCGCCGCAGTCTCCGCCGCCAGCGCCGGGTCATCTACACCCTGGTTTGCTCCTCCAACGCCCAGGAACGCCAGCGTGCGCGCCACGTAGGGCGAAATCTCGTCGAAGTTAATCGGCCATCCTGGAACGCCTTCGATCTCCCGGCTGAAATCCGCCCGGCTGAAGGCAGTTAACTGCCCTCCCCAGAGCCGGGTGGTGCCACCAAGCGCTTTCATTCGGCCGTCCAAAAGTCCACGGTACGGGCGTCCTGTGGCGGGCCCCTGATTACGAAACTTGAAGTTTGGCTCGGGGTCTCGTGGCCCGGCTTCGAGTAACGTCACTCGACGTCCCGTGCGAGCTAAGGCAAGGCTCAGCACGATCCCGACGGCACCAGCTCCGACCACGAGCACATCCGGTGCAGCCGCCCCCGCCGGGAGGCTCGTGCCATTTTCAACGATCATGCTCTCCGGGCCTCAGGCGTGCAGCTCGTATCAACCGGAATTTCCATTTTGCCTCCGGCTTCACGCTTCCCTTTGTATTTGCGCGATTAGTATAGACCTGGCGGCCATGCATTGATCCTGCGAGTTGCATGCTTTGTTTCGAGAGCTGCGTTCGACTCTGTGAAAGGGGCTTCTATCAGTCCTGTATCGGGATGTGACGCGCTGCCGTTTTTCCCTTTCTGTCCCGGAAAAACAAAATCTCCATTAGAATGTCTGCCCTATGCCCAAACTCACATTTCTCGGCGCGGCAGGAACAGTCACAGGCTCAAAATATCTGGTCGAAGCGGAAGGCAAGCGGTTGCTGGTGGATTGCGGCCTTTTCCAGGGGCTGAAGGAGCTTCGCCTTCGCAACTGGAATCCGCTCCCGCAAAAACCTTCCACATTCGATTGGTGCGTCCTGACGCACGCGCATCTGGACCATACGGGCTACCTGCCACGCCTGGTCCGCGACGGCTTTCGCGGGCCGATCTTCGCCGACGCCGCTACGATCGAGCTTTGCAATATCCTGCTGCCCGATTCCGCGCACCTGCAGGAAGAAGATGCCGAAAGAGCGGGACGGAAAGGCTACAGCAAACACGCGGTCCCGGTGCCGCTTTACTCATCAAACGATGTTGGTCCAGTGCTGATTGCGTTCAAGGAAATTCCCCGTGCCGATACGTTCACGATTTCGCCGCAATTCACCGTGCGTCCCCATAATGCAGGTCACATTCTGGGCGCGTCCAGCCTCGAATTAACCATCACGGAAAACGGCAAGAAGACCGTCGTGCTATTTTCCGGAGACGTGGGCCGCTACAACCAGCCAATTCTCAAGGATCCCGAGCCGCCGGTGCGCTGCGATGTGTTGCTCTGCGAATCCACGTACGGGGATCGCGATCATCCGTCTGATTCACCCGAGGATGCCCTGGCGGACGTCGTCAATCGCGTCGCCAAGCGCGGTGGCGTGATCGTGATCCCGGCGTTTGCCGTGGACCGCACGCAAGCCATCATGTACATCATCCGGAAGCTGGAAGACGCGAAGCGCATTCCAAGACTTCCCGTATACGTCGACAGCCCGATGGCCATCAGCGTCACCGGCCTGTACTTGCGCCACCATGAGGATCACGATTTGACGTTCACCCAGGAAGAGGCAGCGGGAAATCCGCTCGACGCGCATACCGTGCACTTCATGCGCGCCGTCGAGGACTCCAAAAAAATCAACGACGTCAAGACACCCGCCATCATCATTTCGGCCAGCGGCATGGCCACCGGCGGACGCGTGTTGCATCACATCGCGCAGCGCGCGCCCGATCGTAGAAACGCAATCCTGCTGGCTGGCTTTCAAGCCGAAGGCACGCGCGGCCGCTCACTCGAAGAAGGCGCGAAAACGCTGCGGATTCATGGCGAGGATGTTCCCATCGCTGCTGAGGTGATCAATTTGAGGCAATTCTCCGCGCACGCCGGCAAGAGTGAGTTGCTGCGCTGGCTCACGGGACTTCCCGCTCCGCCGCGACAAACTTATCTGGTGCACGGCGAGCCTCAAGCTTCCGCCGCACTCAAATCCGCGATCGAAACAAATTTCAAGTGGCAAGTGGCGCTGGCACAATACCTGCAGACTGTGGATTTGGAGGGGTGAGTTTCGACGCCGAATAATGTCATGCGCGAGTGGCCTCGCGGGTGCTATTTGTCGGGCTTATAGTCATTGCCCGGAAGTTTGTCGACGTGGCTGATCCGTTCCTCGTATTCCTTGATTTGCGCCAGCGTACAAGGATGGGCGTCGAGTACCCAATCGCTCTTTAATTTGTAAAAAAAGGTGATGGTCCACGGCTTCGCATACATTTTCGGATCGTCGAACGTGAAGTCGATCTTCAACGTGTCATGGTCCACCCGCTGCCAGCGCTCTGTCTGGTGCATGGATTCGCTTAACGGAAAGCCCTGCCAGGTGAGAAACTGCTTGCCGTTGTAACCGTGTGAATCGACGACAAAAGTATCTCCCTCCCACTTGCCAATGGAGTACCCCATGTACTCAGGTTCGAGATCCTTTGGAAAATCCCGGCCGTCCGTCCAAATTTCCCGCCAGTTGTCGTAATACTCGAAATGCTGCAAGAGGCGATCGCGGCTATTAATATTTTCAAACGGCCTGGGCGTAAAAAAATTGCGCGCCGTGCCATAGGGGTCGCAGTCCAGCACCGCTCCAGCGGCAATGAACTTTTTGTTGGCCTCATATTTCGTCTGACCGTCGGGTGAGAACGGAGGCAGGGGGTTCGGATTCCCGCCCAGATCGAGTGGATTCACCTCGCCCTTAGGTTGCATGGCGGGCGCAGGATTCCAAACCCCAGAAAAGTCATGCGGGTCGAACGCTTTGGAACTCGTATCGGCCTTAGCTGCTTTGGCTTGTTGTGGGGTTTGAGCAATTGCTCCCGCTGAAAAAACCAGCGCTGCTGCTAATGCGGCTATAGAACCCACGAGACAATTTCGCATCTCGATACTCCTTTCGCGGCTCAAATTTCGGCCTTCGGCCCTTTTGCGATCCTCATGGTTGCGGCGCTGCATCGCCGGCAATGGATCCGCCTGTCAGTTCTTCACCGTTGGGCAAAACAACCTTGCGGATCATCCCAATCGGTGTGCCCCTCTTGCTGGGCGCGATGGTGATGGTGATTTGATCCCCGCGATGCAAGGTTTCAGGACTCCAGCCTGCTCTTTTCAGCACAGCCGGAGCGAGGGTTTCAATGCCCCAGTTAACGACCTTGCCCGCATCATCCTTCACGTCGAGATAAACCTGGCAATGCGGATTGGCCCAGTTAAATTCGGTAACGGTTCCCTTCATGGTCTTCAGGTTCTGCGTGTCATACTCCGAACCGCCGTGGTGCGCGAAGAGCGGCACGCAAATCAGCAGAAGGCCGAGAGCCAAGCCGAAGCTTTTCGCCAGTTTCATTTTCATGACATACCTCTTGCGGAGAATTGATCTCGCGTGCGGACTCACGAACTGCACAATGCCAAACGGTGCAGACGAACCGCATCCGGTCTGTTGAGGAATCCCTCTCGGGCCGAGGATATCACGGAGCTAGCAGGTAATGAATCATTTTGCAGATGCGATTGATTCCACACAAGCCCCCGCCTATAATCCGGCCCGCACGGAGCGAGCACAATCGCGATGAAACGCAGCACCAATCGAATTCTCACCACGCACGTAGGCAGCCTCATCCGTCCCAGCAAGCTTCTCGAGTTTGTACGGGCTCGCAAGAGCGGCGAAACATTCGACGAGCAGGCTTACAACCAATGCCTCACGGACTCCGTGGCCGAAGTTGTGCGACAGCAGGCCCAGGCCGGAATCGACATCGTCAACGACGGCGAATTCGGCAAATCCACCAGTTGGTCGCTGTACGCCCTGCAACGCCTGAGCGGTTTCGAGTTGCGCCCGATCCAGCCCGGCGCAGACCCTTTCGCGAGGGGCGAGGATCGCAGGCGCTTTAGGGAATTTTACGCCGAACTAGAGGGGGGAGACGCGCGCACGTGGTCGAAAGTGACCACGCAAGATGCGGTCTGCGTTGCCCCGATAAAGTACACCGGCCTCGCCGAACTCAACACCGACATCAATAACCTCAAATCGGCATTGCGGGGCGTGAACGTGGAAGAAGCCTTCCTGCCCGTGGCGGCTCCCTCCAGCGCGATCCCGGACCGGAAAAACGAATACTACCGCAGCGACGAAGAACTCGTTATCGCCTTGGCGGAAGCCTTGAGAACCGAATACCGGACAATTGTCGACGCTGGTTTTCTGCTGCAACTTGACGACGCCCGCGCCGCGGTGACCTACGACAGGATGGTGCCCCCGGCAAGCTTTGACGACTACTACCGTTGGGTTGGCCGTCATGTTGAAGTGCTGAACCACGCCCTGGAGGGGATTCCCGAAGACCGCGTGCGCTACCACGTGTGCTGGGGCAGTTGGCCCGGACCGCATACGACCGACGTTCCTCTCAAGAAGATTGTCGATCTAATTCTTAAGGTCCGCGCGGGCGCTTACCTGATCGAGGCGGCGAATCCTCGCCACGAGCACGAATGGAGGGTGTGGAAGGACGTCAAGCTGCCCGACGGCAAGATTTTGGCTCTCGGCGTTGTCAGCCACGGCACCAATGTGGTCGAACATCCGGAACTGGTGGCCGAACGCATTGTCAGGTTCGCGGGTGTGGTAGGGCGAGAAAATGTTATCGCCAGCGCGGATTGCGGTTTCGCGCAGGAGCAGTTCAATCGGCGAGTACATCCCTCGATCATGTGGGCGAAGCTGGAAGCTATGGCCGAGGGAGCGCGTATCGCAAGCAGCGAGCTTTGGGGGCGAACTACTGAAGCGGGTAAGTAGAACAGGCTTCAGCCTGTTTTCTTTTGGTTTGTCCTAATGTTAAGGAGAATCGAACCCGGACAAACTTGAAGCCAGTTCGATTTTTCTCTATTTTTTGATAACTAAACCCAAAACCAAACAGGCTGAAGCCTGTTCTACTGGCCCCGCCTAGTCTAAAGGCTGGACGCGGACCAGGTAACCGTTGTAGTCCACGTACCAGACTGTTACCGGATGCGTGGAAGCGTCGATATACGTACGCCGGTCATAAGCGAAAGGCTCCGGCATCTGATACGCGGCCCAGCGGCTGGTCTTGGGATCGAGTCGAAGCATCTGCCGGCCGTGCAGCACTCCCGCCCATACCTCACCGTTTTTGTCGGGCATGGCTTCGTAGAAATCGGTGTAGGGGTGCGGAGCAATCGGCGGGTAGAACTCTTCAATGCGCGCGGCCTTCTGGTTGAGCTCGATCAGAGCGCCATCGGCGCCGCCCCACCAGCCATTGCCGAAGGGGTCGAAGCCGCCGCGTTTCGCGGTCATCATGTGAGCGCCACTGTTTAAATTCATCCATTTGCCGGTGGCGATATCCATGATCTCGGCCGTATTGCCCCAATTCGCCGGTCCGCTGCCCGCCCATTGCTTTCCCGTCGTAGGAAATCAGGCTGTCATAGCTGGAGTCCGCTTGCAGCGGCCATTCCTGCACGATTTTGCCGGTTTCCGAACTGATCTTGCGCAAATGGCCGGCGCGGCTATCCCACACAAACCCATCCGCCGTCATGGCAAAATTTCCGAAGCTGGGGGCATTGATGGGGATCCCGCTATCGATCCGCCACTGGGTGTCCTGCCCGGTTTTGGGATCGAGGCGGTTGAGCTGATGCGCCCAGTTTTCTGAAATCCAGGCGATGCCGCTCTTGTCGATGATGGCGTGGTGCGTTCCTGGCATGGCGCCGGGGGTCAGAGGAAGCTGTATTCCGTCACGATGCCGGTCTTGGGATCGAGCCTGCCGACGAGCGCGTCTTGTGGCTGGTGAACCAGATGTTGCCCTGGTTGTCAGCGGCTAGCATCATGAAGTGCTAGCAATTGCTGCGGCAGTTCGTATTCGGTGACCACGACCCTCGTGGACATTCCGTGGGGGCGCGGGAAAACGCGCACCGGCGCGTCCTGCAACGCCGGAGCGCGGACTCGCGAAAGGAACTTGACCAGCATGGTGTATTCAGGGTCCGGCGCGTTCATGGGCTTGTTGCGAACGGCAATTGCCGTGCCGCTGAAATGCATCATGCGGTCAACGATCAGGCTCCAGCTATGCTCGTCATAATGATTCCTGAAAATCTGCTGCCAGGAATGGCATCCCGAGCAATTCTTCTGCAGCGTCGCTTTTTCTTCTGCCGTTCCCGGCAAGTTCCACAAGTATCTCCGCGCTGCTGAGCTGAGATTCCAGCTCCGGTGAAGCCGGCAGATTGTCGCGACTGGGCAACGCTATCGAGCACGATCTCGTCGAGCTTGGTCGCGCCATTGATCGAAACCGAATCTTTCCGGTAAGGCTTGAAGGGGACAGGGGTTGGAATGCGCAGCGTGTAGATTCCCGCCTGCATTTTCGGAAATTCGAATTTGCCGCCGCGTCGGTATACACGGTGGTGCGCACGCCGTTGGGCGCGACCAGCTGGACGCCTACGCCTTCGGCGGAATCGCCGCGTGGCGATCCGCACGATGCCGGGGGCCGCCGTTAAGGGTGGTCGGAACCGACCATTTCTTCGTTTCCGCGCTGTACCAGGGATTCGCCGGCGGATTTTCTCCCTCCACGCAGCATTTTCCGGAGTGGAAATAGGCGCGCAGGTCCGCGATATCGGTATCAGAAAGCTGGTGCGAAATGCGGGCATCCCGGGCCCGCCTTCTTTGATTTTCGCAGTGACGTTGTCGTCGTTGACGGGATCGCCGGACGACATCGTGTCCCGCTGATACAGGTCTTTCAATAGGGGGCCGGTCTTGGCGTACTGGTTGTGGCACATCCAGCATTTGTAGAAATAAATGTTTTCGCCGCGCGACGCTCCGCTATCCGCCAGGATCGTATAGGTATCCAGGCGGCGGGACCGCTGCAGATCGTCGTTGGTCATTGGGGCATCCGCGGCGGCCGCAGCCTTGGCGACGCCTATGCGGGCTGTCGCGCCTGCGATCAAGAGAGCCGTCAGGGCAAGTAAAATTGGAAGTCCGAGCGAGCGGCGGTGCCTGGGGCTTTGCGCTGGCATATGTTCACCTCATGCGTAATGTAGTCATTTCTAACGGTGACCAAAACATACGTCCGCTGGCCTCTTGCGTCAACTCAAAACATTTCGGCGGCGCTGGATTCGCAATCCTGGAAATTTCCATTGGAGAACCGCGCTCCACGAAATTCAAGAGTGTAAGAACTCGAAGGTTCGCTTCCACGCCAGTTCCGCTGCTTCCGCGTTGTATGCCGGCGTGCCATCAAAGATAAACTGCTGCTCCATTTTGGGGTAAACGTAGTAGGTAAAATTCTTGCCGAGCATTTTCTCGGTCCACAGCGCGTTTCCGGTAACTCGAAAATCAAGCTGAGCGTAGTGGGAGAGAAACGGTGTGCGAATCTTTTCGAGTCCATCCGTGGGAGTCACACCGAAAAATACGACGGCACGGTGGAGTGTCGGCACTTCCTCCGCTAACCGGAAAACTCGCCAGGCGCCCCAGCCGAAACCGACTGCGGAAATTTTCTGCGCGTCTACGTCAGGATTTTTGGTGAGGAATTCATATCCAGCTTTCACATCCGAGACCGTTGCTTCGGGGCCCAGCCGAGCCGTTTCTTGACCCGCTTGCGCGAAGGAAAGTTTTGCCGAGCCGCCTGCGCGGGAAAGTAGATCAGGCGCCAGGGTAACAAAGCCGCCTGCTGCGAGCCGCCGGACGTAACCCAGGAAACGGTCGTTGAGACCACGGTCCGTGTGCACGACGAGAAGGCCGGGAAGTTTTCCCGCACCTTTTGGCTTCATCAGGGCTGCGGAAATGTTCCCGTTGTCCGTGGGATACTCGACCGTCTGAGTTTCCACATCCGATTGTTCCGCCGATTGCGGAGAGGACGCCGCAGAGGCGAGTACCCCGGAATCAAACAGGAGATTGGCAACCAGGAAACCGCCGCCGGCGACGATTGCCCGTTTCAGTGTTTCTCTTCGCGTCACGAGCGGAGAAAAACCAGAATGCTCTGCCACCAGAAATTTACTTCGTTCCCACAATTGATCCCCCAGCACCGGCGACTTCGTTTGACAGTTATTTCTTCGCGGAAAATTGTTGCACCTTGGCTTGCAGGGCTTGCAGTTCTTGTTTGCTGCGCTCCTGCAGGATGGCGATTTTACCTGTCCGCGTTTCGCAGATCGCCACCTGAATGATCCCGTCGTGGTCAAACGTGGACAAGTGCCGCAATCCCCCTCCGATGGACGGGAGCGTAAACGTCGTCCACTTTTTGGCTTTGGGATCGTACTTCAGAACCGAATCGGCATCGACCAGGCTGATCCAGACATTGTGATTCTTGTCGACGGCCAGCTTATAGGGCCCGCCGTCCTTTACGGGTATGGGGATCAATGTAAATTTGAGGGTATGAATGTCGATCTTCGCGACGCTGTCGCCAAAATAATCCGGGGCCCACAATATATCGCCGTCGGCTGCGGGCCGGCGTGGGGCCTCTGTGCCGGGCTTGGCATATCGAGCGGCAACGGTCCCGGCGAGTTCATAAAGCTTGCGATCTTCCGCGTTATAGTCATCATCCGCGCGCGATGGCCGCATGGGCAGCCGGACTTCGGAAACCTTGCCCGTGGTGCTGTCGCCCTTGCCGATGATGTCGAGGTTGATCTGGGTCCACCAGCCATTGCCGTCCTGGTCCGCGGCGATTCCATAACTTCCCTGCGGGCCGCCCGGAGCATGCAGCGTCAGGGCTTTGAAATCCTGGAATTTTTGAGTCTTGGGATCAAAGCGTATGCCGCCCGTATCCGTCGCGGCCCAGATGCCGCCCTTCCCGTCCACGGCCACGTCGCCGCCAACTCCCGCCATGCCATTGGGCGGCGTATAGATATCGAGTTTGTTGGTTGCTGGATCGACCCGCCCGAGCCGCCCCAGTCCTCCTGCAGCTGCCGGCCGCAAATTGAACCAGAGGATTCCATCCTGATCGCGCGTCATGGTGTGGCCATAGGAAGCGATGCCACCGGGGCCGGGGATGGTAAAGTTCGTCAGCTCACCCGTCTTCAAGTTTATCTTTCCGTAGGAGCGCACCGCACTCGGTTCGGACTGCGAAAACCAGGCGTTCCCAAACTTGTCCAGAATCACGTCGTGGATGCCGCGAGCGCCATTCAAGCTCGAAGGAGTCCCCAGCGACCAATCCTGGCCGCGGTTCGCGGGCAAATCGGGCCGGTCGGGTGATGGAATGTCGTATTCGGTAACCACGGCCATGGCCGATTCCCCAGAGGGACGCGCGCGAGGCGAAATTTGCATCGGGGAGGGGCCGGGACCGCGCATTTCGGCCAGGTAAGTGGACAATTCGTCGCGGTAGAACTGAAATGCCGGGATGGGCGGAAAATCCACGCCGCCGAAATTCATATCCGGCAGGGTGAGCTTGCTCATCAGATAAATCGCGGACGACCATCCATCCTTGTCAAATCGATTTTGCAGCAGAAAATTCATGGGATGGCAGCTTGTGCAGTTGTTCTCGAATACATCTTTCATCTTGCGGTGCTCAGGAGTGTCTTCCGGAAGCGCCGCTGCGATGCGATCCTGGGAAAGTTGCTTGAAGAAATCCTTCATGGGTTTGAGCGTGAAGTTCTGTTCACTCACAGCCGCATTTAGGTCCGCCTGGCCCTTGCCGGTCTCGTATCCCACGGCCTGCGCCCAAACGTTGTATGCGCCGTCATCCAGCGCGGGGAAGAAATAGCGGCCCTGCTCGTCGGTGTAAACCGAGGTGATGATCAGTTTTCCTTCGGCTTGCGCGGAAACGACGACGCCACCCATTTTCTCGCCTGAATCGGAAGTCACCGTGCCTGTGAGCAGCGCGCCTCCGGGGGCTGCGTGACTTTTCCCCGGATGGATTACGGCCGCCGCCATCGCAAAAACTGCGGCAACGGCGATTGCTGAGAGGCCCATCAATTTTCTGCGTGCTGAAGTCATGGCTACTCCTTGCGAGGCAATTCCTCTTCCCTACTCCACGGCGTTGGAAAATGTGTTCTGACTTCCTGAGTCTGCCTGCCCTTTGGGGCGCATCTCAAACGGCGCCGTCACAGTCTTCAGATATTCAATGATGGAGTCAATCTCAGCAGCGGACATTCCATACTTAAACGCAGGCATTTTCCCGGGCCGGCCGTTTGTGATCGTTTCACGTATGCGGTCTTCATTGCCCACCACCAGCGTCTTGACCAGGACCGGCGCGTACGGCCGATGCGTAATCATTACGGATGAATGGCATATAGGACAGCGCTGTTGAAACAAAAGCCGTCCTTGCTTTTGAGTTTCGTTGAGAGAGTTTGGGGAATTAGGTTGCTGCGCGCGCAACTTGCCAGGCAGAAAAAAAATGGACAGCAGGACTAGAAATGCCGCGTGTCTCATGACTGACTCCACCAGATTGCGTGTAACGGCTTACGCTTCACTGGCCGGGATTATATTACATTTTTGAGTAGTTCTGAGCTTTCTATGGGGATTCCCGACTAGACGGTTTGGGTGCCTTTGTCCGCTTCGGAGTTCCTTGGCCTCTGCGATCAACCTAACCACTAGTGCGCAATGTGAGGTACGTCACTTCGAGATGTAGTGCCCGTCACATACAGACCCGCAAAACTCTACTACAAACGTTTGGTCGGCGAACCACAGGACATAAATACCGCGGGGCAGGAAAGTTCCCGGAGTCCAAGAAATCGGTTCACTTCCAGGGAAATCCTACCGCACGGGACCAAACAGAATGGGCTTCTTCGGATGCCTCCTATGGATCCGAAGTAACGATAGCAGGCAAGATGCGCCTAACTTGCCTCATTCGAGACGCGTGGAGCCCGCCGATAAATGGCTTTTCATTTCTTGATCGAAGGAGGAAGCGTATGAGAAAGATTGGAATCGCGGCAGGCCTGTTGGCCATGGCCTTCCCGCTGATGGCAGCAGCGCAAACGACCCCGACGGTTAAACACACTCCGGCGAAATATACATCACCGTCGTCGGGCAAAGAAATGTTTCAACAATACTGCACACCGTGTCACGGCCCAAACGGCAAAGGCAACGGGCCGGCGGCAACCGCCATGAAGGTTCCGCCCGCTGATCTCACCAGGCTTGCTGCAAAATACAAGGGCGTATTCCCCGACATGGAGGTTGCGGAGGCACTGCGGGCAGGCCCAACCCCTAGTAACGCAAACGCGCATGGCTCGGAAACGATGCCGATTTGGGGACCTGTTTTCGGCTCCCTGAACGGTCGTTCCGACACTGCAATGTCTGAGTTGCGAATCCACAACCTGGTTGAATACCTGAGAACCATTCAGCAGAACTAGAGCCAGGGGGAAATGGTTGCCGTGGCGTTGAAAATGGAGCCCGTGGCAATTGGACATGTCCGGCGGACGGGTAAATTGCCCTCCGCAGACACGTAGCACCCCGCCGCACAGCACATCGAAGCCGGGCCCTTCGGTTGACAGTTAAAATCGTACAGGCCGCCAATAGCGGCGGCCTGTATCCTGCACTGTGATATTCCATGGAAAGAAAAAGCGCCGAAGTTGCGCTCCCGCATTCGATACGTTGGAATATCTGTGTGAAAAATTAAGAATCATTGTGGGTCGTGGCGAGCTTCTCGCTAAACATTCCTGTTGACGCTCGGCAAGGCACGGGGTAAAGGTACCGCTGCGTGAAAGCAGAAATGGAGCGCCCTATGCCCAAAGACACCGCGATGTGTCACCTATCGTTTCGGAGATTCGCAGGAGCAGCAGCGGCAATCTGCCTTCTGGCGATCGTCGGTTGCGGCCGCAGTCGCGTGACAGTAGTGGATGACGCTGCGCTCCGCGCGGCTGACGCAGATCCCGCCAATTGGATTACCTACGGTCATACGTATTCCGAGCAGCGCTTCAGCCCCCTGCAACTTGTCAACGAGCAGACCGTAAGTAAGCTCGGTCTCGCATGGTCTTACAATCTCGAAACGCTGCGCGGGCTCGAATCTACGCCCCTGGTCAAGGACGGCGTCCTCTACGCGTCGAGCGCATGGAGCCTGGTGTACGCCTTCGATGCGCGAACTGGCCAGTTGCTATGGCAATACGATCCGCATGTCGCGAAGGATCACGCGAAATTTGTGTGCTGTGATGTTGTCAACCGTGGCGTCGCGCTATACAAGGGCCGCGTCTATGTGGGGACGATCGATGGCCGCCTCGTCGCGCTTGACGCCAAGACGGGCGCAGTATCCTGGGAAGTTCAAACTACGCCCAAGGACAGCCCTTATGCGATTACTGGCGCGCCACGCATCGTAAAGGGGCGCGTGCTCATTGGAAACGCCGGGTCGGAGTACGCCGTGCGTGGCTACGTCACGGCGTATGACGCGGAGACCGGCAACCAAGTCTGGCGAACGTACACCGTGCCGGGCGACCCGTCAAAGCCATTCGAATCCGAAGCCATGCGCCACGCGGCAGCCTCGTGGTCGGGAGATTGGTGGAAAGCAGGAGGCGGGGGAACCGCATGGGAACCGATTGTATACGATCCGGAGCTCGATCTGGTTTACTTCGGTACGGGGAACGCCTCACCCTGGTTCGAACGGCTGCGCGGCAAGGGCGACAGCCTCTACGCTGCTTCGATCATCGCGGTGCGCGCGGACACCGGGGAGCAGGTTTGGTATTACCAGACGACCCCGGGAGATAACTGGGACTACGACGCAACGCAGCCCCTCATGCTGGCCACGCTCACGATTGACGGGCAGCAGCGTCGTGTGCTGATGCAAGCGAACAAGAACGGATTTTTCTATGTGCTGGACCGGGAAACCGGCAAGTTCATATCCGCGCGCCCCTATGTGGACACCAATTGGGCCACGGGAATTGATGCGAACGGGCGTCCCATCGAGAACGTTGCCACCCGGCAACTCAAGGACGCCACGATCGTAAGACCCTCGAGCGCCGGGGGACATAACTGGAACCCGATGTCGTTCAATCCCACCACCGGGCTTGTGTATCTGGGGGTCGTCGACGCCGCATCGCTTCAAGTGGTGGCCACCAACTGGAAAATGAATTTGCATGACCAGACCACCGGGCTCGACCGCGGCTACCACGGGCCGGTGCGCGAACAATGGCTGAAATTTAAGCCCAGCGGAAAGCTCGTGGCCTGGGATCCAGTGGCCCAGCGCGAAGCGTGGCACGTCGATCATCCTGACCCGGGCAGCGGAGGCACGCTCTCTACTGCCGGCAACCTCGTTTTTCAGGGACGCGCGGATGGAAAACTGCTGGCCTACCGGGCGACTGATGGCAAGGTGTTGTGGGAATTCGATGCAGGAATTGGAATTATGGCGCCACCCATGACTTACGAAGTGGATGGCGTGCAATACGTCGCCGTGCTCGCCGGTTGGGGCGGACCCGAAGTGCTCGGCAATCGAGCCTCCGGTAAAGGAAAAGTTGGGCCGGGAAAACTTTTGTCGTTCATGATTGGAGGCACGGCAACGCTTCCTCCTTACCAACGCGTCATTCCACCAGTTCCGATGCCAACATTTAAACTGGCGGCCTCCAAACCGGAAATCGAACAGGGCCGCGTGCTGTTCGCCACCTTCTGTGCGCGCTGCCACGGCGCAGACGCGGCCAGCGGCGGAGAAGTACCGGACTTGCGTTACGCCACAACGGCAACCCATGAGATGTTCGAAGAGATCGTGCGCGGCGGGGCGCGGCGGGAGGCCGGCATGCCGTCGTTCTCAGAGGACGTAACGTCGGCGCAGGTTCGATTGATTCACGCCTATGTTCTCGACCGCGCGCGCGAGTCGGCTCAATCGGCCGCCGCGCAAAGATAGGTCGCAGGCGAAATCAAGAAGTGGGCGGGATATCGCAATGCCGGGCCATCTTTCGGCAACGCCAACTCTCTAGCGGTATCGGAGGCCGCAGGAATACCACGGAGTGCGCTATCATAACTTTATGGAACAAATGTTCTCATCCGAAGCCATAACAAGAGACATCCGAGTACGTGTCCAAGCGCAATACGATCCTAACCGCTCCAGGCCACAGCAGAGTCAGTGGTTTTTTCTCTATACCGTCAACATTACCAACGAAAGTCATGACACCGTGCAGCTCATGAGCCGCCATTGGGTGATCACCGACGGTATGGGAACAGTGGAACACGTCCACGGGCCGGGGGTCGTCGGCAAACAGCCAGTGCTGGCACCCGGCCAAACCTTTGAATACACCTCAGGCTGTCCCCTCACGACTCCATTTGGCTCAATGGAGGGAACCTACCAGATGGTCAATCAGGCTGCCGAGAAGTTTGATATTGAGATCGCGCCTTTTACGTTGACGGAACCCTACAGCACGGTTAACTAGAGGTGATGAGCCGCCGCGATTCGACGCGCTTGCACTGCTTCCAGAAGTCAAAATGCTTGACCCGATGCAGGACGCGAGGTAAAAGTCGTCCGCCGCTGGAATCCAACTCTGCATCGTCGAGACCCTTATGAAAAAGTTTCGGTTCACTGTGATGTGCCTTCTCTTTGCAGGACTGGGACTCGGCTGGTTGTATGCCCAGGCGCCGGCCCAGACGCCCGCCGGGATCCTCAAGATGGATCCGGCTATGGATGAGTTGATCGACACCAACGCTCAGGTGCAGCCAGTCATCAAAGACTTTTTCTATTTTACTGAGGGGATTGTTTGGGTGCCTCAGGGGAAGAGCAGCGGATACTGGCTATTCGCCGAAATGGCCGCGAATAAAATCTTGAAGCTAACGATGGATGGCAATCTTTCCTTGTACATGGATAAATGCGGCTATTCCGGATGGGACAGTTGGAGGCACGGATTTATCCAGACCAATGGGAAACCGCCGACCGATCCCGATTTCAAGAGATTTAACTTGCCCGGGTGCAACGGCCTCGCACGCGACAACGAGGGACGCCTGGTCGTAGCCACCTGGGGCGGCCGGAGTCTTGACCGCATCGAAAAGAACGGGAAACGCGTCCAACTGACTGGCAGCGTGGATGGCAAGAAATTTAACTCCACGAACGACGTCATGGTGAAGAAGGATGGCGCGATCTACTTCACCGACGGGCCCAATTGTGGCGGCCTGCGCCTGCAATGCATGGACCCTGATGTGGGCATTGATTACCCCGGCGTTTTCATGTGGAAGAACGGCAAGACCACAGCCATCGCCAAAAATGTCGAAGGGGCGAACGGACTCGCACTTTCTCCTGACGAAAAATATCTCTATGCGAATGGGGTGCGTCTTGTCAGGAAGTACAAGGTTTTACCGGACGATACTGTCGACGTCCCGAACATGGAAGTAATTATGGACAAGACCAAGGACCCGCTTCCGGGAATCACGGACGGGATGAAGGTCGACTCCAAGGGAAATATCTGGGAATCGTGCTGCGGCGGAATTGTGGTCCTTACACCCGAGGGTAAACAGCTTGGAATCGTCTACACACCTGAAGCTGTTGCAAACCTCAATTTTGGCGACCCCGACTACAAGTCCCTTTACATCGTCGCGCGTACCAGTATTTATAAGATTCGGACGAAAGTTGCCGGCATCCCTGGAAGGTAACGTTCCGTTCGTCGTCCGATGAATTCTTTTGCGGGTTGGGTCAATTGGATAGATGCCCTCAGGGATAATCTAATGAAATTCTTCGCCTTATCGTCGACATTCAAAATCAATGCCGCAGTTTTGCACTGCAGTTAAATATCTTGACCGTGTGTCTGTTCAATTCGGGCATCAGGCCAACCGGCATCCGGGGCTAACCCTTGTTGGCCCCCAGGGCCTCTCGCACCTTGCGCGTCAGGCTTTCTTTCGTGAAGGGCTTCTCCAGTAGCGCGGCGCCGGGATCGAGAACCCCGTGATGCACGATGGTGTCATCCGTGTATCCAGACATGTAGAGTACTTTAATCCCTGGATTGACGCGGACCATGTAATTCGCCAACTCGCGTCCATTCATACCCGGCATCACCACATCGCTCAGCAGGAGGTGAATCGGTTCTTGATGTTTCTCCGCAACTCGGATTGCATCAGCGCCATTTGCTGCTTCCAGAACTGTATAGCCATTCTTTTCTAAAAGCTCGCGCGCCAGTTCGCGTAATGGCTGCGAATCCTCCACCAGCAAGACGGTTTCCCACCCTCGTGCGGTCTCCTCGCCGTCGATGCTCCGGACCTGCGTTACAGGCTCGTCAGTCCTTGGAAGATAGATCTTGAACGAGGTGCCCTGGCCCAACTCGCTGTAAACCGAGATGTATCCCCCACTCTGTTTCACAACCCCGTACACGGTCGACAATCCGAGTCCCGTTCCTTTTTCTTTCCCCTTGGTTGTGAAGAATGGCTCAAAGATGTGCAATTGTGTTTCATGGTCCATTCCGCAGCCCGTGTCGCTCACCGACATCATCACATATGAACCAGGAATCGCTCCCGGATGCTGGCGAGCATAGACTTCATCTATCTGGGCGTTGGCAGTCGAAATGGCCAGTTTTCCCCCTTGAAGCATTGCGTCCCGGGCGTTTACAGCCAAATTCACAATGATCTGTTCGACCTGCCCCCGATCAGATTTGACGCGCCCCAGGTCTGGTGCCGCGATCGTAACCAACTCAATATGTTCGCCAATCAGGCGCCGAAGCATTTTTGATGTATCGCGCACGACTGAGTTCAGATCCAAAATCTCCAGTTCGAGCACCTGCCGGCGGCTGAAGGCTAAGAGCTGACGAGTGAGCGCAGCTGCTCCCTTTCCCGCTTTCGTAATCTGTTCCGCTTTCAGCCTGAGTGCATCGTTCTTTCCGAGTTGTTCCTCGAGAATTTCACTGTATCCAATGATGATTGCCAATAGATTGTTAAAGTCATGGGCAATACCCCCAGCAAGTTGACCGACCGCCTCCATTTTCTGCGCCTGCCGCAGCTGCTGTTCCAGTGTTTTCCGTTCACTGATGTCGAGAACGAATGATATAGCCTCGGTTTCACCGGATTCTGCCTCGAAAGTTGCAGCGCCGATCAGAACAGAAACTCGACTGCCATCCTTCCGAAGGAATTGCTTTTCCCAGGGAGGAGCGACTCCTGTCCTCATTAATTTCTCAACCGCGATCTGATCTGATTGGTGATATTCGGGGGGAGTTAGAGCGTCCCACCACATTTTGCCCGATAGAAACTCCTCCCTGGTAAAACCCAAGATTGCCAAAAAGGCATCATTCACGTCGATGAGCTTGCCGTGGAGATCACCGGTCCCAATCCCGATGATGTTGGATTCCACCAGGCGGCGTGCCCGGGCTTCGCTTCTGCGGAGTGCTACCGCCGCTCGCTCGCGCTCGGCAATGATCTCAAGCTCTTTTTTCGCGGCAACGAGTTGTGCGTTCTCCTCAGCCCTTTTGATCTGCAGTTCCGCGTGTTGTCGTGAGATTTCCTCATTCTTCTTGCGCTCCGTGACATCGCGCACGGAACTGAGAACCACAACTCCTTCTTCGGTCTCGATGGGACTGAGTGTGATATCGGCCGGAAATTCGCTGCCGTCTTTGCGCAGCCCAAGAAGTTCGATACCCGACCCCATGGGGCGCGAGCGCGGATGAGTGAAGAATTGGTCGCGCTCTCCGTGATGGCGCTCCCGAAATCGCTGAGGGATCAGGATTTCGAGGCGATGGCCGACAAGCTCGTCACGATTGTAACCGAACAGCTTCTCCGTCTGTCCGTTCACAAGAACAATCTGCCCCTGCGAATTCACTACGATCATCGCATCGGGCGCGGCATCGAGGAGATCGTGGAAAGACCCCTTCATACTTCGGCGATGCTACTCCACATTCGTGGGGAAACCAATCGCTAGTAAATATATAAGTTAACAGTAACTGAGGATAATTGCTTTCCACCTAAAATGAGATTCCCATCAACTAATTCCAGGCGACATGGATCGCCATTGGAAATCTTTAATGGCCAATACTGCCAACTCCTGAAAACCTATCGAGACCTCTGCGGTTCAGGTGGCCGATACTCGAGTCCCGCGCGATCAGGGCTTTGCGTAGTCGCGCAGGAATTGAACAAGCAATGCGCTCACCTCTTCCGGCTGCTCCTGCTGTACCCAATGTCCGGCGCCGTCGAGCAGATGGAATCCGACCATATGCGTGCAGGCAGTACTGCGCATCTTGTCGACTGCCCCCGGCGTTTGATAAACACCCCAATCGCTTTTCCCGGCGATGAACTGAGAGGGCACGTCTAGCGTGCGGCCCGAAAAGGTCTGCATCTCCGCGATACTTCTGGGATCGGTGCCCCGCCGCACACGATAGCCCTGCAGCGCGCCTGTAAAACCAGTCCTGGCGTATTCAGTCGCATACACATCGACCTCGGGTTCGGTCAGCCATTTGCAATTCGCGATGTAATCCGCCGGCGGCATAAACGGCGCAACAGTCGCCGCCATGCCTTTGTCTCTGTCCATCACGTAATAGGTCGGAATTTGTGCCAACTCTTCGGCGGTGCGTGCCTTCAGGGGATGGGGGTTGTTCCCTTTGTAGTCGGCGCTCTTGTAGAAGTAATAGGCGCGGAAGAAGGCGTGCAGGCCTTGCGGCGCATGAAGCATGTCGTCGTTCGCGCCGCGGGTGCGCTGGTAGTTTTGATAATATTTCCGCGGCGGGTCGAGTTTTGCAAGTTCGGCGTCAAGCTCGTTGTCCGTAACTGCCGGGCGCGGAAGTGGGGCGCCATTCGCTGTGTCGAAGGGCAACGAGGGCGCGCCTTCAAAGGGCGAGCTCATGATCGTGATGGAACGGAAAATATCGGGACGGATCAGCGCGGACCAGCATGCGACCGGCGCTCCGGCATCGTGCCCGACCACCATTGCTACCGAGCGGTGGCCAAGCGCGTAGACTAGCCCGATGGCGTCTCGCGTCATGTTGAGAATGCGAAACGGATCCGGATTGGCGTCGTAGGAATCGTCCCAGCCGGTGGTGCGGCCGTAGCCGCGCTGATCGGGAGCGATCACGTGATAGCCGGCGGCCGCCAGGGACGGCATCACCTTGCGCCAGCTATAGGCCAGCTCCGGGAAGCCATGCATAAGCAGGACTGCCGGCCGGCCCGGCGTTTCGTACCCTGCCTCTAGAATGTGCACGGTCATGCCGTTCACGTTTGCGATCTGGCGCGAGCGGATGCCGGCGGGGATCGTGCCATTACCGTAAGGCGGAAGCGTCGAAAAATCGGTGTTCACGATGTCGGCGCGCGCGGGCGCGACTTGGGCGATCGCCAATCCGCCGAGCCCCGCCGCGGCCCTCGATATGAACGCGCGCCGCGAGAGATTAGTGATCGTCTCGCCGCTTCCCTGTTCGGCCATGGCATTCTCCCGCGGTGAAAAATACGCCCTCATGATTGCCAAGAGCGCTGCATGTGTCAAGGTCGGTGCGCCTGTGGCATAGGAAAGGATCATCGTATCCCCCTAGTGGAATTGAAGTGTATGAGTCCGAAGCGGGTGAAGGAGGTGAATTTGTTTGTCGGTCCGGGGCGCGCGGCCCGGCGGAGGGGGGAGGAGCCGGGCCGCGCGCCCCGGATAAAATCGGCGCATGGCCGCCGCCCGCTATTTCGACCTGGTCCGTGAGATGAGAGACGCGTATAACCATCGCTTGCGATTAGTGCAGCACGCCCGTCAGCACGGGATTAAACCGACGGCCCGTGCCTTTGCTACCACGGTGCCCACGGTGCGGAAATGGCTGCGGCGCTTCCGACAGCACGGGCCCTCCGGGCTGCGCGAACACAGCCGCGCTCATCGGTATTGCCCGCACAAGACTTCTGCCCAGATCGAGGAACAAGTCTTGGCTCTGCGTCGCAAACTGCCCACCTTTGGAGCCGCTCGCCTGAAACGAGAGTTCGATCTCCCCATTTCGCACATGGCCATTCAGCGCATCTGGCGCCAGCACGGATTGATTTGTAAACGCCGAAAGAAATATCAGCGCAAGCAGGACCTGGCTGCGGTGAAAGCCACCTGGCGTCTGTTCCAGCAAATCTCCGTCGACACCAAGGATCTATGCGATATCCCGCAGTTCTGGCCGCAGGCCCAGAGCCTGCATCTGCCGCTGGTCGAATACACGGCGCGGGAAGTTCGCAGCGGCCTGCTGTTCTGGGCCTTCGCCCAGAAACGCTCAGCGGCGGCCAGCGCCGTCTTCGCGGCTCGCATTCAGCAGCACTTGGATCGTTGGGGCGTGAACCTGCGCGATCTGGCCTGGCAAACCGACAATGGCAGCGAATTCATCGGCGGCCACAATCCGCAGGGCCAGCGGACCGGCTTTCCCGCCGCTCTGGGTGATAGCCAGCATCTGCGCATCCCGCCCGCGGCGCACACCTACCAGAGTGATGTCGAAACCGTGCACCGCCTGGTCGAAGATGAGTTCTTCGATCTGGAAACCTTCGCCAGTCGCGGCGAGTTCCTTGCCAAGGCCCAGACCTATCAGCTCTATTTCAATCTTGCGCGACCCAACTCACATAAGGAATTTCAAACTCCCTGGCAAATTATCGAGCGGCTCGCTCCTCGCTCGCCGCTCGAACTTTGCTTGCTTCCACCGGTGTTCTTGGATTATTACCTCAATGACTCAGGGGGATACGATGTACCTAGCTATCCCTAGGTCGGTGCGCCTGTCATAACTTTCGCACCAGCGCAGGTCAGTGATAAAGTAAAGGACCGTGGAAAATCTCCAATCAGAAACCGAGCAACAGAAGCGTCTGCGCGCCGCGCGCCGCGCGGTCATCAAGCTGGGCACCGGTACCGTGACGGGGAGTGACGGGCAATTTAACGCCGAAATTCTCGAACCGATCGCCCGGACCATTGCTCGGCTGAAAAAAGATGGCCGCCAGATCGTTCTGGTGTCTTCAGGAGCGGTGGGCCTGGGCAGAGGACGGCTTGGCCTGCATCGCGACCGGTTGAACGACCTGGTCATGCGTCAGGCTTGCGCGGCCGTGGGCCAGAGCTTGCTGATGCACGAATACGAAAAACTGTTCCAGACCCACGGCGTTCATCTCGCGCAAGTGCTGCTCACCGAGGGGGATTTTGTCGATCGCAACCGGTATTCCAATCTCCGCCAAACCATGGAAGCGCTTTTGAAGCTGGGCGTGCTCCCGGTGGTCAATGAAAACGACACAATTTCGACGGCCGAGCTGGATTATTTGAATATCCGGGCGGGCGAACGGATCTTCAGCGATAACGATCGCCTGGCCGCGCTGGTGATGAGCCACGTGGAAGCCGATGTGCTCGTCCTGCTGACGGATGTGGACGGGTTGATGCAGATGGGCCCTGCAGGCTCGAAGGACGCGACAGGGTCAGTAATTCCGCTGGTCGAGGAAATTTCCCCGGAGCTCAAAGCACTGGCGCTCGGTCCTTCCGAGGGCGGACGCGGTGGAATGCTGACGAAGCTCGATGCCGCCGAGATTGCCATGCAATCCGGCGGCGTCGCCGTGATTGCCAATGGCAAAAAACCAGGGACGCTCGACCAAATTTTCAATGGCGAGCCCACCGGCACGGTATTTTTGTCGAAGACGCGCATGGCGGGAAAGCGCCGCTGGATCGCCTACGCCGCAGGGGTTCGCGGGCGCGTGATCGTCAACGCGGGTGCGCAAGAAGCGCTGACCGGCGGAAAAGCAAGCTTGCTCGCTTCCGGCGTTATCGGCGTCGAAGGCGAGTTTGAGGCCGCGGAAGTAGTGAGCATCGTGGACACCGCGGGTTTGGAGTTCGCACGCGGAATTTCCGATTATTCGCGTGGAGATGCGGAAGGAATGATCGGCAACGGTTCAAATGGCCAGAGGGATCGCGCCAACGGTCGTGCCAGCGTGCTCGTGAAGCGTGATAATATCGTATTATTGGATCGCAAATGAGCGTCGTACAAAAACAGCTCGAGCCATCGGATATCCGGCAATCCGTTCGGCGCGCGCGCCGCGCCGCGCATATTCTTGCGGCGCTTTCCGGCGAGCGGCGCAACGAAGCATTGCTTGCAGCGGCCAATGCGCTCGAAGCGCGTGCGGCGGAAATTCTAGCCGCGAACGATAAGGACTGCGCGGCGGCAACCCAAGCCGTCGAGCGCGGCGAAATGTCGCGCGCCCTGTTTGCGCGATTGCGGACCACCGAGCGCGGGATTGCGGAAATGGCCGAACGCGTGCGCGAAGTAGCGGCTTTGCCTGACCCTCTGCATCGTCGATTATCCGCGATGGAGCTTGACGACCAATTGTTGTTGTACAAGGAGACCTGCCCGCTCGGCGTCGTGGGCGTCGTGTTCGAATCGCGTCCCGACGTTGTGCCGCAGATCGCGTCCCTGACATTGAAATCGGGTAATGCGGTTTGCCTGAAGGGCGGCACGGAAGCGACGGAGACAAACTCCACACTGGTTTCAATATGGCGTGACGCGCTCTCGACCTTTCCCGACATCCCGGCGGACTCCGTCATTCTTTTCCACACGCGCGAAGACGTGGCGCAGATTCTCACTCTGCATGACGAAATCGATTTGATCGTGCCGCGAGGATCCAACGAATTTGTCCGCTACGTCACCGAGCACAGCCAGATCCCCGTGCTCGGCCACGGAGAAGGCATCTGCCATGTGTACGTCCACAGCGATGCTGATATGCGGAAGGCATTCGATGTTGCCCTGGACTCCAAAGTTCAATATCCCGCAGCCTGCAATGCGCTGGAAACCTTGCTAGTGCATCGCGATATCGCGGCTGCATTTTTGCCGCAAATGATCGCGCAATACCGCGCGGCCGGGGTCGAGGTGCGTGGGTGCCCCAGAACAATGGAATTTGCCGGAGGCGAAGCGGTCCTACCCGCGAGCGAAGAGGATTGGAAGAAGGAGTATTCCGACCTGATCGTTTCCATCAAAGTGGTGGACGGCGTCAACGAAGCGATCGAGCACATTAATCGATATGGTTCGCGGCACACTGAATCCATCGTGACGGAAAGTCATGACGTCGCGGCACGCTTCATGGAGTTCGTGGACGCCGCAGGCGTATTTCAGAACGCGTCCACGCGATTCTCCGATGGTTTCCGGTACGGCCTGGGCGCAGAAGTTGGCATCAGCACGGGAAAACTGCACGCGCGAGGACCCGTGGGCGTCGAAGGGCTCACCACATACAAATACAAACTCTTTGGCAACGGGCAAACCGTCGCCAGCTACAGCAAAGGCCTGCGCACCTTCACGCACCGCCCGATCGTCGAGGACTAATCGGATTTTCTCACTGAAAAGCGGTTGGCGAACGCGGAAGGCCCAGATGTTAGGGTGCCTTGCCTTTGCAGAAATCCTAGGGATGGTCCATCGCGGTGAAATAACGCCGCTGAAACCAAAGCGACACATTCACAAGCCCCAGAAGCGCAGGCACTTCCACAAGGGGGCCAATGACGCCGACAAAAGCCTCTCCTGAATTAAGGCCGAAAACAGCCACGGCTACTGCAATGGCCAACTCGAAATTGTTGCTTGCGGCAGTAAAAGAAAGCGTCGCTGTTTTCGAATAGTCCGCGCCTAACCTGCGCCCCAACCAGAAACTCACGAGGAACATCGCGGCAAAATAGATCAACAGAGGCAACGCAACGCGAAGCACGTCAAAAGGGAGACGGACGATCAAATCCCCCTTGAGGCTGAACATCACCAGGATCGTGAACAAGAGGGCCACCAGGGTAAGCGGACTAATGCGCGGAATGAACCGGGTTCTATACCACTCTTCTCCTCTGGCGCGTATCAGCACGAAGCGCGTGAAAATTCCCGCCAGGAACGGTACCCCCAGGTAGAAGAATACGCTCTGGGCGATCTGGCCAATTCCGACATGGACTACGCTTCCTGGAAGATGGAACCATGTGGGAAGGACGGTGATGAACACCCACGCATAGAGGCTGTAGAAAACGACTTGGAAGATGCTGTTAAAAGCGACCAACCCAGCGGCATAGTCCGTGTCCCCGGAAGCCAGTTCGTTCCAAACAATGACCATCGCGATGCAGCGCGCTATTCCAATCAAGATTAGGCCGCGCATATACGCGGGCTCTCCACGAAGAAAGGTAATCGCAAGCAGGAACATGAGGATAGGACCAATCACCCAGTTCTGCAGGAGCGAAAGCGCAAGCACGCGACGATTGCGGAAAACCTCGGCTAGCTTTTCGTAACGCACCTTTGCCAAAGGTGGATACATCATAATGATCAGTCCAACAGCAATTGGGATGTTCGTTGTCCCGACCTGAAAACGCTGGACGAAATTCGCAGTCTGAGGAATAAAATGCCCAAATCCAACACCGACTCCCATCGCAACGAAAATCCACAGCGTCAGGTAGCGATCCAAGAATGAGAGTCGAGTGCGCATCATGGGGGCACAGACCTGGCCTTGAGCATGCGTGATCCTTATCGAAGTCGCCTTAGTCATGCTTATTGTTTCCCAATGCGATCAATTTCCTTCTTGATGGCAAGTTGGCTGAGGGTGGAAAGCGGCAAACACAGAAAGAGCGAAATTCTGCGGTCGAGAATCATGAAGGCTTCCCGGAACGCGCGCTCGACCTGCTCGGGCGATCCCTCCACGGCGGCAGGGTCTGGAACGCCCCAGTGCGCGGTCATAGGCTGGCCCGGCCAGACTGGGCAAACCTCCTTTGCGGCGTTGTCGCACACGGTGAAAACGAAATCGAGTTGTGGAGCGCCCAGTTTTGCAAATTCGTCCCAACTCTTGCTGCGAAAACCCTCGGCGGACATGCGGGCACCCGCAATCTGCTTCAGGGCCTCGGGCCTGACCTCTCCGGCGGGATGGCTCCCCGCGCTATAGGCAATGAAGTTGGGCATGCCCTTCCGGTTGAGGATGGCCTCAGCCATGATGGAGCGGGCGGAATTCCCGGTGCAGAGAAACAAAACGTTGTAGCGTTTATGCATCCGATCACCTCATCGCAGGTAGCAACAGAATTTCACGGCGCGGCAGGCGCGCAGCAATCCGGGCCGCAACAGGATTTTTCGAGGACCGGTTTTTCGGGAAGATTGTCCTCGAGAACGGCGAATACTTCCCACTCGTTCCCATCGGGGTCGCGAACCCACGACTTATCCTGCAATGCGTAGCAACACTCAGTTTTCATTTCGTCGCGCGTAAGTAGCCCCCGCTCGCTCCATAGCCGGCGCATGGCCAGGACATCTTCGGTTGACTCGACCTGAAGGCCCAGGTGCGACAAACTGCCATGTTCTCCGCCTATTCCTTCGTTCAGCGTGAAATTGAGTGGAGGATTGGAAACATCGAATTTCGCGTACCCCTGCCGCACCTTGGAGGGCTCGATCCCGAAGAGCTTTCTGTAGAATTCGATGCTCGCCGGAACATTTTTCACGTGGATGGCCACGTGGGCCTTGCGTATTCTCATCGCTTCTGTTGTCATTTGATCCTCCCGCATCGCAAAATATACATACGCTTATGCGAATGTATAGATCGTATCCGGGCTTGCTCATATCTGTCAAGCCATATATACTTTTGGGTCATGCTCGGAACCAAAAAGCCCTTGGCCCTCGACCTGCTCTTTCGCGCCCTGGCCGATCCCACGCGGCTCCGCCTGCTCAACCTCATCGCCGACCGCGAAATCTGCGTCTGCTTCTTTGTGGAGATCCTGAGAATCAGCCAGCCGAAAATCTCTCGCCACCTGGCCTATCTCCGCCGCGCGGGCATCGTCGCGGCGCGGCGACAGGGCCGCTGGATGCACTACCGCCTGCTCACGCCGCAGGACCCTGCCGCCTCCTCCATCCTGAAAGAGACGTTGACGCATCTCCGCGAGCGGCCGGACATGCGCCGTGAACTGGCCAAGCTCGATTCCGCCTGTTGCAAACCAAGTGAGTTTGAGCTGCCGGAGAAGGCGCCGCAGCCGTCGATCGTTTCCATTGCGCCGCGGTGAGGGGCGCTGTGACAGGAGCGCAGAAGGGACGAATCAACTGTCTCTGGCTCTCCGCCGATTTTCGTAGTACAGTCCCCGGCCGAAGGCGCCCAGCCTTTCCAGTCCCCGGAGGCGTCACGTCGAGACGATCGCGGGCTAATACCAGCGCCCGACCTATATCGCAACTTAAACTGAGCCACCCCGACGGGGCGTAACTCATACGAATATGGGCTTCTATGCGCTCGACTGCCACTGAGCGCAATGTTAGTCTTGAAAATTGTCCGTGGGGTGTTTTCGTGCCAGATTCAAATCTTCATCCTGAGAAGGAACCACAGAAGCGGCGCAGCACGCGCATCGTGCAAGCCGTTCCGCTCACTGTGACAGGTGTGGACGCGCTTGGCAGGCCCTTCCAGGAGCGCACTTCCACCCTGATCATTAATTGCCACGGCTGCCGATACCAGTCGAAACACTATGTTTTGAAGAATATGTGGGTCACTTTTGAAGTGCCCCATAACGAACCCAGCCGTGAGCCACGTAGTGTGCGAGGGCGCGTCACCTGGATACAGCGTCCGCGAACTGTTCGCGAACTGTTTCAGATTGGCGTTGAGCTGGAGGTTCCGGGCAACGTGTGGGGCATCGCTTTCCCGCCGGGAGATTGGTTTCCATTCCCCGAATCAGCTTCCAGCGCCGAAATTCCCGCGCCAGCTGAAAATCTCAGCGCCGGGCCTGCCGTTTCGGAATTGACCACAAGGGTGACTCCAACACCGTTGGAGCCTGAACCCGCTGGGGACAATGTCCGCGTATTGCCATTGCCAGCCGGGGCTGAGTCTTCGTTGCAGCTTGCCCGGCAGGTCGCGCGCCTGGTCGCGGAGGCCAAGCAGCAGGTGCAGAGCACGGTCCGCGAAAGCGCAACACGGTCGGTGGCGGCGGAAACACGAACGCTGCTGGCAGTGCTGCAAACACAGCTCAAGGATGCCGCGGAGAAATCCGTCGAAACTGCCCTGGCTGCCCATATTGAGCGTGTCCAGAGCGAATCACGACAGCGCATGCAAGAGGATCGGGATGCCAGTGTGGCGGCCATGCGCGCGGAATGGTCGCGCGAACTGGACCGCCGCATCCTCGAAGCGCGGCAGCAAATTGACGCCCAACTCGCGGAAGTGGAACGCGCGCGACGTGCGGACTTTGATCAACAGATTCAGGGTCAGCTGCTCGCCGCCACGGAAAAGTTGCAAAATTTTAGCGGCAGTCTGGGCTCGAATGCTGGCGAAGTGCGTACCGCAATTGAGCACCTGAGGAAAAGTTCAGCCGATGCTGCTGCCGGTGAAATGGAACGCTGGCAAGGGCTGATGAACCAGCGCGCCGCCGACGCCCAGGCGCGGCTTATGGATCTGGAACAGGCTGCCAAGCGGCTGGGAGATCAGATATCCGCCGCCACGTCAATTGCGGAAGCCGGATGGCGCGGGCTGCTCGAAGCCGATATCAACGGGGCAGCCATGCGGTGGAACGAAAAAATAGAGTCCTCCCTGGAGGATGCTGCGCGCCGCGCAGCGGAGCGCCTCGCCAAGAACAGCGAAGACGCCGCCAGACAGATCGAACAGCAATTACAGCAACGAATCAACGCCATCGGGAGCTCATCTTCGCAAGTGACTGCGCAAGCCGAGAGCGTTTTGGACACGCTGCGCGCGTCGATCAACTGGGAGACGGCCAAGGGCGAGACCACGATTTCGCGGATGCAGCAATCCCTCGAAAAACTCGAGGCCCGGCGAGGCGAATTCGCTTCTCTGCTCGACTCATCGGCGCAAGAGTGGACGCAGCGCGGCGAAGTGCTGCTCGAAGCCCAAAGCAACGAGATGAAGCGCCACGCGGAATCGGCCGTTGCTGGGATGGCGGAGCGTCTGCAGCCTGTGCTGGAATCCGCGGGACAGCAAACCATCGAGCGTCTCGCTGGCGAGCTCGAACGGCGCCTGGCCCCGCAGATTAGCAGCGCCTCGGAAATGCTCGGCAAGCTCGCGCTCGACCGGGACCAGGCCGAAAAGGCCCTGGCGGAGCATCAAAATCGAATTTGGCAGGCCGCCGATCACAACCTGCAAGAGACCGTGGCACGCAGTAAGGAACTCCTCGCTCAGGTCGAGAAAGAGTTCGGCGAATCCGCCCGCACGGCTTCCGCAAAATGGCTTGGCGATCTGGAAACCAAAGCCACGGATACGACACACAGCACGTTTGAAGCGCTATTCAAGTCCGCCGACTGGTACGAGAAAAAAGTTCAAACGCAGATGCAATCGGCGCTGGAGAAAGGGCTCGATCAGGCGGCCGCGAACTTGCGAGAAAAGGCCGGGGAACTTTCAGGCTTGTTCGCCAGCGAGCTGGACCATTACAGCCGCAGCTATGTGGAGCACGCGCAATCGCAGACCCAGGAGAATGCCCGCGACATTGTCGAGAAAGCCCGCCAGGAGATGACCGGAGCGGCCGATGCGACCGCCGCAAATTTCACAGACCGTGCAGCTCAGCTGGGGCGCGAACAACTGGAACAATTTCAGGTCAGGGCCGACTCCGCGTTCGAACAGAGTGCCAACCACCTGGAAGCGCATACGACCCAGGTCCGTTCAAAGCTCGAAAGCGATGCCCGGGCCTTCGCGGCGGAGTATCAGCGCATCCTGGCACAGCACAAGGATCAAACCCTGGAGCAGGGCAAGCAGGAACTGGCATCCCAAATTGATCTTGCCAAGGCCAGCCTGCACGTCGAAACCCAGGCTCTCGACAACCAGTTCAAGAACTCGTTGCAATCTCATGGCACGCGCGCCATGGAGGAGCACAAACAGCGTCTCGAAAATGCATCTAATTCCTGGCTGTTGACCACGGTTAGCAAACTCAATCAGCAATCCGAAGGGCTCATCGAGCAACTGGCGGCCACCACTGAGCAGAGGCTCAAAGCAGTCTGCGGCAATGTGTTTGGTGACATTGGCGAAAATCTCCGCCAGCGGCTTGCGGGAATCGCCGCTCCCCCTGCAGCACCAACCAACCCCGCTCCGTCTCCTCTCGCTGACAAAATATCTGAAGGCAATCCCGAAGAAAAAAAGTAGCCCCCCTCACTGGGCGCCGAGTGGCAGGTGAGTTTCCGATGTGAGTATTAGGCTGCCGCGTGGATTGCTTCCGGATACGGCGCAATCCGGGAGGTATTGCCGATTACTTGAGGGAATTGGTAGAGTGCTGTCAGGCACCTGCTATGGAAGCCAAAACCCGTCGCCCGACGTGGAAGACCCTGCTAGCTTTCGCGATTATCTATTTTGTGTGGGGATCCACATATCTCGCAATCCGTGTTGGCGTCCGCGAAGTTCCACCGTTTCTTCTAGCCGCGATGCGGTTCTTGGTTGCTGGACTCGTTCTTTGCGGCTGGATGATCACGCAGGGCGAGCGCCCACCGAGCCGGCAACAATGGATGTCAGCATTCTTCCTCGGTCTGCTGATCTTCGTCCTCGACTACGGGCTGTTGTTCTGGGCCGAGCAACGTGTGCCTTCGGGCATTGCCGCGGTCATGATGGCCATGATCCCACTGTTTATGGCGCTGTCGGAAATCATCTTCCTGGGATCGCAGAGGCTCACCGTCCGCCTAACCTTGGCCCTCTTGATTGGGATTGGCGGAGTTGCGGTGCTGATGAGCCACTCCTTGAACCTCGGCGCGCCGATCGACAGGGCGGGCGCCGTGGCGCTGATCGTTGCATCGATGAGCTGGTCGGTAGCGTCGGCGCTTATGCGCAAACTGCCACTTCCACTGTCCAAGGTCATGAGCTCGGGGGCGCAAATGCTCGCCGGAGGAGCGTTGTTGGCTCTCACGTCCGCCGCGTTAGGAGAATTTCGTAATTTTAGCCCGTCGACCGTTTCACGAGGAGCGTGGCTGTCGTTGCTCTACCTGATTGTCGCAGGATCCATCGTCGGTTTTACTGCTTACGTGTGGCTGATTCACCATGAATCGCCAACAAAAGTCGGGACCTACGCGTACGTGAATCCAGTTGTGGCCGTGCTGATTGGATATTTCTTGGGCGGCGAAACGATTGGCCTACGATCTATTGTGGGGACTGTATTGGTTCTGATCGGCGTGGTGGTGATCACGACGACACCAGCGAAGAAGCCGGCAGCGACACTCGCTGTGGAAGACATGGGATAAACTCTCGAATCGTCGCCTGCTCGGAGATGAACGTTCATTGCTTCTTGGTCGTGAAGTCCGCTCACGGCGAATTCACCCGCCATCTGGCACCGGCCGCTTTTCGGTTCCCAGAGGCGAAATCTGTATAATGGTGCGATGCCCAATCGCGCCTATGCCAGCCTGTGGATTCGCGGTTTCGATGACGCGAATATGCTCACGCATTTTGAACATTTCCTGGCAACCGTGCCTGTGTCCAGCGGGCCGCTGGGGTTCACGGAACTTATCGTCCGCGCCGTGGATTCCACGGAAACGCCCATTGATGAATTCGATCTGCGCGGCCAGATGCTGAAGCCGGCGGAGATTGCTCACATCGCGCGGGAGCACCACTCCGACGATGTGGCCTACGAAGTGGCGGCGCGATGGGACCTGTGGATTCGCGAGATGGAAACCGCAAGTTGGAAGAAAAATCCCGAGCGGCTCAATCTTTTTTGTCACGGCCTGCGGTACGATGGAGGCGTGGCCGCCGAGTGGGGACACTTCATGGCCGACCTCGGCTTCGAGCATTTGTTTACGGGCCACGCGGGATTGCTGGCGGCCGAAACCTCCCGGGTGGCGCAGCCGGAACATCCCGATGAGGCGCGATTTCTGATGTGGATGTCGCAGCCGAGAAATTTGCGCGAATATCAGGAGAAAACGAGAGAGAATATCCAGAAATTGATGGGTTGGATGCGCGCGGTGGAAGAAGCCATGCCCGTGGAGCGCGTTCGCTTGTGGTCTGAGGGAGAGGAAAACTTTGAAGCGCGGCTCGATGAAATTCTGGCTTTGCGCTAGCCTTGTCGTGCTGGCTGCGGGCGCGCCGAAGCAATCGCGCAGCGCCGCGCAATCCGACGCGCGCCGCGCCAATGAAACGCTGCTTGCAGGGCTCCGCCCCGGGCGTGATACCTTCGCTGTGGCGGAGAAAAGGTTCAAGGCAAAGAATCTTGGCGAAGATAAAGATTCTGGAGTCAAGGAGTGGCGCGACGGCTGTTCGGGGCGCGCCATCCGTCTCGAACTGGACAACAAGTCCCTGATCCAGAGCGTCACCATCACAACTCTGGGCCTGCAAGACGGCAAATGCGATCAGAAGCCCGCGGAATTTCTGAATGCGAAGAATTGGATGACCGGACTCGGTCTGCGCATCGGAGATTCGCAAGACCACATCGTGGGTCTCTATGGCGAACCCAATTCGAGCGGCCCGGCAACCAAGAACGGCCAGGAGTTGGCGTTGTTGTATTATCAATTTGACTGGGCCGGTTCGAGCGTCCCACAGGTAATGGAAGTGCTGTGCGCGCGGGATACCGGGCGGGTCGTGGAGATCACGCTGGCGTTTCCGAGCCTGTAGTTGTGGCCAACGATGAAGATCCGAACCCCGCGGAAGACCTTGGCGCTGCAGATCGGCCTCACGGTGATTTTGCTGGCGGGCTGCCACTCGGCTCAGCCACCGGAAGTCGTAAGTGAAGCTGCGACGGGTGACGCGGCGAGGATGGCGGAGGAAACGCGGAGCGTGGCAGAAACCGCCCTGGGCAAGCAGGCGGAAGTGCTCGCCCACGGGAATCTGGCGCGAAACGATTTGGAGCAACTCTTGGTTATCGATAGATTCGCCGGCACGCAGCCGGCAGACGTTGTCAATTCTGTGCCGATTTTTATAACGCGGGCGGCCATTTTGGAGGAGCATAATGGCCAGTGGACTGAAGTGCTGCTTTGCGATGAGCATCTAAAGAACCCCAACGGGTATCTGGGTGGCTCGCCCGCGGCTCGGGTGGCCGGTTGGAAGCTGGAATTTAAGCCGGATACGAAGCAAGGCTTGGAAATGAAATTCACGCCGGCGAATTTTGAAGCTGGCGGGCAAGAGTCCGGCACGGGTGAGCCGGCAGGTCAATCCATCGTGGTCCGGTGGAACTCAAGGGCGAAACGCTATCAATCGCTTGACGCGTCTCAGGAAAGGTACTTGGGCGAGGCACCCACGCTCGAGACTCCATACTCCACTCTCAGATGAGCGCAGCGGCAAATACATTTGCAAGTCCGGCATTGAAGGCGAGGCCCACGCGCGTCTCCGGATGGGCGCAGCTCATGCGCTTGATGCCCTATGTGGCCCGGCACAAAGGCGAAGTGGTCATCGGCATGATCACCCAGATTGGGATGGGCATCACGGGAACGCTGATTCCCCTGATCATTGGCGCCATCGTCGATTGCTTGAAGGGCGCAGAAACCCCGCTGGCTCAGCTTGGCCGGCTAACGCAGATTTCGCTGGGCTTCCTGCTACCTTATTACCATCCCCGGAATGCGCTAACGCTCGAGGTATTCTGTTCCGCTCTGATCATCATCTGCGCGGTCCAGGGAGTCTTTTCTTACGCAACGCGGCAAATTCTGATCGGACTCTCCCGGGACATCGAATACGACCTGCGGAATGACCTGTTGAACAAGCTGGTCGTAATGGAGCCGGAATTCTACGTGCGAAATCGCACGGGAGAGCTGATGTCGCGATGTACCAACGATTTGAACTCGGTGCGCATGGTGCTGGGTCCGGGGATCATGTACACCGCCAACACGATTGCCACGATGGTCCTGGCCGTCGTCCTGATGTTCTGGATTTCGGCGACACTCAGCATCTACGTTCTGCTTCCCGTTCCTGTGGTGGCCATCGTGGTTTGGGTCTTCGGCCAGCAGATTCACGCGCTCTACGGAAAGATCCAGGCCTCCCTGGCCGTGCTCTCCGCAAAAGCGCAGGAAAATCTGGCGGGTGTGCGCGTCGTGCGGGCGTATGGCCAGGAGGACGCAGAAATTCGCGGCTTCGACGGACCGAACCGCGAATATATTGATCGCAACCTGCGCCTGATCTACTTCTGGAGCCTGTTTATGCCCCTGCTTCAGACATTGATTGGACTGACGTTTATTCTCGTGCTGTGGCAGGGAGGCCATCTCGTAATTCTCAACCGGATCACGCTCGGGGAACTCATCGCGTTTTACACCTTTATGACGCGCCTGATCTTTCCCATGATCGCGTTGGGATTTGTGACCAACATATTTCAACGCGGTGGGGCTTCCATGGGCCGCCTGAACTACATCCTCGATTCCGAGCCGAAGATCAGCGACGCGGAAGCCGCCGGCTCGAAAACTGCGGACATCCGCGGAGAAATTGAATTCCGGCATTTGACCTTCACGTATCCGACCGTGCGAAGCGACACGGACGGGACAAAAGCCAATGGATCAGGGGAAGTCAACAAGCCTGTATTGCACGACATTTCCCTGCATGTTCCGGCGGGCTCGATCCTCGCGATCGTCGGCCCCACGGGCAGCGGGAAATCCACGCTGGCTGCGCTAATCGCGCGGCTCTGGGACGCGCCCCCGGGGACTCTGCTGATCGATGGCCGGCCGATTCGCGAATGGCCGCTTGAAACTTTGCGGCGGGCAGTGGGTTACGTCCCGCAGGACACCTTTCTGTTCAGCGAGACCCTGCGCGAAAACGTGGCCTTTGGCGTCGATGAAGCCAGCAATCGGCAAATTCTGGACGCCGCCGAAGTCGCCAGCATCGCCGCGGAAATCAATGAGTTCCCTGCCAAGTTCGATACTATGGTCGGCGAGCGAGGAATCACTCTTTCCGGCGGCCAGAAACAACGCACGGCCATTGCCCGCGCCGTAATTCGCGACCCCAAAATCTTGATTTTGGACGATTCCCTTTCCGCCGTGGATACGGGGACCGAAGAACAAATTCTGCGCCGCCTGGATGCAATTCTGCGGCAAAGGACGACGGTTCTTATTTCCCACCGCGTCTCCACCGTGAAACACGCCGATCAGATCGCGGTGTTGCGCGATGGGCGCATCGTCGAACGCGGAACACACGCGGAGCTCTTGGCACGCGGCGGCTATTACGCGGACCTGTACAACAAGCAACTCCTCGAGGAGGAACTGGAACGGGAATGAGCGACTTCCGCGAAGAGGAAGCTCTAGGAAAAGCCTACGACTCGCAGCTCTTGCGGCGGCTGATGACCTATTTGCGGCCGTATCGCTGGAGCGTTGTTTCCGCGATCGTGCTGACATTGCTGTTCGGTCCCCTAAGCGCAGTGGGACCCTACCTGTTCGGGTACGGCGTGGACAAGTACATCGTCCCCGGCACAAATCATACGCTTCCTGCGGCGGATGCTTTGCGCGGCGTCAGTCTGGTATCACTTGGTTTTCTCGCTGCGTTGCTCCTGAGTTTCGGTGTGCAGTATCTGCAGGTACGCCTCATGCAAAATGTGGGCCAACAAACGCTCTACGATTTGCGCAAGGAAATCTTCGAGCGGATGCAACGCCTGCCGGTGAGTTTCTTTGACCGCAGCCCCGTGGGTCGCCTGGTCACACGCGTCACCACCGACGTGGACGCCCTCAACGACTTGTTTGCGGCGGGCATCGCCGCGATGGCCAATGACGCCGTCATGCTCCTTTGCATCGGCGCGGTGATGATGTGGATGAACTGGAAGCTGGCGCTGGCAACCTTTTCAGTTCTGCCTCTGATCATGATTTCCACCTGGATTTTCCGTGACCGCGTGCGGGACGCCAACCGGCGCATTCGCACGGCCATCGCTCGCATCAACGCCTTCCTGCAGGAACATATCAGCGGCATGAGCGTGGTGCAGTTATTCAGCCACGAGCGAAAATCGAAGGAGCAGTTCGCCGAGTTGAATCGCATCCACATGGAAGCCTATAAAGACGCGATTCTGGCCTTCGCTGTATTCTTCCCGGCCGTGGAGTTGTTCAGCACGGCGGCGATCGCCATCGTTTTCTGGTATGGCGGATTGCGCACCATCGCCGGCGTGGTGGACGTCGGCGTGTTGATCACATTCATGCAGTATGCGCAGCAATTCTTCCGCCCCATCCAGGATTTGAGTGAGAAATTCAATATCCTGCAATCGGCCATGGCGGCGTGCGAACGCATCTTCAAGCTGCTGGATGAGCCATTGCCCGCGCCGCCCGCGGAAACTCCGCTCCCGCTTATTTCCCCGCGCGGCGAAATCGAATTTCGCAACGTCTGGTTTGCCTACCATGGCGGCGCACAGCCCAAGGACGAAGACTGGGTGTTGCGCGACGTTTCCTTCCACATCGCGCCGGGGCAGACCCTGGCCATCGTCGGCCATACCGGTGCCGGGAAGACCACGCTGATCCAACTTTTGCTACGCTTCTACAATATCCAGCGCGGCGAAATCCTCCTTGATGGAATAGACATCCATCGCTACGACGTGCATCAACTACGAAAACAATTTGGCATCGTGCTACAAGACCCGTTCTTGTTTACAGGCACACTGGAATCGAACGTGCGCCTGGGCAATGAGGAAATCACTGACGCCCAAGTCGAATCGGCATTGCGTGAAGTGGGACTCGGCTCCCTGCTGGATAGCTTGCAGGACGGCATCCATACGAACGTGACCGAGCGTGGCGCCACATTTTCCGTGGGCCAGCGGCAACTGGTCAGCTTCGCGAGGGCCCTCGCGCACAATCCGCGCTTCCTGATTCTCGACGAAGCGACATCGAGCGTGGATACGAAAACCGAAGTTCTGATCCGCGAAGCGCTCGACCGCCTGATTGAAGGCCGCACGGCCCTGATCATCGCGCACCGGCTCAGTACCATTCAGCATGCCGACCGCATCCTCGTCTTCCACAAGGGAAAACTGCGCGAGCAGGGCTCGCACCAGCAACTGCTGGCGCTGCGCGGGATTTATTACCGCCTGTATCAGCTTCAGTACAAGGATCAGGAAATGCGCGCTTCCTTTGAACCGGCTGGAAGCGAGGCTGGCGCTTCTCTGCCCGGCAACGATTAGTCGAATTTGGTAGTTCTTTGTAGGACAGGCACTCTTGCCTGTCTCCGCATGTTGAAGCACCATCAGCAGGGACAGGCAAGAGTGCCTGTCCTACGGAAACCATGCCTCCCACACAAATTCTCATCTCCGCCGGTGAAGCCTCCGGGGACATGTACGCGGCGCGACTCGCTTTGGCGTTGCGCAAGCGCGTGGACGTGCAACTTTTCGGCATGGGTGGGCCGCGCATGCGCGATGCCGGAGTCGAACTGATAGCCGATTGCTCCGAAGTATCGCTGGTCGGCATCGTCGAAATCGCAAAAAAATATCCGGCGCTCAACCGCGTGTGGAAACGCCTTCTGGGGGAGTCCCTTCGGCGGAAGCCGCGCCTGGCGATCCTCACCGATTTCCCGGGATTTCATCTGCGCCTCGCCCGGGCGCTAAAGCGGCAGGGAGTCCAGAACGTCTATTTCGTTTGCCCGCAATTCTGGGCCTGGCGGCCGTGGCGGGCCAACCTGGTGCGCCGGCGTTTCGCGCGCGGGCTGTGCATTTTCCCGTTCGAACAGGAATGGTATCGCTCGCGCGGCGTAAAGGCGGACTTTATCGGGCATCCCCTGGTGGGAAACGTCGCCGCCCGGAGGTCGCGCTCGGAATTCGCAGTTTCCCTCGGGCTGGACGCGGCTAAACCCATCGTGGCGCTATTGCCGGGCAGCCGCTCAGGGGAAATCGCACATCACATGCCACCTCTTATGGAGGCTTGCCATCTAATTGGGAAGAGCCATTCTGTTCAGTTTGTGCTGGCGCTTGCTCCGGGCATGGGCAAATCTCAGATTGCGGGCTACCTTCGATCGGACGTGCCAGTAAGCGTGGTGGAAGATGCGGCCTACGATGCCCTGGGTGCGGCCGATCTGGCAATTGTCTCCAGCGGAACCGCGACCGTTGAAGCTGCGTTGATGAACGCGCCAATGATTGTGGTCTACCGCCTCGCGCCTCTCACTGCCGCCATCGCGCGCTGGCTGGTGCGCACCCCCATGTTTGGCATGGTCAATCTGATCGCCGGAAGGAAAGTCGTCCCGGAACTGGTACAAAACGATTTCACTCCTGAACGAGTCGCAAAAGAAGCGATTCACCTGCTCGATTCTCCGGAAGCCCGCGCACAAATTTTGCAAGGTTTGGCGGAAGTGAGAGAAAAACTGGGACCTCCGGGCGCCATTGACCGCGCAGCGGACATCATCACCGCGATGCTGGCGTCGTCGGATGGCAAGGCCCGTTCGGCCGAGGCAAGATAGGAAACACACCAGACTGCACGGGGCTGGCAACTCTGTGGCCCCTGTTGGTATCCTATTGATGCTAGTGGCCGGTCATTTTGAAAGGCACCTGAGACTCATGCCGAAGCTCCGACTTCTCTTCTTCCTGATGGGACTGGCATGCCTGTCAATCCCTGGACTTGCCCAATCCCCCGGGCAACCGCAAGGCCCCGGGCGCGGCGTGGCACCTGTCCAGACGGCTCCCACCGCTGCGTTCCGCGCGACCAACTACGAAATCCATGCTTCTCTCGATGCCGTCGGTCAGGTGATGAACGCTCAGGCCAAAGTTACCTTCACCGCAAGTGATGCCGCGCGTATCGTGGAAGTTGAACTCAATCCAAACCTGAGAGTGAGTTCGGTTCGCGACACCGCGGGAAGGCCGGTGTCGTTCGACCGGGATGACAACTCCTCCATGAAGCTGACCATCACGCTCCCCGAGCTGGTCCAAACGGGAGGAAGCGTCACGCTAGAGTTTGACTATAGTGGTCCGCTTTCGAGCCGCGTCAATGATCCTTCGCAAGGCGTCCGGCTATCTTACTTTGGCAAAGAGGGTGGCTATTTGTTGCTGCCGGCGCGCTGGTTCCCGCTGACCGGCTTCCCATCGAACCGCTTTACCGGAACGTTTCAATTGGAAGTGCCCGGAACGATGGCCGTTATCGGCACCGGGACATCCAGTGGCCCGCCCGCGTCGGTCACTCCCAAATATTCCGCGCCCCCTGTCATCGGGAATGCTCCCATTGGGAATGCGCGGTCTGGCGCGGCCCCTGTATCTCCCAATGCTGCGCCACCGCCTCCTTCAATGGAAAATGAGCGCATGTTGTATACCTTCCGCGTGGATAAGCCGCAGGCGGCGGGAACATTCGTCATGGCGCCGCTGCAGCTAAGCCCTGTGCGCGCGGAGGGCCTGAGCTTTTCGGTGTACACGCCGCCGGCGGCTGCGGGCACCGCGCAGGCCTATGCAGACTCCCTGGCGCATATTATCGATTTCTATAATGGGGAATTCGGCGCGCTACCTGACCCCACGCTCAAGGTCGCGCAGATTCTGGACGGGACCGTCGACGGCTTCGCGGCGCCGGGCCTGCTGCTGGTGAGCGCGCACCAGTGGCTAGAGAAGCCCAACGAGCGCCTGCTCGCAAATCTTGCAGCCAAGCAATGGTGGGGCGCGCAAGTCATGGCCGCTAGCCCATCCGACGCATGGGTTACCGACGGACTGGCGCGGTACTCGGAGGGACTTTACGTCGAGCAGACTTCCGGCAAAGAGGGCCTGAACAAAGCGCTCGAGGATTTTGCGGTGGGCGCCCTGATGTTCGACGATGCCGCCACCATCGCCGATTCCGGCAGGCTGGGGCCTGAGTCCGAGGAATATTTCTCGGTCGTGGTGAACAAGGGCGCGATGGTGTTTCATATGCTGCGCGCGATGATCGGCGACGCAAACTTCACTGCGCTGCTGAAAGATTTCTACGCGCGCTATGCCGGCAAGACAGCCCGCATCCAGGATTTCGAGACCATGGCCGAGGGGCGCGTCATGCAGCCGCCAGCTCCTGAGGTCCACGCCATCGGCAACGCTCCATTGGTTGCTCCGGAACCCGTCAGTTTGCGTCCCTTTTTTACGCAGTGGCTGCGTTCCACGGGGGTTCCGGAATTCACGCTCGAATATGTAACTTACCGCACCAAGAAAGGATTCCGCATTGTCGGGAAGGTGAAGCAGGACCTCGATTTCTTCCGCATGGACGTGGAGATGGAGGTTCAAACCGAGGGCAATCCCGAATTCAAGACCGTCAATATTTCCGGTAAGGAATCATCCTTTTCCGTGGAGACGTTCGGGCGGCCGAAACCAAACGGCATCATCCTGGACCCGCATGATTACATCCTGAAATCGAGCCAGCGGCTGCGCGTCCGCGGAATGATCGCTCGCGGGGAAACCCTTGCCGAGCAGGGCCGTTACTACGACGCCGTGCAGCAATATCAACGCGCGCTCGAGCAGGACCGCTCGAATGCCCTGGCGGATTTCCGCATGGGCGAAGCATTCTTCTACCAGAGAAATTACGCCGCCGCGGCGCAATCCTTCCGCGACGCGCTGGACGCCACCGCAGATTTGACCACGAGGTGGACCGAGGTGTGGTCGCACATTTATATCGGAAGAATTTACGACATTCAGGGCGATCGTACACGCGCAGTCAATGAATACAGCAAAGCGAAACAAACCGGGGATGACACCGGCGGCGCTCAGGCGGAAGCGGAAAAGTCGTTAAAGAAGGCTTACTCAGAAACCGGGGCGTGAGCCCCGTCAATATCCCGCCAAACCCGTCAGCGGCATGCTCCCGATTCCCTTGCGCTGAATGAGGACCTGGAATTTTTCTCCCAAACCTTCCGGATGAATCAGATTTTTGAGCAGGAGCCGGGCGCGGAGTTTTTCAATTTCGGATTGCCCCGGTTCGTACAAATCCGCGAATTCATTCGCGCGGCCCAGCGCAACCAGGAATTCCGATTGCGTCACGAGCCCCGCGCGCTCGAGTCCCTCGCGGCGCCCCCAGTGATCCAGGGCCGTGAAATTCACATGCGAGGTTAGGTCCTGTTCCCCCGGGGCATCGAGAATATTTTCCGTGACGGTATGATCCCGGTAGGCGAGCAACGTCCCGCGATTGTGCTGTTCGTTGTGGAGGGCAGGTGCTTCATGGCCGTAGTCAACAGTGATGGCGAAGCCGCGTCCCAGAGCACGGCCCGCGTTTTCGATCCAGCGGCATGCTTCCAGGCAAACTTCCGCTTGCTGGCTTTCCGTCAACGCGATTCCCTGCTCGCGAAAATATTCCGCCAGCAAGGGCGTGGAAGGATCGAGCAGCACGTCAACGAAGCGGCCGCCATCGATACCTACGAAGTATTCTCGCAACGCGCCGCCCTCCATCGATACACGGTGCGTGGGCAAAGCGTCGATCAATTCGTTTGAAAAAATACATCCGGCGGGGATGATGGCTGGAATTTCCGTAGCGGGGGAAACGCGCCCCGCGGCTGCATGGGAAGCGAGGCCCGATGCTTGCAACGCAAGCCGTGCTGCGGAACGCTCAACGGCGACGTACTCAAGCGCCGCATAAAAGTCCGGAAACGTGCGCTCCACGAAATCCAAAATGTGTCCGGCTAGACGACCTACACCGGCTCCGGCTTCCACGACCTGAAACGGCCGCGGCGATCCGAGCAGCCCCCACATTTCTGCAAGCTGCCTGGCAAGCAGGCGCCCAAAAATCGGATGAACGTCCACGCTGGTGTAGTAGTCCCCGAAGCGCCCGGCGCGCGTGCGGGAATAGTAGCCGTGTTCGGGATGGTACAGACACTCGCGCATGAACTCCGCAAAAGGTATCGGGCCGCCATCGCGGATGCGCGCTGCTAGAATCGCCGCCAGGGGATTATCCTGCCCGGCCGCCGACGAGGCCATCGGCGTCATGCGTCTTGCCGCTGGGGATTGCACGTAAACATCTCAATGATGAAATCGTGGAGGCAGTCGTAGAGCTGCTTCTGAAACGTCCAGGGAAACTGCCCGTTTTCAATTTCGCGCGGGCGGAGCAGAAAGACATAGACGTGCACTTGTGGCTCCGGTGGCGCGTAGCGGATTTCCACTTCGACGCCTTCGGCGGCGGGGCGCGCGTCAAAAACGAAAAGAGGGTGCTCGTAGCGCGCCAGTTCAGCGCGAACTTTTTCCGTGAGGTCGGTCATGGCCGGCCCGCCTGGGGAGACGCTTCGCCCAATTCATCGCGTGCCGCCATTTCCGCCCAGACCTTCTCGAAGGCTTCGAGCGCGGCGGCATCAAATAATACAAAGTAAACTTTTTCAAGGGAAGTAGGCGTTTTCAGATATTCGACCACCTCGTGGAGCATGATCTGCGCGCACTCCGGCAGCGGAAACCCGGCAATTCCTGTTCCCACCGCGGGAAACGCAATCGAGCGCAGCTTGCGTTCCGAAGCGATCCGCAGAGAATGTGCGGTCGCGGATCGCAACGCACGCGCCGTGGTTTCTCCTCCCAGCTGCATGCTGGCCGCGTGAATCACGTAGCGCGCGCGCAGCTTGCCGCCCGACGTAATCGCCGCGCCTCCGATGGGAATGCTTCCTATCTTGTTGCATTCGGACTGGATCACATCGCCACCCTTGCGCCGGATCGCCCCTGCCACGCCCCCGCCGAGTTGCAAATCATTATTCGCCGCATTGACGATGGCGTCCACATCCATCTCGGTCAAATCCCCCTGCGAGAGGATGATTTTTTCATTGATGTTCATGCAGCCGCTTCACCCTCGACTTTCAAAGCCTACTTCGCAATTTGACTCAACGCATCCTCGTCGTAGCCCAGCACAATTTCAGACCCGCGCAGCGTGACGGGGCGCCGGATCAAGTTTGGCTCGGCCGCCATCAATTGCAGGGCTTCGTCGCGCGAAGGTGGATTTTCGCCCATCTTTCGCGTGCGGTAAAGTTCGTTGCGCGAGTTCAGGAATTTTCGATGGTCCCGCTTGCCAATCAATTGGTCCAGTTCGGCAAGGGACAATCGGTCTTTTCCGAGATCACGCGTCTCCAATTCCACATTCCGCTTCTCCAAAAAGGCCCTGGCTTTGCGGCACGTCGTGCAATTCGGCTTGTGCAAAAATTTGAGCTTCGCTCTCGCCATGATTTGCTTGCTCTCCTTAAGAACTAGAACTTTCTGTTGCGCAAGGGTTACGCTTGCGGAGGGCCGCTCTCTAGAGTCTTCGTAAGAACTGCGAAATTGGAACGTCAGCGGCTAAACAGGTTGCGGAAAAATTCGAAACGCCGTCATTCCGAGGCACGCTTCGTGCCGAGGAATCCCTCTTTTCTTGAATTTAAACCACAGAGGGATTCCTCGCTGCGCTCGGAATGACGCGTTGAGGGACTTTTCCCGCGGCCTGTAAAGCCGGGCTGATTTTGCAGGTCTAATGTCGTGGCTAAAGCCACGACCCACAAAGATTCTCGATATCTCACACAGACTCTTTAGCCCACCGAAAGGTTATTTTTTCTGAAGCAGCGGGCTGCCTTGTGACGTCCCCCCGGGACACCGGACACCGCAGAATCAGCTCTTCGCTTGAAGCTGAGCGTAATCGCGACTCGGCGCCACGGATGGAGTCTTCTTCTGCAATTTTGCAAGCAACTTGGCGAGCTGGCGGAAGTAGCGAAGTTTTAGGGCGCGGCCGGTGGCATTCTGCCCGCTGGTTGACGGCAAAACAAATACCTGCGCGCCATACAGCTGTCCCTTTTGAAGACCCAGGCTGCAGGGCCGTTGCGCGAAATTCTCAAAGGTGCCCTTGCCGTTGAAGGCGATTACCTGCGGCGCGAACTGCTCCAGCTTCTGGCTCAGGACGATGCGTCCCTCGGCGAATTCTTCGCGCCGCAATTCCTCGACTCCGCGTGTGGGCCGCTTGACCAGGTCGGTAAGTCCGATACCGAATTCGATCATTCTCTTGTCGTCGCGGTGTTCCAGCGGTTCCGGCAAAATACCGGACTCATAGAGCAGCGGCCAGAATTCGTTTCCGCGGCCAGCGTAGTAATGACCCACGCGAGCGGAACGGTCACCTGGGTTGCACCCGACGATGACGAGTTTCATTCCGGTGCGCAGATAATCTGGTAATGTCCGCATTTTTGTCCGGCAGGTCCAGAATCCCCTAAGATTCTTTTGTATCTACTCAAACCTTGGCGCTCTCTGAGTTGACAGTCACGGGAAAGAACACCCGTTCAAGGCGCCCCACGCTGGAATCGAGTGCCTAATTGTACCACCCGGAAGCGCCGGACCGGGCTATTACGGTCGTCGTGTGTTCCTGAACAAGAATCCCGAAAAAATCTGCATCGGGGGCGCATCTCCCGGCATCCGATTTTACTGGTGATCGGCCCTGACGCATCGCCAACGAAATTATGGTACGCTGCCAAATTAGCGTCGCCCGCTTCCCTGGGGCCTTGCTCGGAGCACAGACTCTTTTGAGCGCCACCGATCCCAAACCGCTGGCTTCCACGGTCGTCCGCGATGACGAAGCGCAACTGGTGTCCGCAGCCAAAGCCGGGGATGCGGCGGCGTTTGAAGAACTGGTCAACCGCTACGAGCGAAAGATTTTCCGCCTGGGAATGAACATCACGCAGAACCGCGAAGACGCCGAAGACGTGATGCAGGAAGCCTTCCTCAAGTCCTATACCAATCTGGACCGTTTTCAGGGCGACTCGCGCTTTTATACCTGGCTGGTGCGCATTGCGGTCAACGAAGCATTGATGAAACTGCGCAAGCGGCGTCCCAACCAGGTGTCGCTCGACGAGCCGCTGACCGATGACGACGATTCCGTCTTCCGCGAAATCGAAGACTGGGGCCCTTCTCCGGAGCAGAAGTTTGCCCAGACCGAACTCAATGAAATTCTTAACGAAGTGATCGGGGAACTCGACCCGATTTTCCGTGTGGCCTTCCTGCTGCGCGACGTGGAAGGAATCTCCACCGAAGAGACCGCGCAAATCCTGGGAATCTCTGTGGCGGCTGTAAAATCGCGCCTCTTGCGGGCGCGGCTGAAACTCCGCCAGAAACTCAACAAATATTTCCGACGGAGCGAAACGCAGTGAACTGCAAGAAAGTCATACTCGAACTCACCAGCTATCTTGACGGGGTCCTCGAAGACAGCGTGCGCATCGACCTCGAACAACATCTCGCCCGATGTACGGACTGCAGGCTAGTCGTCGATACCACCCGCAAGACCATTCGGATCTTCTGCAACTCCGAACCAGTTCCTCTCCCCGAAGATGTCCGCAAGCGGTTGCACACGGCGTTGCTCGAGCGCTTCCGCCGGAACTCGAAGACGATCTAAAACTCCGCGATCTCTATCTGACGTGCCCCGTCCCCGGCGCCAAATTAACGTGGGATTGCGTCCTTCTCTGGTGTTACTCTGCCTTGGTCAAGGGAGAAAAGCAGTGCGGCCCAGACCTCGCCACTGGTTGAAGCATTTCGCGGTGCTTCTCACGCTCGTCTTATTGGCGGTACCCCTGCTTTTGGCCGCACAGGCCTTGCAGGAAAGCGGCGGCATCATCGACATGGACGGCGAACGGTTTCTTCCCGAGGATCCCCGCGAGAAAGCGGAGTGGACTTTCGCCCGTTTTCATTACGACCTGGATTCGGAATTCGGGGGGTTCCGTTTTCAGCGCTGGGCCGCGGACTATCCGAAATCCGACCGCCAGTTTACTGTGGGCGTGACTCGTCTGACGCGGCTGCATGCGCGCTCCAAGGAGCATGTGATCGACGCGAGAAGCGACGACATATACAACTGGCCCTGGCTCTATGTCGAGGACGCTGGCGCGTGGCACATGACCGAGGAGCAGGCCGCCCGCTTGCGCGATTATCTGCTCCGCGGTGGTTTCCTGATGGTCGACGATTCCCACGGCGATTACGAATGGCGAACATTCGTCGCCGGGATGCAAATGATTTTCCCCGATCGCCCCATCGAAGATTTGAAGAATCAGGACGAGATCTTCCATGTCTTTTACGACCTGGATGACCGGGTTCAAATCCCCGGGACCCGCTATATTTGGGGGCGCCGCCAGTACACACCCGACAGCGCCATCCCGGTTTGGCGCGCCATCCGCGACGATAAAGGCCGCATCATGGTGGCCATCTGCCACAATTCCGATGTCGGCGATGCCTGGGAATGGGCCGACAGCCCCCAATATCCTGAACGCGCCGCATCGCTTGCGTATCGCATCGGCATCAACTACATCCTCTACGGAATGACCCACTAACCTGCGCCATTTCCGCAGAACGATTTCGCCGCTGGAGAGCATATGGGACAGGTTTTCTCGGGCGCTTTCCCATACGAAATTCGCGCACAGGCACCCGCGTGCGCTGAGTCTAACTCCGCGAATAGTGTAGAATGTTGTCTTGCGCTGAAGGCCCCGTAGCCTGCCGCAATACCGAGGACGTATGACTCCAACCGTACAAACGATCGGAATCGCCAACGGGGGCGGGGACTGCCCGGGGTTAAACGCTGTCATTCGGGGCGCGGTCCGCTCGGCGATCCTGGGACACGGCTGGCGCGTAATCGGCATTCATGATGGCTTCGACGGATTGATCTGGCCGGAGCGAACCGTTCCGCTCACCGTAGAGTCAATCGCGGGAATTCTCCCCCGTGGCGGCACGATTCTGGGCACCACGAACCGGGGAAATCCGTTTCACTATACGGTCGAAGAAAATGGCAAGAAGGTAACGCACGACTTTTCCCTGACGTGTTGCAGGAACATGGAGAAATTGGGCCTGGACGCGTTGATCGTTATCGGTGGCGACGGCACATTGACGATCGCGAGAGACCTTGGACGCATGGGCATCCCCATGGTGGGAGTGCCCAAGACGATTGACAACGATCTCTCGGCCACGGAAGTTACATTCGGTTTTGACACCGCGCTGCACGTCGCCACCGACGCCATCGACCGCCTCCACACCACGGCGGAATCACATGGCCGCGTGATGGTGATTGAAGTCATGGGGCGTGATGCGGGGTGGATCGCGCTGCACTCGGGCCTCGCCGGCGGCGCTGACGTCATCCTGATCCCGGAAATACCCTTTACCATCGAGACCATTTGCGAAAAGCTGCGCGAACGGGCCGCCACGGGAAAGAAATTCTCCCTGGTCGTAGTGGCAGAAGGCGTGAAGTTGCCGCCAAACGACCCCTCCGGCAAACCATTTCCTAAGCCGCGTCCCGGACAAGTTGGCATTCTGATCGGCGACGCGATTCACGCGATGCTGAAACAGGATGTGCGCATCACCGTGCTGGGTCACATTCAGCGCGGAGGATCGCCAAGTCCGTTCGATCGCATCCTGGCAACGCGATTTGGAGTCGAAGCCGTAGAACTGGTAGCGCGCGGGGATTTCGGGCGAATGGTATGTCTGCGTGCCGGTGAGATTGAATCAGTGCCACTGGATGAGGCCGTGGGAGAGGTGCGATTGGTCGATCCCAAAGGGAGCGTGGTGCGCGCCGCTCGGGCTGTGGGTATCACGTTCGGAGATCAGGATTAAATGGTCTGGCGTCTCGTTCGCACGCGCGGAGTGATACCCCTGGTACTCATCCTCGCTGCCCTGGCCTATTGGTGGTTGCATCCGCGCGTTCCCAAAACAATCGAGATTGGATACGTGGGCGACCGTACGGCGACGCTCTGGAACACGCTGGCGCAAGTCCGGGAGCCGGTACTGGATTTGCATTACGGCGATCGCGTGGAAGTTGTGCGTGCAGAAGGGACGTCGGCGCAAGTGCGCACCGCTTCCGGCACGCTGGGGTGGCTACTGGACACGCATCAGATCATGAACTCGGAACTTTGGGGGCAAAGTGCTTCCCTGTTGGCGCGCACGCGCGATATGCCCGTCCAGGCGCGGGGCCGGACCAAAACCGTCAGCAACGTGCGCATCGAGCCCGGGCGCAATGGGAAGCGCGTCTATCAATTCCTGCGCGGCACGCCCGTAGTGGTTCTGGAGCGCACGATCGCGGATGCCCCGCAAGCAAGTGACGAAAATTCGTCCGACGAGAAGGGCGCAGTCGCTGATGTACCGAAGCCCAGGCAACAGGAGGATTGGCTGCTGGTGATGCGTGCTCCAGATGTCCCCTCAAATGGACCGAAGCAGTCCACCGCGGCGTATACTCCTGCGCCTGTAACCCAAGCATCAGGTGACCCCGTGAGTGGCGGCCCGCGCGGTGCGGCACCCGGATCCGAGGCGGCTGGTGCGCCGGAAACTCCGATTGCCGGTTGGGTGCTGGCCCGGTTCATAGAACCAGATTTGCCGGGGCCGGTTCGAGATTACGCCAGCTCCGCTGATTTGCATGTCGTGGCCTGGTTCGAGCTGGATCGAGTGCCGGACGGCTCTGGCGGCGAAGCGCCGCAATATCTGGTAGCCGGATCGCGCGGCGGGGAAGGCCAGGAATGCGATTTCACGATGCTTCGCGTATACACGTGGGGCACGGCTCGCCAGCGATATGAAACGGCATACGTCGAGAGCGATCTGTGTGGACACTTGCCAATCCGCGTGACCAGCACCGTTGCAGGCCCTGAATTTCGCTTTGCCGAAACGGGTGAAACCGAGGGGGAAAGAACCTACGTCATGCGCCAGACCACGGTCCGCCGGGTGAAAGATGAATCGCTGGGACCATCTTCCACACCGCGCCAACCCGGACAGAAGCGCTAAGAGTGTTAGAGACGCGCATCCCACTCGCGGAGAGAAAGAAGACATGACGAATGTCACGACCGGTGCGCACGATAAAACCCGGCCGATTTACATGTCTCCCTGGACGATGGTGGTCGTCGCGCTGCTGATCCGCCTCGTGGTAATGGGATTTACGTATACGGATCGACTGGATCCGGCACGCGACCACTGGACCTTCGGCTGGGAAACGGCAAGAGTGGCGCGAATCGATCGCCACCGGCCAGGGATTCAGTTCTCCTTATCCCGAGCCGACTGGACCCACGGCTCTAGTGCCACCTCTGTACACGTATCTGGCTGCAGGCGTTTTCAAACTCTTCGGGGTTTACACAGCCGCATCAGCAGTCGTAATCCTCGCTCTCAACAATCTGTTTTCCGCATTTACGTGTTTCCCTGTATTCCTGATCGCCCGCAGGGTTTTTGGACTACGCGTGGCCGAATGGGCTGGTTGGATATGGGCCCTATTCCCCTACTCGATCACGCTATCGAACGTAACGGTCTGGGAGACGGTGCTGACGACGCTTCTGTTCAGCCTGGCCGTGCTCGCGACGTTGCATCTCGAACGCTCGTCGAGCTATCTGGACTGGGCGGGCTATGGACTTTTGTGGGGACTCGCGGCCCTCTCCAGCCCGTCAGTACTTTCCGCTTTGCCATTTCTTGGCGCGTGGGTCTGGCTCCGGCAGTGGAAACGAGGAAACAATTGCACGGGGGCGGCGGCAGTTGCGTCCTTGATTTTTCTGGCTACGATCGCGCCTTGGATTTGGCGCACCAGCAGAGTGTACGGACGGGTGGTCGCCTTCCGCAGTAATTTCGGCCTGGAAGTCGTGGTCGGGAACAGCAGCGATACCAGCAATGCGTCAAACTGGAAAGTCCTCCCGGGCGAAAACTCGGCCGAACTGGCGAAACTTCAGCGCATCGGAGAGCCCGCGTACATGACGGAAATGCAGCAGGAGGCCAATGACATTATCGCGCGCGATCCTCTTCGCTACGGGCGCCTGACGCTGCGGCGAATCCTGTTCACATGGACCGGCATTTGGGATTTTCCTCCAAAGTGGAGCCTGGTGGACACGGGCATACCGAATGTCCTCACGTACAGCTTTTTCTCGCTTCTGGCCTTTGCCGGAATTGGCTGCGCGATTCGCGATCACCAGGATTACCTGGTTCCTCTGGTGATTCCACTGATCATTTTCCCAGCGGCCTACTACCTGACCCACGCGGATATACGGTTCCGCCATCCGATCGATCCGCTGCTTGTCATTTTCGCTGCCTATGGCGCAGTCTCGTTCGCCGGTAAAAAACGGGCACGTCCCGAACAGGACACAACCTTTAGTGCATTAGCAGAATCTGTTAGGTCTTAATCCAGAAGTGTGATATTTGTCACATATCTCAAGGTCGGTTTTTGTGGTTCGCAAGCGTTTGCTGGCGAGTACGTGCAAGCGAGGGCGGGCATTTAATATCATCAGGTTGATTCAGGGGCGAGAGAATATTCGTCACGCACTCTTGGCAATGATGCCGTAGAAATTTATTCCCAGGTTCAAAAATTATGAAACTGAGTGTAATTTCTCCGACGTTGAACGAGGCCGGGAACGTTCACCGGCTTGTGGAGGAACTGGAACGTGCGTTGGTCGGCATCGACTACGAAATTCTCATCGTCGATGATAATTCGCCTGACCTGACGTGGTCTGTCGCGCAACAAATTTCCCTAACCCATCCGCGAGTGCGGACTTTACGAAGGATGCAGGATCCGGGTTTGAGCGAGGCGGTGATCGCCGGCTTCTCCGCGGCCGAAGGTGATGTCGTGGCCTGCATTGACGCGGATTTGCAGCACGATCCCTCCATTCTTGCCAGAATGCTTGATGAATTGAAGCAAGGGGCGGATGTAGTGGTCGGCAGCCGCCATGTCGACGGCGGGAGCACCGGAGAATGGGGCCGCGTACGCCGCATGGAGTCCTGGGTCGCCACCAAGACGGCCCAATTGCTTCTGGGGTTCCGGTTGAAAGATCCCATGTCGGGCTACTTCCTGGTTTGGCGCAAGGATTTCGCAGATGTGAAAGCGCAGTTAAATGGCAGGGGCTTCAAGATCCTCCTGGAAATTCTTGCAAAACTTCGCGCATCGAAAATCAAGGAAGTCCCCTACACATTTCGCCCGAGGACCCAGGGCCAATCCAAGCTGTCAGGAAGAGTGATTCTCCAGTACCTCTATCAATTGTGGCGCCTGTGCAGCTCCAGCCGTCATCTCTTTGTCAGATTCATGAAGTCGGTCGTGGTTGGCAGCGTGGGAGTTTTTGTAAATCTTGCCGTGATGGCTCTCTTCCTCAAGTTGACGAAAATACAGAACTGGAAAGCCTCCGGAATCGCCAGCCTGGTGGCAAATGTCCTGAATTACATCCATCAGAATGTCTGGACATTTGCAGGTCGCACCCGCAAAGCCTTCCGAAAGGTGGATGGTTATTTTTACTATCTGCTGATGTCCGCCCCCGGTCTTGTGGTCACCACCTTATCCTACGCGGGCTTGGCATGGAGTTTTTTGCACACAGCGGCAATGCGCAATGGCACCACTGCAGCTTACTTTTATGCACGGATGTCTTGCCAATTCGCCGCTGTGCTGTTGGGCGTCTGGACCAATGGCGCGATAAATAAGGCATTTCCGCGGACAGAAAACGTCCGCCTCGTTCTGGAATCTCCCGACGTACCCTCCGACTCCGCATTGCTCGGGAACACGAAAGGCCAATCCACAGTTCCCCATCTTGCGCCAGAAGCCGGGGAGTGAGATGACGCGAGATATGAGTGAGCCCGCTGCAGGCGCGCGCACCAAAATGGGGGCGCTATTCTGCTCGCCATTTGCCATGGTCGCTGCGGCCTTGGCCGTTCGCCTTGTAGTGATGGCATTTGTTTATACCAGCCAGTTGGATCCCGCGCAGGACCACTGGGCCTTTGGTTGCGAGACAGGCAGAGTCGCGCGATCGATTGTCACCGGCCACGGATTCAGCTCCCCTTACGACCTGCCCACCGGCCCAACCGCCCTTATAACACCCGTGTATCCCTATCTGCTCGCTGGCGTTTTTAAAATCTTCGGGATTTACACGACGGCTTCAGCGCTGGCAATCCTCACTCTTAACGACCTGTTTTCTTCCTTTACGTGCTTGCCGATTTTCCTGATCGCGCGTCGTACCTTGGGGCTTCGTGTGGCCTGCTGGGCTGGCTGGATTTGGGCGTTCTTCCCCTATTCTGTGATGCTGTCGAATCTGTGGGTTTGGGAAACTACTTTAACGACTCTATTGGTGACCCTCATTGTGCTTGCCACGTTGCGGATTGAGGGCTCCACCAGCCCGCTCGCGTGGACCGGGTATGGCCTGTTGTGGGGATTAACTGCCCTCACCAGTCCAGCGGCGCTTTCCATCTTACCCTTTCTTGGAATCTGGGTTTGGGTGCGGCATTGGCGGCGCGGGAGCAACTGCACGGGCGTGGCCGCCATTGCGTCCCTGGTTTTTCTGGCCGCCGTGACTCCCTGGATCTGGCGCTGCACGCAAACCTACGGACGGTTTGTGGCCCTCCGGAGCAACTTCGGCTTGGAAATCCTCGTGGGTAACAGCAGTGATAGCAGCAACCCGTTCAATTGGAGCGTGCTTCCCACGGCAGGGGCCAAGAATAATCGGTCCGAACTCGCAGAAGTTATCCGGATTGGCGAGCCGGCGTACCTGGCTCAGAAAAGTCACGATGCCAGGGAACTCGTAGTGCAACGTCCGCTTCACTTTGCGGCCATGACTCTGCGAAGAATCCTTTACACCTGGACTGGTTTTTGGGACTTTTCCGCGCGTCCCTGGATGGATGACTCAGCCCTGCCGAATATACTGGTGTACAGCTTGATTTCGTTCCTGGCCTGGACAGGGCTCATCCGCGCGATTCGCGATGGGCGGCAGGGCGTATTCCCCCTGGCAGTTCTCCTTGCTTGTTTTCCTCTGGTCTATTACATCACTCATCCGGAGATCCGCTTTCGCCACCCGATCGATCCGGTGATCGTGATTCTCCTGGTTTACGGAGCAACGTCTCTCCGAAAACGAGCGGCAGAATCTCCAGCCGGGGAGAAGTCCTTTGCTGCGCTTAATAACTCCTGCGCCGATTGATTTTATTCGCCCGGCACACCTCTTTACTCTTGGCAACTGACCGCATTCCCGCGCGAAAAATGCTGTGAATGTGCGTGGTATGATCCTGCCGTGGGGATGATCGATTAAAACGTTGCTTCCGGCTAAATTATATTCCTCCCATCAGCCATGGGGGAGACTCGCGATTGCCCTGGCCATGGCGTGCTTGGTCACGTCTTGCGGAAAAAGAGCCGACCCGGCGCCGAAACCGCAAGCGCCCCCGCCGTTTGAATTCCTCGGCGCGTGGGGAGACAAGGCCGAGGGGCCGGGCAAACTCGATGCCCCCGTAGCATTCACCGTCGATACATTGGGGAACGTATTCTTTGCCGACCCCGGCGCCGGCTTCGTCCACAAATTCGAATCGACGGGCACTCCCCTGCTTTCCTTCGAAGATCCCCGCTTGCATCGCGCATCGGGAATCGCGGTGGACAGCGGCGGCGCCATCTACGTCGCCGACGCGCAGCGCGGAAGCATCCTGATTTTCTTTCCCGATGGGACATTCCTGAGATCCATGCAAAGCCCGCCGCAGCCGCATTTCTCTGGCCCTCTGGGAATCAGCGTGGATGACGAGGGAAATCTCTTCGTTCCCGATCCCGCGCGCTCGCGCGTCACAAAATTCGACGCGCACGGGCGCCTGGCAAAATCATGGGCCGTCCCAAAGAACGCTTCCGGAGACGAACGGCCGTCCACGATCGCGGCCGCGCAGGATGGTTCGGTGTTCGTGGCTTTTGACAAGACAGGGCTCATTGAGAAATATTCTTCCGATGGCATGTGGATCACCTCATGGCCCGCCGCGGAAGACTCTACAGGAGAATCGCACGTGCTGGCTGGACTCGCGGTGGCGGGCCAGTTCCTGTTCACGTTGACTGTCAACCCGCCACAAATCCGGGTATGGACCCTTGACGGGCAGCGCAAGGTGGAAACCGATCTCGCGGAACATCTCGGGGCGATCATGACGCCACAAATTGCGGTGACGCCTCATTCCGAGTTGCTTGTATTCGATCCGGCGGCGCCACGCGTATTCCGATTTCGGATCCATCTGGAAACGAAGGAGCACGAATGACCCTGCTGATCACGGAAGCTGATGTCCGTTCCCTGCTCACTATGCAGGTCGCGCTGGAAGTCGTGGAAAATTCTTTGCGCCGGCAAGGAGAGGGCCAACTGGTCCTGCAGCCCCGCCGCAGATTGAAAATGCCGGACAACGCGTTGCTGCACTACATGGCCGCAGGCGACCCGGTCAGCGGCTACATCGGGATGAAGCTTTACACAGCGGTCCACGGCGAGGCCCGTTTTGTTGTGCCACTTTTCCGGTCGACCACTGGCGAGATGGCCGCACTGGTCGAAGCCGACGCGCTGGGGCAGATTCGAACAGGGGCGGCCAGCGGCGTGGCCACGAAATATCTTGCGAATTCGAACGCGCGAATTGTAGGCATCATCGGCACGGGTTACCAGGCGCGCACACAACTGGAAGCCGTCGCGGCCGTGCGGCGCCTGGAGCGTGTTCGTGCGTTTGGGCGGGATCCGGACCGGCGCGCGCAGTTCTGCCGCGAGATGAGCGCGCGAATCAACGTTTCCGTGGAACCTGCAACTTCAGGCGAAGAAGCCGTGCGCGGAGCGGACATCGTGATCACTGCGACTACGGCAACTAAAGTCGTCCTCGAAGGCGCCTGGCTTGCTCCCGGCATGCATATCAATGCCATCGGGGCGAATTGGCCCCTGAAGCGCGAACTCGACGCCGCGGCGGTTGGCCGCTGCGACGTGCTGGCCGTGGATTCCATCGAACAGACAAAAATGGAGGCGGGCGATTTGATTCAAGCATTCGGAGAAGACGCGACTCGATGGGAAACGGTACGCGAACTTTCTGCAATCATCGCGGGCAAAATTCCCGGCAGAAGTAACGCCAAGCAAATCACATTGTTCAAATCCAATGGAATTGCCACCTGGGACCTGGCCGCAGCCGTGCGCGTTTTTGAACTGGCTGTCACGCATGGCATGGGTCAATCCTTTCCGCTATGGGAAAACATTGGCAAGAAGTAGGCGTCTCATGTGGGACGGCCACTTTGGGCTGTGTGTGGCGAGAAAGTTCGGCAAAAACCGCACAGGCAAGAGTGCCTGTGCTACTGAAAAGCTCTGATAACATTTCGGTCGAGGGGAGATTCTTGGAATGCAATTTTTCGATAAGTTGAAGCCGCTCGGACTCCTGGTCCTGCGGGTCGCTTTAGGCGCCAGTTTCATGGTGTACGGGTATCAGAAACTAAGCGAACCGGCGCGCGCGATGAAGTCGTTCATCGGATATGGGTTTCCGGGCACCTTGGCTTATTTTTCGGGAACTCTTGAGCTATTTGGAGGGGGCCTGCTGATCGTGGGCTTGTTCACGCGCGGCGCCGCCTTGCTCCTGGCGATCGAGATGGGGATTGTGCTCGCGCGCGTGAAACTCCCCGCCTTCGGAATTTATAACCTCGAACAATATGACCTCCCGTTACTGTTGGGAGCGGCGGCTGTGGCTTTGATGACCACGGGGGCGGGGGTTATTTCGTTGGACGCGTTTACGTTTGAATCAGGCAAGAAGGCGCCAAAGAGATCCAAAGCGAAGGATTAATTGCGCGTTATGGCCGCCGCAGGACAAGGCAACTGCCAAGTATGTCATGGAGCGCCTGTTTCTTCTCGGTGAAGCCGGCCAGGAAATAGCCAACCAACACAAACCCCGAGAGTAATCTGGCGATATTGCGAAGCGCGGCTCTCGCCAACGTAAGACGACGGCCACCGAGGTCGGTTACGTAAAGCCGGAGGGTTCTTTTCCCCGGAGTAGCTTGCCATGCGGACGCTTCGAAAAATGTGAAGTAAACCCAGACGACCAAATATACGACGACAATGCCAAGCGGGGTGAAACGGGGAATGGTCTTGAATGGCATTGCGTTCAGGTCAAAATTGGCGATAAATGTCGAGGGGTGGGAGGCCATGACGATCGTGAATACGAATCCGAGAATAATATTGTCAATCAAGAATGCGGCTGCGCGCAGCCAGAATCCCGCGTACACCGGTCGCGCCTGCACGGCAGCGGATGCGGGCAACGCAGGAATTGTTTCAGGGGGATGGGCGCTTTGTGGCACATACACGGGCCCAATTTGCGCGACACTCACGGGAAGCCCGCACTTCGGGCAGAAGCTTGCTCCCTCTTGAATTTCCGCCGCGCACTTTTCGCAAGTTAGAATCGCAGACCTCACTTCTTAGGCGGGCTCTAATTGGAATCCATACCCGGCCGAATAAACCCCATGAAACCTACCAGCCGATCAAACCCTTGGCAAGGAGAACTGAGTAGCACAGGCTTTAGCCTGTGTGATTTTGGTTTTCGTCAGTACACGACACCACACAAGCTGAAGCATACGCTACTGAATCGCTCTCGATTTTTTTGAGAGGAACACAACTTGCCTTTGATCAGAACGCCATCAATTCGCGGATGGCGGCAACCAGGTGAGTGGTCTGCGGCAGGATTTCATCTTCGAGCCTCGGCTGGTACGCGCAGAAAGTATCCATGGCAGCAACGCGCCGCACAGGCGCATCCAAATCGTGGAAAAGCTGGTCACCGATGCGCGCGGCGATCTCCGCTCCATATCCCCATGAGAGCATGTCTTCGTAGGCAACGATAACGCGATTGGTTTTTTGGACCGTGGCGGCAATCGCATCCCAGTCAAATGGAGAGAGTGAACGGAGATCAATGATCTCCACTGAGACTCCCTCGCGATCCATGGTCGCCGCAGCAACTTCCGCGCGATGCACTACCGCGCCGTAAGTGATAATGCTGACGTCTTTCCCTTCGCGGACGATGTGCGCGCGGCCAAACGGAATTGTGAAGTCGGGCCCGGGATAGGGAGACCGATTGTAAGGCTGGCGGTACAGGTGCTTGTGTTCGAGGAAAAGCACGGGGTCGTCACAGCGGATCGCGGTACGCAACAAGCCACAAAGATCGAGGGCATTCGACGGCATGACCACGCGTATCCCCGGCGTGTGGGTAAAGAGCACCTCACCCGACTGGCTGTGATAGATGCCTCCTCCGGTGAGGTAGCCGCCGGTGGCCACGCGGATTACCGCGGGAGCTTTGAACGCTCCGTTCGAACGCCAGCGCGCCGTGGCCAGTTCATTTCGGAACTGCATCATGGCCGGCCAAATATAATCGAGGAACTGGATTTCCGCGACAGGCTTCATCCCGCGTTCGGCCATGCCCATGGCGCTTCCCACAATGCAGGCCTCGGCGATAGGAGCATTAAACACTCGACCGTAGCCAAATCGCCGTTGCAAGCCGACGGTGGCCTTGAAGACGCCGCCCTTGCCTTTCAAGTGTTTTAGGTCTTCCTCATTGCTGGCGTCCGCCACGTCTTCGCCGAATACCACGATCCGTTCATCGCGAGCCATTTCATCGGCCAGCGTCGTGGAAACCATCTCCACCATGGTCTTAGGTTCGCCGGAAAAATGAGGAGCACTTTCGAACTTCACGGAGGTGGGATCAACATCAGGAGAGTACACGTTGACAAGGATGCATTCTTTCTCGGGCAAAGGGGCCACCAGGGCTTTATCCGTGGCCTCGCGGACCTCGAGGTCTACTTCCGCCTCAAGCTCCTCCAGTTCCTTTTCATCGACGATGCCTTCGCGCACCAGAAAGAGTCCGAATTTCGGGATGGGGTCCTTGTGCGCTTCCTGTTCGCGCAATTGGTGCGTCTTGTAAAGCTTTTCGTCGTCCGACAGCGAGTGGGAATAGGGACGCGTGACGTGCGCATGCACCAGCGCTGGGCCCTTTCGAGCGCGGCAATAGTCGGCGGCGCGCCGGACAACCGCGTGGCTTGCTAGCGGATCGGTCCCATCACATTCCTCGACATGGAGGTCCGGAAAATTCGCGACCAGCTTGGAAATGCTTCCCCCGGTCGTCTGGAATTTGACGGGAACGGAAATGGCCCAGCCGTTATCCTGAATCAGGAAGAGCAGTGGAAGCTTCTTCAGACAAGCTAAATTCAAGGCTTCAAAAAATTCGCCCTCACTGGTCGAACCATCTCCGCCGGAAACGTAGACAATTTCGTCAGCATAGTGGCGCACATCTTTCCCATGCGGCGCCTGTTGTGCTTGCGCAAGTGCTCTGGGATGCTGCTCGAAATAAAGCGATGCTTCGGCGATCCCGACAGCCTGCGTGTACTGCATGCCTGTCGCGGAAGACCGAGGGAGAATGTTCAGCCGGGGAATACCCCAGTGAGAAGGCATCTGACGGCCGCCGGAACTGGGGTCATCCGCTGCCCCTACCGCTTGCAGGAACATTTCGAGCGGCGTCACGCCCAGCGAAAGACACAGCGCGCGGTCACGATAATAGGGATATACCCAATCATGCCCGGGCCGGAGGATGAGTCCCGCAGCTGCCTGCACGCCCTCGTGCCCTGCTCCGCTGATTTGGAAATACGTCTTGTTCTGGCGCTTGAGCTGGATTTCCCGGTCGTCAATTCGCCGGGAGAGATACATGATGCGGTAAATTCGAAGGAGATCGTCCCGAGTCAAGCCTTGGTATTGGCCGGCGTCAAATTTCGCATTCCTGGCGCGCGTCTGGACCGCCATTCCACTTCACCTCAAATTGCGATTTGACTGCCCGGCCTGCGATTACAATTCATTATAACGGAAGCACTGCTGCAAGCGAAGCCACGGGAATTCAACTTCGCGGCAAAAGCTGCAACAGGGCAGGATATATCTAGCACGAAAAGCCAATTGAGGATATAGGGCGGAACTCAGGAGAGGAAACTACAGAGACTCAAGAAAAACATCGCGGCGAGCGTTTCGTATCCCAGGGTGTGGTGGCCGGGACCGAAACGCTCAGCCGCGCTAGATGACGGCGCAACCGGGGGGATGAACGCCATCATATTGCTAGCGCACATCATCGCGGCAGCGAAGGTGCGCAGGCAATCTCTACAAGATCAACATCACGGAACAGACTGCAACTTATTCTTTCTGAACCACTTATACGTCGCTAGCGCCTTGGCGCGAGGGAAGGTTCAGCCGAATCGGCGGAAGCGGACGACGCGCTGCCCATGTCCATGACGAACAGTCCTTCGGTAGCGGACGCGACGACCAACTGGTTCCCCGCCTCTTGAGCGCGCACGGCGGAGACCGAGTTCTCGGCGCTTGGACTATCCAGGGATTTCCAAGACTTGCCGGCGTCCCGTGAGAGGAACAGGGAGCCGTTCGCGGCGGATACCACCATGGCGCTCCGAATCGGCGCCAGGTCGTTGATCAGCAGCTCCGACAAATTGGCCTGGTGCCATGATTCACCCGCATCCCGCGATACGAAGACGCCATGGTCGCTCGCCAGGACCACTGTGGATTCGTCGGCTGGCTGGAGATGCAACGTGCCGCGAGGCTCAACCGGGAGCGCATGCGAAATCCAGGTTTTTCCGTTGTCCCCGGAGACTTCCAGCTGCCGGGTCGTCAGCGCCCAGAGGTAGGAATTGCCCTTGCCAAGGCGAATCGCGCGGACAGAGGAAGCGTTTGTCCCAGACGTAGCGGCTGCGGGCACGACGGGAGTTAGAGAGACGTTGCTCCAATTGAGGCCATGGTCGCGCGAAATGAATAGCCCGTCTTCGGTGGCGGCATACCAGGCGTCACGGCTGAAAGCCATGTCGTTCACCTTGGCATGGAACGGAACCGTGGACTTCGTCACGACTGGAGCTGGTGAACTCGCAGCTGTTTTCGAACTCGATGTGGATATCTTCTTGACGGTAGCGGTCCGTTGAACGGGAGCTGGAACCGACTTTTCGATTACCTGGTTCACAGTTACCCAGGAACTCTTCGAAGTGTCATAGCGCAACAATCCGCCCGGGCCAGGTGCCGCGAACCATCCATCGGGAGAAGCGAAAATGTGGCGCGGCGGGCCGGACTTGAGTCCGGTTGCCAACGGAGTCCAGGTGCGGCCACCGTCGCTGGTCTCAAGCAGCGGCTCAAAACTGCTGGTGAGCACGACCAGAGAGTGCTCCGGATGCTGGGGATCGACGGCTGCATCGACAATACGACGGTGCGAAAAGCCCTGGTTCGAGGCGTGATAGGTTTGTCCGCCATTGTCGCTAACTTGAATGCCCAGCCGCTCGGTCCCGAGAATCAAGCGGTCCGAATTTTCGGGATCGATCAGCATCGAAAGAATGCTCCACGATGCGGGAGTAACCAGATGCCAGGCTGCGCCATCATCCGACGTCTTCCAAAGGCCATCTGTGGTGGCTGCATAGACGGTGAGCGGGCGTTTCGGGTCCTGCAGGATATGCACTGTCCGGCGCGAATCGTTGGGGATCCCCTTGAACTTGGTCCAGGTCGCTCCGCCATCCGAGCTGTGGTAAATGCCGGAACACGCGCTGGCGAATACGTGCGATGGATTGTTCTGGTCGATCGTGATACTCATGACGTCCGAATCGTCCACCATGCCCTGATGAATCGGCGCCCAGGTCTTGCCGCCGTCAACCGTTTTCCATGGCAGGTGATAGGTGCCTGCGTAGATCGTGTTGGGATCGTGCGGATCGATGGCGATGGAGTCGAAGTTACGAAGATCTTCGTGATTTTCCGGGGAGATGCGTGCCCAATGTTTACCAGAATCCTCGGAGCGGTACACACCATCGAGGGCGCCTGCGACGAGCGTATCCGGCTTGGAAGGCGCTTGCGTTATGGCGCGGACCGTGAGCCCTTCAAGGCCGATCAGCTGCCAGGTATGGCCGGCGTCGGCGCTACGATAGACTCCGCCTCCGTGCGACGTGAGTGTCCAACTGGTGGCGTAAAGCGTGCTGGCGGAGCGTGAATCGACCGCCATGGACATGATTACATCGTCGTGATGCTCTCCAATGCGCCCCAGCAATTCCCAATGTTCACCGGCATCCTTGGAGCCAAATACGTGCCCGTCGGAAGTTCCGAGGAATAACGCGCGGGGGTTCCCGGGAACCGCTGCGAGAGACTGGACATCTCCGCCGGGAGGCCCGACTTGCTTCCAGTTTTGAGCATTGGCCGATAGGGTTAAAACCAGCAACAACACAAGTATCCAAAGCTGTCGAAACGTTGGTGCTCGCATGAAAAGCCCTCCGACCCGGTCATCGGACGCTCGGGTCCACACCACAAGAATTTCCAGCTAACCGAATCCACATTGCTTCGGTCGTGCAATAGAGCCTACCGGGAGAGGAACCAAGAAAACGCTGGTCAGAAGGACAGAATCGGGATGGGGGATTTAACCGTCCCTAGGTACAGTTGCTAAATCGGCCGTGACGCCAATTTTCATGAGGTCGCGAAGGAATCTGTTTTAGGAATTATTCCGGGTGCAGTCCTGACAGTAATGGGACTGGCAATTCATGTAAACAAGTCTAGTGTCATGTTGGGTTTACAGACCCAAAATGACGTCTTTGCGCGCGCGCAAAATTATGCAGGAAATTTATTTATCTTGGTTTCTTTAACTTACGAGGTCACTCAGCGCCGCATTGTTTGGCTTGGTTATTGCCTTAGTTGTTGCCGACTGAATCTTGAAGATTTCGGATGGGGGCGCGGGAAATGGGAATTCTAGCGATGCAGATCTTTGCGATTTGGTTTATGGTCGCGCTGGTGGCAGGTTTCGGACTGGGGGCGATCATTCACAAGGCCGAATGTATGCACAAAAACGAGTTTCTGGCGCTTCTGTTTTCAAGAATCTCGAGAAGGCAAGCGTCCCATTAAGGAAGGCAGCGATATAAGACGCCCGGCAGTGATGGTTGGAGCAGGGCGGTTACCACGTTTTACACCCCTGCACTGTCTAATCCAGCGAATCGAATAATTCTGATAGTTTCTCGAATTCCGGGTCGCCCGCGCGGACAATCTTCGGGCTTGCGCCTTTAAAAGGTTCTTCCCCTGGAATGCGTTCCAGCCAGCGTTGGTGAGAGAGTTTCTCGTGGTCCGAAAAATCGAGGCGGACAATCACATGAATCTCGGAGGGAGTTTCAGGAGTCGAGCCAGGTTCCTTGGCGGCGCCGTCATCGGATTTCGATTTATTCTTGGCGGCCTTCCCCTTCGACGCGCCCTTGGTTGCTGCTGAAGAAGTCTGCGAGGCGGCGGCTGGCTTTCCTTCTGTCTCCTTGCGGTCAAATTTCAGTTGGAGTTTCTTGTCCAGGCGGAATCCCTGCTTCCATCCATCAATTCGATGACGCGCCTGCTGGGCCGCCTCCTCGTTGCCGCCAAAATCAAAAACCAAGAAAGAGTGTGCCATGCGTTTAATTTTGGCGGGCGCGGGCTCCAGTGTCAAGCCGAACACTGGCGGTGGCTTGTCCAAGGAGTTGCATCCGTGCTCTGAACTGGGGTAATGTGTGCGGTGCGAGGCTTCATGAAACTGCGGCGGATTGCGAGGAAAGTCCAGGCTGTAGCGGCACTGTTTGCCATGCTGGCCACAGGCGTGGCTGGATTGGCCGACTCTCTGCCCGCCTCGGGCGTACCTGCCTGCTGCAATACGATATTTTGTCCCATGCACCATAGTCAGGCTCGCGAACAGCAAAGGGACAAGAGTATTTGCGATTCGCAGGGCAAGTCCTCCGGAAATGAGTGCTCCATGCGGGCCTGTGACACGATGACGGCACCCGTCGTGGGCACTGCACCCTATGTGCTGATTGCGCCGCTTGCCGAGCGCATCCCGGCAAGTTCGGAATCCGCACAAATTCGGGCGCCCCAATTTTTTCCATTCATTACCAGCATCCCGCTGACTCCCCCTCCTCGAACGCTCCCAAGCTGAACCGTTGAACGCATTCCCAAATTAAGTTCGGTTGCTCGTGGATTCGTCCACATAGCGGAGCTTGGATTCTTATTTCCATTGGGGGAAAAAATGAATTTCAAAATACGTTCGCTTTACTCAGCATTTATTCTTGCATTAGTTTTGTGTCTGATTTCAGTTGGTTCCGCGCCGGCATACGCGGAGATATTCGGAACCGTGCATGGCATCGTGCATGATCCCCAGCACCGTCCCATTCAGGACGCAACGGTCGATCTGAAGGCGGAACATTCCGATTATGCGCAGCATCAAAAAACGAATCCGGACGGGGAATTCGACTTCAGCGCCGTGCCCTTGGGAGAATATACGGTCACCGTCACTGTGGCCGGATTCCAACCAGCAAAGCAGAATTTGATAGTCGAATCCGGGACAAGCCCGGTGTTGCATTTTCAACTGGACCTTGCGGGCGTCACGGAAAAAACAGTGGTGACCGGAGAGGCAGTCGAGGCAACTTTGGATTCAGTTACTCCGACTACGCTGCTCAGCCGCCAAGATATTCAGGACACGCCCGGGGCTGATCGCACGAATAGTCTGGCGATCATCACGGACTTCGTCCCCGGCTCATATATTACGCACGATCAACTTCATATCCGCGGCGGACACCAGGTCAGCTGGCTGGTCGACGGCGTGCCGGTGCCTAATACCAACATCGCCAGCAACGTTGGACCACAATTCGATCCGAAAGATGTCGATTATTTCGAAGTTCAGCGCGGGAGCTATGACGCGGATTACGGGGATAGAACCTACGGCGTCTTCAACGTGGTGCCGCGAACCGGTTTTGAACGGGACAAGGAATGCGATGTGGTCACCAGCTTCGGAAATTTCTATCAAACGAATGATCAAATCAGCTGTGGCGGGCACACGCAGCGATTTGCCTATTACGGCAGTCTGAGCGGAAATCGAAGTAATCTCGGGCTCCAGCCTCCCACGCCCGCCGTCATTCACGACGCGGCGAATGGCATCGGTGGATTTGGTTCGCTGATCTACAACGCCGACTCCAAAGACCAATTGCGGTTCGTCATTTCATCCCGCAGAGACTATTATCAGATCCCGAATTCGGCTGGCATAATCACCGAAATTGACGGCGTTCCTGGCGCGATCTCTGTCACTCCGTGTTCACCACCGTCAGCCTGCGTCGATGGTGACGGCAATCCGCAGGGAGGCATTTACCAATATGATGGGCAACAAGAATCGGACACATTCTTAAACTTTTCTTGGGTTCGGACCATCAGTCCTAACGCCCTGCTGACGGTGTCCCCGTTCTTTCATTACAACAGTGCCGACTACGTAGGCAATCCGAACGATTTTCCAACGAACACGACTGACGATCGAACCTCCATTTACGCCGGGGCACAAATCGCTTTCAGCGCAACCGTCGCACGAAACAGCATGAGCGCCGGGTACTATGGCTTCTGGCAACATGACAACCAACTATTTGCAATCACCTATAATGATGGCAGCGACACCCCAAATCTTCTGCCGGATCGCGAGATCATCAGTGGAAATTTGGAAGAAGTCTGGTTCGAGGATAAATTCAAGGCCACCTCCTGGCTGACGCTCAGCGGAGGTGTGAGAGAGTCGTACTTCTCAGGGGGCATTACCGAACACGCCACGAGTCCCCGTGCCGGAATTTCCGTGCGAGTTCCAAAAATCAACTGGGTATTCCACGGTTTCTATGGACACTTCTACCAGGGCCCACCGTTACTGACATTCTCAGGGCCCGCCCTGGTGAACGCCGCGACAGGCCAGGGCTATAGCTTTGGATCCCTATACGGCGAACGAGATGAAGAATATCAATTCGGCCTGACGATTCCGTACAAAGGATGGAGTCTGGATACGGACACATTCCGTACTCGTGCAAATAATTTCTTCGACCACAATAATCTCGGCGAATCCAACGTCTTCATTCCAGTCACCTTAACGGAGGCCTTGATCCGTGGTTGGGAAGTGACGCTGCGTTCCCCCCTCCTCTATCGGAAGGCGCAAGTACACCTGGCCTATTCCAATCAAATCGGAGAGGCCCGGGGCAGTATCACCGGCGGTCTGATCCCCACGGACAACACACCCTCACCCGATTACGGTCAACTGGATCACGATCAAAGGAACACTCTCAACCTCGGAGCCCAGGTCACGCTTCCTTGGCGATCGAGTGTTTCGGGCAACATGTACTACGGCTCGGGCTTCAGCAACGGCAATGGCCCGGCGGTGACGGGAGCAGCTCCCTGTTGCTCTCCTCTGGACTACTTGCCCGCCCATACGACGATTGATCTGTCGCTGGGCAAGGACTTCGGAGAAGCTTTCTCCATGTCGGTAAGTGCATTAAATGTGGGGAACCGCCGCGTCATGCTGGACGACAGCCTGACCTTTGGCGGATTCCACTTCAACAACCCGCGGGAAATTTTCGTCGAGTTGCGCTACCGGTTCCATTACTAAGAGGGGGACAATGCGATGGCGAGACCCATTAAATCCGCCTTAGCCGGATTCCTCTTCCTAATGTCCGCGTCCTTGGTTTTGGCAGGCTGCCAGAACTCACGGGCCACCTATACCTTGAAGGGACGGGTCATCAGCAAGCAACCCGCCACCCAGCAACTCATCATCGACAATGACGACATCCCCGGATTTATGGCCGCAATGACGATGCCCTACGCCGTCAAGGATCCTGCCGGGTTCGCGCGCGTCCAGCCCGCGGACACGGTTCAGGCGGAAGTTGTCGTTGGACCCGGAGGACAGTTCTGGCTCGAACATCTGGCCGTTACGGGCAAAGTTGCCGCCAGCCCATCTCCGCAGGGCGTGGCACCGCGCGTCCTCATGATCGGGGAATCTGTGCCCGGCGTGCCGATGATCAATCAAAATGGGAAAACCGTCCGATTTGGCGAGTTCGAAGGGAAAGTCGTCCTTTTCACGTTCATCTACACGCGATGTCCGTTCCCGGACTATTGTCCGCTGCTGACTCGGCAATTCGCCACGATTCAGAAAGAGCTGTCGAAAAATCCCGATGAATATAATAGAACTCATCTACTGAGCGTTTCCCTGGATCCCAATTACGACAAACCTGCAGTCATGCGCGAGTATGGCCTGGCAAACATGGGACATGATCCCAAAGGTTTTGAGCATTGGGACTTCGTTTCCACTTCCCCCGCAGACTTGCAGAAACTTACCGCCAGTTTCGGTCTTTCGTATGGCCAACAAGACGGGCAGATTTCCCACAGCATGAATACGATCTTGCTGGCAGCCGACGGAACCGTGGCCCAAATGTGGCCCGGGAATGAGTGGCAGACCTCCGAGGTTCTCGCCGTCATGCGCCACACTTTGGCGATGAGCAAATGAAGCCGTTTTTGCATCGGCCGGGAATAATGGGAGATTGCGAAGCAGTACACTTCCGGATCGACGTGCGGATAAAACGGAGAAGCGGGAACCGCGATCCATCGCGCGGTTCCCGCTTGACCGAGGCGCCATTGCAACTAGGGGATCGTAGCGGAGACCTGCGTGGAATAAACACTCTCCACGTTATTGGATTCGACTGAAGTCACCACATAGTAGTAGGTGAGCCCGGCCTGGACGGTGGTGTCGGTGTACGACGTCGCCGCGAGCGGAGCCGGGGTCAGCTTCGTGTATGGGCCACCCGATGCGGTGCTGGAATATGTGTTGTAGCCAATCACGGTAGAGCTGCTCGCAGTCCAGGACAAAGCCGCAGTGTGATTTACCACGGTTACGCCCGTCCCGGAAAGAGCGATGGTATCAGGTGAATTGGTGGCGTTGCTGGCGACCGCGACGCTGCCGGTCAAGCCACCTGCTGAGGCCGGGCTAAACGTTGCCGTCAAGGTTGCCGTTTGCCCCGGGGTCAGAATGAGGCCGCTGGAAATACCACTGGCATTGAAACCCGCGCCGGAAATGCTGACACCGGAAATCGTGACATTCGAGTTCCCGCCGTTGGTCAACGTAACATTTTGGCTGCTGCTGCTGGACAGATTCACATTGCCGAAAGTCAAGGTAGAGGCACTGGAGTTGAGGACCAGCGTTGCAGCGTTTACTGTGAGCGTGGCTGAATTGCTTGTTGCGTTGCCCGCACTATTGGTCACCGTCACAGAGAACAAAGCATTGTTGTCCGTTGTGGTTTCCGCCGGAGTTGTGTAAGAGGAAGACGTTGCGCCACTGATTGCCGTCCCGTTCTTCATCCACAGATACGTCATCGGCGAGGTGCCCGTCGCTGAAACGTTGAACGTCGCCGTTTGTTCGGCAATTACAGCCTGGCTGGACGGTTGCGTCGTGATCGCGGGAGCTACGACGGCGGCATTGACCGTCAGGACCGCGGCGTTGCTGGTTGCGCTGCCCGCGCTATTGCTCACCGACACGGCAAACTGCGCGCTGTTGTCCGTTGTGGTTTCCGCCGGAGTTGTATAGGAGGATGACGTTGCGCCGCTGATTGCCGTCCCGTTCTTTTTCCACTGATACGTCATCGGAGAGGTGCCCGTCGCTGCCACGTTGAACGTGGCCGTTTGCCCTGCAATCACAGTTTGGCTCAAGGGTTGCGTCGTGATCGCGGGAGCTACGACGGCAGCATTGACCGTCAAGATCGCGGCATTGCTGGCTGCGCTGCCCGCGCTATTGCTCACCGACACGGCAAACTGCGCGCTGTTGTCCGTTGTGGTTTCCGCTGGAGTTGTATAGGAGGAGGACGTTGCGCCGCTGATTGCCGTCCCGTTCTTTTTCCACTGATACGTCATCGGAGAGGTGCCGGTCGCTGCCACGCCGAACGTCGCCGTCTGGCCCGCCGTTATGGTCTGGCTGGACGGTTGCGTCGTGATCGTGGGTGCCACTGGGGTCACTGCGGCGGCATTGACCGTCAACACCGCGGCGTTACTGGCTGCGCTGCCTGCGCTGTTGATCACGGCCACTGAGAACTGCGCATTATTGTCCGTGGTGGTTTCCGCCGGAGTTGTATAGGAGGATGACGTTGCACCGCTGATTGACGTCCCGTTCTTCTTCCATTGATACGTCATTGGAGAGGTGCCGGTTGCTGCCACGCCGAACGTGGCCGTCTGGCCCGCCGTTATTGTCTGGCTGGATGGTTGCGTCGTGATCGTGGGCGCCACGGAAGTGGTGCCCGCGGCAACGACAACATCCCGAAAATAGTTCGAGGCGTTCCAACTAATTGTCGGGAATGTCCCAGTCGCTCCGTATAAACCATTGTTGCCAACCACCGAGCTCAGGTTCCCGTTGATCACCTGCGATGCAAATCCAGAGGTGGTGGCCACGTAGTACGTGTTGCCGGTATTCACGCTGACCACATAGGCGGTGTTGGCAGCGATGGCGTATGGCGTGGCGAGAGTCTGCTGTTGCCAGCCGGAGGCTGTCTCATTCGCGAAGACCACGGAGGCCAGAAGCTGGCCCGTGCTGGACCAGATGCGCCCTGTATGCGCGCCCGTTTCGTTGACATCTTTCCAGAAGCGGATGACGGTAATCTGTCCGGCAGTGGAGCTCCGGAATACAGTCCCAAGCTCGTAGTTCACGGCCGCGCCGTCGCTCTGGGAAATCCGAGCAGGAACCTGTGTTGTAAGCAAAGTCTGACCTGCCGGAGGCGTCGTGGAAGTCCCCGACGTGCCGGCGCCGGCCAGGCCGATCGAGGTCGTCGTTCCGTTCGAGCGCGTAAACGTTAAAGTTCCGGAATAAGTCTGCGCGGTTGCCGGAGTGAATGTCACGGTGACGGTGACACTCTGGCTCGCTTTCAAAGCAACAGGCATGGATGGTCCTGAATACGAAAATTGTGATCCCGATATGGAAGCGCTGGAGATTGTGACGCTGCGTGAACTGGTATTGGTCAGTGTCACGGTCATAGGTGCGCTGGTGGTGGCGACTGCGAGGCTACCAAAACTTACAGTGCTTGGATTTGCGGTTACGTTGGCGTGCGCCGGTGTGCCAAAAACGACGAGCAGTGTCAAAAGTACCGTCAAATATAGAATATTTGCTTTGAAAGTCCTGGAACTTTGCATCTCAATCCCCCATCTCGACTCTGTACCGGGTCCCAAGACTGCGCCGGCTCGCACGGAGTTGCTCTCAAGAGTTCGCTTCTTGAACTCAGGTCCCCCGACCTGTGCGGAGAATAGGTGCCGGAGTAATCACGACTCGACTGGTCGTTGGGAGGGAATGAGGACAGGCCCAGAGCGCGGCACGAGATACAGGACAGGTGTGGCCGTGTGGGCAGAAAAAAACGCGATGGATGTCCGGGGAATTCCTGATGTGAAGAATAAAGTGGAATGAAACTCGTTGGGAGAGTAATCCAGACGTTCTTCGAGCGGCCACTGCCCAGCCAGGGCACTCGCGAAAACTACCAAGAAAGAGCATTGCGCCGGCAGGCGCACCGTGCTAGCGTTAGCGAATAAAAGGCGAAGCGCAAAGGAGGCTGGAAGTGGCCCAATCTCTCGCGGTGCGATCTGCAAAGGACGCGGTCACGCTGGTTCGTGTCCGCGAAATCGTCGAGCAACTGGCCGAGCGGGACCCGCGGGGCGAGATCCTTACCGCCGTGCATCACATCCCGGCGCGCGAGGCGAAGTTTGCTCCGATGCCCGCGTGGGTGAAGGCAGAGCTGGCGGCGGCGTACGCTGAAAAAGGCGTCGCCGAACTGTACAGTCACCAGGCCGCAGCGGCGGCAGCCGTTCATGAGAGCCTGAACACCGTTGTCGTGACGCCGACGGCTTCCGGGAAGACGTTGTGTTACAACCTGCCTGTTCTGAACGCCGTGCTCGAAAACCAGGACACCCGCGCGCTATACCTATTCCCCACCAAGGCCCTCGCGCAGGACCAACTCGCCGAACTGCAAAATCTTTCCGCGCTTCTCGATCATCGATTCGGTGTTTTCACTTACGATGGCGACACGCCTTCCGACGCTCGCAAGGCGATCCGCGAGCGAGGCCACGTTGTGCTCACCAATCCGGACATGCTGCACACGAGCATCCTGCCGCACCATACCCGGTGGCAACGCCTGTTTGAGAATTTGCGCTACGTGGTGCTGGACGAACTGCACACTTATCGCGGCGTGTTCGGCAGCCACCTGGCCAACGTGCTGCGGCGCCTGCGGCGCATTGCGCGCTTCTACGGCTCGAACCCGCAATTTATTTGTTCATCGGCGACGATTGCGAATCCCGGTGAATTGGCGACACGCCTGGCGGAAACCGAATTCAATGTGATCGATGATAATGGCGCGCCGGCGGGAGAAAAATTCTTCGTTTTCTACAATCCTCCCGTGGTGAACCGCTTCCTCGGCATCCGGCGCGGCTACATTAACGAAGCGTCGCGCGTGGCGCAGGAATTCCTGAAGCGAAATCTGCAAACCATCGTGTTTGCCAACTCGCGGCTTCACACCGAGGTGCTGCTCACCTATTTGCAACAAGCGAATCCCATGCCTCCCGGACAGCCGCCCGCGATTCGTGGTTATCGCGGGGGCTATCTTCCGGGCGAAAGGCGCGAAATCGAGCACGGTCTGCGCGAAGGCCGCATTCGCGGCGTGGTTTCAACAAACGCGCTCGAACTGGGCATCGATGTCGGGTCGCTCGATGCCACGATCATGGCAGGTTATCCGGGCACGATTGCGTCCACATGGCAGCGTGCGGGGCGCGCCGGACGCCGCAGCGGGAGCTCGTGCGCCGTGCTGGTGGCTTCGTCAGCACCGCTCGATCAGTTCATCGTGCAGCACCCCGATTACTTTTTCGGACGTTCGCCCGAGCATGCCTTCGTCCAGCCTGACAATCTCGAGATTCTCGTCAATCACTTGAAATGCGCGGCGTTCGAGTTGCCAATTTCCGATGGCGAGTCCTTCGGCGGCGTGGATGTTCCTGAGATCTGCTCTCGTTTAGCCGAAGCGGGATTTCTCCATCGCACGGGCGAGCATTGGCACTGGACGCAGGAAGCCTATCCCGCGGACGCCGTAAGTTTGCGGGCTGTAACGTCTGACAATTTTGTAATTGTCGATACTACGCAAGGAACTGAAGTGATTGCAGAGGTTGATTTCTCGAGCGCGCTCACGATCGTTCATCCCAAAGCGATCTATCTGCATCAGGGGCAACAATTTCACGTCGAGGCGCTTAACTTCGAGGAACGCAAAGCGTATGTGAAGCGCGTCGATGTGGACTACTACACCGACGCCATCCGCTACACGCAAGTGCGCGTCCTCGAAACCGCGGCCAGCGACCGCATCGAAACGTCCGGGGCCGATGCGCACGCGGCGCGGACCCACGGCGACGTGCTGGTCAGGTCGCAGGTCGTGGGCTTCAAGAAGATCAAGTTTTTCACCAACGAAAATGTTGGCGCGGGAAAACTGGAACTCCCGGAGAACGAGATGCACACCACGGCGTTCTGGCTCACGCTGGAGCGGCCGCTCGTTGAGTCGCTGCCATTTTCCGTCAGCGACCGGCAGAGCGGCATGTTCGGCTTGCTCCACGCACTGGAATCAATCGCCACGCTATTGCTCATGTGCGATGCGCGCGACCTTGGCACGGCAATCGGTGAGCGCCCGCCTTCGCCCGCTTCGGAAATCGAATGGGAAGAAACTCCGGACCTCGAAGACGTCACGGCCCTGGCCGAGAAGGAATTCTTCGAGCCCAACTTGTACCTCTATGACGCGTATCCCGGCGGCATCGGTTTTTCTGAGCCGCTTTACCGCGCGTACCAATTATTGCTAAAAAAGACGCGCGAATTAATCGCCGCATGTCCTTGCGAGAACGGATGTCCATCCTGTGTCGGCCCCGTGGGAGAGCGCGGCGAGCGGGCAAAAGAGGCAGCCCTGGCAATCCTTGCTTGCCTGGGCGCGTAAAATATTTGCCACAGAGGCACGGAGACACAGAGAAAGAGATGGGAAACCACAGATACACACGGATGAACACTGATATGAAATCAGAATCTTCACATCCCACCTTGTATTCCGTTTTTCCGCCTTTCCTGATCCGTGTTCATCCGTGTGCATCCGTGGTTCCAATCTCTGTGCCTCTGTGTCTCCGTGGCAATCCCAGGTTTTCCTCTTGAGCGCACACGACAAATTTGCGCGTATTGCTGCGTTGCGGCCCGCGAGCAAACGGGAAGCTCTGCCGTCGCGCTCTGCGGATGTTCCTCAAGAAAGCGATCACCTTGCGCAGATTCTCGGCGCTCGTGTCCGTAGGAATCACTATGGGGACCATTTGTCGCTCGAGCAGTGGTACGCGACGCCGGAAATGTGCGCGCCGGATGCTCGTTCGCTCTCCTTGCTGCTGCCTCAGGCCACAAACACGGGAGATTTTCTGGAGTCCGCAGCTGATCCGGAACAATGGCTGTTCCTCGACACGGAAACGACCGGGCTTGCCAGCGGCACGGGCACATATCCGTTTCTGGTAGGCATCGCGTGGTGGGACGCCGGTGGCTTGCAGGTCGAGCAACTCTTCATGCGCGATCTTGACGAAGAGCATTCACTGTTGCTTGAACTCGCCGAGCGGATGACCAAACGGCCAGTGCTCGTAACGTTCAATGGGAAGAGTTTCGACTGGCCGCTGCTTGAAACGCGCTATCGCATGACGCGCGCGATTCCCCCTTTCACTCCCACGGTGCACCTCGATTTGCTGCATCCCGCGCGGCAGCTCTGGCGGTTGCGGCTGGGTTCGGTGCGGCTCAAGGACCTGGAGCGGCACGTCTTGAGCAGCGAAGGCCGCGCGCTCGATTGGTCGCGTCAAGAGGACATCGATTCCTCGCTGATTCCGCAGACGTACTTTGATTACTTGCGCGGAGGTCCTGCCGAACCGCTCGCCGGGATCTTTCTCCATAACCAGATGGACTTGCGTGGCCTTGCGGCTCTGGCGGGAAAGATCCTCGGATTGCTCGATAGCGGAAATGGAATCGCAAACGCCGCGCATCCTAGCTCGCATGACCCAATTGAGGTCTTCGGTCTCTCTCGAATCATGCACCGGCGTGGACATTCCAGTCGCGCGCGTGAACTTTATGAGAGTGCATTGCAGTCAGGGCTGCCCCGTCCCGTCGAACGCCTTGCGCAGCGCGAACTGGCTCAGCTTGCCAAGCGAGAGCTGGATTACGCGCGCGCCACATCGCTGTGGGAAAAGTTGCGGAAAACATCGACTACAGCCAAACACAAGAAAACTGCCATTCGCGCCGAAGACGGGCAGAAGGCACTCGAATCCGCGATTGAAGCGGCGGAGCAATTGGCGATTTATTACGAGCATCGCGCCAAGAAACCGTCCCGCGCAGCAGAATTGATCCAAACCGCAATTGCCGATTTGCGAGACGCACGCAGCGCAGGCGGAATCGAACCAGCACGTGCAACCAAGATCGAATCTCGGCTTATTCGACGGCAGCTCAGGTTGCAACATCAATGTGAGCCTAAGGGAACGGGCGAATTACTACGTGCTCGGAATGCCGTCTAGCGGGTTTACCCACACTCCGATAAGCCGCCTTACGAACAGATCAGTAATCGACACAAGCGGCGCGTCGGCTATATGAAGCAAAAACGGTTTATTAGCATGAAAGTGAAAGCGGCAACTTTTGTTGGAATCTGGTTATGTTGGGCGTAGAGTGCTCGTTGTGATCAAGATTGCGGCATCGCTGTTGGCCATTTCCCTGTGTATCACCCTTGGGGCACAAACCACTCATCCGCAGGCACGTCCCCCACGCCTTACGAGTACCCGCGACCTAGCCAAATACGTGGGTACGTACCCATGCAGGAACGGGCTACTGCAACACCCGGTGCTCTTGTCTTCACTGAGAAAAGCCCTTGGCGGCGACTATCAGGCGTACCGGGAACATATAGGACTGTCCGGCTGCGGCGCCATTGAGAAGACGGATGGATTTCTTCTAATGGATGTCTCCCAACTGCATGTTGGCGGTTATACGTCATTAATTTTCATAAGATTGACTGACGGAGCCGTTTTTCTTTTCTGGTTGAAGTCTACTGTGGCTGATGAGCAGTGGAATTTCTATGGTGAACGTCCGATCCCTACAACCGTCAGCCGGACTGTTGAATCGGAGCTAAACAAGGAATGGGGCCATGTCGCGCGATTCAGTGTTCACGGGGAAGAAGTTGAAATCCGACGGATTGATTCAAATTAAGCAGCTACCGTAATTTGTTCGAGACATCCAATCTATCCCGGCCTTAGTTAATAGAGATTTGGCTCCTCGACATAATCCGTTCAACGCAACAGGTTCTGCTGAACGCCCGATTGAACTTCAATAGTTTACGTGGAGAGATTCATGTTCCTCGGACATTTCGCCGTCGCCCTGGCCTCGAAAAAAGCTGCGCCGAAGACTTCGCTGGGCACGCTTGTGCTCGCCGCGCAATTTGCGGACCTGCTCTGGCCGGTTCTTTTGGTGTTGGGGGTCGAACGGGTGCGAATTGTGCCGGGACTTCTCGCAGCTTCGCCATTCGATTTTACGTGGTATCCGATCTCACACAGCCTGATTGCACAATTGGGTTGGGGGACACTATTGGGCATAGCATATTTTATTTTGCGGCGTGATGGCCGGAGCGCGCTCCTGGTCGGGGCGGTGGTCCCGACACACTGGGTGCTCGATTTCATCGCGCACCGACCGGACATGCCGATCTATCCCGGCGGTGCCACATATGGACTGGGGATGTGGAATTCCCTGCCGTTAACGATTTCTATGGAGTACGCGCTATTTGCGGCGGGGATTGCGATCTACCTCAGCGCAACTCGCGCAAAGGACCGCACGGGGAATCTGGCGTTGTGGTCGTTGCTCGGACTGCTTGCCGTTCTCTACCTTGCGTCGCTGTTTGGCCCACCGCCGCCGAGCGTGCAAATACTCGCGTGGAGCGCGATGGCCATCTGGCTTACTGTGCCATGGGCGGCGTGGGCCGATGGGCATCGGCAATCACGCTCGGAGGGACTTGCAGCGACGTCACGTTAACGTGGGATTCGCCGGGCTTTATGGGGACCGCCGGGCCGCCGGGCCATCCGAGTTCCAGGGTGAGGTGGTCGAATACCACACGGCTCCCGCCCTCCAGAACCAGACAGTCGGTGGCCAAGCAGCGAAGGAAAACGCCGCCATCAGGAGCATCGAAAGAAAAGAAATTGGGCCGGCGCATCAGCTTGGTCTTCATGTCGTACTTCATATCGAGGACTTCGCTATAGGCGCCAAAAAAGCGCGCCGCATCGGCGTCGCTGTCCAGCCGAACATCAAACAGCAGGATATCGCGCTTGGTTTTTTCGTTTTCAAACAAGGCATAGCGATCTGCGGACCAGGCTGCGGCCAGATCGGTGGCGCGTTCCTTGGTCAAATATTGCTTGAAAATCTCCAGGAGGCCGAATTCCCCCATATAGTTTTCGTCAATCTTCTTATATTCGGAGGAAATGAGGCCCGCTGTTTCGGGCAATTTGATTTTGGGAGGCACGACGCCGCGCAAGTACAAATCGGGGTGCATGATTTGTTGTGTGGAAACGGGAGGCTTCTCGAAAACCTTGGAAAAATCGGGCCATCCTTTCGAGGCCTTGAGGACATGCTGCGCGAACTGGGTGCCCGCCAAATAGGGGAACAAAAGCTCGTCCTGTAAAATCATGGGCGCCTTGGATAGCTCCGGGCTGCTGTCGGTGTCGCCCATCAGCATGGCAGGATCAAAATCGTTCAAATCCCGGATGCTTCCCTGGCCGGCAAGCTGGTAATCCACCATAGCCGCCATGGCCGAGCCCTCCACCACGGCGTCGCGGGCGAGTTCCGCGTCATCGTTGGGCTTGGCCGCATTGGTCCAATCATCGATGTGGTAATGCTGGTCCTGGAGCGCGTGGGTAAGCTCATGCGACATGACCGCCCGCTCATCGGCGGGGGAAGTCCAGTCCGCGATGAAGAACTCCTGGTGATCGGCATCGTAAAGCCCGGCGATCTGTTCGGTGAGCACCTTGACCAGAGTTTCTTCGAGGGGATAATTCTTCGGAAGCAGTCCAAACTTCTCCATGGTTTTCTGATCGGCGTAACGCTTGTCCTCGTCCTTGTCCTCTTTCATTTTCTGCAGGAGGTAGGCACGAATTTCTTCCCGCGATCGCATGCTTTTTTTGAGCGGAGAAAGAATGGGCAGGGAGATCAACTTGCTCATCTGGGCAAGGACCTGATCCGCCGTCTCCATAAATTCCGCGGTCTGTGCGGTCGCGGGCGGAGGCAAGGACGCGGGCGGGTTCACCTGCTGCGCGGCTACCGCGAATGCCACGAAATATAAGAGGATCAGGCCTACGAGGATTCGTTTCACGTGATCCGATCTCTTTCCCGAGCCGGGGTGAACCTCCACATTACCACTTTGATGTGGTTTTGGGGCCTGGAGATGGAAGGAACAGAGCCGATCTTGCTAACCTGCCTGGATGCTGCAAGGTGCCGGGATCACTTGGGGAAGGGTTTCACCTGGGGCGGGAAGTCCGCAGTTTCAACGCGCTTCCATTCCCCGGCCTGGACCCTATACAGATCGCGCGTCATTTTAAGGCAGTGGTCGGGATGATCTTCGTCCACCTGCCCGCAGTACGCAAGGTGGAAGCCGCTTGCGTCGAACTCGTAATTCGATTGCTGGAGCAATTCCGAAGACCAGAGCGCCACAACGCTGCGTCCATCGAAGCGCCACGCCGAAAATATTCCTGTGGACAGCTCATCGGTCCTGCCGCTCACGGTAACGAACACCGGTTCGGTGTCCGACACCGGAATCAGCTCAATGTCACTATCAAAAAAATCTTTGAGCGAGAAGTGGTCGATTTTGGAGGCTAAACTGTAGCGGCCGTTCATCGGGACATAAATTCTGATGGCGGCGGGTCCGCCGAGCCCAAAATTGGCCACCAGCGCATAGGCCGCCGGGGTTCCCGCAAGTTTTACCAGACGGTAATTCTCGCCGACGGGCGGAGTGTGCGACACCAGCCCCGCCAGCAGCTGATTTGCGACTTCCAGATCAGGTTTTGCGGAACCATTCAGAACCGACGCCGCCACAGAGTCCAGATAAGCGAGAGATTTCTCCTGCTGCGTTGCACTTTCCTCGGTTCCGTTCAGCCTGGCCGCCGAAATGTCCGCAGCAAGACGTTTGAAATCAGCCTTCGGATCGGCGGCATTTTGTGCCCCAAGCCGCGGGGACACCAAAACGAGACTGAGGACGAAAATACCAACGGTGCTGGCAATTCTAATCTTCACGAGGACGCCTTAGGAAATCAGCCATGTTAGAACTGAAAAAATAGAGTTCATTTCGAGCAAGACTCTAATACACTCATCGCCCGGCCGCAATATGCCGGGGAGTCTATGGTACGATACTTGTCTTCCCATTTCATCGGGAGCTGTTAGCATTCTCAGCGCGCCATGGCAATCCCCAGCGTGGCTATACCCGGCGTTCTGGAAGCGTAACAGAAAGGTATTTTCCATCATGGCTTTAAGAAGCTTGACCCATCCGGGCGAACTCCCCGGACCTGACTTGCAACCAGGGGCGCGACTTCGTAGGGCTAGAGAGCGTCTTGGCTTGACGTATCGCGACGTCGAACGCGCGAGCTATGAGTTGGCTTGCCAGCGTGGGCGCCCCGATTTCATCGTTCACTTGAGCCGTTTGGCCGATATCGAGAACAAAGAGGTAACTCCCAGCTTATACAAGCTTTATGCCTTGGCCGTGATCTATCACCTGGATCCGAAGGATGTTTGCCAGTGGTATGAAGTCCCCTTTGGAGGCCATTTTTCCGATGGCATCCCCCTAAGCGCCCCAAATACACATCTGGCAGCAGGTCCGGCGAGTTTGCGCGTCCCGATCCGGTTTGACCCCGGCTTCGATCCCAAACGGACTGAGTTTCTGACGCGCATGGTCGAGCGGTGGGGGGACCTGGAGGGTACCTTGTTCAATCAACCTTCGCGTCATTTGTATGGCTACGTTGGACTGGATGACCGGCGGATGCACCCATTGCTCCGGCCCGGCAGCCTGGTGCTGGTGGATCCCAAGTTGCAAGAAGTCCATAATTCCGGTTGGAGAAATGAATACGAGCGCCCGATCTATTTCATTGAGCTACGTGAAGGATTCCGCTGTTGCTGGTGCCGGTGCGAAGGAGGACGGCTAATGCTGGTTCCTCATCCACTATCTTCTTGTGCACCAGAGGTTTACCGCTTCCCTGACGAAGCGGAAATTGTGGGGCAAGTTGTGGGAGTCGCTACCAGGTTGGGACCTAGTTAGCTCGCCCGGAAGAGAAGATGGCGAGCAGGGCTCCCATGTTGGAGCAGAATAGATCGTTGAGATAATCGGGCAACCCCTCGGGGCACAAGGTCTTGAAAAATTGGCTCTCCAGCCAGGATTCCACAACGGGCCAAAACTGGTCTCCCGCGACTTCCAGGCACTGGCGCAAGTCGCGCTCCTGTTGGCGCAGGGGAGCCTCAAGAACCCTGGAAAAGATCTCTTCGTGGCATTGCGCTAGAGCCTCTTGAACGGAATCCTCAGAATACAGGACCGCCAGGCCGTCGTGCCGGTACCTGCCCGTACCGGAGTTTCTCAAGGAACTGACATAGTACAACTTCCCATAATCGCTGGGGATGACTGCCAGCGTTCGAGAGGCAAAGTCCTCAATCACCGACCGGCTTTGCTGAAACCTCTCTAAAGAATCCACCAAGTCACCTGTTCTGATTTCTGAACTTTTTGCCTCGCATTCGCCACGACAAGACGACCTTGCGCTATCAATGTGGCGATCCTGGAGGGTCATCCATCATGAGAAAAATGATCGCTGTATCGTGCCTTACCGTTCTTGCTGTCACGATGCTACTCCCCGTTGCACGTCAAGTCAACGCCGCTTCGGTTAATCATCCAGCCTGGAGCCAGGGACCTGCTCCCCCACCGCCTCCCGGCAGCGGCGGACACTAGTCTTGTTGGTTCGGGCCGAACGAGCGCGCGCATCGTATTACTGAGTCGGTACTAAAGTCCCATGCTATAATGCCCTCGGTTGGCCCGAGCCATGACCCATCGTGAAATATTGCTCTACTTTTTGACTTTGGGAGCTGAATTCCTGCTCTGTGTTCTTGTGTACCTCAGGAATCTGCAGCGGCGCCTCTTTTTTTTCACAACTCATTCGACTCTCTTATTAGCGTGTACGCTGGCCATGCCGTTGGTCTATTACCTTTTTGGTTTTCGGTCTCTCACGTCCTATCATGCCTTTTGGATCACGACAGGTTTGATCATCGTTGCACGCGGGTTCGTCATCGCGGAGCTCTGCCAGTATGAACTTCGAGCGTACCAAGGCGTGTGGGCGCTTGCGTGGCGATTCCTGGCCCTCTTAGCAGTTTTCTTCCTCGGACACGCCGCTGTAGACGCGTGGGGCCAGACCGGCGGGTTCGCGATCTACGGATTAACCATCGAGCGTGATATCGCCATTTCGTCGATTGTCATTCTGCTGGTTATGTTGCTCATTCGCAACCACTACGGCCTTACTCTGGAACCTGTGCATATGTGGATCGCAATCGGTATTTGTTTCATTTCAATAATTGACATAGTGAATAATACAATGTTACGGGATACGTTCACTGGGGGGTTATTCCATTGGTTTTTCGGAAGATACCAAACTTCCTGGTCGAATAGCATGAGATCTCAAATCGAGCGCGTGAATTACCTGTGGAATCTGATTCGCACGTCGGGCCTTGTGGCTTCGGTGAGCATCTGGTGTTATGCGCTTCGAAAACCTCTGCCTGCCCCCGCACAGGGACCCGAACTTCTTCCTGCAGAAGTCTATGGGACGTTGTCTCCGGCAGTAAATTTACGTCTGCGTGCCTTCAATGATCGGCTGGAGGGGATGCTGAAGTCATGAGTGAAGTGATGATTGGCGTATCGCTTGCTGCAGCTTTCGTAACGCTCCTGGTCTGGCTTTTGCGTCCCCGGCGGCACTCCACGGAAGCAGGGCGTCCTGGCATCGATCGGGCGATGGAGAATATCGTTCCGAAACATTACCGGTATTTCCCACAAGTTCGCCAGGCTCTTTCGGCCGGTGACAATGAATATTTGCGGGAGGTGGCCCCGCCGCACATCGCGCAACAAGTTCTGCGGGAGCGCCGTGGGATAGCAAAACACTTTCTTTACGGGCTGCACGAGGATTTTTCACGCCTGGAGCGCCTTGCGCGAATGGTAGCATCGCTATCTCCGGTGATCAGCCGCGAACAGGAAATGGAGCGCCTCTATCTGGGTCTCAGGTTTCGCCTGCTCTTTGTGATGGTGTGGCTGCATCTTTCCACCGGGCAGGTGCCCTTGCAGCAACTCGAACACTTGACGGAACTGGTGGGAAGACTGGCCTTGCGGATGGAACAAGCTATGGCGGAAATTAGCGCCCTATCGACCGATCGCCTTCCCAGCAGGCTAAACGCTTAATCTGCCGGCCTATCTTTCGGGATTGGCCATTTGTTAACTTACTAACCGCGCACAATCCCCGTCAAGATTTCACGGTTCCATTCGCGTCGTGCCGTATAATCAGGTATCCGTGACGAAAGCTAAAATACTTATTGTCGACGACGAAGAGGCCATTCGGGAGGTCGTTTCCACCCTTCTGGAAGCCCAGGGCTACGAGTGTGCCGCAGTTGGAAATGGACGCCTGGCGCAGGAATATGTGAAAAAAAATCCGGTGGATCTGGTTCTGAGCGACATGGTGATGCCGGAAATGGACGGCCTGAGCCTGGTCGAGTGGTTGCGCAAATCCGACCCGGACATCCCTGCCATCATGGTCACGGCGATGCACGATCTTTCCACGGCACTCGAAGCGATCCGCCGAGGCGCCTACGACTATATCCTTAAGCCCTTCGAGAAAGACCACCTCTACCTGGGAGTCAGGCGGGCTCTGGAACACCGGCGGCTGGTGCTTGAGAATCGAAACTATCAGCGCAACCTCGAAAACCTCGTCGAAGAACGCACGGCTCAGCTCAAAGGCGCCCTCGAACAACTGGAACAATCTTACGACGATACTCTGGAAGCCCTGGGCGGCGCGCTCGACTTGAAAGATGCCGAGACGGAAGGCCATTGCAGGCGCGTGACTGCGTTCACCATCGAGATTGCAAAGGCGATGAAGGTGGAACCGCAACAGCTCCCGCAAATTGCTCGCGCTGCATTTCTCCACGACATCGGCAAGATGGCCATCCCGGATCAGATCCTGCGCAAGCCCGGCCCACTGACTGCCGAAGAGCGCGAAATCATGCGCACACACTGCGAAATCGGATACAACATGGTGACGCAAATCGCGTTCCTGAAGGAAGCTGCTGAAATTGTTCTTTCGCACCAGGAATATTTTGACGGCACAGGCTATCCGCGCAGCCTTCGGGGCGAACAGATCCCCCTAGGGGCAAGAATTTTCGCTGTTGCGGACGCGCTCGACGCCATGATTTCCGACCGCCCCTACCGCAGGGCATTGTCCATGACCCATGCCCGCGAAGAAATCCTGCGCTGCTCCGGGACACAATTCGATCCTGAGGTTGTCGATATTTTTCTGACCATTCCGGGCACTGTCTGGACTGAATTGCGAGAAAAACTTGAAAAGCCGTACCGATTGTCCCAGTTGAGAGCTGTTTAGGCTCCGGACGTTTCAGTATCCGGCGGGGTCCCCTTCTGGAATCAGGGTAAACCAGTAGAGCCCGCACCAATATCCCGGCGGCCTCCAAGTCGCCGACGCGCCAAAGCCTTTGCTATGGCGACGGCGCGTAGAGCCCGCACCCGTAAAATTCTTCAGCTGGGCCTTGCGAAAATCGTGAGTCGCCTGTACTATCCTGCGGAAAAGGGAAAATTCAAATATGGCTCTGGTTCCGATTAAGACTGCGTCCATCACGGGATATTGCGACTGTATTCATGGCTGCTATGAATTGGCCAGCCTGCGGGACGAGGACACGGGCAAGGCGTTTTGTCCACAGTGCGCGAAGGATCACCTGGAAATGAATGTGGGCATTGGGTTGCCGCAACCCGCGCCTAACAAGGTTTCCGCGAACTCGGGAGCGCCGTCCTCGACGCCTCACATACCACCCCCGGCCGATCCTCCTGGCCGGCTACGCTAGCTTCACAAATTCAATTTCCCGCCCCGCCGGTGCCATAATAGGTGTGTGTTCGCGGGTTAGCTCGATGCCACCACTGGCAACATTCGACATATTCATGGACGGCTCCTGTTCGTTCTGCCGTTGGACGCAGGCTAAGGTGGAACCTTACGATTCCGGCTCGCGGTTGCGATTCCTCGATTACAACGAACCAAAAGTAGCGGCGCAGGCGCCTTTTCCGCGCACCGCTCTCGACAGCGAAATGCACGTGCGCACTCCGGATGGTGAGTGGCTGCGGGGTTTCGAAGCATGGCTGGCCTTGCTCAAGGTATTGCCGAAACTGGCCTGGCTTGGCTGGATTGCAGGCCTTCCACCCCTGCGATGGCTGGGCCCTTCGGTTTACGGATTCATTGCGCGGCACCGTTACATTCTCCCCGGCGCACCCGCACGCTGTGACACCGATACTTGCGCGTTTCCACCGCACGAGCCCAAGTGAGGCGCATGCGCCCTGTCGCGTGATAACATATTTGCGCCGTGAATCCTTCACACAATCATCATTCCTACTTTCGTCATCATGGGTGCGGGCTCTACTTGGAGCCCGCCTCATAAATGACCACGCCGCCAGCCTCATCCCTGGAACCGATCCCCATGCTCGATCTCCGCGCACAGTTCGATACGATCGAACCCGAGATCCGCGCAGCCATTGACGAAGTGCTGGCTGCCCAGCGATTTGTCCTGGGTCCGCAGGGTACCGCGATCGAGCAGGAAATCGCTGAAGCCTGCGGTGTGCCTTTCGGCATCGGAGTGGCTTCAGGAACGGAAGCGCTGGAACTGGCGCTGCATGCTTGTGGGGTGGGCGCAGGGGATGAAGTCATTGTGCCGGCGTTCACTTTTATTGCTACGGGCACCGCGGTTAGCGCCCTTGGCGCCCGGCCCGTATTTGCCGATATCGAGCTCGGGACTTTTAATCTCGATCCCGACAAAATTGAGCCGCGAATTACACCCCGCACACGGGCCATTGTTGTCGTCCACTTGTTCGGCCTCGCAGCGGACATGGACCCAATTCTCGCGCTCGCCACGAAACACGGTATCCCCGTAATCGAAGACAATGCGCAATCCCTGGGAGCGGCATATCAAGGCCGGAAAACCGGTTCGATGGGGCGCCTTGGCTGCCTGAGTTTTTATCCCAGCAAGAATCTGGGCGGATACGGCGACGCAGGAATGATCGTGACCGGAGACGAAAAGCTGGCCAAGCGACTGCGCGCGCTCCGCAATCACGGGCAGACAGTCCAATATGTCAGCACCGAACGCGGGTGGAACAGCCGCCTCGATGAATTGCAAGCCGCGATCTTACGCGTAAAATTCCGGCATCTACCCGGCTGGACCGCGGCGCGCCAAGCGCACGCCCGCTTGTATGACTCACTGCTGCAGGATTTGCCCGGGGTCACGCTCCCGCGGGTCCCAGCCGGCCGGGAGCATGTCTATTACCTCTATACAATTCGTATTCAAGCGGGGCTTTCGGGCCGTTCGCGTGGTGGCAGGCCGGAAAAGGAGCCCGCCGGCGGCGCAACCAGAAGCGATGTGGTTCAGAAGCGGCTTGCCGAGCATGGCGTTGCCAGCATGGTTTATTATCCCGTACCGCTCCATCTTCAACCACTATACGCGGCGCTGGGCGGCAAGCCGGGAGACCTTCCCGTCAGCGAACGGGCGTCTCGCGAGGTGCTCTCCATTCCGCTTTACCCCGAACTCACACGCGCGCAGATCGAGAACGTCGCCGAATCGCTAAGGGCAGCGCTTCAGGATTAGCGCGGATATAGAAAATTAAAATATAGAATTTCAGATTGGAAATTTGAAATAAGAAAAACTACACGGCGGCTGACGTAGCGCGGCGGTAGAGCAGGAACATCACGGCAAGAAACAGGGTCAGTGCCGGCGTCAGCAGAGCAAGAATCCCAAAGTCGAGGGAGCGCTGGGCGGCAGGGCTGGCTTGAGACGCCGCAGTGTAGCAAAGGGCGCAGGATTGCGCGAATGCACCGCGCGCGGAACCCAGAATCGTGAGAACTGCCAGAAGCGCAAATCTTGTCCGCATTCCGTTTTCCTTCCGATTATGCCGGCCTGCTCTGCCGGAGGCTCGCATTCGTTCATCTTGCTAAATATCTTTGTTATCGTACCACAACTATCCTCAGTGCGGCCGCATTTGAAGCAAACGGAACGCTTCGGGAAAGAAGAAGATGAACATCATGCAGAGACAAAAAATCGTCGCTGGTATGAGCAGCAGCACTAAAGAGAATTTCTCATACTTCAGATGCATGAAGAAAGACATGATCATCGCGGCCTTGACCACCGACAAAACGACCAGAATAGTGAGCATGAGGGTCGGTTGCAGTTCCTCGTATGCAAGAAACACTTCAATGAACGTAATGGCGACCAGACCGATCCAAATGCCTAGATTCGTTCCTACGCTTGCTCCCGCGTGGGCTTCCTCAGCGTGTGCGTTCATCTTCTATTTTTCTCCCCGAAGAAATGCGATTAGTATTTCACCGACATCAAATAAATCATCGGGAACACAAACATCCAAACCAGGTCCACGAAGTGCCAGTACAGGCCGTTGACTTCCACGTCCTCGGCCGAAAATTTCCCCCGGCCATACCCGACCGCCATAATCCCCAGATAAATGACGCCGATCATCACGTGCGTCATGTGCAGTCCGGTGATCCCGAAAAACACGGCGCCAAACAGCGGTGTGCCTTCGGGATTGCTCGTGATCGTGAAGTGCTCCTTGGTAATCATGTTGAACCATTCCGTCAGGTGCAGCCCGGTGAAGAGCAGTCCGCCGGCCATCGTAGCAATGATCCACATGACGGCCTTCTTGCGGTCGTTGCGCTGCGCCGCCATCACGGCCATGACCATGGTCAGGGAACTCGCCAGCAGCACCACGGTCATCGTGGTGGAAAAGATGATCGCCGGGTTGATGGGAAACGGCCGCGGCCAGTCGGGATTGGTGAGCCGCGAATAGCTGTAGGTAATCAGCAACGCAGAGAACGTCAGCGTGTCGGATATGATGAACAGCCACATTCCCAATTTTTTCGAGCCGATCGCAAATGGAGATTGGCCGCCCGACCAGGGCGAACTAAGCGCTGCATCTGTCTTAACATCGTGCACGGTTCACCGTCCCAGTGTTAGGAGTACGAGCAAGAAAACCCACAACCCATCCATGAAATGCCAGTAAATTGACGTCAACTCGGCAGCGGTTGCCTGCGAAATCCGCGAACGATTCCATCGCCGATATGTAACGTAAAACAGCGCCAGGATTCCCCCGGCAAGGTGCGTACCATGCGCCGCCGTCAGCAAATAAAAGAAGCTGCTGCTGGGGTTTGTCGCGAGCAACATTCCCGCCGCGGCAAGCTGACGCCACGCGATAATCTGTCCGCTGAGGAACAGCAAACCCAGGCCGGTCGTGACCCACCACCAGCTTCGAAACGCTTCCCGGTCCCCGCTGTCAAGCTTCCGGCGCGCAACAATAATGGTAATGCTGCTGACAAGCAGGATGGCCGTGTTGAACCACACCACCCGAGGCATGGGCATCCGCTGCCAGTCATTGCCGAGACCCTTGCGTACAATGTACGAACTGGACAGCGCCATGAAGAACATCACGATGGCCGCGAGTCCCAGCTGCATTGCCGTGAAATAGGCTCGGCGGGGCACGCGCCGCCAGCCTCCGGAAGAGCCGCTGTCATCGTCGCCCCCGGCAGGCGTGCCAGTGCCTCCGCCGTGACCGGCGTCTATAATCTCGATATCTTCGGTGATTGTGCCTGGCATGAGTTGGCCCTGTGCGAGCTACGCCTTTCGAACCAAGTCCGGCGCAAGATGCTGGGGGATGTAATCGTCCGCCGCACCCGGCACGCTGAATTCATATGGTCCGTGATACACAACCGGCTCGTGGCCGCCAAAATTGTCATGCGGAGGCGGCGACGGAATCGACCATTCCAGCGTCGTCGCGTGCCAGGGATTCTCTTCCTTGGCTTCCTTGCCCGCAAACAGGCTCCAGAAAAAATTAAACAGGAAGATAAGCTGCGCACCGATGGTAATAAACGCCGCAATGCTGATGAAGACATGGACCGGTTGCAGCTTCGTGAGGACTTCCGACGCGGTTGTGTCGAAGTAGCGCCGGGGATGTCCGGCGAGCCCCAGGAAGTGCATCGGCATAAAGATGCAATACACGCCGACGAATGTGAACCAGAAGTGAACCTTGCCTATACTTTCGTTCAGGAACCGGCCAAACATTTTTGGGAACCAGAAATACAGACCGGCGAACATCCCGAAAATCGCCGCGACGCCCATGATCAGATGGAAGTGAGCGACAACGAAATAGGCGTCATGCAAGTACAGGTCCAGGGATGGTTGAGCCAGAAATAGCCCGGAAAGACCGCCGCTCACGAACAGCGACACAAACCCGAGGGCAAACAGCATTGCGCAATTGAATTGGATTTTGCCGCCCCAGAGTGTTCCCAGCCAATTAAACGTCTTGATCGCCGAAGGCACTCCGATGGTCATCGTCAAGATCGAGAACGCAAACGCCGAGTATGGGCTCATTCCGCTGATAAACATGTGGTGGCCCCACACGCAGAAGCCCAGGAAGCCGATTCCGCAGACCGCTGCGACCATGGCACGATAGCCAAATACCGGTTTACGCGAAAACGTAGAAAGTAGATGCGACGCCACGCCCATCCCCGGAAGAATCGCGATGTACACTTCCGGATGTCCGAAGAACCAGAACAAGTGCTGCCACAACAACGGCGAACCGCCTTTGTGCCACGTGATCACCTGATCGGTGACCACCAATCCCCCGGGAATGAAAAAGCTGGTGCCGGCAACGCGGTCGAGGAGCAGCAGGATGCAGGCGGCCAGAAGGACGCCGAACGCCAGCAAGCCGAGGATGGCCGTCACAAACCACGTCCAGCAGGTAAGAGGAAGCCGTCCGAGTGTCATGCCCTTCGCGCGAAGGTCGATCAGCGTGGTGATGAAGTTCAGCGCACCCATCAGCGATGCGCCGCAGAAGATCGCCAGTCCGACAATCCAGAGAGTTTCACCTGCCCCTTGTCCGGGGCCGGCGATTTCACCCAGAGCACTTAGCGGCGGATACGAGGTCCAGCCGCCGATCGGCGCGCCACCGGAAACGAAAAAGGCGGCAATCATTACCAGCAGGGACAAAAACGTCGTCCAAAACGAGAGCATATTCAGGACCGGGAAGGCCATGTCGGCAGCCCCGATCTGAATCGGCAGGAAGTAGTTCCCGAATCCCGACTGCGGCGCGGTGGTCAGCACCATGAAGACCATGATCGTGCCATGCATGGTCATCAACGCCAGATACTGCTCCGGCGTCATCAACCCACCCTTGAAAAACCACCATTTCGCAAGGGGCCACGCCAGGTGCAAACGCATCAGGAGGGACAATGCCATGCCGACGAACACGGAGAACAAGGCCAGGGACAAATACTGGATACCGATTACCTTGTGGTCGATGCTGAAGACATATTTGCGGATGAAACCAGACGGAGGGTGGTGTTGCGCATGACCGCCGCCGTCTTCGTGTGTCACCATCGGGCCTCTCCTCGGGGTCGTTCGTCTCGCCGGCGATGCTGCCCGGCAAATACCTTTTGCGTTACTGGTTTGCCGCTGCCTGATCTTTAAGCCACTTTTCGAAATCCGCCTCGGTCATCACATTCAACATGCTGTGCATGCGGTAATGCCCCAAGCCGCACAACTCCGCGCAAAGAAGCTCGTAATTACCGGGCTCGGTCGCTGTGAAGTGCATATGAATCTCCATGCCCGGGACAGCATCTTGCTTCAGCCGGAGTTCGCGGACGAAGAAACTGTGGGTCACGTCCTGCGAACGAAGAATGAGTTCTACCTCGCGGCCGGCCGGAACCGCGATCACTGGGGACACAATGTCGTCCTTGGAGGACGGGTCTGTCGGATCGAGGCCAATGGGGTTGCCGGTGGACGCACTCACCAGCTCAGGTTTTGTGCGGCCAAACTTGCCATCAACGCCCGCATAGCGGAAATTCCACGCAAACTGCTGCGCGGTAACTTCAATGGGTAGCGCGCCCGGAGAGGCGCCGACAAAGTGAACCTGCGCCCAGGCACTGCGCGCGTACAATCCAAGACCGACAAACAGCACGACCGTCGCCAGAGTCCAGACGATCTCCATCGTGTTGTTGCCTTCGAAGTAGGTCGCTTTCTGGCCATGATCGCGGAAGCGGTAAATGGCATAAGCCAAGCCGAACTGCGCGGCCACAAAGACCACGCCGGTAATGAGGAGCGTGCGCCCAAATTGATCGTCAATTTCGTGACCAAAGTCCGTTATCGCCGGCGGGAACCACCATATCTTGGCCATGAAGATGTAGACGGTGATGACTGTCATCAGTGCGATGAATGTCGCCAAGGCCAGGGCAATTGTGGCTGAACCGTGTTCCGTAGGTCTTCTCAGCATCGTCTGCGCTCCAGGGATCTTCGGGGCCCAAATGCTTCGCTCGATCACTACACTCTTTTCTCAACCCGCTTCTGTAACACACCCATGCGGTACAAAAGCCAAACCTACAACCCTGAACGGGACATGATATACATCCGTGGAGGAAATTCAACAAACTTTCTTGGATATTTTGAAAAAAGATGGGGAGGAAGCGATGCCCGGTTAATTTAAGTAATCTACAATAAATTAATTGGGTTCGAGGAAACTAGTCTTTACCCTGAGCAGTGGCGGTTGCCGCGGTCGTCTGGCCGACACCACTTTCGGACTCTTCCTCGATTTCACTTTCCCATTCGACTCTGATTCCCCGGCGCACACTTTCCGAGGCGGCGCAGAGACCCTCATGATGCTCGAGGGCGCGTTCGACGGCGGCGCGTTTGCTGGCAGGCACTTTCATACGATAGTGCAGCTTAATGCCCGTGAGGATCATTTTGCCGTCCACTTCTTCGATGCGTCCCTCCGCCTCAACCTGTAGCTTTTCGGGGTCAGTTCGGACACCGCGCGCTTCGAGCGCCCCCGCAACCGTCCCCGTCATGCAGCCGCCCACCGCTGCCACAATATAATCCAGCGTGGAGGCCATCGGCTCATCCGGCGAAAGTTTGAAATATTGCGCGATTCCGCCATGAATGCCCATGCGCACAGCGCCGGGAAAACCTTCAATTTCCGCCCTTTTAATTTTGCTGTTCCCGGGCTCTTTCTGAACTTTTACTTTCGAGACTTGGAGTAGTTTTGCCATGGGCTCTCCTCTGACTTCAAATTTGGTTTCCAATCTACGTCAGGCTCTGCAATAAATCCGCAACGGGAAATGCCTGCGCGGACTTTAGGGTCACCGCGAACAGCTTACGAGGATCGGTATCGTACGACAAGGAATATTCCCCACCCCGGAACAGCTTCTTTGAGAAAGCCTGAAAGTCCGAGGCCAAGGCCTCGCGCGTTGCTTCGGAATTCGGAGCCACCAGACGATCATTGATGAAAACTTCAATTTCCTGACCATTGAAACGGAGCCTTCCTCCGAGACGGGGTTCCGCTTCCAAACGTTGGCACGCTGTAAGCGCCGCGCGCGCCGCCTGCTTCAAGCGGTCCTGATTGCTCCCGTCCAGCACGGCTTTGCGATTGTAGCGAATGCCCAGCCGATGATCTGTGTTGTCCACGCTGTAGTTGCCCTCGTGCCCGATCAGGACCACTCCGGGGCCGCCGTCCACATGCCGGTAATCGGCGATATCAATCAATAATCCCTCGCCTGTCTGGTCCTGAATCCAGCCATGGAAGACCGGGATCACCGGCTCGAGGTCTACCTCGCCGTGATTTTGCACCAGCAGTTTCACATTGACGTGCTGAAGTTCCATGAGTTGGGAGTCCTTATTGTCAGGGGGTCGCTGGCGTCCCCAAGCGATTGTTGCAACTGTGCGCGGCGTCAATGAAAAGCTGAGCCTCATCGATGAGGTAGCGGGCGGAGTCGGCTGTCCCCGGCTGGTTTGATTTCTCGTGCGCGGCGAACAGATACTGAGCGAATTTCCCTCCGGCAAAGGGATCAAAAAATTTCTGCGTGTCGTAATAGCGCGTCCGGAATTCGGCGACGATCTTTTCCGGATCGTCGGTGACGCCGGGAGATTCGATCTTCACCAGAGCCTTGGCGGCACGCAGCATCGAGTGGTAGGCCGTCATCCTGGCCTGGTCAATTTGACCGTTATCCCAGGCGACCTGGGCCTCAAACAGTTCTCTTTCCGCGGCGCCCAGATCGAAGTCAACAGGGGAGACCACTTCGCCTGCACATTCACCGATGCCCATATCACCAAGACTATATTCCCTGGGATCGCCCCAATCACTGAAGAAAGAACGATCCGACGAATCGGCCGGCAGCCGGGCAAGGTCTTCCAGCATTTTTTTCAGTTCTACCTTGCCGATGCGCTTGATGAAGTCCTTGAAGATTTCCCCGCTCTTTCGATCGGCTGCATACCGTTGCGTGAGGCGCGTAACCACTTCCGGAATATTCTTGGACGGGATGGCAATAACAGGGAGGCCGTAAGAGCCACCGTTATGGTCCCACTCTCCCCCCAGAACAACCTGGAAGTGAGGGACAGCGTATCCGGCCATTTTGCGGCTGACTCCGTAAAATCCCAGGTCCGCCACATGATGCTGGCCACAACTGTTGAAGCAGCCGCTGATCTTGATGTGCAGATTTTCGATGGACTGATCCAGCTGAAAATTCTTCTCATCAAGCCGCTTGCGCAACTCGGCGGCCAGACCGCGCGAGGAGGAAATTCCCAGCTTGCAGGTGTCCGTACCCGGGCAGGTGGCGATGTCCACGATCGTTCCCGCGCCGGGGAGCGCGAGTCCCGCGGCCTGAAGCGCTTTGTGCACTTCCGGAAGATCGCTTTGGCTGATCCAGCGAAGGACAATATTTTGCTCGACAGTGGAGCGGATCGTTTCCTTCGTGAAGCGGCGGGCAATGTCCGCCAGGGCACGCAACTGGCTTGCTGTGATGTCGCCGAGCGGGAGCGCGATGGTTACGACGACGTAGCCGTCCTGCTTTTGCGCGCGGGTATTGCTCTCGACCCAGCGCTGGAAGGCATCCGTACCGAGCAATGGGGCTTTGCCGCCGGGCCGGAGAGGAGCCTCCTGAAACTGCGCGGCGTCTTGCACGTACTCGGTCCACCTGGGGTCGTGAGGCAGTTTCTTGCGCTCTTCCAAAACGAGTTCCTTGAATTTCTCGATGCCTAAATCCTGGATCAGGAACTTAATGCGGGCGCGGGCGCGATTTTTCTTTTCGCCGAGAGCAGCGAATACGCGGGCAATGGACTGAGCTACAGGCAGCAATTCTTCCGGGGGCACGAACGCGTCGAACAATTTCGCCTGGTAGGGGACGGCACCAAGCCCGCCGCCGACGTAGGTCTCAAAGCCGCGTTTTTCTTTTCCGTTTTCCGTTCGCGTGACGGCAATCATGCCCATATCGTGCATGCTGGTAAGGCCGCAGGCATGCTGCGAGCAGCCGCTGAAAGCATGCTTGAATTTTCGGCCGAAGTTCTGGCAATCGGGGTGACCGAGCATGAATTTGGATAGCGCACGGGAGTACGGCGTGACATCAAACACCTCATCCGGGCACACGCCGGCATAGGGGCAGGCGGTCACGTTGCGCACCGAGTTGCCGCAAGCCTCGCGCGTGGTGATACTGGCAGCCGCCAGGCGGCGCATCAGGCTGGGAGTATCCTCGATGTGAACGTAATGGAGTTGAACGTCCTGCCGTGTGGTGACGTGAGCGATGCCGTCGGAATATTCTTCCGCGAGGTCCGCGAGCGTCTCAAGTTGCCCGGCATTGAGTCCCCCGCCGGGAATCTTAATGCGCTGCATTCCCGGAGCATCCCACATGGTGTGGGGGCCCTTGGTTAACTCCCCGGAAGGATAGTTGAGCGCCTGAACCTTTTTTCCATCGTGCCTCTGGCCGTTATCATACCGCTGGCCGTAGATTCCTCTGCGAAGGCGGGTTTCGGCGAATAAACGTTCGTCCATCTTGCCCTGTTTTCTCAGGGCTACTTCAGTTTCAAAAATATCTATTTCACGGGCCAGGTGCTCCGGTAATTTGCCTGCAAGTTTTTCCGCCCAGAGCGTATTCGAGACCTTCATTGAAGCATTGCCTCCCGCAACTAAACGCCAAAAAATAAAAAAACCACCGCAGGGCTTATCACCGAGGGTGGGTTGTGTTCGCTTGGTTCGATCTCTTCCCTGCTACGCGTTCCCCCCACACACCGGCGCAGTTGTGCCGCAACAACAGGGGCAGGCGCCGAATTTTCCCTTCTGATTCATTTTGATATCTCTAATCATAATGCTGCGGGGGAGAATGTCAACCGTTAGGGTAGATTTGGGGCATCGGCGCATCACGCGCAAGGAGTTCAGGGCCGGACGAATTCCTCCGGCCCGACACTTGTTTGCGAGCGGATTACAACGGCGGATAGCCTTTGGATGTGCTTGTCCTAGTGACTGTGCCGCCAATCCCAGTAGCTCTTCTGTTCGTCGCGGTTCAGCGTCGAGTAATCGCGGTATTGCTCGTGCCTCTCCGACAGGTACTGCCGATACCTGACGTCCTCATCGTGATCCCAGCGATGGTAATCGCTATGATACTCGTCATACACTCGCACCCTCCCTGCGCAACCTGCACTCGCAGCTGTAATGACGAGGGTGGCCACGAGACAAAATGAACTGAGGTAACGGAAGATTCCACGCATATTTTGGCCCTCCTGAGAGCCGTGCCACACCCTACGACGTGCAAGCGGCGGACCAGACTGAGTCAATATTCTACAGCTATGCTATGGCACTGATAATGCAGGGGTTAGCATGTTTTTCTGCGTAAGCCACCGCTCAACATGGAAATCAGATGTATTTCCCTTTTTACATATCCACAGATTTGTGGCGGAAAGCTGACTTTGGAAAACAAAATTTACGCGGGCTTCGACCGGCTTGTTTGTCAGGTTCCGCGGAGGACTAAGAGCGGGAAGTTAGAAAGCGATCCGGTTCACGGCTCTTGAGGAGATGCCGGAGGTGGTCACAGGCTTGCGCGAGTGAATCATACAGTTCGTCGATTCCCTTGGTTTCGCTGGTGATTCTCCCAGCATCCAGATCAGCGCCCACTTCGATGCAAATATTCGTGGCCCTGCGAATGCGTTCGGCGACCAGCGCGGAAGTGATTTCACTATCGTCGCGCCCGCGAATCTGGTGTTCCCGCAACTGTTGGACAGCCAGGGCGGCGGTGCGAATGTAATCGACCGTATCACGGAACTCGTTGAGCTGACGGGGGTCGATGCCTTCGGACCGAAGCGACTTTTCGAGCTTTTGGAGTTCGACACTGGTTTTCTTCACCTGCAGGTTCACGCCCCAGAACGTTTCACTGGGGGTGATCAGCTCAATGATGATGCCGTGTGCGACCCCCTCCCTTGAGTTCGGGGTAGCCAGCACGCGAGCCTCCGCGGCTTCAGCCGACAGAAAGTTTGTAAGTGTAATCCTGCTGCCAACTTCCGGGTAGTTTGTCATCTCCAGCACGCCGCCGTTCGCGTTGACCTGTTTGGCGACCGCCTGCTCCTTGATGGCGATACCGTCAGCGCCACGCCAGCTCGCCTCTATCGGGACCGTTACGCTGAAGCGGGTGTTCTTTCTGCGCTCTGCCTTTGACCCATCCGGGCTCGTCCCACGTCGTGCCATATTCAATGGTTTCCTTTTGTCCAATGTGCGTTCGCTCAGCGTCCCAAGACGCAGTCCCTTGTATATAAGATTAATGGCTTACGGCAGCTTAGAATGATGGCGGGAATATTTCTACTGTACTAAAGGACAGGGTGGGAAGTGCGACCTGAAAAGAGCGGATTATCCCATTATTTCGGGGAATCGAGATCCAGGGACCGGGCGCCACAGCTGAAGCCACCTGTGCTGCGATTAATCGGGAAGACGAAACTACTCTGCTGGACCCGCCGCGTCCAAGGTCGCATGCGCAGGAACGGGACGGTAGCCGCTGCGCGTTCGGATGCGGAAGTTCTTATATTTCGGGTTCTTAATCTTTACCGTGATGGCGCGCCAGCCGCGATTTGGATTGGGCTGCGGGTAATAGCTGAGAAAGTACAAATGTGCCAGGTCTTCGCGGATCGAAGCGAAGGCATCGCGCTGATCCTTCCAGGTCTTGGCAAAATAGGCCTCGCCACCCGTAGTTGCCGTCATGCGTGAAAAAACCGCCGCGGAAGCCGGGTCCAGCTTGGCTTCCCTCGTGCTGATCATGTAAATGGGGATGCCTTCGGATTGAGCCAGTTCATCGACGTCTTCGGGCGCCACCATGCTGGAATTGTCAGGCCCATTGGAAAAGACCACCACGACTTTCCTTCCGGAAATTTGGCCGGCATCCTTGAGGGTCAAAAGAAGCGCGTTGTAGAGCGCTGAATCGTCTCCATTGACTGTGGCGCGCACACCCCGCAACACCTGAGAGCGGTCCGGAGTGAGCGACGCGGCCCTGAAGAAATCCCGGCTGTAGGAATAAAACGCTACGCGATAAGGATTGTCCAGGGAACGTACGAATTCCGCGATGGAATCCTGCGCAAATACGAACCCCCGTCCGCGGAACATGTAGTTGCTGGTGTCAAACAAAACAAAAACGTTCGCGCCGCTCGACGCCGACGCAATGCCCTCCAGGGTATTCGCTTGGCCGCCCTTGCGCGGAAAACCTTTGCCAGTTTGCTCCGCTACTTCAGGGGCGGGGCTGGAGGCGGAATCCGTAGGCGCATTCGCATCCTTCGCAGGACCCTGCGCCGCATCAAGCAAGTTTTGCTGGCCTTCATTGCCTTCCTCGAAGGTGGCCAGTTTCTGCCCAATCCCGTCCTCGGAAATCACAAAGTCCGAGGGCTTCATGCCGGTCACATAGTTTCCTTTATTGTCGGTCACGGCAACATTCAACTGCACCATCGCGACGGTAACCCGGATGACGTTATTTCCGTTCTCCAGGTCCTGCGCCGCCATCCAGGCTGCAAAGCCAGCCACGAGAATTAGAACAGCCATCAACGACAGAACGTATCGTTTTGCCATATGCCCCTCGCCCTGAAATTCCAACTGGCTGCTCACAAATTTCGGCGGACTCCAACTCCAGCCCGCACCCGTAATACCTCAAAGTCCGGAGACCGGACTACTTTTCGGCACCGAAGCAATCTTGCCTTCTCGGAACTCTGCTCCGGTTTCCCGCATGGCCCGAAGAACTGCCTGCCAGTCTTCCAGATGTGTCGCAAATGTTTGTTCGACCATGCGGCGCGTCAACTCCGGCACCAGCTTGTTTAACATCACTGGCGTATAGCCTAACTCGTCGGCTAAGCGGGCCCAGTATAAATTATTTGAATCCCAGGATTCCGCGAGCAGACGGCTGGAATAATCCAGGAACGTCGGAAAAGGCTTCACGTTCAGCAGCTCGCGGGCGTAGCTCTGATCTAGCGCGGGATGCGGCACGCCAAAATCCTGCGATAATTGTGCCCAGCTCGTCTCCGCTGGAGCGTGCGCCATAAGGTCTTCCAGTTCCTTCCCCGCCTGCCCCCAGCTTTCTTTGTCGGCCGGGTATCTCCGGTGGAATTCGGAAGCCAGATAGAAACTCTCCGCCGGGGCCACCTGAGCAAGCGCTTCTTCCTGGTTTCCTGCGCGCAGGGCCAACTCAATTTGTTCGGATCTTTGAGGGAGCATGCGATCGGAGAGGATATCCAGGACGGGCTGGCGTAGTTTTTCACCTTTCGCGGCGGACGTGAGCAACTCTTCTCCCGCGCGTTGATAAAGAGCAACCGCGTGGAGTTCGTTCGGGGTCACGCTCCACCAGCGCGGCAGTACCGCACTGGTCATCAGGCCCGGCACGAAATCCTCCCAGATCAGGGACTGGACATTTTGCGGCACGATGAAATCCTGCTCCACTTTCGCTAACACGTACGGTAAATCCGCCAGCGAACCAATCAGGTGCGCGCCGCCGCTGGCTGTCCAGCCGCGCCCGAATAAGCGTGGCGAGCGCCAGGTTTGCTCACCCGCAGTGGCAACTTCACCGGAATAATCGCCCCCCGAAAAATCGTGGGAACGGACGAACAGAGGATTGTTGTGAAGCATTTGCGCGCCGGGGGGTTCATAGTAGGCGTAGTTGAGCCCGACCAGAGTGTCCCGCAAAAACGGCGTGAGCAATCCGCGAGCCGCGGTCAATTGTTCCGGACTCCCCGGACCTTTAATGACCTTGGTCAGATCTGTCCGCATCTGCAAAGTCGTGTGGCGATTGCTGTAAAGCCCGGCGGCAAGTTCCGTGCGTTCCCTGGTGGTGAACAGCGGTTTCGGCATCTCGAATTCCCGCAACTCCCCAGCAAGTGAGAGCAGCGAATTGGCCCCGCCGTCATTTCCTTTTGCCATTTGGTTCAGGCCGTCGCCCAATGCCAGCAATGTATCGAGTGAAACCAGGCGCTGGTCATCGAGGACCTGGCGCATCCGGTTGGCCATTTCGAGGCGCATCTCCCGGCCATCCTTGCTGGTTTGTTCGGGGCCGGCCAGCAAGGCCATGATCTGATCTTGCGAAACCGCAGTCTTACCAGTCGAAGCATGCAAGATCTCCGAAAGTGCAGTCTTCCCGGCATCAAATATCTGAGGCGAAGAACGGACGCCGCCAAACGCATTGACGGCCCGTTGCCAGGAGTCATTCAAGCTTGCGTCCGGGATCTGTCCCTGCCGGGCCAAAATTTGCCATAGGCCGAGGTTGGCCTGGAACATGCCCAGGGCATCGGCTCGCACCAGACGATCGGGGATGTTGCTCAGATTCTCGGCGACCGAGATAAAGTGAGTAATAGAGGCGTCGTTCAAACCGTGGAATTCAGCAAAAATCGGATATTGATCGCTGAACCGCTCGTATTTCTCGGCCAGCAGGCGGGCAGTTTGTGCGGACAGCTGCTCCTGAGGGGAACGTCCATGGTCAATGGCGCTCAGCGTCAAAAACGCATGCAGCGGGCCATAAGTCGAGGGCACCCTGGAAAGATTGAACATGCCCTCCATGAGTTGCTCGGGATTATTCCATCCGCCCGCCCGCTTGCCCCACGCCCGCACAACCTTGGATTCAGACTTTTGGCGAAGGAGGTCCTTCCAAACATCCAGATTCCCGGGTACGTGCGGCTGGCCGTTGGGATCCAGTTGCAGGCGCGTGACAAGCAGGAAGAGGCCTTGATCGGGACGGAACGAATGCCTGACGGGGCTCGGAGAAATGTCGTCGCCGCGAAGCGCATTATAAAATCGCTGCAACCGCCGGGAATCGGCAAAGTAGGCCTGCTGCGTTCGGCCTACACGCGACAGCGCGTCAAAATAGGCTGCCAGCCATCCATCATCCTTCGCCAGCAGCCGGCTCACAAAATCCGCGGGGGAGCTGGGGCTCGCCCCAACGAGATCCTTCCACGCGGATTCCGACGCCTTGCCCCCTGGCACAAGAACAAGTCCAGACCGTACACTAATATGACTGCCGAAAAAATCCAATGCCGCGGCGTTGGGTTCTAATCTTTTCGGTCCGAGAGATTGCCACAAATATTGGGCCGTTTCATTATCGATGCGTGACATCGCCCAGTAAAGACGGGCCATCGTGGGATCGCGCAAGAGCGAGTCAACGACTCCTCGATTGGCGTTCTTTTGATTCAACACCCAATCGTTGGCCTTGAACATGACGGGCAAATTCGTGGGGAAGAACGGAACTTCAAAGGGCTTCCCTCCGCGAAGGGTTTCCTCAAGTTCGGCCAGCGGAAATCCGGAATCAATGGTAAGAAACGCCCTATTCGCATCGGCAGTTTCAAGAGCCGCATTCGGCCCGCATGCCTCTCGAAGGCGGTAGCCAAGAATCACCAGCAACGGCGTCGCCTGCTCGCAACTCCCAATGTGAATGACATGCTGCGGGCCCGCCATCGCTTCAAGTTCTCTGGCCTGATCCATGTACCAATTCAGGAGGATCAAGAATTGCGTAGGCTTGCCGTTTTGGTACCCGGTCACATACACGTTGCGAGCGAGCAACGGCAATACTTCTTCAGGGGAAACTTTCTGACTGATGGCGGCCATGCGCAGGAACGACCGCAAGGGGCCCGGGATCGATGCCTCTTCCGGCGGAACTGCCAAGCTGCTTGACGATTGCCCCTGGACGGATTCGGCAGTGGAGGAAGGAGGAATTGCGCTCCAAGCGCTATTGCAAAGCATTCCAAAGGCACACAAGAGAACCGAAAGGAGAAGTGCGGTCAAATATTGACAAGATTTCATAGCCAAAAACCCTCCATCGGCCATCGCGGACAATACTTAAGGGGACTTCGAGTAAAGGCCGCACCCGTAATTTAGTGAGTCGCTCGCTGCGCCGGGGAGTCAATCGAATAATTCTCCCGGCAAATCCTCCGCTTAACTACCCCAGGGGTGGAGAGGGCTTGAAACGACCTGCCCCGGGCGAAATCTGAAAGTTGGCCGACCCTTCGGTCCCGTGGATGCGAAGGATAGTTCATCCCCCAGACTCTAGTCAATCTACGGGTACCCCAGGGCTCGGAACGGCTCAGGCCGTGAATATCGCGGCGGATATCCAGGCCATACCGCTGAAAATAGCGGGGTCATCCTGATCGACTCTCCATACGGAATTTCTCCGATTCCATAAAGAATCAAGACCTGATTCTCATTCCGTGCAAAAGCCACAAAAGGCCCAGGAAGCACGAGCGAGCCGTGCTTCTGGAGGCGGGGGTGTGCGCCAAGAGTACACGAGAAAGAAGAACTGATCAATCACTTGCAGAAGAAGCACAGAGTTTTGAGGCGATAAGGCTTCCAGAGCGCTGTCTGGGCGAAAAAATATCGCGGCGCGCCGAAATCATCCTGCCCGGTTCATTTTTCACTGGCACAGACGAAGTTGTTTGCATCGTCTGTGTTTTCGCTACCTTTGTATGTCGCAACTTGCGGGTACGGACACAGGGGACGTGTGCGGTCGACTGCGCCGTTGGTACTGTGAGCTGCGACGATTCGTTCCGGAGCGACGCCCTTCTCGACCCACTGCTCGATCACCGCCATTTTGTCAAAAGTGTCTGGACCCTCGCCGCCTTCGCAGTGTCCCATGCCCGGCTCCATAAACAGGCGGATCCAGCTCATAGTTTTTGCCGGCCCGCCCATGGTCTCAAGAACGCTGTTGTAATAATTGACGCTTGCGAGCGGGGCTACATTGGGATCGCTCCATCCGTGATACATGAAGAGTTTTCCGCCGTGCGCCTGGAATTCCTTCAAATTTGGATCGGTTGCATTGATGGTTCCGGCGTCCACCTTGTCGGCCAGCGCCACGTCGCTATCAAAGTTAAGTGTTTTCCAATCCCAGTTGGGATCTTTGAATACGACATACCTGAATTGATCGGTTGCATAAACCAGCGGCTCGGGGCCGCCGGCAATGACGGCCCAGCCAAGTTCGGCGCCCGGCTCGTAGGTGGGAAAGATTTCGGCGCCAGTTTTCGGATTCTTGGGGGCAGTCATCATTTTGGTGGCGGCTTCCACCTGCGGCGCGGTGAGACAGGTTGGAGCGTCCTCCCCCTTGCAAAGGAGCACGCTCGGATTAAAGTGGCAGCGTGTTGGATTGTTGATAAGGCCGTCTTTTATTCCGTCCAGGGCGTCGCACGCATCAAGGACAGCCTTATGAATCACCGGGTACTTGCTCTTCGGAATATAGGATGCCGGATTCGCAAGAACTGCCTGGGCAATCCATAACTGCCAGGTGGAAAGGTGAGTCCGGGGGTTGGCCGCGGCGCCCGCGATGATGCCATCGAAATCCATGGGATACTTCTGCGCCTCTTGCAGAGCCTGTCTGCCTCCGGTGGAGCATCCGTTCCAATAGGAGATCTTCGGTGCGGTGCCGTAAAATGCCTTGATCATTGCTTTTGCCTGCACGGTCATATCATGCTCGGAGCGATACCCGAAATCGATCAACTTTTCCGGATGACCCAGCGCGAAGTTTCCGCGATTGCCTACGTGTCCCGTATCTGTTGAGACAGTGGCGTAGCCTTGCCGGACCGCGTCGGCCAGAGCGGTATAACTGATCTCGCCTGCCCAGCCGCCGTTGCCCACGGCCTGAAACTTGCCATTCCATCCCGATGCCGGCAGCCAGACCTCGATGCGGATGTCAGAGTCGCTCGACGGTTTCAAGGTCGCGGCAACGCGGCAGAAGGCGGGTAAGTCCTTGAAGCGATCCGCCCCGCGCGCGCCACGCGGACCTGCAGGTAAGGCGAACCCTCCGGGGGCTACCATTTGCGCCGACGTGATCGTGGCGTCTGGCAACATCAGAGAGGCCATGCCTTCACACGAGGTTGCCGCTCGAGCCGCAACTGGAAGGTACAAAAAGATTGCGGTAATCAGAATCATCCAGGTCGCGCTGTTTATCTTATTCATGGGAATACTGGCTCCTATCGGAACGGGCTCTTGCGAAGGAAATCTAACACGGAACGATCCAGCCACGAACGCAATTTCCTTTGAATGTCTCAATCCATTCTAGATTCGCTCAATGTTAGATCGCGGAACGATGCCAGTGGCCTGTCATTCCGAGCGAAGCGAGGAATCTCTCTTGTGTTAGGGTACAAATCAAGAGGGATTCCTCGGCACGCGGCGTGCCTCGGAATGACAGGGGTCTTGGTCTTTTCCAAAGACTGCATGGTCAGATTTTGCGCAAGGTCCCGCTAGCGGGGAATGTGTTTGGCACGTTCGGAGCGGACTTTGTCGCCTTCGATGATCGGACCGATGGCTTTGTAAGTGTAGCCAAAGGATTCGCCAAAGGCCGGGCTCGTCGACATCGTCGGAGCGAGACGCCTGTACTCAGCAAGATCAGACGCTAAGTCGTCCGTGACAATCTTGTACATGACGAAGTACTTTGTGGCGGTCTGGTTCTTAGCGAGCGGCGCGTCGCTGAGAATGTAGCGCTGCGCACTCACGGAACCAAGGGCGGCGACCACGTCTGGCCCATGGTGCTTGTCATACCACTGATTGAACTCGTCCTCTCTGCCGGAAACGGGATCCGCGAACACAAGCTGATAGTAAACCTGAGAACCGGGGTGGGATGGTCGAACCGGACCCTTGTGGTAGATGGTCGGCCCCATCACCTTATAGGTGAGACTTACCGACGTAGACCTATCGTACGATGGGTCTATCACAGTCATTCCCGTGTCCAGCCGGCGGCGCACCTCGGCATAGACGGACGGAAGGTCATCCGTGACGACTTTGTACATGATCAAATATTTCGGAAGAGGTTTGCTAACGCGCAGCTGCGTGTCGCTCAGGACAAAGCGCTGAGCCGTTACAAAACCTGGGACCGCCACGACGTCTTGGGCGTGTTGCGTGTCATACCATTTGTTGTATACGTCTTCCTGCCCCGCGACAGGATTGCTGAAGACCATGTAGCAATAGGTGCTGGGCTCGTGTTCTTTCGCGGCGAGTGTTGGCGCCACGATGAAGCAGGCAGCGAATAGCAGCAAAATTTTAGCAGCTGCATGCGCCGCAGAAAGGAGTCTGCCGTGGTTGGAGGGTCGACGAGATTCTTGTTTCATTTGCGAGCCTTTGTCGGCGCCATTCGCATCCTTGAGCATCCCGGGATACGAATCGGAGATTAACCGGGGCGAGTTTAACACAATGGGCTCTCGGTCGAATAAGGGACCCAACTTCACGCGGCGCAGACCATGTAAGGTTGGGTCTGATGGCTAGGGTTGCACGACCGCGCGCTTCTGGCCGCGTCGCCGGGTGTAGGCCTTTTTTCCAATGTGCTCCGCCGCTGGCTTTTTTCGGAAAAACTGCGTAAGGCTAACCGTACGGTCGGGCAACACCGCGCGTACCTCAATCCTGCCGCCAAGGGCTTCGACGTAATCACCCAGCGAATTCACCAACATGCCGGGCCGTTTTTCCAGACGCGAGACGGCAGCCTGCGTCGTCTTGAGCTTCTTGGCGAGGGTGACCTGCGTTATCTTCAATGCTTCACGGAGATCACGCAGCTCCATCTCCCTCAAGTCCCGCATCGCAAGCGTACGAGCGCGGGACTGTTGCTGCTTAGTCATCGTCCGATTCTTAATGTCACGCCAGCTCGCTCGCATCGTCCCCTCCTAAGTCAATCCTTCTTCTTCGAGTTCTTCCAAATACCGTTTATAAATCTTGTCGGCGGCGGCGACGGCTGCCTTGTACCATTTTTTATTAGCCTTGCGGCCACCGAGAAGCAGAATTCCCACCCTGCGTGGATCGAACGCGAAGGGAACCCGATAGGCGTCGCCCGCGTGCTGCACGATCAATTCCTTCATGTTCGGATAACGGGAGCCTTTGAGCTGGTCGGCATCCGGCCTTCCAAGCCTGGGCCCGACTTGTTCCAGAAGATCGATCTTGCGGGCGACGGATATTCGTTCGGCATCCGTCAGGCTGATAAACCATTCCTGGAATTCATCACTGCCTTCGATCTCCCATGCCATGCGGGTAATATTACATGTAGGGCATATTTTGTCAATACAAAGTAGAGTGAAGAGGCCGGGAGCACTGGCCTTTACCTTGCGTTCCAACGTGGATTATTTTCCAACGTCGAGCAATTCCACATCAAAAATCAACGTTGCTTTCGGAGGTATGACGCCACCGGCCCCGCTATCGCCGTAACCCAATGCCGGCGGGATTCGCAACTGCCGCTTGCCGCCCGCCTTCATTCCCGCTACACCTTCATCCCAGCCCTTGATCACCTGTCCCGCTCCTAGCGGAAACACGAATGGCTTGCCACGATCGACAGAGCTGTCGAACTTTTCACCGCTAGTTAGCCAGCCGGTGTAGTGGACTTGTACGTCCTTCCCGGGGACCGCGGTAGCGCCGGTGCCGACGACAATATCCCAGTACTGGAGGCCGGAGGCCGTAGTCGTCGGCTGGCCGCTTACCTTTGTCGGGCCGGACGTGCTCGACGCGCCTGACTGGCCCGACGTGCTGGATTTTTCGGAGTTCCCGCAACCGAAGGCAAACCCGAGCACAGCGAAAAGCATAGGAAGCGCAACTAATTTTTGTCTACTCAAGGGATCCTCGATCGCCAAATCATATCTCAATGAGGGCTATGTTGGGATGTTTTGAAAAGTTTTGGTGCGGAAGGGGGGATTCGAACCCCCACGCTCTTGCGAGCGCCAGCCCCTCAAGCTGGTGCGTCTGCCAGTTCCGCCACTTCCGCGAGAGGCAAGGTGAGAAAAATCTGATCACGGCCGGGTTCATGCCGCCTGAAGCTGTTCCAATGCCTTACTTCGGCTGCGCCGGTGCGGCTGGAGCAGGTGTTCCCGCGTTCGGGGCCGCAGGGGCCGGGACTGCCGGGGCCGGCACCGCTGGAGCAGGGACGGCAGGAGCAGCTGATTTGGATGTTTTCGAGAACTGCTGCAGCACGGAGCTCCCCGTAGACGCAATTGTCGAATTCTGATGCATGGTCAAGGCCATTGACGTCATCATGAACATGATGGCGCACCACGTGGTAGCCTTGGTCAGAAATGTGGCCGCACCGCGCGGGCCAAACGCCGTCTGGCTGCCCGCGCCGCCGAATGCCCCCGCCAGATCGGCTGCCTCTCCGCTTTGCAGCAGCACTACGATGATCAATACGCCGCAAATAATAATGTGCAGCAGGACGAGCATGAAATAAAACTTCCAGCCCAGCGCCAGTAGGCCCAGACCGACCATTAACGATATTCCCCACTTCACTTCTATTGGCATTGCAGTTCCTGCCCTTCAGAAATTCACGATCGAGGCAAAGGCCTCGGCATTGAGACTCGCGCCACCCACCAGCGCTCCGTCAATTTCCATTTGCGCCATTAACCCTTTGCAATTGTCGGGCTTGACGCTGCCGCCGTAGAGGATGCGCAGCCCGGCTGCACGGTCGGGTGTAAAGCTGGATGCCGCCTGCTGACGCAGAAAACGGTGCGCCTCCGCAGCCATTTCCGGCGTCGCCGTGCGGCCCGTGCCAATCGCCCACACAGGCTCGTAGGCAAGAATCATACGCGAGAACTCCGCACCGGTCAACGCGGCCACCCCGCCGCGGAATTGCCGTTCGAGGACCTGCTCCATCTTCGAGCCCTCGCGCTCGGCCAAGGTTTCTCCGACGCACAGGATCGGCATAAGCCCGGCGGCGAGCGCGGCCTTCACCTTTCTGTTAGCGCTTTCATCGGTTTCGCCGAAAAATTGCCGCCGCTCAGAATGGGCGATGATGACGGCGCGGCAACCTACCTCCACCAGCATCGCGGCGGATACTTCGCCGGTGAATGCTCCCTCGGGCTCGCCGTGCATATCCTGCGCCGCGATCGAGATCGCAGTTCCCTTGACCGCTTCGACGGATGCCGCGAGCGCCGTGAACGCCGGGGCAATGATGATGTCGCAGTGCGTCGAGCCCGCCACCAGCGGCGCTAGCGCGGCAAAGTAGGCGCGCGCTTCCGCTTGCGTCTTATACATCTTCCAATTTCCTGCGATTACCGGTCGTCGCATCTTGCCTCTCTCATTGCTGGGGTTGCATTCAACCCGAAAAGCTCAACACAGAGGACACGGAGGAGCACTGAGGGCCACAGAGAAATCGGTCGCTCTCTTTCAAAATGTTCTTCCGGTTCCTCTCTGTGCCCTCTGTGTTCTCTGTGGTAAAAGTTTTTTACGCCTGGTCCGTCAGCGCCTCGACTCCCGGAAGCTTCCTGCCGCCCAGGAATTCGAGCGATGCGCCGCCGCCGGTGGAAATGTGCGAGACCTTGTCCGCAAGCCCTGCCGCATGGATCGCAGCGACGGAATCTCCGCCACCCACGATCGATGTTGCGCCGCCCGACGTCGCCGCCGCGACCGCGCGCGCGATTTCGAGTGTGCCTTTGGCAAAGGCGGGCATCTCAAATACGCCCATCGGTCCGTTCCAGACAATTGTCTTAGCGCGTGCCAGCTCTGCGCTGAATTTGGCAACGGTATCAGGACCGATGTCGAGCCCCATCCAGCCGGCGGGCGTGTCCTTCACGCTGGTGATTTGCGTTTTCGTATCGGCCTTGAATTCCGCACCCAAGACGTGATCGCTCGGGAGCAGCAGGCGAAAGTTTCGCTGCTTCGCTTCGGCGATGAGCTTACGCGCCAGGTCCAGTTTGTCAGCCTCCACCAGCGAATTCCCAATCGGCAGGCCCTGCGATTTCAAAAAGGTGTACGCCATTCCGCCGCCAATCAGCATGGAGTCGGCGACGCGCATCAGATTCTCGACCACTTCGATCTTGTCGGAAACTTTTGCGCCCCCCAGCACGGCCACGAAGGGCCGCTCGGGATTTGACAGCGCCTTGCCCAGATAGGCTAACTCGCGCTCCATGAGCAGCCCGGCCGCGGCCTGCTTGACGAAGCGCGTAATTCCCACCACGGATGCGTGCGCGCGATGGGCCGAGCCAAAGGCATCGCACACGAACAAGCCGTCGCAGAGCGCCGCGAGTTGACGCGAGAATCCCTCGTCGTTGGCTTCTTCCTCGGCGTGGTAGCGGACATTTTCTAGCAGAAGGACGCTGCCGTTTGCAAGGGCGCGGCTCTTGGCCTCGGCGTCCGCACCAACGCAGTCCGCCGCGAATTCTACCGGCGCGCCGAGGAGTTCCGCAAGCTTTTCCGCCACGGGCCGCAGGCTATATTTTGGGTTTGGCTTTCCTTTGGGCCGGCCCAGATGCGATGCCAGCACCAGCTTCGCGCCGCGTGCGCGGGCCAACGCCAGCGTTGGCAATGTTTCTCGAATGCGCGTATCGTCGGTGACGCGCCCGCCGTCGAGTGGAACGTTGAAATCCACGCGGATGAATACGCGCTTGCTTCCGATTTCCAGATCGCGGATCGACAGTTTGTTCATGATTTATGCCGGAGGCTGCAAAAGAAATCGAGCCATCAATGCCTTAGCAAAAAGGCCGTCGGGGGCTAAAGCCCCCGATTATTCGATTCATAATGTCGCGGATGAAGCCGCGACCCACAAACCAACCACGAGCGGTAATGTCGCAATCGCAATTTCCTTTCACGAATCACCCTTCGCCGGACGCTAGCAGCTCAGGGCAAGCAAATCACGAGTTACGAATCACCCTTCGCCAAGTGCAAGCAGTCCGGTGCGGGCAATTCAGGAGTCACCCTTCGCGTTCGCTCAGGGCAAGCCAGTCACTACCCTACATCTTCGACGCAATCAACTGGATCAAGTCCTTGCAGCGGCTGGAATAGCCCCACTCATTGTCGTACCACGCCAGGACTTTTGCGCAATTCGTTCCCACGACGCGTGTGTACCCGGAATCCACAATGGAGGAATGAGGATTGCCCTTGAAATCGGCAGAAACCAGCTCTTCCTCGGTGTATTCAAGGATGTTTTTCATCGGACCTTCGGCTGCGCGGCGCAGGGCCGCATTTAAGGTGGCGACCGTGACGGGCTTGTCCGTCATGACGGTGAGGTCTACCACGCTGACGTTCGGGGTGGGCACGCGAATGGAGTAGCCGTCGAGCTTGCCTTTGAGTTCCGGGATCACCAGGTGCAGCGCCTTGGCCGCGCCGGTGGACGTCGGAATCATGGAAAGCGCCGCCGCGCGCGCGCGACGCAGGTCCTTGTGCGGCAGGTCCAGCAGTTTCTGGTCATTGGTATAGGAGTGAATGGTGGTCATGGTGCCCACGTTGATCCCGAACATGTCATGAATGACCTTCGCCACGGGCGCGAGGCAATTGGTCGTGCAGGAGGCGTTGGAAATAATGTGATGCTTTGCCGGATCGTACATTTTGTCGTTTACACCCAGGACGACTGTGAGATCTTCTTCCGTGGCCGGCGCCGAAATGATTACTTTTTTCACCGTGCCGCGTTTGTGTTTGGCCGCATCGGAGGCTTTGGTGAACAGGCCGGTGGATTCGATGACGATCTCCGCGCCGACCGATGTCCAATCAATCTCCGCGGGATCTTTCGTCTTGAACACGCGGAAACTCTTTCCATCCACGGCGATGGAGTCGTCGGTGTGCGTTACCTTCTGGTGCAAATTTCCCAGAACAGAGTCGTACTTCAGCAGGTGCGCCAGGGTATTCGAGTCGGTGACGTCGTTGACCGCGACGAACTCAATCGCTGCATTTCCCAGCGACGCGCGCACGATGTTTCGTCCGATGCGGCCGAAGCCGTTAATCCCTACTTTAATTGGCATGAATCCTCCGGAAGATTGAAAATCATAGTCACCACTCGATGCGAGATATCCTTCAGGGCCCGGCTGCACACACAATCATCGCCTGTCCGACTCGAAAAGCAATCACGAAATGCTAGGGTGGCCACACCCAAATGTCAAACCGATTCACCCGCGTGATTTCTCAAATATTAGAAACTTCTCAGTTTTGCGAGTTCTTCTTCAAAATCCCCTGCAGCACGCGGAGCTTGCCATCAATCGCGCCTGTGCGCAGCCCGAGAATCTTCGCGATCAGGGGATACACGTTGACGTTTTCAAAGGGAGCAACGGTCACACCCGCACGGATGTCAGGACCGGCAGCGTAAAAGATTGCCTTCATTTCGGGAACCAATTGGGGATCATAGCCGTGCTGGCCGGGGTCGGTATTCGGAGGATCGCCGAACGACAAGGCTTCGTGTGCCCGAATATACCAGGGGCCCGTGGCCACGACAATCGGGTCGCCCTCTCGCGGATTGGCATCCAGATGCAAGCGCGCTGGGGCTTGCGCCCGGCGGTACACCTTAAACTTGTCACTTGCGCCGCGCAGGTCTTCATAGGCTTTTTGAGCGGCGGCCTCGGAATCCGGATACAGGAGCGTGGTCACCACATCTCCCGCGACCTGGAAATGAGAGAGGTCGGTAAATTTATCCAGGTAAGTCCACTGGGTCACTGCGGCGGCTTCCCCGTGATCTGAAACGATGATGAGGTCCACTGGTAGCTGCAGTGTTGCCAGCCCTTCAGCCAGCTTGCCAATCATATCGTCGAGGTGCTTTACAGCGTCAGCCACTTCCGGGCTGTCGGGGCTGTGTTTGTGACCGGCGTAATCCACGTTGGAATAATAGAGTGTGATGAAGTGCGGCCTCTGCTCCGGCGGCAGCCGCAGCCAGGCCAAAACTTGATCGACGCGTTTTTCATCGGGAAACGTGCCGTCATAATGGAGATAGTAGCTGGGCCGTTTGCCCTGAATTTCCGCTTCGGAGGCGACCCAAAAAAAGGAGGCCGATCGCATTCCCTGCTGCTCGGCGAGTACCCACAGCGGCGTGCCTCCGTACCAGCTTCCATCCAGACTGGCTTTGGGATCCCGATAATCGTATGTGTCTTTGCGAGCGGGATCGCGAAAGCTGTTGGCCACAATTCCAGTATGCTCCGGGTAAAGCCCGGTCACGAGCGTGTAATGATTCGAGAACGTCACGGAAGGATATGCAGGGATCATGCCCTGCGGAGCGCTGGCGCCGCGCGCGGCCATCTGCAGTAAGTTCTTGGCCCCATATTTCGTCGCATAGTCGTAACGGAATCCGTCGAGCGACACCAGGACAACGTAATGTTTGGCTTGTTGCGCCGCGGTATTCGGCGGATTCGGAACTTCGATAACAGGGTGGATGGATTGCGCAGCACAGATCGTTGCGGCCAGGATCAGGACAAGAACCACAGCCCACGCTCGCCGTCGAATTCGGTTGTGACTTGAACTCATCAGTATTCATCCGGAGGCATTTTCGCCGTCCTGGGTGGCAAGAAGAATGTATCTAAAACACGGGTGAAAGAGGTGAGAAAATTAGATTAATAAATTCGATGCACCAAGGAGACTACTGCGGATACTGCTCAACCTGAGTGACTTTGTCGCCCTCAAATTTCACAAAGATCGTCTTCGCGGGCGGCTTGCCGTAAATCCAATCCTCAGTTTCGTTTCCCTCGGGGTCCTTCTCGCGAACCTTGCGATCCGGGCGGCCAATCGCCGCCAGGACCATCTCTCGGTCCATCCCCACCGCAGCGCGGTTGTCCTTGATGGCATTCTGGATGTCGGCGGGCAAAGTGTTCATCCACTGGACGGCTGCGGAATGTTGTTTTGAAAAATCAAGCAGGGCGGAAAGATAGTGTTTCAACTCATCGGGCGTCATGTCCGGAACCTGCTTGTCGAAATCGAGATAGATTGTGGCGCCGGAATTGGTTTCCACGGGCGCATTGGGATCCGTCTCGGTCATCGTGGGCATCCCGCCAACCTCCATGTGAATGCGGTCGCGCAAACGCTTCTTCCCGCGGCCGCCGCCATTAATGTCCACAATGATTTCGCGCTCCTTGAATTGCAGGCTGCTGATCTGCGCCTTATCGCCGGGATTGATGGCTGAGCCTGAGGATCCCAGGGCCATCCGCAGATCTTTTTCGTCGAACGGCACACCGGCCTTTAAGTGGAATCCGTTCTTCCCTGCCGGGAGCGGTTCCACCACACGCACAAGCTCTCCATCCACAAAACGCACCAGGGACAATCGCGAATCCTCCTGCAAAGGCTTGTCTTTGCTCTGAGCAGGGCTGTTGTCAGGCTTCGTTCCGGGAGTTTTTTGCTGCGTGGAATGGTCCTGATCGTCCGCCGGCGACATGTCCGGTAATACTGGCAAATTCTCAGAGGGAGGAAATTCAACGCGGTCGTTCGCAGGCGGGCGCAGGTGAAGCACTCCGGATACATCGGCGCTCAATAAGAGCGCTGCCGCAGCCACCATGGGTCCTAACCGGAGCATTCGGCACCTTCTCGTGGGATTTTAGCACCAATGCACGGTTGGCTTCTACTACTCTGTGCCCCGGGCAGTCGGTCACCGCCAGATGTACCGACGGCAAAGAGATGCGGCGGCGAACCCCGCGGCAAAGGCTACGCAATCAGGCCCTTTGCTGCACTTCTATCGAGTACCTTGAAATTTTCAGTGAAGGAGTAGTCAGGAGCTAATTCTGAGCATCGGACCGGACCTGCACTCCATCACGATCAATCCGCAACGGCAGCAGCGTCCCGCCCGCTTCCATGACAGCCGCTTCCACGCGCGTACGCGCGTCAGGCTCAATCACCAACGTCAGGCACCCGCCGCCGCCCGCGCCACAAACCTTGCCACTCAGCGCGCCGTTTTTCCGCGCGGAAGAAATTATGCGGTCGATCAGGGGAGTAGAAATCGTACCAAGGTTTCGCCGCCGGAATTCCCACTCCTCGCGCACCAGGAGGCCAACCTCGCTCCACTGGCTGCGCTCGAGCGCGGCGCGAACCTCACGCGCAATCCCTGCGATTTTCTCGAGGTTTTGCGACACGCGCCGGTCGCCATCGATGTGGCGCTTAAAAACTTCCCAGTTGTTGATGCCGTGCTGCCTCGGCTTGCCGGTATAACAAAGCACGAGCCGCCTTTCGAGTTCATCGAGATCGCAGCCCAGGACTTCGCGCCTCTCGCCGCCGGGCGCGAGGACAATCGCCGCGGCGCCGCCAAATGCCGGAGGGTAATGATCCTGCGTCCCGGTGGGCACGCGGATCACGATGGCCTCAATGTCGCGGCTGATATGAATCCAGTCTTCGCGGCGCAGCCCCGCTCCCGTCAGGCGATCGAGCGCCGCGCAAATCGCCACGGCCATGGCGGAGGAGCCGCCAATCCCCGCTCCCGCGGGAGCTTCGGAATCGGTGGTCAACGTGAAGCCACCAGAAGGGCGGAAGAAACGAACCAGATGCGCCAGCAGCGGCAGCTCGTAACGCTTCGCTCGAACGAGCGCTTCGAGCGAAGCGAATGATTCCGTTCGCTTCGTGTCGCTGGAGACCAAAACAATCCGGCGCGATTTTTCAGGACGGGTGCGGGCTCTACGCGCCGTCGCCATAGCGCAGGCTTTGGCGCGTCGGCGACTTGGAGCCCGCGTGGAATCGGTCTCGATAACACAGGACGCGTAACGCGTGATCGCGCAATTTACGGTTACGGCCCCTTCGTGGAACAGATACAACGGCCAAATGTCCAGCGTTCCTCCGGCCAGATCAATCCGCGTCGGCGCTTTCGACTCGATTCTCACTTTGACTTGTTTCCCTTCTCCCGCTAGCCTTTTAGTTCCCGCGGATTCCGCGTCACCGCGCGCATCATACCAGATGAACCAACAGGCTCAGTCCAAAACACCGCCGCGTGATTCCGTACTTGCACGATTCCTGCTGGGCTTCGAAGGCGATTCCCTTCCGGCAGAACTTGCCGGCTATCTCGCGCAAGGCCTGGCAGGCGTGGTGATTTATCCGCGCAATTTTTCGAGTGTGGAAGGGCTTCGGAAACTCACCGGGGAAATCCGCCGCGCCGCGGGCCGCCCTGTTCTGATCGGCATCGATCAGGAAGGCGGCACGCGCTTCGCGCTGCGTGAGCCGTTCACGGCATGGCCGTCGGCAGCCGAGCTTGGCCGCGCTGGCGACCCTGCGCTGGCCGAGCAGGTGGCGCGAGCCATGGCCGTGGAGCTTCGCGCGGTAGGGTGCAATTTAGATTTCGCGCCGATGCTGGACCTGCAGGTAAATCAGGAGAGCCCGGTCACGAAAGAGCGCAGCTTCGGCTCTGACCCGTATCGCGTGGCAAAGATGGGCGCCGCTTTCGAGCAGGGATTGCGCGCGGGACGCGTGCTCTCGTGCGCAAAACATTTTCCTGGCCACGGCGACACGGTTGTGGATCCGCATCTCGACTTGCCGGTGTTTATGGGCACGATAGAGCGCCTGGAATCCATGGAGCTAATTCCCTTTGCGGCAGCGATCGCATCGGGCGTGCGCACGATCATGACCGCTCACATCCTGCTGCCTAAGATTGATCCGGAAAAACCGGCATCGCTTTCGCGGACACTTTTGGATGGCGTACTGCGCCGGCGGATGGGATTCGGTGGCGTGATTCTGGCGGATGATCTCGGCATGGGCGCAATCGCCAAGCGTTACGGACCCGGCGAAGCTGCCGTGCAATCGCTTCGCTCAGGCACCGACATCGCCATGTTGTGCCACGATTGGTCCGCGGTTGCACCGGCCATTGCCGCGGTCAGGAAAGCGCAGGAAGAAGGACGATTCGATAACTCTGAATGGAACACGTCGTTCGAGCGTATCGAACGCGTTTGCGCCCAGGCGGAATTACCGGTGCCGGAGTCGCCCATTGAGATTTTGGGGTGCGAAGCGTTCCGTGCATTGGCGGTGGACGTTCGTGGACGCCTAGTTTGACCGGCCGACCCGGCAGCCTTTGCAGCAAGTGACGCTGAATTCCCAAGTTGTGGGTCTTTATGACTTGAGAGCGGATGGGTTGGACGCTATAATCCCCACCCGTATGGGGAGCACTGAGGAGCAGCATCTCCTTGAATTGTGGGACAAGAACATTTGCCCGCAATGCGGCAACCACATTCCTGAGGGCTCGCGGGTCGGAAGAGGCTCAAAGGGGAAGGGGGGATTTTGCAGCCTCAGTTGCGTCGCAAAGTACTATGAGACGGAGCTAACTGAAAGAGCCAAAAGAGTGGCAGACTTATTACAACGGCACAGTAGTTCCTAGTGGTGAGCAGGGATCACGGAATGGAGAATCAGTCGAGTGGAGCTACTCACAAACACAGCGCGCAACCTACCTCGTAAGGAAGGAATTCTACCAGCGCAAGAAATCCGAGAGCTAATAAAGAACGGGAAGATTTGTTCTAGCGTGGCGATATCTGAAGATCAGATACAACCAGCTAGTATTGACCTGCGCTTATCAGACAAAGCATATAAACTTCGGGCGAGTTTCCTGCCTAGCGCGATGTCGTTGATCGGCCCGAGGATTAAGCAATTATTGGTGGAAGAGATTGATCTTAGTCGGCCTACCCTGCTTGAACCTGGGAATGTATACATCGCACAGGCGATCGAGTATTTGGCACTTCCTCCGGACATGGAGGCTAAGGCTAATCCCAAGAGTACCACCGGTCGCCTAGATATATTCACGCGATTGCTGACAGAACGCCAACAAATATTTGAGAGTGTACCGAAAGGTTATTCAGGGGAATTATACGTGGAGATTTTTCCGCGGACCTTCCCAATTATAGTGCGAACAGGTACCAAACTAAATCAACTGCGTTTTTACCGGGGCGAGTCGCAGGCTGATGATGAACAGCTTAGGAAATTAGCCCAGAAACGACCCCTTGTGTACGAAAATGGTGGAGTCCCAAGCAAGCCGACAATACGAGGGGGACTACGGTTATCAATCGACCTTAGCGGTCATGAGGGAAGTGTTGTAGCGTACAAAGGAAAGAAGACTCAATCTCCGATCGATCTCGCGGGTATAGGGGTGTACGATGTCGAAAAGTTTTGGCAACCCTTTTACGCGCAGACCCTAGGCGGTAGCCTGATACTTAACCCGGGCGAATTTTATTTATTGGCCTCAAAGGAAAGGGTAAGCGTGCCTGCGGACTACGCTGCAGAGATGGAATCATACGACCCATCGATAGGGGAATTCACGGTCCATTACGCGGGTTTCTTTGACCCCGGATTTGGCTTTGGGGAGTCCGGCGAGATCAAAGGTACAAGCGCCGTGCTTGAGGTGCGCGCACACGAGGTACCGATCTTGCTAGAGGATAGCCGAGAAATTGGGCGACTGATTTACCACAAGATGGCTGATAGGCCAGACAAAATTTACGGGTCAGGCATCGGCTCTTCCTACCAACAGCAGCGCCTTGCGTTGAGCAAGCAGTTCAAGAAAGCCCATGCGACAGATTCGCCGGGGGAACTCCACAGATTCGCAACCCAAATTTAGGATGTTACCCACTTGACGATGACCTCGCCCGCGTTTTCATTCTTCACACCCGCCAGAGCGGCGCCTGTTTTTCCTTGCCGTATCGGTCGAGCAAGAATTTCTTCAGCTCCTCCACACTGGAAAACACGCGGTCTGTACAGGCCAGCATCCAGCCGCTGATCTCCCCGATTTCCAGATCCGTCACAAGATACACAGGAATTCCCCGCCGGTAGGCGAACGTGAGTTCGGAAGAGGTTCCTCCCGACGTCGTGGTCGCGCCCTCGCCGCTCAAGAAGCAGATGACGTAGTCGGCCTTATTCTCAATAATGTCGAGATCATATTGGATGATTTTGCGGATCACTCTGCGGAAACGTTCGGTGTCAGTTTGCTTCCATGCCCTGAAATTTTGAGTTTCTTCTTCGGTGAGACTTTTCTTTTCGTCTTCGGCGGGATCGTAAACGCGATGCCCGAGTTCATTGTGCAGGAACGGGGTGAGCTTGCGGCGCCACATTTTGCCGCCGTCGGCCGCGAATTCAATCGGACCACACAGATAAGCCAGCATGAGAATTAGAAGGACCGATACGCGAAGGAATGGAGCGGTCGATGGGACTCGAACCCACGCCTGGACCTTGGCAAGGTCCCGTACTACCCCTATACTACGACCGCCCGAAACACAAAAACTCTAGCACGTAAGCGTCGCGGCTTCAAGCTGCTCTCAATGGTTTTGGAAAAGCGTCGGGGCTCGCCGATGTCAGCGCAATGTCTGAACCGGTCTCATCCAAGAATTCAAAGACGCTCTCCTGGGGGATCATCCAACTTGAAGGACTCGGGCTGTCTTAACTACGGGCGATTTCCGTTGCCGTTCAGCAAATTTGGCGGCCTTGGCGCGATCTGTATAAACCCGGGCAAACCGCTCACCGTCCTTGTAGAAGACGGTCACCTGCCAGTGCTTGTGCTTGCGCCTCTTATCTTTTCCGAGCTTGGTGTGCTTTCGTGCGGGTTTTGTTTTGGCCATAGCCCTTGACTATCTCAATCCGGAAAGCCGGGCGCAAGTACCGATTCAGGTATTGCCGCTTGAGCAATAAGTTAACATTCCAATGGCGGGTTAATCGACAGTCCAAACATCATCTTACTATTCGATTCTTCAGCCAAAAAAACGGCGCCAGTTCGCTTTCCCGGCGCCTATTGCGCTGCTCCCCCAATGTGTTGGCTGTCGTAATGCAAATGAACATCATCCAAAATTTGGAATTCTCCTCGCGGGTACAGGAGCGTCTAATTTTACATGGAGGGATACATGACTTCTCGGCGCCCCCCGCCCACGACTGGGAAGTCCAGGTTGCCGGGATGGAACTTTCGATGACTTTTAATGTGCTTTTTACGAGTCCTTTTCACGGCACGGCTATCATATGGCGTGAGTAGCACGATGCCGTCGGAACGGCTTGTTCAGGAAAGGAATGGAAGTATGTTTCTCCGAATGCAGGAAGCAACGCGGATTGAAAATCCGAGGAAGTATGAGGCTCTCGCGGTGGAAAACTTGCGCATCTTGCTGGCAAATGGCGGTGACGCACAGCGTGACCCGCGTCGCGAGTATTTTTATCAACTAGAGGACAACCATAGCACTTATTACATCCATATTTCGCCTATATCAGGAAACGTGGTCCTGCTTGCCAAGTGGGTAAATCAGACCCAGAACGATTACGTTGATTCGGGCAGCCTGGTGGCATAAAGCCCTGCTGCTCTCGGACCAAAAATCAAGTAACCCCTTCTTTTTCTTATTCGTACATTAGATATTTCAAAGGAAGAGCCTGCCTTTCGAGTTCGCGCTTCCTCGCAGCTTAATTTCGCCATATACTGGCTCAGTTCAACCAGGTCTTGTGTTTGCATTCCCTAGTTCTGAGATGGCCGATTCTGCAGCGGGTGCAGGTTGTGTGCCCAAAAGTGAAAGCAGATCTTAGATTGCCAAGCTGAGTTTATCTGGCGCTCCAAAGGGTGTTTTGCCGGTGAAAGAACAGACTCCTCCCATCGTGGCCAAAGGAGCCAAGAGGCGCAGTACGCGCTTGCCCAAGGCTACTCCGCTGTTGATCACCTGGCTGGGAGCTCGCGGCAAGACACTGACCGAAGAGTCCACGACGGCTATCGTCAATTGCCACGGTTGCCGGTACTCCTCCCGGTATCGCCTAAAGAAAAATTCCGGAATTAACATCCAAATCGTCACAGGCGTTGAAAATCGAGTTTCTACGCCCCCAGGCTTCCCGGCGCGCGTCGCGTGGGTTAGAAAATCGCGCCGCTTGAACGGGCTCTATTTGATCGGCGTCGAATTTGAAACTCCGCAGAACCTCTGGCGCCTCGAAGACGTGCCGGAAGATTGGGAATCGTTTTCTCCCGCGGATAAAAAGGAAGAGGCCGCTGCGGAGTCGACGGAAATCGGACGTCTGCTGCAATTTGCGGATTCCGGAACCTATTACCAACTCCTGGGGGTGCAGGCGGACACGCATTCCTCAGAAGTAAAGCGCCGGTTCTATCATCTCGCTTCGCGTTTTCATCCGGATCATCACATGGATCATCCGGAGTGGACCCCGCGCCTGCTGCGATTGATGGACGCGCTCACCACGGCATACAAAACGCTTTGCCATGGTCCATCGAAGAAGCACTACGATTCCCGCCTGGCCCAGGCGGCAGGGCAGGAAATCTCCTGGCCGAAACAAATGACGCGCGAGTTTCTGGAAAAAGCTCAGGAATGCCTGGCGGAGAAAAACTATATCGCCGCAATTCTGTGGTTGCGCCGTGCGATTGAAGTAGAACCCGATTCACCCAGCTACCGGGCGATGCTGGGCAGCAGCCTGGCCGCAGTCCCCGAATATCGCCGCGAAGCGGTCGAGCAATTCGAAAGGGCGATTGAACTGGATCCAACTCATATTGGCGCCCATCTCCAATATGCACGGCTTCTCGAAAAGATGAAGTTTCCCGGGCGCGCGCGATCCCACTACCTCCGCGTGCTGGAACTCGACATGAATCACCGGGAAGCCCGCGAACGCCTCAACCGGCTGGATGCCGGCTCTCCCCGCCCGGTGTCGCGATCCTCCCTGCTGGACCGTCTGACCGGCCGACACTGAAACCGATTTGCCGGAAGTAGCATAAGCTTCAGCTTGTGTGGGTTCGGGTGAGATTGAAAACCCAAAACCACACAAGCTGAAGCTTATGCTACTCACTTCCTCCAACAAAGGCCGTATGGTGTATACTCCCGTGCCAGCGGGCCAGGACCACGATCGCAACACTATTCAGGAGTCTTGAAAAATGAAAAATTCAATGCATCGATCCTCGCGCGGTTTGTTGCTGACACTATATGCGTTGTTGACCATCGCTGTAGTTTCCATAAATGTGCGCAGCCAGGGAGCGCCTGACTTCAGCAAGGTTGAGATCAAAACGACGAAGCTGGCTAACAATTTCTATAAGCTCGAAGGGCAAGGAGGCGCGGTTGGCGTACTCACAGGCCCCGACGGGGTGTTCGTCGTGGACACAGAATTCGCTCCGCTGACCCCCAAGCTCCTTGCGGCCATCAAACAGGTTTCGACCATGCCGGTCCGATTTGTGGTGAACACACACGTTCACGGGGATCACACCGGTGGTGATGAAAACTTCGCCAAAGCCGGAGCAACAATCCTGGCGCGCGAGAATTTGCGTGAACGGCTGATCCATCCCGCCCCCGGCGCCAACGGTGCACCGGGCATGCCTTCCCCTCCGGCAGGTCTTCCCGTGATCACGTATGATGCGCCGGTCAAGCTCCACATGGACGGTGAGGAAATCGTTTTGATCCCGGTGCCACGAGCGCACACCGATGGCGACACAATGATCCTGTTTCGCAATGCGGATGTGGTGATGTGTGGAGACTTTTATCGCTCCGTGGGATACCCGAACATCGACCGGGCTAATGGAGGCTCCTTGAATGGGATGATCGACGGGCTCGGCGCCTTGGCCGGTCTTGCCGGCCCGAATACCAAGATTGTTCCAGGTCATGGCCCCACGGTTGACCGCACTGCCGTTGTAGCCCACCGCGACATGATTTTGGCGGTTCGAGACCGCGTCGCAAAAATGATTCAGGACGGGAAGTCGTCTGACGAAGTGATCGCCGCGCATGTGACTTCCGATTTCGATTCCAAGATCGCTGAAGTTGGGACGACCGCGGATCGATTTGTCGGGCAGGTATATGCCGAACTCAGGGCGGCCAAGTAGTTCAGCGACGGTGTCCCATGGATTGCAGGTGCCGGGGAGTGCGGCCCTAAGCGGTCTGCCCCCCATCCACAACCAGGATTTGGCCCGTTACGAAATCGGAAGCGTCGGAGGCAAGGTATACGGCGGCGCCTTTCAAGTCCTGCTCATTTCCAAAGCGCCCCAGGGGAATCCCATGCAAAATCCGCTCTCGGTTTTTTTCAATGACTCCGCCGGACATATGCGTGGGGAACCAGCCCGGAGCAATGGCGTTCACGCGAATTCCGTGCCTGGCCCACTTGCGCGCCAGGTCTTTCGTGAAAGTGATCACTCCGCCCTTGCTGGCGGCATATCCGATGGCCTCAAGTTCCGGGGGCGAACCGGCCATGCCGGCGATGGACGCGATATTGATGATTTTGCCGCGTCGCTGAGCGATCATGACTCTGCCGACCGCCTGGGAACATAGAAAGGTGCCCGTCAAATTTGTTTCGATGACCTTGTTCCAATCTTCCAGACGCATGTCTTCCGCGCGAGCCCCCCAGGACGTCCCCGCGTTGTTGATTAAAATGTCGATTCTTCCAAAGTGGGCGATGGTCACATTGACAGCTTCCTGAATGCTCGTGGGACTCGTGACGTCGCAGGACAAAGCAAGAGTATCTACGCCCAGCGCTTTCAATTCCTCAGCAACTTGTTCGCAGCGCTCTTTTTTCCGGGCACATAGCGCCAGATTTGCGCCCATTTCCGCGAGTCCTTCAGCCATCTGGCGGCCCAGCCCGATGGAACCACCAGTGATGATGGCCACGCGGCCGCGAAGATCAAAGAGTTGTTTCACATTTACAGCTGGATCAGATGACATCATGCCCCCGCGGCGTTTTGTTCCCTGCACCTGCCAAGAAAGATGGACGTGGACAGACAACTCCGTCAAGCGGATATTTCTTTGGCCATCATTATTTCCGAAAATTTCATTCGGGACTCACGCGCGACTTCGGAATGGACACATTGTAAGGTTGCCTCACGCGCGAGAGCGATGCAGATTTCAAGAGGTCTCGTTTCTCCACTTCGGGACGATTCTGGTATCCTCGTGAGCGTGCTCAGCAGATCGATTTTCATATTGTTCGTGGTGATCGCCATTGCCACTGGGGCGCTCCCTGTGCGCCCGCAAGCGCTGCCGGGAACGGCAGGCGGACAAAGCGCGCCACAATCTCCATCGCCCACACCGTCGCCCACACCACAACAGCCCGTCCAGCTGCCGACGCAGCCACCAACCCCTCCGCGCAACACTCTGGCGGTGGTCGTTCTCGATCCCGCGCACGGTGGCGTGGACCAGGGCGCGCGAGGGTCATCGGGCATCGCGGAGAGCGATGTGGTCCTGAGCTTCGCCCGCCTGTTGCGCATTTCTCTCGAAGCGCAGGGGCTGCGAGTCATCCTCACGCGGCAGGCCAACGAAGACCCATCCTTCGATGATCGCTCGAAAATGGCGAACGCGCAGCACGGAGTTCTGTTCATCACCCTGCACGTCGCCTCCACAGGGCTACCGGGAACGGTGCGCGTGTATTCTCTCCCGGAAAACTCAATGCCCACCGCTACGGGCGTTTCTGTGAGGGCGGGCTTGGTGCGTTGGGATCGAGCGCAATCAGGTTTCCTGGATTTGAGCAGGAGGCTGGCCGAGTTGATCCAGATTCAAATGGCGCAGCGATTTCGTGGCTCCCCGGAAACGCCGGCCACGGCTCAGGTGCGGCAGTTGCGGACGGTTGCCGCTCCGGCAGTGGCCATCGAAGTTTCGAACGTGAGCCTGCCAGACCGCGCTCCCCTGGATCAGATGGGGCCCGGACTAGCGGACGGCGTGGCACGCGCGGTTGCCGCATTTCGAACCATCTACGACGCGGAGGCCAAGTAACGCCGTGTCTCGAGGCCTCAAGACAACGATTGCGATTCTTGGCGCCCTAGTGGTGCTGGGTCTCATTACGCTTCCGAGCCTGCGCCTGGCAATCCAACGGAACAAGGGGAATCCCAGGACGGAAGAACAGGCCCGTCGCGAAGTCATGCAGGTTCCCATTACGACCCCGACAGACGTAAAAGTGCAGGCGCAGATGTATTGGCTGTCAGCAAATTCGCCCGGCTCTCTGGAGGCTACAACAATCGAGCTTCCTCTCTCCGCGGATCCGGTGGAGCGCTCCAAGCAACTTTTGAATGCGCTGATTGTGATGGTGCCGGCCCCGGAGCGCCGCACGTTGCCCGCCGATGCCACGTTGCTGGCCTTCTACATTCAGCCTGGCCAAACTGCGGTTGCGGATTTTTCTGATGCGCTGGCTTCGGGAACCCCCTCTGGAATTCTCAGCGAACAACTTGCCGTGGATTCCATCACGCAGACGCTGGGCGCAAACATGACCGCAATTCATCAGCTAAAAATCCTGATCCACGGGCAGGACGCGGAAAGTCTTGCAGGGCATGTGGACCTTTCTGGGATGTTCCCTGTTCCCTCGCCTGAATCCGCGAATGCTCCGGCCGCACCAACTACTGTATCCACCACGACAGTGACCGGCGGTGATCCGTCGAAACAGCCTCAGCATTGAGCCGCTCACCCGGCGTATTACGCGCGTCAACGGTTGACACTGGCGCACTTGACGATCAAACTGATTTTCATGCCTCGAGGAGGAAACTTGCGAAGCGACGGACGCGCTCATGACCAGATGCGCGCAGTAAAAATGACGCCGGACTTCATCACCAGCGCCGAGGGAAGCGTGTTGATCGAAATTGGCAATACTCGCGTGATCTGCACGGCCACTGTAGACGACGGTGTTCCTTCCTTTCTGAAGAATCAGGGCAAAGGCTGGGTGACGGGGGAATATGGAATGCTCCCGCGCGCCACCGAGCAGCGCACGGCGCGCGAGTCCATGCGAGGGAGGCCGTCAGGGCGCACGCTGGAAATCCAGCGGTTGATTGGGCGATCGTTGCGGGCCATCGTCGACCAGCAGAAACTGGGCGAACGAACCGTGTGGCTGGATTGCGATGTGATTCAAGCCGACGGCGGCACGCGCACGGCATCGATCACTGGCGCATATGTTGCTCTGGCGCTGGCGATGCAGCGGCTGGTCGCGGCAGGCATCCTGAAAACAATTCCGCTGACCGATTCCGTGGCGGCTACGAGCGTGGGGATTATAGATGGTGTCGCACTGCTGGACCTGGCCTATGACGAAGACTCCCGCGCCGAAGTGGACATGAACGTGGTGATGACGGGAAGCGGGAAATTTGTCGAAGTACAGGCGACCGCGGAGGGGCAGCCCTTCGGAGGCGCCGAACTGCAGGACCTGCTGGCGCTGGCGGCTGCAGGCATCCGCCGGGTTACAGAATTTCAATCCACACTGGTACCAACCGATTTCCGTGTCCGCACAAAGTGAGCGCATTCATTTGTTCGTTGCTTCCTCGAACGAAGGCAAGCTGCGAGAATATCGCGCGCTGGCAGCGGCGGCGGGCGCGTCCATCAAACTATCATTGATTCCCAACTTTGACGTCATCCCGCCATTCGAGGAAGGGGCGTTCACATTCGCCGAAAATGCCGCGGGGAAGGCCCTGCATTACAGTCGGTTTGCACAAGGGCTTGTGATTGCGGATGATTCCGGACTCGTCGTGCCTGCGCTCGGCGGCGCGCCGGGAGTGCGTTCCGCCCGCTATGCCGGGCCGGACGCCTCCGATGCGGACCGCATTCGAAAATTGCTGCAAGAGATGCAGGGCAAAGTAGGCGAAGATCGGCTGGCGCGATTTGTGTGCGTGCTTGTCCTGGCCGAGGCAGGCGAAGCCCGGGGAGTGTTTTCGGCGTCTACGGAAGGAATGCTGTTGGACGCGCCCTGCGGACAGAATGGTTTTGGCTACGATCCGATTTTTTTCTTCCCCGCCCTTGGAAAGACGTTCGCGGAAATCTCGCGTGAAGAAAAGAATCAGCACAGTCATCGCGGAAAAGCATTTTGCAAGGCGCTTGAATTTCTTCTCGCCGGGCCGCGGGGTAGCTCGGACTGACTTCAGCGGGCTGTGCTATATTCTTGCGCCGGGTCGTGAAGATAAATGGTAATGAAAAAACACGGATCCAAACCCAGGGCATCCGCCTCGCGAATCTCTAAGGGATTGAAAAAAGCAGCACGCGCCAGCCTTCCAAGCGGTTCCGGGACGCGCGGCAAAGCGTCCAAACGCGCGGGGACAGATCCGCAGCGTGTGCGCGCGATTCTCCAAAAGCTGGATGAGGCCTACCCCGATGTCGGTTGCGCCCTGGAACACAAGAATCCGTTTCAGCTCCTGATTTCCACGATTCTTTCCGCGCAGTGCACGGACGTGCGAGTCAACCTGGTTACCAAAACGCTTTATCAGAAATACCGCACACCAGATGACTTCGCATATGCAAATCCGATGGAGATGGAACAGGAGATACGATCAACGGGCTTTTTTCGAAGCAAAACGAAATCAATCCTGGGCGCCAGCAAGAAGATTGTCGAAGAGTTTGGCGGGGAGGTGCCGCGCACGATGGAGCAACTCCTGACGCTGCCCGGCGTCGCGCGGAAAACTGCGAACGTGGTCCTGGGCACGGGGTTTGGCATTGCGGTAGGGGTGGTCGTGGACACGCACGTAATCCGGCTCTCCCGGCGCCTCGATCTATCGCGCAACACCGATCCTAAGAAAATCGAGCTGGATTTGATGGAAGTAATTCCGCAAAACAAATGGATTTTATTTTCCCACCAGTTGATCTGGCACGGGCGCAAAGTGTGCCAGGCGCGGAATCCAAAATGCTCCGAATGTAATCTTGAACCTCTCTGTTACTCAAAAGATAAGACTATCTGAGGGCTGTCCTTTACGCGGCATGAGGCTGCTGGAGCTGTAGACGCACCATTCACTGTTGGGTATATTGCCCAAATGCAGCTTTTGTCAGGGAACGCAGCCGCAAGTCAGATTAAAGGCATCCTTCATCCGCAGTACCAGATTCACGGATTTTCCATTCATCTCACGGTGCGAACCATCTCATCGCTGGATTCCAATGGGCAGATCGACTTCGGAGGCGGCGAATACGTAGCAGCGACTCGCGCGGAAATCGTGCCGCAACAGCTGCGTATCGAAGACAAGTATCTATGGTGGGACTTGAGCCATGGCAGTTACATCGTGCAATGCAATGAAACCCTGCACCTGGCACCCGACGAAATCGCGCTGATCGAGCCCGAGGACCGCTTGCTACGCACGGGCGCGTCGCACATGCCCCTTTTCGTGCGCGGGCACATCGATCCGGTGGAATTGTTGCTGGACGTTGGGGTCGCGCGGCTGCGCGTGAAGCAAAACGCGCGCATTACCCGTGTCCGGCTATTCCGCATCGAAGGAACAACGAGCGGCAGCGCCAGTTCTCGCAAGAGCATTTCCAAGAGCCCGAAGCGGGCTAACAAGAAAAAATAGGCCTCTCCTTTGGTGAAATCGAAGATTTCCTTCACCCCATCATGATGTTGTCCAAAGTGTTTTGCTGAGAGTTTCAGGGATGGTTGTAGGAAGGACTCGTATTCGCGGGTGGCACATAGTCCTGCCCGTACTTATTCTTATGTTCGAGCGTGAAATTCGGGTTCTCAATAACTCGAACCGGCTCGAGCGACCTTGCGGCATCCGAAATCGTAACCACGCGACTCACGCTCTTCAGGTCCGCCGGCAGGCTGCGCTCATACCACGCATTCAACTGATATCGGCCCTCCGGCACATTCGGAATGCTCACGCGTCCTGCTCGATCCGAACTCGCGAAGTAGGGCGTATCCACAGCAACAACGGCCGCGCTCATTTCCGGGTGAATGTTGCAGAACAGAAAGCTGACTCCGGGGCGGTCGAAGTGGACCGTCTTGCTGGAGCCCGCCTCATAAAATCCAAGATCAAATCTCTTGCCGTCGAAGAGCGAAAAAACATTGTGGAGGAACGGATCTTTGTTTGGGAACTGTACTGGCGTGCCAACTTGAATCACGAGCAAGTGCGGTTCAAAGCTCTTGTGCGTTTGCGCGATTTGAGGCATCGAGTGAGCAGAAGGTGCCGGAAGAGCGGTCCCTGCGCCGGCGCCCATGGGAATGAGCCAGACCACCACATCCGATAAATCGCCGCCCGTGCCTGTGGACGAAGGTTTATTTCCCGCCCTGGGATTTACGATTTCCACCTTCAGGGTTACCGGCGGAGGAGTTGATTGGGCAAACAAGACGAAGGAGCACAAACAAACAAGTGCCATCCCGCCCGGTATTCGCATCCGCCGCATTCGCTCCAACGTCCGCACTAGAAAATGTACCCCAGGCTCAGGTTGATGTGGTTCGCGCTGTTCGAGCCGCTATCGAGGACCGATGTTTGCATGCGGCGGTACTCCATCGAGAACAGAATGTCCGATCGTACCTGGTAAATGAAATTCGCCAGCGGGCTCAGATTTCTCGTATAAGTCTCGGAATAAACCGAGTATAGCCGGTATTGGCGCATTTCGCTTGCAAAGGGATTATCGAGTCCAACGGCGGCATTGATTTCCAGCTTGGGTTTGGGCTTGAATTTCAGTTGTCCCCAGCCGCCCATGGAATCGAGTCCTCTAAATGTTGTGGCTGGGGCAATGAACGAGCCGTTGAGTAAGACGCTCTGGCCAATACCACCGCCCAGGCCTGATACGGCCCGGCCTCGATAGAACGCGCCGGTGAATTCAAATAACGTACCAAGAGGAAGCGTTACATCGGTGGTCCCGGCCCACCCATCCACGGTTCGGTTGAATCCCCAAATCTGGTGCCCGTAATATCCACCGAGCCCAATTGAGAGATTTTGGCCGAAGGCGCGTTGATTCCAGGAAATCCGCGTTGCGTAAGCGGGCTGACCCGATTCTTCCCCCCATGACGGGTAACGGTAGGTGCCCTCTTGCGGGACATCGCCGGTAAGTGAATCGAGAATTCCAGCTTGCAATTCGACATTTGAGGTGTCGGAGAAACGGATGCGATGTTCGATGCGCACTTGTGGCGTCCAGGCCCACAAATTTCCCGCATAGGAAAGCGCGGGCTGCGCCAGGGTTGCCAGGGACGTGGGAGCGAGTGGCGCGAAGAATAGGCGGTCTTGCCCTGCTACCAGGGAGGTGTTGGCCCAGTCCAGACGCATCGTCGCTGTACGCAGGCGAACCAGTCCGGTCGCGACGCCGTTCCAGGTCTCGGGGAAACCCCCGGCAAAATCAAATTCCACGTTGGCGCTGGTTTTCGCGCCGGCAAGGTCCGGGCCGAAGGCCTCGAGTTTGATTTGGGATTGGCGAAGCGAGCCACCAAAAGACCCCGGGGACACGAACAGAGCTTCTGATTGCGGCGGTTCGGCAAGCTGAGGGAAATCCTGATTGTCCACCAGACCACGATTTTCGTACAGATTGAGCAGAACTATGCCGGAAAGCCGCAACCGGTACTTCGATCCGCTCTCGACTTTGGTCTGGCTTTGCTCATTGAGCCGGGTATCGGTAATTTCCTGGTCCTCTTCCAGCTTGGCGATGCGTTCAGCGACCGATTGCTCTTGCGGAGCGGGTGAAGGCGATGACGACACCGGCCGCGCGTCAGAATCTCTTGCTCCCGGCGTCGAGTACTGACTCACTGGTCCAACTGCGGCGGGAACCATCTGCACTTTTGCAAGGTCGAGTTCTCTGCGAAGTGCGCGGGCCTCCTCGCCCGTGCGTTGCTGTTCCGCGCGCAAATCTCCCAGCTGCGAATTCAGAGATTGTACCTGCGATTGCAGATCATGAATCAATTCGGAGAGGGCGCGAACTTCCGCGGCCATTTCCGAGGGCGGCGGGCTCGAAGGAGCAGATCTTTTCGCGTCCTGACCATAAGCAGCGGCCGAAGACAGACACAATGAACCCGCTATAAGAAGAACATTGCGAAAAAGTTTACGGTAGCGTTCCCCCTGCATGACTGCCTCCTTGAGCGCTCCGGATCATTTCCTGCCGCGTCATAGGCATGCAGAATTCCGGGGCATCTAGGTAACGCGACTCTCTTTCAATTCTATTGTTTTTTCTGCCGGGTCTCGATTAAGAGCCTCGCGCACGATCTCGACTAGGGAAACCGGAGAAAAGGGCTTTTGGAGAACAGGTACGTCTGAAAACTCCCGCCCCAGGCCACCTCTTGAAAATTCGGAATAGCCGGACATGAAAGCGAAGCGGGTCTCCGGTCGAATCGCCTTCAAGCGTGCGGCCATGTTGGCCCCGCTCATTTTAGGCATGACCATATCGGTCAAGACCAGGTGAATTGTGCCAGTGTAATCGCCGGCAATCTCGAGCGCCTCGCGGCCGTCTTGCGCTTCAAGGATCGTGTAACCCTTGACGCGTAAAAATTGACAAGCCAATTCGCGGACGGCCGCCTCGTCTTCGACCACGAGAATCGTCTCACTCCCTTGTGGGACCGCAGTCGGCCTCTTTTCCGTTTCCGTCTTCGCCACAATCCCGGCGGCCTGTGGGAGATAAATCTCAAATGTGGAGCCCTTGCCCGGCGAACTGATCAACCAGATGAAGCCGCCGCTCTGTTTGACCACGCCATACACGGTGGCCAGGCCGAGACCTGTGCCTTTGCCGGTTTCCTTGGTGGTGAAAAACGGTTCGAAAATGTGAACTTTGGTCCCGTCATCTATTCCATGTCCGGTGTCTGTGACCGAGAGCATTACGTAAGCGCCGGGAACCATGGGCGGGCGTTGGGCCGCCTCTGCATCGTCCATCTCGATATTTTGTGTCCGAACCACAAGGGACCCGCCGCCCGGCATGGCGTCCCGCGCGTTGACCGCAAGATTCAAGATGACTTGCTCGATTTGTCCCGGGTCCGCCTTCACGGGAGCGAGATGGGGATCGGGCAAGAAAGAATACTCGATGTGCTCGCCAATCAGCCGGGGCAGCATCTTGCCCATGTCGGCGACGATGGCATTCAATTCCAGCACACGCGGCTGCAGGACCTGCATACGGCTGAACGCCAGGAGTTGACGCGTCATGGAAACGGCGCGGCCCGCGGCTTTCTGAATCTGCTCCAGGCATTTGCGGTGGAAATCGTCAGCCCCTTCCCGATCGATGAGCAGGTCCGTGTTGCCTCGGATCACGGTCAGCAAATTGTTAAAATCGTGCGCCACGCCGCCCGCGAGCCTGCCAACAGCCTCCATCTTGTGGGCCTGGCGGAGTCTCGCCTCGAGCTGCTTTTGCTCTTGTTGTGTGCTCATCATGCTGGCACGCATCCGGAGGAAGGCATCGGTGACTTCCGTGACTTCGTCACCACCGCTGCTTTCCAGCACATAGTTGAAATCGCCCCGCTCCAGGGCGCGAACGCCGGAGACCAAACTCGCGAGGGGTCGCGTAAAAGTATGGGAGATCAGGAAGACAAGTCCGCTGCCCGCCAGCACGCTGAGCAGGCCCAAACCGATCAGGACATTGTTTAATTCACCGAGGAACGCGGTTGCTTTATCGAGCGATTTCAAGACCGTGAGCGAAACGGATTGCCCGCCTTCCACAGACAAACTCACGGTTTCCGCAAGATATCGCTCGGCGCCAATCTGAATTTCCTGTGCCTCACCTGAAGGGTTCTTCGCAAGTTCGCTGATTTTGCTGGACAGTTCTGAATTCTGCTCGGCACTGAGCGTGCTAGCCACAGGAGTGTTCCCGTAGTTGAACACCACTTCGCCTGCCGCAATCTTGCTAAATTCTTTCGCGGCGCCCTCGTCGACCTCGTAACCGAGGCCCAGGAGTCCAATCGTCGTATTCTTCGAGGATGCGCCAAAATAAATCGGCTGAACCCACACTTCATACAAATGGCGCCCGTCAAACCACCAGTCCCGCGACTCCCCCTGATCGAGCGTACGGCGCAGGAGTTTTTGGGCCGTGCCGGGTTCAAGACCGGCGCTGCTGGCGCGCAGCGCCGCCACGGTTCCCGCGCGGTTCGCCAAAACCAGCAAGTCACTTCCGCTTAACTTCCATACATCCGCGGAGGCATCCTGAATGGTCGCGGCATCTTCGGTGGTCATCAAGGCGCGAACGTTCGGCAAGTTTGCCAGCAGGGCCGCAGACCGGGTCAAAGCATCTTCGCGCTGCTTTTCGAAACTCTGGTAAGTGCTCGCAGAGTTGCGCAGTTCCTCGCGAATGTTTTCCCGGACGCGCTTCTGCACGCTATAGCTGACGATCAGAAGTGTGGCAGTGGTAAGGCCGGCCGAGATGGCCAGCAGCGAGAGGAGAAACTTGGTGCGCAGGCGAATCTTACCCACTCAGGATCCCACCTTATGGAATTGGTCTGGGAAGAGAAACTCCCTGCCCAAAGCGGACCACCACCCCATAGCCAATCTAACATTTCTCTTATCAGTACAGTTAAGCGGCAAGCCCTGCAGTTGTCGAAACAAGCATGAAAAACCCCTGGAATCAGATTGGCGCCCCGCAACCAATCCAGTGAATTTTCAGGGTTTGACCTGCTGTTTCGATGAGCAAGACCCAGCGGTGGCTAGGGCCTCGTAAAGTACGCTAGAATGAAAACTCAACGAAGTCGGGGCGTAGCGCAGCCTGGTAGCGCGCCTGCCTTGGGCGCGCACTATCCGACTCCAACAGCTCCATCAACTACTTTGACTTCCCTGTGTTTTCAGTAATTTGGGGAATCTGCTTTTCGCTCAAAGCTAACCCCAATGGCACGAAAAACATCGCATTCTGGCACACTTTTGGCACAGGGGAAGCACCTGCTTTGGGATCTCTATGAGAAGAATTCCCTAAGTGGTTGCGTTAGATTGTTTCCCGCGTCTCAACAGTCTGAGGCTTGCTGTCACAAGGGATAAGTGATGCATTTTCCTTGGACACGTCCAAATGAAGTGAGTAGATGAATCTGGGACCGTTTCCCGCTAATAATATCCTTTACGCGAATGCCGCGAACGACCAGCGCGTCAGCGATGAGCGAACGGTGACAACGCCAGGGCACTGCTTCCGCGCACATCAACGCGCTCCTTTTCTGCTTCGCTAACTTAATCAACCGCCCTAACCCCGCATCGAAGTCTGGTGTTTGCATATAATCGGCAAAACCTCGAAACGACGCATTACGCCAGCCCATGTTTGGCGAATCGCGTCGCGCGTGGCGCAGACCGCCCAGTCTGCGCAAATGCACATAGCCGATCCTCGCGGATCGCAGCTTCATAGACAGCGTCTCTCGGTTGAACTGCGGGTTGTGACGTGAACGAGGGATGCTACGCACATCCACCACGCGCTTGATGTCGTGCACACGCAGTAGCTCAAGAAATGCCTTCCAAGTGCGCGTAGAGTGCCCAATTGTGAAAACGACGAGCATCGTTCACTACGATCCTTGGTGCTTCAGGAGCGAGGCGAAAAGCTTTGTCTCGGCGAGGCCCACAGGAAGCAGCAAACAACCGACGATAAGCAAGTCACGGGGTGCAGCGTTCCGAACCGCTTCAGCTACCAGAATAATCGTGGCCAGGAGCAGCAACACCAGAGAGATTCCTCGATGAAACCGGCGAAGTTCCGATTCGACCCACGAATCCAAATGACTCTTTAGGAGGCGTCCTTCATTAGAGTCAGTACAGTTGTTCTTGAGAGAACACGCATTGCAATCGGACGCAGGCGCGCGATAGTGGACGATGCGGCGCTGGTAATCTGTGTCGATACGCAGCAATTGCCGTCCTGCCGGACATTCCCACAAATCCATTGTGTGAAAGTAAACAAACCCCGCGTTTCGGTAGCGCTCCGAACGTTTATGGGAACGTTGCGCCAGCGTTTCCAAGATGAAAGCCACCCCGGCCAGAAAGACCGCATAGCTCGCGGCGAGGACTACTTCAATGTGGACACCTGAAATCATGCATTGGATCTCGTTGTTTCCACAATTTCAGTGAACAATACGTCGTGTGGTTCTTCAAGAGTGGTTCGAGGTTTCATGTGGCGCACACCGAGCCAAGAAAGGTAGAGAACAGGCAGCGTCCCGCCGAGGATGAAAAGCGTATCTCCGGGGAGGCGCAACCACTCCAGCAAAGCGTTTGTACGATTCGAGAGGAACTCAAGGGACCGCGCGTCGAAATACCCGACGCTGACCGAGTGATAGAGCTGTACGATGCCCAGCGGGAATAGCGTGGCAAAAACCATCCAGGCCAACCCGATGTTCAGGGACCAGAAACTGATCTTGGCCGCACGGTCGCTCCATCGTTTCTCAGGAATCATGTATCGCAAACAAAACAGCGCCAGTCCCACGGCCAGCATCCCATAGACTCCCATCATTGCCGCGTGTGCGTGGTTCGCTGTCAGCGCAGTCCCAATCTCGTAATAGGAAACAATGGGAAGGTTAACCAAGAAACCAAAAATGCCTGCACCAAGAAAGTTCCAGAATCCCACGGACGCGAGAAACATTACCGCCCAGAAGTGCGGGAACGGGGCGCGTGAATCTGTATTTTGTTGCGCACCAAGCTGGAGGAAACTCCACGCTTCGAGAGTGAGGAATGTAAGCGGGATCACTTCCGCAGCCGAGAAAAACGCCCCAAGCGCCATATGAATCGAGGGTTCACCGGAGAAATAGACGTGGTGCATCGTCCCAACCACACCGCCCGCCGAATACAGCAGGATGTCGAGATAAATCACTTTCAGGGCGACTCGTTCATATACGACGCCGAGCAGCACAAAGATGTAGGCGACCATGATGGTCGTAAACAATTCAAGAAAATCTTCCACCCACAAATGGACTACCCAGAAGCGCCAGAAATCCGTCGTAGTGAAGTGTGAGTCCGTCCGGGCAAGCAAGCCAACGGCATAGAACGCAGGAATTGAAAGTGCTGAGAAGAAGAACAACCAGGGCATATTCCCTACATGCTCCGATCCCAGCCTTCCACGAAGCCCCCGGAAAAGAATGATCACCCAGAAGACCAGGCCGACTGTCAGTAGGATTTGCCAGAAGCGACCAAGATCAAGGTACTCAAAGCCTTGGGCTCCGAACCAGGACCACCCATGCTGAATCCAACCACTTATCCCCGCATATTCGCCGGCCAGACTTCCGAAAACGACGATTGCCAAGGCACCCAGAAGCCCGAACGATAGCCAGTTCTGGCGGCGTGGCTCTCTGCCGGTAATCATGGGAGCAAGGAAGATACCCGCAGCAAGAAACGATGTGGAGACCCAGAAAATCGCAAGCTGAAGGTGCCAGGTGCGGGCAATATTGAAGGGTAGGAATCGGGCGAGGTCGAAACCGAAAAAGTTCACGATGTCCGCACGATAGTGCTGCGTGGCACCCCCGAGAAGCGCTTGCAGAGTAAACAGAAGCGCCATGACAAAAAAGAACCAGGCACAGGAACGCTGCGCAGGAGTCAAGACGACCTCGTCAGGAGGGCGGAACGAGACGCGTTGGTCCTCTCGACCGTGCCACCCCAACAAATTCCAACGGCCAAACACCGCGAGGAGCAGCCCGATGCCACCGAGCAGAGCTATCAGGGAAAGGACGCTCCAAACGATTGCGTCTGCTGTCGGGTGATTTCCGACTAATGGTTCCGGAGGCCAATTATTTGTGTAAGAGTAAGCGAGATTCGGGCGCAAGGCCGCACCAGCCCAGGCCGACCAGCTAAAGAAGGCCGTCAGTTGTCTGATTTGCTGGGGGTCGGTGATATCCGAGGGTTTCAGCCCAAACCTCGTATCCGGCGTTCCAAAGAAACCAGCATAATAAGCGTCGAGCTTCTCAAATGCTTCTGCCTGTGCGCCGGAGTACTTAAGCACTCCCGTGCTGCCATCGTATCGATTTGTCTTGAAGTCGGTAATGGTCTGCTGTTTGGCCGCTTCGGAAGACGAGCCGCCATAGTGGTCGATGGCGATCAGGGCTGCACGATGAAGGTAGTCTGCCGTGAAGTCCGGGCCGAGATACGCGCCGTGTCCGAAGATCGAGCCATATTCCATCAGGCCGTTGCGAAGAAATACCTGCTGGCCTGCAATTACGTCAGCTCCTGAAAATATGAGCTGTCCGCTCGGATCGACAACCTGAGAAGGAATCGGAGGCTCGTCAGTGTATGTGCGGTAGGCGAGAATGCCGAGAATAAGAAAGCCACATAAGACAACGATGACAACTGCCTGCATCCATCCGCTTGAAACCAGCAATGCGCGTCTTGCCGAACCGTTCATGATGTTCTCCTCTCGCGCACACATCAATGCACGCCACGGCCCAAACACGCCAGATCCGGTCATTGGGAACAGTCGTTTTTTACTTTCCCATATCGGGATTCGACCGGCAGATTCCCAGATGCAGCGACTACGACAATACTTCGGAATCTTACACCCGCGACATTACAGTCAGGTTGTTTTTGCTTCTTCAGGCCAAACGATAGTCAGCAGAAACGCCAGCATGTGCCCTGTAGGCAGATCAATTACCTTGCCCTGCACATGCCTTCGGATATGTCCCGTGATAGCCTAGCCAGGAATCACATCGGCGGCTTTATGTTTATGAAAACGTACATTGGATTTTAGGGCCGTTAGTGGCGTTTCGCTCACGAGCGAATCATCGTCAGCAACATCTTAAATCTACTGAGCGCTTTCAGTGAGTGAGGTTGATTTGCGGGCATGAGAACCGCTTCGCCAGCCGCCGTCCGGAGTGGCTTGCCAGAAACCACAATTTCCGCTTCGCCCTCGAACACATGGGCCAAGGCGTCGAACGGAGCTGTATGTTCACTTAAGCCCTGACCCACATCGAACGCGAATAACGTGACCGTCCCTGTAGGGCGGTGGACGAGCGTCCTGCTAACAACAGCTCCTTCTTGATAGCTCACAAGGCCTGCCAAGCCAACCACCTCCGCTATAGGCATTTCATGCTTACTCTGTGGTTGTTGTGAACTCATCTTTGGCCGCCTCCGCTGCTGCGATTATCTTCTTTTGCCACTCAGGGGCCTTCAGCACTCCGACTTTGCTTTGATCGCAACTTCACTTCTCCACCGGCTTCATGCGCCTTTTCTTCGAGACGCACCCACACTCTTTGAAGCTCCTGGACCAGTTCCTGGTCCACCATGCCAGAGTAAGCTAGAGGCAGGCATTCGGTTTCTACCTGGATTGGGCACCCCTCGTGGAGCATCTTCTGTGAGAGTGCGACCTGTTTGAGTGTAACCTCGTACCGCCCTCCGCAGGCGCTGCATGGAATCTCAATCGAGACAACTTCCAGAATGTCCATAATTGCCCCTCTCATTCCAGCGCGGGTTCACGTCGGGATCGCGCCGAGGTATTCGGACCACGGAACTCGGATACGAACAGGTATTGTCCGTTAATCACGGCTGGGCGATTGCTCGCTTACCTCTTTCTGTTACCGCGTAGTAGTCACCACCACATTCTTCTAGCATACCCGCGCGAGTCAATTCGTCGACGGAGTCAAGCACGCCCCGCCTTTCGGCTGATCCGTTGCCTCCCGCTTCGAATAGCGCATGGAGGTCCAGCCGGTCCTTGTCCATTTCTCCGAATAACCGCAGAACACGCAAAGAGAGTGGCTTCATTGTGATCTCGCTTAGTTATCTGGTCCAAGAGCGCATTGTCCTATGGAAACGCCCAAGAGCAGCGTTCTTGTGCGCGCAAAAACGCCACACAAGACAGCCAGGGCCCGAATGTTTCGGGCCTTACACGCAAGATACCGCAGTCAAGTTTTTGCAGCCTCTTCCGGCCAAGCGATAGTCAACAGAAAAGCGCTATCTTCGAGAGCTTCCACATCGTGCGGAAGCGCACGCTCCAGCGCCAGCAAATGTCCTGCAGGCAGATCAATCACTTTGTCCTGCACATGCATTCGGATGTGACCTTCGACAGCCTGGACGGAAATTCTGCCGGCGGCTTTATGTTCGTGAAGTCGCGCACCGGATTTCAGCACCGTGAGTACTACCCGAAAGTCTGCATGCTTCACCAGTGTTTTTGAATTCCTCCCGCCCTGCCACGCATTCTCACTACGCAACTGTTTGATCTCAGCATTCAGGTCAAACGAAAGGATAGGACTTTCCAGTGGCCCCGGAGAACGAATGGCGGCAGAACTGGCTGATTGTTTCGGATTATCGCTCATGACTTACTCCTCTCTCAAAATAGCCATCTGAACATGCCTAGTTAATCCCCATGACTATCGGCTGTTTCTGCACGTGACTCGGCTCCAGAATAAACGTACCGGAAATGTTTACGGCAAATGCTGTGATCCCGGCCAATTCGAGCATAGCCGAGACAGGAAGAACCGACCACGCCCAATTGGCATATCCCTGGTATGCGAGAACCTCACTGGAGACACGCAGCGTGCATCCAATCGTGAGTAGAAGGAGCCCAGCAAACATCAGCCGGGTGCTCCACAATAGCCGCATCCCTGCAAACGCAGGGAGAATCCGCTGGCCAACGCAAAAGACCATCACCGCGATGAATCCGACCGTCAGTGCATGCCGCGAAGCGCCCCAAATCCCGCCAGAAGAGTCCCAGATCGCCGCGCCTACCCCAAGTAATGCTGCTACCAGCAGCCAGCCGTAGGCCATGCGGACGAAGAATGGGAAACTGGGGTGAACGCCGCGTGTTTTCGGCTCCTGTCGAGCGGGTTCGAACATTCGCAGCGCCGCAATCGCCAGAGCTGTGCTGACCACAAAGAAGGCAGTCGCTTCCGCTCCCCATCCCAAGAGCGTCAAGACAACGCCCGCAAAGTTCACCACCAGCGCACCCAAGAGCAGTTTGGGACGAATCGGCTTGAGACCAAGGAACACCGTCATCCATTTGGTACTGAACCCCCAAACGAACGGCACCAGGAATCCCCATGCGACCAACACTAGATAGCGTTGGTCGAGAATGTGTGACAGGGCTGGGCTTGCGCCGCGCACCGCAAGATAGAAGCATGCCGCTAGGTTCGCGATCAGCGTCAACATCAACCCCGTGCTCGCGCTGATAACCACCCAAATCCACGGCTCCAGTCGGCTCTTGCCGGAATCTTCGGGCCGGTGCTGTGAAACCGCCCTGAAGAAAATCAGGAACGCAGCCAGTTCGAGGACGCCCGAGAGTGGAAGCAGCAAACGCCACTGCCACGCGTAAACATTTGCGGCCCAGCGTACCGCCACACCCACTGTCCACATTACCCAGCATGCCCAGGCCGCACCGAAGGCTGGTTTCGTTGCTCCGCGTAGCTTTGGAACCGAGTAGAAACCAATGCCCAAAATAAAGCTTCCTATCCAGCCGAACACCTGTGCGTGGCCGTGAGCCTGTAACCATGCAGGCGAAATGGACCCAGCGCTCTCGCGCCCGCTGATCTGGAGAAGGTTCCACACTCCGAGGAATGTACCTGGCAGCAGCATGAAAACAAGCCCAGAGCTGATGTAAGCCATGAGGAGGCGCGAAAGAGACGCCTCACGCGCGCGGGCGATCTCCATTATCTGGGCGGGAGAGAGCGAGGAATGAGGCTCGCTCTTGGCGCTTATCACTGGTGCTTCGAGTGAAATCGACATGGCACCATCCCTTCCTTAGATGACCGCAGTTTCCATCTCCACCGAACGGGGGAAGAGGATGTTGTTTTCCAGATGCACATGCTGGTGAAGGTCTGTTTCGAACTCTCTCAAATCCTGGTACAGAGCCTTATAACTTGTGCATGCATCCGCAGGAGTCGTGTATTCCAAACTGGCTTTGCGAATCTGCTTCACCAATTCTCCCGCTGCGTCATGCTCTTTCATCATGGCGTGGATCGGATTCCGCACCGTTTGGAAGAAGGGGGGCTCGACAGAGCCGTGTGAATTTGTCGCCTTCTCTAGTGCGTCGATGTATGGGAACAGAATCTGTTCCTCTTTCTGCATGTGCATGATCATCCCTCGCGCCACTTCGGCGAAGAGTCTCCGGATATCTGCAATTTCGGAGTGACTCTTTCCATGCTTTGTTTCTACCTTTTCCAACAGAGGTTGAACCCGAGCGATTGACTCGCGAACGTACCGATGGTGCCTGTCACGGATATGCCGTGTCAGATCACTAAGGGGTGCCGATGTCCAGCTTGCTTCGTCGGGATCTACGTCTTTGCTGTTTTCACGCAGACGGGTCAGGATTTCTTCAGCCGGAACATCTGCATGCAGGCACGCATCGTGCAATGACTTCCCGCCACCACAGCAGTAGTCAAGCCCGGCGTCTTCGAGAATTTGCCTGGCCGCTGGATTCGAAAGCGCAATGTCCTTAACTTTGGTTTCGTCATTGAAATTCATAACTACCTCCGCGACAGTTCATAGTGTGGATCGGGAGACACAAAGAGGCAGTGACCAAAGTCACTATGGCCCTGCAAATATCAAAAAGGAGAGGTAACTATTCAGAAGCTTTCTGCTCGCGTTTTAGGCCCGCGAGGTCCTTCACTACAATTCTCCGACCATCTACTTCTAAGAACCCTTCAGCCTGGAGTCGGCTCAGATTGCGGGAGACGAGTTCTCGCACTGTTCCTAATTCCGCCGCCAGGTCTTGATGTGTCTTCGTGAGTCCCACATGGACGCCTTCTTTTGAGGTCGTTCCGCTTGCCTGAGCCAATCGCAGGAGAAGGGCGATCAATCGGTGCCTCACCGTCGTGAACGATAAGTCTTCGATGATTCCGATCAGGCGTCGCAGTCGTGAACCAACCACGGCAATCACTTTGAGCGCTACATCTGGATGTTCGCGGCAGAAATCCTGAAAATCCTTGCGCGAAATGAAGAGTACTTCGGCGTTCTCCAATGCAGTGGCAGAGGCCGGATAATTGCCCCCATCAAAGACCGGAAGTTCTGCGAAAGAGCTCCCTGGCCCTTCCACAGCTAGAACTTGTTCACGGCCCGCTGGCGACAGCTTGAAAATGCGAATCTTGCCCGACGCCACAAGAAAAAGACCCGTGCAAGGGTCACCCTCGCTGAATAATAGTGCGCCGCGCTCAAAACGTCGGTTGCTAATTCGCCCGGCCAACGCGCCCATCTCTGTGTCCGTGAGGTTGGCAAAGAGTGGCGTCTTCCGCAGCACCGTTTCATTCTTCTCGCTCATCGGCTCGATTTGCTCCGCCTGCATGATATCCCAAGCCGAAAGTGATTCGCAGGACCAAGGGCTTTCTGCACCGCAGGCACGGAAATCGCCTCTCCGCTTACGCAGGTTGATCTGCGGACGCACTTGCTCGCGCGGCAGGCGATTTGACGGAGTCAACTGAACAGTTCGGATTAGTAATGTTGCTCACACCGCTGCCTCTGTGCCCTCCATTCCTTCCATTCCCTCCAATACTTCCATAGGCTCCAATGCCTTGGGCGCGCACTATCCGACTCCAACAGCTCCATCAACTACTTTCACTTCTCTGTGTTTTCAGTAATTTGGGGAATCTGCTTTTCGCTCAAAGCTAACCCCAATGGCACGAAAAACATCGCATTCTGGCACACTTTTGGCACAGGGGGCTCACCTGCGCGATACCAATTTGTCAAAAGCAGGAGCTCTCCCCAAAACGTTCTGGCACAGCTGGCACAGTTGGCACAGCAGTGCCAGACTGCGGGCGTTGAGCTACGTCGGAAAGAAGATTCGCGCTTGTTTTGATTGGGAGGCATGTTTCCTAGCCTCCGCAATCTCGCTTCTGCGAATTAGACCTCGTCGAAGTCCTTCTCGAAGCGCTTGCCGAAGATTCGAAGGGGGCACATCCCCGCCGTGTAGCAGATCGAGAATTGTTCTCATTGGGTTTGTTACGGGGACTCCATGAGCAGTTCCGATGTCGCTCTGAGGGATATTTGCGAAATGTAGGACAAGCACGCGAGGAATCTCACTGTTCCGACGGAAACGTCCAGGAACTGTCATGTGCAGTTTCGCAGGCATTACGTCCGAAAGGTCGTAAAGGCTCAGAGCAGTTTGATGGCTGTAGACTCCCTGAACGACCTCTTCCCGATTCCTAGACCAGAGCGACCAAAGCATCAGATCAGGGCGGTCGCCTCGGGGAAATCTGGCCAAGCGATAGATCCCCCGATGCTCACGAAGCCAATTTCCCACCTGGACGTGATATGGGTGAGTATTCTCTGCGAACCCCGCAGCCTTCGCCTGCTTCGTCGTGAAGAGACCCTGTTGCTCTTCCACTATCTCATAGAGGTTTTTAGCAGCACGATTCCGCATGACACAATACTACAACTTATTTGTGGCACCGTGTTGGAGTAGGCTGTCCGTCTCGACACTACCCTCTACTTTAGCTCCTCCAAAATCAGTCGAGCCAGAGCGTCTGGTACATTCCAAAAACTCAATCGGCCATTGCATGGGATTGGCTCCCGGAGCACGCGGGGGTTGGCAAGCAAGAAACCGTAGTGGTCGCGCACGTGCCACTTCGATTTCGTGCGTTCTTCACAGCCAACAAGCTCCACGAGTCCAACGATAGCGCCTCGCACCATCGCCTCGTACTTCGGTATCTTGGCACCCGGCGCAAGTTTTCCAATTACTTCAATCGCCGAGTCGTAATATGGCCGACTCATGGATTGAGAGGCGTGGATCGCGATAGTGCCACGGATTTTAGTATTCCACGTCCGATTTTCAATATCCTTGCCAGCGTGGAGGATTGCCCATGCCCACGGGGGTCGAATGGAAATGGCTTTCATTTTCGCGCATAGTGTACTTCCGCAACTTGCATTTCTCCTATCCCGCCGCCCACCATTTCATTGAGTTCGATTTCCCTCGTCTTTTCTTAGGTCATCTTTCTTTCTGATCATGCTGAGTGCAAGAAGCACGTGAAATACCCTGTCAGCGAGAGATCTGCTTAGGTATCGCTTTTCAGTTAGACCGTGGGAGACCCTATTCCTTATGTTCTGGCCACGCGGATCATTCAGGAACGTCTGAAGATAAAGGACTGCATCGTCTCCCAATATCTCTTTTACACTTGGATCGCCGAGCACATCATTCAGGTTCTTCGCCTGCATCACGCCCTTCGATGAACGCATCGGCTTGTTGGTGGGAATTCCCAAGAGACCAAGCAGTGTTCGCAACCCTGCCTCAATCTGGGGGATGAAAACATGGATTGCCTTGATGTGGTCACCTTTGAGATAAGCTTCGATCCCCTCAGTCAGCAAGCCCTCTGCTTCACAAGTGAAGACAGGAGATTGACGAATGATGTCAGCAACTTCCTTTGCAGTCGGTTTGTACAGTTCGTGAGTTCTGTCCAGGGCAGTAGATAGGAACGACGACTCCATTTCGATCATCTGCGCCAATTGCATGATCAAACGTCCATCCGGGTCATTCTCGACAGACCCAGCCTGAGCCGCGATGTGGCCATCCGCAATTTTGTGCACTCCGATCATCGATATAAGCGGAGCCTGATGCATCATTTCCTTCAAGAAATTCCGTGCTGCAGTCGCCTTGGTCAGAAATCGGACAGCAATCCTCTTGTAGGCCAGTTCCAAACTATCAGCAATGATGGCGTGGACGAATTTCTCAACTTCAGCCTCAGATATTTCGACTCGGGCTGAAATTTGCTTCATATCTTCGTGCGCTCGCTTCCCCTTTTCCTCGGACGCTAACTGCACACGCTGAGCGTCATCCTTCATCCCGGCATTGAGATATGCCTCATATACTGGCTGTAACCACCCCAGAGCCAGGGTCGGTGATGCTTCCTCCGCGAGTTTCTCGAAAGCCATCCCATAGGTTCTGATAACGCGCTTAATTTCCTCCTTAGCTCCCGACTTGCGATAGATCCCTGCCAAACGTTCAGCTGCCCCTTGTGCGCCCCAGGGATTAAATTCTTTAGGGGTACTTCGATCTACCGACCTCCGCAAAATCTCTTCCAGTGAACGAATAATTCGTTCTCGCTGTGCGGCAGTCAGCTCGATCTTCTTATTGTCCAAGAGGTTGTCGAAGAGGAATGGCCATGAACCGGCGAGTTCAGGTCGTGCCACGCGGTCATGGAGGTCGAACATCGCATCTACAACTCTGCGAATTCGTTCTTCATCTCCGATACTCGCGGCGAGGTTCAATGCTCTCTCGGTGTAATGAATTGGTTGAACAGCAAATTTGTAGGATAGTTTTGCGGCCTCAAGATATGCGTCAATAGCCATCTTCGCGAATGAAACGTCCGGCTTCTGATTGGCAACGATGCGCGAGAAATCCCACACCAAATCTGAATATCGTGCCCGAAGAATCGGTTGTTTGCACTCTAGACTGCGCTTCTTCCAATACTCAATCGTCGCCCCGTCTGCTTCCTTGATATCGGGCGCGTAGAATGGTGTCCCATCCTCCCTCGTTGCGCTCGTCATTGGACCGTACGTTGTGCCCCAAAGGCTTGCTTCGCCATCAGCTCGCCTGTAGAAACTCATGGCAGCTGATTCAGCCCACCGAATGTCACGCTCACCTTGGTTGGAAGGTTCTACATTTGCGGTTGCCAAGCGCAAAGAATCGACGACGGCCACTTCTAGGAAGGTGTCTGGTGATGATTCAAAAGTATCTAACACACTTTGGACTGCAACCAAGAATTCATCAGCCATTTGTAACCGCTTCCTGCCTGAGTTGCCTACGAACCCGTGTCACGCGATTGCCTTTGACCACCACTCGAAATGCGCATCTCCTGAGTTCGGAAAGAAACGTCCTCTCCGCAACACATCAGTTAGAACCTGTTTCAGGTTGGCTGCATCCATTCCAGCCTTTTCCGACCATTCTTTCAGAATCTGAGAGGTCGATAAGAGCCGCTTCGGGTCCCCAATCTCCTCCGTGAACAATCGCCGGGCCTTCCTGTCGTCAGACGCCAGGCTAAATCCGCGCGAGTACACCAAAGCAAGAGACATTGCCTCGCCATCGTCTAACTGCGTCGCGTAGTCAACGTAGAGTTCCTTCTCTTCGTCGCTCGACAGTTCGAATACAGTGAGGCGGTTGGAATCCAAGTAAGCATCAAGCTTAACTTCCTCAGGTGGAGCATTTAGATCCGTTGCCCGCAGATAGATGCTCTCGTTTTTGACGACTGAGCAAATTCCAAACTGATACCCACTTTCGGACATAATGTCCTCAGCCCTGCCAGTTGCTAGCAGATTGATTAGAACGCAGGCGTCAAGGATGGCGACAGGGCGGGGGGACAAGGTTTTAATTTCACCTTCCGCCCAGAGGTGAAGCGAGATTTAGTTCGAGATTCTTGTAGGTGTCATCTTCCTCAGCATTGAATCGACTGCGGGCCTCTTCAACTTTCATCCTCGCAGCGACTCTATCCATTCTCAACATCCGAGCTAGCTGACCTTCACTTAGCTTGCCTTGGTGATATGCCAGAATGGCCAAATCGACATATCTCCTCGGTAGAAGATGCTGAATTGGCGGATTCGCATCTATTCCCAAAAGCTGTTGCGCACTCCGAACTTTGAAACCCTCCTCCTCCAATCGCGCCCAAGTACCGCTCGGTAGTCGTCCCAACTCCTCCAGGCGCAAGACCAACGCCTGCACGGAGACCTGATAGAGGTCCGCGAGCGCACAAACATGGGCAAGGGTAATGCCGCGCTCACTGCTGCGATGCATTTCGGTGAATCGTCGATTGAGCCCGCTGGCAGGCATTAGAAAATGCCTCGCGAAGCTGTCTGCGATGCGCTCTCTCGCAGAAACTCGCTTCTTTTCACTCAGAAACGTAATTTCAGACTGATATCGCCCGGTCAGAAAATGACCATATTCGTGGGCTAGAGACCAGTGGCGACGGTCTCGCGGGTGCCCCGAGTTGATCCCAACGCAACCGCCAAGCTCATCGTTATACGCAAACAATCCAGCTAGCTTAGAAGCCATCGGAAGGTAAAAAATCCTCAAACCAACATCATTCTCAAGACGTTCCCTTAGGTTACTGAGGGGACCATCTCCGATGCCTAAACGATTCCTCTCTGCCGTCGCAACCTCTTCGGCAATCTGTTCCGCCGAGGCACCAGATATTTCATATACAGGCGGATAGGTCTTGCTGAGAGGCATGTCGCACATCTTCTCCAATTCCAGATAATCTTCCGCTAGCCGTTGCAGTTCGACTGCGCTTTCTTCCAACTCCGGGTCCTCAACAAAAAGGTCTTTCCACGCTGCCCTGAATTGAGGAACGAACCCCTCAATAACCGTCTTTCGGCTCACCAATTCAGAAACATTTCGGCCATAGAATGCCGCCAATTTGATCAACTCATCTGGCGTTACGCGACGCTCACCCTTCTCAATTGCAACAAGCGTGGTCCTCGCCATCTCAAGATGATCTGCAACGGCTTGTTGAGTAAAACCACAGGCCTTCCTCGCCTCTTGCAGACGCCCACCCAGAATCTTTGGATCAATTTGTTGGAGAATACGCTTTTCCATGGTGACCTCGTTTAGGTCGATCTACAGATGAACCGCATTCTCAAGCGATTCGTCTACCGCGATCGCAGAGTCGGCGTGCAGAAAAGGATTCCCACTCGGCAGCATATTGTGAGTAAAGCCGAATCAGTTTGCCCTGAAGAGTATGCCGTTCTAACCGACCCGACCGACAAAGTTCAGACTCAAGTTTCCGAAGTTCGACAAATTCCTGAACGAGTGCCTCCCAAGGATTCGCTTGGGCAAGCGCAGCTTTGATTCTTTGTGCTTGCCAATCCATAGCAAGGAGAGAATGTAATTGCTTCTCCGAACGTGAAAATCCAGCGCTAGTAAGGTCGTGCAGGTAGCCTTTGCCGTCGAATGCTGCCAATCCGGCGCTTTCGATACATTGCCTCCGAAGTAGGCATGACGTGCAGAGGCCGCACTGTGCTTTGTCCTTCGCGCGAACGGGAAAGCCATCGCAAGAAAAGGTCAAACCCAGGTGGTCACGCAATTCTTGCACCGCTCCGTGTCTGCACATTTCTGCTTTTGTCGAGAAGACGAATGGATTCTCAATTGAAAAACTATTGTCGGTCAGTCGTTCGATGAAATCTTGCATTCTCAGCAGAGCAACGGGGTGAGTGGCTCTCGAATTGTACGCACCGACCTGCGTTCCGTCATAAGGAAGATTGATCGCCCCAATCCCATTCTCGTACAGAAAGAGCGTTCTGGAACCGGCGGCAATCGCAGAAACTGCCCCTAAGGTCAAAAACAAAAATCCGCGAGTGCGTTGCGAAGATTCTTCCTTATGTGGACCTTCACTGGTGGACCACAGCAGCCCATAAGGAACCCCAACCTGCCATATCTCACGATTGGACCATTTTCTCAATACATCGAGCTGTTTCCTTTGAGCAGATTGCTGTCTTCCGTTCGTTACACCAGAGACAAACACAAACACAGAATCAGAAGAATCGCATACGGTCTGGGCAGCACCGGCAAAGGAATCAAGCCCTCCGCTATACAAGGCAATCCGCACCGGAACATTTGAATCGAAACCAAAGAGAAATCCCTGGGACTCAGCAGGCCTCCGTGGACCAACTTTCTCAACGAACTCGAAGTGCCAAACATCATCCGTGAAGATATGAAGCACCTGTTCAAGTCGCTCTTTTACTTCGACATTGGACCAACAAGCCCTGTCTCTAACCGGGACAACAAGATTAAAAACTCTTACCCATTGCCTGCCAGCTTCAGCGCCACGTCCGGTCGAACGCATAGCGAGCCGATCAGCTAGATAGCAAGCAAGTGCGATGTCGATCCAGTCGGCCAGATGGGAATCAAGAATGTGACCGAACCTTTCAGCGATTTTGCCGTCATTAACGTAGTACTCCATCGAGTGAGAGACGGAATCTTCTTTGCCTTGTTCGGACGGACGCCCCCATCTCACGTTCGGGGATCTGCTGAAATCGAAACTGAATTCATTTTGTGAAATCGATATGGGTCTCATAAGAAAACTCACCTTGATAGCGGCACGAGCGGCTCATGAAGTCGAATTTCCAATGGGGTAGGAGAGCCCCCAATTCTCTTCGGTGCACGAATCGCACGACTTTCTCGCGCATCCACGGCGCTCTGAACAAGCTTCCGTGCCTGAGGCTTTAACTTCTCTTTGAGTTCTTGCTCCCACTTGAACTGTTCTTCCGTAGTTCGATTGTTCTGCTCTGCGACTCCAGGACGAATTCGGCTTAAGCACTGATTGTCAACAATGTCCGCAATGAACACGTCAGCAAAATGATCTTGAACTTTGTCGAATTCTGGCTCGCCTTGTCGCCGAGATAATTCAACAAAAGCTCTTTCCGCAGACTTCCTGGCGAGCTGCGTGCCCAGGTAGCCAAAGTCATTCAATTCAATTTCATCGAATGCGGAGACCATATCTGCAAAAGCGTCGTCTTGGCTCGCCGTCTCTACGTCGTTATGGCCTGATCGAACACTCAATGAGTGACAGAGCTCTTCCACTATTCTTGAAAGGGATGGACATTGGACTTGCTCCCGGAGCCCGTGCGCACATGCTTTGGTGAGGGCGTCTACAACCACGGGGATCGGCGCATTTCCGGCAGCTAACCGATAGGCGTGCCTCCAGCCTTTACCTCTGAGCAGTCGCTCGAATCTGTCTGCGTCGGGCATTCGGTTTCCTGCGAAAACTCTACACCCAGATACCTGACATTGTCAACAATAAAGTGCATTTAGTCGTTGTGTTTGTCAGGAACGCGACAAGGCGCTTATTACTATGGACTTACGCTAACGCCAGCCATTTGGTCGGCTTCCGCTCGCACACGGGCGCGCCAGGTCAACACCAACCTGTCACGCCCGTTGCCATCCGCTTCAGCCGCAAATACTAGCCGATCCGCCCCCTGTCCTCTCGTTGAAGTCGTTGCGATTTGGTTCCCCTCCCTGGTTGAGGGAACCAACTCTCAACTCACCGAAAGGACAAAGAAATGAATTCAGAAAACATCAAGACAATTACAAATCAAGCCATCGAGCAACTCATCACGGCGCTTAATGAGGGCCGCAGCGAGACACTGACACACTATCTCGCAGCGATTGGCCGATTCCACCGCTACAGTCTCCGAAACGTGATGCTCATCGCATCACAGAAGCCGACTGCATCGCACGTGGCGGGCTTTCACGCTTGGCACAAGCTGGGACGCTTTGTGAAGAAAGGCGAGAAAGGAATCGTTATCCTCGCCCCCATCGTCCGGCGGAAGAATGAAGGCGTCAAACAAGACGAAACCGATGAATCGTCAACAGCTGTCGGTTTTCGTGCCGCCTATGTCTTTGACATCAGCCAGACGGACGGCCAAGAGCTTCCAACAATCGGCAACGTCAACGGTGAGCCTTGCGAATATCGTGAACGCCTAGCGAAGTTTGTTGCCGAGCACGGGATCACTCTTGAATATTCGGAAGACATCGCTCCGGCGCGAGGCACTTCCTCGGGAGGCAAAATCACTCTACTACCAAGACAGTCTCCTGCTGAAGAATTTGCGACGCTGGCACATGAACTCGCACACGAAATGATGCACCGCGACGAACGTCGCGGCAGCACCTCAAAGCGCAGCCGCGAGACTGAGGCCGAGGCCGTCGCATTCGTGGTCTGCCACGCCATTGGCCTAGAAACGGGCTCAGCTTCTCAAGAAACAACATTCTTGAACGCCCTGGGGAAACTCATTTCGGATGACGACCGAATTCTTCTTATCGAAGACACGTCAGAGATTCAGCTCGAAAAGCCAAACCTGGTCCGTTTTGAAGCTCGTCAGGCACAGGCAGGCCTTCCGGCTGTCGCGATCCGCGACTTATTGAAGGCATCACTTCGACATCGGCCCGACCGAATCATTCTCGGTGAGATTCGCGGAGGTGAGGCGTTCGATTTGCTTCAACTCCTCAATACCGGCCACTCAGGAACGCTATCAACCGTCCACGCCAGTTCCGCGCAGCAAGCAATATCGAGATTCACAAGCTGCGTTCTCCAAAGCGGCGTCGAATTGCCCTATCGAGCTATCAAGACCAACATCGGCGATTCGCTCAACGTCATCATCCAGCTCGAACGCCGCCCAGGAAGACGATACGTTTCGCAGATCCTCGAAGTCCGAGCTTTCAATGCCGAGCGCGACCAATACGAATTCAATCCGGTCTACGACGAGAAATCGACCCCGCACTCTCTAAAGGAAGAATTGCCATGACTCAATCATCTGTTCAAGACGCGCCAACGACTGCGTTTGTATCCAGTGAAATCCCTCTAAACGTGAAGGAAGCTGCTCGCTATCTTGGCGTCAGTCCGCAGACGGTGTATCTTTGGGTTGAGCGAAAGCAGATTCCCCATCTCCGCGTGATGGGTCGCAACATTCGATTCTTGAAATCGGATTTGGACTCGTTCCGCGCATCCTTCAGACAGGAGATGGAGAATGCCTAGATCACGAGTGCACGACGGTGTTGTCTTTCGGAGAAAGGAAAGCCGGGTCTGGTGGATTCGTTATCGCGACCGGAACGGCGTTCGTCGAAGAGAGTCAACACTCACCGAAGACTGGAATGAAGCTCAGAAGAGACTCAGAGACAGGCTTCAAGCCAGAGACAACAACGTACTGGATGTCGTAAAGAAAGGGGAATCCTTGAGTTTTGGACAATGGGCTGACTTCTTTTTGGAAACCTATTCGAAGCCACCCATGCGAGCTGAGAAGACTCACGAGATAAATCTACGTGCCGTGAAGCACCTCAAAGGTGCTTTTTCGTCGAACAGTTTGGTGGATCTTACTGCCGACCACATAGAACTCTACTTGAGAGATCGTCTCCGCCAGCGAGTCCGAATTAAGTCTTCCCTTGGCTTCAGAGAGAAAGGAGTTTTGCAGCCCGCGACGGTGCACCAGGAGTTTCGCGTCCTCAGGCGCGTGTTGAACGTTGCCGTGAGGAAGAGACTGCTCCCCGCTAACCCATGTTCGGGTGTCGAATTTCCCGTTCGTGTGAAGGGTCTGTTCCGACCGCATTACGTCAGTTGGTCAGAACAGAAACAAATTGAACTTCATGCCCAACCACACTTGCGGAATATCGTTCGGATCATCACGGAGACGGGTCTTAGGGTCTACAAGGAATTGATGTCCATGAAGAAAGACCAACTAGACCTTCCAAACGCGGTTGTTTGGATACCGGACTCCAAGACTCCGAACGGAATCGCTGAGGTACCGCTCACGCCTCTTGCCATTAGTGCATTCCGAGATCAACTGGCAATCGCGGGAGACGGACCGTTTCTATTTCCTAGCGATTTGAATTCGACCGGACACCAGGTAGCGTTGAGGACCGTTTGGCATAAAACTCTCCGACGAGCGAAGGTTACTTACTTTCGGATTTACGATTTGCGATCCACGTATGCCACTCGCCTCAGTGCGGGCGGCGTAGCCGACGAGTGGGTGACACAATTACTTCGCCAAGGGGACTCTCAGGTCTTCAAACGCTACTCGCAAATGAAACTGCAAATGAAGCGAGAAGCTCTGGAGAAAATCAACCGCCAGGCCAATGAAATGCCGTTGGATTCTGGCACAGCGATGGTTCAGTGAAATCTATTTGGCACAGTTTTGGCACAGTTGAGGCGAAATTGGTCAGATGGAGCAACAGTTCTGTTGGGAAGTCCTTTATAATCTTTACGTACTTCATGTCGGGGCGTAGCGCAGCCTGGTAGCGCGCCTGCCTTGGGCGCAGGAGGCCCGCGGTTCAAATCCGCGCGCCCCGACCAATTACTTCTTTGTTTTCAATTTACTCTGCATGACGTGGTCTGCGTCGGAGCCTGAACTTGGGTCCATTTGGGTCCAAATACAAGCCGCTCGACACTTTCCACAGCGCGACGCTGCTCTTCCGGGATCGCGTGCAAATAAATCTCGCGCGTGATTTCCGGCGTGGAATGTCCCAATAGAGATTGCATCGTTCCTATTGGCGTGCCCACACCGTCGAGCATCGTTGCGTGGCTATGCCTCAGAAGATGCCACGTGACACCAGGAAGCCCTAATTTCTTTGCGACAGGCTTCAGGTGCTTGCGCAAGAGATTCCAGCGGTGTAGCGGCAATCCCTCGCGTGTAGCGAATATCAGGTCATTTGTCTCAACAGTGGCGGGACAGATGCCAGCAAATATTTCTGCCGTCTCCGTCCCAATGGGAATGGTTCGCGCACTGCGTCTCGTTTTGGGTTTGTCGAAGTGCCCGTCATACACCGTTTCGCAAACGCGGAGTAAACGAGCCTTCAGGTCAATACATCCCCAACGAAGCGCTAGCAACTCACCAACTCGCAATCCAGTTAGCATCAACAGCAATGCGACCGAGCGTGCCGGCTCATTCAGATTGGCAGCGAGGTCTCGGAGCTGGACCGGAGTGAGGACTACTCGCTCTGGCCCATGCTGCCGTCGCGGGAGTTTCGTTTTCTGAGCTACGTTCTCGGCAATATAGCCCCATTCCTCGGCTGCTCCGAGAATCTTGCTCATACCACATTTGAAGTGGTGAACGGTTTCCCACGATAACCCGTTGCTGAGTTTTCGGCTGAGGAAGCTTTGCAGCTCTTCTCGCGTGAGTTCACGAAGCTGTCTTTGGCCGAAAGTCGGAATGAGATGCACGTCGAGCATGTACCGATAGTGCTTCTGGGTTGCGTATTTGAGTGTGGGCAAAACTACAGGCATCCAATCGTCCTTGACGAAATTGCCAAAGGTACGGACGGACTGCGGTCTTGCCTTGCCGCTATTGATGGACCCTAGCCTCTGGGACAACACTTGCATCGCAAGGCGACGCGTCGGAAATTCAGCGACGGTTCCGATCACTTCGGACCGCCTCAGTCTGCCGAGCGTGCCGTCTGATTGAATTAAGTCCTCCCACCAGCGCGCCACCCAAAGCTTTCGCCGAGTGCCACGCTGAAAAAGCGATCCTTGCTGGAAACCTCTTCGAGCCATCGTTTCTCCCCTCTTTGGGATCTCGATGGCCCGCCCAGCTTGTTCTGCGTCGCTTTGTAGTGTAGTCCGCATGTCAAGCCGCCTGGCGACCCGTTCGCTGACGCGACACCCAAGCTAATAATTCATCCTCCCGGAAGCGCCAATACTTGCCGAGCCGATACCCTGGCAAGGGATCAATCGAACGCTTTCGAGTGTGTCCGTAGACCCAAGAAACTGGCACCTTCAAGAGTTTGGCGGTCTCCTGGACCGTTAGAAGTTCAGTGTGGTTTTCATCTCCGCTTGACATGACTGTGGCCCCTTTTTCTGGACCTGGCTCGATTTACGAATTCGAGTGGTTCCAAACCGTCTTGGACGTGATTCTTCTTCCCATTTGGACGCGGACAAAATACTCTGCGCGGTCACCGCGCAGTTGGGCTGGAGCGACCCCACGAATTACTTTGGGCACGGATACGTGCACAAAAGTGGGGTCGCTCCAGCCCAATCCGGTGTTTTGTCCGCGCCCAAATTGATCGTTATGCCACGCGCAACTTCTTCTGTTTCGGACTCTTCCGAAAATCCTAAGGTGACGCAAAAGGTGACGGAAGGGGTGATCTGTGTCTTTCATGCACCGTTCACCCTCGTAAGAAGAATTCAGGCGGATGTCTAGAAAGGATGCACGAGAATGGGATGCTTCTGGCGCTACGATTTCGGGTGCATGTTGCGAGGTCGCAAAATACACTTCATTTCTGCTGCCGGAAGTAGGGCCACGGAACTCGGCCACAGAAGAAGAGCTGAGAAACGCCAGAGAGAAAATGTGCCCGAACCTCATGCCGAAAGATGGGCCGCGAGGCACACGCATTTCTGAATGGGAAAAGTCGGGAGAAGATTCAAGCTTCATTTCCATTGGCCGATGGTGACGCGCAATTTCAAAGCGAAAGAAAGCCCGACTCCTGACATCGGGCATCCCAGCCATATCTGCCGAACCACGCATCGACAAAGCTCCACTAATATATAGAGGCGAAAAATCGGCCAAACCTCACCGGACAAATCAAAAAAACCGGCGAAAGTGTCCCCTATCTATAAAGAGGCAGAAAAAGGGGGAAATGTGAGGAGGAAAATTAACTTTTCTTTGTCTCGAAAAGTTGGATTTGGCCTTCTTCATGCTTCGATTCGAAGGAGAGGCACCCGCTTTTCGATTCCTCCCTACGGTTTTTGGAAAGTGGCGTTGGTGTCCTTGAGGAAAAGTCACCCTCTATCTCTACTAATGGGCAAGAAGTCGGCAAAATCCTACAAAGAAAAAATGCCCGCCCGACTTGAACAATATTTCTCGGGGATCGGTGGGCTGGTCGGTTGAGTTTGTACTTGCTGGCAGCAGTGCTCATCCAACGCGGGCGAGTGCAAAGAGTATTACAAGATAAGAAAGGGCGGGAGCGACCCCGTGTTACTTTTCGGGCCGCAGGCCGGGCGAAAAGAGGGGGTCGCTCCCGCCCTTTTGCCGTACTTGCGCACGTCCGGATTTGTGTCTTTAGGTCCGCACATCTCACGCTTTCAGTGTGAATTAGGGGCTTCGTGACCGGAAAACCGCAAGGAAAACCGTGAGGAAAACCGATTTTTACACGGTTTTCCTCATGGTCAGCAAAGTCTAGGGCGGCTTTCGCTGCTGATTGGAATTACACACAAACCCCAGCTGATTCTTGACAGGCTTCTAATTAAGGCCTAATATTTAGATGTTAATTGGAGGGGTTATGCCAAGGCAGGGGCTAAAGCTAAAGCAGGCAAGTGCGGTCCTACAGATACAGCCGAAGGAATTGCAGAACCTTGTCCAATTCGGCGTCGTGAAACCCAAACGGTCAGAGGGAACCTACTTCTTCGACACGAACGCCCTTTTGGTGGCCAAGGTCGCTTCTTACTTAAAAGAGTCCTTGGGCACGCGCACGAGTGTGCTTTCCAAGTTGATGGACGTATTCAGCGCGTGTGAAGAGAAGCTCAAATCAGAAAATCCCAAGTATATAATTTTCAGTTGCAGGCTTGCAGAGGAGGAACAACCTATCAAGCTGGGAGTGCCCTTTCGAACCTTTGGGGAACAGATTGAGGAACGAATGGGAAGAGCCGATCTCTACAAGGACATGCCGCGGGGGAGAAAACGCCGGGGCTGGAAAAAGGAATTTCTGGAATCGCTAACTGAGGCGGCGAAGGATATCGGAGAGGTTTCCGAAGAGGAAATCTTGCGCACAGTCCGCACCTATCGTAAAGAAAAGCGAGTTCCGGAGATCACCGTTGCCGCAGAAAGCTAAGAAACGCAAGCCACGGGCTGTTGTTGACACGAGCGTGCTTGTGGCTGGCGTATCGGGCTTCAGAGAGCCGTTCGTTTCCGGGAGGAATCCGAGTGCCGATGTGCTCCACAGGTGGGCAGAGAAGAATCATTTCGTCTGGCTCATAACGGAAGACATTTTGGAGGAATACAAGGAAGTCCTAAAGCGCCTCCACGTTCGTCCAAATCTCATCGGGAAAGTTGTCAACTTGATCCGCGAGCGGGCCGAAGAGGTGAAGATGCATGCCTCGGCTCAAATTTCCCCCGATCCCAAGGACGATCCGTTTTGCCTTTGTGCCGAATCCGGCAGGGCAGATTTTGTGATTACCCTCAACCCCAAGGACTTTCCACAGGAGCATCTCAAATCGAAGGTCGTTCTCCCACGCGGACCGCTAGGATGAGTCGAACAACCTAAACGGCATTGCCCAACCTCCCTTGGCTCGACTACAGAAATGCTCGATGTCCTGAACGATAGCGAGCGCATCATCATGTCATGTCAACCAAGTTGGCCAAAGAAACGAGGTTGTGCTATCAGCGATAGGCCAGTTGGGGATAGTCTATGGAGACAAGGCTTAGCCTAGTTTATAGGCTGAGTGAGACCATTGGCTGAGGACAGAAAGTGCTATGAGGAAATCTCTTAACGCTCTGCTCGTTCTTGCGTGTTTGTGTCTCCCGGCTTCTGCACAGACGACAGACGCTTGCCGGGCGGAACTCCGGCACTTGACTTTGCCATCGACCGCCCAGGTCAACGACGGCAACGGCGAAACGCCTTTGGAGTTTCTCTTTACGGATCACGGTGCAGATATTTATGCCTCCATCCCTTCTCGTGAGCCGAATTACATGAGCTGGATTGTGAACAACGGCATGAGATTTATCGTGGTGTACCAAGATGACCAAGCGCGCCAGCAAGCCATTCACAACCTCATCCAACCCAACGTCGTCGCTGATATCATGGCTGGAAGTTCGCCTCACGGTACGCTTGATAATTTGAAGTTCGCGGTCGTTCATCTTGGACTTGGAGCATCGGCATCCCACGAAAAAGACGTACCATTCCCAGGGGAACATTCCGCCCAAGAGAAGCTCTATCATGACCTTACTACCGGGAGCGGAGGATGGCATATTGAAGGTATCGAGTATTACGAGCCGCAATCCTGTGGAACTCCTAAGTTAGAGTTCTGCACGAAAGACTCCGGGCAGATCGTGCCATGCGTCTTGCCCGGACTGCACGCTAATCCAGCCGAGCCTAATTGGATCACTGATCTGAATGTTAATGGACGGCTCGAACCTTACGGCGATCCGCAGTTTGTCAGAATCGTCGAAGCGATGAGAGGAAAACTGAAGGATTTCATAGATCAGAACAAATCTGTCGAGGCTCCGCTGGAAACGACAATGGGGAGTTCCCAGCCAGGTCCTCTCGAAGCATACGCGGCGAAGTTTATTGAATCTTACGCGCCGTGCGCCGACTCCACCCAGCATTTGCAGGTTCCGGATGGAATTCACTCAGCGCTGCCAGGCCAGGAATTCTCGTTCATGTTCTCTCAAGATGGAGTCGATGTTTACGCCATCCGCGCGGGCAACCCGCCAAAGTACACCAGGTCGGCGCTTCTTGTGTTTCAAGAGGAAAACGCCAGGCGGGAATATCTAAGATCTTTTATCGGCACAGGCTCTATCTCCTGGTATCCCTCGGACAGCACAGGCAGCCATCAAGACTGGAAGCCGGTCATGAGCTTCAAATACGCAACGTTCGACTATAACTGGTTTGGAGATGGTAGTCATCCGATGCTGGACCACGCCTCATTTTATGCGCCGCTCGATTGCTATTCGCGGAGGACATCTGTTGGGGCTTTGACCAGAAATGAGCTTGGAGTCTATATGAAGCCCGCTGGGGACACGCTCGATGCTCGCAACGGTGTGCTTTATAGGGCGGCCATAGAACTAAAGAAGCTTGAAAGCAAAAAGCCCGATCACTAGAAATGCCGAAGCGCGCGGCTAACCGAAGCTATTTAGTTGACGATCCGGCAGACACGGGCAACGTTCGAACGCGAATATCTCGGGCGTCCGTCCATTCAGATTTCTTCCAACAGTCCAGAGAGACGCGCGTTGCCCTGGCTGCACCATAGAAATCTGGGAAAAGTGTGGCTTCTGTCACCCCATGCCTTTCACAAAGATCGATCATCTTTGGAGCCTCTTGCAGGGACAATGTGATCTTCACAAGGGCGTTGCTCTTACGCGACTCGATATGGCGATTCAGCAAATGCGTGCCATCGAAGGGCGCCCCCCTCGAGTATCTCTGCCTTAACAAAGTAAAAAGCCCGCTCTGTGCCGCAATGTTGGGGTTATTACTGCCTGGGACTGGGATGACTTCTAAATCCTCCAATTTGGGCTTAATATTCTCGATGTCCAACGCCCAGACAGCAAATCTGTCGTGTGTAGTGCTCAGTGCACTTGACGCAGCAAAGTATGCAGCTACATAGGAACGGCGCGTCCAGTCAAGCAACCGAGTACCAAGGCCATGGTGTTGACCTAGCGCCATGATTCCGAAGTATTCATGTGACGGCCATATTTGTCTTTGGAATATAAAGGAATCCAACTTTGTCGTAGGATCAAGATAATTTCGCCTAAATTCTTCAGAGTCGCCAGGTACTCGCAGGCCCGTAGAGTCGCAATACCCGGCAAATATACGCAGCGCATGGATCTCCGCAAATATTCGATTCTCGGATTGTTCCGGGCTTGATCTGAATGGAAGAAAGGCGTGGACTGGATGTTCCGTGCCTCGGAGTATGGATGGTTCGAGATCCCATGCGTCATTTGCTTGGCCCCGAAAGATAGGCTTGTTGTGGGGTTCAAACAGATGTTTCTGGGGGGAAAGAACTCCCCAAAATTCTTCGGCGGTCGACGCCCGATATTCGGTTACCGGTCCGTCGATTCGATCCAAAGGGTCATTACCTCCTTACGGTGCGATACATGGTGAGCTCTGTCCTTGGGATTTTCTCACGCCTGACAACCAAGCGGCAATGGCGTGCCGCGCAATGCTACCGTGAGGGCTCCCTTTTTGCATAAGGTGCACACTTCTGTGAGAGATAATTTACGAAGCAGCGGTCTTCCAAATGATCGCGCGCCTGCCTGCCGTCCGCCTAATTGCGAAAATAAAGTTGGGTCCAACTTGGGTCCAACTGCTGCCAAATTAGGTCCAAAACCGTGTACCATGACGTAGAACAAAGCTAGACGGACCAACAAGATAGATTTTTTGCAACTGCCTTGGGCGCAGGAGGCCTCCGGTTCAAATCCGGACGCCCCGACCACGAATCCAAAAACTCGGGCGGGATTACTATCCTGTGTTTGGATGGGTCCCCGGAAAGCCTGTTAACCTTCAGACTTCGGAAAGTAAAAGAAGCAAAAGACGTTTCCGCACTTCAGGCCGCGAGCCACGCTTTCCTCACCTCGCCTAGACTGCGTCCCGCCGTCGGCGCAGTCGCGCGAGGACTAGTCGAATCTCCTCGAATGTGAACTCGGGAGGCAGGGCTTCTTTAAGAGGCGTGAGACGCTCCAGTCCTAATTCCGCGCAGGCTTTTTCAATTCGTTCCTGCTTTCCCTGATCCACCCAGCGCGCTTGAAATTCCGCTTCTCCTCGCTCCACAAGGTCTGACACCATGCTGACAATCGTGGATCGCTGCCGGCCGCGGATTTTGGCGATCTCGTCGAAGGTGCGCCCTTCACCAAGGAGGCGTATGGTTTCCGCGGCGGGACTCGGTTTGCTCTCGGGCGCCGCTGCAGCACGGGAACCTCTTTGGAATTGTTCCATGGCCGCAAGAATCTGCCGGCCGTACAACGCCGCTTTGCGTTCTCCGATTCCAGAAATCTGAAGAAGTTCAGAGATGGAATGCGGATGCATGCGACAGATCTCATCGAGCGTCGTGTCGTGCAAAACGACGTATGCGGGAGTGTTCTGCTGCTTCGCTGTGCCTCTGCGCCACTCGCGAAGATATTCGCGCAGGTCAGGATCGATGTCCGAAGCGATGCGCGTCGCCGAGGACTCTATGCGTTCCATATGGACTTCGACGCCCGGGCGCGCCAAAGATTTGAACGGAGGACGCTGCGGTTCCGGTTTTCGTGATTTGGAGCGGGATCTCTTCGACGGCAAAGCATCTTCGCGCGTGGACAGCCAGTCCGGCTCCCAGCCGCAGACATCGCACGCGTCACACGTCTTCCATTTGGGAGTTTCGCCAAAATGCCTGCAAATTTGCAGGTGCCGGCAGGTTTTCGATTCGACGAAATTGCGAATCTCATGGTAACGCTGCCAGGCGCGATCCTTCTCGGCCGCGTCGGCAATCTGGCCGATGAAGTGCGCGAGCAATCCGGCATCGCGCTTCTGCCACAGAAGTACGCAATCGGCCGGCAAGCCGTCGCGCCCGGCGCGGCCCGCCTCCTGGTAATACTGCTCGACCGATTTCGGCAGCGAGAGATGAATCACGGCGCGCACAGCGGCTTTGTTGATGCCCAGGCCAAAGGCGATCGTGCCCACCAGCACCCGGACTTCGTCTGACATCCAGCGTTCCTGGTTGCGGCGCCGCTCGTCGGCCTCCATCTGGCCGTGATAGGCAATGGCGGGGATCCCCATCCCCTGGAGATAATCTGCCGTCGCTTCCACTTTCGCGATGGTCGGCGCGTAGACGATGATGTTTCCGTCTTTGTAAGTCCGCAGCGCGCTCACGAGCAGGTCCGGCTGCGAGCGTCCGTCGCAAGCGCTCACCACATAGCGCAGGTTGGGCCGGTGGAAGCTGGCAATGTACTTGTGCGGTTCCCGCAGTTGGAGCTGATGAATGATGTCGTGCCGCACGCGCCGGGTGGCACTGGCCGTGAACGCGGCAATGGGGCAGTCGGGAAAATGAAGTCGCAGGCGGCTTAACTGGCGGTATTCAGGGCGAAACTCGTGGCCCCACTCCGAGATGCAATGCGCTTCATCGATGGCGAAGAACGAGACAGGAATTCCTTGCAACCAGTCCAGCGTGTCCGCGCGCGCCAGGCGTTCCGGTGAAAGATACAGCAGACGGTACTCGCCCGCGCGCGCCTTGCGAATGACCTGAGCCTGTTGGCCCACCGCCAGAGAACTGTTCAGCAGGGCTGCAGAAATTCCCATTTGATCGAGCTGCGCCACCTGATCCTGCATCAGCGCGATCAAAGGCGAAACTACGACGACGGTTTTTCGCAGCTGCATTGCGCCCGGCAATTGATAGCAAAGCGATTTCCCTCCGCCGGTTGGCATCACTACGCACGTATCGCGGCCGCCAAGCAGACTGCGCACAATGCGCTCCTGCAAGGGACGAAAGCCGTCATATCCCCAGTAGCGGCGCAGCGGTTCCAGAAGGTCCGATTCAATGTTCACGCTAGGAGTATAGATTCGCGACGGGATGCAGTCCAGGCGGCGAAAATGCTATAGAACCGCGAGCGGCGCATTCAGGGCACTAAGTGATAAGATAGTTCAACGTACGTTTGGGAGCGGCTATATATGAGCAATTCGACTGGCGGCGCGAAGAACTTCAAAGACCGCATCGTTAGGGACATCCAAGTCTGCGGGGGAGAACCTGTGTTCAGGGGAACGAGGGTCACTCTGCGCACCGTGCTCGCCAGCCTTGCCGCTGGAGACACTGCCGAAGAAATCTTATCCGACTTCCCTACCCTGAAACCTGAAGACATCCAAGCGGCAATTGCTTTTGCCGCGGCGTCAGCGGAAGAAGATCTGCCTGTCCCTACTGTTCCTCTGATTCGATGAAAATCAAGATCGACGAAAATCTTCCCGTGCGGATTGCGCTTGGGTTGAATTCGCTTGGCCATGACGCTCAAACCGCCCAAGCAGAGGGGCTCAGTGGCTTTCCAGACGGAGTAATCTGGGAAGCAGCACAACGTGAAGAACGCCTTCTGATTACGCAGGACTTGGACTTTGCGGACGTACAGCGATTCGCTCCAGGAACGCATCACGGAATTCTGGTGATCCGCCTGCATTCACCGAGCAGGCTCAGCCTGGTCGAACGAATCGAAGAACTATTTCAAAACGAAAACATCACTCGTTGGGAAGGTTGCTTCATTGTTGCAACGGACCGCAAAGTTCGAGTGCGTCGGCCGCCCAATTCGTAGAATTACTGTGGCCTATCGTCACGGCCCCTGCCGGATCCACCACAGCACTCTCCCTATGATTTGCCACTTGCGGTCCCGTTCCACGGGCACGGGCATGTATTCACGGTCTTCCGATTCCAGCAGTTGAACTCCTTCGGCTACGATCAGTCTGGCCAGAGAAAGTCCCCTTAACCGGTGCCATCCCACCACAATTTTGCCATTCAGTTTCTTCGGATTTGTCTGCGAACCATCCACCGCCACAATGTCGCCGTCATTGATCAGCGGGCTCATGGAAGTACCCTTTACGCGCATGCAATTTGTGTCGCCGGGGTTGGGACACCACATCGCGGGAGCCGCAAGCATTTCTTCCGACGCGGCGCTGGCGAAATCAGTGAACTGGCCGCCTCCCTGCCCCAGGGTGCCCGCTTGAACCTCAAGGAGAGGAACGAGGACCAATTTAGTTTTTGCAGCCCCTTTTCGTTTTTTTCGTTTGATGCCGCTCCCCGCATGGACGATCTCAAAGTCCGGCCAAGTCCTCTTATGCATGGCCGAAGGATCGCCGGGAGACATGTGCCCAAGATCAGATCTCTTCAGCCCGGCCCGGGTCCAGAACGACCAGCCTTCCGGATCGCCCGCCAGATTTCCAAGCTCTATGTAGCAACGGGCGGAGGGCTCCAGCTTTCCAGTCTCCCAGCGGGATACAGCCATGGCAGAATAGTGCAGGATCGATCCAAAAGCGGACTGGCTCAGTGCGAGGCGCTTTCGAAGATTTAATATACTCACAGCCCAATCAGGGGCGTTGGCGTTCTCCGACACGGCTACTACCTCTTACGCGTTCCTCATCCAACGAATGGAAAGTAGCATATTGGCTCTTTAGAATAGCTTAAGTCAATATTCATGCCAGTAAATAGTCACTTCCACCACAGCAGCCATGACATCTATATCTTCTTTCTACCACCGTTGGCTTAGATGTGCAACTTTTCAAATAGATGCGTTCGTAAACCGGGAAAGTTCGAGTACCGATTCAGCATGGTTGATGCGAACCTTGAGAGGACGCGTCATTCTCTCGATTCGTCCTGAAGTCTTCGTTCAAGGATGCGTAATCCATTCTGAAACTATTGCGTGCTATTCTGCGTAGTATGAATGTGCCCGAACAATCAGAGAGTTCGAACGGTTTTGCAATCCGCGCCGACCGTGTTTCCCGCCATTACAAAATGGGGGAGGCGCTGATTCGTGCTGTGGATAAGATTTCACTTGAAGTGCGCACTGGAGAGTTCCTGGCGCTGCTGGGAGCCAGCGGGTCGGGCAAATCCACGTTGCTCAATCTGATTGCGGGGCTGGACCGGCCATCCTCGGGCGCCATTTTTGCGAATGGACGCGACCTGGCCACGATGTCCAGCGAGGAACTGGCCAGCCATCGCAACCGCACGATTGGAATCGTATTCCAGTCCTTTCAACTGCTCCCGCGGATGACCCTCGAGGAAAATGTTGAGCTGCCGCTGCGCCTTGCGGAAGTGCCCCGTGGCGAACGGCCGGGACGCGTGCGAGAATCGCTCGACCGTGTCGGCCTGGGAGCACGTGTGAAGCATCGTCCTACCGAGCTTTCCGGCGGAGAACAGCAGCGCGCCGCCATTGCGCGTGCCCTGGTCAACCGGCCGATGATCCTGCTCGCGGATGAGCCTACGGGGAACCTCGATACGAAAACAGGCGAGGAGATCATGAATCTGATTGCGGAAATTCACCGGCCAGCGTCAGGGCCAGGGAGAACCATCATCATGGTGACGCACGAACGAGCGCTGGCAGAAAAATACGCCGACCGAATCGTCACGCTCACCGATGGCGCCATCTTGAGCGAGGAGCGCCTGCGATGAAAGCCCGCGACCTGACCGAACTGGCCGCGCGAAACCTGCGCGAGGCCGTACTCCGAAATTCGCTCACGACTCTTGGCATTGCCGTGGGAGTAGCTTCGCTGGTGGCCCTGCTCTCGCTGGGAGTGGGCCTGCAACAATTGGTGGATCGCTCGGTGGCTCGCGCCGGACTGTTCGATACGGTGTCCGTTCGTCCGCGCCAGAACGTTCCCTTCGGCCAGCCCGGCGGCGGGCGGCGCGGGCAGCGGGATGCCGCGGATGTCTCACCGCCACGCGCGCTCGACGACGCCGCACGCAAGGAAATCGCCGCCCTGCCCAACGTGCTGGAGGTGAATCCCGAGGTGCGATTTACCGCCGAGGCTCGCCGCGAACCCAATAGCCAGCTCGCGCAGGTTTCCGGAATGGCGCCCTCGTCACAATCCAGCGGGACCCTTGACGGCATGACGGGACATTTCTTTTCCAGTCCGGATGCGGAAGAAGTCATCGTGCAGGGCGATATGGCCAAACGCCTGCTGGACGAGGGTCAACCGCCAGCTTCCCTGCTCGGCCAGGACATCACCTTGCGGTTCGCGCAGCGCCAGGCGCTTCCGCCGCCGTCGGAGCAAACCGCATCAGGTCCGCCCAATCAGGCCGTCGGCCCGGATGAAGAGGCCATGGGTTTCTCCATCGTGCCCAGCGAAAAAAAATTCCGCGTCGTCGGGGTGCTTCCTGCGTCGGACTCGGGCGGCGGTCCGGTGGGCTTCAACAATGCCGGACTGTATATGCCGCTGGCCGTGGCTGAAAAACTACAGGTCGTGCAGGGCACGGATTTACGGGATGTGGCGCGATCCTCGACAGCGGTGGGCACGCGTTACCCCGCGCTGAACGTGCGCGCCAGCAGCCCTTCGGCAGTTGCCGAAATCGAATCCGCGGTCGCCCACATGGGGTTCACCACATTTTCCCTCATCGACGTCACACGCAACTTGCGAACATTTTTTGCGATCTTTGACCTCTTCCTGGGAATCTTCGGCAGCCTGGCCTTGGCGGTAGCGTCCCTGGGGATCATCAACACATTGGTGATGGCCATCCTCGAGCGGCGGCGCGAGATCGGCGTATTGAAGGCCCTGGGTGCCGCGAACCGTGATGTGCGCCAATTGTTTTTTGCGGAAGCAGGCGTGATGGGGCTGGCGGGAGGCGTGTTCGGAGTGGCGCTGGGCTGGGCGATTGGCAGGGCAATTCAACTGGGGACGATGGTGTACCTGCGGCGGCAAGGCCTGATTTCACCGAACATCTGGTCGGTGCCATGGTGGCTGGTGCTGGGCGCGATTGGGTTCGCGGTGCTCGTCAGCCTGGCGTCAGGAATTTATCCAGCTTCGCGTGCCGCGCAGCTCGATCCAGTCGAGGCGCTGCGGTATGAGTGAAGTGATTCGTGATTCGTAGTTCATGATTCGTGAAAATTCCAAACCCGAGATGCCGAGTGTACCGTTGCCAGGCCTTGCCTGTGTGAACCGCCTTCGCTTTTACACGAATCACGAGTCACAAATCACGAATCACTTTTCAACATGATTGAAAATCAATGTTCGGGATGATCGTGTCAAACCGGGAAGAAACGCGAGAAGAAAAAAATTAACCGGGACGCTCAGCTGAGGGGCCGGAGCGCCCCGGTCTTCCCTGTCCGCCTCCGCAGGTGGCGGGCAAGACTTTTTCAGGACAGGCTGCAAGTCGCCGACGCCCGCCCCGGCGGGCTTTGGCGACGGCGCGTACAGCCCGCACCCGTGCTAGGCGACGTGTTCGTCGCCGCGCAGAAATTCGTAACGTTCAATTTGTGCTACCACGCCGATGCGGCCCGGCTCGTCGGTTTCGGCGCGCTTGACGCGGCCCAGGCAACGAACCCTAACCGGTCCGGCAAGGGTGATTTCATGAGGTAGCGTCAGCAGGATCTCCACGGGGGACCCGCTGGAGACCTCCTTCGGCAGGAAAAAATAAACCCCTCGCGAACTCACATCACGGGACTCTGTCGAAGCTTCCCCGATCGCTGAACCGCTGGTCCAGCGAACCACCATTGGTAGCCGAATCTGAAACCGTTGCGTTGTACGACGCTCTTCGGCTGTCAAAGTCACATCCTCCGGGTTCTCATTACTTGCTTTCATGCATGCAGATTACGGTTTGGCGGCGAACGGCTCAATAGCGCGGAAGTCCCGTTTATTGAGGGCCGAATTTGGTACGCGGGTACTAGTCAGGCGGGCGGTTTAAACCTGTACTAAGACGGGTGCGGGCTCTACTTGGAGCCCGCAGATATAAATGGAGATACGTCCCGGCCTAGGCCTGATCGATCAGCCGGTGGTGTATGGCATAGAGGGCAAGTTCAAGGCGGTCGGAAACACCAAGTTTATCGAAGATATTATGGAGATGGTTTTTTACGGTTTGCTCGCTAATGAAAAGCTTTTCTCCGATTTCTTTATTGCGGTATCCCTGCGCGACCAGTTGCACGATTTCCTTTTCGCGGTCGCTGAGAAGCGGCTTCTCACGGCGCGGCCCCCCATCGGAGGACTTCGAGAAGGCCTTCATGACTTCCGCGGTCATATGGTTATCGAGCCAAATTTCGCCGTTGTGAACCTTATGGATGCTGCGGACCAGAAGTTCCGTGGCGGATTGCTTCAGCACCACCCCGCGAGCACCGAGGCGCATGGCGCGGACCACATCGCGGTCGTCTTCCGCGGCGGTGAGCACAACCACTCTGGTGGGAAGCTGGTCGAAATTGACTTCCTCAAGGACGGCCAGGCCGTCTTTATCCGGCATGCGCAAATCGAGCAGGAGGATATCGGGCTTGAGTTTGGTGAGCATCTTAATGCAATCATTGCCGTTGGAAGCCTCGCCGACGATGGTGATTTCGTCGTCGCCATCGAGGAGCTTGCGCAGACCTTCACGGAAGATGGCATGGTCATCAGCCATCAGGACTCGAATCTGTTGTTTTGTGGCCTTGGCCATATCAGCCGAGAGGAACCTCTACGGTTAAACGTGCTCCGTGTCCGGGGGTGGATTCGACGGTCAACACACCACCGAGGCTACGCGTGCGCTCCTTGATCGAAATGGGCCCCAACCTCAGGCGATCCAGCTCATCGCCTGTAAAACGCCCCGCAAAACTGAAGCCATCCCCATTGTCATCAATGACTAGGACGACTTGACTTTCATTCTGCCACAGTTTTACCACGACGTGTGTAGCATGCGCATGTTTTTTCACATTGTGTAACGATTCTCTATATATCTGAAAGAGGTCACGGCAAATGCGGTCGGGAAGCTGCAGTTCGACGGCGTCTACGATCAAGTCCAGCGCCAGGGTGGATTCGTTGCGGAACCGCTCCGCGAAACCATGCATCAAGTCCATCAAATCGGCGCTTTGGACGCGAAGCGGCCGCATATCGGTAACCATGCGGCGAAGCTCATCGGTTTCATTTCGAACCGTGTGCTGAAGCGAGGTAAGGCCGGCGACGGATTGTTCGGGATCGACGGGAACCTTGCGCCTGAGGACATCGAGCTGAATATCCACGCTCAGCAAAGTCTGTAGGATCCCGTCATGGATTTCCCGGGAGATGCGGCTGCGTTCCCCCTCAATGGCATGGGCCCGGATGTGCCGAAGGAAGAATAAGTTCTGGAGCGGCTGAGCGAGGTGCCTTACAATTCTTTCCGCCCATTGTAAGTCATCAGAAATAAACCGCCTATGCCCATTTCCGAGCATTAACCTGCCGGCGGGATGCCCCCCCAGGTCCATGGTCACGCCCAGGACGGAATGCCATCCAAGTTCCTGGCGCATGGGTCCAGGCAACCGCGGCAGATCTTTCAGGCGGCGGCCATCGTTGCGATTCCAGCCAAAGCCGTCCCCCGCGCCCTCCAGCTCATTCCAACAAACGCTGGCATCAGGATGATCGAGCAGGAAACCATCGCTCCTGGTGACGGGTAAATTTTCCGGGGTGAGTCGCGTATCGTCCCCGGCGCGCAGCTTCCAGACAAATATGCGCTCCAGTTCAGAATCACGGAATGCCAGGACCGCCTCGTCGCAATCGAAGGCGCGAACGAGTTCGGTGAGGACGAGCCGTAAGGATTCCGCCATGCCGCGTTCGACCTCGAGCAGCCCCGTGAGATGGGCAAGAAACTCCTGCTCGGCTGCATGGCGCCGTTGACGGCTGCCAAGGAACGATGCGCCTGCGCCTGCGAAAAAGGTTCCCGTGGATAGCGCAATCCAGGACAACATCTGATCCCAGGCCAGCGGGCCAGTGAAAGCCGTTCGGACCAGTAACGATAAAGTAACCGCCCCGGCCAGGACGACCGACCGCCGGGTGCCCCACCGAGTTCCGGCCGACAGCGCCACAAACAGATATAGGAACCAAAACGCCACCACTGAGGGCGTCAGCAGGAGGAACGCAGCCAGGGCGGCCAAATCGACGGAAAACGGCAGCGCAGCTCTGCCGATCCATTGCAGATTCTGTATCACCGCCAGGATTAAAGAGAGGCCTAAGTACACGCTGACGAACAAAACGGCCTGCGTGCCGCGCTGCGTGGCGGAACGCTGCAATAAATCCACCAAAGCCATCACCAGGAAGATGGGCCGGGCATAAGCGATTTGCCGCTCCAGGTGGCGCCGTTCAGCTGCGTGGGGTTGCATAAAAGATGGGGAAAATAATCGGACCAGAAACAGTCTAACAAGCCTGTTGTATCGCGCAAGAAGGGGTTCCTTCCCCGCAACTCCCGCCGCCATCTTTTCCTTGCCTGCAAGAGCAGGCGCATAATTTTTCACTTATGCACAGGAATTTGGAGAGATAATCGTCGCACTGGAGATTTCTCGCGGAGCCGCAGAATTGGAACATCGTTATACACGAAGTGAAGTCGAACGAATGATGGGTATCAGCCGCCGCGAGTTGAATTATTGGACTCGTCTTCGTTTGGTGTTTCCCCGGGCCCGTTGGGGCGAGCGTTTTTTTGATTTTTCGGACCTGGTAGCGCTGGAAACCATCAAAGGCCTCGCCGCCCGCAGAGTTCCCGCCCGGCGGATTCGTCGGGCCATCACCGCTCTCGAAACCGAATTGGGATCCGTAAAGACTCCCCTGTCCATGTTGCGAATTTCCACCAATGGGAAACAGGTGGTGATTCATCCCCCCATGCAGCCGGCGGGGCCTTTTGAGCCCCTTACGGGACAATTCGTGCTGAATTTCGAAACTTCGGAATTGGCCAGGAAAGTTCGCGCCCTGGCCTCCCGGTCGGCCGAGGAATGGTTCGAGTTGGGTATGGCATGTGATTCCAATGCCGAATCGCTCGATCAAGCCGCGCAGGCTTACCGCAAGGCTGTCGATGCCGCTCCCGAATGGGTCGAAGCGCACATCAATCTCGGAACCGCCCTTTATCAGCTGGGACGCATGGAGGAAGCACGCCGGGAATTCATGATCGCGGTGGAGCTGGAACCGGAAAACGCACTTGCGGAGTTCAACCTGGGTTGCGTTCTCGAGCAACTCGGCGATGCGGAATGTGCCATTCAGCACTTGCTCCGCGCGATTGAACTCTCGCCGGCGCTCGCGGACGCCCATCTGAATCTTGCCCTGGCTTACGAACGGGGCGGCCACATCCAGAGCGCGATCCGCCATCTTACGTATTACTTGCGCTATGAACCAAACGGGGCGTGGGCGGAATTTGCGCGCTCGCGCATCGCCCGATACCGCGCCCCCAGCCCGTCCTCGCCTACCGGGAAACTAACTCCGTTCCGGCGCAACCCTTAGCCGCTGCCGCCCCCCTCCAACAACGAATGTGACGTGCGTCACATACCCCTGTGACGGCGGGCACGGAATGTTTTTTCTCACTTGATGACAATATCAAACAATAAAGCTGCCGCAATGCAGCAACATCGGTTGGGAGCCGGGCTGAATGCTTGGGTGGTTCCAATTCGAAAGGATGAACTCATGATCATCGGAGACCGGTTGCGGGAACTTCGTCAACAACAAAACCTCTCGCAAGAGGATATTGAAAAACGGACGGGCTTGTTGCGCTGTTACATTTCTCGAGTGGAGAACGGTCACACGGTTCCGGCTTTTGAGACCATCGAGAAATTTGCGCGCGCGCTCGAAGTCCCACTGTACCAGCTTTTCTATGACGGAGAGGCTCCCCCGGTCCTGCCCAATATTATTAAGCGCAAGTCCGCCAAAGATGTCGTCTGGGGCAGGTCCGGTAAGGAGGCGCGTTTGCTGGAGAAGTTCCGCCGGCTTCTCAGCCGTGCTGATGAAGACGACAGGAAATTGCTGTATTTCATGGCGCAAAAAATGGTGCGTGGAAAAGCGGTAGCAAACTCAAACGGGAATTAAATCAGATAACCGAATGTTGGCGGGTATGGAGTCCTTGCGGTGCGCGGATTTCATACCCGTCTTTTTTTTTGGATTTGCCCTGGTTTTCTTTATGTAATGAAGGGGGGAAAAGGACCTGCTCGGAGTAGTCCGAGTTTAGGAGTGAAGCTTCGGTTCGCGGGCGTGGATGAAAGGAACCACCACACAAGCGAGCAGTGAGAATCCACCCAGAAATATGAAGCTGGCCCGGAACGTGCCTGACAAATCCGCCAGGTGTCCTACCAAGGGAGCGCCTCCCAGGATCATAAGAATGCCCAGCATGTTCACGAACCCCATGGCTGTCCCGGCGCGTCCCGGGAACAAAGCCCCCGCGCGCGAGAACATCGCGGCATAGGGCAGGCCCACGCCGATGCCAAGCAGCACGACCGCCGTCAGAGCAGTGCTCAATGAAATCGAGGGACGAACGAGAGCGAAACAGCCCAGCGCGATCATCAAGAGACTCCCGATGAACAGCGGGCGTATGCCCATATGCCTGCGAAGGACACCGCCGAGCGGCCGCGACACAATTCCGAGCAGAAGTACCAATGATCCAATGAGCCCTGCCTTGGTCGCAGGAATTTTCATCACCTTTATGAGGACGACAACCACCCACGACCCTACGACTACGGAGAGTCCAAAGGTAGCCATTTGCACGACTGCCAGCAGCCAAAGCTGCGGAGCGAACAACATCTCGCGCAGCCGGCCCGGCGGAACCGCAGGAAAGGAAACGCTCGGTGCGGCCAGCCAGATGATCGCGGCTGCCAATGCCATTCCTCCTGACACCAGAAACGTCGCGCGCCACCCGGCCAGGAGATAGAGCCGTGGCACCGCCAAAATCACAAACCCCGCACCAAGCTGGATCGAACCGCCAAAAAAGCCCTGGGCCAAATGCAGCCGGGGTCCGGCCGCAGCCTGGTGAATATAGCGAGCGCCGCCCACAAAGCAGATTCCAGTTCCGAGGCCGGTAAATATCTTGCACGCCAGCAACTGCCAGTACGCGCCCGCAAAAGCCATCCCGAGGTTGCCCAGCGCCACCCAAATCAGAGCGCAAAAAACCACGCGCCTCGAACCGAGGCGGTCGACGAGGTGTCCGCCGGGCATCTGCATGCCGGCATGAGTGGCAAAGATTCCGGTCGTCAAGAATCCTGCCAGCGCCTGGTTGAACCCAAATTCGCGCATAAGCGCCGGCGCCACAGGGCCGTGGTTGGTGTAGTTGGCAGAATAAGCGAATCCCAGGATGCATCCGCAAATCACGGCCACGATCTGCGATTTGTCCGACAGTGGTGCAGGTCTGATTTCAGACGAGATTGGAGAATTCTGGAGTACGCTCACAGACAATCCTGGTTTGGTAAAGTCTTGAAGATATTCGTTGGCGTCTTTTCAGCGATGGTCATAGTTTCTGATCGATGTAGCGTGCGAAGGCTATAGGGACATTTCACTGGGTCGCAAGGCCAACGAAAGGGCTGCCCCCACAATGGAAAGCACGGACATTTGAATTATTCCGGCCATCGCCCAACCATGGTTGGCTTCGATCCAGCCCATCAAAGAGCCGGCAAACGCGGCCGCGAAGTAAAGGCTGGTGACAAACATTCCCGATGCGCGGCTCGCCAAACTGCCGCGTACCGCTTTTACGTGATAGCCGGCGAGATTGACGTACAGAATGGCGCTGGCCACTACGCCGTAGAGGCACGTCAAGGTCCGGGCGACCGCGACAGATTCCGCTCCGTGAAAAAACAAGTAACCGAGCGCCGCGCTGCAAAGGAACGCTCCACTCAGCACAGCTCGAGGCGGCAGGCGATCTCCCAACCAGCCGCAGAATACCGAGGCCAGCGCTCCGATTCCAAAAAAGCCGATCACTTTCCCAGCTGCGCCCGGAGAATAATGGAGGCTCTCCCGGAGATAGAGCGTGTACAATCCCAGAAATCCGTACATGCTGAGGCCGTGGATCATGCTGAGAGCCGTAAGGAGAATCGAATTTCGATTCATGAGCGTGGGCGCCCCGCCGGCGTCTGCCCGGGCCTGTGCCGTGCGGCGGGTCTCGCTGAACCACGAGCGCACGAAGAGCAGAATCAGGACAATCATCGCGAAACCGAATCCAGCAAAGGCCAGCATCGGAGCGTGCCAGGTCTTGTAGGAGACCAGGAACGCACCAGCGAGGATCGGTCCGTAGAAACCTCCGAGGCCGTAGCAAAAATTGACGGATCCAATCGCGGCGGCGCGGTACTGCACGAAATAACTCGCCGCGAGCGCGAACATGGAAGTGGCCAGCATGGCCATTCCGATACCCGTCACCGCCAGGCACAAGAGCATCGTCCAGAATCCGGTGGCTACCGTCGTGAGTGCAGTGGCGCCGGAAAATATTGCGATCCCCAGCAACAAAACGGTTTTACGAGAAAAATGCGATAACAGATAGCCAGTCGGAAGCCCGCCAATTCCCAAGCCCAATGTAAAAATCGTGGAGAGAAGTCCGATCGTGGGGATGGAAAAACCAAAAGTCTTACGCACGTCGGAATTGAGAAACGGGAAGAGGTACCGGTCGGCGGCCATCAGGGAATAGGCCGCAAGCAACACGCAATACATCGCAATCGCGGCTCCGCTTGCGCCAGACTTGCTTTCTTTTTCGCTTGTCTGAACTTCCGAGAGTTGATTGGGAATTTTATTTTCCTCCCGTTTCTCGACGCGCGTTTCGCCGTTCGCTGCAATTTCCAAACGCGGCGTATCGCGAAAACGCAATCACGATACAGATGCGGCTTTACACGCAAATTAGCCGGAATATGTATTGTGGAATTTCGGGCGGCTCAGAGTATACGCCGCTCTGGCGGGTTTTTGAAACGGTTCTTATGGAGCGATCGGCAGGCTTTAGGGGGCACGCGGGCCTCGCGCGCATTCACAGGGTATTTTCCATGATGATCTTCATGCGGCGATCTTCGTCCTTTACCAGCATGCCAATGGCGCTCTCCAAATCAGGCAGCTGGATGACGTGGGTTACCAGTGGCTTCAGTTTCAGTACGCCTCTGGCCGCGAGGTCGATCGAGGCTGGAAAATCTTCTCCCTTCGCGGCCCGCGTGTTCACGATCTTCAGTTCCTTGAAATACAGCTGGTAGAAAGGCAAGTTGGCCTGGGTTGCCGCAGAAACGCCAAACAGAATGATCGTTCCGCCCGCCCGCGCCATGGAAACCGAGTCCGAAATCGCCGACGGGATTCCTGTGGATTCAATTATGAGATCGGCGCCGCGGCCGCCGGTAGCCTCCATCACGCCCCGTAATGCATCCGCGCCACTCGGAAGCGTCAGGTCCGCGCCAAGGCTCTGCGCAAGGCTTCGCTTCCAGGCGCTCCGCGTGATCCCGATGACCGGGTAGGCCCCCCAGGACTTGGCTAGTTGCACATGAACTTGTCCAGTCACACCCAGTCCTACGACCACAACGGAAAGTCCCGGGAAAATATTGACCAGGCGATGCGCGTGCAGACAAGTCGTGACCACCTGGATCAGGGGCGCAGACTGGTTATCGATGGAATCCGGCAGGGGATATACATGGCTGCGCGGCGCGACAAGGTAATCCGCGAAGCCGCCGTTAGAATCGCGCCCTACGAGACCGCCATTGGGGCACAGGCTGGTCTGGCCCGCGCGGCAATTGAAGCACATGCCGCAGAACGTGGCGGGATCGACGATGACACGGCTACCATTGGGAATGTTAGCGTCGCCACCCTCCACCACTTCGCCGATCATTTCGTGCCCCATGATCAGCGGGTAGCGTACGGGAATGGCGCCATCAAAAATCTTCAGGTCGGTGCCACAGATGCCGCTATGGGTTACCCGAACGAGAACCTGGTTGCGGTCCGGTTTGGGCCGTTCCACTTCGGCGACCCCCAGCTCGTGCGGGGCCCGGAGAACCATTGCTTTCATAAAAAAATTTGTCCCTGAGACAGCAGACTAGTCGCCTTTCGCGGCGCTGGCAAAGTTGCTCGGAAGGGTTGCGACGGCCACATCGCGGAATTCCTTGTCGGTCAGCAGCCGCTTGTGGCGCAACGAGAAATCCTTGACGGCAACCACAACGCGCATGGCTTCTTCTTCGGTGAAGGGAACGCCGAGATTTTTCAGCGCCTGCTTCACGGAATCGATTCCGCTTCCCTTACCCATCACGATGCTGGCCGCAGGCTGGCCAACTACATCCCAGCGGTACGGGAAAAGTTCAGTCGGGTTCTCCTCGCCGCAGTTTTGGAACCAGCTGGCAATGATGCCAGACTCGATTTGGAACAGCGCATCGCCCACCACCGGGCGGTTGGAAGCAACCGCGTGGCCGGAAAGCTGCTGTACGAGCTTCGCGAGCTTATAGAACTTGTCATATTTCAAGCCGGTGTCAACCCCGTAAAGGGTGAGCAAGGCCATGGCAGTTTCTTCCATGGGAGTATTTCCGGCGCGCTCGCCGAGTCCGAGCACGGTGGAGTGGACGACCTCGACGCCTTCCGCGAGGGCCATGATCGTATTGGCCACGCCCATTCCGAAGTCCATGTGGAAGTGAGCTTCGAGGCGCTTATCGATGCGCGCCTTCACCGACCGCACCAGATATTGAATGGCATGCGGTGAGAGCACGCCGAACGTATCCACCAGCGCCAGAGCATCCATGTGGCCTTCAGTGGCGACGCGCAGGATCAGGTCCAGCACCCACTTCATTTCCGCGCGCGTAAAGTCGATGGGGAAAAATACGACTTCGAGGCCATTCTCGTGGGCGAACACCGTCGACTGGATGGAAAGGTCGATGGCCTTCTCCATGGGCCACTTGTACGCGTACTTGATGATGTGCTCGCTCGAAGGCACTTCCATCACGATGCCGGAAACGCCGCAATCCAGCGCGCGCTTCACGTCTTCGACCATGCAGCGCGAAAATGCGAAAATCTGAGGACCGAGGTTGCGCTTCACGATCTCCTTGATGGCCGCTTCGTCGCTGGGTGACACCACCGGCATCCCGGCCTCAATCCGGTGAACGCCGGCTTCCGCGAGCCCCTCCGCGATGCGGATCTTGTCGTCCTTGGTGAAGATCACGCCGGTCTGCTGTTCCCCGTCGCGCAGGGTGATGTCGTGAAATTTAATCTGCTTCGGAAAATGGATATCTTTTTGAACTGCCTCGTTAAAATTCCACGGGCTTACAAACCACTTGTCTGTCTTCCAGGGTTGATTTGACATGATTACGTCCTCCAGATTTCTAAGATTTATTTACCGCGTGAAGCTGTGAGCGCCTCCGGATTGACGGGATTGCGCGGGGCCTCGCCGGAAAGTACGCGAACGACCTCTTCGGCTGCCTTGGTCTGCAACTCCTCGAGCGCTTCGACCGAATAGAAACTTGTGTGTGGCGTCAGAATTACGTTGTCGCGCCCAAACAGCGGCGAACTGGTGGGAGGCTCCTGCTCGAGCACGTCGAGCGCCGCGCCTGCCAGTTGTCCGGCATCCAGGGCCTTCGCCAACGCCGCTTCGTCCACCACCGGCCCGCGTGACGTATTGACGATAACTGCGCCAGGCTTCATCTGCCGGAATACATCCGCGTTAAACATATGACGTGTCTCGGGAAGCAGCGGCGTGTGGATCGAAATGTAATCCGACATTTTCAACAGGTCGGCGAACTCGACGCGGCTCACTCCGGCCTGGTCCAGCACCGTCTGCGGTATGTAGGGATCAAACGTCACCACGCGCATGCCGAACGATTTTGCCTTGGGCGCAACCAGCTGCGGAATCCTTCCGAAACCCACGAGGCCCAGGATCGTGCCCCTCAGCCTGTGAATCGGCACCACCGCCGGCATTTCCCAGCGTCCCGCATGCGCTCGGGCGCTCGAAAACGGAATCTTCCGCACCAACGACAGCAGCAAGGCCATGGCGTGGTCGGAAACTTCATCGATGCAGTAATCCGGGACTTTCGTGACCACAATTCCCGAAGCCGTGGCGGCAGCGATATCGACGTTATCTACGCCAATCCCGAACCGCGAAATGATCCGGCACTTCTTCATTTCCTTGATCATTTCCGCTGTAATCTTCGCGTAGGTGACCAGCAGAGCGTCCGCTTCCCGCGCCGCTTCTACAATTGCCGCAGGCGTGGGTTGCGCGGCCATGCGCAACTCTGCCCCGACCCGCGCCACAACGGCGCGGGCCAAGTCCAGGTTGGGAAATACGGAATCAGATACTGCGACCAGTTTTTGAGCCATGGTTAGCGCTTCATGGCCTCTTCCATGTGCTCCATCAGCGTGAACACCACGGGCCCCTTCGCCGTCACCAGAACGTTTTCTTCGAGTCGTGTCGTCTGTTGCAGCTTCGGATGGCCCGCGAACGTCTCGATGGCGAAGTACATATTTTCCTTGATCTCCGCCGGATACTTGAGCGAATACGCGCGCGACATCCACATGCCTTCATACAGCGTAAGGCCGATGCTATGCGCAAACTGCTGGAGTGTCACCGTCCCGTAGGTGTCGTCGTCGTACTTCGGAAAGGCGGCGGCTACATCCGCCGTGGTGTTACCCGGTTTCAGTTGTTCGATACCCGCATACATGGAATCGTACGTTTCGCGGTACAGGTCGATTTCCTTCTGGGTCATCTTCAATCCTTGCGCCCCGCCGCACTTAAAGAGGCGGACGAAGTCGATGAAGTAGCCCGAGGGCCCCACCGCGTTGATGTCCACGATGATTAGATCGCCCTGGCGGATCAGCTTGTCGGTGGCCCAGCGCCGGTACGGGCTGGTGTTTCCTCCCGACGCGACGATGATGTCATAAATAATTTCGCAGCCGCGCTCGAGCATGAACTCGTGCACCTTGGCTTCGATTTCGCGCTCGCGCACGCCCGGCTTCAGCCACTCGTACTTGATCTTCCACATCGCGGCGTCGCCGATGCTTGATGCCTGCTTGAGCAGTTCGATTTCGTCGCGCGTCTTGACCACGCGCGCTTGCGACACGGCCGGCCAGCCATTGACGATTTTCAATCCGGTTTTCTGGAACGCTTCGAGCGAGGGCATGTCAAAGTTGTCGACGCCGATGCGCTCCTTGGTGACGCCGTGCTCTTTCAGCACTTCGAGGACGCTTTCAGCCATGCGCCCAGCCATATACGGTACCGCGCCTTCGGCCCATTGCCAGGTAATCGCGGGACGGATCCGCCCTTCCATCCACGGCAGGTCGATTTCGGCGCAGTGCAAGTCGGATCCCGCCGTCTCGAACAGCACGGGCTCGCCGCTATGCGGCACCACCGCGTAGCGAATATTGATGTTGTATTTCCAGTTGCCCTGATAGGAAGCCGTGGCGTAACGGATGTTGGCCCCGGCAAAAAGCACGAGCGCGCCCAGATCATTGGCTTTCATCGACGCGCGCAACTTCTCCAAACGTTCCTTGCGAAGGCGGTCAAAATCCACGCGGAATTGCCAGTCCGCTCCCGTCTGGCTGTAAAGTCGTCGCGGATCCCATTCATGCGGCTGTCCTAAAAATCGCGTATCCATAGAAGAGTGAAACATCCTTTCGTGAGTAGTCTAAATTGCAGTTCAATATAAAACAAACCACACAGTTTTGTCAGAGAAATCCCGCCCCGCGGGATTCCGAATCTTTCACTTAAATCTGAGGTTTGGCGGTATCTCCGGACGAAATAGTGTAGCATCAAGTACGCGCACCTGTTCAAGCGCGTTGAAAAAATATTGGGCCTGAGGGCCCAGGAGAAAATTTACGACGGCATTGCGGCGCCACTTTACTGCAAACGGAATGTAGCCTAGACTATTCCTGACTTCATCCGTGGTGAGCGTAGCTCAGCTGGTAGAGCATCGGTCTGTGGCACCGAGGGTCGTGGGTTCAAATCCCATCGCTCACCCCAACATCTCCTTCAGCCGCTCGGACTTCCGTTTTAATAGACCGCAAGCAACTATTTCGGGTAGATCCGCTCGTCGATAGCCAGGGTCAACCCATGCATTGGGCCCGAAGGCTAAAGCCTGTGGCGAGGTAGGCGTTCGCGCACAGATTCTCTTCCCAAGGTACGGTCCATCCTCGAGCAGACATTTCTTCCCCTCATTCGGCCTCACTGAGATCTTGTTCCCGCCGAGTCACAGAAACAAACGCCGCCTGGTCTATCTGAAATCGATTTTTGTTTTTCCTATAGATGAACAGAGACGATCCAATAAGGCACGGAACTCACTGCGAGTCCACGGCACCACACAGCTTCGCCAACAGAGTGCAAATTAATTCACGTTGATGTTGATCACCGTGTTCCTCACTGATCCGCCGGAAGTTGCTGTCACCGTGATACTCGCAGCTCCCTTCGGAGTCGAGGAAGGGACTTGCGCGGTCGTGCAACCCACGATGCCGCCGGCAGTGATCAACAAAAGCGCCAGTGTGGCGTAACCCGCGCGTCCCTGTAGCGGCGCAAACTTTTGGCGCGCCGCAAAGAACATCGCCAGGAGTCCCGCGAGTGCAGTGGCCGTGGCCCATGGCAGGTAAGGCGCCCTGGGGTCTGGTTGTCGAGGGGCCGGGGGCAGATTTGCGGTTGTCGTAATCATCAGGGTTGAATTCGCGGCTGCGGTGCCTTGCACCGTGCCTGCGGGGGCACTGGCGGGACTCATCGCGCACGTCGTGGCTGTGAGCGACGCAGGAACGGTGCAGGTATAGTTCACAGCAGCCGGCAGTGGGAGACCCGCTGGCGTCGTCGTCAAGGTTAGAGGCACGTTCACTGGAGTTCCTCCTGTGATCTGGACAGTGCCGGCAGTCGTCAGGGCCACCGTGAAGTCCACGTTGGTAAGCGTAAACGCGGCTGGGCCGACTGCTCCCGCGGATGCGGTGGCATTCACGACGTAAGGCCCTCCTCCATTCGCGTTCGCAGTGAACGTCGGCGCCATGGCCACACCGTTGGCGTTAGTCGTCGCCGTGTTCACACCGCCCGCAAACGTCCCGCTCGCTCCAGTCTGTGCCGGCGCCGTGAACGTAACCAGCACACCGGGCACGAGATTGCCCAAGGCGTCCTTCACTGTCGCTTGCAGCGCCGTGGCGAACGCATTGCTGGCCGTTGTCGTCTGCGGCGTCCCGGCTGTCGCAGCGATGGTCGCCGCCGCGCCCGCTACCACCGTGAGTATCCCCGAATTGGCCGCGGGCAACGCACCCGCCACTATGTGAATCGCTGCCGTGCCTACGAGATGCCCCGTGAATGTCGCGCTCAGGTTGTTTCCGGCTGCCACGAGATCGCCAGGCACGACTCCGTCCGCCACGTTTGCCAGCGTCCACGCCACCGCCACATTGGCGACGAAGTTTCCGGAGGCGTCACGGCTGATGGCGTACCCGGTCACCGATGTGCCAGACGCTACGTTCACTGGCCCCAGCACTGTCCCGGTGCCGTCCGGCTTGGTTTCCACCGTTACCGCCGCCGCAGCGCCGGTCACCACCGTCAGCTTCCCTGAATCGGCGGCCAGCGCGGCGACTACTGCGTGCATCGTCGCCGAGCCATCCACGTGGCCGGTGAACGTCGCGCTCAGGTTGTTTCCGGCAGCGACGAGATCGCCAGGCACGACTCCGCTCGTCACGTTCGCCACAGTCCACGCCGCCGCCACGTTGGCGACGAAGTTTCCCGAGCCGTCACGGCTGATGGCGTATCCGGTTACCGATGTGCCGGACGCTACGTTCTGTGCCGGGACCACCGTCCCGCTGCCGTCCGCCTTGGTCTCCACCGTTAGCGCTGTACCCGTACCGGCCACCACCGTCAGTTTCCCTGAATCGGCGGCCAGCGCGGCGACTACTGCATGCATCGTCGCCGTGCCATCCACGTGGCCGGTGAACGTCGCGCTCAGGTTGTTTCCGGCAGCCACGAGGTCGCCAGGCACGACTCCGCCCGTCACGTTTGCCACAGTCCACGCCGCCGCCACGTTGGCGACGAAGTTTCCCGAGCCGTCACGGCTGATGGCGTATCCGGTCACCGATGTGCCAGACGCTACGTTCTGCGCCGGAACCACCGTCCCGGTGCCGTCCGCCTTGGTCTCCACCGTTACCGCTGTCCCCGTGCCGGCCACCACCGTCAGCTTCCCTGAATCGGCGGCCAGCGCGCCCACCACCGCGTGCATCGTCGCCGTGCCGTCCACATGCCCGGTGAACGTCGCACTGGTGCCAGCTGCCGCCAGATCGGTAATCGCCGATACTCCGCCCGTCACGTTCGCCAGAGTCCACGTCGCCGCTACGTTGGCGACGAAGTTTCCCGAGCCGTCACGGCTGATGGCGTATCCGGTCACCGATGTGCCAGACGCTACGTTCTGCGCTGGGACCACCGTCCCGCTGCCGTCCGCCTTGGTCTCCACACTCAACGCCGTCCCCGCGCCCGCCACCACCGTCAGTTTCCCTGAATCGGCGGCCAGCGCGGCGACTACTGCGTGCATCGTCGCCGAGCCATCCACATGCCCGGTGAACGTTGCGCTCAGGTTGTTTCCGGCGGCCACGAGATCGCCAGGCACGACTCCGCCCGTCACGTTCGCCACAGTCCACGCCGCCGCTGCATTGGCGACGAAGTTTCCGGAGGCGTCACGGCTAATCGCGAATCCGATTACCGATGTGCCGGACGCTACGTTCTGCGCCGGGACCACCGTCCCGCTGCCGTCCGCCTTGGTCTCCACCGTTAGCGCTGCCGCGGGGCCCGGTGTGTTCATCAAATTCACGAAGGTGGTAGGTCCTACCGCCCCGGCCATGGCTGTGATGGAGTAGGAGCCTGTATGGCTGTTGGCCACGATCGTAACCGCAGCCACGCCGTTAATGTCAGTCAACACAGAATTGCCGCCGACAAACGTCGCGCTGGCACCCGTCTGCGCAGGCGCAGTGAAGGTCACCGACACGCCGCTCACCGGGACATTGTTGATGTCCATCACCGTCGCGGTCAGTTGGTTTGTGAACTGCGTGTTGACCTGTGTGCTCTGTCCTGAACCCGACGTTGCGGCGATTTCCGCCGCAGCTCCCGGCGCGGCCAGAAGCATGTTGTTCGCGGCGAACACCTTGTCAAGGGGGACGCCGCTAACAGTCAGGTTATTTGTTGTGAAGTTGCCTGATCTCGACCCGAACGTCAGAACTTGGAAACTGTTGCCCGCAACCGGCGTGAACCCGCCGATGCTGGTGGCGGTAAGTGTGCCGGCAAGTGTTGCCGCGCCAGTGACGTTGAGGACGTCAAAGCTGGCCAGGCTGGCAAGCCCGATCGTAAGCGTTCCTCCCGCGCCCTGCGTGTAATTGCCTGTGATGGTCAGTGTGCCCGGTGAGAGACCCGGGGCTACATTGGCGCCTGTGTTCGAAACGCTGGCAGTGATCGTGCCGTTGCCGTCCAACGTTCCACTCGTGAAGGTCATCGGCGAGGTGGAGGAGATCGCGCCACCGTTCAGTTGCGTGAGGCTTGTGCCGACGGTTTGTGTAAATCCGCCGTTAACGGCCAGAGTCCCGCTCATTGCCTTGACTGTGCCCGTATTGCTGAACGAGGTGTTGGCGCCGAACGTCGTGATTCCCGCTCCGGCGGTCTTCATCAGCGTTCCTGAGTTGTTGAACGTCGAACCCGCACTCTCGAGGAGATTGGTAAAACTCGTGTCGCTCTGAATTGTAAGCGTGCCCTGGTTGTTGAACACTGCCCCGGCGCCCACATCCAGTGCGCCGGAACCGCTTGCCCACGTGGCTGTCCCAGCATTATTGAACGTCCCGATGGCCAACTGTTTGGACCCAGCGCCGCTGATCGTCAGCGTGCCCGTGTTGGTTAGCGTTGTCGCGCCTGTTCCGTTGATCGTCCCCGCGGTCCAATTGAAGGTCCCCGGCACCGTCAAAGCTCCCGATCCCGAAGAAAAACCGCCGCTGAGCGTCAGGTTCGTACTGCTGTTGCTGGCGTTGTTAAGGCTCACCGTCCCGCCGCTGATGTTTGTGGTTCCCGTCACGGTGTAGGGGCCTACGATATTGGTCGTCCCTCCGCTGAAGCTTACCGTACCCGCCCCAGTGACACTTGACCCAACGCCCAGGGTATTCGTCCCTCCGCCAAAGTTGAGTGTGCCTGCTGCTCCAGCGACGAAGCCGCTGGTGCTGCTTCCCCCGCCCTGGAAGCTCAACGTGCCGCTGTTGACGGTCACCGGGCCGGTGTTGTTGAAAACCGTGTTGGCGCCGAACACCGTGGTTCCTGTGCCCGCCGTCTTGGTCAACGTACCCGCGTTGACGAACGTCGAACCGGGAGCCTCGAATTGGTTGCCAAAAGTCGCGTCGCTCTGAATTGTAAAGGTGGCCCCTGGCTGGTTGATGAATATGGCCCCGGCACCCACATCGAGTCCGCTGGACCCGCTACTCCACGTGGCCGCCCCTTGATTGATGAAGGTGCCAGTTGCAAGCTGCTTCAAGCCCGCGCCACTGATCGTCAGTGTCCCGGTGGTGGTCACCGTTGTCGTGCCTGCACCGTTGATTGTCCCGGCAGTCCAGCTAAAGGCACCCTGCACGTTCAACGGGGCCGCTCCTGACAAGAAGCCGCCGCTGAGTGTCAAATTAGGGGTGTTCGAGGTGGTGTTAAAGTTCACTGTCCCACCGCTGACGCTCGTCGTGCCTGTCGGAGGGGTCAGAGAGTAAGTCCCAGCGAATGTATTCGTGCCCCCGCTGAAGCTCACTGTGCCTGCCCCATTCACGATCGAGGCCGCCGTCAGCGCGTTGGTGCCGGCCGTAAACTGCAGCGTTCCTGCCGCGCCAACCGTGAAGGTTCCCGTACTAGCTCCCCCGAGGCTACTGCTGAACGTCCCGCCAGTGATGTTCAGCGTTCCCGAGTTGTTGAAGCTGGTGGGGCTGAAGCTGTTCGGGTTCATGGTGAACGTCCCCGCCGCGTGCGTCCAGAAGCCGGGGCTGTTGTTGTTCACCGTGCAGGGACTCCCCTCGCACACGATACCGCCGCTGTTGAGCCCGCTGCTGAACGTGCCCGCGTTGGTGAACGTCCCGGCCAATTGCATACTCCCCGCGACCCACGTGCCGCCCGCGCCCGCCGTCCCGTTGTTGGTCAAAAGCCGCTGCAAGATCACAAAGCTGCCCGCCGGCGCGTTGATCGTCAGCGTCCCCGCGGCGCTCACCGTCGTTGAACCCGTCCCCGCCATCGTCCCGCCCGTCCAATTGAGCGGCCCGGTAACGGTCACTGCGTCGGACCCAGTCAGCGTTCCGCCCGACTCGGTCAATGCACTGGTCGTGATCGCTGCCCCGCTGGAGAAGTTCAGCGTGCCGTTGCTAGCTGTCAACGGACCCACGCTCGTCACCGGGCCGTTGAAATTCCCCGTCCCGCCCGTGGCCGTGGTGGCGCCTGTAACGTTGTACGTGCCCCCGGTCAGGGTCGTCGTTCCACCGTTAAAATCCACAGTTCCCGCGCCGCTCATATTGGCACCGGTCAGCGTTTGGGCGCCCCCCGCAAACTGCAGCGTGCCGCCCGCGCCGACCGTGAAGGTTCCCGTACTAGCTCCCCCGAGGCTACTGCTGAACGTCCCGCCAGTGATGTTCAGCGTTCCCGAGTTGTTGAAGCTGGTGGGGCTGAAGCTGTTCGGGTTCATGCTGAGCGTCCCCGCCGAGTGCATCCAGACGCCAGGGCTGTTGTTGTTCACCGTGCAGGGACCCCCCTCGCACACGATACCGCCGCTGTTGAGCCCGCTGCTGAACGTGCCCGCGTTGGTGAACGTCCCGGCCAATTGCATGCTCCCCGCCACCCACGTGCCGCCCGCGCCCGCTGTCCCGTTGTTGGTCAAAAGCCGCTGCAAGATCACAAAGCTGCCCGCCGGCGCGTTGATCGTCAGCGTCCCCGCGGCGCTCACCGTCGTTGAACCCGTCCCCGCCATCGCACCGCCCGTCCAATTCAACGGTCCGGTAACGGTCACATTGCCGGTTCCATTCAGGGTTCCGGAGCTTTGCGTCAATGTGCCACTGGTCAGGTTCGCGTTTGCAGTGAGGGTCCCGCCACTGACTGCAATGTTGTTGGCTGTAGACGCGGAACTGAAAGAGAGCGATCCGCCGGAAATCGTCAGCGTGCCGCCAGTGTTAAGAGATAGCGCGCCGACCACCTGAGCGCCGGAGGCCAGCGTGATGTTAAAACCTCCCGTATCGGTCACTGTGTTGAGGGCTGTAGGAAGAAGCCCGGTGCTCCAGTTGGTAGCCGTCGTCCACTGGTTATCGCCGCCGCCATTTGTAAAGTTGTCGTTTGTGAGGGTTACGGGCTCAACCAGCGTCAGGTTGGTGGCGTTGAGTTGCTCGGTGAGGACCGAAGTGCCTACCGTGAGGTTCTTAGTAGCGAAGTCGGTGCCCGCATGTGAGGCGAAAGTCATCACCACGGGATTCAGATTCGCTGGGTTGGTGCAAGTATTGATCCCGGTGATAGTGAGCGTGCCGCCGTTTAAGGTCGCCACGCCACCGATGGCCAGCACGTCAAATGTGTTACAAGTGGCGCCCGAAAGCGCGATATTCAGGGTCGCTCCCGCGGCGTGCGTGTATGCGCCGCCGATTGTCAGTGTCCCCGTAGCCAAAGCGCTGCCAGGATTGAGTATGCCCGTGTTGGCGACGCTTCCGGTGATCGTGCCGGTCCCGCTGAGTGTGCCGCCGCTCGAAACGTTTCCGGTGATCGTGCCGTTGTCGGTGACCGTCCCGGCCCCGGCGCCCACGGTCAAGTTGCCGACGATACTGTCAGTGGCAAGCACCGAAACCTTTGCGCCCGCGCCCGATTGCGTGAGTCCATTGTCAAAATGCAAATTGCCGCTGTTGGCGTTGACCGTCCCGGTGTTGTTGAATGTGACGGTGCTGTTGAATCCACCGCCTCCAGCGGCGGTGCCTGCAGTTTTCGTGAGTGTTCCAGCGTTATTGAAGGTCGAAGTGCCGCTGGTGGTCGAGCCCAGGAATTTGTCGCCTTGCAAATTGAATAGACCAGTGGAGGAGATGTTAACGACAGAGGAATTCCCGTTGAAGTCCAATGCGCCGCTGACATTGGCGGTTCCTGCAATTGTGAGCGTGCCGCCGGCTTGTAACGCGCGGTTAGAGCCGACGCCGGTACCAGTCAGGTTGAGCGTGCCGGTCTGCCCTATGGTGACAGTGCCGCCGACCAATGTTCCGCCAGCCCAAGTCGTAGTGCCGCTGACTGTAAGGTTGCCGCCGCCAGCCACTTGTAAGACGCCCGAGTTTAGTGTCAGGGCACTCGTCGTGGCTGTAGCGCTCCCGAAATTGGCCCCACCCAAGCCGTCTCCCCTCTGAGGATCAATGGTCGTCGTGCCTGAAATAGCATAAGACCCGGCGATGTTTGTCAGGAAAGACCCACCGGTGAACAATACATTCCCCGACCCTGAGATGGAGGAGCCCAGGTTCGTGATGTACCCAGTCGTGGTGCTGCCCACAAAGTTCAATGTAGCGTTGGTGGCGACATTAAATGCTGAGCTACTTTGGCCACCAGTAAGTTGCAGTGTGCCCGTGGTGACATTCACGGTTCCCGTATTGTTGAAGGTGATTGTGGCCAAGGAAAACGTGCCAGAGGTAGTGTCGCGGGTGAATGTGCCGGCATTGGCGAAGGTGCCGAGGCCGACTGTCGTGCTGATTCCCACGTCATCGCGCGCCAGGAAAGTGCCGCCGGATTGGTTGTTGAACGTGCCTCCACTATTGATATTGAACGCAGCCGTGCCGGTGAGCGTTGTCGTGCTGCCAGACGTGTTGTTAAATATCGCTCCGCTCAGGACTGGAGAGACCGCGCCGCCTCCCAAAGTAACGCCGGCATTGGCGTTGACAGTAAGCGTGCCGCCGATTGTGCCGCCGGACCACGTGAACAATCCGCCGAGGCCGACCGTGCTGTTCCCGTTGATCGTTCCACCGGAACTCAACATGGCCGTGCCCGTGACGTTCAACGTGCTGTTGGCGGTGAGCGTGCCGCCGCTGATGACGATATTCGCGGCCGTGGAGGGGTTGGAGAATGTGAGCGAGCCGCCGGAAATCGCCAGCGTGCCGCCACTCGTGAACGTCATCGCGCCCACACTCTGCGCGCCGGAGGCCAGCGTGATGTTGAAGCCTCCGTTGTCGGTCACCGCCTCGCCGGCGACGGGCAGCCCATTGCTCCAGTTCGCAGCGGTCGTCCACTGGTTATCGCCGCCTGCATTCGTAAAATCGGTACCAGTAGGCGGACCAACCGTGAAATTCACAGCCGCGGATGCGCCGGGGGTCGGCTCGGGGTTGGACACCGTGACGGCAGGCGTTCCTTGTGCCGCGACATCGGTCCCCAGAATCGCCGCCGTCAGTTGCGTTGCGCTGACGAACGTGGTTGCTCGCGCGTTGCCGCCAAAGAACACGGTGGCGCCGTTAGCGAACCCCGTGCCATTCACCGTGAGGGTGAACGGCCCGCTTGCGACGGGCTCGCTCGCCGGAACAAGCGGCGCAGTGATCGTCGGCACGGGATTGAGGGCTGCGGCAACCACGCGAATCCTGGCATTGGATGTATCGCTGATGTACGGATTACCGGCAGGGTCCATTGCAAGACGCTGAGGGGTAATGAGCTCGGCGCTGATTGCCAGGCCGCCGTCTCCCGCAAAGCCCAGGATGCCGTTCCCGGCGACAGTTTGGATGTTCCCCGTCCCGGCGAACACTTCGCGGACACTCCTACTCCCGGCAACGCCAATGAACAAATTTCCGGAGCTGTCCAGGGCCACATCGGACGGGTTCCCAACCTGCGCGGTGGTGGCTGGACCGCCGTCACCGGACAAGCCGAACACGCCATTTCCGGCGACGGTGGAAATGTTGCCGGAAGCGTGGTCAACTTTTCGAATGCGGTTGTTGCCGGAATCTGCAATCAGCAGGTTCCCGGAGCTATCGAGGGCCAGACCATTAGGATTGGAGAGCTCCGCGGTGGTTGCGGAAATGCCATCGCCGTTGTACCCGGGCGTCCCCGTTCCGGCAACCGTCGCGATGTCTCCCATACCGATGCCGGGCACCCCCAACAGAGTGGCTGGCCCACCGGTCTGATTGACGACTCGGACGCGCGCGCCACCGGGCACGCCGCCCACGTTGAGGATGGAGATGTAAAGGTTTCCGTTAGCGTCAACAGCAAGGCCGTTCGGTGGGCCAAGCCCGGCGCTGGTCGCGGAACCGTTGTCGCCGGACACGTTGCAAAGGCCATTTCCAGCAACCGTCTGAATGATTTGCGACGTCTTCAGGATTTCCCGGACACGGCAATCCGAGGCACCGGATCCCATCGTGCGCTCCGTGAAATAAATGTTCCCGGAGGAGTCCACGGCCAGGCCGCCGAAGGGTTGAATCGAGGCGTTGGTTGCGGCGGCGCCGTCGCCGCTGTAACCGGGCGTGCCGTTTCCGGCCACAGTCTGCATCAGGCCCGTGGCGGCAACTTTTTCACGGATGACGGCGTTGCCGGAGTCGGCGACGTAGATGTTCCCTACGCTATCCATAGCAATGGCGGTGGGTTGGAAGAGTTGAGCATTGGCCGCCAGCCCGCCATCGCCAAAATAGCCGTAGGCGGCATTTCCGGCGAAGGTCTTAATAAATCCGGTCGCGTTAACGACCTCCCGGATGCCGCTGACCGTCGAGAAGAAGATGTCTCCAGCAGCACCATCCAGAAAAACGCTGTTGGGAGCCGCTATCTGGGCACTGGTCGCGACGGCGCCATCGCCGGAGTAACCATAAAGGCCATTTCCAGCTACGGTGGAGATGGTCCCGCCCGTGATTTTTCGTATGCGCTCCTGGGCGCTATCGGCAATGAAGACATTAAAGGAAGCGTCGACATACACTCCAGTGGGACTCGCGAGCGCCGCAGTATTGGCGGCGATACCGTCCCCGTTGTACGCGACCGCTCCGGTCCCTGCGATGGTCTGGATCGTGCCGCAGTCTGGACAGAAAATAGAACTGCCTGTAACTTCCCGAACGCGGTGGTTGTTGTTGTCGGCAATATAAATGTTCCCGTTTGCGTCCACGAACACGTCCTGGGGATTGTTCAATTCCGCGCCAGTCGCGCTACCGCCGTCGCCAAAGAAACCGGGAACACCATTCCCTGCGACGGTCTGAATTTGGCCGCCGCTCATTTCCCGGACGCGGTTGTTGCCTGAGTCGGCAAAAAAGACGTCCCCCGAGCTGTCCACGAAGAGGCCTGCGGGATTCAAAAGCTGCGCAGCGCGCGGCGCCTGGCCGTCGCCGCTGTACCCTCCTGCGCCGGTTCCGGCGATGGTCCCGATATTCCCTGGCTGGATCGTGAGGCCGTCAACGACAAGTGGCGTTCCCTGCCCGTTGACCACGCGAATGCGCTGGTTACCCGAATCGGAGATATAGACGTTCCCGGAGCCATCCACAAACAAGCCGGTGATGCCACTAAACTGCGCGCTCGTCGCAGGCCCGCCATCCCCGCTGTAACCGCCCACCCCTGTCCCTGCGACCAGAGTCCAAGCTCCGCCCGCAACAGGTACTTTGTAAATCTGGCCACAACCCCTGGCGTATACATTCCCGCCAAACACTCCGCCCATCAAGGAACTACCATTCATGCAAAGATTCATGGCGGGCAGTGGATTGCCGCCTGTTCCTCCTCCAATGAGGGTGAAAATCTTATTGGTCGCGGAGACGTTGTTCAGCGGGAATGTGACGCTCCCCCCACCCGTTTTGGCAGCCGTCACACTGAACGTGCCCGCGGTGCCGTTCGCCGTAAACACGGTGGAAGTCGCCACACCGCCGGCGTCGGTTATGGCCGTGTTCACTCCGCCTGCAAACGTGCCGCTGGCGCCGCTCCCGGGCGAGGTGAACGTTACAGTTACGCCCGCAACCGGGAAACCATTCGCGTCCTGCACCGCGGCCACCAAGGGCGCCGCATATGCCGTGCTAAGAGCGGCGCTTTGCCCGGAGCCTCCCGATGCCCCAATGAATGTCGCCGGGCCGGCAATACCCGTGCCGGTAAAGTCCACGGCCTGCGGGCCATCGCTTGTATTGGAAGCGGATAGGACGACATGGAGGTCGCGGAGGCCCAGCACCGCAGGCGTGAAAATGAGCCGCACATTGCAAAAGGCTGCCGGGGCCAGCTCAAAGGGGACAAATGAGCTGTTATCACCGAACGGACAATCCGTGCCCAGCGTCGGCGTGGCCAAATTAAATTCGTTGCCACCTTGATCGCCCGTCACTTGCGGGTTTAGGACCGTGATGGTGCCCGCGCCCGTGTTCGTGAGCACGCTGGTCACCACCCCGCTTGAGGTATTCACCACCTGATTGCCGAAGCTTACCTGGCATGGCGAAACACACTGTACCCCGCCCGAGCTCAGGGAAAGTATTCCCGTGGTTGCTGAAGGCCCTGTCAGGGTCAACGATGTCGCGCCATACGTCTTGTTGAATGTGACAGGAGCCACCGTCAGGTTGTTGGTTGTAAAGTCGCCCGACTCCGTAGTGAATGATAGGATCAGGAAAGTGTTGCTAGCGGCAGGCACGAAGCCACCAAAACTAGTGACCGTGAGGGTCCCGGCGAGCGTGGCCTTTCCAATGACGTTAAGAATGTCAAAGTTGCCAATGGTTGTTCCACCGAGCGCGATGTTCAGCACGCCGCTGGCAGTCTGCGTATAGTTTCCATTGATGCTCAGGGTGCCGGGTGACATTCCCGGAGTGACGTTGCCGCCGTTTGTGACGTTGCCGTTGATCGTGCCGATACCCTTCAGGGTCCCGCCTCCGCTCCCGCCACTTACGCTGATAGGCGCAGTCATGCTGAGACTACCGTTCACCTCCAGCGTGCCGCCGGTGACAGAAATGTTGGTGGCATTCGAAGCAGTGCTGGAAGCACCCGAGATGGTGAGCGAGCCGCCGGAAATCGTCAGCGTGCCTGTGCTGGTCATATTCAGCGCGGTAATGGTCTGCGTGCCACTTGTGGCCGAAAAAACCACGTTGAAGGCGTTGGGGATGATGGCGGTTTGTGTGGATGCCGGCTCGGCGCCCGCGCTCCAGTTAGTCCCGACTTCCCATGCCGTGCCTGGGCCAATGAAGGTGTCCGATCCGCTTGCTGTCACAGTAAAGGTTTGAGAAGCGCTCGTCCCGCCACCCAGCGCGTTCACCTGTGGGTTCGTTACCGTCACAGCGATTGGCCCCACCGGGGTGACGTCGCCTGAGGGAACAGCGACCGTCAGCGTTGTGCCGCCAGCCCCTACTGTCCCGCCATTAATTGCATTGCTCCCGAAATTGACAGTCGAACTGGCCACGAAGCCTGTGCCGGTCAGCACTAAGGAAGCAATTACCGTGTTCACCCCGCCTGTATTCGGCGAAATATTGGTCAGGGTAGGAGCTGGGTAGGTTACGGTGAAGTTCACGGACGTGGAGGTGGCGCCGCCGGTGGGCGGTGCCGGGTTGGTCACTGTCACCGGGAAGGCCCCAGTCGTCGCGAAGTCTGCCGTCGTGAGTGTCATGAACAGCCGCGAGGAGTTCAGGAATTGGGTGACCCGCGGACTGCTGTTGAAATTCGCTACCGCCCCGGGGACGAAATTTGACCCCTCCACCAATATCTGTTCCCCCGCACTGCCCACCGTGGCACTCGCCGTCCCAAGGAACAATCCCGTTGGTACGGGGTTATTCACTGCTTGAATCAACGCGGTGGAGGTACTGCCGCTGAACGTCGCATCGCCGCTATAGACCGCCGTAATCGAATGATTCCCGGAAAATTGCAAGGGCACATTGACGGAGGGCGCGACGCCGCCACTCAGCGTGACTGTCCCCAGCACCGTATTGCCATCCAAAGTTGAGTTGGCATCCAGGTAGGTCACCGTGCCGGTAGGCGTTCCAGCCCCCGTGGGATGAACGGTTGCCGTGAACTGCACGGTGTTGCTTAACACCGAAGGATTGGTAGCCGACACCAGGCTTGTGGTTGTCGCCTGTCCATTCACCGCTTGCAGGACCGCCGTGGAGGTGGACGGGCCGAGGGTTGCATCGCCGCTGTAGGTCGCTGTGATGTGATGAGTGCCGATGGCCAATGTGGTCGCGGTGGTAATGAACGTCGCCACGCCAGCAGTTACTGTCACGTTCGATGCCAGCGCTGTGGCCGTCGAATCGGTGCCATCGAAGAAAGTCACCGTGCCTGTCCGCGAGCCGCCCGTACCGCTTACCGTCGCCGTGAACGTCGTCGATGTGGTGCCATATGTGGATGGATTGACCGATGAGGCTAGACCTGTGGTACTCGCCGCGAGAACAGTGACCGGCACGGATGCAGAAGCAACGCCGTCCGCAATTACAACCAAAGTGCTCGCGCCTGTCTCAATTCCGGGCGGCACGTCAAAATAAGTGGACTCGGTAGTTCCCCCCGTCGCAACGCCCATGGTGCTGTGGCCATGCGTCCGGGCGTAGAAAACGTGACTCGTCCCGAGGTTGGTGATTTGTACCAGGGGGTAGTTGGTGGCTGCCTGGTAGTCATCCCCGTAGGCAACCGCTCCCGAAAGGCCGTTGAGCTGCGTGCCCGTGAGTAACATGTTTGTGGCACCCTGTCCCACCGTAGCGGGGGAACTGGTGATTGTCGGCGCCGAGCCGGCAAGGGGTGTTCCGGTTTCCGTATAGACTTCGGCATCGCCAGTTCCATCGAGGAAGAGGACCTGGCCGTTCGGAAGTGTTAGTAGGCGGCCGACGTAGGAAGGGGTTTGGGCAGAGAATCGTGTGCCAGCTACCTGGTTCAGGTTGGTTCCATCGAATTCGAAAAACTCAGTCCCGTTAATCCAGCTGCAGTTGAAATCGACAGGGCCGGCTTCGATGAGGACGTTGCCATCCGGCAGCAGAGCCGCCGGAGCGTCCACGGGGGCAAGTGAGTCCGGAATAATATAGGGTTTGCCAGCACCACAGTTCCCGCTGGCTATCGTGGAGGCTGGGAAAGTCGGACCGGCGACCCAGCCACCAGGACTACCCGGAGTGTAGATAGCGGTATTTCCTGTGGCCCCGGATGCGAAAACAGTCCCGTTCGGCCGCAGCACGGCCGGCCCAATCTCACGGTAAGTTGTATTGCCCAAACTTATCAGCGCCAAGGGATCGGGAGCCGTCCCCGCAGAGTCCCAATTCTTCGTGAGGGGATTATATTGGTCGGCGGGCGTGTTAACGTTTGCCGCATTAGTACTGTAGGGCCATATTTCGAGGGTCAAAACTTTCCCATTTGGCAGGAGTGTCCATCCTTCTTCATTATTATAGCCACTATTATCGCCACTCTTGCCCGTCGGAATAGTCACGGTCCATGCGGGTGGGTTCGTCGAGACATTCAATGTGGCGACTGCATCGCCAAAAGCGTCGCCTAATTGGAACGTGCCATTTGGCAGGACGATCGACATGGCATCGCCGACATTGGTCCAAGGGCCGAAAGAAGAAGCCTGGCTAGGATTCGACAGGCATGTCCAAGTGTTGGCCACAGGATCGTAGATCTCGCCGAGGCTGCTATCACTCGGTGTGTTCGGGTTCGCGAGAGCCAGGTTATATTCTCCACCAATCGCAATCACCCGTCCGTCAGGAAGCACCGCGGAAGCCATATAGAGAGGGATCCAAGCTTCGGTAGCTGCCGTATAAGTGTCATAACATTGCTGCGGCGATGCCACCGAACTCCATGTCCCGTTGATGTAACTGCCCGCGTTATCCGGGGTCAGCACGTGCCAACCCGTATTGCTGGCCGGAGGCTGCTGAAGGTCTTCTACCAAGACTCTGCCATCGGTGAGCAGGATGGGTGTACTCGCAGCAAAACCAGGTTGATGTGTGAGTAAAGTCCAATTGTTTGGCGGACCCGCCGGTGGAAATTGAGCCGGGGTCGCTCCTGGTAAGCTCGCAGAGGAACCCGATAGTTGCGGAATAGGATCCGCGCCGAACGGCCTCGGCGGGGGTTGCAGGGCAGGCCCTTGGGACTGGGGAGTAGCCTGTGGTGGTACCGGCGGAGGCGGAGGCGGGGCAGGCTCTGCGGGTTCAACCGGCGCGGCTGGTGCGGATGTCGGAGGCGGCAGTGGGGCGGGCGTTGCCGGGGTCTTTGCCGGAGGTGTTGCCGGCAGGGCCGGGAGCGCGCGCGCCGGCAAGCTGAAAGCGAGCGGAGCGGGTGCTGCGGTCACAGGTGAAGGACTCCACCTGGGCGCCGCGAACTGCGTCAAGGCGCCGAAGAACAACGCGATGAGCGCGACAATCTTGCTGTATCTCCGAAACAGGCTGGGTGTCCTCATCGGAGCCTCCGATCAATACGAATCGTGAGCTAATGTTTCTCCCATACTCCAGGCCCGAATTTCAAAAAGGTTGTCGCGCCCCCCCGCATACTATGAGCATATTTTGGGTGTGCGAGGTCGCCCCCCATTGCCTCGCCACCCGCTCCCCTCCACGGCAAAATGTCCGAACAAACGAAAAATCGCTGTTTTGCTTATCGTGCGCGGATAACTGAATAGGAGGAACGGAATTGCAAACCCGGGCAGAAATGTCCTGAGCCAATTCCAAATGGGTGTCCGAAAGCGTACACTTTTTCACAAGCACACCCTTTAAGGGACGCTGCAATTCTAGTGCGGGGACCTGGATTTATTAGGCGGCAGAAACCTGGACGCTCTGCCAGCGTGATTGATCGGCGGCATCTTGCAATGACCTCCCGGTTCTGTCAAGAAAAAATATATTTCCTTTCGGCAGTGTAAGCGTGCAGAAGGGGACGAAAGTCTGGAGAGCTTTTGGCAATTCATCAATAGGAAAAACAAATTCGATTTCAGAGAGAACAGTCTGGCGGGATTTGCTGCTGTGACTCAGCAGGAGCAAAATCTAAGTGAGACCCTATTGAACAGGGTTAAACACCATGTAACAACACCCACGTAAATCATTGAAAGGCAAAGACGGGCTATATCTTTCTACGGCTGTGGCACCGAGGGTCGTGGGTTCAAACCCCGTCGCTCACCCCAAATTTTTCAAGCACTTAGATCGGCTTCCCCTCCCCGCTAGTTGCACAAGGGTTGCGCAACGTTTCCAGCAATTTCATCGCTTGGAGCGTGCTTTCTGGCACGTCCTTCATGTAGTGGCGTTCTGCTATGTTCACACTCGAATGCCGCAATATGGATTCGGCCCGCGAGCACTAGCTTCCATCGCGAATGATGCGGCAGGACTCGATATCAAAGGTTACGTCACCGATGGTGAGCCGTGTTTGATCGCGGAAACCTGCGATGAATTTCAGGAAATGCCAAACATCAGCAAAATTCGTAACCAGGCCTATGGATGCGCGGATCGAGCCAGCGCTCTTGTGACCTCGCTCCTGTATCAGCCGCACGAAACTTAGCAAATTGATTTCGGGTCCCATGCTGAATCCGGCCTGAATGTCTTCTTCGGTCAGGCCCTCTGCCATCTCTCCGGCGCCGGGGTTGCAGAAACATCCAGTGCGCAGCGAGATTCCCTCCGCGCCAGCTAATTCTTCGACGCGCCGGTAGTCCAGCAGATGCCCCTGGGGATCGTAGAGGTTGAGTGTCACTGTTCCGCCGCGCGCCTCTGTGGTCGACGGGCCATAGATGCGAACCATGGCGCGGCCGTTGCTGTGCCGCAGGGTCAGTAATTCATCGAGCAGCCATCCAGTCAAGCAACGGACGCGTTCGGCGATCACCTCCACCCCGATCGCCTGAAGGTGGCGCAACCCGATCTCCACGGCGGGAATCGAGAGATAATTCAGGGTGCCATCTTCAAAAGCAGCTTCATTCGGGGACAATACATGGGTCTGGCCCTGGACCGACGCAAAGTTTACTGTCCCGCCGGCAAACCACGGCCGCTTCAACTTTCCGAGTGCCGCTCGACGAATGAGCAAAGCGCCCACGCCGGTGGGGTATCCGAACATTTTGTAAAAGGAAATCGTCACGAAGTCCGGCTGCACCGCCTTCAAGTCGAGGTTGCTCGTCGGCACGAAGGCGGCTGCGTCCAGCAGCACGTGCCATCCCTTGCTCTGAGCTTTCGCGACGAGGTCGAGTGGATGCTTGACGCCTGAAAAATTGGATTGCGCGGGGTAGGCGAATAAATTGTCGAGAGCTGGATCGGCCTGGTCCAGCAACGTTTCGAGGCGACCCACGTCGAGCCGCAGCGCCGGCACCAGCAACGGCGCGTAAGAAACACTCGCGCCCCTGGCTCGCGCGAATTCACGAATTCCATTTACAGAATTGTGATTGTCGAAAGTCAGCAGGCAACGGCTTCCGTGTGCAAACGGAAATGATTCGCCCACGAGCTTGAGCGCCCCGGTGGCATTCTGTGTGAAAACAAGGATGAAATCGTCCCCGGCGTTGAAATAGTCGAGCACATAGCGGCGAGTGCGCTCCACATGCTCAGTCATCGCCGTCGAGGTCGGATTCGCGGAGTGTGGATTGCCAAAAACAGCGGAGCGCAGGAGGTCGAGATGCTTCTGGATCTGTGACTCGGCGTAAAGGGAACCGCCGGTATAATCGAGGTAAACCTGACGCCGCTCATCCAAACGGCGATATTCGCTCTGGCGCAACATGTCCAGTGCATGTGTCTCGATGCAGCTGGGATATCGCTCTATGAAGTCCGCATAGGCTTCCTCCGTCTGCAGTCTTTCGTCGGCGCCGCTCTCCAGCATGGCTTAATATTATGCCTTCACGCCCGCTTTACGAAGAATCGACATCATCGGACACCAGTTCGTAAAGGCCGACTGAAACAGGTTCAAGCCCACAAAACCCGTGAACAGGAACCAGTCCGTGTTCACCCAGTATCCCAAAGCGAGTGAAAGAACCACGAAGGCACCTGCGATCATCCGGAGATAACGGTCTACTGTCATGGGACTACCTCCTTGTTTAATCCGCGCCCGCAAGATTATTTCCTATGCGATCTTTACTTCTGCGGCTTTGACTCATGTAATAAAGAACCGGAACGGTCATGCGCGAAAGCACGGTCGAAGCCACCTCGCCCGCCATCAGGGAAATCGCCAAGCCCTGGAAGATGGGATCAAACAGGATCACGCTTGCGCCTACAACCACTGCGGCTGCCGTGAGAAGCATGGGGCGAAATCTCACTGCTCCGGCGTCCACGACGGCTTCTTCGAGCGACATTCCATTTGAACGACGCAGTTCGATGAAATCGACAAGAATGATCGAGTTGCGAACGATGATCCCCGCCCCGGCAATGAAGCCAATCATGGATGTCGCCGTAAAAAAGGCCCCCATCAGCGCATGCGCGGGCAGGATGCCCACAAGCGTCAGCGGAATGGGAGCCATGATGACAAGAGGCGTCATGAACGAGCGGAACCATCCGACCACCAGCACGTAGATCAAGACCAGCACTGCGGCAAAGGCCAGCCCCAGGTCGCGAAATACTTCGACGGTAATGTGCCACTCCCCATCCCACTTCATTGAGAATCGATCCGTGCTCTCGGGAAGCGCCGTGCCTTTGTATTGCTTCACCTGGTAGCCATCCGGCAATTGAATTTTGTCGATGGCATCGCTCATCTGAAGAATTGCGTAAACCGGGCTCTCCACAACGCCCGCCACGTCGCCCGTGACGTAGACCACGGGCCGCAAGTTCTTGCGGTAGACACTGGTGTCTATCGTAGTTTGCTGAACCTTGGTTACTTCGCGAAGAGAAACCTGCGCCCCGGACGGACCGGGCATTTTCAAGTCTTCGAGGCCCTCGATACTCGAACGGTCCGGCCGCGAGAGACGCACCTCGATGGGGATATCTTCTCTGGATGCGGGATCATGCAACAGTCCGGCGGGAGCTCCGCTTAGCCCGGTCTGCAGCGTGCGAGTGACCTCCGCCGCGGAAATGCCGTGCAAGGCAGCTTTCTCGAAATCGACTTTTACGTCGTACTTGATTTGCGGATCTTCGACATACCAGTCGACGTCCACTACTCCGGGCGTCTGCTGAAAAATCGTTTTGATCTTGGCGGCAAGTTCGGTTTGGCCTTTGTAATCGGGGCCGTATACTTCCGCGACCAGCGTTTCCAGCACGGGCGGGCCGGGAGGAACCTCAGCAACCTTGATTCGCGCGCCAAACGGAGCGGCGATCTTGTCGAGTTCCGGGCGGAACCTGCGCGCGATGTCGTGGCTCTGCGCCGTGCGATCTTTGCGCGAGAGCAGGTTGACCTGGATGTCGGCTTGATTCGGCTGACGCCGCAAAAAATAGTGGCGCACGAGGCCGTTGAAATTATAGGGGCCCGACGTTCCAGAATAAATTTGATAGTTGGTGACCTCGGGTTGTTGTCCCAGGTAGCCGCCCAACGCTTGCGCCACGCGGGTCGTCTGTTCGAGCGGCGTTCCATCAGGCATGTCGATGATGACCTGGAACTCGCTCTTGTTGTCGAACGGCAGCATTTTGACTTGCACCCACTTCAGCGGGACGAAGGCTACCGCCGCGAGCAAGAGCACAACGACACCGCCGAGAAACAGCCACCTTCGTGCTGAACTGTGAACCAGTGGATTCATCAAACGCCGGTAGAAACGTGTGGTCCAGCCTTCCGCTTCGTGTCCAGAGTCGGAGCGATCCGCATAGTGATGCAGCAACCGCAAGCGCGGCCCAGGGTGAAACCACAAAAGCTACGATCAATGAAAACACCATTGCGGAAGAAGCGCCGACCGGGATGGGACGCATGTAGGGTCCCATCAGCCCGCGCACAAACGCCATGGGAAGAATCGCTGCGATCACGGCGAATGTGGCCAGGATGGTCGGGTTACCGACTTCGTCCACCGCTTCGACTGCGACGTCAGCGAGGACGCGCCCACGATTTTCGGGTAGCCGGAAGTGCCGGACGATGTTTTCGACCACGACGATGGCGTCGTCCACCAGGATGCCGATCGAAAAGATCAGCGCGAAGAGTGTTACGCGGTTGAGCGTGTAGCCATAGAAATAGAAAATGGCCAGCGTCAGCGCGAGAGTGACTGGGATCGCTAGCAGGACGACGCCGGATTCGCGCCAGCCCAACGCCAGCGCGATGAGCAGGGTCACGGAAATTGTGGCAATGAAAAGATGCTGGAGAAGTTCGTCCGATTTGTCCTTGGCCGTTTCGCCGTAATTGCGCGTGACCGTGACATTCAAATCGTTGGGCAGCGTGTCGCCGCGAAGGGAATTAATTCTGCGGAGGACATCCTCGGAAATCAGCGTGGCGTTCGCGCCTTTGCGTTTGGCAAGGGTAATGGTGACGGCCGGGTATTCCGCGTCCGCCACGCTGCCGGTTGTGCCCTTTTGCGTTGGCAAACAAGACGTAGCTGTCGGGCTCTGCCGGGCCGTCTTCGATCTTGTCCACCACATCACGCAGATACACCGGCCGTCCTGCGTGGACACCGACTACGACTTGTTGCAGCTCTTCAGGACGCGTGAAGAAATTGCCGGCCTCAACCTGAAATTCTCGATTGTCGCTTGCAAAACTGCCGGCCTGGCCGCGCGTATTCGCGGACGCCAGCTGCATCACCACCGCGCCGGAAGATAGTCCGTAGGCGGCCAGACGCTGCGTATCGAGAACGACGCGCAGCTTCCGTGGTTGGCCGCCAATGATGGCTGTCTCGGAAACGTCGTCCAATTGCTTAAGCGAATGGTCCAACTCCGCTGCAATGCGCCGCAACTGGTAAGCGTCGTAATTCTTGCCCCAAAGCGTCAGGGCCAGGATGGGCACATCGTCGATCGAACGCGGCTTGATGATCGGCTGGGAGACTCCCTGCGGAATGCGGTCAAAATTGGAGTAGAGTTTGTTGTACGTCTGGACGATCGCATCTTCTTCTTTCGTCCCCACATAAAAGCGCACGATCACCATGCTCAGGCCGGGATGGTTGATCGAGTAGATGTACTCAACCCCCGGGAATTTCGCGGAGCAGTTTTTCCATGGGCACTGATCGCGCGCTGCGTCACTTCTTCGGCGGAAGCCCCCGGCATCTGGACAAAGACGTCCAGCATCGGGACAACAATTTGCGGTTCTTCTTCGCGCGGCGTCTGCAGGATGCTGAAAGCTCCGAGGAGTAGGGCGGCCACGATGACCAGCGGCGTCAGTTTCGATTGAATAAAAATGTGCGCGATGCGGCCCGCCAGCCGCAAGGCACGTCTCGGAACATTCGGGCTGGGCGATGGATCACTCATTGTCGTAACGCGATCTGCTTGCCGCCCAATTCGCGTGTTCCCGGAGCGGCAACAATGTTTTCTCCATCTTGCAACCCGGACAGCACTTCGACTTGTTCCCCTGTGATCTTGCCAAGGGTGACGTAGCGCAATCCGGACATGCGGTTGGCGTCGATCACGTAAACCCCTTGCAATTGTCCACGCTCGATCATCGCCGCGCGCGGAATCAAAAGCGCCTGCGCGTTCGCCCAGAGGGAAGCGCGCCCTTCCGAATAATCCGGAGCGAAGATGCGCATCGGCTGGCAAGCGCGATCTTTACGAGGAAACTGCGGCTGGCCGGATCGGCGGCGGGAACGATCTGCTCTACTTTTCCGGAGAGTTCGGCATTTCCAAGCGCGTCAATCGAAACGGAGACATTTTGGCCCGCACGGACAATCCGAACGTCTGTTTTCGTCTACGGTGACTTCCAGCCGATACCGTTGCGTGTCTTCAATGGTGAAGAGGGGCATGCCGGGCGAAGCCATCGCGCCGGGATCAGCTTTTTTTTCGGTCACCGCGCCGGCAAATGGGGCATGAATGACTGTATAGCCAAGAGAAGTGCGCGCCTGAGCGAGAGCGGCATTCGCTTGTGCTTCTCCTGCGCGCGCCATGTCGCGCCGCGCTTCCGCCGATTGGCGGCGGGCCTTGATCTCGTCAAATTCCTGCGGGCTGACCGATTTCTTATCGAAGAGTTGCTGGTAGCGTTTCAGCGTCGCTTCGGCGAGCGCGAGGTCCGAATCCGCAGCGGAGACCTCCTTTTCTGCTGCTGCAACGGCAGCCGTGGCCTGATCTACCGCAGCGCGCGGCTGGGAGTCGTCGATGGTCGCAAGGATTTGGCCGGCTTGCACCCGGTCCCCTTCCTGAACGCGGATGTCGCGGATGGTCCCCATCATCTGGCTGGCGATCTGGCTGGTTTGCGCGGCGCGCACTGTCCCCACGGCTTCCAGCCAATCGGGTACAGCCGTTTTGATGGGCGACAATCACGGGGACATTGCTGAGCGTTTCCGGCGCGCGGTTTTCAACTTTCTGGGCGTTCGAGCATCCGGACAGTCCTGCGCCCAATACAGCGATGAGAATTGAGAATGCGGCAGAGGCATGGCTTCTGCGTTTCATGGCGTCACCACGGGAGATTGAGAATTTAGTGTTCCGCTTGCGAGTTCCAGGTTGGCGTACCCCGTGTGATAGCGATAGACGGCTTCCCAGTAATCCGTCTGGCTGCGAAGCGCGGCCTCTTCGGCGGCAAGCAGATCAGTGATTGTCGAAAGGCCCGATTCGTAGCGGTTCTGATTGATGCGCAGACTTTCTTGCGCGGCGGCTATGGCCGCACGAGCCACTTCGATCTGTTGACGTGCTGCATCCACGTCGTAGTAGGCGCGACGCACTTCGAGCCGCATGGCATCGGTCGCCGTTTCCCTTACGGAGGTTACTTTTTCCTGCATGGCTCGCTCGTGGGAAAGTTGCGCCCTCTTGGCTCCGCCCTGAAAGAGATCGAACTGGACTTCGATCCCCGCAATCCAGTTGTTCCCGCCGCCTCCGGCGACAAAAGTCGGGTTGTCCGCCTCCCAATCGGCAAACGCATTCACGCGTGGGCCGAAGGATGATTTCGCGATCGAGACGCTCTGCTGTTGCGCAGTTTCTTCCGAGCGGATCCGTTTCAGGTCGGGACGCGCCTCTACCGCTCTTTTCTCCACTTCTTCGAGGGATGTTACCGGGAGGACTTTTTCGGCGAGAGCCTCGTTTGGTTCGAATCCGTTTTCCGTCGAGAGGCCCATGGCCGCGTTCAGCTGCGCTCGGGCGAGTGCCAGGTTATTTTGCGCGCGTATGACTTCCTGTTTTCGGGTCGCCATCCGTACTTGCGCGCTCAGGTAATCGGATTCCACGACCACGCCAGCTTTCATAGCGATCTTTACTTTGGTCCAGGATCGCCTGGGCCGTTTTCAGGGCCTGCTCGCCAAGCTCCAATTGCTTTTTGGCCAGCAGGACGCCGTAATAAGAATCCACGACGCGGAAAACAATCTCCTGTTCCGTGCGTTCGAGTTGGTGCCCGGATGCATCTTTGACGCGCTCCGCACGGTTCACGGCGCGCCAGCTGGCGAGCGAATCAAATAGATTCCAGGTCCCGCCGAAACGAGTGGCGAAGTTACCGAAGGGCTCCGGTGTGTTCAGCGTGTTGAGCGCGAAATCAGCCGCGGTGAATCGTTGTTGGCGCAATTTGCTGCCGAAAACGTATACGGGATCGTTGCCGCGCGTTGCTGTCTCGGAAAATGTGACCCTGGGGAGAAGAAAGGACCGCACTTCTTTTTCGTCAGCGGAGGCCACTTTGGTGTCCGCGAGCGCCGCTTTGCGCTGCGGATTATTTTCGAGCGCGATTTTGACCGCTTGCGGAAGGGTGAGGGTCGCCGGCTCCATGGGCTGCTGTGCGAAGAGCGCGCTTGCGCAACAAACAGCCAAGACAACGGTTGCTGGAGCGGCAAGCCAAGACCCGAAGATGATTTTCGACTTCATCAAAAGCAGCCCTCTGCGGAAACTCTTTTCTACAACGGACTTATGCTGCCGCTTATCGCGGTCACCCGTCTGTGACAAGCCTCACAAGTGCGCCCTCCGTTATGTACACATACAGCCTTCGTTCACACCTGTGCCGAAACGGGATGGTCTTGGGGGCATTCAAATGTCTCCTCAACGATCTCGTAGGTTGTTTGCAGGGTGGCAGTTTGTTTCACCATGGCGCCGACCGAGCAATATTTCTCCTCAGATAGGCGGATTGCTTCTTCAATAGCTTTCGGATCGATTTCGAATCCTGTGACCACATGATGAATTCTGGCGGTTGTAAAAACCTGTGGCGGACGATCTGCCTGATCGGCTTCTACGCGAACTTCGTATCCGGTCACATTCTGGTGGTATTTCTGGCGGAGGATCGTGATCACATCGAACGCGGTACACCCGGCAAGGGCCACGGCAACCAGTTCAATCGGCTTCGGTCCAGTGCCTCCGGCCGAGTCGTCCAGCAGCATGTGGTGCTCGCTGCCGGTCGTCGCAACAAACTGGCGATCGGTCTTTAGTGGCTGTGTGAGCGTAACTTTAGCAGTGAGCATTTCTTCCTCCTCTACGTTGAGGACAGGCTAAGATTCTTTGGAAATCGATTTCAGTTATCGCGTCAGGGCGTCCTTCACTTGTGCACGGCGCTGCATGTGTTGATCCCGAAAATGGACCAGGCAGGACAGAATCGGATTACACCGGTGATGAGAGCCACCGCGCCGACGACGTACGCGACAATTGCCAGGGTCCCGGTGACAACATGCAGGAAACCCAGAACCAACAAAGCAATCCCGACAACGATGCGAACACCTCGATCCATTCCTCCAACGTTATTCGTCATTTTCTTTTCCCCTTTCCTCAGATCGGCAATTTTCTTGAGTTCCGCCATGCCCACGACTCATTTCGTCGAGACATAGGAAAGAATGCAAGGGAGCAAAATTTGTTACAGGGAAAAGGGGCAATCTCGGAGAGTTATAAGAGGATTATTATGTCGGACTTAGGCCGTTTTTGGGGGCTTCGCTAGCTTCGCCATCAGGTCGTGGTACTCGGACATCAGGTCCCGTCTGAGTCTCGCAGCGACGCGCGGGTCGGGCAACTCGCCGGGAGCAAGACGGCATTGTTCAATCGATTTCTCCAGGCTCTCAAGGAACGCCACACACGGCTTGCATCCTTCCATGTGCTTTTCGAGTTCTTCACAAAGAGATTCATCTAACTCGTCATCCAGGTAGTTCGAAAGCTCCGCAAAAATTTCCTTGCAGCGCCGTTCGCGCGGCTGGGCTGATGAAACTATTCCTGCGCTTACTTTCGAGGGCAGGTGGCGCGCTGATTTGCCGTTGTGCCCAGCAAGCTCCTTGCGCACAAATAGGCGGGCCCGGTGAAGGCGGACGCGGATCGTCCCGGGCCGCAGGCCCGTGATTTCAGCAATATCAGAATCCGATAGCTCCTCCATGTCACGCAGCACAAGAATGATCCGATAGTCCGGCGGCAACTTCTGAATGGCTTCCCGCAGCCGGCTGGCGCTTTCCCGGCGCATCAACGAAGTTTCCGGCGTCACGTTTGAATTGCCGGACAGGGTTTCCATTTCTTGCCGGTCCGGCATGAGTTGATCGAAGGACAGAGTTTCCTTGGGAGCAAACTTGCTCTTGCGGCGGCTCATCAAGCAGTGATTCTTGGCAACCTTGTAGAGCCAGACCATCAGGGCTTTGGGATTGTCGAATTTCGGCAGATTCGAGACGGACTTCAGAAGAACTTCCTGCATGGTGTCTTCTGCGTCTTGCCGCTGCCCGCAGACTTTCATGCTGAAGGAAAAAACGGTATTCTGGAGCAATGCCAGCGCTTCTTCCAATGACTTGGGATCTTTGCGCTGGATGAGCTGAACTACCTTTTCAATTTCAGGTCGCACAAATTGAACCCGAAATACCAGGACGCGGACGCCATTGGGAGCGCATTGTTATTTCTTCAACTTCATCGCAATTACGGAACAATCGTAAGGTCCTGCTTGGTCAAACCGAAATTGGCGTTCGGCGGATCCATCGCCAGGACTTGCAATTCGACCTGTCCGGGAGATGTGACGGGAACGTCGCCCTTGAACGTATTCTGTACCCCGGCGTATTGCATGGGGATTTCCTTCTCGATTTTTCCTTCGCGAACAAGTCGCGCGATAACGTGAATTTTATTTGCGTCCCACAAGCCGCCCGGTTCGATCGGACATCCGCAGGCCATGGTGACGGTTGCGCGAACCTCGAACGGCGATCCAATCTTAGCTTTGGTATCCATTTGCGGCGCGATCGTCTTCACGATGAAGCCATGAATCTCCAGCAGAACGCCTTCTCCCAGTACATCTTCGCCGGGTACGAGGAGCATTGTTTTCGAGGCGCGCTGCGTGGCTTGCGGGCTGCCGAGAGGTCCTTCCGCTGAAATTTCCACGACGGTGGGCTTATCCAGATTCAAAACGGCGAGGAATCCGGAGGCGTCCGGAGTGCCATAGACCGTTGCGCCACGCGTTCGGGGCTTATTCATGATCAGGTCCGTGTCCCCTGTTCCGGCCTTTTGCGTTCCCTCGGCCAGGATTTTTCCAGTGCTCACGTCGCGCACCGTGATCCGTGCGCCGCCGACGTGCTCGCCGATCACTTTGGCGTCGCGCGCAATCGCGCGAATCATGACCTTGGTTTCTTTTCCACTGGATTGAGCAAAAAGCTGCGGTACGATAACTAAAATCGAGAGAGCAACTGCGCTGAACAGACGTTGGACTTTCATCGGTAGCCTCCACAGAATGACCAGACGATAGCACATTTTCGTCCATACAAGGCATTACAACCCTGCAAAATTGCCCGAACAGCAAGCTGGACGCCGCGCGGGAGGCAAGCGTATATTCAGTGGCAGAAAGACTCGAGGGACATCTCCGGGGCGGTAAGCCTGATCCAAGGAGCATGAAAGTGATTCGAGCAATCGTGGCACGCTGCAGGTTGGCTTTTACTCTGGTCATCGTTTTTGGGATTTTATTTTCAGCATGCATCATCAGTTTTGGTGCGGCACAGAATGCGCGGGACGTTGCGGATTCGCAAAAAGCCTGGACGGCTCCCGACCCCGCAACGATTCCCGAAGGTCCTCTGGGTGACAGCATTCGCCTGGGGCTTCGCGTTTTCAACGAGACGCCCAAAAATGCGCCACAATATGTCGGAAATAAGATGAGTTGCACGCATTGCCATATCGATGGCGGCACGGTCGCGGGCGCGATCCCCATGGTCGGGGTTCCCGGCATGTTTCCACTGTACCGGGAACGGGAAAAGGCAGTCGTCACATTTGAGGAACGGATCGAGGAGTGCTTTCAACGCAGCGAGAATGGCCACCGCGTTCCGAACAACAGCCCGGAAATGGTGGGGCTGGTTGCGTACGCGCAATGGCTGTCCAAAGATCAGTTGACCGGCCGGCCATTTCCGGGGCGCGGACTCGTCAAGATTCCCGAACTCAGTGGCGACCTCGAAAGCGGAAGCCAGATCTATGCGCAGCAGTGCGCGGTGTGCCACGGCACAGAAGGGGCGGGTAAACCTCCCGCGATACCTGCTGTATGGGGACCCGATGCTTTCAGCGACGGCGCAGGCATGCACGATATTTCCAAGATGGCAGCTTTCGTTCAGCACAACATGCCGATAAATAATCCACGCAGCCTGACACCACAGCAGGCCTACGACGTCGCGACCTACATCCACAGCAAACCGCACCAACCATTCGATATTAACCAGCACCAATGATCTGAGAACCCGGCGATCCTCAAAAATCATTTTGAAATGTTCGACTAATTCCCATCCGGCGTTCGCTTTATTCTCACTTTTAATACTCTCTTCAAATCGGCGCTAAATCTCAGGTTTGAACTGTGGGAAATAAACCTTCCTACTGAAGCTGGCGATTTCGCGCGATGTGGCATCAGCATTGCTCTCATCAAATTGTGTATTGGAGCGCGGCAAACTCTTCTCCGGAGGTCGCGGTGGCTTTGGCAACAGCGATATTTTCGAGGAACGTGTCACACCCGTCAGGGGCATCGACGGAACGTCTAGATGCGGACGGTTTTTGAGCGCCCGGTGAACAGATTGTACTGCAGCGCGCTGAGGTGGGCGGATGTCTAATGTGCGAGAGAGGCGGACACCATGTATTCCATAAGAGGTGAGATAGGACTATTGGCGATAGCGGCGCTAGTATTCGCGCCGGCTTGGCCTGTGATCTCGAGCCAAGTGGCGGGTCAGGTGCAACAGGCTCCAGCCAATCCAACGGCAGCCCCGGCCCAACCAGGAAGTCTGAACTATGTGGAAGGACACGCCTCAGTTGCTGGGCAGCCGATTGACTCGAAATCGGTCGGATTCACGGCACTTTCGGACGGTCAAGTCGTAACAACTCAAGAGGGAAAAGTAGAATTGCTTTTGATTCCCGGTGTCTTTTTGAGGGTCGGCGCCCATAGCGCCGTGCAAATGATATCGTCCAGCTTGAGCGAAACAGCAATCGAGGTGGAAAAAGGGGAAGCCACTGTTGAAGTCGCGGAAATCCGCAAAGAAAACGATCTTCGGGTAAATGAAGGAGGAACTAGCGTCCGTTTGTTGAAGACCGGATTCTACGATTTCGATGCGGATCAAAAAGTAGTGCGTGTATTCAAAGGCGAAGCCAGCGTACATCATTCCAACGGGAAACGGTTCACCGTAAAAGGCAAGCATCAGTTAGCTCTCAACGCGCACCCATTAAAATCGCGGGGTTTCGATCCAAAACAATATGATACGAACGACTTGTACCGGTGGAGCAGCCTGCGCTCTGCGTACGAGGCTGAGGCCAACGTAAACGCTGCCAGCACGTATGCAGATGGCGGCGCATACAATGCCGGCTGGATGTGGGATCCGTGGTTCGACTGCTACACCTTCCTTCCCGGTGATGGAATTTTGTACAGTCCATTTGGCTGGGGCTTTTACTCGCCGTGGTTGGTAGGAGAGGCGCCCTTTTACTACTACGGAGGCTTCGGCGGCTACTACGGCGGAAATTTTTATCGCCACTTCGATCGGGACTTCCACTCGTGGGGGCCGGGTCCTCACTACGGGCCTCACCCCGTTTGGGGCGGCGGCCATACCTATCGTGGTTTTGGAGGCGGCGGAATGCGCGGCGGCGGTGGCTTCCAGGGTGGCGGTGGGTTGCATGGTGGCGGAGGCTTCCACGGCGGAGGTGGTGGCGGTGGGCGCGGCCGGTAATTCTGTGGGATTAATAACGGTTCGATTTAAGATGATTGAAAATCGCTACTGAGCAGCGTCATCGCCGTTCGTGTTTGACGCTTACTGGCCATTGAGATGTGGCAGAACAACTTTGGCATTGTCGTAATCTGGAATAGTAAGGGATCCGATGGCATTGGAACCCCGGTCGAAAACAATAATGCGAAATTGGGTTCCACTATGCCCGGTCGGCACTTCCATAGGGAAGTCGACTCCTTCCTTGAGGGCTGCATCGCGCTGCTGGGAGGTGTAGTGGAGGTCGAGGGGGATTATGGGCATGCTCTCGGTACGGCCGTCCGTAAGATAGTGGACCACAGTTAGCCGAAGTTGTCCGGTAAAGTCATTGCCTTCGCGAACCCAGGCGATATCGTTGGCATCTATGCGCAAATCGAAGCTGGCCACGCGCCCATCTTTGGGATCGACCGAGATCTTGGCACGCAAGCCGATTTCGGCAGCGTCAAAGTTAGTTGATTTGGCCGAATCGAACGCCTGTTTGGCGTGCGTGCCCGGTGCTTCCGCCCAAGCATAGTAACCAGATTTCGATTGGATGCGGACTCCCTTGCGTTTGCATGTCACGCGGAGTTTGTGGAACTTGTTGTCCCAGTTTTGGGGCGTGGCGTAGTATCCCATCTGGTAGCTGGTGCGTACATCGCTCATTGCTTGCTTGACGGCGGAGGAAATGTCCTTTCCTGCGTTGGGCCGGCCCCCTGTCAACCCCGCGAACTGATTGAGAGTTTCTATGCTTGATACGCCGGTTCCGGCACCGCCGGTTTCCCCGGCGCCGGAGGTATCCCCAATGGAATCCCCAGCGCCAATCATCACCTGCCGCACGGGATAGATGGCCACGCCGGAGCGATCGAGTCCTTCGCTCATCTTTCGCAGCTGTGGCGTGAAGTCGACAAAATCGCCGGTATCGGAGCGCATCGGGCCAAGGACGATCGGTACACCATCGGTAACCCAAACCACGCTCTTGCGTCCGGGAACCCTCGACAGTTGTTCCGCGAGAGATTCCAATGCTTGAAACGTGAGTGAAACCCGAATGGCGACATCAATGTCCGGCGGCCTTATACGTGTCACCGTTCGCATGGCATCGTCCATCAGGGGCTTGATCTGCCGGGTCCAGGGTTGTCCGTTTGCCGCAGTCGCACCCTCGCTGATGCCGTGCAAACCATGGAGCTCGAACAATCGGCCGTCCACGGTCAAAATGTACATGTACAAATAGTCGGCTGACTCCAGATTCTGGAGGTTTTGAACAATTTGGTTCCGAGCATAACCCCGTGCGCCAAACCCCTCGTTCATCAAGTCGAACAGGATTACGGTGGCATAGGGTATTTCAGGGCCGCCCCGGTTTGAGAATTCGTTTGGGACTCGCGATTGCGGTTGCCACCGCGAGTTGTCGGTATGGTGAAAGAAGGCGATTTTTTGCTCTTTCCCGGCGTCAGACACCTGGAAATCGTCGCTGGTGAGATCGTTTACCGGTAAACCGTGGCTATCGACTGCGACGACGTTGAGGTCTATGAGTCTCGGCTCCGGTTGAGAGAGGTCATCACCCTGAAGGGGTGCGACAGCTAGGGCTAAAGCAATTGCAATGGGAAGTATCATTCGGAATTTTGGATTTGCAGTGATTCCTCGAGCGGCAGAAGATTTTGCCGACTTCGGGACGAGCAATCCTCCACCGGAGCAGGCCCCGGTGAGATCTACAGGGTTCCGACAGCTCGCTTGTGCCTGGCTCACGAGCCCCCTTGCCGTGCATTATCTTGAATGAAGATCAATCGTGATCTTGCTAGTGATGGCCCCCGCCACTTCCGGAACTTCCGCCCGAAGATGATCCGCCTCCGCGGGACCCTCCCCCGGCAGCGCCGGAAGAATTACCGTTACTTGAGACTCCGCCGGACGCCACGCTTTGCGAGATGCCTCCGCCATTCGGCACAAATCCGCTTACAGCGCGAGAATGACCGCCGTTCGAAGAATGAGCTAGGATCTGTGGCCCGCCCGGCGCGCCATGAAAATCCCTGCTCCCTGGCGAACTTCGTCCCGTGGCACCGCCATTTGTGACTGGGAACTTTCCACCCATCGTGCTGCCAAGCTGCGCGCGAATCGGCTCCCTTCCACCGAAATTGTTGCCGCGGGCGGAGTGATGTCCCATAAACGTCTCCGGGCTAATCTCTCGCCCCATGATCACGCTGGAAGGAGCGCCCTCACGCCCGCGTGAAAATCCGGATACCAACAGCGTGGAGTTGGGGGCACGCGTTCTACCGTTTTCAGTTGGTTCTCCGTTGTGACTACCAGAGAAGTTTACAACCCGGGGTAATGACTCTCGGGAGGAGATTGGTGAGCGAGCGGGAGCAATGTCGGGGTGTGCAATTGCCGTGATTTCCTCGGCCGAACCAGGGCGGCGCAAGCGCGGGCTTCCCGGCCTGATAGGTTCGCCATTGCTTAAGGTGGTCGGCGGTACAGCCGTCAGGCAACCTGCGACTGCGAGAGTACAAGGGGCGCGACCCCCGATACCCGTGGGGCCGATTGGTGCCCAGCCGATCCAGCCTTGCCCGGAATACCAGTTGACCAAAGCGGGGTTCCAGGCAGCGAACGAGCCAGGCATCCAAAACCAGCCCATTCCAGGATTGAAATTCCAGAATCCGTAGTGAAATGGCAACCAACCCCAAGGCTCTGCCGAAATCCAGGTGTATCCCATCCCGGCGTACCAATTCCACATCCCCGTGGAATAAGGAGACCATCCAAACGGCTCATAAGGCGTCCAAGCATTTCCATATCCAGGGAAATAGCTCCACTCGCCATACACATCCAAGTCATCCCACCCAAAAAGCGGTGCGCTAGGAGCAACGGCTGAATCGTTATAAGCCAACGTCGCCTGCTGCTCCCTGGCGTCAGTCCATTTGTCCCAGTCATCCTTCTCGATCTTGTCGGATAGTTGAAAAAATGCAGTGGGATCAGCGTCACGGACCAGGGCATGATTTTTCGCCAAAATCTGCGTTTGATTGGAGTTCGCCGCCTGGACATGGCCGCTAAAAACTTCCACGCGGAACCGACCTTCCTTTAGATCCATGCGAAATTCAGTTTTCCCCTGGGGTGTCACGTTGACGCCCGAGGCGCTCATTAGGTATTGATCGTAATGTTGGGGAATAACGTGGAAGGTGGCATACCCATCGTCGAGGGTCAGATGGTTGATGTGGCCACCTTGCGGCGAAAGCGCTAATTGGGTGAAATCAATGACAGAGAGTTCGCCGAGCCGCGCCGTGGAACCGTTTTCAAATTCCACTTCGGCAAAACTCTTTTTGTCCGTGGCGACGGAAAATCCTTCCTGGATCGGAGTATTCACCGTAGCGCTTGTCCATTCGGTCGAATCCGGCCTTCGCACGGTGACCGTACCTTCCACGAAGCTCAAGCGCACCACGCGTACATGAGACAGCGCAGCGGACGACCGCGGTTGCGGCCCGTCATCCGCGTTGGAATTGGCGGAAATACCGAAGGAAAACGCAAGAAACAGAAATCCAAAAGCAGTCAGGAAAATGCCCCGCTGATAAGGCATAAACACCCCCGGGTCTGAAGGGATCGGCCTATGTATACGATGGTCTCAAAATGCAAAAGTTGCGACCCTAGCAATATTAATTTTGAGATTCTAAGTCCTGTGTTTTTCCATCTAGAGCGAACGATCACTCCGACATTCGCCTAGCGCTGCTCAACCTTACTCGGTTCGATCCAACGGCCGAGAATTTATTGGGGATTGAGTTCTTCTTGCGGCTCTCGCATTTTTCGCAGAATGGTTTGACGGGCCCGGTAATGCCGGGCCTTCAGCGCGGATAGACTGATGCCCAATCTCCGAGCTGCTTCTTTCCCTGGAAAGCCGTCGATGTCCATGAGGTGGATTACCATTCGGGATTTGGTCGGTAGATCTCCCAGGGTGCGAGTAAAGAGGCGGGATCGCTCTTCGGTTAAATATTCCTCTTCCGGGTTCGGTCGGGCATCAACGAGCAAGTCTGCAATCGGCGTGTCATCTTCACTGCCAGCTTGCTGATCGATCGAAGTTGTCGGCTTTGCTTTCTGTCTCCGCAATTTCATCAGGGCCGCGTTAACCACAATCCTATGTAACCAGGTGGAGAACTTGGCCCGGCCCTGAAATTGGTTTAAATTTCGGTAGGCTAAGAGCAATCCGTCCTGTAAAGCGTCCTCTGAATCGTCTGGATTCTGGAGTACCCACGCAGCGGTCCTGCGGAGCTGCGGCATGTACGAAGCAAAGAGATGCTCTGCTGCCGTGTGATCTCCCGCCATGATCATGCTGACCAGCTTTTCGTTATCATGACCCGAATCCGATGCGACCTTGCAGTGCATGGCAACCTCCTTGCGGGTTTTCAGGAATTCTGGCTCCCAAGTGAATCAGTCAACGCGAGTCTATCCGGCTCGAAACCAGGTGCTTCTTCAAAGGTTTGGCCCATAGGGGGGTTGCTAACGCCAGGCCCACAATGATTGCAAACTCATGGCATAGCACTAGGGCAGGCATAGAAATTTCCCCTTAAGAATAAGAAAAAGAATCGAAGAACGCTTGCTTTCAACTCATGACGCTTTTTATGTGCAATTCGTCTTCCATATCGCGAACAGAAACGGTCAGCCCGACGCCCGATAGGATTGCGGCGATAACAAAGGGGGATCTTTTGATAACTTCCTACGAATTAATAGTGATCGCGAAGACGGAGGCGGAGAGTTTGCCTCCTCACATCCGATGTCCCATGGATTGATTTAGCGCGATGGAATCGAGAAACAAAGAAATTCATACCCAATGTGTTAGCTTTTTTCTCAGTTCTTGTTCGCTTTGCGCACACTCTTACGGACATGGGGTGCGAAACGATAGGTCAGCTCATCCGGATTAAGCGCGATTGATCATGGCTCGACGGCTCGAGGGTCAAGAGCTTGCTCGAAATCGCAGGAGCGTGAATGTCACACCCCAGCCTTCAAGAATTATTGAATAGCGTTGATTAAGCTGGGGATGCCAAAAAGCAGGCCCACTAGGCGAGGAAGCAATCGGCCACGAAGATGAATACGCTAAAATCGTAGCCGGATTGTTCGCATTATTCACATTTGTTGTTCACTTTTTGAGTCCAGATTTCAAATTTCATTCCTAATTGCCGTCGATTCAAGCTAATCATCTGAAACTATGGCACTTAAACTCTCTGAATTATCTGGGTCGTTGTGGCACGCAGAGTGCTGCCATCAAGTTTGAATTCAATCCTGAGAGGTTGTAAGTAAAAATATGGTGCCCTTTTTCGTTACGACGCCGGGGGAGCAATGGAATTCCAAGCGCCTTCATGCACGGTTCTTGATCAGGTAAGTCACTCAGACATCTTACCAATGGCTAATGCGAGGTCGGTTGAAATCGAAAGTCTGCTGGAGGATCCTCAGCGCCTACAAGCGGGCTCAACTCTAATTTATTCGAAGACGCGGCGAGGCACCGCAGTGACTAACTCTGCGATAGAAATCAGGCAGGCCTATGACAGTTTGCACCGCATCCAAGCGATACTGGCATACATCAAAATCATGAACATTGAAAATCCGGGGTTCAGTTCGATTCTTGATGAGGCAAAACATACCTATGACCAAGCACTCTCTCTTCATGATGCCCGAGATTTTGAAGGTTCGTTGCAACTTGCACTGGTGTCGACGGAACTTTCCGGGGCTCTTGGGATAGTCATTTCAAGAACGCTTCGAGGAGACTCCTTGTATCCGACGCTTGTTCCAATGCCGCCTGAGCACGAAACTACGATGGATGACCTAATCCATATGCAAGAGGAGCTTTATCGGGTCGAACGACGGCTTTCTCTTATCCATCGTGTTGCGGAAAACGGGGCCTCGCTCTCCGAGGGTCAAACACAAACCCTTCGCATCGCATCGTGTAGCGAGCGTTTGCTGAAAAAAGCCCGCCATCTGCTCAGATGTGTAGAAATGCAAGAGGCGTTTGACCTGATTCACGCAGCGGCGGCGACGGCCCGCGCGGCCGAGCATGTCTGCAGGAGATGGTACGCAACGCAGGCGCTGGACCCATTCCTGCCTGCGCAACAGGTTCGCGTCCCCTGCGATGAACCCACTTGATCGGACTGCGAGTGGGGGGAGTTCTTGCGCGTTGGATTTACGGGTGAAAGTTAAAATGCCGTCCATGGACCAGGCGGCCGAGAGTCGTGCGTAGGCCGCTAAACAACTTGTTTTGATATATGCTAAGCGTCATGAGTGGGACAGTTCAGGTTCGCCGGCGGATCGGCCAACTGCCGATCGTTCCTATGGAACTGGCTTTTACTTGGACAATCTCTTAGAGGGGCGCGGAATTGCTCTCAGGAATTTCACTTTCAAGATTAAGTTTTAGATGGCAGATTATGCTCCTGGGCACGCTTTCTGTCATTCTGTTTCTGGCTGTTCTGGCCGCGACGTTCTCCGCCCTGCAATACACGAAGTCGTCCGTTCTGAATGACGAAAAGAGATATTTATCTGATGCGGCCAATGCTCTCGCGCGCGAGTATGCCGACCAAGCGCAGCCTGCCCCGCAGAATGAAGTGCAGCCCCCACTCAATTTCACCCAGGGTCCGTCGGACGGGATTCTGAGACTTTTGACTCGGGCTGTCCTGCGAACGGCCGATGGGGTCGAGGGCGGATTCTATTCCACGGCGGATAACGCCCTGCTCGGCTATTCCTTTCCGACTCGTTACGGATCGCCGGACTTGCCGGAGAAGGCGGATATCCCTGCGGACGCGCGGTCGGCGATTCTCGGTGTCGCTCACAATGCCGCTCTTGCACGCAAATTGTCAGAGCAAGTCCTGACGGTCGAAAACGAGATTATCCTTTTGGAGGCAGTTCCCGTTCGCCGCGGGAATATTTATGTCGGGAGCGCGTGGACAATGAAGCGGCTGTCCAGCCTGCCTGGATCGAACCGGTTTCGGGCTTATCTGATTGCGGCAGGACTGGGAATCGCTGCCCTCTTCTGTGTCGTGCTGACGTTGCTGGTTGTCCGTAACCTGCAAAGCGGAGTCAGGAAAATCGAAAGCGGACTTGAAAGTTTAGAGACGGATCTGGCATCACAAATCGCAACCAGCAGCGATCCTGATGAAATCCGGCAAATCGCCCGGGCGATCAATCGCCTGGGCAAAACGCTCAAGGAGAATTTAGAGCGCGAAAAGGAAATCGAGGACAGGTTGCGGCATGCGGAGAGGCTAGCGGCGTTGGGGCGCCTGGTTGCCGGAGTCGCGCACGAAGTGCGCAATCCGCTCTCGACCATCCGCTTGCGCGTCCAGATGTGCGAGCGCGCCACGACGAATTCGAATGTCCGCGAGTCCTGCGCGGTGGCACTGGAAGAAATCGAACGTCTCAACGGCATGGTCAATCGATTGTTGAGCTTTTCCCGGCCCGTGCACCTTCAGAAAGAAGTTACAAATCTGAGCCACCTGGTACAGCAACGGCTGGACGGCTTTCGCGACAAAGCTCAGCGGGCGGGCGTCAAAATTGTCACCAGCTTCGGCCGGGATGGCAGGCCCGCGCAGGTGGATCAAAACCGCATGGCACAGGTGTTCGACAACATAATTCTAAATGCCATCGAGGCGATGTCCGAATCTGGCGGAACGCTTCGCGTCAGCGTGGCATCCGAGATGAATGCCACGGCAACTGCGTGGCAAACATGCGTAGAATTCCGCGATGAGGGCAAAGGGATCACCACCGATACCCTCCACCGTATTTTCGACCCATTCTTTACGACGAAACCCTCGGGCACAGGCCTGGGCTTATCCATCTGTCACGAGCTGATAAGAGCGCACGGCGGAGAAATTCATGTCGAGAGCGTGGTCAGCCAGGGGACCGTTGTGCATATCACCCTCCCTCTCCAGGTGGATGCAGTGAATTACAGTCCAGTGCACGGATAACAGGGCCATGAGTGAAACGATTCTCATCATCGACGACGAAGCCAATCTCAGGAGGACGCTTGCAGAAATTCTTCGGTCGAAAGGGTATGCGATCCTGGAGGCTGCCAACGGTGTGGAAGCCATGGAGCTACTTCGCCAACGAACTCCGGACCTGATCTTCAGCGATTGGAAGATGCCTGAAATGGGCGGGGAAGAAATTCTGCGGCACCTACGGAATGATGGGCCCCTCGCTTCCATTCCCGTGATCGTGATCACGGCTTTCGGTTCCAGTGACAGTGCGATAGAAGCGGTCCGCCTCGGCGCCTATGACTTCATAGCGAAGCCTTTTGATCTGGACGAAATATCGATCACCGCAGAAAGAGCACTGGCACATTCATCTCTGAATCGCGAATTGGCCGAATTGCGGGCAAAGGTTGGGCGCAATGGCACTCCTCCAGCGGGGCGCCTCATCGGTACCAGCGCGCCGATGCTCGAAGTGTTTAAAATGATTGGAAAAGTTGCGGAAACCGAATCGACAGTCCTGATTTGTGGAGAATCCGGGTCGGGCAAAGAGCTGGTGGCCGAAGCGATCCACAATTACAGCCAGCGGAAGAACAAACCTTTTGTGGTCATTAATTGCGCCGCATTGCCAGAACACCTCCTGGAATCGGAATTATTCGGTCACGAACGAGGCTCGTTCACCGGGGCCGTGGGTCGAAAAACCGGCCGGTTTGAGGCGGCCGAAGGTGGAACGATCTTTCTCGATGAAATTGGAGAGCTATCACCAAGTCTACAGGCGAAGCTCCTGCGTGTCTTACAGGAGCACACCTTTGAACGCGTGGGCGGGACGGAGACAATTTTGGGGGATTTCCGCGTGCTGGCGGCAACCAATCAAGATCTCGAAGCCACCGTGGCTGAAAAGCTCTTTCGCGAAGATCTGTTTTACCGGCTGAATGTTGTACGCATTTCCGTGCCACCGTTGCGGGAGCGCCGCTCCGATATCGCGACATTAGCCGAACATTTTCTAAGACACTATAGCGAAAAGAACGGTCTTCCCGCCGTCGGATTTTCGGACGACTCGATCCTGATGCTGCAATCGCATTCGTTTCCAGGAAATGTCCGCGAGCTCGAAAATATGGTCGAGCGTGCCGTCCTGATGGCTCGCGGCCGCGTTGTGATGCCCAGTCACTTTCCCGCGCGTGTGGAGGCGGGGCACAGCGAAACTGTCAGTCAATTCCAGACTGAACTACTCTCTCTCCCCTTTCACAAGTCCGTCGCCGAGTTGGAGAAACATTTGATTAAGAATGCCCTCAGAGATTCGGCGGGCAACAAAACGGAGGCCGCCAACCGCCTGCAGATCAATCGCCGTCTCCTCTATAAGAAAATGGTCGATTTTGAGATCAAAGAATAGGCGTGCTTTACCCGAACATCCTGCGTGAATAAACTGACCAATTGGAATTTGAAGGGGCACGAAAATTGTATGCCATCGGTTTGACGAGTGCGATCTATCCGGCGCTGACCGCGCAAATCGTCGCTATTACTGGAGTAAGGTATGAAGAGTTGCCGTTCATATTTAAATTTGGCGGTGCTGTTTTGGGGACTCAGCACCAACTTTGCAGGCGCTAAGTTAGCAAGTGCACACAAAAGATCCGAGTCTCGAAAGGAAACTTTCGTAGGTGAAATTACAAGAAATCCGGAAATTGAATATGACAGCATGGACCAGCTGTACCGATACATCCTCTATGATGAGGCCCGAAAGACGAACTACTATCTTGATGACAACGGAAAAGCCGAAAAGTACGACGAAGAAAAGGTCGAGATCGAGGGAATTCTGAAGGCGAACGGCACGGTGATTCGCGTCAATTCCATCAAACTGTCAAAGTGAGTCGATGCCCTGGTATGGGTTCATGTATTTCTTGGTTTAAGGCAGATCGTCGCAGGTTCAAATCCCATCGCTCACAACAAAGTTCTCTGCTAGCCGGGTTTCCCGTCTCTAAGAAGAGCAATCAGTGAAAAAGGGGATACGCTCGAGCGCATCGCATTGAGCCATTGAACAAATGGAGCAAAGACGTTTTGATGGAATGCCAGCTCCCCTAAAAATAGGGAATCGAAACAGCCGCCGTGGCCACAGACAGCCAGAGTAACAACTCCATCGAGCTCATAAGTTTCGCTACCATTGGTGGCTCCGGCGGTTCGCTCCATGCGCGCGCTTTTTGCTGGACCACGATGTGGGACACAAGCGCCAGCGGCAGCAGAATGCCAAGCTTGGTGCGAAACGCTGTGTTGAGGACATATCTCTCAGCCGAAATCGAGAACAGAAGAAATCCCCCGGTCACCGCGATCCCAAAACCGACCCAGTTCCAGAAGAACAGGGCATCCGAGAGCCGGGAAGCTTTTGGAGTTCCTTTTCCCACGCCGAGAAGCCGGAGGTCGACGGCCACGCTGGTTCCCAGCCATAAGGACAACCCGGTAAAATGCGTCAACTGCACAAACGGATAGGCCCAATCTGACCCTCCCACCGATCTAGCCACGGGGGTGTTTTGGAGCCACTCGGCAAGGCCTACCAGGAAACGTAGCATTGACTGCACCTCGATAAAAGCCGGGCCACTGGATGCGGTACCGTCGTCAGAAGCTAAGGCACGTAGGTAAGATGCGGAATTTCCACCGCTGCCAGAATCGCCCCGATCCACAACAGCAAAGAAATCAAAGCGAAACATTTCGCTGCGATGGGCACGGACGGCAACTGAGCCCACCCCGGCACTTTGCTTTGGACCACAAGACCAAAAACAACCGCGAAGAAAATCACCAACAGTTTGACGTGGAAGACAGGATTGAAAACAAACAATGTGGCCTGGCCCGCGAGCATGACGAACCCCGACAGAAACGCCAACGCCATTCCCGTCCACATCAGGGGAAAGAGCTGCTTTGCAAGTTGATCGACCCCTTCCCGGCGCCCGGCAATACCGAGAAGACGAAAATCGACCGTCGCGACGGTTCCGACAAGTAAGAAGAAACCGAAATAATGAGCGAGTTCTATGAGGATCGAGGAGGCAACCGAGTTGTTGATAGCGGTTATCCAGGAGATATGTTCGAGCCATTCGCAAAAACGAAGAAGCATGTCGAAGTTATTGGTCTCCCGGGCTTGCTAGTGTCGCTTGACATCGCAAGGCATTCATGCAAAATTCCCTCATTAAACACGGTCAACGAAGAGAGAAATCATGAACCCGAATCCAATTAAGTGCGGATGTAATCTCGGTCGCGCCATTAGTTTTGGAACGCTCGCGATCTTGCTGCTCGTTGGCGCTCGTCTGGCGTTAGCCACGCCTCGTCAAGCTTCGACGAAGCTCACGATCACGACGAAATCGCTCCCTAACGCCACGGTCGGAGTAGAGTATTACGCCGTAATTGCCGCGACCGGAGGAGAACCGCCTTACGATTGCTCCGGGACAGGGCTGCCAACCAAAATTGCATTCCACTACACCTCCGATACGCTCGGAGGAAAGGCTGCGACTGCCGGGACGTATCCTGTGGTGATTACCCTCAGGGATTCCGCCGACCCGCCCCACACTGCAACCGCCACATTTAAGCTTACGGTCGTCGAAGCCAAGTGACGCCCGGAAAGTAAGACATCGTTTTGCGAATCCTGCTGCCACATTGACGTCCATAGGTGCCGCAAATTTTCCAGAGACTCCTAGTGATGCTCCGGCGTCACGATGTGCGACGAATCCATGTCCTGGCAGGGAGGTTCTTCCTGCTCGATTCGAGAGTCCTTGCGATTCAGCCGAAGCGTCCGCGCAGGCATCACCCACGGTGTGGTTAACGAGTCGGGATCTTCCACGGTTGCTTGATAGTGGAGGCTGTCGCCCTCGCGGCGCAGGTGTTCGACCACATGAAGTTTCGGCGAGGTCAGCCATCCATCGATACCGAGCCAGACGTCACCATTGAAATCAATGGTGTCGACGACTAATGTGTCCCCGTCCCATCGGCCGATGGAATCTCCCATAAAAGAAGGAGTCAACCCATTGCTCTCTTCCTCGGTGCGATGTGGATGGCCGTCCGTCGGGATGATGCGAAAGGCATCGTAGGACGCATCCGGCGAATCGTAGAGGAACACTACGACTCCCGGACCCTGCACAATCTGCGCGGGAGGACCCATCCGCACAATGCCCGGCAACTTGCAATGCATCGCGGGGTCCAGTTTTGCCTCCAGGCGATCGAGGCGCTCGACTTTAGGAACGACCTCGGGCTTGTAGGATGGCTTATCTGGATTCGCCCGCCGTGCCGCGACGGAGTCGTAAATCCGGGTGTTGATCGACAAATTATTTTCCGGGTCCTCGGATTCCGGAGCGCGTGAAGTGGGCTGCAAATTTACCCTGGTATTCCCCACCTGCCGGACATCCAGATTTACACCGCGATAGGACCACCAGAGCCCGGTGAGATCGGGATGCCCGTCTGTTGCCATTGGGGTCGCTGCAGCCGGCGCCGAACTCGATGGCTTTGGGGTCATTGCCTCCGTAGCCATTTTTTGGGCCGAAGCGGGGCTGGGAACGAATAAGAAGGACCCTATAAGAACTGCCAACGATGCGCTGGAAATGCTGCCAACAATTCTTAATTTCATACGAAGCCTCCTTCTTGCGTCGAATTCGTGTTGCCGGGCCGGAGAGCCGCCCGAACTATTGCGGCTGACCTGGCTCTCGACCGCCGAACCATGTCTCGATCGCGTGTCCGTCTGACCACGTGAATTTGCGGATATACGCCAGGTTGGTTCCATCCTTTGCCCGATACGCGAGAATCGTGAGGGGCGTTCCTTCCTTGATCATTTCCCGGGAAACCCCGCTCTTGTGCAGGATGCCTGTGGGCCAGCTTTCGAGTGACCAGGTTGTCATTTTCCCGTTACTTTCTTTTACGCCCAGATACACATAGACGTGCGGGTTGATCCAGTCCAGTTTTGCGACCACGCCTGTGAGCGTAACGGGTTTATCGACATCGAACTCCGCCGGAAACGCGTGATGCGCCAACACGGGAATCGACACGGCGAACAGCCCGAGAATGATGAACAGGGAGTTTTGAATTCTAAGTCTCACGGGATCCTCCAAGAAAGCGTACGTCTCGAAAACTTCCAAATGCTCTCGCACAAATCATCGAAAGAACCGCCCCAGCATCTTTTAGAAGCCGATGTTTCACCGCGCAGAATACTCTTTAGTAAATCCATTGCGCTCGTTCTTCATCGCAAAGCTGCCGTCGGGCCGCACCGACATTTTGAAGGCGTATCCATGGTCCGTTTCGTTGAGATTAGCAACAAAATCATCCTTGGGATTGTGGTCCTTGTCAACCAATTCCGAATAATGCAGCTGCCAGAGATCCTGAAATCCGGGCGTGCTGTGAATGATGCCCCAGGCCTCAACGGTGCCGCCCTTTTTCGGGCCGTTGTTCATTACCGCGACGCGCGCCCGGGCGCCGTGCACCAGCTCCGGAGAGCCCGACCACTCGGTGCCGTGCCGCGTGGTGTGGTACACGTCGAACGTACCCAGCAGGTTGTTGGGACATACCAGCTCGTTCTCCTGGTTCCAGGTCAAATCGGCAAGGTCGAGTAGTCTGAATTTGCCAAATTGGACAACGATCCCTACCGACTCATAGTTCTCTGGTGTGGGATCCTGGTCCTTCGGCGTGAACTCGCGGCAGGTTGGATTAGGCGACCCGGCTCCTGGCAGGGCAGTCTTCAGGAGATCACCTGCGGAGGACACCACGGTTACATCCAGCCCGGCGACGGGAATCTTCTCGCCAGGCTCTGCCACACTGGCATGTGCTTTCTGGCGAACCTGCAAATAGGCGACGAAGGCCGCGGAACGGTTGGGCTGAAGCTCAACGCTGTAGGCGCCGTGGTCGATAAAATGTCGGATCGGAAGGCGATTGGCCAGTTCGGCCGCGTTGCCGACGTGGTCCCCGTGATAGTGAGACACAATGACATAGTCAAGTTGCTGGACGCCTGCCTCCTTCAATGCCGCGGAAATGCGGTCCGCCTGCTTGCCTCCATCGCCGCCCGTGCCTGTATCCATCAGCAGGGACTGTCCAGAGGGGGGCACAAAGAGCGTGGCCTGACCGCCCTCGGTGTCAATGAAATAGATGTCGAGCGATTTCTGGCCCGGCGGTTTCTGCTGCGATCCTTGCGCGTAAACCAGAACGATTGGCACAAGAAGCGCCATGATTCCGAGGAAGAACAATGACTTACGCATGTTACCCTTCATTCTACTTGAGGTGAGTCGCCAGCCTAATAGTGGACAGATATCACGGGTCCCAGCGATACGCAAGCAATAACGCCATAATCCAGGGGTTGTTTTAGCATCAGTGCGCACGCCGGTGGCTGCCCAGGCCGCGCTTCCCTGCCACGAGTCCTATGCAAGAGTCACACTTCCTGTCCCGCGATACTGGCTGCGAACTGTCCTCCAGACCAGTAGATTTGTTGCAAAGGACCACATAAATTGCATTTAAGCCTGTTGCATTTTCACGTCATCGCGAAGTGATCCGGGGGAGAGGGGACAGAAGGGGGACAATGGCAGAGGATTCTGCTCTATCCGAATTCAAGCAAGGACTCAGTCTATTACGAAACGGCCATTCCGCGGAGGCCCTGGAATACTTGCGGCACGCTGCCCAGTTGGAACAACAAAACCCGCTTTATCTTTCTTTTCTGGGAGTGTCCATCGCCCGCGCCCAGCGGAAGTGGGCCGCGGCCGTTAAACTTTGCGAAACGGGCTTGAGCTTAAGACGAACGGAAGCTCAGCTCTACTTAAACCTGGCTGAGGTCTACGTGTCCGCCGGACGGCGTGATGAAGCTGTCGCCGTCCTGGATAGAGGCTTAATTTATTTCCGTGTTGATCCTCGAATCAAGCGAGCCCGCGCCAATCTGGGAACACGGTGCTCTCCTGTGCTGTCGTTTCTTGAGCGTGAACATTTCTTGAACCGCAGTCTCGGGAAACTACGTCACCGCCTGTCGGGACACCCTGGAAACTCAGAAAAATAGCATGCCGTTTTCGCAGACAGAGTCAAGTTCGGAGAAATCGTCTTAGCGAATTGCGGCCCTAGCGGGCGCGCGACTCCTTCCACTGCAAGGGAGGCAAATCCTGGCCAGCTACGCGGCTCAGGTAGGCCTTCGCATAATCCGCTGCTCGCTGCTTGCCCTCCTCAATGTCGTCAACGGACTCCGAAGGCGCAATCCAGGTCCTGGTCTTGACATCGTAAACAGACACTTGAATTCCTTGCGCATTGTGTTCCGAAAATAACCGCAGGTGTTCATCCCCGACTTGCACTTCGGCCCAAACGCCATCCGTCAACATCGGGGCAACCCGCACTCGTTCTTACTACTGCAGACCTGTTCCTGCATCACTTCTGCTTTCTCCTCTTGTCTTGAATTTGCTGGCTGCATTGCGCAATCTGATCGTCAATGCTCTTGAGCTCCAGGGCCAGGTGAGTGTCACTCGGATTGTTTTCAAAACGCTCCGACAAAGGCTTTCTCTTGGTTCTCAGTTCATCCAGACTGATTCCATTTGGATCTGGAGCCGGTAACATGTCCTTGGTTCCCCCCTATTATTATACGGGCAAGGGACTGCTCAACTGACGACAACTCTCATGGGGATTTCTACGGATTAAGACGCCGGACCTGAAATGCCGGTTTATCTGATTTTTGCCAGGGTTTGCACCGCGGCGTTTTTCCCCAACGATGAATATTTATTTGATTCCCGGTTCACTCAACCCGAGCTGAGCTTGCTTCCCCATCGCCGCGATGTGGCACGCATGATCGAGCAATTCCTCTCCATTCGCCAAATCACGAGTGTGTTGGTTCGCTTGGTCCGTGAGAATGACAAATCCCTTAGTCCCATCGCGCCTTGTTGCCCCGACAACGACGAGTGTGCGATTGCCCATGTCCCGCGTGGCATCCGGCAATCGGTCAGCCAGGAGTTTGAATGGGTTGTGCGGCTCAAGGTTCTCGCCCGCAGTCCACATTGCCATGTAGGAGTGCCCAAGCAACGGGCCATTCAGCGGGGTCCATTGATCCCCTATTCTTCCCTCATTCTTGCGCAGGGCATCCAGGACGTCGACTCGGATACAAGAAAAGTGAATGTGCAATTGGTCCTGCGAACGGCTCAAAGCGGAGTTGATGGCCAGGCCAATGCCATCTCGCGGAAGCGTCTGGTGCAGAGCCTCGTTGATGAAAGTTCGGGCTCCCCAAGCGTCGGCGAAATAGTTCGTCGCGTGCGGCCCGCGAAGGATGGGACTCTCGATGCCGGAGATCCGAGTGGTAGGAATGAGCAAAAATTGAGTGCCGCCTCTGGGATCTCTCAGGATTGCGAATCCACTTTCGATTCCGCCGGCCAGATCGACTAGCAGGCAGGGCTTGGGGTCGTGGTTCTGAGACTGCCCCGGGACGCATATATTGCGCACAATTTCCCATAGCGCACTTCGAGAAAGGTCTCCTTGAGCCGCATTGGTTGCGAGCGATTCGAAGGACACGCAGGCGCAGATAGCCGCTGCGATCAACGGAAAGATGGCGCGGCGGCTGCCCAATTTGCTTTGGTTTCTCAGCCGGAAAGGGCCCGGGGTCATCTCAAAGACTACTCTCTATCGAATTGGATGCCCGGACAAGAGGAATGTGTCGCACGAGTTGTTTGGAGAGCATCCGTCAGAGCAATTTCGAGCGGCTGGCGCGGCCAGAAATACATTATTTGCAATTATATCGACGTCGGCTTAGCCTGCATCCTTTGCGGCTTCAAGATTTCGTCGACGAGAAACAAGTCTGTGAGCAGCGCGCGGACATGGATCGAAGCATTCAGATTATCGATTAGCTGAGAACTGAGGTTGGGCTGGGCAACCACCAATTCGATGGCGGCGAGAGAGTCACGAGCGTCTTTTTCCAGCACTGCAAGGAACGCGTGGTAGCGCTCGGCCGGCTGAAGGTTTTCCTGTTTCACGGCAGCGGCATAGGCTTGCGCCAATCCTGAAAGCGCTTCGACGGCGCGATTCAGGTAGTTACGCAACTCCCCGCTGGATTGGTTGGAATCGTCACCGGCAAGTCCCTGCCCGGCGTATGCGAGCATGAACTCGTAGCATTCCTCGATGGCAGCGCAGCGAGCGCTTATGTCGTCGGTCATCGTTTAGGCCGGGACACTCTTGGACTTGGCTGGCACCGTCCCAGATTCTTGTTCGGTCGCTGGCCAGCGTTGAGGATCGTGGTGTTCCAGGTATTGCTCGCGGGTGATCCAACCAAAGATCATGGACTTGGTGATGAAGAGTTTTTCAGGCCGGATCGCAAAATAGATGTGCACCGTGACCAGCGCGACAAACCCGACGCCGGCCAGTCCATGCAACACGTACATCCAGCCCCAGGTCATGTCTCCGAAAATGTATGGATTACGAGTGAAGAAGGGAGTCTCCACTCGTTTCATCATAAACACGCCGGTCAAAACGGCTGTGAGCCCGGCCAGCATGACCACCAGGTGATAGAGCTTATTCTCCAGTGGATATTTGGCGAACTTTCGCGGCGGCGGCGCAGACTGCCCTAAAGCGAGCTTGATTCTCCTAACAGCGTCTTCTCTGTCTTCCTTGTCAGGCCAGATCGACCAAAAATCCAGCCAGAAAGTCGCGTGGAAGATATGATAAATAATCGAGACGGTCAGGATGATCCCAGCAATCCAATGGTATTCGACCCAGGGAAACTTCACGCCTACCTTCGGAAGAAACGCTGTAAAAAGCAGAGCCAGCATGGCGATGGCCATGATCAGATGGAAGAGCCGGGCGCCCAGCGAATGTCTGGCAACGCGCTCAGGAACTTGAGCGGAAATTCTTGCGGTACCCGCAGGCTCACCGGAATGCGCGGCGGCAGGTTTGGCCCAGAATCTTACGTAAAGGGCATGTCCAACGAGGAACAGTACCGCGCCGATCGCGGATACCCATAACAGGCTCCAGGCAATATGGATCGGAACCTGCTCACCCGACGGACTTTGTGCCCACTGTATGAAGTTCAAGCCGCTACCTCCCCGGCCGTTCCCCGAATTGCGCGCTTTACCAGATTGCCCAGCAGCGGAACTTTGTAACCATTGTATTGCAAAGGCTTGGCTCCACGGACCGCGATTTGCGCCGCAAGCTCCGCCGTTTCTTCGTTTCGCAGCTTTCCGACCACCGCGGCCTCGACCGCCTTAAGCCGCACTGGGTGAGCGGCCACGCCATTCACCGCCAGGCGTATTTGAGCGATGGAGTTGCCTGTCATGGTGGTGACCGACGCAATGTTCACGAGCGGAAAATCCCAAACCTTTCGGTCACGAACCTTTTCGAAATAGTATTGCGCGCCGGTCCAGGCGGCCGGGATTCGAATTGCGGTGAGCAGATCTCCCGGTTGCAAGATGGTCATGCGGGTGATGTCAATTCCGGGGCCGATGAAATAGTCTTCGGCGTTTACCACGCGCTCACCCTTCGGCGTACGCAGAACCATTTTTGCATCGAGGGCGATCAGGGCAGGGGCCGTGTCCGAGGGATTTACGGCAACGCAGCGGTCCGCGTCAAGAATGGCGTGCTCGCGATTGAGACCCGTGGGCGTATCCGCGTAGCAAATGTTGCCCCCGGCACGGTAGCACGGCCAGCCTCCCCGGTAATACCAGCAACGAGTATCTTGCGAGACATTGCCGCCAAGGGTCCCCTGGTTGCGAATCTGCGGGGACGCAGCCGCCTCGGCGGCCTGCGGTAGAATTCCGTATTTCTGCCGCACGATCGGGTGGCGCACCACCTCTGTCAAAGTCGTCATCGCGCCGATCTCCAGCCCGTCTCCGTCTGATCGCACGCCCGTCAACTCTTTGATCTGGCTCAGGTCAACGACCACTTCAGGCCGCTTGATCCGATCAGCGAACCAATCGAAGCTGTCGAGGCCCCCGGCCAGAACCCATGCCTTTTCGCCGTGCCGCGCCAGCAACACCATGGCATCGTCAACCGTCAACGGCTGAAAGAGTTCGAACGCTGGCATTACATCGCGAATTACAGCCATGTTCCGTTCTCCTCTCTTACCTTACTCAAATTCTTTGCCTGCAGCAGATTCCGCTTCGCAGTCATCGCGTGATCCGCTGGCCATTAAATATTGGATTTCAGACCATCATGGATAGGCTTCCCGGCATGCATCGAGGCCAGGATGACGTCCGCGGTCACAGGCGCGCGACGGAAAATTTCGTCTCCGACAGCGTCTGAAATCGCGTTCAAGATTGCAGCGCATCCGCCACCCACGGGCGGTTCGCCGATTCCCCGGGCGCCCACGGGGGTTTCCGGATCCGGGATGTCTACCGTCGCCCATTCCATGTTATCCGGCACGTCGAGAATCGTCGGCGGCTTTGTGTGGTAGAACCGCTTGGCCACCGGCAACCCGTAATGCTGGTCGTAAACCCACTTCTGTCCTAAGGCGTGGCCTATTCCAAGTATCGAACGGCCCAGAATCTGGCCACCACAGGCTCTCGGATGGATCACGGTGCCCACGTCGGCGTAGGCGAGAAAATCCAGAATGTGATATTGCCCGGTTTCGACGTCGACTTCGACTTCGGCAAAAGTGGCGACGAAGGAATGAGTCACGCCATCGCGCGGATAGTTGTCCCTGGCAACCGCCACGAGTCCCTGGCCCGCCAGCGCGGTAGCCGAGGCCACCGTAAATTTGTTAATGTCCTTGGGCAATTCGTGACCGTCGTAAACGCCACCGAGCTGGATCGCGCGGTGAGCGGCCTGCGCGAGGCTCATGCCGGGCCCTCCGCCCTTGCGGAAGACGCGCTCGTTTGCAACCTCGTAATCCTCGGGTTTGCCGCCAAGATCTTTGGCCGCAATTTCCTGCAATTTCTTCCGGGCATCCATAGCAGTCGCGTGGGCGGACCGGGTCATTGCATGGACGGTCTGGCTGCCCCCTGAGATGCAGGTCCAAGGCAAATTCTTAGAAGTGTTGCCCCAGGTAACATCGCATTTTTCCCAGGGAACTCCGACCAGTTCGGCGGCCACGCGGTGGGCGTCGCTTACCGACTCCGTCCCGTGATTGCCGATTCCGGACTGGATGTAGAGGCGGCCATCCGGTTTGATGACAAAAAGCCCATCGAACCCAATAGAGCCAGCAACGTAGGTGCTCATCGAGACGCCGACGCCACGCACCTTGGAGCCATTGCGCTTCCCCGTGAGCGTTTTCCTCTCATCCCACTTGAACTGTTTCGCGCCGCGGTCGAGCGCTTCCTTGATGAACGCGCTGGTGGCATAAGCTTGCTTGCCTCCCGCCAGCGGGCCGAACTTTGCCTTGGCTTCCGGGGCATTGAGGCGGCGAATAGCAACCTGATCAACTCCTAGCTTGCGCGCAGCCTTCGCCAGGATGGGTTCCATCAGCGTAATCCCCTGCAGGCCACCTGGTGAGCTTTGCGCGCTGCGCGGTGGTGTGTTTGTCAAAACCGTCACGCCACGCCAGCGCATCGCCTGCGGCTGATACAGCAGAGAAACGATGCGACCCGAAGAGGCAGCATCCCCGACCATATCGTACGGACCGTTGTCGCAAACTACGAACATATCGAGCGCCAGGATCCGGCCTTCCTTGGAAAAGCCAACCTTCATCCTGCCGTGCTGAGCGGGGCGGCCACGGCCGATGTACTGTTCCTCCTCGCGGCTAATGCGCATCATCACCGGCGCGTTGGCCTTCTTGGCTAGGAGCGCGGGGATGATCAGTGTGATGGCGCCGGTAATCTTGCTTCCGAAACCGCCGCCCGTGTATTCGCTGATGAAAACGACATTGTCGGGGGAAATACCCAGCCATCGCGCGATCGCAGGGACGGTCTGAGCCGTACTTTGCGTCCCCGTGTAAACGTAAACCTTGCCGTTCTGCCAATAAGCCATCGCGGTGCGTGTTTCCAGGCACTGGTGGCTGCAGTTGGGTGTGGCAAATGTTTCGTCCAGAACCAACGCGGCATTCTTGAAGCCTGCGTCGAGATCACCGACCGTCCATTCGTCGGTGGCCTTGCCCATCGGCAATCGGCCTTCCTTATATTCGGCGAAGTCCGCCTCGGTCCACTTCAGCTCATGAATCTCTGGCGGGGGCACAGTTGCCGGACGGCCAGGGGTTGCCGGAGGTGCGGGGGGGCGTACCCAGACATTGCCCTCCGGTCTCGGATTGGGGCTGCCGGGACGCAGGGTTTCCAGAGGATCAACGACAAATGGCAGTCGCTCGTAATCGATTTTAATTTTTTCAATTGCTTCGGCGGCGGTGAGCTCGTCGACCGCGGCCACGGCGAGAATCGGCTCGCCCTGGTACACCGGCTCCATGGTTAGACCGCGATCTCCCTTTTGGTTCGCCAGGATCACGGTGCCGTTATCCGTCATGCTATCGGCGGGAGGCGGAAGCTCGTCCATGGTGAGTATCGCCTTGACGCCCGGCATAGCCAGCGCTTCCCGGGCATCGATGTGCTTGACCCGCGCGTGGGGCATCGGACTGAGCAGCAGTTTGCAGAACAGCATGCCGTCGGCGCGATAGTCTTCCGCGTATTTGGCCCGGCCCGTCACCTTGGCGACGAGATCAGGGGTCGTGTAGTTCTTGCCGATGAGTTTGCCCTTCGTCGAGATAGTCATGGTTAAGCCTTCCTCAGATTTTCTGCGCCGCGCATCATGGCGGTGAGGATCTTCTCGTAATCCTGGCAGCGGCACAGGTTGCCCGAAATGCCGTGCGCCAGTTCGGCGCGCGTGGGGTTCGGGTTAATTTTAAGGAATCCCACCGTCGCCATCACAAAGCCGGGCATGCAAAACGCGCACTGGAACCCTTGCTCGTCAATGACGCCCTGCTGCACCGGGTGGAGCTTGCCGTTGGGGCTGGCCAGCCCCTCGATCGTTACGATGTTCTTGCCCCGCACGGTGTGCGTGAGCATCGAGCAGGAGTAGTGCGGAACATCGTCCACCAGCACGGTGCAGGCGCCGCATTCCGCGCGGTCACACCCAATCTTTGTGCCGGTGAGACCCAGCTTGTATCGCAGAGTCGTCGCCAGGGTCTCTTGCTTCATGACGTCGACGCGGCGCTGTTGACCATTCACATTCAGTGTGATCAGCCGTTCGACCGCGCCGGGAGCCGACGCTTGGGCAAACGCGGAAGGGACCCTGAATAAATAGCTTGCCGAAGAGACGGCACCAGCAGCAATAACGCTTTTGATGAGATCCCTTCGCGAAATTTGGTTTGAAGTCGAGGTGCTGGGCTGCGTCAAATCATTGCATGCCATCTTAAGCCCCCAAAATGAGTTTGCCAATGCTATACGCCCGAAGGCGATCTGCTGTCAATACAATTTCCCGAATTTCACGGCTACGTTCGGCTCGAAAAAATTGAGGGCCGTCAGCCCTTCTTCGACAATTCATTGTACATGATCTCGGTCAAGGACGGCGCCGGCAGATTCCCTTGCGCGTTTGGCACGGGCGGAGCCGTGGATTCGCCCATGGCCGTCTTTACGTCGTTAAGCGATTTGCCTTGCGCGACCATCGCTTTGACTTTGTCATATTTGTCCTGGACCAGGGCCAGCTTTTTCCTGACGTCATCCTTGGTCATCAGATCGCCATGTCCGGTAACATACGTATCCGCGTTAAGGGCGATCATCCCTTTGACATTTTCAATCCATCCTGCCGGTGAACCGTGCTTCTCGGGGTGAATGCCCGTGTCAGGACGATTGGTGACGAGGAGGTCTCCACCGAACACAATTTTTTGAGCCGGGAAGAAGACGATCAGGTCGCCGCTGGTGTGTGCCGGCGCCCAGTGCAGCAGCCGAACGCGGACACCATCGATGGTCAGGGTTTCGTCCTTGGCGATCGTCTTTGTGGGCAGACGATCCTGCGGGGCGGCGCCGCGGGAACCTGCGGAAGCTTCCATTTCCTTCTTGCAGTTCTCCTGCGAGATGATGGTTAAGCCATCAGGAAAACCGGCGAGTCCGTTGACATGATCTCCATCGCTATGGGTGACGATGGCCGTGTTCACTTGTTTCGGTGTGATCTTGGCAATTTCGGCCTGGACTTCCTTTGATGAGTCCACCGTCGTCTTGGTGTCGACGACGATGACGCCTGTCGTCCCAACAATGATCCCCGTGTTGCCCCCAGCGCCTCCCTGCGTCCAGTAAACGTTGTCCCTGATTTTCGCAACCTTGAGTGGCACGGGTTGCTGTTGCGCAGTTGCGACGCTGGCGAATCCGGCAAGCCCGGCGATCAAAGCGAATTGGCAAACGCGCTTCGGTTGATATTTCATGCGATGCTTCCTCCCTAAATCTCCGGGCTCCCAGTCAGCGGAACTTTCCCGTCTTTCACCCTGCGCCAATTACCACGCGCTACCCGGATGGCGCCCTGGATCTACAGACCGAATTTCACCCATAAGCCCGTGAATGCGGGAATTATACCCCTAACTGTTTTCAGTGGAGTGACATTCTTTATCTTTCAATCCTTGCAAATCGATGGCCGCGAGATGCTCACTTGCCACATGGCAGCCCGACTCCGTATGGGCTATTAGCCGATTAGACTCTATGACTTGAGCGCAAGTAGACACGTATGGACGGGAGCGAGTCTAATAGATATTCCCCCAGGGAGACGCACATGCCCGTTCAAGAAGCAGCGGTCGCAACGCCCAAAATAGTCGTCGTCATGCCGGCATACAATGCCGCCAAAACACTGCGGATTACCTATGACGCCATCCCACATCAATCCGTAGACCAGATTATCCTGGTCGATGACGGCAGCACGGACAGGACGCTGGAGATCGCCCGGGAATTGCACCTTACCGCTTTCGTGCATACGCGCAACTTTGGGTACGGGGCCAATCAGAAGACCTGCTACACCGAGGCGCTCAAGGAGGGGGCCGACATTGTGGTCATGCTCCATCCAGATTATCAATATGACCCGACGCTTCTGCCCGAAATTGTGGCTCCGATCGAGGCTGGCGAGGCGGATATCGTCCTGGGTTCACGATTCCTGGGAGGGAACACCATGGAGCAAGGTATGCCCTGGTGGAAATATTTGGGGAACCGGTTTCTCACCTGGCTGGAGAATTGGACGCTGGGTTTGAAACTTTCCGAGTATCACACGGGCTACCGGGCGTACAACCGCCGGACGCTGGAAGAAATTCCCTTCACGTTGAACTCCGACAAGTTTGTATTCGATCAGGAACTGCTGGTCCAGGCGACTCATCTGGGCTTCAAAATCAAGGAAGTGCCCGTGCCGACGAAATATTTCCCGGAAGCTTCCAAGGCCAGTTTTGTGGACAGCACGATTTATGGCTTGAGCATCCTCTTCCTCCTGGCCCGCTACATTCTGCACAAGGCGTCCATTGTCAAGTTGCGGCAGTTCGAATCCTTCCAATCCAGATACCGGAGAGCGGAGTGAGCGATTCCACTGCGCATGCGGCCATCTACGAACTCAAGCCCTTCAAATACAGCAGCCATTACTGGATCCTGAAGCTGCTGGAGCGAGAACATACCCCGGTCAAAATCCTTGATGTGGGAACCGCCAGCGGATATTTGGGAAAAATCTTGAGCGGGAAGGGCCACTCGGTAACTGGGATCGAGAACGACGTCGCGACGGCGGAAAGAGCAAAGGCATTTTACGATTCCTTCGAGCTGGCTGATATTGAATCATTCGCGTTTCATTACCGGAACGAGTTTGACTACATCTTGTTCGCAGATGTCTTGGAGCATCTACGCGACCCGGAGGCCGTGTTGCGAAGGTGCATTCCGGCGCTCAAGGAATCGGGAAAAATTATTATTTCGGTGCCGAATATCGCCAACTTCCTCGTTCGTGTGAGCCTGCTGTTCGGCAAATTTGACTACATGGAACGCGGAATTTTGGACCGGACGCACATGCGTTTTTTTACGCTGCGAAGTCTAAAGAAAATGATGGCTGATGTGGACTGCCGGGTTCTGGGCGTGATTCCGACGCCGCTGCCGGTGCAAATTGTTTTTCCATTTACAGGAAAACCTGCTTTTGCTCCGATTCACGAAATTGTTTATGCGCTGACGCGCTGCTGGAAGAGGGCCTTTGCGTACCAGTTCGTGATTACAGCCGCTCCTTGCCAAAGCCGAATTTCTAAAGCCTCCCTTTCTGAAAATCTTCCCGAGAGGACAATGACACACCCATGAGCCCCACGGTGATCGTCAACGCGGAACCGGATTCGCCGCAGTCACCTGCGCGCGAAATGCCTGAGCCGGGCGCTACCGAACGGGGCAATGCTGTCGAGAACTGGCTCGGCAGACACCTCGACGCAGTTGCGCTCGGGGTGGTTGCGGTAGGTTTTGTTTGGAGGATGCGCGTCGCCGGCAGAAGCTATTTCAATCCTGACGAACTTCTTCATTACCTGATGATCAATCAGCCTTCCGCCTGGCTTGCCTACAAGGCCAGCCTGAACAATGCGCACCCCCCGCTTATATATGCCCTACTGTACATCCTCCATTTTCTGAGCCGGTCCGAATTGGTGCTGCGCTTGCCTTCCGTGCTTGCTGGAACGGCCTTTTGCTGGGTCCTCTACAAGTGGATCGGCACGGATTTGGGGAAGGCGGCGGCCATGATTGGCCTGGTCGTAGCCACATTTTGCCCGGCCATCATTTCCCTCTCCGCCGAAGTGCGAGAGTACGCTCTGTTGCTATTTTGCATGGCTACGGCCATGTATTTTCTCGAGCGGGCATTCCAGGAGAAGTCCGTACCAAAAATGTGGGGGTTTTCGGTATTCCTCTATCTGGCGATTCTCTCCCACTACTCCGCGGCATTCTTCGCCTTGGCCATCGGTATATATGCGTTAGCGCGCATCGCGGATGACGCCCCCCCTCGTAAAGTCATGATTGCGTGGGCGTGCGGCCAGGTAGGAGCTCTGGCGATTTACGCGTTTCTGTATGTCACTCAAATTTCCAAGCTCAAATACAGTATTGAGGTGTGGGGTGCGGGGTACGATGAATCTTATTTTCGCCCCGATCGCGTGAGCCTCTTCACCTTTACTCGAATCCATACTTCCAACATTTTTCTATTTTTGTTTGGTCAACGGCAACTCTCTCGGGCGATGCTTCTATTTTTTGTCGCAGGACTTTCATTTCTCTTTTTCAGGGATTTGCTCTCCCGGCCTGAACAACCTGGCCCACGCCGCCTGGGAATCCTTTTCTTTCTGCCCTTTTTGGCTGTCTGGGGCGCTTCCATCGCCACAATTTACCCCTACGTGGGAAGCCGCCATACCGTTTTCCTGGCCCCCTTTGCAATCGCGGCCATCAGCTTTTTTCTCGCCGCCGCCACCGGACAGAAGCTCTGGGCCGGGCTCCTGATGGCAGTGCTCCTGATGGGAGTTGCAAATCTGTATGGGGAATCCACCGAGCTGGGCATCCCGAAACAAGACCAGGCCAAAGGTGTGATGACCGCCGCCATGAACTATATTCACCAATCGGTGCCCCCCGGTGATGTAATCCTGGCGGATTATGAGAGCAGTGTGACCCTGGCCTACTATCTCTGCGGCTCCGCGGGAGCCATTCCAAACGAAGATTATCGTAGGGACGTCGGCCATTACCAATGCGCTGGCTACACGGTCCTGCAACCCCCCGTATGGAAGCTGATCCCCCAGAATCTTCAAATTGAATTTAAAAAGGCGGCGCAAGTCTACGGCTTAAAACCCGGAGACCGAGTGTGGGTGTTCCAGGCAGGTTGGGGACTGACCTATGCAGACACCCCTCCGAAGGACGTGCCAGCGACTGGCTGCGGCAGTCCAAAAGGTTTTGGGGCCAACGTGGCGATTACTCCCTTTGTCGTGGGCCCGGACCTGCTAGCCGTTTCTCCGCTCGCGGGCTGCTGAAGTTTCCTCGCAAATCGCCATCTCATAAGAAAATTCCTGCGAATCGCGTATAATGCCCGCAAGTCTCCGGCTCGGAGATTTTCGATGCGCGGTCACAATTCAATTTTGCATACAGAGGAGAAAACGCCCATGGACCGACCCAAAGAGCTGGAACATTCCACGACCAAGCCGGTGGTCGAGCGGCGCGAGTTCCTTGGCGGGGCGGCGACGCTCGCGGGGACTTCCCTGCTCGGGCTGGGCCTGCCCGCCGCGGCTGCGGCTGCCGAGACTGCGCAGGATCGGCTGCCGCCGATTCCGGCGGACAAGATGACCGACGCGCAAAAGAAGGCCGCCGAAGAATTGGTCTCCGGGCCGCGGGGAGCATTGGTGGGGCCCTTCATACCGCTGCTGCGCAGCCCTGAATTCATGAGCCGGCTGCAAAAGACAGGGGCGTATCTGCGCTACGATACCAAGCTCGGAGCAAACATCAGCGAGTTCATCATTCTTTTGACCGCGCGGCATTGGACGCAACAGTTTGAGTGGGACGCGCACGAATCGATCGCCAAGCAGGCGGGCGTAAAACCGGAAATCATCGCGGCGATTGCCGAGGGACGCCGCCCGGTGGGCATGTCCGCGGACGAAGAGATCATCCACGATTTCGTCACGGAACTGCTTCACCACCAGAGCGTCAGCGATGCCACGTACGCGCGAACGGTAAATCGCTTCAGCGAAAAGGGAGTGATCGACATCACCGGATTGTGCGGCTATTACTCACTGCTGGGCATGATCATGAATGTGTCGAGGACCCCCCTGGCTCCAGGAAAGACGCCGCCGCTGGCTACGTACCCTGATTAGCCGCTCCACGACCGGGAATCGCCGTAAATCAATGGGCCGATCCGACCTGATGGCCCTTTCCTTCCATCCAAGCGGGAACGGCCCATTCGTCATGCTGACCGAGAAGTCACGCGAAGTGCCCGGGCAACAACCAGTAGTTCGCGTGAACTTACCGGGCAGGCAAAATCAACAACCTGCTTCAGTTGCCACTGTTCTGGTTAGATGAAAATACGATCGCTTGCGTCTTTCCGGAGAAATCGACTTCCGTAATCCGACTATGATCCGTCATGACTTCGGAATACGACGGCTTGCTGGAAAGCGTCTTCCAAGTAAACTGAGCTTCGGCAACGATGTCACCGTCTCGTTCAAATTTGGCGGTGTTCCCTTCTGCGAGAACTTTATAATCGCCGGGCTCCAGCGTCTTATTGTTCACGGTTACGTTTGTACCGACACTAATGGTCGTGCTGACCGAGTCCTTCGGCTTGCTCCAGCCTTGCGCTGGAAGGATCATCACGACAAAGGCAGCGAGCGCAAGAATTTGCAACACACGTTTAGACATAATGGAAAATTCTCCCTTCCTGATTATGATTGGTGCCCCAGTGAGCGATCGAGTAACGAGGATGCAGAAGAGGACCCGAAACCGTAGTAGCCCTCGGAGCACTACACTCTATATGACGCAGATCAATTCAAAATGGATGCGTCCTTTTTTGCAAAAAAACAGGATTTCATCGCAAGCAGGCTGGGGGAAAAGTCCCTCAACGCGTCATTCCGAGCGCAGCGAGGAATCCCTCTTTGGTTTAAATCCAACAAAAGAGGGATTCCTCGGCACGCAGCGTGCCTCGGAATGAAAATATGAAAGCGCGACTCCTGCCTACAGCGATACGCTGTCGGTGGGAAACCTTTAAGGAAAGGAGTCGCGCATGAGTGAGTATATCGCGTTTGATTCGCATAAGCGGTACAGCTGGGTAGACCGGGAAGACCACTCGACCGGAAAAAGCAGTGGCCATCGTCTGGAACATGCTCCGGGGGCGGTGCGAGAATATCTGAGCGGCAGTGAGCCGGGGACGGCCGTGGCGGTGGAAGCGACCGGGAATTGGTATTGGATTATTGATGAGATCGAGCAGGCCGGCCTGGTGCCGCAGCTGGTGCATCCGCGAAAAGCGAAGCTGATGATGGGGCAGACCAACAAGACCGACAAGCTGGACGCGCAAGGGTTGAATCGTTTGCAGCGCAACGGGACGCTGCCCACGGTGTGGATTCCGCCGGGGCCGCTGCGCGATTTGCGCGAGCTAACCCGCACGCGACTGGTGCTGGTGGCGCAGCGCACGCGGCTCAAGAACCGTCTTTCGGCCACGCTGGCCAAGTGGGGAACGCCTGCGAGCGAATGCAGTGATCCCTACGGGAAACGCGGACGCGCCGAACTGGAGAACCATCTGCAGCGCTTGCCCGAGCAGACGCGCTGGGTGAGCGGGCAGTTGCTGGCGCAGTTGGATTTTGTAAGCAGCCAGGTGCGGGAACTGGAGCAGCGACTGGAGAAGTTGGTCGAAGTCACCGAGGCCATGCAATGGCTGTTGAGCATGCCGGGAGTGGGCGTAATTCTGGCGGCGACGATCGCGTTGGAGATCGGAGAGGTCCAGCGATTTCCCAGCGCCATGCACTTGGCTAGTTATGCGGGAACCACGCCACGCGTACACGCCAGCGGCGGGAAAGTGCGTTACGGCCCGCTGCGCACGGACGTGAACCGGTATTTGAAGTGGGCCTTTGCCGAAGCGGCCAACTCGGTGGCGGTGAATCATACGCGGCGCCCGGAGCGGCACGTCAGCCAGTTGTACCGGCGGCTGCGTCAGCGCAAGGGACATCCCAAAGCGATTGGAGCCGTGGCGCGGCATCTGGCCGAAGCCGCCTTCCACGTGCTGCGGCAAAAAGAAATGTATCAGGACCCCAGTCTTGGTCGCGGTCGGACCAGCCAGGCGTAAGCGCGATGCCCGTCATGATCCCTTACTGGGATCGCGGAATGAATGCGACACCCCTGGCGAATAACTCCATGCCCCGTTGTCAGGGCGAAGAGATGACTCGGTACGACCCGCTTCACTGGGATTTGCATTGACAATAGCGCTTTCAGAGATGACGGCGTTTCGATATTTCCAGCAACCTGCCAGGATTTTCCGGCGAGATATGCCTACGTGCGCCTAACTTTCTTTCCAGGCGCCCAGCAGCCGGCGAATCAGGATGACCTGGCCCAGATGATATGCGTTGTGATCCGCGACCAGCAGGGCTTCGCGCAGAATGGTTTGCCCGGTGCCGTGGGGAATGGTGGCGAACAGGTCGGTCTTGGATTGGCGACCAGTTTCTTCATCGCCGCAAGGTCTCGCGCAAATGATTTCAGGCTCTTGTCCCACGCGATGCGCTGGGCGGTTTGGGAGTTCCCGGCCAATACCCGGCAGGCCAGTCCGGTGAGACGTGCTTGGCGTCGCGCGAAAATTCTAGAATGTCCCACTGCGCGATGCGCATGTGCTCGAGCAATTCCCAGGCGGAATAGGGAATCCCTTCGGGACGGACTCCGCGGAGCTTGGGGGAGATTCCCGCGAAAGGCGGCTTTCCAATCGACGTGCGCATCACGGCCAGTGAGAAGGTCGACGAGATGCTCGCGCAGAAGTTTTTCATCTTGCAAGGGGATCCCTCCACCCACGCTATTCAATTTGCGTTTCGGTCTCCGGCGAACGGACGGGGAGAAGGCGGCGCGGTACATGCCGTCAATTGAGAGGTTCCTCCCCATGTCTGCAGCAGCGTATCCGTTTCGGAATTGATCTCCTCGATTGTCCGCGGGTGGCCATTTCCAGAGCCGGGGAAAACAAGGAACAAAATGCCTCTGCGCGCCCCGCCATTGCGCGCGTCGGATCGGATTCCAAGATTTTCTGCCAGCGCCACCGAACCTTCGCCGATCCTGTCGGAGGGACCTACATCCCCAAAAATTGCGTAGGAACTCTTGCCATTGTTCAGATTGATCACCGCGGAAAAATCTCCCGGCCGGGCGCCGACTTCGCGCGCCATGGAGCCGGGCAACACAATGAAGGGGATTTTCGAGGCATCCACATAGCGTGTAGGATCGTTCACGGGCTTGGTTCGATCGGCCAGCGCTGTGGCGGAAACGTAATAACCGGGGAATGGATCGTTCGGCCCCTGCACATAAGGCTCGCCGTCGGGATCTTTGGCCAGCCCCTGCCAGTTTCCAGGCGCCCCAGCGTTCGCCAGATCATCGAGACCCGTGTTGTCGGGATGATAGGCGTTCGGCGCGCCATCGGCATCAATGGTCATGCCCGCCTCGTAAAAAAACGCGGCGCTGCCTGGCAAATGCCAGATGGGAACGTCGCGCTCAGGCTCGCCGTCATGATTCATTTGAAACTGGAAGAGTCGTTCGATGGAGCAGAAATTTTGCGGGTCGTGCAAATCACCTGGAGGATCGCCGGAGTCCGCGCATTGCTCGAAATCCAATTCCTTTTGTTCCAGATTTTTCACATCCTGCTGCAAATCGCTCACGGTAGCGCTGGCGGTTCGCATGGCGTTCGCGCCGCCCGCGTCCGTTGTTCCTGCCAGGTCCCGCCGGTCACTTTCCACCGCGAGCATTGCCACGCGGATCGCATCGGAAAAACCGCCGCAGTCGCGCGCGGTGTCCTGGGCCGTCCGATGGTCTGAAATCGAAGAAACCGGGGCCGCGGAATCCTGCCCTCCCCACGCAACCGCCGACGCCAGAAACATCCCTGTCAGGACCAGGACCAAAACCCGCCGCATGGTGTGCCACCTTCCCCAAAATCTAGTCCGCAAGGCCCGCCGCGGAACAGGCCTTGCTTGTCACACAGATTGTAGACGACTTTGCTGCAAAATGTGTTTCAGAGTTTTGGTGGGTCAGCAGTGGGTGGCGGCCGGCCCGGCCGTCGATTTCTTTCCGGCATCTTCACGAGGACAAACAATACCTTTCCCTAAGTCAGCTTGGAGTTAGGATACGAAGTTTGGGTGCCCCGTCCTTGACGCTTTTCAAGGGCGGGGTTCTTGGTTGGAGGGTTTATGCCCTCGGGATTAACACGCCGCTACGGACAAGGACATCTCCACTTCATCACCTTCAGTTGTTACAGGCGGTTGCCATTATTGGGCACGGTTGGATCCAGAAATGTCTTAGTCAAGATTCTGGGTGAGGTGCGTGATCGCTACGGCTTTGCGCTCGTGGGTTACGTCATTATGCCCGAACACGTCCATTTGCTTATCGGTGAACCACCGAAGGGCACGCCCTCGACGGTACTGCAGATCTTGAAGCAGCGCGTTTCACGATACCTGCGTTGTAACCTCCACACGCGCATTTCCGCCCCTCAATTGAATCTTCAATCCGGTGGTGTTGACCACGGCCTACCGCAATTCTGGGAACCCAGATTTTACGATTTCAACGTATGGAGTCAGAAGAAGAAAGTCGAGAAGCTCCACTACATGCACCTGAATCCGGTGAAGCGAAAACTGGTCGCTCATCCAAAGGACTGGCCTTGGAGCAGTTTCTCATTCTACGCAAGGCGGGACCCCGGCTTGGTGCGCGTTGATCCTGTCGGTTGATTCAATTGAGGAGGGCGCCGACAAAGACCCCCGCCCTTCCAAAAACGAAGGACGGGGCACCCTGAAATTCAAAATCGAAGCCCGGGCCACCCGCCGTTCCTCTTCTATTTATGTCGCGGGACTCAGGCACTGCTCGTGCCAAATGCCCTGTATCCCCTCTAGTTGATAGAGTTCATCACCGCCATGATAGAAAAATACCTTTTCGACCTTGGCAACCGTGTTGGCAAATTCCAACTGTTCGGGCACTAATGGGTTGTGAAGTTTCCATGCTCTCAAGAAGCTCTCGAGAGATTCACGTGAAGCAGTGCGGACCATCGAGCCTGCGGGAAACTCCGCATTGTAGGGACCCTTTGTATTTCCCATTCCGCATCACCTGATATGCAACTTCTAACCCGCGTCACAAAATCTGGCTACCCGCTCCGCAATTCAGCGCCGCTTTCCCGCCTTGAGGAACGTCCCTTTTTGAAGCTCGTTGAATGCCTCCTGCAATTGTTCCTGCGTGTTCATTACGATCGGCCCGTACCACGCGACCGGCTCCTCCAGAGGTTTTCCTGAGACGAGCAGAAAGCGGATGCCGTCTTCGCCGGCTTGCACAACCACTTCGTCGCCGCGATCGAAGAGGACCAGCGAGCGGTCCTCGGCATCCTTGGGAGGCGTGGTATCCAGCCAACCGACCGATTCGGTGGGCACCTCGAGCGGGCCGGACGCGTTGCAGAATTTTCCTGAGCCTGCAAACACATAGGCGAACGCGTGCCGCGTGGTCTCAACTGGCAGCGCCTTGCGCCTGCCCGCAGGCACCGACACATCGATGTACACGGGATCGGCGGCGATGCCTTCGACCGGGCCTTTTTTCCCCCAGAAGGTGCCGCACACGACGCGGGCGCGCGTGCCGTCGTCGTCCACGATTTCCGGAATTTCCGGCGCCTTCACTTCCTGGTAACGCGGCGCCATCATTTTGAGCGACGCGGGCAGGTTGGCCCACAACTGGAAGCCGTGCATTCGGCCGTCCCGATCGCCTTTGGGCATTTCCTGGTGGATGATTCCGCTGCCTGCGGTCATCCATTGAATGTCGCCGGCGGCAATGGCGCCCTGGTTGCCCATGCTGTCGCCGTGCTCCACGGTTCCGGCGAGGACATAGGTAATGGTTTCGATGCCGCGATGGGGATGCCACGGGAAACCCGCGAGGTAATCTTCCGGAACGTCGTTGCGGAAATCGTCGAGCAGCAGAAACGGATCGAAATCGGTCGTGTTGCCGAAACCAAACGCGCGGCGCAGGTGCACCCCCGCGCCTTCAATGGTTGGTTTGGATTTGATGAGCCGCTTCACGGGTCGAATGGACATGGGGCCTCCAATGGCTAAGCGTTTGCCGCCGGGTGAAAGCTTGATGCTACCCGCCCGCGCCTCGCAAACGCAAATCGCGATTGTGCGAAGGTGGTGCAATATTTTCAGATCGCCAAGAGTGCCGTAGGCACGGAACGACGTAGCCCACACCGGAAGGTGTGGGAAAGCCATGGGTACAGACCGGGGACATGTCTGACAAAGCAGACCGGGGAGATTCCTGACACTGTAAGTTGACAGGGCGTGTAGAACTACGAGATGCCCTGGAAAGCGAGCAGTGTGATGGACGAAAGAATGCGGTTCGTGTTGGAGCGTGAACGCGGGTTGTATACGATGACCGACTTATGTGAGATTTATGAGGTCGCGCGGGAGACCGGTTACTATTGGCTGCGGCGGTACCAGCAAGGAGGGCTGGAGGCGCTGCAGGACCGAAACCGGGCGCCCGAGCGTCATCCGAATCAGACGCCGGAGCGAATCGAAGAGGCGGTGCTGGAGCTGCGGCGAGCGCACATGAGTTGGGGTCCGCGAAAACTGAAACGCGTATTGGAGCGGGAAACTCCGCAGACGCTGTGGCCGGCGGCGAGCACCATCGGTGCCATGCTGGCGCGGGAAGGGTTGGTGGTGCCGCGCAAGAAACGACGGCGCGCACCGCCCTACACTCAGCCGTTTGCTTCGGCCGATGCGCCCAACCGCGTGTGGTGCGCCGATTTCAAAGGCTGGTTCCGAACGCAAGACGGCGAACGCGTCGATCCGTTGACGATCAGCGACGCGCACAGCCGCTACTTGCTGCGCTGTCAGCATGTGGCCAAGACCAACGGGGAGCACGTGCAGGCGGTCTTCGAGGCGGCCTTTCGCGAGTACGGCCTGCCGGGGGCCATGCGAACCGATAACGGTCCGCCATTTGCCTCGCGGGCGGTCGCGGGGCTGTCGCGTCTATCGGTGTGGTGGATGAAATTGGGGATTGTGCCGGAACGCATCGCAGCGGGACATCCGGAACAGAACGGACGGCATGAGCGCATGCATCGCACGCTGAAACAGGATACGGCCTCGCCACCGGCGGAGAACACACGCGGGCAGCAGCGAGCGTTTCATCATTTTCGCCGCGAGTATAACCAGGAGCGTCCGCACGAAGCGCTGGGGATGCAAACGCCGAGCGCGGTGTACACGCGGTCGCCGCGATGGTACCCGGCACGAGTGCGCGAACCGGAATACGGCAGCGCCATGCGGGTGCGGCGCGTAGGGCTGCGAGGCAATTTTTCCTGGAAACACCAGCACGTGTTTCTGAGCGAGACTCTGATCGGGGAGCCCATTGGCTTGCTGCCGGTGGATGATCGGATTTACACGGTGTACTTTGCCGCGTTTCCGATTGCACGCTTTGATAGCCACCGGCGGACAATCTTGCCCTTGCGCGCGGTTTCCTGTCAGGCGAGTGCAGGGGAAGGGGAAGCTTCCCCTTCCCCTGCACCCCATCCCCTCGAAGCAAAAGAATCAAAAGTGTCAGGAATGTGCCCGGTCTAAACTGTCAGGCATGTCCCCGTCCAAATACATGTGAATACGGGTCGAGCCCCGGAGGGGCGGCACAAGGGGCGCAATCACCCACTGTCATTAGAGATATGCCTGAATTCCGTACCCTGTGTCGCCCCTGCCGGGGCTCGCGCACACTTCCGACGGGTCTCCCACCGTTTCCACGGTGGGCTACGTTGTGGCGTCCCTCCGGGACTTCGGCCAATCGTCAGGCTTTGAGAACCGCTTGCACATACGCGGGCTTTAGCGGCAGGCGCCGCACGATCTTCCCCGTCGCGTCGTGGATCGCTGCGGCGATTGCGGGCGCGGCGAGGGCATTGGCCGCTTCCGATCCCCCGCCGTAGCTCCCGACTTCCGGCTTGTGCAGCAGCACAACTTTGATCTCGGGAACATCGCTCATCTTGAGGATTGGGTAGGTCAGCCAGTCACGGTTGGTGATCCCGCTCTCATCAAACGTGGCTTCCTCGAATAAGGCCTCGCTGATCCCCATCATCGCGCCGCCTTCCACCTGCCGTTTGAGTTGCATGGGGTTGATGACGATGCCGGGGTCCACTGCGATGGTGTATTTTTCCACCGCGATCGCTCCTGTGCTGGGAGTAACGGCGATCTGGCACACGCACGCCCAGTAGGTTCCCGAGCGGAACATCACCGAAACGCCGCGGCCGCGCACCGGCGTCGCGCCGGTCGAGACCGGATCGACTCGCGGAGAAGAACGCGTATCCCATCCTGAAGCGTCGCGAACCGCCTTGAGCACGCCGATCACGCGGTCTTCTTTGGCGTGGTCGATACGGAACTGGATGGCGTCGGCGCCCGCGAGCGCCGCGGCCTCACTGATGGCCAGCTCGCGCGGGAAATTTTGCTGGAATTGTCCCGGCGTGCGCATGCTGTGATCGCGCAATCCGACGGCGAGGGGCGAATCTTTCTGACCGATCTGGAACGTGCCGTGGCCGCGTTCGGCGAGATTGCTGACGCCGTCATAGAGCCAGGGATCGGAAAGTCCGTTAACCGTCGAGCCTACCGAGCCCGGAGGAGCTTGCACGTCCGGAGCAGCCATGGTCGGTAGGCCTGCGATCAGCGCGCCGACCGGCCGGTCGTCCTGCATCGCGGGCATGTAATGGTCGATTTGATACGCGATCATCTTGCCGTTGGCGTCCAGTCCTAATTCGACGTCTGAATATGCCGCCGAGGATTGCGTGGACCACTGAAAATCCTCGCCCCGCATCCATTGCACGCGCACCGGGTGTCCGACGGCCTGCGAGAGGATGACGGCTTCATCTTCCGCGCCCGCGTTTCCTCCATTCGATCTTCCGTAGTGGCCGGCGCCCGTGTAGGTGTGCACGACCACATGATCGAGCGTGGTGCCGAGCATCAGCGCGATTTCACCGCGAAGCGCCTGGGGATTTTGATTGTGCGTGTGAATGTGCACCATCCCGTCGGGACGAACATCTCCTATGGCCATGGTCGGCCCGATGGGCGCATGCTTCATGAAGGGAAGTTCATAGGTCGCGGAAAGTTTCTTTGCAGCGGCTGCCAGGGCGGGCGGTGCTTCACCTTTGTTTTTCTCGCTGTTCGTCACCGGCGTGGTGGTCCAGTCGGCGTTGTCTCTCAGGTGTTTGAAGAGATTCGCGTGGCCGGGCAGACCTTTCCAATCGGTCCATTTCGTGTCGGTGGCCACCTGCTGCGCGGCGCGGATAGCTTCCCATTCCGTGGGCGCAACAACTCCAACGAGGTTGCCCTTCACAACGACACGCGCATTCGGAAAGCGCGTCTTGTTCAAAGTTCCCACCGACACCAGCGTCGATCCCAGCGTCTTCGGGTGCACCATCCGCCCATGCAGCATTCCGGGCAGGCGCACACTGGTCGCCCAGGTCTCGCGCGCAGTAACTTTCGAATGTGTGACGGTGTTCCGATAGGATTTGCCAATCACGGTGTACTCGCTGACGGGCTTCATGGGCGGGTTGCCCAGGACCGTCAACCCGAAAATGCTGGTCAGGCTGCCGCTAACAGGAATCGTCAGCTTCAGTTGCTGTCCTTTTACCAGGTCTCCGTAGGACATCTTCTTGCCGCCACCGGAAACGATGGCGTCCTTCACGGAAAGCTCGGTTTTGGGAACGCCGAGGCGCTGCGACGCCAGATCGAGCAAGGCCTGGTGAACATAGGCTGCGGCTTTGCGAATATTAGGGGTTCCGCTGCCGAGAAAATCGAAGGCGCCGCTGCCGTCCGGCGTGCGGTCGGTGTCCCCCATCACCACTTGAGTAATGGCCTCGAACCGCGCGCTCAGCTCTTCGGCTACGATTTGCCGGTACGCGGTGAACGTTGTGCTCTGGCCGAAATCGCTCTTGCCCGTGCGAATCAGGATCGTGTTGTCGGGATGAATCTCGATCCACGAGTTGGGAAGCGCAGGGTCCAGCGTGTTGGTGGGGGCAGCCGCCTTGGCGGACTTTTCCCAGACACTCGAGCCCACAACGCCGAAGCCGACGAACAGCGCGCCGCCCGCTTTGACAAATTGACGGCGCGTCAGCGTGGCGCCAGGAACCTTGACCGGTTTCTCGCTCTGAGTCTTCATCGCTTCACCTCGCTCTTGCCCATGGTGGCGGCCGCGCGCTGCACCGCTTCGATGATGGCGATGTAGCTGCCGCAACGGCACAGGTGCGGCGACGGTCCCGAGGTCGTAAACGCCTCTTTGATTTGCGCGAGGGACGGCGACGCGACGCTCTCCAGCAACTCGGTGGCCTTGATCATCATGCCGTTCTGGCAGAATCCGCACAACGGAGTTTGCTCCTCGATCCACGCCTCCTGAATGGGGTGGAGCGTCTTGGCCGCCTCAGCGGGCGATAGGCCCTTCTGCTGCGCCCATCTTGCTGGCAGGCCCTCGAGGGTCGTGACTTCCTTCCCGGCCGCGAACGAGACTGGCGTCGCACAGGAACGGATTTCCTTGCCATCGAGCAGGACCGAACACGCTCCGCACTGCATCAATCCGCAGCCGAACTGCGGCCCGGTAAGATTGAGATCGTTTCGCAGCACATACAGAAGCGGCGTGTCTTCGGGGGCCTGAATCTCACGCCGCGCTCCATTGACGGTGATGGTCACCATAAGTACTCCTTCGGAAGCGTACATCCGACTGCGGATGATGATTTCAAGGAGTTATAGTAATACGCGCGTCTGGCTCGATCCAGAAAAAACAAATTCGTGTGTGGCGATCGGAGGGCAGGTGCGCAGACGAAACCTAATGATGCAATAAATCCCTTGGCGCTCAGATCTTGAACGACTCAAGTGATTCAGGCGCAAAGAGTTCACGAGGGTTCAGGAGGCGTTTCGAGAGCCATTGCTCGTACGAGTAACGCAAAAAAGTTTCCAGCACGTTCACGTTCGGCTCGAGTCCATACGCCCAGTAGTCATCGCCCATGATGCGGCGCGTCTCCTCGACGTGCTGAATCAGCCAGGGTAGCATGTATTTCAAGGCCGCCGTCTCGTACAAATCTTTGTAGATTTCCTGCTGCGCTCGCGCGAAGGCCTTATACAAAGATTGGGCAAGCCAGCGGTTCTTTTCGTACACGTCGCGCCGGATCACCACCGTGTGCATAATCGGGAAGATGCGAGTCTTCTGGAAATATTCGCGCTCGACGTCAAAGTGATTTTCAAACAAGCGCCGCACGCTGCCCGAACCATGATGAAGCGTCGAAGGCATGCGCGGCGAGTACAGTGCATCGATCTCTCCCGCGTCCAGCATTTGGGAAAGGGTTTTTCCGGCGCCGATCGGCTCCACGTGGATTTCCGGCGGAAGGGAAAGTTTTATTTTTTCCGGCCTCCCGGGCTGTTCCTGGCCGCCGGTGAAGTAGGTGGCGCCGGCAACGGGCACCTGATACTCGTCGCTCAAAATTCCCCGAATCCACACCTGCGCGGTCAGTTGATATTCGGGCATCCCGATGCGCTTCCCGATCAAGTCCTTGGGCTCCCGGATGCCGCTGTGGCGATTGATGTAAATACTGGAATGGCGGAAGGAGCGCGAAGGAAACGCCGGGATGGCAACGAATGGCGGATGGTCCGAAAACAGGGACACCACGTAGGACGACAGCGACATTTCGGCGGCGTCGAACTCCTGATATCGGAGCATCCGGAAGAATGTTTCTTCGACGGGAAGATTCAAATACGTCAGGTCAACGCCGTCGACCTGCACGCGTCCATCGAGCAGCGCGCGTGTCCTGTCGTAGTCCCAGCACGCCAGCGAAATCCGCAACTTGGCCATGGTGCGCGATCTCCCTCCGTCTCCGGACCAGCACTCGCCCATTCTCGATACTAGCTGCGCGGAAGGGGCACTGACTCAATTTGCTGGGTAGGACAGACACTCTTGTCTGTCCGGCTTGATCTTGCCCCAAATAAAGCGACAGGCAGCCCCTCGCAGGGGCTCGGGATAAAGAGTGCCTGTCCTACAAAACCCTACTGCGCGGGATTGTCAGGTGTTGCCTGTCAACCCCGTGCAAGTGTATCGTAGCCTCGACACGTTCGCCACGCGAGGCAGCGGAGCGATTCGGCGCGGAATTTTTGGGCCAGTTAGAGGTGAATCAAAATGAGCGAATTCCTGGACAATCTGTTCAACGGCATCGTTTCGCGACGATCGTTCCTCGAAAAAGTATCGGCGACCGCGGCAGGATTGCCATTGCTGGCCGGCACAGTCGCAGGCGCCGTGGAACCGCAGGCAACTCCTTCTCAGAAGGGCGCCCCGACGGGCGCGGGGAAAGACGCGGGCAAGCAAAAAGACCTGGACATAGACCAACTGCCCGACCAAACCACTACCTACAGTCCATCCAACATTGGCGGCGGTGGCCGCGTCGAGCGTAACTTTTATCGCCGCTGGATCAAGTATACGAAGATTCCCACGGTGGAGGGCTATTCCATACGGGACGCGCGCGTCCAGGAAGTTTTTCCGTGGCCGGAAGTGGAGGGGCGCGGCGTCTACCTGAATTTTTCCGGAAACGTGCACATGGATGGCGTGATCTACGAAATCCCTCCCGGCAAAGCCCTGGCCGCGCGGCACAACTTCTACGAGCAGAACCTGATTGGACTAAAGGGCAAGGGCTACACGATCATCGGCCACGGCCCGCACGCGGGCAAAGTGGAATGGGGCGAGGGCAGTCTGTTTGCCATTCCGCTCAACGCGGTGCATCGCCACTACAATGCGGATTCGGCGCATCCGGCGCGCCTTCTGGCGATTACGAGTTTCCCGCTGATGCTGCAACTCTTCGGCAGCCTTAAACTGATCAATAATCTTCCGTACGAGTTTACTAATCGGTATGACGGTTCTCCCGACTACTACACCAAGAAAAAACGGATCGAAGAGCGCTGGGATGAGGCCAACTTCGTTTCGGACATGCGCGAGACGGAACTCGTGGAATGGAAGGAACGCGGCGGAGGCGATCGCAGCATCTTCTGGAAAATGGCCGGGCAGACCATCCTGGAGCCCCACGCGTCGGAATTCGAGGTCGGTTCGTACAAACTGGGACACCGGCATCCCTACGAAGCCATCATCCTCACGCTGAACGGGAAAGGCTTCTCGCTGGCGGGAAAAGATGGCCTGGATGAATCCAAGTCGGTGAAGCTGGATTGGCAGGAAGGCTCGGTCGTTTCGCCGCCCTATTATTGGTGGCACCAGCACTTCAACACAGGAAATACTCCCGCGCGATACTTTGCTATGACCGAAGGCGATTTCCCCAAGCGCCTGGGCATACCGCTCGATGTGCAGCAGATTGAGCCAAAGGAAGAAGACCCGCGGATTAAGAAACGTTTCGAGGAAGAATTGAAGAAGGCTGGAGTCGCCGCGGCCGAAGTGCATCATAACCTCGACGAGAGCGACCACCCGGGTCACAGCCATTCGCACGGCCACGGCCACACGCACAGCCATCCTCACGACGGCGATCATTCGCACGAGGTGTAACCCGCTGCCCGCGGCACGCCCGCGGAATCTCCGATGAAAAGGAGCCGACCATGAGACGATTAATCGCAAAATTGGTGAGGGGTGGCATCTCCCGCCGCGATTTCGCGCGCCAGGTCGCGGGATACGGATTCGGAGCGGTCACGGCCGAATCCATCCTTGATAGCGTCGCTGCCGGCGCCGATATCCCCAAGGGTTCGCACGAAGACTTCCCTTTCACGCCCTACAGCCTTCGCACATATTTCAATCAGTGGGGTGAGAGTGAAGCCATCCCGGTTCACACCGGATATTTTATTGACGATGTGCGCGCGGTAGAGCTGAAAGACTGGAAGCGCTTCGGCGTTCGTGCCGCATTCCTCAACGTGCAAGGGGCCGAAGGGGTCGACGTGGCCTATGTGATGGAACTCGCGCCGGGACAAAGCACGCGTCCGGTGCGCTGCATGTTCGAGGAGTCGTTGTATGTCCTCGACGGCGAGGGTGAGACGACGGTTTGGCATGAGCGCGCCCACACGCAAACTTTCAAGTGGGCGAAGAAAAGTCTCTTTTCACCACCTTTAAATACCTGGCGCGTACACAAGAACACAGGAAAGACGCCCGTCAAGCTGATCTCCTTTAACGATCTGCCCTTGATGATGGACTTGTTCCACAACCTCGATTTCATCTTCAACAATGAGTTTGTGTTTCGCGACCGCTACAACGACGAGCGCGACTTCTTCGTGATGAACCCGGCCAAATTCAAGGCCACCGGGACGGCGGCAACATTTGGGGCTGGAGACCTCGGAGATGTCCGTTTAGTGGAGTCGGGTCTGGTCCCCGACGTCGATCACGTGGATTTGTACACTTCGAAAGCGCGCGGCGTTTCGAATCGCAGCGTGGAGATGTGTCTCTCGAACAATACGATGCAGACGCATCTCTCCGAGTTTGACGTGGGAACCTACAAACGGGCGCACCGGCACGGACCCGGCTCGCACGTCCTTTCTCTCAATGGCGTGGGCTACACGCTGTACTGGACGGATAACCCACGGTACTCCGAAGGCCGCCAGAAGATGCGGATCGATTGGAAAGATGGAACCCTGCTTGTTCCTCCCGACCGCTGGTTCCATCAACATTTCAATACGGGAAATCAAGCTGCCAAGTACATGGCCACGGAATGGGCCGGAGCCAAGTACTGGTCGGAAGCAATTGGCGGGGGCGGCCGCACGCACCGCCTCAACACGGTCAGCACCCACGACGGCGGAAATATGGTGGACGATGAAGATCCGGCAGTCCGCGCGTTATTCGAGGAAGAGCTCAAGAAACATGGGGTTCCTTCCCGAATGCCGCCGGTGAAGTAGGCTCACCACATGAACTGAATTTGTATCTCCGTGTCCCGTGAAAAAGGCCGCTGTGTATTTCCTTCCTCGTGCTTAAGAGTCTGAGCGCTACGAACTTGCTGTTGTCTGGTTCAGGTCTTTCGTCCTACGATACTAAACAGGGAGCATCCATGCTCGAGCAAGTCCTGGCCGCAACCACAATTGGAGCGCTGAAAACCGAAGTCCGAGAGTACCCCTTTCCGGCCATTCCGCCGGACGGAGGCATTCTCCGAGTCGAAGCGACCGGAGTTTGCGGCAGCGATTGGCAAGCGTATCAGGCCGATCGCCCCGCGCGAATCATGGGCCACGAAACCGTCGGGCGGATCTACCGGATCGGGCCCATCGCCGCGCAGCGGTGGGGACTTCGGGAGGGCGACCGCGTCGCGCTCGAGGAGTATTTGCCCTGCGGGCATTGCGACCTTTGCCGGTCCGGCGAATTTCGCTTGTGCGATCAGACGGAGGCGAGGCGGCCGGGCGCACTTCGCTACGGAACCACTCCGGTTTCCGAGGCGCCGGGATTGTGGGGCGGCTATAGCCAATTCCAATATCTGCATCCGAATTCGGTATTCCACCGCGTGCCCGAAGACATGCCCGCCGAACTTGCCGCCATGTGCCTTCCGCTAGGAAACGGAATCCAATGGACGTACCTCGAAGGACGCGCCGGGCCCGGCAAAACAGTCCTGATCCAGGGGCCGGGCCAGCAAGGCTTGGCCTGCGTGCTGGCCGCAAAAGTGGCTGGCGCGGAATGCGTGATGATCAGCGGTTTGAGCCGGGATGGGAAGCGGCTAGAAATCGCCAGAGCGCTGGGCGCGGACCATACCATCGACGTGGAACGAGAGGATCTCGCGGAACGCGTGAGAGCGTATACCGCCGGCCGTGGCGTCGACATTTCCATAGATACCGCGGGCGGCGCGGAAACGCTGGTTAAGGCGATGCAGGCGACTCGCAAGAACGGGACGATTTTGTTCGCGGTAGCCCCGCCGTCGACTCCGGCGGATTTCCTGATCAGTAAACTGCTGGCAGGCCGACTGACGTTGCGGCCCTGTCGTGGGCACAGCTACGAGTCGGTGGAACTGGCGTTGCGACTCATTGCCTCGGGACGCTTCCCATTACATCTGATGGCCACGCATCGATTCGGACTGGCGGAAGTAGACATGGCTGTCCGATCCGTCGGCGGGCAAGGTGCATCCGGAGCCGTTCATGTTACGGTGTTGCCATGGAGCTGAACGGACAAAACGGTACGCAACGGAGCGAAGTGAACCCGGAGCACATTGTTCCCGTCACGAATTTTTCGGCAGATACTCTTTGGAGCATCATCGCGCACCTGGATGTTTCCACTGAGTTTGAGCATCTGGTCTACCGCGAGGCCGAACTCGATGCGATTTGGTCAATCACGGGTTTCTTTCTGGTGAACGAGCCAGATTCGAGCCAGCGCGAAGCAGTAAAACGGCTGCACACAGGCGCGCACAAGGCGCATGACCTGGTAGCCGACCGCCGCCCTGCTGAAGCAGCCGTGCTCCTGCGAACCTTTCTGTAGCCCGGAACTGGATGGTGAAGACATGCTTTCAAGAGAAGAAAATGAACTGCTGACCCAGACGGGTTCGGGGACTTCCGCGGGCGATTATTTCCGCAGGTTTTGGCTGCCCGCGTTGCTGCCGACGGAGGTGCCGTCTCCCGACAGTCCTCCGGTCAGGGTCCGGCTGCTCGGGGAAGACCTGATTGCGTTCCGGGACACAAACGGCCAGGTAGGCGTGCTGGATGAGTTCTGTCCGCACCGGCGGGCCAGCCTTTTTTGGGGGCGCAACGAAGAGTGCGGTCTGCGGTGCGTGTATCACGGCTGGAAATTCGACGTCCATGGCACCTGCGTGGACATGCCCAATGAACCGCAGGAATATCGATTTGAAAATAAAGTGCGGACTTCGGCGTATCCCACGCGCGAGTACGGTGGCCTGGTCTGGGTCTACATGGGTCCGCCGGAACTCCAGCCCGAATTGCCCAAGCTCGAGTGGGCACGCGTTCCGGAGAGTCACCGTTACATCTCCAAACGTTTGCAGGAAACCAACTATCTGCAAGCCATTGAGGGCGGCATCGACTCCAGCCACTCGAATTTTCTTCACGCCAGCGTGGACGCATTCCGCGTGACCGATTCTTACGTCGAGAAGGTGAAGAACAGCAACAATCTGCGAGCGAAATATCATCTACTGGATAAGGCGCCCTGGTTCACCGTGAAGAAGACGGATTACGGCCTGATCGTTGCCGTGCGGCGCAAAGCCGAAGAAGACCGCTACTATTGGCGATTGACTCAGTTCCTTGTGCCCAGCCATACCATGATCCCGTATCAAGCGGGCCACTCGATTCACGGGCACTCCTGGGTGCCGCGGGACGACCAGACCTGCTGGGTCTGGTCGATGAGCTGGAATCCTGATGCCCCGCTTTCTAAAGACGACATGGATATGATCCGGGATGAAACCTTCGTTCATACGCGTGTGGATCCCGTCACTTTCAAGCCCGTGCGCAACAAGGAAAATCTGTACCTGGTGGATCGCGAGCAGCAGCGAACCACTTCCATGACTGGCATTCATGGCTTCGCGTCGCAGGATCAGGCGATTCAGGAAAGCATGTCGCCCATTGTCGACCGCACGCGGGAACGCCTGGGCACCAGCGACACGGCAATCATCGCCATGCGCCGCGTGCTGCTCCAAGAAATCCGGGAACTCGCACAATCGCGCGAACCGTTCGCCGCACAGCATGGCGACGTCTACTGGGTTCGCTCCGCTTCACTGCTCCTGAAGCGGGATGTCGAATTCGACGAAGGCGCGCGGGATTTGCTGAAGGCCGAGGTTTAAGTGAACTCCGAATCGGCGCTTCGTGAAGGTCTGGTGCAGGCGTGCAAAGTTCTCTACGCCGTCAAAGCGGCCGGAGACGGACTCGGTGGGCATCTGAGCGCGCGGCTCGACGAGCAACGCATTCTCATCAAGCCGCGGCCGGTAAGTTGGTGGCGCCTCGAGTCCCGCGACCTGATCATTATCGATTTCAACGGGAAACGTGTGGACGGCCCCGCAGACGAGCGCAGCGCGGTCCGCGAATGGCCGATCCATGCACAAATCTACCGGGCGCGGCCGGATGTCGGTTGCGTGCTGCATGCCCATCCGGTGGCCTCCACTCTGATGGCCACACTTAGCATTGACGTAGAACCACTGGACCAAGACTGTGCTGCATTCGTCGGCAAGCTCCCGGTGCTCGATAACGGCGCAGTAAGTATTTCCACACCAGAGCGCGGGGAGGAAGTCGCGCGCGCTTTGGGCAAGGCGGGAGCCTTGCTGCTGAAGAATCATGGCAGTATCGTCGCGGGAACGGACATCGCCAGCGTTTGCGTTACAGCGCACCGTTTGGAGAAGGTTGCGGAGACGATGTTGCGCGCGGCTTCGATTACGGGATTGCCAGTCATGTCGCCGGAAGCCAAAGCGGCCGTTCTTCAGGCCAGAGAAGCAGTGGACGCGGCCTTACGTGGCGGCATGGATCAGGAGCGCTGGAAAATGTTGCAGGACTACCACCTCGAATCATAATGTCGAAACGTTTGCCCGCGAACAATCTGCCTTTCTGCAATATAAAATTCGAGTAGTGGGTCAGTAGGAGCAAGCGGCTCGCGCGTTTAGCCTTAATTTCGAGTTTTCAACTTAACTTCCCCGATGTCGCCCTTTATTTCGATCGTCGTACCGAAGGGCTTTGAAGCGTCGGCCAGGCGCTGGAGGATATAGCCCGCTCTTGCACCTGTCGCCGGTGAGGGCAATCCGCGCGTGTCGAGGAACTGGTTATTGGCGTGTGGGTCGTGAATATCGGGTTGACCCTCACCCACATTGTTCAAGACGATTGGACGGAACGAAATGGATTGCAGGTTTTTGCCTTGGAACTGGACGTACGCGACCGCGCTCTCCCAATTGATTGGTTCGTCGATGTAGGTCAGCGTCGGCGTCAAGTTGTAAATAAAGTTGCCCAGGTCGTAGAAGATGGGCCGGCCGTGATAAATCTCCACACCGTGCAGCAGAGGCGCGCCGTGCATCACGATAATGTCCGCGCCCGCATCCACCTCCGCATGCGTCCACTTCTTGAGCCAATCATTGGGGGCCAGCCGCTCCGCCAACTCTTCCGTGAAAATTGTGGTGAACGAGTGATTCGAGAAGACGTGGTTATGTTGGTACACGATCACGAGGTCTGCGTGCTGCCGCGCGTCACGAATGCTTTGCAGGATGCGTTGCGCATCTTCCTGGTTCGGCGTGTTTCCGGGCGCGCCGGGCAGATCGTCGGTCGCTTCATTCTCTTTGTCGCCGGCTTCGACGCGAAGCTCATTCACACCCGGCCGGTCCTTCGTGGCGCTTCCTCCCGGAGTAATCAGGCCTGACGCGCTCGCGATCAGGGCAATCGTCCCCTTCGGCGTGTGCAGATAACCCGGCGCTACCGCTTCCGCCGCGTTGTTTCCGGTTCCAGCGTGAACGATCTTGCGGCTGTCCGCTTCCCGGATCGTGTTCTGAATTCCCGTCACTTTCAGGTCGAATGCATGATTGCCGGACAGCGACAGCAAGTTAAAACCGAAGGTCATCAGCGCATCGAGCGCTTCAGGCGGAGTGAGAAATCCCCTGCCCTCCTGGGCCGTCTCGCCTTTTTCGGCGACCGCGGATTCCAAGTTGGTGAACAGCACATCGCCCTTCAGCAGCCCCTGGATCACCGGCACCTCCGCCGGCGCGGTCGCACGAACATCCGACCGGATCATCGACTGCCCCGCCAGGGTGATCGTGATCGCACTCGACTGCGGCCGCGCGAGAGCGCCCATCGCGCACACGATCGCGGACAGAACCGCAAGGCCTGCTGCTCTCACCAACCACCGGTCAGTCTTCAACATTCGTTCCATTTGAGTTGCCCTCGCGTTTTTGTCTGAGCGTTCGATGTCCCGACGACTCTTCCTGCTTTCCACCCACAAGCTGGTCTCCGCCGCGTCGCTCATCAACAATATACCCGGAATTCTCGGATTCACGGTTGTGGCCAAGTCCCGCGAGCCCCCGTTTATACGAGCTTAGCCTGTTCACAGTGGTTTTGAAGGAGCCGGATCTGGAGGCACATTCGTTGTGCCGCAGTCAGGAGAAGCGTACGATACGTGAGGAAGACGTGCAAATCGGGAATCCGGATTCAAGACAGCCCCAACTGCAGGTTATATGTCAGCGAAGATCGGGAGAGAAAAAATGCCTCGAAAACTGAGCCGAAGGCAATTACTGAAAGCTGGAGCGGGCACATCTGCCGTTATGCTGAGCCTCGCACCGGGAGCCGCTGTCCTGGCAATGGCGCAGAATCCGGCTATACCACAAATTCCGGGAGTGGATATGTCGCACGAGTGCACAATTGCTGATCCGGAACACTACAAGCTCGAATTTGAAAATGAATATGTGAGGGTCATTCGCTGCAAGATCCCTGCGCACGACCAGGTGAAAATGCACAATCATCCGCTTGGTTCCGTAACCATATTGCTGACCGACCAGCATCTCCACCAAACGCTCGAGGACGGCTCCAAGCAGGAAGCCAACAATAAGGCTGGCCGCGCGACTTGGGGAAATGGTTCGCAGAGACGCCACATGGGTCTGAACTACACCGACCAACCGTATGAATACGTGCGAGTGGACATCAAGGCAGCCGTGCCCAAGAACCCGGCTTAGCTCCCTCTTTCCTTGACACCGCACGATCCTATGTTTTTCAGTTTTCACATTCTTGAGCGCATTCGCAGCGAATATCTGGATGTTTGCAGCGCTGCGCCTTAGTTCCGGGAACGGGGATGATGCAGGGACACGACGCGCAAACAAAAAGTGAAGTCCGCCAGGGAATGAAGATCGATTGGGATGTGCCGATCCCCATGGATGACGGCAACATCCTGCGCGCAGATGTCTTTCGCCCGGTCGATGACGGCCGTTATCCCGTGTTGCTTTCTTACGGGCCATACGCAAAAGGACTCGCTTTTCAGGATGGCTATCCCGACGCCTGGCGCATCATGGTGGAGGAATATCCCGAAGTAGCGGCCGGTTCGACCAACCTGTACCAAAATTGGGAAGTGGTAGACCCTGAGAAGTGGGTGCCGCACGGCTATGTGTGTGTTCGTGTTGACAGCCGTGGCTGCGGCCGGTCGCCTGGCTACTTGAATCCATTCTCTCCGCGCGAGACGCGGGATTTCGCGGCATGTATCACCTGGGCCGGGGAGCAGCCCTGGAGCAGCGGCAAGGTGGGCCTGAACGGAATTTCATATTACGGAATCAACCAGTGGCAGGTGGCGTCGCTGCAACCGTCGCATTTGGCGGCCATGTGTATCTGGGAAGGCGCGGCGGAGTGGTACCGCGACACCTCTCATCACGGCGGCATTCTCTGCACGTTTTGGGAGAACTGGTACGATGTGCAGGTTAAGAGCGTCCAGCACGGCTTGGGAGAACTCGGGCCACGCAGCCGCGCGACCGGCGATCTGGTATGCGGTCCGGAGACACTTCCAGAAGCGCAACTAGCCTTGAATCGCGCGGACTTCGGGGCCCATCTGCGCGCGCATGCGCTTGACGATGAGTACAGCATTTGCCGCTCGCCCGATTGGTCCAGGGTAACTGTGCCGTTTCTCTCCGCCGCGAACTGGGGCGGGCAGGGACTGCATCCACGCGGCAATTTCGAAGGCTTCGTGCGCGCGGCCGCCTCGCAAAAGTGGCTGGAGGCCCACGGGGGAGAACACTGGACTCATTTCTACACTGACTATGGCCGCGAGATTCAGAAACGCTTCTTTGATTACTTTTTGAAAGGCGAGAAAAATGGATGGGACCACCAGCCTCGGGTTTTGCTTCAAGTTCGCCACGTCGATCGCTTCGAAGAACGCGCGGAACAGGAATGGCCGCTCGCGCGGACGCAATGGACGAAATTCTATTTCGATTTAGCGAAGGGTGCGCTGACCTCGGACCCCGGAACGCAGAGCGCGGCCCTCACGTTTGATGCGCTGGGCGCGGGTCTTACATTTATGACGCCGCCGATTCAGGCCGAAACTGAAATTACAGGTCCCTCGGCTGTGAAATTGTTCCTTTCCTCAAGCACGGAAGACGTTGATATATTTGCCGTGCTTCGTGTTTTCTCGCCGGACCTAACGGAAGTTGTTTTCCAGGGAGCGATCGATCCGCACACACCCATTGGCCAGGGTTGGTTGCGCGCTTCGCACCGAAAACTGGATCCCGTTCTATCGAAACCCTGGCGCCCTTACCACACGCATGACCGGAGGCAGCCTCTGGTGCCGGGCGTGCCGGTCGAATTGGACGTTGAAATATGGCCCACCAGCATCATCATCCCCGCGGGCTACCGCATCGCAATCTCCATCCGTGGAAGGGATTACGAACATGCGTGCGGGGGCGGAAGGCTCTCAAACTTCAAGAATGAACTTCGGGGCTGCGGACCGTTTCTTCACGACGACCCGGCCGACCGGCCGGAGAAGATTTTCGGTGGAAAGACCACATTGCACACCACAAACGACTGGCGGCCCTATTTGTTGTTGCCGATCATTCCTAAGAAATAATCTTCGAGCTGATGCCTGGTTGAGCCGCTCCAGTGCCGGCTCCGTTACGAGTCCCCGGAATACAAAGTATTTTGAATTCAAAACATTGCTCGCATCCGTCTAAGTAGGGTAGCTGGTTGGGACTTTAAGTCATAGGCTGGAGCAAATGCTGGATTAACGACGATGCATATTTCGGCCCCGTTCATACGACGACCTGTAGCGACTTCACTGTTAAGCGCCGCCATCTTACTTGCAGGTGGAGTTGGTTTTTATTTTCTCCCGGTGGCGCCGCTACCCCAGGTTGATTTTCCGACGATTTTTGTTGGCGGGAGATTGCCAGGGGCAAGCCCGGAGACTATGGCCTCATCGGTGGCGACACCGCTGGAACGCCAATTTGGCCGGATCGCGGGCGTCTCCGAAATGACGTCCACCAGCCAGCTTGGCTCAACGAATGTGGCCCTTCAGTTCGACCTCGACCGAGACATCGACGCGGCTTCCCGTGACGTGCAGGCAGCCATCAATGCCTCGGCAGGCCAATTACCCTCAGCGCTTCCAAGCTTGCCAATTTATCGCAGATTTAATCCTTCTGATTTCCCTATTTTAAATTTGGCGATATATTCGGACACGATTCCGAGAAGCCATCTTTACGACCTTTGTGATTCCATTCTGGCTCAAAAGATTGCCCAAGTGAACGGTGTGGGCATTGTCAATATTCAAGGAGGGGCGCAACCTGCGGTCCGTGTGGACGTCAATCCCAACGCGCTTGCCCACTATGGGATCAGCCTGGTGGATGTGGCAAAAGCGCTGCAGACGGCAAACGCGAACACCCCCAAGGGAATGATCGAGAACCAGAGCAATCGCTGGGTCATTTCCGCAACCGACCAGCTGGATGTCGACCCCAACAAGTACGTTTCCCTGATTGTGGCTTACCGCAACGGGGCTCCCGTCCGCCTCAGTGACGTCGCGAGAGTCACCGAGGGAATCGCGGATCTTCGCAACGCCGGATATGCCAACGGCAAAGTAGCCGTGATCATGTCGATCAACCGGCAACCGGGCGCGAACATCATCAAGACCGTTGACGGAATCAAGGCCCTCTTGCCGGAATTGCGCGCCATCATTCCTGCTTCGGCCACGCTGAATGTCGTGTCCGATCGCACCCTCACGATCCGCGCATCGGTTAAGGATATCGAATTCACGCTGCTGCTGACGGTCGTGCTGGTGGTGATGGTTATTTTCCTGTTCCTGCGCAACATTTGGGCAACCATCATTCCCAGTGTTTCGGTGCCTTTGTCCATCGTCGGCACCTTTGGAATGATGTACTTGTTGCACTACAGCCTCGACAACCTTTCTCTGATGGCGCTGGCGATCTGTACGGGTTTTGTGGTGGATGATGCCATCGTCGTGATCGAAAACATCAGCCGCTACCTGGAGGCCGGCGATTCCCCGATGGAAGCGGCCATGAAGGGATCAAGAGAAATCGGATTCACCGTTTTGTCGATGAGCACTTCGCTGATCGCCGTATTCATTCCCATCCTCCTCATGGGAGGCGTCGTGGGGAGATTGTTCCGCGAATTCGCGGTCACTTTGAGCATTGCCATTGCTGTTTCGTTGTGTGTGTCACTGTCCACAACGCCGATGATGTGCGCCAAATTTCTGAAATCAGCGCATGAGATCAAACACGGCAGGATTTACCGGGCCAGCGAACGAGTGTTTCAAGCGTCACTGGATTTCTACTCCGCGGGCCTGCGCTGGGTGCTGCGCCAGCGAGCCTTCATGCTCCTTGTTCCGATCGCCACAATCTGCTTCAGTGTTTATCTGTATATCATCATTCCCAAGGGCTTCTTCCCGCAGCAGGACACGGGTCGAATGAACGGCTCCATCCTCGGCGCGCAGGACCTCTCGTTTCCTGCCATGCAGAAGAAGTTATTGGAATATACCGATATCGTAATGAAGGATCCTGCTGTCGCCAGCATGTCCTCGAACACCGGCGGCGGCGCGGAAAACACCGGGAACATGAACGTGGACCTGAAACCGATTGAGGACCGAAAGATCACGGTGGATCAAGTGATCGCTCGTCTGCGACGGAAAACTGCAGCGATCCCGGGTGCGACTCTCTTTTTTCGCGCAAATCAGGATATTACCGTAGGCGCCCGGATGAGCAATTCCCAGTACCAATATACGCTGGAGAGTGAAAATCTACAGGATCTCGGAACGTGGGCGCCCCGCGTCGAGGCCAGGATGCGGCAGATACGCGGTCTGCGCGATGTATCCTCCGACCAGCAAACACGAGGGCTGCAGGCAACCCTGGTGGTCGACCGCGATACGGCGTCGAGGCTCGGGGTTGCGTCGGCGACGATCGACAACATTCTCTATGACGCGTTCGGCCAGGCGCAGGTGTCCACAATTTACACGCAATTAAACCAATATCACGTGGTCTTGGAGGTGGACCAGGCCTTTCGGAACAGCACGGATGCCATCCAGAGTCTTTACGCGCCTTCGACGAACGGGACCGAGGTGCCGCTGAGCGCGTTCACCCATTTTGAGATGAAGAACACGGCACTGTCCGTGAACCACCAGGGGCAATTCCCCGCTGTGACAATTTCGTTTAATCTGGCAGAAGGAGTCGCCCTGGGCGATGCAGTAAAAGACATTGAAGCCGGGGTCCTGCAACTCGGTGTTCCTTCCGACATCCGTACGACGTTTCAGGGAACTGCACAGGCCTTCCAGTCTTCCCTGGCGAGCCAACCGTGGCTGATTCTGGCAGCCCTGGTGGCGGTTTATATCGTGCTGGGTATGCTTTATGAAAGTTACATTCATCCGATCACAATTCTGTCGACCTTGCCGTCGGCTGGAGTGGGAGCCCTTTTGGCGCTGTTGGCGTTCCACACGGAGTTGACCGTCATTGCCTTGATAGGAATTATCTTGTTGATAGGAATTGTGAAAAAGAACGCCATCATGATGATTGACTTCGCTGTGGAGGCGGAACGGACCGGCAAAACAGCGGAGGAATCCATTTACCAAGCGTGTCTGCTTCGGTTCCGTCCCATCATGATGACGACGATGGCGGCATTGTTTGGAGGTTTGCCGCTCATGTTATTGACGGGCACGGGCTCGGAAATGCGCCGCCCGCTGGGAATCAGCATTGTGGGCGGCCTGATGGTGAGCCAGGCGCTCACGCTTTTTACGACCCCCGTCATCTATCTCTACATGGACCGCCTGCAGGAACTGATTCGAGGGCGGAAGCAGGAGCACGCCATCCATGGGGAAGTGCAGCGGCTTGGTTAAAAATGAGTGGCTCGCGCTTCACCAATAATACTCGGAATACTCGAATTCAGGGATGTGGCCAAGCCCCGTAGAGTCCTGCTCTCGGTAACAGGTTTTTTACCCAAATCTGCCATGGGCCACATGGCGATAAGATCGTTTCGCAGGCCTTGAAAGTCAGGTGAATTCGATTCAGCTTGATTCTTGGGGTCCGAGGGCCGATATTCAGGTTGCCGGTCGCGCAGCACGGCTGAACGGTTCCTTAGTTCTCTCAGTTCTTTGGCATTTGGAGCCCCCCCAAAACGGCAGTTCTTTCCGCAGAATTCTTAGGCCCTTTCCCTCTTTGTTCTGGCGGCCTTACTTACGGAGCTTCGGCGCTTCTTCCGGGTCCTCTGTGCTGCTCGACAAACAGGCGATCACGTGTGCTCAGCGGCGCCGGAACGTGTCGACCTAAAGCGCTTCTGTTTTCCGCCGATGGAGGATTAGGGTGTCGGGCGGGGGGTTGTTGGCCCTCGGAAAGGTCGTGCTTTTGCCTCATCCATTCCCACGGATTCGCAAGAATGGTGTTCCAAAACGGTTCTCTCCTGGTAAAACTAGTGCACACTCGTAATCTCCTTCTCGTTGTGGTTTTGCTTTCGGCAGCGCTTTGCCGAGCTCAGACTTCGCAAACACCCGACTTGACCCAGATGAGCCTCGAAGAACTGGGCACTGTCCGCGTTTACGCAGCCTCCAAACACCTGCAGAACCTGAGCGACGCACCCTCGTCAGTCACAATAGTGACCGCCGAAGAGATACAGGAGCATGGCTACCGTACATTGGCGGATATTCTGGAAAGCGTTCGCGGCTTTTACGTTACCTACGACCGCGATTACAGCTTCGTGGGCGTCCGCGGATTCGGTCGGCTGGGCGATTCGAACAACCGCATCCTGGTGCTGATCGACGGGCATCGCATCAATGACAACGTGTTCGGCGAGCCGTACCTGGGATCGGAATTTCTGGTGGACGTGGACCTCATCGAGCGCGTGGAGATCATTCGCGGGCCGAGCTCGTCGCTCTATGGCGCCGATGCCTTTTTCGCGGTGATTAATGTGGTGACGCGCAAGGCACCGCAATTGAATGGCGCGGAGGTGTCGTTCTCGGACGCGAGCTTCGCAACCTACCAGGGGCGCGCGAGCTATGGTGGAAACTACAAAGGGCTGGATTTCATGCTTTCCGGCACGTTTTACAACAGCCAAGGACCAGCGCTATTTTTCCCGGAATTCGACAGCCCGTCTGCCAATAATGGCATTACGCGGGGTACCGATTACGAAAACTATCAGCACATGCTCGCGACCGTGAGCTTTCATGGGTTCACGCTGCAGGGCCTATTCAGCGCACGCGACAAAGGCGTGCCAACAGCATACTACGGCGCGCTTTTCAACGACCCGCAGACACAGAATTTCGATCACCATCAATACTTCGATTTAAGCTACCAACATTCGCTGGGCGACAAATGGCAAGTGAACGCGCGGACTTCGTACGACCAGGCGCGGCTGCAGGCGCCGGTGGCGTATTCGACGGGGCTGCCGGATGGATCGACCACGCTCGATATCTATTCGTTTCGGGGTGACTGGTGGGACAGCGAAGTGCATCTGAGCCGTACGTTTTTCGATAAGCACCACGTGACAATGGGAATTGAGGTGGTCGACAACTTGAAGCAAAACCAGGGAGATTACACGCAGCTTGGGAACACATTCGAGTCGGTTCCGGGAAGTTCGACCATCTGGGCTCTGTACGGGCAGGACGAGTACTCGATTACCTCGAAGCTGCTCCTGAGCGCAGGGATTCGTTATGACCACTATACCTACTTCGGAGGAACGACGAACCCGAGGTTGGGGCTGATTTATCACCTAGCGAAGCCGACTACATTGAAGCTGCTCTACGGGACGGCGTTCCGCGCCCCGGAACCGTTTGAGCTCACACCGGATTACGGGCCGTTCTATGACAACAACCTGCAACTCAAGCCGGAGACGATCCGAACGGTGGAAGGGATCGTGGAACAGAGCATCGGAAAGTTGTTCAGCGTGTCCGGGAGCGTTTTCCAGAATCAGATCAAGAATTTGATAACTGTGGAACCCGAGGGGATCACCGGTTTGTCCGTTTATCAGAACTCGGGCGGCGCTACGGCTACTGGCGCGGAATTCGAAGTGACGCGGCGGCTGGGCGGAGGGCTACGTGGTGACGCGAGCTACAGCTACACACAAACAAGGGACGCAATTACCCATCAGACGCCGCCCAACTCACCCGCAAGCCTCGTTAAATTGAATCTGGGAATGCCCTTGTTTCATCAGCAGTTGTTCGCTGCTTTGGACGGCCAGTACACCGGCCCGGTTTATACACTGGCGAACGATACTTTAGGTGGCTTTTCGCTTCTGAATGCGACCTTGGTTGGGCATGTTTTCGGAAAACACTTGGACGTCTCCGCAAGTGTCTACAATCTCCTCGACAAAAAGTACTCAGACCCAGGTCGTCCGGAGGACCCTGAGGATGCAATCCCACAAGACGGAAGGACTTTCCGGCTGAAGATAACCTTCCGTTCGAAGTCGGAGAAAAATACGGGACATTGATCGTCGCAGCTGTTAACACAACTTCCAAACCGCTGCGTGTACTGGGCCTCCCCGCCGGATGGTTGACTGTCGTACAAGCGTTCGAAGATGGAACAGAACGTTTCGCCTCGCAACCTCGATTGGCATCCGAATCACCAGCGCAAGGACGAGAATTGCGGGATAGGTTCAGGACGATAGTCACACTACTGTAAAGCCGACTTGCGCCAACTCCCGATAAGTCCTGCGAGCTCAACCGGTCGATGTAACACGCTTCCAATCTGTTGATCCGATGGTGTTTTTCAAAAGGAACTGACCTTTTGCGCTTCACTCGATCAGACATAAACAGGGCAGTGTTTTTCGTGAATCAGCGCTCGCGAACGAATTTAGCGGCCGAAATATCTGTAGATACAACTTCGCGTGAGTGTTGCGTCGACCCATTGAAACTACCCCGCTTCTCAGAAACTTGACTATGGCCAATATTCCCTGGCGGCCCAACTTGTATAGGACTTCCCGCAGCTTACCCCCAACGACTCCCGTCATCTATCTCTACATGGACCGCCTGCAGCAACTGATTCGAGGGCGGAAGCAGGAGCACGCCATCCACGGGGAAGTGCAGCGGCTTGGTTAAAAATGAGTGGCTCGCGCTTCACCAAGGACAATACCTTCGTAGGGTCGAATAAATACCCCTGTACTGTTCCTCTGACAAATTGCACAGACGATCGCGAACAGGACCGCGAGGCATGTTCTCGGTAACTGGCTTCTTGCCCAGTTCCGCCATGCGTCATTCCCGTAATCCCGTTGTTAGGACTTGGCCGCCTGCAACTCGCGACCAGCCTGTTTTGATGCCGAACATGTTGCGTCTTTGACCGAAGAGGCACATACTCCGCAACTTAAAGGTCCGGCTCGAAAATTCCGGGAAGCAAAACTCAACCGTGAGTCGGGTCGAGCTGAGGCGGCTATGTTAGGCCAGCGATTTTGTTCCGAGACTGACGGCGTAACGATGCTGATGCTGCGGAGCCGTGGTGCACGGTGCTGTATTATCTGCGCGCTTATTTTGTGCACTGTCTCCGTTAGCCGGGCGCAGGTCTCCTATACGATTCTTGGAAACGTTGGCCCAGGGCCCGTAGTTAACGGGATCAATGCGTCAGGCCAAGTGGTCGGAAGCACGTTTAACAGCTTCAGCAACGGCACCCAGGGTAACCTTGGTTTTCTGTATTCGGGGGGCAGCTTCATTACGCTACTTCCCCCCGGGGGCGTTCTATCTAGCGCTCAAGCTATCAACGCCTCGGGCCAAGTGGTGGGATGGTACACGGACTCCTCTGGAAATTTTCACGGTTTTCTCTATTCGGCGGGCACCTTCACAACAATCGATGTCCCGGGGAGCATCGACACCCAAGCGTTAGGAATTAACGACTCTGGCCAGATCGTGGGGAACTTCACTGTGGTTCTGGGTGTAACCCGCGAAACACACGGGTTTCTGTTATCAGGAGGCAACTTCACTACGATCGATGCCCCTGGAACCAACCCCAACAACATCTACACGAGCGTCGTCGCAATAAATAACGCCGGCCAACTAGCGGGAAATTTCTATGGCACGAATAATGAACAATTTGGTTTTTTCTATTCGGCGGGCACCTTCACCACGATCACTGCCCCTACCGGAACCACTGGTGCGGGTACTGAACTTCTTCCTGCCGGAATAAATGCTACTGGCCAGGTGGTGGGAACCTACAATGGGAGCAACGGCACGCACCATGGCTTTCTGTTTTCGGGAGGCGTCCTCAGTACGATTGATCCGCCATTCCCAAACCCCAATACTGAAGTTACAGGAATTAATGATTCCGGCCAGATCGTAGGCTTCTATCAAGCCCCCGGCACAGCCTTTGGCTTTGTGCTTTCGGCAGGCATATATGTAACGCTCAATCCCTCCGAAGGTGTTCCCGGCGGGTACCTGAACGGCTTTGCTTACGCAATTAATAACGCCGGTCAGATCGCAGGTACGTACGACAATTCCCAGACAGTGCCGTTTGTTTTTCTCGCGACTCTGGAGCCGATTACATTTCTTGATCCTGTCCCAAATCTTCTGAACGGTCCGGCCGTGACAACCGACTCCGGACTTCTTTCCGCGCCCCTGGTGGCCAATGCGATCAGCGGTGTGAGCGCGGACGGTGTCACCCAGGTTGTTATCAGGATTACAGCTCCCATGGCGGGAGAACAATATACGTTGACCCTGCTGAACGACAGCAATGCGCAAAGCAATTTGCCTGATGAGGATGGGGCTCTGGCGAACCTGGGAAGTTCCACTTTCGTACAGAGCCAGATCTTTGTTACGGCTGAGAGTACTGTGAACGGGCCCATGGCGTTTGCGATCTACCGCGCGCCCGTTGATTTTGCACGGCTTCTCAATACCAGTGACGAAAGCGCAGCGAAACGGTCTGTTTCGATTCAGGTGCTGGATAACGGCACGAAAACAATGTTTACCGTGCCATTTCAAATTATCAGACCGCCTGTGGCGCTGATTCACGGGCTGTGGAGCGGCCCGGCAACGTGGAACGAATTTGCGCAGGCCCTGAACTCAAGCAGCCTTTTCAGCATCTATCGCGTGGATTACCAATCTTCGAATTTCGTCCAAGTGCAAATTAACGAGAGGATCGCCCTGACCCAGCTCGGGGATTTCCTGAATCAGTTCAAGCAGGCACAGAGCGTTGCCGCGGTCCAATTCGACCTCGTCGGGCACAGTATGGGCGGACTCATCTCGCGGTACTTGGTGTTCGATCCGCGGTTTTATATGGATGGCAATTACAAACAGGGTTGGACTCATAAACTGATCACGATCGATACTCCCCACGCTGGCAGTGTCGTTACCGCTCTGCTGGACGCGTCGGGTGCTGCCTGCCATGCGGCTTATGCCACCGCGAATACCCCGATTGACGGCGCGACCCACGATTTGGAACCAAACAGCGCCCTCTTACAAACCGTGTATTCGCTTCCCTTGCCCCCCACTCATGCAATCGCGGGGTATATGACGCCCAGCCAAGATTTCGCCGCCAGCTCGTTCGTAAACGGTTTGGTTGCGCCGGTGCTAAATTTGGTGTGCCCAACCTTGTTTAACGCGGTCACGCCGTTTTCATTCAGCGGCCTATATGGCGGGCCGAACGACATTGCCGTAGCTGAGAGCAGCCAAGTCTACGGCTTTCCCCAGGGACTTGCCGTTGACCTGGTTCCGGGTGTCGTTCATTCGGGGCCGACCCTCCCCTGGCTCAACCAATGGGCAGGGATACCTCCCGGGTCTCTGTCCGCAGGGAGTGGCAATCCGGCCTTGGTTTTAAATTTACTCAATACTCCGCCATCCAGTGGTGCATTTCGACAAGGAATAGCACCATGAAGATGTCGAGAACCGTTGCTCTGATTGCGCTGGTTTGCGCAATCTTGTTTCCTGCGGGTGCCGCGGCGCAGCAATTAACAATTACGTCGCCGAGCGCGGGCACGGTGGTGGCTCCGGGGCAGACCATGGTCGTAACCGTATCGGTTTCGTCAGGCAGCGTGCTCGGCGTAATGGTCTCGGCGCAAGATATCGGTGCGACGGCGCTCCAGGCCACGGCTCCGTATTCTTTTAGTCTGGTCATTCCGCAAGGTATCGTAGGCCTGAAAAATCTGACGGCCTTTGGATTCACCGCCCCGGAGCAGGCCATTACCTCCGCGCCGGTTCAGGTTGACGTTGAACCGGCGCCGGCCATCAGCATCGCACCTAGCCTTCCGCATATCCAATTCGGTTTCGCTGGAGACCAATTCCCGCTACGTGTCACAGCGACTTTCGGTAATGGATCGCAGCTGGATGTTACCGGATCAACTCAAACGATGTTCTCAAGCGCGGACATCACGGTGGCGACCGTGGATTCGACGGGGTTGGTAACGGCGACCGGAGCGGGAACGACCTCCATTTCGATCACCTACGCAGGGAAGGCTACAAGTGTTCAGCTGACGGTGCCCACAAAAGTCGTGGGGGACCTGAACGGCGATGGAAATGTTACCGCGGACGATCTGCGCATCTTGCAAGCGTTCGTCGGAACCAGCGCCGTGGGTCCTTTTGACGCGAGAGACTTGAACGGCGATGGACAAATCGATCTGACCGACGTTCAAATGCTTCAAAACTTGTGCGGATCGACATGCGCGAACGTGGTGAGCATTACGGCGACCCTTTTGGCCTCCTCTGCTAACTCCTCCACTGCGGGCCAATCCATCGCTTTCACGGCCACGGTTTCGCCTGCGGGCACGACAATTCCGACCGGTGCCATCGGATTCCTCGATGGCGGCGCACAGTTTGGCACCGTCAATCTTGACAACACTGGAAAGGCCGTATTCCAAACGGCAACACTGGCGGTGGGTACACATGTGATTACGGCCAGCTACGGTGGCGACCCGAATTCCACAGCAAGCACATCCGCAAGCCTCACGCAGGTAGTAAATGGAGCTCCAACCAGCACCACACTCGGTTCATCCCTGAACCCCTCCGCGGTCGGGCAATCGGTGACATTCACGGCGACAGTAAGCGGCACAGGCGGCACGCCGACGGGCACTGTGACTTTCCTTGACGGCGCCATTTCGCTGGGCACGGGTGGGTTGACCGCGGGCAAAGCGACGCTAATCACATCCGCGCTCGCGATTGGTTCCCATTCAATCACCGCGCAGTACGGCGGCGATTCCACCTTCGGCGGCAGCACCTCGTCTCCCGCTCTCGCGCAGGTGGTCAACGGAAAGCCGAGTGCGACCGCGCTTGTCTCCTCTCCCGGTTCCGAGGTCGGCGGCCAATCGGTGATGTTCACCGCCACAGTTACCAGCACCGCCGGCGGGACGCCGACGGGCACGGTTACATTTTTTTTGAATGGCGCGACTTCCCTGGGGACGGGTGCGCTGAATGGCGGCGGGCTGGCGACTCTTACGACAACCGCGCTCGCCGTTGGTTCCCCATCGATCACGGCCAGCTATGGAGGCGACGCGAACTACGCCGCCAGCACCTCAGCGCCCCTGACTGAGAATGTAATCGTGGCAGGTTTTGCTCCCATTTCCGCGCCACCACCGGTCACGGCGGGGCAGAACCTTGTTATTCCTATCACGGTGTATGCCGCGAGCGGGTCGGGGTTGAGCTTCACGCTAAGTTGTGTGGGGCTGCCCGCGAAAGCATCCTGCTTATTCGGCACCAATCCAGTGGCTCCGGGGCCGCCGCCTAATGGCACGATGTTACAGCTCACGTTCGAGACAGCCAGTTCGGAATTGCCAACCCAACCATCGGATCGGACTCCCGGGCCACGGTGGGTGCTTGAAATTTCCATGCTACTGGCGGCATTGTTCGCGGCGGGCATGATCCGGTTCCGACACGCTCCCCCACGCCGAATTGCATTCGGCGCGTGCTTAGTGGTCGTGGCCCTGGCGATCGTGCTAGTCGGGTGCGCCAGCAGCTCCAGTCCTACGTATACGGGAACTCCGAAGGGACCGGCCGCATTCACAGTGACCGGGACTTCGGGAGCCACGACGATCTCCGCGCCATTGAGCGTGACCGTCCAATAAAGATTCAGGCAATTCAACAGCGCCCAACTTTAAAGAACTTCCCGCAGCCTGCCCCAACGATCGCGCGCAATCGGCTACCGAATCCCGATCAGCGGCCAATAGAAGGGAACAATCAGAAGCAGCACCAGCGATTCGAGTATGGTCAGGCAGATCCCCACGCGCAGCAAATCCTTTGCTTCGAAGTAACCATACGAGTAACCGGCTACCAGCACGCCTGACTGATACGCGAAGAGCTTGCCGCCGGCGGCAAATGCCCAAACCATGGCGATCGGGAGAGGGTGAATTCCACTGGACCGGGCAAAGTTGAGCAGCGGAGGCATCGACGTAGCCAGCATGGAGATCTCGCTGCCCAAAAAAAAGTGGTAGAAAAAGGCAGTCCAGTAAGGGACCACTGCAATGGAATATGCGTTGTTAATCAACGGCCGCATCCAGCCAAACATGATTGCAGTCATGGCGTCGAGGGCCTTGGTCTGGACCAGGACGTTGCCCATGCTGATCGCAGCGGCCGTGAAGAACACCGGGAGGTAGTTCACGCGCTTCAAATCCTCCTGGTTCAAGACTCCGATTCCCGGCACAGCGGCCAGCAAGCCGATGCCGATCCCGATAATGGCCGGAGAAATGTGGTGAATTAAATCCGTGGCCCAGAACGCGGTGCCGATCAGCATGAGCAGCAGCGATCTTTTCTCATCGCGACTCCAGGGTCCCATCTTCGCGAGCGAGTCCTTCAAAAACTTTGCTCCGCCTTCGAGCGCTTCCTTTTCCGGCGGGTACATCCAAACGATCAGGCGCCAGGTAAAGAAAATCGTGACCACAGCGCAGGGCACAAAGGCCAGAAGCCACTGGCTCCAATACACTTGAATATGCGCGCCTTTTTCAATCAGGCCGCGCCCCAATATAGAAGAAGCCCCGGCGATCACCATCTTGTCAAACGTGCCAGCCGTGTATGTTAACGTGACAAAGATACCGCGGCCGACGTTGCTCCCCCGGCCGAGTCCAAAGACATCCATAACACCAACGGCGATCGCGGCCATGATGATCACGCACGCGATTCCCGAGGGGACGAGGAAGGTCAAAAGGAAGGACGACAGAATAAAGCCGAGTAGCAGGCGTGAATAGCCGGCCCCTGCATTCGCCATGACCAGGTACGCCAAACGGCGCGCCAGACCGGACTTCGCCGCCATCATTCCGATCAGGCCTGCGCCAAAAAGAAACCATGGGGTTTGGTCCGCAAACCCGCTGAACGCCGCTTCAAACCCCACAACCTTCAACACCCAGAACAAATAGCATCCGATGACCCCTGTCACAGCGTGCGGAAGTGCCTCCGTGATCCAGGCAATGATCATAAAGCTGGCAATGGCCAGCGCGTGCTTTTCCGTTAAGTCGAGGTGCAGCGGCGCAAACCACAACGCGGTGGGCAAGACAACGGCGAGAATTCCGCCTACGAACGCTCGAGTGGAGTGCAAGGGCACTGCCGGAGCCGCATGATCGAGTTGCTTCGTCGCGCTCAATGCAATCCTTAGGGCAAAACTCACGCTCGCGAGCCGCTGGATGATACCATGGGGAGATACATCTCCGTGCTCGCTGCTGCTCGATATTGTCTGCCAAAAATGGGGCGGGAATGTTAGTATCTCCGGGGTTTTTCAAATGTCGACCAATGCCCCGGGCCTCTGCCGCGCCCTGAAAATACAATGATCACTCTGATCTCCATCGTTGCTCTTGGCTTTTTTCTCGGCATGCGCCACGCGACCGATCCGGATCACGTCATCGCCGTGACGACGATTGTGAGCCGCCAGCGAAGCATCCGCCATGCCGCTTTGATTGGGGTTCTTTGGGGTCTGGGGCACTCGATCACGATTCTTGCGGTTGGTTCGGCAATTATTTTGTTTGGGTTGGTGATTCCGCCGAGAGTCGGTCTAACGATGGAATTGTCGGTAGGCCTAATGCTGATTCTTCTGGGAGTTCTGAATCTTTCCGGGATCATGCGATGGATTACGGAAACGCTAACGCCCTCGCAGGTGGGAGGGCACTCCCATCCACACGGACACGGAGGCTACGCTCATAATCATTCGCACGGCCACAATCCTGAAAGTCATGGCCATGGGGAGGACGCGAGGCCCGTGCCCATGACCTGGATGGATCGCACATTTGGCCAGATGGGGCTCTATCAAGTCGTGCGACCGTTTGCGGTGGGCATCATACACGGTCTTGCAGGGTCGGCAGCGGTTGCCTTATTGGTGCTGACCACCATCCGAGTTTCCTCGTGGGCGGTCCTGTATCTTCTGGTATTCGGAATTGGCACCGTTGCGGGGATGATGCTGATCACCGCAGCCCTTGCGGTTCCATTTAAGTTTTCCGATAGCCGGTTTGTCCGCCTCAATCGTGGCCTGGGACTGGTCTCCGGTTTGGCAAGTTTGACCTTCGGCGTTTTTATCGTCTATCAAATGGGCTTCGTCAACGGGCTATTCACCGGCAGTCCCAATTGGGTGCCCCGTTGATCTTCCCTTCCGAGGCTTGCTGGCCAACGAAGCCTTGTTTAAATCCGCGCTTCCATATTCTCAAACCAATAAATAATATGTTAGTTCCGTTGTCCTCCAACACCCACATTGGATCGGGCCAAGCTGAAGCGTCTATCGTGTCCGTGCCCGATCGTCCGCTTCAGCCTGACAGGAACGGTTTGTAATGAGCTAAAGATAGTGGAGCTCGCAGGGATGCTCCTCAGGAAGCACTAGCAGCGCGAGCTGCCTGCTGGCTGGCCATTTGTTCCTTCATCTTCTTTTGCATTTCTTTGGGTGTGGGTTGAGCCATGTGGGTAGCGACCATCCACATGTAACCCTCAGGATCGACAAGGGTTCCACAGCGGTCGCCCCAGAACATATCCATCACCTCACCCTTGAGCGTGGCGCCGAGCTTTACAGCCTTGGCAACCGTCTTGTCCGCATTCTCCGTCAGCAGATACAAACTCGCCGGTGAGGCGCCGACTGTTTTCGCGCTGCGGGCGCCCATCTGCGGCATTTCCGGCGACAACATGATTGTCGTGCCACGGAGTGTCAGCTCGCCGTGGATCGCCTTGCCGTCCGGGGCATTCATGATCCCGCGTTTGGCAAAGCCGAATGCTTTCTGATAGAAGGCGGCTGCCGCTTTCACGTCGGTCACCGTCAGGTTCACGGTTACCGGACCATAGAGCTTTTTATTGAGAGGATCGATTTTTCTGGGCATAGGACTCCTTTCGTGAGTCGCGTGTTCGAGCTGAATTCTGGCAGCGCTCCAGGAAGCGTCTTTGGAGCGGAGGCCAAGAATACTTCAATGAGAAACGTCCGGTCAACGTGCGAGTTGGTAGCGCAAAACACCTGGCTGAACTCTTCCCGCGCCCCGCAGGATGCAGGCGAGTGCCACCCACCATCATCGTTGTTCAGTTCGAGTAATCGCGAATCCGGAAGTAATCGTCGGCCCCGATATGGACATTGTCTCAATCTGGGGGTTCACTCCACATGATACGAAAGATTACAAATGGATGGTCGCGAAGGTGCAAAATCTTTTAGAATCCATCTACGCGCCCGTAGCTCAGTCGGATAGAGCGTCTGCATTCTAAACAGCAGCTTAGAAAGTTAGCAGTGATTGACAGTCTTAGTAAGTTTAGGCACCAAGCTGGGAGCCGCCATTTTTTTGGTCGTAGCCACATTTTTTTGGCACCACCGCTCATGCGTTGTCGCGCTTCCTTGGAGTGGGTTTTGCCGATTCGAGCCAAGCCAATGTTGCGGCTGTGCTCTTTGGATTTCTTGACACCTAAGCCGACCGAGACTCCACGATGGGCTTCGCTCATCTTCCTGCGGCTTTCCTCGGAATGACGACCACCGCTTCCGCCACCGCGAATGTTGTAGCCAAACTTGCGGTCGTTGGCTTGGAGCAGGATGATCCAGACCTTTTCTAGGTTGTCGAGTTTATCCTGTGTGTTGGCTTCGCCGACCACCAAGTGGTCGAAGGCTTCGGGGCCGTGCTTGCGAATGGCATTGGCGAAGTAAGTGTTGTTGTGGCGTCTAATGGCGTGGCCTGCGTGGGCGTTCCACCGGAAGTCGATAGAGGCCCAAGTCTGACCGACATAGACTTTACCGTTGGCGGCGTTGAGATGGCAGTAGATGATTCCTGTTCCCAGGCCAGAGGTACAGGAAGTTGAAATTTAGGTTTTAAGCTGGGAACAGTTGCTATCGTGCCGCTCGACGGAGACCCGCCCTTCATGCGTGCTAGAATCCAACCGGAGGATCGCCATGTCCAAAGTTTATTTGCATGCTACTGGCATCGACAAATTTGAATGGGTTGACAAGCCGGAAAATGCCACTGCGTTAGCTAAGGAATCCATGGAAGTGACTTTGAAACAATTCCAGAATGCCAAATTGGAGCGTGCGGCCAAGAAGACCCCGGAGCACGAACCGGATTGGATCATCAGCACGGACAAAATTAAGCAATAGACCGCTCCGACGGGGGTGAACCACGTGGAACCTCTCCGAAAATTGAACTGGATGGTGGGACCATACATCCCTTTTGCGCGTGAACTGTACTCCAACAGTTATAAATCTCTGAACTACCACAACTTCGTACACGAGGCAGGTCACGCCGTCTTGAATGAACATTTGGGATACAAGGTACAAAGCGTAGAAGTAAAAGGTGACAATGGGATCACTACTGCTGCCCCCAGTCAAGACAATGCACACCGGATTGTGATCGCCTACGCCGGGGTAGTTGCTTCCCGGCGAGTCATCGACGAGGCTGCGGCAAGCAAATGGGCAAGTCACGATTTCTGCGAAATCCTCCATATATTTGATCGGATGGAAATCGGAGCTGAAGAACGGCGTAGTTTGAGCCAAACCCACGAAGCAACGTGCGAAGGGATCATCGAACAAAGATGGAAACACGTGGAGGCAATTGCAAATGCGCTTGCAATCAAAAGCTCTTTACCTGGTGAAGAGGTAAGAGCAATCATCGAGCATACATAGGCTTTTACCCGAACGTTCTTTGAGGTAATGTCTAGCAGTAAACGATCTGCTCTTTCCGCTTTTTACAAACAGGGGAAACGAAATGAAGAAAGTTTTCATGGCTCTTGTCATAGTTGCCATCGGCTGGTTCCTTTATGACCTGATTTCGAGCAAAATCATGCCACGCACACAATATAATCGGACGGAGACTGAAAAACCATATGATACCCCTCTTTTCTCTGTACAGTTTCCGGCAGGAGCACACATCGAACGGGAAACCAAGCATTCTACTGATTCTACTGATTCCGCTAGTTATTCCACTTCTACTTATTATAGTGGCAACATGCCGGGGCGGGGCTGGGCAACCGTTACCATAACCGATTTTTCTGAGGCCCGAGATCGAGCGAGTGTTATCAATGCAATGTCGGAGGTATACTCCACATCATTTAAACCGGGGTTTTTGAGTAGTCCAATCACAGATACGACACTGGGCGGCTTACCAGCAAAGGAACAAATGTTTCATGGGGAAATGGCGAACGGTGGTATTCATCTCACTGTTCGCTTTCGGGTGGCATTCTCCCCGGACGCCATGCGCAGTTGGACGATCATCACGAGTTTTGATGATGAGCGTAATCCACTACCGGAAGCAGATTGCGAAAGCTTTTTCAACTCGCTGAAGATTAAATAATCAATTAACGGACTTAAATATATAAATCCCCTATCTCGCTCTTCTTTCGCCCCTGTGGCGTTATCTCCAGTGGCGTTATTTCGATTTGTGCAGCGTGTTGAGTATAAGACCCACTGCGCTGGGGATTCACTCCACATGATACGAAAGATTACAAATGAATGGTCGCGAGGGCGCAAAATCTTTTAGAATCAACCTACGCGCCCGTAGCTCAGTCGGATAGAGCGTCTGCCTTCTAAGACTTCCGGAACGAAGAATCAATAACTTAGCGGGAAGTAGCGGCACGTAGCACAAACGACCCGCAGGATTCAATCCACGACACTTAGCGGGCTTTGGTGTTGCTCGTGCTCCCGCGTGCTAGTTCAGGGGTGGGCACAAAACTAGGCACAGCACCTTTTCGATTTCGAGGCACCGGCACACCCGAAAATGTGAGTGCACGAATTACGATAGGAACTCCCACGCATCCGGTACAGGTGGTGGAAGTTTTGGCTTGGGCTAGCCAAATCTCGGAATGAGGCCTTTTGCACAAGGTAACTTTTAGCAACGCAGAAGCAAGCCTATTCAAGAATGTCCGCTCTGCTGAAAGCCCCATGCCGTCATCATTGTGCCCCCGAATTCGCCCGGCCCAGTAGCTGCGATTTGTTACCCTTGGTGTTACCACGAAGGTTACCTGACGGGCAGGCGATTCTAGCCTAAAGAGGCAAGGAGAGACTAAATCATGGAAATCGGGTTTGCCATTGTGATCTTCCTGCTCTTGTGCATATTGCGACGCGTTGGTAACGTCACGACCATGACCTACACGACAGCGGGCCTGATCGCCAGCATTACCGACGCGCAGGGTAACGTCACCACTTATGGCTACGACGCTAAGGGGAACCGGACTTCGGTTACGGATGCCTTGGCGAATCAGACGACGTTTGCCTATGACGCCATGAACCGGCTCACAACGATCACCTATCCCGATTCCACCACGTCCACATTCGCGTACGATTCTCGCGGACGACGGACTTCGGCGACCGACCAGAACGGCAAGACCACTAGCTACGCCTATGACACTGCCGACCGTCTGACCAGCGTCACCGATGCGGCCAGCCATGTCACCTCCTACGCCTACGACACCGAAGACAATCTCACCAGCATCCAGGACGCGAACAGTAACACCACCGCGTTCACCTACGACGCCTATGGCCGCGTAACGAACACGAATTTCCCATCCACGTTGAGCGAAACCTACGCCTACGACGCCAACAACAATCTGACGAGCAAGACCGACCGCAAGAGTCAGACGATCACCTACCTCTACGACGCCATGAACCGGCTGACCAGCAAGACCTATCCCGATACCACGGCAGTGGATTACGTGTACGACCTGGTAGGGAAGATTACGCAGGTGAACGATCCGACTGGAACGTTCGCATTCACCTATGACAACATGGGTCGTTTGATTGGCACGACGACCAGCTACAGCTTCTTGACCAGCCGCAGCTTCACGAATGCCTACACCTACGACGGGGCGTCCAACCGCACAGGGTTCACAGATCCCGAAAGCGGCTCGACCACCTACTCCTACGACACCCTGAACCGGCTGACCTCTCTTGCTCCACCATCGGCCTTTGGCAGCGGTTCGTTCGGGTTCAGCTACGACGCGCTGAGCCGCCGCACGCAGATGACGCGGCCAAACAGCGTAGTTACGAATTACGGTTATGACCACCAGTCCCGGCTGGTCTCGGTGCTGCACCAACTGCTCGGAAGTACTATTGACGGGGCCAGCTATACGGTGGATTCTGGTGGGAACCGGACGGCGAAGACGAATCGGTCCACGGCGGTCACTTCGAACTATACGTACGATGCGATCTATCAGCTGACGCAGGCTACGCAAGGAGGCAGTACGACTGAGAGCTACACTTACGACCCGGTGGGCAACCGGACTGCGTCGCTCGGCGTGTCTTCGTACACCACGAACGCGTCCAACGAGATGACGGCGGACTCAAACGCGTCTTACACGTACGACAGCAACGGCAACACGCTGACCAAGGTGGTTAGCTCGAACACGACAACGTATGCGTGGGACTACGAGAACCGCCTCACGAGCGTCACATTGCCGAGCAGCGGCGGGACCGTCACCTTCAAATACGATCCGCTTGGGAGACGCATCGAGAAAGTGTCACCGACGTTCACCAGTATTTTTGCGTACGACGGCAATAACTTGATCGAAACGACTAATTCCAGTGGCGGTGTGGTCGCCCGATATGAGCAGACCGAGAATATCGATGAACCTCTGGCGGAACTTCGCTCCAGCACGACGAGCTATTACGAGGCGGACGGTCTCGGTTCGATCACGTCGCTGACCAACGCTGCGGGTGCCGTCGCCAACACATACACGTACGACTCGTATGGCAATCTGACGGCTTCGTCGGGCTCGGTGAGCAATCCATTCAGCTATACGGGCCGGGAGTTTGACACCGAGACTGGACTCTACTATTACCGGGCTAGGTACTATGATCCGACAGTTGGGAAGTTCATCGGAGAGGATCCGTTGCGATTTGGGGCTGGCACTGATTTCTATCCATATGTTGGTAATGGCCCCTCGAATTTTGCAGATCCTCTGGGACTATGTCCCCCAAAGGATCCCTGTTCGGTTCCCCCGTATCCGAACGGACAAAATGTCGACAAGAACATCTTTTTGTCAGTGGCCGGAGGGCCTGTGTTTTGGTTTGGCATGCAGAATTATCCCTACGCTCCCTGGGACTATAATAAGCAAGGTGGCCAGTATGACGATGCCGGAAATTTCAATTACGGTGCTACTGGGACAGCTATCGGAATACCCAGCAGCGTTCTGATGGTAGGGGCTGACGCTTACAAAGATGTAATGAATGTTTGGCGTCATAAACCAACAAATGGAAACGAACCCGAAAAGAACATCATGATTCAGAGGGGCATCGACTATGTCAAGAATGGGTGTTGGCGTCTTATCAACCTCTTCCGGTAATAAAGAGAGGTTCTTTCACCAATGAAGATACTTGTCGCTAGAAAAATTAAATCCGAAGCGATTGTGATGGCGTTGGGCGCGCTTTGTGCTCTCTGCTTTCTGTCAGCGTGTAAGGAGGGAACGCCCAAGACTGCCGAAGGTGGGGACCGAGTTGAAGAAGCCCGTGTTACTTCTCCCGACGGCCGCTTCGATGCCGTGATGACCCGAGAGCCAGTCGGTGGATCTCTGGGAGGTGTGTATTGGAACGTTTTTATTGTTCCTAAAAATGCCCACACACCGAAGGACGACAACAACACGATCCTAAATGCAGCCGTTCTAAGGGGTGAGAGCCTGGATTGGAAGCAAAACCACCTTCTCGAAATCCATTACGATCTCGCCCACATCGAACAATTTCGTAATCTTTGGGGATCGAACGAGGTAGAAGGCCGCGGTTGGAGAAAAGGCGACTTTTCTGCTGAAGTGCGTCTTGTGCCATCGTCTCCAGACTTTTCATTGCTAACCCCAGATGGAGATTTCAAGCCCAGGGAATGAAAAGGGCGGGCGGGTGGGCCAGCCTTTGAGGCGGTTTTGAATTTTTGGGTGGCGTACCCTTCACTCTTTTTTGTGAAGGGCGGGTGGCACAGCCTTTGAATTTCCGGGTGGCCCACCTGTCACGCCGCGTGACAGGTGGGGTTTTGGGTCTCCTCTTCGATTGGAAAGTGTCCTACGCAGTTTGCCTACGACACTTCGTCCCCAACGACGGACTCTGCGCAAGCAACATGGGCCGACTGATCGGGACGACGACCAGCTACAGCTTCCTGACGGGGCGGAACTTCACCAACGCGTACACGTATGATGCAGCCTCGAATCGCACCGCCTTCACCGATCCCGAGAGCGGCTCGACCAGCTACTCCTATGACACGCTGAACCGGCTCACTTCACTTGCTCCGCCGTCTGCATTCGGCAGCGGATCGTTTGGGTTCAGCTACGACGCGCTGAGCCGCCGCACGCAGATGACGCGCCCGAACAGCGTGGCCACCAACTACAGCTATGACAATCTGTCGCGCCTGACCTCGGTGCTGCACCAACTGTCCGGGAGTACCATTGACGGGGCGAGCTATACGCTGGATTCTGCTGGGAACCGGACAGCGAAGGTGGATCAGCTCGCTGCGGTCACGTCGAATTACACGTATGACGCGATTTATCAGTTGACCCAGGCGACCCAGGGAGGCAGTACGACCGAGAGCTACACTTACGATCCTGTGGGCAATCGCACGGCGTCGCTCGGCGTGTCGTCCTACACCACCAACGCGTCCAACGAGATGACGGCGAATTCGAACGCGTCCTACACGTATGACAGCAACGGCAATACGCTGACCAAGACTGTTGGCTCGAACACTACAACGTATGCGTGGGACTACGAGAACCGCCTGACCAGCGTCACCCTTCCCGGTAGCGGCGGAACGGTCAGCTTCAAATACGATCCACTTGGAAGGCGGATCGAGAAAACGACTTCGAGCACGACGAGTATATTTGCTTACGACGGGGATAACCTCATCGAGGAAACCAACGCAAGCGGTGGAGTAGTCGCGCGTTATTCGCAGTCTCAGAACATCGACGAACCGCTGGCCCTGCTGCGAAGCTCTACCACAAGCTACTACGAGGCTGACGGCTTAGGTACGATCACATCGTTAACAAGTGGTGCTGGTGCTCTCGCGCAGACTTACACGTTCGACTCGTTCGGCAAGCAGACCGCCTCTTCCGGCTCGCTAACGAACACGTTCCAATACACAGCCCGTGAATCCGATCCCGAAACAACTCTCTATTATTATCGCGCCAGATACTACGATCCATCTGCCGGAAGGTTCCTCTCCGAGGACCAGATTGGATTCGACAGCGATAATGATAACTTTTATGTTTACTCTCGCAATGATGTACCGAACTTGTCAGACCCGCTCGGTCTGTGTCCAGGCCCCACCCCCTGCAACTGCGGTTGCAAATCCTGCCACATCGAGAAGATGCTAGTTACCGGATATGATAACTCCTACGGTAGCACGGGAAAGAATCCAGGTGATCCGAACTACGGAAAGACAGCGCACCAGACTCAAGCGGGCCCAGGAACCATTGCCGCTCCCCGGAATTATAAGTTTGGAACAAGAATGTTCGTTCCCGGATACGGATGTGGCTCGGTTCAGGATCGGGGAGGAGCCATTAAGGGGAACCACATCGACGTCTGGTTTCAAACGAAACAGCAAGCGGTCAATTGGGGGGCGAAGAAGAACGTTCCTATCGAGGTTTGCGATGATCCAATTTAGAAGACTACAACTCCCTTTTATCACGGTCACATTGATCGCGTTGGTCGCTCTTCCGGCCTGCGCAGCTGTAGGAAGGATACGACCACTGCATACAACGGCGTATTTTTCCAAAGACTCTTCCGGTACCCCTTGGAAAACTTACGTCTTAACTTCTGGTGGAAAACGAGCCTACGTGCTCTCGTTCGAACCTGAGTATGGGCCGAAAAACGAGATAATCGGGCTCGACCTCGTATTGGTCGATGCCAAAAAGGGGCAAGGTTTGTCCGACTCGAATCTTCTAAACCCCCACAATTGGCATGGGCTGCAGCCTTACGATTTCTTGGGGAAGGATTTGGCACAAGGGCCCGATAAATCCAGCTTCGGATCTCATAGGGAATTGAAACTGGACGGCAGGAAACTGCTAGTACGAATAGATATCTCCAGTGCCAGAGTGAGCCCTCTGCCCGACGGCGATTATGAGTTCGAGCAAATGGAACTTGCGATAACGGTTGATAATCTTCCATCTTGACAGATATGCAGGGCTGATTAGATGACGTTGTCGGCTCCTCCTTCCGAGTAAACTTGGCGGGTGGCGCAGCCTTTGAACTTCCGGGTGGCCGCTTCTTCGCGGTTTAGCGAAGGGGCGGAGGGTTTGGATTAATTCATGTTATATAACCTCCATGTATTTTCTTCACCCCGCCGCTTCCCAGGTCGAGAATGCGGCGCGTCTCATTAGGTACGAACTCAAGTAATGTAGCCTCGCCCTCCACATGGTGAGGGATCGAATCAGCCCGCCGGAGTTAGTCCAGGGCATGTTCTGCAGACGGCCAAAGATTGACATCGGGTGATGTAGGCATCTGGCCCTCCCATACCCCGATTAGGCTCTAAGAGAAGCCATAAATCCAATTCCAAATAGTTGTTGGCAATATAAATCTTCCTAATGCGGGATGGTGTAGAAGCTGAGCGATCATCGATTTGGTTGCAACGGGAGCGGCCAAGTCCTTCCATGAGAAGGCCGGTTAGTGTCAAGTCGGTTTTGTAGTTGCCTTTGGTTGTCGAGTGGTCTTCCTCAGAACCTATCCGCCTCTGCCGCCATCCTTCCATCCGCACTCATGAGCGATGGTTCGCTCGGTGCCAGTTGGGCGTTCTCGTTTCAGTCGGCGCTGCTACCTGAGAATTGACCTTGGCTTTCCAGCTTACGCCGGGAAGTTGGGCCAGGACTTGGCCGCAGTCACCTGAACTCGGCGGTTCCGCTCGACACTTGCAACTCCGCTCTATGCCACTGCGCTTGCGACGGCTCCATGGTTGTGCAGCGGTTCATAAACCTCGCCGCTCACCCACAACTTGTGCAGTAGCACGGACAATTTCCGAGCCACAGCTACGACCGCGCGTTTCTTGGCATTGCTTCCTCCCCGCTCGGAGAGTTTCAATCCCCAGCGCCGCAGATCGCTGTCCTGCCCAAACGGGCCCAGAATGTAGTGCGCGCCCTGCACCATCAGAGTTCGCAGGTAGCGGTCCCCTTCCTTGCTGATGTGCAGCTGGGGTTGACTGCTCCCCGAGTTCCTGCGCCCCGGACGCAGTCCCAGATAACACCCCACGTCGCGGCTGCGGCGAAACCGGCGCGGATCGGCCACTGTCAGCACGTAGGTCAACGCGATCAGTGTGCCCTGTATTGCACCCCTCTAAAACTAGACACCTCATTTAGGTAGAATCAGGGCCTCCAAAAACAGGAGGCAACATGGGCAGGAAACCACGTGTAGATCGATCCCCTGAAGAGAAGTGGCAGATCATACAGGAAGGCATCAAGAGCGGGAACGTCTCGGAGACGTGTCGGCGTCACGGGATCGCTCCGAATCTGTTCTATCGCTGGAAGGATGAAGCGGAACAAGGAGCAAAGGCAGCGCTTGGGGGGAGAAGCGCTGCCGCCGCCGAAACCGAAAAAGACCATCGCATCCGGCAACTGGAACGCACGCTGGGGCGAAAGGCACTGGAGATCGAAATCCTAAAAAACGTCGTGGGGGAGTGAGCTGTGGTGCGGTTCACTCCCAGGCGCGAGAGATGCTGGCGCAGGGCTACACGGCCACGTTGGTGGCAACGACATTGGCCATTAGCCGGTCGAGCTTGTACTACCGCAAGAAGCCACGAGGCAGCCGGGCCGACAGAATCTACGATGAGCAGATCGTGATGGCGTGCGGAGAGAAGTTGGCATACGGCTATCGGCGCGTGGCGTGGTGGCTGCAACGGAACAAAGGGCTGCCCGTGAATCGCAAGCGTGTACTGCGAGTGATGCGCGAACGTGGGTTGTTGGTGCGCTCTCGTCGTCTACGAGCACGACGCAAGAAAGAGTGGGGCCGCGTGGAAGCTGCAGAACCGAATCAGATCTGGCAGACGGACATGACGAAAATCTGGGCGGGGCCAGCCGTGGGCTGGGCCTATCTGGTGTGTGTGATTGACTGCTGCACACGGGAGATCGTGGGCTGGAATCTGTCGCATCGCTGTCGAACTGAAGACGCGTTGGCGGCGGTCGAGCAAGCGGTGCTGGCACGACTGCCCGAGGGCAGTCGCGAGGCCCGCGTGACGCTGACCACCGACAACGGAACACAGTTCACTTCGTCGCGGTTTATCGAAACACTCGGACGGCTCGGCATCACACACCGGCGGACGGCGTATCATCACCCGGAAGGCAACAGCTACATCGAACGGTTCCATCGCAGCCTGAAGGAAGAAGAAGTCTGGACGGCGGAATATCGCAGCGTGCAGGAAGCGCGGGAGTCGATCGGTCGCTGGATTCAGGAGTACAATCACGACCGTCCGCATCACGGAGTCGGAAATCGAACTCCGCACGAGGCATTCTTGAGTTTCGTAACTGTACTAAAAAACGAGGCCCTGGCTGTCTAAATTAGAGGGGTGCAATACAGCCCACACCTTTGACTTGCTTCAGCAGAGCTACCTCGGGGTGCACTTGTGTGGCGATTTGTTCGATCCGCCGGTCGTATTCCGCGATCCGCTGGCTCAGCGATGCGACTTCCGCCAACAGCGGTTCCAAAGCCTCTCTCAACTCCGCGCTGAGCCCGGCGGCCAAGTCCTTGCTCACTTGCTGCGTGCCGCACTTGCGCAGCCGCTCTCCGTAAGACTTTGCCAGCCCTCGCGCCGAATTCACCAGTGCCGTGCGTGCCCCTACCAACGCGGCCCGCGCGCGGATCACCGTCAGATGAACTTGCGCCTCCGCGCTGCGATGTTGCACCGGACTGAGCAAGCGAGGATCGAGGCGTGCCAGCCGTGCCAGCATCCGGGCGTCCAGCCGGTCATCTTTTCGGCTGCTTTCCCCGATCAGCCGCACATTCCGCGCATGCGCCACGATCACTTCATGGCCCAGTTCGGTCAACAGCCGGCTGACCCAAGGGGAATGGGCTCCGGTCTCCAGAGCGACTCGGCTGCGCGGCATTCTGCCGAATACTTGTTTCATCGCTTGCTTCGTCGTCGCCAGCTTTTACCGCTTATGTTCCAACCGGCGCTACCAGCGGGCCTGTCACGGTCACTGTAGGAAGTGTCATAAGTAATAGCACGTCATTTAGCGTGATGGGAACGAGTACGGTGACGGGACTTACCCCCACATCCGGATCGGTTGGCGTCTCTGTGGTGATTTCGGGCACGGGATTCGGGTCGTCGCAGAGCGACAGCATCGTAAGCTTCTACGGCGCCAACGCAACCAGCATCACGAGTTGGGGCAACACATCCATTACGGCAATCGTGCCGGTTGATGTGTCGAGCGGGTATGTAACGGTCACTGTTGCCGGCGTGGCCGCCACGGGTCCTTTCTTCACCCTCACTTCTGCGGCCACGACGACCGACTCACTCGGCAATTCGTCTAATTACGACTCAGAGGTGCTAGGTGGGCAGCGCGTGTTCACTGCCTCTGACGGCTCAGGATGCTCCACTTGCACCGCCCGTGGAGTTATCTCCCATACCTACGACTCCAATGGAAACCCGCTAACGTCGGCGGATGCACTGGGGAACATCACAGTGAATACGTATGACACTTCAAATAATCTTCTTTCTCAGACCGTCCCCGTGGACAGCACGCACACCGCTACCACTTCATACACGTACAACAGCTTTGGCGAAGTATTGACCGTGACCGACGCGCTAGGGAAAGTCACGACGAACACGTACGACACGCACGGGAACCTTATATCAGTCACTTCTCCCGCGCCGGGTGGCGGCGCATCGGCAAGCGTCACGCAGTTTGCCTACAACTCACTGGGCGAGCTGACATCCATCACCGACCCGCTTGGTACGGCTGTGTACTCAATTGAAGATCTCGCGTGGGAACTCCAAATAGAACGCGACAAACGCGAAGGAAAACATCGGGAAGACAATATCTTCGAACAAAAGAGGTGGTTAAAAGCAAGGAAAGCTAAGTATAAGTGGTAACCAAGTGTGTCCTGTTGTCGCCGCAGAATTGCTTTCTACCGGGCTTCCAGGTATCAGACGGTGGTATCGTACTGTCTGGTTGTTAGGGAGTGGCCAATGCCTCAAACCTGCACGATTTGCCGCCACGAAGAACGAGCGGCTATTGATGAAAGTCTCGTTGCTGGCGAGCCGATGCGAAACATAGCGAAACAAACGCGGACATCATTAGCGTCGTTACATCGCCATCGTGGGCATATTGCTGATACCGTGATTCGTGCGTCCGAAACACGCAGCGATGAATTGGGCGTTTCATTGCTCTCAAAGATTCACGCAATGGAGGCAGAGGCTCAGAGGCTAGGGAAGAAGGCAGAGAGCGAAGGCGATCTCCGGGCGGCATTGCTGGCGTTGAGGGAGCTTGGTAGAGCCTTCGAGTTGCAAGGGCGTCTGTTAGGGGCCTTCGGACACGAAAGGGCGGCATCCACGATCACCGTTCAAGTCCTCGTGATGGAGGATTAAGGCTCCGATTTACTGGCCTGATCCTAGTGAATTTGCCTCGACCGGCTTAGATTCCTTGTTCTGACTCGATTGACCCTTAATCTAGGTCATCCTCGAAGTTGGATGACTTTCCCCGTTCCGCTTATTCGCCTACCTCCGGGTAGGGCTTCTTCATATCCACCCAGAATCTGTTTTACCATTTCGACAGTTAGTTGCGACTCAGCGGCCAGTCGGGAGTAGTTGATGGGATTTCCATACGCAATTTCTGCAACCTGCCTCAATGCGCGGGGTCTTTCAATCGGGACATCTAAATTGGGTGGTTCCCGCATGCGCCACCCACGGGCACCAATCTCTTCAAAGAGATGCCTATACTGTCTCTCAGAAATAATACTCAGATCAAAAGCGCGTCGCATTAAAGACTGCATGGCAACACCCCATTTGGGTTTCAAGACCGCGACGCTGGACAACGTCACGGGAGCAGTCAGTTCTTGCCGCATGGCGACCTCTGGGAGCAAGAACTCGGCGGCAAATTGATCTGCTTCTCGATGATCCTCTGCACGTAGCTGAGGACGATCTGAATGAAGGACGATGTGAGCTAATTCATGCGTCACGCTCCAGCGAACCCTATCACCTGAGACTATCCGACAGACCACAATCACCGGCCTTTTTGGTTCTTCGCCAACGCGAGCGGAAAAGGCATCAATCTTTTCAAATCCTAGGGGCAAAGAGAGAACGAGTACGCCGCTTTTTTCAATTGCATGAATCACATGGCCTATCGGTTGATCGGGGGGAAGGCCCATCGATCGCCGCGTTTTTTGTGCGGCAATCACCGGAGAATCAGTTGATTTTTTGATGTTCAGATTCAAGGGCTCAACGTAGTTCTCAAGCGTGTGAACCATCAACTCATACACGACCTCCGCGTACCTACACGCAGCGACGGCTTCTCTGCGCGTCGTCGAAGCGCGGGCGCGAAACATCATTTCCTTTGTAGGAAATCGAATAAGAGTTGGCGTCGAGAAAAAGGCAACTGGAAATCCAGTGCCCTTGGCGACATCTGCCAAAAGTTGCTTAGAAGGTTCGGAAATACCACTCTCGATGTTAGCAATAGTTCCTTGCGACTTCCCGACACGCTCTGCCAATTCACTTTGACGCAAGCTACACAATTCTCTTGCTTGTCGCAATCTGTCCCGATAGAACAATTAACCCTCTTTCTTTGTCTTCTCTTTCTTTTGGAGATATGGCAACTCATGTATTGACGGTGCTTCGGACGCTGCCCGAACCCCAAGGATTGGATTGGGCAATTCCTTTGCCCAGTACACTGTTATCTCGCCTGTCCTTTGATTAAAGTTTCTTGGAAACACGAGCCAGAGTGCTTCAAGCTTGCTATCTTTGTTCACATCCCAAAGAATGACAAATCGTAATTCGGTAGGCGCTTCGCTCTTCTCAGGAAAAAGCTCCATTTGCACATAGTATTTCCTTTTAGATTCAGAACGTCCTGGGTGTGGAAGTTTTGGATTGGCGTGATCTGCTGATCTCCAGAGGCGTATCTGCCAGTCTTTGTAGTGAAAACTGATTCCGCAAAGAGAAAGTTTATCAAAGGCGACTGAGGCGAATTCTGAGCACTTGCGAAGATATTCACGCGCATGGAGCTTAACTATCATCGCAAAAGCCCAGGGATCACGCGGTTCAATGCCTTCGTTCTTAAAATAGATCGTCGCCTTCGATATTCCATCCTCAAAGGCGCGATAAATGTCAGGAGAAATTGGTGCTAGAATTTCAAGGGCTTGTTCCGCTGTTGGTATTGTAGGGGCCATGGTTAATTTAATCGCTCCTGCGCCTGATAATATTATCGGCTGATAAAATTAACCACATTTCGTACGTCAAGTCAATTGTAAAATACATGCTATCCGAAGGACAAGCCCACTAGCCGAAGACGGTTGGTATACTATTGGCGATCAATCAACATATTAGGCTCTGCTCCGGCTTATCTGCCGCCTATTAGAGAGGTACAGTCCTTTTTCTTTGGCCTCCTCAAAATGCGCCAAGTGCAAGCAACTAGATACGGCGGTCCAATTCTGAGCGGCGCCGGACAGCGGACGGCCTCGCACCCGCATTCAATTGTTGCGGATGACGGGAACGAGTATGTCGTAAAATTTCTGAGTGACTGCACTGCCAACCGGACACTTGCCAATGAAGAAGTTGCTGGTGAAATTGCCGAGATTCTCGGAGTGTCGTTTCCGGGTCTAGCCCATGTGAATATTGAAAATGAGATGATAGCAAAATCTGCTGAACTTGCAGGTCTGCACGTGGTTGCTGGTGTCTATCTTGGATGTCGGCGTTTGCGGCATGCTTTCGATCTCTTCAAAGCTCCCGCCGATCTTGCCGACAAAGTATCGAATCTTCAAGATGCCCTAGGTGCGATTGCCTTGGACATATACGTCTGGAACACGGATAGGAATAATTCTGGCAATCTTTTAGTCGAGCCGACATCTGTCCCCCATATATATCAGCTCTATGTCATCGATCATGGGCACTGCTTCACCGGTCCAACATGGACGGATGCGGGCTTGGCTGCGCAAGCGCCCAGTGAATATTTGCTGCCAACTCATCCAACTTTGCAGGCATGTGCCAATCGAGCCGGTGATGGTGAGGCGTGGGTCTATGGGATTGAACAGTTCGCTGACGCTTCCTTGTTCGCTATCGTGGACCAAATTCCCACCGAATGGAACTTTGCAGATGTATCGCGTACCGCAATGAAGACCTACCTGCATGACCGGAAGGCGTATGCTAGGAGAGACTGTAGATTGAGAGGTGTGATATGCCGGTAGCCCAATATGTAATCGCTCGCTACTGTCCAGCTCCATCCACAGGAGAGGCAGTAAATGTAGGAGTAATTGTTCACTGCCCAGAAATCGGTTATCTGAATTTCAAGTTTCTACCGCACTTTACGAAGGTGCGGACGTTATTCGGAATGGCCGATGCAAACGCACTTGATGGTTACATTGCGGATTTTTTGTTGCCGTCTCTAACGGAAACACAAGCGAACCCAGAAGAGAGAAATCTTCTTTTCGATTTGGCAGAGCGATTCAATGGAAACCTTCAATTCACTCCACCCCGAGCGACTTCTGCACAAGATCTGGATGCGGATTTGCAATCACTGTTCAATACGCTGGTAGCATGGCGAGCCGGTCCCCGGCAACGAGTCCGTTCAATTACTAACACGATGCTGAAGGCATGGGTGAAGGAGGAACTCAGTGACTACATAGGACGAAACATTCTGCAACCTGGACCACGGCTAGGGAGTTGGTCCAACCCCGATTTCAGAATTGCAGCCGACCGCCATGAAGACATGGTTTATGTACAGTCCCTTGCGAAAGGGAGTGGGGCCGAAATCAAAGGCTATGCGGAGCAACTTGCCGGAAACGTCTTCTTGACCCGTAGGAGGTTACATCGTCCACGGACCGAATTTTTTGCAATTATCCACCCTCCCACGCGAGCAGATCAAAGGGAATTCTACAGAGATTGTCTGAATATAATTCACGAGTCAGAAGCCCAAACATATGAATACTCACATTTGAACACGTTCCGAACGCAAGTTCTAGATCGCGTCGGCGCTGGAGCCTAGGTCATATCACTTAGTAGCATCCACGGCTCCGTTGCTCTGAGCCTACTGCACTTTCTGAGATCGCACCCACTTGTTGCATTGGCACATCTTCGCGTGACGACCACTCTCGATCAAGACATGCCCCGACCCACCGCACTGCGGACAATTCGAGTTACCCTCCGAGGGCAGCGAATCATCTGCCCTTGAATTCCCCTTTGATTCCGGTAGCCATGTCCCACGCTCAATTTGTTTTTTTCGTTTGAGCAGGATTGCCGGGTAGAGAATTCCTTCCTCGGCGCATCGCTGAAGACAACACTCAATAGTGTCAGCAAGTGCTTGGCCTTCCGAGGGTGCTCCCAGCGACCGCCACACTTGCTCGGCCACCTGTAGCCCGCGATCATCCTCGTATTTTATGAGTTGAAGGTTTATTCCTAAAAGGCGGGTCAAGGTCATGTCAGGTCACTCCTCGGGGAATTGTTCTGGTCTTGCTTTTGATTCAGTCAGGCTTGTGGGAATTGATGACTTAACCTGACTCTGACTGTGGTAACTGATAAGTTGCTCAGTTTCACCGCTGCGCCCAAACTGAGCAGCGGTTAGCGATGGGTCAGAAAGGACGTATATGCGTCGAGCAAATTTGGCCCGTTCTCCTCGCTTCCAATTTAGGCGAAGCCAGCCGTTACGGTAGAGCTCGCCCTGGGCCTTTTCGCGGCGGTGTCGCCCCCACCCTAAGGTCTCTTGGAGCTTCTTGCCAGTCACATACGTCCGGCCCGTCTTCCCGTCCGCGTAAGCGGCAATGACCGAGCGGAGAATTCGAGCGTCACTAGAAAGGTGGGAATCTTTGAGGAACCTCGCCGGGATTCGCACATTAAAATCCTTTGCCACGTTCGGCTAAGCCTGCGTGTCGTTTTGCTGTGCTACTGGGCGCACAAGTTTCTCTAGCTCTGAAAGCGGGATCACTAGCCGCCTTCCCACGCGAGCGACTTTTAGATTGCCGCACTTGATTTGTCGGCGCAGTGTAAACCTACTGACTGATGTGAGTTTTGCGGCTTCATCCAAACTAACAGTGAGCTTTTCCATTCGCTTCATCTCCTGAGTGCCAAAGATTTCTCTTGCTTCGGCAACTCGCTTCCCGCATACTCCTGCTAGAATAGACTAATGAAGTCAACTCCTACAATGCGGCAATTGAACCCGGGCCGACGTATCGACTTTTGCACTCTAGCGGGCGTGGAGAATGTCAAGTCTGAGGAGGGAGAATGGCCTCGTGTTCGCGGCACAACGATTCTAACGAGTGGAGCGCCCGACAAAGGACCGCACATAGTAGGTAGGTGGAAGAAACAACCGACGGAGCTTCACCTGCCAGGGACGGGACAGTTGGCTTACGAATTTGCGAACTACCGGAACGATGAGAAGGCCATTCTGCGCTTCACGAAGAAATATGGCCCGCTACGACGCTTTGGGAAGCCCGAGCACGGCAATGAGTTTCGGTTTCCGTTATCTGAATGGAGAGCGCATCAGAAGCAGTTCAAGCACGCGTGGGAGAGTATGGACGCGGATAAACTGAGTGCACAGTTCGGGAGCAAATTGATTATCAAGAATGGTCAGCTCCGCTGCGAAACTTCGATGCTTCTGGGGTTACTCTTGGCCGACTTGTTCTCTTGTCCCCGCGAGCGCCTCAAGAAATGCAGCTGTCCCGATTGTCTTACTCCCTACTTCATAGCGCACCACCTTGGACAACGCTTCTGCTCTGATGTATGCGCGGCGTGGGCGCAGAGGAAGTTGAAACAGGCGTGGTGGAAAGAGCATGGCGACGAATGGCGCAAAGCCAAGTCCAAGCGGCGAACGGGACCATCCGGCGGCAGGAGCAAGAAAATATCACAGCGAGGTAAGAAGCGATGATCTACAAACGGGGCGACAGCACCTATTGGTACAAATTCATGTGGCAAGGAAAGCTCGTGCGCGAGTCCAGTAAACAGGGAAACGACAAGGTAGCCCGTAATATGGAATCAGCGCATCGCACTTCCCTCGCAAAAGGCGAGGTGGGCATCCGAGAGCGCAAGCCAATGCCGACACTCAAACAGTTCTGCGACAGCCGTGTTGAACCGTGGGCCAAAGCGACGTTTGAGAGTACGACGCGCAAGTCATGGCTCTGGTATCGGACGGGAATGCGCACATTGAAGCTCTACAAGCCGCTGGCTGATTCGCCGCTCAATGAAATCAGGGGCGAGCTTGCATCGGAGTTTGCTGCGCATCGCATGAGAGACGAATACCAGATTTCGACCGTGAATAGTTCGCTGCGCGTGCTCCGAAGAGTCCTCAACCTCGCTGTTGAATGGGATGTGCTCGAAGCCGCTCCGAAAATCAAATTGCTTCCTGGTGAGCATCGCCGCGAGCGTGTTATCAGCAGGGAAGAGGAAGCGCGGTATTTGGCCGCTGCGCCGGAGCCGCTCAGTTCGATTGCGGCTCTGCTTGCCGACACGGGAATGCGACCAGAAGAGTGTTTCCGGCTTTGCTGGGAGTCTATTACTTGGGTCAACGGGCGACACGGCACGCTGCTGGTGTCTTTCGGCAAGACGGCTGCGGCACGGCGAATTCTGCCAATGACGCCGCGAGTTAGGAACATCCTACAGGCACGTTGGGAAGCCGCCGAGAAGCCCGTAGAGGGCTGGATTTGGCCCGCTGCCACACGTAGCGGCCACATGGAGCCGTCCAGCCTGAGAAAGCAGCACGCCAACACGTTCGAGACAATAGCGGCGCAATCCGATAAGCACAACACAAAGCCAGTGCGCCCGTTCGTTCTCTACACCTTACGCCACACGTTTTTGACGCGGCTGGGCGAATCCGGCTGCGACGTGTGGACACTGGCACGCATCGCGGGGCACAGTTCGATCAGCATTTCTTCGCGCTACGTCCATCCGTCCGATGATGCCGTTCTCGCGGCCATGTCAAGGCTGGGTGGGCACAATTCTGGGCACAGCGAAGATTCAACTCTTCCGACAGAAGAAATGCAAAGGCAGTTAACTCAATGATAGGATTGGAAAAGCAGACCACGCGCCCGTAGCTCAGTTGGATAGAGCGTCTGCCTTCTAAGCAGAGGGTCGGGAGTTCGAGTCTCCCCGGGCGCGCCACTTTAAATATTTGCCCGTCATAGCGTTACCGTTTTCGTCTCTGCCTGTTGAGCTTCGGATTTGGGAGCAGAACGGAGCAAAACACTGGAGATTTTACACGCCAGTTGCTTCTGCGCTTCCGGCATTGGCTGTGTGTACACCGAAAGCGTGAGTCGCGAATCCGTATGCCCCAACTGCGTTTGTAACGCCTTGATGCTCTCGCCGGATGGATTCGCCCACGTGGAATACGTGTAACGAAAGCTGTGCCACGCTACTTGGGGAATCTTTGCTCTCTTGCACGCTGGCACCAGTACTCGGTTCCGAACATTGTTCGGATTGAAGGCTGTGCCACGATCCGTACGGAAAACCAGACTTTCCGGGTTAGCGTCTTTTGGACGAAGCTGCAATAAAGCCTCTATGGCAGGCGTGTCCACAAACACCTTGCGGTGCGAAGCTCGTGTTTTCGGCGCAGCCGTGTGTCCTTCGTAGGAGCATTCCGCCACGATGACGGAACCTTCTTGAAAGTCCACGTATTTCCACCGCAATCCGAAAATTTCTCCGCGTCGCAATCCTGAAAGCGCGGCGACTAACACCATCGTGCGATAGGGTTCCTCAAGCTCCCCGAGCAGCGCACGAACCTGCTCAGGGGTGAGTGTTTTCTTTTCTCGTGTGTTTACGAGCGACGGCACCTGCACCTGGCGTGTTGGATTTTTCTCCAGGTACTCCCACCGCTGAGCCGTACTGAAAATCTTGGAGAGAATGCTCCGAAGCTGATGCACGGTCCACGGTGCAAATTGCTTCGATTTCTCTGCAATGAATTTCTGCACTAGAGCAGGGCCGATCTCCGGCAATCGTAGAGTACCGAAGAACGGAGTCAGATGTCGCCGAATCATGTGACCGTAGTTACGCGCGGTCGAGTGGCGAAGCATTGGGAAGATATTCGGTTCCCAACGCTCCACGACGAACCGCTCGAAAGTCATCATCAATTCCGGCTTGTTGATGCCCTGGTTGATCGCCGCCAATTTTGCAGACAACAATCGCCGTGCATCCCGCACTCCGAGTTCTTGCACCGATCCCAAAACAACAGATCGCTGCCTCCTCATGCGCGTGCCATTCTCTGCGATTGCATCTTCTCGATAGCGACCGACCCACACGGGATTTGTTTTACCTCTCTTTAAAAGCCAGCCTGTTTGCCATCTAGGTCGAGCCACGGATAGTGCGTCTCCTTTCTCCGTGGCCTGCCTTGTTTCTGCGAGTGGCAGCATAGCATGAGGCTCAGACAGAATCCCAGTGTCTACAGACTGCGAGGAATTGTCTGGAGTCAAAGGCAGATTTCCTCTTGTACTCGTGGCCGTCATGTCAAGCAGCCCAGAACAGACTAGCGTCGCGCTTCCCGTAACCACGACATCACTTCATCTGCATTGAAGCGCCAATACTTTCCAACGCGGTATCCGGGGATTCGCTCGTAAGATCGTTTTCGCGTGTGTCCATAAACCCATGAGATAGGAACACGCAGGAAGTCAGCTAACTCTTCGACGGTGAGAAGTTGTCCTTGCTCTCGTACTTCTCTCACTGTGGTTCCGTTCGTCGAATCTTCCGGGGGGAGATGCAACTCCTCGCTTGTGGAGGGAACCGCCGAGGATGACCCGCCCACTTGAGAATCTCGAGTCTGCCTATCAGCCGTTGACGGCGACTTCATTGCTAGGCGCATGCCATGTACTCTCGCCGAGTCTGGTTTCTTGCGCACTCCGAATTGGGTACTGCGGTGTTTCATTTGGTGTCCCGGTTCCTGTCCCTCTCGATTCCCGGCGGACTGCCCTACGAAGAATTCTCTTGGCAACCCTTCCAGGATGAGCTACCATCTGACTTAGATGTTACACCTACAGTAGGAGGTTATGTCAACTCTAATGTCCATTCTCAGCAAGAAGCCGCGCCATGAGGTGATTTCAGTTCGCCTGAATGAAGACCGCCTCAAGCTGCTGGAGCGCTATCAGAAATTGCTCACCGACCAATTAGGCCGACCCGTTTCCCTGGCGGAAGCGGCCTTCCTGGTCATTGAAGAGCGCGTCGTCGGAATGGACCGCGAGGCGTCGCGCCATGAAATGCTCAGGACTCCAACCGAATCCCTCTACCACATTCGGAAGAGATGGGAGTCACAACACAGTCTCTCTTCTCCCGAATGGGATGTCCTCGCAGAGTACATGCTGATCGGAACTGAGGAAGAATCCCAGGAGCCACCACTACTTCGGCCCGCTGTACCCTCGCGGGAGTCGTATCTAGCACTGCTTGACGCTTTCGAGGCGGTTTATCAGAACCGGAAAGAGCACGCCTCCAAACATGCTTGGGATTACTTCGGCGGTCTCGACGGCTATTCCACGAAGGTGAAGCTCTCCGACAACGATGCCGAACAGAGGCACCAAGCGGTTCTCAAACAGATCGCGCATAGAAAGGAACTCCTCCGACCGGAAGAGAAGTGGGAGCGGCCCGGCAACATTGGCAGGTGCTTGCTGACCGCGATTCGAGATGAGGGCGTTGAGAGCACCAGGCTCGATCAGATCCTTGCCCCGTATTGGTCCACACTTTGGGGGCTGGCAGCACGCGGCCACTGGATACGACACGACCGACAGCCGGTGCGGAAGGCTGGCGCGAATGAAGATGACTTTCGGCGTCGGATTAGCCTACCGGGAGCTGTCAAGGGTGGCGATTTGAAAGTGTCGTTTGTGCCCTCGGGGGGCACCGAATTCGCAACACAGATCGACTTCGGGGCGGCGCGGAGGTTCAGCTACCTAATTACCCGATATCCCGAGCTAGCCGAGTTCCGCGCGATGCTCGAAGGGTTACCGCCCAAGCGGCCTTGGAACGGGAAGCATTTCTTCGCAGAAGTGTCCAAGGAGAAGGGGCCGACGAAGTGCACGCTTTGGCTGAAGCAAAATGAGGTGGGCATCGACTTCTCGGAGACCGAGTGGAACGCCCTCCGCGATCTCTTCCGGCAGGCATCGGAGAGTCCCGACCTTCAGCGGTGGTTGCAGGAGCTTCGACAGGAATATGGCGAACAGGGTTGAGACCGCGCAGGGGCCGAAAGGCACGGTGCCTTCGGCACCGGGTGTGACGCATGTCGCGGTAGGGACGGCCATTGCTGACCGCCCCCCGCACGGATCCGTACGAGCGGATTTCCCGCATACGGCTCTTGCCTTAGGTGGTGACGCGCAAGCGTTGCAAGGGATGAGGATGGCAGATATGGGCCGGAGGCAGCCAGCGGCGGACAAGCCGTTTCATTCGCTCCCAAGGGACGCGTCCCTTCTGACTCCTTCGTGCAAGGGTCTGGTGCCAGAAGTTTCCCACAGCGAAGCGAAAGTAGGCGAGAGCGTACCGATTGCCCGGCACTCCATAGTACCGGATGTGGCCGCCCACCACGGCTTTCAACCACTTGCCGACTTCAGGAATCGGTTCGTGCATGCGTCGCCGCAGTTCGGTTTTGACCGCTTGCAGCTTGGCTTGCAATCGTTTTCGGATGGTCTGCCGCAACACAGTAAACCTGTTCTTGCTCGTTCTCCCGCAGATATGCGTGAAACCGAGAAAAGCAAAGGTTTCCGGCTTCCCGAGACCGCGCCGCTTGCGGTTTTCAGCCGCGAAGGGGCCGAACTCCACGAGCCGGGTCTTATCCGGGTGCAGCTCCAGTTGGAACTTCGCCATTCGTTCGGCGAGTTCTTTCCAGAACTGCTCGGCTTCCCATCGAAACTGGAATCCCAGCACGATGTCGTCGGCAAAGCGCACCGCGATGACCTCGCCGCGCGCTCGCTTCTTCCGCCATGCCTGGACCCACAGGTCGAAAACGTAGTGAAGGTACAGGTTCGCCAGCAGCGGCGAGGCACTTCCGCCTTGCGGCGTTCCTTCCTCCACACGCAACCGCTTCCCTTCTTCCAGCACGCCTGCGTTCAGCCATTTCTGGATGAGCCGCACGACGCGCCGGTCCGCAATCCGGTGCTCGATGAATTTCACAAGCCATTTGTGGTCAATCGTGTCGAAGAACCCGCGAATGTCCACGTCGAGCACCCAGTTCACTCTTCTCGTCAGCAGTCCGGCATAAAGCGCATCCAGCGCCTGATGCTGGTTGCGTCCCAGCCGGAATCCGTACGAAAATGCCGAGAAAATCCGTTTCGTAAATGGCGTTCAGCACCTCGACCGCCGCGCGCTGGACGATTTTGTCTTCCAGCGCCGTGACTCCGAGCGGTCTTTGCCGCCCGTCGGCCTTGGGGATGTACACCCTACGCACCGGCTTGGCTCGGTACGCTCCTTGCTTCAGCTTTTCGGAGAGGTCCCGGAGCTTGCTTTCCAGTTCCTCGCCATAGTGCCGCCACGTCTCCCCGTCCACGCCCGGCGCGGCTTCCTTCTTCAAGGAGAAGTAAGCCATGCGCAACGTGTCCAGGTTGTAGATGTGGTGCAGGAGCGCGGTGAACCGCACCTTCTTATCCTTCTTTGCTGCTTGACGTACCCGCTCCAGCGCACTGGGCGCGTCGGTCCGGCGCGGTGTCCGGGACGCGTTTTGCTGGCTCAGGTTCCCCTTGGCCAGCCCCCTTCCCTCCGTCTCCTCCGCCGCCGGTCGTCTGGTTTTGTTCGGAGACTTCTTCGGTACTATGGGGCTGTCCGACTTCCCGTGTCCGTTCGTCATCGGCTTCTGTCCTTGGACTTCCCGTTGCGTCCCGTGCCGATGTGGCTTGGCGCGGGCGGACCCGGGACCTCCCAACTTCCGTGCGAGATGTGTCCCGGCGTGCCAGGGCCGCTGACCGCGCAGGACTCCGGGACGGCTCGCGCTGGCGCTATCCCGGATGTGGCCTTCCGCATCGTGTCAATGCGTCGGCGTCCTGTAGTTTGGGGTATTTCGCGGCTCATTCCCCTTGGCCCGCCGTTCCTCCTGTCAACGCTTCGTATCTGGCCTTGCGGCCAGACCCGCATGACTCGGAGCCGGTGTGGGTCGTTGCTCCTTCACCGTACGACTCTTGCATTCGCTACATCTCGCCAGATTCGGTGCTTGCGCACCGGTTGGCGCTACGACACGTCACCCCCAAACGGGTGCCGCATAGCAACCAAGGTTGCTATATGGGAACTTGCTGAAAATCGAGCGGCTTACAGCAAGCCACTTCACACAGAGCGCGGCACAGCAACTTTTGGTTCCCGTATGGGAACTTGTTGATTTTATGGGGTGAATTCCGTGCCCGCACTTCGAACCAAATCCGTCAGCACCAAAGTCACTGACGAGGAATATGCGCAGTTTGAAGCCCTAGCGGGCGAGCAAACCATCAGCGAGTGGGCGCGTGATGTTCTGCTCAAGGCGACCAAGCCGAATGCAGGCGAGCAAACCGTCCTGGCCGAAGTTTTGGCGTTGCGGACCATCCTACTAAACATCCACTTCGCCATATCCCAAGGGCAAACGCTGACCGTAGAGGAGATGCAGCAGCTAATCGAGCGAGCGGACCAGAACAAGTTGAGCAAGGCGCGACAGCGCCTCGCGGAAGCAGCAACAGGGGGTGTGCCATGAAACAGAGATGGGGCCGAGAGGATGATGCAGGAGAGTTTCCGAGCGACAAGGCGGTATGGACTATCGGAGCGTTCTGCGTTGCTCTGCTCAGTGTGTTCGCTATCGCTGGTTACCGCTACATGCGGGTGTGGACTCCGCTCCAACGGCACTATCTGACGGCCTACGTAGGCACGCCGGTAGCAGGAGCCTTCCGCACGGACGGCTGGTACACGTTGTTGATGGCGGTGACGCGGAAGGGTACGCGGATGGCGCTCGACAACGAAGTAGAGCCTTTCGTTACAGAGAAAGGCGAGGGCACGTTTACGCTGACCGAAGAGGCCATCAAGGTAGGTGACTTGAAGCTCGAATGGCAGCGCGCACGCTATGACAATGCGAAGTTGCATGAGTTCCTGGGCCACTGGATTTACCAGGACCAGACGCTCACCGATCTGGCGCAACCGGCAGCTGTGGGGCGGCTTGGGTGTGTTGCTCGTGGGTCTCGTCGTGGCGATCCCGATGGACTCGGCACGCAAGAGAATACGCAAACATGGACGTCGGCTGAAAGGACCGGAGCTTGTGACGGCGCGTGCGTTCAATCGCCGCAACCGTTCAGACGGTATCGGCTTCTTGCAGCAGCAGAGCTTCACGCAAAAAATACTCCGCAGGAAAGCTTGGCTGCGCCTGCCGCGCGAGATTGAATCGAGCCACATTCTAGTTATGGGTGATTCGGGCAAAGGCAAGAGCGCACTGATTCGCCAAATCTTGTTGCAGATCGAGGAGCGCGGTGAGACGGCCATCGTGTACGATCCGGCGACGCCCGCCGACTACGTGCCCTACTTTCTTACTCCGTCGCGCGGTGATTTGATTCTCAATCCCCTAGACCAGCGGATGCCCTACTGGACTCCGGGGGATGAACTGAGGCAAGGGGCCGACGCTCTCACATTGGCCGCGTCGCTGTTTCCCGACCGGCACAACGAGAATTCGTTTTTCGTAGAGGCCCCGCGAAAAATCTTTGCGCACTTGCTCAGCTTCCATCCGACGCCGCAAGAGTTGGTGTGGTGGATGTCGCACCCGGAAGAGATCGACCGGAGAGTGAAAGGGACAGAGTACGCGGCGATGATCGACCGTGATTCGCCGCCACAGCGCAACGGCGTGCTTGGTTCGCTGAGCATGGTAGCGGACGCCATGAAGCTGCTGCCGAGCGAAGCGGAGACGAAGGGGCGTTGGAGCACGCTCGAATGGTCGAAGGAGCGGCGCGGCTGGCTCTTCCTCACCAGCACGCCGGACACGCGGAAGCGCCTCGCGCCGCTCATCAGTTTGTGGCTGGACATGCTCGTGCTGCGCTTGATGAATCAAGGCCGCATGAGTCCGCGTCCGGTTTGGTTCATCCTCGACGAGTTGGCGACCTTGCAGCGACTGCCGCAGCTACACACGGCGATCACGGAAAACCGCAAGTCCAACAATCCGGTGGTGCTGGGTTTTCAGGGACGCAGCCAGTTGGAAGTGCGTTATGGGCACGAAGCGGAGGCGATGATGTCGCAGCCTTCGACGAAAATCTTCCTGTGCACGAGCGAGCCGCACGCAGCGAAATGGATCAGCGACACCATAGGGGAACAAGAAATCGAGAGGATACGAGAGAGCCGCACAAATGAGCAGTTCCCACAATCGCGCAAATCGAAGGGCTATAACCTCGAACGCGAGATCAGGCCGCTGGTGATGGCAAGCGAGATCAGCGGCCTTGAAAAGATGCACGGTTATCTCAAGTGCGGAAATCTCGTGGCGCGGATGAGTCTCCCGTACATCGAGCTTGAAAGCAAAGAGCCGCAATACATCGAGCGCCCGGCACAGCAGCCACCGGAGGAACCGCCGAAGGTTGCGGCGGCCGCGGCAGGAGCAGGCAAGCCGTCGGGGAACGGAGCTTCGGGACAGACACTCGTGCCCAATGAACAGCAACAAAGTGAGGACCAGAAAATCCAACGAGAGCCAGCACGCCAGCAAAGGGACTTCTTCGAGTAGGCCAACACATGCTGACCATCTCCAAACCTCTGAGCGCAGGTCAGGCACAGTCGTATCACGCGGAAGAGTTTGGTAACGCCCGCGAGAACTATTACACCGAAGGGGAGCAGATTCGCGGGGAGTGGCACGGAAGGCTCGCCGAACGGTGGGGACTACACGGCGAGGTTCGCGAAGAGCATTTCCAGCGGCTCTCCGAAGGACAACACCCGATCACTGGGGAGCAACTAATCCGCCACCAAGCGGCCAGAGAATACATGAACAGGCGCGGCGAAAAGGTAAGCGCGATGGAACACCGCGCAGGATGGGACGCGACGTTTTCAGCCCCGAAGAGCGTATCGTTGACCGCCCTGGTAGGTCGAGATGACCGTGTCCGAGAAGCGCATCGAGAAAGCGTTGGCGTCGCACTTGACGAGCTAGAGCGATATGTCCAGGCCCGCATCGGCGGGAATCTTCCGGCAGAGACGACCGGCAAATGGATAGCGGCGAAGTTCGAGCACGACAGCGCAAGGCCCGTGAACGGCTATGCCGCACCGCAATTGCATACGCACGCCGTTTTCTTCAATCTTACCGAGACCGACGACGGGGACGCACACGCGCTACAGCCACGGGAACTGTACAAGACGCAGCAGTATGCGACGGCAGTGTATCGCTCGGAACTGGCCCATCGGTTGAAAGAACTTGGCTACGAAATCGAGCGCGGCGAGAGCAACCAGCCGGAAATCAAAGGCTACAGCAAAGAGTATCTGGAGGCATCGAGTCCGCGCCGCCAGCAGATCGAGGAACATCTCGCAAAGGAAAACCAGCGAGGAGCAGGCGCGGCCCAGGTCGCCGCGCACCAGACACGAGAAGGAAAGCTCGAACTCTCACACGAAGAGATGCAAGACCGGCACAAGGCAATGGCCGCGCAGTTCGGCAATCAACCAGAGCGGGTTGTCAAAGCGGCACGGGAGCACGGAGAGCGATTACAGCAAGCACCCGAAGAGAAAGCCATCGGCCAGGCCGTTGCCTACTCAAGAGAGAAAAATCTGGAGCGTGAAGCAGTGGCCGAGGAGCGCGAGCTGCTGAGGGATGCACTGAAACGTTCAATGGGTGACGCCACGGTTGCGGAGGTTAAAGCGGAGTTCGAGAAACGCGTGCAAGCTGGCGAGTTCATCGAGACGAGCAATCGCGCGCCGGGCCGCGCGTTCACCACAAGTGAGATGATCGACCACGAACGCAACACCATCCACGCGATGCGCGCGGGGCAGAACCAACACGAACCAATCGCGAGTTTCGAGACACGCCGAGAGATCGAGCAAGACCACTCGCATTTGAGCGAGAGCCAGCGCGCGGCAGTCGAGCAAATCCTGTCGAGCCGCGATCAGGTGACGGCGCTGGAAGGCGTCGCCGGCGCGGGGAAAACTACTTCCTTAGCTGTGATCCGGGAAGCCGCCGAGCGCGAGGGCTATAAGGTGGAAGGCTTCGCGCCGACATCACGCGCGGCGCAAAAACTCGGAGAGGCCGGAATCGAATCGAGCACGTTGCAGCGGCATCTGACGCGGAGCGAAGAGCCGCACGACGGGCAAAAACGCCTCTACGTTCTCGACGAATCGAGTCTCGCGAGCACGAAGCAGATGAATGAGTTCCTCCATCGGCTAAAGGAAAACGACCGCGTGCTGCTGGTAGGTGACACACGCCAGCATGAAGCGGTCGAAGCGGGCCGACCGTATCAGCAGCTCCAAGAAGCGGGGATCGAGACAGCGCGGCTCGATGAGATCGTGCGGCAGAAAGACCCGGCACTCAAAGAAGTGGTGGAGCAACTCTCGCGTGGCAATGTGAGAGAAGCAATCGAGCGACTCGACGCGCAGGGCCGCGTGCATGAAATCCCCGAGCGCGGCGAGCGCCTAAAGGAAATCGCACACGAGTATGCGAAGAAGCCCGAAGGGACGCTGGTAGTCTCGCCCGACAATCAATCACGCAGGGAGATCAACGAAGTTATTCACCGGACGATGCAAAGCGGGGGCCAGGTGGAGGAGCGCGAACACAAGCACCGAGTGCTGGTGGCACGGCAAGAGATCACGGGAGCGGACCGGCAGTGGGCCGCGCAATACGAACCGGGTGACGTTGTGCGCTACACGAGAGGCAGCAAGACGCACGGCATCGAGGCGGGAGAGTATGCCCGCGTCGAGCACGCGAACGAGAAAGAAAATCTAGTGACGGTAAAACGCGAGAACGGCGAGCAAGTGAGTTACGACCCACGCCGGTTGCATGGCGTTACGCTCTACCGCGAGACAGAACGCGCATTCAGCGTAGGCGAGCGCGTACAGTTCACTGCGCCGAATCGGGAGCGACACATTGCGAACCGCGAGCTAGGCACCATTCGAGAAGATCGACGATAGCGGCAACCTGCAACTACGCCTCGACTCAGGCCGGACCGTCGCATTCAACATCAAAGAGAATCCGCATCTCGACTACGGCTATGCAGTGACGAGCCACAGCAGCCAGGGACAAACCGCCGACCGGGTGCTAGTGCATGTGGATACTGAACAGGCAGGAGAAAAACTCGTGAATCGCCGGTTGGCATATGTGGCGGTGTCGCGGGGACGCTACGATGCGCAAATCTATACGAATGACAAGAGCCATCTTACCGAGCAACTCTCGCGCGACGTGTCGCACCGATCCGCGATGGAACCGAACCGTCAATCCGTGTCAGCCCACGAAATCGAGCGATCTTCCACACCAAGCCAGGCACATGAAAATATTCACGCAGAGGGTCACAGCATGAGCAGATAAATGCCGATTCCCTCCGCTCTCGCCGCCGTCAAGGGGCAAGCTCGCTGACGCGGCTTCCGATGGTCGCCCTTGACCGCGGCTTCGCTGCGGGAGCGATCCGCCTATGGAGGCTTGGGCCTCCCGGCGCTATACCGTCCCGGCATGAAGCGTCTATTTCACACTAGCCCTGATATATAGAAATATGTATACTAGTATACGCATGACAAGCGAGCTGAAGCCTGTCAGATGGATTGGAGCGTCCCTCAGGGATTTGCGGTCTTTTCCTCGCGAGGTCAGGATCGACGTTGGGCACGCGCTCTTTGCAGCCCAGGAGGGCAAGACCGATCCTGCCGCCAAACCTCTCAAGGGCTTCGGCGGTGCCAGCGTGCTCGAAATCATCGCCTCACGTCACGGCAGTGCGTGGCGGGCCGTTTATACCGTGCGTTTTCATGACGCCATCTATGTTTTGCATGTGTTTCAGAAGAAGTCCACCAAAGGGATTGCCACGCCGACGAGGGAGATCGATTTGATTAAACAACGGCTCGGTGAGGCCGAGCGCGATTATCGAGAAAGGCAGAACTAAAATGAAGAACAAAACCAAAAAAGCACACGGTCGAGTTTCCCGCGTAACCGAAAGCAGCGGGAACGTCTTTGCGGACCTTGGCCTTCCCAATCCTGAGCAAGAACTGCTCAAGGCGCAGCTCACCCTGCAAATCTATACCATTCTCAAAGACAGCGGCATGACACAAGTCGAGATCGCCAAAATCCTCGGAGTGCAGCAACCTCAGGTCTCCTTACTGATGCGGAACCGCGCGGGTAACTTTTCCGTTGGACGCCTTATGGAGTTCCTTACTGCTTTGCGTCAGGACGTTGAAATCACCGTCCGGCCAACGCGCAAGGAACATGGCGCGCTCTCGGTTATCTCTGCCTGAACTGATGCCCGTTCTATAATGCTTCATCCGTCGCCGACGTTACGATTCCTGGAGGTACACCCGGTGGATAAGCCACCCCAAGTAAAATACAGAGTCCACCCGTAGTTGCTAATCGAGTATCGGGAATTCGCGAAGGGTAGAAGTTCGAGTAAGTCTAAAAATATTAAGGGGTCGGAGCTGGAGAAAAATTGAAGGTCCGTGTGATAGGTCCGTGTGATAGGGATAGCTAGGTACATCGTATCCCCCTGAGTCATTGAGGTAATAATCCAAGAACACCGGTGGAAGCAAGCAAAGTTCGAGCGGCGAGCGAGGAGCGAGCCGCTCGATAATTTGCCAGGGAGTTTGAAATTCCTTATGTGAGTTGGGTCGCGCAAGATTGAAATAGAGCTGATAGGTCTGGGCCTTGGCAAGGAACTCGCCGCGACTGGCGAAGGTTTCCAGATCGAAGAACTCATCTTCGACCAGGCGGTGCACGGTTTCGACATCACTCTGGTAGGTGTGCGCCGCGGGCGGGATGCGCAGATGCTGGCTATCACCCAGAGCGGCGGGAAAGCCGGTCCGCTGGCCCTGCGGATTGTGGCCGCCGATGAATTCGCTGCCATTGTCGGTTTGCCAGGCCAGATCGCGCAGGTTCACGCCCCAACGATCCAAGTGCTGCTGAATGCGAGCCGCGAAGACGGCGCTGGCCGCCGCTGAGCGTTTCTGGGCGAAGGCCCAGAACAGCAGGCCGCTGCGAACTTCCCGCGCCGTGTATTCGACCAGCGGCAGATGCAGGCTCTGGGCCTGCGGCCAGAACTGCGGGATATCGCATAGATCCTTGGTGTCGACGGAGATTTGCTGGAACAGACGCCAGGTGGCTTTCACCGCAGCCAGGTCCTGCTTGCGCTGATATTTCTTTCGGCGTTTACAAATCAATCCGTGCTGGCGCCAGATGCGCTGAATGGCCATGTGCGAAATGGGGAGATCGAACTCTCGTTTCAGGCGAGCGGCTCCAAAGGTGGGCAGTTTGCGACGCAGAGCCAAGACTTGTTCCTCGATCTGGGCAGAAGTCTTGTGCGGGCAATACCGATGAGCGCGGCTGTGTTCGCGCAGCCCGGAGGGCCCGTGCTGTCGGAAGCGCCGCAGCCATTTCCGCACCGTGGGCACCGTGGTAGCAAAGGCACGGGCCGTCGGTTTAATCCCGTGCTGACGGGCGTGCTGCACTAATCGCAAGCGATGGTTATACGCGTCTCTCATCTCACGGACCAGGTCGAAATAGCGGGCGGCGGCCATGCGCCGATTTTATCCGGGGCGCGCGGCCCGGCTCCTCCCCCCTCCGCCGGGCCGCGCGCCCCGGACCGACAAACAAATTCACCTCCTTCACCCGCTTCGGACTCATACACTTCAATTCCACTAGGGGGATACGATGATCCTTTCCTATGCCAATAGGTCCGTGTGATTGACATCTTTGTCCTGCCCGACGTAAAGTACGCGTTTCAAACCTATTTTCTGTCGATTGTTGAGGACGATGTGAAGGCGCGATTTTTCCTCTTGGCGGCAATCATTCCGTTCCTGCTTTCGGCGTGCGGCGGGGGCGGTAGTACTCCCAGCTACACCATTGGCGGCATGGTGTCGGGGCTTTCGGGCACCGGCCTTGTGCTGCAGAACAATGGCGGCGACAACCTGTCAGTCACCGCGGACGGAAGCTTTACCTTCCCCACGGCGATCGCCAAGGGCAGTGCCTATAGTGTGACAGTGCAGACCCAGCCTTCCGGCCCGGCGCAGAACTGCGTGGTGACAAATGGCAGTGGAACAGCGACGGCCAACGTCACCAACGTTCAGGTGACCTGCACGACCGTTACCCACACCATCGGCGGCACGGTGACGAATCTGGCGGGCACCAACGGCGGCCTGCAGTTGGCGGACAATGGTGGCGACACTCTGGACGTGAATGCCAACGGAGCCTTCACCTTTTCCATGGCGGTAGACGACGGAAGCGCTTATGCCGTCACCGTCTCCATGCAGCCCTCGAATCCGGCACAGAAGTGCGAAGTGACCAATGGCACGGGAACAGCAACTGGCAAGGTCACGAATGTGATGGTGGATTGCGGGCACAACGAATGGACCTGGATGGGTGGACCGAACCGCGTGGACCAGCCGGGAACGTATAGTACTCAGGGCGCTAATATCCCGGGTGGCAGAGCGTCAGCGCAGTTGTGGATGGATAAGTCGCAAAACGTCTGGCTCTTCGGTGGGGTCGATTACCAATTTAACCGGCTCAACGACCTGTGGATGTACAGCAACGGCGAATGGACCTGGATGGGCGGCGCGGACTTTGTCAACCAGACGGGAATCTATGGAACTTTAGGCATGCCCTCCGCGAACAACATCCCGGGAGCAAGAAGCAACGGAGCGACCTGGATCGATGCTTCGGGAAACCTCTGGATTTTTGGCGGTGGTGGCTTCGACTCGGCGGGGACCTTTGGCAACCTCAACGATCTGTGGAAGTACAGTAACGGCGAATGGACCTGGATGGGCGGGTCGAATGTCGTCAATCAGAAAGGAATATACGGATCTATGGGCACGCCCGCCGCAACCAACATTCCTGGGGGAAGAGCAACTTCGGTGACCTGGACGGACACTTCAGGGAACGTTTGGCTCTTCGGGGGAAATGGCTACGATTCGGCGGGAACACAGGGCGAACTCAACGATCTCTGGAAGTACAGTAACGGCGAATGGACCTGGATGGGCGGCTCCAATGTCGCTAATCAGAAGGGGATATATGGGACTCTGGGCACGGCTGCCGCGAGCAACATCCCCGGGGCGCGAGACTCGGCCGTCACTTGGACCGATCCGTCGGGAAACGTCTGGCTCTTCGGCGGGTTTGGTGACGACTCGGCGGGAACACTCGGCGAGCTCAACGATCTCTGGAAGTACAGTAACGGCGAATGGACCTGGATGGGCGGCTCCAATGTGGTCAACCAGACGGGAATATACGGAACTCAGGGCACACCCTCTGCGAGCAACGTTCCGGGGGCAAGAGATGCTGCCGTGGCTTGGGTCGACGCCTCAGGGAACTTCTGGCTCTTCGGCGGCGAAACTGCGGCACAGACTAATTTCCTCAACGACTTGTGGAAGTACAGCAACGGCCAATGGACGTGGATGGGAGGGTCCGACTTGATTGATCAACCTGGAACGTACGGCACCGTGGGCACACCCGAACCCAGCAACATTCCCGGAGCGCGACGGTATGTTGTGGCGTGGATCGATGCACAGGGGAACCTTTGGCTGTTCGGCGGGCGCGGTTACGATTCAACAGGAACACTGGGCGCGCTCAACGACCTGTGGAGATATGAGCCCTGAGTCCGTTGTCAGCCAGGCCGACAAAAGCCCAACGCCGGAAGTCAACGCAAAACCTGGGCAAGGCTAACCCAGTCGCAGCACAGATATGGCCCCGCAAGGCTTGCTCATCGACGGATCGGCCCATGAGTAACTGGTCCAATTGGCTAGAAACCTACCAAACCCTCATACGGGAAGTAGGAATAGAAGATATTGTTTGGATCAACGCTATTCCCTGGATTCCCCGAACGCAGATTGTAAAGTCGCCCGTTGAAGGTCGCCAATGCCGGGCTCCGCAAGGTACGGCCGGGTACCACAAACAGGGTTTGCGGACTCCACCCGGAGTTCGCTGCCATCGACGCATACCAAATCTGCGAGTCGGAGCCTACACCCTTCCACGCTGCATGTAGAACAGAGTTGAAGACGGCCGTTGCTGGACTTTCGCTGGTTCCCACGCCTTCGATCTTAGTCTGCGAGTTCCACTGGTTGTTTTGATCCATGGAGGCGAAGTAAATGCCATCGTCTCTACTATAACCCTTCCAGAGTGCATATAGCCGCCCGTTGAAGACAGCCGCTGCTGGACTCTTGCTGGTTCCCAGGCCTTCGATCTTGGTCGCCGAGTTCCACTTGTTGTTTTGATCCATGGAGGCGAAGTAAATGCCACCGTCTCTACCATCACCCTTCCAGAGGGCATACAGCCGCCCGTTGAAGAAAGCCACCGCTGGACTATCGCTGGTATACCCATTCTCGCCTTGGATGTAGTCTTCGCGGGCCCCGCCGGTCCAGCGATTGTCTTGATCCATCGAAGCGAAGTAGAGATACCCATGCCAAGAACCAGGATACCTCCACAGGGCGTATAGTCGCCCGTTGAACACAGCCACCGCTGGACTTTTGTCGGTTTCCGCGTATTCGCCGGAGATGCGGTTTTGGCCAGTCCACTGGTTGTTTTGATCCATCGAGGCAAACCAGATGTGCTTGTCGTTTACCCCCTTCCAGAGGGCATAGAGCCGCCCGTTGTATTCGCATGTGCAAGGACTTTCTGAGGTTCCCACACCCACGATGGGCAACGTGTACGACCACGGCTTGCCATTCGGGTGGCTCGTGACTCGGGCCGCTGAGGTAAACAAGTCGATTCCCGATCCCTGCGCGGCTGCGCCGTACAATTCCTTGCTTCCATCCCAGTAAGCATTCACTTGGCCTTGCTGATCGACTGCGTGTTCCTGAACATAGTCGGCGTTTCTGGTTATGAACTCCACGAGTTCGGCAGATTCATTCCCGGCCAGCGCCGCCACCAGGTAGGCGCAATTTCGCATGAAGATTCCCTTGAACGACTGCTGATCCTGATTGAGATCGTTAGGAGGTTCCTTATCAGGTTCCTTAAGGATTCCCTCTGTGGTGACGAGCGACTTCGAGTTCTTAACGGCGCAAGCAATTTCCTTCGCCTTCGAGATTAACGAATTTTCCAACCATCTGCTCAGATTAGCGAGAGCCCCGAGGATCACACCTTGGTTGTAAGTCCAGGTCGACTCACGACTGTTCACGCATGGTGGACACTGGTCGAGCCTCGTCAAACCGTCGTTGATGAGATGTTCGTTGTTGATCAACTTCTTTTCGTCGAACCACTTCCAGGCATTCTTGGCCCGCTCCAGATACTCCGGCTCCCCTTTGGCGCAATAGATCAGGGTCAGGAAGAGAATCCAGAGCTCATTGGTGATCGCGTTCTTGGAGTTCTCAGAGCACCCGTATTTCGGGTAGTATTTCCACCAAACACCGCCTCCACATCTCTCGTCCCAATATTTTTCGACGATCTGGCTGTACTCATACGGCACGAACCCCGCGTAAAACGAATAGTCGCCCGTCAGGTAGTAGAACTTAAGCGCAGCAATGGCCGACCAGAGATCGTCGTCATTCGAGCCCAGGCCGGTTTTGTAATTGAGCGCCTTTTCGATCACATCCACGTAATCGTGGTTTCGAGACAGCAGAGTATACGTAATGAGAGAGTCGGCGATCACGCACGACTGCCAGGCCTCGATGTCCTTCCACCTCCAACCGATAAGAGGCTGGTCTCTCCAGCAATCTGACTGCAACCTTTGAATGGCTGTCTTCGCACTGGCCAAATAGCTTTTCGATATCTGAGTGCCCTCTTGGGTTAGTTTCTGTTTCTGCGTTCCAAGCATAAGGCTTCCTCGATTTAGACCTCTGATTCGCGCATCGTACGCTTCTCTTGCTCTCGACACAACGAATTTTCCACCAGAGCAGACTCCAGCGAGATCAGCCGCTGCGCTCGTGTACCCCGCGTGTAACTCACTTTGGCGAATCCGTTGTTTCTGGCGTTTTTTTACCGCTAAGGGTCTGCTCCGCGTCTATGACCTTCTAAAATTCTGGCATACAGTTAGGGCACAAATATGGGAGCAAGTTTGGGAGCAGAACGTGCCGAAATCATGCCAAACACCATACAACACCGAATACGTAAGTTGCAGAAGAACAAAGCAGGCCACGCATCGTAAAAGTCTTTGTCACACCTTCTAAGCAGAGGGTCGGGGGTTCGATTCCCTCCGGGCGCGCCACTCTAATCCGGGGTCCAACCCGGACACATGGGCAACAGCCTCGGGCCGAGCTAACAATCCCGATTTGCCACGACAGTACGGATGCGATCTTCGAAAAGACGATTGGTCAACTGAGGAATGATTCGGAGAGATTGTGCAACATGTGCATTGGTTTGGCGTCGAAATGCAATGCCGACGCTCGGTTCCGATTCTCTTTGGAAATCCAATGCCTCACGCATCTTTCGCAGCAAGGTTGCCCGTGGAAACGGCTTTTGGACGAGGATTGCCTTTTGGGATCGCTCGCGTCACTTGGGTGTAAATGCGCTCGGAGGCGGCGATTGGTTCACGACCAGCCAATAGAGTCCTAACTGCTTGACCGTATCCCGGAATTGGTTGAAGTCCACCGGCTTTTGGATGTAGCTGTTGACGCCGAATTTATAGCTGTCCACAAGGTCCCGATCCTCTTTTGAGGATGTGAGTATGGCCACCGGGATCGCCTGGGTATGGATGTCATTCTTAATCGTCCGCAACACTTCCAGTCCGTCGACCTTCGGAAGTTTCAAATCAAGGACCACGAGTTTCGGCGGGTGATCGAAGGAGCGGTGGCTGTAAGCTCCCCGGCAGAATAGGAAATCGAGAGCTTCCTCGCCGTCGCGAACGACGTGAATGCGGTTGCACAGGTTTTCCTTTCGGAGCGCGTGGAGAGTCAACTCCACGTCCTTCGGATTGTCTTCGACCAGGAGAATTTCGGCTTCGTCTGCCATTCACGCTGCACCTCCCATTGTTATCCGGCGGCAGGCGCATTCGTCCCTAAAGTGAAATAAAACGTTGCGCCTGTGTTAAGCTCAGCCTCGGCCCAAATTCGTCCTCCATGTTTCTGGACGATACGCTGGACTGTGGCAAGTCCCACACCGGTTCCCTCAAAATCTTCCTGGCGGTGTAGGCGCTGAAAAACACCAAATAGCTTGTCGCTGTATTTCATGCTGAAGCCGACGCCATTGTCGCGGACATAAGTCACTGCCTGGCCGTCGATATTTTTCTGATCTACCTCGATGATGGCGCGCGGACGCGTGCGTGTAAATTTGACGGCGTTCGAGAGCAAGTTGACAAATACCTGTTTCACCAGGACGGGATCGCATTCGACAAACGGCAAACCGGCTATCTTCCATTCAATCTCCCGGTCCTTTACTTCCGGCTTGAGATCTTTCAAGACTTCCTCGACCAACGAGCTCAGCCCGGTCACCTGCAGGTTCAATTCCTTGCGAGCCACGCGCGAAAGGTTCAGCAAGTCATCGACCATTTCACCCATGTTGCGTGTGCTTCCCTGAATGGATTCCAGATAATGCTTCGCGCCTTCATCCAAGGAGCCGCCCAGGTGTTCGGCAAGAAGCTTGGAATAGCCATCAATGTGGCGGAGCGGAGCGCGAAGATCGTGGGCGACAGAATAGGCAAATGCCTCCAGCTCTTTGTTGGCCGCTGCAAGTTCGGCGGTGCGCTCCGTGACCCGCCGTTCCAGATCCGCGTTTAGTTTCTTAACCTCTTCCGTTTTCTTGCGTTCCGTAATATCGCGGATCGCGCTGGAGACCAGCACGCCTTCTTCGGTCTCTAGCGGGCTCAAGCTGATTTCGACCTGGAACTCGGTGCCGTCCTTGCGTAAACCAAACAGCTCCAGAGCTCGCACCCATCGGGCGCACCCGGGGATCGGCGAAGAACCCCGTGCGGTGGCCGGGGTGTTTCCCTCGAAAGCGCTCGGGGATCAGAATCTCAATGGACTGATTTAGCAGCTCCTCGCGCTTATAGCCAAACAGCTTCTCGGTCTGCGCATTCACCAGAACGATCTTGACCTTGCTGGTTGACAACTACCATCGCGTCCGGCGCGGCCTCCAGCAGCCCCCGAAACTTCCCCTCCGCTCGTTTGCGCTGCGTGTCGTCGCGCGAAACCTTCGCAAATCCACGCAGGTTTCCAGATTCATCTCGCAAAGCCGAAATGACAACGTTGGCCCAAAACCGCGACCCATCCTTTCTTACTCGCCATCCTTCGTCTTCGAACCGGCCATTCACGGCCGCGCTCTCCAGTTCCTTTGCAGGTTTCCCGGATTCGATATCTTCACGCGGATAAAAGCAGGAGAAGTGACGACCAGAATTTCATCGGCGCGAATAACCCTTGATCCGCTCTGCTCCGGTGTTCCAGCTAACGACGTGTCCCGCTGGATCCAACATGAAAATTGCATAGTCCTTGACGCCATTGACCAATAGCCGGAACCGCTCTTCGGTGCCGCGAAGCGCCTCTTGCGCCTGCTTGCGTGCTGTGATGTCGCGGATGGCGCTGGAAACGAGTACGCCCTCCTCAGTCTCCAGCGGGCTCAGACTGATCTCGACCGGGAATTCGGTTCCGTCCTTGCGTAAACCAAACAGCTCCAGACTTGCCCCCATCGGGCGCACCCTAGGATCAGCGAAAAACCCGGTGCGGTGGCCGGGATGTTTCCCTCGGAAGCGTTCGGGAATTAAGATCTCAATCGGGATCGATGGAGCAGATCCTCCCGCCTGATAGCCAAAGAGTTTCTCGGTCTGCGCGTTCACCAGAACGATCTGGCCTTCCTGATTGACAATGATTATGGCGTCCGGCGCGGCTTCCAGCAGTCCCCGAAACAATACTTCTGCCCTCTTAGCGTTATTGAAACTGCGAGCTTCGGGCGAAGTGCCGGAGTCGCCGCGTGGCTTTTTCTTGTCGGAACCGTGAACAAGTGTTTTCATTCGAATCTAGATTCGAAAAACCTGCGCGTTAAGAATTCAGCACAAACGGTGAGAGGGTGAGGATGAGCAAAATGTGGCTACGTCGTCTTCAGTAGGAGCAACCGCTCCGATGGCAAATGAACAAGCACTCCACGCGCAACCATTCTCCCCCAAAATGGGTTCTGTGGCTGACCAATGATCTGGTGAGGTTCTTAAATGATACAGGGCCGAACAATGACTCGATAAGACCACCGATCGAATGCGTAACGGAAAATTAGAAAGCAACTAATCGGCCCCATTTGGGGTTCTTAATATAGGACCAGCCGGGGGAGAGATCCATGTGGTCAAACCTGAGGCTGTTCCATCTGGGAATCCTGCTATTCCTGCTTATTGCCTTCACGCCGAAGGCTCATGCTGATATCACCGTTCTTCTCGAAGAACCTTACAGTTATGACGGGGCACTTGCCGGAACCGGACATACGGCCGTGTACCTGACCCGCGTTTGCGCGGCTTCTCCTGTTGTTTTGCGGCGATGCAGGGCCGGGGAACATGGCGTGGTTATCAGCCGCTACGACCGCATCGGGGGGTATGACTGGATTGCGATTCCCCTGATCCCTTATCTGTATGCGGTCGAGGATCCCGAGGATGTTCCTCTTTACGCGGACAACAGACTCGTCGCGTTTCTCAGGGATCAATACCGGCGATCGCATCTCGAAGAACTTGCGCCCGACAGGCCGACGGGAGAAGCCCCCAAGGGAGAGTGGGTGCAACTCGTCGGGTAGTCGTACGACCGCACCAGCTATGGCTTTGAGGTCGAAACCAGCGCGGCACAAGATGATGCCTTCATTGCATGGTTCAATTCCCATCCGAACCGCGCTTCTTACAGGGTACTCTCCAGCAACTGCGCTGATTTTGTGCGCGACGTTGTGAATTTCTATTATCCGAAAGCTGTCTCACGCGGATTCATTACCGACCTTGAGATTACCACTCCAAAACATGCCGCAAAATCTTTGGTCAAATACGGTCGTCGGCACCCGGACCTCGAGTTTACGCGTCTGGTCTTTCCCCAGGTTCCCGGGACCGTGAAACGCAGCCGGCCGGTTCGCGGCGTGCTGGAATCGGTATTTCGGGCCAAGAAATACGTATTGCCGCTCGCTGCGTTCCATCCTTTTGTTGCTGGAGGTGTCGCCTCGATTTATCTTTTGGGTGACCGTTTCAATCCCGCGCGCGATACGCTGGTCTTCAACGCGAACGGTGATCCAGCCCCGCCGTTGACGAAGGTCGAGCGGCGGACCTATTCGGAAAATTTGAAAGCTATGGTCGCGTCAGATTCGGAAAATGGGAACCAGCGGGATTGGATTACGTGGAAGCATTTCCAGGAGAATGCTGAGGTGCTGATGGACGAATCCGGCCACGCGGCGCTGCAAGCACCGAACGGGAAGGAATGGGTGGAAATGGGGATCAATCGTGACGGCCTTGTCCGCAGCGACGTCCCGGCGGATCTCCAGAGGGGGCTTGTCGAGGCGCGTCTTCGACAGGAATTGTCCGGCGGCCGCGCTCCCAGAACTTCAGGCGACCAATTGCGTGAGGATTGGCGACTGCTTCAGAAAATCAATTCAACTGAACAGGTGGAGACTTCCAAATTCAGTTCTAGTCGGCTCCAAGCAGGACCCGCGCCCGAAGCCCATGGAAATTAAATGTCTTAAGAATAAAATCACTGGCGCTTATTCAAAAACCATACGACACTCTCTGGGGTCAGCGGGTCATCGCGCGCTTCAGAGGCTCCTTGCAGGAGAGGGTTGACATTGGCCTGCCCGGATTCTTAGAATTAGACTTCGCATATTAAATTTACGGTTGTGGAAACTTTTTTAATTCTCATGCGTCTGTTTTAAAGAGAATCCATATGATCACGGTTAACGGACTTACAAAACGTTACGCCCACATGATTGCGGTCGACCAGATTTCCTTCGAGGTCCCAGCGGGACAAATCGTTGGCTTTCTTGGACCCAACGGCGCCGGCAAAACCACGACGATGCGCATGCTCACGTGCTTTATGTCGCCGTCGAGTGGTACAGCTACTGTGGCTGGCTTCGATATCCTGGAACACCCGCTTGAGGTGAAGAAGCGCATTGGATATCTTCCCGAAACGCCTCCGGTTTACCCGGAAATGCGAATTGCGGAATATCTCTCTTTCGTCGGCCAGCTCAAAGGGCTCAGGGGTTCGGAGTTGCGCACCCGGGTCGATTACGCCTGCGAACGCTGCGCCATCGCGGACGTCCGAAACAAGCTGATCGGGAAACTTTCCAAGGGCTACCGCCAGCGCGTGGGACTGGCGCAGGCCATTATCCACAATCCCGATGTCCTGATCCTGGACGAGCCCACGGCGGGCCTCGATCCCAAGCAGATTAATGAAACGCGGGACCTGATCAAGAGCCTGGCCGGCGATCACACTATTATCTTGAGCACGCACATTCTCCCCGAAGTCAGCCAGACTTGCGAGCGCGTCATCATCATCAACAAAGGCAAGATTGTGGCGACCGATTCGGTGAGCAATCTGCAGAACCGCGCCCGGTCGGGGGAATCCGTGCTGGTCGAAGTTGGCGGCCGCAACGGCAACCTCGATCCAGCGGCGGTTCAACGCAAGCTGGAGCAGGTTGCTGGTGTAACTCGAGTGGTCGCCAAGGCGGACGGTCAAAAGCACACTATCTTCGAGGTCGAGAGCAGCAAGGGGCGTTCCTTGCGCGGCGACCTGGCCCGCGCCGTGGTCGAATCCGGCTGGGATCTTAATGAACTTCGCGCCGCCGCAATGAGCCTGGAAGAAATCTTCCTCCAGTTGACCGGGGAGCAGGAGCCCGCGGAATTGGAAGCGGTCGCGGCAGGGGGACCGAAAGAATGAGAAACATCTGGATTATTTGCCGGAAAGAGCTTCGCAGCTATTTCACTTCACCAGTTGCCTACATCCTGCTGGTCATGTTCGCCATTATTTTCGGATTCTTCTTCTGGAACTCCCTGGGCTACATCGTGAACATATCCATGGAAAGCCAGCTGGAGGGCGAACCGTTTCCGATTAATCTGAACGACCAGCTGATACGGCCCCTGCTGTCCAACATCAATGTGATCGGACTGTTTTTTATTCCCCTGATCACCATGCGCCTGTTTGCGGAAGAGAAACGTACGGGCACGATCGAATTGCTGGCTACTTCCCCCATCAAGGACTCCGAGGTGATCGTGGGAAAATGGCTGGCCGCGCTCTTGATGTATGCGCTGATGCTGCTCTCGAGCGTGCTGGACCTGGTTTTCCTGTTTAAGTACGGGGATCCCGCGTGGAAACCAATGGCCATCGGGTATCTGGGTCTGCTGCTGCAAGCAGGAGGGTTGCTGGCCATCGGCACATTTATTTCCACCCTTACCCGCAATCAAATCATCGCCGGGGCACTGACCTTCGGGATTTGCTTGTTGCTATGGGTCATGGGCTGGGTCAGCCAGTACGATAATTCCACCTGGGCGCAAGTGCTTTCCTACATGTCCGTGATTTCGCATTTTGACACGTTCGCCAGAGGTGTAATCGACTCGAAGGATGCCATATTTGACGTGACGGTAATTTTCCTGGGCCTTTTCTTTACCGCGCGCTCGATGGAATCCCTGCGGTGGAGGGCGTAAGTGAATAGCCGTTGGATTCAAGCCAGACAAACCAAGTTCGCAGCCTACGCGACCGTTTACATCCTGGTGGTTTTGGCCATCATTTCCGTGGCCAACGTGCTGGCCAACCGTTACAACAAGTCCTACGACTCGACGTCCAACAAGCGCTACAGCCTGTCCGACCAAACCGCCAAAATCGTCAAGGGACTCACGCAGCCGGCCACCATCACCTTTTACGATAAGCAGTCCAACTTCCAGAACGCCAAGGATTTGTTCGATCGCTATGCGACCCTCTCGCCGAAGATTCGCACCGATTATGTGGATCCGGACAAGAGCCCCGAGCAGGCCCGCGCGGCAGGCGTCACCAAGTACGGCACCACCATGGTGGAAATCGGAGCTAAGAAAGAGGAAGCCAAGAGCCTGTCCGAGGAAGAGATCACCGGCGCAATCATTCGTGACCTGAAAACCAAGGCCCGCGAGGTTTGCTTTGTCACCGGAAGCGGCGAACCTCAGATTGATGATTCAGGACGCGATGGTTTTTCGCACTTCAAGGACACTCTGGGCAAGGACAACTACACGACCAAAGCGATCAGTCTGCTGGAGAAGGCAGAAATCCCGGCGGACTGCACGACGGTAGTGGTTGCCGGCCCCAAAAGCGATTATTTGCAGCCTGCCGTGGACGCGCTTAAGAAATACGTCGAAGGTGGCGGGCGAGCCATGTTTCTGCTGGATCCCCCGCTGAAAATCGGGAAAGCCACCCCGGATAACGAGGCCCTCGACAAAGTCCTTCAGGACTGGGGCGTCAGCTTGGACAAGGATCTGCTCCTGGACACGAACCCGGTGGGGCAACTCCTCGGGGCTGGTCCGCAAGTCGCACTGGTTTCCAAGTATGATTCGCACCCGATCGTGGACGACATGAAAGGGACCACCACAGGCTTCCCGCTATCGCGATCGCTGACGATCAAGAGTACGGATAAGACCAATGTTCAAAAGCTCTTTGAGTCCTCGGATTCCAGCTTCGCAACCACCAATCTCAGTAAGCCAAGCGTCGATGTCAACGACCCAAAGAATTTGAAGGGTCCCATGACTCTCGCCGCGGCGGGCAGCTATACCACAGGCAAGGAAAATTCGGAGGGCCGCTTCGTCGTCATCGGCACTTCGTTATGGGCCACCAACGGGTTCCTGGGTTTCAATGGCAATAGTGATCTGGCGGTCGACGCCATGAACTGGCTGTCATCGGACGAAGACCTGATTTCCATCCGGCCCAAACCACCGGAAAATAACACGCTCAACGTGAGCACGGCTCAGTTCAACTGGGTTCGGATCAGCACGCAATTTCTGTTGCCGGGCGCGCTGCTTCTGATTGGCATGTCCGTCTGGTGGCGGAGAAGATAGCCGGAACTTCAGACAGGTGCAATTCACCGCAGGACAGATACCATGAAACTGGGACGACTCATCGCTGCTGCTGTGGTTCTGGCAGCGCTCGCCGCGACTCTCTACTGGTCCAACCACCGCGCGCCGATCGAAGAAGCCGCAAAGCTTGCCGCCAACGCGCCGCCCAAGATTCTTTCCCTCAAAGAGGACGATGTCACCAAACTCGAAGTAAAGAAAAAGGACGGAGACGACATCGTTCTGGCCAGAACCGGCCCGGCGAACTGGAAGATTACTTCCCCCAAACCCGGTTTTGCTGATGAAGATCCGGTTTCGACGATCGTGCGCAATTTGTCTTCGCTCGACGCCGACCGGCTGATCGAAGACAAGGCCAGCGACCTCAAGCCATATGGACTGGCGACACCAGCCGTGGAAGTCTCGGCTACAGGCAAGGATGGCAAAACCCAAACAATTCTGGTTGGCGATGATACTCCCGCGGCAGGCGATGCCTACGCCAAGCTTGAAAACGATCCCCGGGTATTCTCCATCAGCTCCTCCATCAAGACCAGCTTTGACAAGAGCCTGAAAGATCTCCGCGACAAGCACTTGCTGCCCATGGACTTCGAAAAGGTCAGTAGCGTGGAATTGACCGGCCCGAAGGTGCATCTCGCTTTTGGCTCCGAAAGCGGCCAATGGGTCGCTCAGAATCCCAAGAATATGCGCGCCGATACGTCCAAATTTGAGGGCGTTTTTGAAAAGCTCAAGTCGGCAACCATGGACCCTACGACCCCGGACGCAGACGCAAAGAAGGCCGCGTCCGCGTTTTCCTCCGGCACTCCTGTGGTGACCGTGAAGGTTACCGACCCTACCGGATCCCAGGAGATGCAGATTCGGAAAAACCAGAAGGATTATTACGCAAAGTCGACCGCTATAGATGGCGTCTACAAAGTTTCCAGCGATCTCGGCGATGCCGTCGACACCACGAATGAAGACTTCCTCGAAAAACGGCTATTTGATTTCGCTGCAGATAATCCGGAAAAAATTGAAGTGCATGACGGGGCCAAGGCCTATCAGTTCAGCCGGACGGGTGATGATTGGATGTCGAACGGAAAAAAGATGGACCCCGCGACCGTGGACGAACTGGTCCGAAACTTGCGCGACCTCGCGGCAACGAAATTCACTTCCTCTGGATTTTCAAGCCCCAGCATGACGCTCACGGTGACCTCCGGAAACGGCAAGCGCATCGAGAAAGTTCAAATTGCAAAGAATGGCAAAGATTACATCGCCAAGAGAGAAGATGCTCCGCAGCTTTTTGAATTGGATGCCAAGGGCCTGGAAGATTTGCGGAAATCTGCGGATGGAGTAAAGCCCCCGGAAGAAGCGCCCGCCAAGAAATAATCTAACACCTGATATTGATACGTGAAATGGCCGGCGCGCGAGGAAGCTTAAATTCTCGCGCGCCGGCCATACGTTTCGCGCCTATAGAGACCGCAGGAAGTTCAGAACGTCCTGCTGCTGCGACTGCGTCAGGCTGTTGAAAATGCGGATGACGCCGTTGGCTTCTGAACCCTGGCTCTGGTGCTCCTCGATCGCTCGGAGTAAGTCGGAAGTTCGGCCATCGTGCAGGAAAAAAAGGCGCTGCCCCAATCCCCAAAGTGGCGCCGTGCGGAATTCTTCCGGCCCGGCGCCGCCCTGCGAGACCCCGTCGGCCAGTCCGGCTCCCATGTTATGCACCAGCAAGTCGGAGAACAGATTGGCATTCACGTTGCTGATTGCGGAGACATAGGCGGGACCTGTGGTCATCGTCGGCGTATGGCACAGAGAGCATTTGGCCACGTTGATGAAAAGGTTCCGGCCGTTCTGAATCGAGCCAGAGCAACTCGCCCCGGTACACGCCGGTATGGGCTGGTCGAGAAAACGCATGAAGTCTGCAAACGCGACAACATCACTGAGGACTCCTGTCGTAGTCGTGGAGTCAAAATTCGTGCCATCTTCGGGACTAGGGTTGATCAGGCAACCGGCTGGAAGCGGGGTCGGAGGATAGCCGCGCTCATTGGGAAACAACTCGTTCGTGATCCCCATTTCCACGTTATAAGCTTCGCCGGCAAATATCGTGAGTGATTTGTTTTGGGCCTTCCATCCAAAACGGGTGATTGACCCATCGTTCCCGCTGCGGTTGGGAGCCCCCGAAATGCCCAAGGCCTGTTTCAATTCGCTGTTTGCGGCCTGGTTTCTCATGATCGTGTCATCGCTGATGGATTCGATTAATCCAGCGCCAAACACGGGCGTAGGAATACGGAAAGACACGTTGTTCTCACTGACCATGCGCTGAAAGTTCGGCTGGGCCAACTGGCATCCTATGGCATCTCTGCGCCCCGCAATCGTAAATAGACCATGAACACCCCCGTCGGGTGTGCTGCTGACCGACCCATTGGGATTTACCGCGAATTTGAAGCGCGCCTCGCGAACAGGGCCGTTCAAAGTGATGAACGATGGGATGGAGTTATTTGCGCCATCCAGGCTTGCGACTCCTATTTGAGGGTTCACAGCCGGACTGGTTCCTCCGAGCGCGGGCTGGGCGTGGCAACTGGAACAGGAATTGGAATTAAACGTGGGTCCGAGGCCGTTGTCAGTCCCTCCCTGGACGACCTCGACTTCCTGGAATCTTGACCTGCCTTCGGTAAAAAACGACAACTGGTCCGCGGTCAAGCCCATGATACTTCCACCGGCCGACGCGGCCCCGGCGCGTGGCCCGGGATCTTCCGCCGGGTTTTGCCCCCCCATAACCAGAACAAAAGCCAGCGAAAAGCACATTGCAAGAACACTGAACAGGAACGCTGATTTCTTGGAAGGTTTGGCCACCCTCCCACCAGGACCCTTTGCATGGCCCGGCGAAACATTTTGTGCGCGATTCATTTTTCACCTCTCCCTCGGATTCTCCGGACCGAATTTTCGTGACTCGACCCGCAAAGCTTGCGATTTCAAACTCTGCTGGCGACTGGGCCGGGACCGACGTCGAAGGTGCAATTCCGCCGCCACCTAATTTCCTTCTCACGCGCCGCATTTTTTCAGCGGTACAGCAAGGAAATTCGAAAGGTACGAACTGGGTTGCGCTTCCGCCTGTGGTTCCCGTGATGTGTGCACGATATTCTTTCCCAAGTTCGGAGTCTGCTGGCCTGAAGGACAGATTAGGAAGAGGGTAAAGGCTCGTCTCAAGGTACCATCGAAACCTGCCCTCTGACCTGAGAAAGGACATGCATTCCAATCGGTTAACTGGAGGGCGCGAGACTGGAGAACTCCGAATCTCGACAGTACTTGCCACTGGCGTTTACACTACTACACGCGGTGACGCGCTCCGCATGAAGGCGAGAGGATTCGCGATGCCGGGCGTTGCTTGTCTTTCAATCGGTGGAGTCTCCCAAACGGACTTGAGACAACCATGAAGCCACGTGAATTCGCAAAGCCTTTCTGCATTACCGATGGCACGCATTTTCGACTCAAGGACTTCGATCCCTCGGTCACGCTGGGACTGAAATCCAAGGAGCACGCGCGGGAGACACTGGAACGCGGAATCGCGCGCCTGTCCGAATTGCAGGAAAAACTCTACGCCCAGGACCGCTGGGCCATTCTGATACTCCTGCAGGCCATGGATGCCGCGGGAAAAGACGGCACCATCAAGCACGTCATGTCTGGCGTGAACCCCCAGGGCTGCAGTGTAACTTCGTTCAAAACGCCGTCCGCCGAAGAGCTGAACCACGATTTTCTCTGGCGGAACATGCGCGCACTCCCGGAACGCGGGACCATCGGCATTTTCAACCGCTCCTACTATGAAGAAGTTCTTGTCGTGCGCGTGCACCCGGAACTTTTCGCGAAAGAGAAATTGCCGGCGGGCCTGGTCACGGACAAGATCTGGCAGGAACGCTTTGCGGATATCAATGCGTTCGAGAGTTATCTGTTCAGGAACGGTGTGGTGGTTCTGAAGTTTTTCCTGCATTTATCAAAGAAAGAACAGAAGGCGCGGTTCCTGGAGCGCCTGGACAAGCCAGACAAGAACTGGAAATTTTCCGCCTCCGACGTTTTGGAACGCGAACATTGGGATGAGTACATGCACGCATACGAGGAGATGATCCGGAACACCAGCACCAAGTGCGCACCCTGGTACGTGGTGCCGGCCGACCACAAATGGTTCACGCGTCTGGTTGTGGCGGAAGCGATCATCGATTCGCTGGAAGCACTGGACCTCTCCTTCCCCGAAGTCGACCCGGCAAGACGTAAGGACCTGAAAAAAGCGCGCGCCGCCCTGCTGCGTAAATCGTGACGCTCGGCATGACTGCAGGCCGCGGATCGCATTCCTCGCAAGACACGTTCCTTGTACAACTGCGAAGCATGCGCCCGCATCGGATAGAAACGGTGGGGTCGGCCAATTGAATCAGCACAACGATGTCCTCGTGATCGGCGCGGGCCCGGCCGGCATTGTGACCGCTATCGCAGCCAGTAGGTGTGGCCTTCGCACGACTGTTTTGGACGCGCGCTTACCGCCGATTGACAAGCCCTGCGGAGAGGGTTTGTTGCCCCCAGGGGCGGCCGCGCTTCGCGATCTGGGAATCCACCTGAATGGCGAGACTGCTCTTCCTTTGTCCGGAATTCGATTTTCCGACGAAGGATCATCCGCATGTTCGCAGTTCGTGGGGACAAAGGGATATGCCCTGCGTCGCGTAAAATTGCATGCATTTCTCGTGGAGTTTGCGGTTCGCGCCGGCGTGAACTTCGAGTGGGGCGCGCGCGTGGAGGAAATCCACTCAAGATTTGTCACCGCAAACAAAACGCGCATTCCCTATACCTGGCTGGTGGGCGCCGATGGGCAAAATTCGATGGTAAGGAAATGGGCAGGGTTTTCTTCGCGGGCCGCCACGCGCAAACGGTTTGGCTTCCGCAAACACCTGCGGATTCGCCCTTGGACCGACGCCGTCGAAGTCTACTGGGCCGAGGGCTGTCAGATGGTCGTGACGCCCAGCGGCGCGCAGGAAATTTGTGTTGCCGCGATTTCTGGCGATCCGCATCTGCGGGTCGATCATGTCCTGGCGCGCTTCCCTGCCCTCGCGGAAAGGCTCCGCGGCGCCACTCCCACAACCAGAGAACTCGGAGATGTGACCTCGCTGACGCGTCTATCAGCAGTTACGCGGGATCGTGTGGCGCTGGTCGGTGACGCGTCGGGAACGGTGGACGCCTTGACAGGCCATGGACTGAGCCTGGCATTTCAGCAGGCGGTGCACCTTGCGGAGGCGCTCAAATGCGGAGACCTGGCACCCTACGAAATTGCCCACCGGAAAATTTCTGCCATGCCCGCCATGATGACGCGACTCATGCTGCTCATGGATGGTAACAACTGGATTCGCCGGAGAACGCTTCGCCTGCTCCAGGACAAGCCGGAATTATTTTCAAGACTTTTGTCGATTCATACCGGGGCGGCGCCCGTTTCGTCATTCGGCCTGACTGAACTGGCCGGTTTCGGATGGAATTTCCTGTGGGCGTCCCAGTAGCACATGCTTCAGCTTGTGTGATTTTGGTTTAGTTTTCGCTCATACAGGTGAAAACCAAAATCACACCAGCTGAATCCTGCCTGCGGCTGGCAGGCATGTGCTATTAAAAAATAAATCGCAATCCCATTTGAATGATTCGCGGTGTGGAAGCCGTGCTCGAAGCAACCCCGAAATTCGGATCGTTGATGTACATATCGGAAGGGCTGGCACCCGGATTCGCTACGGCGTAATTTGGATTTCCGACAGCGAAGGTGGGGTGATTCGGGGCATTGAACATCTCCACCCGAAATTGCAGACTTTTCTCCTCAGTGATGGGGAAATCTTTCAGGATGGCGAAGTCCCAGTTAAAAAAGACAGGGCCGTTGAACGCGTTGCGCGGCAGATTCCCCACTGTCCCGGGCTGTGGATTGCAAAACCCGCCGCTAACCACCGGTGTGCAGGTGAGCGCGTCGGTGGGAGCCCCGCGTCCATCCGGTCCGACAAACTTCGGATTGATGAGCAGGACTTCACCGTTTGATTGATAAGTACCGAGCTGGCCCGCTATCTGCTGTGGCGTAGATGTCGTATACGCGGTATTGGTGAGAATCGACCGGGCTGTGCGGTTCAGCGTCCCTTCGCCTGACAGGATTGAAAATGGGGGTCCACTCTGCCAGGTGAAAATCGACGACGTCGTCCATCCTGAGACCAACTGGCTCACGATGCCATTCGTTGGCACCCAGGAATGCCCCTTTCCGAAGGGCAACCCGTAAAGGAAGTTGGCTTTGAAAGCATGCGTGAGATCAAAGTTCGCGCGTGCCCGCTCCAGGCCCGGTTGGGCATTGTCAAGATATGGATAAAACCGCTGGACGCCAGAGATTGTATCGCCGCTGTAATCTGTAAAGACTTTGCTGAACACATAGCTGGCCTGAAAATTCAGCCCGCTGCGGAAGCGACGACGGATTTCGACGCTGCCGGCATTGTAGCTGGAGCTGGAAAAGTTTCCGAGCAGGTCCGCTGCGCGAAGGTATTGGTTTGGCGCGAGGGAAACAGGTGCGGGAGTCCCGTAGTAGTAGTTGTAAAGATACGACGAATCTGAACCCTCCGAGTGGTAAAGGTCCGCTAAGTCCCCGACTGCTCCCTGCTGAAGATATTGATTGACGAGGCCGGGAAAGTATCCAGCCAGGTCCTGGTACAAAAATTTATTGGCGAAATACGCCGCGCTAGGATTTGCATTGCTACAGTCTGACCCACCTCCCGGAACATAGCAGCCATCGAAGACCCCTGTGGCTGCCAATGAATTGAAGCCATTTTTCCTAGCAAGATTGAACGCCTGGAGGAAACCGTTGTTATTAATCTGCACCTGGTTCAAATCGATGGCGCGATACAGCTTGGAGCCCTTATTTCCAACATACGAGACCGTTACCGTGCTGTTCCATCCTATTTCCCGTTGTATGCTCAAGTTCCACTGCTGCACGTAAGGCGTTTTGAGATTTGGGTCTACGGCATAACCATAGCTATTCCCCGTGTTGTAATTATAAAGATTGGCCCAGTTCCCGGAAAACGTATTAGACATTGGAGGGACAGATATGCCTGTGACTCCAGCACTGATGGGTGTACTGATGCCCGACATTCCTGTTTGCGCACTGACTCCCGGATTGCTCAAACTGGCGTTATAGGGCGCGCCAATCAACTCGTCGTTGACGTAGTTAATGCTGTAGCCCGCGCGGATCGAAGTCTTGCCGTCGCCAAACGGGTCCCAGGCGACGCCGATATTGGGCGCGAAATTGTTCAGGTCCTTTTTGTACACGGACCGCCCGGAATTGCCTCCAAAGTAGCCGAGGGTAGCATCCGAGAGCAAGGTCTGCTGAATGGTCTGACCCGCGGGAACGATGGGAAACTCCAGGAGCCCATCGCGTTCGTTAAATGGGCTGTTGTATTCCCAACGCAAACCGTAAGTGACGGTGAGGTTCCTGCGTAATTTCCACGAATCGCCGGCATAAAGCGACCAGTTGTTATACCTGAAATTTTGAGCCGCCGGCGCGCCCGGAACGTACCCGGAGGTCTGGCTGGTAACATTGAATGTCTGCAAATCCGATCCAACCAGCCCCGCCAGGGTGCTCAGTAGTTGATTTGCCGTGATTAAATCGGCGCTCGAAATGTTATTGGAGCCCCCAAAATTCGAGGCGTCCAGATAGTTGGCGAAGCTCGAAAGGTTGTAATCCAGATTATAATTCGGAATCGTGTTGTAAAAATTCTGCGCGAATACTGTGACGCGCTGGACTTGCATCCCGAAGGTGAGGAGGTGGTTGCCGTGCGACCAACTGGCATTGTCCTGCCACGACCAGGTGTGCGGCATGCGGCTCGACGGAAATTCGTTTTGGTTCGGGTTATTGAATAGCGTATTGCTGATCGTATAGGCTCCGAATTTCTGGCTGGTCAGGAAGCTGATCGGAGCCAGATCGAATCCGAAGCGCACCTCGTTGGTGAAGGTCGACTTCGGAGTCCAATTCCAGGCCACGGAAAGAAAATTCTCCTTGTCGTTGTTATAGGCCACGGGAACGGGACTGTATGTGTTTGGCAGTCCCAGGCCAGATCCTGGCCGGTCCACCACATCACGGTTCCAGGCATACGTGCCGCTGAAGGAATGGTGCATGGCAGGGTTCCAGTCCAATCGAACCAGGGTATTGTCACGAGTTCGATCGTCCCGCTGGTTGAACGAATACCCGCCGGTATTGAGACCATCTCCGATACTTGGATTATTGATCGTCGTGGGAACTTGCATCAGCATATTAGTGATGACAGGGTCGATGGTCAATCCAGACTGCGTAAGCAAATTGAGCGACTGGACGGGGTTGGGTGTCGAGCAACTCCCGGGCACAGGGTGCCCGCCACTGAAAAATCCCGTTACGCGCAAGACCTGACAGGACGGATGTATCCGTTGGAATTTGCTGCCTCCGGCGGTAAAGCTCGTAGGTCCCATAAATGAACAATTTGTCTTTAATGACCGGTCCGCCAATTTGTCCTCCGGCTTGATTCTGCAGCAAGTTGGGCTTGGCAACGCCATTGGCATCGTTGAACCAATCGTTGGCGGCAAACGCCCCTGTGCGGTAATCCCAGAAGCCCTCCCCATGCCAATGATTCGTGCCGCTGGGGGTGATAATGCTGACCTGCGAAGACCCAAGTCCGGCCTGGGGACCCGCATTCTGAGTCGTGGTCGTGAATTCTCCCACTTCGCTCATCAGCAAAAGATTGGGCGTGTAATCGAGGGACTCCGTGCGGATGTAATTATCCTGGATGTTGATTCCGTCAAGGGTCATGCTGCTGAAGGATTGCCGCTGGCCGTTGATCACAGTCTCACCGGAGCGATTATTCTGGCTGACGCCCGCCTGTAACTTCAATAAATTTATCGGATCGCGGTCCAGGATTGGCAGTTGGTCGATCTGCTCCCTTTCCACCGTATCCGTGATCTCCGCTCCGGCGGTTCGCACCTGGACGGCGCCAGCCTCGACGGTAACCGTGTCGGTGACAGCACCCAACGCGAGCACAATCGGCGGCACTGAGTATTCGGTAGAAGCATCGAGCTTGATGTCCGTCACAATTGAGTTCTTGAATCCGGGTTTGGAAATTTCGACTTGATAGAATCCGGCGTTCAGATGGGTGAACTGAAAACCACCGCGGGAGCTTGTGGTGTCGGTCTGTGTGCTGGCCGTGCCCTGGTTGGTCAGGGTGACCATCGCCCCGGCGATCGACAAACCCTGCGCGTCTTTCACTGTTCCGAGGATGGTGCCTGTGGGAACCTGGGCGAACGCGTCCAAGCTCATGGCACACAGGGCCAGCAATACATATAAAGAAATTTTTCCCTTACGCTGGACTTTCATCCAGACCTCCCCGGTTCCTGATTGACTGGCGAAATCCAGAGAAAGGTTCCGCTCCGAGCCACTTTGACCAAATTCCAGCCGACCGTTGCCTGCGAGTAGTACTAATGGTACTTGAAGCATGATAGCGCGAAATGGAATCCGGCGGGAGGGACGCTGCTGTATGTCTGTAGTGTATAAACAACTAGGTTAACTGCGACGCCATTGCACACAATATTTTGGGTCTGGAATCTAGCAGAAACACAACTAATAGATTCGAGGGGCAAAGCCAGGAAACTCGGCTGGGATTCAGATAACAAAGTTGTTATCACAATATTGTTAGTTTTCCGGCTCCGGGCAGGCCCGCGGCGCGCACGGCCTGGGACATGGCCCCGAGCAAAGGCGCCTCCTCATTGAGCACCATGCGAATCGGAATTTGTGCCATCAACTCCGAAAACTTTTCCTTCTCGCAGAAGGCCCGGAAAAATGTGCCGTCCTCCATTTTTTTGCGGATCTTGACGGCAATTCCGCCCGCGACCCATACGCCCCCGCGCGCCAACACCTTAAGCGCCAGGTTCCCCGCTTCGGCCCCATAGATGGCGACCCACAGATCGAGCGTCTCCACGCACACAGGACACTGTCCCGCAAGACCCAAACGCGTGATCTCGGGGGCGGAGTCCGCCTCCGGCCCCTCGAAAGAGGGATGCCGCACGGAGGCGTCGAGGAATTCATGGATGGTGCGAAATCCACGGCCGGAAAGGATGAGTTCCACGCTCACGAACTCATGGCGCCTCTTCAGGTGACGTAATAACTCAATTTCTCGCTCGGTCCGCGGGGCAAAGTCCGCGTGCCCTCCCTCGGAACTCACAACGACATGGCGGTCCCCGTTCCAGATCAGAATGGCCTCACCCAGGCCTGTCCCCGCCGCAACCACTGCTTGGGTCGATTCCGGCGAGGGCACGCCCCGATTTAGAACGGAAATTTCCGATGGGTGCAGAAGCGCGAGGCTGTATCCAGTGGCTTCCAGATCATTCAGAAGAACGACAAGTTTTGTGGCTAACTGAGCTTCCAACGCCGGACCGTCCACTGCCCAGGGCAGATTGGTCGCCTTCACGCGATGATCGATTACCGGGCCGGCAACGCCAAATCCCGCCGCTTCTATTTGACCGGTGCCGGAACTCCTCATCTCGTTTGAGGTTTGGGATAGAAATTCCTTGATAATTTCATCGAAGGAAGAAAACTCACGGCTTTCGTAGCGGTGCTGGACAACTTTCCGGTAAACCAGACCGCCGACATCGTACAGCGCCAGATTGCATTTGGTGCCGCCGACATCTCCGGCCAGAATCATGTGCCCCGCCCGGGCTTGGCGCGGGTTTTCCCCGGAATTTTACCCTGCTGGACTGGCTTCAGCGGCGTCTCAGGAATCAGATGCGCCGCGGCGGCTTGATCCACAAGGAACAACTTAAGGCCATCCCCAAGAGGCTGGACCAGTTGCGCGGGGTACGGGGGGTCGACCCGGTCTTGCAGCACGGAACGGAGGATTTCCGCCTTCTCCTCGCCCACCACAAGAAAAACCACTCGCAGGGCCGTGTCGAGCACAGGCAAGGTCAGCGTCATGCGGCGGGCGTTGAGCTTGGCGACCAAAGGCGTGCTCACCCAGCGCGACGTTTGACGGGTCACGCGAGTGCCGGGAAAAATGGACGCGGTGTGGCCATCGGGACCCACGCCAAGCAAGATCAGATGGAAGCGCGGGAAACCACGATCGTCAAGTTCCAGATATTTTCGCAGGACTTCCTCATAGTCGTGCGCCGCGCGTCCGATGTTCGGATTCTCGGCTCCCATGCGGTGCACATTGGCCTGCGGAATGGGCACGCGAAGCAGAAATTCGCGACGCGCCATCCCGTAATTGCTTTCGGGACTTTCCGGAGGAACAGCGCGCTCATCGCTCCAGAAGACATGAACTTTGGCCCAGTCCACCTGCCCACGGAATTCGTCGGAGGCCAAAAATTCAAATAACATCCGCGGAGTATTCCCGCCAGACAAGGCCACCATGAACTCGCCATACTTCGCGATGGATTGCCAGGCAAAGTCCACGAACGAGCGCGCTGCCGCGCGCGCCACTTGGTCCGGGTTCGCATACACGCGCACTCCGGGCAATACTTCCGTATAGGCGCCTTTAGGGTTTCCGCCAGTGTCGGCCATCGCGCTCCAGAAGTTCATCGGCTTCGTGTGGGCCCCAGTTGCCCGCCGCGTAGTTTGGGAACTTGGGTTTGTGAGTCTGAAAATATTCAAGAATCGGATCCACCAGCGCCCAGGCGGCTTCGACGCCGTCGCCGCGGTCAAACAGTGTGGCGTCGCCGCGCATGCAGTCATTGATTAAGGTGGCGTATGCACTCCGTTCGCCACCGCCGAACTCTTTCTGGTAGCTGAAGTCCATCGTCACGGTTTTCAATTTCATTTCCTGGCCCGGCATCTTCGCATGGAAGGTAATCGAAATCCCTTCGTCGGGCTGGACGTTCAGCACGAGTGTGTTGGTGGTGAGGTCCTGATCGCGAAACACCAGGTGCGGTGCCCTGCGAAACTGGATGGCAATTTCGGTAACGCGGCTGGGCAACCGTTTGCCTGTGCGCAGGTAAAACGGAACGCCCGCCCAGCGCCAGTTGTCGATTTGCACTTTTGCCGCCACATAGGTTTCGGTTGTGGAGTCGGCCTTCACGCCGGGTTCCTGGCGATAGCCGGCCAGAAGAGAGGAATCCTCCGGCTCGCTTCCGGGACCGTATTGCCCGCGCACGATATCTGTCTTAATGCTCTCCGCGGCGAACGGGCGAATCGATTGCAGAACTTTGATCTTTTCGTTGCGCACCGCCGTGGCGTCAAACGCGGCGGGAGGTTCCATGGCCACAAGGGACGTCAACTGCAGCACGTGACTCTGGATCATGTCCCGCGTGGCCCCGGCCGTTTCATAAAATGCCGCGCGCTGCTCGACGCCCAGGGTTTCCGCCGCGGTGATTTGCACATGGTCCACGTAATTCCGGTTCCAGAGCGGCTCGAAGATTCCATTTCCGAATCGGAGCACCATCAGGTTTTGTACCGTATCTTTTCCCAGGTAGTGGTCGATTCTGTAGACTTGCGGCTCGTCAAACGCAGTGAGCACGGTTTTGTTCAGTTTCTGCGCCGAAGCCAGGTCGCGCCCGAACGGTTTTTCGATGATGATGCGCACCCAGGATTTCCCGTTGGGATGCTTCGCGAGACCGGCTTTATGGAGTTGGTCGATGATCACAGGATAAATGTCAGGAGGGGTGGCCAGATAATATAAGCGGTTCCCGTTCAGCTTGTGCGCGCTGTCGAGTTCCTCAAGCCGCTGCTTCAATTTCATAAATGCATCGGGATCATGATATTCGCCGGAGACATACGCAAGGGCCTCCGAAAATTCTTTACATTGAATATCGTGATTTGAGCCCGTCTCGCCGAATTTCTTTATGGAGTCAATTCCCAACTCCTGGAACGCCTGATCGGTCATTGGTGTGCGCGCAAACCCGATGATCGCGAACCGCCGCGCCAGACAATTCTGCGCCGCCAGGCTGTATAGAGCCGGAACCAGTTTCCGCTTGGAGAGATCGCCGGAGGCGCCGAAAATGACGATCGTGCAGGGATCCGCGGGCGAGATGGAGCGTTTCTTGGCGGGTTCCGCGGCTTCGGCTACGCTGCTTTTGCCTGGCGTCATGGCTCGATCCTCACTTTTTTGCGGTGGTTTTTATGGCGTGGCCGCCGAACTGGTTTCTCATCGCGGCCAGCAGCTTGTCGGAATAGGAATCGGTGTCGCGTGACGTCAGCCGCTGCAGCAGCGACAACGTGATTACCGGCGCGGGCACGTCGAGATCCACGGCTTCGGCCACGGTCCAGCGGCCTTCTCCTGAATCCGAAACATACGGCGCAATTCCCGCCATCTCCGGATTCTCCTTGAGCGCGATGCTGAGCAGGTCCAGCAGCCAGGATCGCACGACGCTTCCCGTCCTCCAAATCTCGGAGATCTGGTGCATGTCGAGCGCGAATTCAGTTTTTTTCTTCAAGATCGCGAAACCCTCGGCGTACGCCTGCATCATTCCGTATTCGATGCCGTTGTGCACCATCTTGACATAGTGCCCCGAGCCGGACGGGCCGACGTGTCCCCATCCCTGATCTTTTGCGGGAGCCAGCGTTTCAAAAATCGGCCGCAGGCGCTCGACGGCTGGCTTATCTCCGCCGATCATCATGGAATATCCTTCCTTGAGCCCCCAGACGCCGCCGCTGGTGCCAACATCCACAAACTGAAATCCCTGACCTTTCACGCTGGCGGCGCGGCGCTGCGTGTCCTTGTAATTGCTGTTTCCGCCGTCAATCACGCAATCATCTTTGGAAAGATGCGGTGTGATTGCGGCAATCGTTTCGTCGACGGGCGCTCCCGAGGGAACCATGATCCAGACCGCGCGGGACGGCTTGAGTTTTGCGGCCAGGCTGGCGAGCGAATCGGCGCCCTCGGCGCCCACCGCGACCACGCGCGCGACAGCCCCGGCATCGCGATCGTAGCCCACGACTCGATGTCCTCCGCGGACCAGCCGCTCCACCATGAACGCGCCCATCTTGCCAAGCCCAACCATTCCGAGTTCCATTGCTGCCTCCAGATTACTTTTCGGCTACGCCATTGGCTGCAAGCTCCTGCCGCAATTGCGCCGCGTTTTGAAAATGAATCGTGCGCATTTGCAACGCCCGAGCGCACTCCAGATTGAGTTCCCGATCGTCGATGAACAAGCACTCTTCCGGATATCGTTGCGTGACTTCGAGCGCCAGCCGGTAGATTCCTTCATCGGGTTTGCGGATGCGCAGATAGCAGGAACTGAAAAAGGCCTTAAACTCGCGCCTGAGTTGGAACACCTTGATTCTGTGTTCGTTCAGTTCGAGTCCTTCGTTGTTGATGGTGGCAAGAAGATATTTTCCGGTGGCAGCCACGCCGGTGAGGACCGCTCGCGATTCCGGCAACTCCTCCGACTGCGAAAGCATGAATTTTGTGAATTCTTCCTTGGTAAAATCCCTCTTGCGATAAAACACCGTGCGCTGGAGATAAGTATCGAGGGTGATTTGTCCCGTTTCGAACGCCGGGCTGGCCAGTTCGTGCCGGTCTTCAAATTCGTCCCAGTCCAGTCCGAACTTCTTGACCGCTTTCAAACGGTCGGCGCGATCCCACCCGTTCGAAAGGATCACTCCACCGATATCCCAGAACAGCGCCGTCACGTCCGGCATCGCGTCCCCCTCAGGACCGTTCCACTGGCCCGTTCATTGTAAGCGAACCGGGATGCCGGGAGAAACCAAGACTTAAAACGTCGTTCGCAGGGAATCCGGCCCGAGGTCAGTTCCCTTCCGCAGTTTGGATTTCACTCGATCTTGCAGTATGGTATGTGGGAGCAAATTGCCCGAGAGCTTCGAGGGAGGATTCTGATGGCGGATGATTGTGGACCTGTAAAACCGGCGGCGGCGAGTGTGCCTCCCAAACCCGGCGCGCGCATCGTTCATTGCGTAAAATTCGACAAGGATATGCCCGGCCTCGACCGCGTGCCCTGGAAGGGCGATCTGGGTAAGCGCGTGTACGAGAGTGTGTCTCAGGAAGCCTGGAAACTGTGGATTGAGCACTCCAAGATGCTGATGAATGAGTACCGCCTGAATCCGCTCGACCCACAATCGCAAAAAATCATGGAAGAACAAATGGAGCAGTTTTTCTTCGGCGAAGGCGCCAAGCTCCCCGCGGAATACGTCCCACCCAAGGCCAAAGGCTAAGCTGGCCCTCAAGTGGCGTAAGCTTCAGCTTGCGTGGGTTTGATTTTTTTCCTTCATCCAAATCAAATGCGCGCAAGCTGAAGCTTACGCCACCTAAGTGACTATCCCGCAGCCCCAACATCCGGCACAGTCCCCGTCACCGGATGCTCCACCGGCAATCGCTCGACAATCTCAAATTTCAGCAGACTGTGCGCCAGCCGAAGCGCCGCTTCCACTTCTTCCGGCGTCTTGCCACGCGCGAAAATAAATCCGAGGTAGCTCGATCCTTCCGGCCAGGCAGCGATGAAGTCATGCAGGCGCGCCGTGATTTGCACATCTTCGACCCCGGGCGTCGCGCAGGCTTGCTCTTCCCCTTCGACGCGCTCCAGAACTCCTGATTTCGGCACGGGTATCATCATGACGCCGTCCGCGTCGTCTTCCCGGTGGAGGTCGCTTCCGGGCATCCCCAGCGCGTGGCGCACTAGGATTTCCTCAAGCAACGTGCGTTTGGGTCCAAACCGCAGCGCGCGAGAACAGAGCCCCCCAATCGGCCTCGGCGCGGCTTCGAGCACCCACGGGCCCTGGTCATTCACGCGAAATTCGGCGTGCACCGGGCCGTGCGTCAGACCCAGCGCTCGCACGGTTGCTGCCGCGCAATCGATGACCCGCTCGTAGACATCATCCGGCAGCCGCGACGGCGTAACGTAGATGGTTTCCTCGAAATAAGGACCTTCGAGTGGATCAGCCTTATCGAAAATTCCGAGAATCCGAAAATTGCCGCGCGTGAGCAATCCTTCGACGGCCACTTCCCCGCCGGGGATGTAACGCTCGACGAGTAGACGGTCGAGTTCCTCTTCGCGCGTAACCTGAATTTCCGGAGTCTTTAGCAGCGCAGCGATTCGCGCCACGGCCGCCTGAAATTCCTCGGCATTGTTTGCGCGGATCACTCCCTGGCTGGCAGCCAGCCGCAACGGCTTGATGACGCAGGGAAATTGCACGCGCGGAATGATCTTGTCCAGCTTCTTATCGAGACGAAAGGAGAAAAATCCCGGCACCGGAAGTCCTGCGTCGCGCAATATTTCGCGCTGGCGCAATTTGCTGCGGCAATTTTCGACTGCTTGCGGTGAATTGTAGGCGATCGCCAATGCCCGCGCCGCGAAAGCGGCAGTGGTTGTGGCGCGGTCGCCCAGGGCTATCAGTCCGTCGACAGGGCGCACCAGCGATTGTTGCACGATGCGCCGCGCAGCCTCTTCTGGCTGATCGAAGCGCAAGGCAATCGCGCCGTCAGACCAGGGGTCTTCGAGCTGGTGGCAGCGGTCGCTTGCAAACACCACATCGATACCCAGCGCCTTCGCGGCCTCCGCGAAACTGCGCGTCTGGTAACCAAGCTTACTAGCAAGAATCAGGAGTCTGCTCATAATGTTTGAACGCCACCAGTAGCACAGGCTTCAGCCTGTGTTCTTTTGGTTTTCCGAACGACAACATTTGATTTTCAGAACGACAACGCCAACCAAACCCAGACAGGCTGAAGCCTGTCCTACATGTGCTTCACACGAATTGATCGGCCTTGGCCACAGCTTCTTTCACTTTGCCGAGCGATACAAATTGCTGCTCCATCGGCTCGGCACAGCAGTACCACGGCTCATCCAGAAACGGCACCGGAGTGCGCGGCCCTAATGCCGGTGTTACGCCAGCTGCCTCGCGGATTCCAGCCGCCGCCCGCGCGGCGCGCCGGATGTGCGAAAAAATTTCCGTGCGCGACAGTTTCAAACTCTCTCCGCGCTGCACCAGATCCGAAATCGCACGGCTCAGGGCATCCACCCGGGCATCCTCATGCTTCCACGGAAAAATCAGCGCCGCGGAATCAAACGGCCCCACCATCCCGCGCACCTCGGGCAATTCGAGCAGCCGCGAACCCGCCGGAATCAGCAAACGGATCGCCAGTTGAATCGGCGCGACATTTTCGCACAAATTCTCCCCGGCGACCACGTTCAACAAATCATTGTAGCCCGCCAGCGTCGTCCACGGCGTGAACGGCACGAACGTGGGCAGCAGGGTCATACCCAATCCCCGGAATCGCGCGGCGACGGCCAGAAAATCGGCGCGCGTGTGTCCCTTGTCAAACTTTTCCAGCACCGCGTCGTCCACCGACTCCACGGCGCTGATGACGAACAGGCATCCCGTATCGCGCAGGATTTCGAGATGCTCGTCAAGCTTGCGCAAGTGCTCGATCTTGATGGTCACATCATAGCTGAGCTCGGGAAATTCGCGATGCATCGCTTCGACAATCGAGAGCGCATGCGCCGGGCCGTTGAAAAAATCAGGATCGCCGAAGGTGATGTGCTGCGCGCCCGCGGCCACCTGCTGCCGAATATCCTCCAGCACGATGTCGCGTTCGACTACGCGAAACGCGCCGTTGTAGACAGGCACAATCGGGCAGTGCCTACACAGATGCTTGCAGCCGCGAGTGGCTTCCGTCGATCCCGCGATGCGCTGCTCGCCGCCGGGCATCACTACGCGCGCATATTTTGAAAGCTCCGGCATCCCCGCGCGGTCCGGCACGAGGAATTTCTGCCGCGTGAGCGATATGACTGGCTCCTGCTGTGGCGCTTGCACCGGCTCGTCATTCCGAGCGGAGCGAGGAATCCCTCCTTCTCTTGGCGCAACACACGGAGGGATTCCTCGCTCCGCTCGGAATGACGGACTTTGGGGGTCCCCGTGCGAATCACCCAAACGCCCCGCGAGACTCGCGAGCCCCTCTTCAAATTCTCCGCCAAGAATCGTGCCCACACCAAGCCCGCGCAGATATACCTCATTCACCGGCGCGTAGAGACCATAGAAGCAAATATGCGCTCGCGGATTCATCCCTCGAACCGTAGAGATCAGCCCCGCCGCAAGCCGCGTGGCCGTGTGCATCGGCACATAAAACGCGATCAAGTCCGCACCGCGAATCGATGCTTCATCGAGCGATTCACGCGAAAGATCGAGGGACGCAACCTCGTGCCCCCGCGCTCGCAACCATGCCGCCGGCGACGCAAGCCCGAATGGCTGCCTGCCGAGTTCATATGTCGAAAGCAAAGTGATTCGCACTCGATCTCCTGCTTGCCCCCTTACATTCTAACGGTAATCGGCTATTATTCATGGGAGGAAAAACAGCGAACCATGGCAAGCGAATCTGAGGTGAACATTCATGTTCTGGACGCGGCATATAAGCCGTTTCCTACCTTCAACGAGTGGTTGGCCCAAACCAGTATCGATACCGTCAGGTGGGAGCGGTACAACTCGTCATTGAAAAGTCGGGCCGCGAACTTGTCGCCCGATGCCTTGAACCGCGCTCGTAATGTTGCGAAACGTGCAGCGGCAATAGATACAGGAGCCATTGAGGGGCTTTACGAAGTGGATCGCGGTTTTACATTTACAGTCGCGTTGGAGACAGCAACTTGGGAAGCAGCGCTCGAAAAAAAGGGCGAGTATGTCAAATCGTTATTCGAGGCGCAATTGCACGCATACGATTTCGTTCTCGATCTTGCCACGAAAGCCGAGCCAATCTCGGAAGCTGCCATTCGCGCTTTGCATGTGGAAGTGTGTCGCGCCCAATCGACTTACCGCGTTATAACGTCCCTAGGCCCTCAGGAACAGTCACTTCCAAAAGGCCAATACAAGACTCTGCCGAACCACGTGCGCACAAGGAAGGGGACTGACCACTCCTACGCACCGGTTGACGTTACACCCGCAGAAATGGCTCGTTTAACCGTCGAGTTGCGCAGCGATGAATTCCTGGGCGCACACCCTGTTATTCAAGCCGCCTATGCGCACTATTGCTTGGTTGTTATTCACCCCTTCGCGGATGGTAACGGTCGTGTGGCTCGCGCCTTGGCTTCTGCATTCACATACAGGGCAATTTCAATGCCCATCGTCATTCTCTCAGAGCAAAGAGAAATCTACCTTAATGCGCTCGAAAGTGCCGACGTCGGTGACTATCAAACTTTCGTAGATTTCATGCTTGCCCGGTCCCTGGATACAATCGGCCTCGTCAGTGAAAGTCTGCGTTCAGTGTCCACCCAGAACGCAGAGCAAAGCGCGGCAATAATCGAAAGCCTATATGTAACCAGGGGAGGGTATACATACGAGCAAGTCGACCAAGCGGGAATGAACCTAATGGGAGCGATCCTAAAGGGTGTGCAACAATCATTCCCTAAGATTCCGATGCCAAAAATTACTAGAGCGTTGAACCTGATGCAAGGGGCTTACGCTTCCCCTTCGGGGTATCGTCTTCCACTGACGGGCGGGAAGATCGCCCACTTCTCACTAGCATCGGGAGCCCCTGCTCAAGCCATAACGCAGAGGAATTATGGGCTAGTTTTGCCAAAGGATGCCGCTGGCGATGATGACATTCAGGTAATAAATACAAATCCGCAAAATTCAGGCGACGTGTTCATCGCTCGCGTAGACGAATTGATACCTGCGATGTCTGGCGTCCTGCTAATCCGACTTAATATGTTTGCTGAGCGAATCGCCGACGAATTGTTCGCGGAACTGAGAGACAAGGCTCAAGCAACCATGGGCAAGCATCCAAAGCCTTAACTGCATCAGCCATGCAGCGGCCCGTGACGCGCGAAACGCCTCAAGCGCGTCTTGGGAACGACCAAGCTGGCTGCACGACGCTCCTTTAATGCGCTATGATTGTACCTCTGCACAAAACTCGAAAGGACGCATAGCAGAATGTCTCCCGCATCCAAGAATTCCTTCGGCACACGCGAAACGCTTCAGGTAGACGGCAAGTCCTACGAAATTTTCCGATTGAGCACCCTGGAGAAAAAGGGAGTAGGCCACGCAGGGAAGCTTCCCTTCTCGCTGCGCGTGCTGCTCGAAAATCTTTTGCGGCAGGAAGACGGGCGCTTCGTCCATCCCGGCGACATCGAGGCGCTGGCCGGTTGGGACCCCAATGCAGCGACACAGAAGGAAATTTCCTTCATGCCCGCGCGCGTCCTCTTGCAGGATTTTACCGGCGTGCCTGCCGTCGTCGATCTTGCGGCGATGCGCGAAGCCATCCGCACGCTGGGCGGCGATCCGAAAAAGGTGAATCCCCTGCTACCTGCCGAACTGGTCATCGACCACTCGGTGCAGGTGGACAAGTTCGGCTCCGACACGGCCTTCGCATTCAACGCGGAACTGGAAAACTACCGCAACGTGGAGCGATACGCGTTCCTGCGCTGGGGCCAGACGGCGTTCGATAATTTCAAGGTTGTTCCGCCCGATACTGGCATCTGTCACCAGGTAAACCTGGAATACTTGGCCCGCGTCGTGTTCGACGCGGCCATCGACGGTAAGACGTATGCGTTCCCCGATTCGCTGGTGGGCACCGATTCACACACGACAATGATCAATGGCCTGGGCGTGTTCGGCTGGGGAGTTGGCGGCATCGAAGCAGAGGCCGCCATGCTCGGCCAGCCGCTTTCGATGTTGATTCCGGAAGTTGTCGGCTTCAAGCTGCACGGCCGACTGCCGGAAGGCGCCACGGCAACCGACCTCGTGCTGGTCGTCACGGAGATGCTGCGCAAGAAAGGCGTGGTCGGCAAATTCGTGGAGTTCTACGGCACGGGGCTTTCCAGCCTGAGCCTGCCCGATCGCGCGACGATCGCCAACATGGCTCCTGAATATGGCGCAACCATGGGCTTCTTCCCCGTGGACTCGGAAACGCTGGCCTATTTGCGCTTCACCGGACGCGACGCCGCGCGCGTTCGCCTAGTCGAGGAATACACCAAGGTTCAGGGCATCTTCCGCACCGATGCCACGCCCGATCCGATCTACACCGACAAACTGGAGCTGGACCTCGCCAGCGTCGAGCCCACGCTTGCCGGTCCCAAGCGCCCGCAGGATCGCGTGCCGCTGCGGCAATCGAAAGCGTCGTTCGAAAAGTCTCTCGAAGGCGCAGCGCAAAAACACGTGGCCGTGAAGAACAATGGTGACCAGTTCGAACTCTCCAACGGTTCCGTGGTCATAGCGGCGATAACGAGCTGCACCAATACATCCAACCCATCCCTGATGCTCGGGGCCGGCCTGCTGGCCAAGAAGGCCGTAGAACACGGTCTGCACAGCAAGCCCTGGGTGAAAACGAGCCTGGCGCCGGGTTCGAAAGTCGTCACCGATTATTTGGATTCGTCAGGCCTTTCGAAATATCTCAACCAGCTCGGCTTTAATCTGGTCGGCTACGGCTGCACCACGTGTATCGGTAACAGCGGCCCGCTCGAAGAGCACATCGGCGCGGCCATCAAGGACAACAGCCTGGTCGCCGTCTCCGTGCTGAGCGGAAACCGCAACTTCGAGGGCCGCATTCATCCGCTGGTGCGCGCGAATTATCTGGCGTCTCCGCCGCTCGTGGTGGCCTACGCGCTCGCGGGCCGCATGGATTTCGACATGGCCAGCGAGCCGCTCGGCAATGATAAGGCCGGCAAGCCGGTGTTCCTGCGCGACATCTGGCCGTCGCCGCAGGAGATTGAATCGACGGTGCGCTCCAGCGTCACGACCGCGATGTACAACAAAGAGTACGGCGCGATTTTCGACGGCGATGCCAGTTGGCGCGGCCTGAAAGTGCCCGAGGGCGATCTCTACGCCTGGGACACCAAGTCCACGTACATCAAAAATCCCCCGTTCTTCGACAAGATTACGAAGACTCCCGCGCCGCTCACCGATATTCGCAGCGCGCGCGTGCTGGCCATGTTGGGCAACAGCATCACCACGGATCATATTTCGCCCGCGGGATCGATTGGCGTCGATACCCCGGCAGGGAAATGGCTGATCGCGCAAGGCGTCAAGCCTGCGGATTTCAACTCCTACGGCGCGCGGCGCGGCAATCACGAAGTGATGATGCGCGGCACGTTCGCGAATATCCGCCTGCGCAACCAGCTCGCGCCGGGCACCGAAGGCGGCTGGACCGTGCACCAACCCGACGGCGAGAAAATGTCGATCTATGACGCGTCGATGAAATACCAGAAAGACGGCGTGCCGCTGATCGTTCTCGGCGGCAAGGAATACGGTTCGGGCTCCTCACGCGACTGGGCGGCCAAAGGCACTCTGCTGCTCGGCGTTCGCGCGGTGATTGCCGAAAGCTACGAGCGCATCCATCGCAGCAACCTGCTGGGCATGGGTGTTCTGCCGCTGCAATATCGGGCGGGCGAATCGGCGCAGTCGCTCGGCCTGACCGGATTCGAGGAGTACACCATCGATGGCGTCGCGAAGCTCGCTCCGGGTCTGACCGTCGAGGTCCGTGCGCGTGATGCCAACGGCAAGGAAAAAGTGTTCCAGACAATCGCGCGCGCCGATACGCCCGAGGAAGTTAATTATTATCGCCATGGCGGCATCCTGCCGTACGTGCTGCGACAAATGCTCTAGAACATCCGGGTGCCGCACCCTTTGATTTTTAAGGGTGCGGGTTTGGTGGATGAGCAACGAAAAAACCCGCACCCTTCACCAAAACCGTGAAGAGTGCGGCACCCTCTCCTCTCAAAACGGTAGCTCGAGGACGAGAATGGCCACTAGCGTTGACGCTCCCGATTGGTCAGCGATCCCGAAACCGACAGATGATGGAGCGGCGGCGCATCTCTTCGGTATGCGCATCCCATCCCTGCCGTTGCCTGCCACAGACGGAACCATAGTTGATCTGGCCTCGCTGCCCGGCACGGTTGTGGTCTTTGCGTATCCCCGGACGGGAGTTCCTGGTGTCGAAAACTCTCCGGGATGGGACCGCATCCCCGGCGCGCGCGGCTGTACGCCGCAGTCATGCTCTTTCCGGGATCATTTCGCGGAATTGAAATCTTTAGGTGTCGATCATCTGTTTGGCCTGTCGACGCAGGATATTGCCTATCAGCGCGAGGCTGCGGAACGTCTGCACCTGCCGTTTCCGATTCTTTCGGACGAGCATTTCAAACTGACCGGAGCCCTGCGCTTGCCGACGTTCGAGACCAGCGGAATGACGTTGCTGAAACGCCTGGCGCTGGTGATCAACGATGGAAAGATCGAGCACGTCTTCTACCCGGTATTTCCCCCCGACCGGAATGCGAGCGATGTACTGGCTTGGCTGCGGGCGCGGCCTCAGTAGGCTGCGCCAATTAGAATCCGTGGCGCTACGGTTTTTCGCCTAGCCATTCCCTCGCTGCCAAACTTCTGCTAACTTCAATCGCTCATTCCAAGGAGAGACTCTCAGGAGCGCTCGATGCGGCCGCACATTAAATTGGTTTGTTTACTAGCTCTATCCGCCCTCTTGCTGGTAACCGTCGCAACAAAACTTGCGGCGCAATATCCGCAGCCGGGACCCATTCAAACCTTTGCGATCAAAGCCGGCAAGCTGGTCGATCCTGAGAAAGGCACGACGGAAACCAATCAAATTATCCTGGTACAGGGCAAGACCATCGAGGCGGTCGGCCCGAATGTGCAAATCCCGACGGGTGCAAGCGTCATCGACCTTTCCAAATCCACCGTGGTTCCCGGCCTGTTTGATGCGCACACGCATCTGTGCATGACCATCAAGAAAGAGCGCGACGGTACCAACTATTTCATTACTACACTGCTTGATCCGACTCCCTACCGAGCGATTGAAGGTGTGGCCAACGCGCGCGACATGCTGGCAGCGGGCTTCACCACCATCCGCGATGTTGGCAATTCGGGAAACTATGCCGACACTGCGCTGCGCGAAGCTATCGAGCGCGGCCTGGTGCCCGGTCCGACGATGGTGAACGCCGGGCGCATCATCGCGCCCTATGGCGGGCAATTTCATCTGCAGCCGGAAAAGCGCGACCTGGCCACGCCCGAATATGCCTTCGCCGACACGCGTGACGAAATGCTTAAAGCCATACGCGAAAACATTCATTACGGAGCGACGGTCATCAAGATCGTGGTGGACGATCAGAAATATATTTACAGCGTCGACGATATCAAGTTCATGGTCGCGGAAGCGCATCGCGACGGGCTCAAGCTGGCGGCGCATTGCTGGACCGAGGCAGGCGCGCACAATGCCGCCGAAGCAGGCGTCGATTCCATCGAGCACGGCCAGATGATGACCAATGACGATTTGCAATTGGCCAAGAAAAATCACGTCGTCCTAGTGGGAACGGATTTTACCGAGAGCGCCGCGCGTGAATCAGGCTTTCCGGAATTGCATGCCGTGTTCGTGGACCGGCTGAAACGCGCCTATCAGATCGGCGTCACCATGGCGTTCGGCACCGACGTGATTTGGACCGTGCCCAGCGAAAATCGCGGCACGCTGGCAGTGGAATATGTCGATTCGTGGGCAGAAGCGGGTGTGCCAGCGAAAGAGACTCTGCAGGCGATGACGATCAATGCGGCGCGCCTGCTTGGCGTGGACCGCGTTCGCGGCGCCATCAAGCCGGGCCTCGCAGCCGACATCGTTGCCATGCCGGAAAATCCGCTAGAAAATATTCAGGCGGTCCGCAAAGTGACTTTTGTGATGAAGGATGGGAGTGTGTTCAAGAACCAGTAGCGCATGCTTCAGCTTGCGTGGTTTTGAGACTGCAAAATCAAAAGCACGCAAGCTGAAGCTTACGCTACCGAACTGGCTGAAGCATGCGCTACTGCACCCGGCCGACGATGATGGATTTGACCATCTTGATCCAGCGCGCCGGGCGCTTTTCATGAGGGGCAACGAGCTTGAACGGGCCCTGATCCGGCGCCAGCGGCGCGCCATCGAGTGTGTCCGCCAGCAGAATTTCCGAGTCCTGAAATCCAGAATCGATTTCCGCCAGCGAGAAGATCACGCGATAGTCGTCCGCGGCTTCAATTAAAACGTACGTGGTCATGGCCGCTCCCCGGATCTGTTCGCCTTGCGGCACGCCGGCCTTTTGCAAAAGCGCTTCGAGAGGCACACCCTCGTAGACATCCGTTTTCTTCGCGCGAGTGTTTTCAATGCGCAACGTCTTGCGCGGCATTTTCTTGAAGTCTTCCGCCGATACAGTGAGCGGTGTTGTAACCGCACCGCCGATCTTGAACTCGGAGGGGCCAGTCGCGGCCTTGGTCCTGGCCATATCCTGCGCGAGCGAGGGGAAACTCAGCGCAGCGAGAAGCGTTGCAAGAAATGCGATTCGATGCATGGGGCCCGCCTTTCGAGTTCTGCGAACAACCGGCGCAATTCGTGCGCGAAGCTCTAGTCCTTCCGCAACATGACCTCGGTGGACTTAATGACCGCCGACACGGTATCGCCTATCTTAAGTTTCATTTCGTCTGCACTGCGCCTGGTAATCACGCTTTCGATCACATTCTTGCCGACGCGCAGCGTCACGTGCGCCATGACGCCGTCCACTTCCAGCTCAGTGATTTTCCCCTCGATTTTGTTTCGGGCCGAAAGTTTGGTGGCCAATGGAATACCCTCGTTTCCGGCGGGAAGCCGATCCGCGATCTTTCCGGGCCTAAGCTTCGGTTGTTTCCCCCAGATCTGTCAAATCGGCTAAAGTTGGCTAACAATTAGCCGTCTTCATACGGTTTTTGGCTGCGCGAATCGCATCTCGAGGCGCATCAGCGCAGCCCTACCTCGGACCCAGCCTGCCGCGGGTACGATTTGCCGGCTCCAGACCACATCAATCCATCTAGTTAATATTCGTATTAAGTCGATTTGACATCTCGATTCTAATTGTATTAACTCATACATTCGTCAGGGGGTCGTTCGAGGGCAGCGGTAAACAACAGGTCCTCGAAGGGGTGTCCCAATATCTAAGAATTTATTTTTGATCATCGTATCCAAGGGGGAACTGTCTTCATGCTGCACATAGAGAGACGAAATCAGGTCCGAGTAGCGCTGGCTTCCAAAATACATTCCCGGTTCGCATTCGCCGCGGGCTGCCTTTTTGCAATTCTAGTCTTCGCTCCCATCACGCGGGCCCAGGTGTCGGCAGCCATTTCCGGCAGAGTCGCAGACCCGGCCGGAGCCGTGGTTTCCGGGGCCACCGTAACAGCAAAGAATTTGGAAACCGCAGTGGTGCGCGCGACCAATACAGATGATGCCGGCCGCTACGTGGTGCTCTCGCTCCCCATCGGCGTGTATGAAGTACGAGTCACCAAGCAGGGCTTCCAGGAAGCAGTTCAGAGCGGCATTCATCTGGCCGTTGGACAAGAAGCCAGTGTGGATATTGCATTGCGGATCGGACAGGTCTCCGAAGAACTGAAGGTCGTGGCTGACGCACCAATTGTCAGCACCGCGCCCGCCGACATCTCTGGCCTGGTCGGAGAGCAGCAGGTGAAAGATCTTCCGCTGAACGGGCGGAGTTATGACGAGCTGATGACCCTCAATCCCGGCGTCGTCAACTTTACATGGGAAAAAACCGGAGGGATCGGGGTTTCCAATTCGACCACCGGCAACATGTTTTCCGTGGCCGGAAACCGGCCACAGCAAAATTTGTTTCTGCTGAACGGGGTGGAGTTCACAGGCGCGGCAGAAAACAATATGCAGCCGGGAGGAACCAGCCAGCAATTACTGGGAGTGGACGCGGTCCGGGAATTTAACTTGCTGCAGGATAATTACGGCGCCGAATTTGGCAAGCATCCGGGCGGCCAGGTAACCATTGTCACCCAGTCCGGAACGAACCAGTTGCACGGCTCGGCCTTTGAGTATCTCCGCAACAACAAGCTGGACGCACCGAATTACTTCGACACAGGGTCGGCTCCTCCGTTTCAGAGAAACCAGTTCGGAGGATCTCTGGGCGGGCCGATCCAGAAGGACAAGACATTTATCTTCGGGAACTATGAGGGATTCCGGGAGAACTTTCACCAGACGAGCGTGGCGTTTGTCCCGGATGCCAGCGCACGTAGCGGAACGTTTACAACTCTCGGTTCCGCGTGCCCCGTGGCAGAACAGGCGGCGTGCGCCGCCGAGGTTACGACGCTGCTACAGCTGTGGCCGGTAGCCGATGGGCCCGACGTGCTCAATCAGCCGAGCGGTACCCCCAGTGGTATCGCCGAAAATTTCAGCAATCCATTACAGACGATCCGCGAAGATTTTGGCACTGCGCGGGTCGATCATAACTTTTCAAGCAAGGATTCCCTCGGCGTGGTGTATACGGTGGATGACAGCGCGGCCCAGACGGCCACGGCGATCAACCCGAACATGTCGGACAATGTGGCACTTCGCGAGCAGGTTTGGAGCGTCGAGGAAACTCATATATTCTCGACTGCGCTGCTCAACACAGCGCGCCTTGGTTTCTCCCGTGCGAGCTATTTCTTTACGGGAGAGCCCACACCGGGGATCTCTCCAACGCCAATTCCGGGGTTCCTTAGCGGCCTTCCCATTGGCGCCGTAGTGGTGGGAGGCAGCGCCGCGTCCAATCCAGCCGCGCAAATCGCGCTTGCAGGGAGCAATAATGGAAGCAATCTTGACCTCCATAGAAATCTTTTCACTTACGAGGATCAAGTATCCTTGACCAAAGGGCGCCAGCAATTCAAATTCGGCGCGTGGGTCCAGAGGTTCCAGTCCAACGAGAACATTGCGCTCAGCCAGTACGGCCAGGCCACGTTTCAGAGCCTGACCACATTCCTGCAAGGGAGCCTGGGCACCGGGAGTTTTCTCATCGATCCTACTTCGACGCCGTTGAGCTGGAGGTCAACCTTCAGTGCGGTCTACGCCGAGGACGTACTGCGACTGAGCACGAACCTGACGCTCTCCTTGGGTGTTCGCTTAGAGTCCTCGACCAGATGGAACGAGGCCTACGGGAGGGCCTCAAATTATAATTTCAATCTTGGAATCATCAATACGCAGCCGACAATTGGAAGCTCGGTTTTTGCCTCCAATAACGCGAAGTTCCTGCCAGAGCCGCGGATCGCTCTGGCATGGAGCCCCTTCGGCAGCAAGACCGTCGTTCGCGCTGGATTTGGAATGTACCACGATTTGCAGGATGCCCTTGGATACCGGACCGATCAGAACGCGCCATTCAACCCAACCTACAGCATCCCGAACCTCACTCTCGATAAATTTCCGCTGAGTCTGCCCATCGTGGATGCCGCCTCGGGCACGGCGTCACCGGCGGGCACGAAGCTGGTGCCAGGTGGCGTTGATCCGAACATGAAAACTCCCACGGTAATTTCCTATAACCTGAAAATCGAACGAGAGATTACGCCGAACACATCGGTCAGTGTGGGCTACGTTGGATCTCACGGCACCCACGAAATCATCGGCGTTGACACGAATATTCCTCCGACCGTGACATGTCCCGCATCGTGCGCGCGGGCCAATAATTCGATCGCCAATACCTGGAGTTGGTTTTCCGCCGGTGACAGCTTGTACAACGCCATGACCGTGGACGTAAACCATCGCTTCAGCAAAGGATTGACGTTCCGCGGCGCCTACACGTGGTCGAAGGCGCTCGATGACGGGGATTCCCTGAATGCCACGGCGGCGGCCAATGCTCCCGCGCTGGCCTCGAATCCAACCAACATCCACGCGGATTGGGGCCCGGCGACATACGACGTCAGAAACGTGGGCGTTATCAATGTCAGCTATGCCCTGCCGATTGGCCAGGGAAAGCAATATCTTGGCGGACTCAGCGGGTGGAGCAACGGATTGATCGGCGGATGGACGCTCAACAGCATCGTCACCCTGCAATCAGGTTTTCCCTTTACTCCGCAATTGAGCTTCAATCCATCGAATGATGGCGACTCGCGCAATCCCGTGCGGCCGTCGTGGAATCCTGCCTTCACCGGCCCCGTGATCCTTGGCACGCCTGCTCAGTGGTTTAATCCGAATGCGTTCGTGGTCCCGGCACAAGGAACGTTCGGAAACGTGGGAAGAGATGTGCTGACAGGCCCCGGGCTCGCCACGTGGGATTTTTCCCTTCTTAAAGAGACGCGCCTCTCGGAAAGGTTCAATCTTCAATTCCGTGCCGAGATGTTCAATCTCCTCAACCGCGGGAACTTCGATACGCCCAATCTGATTGTGTTCACATCCGCCACGGGTGCACCCTCTCCTGTGGCTGGAACCTTCACCAGTACGTCCACTACGTCCCGACAGATCCAATTTGGCTTGAAGCTGCTTTGGTGAGGTGTTGCTGAAACGCGTCGGTCCATTACGAAGATTGGGCGCGCCTCCAAACCTTCTACGATTGAATTCAATCTTCGGCGGTCCGCACCAAACGGGCCGCCGATTTCCTATTTAACTGCCGGTGATACTTCTGGCCGCGCGTGGCATCATAGACAGTGCGTTTAAATCCAGGATGCATATGGCGGACAAATACCGATGAAACTCAACGAATACGTAACGCTGGGACGTTCCGGGCTGGCCGTGAGCCCGCTGTGCCTGGGAACGATGACGTTTGGAACGGAATGGGGCTGGGGAAATGACGAAGACGCCTCACGGGCGATCTTCAACCGGTATCTGGAGCGCGGCGGAAACTTTATCGACACCGCCGACGGTTACACGAACGGAAAAAGCGAGGAGATGATCGGCAAATTCCTCAAAGAGACCAGTGCCAGAGACAAAGTTGTTCTGGCCACGAAGTACACCTTCAACCGGCAGCCGGGAAATCCAAATACCGGTGGGAATGGCCGTAAAAACATGTACCGCTCCATCGAGACTTCCCTGCGGCGCCTGCAAACCGAATATATCGATCTCTACTGGATGCACGTGTGGGACATGTTCACGCCGGTAGAAGAGGTCTTGTCCTCGTTCGACGCGCTGGTGCGGTCAGGAAAGGTTCGCTACATCGGCTTGTCGGACGTTCCGGCGTGGTACCTATCGCGGGCCCAAACTCTGGCCGAGCAATTGGGCCGCGAGCGAATCATTGCGCTGCAGCTCGAATACTCTCTGGTCGAGCGCAATATCGAGCGAGAACACATTCCCGCCGCGCAAGTGCTGGGCATGGCGATCTGTCCGTGGAGCCCGATCGCGGGAGGCTTGCTCTCCGGCAAGTACAAGCGTGACGGGAAGCATGTAGGATCGCAAGGCCGCCTGGATATTCAAAAAGCCACCGGCGGAGTAATTTTCGACCGGGAAACAGAAAGAAACTGGAACATCATCGACGTCTTGCTGGAGATCTCAAAGCAAATCGGCCGCTCACCAGCCGAAGTGGCGCTGAATTGGGTGGTAACACAGCCGGGAGTGACGTCCACCATCATCGGTGCCACGAAAATCGCGCAGCTCGACAGCAACTTGTCGTGCCTGGATATTGTGATACCGGAAGAATTGCGCGCGCGTCTCAATAAGGCCAGCGAACTCGATCCCGAGGCGCACCCTTATGCGTTTTATGGCCCGAAGCTGCAGGCGCGGGTCAGAGGCGGGACTATCATTCGCCCATGGTCCGCGGCGAGCCTCGGGTAAAGGTCGGCTGAACGACTCAGAATCTCAGCAAATCAAAAATGAAGCGGGCTCCACTCTACTTGCCGGAACTCTAGCGCCTGGCTAACGCGGCACGGGCTTGCCGTAGACCTCAATCCAATCGATGCGAGACCCGCCGCCCGCACCGTGGCCGCTGCCCCTCATGAGATCGGTGAATCCGATTTCTTCCACTTTGCTGAGGTCTGGATTGTCCACCCATTTGCCGTCTCTGCCTTCGACCACATTTTCGATATCCAGAGTGCGCCAGCGCACATCGACGAACGGGATTTCATTCTCCACCCAATCGGTCGTGTAGCCGGTCGCATGGTCTCCGACGAGCCATGTCCCGTTTGCAAGTTTGACGATCGGGCGGATGAAATGGAAGCCATTTTCCCGGACGCGCCATCGTAGCTTCGCCATGTTACCGGAGAGATCCACATTATTGGTTTTGTCGCGCAGCGCGATGGCACAGCTCGACGTGCAAAGGAGTGTCATCACGAAGGTGATGTCGTCATTCGGCTGGAATACTACAACAGGGCCCTTCTTGTCGCCGTACAGCTTGACTTCCAGATTCGGATTCGACAGGTCGTTGCCCGCGCCGACTACGTGCTCCAGTTCCGGCGTGGGATTGGGCACCGTGGGATCAAGCTTCCAATCTTCGCGGAAAAACAAGGGCGGACGTTGAACCTTCTGCGGCGCTTTTGCCGGTGGGGCCGCGCCCTGCCCAGGCTGTTTTGCCAGTGCGCTCGAAGCAATCAAAAATATTGTCAGGAAACCAATTGCGGATAGGGCACGCATTACTCGTGGCATGCAAACCTCCATTATTTTGCGAATCACCAACGGCTCAAATCCTTTTTGCAGACAACTACTTTGCAGAACTTTGGGCGCTTCCCTCTCGAGACACTGGCTTGCCGTAAACCTCAAGCCAGTCAACGCGAGACGACCCGCCGGGCCCATGTCCGCTCCCGGCCATGAGATCCGTGAAACCGATCTCATCCACCTTGCTCAGGTCCGGATTGTCCACCCACTTGCCGTCCCTGGCTTCGACCACGTTTTCGATGTCCAGATTCCGCCATCTCACGTCGGCGAGGGATATATCCGTCTCGATCCACTCCGTGGTAGCGCCATCGGTATGGTCGCCAATAAGCCAGGTTCCGTTGGCAAGCTTCACGATCGGGCGCAGCAGGTGAAAACCGGATTGCTTGGTACGCCAGCGGATCCTGGCGAGGCCGGTAAGGTCAACGAAGTTGTTCTTGTCTTTCAGCGCAACGGCACAATTTGTGGTGCAAAGTCCCGTCCATGCCATGGTCACACCATCGTCGTTGGCCTGGAAGACTTCCTGAGGTCCTTTCTTGTCGCCGTACAGGTTGAGCTCAAGATTCGGGTTCGACAGGTCCTGCTGGGCGATCGTATGCTCGCCATTGCCCTTGGGGGCCACCATGGGCTTCCAATCTTCCCGGAAGAACAGAGGCGGACGGCTGATCTGCTGGGGGGCCGCTGGCGCCGCTCCCGGACGCGCCCCGCCCTGCGCGGCTTGCCGCGCCAGCGCGCCAGAGGCGATCAACAAAACGGCCAGACATCCCACTGCGAAAGCAGTACGCTGAACTCTTCGCATACGAACCTCCAATTTTTCGCAAATCAAGAATTCCGGAACTCGCACCCTAGGGCCCACATCTGTGGCCGAGTGTATCAGATTCGTTGTTTAGGCAGAATAAATTAAGTGACGATGTTGGGATAGAGCCGGGTGGCTATGGTTACCAGGACGGCCAGCGCCACAAATAGCATCAGGAGGTCCAAGCGCAGTCCGAATGTGCTCGCGCCACCGACGATCATTAACGTTCGCAGGGCATCTACCTGGTAAGTGAGTGGATTCCCGCGAGACACAGCACGCAGCCAGGCCGGCATCAAGATCAGCGGGTAAATGGCATTGCTCGCGAAGAACAGCGGCATCGTCAGCACCTGGCCGATGCCCATGAACCGCTCGCGCGATTTCACCAGGCACGCAATGATCAGGGAAAACGTGGAGAAGACGGCCGAGCCCAGCATGACCGCCAGCACGACCCCGGCGAGTTCCAACACGCCGAATCGAAGCTGGACGTGCAAGAGAAAGGCGATTGCGTACACAAACATCATCTGGCAGAGGCTGCGCACCGTCGAGGAAATCGCTCTTCCCAACACCAGAGTGCTCCGCGGCGCGGGGCTCACCAGAAACTTCTGAATGATTCCCAGGTCGCGCTCCCAGATCAGGGAGATGCCGTAAAAAATGGCGCCAAACAGAACGCTCTGCGCAAGAATTCCGGGCGCCATGAAATCCAGATAGCTGATGCCGCCGGTGGGAATCGCGCGCGTGCGGTTAAACACCTGGCCGAAGATCAAGAGCCAGAGTACGGGCTGCACCATGCGCGTCAGCAATTCAACGGGATCGTGAATGAGCTTGCGCACGTCTGCCTCGGCGACGGCCAGGGTCTGACGCAAATAGTTTGCGCCGGGAAATGGCTCAGCCCAGTCGCTGAGTTGTGAGTCGTGTGCGTGCTGCATCTCGCAAGTCTCCTCCCTCGGAAATCGTGGCGCCCGTAAAATGGATGAACACATCATCGAGCGAGGCTGCCGGCCCCACCTGCGCCTTGAGCGCTTCCGGAGTGTCCATGGCGGCCAGCACTCCTTGATGCATGACGGCCACCATGTCGCACAGGTGATCCGCCTCTTCCATATCGTGCGTCGTCATCAGGATTGTCGTTCCGAATTCTTCGCGCAGTTGGCTGATGCGTTCCCAGACGGCGCGTTTGGCCGAGGGGTCGAGACCCACGGAAGGCTCATCGAGAAACAGGACGTGCGGCCGGTGCAGCATGGACTGCGCGATTTCCAGGCGACGGATCATGCCGCCGGAATATTGGCGCACCAGCTTGCCTCCGACGTGCGAGAGTTCCATAAATTCCAATGCTTGCGCGATGCGGCGGGCGCGTTCCGCGCGGGGGATGCCATACATCTTCGCCGTAATCAAAAGGTTTTCGTAGCCGGTGAGGTCCCCGTCGGCGGAGAGCATCTGCGAGACGTACCCGATGTTTCGGCGGACCGCCTCGGGGTGCTGCACCAGATCAAAACCGGCGATCTTCGCGGTTCCTTCACTGGGCGGCAGTAGCGTCGTCAGCATCTTGATGAGCGTGCTCTTGCCTGCGCCGTTGGGACCAAGCAAGCCAAACGTCGAGCCGGAAGGGCAAACAAAATTCAAATGGTTAACAGCAACGAGCGAACCAAATCTTCGCGTCAGCGAGAGGACTTCCACCGCATTCACGCCTGAGTTATTTTCCATGGGCCTTCAGAGTTTACCCCCGAATAAAGTTCGATGCGACTGGGCTCGAGCTGAATCAACGATAAGCTTCCCGGCGGTGCTTTACAGCGAGAATTTCAATGGAACGCGGGGATTGAAAGAGAAAGAATACGCGATTGTCCCCCACACGCGGCCGCAATTCTTGCCGCGGCGGACGAAGCTTCTTCACGTCGCCAACTCCGGTGGTCAGATAATCATCAATAGCGTGGAGAATTCCAAGCGCGGTCTTACCAGGCATTAGCGGGGTTTCAATCCGAATCGGCCAACAATCTCTTCATGGGAAGGGCCCTCGCCCCGGGCTATAGATGCGTGGGCGGCATCGAGTTCCGCAGCGGTTTGAGGAAGAATCTCTTCCTCTTCAATGGGAGCGTTGGCGATGGAACTGGCCAGGGGATCAATCATCACTTCGAGCAGGCCGACCACGGCGGATAGCTGGCTGGGCGCAAGCTGCTCGATCAACTTATGGGCCTGTTCTTTAGTGTCAGCCACGGACCCGCCTCCTATGTATTTTCAGCCAGCCCAGAGCAAGCTGCCAATGGCAGGACAGACATGGCAGGAAACTTTTGCTGTCGGCGAGCGTCCATTGAAAGTAGGATACAGTACTGGTTAGAGATCCTCCTGGGTGGAGCATATTATGCCGCGATTGAAGATCCACAGGACGGCCGGGCTGCTGCTGACGCTCGGAATTGCCGCTGTCATGCTGGTGGCAGCGCCGCAAAGGGTGGTGGCGACGCCCGGCGCCGCTTCCGTCCAGCAAGTCCAGATTCCCATTCAGCAATTCACGCTGAAAAACGGTTTGCGTGTCGTGCTTTCCGAAGACCACGCGGCGCCCACCGTATCGCTTTGTATTACCTACGACGTAGGCTCGAGGAACGAGCTGTCCGGCCATACGGGCTTTGCGCATCTCTTCGAACACATGATGTTCCAGGGCTCTCAAAACGTGGGCAAAGGCGAGCACATGATTCTGGTAAGGGTCAACGGCGGCGACATGAATGGCACCACCAGCGAGGACTCCACCAACTATTTCGAGCGCATGCCTGCGAATCAGCTGGACCTGGCGCTGTTCCTCGAATCCGACCGCATGCGGGCTCTCCGCGTTACCCAGGCAAATCTCGATAACCAGCGAAACACAGTTCAGGAAGAGCGCAGGCTGCGCATGGACAACCAGGCCTATGGCAAAACGGAGGAAATCCTCGAGGACCTGGCCTACGATAATTTTGCTTATAAGCATGACACCATGGGCTCGATGGCCGACCTGAACGCGGCCAGCCTCGATGACGTAACGCAATTTTTCAGAACGTACTATGCGCCTAACGATGCGGTGCTCTCGTTGGTGGGGGATTTCAAGACGACGGAAGCGCTTGCCAAGATCAAGAAATACTTTGAGGACATTCCCGCGCAACCCGCGCCGCCGCCGGTGGACATGAACGAACCCGCGCAAACCGCGGAACGCAGAACCGTGGTGGAGGATTCCTTTGCGCGACTCCCGCGCCTCGACATCGTGTACAAGACAGTCCCGGCAAACACCCCGGATTGGTATGCGCTCGACGTACTCGGAGATATCCTTTTCAGCGGCCCGTCTTCGCGTCTCTACCAAAGGCTCGTGAAGGAAAGGGCAGTAGCGCTTCAGGTGGCCGGGGGAATCGACATGCGGCGCGGCCCCGCGATGTTCCAGGCCTTTGCGTTGCTCAAGCCCGGCGAGGACTCCAGGGAAATCGAAAAATTAATTTATGAAGAGTTCGAGCGCGTGAAAAAGGATGGAGTCACCCCGGCTGAAATGCAAAAAGTAATCATCCAGGACCGGTTGCAAGAGGCCGGATCACTCGCGAGCACACTAAACCGGGCGCGGACCCTGGGACGCTACGCGGTGTATTTCCACGACCCGAATCTGATCAATACGACGCTGGCGAATTACGGCGAGGTCACTGCCGCTGACGTTCAGCGCGTGGCTCGCCAATACCTGGGGGAGACGCAGCGGACGGTCGTCTTGACCAATCCGAAGGCGCAGGCCCCGCCCGCGGCCCGGCAAGGGGCTGGGGGAAACCAATGAGACGCATGAGGAAGTTCCTGGCGCGGACGGCAACTATCATAGCGATGACCGCTGCCATCGCAACCACAGGTTGGACTCAGGGCGAATCGGGACAGGACAAGTCCATCCCCACCAGCAAGGTCGAGCGCCTGAATCGCGCCCCCGTATCAAAGGAAATCCTGAAGGTGAAGCTGCCGCGCCCGGTCGAAACGGTCCTGCCAAACGGAATTAACGTGGTGATTCTCGAGGACCACCGCTTCCCGCTGGTCACGGTGCAATTCGACATCGACGGCGCGGGCCCTCTCTATGAACCAGCGAACCAGCCCGGCCTCGCCGGAGCGACGGCGCGATTATTGGATCAGGGTACCAAGTCCCGGTCGAGCAAGGAGATTGCCGAACAGATCGACTCGCTGGGAGCACGGCTCGGCGCGTCGGCCGGATTCGGCACTGGTTCCACCGTCCTCTCCGCGTCGGGATTGTCGGACACATTTGAGAAGTGGTTCGCACTGGCCACCGAGGTGCTCCTCCATCCAAGCTTTCCCGCCGACGAACTCGCGCAATACCAGGCGCGCACGAAGCCCGCTCTGCTGCAGCAACGTTCGCAACCTAATTTTCTGGCGATTCAGACGCTCAACCGCGCGCTGTATGGAACCTATCCCGCTGCCGTGGTAACCACCACGCCCGAATCGCTTGACGCGCTGACTCCGGCGATGCTCGTGGACTGGCACGACAAACATTACGCGCCACAGAATACGGTGCTGGCGATTACCGGCGACGTTCACGCCGCGACGCTGATCCCCAGGCTGCGGCAATGGCTGGCGGAATGGCAGCGCTCGAAGGAGTCCGTGAATTTCCCGCATGGCCCGGTGGCTGCAACCAAGGGCAAGGTGTATCTGGTGGATCGTCCCGGCTCGGTGCAGACCACGTTGCTGATGGGCAATCTGGCCATCGAGCGCAGCGATCCGGATTATCCGGCACTGGTGGTACTCAACGAAGTGCTTGGCGCGGGATCGGCGAGCCGCCTGTTCCTGAATTTGCGCGAAGAGAAGGGCTATACCTACGGCGTTTATAGCAATTTCATCGCTCGAAAGTATGCCGGACCTTGGACTGCGGGCGGCGACTTGCGCACGGAAGTGACGGACGGAGCGATGACGGAATTTTTGCGCGAGCTAAACCGCATTCGCGACGAAAAAGTTCCCGAGGAGGAACTGGACGCCGCGCGGCGATCGGTCGTGGCGCGGTTTGCGCTTTCCCTCGAATCGGCGCAGCAATTAATCGGGTACGCCCTCACGCGCAAGGAATATAACTTTCCCGCTGATTACTGGGACAAATATCCGGCGCAAATCGCGGCGATTACGGCGGAAGACGTCCAGCGCGTAGCAAAAAAATATATTGACCCCGGCACGATGCAGGTGGTCGCGGTCGGCGACGCCAGCAAAATCAAGACGGTCATGGAAAAATATGGTCCGGTGGAAATCGTGGATGCATCCGGAAAACCAGCAGTCGAGGCCGGCAAGTCAGCTGGAGCGGGTCTTTACTAAGTCACCTTGTTCTAGGCGTGGAATGCTTCCTTTGTTTCCGCGCGAAGCAAATACCACAGCGCCAGCGCGTCCACGGCGAGCAGCGAAATGTTCCACACTAGCGCGATGTGGCTGTAGCTCAACAACGTGGCAATCAAGCCGAGGCAGGCCCCCGCTCCGATCAGCAGGAATAAAAAAATCGTGAGCACGCGCGCAAGGTTGCGCAGTTTGAAGATGCCAACCGCCAGAACGACGTGCAATCCCCCGAAAAGCAGGAAGATGATTCCGGCAGCAGCCCCCAGCGCCACCAGGACTGCGGCCATGGCGCCGCTGGAGGGCGCGGTGGCGGTTGCCCCCGTCGACCCCATAAAGAAAAACAGGAAACCTGTCGCGGCAAATCCAATGCCCGCAACAATCATCAGCAGGCTGAGAATTGTGACCCCGAGTGGACGCCCCATGTTTCACCTCTCCCGCCATGCCCGCAGGACTTCGCTGGATTATTTCTGGGAATGACACTAAGCGAGCGAAGGGCAGGCGTCAAGCGCGGCGCGGGGGCGTAGAGGCATGGCGCTGGGACAAGAAAAGGACGATCCCGGCAACGATCGAAACGACGCTGGCCGTCTGCGCATTCGTCATTCCATAAAATGTTTTCGGATTGATGCGAATAATCTCAACGAGAAATCTTGCGATGCCGGTAAGGACGAGATACGCGGAAAATACGATTCCATTCGGCGCGCGCGTTTTGAAACAGCGCTCCCCAAGCCGCCACAGAATCCAGAAGATCACCAGCGCCACGAGAAATTCGTAAATCGGCGTGGGATGGACGCGGACAATCGAATCCAATGGCAATCCATGAACATCCCGCCCGTAACTGGGATTCAGTGCGCCGTGATCGACTTGGATAAAATCGAAAATTCGAGACCCGGGTTCCAGCGGACGGAAAGCCATGCCCCAGGGAAGGTTGGTCGCAACGCCATAATCGCCATCGCCTGAGAGCAAGCAGCCCATCCGGCCAATTCCGTATCCCAGGGCTGCCGCCGGAGCAGCGACATCCAGCATGAGCAAAGGCTTAATTCGGAAACGTCGCGCCAACAGCAGCAATGCAATGAATCCACCAATGACTGCGCCGAAAAAGGCAAAACCCATGGTGCTGAAGAGCTGCGGCCAGGGGTTGGCAAAGAATTCTGCCGGGCTTTCCAGCAAATGATAGAGCCGCGAGCCGGCGAGTCCGGCCAGTCCCGTGATGCCGATGATGGCCTCGGCGTCCGCGGAAATTCCCCGGCGTGCAAAGTCAGCGCGAAGCACGAAAAATGCGCTGATCAGACCCGTGGCAACCATCAAACCATATGTGCCAAGGGTTATGGGGCCTATGTGAATGAAGGGATACAACTGCACTCCAGTTTTCACACGCTAACAGCGTGGCGGATCTCCCTGCCCAATAAAACCAGCAATGAGAGCGGCGACAGTATAACTGAGAATCTGTGAATGCGTTCGGGCGCGGAAGGCTGGCCTTTCGGCTCGACTAGTGAACGACGGTCTGCTCGCCCACCGCAGGCTTATTTCTTTTCATGATGAGGAGAAAAGGGACCAAACCAATTATGACGACAGCCATCATGGAAACCACTTCCACGTAGGCCAGGGTCGTCGCCTGCCGGTCAATCATGCCGGACACCATGCCATAGGCCTGATGCGTTGCGTCCGCGCTGCTCGATCCATGTCCAATCAGCATTTGGGTTAAGCCGCCAACCATGCGTTCATACGCGGGCGTGCCGGGGGCGGCATTTCCGACCAGCGTGTGCCGGCGCTGCTGGGCAATCCGCGAAAGCGAAGTGGCGATGACGGCGATTCCAATGCTTCCGCCCACGTTGCGGACGAAACTATTCATCGAGGAAATTTGATTATTTTTTTCTCGCGGCACGCCCACGTAGGCCAGCACGTTCTGAGGCACAAAAATGAAGGCGAGTCCGAACATCTGATAGGTGCGGAGAAGCATTGCGGTGGTGAAATCCATGGCGGGATTGAATACGATCGCCATGTGATACAGAGCCGCGGAAATGCAAACAAACCCAAACGCCATCATCTTGCGCGGATCGATCCGGGAAACCAGGATTCCCACAATCGGCAGCATGCAAATCATCACGAATCCGCCACCGGCCAGCGCTTCTCCCGACTTCACCGCCGAATAACCCAGTTGCACCTGCAGGAACTGGGGGATCATAAACGTCGTGCCGTACAACACGATTCCCAGCGTAAAACTGAAAAACATCGCCGTCGCGAAATTGCGCCTCTGAAACATGCGGATATCCACGACTGGATTCGGGTGATGCCATTCCCACACGATCCAGACCAGAAAGGCGTAGATGGCCATGACGACGAGCCCGGTGATCCAGGGGGAGGAAAACCAATCGGCCTCTTGGCCTTTATCCAGGGCAATCTGCAAACTGGCAATGGCGATGGTGATCAGTCCAAGCCCTACGTAATCGGCGCGAATACCTCGTCTCCTCTGTTGTTCGATTTTCAGGAATGGCGGATCTTCCACCAACCGATTGGTCAGGAACAATGAAAGTATGCCGATGGGAACGTTGATGTAGAAAATCCAGTGCCAGGTAAAGTTATCGGTGATCCATCCGCCCAGGGTGGGCCCGACCGCCGGCGCCACCACCACGGCCATTCCATACACGGCAAACGCCATGCCACGCTTGGAAGCAGGGAACGTGTCCGCGAGGATGGCCTGTTCGCTGGGCTGCAATCCCCCGCCACCGATGCCTTGCAAGACCCGGAAAAAAATCAGAAATCCCAGGCTGGGCGCCAGGCCGCAAAGAAAACTGGAGCAGGTAAACAGCGTGACGCACATCATGTAGAAGCGCTTGCGGCCTATGATCGTCGAAAGCCACGCGCTGATGGGAAGAACGATGGCGTTTGATACCAGGTAGCTCGTGAGGACCCAGGTGGACTCTTCATGGCTGGCCGAAAGGCTGCCGGCAATATGCGGCAACGACACGTTGGCAATGGAGGTATCGAGCACCTCCATAAAGGTGGCCAGCGTGACCGTCAAGGCGATCAGCCAGGGATTGAACCTCGGTTTCCAGGGGGCGGCCTGAGTGTCCGTCACGGCAATCTTCCTCTACTTCAACCAAACCTTGGGAACAACCGACATGCCCGGACGCAGGCGATCGAGTCCCGATTGCCCCGGATTGAGCCGGATGCGGACAGGCAGGCGCTGCACCACCTTGACGTAATTCCCGGTGGCGTTTTCCGGCGGCAGCAAGCTGTTGACCGCTCCGGTGGCGCCGGGCATGGCCTCGACTTTTCCTTCAAACGTCTGATCGAAGGCGTCGACACTAACCGTGACGGATTGTCCGGTGTGCATTTCTTTCAACTGGCTTTCCTTGAAATTCGCCGTGACCCACAAATTGCCCAGATCGGCGAGTGTGATGAGCCTCTGGCCTTTGGTCACATGTTCGCCAGCCTCCACGGTGCGTTTGCTCACGACTCCCGAAACCGGTGCAATGATTTTGCAATAGCTGAGGTCGAGCTGCGCCTGGTCGACTTGAGCCTTAAACGCCTGCACGTCAGCCTGTTTGGATTGCAAGTTCGCCTTGGAAATGGCCACCTGATTGGGTGCGTTTACGAGGGCCCAGCCCAAGCGGCTGCGCGCCTGATCGAATTGTGCTTGTCGTTGCTCGACGACCTTCTGCGCGGACTCCGCCGAGGCCCGCGCAGAATCGACCGCGGCGGCCAGCGCATTGGCCGTCGCGACCACGGCGTCGTATTGAGAGCGCGCAACCTCGTTCTTATCCACCAGCGACTTATATCGCGCGATGTCGCCCTGTGCTTTCGTGCTATTCGCTTCGATCTCCTGTAACCGGGACATGGCCGCGGCCTGATCGCGCTCGGCCGCTGCTACACCCGCTTGCGCGTTCGCGACTTCGGACTGGCTGGTCGAAATGTTCGTCTGTGAAGAGATCTGCGTGATCGGAAGGTTCGGATTTTCCGCCCGCTCCTGGGCTTGTGCTTTCAGCAGTTGCGCCTGGGCCTGTTCCAGTGCGACCTGGTAATCGCGTGGATCGAGTTCCACCAGGAGTTGTCCCGCCTGCACAGATTGATTCTCTTCCACGTAAACTACTTTCACATCACCGTCAATTCGCGAAGTAATCCCGTTCAGGTGGCCGTCGACCTGGGCGTCATCTGTTGACTCGTAGGTCGAGGAATACAACACGAACCAAATGGCTCCGATCAGAAGCACGGACCCCAGAATGGCTGCGAAGATCAGCGTCCTGCGCCGCCCTTGGGCGCTGCTGCCTGAGTTGTCTACGTCACCGGGCCTCCCGGCGGGAGGTTCCGCGGGCCGCGGCGCGCTGGGTTGTTGCAATTGGTCTGTCGGCATGACTATTGACTCCTCAAAAGATCGCGCATAATTTTTTCGGCCTGGCCGGTGGCCCGGGCCACGCTGGCCTTGGCGAGATTGTGTGCGGTCAGACTGGCGATATATTCCTGCTCCGCGCTGGATAGCGCCTCCTGCGCCTGCACCACCTCGATGGTGTCGGCGACCCCGGAGGCAAACCGGTCTCTGGCTTGCACCAGCACATCTTGAGCGAGTTCGCGCTGGCTTTGCGACGTGCGGACCTGATCCGCGGCAGCGTTGAGGTCCAAATAGGCAACCCGCACATCTGCTTCGACGCGCGCGCGCAGATCCTCATACGCCGCGCGGCGCTGCGCCAAAATTGCGTCCGCCTGGAGGATGTCCCCATGGGTATGGCCTCCCGCCCAGATGGGGAACTTGAGCTGCCCTGCAACAGAGAACGTTCCGTGCGAGGTGGCCGGATTGATGCCAATGACTCCGTAATCCGCGCTGACGCCAAGCGTCGGGTAGCGTTCCGCGCTGGCCGATTTGCGGGACAATTCCGCGGAACGCACTTGCGCTTCCGCGGCCCTTAAATCAGACCGGTTACTCGCCGCCAGCGCGATGGCCTGCTCGAGTGTGAGGTTTTCGAGCGGCGCGTAAGGCAAGGTATCCGTCAGGATCAACTCCTGACCCGAAGGCAATCCGATCAGACGGGCCAGGGCGATTTTCTGCTTGGCGTATTCGGCCTGCTCCGTCGTCAAACGCTGTTGCTGCGTTTGCATTTCCACCTGGCTTCGCGTCATATCAATTTTGGCGCTCAGGCCGGCGGTGAAACGGTCCGAAGCTTGTTGCGCAATCGCCTGAGCGCTCGCCAATTGCACTTTTGCGGAATCGACGCGCGCCGATTCGGCAAGTACCTGCAGGTACCCTGCAGTTACCAGGTAGACCACCATTTCCCGCGCATCTCCGGCGGAAAGTTCTGCTGCTTTTTGCGCTTCACGAGTCGACTGATAGGCGCGGACGGCCTGCAGGTCGGCAATCCGTTGCGTCAGGAAGCCACGCAGATCGAAATAGTTGAATGGACCGACGATGGTCGGCAACGAAAATCCAGCACTCGGCGGGAGGTTGAACTTGAATCCGAACGAGGCCAGATCGATTTGCTGAACGCTTTCCAGCAGCCCACCATTCAGGTTTGGAAACAGGATGCTGCGAGCTGCAACAGTTTCTCCGCGGGCCTGGCGAAAAGATTCCTGGAAATTGATGGCCCCCAGGTTATAGCGAAGGCCTCTTTGCAAAGCGACGTCCAGCGACAGCCGGAGGGGCTGATCCGAGGCAGCGCCCGTCCCCACACTGCCCTGGAAATCGGCCGGGGCTTGCGCCAAGGCGGGGTACACCGCAAAAAGCAGAAACACGAAGAGGGAGAGAAAGCGAAAGCACGCATGTCTCATGAGGACCACTCAATTCTTCAGGATCGGCCAGTCGCGCCTGCCGTTTTCGGTCCGACGCACGCTACGGGCAGTCACCACGGACCGTCCGATCACACAATTAGTACTTGCACGGCTGAGAGCACTTCAGTAAGATACATACACGTATGTATGATGTCAAGCGGAGCACCTTGGTAATATGAGAGGATTGTCACTGCAGCCCGGACGCAACCGGAAACAGGCGGCGCGCGGCCTGTTGGCCCCGCGGCCCCGCTCCCGGCAGACCGAGCGGACCGCCGCCACGCGGCGAAAATTGCTGACGGCTGCCAAACGGATCTTCGCCCAAAACGGCTTCGAGGCGGCGCGCCTGGAAGACATTGCCGGCGGCGCGGGCTACACGCGCGGCGCTTTCTACGCCAATTTCGAAAGCAAGGAGGACATCTTCTTTGCCCTGCTCGAGGATTGGGTGCGCGAGCGAACCGATTCGGCCATTGCCGCTCTCCGAAAGTATACCAATCCGCTCGAGAAGCTTGCAGCTCTTCGCACGCATTATGCGGAAGTCGCCAAGGACCGCAGGCTGGTCCTGATTGCGCTCGAATTCAAGCTCTTTGCACTGCGCCATCCGGAAGCGCATGCGCGCCTCCGCGACAGGCACCGGCGCATCCGCGCGTCCTGGGGAAAATTATTGTCGGAATTGCAGCGCGCACTCGGCGGTTCGCTTCCGATTAATGGGCCGGCGGCGTCGACCTGCTTGGGCGCCCTCGCGCATGGATTGCTGCTCGAACATTTGGTGGATCCCAAGACGCTTTCAGATGACGACGTTCGCCGCATGCTGGGACTCTTTTTTGATTCCATTTTTCAAATAGAATCAACGTAAGCCGGCGTGAAACGACATTGCACAATGCAAACACATGCGTGTAACGAACCTTCAGATGTCCGCATCACATTGAATGGGCACGGACGAAGACAGTTGTGCCGGTATTGAGCGCCTCACATCGAAAATACACGCGTTTGTTTATCGAGCGGTGAAATGACGTCGGCGCTGGCAGATGCGCCGGCCCTAGAACGCTCCAGGAGATAAGTATCCCATATGTGGATTGTCCGGTTAGCGCTGCGGAGACCTTACACCTTTGTGGTGATGTCCCTGCTCATCCTCATTTTGGGGCCGCTAGCCATCCTGAATACCCCTACCGACATTTTTCCGGACATCGACATTCCGATTATCAGTGTGGTTTACAACTATACGGGCCTCTCTGCCGAGGAGATGTCCACCCGAATCGTTGTGGGCATTGAGCGCGGCCTGACCACGACTGTCAATGATATCGAGCACATCGAGTCGCAATCCCTGAATGGACTGGGTGTGATCAAGATTTATTTCCATCCCAACGTGCGGATCGATATGGCCATGGCCCAGGTCACGGCCCTCGTCCAGACAGCTCTAAAATCCGAACCTCCCGGGACCGCACCGCCGTTTATTGTGACGTACAACGCCTCCTCGGTGCCCATTCTTCAGTTGGCGATGTCTGGCAAGGGGCTCTCCGAGCAGCAACTGTTTGACATCGGGTCAAACTTCATCCGGGTAGGGCTCGCAACCGTGCAGGGAGCCGTGTTGCCCGCTCCCTACGGGGGCAAGCAGCGCCAGATTGTGGTGGACCTTGATATTCGGGCGCTCCAGGCGAAAGGAATCTCCCCCAACGATGTGGTGACCGCAGTGGGGACGCAGAACCTGATTCTGCCTGCCGGCACCGTCAAAATCGGCTCGCTTGAGAACGACGTGGACCTGAACGCCAGTCCCAAAACCGTCGAGGAACTAAATGATTTGCCGATCAAGACGGTTGGCGCCAACACCATTTATGTTCGCGACGTCGCGCATGTCCGCGACGGCTACCCTCCGCAAACCAATATCGTTCATGTGGACGGGCAACGCGCCGCACTGCAGACAATCCTCAAATCCGGCGGTGCTTCCACACTGGACATTATTTCGAGAATCAAGGAAACCATGCCCGGGGTGCTCGCCGGTTTGCCGCCGGAGCTGCAGGTTCGTCCCATCGCGGATCAATCCGTATTTGTCCGCGCTTCCATCAATGGGGTGGTGCGGGAAGCGATCATTGCCGCTTGTCTGACTGGACTCATGATCCTGGTCTTTTTGGGAAGCTGGCGGAGCACCCTGATCATCGCCGTTTCGATCCCCTTGTCGATCCTCACATCGATCATCGTTCTGAGCGCGATCGGGCAAACCATCAACATCATGACGCTCGGTGGGTTGGCGCTTGCGGTTGGCATCCTGGTCGACGATGCCACCGTGGAAATTGAAAACATCAATCGAAATCTTGCTCAGGGCAAGGAAATCATCCAGGCGATCCTGGACGGCGCGCAGCAGATCGCGGTTCCTGCCTTCGTGTCCACGCTTTCGATTTGTATCGTGTTCGTCCCGATGTTCTTTCTCACCGGCGTAGCGCGCTACTTGTTCGTGCCGCTCGCGGAGGCCGTTGTTTTCGCGATGCTGGCTTCGTACTTGCTTTCCCGGACCCTGGTGCCCACCATGGCACGCTTCCTGCTCCAAGCCCATGAAGAGGAATCGGCGCAGAAATCCCTGGTCAGCGGGAATCCGCTGGTGCGCCTGCAGGGCCATTTTGAATTGCTTTTCGAAAAAATGCGAAACGCCTACCGTGGAGTCCTGCAGCGATGCCTGGCGCACAGGATTCTGTTTCCCCTGGGCTTTCTGGCGGCGTGCGCCTGTTCCTTCGCGCTGATCCCCTGGCTCGGTGAGGACTTCTTCCCCACGGTGGACGCGGGGCAAATCAAGCTGCATATGCGCGCTCCCACCGCCACGCGCATTGAAGAAACAGCGGCGCTGTGCGACGACGTCGAACGGATGATCCATGAGGAGATTCCGGCCAACGAAATTGAGAGTGTGATCGATAATATCGGCTTGCCCTACAGCAACCTGAACTACACGTACAGCACCTCCGCGCCCATTGGCCCGGAAGATGCCGACATCATGATTTCCCTGAACCAAAAGCATCACCCCACGGAAGATTACATTCACGCTCTCCGTTTGAAACTGAACAAATCTTTTCCGGGCGTGCTGTTCTACTTCCCCCCAGCCGATATCGTCAGCCAGATTCTCAATTTCGGCCTGCCTGCACCGATCGACATCCAGATCGTAGGACGCGATGTGGAGGCGAACCATCAATTCGCGGATTCGCTGATCACGCAGCTGAATTCGGTTACGGGCATTGCCGACTTGCGCCTGCAGCAGCCCTTCAATCAGCCGAAGATTCACATCGATGTGGATCGCACTAAGGCTTTGCAAACCGGTTCCACGCAGAGGGACGTTGCGGGGAACCTTCTGGTCTCGTTGAGCGGAAGTTTTCAGACTACGCCCTCTTTCTGGCTGGATCCAAAGAATGGGGTCAGCTACACAGTGACCACGCAGGCCCCGCAATACGACTTCGAGTCGCTTCAGGATCTGCAAAACATTCCAGTCAATGGCAACACCAATGCGCCCTGGCAAATGCTGGGGAATCTGGGCACCATCACGCGAGGGACGGGGATGGCGATCGTCTCTCATTATGACGCGCAAACCATGCTCGATATTTTCGGCTCCACGCAGGGGCGCGATTTAGGGGGCGTCGCCCGCGACGTCCAGGCCATTGTGGATCGCAATCGCAGCCAACTTCCCCGCGGATCGCAGGTTGTTATTCGCGGCCAGGTCACCACGATGCAATCTTCCTTCGTGGGTCTGCTGGCGGGGCTGGGTTTTGCCATCCTTTTGATCTACCTGCTGATCGTGGTGAACTTTCAGTCCTGGCTCGATCCGCTGATCATCATTTCGGCGCTGCCCGCCGCGCTGGCGGGAATCGTCTGGATGCTGTTCCTGACGCACACCACCATCAGCGTGCCGGCTTTGACCGGTTCGATCATGTGCATGGGTGTGGCAACGGCAAATAGTATTTTGGTGGTGAGCTTTTCAAAAGAACGCATCCAGGAGGGATTGGACCCGATACATGCCGCGGAGGAAGCTGGCTATACGCGCTTCCGCCCCGTGATCATGACAGCTCTGGCCATGATCATCGGGATGGTGCCCATGGCTCTGGGACTTGGGGAAGGCGGCGAGCAGAATGCGCCCCTGGGCCGGGCCGTGATCGGGGGATTGCTTTTTGCGACCGTCGCGACACTGTTGTTTGTGCCGGCTGTCTATAGTTTGATTCACGGGTCTCGCAAGAATCCGGGCAGTTCCGCCGTCCTGGAACTTCCCGGGGATTAGTAGCGGATGCGGACTGTATTTTCAGCCCGCAAATGTCGGGTGTGGGCTCTGCTTTTACGCTGAACGCTTCAAGTGAAGCGTGGAGCCCGCAATAATAATGTCCTAATTTTTCGGAGGATCAGATGCAAGGGTTCCCAAACCGGAGGGTCAGTCCAGCGACCTCTGTCCGCGGGCGAGATGGGCGCATAGCTCATACCGCCGCGGGAAGTGCGGCCACGCGGGTGATACTTTTTCTGCTGACTGTCGTGATTGTTGTGATCGTTGTGATCTGGGGGATTTCCAGCCGGCGGAACGCCAATGCTCAACTTTCCCAGGAGACGCGCGAACTGGCAATTCCCACGGTGACGGTGACCCATCCAAAACCGGGCGCACCCATGCAGGAGATCGTGCTTCCGGGCGACATGCAGGCATACATCGACGCGCCCATCTATGCCCGGACGAACGGCTACCTCAAGAGCTGGAGCGTCGACATCGGCGCGCGCGTGAAGGCCGGACAATTGCTTGCAGAGATAGACGCGCCGGAAGTCGATCAGCAGTTGCAGCAGGCGCGCGCCGATCTGGCCACTGCGGAAGCCAACCTCCGCCTTGCCGAAATTACTGCCACGCGGTACATGGATTTGCTGAAGACCGATTCGGTCGCGCAGCAGGACGTCGATAATGCGACAGGAAGCGCCGATGCGCGCAGGACAACCGTCGAATCGGCCCGGTCCAATGTGAAGCGGCTCGAAGATTTGCAATCCTTTGAAAAAATCTACGCGCCTTTTGACGGCGTGATTACGGCGCGCAATACCGATATCGGAGCGCTGATCGATTCCGGCAGCAGCGGCGGCACGGCGCGCGAATTGTTTCACATCGCCGCTGTCAATCGGTTGAGAATTTATGTCAATGTTCCACAAATTTATTCCCCCCATATCCAGCCCGGATTACGCGCCGACCTGTCCCTGACCGAATTTCCGGGCCGCAAATTTGCAGGAACAGTCGTCCGGGATTCCGGCGCCATCGACAATTCGACACGCACGCTGCTGACTGAAATCGACGTCAACAATCCCACGGGCGAACTCAAACCCGGCAGCTACGTGGAGGTCCATCTCGCGATGCCTTCTTCCGTGACTACCTTCACGCTTCCGGTCAACGCGACCATCTTCAAGTCCGCGGGAATGCAAGTGGCTATCGTAAAAAATGGCAAGACCATTTCCCTGATTCCGATTACGCCCGGGCGGGATTTCGGGACCGAAGTGGAAGTTCTGGCGGGCCTGAAAGGCGATGAATCGGTGGTCCTGAATCCTCCCGACTCTCTCGCCGAGGGGCAGGCGGTTCGCATTGCGCAGACGCAGCCCGCCGCGCAGAGGGGCCAATAATGTTTGGAAGGAATATCCGTAAACCTATGCTTCGATGGAACAATATTCGACGGTTGACTCCGAACGCGATACTCAGCGCCGGACTTCTACTCTTAGCCGGCTGCTCGGTTGGTCCAAAATACGTAAAACCCACAACGGAAATTCCGTCCGCCTACAAAGAAACGGGCAACTGGAAGCCGGCCGAGCCGAGCGATGAGGCGCGCAAAGGTAATTGGTGGGAAATATTCAATGATCCCCAACTCAACGCCCTGGAAGAAAAACTGAGCGTCTCCAACCAATCGCTGCGCGCAGCCCAGGATCAGTTCGTGCAGGCGCGTGCCGCATTGCGGATTTCGCAGTCCGCCCGATACCCCCTGGTGACGGTGGGGTCCACCATCACGCGCAATCGAGAATCGCTCAACCGCACCCTGTCGAGCCCAACCGCGCCAGTCTACTACTCGGACTTTCTGGTTTCCGGCGGCGAGGCCTCCTACGAAGTCGACGCTTGGGGAAGGGTTCGTCACGTGATCGAATCGAGCCGCGCGCAAGCCCAGGCCAGCGCCGCTGATCTGGAAACAATTCGTTTGAGCCTGCATGCCGAGCTGGCTACGGATTATTTCACCCTTCGCGGCCTTGATGAGCAGAAGAAGTTGTTCGATTCGAATGTGGACGCGTTCGAAAAGGCCCTCGAACTTACGCAAAACCGCTTTCAGGGGGGCTCGCCTCCAGAGAAGACGTGGAACTCGCGGACACGCAACTCGAGCAGACACGGGCGCAGGACATTGACATTTCCGTCGCCCGCGACCAGTTCGAACATGCCATCGCTGTCCTGATTGGACAACCGGCATCCACTTTCGACTTATCAACGGCACCGATGCCGGCGGTTCCCCCCGTTCCTCCCCCAGGCCTGCCGTCGGAGTTGCTCGAAAGGCGTCCGGATATCGCCAGTGCCGAACGGCAGGTGGCCTCCGCCAACGCGCAAATTGGCGTGGCCAGGGCGGCCTATTTCCCATTACTCACCCTGGGGCTGGTAGGCGGCTTCGAGAGCGGCGCGTTCACTTCCTGGCTGGCCGGACCGAGCGGCCTCTGGTCGGTTGGCGGATCGGCTCTGCAAACCGTTTTCGACGCGGGGAAACGGCGGGCGATTTCCGATCAGGCAAAAGCGGCGTACGATCAGACGTTGGCGCAATATCAACAGACGGTCCTGACCTCGTTTCAGGAGGTGGAAGATTCTCTTTCCGACCTGCGAGTTCTGGAGGAAGAAGCCAAGACGCAGGAGGATGCTGTGGCGGCCGCCAGCCGTTCGCTCGATCAATCCACGAACAGGTACAAGGGCGGACTGGACACGTATCTGACGGTGATCACGGCGCAGTCCGCCTTGCTGGCGAACCAGAGAACCGCGGTCAGTTTGCTGACCGAACGCATGACTTCCACGGTTCTGCTGGTGAAGGCGTTAGGCGGCGGCTGGAATGTTTCTCAACTTCCTGCTGTGAATTAGAAATCTGCCTTCACGAAATCATTTCTAATTTTTGTGATTCTTATCGCCACCGCCGTGCATTGCTTTGCAAACTTCGCAAAGCGTCGGCGGCTCCGCGTTGTCCACGACGTGCTTCACAGGCGTTAGCGTTTTCAGATAGGCGAAAATCGCTTTCAGATCGTCGTCCGTCATGTTCCGGTAAATGTGCCACGGCATGAATTGATTTAACAACCGCGCTTTGACATATCCGGTTCGCATCGTCTGAACAAAAAGGGCTTCATCGTAGTAGGGAATTCCGGACGGATCCGGAGTCAGGTTCGCGCTGGCGACGCTCCCCCATGGACCATCAAATATTTGCCCGCCGCTAAACTCCAAGCCGGCAATTGGCTGGCCCCTTTCTTGCGGAGTATGGCAGTCCGTACAACCCGAGACTTCCACTAGAAACGCTCCGCGCTTTACCGAATCGGAAAGATCGGGAGGCGGCACGGGCATGACGATGGGCTCCGGCACGCTGCGGATAAGATACTTCACCGGAAAAATAATTTCGGTGCTCGGAAGCGCATTCCGAACGGGAGGCAAAGATCGCAAATAGACCACGATGGAAGCCAAATCCTCATCTGGAAGATGGCGAAAATGTTCGTACGGCATGATCGGAAACAACGTGCGTCCATCATGACCAATTCCCTCGCGGATGGCGCGACCTAGGGCGTCGTCGCTCCAGTTCCCGGTTCCCGTCTCAGGATCGGGAGTGAGATTGGGAGCCACGATCCGGCCCGGCAGGCCTTTGAGCATGGACATGTCCGCGCCAGCGCCTTCCATGCCGGTGGGGATGGGCGCATCGTGCTTGGTCCAATCGTGCGGTGAGTGGCAGTCCATGCACCCATTGACGCTTTCGACCAGGTATTTTCCGCGTCCCCAACGCTCGGGAGTTCGCTCGAATACGCGGCTGGTGAGCGGCCGGGACCGCGGGCCGATGAACGGGCGCCATCCTATGGTCGCTGTCACGCCAACCGCGAGCAGCGCAACCAGGCACAAGATCACAAGGAGAGATACTTTCAAGAAGCGCTTCACGAGAACAATCCCCTACAGCGCAATGAATTTTGGAACGCTTACTCGATCATTGCTATGCGCCTCGCATGCCGCCCCCCGGCAAACGGCGTGGCCAGCCAAACCTTCACGATCTCGAGGGCCAATTCCTCCGGAATCATGCGCTCGCCGAGGGAAAGAACATTGCTGTCGTTGTGTTCCCTGGCCAGCCGTGCGGTTTCCAGATTCCAGCAAAGAGCGCATCGTATACCGCGGACCTTGTTGGCGACCATGGCCTCGCCATTTCCCGATCCGCCCAGCACGATGCCCCGCTCGCACTCGCCGCGCGCAACAGATTCGGCCGCCGGGCGGATGAATAGCGGATAGTCAACCGGATCCGCGCTGAACGTGCCGAAATCCCGGACTTCATGACCGAGTCCGGCCAGCATTGTCCTGATCTTCTCTTTGTATTCGAAACCTGCGTGATCGGAACCAATGGAGATTTTCAAGGGTCACAGCATAGGGCGCGTGAAATCGAGATGTCAAGCGGGGGTTCATATCGGGTAGTGTCCTAATAGCGGACCAGAGCGATTAAGTCGTGGCATTGAGCGTGTTCCGTATCCATTCTGAAACCGTCTGCTTGCTGGTCTTTGCCTTCGATTCAATCGCCCGCAATTCATCGGGAGTAACCCGAATGCGTAGAGTTCCGACCTTTGCGGCTCCCTTTGGAAGTGGCGGGCGTCCAGCTTTCTTAACTTTCTGTCGTGGCATTTTCTTGAAACTCCTGAACGATTGCTGCCCGTACCGCGAGAATCGGCGACGTAACAGGATGAATATGCAGTACGGTTACATGGCGTTTCAGCTGCCTCGGATCGTCCGTGTCATGCGACCGTGCGTAAACCTTTGGCGCTTTCGGATGGCCGACTAGCTCGAAAACCTCAACGATGCCTTCCCATACCGTCCTACCTTGGAAAGTCTCTTTGACAGGCACGCTCTCGACATGCTTGGATTCGACGCCGTGCAAGCATCGAATAACATCACGTAATTCCTCTATGTGCTTACTTGGCATTTGGTTCGTCAAACTCTAGGAATATCTTGAAGCCGCAATTCTGATTCATTGGGTCGCGGAGCCTTTTCAGCAATTGCAGCCAAGCCCACATTGGAGAGTCAATCTGAGGCCGATCATCGGAGATTCCCCAATGCCATTCGTGGCCATGCGGACACCTCTGCGGGATGGTGTCAATTTTATCTGGCGAAAATACAGCCCGAGAATTGCATTCCTTGGTTGTGCATTTCAAAACGATAGCCTTAATTTCTTCCAGGCTAACTATAAGTTTGTGTTCAATCGTCATGCCGCTGCCTCCACCAAGTCTCCGACCGTCCAGAAATCCCTCTCGATTCCCGCTGCCATCGCGGGAGTAGCGCGAAGCTTGATGTGGCGCTTCACAAAGTTGTAGTAAGCAAAGTGCAAGGCAACTGCCGCCTCAAAATTTTCCTTTTTCTTGCTGAAAGCGTAAGTTAGGCGGTGAACGCCTGTGATTCGCTCGATTGAGCGAATGCTAGAGCCTTCTGCTAGTGCGCTTACGATTGCCACTTGCTTTGCGCTTTCGAGAAAGGGTGCCATGTTCAATCTCCTTATGGCAATTACTGTACCCCAATAATTAGGGCTTGTCAACAAGTATTTGTGTGGTACAGTATTCCAACTATGAGGTTGATCGTTGCATTTGCTGTAATCTATTGGCTCATGCCACTGTCGCAGACTGCTGGGCAACCAAGCAAGGGGGTCTCCGAAAAACAAAGCAGTGCTAGAGGAAAGCTCTCCACAGACTCCTCCAACGACAAGAACTCCACCGATACAGAGACATTGAAAGCGATACTCGCTGCTATAACCAAAGACCAACAAGAACGCACCGCAAATCAGAATCAAGAAGGAGCAAAGGAAAATGAGAGTATAAAGGCCGAATGGTGGCTCGTAGGGATTGGAATTGCTCAAACATTGGCTTTGATAGGAACTCTGATTTTCATTGGATTGCAAGCTAGAGAAATGGCCAATGCCACGCGAGCCATGCGCGACAGCACTGCGGAAGTTAAGCGGCAAGCTGATTTGCAACAATCGGCGATGCAGCAATGGATAGATATTTCCGATTGGAATAGTGGAATCCATGCTGACGGAAAACATCTTATTATCCGATTCACTATCTCCAACCCAACCAACTTTCCCATCATCATTAAAAAATCTTGGATAATCTTTGGCTCAAATAGACTTAAATACTCTCTCGGAGAAGATCGCCGTCTTACTCCCAAAAACTTTATACCAGTGAGAATAGAAATGCCGATCACTGGTGAAGAATTGGACCGACTGACGACCAATAATCCCATCGTCATAGGCATTCAAGGTGGCCTTCGTCACACTGACATGGGACCTAACGAAGAAACGATCATGCCCATTATTGGAAATCTCATATGTGACCGCCTTGGGTGCAGGTTTGATCCGGAATCCATTAACCCGATACAAGCATTGGACGAGGACTGGGAAAACTGCTATTAGGACACTACCTCATATCGCACTTATTAGGGATAGCTAGGTACATCGTATCCCCCTGAGTCATTGAGGTAATAATCCAAGAACACCGGTGGAAGCAAGCAAAGTTCGAGCGGCGAGCGAGGAGCGAGCCGCTCGATAATTTGCCAGGGAGTTTGAAATTCCTTATGTGAGTTGGGTCGCGCAAGATTGAAATAGAGCTGATAGGTCTGGGCCTTGGCAAGGAACTCGCCGCGACTGGCGAAGGTTTCCAGATCGAAGAACTCATCTTCGACCAGGCGGTGCACGGTTTCGACATCACTCTGGTAGGTGTGCGCCGCGGGCGGGATGCGCAGATGCTGGCTATCACCCAGAGCGGCGGGAAAGCCGGTCCGCTGGCCCTGCGGATTGTGGCCGCCGATGAATTCGCTGCCATTGTCGGTTTGCCAGGCCAGATCGCGCAGGTTCACGCCCCAACGATCCAAGTGCTGCTGAATGCGAGCCGCGAAGACGGCGCTGGCCGCCGCTGAGCGTTTCTGGGCGAAGGCCCAGAACAGCAGGCCGCTGCGAACTTCCCGCGCCGTGTATTCGACCAGCGGCAGATGCAGGCTCTGGGCCTGCGGCCAGAACTGCGGGATATCGCATAGATCCTTGGTGTCGACGGAGATTTGCTGGAACAGACGCCAGGTGGCTTTCACCGCAGCCAGGTCCTGCTTGCGCTGATATTTCTTTCGGCGTTTACAAATCAATCCGTGCTGGCGCCAGATGCGCTGAATGGCCATGTGCGAAATGGGGAGATCGAACTCTCGTTTCAGGCGAGCGGCTCCAAAGGTGGGCAGTTTGCGACGCAGAGCCAAGACTTGTTCCTCGATCTGGGCAGAAGTCTTGTGCGGGCAATACCGATGAGCGCGGCTGTGTTCGCGCAGCCCGGAGGGCCCGTGCTGTCGGAAGCGCCGCAGCCATTTCCGCACCGTGGGCACCGTGGTAGCAAAGGCACGGGCCGTCGGTTTAATCCCGTGCTGACGGGCGTGCTGCACTAATCGCAAGCGATGGTTATACGCGTCTCTCATCTCACGGACCAGGTCGAAATAGCGGGCGGCGGCCATGCGCCGATTTTATCCGGGGCGCGCGGCCCGGCTCCTCCCCCCTCCGCCGGGCCGCGCGCCCCGGACCGACAAACAAATTCACCTCCTTCACCCGCTTCGGACTCATACACTTCAATTCCACTAGGGGGATACGATGATCCTTTCCTATGCCACATATCGCACTTATTTGGCACGACCCTCAAGGTATTATAGGATGGAAATGTGCGCGCCAGATCGCTCGAGATCGGGCGCTTGGGAAGCAAAAGGAGAAATAACAATGAAATTGGTGAAATTGGCGTTGATTATTGCGCTGTCGGCGGCGGCTGCCTGGGCCCAGGTCAATGTGGGCGAACAGAAGCCTGAAGCCACCGTGCCCTTCACCATGACCACAGTAAACACCTTTGAATTGCCCTGGCGGATCGCCTTCCTGCCTGATGGCCGCATGCTGATCACCGAAAAGGTCGGGCCCGTCTGGCTGGTGTCCGCGCAGGGACAGAAGATCGCGATGGTGACCAATACGCCCCCTGTCTATTGGCAGGGGCAGAACGGCATGCTGGGCGTCTTCCTCTCGCCCCATTACGCCACCGACCAGAGTATCTATCTCACCTATGCCGAGCCGGGCGATTATGGCGGCGGCCTGGCACTGGGCCGCGCCAAGCTGAACGTGACCCCTACCTCGGCTAAACTCGAAAACTTCGAGGTGCTGTGGCGACAGATGCCCAAGGGCAAGGGCGGCCAGGAAGGCGCGCAGATTGCCTTCTCGCCCGATGGCCAGTATCTGTACCTCACGGTTGGTGACCGCCAACGCTTTACCCCCGCCCAGGATCCCAACCAGCCCGAAGGCAAGATCCTGCGCCTGACGCTCGACGGCAAACCCGCCCCCGGCAATCCCCACTTCGGCGAGACCGGCGCTGCCACCATTCCGCTGATCGATCCGCCGAAGGACACCGAAGCCGCCAAAACCGCGCCGGTGGTGGGCAACTATACCTTTCCCGGCCCGAACCTGACGCCGGCTGAAACCTGGACCAGCGGCCACCGCACGCCCTATGGCATGGCGTTTTCACCAACCGGCGAATTGTGGGAAGTCGAGCACGGTCCGCGCGGCGGCGACGAGCTGAACCTGATCGAGAAGGGCAGGAATTACGGCTGGCCGGTCGTCTCCTTTGGCCAGAATTATAACGGCGTGCCCATTCCCAGTCACAACACGCAGCCCGACTTTGCGATGCCGGTGCTCTATTGGACGCCGGTGATCGCGCCGGGCAATCTGATGTTCTACCACGGCACCCAGGCCTTCCCGCAGTGGAACGGCAGCGGCTTCGTCAGTGGCCTGGCGACCATGTCCATCGTGCGCATCGTCTTTGATGGACATGGCGGTGCCAAAGCCGTCGAGCGCTGGGAAGTGGGTCACCGCATCCGCGATTTGGAAGAGGCCCCCGATGGCTCGCTGTGGATGCTGGAAGACGCCAATCCCGGCGCGCTGATCCATGTGACGCCCAAGTGATCGCTTGGCGTTAGGTAACAAGAAGCGAAAAGGGCCGGAGCGATCCGGCCCTTTTTGCTTTGGTGGTTGCCAAGTGTGTCAGCTCACGTTTCAGAGGGACGAATGCTACCGCCGCGTTGCCTCTGTTTCGCCAGCCCCGGCGGCCACATTCTGATACCCCCGTTTTGGACTTGGGCTTATACTTTGGGCCTTAACATTTAGCCCATGAGTAACAACCTCCTACTCCTATGACTCCGACCGGCCAACAGGAACCGTGGCTACGCGGCACGCTGACCGACTTGCCTGCCGTTCATCGCGCGGTGATTCACGCGCTGGAACTGGCACGTGAAGACATCGACAAATGGTGCGGCGATCTGAGTGATGTCGAATTGAACGCGCGTGTTTCGGGAATCGCTCCGGTTGCCTTCCAGCTGAAGCATATAGGCGGCAGCATGGATCGGCTGCTCACCTACGCGGAAGGATCACGGCTCACGCCTGAACAGATTGCGGCCATGAAATCGGAACTTGATTCGTTGACCGCTGGAAAAGAGGTTTTCGCGGAACTGAATGCAGCTTTCGACCGCAGTATGCAGCGTGTCCGCACTCTGGCGGCAGTGAACCTGGAGGACGCGCGCACTGTCGGCGGCAAACAATTGCCAACGTCGGTCGGCGGGCTGCTGGTCCACGTTGCCGATCACACGCAACGTCATGTCGGCCAAGCCATCACAACCGCAAAGATAGTTCGCGCAGCCCGTAGCTCCTAGGAATTCAGGCAATGCGCGTGCCCATCCGGCGTGCTTGCGCCGTCATCTGCACAGAATCAAGACCAAGTGGGAGATCCGCACCTGCAAGCCGACTTGCCCGTACCCGTCCTTGGTATTATGCTGGCTCTCAGTTGTCGAGGTTGAAGCTCTGAACGAAAAGGAGAAATCATGTTCAAAGTATTTGCGCTGGCTTTCACAGTTCTCACAGCTGCCCTCTTATGCTGCACACCCATGGCGCGAGCCCAGGTTTCCGTTGGCGTTAACATCGGACTGGCTCCGGTGTGTCCTTACGGGTACTTCGACTACACCCCATATGACTGTGCCCCGTACGGCTACTATGGGCCCGATTGGTTTGTTGGCGGTGTGTTTCTTGGAGCTGGCCCCTGGTTCCACGGCCCTCGCGGCTTTTTCGGCCATGTCGATAACCGCTTTGATCCTCATCACGGTTACGTTGGACCGTTGCCGGCGCGCGGGGCGGAGCGCTTCAACCACTTCCAGGGAAACGAGGCGCGGGATGGGCGAGGCAACGTAGGCAATGCCGGCCATGAACCGAAGGCTGAACACGCCCTCCCCGGGTATCGGGGTAGTGCGCGTGGCGGGGCGCACCGCTAGAGATCGATCCGGCTTGAACGAGAGTCGAGATAGCGCGCACGGCGTCTTATCTCGCTTGGACTGCACTCCACAGCAATTGGGACTGGCATTTTCTAGGCGGCTGACGCAGAGACACGAAACTCGGTACTCTCGGAGATGTGGACTCTCCGTGTGACCCCACTCGCGAACGATTCGCTCCTGCTGCGTTAGGCACGATCAAAAAGAGCTTCAACGGAAAGTGTTCAGCATAGCTCTCGCTAAACGCCCTTGTGTCCACGAATGCAGTAGTTCCCGGTTGGTCGGCTCCTCGGAAGTACCCCCCAGCGCCAAATCCTGCGAAGTCGCGTGGTCTCAATGGGTCGACGCAACTTCACAAGACTAAGCCAGCGGAAACTCGCAGTCGTGCTTCGGTGGCAAATTCGTTGTTTTTGCTGTCGGCGAAAAGTATGATCCCTGCGCACGACGGCCAAGTTGGGAGCTGTCAAAATCCGGGCATATCGAGGGGAAATCGAAGGTGAGAAGGCCAGGAGCCGCAGGCCGCCTATCTGTCGCAATCTGCATTTTGCTGGGCGTCAGCTGGCATTTGAACGCGCAGGCGCAACAGCAGACGAAGCCGCTCCAGCCTAAAGTTGGCCAGCCTGGCAAAGACGTCATATGGGTGCCGACGCCACAACCTGTAGTCAATCGAATGCTCGACATGGCGAAGGTGACACCGCGCGATTTCCTAATCGACCTCGGTTCGGGCGACGGCAGAATCGTCATCACCGCAGCTGAGCGGGGAGTTAGGGCCATGGGTATCGAATACAACCCGGACATGGTGGAACTATCCAGGGCAAACGGCGCCAAAGCGGGCGTCGCTGACAAGGCGTCGTTCGTGCGAGCCGATCTTTTCGAAACTGACCTTTCCAAGGCAACGGTTATCACCATGTACCTGCTGCGAAGCATCAATTTGAGATTGCGGCCGAAGCTGCTCGACCTTAAGTCCGGCACGCGCATCGTATCGCAGAGTTTTGACATGGGAGAGTGGATGGCGGATCAAACCGCGACGGTCACGGGGGGACGCGACGGCCAGTTCAAAATTTTCTTCTGGATGGTGCCCGCCAAAGCCGAAGGCACGTGGCGACTTGACGGAGGGGAGTTGGTGCTCACGCAGGAGTTCCAAATCCTCAGAGGCACGCTGACATTCAATGGCAGAACCACGCCGATCTCGAGTGCCAAAATGCTTGGTGATCAGATCACGTTCTATTCGGACGATACGATTTATGCGGGCCGCATGACAGGCAACGTGATGGAGGGAACAGCACTGACCAGCGGGAGCAAGAGGCCCTGGAAAGCAACTCGCGTCACCAAGTAGGCCCGTCGAAGCCCCGGGCCGAGTTTCCTGCGCAGTCAGCGACTCGGCTGACGCAGCGTAAAGCGCGGCTGCATTAGTCAGGAACCTCGGTGGCCTTATTGACCCGACTCAGATTACTTCTTCGGAGCGTACGGACCGACTTCGGGTTTTTCCTGCGTATCTTTCAAATTTCCGAGTTCCGCGGCCACTCCTCGGTTGATTGCCAAAGTCTCGCTGCCATTCTGGAAGCAGGTGAAGTCGGGGCGGTCGCGCCAGGCATAGGGTCCGCAAAGCCGCTTCCCCGCTGCCAGAGCGGCATCGTGCACCACGTTGATCAGGCGCTCGTAATCGGGATCGCCCTGCTTGTAGCCTGAAAAATTGCCGAGATCTCCGCTGGCTGCAAATACAGCGTCCACGCCGGGAATTGACGCAATCTCGGCGGCTTGCATGGCGCCGCCTACTGTCTCGATCATCTCGATCAGAACCACGTTGTCGTTGATCGTGTCGCGATAGCCGCCCGGAACGTTACCCCAGAATTCGGGCGAAAATGCAGGCCCCCCGCCCTGGCTGCGTTTGCCGAGTGGCGGGAAATAAGTCCAGTCTCTTCCGGCCTTCCCTTCCTCATAGGTCCTGACGGTGGGGACCACGATCACCAGCGCACCCGCGTCCATCGCGTGCTGAATCTCGCGTTCATCCGCAAAGGCCACGCGGACGCCGGGAACCGCTTTTGCGTGTGGGCAAGCCTGCCACATTTTTGCTACGTTCTCCCAATCGCGAGAATCATGCTGCATCTCCGTCCAAATGAAGTCGTAGCCGGCGTTCGCCATTGCGCAGTACGTGGAGGGGTCCGACGAGGCGAAGACAGTTCCACCTGTTATTTTCTCGCCTCGCATCATCTTGAGCTTCACTGGATTCCAGATTTTGCCGTTGGGGGGCGCGTCGAAAGCGTGGCCATACTTCCATGTCTTTTCATCGATGGCGCCCTGATTGACTCCACCCGGAAGCGCATGGTTGATTGCACCAGAATCCTTGCCGGCCGGCGCTGCCAGCGGGAACTTCATCGTTCCTGCGTCGGCATTGTTGGCGTAGGGATCGGCCGTGGCGGGCGCCTGGCCTCCCTGCTGCTGAGCATACAGGCGCAACAATCCAAATCCGAGACTTGCGAAGAGCGCTAGAAGTATAAGTCGACGATTCATGTTAGCTCCATTCCTGGCTGTCTTGGGACATAGCCCAGTCCGGTCTCAATCCTGAATTTCCTATTCGGAGCCCTGACTTGCGAATCGTACACTTCTCCTGCTTTCGACACAACGAAATTGGCATCAGAGCGGGGCCACTGAAGTAATGGGCCTGAGCCCAAGTCTAACGGAAAATCCGTTGTGTCGTGGACAGGAGAAGCATACGATGTGCGAGCCCGACGTCCAAATCGCAATTTCCGGATGAGGTTGGCCCACATCCGTCCCCGGGAGACGATTACGCAATGAAGTTCGCTCTACTCGGCGCACTCGGCGTGTTCACTCTCGGGTACCTGGTCGTTTGGATTTCGGCAGCTTGGACCCCGAGGACTTCTGCAAAACGTAATGGCTCGCATGGTGACGCCCGCACATCAATCGTTCAACTGGTTATCGGCTTCGTAACAAATTTCTTCGACACGCTCGGGATCGGGTCGTTCGCGACGACATGCTCCATGTTTAAGCTGTTCAACATCGTCCCCGACGGGCTGATTCCCGGCACCCTGAATGTCGGGCACACGCTTCCTGCAATTGTACAAGCCTACATTTTCATCTCGATTATCCAGGTGGATGGTCGAACCCTGGCATGCATGATCGCGGCGTCAGTCGCAGGCGCCTGGATCGGTGCAGGAATCGTTTCGCGATGGCCTCAGCACAAAGTCCGTTTTGCGCTGGGGCTCGCGCTGATCGCTGCCGCGTTAGTAATGCTCGCTTCGCAACTCAACTTCCTGCCGATTGGCAGCGACGCCGACGGTCTCACGGGCGCCCGCCTGTTAGTGGGAACTGTGGGCAACTTCGTCCTGGGCGCGCTGATGACCCTAGGAATTGGCCTTTACGCGCCGTGCATGATTCTCGTCAGTCTGCTGGGCATGAATCCCAAAGCGGCATTTCCCATCATGATGGGTTCGTGTGCGTTTCTAATGCCGACGGGGAGTGTTCGCTTCATTCGCGAACGGCGATACCAGTTAAATGCCTCTCTTGGCCTCGCACTCGGCGGAATCCCCGCAGTGTTCCTCGCGGCATTCCTGGTGAAATCTCTCCCGCTGAGCGCGATCCATTGGCTCGTCGTGATCGTCGTGCTATACACTGCGGCCATGATGCTACGATCCGGGTACATCGACAGGCGCGGCGCAGTCGCTTCCCAGCCCCAACTTTAATTTTGCAAATTTATTGTTATTCTTCCTCTGATTTGATGGTGTCGCATCGACCTGTTGACCCTGTCGGTTCAGCTCAGGAGCCGGCGTGATGTCGGTCGCAGTTCTTCGGGATGATCGCGGAGGTAAGCCAGAAGGTGGCGTTTTTTTTCCTTGCCGCGCTCGGAGATGCGGACATCCCCCTGCGAGTCGCCAGACAATAGTTCGGGTAGGCGCGAGGCCGCCCGATTATAGATCGAGCGCCAGGTGTTCTTAACGGTAGAAATCGAGATGCCCAGAAGATCGGACAGTTCTTCGTCCGTTCCCCCTGAGAGTGCTGAAACCAGCAGCCTCTGTTCGCCCCGGCTAAAGCCGCACTTTGGCGGATGATAGTTGAAGAGGATGCCAACCCACGAGCCGGGCCGGCTAGACTCGTCGTCTCGAGTCATGCCAACAATATGGGGCTGCTTGACAACTTCTTGATGTTTCCCTTCCGAACAAGGTGCGTAGCGGCCTTCCGACGGGTTCCACAACAACCCGCCGGCATTCAACGCCCACTGCAACCGCTCCGTGCTTTCCAACTGCGAGGTAATCATTTCTTTCAACAAAAACCCTCGATGTACCTCAATGAACGAATTCACCATGAGGTGATAAATATCGGGCCTGTTATGGAATCCAGGCCGTGGAAGACCTTCCCATACGACGAGGTTGAGCCCCTTTTTCGAGTTTGCTTCGCGAACCTGTTTCTCGGAAAGTACGGGAGAATCGCCCCCCATAATCCGCTTTGCCAGCTCGGGACCAAACCAGAAAAGTGGCGGCGTCTTCAACTCGCGCATGAAATCATCGCCAACAAAAACGCTCATTCCGATTCCCCGAATTGCGACGCGAGATCCCTCCGATTCCTCAAAAACCGCGGTTTTCGCGGCTTCGGAGTCGAGTAGGCGGAGCCACGCCGCGCGCAAGTCCGCCGTTCCGCACCCTCGGTACCGCTGACCGATCACCGGGTGCGTCACTACGATCTCAGCGCATTCAGCGACATCTTTTGGCCGCATCGGACGATACTGTAGGCCCATAACACATCCCTTGCACAGATTGGGTAAGACAATCCATAGTCTTTTTAGGGTCTAGTTTATAACACCTGTTCCGCATACAGTGCCACCCGCATCCCCTTGAATTGAACTTAATTTTCAAGGAAATTCCAGTTCATTCGATGTAATCCAGCTAATGCGAAAACTCTGATCGGAAAGGCGGCCTAAACACCATGACAAAGCTCAAGACGATCGCCGTGGCTATCTCGGGTCTGATTATGGGGTTGAGCGCTGGCGCGCAATCGCTCCCCAACAAGGCCCTGCTTCCCAACGGCAGCGGATTTCTGGAAACCTACAACGTCAATAACGCGCCGATTAGTTTGACCGGAGCCTTCTTCCAATCCCTCGGAACGAATGGGCGGTCCTGCGCCTCCTGCCACTTGCCCACGGAGGGCTGGAGTGTATCCGCAGTCGAAGTCCAGGTGCGTTTCCTCCTGACCCAAGGTTTAGATCCAATCTTCCGAACCAACGACGGCTCGAACTGCGACCATGACATCGACACTTCGACGCTGGAGGGGCGGCGTAAAGCCTACAGCTTGTTACTCAGCAGAGGTCTGATTCGCATTTTCTTACCCGCGCCTGCCGGCGCCGAGTTCACTGTGCAAAACGTGAGTAACCCCTACGGATGCAGCGACACCTCGACGCTTTCGATGTACCGCCGTCCGCTGCCAGCGACAAATCTGAAGTTCCTGAGCACCCTCATGTCGGACGGTCGCGAGTCTACGCCACCGACGACGCAGAAAATCACCTACCCCGACCCCGACAATGTGTTGATGGCGGACTTGGCACAGCAAGCCATCGACGCCACCACGGGACACGCGCAAGGCGCAGTGCCCACGCCCGCGCAGGTGCAAGACATCGTGAATTTCGAGACGTCCTTGCGAACGGCGCAGGCAATCGACTACTTTGCGGGTTTTCTGAATGAGGGTGGAGCATCCGGTGGTCCCGTGGCGCTCGCCTCACAACAGTTTTTTATTGGCATCAACGATTCCTTCCCTTCGAGCTTTATGTTGAATCCGACTGGAGCAGCGTTCAACCCCAAGATCTTCAACTTGTATGACGCTTGGACGGACACGCTTGGCCGGCGAGCCAGCATTGCCCGTGGTCAAGCCCTGTTCAACTCGAAACCGATCACAATTTCTGGAGTTGGAGGCATAAACGATGTGGTCGGGCTCCCGGCGTCGTTTTCCGGCACGTGTGGAACCTGTCATGACTCGCCCAACGTGGGCGACCATTCCGTTTCAGCGCCGTTGAACATCGGAGTAGCAGACCCGGCGAGTCCGCTGGATGTCAGCTACCTCCCAGTCTTCACCTTGAAGAACAACACCACAGGCGAAACTGTACAGACCACCGATCCGGGACGCGCACTGATTACCGGGAAATGGGCGGACATTGGAAAAGTGAAGGGTCCCATTCTTCGCGGACTCGCCAGCCGCGCTCCCTATTTTCACAATGGTTCTGCCGAAAGCCTTGCGGATGTCCTTACATTCTACGACAAGCGTTTCAACATAGGTTTTACAGCCCAAGAGAAGGCCGATCTGATCGCGTTTCTTAACGCGCTCTAAAGATAGACTCCTTTTTAAGCTTACTAAGGTTTACTTCTATGCCACGGTAGTTGCCATTTCCGCAGCAACATCAGGGGGCATTAGCACCGCTATAACCACGGCTACAAGCAACAAAGCAGGAATGTCCCCGAAGAGATGGCCGGGTTCTACGGGCATATTCATCGCTTGTGTGGCCATGATGCTACGATCCGCGTACATCGAAAGGCGCGGCGCAGTCGCTCCCCAGCCCCAGCTTTAATTTTGCAAATTTATTGTTTTTCTTCTTCTGATTAGAGGGTGTGGCATTGGCCGGTTGAGCCGGCATGAGTTCTCGGGAGTTGACCCTGAGAGTTACTTCCGGGTTTCCAACCCGCTCTAACGCTGATGTGACGCTTTGTCGATGACGCCCTCATGGGTGGGAATTCGGCAACTGATCGTTCGGGACGAGGTTTGCTGCCAGACCTTCGGGGATAGCTCGGCAATGTTGGTGCATCCGCCCAGCCTCGTTAGGCACCCGGTGTCTAATGCGAGAGCGATGCGCTTCATATTGGCGCTGGAAACGGAGCCGATCTCTACTGACCCAGTCGCACTCAACGGTGACGAGCCCTCCCATGGGACAATCACGACTGAATCGCATTGGTGTTGTTAGCAAATTAAAATGTCCGGTTTTCGTAGCACACGATATGTCCGGTTTAAGGTCGCTGGACCGCCGCCGTCGAGGCTGTGGGAAAGTGGGAATCCCGCGCCCTTTGCGGGATTTCCAAGCGCAGTGGGAACCCTGCCTTTGGGTTTCCACGGAGCGGCTTTTCCACAGCCTTTGCCCGGCGATTCCGTTTCGTCTCGCACAGCCACGGCCATCCTTGCGCGGTGTATCGGCCCACGACATGCGGCCCGTACCGAATACTCCACAGTTGATCCAGATGTTCGCACACCGTGACCGAGCATCCCGCTAGCGTTCCCCGCCAGCGCGTCGGCTCGATCTGAAACACTTTCCCTCCCACCACGACCGTGTTGTCCCGGTTCACCACGCGTTGTTGTTGCACCGAGAACAACACGTCCAGATCCTTTCTCCGGCAGGGCAAGAATGCGCTGCCAGACTGCAAGGCCGCCACTTGAAACCGTCCATTGAATTCGGCGATATAGCGCTCCCGCAGAAACTGGTTGGCCCCTTCCACTGTGACCATGCCCTGCAGCCGCAACTCCTGTGGCAGCCGTCCTTGCCAGGTTCCGAACCCACGTTCCGATCGTCCCCGGGCCTGCGGCGAATATGCAGGAATCATCCGAATGTTCAATTCCTGCAACGCTCGTCCCACTTGCGTTGGCCGTTCCCGATCCACTTTCCCGCCCGCCCGAGGCGTCCAAAAGAAGTGACTGGCGCGGTCGCTGTAAAGGGCGCAGAAAATTCCCTGCCGCTCGATCACTTCCCGCAGCGCCCGCAGCACCGTCATCGTCGATTCCTCTTCCACCAACTGCGCGTAATAAATCTCGCTGGTGGCGTCGTCCAGGATCACCAGCAAGTCGTACCAGCGGTCGTCCTGAAACCACTGGTGCCTGCTGCCATCGATGTGCAGCAGCATCCCCGGCAACGGTCGCCGTTCCCGCCGCCGCCGATGCACCCCGCGCTTGCGTTCCCGACGCACCAGCCCTGCCCCCTGCAACGCCTTCTTCACCCACGTGTAGCTCAACGCAAGGTGATGCTCTTGCTGCAATTTCTCGTGAAAATGACGCACGTTCAGATCGAAATACTTCTCCTGGTACAGCCCCAGCACCTGCTCGACCACCGCCAGCGGCACGCGCTTCGGGCTCGGCTTGCCCACCCGCCGGTCCAACAACCCGTCATAGCCATGTTCCCGATACCGCCAATGCAAGCGCCGCATCTGCCGGTCGCTCATGCCAATGATTTCGGCCGCTTGCCACCACGTAATCTTCTTCGCCATCGCTCGCAAAATTACTTCCTGAACTTTCATCATCCGCTCCACGGCGGCCCTCGGATAGCTGTGCATGCGGTTCTCCCCGCACGCATCTTCTTCCCAAGCCGCTTCTACAAAGCGGACATTTCCTGTGCTAATTCAACCGGACATATCATGTGCTACTGACAGACTGAATCGCATTGGTCGCAGTACTTGACTTCAACGTAGGATAGAGCCATTACGCCTTGGCTGCCCACCGTCCAGAATTCCAGTCTGTTGTCATCAATGACGCCATTTCTCGCCCAAAAGTACGATCTGAGAACCGCGTATGGGAGATGAACGGCTGCCAGCGCTCGGTTGTACAACATGATCTGATACCCACAACCATAAGCCGTACACGGATCAGGCTGCTTCAATGCGCTCCCAAATCGCTGACGAACATCCTGGAGTGTCGGTGGTGGCTCCTTCTCTGAAAGTTCATACGCGACACGGACAACAGCGTCTGCACTGCGCTTCAACCGATATGAAGAGACGCCGAATATGCAACCCGCCAGCGTCGCGAGGACGAGGCCGAAATGTAACGACCGCCGAATCAGTTTCATTAATACATTGGACACCGGCGAAGCCATCCAAGTGCCCAATTGTCGGTGGCGCGGTTTCCCAACGGTTACTGTCCCAGTGCTTGGTTAACGGGCTAACCGGACAAGTGCCCGCTGACTTTCCAAAAGTCTCGATGGGCGGATATTGGAATTCCCGTTTGGAGACTGCTGCTGATCGTGGGCGGATAACGGGGAACCCGGAAGTAATCCGCGACCCAGATCGGATAGGGCCTGATATACGCGATTATCGGAATCTGATGTCATAACGAGAGCGGCCTCACAGCGGCCCGAGTAAACTGTTTCGGTGTTCACCCTAACAGCGCTCGAGTCGAAGGAGGCCTCGATGCGGATTATAGGCGTTGATTTACACGCGCGGCAACAGACGATCGCCATGTTGGACACCGAAACCGGGGAGGTGACGGAGAAGGCCCTGAAACATGAGGGAGAGACGGTACGGGAGTTTTATGCAGCACTGGCGGGTCCGGTCCAGGTAGGGATCGAAGCCACCGGATCGATGCATTGGTTTTTGGAGTTGATGGAAGAGTTTGGGATTGACCGCCGAGTGGGTCATCCGTCGGAGATCCGCAAAGCGGAAGCACGCAAACAGAAACACGACCGGCGGGACGCAGCGTTGCTGCTGAAGCTCCAAGTCGAAAACCGTTTTCCCTCGATCTGGATGCCTTCGACCGAGCAGCGCGATCTGCGGACACTGCTGCTGCACCGTCATCAGTGGGTGCGGATGCGAACGCGGGTGCAGAACGCACTGCAAGCCATTGCGCTCAGTCGCGGTCTGCGTCGAGGCAAGACCCTGTGGAGCCAAGCAGGACAACAGGCCATCGAATCGTTACCGCTGCCACCGCATGCCGCCTATCGACGGGCCGAGTTGCAAGGCTTATACCGCATGTTGCGCGAGAAGATCGAAGAGCTGGACAGGCGGGTGAAGGAGCAAGCCCTGCAACGCCCTGGGGCCAAACTGCTGATGACCCATCCAGGAGTGGGACCCGTCACGGCGTTGGCTACCGACGTATTTTTAGGTGACCCGGCGCGGTTCGCGAACGGCAAAGCGTTGGTGAGCTACGTGGGGATCATCCCGAGCGAATATTCCAGCGGCGGTCAGCAGCGATTGGGCAGACTGAGCAAACAAGGCAACCCACTGCTGCGTTTTCTCTGGTGCGAGGCTGCTGTGCACGCCGTACGCCGAGACCCAGAGTTGCAACGCTTCTACCGGCGCAAGTTGCCCCAGAAGGGATTGGGCAAAGCCAGAGTTGCTGCAGCTCGCAAACTCGGTATCCGTCTGTGGATTATGTTGCGCGATCAAATCGATTACCAAGAGTTCTGTCGCCGCGGCCAGATGCGGCAGAAAAGCGGTGGTGCCCGTGCGGGGATGCCAGAGGTGGGCCATAGTCCTGTAGTGCAGTGACTGTGAAACTGATTAGGCTACCCGCCTCCCTGAATCGCAGGGAGTTCGAATAACTCATCATGGTCCTTGGTGACCGAAGAGATGTTTGGTGGGCAACACCGAATGGATGAACGGACACGGGCTGAGCGAGTCGGGTGAACACACATGAAAGGTACTCGACGGCTTACGATTTGCCGAACCACCCGGCGCTTCTGCGCCCACGGATGGGTGTGCGCAAGGCAACTCAAAGACCAATGAAGACCACTCTTGACACGGCCGCCCTCGTTAGAGATGGCCCACCACCGTCAAACCTGTTATTGCATTCGCCCCAGTTGATAATTCAAATTGGCGATCTGCCCTTCGTAATCGTACTGCGCGCTGACTTTGGTAATCTCCGCTTGTGTCAAGTTCAACTGCGCCTGGCTCAACTCCACGATGGAACTCAAGCCGAGTCCGTAGCGGGACTGCGCCAAATCAAATGCCTGCGTCGCTTCGCTGAGGAGCTGCTCAGTCACAGAGAGACGCTGGAAGGCGGAGCCTGCGTTGAGCCAGGCCATGCGCACATCACGAGCAATTCGATCCTGGAGGTCGCGCAGAAATTGCACTTGCGCCCTGGCCTGCGAATCCGCTTCCGTATGACGGGCATTAAAAAGGCGCCCATTAAAAATCGGGATATTCAAATTGAATCCCGCCGCGGCATAGCGGCTGGCCAGAGTGTCTTGACGGTACGGGATCAGCCCCGCAGCGCCCGCCGCCGAAAGTGTGGGAAACCAGAGATCGCGCTCGGCAGTCGCAAAACTTTGCGCGGACTTGGTATCGAGGTCCTGGCGAATTAGTTCCGGCCGATTCCGCAGAGCTTCCTGCAGCAGCGGCGTCACGTCCATGGGGGGCTCGGGAGGCAAAGGCTCCTCAACAAGTTGAAAGGTCCGCTGATCCGCATAACCGAGAGCCCGGGAGAGTTCGGCAAAGGAAGCCTGGACATCATTCTGCGCCTGGATCAGGAGCAGCTGCGCCTGCGCCAAATCCACATTCGCGAAACTTACATCCAGCCCTGATTTGAGATTGCTTTTTTGCAGGGCGCTGGTCTGGTCGGCAACGAGTTGGCGGGATTTGACGGTCTGCTCTGCCACCTGCAGGACGGCCTGCGCCCGCAGCGCGCCAAAGTAAGCCTGGTTGAGGGCCAGCAACACATCGGCTCGCGTGGCCACTACGCTCTCCTGCTGCGCCTGCGAATGCAAATGTGAACTCTTGACCAGTTCGTGAGTCCGTCCGAAATCGGTCACTAATTGGTTCACGGAGAAGCCATCGGCGAACCGGTCATAGATCACTGGATTGTTTAAGAACCCGGCGGCGATGCGGCTGTTGGTTTCGGCATCGACCCCGGTCAGGCTCCCATTCACTTGCGGGAAATAGATGGAACGTGTCTCCACCACCTGTGCCGCGGCCAGGGAGGCGAGTTCTGTTGCGGCCTGAATCTGCGGATGATTTTGTATGGCAATTTGTTCCGCTTGCAGCAAGGTCAAAGCCTGTGTCCCCTGACCCCAAGCAGGTTGGACTCTTATCACGCAAGCCGTTAAGAGGACAGCAAACAGATACAGCCGGCGGACCCGCATTATTGTGCCTCCCCAGGAATCAGTTCCGTTTTCGGTGCAGTGCGGCGGCGATAAATCAGCAGATACGCAGCGGGGACCACAAAGATCGTAAGAAGGATGGAGGAGATCAGGCCTCCGATAATGGCCCGCGCCAGCGGGGCGTAGGCTTCGCTGCCGGTCTCAAGCTTGAAGGCCATCGGGAGCAGGCCCACGACGGTGGCAAGCGAAGTCATCAGGATCGGGCGCAAGCGAATGCGGCAGGCGTCCGCGACGGCGTCGACAATGGTGCGTCCCTCGCTGCGGAGCACGTTGGCGAAGTCCACGATGAGAATGCTGTTGGAAACCACCATTCCCTGCAACATGACGATGCCCATCAGGGATTGAATGTTCAACGTCGTCCCCGTAAAGACCAGGGTGAGGATGACTCCGATGAGGCCGGTGGGAACGGCCAGCACGATCAGGAAGGGGTCGGTGAAGGACGAGAACTGCGCGACCAGGATCAAATACACCAGCAAGATGGCCAGGACCAGTCCGATGCCAAAGCTGCGGAACGAATTCTGCATGGTCACCACCAGCCCGCGCATGTTGACGCGCAAGTTCGTCGGTAGTTTGGTGTTGGCGATAATCTTCGAAACCGCGGCGGCGGGCTTCCCCAAATCTTCTCCGGCGGTTGCCACATAGATGTCTATGGACCTCTGCAGTTGATAGTGATCCACTTCCGTCGGGGACTGCACCACACTCACGTCCGCGACTTCATTGAGGTAGGTCGGAAGTTTCAAGCCGATACCGCGCAGCGGCATGGCCTTCAAATCCTGGACGGAGTGCAATTGATTTTCCGGGTATTGAACCGTGACAAAGTAGTTGTTGCCGCTATTCGGATCCACCCAGTAACCGGGAGCAATCATCGCGTTCGAGGTCAGAGAGGTGATCAGGTTGTCTATGACTTCTTGAGGATTGAGGCCCAGTTCGCTGGCCCGGGCCCGGTTCACATTCACCTGCAGGGCGGGATAGTCCAAATCCTGGGGGATATAGACGTCCGACACGCCGGGAATCGCCCGGAACTGGCGTGCCAGGTCCTGGGCAACGCGATCATCCGCGCGAAGGTCGATCCCGCTCACCTGAACGTCGATCGGAGCCGGAGCGCCTTGGTTGAGAACGGCATCCACCAGGCCGCCGGACTGAAAATAAGTTCGCAACTCCGGGATTTGCGAAGCGACGCGCGCGCGCACTTCGTCCATATATACGAAGCTGCTTTCTTTGTGGTCTTCCTTCAGCCCCACCTGAACAAACGCGGTGTGCATACCCGAGTTCGGCGTGAACAGCGAGGAAAGGTCGGGAGTCAGGCCGATATTGGAAACGACGGTTTCCAGTTCCCTGGCCGGAACGATTTGGCGTACGATATCTTCCACGCGCTTCACATATTCTTCGGTCAACTCAATCCGCGTTCCGGTAGGCGCCTTCACGTTGATGACAAATTGACCGGCGTCAGTTCGCGGAAAGAAAGAGACTCCCACGAAGGGAACCAAGAGGAAACAGAGGCAGAAAATTATCAGAAATCCCACGACGACCAGAGCTGGACGCTCGAGAGCAACGCGGACCCATTTTTCGTAAAAATTCAACATCACTTCGAATTTCGCATTAAACCCGGCATGAAATTTTTGCCCCCAGGACTTTTTTGCTCCCTCCTGTCCCTCCTGGTGTTCATGAATGGCCTTAAGGTACTTCGCACAAAACAATGGCACGACCGTCACCGCGTCGAAATATGAGGCGAAGAGGGCGAGCACGACTCCCAGCGCCAGCGCGCCAAATAAATACTGGCTTACGCCAAACAGAAAGGTCACTGGAAAGAAAACGACCACGGCAACGAGCATGATCGCCAGGACCGCCAGTGCAACTTCGTTCGCGCCCTTGACGGCCGCGGTTTCCGGGTCTTCGCCCATCTCCAGGTGGCGGTAGACGTTTTCAATCACCACCACGGAGTCGTCGATCAACCGGGAAAACGCCAGCGCCAAGCCGCTGAGCACCATGGCGTCGATCGATTTGTCAGCGCTGTGCAGGATGAAAAATGTAATGAACACCGAAATGGGGATGGATAGGAAGACAGCGATCGTAGCGCGGAAGCTTCCCAGGAAGACCAGAATCATCGCCCCGGTCAGGAGGATTCCGATGCCGCCTTCGCGCAACACTGTGGAAATGGCTTCTTTCACAAATACAGACTGATCGAAGGTGACATACGCTTTCAACTGCGAGGGAATATCGCGCAGATTTTTGATGGCGTTCTTGATCCCGTCCACCACCGCGATCGTGTTGGTGTCACCTCCCTGCTTCTGGACTGCCACGTACACGGATTTCTGTCCGTCCACGCGCACGATATTGTATTGCTGGGCCGCGCCATCCACTGCTTTTCCGACGTCTGAAATAAACACGGATTTCTGTCCCTCGGTCTTGAGAGGCACGTCATTGAGGCTCTTCGCATCCGCGACCTGTGCGTTCGTGTAGATGTTGTAGTCGATAGGTCCGAGGCGCACGTCGCCGGCAGGCAAGATCAAGTTGGATGAGTTCGTTGCTCGAACCACGTCCATGGGGCTCAACTCGTGGGCCTGCAATTTCTGCGGGTCCACGTAGACCATAATTTGCCGGTACTTGCCCCCGTACGGAGGCGGCACGGTTGCTCCCGGGACGCCGGCAACCTGGTTGCGAATCTGGAACTGCAGGATGTCGTGGAGTTGGGTTTCGTTTAACCCTTCGCCCTCCACGGTCAGCAGGCATACGGGCAGGCTGGAGGCATCCACTTTCAGCACCACGGGAGGCAGAGTTCCCTGGGGGAGTCTTCGCAAATCCGCCATGGCCAGATTGGAAATCTGTGTGACGTCCGCGTCGGCGTCCGTCCCTGCCTGGAAATAAATTTTGATCAGGCTCACGCCCGGTAACGACCGCGACTCCATGTGGTCCACACCGCTTGCCAGGGTGAAGAAGCGCTCAAATGTGTCGGTGATGTCGGCCTCGATCTGCTGCGGTGGCATCCCGCTATAAAATGTCGCCACCAATACGACAGGGATTTTGATAGGAGGAAACATGTCTACCGGCATACGGGCGAGGCTGGTCAACCCCAATACAAGGACAAAGAGGCAAAATACAACGATCAGGTACGGGTGCCGGACAGCAAAAGAGGGCATGCGTTTCTCCTATTCCATGCGCGATGGTTCGACAGGCTTGGGTATGACGAGCTCGCCTGGCCGGTACTGCGCGAGACTTCCGAAGATTACGGATTCGTTTTCCTGCAAACCTGAGGTGACTTCGACATCCGTGGCTGATTGCAGTCCCAGCGCCACCTCGCGCCTTTCGATCTTGTTGCCCTGCGCCACAACCAGTACTACGCCTTTTCCCTCACCGGTGATTTGCACGGCTTGCACCGGCACGGTCAGGACTTTTGCAGCGGCGTGGAGTGGAATTTTTACGGATGCGTACATTCCGGGGACAAGTTCATATTTGGGATTGGGAACATCCACTTCGGTGTGCATCGTCCGAGTGGTCATGTCGATTTGATCGGAGAAGCGGACGATTTTTCCTTCAAAGGTTCGATTCATACCCGAGACATTTACTGCGGCGGTCTCGCCGACCCGAATGCTGGAGACTGCTCTTTCTGGAACTGGGATTACCAGGCGGAGAAGATCATTCTCCGACAGGCGGCAAAGAGCAGACTCGCCCTTATTCGTCGATGCCGTTCCTGCGGGGAGCAGCGCGCCGGTGAACGCATAGAGTTGCGTCACAATACCGTCAAAGGGAGCGGTCATGCGCGCATAATCGTACAAGGCCTGGTCTTTCCCGAGAGTTGCCTTGGCAACCTGCAAGCCCTGTTCCGCCGAGGCGAGAGCATCCTTTTCAGACGAAACCCCGGCGCTTGCTTCCAGGTCCTTACCCTGTGCCACATCGATTTCCTGCTGAGCGACAAGTTCCGGACGGGATTTCTGCACGTCGGCCAGCCGTGTATAGGTAAGGTGCGCAACGGTGTAGGCAGATTGCGCGCGGTTGAGTTCTTCGCGCGCGCGCGCCAGGTCCTGCTCACTGCGCCGGACGGAGGCCTCATCTTGTTGGAGTTGTTGTTGCAATTCCGGAATTTCCAATACGGCCAGGACCTGTCCCTGTTTCACATGCGTCCCGTAGTCCACGTTGAGTTTCTGGATATAGCCGGATACCTTCGCGTAGACATCGACCTCCTGGAAAGGAAGAAATTCCGATGCGATCTCCAAATTGTCGGCGATATCCCGCCGCGCCACTTTCACTACCGCAGCAGAGGGTGCGTTTGCAGTATCGTCTGCGTCCGCTTTGCGAGTTCCGCCGCAACTACTGGCAAGGCCGGCGATCACGACACACAGCACGAGATTTCGAGTCTTCATAAGTCTCACTGGATGCCCTCCAAATTCTCAGATGCCAGACACTACACTTAGGTTCCTCTGAGCGCATTCCTCTTGGATCTTAGTGCGGCGACGTCCGCCCGAAGCCTTCCCATGCTGAACTCCGCGGAACGGCACAATTGAATGATTTCCCGCTCTTGTTCGATCATCTCCTGCGCGACCGCAGGAATCTTGTGAGCAATTTCCAACGGAATCGTTTGAACTCCATGGCGATCGCCGTGAAGCAGGTCGCCCGGCCGGACGTGCATGTGGCCAACTTCCACAGGTGTACCGATATCGAAGATATGAGCAAAAGCGTGCGAAACCGATAAATTGCCTGCAAACATCTGAAAGCGAAGCGCCTCGATCTCGTTTACATTGCGAACCGCCCCGTTGGTCACCACTCCTTTGCATTCCAATGCGAGCAGGATGTTCGCGTGGACATCGCCGATGAAGGAGCCCACACCGGGGTGCCGGTCCAAATCCTCTACAACCAGGATTCGTGGCGGCGGAACACTCAATACATGATCGAGCCAATCCAGGCGGTAGTAATAGCTGTCTCCCTCCATCGGCGGGTCGGATGTGCGCACTCGCACGGTTACCGCATAACCGACCATCGTAGGTAACTCTGGAAATATGCAGTGGATGGCGGAATCGGTAAATCCAGAATTGCGCAGACGCACGTGAAAGGATTCGATGGCGTTCGCTACGCTACAAGTGTCCAGGCTTTGCAATTTCTCGAGTACCAGAGGTTCCAAATGGCTTTTGTTCATCAGGATCTCCTGAATGGAAAGTTACCTGGCATGGGCTATACGTTCACAGCAGGCCTCTCGCTCCGGAACATGGACGTGAGCAATCGCTTGAAAATGTTAGGCCTATGCTAAATGTAGATCGTGGAAATTCGCGGAAAAATTTCCCGCATGTGCTTAAATGGCAGGTGGCGCCCGGAATTGACGGTGGGAGAAAAAAAAGTCATCGCGCTCGGAGGTTGATTTCTGCAATTGACGGACAAGAGTCGGGGTAATCCTGAATATGGAAACACTTGTTCGGGCAAGGAATAGGTTCAGGGAGTCTCCGAACAGATATTTAAAAGGGGCGGCGAATTTCGATGTGTGGTTGCCGGAAACTTCCAGAATCGCTCTGCCCGAAAGCGGAGTACTTTGAACCAAAAGCGGCAGGAAACTCCACTGGACAATGCCCAGGACAAGGACCGCCGACAAAAGCAGGCAGCAGGCAAACCCATGACTTCTGTCTCGGTTTGGTTTGGTCAATCGCATCATCAAAGTCCGACACATCTATATTACAGTATTGAGGCTAGCACCGGGCAAGAAAGAGTGTCAAGATTGGTACCATTGTGACGTAACCCCACAGGATAGGGGAAACGTCCCACGAAGTAGTATTACCGCGTGCGGGCTTCGCATAGAGCCCGCCAACCGTAAGTTGATGCCCACAGGGATTCCGCATGCACGGTAATGTGCTATTTGTCGAAGACGAAGAGGCCTTGCGCATGACGGTTGGCGACCGCCTGCGAAGCGAAGGGTATGGCGTCGAGTGCGCCGCCAACGGAGACGAAGGGTACGAGAAGGCGACACAGCTTCCCTTCGATCTGATTATCCTCGATGTTATGCTGCCCAAGAAAAGCGGGTTCGACGTGTGCCGGGACATCCGCAAGGCCGGTCTGATCACTCCCATCCTGATGCTCACGGCTCGCGGGCAGACCAGCGACAAAGTGAATGGATTGAAAATCGGCGCTGACGATTACGTGACCAAGCCGTTCCACATGCAGGAGCTGGTGGCCCGCGTGGAGGCGCTGCTCCGGCGCGCCCCTATTCGTCCTGCAGTCCAGGCCGGCGTCTCTGAATTTGGATCCGTTCGCGTCGACCTGCTGGGGACGGAAGCGACGCGGGACGGAAAGAGTGTGAATCTCTCTGCCCGCGAATTCCAGTTGCTGCGGTATTTCATTGAGCACCGGGGAGCGACGCTTTCGCGCGACGAATTATTGAAGCAGGTATGGGGATATAGCGCCGACATGTATACACGCACCGTAGATGTCCATGTTGCCAGCTTGCGCCAGAAGCTGGAGAATGACCCAAAGCAGCCGCAGTACATTTTGACAGTGCAAGGACTCGGCTACAAGTTCAAGGCGTAAGGGTTTTCGGCACGTAAGTTCGTGCCGGGCGCATCATGAGACTACCCATTAAAGAACGGACGTTTACGATCGCCATGGTGATTCTCGCCACGGTCGTGGTCATCGTACTCGCGGCGCTGCAGTACCGCTGGAGCAACCAGGTCAGTGAAGCTACCAGCAGCCGCCTCGCGGACAGCCTGCAAATGTCGATGATCAATTGGCATCTCGATCTCTTCCGGGATTTTTCCGAAATTTGTATCGCCATGCGCGTCGATCCAGAGATTGACACACAGGCCGACTGGGGCCAGTACGCCCGCGGGTTCGCCGAGTGGAAAAAAACAACGGCGCACCCCGACCTGGTTTCCAATGTGTACGTCTTGAGATTCACGGAAGGACCGGATTCCAGCGCCCTGCGAATCGATCCGACCAGTCGCCATTTTGAGCGCGTTCCCTTGCCGCCGAATTTCGCTGCATTACGCCAGGAATTGCGGGAGACACCCGCCCCATCCGCTGCACCAGCTCGTGGGAATGAAAATCAAGAGGCGCCATCGCCAGCCACGAACAGAGAATTCGCCGACTTGTTCTATTCAGGAGGTCCGCTGGACGGCTGGAGATTTGAATCACGCATCCCGGCGCTTGTCCGTCCAATCGCGCGCGCCGATTCCCCCAACACGGGCCCGCAGGGTGGCAGTTCCCGGGAAATGGACTGGCTGGTCGTCGCGTTGAATCAAGAGAATTTTCAAAACCAGATTCTTCCAGACCTCGCGCAGCGATATTTTCGCGGCATGGAAGGACTGGATTATCAGGTTGCCGTGGTTGCCGGGAGCAACCCTCAACGCGTGATTTATTCCTCCGACTCGGATTTCGGAAAGCAGGAAGTGGCTGACGCCGATGGCACGATGAACATTTTTGGACGGGTCCAGAACGGCATTCAAGGATCGCCGGTCCAGATTTTTCATACATCCACGGAAAACAAAGGGCCCGCCGCGTCAGTAGGAATTACCTGGTTTCCCTTAGTTCAACAGGCGAATGACCAGGACTGGCGTTTGGTCTTGCGGCATCGCCGGGGAGGGCCGCTGGGGGCGTTCGTGGCAGATTCCCGACGGCGCGATCTGGCGATCAGTTTTGGGGTGCTGCTCTTGCTGGTCATCAGTATCGCCATCCTGATCATCACCAGCACGCGCGCGCAACGTCTGGCCCAGTTGCAGATGGACTTCGTCACGGCGGTTTCTCATGAGTTGCGGACGCCGCTGACGGTCATTAGCTCCGCGGCGGAGAACATTGCGCACGGTGTTGTCGAGGGAAGGCAGCAGCTCGAACAGTACGGGTCCGTGATCGGCGCGCAGGCCCGGAAACTGTTTGAGATGGTGGAGCAAATTCTGCTGTTCGCGGCCATCCGGGAGGGCCATCAGCGTTATAGTATCCGCCCCCTCGAGGTGACGGAGATCCTGGAGGCGGCGCTTTCCAGCACAGCGGGGTTGATTCAAGCTGCGAATTTTCGCGTGGATATGAACGTGGAACCGAACCTGCCGCGGGTCCTTGGCGATCTCTCCGCGCTTTCCCGCAGCGTGCAGAACCTAATTACGAACGCGTTGAAGTACGGCAGCGACCAGAGATGGATTGGCGTTCAGGCGCGGATAACGGAGCATGGATTGAGCGGGAAGGAAATCCAAATCAGTATTTCGGATCACGGAATTGGCATCGATCCGCGGGAATTGCCGCATATTTTCCAGCCCTTCTATCGTAGTCCTTCTGTGACGGCCGCTCAAATCCACGGCACGGGCCTGGGCCTCCCGCTCGCCAAAAGCATTGTGGAATCCATGAAAGGTCAGCTCTCGGTAAAGAGCACCCCAGGGCGGGGAAGCACATTCACGCTCCACTTGCCTTATTTGGAACATCCCGTCCGGCAGACAGACGCCAAGGCGACGCAGGCTGTTACTTCGTGAACACCCTTCCTTCCCTAACCCTCTGTTGAAATAAGACTTAGGTGTTGCTGTCGAACCATCAGGTACTCGCAGTTGGGCTGCGCAATTCCTATGTCACACCATTCGATGCATTTTACAACCTCCTTACAGCAATGCTTCGGTATTCGGGTGTAATTTCAAAATCGCAGATTTTGATGGTTTGGGTTCCGGGGCCTTTCATGGGTGGTTTGCATTTGTCGCATTTCTAACGCTGGTCCCGGCATGGCTTTCCTTACTAGAGACAATGGACGAGAGGATCCTTCATGCCCAGGAGCGCACTGTGAACCGCCTGCCAGTCTCCCGAAATCTTTCGTCCTGCGGCACTCCCGCAAGTAGCGCATCCACAAAGACCTTCGGCGTTCTCGTCGCTCTGGCCGGCATTTTTGTGTTGACCGCATCGTCCGCGTTCGGACAAATGAACACGGCGGAAATCACGGGCCAGGTAAAGGACCCCTCCGGCGCGGCGGTCCCCAACGCCGCGATCGTAGCCACCGAGGCCGGCACACAATTGAAGTTTACTGCTGTGTCCAACGCGTCCGGGGAATTTCTGATTGCACAGCTTCCTGTCGGTGAGTTCAAACTGACTGCAAATGTTCCAGGGTTCAAACAGGCCGTCCAACCCAGCATCACCGTACACGCGGGAGACCATCTGCGGCTGGTATTCTCCCTGGAACTGGGCGAACAAACCCAGGACGTAACCGTGACCGGTGAGGCAGGACTGTTGCAAACGGAATCTGCCGCCATCAAAGACACTATCGAGCAGCAACAAGTCATCGATCTGCCCCTCAAAGGACGTGAATTTATCGATCTGGTCGGATTATCGCCAGGGGTGACGAACCCGCCGGCGGGCACGCGAGGTTCTGCGCTGCAACAAACGGGACAAACCTTCGGGATTCTGGGACAGCGTGGCGGGCATAACCTGTATCTCGTCGATGGCGTGTCGGTGACGGACGAAGCCTTTAATAACCTTGGTTTTGAGCCCATCGGTGGACGACATTCAGGAAGTCAGCATCGACCAGACATCTTACGACGCGGAGTTTGGCGGAAAATCCGGGGCGATCATCAACGTCATCACGAAATCCGGGAGTGACAGTTTCCATGGCAGCGCGTTCGAATTTATTCGAAACAACATCTTCGACGCGAAGAACTTTTTCGTTTCGCCCACAGCTTCCAAGCCTCCTTTCAAGCAAAACCAATTCGGCGCATCGTTTGGCGGCCCGATTCGGAAAGACAAGACGTTTTTCTTCCTCGACTACGAGGGCGTACGGATCCGCCAGTCTCAAACTCAGTTATTCGCCGTTCCGACCGGATTGGAACGCACTGGCAACTTCACGGGATCCGGGATTACGGTCAACATGCCGGGCACGACGACCATGTTCCCGAACGATACCATCCCCACCGATCGATCCCGTAGCCGCCGCCTTGCTGGCAAAAATTCCCATGCCGACGCCCGGGCTGACGGCGAGCAACAATCTGAACGCTCACGGCCCTCTCCCCGATGGACGTGAACCAGTACAACGCCCGGATCGACCATACATTTAGTGCGAGCGACAATGTCTTCGTTCGCGCATCTATTTTCGATGCCAACCAATTCCTTCCCTTCGGATCGGCAGCGCTCAATGAAGCGTTGTTTCCTGCATTTGGGTACAATCCTTCGAACGCATACCGACAACCTCTCAGCGACCTGGAACCATGTCTTCAGTCCGTCTTGGCTCAATGAATTGACGATTTGGCTGGATGTGGGTTGGCGGGGGAGAAATCAGCCCCAATGCGGGTACCAATTTTGCCACGCTAAATGGGCTGCAAGGTGTGAGCGCCAATCCTCTGGACAGTGGCTTTCCTGACGTAACCATAACCGGATTTTCCACGTTGGGGGAATCGACGCAGTACGTCACACGAAAGGACAACAACTACGAGATATACGACAACGTCATCTGGCACCATCGGAACTCATACGGTGAAATTTGGCGGCTACTTCTTCCACCTGGATTTCGATCCGGTGAACGCTCAGAATGCCAGGGGAACGTTCCAATTCACCGGCAAATGGACGGGCAATGCCCTGGGGGATTTCCTGCTGGGGGCACCCGAATCAAGGGTCGGGGGCAGTGCAAGGGCGAGGGAATTTACTGGGCCGCACCAACTGGGCGCACTTCTACATTGAGGACGGCTGGCAGATTACTTCCAGCCTCAAGCTCGACATCGGCCTCCGCTACGAATACAACCAGAACGTGACGGACGCAAATAACAACATGGCCATCATAAATACATTGGTTCCCGGCGGAGCGAGTCGTCATCGCCAGCAACAATCAAGGTCAGATTTCACCTACGGCTGCCGCTCTCATGGGTAACATTCCATCCAGCATTCCGTCCTTACATCCGCGCAGGCCGGGCTGGAATAACAGCCTGCTTCAGTCGCGCCCGTTGCGGTCTGGCGCCGCGGATTGGACTGGCCTGGTCCTTGCCGGACCACAAGACCGTGATCCGTTCGGGATTTGGAATCTATACCAACCAGGCGGCATACAGCATAATTCAAAACGCCGCGCTGAACTTGCCCTTTTATTTCGCCAAGACGGTGAATAACACGCCTGGTGGCCGGAAATGTCCGGTCTACAATACGGAAAATATTCTTACCGCTCCTCGGGCTCCTTCAGCGCGAATAATATCAACCACAATTACAAGATTGAATACAACAACGTCTGGAATCTGTCCGTCGAGCGGAGTCTCTCCTCCACCACGTCGTTCCAGGCGCAGTATATTGGATCGTATACGGTCCATGCCGACAACGAGACCTATCAGAATCTATTTCCGGACAATGCGCTGCCCGCCGGGCCGCTTCACGTGCGCCCTATTCCGGCGATGAGCGGTTTCGCGTCGGTCACATGGGACGGATGGGAAAAGTATAACGCGCTGGCGCTTACGTTTACGCAGCGCGCTCTGGCGCGGCCTGAGTCGTCAATTCCAACTACACCTGGTCCAAAGCATTGGATGATGCGTCCAACCCCGGGGCGGACAATGCCGGGCCCAACTTTCCTCAGGATCCCTGCGAATCTGGCAGCGGAAAAGGGGCTGTCGGATTTCGACCACCGGCATCGTTTCGTCACCAATTTCCTCTATCAGATTCCCGTTCCTGAAAAATTCGCAAGGCTGGATTCACACCGCGTTTGGCGAGTGGCAGGTGGGAGGGATTTGGACACTAGCAAAGCGGGTCGCCCTTTACGGTGAACCTCTCAACAGACGTCGCCAACAACGGAGAGCCGTTGTCCGCGCCATCGCAACGGCCGAATCTGACTTGCAATCCCAACAGTGGCCCGAAAACGCCGGCGCAATGGTTCAATACGTCCTGCTTTCGATGCCCGCTCCGTTTACCTACGGCAACGCGGGCCGTGATATTGTGACCGGACCCGGGCTCGACGACTTCGACGCAACACTTCAAAAGGAATTTCCTGTCCGCGAAAATATGAACCTGCAGTTCCGCTTGGACATTTTTGATTTCTTCAATCACCCCAACTTCAACGCGCCTGTCGGGGCCGGCAGGACGTTCAGCACGGCATCAAGCTTCGGTGCGATTACCAGCGCACAAGATCCGCGTGATATGCAGTTTTCCCTGCGATTCGCGTTCTAAACTGCAATAGCACATGCTTTTCATCCTGAGCGCCGCGAAGGACAGCCTGTGTGGGTTTGGTTTTCCCCGTAAGTAGCGGAAACCAAAAGAAAACAGGCTGAAGCCTGTTCCACTCAGACAATCCGCGCGCAAAGAACGCCTCAAATGGCTCGAGGGCCTTTCGGATAAGGCCCCGGGCGATACAAGATGTCGGGTATCAGCTGCAAAGGCTTCTGCGCGTGCGGGTTTGATTTGGCTTCTAAGAACAAAATCACGCAAGCTGTCCTTCGCGGCGCTCAGGATAAAAAGCATGTGCTACTTATGCGGCGTCGCTGCGCGTCGCAGGGCGAAGGATTCGAGGGGACACCATCCGGGTGCCGGGCGCGAGGATATGGACGGGACGTTGCCATGCAAATTCCATCAGGCGTCTTGCGGCTGCCAGTTTGGGACTGAGGGGATCGCGCTCCGGAAAACCCTCGGCGCGCACAACAATTACGCCGGCACAATCTTCCACTTCCAGGCGGCGGATCGCCCGATAAGGCTTCCCGTGAAACGCGTTCGCAAATCGTAAAATGAGCGGCCAGCAGCATCACCGATTGCCGCAGCGGAAAACTCCTGCGTCCTCAAGAATTTTGTGGTCCGGGCGAGGCAGCGCGCGACGATGGAACCGGGCGATCAGTGCGGCAATCTCCAGATCTCTCTTCGACCATCCGGGGGGCGCCGCAATGTTGCGAATCATCCGATAGGAATGTTTGTGGTGCGCTTTGCCCTTCTTAGAATGCCCCACTTCCTGAAGCAGCGCGGCCGCCTGGAGAATGGAGCGTTCTCCGATGTTTGCGTCCCGTGCAATTAGACCGCAGTTGGCAAAACCATCATAAAGTTGCAACGAGAGTTTCGCGGTGCGGCGGACGCGCGAGAAATCGGGCGTCAAAAAATAGGCCCATTCCGCAAGCCGCGATAGTCCTGCAGACCGCAATTCCCTTTCCGCCGGCAATCCCTCGCGCCAGGTCCAGAGAGGGGATGCTTTCCCCGCCATCTTCGCGCGATATTGCTGCAACCTGGACAGACGCTCGTCTTCCAGCTTCTTGAGCCAGGCGGCGCGGATCATCTCATCGGAAAGACGTTTATCTTTCGCGATCGTTTGTTCCAGAACGCTGAGGTCGTGAACTTCTCCCAGCAAATCCTGCAGAAATTTCAGATCGGGCGCCCAGCCGGAATACATCGACGGCAGAAAATTCTCGACTGCGTATCGAAACTTTTTGAGTCCCACTCGCAGGCGGTGGTAGGCGATACGGCTCCCATTCTTCCGCGCCCGCCGATGAAGATCCTGCACCGTCTCCCAGATCTCGAGCAGCAGCGACTCGCAGGCGGGCCGATCGGACGCGACATGGCGGTAGTGACCCGACAGCTCCCTCATCCAGCTGCGCCACTGCTTGCGGTCGAATTGCTTAGCCGCGTCCTGTGCGTCGGCCTGATCGATTTGGAAATTTTCCTTCAATGATTCGAGCAGCAAATTCCGTCGAAGGGTCGTCCGGCGGGCCAAGTTTTTCGATCCATTCGGCGAGCACTTGGGTATCGCGCAGCGCGCCAAGCCGGTGAAAAATCCGGCGCCCTGCTTTTCGCATGGCCTTCCAGTCGCCTCCGGGATCGAGGTCCTTCATCACGTCGGCGATGAGGATGCAGCGGCGCAACGCAACCCGCAGATCATGCACAGGCTCCGCGGGCAACTCACCGCCGAGCTTGGAATGTTCTTCCAGGACGCGGTTCATCCAATAAGGAAGGCCGACCTTCTCCGGATTAGTAGACTGCGTTTGCGCCACGGCGGAAATAAAAGCCCTTCTTGCAAATCCCCTGGGAGCCCAATTCTAGCTGTGGCGAGTAAAAAAAGGCAAATATTGGGCGGGATCTAATCTACCGCTGGGGTCGTCGACTGCTTAGGGGTTACCGTCTTCACGGGGGCGTGCCGTCGAGGCCCCGTAAACCAGACGTAGACCCGCCAGCCCAGCAAAATTGCCATAATGGCTGCGTATTCAAGGGGTACGTGGACATCCGATTTCACCAGCCAGTAAAAATGGATCACGCCGGCAATCGCGGTCAGGTAGATCGCCCGGTGCAACATCTGACCAGCGCCGGCCACCCAACCGCGAATCATCCCGCCGTGGAAGTTACGGCGAGAGGGATCATCAGAACAAAACCCGTAAATCCAACGGTGATGTAACGCCGTTTCATCACGTCCGCCCAGATGCCGCTGAAGGTCCAGCATCTGATCAAGTCCGACGTAAATGCTGAAGTGAATGCAACCATAGAAAAATGCAAACAACCCCAGCATGCGGCGGAAACGAATCAAGTTGTGGCAAGTCCAAGAATCTTCCGCAGAGGCGAGATCGCCAGCGTAATTGCGACAAACCGTAGGATCCAGTCTCCGGTGGCGTGCTCCAGGAATTGCGTTGGGTTCGCGCCCCAGTCGCCGTGGAGGCCTTCCCAAACCAGCAAGCCCAGCGGACCCAGACAGGCCAGAAACACGACCACCTTCGTCCATTTATTCGTCAAGAATAGAATTCATGGTCGGGATCCGTTTAGAAATTCTTTTTCAGGTCCATGCCGTTGTAAAGGCTGGCCACCTGGTCTCCATAGCCGTTGAACATCTGTGTCGGCATGCTTCTAAAGAAATCGGGCAATCGGCGCTCTTTGGCCTGGCTCCAGCGGGGATGGTCCACCTTCGGATTCACATTGGAATAGAAGCCGTATTCATGGGAATTGGTAATGTTCCAGGTTGTCGGCGGCTGATCCTTGACGAATTTTATTTTCACCAGCGACTTGATGCTCTTGAATCCATACTTCCAGGGGATCACCATGCGGACCGGCGCGCCATCCTGGTTCGGCAGTGTTTCGCCATACATGCCCACGAGAGCAGCGCCAGGGGATGCATGGCCTCGTCCAGCCTCAATCCTTCCACATAAGGAAGCTGAATCCCGGCGTAGCCTCCACAAGGGCATCTGCTTCTTGTCGAAATAACTTTCAAAGGCCACAAAACTGGCGTTGGACGTCGGTTCCACCAGATTCGCCAGCGTGCTGAACGAATAGCCAATCCACGGCACAACGATGGACCAGGCCTCCACGCAACGGTGCCGGTAGATTCGTTCTTCCAGCGGCGCAAGTTCGAGGATTTCGTCCATCGTAAACTTGCGCGGCTTCGCGACTTCGCCCTCGACGGAAACGCTCCACGGCGAGGTCACAAATTTCTGCGCATTCTTCGCGGGATCGCCCTTTTCGGTGCCGAACTCATAGTAATTGTTATAGCTGGCGACATACTTTTCGTCGTCATTTTTTCGGTCGTGCTGAAAGGGCTCTTCAATGCGACATTCAAGCTTGGTGGACGCATAGGCACGGATTGAGGGACTCAACAGGTTTCCCAGGCCCCTGCCGGCCAGGGCCAGCCCTCCCGCTAACCCCATTCCATAGAGAAATTTGCGGCGATTCATATAGATCTCGCGTGGGGTAATGTCAGAATACTTCAAATCGGAGGAACGCTTCAAAACCATGGAATGCCTCCAAGCATGGCGATTGTTTTGCCCATACTTCCTGCTACTACTAATATACGACAAATTCCAATTAATTGGATGAGGATTGTCGATCACCGCGATGCCGGGCACTCAACAAGCTTTCTGCGAACAAGAAGGGCTCCGCTATTGCCCGGCCAGTTCCTTCAGCAAAGATTCGCGTAACCGTTCCTGATGCTCGGGAGTGAGCTTTCCGCCCGAAGAAGTGAGGTAAAACACGTCGATCGCCGTGTGACCTTCGGTATCAATCAGTGCGATTTCGATATTGCAGTTCTGGTGGGAGAAGACGGAACTGATCCGGTACAACAAGCCGGGCTGATCCTGCGTTATGACCTCAATCAGCGTGCTGTGAGCGGAGCAGGTATCATCAAACTGGATCTGCGCCGCTTCGGTGCTCTTGCCCGAGCTGTCCCTGTCCGCCAACAGGCGTTCCCGCAAGATGCGATTCATCTCCTGCTTTCCTGAAAGGGCGTCGTGCACCGTTCCCTTGAACCGCTCCCATTCCGGCAGGTTCATTTCCAGCCTTCGAAAACGGTCGGTAAAGAAGAAGGTGTCCACGACTGTGCCGCTGGCGTTGGAAAAGGCGCCGGCTTTTCCAATGTTCATTCCGCAGGCGGCCAGCACTCCCGCCACGGTGGCAAACAGGAACGGACGATCCGTCGTCACCACGGTCAATTCATACCAGTGGCGGCTGCGCTTAAGCGCCAGCTGCACCGGAGTCCTGACCCAGCCGGTTGGCCATTTCGAAGTGCCGCAGAATTTCATCCACCGGATGCGTACGCAGATATCGACGCGGCAGGCCATCGAGAAACGTCTGGAGGTTCTTCCCCGCCGCCGGAGCCAGCGAGCGCAGGTGGTTCAGGACCTCATCGTTCGCATCCGCGTGCACGCGCTCGTCCACGGTCCGGTTAAGGTAGTTGGCAGTGCCAATGTAAAGTTGCCAGAGATCCTCCGCTTTCCATGGCGTGAGAGCCTCTGGATTGACGGCCTTGATGTCCGCGTACGTAAACAGGCACAGCATTTTCAAGCGGTCCGGCGAGCCGATGCTTTCCGCGAACTGCCGCCACCGTGCGCGGGTCGAAGATGTCCCTGCGAAGGGTTGCGGCCATGTCCAGATGGCGCTCGATGAGAAACAGGACCGTTTCCCGGTCGGCCTCCGGAAGTTCCAAACGCTCGAGGCGCGCCTTTGGCGATCGCCAGGCTTTCCGGGATGTGTTCCTGAACTCGTGACGGCTTTGCCCGTGTCATGAAGCAGGATCGCGAGATACAGCAGTTCCGGCTGGTCGAGTTCGTCGAGGATTCCGGCATAGCGCTCGTCCCATTTGGATTTGGATTGTCGCAAGACATGCAAGTTTTCAATGGCCTGCAAGCGTATGTTCATCCACGGTAAAGCGATGAGAAACATCGCGGACGGCCAGCGCATCAATCCCCTGAAACTCCGGCAGGAACATGGTCAACAAATGAAGGGAGTGCATAGCGCGCAAGGCGTCCCCGGCATGCAACTCCGGCAACACATCCTGAAGAAAATTCCAAATTGCGCTTCCCGGGGGCAGGCGTCCCGCCAGAAGCGGGCGCCGCCTGTTCCAATTGATGCTCGGCTGCCGGACTGAGCTTGAAACCGCGCTGCGCGATCAGCCGAAACGTGCGGAAAAATAAATCCGGATCGGACAGATCTTCCGGCGTTTGAAAAAATATCAATCCGTCCACGACGGAAAAATCCGCATCGGAGAAGCCGGTCCGCCACGTTTCCAGCTGGCGGTAAAACAGAGACTGCGCCGCGGGCATTTCCTCGAGCAATTGGCCGAAGATCCGGTCCACCGCGCGGGCATGCCTGAAATAGAATTCGCATCCACTCGGTGGCGGTCGTGAAGGTTAAATCGGGCGATCCGATTTTCTGGGCTGCCGCTTCGGACTGCGCATCCCAGGTCAGCATGTTGTCATCGCGTCCACTTCGAAGATGGAGAAAGCAGCGAACGGACGCAAGAAACGAGAGCGCCTGGTCCATCGTTTCCCGGACCGCGGGAGAAAATAGATTGTCCGGATCAGGCCAGCCATGCTGCTTTTCCATCAGCGGACATCGCCGCGAGCCAGCAGGCGAGGGTGTAGTCGCGATAGCCGCCGGGCGCATCTTTCACGTTCGGTTCGAGATGAAACACGGTGTTGGCAAATTTGCGATGACGATTGCGCGTCATCTCCGCCAGGCGTTCCACCAGGACATGCGATTCCCGGGCCATTACTTCCGGAATCAGATTGTCTCGAAGGGTAGAGAAAAATTCCTGGTCTCCTGCAAGGAAACGGCTATCGAGCAGGGATAAAATCGATTCGGCATCTTCGGAGTTGAACTCGCTGAATTCAGAGATATTCTTTTCCGCGATATTCGCCTTCAATCCCACAGCTTGCATTCCCTGGGCCAAGTGTTCGATGGTGTCAGTGTATTTATCCCCGGTGTCTTGCGGGGCAAGGAGAAAAAGCAGATCGATGTCCGAATAGGGAAAGAGCGATTGCCTCCCGAAATCTCCGACGGCAACCAGTACGACTCTCGAAGGTCCGGCATTCTCGAGGAGAAAGGATTTGCCCGACGAGCCGGAGCACGATGGATTCCACCAGCGCCGATCGCTGCCGCAGAAAACGCAAGCCATCTTTCGTTGAGGAAAACTCGTGTTGCAATCGTGAGGATTCGGCTTCGTACAGGTCCTTCAATTCACTGCTGAGTGGGGATTGTGTGGGCATGCGCGCTTTTCTGATCTCTCCGGGAATCATGCCGCCAGAATCGGAATCTCTGAGGGAACTCCGCTTCACAGAATGGCACGATTCGAGCTGGAAATCTGATCGCTACGAAGCCTCCCAGTTATACCCTTCCTCCCCATGTTGCGAAAGGTCCAGGCCTTGAATTTCGTGCTCAGGTGAAATGCGGAGCCCAACCAATTGTCGACAACGAATAAGATGGCAAGAGTCCCAACGATTCCCAGAGCCCAAGCAATCGCCACGCCAACGAGCTGATTCACCAGTTGATGCGGATTCCCCTCGATCAGGCCTGATGCGAGAGCACGTTTCCGCTCGAATCCTTCAGGATGGGATTCACGGCACTGACAGCAAAGATTCCCGTAAGGATTGCCCCAATCGTTCCGCCAACTCCATGCACGCCGAAAGCGTCAAGCGAATCGTCGTAGCCGAATCGCGCCTTGACCTTAGCCACCATCAAGTAGCACACAATCCCCGCGATGAAACCAATGACCATGGCTGGCATGGGCTTGACAAATCCTGACGCCGGCGTAATTGCCACCAGCCCCGCCACTGCGCCGGAAATCGCTCCCAGCGCACTGGGCTTCCCGCTGCGCTTCCATTCGGTCAAGCTCCAGCCCGCCGCGGCGGCTGCGGCGGCGAAATGCGTCGCCACGAACGCACTCGATGCCAGACTGCCGGAGGAAAGCGCGCTGCCCGCATTAAATCCAAACCAGCCCACCCATAGCGAGACAGGCGCCGATAAAGCTGAGGACCACGCTATGCGGCGGCACGGATTCGCGTGGATAGCCAAGGCGCTTGCCAAGATAGAGCGCGCAAACCAGCGCGGAAACACCCGAGGTGATGTGCACGACGGTGCCCGCCCGCAAAATCCAAGCGTAGGGATCGGGCCACCCAGCGCCGCGTTCAGCAATCCGCCCTTGCCCCACACCATATGCGCCATCGGGCTGTACACGATGACGGACCAAAGGGCCATGAACAGCAACATGGCCTTGAATTTCATGCGTTCGGCGAAGGCACCGGTGATCAGCGCAGGCGTGATGATCGCGAACATGAGCTGGTAAATCATGAATGTCTGATGCGGAATCGTCGCCGAGTAATCGGTATTGGGATCTCCGCCCACACCGCGCATGAACAAGTGCTCGAATCCGCCGATAAAACTGTTCCCCGACTCCGAACGCGAGGCTATATTCAAATATGCCCCACATGATCGTGACCAGGGCCATCATGGCAAAACTCTGCATCATGGTCCCCAGCACGTTTTTCTTACGCACGAGTCCCGCCATAAAACAATGCCAGCCCCGGCCCGGTCATTAGCAGCACCAGCGCCGAACTCGTAAGCATCCAGGAGTTATCTGCCTCACCTTTGGCCTCGGCAACTTGTTTTTCCAGCGCAGCAATGCGCTCCGGGTCAGAGCGTACCATGGGGGCGACCAGAGCCGCGTCGAATCGCCCTAGACCGAGCTTATGCGCAGACACAGCGCGCGGGGAAATCCAAAGAATTAAAGCCATACATAGGAAAATCAGTTTTTTGGTCATAGTTAGGGTTGAGTCCGGAAACATATCAAATCTGACGCTTCAGCGCCATACTTCTATCTTGCTCTTTATAATATATTTACTCGCGATTCCTCATTGCTTCAGGTTGCTAAAACGCACTCCGCTCACACCTGCACTACAAATCTGCGACGCGAGAGAAGAAGCAGTTTAAGGACGGCGCGAAGCACGATATTCCTGATGATTCCGATAGAATTCTTTGGTGCCTCGGAAAGCTTGGACCCTTGCTAGAGTTCTAGCATGGCGGCGGTGCCATCAAAAATGCCTCTTCAGGGGCTGTTCGGGGATTATCAGGTCGGGCCGTTCTACGACGAGATGTTCGCGGCCCCGGATCAGCCACGCCCGCATTATGCCAAGATTTTCGAAAAGCTGGCTTCCATGGTGCCATCGCAATTCGAGGAGCGCCGGCAGCACGCCGACCTTTCGTTTCTGATCCAGGGAATCACGTTCACCGTGTACAGCGACGGGCGGGGCACGGAACGTCTGTTTCCGTTCGACCTGATTCCCCGCATCATTCCGAACTCGGAGTGGCAGCGGATCGATCGCGGGCTGGCGCAACGCGTGGTGGCTCTGAATTTATTCCTGCAGGACGTGTATGGGAAGCAGCGCATTTTCGCGGACCGCCAGATTCCCGCGCTCGCTGGTTTACTCCTGCAAGCATTTTATGCGCGAGGTGATCGGCATCGAGGTGCCTCGCGGGATTCACACGCATATCTGCGGCATCGACCTGGTGCGCGATTCCAAGACCGGCGAATTTTGCGTGCTCGAAGACAATGTGCGCACGCCCAGCGGTATCTCCTACGTGCTCGAAAATCGCCTGGTCATGATGCGCACTTTCCCGGACGCGTTTCAGCGAGTATGAAGTTCTGCCCGTCAATCACTATCCCGCCGATGCTCTCCCGGATCCTCCGCAGCCTGTCTCCCAGGGGAGGAGACGACGCGCAAATCGTCCTGCTCACCCCCGGCATCTACAACAGCGCCTATTTCGAACACAGCTTTCCTGGCGCAGCAAATGGGCATTGAACTCGTCGAGGGCCGCGACCTGATCGTGGACGGCGGAATCGTGTACATGAAGACCATCCACGGCCTGCAAGCGCGTGGACGTGATTTACCGCCGCGTGGACGATGAATTTCTGGACTCCCTGACGTTCCGCCGCGATTCGGTACTGGGCGTCCCCGGCCTGATGGGGGCTTACCGCGCCGGAAACGTGGCACTGGCGAATGCCGTCGGCAACGGGGTCGCGGACGATAAGGCGATTTACGCCTACGTTCCCGCATTTATCCGATACTACCTCGGCGAAGAACCGATCCTGAGGAGCGTGGACACTTACCTTTGTTCGAAAAAGGAAGACCTTGCCTACGTGCTCGAGCACCTGCCGGAGCTGGTCGTAAAAGCGGTAGGGGAATCGGGCGGCTACGGAATGCTGATGGGACCCACGGCGGATCGGGAGCGACTCGAAGAGTTCGGCCGCAGGATCAAGGCCGATCCTCGAAATTATATCGCTCAGCCAGTCCTCCCGCTTTCACGCGTGCCTTCGTACGATCCCGCGCTTGGATGCATTGAAGGGCGCCATGTGGACTTGCGACCCTACTGCCTCTACGACGGAGAAGATGTGACGATCGTGCCCGGAGGACTGACTCGCGTGGCATTGCAACGAGGCTCATTAGTGGTGAATTCCTCCCAAGGTGGCGGCAGCAAAGATACCTGGGTCCTTTGCGGGGAGGACTGAGATGCTGTCTCGCATCGCGGAATCGCTGTTCTGGCTGGCGCGCTACATCGAGAGAGCGGAATATACTGCGCGCATTCTCGACGTAAATTTCCACACCGTCCTCGAGCAATCCAAGGACCGGTATCGTTTGCACTGGGACCCTTTGATCGTCATGGCGGGCGAGGAGGAACGGTTTCGGATGTCTTTCGGCGAAGCGGACGCCAATGCCGTATTCGAATTTCTGGCGTTTCGCCAGGATAATCCCAGTTCCATCGTGCAATGCATTGCCAAGGCGCGCGAGAACGCCCGCACCATTCGCGATTATATTTCACGCGAGATGTGGGAGGACATCAACAGCCTCTACTTCGACGTGAATCGATTCAGTCCTGCGGAGGAAATGGCCGCGGGCCCGCACCGTTTTTGCGACGCCATTCGTTTCGGAAGCCACCGATTCCACGGCGTGACCGACGCTACGCTTCCACATGATGACGGCTGGGAATTTCTGCGCATCGGCTGGTTCATCGAGCGCGCGGAAATGACGGCGCGGCTGGTGGACGTGCAATATCACATCCTGTACGACGCCCCTGCGGAAATCGGAGGCGCGGACAATCATCAATGGATGGCGGTGCTCAAATCCGTGGGGGCGTATGAGGCCTATCACAGGAAATACCATTCCTCGATCGAGCCGGAAAAAGTGGCGGAAATGCTGATCATGCACCCGCTGCATCCGCGGTCGATTCGATTCAGCATGACCGAAGTGCAGGCCGGGCTGCGCGCCATCAGCGGAACGGGCGCGGGTTCTTACGCGAATGAAGCTGAACGGCTCACGGGAAAAGTTCTCGAGCGCCTGCGCTACGACAGGATTACAGAAATTTTCAATCTCGGATTACATGCATACTTGAACGACATTCTGCAAATGTGCGGTTCGATTGGCGAGGATATTGCCCGAAACTACTTCTACTACGCGGTGGTGGCATGAACCGATATCATTTGCTGCATGCGACGGAATTTCGCTACGACGGACCCGTATCGGAAAGCTACAACGAAGTCCGGTTGCGGCCGATCCACGATGAGACGCAGAGCTGTCTGTCTTTCCGCCTGGTCACCACGCCTGCCTCCCGCGGCACATCGTATCGCGATATTTTCGGGAATTGGGTTCACCAGTTCAACATTCTGCCGGAGCATCATCAACTGAAGATCGAAGCCGAGTCCGTCGTGCTGGCGCATGATGTGCCGGCACTCCCGTTTTCCATTATGAAGCTGTCCGAACTGGACGACCGCCGCGAGGAACTTGAAGAAGAATACCTCGACTTCCTCGTTCCTACGGGATACGTGCCTCATCTCGCGCAACTCGACGAACTGATTGAAGCTGCCAGCCGGAGCAGCGACGGAACAATTTCGGGATTTGTCCAGGCGGCTTCCGATCTGATTCATGAGCGATTTAAGTACGTAAAAGGCGCTACCCACGTCAATTCCTCGATCGCGGATTCCCTTTCGGTCGGCGCGGGTGTTTGCCAGGACTTTGCACACCTTTTGCTCGGCGTGGTGCGCAAGCGGGGCCTTCCCGCACGGTACGTGTCTGGTTATCTGGTTCCCGAAGGTGCCGCGTCGCCGGATGCCAAACTCCAGGAAGTAATTGGTGGGTACGCGTCGCACGCCTGGGCGGAAGTCTACCTGCCGGGTTCCGGCTGGATGGGTCTCGATCCGACCCTTGGAAAGCCTTTGGGATTGCAGCACGTTCGCGTCGCGTATGGGCGTGACTACGGGGATGTGGCGCCAGTCCGGGGAGTGTACAAAGGACATGCGGGGCAGCGTTTGTCGGTCGATGTTCGGGTGCGGCCGGCGGTGGACGATGACGGGCGGGAGCAACTCAATGAAAATAAAGTTGCGCCGCCGGAACCACCGGCAATCCTCGAACGAGCGCAGCAACCAGCTCAGCAGCAGTAACTACATCAATTTCCAGGCTAATCCGCAGGCTTATCCGTACTGGCCTTCTTCTTGGACTTCCTCTTGGTACTGACGCGCTTATGGCCGTCCCGGCCTGCGCCGTCATGGTTGGTTCTCACCATCGCCATGATCCGCCTTAACTCGCGTTCCAGGGAGGTCTCGATTTCATCGGATCGACGTTCGCCGCGCGCGACCCGGCTCACATACGAAGGATCAACTTTGAGTTGACGAGCAACGCGGCCATAGAGCCCCCGGATGAGCGACGCCAAATTATAAGGAGTTGTGCTAGTATTCCTTTTGTCACGGCTCATGTCTCTCCTTGGGCTGATCTGAGAAGTGGGCGTTGGGACCGCTCCAGCTCGAACTTTGATGTTATCTCAAATGGGTTAAGAGTACAATGAAAAGAAAAGTCACGAAACGGGCCAGTTTACCAGATTGGGCGGATCGTGTCGAAAAGCTTCGCCGCCGTTTGAAACTTAGCCAATCGAGTTTAGGACAACAGTTGCAATATTCTGCGATGGCAGTTTCCCGCTGGGAGCGCGGCCTCCAGGAACCGCCTGCGGACTGCTACATCAAGCTGGGCGAACTCGCGGGCGGTCCGGACTGCTGGTATTTTTGGGAACGTGCAGGACTGAAGAGCTCGAACATATTGCGCGTGCTGCCGGACAGCAAGAGGCTATTTCCGAAATCCACATTCCCCGATTTCGATATCGTGGTTGCAGGCAGCGGGGCCAAAGCGCGAAGCGAAAAGAAGACGCAACTGGTGGCTATCCCGCTTTTGGGCGTCAAGGCCGGGACCCTTGGGGAAAAGGGGGATAAGATACTCGATCTGAATAAAGTCCCGCCGGAGGACATGATCGCGGCGCCCGCAGCCTGGTGCCCCCACCCAGCTTCCACAAGTTGCTTGCGAGTAAAAGGGAATTCCATGAGCCCTCTGATCCATGATGGCGACATCCTGGCGGTCGATTATTCAGAGGCGAGCCATGCCGACCTGGACGGAAAGATTGTTGTCGCCTGGCATAAGGATAAGGGCTTGTGTGTTTCCAGGTTCAGTCGCTATCGGGGCGTGGAAGTACTGGAGGCGGAAAACAGGGACTATGAGAGTGTGACGCTCGGTTCCGACCGAAATTGGCGCATCGTCGGAAAGATTCTGTGGTGGACGAGACTCGCGCCTTGAATTCCTTGCTCCACAATTCCTGCGGAAATCTAGGCCCTTCTGTGGTTCACCAGTCCCCGCGAACTGCCGGCGCTCCGTTTGGCCCACTGTGAATGTCGGGATCTCCTCCGATTCCCTAGCACGGCCGGACTTTCAGAACCGGCTGCAATCGACCCGAATTGTCTGACCAGGTCTTCATCCAGCCAGCCCCGGGCAGCCTCTTCATACAGAACCGTCAATGCGCCTGGGAGGGACATGGTCTGCCGGTAGGACCGATCGCTGGTCAACGCGTCGCAGATGTCCACGATCTGCAGGACGCGGACAATCAATGGAATTTGGTCTCCGCTTAAACCGTCGGGGTAACCGGTGCCATTCATGCGTTCGTGATGGTGGCGAATAAGCGGCAGCACATGGCGGAATGACTTCACGGGCGCGCAAATCTGCTCGCCGATGATGGTGTGCTGCTCGACAATTCTGCTCTCTTCGAAATCCAGCGGGCCTGGCTTGGAAAGGATGGCGTCGGGAATCCCGATTTTCCCGATGTCGTGAAGCAATCCTCCGATTCTTAGCGTGTCCAAATCGCCCTGACTCAAACCAAGACATTTTCCGAATCGCTCGGCACTACGGGAAACCCGTGCGCTATGGCCGGTATCAAATGGGTCCCGCGTTTCCATGCGTTGCGCCAGGGAAAAAATCACAGATTCGGCATGTTCGTCAGGTTGGGCACTGGGACAAAGCGTAAGCGCGGCTTCCCCGCTCCGTGCGGCAATCACATAGTAACCTTGGCTCAACAAGAGTGCCTCCCGATCGGCCCAATTCGATGATTCGCCGCCCACGACCAGGAATGAAGGAGTATGGATGGATACAGAGGTACCAGGGCACGGCTAGTGCCAGATGCGGGTGGACGTAACCAATTACGAACACAGGACATATATCGCAAAGGGAATGGAACCACGCTGGCCTGGAGGTCAAAATGCCTATGGAGGTGGAAATTTTACGCGCTGTGTCGGAGCCCAGATATTCGCCCCATTTTCGCCAAAAGACAGCCATGTGGCGGACGGTTACGCGTTCCTTAAGGGATCAGTAATAGCTTTCCCGTGGTCTTGCGCGCTTCCAGATCTCGATGCGCTTGCGCCGCGTCCCGCAGCGGGTACGTATGCGCAATGCGCAACTTCGACTTTCCGCTGGCAATCATATTCAAAACTGCAGCGGCGCGATGCTGCAGGTCTTCATGCGTCGTAATGTAATTTCCAAGAGTAGGACGTGTGATATACAAGGAACCTTTTTGCGAAAGTTTCACGAGATCGAAAGGTGGCACGGGCCCACTGGCCGCTCCGAAAAGAACCAGAAAGCCCCGGGGACGAAGAACATTGAGGTCCTTGTCAAACGTGGTTTTTCCGACACCATCGTAAATGACGTGCACTCCCTTTCCGTCTGTCAGTCGCTTGGTTTCAGCCTCAAAATCCTGTTGCCCATACAAGATCACATCATCAGCGCCAGCTTCGCGAGCTAGCTTTCCTTTTTGCTCGGTGCCGACGGTGGCAATCACTCGTGCCCCGATTTCTTTCGCCATCTGCACCAGGAGAAGTCCAACGCCACCCGCGGCCGCGTGGATCAAAGCCGTCTCGCCCTTTTTAAGTGGATACGTGTCGTAGACCAGATAGTGCGCGGTCATTCCCTGCAGCATAGCTGCCGCAGCCTGTTGATCCGTGATCCCCGTGGGCACGTGAACGAGCCGATCCGCAGGCACCGCGGCATATTCCGCGTATGCACCCATGATGTTGGTGTATGCGACACGGTCTCCCGGCTTGAATGTTTTTACTTCCGCGCCCACTTCGCTGACAACTCCGCTGGCCTCCTGGCCGGAAATAAACGGCATCGCCGCTGGATAGCGCCCTTCGCGAAAATAGACGTCGATGTAATTGATGCCCGCAGCGGCGATCTTCACGATCACTTCATTCGCTTTGGGCTTGGGAGCGGGAACGTCAGTGAAGGTGAGCGCTTCTGGTCCACCGGTCTTCAAAACTTGGATCGCTTTCATCGTGTCGCCTCTCGAAATCGCAATCGTGAATTTCTGCTTGAAATTTCAGTGTGTAAGTATATTCCATCGGGAGTTGTGAAGGGAGCCTATGTCTATTTCCCCGCGGGAGGCTTCTTCAAGATGAGCGCGATCCGCTGGCAAGTGGCTACCTCTTCGTCGCGCTGGTTGAAACAACGGTGTATGAACGTGACGATCCCCCGGTCGGGCTTGCTGCGGCTTTCGCGCATGGCGATCACTTCCGTCTGAACCCGGATCGTATTGCCGTGAAAAAGAGGCTTCGGAAAACGGACATTGTCCCAGCCAAGATTGGCGACCGTCGTGCCGAGTGTTGTGTCCCCAATGGAAATCCCCACCATCATGCTCAAGGTCAGGCAGCTATTCACCAGCGGCCGCCCGTATTGCGTTTTCTTCATGTACTCAAAATCGAGATGCAGCGCCGAGGGATTGTGCGTCATCGTTGTGAACAGCACATTGTCCGCTTCCGTGATCGTGCGGTGCATCGCGTGATCGAAAATCATTCCGACTTTGAATTCCTCAAAGTACAGACCTGCCATGCTGGTGCCTCCAACGGAGTCGCCATTCTGAGCCGCCCCATTCAACCCACTATACTAGACTTTGTGTGGAGAGATTTTCACCAGGTCCGCAGCGTCAATCTACAATGCTAAAATGGTTATACGCAAACGCAAACCTGGAGAAAAGCTATACCACGCTGCTTATCGATAGTGCCTTTTGACCTCAGAAGTGTATTCACTCCCCAGAATGGACGCGTTCTCAGCCAGCCAGGTCGTGAACGGCATCTTCCCTGTCGCCGGTTGTCTCGAAACCAGCAAGTTCGACATGAGTCCTTCGATTTCCTCGCGTGTGAGGATTACGTCGCGTACCACTGGATTCATGAGGCGCAACAGCAAGAGCGACGCCGATGGCCGGAAGGAAACGAGCTTTGGTTTGGTGCCCACGCCGGTGGCAATCAACTGCACAAGATCTTTGAACCTAAATATTTCCGGGCCAACGGCGTCGATAACGATATTGCTTTCCTGCCGGGCGACACTCACAGCCATGCTTGCGATGTCTTCGACATAGATCGGCTGGATCTGGTATTGCCCGGACCCGGGAATTGCAAAAACAGGAAAGTGGCGAACAAACCAGGCGATGTTGTTGATGAGAATATCTTCGATACCGAAAATGACTGTGGGCCGAAGGATGGCATAGGACATGCCCGAACTGGTAATCGCATTCTCCACTTGCGCTTTGCCTGAATAATAGGGGAGAGGAGAATCGATTGATGGGTTCGCGATACTGAGATGGACAATCCTGCGAACACCGGCTTCTTTAGCTGCTTGGATAAGTATTCTCGAATTCCTCACTGCTTCATCGAAAGTCGCCTGGCCGTGCTTGAACCGCACCCAGTAGGAGTTGTAAAGAACGGACGCCCCCTGAAGCGATTTGGCCAAACTCGCAGGCTTTTGGAAATCCAAGGGGGCAATTTCCACCTGATTGCCAAATTCGTTCCGACGATCTGGATGACCAGTCAGTGTCCGCACCCTTCGGCCAGTGTTCAATAGCCGCCGGGTGACGTATTTCCCGGTGTAGCTAAATGCTCCGGTGACGTCATCGAATTCGCTGGTGTCATTCATATTCTGGCCGTATCCGAATGCGAACTGCTTTGCCGGGTGTCGGTCCCCTTTGAGGAGTTGGGTAATGGGACTCGGGAGATATGCCAGCTCAGGACCAAGCCCACAATGACAACGGAAACAATCAAGCCGGTGACCGCTGACTCGATTTGATCACTGATCGCAAACACGATGGCCTGAGGTATGTTTGGCGCCGGCCGATGATCCAATGCCAAGACAAAGGGGACAAGAAACATTGTGACGTTGGAGAATGCTGTCCAGAAACGCGCACGGTCCGCCGTGCCGCAAAGATCGGTCAGTATGACCTGCAGTGGGTTCCGCAGGTACAAGAGCACTAGGAACACAGTCCCCATCGTCATAGCGAACCCGAAAACAAAACCGGTCACTGCATTCATTTGTGTTCTCCTTTCGAGTACTTGACAGAGTCGCTGGTGTGACTCTTCCTTTGCACAGGACAATTGCCCGAACCACATTGGCGGTGCTCGGCAAACCAGCGATACCCGGCCGTTAGAATTCGCGGGGCCCCGGGAATATGGGCGGCTATATACAGCGGCCAGGCCCACCAGATCTGCCTCGCGAGATAAACAATGGCTTCGGCGCCGCCATATCTCTCACCATTACTGGTAACCACGCGCATCTCGGTTAGCAATTGATCGAGGGGCAAACTCAGAAGAGCCGCGGCGCGGGGATCCTGCAACGCCGCGAGGCCAAAGCCGCGCCTCTCGAACGTGGGGCGGAATCGCCTCGCAAGCGACGTGCATATGTCGCAGTCGCGATCGAAGAAGACCCATCCCCGGGACGCCTTCCGGCCTTTGGCATCAGTCATTTCTGAAATAAGAGAAATCATCGTTCATCAAAAAAAGGCGGTTCCCCGCCTTCCCTTTCCTCAGGCGTGCAATAGTTTGCGAATCCCGCCGCGAAGCTTCACCAATCCTTTCATCGCGCTCGGCGAAAGGTTTCGGAATTCCTCAAATAGAACGCTGAGCAATACAACGAACTCCAGCAGTTCTTCCATGCGTTCGCGGGCATAGGTGTCGCCGGAGACGGATTTCTTAGCCTCCGTCACGCACTCCCGGACCACGGCGATCGTGGGGTCGAATTCGCGCCGCTTACGCTCTTCCAGGATCACGCGGAACATTTCATACAAATCCTTCATGGACTCGAAGTGTTGGCGTCGGTCGCCAAAAACGGACACGCCGCGTACAATCCGCCAGCCCTGTAGCTCCCTCAGGCTGGTGCTGACATTAGAGCGGGCCACGGACAAAGTTCGCGCGATTTCCTCTGCCGCCAGCGGCCTGGAAGACAGGAACAACAGGGCGTGGACCTGGGCGACGGTGCGATTGATGCCCCAACGGGTGCCCATTTCACCCCAATGAAGGATGAACTTCTGGGCGGCGGGAGAGAGCGAGTGTGGGTCTTCTGTCATTTCAGTCTGTACAGAAATTACAGTATTACAAGGTACTTGTCAAGCCCGATTCTTGTGGCTCCAACCCCCTTCACGAGCATAAGTCTACGTTTGGGTAGTTCTTCAGGATTTCGTGTCGCGCTGGTAGCGAATGTCCGAAAGGTGTTTCCGCAGAACCTGAATAACTTCAATCCGCTGGCCATCCTGGATATTCTTTTGGAGTTCCTCAAGAGCGATGTGAACGATATCGTGGTGATGCAGTTCTTCGGGCGCGACTTCTTTGCTGAGATCGAGCCATATCCCATGGAGCAAATCGATTTCCTTTTCCGTTAACCGCGGGGCGTGAGGACCGAGATAAAAAACCTTCTCCTGGCCCTCGGGAGAGTAAATTTCGAGAGTTAGATGAGGCCGTGGCTCGGGGAGCGCTTCCCATGCCAGTCCCGCCATGCGAGCCTCGTCCGCGACGGATCTCCAGGACGACATTCCCAGCGCAATCGTTGACGATTGCATACTTTGTGCCGTGCGAAGGATGCCCTCCCATTTTTCGGACGCCGGGGCAACCGCCAGGTGGATGGACTTTCCTCTCTTCTCCGCTAACGAGAGCGCGCGTGTGAACAATTCCTGTTCGTTTACACTGAAGAGATCTTCCTTGGTAAGTTCATTTTCGCCTGTGCCCGCGCGGCCAAGTACACGCAGGTGAAGGACGGCAACATCCTGCTGGCGGGGATTCACGCGGTCCAGCACAGCAGCCAGGTTATACAGTGTGTTGGAGTTCCGGATCATCACGAGCGCGTTCCCGGGACGAACGCCTAAAGAGACAGGAGTCAGTTCCCCGTCGGATTCCAGGTTAAACATGTCGAGTTCCTGGTGCTTGGCGCCATGTTTAAGAGTGATTTTCTCGGAGATTTCAAATACGGTAAAAAAGACTAATGTGAACGCCACGCCCGCGATGGTGGCCACCTGCTTGGTGAAGAGATTCATGATGCTCAGTGCAAAGAGAGTCACCGTAATCAAACCAAGCCCTACGGGGATCTCCGTGTGGCCTACTGTGAAATTGAGAGGCACACGAAAATCCCGCTTCCCGGGCTGTTTGTAGCGCAGGACCAACACCGCCAGGCCCTTCATCGAGAAACTCCACATCACACCAAATGCATACGCTTCGCCCAGAACAAAAATATCTCCTCGGCTCAAGATGATGGTGAGAAGCTGCAGCCCCACGACGAGGTTGAGCATTCGGGAGGAGGTCCCGAAGCGCGGATGGGGGTGGCGGAACCAGTGAGGGAGGATGCCGTCTTCGGACACGCGGTTCAGTACGCCGTTGGAACCCACGATTGCCGTGTTCACTGCTCCGGCAAGCATCAGGACGCCCACGATCACGACGAATCCCTCAAATGCCAGCTTCAAGTTAATCGGCCCGACAAAGTTCATGGCCAGACCGCTAATGAGATTGCCAAAGTACTGGGGCCGGACCGCGTCCGGAATGATCATGGAAGCGAAGAAGGAGACGCCGGCAGTAAAGAGCAGGCTGTAAACAAAGATAACCAGCCCCGCCTTTTCTAGATTGGGCAGCTTGGGATGTTCGACCTCGCGATAGACCTGGGCCAGGGTTTCTTCGCCGCTCATCGCCAGAACGGAGTGACCGAGACCGATGAGAATTCCGATGACTGCGACGGTGTGCGGCAAGCTGCTCAAGCGCAGCCAGCCGAGGGCTTCCGGAGCAAATGTCAGATTCGCGCGCGTCGGCAATGGCGGGAGATGGGCACCGCGCATCCAAACGGTCAGAACGCACCAGGCAATCATCACGACCACCATCACGGTCGTCACATACATGATCCGCAAGGCTTTCCCGCTGGACTCGGGAATTCCTTTGATGTTTTCCCACCAGAAATAAATTGTGACGGCGATCGCGAACAGTGCTGAGGTGGAATTGATGGGAAGCGTAAGATTGATGTGCACACGAACAAACAGTTCGTTCAAGAAACCCGTCAGGTATTGACCCGCGGAAACCCCGCTGATGGGCCCAGTGAGGATGTAGTCGAACATCAAGGCGGAAACGGAAAACTTCGCCAGCGTGCTGCCCATCGCTTCTTTGACGACACGATAGACGCCCCCGCGGACGAACATGCTGCAGCTCTCGATATACATGGATCGAACGGCGTAAGCGAACAGCATGATGGCCAGGATGAACCAGGGCGCGGCTTTGCCAATGGCTTGCTCGGCAATGGCACCCGCATAGAACGCGGACGACCCCAGGTCATTGAGGACGATGGCGGCCGCTCGCCAAAAAGAGATAAAGGAGAGCATGGCCGTCGTCGCGATCACGACCTTGGGGAGAGCTGTTTTCCCAGTCGCAGTGGACGGCTGTGGAACGCTGTTGATGGACATTTAGACTAGGTTGGCATCCGTTACGACGTCACCCGCGTCGCGCGGACATTCTCCTTCGTTGGTTTGAATCAGATAGGGCCCCTGAGCTCGCCTGCCGCGAGCAAATAGACGTTCCCGGGGGCTTTCCTGAAATTCACCGCATTAAAATTTACGCTATACTTCATAAAGAAGACATAAAGACCGCAAGGATTTCTTCGTCCCCACTTCTACACACGCGAATTGGGCGTGGTAACCTGCTGAAACTAAGTCAGTTGCTTAGTGCCAGAAGACGCGGCGATTCGCAGGCACTTCGAATTCCAAATCGATGGCACGGCTCCAGATGCCCCCTTATAAAGTCTTTACGTTTGAGATATCTACCATTTCAGCCATATACTGGCTGCTTGAGAAGGTTTGCGTGAAATGTACAGCCCCCCTGGACACTGATTTGTAAGTGGATTCGGGTATACGAATGTTAGCCAATAGCAGGCTGTTGTCGTAGAAGTACCTTTTATCCGGTTGGCAATTCGAATCCCATCACGTATTAAACATAAGGGTGAATCGTGAACTTGTTTCTTTCAATTTGTGCATCCCTGGTGGTTGTGGGGATCGCCGCGCTGATTTACTTCGCGGTGCGAATTTGGACCCATCAGAGCGACGGCAGCTTAAGTGGAACCGGGGTCGATTTTCGTCCGAGTATCGGTTTCACGCACATGGATGGGTGGGCGTCCCTGGCGCTCCTGATGCTAAACAAATCTGAATGGAATGTGTGGGCTGAAGAAATTGAAATCGCGCTGACCAACCTTATTGCGTATGACCAGACCTCCGAAGCAAGCTATCGTGAAATCCAGAAGATACGCCAGACCGTCCAGCCCCGGGACATGCTGCCGATCAGTCTGATGGAAACCATCTACCGAGCGGCGGGAAAACCACAGACAAAATATTCTTGTGTGATGTCAGCAGTCCTTCGCTATCGCGTGGGTGAAAAGTGGGTTGAGAGGCCATTGCAACCGTACAAATTGAGATTGGCCGGGCTGACCGTCGTCAGCAATCATCGCGAACGATGGACGAAGAGCGAGTTTAAGCCACAGAAAAAGTTCCCGGATTCGCAACCGGTGAGCACGAAATCCTAGTAGACCTAGCGGCGATCCCCTGAAGGCCCCAGCCCGGACAAATCCGGAACGTCCATGGATCGCGCGATCGGCGCGCCAACGGGGCCGGGGAGCGGGCCTTGAGATGAACCCGGCGCTGCTTCAGGATGATGCTTCTTGCCAAACACGCGCGTGCTCCATTGCTTGAGATCTTCCATGTAGATATAAAACACGGGCGTGAGAAAAAGCGTCACAACTTGTGAAAAAGCCAGCCCTCCTACGACCGACACTCCAAGCGGCCGCCGCGCTTCCCCGCCCGCGCCAAGCCCCAAGGCGATGGGAAGTGTCCCCATGAGCGCAGCCATGGTCGTCATCATAATGGGCCGGAAACGGACCAGGCAGCCCTTATAGATCGCTTCCGCCGGCCTCAATCCATCCTTGCGCTGCGCCTCAAGCGCAAAATCGATCATCATGATGGCATTTTTCTTGACAATGCCAATCAGCATGATGATGCCGACGAAACCGTAAATATCCAAACTCATATCCAGCAGCGGCGAAACCCAACCTTTGATGGAGGCCACATGGAATAGGTAAAGTGACAGCAGCGCTCCAAACCCTGCTGAAGGCAGACCAGATAGAATCGTAATGGGATGCAGGAAGCTTTCATAAAGAATGCCGAGAATGATATAGATCACGAGAATCGCCATCACCAGCAGCATGCCCAGACCCGATAGAGATGACTGAAATGCCTGCGCATTTCCCTGGAAGGTGGTCGTGGTCGTCGGCGGGAGAGCCTGCCTGGCCAAATTATCGATTTCGCTTACGGCGTCTCCAATCGAGGTGCCGGGCTTCAGGTTAAAGGAGATCGTTACCGCGGGAAGCTGCCCCAGGTGATTAACTGAAAGGGGACCCAACGTAGGCGTCAGTTTCGCCACGGCACTAAGTGGCACAAGCTGGCCTTTAGGGAAAGCAGTCGTCGGCGCCGCATGAACGTAAAGCGATGCAATCTTGGTCGCGTCCCTCTGGTATTCCGGCTCCAGTTCGAGGATTACCCAATACTGGTTGTTGGGGGCAAAAATTGTGGAGATCTGGCGTTGCCCATACGCGGAATATATCGCGTCTTCGATTTGATTCACCGTTACCCCATAGGAGGAGGCAGCGTCACGATCGACATCGACGTTGATCTGCGGATTTCGGATTTGAAGATCGCTGCTGACGTCGATGAGGCCGGGCAGGGCACGCATCTTCGCCGTGAAGGCATCCGCGGAATCGTAAAGGTCCTTCGTATTGGGGCTTTGTATCGTGAACTGATAGAGGGCCTTGCTTTGCAATCCGCCGATGCGGATCGGAGGATCGTTCCGGAGATACGTGGTAATCCCGGGCACGGTGGCGAGCTTGGGGCGCAATTCATTGATGACCTGATCGACCTGCGGGCGCTCTGAGCGCGGCTTCAGCCGGATGTTGAAACTCCCCTGGTTTAGGGTTCTTTGGCTTGACCCAATTTGTGACATCACATAGGCGACGGAAGGATCCCGCGCCAAGATCTCACTGATTTGTCTTATGTGGTCCACCATGGCATCAAACGAAATACCTTCAATGGCTTCCGTGGTCCCGTTGATTTGGTCGATATCCTCACTTGGCAGGAAACCCTTGGGAATGAGAACCGCAAGATAATACGTCCCGACCACCAGAGCCGCCGAAATCAAGATGGTAGTCAATTTATGCCGGAGGGCGACTTGAAGACAGCGGTCGTATCCCTTCTCCAGCGCCACCTGCATGGACTCGGTGAAATTGTAGAGGCGGCCATGCTTGACCTCGTGGTGAGGTTTCAGGAAGCGACTGCAAAGCATCGGCGTGAGCGTCAGGGACACGAAACCGGACACCAAGATGGCTGACATGATCGTGACGGCGAACTCGTGCAATAACCGTCCCAGCACGCCCCCCATGAACAGCACGGGAATAAACACGGCGGTCAGCGACAGCGTCATCGAAAGGATCGTAAAACCGATCTCCTCGGAGCCATTGATGGCCGCTTCCATCACACTTTCTCCATGCTCCATATGCCGCACAATGTTTTCGAGCATGACGATCGCATCGTCCACGACGAAGCCAACCGAGAGGGTTAGTGCCATCAAGGAAAGATTGTCGAGCGAATAGCCGCCCAGATACATCACGGCAAAGGTGCCCACCAGGGAGAAGGGGAGCGCCAGGCTCGGAATCGTGGTTGCCGAAATATTCCGCAAAAACAGGAAAATAACCATGATCACAAGAAAAAGGGCGAGCTCGAGGGTGAACTTCACGTCATTCACCGAGTTGCGAATGGTGATGGAACGGTCGAAAAGTACATACATGTTCACGGATGGCGGTAGCGCCGCCTGCAAACGGGGCAGCATGGCCTTGATTCCGTCCACCACCTGCACGGCATTCGTTCCGGGCTGTTTAAAGACGGCCATCTGGATCGCGCTGGTGCCTTCAGGGTGGTCCGCGTCGTAATAAAAGTTCAGGTTCTTGTCGTTCTGGACGCTGTCGATGACGCGCCCCAAATCCGAGAGCCGGACCGGGGAGCCATTGCGGTACGCAACGATCAATTTGGAATAATCAGCGGCAGTGTAAAGTTGGCCCTGGGTCTGTACGGTTGGCGCGCGCTGCGGCCCCCAGATCGTTCCGGTGGGAAGGTTTACATTGCCATTTGTGAGAGCGTTTTCGACATCATCAATCCCAATTTGCCGGACGGAAAGCGCTTGAGGATCCAGTTGAATGTGCGGGGAATATTTAAATTGCCCGAAAATCTGCACCAGCGCGACGCCGTTCACCGTTGAGATAGACGGCGCGATCAAAGTCTCGGCATATTCATCGACATCGGAAAGCTTGAGCGTGCCCGAGGTGAGCGCTATATTGAGAACCGGGTAGTCTGCCGGGTTTTGCCTGCTGTAGGAAGGCGGCGCCGGCATACTCGGGGGCAATTGCCGGGCAGCCTGCGAAATAGCGGCTTGTACATCCTCAGCGGCGCCGTCGAGATTGCGATCGAGGCTGAACTGCAACACGATCGAAGTCCCCCCGACCCTGTTTGAGGACACCATGGAATCCAGGCCCGCGATATTGGAGAACTGCTTTTCCAGGGGTAAGGCAACCGCAGCGGCCATGGTGTCCGGGTTCGCGCCGGGCAGGCTCGCGTTCACGTTGATCGTGGGATAGTCTACGTTCGGTAAATCGCTCACGGGCAAGACCCGGTAACTGGCAATCCCAAACAGCAGGATGGCCATCATGACCAGCGTGGTGGCGATTGGCCGTTGAATAAATCTTTCAGGAATACTCATGACCTTCTCCCGTGAAATCCGGACGGCGCTGCTTACTCTGCCTTGGGACGGTTCGGTTTACCTGCTGGCGGATCCGCCGCGCCCGCCTGCTGTTCCTCGCGACCAGCAGCGGGCTTATCCATTTGCCCAGCATCCCCGTTTTTAATCTCGATTTTCGCGCCAGGCACCAAATTTACCTGGCCATCCGTGACGATGGTTTCGCCGGGCTGCAGGCCCTTGTCAATCACGGTGTCGCCATCAACGGTTCTGCTCGGCACAACCGTGCGCTGTTCAACCGTATTGTTAGTATTTACCACGTAGACATACGAACCCTGCTGGGTCGAGACAATGGATTGCGCGGGCACCACCGTAGCATTGGGCTGTTCAGAGAGCGTCAGCAAGACACCCACATACAAGCCAGGCCAGAGACGATTCTCTGGATTTTCAAATGTCCCTCTCAAGTGGATCGTTCCGGTCGTGGGATCCACGTTGTTGTCCACAAACGTTAGCGTGCCCTGCACCGGCGGACCCGGATCCTGCGGGATGGTGGCCATCACATGGAGAGCGCCCCGATCCACATGTTCCTTGATGTCAGGCCAATACTGCTGCGGAACAGTGAAGTTCACGTAAATTGGATTCACTTGATTGATAATTACAATAGGTACATCAGCCACTTTCACCAGATTGCCGGGCTTCACCATGATCGTGCCGGTGCGTCCATCGAGTGGCGAGTCGATCGTGCAGAATTCAAGGTTGAGTTCGGCGGTTTTGACGGCGGCCTCATCGGCATTCAGGACCGCGTCGGAGGCGTCTGCCGCGCTCACAAAGGAGTCCACCTGTTCCGCAGGTACGACCCCTTGCTCGAAGAGCGTCTTATAACGCTGGGCTTGGGCCCGGTTGTACACGCCTGTGGCCTTGTCGCGTGCGAGCGTCGCTTTGGCTTGGTCAAGCGCGGCCTTATAAGGCCGCGGATCGATGGTGAGCAAAACTTGTCCTTTTCGGACGAAGTCCCCCTCTTTGAAATTGACGTCCTGGACCTCACCTGGAACCTGTGCCCGGATCGAGATCGTGGAAATCGCCTCCACGTTCCCCACCGCCGTGACCTCGACGGGCATGGTCTTTTGCGTAACCTTGCCGACGCTAACTGTGGCAGGGGGACGGGCGGGAGGTGCGGCTTGTTGCTTTGCACAACCCGTAATCAACAAAACCGCTGCGACAAAGATCACCGATCCGAAAGGCTTCCTTGACGGATGTATGCAAGTTCGCGAACTCCGACGATGAGAACTGATCATTTAGCCGATCACCTATTCAGACCGAATTAGATTTCTCCGGACAACCACAATGGATATGAAACCTTAGACGGCGCGTCACCGCGATTGGTTACACCCCGCAGTGTATGCGTGGCCGCAAGTTCCAGCGATCACAATACCTTAGCGTGCTTTTCGACGGTGCTTGCTTGCGCGCGCTGCTAGCAGCGTTCCCACGCGGGCCATCGTCCGACCGAGGTCCATTTGAGGCGGTTGGAACGCACGAGCTTGCGGTGTAATTTTATCCTAATCGACCGCGTTAGGCCATGCAAACGTGGCTGCCGTGGGTGGCGGGCCAAAAGCTGAATTAAACATTCAACGTCACGGCCGCATGTAAAGCCGAGAGCCGTGGGGAAAAGGTGGGTGATCAATTCAAACTCGGCGGCACGCGGCCAGTCTAGGCAATATTTCAGCGGACGCGTATGATAGTTGATGGATGATTTAAATGTGCTTCAAGGCCCTCGTCGCCGTTTCCGCGTTTGTTTTAGCCCTCCAGTCAATTCCGACGCCCCCCGTCCCCGTGAAGGACGATTCTGGTGTTTCACCGGCAATCGTCATTGGCTTTCTGGGGGATTTGTCCGGCATGACGACCCGATCCGAAGTGAAGTCCAACTGGCAAAGCGTTTGCGCAAGGAATTCGCATCCGAGGCAATTATCGAAACTTTCGAGAACCACAACGGGGATAAAGCTCACCAGAAGATTCTCACCGTGCTGGGCGTGGATCACGACGGTACGCTAAGCCCCACCGAGCGGAAAAACGCGCGCATCATTCTTTACGGACATAGCTGGGGCGGCGCGGAAGTCATCATCGAGGCGCGCCGTTCTGGAGAAAGACGGCATTCCAGTGCTCCTCACGATTCAAGTGGATAGCGTCAATAAGAATGGTCAGGACGACGAGATCATTCCGGAAAACGTCACGCAGGCCGTGAATTTTTATCAGGCGGACGGACTGCTTCGCGGTGAATCTGAAATTCGCGCCGCCGATGCGGCTCGCACAAAAATCCTGGGCAATTTCCAGTTCCACTATGATTCGGGCCCATACAAATGCGCCAACTATCCCTGGTATAACCACCTGTTCATGAGGGCCCATACGCAGATTGAATGCGATCCCAAAGTCTGGAATCAGGTGGAAGCGCTGATACGCGCAATCTTAACTTCACACGGCTCCCACAATGGAAAATAATGCGGCGAATAAGCGGCGGGAAAGCAATTTCTGCTGACGCGTAAAGACTACAGGGGGGCCTTCACAACATGGAGCCGCAATCTTTCCGCGCGCATGGAGGCATTCACGAAATCGCGAAATTCGGCATATTTTTCAGGGGGAATGCGGCTTTGCGTGAAAGAAAGCGTCAAATTTGCCAGAACACGTTTCCGCTCACTGAATATTCGACCTCGAGTTCGCCGAATTCCGATTGGATCGATGTCTTATCCGGCAAGCGCTCGATCTTGCATCCCGGCCGGCAACTCAAAGCGATACTCGCCTTTAATCCGCTCCGGGGTACCGATGTCCAGTGGCAGTTGACGAGGTCTTGGGCCGACCTCTGGAACGGCCATGCCGCTGAGAAACAATGGCTGAAGAAACCAGCTATCGCCGCTGGATGCGGTGGAGAAATTTCCCGTAAAGGAAAATTTCTCCGCGACCTGTTGCCGGCTGTCCTTCGATGCCGGAGATGGATGCGTGTTGAAAATTGGCCTGGCTGACATAGCGCGCGACTCTATTCTCGAATTTTGTTCGAATTTGGTCTTGCGAAAGCCCGCGATAGAAATAGTGACGTCGAGCGTTGGCCGAGCCCAAGATAATCGACTTCCACATCGGCGGTGCCAGTCGCCATCGGGTTGCAAACGAACGTGGGCCTTATATTCGAGCCCGTTTTTTTCCGGCGGCGTTTCAGGAATGCGCTGCAGGTCACCGTGATCCGGATAGGAGATCAGCGCGAAGACGCCTTGGTCCATCTCCGGAACCTGGCCAAGCGGATCCGCTTCCGAGGTCGGGTCAATCCAAAGAATCTGGGTCTTGCGGGTCGATATGCAGGAAACTGCTCTACGGCAGGGCCGGAGGCTGGCGGGAACCGGGCAGGGCCACAATCATATGATCGAAGGTGGCGAGCGTCGGGGTCTTGGGGTCTGCTTCTATGTCGCCGCGGGTCCCCACCAGCGCCGGATAACCCCGCAATCCGATATGGCCGAGCATCGTGATCAGCAATGTCGCCTTATCCTTGCAGTCTCCATACTTGTTCTTAAAGACGTCGGCGGCCGGGTGAGGTTGATAGCCGCCAACGCCGATTTCAATCGCCACATAACGAATTTGTCGAGAAACAAAGTTGTACAGCGCGTCTATTTGGACAATTCGTCGGACTTGCCGGCAGCAAGCGCATCCACTTGCGAAGCAATTTCGGTGGCCTGGCTTCTCGGCGCCGTCAAAGAGCACGTGATAGGTGCGCCCCGCTTCTTCCCAAGACTGCAGCGCCGACGGGCCCTTTCGAATCGTAATTGACGACTACTTCCGCGGCCAGCGAAGAAAACGGCGGCGAATCCGGCTCGTCCGGAATGCCGGGGCGATTTGCGGTTCGAAACGTGGCTCCATTGGACGACTGGCTTACGACTTCGATGCGGTCTGGATGATTTACAAACCAGCGCACCGATCCCGAGGGGACGGAAACGTGCAATTCGCCCTGGAGGATGGGAATTTCCTCCTCCATGCGGAACTTCTCTCCGTTGATCGGAATGCGGCCCTGGGTCACAACCTCATAGCCGACGAGCGAACCATCTTCCGCGCCAGGGATATTCAATCAGCTTCACGCGGTCGTCGGAAAATAACTTCAAATCCCGCGAATCCGGCTTCGGTAATCAGATCTTTTTTCGCCGATTGAATGACGCGCCCCGACGGGGCGATGGCCCAGGTCTGAATGGAAACCACTTTGATATCGTTGTTTTCGATACCCCACGGCCTTGAGGAATCGCTCGGCGGACCGCCGGTTCAAGACCCGAATGGCTCGCCGCTCGGTCAGAACAAACTTTCCTGATGCGTCCACGGTGAAATCCTTCCAATCCCCCACAATGACCGCGGCGTTTCCATCACCGAAATGGCCGAGGTCGATGTCGATTGGCCGTGGCCAGCCAATCGGGAACGGATTCGGCGCGGCTGATCGATTTGTCCGTCGGGCAAAGTAATAGAATCGCGCCTAGAATCAGGCACGCGGCGACCTGGAGTTTACTGCCCTCGGAGAACGATAACTTCCTGATCGTCTTTGGCGATCTCATCGAAGAATTTCCTGGCGTTTAAATATTCCGCCGTCGTTTGCAGCAGCGTTTTCTTCAGATAATACGTTCGCGTACAGGTCACGGTGGAGCTGCTCTGCGCGCAGGAATGGGAGAAACCGCCCAGATCATTTTCGATTTTCACTTCCTTGGGCAATTGCTCGACCTTGATTTCCGGCGCGAGTTGCCAGGTGCTGGTGCTGATGCGCTTTTCAGGAGTGTAGAATCGCACCGCGGAATGCCGCACCGAGGCCTTGAAGAGGGGCCGCTCAAACTGATCGTCGAGCCATGGATTGAGCAGAAGCCCACCTGGGCCGCCCTCATTGGTCAACTTTTCCCGCAAGTGGGCTTTCAGGATAAAAGGCTGCGAGGAATCTTTAAGATCGGGATGCACAATGTGGGAGACCTCGGCGTCCGAGTGCCCAAACGCGAAGTAATCCGTCAGACACTGTTCCAATTTCTCCGGGGCTTCCTCCAGAAGATCATCTCGAAAATCAATGGCTTCCGCTGCCCTTTAGATTTATCTCCGAATCGCCTTCGGCCGTCCAATCTTTGGCGATTTGCACGGTGGCTTTTGTGGCCGAAACATTGTCGTCGGGGGTGCCGGTAGGAATCATGGCCTCCTGGACTTTGCTGCCCTTGACGGCGAGGCCCAATACTCCCCGATCAAACCACGGCAATTCACCGAATGCGGCCCCGGGATCGGAGGGATCAGCAAAAACTGCGCCCTCCTTGAAATTCACTCGGGTGATTATCCGGGAAAATTGACTGAAATTGGGAAATCCACGCACCAGCGTCTGCCAGTTCTGCGTGGCGACCAGAACCATGTCCGCGATTCAATTTTGGCTTCTTTGAGCATGGTCGACAAATAACGCATTAATTTCATCCGGGTCGCCGCGCTTTCCCTTCACGATATCATCAGCAGTCCGCCCCAAGGCACACGCCGGAGATGTTGCTTGAAGTGATGTTCTGCTGGATGTACTTGTAAATCGCTTCCGCTTTCTTTCGCGGATCCTGAACACTCTCGGTTATCTCCTTCGTCTTGTTCTTGGCTTCCTTGTCGCTTTTCTCCATGGCGTTCATGGAGGTTATTTCCGTGGCCACATCGTCCCATTTCTCGATGATCGGGTATACCCCGTTGCCAAAGGCCATCTCACGGGGAGTAAAAATCACCATCGTGGCCAGGTCGCGATAGGGCAGCGCGAAGGGCTCGCTCTGGATCGGCTGCAGATTCTTGACGGAGAAATCGAACTGCGAGCCTTGCGCCATTTGCTTTTGCGCAATCTCGATTTTGTTCACCGTGGTTTCCAGTGGAAATTGCGCCATCCCCAGCCGCGGACCGACGATTACCCGGAGTGAGGACTGCAATGTGCCGAGTTCACGGGTGTCGAAAATCCAAGGTGGAGGAAAGAACCAGTCCACGTCTTCCTCGATTTGATACTCGATGATCGCGCCGGGCACGACCGAGGGAAATGTGAAGCTGGTTTCCAAGATGGCGAAATTTTTCCCGGCCTCATAGGCCTTGCCTCGGAATACCTTCGAGGAATCCAGGGGGATGATTTCACCGGACGGCAGAATCGTGCGCCCTTCGATCTTGGAAAGCCGAATATACTTGGGGGCGTCCACGGAAATATTGGCGGCATCCCGTCCGGCATCGGTGAATACTTTGATCCGGGCATAGGTCCGAATCTTGGTGGACCAAGAAGCCCTTCTCCAGAACGTCGATTTCCCCGCGCTTGAACAGCACCACGGCGCCCGCTCCGGGATCGAGCGGGTTCGATTTCATGGCCTTTTCGGCATCCGTTACCGGATCCCAATCCGCGGCAGCCGCAGGCGGGATATGAAACGAGAATGCCAGGAGCAGGATGAGCGATATGCGGAAATTGAGGCGCATGGCCTGAATCCTCCGGAAACGTGCGTGCCCGGTACACTTGGCGTTCAGCGGGCGATTTCTGGTGTGCGGAAGGGACCCGCCCGCCTTTTTCACGGGGACACAACTCACTGAACGCGGAGTTTTCTACTTCAAAGAGAGGTTGTCAAGTTAAATATTAGCAATAACTGGAAATTTCGGGATGGCGCGAAGGAAAATCCTTCTGGAAGAAGACCACCCCAGATCGCTGGGCCGCGGGACGAGGTTGTTTTGTCCGCTGTCTGTCGCGCAAAATTGCGTGCGCTTTCAGGCACCCCTATGTGAACATGGGTGCATCAAAAGGCTGATAAACTGTCCCGCGACGAAACCCGGCACTTCGTCACAGAGCAGGATGGCCCCTGATTATCGGGGTCTAACGCGGGCTGAAACTAGGCGGAGGACCTATGCGAAGAAAAACGGTTTCGACAATATTCCTGGCCGCCCTGAGTATGGCGGTGTTGGCCACCGGTTGCTCCAGTACGCAGAAGGATCAGGCGCTTTCCACGGATATCAAAGCCCGAATGTTTTCCGATCCACAGGTGAAAACCGCGAATGTCGATGTGGCGGTGAAGGATGGCGAGGCCACGATTTCGGGCGAAGTCCCCGATAACGGGGCGCGATACGAGGCCTACAAGATTGCATCCGATACTCCTGGCGTAAAACATGTGGTGGACAAGATGACGGTGCAAAGCGCGCAAGCTGCTCCCCTTTCGGAGCCACCGCCGCCGGAGCCAGTTCCAGCGAAGCCGCCTCGCACTCCCAAGCCTGCGCGCAGAGAAGCGAAGCACCAAGAGAAGTCGAATGTGAAATCGGCGGAACTGAGGCCGGAGCCACCGCCCGCTCCTCCTCCAGCTCCTGCTCCGGCGGAGCAGCCTGAGGCGGCAGCTCCTCCACCAGCGCCGGTGACTCCCCCGCCACTTCCGGCACCGCAACCGAAACGCGTCGAGATTCCCGCGGGCACGTCGTTAAGGGTTCAAATGATTGACGCGGTGGACTCCGCGGTGAACCACGACGGCGATATGTTCCATGCCTCGCTCGCTACACCCATTGTCATTGAGGATCAGATTGTCGTGCCGGCGGGAACGGATCTGACCGTCAAGTTGACCAGCGCAAAATCCGCCGGTCATATGACGGGGCAGAGCCAACTTGTCCTGAAAGTGGTGCGCATGCAATTCCAGGGAAAAGCCTATACGCTCGAGTCAAATGAGTACACGCAAACCGGTAGTTCGCGCGGCAAGCGCACGGCAGAGACGGTGGGCGGTGGCGCGGTGCTCGGCACATTGCTTGGCGCGGTAATCGGCGGCGGGAAAGGCGCGGCCATCGGCGCGGCCACAGGAGCGGGAGCGGGCGGGGCGGTCCAGGGGGCAACGAAGGGCCAGCAGATCCAAATCGCATCGGAAGCCAAGCTGGATTTTTCACTGCAACAACCCGTGCAGGTCAGTTACTTCCCGGACAAGAACCAGGCGTCCCGGCAGTAAATTGCGCGGCTGAGATTTCTCGAAGCCATCGAGAAGGCACGGCCCGTCGCATGAAGGGTTTCACGGCGGTCCGTGCCTTCTTCACTTTGTGAATAATTTTTCGATTTCCTCGCGGCGCGATGCCCTTTCGGAAACCTGTCTGAAAAATTCCACAATCCTAGCTTCGCCCCAGAATCGTTGTTCACCGTTTTCCCTGGCAATGAACGCGCAATGCCCGCCGTGTTCGGGAGCGTTGAGAACAATATATGGATTTTTCGCGAGAACTGGATCCGAAAAACTGGTGAACGGAACAAAGGGATCATCCTGCGCAGTGAGGATGAATGCAGGGACGCGAATCTCGCTCAGGACGCGCAACGCGCTCGACCGGGCGTAATAGTCGGAAGCGCCCGTGAAACCGCAGTACGCCGCCGTGATGACATCATCGAACTCACGGAGCGTGCGCACGCGCGACATCCGACCAAGATCGTATTGTCCGGGGAAAAGTTTCGCCTTGCGCCGCATGCGGGCTTTGAGGTTTTTCACGAAATGCCACTGATACAAGAAATTTTGGGGCAAGCCAACCGCGTCGGCGCAAAGCGCTAAATCGATGCAAGGGCACACGGCAGCAACGCCGCGCAACTGGCGCGGTGCGGCACTCGACAGTTCGCCAGCCATCTTCAGCACCAGATTGCCGCCCATGGAATATCCTGCGAAGAAAATTTCAGGGAGCAAGTCCCGTTCGATAAGTTCTTGCAGGACTGCGCGGTAGTCTCCGGAAAGTCCAGAATTGTAGAGCGTGGGTGTGAGCGATTCGGTGCCGCCACAGTTCCGCTGGTTCATGCGGATGGCGTTCCATCCGGCGGAAAATGCCCGTTCGGCGAGGCCCAGCATGTATCCGGACTCGCTCGATCCCTCGAGCCCGTGGATCAGAACGAGCGTGGGCCGCGACTGTGGCTCCGGTTGCCAGTGGCAGTCGCCGCGGATTCTTGTCCCAGGCTCGATCTCGAATTCGCGGGCAGTTCCCTGCGGCAACCGGGGGAACCGCCGCGGCCAGAAGGCATAGGCGAAGGTCTGCGCATGAGGATTGCGCAATAGAGGATGAGGTTCGAATACTTTCATTCGAACTTCATTCTACGTTATTTCGGCAGGCTCCAAGTAGAGCCCGCACCCGGTTCCATGCATCCCGGAGTTGGCAAGCGCGCTTGATTTCGCGCCATGGCGCGCATAGAATGTTTTTTCACCCATGAATTTCTGCTGTCGCGAAAACCCCATCCATTGCGCCCAGCGGTCTCCGCTGGGCTGTGTCGTTTTAGGGGCCAAGTTCGCCCAATCTAAGGAGAAGTGAATGGAAGGACCGATTCTGGAAGGATTGACGTTTGACGACGTGCTGCTGGTGCCGGGAAAATCCTCGGTGCTGCCCACCGAAGTCAACACGCAGACACAGCTGACCAGGAAAATTTCCCTGAATATTCCGCTGGTATCGGCGGCCATGGATACGGTCACCGAATCGCGCCTGGCCATCGCCATGGCGCGGCAAGGAGGCCTCGGGTTCGTGCATCGAAGCATGCCGGTGGACCGGCAAGCGGAAGAGGTTGACCGGGTAAAACGCTCGGAAAGCGGGATGATCGTCGATCCCGTGACGATTTCTCCAGAGCTCTCCGTGCGCGAAGCGATGGACATCATGACGAAGTACCGCGTCTCGGGGCTGCCGGTGACGCGGGGACCAAAACTCGTGGGCATCCTGACCAACCGGGACCTGCGCTTTGAAAAAAATCTGGAGCAACCCGTCAGTGCCGTCATGACCAAAGATAATCTGGTGACCGTGGCCGTGGGGACCACTCTGGAGGAGGCCGAGCGCCTGCTGCAAAGGCACCGCATCGAAAAACTTCTGGTGGTCGATTCCGAGTATCGCCTCAAAGGGCTGATTACCGTCAAAGACATTCAGAAAAAGCTGGAGTTCCCCAACGCCGCGAAAGACGTACAGGGACGCCTGCTGGTGGGCGCGGCGATCGGCGCGACCGGAGATTTCATGGAACGCGCCCTCGATCTTGCCAAGGCCAGTGTGGATGTGCTGGCCATCGATACGGCCCACGGACATTCGGCGCGCGTGATGGAAGGAATCCGCGCGATAAAGAAGCGGCTGCCGGAGATGCAACTCGTCGCCGGCAATGTGGGGACGTACGAAGGCGCGCGCGACCTGATTGCGCTGGGCGTCGACGGAATAAAAGTTGGGATCGGACCGGGATCCATCTGCACGACGCGGGTGGTCACGGGAGCGGGCGTGCCGCAGATTACCGCCATCCTGGAGGCTGCGCGCGCGTCCAAAGGAACTGGAGTTCCAGTGATTGCCGACGGCGGCATCAAGTATTCCGGCGACATCAGCAAGGCCATCGCTGCAGGCGCGGCCGTCACGATGATCGGAGGTTTGTTCGCAGGAACCGAAGAATCGCCCGGGGAAACCATCCTGTATCAAGGCCGCACGTTCAAATCCTATCGCGGCATGGGCTCGCTCGGCGCCATGCAGGCGAGTTCGGCAGGGGCGGAACGTTACGCGCAGGAAGGCGCCCCGCGGGGAAAATCTGTGCCCGAAGGCGTCGAAGGACGCGTGCCCTACAAGGGATCGCTCAGCGCACTGGTGGATCAACTCGTGGGCGGACTCAAGAGCGGAATGGGATATTGCGGTGTGGCCACGCTCGCCGAACTGCAAGAGCGCTCCCGCTTTGTTCGCATCACTGTAGCTGGCTTGCGCGAAAGCCACGTGCACGACGTGATCATCACGCGCGAAGCACCGAACTACCAGGTCGAATAGTGGCGGACTCGCCCAAGGGAATCCTGCAGCGATTGCGTCCCTGGGTGCCCGCAATTTTGTGGGCCGTTGTAATTTCCTTTGCGTCCACCGGCTCGTTTGGCTCCAGTCATACGTCCCGATTCCTTATCCCTCTGCTGCACCGGCTGTTGCCGTTCGCGAGCATGGCAACACTAGAACTCATGCATGCCGTCATCCGCAAATCAGCCCACGTAACGGAATATTTTATCTTCAGCGTGCTTCTGTTTCGCGCAGTTCGTGGGGACGATCGCGGGTGGAAACTCCCCTGGGCGATTTGGGCAGTGGCGATCGCGGCGGGATATGCGGCGTTCGATGAATTTCATCAGTTGTTTGTGCCCGGCAGGCACGCGTCACCGTGGGATTCCCTGCTCGATACGGCGGGCGCGACCCTGGCGCAGGTGGTTCTGTGGATCTGGTTTTATGTGAGGGGGAGGAGGAAAGTGACTGGTGACTCGTGACTGGTGGAAAACCCTTCATGGCTTGGACTGAAAGCTGCTTCATTCATTTTGATTCGGAATGAAAATGAAAAAATCCTCCACCCAGCATTGCTTTTCCGTTCCAGCAAGAAGAGAGGCCCAACTTCGTTGAAGTTGGGCCTCTGATAAAACTGGATTTTTTGATTCCAATTTCAAATTTCAGATCTGAAATCCGTAATTTCAAATCTGAAATTTGAGATTTCAGATTTGAAATTCATGAATCTGAACGGATTCAACTTTGCCGAGTACTACCCGCCCGTCAAAATTTTACCGCTGGCTTTTTCTTCCTTCTTTTCTTCCTCGACTTCCTCGGGTTTGGCTGCTTTATCCTTCTTTTCCTTTTTCTTGAGCTTCGAGCCGAGCAGTTCGAGGATGGCCAGGTTCGCGCCGTCGCCAATCCGGAAGCCGGCATGGATGATCCGAGTGTAACCGCCTGCGCGGCCGGAAAATCGCGGAGCGATGTCGGCAAACAGTTTTTTGGTGGCGCCCGGCGTCATCAGGTAGGAGGCAGCCTGACGGCGCGTGTGCAGGGTGTCGCGCTTGCCGAGCGTGATCATCTGCTCGACCAGCGGCTTGGCGGCCTTGGCGCGGGTAAGCGTCGTCGTGATGCGCTCCTTCTCAATCACGTTGGTCACAAGGTTGCGCAGTGTGGCGCGGCGATGTGCCGGTTGGCGTCCGAGTTTAGAACCATAGTTGCGATGTCGCATGAGTGGGTCCTTCGCGGGCCTACAGGCCCGCGGTTTCCTCCGGGGTTGGCGGCGCGGTCTGGCTGGGGAGCGGCGGCCAGATGATGCGGCCATGCTCGTCGAACTTCATGCCCAGGCTCAGCCCCATTTTGTGCAGGATTTCCTTGATTTCGTTGAGCGACTTGCGGCCGAAGTTTTTCGTCTTCAGCATTTCGTTTTCGCTCTTCTGCACCAACTCGCGAATGGACTGGATGTTGGCGTTCTTCAGGCAATTGTAGGAGCGCACGGAGAGTTCGAGTTCCTCGACCGAGCGGTCCAGGTGCTCGACGCGCGGATCGTTGTAAGATTCGACGGACTCTTCCATGACCTCCGGCTGTTCCTCGAAGTTGATGAAGATGCTCATGTGGTCCTTCACCAGCTTGGAAGCGAGGCCGATGGCGTCCTGCGGCGTGATCGCGCCGTTGGTCCACACTTCCAGAGCCAGCTTTTCGTAATCGGTCATCTGGCCGAGACGTGCCGCTTCCACAGAGTAATTGACCTTGCGTACAGGCGAGTGGACCGAATCCACCGGGATATAGCCGATGGGCAAATCCTCGTCGAAGTTGCGATCGGCGGAGACATAACCGCGGCCGTTCTTCACGCGCATTTCGAGTTGAAGCTTTCCGCCTTCGTTGACCGTGGCGATGTAGACGGTCTTGTCCAGCACCGCGAAATCGGCGTCTTCCTCAATCATGGCGGAAGTCACGATTCCGGGATTCTCGACGTTGACGAAAATCGTCTTGGCCTGGTCGTTGTTCAGCTTCAGAGGAACCTGCTTCAGATTGAGAATAATGTCGGTGGCATCTTCCACCACGCCGGGAATGGACGAGAATTCATGCAGGACGCCCTCAATCTTCACGGCGGTGATGGCCGCGCCCTCGATCGAGCTCAACAGAGCCCGGCGGAGAGCGTTGCCCACCGTGGTGCCCCAGCCGCGCTCAAACGGCTGCGCGGAGAATTTTCCGAATTTATCGGTGAGCGACTCGAGTTCGGCTGCCAAACGCTTTGGTTTCTGAAAACCTTTCCACATCTTTGAGTCCTTCCTCCCCACTTCTGCGGGGACATGAAATCTCAAATTTGAAATTTGAGATTTGAAATTTTTCTCACCGCACCATCGAGTCCTGTTCGATGCCGAACTGCTCTGTATGGACCCAGAATCTCAAATTTGAAATTTCAAATTTGAAATTATCCAGTCTTACCTCTGGCGGGCTCCAAGTAGAGCCCGCACCCGTTACTTCGAGTACAGCTCAACGATGAGCTGCTCGGTAATGGGCGGAGTCTGCACGTTTTCGCGCTTCGGCAAGGCGACCACCCGGGCTTTGAAATTCTCTCGGTCGATTTCGAGCCAAGGCACCGCGTTCTGGCTCGTCGCGACGTTGCGGGCTTCGAGCACCATGGTGTTCTGGTGCATTTTATCCTTCAGCGTGATTTCCTCGCCGACGCCCACCAGATAGGAAGGAATGTTGACCTTTTTCCCGTTGATGCGCACGTGTCCGTGCAGGACAATCTGCCGCGCCTGGGAGCGGGAACTGGCAAAACCAGAACGCCAGACGGCGTTGTCGAGCCGCCGCTCGAGCATGACGATAAGGTTCTCGCCGGTGGGGCCCTGCGCGCGTTCCGATTTTTCGACGTAGTTGCGGAACTGACGTTCCAGCAGGCCGTAGGTGCGCTTCACCTTCTGCTTTTCGCGCAACTGCAGCCCGTAGCCCGCCAGCTTCTTCACGCGGCGCGACTGCCCGTGCTGTCCGGGAACGAAATTACGTTTTTCGATGGCGCACTTTTCTGTAAAACAGCGCAGCCCCTTTAAGAACAGCTTCTGCCCTTCCCTGCGGCAGAGCCTGCAAACCGCTTCGCGATGTCTTGCCAAATGCGTTTCTCCTTATGTTTCCGATTCTTGAAATCTAAATTCCAAGTCTTAAGTGGTCAAACGCGTCGCCGCTTGGGCGGACGGCAACCATTGTGCGGGATCGGCGTCACATCCTTGATGTGCACAATGTGCAAACCTGATGAAGCCAGCGCGCGCACGGCCGACTCACGGCCTGAGCCGGGGCCCTTGATTCGGACTTCGATCGATTTCATGCCGTAGGTGTCGCGCGCCACTCCCGCGGCGGATGCCGAAGCCTGCTGCGCGGCGTAGGGCGTGCCTTTGCGCGAGCCCTTGAACCCAATGGACCCCGCGGAAGACCACGATACGGTGCGCCCGTCCGGCCCGCAGATCGTGATGATCGTATTGTTGAACGTGGCTTGAATGTGGGCCACGCCGTGCGGGACCACGCGCTTCTCCCGCTTCTTCTTGAACTCTTTCTTGCGCTTGGATGTTTTTTCCGGCGCTTTTGTCGCGTCTACTGCCTGTTCTTTTGCCAAGTCAGCATCCTTCTCGGGCGGGCTGCACGCTGCACTGGAAAAATTCAGCGCACGTGCACGGCCCGCACCCGGGTTTCCATCTCGGCGGCGTTATTTCCTTGCCGCGACTTTCTTCTTGGCCGCGACGGCGCCCTTGCGCGGTCCCTTGCGGGTGCGCGCATTGGTGTGCGTGCGCTGGCCGTGCACCGGAAGATTCCGGCGATGGCGCATCCCGCGGTAGCACTGGATTTCGATCAGCCGCCGGATGTTCATCTGGACCTCCTTGCGGAGATCGCCCTCCACGCGGCCCTCGGCTTCGATGGCCTGGCGAAGCCGGTTAATCTCTTCCTCGGTGAGGTCCTTCACCTTTTTCGTATATTCGACGTCCGACTTGGCGCACAGCGATTTCGCGCGCGGCTGGCCGATCCCGTAAATCGACGTCAGGCCGACCCAGATGCGCTTCTGCGGCGGAAGATCAACTCCTGCAATACGTGCCATGCGTGCTCCTCATTACTCCGGTGGGCTCCAAGTAGAGCCCACACCCGTTATCTGCAAACTATCCCTGACGCTGTTTGTGTTTCGGGTTGGTGCAAATCACGCGCACCACCCCGCGCCGGTGGATGACCTTGCACTTATCACAAATTTTCTTTACCGATGCCCGTACTTTCATTTCTGGCTCCTCATTATCTAAGCGGGCTTCACGCTTCACTTGAAGCGTTCAGCGTAAAAGTAAAGCCCGCACCCGGTCTTACTTATACCGGTACACAATGCGCCCGCGCGTCAGGTCGTAGGGAGAAAGCTCGACGGCGACTTTATCTCCCGCAAGGATGCGAATAAAATTCTTGCGCATCTTTCCGGAAATGTGCGCGAGTACCTGGTGCTTATTCTCCAGCTCGACCTTAAACATGGCGTTGGGCAGAGGCTCGATCACCGTGGCCATCACTTCGATGGCGTCTTCCTTCGGATTGGACGCGTCGGCCTTGCGCTTTTCCGCTTCGGGTCGCTTGCCCATATAGCCTCTCGCACCGCCTACCAAGACGGTCCCTGCATTTCGCGGGGGCGCGTCAAAACCCAGGGCCCATTCGAGGTGACCGCCACGGTGTGCTCAAAGTGAGCCGACTTGGTGCCATCGGCCGTCACCGCTGTCCACTCGTCGTCCAAAACCTTTACGTCGGGTCCGCCGATGTTCACCATCGGCTCGATGGCAAAGACCATGCCTTCCTGCAAACGAAGGCCGCGGCCGGGTTCACCGTAATTGAGCACGTTGGGCTCCTCATGAATGTGCGTGCCGATGCCGTGGCCGCAGAGATCACGGACCACCGAATATCCGTTCTTGCGTTCGGCCCAATCCTGCACTGCTGCCGAAATGTCCGAAAGACGATTCCCCACGCGCACCTTGTCAATCGCCAGATCCAGCGCTTCCCGGGTCACCTGCAACAGCTTCTTGAGTTCAGGTGTAATTTCACCCACCGGAACGGTCACCGCTGCATCCGCGTAGTACCCGGCATATTCGGTGCCAAAATCCAGTGAAATGATATCACCTTCCGCGAGATGCCTTGATTTCGAGGGGATGCCGTGCACCACCTCGGAATTGATCGAGGTGCACAACGTCGCCGGATATCCCCGGTAATTCTTGAACGCGGGGCGCACTTTCAACTCCGCCGTGCGGCGTTCCGCGAACTCATCCAGATCCTTCGTACTCACTCCCGGCCGCGCCATGGCGCGCAATTCGTTCAGGACTTCCCAGATGACCAGGCCGGCGCGATGCATCTTTTCGAGTTCCGCCTGTGACTTGCAAACAATCATTGCGCTGCAATTGCTCCATCCAAGATCTTCCTGATGCCCGCGGTGACCGTGTCCGCATCGGCCATGGCATCCACCGAACTCAGCACCCCGCGCGCGCGGTAATAATCGACCAGGGGCAGGGTCTGCGCGTCATACGCGGCGAAGCGTTCCTTGATTACGGCCTCGGTATCGTCGGGCCGGTGAATCAACTCGCTGCCGTCTTCGTCGCAAATGCCTTCGCGCTTTGGCGGGCGGTCAAAAATATTGTAAATATGCCCGCCAACCTTGCAAATTCTGCGGCCCGTCAGCCGGCGCATTAGCAACTCTTGCTCAACCGCCATGTACAACACGATGGTGCGCCCGAGCTTGCGGCGCTCGCAAATCTTATCCAGGGCAGCGGCCTGCGCCAGCGTGCGCGGAAAACCATCAAAAAGAAATCCGTTGATGCAGTCCGCCTGGGCGATGCGGTCCTCGACCATGCCCAGGACAATTTCATCGGGAACCAGTTCGCCGCGCTCCATCAGCGGTTTTGCTTTCAAGCCCAGCTCGGTGCCGCGACGTATATTGTCGCGAAACATGTCCCCAGTCGAAAGGTGCGGCACCCGGTACCACTGCGTAATTCGCTGGGCTTGCGTGCCCTTGCCGGCTCCCGGCGGGCCCAGCAGGATCACCGCGCGCCCCAGCACCTGCAAACTTCCGGCAGCGCCCTGATCAGCCGTAGCGTCGGCCACGCAGCTTTCCCTTCTTTACAAAGCCTTCGTAGTTCCGCATCACCAGCTGCGCTTCAATCTGCTGGACCGTATCCATGGCCACGCCGACCACAATCAGCAAGCGACGTGCCGCCAAAGTAGAAGTTTACTTTCAGGCCCTCGAGCACGAACCGCCACATGTGATTGTCAAACCACGTGCCCACGACGGGCAAATGCTGCAGGTGAATGCCGGCCATCAGCCACTCGGGAAGCAGGCAAACTGCCGCCAGATAAACCCCGCCGACAAACGTCAAACGGCGGAGGACGCGGTCGATATGTTCCGAGGTGTTGCGTCCCGGGCGTATTCCCGGGATGAAGCCGCCGTACTTCCGCATGTTGTCCGCAAGCTCGGTGGGATTAAACACAATCCCCACATAGAAAAACGCGAACAGGATGATCATCGTGATGTAAACCAAGATGTACCAGGGCTCGCCCCAGGCCAGATTCGTGGCCAGCCAATCGAAAGCCTTGTATTTTCTGCCCAGGAACAAGGTTGATCGTGCCCGGGAAGGTGAGCAGCGAACTGGCAAAAATCGGCGGGATCACTCCGCCGGAATTGACCCGCAGCGGAAGATAGGTCATCTGACCGCCCATCATCTTGCGTCCCATGACGCGCTTGGCGTATTGCACCGGGATGCGCCGCTGGCCGCCTTCCACAAAAACGATTACACCCACCACGCCGATCATCAAGGCCATCAGGAGGATCAGCGCCAGGCCCGTGAACGGCCCCCACTGCGCGGTCCTGAACTTGTCAAACAGGTCCGCCACCGCTCGCGGAAGCCCTACGACGATGCCCGCGAAAATGATCAGCGACATCCCGTTGCCCACGCCGCGCTCGGTGATCTGCTCGCCCAGCCACATGATGAACGCGGAGCCGGTCGTCAGCGTCAGAATCGTCATCAGCACGAAGGCGATGCCGGGGTTGTAGACCAGGGGCTGATTGCTCGGGCCGCCGGTGCTTTTCAGTGTGGCCGCGATGGAAAGCGACTGCACCACGCTGAGAAGGATCGTCAGGTAGCGCGTGTATTGCGTGATCTTGCGCCGGCCGAGTTCGCCCTCTTTTTGCAGGCGCTCCAGGTACGGCCAGACCACGGTCATCAATTGCAGGATGATCGACGCCGTAATGTACGGCATGATGCCCAATGCAAAAATCGTCAGGCGGCGGAAGTTCCCGCCGCTGAACAGATCGATGACGCCCAGAACCGAGCCCTGATTCTGATTGAAGAACTGCGCCAGGACATCGGTATTGATGCCCGGCGTGGGCAGGAACGCGCCCAGCCGATACACCGCCAGCATCGCCAGCGTGAACAGAAGCCGCTTGCGCAGGTCCGGAATCCGGAACATGTTGGCGAATGCTTCGAAAAACTGGTTCATGACAGGATCTCGACCTTGCCTCCGGCGCTGGTGATTTTCTCCTCGCGCCGATTTGCTGAACTTGTGCGCCTGCACGGTGAGCGCGATTTTCAGATCGCCGTCGCCCAGGACCTTGATTGCCGCGCGCAATTCCCGGATCAAGCCAGTGGCGCGCAGCAATTCCGGCGTTACGACTCTCCCGCGGCAAAACCATTCAGCGATTTCCACGTTCACCACGGCAAATTCGATGCGCGACGGATTGTGAAAGCCGCGCTTGGGAATCCGGCGGCGCAGCGGCATCTGGCCGCCCTCAAATCCGGGCCGCCGCGAATAGCCTTTGCGCGATTTCTGTCCCTTGTTGCCTTTGCCCGCCGTCCTGCCGAGCTTCGAGCCCATGCCGCGGCCCACGCGCACCTTGCGGTGCCGCGATCCGCGCGCCGGCTTCAGATTGGAAAGATTCACAGCCATAGTGTCCTCAATTCAGTTCTCTTCGACCACTACCAGATGCCGAACCTTCAGGATCATCCCGCGAACGGCGGGGTTATCCGGGTGTTCCACCACCTGATTCATGCGGCGGAATCCCAGCCCGCGGATCGTTTGCCGCATGTCCCTGGGACAGGCGATAAAACTTCGCACCCACTTGATTTTCAGAATTCCAGCTGTTTTCTTCGCCATAGCTAATTCATATCCCGGCGCCGCTTAGCGCCCGAGTTCCTCCACGGTTTTCGAGCGAAGTTCCGCGACCTTGGCAACGTCCTTCAAGCGCAACAGGGCATCGAACGTGGCCTTGATGACGTTGTGCGGGTTCGACGTGCCAATCGATTTCGTCAGCACGTTGGAAATTCCCGCCACTTCCATGACGGCGCGCACCGGGCCGCCGGCAATAATTCCGGTGCCGTCGGGAGCGGGCTTCAGCAGCACCTGCCCCGAGCCGTACAGGCCCAGAACCTGATGCGGAATCGTCGTTCCCTTCAAGATTCAGGTGAATCAGGTTTTTCTTGGCTTGCTCGATCGCCTTGCGGATGGCCATGGGCACTTCGCGCGCCTTGCCCATGCCGAATCCGGCATGGCCCTGCTGATCTCCCACCACAACCAGGGCCGAGAAACTGAGATTCTTTCCGCCCTTGACGACCTTGGTCACGCGCTGGATGGCCACCACTTGATCCTTCAAGTTGTTGGCGTTCACCTGGATGTTACGCCGGACCGCCAGGGTTTCTCTCAGAATGTGTTTCGACATAGGCTTAGAATTTCAACCCCGCTTCCCGGGCCGCAGCGGCCAGGGCTTCCACTCGGCCGTGGTACATGTATCCGCCACGATCGAACACGACCTGCTCGATTCCGGCGGCGCGGGTGCGTTCCGCGATCTTTTTTCCGATCACTTTGGCGGCGGCCACGTTGTTTCCGCCCTTCAGTTCCTTGCGCGTGTCCTTGTCGATCGAACTGGCCGAAGCCAGCGTGCGCCCGCTGCGGTCGTCGACGACCTGCGCGTAAATATTTCCGTTCGAGCGGTACACGCACAGCCGGGGCCGCTCGGGCGTCCCGGTCACGCGCGTTCGCACGCGAAGGTGAATCCGCTGGCGGCGCGCGTCTGCGCGATAATTTTCGAACTGGCTTCGTTGCCACGATTCTCTCTCCTTATCGACCTGGTTCGCTACGCGCCCGTCTTGGCGGCGCCCGCTTTTCCGGCCTTCTTCTTCAGCCGCTCGCCGGTGATGCGAATGCCCTTTTGCTTGTACGGATCGGGCGGACGCAGGGCGCGAATATCGGCCGAAACCTGCCCGACCTGGCCGCGGTCGGCGCCCGAAACCGTCAGGTGCGTCTGCTTCTCCACCGTGATCTGAATTCCCTCGGGAATGGGGAACTCGACCGGATGGGAATATCCCAGCGCGAAGTTCACCATCTTGCCCTTCAGCTCGGCGCGATATCCGACGCCGACGATGTCCAGGTCCTTCTTGAAACCCTGCGTGACGCCGTGCACGGCGTTGGCCACCAGCGCGCGCGCCAGCCCGTGCAGCGCCGCGTGATCGTCGCTCTCGCGCAATGGCATGAAGCTCGGCGCCTTTCTGCTCGAGAGAGATTCCCCGGGGCAGATTCACGCTCAGCTTGCCCTTGGGTCCCTGCACTTCGACCGAACCGGGAGCGATCTGAATCTTCACGCCCGCGGGCACGGCAATCGGTTTTCTTCCAATACGCGACATAGCTCTATGGCTCTCCTGCTACCAATTCGATCCGGACCTTTACCAGACCTCGCACAGCACTTCGCCGCCGACGTGCGCTTTGCGCGCCGCGCGGCCGGTCATCACGCCCTTGGGCGTGGTCATGATGCTGATGCCCATCCCGCCGACGACCGGGCCGGATTTCGGACGAACCTTTGTAGCGGCGGCTGCCGGGCTTCGAGACGCGCTTCAGATCGGTAATCACGCTGCGCTTGTCCGGCGTATATTTCAGGAACAGGCGCAACGTCTTCCGAACCTTGTTTTCCTCGACCAGCTTGTAGGTCGAAATGTAGCCTTCTTCCTTCAGAATCCGCGCGACCTCGACCTTCAATTTCGAGGTGGGAATGTCCACGCGCGCGTGGCGCGCCTTGGCCGCGTTGCGAATCCGCGTCAGCAAATCGGAGATGGGATCAGTTTGCATAGTCGTTTTATTTTGCCTAACGGCGCTCCTACCAGCTGGCCTTCACCACGCCGGGAATTTCCCCGCGCAGCGCGTGCCCGCGGAAACAGATGCGGCACATTTGAAATTTCCGCAGGTAGCCGCGCGGCCGGCCGCACAGGCGGCAGCGGTTGCGGATGCGAATCTTGTACTTCAGCTTCTTGCGCATCTTGGCGAATTGAGAGGTTCGCGCCATAGTTCGTTTCTCCTCAAAATCCTCGTTACGCTCAAGCCTGCGGGCGCAGCGGCACGCCCAGCAGTTTCAACAGTTCGCGGCCTTCTTCATCGTTCTTGGCCGTGGTCGTCAGCGTGATGTTCATGCCCTTGATCTTGTCGACGCGCGTGTAATCGATTTCCGGAAACACCAGCTGGTCGCGCAGCCCCAGCGTGTAGTTGCCGCGCCCGTCGAAGGCGTTGGGGGGCAATCCCCGGAAATCGCGCACGCGCGGGAGCACCACGTTGCACAGCCGGTCGAGAAATTCGTACATGCGGTCGCCGCGCAGCGTGACGCAGCAGCCGATGGGCATGCCGCGGCGAATCTTGAAGTTCGCGATGGACTTCTTCGCGCGGGTAACGACCGGCTTCTGCCCGGTAATCTGGCCGAGTTCGGCGACCGCCACATCCAGCAGCTTGACGTTCTGGCTGGCCTCGCCCATCCCAATGTTGACGATGACCTTGGCGACCTTCGGCACAGCCATCGGGTTGGTCCTCCCGAAACGCTTCATCAGCGCGGGAACCACTTCTTTGCGGTAACGTTCGTGCATTCGGCTCATCATGTTCAGTCTCTTAGATTTCCTCCGACTTACTTTTCCAGCGTGTTGCCGCAGCGGCGGCAAACGCGCTCTTTGGTGCCGTCGGGCAGCATCTTGTGCCCGAGGCGCGCGCCCTTATTGCATGCCGGGCAAAGCAGCAAAACGTTGGAGATCGAAATCGGGCCTTCCTTGTCCACGATGCCGCCCTTGATGTTCTGCGACGGGTTGGGCCGCGTGTGCCGCTTGATCATGCCGGCGTGCTCGACCATCACCGTGCGCTTGCCCGGATTCACTGCCAGGACGCGGCCGGTCTTGCCGCGGTCGCGCCCGGTCATCACGCGCACCTGATCGCCTCTCTTGATCCCGGCGGTGGTGGGTGGCTGTTCCACTCGGTTTCGCAACGGCATCACCAGACCTCCGGCGCCAGCGAGACAATCTTGGCGAATTTCTTTTCGCGCAGCTCGCGGGCCACCGGCCCGAACACGCGCGTGCCGACCGGCTCGTTGGCGTCGTTGATCAGCACCGCGGCATTGTCGTCGAAGCGGATGTAGGTGCCGTCCTTGCGGCGATGCTCCTTGCGCGTGCGCACCACCACGGCCTTCACGACCTTGCCCTTCTTGATCGGGCTGTCCGGGGCGGCTTCCTTGACCGCCGCGGTGATGATATCGCCCAGACCCGCGCGGCTGCCCGCATCGCCGCCCAGCGGCAAAATACACGTCAACTGGCGCGCGCCGGAATTATCGGCCACCGTGAGCCAGCTTCTCATCTGAATCATGACAGTTGTCCTTTTCCCTCTTGCTCGCGCTACGCGACGCGAGTGCTTCGCGTGACGCACTTCGCGCCAGCCGCCAGCGCTTCAGTTTCGACATCGGCCGGGTTTCGACGATTCGTCACCGTGTCGCCCAGACGCGCCTCGCGCTTCTCATCGTGCGCATAGAATTTTTTCGTGACTCGCATCACGCGCGTGTACAGCTTGTGCTGCACCAGGCGCGTGACCTTCACCACGATCGTCTTTTCCATCTTCGCGCTGGTCACCACGCCGGTCAGTTCCTGCCGCTGGTGCCGCGCGGGTGCCGCCGCTGTTTCAGTTGCCATTGTTGCTTCCTCAATTCGCGCTCGCGCAGCAGTGTTTTGACGCGCGCCAGATCTTTTCGGGCCGAGCGCAGTTTGGTGACCGCTTCGGCCTGTCCCGTCGAGAGCTGAAAGCGCAGCCGGAACACCTGCTCGGCAAGTTCGTTCTGCCGCGCGGCTAAGCTCGGCCGTATCCTGATCGCGCAGTTTTTCGATTCGGCGCGCCATTAGAGCGCTCCCTCGCGGCTGACAAACCGCGTGTGAATCGGCAGCTTGTGCGCCGCCAGTTCCATGGCTTCCTTGGCCGTCGCCAGATCGACGCCCGCCATCTCAAACATCACGCGGCCGGGCTTCACCACCGCCACCCAGCGCTCCGGCGCGCCCTTGCCCTTGCCCATGCGGGTTTCCGCCGGCTTCTTGGTGAACGGCTTGTCCGGAAAAATGCGGATCCAGAGCTTTCCTCCGCGCTTGATAAACCGCGTGATGGCCACGCGCGAGGCTTCGATCTGCCGGTCGGTAATCCACGCCGGTTCGAGCGCCTTGAGTCCGTATTCCCCGAAGGAAAGTTCCCCGCCGCGCCAGGCTTTGCCTTTGCGCCGCCCGCGCTGCTGCTTCCGGTACTTCACTTTCTTTGGCATTAACATCGTCGTTGTCCCTTAAACCCTCTTCTGATCACGCAGCGTATGATTCGCGCCTGGCTAAACCCGCCGCCAGCGCTGGCACGGGCTTCTTTTGCCCGCGCTCGGGGATTTTTTCCCCTTGATACACCCAGCACTTCACGCCAATCACTCCGTAGGTGGTGAAGGCCTGGGCAAAACCAAAATCAATATCCGCGCGCAGGGTCTGCAGCGGCAGCCGGCCTTGCAGATACCATTCCTTGCGCGCGATTTCCGCGCCGTTGAGGCGCCCGGCAACGCGAATCTTGATTCCCTTGCAGCCAAATCGCAGCGCGGAATCGACCGCCTTGCGCATGGCCCGGCGGAAGGCCACGCGCTTTTCCAGTTGCAGCGCGATCGATTCGGCGACCAGCTGCGCATCCAGCTCCGGCCGGTGAACTTCCTGAATATCGATGTGCACTTCGCGCTTGGTGCGCTTCTGGATTTCGCCCTTGAGCTTGTCGATTTCCGCGCCCTTGCGCCCGATGATGATTCCCGGACGCGCCGTGAACAGCCGGATCACCAGCTTGTTCGCGGCCCGTTCGATGTCGATCGAACTGATGCCGGCCGAACGCAGGCGGTCCTTCAGCTGCTCCCGCAGCTTCACGTCTTCGTGCAGCAGGTCGGCGTAATCGCGGTCCGCGTACCAGCGCGATTTCCAGGGCTTGTTGTAGCCCAGCCGGAACCCATATGGATGTGTCTTCTGTCCCAAAGCTTCCTCCGCTACTTTCCTGGACTTTCCGAGCCGGCTTTTTCTTTCCGGCCAGCGCCTGGCGAGCCTTCTTCACCGCGCCCTTGACGCCCTTCTGCGATTCCGCTTCCGCCGCAGCCGCGGCCACGCGCTGCTGCGCGGCGTGATGGTGCTCGAGAACGCCGACCACGATGTGGCTGGTGCGCCGCTGATACCGGAACGCGCGGCCCATCGGCGCCGGACGCAACCGCTTCCAGCGCGAGCCTTCGTTCACAAAGCACCGCGAAACGAACAGGTGATCGACGTCGAGCGACGCGCCGGCGTCTTCCGCCTTGCGCTCGGCGTTGGCAATCGCGCTGCGCAGCACCTTTTCGACGTCGCGCGTCGCGCGCTTCTTGGTGAACCGCAAAATCTGCAGCGCGTCTTCGGCGCGCTGCCCGCGGATCAGGTCGACGACCAGACGAACCTTCTGCGGCGACATGCGCACGTGCCGCGCCATGGCCACTGCTTCAATCGACGGAGTTTGTAGCGTCTCGTTTGCCATGGGTTAGCCTTCGGCGCAGCCGGTGCGCCGCCCCCGGCTGGTGCCGCACCGCCGCGGGCGCTCCCGGAGCGCCTGGTGCGCCGGCCACTCCCGCCGCCCTCTCGAGCGCCGCCTTGACCGCATGGCCTTTGAACGTGCGCGTGGGCGCGAATTCCCCGAGCTTGTGCCCGATCATCTGCTCGGTGACGTACACCGGGATAAATTTTCTGCCGTTGTGCACCGCGATGGTGTGGCCGATCATGTCGGGAAGAATCGTCGACCGGCGCGACCACGTCTTGATAACTTTCTTTTCATTGCGCGTGTTCATCCCCTCCACCTTTTCGCGAAGGTGGCTGTCGATGAACGGACCTTTTTTGAGCGAGCGTGCCATCTGATCTCCCTACTCCTCTACCCGGCGCAATTTGACCCACTGCGCGCGGCGCAGCTTCCGGAATCCGCGCACCGGGCCGGGGACGCGGTGCGAAACCGGACAGAACGGGCACACAAACCTTGTGCCCTGCGCGTTCGGCGTCTTTTCCACGGTGACCGCCCAGCCGGGCTTGCATAACCGGTACAGCACCTGCACCGGAACCACGGGCGCAAACCGTGTGACGGGCTTCGCCGGCTTTGCCGGACGTGCTGCGCGCGCCGGTTTGCGCGTTCGCGCCACCCGGCGAGCTGTCGATCGTGTTCTCCTGCTTCGTGTTGCGGTCATCATGTTGTTCTCAACTTGCTCTCAATACCCGCCGCGCCAGGCTGAGTATTTTGCTGCTCGACCTAAAGTTTAGATTCCTGAACCCGGTTACGGTTTCCGCCGTTGCACAATTTGTTTGTTCGACCGCTTATTGTGCCGCGTCTTCGCGCCCAGTGTCGGGAATCCCCAGGGAGTCTGCGGGTGATTGCCCTTCACGCGCCCTTCTCCGCCGCCGTGCGGATGGTCGACCGGATTCATGGCCACGCCGCGTACCGTGGGACGCCGGCCGTGCCAGCGCGTCCGGCCCGCCTTGCCGTAGGTCACGTTCTCATGGTCCAGGTTCCCGACCTGCCCGATCGTAGCCATGCAATCGAGCGCAAACTTGCGAACCTCGCCCGAGGGCAGCTTGATCAGCGCAATATCGCCCTCTTTGCTGAGCAACTGCGCCGAGCCTCCCGCGGAGCGCACCAGTTGCGCGCCCTTGCCCGGTTGCAGTTCCAGATTGTGCATCTGCGTTCCGGGCGGAATGAACCGGACGGCCATGGCGTTTCCCGGAAGAATGTCCGCTCCCTCGCCGGTCTGCACCGTCATGCCCACTTCGAGCCCGATCGGATGCAGAATGTAGCGCTTCTCCCCGTCGACATAGTGCAACAGCGCCAGGCGCGCCGAACGGTTCGGATCGTACTCGATGGCCGCGACGCGCGCGGGGATTCCCGTCTTCTCACGGCGGAAATCGATCGAGCGGTATTGCTTCTTATGCCCCCCGCCGCGATGCCAGATGGTGATTTCGCCGTGGGCGTTGCGTCCGCCCGAGCGCTTTTTCGGCTCGACCAGAGACTTCTCCGGCGTCTGCTTGGTGATCTCGCTCTTATCGAGCATGGTCACGAAGCGCCGTGAGGCTGTATATGGATTAAAGCTTTTCAGTGCCATAACTTTGCTCTCTTCCCCTGGCACGCACCGCAGATCCCCGCTGGCGGGCCACCCGGCGCACGCCGCCGAAATCCCGGGCTACAGATTGTCCGCGTACTCGATCATTTTTTCGCCGGCCGCCAATTTTACGTAAGCCTTTTTCCAGTCGCGCCGGTTACCTTCCGCACGGCCGCGGCGGCGAAACTTGCCGTGATAAATTCCCGTGCGCACGCCGTCCACTTTGACCTTGAAAATCTTCTGCACTGCTTCCTTGATCTGCGTCTTGGTCGCGTCCATGGCCACTTCAAACACGACCGTGTGCTGCGTTTCCTTCACCCCGAGGCCTTTCTCGGTGATGATCGGCCGGCGAATCACTTGAAATGCGGAAATGTTCATCGCTTCGTCCCGGGCCTACTTCTTGCCCTTATCCTTTTTCGCCTTGGGCTTCTTGGCCGCGGCCTTTTTTGCCGGGACCGCTTTTTTCTTGGCCGCAGGCTTGGCCGCCTTGGGAGTTTCCGCCGCGGGTGCCGCCTCAATCTTGACGATTTCAGAAACCGGCACAGCCACGCGCGGACCCAGCGTCGTCCCCAGGCGCACGGCAGCTTCTTTCGAAAGCACCAGGTGATCGTGACGCAGCAGATCGTAGGGCTGCAGCGCGTGCGGCGCGACCAGCTTGACGCCTTCGAGGTTGCGGCTGGCCAGCTCGAGATTCCGGTTGGCCGAGGTTTCGATCAGCAGGACGGTTTTGGTGTCCCCGTCCAAACGGTCCAGCACCTGGCGAAACGGCTTGGTCTTGTGCGAATCCAGTTGCCAGGTGTCCACGACCACAAGCTTCTGCTCGGCGAGCTTCGCGGAAAGTGCCGAGCGCAGCGCGCCCAAAACCATCTTGCGCGGCAAGCGATACGCGTAGCTGCGCGGGACGGGTCCATGCACCGTGCCGCCTTTGCGCCAGATCGAACTGCGAATCGATCCGACACGCGCGCGGCCCGTGCCCTTCTGCTTCCACAGTTTGCGGCCCGCGCCGGAAACTTCGCCGCGGCCCTTGGTCTTATGGGTCCCCGCGCGCTGCGCGGATTGATACCAGCGCACAGTTTCGTGCAGCAGGTTGGGATTCACCTTGGCCCCAAACACCGCGTCGGGAAGGTCCATCTGACCGACGTTCTTGCCTTCGAGATTCTTGATGTCCACTACCGCCATTGTTGTCGCGTCCTTAAATGCCCTACTTCGAGGTTACGTTACTTCGATTTCCGGGCCTTGCGAATCAAAATGTACGTCCCGGCCGGGCCCGGTACCGAGCCGAAAACCATGAGCAAATTTTCGTCCGTATCCACTTTCACGACTTTCAAATTCTTGATGGTCACCTGGCGATTGCCCATATGCCCGGGAAAATGCTGGCCCGGCCACACGCGCGACGGAAACGAACTCGCGCCAATACCGCCGGGCGCGCGATGATGCATGGAGCCGTGCGAGGAATCGCCCCCTCGGAAGTGCCACCGCTTGACGCCTCCGGCAAAGCCCTTGCCCTTGCTGATGCCGGTAATGTCCACAAACTCGCCAGGCTGAAAGCGGTCGACCAGAACTCGGTCGCCGACCTTGGTTTCATCCGCCGAGTCCTCGAGGCGCACTTCGCGAACGCGGCGCATGGGCGCGACCTCCGCCTTCTTGAAGTGCCCGGTCATGGGCTTGGTGACGCGCTGCGGCTTGATGAATTCCACCAGGCCGAGTTGCGCGGCATCATACCCGTCTTTCTCCTTGGTGCGGCGCTGGACCACCACGCAGGGGCCCGCCTGCAACACCGTGCAGCCCACGGCCATGCCGTCGTCCGTAAAGACCTGGGCCATGCCCAGCTTGATTCCGAGAATTCCATTCACTGCCATCGAAGTTGCCCTGCCTCTAAGTTTTCTGCCCTACCTGAGCGATTCCTTGCCCCACTGCCTCTACAACGCTTCCAGGCCTTTTCTTCTTACTTCCAATCTCTAACTTCTAATTTCCAGCCCTTACTTGCCGCCGTGCGCCGACCCGAAGGCCTTGATTTCCACGTCCACCCCGGGCGGCAGATCAAGCTTCATCAACGCGTCGACCGTGTCCGGCGTCGGTTCGAGAATATCGATCAGGCGCTTGTGGGTGCGCATTTCAAACTGCTCGCGCGACTTCTTGTCCACATGCGGCGAGCGCAGAACCGTCCAGCGGTTGATCGTCGTGGGCAGCGGAATCGGCCCGGCGACGTTCGCACCGGTGCGCTTGGCGGTCTCGACAATCTCGCGCGTGGACTGGTCGAGAATTCGGTGATCGTACGCTTTCAAACGAATGCGAATTTTTTCTCCGGCTGACATAAATTATTCGATAATCTCCGTGACGGCGCCTGCGCCGACGGTGTGGCCGCCTTCGCGAATCGCGAAGCGCAACCCCTTCTCCAGTGCTACCGGCGTGATCAAACTAATCTCCGCTGAGACGTTGTCCCCCGGCATCACCATCTCCACTCCCGACGGCAGCTTCACATCCCCGGTCACGTCCGTGGTCCGAAAATAAAACTGCGGCCGGTAGCCTGTGAAGAATGGCGTGTGCCGCCCGCCTTCCTCTTTCGTCAGGACATAGGCCTCTGCCTTGAACTTAGTGTGCGGCGTGATCGAGCCCGGCTTGCACAGCACCTGCCCGCGCTCCACTTCTTCCTTTTCCGTCCCGCGCAGCAGCAAGCCCACGTTGTCTCCGGCCATCCCTTCGTCCAGCAGTTTGCGGAACATTTCGATTCCCGTCACTACCCGCTTCATCGTCGGACGGAAGCCCACAATCTCTACTTCTTCGCCCACCTTCACTTTTCCGCGCTCCACGCGTCCCGTGACCACCGTCCCGCGTCCGGAAATCGAAAAAATATCCTCGATGGGCATCGCGAACGGCTTGTCCACATCGCGCACCGGCTGCGGGATGTACTTGTCCACCGCCTCCATCAACTCATCGATCGACTTCTCCCACTTGGCTTCCCCGTTCAGCGCTCCCAGCGCCGAGCCGCGAATCACCGGAATGTCGTCTCCCGGAAACTGATACAGCTTCAGTAGTTCGCGTACTTCCAGTTCCACCAGTTCCAGCAGTTCCGGATCTTCCACCGCGTCGCACTTGTTCATGAACACCACGATCGACGGCACGCCCACCTGCCGCGCCAGCAGAATGTGTTCCCGCGTCTGCGGCATCGGACCATCCGTGGCAGCCACAACAAGAATCGCACCGTCCATCTGCGCCGCCCCGGTAATCATGTTCTTCACGTAATCCGCGTGCCCCGGGCAATCGATGTGCGCGTAGTGCCGGTTGGCCGTCTCGTACTCCACGTGCGACACCGCGATGGTGATCCCGCGCTCGCGTTCTTCCGGCGCGTTGTCGATGGAATCAAACGCCCGAAAGGCCACCTTGGGGTTGTGCTTCGAGAGCACCTTGGTGATCGCCGCCGTCAACGTCGTCTTGCCGTGATCGATGTGCCCGATCGTCCCAATATTCAGGTGCGGCTTGTTGCGCTCAAATTTTTCCTTCGCCATCGCTCTGTCTGCTCCTCAGCTCGTGCATTCACTTGAGTCCCGCTCGAAAATCAATCTGGCCGTCCCCCAGCTAACGGGTAGCCCTGCCGGTGGCCTTCGAGATCACTTCCTCGGCGACCGAATTGGGGGCCTCGGCATAATGCGAGAAATGCATGGTGAAACTGGCGCGTCCTTGCGTGCGGCTGCGCACGTCGGTGGCATATCCGAACATCTCCGCCAACGGAACTTCCACACGAATCACGTTGGCGCCGCCCCGCGTCTCCGTACCCTGAATCTGGCAGCGGCGCGAATTGAGATCCCCGAAGACCTGGGCCATGTATTCTTCCGGAGTAACCACTTCCACCTTCATGATGGGCTCAAGCAGCACCGGATGGGCTCTTCCGCAGGCTTCCTTGAACGCCATGGAGCCGGCAATTTTAAATGCCATTTCGGAGCTATCCACATCGTGATAGCTGCCGTCAATCAACAGAACGGCGATGTCCACCATTTCAAACCCTGCCAGGATGCCGTTTTCCATGGCTTCGCGGATCCCCGCGTCGATCGGGGCAATGAATTCCTTGGGAATCGAACCGCCGATAATCTTGTCGATGAACAGCATGCGGTGCTCTTTGTCAAAGCGCCATTTGCCGCCCGAGCCGCCCACTTCCTTGGCCAGGACATCCAGCTCATCAGTCGACATTTCGTGCATATTCTCATGCGAGGAGGAAGGCAGGGGGAGCACTTCGATCTTGCAGTGGCCGTATTGGCCGCGTCCGCCGGTCTGCTTGATGTATTTGCCTTCGGCTCCCGCGCGCTTGCGGATCGTTTCGCGGTAGGCGACCTGAGGGCGTCCAACCGTGGCTTGCACGCCAAATTCGCGCATCATGCGGTCCACGATAATTTCCAGGTGCAATTCGCCCATCCCGGAGATCAAGGTCTGGCCGGTATCCGGATCGGAGTGCACGCGGAACGTTGGGTCTTCCTGCGCCAGCCTTTGCATCGCGTTGCCAAGCTTGTCCTGATCGGCCTTGGTCTTGGGCTCGATCGCGACCGAAATTACCGGCGCGGGAAATTCAATGCTCTCAAGAACGAGGGCTTTGTCTTCATCGCACAGGGTGTCGCCGGTGGTCACACTCTTGAGGCCCACGCAGGCCGCGATATCGCCCGCGTAGATGGCTTCGATTTCTTCCCGTTTATTGGCGTGCATCCGCAGCAGCCGCCCGACGCGTTCCCGGGTGGACTTGGTGGAGTTGTATACGTAGCTGCCGGCCTTCAGAACGCCGGAATAAACGCGGATGTACGTGACGTGTCCAACGAAAGGATCGGACATAATCTTGAACGCAAGCGCCGAAAACGGGTCGTCATCGCTGGCGCGCCGCAGCACGACTTCATCGTCGGCCGTCGTTCCTTCGACGGGCGGAACGTCGAGCGGCGAGGGCAGAAAATCGACGACCGCATCGAGGAGCGGTTGAATTCCCTTGTTCTTAAATGCCGAGCCCGCCAGAACGGGAACCAGTTTCAGCGCAATCGTCGAACGGCGAAGGGAAGCGCGGAGTTCCTCCGCCGAAATCTTCACGCCATTCAGATATTTTTCGACTAGGGAATCGTCATGCTCGGCGATGTATTCGACCGACTTTTCCCGGCACTCTTTATAATACGCCTCATCCAATGCGGAAAATTTGAGCGCGGCGACAACGTCCGGGCGGCCCGCCAGAAACTCCGCGTCCCACAGCTTGGCGACATCGAAGACTTCAAATTTCGCGCCCAGCGTTTCCTCGAGCCAGATAATGGCCTTTTCTTCCAGGAAATCGATGACCCCGATGAAAAGATCTTCCTTGCCGATGGGACATTGGATCGCCACGGGGTGCGCACCCAGCCGCTGGCGCATGGTCTTAATCGCGTGATCGAAATCCGCGCCGGTACTGTCCATCTTGTTGATGAAGGCAAGCCGCGGAACGTGATATTTGTCGGCTTGACGCCAAACCGTTTCCGATTGCGGCTGTACGCCACGAGCCGCGTCAAAAATTGCCACCGCGCCGTCGAGCACGCGCAGCGAGCGCTCCACTTCCACGGTAAAGTCCACGTGTCCGGGCGTGTCGATGATGTTGATTAGAATGTCTTTCCCGTTCCGCTTCCAGGAGGCAGTCGTCGCCGCCGACGTGATCGTGATGCCACGTTCGCGCTCCTGCTCCATCCAGTCCATCGTGGCGGTACCCTCATCGACCGACCCGATCTTGTAGGTCACGCCCGTGTAGAACAGGATGCGCTCGGTCGAAGTGGTTTTCCCGGCGTCAATGTGCGCCATGATGCCGATGTTGCGTGTTTCTGCGAGTTGTGCCTTGCGTGCCATTGGTCTTTTTTGAGGCGGGCTGCACGCTTCACTTGAAGCGTTCAGCGTAAAAGTACAGCCCGCACCCGATTACCGTGACTTTCTCCCCTGAATCCGGTTGCCCTAAATCAACTACCCCATCCAAAATTTTGCGCCGCGCGCTCTACCAGCGATAGTGCGCAAACGCCTTGTTGGCTTCGGCCATGCGGTGAACGTCTTCCTTCTTTTTCATCGCGCCGCCGCGCGCATTGGCCGCGTCGAGCAGCTCTTCGGCCAGTTTGTCAGTCATCGTCCTGCCCGAACGGGTGCGCGCATACAGCAGCAGCCAGCGAATGGCCAGCGATTGCCGTCGAAACGGGTTCACTTCGACCGGAACTTGATAGTTCGCGCCGCCTACGCGCCGGGTCTTTACTTCCAAAACCGGCTTGACGTTCTCGACGGCCTTCTTGAACACCGTAAGCGCATCGCCATTGCTCTTCGCCGCGATCTGCTCCATGGCGCCGTAGAAAATGCGCTGCGCGTTCGAGCGCTTGCCGTCCCACATCATCGAATTGATGAACTTCTGCACCAACTCGCTGCCAAACACCGAGTCGGCAGGAACTTCGCGTCGTGGAACAAATCCTTTTCTAGGCATTTCCCTGTCTCTCCTAAATCCACACTGCCAGCGGCCCCAGACCGCCGAAGCGCCTTGGCGAAGGCGGCTACTTCTGTGCGGCCTTGGGCCGCTTGGCGCCGTATTTCGAGCGCCCCTGCTTGCGGTTTTCAACGCCAGCGGCGTCGAGGGTCCCGCGAATAATGTGATACCGCACGCCCGGAAGGTCCTTCACGCGGCCGCCGCGCACGAGCACGATGGAGTGCTCCTGCAGGTTGTGTCCGATACCGGGAATGTACGTTGTAACTTCGATACTGTTGGTCAGGCGGGCGCGGGCTACTTTTCGCAGGGCAGAGTTGGGCTTCTTGGGGGTCTGCGTGTACACGCGAATGCAGACGCCGCGCTTTTCGGGACATCCCTGCAGCGCAGGAGACTTCGTTTTTGTCCGGATCTGATCGCGCCCGGATCGAACTAATTGTGCAAACGTCGGCACGGCTCTCCCTCAAACGAGCTAGAATTCGCTTCGCATTCCATATCGCGGATTTCCGCAATGTGGTACGTCGTGGAGTTCACGCAAAGAAAGGGCACAGCTGCGACACCGGAGCACCCGACAATAATCCCCGCACTACTACCAGTGAGCAGATACGTTCTGGTCGAAGCGGAGAGGGTTACTCGGCTTTGCGGGACTGGCGTCCCATTCCGGCCGCTCTTCACACCCCGATCCGTCCTACTTTGTTCCGGGGAGGAAGACCTTCCCTTTCACCAACAGGGCAAAACTTCCCTGACGAAGCCGTTAGTATAGGTAAGAGAAGAACATATGTCAAATAAAAATCCCAAAGTGGAAGTGGAAAACTTTCACCCGCCTAATTCTCCGGTTTCTGGGAAGGTCGGGGGCTAGGAATCTTCTCGGCGGGATCGCAGAGAAGTACTTCTTTCGCACTTACTTCCACATCAGAGGGCAATTGCAGATGGACGGAAGCCTTCTCCGCACTATCGCAATTACATTTTGAATCACACCGGGACGGTAACAGTGTGTACCGGAAAGTCGCCTCGAACGTAGTCGGCGTGTGCTGGTCGAAGCGCCATGTCTTGATGTTCTCCTTGGCTGCTTGCGCGAGCATCGGTGGGCCGCTCTCAATCTCTATGGACGAAGCCCGGCTGCCGTTGGTCGAGATCCGAAGCCGGACAACTCCTTCGATATGTGCAAGTTGATGGATGCGAGGGTAAAATGGCACACTTGCGCTGGCAACACTGGGCAAGGTTCCTTTTTGCTGTGCAGCACAGTCAGTCCCTGTCATCCCCAAAACGAAGGGGATAAAAGCGCCTAGCGCACAAAGTGTGCATCTCAAATTTTTGGCCCTCGCATGAGATTGCTGGAGTGTATCACTCGCCCACTAAAACTTGCAGATACAGGGCCGGAGTCACTCGGAATTGAAAACTAGTCAAGAGTCGGGTCGCGTCAGCTTGTAATGTATATATCCATTGTATATACTTACTTTACGAGGGACGCTGATGACCAAAGCCAAAATCTTCACATCCGGCAATAGCCAGGCCGTACGTCTTCCTAAGGAGTTCCGCTTTAATGTGAAAGAAGTCGAGATTTTTCGTCGCGGCGAGGAGATAGTTCTTCGGAAGCCAAAGCGTAATTTGGCGAGAGCATTTGACGCTCTTGCAGCCCTGCCTGAGGATTTCATGGCCGATGGACGGCAGGACGAGCCGCCGCAAGAACGGGAACCACTTTGATGGCGAAATACATGTTGGACACAGACATCTGCATTTACATCGCGAAGAACCGCCCGCCTGACGTGCGCGCCCGCTTTGAACAGATGAAGCCGGGACAGATTGTCATGTCACCCATTACGTTGGGAGAACTTCAGTTCCGTGCTTCCAAGAGCAACCAACGGGCAAAAGCCCTGGCGGAAATTGAGAACTTGCTTCGAGACGTTCCCGTGGAGGACCTTGGCGCGGGTGCCGCGGAGGCGTATGGAGAAATTCGCGCCGCACTGCAAAAGCAAGGACTCTCGATCAGCAACAATGACCTCTGGATCGCTGCCCATGCTGTCGCGCTGGGCATCACTCTGGCGACGAATAACGAGCGCGAGTTTCGGAAAGTGCCCGGATTGACCGTGGAAAACTGGACGAAGTAACTGCTGGAGCCTGCCGCTACTTCACTTCGAGGATTTCTCTTTCCTTCAGTGCCAGAGGTCTTCGATCTTCTTGGTTTCCGAGTGCGTGAGTTTTTCGAGTTCTTCCACTGACCGCTTGCGATCGTCCTCACTGATCTTTTTTTCTTTTTCGAGTTTCTCGATCGCTTCCTTGATATCCCGGCGGATATTGCGCACGGCGGTGCGGTGATTCTCGAGAACTTTGTGCAAGTGCTTGACGATGTCCTTGCGGCGTTCTTCGGTGAGCGGCGGAATCGGCACGCGGACGACCTTGCCGTCATTGGTGGGATTGAGGCCCAGATCGGATGTGCGGATGGCCTTGTCAATCATAGCCACGGCACTGGGGTCCCAGGGAGAAATCACGATCATCATCGGATCGGGCACTGACAGTGTTGCCGAGCTGGTTCACCGGCATGGGCGTGCCATGGTAATCCACGCGAATATGGTCGAGCAGCGTGACATTGGCGCGTCCGGTGCGCACCCCGGCCAGCTCCTTGCGGAAATCTTCAACGGCCTTTTCCATTCGCGCGCGCGCCTTGCGCCATCGCGTCTTTACTGCTGGCAATCGTGGTCATTGCTTTGCTCTCCCGTTCCCTTTCAGCCCGCGGTAACCGTCGAGCCGACTTTTTCGCCCATCACCACGCGCTTGATGTTTCCCGGCGTGTTCATATTGAAGATGATGATCGGCATGCGGTTGTCCATGCACAGCGAAATGGCTGTGGAATCCATGACGGCGAGGCCCTGCTGAATCACATCCAGGTAGGTAATGCTGGTCGATACATTTTCGCGCCGGGGACTTTTTCCGGATCCGCGTCATAAATCCCATCAACGCGCGTGGCCTTCAGAATGACGTGCGCCTTGATTTCCATGGCGCGCAGCGCGGCGGCCGTGTCGGTGGAAAAATACGGATTGCCCGTGCCCGCGGCAAAAATGACGACGCGTCCTTTTTCCAGGTGGCGCATGGCGCGCCGCCGGATAAACGGCTCGGCCACCTGATGCATCTCGATGGCGCTCAGCAGGCGCGTGACGACGCCCTGCTTTTCGAGCGCATCCTGCAGCGCCAGTCCGTTGATGACGGTCGCCAGCATGCCCATGTAGTCGCCGGTGGCGCGGTCGATCGAAAGGGACTTCTGCCGCGTGCCGCGGAAGATGTTGCCGCCGCCGACGATGATGGCCATGCGCACGCCCAGGTCGTACACTTCCTTTACTTCGTGGGCAATGCTGTGAACGGTTTCGGCATCGATGCCAAATCCCTGCGAACCCTGAAAGGATTCCCCGGAAAGTTTAAGAACGATGCGGCTGTAGGTGGGCGCCGGTGAGGTGCTGCCAGGTTGGGACGTTCGGTCGTCTTTGCTCATGCTCTCGGCGGGCATTCTAACAAAGATTCTTCCGCGTCGCACGGTCCGAACGATGAATTCTTCATTTCTTATGGAAATTTTGTACCAGAACGGATCCGCCGAACCTTACAAAGCGCCGGACCTCGGCTAATTGCCGGGCGCGGCCACGGCAGCCGGAGGTTCGGCGGATGCCCCGGCGCTTTCTCCCACTTTGAACCGCACGTAGCGGCGGATGGAAATATTTTCGCCCAGTTTGTGGATCATCTGGCTGACAAGTTCCCCCACCGTCACCGACTCATCCTTGATGAAGTGCTGTTCGTACAGGCAATTTTCCTCGTAGAACTTTTCCATCTTGCCGTTCACGATTTTTTCGATCACCGGCTCGGGCTTTCCCGTGGCGCGGGCCTGCGCTTTGTAAATCTCACGTTCGCGGTCGAGGATTTCCTGCGTGACGTCCTCGCGGCGCACGTAACGCGTGTCGAGCGCGGCGATGTGCATGGCCACGTCGTGGCACAGGCGCTGAAAATCCTCGGTGCGCGCGACGAAATCGGATTCGCAATTGACTTCAATGATCACGCCGATTTTCCCTCCGGCGTGAATGTAATGGCCGATCAATCCTTCGGTCGCCTGCCGCGCCGCCTTCTTCTGGGCGGCCGCCTGTCCCTTTTTCCGGAGGACATCGATGGCGCCCTCGATATTGCCGCGCGATTCGACCAGCGCGGAGCGGCAGTCGGCAAAACCCGCGCCCGTGCGTTCCCGGAGTTCCTTCACCACTTGTGCCGGAATATTGACCGGATCGGATGGATTCGTCATGGCTATATGTATTCCTTCATCCGTATATTTTTATGAGTGAAGCGTGGTTGCACGCGCGCAGCTCGGCGATGGCGAGGCTGGCGGCTGTTGCCTATTCGGCGGCGCCTTTTACGGAACTTGTCGGGTTCGGGTTCGGGCTCAGCGAAGGGCTCGGCGACAGGTTCAGCGCCCGGCTCGACGAAATCGCCTTCCTGTTTTTCGTAGGATTCGTAGGCGCTGGTGTCCACATATTCGACTTTTTCCGCGCCCTCGGCGGCATCCGCAGTGGCCTTCTGGTCGGCGATCTGCGACCGCTCGTAGGCGTGGCGGCCTTCGATCACGGCGTCGGAAATTTTCGACGTGAACAGCTTGATGGCGCGCAGCGCGTCATCATTGCCCGGAATCACCCAATCCACCTGATCGGGATCGCAATTCGTGTCCACGATCGAAACGACCGGCACTCCCATGCGGCGCGCTTCCCGCACGGCAATCGCCTCCGCGTGGGAATCGATGACGAACATCGCGTCCGGCAGCGCCGACATATTTTCCACGCCTGAAAGATTCTGCTTGAGGTGCTTCATTTCGCGATCGAGGCGCGCGGCTTCTTTCTTCGAGAGTTGCGCCATGCGGCCGTCTTCGGTCATGGCCTTCAGCGTCTTCAGGCGCTTGATGGACTTCTGCAGGGTGGTCCAGTTGGTCAGCGTGCCGCCCAGCCAGCGGTGATTCACGTAGAACATGCCGCAACGATTGGCTTCTTCGGCGACCGATTCCTGCGCCTGGCGCTTGGTTCCGATGAACAGCAAAGTCTTGCCGCTGCTGCTCAGTTCGCTCACAAAGCGGGCGGCTTCCCGGAACAGCTTCAATGTTTTTTGGAGATCAATGATGTGGATTCCATTGCGTTCGCCGAAGATATATTCCTTCATCTTCGGATTCCATCGGCGGGTCTGGTGGCCAAAATGAACTCCGGCCTCCAGCAATTCTTTCATCGTAATTTCAACTGCCAAATTTCCTCCTCAGGAGATAGATGTTTGCCTGCCCCGTTTCGTCCGCCGAGAGAACTGCGGACAGTCCGGGACACAACATCCTATTGCCGGCTCCTTGCCGGCCGTGAATTTGGTCCAACCGCAGTCGGACCAGAACTCTTCAGTTCCAGCGGGCTCCGTAGAGCCCGCACGAATTAGCGCTTGCTGAACTGGAAGCGCTTGCGGGCGCCCTTCTGCCCGTACTTCTTGCGTTCCTTCATGCGCGAATCGCGGGTCAGGAAGCCATTCTTGCGCAGGCCCGCGCGCAATTCCGGATTGAAAAGCGACAGTGCGCGGGAAAGTCCCATGCGGAACGCGCCGGATTGTCCGCCCACGCCGCCGCCCTTTACCGTGGCCACGACGTCGACCGAGCCCGCCGTTTCCGTGAACTTCATCGGCTCCACGGCGCGATTGAGCCAGTTCACGTTGTGAAAATACTCATCCACCGTGCGGCCATTGATGGAAATCTTTCCCGAGCCGAATGTCAGGAACACGCGCGCGACAGATTCCTTGCGCCGGCCGGTGCCATAAAACTTTTGTTTCGCGCCTTCCACAGGCTGTCCGCTGGAACTCAAATTTCCTCCTCAGAACCCAAATCCTAAAATGGCTGAAACCATCGCCCTACAATTTGCTTATTGAGGGAGCAGCTGCGGCTTTTGCCCAGTATGCCGTTGCAGGCCCTTATCGTCGAGATAGATCCGCAATTTTTTCGCGCGCAGCGCGCGCAGTTTATTCTTCGGCAGCATGCCCAGCACGGCTTCGCGCAGCATCCAGTCCGCACGTGTGGGACGAAGCCGCTTCGCCGGCACTTCCTTGAGCCCGCCGGGATATCCGCTGTGATGGCGGTAAATTTTCTGTTCCAGCTTGTTGCCGGTGAGCCGGATCTTGTCGGCATTGATGACCACGACGTGATCGCCGCAATCCAGATACGGCGTGTAGTTCGCCTTGTCCTTGCCAATCAAAATTCGCGCGATGCGCGTGGCCACGCGGCCCATCACTAGTCCTGCGGCGTCCAGAACAAACCATCCGCCGCCCTGTTCGATCTGTTCGGTCTCCCGACCCCGGGGTACATACGTACGCATGTGCTCAGTCACACCTTTCCCTAAGTAGACAAACGTCAACAATAAGGGGTATGAGCGATTTTGTCAATGAACGTGTAAGCAAGCTTCCGGGTCTGGTTTCCCACATGGGGCAAGCTACCGGCCTCCCCTAATTGGTATGGCGTCAGATACCTCCTAAGGCGCATATCGCCCCGGGTGCTTTATGGCTTCATTCAAAGGCCGTGGGTTTTTGCAGGCCCGAAGCCGTTTTGAAAGACTTCAAGAATGAGACTATTTGCCAACGCTGTGGCTCAGGGAGCTTCGACCATACGGGCATGCCGTGCCGGACAATCCCGTTCGTCAAGATCCAGAATAGCGCGCCGGGTGTGGCCTGTTGAACTTCCTCGCGCAGCAAACTCGGACCTCTTTTCCCGCCTTCTGCCTTCATCCCGTGGCAATCCGCGCAGTGCTGTTCGAAAAGTTTTCCACCTGCCAGCGCCGATTCGGAGTCATTTTCGAATGGGTTTGGTTTTTCGCGGACCTTTTCGGGCACCCTCGTAAGCTCGTCGTATTTCCATTTCTGATCGATCGGCGCAGCGGCATTATTTTCCTGTGCGGACGATGCGGAAATCCCAAGACCAAAAAGACACGCCAAAGTCAATAACGCAACTCTGCCCGCAGAGGAAAATGAAGCATTTGTTCTCATCGCTGTCCTCCCAAGATATGGCTCAACATTTCGCCAAAGCCGGAAAACTCCCGGGATAAGCCCCACCGCAACAGCAGGCGATGACTGTTGTCGTTCAATCCGAAGCCCGGCGACACGCGAAGGGTCCAGCCGGACGGAAGATTCCAGGCCGCCACGGGCGCGATATATTGAGAGGTTTCGTGCAGACCAAAATGGTCGCGTGTCTCCGAGTCCTCCATACATCTCCACTCCGGCAATGAAATTTTCGCGGCAGAAATTACACTTGTGGGGAGATGCCTTCAGCGCCAGCGGACGGCTTGCTCCTATGGCATAGCCAAATTCCCAAGGATTGCTGGGTGAGAGGTTCTTGGTGGCGAGCGGGTTCACTGCGATATTCCAGCCTTTGAACGTCTTCGAGAGCAGCAGCTTGAATTCCAGTTCGTGATTGTGCCCTGCCCGCAGTAATGCGTTGGGATCAGCGTTGTCGGATTCGATGTCGTGGCCCTCGACTTCCTTTATGATTTTGTCCGCGTCACTGATTTGCTCGTACTCGATATAGATCACTGGATTGACGAAATGCTTCGTGCTGGAGTGGCCGAAAGCGGTTTTCCCACCGGAAACCGGTGAAGAGAGTGCTGTCACCAAAAGTCGTTTGACCGTCGAGGTAAAACTCCGTGGTCCACCATGCCGTGGCGCCGTACTCGAATTCGGCCCAGAAGGCGTGGAAATCATTGCCACCGCGCTGCGTTCCAAAGGTCGAAAAATACTCCACCTCCAGGCTTCCAGGCTCTTCGAGATAGTGATCGTAGGTCACGATATAGGGACTCTCTTGAGCGGACAACGGAGAGGCGAAAATAAGCAAGCACAAGAATATGAGCATGGCGAGAAAATACACACCGAAATAAACCGAGGAGGGAACGCGGCTTTCAACGATCCTGCTCCGAAGTGCAACGAGAGATGATGCGGGGTGACGCCCAGCCATATTGTCTCCTTGAAAAACCCTGGCTGGCGCATCTAGAATGCGGGTGTGTCGTCAGCCCTCCGGGTTGTCGACTTCTGGTCCCCACGGAGCCCCGTCCAAAGGATCTCCGTGGGGATCGGCTTGCTATTCTTTTGAAGCTTACCTCTGTAGCAAACTCGTGTTGAAGTTCAGCGTGCGCGAAGTGCCCGCGCGGTTGCAGCGCGATTCTTGTTGCAAATGAGTTGCAATTTATGATGTTGACTTGGCACGCTCTCGAAGCTCAAGGAATCCTACTTGCAAATGAATCGCAACTGGAAACGGTATTTTTCCCTAACGCTTCCGCTCTGTCAAGCACGAAAGGGCGAGTTAAAAAATCTGGTCACATCGTTTTCCGCTGCTAGGAGCGAGTCGACGCCCCGATGAACAGCTTTCTCATGGAAAATCGGCAAGGATTGAAGGGAAGTGGGGGCGCCGAGGCCGGGCAAGTAAACTACGTGCGACGCAGTGAAAAAACACCAAGAGCGTCACAATCCAGGCGGGGCGCCACTCGCCGCGCGGTGCTACGCGTTATAGCGCGGCACCGCGGGCGGGCGCAAAACGCTCGAACTAAAGCGAGGTCTTCGACGTTGTCGCGTGCGCCGGAGCCGTCGCGGAGGAAGCCGCGGCGGTTCTAGTGTACGCTGGCTTATCGAGGTCGGTTTCGCTGTGAGAGGCGTTCCGATCGATCTCGATCGAGCCTTTGAAGTACGCTCCGTCCTCAATCATGATGCGCGCGGTGGTGAGGTCCCCAACCACCGACCCATCCTTCTTGATTTCGATGCGGTCTCGCGCGCGCAGATTCCCTTTTACACTGCCATAAACGACAACTTCGCGCGCCACCACATCGGCAGTCAGCTTAGCGCTGGCGCCCACGGTTAGCTTGCGGTCGTCGAGCTGTACTAGCCCTTCGACGCTGCCGTCAATATGCAGATCTTCATTTCCGGAAATTTCGCCCTTAATGTGCAAGCTGGCTCCAAGCCGCGCGGTTGAACCGGACGTCGTTGTGCTCAGCGGTCGCAAGGCATCAGTGCTCATCGTTTTTTCCTCCGTTGTTGCCGAAGCCGGCTTCGCTACCGGTGCTGGTTGGTCCGGGGCTTTCATGGTAGTCGGTTGCGGCGCTTCTGGTTTCTTGTTTCCCCACATCTGTACCCTCCGCGGTCTTATACACCTAATGTCAGACCTGGTGCCGGACCGGGGTGCGAAACACTGTATATCCCTGCACAAAACTGCAACAAGTGGATTTAGGGCGTGGTGTTCCAGAAAGTAACACGGGCTGGGAGCCCGGCTGACGAGACAGAGGCTACAGCAAAGAGCGAATGCCTGCAACTGAAAATTGATGATTCATTCCGGAACAGGCAATCAATACTTGCGCAGGACGCCGACGACTCGGCCCTGAATCTTCACATCCGCTGCGTGAACAATGATGGGCGCCATCTCCGAATTCGCCGGCTGCAGACGAATTTTGCCGCCCGACTCGCGGTAAAAGCGCTTCAGGGTGGCTTCATCATTGCCAACCAGCGCCACGACGATCTCGCCGGGGTTGGCGACCTGCGTTGGCTCGATGACCACGAAATCGCCATTGAGAATATGGTCTTCGATCATGGAGCTGCCTTTCACCTGCAAGACGAACGTCTTATCCGAGCGCGCAAATTCTCCCAGCGAAAATGTCTCGCGGTCTTCGACCGCTTCAAGGGGGTGGCCCGCGGCGATGCGCCCCAGCAGCGGCAGTTCGACCGTGTGCCGGTCGAGCACCTGCTCGCGAATTGGCTTGGGAAGTTGTGTGACCTCGATCGAGCGGCTCTGGTTGTAGCCACGGCGGACGAATCCCTTGCGCTCCAGCGTGGTGATGTGCTTGTGGACCGTGGCCAGCGAAGTCAGCTTCAGTGAACGCGCGATTTCCTCAAAGCTGGGCGAGTACCCGTGCTTGTTATGAAAGGAGACCAGAAAATCGAGGACTTGTTTTTGCCGTTTGGTCAGTGTCATGCCGCGCTCCTGAAAGCAACCGCATCGTAGGCGAATTAAAAGCGAATGTCAAGAGCTTTCCGTGGGCGGTAGTGACTCAGTTTGCTTCCGACCGATTTTTGTAGGACAGGCAATCTTGCCTGTCCGGCCAAGTCCGGCAAGTTGGCAGCGACAGGCAAGAGCGCCTGTCCTACAGCGCAAACTGAGTCACCACCCAGCGGGCAGGGTCTTAATGTTTGACTGTGGGGGGAGGTGCAGCCGAGTGTTGATTTGTGCCGGACTCCGAGGCGAAAGAATGTTAAGTTCGAGTGCTCAAAATTCGACATGGCTGCCTATCTACTCCTGATTTTCACCGCGTTCGCCGCCGGGATCATCAATTCCGTCGCGGGCGGAGGCTCATTCCTCACCTTCCCTGCGCTGGTATTCACGGGAGTGCCTTCGATTATCGCCAATGCCTCGAGCACGCTGGCGCTTCTTCCCGGCACGATGGCGAGCGCGTGGGCTTACCGCAGCGATTTCCGGAAGACGGAGCGCTTGCCCGTCTTGCCCATGGTCATTGTCAGCCTGGCCGGGGGGATTGCAGGGGCGTTGCTGCTGCTCTATACGCCCCAGAGGACGTTTGACTCCGTGCTCCCGTGGCTGATGCTGGCTGCGGCGCTGCTATTCACATTTGGCCCGCGGATTTCGCCAATCCTCAAACGTGCGGTCCACATCGGCCCCGTGACGGTGATCCTCATTCAATTTTTGATCGGAATTTATGGCGGCTATTTCGGAGGGGCCATCGGAATCGTGATGCTCGCGGTGTGGTCCGTGTTCGGCATGACCGATATCCACGTCATGAATGCAAATAAGACGGTTCTCGCGGGCGTAATGAACGGAATCGCGGTGGTGTTATTTATCGTGGCGCACAAAATCTGGTGGCCGCAGACCCTCGCCATGCTGGTGGCTGCCATCATTGGCGGCACCATCGGAGCTCACTCAGCCAAACGAGTCGATCAAAAATATTTGCGTGTGGCGATTATGGTGATCAGCTTTGCGATGACGATTGCGTTTTTCCTGCGGCAGAAGTAGCACATGCTTTTTACCCTGACCTTAGGGAAGGGTAGCTTGTGTGAATTGGGGTTTTTACTTCACCCAATTCACGCACGCGTGATTGGTTGGACGTCGTTGAAGGAAAAAGCACACAAGCTGAAGCTTATGCTACTCGAAGCTACGACGCCTTCTCTTTGGCGTAAACTTGATAATCCTCGTAGGTTCCCTTGAAGTCCTCGACGTGGCCGCCCTTGCATTCCCAGATGCGCGTAGCGACTTCTTCGATCAGGTCTTGATCGTGCGTGACGATCAGAATCGTTCCGGGATATTTCTGCAGGGCAATGTTCAGCGCGTTGATCGATTCCAGGTCCAAATGGTTGGTGGGTTCATCGAGCACCAGAAAGTTCGGCTTCTGCAGCATCAAACGGCAGAAAATCAGGCGTGCCGATTCACCACCGGACAAAGCCCCAGTGGGCTTGAGGGCATCCTCGCCGCTGAACAGCATCTGGCCCAGGACAGCACGCAACTGTTCCTGTGTGGCCTGAAGATCGAACTGGCGAAGCCACTCCATCACCGTCGTACCCTTGGCGATGGAATCGCTGTGGTCCTGAGCGAAGTAGCCCACGGCCACTTCGTGTCCCCACTTCACGTGGCCGTGGTCGATTGGAAATTCCCGCTCGGAGTCCTCGATGTAGCCGGTCGCATTGCGAATCAGCGACTTGAGCAAAGTCGTCTTCCCCGCTCCGTTGCGGCCTATCAGCGCGATTTTTTCCCCGCGCTCGACGTTGGCCGTGAAATTCTGAATCACCTTCAGGTCGCCGTATTGTTTGCGCAGGCTCTTGCATTCCAGCGGATGGCGTCCGGAAGGAGCTTTCATATCGAAGCGAATATACGGCCGCGCAATGTTGGACCGGGCAAGTTCGGAAGTTTGTATGCGCTCGACTTCCTTCTTGCGCGACATCACTTGCGAGGACCGCGTTCCGGCCGAAAACCGCGCGATGAACTCGTTGAGTTGGGCGATCTTCTTTTCGCGAACGGCATTTTCCGATTCGATGCGCGAGCGAATCTGTGTCTTGGCAAGGATCATGTCGTCGTATCCGCCCGTGTACATGATGATCGTCTGGTAGTCGATGTCCGCGGTATGCGTGCAGATGCTGTTCAGAAAATGCCGGTCGTGGGAGATCACGATCAGTACGCCTTCGTAATCGTGCAGATACTCCTGCAGCCAGTGGACGGAATCGAGGTCCAGGTGGTTGGTAGGCTCGTCGAGCAGCAACGCCGGCGGATTGCCGAACAGCGCCTGCGCCAGCAGTACGCGGACTTTCTGCCCGCCCTGCAGCTCGCTCATCTTGCGTTCGTGGAGCGTGGATTCGACGCCCAAGCCGTCGAGCAGGATTGCCGCGTCAGCCTCGGCCGTGTAGCCGCCCTCGTCGCCCACAATTCCTTCGAGTTCCCCCAAGCGCATGCCGTCTTTATCGGTCAGCTTATCGTGGGGCTTCTCATAGAGCGCGTCGCGCTCATGCAAAGCCTTCCAAAGCGGGGCGTTGCCCATCACCACGGTGTCGATCACGCGAAATTCGTCGAAGGCGAACTGGTCCTGACGGAGAATGCCCAGCTTTTTTGGGCGGCTGACGGAACCCTTGGTGGGCTCCATTTCGCCCGCCAGGATTTTCATCAAAGTCGTCTTGCCGGCGCCATTGGGCCCGGTGATGGCATAGCGGCGCCCGTCGAGGAAGGAGCAGGTGACCTCCTCGAAGAGGATCCTTCCGCCGAAGCGCATAGTGATGTCATTGACCGAAAGCATAGCCTCTGATTATATCGTGAAATTGCGCGCTTTGCTTGCGGGTTTCCGCCCCCCGGGGTTATCTTTGAGCGGACTCGCCACCACGGAAGTGGTATTACGATGAGCGTACCTGGCAACTATCAAGTTCCAAAGTGTTCCAGACTTGCTCTGCGTGTCGCATTAATTTTTATGGCTTGCTTCGGGTTGAGCTCGTGTGGTGTTACGGGAACTGAGAATCCCACGGCACCGGCGATCCCTCATTCGATCACGCTCACATGGAAGGCAAGTGCATCACCCGTAAGCGGGTATGTGGTTTATCGGGCGACCGATTCGGTCGGAACATTAACTCGGGTTCAGACAACCCTGGCTGCCGCCACACAGTACACGGACACCGACGTTGTAGCTGGCCAGACGTACTTCTACATAGTGACCGCATACGATTCGGCCCTTGTCGAAAGCGCACCCTCAAACATGGTTTCGGCCACTGTCCCTTTTCCATGACTACGAATTCGAGGTGCTGCCGGAAGTCCTCATTTGGTAGGTTGCTGAGCGACAGGCCTGACTTAAGCAAACAGAAGTTGAAGTCGGAAATCCAGCATGATATGGATGTGCTCGTGCAAAAGTGGCTATTTCTTCTTCCCGTGAGGAGGCTTTCATGAAAATTTTGGTCCCGGCTTTGGCACTGGCGATGATCTTGGCGCCCGCCATCAGTGCGGAGCCTCCGCAACCTGCGGACGACGCCGGCGCGCCCCCGTCCTGGGCCTTCCCGGTGAATCCTCCCGACGACAAGCCCGCGCCCGACGATGGATCGCTAAAGCACGTTCCCGGCAGCCCCAAGGCCATGACGCGATCGCAGGCGCTGGATGCCTACAACGTTCCGGACTGGCATCCCGAAGATCACCCCGCGATGCCTGAAGTCGTCGAGCACGGCAGAAAACCGGCTGTGCGCGGTTGCGGTTATTGCCATCTGCCAAACGGGCTCGGCCGACCAGAGAACGCCAGCATCGCTGGGCTTCCTGCCGAGTACATCCAGCAGCAAGTGCAGGATTTTAGAGAAGGCGACAGAAAGAGTTCGCAGCCAAAAATGGGACCTCCCGCGGCGATGATCCTGATTGCGGACGCGGCCACCGATCCAGAAGTGAAAGCAGCCGCGGAATATTTCTCGACGCTGAAACTCAAGCCTTGGATTCGCGTGGTGGAGGCAAATACCGTCCCTAAGACGCGCATCTCCGGCAGCATGCTGGTTAAAGTGGAAGGCGGCGGCATGGAGCCGATCGCCGGGCGCATCATCGAGACGCCCGAGGACCTGGAGCGCACCGAACTGCGCGACGCGGCTTCCGGATTTATCGCCTACGTGCCGGTGGGCAGCCTCAAGAAGGGCGAAGCGCTGGTGACCACTGGCGGCGGGGGCAAGACAATTCAATGTGCCATCTGCCATGGTCCGGGCCTGCATGGCCTCAGCCCAGTGCCGCCGCTGGCGGGCCGCTCGCCCAGCTACATTTTCCGGCAACTCTACGATCTGCAACACGGCGTCCGCAAAGGGGCGTGGAGCAACTTGATGAAGGCCCCGCTTGCGAAATTGAGCGAAGGGGATATGGTGTCGATCGCGGCGTATTTGTCTTCGCTTAAGCCGTAAAAGCACGGGGCCGTTGCCCGGGAAACACAGGTTCCTTCATCAATAGACATCAGAATACGGCCTGAGAGCTATGCCTACAATTAACAAACCGCATCGTTTGCATCCACACGTCTATGCGATTATCAGGATTGACATGCCCATTAGCCAAGACCAGCCTGAAAGTTCAATTACTGTCGTAAAAGTATTTGCGTCTGAAGAATCCGCAGAAGTGGAAACTTCCCGGCTCAATAAAATTAACTCCGATAAGAATTGCATTTATTTTATGAAAATCACACGGATGGTAAGAACCCATTGACACAAATCGGCGCGTCTTCCGTCGTCTGACTTCGCCCTTAAGCCCAATACGTTCGATCCAGCGTCCGATACTGAATCGCCTCTCCAAGATGCCGCGTCTCAAGGTTCTCTGACTCGTCAAGGTCCGCGATGGTGCGCGCGACTTTCAGAATGCGGTCGTGGGCGCGCGCGGAAAGTCCCATGCGTGAAATGGCGTTCTCCAGCATCTTTTCGCCATCGTCTTTGATCGCGCAATATTTGCGGATAAGTTTCGGCGGCATCTGCGCGTTCGAGAAAACTTTCCTCTCGCCCGTGAAACGTTCCGTCTGCCGCGCGCGGGCGCGCAAAACGCGTTCGCGCACCGCGCAGGAATCCTCAGTCGATCCCCCGCTGCGCAATTCCTTGTACTTTACGGCCGGGACTTCGATGTGGATGTCGATGCGGTCGATCAGCGGCCCGGAAATCTTCGAGACGTAGCGCTGAATTTGCGGCGGCGAACAATGGCATTGGCGCGTGGGATCGCCGAAGAATCCGCATGGGCAGGGATTCATGGCCGCAGCCAGCATGAAGCGCGCGGGAAAGGTGATCGAAGTCGCGGCACGCGAGATAGTGACCGCGCCATCTTCGAGCGGCTGGCGCATCACTTCAAGCACGTTGCGCTGGAACTCCGGCAATTCGTCAAGAAACAGCACGCCGTGATGGCCTAGCGAAACTTCTCCCGGCCGCGGCACCGCGCCGCCGCCGATGAGTCCCGCATCGCTGATGGTGTGGTGCGGCGAACGAAACGGGCGCGTCCCGACGAGGCCACGCGAATCATCGAGCAGTCCCGCCACGCTATGAATGCGCGTGGTCTCGATGGCTTCCTCGAGCGACATCGGCGGCAGGATCGTGGGGATGCGTTTCGCGAGCATCGTTTTCCCCGCGCCGGGCGGGCCGATAAAGATAATGTTGTGCCCGCCGGAGCACGCGACTTCCAGGGCGCGCTTGGCGGCCTGCTGGCCGCGGACGTCGCGCATGTCGACGGAATATTGTGCCGCGTCGGCCAGCATCGTGTGCGCGTCGATGCGCACCGGCGCAAACGATTCCGGCGCGTTGATCAGGTCCACCGCCTGCGGAAGCGTACGCACCGCGAACACATCGATGCCTTCGACGACCGCGGCTTCGCGCGCATTTGCTTCCGGCACCACCACGGCCTTGATCTTGTGGTCGCGCGCCGCAAGAGCCGCCGAGAGCGCTCCGCGCACCGAGCGCACCTGGCCGTCGAGGGCCAGTTCTCCGAGGAAAATATATTGATCGAGCCGCTTGCCAAAAAACGCGCCCTGGCAGCCCAGAATCGAAAGTGCCATGGGCAAATCGAACGCCGAGCCTTCCTTGCGGATATCGGCTGGCGCGAGATTGACGGTGACGCTCAGGATCGGGAAATCGTGGCCGCAATTTTTGAGCGCGGCTTTGATGCGCTCGCGGCTTTCCTTGACCGCCACGTCCGGCAGACCCACGACATTAAAATCCCCGGGCCTCCCCGAGCCGACGTCCACCTCGACTTCGACCAGATAGGCGTCGATGCCAAACACCGCGGCGCTGAATGTTTTGAAGTGCATGTGTCAACGAACGTGACAAATCACAGCAGCCGCAAGAGTAGCGCAAATGTACCTATCAATCTAGTATTAGGTCTGAGCGTCCTATTCGGACCTGTTTTGTGCGTTATTTTCAGGCACATCGAACACGCACGGTGCTTTACACGTCCGGAAGGCCCGCCTATAGTCGATTGAGACGCCCGGTGGGGCCATTTCAACCTGACAAGAAAGGGTCCTCCATGCTGATTGCCTTAGTTGTAATTGTTGTGGGGCTGGTTATCTACCTCATGACGGCTTACAACGGCTTGGTGCGGCTGAAAGTGCAGTGCGACAACGCCTGGTCGGATATCGATGTGCAGCTCAAGCGCCGCTACGATTTGATTCCCAACATTGTCGAGACGGTGAAGGGCTACGCGGCGCACGAAAAGGGCACGCTCGAGGGCGTGGTGGCCGCGCGAAACCAGGCCATGACCGCGCAGGGTCCAGCCGCCAAAGGCGAGGCCGAGGGCATGCTGACCACCGCTCTGCGGCAGGTATTCGCGCTGGCCGAAGCCTATCCTCAACTACGGGCAGTCGAGAGCTTCACGCAATTGCAAAACACGCTCAATCAGATCGAGGACACCGTGCAAAACGCGCGGCGGTATTACAACGCCGTGGTGCGCGACTTCAATACCATGATCGAGCAGTTCCCCTCCAACATCGTCGCCGGGATGGGCCATTTCAAGGAACGCGAATTCTTCCAGATTACCGCCCCCGCTGAACGCGAAGTGCCCAAAGTCAGCTTCGGTACGACCAACGCATAGCGGCAATGAGCGACTCCGAATCCAGCACGCAATGCCGAACGGGCTTAAGGTCTGCGCGCCGCTTGCTCCGCAGCGCGGCCATGCTGGCCGCGGTGGCGATTTCTCTCGCTGCCTCGGCATCGGCGCGGCAGCTCAAGATTCAAAAATTCTCCGCGGAAATTTTCGTCCAGCAGGACTCCTCGCTCGATATAACGGAAACCATCGAAGCGAATTTCATCGGGGAGTGGCATGGCCTCTACCGCACGATTCCCGTTGAATATGTAACACCCCAGGGATTCAATTACACGCTGTTCGTAAAGCTCGAAGATGCCACCGATGCCACGGGGCGGGCGCTGAAGGTGGAATCCTCGCGCGAACGGCATTACCTAAAATGGAAAATCTACGTTGATGACGCGACCGACGCCATGCGGACCATCACCCTGCATTACCGCGTCACCATTGGCCTGAAATTTTTCGAGGATCATGACGAGCTCTACTGGAATGTAACTGGCGACGAATGGGACGTCCCCATCGAAAACGCCAGCGCGGAGATTTTTCTGCCGAAGGGGGCGACTGGAGTTCGCGCCCTTGATTTCACCGGATCGTATGGTTCCCGATCGCAGAACGCCAGTCTCGTAACCTCGGACAACACTGTGAATGTGTCCATGCTCCGGCCGCTATCCTTCCACGAGGGGCTGACAGTCGTGGTGGGCTGGGACAAAGGATTTGTGACGCAGCCGGGAACGAGCGACCTGATCAATCAATTTCTCGCCAGCAATTGGCCCATCTTTTTCCCCGTGCCCGTCTTCCTGTTCATGTTCTGGCTGTGGTATACGCGAGGGCGCGATCCGCGGGGCGGTCCGGTCGCCGTGCAATATGGTCCGCCCGAAGGGATGACTCCCGCTGAGGCCGGAACCCTGGTGGATGAGGACGCGGCCATGCGCGACATCACGGCGACGATCGTGGACCTCGCTGTGCGCGGCTACCTGGTCATCGAGGAAAAAGAAAAAGACCAGTTACTGGGCCTGCTCAAAAACAAGGAATACATCTTCCACTTGAAAAAAAGCCAGAAGGAATGGGCAGGCTTGAAATCGCATGAATTGGTATTGCTTGCGGGAATTTTCTCGAATGGCTTGCTGCCTGACGTCGAGCTCTCTTCGCTCCAGAATCAGTTTTACAAGAATCTACCCGACATTAAGAACAGCATTTTCGATGGCCTGATGGAGCACGGCTATTTCCAACACCGGCCCGACTATGTGCGCAGCGCCTTCGTGGGCGGCGGGATCGCGATTGGCGTCGTGCTGTTCTTCATGGGAAACGCGCTTTCCCAAAAAACGGGAATTGCGGTGGCTCCGTTCCTGATCGCCGCGCTCGTTTCCGCCGCAATAATCGTTGGATTTGGTTGGGTCATGTCGGCGCGAACGCCGGATGGCGTGAAGGCCCTGGCAAACGTGTTGGGCTTCGAGGATTTTCTAATCCACGTCGAAGCCGACCGCATGGACAAAATCGAACGGACACCTGAGACGTTTGAGAAATTCCTGCCGTTCGCCATGGCGCTGGGCGTCGAAAAAAAATGGGTCGGCGCGTTCCAGAACATCTACTCGCAACCGCCGTCTTGGTACCAGGGCGGGCTCTATAACGGAGCATTTTATCCAGCCATGTTCATCAGCAGCCTGGACACGATGACCACACGCGCGGGCTCGGTGATGGCTTCGGCGCCCCGAAGCAGCGGCGGCTCGGGCTTTGGCGGTGGCGGGTCTTCAGGCGGTGGTATGGGTGGCGGAGGCGGAGGTGGATTTTAGTCACCTGCCCGGAGAATTTTGCCGTGCCCTGCTGAAGTCCATATGAGGATTCCGCGTGATGGCGCGTGCTTGTTTGGGACATGAACTCTCGAACGCCGCATGGGAAACCCCCGGGTCTGAAGACCCGGGCTACAGCAATCATGCGACCCATAAAGGGTTGTTGTAGCCTGCCTCTTCAGAGGCGGGGCTTTCTGCATGAGCATGCCAAGGAATATTCGGCGTGTTGTAACAATCTCTTACTATTGGCGGCTGGAAAGCTCGATGACACGAAGCGCTATCTTGTGTCCCTGATCATCCATCCGGTAATCGACACGAACTTCGTCTCCCGGAAAGACCCCGCGTATGGGCGCGGTCAGCACGAACTCTTCCGCATCGGCTCCCTCTTGCGAGTCCGCTTTAATGAGGATCTCGTCGCCGTTCATGGCAGTGACACGGCCCGTCACCATGCCGGCGTTTCCCCGGTGATTTCCATTAGCGCCTAGATTCCCGAGCCAGCCTTGCTCGCGAACAGATTCCTCATGCAAATGCCCGCGCCATGACCCCATTACGTTTGCACGGTTGATGTACCCCACCATTCGTTGCGCATCTTTGCGATCTACGACCGGCAAGCGGCCAATATTGTTCTCGAGCATCTTGGTTACGGCGTCAAATACCCGTTCATCGGGATAGGTGACTACCAACGAACGCGCGCCAGCATCGAGTACGCTCATTTCGCCCGCTGGATCGGCCTGCAGCGCGCGAAGCAAATCGCCCTGCGTGGCCAGCCCTTGCAATCGTCCGGAGGAATCAACAATCGGCAGCGCATGGTGGCGCGAGGACTTAAGGTCCCCCGTCGCAAACCGGTCGGCGGCTGCAAGAACAGTTGTCTCCGGCAGAACCGTAGCGACATCCCGGGCCATAACTTCTTCGACGCGGAGTTGTTTGAGCGCGTTGATTTCATACTCCTGGTGCGTGTTGAGGCCGCGGCGCGCCAGTTTCTCCGTCATGATCGAATTGGGCAGGTAGCGCATGGCGATGGCGTCGGCAATCACCGAAACCAGCATCAGCGGAAGCACCGCGTTGTAGTCGCGGATAATCTCAAACGCAAATACGATCAGCGCGAATGTCGCGCGCGAGGCCGATCCGAATACCGCTGCCATCGCCACCAGGGCACACGCTCCGGGCGACAGATGCGCGCTGGGGATCAAGCCATTCACACCAACCGCGAAGAGTCCGCCCATCGCCGCAGACGATATGAACATCGGCGCGAGTAACCCTCCCGAAGTGCCTGCTCCCAATGAAAGCAGCAGTGCAAGCGACTTGCATACCGCGACCAGCAGGAGCACTTTCACGGCGAGATTATTATTCAAAATATCGGAGAGGGTGTCATAACCCACGCCAAGCACGCGCGGCACGAAAAATCCAATGACGCCGAGCATTAGCGCCCCGATTGCAGGATGCCAGAATTCTGAAACCGGAAGCCGCTCAAAATGGTCCTCGACAAAGTAAAGCGCCTTCGTAAATACGATGGCGATCGCGCCGCAGACGACTCCCAGCACAAGGTAATAGGGGAGTGCACGGGGAATTCCAAAATCCATCGGCATCACGTGGAACATCGTCCCCGCGCCAAGCAGAAGCTGCCGAACGCTCGTCGCGAGCGTGGCGGCAATCACGAGCGGTATGAACGAGCGCCCGCGGAACTCGAATAAAAGAAGCTCGATTGCGAGAATGACTCCGGCAATCGGAGTATTGAAAGTTGCGGCCATCCCGGCGCCAGCGCCGCAAGCGAGCAGGACTTTACGCTCGGCTGCAGTGGTGGAAACAATTTGGCCAATCACCGAGCCAAGCGCTCCTCCCGTCTGAATGATGGGACCCTCCGCGCCGAAGGGGCCTCCGGTGCCAATGGCGATGGCTGCTGAAATTGGTTTCAGGAACATCAACTTGGCTTCAATGCGGCTCTTCGAAGTCAGCACCGCTTCCATGGCCTCGGGGATCCCGTGGCCCTTGATCTTCTCTGAACCGTACTTAGCCATGAACCCAACGATGATTCCGCCGACAGCGGGTATCAGGATGACCCATGCGCCAAGCTGATTTTCTGCCGGACTGCGAAATTGAAAGGACCATACGTGATAAAACGCGAGGTTGGTAAACAGTCCGATCAGGTTGTAAAGCAGAAATGCTACGACACCGGCAAGAATGCCGACCCCTGCGGCCAGCAGCGAAATAAAGCCGAGACGGTACGTCGCTGCCTCCCCGCTGCCGCCCTCCCGGGCTCGGATTTGCTCGCCGCCCATCAGGATGCCACCGCGCGCCGGGGTTTGGTTCCATTCATCGATCGAATCACGGCCGAGAGCGCCCGGACAAGGGTTGGCGCGGCTGTGCGAAGCTCTGAGATGCGCTGTTTGGCAAGGCGAGTGAGAATTTTTTCGCCGCGCGGCGTCAGGTGCAGGATCACCTGCCGCCGGTCATCCCGCGAACGCTCCCGCCGCAGCAACGACCTGCGCTCGAGGCGGTCCACAAGCTCCACCACGCTGTGATGGCGCAGTTGCAGGCGCTCGGCAAGTTCCCGAATGCTGGCCTCGCGGCCCTGCGGCAATCCGCGCAAGGCCAGCAGGAGCAGATATTGCTGCGGCTCCAGACCTGCGTTGCGGGCCGCCTCCTCGCTCCCGTTCAGATAAATCCGAATCTGGTACCGGAATTCCGCAAGGGCGCGGAACTCAGCGGATGTCATCGTGTGGGTGGACACCATATAATTGTATCGCCCTCCGATATAATTGTCAGGTGGAATTCCTCAGCATCATATTGTCTTTTCGGAATCGACCAGGATCGTGACCGGTCCGTCGTTCACGAGATCGACGCTCATGTGCGCCTGGAAAATCCCGGTTTTGACCAGCACGCCCAGCGAACCCAGAGACGCAACGAATTCTTCGTAGAGCGGGCTGGCTTGCTCCGATGGCGCGGCCTGGATGTACGACGGCCGGCGGCCTCCGCGCGTGTCCGCGTACAGCGTGAACTGCGAGACCACCATCGCGGATCCACCGATTTCCAGCAACGACCGGTTCATCTTTCCCGCCTCGTCATCGAAGATCCGCAGGTTCGCTATTTTTTCCGCGAGATAGTGCGCGGCTTCAGGATTGTCCACGCGACTGACGCCGAGCAGAACCAGGATGCCTGTTTCGATTTCCCCCACCACGCGGGCACCCGCGGTAACACTTGCCCGGGTAACACGCTGAATCACGGCGCGCACGAAATTCCTCCGACCGCCTGAGATTCTAACCCGAAGAAAAGAAATTCACAGGAGCGATTTCGTAAATTGCGTCCGCCCGAAACTTATGTTAGAAGTGTTTCCTCGAGGTAGCCCAGCCTTGAAACTTGCCCTGATTGGTTCGCATGGCGTTGGTAAAACCACGCTCGCTTACGAAATCTGCTCACTGCTGAAAAAAGCGGATCACAACGTGGAGTTGGTCACGGAAGTGGCCCGGCATTCCCCGTTTCCCATCAACGAGGGGACGACGGTCGAGGGGCAGCTCTGGATCTTGCATGCGCAGATCGCCAAGGAACTCGAAGCCGCTTCCCATGCCGAGCATCTGATCTGCGATCGATCCGTGCTGGACAATTATTGTTACCTGGTGAATAAATTTGGCCGCCAGCCGCAACTCGAGCAATGGCTCGCCTGGTGGATGAATGGCTATTCGCTGTTGGTGTCCGTGCCGCCGATGGCGGACGGAATTCCGCCGGATGGGTTTCGCTCGGAAAACCTCGAATTCCAGGACCGCATTCACGATCTGATCGGGGAGATGCTATCCGAACCTCAGTTCTCTGCAATTCACGACCGCGTACTTTGGCTGGACCGTCGCGACCGGCGCGTCTGGGGAGAAATGATCTTTGCGGCCGCTGCTCCCATGCTGCGCCCGGTCCTGCGCGCCCATGCGGCGACGGCGCGATAAGCCCCCAAGCTATTCCTTTCGCTGCTTTTTGATCCCTCGCTTTTTCGTTCTGGGCGCAGGCTGGCAGCGCGGGCAGAAGTGGCTGCTTCTCCCCGCTACGATCACGCGTCGAATTTTTTCTTTGCACCGAACGCAGGGCTTTCCTTCGCGCTGGTAGACGCGATGGCGGACTTGAAATTCCCCACGGTTGCCGTTGGAATCCACGTAGTCCGAAATCGAAGAGCCTTTCAGCCGGATTGCAGCCGTCAAAATCTCACGGACCGCGCGATGGAGCGATGCGAGCTGAGTTTGCGTGAGTCGCGCGGCGATGCGCGCCGGATGAATCCGCGCGCGAAACAGGCTTTCATCGGCATATATATTGCCAACTCCCCGCAGGACTCCCTGGTCGAGCAGGAGCGCTTTGACGCGCGCGCGGCGCGCCCCGAATTGCGCGCAAAATTCTTGCAATGTAATTTCCAGCGGCTCCGTTCCCAGCCGCCCCTGAAATCCGGTCATGAGCGATTCCGGGACGAGCAGGATGCGGCCAAAGCGGCGAATGTCCGTGTAGCGCAGTTCGCGCCCATCATCGAGGGCGAAAAAAACGTGCGTGTGCGGCGCGACAGCGTCACCAGGATGGCGCACCGTAAGTTGGCCCGTCATCCCCAGATGGATCACCAGGTGCAGATGTTCGCCAGGCGGATCGGCTGCAACCCCGCGTTGAAGTCCGATGCAGATGAATTTACCAAGACGCTTAATGTCGGAGACGCGCGCTCCCGGCAGATGTTCAGACAGTTGCACAGGATCGTCTATGAAATCCGTCTTGCCCAGCCGGACGTCAAGGATGGTGCGTCCCGGCAACGAGGCACGCAGCCCGCGCACTACAGTTTCGACTTCGGGAAGCTCAGGCATGAAGGACCAGGATTCAAAATAGCACAATCGCAGATGCGTTGATCATCGAGGACCAAATACAAAAGAGAGTCTGTAAATTATTAGCAGGCAACGCTGAAGCCGGAGAGGGTTTTCACCAGTCACCAGTCACAAATCACCAGTCACCAAATCACGGCAGCGGCAGCCCCGGAGTCGCCACAATCCCCGCCATCCGCAGAATCTCCTGGTACTCTTCGTCGGTGATTTGAGAAATGATTAATCGCACGTTCTTCAGGAACTTCACCTTTCGCACCGCAGGGTTGTTCCGAAGTTCGTCCAGGGTCAGTTGCCGGGGCAAACGCTCCATGGCGCGCAGGTCGGCAACCATCATCTTCGATTCCCGGTCATGCGGGTCCGGATAGGGATCTCGCGTGACCTCGGCAATGGCATAGAGAGCCCGCTCGGGCGCGGAGTGATAGCAGAGGACGCGATCGCCTTTGCGCACTTGCTTCAGGCCGCGAATGGCATCCGGACGGGTGCCCGCTCCCCGCCACATTTCCTTGCCCTTCACAAATAGCGTATCCCAATGGTACTGGTGCGGATTCACCGAGAAAATCCAATGATTCCGCTTTGCCGGTGGGCGAGTTGTCGTCAAACCGGGCAGCCTCCGAAGAAAGTAAGTTTTATGAACGCTCAGTCGGTCGGACACTATACACGGGACCTCGTCAGAAGTGTAGTATTTAGTGCGTTTAGGGGTTGTCTTCAGTCCGGAAGTAGCGCCCTTCGCACTGTTCCTACCTCTTTTGACGTACCAGATGGGTAAATAGATGCAGAGAATTTAGCTGCAGGTAGACCGCGATATAATCTCTATGTCTTTATTTTTGAATGAAATAGGCAGAAAAGAGACTAGGTGGAGCGGTATTTCTGGGGGTCCATGGTTAAAATTGGTCCGCGTCCGGCCTTACCCAGCGTCAATCCACAAATCCTCGCCACGCACTTCGATGACGTAGGTTTTCACGCCAATCGTCGGATTCATCGTGAGTTTACCCGTCGTCACGTCGTATTGCCAGCCGTGCCAGGGGCAGGTTACGGCCACGCCCTGGAGCACGCCCTGACCGAGAGGCCCTCCACGGTGAAGGCATGTGTTATTAATGGCGTAGAACTTGTCGCCCACGTTGGCGATGGCGACCGTCAGGCCATCAACTTGGAACTCACGTATGGAGCCTGCCGGGATTTCGTCTTTTCGAGCGGCGCGCACAAAACCCATTTGCTTGCTCCTTCAGGGGAGTCTTGACCTTGGTTAGCCTTGCCTGAAAATCAGGTTACCGGGGCGACGGCGTTTGCGCCACCATCACGTTGCGTTTGAAATCCTCGGCCATGCCCGAATGCAGCCGGATTTCGGTGGGCCGCTTGGCCAGAGACATTTGATCGATCTTGTCCTGCAGCTTCAGCAGCGCGTAAATCAACCCCTCCGGCCGGGGCGGACATCCCACCACATAAACATCTACCGGGACAATCCGGTCCACGCCCTGCAGTACGGAATAGGCGTTAAATGGACCGCCCACGCTTGAGCAAGCACCCATCGAAATGCACCACTTAGGATCGGGCATCTGATCCCAGACGCGCTTCAGTACCGGCGCCATTTTGAGCGTCACTGTGCCGGCTACGATCATCAGGTCCGATTGCCGCGGCGAAGGGCGAAATACTTCCGCTCCGAACCTGGCGATGTCGAAGCGCGAAGTCGTGGAGGCAATCATTTCGATCGCGCAGCAAGCCAGGCCAAACGTCAGCGGCCATATGGCGGACTTGCGCGCCCAGTTGAACACGTAGTCCACCGAAGAAATCATGAAGTTCTTTTCAAACCGCTGGTCGAGTACGCCCATGTGTGTCCTCTAGCTCCCTTAGGAATCAGGAGTATACCCATGCCCGGCAAGGAGAGTCAAACGCGACGCCCCTGGAGGCCGATTTCTAAGGCCAATATGAAGTGATCACTTCATCGGGCAATGGAATCCGGAAATTACTGGCTGCGCGAAGCCAGGTAAGCGGAAATCGAAAGGATGTCGTCCTCGCTTAATTTGGCAACGACCCCTTTCATCAACACATCCCACGAGCCCGCCCGCGTGCCGGTCTGAATGGCATACAGCTGGCGGCCGATGTACAGGGCGGAAAGTCCCCCGATCCTGGGTACCTCGGCAAGGCCCTGCAGCGATTCACCATGGCAGATGGCACATTGAATCGTCTTGCCGGAACCGCCGGTCTTTACCAGGGCTTCACCCTTCTTGAGGCTGCCCACGGGCACGTAGGTAATAAATCCGGAATGTGGATCGCGGCTCGATGCCAGTGCCGCATCCTCCGGCAATTCGATTATGCGATTTCCAAGGGGCTCCGTGCCACCCGCCGCGGATGGCAGGCGCATGCGCACTTTGTTGACGTAGGTCTTGGGCACGGTCTTGGCTTCGACCACGCGGAACCAGGGCTTCGGTTTGAGTTCCGCAAACCAGTTGGCGGCAGCCTTTACATCGTCGTCCGGCGTGCCCGCAGCGATGGCGTTCATCCTGGCAGGATCTATCCTTGCCTTGCTTTTAAAATTGCCCATCTCACGGATGATATATCCCGCCGGCAAACCTGCGAGGCCCGCGGATTCAGGGTGGCCGGTTCCTGACATCAGATGGCAGGCGCCGCAGGCCTGCACTGTTTTTGCAATGCCATGCTCCACGATCGACGGCAGCGGGGCGTGCTCATCCGGAAACCAATCCGGCGGATTGAATAGGTCGTCGATCTGCGATGGCGTATAGGTCTTGGAGCTGCCCGGCACCTGCTTTGGCGTGTTTGCCTCGGCAGGAGGCTGATCTTTGTCGGCAGCAGGAAATGCCCAGGCCATTCCCGGGGGCGGGGGCGGCATCGCCGGCGGCGCCGCTTGCTGCGGAGCTTGAGCCCCTGCCCGAAGCCCGATGGAAAGAATAATCGCAAATGCCAGGATAAGAGCCCAGCCGAGCTTCTTCATAAAGCTTTCCTCCACGCGTTTTCGTGCGCTGACAGCGTTTGCGCTACTTTGGATTTACCGTTGGACCGACATATTGAAACATGCCCACCATTTTGTTTCAAGACTCCATTCGTCCTTTTGTACCGTGGACCAGCAGCGCACCAACTTCGCGGAAGGCGCGCAACTGGGCGGCATCACGGAACCACCGGCCCGCGTAGGATTCAGGGGCGGGCGTGGGGTCAGGGATGCGGCAATGCTCGACCTCCGAGAAGCCGGCGTCGCCGAACAAAGCGGCCCATTCCTCGGCGCCAAACAGATGGGCGGGAGTCTGAAATAGTTTAGCCCACTGATGGCAGTGCGGATTTTCGCGATAGTAGTTGATCAGGATCCACGCCGAGCTGCCTTCGCGCAAGACTCGGAAAATTTCGTGCAGGCCGCGCGCCGGATCGGGCCAGTAGTACGCCGACTCCACGGAAATTGCGTGCGTGAAAAAATTCGCATCCCAGGGAATCGCGTTCACGCCGCCGATCACAAACATGGTGTTTTCCAGCGAGACGTAATTCCTGCGCGCGCGGCGCACCATTTCATCGGAGATGTCCATCCCCACCACGCGGCCTTCGGGCACGCGCTCGGAGAGCAGCCGCGACAGCCATCCCGCACCGCAGCCCACATCGAGGACGTTGTCGTCCACCGCAAGCTTCATCTGGTCCAGGACCGGAAGCGTAATGGGCAGGTGGTCTTCTTCCATGCCCTCGCCGCGGCCAGCCACCGCCCAGCGGTTGAATTCTTCGCGCAGTGCTTCGTTCAGGTCAGAGTCCGGTGTCATGAGGAATTTTGTAGCACAGCCACTCTTGGCTGTGCATTGAGAATAGGGGCAGCAAAAACCGCACAGGCAAGAGTGCCTGTGCTACTAAAGCATCCCTCGAATCGACTTTCTCCGTGAGATATTCAGCCTGTGTGGGTTTGGTTCTGCGCAGATCGCAAAATCTCACAAGCTAAAGCATGTGCTACTTTTCGATCCTAGCCAGCAGCTCGACGAATTTCTGCTGGCGTTCGGACTGGTCCTTGCCGTCAAGCGCTTCGGCGTGTTGCGTGACATTCATCGAGCAGAATTTCGGCCCGCACATCGAGCAGAACTTTGCGTCTTTGTAAAAATCGTCCGGCAGCGACTCGTCGTGCATGGCGCGCGCGGTTTCCGGATCGAGCGAAAGATCGAACTGCTTGTTCCAGTCGAACAGGAAGCGCGCATAGGAAAGCGCGTCATCGCGATCCCGCGCCCCGGGGCGGTGCCGCGCCACGTCTGCAGCGTGCGCCGCAATCTTGTACGCGATCACGCCCTGCTTTACGTCTTCCGCGTTGGGCAGGCCCAGGTGTTCCTTCGGCGTGACGTAGCACAGCATCGACGCGCCGTGCCAGCCGATCATGGCCGCGCCAATCGCGCTGGTGATGTGATCGTAGCCGGGAGCAATGTCGATCACCAGCGGCCCCAGCGTGTAGAACGGCGCTTCGTGACACAATTCCATTTCCTTTTTCACCTGAAGCTCGATCTGGTCCATGGGAATGTGTCCCGGTCCTTCGATCATCACCTGAACGTCGTGTTCCCACGCTTTGGTCGTCAACTCGCCCAGCACTTTCAGTTCGGCGAATTGCGCGGCGTCGCTGGCGTCCGCGAGGCAGCCGGGGCGCAGCCCGTCGCCCAGGGAAAAACTCACATCATGTTTCTTGAAAATTTTGCAGATGTCGTCGAAATGCTCGTAGAGGAAATTTTCCTTCTTGTGCGCGTTCATCCATTGCGCCAGCAAAGCTCCGCCACGGCTGACGATGCCGGTGATGCGGTTGCGGACCAGCGGCACGAATTCGCGCAGCACGCCCGCGTGGATGGTCATGTAGTCCACACCCTGTTCGGCCTGCTCCTCGATCACTTCCAGCATCAAGCCGATGGTCAAATCTTCATTACGCTTCACGCGGGAGAGGGCTTCGTAAATCGGCACCGTGCCGATCGGCACCGGCGAAGCTTGAATAATCGCCTTGCGAATCGTGGGGATGTCGCCGCCGGTCGAAAGATCCATCACCGTGTCGGCGCCATAGTGCACGGAGTGGTGCAGCTTCTTCAGTTCCTCATCGATATTTGACGTGGTCGCGGAGTTGCCAATGTTGGAGTTGATCTTGCACTTGAAGGCGACGCCGATGCCCATGGGCTCCAGCGATTTGTGATGGATGTTCGCGGGAATGATGGCGCGGCCGCGCGCCACTTCGCTGCGCACCAGCTCCGGCTCAATTTTCTCGCGCCCCGCGACGAAGGCCATTTCTTCGGTGATCACGCCCCGGCGCGCATAGTGCATCTGCGAAACATTTCGCGAACCGTTCGCGGCTGCTGTCTCCGCAAGTCGCTTCTCAATCCAACTATCTCGAACTCCCATGCTTCCCCCTGAAGAGATTCCGCCCGTCGAGCGTTTCTCTTGCGATGCGAATTATCGCACCGCTCCGTGCGCACGGCAACACGAACGGCGATGTAGGTAGGGAGTGGCCTTCAGTGGCACATGCTTCAGCTTGTGTGCTTTTGGGTTTCACTCAAACCGAAGAGCACACAAGCTGAAGCTTATGCTACTCAAGCGCGGCGCAGGGTCATCAACGTGATTTCCGGGGGAACTCCCAGCCGTATTGGAGCGCCGATGGTGCCCAGGCCGCGGTTTACATAGATGAGGCCGGAGGGAGTAGCCGACAGGTCCGCTGCCGGAAACAATGCGGCAATTTCGCCGTCCTCAAGATGGGCGGAAGTGTGCATCGGCCTGCGATACAGCCCCGCGACGTAGGGAGTGAAAAACTCCGCCGGATTCCAGCGATGGTCGAGAATTTCGACGCGCACCTGGCCGCCGTGCGTGTGGCCCGCCAGGGACAACTCAATGCCCAGTTGGGCGGCGCGCGGAAAAGAATTCGGATTGTGCGAAAGCAAAATATTGGGGACGTCACGCCGGACCAGCGTTTCCACTCCGACCAGCATGGGAGGATGGTTCCCATGGGCGTCGCGCTGCGCTTGATAATCTACTCCGATCAGATTGAAGGCGCTTCCCTGCCAGCGCAGCTCCGCATTTTCATGACGCAGCAGGCGCATGCCAAACCGTTGAAATAGCGCGGCGGATTCCGCTTCGGCTTTGGCGTAGATCTCATGGTTGCCGTTGCAACCCCACACGCCCAGCGGCGCGCGCAGCCGGGAAAGTTCCGCAATGCAGTCTTCGAGGGGATCGGTCCTGGTGGTCAAAAAATCTCCGGTGACCACTGTCAGGTCGGCTCCCAACTCATTGGCCATGTCTACCGCGCGCCGTACTTGCCTTAACGGCATGTACGACCCGATGTGAATATCGCTCAACTGCGTGATCCGCATTCCATCGAGGCCCGCCGGGAGATTTGCGATGGGAATATCGATTTGGCGCGTCTCGAACCGGAAGCGCTCAGACACAAACCCATACGCGAAACTCACGAACGGCACCGCGCCGGCAAGAAAGCCAGCGGCGTGGACAAAATGGCGCCGGGAATGATCGATCCGCTCGTTCAACGCACTATTCCGAGGCTGAGCCGGCGTCGGAACTTGCTGCGGAGAAGAAGTCCTCGAGCGTAAACGCCGCCACAGCCAATCCGCTCCCGCAACGATCTTGATGAGCAGGTAGGAAACTATGGAGCTGGACAGCCAGAACCCCAAAAATGCCGACCACCACGACCCGCGGGAAATCGTGCCGCGCATATTCCGTTCTGTGGTAATCATCGCGATGAGGGCGATCCCCGCGAGCATGGCTAGCAGCGCACTGTGGATCCACTTCCGCAAGCCCCGCCCCTCGATACGTCCCGCGAATCTCCATGCACGCGCAAACCAGTACCGCTGGGAAAGGAACGCGAGCGAAAGCGCGGTAACAACCATCAGACTTCCCAGAATTGTGAGAGCCCTATGAAACATCAAAGATTATCCTCAATGATTAGAGTACTCCGCCTGCCCTGCAGTTGCGGAAATAAGCCTCTGCATGTGTGGACGCAGTCATCCACTGACCGGTACGCATTCCATTTAGATTCGTGTTGGCACATTTTCTTGCATCCCACCCGGGTTAGCGTAGAATTCCCGGGCAAGGAGAAAATCAAATGTCCTTGAATCGTGTTCTGCTATGCGCGCTTTCCTGTGCCCTCGTCTTTACTGCCAAATTCTCGTTTGCCGCGCAGTCTCATGAGACCAAAGCCGCCGATCAAGAAGTGCTCAAATTGAACGAAGAGTGCAACGCCGCGGAATTGCGCGCGGACGTTGCAGCGATGGACAAGTGCGAAACGGAAGATTTCACGCACACGCACTCCAACGGATTTGTGGAACACAAAACAGAATTCATTAAGGGTGTGGGAAGCGGCGCGCACAAGTTCCTGACGCTCGATTGGTCCGACGTTCATGTCCGTTCCTATGGCGACAGCGCGATTGTCGAAGGGCATCAGCACTTGCGGGCGGATAATCTGGGCAGGATTGCCGACAATCAACTGGCGGTGATGACCATCTGGGTGAAGCAACAGGGAAAATGGCGCGAAGCTGCTTGGATCGCAGCCCTCATCTCCAGAGCCGAGCCTGCCGGTCCTCAAAACAAATGACCCTTCCAATTCCCGTAAGTAGCTCTCGTGGCAATGCAGCACCTCGCTGAGGACTTGACCCTGAAGACGATGCTCGCAGCGCGCATGCACGAAATCGGCGGCCCTTTGCTGATCGAGCAGATTCCCATACCCGAACCGCGCCCGACCGACGTGCTCGTGGCCGTCAAGGCCTGCGGCGTGGTGCCGAATCTGAAAAACGTGCTCACGAAATGGCCAGAATGGTTTCCCCACCTTCCGCTGCCGAAGCTCCCGGCGATTTTCGGCCTCGATCCGGCCGGCGTCATCGCGGAAGTTGGCAGCCAGGTGCAGTCGATCAAAACAGGTGACCGCGTCTACGTCAACCCGGCGCGCGGATGTGGATCGTGCCGCGCCTGCCGCAGCGGCGAAATCGTGAACTGCCGCGGCTTCACCTTTCAGGGTTATTTCGGGCGCGGGCCGCTCTCGCAACCGGTCTTCGAGGCCTATCCGTACGGCGGGCTCTCGGAATACATCACTGCGCCCCAGAGTGCACTCGTCAAACTGCCCGATAACGTGAGCTTCGAGGCGGCAGCGCGATTTGGATATCTTGGGACTGCCTACGCCGCGATCCGCAAGGCCGGAGCCGGTCCCGGGCGTTCACTTCTCGTTAATGGAATCGGCGGAACGTTGGGCCTCTGTGTGGCGCTGGTCGGATTGGCGACTGGCGTAACGAAAACTTTTGGCACCGGCCGCAATCAAGGGCTGCTCGACCGTGTTAGAGCGCTGGCGCCCTCAAGGATAGAAGTGTTCGCGGTCGGAAAGCGCGCGGTTCAAGAATGGGTCATGGAGATGACCGGCAACGAGGGCGTCGACGCGATGATCGATACTCTGCCTCCGGGCGCTCCGGCGAGCGCCATGCTGGATGCGTTGCGCTCGCTGCGGCGTGGCGGGCGCGCTGTGGACATTGGTGGCGTGGCCGAAACGCTGCCGTTAAATATTCACTGGATGATGGGAATGAATATTCAACTGATCGGCTCGTGCTGGTTCACGACAGGCGAGGGACAGGAACTGGCAGAGATGGCACGCGTCGGAACGCTTGATCTCTCTGTGTTCCAGCACCAGCGCATCGCTCTGAAAGACGTCAATGAAGCGCTGTCTTCGCTTCAGGACGCGAGCCGCGGCTTTAACAACTTCGTTGTGATTCCGTGATGGACATGTTCTGAAATCACTCAATTTGACGGTTCAGAGATCAGAGCAGTGCCCGCCCCAAAACCGGGCGGCCTCTACAAATTCAATCTCCACCAAATGTGTGCAGGATGGGACGGTTTTGTAGAGGCCTCACCGTCCCGTGTTTTCCGGGGCGGTGAGGGCATGCATTCTATCAACCTGAGTCATTGCCAAACCTTCTCGCACCTGTTCGAGGGAACCGAAACCTGATACGCTACGCCTGAAAATCCCCCAGGGAGAACAAATATGCGGCGACTCCTGATTCTGACCTTCTTGTTTGCCTTAGCCGGAACGCTCCACGCGCAGACCAAAAATATGGAGATGTATTGGATTGACGTGGAAGGCGGCGCGTCCACATTAATTGTGTCGCCCACCGGAGAATCGTTGCTGATCGACACCGGATTCCCGGACGACGATCGCGACGCCAAGCGCATCTATGCGGCGACTCAACTGGCTGGCCTTAAGAAAATCGACCACCTCGTGATCAGCCATTTCCACACCGACCACGTGGGCGGGCTCGCCGCGCTCGTGAAGATGATCCCGGTCGAAAGATTTTACGATCACGGCGACGGCATTGAACCGGAGAATCTGCACTGGCTTAAGGACTACCAAGCCATCTCCGCCGGCAAACGTACAATTGTAAAAGCCGGGGATGAAATTCCTATGAAGGGCCTCCACGTCCTCGTGGTTGCTTCCGATGAACACATAATTGCGAAGCCCGTCAACGGCGGCGGCGCGCCCAATCCGCTCTGTGAGAATGCGCAGCAGATGGCCAAGGCCGCGCCCGAGAACCAGCGCATGGTCGGCTTGCTTCTTTCCTACAACAAGTTCAAGTATTTGAACCTCATTGATCTCGACTGGGAAAAAGACATGGAGCTGGCGTGCCCGGTCAACAAGCTGGGCACGGTCACCGTCTATCAGACGGGCCGCCACGGCTCGCTCGACGACGCGGGATCGCCGCCGTTTCTCGGCGCCATCAAGCCTCAAGTCGTCATCGTGAACAACGGACCGCGCAAGGGCCTGGGCCAGGTGGATGATCGCATCCCGTTCATCACAACCCCCGGTCACGAAGCAGCCCCCTACGAAAAAAATTCGTACCTGCGGCTCGCCAAGATTCCGGGGATCGAAGACATCTGGCAGGGGCATCTGTCCCTGCTCGACAGCAACCCTCAGCACAATACTTCGCGGGACATGATTGCGAATTTCGAGGAAACCAAGGACTGCAAGGGCAACTGGATCAAAGCGTCGGTCTCGCCCGATGGGAAATTTACCATCACCAACAGTCGAAATGGGTACAGCAAGACCTATACGGCCCGCTGATTTCATAATTCTGCTCCGACCGTCTTGCCATGAAGATGGCACACTAGACAGACCGCTTTCCGCACCGTCTATCAGACTCATCGTATCCTCTCGTATTTCCGTCTTCCCAGCTTTCGCATTCTTTGCGTCCTTGCTTTTTTATCTCAGTGGTGATATTCAAATCTTAAACATCTCAACGGTGCACATCGAGTCGGGCCTGGTGGAATCCTTGCACCATTCCTGGAGGTTCTCTGCTGAGGCTAATTAGGCAGGACTTCCCCTGATTTGTGGTGCATGCCAGTTCGTAACAAACAGTGAAAAAGATCACGTATATACGCCCGCCGAACGACTTGTCACCCAAGCTCAGAGGTCTTTACGGGCGCGTGGCTCATCAGCTTGGTGTCGATTCCACGTACGTCAGTCAAGTCGCGCGCGGAGAAAGCCAATCGGCTCTGGTCGAAGACGCCTTGAGGCGCGAGCTTACCAGCATCGTAGAGCTGGAAGGTGCAACCCCTTTCCGCCATGAGGTTCTATTCTATTCCGATGACACGGTGCTGCTCGACCGCCTCGTTCCTTTTGTCGCTGCCGCGCTGAAAATGGGTGACGCGGCCATCGTAGTTGCAACGCAATCCCACCGGGATGCTCTTGCCCTGAGGTTGAAGTCGGAGGGCTTGGATGTAGATGCCGCAACGAAAGCGGGGATGTACATTGCGATGGATGCCGCTGGCACATTCTCCATATTTATGGTGAACGGCATGCCAGATTCGGCACGCTTTTTAAAGGTTGTGGGCGGCCTCATTGAGGAAACCGCGAAAGCCGGGAAGACATCGCATCGCCGCGTTGCAATTTTTGGTGAGTGGGTCTCACTCTTGTGGAATGAAGGGAAAACGGACGCTGCCATTCGGCTCGAACAGTTGGGGAATCAGTTGGTATTGGCCTACGAGATTGACATCCTCTGTGGGTACAAGTTGACCAGCACTTATGCCCGGGAGAACGACCACAATTTCATGGGCGTTTGTGCAGAACATTCGGCCGTATATTCCGACGGGAAATAGCTAACATCCTTGGATTACACGTAGAGTGCTCGCTGCCGCGTCAAGCGGAGGTCTTGCGATGCGGAAGATCGAAAAAGAATTAATCAAAAATCAGACCCTAATCGAGCGAATCTTCTACGACATTGTCAAACGCGAAATGACGGCATATGAGCGCCGCATCCAGCTACCGTCAGCTAACAAGACTCGAAAGCGAAAATAATCCACTCGTGTTGTGGGCCAGCGCTTTCGTTACCGCATAGCAAGTCGTTGTGGCGATGTCCACCAGCATTTGACGTACGTCAGCGATAGCCAGCGCGAAGCCCTGATAAGTCCCCGTTATCGGAATGTTCCCCTGCCGCACAATCCATTTGAGGCTCCCGTACTACTTGTCCGGATTATTGATGTCTTCAGTAACCTTCCATTTGCCGTCGTCCTGTTTTTCCCACACGAAAACATATTTGCCTGTCGCGGTGACCGGCTGCTTCTGCTTATCAAGACTTTTCGATTGGTAGATTCCTGTCTCGTAGGCCAGATCCCCGGAACGTGCCACTTCAATTTTCGCGGTTGCCCAGCTGGAGGTTCCGGGTTCCGCCAGAATCTTCTCCCATTCCCTGCGGAGATCTTCCTTGCTGGTGGCGAGAAAGGAGCCGGGCCTCATGAGTTCCGCATCGGCTGCGTAGAACGAAAGGCATTTCGGCAAATCCTTGGCGGCTTCCGCGTCGCTCCACTCCTTGGAAGCGGCTTGGATGGCCACCTCATCCTCGTCGCGCGTGTCGGGCGGCTGTACCACTTGCGGAGTGGCCGGTCCGCATCCCGATACCAGCGTGGGAAGCAGCGCGAGCATAAGGAATATGAGTGCAAAATGTGAGTGCTTCATCTGGAATTCGCTCCTTGTTGCAGTGTCCATAATCAGAGAAGGGTGTGCGTTTCGTCAATCACGGAGACCATTGCGTAGTTGGATCAAGTTGAGGTAGCACAGGCACTCTTGCCTGTGCGCTATTTAGCCGCGTATATGAGCGAGCACACCGGCAAGAGCGCGCAGGAGATTCGTCATTAACTTTGTAAACCCCGCACAGGCAAGAGTGCCTGCGCTACCTGTCAATCCGCGGACGCAGTTGCAGGAACTTCTCTCAGCAGTGCCACAAGCGCCGCGGGATCGCTGACCGGCGGCCGGCACGATGTCCCCACGCAGACTAGCGCTTGCGCGATGTCGGCGCGAAGATGCGGCAAGGTCTCCGCCAGCGCGGGAGCGAGCGCGCCACGCGCCGCGATGCGCTCGGGCGTGACTCGCAGCACCGCCTTAGCGAATCGATACACGGAATTCGCAGCCTGTTCGAGCGCATCCGCCTGCGGGTCCCCGCGTTCGCCAGTAATGACAACCTCGAACGGCTGGCGCGCGTGCAGCAGCGCGGCAAGTCCATAGCTCGCCGCATGAATCCCCAGTTGCGGCGCGATGCCTGCAAAGGCTTCGAGCGTCGCTTCGGCATGCTCGCGATAGCGCATGGAGTTACTGTACCCGTACAAACGATCGAGCAGAATCGCCACGGTTGCATTTGCGCCGGGGGTGGGCGAATCCTGCAACGGCTTGCGGCGAACTTCGAGGCCTCCCATGGGCGGCGCGCCCGAGGCGCGATCGAAAAAGCCGCCTCCTTCGGCGTCAAAATATTCCGCGACAGCAAAATCGGCAGCGCTCCGCGCGGCGTCGAAGTACCGCCGGTCAAGCGTTGCTTCATAGGCGTCGAGCAACGCGATGCCGGTAAAGACCTGATCGTCCAGCGAGCCATCCAGGCGCGCGCCGCCCATACGGTGCGCAAAACCGCGAGTGTCGCTCCAGGCTTCTGCCAAAATCCGATCAAGCGTCTTGAGCGCAAACGCGCGGCACACCGCGCCTTTCTCTCCGCCGAGCACCGCGGCTGCATGGAGAAACGCGGAAACATACATGGCGTTCCACGAAACGTAGAGCGTGGTATCGATGAACGGCACCGGCCGCGCCGTGCGCGCGAAAAGAAGTTTGCCCTTGGCGCGCGCCAGCAGCAACCGGACACTGGCTTCGTCCACTCCAAGAGTTGCGGCAATCTCGTCCGGCTGCCGCGCGATCCACAGCACGTTTTTCGACGGATTGTGGTGCATTTCTCCGTGGGCTTCGACGTCATAGGCAAGCTCGATGACGCGCGATTCCTCCGGCGTAAGCACGGCGCGCACTTCCTCGAGCGTCCAGGTGAAATAATCGCCATCATCGTCGAGCGTCTGGTCGGCATCCTGGCTGGCGTAAAATCCGCCGCGCGCCTGGTCGGAGAGAACTGCGTTCGTCCAATCGATGATGCCTTCGGCCACCTCGCGCAGGAATGGATTGCGCGTGACCTGATAGCCATGCAGAAAATTCTTCAGCAGTTCGGAATTGTCGTAGGACATTTTCTCGAAATGCGGGACGCACCAGCGCTCGTCCACCGAGTAGCGATGAAACCCGCCTGCCAACTGATCGTACACGCCTCCCGAGCCCATTTTTACGAGCGTCGTCGCCGCCACCTTCAACAGAGCCGGACCACCACCCGATTGATACCGCTCAAGGAGCAGATCGAGCACCGACGGATGCGGAAATTTCGGCGAGCGGCCAAATCCCCCGTTGCGCGAGTCAAACAAACTCACGATGGATTCGATCAGACGATCCGCTGCGCGTGAATCCAGTTCTCCGCGCGCGCCCGTAAATGTTTCCGCATTCGCCACCGCTTCGGCAAGGCGGGACGCCGCCTCTTCCACTTCGGCGCGGCGATTGCGGTAGCCGCCGGCGACCGCTTCGAGAATGCGGCGAAAGCCCGGCCGCCCCATGGCGTCGTCAGGAGGGAAATAGGTGCCGCCGAAAAACGGGCGTCCATCGGGAAGAAGAAATCCTGTCAGCGGCCAGCCGCCCTGCCCTGAAATCGCGCTGATCGCAGCCTGGTAACGCGCGTCCACGTCAGGTCGTTCGTCGCGGTCCACTTTCACCGGAATGAAGAGTTGATTGATGAGTGCCGCGAGCTGCGGATTTTCGTAGCTCTCACGGTCGATCACGTGGCACCAGTGACACCAGACCGCGCCAATATCGAGAAGGATGGGCTTGTCTTCGGCCTGCGCGCGGGCAAACGCCTCCGCGCCCCACTCGTACCAGTCCACCGGCTGGCGCACCGCGGAACGAAGATAAGGACTCACGGAATTCGCCAGACGGCCTTCGGATTTTTCGTTCACAATATTCCTTCCCGGACGATCGAGTTGAGCACGCGTTGCGCGTCTTCATCCAAGTTGGGCTCCACGCTTCACTTGAAGCGTTCAGCGCAAAAGTAGAGCCCACACCCGCTTACTGGATCGGATGCTGGGGGCCGGTATCCTCGGGATCGATGGGCTTGCGGCCGGAAAAACCTTCATCCTGTCGGTGGTAGAAGCGAATACGATCCTCTCCCAACCGCCAGCACAGATAGACCTCTTCATTCTTAAGGACGGAAGGAAAATCCACCAGGCCGGAATCGAGGTCTTTCACTACGCAGCCCGTGGCGTGAATTTGGTCGAGCGCGTCCTTCACTTGCGTCACCAGGCGATTGTACTCAGAACGCCAGTGCGCGGCGACGTTGTAATCGATGGTGATCCCGCCCATGGTCAGGATGCGGTTGGCGACGGCGCTCAATTTTTCATCGAACTCCGCAGCCTGCCGACGCCCCTCCATCGCCTCGATCAATAAGGGTTCGACTTGACGGCGCGCCTGTTCCGCCTCCGAGAGACTGAACAGCTTTGGCTCGTTTTCTTCGTGGTCCATGGGTTTCTACTTGGGCTTGCCCGACCAAATCCTGATGGCTTAGATGTCGGCCTGATCGCCGCGGTTCCATTCTCGTTCATTGCAGCGCCGTTTTCCAGCGGAGAGGCAGAGAGTAGGCGGATTGGCGCCGGGGGTGCCCGTTCCAACCCGAAACACGCGGGTCGGAACGGCCGCTACAAAACCATCAGGCGTCCGGTTTTGTAGCGGCCGCCCGTTTTTAGGGCGGGCAGATTTTTGCGATCGGAATCTTCCCGGTATTAGTAACTATCGTGTCCGAATGCGCCACATCCGGAAGGGATGTGATAAAGTTTTGCACCGATGCGCATCTTCGTCCTGGGGACCGGAGCGACCGGCTCTTACCTCGCACACCTGCTGGCACGCCAGGGACATCAGGTCACCTGTGGCGACCGGGACCTCGACCGCGCCCGCCGTTTTCTGGGCAAAAAAAGCAAGATTCCCGTCGTGCAGGTGAACGCCCGGAACCTGTGGGGCATCGTGCGAGCGGCACGCGGATCGCAGCTGCTGGTCAATGCATCGGCCTCACTCTTTAACGAAATCGTCCTCCGGGCGGCTCTGCGCATCCGCGCGCATTACGTGGACCTGAGCGCGCATCTCACACGCAATCCATTCAAGGCCGAGCAGCTTAGATTTGACGGCCGTTTTCAGGAAAAAAATCGAGCCGCCGTGATCACTGCCGGAGCGGCTCCAGGGCTGACGAACCTGCTCGTGGCCCGAGCCGCTGCGATGATGGAGACCGTGGACACAGTTCACATTCGCCTGTACGAGAGCATCGAGAGCGACGATCCGATCTCCCAGTGGTCCCACGAAGTTTCCTTCGACGAAGCCGTGTCGCATCCCCGCATCGTGCGTGAAGGCAGATTTAAATTTGGCAAACGCTTTGGCGAACGGGAAAAATTTCGTTTTCCCCCGCCGATTGGCGAAGTGAGCGTCGTGCTGGCGGCGCAGGATGAAGTGGGCACGATCCCCTATTTTCTGAAGCTCAAAGACATGGACGTTAAGATCGGCGGAAACGAAATCGACCGCTTGCGGCGATGGCACAAGCAGGGAAAGCTTTCGCGCTCTCGTGGGCTGGTCGCGTCACGTTTCCCAACCACGCCGACGCCGCGCCAGGTGGCGCGCTTGATCCGGCGGGGCAGACTGCAGAACGCCAGGTTTGCCGCCGCCGTGGTGCTGCGTGGCGTAAAGCGGGAACTCCCCATCGAGGTCCGCTGCGACGCGATCTTCCCCTCCCTTTTCCAGATCCGCCAGAAAGGCCTGGCACTATCTCCTATTTCCTACGCCACGGCGCAAATGGCTGCGCTGTTCATCAAGCATTTTCCGCGCGACTCGGCGGGAGTTTTTCCGCCCGGGGCCATTCCGCTCGAAAACCGGCAAGCCATCCTGAAAGATTTGAAATCGCGCGGCATGCGCGTGACGACGAAAATTACGCGGAGAAAAGCAACGGATGATGAGGATGAATTTTAGTGGCACAGGCTTTTTATCCTGAGCGAAGCGATGGACAGCCTGTGTGGTTTTGGTTTTCGTCATTCCCAAACAGAAGAAGGGTCAAATCCTGTGGCTTTTGCAGTGAAGAGTACTGCGACCAAGTTAAAAACCAAAGGCACACAAGCTGAAGCTTGTGCTACCTACGGGCGCGCTTCGTAGATCAAATTGACCGGCGTTTCCGCGGCGCGCCGGAAGCGCGAAAATCCGCCCTCGGTTACGACTTGTTTCATGCGTGCCTCGCCGGCCTGCGCGCCCAGCGCCAGTCCCACTTCCTGATCGAGCGACGCCGGCGTGCAAAGCAGCGTTGAAGCCGAATAAAACACGCGTCCGATGGGATTAAAATTATCTTCCGTCTTATCGTTTGCGTAGGGCTCCACGATCATCCACGCGCCGTCGGGCGTTAGTGTCGAGCGAACGTGCCGCGCCGCGCCCACCGGGTCGCCCATATCGTGCAGGCAATCGAAGCATGTAACGAGGTCATATCCCTTTCCGGGGAAATCCTTGGCCTTGGCCACTTCAAATTTTACGCGGTCCGCCACTCCTGCAGCGCGGGCGCGTTCGCGCGCGATCTGGATTGAACCTTCGTGGTAGTCGAACCCGGCAAACGTGGATTTCGGATAGGCTTCCGCCATTAGCACCGTCGATGCGCCGTGCCCGCATCCCACATCCGCCACTCGCCCGCCTTCCTGCAGGCGCGCCTCGACGCCATGCAGCGCGGGAATCCACTCGCTGACCAGATGCGCGGCGTAGCCGGGACGGAAAAAGCGTTCCGTGCCATGAAACAACTCGTGATCGTGCTCGTGCCAACCCATGCCTTTGCCGGTGCGAAACGCTTCGATTAATTTTGGCGCCGCTTTTGTGGCTGCCAGTGCGACCTGGAACGCTCCGGGAAGAAATGCCGGACTTTTTTCGTCGGCCAGTGTGAAGGCCTGCTCTTCGCTCAGGAAGTAGCGTCCGGTCGGGGCGTCCAGTGTCACGTATCCGCCCGCGGCCTGCGAGGCAAGCCATTCGCGCACATAGCGCTCGGTGGTCGCGGTGCGTTTGGCAAGCTCCGCGGGGGTCTGAGGTCCGCCGGCGGCCAGCCCCTTGTACAGTCCGAGTTTGTCCCCTATGGTCACCAGCGCCGCATGGAATGTGGCGCCAAAATCAGTGATTCCCCGATGGAGCATCTGATTGAGTTTCTCCTCGTTGAGTGCCATCTTCGTATCCTCCTTTGTAGTTTGGGGTTATTACTCCGGAGTCGCTGCCTGCGCTTCCGCCTCGAAAGAAGTTTCAACGGGGGCGGGCTTGCGCCCTCGCGGCGGACTGACGAGGATCGGAAGTATGAGCGCGACAGTCATCATGCCGGCGATCATATAAAGGCCCTGGGTGTAATCTCCGGTCACCTGGCGGCGATAGGCAAAGAGCTGCGGCCCGAACGCGGAAGCGAATGCCCAGGGCAACATCATCAATCCGAAGATCGAACCCACGTCGCGCGGCCCAAAGTAATCCGCCGCGAATGCGGGCGTGATGCCATACCCTCCGCCGTAGCACATCGTCATAATGAATGTGGCAACAAAGATGAGTGGCAGAGTGTCGAGCTTGTGGAACGTCCAGTAGAGAAGCACCTCGACGAGATACATGAGGAAAAACGCTGTCTTCCGCGTGGTCAGGTCGGAAATCCATGACCAGAAGATTCGTCCGGCGCCGTTTCCGATGCTGATGATTCCGACCAGAGCTGCGGCAGTTGCGGCGCTCGATTTGCCCATCTCCTGAAAAATGGGCGACGCCTGGGAAACGACGGACAAGCCGGCCATGGTATTGATCGACATCAGTGCGCAAATCGCCCACCATTGCCAGGTGCTCAGCGCCTCGCCCAGCGCGTAGTCTCGGTCGACACGCTGCGCGATATGTTTGGCGGACGGCGCCCAGCCTGCCGGCTTCCACCCGTCGGGCGGATTTTTCATGAACGAAGCCGCAGCTACCGCGATGACCCCATAGGCGACGCCGAGATAGGAGAACGTCGGCATCAGCCCCACATGCTGCATCAACCAAATCGCCGCAGGCGCGGAAAATAGCGATCCTGCGCCGAATCCAGCCACCGCAATCCCGGTGATCAGGCCGCGATGATCGGGGAACCACTTCACCAGGACTGTGATCGGCACAATGTAGCCCATGCCCAGTCCGATCCCTCCGATAACGCCGTACGTGAGATAGAGCCACCAAAGTTTGTCCGCGGAAAAGCTGGCCAGAAATACGCCCCCGCCCCAAAGCACGCCCGCCGTCATGGCGACGATTTTGGGACCTACTCGCTTTATCCACAATCCGCCGACGAATGAGGAGACGCCCAGGAAAAACCAGCTGATCGTGAACGTCAACGTGACCTGGGAAACGCTCCACCCAAACTGCTTTGAAAGAGGGATCCGGAAGACGCTCCATGCATACGCCGCGCCCAGGGCAATCTGCAAGCACACCCCCGCGACCGCGAGCAACCACCGATTCGTCCCGGCCATCTGGCCTCCCCTGTCATCCCCGCGAACTTCGTCCTGACGAAATTAGGCTGTCAGGTACGATATCTACCACATGTGGGTTCTTGGCCCCGCATCCTATGTGACTTCGGCCCGGGGGTCAACCCCATCCGAGAGGTGTGATCGTCCGATTCAAAGCGTGATCGCTTATAGGTCAAGCCTTCCAACGTGGAGAAGACACGAACGCAAAAAGCGGGTAAACATCCCGAAATATCTTTGAGATGTCCGACACGAACGCGGGACGCGTGGCCGCGCTCTGAGGAAACTTCCGGCGTACCACCCAACCCTTGAGCGTTTTCCATTCGGCGGGACCGAGCGGCCAGCCTTCGTGCTTGGTCCACTCGCCCTTTTCTGTTGCATACCAATAACTCTCATAGCGACGCCCCAAACGCCTTTTCTGCGCAACGAGCCAGCGGGAGTTGGCCGTTACTCGCGGGAGGACCATTTGCGTGAATGCGGAAGTTTTCGTCGGCCCCATCGAGTAGGCGCGAAAACCAGCTGTCACGGCTTGCGCAGAAATCCCAAGGTAGAGCTGTGTTCTGGAAGAATCCGCCGCTTCCGGATCCGGAAAGGTCAAATACATCTGAGGTCTGTAGGGAGTTTTGTCCCGCGCGAATCTGATATCGCGATTGATGCGCGAAAAATTGACGCCTGTCCGTCCAGCCGTATCAAAACCGGGATGCAGCTTGATGGCCGCGGGCGCGAGTGCGGCAAGCAGCGCGCGAAACGGTTCCACGACTCCCGACCGGTATCGATCCCGGTTGGCGTCCATCCATTCTTTATAATTGTTTCGGCGCAGGTCGCGGAAAAAGCGCAGTGTCGCGGGGGTAATGATCGCGTTGGATCGAGCCATAGATTCCAATTCTCTCCTCGGCTCCCCGGAAAAAGCAACTGCCCCCGGCGAACCGGGGGCAGTTGGAAGAATTAAATTCAGAAGCGATCTTAGTCGCCAGCCACATGTTCAGCAACTTGCGGCTTTGCTGTGCCGTTTCCATTGGCATTCTGGATCGTCACCGGAGCGACGGAAGGAGTGGCCTTCTTGATATCCGTGAGCGAGCCGATCTGCACAACTTCCGGCTGCGCCTGCTTGAGCACGAGTTCTTCGTAGATCTTGCGGACCCGCGCTTCTTCCTTGAGGAATTCGGCGCGGCGCCGTGCACGATTCTCTTCGGCCGCCGTGACGGGCACATCGTGGTCCAGGCTGCGGACGCGCGCGGCATCTTCCGCGTCAATCACGAGCGAGTGCTCGTAGGTATCGAGGTTCACGGCCTTGCCCTTGGCATAAATTTCATGCTTGCCGTGTTCCTTGTACCACTGCGCAACGGTCGCGTTCTTGTACATGTTCTCGATGATTTTCCGCCAGCCGATGCCCGTGTTATACGCGCAGAAGGAAATTTCGCCCTGCTGCGTCGCGTACGGGATGATGCACATTTCGGTGCGCCGGAAATCATAGTTGAACAGGTCCTGGAACCACATGCCGGCGATCATCAGGAAATTCCACTGATCCGTTCTGCGGCGCTTGATGGCGTCCTCATACGTGCGCTCCGGGCCACCGGTGCCGTATTTCTGGCGCTGGTTGGGAGTCAGCCCCCAGGACTTGTCCATTTTCCGGAGCAAATCGAGCAGGCGGAAGTTCCCGGGCGCTCCATACGGGTTGTAATTCTTGAGCATGGCCAGAGCGAACGTAAAATTGGAAAAGTTCTTGCCGCGAGCGGCGTCTGTGACCTTTTTGATGTCCTCAATGAGTTGCGGCACCTTCAAGAATGCTGGCACGGGCGCCCATTCCTTCGTTTCTTTGTTGATCAACATGCCGGTACCCACCCCGCAGTTAGGGTGACAGCCACAGCTCACCGTTCCCCACTGCGCATCGGGTCCGTGGGAGAGATCGGCGAACGCGGAGAACGTGCTGATCAGTGAAATCGGAAACCAGTCACGCGTCGGCTCGATTTTGCCGACCTGCGCACTGACGTCCTTAGCCAAATGAGAAAGCGTGTAGCGCTGCTTCATGCGCCTCTCGGGAGTGATTTCCTCATCGCGACCGGTGAACGACACGGGTTGAAACGCCACAAAACAGATTTTTCCTGGATTTTCCATGGCGAATTTCACGATGGCGCCCACCTGATCGTTGTTCAGGTTGTTGACGATCGTGGTGACCAGAGCGATCTCGATCCCCGCCGCGTGAATATTCTCGATGGCGCGGAGTTTCACATCGAACAGGTTGCCCACCTGGCGATGACTGTTGGCATCGTTGCCGATCCCGTCAAATTGCAGATAAACGTAACGCAAACCGGCATCGAAGGCCTGCTTGCAGTATTCCTTGCTCTTGGCAAACTCGATGCCGTTCGTAGCTGCCTGCACGCTGCCATAACCGATCTTCCGCGCGTAGCGAACAGCGTCGAAGAATCGCGGATGCATCGTGGGCTCGCCGCCGGAGAACTGCACGGACATCTGCCGCCGGGGTTTGATCTTCAGCGCGTTGTCCAGAATCTCCTGAATCTCTTCCCAGGACAGCTCGTGAACGTATCCCACCTGATTCGCGTCCATGAAACACGGATCACACATCATGTTGCAACGATTCGTGAGGTCCACGGTGAGCACGGAGCCACGACCGTAGCGGACGGTGCTCGACCCGTGCTTGTGGAGGTCTTCGTCATTGTGCGCGGGAATATCGCGGCCGGGAAAATTCTGCTCGATCCAGTTCAGGAACTTGGCATCGATGGCCATCATGTCTTCGTACTTGCCATGGATGGGGCATTCCTTGACCATCCAGACTTCGCCGTCCCTCTCGATGATCTGGGCCTTGATCTCGCCAACCTTCTCGTGCATCAGGTCGCGCCAGTCCTTCTTTCCATCGAAGATCGCCTGGCGCGCTTCCTTCACGCAGCCTGGGCACAGCGAATCTGTCTGCCGCGGCCAGCCGAGGGTGGGCTTGGATTTCTCCCATGACTTGAGCAGCGGTTTATCGGACCATTTCGGGGTAAAGGACGGATTCGGATTATACTTGTTGAAGAAATGGATGGTGTCAAAGGCCACACCGGCGGTCTTGCAAAGCACATAATCCATTGCTTTCCATGCACGTGTACCCAGAGTCTGAGGCATTTTCACAGTCCTCCACACTTACGATTCAAATTATCGCCAACTTCTTTGGAACCGAACGGGAGCCCCCAGTATTGAAAACGGCCCCTGATACTAATAAGACTAGCAACATACGCCCCTGAGAATCCAGCTAAAGCTTTCCCACTGTGTAGTTTGCCTGCAATGTCCATAGGCGTCCACAGAGATGCGCCCAAATGCTGTTTTGGGGGGTCGAATGGCGCTAATAGCCAGCCAGCGGGCCAATAAGTCGCCTCCAAGCCGTCCCCGATGCGGCGTCAAGACTTTTTGTGTGCGCACGGCTAGGCTGCGATTGTGCACAGATGTGCCACGCATGACTCGCCATCCCGGCGCGCCACTGTGATCGCGCTAGTCCCGGCCCTTGGGAAACGGGTCGCCACTTCCGGTGTCCCAAATAGTGACAGAGACTGCGAAGTGACAAGTTCTCTTTCGCGCGGCATGCTGAATTTCATTTATTGGTCGGGACTGTCTTCGCGAAAAATTGAGCTTCGTGCCCGCGACCAGCCACAGAGCATTGGGGCGAACTTTGCGCCTTGGAATCACCAGCTTTTAATCTTCGGACACTTTACTCAGAGAGGACAGGAGGCACCAATGCGTTCACTATCGGGGAGGTGTAGCTGGACGATGGAAATTGTTGCTCTTTAACCACACTACCATGTAGTCCGCGTTCGGTACTATCGCTTCGAGGCGTCGAGTAGGTCTTCCGATCCACCCAGCAATTTGTAAAACTTTGATTAAACATATTTGATTCTTTAACTTAGATGGTACGCAGGGCCGTCCCCGAATTCGACGCTCCGGGATATCCAGCAGGAGAATAGGTAGAAAGCTCCCCAGTACTCCTGTACCCAAAGATTAGCGCCATCCGCCCATGGCCAGTCCCGGCGTGATCACGCAGAATGTATTCACACAAGAAAATTTGAATAAGCTTAGGAGGCTAGAAATTATGAATCGTTGGTGGTGCATGGATTGTCGGGCTGCAGTGGAACTGAACAGGCATGGCAGATGTGGGTGCTGTGAGTCAGAAGCCATTGATTTGATGGAAGAAAAGGGCGCTTTGGCTAACGCAGTTTCAATGCCTCAGGCGCAAACGGCGAACGTTCCCGCATGTTCCTGAGCCAGAGGATAGAGGTCAGATTCCGGTCCTATATGGGACCAAGTAACAGAAAGGAAAGGAGCTTAGCAAGAAGCACAAAAGCCCGGGGGCAATCGATTGATAAATGGCGCAAAGGAGACAAACTCATGCAGACAAAACTACGAATACTAGGTCTTGCAATCGTAGCGAGCCTGCTCTGGACATCCCCAACGTCTGCGGCTACCCAGAGGGCTAAGGCACAGAAGGCAACCAAGAAGCTCAAAGTGACCTATATAGGAACGGCATCATGGTACGGCCAGCAGCACCAGGGGCGAAAGATGGCTAACGGTAAGCGATTTGATCGCCATAAGTTGACAGCGGCCAGTTGGTATTTCCCACTCGGTACTCCCATCCGAGTGGTGAACGTGAAAAACGGCCAATCCGTCGTCGTAACCATCACTGACCGCGGCCCCAATCTGAGGCTGCACCGCATCCTCGATCTATCTGAGGCAGCTGCGGCACATCTGGATTACGTGGGAAAAGGATTGACTCCGGTATTCATTTCGCCGGTGATCTCCGTAAATACTGCTTCAGCTCGATTCGATTCCCAGTTGGTCAATCCGGCATCCGGGGATCGTCCTGTGGAGTCCGAGGTGGCCACGTTGGACGCAGCGTTGTAACGCCAATGCGGCCTCGAAGGGCCTCATCTGCCATGATCCCTGCAGACGTGATATCGTGGCATCGAGTTGGGCCAATACGGGGGAGCGAAAAGTCGATAGGCGTCGGAGCGAAACACTCGACTCTTGAGACCCTTTGCGTTTGCCATGGAGCCGGTTTCCCCGTATTCTGAAGGACATGGAAGTACATTTCCCACCAGACCTCCAAGCCAAGATTGACCAGTTGGTCATTGAAACCGGACGTGCGCCCGACAAACTACTTGAGGATGCCCTGGCCGGATATGTCGGCGAACTTGTGCAGGCTCGCGAAACGCTCGACGGCCGTTATGACGCCCTGAAAAGCGGAAGCGTCAAACCCGTCTCCGGCGACGAGGTTAAAACCCGGTTGCGCGAAAAGAGCGCAGCACGACGATTCCCAGCCGGTTCATGACCGGCTATGATTTTCACCCCGACGCCGCGATTGATCTTGATGAGATTTGAGATTTCATTGCCAAGGATAACCTCGACGCTGCCGACAAAGTAATCAATGATATATTTGCAAGCCTCGAAGCGCTGGTACCGTTTCCACATCAAGGCCACAAACGCTCGGACCTGACCTCGCGGCCTCTTCTATTTACAGTGGTTCGCGAATACCTGATTGCTTACGCGCCGGATGAAACACCCTTATGGGTTATTGCGGTGATGCACGGCCGACGCAACCCCCGCGTGATGGCCGCAACACTCAGAGGAAGGGAGTGACCTGCGCAGTATTTCAAAAAAAGTTGATCCATTCATTTCGCGGGCCGCCACTTTGGAGCGTTGTGGGGAACATGGAAAATGGAACGGAGTTTTGACTGTTACTCGTTCGCGACGGGACGAAGAACTGCCACAGCAAAGTGCGCAAGCAAGGGCGCGCCTTCATCGAGCTGCAACCAACGCACACAGCAGTGGTCTTTCAGATACTTGCCCACACGGGCTTCATTGATGCCGAGATGTTCGGCGAGCTTTTCCTTGAGGTTTGCGCCTTCGCGGCTGCCGCGGCCGCTGCGCAGCAAATTCCCGATGCCCACGCGCAACGTCTGGCAGGCTTCGATGTAATAGTAGGTGGTCTGGTCGGTATCGGTGATGAGGAAAACTCCGGGGCCGGCGGGCGCATCCTCGGCCTGATCGACGGACTGCGCGGAAGAAGCCAGCATGCGGCGCAGCTGGGATTCCAGCTTTACCATGCGGGAAGAAAGCGCTGGATCACCGGCTCGGGTTTTTGCCTGCAAAGTTGAACCTGCAGCAGCGGGCTCGAAGCTGCTGACGGGTTCGGGTTCGCGCGTATGACGCTCCGAAAATTCTTCAGATACAAAAGGACGAATCACAGGCATCGCCCGCGGCTCTGGAGCGCGCTCGAAGGTTGAAGGTGCGGCTGCAACCTGAGGTGGTGTTCCAGCCACCGGAACGCCGACATGCCTGCCTTTGTTGCGTCCGCGTCCGCCTCGGCGTCCTCGCCGTTTGCGGCGGTGACCGGGGACCTCTCCGGGAACTAGCACAGGCGCCGCCGTGGGCGCTTCCGCGTGCTGCTCGAACACTTCTTCGCGCTGGCCGCCATCGGGCTCGCCAGCCGCTTCGGAAACTTGACCTTCAGAATATTCAGTAATGATGGGCTCCAGTCGTGCAGCCGGCTCCACGCTCGTTTCGCTCGCTGGTACTGCGGCGGGCGCAACAGGAATTGGCGCGCCCAAACGGGTGAGAGCTTCTTCGGCTTTTTGTTTCCATTGCGCGCGGCGAAAACGTTCGGCGGCAGCGGTGTACCATTTCGCCGCTTCGGCCTGCGTGCCGGCCTTCTCATGAATCTGCGCGAGTTCAAACGCAACCATCGCGTCGCGCGTGCGTTCATACAACGCCGCGAGTTGTCCTGGGGGATCCGCGCTGGTCCGTGCTTTGCGGATGCGCGCCTGAATCTGTCGCCAATCGCTCACTGGCGAACATTGTATCAGTGCTAATCAATGAGGGCCAGCGATAGACTAGGAAAACAAATAGAAGTGATAAACGTTTGACCTTAATCAGGTGCGGTGGCCTTGGAAAGGTGAATTTCGTGGAACCATTCGGATGAGGTTGCTAGTTTCATCTGAAGATGCGGAGCACGAGCTTTGATTTTTCGCAACTGTTTGAAAGCCCTCTCGCGAATTAAATCATTATAGGTGGAGGTTGGCGGCGATGAAGTTTGTGGAAACGTGTTTCTCTGTCGATGATGACTCGAAAAAACCGCACCCTTCACCAAAAACGTGAAGGATGCGCCACCCTCAAAAATTAATACTTTAGAACAAGATCCATCAGCGAACGAGTGGCACGCACTCGATTAACGTGTTGGAATTGTGGATGAAATTCCGCTGATGGCCGAGGCCGTGCCCGGATTTGATGGCGCTCCCATGCCCTTGTAGACGTATCTCATGAACCGCTGGCCTTCGTTGACTTCGCCCAGATAAATGTTGCCCTTGGAGTCGGTGTTCGCCGCGATGCTGTGAACGTGGTAGAACGCTCCAAGCTGGTGCCCGCCGTAACCGCCGACGGAATCTACGATTTGAAGCGTCTGCCGGTTGAGAATGCGGATCCACATATCCGGGCCGTCCACGGTGTAGAGGAATTTCTGGGCTTTGTCGGGAGAGAGAGCGAAGCCATACACGGTCCCTTCGGAATCGAGCGTCTCCTTATTGATGAACGCTTCCTTGACGAAAGTACCGTCTAGTTTGAAGACCTGCAGGCGGTTGTTGGCGCGGTCGGCGACGTAGACGAGGTCGTCGTTGGAAACGACGATGCCGTGAACGGGAGGATTAAAAAATGTGGGCGGAGGCCCTTTGACGATCTGCTCGCGCGGAGGATTTTTAAAGTCCTCGGGCCTTTTTCCATAGGCGCCCCAGTGCCGTTTGTATGCTCCGGTTTCGGCGTCGAAGACGATGACGCGCCGGTTCGCATATCCATCAGCAACAAACAGTTCGTTCGTCTTGGGATAAACGAACATCGCGGCGGGTTTTCCCAGGTTCACGGTGTCGTTGCTTCCCTGGCTCTTGCCCTGATGCCCGATCTGCAGGAGGAATTTTCCCTTGGTCGTGAATTTCAGGATCTGGGCGTCGCTATTTCCGTTTCCACCGATCCAGACGTTGTCCTTGTAATCGACGAAAATTCCGTGCTCGTTTTCCGGCCACTCGTATTCCTTGGTGGGGGAAGGGCCGCCCCAGGCCTGGAGCATGTTCCCTTCCATGTCGAATTCCAGTACAGCCGGCGCCGGGAAGCAACATTCCGCCGTGGGTGGTTTCAGGGAGGCGGCCTTTTCATGGTCGGCGATGGTTTTCGGACGATGAATGACCCAGATGTGGTCATGGGAATCCACGGCGATCCCCGGAATTTGCCCGGTCACCCAATGGTTGGGCAACAGCTTCGGCCACGTAGGATCCAATTCAAACTTGGGGACGCTTTCAGCCGCCGGGCGCGCCTGCACGGTCTTCTTGAGCGCATCCTGCGCCAAACCGATTGCGAAGATGAAAATCAAAGCGCATCCGAGACGCAAATTCTTTTTGGTCATGAAGGACTCCTGCCAAAGTCATTATCTGATCGCAATCAAAACGGGGCACGATCTGAAATTTCCGAAGCGAACTTCATTTCTCGGCAAGACGATACGCCCGGCATTCGATCCTGTCAAACTCGAATCGGCCTGGTGGCAGCAGATGCTGGCCGGAATTCGAGGTTTGAACCGAGGCTTGTTTTCGAGGGAAGCCGAATTTCAACTACAAGTCCGCCTTCAGGATGATTGGCTGCTTTGATGGAGCCTCCATGGAGTCTTACAGCCCGTTCGGCTATTGCCAATCCCAATCCGGTACCACGAAATTTGTGGTCAGGCGAATCTTGCACGCGAAAGAAAGGACGAAAAATCTGAGCAAGGAGCGACGTCGGCACACCCTGACCATAATCGCGAACGGAAACGGTGGCATGCGCAGTTTTCCCGTTTTCCTGACGCACTAATGAGATTTCGACCGCCGTAGCATCCGAGGTGTGGACCAAGGCATTACGCACGATGTTCTCGATGGCGCTTCGCAGCAACGATTTCACCGCGTGAATCCTGCATGGCGCGAAAGACAGCACCTGCACCGTCCGGTCAGCACGCTGGGCTTCGAAATTCGCGTCCGCCGCAACATCTTTTACCAGACCCAGCAGATCGATCTCTTGTGGCTGGAGCAATTCCCTTCCGGCCTCCACCTGAGCCAGGTCGAATAGCTGCTGGAGCATTTGGTTCAGCCTTTCTGCTTCCAGTTCAATCCTATCGAGCGCCTCTTGCACGCCCGGATTAGCCTGTTGCTGCGCCAACCCTAGAGCCACGTTCATCCGAGCGAGGGGTGACTTGAGATCATGCAAAATGTCCACGACGAGCGGCTGGGGGGCCTGCAAAAGGGACTGCGAATGCAGGGCATCGGGCGTGAGGTCGCGAGCGAGACCGGCGGACGGATCGCGCCTTCGGCCAAGTCGCAACGTGATGGTCTTACGCCGTGACCGCATAAAGATATCCGATCCCGCGCACCGCTTTGATCCGTTCAGTGCGATCTGGTAAGGGACCTAGTTTCCTCCGCAAATGACTGATGTGGAGATCGACGCTACGCTCAAACGGGGCGAAAGGCCTGCCGAGTGCAATCAGGGCCAGGTCCTCCCGGGTCACGACACTCCCCGCATTGCGCATGAGCATCTGAAGAAGATCGAATTCGGCGGTGGTAAGCGCTAAGGGGTTTCCTCCCTTGCAAACGCTCCGCGCCCTGGGGTTGAGCTCAATTCCCCCCACGGCCAGGCTCCTCGACGGCAACGAGGCAATGGATTCGGGCTCGGGTACGCGGGAGCGGCGAAGAATCGCACGCAGCCGCGCGAGGAGCTCCCGTGGATTGAAAGGCTTGGGAAGGTAATCGTCAGCCCCCACCTCGAGGCCAACGATCCGCTCGGTGGTCTCGCCGCGAGCTGTGACCACAATCACGGGAATTTGTGAGTGCGTCCGGACCTTCCGTAAAATCTCAAGACCACCGACTCCTGGTAACATCATGTCCAGAATGGCGATATCGTGATCGCGGGATAGCAGCCGGTCCACGGCCTCCTGACCGTCGTGGACCATCTCGACGGTCAAGCCCTCCCGCTCGAGGTATTGCTCGATGAGATTACAAAGGTCGATGTCGTCATCGACCAGCAGTACATGCTCCCGGTTCTGTTGGGCCATGGGTTTGGCTATCTTCCTCCGCGCTCTTGCTTCCCGTGTTTCTTAATGCTATAAGCTACGGTTCGTCTTTGGTCCTAGATGGTCAGTGGGCGCACTAGGGTTGGATAGCAAATGTAATCAAATGTAACTTTATTTATAGGCTTTGATACAAAACGTTGCTGGTTTGAAACTCTTCCTGACAGCGCAGTGCCCATATGTCCATTAAAGTTCGAGGGCGCCGAACAAGGCATTTAGGGGAATCTCCGCGAATGAATCGGGAAAATGACCGGAGATTTGAATCATTATAATGTTATTGACTCGGTCGGGGGACCTGCCCTGCGGCGTCTCGTGTGAATCAATTCATCGCAGATTGAGTGCACATTTGAAATTTGTCTGGATTTTCAAGTCGGAGGGATTGTTTCGGAAGATGCTCTGTCTGCTGACCCTTTGCCTCGCTGTGCCGGCGTTGCCCTTGCGGTCCCAGGAAGGGGCAGGCGGTGGCGCGGCCCCAGGCACCCCCATCGTCGAGCGCATCGATTTCGAAGGGAACCGGAGAATCCGGAGTGAAACTCTGAGGGCGCGGATCTTCGAGCGCCCGGGCGATCCGTTTTCTGAGGAAGCGGTCAGGCGCGATTTCCGGGCGCTGTGGAACACGCAGTACTTTGACGACATCCGCGCGGAAGTCGAAGACAGCCCGAACCGCCCCAACGCGAAAATCGTGGTCTTTCACCTGGTCGAGCGCCCGATCATTCGCCGGATCGAGTACAAGGGTAATAAATCCGTTTCCCAGTCTGATATTTTGGACCGCTTCAAAGACCGGAAAGTCGGCCTTTCCGTCGAGAGCCAATTCGACCCGACCCGCGTGAAGAAGGCGGAAGTGGTTCTCAAGGAGCTGCTCGCCGAGCACGGCCGCCAGTTCGCCACCGTAAAGGCCACCTTTGAGCGCGTGGCCGGAACCAGCGCCGTTTCTCTTACCTTCGTCATCGACGAAGGCCCCAAGGTAAAAATTGGCAAAATCATCTTCAAAGGGAATACCGCGTTTTCGGCCCGGCGGATCATCCGGACCATGCGGAACTCCCGGCCGTACGCTATTCCGCTGGGCCCCTTGGGTTCTATTCCCGTATTGTCCAAGACCTACGACCGCGACAAGATGAATGAGGATCTTGAGATTGGCGTCCGCGGACTCTACCAGGACAATGGCTATTTCAAGGTGCTGGTGAAGGACGCGGAGCCGGTAACCGTCGATATCGACCGCCCTGGCATTCCCGGACCCTGGCCGCTGGTGGGCTCTAAGCACGGCAAAGAGAACAACATCACCATCTCCATCGAAGAAGGCGAGCAATACCGCATGGGAACATTCCACGTGCGTAACTCGGACCCTGAAAAGGGCTTGTCGATGAAGGTGGACGCTTTGGAGTCGATTTTCCCCATAAAGAAGGGCGAGATTTTCAGTGTCGGGAAAGTCCGCAAGGCCATTGAAACGTATACGAAGCTATACGGGAATTTTGGATTTATCGATTTCACGGCCGAGCCGGAAACGGACGTCCACGATGACACCAAGACCGTTGACCTCACCATGATCTTTAACGAAGAGAAGCAGTACTCCGTCCGGCGCATCGAGTTCAGCGGAAACACGGCGACCCGCGACAAGGTCATTCGGCGGGAATTGCTGCTAAGCGAAGGCGATTTGTTCCGCAACAACCTCTGGGAAGTCAGCCTTCTGCGGCTCAATCAGCTTGATTATTTCGAGCCTGTCAAACCGGAAAACGCCGAGCTCAAGCGCAACGTCAAGCAGGGTACCATCGATATCCTCCTGAAGCTCAAGGAGAAGGGCAAGCAGTCGATCAGTCTGACCGGCGGGGTCAGCGGACTCTCCGGCAGTTATGTCGGACTGAGCTATCAGACAAACAATTTTATCGGCCTCGGCGAGACCCTTACCTTTTCGGTCCAATACGGCACCATCCAGCGAAACGCTGTGTTTGGGTTTACCGAGCCGTACTTGTTCGACCGGCCGATCGCCACTGGTTTCACGATTTCCGATTCGCAATTCAGGTATAACCAACAGCAGCAATTGTCAGTCCTTGAAAACCAACAATTGAGCTTGAATCCCACGACAGAACAAGATTACAACCAGAATTCCAAAGGGATTACGGTCTTCGCAAGTTATCCGATGCGGAAATTCTCGTTCGCGCGCGTGGGACTGACTTACGGTTATACCGACACAAACATAACCGGCGCGACCAACGCGGCACAGGTACTCTTTCAAACTTTGCAATTCAGTGGATTGTCGGGACCTTCGGCGCTGAACGGAATCCATTCGAGTAAGGTCACGCCCACGTTCACTTACAATACGGTCGACAATCCGATCAATCCCACGCACGGAAAGAGTTTCTTCGCTTCTCTGGGTGTGGAGGGCCTGGGCGGCAATACCAGGTCCCTGACACAAATTATTGAGGCCAAGTATTTCCGCCCAATCAACAAGGGCCGGAACGTCCTCGGTTTCCGGTTGCAAACCTCCTTTGCGACGGGATATGGCGGAAAAGAGGTAGCTCCGTACGGCCGCTTCCTTACCGGCGGCGAGCAAACCATCCGCGGCTTTTATGATTTTAGTATTTCGCCCGTGGTCTTTGTGCCGGTGCAGAGCACCAGGCCTTTCACCTTCTCTGTACCGAACCAGATTGGGGCTGGCGGTATACCCGTACAGACTACCGTTCCCGTGAACGTGCTTACCTACACGATTGTTTACCCAGGTGGCGACACCTCGGTGATCGGCAACGCGGAATACCGCATCCCGCTGGTCGGGCCGGTCTCCATGACATTGTTCCTCGATGCTGGAATAAACGGCGTGTTGCTTCCGAACCAGTTGAAGCTTAATGATGTTGGGCTGGCGCAGCTCCAACAGTCGTTTCCATACGCACTGGATCAAAAAACGCCGTTAGCGGTCCCTCCCACACTTCAATTAGCGCCGGGCTCGAACTTTGCGCCGCGCACGTCAACCGGGATAGAGTTTGTCGTGCGCCTTCCTATTGTTCAGGCGCCATTCCGCCTGTATTGGGCCTATAACCCGACGGTCTATTCGCAAACGATCACCGCCCCGGTCGGCACGTTTAGTCTGGACCCAGCAATTATAGGTAGCCTGCCGGGCTGCAAACAAGGGGACACGGCCCTAACTTGTAATACTTTCAGCCAGAGTATAACGCCGACGATGACCGGCTTGCTGTCAAACCGGCAACAGATATTTTTTAATGAAAGGCGCAGCACATTTCGATTTACCGTCAGCCGGACCTTTTAGATCGTCCATTGGGGTTTAGGAGAGAGATTCATGATTGGAAGCGAATTGCATGTGGTGGGAGGAACTAAGATGCGACGTTTGCTGCTGTACGGTTTGATGCTGGGTGTGGTGGCATGGCAGACTGGCTGCAAGTCGGCCCTCGTAGTAGCCGTCACCGTTAGCCCCACTACGGCCACGGTCTCGCTGGGACAGATGCAGCAGTTTACCGCGGCGGTGACCGGCACCAGCGACACCGAGGTCACCTGGAGCGTCAATTCCGTAGTCGGTGGAAACAACACGGTCGGGACGATCACTACCCAAGGGCTTTATACGGCTCCCTCGAACGCGCTCAATGCCAGTTCGGTGAGTGTGGTGGCCACCAGTGTCGCGAATACGGCGATGACCGCGACCGCCACTGTGACGATCAACTCCGGAGCGATCGTCACCCTGTACTGTAACAACTCCGCAGCCACCACGACCTCTTGCGGGACCTCCGGCATCACGCTGGGTGCCGGGCAAACGTATCAGTTCTCTGACCTGGTGACCAATACCATTAACACTCTGAATCAAAATACGGCCGTCAACTGGCTAGTGAACGGCTCCATAGGGGGTAGTTCGTCATCGGGATCGATTACCACGACGGGTTTGTATCAAGCACCGACCCAGATCACCACGACCACGAACGTGACGATCGAAGCCCAGCTACAAGCGAACACTGCCAGTTTCGGAACGACCACCGTCTCGGTGGTCCCTCCTGGAGCGGCGACTCTGACCTTCATTAACCCAGCAACGGTGGCTCAAGGCTCGAATTTCGAGGACGTTTACCTGGAGGGCACCAATTTCCTTTCGACCAGTGTGGCTAGGGCGAACGGGGTCCCGATCCCTACCACCTTTATTTCGACGACGGTGTTGAGCGCCCGAATCCCCGCAGCTTCACTGGCAATCCCCTGCGTCAACCTACCATTGTCGTGCGGCACGATCTTCATGGATGTGCAGCAACAGAACGGCGCAACTTCTGCCGCCGCCGATTTGACCGTGGCGCCTTCGGCCCCGGCCTTAATTGGCACTTCCCCCAATAGCATCCCCCAAAACGGAGGCGCGCAAACCGTCACGGTTGATGGTGGCTACTATTCCTCCGCCACCACGGCTGAGTTCAATGGACAGGTTCGCGCGGCAACGCCGCAGACCGACATCCGGCAACTCAATGTCGCAGTAAATTCCACCGACGTAGCCACGGCGGGGCTTTTCCCCGTGTCGGTGCACAACACCGCCCTGCCCAGTCAGCTGGCAGCCTCAAATATTGCCGTGGCTTCAGCACAAGCTCCGGTGATTTTGACGACCTTAGGAGTTGGCCCCGCCCCGAAATCGATAGCTGTCAACACGGCGACGGGGATCGCCGTGGTTGCCAATAGCGGGACCGGCGCCAACGCAAATACTATATCGCTCATCGATTTGAACCCGTCCGACGCCACCTACCTGCAAGTTGTGGGGACGGTCGTCGTAGGCGTTTCGCCGACAGGGGTCGCGGTGGACAACATCCGGAATCTGGCAGTCGTGGCGAATAATGGGAGCAACAGTGTTTCTATCGTAAATTTGGGCGCTTCCCCTCCCGTAGTCGAGGCCACCATTACATCTCCGCTGGATGTCAAACCCTATTCGGTGGGTGTCAACCCGCTGACAGGGAAGGCGCTAGTTGTGTATCAAGGCTCGCCCACAGCCACCATCATCGACCTAAACCAGATGGTGGTCAGCTCTACCGGCCAGATTCCTACGACGGGCATTACCCCCGAGGTTACGATTGACCAACGGATGAACTGGGGTCTAGTCACCCCAGGGGGTGGAGGGCAGGGGGGGGCAGGCGGGTTTAACGGCCCAGTTTCCGTTGTTGATCTCGGCCGAAGCGGCCAAAGTGTCGTGTTCGGTATCCAGATTCCCTCCTCGAATGGGGCCGTCCGGCTTAACGGCACGGTTACAATCATAACCACAGGCGGCAGTTATACATTGACCGTGGGCCAGCAAGTGACCGTCGCGGGCGTCGACGACTCGAGCTTCGATGGCACCTTTACTGTCCTAACAGCGAGCGGTAACACATTTACATACGTGCAGGCAGGCCCCAACAACACAAGTGGGAATGGGACCGTAAGCGTTGCGGCACCCCTGGTCACCATCGATCTCGATCCCAATGTCCAGGGGGCGGCGATCAATAATGAGACGGAAGAGGCGGTGTTCACCGATCCCTCCTCAACGTCCGTGACATTCATGAGTTTGCTGGATCAGACCATCACAGCGATCGCTCCTACAGGGGCCCTTGCCGGCACCGGCAACGTCGCCGCTGCCGTAAACACCCTTACGAACACTGCCGTCGTCGTCAATCAAACCGGTACGGCTTCCATTTGGAATTTGGGAACGATCACGGGGCCTGCCAATTTGCAGGTGACGCCGCAACTTGTAGGTGTCCCATTCAACGTAGGACTCAACCCCGCCGCAGTGGCCATCGATCCGGTGACGGACCTCGCGGTGGTGGTGAACCAGGGAAGCAATACGGTGACGGTGATCCAGCTCGGGTCGATCCGTCCCCTCCAGGTGGTTCAGATGAGCCCGTTCAATTCGATGACCAGCACAACGAATCAGACCTTGACGCTGATCGGAAATGGTTTCACTGGTTCGTCGGTTGTGCGGTTCAACGAAACTCCTCTCGCGACTACCTTTGTAGGCCCTCGGGAACTCACCGCGACGATTCCCGCAACGACGCTCGGGGGGCCGCAACGATTCGTCGTCGATGTCCTAAACTCGGATGGGACGCAGTCCAATGCCAACGACTTCACAGTGATGCAAGCCATTCCTCTCCCGAAGGTCAATGGCCTCGCCGCTGCCCCCCGCGCAGTGGCCATCGACCGGCAGAGACATCTAGCCGTCGTAACCAACAGCGGATCGAACAGTGTTTCGGTCATCAACCTAACCAGTTTGAGTATTTCCGGCACCCTCAACGTGGGCAACACTCCGGAAGGGGTGGCCCTTTCTTCCGTCGCCGGGAGAGCGGCGGTCACCAATACGCTTGACAACTCCGTCTCCATCATCGATCTGGATAACATTGCTGTTTCCTCGACGGTTTCCATTGCCTCGGCGACCGCGGGGATCACCACGTCCTATCCGATCGGTATCGCGGTCCATCCAGGTTCGGGCCAAGTTGTGGTGGCGGACAGCGGTGCTTCGCAGGTCAGCTTCTTCAATATTTTAAGCCCTGCGACACCCACAACATTAGCAGTGGACCTCGGCCCCAACGCAGTCGCCATTGACTACACGCAAAATATCGCGGCGGTCAGCGAGGGCGGCGCCAACGAAGTTGTAATCATCGACCTGGGGACGAAACAGATTCTCAACCGGGTAACCGGATTCCAGCTTCCGACCGGAGTCGTATACGACCCCGACTCGGCCACGTTCCTGGTTACCTCCAGCCTTGCGAACAATTTTGGTTCTGTCACGGCGAACACGGCCACGCAAACTTACACGGTCGCCTCCCATCTCGTGGGAATCAACCCAACCTCGATCGATTACAACTATCGAACGAGCACACTGGTCACGGCAAATACGCTCTCCCAGACATTGTCGGTGATGGACTACCGGGATTCGACGACAGACAGTACACCCACCGCCACAGTGAAGGCCATCATTCCCCTCTCTGTTTCGCAGCAGTTTGCGGTGGCCATCGATCCAGTGACGAATCGCGCCGTCGTCGTGGATCAGAATGATAATCAGGTGCTGATCGTGCCTTTGCCCAAGTGAGGACGCGCATCCAGCGGCAAGTTCACGCGGTGGGGTTTGGCGCTCTTTGTGGAAAGCATCTGTACTCCATCCGGGGCTTGGTCTGAATTGGATCTGGCCCGGGTGGCAACATCATCGAGAAGGCAACGAAACATGATGGCAGGCTTACGTATCGAAAGTTGTTCTGCGCCGTCGGCAAGCTCAGGCCCGCCTGTCGGCGAAGCAGGCCCGGAAAGGGTTTCTGTGCGTCGTTCACTTCTATCATTGACGGCATTGGTCGTAGTCTCCCTGATTAGCTTTGTTTCAGGTTGCAGGCCAACCCCAACGCCGATTGGGAACGTCATCTTGGTCCTCACCCCCTCTGGCCCTGTAAATGTTCCCTTGGGCGGGCAGCAACTGTTTACGGTCACTACCTCCGGCTCGATCGACACGGGTATCTTCTGGGAAGTGAACGGGTACCTGGGCGGAGATGCTACCTATGCTCCCTGCGGATGCGGGACAATCACACAAGAGACCGCAACTTCGCCGGGCGGGCTTTATACACCTCCCGCAATTGTCCCAGTCCCCAACACCGTGAGCATCGCAGCCGTCGCCCATGCGAATACCAACGATGTAATAACGGCCACTGTGGTCTTGGTTTCAAACATCTCTGTTGCTGTTTCACCGGCGTCCTCTGATCTTATTCTAGGGCAAAGCCAACCCCTACAGATCAAGGCCACCGTGTCTGGAACGACAAAGCAAGACGTCACGTGGCAGGTGGCAAACGGCGCGACCGGTTTTGGGACAGTCTCGAGCACTGGTCTTTACACACCCCCAGCTTCTGTAACGGGGTCGCTACCTGTCACTGTCGGTGTGACTGCTACCTCGGTGGTGGATACGACGAAGTCCGCAACAGTCAATATCGTGCTTCATTCCGCGATGAAGGTGGTAGTGTCGCCGAGTCCCGCAACCGTACAAACCTTTGGGAGCCAGCAGTTTACCGCGACCGTCACGGGAGGTTCGAACGCCGTCACTTGGGAAGTGAACGGGATTGCCGGCGGCGGCCCGACGATTGGTACAATTTCCCAGACAGGACTCTATACATCTCCTAACTCCGTGCCCACGCAGGCATCCAATGGAAGATCGATCGTCGCGCCCCTCACTGTGGAAGCGATTTCCCAGGCAGATTCCTTCTTCATCGGTACGTCCGCTGTGGCTGTCATTGCCCCAAATAAGAACGCTCAGATCAGTCCAACTCCGCTTGGTGTTTCGGGCGGGAACATAAACGACAGCGGCAACGGTCAATGCTCCGGGGGAACGTTGGGATCTCTAGTATCGCTGAACGGCAATCAATACATACTAGGCACAAGCAGTGTCCTTGCCCGAAACGATCTTGGTGTGATTGGGGAAAACATTATCCAGCCAAGCCTCACTGATGCAACTGTTCCGTGCAATGCGGCCGGGGCGACAACGGTCGCCAATCTCTCTCAGTTTTACAATCTGGAGACCGGCGCGGGCACTAAAGTCGATGCAGCTATCGCGCAGGTTGTTCCAGGCGCAGTGGACCCAAGTGGCACGATCTTGCAGCTGGGAGGCACCACGAACAACGGTCAGCCCACCAATGGGGCTCCCCACGCAGGCTCCGGTATCGCACCTACAGCAGGCCAATTTGTTGCCAAAAGCGGACGCTCGACTGGATTGACCTGCTCGACGATTGAAACCACGAATTTTGTGGCCAGTATCCAGTATCAGAAAGGCTATGCAACTCCGCCAAACCTTATTGCCATACCTTACACTGACCTGGTCGTGATTCCGGGTGCTGCGGGTGCGAATTTTAGCGCCACTGGCGATTCTGGATCGTTGATTGTCACACAGAATACGGCCGACCCTGTTGCCCTGGTCATCGCCACCATCGACTCGGGAGCGCCCGGAGTTCCGCCGATTACTTTCGCAAACCCCGTTTCGGATGTGCTGGCCGCAATAGGCAATCCGGTCTTTGTCGGCTCTGCGACGACGCATACGGTCGCGGGATGCAGCCTGCCCGCGCCACAGGCCGCCGCGATCATCGGCCAGGCGGTCACAATCTCCCCGGAAGCCTTGCTGCAGGCGACCGCTGTGCGGAACATCCATGCGACAGAATTGTTATCCACGGCAGGGGTTCAGGCCGTCGGCGTAAACTCAAGTTCGGACGATCCCAGCGCTGTGGCGATCGAGTTATTTGTAACCAAGGACGCCACGCTGGGGAGTCTTCCCGCGCAGATCGACGGCCTCCGCACGAAGATCGTGAAAGTTGGAACCGGCACAGCCCGAGGCGTTCTCTCCCTTGCGGAAAGCTCGACGCTCGAATCCAGCGCGGCCACGTCAGCCGGGACAACTCTTTCCGATACTGAGGTCGGGCGCGCCCGCGCCGTGCATTCCGCTCACGTGGATGTACTCATGAATCTCGCTGGGGTGCAAGGTGTCGGGATTTCTTCCAGCACCGACAATCCAGCTGAAGCTGCCCTCATGATCTATCTGATTCGGGGAGTGCCGCATGCTGAGATCCCAGCTGTGATTGACGGGGTTCGCACGCGGGTCAAGGAGTCAAGTCCCTTCGTTGCGGCTACGCGGTAGTTGTGGGGGGGCCGGCGCCTCTGATGATGAGTGACGCCAAGCGTGTCAACGGTCAGGGCCGCGTCCCCGATTGTCCACGGCCCCCATCCTGGCGACTGAACTGCCTGGATTTGCTTCCCGTTAGAACAGGAGGACCACTCCGACGGAGACGCGCAAGTTGGTCTGGACTTGCCTCGTGGTCCCGAGTTCCGCAAACTGCGTCCGCTGGACATCAATAGCGATCGGTCGTACGGCCAAATAGGATTTCACCTTGACGTCGATGCCCCCACCCGCGGCGTAAGCCAGCTTCATTTGCGATTTGACGTTGTCATCGAACGTATTTATGTTGCCGCCTCCCGTATCGTGAACCACGCCGACAAGGATCTGCCCAAATGGGGTGAAGCGCTGAAAATGCCTGTAGGAAAGCCGGGGGCCCAGGGTATAGGAAATTTCAGTAGGGTGTAAAAGCAATCCTATTTCACCTGTGCTTGCCAGCGTCGCATGCGTGTAAAAACCTACGTCGGCGACGCCACTGATCCACTTATTGAAGTTATAGGCGACTTGTCCGCTGGCCCCATTCATGCTGAAGTTTCCTATTTGGGCGTTGGTCGGAGTAACCGACACGTGTGCGTAATTGAGCGCTACCTCCAGCGTGGGCACACTCTGCGCATGACTCACCGCTGCACCGAAGCTGAACAACCCCACCAAACAAACCGCAAGCCGAAGTTTCAAAGGTCCTCCTCGAAATGATTATGGACAGCGCGCGTCGATCTGTCTCTAGATTCTTGCACGCAGATAAATGCCGCCTACCCGGGCCCCTGTTTGCGGGCTGAGCGCACCATTTCTCCAGGTTGAGAAGATGCCGAACAGCAGCACGAGTGTTGTATAGCGAATACGCGAGTTGTGTCAAGAACTGTATCGCCTGACCGATTTGCCCAAGCTGCTTTATTTCAAGGTATTATACGCACGCGCCCATGTGCGGCAGGTTCTCGGGGCCCGTAAGCCCGGTTGGGCGCGGCGAAGATCTCCTCCGGGGATAGATGTGGAAAATGATTTTCCGGACCCGGATTGTGTATACTTCACGGCAGCAGGCAAGGTGCGCGACACACCTTTGAAAGAATTGCACTATAGAACACGGAGGAATCTACCCATGGCAGGGACGCACTGGTTCGTCGGACGGTCTGCGAGGTTTCGTTTTGGATTTGTGCTGGTCGCCGGCATTCTCACCGGCGTATCCGCCGTTTCCGCGCAATACCCGCTGCAATACCCCTCGAAATCACAGGTCAGCAAGGACGGAACGGCCGTATTGCTGGAAGACTATGCAAATCCGCCGCTTTCGAGCATGACTCGCGGGGGAAAGGCTCCGGCGCCGATCGACTTCAAGGGCCAGTTGGGACGCGAGAATGTATTGCGTTCGGAACCGGCGGACGCTCCTCTGGCGGCCTCGCGATTTTTTGTCGACGACATGAACGGCACAATTTATATCCTCGATAAAGCGACAAAGAAGTTCACGCCCTATATCAATTTTGCTGATATTTTCCCGAAGTTTGAATCCGACACGGGCAACACGGCCGGCATCGTTTCAATCGCGTTCGATCCCGGCTACGCGAAAAACGGAAAATTTTATACTGTGCATGTGGAGAATCCCGGGATCGAAGGGTCTGCAGAACCCTCCAGCAGCAAAGTGCCGACCCTTGATTTGAAGGGTTACTCGACGACACCCGTCGTGAACCCGCCTGCGGGGCCGGCGAACCTGCAATCCGTCATGATCGAATGGACAGACACCAATGTCCGCAATGCCACGTTTGAGGGGAGCGCGAGAGAGATCCTGCGTGTGGGATTTGACCGCAACCATCCCATGTCCGACATGGTCTTCGACCCGCTGGCCCGTCCTGGAAATGTGGACTACGGAAACATGTATGTTTCGGTGGGCGACGGCGCGCAGGGAGAAACCCCCGGGCCGGGACACACCCTTCCGCAGCAACTGAATACTCTGGTTGGCAAAATCCTGCGGATTACTCCTGACATCAACTTGCGTCCAAAAGACAGGCTCAGCGAGAACGGCCGGTACCGCATTCCCTCTACGGGTCCGGATCCCAATCCCTTTATCTCGGTGGGCATCGCTCGCCCTGAAATTTTTGCCTATGGTCTGCGGAATCCGCACCGCATGACCTGGGATGTGAGTACGAAAACCCTGCTCGTCAACGATATCGGCCTGCATGATTGGGAAGAAATTGATGTCGTCAAAAAGGGCGCCAATTATGGCTATTCCGAACGCGAGGGCGACGAACAGGTTTTCATTGACAGTGCGGGAAAGACAGGCAGCCAGATGAGTCCGCCGATTGCCTTTCCGGAGAGGGATCTTCTGAAAGTGGAAGGCATCGATGAACCAGTGGCTCCAGTGTACCCGGCCGCGGTTTACAGTCATCAGGAGGGGGATTCCATCGGCAGCGGCTTTGTCTATCGCGGCAAGCTGATGCCGCAGCTCCGGGGGAAATACATTTTCAACGACATGACCACCGGCAAGATCTTCTATGTGGACATGGCCGAAATGATTGCCACGCATGGGCAGCGCACGCAGCAGGCAACAATACATGAGCTGCAAATCGTCTATAAAGCTGCGGGCGACTCTTCCAGCCAGCCCGCCGGGAAGCGCAGGATGTTCGACATCGTGTCGGAGACTTATGCGAGCAAGGGCGGAACGCCGGGAGCCGATCGCGTGCTGCCCGGAGCGGCAGCCGCTACAACGGGTTGGAAAGACCCTGAGCACAAACAGCCAAAAACCGATAACGAGGGCGTCCCGTACGCCGGAGGGCGAGCGGATGTACGCATGGCCATTGGTGGCGACGGGGAGCTCTATGTCTTGAGCAAGTCCGACGGCATGATCCGGAAAATGACGAAAGTCGTGACGCCGCCACCCAGTGCGGGAAAATAAGGAGCACAGCAGACTGCATTTCTCACGGCTTTTCGTCTCGGCGGAACGATAACTCTAACTGATCTGGCGGATTGCGGAGTCTCGTAGCGCTGGCGTCCCGCCGGCGTTCTTGCCCGGGATCGAAGGTCCGCCGAATCGCCGGCGAGACGCCGGCGCCACAAGACTGCGCGAAATTCTTCGATTGGATAAGCAGAGCATGAGCGATGCCGGCAGCACCGCGCGAGTCATCGAAATTTCACGGGCGGCGGGATTCGATCTTTGCGGCGTGGCGCCGGCTGCGGAATTCCCCGAACTTGCGCGTCTTCCAGAGTGGCTCGATCGCGGCCACGCAGGCGAGATGCGCTATCTGCACGACCCGCGCAGGCAATCCCCCTCACTGGCCATGCACGGCGCGCGCAGCGTGATTGTTTGCGCGCTCAATTACAACACCTCGCTTCCCTTCTCTACCGAATCACCCGGCGAAATCGCTGCCGAGGGAGGACCGCGCGGCTGGATTTCGCGCTACGCCTGGGGCGATGACTATCACAAAGTCCTTGGCGCGAAACTCGATGCCGTGATTGAAGCCATGCACCAGGAATTTCCCGAACCATTTGAAGCGCGGGGCTACGTGGACACCGGACCTGTCGTCGAGAGAGTGGCCGCAAAATACGCTGGGCTCGGCTGGCTCGCGAAAAACACCTGCCTCATCAATGAGGATCTCGGATCGTGGCTCTTCCTCGGCACGATTTTGACGACGCTCGATTTGGCAGAGTCGCTGGGCCCGGCAGAGGCCCCGGCGCCGGACCTGTGCGGAAATTGCAGCCTATGCATTGACGCATGCCCTACCGAAGCAATCATCGAGCCTTATGTACTTGACGCGCGCCGGTGCATCTCCTACCTGACGATTGAGTTGCGGGACGCCATTCCGCGGGAACTGCGCGCGCCCATGGGGCGGCACGTCTTCGGTTGCGACATCTGCCAGGATGTCTGCCCGTGGAATGGCCGCGCGCGGATCAGTACGCTGCCGGATTTCCAACCGCGTGAGCACGGAGCAAGTTCGCTTTTTTCGCCCGACCTGGAATGGCTCGTCTCGCTCACGGAACATGAATTTCGCGAACTCTTCCGCGGCAGCGCGATCAAACGCGCGAAGTGGCGAGGGCTACTGCGTAACGCCTGCGTTGCAATTGGCAACTCCGGGCTGCAACCGGGAGAACCGCGTTATGAGGAAATCCGCACCCGCCTGGCGCAACTGGCGGCGGGAAGCGATGCTTTAATTGCCGAGCACGCGCAATGGGCCCTCGACCGGTTAGGTTTGCCAGCAAATCTTCCACAGGACGCGGAGGCGCGGGTTGTACCGCCCGCCGAGCAGGGATAGAATATGAATCGCTTGGCCTTCGCTATCATTTAACTCACTACTAAGGAGGCATGAATGTCACAACAGGCTGCAACATCTAAAAAGGAGGGCCCCTTGGCCTACGTTCTTCCCCCACTCCCGTACGCATCCGACGCACTGGAGCCCTATATTGATAAGCTAACGATGGAAATTCACCACGGCAAACACCACAACGCCTACGTAACCAATCTGAACAAGGCCCTGGAAGGTCACGCCGATCTTCAAGGTCTTTCGATCGATCAATTACTTACCAGTCTGGACCGTGTGCCGGAAAATATCCGCACTGCTGTCCGGAACAACGGCGGTGGGCATTGGAACCACTCGATGTTCTGGAAGATCATGAAGAAGGGCGGAGGCGGAGAACCTGCCGGGCAAACTGGGCGATGCAATCAAGTCTGTCTTCGGATCCTTTGCCGATTTCAAGACGAAATTCGCTGCAGCCGGTGCGGGACGATTTGGCTCAGGCTGGGCTTGGGTGGTCGTGAAAGACGGCAAGCTGGCAATCGAGTCCACTCCCAACCAGGACAATCCATTGATGGCAGGTGGAAAGGCCATCATGGGCCTGGATGTTTGGGAACATGCGTACTACCTGAAGTATCAGAACCGCAGGCCGGATTACATCGAGGCCTGGTGGAACGTCGTCAACTGGGATGAGATCGCCGGCAATTACGCGGCAGTGAAGTAGGCGTAAGACACGACTGCTTTGTCGGAAAGTTCGATGTTGTAGGGGCACACAGCCCGCCGAGGCGGGTGTCCCTACAAGTGCGGAGTCAATACAAGAATCACACGGCCCCTCCGGATTATTTCCCTGGAGGGGCCTTTTTTTCCCGTACAGCGCGTCGCTGGATTTCAGGTGGCGAATCGCTCTTTCGGAAACATGGGAAACACATGCGCGCGCGCCCTTGGAACTTCGGCGACCGGTGGAGACGGATCTTGAGCCTGGCGCTCGCCCTCGTGATCTTCGACTGGGTAGCCAAACAATGTGACTGGCGCGACTGGCTCCGCCAAGCCAGTTGCCGGCGTCCGGCCGAGAGAAACTTCGCGGCACAGCGCGGCGCGGCTGGTGACGCCAAACTTTGCCAATAGGGAAGATACGTGGAACTTCACCGTGCGCTCCGATACGTTGAGTTTCGTTGCGATTTCTTTGTTCGTGAGATTTTGAAGGACGCCGCTCAAAACTTCCTGTTCGCGTCGGCTGACTTTCACTCCGGACCCGAGAGCACGTCCGGCGGTTAAAAGCTCCTGCGCACGCTCGGCGACGGCATGGAGCAGGGAGTCCCGCGCGATCACCATCAGCTCGTAGTCCTCGGGAGCCTGGCCCCGAACGAGGCAGTGAACCGCGAGCAGCCCAGCAACCTTCTCGACAGGCAGACCGCCGTCGGAATCAGCCGCTACGCGGAATCGCACGGCGCCCGTGGAGCGCTCGTAAAGGACGTAACTCTCCGGCAGGATTGGCGTTTGTTGACCCTGTATAGCAACAGACTGTCTTGGTTTGCGTGCCAGATTAGCCTCACAGTTTTCAGTCCCGGACGGGGTGCGGGACCAATTTTATTTGCGTATCGTGGGCTCCATGTGGTGCCCCATAAAAAAGTTTGCAAAATTTTGGCACAGGGAGTGCCGATCATTTCGTCGCGACGTCCGAGATGAACGCGAATGGGGCAGGGCAGGGGTTGCCTCTGGGGATGCGAGCGTTTTCCTGGTTTCATCTCGGAAACAGGCAGACTACGGCTATTTGACTCGATTACCCTCCGACAGCAGATTGAATGCGACAAGGAAGCCTTGCAAGCCGTATACCACTTGCTATTGAACTTTCATGCACTCAATCAGAAGGACTTGGCAACCTTTGGGATCGGGTTTTGGTTTGAAACTTGGTAGGGATTTCCATGCACGAGCAAATTTTCCATACTCGCGCGCTTGAATTCCCCGGATCCACTTTTATGACATAGAATGCCCCGCAGGCCATTCGCTCTGAACATAGGAGGAATTTAATGCATTCTTCGGCCGGATTGCACGCCACGGTGCTCTGGATCGCACTCTGGAAGCTGAACGTGACGTTTGCCGGGGACCCCGCAGGGATCGAGCAGATCGTCCTGCGCTGGGTCCACTTTGTGGCCGGAATTTATTGGATCGGATTCTTGAGTTTTTTCCTGCTGGTAGTCGCGCCATCACTGAAATCACTCGATCCCGCGACGCGTGCAAGGGTTTTTCCGGAGGTGGCCTCGCGAGGCCTGTGGTGGCTGCGCTGGAGCGCCGTGGTGACCTGGCTGGCCGGATTCCGCTATTTCACGATCCTGGCGAAGACCGATGCGGTCAACGCTGGCCGGCCCCACGCGTGGGGCGGCTGGATCGGGATCTGGCTCGTCTGCTGGCTCGCCGCGTTTGCTATTGAGATGGCCCTGATCCAGGCCGGCGACGCGTTGGGAAATCCGCTCGTGGTGGGTGCGTTGGTGTTTCTGGTGATGGCGGCAACTTCCTGGGTGGTCGTCTCGTTACTGGCGCAGCCTGGTGCGAGCAACCGCACGCTGTGCATTTCCATCGGCGGCGGGTTGGGGACCATATTGTTCTTCAACGTCTGGGGCATCGTCTGGCGCTGTCAAAAGCGGCTGATCAGGTGGACTCGCGCATTCGCGGAGCATGGAACTCCCATGCCGCCCGAAGCGATGAAGCTGGCACGCACTGCCACACTGACCATGCAAATCAGCTTCTGGCTGAGTCTGCCCTTGCTGTTTTTCATGGCCGCATCCGCGCACTTTCCGTTTTTGTCGGGCAGGTAGATGGCGTTGCAAATCTCAGATCGTGATTCTCTCCAAGGCTTCTCCGTGTCCTCTGTGCTCTCTGTGTTGAACGCCTTTGCAGTGAAAAGCTTAAACACAGAGTTCACGGAGAGCACAGAGGCCACAGAGAAACCATTTCCTCTTCACCGCATGAGGATGCGCGTCTGCCCCGGCGAGAGAAGTTGATAGCGAATGCCGCGCCAGCGAATCTGGCGCGTGAACATCGCAACCACCGTGTTCCACAAAGACAAAAATGGCGCGACCGCAGCAAGGAACGTCCAGACCCAACCGTCCGCCAGCAATTTCGACTTCCACTCCGGCAGGATCTCCATGACGGCCGCGAGGCGAAGGACGCCGCGCGCCATCGACAACACCGGCGGCACCATCGCCAACAGCAAAAGATGTATTGCAGGTGCTCCAGTAATCAGATTGGCGACGAACATTCCTATGCCTGTCAACACGGCGCCGCAGTATAGAGCGTGTGCGAGCCCGCCGAGCGCCCAAAGCCTCGGCTCATACACGTGCGTGATCACAATCTGGCGATTGGTGAATTCCAGCAGGGATGCCGCATCGCAGTCAAACATCGCGGGTACCAGGCATTCCGGGGCAAACAGGATGGAGAACCCAGCCTGCCGCAACGCATGGGTAAGTGAAAAATCGTCGCTGACCGAACCGCCCCAGAATTCAAAGGCCCGAACCTGCTCGAATCGTTCACGGAGAATGGCCGTCCCACCGCCCCAGCAGAAATTGTTGTGATGCTCGCCGAGGTAGGTGGCCACGGGCGCATTCCAGGCCGAAGCGAGCGCGCTCCAGAAGCCGCCGCCCTGGCGGAAGAACCAGCGAAACGTCGTAACCGCACCCACGTTTTTGTCGGACAGCGGTGCCACCATGTGTGCCAACCAATTCCGCGAAGGCCTTCCGTCAGAATCGGTAAACACGAAGGCTTCAAATTCCCCGCCGGCCTTGAGTACGGCTGCGCGGAGGTTGTTCACTTTTTCACCGCATCCTTCGGGACGCCCAGCAACGACGATGTGTATCGGCCGCTTGCTGGATGCAGCGAGTTTCTCAATCACCTTGCGCGCCGGGTCCTCCGCGCTGGCCATGGCGAAGAAAATTTCGTAGTTGGAATAATCGAAGTTGGTGAGCGCTGCGAGGTTTTGCTCGAGCCCGGGCTCAATCCCCTTGACTGGACAAAACAGGGCGACGCGCGGCGCATAAAATCCTGAATGGCTTCCTGCCCTATGCTTCGCCAGTTGAAGCCAGCGCAGGCCGCTCCAGAGATTGAGTAATCCCTGGAAGATCTGCTCGATCACCAGGATGTAGAACAATGTCAACATAAGTAGACCCGAGTCAGGACGTGCAGGCCGGAGCATAACAGATAATTTTCGGCACGTGCGGGGGTGATGTTGCAGATAGAATCATAATGATATCAATCCGTACACCCGGAGGGACACCTATGCCCGTTCGCGTCGAGCCCATGATGGTGACTACATCCACGGAACTCCCCGGCTACCGTGTGGTGCGCAATTTCGGAATTGTTCGCGGCATCATTGTCCGTTCCCGGAGCCTGCTGGGCTCGATCGGCGCGGGACTCCAGACGATCATCGGAGGGAATATTACTCTGTTGACCGAGCTTTGCGAAAAGACGCGCGAAGAGGCCTACGAACTCATGTTGCAACACGCGGCCGAGCACGGCGCCAACGCTGTCGTGGCCATGCGCTATGACGCCACGGAGATCATGCAAGGGGTCACGGAAGTGTTGGCATATGGCACTGCGGTGGTGGTGGAGCGAATTTCGTAACGGTTAATTTGTCGCCAAGCACTGTACGCGCAGTGCCCCGTCACAGCCCGGGAACGCCATTCTCATGAATGGCGACTTTCATGCCGCCAATCGGGAGATTGGCGTTCCCGGGCTGCGGAGTCCACCAACAGCGAATTTGCGATCGCCGCAATGAGAGCCGAACTACCGACCAGGGTTCAATGTCTGCTTCAGCAGCTTTTGCGCGAGGCGCCCGGCGTCACCGTGGAATTTCCGCGCCGCGCGCCGCGCCTGGTCGAGCATGGAGGGATCCAGCAACAGCGCGACACGCCCGACGAAGGGTGACTCTTCTTCTCTCAATTTTCCCTGCTTCCGAGTGTTTGCCAGCGCGGCCTGACCATCGGCGAAATCCGAATACAACGCGAGGTCGCGCCGGAACTGGCGCCGATCTTCCGCGTTCCAGTTCCACACGCGATCGAGGGACGCCAGAAGCTCGCGAAAAAAGGCGTCGATGATTTCCTTCTCTTCTTTCTTGAGGCTCGCGCGCTGTTTCTTGCCGAAAAATCGCGGCAGGGCGTTGCGGACATCCGCGATGATCGCCAGCACGACTTCGCGACCGATCGTTTCCGCGAGTTCCCGATCGCGCGACGCGCCTCCCAGGATTCCGCGGCGGTCGTATTGCGCTACATAAGAGGCGACAAAGACTTCCACCACACGGCCGCGGGCCAGCGCGTTGAAAATATTATTCGCCAGAGTGCTGCCATAGACTGGAAAGAGTTTGCGTGCGCGTGCCATTGCCAAAGTTTAGCAGTTCGTTTGGCGCGAAACGGCTTTAAGTAGGACAGGCTTCAGAGTCTGTGTGGCAACTAAGGTTGACAGTGCAGGTATACTTCGCGCAGGAGGCTGCGCGATGCCGAATTTTTACGAGTACAACCCGGAACAGGGGTATTTGTTGCCGCCGAGCGTGCGTGAGGTATTGGGGGAAGGACATCTTTGTTTTTTCGTGCATGCGGCGGTGGAGAAGTTGGATTTGAGGGAGTTCGAGAGCGGATACAGTGACGAGGGGCATCCAGGGTATCACCCGGCGCTGCTGTTGAAAGTATGGCTGTATGCCTATGCCTTGGGAGTGACCAGTTCGCGACGGCTGGAGCAGCGGATTCGGGAAGATTTGGCGTTTCGGTATCTGGCAGCAGGAGCGACGCCGGATTATTGGGCGTTGAATGAGTTCCGCAAGCGGCACGGGCGAGGGATCAACGACGCGTTCACACAGGTGGTGGAGCTAGCGCGGTCGTTGGGGATGGGAAAGCTGGGACAGGTGGCCATCGATTCAACGCGGATCGCGGCGAACGCGGCGGCCGATTCGGCCGAGGGCATCGAGAAATTGCGAGCGGAGAGAGCGAAGATTCGCCGGCGCATTCGGCGCTGGCAGCGGCAGTGCGAGACGCCAGACCCCAACGAAGGGGCGGGAATGGAAGTGGCCCACCAGGCTCTGGAAGAACTCCGGCAGCGGCTGCAGCAAATCCCGGCGCGGATCGAGCGGCTCAAGAAAGCGGGGACCCAGAAGCTGTCGCGTACCGATGAGGACAGCCGGTTCCTGCGCGAGCGCAAAGGATTTGTGTTGGGGTACACGGCGACGGTGGCGGTGAGCGAAGATCATTTGATTGTGGCGCAGCAAGTCAGCCAGAGCAGCAATGATAACGGGCTGTTGGTGCCGATGCTGGAAGCGGTGGAACGGGAGTGCGGGCAGCGGCCGGGACAAGCCCTGGCCGACAGCGGATTTTTTTCACAGGAGAATTTGGAAGAGTTGGAGCGGCGCCAGATCGACGCATACGTGCCGGATTCGCATCTGGGGCGGGAACTGAATCGCGGGGTGCGGGTGCGCGGACACGCGGCCGCCCAGCATCGAGCGCAACAGGACATGAGACGCAAGCTGCGCTCCCCGGCCGGACGCGCGGTGTATCGACGACGAAAAGCGATTGTGGAACCGGTGCTGGGAGTGCTGAAGGAGCAGCGCGGGATGCGGCGATTCCGATTACGCGGGTTGACAAAAGTGGCCATCGAGTTCACGCTGGCCGCCATCGCCCTGAATCTCACGCGAATCTGGCGCACGGTTCCAAAGTTGCGCATCGCCTGAAACGCTAGAGGTCGTCGAGAAGTTTTCAAACTCGCGCAGGGGCCGCAGGAACACGGCCTCTGCAGAATAATATTTACGCGGGCGAAGAGTTGCCACACAGACTCTGAAGCCTGTCTGATATTGCTGGGGTGCGTCGACGGAATTCAAGAGAAGACAGGTCGATAGAAGCGATTAATGCACCGGCGGCGGTCCGGCAGGTGCCGGCGCAACGGGCGGCAATGGCTCCTTCTTCAGACCCACCGCGCCACCGCACGGGCTTGGAGAGCGCGAACTCGAGCGCCTGATCCACCGTGCTGACGTAGTGGATCTCCATCCCGTCGAGCATGTGCGGCTGCAGGTCTTCGGTCACGTTCGGCTCGTTCTCCGCGGGCAAGATCACCTCGCGGATTCCCGGCGCGCTTCGCGCCCAGGACTTTTTCCTTGATTCCGCCGACCGGCAGCACCACGCCGGTGAGCGAAAGTTCCCCGGTCATGGCCACGCGCGGCCGGACCGGCCGGCCTGAGAGCAGGCTCACCAGCGCAGTCACCATGGCGACGCCCGCGGACGGCCCGTCCTTCGGCACCGCGCCCGACGGCACGTGGATGTGGATGTCCTGCTTCCGGAAGAAGTCGGGATCGATGTCGTAGCGCTCCGCATTGGCTCGCACCCATGTGAGCGCCGCGGTCATCGACTCCTGCATCACTTCGCCCAGATGTCCGGTCATGGTGAACTGCTTGCCACCGCGCATGCGGCTCGCCTCGATGAAGACGATGTCGCCGCCCACGGGTGTCCAAACCAGTCCAACCGAAACGCCGGGCTTCTTGACGCGCTCTTCGACTTCCCTCTCGGCGCGGAATTTCGGCACGCCGAGCGCTTCGTGCACCACTTCGGGCGTGACGATCAGCTTGTCCAGTCTTGCCCTCGGCGATGCGCCGCGCCTGTTTGCGGATCAGTGTGGCGATTTCGCGTTCGAGATTCCGGACGCCGGCCTCGCGCGTGTAGCTGTGGATAATTTCGCGCAAGCCGTCGTCGGTGAACTCGATCTGCTCGCCCACTTTCAATCCATGTTCGGTCGCCTGCTTCGGCACCAGGTATTTGTTCGCGATATGGACCTTCTCGATCTCCGTGTAACCGGCCAGCTCGATGATCTCCATACGATCGCGCAGCGGCTCCGGAATCGGATCGATCATGTTTGCCGTGGCGATGAACAGCACCTTCGACAAATCGAACGGCACGTCGAGGTAGTGATCGCGGAACGACGCGTTCTGCTCCGGATCGAGCACTTCCATCAACGCCGCCGAAGGATCGCCGCGGAAATCGCGTCCGAGCTTGTCCACTTCGTCCAGCATGAAGACTGGATCGTTGGTTTCGGCCCGGCGAATTCCCTGGATGATTTGTCCCGGCAAAGCGCCGATGTACGTCCGGCGATGGCCGCGGATTTCCGCCTCATCGTGCATGCCTCCCATCGAGATGCGCACGAATTTGCGGCCCAGGGCTCGCGCAATGGATTTTCCGAGTGAAGTTTTCCCCACGCCTGGCGGCCCAAGGAAGCACAGGATCGGCCCCTTCATGCCGGGCTGAAGTTTCTTCACCGCCAGATAATCGAGGATGCGCTCCTTCACCTTTTCGAGGTCGTAGTGATCCTCATCGAGAATCGCCTGCCCCTTGGCGATGTCAATCTCCTCGGTTCCCGAGGATTTGACCAGGGAAGAGAGATCATCCATTCCAGATAAGTGCGCGCGACCATGTATTCGGCCGAAGCGGGAGTCATCTTGGAGAGCCGCTTCAGCTCGCGTTCGCATTCCTTGAGCGCCTCGGCGGACATGCCGGACTTCTCGAGCTTCTCGCGAAGCTCGTCGATTTCGGCCTGGCCGTCGTCGGATTCGCCCAGTTCCTTGTGAATCGCCTTGAGCTGTTCGCGCAACAGATATTCGCGCTGGCTCTGGCTCACCTGCTCCTGAACCTGCTCCTGAATCTTGTTGCGCAACTCCAGGACTTCGAGTTCCTTGGAGAGTTCGCGAATGAGCGTCTCCAGCCGCCGGCGCACGTCCGCGGTCTCCAGCAACTCCTGGCGAAGCAGCGTTGGAAGAGACGGCAGATTCGCCGCGATGAAATCGGCCAAACGAACCGGATCATCAATGTTCAGCGCCGCGGTTTGCAGATCGTCGGAGAGTTGCGGCGAACGCGCCACGACGTCGCGGAACAGCTCGCGAGCGTTGCGCTCCAGCGCCATCAACTCGGCGTCATGCGGTCCGACCAGATCCGGCTGCACTTCCACCCGGGCCGTCAGAAACGGCCGGAAGCTCAAAATCTCCACGATGCGGATTCGTCTGCAAACCCTCCAGGAACACCACGACATTCCCGTTGGGCATCTTCACCAATTTGTGGATCTTCGCGGCGGTTCCGACCGTGTGCAGGTCCGCGGCGGCGGGCTCCTCCACACGAGGATCGTGTTGCGCCACGATTCCCAGAAGCTTTTCATCGCCATGCAACGAATTCAGCAGGGCAAGCGACCCCTCGCGCCCCACCGTAAGGGGCTGCACCCCGCCCGGAAACAGCACGATCTCCCGACCGGGAAGGATCGGCAGCTCATTTGGAATAGCAATCGGTTTTTCAGTCATTGGTCCCCCTAGAAATCTCCATCTAATAACAGCTATCATACACGCTCTGACAGTCAATTTAGATGCAGGATCGAAAGGAAAGGTACCATAAAAAGACATGACGATTAGCAAGAACCTTTAGCATATGCCACTAAAGAGTAAGAAAGCCCTAATCCGCAGCGCCAAAATCAATGAGATCATACTGAAAATAAATACCTTAGCGATTCGCGAAATGCCGGATTATCCCTTTCTCCGATGTTCTGGCAATCAGCCCACTGCCATTAGTGAATGACTGTATCGGCCCTGTGCGATTATGCCTTGCGGGTCGATGATCGATGCACGGTTGCGAACGCCCTCACGATCTGGGATGATCGACCGGGCAAATTGGAGGGCACTTTCGCGGTCGGAGAATCGCCCGTCCAGCTGGGCCTCTTCCACGGCCAGCAGGATTTCCTTGAACTTGGGGCCGGGGACGATTCCCATCCCCTTCAGGTCGTCCCCGGTGACCAGCTGGGAGGCCGCACCTGCTCGGGAGGGGTCTCCGCCAGGAATTGCCGGACGAAGTCGTAGGCATCAAGGTTGCCATGGCTGGCGAGGCAATCCAGCCGGTGCAGCTCCAGGTGCTCCTCAAACCGGGGCAGGCGGACAAATCGCTTGAGCGTGGCCTGGCGCATCTGCGGACGTCCTTAAACCGCAGGTGATTCGCGACCAGCGATTCGATCTGCTCGGTGTCTTCGTTCGAGAAGCGCAGTGCCCGGCAAATGCTTTCGGCCATCCGCGCGCCCATTTCCACGTGGCCATCGAAGCGGATGCGCGTGCCGGGACCCGTGGCCGGAGCAAACGTGGGCGGCTTGCCCACATCATGCAGCAGCACGCCCCAGGCCAGCGTCGGCGAGCAACCCGGCGGGAGCTTCTCCAGCATCATGCGCGTGTGAATCCACACGTCCCCTTCGGGATGAAACTGGGGCGGCTGCTCGACGCCCTTCATCCGCGCAATGTCGGGCAGCACCACCGCGAGCAAGCCGGTCTCGTCGAGCAACTCGAATCCGCGCCGCGCGGCGCCTTCGGTGAGCAGCTTGGTCAGCTCTTCGCGTATTCGTTCGGGAGAAACCTGCGTGATCTGTGCCGCAAGTTCCTGCGCCGCCGCCAGCGTCTCCGGCTCAATTTCGAAAACCGAATCGCGCGGCGAAACCGCACGGCGCGCATCATGCGCAGTTTGTCTTCGGCAAAACGCAGCCGCGGATCGCCGATCGCGCGCACGATTCCCGCGTGCAGGTCCGCGCGGCCCTCGACAAAATCGAGCACTTCGCGCGTGGCCGGGTCCATCAGCAGGCCGTTGATCGTGAAATCGCGCCGGCGAACGTCTTCCTGCGGCGAATCCGAATAGACCACGCGGTCCGGGTGGCGGCCATCGGAATATCCGATGTCGGAGCGGAACGTGGCCACTTCGACCTGCGCGTCATCTTCGACGACGAGAATCACGCCGAATTTCGCGCCCACGGCAAGGCTGTGCGGAAACAGCTCCTGCACGCGCTCGGGACGCGCGTCGGTGGAAACGTCATAATCCGCCGGTTCGCGACCCAGCAGGAGATCGCGCACGCATCCGCCCACCAGAAAAGCCTGGTGCCCGCTGCGGCGCAGCGTGGCGCAGATTTTGTCGGCAAGTTCGCGCGGAGTCATGGACAAATTATGCGCTTGTTCCGCGGGAGAGAAAAGCATGGCGCGAATGAGGTTGTCAGAAGGAAGAGCCGTTCAGCCACATCATGAAAACCAGGACTTATCGGGATTTGGCCCGCGATGAGTTCAAAAGAAACCCGAATGGTAATGAATAGGAAACGCCTCGCAAGCTACCGCTCAGCGCCGAACGCAGTTCCCTGAGTGCCCGCTGTGACCGCAGCAGCCAGTGCGAACGTCGGGCCAGTCTCGCTGCTGTTCGAGAGAATATATTGAATTCCGATGCCGGAGGCCGTCTGGTTCGGGATAACGCACGGCGAGCCGCCGAATGTCAGGATCACGTTAAAGAAGTTCTTGTTGGAACTATCTGGTGTGACCGTTCCTGAAAATGAGCATCCTGAACTGGAACCGCTTAATGCACCGCTATTGCTGATCGTCACCGTTGCTGCCACACCATTCAGCAACGAACCGGACCAACTTCCGGAGATTGACGAGATCGACGCCGGCGTATCGTAATTGTACGCAGACGATATATAGGGGGTCCCGCTGAATGTCGTCACGCTGCCCTCTTCGTTGAGACTACCATTGAAGCTGGCCCCCGCGACGAAGGAAGCGTTAAGGCTCCCAGAGTAGGTTGCGCCATTATAGAAGAGGTCCGTAACGCTGGGCGCAGTGAACGTGTTCACACTGGAGGCACCTTGACCAGTAATCATTCCATAGACCACGAACTGCGTAGCAGTGACCGTCCCATAGATCCCATAGAACTGATCGTTCGGGAGCACAATGCTTTCAAAGGCATACCCACTGGAAGCGAAACCGTGATAAAAGCCTTGAGCGTCTCCGTCTGTGCTTCCGCTGTTGCCACCGCCGCTTCCACTTGATACGCTGCCACAACCTATCAGTAAAACCACAAAGAGGAGGATCCAGCCTTTGCGCATTGTTGCTCCATGACAGATCGATTCATTTTCACAATTCACTGTCTGGTTGGGGATAACGTACTACGGAACGCACGGGATTACAAAGAAGTTCCCATACCGCATCATTCATGCGAGTGTCTGCTGAAAATAAATCCATCTTTCAGGCGAATCTCAGTGATTGCTTCGAGCTAGTCCAACTACTCAGAGACCATGAGCGTCACAAATGGCGACGAGTTAGGGGACATATCCCGCGAAACGGGGCGGTCTCAATGGGCCGTGCGACGTCACAAACGGCTCAATATTCAGCTCTCAACTATCAACCGTTTCTTTCCCCTTCACGAGCGAGCCTCCGAACTGAACTTTGGAAAATCCGAAGCGGTCGCGCAGGCTATCGGTCGCCTGTGCCAGTTTTTCCATTTTTTCACGGCGCCCTGCGTCCAGCAGATCGAGCTGTTCGCCGCCGTGTGTGAACGACGTAAGTGCCACCCCTAGCAGGCGCACTTTGCGCGAGCGGTCCCAGTGACGGTCGAATAGTTTGCGGATGTTCTCGAGCACGATGGGATCGAGATGCGTCGGTTCCCGCAGAGTGTGGGCGCGGGTAATGGTTTCAAACCCCGCATAGCGAATCGTGAGTGTGACGGTGGAGGCGCTGAGGCTGGCATCGCGCAGGCGCTTCATCCCTTTCTGGCAAAGCAGGCTGAGCGTGGCATCGAGGGCGGCGCGGTCCTCGGTGTCGAACGAGAACGTGCGGTTGTGCGAAATTGATTTCGGCTCAGCGTCCACGAAAAATTCATAGGTATCGCCGCCGCGCGCTTTGCGGTGCAGCGCCGTGCACCAACGCCCGAAATTCTGCTCGAGTTTTTCCAGTGTGGTGGCTGCAAGTTGCGCAACGGTCTCAATCCCGAGCGATTGCAGCGCCGCCTCAGTGATTTTGCCGATGCCGGGAATTCGCCGAACGCCGAGCGGCGCGAGGAATGCCTCTTCGCTTCCCACAGGCACCCACAGCAGACCTCGGGGCTTGGCCTGATCGCTGGCGACTTTCGCGACGAGCCTGGTGCGCGCCAGCCCTGCCGAACACGGTAGCCCGGTGCTGGCCGTAATTTCGAGAAGCAACGCGTGGGCAGCGGCAAGCGGCGGTCCTTGCAGCCGTTCCGTCCCCGCAAGGTCCAGATAGGCTTCGTCGACCGAAGCCATTTCCACTACGGGCGAATATTTTCCCAGGATCGCCGCGACGCGGTCGCTCCATTCGGAGTAGAGGTGATGGCGCGGTTCGAGGAAGATCGCGTGCGGGCACAAGCGCCCCGCGGTGCGCAGCGGCATCGCCGAGTGGATTCCATATTTCCGCGCCTCATAACTCGCGGTGGATACAATGCCCCGCTGATCGGGCTGCCCTCCGACAACTACCGGCTTGCCGCGCAGCTCGGGACGGTCCAGCAATTCGACGGAGACGAAGAAGGCGTCCATGTCGACGTGGAGGATGGAGGAGGTTGAGGAAGCGGAGGAGGCAGAGGAAGCCGAGGACGAAGATTCCGTTGCGGCGGGATCGTGCTTGGCTCGGTAGGTGGCGAGCTTGGGCATGGGTGTTCGCGCCCACTATACACCATGGCGAAACTATAGCGAAGATGTGTTCATTGGCGGGAGTGTCTGATGCTGCTTCGTGTAGGACAGGCACTCTTGCCTGTCCCTGACAAGCTAGCTAGGACAAACGGGGACAGGCAAGAGTGCCTGTCCTACTTTAAGAGTGTCAGTAGGTGTGAGGCGATCTGATCCGGGCACTCCACGGTAGAAAGGTGCCGCGCGCCGTGGAGTATTGTTAATGTCGAGCCGGGAATCATTTTGTGTATTTGCTCGGCCATGGCGGGAGGCGTGGCGTAGTCCTCTTCTCCCACAATCACAGCGACGGGAATCCGCAGAGCGGGAAGATAATGGCGCAAGTCCGCGTCGCCTAGCATGATGCATGTCGCCGCATAGCAATCCACGTCGTTGGCCTGAAATGTATCCATCGCCGACTTTACAAGATCGGGATGCGCGGCACGAAATTGGTCGCCGAACCATCGCGTAATCTGAAACTCGGCCATGCTGGCAAGGCCTTTTGAGCGGGCCGTCGCGGCGCGCTCGCGCCAATTCTTCGGAGCGTCTTGGCCGTACCATGCGGTTGTGTCGATTAACCCGAGAGCGGTGACTCGCGCCGAATAACGCCCCGCAAACTCCTGGGCGACGCATCCACCCATCGAGCAGCCAGCGATTGCGGCGGTTTGCCAGCCGACATCGTCGAGCAATTCCTTCAAATCCCGCGCAAACAATTCCGTCGTGAACGAGATGGCTTTCCGTCCGGAGCGCCCGTGCCCGCGGCAGTCGTAGGTGAGGATATGGGCCTGATCGGACAGGTTCGCCGCGACACCGTCCCAAATGGTGCCGTCCATGCCCAGTGAATGGATCAGTGCCAGGCGGGGCGCGTCGGGATTTCGCGAGGCACGCAGGGTGTATGAAATCGGGCAGCCGTCAGAAGTCTGGAAGATTACCTTTTGTGACTCAATTTGCATTGCGATTGTCCTTAGACGGCTTTGACGTAGGGTTCGAGGGGAGTCAACGGAACGTTCCACGCATCGTAACCGTACAGCCAGCTGGGATCTTCGCTTCCCCCTTGCATCCAGGTGTTGGCGCTGGAGATTGCCTGGATATGCGAAGTTCGCGGCTTGCGGTGGGCTTCGTAACGCTGGAAGGCTTCTTCGATGGCTTCCCCTTCGACCTCCGCGAGGCAGCGGGCAAGAATTGCGGCATCTTCGATGGCGGTCGCTCCTCCCTGCGCCATGTAGGGCGTCATCGGATGGCAGGCATCGCCCAGGAGCACAACGCGACCATCGCTCCAGCGCGGCAAGGGCTCGCGCTCAAGGATCGCCCACTTGTGGCAGTCGGGGCAGGATTCCAGGACGTGGCGGACGTCTGGATGAAAACCTTCATACTCTTCGCGCAATTTTTTCACGTCGCCTTTCGCGGACCAGGACTCGCGCGTCAGCCACTCGGCGGATTCCGGAACGCTGGTCACGAAATAAAGCTCGCTGCGAGTCGCGGTCGTGTAATAGATGACGATATGACGGTCGATTCCCCACCACTTGGTTCGGGAATTCCCGATATCCATGCCGCCCAGCAAGGCGGACGGAAAAATGGCGCGGTAGGCAATGCGCCCCTTATGAATTGGTTCATCAGGGCCAATGATGAGTTCGCGCACGATGGAATGCACACCGTCCGCTCCAATGACGGCATCGGCGTGCGCGCGCGTTCCGTCGGCGAACGTCAGGGTCACGCCTCGCGCATCCTGATCGAGGCCGGCCAATTTCTTGCCGAGGTGGACAATTTCCTCGGGGACGACCCCGGCAAGCGCCTCGTGTAATTCCGCCCGATGCATACAAAGATAGGGCGCTCCGAACAGGCTTTCCGGCATGGGCAGTTCTCTCATCACTTTGCCGGTATCCCATTCGCGGTTCAGGTGCGAATACGGTTTGAAGGCGCTGTTGACCACGCGTCCTTCGACGCCGATCCTGCGCAGCACCTTCATCGAGTTCGGCATCATTTGAATGCCCGCGCCGACTCGCGCAAAGCGCGGGGCTTGCTCGTACACGTTTACCTCGACGCCGATCTGGCGCAACGTGGCGGCAGCGGTCATCCCGCCGATGCCGGCGCCGACAATTGCGATAGAAAGTATTTTGCCCGTCACCTAGGGTTCCTTTTCAGTTCAAAATGATAACCGATAATCAATCTTTTAGTCCGGTTTGGTTGCTCGAAGGCCTCTAAGGCAACTGTAAATTTTATATCTGGTGGGCATTTATTCGTGACTGTCTCATGTCTTCCCGTATGGCTGGCGGGCCATCTATGAGGCCCGAACCGCCCCAGAAAAACGGAGGTGACCAAAAAGGCAAGATTGGGTTCCGGTGCAAGCTCTTTGATTCTAACGAAGGAAATATGTTCCTCACGGTGTATACAAATTATTTTCGCTTTGCCTCCCGATCAGATCGTTTATGGCCATCAGACTGCTCCCTTTCAGCTATTCAGGGGAATATAGAATTTACCCAGGGGGCCAATCAATGTTTGAGCGGAGCATTTTCCAATGTACGGATCGGGCAACTCCGGAGGAACGCTTGTGGCGGGCCGTGATAGCCAGGACCTTGGAGGAGTGGGTCCGCGGGCCTTTGCGTTATAGCCGCATGGCGGAACAATTTCTGTTCAGCGACGATCAGGATTTTCCAGCGATCTGTTCCTCCGCGGGAATGGACCCGAACCGTCTGCGAAGACGACTGCAAATGATTCGAGCGCGAGGCATTCAAAAAGAAAACAGCGGACCGCAAACAGCCAACCCGGCGGCAAACCACCGACGCAGGGCCTTGAACTACCTTTCTCCAGTTCAGACGTAATGCGCAATTAGCCTGGATGTGAATCACGTACCGATTGTATTTGCGATCTGGTCCGGAAGTTCGTGCTGGATGGCCATCAACGCGACGCGCAGCAGAGCCGCAACGCTCATGGCGTCGCGGATTTCCCCGCGCTTGACACGAGCCACAGCTTCCCAGAAGGGTACGCGCACAACCTGCAGTTGTTCAGTTTCTTCGGGCTGCCCGGGCGCTTCGGAAAGATCCCAGGCCAGGAACAAGGCGCATCTTTCATCAGAGACGCTATTGGACAAATCCATTTCCAGGATTTCCCTCCAGCTTCCGGCAACCAGGCCACATTCCTCGCGGAGTTCGCGCTGCACGGATTCGAGAGCGGGAATTTCTCTGCGCCCGCCGCCTTCGGGGATCTCCCAACTGTAAGTGCCCAGCGGAAAACGGTATTGCCCCACCAAAATGAGATTCCCCTTTTCATCGATCGGGACAACGCCCGTGGCAATATTCTTGAAATGAATTTTCCCATAAACGCCAGGGCCGCCACCAGGGTTCAGAACCTCATGGTGGTCCACGCGAATCCAGGCATTCTCATAAACCGTCTTCTGCGATAGTACCGTCCAGGGATTTTTCGTTTCGTCCATATTTGCTCCGGCTTCACTTCATACTAGCGCAGATAGGGAAGGTGATTGGCGGTTGAGGAGGTAAAGGATGTAGAGGAAGTTAAGGCTGAAGTCGCGCCGAGACCACACGCGCAATTCCCGCGAGGTCGTTCGTGAGCGCGACGTCGGCCCATTCGGGAGTATCGAGCAAACGCGCGACATGCTCGGCTGAGTCGTGGCCAAGCTCGAGCACCAATATTCCGCCGGGTTTCAATGATGCTGCGGCTTGCGCGATCAGCGGCGCGTAAATCTCAGTGCCGGTTTCGCCGCCGAAAAGAGCCACTTCCGGCTCGTGCTCGCGGATTTCGCGCGGCAGCGTTGCGGCCTCGCTGCGGCCGATGTAGGGAGGGTTGCTGGCGATCAGATCGAAGAGCGGTGACTGGTGACTGGTGATTGGTGACTGGTGGAAAAGCGTGTCCAGCAGATTGCATTCAATGAATTCGATGCGCGACTCAGCTTCGTGATGCGCGGCGTTGCGGCGTGCTACTTCAAGGGCGGCGGGGGAAATGTCTGTGGCAACGATGCGGGCGGCAGGCAATTCATGCGCCAGAGAGATGGCGATGCAGCCGGAGCCTGTGCCCACATCGGCGATGCGAAATTGCGTATTGCGACGTTGCGCGTCGCCAGTGGCGGAAACGCCGAGACGCTCCAGGGCGACTTCGATCACGTGCTCGGTTTCGGGGCGCGGAATCAATACGGCGGGGGTAACTTCGAAATCCAAACCCCAGAATTCCTGATGGCCGGTGAGGTATTGCGTGGGGACGCCGCCGGCACGTTGCGCGACCAAAGAAAAATATCGTTCGCGCGCGAGTGCATCCAGTTCATGTTCCGAATGCCCGTAGATCCAGGCGCGATCGCGTCCCAGCGCGTACATCAGCAGCAATTCGGCGGCAAGGGCCGCGGAAGGAACGTGTTCGCGTTCGAGCTGCGCGATGGCATCGCGGAGGGAAGTGCGAAGTGACTGGTGACTGGTGATTGGTGACTGGTGGAGCATGGAAATCTCGTTGCCCGCCTAAGCAGCCTCGTGATTACGCTACCACCAATTCCTGCTTCAGGCGCTCCGCCTCGAAATGCGTTACCAGGGCGTCGACGAACGGGCCGAGCTTGCCGTCCATCACTTCGGTGAGTTGGTGCAGCGTCAGGCCGATGCGATGGTCGGTGACGCGATTTTGCGGAAAATTGTAGGTTCGGATTTTTTCCGAGCGGTCGCCGGTCTTGATCTGCCCAAGCCGCTCGGCGGCGATGGCTTCATGCTGCTTCGACTGCTCCATTTCGTAGAGGCGCGCCCGCAATACGCGCATGGCCTTGGCGCGATTCTTGATCTGCGATTTTTCGTCCTGCTGCGACACCACCAGGCCCGACGGGATGTGCGTGATGCGCACTGCCGAATACGTTGTATTCACTGACTGCCCGCCCGGACCGGATGAGCAGAACGTATCGATGCGCAGGTCCTTGGCTTCGATCTTAATGTCGATTTCGTCGGCCTCCGGCAGCACCGCGACGGTCGCGGCTGAAGTGTGAATACGGCCCTGCTGCTCGGTGGCCGGAACGCGCTGCACGCGATGCACGCCACTCTCATATTTCAGCTTGGAGTACACCTTCTGGCCCTGGATCGAGGCGACCACTTGCTTCATGCCGCCGAGCGAACTCGGCGAACTCTCCAGGATTTCGACCTTCCATTTCTGCGACTCGGCGTAACGCGAGTACATGCGAAATAGCTCGCCCGCGAAGAGTGCAGCTTCATCGCCGCCGGTGCCCGCGCGGATTTCGACGATCACGTTCTTCTCGTCGTTGGGGTCCTTGGGCAGCAACAACAATTTCAAATCGCGCTCGACTTTTTCCTTGCGCTCCGCGAGCTGCTTTTCTTCCTCTTGCGCGAGCTGCTTCATTTCCGGGTCTTCGGCTTCGAGCGCCATCTGCTTTGCGCCGGCGAGTTCCTTATCGATCTGCTTCCACTCGCGGTACTTTTCGACCATCTCGGAAAGCTCCGCATGCCTGCGCGCGAGCTTCTGGTAATTCGCCGAATCGCCCAGGATTTCCGGCGAAGAAAGCTCCGCGGCCATTTCCACGTAGCGGTGTTCGATCTGATCAAGCTTTTCGTAAAGCGTTAACTCTGCCATGGCTTGCACCTGTCACTTAAGAATTTCACTGGGAATAGTACTGCGCGTCGAGAGTACGGAATCGTGCGGCGACCCCGCGCGGCGGGGTCCAGGAGGAGTTGCGGCTAATAGAATGCGGAGAACATTGTCGCTGGTTAATAAAATAGCTTGAAATGGAGGCAAAAGCAATTCGGCGGTGCAGTGGCTGTGCTCGAATTCCGTCTTGTCAAGAGTGCCGGAGGCACGAAACAACGTAGCCCACCCTCACCCGGTCGGGGTGGGACCTCATTGGGGACGCAAAGAGAGCCCCAGAGGGGCGACACAAGGGGCACACCCATCCATTGCTGGACACGCCCGAATACTGCACCCTGTGTCGCCCCTGCCGGGGCTTGTGGTCATATGTTACGGGTTCCCCACCGTTTCCACGGTGGGCTACGTTGTGTCGTGCCTCCGGCACTCTCGGTAACACGAAACTAGAGAACCTCGTGGCTTTGCCGGTTCCGATGCCCCAGCTTGCCGAGACTAGACGAGTAGTATGGTTATTCAGGCTAGGCAAAAAGAAGGACTACCGTCATTCAGAGCGCCGAATTTGCGCAAAGAATCCCTCGTAGTCTTTCGTTTTGAAGGAAGAGGGATTCCTCGTTTCGCCTGCCTGCCGCAGGCGGACTCAGAATGACAATCAAGGGGCCTTTTCCCGCAACATGTTGCGCCACCCCGGGCCTGATGAGGTCCTTGGAAGGCTCATATACAAAGAGAAAGGGCCGGCGCAACTGCACCAGCCCTTCCTTGTTTCATTTCTCCGCCCTACGATTCAGTCCCTGGCTCCGATCAGAACTGCAGTCTCAGAGAAAACTGCATCTGGCGTGCGGGATTCTGTGTGGTGACGACCTGACCAGCGCCGTTTAGTGGCGACTCAATGTCGCCGCTCCCCGCCTTCGTACCCGTAAATACGCGTCCATTCCCAGGTATCTTAAAGTTGGCAATGTTCGCGGCGTTGAACGTCTCCCAGCGGAACTGGACCATGCCAGCCTCGCCGAGCCATCTCACGTGAGTGTCCTTATTCAGAGAGAAGTCGATATCTTGAAGACCGGGTCCCTCTAAATAGCCTTTCGGCTCATTGCCCAGGAAACCGGGGGCTTGCAGTGTGAAGGCGCAGGGATCGAACCAGAGATTTGGCGTGCCCAGAGCCGTTCCTGCTGGCACTCCCAGGCAGCCGGCAGAAGTACCGCTGGTTATACTCTTGGAGCTTCGTCCCGGCACCAGATTGGGCACATCGATGCCCTTGCCGGCGCTCGCTATGCCGGAACGGGAGCGGTTCGAGTTCAGACGCGCCGTAAAGGGTTGCCCGGTGTTGAGCGAAAGGATGCTCCCCATCCACCAGCCCTTGACGAAGCCGGACATGAAACTTTGCGACTGAATATCCGGGACGTGGTAAATCCAATTGAAGCGGAAGTTTTGCCTGATGTCGAACGCGCTGCGGCCTCTCCCTTGCAGGAAAATAGCCGGGGTGATCAGCGGGTCATGGGCATCATACGGGCTTCTGGCGCCCGTGACGTCGTCCCCACCTTGCGTGGTTCCATTGTCCAGGAGTTTGGCCCACGTGTAGGAAGTCTGGAATTGCAGACCCTGAGCGAGACGCTTGGTGAGATTAATTTGCAAGGCGTTGTACCAGGATTCACCATTCTGGGATTTCCCAGTAGACATGCTGCCCCAATTTGGATTAAACCTGCACGTTGTTGGGGCGGTGTCGAGGCAGGTTTTGCCTGAGAACGGTTTGCCACCTGAAGCATCACTCCCAGCGGGATCGCATGGCGATGGCGCGGGCGAGTCGATGCAAGTACCCGGGTAAGGAGTATAAAACGGGATTCCATTTACGATCTGGGAAACCGGACGTGGATTTTGCTCGTCGGAGCCGGCCAAGTGATAGCCGCGCGTGTTCACATAGCTCACCGAAAGCGCCATTTCCCATGGCAACGCCTGATCCACCGTCAAGTTGTAATTGTTCATGCGCGGTTGCCCGATGTCGTAGGGAAGTACCAGGATATCCAAGCCCGTTGGCGTTCCCGCAGGGACAGTAATCGGAAGAGTAAAAGAGGCAGGGTTGGTTAGAGAGATCGTACTGGTGAACGGGGGCTGGCCGTTCTTGTAGTCTTGCAGGGGCTGCGGCTGATAGACAACGTCGTACTGAATCGCAAATCCACCCCTGATTGCCGTCTTTTGATTCCCAAAAACGTCCCACGCAAATCCGAGATGTGGCCCAATGTTCTTGAGCGAATCATTCTTAGTGATGGGCCCAAAGGTCGGGTTCACATCGGTGAAAGGATGGGGGAAACTTGCACCGCCCTCGCAATGATGTGCGACAGCGCATGCCTGCCGGTCATACGGCACAGTAGCGGGCTCGTAGCGCAGCCCCGCGCTGATGGTAAAGCGCGAATTCACCTTAATATCATCCTGGAAGTAAAAGCCGAAGGTCTTCATGGGGTAAAACCTGCTCAGGAACGATCCAGGAAGGAAACCGGTGATCGAATCCGGCGTGCCTTGCAGCAAATCACCTATACTTGTGAAATCGATCACCCCCGCGCCATTTCCGGGATTGTCATCACCGATCTGAACCTGATTCAGGAGGGTCCCGAATTTTATGGAATGCCGCCCGTGAATCCAGTTGAAATCATCACCGAGCGTATAAAAGTTCATCAGCACGTGTTCCGGCTCACCGGCTGAAAGTCCATTGGCGTCCAATCCCCCGACCGTAACATTCCCAATCGGATAGCCAGCAAACAAGACAGGGTTATGCGCAATGTCGTAGTCTGTAACTCCTCCCTGGTCGTTTCTGGAGTAGGAAAGTCGCGCTACGTTGATCTTTGTGGGAGAAAAGATGTGTGTTTCGCCGATGGACGTGTACGACATAACACTTACAAATTGATCATGAAACTGGGGGAAGGGCAGCCGATCGACCTGGACGACGCGGTCATCCGTGTACCGGCCGAAGATACTGTCCTTTGAGGAAAACGTGTGATCAATGCGGCCCTGATAGAAGTTCTCCGTCGAGGGCTGGTTAAAGGCGAAGGCAAGCTTATCGCCCGCAACGTTCGGGGCCAGATACATGGCCATCAGTTGGGAAGTGGCGGGCGACGCACAACCAATGGGTATCGATACCGGGGGGCCATTAGGAACAATGATTGGGCAGGTCGCCCCCGCTCCCTGTAGCGTTGGAACGCCTCCGCCTGCGATTTGTGTACAAGCCGTCGGTGTGATCACCGTGCCCGGAGCGCCTTGGCAGGCAGAGTCCAGAGTCTGTGTCAAACCGGCGCCAGTTCCCAGCCTTTCCCGAAAACCTTCGTAGGTGAAGAAGAAGAAGGTTTTGTCTTTCTGGATCGGTCCTCCGAAGGATGCCCCGAAGTTGTTGCGTATAAATATTGGGATGCGCCGTTGCTGTCCCGCTGCGTTCAATCCAGCTGTCGCGGCTGTATCGAAGAAATTGCGCGCGGAGATAGCGCTGTTCCGAAGGTATTCAAACGCGGCGCCGTGGAAGCTGTTCGTGCCGCTCTTGCTCACCATAGCCATCTGTGCGCCCATGGCCATTCCATATTCGGCGCTGATTCCCGAGGTGATGACCTTGTATTCCTGGATGCCGTCGATGCCCAGCGTGCTGCCAATGACGGAGGACGGGGACAAGTTCTGAAAACTCACCATGGGCGCCCCATCGATATAATAGTAGTTCGATCGTAGCGGCGCTCCATTCACACTGACCTGGTGCGTCAAGGCGGTTACCTGCCCGGAGCGTAGCGCGAGATTGACTCCGGGCTGCAGCAGCGTCAGGTCTTGATAGTTCCTGCCATTTAAAGGAAGATCCTCGATCTGCTGGTTGCCAACGAGTCCGCCCACCTGCGCCCCCGTGGTGTTCACCAGCGGCGCCTCGCCTGTGACCGTGACCTCAGTCTGTGTGGTCCCAATTTTGAGCGTAGGATTTAAGACCAGTTCCAGGGCGACAGTCAAAGTCAGACCTTGCTCCACTTCCGTCTGGAAGCCTGCCTTCTCCGTCCTTAGTTCGTAGTGCCCTGTTGGCAACGCCGCAAGGCGATAGGAGCCGTCGTTCTCCGATGTCACCGTGCGCGTCGCTGCCGTGTCAGTATTGCGAACCGTGACCGTCGCTCCCGGGACCGCTGCGCCGGAAGAATCCTTTACTGTGCCAAGAATCGTGCCCGTGGGAAGCTGAGCCAACACTGGCATAACTGCGAATAAAGCCACAGCCAAAATGCATGCAAGAACGGTCCACCTTTTGGATCCAAGCTGATATCGACCCATAGATTCCCCCTTTAGACAAAACAGCCGAATTTTGTATTGGGCCCCGAGCTCAACCGACCGACCCCTTGATTGACGGCAGTCTATTTCGGAGAACATTAAGATTGACTTAAGTTTGTGAGAAAAAATTTAGCGAACGTGCTCACGCCCTCTTCCCGGGACGCCGAATTTCTCTGTGTTCAAATCATCGTGCGGTCTGCGGCAAATCCGACTTGCAAGTCATCGCGAGCAAGAGGGTTGGGTATATCATAGGCGTGCATCTGAGCATGGCATGAATCAACCACAATCCATCATCCCCGGTGTGACCGCCTCAAACATCGACGGCGAACTGCTGTGGGGCTTCTGGTATCCCGCGCTGCGCAGCAACGAGATTCGCGGCCGCGCGCTGGCGACTTCCACGCGGCTCGAAGTTCCACTGGTCCTCGGGCGAGATGCCGCGGGAAAGGCTTTTGCGCTGCGCGACGTTTGCCCGCACCGTGCGTTTCCGCTCTCCGCGGGCCAGTGCGACGGGCAAACCGTCGAGTGCACTTACCACGGCTGGCGGTTTGACGCGCATACCGGGCAGTGCAGCAAGATTCCCTCCATCACGGCGGACTCGAAGCTCCAGTGCGACCGCATTTACGCGGGCAGCTTTCCTTGCGAGGAGCGCGACGGCTATGTGTGGGTGTATTTCGCGAATCCCGAAGGGCGCGCTATCGACCGCGACCCAATTTCTGCGGCCCCTGAGCTGCCGAAATTCAGCGAGGGTTACCGCATCGCGCATCTCACCGCCGATCTTACGTGCAGCATGGACACAGGCATCGTGGGCCTGATGGACCCGGCACACGGGCCGTTCGTGCACCAATCCTGGTGGTGGCGCAGCCGTCGCAGCATTCGCGAAAAGCAGAAAACATTTGAGCCGATTCCCAATGGCTTTCGCATGAGCTCGCACGCACCCTCGGCGAATAGCGGGCCGTACAAGCTGCTACGGTTCTACGGCGAAGAGGTCACGACGCAAATCGATTTTGAGCTGCCGAATGTGCGCACCGAGCAGGTACGCTGCGGAAAATACTGGTTCACCAACCGCACCACGGTTACTCCCATCCGCCGCGATTTGTGCCGCCTGGATTTTGTCGCGGCGTGGAACCTGTTCCGCTGGTTCCCGGTGACTCCGTTCCTGCGGTTCTTCGGGAAACGTTTCATCGGGCAGGATCAGGAGGTCATTGAGCGGCAGCAGCCGGGCTTGAAAGTGCAGCCGCGCATGAGGCTCATCGACGACGCCGACCGCCAGGCGCGCTGGTATTTTCAGTTGAAGGCGGCGTACTTAGCAGCCCAGCAGAACGGAGCGCCGATGGTGCATCCGCTCGATGGACCGGTGACGCTACGGTGGAGGAGTTGAGGTCTGAGTAGCACAGCCACTCCTGGCTGTGCGCTTTTTCTGAAATCACAATTGCGAAAACCGCACAGCCAGGAGTGCCTGTGCTACACAAACCAGACAGACTGAAGTCTGTCCTACTTCGGAGTCAACCTAGGTACGCACTGCGCCGAGATGTTCCGCATGCTGGCGTAGCAAATAGTGGTCGGTCATGCCCGCGATGTAATCGCACACCACTCTATGCCTGGGACTGTGCTGCGCCAGTTCCGCGTAGAACTTCGGCATGGCCTGCGGATGGTCGAAATAAAACTTGAATAATTCGCCGAGTGCTTCGACGGACCGCTCGCGATCCGTCACGATGGCCAGATTGTTGTACAGCCGTTCGAGAAGGAACAGTTTAAGTGTGGCGTTTTGCGCAGCAACATGGGGGCTGAATCCGGCCAGACGCAGCGGCAGGCGTCGCACGTCTTCGACGCTCCGCGCACCCGAAGCGGCTACCTCGGCTCGGGTATGCTCGATCAAGCCCGTCGCCAGATGGTCCAGCATGCGCTTGACGGCTTCGTTGAATTTTAGCTTCTCGATTCCCTGCGAATGGTTCCGCTCGACCTCTGCGTAAAATTCGGAAAACAGGGGCACCCCGGCACGAATCATCTCGATGTCGAGTACCTTCGCTTCGTAGCCATCGTCGAGGTCGGCGGTGTTGTAGGCGATCTCATCCACAAAATCGATGAGTTGCGCCTCGATGGGTGGCCGCTGGTCAAGAAGATACTCCGCTAGCTCGGGAAACTGCGCCGCATCGTAATCTCGCGAATGTTTGACGATGCCTTCGCGGACCTCGAACGTCAGGTTGAGCCCGGGAAAGTCCAGGTAGCGCTGTTCAAATTGTTCGACAATCCGCAGAGCCTGCAAGTTGTGGTCAAAGCGGTCGCCGTGCGGGCGCAGCAATTCGTCAAGTTTCCGCTCGCCGGCGTGCCCAAAGGGCGGGTGCCCGATGTCATGCACGAGAGCAAGCGCCTCGGCCAGGTCGGTGTTGAGAGCCAGCGCATCCGCTACCGTGCGGGCGATCTGCGCTACTTCGATCGTGTGCGTGAGCCTGTTGCGGAAATGGTCGGAAAAACGAGTCGTAAAGACCTGAGTTTTTGCTTCGAGGCGGCGGAAGGCCCGCGAATGAATTACGCGGTCGCGATCCCGGGCATAGACATTGCGGTAGGGATGAGGCGGCTCAGGGTAACGCCGCCCGCGCGATCTTGCCGCATCCATCGCGTAAGGTGCCAGCGCCATGCCTGAATTCTATGCCAGCACAGCCGCCACGCCAAACACCAGCTTCGGCGACGCGCGAATTCAGTTGTAAACGGACATGACGTCCACGATTTGTCCGTCGTCCGACAAATTCAAAACGCGGCCCAATAAAAACACGCGAGAATAGCCGAAGGGCAGCGCAGGAAGTCGACGCTGTAATTCCGCGGGAAGCAGCACAACTTCTTTCTTGAGGACCGGCGTCAAAGTTTCATCACGGCTGATGTGTTTTTCCAAGCCGGGTGGTAGATCTTCCCCACGCCTGGCCAGTGCGAGAGGCAGATTCCCGTAATTCGATTGAAAATAGGAACGAATCAGCCATTTGTCGCGGTCGGAGAAAATCAAGGCGTCGTAGGCATCGTCCTGGTCTTGTCGCGGATCGCCATGCCAGATGGCGGGACGCGACTCCGGCGCAGGCGCGAAATTTCGTTCCACAACTGGTTCCGGGGTTGTTGTTGCCGCGGTCTTGCTGTCGGCAATCACAAAGGTAAGCTCTGTTTCGGACGGCAGCATGATCTCTTGTTTGCCTGTCACGTAGGCGGTCCCGGCTCCCACGCTTCCGCCGATTAAAGCGGTGTTACGCACGACATGGGATTTGCCGTCGATCTGTAAGACCTCCGTCGTAATGGGGGTCTTCTCGACGCTGGTCAGCGCGAGCGTGATGGAAGCTGGACGCTTGAGGCGACCTGAACTGACCGCTTCTGTGACCAGGCCGTTGACGCGAGTCCCCCGCGCCAGGATTTTTTTGGTCCCCAGGCTCACAGGTTCGGCCAGGGTGGCGGAAAAACTTTGCCCTTCTTTCGCCTCACCAGTGTCCAGATTTTCGACAAGGCGAACCTTGATTTGAGTCCCCGGCCGGATGGATTGCCCCGAAGCTCCTGGTGTCAAACAAGATAGGAGGATCCCAAGCCCTGAAAGCAATAGCAGCGGTACTCTTTTCATGCTTGCGCTCCTGCGACTGGAATGGCCGGCAACAGTTCAGGCTCCGCCAGCGTCGAAATGCAGGTTCGGCCCTGTACTAGACTTTATGTGGTTGCGGGCAAAGGTTAAATCGTCCGGAAGGCCAGTATTAGGTCGCTGTTCCACCTGTCCGGAAGGACAGGAAAGATGATGGGACCAGGTGGTTTCCGATGCGTGCGCGGCAAATCCGTCGATTGCCAGAGGAGAAGGAATAGCATGTTACTCTCTGCCATACATCGCTTTGATGCGGCCGGCATCGGCATCCGACAAGCCTGAAACCTTGGCTATGTCGTTCCTGGAGTGAAGTTGCACGCGGTAGCGGTTAAAATACTCGACGACGTCTCCGCCATACCCGAAGTAATACATGATGTCGCGAAAGTCCCGGGTATGCTCGAGCCCCAGCGCGTGGCCGAGTTCATGTAAGCACGTCAGGTAAACGATGCTGTCACGAAAGAGGATGTCTCCTCTGGCGCGCCGCGCGATATCCGGGCCGAGGGATTCCACGTCAGGCCGGATGAAGACGGCCGCTCCGCGCCGGCCTCCGACGATCAAGGGCCGCGTTTCGCCATATTCTCCGTCGCCCGGTTCGGCCCAGTAAAGCCGAATGAGCGCTTTCGATTCAGACGCCTCCGCAAGCCAATTGTTTTTCCCCGCGGTTCTCTGCCACGCCTGAAGTGCCCACAGCGCAAGTTCTCGGTCAGATGAACGATAACCGGTTCGCCCGCTACCATCCGCGATGTAATAAGTGATGGGGTCCTTCGCGTCCAGAGGATCAGCAAGGTTGGATTGCACTCCGCCAGTTCGGATTGCATTCAACCCAATCAGAAAGAGAATGAAAACGGCTGTCGGGGTGGTGATTCTGAGCGCTTGTCGGATCATACGTCCGGATGATACCGCCAAGCTGTATTGAACCGAAGCGGGAATCGGAGTGCGATTACATCGCTAAATTTTACGTTGAGAATTATGATCCCAGCGCGAATCCGATATTTTCCGTATTCCCTTTCTGAATTTCGCGCGGCCTCGGCATGCGCGCCATCGTCGTTACGGATGGATGGCAGCCGAGTCGGTATTGTGCGGTCTCCATCCAGCCAGCCTCTGAAATGATCGGCGGAGTTCCACCGGATGATCCAGTGGAAAAATCACCCCGCCAACAAAATACACACCCTCGGCGTTTTGAGCTGCCGGGCCATCTCCGAAGTTCCTTCCGATCCGCACGACCCATCGTGGGCCGTTTCTGGTGATCGCACGATCAAAAGTCGCGCCAGCAGTCCAAATGCGCCGCAAGTCGTTATCTCCATCGTGGTAGACGGTCCCATCGGGAAGTGGGATGGCGATTCGATTGTGTTCGTTCTGGTTGGACACCTGCCCGAACGGAGAAATGAGGAAACCTTTGATCTCGGGGGAATGCACTGTGACACAGCCCCCGGTCGAGAGATCCGTGACCCGCGCTTTGCCGCCATCTATCCCGTAGGTGGTTTCCGAGTGAGAAACGATCCCGCAAAAACCCACCCATCGAATCGGATTAATTTCCAAGTAGGCGCCAGGACCCTCGGCGGTTCCGGTCCTGCCGAAAAAGAGGCCAGTTCTTACGAAAGGCACCCTAGCTTTGAGCGCAGGCGCGATCTCCTGCGCCAGGACGGCTTGGCATGACAATGCCAGAAACAAAAAAAACAATATGCAGATTATAAGAGAACTTTTCAAAACGGGGCCTCGTGGGATGATGTGTCAACCGGTCATGGAAACGTGCGCGATGCATAAAGATTCCCCTGCAAGAGTTGGAGCGACACGTTTCCATTGAATCGCTGGTCATCCGTTGCGCGCTTGCGATAGATGCCACAGAGATTGAGGACATCTCTGCGACATCACGAGCATTACTGCGCCTCGAACGAAATCGAATCATGACACGCGGCTTCCGCCAGAAAGAATTGTTGCGGGCATTCGAGAATCGATCATTTCGCACAAGCCTTCGCTTAGCATTTGTCGCGCCAATTATGGAAACGGCATAACTACCGCCATTGCTTCCATTTTCAATTTATTGGGTGCACCGCAGAAATGGATGCGCGGCCATACAAGAGCAAAGAAATTCCGTGAATATGCTTGTTTATTGCGTACTGAATTCCATTTTTCGATGTTGCCAACGTGTTTCATTCTGGAACAGTGCTAGTTCCATCGCCGGCGATCTGACATCTTTCGTGTCTTACAAAAATGTATCGCCCCCCCCTTTGCGGACTAGTCTTCGTATAACGCAAACTGCTTTGCTGTTGAGTGGTGGGTCATCTCTAACGAGGGCGGCCGTGTCAAGAGTGGTCTTCATTGGTCTTTGAGTTGCCTTGCGCACACCCATCCGTGGGCGCAGAAGCGCCGGGTGGTTCGGCAAATCGTAAGCCGTCGAGTACCTTTCATGTGTGTTCACCCGACTCGCTCAGCCCGTGTCCGTTCATCCATTCGGTGTTGCCCACCAAACATCTCTTCGGTCACCAAGGACCATGATGAGTTATTCGAACTCCCTGCGATTCAGGGAGGCGGGTAGCCTAATCAGTTTCACAGTCACTGCACTACAGGACTATGGCCCACCTCTGGCATCCCCGCACGGGCACCACCGCTTTTCTGCCGCATCTGGCCGCGGCGACAGAACTCTTGGTAATCGATTTGATCGCGCAACATAATCCACAGACGGATACCGAGTTTGCGAGCTGCAGCAACTCTGGCTTTGCCCAATCCCTTCTGGGGCAACTTGCGCCGGTAGAAGCGTTGCAACTCTGGGTCTCGGCGTACGGCGTGCACAGCAGCCTCGCACCAGAGAAAACGCAGCAGTGGGTTGCCTTGTTTGCTCAGTCTGCCCAATCGCTGCTGACCGCCGCTGGAATATTCGCTCGGGATGATCCCCACGTAGCTCACCAACGCTTTGCCGTTCGCGAACCGCGCCGGGTCACCTAAAAATACGTCGGTAGCCAACGCCGTGACGGGTCCCACTCCTGGATGGGTCATCAGCAGTTTGGCCCCAGGGCGTTGCAGGGCTTGCTCCTTCACCCGCCTGTCCAGCTCTTCGATCTTCTCGCGCAACATGCGGTATAAGCCTTGCAACTCGGCCCGTCGATAGGCGGCATGCGGTGGCAGCGGTAACGATTCGATGGCCTGTTGTCCTGCTTGGCTCCACAGGGTCTTGCCTCGACGCAGACCGCGACTGAGCGCAATGGCTTGCAGTGCGTTCTGCACCCGCGTTCGCATCCGCACCCACTGATGACGGTGCAGCAGCAGTGTCCGCAGATCGCGCTGCTCGGTCGAAGGCATCCAGATCGAGGGAAAACGGTTTTCGACTTGGAGCTTCAGCAGCAACGCTGCGTCCCGCCGGTCGTGTTTCTGTTTGCGTGCTTCCGCTTTGCGGATCTCCGACGGATGACCCACTCGGCGGTCAATCCCAAACTCTTCCATCAACTCCAAAAACCAATGCATCGATCCGGTGGCTTCGATCCCTACCTGGACCGGACCCGCCAGTGCTGCATAAAACTCCCGTACCGTCTCTCCCTCATGTTTCAGGGCCTTCTCCGTCACCTCCCCGGTTTCGGTGTCCAACATGGCGATCGTCTGTTGCCGCGCGTGTAAATCAACGCCTATAATCCGCATCGAGGCCTCCTTCGACTCGAGCGCCGTTAGGGTGAACACCGAAACAGTTTACTCGGGCCGCTGTGAGGCCGCTCTCGTTATGACATCAGTTTCCGAGGAGACCGTTTCTCAGGAACTGGGGCAATCCCCGACGCGCATCCTCGCGCGTTTTTTGAATTAGCCGATGTCCAAAGTCCTCCAGCCAAAGGCAAAGGGAAGCCCAATACTGAACCTAGGTGCAGTTAATTACACTGGCCCTTTTTTGCACTTCTGTACGGGTTCTTTCGTCCCGATCAACTTCTATTCTCCATGGATGAACTCAATTCCGGTGAAATGAAGGCCCAGATTCAAACAGCCCGACTGAAATGAATGGATCCGAAGAGGAATTCGTGTTTACTCGGAAAACCATACCCGTAATCTCGATCCTGCAGCAGCTAGGCGGGCTGTCTCATCCTCGCTTATTGCGGCTGGCATATGTGTTCGAAATCCCAACTTAACCGTCAATCGGGCTGTTCATCTGGAACGTACCAGACTCGGCAACGCGGAACTAGCTCAATACCCCAGGCTGGACTCATTGGCAGCCTGGAAGATTACACTTCAATCGGGAGGAACAGAACATGCACACGCACAAACGGGTATTGCTGATCGTAGCATTGGCAGTGTTGATGTTCGCAGCCATAGCTGTGGGTCCTGTGTACAAACGCACCGTCAACCCGGTCCGAGCGGAACAAGGAGGTCCCGCAGTCGTGCTACTGTACTGCTCCACTTATTCCCTAGGCAACCTCCCCGCACCGACTTTAAACACGTGGTCGGTTTCTGATCCAACGCTCATCTTGACACCGGCCTTGACCGTCGGGGAATCGTGTTCGGACGCCCTGGAGAGTGTGTTCCGCGCCGGGTTTAGCCGTCTGGACGCAATGTCCACAGGTGGTTCCACTTGGACCGTCCAAAGTTCCGGGACGACCACCTTACTGGGCGTGATCACCGTTTATACGCTCGTCCGCGGTGCAGGCCCCTGGACCGCCCATTGATCACTCGCTGCCACGGAGATCGCCCGGCATGGTGTTTATCTCTCCAGAGCAGAGCCATCGATTCACCCGATAACCCCCGATCCGTGAAATTGGGATCGGGGTTCATGTTGGTGATGCAGAGGTATACAGACCCAGGACAATCGTCCGGCCTCGGGGACGCCTAATCACACCATCACTGCCGGCACAACACCAAGCAACCACCGCGTCCAGCGACGAATGTATTGCCCAAGGCGCCGCAGGATTTTTTCCTGCGGCGTATTCTGCTCATGAAGCCGGGAAACACGTTCTCATAATATAACTCTCAACCCGCTCCTCCCTGTCTTAAACGCGCGGCCAAGTGGCGAGAAGTCCGGTTGTCGGTAACCGGCCCACCACCTGCTACTGGCATGTGTGGATAGCGCGCGGCGATTCCGCTATGATGGAGGCCCGCCAAGACGCGCCTGGGATTCGATTTAATCCATGAGTCTAAACCCCATGATCCTGCGGCTAGGATACGACATTCAATTTGAGATCCCATCCCCCGTGGCCATGGTGGCATTGCTCAACGTGCATCCTTCGCGAGCTGCGGATCTGCGGGCGCCTGATGAACTACGCGTGGAGCCGTGGACGAACCTGGAACATTTCATCGACAGCTTCGGGAACCGCTGCACGCGGTTCGTCGCCCAGCGGGGCACACTGCGTTTGAGCAACTCGACCCTGCTGCATGACTCGGGTTTCGCCGATCCGGTAAAACTTAACGCGCGCGAAGTTCCCGTGCAGCAATTGCCGTACGATATTTTGCCCTACCTGCTGAACAGCCGGTACTGCGAAGTCGACCGATTCACGCAGATCGCATCGGATCTGTTCGGCGGGATTGCTCCAGGGTGGGGGAGAGTGCAGGCCATCTGCAACTGGGTGCACTCCAATGTGAGTTTTGGATATCAATACGCCCGGCCCACGAAAACGGCTTTAGATGTTTTCACGGAACGTTTCGGGGTTTGCAGGGATTTTCAGCACCTTGCGGTCACGCTGTGCCGCGCGCTGAATATTCCCGCGCGTTACGCCTCAGGTTACCTGGGTGATATCGGCGTCCCCGCGGTGGCGTCGCCCATGGACTTCAGCGCGTGGTTTGAAGTGTACCTCGATGATCGCTGGTGGATCTTCGACGCGCGCCACAACCAACCGCGGTATGGCCGCGTGCTGATGGCTACCGGGCGTGACGCCTCGGACGTTGCCATGACCACCTCGTTTGGGATGGCCAACCTGACCAGCTTCTCCGTGGTGAGCGAAGAACTGATGCAGCAGGGCGCGGGCAACGCTTAGGCTGCGAGAAAATGGTATTCTCGACGCGTTCTCTACTTACTTTGAAGAACCGACCTCAAAAAATCGCGGGGGAGCAACCATGTCTTCATCACCGATAGGAAAGCACGCGGGGACTGGCGCGGCGAGTAACCAGCCGGCTGTGCCCGAACCTTCCTATGCCGAGCGAGCGCGCACACTCATGCACCTGGGCCGGACCGGAAGCCTCTCGACGCTTTCACGCAAGCAGCCGGGCTTCCCGTTCGGTTCGGTGATGCCCTATGGCCTCGACAGCGAGGGGCGCCCGGTTTTCCTGATCAGCACGATGGCCATGCACACTCAAAATTTGCAGGCGGACCCGCGGGCCAGCTTGCTGGTGACCCAGCCAGACACGACCGGCGATCCTTTGGGCGCCGCAAGGATAACGCTGGTGGGAAATGGTCTGCCGGTGCCTAAGCCCGAAGTGACTGAAGCGAGGGAGCTTTATTTAACGCGTCACGCCAACAGCAGGTACTGGGTGGACTTCGAGGATTTCGCCTTTTATCGCATGGACGTGGTGGACGTTTACTACGTGGGTGGATTCGGAGTGATGGGTTGGGTCACGGCTCCCGAATATCGCCTCGCACAACCCGACCCGCTGGCCGACTCTGCAAGCGGAATCCTCCAGCATGTGAACGCGGATCACGGGAACGCGCTCATCCTCATGGCCAATGCATTCGCTGGGGTAGAGGCTCAGGAAGCGGTGATGACCTCTGTTGACCGGCTTGGCTTTCACCTTCGCCTGAAAACGCACGACGGCATGCGCAGCGCGCGGATTGCATTCTTGCGGGAAGTGAGAAGCACGACGGAAGCCAGGGAAGTTCTGGTGGAGATGGTGGCGCAGGCGCGGGGGGAGTGACGTATTGACTTGGTCTCAAGAGTGCCCGATCTGTCCCGTGAAGCACGGGACGGATCGGCCTCTACAAAAGCGAGAGCGGCCTTAATCAGCCCTTCAAATACTTGTTGAAAAAGTCCAGCGTACGCTGCCAGGACAATTTGGCGGCAGCCTCGTCATAACGCGGGGTCGTGTCGTTGTGAAAACCGTGATTCGCGCCGTCGTATATATAGGAGGTGTAGGTCACGTGGTTAGCCTTAAGAGCTTCCTCCCAGGCCGGAAATCCCCCGGTAATTCGCGTGTCGAGTGAAGCGTAGTGAAGCAGCATGGGAGCCTTGATCTTGGCTGTTTCCTCAGCAGAGGGCTGCCCACCGTAGTACGGAACCGCAGCCGCGAGATCCGGCAATCGCACAGCGAGCTTGTTCACCATCGTGCCGCCAAAACAAAAGCCGACAGCGCCATACTTCCCCGAACATTCAGGGCGGGCTTTCAGCCATGCGGCCGAGGCCACGAAATCCTCAAACATTTTGCCTTGATCAACCTTTGGAAACATGGCCAAGCCCTTTTCCTCATCGCCCGGATATCCGCCCAGTGAGGTGAGGCCGTCGGGAGCAAACGCCAGATAACCTGCCGTTCCCAGGCGGCGCGCGACGTCTTCGATGTAGGGGTTGAGCCCGCGATTTTCGTGAATCACCAGGACCGCTGGTATCTTTCCCGTGATCTTGGCGGGACGAACGTAATAACCGTTAATGCTGCCATTGCCATTCGGCGAAGATACGGTGGCGCGTTCGGTCTTGAGCCGTTTGTCGTCGGCAGGAACTTGTTGCGCGAACGCATAATTGGGCCGGAGGCTTTCCCATAGAGCCATGGCGGTTACGCCGCCAACAGCAAACTTCTGTGCGCCATCGAGGAACACGCGGCGGCTGATTTCGCCGTGAACATATTTGTCGAACAGATCCAGCAACTCCTGCGGATAATCCGATGCTTTTTTTCGTTCCATTCGAGTAACTCCTCCGTGATGGGTTCCGAGCAGGAGGAACCCTTCAAAGTCCGTGCCAGAGCTTAGCACTTCATCGATCCCCAAAAAAGTGTTCTGTCGCATTCCGGGATTCCCACGCGGCGCAGAGTGTCCCCCAAAGACGCCCCGTGCGGGAAAGGAGTCTTCCTCCCGTTAATCCGGGTCACCAACACGAAGCACACAAGCCGGTACTAGAACCCGGGACACAAAAAAAATGGTTCAGCCCGCTCATTGGTTCAATCTGGTCCACCTGAGAAAATGGTCCTGCCAAAACTTATCTCGACGGAAGGATATGGCTTGATGACATCCCGCAAAACCTGCCCCATCGTATTCTTAAGTGCTTTGTTTTTATCATATTGCGCGCAGAATGCCTTTGCACGGCAGGAAGACTTGGGCAAACTCACAGCGGACGCCAGAACCGAACACCAGAAGGGTAATTATGCGCAAGCCACAGCCCTGTACAAACGTGCAATCGCCATCGAGGAAAAGACGATGGGGCCAGCGGACCCCCAGCTCGCCGCGACCTTGAACAATCTTGCGGTTCTCTATCAGGATGAAAATTTGTACACCCAGGCGGAACCGCTTTATAGGCGGTCCCTCGCGATCTGGGAAAAGACTCCGGGCAGGGAAACTCAAGTCGCAAACAACTTGAACAATTTGGCAGCTCTATACCATGACATGGGCAAAGATGCCGAAGCCAAACCGCTATACCATCGCGCGCTAAAGATCTGGGAGAAAACCGGAAAACTCGAAACGCCGGGAGCAACGACCACTCTCAGCAGCCTGGGAGACATTTACCACGCTGCCGGCAAGGACTCGGAGGCAGAGCCGCTTTACAGCCGTGCGATAACGACCTGGAAAAAGACAGGGGCACTGGCAAGTTCTGATGCGACGCCCACGCTCACAAAATTGGGGGATATTTATGCCTCGCAGATGAAATATGGCGAAGCCGGACTTCTCTACCAGCAGGCGCTGGCGATCTGGGAAAACGCCGGCCATCCGGAAGGTTCCGAAGCAGTCACCCTTATGAATAGTCTGGCGCAAATGTACCGCGCCCAGGGCAAATACACTGAGGCTGAACCGCTGCTCTCGAAAGTCCTGACGATTGTGGAAAAGGCAAAGGGCCCCGAAGACCTCGACGTGGCCGCAAGCGCGAGCAACCTGGCGCTGATTTACAACTGCGAGGGCAAGTATTCCGAAGCCGAACCCCTCTACAGGCAGGCGATACAGATCCGAGAAAAAAATCTGGGCCCGGAAGACCCGGGCGTGGTGCAAACTCAGGAAATTTATGCGGCCATGCTTCGTCAGGAAGGACGAAAGGACGAAGCCCGAAAAATAGAATCTGAAACGCAGAAAATTCAGACGGATACAACGCAAAAGGCGGCGCCACGGTTGTAGCGCCGCCTCAGTACTCTTCCAGACAAGATCGTTACAAACTGCCTTCTAGGAAAGTGCGCAGGCTTCGCGATCGCGACGGGTGGCGCAGCTTGCGCAACGCCTTCGCTTCAATCTGACGGATACGCTCGCGAGTGACCTCAAACGAGTGGCCCACTTCCTCGAGTGTGTGCTCGGACCCGTCCTCCAAGCCAAAACGCAGCTTGATAACTTTTTCCTCGCGCGGCGTCAGCGTCTTCAGCAGGGATGCAGTTTGCTCCTGCAAATTGATGTTGATGACGGCATCCGAGGGTGACACGGAAGACTTGTCCTCGATAAATTCCCCGAGGTGCGAATCTTCTTCCTCGCCGATGGGCGTTTCCAGTGAAATCGGCTGCTGCGCAATTTGCTTGGTCTTGCGTACCTTGTCCGTGGGCACACCCAGGCGCTTGGCGATTTCTTCGGCGTTGGGTTCGCGGCCAAGTTCCTGGACCAGCTGTCGGCTGGTCCGGACCTGCTTGTTGATGGTCTCGATCATGTGCACGGGGACGCGGATCGTGCGAGCTTGGTCTGCAATGGCGCGGGTCACGGCTTGGCGAATCCACCACGTCGCGTACGTGGAAAATTTGTAACCGCGCCGCCATTCAAATTTGTCGGCGCCCTTCATGAGGCCGATGTTGCCCTCCTGAATCAAATCCAGGAATTGCAGCCCCCGGTTGGTATATTTCTTGGCAATCGAAACGACCAGGCGCAGGTTGGCTTCGACCATTTCTGTCTTGGCCTGGTCCGCTTCCGCTTCTCCCTTAAGAACCACCTGGAGCATGCGCTTCAGGTCGGTGAGCCCGGTCTCGCTGGAGACTTCGATTTCGCGCAATTCGGTGCGCCGCGCACGCAATTCCCTGCGCGCTTCGGCGGCATTGTCGCCCTTGGAGGCTTCGACGCGGCGTTCGAGTTTAGTAATTTCGCGTTCGAGAGCCTGCAGGCGCTCGACGGTATTTCGAATTTTTCCGATCAACCGCTTTTTCTCGATCGGGTGGAATTCAATCGATCGCACAAGCTGCGACATCTCCACTCGTTTGCGGGCCAGTCGGTTGCGGTGCCGCAGGTAAATTCGCTTCCTGGCCTTGGGAGTCTTCTCCAGTTGGGCCGCCTGTTTGAGGGCCTCTCCATAGAGCTGCTCGATCTTCCCGATGATTCGGAGAACTTCGCGCGTTTTATTTTCAGTTTCCTCTTCGGTCAGCTCTTCCTGGTCGAATTGGATAATTTTCTTGACCGACTGGGTGCCATCCCGAAGCTCCGCCCCGACATTGATCAATTCCTTCAGCACGATGGGTGAGCGGGAGATAGACTTGAGCACCATCAGGTGTCCGCGCTCCATACGCTTGGCGATGGCCACTTCATCCTGGCGCTTAAGCAGTGGAACCGAACCCATTTCCCGAAGGTACAACCGCACGGGATCATTGTTCTTGTCGAGCATCCCCGGAGTAAGGTCGAGTTCGCTCTCTTCCGCGACATGGGCTGAATCGTTCCATTCCCCAACTGGGGATTCCGAGATGACAGGGTCCACGGCAGTGCGAGCGGCCTTGGCGGTCGCCAGGTCCTCGAAAATATTGATGCCCATGCGCTCGAAGGTGGAGAGCAAGTCGTCGATCTCCTCCGTGGAATGCAATTCGGCGGGCAACACTTGCTCCACTTCCTCGGCGAGCAGGTATCCCCGCTGCTTGCCTACGTTGATCAGGTTGCGGACTTGCTCACGCATTTCTTCGGTTGTCAGCGACAAGTAATTCCCCCCATAAAAAATGGCCTATTTCAGTCGTAAGGTGTGCCCAGGCACACGTATCAGACGGCTAGAGACGCGAACGGTGAGATTGAACACTCAACTCGCACTTATTAGATTCAAGTTGACAGCTATTGGTAACATCGCCGTACTCGAGGCCAACACTATCTATATTTAACCACAGAGAGATAGGGAGCTTGGTGAGCCTCCAAGAACCCCAATTTGCCCATTAGACAAGTGGCCTAAGCCCTTTAGATGCAATACCGGCGCAAAAGCACCCTGGACCGGCAAAAAAGCAGCCCCTAAACCACTCCAGAGCATGCAAAGCCATCTAAAATGCCGCTCGAAGTATCTCATGATTCTGAGTTTTCTCAAAGGAAGTACTACGTATTGTTAACCAGTAGCAACTGCCTGCCCCCCAATCACAAGACGGGGCAACCTTTTCGACGGCAAGGTTGCAATCAATTAGGGAGATGGCGAAGCATCCAAAATGAACCCAGGGCCCTCTTATACTGGGGGAAACGGCATCGTCCAGTGAAGTTGAGACGCATATTTGCGGGGTCATTGACAGCTTTATTGTTCTGCGCAACTTCGTGGGCTGCGGCCTGCGATCTTTCCTGTGGATTTGCGTCATTTCAAGGGGATTGCCATTTATCGCAGCCAGAAGCCCGGAATTCCATGCCGGCCGGTATGGAAATGGACGGCGGCGCCATGAAAGGCGTGTCAATGCCTCTGATGGGTGATGGCGGCGCAAAGAATCAGCAATCGCTTTCTGCGGCGTCGCTGGGAATGGTTGGTCATGCTGCGATTGACGCCATGGGACCATGCGAGCGGCAATCGTGCGATCTGGAAACCATCGCCACTGCCAGAGCGACGCACCGCCTGGCATTACTCTCCAATGTTGCTTTAGAGTTTGCGGGTGCGACCCAATCCGTTAGCGGGCTTCAAACCCTATTTCGCGTCCTCCAGAACGGGGATGCCGCCTTTGGCGCCCATAGATGTAGTCCCCTCAGCACAAGTCTGCGCGTTTAGAACCTATCTCCCTCCATTTGTTCCGAATCTTCTCTGTGACCTTTGTGCCCTCTGGGTTGAATTCTCTTATCTGGACGCGAGGCACCCCTTCAACACAGAGGTCACAGAGGACACAGAGAGAGCCAAATGCGACGACGTGCGGCGATTGTTTCCCAGGAATCGTGGCACACGATTTTTCAGCCCAAGCTGTGACGCAACTGGACTTGCCCAAGGGAGAAAAGCTTTATGCGTCGATGGACGGCAATATTTGCGGTATTTCTAATGTTTCCGGCACTCGCTAGAGCACAGGACAAAAAAAAGGATGACATGCAAGGAATGCCGGGGATGCAGGATATGCAAATGCCGGGAATGGACATGGGTGAAAAGCCGCTCATTACCATGCACCCGCAGACATTTCTCCAGGAGATTGTTCGCCACGATTCTTCTGGCACCAGCGCGGCACCGAATTCCGTGCCTGTGCCCATGCTGATGACGAAGAAAGGCGCGTGGATGCTGATGTTCCACGCAAATGTGTTTGTATTGGACGAGCAGCAATCGAGCCCTCGCGGAGCAGACAAGTTTTTTTCTACGAATTGGTTCATGGGAATGGCCCAACGTCCGCTCGGACATGGCGTTTTCACCGCGCGCGCCATGCTAAGCCTCGAACCGGCAACGATAACCGGCCGCCAATACCCGCTTCTATTTCAACAGGGTGAAACGGCGTTCGGAAAGCCGATCGCCGATGGGCAGCATCCACATAATTTCGTCATGGAGATTGCCGCGCTGTACGACCTGAAGCTGGGAAATCACGGATTGCTTTCCTTTTATGCCGCTCCCATCGGGGATCCCGCCGTGGGCCCAGAAGCATATCCACACCGAAGTTCCGCCGCGGAGAATCCGGTGGCGACTCTGGCCCATCACCAAGAAGACTCCACACATATTGCAGAGGATGTGGTCACCGTTGGCCTGACGTATCGAATCGTCCGGATCGAGGCCTCCGGGTTTCACGGGCGTGAGCCGAACGAAAACCGTTGGAATATTGCCCAGGGGAAAATTGATTCCTGGTCCAATCGATTGACCGTTCAGCCGGGGAAGAATTGGAGCGGGCAATTTTCGTATGCGCGGATCGCCAGCCCCGAAGCGCTTTCTCCTGATGAGAATCAGGAACGCATGACGGCTTCCGTCATGTACAATCGCCCGATTGGCGATGGCAATTGGTCCAGCTCATGGATATGGGGACGCACACGATCCGTGCCGGACAATGCGATTTTCAACGGCTATACTGTGGAATCGACATTGCGCTTCGAGTCTCGCAACTACGTCTGGACGCGCATCGAAAATGTGGACCGGTCGAGCGAATTGATCCTGGGTGAGAATCCGCTCCCGCCAAACTTCCGGGAGCAGCCGATCGGGCGGGTGCAGGCCTACACGCTTGGGTATGATCGCGATTTCCGCCTGATCCCGGACGTGGCTTCGGCAGTTGGAGCGCAGGTGACAGCCTATGGCGTTGCGGACGGTCTGAAACCCGTGTATGGCTCGCGCCCGGCCGGCGTGGCAGTGTTCATTCGTTTGCGACCATTTTCAAAAAAGGTACAATAATCGACCGAATTCAGGATGGTGGTGGGGAGGCAACAATGAGAATTCCGAAAGCCGTGCTCTGGGTTCTGCTAGCGGTTGTGGTCGCGGGAGTTGCTTATGGTGGCGTCTTGATCCGGCGAGGCTTCAGCACAAAAGATCCGCCATCGGCGCTCGAAGCGATTGTCGCACGCACCGCGAGGGATTGGGCAATTCCCTCCAGCGCAAAGAACGCGAAGAATCCCTACCCGGCCACACCGGAGAACATAACGCCCGGACTCCAGCACTTCGCCGATCATTGCGCCGCCTGCCATGGGAATGATGGCAGCGGGAATTCGGAAATGGGTCCGAACCTCTATCCCAAGTCGCCGGATCTGCGCCTGGCGCAAACGCAAGACCTAACCGATGGGGAGATCTATTACATCATCACCAACGGGGTGCGCATGACGGGCATGCCCGGTTGGGGGTCGTCTCACAGTGCGGAAGATACGTGGAAGCTCGTCCTCTTCATCCGGCATCTGCCCCAAATGACACCGGAGGAAATGAAATACATGACCCAATTTAATCCCAAAAGTTACGATGATGACGATGACAAAGCCAAGACGCCGGAGAAGTAAAGTGGGGGATCAGAACCGCCACGGATTTAGGAAACAACGATTGCGCCGCTACGAAGGAACTATTCAGCTTTTGGCGTTGAGTAACTCGAGGCCCTGATCGGCCTGCTCCGCCGCGTCCGGGTATTCCTGCTTGACCTGATTGTAGAGTTTCGTGGCCTGCGCGGGATCGGTCTTGCGATAGTGTTCCGCGAGAGTGAGCAGAACTAGCGGCTTGGGCACGAACACCGTGGGTTTGTCCGACAATTGTTTGTATAGGTCCACGGCCTGCTGCCCTCTGCCGTCCTGATCGTAAACGCCTGCCAGTTGAAACCGGGCGAGGCCCGCCAAATTCTCATCCGAGCTGGAATCGAGCAGCTGCAGATTCTTCTCGGCATCCGCAAATTTTTTCAGCTGGGCTTCCGAGAGGGCAGCGTAATAGCGCGCCACTTGTCCCGGCCGCGTCCTTCCATACTGGCCGGCGACTTCGAGAAACTTCCGTTCGGAATCGCCATATTTGTTCTTCTCGTCGACGTAGGTGACTTCGGTGGGCTCGGACGGTTCACCGGGCGCGCGGATGCGAGCTTGGAAAATCTTCATGGCGTCGTCCAATGCCGCCGAAGCCTTGGCGGTCTGCCGCCGCGTGTAACTGCTCCAGCCAAAGACTCCCAGCGCCACGACGAGCGCTGCCGTAACCACAATCCACAACATCTGTTGATGCGAAGCGACCGACTCGACTCCGTGAACAAACTTCTCGCGGATTTCGTCCTTCTTCAGGTCCTTGCGCAAGATATGCTGCGCCACTGAATTATTCCTCCGGTTGATTCCGAGAAGCCAATCGTATCACAAGTTTCATGCAATCATTCCAATTCGCCTGGAGGCGGGTCGTGAGTGGATGAAACCACTAGATCGGTCCACCGTGAAGCGCCGTCTTGGATTTTGGTTTCGTAGAGGCCGGTCCGGGTTTATCGGACCGGGCATCGGTCGCGCCATCCTAGAAAATCGCGCGTTCAGAGGGTACAATTCAAAAACTGCCGGTTCGGCACAAATCGCCGAACCGCCTCTACAAAGGCGTCTCGTCGCCATGCGCTTTCGCCGAAAGAATATTCGACTCCCTGCAATTAGCTATCGTGGACACGCTTTGTACTTCATTACCCTTTGTTGTGAATCCCGCAGGCGCGTCTTTTCTGAAAGTAAGAATGCGCAAAGGCTGATCGATCAGCTGAAACGCACGGCCGAGAAATGCGGGTATGCGGTCCACGCGTTCTGCGTAATGCCTGACCATTTTCATGCTCTCGTCGAGGGGATTGCACCGGACAGCGACCTACTGCTATTGGTTAGCATATTCAAACGGGCCACGAGCCTCGAATATTCGGAAGGTAGTGGTGCGCCGCTCTGGCAGAAGAAATTCTACGATCACATACTCCGGCCGAAAGACTCCCCTGAGGCGGTCGCTTGGTATATCTGGATGAACCCAGTCCGGAAGGGGCTATGCGGGCATCCAACTCAATATCAATTTTCCGGGTCGTTTACGAGGGACTGGAAGGAGATTACACAGCCACATGATGCATGGATGCCGGGCTGGATCAAAGGCAAAGACTGCACGTCCATAAACCGGACGGCCTCTACGAAATCCCCGCAACCCTAAAAAGCGAAAGGGCCTTGTCCGCTGGCGCGGATAAGGCCCTTAGAACACGGACCCGATTATGCAGCGGTGACGTTTTCAGCCTGATAGCCCTTCGGGCCTTGTTTGACCTCGAATTCGACCATCTGGCCTTCGTTCAGTGTCTTGTATCCGTCCATTTGGATGGCGGAGAAGTGCACGAACACGTCTTCGCCCGACTGGCGTTGGATGAACCCATAGCCTTTGGAAGCGTTAAACCATTTCACTACACCTTGTTCTCTGCTCAACTTCGTTACTCCTCTTTCATGAGCGGTCGCTATTTGCCGGGCGTAACACCAGTCGGTGGTAGAAAAACATCCGCCGTTCAACGTGAGTGTTCAAAATGAACTGCCGCGGACCTCCGAGCACCTACGGAATTACAGGACCCACAAAAGCGGGCAATGAATACACCAAAAATCGGCGGCTGTCTAGACTAATTCCCGTTTTGGGACTAGGCCCGGTCGTGGGGACATCGAAGGTCGGTCACATCGTTAAATGTGGAAGCTTGAGACCGCCTGGGCCTCATTGTTGTGAATGTCGAAGACTGCATACAACCGGGTGATTTGAAGGAGGTCGCTGACCTTCTTATTGAGGTTGAGAAGCTTCAGTTCCCCGCCCTGGCTTTTCACCAGTCGGTAGGCGCTGACCAGTTCTCCGAGTCCCGTGCTGTCGATGTAGCCGACCCCAGCCAGATTCATCACGATTTTCTTATTACCGGCGTCAAGGTTCTTGCGAATGAGGTCGCGCAGGAGCGCGCTGCCTTCCCCCAGCGTAATCCGCCCGTCGAGGTCGATTACTGTGACGCCGCCGATCTCGCGGCTGGCCGCTGTGATGCTCATTGCGATTCCTTCTTCGTGTGCATCGGACTAGGAGCTGAGCGCGCTAAATCGCATGGGAACTCTGTTTTCGATAATGCTTAGCCATGACCACTTCAGCACCCCCGGCGGCGCTCACCAGAACGTTAAACTCATCCATAAAGGCTTTCATCAACAGGACTCCGCGGCCTGAATCACCCAGAACATTTTCGTCTTCCCGGGGGTCGGGGACATCCTCGAGCCGGAATCCAGTACCCTGGTCGGTCACGCGGATGGCAAGCTTTTCGTGGAGTAATTCGAAGGCCAGACGAATTTTTCGTTCGCGGCGCTGCTCGTTCCCATACTGATACGCGTTCATTACGCCTTCGTGGACGGCCAGGCCAATTTTATATTGATCATCCTCATCGAAACCGGCCGCAGCAGCCACACGAACTGCCAGTTCCTCAGCGAGAGCGATGCTCTCGATCACAGTCTCCAGCACGATTTCGATCCGCTGAGGTTTTGAGGACATCCAGTCGTTGGAACCTAATCTCGGGACCTGTATGGGTAGCATACCGCCAACGGATAAGTCAATTGTTTCTAAGGGCGCGGGCAGGATGTTTGTTTGGTATGTTTGGCTTAAAGCGTGGCGAGGTCTTTGCCGATCAACGCTTCATGCGACCGCCATAATTCGCTCCTTGGAAGCGTCGGAGCACTTTCTCAGCAGTCGAAGCGCATTCACATGCACATCCGTCCAGCCATGCCCGATTGGGAACATCGATGTCTATGTCTTATGGGAACGCATTACGAAAACGGAATCATTCATGGTATCCTTACATATTGGAAGCCCTCTGGGGAACTTCGGATCCCGCAACTGATGATCCTTCTCGGGGCGTACCGCGTGGTTAAAATTCATAATTAGGATGGGAGTCTTACCAAGCCATGGCTACAATTACGGACCCAGTCGTCCGCGCGCATAAGCGCGAAGTCATTGATAAGGCCGTCCTCCGCTTCTGCGGAGACTCCGGCGACGGAATGCAGATTACAGGAAGCCAGTTCACAAACACCGTGGCATTGTACGGAAATGACTTAGCCACCTTCCCGGATTATCCCGCTGAAATTCGAGCTCCTGCGGGGACCCTCCCGGGGGTCAGCGGCTTCCAGATACAATTTTCCTCCAGCGACGTTTTCACCCCCGGCGACTCTGTAGATGTGCTCGTGGCGATGAACCCCGCCGCTCTCAAGACCAACATCCGCGACCTCAAGCCCAGCGGCATCCTGATCGTAAATAGCGACGCCTTCACGGACAACGACCTGCGCAAGGCGCAGGTGACCTCGAATCCTCTTGAGGATCATTCGCTGGATGGCTATCGCCTGTTTCCCGTAGGCCTCGAGCGATTGACTCGCGCCGCCCTGCAGGAATTGGGCATGGATGCCAAGACCATGGACCGTTGCAAGAACTTCTTTGCGCTGGGCATGTGTTACTGGCTCTATAACCGATCCATGGATCTGACTTACAAGTGGATTGAGGACAAATTCAAGAACAAGCCCTTGCTGGTCGAAGCCAACAAGATGGCCATGCGCGCAGGCTATAATTATTGCGAGGCGACCGAAGCATTTCAGGTCAGCTACGAAATCCCGCCCGCCAAACTTACGCCGGGCACGTATCGCAACCTGAGCGGAAATCAGGCCCTGGCCATGGGCTTTGTGGCCGCATCGCAGAAAGCGCATCTTCCGTTGTTCCTCGGCTCGTATCCGATCACGCCCGCTTCCGACATTCTTCACGAGCTTTCCATGTACAAGAATTTCGGCGTGATGACGTTCCAGGCCGAAGACGAAATCGGCGCCATCACTTCGGCAATTGGCGCGGCCTATACCGGCGCACTGGCAATGACGACGACCTCAGGTCCCGGTATGGCGCTTAAGACCGAAGCGATGGGCCTGGCCATCATGGTGGAATTGCCCCTTGTGATTTGCGACATCCAGCGCGGCGGCCCTTCGACTGGCCTGCCCACCAAGACCGAGCAGGCGGACCTGCTTCAAGCGATGTATGGCCGCAATTCGGAAGCTCCGATTCCGGTGCTGGCGCCGGCGACACCCGGTGACTGCTTCTGGATCGCCGTAGAAGCCTCCCGCATTGCGCTGAAGTACATGATTCCCGTCATTGTCCTGTCCGACGGATATTTGGCCAATGGCGCCGAACCCTGGCGCATTCCAAACGTTGATGATATTCCGGGCATCCAGGTGAAGTTCACAACCGACCCCGTGGGATTCCTGCCCTACAAGCGTGATCCGCAAAACTCTGGCCCGCCCCTGGGCCATCCCGGGCACGCCCGGGACTCGAACATCGCATTGGCGGTATCGAGAAGCAGGACGTCACGGGAAACGTGAACTACGAACCCATGAACCACGAAAAGATGGTTCGCATCCGCGCGGCCAAAGTCGAGGGCATCGCTCAAGACATTCCGGACCTGGTTCCGGCCGGCGATCCCGACGGCGACTTGCTGATTGTCGCGTGGGGTTCGACTTATGGCGCGGTTACCGCAGGGATGAAGTCAGCACGCGCCAAGGGTCATCGCATCGGTCACGTTCACCTGCGCCACCTTAATCCTTTCCCGCGAAATCTGGGCGAGGTGTCGGGCCGCTACAAGCAGGTGCTGGTCCCGGAAATGAACATGGGCCAGTTGTCGATGATGCTGCGCGCAAAGTTCCTGGTGGACGCGCAAGGCTACAACAAGATTCAGGGGCAGCCCTTCAAGCAGTCGGAAATTGAAGCCAAGATCGAAGAAATCCTGGGCTAAGGCCCGAAAAAATATTCTGGAGACCAGAACACAATGACTACGACATCGATGCCAGTACTTACAAAGAAGGATTTTCAGACCGACCAGGAAGTCCGCTGGTGCCCGGGCTGCGGAGATTACGCCATCCTCTCCGCCGTGCAATCCGTTTTTCCGGAGCTGGGGATTCCCCGTGAAAAGTTCGTCGTAATTTCCGGGATCGGTTGTTCCAGCCGTTTCCCGTACTACATGAATACGTTCGGCTTTCACACCATCCATGGCCGCGGTCCGGCGGTGGCCACCGGAGTCAAGATCACGCATCCCGAACTGGAAGTCTGGCTGGCGACCGGCGACGGCGATTCCCTCGCGATCGGCGGCAACCATACCATCCACATGCTGCGCCGCAACGTCGGCATCAAAGTGCTGATGTTCAATAACAAGATCTACGGCTTGACCAAGGGCCAGTATTCACCGACCTCTGAATTCGGCAAGAAAACGAAGTCCACTCCCTATGGCACCGCGGATACGCCGTTCAATCCGCTCGGCCTGGTGATTGGCGCCAACACGTCGTTCGTGGCGCGCTCCGTGGACGTTTTCCAGCAGCACCTCAAGGATACACTGAAGAAAACTGCGGCGCACAAAGGGTCGGCCTACGTCGAAATTCTGCAGAATTGCAATATCTTCAACGACGGCGCGTGGTTCGACCTCACGGAGAAAGACGCTCGCGTCGATCACGTCGTCCACCTGCAGCACGGCAAGCCGCTGATCTACGGCAAGAACCGGGACATGGGCATTCGCCTCAACGGGATGGAACTCGAGGTCGTCCATCTGGGCAACGGCAACGGACTCACGGAAAAGGATCTGCTCGTTCACGATGAGACCCATCCGAATCCGGCTTATGCGTTCCTGCTCGCGCAGATGGATGACATGCCCGGCTTCCCCACTCCCATCGGCGTCCTGCGCTCCTGGGATCGCGCCCGCTATGAGGATGTAATGTCCAAGCAGATTCAGGACGTCATCGCCAAGCGCGGCCCCGGCGATCTTGCCAAGCTGCTGAATTCCGGCGATACCTGGGAAGTGCGGTAGGTCAAACAGCTAAAATCGAAAGTAAAGAGGGCGGCCTGAAGGATCAGGCCGCCTTTTTGTTTTCAGTGGCACATGCTTCAGCTTGTGTGCTTTTGGTTTGCTCTTGGCATTTACTTGAAGCGTCAAAACCAAAAGCACACAAGCTGAAGCATGTGCTACTGGAGGCATCCGCGCAGCATGATTGCAAAACATAAATTCTTTTTGGAGTGGAATCCGCTTAGAAGCTACTGGCGCGCAGCCGCAGTCGTGGAGGGAGTGCGAACCTCGGCGCTATGCTGGGCAAAATAATTTTCGTCGTTGAGCTTGCGATAGATCCGCCCGGCAACTCCCGCAGCCACGGGGCCCTTGATCGATGCTGCTGTGACCGCGCATCAGCACGACCAGGGCGATCTTCGGGATTCGATTGATCGGCATAGGAAGCAAACCAGCCCAGGCGCGAACCGTCTTCCGAGCACGTCCCGGTCTTGCCCAGCGCCTGCTCATCGTCGGAAATGTAGCTGAGCCGCCCGGTTCCGTAGAGCACCGCCGCGAGCATGCCGTCGCGCACTTCCGGCAGCAGGGCTTCGATATTGAGGTTGCGCTTGACGCGCGGCGCAAAATTCTGGCGTTCTTCGGCGGTCCGCGGATATTGCAGGTAATACAGCGTGCCGCCGTTGGCGATGCTGCTGACCAGCGCGCCGAGTTGCAAGGGCGTCATCTCGATCCCCTCGCCGAAGCTCGACATCCGCGCCACGCCGCCATTGGCGGGCGGTTCGGACGGGAACGCACCCGGATGCTCTTCCGGAATCTCATAGCCGGCGAGTTCGCCCAAACCAAGCAGGCGGCCGTAATGCGAAACCGTCTCGAATCCCATGCGCCGGCCAAGCTCCTCGAAAAAGACATTATTGGAGTGCGCCAGGGCTTCGGTGAGATTGAAATACTTGCGCGGCGCGACGCGAATCATGGTGTCGCGCGTGACCACGCCTTCCTGCAAAGCCGCAACGGCAATCACCGGCTTGATGGTCGAGCACGGGATATAGCCCGAGGAAAAGGCCAGCTTCTGATTGACGATCGCAAGAATGCGCCCGCTGGAGGGTTCGATTGCGACGACGGAACCGTAATAGCGGCCCAAGGCCTCGATGGCGGCCTTGCGCACGACAGGATCGTCATACTCTGCAACATCATCCTTTGTGGGATCCATGGATGCGGCCAAGGCATGGCGCAGGTTGGAAGTATGCTTGATCGTGGCGCGAGGGGCGCGCGGTTTCGCGGCAGCTTGCGCGGAGAGAGTCCACGCAAACAGAGCGCAGAGACAAAGGGCAAAAATTCGATAGTTACTGGGCCGATGCATCATTAAAATGTCCCGTTCTGGACCGCTTTCGCGCTCCCTTTGCGCCCTGCGAACTGGGGTATTTATTGTAGAGAAACTTCTTCGCATCAGCGCAATAGCATATTCAGACTAACTGTACGTACCACGCACGGGGCCATTCTCAGGTACTTTCGTACTAGCCTGAAAATAGGACATGTAGACGTGGAACGATGGAAAGGGGACTGTACCTCAGGCGAACCCATGGTTCAAGAGGAAACACACATCGTGGGATGCTTTTTTGGCAAGCCAGGCGCGGGCTTGATTTAGAGACCCTAAATGAAATTCCGCGGCCGGGCAATTTCCCAAGCCGCGGAACGGAATCGCAATTCCTGAGTGAGGCTTTATTTTGTGAGACGGGGCTTTCCCGCGGTAGCAACCCCTGCCGCAGCGGCTTGAACAGCAGGTTTTTCTGCATGTGCCGCAGGGGCCGGTGTGCTGCTGGCGCCGTTGGGCGAAGGAATACCCATTTTCTTGCGCAGAGCATTCTCGACCTTGTTGCGGACGTCAATGTGTTCCTTCAAGAACAGGCGCGCATTGTCACGCCCCTGCCCCAGGCGCTCGCCGCCGAAGGAAATCCAGGTGCCGGATTTTTCGAGGATGCCCTGATCCACGCCCAGGTCGATCAAGTCGCCTTCGCGCGAAACACCTTCGCCGTAGAGGATGTCGAACTCGGCTTCGCGGAACGGCGCGGCGACTTTGTTCTTCACCACTTTGGCGCGCGTGCGCGAGCCGACCACGCGGTCCCCTTCCTTGATGGACTGGATGCGGCGAATATCGAGGCGAATCGAGGAATAAAATTTCAGCGCGCGCCCGCCCGTGGTGGTTTCCGGATTGCCGAACATCACGCCGATTTTTTCGCGAATCTGGTTGATGAAGATCAGGCAGGTGCGCGACTTCGACACGATGGCCGTAAGCTTTCGCAGCGCCTGCGACATCAGCCGCGCCTGCAAGCCCATCTGCGGATCGCCCATGTCGCCTTCGAGTTCGGCGCGCGGCACCAGCGCGGCCACCGAGTCCACCACAATGATGTCCACGGCGCCCGACTGGATCAGCTTCTGCGCGATTTCCAGGGCTTCTTCGCCGTTGCGGGCTGCGACACCAGCAGGTTATCCACGTCCACGCCCAGCTTGCGCGCGTAGGCCGGATCGAGCGCGTGCTCGGCATCGATGAACGCCGCCTGCCCGCCCATCTTCTGCGCCTCGGCAATGATGTGCAGCGTCAGCGTCGTCTTGCCGCCCGATTCCGGGCCATAAATTTCGATCACGCGGCCGCGCGGCACGCCGCCCACACCCAGCGCGGCGTCAATGGAAAGCGCCCCGGTGGGAATCACGCTGACCGGCACCAGCACGTCGCGGTTGCCCAGGCGCATGATGGCGCCCTTGCCGTAATCTTTTTCGATCTGCGAAATCGCATTTTCCAACATTTTGGTTTTATCGTCGGTCATAAATTCACCTCGAAGGCTAAGTTGTCACGTATCGTGACTCTGCGGGGGACGCAGGCGTGTCCTGCGGAGTGTACTACAAAGCGCTCTGGCCAGCCCAAGTTCATCGCGGAGGGCAGGATACCACAAGGCGAAGAAAAAGCAAATACTATTCTGATTTGGTAATTATCCCTTGACATCAAGTAACCCATTTAGTAGTATGTGGCCGTGAGGTCACACCAATGAAGGTACCACAGCACATTCCAAAAGAACTCCGATTTACACGCGCTGACTTCGACGCGAAGTTCCCTGATAACGAGGCGTGTCTCGAATTCCTCAAAGAGAAGCGTTATCCCGGCGGCGTCGGATTCTGCCCAAAGTGCAAGCTGGACCGCAAGCATTACCGCGTCACTGGCCGTCCAGCCTATGCCTGCGACCATTGCGGCAAGATGATTTCGCCGATGGCTGGAACGATCTTCGAGAAGTCGAGCACTCCGCTCAAGACTTGGTTTTATGCGATGTACCTGATGGGATCGACACGTTGCGGCATCTCTGCCAAGCAGATTCAGCGTGAAACTGGCGTCACCTACAAGACCGCGTGGCGCATGTTTCGGCAGGTTCGCAGTTTACTCTCCGAACCCGATCTGCGACTGGAGGGATCAACGGTTGAGGTAGACGAAACCTACGTTGGCGGTGTTCGCAAGTATGGCCGTGGCCGTCCGATGCGCGGAGACAAAAAGAAAACTCCCGTAATCGGTCTTGTCGAGCGTGGCGGCAGAGCCTATGCGAAAGTCGTCAAGAATGCAAAGGCGGAAACCCTTCTTCCGGTAATTCGCAAGCGCGTGATACCGGGGAGCGTGATCTATACCGATGAGTTTGGAGCCTACAACACTGTCGCGGCCAACAGACGCTACACCCACAAGCGCATCAATCACAGCCATCGGCGCTACGTGAACGGCGATATTCACACCAACAGCGTTGAAGGTCTTTGGAGCCTGCTAAAGCGTGGGATTGGCGGGGTGTATCACTCGGTCTCGCCGGAATACTTACAGACTTACCTTGACGAATACTGCTTCCGGTATAATCATCGCTTCGAGGGCAACAAGCAGTTCAACGCGATTTTGGAGAGGGTTTGCGAAAGGGCGTCTTAGCGGCGCGGTCCACTAATTTATCGAACTCGGCAAACGTGAATGGCTGCATACGCTTCTTCGTCTTGGCGGAGGGAGTAAGCGTTTTGCGCGTTTGCGTTCCGTTACGCTCCATTGCAGAACGGAGTGTATGCCGATGTGTGCCCAACGTCAAGCGCCATTCCCTTTCGAGAGGGTGGTAACTCTTTTGGACATTTTACGGGCATACGCCGAAGCATACGTCAAGGGAGCCACGGCACTGACAGCTTTGAACATGCAAATCTTCTATAAAGATCAACAAGAGCCCGATTATGACGTTAGGAATGATTCTCAATTACTAACCCGCCTAAAAACACACTTGTCTGACCTTTTGGAACATTGCCAGCCGCATTTGCCTATGACGGCCATCGCAGTCCTACGATTGAGAGCTACTATCAATAACGCCGAACTCATGTCCACATGGCAACGCGCTGACACCACATTGCAGACCATGGCTACAGAGGTGATGACTCGCCTGGAAGATGAATTAGCGTTAAATGTGTTTTTCAGGCTCACCGAGGCACGCAGGATCTATTTCGAGGCTCCCACAGATGGATGGAAAGAGGTAATTGCCCGCTTCCCGGACACTGTGAGTAATATCGAAGAAATGTCAAAATCCTTTGCTTTGTCTCGTTATAGTGCTTCCGTATTCCATTCCTTGCTGGTAGTCGAAGTTGGGGTTATTGAATTAGGGAACTCCGTTGGGGTTACTGATCCAAAGCGAGGATGGGACCCGACTTGGAGAAAACTAAAAGAGTTGGTCGCAGGTGGTCATGCGAAATTTTCGCCTGATTTCTCTCTGAGTTTCACAGTCATTGAACAGCTCTTTCAAAGTATGGAAGCCATGAAAAATGCGTGGCGGAACAAAGTAAATCATGCGGCTGGCCAGTTGAGTGTGATACGACCGGAATTCGCCCCCGATGTTGCAGAAGAAATAATGTTCGCTTCTCGGTCTTTCATGAGACGATTAGCGGAGGAAATGCCACCTGTCGCGCTGAATCGCTTATAAAGTGAGGACCTCATGAAGGAGTTGCTGGTTACGGCCGCGCTGGCCGCAGTGTTCTTGTTACTCTATAAAACGGTTATTGTGCCTATCGTGGAATTCTTCCTGCCCGAGTTACGGCGTGCCCGCCACGCTCAGAAACATAAATAGTCAGTGCTCACCCGCCTACCTGTCACGCCAAATCATTGTACTTGATCTGTAGGGATAATTACCTCTGATTTATCCATTTGACAAACCCACATGTAGAAACTAATATCGTTTGCGATCATAAGTATCCAAGTTCGCCGGTTGCGGTCGCGATGTAAACGCGTTGATACGTCGCTGGAGTTTGAGGCCGCAACTACATACCTCTTCATCGCCCACAAAACGAACTGATCGGTCTCCAATTTCCCTACTTTGTACGGCCTCCCCCGAATCTTCAATTCTTAAACCGCATCTCTGGCATTTGATAGCGGGATGTGGCATCAAGCACCTCCCTGTGCAAAACCGTTAGGATCGGTCTCTTGCAGCTAGCTCTTGTTGGGTCGGTTCGCAGCCTTTGTGATAGTTCCTTTTCCGCACAACAACTTTGTCGGCTTCGCTCGTAATCGCACGGTCGCTTCGTTTGCACTGTTCAGCCTCGCAGGTTCCGTGCAATTCGATCACATTGTCCATTTCTTTCCCTTTCCCCGTTTCCTGGAGCGGTGAGCCTTAGGTGTCTAAGTTTTGGATTCCTAAATTACATAATTCCGACACTATTTCGCCCACAGCATCCGGGGCTTCATTGCTTCGCTATTTACCGCACCCTTTTGTCCGTTAATTACTTGCCGACCACGAGAATGGAAAACGAGTCGGGAACCATGGGGCCGCGGGCCACGCGTCCGTTTCCGAGGGGCGGCGTGCCGGGTGGGACCGGTTCAAACACAGCCGCGATCAGCAAGATGTGGTTCGTCTTGGCGTCAAACGCAAGCGTCTTGGCGCTCGGCATGGTCTGGACGGTTTGTTCCACTTCGAAGCTGGAAGGGCTCTTTTCCTTGACGATCGTCAGCGTGCCATCGGATTGCGAGCTGAAAGCTTCCATCGTAGCGGGATTGAACACGGCGCCATCCGTGGCCATGCCGATCGGCAGAGTGGCGAGAATGTTGCCGTCATCGGCATTGAGAATCACCATGTTTTGCGGATTGCGACAGGTGGCAAAGAGAATGCGATTCTTGATGTCCAGTGCCAGCCCCGCGCACGTGCCGCCCTTGCCAGCGAGATCGTATGTGGTGGTCACGGCAAGCGTCTTGGCATCGACAACCGCAATTTTAGCCTTGTCTTCAATGTCGATATACAGGTGGCCTCGGCCGTCGCTGACGCCCTGTTCGGGCGCTCCGCCCAGGTCGATCGTGCCCACCACGGAGCCGTCCTTGGCGTCTATGACCGTCGCCTGAGGCGCGGCGTGACTCAAGCTGTAGACCCGCTCGTAAAATGGATCGAAGAAAATGCCGTCGGGGCTGCCCTGCACATCGATGGTCTTAATCGCGGCCAGGGTCTTGCTGTCGAACATCACGACGGGTTTGCTCGTGAGAAAACCGTGATTTACCTTGGGGTCTACGGCCACTCCATGCCCAACGGCATTGGGAACTTCGCCAACCGACGCCAGCGTATCCAGATTGAAAACGGTGATGCGGCCAGTGGCACCGTTGCGCGGCGCGTACAACCGGCGTCCGACAGAATCCGCGAAAACATAGTCAAAACCGCCTTCGCCGCCAACTTTGACCGTCTTTAGCACCTTGTAGGGCCCTGTGCTTGAACTCTGCTGGGCCAACCCGAGAGACGCGAGCATCGCGGCCCCTGCTGCAAGCACAAATCCAATGTAAAATCGGCGCATGAGTTATCTCCTCAAGAGAATCAGGATTTCGAGTTCACCGCTTGATGCGACTCAATATACACCTGCTACGTATTTTAGCCAGAGTAACTATAAAATCCCCGGCCGCTCTTCCGCCCGAGCCAACCCGCCGCAACCATTTTGCGAAGCAGAGAACAAGCGCGATATTTCGAGTCGCCAAATCCCGTGTACAGCACGTCGAGAATATTAACGCAGACATCCAGGCCGATGAAATCGGCGAGTTCGAGCGGGCCCATGGGGTGGTTCATCCCCAGTTTCATGACGGCGTCGACGGCCTCCGCGGTGGCGACCCCCTCCATCACGGCGAAAGCGGCTTCGTTGATCATGGGCAGCAGCACGCGATTGGACACGAATCCGGGGGCGTCGTTTACGGCAACGGGTTTTTTCTCGATCCTCTCGCAGAGCGTCATGGTGGCGTGAAACGTAGCGTCGCTGGTTTGCAGCGCGCGAATGACTTCGATCAGGGCCATCACCGGGACGGGGTTCATGAAGTGCATGCCGATGAAGCGCTCCGGGCGAAAGGTCGCGGCGGCGAGCGTGGTCACGGAAATCGACGACGTGTTCGACGCCAGGATTACCTCGGGACGCAGCAATTTGTCGGCCTCCTGCAGGACGGCAAGTTTCAGGTCCAGGCGCTCGGGGACTGCTTCGATGACAAAATCGGCGCGGGCCATCGCAGACATCTCGGTGGTGGCGTGGATGCGCCCGAGGATTTTCCCTTTGTCGCCCTCGGCGACCTTGCCCTTCTTCACTTCACGGTCGAGGTTCTTCGCGATCGTATCCGTTGCGCGGTCGAGGAAGTGCGACTGGACGTCGCGGAGAATCACGTTGTAGCCGGAGCGCGCGAACACATGCGCAATGCCGTTGCCCATGGTGCCGGCGCCGAGGATTCCGATGGTGCGGATGGCGTCAATTGTCATGGTGGCTCCTGAGGAGATGGATGCTGAGGAAGTATAGGAAGGAAAGGACGTAAAGGAAACCCCGAAAGAGATCATGGGTTGCCGCTGGTATCAGGAACCGGCGAACGTTGAATATCTACTGCTTACTCGGGTGGAGCACCTTCCACGACTTCGCGGATAATTTCTTTTGCCCGGGCTTCCTGGTCGGAGGGAACTACGAGGCGCCAGTGGTTTTCCTCCGCAAACTTGCGAGAGGGAATTTCATTCTCGCGAAGGCAGGCCATCAGCGTATCCGCAAAATCCTCGTCCTCCCCGTTCCAAACTTCACTTACATGGTCTGGGTCATCCCAATCTTCCGGAACGTCGCTGGAAGCACCGGCGATCTCGTCTTGGTCAACGCCGCCCGAATCCGGAAGTGCGAGTTCCTCCAGCTCTTCTGGAGATAGCTCGCCGGGAGCGTCCTGCCCTTCGAGGTCTTCCAAGACCTTCTCTGCTCTTTGCCGATCAGTAACGGAAACGCCAATCTCCATTTTTGGGCGCATGGATGGAAAAATGAAATAACCGGTGGAGATAGGGCCCATGAATGGAATTTGCGCTTTATTAAGCGCTTCTTTTACGACGGCAAACTCTCGCGGATCGTTCCCGGACCATATGGACACGACACTGTCATCTCCCGGAGGAGGCGACGGGGCCGGTTCGAGCGCGTCCACTAGCGCGACCTCGCAGTCGGGACACTGCGTGACGCCAGGGAGATATTCGCATTTGCAACTGGGGCAAATCATTGGCGGTGAATTCTACATGAAAAGACTGCCAGGGAGTTAGGACTGTTGGACAAGCGTGTAAGCCCACCTTAATGGAATAGTCGGTGTTTCTCACCCGAAGCCCGTTTATTTTCGACTTCGTCGCTTAGTCGCCTAGGCGATAGGAATTGCGCTATCCGGGTGGGACATGCTTCAGCTTGTCTGGTTTTGATTTCCGTCGGTTCGGAAAGGAAGACAAGCTGAAGCTTATCCTACTCGCTCGAGCGGTTCACTGATTATGCGAATTTGAGAATTGCGGCTAGCCGCTTCCGGTGATCTGGCGGACGATGTCGCGGGCGCGGGTCAGATCTTCGGGGCGCACGCAGAGGCGCACGCGGTGGCCGGGCTCGTCCGGAATCCGGCTGGGGATGCCGTTTTCGCGCAGGGCACTCGCGAGGTACTCGGCCATCGGCTCATCTTCGCCGGTCCAGGCTTCGTAGGTCGCTTCCCTGGAATCCCAATCGTAAGGCAACGATTGCCGCGCGGTGAGAGGGTCGTGATCGAACTTGGAAGACTCGCTAGACGTGTTTTCCTTGCTCTCGACCCACTCGAGCGCGCCATTGGCCCGCTGGAGATCGGACGCATGCACGCGGATTTCGAAGCCCGGCGTGGCCTCCAGATAATAGGGCCGCGAGGAAAGAAAGCCGGCTGCAGGATCGTAGACCTGCGTATGCCAGAAAGGGATTTCTTCATCGCGCAGCGCCGCCTGCAGGGCGGTAAATTTCGCGGGGTCGGAGCCACGCCAAAGGATTTCGAGAGAATCGTTGGTCATAGTGAATTGCAAGGGCACGGCCCGGGAACGCCATTCTCCCGAATGGCGTCTCTTAAACCGCCAATCTGGAGATTGGCGTTCCCGGGCCATATCGTACTCCTAGAATCAAATATTGGTGCAGGTCAGTCCGGGCAATCACTACCGCTCGACGGCCAGCCCGAAGGCGTTGCCGCCACCCAGGCACAGCGCGGCGATGCCGCGGTGAACGTTGCGCCTCTGCATTTCATAGAGCAGCGTTGTCAGAATCCGCGCGCCCGAGGCGCCGATAGGATGTCCGAGCGCGACGGCTCCCCCGTTGACGTTTACTTTCGCGGGATCGAGGCGCAACTGGCGGGTCACGACGATCGCGGCCACGGCGAACGCTTCGTTGAGTTCGTACAGGTCGACATCCTTCTCCCGGTCCCAGCCGGTTTTTTCGAGCAGCTTTTCGACGGCGTAGATAGGAGCTTCCATGATCCATTTGGGATCGACGCCGCTCACGGCCTGCGCCACGATTCGCGCTATGGGCGTTTTGCCGAGGCGCGCCGCGTGGCGTTCACTGGTGACAACCAGCGCCGCGGCACCGTCGTTGGTGCCGGGAGCGTTGCCCGCCGTTACTGTGCCGTCCTTTTTGAATGCGGGCCGCAATTTTGCGAGCGATTCGAGTGAGGCGTCTTCGCGCGGCGATTCGTCATACTTGATGACCACGGGATCGCCTTTTTTCTGGGGGATTTCAATGGGCAGAATTTGAGATTCGATAAAGCAAGATTTCCGGGCGCGGACGGCGCGCTGGTGGCTCTCGAGGGCGAACTGGTCCTGCTCCTGGCGGGTGATGCCGTATTTTTCCGCCACCAGTTCGGCGGTGATGCCCATGTGAAAATCGTTGTACACGTCCCACAGTCCGTCATGCACCATCGAATCCACGACTTCCGCGTTGCCGAAACGGTAGCCGGTGCGCGCTCCCGGCAGCAGGTAGGGGCAGTTGGACATCGACTCCATCCCGCCGGCGACCACAATTTCCGCTTCGCCCAACATCACGCTCTGTGCCGCAAGGCCCACAGCCTTGAGTCCCGATCCGCAAACTTTGTTGATGGTCATGGCCGCGACGCGCACGTCGAGCCCGCCGCCCAGGCCTGCCTGCCGCGCAGGATTTTGTCCCAGCCCAGCTTGCACAACATTGCCCATGATGAACTTCGTCCACCGACTTCGGCTCGATGCCCGCACGGCGCACAGCTTCAGCGACGACTTTTGCGCCCAATTGTGGCGCGGAAAGCGGCGCAAGCCCGCCCTGAAATTTTCCGATGGGCGTGCGGACCGCGCTGAGTATTACAGCTGGCTCCATGACGAGACTCCTGGCGATGACGATCCGCAAGGGCGGACTTCCACGACAAATTCATCTTCTATTATAAGGGGAGATTAGGCAAGGCACGACGAGTGGTTCATTCTGGTTCCGATGGAGTCTTGTCCTAAGTCGCTTTTCGATCCGGCTTTAGTTCAGGCTTCAGATGAAAACAAAGTCTCTCTGGCTCCGTCATCTTTCTGCCCGCGACCTTCCGGAAGATGCGCTCGATGGGAAGTTCCTTTACGATGGGAACATTCTGGGGATGTTCCATTGATTTGTCCTCGTCTTTCTTTCTTTCGATTTTTCGTATTCCGTCGATACCGTACCCCCTATTGCCTAACATTCATGTTATCTAAGTTGGCATCGTATGTGCCAACTATAACAGGCTGGCTATAAAATAATTTGCGTCAACCATGGCCCACGGGAGGTCCATGATACCATTCCTGTTAAGAGCATAGTTCATGACTGACCTCTTCGATCACGCAAGCGCGCCGGCGCCGGGAATTCAGCTCAACCCCGAGCAGCGCGCGGCGGCGCAACATGGGGAAGGCCCGCTGGTGGTGGTGGCCGGGGCGGGCACGGGGAAGACGCGCGTCATCACCGAGCGCATCCGCTATCTGCTCGACACGCAGCCGGAACTGACGGGCAAGGAAATTCTCGGCCTGACGTTTACCGACAAGGCTGCAGCGGAAATGAAGCATCGCGTGGTCGCAGCGTCGCGCGATCGCGGAGAAGCAGAAGCGGAACGCGCCGAGGCGGTCACGCTCAGCACGTTCCACTCGTTTTGCAATGCACTGCTGCAGGAAATCAATCCGGATCTCAAGCCCATCGATTCGATCGACCACTGGATCCTGCTGCGGCGCAATCTTCCGCTGCTGCAGCTCGAGCGCTACCGGCATCTGGCCGAGCCGGGGCAGTTTCTCGGCGATTTCGTGGATTTTTTCTCGCGCTGCCAGGACGAACTGGTCTCCCCCGATGAGTACCAGCGCTACGCCGACGAGCAAGCGGAGAACTTTCGCCGCGTGCGCGCCGCGATGCCCGAGGACGAACGCGCCCTGCGCGACGAGGAAATTGCCAAGCTGCAGGAAATTGCGCGGGCCTATCGAGCGAGCGACCTCCTGCTGCGCGAGCGCAAACTGCTTACATTTGGCACGCAGATCATGGATGCCGTCGTGCGGCTCCGCGAGGACGAAGCGCTGCGCGAAAAACTTCGCACGCGCTATCGCTACATCCTGGTCGACGAATTCCAGGACACGAACATTGCTCAACTCGAATTGCTCTGGCAGCTGGGCGGCGAGCGTCCCAACCTTGTGGTGGTGGGCGATCACCGGCAGGCCATTTACCGTTTTCGCGGGGCGTCGTTCGGCAGCTTCACGATTTTTCTGAATCGATTTGCCGCGTCACCGGTCGCACGCGCCAATTTGTTAAGGCCGCTCACGCTGAATTACCGTTCCTCCGGACGAATTCTGCGCGTGGCGGGCCAGGCGATCCGCCACAACGAAAAGCCGGTCAATATTCCGGAGTACCCGCTCACGGCCGTCCGCGAAGATGGGGACAAGGTGCGCATCGTCACGCACGCAGTCGAACATCGCCGAGGCGCAATGGGTGGCGGGCGAAATCGAACGGCTGCACCGCGCCGGAGCCAGATGGCGCACTTTCGCCGTGCTGTACCGGACTCATGCGCATCGCGACAAACTCGTGGAAGTGCTTAAGTCCCGCAAGATTCCCTTCGTCATCAAGAATCTCTCGATTCTTTCGCACCGTTTAGTCCGCGACTTGATCGCCTATCTTCGGCTGATCGATCAGACTTCGGATGACGTCGCTTGCGCGCGCGTGCTGGCGATGCCGGCATGGGGTCTCAGGCCTCGGACCTGGTGCGTCTTGCCGAACGCGCCGCGAAGAGCAAGGGCGTGTCTCTGTGGGACACGATGCTCGCCGCGCAAGGCGAACCTCCCTTCTCCGGCGGGGACCGTCAACTGAGCGAACTCGCCGACCTCATCACCGAAATGCGCAAGAAGGCCCGGGCCTTGACCGCGACCGAATTGTTCGACGAACTCGCCGAAGCTTTGCAGATTGACTCCGCCGTTGCCGCGGAGGACCGAAAATATTTCGACCGCCTCGCTCAATTCGTGCGCGACTGGCAGCCCAAAAGCGAAACGCAGCGCCTCAAGGAATTTGTCGAATACCTGGATTATTTCGAGCAGGCCGGCGGGTCGATCAACCTCGAGCAGGAATCGGGCGACGCCGTGCAACTCATGACCGTGCACGCCGCAAAGGGCTGGAATTCGACCACGTCTACGTGCTCCGTCTGGTCAGCCGCGGTTTCCCGGCCGGGGAAAAGCCGCGCGTGCTCGAATTCCCCCGCGAATTGATGAAGGAAGAGCAGCCGCAGGGAAGTTTTCATATCCAGGAAGAGCGCCGGCTATTTTACGTTGCGGTGACGCGCGCGCGGCACCGGCTTACGCTCAACACGGTGGAGAACAAGCGTTCGAAGCCCTCGCCGTTTCTGGACGACATTCTGATGGACGCGCAGATCAAGCGCCGCGACGTCGAGCAGATCGCTCCGGCCCCGGTCGAGCAGCCGCAAGCACCCGATCGAGCCGCCCGCGCTGTTCGAAATGCCGCAGAGCAACGCGCGCGTCGGTTCGCGGATCGGCGAATGGGCCGCGACGTACCGCCCGCCGGTGCCGGAGCCGCTGCAAGCTCAGCCCCTCGGCGATCAGCACGCTCGAATGCGTGCCCTCAAAAATATCTGTTCAGCCGCGCGTGGGGACTTCGCGGCGGGCCCGCGGCGGCCATGAGTTTTGGCAGCGTGATGCACAACACGATCAAATATTTCATCGGCGAACTGGCGAAGGGGACAATCCTGCCGTTCGAGGAAGTGGCGCGGAAATTCGAACTGGAGTGGACCTCGGCCGGATTCGAAGACGAGTATCAGGAACAGGAATACAAGAAAGACGGACTGGCCCAATTGCGCGCCTTCCACGCGAGCACGCTGGCCTCGCCTCCCGACAGTGATCGCGCAGGAAAAGACCATTCGAGCTGCCGATGGAAAACAACGTGGTCCTCACCGGGCGGATGGACCAGGTGAACCGCCTCGCTCCCGGCGAGGAAGAAATCGTGGATTACAAGACGGGGAAGCCGCAAACGGAAGACAAGGCGAAAAAGGATATGCAATTGAGCGCGTACGCTCTGGCGGCCCGCGAAGTATTCGACTGGAATCCCGCGCGGCTCACACTTTACTTCCTGCAGAACGAATCAGGCCGTGAGCGCGACGCGCGACGACAAGAAGCTCAACAAAGTGCGCTCGGAAATTCAGGAAGCGGCCGCGGACATCCGCGCCGGGCGAGTTTCCCGCGAAGCCCGGCTTCTGGTGCAGAGTCCTGCGATTTCGAATCCATCTGCCCGGCGCGGGAGCAAGGCGCGGCGGCCAGCGCCTCCGGCGAAGAATAACCGGCGCTCACCCGAGATCCGGCGAAAATAAAACGGGGCGCCCGCCTCAGCGTTCGCCCCGCCTGGAAACGTTTCCGTCAGACCGACTCGTTGTACCGCGTTTCCCGTTTGTGCCTGATTCGCGCAATCGCTCCGTGAACCGTTCTCCCCTCGGAGCAGCGAGCGCTTCCACAACTCGCATAACGCCCTTTTACGAGTGAACGGAAAGGAAGTCAAGAAAAAATTCCGGCGGGCTGCCATCGAAAAAATTAATTTTCGAAAAGAAAACGTTCCCGTGAGAAACATTTCTCGAAGGACGAAGAGCGCATTGCGTGGCGCGGGCGTCTCGCCGGCGAACTGGCGCAGTGTCAAAGGGGCATAAAACCGCCGGCGGGACGCCGGCGCCACCGAGCGGCGGAAGCTTTCGTTCTGCTAGGGAGTAGAGTTCAGGTAATAGCCATCTCGGGCGAGCAAGTCAGTCCCGGGCGCTTCACGCGGACCTCAATGGTGTGATAGATCTTCGAGCGGTCGGTCCTGCCGCCGTTGAATAGGCAAGCGTGTATTGATTGCGGGCCTGCTCGGAGACACGGGAATAGAGGTTTTCGAGTTCCTCGCGGCGTCGGCGCGTAGAAAATGTCTCCGCCGGTGGCGTGGGCGTATTTCGCAAGGACGTTGTTTCCGAGGAACGTGATGCCTCGGTTGAGATGGCCTCACCGACTCCGATGGCGTAGACGGAAATGTCCGTTGGAGAGCAGCAGTTTGAGCGTCTCATCGTAGCTGTGCGTGTTGTTTTTCGCGTTTTGGCCGTCGGAGATCAGGAAAATAATCTTGCGCCGGTCGTGCGCGCGGTCCGCAATTGTTCCGCCGCAGCATAGATGGCGTCGTCAATGTGCTTGTGATTGGAGTGCGTGGCCAGCCATCGAAGGAACCTGCGGCGCGCCCGGCAACGGGTGTGGTGTTGACGCGCGGCCCTTCGGTCATGGCGCCGACCCCGGCCCCTGAATCATGGCGCTGTTCAGGTCGATGCGCTTGAACTGTGTAATCAGCGTGTCGTTGTTGGCGATGAACTCGGAGATGGGTTCGGGAACTCGTCGAATCGCCACAGAGACACTTCGTCATTCGCGCTGAATCCCCCCGCGATGGCCTGCAAGGTTTTCTGCACCTTATCCGCCGAGCTTTTTTTCAAATCGTCGTCGATCAGGATGGCGGCCGACAGGGGAAACGGGTCGACGGAAAACGTTGAAATCGGCTGCTCGACTCCATCTTCAAAGATTCGGAAATCATTCTGCCTTAGGTCGGTGACTAGCGCCCCGGAGCTATCCTTGACGGTAACGGGCACGACGACCAGGGAAACATTCGTGCGAATTACGGCCCGGGGATCTGGGGTATTTGAGCGCAGGCGCCTGGTCGGCCCCCTGGTCAGGAGGAGGAGGTTGCTGCGACGATTGCGGCATAGCCGAGGCTGCTGCGACAAGGAAAACAGCCAGTCCCATGGCCAGAAATTTTCGTGGACATTTCATAGTTGTCCCATCACTATTCCCGTGTGAACCATTTTCTGGTTCCACGCATCCCCAGGTTCCGGTGGCGCATCCAACTAGGCCAAACCGCCCCCGGAGGGAATTATACAATGCGGATTCGTCCTATACTTTGCCTTTTGTGCGTTACAGCGCTTGCCGCGTGGCTTGGTTTACGCCGCGCCACCTGGCCAAATCCGCGTGCAGGTGAACCTGGTGAACCTGTTTGCCACGGTGCGCGACAAACATAAGGCCATCGTCACAGGCTTAAAACAAGATGACTTTCAGGTCTATGAGGATGGCCAGCTGCAGGAAATTACCAATTTTTCCGCAGAATCCAACCTTCCCATCACCCTGGGCATTCTGATCGACACCAGCGGCAGCGAGTATTACATGCTCTCGGCGCTGAAAAGAAGCGGCTTCGCGCTTTCTGGGGCGGGTGATGCGCAAGGGCGACCTGGCCATGGTCATGTCGTTCGACACCGACGTGGACCTGCTGGCCGATTTTACCGATGATCGCAGCAGGCTGGACCGCGCCATCCACCGGGCACAGATCAATGCTCCCGGCAGTTCCGTGATCATCGCGCAGGGCCCGCTTCCGACCAGCGGCAGCGGCGGCACGAATTTCTACGACGCCGTCTATCTGGCCGCCCACGATAAACTCTCTGGCGAGGCCGGCAGAAAAGCGATTGTGGTACTGAGTGATTGCGAAGACACCGGAAGTAAACTAAGGCTGCAGGACGCCATCGAAAGCTCGCAGCGCACGGATACAGTCGTCCATATTCTCCTGGTTGCCCAGGATGGCGGCGACGAGAACGTTGCCAAAAAAATTACGGACGAGACCGGCGGGCGCATGATCATCGTACGCAATGAGAAAAATCTGGAACAGGCATTCGATCAGATCTCTGAAGAGCTGCGCAGCCAATACACGATCGGTTACACGCCTTCCAACAAGGCCCGCGACGGCGGCTACCGGAAAATCAAACTGGAGATGAAGAACAAGGAGTACTCCGCTCTCACGCGGCGCGGTTACTACGCACCGACCAATGACCAGTAGCACAAGCTTCAGCTTGTGTGCTGTGTTGAACATGTGAAAATTGAAAGCACACAAGCTGAGGCTTATGCTATCTGAAAGCCTCACGCGCAAGCGCGCGTCAGGACTCCCACTAAATCTATTTGACCCGCGTTCCCAATTGTGACTTCTGGAAGGAACCTTGGGGCGAGCTCAGCCGTCTGTGTATACGTGGGTTTTATGGGGAAAGACGCTTCCGTGGGCGCGAATCCTGCGGGCGGGACACAAAATCAGCGATATCTGCTCTTGTTCAATGTTACCTTAAAGGGCGATTTTCGAGGATCGCGAGTGGCTTTCCATGGTTTGGAGAAGCTCCAGTTTTTGCATTGGGATTTTATCCTAACCGCCGGAAAACTATGCATTTAAGAACTTCGCCGGACCATTTAAGATTGAATTGGTCTCGTATACGATGATTCATCGGGCCGGTATATCGAATCGGAAATTCCCGATCCGTTAGGACATTCCATCCTGACCAGGATTGATTGACGCATGCACATTTCAGCGCCATTTATTCGCCGGCCGATTGGGACATCCCTGCTCACCGCGGCGATTCTTCTCGCGGGCGGGGTTTCCTATTACTTTCTTCCGGTTGCGGCTATCCCTCAAGTCGAATTTCCCACCATCTCCGTTCGCGCCAGTTTGCCGGGCGCCAGTCCGGAAACATTAGCTTCTGCGGTGGCCACCCCCCTGGAGCGGCAATTCGGGCGGATTGCCGGCATGACCCAGATGACTTCGAGCAGCCAGCTCGGTTCGACGAGAATCGCCCTGCAGTTTGATCTGAACCGGAACATCGATGCGGCCGCCCGAGACGTGCAGGCTGCGATCAATGCCGCCGCGGGACAGTTGCCTTCGGATTTGCCAAGCCAACCCACTTACAGGAAAACCAATCCCGCCGATTTGCCCGATATCATCCTGGCCATGTGCGTCAGACACCATGCCCATCGGGCGGGTTTATGATGTCGCGGATTCGATCGTCGCGCCAGAAGATCTCCCAGGTAATGGCGTAGGGCAAGTAACTCTCGGCGGGAAGGCGCAGCCTGCCGTCCGCGTAGACGTCAACCCCATGGCGCTGGCTCATTACGGAATTGGGCTCGAGGACGTTCGCACAGCATTGCATGCGGCAAATGTGAACTCTCCCAAGGGAAACATCGAAGACCAGGGAAACCGTTGGATTTTGTCCGATTCCGATCAGCTGCTTCAAGCCGCCCAATACGAGCCCTTGATCGTCGCCTATCGCCATGGCGCACCCATCCGTTTGAGCGATGTCGCGCAGGTCAGCGACGGGATTGTGGATACCCGAAACGCTGGGTTCGCCAACGGCAAACCTGCATTGTAACTTGAATGTATTTCGAGCACCAGGCGCCAACATCATCGAAACAGTGGACCGCGTCAAAGCCATTCTGCCGGAAGTGCGGGCATCGATTCCTCCGTCGGTGACCTTGCACGTGGTTGCCGACAAGACCGTCACGATTCGGCTTCGGTCACTGGATATTGAGTTCACGCTGGTGCTGACCGTTGCGCTGGTGGTCATGGTGATCTTCTTGTTTCTGCGGAATGCCTGGGCCACGATGATTCCCAGTATCGCCGTACCTCTCTCCCTGATCGGGACATTCGGTGTGATGTACCTGCTTGGCTACAGCCTCGACAATTTATCGCTTCTGGCCCTGGCCATTTCGACCGGATTCGTTGTCGACGACGCCATCGTGGTGATTGAGAATATCGCGCGGCTGTCTGGAGGACGGCTATCCGCCGCATGGACGCGGCCATGGAAGGCTCACGCGAAATCGGCTTTACAGTCCTCTCCATGAGCATCTCCCTGGTTGCCGTATTCATTCCGATTCTCTTAATGGGGGGAATTATCGGCCGCCTATTCCGTGAATTTGCCGTGACCCTGAGCACGGCGATCGCCGTTTCGTTGTGCGTGTCGCTCACCACCACTCCCATGATGTGCGCGAAATTTTTGAAGCCGGTGACGGAGCAGAAGCACGGCAGGATCTATCGCGCGAGCGAACGAGGCTTCCAATGGGCCCTCGATAACTACGCGCGCGGGCTCCGCTGGGTCTTACGACACCAGCCATTCGTGCTGGCTCTGACGGGAGCGACGCTCTGCCTGAGCGTCTATCTGTACATCGTGATCCCCAAAGGTTTCTTTCCCCAGCAGGATACCGGCCGACTACACGGAACCGATCATGGGCGCGCAGGACATGTCGTTTCATGTCGATGAGAGAAAAGTTGAAGCAGTATCTCGATATCGTGCAGGCGGACCCGGCCTCGAGAGACGTAGATGGGGAATACGGGTGGCGGCGCGGAGAATATCGGGTCGATCAGGGTGGACCTGAAACCTCTGGAGGAGCGAAAGGCCAATGCATTCCAGATTATCACTCGCCTGCGGAGGAAACTTGCGGCGGTCCCTGGGGCGGCGGTTTATCCTGCAGGCCTACCAGGACATCCAAATCGGCGCGCGCATGCCAGCGGTTCGCAATTTCAATACACCCTGGAAAGCGAAAATATCAGCGAGCTGGAAGACTGGGCGCCGCAGGTCCTTGCCGCGATGCGGCAAATTGCCGGGTTTGCGCGACCTTTCCAGCGATCAACAGGATCGAGGGTTACAAGCCACCCTGGTCGTCGACCGCGACACGGCGTCCGGCTCGGAATTCCTCAGCAAGTGATCGACGACACCCTGTACGACGCCTTCGGCCAGCGGCAGGTGTCGACGATGTACACGCAGCTGAACCAATATCACGTGGTGATGGAGGTCGACCCGCGTTTTCAGCAGAGCACGGATGCCATCCAGCAGCTTTACGTGCGATCGGCAACTGGAGCGCAAGTTCCACTCAGCGCGTTCACGCATTTGAGCGGAAAACGACCGGCGTTGCAGGTGAACCATCAGGGACAGTTCCCGGCGGTCACGATTTCGTTCAATTTGGCAGACGGCGTTGCGCTTGGGTGACGCGGTGAGAGAGGTCGAGGCGGCGGACGCTGCGAATCGGAATGCCCTCCAACATCCATGCGAGCTTCCAGGGCACGGCTCAGGCGTTCCAATCGTCGTTGACGACAGAACCCTGGTTGATCCTGGCGGCGGTGGTGACCGTGTATCTGGTGCTGGGGATGCTGTACGAAAGCTACATCCATCCGCTGACGATCCTCTCCACTCTGCCGTCAGCCGGCGTGGGAGCGCTCCTGGCATTGATGATCTGCCATACGGAGTTGAGCGTCATTGCACTGGTCGGAATTATTCTGCTGATCGGAATTGTCAAGAAGAACGCAATCATGATGATCGATTTTGCGATCTGGAAGCGGAACGCAAGAAAGGAATGCGCCCGGAAGAAGCGATTTATGAGGCGTGCCTGTTGAGGTTCCGGCCGATCATGATGACCACGATGTGCGCGCTACTCGGCGGATTGCCGCTGGCACTGGGAACAGGAACGGGCTCTGAATTGCGGCAACCTCTCGGAATCACCATCGTCGGCGGATTGATGGTCAGCCAGATGCTGACGTTGTTCACCACCCCCGTCGTGTACCTGTATATGGATAGATTGCAGCTGCGAATCGCGCGCCGCAAGCGCGAGCATGGGCTCATACCCGAGCCGTCGTCGCAAATTCCTTCTGCCTAAGATCCTGCATCCGTCCAGAATTTAGAATTTTTTGCCTCTAGGGCGTGGTGGGAGGCGTCGGGGACATGGGTGTGGGAACGGCGTAGTATCCCTTGCGCGCTCTGACAATCACGTCAGCGCGATCCACCTGAATGCGAATCGTGTGATATTTACCATCCGGCGTCCGGCCCGCCGGGCTATAGGCCAGCGCGTACTGGTGACGGAGTTCGTCGCCAATGTCTAGAAACGACTGTCCCAAATCGTCGACGCGATAAGGAAAGAAGGCGCGCCCTCCGGTTTCGGCGGCCAACTGGTCGATGACACGATCTGCCTCGTCTTTTTCGTATTTGCGACTAATGCGCTTGGTCGGATCACGTTCGTCACCGATGGTCATCCACTGCGTGCTGGTGCTGATCGAATAAATGATGACACCGGCCCGCTGCGCCATCTCGATCGCTGCGCCGCGGGAGCGCTTACTGCTATTGTCATCCCCATCAGAAATGACCACGAGGACGCGGCGGACATCCGTGTCCGGCCCGGGAGGCAATGGGGAGTTATTCAACAATTCCTGGCTGGCCGCATAGATCGCGTCATAGAGCGACGTTCCGCCTCCGGCGCGCTGTTTCAGGATGGTGTCGCGCAACTCTCCGGTATCGCCGGTGAAACCTTTGATCAGCTGAGGGCCATCGTCAAATGTCATCAGGAACGCCTGGTCTCTTCCCCGTCGAATGGCGTTGAAAATAAAATCGATGGCGGCGTCCTGCTCGAATTTCAAGCGGTCGCGAATGCTGTTGGAAGTGTCGAGCACCATCCCGATGCGTAGAGGAAGGTCGGTCGGCTGGCTGAACGAGGCAATCTGCTGCTGCGCGCCGTCGTCAAACGCTTTGAAATCTTCTTTGGTCAAATCCGTCACAAGTTTATCGCGCTTGGTCACCACGCTGAACAGTACGTCCACCAGGTTGACGTTGCGGATGATGGCGCCCTGCCGGTTGGTCAAGTCGAGAGGCTGCGGCGGCGCGGGGGGTTGGGACTGCTGCGCACTGACAGTCGCCACGGCGATGAGAAACGCCGGAAATGCGATGCGTATCGCTCGATTTTTCATGACGAACCCATGTACGGCGCAAGAGAGGCGTCGATCTCCGCATGCCGCCGCCCCAATGATTCTGCAATCTGCTCAAAGTATACTCGCAAATCCCTCGGCAGCGGAGCGAGAACTTCCACCCAGGCTCCTGTCGAAGGATGCGAAAATCCAATGCGGGCGGCGTGCAGGAAATTTCGCTCCAGGAGCGGGAGGTTGCGCTTGCCCGCGTGCAAGACTCGCGGCGCGCCGTAGAGCGTGTCCCCCACAATGGGATGCCCGATCGCTGCAAAATGCGCGCGGATCTGGTGCGTGCGCCCGGTATGCAGCACGGCTTCCACCAATGTGCAGCGATCCAGTCGCGCGATCACGCGCCAGTCCGTGCGCGCGTGCCTGCCTTTGCTTTCGCGCGCGGTCATACGTGTCCTGCGGTGGGGATCGCGCGAAATGGGCAGCGAAATGGTCCCCGAATCACGCGGCATCTTTCCATGGACCAGAGCAAGATATATCTTCCGTACATTGCGGGAGCGGAATTGTTCGGCAAGATGTTCGTGGGCTTTGTCATTCCGCGCGACGACCAGAGCTCCTGAAGTATCCTTGTCGAGGCGGTGCACGATCCCAGGACGCAACGCGCCCCCAGCGCCGGAAAGCTTTCCCAGGCGGTGCAGCAGCGCGTTTACCAGCGTTCCGCGCGCGTGACCGGCTCCGGCATGGACGACCATGCCGGCGGGCTTGTTCACAATGACGAAATCATCGTCTACCAGCAAAATGTCGAGCGGCAAATCTTCCGGCGCAGCCACCAGCGCGGGCCGGGGCACGACCGCCACCTCAATGACTTCCCCGGCGGAGACTCGGTGCGCGGATTTGGCAGCGCGACCATCGACGCGCACATTTCCCTCGCCGATCAATTCCTGAACCCGCGTGCGGCTTAGTGAGGGGACATGTTGCGCGATGAACAGGTCGAGCCTGCGCCCGGCGTCGCCGGAAGCGGCGGTGAGTAGTTGTTGCGCGGAAGGGTTTTCCGGCATGACGTGTGCATTCTAGCTGGAATTGCAACAAATGGGTTGTACGCGGACTAAGTGTGCTTGAGCTGTTTGAAAAAGTTCCCCGGGTCTGAAGACCAGGGCTACAACAGTCTCCTGTCGCTTAAGGGTCCTGCTGTAGCCCGCCTCTTCAGAGGCGGGGATCTTCATTTGTGCAAGCAATCAGCCGAATCAACCTTCTGCCGCCCGCCGAAGAGCAGTTCAATCAGCACCAACGCCGCACCAATGGAGATGGCTGAATCCGCAGCATTGAATGCGGGCCAGTAATATGTTCCGAGCCGGACTTCCAGGAAATCGGTCACTCCGCCGTGGATCAATCGGTCAAGCGCGTTGCCTGCCGCACCTCCGAGAATCAACGCGACCCCACTTTGCGCCAACCAACCGCCCGCGCGGCCCGTGAGCAGCAGCCAGACCAGTAAAATCATCATGGCCGCGGCGCTCGCCAAAAGCAGCGGCGAGAGCCAGTGGGAATTTGAATCGGAAAACACGCCAAACGCGATGCCTGGATTCTGGGTGTGAACCAGAACGACGATGTCCGAAAAAATTGGCCGGCGGAAGGAAAGCGTCGTGTATCGCTCGATGACAAACTTCGTGGCGCGGTCCGCCGCGAGCACCCCCAGCGACAGCCATAGCCAGCGCGCGCCGGCGTTGCTGCTCATCAGGACGCAGCCCCGAGCCCCGAAGCGCCAGACTCGCCCTCAATTTCATCGAGCGCTTTCACGCAGCGTTCGCAAACGGTCGGATAGTTGGCGTTCTCACCAACGTGCGTCGAATAGTTCCAGCAGCGTTCGCACTTTATGCCGTCGGCGCGCCGAATTTCTATTGTGCGTTGACCGAAATCTTGGGATTCGGACGGTCGCCCGCCCGACTCATCAATAATTTCGACCTGCGAGACAATGAACAATGGGCAAAGCCACTTCTCATAGAACTTGAGGAATTTGATCGTTGGTGCGTAACTCGAACGAATCACCACCTTAGCTTCCAACGAGCCAGTTATTATTTTCTCATTTCGCTTCGCTTCCAATTCTTTCAAGACATCAGAGCGAAATGCTCGGAGGGTTTGCCAATCTCTTTCCTGCGCCTCATCTCGCTCCATACTGAGTTTCGCGGATTCGGGAAACAGCGCCATGTGGGCGCTCTCCGGATCGCCTGCCACGCGTGGAAAATACCTCCAGATTTCCTCAGCGGTGAACGCGAGCATTGGCGCCGTGAGGCGCAGCAAGGCGCTCGCAATGCGATACACGGCCGTCTGCGCGGAGCGCCGGGCGCGGTTTCGCGGCGCGAACGTGTAGAGCCGGTCCTTCAGCACGTCAAAGTAAAAAGCGCTCAAGTCCACAACAGCAAAATCATGCAGCGCGTGGAAGACGCGATGAAATTCAAAGGACTCATACCACTTGCGGCATTGCGTTACCAGGTCCGCGGCACGCGAGAGCATCCAGCGGTCAAGCTCTTCCATCTCAGCGTCCGGAACGCTGTCGCGCACGGGATCAAAGTCCGCCAGATTGCCGAGCGCGAAGCGGAACGTGTTGCGCAGCTTGCGATAGGCCTCCGAAAGCTGCGTCATCACGTTGTCCGACATGCGCACATCGGCGGTGTAATCCTGCGACGCCACCCACAGACGCAACAAGTCCGCGCCCCACTTCTCGCATATTTCGGTGGGTAGCACGACGTTGCCGAGCGACTTCGACATTGGCTGGCCCTTGGCGTCGAGCGTCCAGCCATGCGTCAGAACGTGCCGGTAGGGCGCGCCGTTGCGCACCGCGACGCCGACCAGCAGCGAGCTGTGAAACCATCCGCGATATTGGTCCGGGCCTTCGAGGTACATGTCCGCCGGCCAGGGAAGCTTTTGCCCGTCGGCATCGAGGTGGTCGAGCACGGCCAAATGTGACGACCCGGAATCGAACCACACATCCAGAATGTCGGTTTCCTTGCGCCAGTCCGAAGCGCCGCAACTGCAACGCGTCCCCGCGGGCAGTAACTCTTCGGTAGTATGCGTGAACCATGCGTCCGCGCCTTCGCGTGTAAACCATTTCTGAACGAGAGCGTGCAGCGCTGCGTAGTCGTCGAATTGTTTACCGCATTTATTGCAGTACAGGATCACCAGGGGCACGCCCCAGAAGCGCTGCCGCGAGACGCACCAGTCCGGCCTCTCGGCGATCATGTCATGGATACGTTGACTTCCCCATGCTGGTGTCCATTTGACAAGATCAATTTGCTCGAGGGCGGTCTGCCGTATTGGAGGTCCTTTCGGCTCAGGAGCTCCGGCCCCACCTCGGTCAAGATTAATAAACCACTGTTCCGTGGCGCGGAAAATTACGGGGTTATGGCATCTCCAGCAATGCGGATAACTGTGTGAAAGCTTTGCTGCGCGAACAAGGTTTCCGTACTTCATTAGTAAGTCAATGATTACTGGATTCGCCTCGAAAACTGTTTTACCTATGTACTCAGGGAGCCCCTCTGTAAATCGGCCGTTGTCATCAATCGGGGCGTAGGTTTCCAAGCCATATTCCTGTCCGACTCTAAAGTCGTCTGCCCCATGGCCAGGTGCTGTGTGAACGACCCCGCTGCCTTGTTCAAGCGTGACGTGTTCGCCGAGAATTCCTGGAACTGACACATCGAGAAATGGATGCTGAAACTTCATTGCTGCGAATGTCGTCCCCGGAAAAGGTCCAGCTGCGTTCACAAGGTGCAGGCCTGTGGCTTCAGACGCGCTCCCGACTAGATCTTCCGCAACTATGTAAGTGTCATTGCTCTCGACATTGTGAGCTAGCACATAGTTAAATTTTGGATTGAATGCGAGCGCCTTGCTCGCTGGAAGAGTCCAAGGCGTGGTCGTCCACACGAGTGCGTAGAAGTCGCCTTCCTGTACTAGCGGTGGTGCAGGTTGTTGAATGACCTTGTACCTCACCCAGATCGACGGGCTAGTGTGGTCTTCGTATTCGACTTCCGCTTCGGCCAGCGCAGTGGTGTCGGTAATGCACCAGTAGACGGGTTTGAGCCCGCGGTAGACGTAACCTTTTTCAAGAAACGTGATAAAGGCATCCGCAATCGTGGCTTCATACTGCGGGCTCATGGTGAGGTACGGATCTTCCCACTGTCCCAGCACGCCCAGGCGCTTGAAATCCCGGCGGTGCTGATCCACGTAGCGCGAAGCGAATTCCCGGCACATGCGCCGGAATTCGCCCGGAGGGACGCTGCCCTTCTTCCCGCCCAATTCTTTTTCCACCTGCGTTTCGATCGGCAGGCCGTGGCAGTCCCAACCGGGAACGTAGGGCGCACGGAAGCCCGCCATGGTCTTCGATTTCACAACCATGTCCTTCAGAATCTTGTTGAGGCCCGTGCCCAGGTGGATGGTGCCGGTGGGGTACGGCGGCCCATCATGCAAAACATAAGTCGGCGCACCGGCGCGCGCCTGCTGGATGCGGTGATAGAGTTTTTTTTCTTCCCACTCCGCCAGTTGCTTCGGTTCGTTCTGCGGCAGGCTGGCCTTCATGGGAAAGGCCGTGCGCGGCAGATTCAATGTGCTTTTCAAGTCGATAGTTTTGGGCATAAGTTTGGATACGGGTGCGGGCCGTCCTCCCGTACCTGCAGCACCTGGTCCGGAAACCTGCTTCCTCGCGGTTGCGTCACAATGTTACAATGGAATGGCCGACATGTCAGCCGTGCACCGTCGGGCATCCATTCGCGCGGGGGCTGAATCGTAAAGAAGTGTAATTTTGCCGCAAGTGAGTCAGGTAGGAATCGTTGAATACTATAGCGCCCAAATGGAGTGATCCAAGCACACCGGCACCCAAGGTGACCCTGCCCGCGGGAAGTTCCGCCCCTCGCCTCGGTGGCTCGCAAAAACCACTTTCCCGCGGCTTTATTTCCAATCTGAAGGATTTCCTTGCCGAGCGTCCCGTCAAGGTGCCTAACAACGGGAAGGGCGCCGTATTTACTCCGGAAGGCTTTGGCGCTGGCCTTGGAGACAACTTCAAAGAGTGGTTCAAGCCCACGCCAAAGGCCGTATCTTCGCGCATGACCGTGGACTGGCAGCCGACCTCCAGAGTGCTTTGGCAGAACATCCGCGACCTGATTTCGCCTCCAAAACTGCCGCCACTGAATGTAACCAGCAAACCGGTCAAGGTGAGGGACATCTGGAGCAAGGACAAAGCCTTTGGACCATCGCAGGCGATTGCCCTGGCTGTGCATATTGGCGTCACGGTGCTGATCTTCTCTCCGCTGCTGTACACCACAATCAAGAAGGCGACAGCAAATCCTGTCAATAACACGCTTCTCACACCGATCGATATTTCTGATTACGCGATGAAACTGCCGGCTGGCAAAGACAAGGCCGGAGGAGGCGGTGGCGGCGGCGAACGCAATCCTATTCCTGCGACCAAGGGCAAGCTGCCCAAGTGGAGCATGACGCAGATCGCCCCTCCGATGGTCAAGACGCAACCGGAATCAAAGATCGAAGCCACACTGCTTGGGCCTCCGGATTTGAAAATTCCGAGCCCCAATCTGGATAATTACGGCGACCCGCTAGCCAAGATGATGACCAATTCCGGCGGGCCGGGCGGCGGCAGCGGGATCGGAAGCGGCACCGGAACAGGAATCGGGAGCGGTTCCGGCGGCGGGCTGGGACCGGGTTCTGGCGGCGGCACTGGTGGCGGAGCATTCAAACCCGGGGTAGGCGGTGTTGGGTATCCTGTGTGCGTCTATTGTCCTGAACCAAAATATTCCGAAGAGGCCCGCAAGGCGAAATATCAGGGCACAGTTGTGCTGCAAGCCGTCATAATGCCCGATGGCCATGCCACCCAAATCGAAGTTGTTAAGGGCCCGGGGCTTGGTCTGGAAGAAAAAGCCATCGAAGCCGTAAGGGATTGGCGGTTCAAACCCGCAGATGGGCCGAACGGCAGACCTGTCCCAACTATTGTTCCCATCGAAGTTAATTTCCGCCTGCTCTAGATTTCTCTACAAAACCAATCACGGTTCGACAACCAATAGCATGTACGGAGCGGAAACACCTCCGCGGGGAATCATTTTCAATACCGTCGAGGCGATGTACACTTCGCGGGGAGTCTTATGAGAATGAAATCGCGCCTTCGCATTATCGCCATCGCTGCCGGACTGCTGCTGATCGCCTGGCCATCACGTATGGTTGCGCAGACGGCCGGGTCCGTCGAATTCTCCGCGCACGTGGCGCCGACAGGAGGACGCCCTGAGCCGGTTCGCCAGCTGACATTTTACCTCCTGCGCAAGAGCCTCGAGGATATCCGGGCGGAGGCCGTGCAACTCGAACCTGCTCCCGACTTCGGACAATTCGTCGACGGCCTCACCGTTTCGCCCGAGTTGAAAGCGTGGATGAAGAAGCACCACTCGGTGCAGCTGGTCGGAACGGATTTTACAAAGAGCCTGACCCCTGACGAAATATTGGACGTGCCCGAGTTTTTCAAAGCTTACATGTCGCGCAATATGGGATTTAAAGGCAACGGTTTCCCAGATCCAAAATTCAAAGAGAAAGACCTTGAAGCCAATCCCGAGAAATACAAGCAACAGAAGGAAGAGTATAGGGAGGCACTTCGCAGATTCATCGCGGCCACGCCGGAAAGCGTAGCGGGTATCGATCTCGATTTTGGCGACATCAACCCATCGCCGAAATGGGAGCATCTACTCAGCGATCAACGCCAGCGCCTCGACACTCGAACGTTTGAACTTGCGCAGCAACAGTACTTCGCAGCCCAGACGGACACGGACCTCGAAGGCCGCGGATCTTTTGCGGGCCTCGCGCCAGGCACGTACTGGATCGGCATGATCGGGATCCAGGCGATGTCCGGGGATGTCCGGCTTCGCTGGGACTTGCCTGTGACAGTGCGCCCGGGCCAAACAACACACGTGGAGTTGACCAATCTGAACGCCACGAAATCCCTTCGGGCGGCGCAAGATTCAAACCACTGAGGATTTTCCCCAGTGACATCCCTGGAAGAAATCTGCCTCGAAAAGAGCGTGGCCTGAATGGGCACGTGGGAGCTGTGGGTCGCCTTTCATGCGGGCGTGGCGCTCTTCCTGCTCCTTGACCTTGGGCTCCTCCACCGCCGCGCGCATGTAATTTCCCTCCGCGAAGCCGCATTGGAGAGCGCCGTCTGGGTCGCGCTTTCTGTCGCGTTTGGACTCTGGATTTTCTTCTCGCACGGGCGCGGGCCCGGACTCGAATTCTTCACCGGTTACCTGATTGAAAAATCGCTCAGCGTGGATAATGTTCTGCTTTTCCTGCTCATCTTCCAGTTCTTCCGCGTGGACCCGCGCTACCAGCATCGCCTGCTGTTCTGGGGCGTTCTCGGCGCCCTCGTGATGCGCGGCGTGATGATTGGTGCAGGCGTCGTTTTAATTCACAGATTTGAATGGATTCTCTATTTGTTCGGGGCGTTCCTGCTGTACGCGGGGTTCAAATTGTTCGGCGCGGAACATTCCTTACATCCCGAGAAAAACCCCGTCATGCGCTGGGTGCAAGAGATTCTGCCCATGTCAAAATCCGAAGCGGGGCAGCAGCTCTTTGTGCGCGAGAGTGGCCGCTGGCTGGCAACGCCGTTGTTTCTGGTGGCGATCGTTCTGGAAACGACGGATTTGGTTTTTGCAGTGGACTCGATACCGGCGGTGTTCGGCGTCACGCATGACCCTTTTATTGTCTACACGTCGAACGTCTGTGCGATTCTGGGTCTGCGCGCGTTTTATTTTCTGCTGGCGGGCATCCTGCCGTATTTTCGGTATCTGGATAAGGGCCTCGCCATCGTCCTCGTGTTCATTGGCGGAAAGATGCTGGCTGAGCCGTGGGTGCATATTTCGACGGGAGTTTCGCTAACAGTTGTTGGCGGCATCATCGGAATTGCCATCATTATTTCCCTCATGGCAGTTAGGAATCGAGAGCGCAGCGACAAGCGCATTGAACATCGAGAACAACCCGAGACTGCTCCATCGATGATGACAAAATACTTATACGACATGGCTGCTAACGAGCCACGACAGCGCGTTCAAGCCGCGGAATCTCTTTTCCGGGAGGGAACGACGCGAGTTTCGGGCTGGCTCGATAAACTGAAAGAAGATGAAGAATTTCGGAACCTGCTCGTTCAGGAACGATTCGAGCGCCCGTATGGCGATGGCGCGCCTGCGCCCAAATTGACTGTCGGGATTGCCGTATCCCCGGGGACCTTCGAAAAAATTCGGATAGCCAATGACTTCCCTCCCCTCGCGGACGCTCCATCTGACCAGGATGTAATCGAAATTGAACTCGAATTCGTTGGAGATTCCTTAAGACCTTCTCGTTTGGACATTCTCACCACGAAAGCACCCGGCGGAAATGGCGCGATTGCGCGTTTTCTAAGTAAATTCGGCGAAGGAATCCAACAAATCGAAATCGATGTGACCGACGTGGATCGTGCGACGGAAATCCTTCGCACTCGATTCAACGTTGAACCGATCTATCCCACGACGCGCGCAGGAGCCAATGGCACGCGAGTGAATTTCTTTCTGGTCACATCCGGGGACGGTAAAAAAGGGCTCGTGGAACTGGTCGAGCAGCCAAAATCTGTTTCTTGACTTGGTTTTGGCGGGGTTAATTCGTCGGGTTTGTCGGGAATTTCTGATAGGGTAGCCGCACGCCTTGCACAATAACCTGATCGGCGCGAATCGCCGTGGGCGCCTCGAAGCCCGCCGCGCCGCCCGCAGCCACGTAATCGTCCTGATCGACGCCGTCGCCGCTGATACCCAGTCCGCCCACCAATGTTCCGTTCCGGTAAAGAGGTAGCGAGCCGGGGAAAAATACGATGCCACTCTGATTTGGTCCAGCCACTTGAAATCCCTGCGTGCACGGATTCGCCACATCCTGCTGATAGAGATTGAAAAATGGACCCGGGAGCTGCCGTCAATTCCCGGCGGAAAGAAAGGTTGCGCGCCGTAGCCAATGGTGCGACTCGTGACGGCAGTGCCCATGGGAACTCCCGTCAAGTCCGCGGCCGTCCGCGCGCCGCCACTGAAGTACACCATGTTGCGCGCCTTGGTTGCCGCCACGTCGATGCTGAACACGGTGCTATCCACCATACGATAAAGGCCGATGATCGTGCCATCGAGATCGGTAACGGCAATGGCCATACGCGCGCGAGGAACCGATGGGCAGTCGAATCACGGCGCGCGTCGTATTCGCTGTTGCAATCGAGTTGTTGATGATTTGCGTTACGTCGGAAATCGAAAGTCCCCCGAGGGGACCTGCTGCTGACGCGACCAGCATGCCTTCCGGTGGCGGACCTGGACTCGCTATCGGGCCACTGATAAAGCTGCCAGTAAAACTTCCCGCGCCAACGCTCGCAGGCCGCGTAGTTTGGTTTACGAATGGCAACGCCACACCGTCAATGAAGACCACGCCCGGCGCGGCAGGGGTCGGTCCAAATCCATTTGAAGTTGCGGCCGCGTACGCCGCGAATTCCGCGACATCGCTCGATACGCCCGCGACGCCGATGCCACCCACCAGGCTCCCGTTCCGAAACAAGGGAACGCCACCGGGATTTACCGCGGTCGGATCGCTATCGTTTATATCCGCTTTGCCGGTTGTTACACCCAAGCCTGTCGTCGCGCCGCTGATCGAGCGCGCGGGAGGAACGGATTGTCCCGCGATGAAATTGGTCGAGAGCGTGCAACCCCGATTTGAGTTTTCGATTCCGTAGAGCGCGGCGTTTGGCGCGTTGGTGACTCCCGGCGGGAAATGAATTCCGCTGATGAAGCGAACCGTCCGCGAGGATAGCGGCGCTTGATCGTTGCTGAAGAATGCGCCGGTGCGCGCGAGGGAAACAGCAAGTTCATTGGCATCGACTTGCGCGCCGAAATTTCCGGAGGCGAGCGCTGGCGCGGAGGGTTTGCGGTAGACCGCGAGAATATTCCCTCCGCGGTCCACCACGGCGATGACCATGGTGTTGGGATCGGCAGCCTGGGCCGCGGTCTGGACAAGTGTGCTGACGGCGGCGGCGGTCAGACTTCGACGTGGGCGGCGGCGTCACGGATGTCAGACTACCCACAACGCCGCCACAGCCTGCTAGGGAAGCGATCATCGCAAAAACAATTGCGAAAAATGTTCCGCGGGAAATTTTTCTACGTGAGTCTTTGTTGTGGAGTGGGCCCATGAAAGGTCATAACTTTGGTATCACATCGCTGGGTAGCACTCAAGCCGCGCAATCGATTTGTGCGGGAAACACAAATAGGAGCGGAAAGCAGCTTTGCGCGAATCGCTACGTGAATTTCAGTTTGCCGGGCAATTGTTCGAGGCCGGCCACGACCAGATCCGGTTGAAATTCCCAGGGGTCAAACACTTTTCTTGGATCGCGCTGCACCCACGCCGTTCGCAAACCGCAGGCCTTCGCGCCAATCACGTCAAATGGATTACTGGAAATCAGCCAGACCATTTCTTTCTTCGCTCGCACCCGGGCCACCAGATGCCCGTACACAGCCGGATCCGGCTTAAACGTCCGAAGCGGATCGACGCTAACGACTGTCTTGAACCGCGAGAGGATTCCTGCTCGTTCCAGCAGTGCGCGCACCGAGGCCTCGGTTCCGTTCGAGCACGCCACCAGCCGGAAGCCCCGCGCTTCGAGTTCCGCGAGCGCGCCTGGCACATCCGGGTAGGCCGGCAGTTGCAGATACTTCTCTAAGAGACTCCGTAAAGTCTCTTCGTCGATGGGAATTCCGAATTGCCCGTACACAAAGCGAAGAGCCTGCGCGGTGCACACGTCGAAATTCTGATACTTCCTCATGAGCCCGCGCCGGAACGAAAACTCGAGCTGTTTGCTGCGCCAAAGGTCTGTCGCTTCTTTGGCTTGATTGCCAAAAACGGCGCGCAGGTGTTCCTCCATATGAAAGGGATCGATCAAGGTTCCGTACACATCGAAGGCCAGCACGGCGGTGGGGGCTCTGCGCGCCATCGTCATAGCGCTGGCTTTGGCGCGTCTGCGTCTTGGAGCCCGCTTGATCGAACTCGTTTTTTTTCTGGCCATGATGGATCCTCGAGGCGCCAGCATAGCGGTTCTAGCGCCCGCATGGAATTGTGCACCTTAAATATTCTGAAGGGGAGAGCCTTTCGCATATGTTTCAAACACGTAGCACATGGGCCAAAACACCTTGCCGCAAGTGTCGGATTGTTGTTAGCTAGTTCGCGAGTTGTGTAACACCAGTCACGACTAGGAGAGCCGAGATAGCCTGGATGCACAGCGCATCCGAAACAATCCGAAGATTATGTCTGGGCCTATTGCTGGTGTGCGTTTCCATTGGGAGCGCTACGCGGGCGACCGCCTCAGTTCGGCGCACGTCCGCGCGGCACCGCCACTCGGCCGTCGCGGCGAGACAGGCTAGAGCGCACGTCACTGCGCGTCGGCCACGGTCGCGCCGCGCGGGAAGCCCTATGTTCATGCGTTTGACTGTACGCATTCCAAGTCAGCTTTCCACAAGCGCACCGCAATCGTTGCCCGGACCGCCATCCCCGCCGCAAGGCGAACGCAGAATTCCCCGCCAAGCACCGCGAAGCACGGCGGCATTGCAAGGGATTGTCCGGGAAAGCTCTGCGCGCCCCGTTGTCGGCGCGTTGATCGCCATTACCAATCGCGCCACGGGAATGACGCGGACGATCACTGCGGACGCTGATGGCGTTTTCCGTCTGACGGACCTCGCGCCGGGAACCTATTTGTTGCTTGTGCAAAGCGATGGCTTCGAGAAAATGACGCGCGACGACTTGCGTTTCGATGCGGGTGACGTTGTGACCCTGGAACTGACGCTCGCTCCCGTGGCGAGCCCAGCGGCACTTCCTTCCCGTCTGCCGCGAAAGGCGGAGTTGGGTCCTCCAGCCCCGACCATTGAAGTAGCCGCGATCAGCGCGCCTTCCTATCGCGAATTGCGCCGCCGGCCCGACGCCGAGCCCGGACAAGAGATCGTCGCACCGGAAATGCTTCCCCCGGCGCAGGAAGTGTTCCTGGACGATGCCGGACCGCTGGAACGTCGCCATGCCCGAGTGGAATCGCTACGGCCGCCAGGGCGAATACCCGTATGTTCGCGTGAGCCATTGGTGGGACCCGTTTAACCGCAACCGGCTCAAAGGTGATGAGCCGATTTTCGGGCAGCAGACATTCCTGAACATCACGGCGACAGCGGACACGCTCGTGGATGAGCGGCGCGTTCCGGCGACCAGCAATATCAGCTCGGCGCAGCCCGGCAGCGCCGATTTTTTCGGGAGGGGCGAGCAATTTGCGCCCAGCGAAACATTGCGATTTTCCTTCGACCTGTTTCATGGCGACACCTCGTTCCGCCCCGTCGACTGGCGAATTCGCGTGACGCCAGCGGTGAACGTGAACTACCTGGATGTGCGCGAACTGGGAATCGTGAACATTGATGTGCGCGACGGCACGACGCGTTTGGACTCTCACTTCGGCCTGCAGGAAGCATTCGTGGAATATAAGATCCGCGATTTGAGTCCGAATTACGATTTTCTTTCCGTGCGCGCGGGCATCCAGGGATTCTCAAGTGATTTCCGCGGATTTATTTTCGTCGATGAGCAGCCCGGCGTGCGTGTGTTCGGGAATCTCCACTCCGACCGCTGGGAATACAACGCCGCGTATTTCAATCTGCTCGAGAAAAACACGAACAGCGGGCTCAACTCGTTCGGCCTGCGCCACCAGCAGGTGATCATCGCGAATTTCTACATGCAGGATTTCATCAAGCCCGGCTACACGACGCAGTTCAGCATCCATTACAACAAGGATGATCGCGAGCGTTCATTACGACGACAACGGATTTCTGGCGCGGCCTGCGCCCATCGGCGTTTTTCAGCCGCACGAAATCCGCGCGGCATATCTCGGCTGGACCGGCAACGGCCATTTCGGCCGCATCAATTTGAATCACGCATTCTATGAAGCGCTGGGCACTGACAGCCTCAACCCCATCGCGGGACGTGCCGGTCACTATCAACGCGCAAATGGCCGCCGCGGAAGTTTCGCTCGACAAAGATTGGTCCCGTTACAAAATCTCGGCATTCTTCGCCTCAGGTGACGGAAATCCGCGCGACGGCCGGGCGACAGGATTCGACACCATCGTGGACGATCCCGCATTTGCCGGCGGAATTTTCAGCTTCTGGAATCGCGAAGGCATTCGCCTCACGGGCACGGGCGTCGCGCTGACTTCTCCCAATAGCCTCCTGCCCAGTCTTCGCACGGACAAGGAGGAGGGCCAGGCGAATTTTGTGAATCCGGGGATTTTCATTCTGAACGCGGGCGCGGATTTCGACCTGACGCCAAAACTGAAGGCTCTGCTGAACGTGAATTATCTCAGATTCGAGCGCACCGCTCCCATCGAGTTGCTGCTGTTCGAGTCGCCGATTCACAACACCATTGGCCTGGATTACAGCCTGGGATTCCAGTACCGGCCTCCGCTGTCGGAAAATATTTCGATCACCGGCGGCGCTTCGGCGCTGTCGCCGGGACAGGGATTCCGCGACCTTTACTCCGGGAAGACACAATTCTCGCTTTTCGGGAATGTGCGGTTTCAATTTTGACGGACAATGTGATGTCTGCGTAGAACGGCTTGAGTAAAAGGGTTTGATGAATCGCTCGACGAAAAATAACGGGGCACGAGTTCCGCTGGCGCGCGCATTTCCGTTGTGCGCGCTAATGGCGAGCCTGTTTCTGGTCATGCTTTCCGCGCAAATGCCAGCACTTTCCGTGCGAGCTGCCGCTCAGAATCCGGGCCCAAGCCTGATGGGCCAGCCGCAGGCCGGACGCCGACCGCAAAAGCGCTGGGTGCATTTCCTGCCACACGCAGACCGACGAGCCAACCATGCACGCGACCGGCACGGTGCGCCTGGGCTGCACCGATTGCCACGGAGGAAACGCCGACGTCCGCATCGCAGCGGGCGTTGCCGCCAGCTTCCCCTGAATACGAGCAAGTGAAGCAGCAGGCGCATCCGCAGCCGCGCGATCCGGCGCTGGCGAATCGCTCGGCGAATCCCGAGCGCGCGTACACGCAATGGCTGAAGGAAAGTCCCGAGTACGTGCGCTTCGTCAATCCCGGCGATTTGCGGATTGCGGCGGAAACCTGCGGCAGCGCCGGTTGCCACACTTCGGAAGTACGCAACGTTTCGACCAGCATGATGACGACCGGCGGCATGCTCTGGGGCGCGGCGCTCTACAACAACGGCGCGTATCCCCACAAAGACACGCGGTTCGGCGAAAGCTACGCGCACGACGGCACGCCGCAAACGATTCGCACGATTCCGCCGCCGTCACCGGAAGAAACGCGGAACAAGGGCGTGCTCCCGGAAATTACTCCGCTCGAACGCTGGGAAATTTCGCAGCCCGGCAACGTGTTGCGCGTATTCGAACGCGGCGGCGGCCCCAAGGGCGAAGTGGGCGAGCCGGTCCGCGCCGACGATGCGGGCAAGCCCGACGACAAACTCGGCACGCGCGGATTTGGCACGCAGCTGCGCACCGATCCGGTATTTCTCGGCCTGCAAAAAACGCGCCTGCTCGATCCGATGCTTTCGTTGCCGGGCACAAACGATCAGCCCGGCGATTATCGCGCGAGCGGATGCACGGCATGTCACGTGATCTACGCAAACGACCGGTCGGCGGAGCACTCCGCGCAATACGCCGCCAGTTCGGGAACCGCGGGTTCAGCAACTCGAAAGATCCCACGATTCCGCGCGAAGAGTCCGGGCATCCCATCCGCCACGAATTCACGCGCTCGATCCCGTCCAGCCAGTGCATGGTGTGCCACATTCATCCGGGCACAAACATGGTCGCAACGTATTTCGGCTACACCTGGTGGGACAACGAATCCGACGGCGACGCCATGTATCCGAAGCAGCAGCGACAATCCCAGCGAGGAAGAAAAATTCCAAATCTCCGAACGCAATCCTGAAGGCGCGGCCGTGCGCGGGTTGTGGTCGGATGCGAAATTTCTCGCGGAAACAGGCAGCGCGGAGTTCAATCAGAAATTAAAAACAACGCAGTTCGCCGATTTTCACAGCCACGGCTGGCTATTCCGCGCCGTCTATGCGCGCGACCGCCAGGGCCACCTGCTCGACGAAAAGGGAGACACAGTTGTCGCCGGACGATCCGAAGAAATTCGACAAGGCCGCGCACCTCGAAGACATTCACCTGCAAAAAGGAATGCAGTGCGTCGATTGCCATTTCGAGCAGGACAGCCATGGCGGCGGAAAACTCTACGCCGAGCCGCGCGCCGCGATCGAACTGGATTGCGTCGATTGCCATGGAACAATTTCGCAGCGCGCGACGCTGATGACTTCCGGTCCCGCGGCGCCCGCGGGCGGCACGCATCTCGAAGCGTTGCGCACGCCGTGGCGCGACCGCCGCTTTGAGTGGCGCGACGGCAAACTCTACCAGCGCTCGATGATGGACCAGCATCTCGAATGGGAAGTGGTGCAGACGCTCGACTCGATCACGCCGGGAAATCCGCATTACAACGAAAAATCGCACCTGGCGAAAACATTGCGCACCGACGGCGTAACCTGGGGCGACGTGCCGAAAGATGAGTCTCAACTCGCGCACGCCAACAGCAGCATGACCTGCTACGCGTGCCACACTTCGTGGACGCCCAACTGTTTTGGCTGCCATCTTTCCATGACGGCCAACCAAAAAAAGCCGATGCTGCACAACGAAGGGCTCACGACGCGCAACTGGACTTCATACAACTTTCAGGTGCTGCGCGACGATGGCTACATGCTGGCCGTGGACGGGACCGTCACAGGCCACCGCATCGCGCCGGCGCGCTCTTCGTGCGCGATTCTGGTGAGTTCGCAAAATGCCAATCGCGAGTGGCTCTACAACACGCAGCAGACGGTTTCGACGGAAGGCTTCAGCGGCCAGGCGTTTTCCACGTTCGTGCCGCACACGGTGCGCGCGCGGGAGACGAAAACATGCACGGATTGCCATGTTTCCGCGGCGCGCGACAACAACGCCTGGATGTCCATGCTGCTCCTGCAGGGCACAAACTTCGTCAACTTCATGGGACGCTACGTTTACGTCGCCACCGGCAACAAGGGATTCGAAGCCGTGGTGACCGCGGAGCACGATGAGCCGGAAGCCGTGATTGGCAGCGACCTCCAGCGCATGGCCTATCCGGATGACTACCGCAAGCACGTCGAACGCAAGCGCGAACTTACGACGGCGTATCGCCACGACGGAAATGTTCTCGACATCCAGCTTCGCGGCGAATATGCGTACGCCGCGATCGGTGCAGGAGGCTTCCGCGTCTTCGACGTCGCCAACATCGATAACAAAGGCTTTTCCGAGCGCATGGTCACTGCTCCAGTCTCCCCGCTCGGCCAGCGCCTCTACGTCAAGACGAAGTACGCAACGGCCGTGGCAACTCCGACGACGCTGGCCGTCGATCCTCTGCGCACGCAGAATCCGGTAAATGAAGAACAGAAAATCCACCTGATGTACGGTTTCCTCTACGTCACGGACAAATACGAAGGGCTGATCGTTGTCGGAAATCCGGACCTGAAGGGCAAAAATCCAGGCGTGGGCACGCTGCTGGACGGAAATCCCCAGAATAATTTCATTGGCCGTGCGGCGACATTTAATCCCGGAGGAGTCCTGAACGGGGCGCGCCGCATCACGATTGCGGGAACGTTCGCGTACATTTTATGTGACAGAGGCCTGGTCGTCGTCGACCTCGATAATCCGCTGCAGCCGCGCGTGACGGCTGAAATCGGCGCGCCCGACCTGGACGTTCCGCAGGGCGTTGCTGTCCAATTTCGTTATGCGTTCGTCTCCGATCGCCAGGGATTGAAGACGCTCGATGTGACCGACCTCGCGCATCCGCGCATCGTGCCGGGAGCGCTGGCGCCGGTCAGCGACGCGCGAAATGTCACCGTGTCGCGGACTTATGCCTATGTCTCAGAGGGAAAAAATGGAGTGGCGATCGTTAACGTCGAGCAGCCCGAACATCCGCGGCTCGATCAAACGTTTACTGCCGATGGCCAATTGAACGATGTGAACGACGTGAAAATGGGCGCTGTCGACGCCAGCGTGTTCGCCTACGTCGCCGATGGGCACAATGGACTGCGCATTCTGCAAGTGGTTTCGCCGGAAGACTCCACCGAATCCTACGGATTCAGTCCGCGGCCCACGCCAAAACTGATTGCCACGTACCGCACGGCTGGTCCTGCGCTAGCGGTTTCGCGCGGAATTGATCGCGACCGAGCGGTCGATGAAAGCGGCAATCAACTCGCCGTGTTCGGCCGCCGCGGCGCGCGCCCGCTCAATCTTGCCGAGGCGGAGAAACTGTATCTTCGCAACGGGAAGCTCTACACGGTCACGGACGCGCCTCCGGGCCCCCCGCGTTCCATGCCTTCCACGGATAGTTCCGTTCGCTCGGCGCTCGACCTTCTATGGTCTCTCGTCCATTGACGTGGAAGCGCAGTATTGGGCCAGCTTCCGATTACGCCGTTTCTCGGGTCTTGGCCCACCCGCCATGTGAGAACCTGTTCATCTCAGGATTCAGAACGCGGAGAAGGAAGTGCCGTCTCTTGACATCCCCTTTTTGTGGAACCCGCACCGTCAATGTGATCCAAACACGCGTTTGTATTTGGCCTCGCTAACCATCGAAGTGCCACGCTCGTAATACCAAATTCTCTCGCTAGGTTTGCCGGGGCGCTGGAGATCAACTGAAGTGGGATTACCCTCTGTCACAAGAATCTTGATCTGATTGCCGACCTCGATTGAATATTGGCCATGAACGGTGGTTTCCCCCGGTCCGACCGATCGGATCATGCGTTTGGACCAACCATCGGCATTTGCAAATTCACTCCAGTCGTTACTTAGATGCTTCCATCCCCCCATTTTTTGTTCCTCTTCGTTTGAAATCAACTCGAACCGAGCGCCCGTCCATTTACAAATGCCCCCCGGACAGCTGGAGTAAATGGTTTCCCCGAGCGGGGTGAGGGAATTTATGCTAATTTTTGATTCTTGAATATGGCGCTCGACTCCGGAAGGTGATATATGAAGGACGGTCATGAAGACCGCATGATTTTCTGGAGGTGCCGGGGCATAAAAAAACTCATTGATTGGTTCCATGAGCCAGGCCGCGCAACTCAAGTGATATCCGACCGGCCCATCGTACAGGAACAAGTAGGCTTCATCATTCCTCCAAAGCAAATCCCCTCCGCCCCCGTCCGACTTGATCAAATAGAATTTTATAAGAGGAAGTGCTACTACGGCACCGAGAACGAGAAAAACGGCTACGATCAGTTTTTTCTTTTTCATAGGGGGCTTCTTCGTTCCGACTAGCCGCGACCGCCACCTAGCCCGGGCCGCTGGTTCGGGATGATCGGTTAGATATGACGTTTGCATCGTTCTGGAGCCGAAGTCATATCCGCAGTCACAGCGTTGCGCTGAATCGGGATTGGTAAGTTTGCATCGGGGACAGTCCATATGCCCTCTTATTTCTAACCCCAAAACCTTTGTTAAAGACTATTATCCAATACCAAGTCCCTTGAAGTCGTCTTATCGTCATGTGGGATTTCCAAAATTCCCAGTTGACGATAAGCCGTTTATCAGGGAGTGGGCCATGCGGCACCAGAAGATTTTGGGTTTGAGCGTTTGTCGCGAAAATCATTTCGGAGAATTAAGGCAGGAACGACGATCAAGATTAGAGACCAGACTAGCATCAATATGACAAATGCCTTCGCAGCTTCGCTGCGCCTCCAAGACCTCTGAAGACCGTCCACGTCGGTAACGCTCAAAATAAAAACAGCGGTTCCCGCCGCCATCATCAACATATTCCAAATGGTCTTGGCGATGGTCAATCTTGACGATTGACCAGAGATTTTGCTCGGTCGGCGTCGGTCGAACTCGTTGCCAATCAGAAGCCACACAACAACGACACCCACGAAGAATAGTATCTGTTCAGGCCAGAAGCCGACCTTATCTCTCAGAGGGACAGCCAACGCTTTGAATGCGAGGGCCGGGGCGTTGATTCCGTAATAGATTAGTATTGGCGGAGAAGGTGCCGGCCAGTCTTGGCTCCGTACCCAATATGGCCACAATGCTAACGCTAATAGCAGCTGTAATGACGGCAATGCTAACGAATATTTCAGCTTCTGCATGGCCGCATCCTAACCTGTTCCTGCCTGTTTTCTTAAGGATTATGCACGCTGAATTGCTACTGAATCAGCGCCGAGTCCTGAGAAGTCCGCTTATCGGAATCTGGCCCCGCTCACATGTCCAGTTGACACTACTTATCTTTGATCTGAGGGGGGTGCGCCACTCTTCACCAATTCCTTCACCGAAAAATTACTATGCGCCGGCTTGCGCTGGGCAGGATCGTGATACGTGTGGCATTCAAAGCAGCGCGATTCGGCGGATTCCCCGCCGGGCCTGTGGCACGAACGGCACGTAGCAATGCCGGGCAACAGCACGTCCGAGCTTTGCTGACTCGTGAGCGCGGCCGCGTGGCAACTCGCGCAATCCACTAGTCCATGCTGCGAGTGATCGAATTGCGCGTGCGGCATGTAACGCGCGGTGATGTTCGATGGTGCGACTTTTGGCAGCGCTGCGCCTTCACTGAACACAAGCGTGTGGCATTCCTTGCAGGTCTTGCGCCACAAAAGTTGCTCGGCCTCGGCTGCGCGTTCGGCAACCCATTCTGAGGGCGTCTCCAAACGATAGTCCGCGGGAATCAGTTTTTCGGGCAGGTCGCGGCTGGGATCGCGCGGCACTCGCAAATCCGCGGGATGGGTCGCGATGTAGCTCTGCAGCCGCGCCACAATGAATGGGTGAATCACTTCCGGCGTATCGTGCGGCACCGCGTCGGGAAGCCGCTTGTCGAACTGCAGCGTATGGCATGCCGCGCATGTGCGTGCATACGTTGCTGGCGCCATGTAGGCCCGCGATGCTGCTGCGATGTTTGCATCCGGTTTTGAAGCATTCGTGGCGGCTGCCTTTGCATCGCTCGCCTGGCCCTGCAAATCACTGTAAGGCCACGGCGAGTTCGCATCCGCCGCCGAACGGTGACAGTCGGCGCAAACCATCTGCACGTGGGTGCCGTTTGGCCCCAGCAGGTTCGGCTGCAAGTGGCGATAGTGATTGAGCAGGATCGTTCCCGGATCGCCATGCCCGGCCCGCAGCACTGCAAATTCCGGATGATCACCGTCGAAGCTGTCGATGCTATGGGCAAAGGTCGCTGAACCGTCCCGCGTGGTCAAATTGGCGTGACATTGCGTGCAGGACGCGTCGCTGGTAGCGGCCAGCCGAATCGGTCCCCGATGATCGGCGTGGCATGATGCGCAAGAGGGGGTGAACTCCTGCTTTGCCTGGTGAACCGCGCCATCGTGGCAGGCCAGGCACTTCTGGTCGGCAACCTTTTCACTGAAAAAACCGAGCTGGGTGACGTGGCAAGCGGCGCATTGCTTCGTGAGCATGGCGTGCGAGGCGGATAATCCTCCGGCGGAATAGACGCGGCGGTCGCTTCGTATGCCATACCATATCAGCCACAATACTGCGGCCGCCGACAAACCCACGGACAACAAAAATCGCCAGTGGCGCAAGGGACTGGATCGCTTGAAATACTCCATGTCGATGCGTTGGGCGAGCTTTTTAGTTGTGCGCGTTCGAGGCACGAGTCGTTTGTCCTAGTGTATTTCCCGCAAGACGCTGGATGGCCTCCCGGAAATCCCCGCCTCTAAAGAGGCGGGCTACAGCAACCCGCCATCGCATTTGCAATTGCTGTAGCCCGGGTCTTCAGACCCGGGGTTGTTCTGCGGTGCCAAAATGCGCCTTGCAACACCTTCTAGAATCGCAGCGCCATGATTGCATGAACGGCGCCGAGCAAAATCAATGCCAGCGAAAGAGGAATATGCAGCAGAAGCCAGCCGTGCAGCCACACATGCAGTCGCGCCTGCAACGTCAACTGGCGTTCCTCTTCGCAAATACTTTCGAGATCTTCGAGTGTGGTATGCAGCGCGGGCGGGACCAGTGTCCGCAATTGGACGAAGGCGCTTCGTGATTGCGCCTGGTCGGCCAGCGCATGCCCGCGCGCGCCCGGATTTTCCAGAAACGGCTTCATTTCCTGCTCGAAAAAATTGCGCAAGGGAGAGTTTTGATCTTCAATGACTGCCACGGCGCTGGTCTCTGTTGATTCTGTCGCCCCTGCAGCGGCAGGCTTGGGAGCAACGGCCGTGGCCTGCTTGACCAGCTCTTCGGCCTCTTCGAGCAGCTGCGCGCGCACATGCCCGATCTCCTCGTAGATGGTTTCCATGGGTACTTCGCGCGTCATCACGCGAGGCATGTAGTGTTGCAGCGCGGCCCCAAAGACTCCGCTGGCTACCACCAGGATGAGCAGCGTCATCAACACCGCGGTCAAGCCATGTCCGTATCGAAGTCCGGAGTGCAGCACGATAATCGGCAGACTCAGAAGGCCGAGCCACAGATGCCCGCGCATCCAGGTTTGCGCGCGTCCGATCCGCCAGACGGGAACCCGTTTTCGCGCGCCAAGCAGCGCTGCAAAGATCATGAACGCGAATCCGAAGGCGCCAAAAGCAATGCCCAGCGCCGTGCCGCCCATCGGTACTCCCGATGACGGAGCGCGGTAAATGCCGTAGAGCAACGCCGATGCGCCGAAGATCACCAACGACGCGACGAGCCAACCGTTGTGCGTGCGATCGATGCGCAAACTAAATCCTCAGATTACGAATTTCCCTCTGCGCCTTCATCCAAGGCAAAATCACAACTGCGGAGCGCTGTTTCAAGTGGCACAGGCTTCAGCCTGTGTTCCTTTGGTCTTGCTGCAATAAAAGGCACACAGACTGAAGTCTGTGCCACCGGAGAGCAGGCTAGCGCCTTTCCGTTCTTCCCACCCGCTGCCCGAGTGTTTCCGCAAAGAAATCACGCGGCTCCACGCGATGAGCTGCGTCATGCGGGCAGGCATACACACAGCTGGGTTCCGCTTGCTCGGTGCAGAGATCGCACGAGGTCGCCTTTTTCTGGACAACGGCCTTTTTGTGTCCCGGATGCTCGTGATCATCAGCTTGCACCGTGAACGAATGGATGTTGATATTCCCGTAGGGGCACCCTTTCGCGCAAAGGCCGCAGCCGACGCACCAATCTTCGATGATCACCTCGAGCGAATTGCGCCGGCGGATAGCTCCGACCGGGCAGCCCACCATGCACAGCGGATCGCGGCACTGGCGGCACGACGTCGCCACGAGAAAATTTTCAAAGCGAAGGCCCTCCCGAACCAGCCGCGTCACGCCCTCGTGCGAATCGGCGCAGGCGGTGACACAGGCATCGCAGCGCGTGCATTTTTCGAGATCGAGTACAAGGAGACTCTGCGCTTCCATGAGCCCCTGCGATAGGAAACGTTCCAGGGGAACGCTGCGCACCATGTTGATCCGTTCCCGGTTCGCTTGCTGGCGTTCCCGAGCAATATTTTCGAGCCCCCGCCGCACCTCGGGGAACTGTTCCACCATTGCGCGAAAATCATCGGCGGAAATGCGGACGAGTTCCACGTGGTCGAGCGCCGCACAGGTCGCGGTTCTCCCTCCGCCACCCAGGAGCCCGATCTCGCCAAAATAGTCGCCGCGTGAAAGGTAGGCCAGGACCAGTTCGCCGCCGGGATACGCCTCCGAAATCTTTACGAAGCCCAGCCGCACCAGATAGAAGCTGTCGGCCGGATCTCCCTGCTTGCAAATCACCTGGCCGGGCGCGAATCGGAGCAGTTCGACGCGTTCGCGGAGATGGTCGATAAAGTCCTGCGTGAGGCCGCGAAAAATTGGAACATTGCGCAAGTGGGAATCGAGCGCGCGCTTGCGATAGGTCTGGTCAAGTTGCGCCCGGAAGACTTTGCTCTTCTGCAGGACGTCGAGCACGTTGCGCAACATCTCGAGCATCGTGCAATCAGTTTCCGCGCGCACGGTCGCGGAGCGCGGGTAGTAATTCATGCAGGTCATTTCGCCGAATAGTTCGCCGGGGCCGAGTTCCGCTACCGGGTGGTCATAAGACAAGTCGACTGGAGCGTCGATGGGAATCGACCATCGATCCACATCTTCTTCGCGGCGGTCTTCCTCGCGGGCAGCGAGGCTGCTGGTGAGTTTGCTCGTGAGCCTGCCAAAAAATCCGGTCGGCTTGCCTTTCGCTTTCACGTGCGCGATGGGGCTTGCCAGTTGCACGCTGGCCTTGCCTTCGAGAATGTAAAATGCGGTCGAGCCGAATTCGCCCTCGCGGCAGACGATTTCGCCGCGTTTGAAATGGCGCCAGACGGTGGCGTCGGCGTTTTTCTTGAGGAACTGCGGCGAAACCTCTTTGAAGACAGACAACTGCAGGAGGTCTTCGGTGGCAACCGGCGCGCCGTCAGGCTGCCGCTCGATATTTTTAAGTTCCTCAAAAATCAACGCGACACTCCCTAGGGAACGTGTACCTCACCCAGACACGTGCGTACCCGACCAAAATTCATATAACAGACCACAGTCAGGGAGTCCACCCTTGCCCGGGGCAGGTTTTCCATGGCGTAGACAAACTGCGCAGAGACGAAATCCGCAACGGCAATCAACAAACCATATCCCAACGGATAGGGCCTCGAGGACTCGTTGCCAAACCGCGGCAAAATACTTTCGTTTCAGGCCACCTTCGATTTCCGCGCGGCTTTCTCCAGAAGTTCGTGGATCAGCGTCTGGTATGGCTTGTCCCGTTTTGCGGCAAGGCGGCGGAGTCGAGCAAGAAGCTTGGGAGAAATGCGGATCGCGATAAGCTGTTTCGCGTTGCCAGATTTCGGACGGCCAACCCGGCGCGCCCGTTTTAGCTCTTCATCTGTTGACTGTGGAATATCCGAATAGTTGATGTGATTATCTTTTTGCGTAGGCTTTGCGCTCCTTCGAGCTAGCACGGCGCGCGGTGATGATTCGTAGAATTTCTTTGCCATCCTTCGTTCTCCTATAGGAGTAAACCAATATGAGTACCCGGCCCAGAGCGGAAATGCCCAGTCTCTTGAATCTGTTCTCAATGTCGGAGTGTTCCAGATCCTCCCATTGGAGAGCGTCAGGATCGGCAAAGACGGTGGCCGCTTCCTCGAAAGAGACTCCATGCTTTTCCAGATTCCTGGTGGCTTTTCTGGAATCCCAGGTGAACACATTTATGTATATACAATAATTGGCTGACGTGTGTCAAGGATAGGAAAGATTTTAAAAGGGTCTAGGCGTGCCGCTATGGTTGGAAATCGTTTCTTTTCCATCCGTTGACTTCGTTTGCCACGGGCAGTATAAGAATTTCTGACGCGAGCCGGCGCCAACGCTCGCGCAAATGAGGATGCCTACCATCCGAGCGCATAGATGAGAATCGCTTCTGACGGCAAGCGCTGGCCGCTGCGATGCGCCGTCATCTTGGGCGGCGCGATTTTTTTTGCCGCTACATTCACGGCCCGCGCCGCGAATCCCCCCGCTGAGGCCAGCAAGTACACGGGGCCGGGCTCCTGCAGTTCCACAAGCTGCCATGGCAGTGTGAAGCCCCGCGCCGACAGCCGGATTTTCCAGAACGAATACAGCATCTGGGTGGTTAAGGACAAGCACGCGAAGGCTTATGACGCGCTTACGAACCCTGTAGGCGAACGCATGGGGCGCATTCTGGGCCTGGGCAAGTCCGAGCAAGCCGCGAAGTGTTTAGCCTGCCACGCACTGGACGTTCCCGCTGACGCGCGCGCAAAGACTTTCGAACTCAACGAAGGCGTCACCTGCGAGAATTGCCACGGTCCAGCGTCAGCGTGGCTTGGACCTCACACGACGCGGAACTGGACGCACGAGCAGTCGGTGGCGGCGGGGATGTACGACACACGAAATCTGGTGCAGCGCACGGAGAAGTGCTTGACGTGCCACCTTGGCACGCAGGAAAAATTCGTGGACCACGAAATGCTCGCCGCAGGGCATCCCGATCTGTATTTCGAGCTCGATTCCTTCTCTTCCGTGATGCCGCGGCACTGGAAGACGCCGCGCGAGAGTGCTCCGGGCGTGGCTGCTGAAAGTGACGCCTGGTCCGGAGTGCGCGATTGGGGTACCGGGCAGGCTGTACAGCTTCGCGCGTCAATGGACAGGATCGCGTGGCGAGCCAAGGGCAAGAACTGGCCGGAATATTCCGAGTTGCAGTGCTTCGCGTGTCACCACGCTCTGACAGCGCCCGAGCAAAGCTGGCGGCAGGAACGTGGCTATGAGGGACGCCGCCCGGGCGATCCTCCCTGGAATGGCTCGCGCTACGCTGTATTTCGAGAACTGGCGCATCAAGTGGATGATGCCGGGGCGTCGCGGCTCGATGAGCAGATCGCTCAAATTGCCAAGGCGCTCAGTCAACTGAATCCTGACAGGGACGCGGTGGCGGCAGCCTCCGCAAGCGCCTCTTCGCTTTCAAACCAGCTTGTGGCCCGCATCGAAGCGCAGCCTTACGACGCGGCGATGACGCTCCGTCTGCTCCAGCGCATTTCGAATGACGCGGATGAAATATCAAATGAGGGTGAGCGTGCCGCCGAGCAGGCCGCCATGGCCATCGATTCCCTGTTCATCGCCTACACGCGCACCGAAAAAATGGCCAACGCTGCCGACATTCGAGCGGCCATCAACGGCCTTTTCCAGCAGCTCGAAAATCCTTCTAATTACAATCCTGCCGATTTTGCCAAACGGATGCGCAGTGTGAATTCGCTGTTGCACTGAAGTAGCATAAGCCTGCCCGCCTCAGGAGGGCTTCAGCTTGTGTGCTTTTGGGGTGACATCGAAAAACCAAAACCACGCAAGCTGCCCTTCGTGGGCTCAGGATGAAAAGCATGTGCTACCAAAAGCCGCAGATGCGTCAGCTCTATTGCCTCACGAGCGAACCAACCTCATGGCGGGTCTGCAACACGCGCAGGATGGAATCGCGCGTGACGATGCCCACAACGTTTCCTCCGGCAATCACGGGCATCTGCTGCATCCCGATCGTGCGCATGCGGTCGAGCAAGGATAGCGCGGGCTCTTCCGGCGCGGCCCAATGGAGTTTGTCCTTGGGGAGCATTACCGCCTGCACCGAAGTGACGTCCCAGTCCTGATTGGGGACCGAGTGCAGCGCCTCGGCGGTCATCAGCCCTACCAATTGATCGTGCGCGACCACCAGGTGCGCGCGGCGTCCGGTGCGCATAATTTCTCTCGCGTAGTCTTCCAGTGAAATTTCGCGCCCAATCGTGGGCAATTCCGGGCTCATGATGTCGGCCACGCGCAGCCCCTCCAGCGCCCCGCGCGCATCGGCTTGCGCCCGGCTCTGGCGCGCAGCGGAAAGAATAAACCAGCCAATAAGCGCGAGCCAGATCCCTTGAATGAGATCTGGCGGCCCCATAAATCCGCGCACGGCCTCATAGGCGCCACCTACGATCATGGCGGACGCGACGATCTGCCCGCTTCGCGCGGTCATGCGTGTCGCGCGTGAAGAGTCCTTCGTAATCCCCCAAACGGCCGCCCGGAATATGCGCCCGCCGTCCAACGGAAATCCTGGAATTAAATTGAATAGAGCCAGAACGAAATTGATCCAGGCAAGTGATCCCGCAAGAGTGCTCAAAACCAAGTTCGAGCCTGCCTGTCTGTAAATCAGACCGAAGCCTCCCGCGAGGAGCAGGCTGGACAGCGGCCCTGCCACGGCAATGTTGAATTCCTCTACCGCGGAGGCCGGATCGCGCGTGAGGCGGGACACTCCGCCGAAGACGAACAGCGTGATCGACGCCACGGGAATCTTGTAGTGCTTGGCGATGACGCTGTGTGCTACTTCGTGGAACACCAGGGAGCCAAAGAATAGCAGGCTGGTCATGATTCCCAGACCCACCAGACGAGAGATCGGAAGGTTGAGGTGCAGAGCGTCAAAATCGGAATAAAACCAGAAGGCGATGAGGCCAAAAATAAGGAACCAACTGGTATGCAGGAAAATCGGTATTCCGTAGATTTTGCCGATCTGAATTCCTTCACCACGCATCGCCGGTTCAATTCCTCCATCACAGTATAGCGCAACCCATGTTAGTGCGAGTTGCCGGCGCATACGGGGCGGCGGGTCGACTCTATCCAGTGCGGCCAATTTGATGAAAACCATCCCGTCCAGAGTTACTCATTCACAGCACGTCAGCAGACACACTTGAAATCGCGCTCATAGTCGATCAGGCTGTTACCAGGGGGGATCACGGACTTGGTACGGCGAATTGCAACGATGTTCGACGAGATTTGCAAGAGGAACGGGCCTGAGCTTCTTGGAGGAGTTGCGTGCTTTTTGGCGGAAAACAAGGGCGCAGTGTTGCACCGCGCTACCATGTGTTCGTTTTCGCTACCCTATGTTTGTCTGCACTGGCTCTGTTTTTCAACCCGCCCGCACACGCACAAAACCCCGATCTCGTAGTCAGGGCAGTTAATCCCGGCGATCGTCTCCCACTGACCGGGCACCACCCGTCCTGGGCATCCATTCAAAACGACCTTGGCGCCGTTCCCACGGATCTCCCGCTTGCACAACTCGCGCTTGTGCTTTCCCGCTCGCCACAGCAGCGGCAGGCTTTTGAGCAATTTCTTCAAGAACAACAAGACCCGGCATCCGCCAACTATCACAATTGGCTCACGCCCGTGGAGATGGGGGAGCGCTTTGGGGCGTCCCAACACGATATTGACGCGATCAGGAGCTGGCTCGAGTCGCAAAATCTCACCGTAAACTCCGTCGCGAACAACCGCGTGATCATCCGGTTCAGCGGCACAGCCTCGGCAATCGCCAATGCCTTTGGCGCTGAAATGCACTATTTCCTCGTCGAGGGCGAACAACGCATCTCCATAACCGCTGAACCTCTAATACCGGCGGGGCTGGCGGGGATCATCAAGTCCGTAAGCGGCCTATCTACGATCAAAGTCCATCCGCAAAGTAATGTCGATCACGTCCAATTCCCCATGCGTAGGACAGCCGGGGATCCCGCAGGCGGCATTACGCCGGATTTCACGACCTCCGGCGGCAGCCATTACCTATTCCCCGCCGACTTCGCAACCATATACAACGTCAACGTTGGAAACATTACTGGCGCGGGCCAGACGATAGCCATCATTGGGATATCGCGCGTATACGATACGGACATTACCAATTTTCAGACGCTCTCCGGCCTCGCGACGAAGACAGAGACGGTGATTATTCCCCCCAACGGCGTAGATCCGGGCCCTGCGGAGACGGCTCCGCCCGCGAGTGGCACGCCCCCACCAGGTCAAGTCGAGGCGACGCTGGACGTCACGCGTGCCACCAGCATTGCTCCCGGCGCGACCATCGACCTGGTGATCAGTGGCAATACCGCTACGGGAAGCGGCCTGGACCTGGCTACGGAATACGTCGTCGATACGAGCCCGGTATTTGCCCACGTCATGAGCCTCAGCTTTGGCGGGTGTGAGGCGACAAACGGACAGGCTGGTGTCAATTTTTTCGATGCCCTGTTCAGTGCCGCAGCGGCGGAGGGCATCTCGGTTTTTGTCTCGTCTGGAGATTCTGGAGCCGCGGGGTGTGACGCGCATTTCACCACGCCGCCCGCCTCGCAAATCCTGAGTCCCAATTTCATCTGCTCCTCGAGCCATGCCACATGCGTGGGCGGCACGGAATTTGCTGACTTCAATGTTGCTGGTCAATATTGGGCGTCAACTAACAATGCCACCACTCGCGGGTCCGCTCTCAGTTACATCCCGGAGGGCGCATGGAACGAGCCGCTCAATAGCAGCAACCAGCCCCAGGTGGCCGGGACGGGAGGCGGAGTCAGCGCATATATCCCCACGCCTTCATGGCAAACCGGGACCGGCGTGCCCGGCACTCAGGGTCGCTATACCCCAGACGTCGCTTTCAATGCTTCTGAGCACGACGCCTACTTCGGTTGCATGGCAGCCTATGGAGCCTGTGGCCCGCAAGGTGGGAGCTTTTATTTTGTTGCCCTGTCCGGCACTTCCGCAGCCGCTCCGGATATGGCCGGCATCGCCGCTCTTCTAAATCAGAAAATGGGTTCCGCGCAAGGGAACCTCAATCCGAATCTCTACCGGCTGGCCGCTACGCCGAGCAACAATGTGTTCCACGACGTCACCGTGGCCTCGAGCGCCGTCTCCCCCTGCACGATCACGACTCCCAGCATGTGCAACAACAGCACTCCCGGCCCCGCGGGTTTAACGGGTGGATTGAGTGGCTATGCGGTTGGCACAGGATACGATGAAGCCACCGGCCTCGGCTCCATCAACGTCGCCAATCTACTCGCGAACTGGAGCGGCGCGGCTACCACGACAACGGTCTCTTCAAGTTTGAATCCCTTTGCCTCAGGGGCATCGGTGACGTACGCGGCGACCGTGACGACGACCGGCCCGAATGCGCCGACGGGGACAGTGAACTTCTTCGATGGCGCAACCCAGCTCGGTACCGGAACGCTCAATGGGGCTGGCAGTGCAACCCTGGCAGCATCAAATGTGACGTCTCTGGGCCAGCATTCCATCACGGCGACCTACAGCGGGGATGCGTCGAATGCCACAAGCACGTCCTCTCCCTTGACGGTGACAGTTAATGCGGCCACCTTCGCACTGACTGCCAATGCCCCGACCAGCGAGACGATCTCCAGCGGTCAACCGGCAACCTACACCATGACGGTGACGCCAAATGGCACGTACACAAGCCTGGTCAGTTTCTCCTGTGCCTTCTCGCCATCTTCCACCGGCACATGCATGTTCGTCTCTCCGACGATTACGCCCAACTCAAGCACCATGACAACGACGCTCACGATCACGGGTGTTCAGGCTTCGGCTACGGGGATCACGGATAAAGACAGAGGTGCGCATCGCATGGCTCCGTTATACGGCTTCTGGTTCCTGCTGGAGGCTGGAGTCTTCTTTCTTCTTTTCGTGGAAAGCAAATCCCGGCTGCATCGACTGAAACAATTGTCGCTGCCGGGCGCCCTGCTGGTAACGGCGTTGATTATGGCCGGGTGCGGGGCACAAACAACTACGGCAACGAATCCATCCAAGACGTACCAGGTGACGATCACGGCCAGTGCGCCCGCTTCGGCATCCGGCAGCAGCGCGAGTTTGAACCTCACCCAAACCGTTTCGTTAACCGTCCAATAGGAATTCGCTCTGGCAATATTGCGAAGGGATTGACCTTGCCCTCCACTGCGCGTTGGTGTCCCCATTGAATGCCGGGTCCGTCGCGTTGGACACATAACGTGTTCCCCGCGCCACATCATGTCAACCGGCCAATCGGCACAAGTCCTGCATTTTCAGTAGCCAGCTGACTGGCCGCCCTCGTGCCATTCCTATTGGCGAGGAAAGCGAGGGACTGCAATGGAATCGTTCATGGACATAGCGATGCTGATAGAAGTCATCATGCTGTCGTTCTTGCTGGCGTTGTGGATCACCTGGCTGGGCCTGAGGGGCCTGTTCCGGCTGATGCCGGGAGCCAAGTTCGATGCGGCGCCAATTCGGATTGCGACACGCCAGGCCACGGGTGCCCCCAGCCGTAACGTGGCGTAAGACGCGCCCTGACGGGATCCCCTCGACGAGCAGGATCACAGACTCGAGGGAGCGGAGGTAGGAGTCATGTTCGCACTGAGGTGGTTGTTGATGGCCGCGAGCGTCGCGATGTTCGGGACCGCAGCGGGTGTGGTTGGTTACGATGTTTACCTGGCATTGCAGTTCCAGAAGCTGATGGGCTCGGGGGAGCCCGGGGCGGCCGGGGAGGCAGGACCGCGCCGCCCTTTATCCTGGTGGGCTCCGGGCGGAGCCCACACCCCTCGCTGGCTTCTCGCCGCGAAGCTGTTCGGATTGGCGTGGGTGCCGCTGCTTCTGGCTCTGAGCATCGCCTCGGTGCCGGACGGATCAGGCGGAGTTCGAATCAGCCAGATTTCCGGGGTGAAACCGGGGACGCTGTATCCCGGCGTGCATCTGGTCGTGCCCTTCGTGCAGCGCCTGGCCGTCTATGACCTGCGCGACCATTTATTCACCACGGTGGCCACGCCCGACACAACCACGAAGGATGAAGTCCTGACCGTGCAGACGCGCGAAGGCCTGACCATCGGGCTGGCCGTCTCCGTGCGCTACCGCCTAGATCCTCAGCGGCTGGGATATATTCACGCCAACCTGGCCCAGCCGGTAGATTCGGAAATCGTCGCGCCCGTGGTCTCGACGGCGTTCCGCGATCTGGCCCCCAATTATGTCGTGCGCGAAGTTTTCGCCTCCAAGCGCGATGAATTTCGCGCCAGATCCACCAAGACCATTACCGACCGGCTGGGCTCGGACGGCATCGTCGTAAAGGAAGTGTTGTTGCGCGACGTTCACCTGCCGGCCGAATACGCCAAGGGCCTCGAAGGAATCTTGCTGAAGGAGCAGGAAAGCGAGCGCATGGAATTTGAGACGGCGATTTACGAGAAGCAGGTAAGAATCGCCGAACTCCAGGCGGAAGCCGCGAAGGCGCAGCAGGTAAAGCATGCCGAAGCAGACGCTGAGTCCCGGGTCATCAGCGCCAAAGCCGAATCCGACGCGATGCAGTACACCCTGCCGCTCAAGCAGAAGCAGATTGAGGAGTCTCGCTTGGAGGCCGAAGCGCGCAAGGAAGCGACTGAGGAAAATGCCGAGGCTGCCGCACAGGCGAAAGTTACCGATAGCAAGGCGGAAGCAGAGCGGCGGCGTTTGTTGGCCGCTGCGGATGCCGACACAGCTCGCCTCAACGCCGCGGTGAATGCCGATACGACCCGGTTGAATGCGGCAGCGAATGCCGAAACGATTCGCCTCACGGCGGCGGCCGATTCCGAGCGGCTGCAGGGAGAAGCGGCAGTACTGAAGCAGAATCCGATGCTGATTCAGAAGATCATCGCCGAACGGCTTTCGGACAAATTGCAAATCATCATGGTGCCCACGAGCGGCGATAATTTCTTCGCCTCCGATGTGCTGCGGTCCGCGTTCTCCGGCGGGAAGCCTACGAGTAACACGGACGACACTGATCAGGATGTTCCCGCGCCCGGCCGCAAGCAGGCGCAGATCTTGAAGACCAAGTGAAATTGAGTTCCACCGGCCAAAACCCTTGCGGGCCGCTGGCAGGATACCGGGACAGGGACCGCCGCCCCTGCGAAGGTTTATCCGAAGCGAGCGCCACCCGGCCGGTGGCCAGTGCGCGAACCGCCCCGACCTTGTCGGGGCGGTCGTGCGAGTAGCACATGCTCTTGTGGTGAGGGTGGCACATGCTTCAGCTTGTGTGGATTTGCCTTTCGTTGTGGAGAAGCCAAAATCACACAAGCTGAAGCTTATGCCACTAAAACCCTCCAGCCCAAGGAAGCAGCAGCGGCTCGGATTGAGTTTCCGATGCCCGATACGGATTGCGCAAAACCACGATGGGAACGGGCGTTCATGCAGGATGGCTATGCTATGATTTTACGCAGTCAGGGCCAGCGCGAAGGGTTGTTTATTTTGTTGCGCTTGGCCAGGCGCAGCACTCCGATGACGCGTACCAATCGATCCAACCTCTCCTGCCACACTCTCCTTTTTCTTTTCGTTTTGTTGGGAATACCGATGGCGGCAAGTTGCGCAACGCTTGAAGACTCCGCAAAACAACTGGCACACAAGATCGCCGCAACTTTGCCCGAGGGAGAAACCCTGCACTGCGATGTACAAAATCATTCGTCCTTGGAAACCGAGGAAGTTGTCCGGATCGACCGGGCACTCCAGAGTGAATTGCAACACATATGTAGTAGTGGCTCGGATGCGAAAGCCAGCATCGTAGTAACGCTCTTGGAGAATATGGAAAACCTTGTATGGACGGCCGTAATTAGCGAGGGAAACGAATCCCACACCGTTTTCCTTATTGTGCCTCATTCAGAGGCGAATCCCGTCCGTTCCAATGCGCCACCATTGAATCTCACCCGCGAACGGTTCTGGGAGGGGGTTGAACGTCCCCTCGATGCGGATACGATGTCTTCACCGACGGGAGATCAACTCGTACTCCTGTTATTTCGTGACGTCTTGTCGGTTCGCAACACTACGACGAATTCCGAAACTCGAATTAACCTCGCGACCGAGATTCCGATGTCACAATTACGCGAATCCTCCGGAACGATATTACAAAATGAGAAATCCGTTGATGTAAGTCTCGAGCGGCGTACCTGTACGATTTCTTTGGATGCGTATTCGCTTATCGGTTGTCGTGATTTCAATCCCGACGAGATTCACGTGAACCGGATGAGTTTTGACGAGGGGCAGATTGCATCCCCGGTGACGCCATGCTCAGGGAACCTATCCTGGTTGGTAACCGGCACTGGCGACGATACTCAACCCGACTCATTGAAGATCATTGAATTTCGAGAAAATCTGCACGCGATAACGGTGAGCAATCGACTCGATTTCATTGGCCCAATTGTTGCGATCCACAGTGATGCGAAATTCCACGGCGTGATTGTCAGGAATCTGAGCACAGGGAACTATGAAGCATATCGCATTTCCATTTCGTGCGGGCAATGAGCCCTCCATTGCGTTTGCGGTGACGCTCCTGCTTGGAGTTATGGTCGCCACAAGCAGTACGGCTGCATCGACGCGGCCCAAATATGGCGGTACGCTTGCGTGTTCAAATGAGCGAACGCGTTGCGACGATTGATCCGCGTCAATGGCCGCTGGATTCGGCGCAGGCGGCGGTGGCCGACCGCGTCGACTCACTCTTTTTCGATCGCCTTGTCCGATTCGACGACCACGGCGCGCCCCAACCCGCGCTGGCGGTTTCCTGGCAGCACGACGCGGAAGCAAAGCGCTGGCAATTTCTCTTGCGCCAAGGAGTGAAATTCAGTGACGGCTCGCCGCTCACGCCGGAAGTCGGCCGCGCTTGCGCTTCAACAGTTGCTCGGCAACATGTTTGATGTGAGTGCGACGTCCGATTCTGTCGTCATCCAGGCGGATCATTCGTCGCCAGATTTTCCATTGCTACTTGCTGCGGGCCGCTACTTCATTTTTCATACGGCGGACGACGGCTCGCTTGTCGGCACGGGGCCATTTCAAGTCACCGATTGGCCCTCCGGCACAGCATCCAAAAGTCGTTTTTACGGCGAATGAATCCTGCTGGGCGGGACGGCCGTTTGTCGACAAGATCGAACTCACCATGGGCGTGGATTTTCAGCAGCAAGCCAACGCGATCGCGTTCGGCCAGGCCGATGTGGTGGAACTTCCCGCATCACAAGTGCGTCGCGCAGCGCAGCGAGGCGTGCGCACGGTTTCGAGCGACCCCGTGGAGCTGTTTGCGCTTCAATTTGACACTGCGAAGCCTGCCGTCCAGGATGTGCGCGTGCGGCAAGCGATCTCGCTGGCCATCGATCGCGCCTCCATCGCAGACGTGATCCTGCAACGGCAGGGGGTGGTAGCGGGAGGCCTGTTGCCGAACTGGATTTCCGGATACGCGCATCTGTTTCCGGTCACCACGGATTTGCCGCGCGCAAAAGAGCTTCTGGCCGCAACCGGGCGCCAAGTTTCTCGTCCGGCCCCGCTTGTGCTGGTCTATGATTCTGACGATGCCGAGGCGCGCGCGGTGGCGGAGCGCGTGGCCGTTAATTTGAGGGAAGCGGGGATCGTGGTGCAAATTTCAGGACAGAGCTGCAGGACGGCAAAAATGACACCCGCGGATATGCGGCTGGTGCGGCGTCGCATGGCTGCCCCGGATCCCGGAGTGGCGCTCGCTGAGCTGTTGAACTCATTTGGCGAAGCTCCGGCCAGCTTTGAAGACAATCGAGCAAGTCTACGCCGCCGAACGCGCGCCAATCGACGCCTTCCGCGTGATTCCCCTCGTGCATGTTTCCGAAAGCTATGGCCTGAGCCCGCAGGTGCGCGATTGGATGCCGCCGCGCTGGGGCGGGTGGCGCCTTGAGGATGTATGGCTCGAGCCGCCGCCGGCGGCCGGGGGAGCACCGCAATGAGTTTTCGCGCCAAGCTGCTGGCCTTTTTTACGCGTGACCATCGTCGCCGCGGTGACGCTGGTGGCCTGGGGCGTGTCCGTGTACACGCGGCGGGCGTTCGAGGAATTTGACCGCCAGCGCACCGAAGCGCTCGTCGCGCAGTTCCGCCGGGAATATGCGCAGCGGGGAGAAGACATCGCGCGACGCGTGCAGGGAATCGCCGACGCTGAAGCCACGCTGCGCATGGCCATGGACCTCAACCGTCCGCAGGCCGACGCTTCGCAGTATTACAACGACGCGCGCGGCATCGCGCAAACCCAGCAGCTCGATTTTCTCGACATCGTTGCCGACGACGGCACGCTGATTTCTTCCGCGGAGTGGCCCGCGCGCTTCGGTTACAAAAACGACTGGGTCGGATCGGTAAAGGATTGGAATTCGCAGGGCGCGTTCCTGCAGCGCGTGGATATGCCTGACGCGGTGGAACTGGGCTTGCTCGCCGTTCGCACGGTTCGCGTCGGGCGAAAAACAGCCTCTACCTGATCGGCGGCCAGCGCCTCGATCAGGATTTTCTGGCGACGCTGGTTCTGCCGGAAAGCATGCGCGCGCTGCTGTATCGAAATCTCGAGCCGGGCTTCGTGCCGACCGCGCTCACCGATGTCCAGGGCCAGGCCGCCCAGCCCGAATTGTTCGCGCCGCTCATCACCGAAGTGCAGCGAACCCGCCGCGAGGTGCAGAAGACGAATCGACTGGACCGTCGAGCATACGGCCAACTCGTCAAACTTTGACGCCATTCCCCTCGCGGGCCGGTCAGGCGATTTGCTGGGCGTGCTGCTGGTGGGGAGTTCGCGCCAGGACCTCATCCAGATGCTCAGTTTTATTCGCATCGTTGGCGCTGGCCGGTGGGCGGCGGCGTGATCGTTCTGGGGCTGGTTCTGGGCTGGTGGATTTCGGCGCGTTTCACGCGGCCCATCGAACAGCTTGCGGAAGGCGCGCGCGAGGTTGCCGCGGGCCGCTGGGAGGCTCGCGTCGAGGTGCACTCGCGCGATGAAATCGGACAGCTGGCCGAGCGCATTCAATGAAATGACGCGCCAGCTTTCCGAGCAGCGCGAGCGACTGGTGCAGACCGAACGCGTCGCTGCCTGGCGCGAACTGGCGCGCAGGCTCGCGCACGAATTGAAAAATCCGCTGTTCCCCCTGCAACTGACCGTGGAAAATCTGCAGCGCGCGCGCGAGCAGACCCCCGAGCAATTCGACGAGGTATTTTCAGGAATCCACGGCGACCCTGCGCGCCGAGCTGGAAAATCTGAAGGCCATCGTCAGCCGCTTCAGCGATTTTGCCAAGATGCCGCCGCCGGAGTTCGAATCGGTGGATGTGAACGAATCGGTCCGCAGCGTCGTCAAATTATTCGAGCCGCAACTTGAGCGCCGTGGGCCGCCCGCCCATCACGCCCGAGCTGTACCTGGACGAAAATCTTGCCCGTCCGCAGGCCGATCCGATGCTGCTCCGCCGGGCGCTCGAAAATCTCGTTCTCAATTCCCTCGACGCCATGCCCGCCGGGGGCACGCTGACCGTGCGCACGTCGCAGCACAACGGTTCGGTGCGCCTCGAAGTCAGCGACACTGGCGCGGGCCTGACGCCCGAGGAATGCGCGCGCCTGTTTACTCCGTATTACACCAGCAAGCGGCATGGCACCGGGCTGGGCCTGGCCATCGTGCAGTCGGTGGTGAGCGATCACAGCGGAAAAATTGAAGTGGAATCCGCGCCCGGCGCCGGGCGCGACGTTTCGCATCGAGTTGCCGCTCGATCAGCAGGCGTTCGCCCCGCAGGGAACGAATCGCTCGGGTGCAGGAGCTCGCGGACCCGGCCGTGAGCAGCGCCGCGTAGCCGCGAAAGACGCCATGACCATCTCCCAAGCCGCATCTGCTGCTCATCGACGACGATCCCAACACGCTGGCGTCGCTCTCCCGCGCCTTCCGCCTGGCCGGCTACGAGGCTACCGTGTGCGACAACGCCGCCCGGGCGCTGGAACTCGATTCGCGCGGAACGCTTCGACGTGATTTTTTCGGATGTGGTCATGCCCGGCAAGGACGGAATTTCACTGCTCGAGGATTTAAAGGCCTCCGGCGTGACGACTCCCGTCGTGATGATTTCGGGCCAGGCCAGCGTAGAAATGGCGGTGCGCGCCACGCGCCTCGGGCGCTGTGGATTTCCTCGAAAAGCCGCTTTCAACAGAAAAACTTCTCGTCACCATTGAGAATGTCCTGCGGTTGCGTCACCTGGAAGAGGAAAATCGCGATCTTCGCCGGCGGCTCGGCAAACATGAAGTCATCTGGGCCGGGCCAGTGATGGAGCGGTTGCTGGCGCAGGTGGAGCGCGTCGCGGCAAGCGAATCCCGCGTCGCGATTCAGGGCGAAACTGGTACGGGCAAGGAACTCATCGCACGCACGATTCATCAGAAGAGCGCGCGGCACGCCGGGACCGTTCGTGACGCTCAATTGCGCCGCGGTGCCGGCTGAGCTGATCGAATCCGAACTGTTCGGACACGAAAAAGGCTCCTTCACCGGCGCGGCTGCCCGTCACATCGGCAAATTCGAGCAGGCGGGAGGCGGGACGCTATTCCTGGATGAAATTGGCGACATGCCCCTGGCCATGCAGGCGAAACTTCTGCGCGTTCTGGAGGAGGGCGAAATTGAGCGCGTCGGCGGGGACAAGCCGATTCCGGTGGACGCGCGCGTGATTGTTGCAACGCATCGCAATCTCGAGGAAATGGTCCGGCAGGGAACGTTCCGCGCGGATTTGTTTCATCGCGTCTACGTATTTCCGATCGTCCTGCCGCCGCTGCGGGAGCGGGCCGAAGAGGTTCCCATCCTCGCGGAATATTTTTCCGCACAGGTCGCCGCGCAAAACGGATGGAAGGAGAAGCACTTTTCCACCGAAGCGATGGAAATTCTGAAGCGTTACGCGTGGCCCGGCAACGTGCGCGAATTGCGGAACGTGGTCGAGCGCGTCCTGCTGCTCTCTGTCGAGCGAAACGATCACCGCCGAGGAAGTGAACCTGGCCCTGCCGGCAGCTCGCAACGGCGAACCCAGCGTCGCCGGTGGAAGCGGAACGCTGGCCCAGCGCATGGAGTCACTCGAACGGGAAGTGCTGCTCGCCGAACTGCGCCGCCATCATCACCACATGACCAACACCGCCCGCGCCCTGGGCCTCGAACGCAGCCATCTGTACAAGAAGTGCCAGCAACTGGGGATAGACCTGCGGTCGGAACGCAAGGCGGAGAGTGATTCGTGATTTGTGAATCGTGATTCGTGACTCGCGATAACCTCTGATTGCGACAGCACTTTTGTTTCGCGGCTAAATCTGATTCCGTGGACTGGGATTCGTGGGAGGCCGAAACTCACGGAAACACAGATTCCACCACTGGATCAGCGGGGCGTGTGCTCCACAGGCCGGCGGCGCCTTCGCGGATGGCGATGAGCAACTGCGCGGCGGTCTGGTCGTGAAGCAAGGGATCGGCAAGTTCCGCCATCACTTTTTCAAAGCCGCCGCCAAGTTCCAGCGCGGAGATCATCGCGTGAAGCGCGTAGCGGTCGCGCGAATCGACGATGCTTTGCAGAATTTCTACGGTTTCCTCCTGGAACTTGGAGAGGGCGGAGGCCGCGCGAATTCGGACGAGGCGGTTGGAGTCGCGCACCGCTTCGAGCAGTATCGGGATCGTACGCAGGTGCGGAATTTCATTGAGTGCGGTGGTGGCGCGAAGACGCACAAACCAGACTTCGTCGCGCGCCAGGTCGGCAAGCGCGGGAATCGCCAGAGTCACGGGCGCCAGGGCCAGCGCCCTAGCTGCGGACGCCCTGACTTCGGGCCGGGCGTCGCCCGCCAGCATGACCATTTCGTCGGCCATGGCGGCTGTGGCCAGTTCGCTGGCCACGCGCGCTAGAAGGTCGCGAGAATCTCCCTGGGAACGGCGCAGGTAGGGCAACAACGCCGTGGGTTGATCCATGAAACAGCGCACCAGAGCGTTGGCAATGGGATCCGACGGCACCTTAAGCCCACCGACCATGAGGCTTTCAATGATGGGTTCCGCAGCCTCGGCTAAATGTGTGCGGCCCAGACCTTGCACGGCGGCCATGCGCGTATCGAGCTGCCAGTCGTCGAGCGCTTCGGAAAGTGGATGGATCGCTTCAGGCAAACGCATGGCCCCGAGCGCCAACATCGCTCGGCGGCGCGCCCATCCATGGCCTACATACACAATTTCTACACAACGATCGACCAGTCCGCTGGCGCGCAGGAATTCCTGCAGACCTGCCCGGTCCTTATCCGTCGCCGCACTGATTTCTTGAACCACGATCGACTGGACGATTTCGCATTGCATCGAATCGCGCCGCCACTCTTCTGCCGGTACATCGCCGCGCACAATCTCGCGCCATTGTTTGTGGATCTTGAACGATAGAGTGTCAAATCGCCGGGTTTGAAAGTGCCGGAAGGCGCGGCGCCCCATGAGGAACGCCATCATGGCGATGACGCCGCTTAAGGCAGCCAAAATCACCCCTATGAAAGAAAATGCCGTATCAAGATATGGAAGAATTCTTAGTATGGAATCCATTCATCACTCCCAGTTTGGGTTTTGTGAGGATCCACGCAAAGTTTCAGCTCAAGAAGTCCGACGTTCGCACTCACGGCCAATATATCGTTCGCTTCGAGCCCTAAGTTTAGGAGGATGTGCAAATTCAAGAGTCCAAAATCCTGCGGCAGGGATCCTCCTTCGCACAATCCTCCCATCGGCGGCTCATTCTGGCCTCTCCCGACCGTTCTGGAAGATCACAATGCACGACTTGCGCCAATGCGGTTGGGATGTAATTGTCCTATTTGGTTTTTAGCGGGCGTCGTGACAACTACTGAAAATTGTTCATCTTCTGGACGGACAGGGACATGGGGCAAGATGTACCGCGATGAAACACAGGTTCAGCGAGGGACCACTTTGGAAAAGGTGAAAGTTTGGCGGAACAGCAGCTAATTGCCCGGCGGGGGCGGGAGGGTGGCACTAGCTGCCGGTTTGGGAGCAGACCGGAGCGCGAAATAATTTCGCGCAAACGCTGCATAGGATGTCCCCGCGTCGACGACAATCGCCTGCACGGTGAAGCGGCCCGCGCCCAGCCCTGCGAGCGGCAAGCTGAGGCGGAACGACGCGGTGCGTGTCTTTTCGTCATATTCCGCAGGCTCGACCATTGGGGTGTCGGAAAGGCGTTGCCCGTTGCGGAAAAACACCAGCCCCGCGCGCATGGCGGTCGCGTCGGCCTTTTGCGGCAAGTACGCCTGAAAGAAAACATACAGAGTCTGCTCGCTGGTGAAGACGCGCGTCACGCTGGGGATCATGTGCTCCCCGCCGACGTCGAGGGGCGAGGATTTCATCTTGGCGTCCAGAGCGAACGCCTTGGTTTTCACCTGTGCCGTTTTTTGCGACGCTTCCACCTGGCTGGACAGAAGCATGGAACTCAGTTGCAGGCGATCGGCCACGGGCGGCGGCAGCGTGAATTTATCCTCGAAGGTGCCGATCCGGCCGGATTCGTTCTCTCGAGCCAGGAATTTCATTTTGTATTCGCCGGGCGGAAGCAGGATGCCGCCCTGATAGACCAGGGCGCGCTGCTGCATGTCCTGAAAGTGCTCGGCGTCAATTTTCACCGTGATGGTGTCGCGGAGCGCACCCACGACGTGGTTGGTCCTAGCGTCGCGCACCTCGGCCGCAAAATCAAACGCGGTCTCATGGCTGCCGCGTTTTTGCGCCCACTGCAGCGCGCTCGCGCCCAGCTTTGCGGCGATGGGAACGAATACCTGATTGGGGGCCAGGCGAAATTGCTCGGTTTCAACTGCCAGCGGAAGTTCTTCTTCCGGTTCTTCCGAACGGAAGGCATCTTCGAGCTGGCGCTCGCGATCTTCGGTCGTGTAGATTCCGAAATCCTTGGGAGCGTAATATCCCTCTCGCGCGCGAACATGAGCCCCCGAGGGAAGCCCGTCGATCTTCACGTGGATGCGCCGCCAGATCCCGTCGCGCCGTGCATCGGTGCTGTAATAGCCCACGAGGTAGTAGCCGGAAGTGTCGTTTTGCACGCTCTGAAACACTTTCCCGAAGTCGCCGACATCGAAAAAGGAGCGCCCCCCGGTATCACCGGCCAGCGTCGCCAGCGTTTCGCGGGAATCCTGCCGCGACTGGCTTTGAGAAACAACGGTCGCGCCGGTGAACATCGCGGTGCCGCCCGAAGCCCCCACGCTGGCGTCGCCTCCCGGCGTGGCCGTAAGCAATCCGCGCGAATCCACTGAATAGATGGAAACGTTCGAGCGATTCGCAGAGTTGGTGGCGGCAATCAGTTCCGACCGGTTTTCCTCGCCGGTTTGGGTGATGCCGCCGGTAAATTGAATCAAGGATTTCTTTCCGGGGATGCTTTCCAAAACTTCGCAGATGGCTTCGATCGCAGCCAGTTTCCGGTCGGTATTGAAAACGTTGAACTCGGTGTCGTCGGCGACGAAGGCCGCTCCGGTGTCTTCGGTAACGGCCGCTTCGCCATTGGCTGCGGTGGCCGCGTCGGCGAGCGACGCCAGCGCCGCTTCGTGACCGGGAACCAGGGCATCGACGGCTTGCTGCAGGAATTCCCGGTCATTCGTAAAATTCGCAATAACTTTGAGAGTGTTGCCGAAGGCCACTACTCCTACCAGATCGGCCGGCGTCATCTGTTCGCGGAGATATTTCTGGGCAGCGCGCGTGGAGCGCAGCAGGTCTTCCGGCTGAAGCGAGGTCATGTCAAAGAACAACACGATCATCCGGTGATCATGGACGACGGCCTTGATTTCATCCGGGGAAGTCCCCGCTCCCATCGCAATTGTAATTGGCGCGTCGGTCGAGGCTCCGGCAGTTTCAATTTTTTCGATATCGTTGTACTCAAACGTCGAGACTTTTTGGACCTTGCCGTCCTCGGTGACCTCGAATTGTTCCTGTTTGAGGCCCTTGACGGGTTTGCCGTCCCGGTCGGTCACTTGGACATCGACTTCGACCAGACTGACCGTGGATCGAATCGTCGCTTTTCCGCGAGGCACCACGGTCGGCGGCGGCGCTGGTTCCTGGCGAGGGTTGACGGGCGTCGTCTGCTGCGTCGGAGTCTGTTGGGGCACGGCCTGCGGCTGTGAATTCTGCGCCTTCAAAGGTGACATGAGCAGAGCGCCGGCGGCCAGCGCCGCCAGAATCCTGCGCGCGATCATATTTTGAGCCAGCATTAGAAGTTCACCCGCGTCGTAAATGTCATGCTTCGCATGGCTCCGGCTCCCATAATCTGGCCGAACGTGGTGGAACCGAACACCGTCGAGAGACCAGTATAATTCACATGGTTGAGCAGGTTGGTCGTATTCCAACTGAAATCGATGCGCCGCAGGCCGTCGCGCCCAAACTGAATCGTCTTGGAAACCCCGGAATTGATCGTGAACGAGCCGGGGCCGGTGATCGAATTCCGCGGCGCATCGCCGAAGCAGGTGGCCGGGTTGCTAAAATCAGCCGTGTTGAACCATTCCTGCACCGTGGGGTTCGCCAGAGAAGGATTGCCGGACTGGTCGGCGCGCTCGGAGTTGACGCCGGGGACATTCTGGCACGCCGGATTTTTCGAATTGACTCTCACCGTGTAGGGACTGCCAGAACTCGCCGTGAAACTGGCGTTGACTCGAAACGCGCCGAACAAAGCCTTCTCCAAGCCCCGGGTGGCAAAGCGCTGCCGTTCGCCAAACGGAAGTTGATAGGTGAAATTTCCAAGAAACTGATGGCGCTTGTCAAACGACGACAATCCATAGTCGCCGCGCGGGTCGGCGTTGTTCTGAATCACGGTTTGCCCGCCGCCGCCAATGGTGCTGGCATCGTCAAGCGATTTCGAATAGGTGTATCTCGCGGTGAATCCAAGGCCTCGGCTCATGCGCTTCTGCAACCGCACCACGAGGGAATTCAAATTGGAAAATGCGCCGGAGGTGTCGTAGGTGAAGCCGGCCACGTTCGGGTTGGTAGTCGACGGACCGAATCCGAGAAGCTCATCGAGGTGGAGGCCCCGGGTTCCCGTATACATCAATTCCATGAAGGTGGTCCGGGTCAGATTGTATTCGATCGACGCATTCCAAATCATCGCATAGGGAACATGGTAGTCAGGATTCACCGCAATCGTGTTCTTGACGGAGGCTGTGGAACCTGTGGATAGGTTCGTCTGGAAACTCAGGGGCGGACTCGCGACCGTTTGCGTCGTCAGGGTTTGCGCGGTCGCAAAGGGCGGCTGGTTGGCCATTTCGCCGGCCAGCGTGTTCAAATACGACTCGACGTAAAACATGCTGTACCCGGCGCGGAGCGTCAACTGATGTTGTCCGGAAAACCATTTTCCGGGTGGCTGCCAGGCGATTCCCAGGCGCGGCGCCCAATTGTTGTAATGCCCGCTGAAAAGTGAACGCGACTGTCCGGCGGTGCAATTGTCGGTCGGCGTCTCATTGGCAAGGGGAGTGACGCATTGCACCGAGGTAAAGTCGGAACTGACCGCGAGATTCACGATTCTATTGTCAATTTCCGTGGACGGCGTGAACGCTTCATAGCGGATGCCATACGTCAGTGTGAACTTCGGAATCATATGCCAGTCGTCGGTGGCGTAGCCCACGAAGCCCCAGTTATGGAAATACGTGCTGGTGTCTCCGAATTGAACCCTTGTGTTGGCCGGATAGCCGAGAAGAAAATCCGCGAAGTCGTTCCCGCAGGGTACGGTGGGTTGAGAAGGATCGCAAGTGCCGTTGGAAGGGTTGAACGAGGTCAGCTGGCCCGAGAACGAAAATTGGCCGTTCGGCGCTGGATCGGTATCGCGATCGATGTCCATCTTTCGAATTTCGCCGCCTACGGTGACCGTGTGTTTCGACTTCATCCATTTGGCGCTGTCCACATAGCGATACGTCTGGCTGCGGCTCAAGGACGGATTCGGGCTGCTCAAACCGGTGAAATTGGTCAAGTTGACGGAAGGCAAACCGAAATCGAAAGGAACCGTGGAGACTCCCGCAAGGCCGAGTTGGGCGCTGACGTCCGTCAAATAGGAAAAATCGCTCAGTCCCAGCGTGCGGCTGCGAGAGAAGTACAACTGGGAAGTGTGCAGGAATGTCTTGGTCCAGTTCTGCGTCAGCCCGACCATCACGCTCTGTCCCCGCGTGAAGGAATCTCCCTCGATGCCCGGGAAATTGCTCAGGGAGTGGGAAGTCCCGTTGGTGAGGTTATAGTTCACCTGCAGGCTGAGTTTCGGGGAAATTTGATGCGTTACGTTCACGTTCAGCCGGTTGCTCAAACCCGGGAGATTTGTCTGCAAGTGATAGTTCAATGTCTGGCCAGGAAGATTGGGCAAAGGGATATAGCTCAATAGACACTGCGCTGTCTGCGCCGACGTCAACGTCCCCGAGTTCGCGGGACACGAGCTGGCAACGGGAATCGAACAATTGCTTTGCGTGCAACCCGGGAATAGCTGGCCGGGTGTGGCCGGGTTGTACAGCAAAACATTCGTGAAGTCGCCCATTCTCTCCGCCGCAGTGGGAACCGTCGCGAATGAATCCACCGGGTTGCGCGACCATGTGCCGCCAAAGTTGATGTAGTAAAACGTTTTGTCGCTGCCGTCGTAAACATGCGGGATCTTCAGCGGCCCGCCGATATTCATTCCTGCGGATTCGGTCCACGAAGAAATTTTCGGCGGGTTCGCCTGCGTCAGCGAATAGGGCCGCGCATTTAAGGCTGAGTCCCCAAAGGTGTCGTAGACGCTAAAGTGTGTCCGGTTGATGCGCTGCCGTGCGAGCCGCTGCGCGCCCATGAGTGCTTCGATCCCCTGAGTGCCTCGTTGAGGGCCAAGGCGTTGTCCGCCGCGGCCACCGCCTCCTCCGCGCCCGCCAAAACCTCCACCGCCGGGGCCGCCGAATCCGCCGCCAGCGAACCCTCCTCCTCCGGGGCCACCCTGTCCGGGAATATTTGGATTTCCGAAGGCCCCTTGCGCGTCCGGACCACCCGGTCCGCCGCCGGGAGGACCAAACCCACCCTGCGGATTGTCATTCTGTCCCATGGCCACAGTTCCGATCATCTGGACGGCGTCCGCCGATGCGGCTTGTCCAAGCTGTCCACCCGCTTCAGGGGGATTGGTTTGCTCAGCTTCCGTGGTGTCGGCATCATTCTGGTTCTGCGCGTTCAGGCCAACCTGTTGAAACGAACGCCGCCCAGCGCCTTGTCCGGGGCCGCCAGGACGTCCCGTGCGTGCGCCGCCCGGTCCGCCTCCCTGCTGGCGTCCTCCGCCCCTCCCGCTTTGCGTTCCAGTTGGAGTCTCGCTATTTGCCACCGTAGCATTTTGACTTTGCGAAGGCGGCGTTCCAGGATTCGCCGCAACTGCACCAGAAGTTGTGGATTTGCCAGCTTCCGATGAGGCCGAGGCACTGGCTGGTTGTGTTTTCACGGGTTTCCCGGATGTCGCAGCAGCGTTGATGGCGGCGAGAGTTCCCACGTCCAGCTTAAATTCGAGAGACGCTGCGGAAGCAGGAGACAAGTCGATCTCTTGCGTGGCCGGAGAAAAACCAAGTTGCGAAATCTCAACGCGGTAGTGGCCAGCGGGAAGTGCGGGAAACTCAAATTTTCCGTTCTCGTCGGTCCAGCTAATCCACGCTTTTCCAGACGAAGTCTGAATGGCGCGCAAAGTAGCACCAGGAACGGCGGAGCCTCCCGAGGTTCGCACCACTCCATTCAGTTTCAGACCAGCGGAATTATCCGCATCGGAACTTTCCTGCGCGGGAAGGGAGACTCCAAAAACGGTAAGCAACGCAAGCAGCAGAAAAAATCGGTTGGCCAACACCGCACGCCCTCTCCACCCCTAAGAGCAATACCATTCTCCCACCCCAATGGTTCCAGAAATCGGAACCGATGGAAGGCTCAGTTTACTCTGTGGCTCGCGTCTTGGGGCTTTAGACGTGCTTCTTTGCGAAAGGGTTACCCGGGGGTCAAAGGGCCACCCTCCAAGGAGGGGCTTTTTCAGGCCCAAACACCAACCGATGGTGGCGCATGCTGGGTGTACCGTCCAATGATGCGCGCCCCAATGAGACAGACTAGCTACATGCGACTGTAGGGGCGCGGCGCCCCCGGTCATTTGAGCGGAGGCCTAATTTCGCTAACGACGAGGCGTCAATTGGGAGCAGGTTTCGGATCGGTCATCGCGAGAGAATGCGATGCCTGAATTTCGTAGTCTCCGTATTTGATCGTCAGTGTTGCATGGCCGTCCAGACGCACTGAGGAGACAGACTTATTCTCCGAGGGAAGCCAAAAATCTCCCACCTTCAAGTTGGAGTGATGAATTTCAGTCTTCTTGATCCAGAACGAGGGGTTCTTACTCGGCTCCGCTTCAATTCGGCAGACCGCGAAATCCTTGTCATCGACCCAGATTCGCCCGCGAAAGAGAAACTTGTTCGGAACTTTCGGCCGGACTCCTAGAGTGTAGGTGCAGCCGTCACCGGTGTCCGGCGATTCGAGCAACGTGAAATCGTAATTCCCGCTGGTGATCTGGGCACTGGCGCGATTTTTGTCTTCGATGGATTCCTGCTCCGTCTCCAGCAATCGCTTGAGGACCAGGTTGATCATCCATTTGGGCCCGCTCTGCGAGACCACTGTGTATTCTTCGGTGGCGGGCGCGCTGTAACTCATGTCGACGACCATTTCGGCATGCATGTTTTTGGGGAAGCCAATGTAATCAAGCTGGTAGGACCGCCGGCTTCTGTAACTTTTCAACGCCGCGGCACGTTCGGTATTCATTTCCATGAGTTTTCCCACAACCTGGGACGCAGTCAGGCGCTCGTCGCCCTGTCCCGGCGCCCGATCCTGCGCAAGCCCGTTGCTTGCGGGAAAGAACATACATGCGAAGCATCCCAGAAGGAATGCAGAGCGCGTTTTTTCTCGAAGGGTCACGAAAGATGCCTTTACATCGCGCATTATGCCAAACTACCACGGCCGCGACAAGGCAGCCCACATGTATTTCCTCCAGGTTGCGCTACCTATAAAACAGTGCCACTGGTGACATCGCATGAGAACAAGTCGTGTTCGTAGTTCGCGTCAGCTCTGACTGGCACGTGGGGCGACACCGTGCGAAAATCGAATGCGGTGACCAATTGAACTCCTGGCCGATAGCCGTGACTGCTGGCGCAGCGACCGCTGCCGGAATCGCGGCGTGGGGTGCTGTCGCTGCCTCGTCCGAATTGTTCGGCCCCACCGTGCGGCACACGTCGTCCGCGAGGAAGATCGCGCTCACCTTTGACGATGGCCCAAACCCGGCCGTCACTCCCCAGCTTCTCGAACTGTTCGATCGCCACTCCGTGCGCGCGACATTTTTTCTGATCGGAAAATTTGTGCGCGCATGCCCCGATCTGGTCAGGGAAATTTCCGCGCGCGGGCACTGTTGGGCAATCACACGGAGACGCACGCCAATCTGTTTTTTCAAATCCCGCGCCGCGATTGGCGAAGAGTTGGCCCGATGCCAGGACGCGATTGCCGACAGCCACGCAGCGCGGAACCGCCGCGCTGGATGCGCCCTCCGTACGGCTACCGAAGCCCATTGCTCGACGGCGAGGTTCGGCGCGCGGGGATGCAGGGCGTCGTGATGTGGTCGAAAATTTGCCGCGATTGGAAGCCGCAGCCGCCAGAGCGGCTGATCGGAAGGCTCGCGCGCGTCGCCCGTCCGGGCGGGGCGCACGGCGACATCGTTCTGTTCATGACGGCGATCACCGGGTGCTCGGCGGCGAGCGTGGCCACGTAGTAGCGGCTCTCGAACATTGGCTTCCGCGCTGGCGTGACGCGGGCATCGAATTTGTTACAATTGAATCGTCTGCGGTAGTCGGTCCGATGCGGGCGCAAGCGCGAGTGATCATCGGAGCGCGAACACAGGGAGATTGAGGACATCATGGACGAGCGCCAGTTTTACAACGAAAAGCCGGAAACCAAGACCATTAGTCCTCACGTGTCCCGCATGCCGCAAGGAAGACAACTATCCGATTCGCTGGATCGTGCGCACCAAAAAGAACGAATTGCCGCGCGGCGCCGGGGAAGAAGACAAGAAGCGCTTTGCGCTGGCGCGGTCCTACATGGTTCGCGTGGATGAACTGGTGGCCTGCCGGAAATGCCGCAAACGATTTGAACTTACGGGGCAAAGCGTCGTGCTGATTTCCTCGAATGTCGCGGCTCCGAATTCGCCGGATTTCGATCCTGAGAATTTCGGGAATCGCTGAGCAGGCAATAGAACGGGCTTTTCATCCTGAGCCCGGCGAAGGACAGCCTGTTTGCTTTTGGAGCTACCAATCGTAGAAACCAAACGGCAAAAGGCAAAGAGCAAACAAGCTGAAGCTTGATCTACTTAAATCTCCGGATACATTTCAAAAAACGCCTCGACCGATTGGCGGAGTGTTTCCTCGATCTGTTCCTTGCTTCCTTCAATCAAATGCATGGTGACGCGCGCGGCCCGGCCGTCCTTGAGCGTGATCGCCGCCTCGCCCACTTCGCCCAATTCGTCTGCCGGAAATAACCGCATGCCATAGACCAGGGCCAGCTTTGCCATCTTGCCTCCTCGTAAGACTCAAGCGTAAGCTGGCCGCGCTCATGCGTCAAACGTAACTAAGAAGAACACGGAAAGGCCGGAGAGGGCGTATAATTGCGGCATCCCTAGTTTGAAAGCGCGCATCGAAGCAGGTCAGCGAGGTAAGCCCATGAGAACGATAGCAACACTTCTCGTCGCCGGGGGATTGCTGGCAAGTGGTGCGACTCTGGGCGCGCAACAGCCGGCAGGGCCAACGCAGCCGTCGTCGGCGCAGTCCTCATCCGCCTCGGACACGCCCGTCAAAACCTGCTCCGGAAAAGTTGCTGGTCCCATCAGGCACGCGCTTGCCTCTGGTCCTGCACAATGCCGTAACCACGCGCAACGCCAAGCCCGGCGATCCGATTTATCTCGAAACGCTTTTCCCCATCGTGATCAAAGATCGCATTCTGATTCCCGCCGGTTCTTACGTTCAGGGCGAGATTACCGAAGCGAAGCGTCCCGGCAAGGTGAAAGGAACGGGTGAAATTCGCCTGCGCCTGAATACGATGATTCTTCCGAATGGCTACACGGTGAATTTCAACGCCATCCCCACCAATGCCGGAACGGGCGGCAATGAGGCCACCGACAGCGAAGGAAATATTCACGGCGATACCGACAAAGGGACCGACGTCGGGACGGTGTTGAAAACGACGGGAATCGGCGCGGGTATTGGAGGCATCGCGGGCCGCAGCGCGACGGGCGCGGGCATCGGAGCGGGAGCCGGCGCGGCAGTTGGTCTTGCCGCGGTTTTGCTCACGCGCGGCCCTGAACTCGAATTGCCGCGCGGCACCACGTTGGACGTGATCCTCGATCGTTCCGTCTATCTTGACTCCAGCCGCGTGAATTTCACCGATCCGGGCCGTGCTACGACCCTTCCCGGTCCATCGAACCGCGAACCCACTCGCAGCAGATCTCCAATTTAATAGGCGTTTCACTCAAATGCAGAAATGATCAGCGCAAAGCCCGGCTTTTTGCGGCATCGGCTTTATGCGCATCCCTCACCACTACCCTTTCCCTAGGATTGGAAACCGTGAACACTATCGCGGAACTCGCGTAACTTGTGGCGCCGGCGTCCCGCCGGCGGGTTGGTGTACGTTCGCACGACAGAAATCGCCGGCGAGACGCCGGCGCCACGAAACCGGGCGGAAGCTCTCGTTGAAGTGATCTGGGAATGGCGGAAAGATCTCTTTTGATAAATACGAGCTTAGAGTCCGTGCAGCGACGAATCCACTACCGCCGGGACTCGTCGCCCTGGCCCAACAGACGGTGCTACCAAGCGGTTTCAAGTCTTTCCGTAAACTGGAATCGCTGCGCCCTGAATCACCCGCGCCTCTTCCGAGCACAGAAACAATATGACGGGAGCGATTTCTTCTGGCTTCGGCCATTTGGAGAAATCCGCTCCCGGCATGGCTTTGCGGTTCGCCGCCGTATCGATGATACTGGGCAGCACGGAATTCACATTGATATTGTGCGGCTTCACTTCCGCGGCCAGAGAATCGAATAATGCCAAGGCGCCCGCTTTCGATGCTTCGTAAAACGCGCCGCCTGCTGCATGGTCGACGGCAGCCTTCGATGCGATATTGACGATCCACCCGCGTTTCTGCCGGATCATTTGCGGCACAACGGACCGGGCGAGAACATATCCCGCCCTCAGGTTGAGCTGCAGCATCTGGTCGAAGAGGCGCGGGTTGGTGTCCCATAGACTTTCGCCGCCTGCGTAGCCCCCGACCGTGTTCACCAGGATGTCCACTCGCCCATGTTTTGTCACGATGTCGGCGACAAGTTTCTCCACGGCAGCCATGTCGGTCACATCCACCGGCAGTCCGTCCGGCGGCTTTGCCCCGATGCGCTCGGTCGCTGAAATCACTGCCGCGAACTCCTCGGAGGCGCGGTAGGTGACGATCACAGTCGCTCCCGCTTCCAGAAACGCCATGGTGACTTCTCGGCCCAGGCCGCCGGTGCCTCCAGTGATCAGAACAATCTTGTCGTGGAAATTCATTATGTCGTTCACTCTTCTTCTGTGGCGCCCGCCTCAAGGCGGGCGCTACAAAGTTGTTATTCTCCGGTCTGTTCGAGAAGTTTTGACACCAGGCCCGTCCATCCCGTTTGGTGACTGGCTCCCAATCCGGCTCCGGTGTCGCCATGAAAATACTCGTAAAACAAAATCAGGTCGCGCCAATTGGAATCATTCTGGAATTTTTCGATCGATCCGTATAGCGGCCGCCGTCCATTTTCATCCCGAAGAAAAATGTGCGTCAACGAACGCGAAATTTCCGCCCCCACTTCCCATAGCGACATCTGCTGCCCGGAGCCGCTCGGGACATTCCACGCGAAACTCATCGCCGTAGTAATGATGAAATTTCTGGAGAGATTCGATCATCAGGAAATTCATGGGAAACCAGACCGGCCCGCGCCAGTTTGAGTTTCCACCAAATAAGCCGGACTGCGATTCTCCCGGTTCGTAATCCACGCGATGATCCATGCCATCGACCGGGAAAATATAGGGGTGCGCCGCGTGGTATTTGGAAAGCGCGCGAATGCCATGCGGCGACATGAATTCTTCCTTGTCGACCATGTAGCCCAGGATGCGCACGAGTTGCTTGCGGTCCACCAGCGAAAGGAGGCGGCGCACACCGTTCGGTGAAGACTGGCTGCTGTCCACGCGGGAAGCGAAGCCCGGCATGTTGTCCAAAAACCATTGCATGCGCCGCTGAAAGCCCGGCAGGCGGGCGATGATTTCCGGTTCCAACGTCTCGACGGCAAACAGGGGAATCAGGCCCACCATGGAGCGCACTTTCATATGCTGCTGATCACCATTCGGCAAATGAATCGCGTCATAGAAAAATCCGTCATTCTTCATCCCAGAGCGCGATCCCATCGGTCCCATGCACATTAATCGCGCTCGCGATGTGCACGAAGTGCTCGAAAAATTTACTGGCCACATCTTCATACGCGGGGTCCTCGCGCGCGAGCTCCAATGCAATCGCCAGCATATTCAGGCAATACATCCCCATCCAACTGGTACCGTCGGATTGCTCGAGGTGTCCTCCCGTCGGCAACGGTTGCGAGCGGTCGAACACGCCGATGTTATCGAGTCCCAGAAAACCGCCCTGAAACACGTTCATGCCATCGGGATCTTTGCGGTTCACCCACCAGGTGAAGTTCAGCAGGAGTTTGTGGAACACGCGCTGCAGGAAAGCCCGATCCGAGCGGCCGTGGATACGCTTCTCGATTTTGTACACGCGCCAGGCCGCCCAGGCATGCACCGGAGGGTTGACATCGCCGAAGGCCCATTCGTACGCGGGCAATTGCCCGTTGGGGTGCATGTACCATTCCCGCAGCAGGAGGACCAGTTGTTCCTTGGCGAAGTCGGGATCGACCAGTGCCAGCGCGATGGTATGAAATGCCAGGTCCCACGCCGCAAACCACGGGTACTCCCATTTGTCGGGCATGGAGAGCACGTCGGCGTTGTAGAGATGCATCCAGTCGTGATTGCGCCCCTTCTTGCGCTCGGGCGGAGGCGGCGGCTGGCCGGGATCTCCATTAAGCCAGGTGCGAACATCGTAGTGATAGCACTGCTTGGACCATAGCATCCCCGCAAGCGCCTGGCGCATGACCAGGTGCGCGTCATCGGAACGCTCTTGCGGAAAACGACGCGCATAGAATTGGTCCGCTTCCCCCCGGCGCAGGTCGCACATTTTTTCGAACTCAGGTCCGAACGGATTGGCGGTTCCAGTTTTGGGCTCGGCATTGGTCAGACGCAACCGAATCGTCGTGGAAGCGCCTGGCAGCAATTTTGACGCAGTAATGCGCGGCGCACTTCGTGCCTTTTTGCAATGGATTGACGGCCTCTTTGGCACCATGTAAGAGATAATCGTGGAAGCTGTCCTTGACGTACGGCGTTGCGTTGGGAAATCCGAATACTCGCTGAAAATTGGTCTCATTCTCAGTGAAGAGCATTTCCGGTGCGGCTTCGACCAGCAGCCAGCGTTTTCCGTAACGGGATTCCTCCATAGCAACCACCGCTGAACCCATGCAGTCGGGAACGCGCCGCAGGTTAGGATGCCCGTGCTTTTCTCCGAAGGACCAGATGTTCCGGAACCAAATCGTCGGCAGCAGATCGAGCTGCGCTTCCTCCGGCCCGCGGTTCCAGGCTGTGATCTTGATCAGGATGTCTTCGGGCGCGGCCTTGGCGTACTCCATGAATACGTCGAAATAGCGGTTCTCGTTGAACACTCCGGTATCCATGAGCTCGAATTCCGGATCGCGCTTGCTCCGCTTTCGGTTTTCTTCGACGAGCTGATCGTACGGGAAGGCTGCCTGCGGATACTTGTACAGATATTTCATGTAGGAATGCGTCGGCGTCGAATCGAGGTAGAAGTAATACTCCTTCACGTCTTCGCCGTGGTTGCCTTGATTCCCTGTCAATCCGAACAAACGTTCTTTGAGAATGGGATCGCGCCCATTCCACAACGCCAGCGCGAAGCAGACCCTCTGGTGGCGGTCGCTGATCCCGCCGATGCCGTCTTCTCCCCAGCGGTACGCGCGCGACCGGGCATGCTCGTGCGGGAAATATTCCCAGGCCGTCCCGTTTGGGCTGTAATCTTCACGGACGGTGCCCCACTGCCGCTCGGAGAGATACGGTCCCCAGCGCTTCCAATGCTTGGTGCGCTGGTGCGATTCGTCGAGGCGCTGTTCTTCGGGTGTCATCGTTATCGCAGCTCCGGTCTCTAGGGGAGTTCCACAGGAAGTCCCGGAAAGGCACAAAAAGAGTAGCACAGGCTTCAGCCTGTGTGGTTTTGGCGTTGCCTGTCACCGCTCAAACCAAAAGCACACAGGCTTCAGAGTCTGTGTGGCAACTAAGGTTGACAGTGCAGGTATACTTCGCGCAGGAGGCTGCGCGATGCCGAATTTTTACGAGTACAACCCGGAACAGGGGTATTTGTTGCCGCCGAGCGTGCGTGAGGTATTGGGGGAAGGACATCTTTGTTTTTTCGTGCATGCGGCGGTGGAGAAGTTGGATTTGAGGGAGTTCGAGAGCGGATACAGTGACGAGGGGCATCCAGGGTATCACCCGGCGCTGCTGTTGAAAGTATGGCTGTATGCCTATGCCTTGGGAGTGACCAGTTCGCGACGGCTGGAGCAGCGGATTCGGGAAGATTTGGCGTTTCGGTATCTGGCAGCAGGAGCGACGCCGGATTATTGGGCGTTGAATGAGTTCCGCAAGCGGCACGGGCGAGGGATCAACGACGCGTTCACACAGGTGGTGGAGCTAGCGCGGTCGTTGGGGATGGGAAAGCTGGGACAGGTGGCCATCGATTCAACGCGGATCGCGGCGAACGCGGCGGCCGATTCGGCCGAGGGCATCGAGAAATTGCGAGCGGAGAGAGCGAAGATTCGCCGGCGCATTCGGCGCTGGCAGCGGCAGTGCGAGACGCCAGACCCCAACGAAGGGGCGGGAATGGAAGTGGCCCACCAGGCTCTGGAAGAACTCCGGCAGCGGCTGCAGCAAATCCCGGCGCGGATCGAGCGGCTCAAGAAAGCGGGGACCCAGAAGCTGTCGCGTACCGATGAGGACAGCCGGTTCCTGCGCGAGCGCAAAGGATTTGTGTTGGGGTACACGGCGACGGTGGCGGTGAGCGAAGATCATTTGATTGTGGCGCAGCAGGTCAGCCAGGCCAGCAACGATAACGGGCTGTTGGTGCCGATGCTGGAAGCGGTGGAACGGGAGTGCGGGCAGCGGCCGGGACAAGCCCTGGCCGACAGCGGATTTTTTTCACAGGACAATTTAGAAGAGTTGGAGCAGCGCCAGATCGACGCGTACGTGCCGGATTCGCATCTGGGGCGGGAACTGAATCGCGGGGTGCGGGTGCGCGGACACGCGGCCGCCCAGCATCGAGCGCAACAGGACATGAGACGCAAGCTGCGCTCCCCGGCCGGACGCGCGGTGTATCGACGACGAAAAGCGATTGTGGAACCGGTGCTGGGAGTGCTCAAAGAGCAGCGCGGGATGCGGCGATTCCGATTACGCGGGTTGACAAAAGTGGCCATCGAGTTCACGCTGGCCGCCATCGCCCTGAATCTCACGCGAATCTGGCGCACGGTTCCAAAGTTGCGCATCGCCTGAAACGCTAGAGGTCGTCGAGAAGTTTTCAAACTCGCGCAGGGGCCGCAGGAACACGGCCTCTGCAGAATAATATTTACGCGGGCGAAGAGTTGCCACACAGACTCTGAAGCCTGTGCCACTGGAACTGGTATTCCCAATGCGGTCATGTGAAAATCACCATGATCTCCAAGAGGACACCATGAAGCAAATGCGAGCGAGCGTTTTCAAAGCACGTTGCCTTCGGGTGATGAACGAAGTGCAGTCGACAGGAGAGCCGGTGATTGTGACCAAGCGCGGCAAACCGGTGGTAAAAGTCATTCCTGTGAAACCGGAGAAGGACGATATCTTCGGTTTCATGGCGGGGGACGTCAAGATCGTCGGGGATATCGAGTCGCCGGTGGTCCCGCTTAAACACTGGAAGATCATGAAGACTCGAAAATTCATAAAAAAATGATCCGCCTTCGCAAGAAAACCCCTCGCTTCGGCGGACCTTTCCGCCATGGTTGCTTCGCAGTTCTCAGCCGACTAGTCGGCCATAGCCGGTTCACAGGCGACGGCCGATGATCCTGCTCGACACTCACATCCTAATCTGGCTCAAGGTCGAGCCGAGCAAGCTGTCAGCAGGGGCGAGTGAAGCCATCCAGGCCGCGCGTCAAAATGATGGGCTCGCCATCTCCGCGATCACGCTATGGTAGGTAGCATGGATTGCGACGCACGGACGCCTCGATTTCGTCGGAACCGTCGATGCTTTGCTGGAGAGATTTTCGTTAGGCATTTCCATTTGCCCGATTACGACGAAAATTGCCGTCCTGGCCAATCAGCTTCCCCAAACTTTTCCTACCGACCCAACCGACCGCCTGATCGGAGCTACTGCGCTGGCCGAAGGGATCGCTTTGGTCACCAAAGACAGAACGATCCGAGATTGCAAACAGATTAAGACGATTTGGTAAGGGCGTGCGCCAACCCACGAAGAACAAAAGACCCACCCCTGCAAGAACCGCAGGGATGGGCCACCCTCAAAACCTTCTCGCTCATTAAAGGATGCGCCACCCGCCTTGCGAAAACCGCAGGGATGGGGCACCCGAAAATTCAAAGGCGCACCCGGCCTTCTCGTTCAGTCAGGCGATGTCTATCGCCTCGACTATTTCAGGCCAACACCATAAAAATAGTTGTAGGGATTCCCTTGTGCAAACGGGAGGGCGGTCGCAAAGCTGGAAAAGAGGACAGTGTTGCCTTGGAAGCCCACAAAAACATCTTGTTGAGAATTGGCTGTGGAAATGCGAACCGTGAAGAATCCGTTGCATGGGCTGGCAAGTTCGTCGGAAGCGCCATCATACAGGTAAGGCGCATCGGCAACGGCGGTCAGCGATCCGGTCGCGAGCACATTATTGGAAGTATCGGCGATCGTCAAAGCGCCGGTCGAACTGATGGTCACCGTGGCGCTTCCAAGACTGGGCGTGCCTGTCTCCACATTTCCTTGTCCGGTTTGAGAGCCCGTCTTCCGATAGAAGATTGCATTGTAGGTTCCAAAGGTGGTGGGATCGAATGCTTTATTTGCAGCTTGCGGCATCCCCAGGATAGCTCCGTTCTGGGTATCGACCGCGAATAGACCATTGGCCGTGCCAAACACGTAATCCACGGACGCGTCCGCTTCCGTCATTCGCAGAAAGGTCCCGGAAGGGTCTTGCTGCAAGCTGGCTGCGGGAAATGTTCCTATTTGGAATGGATCCGGAGGCTGGGCCTGCGCTCCATAGGGCCAGTATTCCGAGTGTGCAAGGTTGCCCTGGGCGTCCATCGTGACGGAACCGATCGACACTCCTCCCGCGGCAGTTCGGAACTGCATGTAGTTGAGCGATTGTCCCGCAAACGTGGTCGGGGAGATCGCCCCGGTTTCCACTGCCGTTATGAGAGCCATGGTGTTGTGCGTAGGACCCACTTTGGCGGCTTCGATGAGGATGGCATAGCCGGGGACTTCATAGGCATTCAAGAAGTTGCCGGTCGGATCGTTCAGCGTATAGGTTCCATTCGAGTTCTGCGTATAGGGTATCGTTCCCGCATCGCCATTCGACTTATTGGTGTAAGTGAGCGTTTGGGCCACCGAATCAATCGTGACGGTCAGGAAGTCACCGACAGAGGCTGTTCCGTTGTACGTTCGGGATGCCGGGACAGGGCTAGAAGATGATACGGCGGAAGTAATGGGCTGACTGCAGCCAGCCAGAAAAAGGATCGCAAGTAGAACCAGCGCGGAAGTATTTCTCATCGTTTACTCCTCACCGTCGACACATCGGCAGAGATGTTCACGGCATTAGCGAGAATCAAAATGAGAAATTGATGGAGCGAATCGACACACATCGGGAGATGTTTCATCCACTTTGAAACATTTTCGAGGATTAGAACAAAAGCAGCGCGTTCCGGTGCGCTGCAAAGTGGCACAGGCGGGTGAACTAACCTCTGATTTTATGTCTTCGAGTTCCGCACTCTTGCGGTTCCCGCGAGAGTGCGCTTCCTGATTCTAACTCGTAGCCACCTAACGAATCTCAACTACTCGGGCCTGCCGCACCGCCTGAATCGCGCGGAGTTCGGCCAAAACTTCCGGCGGGACTTTCTGGTCCACGTTGACAATGCCGATGGCTTCTTTCGAATCCTGCAAGCGGCCGAGAGCAAAGTTGGCAATATTAATTTTATGCTCCCCAAGCAGTGTGCCGACGCGCCCGATGACGCCGGGGACGTCCTGATTGCGGATCAGGAGCAGGAAACCTTTGAGTGGAGCTTCGATGTCGATGTTGTTCACGCCCAGAACGCGCAACGCGTTGTTCACCCCGATCATGCCCAGGACAGAAGCAGTCTCCCCACCGTTTCGCAGGGCCACGCCCAGCGAATTGGCGTACGCGGCGCGGCGCGCGCTGCGCACCTCCACCACTTCGATCCCACGCGCCTTGGCGAAGTTTCCCGCGTTGATCAGGTTGATATGGTCGGCCAGCACCTGGCTCAAGACGCCTTTGAGCACTGCGTTCTTCACTAGATGTGTGTTCAGGTCGGCGAGGCCCCCGTCATAGCTGATGGAGACTTCCGAAATCGGCTGGTCCGCGAGTTGCGCGACGAAAGTGCCCAGCTTTTCCCCCAACTGCAGGTACGGCTCGAGCTTCTTATACTCCTCGGGTGAGACGGCGGGCATATTGACCGCATTCTTCACCGCTCCCGTCGCCAGGTAATTGCGCAATTGTTCGGCGATACGCGTGCCGACGACGTTTTGCGCTTCTTCCGTCGAGCCCGCGATGTGCGGCGTGGCGATCACATTGGGATGCTTCACCAGGCGCGGATCGGATGGCGGCTCGGCTTCAAAAACGTCGAGGCCCGCGCCGGCCACGTGTCCGCTTTCAAGCGCCGCAATCAGTGCCGCTTCGTCCACCAGCTCGCCGCGCGCGCAATTCACGACATGAACGCCTTTTCTGGTCAGTGCAAGGCTCTTGGCGTTGATCAAGTGCGTGGTCTCCGGCGTCAGCGAGCAATGCAGGCTGATGAAATCGCTTGTTTTCAAAACGTCTTCGAGCGGCAGCAGGCCAATATTCTGCTCGGTGGCAAGAACTTTGGAAACATACGGATCGTACGCGACGACGGTCATCTTATAAGCCTGCGCGAGCCGCGCTACTTCCGTTCCGATGGTACCGAGCCCGATCAAGCCGAGTGTCTTGTCGCGCAATTCGCTGCCTGTAAACTTCTTCTTCTCCCACTTGCCGGATTTCATGGAGGCATCGGCCTGCGCCACCGGATGCGCCAATGCCAGCAGGAGCGTCATGGTGTGCTCGGCGACGCTGATGGCGTTTCCGCCGGGAGTGTTCATGACCAGCACGCCCTTGCGCGTGGCGGCGTCTAGGTCGACATTGTCGACACCCACCCCGGCGCGTCCGATGACCAACAGGCGCTTGGCGCTTTCAAGCAATTCGGCCGTGACTTTCGTCGCGCTGCGCACGAGCAGGGCGTCGGCGTCGCGGATTTCGTCGGCGACCTTGCCCTTGGTCTTGGGGAGATTGACGATCTCCCAGGAAGGATCGGCCTTCAGGATTTCGATGACGCGGTCAGGAACGCTGTCTGCAACAAGAATTTTCATGGTGTTTTTTTTGGTAGGACAGGCTTCATCCTGTCTGGTCTTGGTTTTTACAGTGCTGGCAGAAGTCAAAAGAAGACAGGCTGAAGCCTGTCCTACTTAAGACCGCAGATACACATTCTGCGCGGCGCGAACGCCGCTCCCCAACTCCACTTTGTGGCCCACTTTCTGCAGCGTGATCTCGAATCCCCCAATCACGGCCAGGGTATCGAGAAAATCAAAATAACCAAGATGCGCGATCCGGAACATGTGCCCCTTCATCGAGCCCTGGCCGTCGGTAAGGATCGCTCCAAAACGCGAGCGCATATCCTTGACAATCATTGTGGATTCGATTCCCGCCGGCGCATTGATGGCCGTCATGGCATTCGCCGGGGAACTCACCGCAAAATGCGTGAGTCCCAATGCGGTCACGGCGTCACGCGTGGCCTCGGCCAAAAGCGCGGCATTGCCGATCAAATTTTCGAGGCCCAACTGCTTGATATAGTTGAGAGCCCCGTGCAAGGTCACCACCAGGGAAGCCGCCGGTGTGTAGCTCGATTCCCCCTTCGCCAGTGTCTTGCGTTCTTTGGCATAGTCAAAGTAATAGCGCGGCAGCTTTGATTTTTCCATGGCCTTCCAGGCCTTTTCGCTGACGCTGGCAAACGCGAGGCCCGGCGGAATCATGGTGGCTTTCTGCGAACCGCCGATCAGGATGTCGATGCCCCACTCGTCCGGCCGCAGGACCGTGGTCCCCAGGCCCGTGATAGCGTCCACGACGAAGCAGCATTCCGGCATTGTGCTGACAACTTGGCCGAGCGCCTGCACATCATTGCGCACGCCGGTGGAACTTTCCGTCGCCTGAATGAACACAGCGCGGAAAGGGCCGCCGGATTCCAATTGCTTCTTCATCTCTGTGACGGGGACAGGATGTCCATAGGGCGCCTCCACAACGGCGGCTTCGATGCCGTAGGCTTTGGCGAGCTGCACCCAGCGCTCGCCGAATTTTCCGGCCGTCCCAATCAGAACGCGGTCGCCCGGGGAGAGCAGGTTCGACACCGCGCCTTCCATGGCGCCTGTGCCGGAGCTTGCAAAAACGATGACGTCGTTTTGCGTGTTGAAGTAATAGCGCAGATTTTCGATGGTCTCCCGCATCAGCGTCCGGAAGGCGTCGGTGCGGTGGTGCAAAGTCATCGTCAGCGCCCGAAGTTGGGCTTCCATCAGCAGCGGCGTTGGGCCGGGGGTGAACAATCTTTCCTTGATGATTCCTGGCATAGGAGTGCTCTCAGTCCATTCTATTTAGTTCGGAAAATATCCCGTCGGGACACAACTAGCTCGCGTTTGACCAAATCGAGTTCAAGGGTATATCCGCCCAGTATTTGTCTGGATTCAGGCAGGAATACAGATTACGGGACAGCGCGAAATTGGTCAACTGCCAGGCCCTCGACCGGAGCAAGCCGAGGGGCATTGCGGCGGCCATTTCGCAAGGCGCTACTTTTTTGTCAGTTCGGCGTACACGCTTTCAGTGAATGAGGGAGCCGCTGGGGCGGCAGCGCCACCCGCTGGCGCAGGCTGGGGAACATCCCCTACCGCTGTCCTGATTTCGCTGAGCGATTTGCCCTGCTTGACCATTGCCGCAATTGTTTTCCGCTTTTCCTCGAGCTTCTTCGCTCTTTCCAGAACGAAGGCCTTGGTCTGTACGCCTCCGTGCCCGGGAACGATAGTGTCCACATCGAGAGCGCCAACGCCCTTCATAGTTGCAATGATGCCCTCGGACGATCCGTTTTTCTCCATGTGGACGCGTGGGTCTGGCCGGTTAGTGGCAAAAACATCGCCACCGAAAACGATTTTCTGCTCGGGCAGGTAGACCACCAGATCACCGCTGGTGTGCGCGGGCGCCCAGTGAAACAACTCGATTTTTACGCCGTCCAGCATTTCTGTCATTTGGGTTTTCGTCACAACCATCGTCGGCTGGTGACCTGCTGGAGGAGCGCCATTGCCCCCGGCCGCCAGCGCGGCCTCTTGTTCTTTCTTGTTGCCTTCATGGGCGATGATCGTAAGACCCATGGGAAATCCTGCCAGTCCATTGACGTGATCGCCGTCGCTGTGGGTCAGAATCACATGCGTGACGGGTTTCGGTGTGAGCTTGGCAATCTCGGCCAACACCGCCTTGGCTGAATTCGCGGAGCCTTTGGCATCCACCACGATGACGCCAGTCTTGCCAATAATAATGCCTGTGTTTCCGCCGTTGCCGCCCTCGGTCCAATACACATCAGGTTTCAGCTGATGAACAAGCAGGGGAGGGTCTTGTTGTTGTGCAATCGCCGGTGCGGAGCATACGCATAAACTCGCGGCCACAGCCAGACCCAAACAAAGAATCTCAATTTTTTTCATGGGCATTGTCCTTTCCTTGCCGGAGTCTATCACGGCAGAAAGGACTTTTCAGGTATAGCTTCACTCTCTTCAAAAACAATGGAGAAGAGGTGACCCTCCACTCGGTTGAAATTCGACCCCGCATCCCGCTCTGAACGCTGCGGAGGTTAAAGCTGTTTTTCCTTATGGACTTCCGGTCCTTTTTTGTCGTTTAGCGGTTTCGGTGCCGGTTCTTTCGGCGGCTGATTGGCCGGCTTCTCAGCCGGTTTCGATGTTTCCGGAACACTGGGCTTTTCATTGTGAGCTGGCGGAAGATTGTTGACGGGCGGATTCGAGCTTACTTTTGCTGGAGGTGGGTTCGACGCCGTTGCATTGGTGGAGCCGCCTCGGCTCGGACTAGTCGAACGGTTGTTGCGCGCTGGCGGATTCGATGGTCGCACGACGGTGGGCTGGCCTTGCATCTCAATTACCGGCGGTTTCGCGCCTACGCTTGCAGTCGCCGGCTTCGACGGCTGCATACTAGTTGGCTGGCTGCGGTTGGCTCCATTCGATCGGTCGTCACGTGCTAGTGGAATGTCATTCACCGGAGGATTCGCCCTGACGGTCGCGGGCGGCGGATTTAGCGCCACGTCGCCAGGCTTCCTCGCGGGTTGATTTGATTCTGCAGTCGCGGGTTTCCCTGGGGGCGCCTGCCTGACATGCGATTGCGCTGCAGGAACGTTTGGTGGGCGCAACCCTTCGACATCGGTTTTTGCCAGCGGCTCGCCAGGCTGCGCCGCGAGTTTTTCTTGCTGTTTCTCAAAGGGAACGGGTGACGGAGGTGGTGTCCTCTTAGCGATGACGGAGCGGTTCACGACCTCGTCGGAGGGATGGGGCACACGGTTTCCCGCTGGGGCCGAATTCCCGATAACACTGGTTCGGGTGGGGGCCACTTCTGCCATGTGGCTGACGGGACCCGAAACCAGCTCCTTCTGATCCACGGCAACCATGGCTCTGCCCACGGGTTTGGCGCCTGCAAAAGTGTCCCGCGTAACGACGGTCACACCACCGGGCGCGTTCCGGTTGGCGTACTTGATTTCCGAATTGTTTCTGTCATTGCCCTCGTTGTTGCCACGATCCTTGCCGCGCTCGTCGTTCCTCATCTGACGGTTGTAAACGTTTGTAACAGTCGTGCTGTTGACTATGGTGTTTGTAACATTCACGCGCGTGACGTACTCGCGGCTGACGTGATACCCAGGGACAAATACTTCTCTTGGCCCGAGCGGGAACCATCCTACATTGCGACCGCCAGGGCCTCCGCCAACAAAAACCACAAGCGCCGGCGCATACACAGGCCGAACCGCGATAGGCCCAGGGACCCAGCACCAATGATTTCCTAGATACGCCCAGCGGCCGTAATGGAACGGAGCAAAACCCCAGGAGGCATCATCGATCCAGGTCCAACCCCAGGGAGAAATCCAGGCCCAATGGCCTTGGCGATAGGGTGCCCAGCCCGCATCCACCCTCGGCACCCACACATCGCCATTATCCGGATCAGAACGCCACGAACCATTGTCATCCAGGTCCTCATAGCCGACGACATCGCGCGAAACATAGCTCGCCGATGCCGATTGATCATAGTGACGGTCGCGGTCCTGGCTCCATTTGTCAAATTCGTCAGATTCGTGGCATAGGAAAGGATCATCGTATCCCCCTAGTGGAATTGAAGTGTATGAGTCCGAAGCGGGTGAAGGAGGTGAATTTGTTTGTCGGTCCGGGGCGCGCGGCCCGGCGGAGGGGGGAGGAGCCGGGCCGCGCGCCCCGGATAAAATCGGCGCATGGCCGCCGCCCGCTATTTCGACCTGGTCCGTGAGATGAGAGACGCGTATAACCATCGCTTGCGATTAGTGCAGCACGCCCGTCAGCACGGGATTAAACCGACGGCCCGTGCCTTTGCTACCACGGTGCCCACGGTGCGGAAATGGCTGCGGCGCTTCCGACAGCACGGGCCCTCCGGGCTGCGCGAACACAGCCGCGCTCATCGGTATTGCCCGCACAAGACTTCTGCCCAGATCGAGGAACAAGTCTTGGCTCTGCGTCGCAAACTGCCCACCTTTGGAGCCGCTCGCCTGAAACGAGAGTTCGATCTCCCCATTTCGCACATGGCCATTCAGCGCATCTGGCGCCAGCACGGATTGATTTGTAAACGCCGAAAGAAATATCAGCGCAAGCAGGACCTGGCTGCGGTGAAAGCCACCTGGCGTCTGTTCCAGCAAATCTCCGTCGACACCAAGGATCTATGCGATATCCCGCAGTTCTGGCCGCAGGCCCAGAGCCTGCATCTGCCGCTGGTCGAATACACGGCGCGGGAAGTTCGCAGCGGCCTGCTGTTCTGGGCCTTCGCCCAGAAACGCTCAGCGGCGGCCAGCGCCGTCTTCGCGGCTCGCATTCAGCAGCACTTGGATCGTTGGGGCGTGAACCTGCGCGATCTGGCCTGGCAAACCGACAATGGCAGCGAATTCATCGGCGGCCACAATCCGCAGGGCCAGCGGACCGGCTTTCCCGCCGCTCTGGGTGATAGCCAGCATCTGCGCATCCCGCCCGCGGCGCACACCTACCAGAGTGATGTCGAAACCGTGCACCGCCTGGTCGAAGATGAGTTCTTCGATCTGGAAACCTTCGCCAGTCGCGGCGAGTTCCTTGCCAAGGCCCAGACCTATCAGCTCTATTTCAATCTTGCGCGACCCAACTCACATAAGGAATTTCAAACTCCCTGGCAAATTATCGAGCGGCTCGCTCCTCGCTCGCCGCTCGAACTTTGCTTGCTTCCACCGGTGTTCTTGGATTATTACCTCAATGACTCAGGGGGATACGATGTACCTAGCTATCCCTAATTCGTCAGATTCGCCACCTTTGGAAATATCGGCATTGAGCGAATCCGTGCCGGTGAAATTGCCGGTCAGGCCAGCTTCCAAACTGTAAGAGCGGCCGTCACCGGTCACTTCGCCTGCTCCATTGCGCACCGTCACTAGGGAGGATTTCCCGTCTTCGCTGGCGTGAACGCGATACTGGCCGGGTTGCGTGATAGAAAACGCTTGATTCGGCGTATCCACCTCAAAACCCTCATCACGACCCAGCCGTTGAACGCGGATGTTAATAGTCCCCTCGGTAAGCTGGATTTGTGTAGTCTTGTCATCCAGATTTAGGAAGGACACGCCAGTGTGATCACTCAAACGGATGGTGGCCGAACCAATACGCAGTTCGGCTCGCGCGCCGTCATCAGCCCAGACCGCATCCCCAGTCGTTATAGGCCGGTTCAGGACAGCCGGAGCCCATTCCGATTCCCCAGCCGGCTCGAAGGTGACTGAGCCGCGCAAATAGCTCAGCCGTGCCACCCGGCCCGGCGGATCGTCGTCATCTGCGGCGGCACGTTGCGGTAAGGCCACAGCCAGACCCACGGCCACGAGAAGCACACTCATCCCAAACAAAGTCTTCGCCAATTTTGCGCACATTTAAGTTGCCCTCGTCTTTCCCATCTGGGACTGAATTCCTGGAACTGCGGGCCTGGGTGAGGACCTTTGCTGGCCCTGGATTTCCGTTGCAGCCGACTTCTACTTATTATTCTCTATCGAACCATAGGTAATGCGGGAATGGCAGGGAACTGTTCACATCTGTGCTGTCCTGTGAAATATCTTTCTCGTACGCGTACCTAGCTGCTTCCCAAATCGCTCACATGCACCATTGGAATGGCAGAGTCGTTCGAACGGGCTGCTGGCCAAGGCTTTTTTTTTGAGAAAGGGTAGAAAGTCTGGTGAGGGCTAACCTTCATCACGGAGAATTAAAACTTGCTAGAACCGTCGGAGAAAATTACGTGTCCGGCAGCTTTTTTGAGCTGCCGGACACGTGGTAAGTGACAGCTAGAAGATAACTTTCAGAGCCAGTTGAATCTGTCGAGAGGTGCCGACAGTAGTAGTGATCTGTCCGGAGTTACCAGGTATCACAGTTGCTCCCGTAGTCGAAAGAGAATAGGCGGTGCGGTTCGGCAAACCGAAATTTGCGTTGTTGAAGAGATTGAACATTTCGGCGCGGAACTCCACGTTCCCTGCCTCTCCCAGTTTCTTGATCGCAGTGTCTTTTACCAATGAGAAATCCACTCCTTTGTAGCCTGGACCTCTCAGCGTGTTTCTTCCCACAGTTCCCAATAGTCCGGCGGTAGGCATAGTAAATGCACAAGGATCGAAGTAGAGCGTTGGGGTCCCCAGCGTCTTACCAGCCTGGGGGCCAGTGGTGCAAGAGCTCGTTCCTGACGTGATGCTGGACACGCTGCGGCCCGCGACTACGTCGGGGCGGTCGATGCCAGCCGCTCCGCCGCCCACTCCTGAAGCCGAGCGGTTAACACCCAATCCGACGCTGAAAGGACTCCCTGTCTGAACCGTGGTAATCGTGCTCATCCACCATCCATTGAGGAGTTTGCCAGTCACTCCCTCTGACGACGTAATTTTTGGCAGGTGATAGAGCAGATTGAACTTCCACACCTGCGTCACATCGTACGGGGAGAGACCTTTATCGAGCTTGGGGTGGAAGGGATCTTCAAAGTAAGAAGTCTGTGCGTTGGAAATTTCCGCGTTGCTGGCGCTGGCAACGGTGTCAATATATTTTGAGTAGGTATAGGAGCTCTGGAATTCCAGGCCCTTAGTCACCTTTTTATTCACTCCCCACTGCAATCCGTTGTAATAAGAATCAGCACCTGAAGTGAAGAAATTTGCGCTTCCAAAGTGGGTGTTGATGCGTGGCTCGGAACCCGTCCAGCAAGCCGTTGAGGTGCCATTGTCGAGCATCGACGTCAAATTGGGTGTGCCGGCAGTGGCTGTGCAAATACCGCCGACCAGGGTACCTCCTGGTATCTTCGGATTGACTTCGTAACTATCGTAGAGGTGAATCCCTCTCGACCCGACAAACGCGAGTGTCATCGCCACTTGCCACGGCAATTGGCGCTCGACGGACAGGTTGTACTGTTGTACATAGGGCTGTTTAATGTTGTAGTCAATCAACCGAAGGGCCGGCGTTCCGGGAGCCGACCCGGGAACCACGGGAACGCCGAAGCCGACTGGATTGCTTAGGATGTAGTTGACGGTAAACGGCAGATTGGCTGTGAGCGTCTGGAAGCCCATACTGCCCGATATCTGCCCGATGTCATAGAGCAGCGCGTAGCCCGCGCGAACTGCCGTCTTCCCATCGCCCGTCACGTCCCACGCGAAGCCAAGTCGAGGACTGAAATTCTTCAGGGATGAATTGTTGTTCGTTGCCGGGCTCTCGGTTACTGTGGCATCCGTCGGGCTATTTAAATGAGACCATTGTCCGTGCTGCTCCTGCGGCACAGTGAAGAACTCATAACGCAAGCCCAGGTTGAAGGTGAGATTGGAACGGACGCGCAGGTCATCCTGGGCATAAAATCCGAACGTGTTGAAATGAAACGTCCTCGACGCCAGTGATCCTGGCGTCACAGCCTGAAAGGTGCTCGGCGCGTCCGTCACCAGCGCCGCAAAGCTTGGGAACGTGGCTGATCCGGCGGAATATGCGCCGTTTCCAGTGAGCTGTTGGTAGTGATTAATGAGAGTGCCAAATTTGAAGGAATTGCGTCCCCGCGTATAAAAGACGTCATCGCTATAGGTGAAGATATTCTGCTTGCGCAATGTGGGTGCAGTGAGATTCGAACCCAAGTTGTACGTGCCTGTGATTCCGGTAACCGTGGTGGGTCCAAGAGGATAGCCTGTAACGTAGGAGATTCCGGCGCCGATAGGATCGCTCCCTCCCTCGGACGATTGTTGTGTCGTTCGACTCAATGAAAAGCGCCCGGTGTTCAAAACAGCCGGTGAAAAAATGTGATTTTCTGAAAGCGTTATAAATTGATTGTGGCTAACCAAGGGCGTGGTAAATCCAGGGTAGCCCTCTGTCCTGAGTTGCTGCGTGAATTGGGCGGTATACCGCGCGAACAGGGTGTCTTTCTCAGAAAACGTATGGTCGACGCGCATCTGACCGTAATCGTCCCTGCCCGGCTGGCTGTACGGGAAAAAGAAATTGTTAGTCATGTTGGCTGCGAGGGCGGGGCTGGCACTAGGAAAGAGCCCAATAATTCCTGCGGTCACGCCCGAGATCGTTGCAGACGGCGTTCCTGTACCGAGCTGCCGGCAGGTTGTGTTATTCAGGACGGTTAGGGCTGGTCCATGGCAACCCGCATCCGGAACAGTCTCAACGATTGATAAGCCCTTACGTTCCCTAAGCCCTTCATAGACCGCGTAGAAAAAGGTCTTATCCTTCTTGATTGGGCCGCCAAAGGAGCCTCCAAAATCGTTGCGTTGGTATTCCGGCAAGCGCGGCGCTCCCGGCTGCAGGTACCCGACGTCAAAGAAGTTCCGCGCGTCCAGTACGCTGTTCCGGATGTACTCAAAAGCATCGCCATGAAAATTGTTGCTGCCGCCCTTGCTCACCACTGACATCCAGCTGCCCATCACCATGCCATATTCCGCGCTGGGAACGTTGGTAATCACCTGATATTCGCGGATCCCGTCTACCCCAAGGGTTGAACCGGTCATGGAAGCCGGCGAGGCATTAATAATGTTGGTCATAATCGCGCCGTCGAGCAAGTACGCGTTCGATCGAACGGTCGCGCCGTTGCTTGTAAAATACGTTCCCACGTTTCCAGTAAGACTCTCATTGACAGCCTTAAATTCAGAAATCCCGGGCTGCAAAAGGGTCAGGTCGGTGTAGTTGCGCCCATTGAGCGGAAGGTCGGACATCTTTTCTTCGTTCACCAGGCTGCCCAGCGACGACTTCGTGGTGTCGATGAGCGGCGCCTCCGCCGTTACCGATACCGTCTGGCCCACGGACCCCACCTGGAGCGTGAAATTCACAACCGCTTCCTGCGCAACAGTCAGCGTCAATCCGCTCTGCACGATCGTATTGAACCCTTCCTTTTCCGCGCGAACTTCGTAATTTCCGACAGGGAGGGCCGGGATCCGATAAGCACCGTCCGCACCGGACGTGATCGTTCGAGTCAGTCCTGTATCCGTGTTGCGCAATGTCAAATTGACGCCAGGCACAACGGACCCACTACTGTCTTTCACCACGCCCAGCACGGTCGCTGTGGGCAATTGCGCAAAAACGGCTGAAGCCGATGCTAAACAAAAAATTATGGCGAACACCCAGCAAACCCTCACATAAATTCTCGTTTTTCGAAATAATGATTCAACTTTCATGCGATATTCCCTCCCCAATAAGTCCAACCCCATTGATTGAGTCCCTTTCCATTAATTAAGGTATTTGTTTCCAGGTCTTTAGGGGAGATCTGCAGGCGGAAGAATCCGGCGAAAGCACAGCGCACATACCTTCCCTCCAAGCAAAGCCCCTGAACCAAAGCCCCCAGTGCATGAACAGGATTGGAGTGGGCACAACGGAAATTACAACTGCCATTAACACTTAGAAACGCAACTTGGCAATACGTAAAACCCCGTCTTGCGACACCCCCGACCCTGTCTTGCAATTATTAAACGCTCCACACTTCGGGTTGTCAATTCGTTTCTCACAAAAGCGCTTCCGTTTCGGCCCGGGAACATTGGAAAAATTTGAACAATTCGGCCCGCGCAGTTTACACTGTCGATGTCCATAGGTCCTCAAAGGGATGGGCTGCGCCTGGGTGTAGACTGAACTAGCGCGCCATCTAAACTAAAAGGTTGAAGATACGAATGAAAAAATACTTGAACGTCATATTTATTGTGATCGCAATGGCCCTGCCGGTTATAGCTCAGGGTCAAGAAGAAAAGCAGACGATTCCTATGTATGCCGAGTTTTCCGACATCGTTCCCGCGGACGCCCGAGTGGAAAAGGTTGCCGACAATCCGGGAAAGGGGACTCTGGAGGGACCCACGTGGGTGAGCAAGGGCGGATATCTGGTGTTCAGCGATATGTCCGCCAAAGTGACCGACAAATGGAATCCTGCCGATGGCAAAGTCTCGCTATTTCTGGACCACAGCGGCCCAAATGGCAGCACGCTGGATAGGCAGGGGAGGCTGGTATACGCCGCAGTGGAAGACCGCCAGATCGTGCGTGTGGAGGAAGACGGCCGGCGCACCGTGTTGGTCAGCGAATTCCAGGGCCAGGGCTTGAATGCTCCCAACGATGTTATTTACAAATCGGATGGCGCGCTGTACTTCACCGATACCACTACGCGCGCTCCGGGCATCCGTGATGGCAAGCCGGATCCCAAGCTCCTGCCTTTTTATGGCGTCTACCTTTTCAAGGACGGGAAGCTTCAGCGAATCATTACGGATATGACGCGCCCCAACGGCTTGGCTCTCTCTCCCGACGAAAAGTTTTTATATGTGGATGATACATACACCAAGGATATTAAGCGGTTTGAAGTCCGGCCCGACGACACCGTGGGAACCGGCGAAGTGATCACCAAAATGGCTTCAGACCTTCCCCACCTGCCTGATGGAATGAAAATCGACACGAAAGGGCATCTTTACAATATCGGTCCCGGCGGTGTGTGGGTGCTGTCGCCAGACGGCAAGCTGCTCGGAATTATTCTGGTCCCGACGATGCCCGCTAATCTTACGTTCGGTGACGATGACGGTAAGTCGCTTTACATGACCGCTCCCAGCGGCTTGTATCGAATCCGCGTGAACATTCCCGGGATACACCCCTGAGGCATTGGCCGACCGGAAAGATAGTTTCCCTCCAGAGCTGACGTCAAGTACGCGGCCATTCCATCGCGCATATCCTAGTGTATCGGCGGTCCAGGGATAGCTAGACACCTCGTATTCCCTTGCGTCATTGAAGTAATAATCCAAGAACACCGGTGCACGCAAGCAGAGCTGCAGATGTGAGCGAGGGGTGAGGCGCTCGATGATTTGCCAGGGAGGTTGATTTTGCTTGTGCGAGTTGGGCTCTGCTGCCATATAGGACAAATGTTCGAGACCCCACTTGTTCGCACCGCCCAATACGAAGGTATCGCCGACACCATCGTCTAATTGTATTCAACCCCTTCCTTGTGCTTCCATCGGGTCCGGTGAATGCCGGATATGGGATTTTGTTCCAGACTTCAAAGCCCGAGCCGGCTAGCAAAAATACGAAAAGGAGACCAAGTATGACCGACACCAATGCTGTAATCGCTGTTTATGAAACGCACTCTGGGGCTGAAAACGCCGTAAAGGAACTTCAGAAATCGGGATTCGACATGAAGAAGCTGTCCGTTGTTGGCAAAGATTATCACACGGATGAACAAGTCGTCGGGTACTACAACGCTGGCGACCGCATGAAATACTGGGGCAAGACGGGCGCGTTTTGGGGCGGTTTTTGGGGACTGCTGTTTGGTGCGGCATTCTTTTGGGTGCCGGCCGTTGGCCCACTTCTGGTAGCAGGACCACTGGCGGCGTGGATCGTCGGTGCTTTGGAGGGCGCGGTCGTCGTAGGAGGATTGAGCGCGCTTGGCGCTGGCCTTTACAGCATCGGTATACCGAAGAACAGTGTTTTGAAATACGAAACAGCAATAAAGGCGGACAAGTTTCTCCTGGTCGCCCATGGGACTGCCGCAGAAACTGCAAAGGCCAAGGATATTCTGAGCACGACAGGGCCATCCGAATTGGATCAGCACCAGCTCGAAGCTGCCAGGCAAGCGGCAAAGGCCTAAAGCCGACATCCCTGAGCGCGGTGCGCCCGGGGAAGGTTTAGAGTGCCTGGCCTGCAAGCAGGCCAGGCACTCCAAGATGGCTCAGAAATTATCAGTGTGTGCTGGAGATTTTGTGATAGGACGATGCTAGATCGAACGGGGAATCCCTCCATGGCTCCTTATCGTGACCAATCTGCCTGCTTGACCGGAGATGCTGCGCGAGACGTACCAACAAGTGCCGCACACACAGATGTGCGGGAGAAGTTGACCGCATTCGACGATGACGAACTCAGTAATTGGCTGATGGAATGTATCGAAGACGCATCGGAGAATTTTCTGTGCGCGGTTGCGGAGGCCGCGGTTGCCGCAAATGCAGAAGATTACCTCGTCATCCGGCCCGCACTCCTGGCACTGAGGCGGAAGCACAATGCAAAGTGTGCAACACAAGCGAGCTAGGACTTCGATCCTTCTGTCGAGTGAGCTATTCGGGTCGCAGTGCGCATGAGGGCGTCTTCCTTGAGGAAAGGCGAACGATTGTGGTGCGCGAGCGTCCGGATGGCACTCGCGGTATCGATTTCCTGGATCTCCGACCTACATGCCTGGTCGCCTACCGAACACCAAAATGGCGGAAGATGGGAATTTTCAAGCGATCTACAACGAAAGAGTAGGCAATCACCACAGCCAGCAGGCAAACGACCAACGTCCAAGGTATCGCGGCCATCAGAATCCCTTTTGAGGCGAGGACGCTCACTACCACGATATCCGCACCGGAACTCGCCATGAGCCAGAGGCTCGGGCGCGAATGCCAGAGATGTTTTCGCTCCCGCACCAAGTAAACATTGCACTGGCCGGTGAACACCAGCATGGCGAAAACGAGTGTCTGGAGCTGAGCCAGAGGCAGGTGCAAAATATTGCGTCCAAAGAAAAACACAGCGAAAGACAGCATGAGGATTAGACCCGCCAGTGCACCCGAAGTAAGCACCAGAGTCCGGACATCCCAGCGATCGGGCTGAGGCGAGAATGGGACGTGGTCGGTGGAGATAGACATAGTGACGAAATCATTTGTGAAAAGCAGAAGCACAATCAGGAGGGGTGTGATGACAAATGTACGCGTCAGCAAGAGTCCGAGGCTCAAGAATAAAGCAATCTCAATCGTCTTGATGATTTTGTTGAGCGTATAGGTCAGCATGCGCTGATAGATTTGCCTGCTTACCTGGACGGCTGCGACGATGTCGCTGAGACCGGGATTCGTTAGGATAAGGCTGGCCGCGGATTTGGCGACGTCCGTGGCACTGGAGACGGCGATTCCGACTTCGGCTTGCTTCAAAGCGGGCGCATCGTTTACACCGTCACCCGTCATACCCACGATGTGGCCACTCTGCTGGACCGAGCGCACCAAGTCGAATTTGTCTTCTGGAAAGACACCCGCAAAAACGTCGTAGCTGAGGACTGCTTCTCCTCGCATACCCTTTAATGCTTTCGCTTCGCACACCCTTTCCCCAATGCCTACTTGCGCGGCGATGGCACCGGCAGTTATTGGTCCGTCGCCCGTGACCATCAGCACACGGATACCGAGAGCCTGCAGCGCCTCGATGAGGGCCCCAGAATCCGATCGAGGCGGATCCTCAAATGCCAAAAGACCGGCCAGATGCAGTTCTCCTTCTTTTCCGCCTGCGACTGCGAGCACGCGATAACCCAGTTCTGCAAATCTCTGCGCATCGGTTTCCCAGGAGGCCGAGCCGGCGACGCGTGCAACGACCGCCTGAGGCGCTCCTTTGATCGCCCGGATCTCCTGTCCCTTCTCACTCACGGTGCCATCAGAAAGTTTTGTCGCGGGATCGAAAGGCACGAAACTGATTCGTGTAAATGCGGAACAATCAATTTTTCGTGTGCGTGTCGCGGCGAGGATGGCAATGTCGAGGGGGTCCTGGCTCGCTTCATCGCTGGCGAAGCATGCCAGCCGCAACAAATCAGTTTCGGTGAAATTCTGATAAACCTGATCAGCCGCCAGCGCAATCCGGTTCGCGGTAATGGTACCGGTCTTGTCACTCAGCAGCGTATCCATTGCAGCAGCTTCCTCGATGGCGGAAAGCCGCGTCACCAGTACGCCACGCCCAACGAGATCCATCGAACCGAGAGCAGTAGCCAGCGTGAACGTCGCCGGCAGCGCCACCGGCACGGAAGCAACAAGCAGAATCAGCGAAAACGGAAGCATCTCCCGCAGGGGCAGCGATGCGAAGTGCGAGTAGACAAGCAGCAGCGCGATCAAACCCAAATCAATAATGACCAGATACTTTACGATCAAAAAAATGATCGACTGCAGATGACTGATTGTCGTGGCCGTGCTCACCAACGCGGCGGTCCTGCCGAAAGTGGTGTTCTGTCCTGTCGCTAGCACTTCTCCACTGGCTTCCCCTCGTTCGGCGACCGCTCCGGTATAGGCAGTCTTGCCGGGGCTAAGTTCCGCAGGGAGCGACTCACCCGTCAAGGCGGACTGATCTACCAGAAGCTGTCCTTCGTCAATACGCAGGTCGGCGGGAATTAGATCACCCATCCGCACATGAATGAAATCGCCGGGGACCAGTTCACGGGCATCGATAAGCTTCCACTGGCCGTCGCGAAATGCGCGCGCCTTCACGGAAAGACGCTTGCGCAATATGGCGAGCGCATTCTCTGCTTTTTTCTCCTGAATGAGGCTTAGAACAGCGTTGAAGACCAGGAGTACGCCGATAATGCCGGCCTCAAGATCTTTCCTTAGCAGCAACTCCAATACGATGGTTGCTTCGAGCAACCACGGCACGGGATCCCAGAATTTTTTCAGGAAAGCGACAAACTGATGTTTCGGAATCTCAACGATCGCATTGGGACCGAATTGTTGCAGGCGCCGAGCGGCCTCTTCGCTGGTTAGGCCGGGACGCCGTGTTGTTTCGACCGTACTTGCCATGGTGAGTGCCGCGCCTGTGCTCAATACGTGCGGGAGTCCGTAATGTTACCCGACGATGGAGGCCCGAGCGAAGGCATTGCACGTTATATGAGGGATTTAACGCATTACGCGGACCGTGAGAACCGGACTGCGCGCTTGACTCAGTACGTTCTTGGCGACACTGCTAACTGGAAACCTCTCCGCTCCGCCGCTGTGCCGCGTCCGTGCTCCCCACCACAAGTGAAACCGGCGAGCCAGTTTTTGGCTCCTTCTTCGCGAGCCTGTCGAACTCGAGAAATCCGGAAGATGCGGGACCTCTAGCCGCACGGTCGCGGAACGCGTCAAGCAAATCATGGACAACACTCTCGCCCGTTGCGGCTAGTTGCCCCGCCAGAACACCACCTTCCGGCGAGACGGTCGTGGCCGCGTCAATCGCGTGGTGAAGCGTGCCGGGCTCCATTTTTCGTGTCAGATCGCGAACCCAACTGGCGCCAATCTGTCTCCTTGATCCCGACACGAAAATGCCGTGCTGCTTTTTTGATGTTGAGAAATGCCAGCTCCCGTTCGGCATCCGTCACTCCCTGCACTTGATCAAATCGTGCCAGGGCGTTACGGACGTGCGACGGGTCCGTCATTGGTTCTTTCCGGGAAATTGGAAATGCAAAAGCGCTTTTTGGCAAAGCATCAATGCCGGCGGCATCGAGCCGCCCATGTTTCTCCGACCGCATCGGTTTCCACGTTGTTCCCCGGGCGGCCATTTTGCGGTCCGTCAATGTGCGTGCCATCGGCTATCGCCCCAGGACTCCATTCACTGGAGCCCCCTGGTTCAGCGGGTAGATGACGGAAAACGCGACCAAATCATCAAAGAAATTGTCTCTTATCAATAGTTGCGACATCAGAATGGCCTCCTTTTTTTGCGTGCAGCCGGCGACCGGCATATCGGTCAATCCAATCAGAGGCGTTAACAGGAAGCAATTGGACGTTAGTATCGGGTGAACCCATTCGAAGGTATCGGCAATACTTTCGTCCAATTGTTTCCCGTCTTTACCGCTGGCATAGTCACGAGTGAACTGGCCGGTGTTGCGGGTGTAGCTCAGGACGCTTTATACCCGTTTGTACGCGTTGGCGAACATATCCGGCCGGTGGAAGGCGACGGCGGAAACAGCATAAGAACGCGCGTGGCAAAGAGAGATTCGAGTCACATCTAAAGGTGGTGACATATGAAAAAAATGACCAAGACCCATGTGTTGAAATCCTTCGGGTTGTTTAGTCCCACAGGGCACATTGTATTGGTTTTCAAGACAGGTCAGGATGCTGATGGGGCGCGTGAGAAGTTGTTGGCTGCGGGATTTGCGGAAGAGGATATTACGCAGTGGCGTGCCGCTGAAGTATTAGCACACGTGAAAAAGACTCGAGAGTCTGCAGCATGGGCTCTGGATATTGGGCAAGAACGCGCCCAGCTAAATAAGTATTTCACCTTGGCAAACCAAGGGTCTGGATTCCTCGTCGTCTATGCGCCGAGCGAGTCTGAATCTGAGCGCGTCCTGAGCCTTGTACGCAGCCCGGGCTTGCAGCTTGCAGAGAAATATAATCGCCTGACCCTAGAGGAGAAGGCTGTAGCTCCCGGGGTTGTATAGCAAATATTGGCGCTGTGGAGGTTCCGTAGGCGTCTCGACGCCTGACGACGGGGTGGGCAGCACCTGTGTTCTCGCCGCTACCAAAGTCTGGCCGATGCCATGGTCTGATTGTGTCCTCCCTCCGCCTCTGTACTAATTTCAAGCGTGGATAGTCGGATTCTTTGGAGAGCCGAATTGGATAACTTTTTCCAAAGCTGTTGAACTATTCAACATACCGCGATAAAGTGGAGGCCCACCGTTCGGTGGACTCTCTTGGGAGGGAACCTCCATGAGTACCGCGGCCCCTATCTCCTTCGCAGGTTCCCAACTCGCAGAAACCCGTCACGTTTGCGCGTTCTTTAACAGCGACGATGAAGAATATCGCGTCCTCCTTCCTTTTATTAAGGAAGGAATCGAATGTGGCCACAAGGCGGTGCACGTCGTCAACCCGGATCAACGGAGCGAGCATCGGCAGCGGCTCATTGCCGCAGGGATCGATCCGGCGGCGGCGGAACACAGTGGGCAATTAGAGCTTCGAATCAATACCGAAGCGTATCTCCGCGATGGCCAATTTGATCAAGATCGAATGCTACAGGCGTTTGAACAAATCGCCAGTGGCAATGCTCCCGGAGGATTTCCGCTGAGCCGTATCGTCTGTCGGATGGACTGGGCGGCGGAAGGGAAATCCTACGTAAACGACCTGATTGAATTCGAATCACGAGTGAATCATGTATGGGAGCATCACGACGACGCAGTGATTTGTACCTACCACCTTGGGAAATTTGGTGGCGACACCGTAATCGACATCATGCGCACACATCCGATGATCATCATCGGCGGCATCCTCCATCGAAATCCGTTTTTCGTTCCTCCAGCCGAATTCCTACGAGAGTTCCGCGAACGACGAACTAGGCGTAGCATATCAACCTCAGCAGGAAGCTAGCATGGCAGTCGAGCCCGAACGTCCCGCCGAGGAAGTTAGGCATCTTCGGCGCTGCATGAACGATTTAGTGAGCGTGCTTGCCCTGCCTGCCACTTGGACTGGCGGCACGCCCTCCCAGATTGTCGGCAATTCACTGGATGCTCTGGTGAGTATGCTGAGCCTCGATTTCATCTATGCGCGGCTAGGGGAGTCAACCGGCACAGCGTTTTTCGAAGTGGTGCGAGTTGCTTCAAGCTGGGACTCGCAGCCTCGATTCGAAGAGATCGGCGAGAGACTTCGCCCGTGGTTGGACCATCATCGTGAACAACAGCCGGAAGTAGTAAGGAAACTTTTCGGGAAGCCCGCGATTACGCTAATACCTCTGCATCTGGGACTGCATGCAGAGATCGGTGTCATCGTGGCAGGTTCTCAGAGGACCGATTTCCCCCAACAAACCGAGAGACTCCTTTTGAACATAGCGGCGAACCAGGCGGCCGTCGGGCTGCAGGGATCGAGCCTCCTGAGTGTACAAAGACGGGTCGCCAGCGAGCTCGATCAGCAGGTCGCGCAACGAACCGCAGAGCTTGCCGCCATCAACGAAGAGCTAAGGAAGGAAATTGCTGAACGCAAGTCCGTGGAAGGACGACTTCGTCAAGAAGAAACGGAACTTAAGCGTATTGAAGCGCATAAGGCAGCGATCCTAGACTCTTCGCTTGACTGTATCGTAGCCATGGACCACGAAGGTTGCATTACGGAATTCAACCCGGCGGCTGAACGAACCTTCGGCCACGACCGGGAGAACGTCCTGGGAAGGCATCTGGCCGATGTCATCATCCCTCCGTCGCTCCGTGAAAAGCACCGCGCCGGGTTTGCCCGTCACCTGGCTACAGGCGAGTCACGAGTGCTCGGCCGGCGTATCGAGATGAACGCGCTATGTGCCGACGGAAGGGAAATACCCGTCGAAATAGCAATTACGCGCATTCTGCAGGATGGACCTCCGTCCTTCACGGGCTATCTGCGCGACATTACTGAGCGCAAGCGAAACGAAGCGGCCTTGCTTGAGACGCACGCCGAACTCGCGCGGAGCGAGGAGCGGTGGCGGTCGATGTTTGAGAACTCAGCAATCGGCGTCGCTTTGACGGACCTGAACGGCCGCTTTATCGCGGCCAACCCCGTGTTCCAGAACATGGTGGGATACACAGAAGAGGAACTCAAACAACTGAGTTTTATCGACATTACCGTTGAGGAGGACCGCAACCTCAATTGGATGCTCATCGAGGAGCTTTTGGAAGGAAAGCGCCGACAATTTCAGATCGAGAAGCAATACCGGCGGAAAAATGGCAGCACGATATCGGTGCGTAACAACATTTCTATCGTGCCGGGCACAGAGCGAGAGCCGGGATTTCTAATGGCTCTTTCCGAGGATGTCACGGAGCGCCGGCTAGCCGAGGAAGCTCTCAACGAGACGCGATCAGAACTTGCCCACATGGCGCGGGTTACAACACTCAGCACATTAACGGCATCGATTGCCCATGAAGTCAATCAGCCACTGTCCGGCATTGTCACCAATGCAAGTACCTGCCTCCGGATGCTGGATGCCAGTCCTCCGAATCTGGATGGAGCGCGTGAAACCGCGAGGAGGACTATTCGCGACGGGAATCGTGCGTCTGAAGTGATCGCACGCCTCCGCGCACTGTTCACCAAAAAGAGCGCCATATTCGAAAGGTTCGACTTGAATGAGGCGGTCAAGGAAGTGGCTGCACTATCGGTCAGTGAGCTGCAGCGAAATAGGGTCATCCTGCAGGCGGACCTTGCCATAGATTTGCCATCCGTCTTAGGGGATCGAACTCAGATTCAGCAAGTCATTCTCAATCTGTTGCGGAATGGCTTGGATGCCATGAGTGCCGTTGATGATCGTCCGAGGGAATTGCTGATCAAGACAGGATGCGACGATAGCGGCGGCGTGCGCCTGAGCGTCAAGGATTCGGGAGTAGGCATAAACTCCGAGATTGAGAAAAAGCTATTCGAAGCCTTCTATACGACGAAGGTCGACGGCATGGGAATTGGGCTTTCCGTCAGCCGATCCATAGTAGAGCGGCATCAGGGCCGCCTCTGGGCAATCCGGAACGAGGGCCCCGGCGCAACGTTCGTGTTCTCTATCCCGTGTAGTACCAATACTTAAGTCTAATTGACGCCTCCTGTGTTCCCCCGCATACTAACGCAATAAAGCGTGGTCGGGGGCAAAAACCATTATAGAACCTCTTGTAGTAGTCGTGGATGACGATGAATCCGTTCGCGAGTCGCTGCCTGACTTATTGAAGGAATTCGGTTTTAGGGTCCTCACTTTCTCTTCTGCCGATGAATTCCTAGTGTCCGATAGCGTTGACCGAACCATGTGTTTGGTGCTCGATATGGCTATGCCAGGTATGAGTGGTCTTGACTTGCAAAGAGAGCTTAAGCGTCGCGGGTACAAGATTCCGATCATCTTCATCACCGGTCAAAAAGATGAGTCTATCCGTGTCCGGGTGCTTGAACAGGGAGCGGTGGACATGCTTTTCAAGCCATTCAGCGACATCGAGCTGCGGGACGCGCTGAGCAAAGCAATGGGAGGGAGCTGAAGATCAGTTTTCGTTCTTGGAGTTATACTATGGCGCTGGCCGAAGCTATCGAGCGTGAAATGGGACCCTCAACCACACCACCCGCGAAGTCCATCGTATTCGTCGTTGATGATGACATTTCGGTTCGAGAATCGCTGGAACTGTTGATTCAAGCCGCCGGCTGGCGCCCAGAGCTGTTCCCTTCGGCGCAAGCGTTCCTCGACCATCCACCGGCTTTTGTCCCACACTGTCTCGTGCTGGACATTTCCCTTCCGGGACTAAATGGTCTCGATCTGCAGAAGCGTGTAATCGCGGAGCGACCTGAAATGCCAATCATTTTCATCACGGGATATGGCGACGTGCCAAAAACAGTTCAGGCGATGAAAGCGGGCGCTGTCGAATTCCTGACAAAGCCATTCGCGGATGACGTGTTGCTGGAGGCGGTCCGCCACGCGCTCGAACGGAGCCGAAGTTCCCTTGCGCAAGCGGCGGAGCTGCAGGGCTTAACAGAGCGTTATGCGTCCCTCACGCCTCGCGAGCAGCAAGTCATGAGGCTGGTCGTTGCCGGGCTTTTGAACAAACAGGTCGGCGGGGAGCTGGGGATCAGCGAGATTACAGTGAAGGCCCACCGCGGAAAGGTGATGCAGAAAATGAACGCTGATTCTCTGGCAGATCTGGTCAAGATGGCTGCCAAGCTCCAGATGGATTCCCCTTCGAAAGCGTAAATTGAAAGGCCATTGGACAATTCATCCTTCCTTTCCCTTAATTGACCAGGTCTCCTGGAAGAGCAATTTCATCGGCAGCAATATCAAGGGCATTGCGGCCACCGTTCAATGCGCCGGCGTCGCCGATGTCTGCTGAATTACCAGTGGTCGAAACAGTATCACTCAGGGTTGCTCCTCTCCTTTGAAACCATTGTTCATGCCCAGCCCACTAAAGCTCCGCGAAAACTCGCTGCACCAGACTCACGGTTGTAGCTGCGTCGCCCACATGGGCGATGCCTCGTATTGCTCGCCACAAAATCACGCGACTTGACCGAGGGAACTCCGCAACAGCGAGTGCTGGCCTACTCGCTCACGTTCGGCTGATCCAACCAAAATCCGGCACTAACTCGCTTTCGGTCGACCTGGCCATTGCACTTGATACCAAAGTATGGGCGATACCATCGTCCAATTGCACGGCCCAGTCTATTCTGGCCCAATGGGCGCGAATTAAGGTACGTCCTCGAAACGAATGGGACGATGTGCAGATGCGAATGCGACCATGGCGTGAACAACTACAGAAATGGCCGCGTCTGCACTTGCTACGAGGTAAGGACTACAAACGGCCGCGCTCTATTGTCGGCTTCACTGAACCGGTTTCGAAGACTAACAAATACAAAGGCGATTCTCGTGATTTTCACAAAACTCGCGCGGTGCTGCGAACTAATCGCCATTCCTTTTCAAGTCTCCACAAACGGTTCTTCGATTGCCGCGGCAGGAAAGCTGACGATGTCAAGCCCAGTCGATTCTCGAGTCTTCCCGGCCAGTACAGCATTCAATTGTCGCCGTGCCCTTTTCGCGAGGCTCACTAGTTTCGCACAGAGCATCGCGGCCAAAAGTGATACGTCGATGGATTGAATGCGACAAAACTCAAAGGAGAAATACGATGAAATATGATTCAGAGGTGCAAAGGAATGTTCAGGATGCATTAAGTTGGGAACCAGGTATCAGCGACTCCTCGAAGATTGGTGTGGCCGTCAAGGACGGCGTAGTCACCCTCACCGGCGTGGTGAATAGCTACGCCGAGAAGTGGCTTGCCGAGATGGCCGCCAAGCGTGTGTACGGCGTGAATGGCTTGGCGGTCGAACTTGAGGTGAACCTCCCCAGTTCTGCCAAGCGGACCGACGCGGATATCGCGCAGGCGGCTAAGAATGTTTTGGACTGGGACAGCTCCATACCGGTCGATAGCGTCGAGGTCACCGTGGAAGATGGGTGGGTGACTTTGGAAGGCAACCTCGATTGGCAATATCAGCGGTCGAGGGCAGAGGATGACGTGTATGGGCTGACGGGAGTCAAAGGGGTTTCCAACGAGATCGTGGTGAAGCCGGCGGTGCAACCAACGGACGTAAAAGCCAAGATCGAAGCTGCCTTAAAACGCAATGCGATCCTGGACGCGCAACGTATAAAGGTCCAGGCCAATGGTGGAAGCGTGACCCTGACCGGAAATGTAAGCTCCTGGGCAGAGCGCGACGAAGCAGAAGATGCCGCCTGGGCCGCGCCGGGTGTCACACACGTGCAAAACTCCATCACAATCAGCTACGCCGCTGCGGCAGGCGCTGATTAGTGGTTGCGACGCATTGAAAAGATGGCAAGCGCGGGGCCGCCGGGGATCTTCGTCTGAAGGTTATACGGAGATTGAGTGTACTGGACAGCCCTCGGCCCCGCGCGACATGGGAACAGAATTTGTGGACTCACGCATGTTGGAAGGAGCGGCTATGAGACGGATCGCTTATTTCCTGATTGCAATGGCAGCGCTGGCTGGCGTTATCGCGTACGTGGTCCCCGCGTTCGGACAAGCGGATAAGAATTCGGCCCCAGTCTACGTGACCAAAATTCCTTCAGGATACCGCGACTGGATGCTGGTCTCGGTGGCCCATGAAGAAGGCAACCTCCACAGTTTCGCTGCGATTTTGGGCAACGATGTGACGATCAAGGCCTACCGCGAAGGGAAGCTTCCCTACCCGGACGGCGCAATCATCGCCGCTTTGCACTACGGCCACGTGCCGTCGGAGGAGAACAACAAAGTCTTTGGCGATCCTCAATCTTTCGTTCCCGGCGCCCCCACAAACATTCAGTTCATGATCAAGGACTCGAAAAAGTATGCGGCGACGGGCGGCTGGGGGTTCGGGCACTTCAACAAAGACGGCACTCTTGGCAACGACACTTTAATGAAAACTTGCTTCCCCTGCCACGCGAAGGCTTCTCGTGACCTTGTCTTCACGCGTTACGCACCTTGATGCTTTGGGCGGGGAAGGGGGTGACGACACGATGACCACACGACCCAATAATCCAGACCTACTCGAAAGGCGGACCCAATGAAACAATCAGAGAACAGATCGCGCCGTGGCTTTCTCAAGGCAAGCTCGATGTTGGGTCTGGCAGCCGCGTTCGGCCCAGCGGCGATCGGCGAGGCGTTTGCGAATTCAAAATCCTACACTGCTCAAAAGGAGAACAGCATGACCAAATCCGGCGCCACACCGGCAGCTGACGACACGGCTATTCGTCCGTTCCATGCGAAATTTCCTGACCCAGAACTTATCGAATTGCGCAGGCGCATAAACGCGACGAGATGGCCGGAGCGGGAACCGGTCACCGACGCAACGCAAGGCGTGCAACTCGCGACCACTCAGAAGCTCGCGCGCTATTGGGGGACCGAGCACAATTGGAGCAAGTGCCAGGCGAAGCTGGACGCCACGCCGCAGTTCATAACAAACATCGACGGTCTAGACATTCATTTCATCCACGTGAAGTCGAAGAATGCGAATGCGCTTCCGGTGATCATCACGCACGGATGGCCAGGCTCGATCATCGAGCAAATGAAAGTCATCGAACCGCTGACGAATCCAACGGCACATGGCGGGAGTGCGTCGGATTCTTTCGACGTCGTGATTCCGTCGCTCCCGGGCTACGGGTTTTCGGGGAAGCCGACCGCGACCGGTTGGGACCCGGAGCGCATCGCACGCGCGTGGATCGTGTTGATGAAGCGCCTCGGATACACGCGATATGTGGCCCAGGGCGGCGATTGGGGAAATTGTGTCACGGAGCTGATGGCTCTGCAGGCGCCTCCGGAATTGCTCGGCATCCACACCAACATGCCGGCCACTGTTCCAGCCGAGCTTGATAAGGCTGCGCTGGCCGGCGCTCCGCCCCCGGCCAATTTTTCAGCCGACGAACTGCGCGCGTACAACCAGCTGGTTTTTTTCTATAAGCATGGCCTTGGCTACGCCGGGGAAATGGCGAATCGCCCGCAGACACTGTACGGCATCGCGGATTCGCCGGTCGGACTCGCGGCGTGGATTCTCGATCACGATGCGGCCAGCTATGCGCTGATCGCACGAGTGTTCGACGGTCAGCACGAGGGCCTGACGCGAGACGACATTCTCGATAACATCACGCTCTATTGGTTGACGAATACGGCGGTGTCGTCGGCGCGTCTCTATTGGGAATACAAGGGCGGCTTTTTCGACGTCAGGAACGTCACCATCCCGGTTGCCGTGAGCGCCCTTCCAGACGAGATTTACCAAGCGCCGAAGAGCTGGACACAGAAAGCTTATCCCAAGCTGATTCATTACAACCGGCTCCCCAAGGGTGGCCACTTCGCCGCGTGGGAGCAGCCGCAACTGTTCACTGAAGAGCTCCGAGCGTCGTTCAAATCACTGCGCTCGTGATATCGAGGGAGCTACGTGCAAGGCTTGGGCGTCGCTTCCAGGGACCAAAACGATGCCTGAAATTCAATGGAGGCATCCTCGCGACTGCAAAGCTCGGAATGGCACGATTGAAGCTCACCGGAGCGAGGGGGCGGCGCGAACCCGGCACCGTCCCCGGAATCGGGAGCACGGGAGCCGAGAAATGATGGGTACGCAGAAAACAATAATCGTGACCGGTGGTTCCCGGGGAATTGGAGCAGGTCTTGTGAGGATTTTTCTGGAACGCGGCTACAACGTGGTGGCGAATTCGCGAAACATCACCAAGTCGGGAGAGTTCGAGGAATCAGATAAGCTCGCGCTAGTTGACGGAAGCATTACCGAAGCGGCCACCGCGGCGAAGATTGCCGAAGTCGCGGTGACCAAATTCAAATCGATTGACGCGCTGATCAACAACGCCGGCATATATTTCGCGAAGCACTTCACGGATTACACGGTTGACGATCTTCATGCTCTCGCATCGGTCAACCTCGAAGGCTTTCTCCTGATCACCCAGATTGCAATCAGGCAAATGTTGGCTCAGAACACCGGCGGAAGCATCGTCAATGTCACGGCGGCGCAGGTGAATCATCCGATCGCGGGGATCAATTCGTCCGTTGCGATGATGATCAAGGGAGGCCTTGAAGCCGTTACGCGCAGCCTGGCGATGGAATATGCCAAGCAGGGCATACGCGTCAATGCCGTTGCCCCGGGGGTCGTCGATACGCCCATGCATGAGGGGCAGTCGAAAGATTTCCTCAAGATGTGGCAACCGATGGGGCAGATTTCCGAAGTGAAAGACATTGTGGACGCGATCGTTTATCTGACGGAAGCCGGTCAAGTAACTGGGGAGGTGCTGCACGTGGATGGCGGGGCCCACGTGGGTAAATGGTGACCCGTGCGCACGCGCAGCCGGCCAGTTCCGAGCAGCGGTTGAAGGGACTTGGAAGCAAGCTCCCGGCGACGCCTGGGTCTTCAACTGATTCCGAGGTCGCGCAGCATTTATTGGTTCGTCAGGGACGAGGCCGATTTGTTGCCCCGGAGTTTTTGCCGAATCGTTTGGACGGTGGGCTTCGTTACTCGATTCGTAATTTCTGGTTTGATAACGTAATTTCGATTTCCGCTCCGTACGTCTGACACCTACCAAAGTATTGCCGATACCATCGTCCAATTGTTTCCCCGCCACGCTGCTGGCTTAATCGCAACTGTGTATTGCGTTCGAATCGAACGGAATCGCGCGCGGCACAATTCTATCGAGTTTACTAAGGAGATTTCATCATGGCGCTGGCAAGCGTGTCGAATGCAGTCCAGGCTCCTTCAGGTGTGAGCCGAGGAGCATCCATGCGAGCAAGAAACCAGAGGTCAGGTCGCTTCACGCGAGATGCGAAATTTGATGCGCTCGCGAATGGAAACGAAAACCAACTCATGAGCCTTGAACAAAGAAAGACTCGTTCCATGCCGGGCCAAATTGTAAGCCCTTTGGAACAGAGGATGGACGTAGCCTGTCCACGCGGCGCTGCGAGCGAATTGCCCGAACCGGACCTCGTTGCGGCGGCGAAGAAGAGGGATGAAATCGCCTTTGAAGAACTGGTCGAACGCCACAAAGTGCGAGTTTACCGTCATGCTCTCCGCATCATGGGCAATCGCGAAGACGCCGAGGATGTCCGTCAGTCGTCGTTTCAGAAGGCGTTTCTGCATTTGCCCGAGTTCCAAGGCAAATCCTCCTTTTCCACCTGGATCAGCCGGATTGCAATCAACGAAGCCCTCATGATGCGGCGCAAGGATCGGCGTGGGCGCGAGGTGTCCATCGACGAAATAATTTCTGGGGACGCAACCCCGTTCGCAATAGAGCTCGTTGATGCCCGCCCGAATCCTGAACATCGGTACGCTCAACTGGAGTCGCGAAAAATCCTAAATTCCGCGTTACTCGCACTGAGGCCGACCATGCGGTCGACGCTTCTCTTCCATGGCGTGGAGGAACTTTCGGTCGAGCAAACGGCAGAAATGCTGGGTGTAACCGCAAACGCGGCCAAATCCCGAATTAGCCGGGGTCGAAAAGCGCTCCGCGAAAAGATTCGTAAGCATATGGCTTCTGCTAACGCGGTGTAAACCAATGCGGTGGAAACCCTTAGTCTTACTGACCGCTTGAGGGCGTTTCCGGATGGGCTCAAATGCTACAGACCCTGTATAGCAGCGAAACACCGTCAGTGACGGAGGTTCCGGGCACAATCCAAGTCAACGCGATGCTGATCTGCTCGCACCCGATGGGACTTCCCCATCTGAAGAGGCAGGTTGAGCGACTGGGGTGCTAGCGTTGGCCCGCTTCTACAACAAATGAGATTTCAACATTACTTCGTCGCCATCGCTTCCCGATAATCCTGAGCGCGCGGCCCATAACGGAGCAAAGTAGGCTTATGCAAATTCTACGAGAACCTGATTGCAACATTTTCTACTCCTTCCCAGTGGAGAGTGGCTGCATGTGGTTTCGAGCCCACCCCGAAGTCATAGCCGGTCAACGACTCTGCGCGTTTCGGCCCCGTGAGTTCAGGTGTGTTTTGGTGGATCTGATCGGGCGTTTGCGTGCCCGCCCTCTTTGCAGACAGGCGACCGTCGGGGCAAAGGTGTAAGCGCACGCCAGGACTACTAACCCGCGCGCTCGTTTAGCATGCTCTTCAACACCGTCTATCGACATGGTGACCCGCGACCCCTGATACCAAAGTATCGACGATACCATCGTCCAATTGCTCTCCCGCAGCGCTTCTGTTCTGATCTCTCGCGCCGCGCGATTCAACCGGGATGCGTAACGCGAAGAATACTAAGGAAGAATATGAAAATGCTGATGGTGCTAACGTCACACGACATGCTCAGCAGCACCGGGCGCAAGATCGAGTTCTGGCTTGAAGAATTCGCAGCTTTCGGGAGTCGTGCTTTGAGGGACGGGCGCGCTGTGGAAAACTGATGCACCAAACTGGGCAAGGCCCGAATCTCATTGCATGAGCAAGGGTCCACCCCTCAGGAAAGGCGGAGTGGCAACCTGGAAGACCAGAGAATGTCACGGCGCGACGAAAGGAGAAACGAAAATGGCGACGACAAAACACGCGGCGGTGCCGAGCCTGATGAAGGCGGTTCGGATCGCGCAGTACGGCGGCTCCGGACAACTGAAATACGAAGAGGTGCCGCTTCCTGGGATCGGCCCGAACCAGGTGCTCGCGAAAGTGCGCTATGCGGGATTGAACCCGATCGACTGGAAAATCCGCGACGGCCAGATGAAGAACTTCCGCCCAGTGAGCTTTCCGCTAACGCTCGGGCAGGATTTCGCGGGAGAGATCGTGGCGGTTGGCGGCGACTCGGGCCATTTCCGGACGGGCGAGCGGGTATTCGGGTTCGGCGAAGGGACGTACGCGGAGTTCACGGCGGCGGCCATTACGCTCATCGCGGCGATTCCGGAGAAAATGGATTTCGCGGTGGCGGCGGCGCTGCCGACCGCGGGAATCACCGCCCTCCAGGCAATTCGAGATTATGTGCAGCCGAAGCCTGGGACCCGGATCCTGATCCACGGCGCGGCGGGTGCCGTGGGCTCGTTCGCAACCCAGATCGCCAAGGTCTGGGGCGCGCAGGTGATCGGGACCGCTTCGGGCGAAGACATCGTGTACCTGCGTTCTCTAGGTCACGTTCAAGTTGTGGACTACAAGAACGAGCGGTTTGAATCCGTGGGGCAGGTGGACGCCGTGCTGGACCTGGTCGGCGGCGAGACGGCGACGCGCTCCTTCGCAGTGGTCAAGAAGGGCGGCGCGATCGTTTCGACGGTGGGCGCGGTGAACGCGGAGCTGGCGGCGCAGGCGGGCATTCGCGGTGTGAACATGGTGAGTAAGGGAAACGCCGCGGATCTGTCGGAGCTAGCGGGCCTGGTGGAACGCGGCGACGTCAAGCCACGGATGGGCGAGGTGTTTCCGCTGGAGCAGGCGCGCGAAGCACAGGACGCGAGCCAGCAAGGCCGGGCCAAGGGCAAAATCCTGCTAAAGGTCGCGTAAGCACGGACAATCACAAGCGCGCGCGAACCTCGCGCAACGAATCATGCAAGGCCGAAACCGATGGAGGGACTACAGATGGATTGGAAACGGTTGGTCCAGTTCACACTGCTGGGTAGCAGTGATTTGGAACAATATGCCATCCTGCTGGTACGCGTTTCACTCGGATTGTTCTTCGCCATTTCGGGAGCAAACAAATTGTTTGTCGCAGGCGGCACGAAACCTGTTTACGAAACGCTCGTTAAGGCCAAAGTCCCGTTTCCCCGCCAGACGGCTTATTTCGTCGCGGGTGTCGAGTTCGTTTGCGGATCCTTGGTGACTCTGGGATTTCTTTCGAGCCCAGCCTGCGTGGCCTTGTTGATCGACATGACTGTCGCCACCCTGACCAGCGCGGTTTCCACACTGCCTAAAGGACTTTCGCCTCTTAACTTGCTCGACGATTTCCTCTACCTTCCGGAAGTCCTGTACGTGCTCTTTTTTATCTGGCTGATCTGCTCCGGTTCGGGAAAGTTCAGTGTCGATTACTGGCTCGCGGGCAGGTTACTGGGGTAATCGGTCGACGGAGCAGCTTGTTGCTAGACGAGCGCTGGCGGCTTGAGATTATTTTGCGAATAGAGGACACGAAAGGAAAATCGGAAATGAAAAAGGGCCTGCGCGGAATCAATCCTGCTTCGAAGCCGGGTGGCGAACGGTGTGTGGAATGCCTGGCGACACCGAAAGGTTGGTGGGTTTCTACAGAGGTTGCTGCGCACGGACGACGCGCTGTCGCCCGCACTAAATTTCTGGCTTCGGCCTGACGGGTACGACCTATGTCCATCCAGCAAATGATCCCGCGAAAGCAAAGTGAGTCTTGGCATTTAACCAACGTCACCTTGGTACCGAGCGCGGTCGTCTTCGGGAGGAAGAATGAAAGCCGCAAGAATCCATTGCTTTGGCCCGCCGAACGCGATTGTGATCGACGAGATACCGTGTCCGAGGCCGGAAGAAGGCGAGCTGGTTGTACGGGTCGCTGCTGCCGGAGTTGGCCCATGGGACGCGCTCATTCGAGAGGGAAAAAGCGTTGTGCAACTGTCCCTACCGATCATTCTCGGGTCAGATTTGGCGGGGATTGTCGACTCCGTGGGAACAGGAGTCATTCAGTTCAAACCGGGTGACGAGGTTTTCGGCGTCACCAACAAACAATTCTGCGGCGCTTATGCCGAATTCGCAGTGGCGTCGGCGCAGATGGTAGCCGCAAGGCCGCGGTCATTGAGCTTTGTGGACGCAGCGTCTGTGCCGGTGGTGTTGGTGACGGCGTATCAGATGCTCTTCGACCAAGCGCAATTGAAAGCAGGCCAGGCGGTGTTAATCCACGGAGCGGCTGGAAACGTTGGCGCGTATGCGGTGCAACTGGCGAAGCAGGCAGAACTGCAGGTTTTCGCAACCGCTGGGCCTGCTGATCTCGACTATGTGCGCGGCCTCGGGGCCGAGATGGTCGTGAACTACAAGACTACAAAGTTCGAAGATGCCGTGCCCCACGTCGATGCGGTACTCGACACGGTCGGAGGAGAGACGCAGCATCGTTCATTCCGTGTTTTAAAGCCGGGTGGCATCCTCGTATCGGTGATTTCGTCACCGCCCCAGCGAGCGGGCTTTCGTTCAGCATTCTTCTTGGTAGACGTGACCGCGACACGGCTTGGCACACTCGCGCGATTGTTCGATAGCCAAAAGCTGACCGCGGAGGTGGGCACCGTGCTCCCGCTTGAAAAAGTTCGGATGGCGCACGAAATGCTGGCCGGTGCGCCACACAAGAGAGGAAAGATCGTACTTACGATGCCTGGCGTTCCCTAGATACTTTTTTTGCGACAGAGGACAAGAAGGGAAAATCGGAAATGAAAAAAGACCAGCGCGGAATCAATCCTGCTTCGAAGCCGAGTGGCGATGGGTGTGTGGAATGCCTGGCGTCACCGAAAGGCTGGTGGTTTCATCTCCGCCGTTGTGCGGAGTGCGGGCACATCGGCTGCTGCGACAGCTCTCCGAGCCAGCATGCATCCAAGCACGCGGAAGCGACAGGGCACCCGATCATTGCCAGCTTCGAGCCGGGTGAGGATTGGTTCTACGATTACGAGAAGGACGGGATGACCAAGGGTGTAGGGTTGCTTCCGCCGCATTCGCACCCAAAAAATCAGCCCGTTCCCGGACCAGCGGGAAGGGTGCCAGCTAATTGGGAATCGCTGCTGCACTAGCTGGCGTCGATCGATTTTTTTGCGCAGGGGAGCCGTACTCGGGACACCGAATTTGTAATGAGCACCAAATCAAAAGGAGCCATCCATGAACGCGGTACAAGTCGAACAGAAGAGTTATGAGATGCCCCCGCGCGAGGGGTTCACAGTCGCACATTTTCTCACCGTCGCCGATGTCGAGCGATCGGCTCGCTACTACGAAAAGGTCTTCGGCGCTCGCATTCTGACCATGGGTGACGGCAACGCGCCTCCGTACCTTCAGCTTGCGAATATCTGGATGATTCTGAATGTGGGGGGCGGGCCGACCCCGGACAAGCCCACGGTAACGCTCAGCGTGCCCGACCCGAATCACATCAACAGCTTTATGAATTTCCGCGTCGCGGATATCCAAGCGTGCTATGAATTGTGGAAAAGTCGAGGAGCCGAGTTCCTCACGCCGCCGATTCCCAAGTACGGCGAAATCCGCTGTTACATCCGCGATCCTGACGGTTACATTATCGAGGTCGGACAGAGCACCGATCTCAAGTACGGTTAGCGCTCGACCCGGATGTGATTTGGATTTAAACGGTTGCGGATGTTCTCTTGAGGCCTGCCGGGCTGCAGTGTCGGGCCAGGACTTTGGTCTTGACCGATGCGTTCGCCCCGCGGATTCGTCGTCGGGCGTCCGCGAATTTTACTTTGAACAGTCACTCGCCCTGACATCGAAAGGAGTACCAAATGGACGGCACAAATGGACAGAAAGAGACCACGCGCGTGGCCGCGCCTGTTGCGTCGAACACCCTAAATGTGAACGTTTTTACGGCCCCGGGAAAGACAATGGTCGGCGAGCGGCCGAAGCCCTTCGGCGAAGCGCTAGGCTTTGACCCTATCACGTCGACTTTAATCTTCGGCGAATACGACGCGGTGCTGGTGGACGCAATGGGAACGGTGGCTGAGGCCGAGGCTCTCGCGGATTGGATCGCTCTGCACAACCGCAACCTGGAGACCATCTACATAACGCACGCCCATTTCGACCACTTCTACGGTCTGAGCATTTTGCTCGACCGTTTCCCGGGCGCTCGGGCGATCGCAACGCCCAAGACGGTGAACGCCATGCAGATGTCTTTCACTCCCACAGTGGAGCGGCTAGCTCGCCGGATGTTTCCTGGGCAGGTGGCCACCAAGCTCGTTCCACCTCAGCCCTATGAGAACGACACGTTCACTCTCGAGGGCCACGAATTGCGCATCATCGAGCAGGGCCGCACCGATAGTCCCGATTCGACGTCTCTTTACGTTCCATCGATCGGCCTGATTGTCGCTGGCGACGTCGTATACAACCAATGCCGCATGTATGTCGGCGACACCACCCCCGAGAGCCGAAGGAATTGGATCGCGGCGCTAGACCGGTTAGCGGCGCTGAATCCGGAGATTGTTGTCGCCGGTCACAAAAAGACTGGCGCGCCCGACTCTCCCTCGACGATCCAAGACACCAAGCGTTACCTGCAGGACTTCGATCGGGTGCAGAAGACCGCGACATCCGACCAGGAGCTGTTCGATCAGATGACGCAGCTGTACCCGCATTGGGTAGCCAATCAGTCGTGGTTGATGTTCGGATTTCCGCAGCCATAGTGGTCGGCGAGTGCGACGCGGTGCTCGTGGACGCAATGATGAGGTGGCTGAGGCCGAGGCTCTTGCAAATTGGGTTGCTCTGCACAAGCTAAGATCTAGGGAAACAGATTTTATTTCAGAGAGGAGAATAAAATGACAACAAAAGGAAAAGTCTTGGTGCTGGTCTCGAGCGGTCACGGCTTGCCATTGAAGGATGGCAAGGTTTACGCCGGGGCTGGCTACTATCTCAACGAACTGACGGTTCCGGTTCGCGCCCTGATGAAGGAGGGCTACGAAATCACTTTCGCCAACCCCAAAGGCAACGCGCCCCAAGTGGATGTGCATTCAGAGGTCGCCGATTTCTTCGGCGGGGACGCGGCCAAGCTTCAGGACTATATGATATTCCGCGACGGCCTGACTGGGCTCAGAGATCCAACCCGCATCTCGGATGTCATCGCTTCGGGCCTGGATCAATATAACGCTGTTTTCGTCCCCGGCGGCCATGGCCCGATGATCGATCTTCTCGATGACCCCGACGCCGGCACGGTAATGAGATACTTTCATGAAACATCCAAGCCTACGGCGGTGCTCTGCCATGGCCCGATTTCACTTCTCTCAGCTCTACCGAATTCGACGGAGGTGGTCAGAGCGCTGGCAGCGGGCGATGCCGCTGGAGCGCGGGCAAAGGCTCAAGGATGGATTTATTCTGGATATAAGATGACCATCTTTTCGACGGCGGAAGAGCAGCAACGGGAGCCGCTTGAGATTGGTGGTAAGGTTCTCTTCTACCCGGACTTCGCCTTGCGTACGGCGGGCGGTGACGTAAGTGTGGTCGCCCCATGGAAGAGCTATGTCCTTCAGGATCGCGAGTTGATCTCAGGTCAGAACCCGTTCTCTGATCAGGCGCTTCTGAAACTTCTTCTGCCGGCACTCAGCGGGAAAAGAAGTGAGGGGGCTGGCGCATAATCCGCTGGACCGAGTCTTCGCTACTAACGCAGCCATAACCTACATCAACCGCCGATGCAAATGTTTCCTCGCGCACGATGGAGGGGTACACCTAGGTACCGCTCAGCGTCCCCGCCGACCGGGATAAGGTGAGCAGCTTCTTGAATATCCGCGTTGCGGATATTCAATCGTGCTACGAATTATGCAAAAGTCGGGGAGCTGAGTTCCTCACGGAGCCGAAGGAAAAGTACGGCGAGATTCGCTGCTACATCCGCGATCCTGACGGTTACATTATCGAGGTCGGACAGAGCACCGACCTCACGTAAGGCTGACGGTCGGCGAGGTATGAATGCCCAGATTGCTTTCACTAAATGTCGGTCTTCCACGCGACGTGACATGGAACGGTAAGACTGTCCATACCGCGATCTGGAAGAATCCAGTTGAGGGACGACAAATGGTGCGCCAGCTCAATATCGTTGGCGACGGCCAAGGCGATCTCGCCGGTCACGGCGGGGAGCAGCGCGCCGTTTTTGTTTATCAGATGGACTCCTATCACTACTGGGAAAGTTTTCTCGGACGTAAAGACTTCGTCTTCGGCCAGTTTGGAGAAAACTTTACTGTTGAGGGCCTTTCTGACAGCGAGGTTTGCGTCGGCGATCGCTACCGCATCGGTGCTGCGATATTTGAGGTGTCGCAGCCGCGCGTAACTTGCTACCGCGTCGGGATTCGCATGAACGAACCTCGGATGCCAGCCCTGCTAGTTTCTCATCACAGACCGGGATTCTACCTTCGCGTGTTGCAGGAAGGAGAAGTTGGGGCGGGCGACGAGATTGTAATAATTTCTGATGGTCCAGAGCGAATGAGCGTGGCCGAGGTTGACGCCCTCCTGTATCTGCCCGGACATTCTCGGGAACAATTGGAACGGGCGCTACGGATTCCTGCACTCAGCAAGGGTTGGCAGTCTTCCTTTCAAGCGATGCACGCGCAAGAGCCCAGCCCGAAACCAGTTGAGGGAAATCCGGGACTCGCGAATGAGGAACCGGCACCAGCATGGCCCGGCTTTCGGCAGATGCGAGTCGCGAATATCCATAAGGAAAGCGATAGCGTAACTTCCTTCTTTCTGGCGCCGATGGATGGGCAACCTCTTCCCGTCTTCCAGGCGGGTCAATTTGTTGTTTTGCGGCTGCTCGTCGATCCGGACAAACCGCCGATTCTCCGCAGCTATTCGTTGTCTGATCTGCCCGCAGCCGATCATTTCCGCATCAGCGTCAAGAACGAATTGAATGGGATTGGAAGTTCATTTCTATGCAACCGTGAGCGAGAAGGCGATCTATTGGATGTTAGTGCGCCGCGCGGATTCTTTACTCTGCGTCCCGGCCAGAATCCTGTGGTTTTGCTAAGTGCCGGAGTGGGTGCGACGCCCGTAATGTCGATGCTGCACTCACTCGCGGCTGAAAAATCGCAACGAGAGATCTGGTGGGTCTACGGAGCGCGCAATCGTGTCGAGCATCCATTTGCAGATGAATCGCGCTCCTTACTAAAACAGCTCTCTCGCGGGCGAAGATATATCGTGTACAGCAGGCCCGCTGCCATCGACCAAGTCGGCGCAGACTTCGATGCTCCCGGTCACATTGACACAGCTTTGCTGGAGAAAATCGGCGTGTCGCAGGGTAGTGACTTCTATCTGTGTGGCCCATCTTCATTCTTGCAGAACATGCGCGATGGGCTGCGAAACTGGAGTGTGCTCGCCGGGAATGTGCACACGGAAATCTTCGGTTCTCTCGATGCCATTACCCCTGGTATGGCGGCGGTTGTTCACACTCCTCACCTGCCACAAGGGCCGCCCGGATCTGGCCCCCCAGTCTCATTCGCGCGTAGCGGGATCACCGCCGCTTGGGATCGTAAGTTTGCCAGCTTGCTTGAACTGGCGGAAGCGTGCGACGTTCCAGTCAGATGGTCGTGCCGGACTGGAGTCTGTCACACCTGCATGACTGGACTGATCGACGGATCGATTATTTATAATCCGGAGCCGCTGGAGAGTCCCGCTCCCGGGAATGTGCTCGTATGCTGTTCCCAGCCAAAAGCGGGTGTCACTCTGGATCTGTGAGAAAAGGATCTGCCGACATAAGTAGCCCCACGGATTCAAAGGAGGAGTCCAATCATGCGTTCTGATATTGTGCCCGGAGGCATTTTCCCCGACTACGAACTGCCCGATCACGCGGGCACACTGCGCAAACTCAGCGACCTCCAGGGCGACGACCCTCTGATCCTTACGCTCGCGCGCGGCCACTACTGCCCAAAGGAACACCAGCAGCATTTGGAACTCGCCGCGTCCTACCCGAAAATCGCGGTGGCGTACACCCAAATCGCCACGATCGCCACCGACGATCACCACACGATTCAGGAGTTTCGTGCCTCGGTCGGTGCCCAGTGGCCCTTCCTCTCCGACCCTGAGCGAAAAGTTCAAAAGGACCTCGAAATTCAGGAGTATACCGACGCCGAACACAACCCGATGATTCCGCACACGCTCGTGCTCAAGCCGGGCCTCGTGATCCACCGCATCTACAACGGCTACTGGTTTTGGGGCCGCCCGTCATTCGCAAACCTCTGGGACGATCTGCGCGCTGCGACGAGCGAAATCCGTCCCGACTGGGACCTGAGCACGCCTGGACTCCGCGAGGCCTGGAACGCGGGCGACTTATCGCGCTTCCACGGCTGGAATAAGCGCGGCGCCACGAAGGCGCCCGTTGCAGGACAGAAAGAGTAAGGACGACTGATGGCAATGAATCCTGCTCTCATGGCAGGCGGTTTTCTTGAGACAAGCGCAATTCTGGACTATTGAATGGAGGAATCATGAGCATCGCAACCGGCACCTCTCCCGTCCGGCCCGAGCCGGGGCTCCTCGGACAGACTGTCGTCGTGATCGGGGGCACCTCAGGCATCGGGCTCGAAACGGCCCGGCGAGCGAACGCTGAGGGAGCCAAGCTGATTCTCGCGGCACGCAATCCCGAACACCTGCAAGACGCCTCACGCGAACTCGGCACGCTAAGCACCTCGGCGTTCGACGCCACAAATTTCGATCAACTCAAAAAATTCTTCGACGAACTCCCGGCACCGATCGACCACGTTCTGGTCACCGGTCCCGGTCCCTACTACTCACCGCTGGCGGAACTCGACATCGAAAAGGCGCACCGCAGCGAGCTGAATTCATCCTGGCAGAAATGGAACACAGATGATGTTCCCGATTGCCAGCGCCTCGTCTAGGGTAGCCGCAGCGTCGAGTTTGGGAATCCTTTGTTGCGGAGTCGCTGTTAGAGTCTTGCTTCGGGGTGTGCCATGTCTTCATCCTCAGTAGATATTACTGAGCGTTTTGGGAATTCAGCCGACCTATCTGAGAGAAGTGGCAACAGTACTGGTAACAGTTGGTGAGTTTTAGCGATTTATCAGGGCTTTTGCTAGTTTGGCTGGGAGGCCTGGACTCGAACCAGGATAGTCAGCTCCAGAGGCTGATGTACTACCGATTGTACGACCTCCCAGCCGAGGGAGAGAAAAGAAATAGGCCGTGGCGAGCCAGGATTTTTTCGAGGCCTCACGACCTAGCTTCTTTACTTTAGACAGGAAACGCAAATCCGTCAACCGGGGTGGAGACTACGTCGATCGACGGGCGCAAAGTCTTTTGTCCTTGAGATTAGCGGGCTCCGGCCAGTACCATCTTCTTCCGGCACTGCTGCGCATCTGCGGCTGCGCCGATTTTATATCGCTGGGTTCTGCGTCCCGGTCGGACCGGGACGTTCAGCGTGAAAGTAGAGCCCAGACCTTTATTCCGGTGGGCTCCAAGTAGAGCCCAGACCCCGACTGGAGCCAATCACGATGCCGCCCGAAGTTAGCGAATGGTCAAACCTTATCCTGCGATGGATCCACGTCCTCGCGGGCATCTTCTGGATCGGGCAAACCTACTATTTCACCAAGCTTGAAGGGCGCATGGCCCTGGATGAAAAGGCGGCGCGCGCGGCCGGGCGGCTTCCGCAAGTCTGGATGGTGCATAGCAGCAGCTTCAGCGTCGTGGAGAAGGAAACCTCGCCGAAAGTATTGCCAACAACACTGTATTGGTTCCGCTGGGAAGCGCTGGTGACCTGGGTTTCCGGATTCCTGCTGCTCGGCCTGCTGTATTACTCAGGCGGCCTCTTGCTGGACGACAGCGTATCTCACATCGGCATGAGCGCGGGGGTGGGGATCGGTCTTGGAACCTTGCTCGTGGGATTCACTGTGTACGAAGGAATTTGGGCCTCCCCGCTGGGGCGCTCGCCGATTCTCGCCGCGACGATCTGCTACCTGCTGGTTGTCGCGCTGGCTTACGGCCTGACGCATGTGATCAGCGGGCGCGCCGCGTACATCCATATCGGTGCGCTCTTTGGGACGATCATGACCGCCAACGTCTGGATGCGCATCCTCCCCGCAACGCGCAAAATGCTGAACACCCTGCGCGCAGGGAAACCTCCCGATCTGGAATTAGCCGAGCGGGCCAAAGCGCGCACCCGGCACAACACCTACATGACCGTCCCGCTGATCTTTCTGATGATCAGCAACCATTTCCCTACGGCCACTTATGGCCGGAGTGACAACTGGGTGATTCTTTCTGTGCTGGTGCTGGTGGGGGCTGTTGCGGCCAAGTTTATTTATAAGCCTTGAAAATCTTGAAGAATTCCCAACCCTCAGCGGAGGCCTGGACACTGCAGCGAGAGGAAATTCTCTACCGGCTCTGCTACGCTTGAGGGCCTCATAATTCTCCTTTGGTTTTGATCATGCCGGCAAATACGACCATCGCAACTCGCGCATCAAGCATTCCAGATATCCGTAAGATTTGTGGTGTGCTCGCGCGAGTCTACAAAAATCCAAGACACGGGAACCCTCGAAACCCACTCGACGATCTGATTTACATTATCCTATCGACAAGAACCCATGATAGTAAGTTTAGGATGACATTTAGGGCCTTAAAAAAAGCCTTCCCTTCATGGGATCGGGTGCGCTCACAGAAGAGGTCAAGGATCGAGCAAATACTCGTTCCTGCAGGCCTCGGAAAGCTAAAGACAACACAAATCATCAATATCATAGTCAGAATTCGACGCCTGTTTGGACGAGCCACACTGGCTCCTCTTGCAAAGATGAGCGACAAAGAGGCGGAACACCTGTTAACTTCCTTACCGGGGGTCGGGCCAAAGGTCGCGAAATGTGTGTTGATGTACGCGCTCGACCGTGACGTCCTACCAGTAGACGTACATGTTCACCGACTCACAACGCGTCTGGGGTTTCGAACGAAGAAGCGTCCTGATACCTCTCAAGAGTTAATTGAAAGTGCGGTTCCTCGTGAGCTGCGATATAGTTTCCACGTTAACGCAGTTGCGCATGGGCGCACAGTGTGCCTAAGTCAGCGGCCGCACTGCGAAATGTGCCCAATCTCTAGGTGGTGCCGTTATTATCTTATCCGAGGGGCCAAGAATTGAACATGAATAGGCGTCCAATCGCAATTGATCTCTTTGCTGGCGCAGGCGGACTTTCTCTAGGATTTGAGCAAGCCGGGTTTGATGTTGTCGCTGCCGTTGAAATCGACCCCATTCATGCCGCGGTACACAAGCTTAATTTCCCTCGATGCTCGGTGATCTGCCGCGATGTTCGCAGCCTAACTGGCAGCGAAATTCGCAAGGAGGCTGAGCTAGGACATCAGACCATAGATGCAGTCATCGGGGGACCCCCGTGCCAAGGATTTTCGCTCATCGGACATCGAGTGTTGGAAGATCCCCGAAATGGGCTCGTTTTTCATTTCCTGCGTCTAGTTGACGAGCTGAAACCCCGTATCTTTGTGATGGAAAATGTACCCGGCATGGCCACGGCATCTCACACTGGGTTGCTTTCCGAATTGATTGAGCGTTTTGAAGATCTCGGCTACCGCGTCCGCCAACCGTATCAGCTACTTAACGCCGCTAATTTCGGAGTGCCGCAAGATAGGAGGCGCCTGTTCTTGGTTGGTGCCAAGCGTGGAACGTCTCTGCCTGATTACCCACAAGCCTTGACGGTGCCCCCTCCGGATGTTCGCACGCACAATCCATACGGCCATCTCTGCACGCCCTTGCCGTCATGCCCCACCAGTAGGGAAGCAATTAGGGATCTGCCCGATATTGATCGATTCGAATCATTGCTCAACACGGACGAGCTTCGCTATAGGCTTAACGGCGGCTCGAATTATGCCCTTATGCTAAGGGGCGAGATCGCAGACCCCAATGATTACTCTCACAACCGGAAACACGATCCAACTATGTTGACAGGCTGTCTCCGTGCCAGACACACGGCGCCTTCAAGAAAGCGATTCGCCTCCACTCCTCCTGGCAGTACGGAACCCATTAGTCGCTTTTTTAGAATCCCGTACGATGGGATTTGCAACACGCTCCGGGCGGGTACCGCCACAGACCGAGGCGCCTTCAGTGCTCCCCGGCCGATTCACCCTGTTTATGCAAGATGCATTTCAGTTCGCGAGGCGGCACGTCTCCATTCTTATCCCGACTGGTTTCGTTTTCACCGCACTATTTGGCATGGCTTCCGACAGATAGGAAATTCCGTCCCACCTCGTCTTGCTAGAGCCGTCGGATCCGCCGTACTGAAGGCCCTCGGCGGGAAACCATTCAAAACCAGAGAAGTATTGCCACTCGATGACGCGCAAATGGCTGCCTTCAATATGAGCGAGGCGGCAGCTCATTTCGGCGTTGACCCACGCGTTATTCCGCCAAGAAAGAGGGCTGCTTCGAATGGTAGTTAAGAACAAGGAAGCAGCACGAAAGGCGGATAAGCCGGACGCATACAACCGGATCATCGAATGGATTTTCTTCCGCCATTATAAGAAAAAGGCATCATCTCTTGAATTCACGCGAGAAGAGATTCCAATGGCAGCGAAGGAATTAAGAGTTCCGGTGCCCGACAATCTTGGAGACGTAATCTACAGTTTTCGATATCGTCGCCCACTCCCGTCTAGCATTCTAGAAACGCGCGGAACCGGAGAAGAGTGGATCATAGAAAGCATTGGCACCGCCAAGTACTTGTTTCGGAGAGTACCTCTAACCAAGATCGAGCCACGGCCAAGTCTCTATCAAATCAAAGTTCCCGAGGCGACGCCAGAAATTGTGGCTCAGCATGCTCTGAGCGACGAGCAGGCTCTGTTGGCGAAGCTGCGCTACAATCGCTTAATTGACATTTTCACGGGCCTGACTACTTACTCGCTGCAGAATCACCTCCGCACTCAGATAAAGGGCATTCAAATAGAAATTGATGAACTATATATTGGAATTGGGAAATCCGGAGATCAGGTCATAATCCCAGTGCAAGCAAAAGGCGGTAGGGACAAGATCGGCAGAGTTCAGTTGGTTCAGGACTTGGCATTTTGTAAGGAAAGATTCAGCCATCTCACTTGTCGTCCCATCGCGGCGCAGTTCACGGAAAACGATGTCATCGCAATGTTTGAACTCACCGTACTCGAAGACAAAGTCCGAATTGTTGAGGAAAGACATTATAAACTTGTGCCTGCTTCTGAAATCTCTGTTGAAGATCTAGAAACTATGAGGCGTGGCCTAGCTAAGTCCGGATAATTGTCGCGTGGCTCCAAATCCCGCTGTGAAATAGTGAAATTCAGTTCGATAAATTAATGTAGTCCCTCTATATTCTTCAGAAAGCGTGAATCCGTCAATCGCGCCCAGGCCGAGGTGCAACAGGAATCATCCGGCCCTTCTCCAGCGTGAACGCGCTTCCCCGCCACTCGATGCGGTTCATCCCGAAGCTGGCCAGCCAGACGAAAAACGAAAATAAATCGCGCACGGGCAGGAGCCAAAACCTGCGCCGCAGGACCGGATCACGCAATCCCCACACGCCCACTACCCAGGCCATCGCGAAACGCAGGACAAAATACGCGCCCAGATAGGCTGCCGCGATGGCCGCTGACGGGGCTACGCAGGCTGCCGCTATCGCCCAAGGCAGGCCGTGCGTAAATAACATGCCGAAATGGCCGCCGGGGCGGATGTTGCGGATTCCGATGGCCCAGCGCAATTCGTGGCGCAGGTACGCGCCGAGCGTTTGCGAAGGAAACGCCATTTGCACGGGTTCGGGCAGAAGTTCGATGCGGTAGCCCCGGGCGGCGATGCGGTGGCCGAGTTCGTAGTCGTCGGAATGCAGATCGACCATGGCCTCGAAGCCGCCGATTTCTGCGAGGCGCTGCTTCGTGGTGGCCATCGTCGAGCCCATCATGAATTTGAGCCCTTCGAGTTCGCGAGCCACCAGGGCCGCTCCGCAAAATACCGCGGAGGAGCCGACGCAATCCATCGCGGCGACAAATTGCAGATTGTCCTTCCCGCGATAGAGCGCCGTCACGCCGCCGACGCTCGGATCGCGGAATAGCGCGGCGACGCTGCGCAGATATCCCGGCTCGACGCGCACGTCACTATCCGTGATCACCAGCAAATCGTGCCGCGCCTCGCGCGCCAGGCGGCAAAGGTTCGAGACTTTGCTGTTCGGCCCGAGGTGGTCCTCCACAACGATGAGCCGAATGGGCCGGTCAGGAAAATCGCAATCAGTTTCTCAACGACGGGCACGACGGGATCGGCGGCATCGGAAACCGCAAACAGGATTTCAAATTCGGGATACTCCTGCCGGCAAAAACTCGCAAAATTTTCGTACGCGTCGGGATCGAGGCCGCGCACTGGCTTGAGTATGCTGATCGGGGGAATTGTTTCTCCGGGAGCAAGAGACTCGCGACGCGACCGCGTCATGCGCCACACGGAAAAATCGCCACGCGGAATAAATGCCCACGAGGTAATAACAAAGCGGCCCGAGCGCCAGCGCCAGAATCGCCCAGCGAACTACCAGGAAGGCGGATGGAAAATGGAGTGACGCCGGCAGATCGTCGACCCACGCCATGGCCACGCCAAAACAGATCAAGAGCAATTCCCGCCCAGCGCGTCGCGTTGAGCCGCTCGCCCAGAAATAGTTTCGCGCCGAATGCCCCGGCCACATAGGCGAGCGAAGTGGCGGGAATCACAAAGCTCACCGGAAACCACGACAGCATCGCCAGAAACGAGAAGAAGGACGCCGTCATCAACAGCACGCCGAACCAGAGCCAGCCGACGCGCAGCGCGCGCAGCAACGAACGCCAGCAATTGCGCGCGGGTCGAAAATCGTGCACTTCGCCGAGCAGCTTCATGGCGTGCGTCAGGCAAATTTCCCCGCCCGTGCCTGTGACCACCACGAAAATGAGAACTACGCGCGGTGCGCATGTCAGGTCGTCGTTCCCTGAGGGGTTCCCGGTACGGTCGTGCGAGCGGCGTGCGGTTGATCAGGAGAACGCCCAAAGAAAATCAGGACGATTCCGATCCAGCGCGCCGCCGAAACCTGTTCATGCAGAAACAAGTATCCGAGCAGAGGCACCAGCGCATAGGCAATCGCGGAAAACGGCATCACGAAGCTGTAGTCGGCCCACGAAAGCACGAGCATATGGCAGACCATGAACAGCAGCATGAGCGCGATGCCCAGCCAGATCGTTCCGCTCGTGAGCACGCGCACCGCGCCGGCTTCGAACGCGCTCAGATGCGAAATATCCAGGTCGCCGGCGTCCTTCATTCCCTTGCTCAGGATCGTATTCCCGACCGATCCGAACAGGACAAGCAGAAAAAGCAGGACGTAGGTTTTGGTCTGGTGGGTTTTGCCAGAAGTCATTTCGGGCAGATCTAAGTGTGACGTTCGCCTGAAATCCGGTGCGCGCTTCAATCGCCGGCGCTCGATGCCGGAGTCGCCGCGGCGGACTGAGCCATTTCGCGCGCCGTGGTCTTGCGTTCGTGCAGGAATTTGAAGAATTCGACGCCTTCGCGCAGCCGCCGCTTCATCACTTCAGGATCGCGCAGCATTCCGCCAAACAGCGAAAACATCTTTCGCGGGCGGAAATAGAATTTCCGGTAAAGCTCCTCGACCGAATTGAAAATGACGGTCGAGCTCAGCCCGGGATAATTCATCGCCGCCGTTTGAATGCCGTGCGTGTCCACAAGTTCGCCGGTCTGAATCTGCAGCCAGCCCTGTTCCTGCGCCTGGCGGTAGAGTTCCGTGCCGGGATACGGCGCGGCGAGAGAAACCTGAATGGTTTCCGGGTCGATGTCGCAGGCAAACTTGATCGTTTTTTGAATCGTTGCCGGCGTTTCGCCCGGGAGGCCGAGAATGAACGTGCCGTGAATCTTGATGCCCAGTTCCTTGGCATTGCGCGAAAATTCGCGGGCGATATCGAGGCGCACGCCCTTTTTGATATTGATCAGAATCTGGTCGTCGCCGGATTCGTATCCCACCAGCAGAAGGCGCAGGCCGTTGTCTTTCATGATTTCGAGCGTCTTGCGCGGCACGTTGGCTTTCGCATTGCACGACCAGTTGAGGCCGAGCTTCCCCAGACGCCGCGCGATTTCTTCCGCGCGCGGCAGATCGTCGGTAAAGGTGTCGTCATCGAAGAAAAATTCGCGCACCTGCGGGAAATATTTCTTCGCCAGCGCCATTTCCGCCGCGACATTGTCCGCGCTGCGCACGCGATAGCGGTGCCCGCCCAGGGTCTGCGGCCACAGGCAGAACGTGCACTTCGAGCGGCATCCCCGTCCCGTATAGAGCGAAACGTAGGGATGCTGCAAATAGCCGATGAAATAGTTTTCAATCGTCAGGTCGCGCTTGTAGACGTCCACGACGAAGGGAAGATCGTCCATGTTCTCAATCGTGGGCCGCGGCGGCGTGAACGTCACGCGCCCGTTGTCCCGGTAGGCCACGCCGCCAACGTCTTTGAGCGGCTTTCGCGCGGCAATGTCCGCGCAGATGTAATCAAATTCTCCGACCGCAACCCAATCCACAGCCGGCGCCGCGTTCATGGACTGCAACGGCAGAACGCCGACGTGCGCGCCCACCATGCCGACCATGATCTTCGGGATTTATTTCCTTGAGGTGCGCGGCAAACTTGGCATCATTCGCAAACGAAGGCGTGCTGGTGTGCAGCACGGCCAGCTCGTAGTCCTTTGCCAGCGGAGCCACTTGATCCACGGTGAGCCCGTCCGGTGGCGCATCGATCAGGCGGCTGCCGGGAACCATCGCGGCGGGCTGCGCCAGCCACGTGGGATACCAGAAAGACTTGATCTCGCGCCGCGCCTGATAGCGCGCGCCTGCTCCGCCGTCAAACCCCTCATAGCTGGGCGGATTCAAAAACAGCGTTTTCATCACTTCGGGCATGCTTGTCTTCCCCTGATACCGGAGCGGAAATTTCATCTTACCTGACAACCCGCACTCCTGACCTCGCGAGAAAACTCTGCGCACGTGCTCACAAATAAACTCTACGTACGTGTTACACAAGCTGATCGTCCCCTGCTATTGCAATACTTTACTAACTTGCCCGGTCGTCTCGCAGCAGATCGAGTTGCGCCTGCTGCCGCGCATAGTTGGCATCCAGATAGGCAAGCCACTTATCGTTTTCCTCCAGATGCGCAGCCTCCAGGTCTTTCAGGCTGCCGCGTCCCTGGTCGAATTGCGCCTGCAGAACCTGCACATTTTCCTGCGCGAGCTGCAATTCGAGGCGCGCCACTTCCCCGCCCAGGTCCGCTTCACGAACCAGCCTGGCCTTGCGGCGGACGTCGAGCGAAAGTTCGCTGCGCTTTTTCTCCAGAGCAAGGTTTGCGGTGTCAGGTCCGAATGCGCGAACGCGACTGCCGACGAGGTGCGCGAAGCAAAGATCGGAATGCTGGACCTCCAGGCCAAAAATGACGTTATTCCTCTGGAATTTGTTGAAAAAAGTCAGTGTAGTCGTTGATCTTGCTCAAGCACGTTGTATTGCCCGATCGAGCGAAAAAGTGGGCCAATACCCTCCGCGCTCTCCCTTCAGTTTTTCTTCGCGGGCGCGCTTCTCGGCTCCGCCTGTTTCAATTCCACGTTGTTGGCCATCGCCTGAGCGACAAGGTCCTTGGCTTCGTCCGATGCCGCGCCGGGAATATCTTCGGTCGAAACCTCGATCGGCTGGTCCGGCGGGCAAACCCATCATGTCGCCAAGTTCTCCGGAAAGGGAATCTTCGCGATCCTCCAGTTGGGCGATCCGCTGTTCGATGCGCGCCGCGGTCAGCTGGGCACGCGTCACTTCGATGGGAAGTTCTCGTCCGGCATCGGCGCGCTCCCGCGTGGCGTCCAGAATACGCCCCGCGCTCAGCCGCTCGCTGCGCATCAGTTCCAGTGCATGCCGGACCTTTGCGAGTTCGAGATACTCAAGTGCCGCGCGCACCATCACAGCGTCGCGCACTCCATCCATCGAAAACCTCTGGCCTTCGGCACTGCTGCTCGGCCGCGCGTTGCTCGCCCTTCAGCGGCGGATTGAAGATTTGCTGGTCATAGGACAGGCTGAAAATGGCGGGCGCGCCCCCGCCCGCCATGAGAGGAAATCCGCTGGTATACGCGGCGCCCGTCCCCGTATAGAAATTTGGACGGAACACGGAGACGCGCCACGCCCGCCTCGCGCTGCACCAGGCCATATTGCAGGCGGGCCAGAGCAAGGTCGCGGCTGTTTTGCACCGCCAGAGTTACGGCTTCTTTTAGCGTCAATTTGCGTGTAATGCTCGGCATCCTGCGCGTGCGCAACCGACGTACAACGCCAAGAGCGAAGAATCGCACAAACATGCGGCCCGCGCCGCTCGCAACCGCCATACGGTGAATCCTCGCCTGTTTTCGCTCCTTTTTTCATCGCCGTATACCCGCTTTCCGGATGGCACATATGTTTCTGGATAAATGCTGTGACAGTTCCCTATTCTACATTCCCAAGGTCAGAAATTTGAATTGCCCAAAGGCGGCCCAGCAAGCCGTTCCGGATCTTGGGTCAAGTCGCTGCACTACATGAATTCGGTTATGTCTATTCATAGCGCAGCGATTCGGTGGGCTGCAATTGCGCGGCGCGGTCCGCCGGCAGATATCCGAAGAACACGCCGACCGAGCAAGACACCAGAAACGCCAAAACCACGGACTCCCACGGCACCGGCACGCGCAAATATTCCCGGCAGCAGCGGTCGCACAACGACGGGAATCGCAACCGCGATCAGGATCCCCAGCACTGATCCGAATCCGCTGATCATGAAAGCCTCCAGCAAGAACTGATACAGAATTTCGCTGCGTCGCGCCCCGATCGCCTTGCGGATCCCAATCTCCCGCGTGCGCTCCCTCACGGTCACCAGCATGATGTTCATGATTCCGATGCCGCTGACCAGCAGCGCGATGAACCCGATCAGCAGCAGAACGATGGTGAGCGCCAGCGCAATTCTTTGCGCCGCCTCCAGGATCGAACTGAGATTCATCACGGAATACCGCGCGCCGGGTGGGATGGCGGCTGCGCAGCAGAGCTTCGAGCTGGTGGGTTGCAGGGATCACTCCTTCGGGGGTGCGCCGCCTGCAAGTAGAGCATCTCCAGAGATGGGTCTCCCAGGTAGTCCTTCATCAACGGAAAGGGAATCAGGACCGAGTAGTCCTGAATTTCGGAAAGTCCGAACGTTTCCACGCGTTCCCGAAATACGCCGATGACCGTGAAGCTCAGCTCGCCGACGCGCAAGCTTTTCCCGACCGGGTCGGTGAAGGGAAACACAAGGTTCGCAAGCTGCGTGGTGATCAGACAGACCCGGCCGCGCGAGGCCATATCCTCGGCATCCAGAAACCTGCCGCGCAAGATCAACAGATTGCGGATCTGCTGGAATCCTTCGGTGACGCCCACAAGGTTCACGTTGCGTCTCGACCGACCCGGCCAACACGCTGCTCTGCATGCCGCGCGTTCCGGCCACCGTGACGACGCCCGGGATCGCTGCCTTTGCGGCATTCATGTCCTCCAAGGACAATTCATCCTGCAGCATGACTGCGCTGGTTCGGGTCGACTGTCGAGATTGCGCATAGACCAGGTTCGATCCGACCCCTTCGATTTGCGCGATGACATAGCGCCTTCCGCTCGAGCGCCACGGTCACGACCAGGACGATGCACGCGCTGCCGATGACCACGCCCAGCGTCGTCAGAAACGCGCGGACCTTGTTGGCCCACAGGGCCTCCAGCGCGACCATCCAGGTTTCGTTCGCAGCATCATGATTGTCGCCTTGACTATAACAAACTCGAAGGAAAGACGTTCGGCGGGCTACTTACTTCTCTGCACGCGCTTCAATGCCTCTTCCACTGCTTTGTTGTGCGGATCAAGATCCAGCGAGGCGCGATACTCTTCCGCCGCTTCCGAAAATCTTCCCTGAGACTCATAGAGTTTCCCGAGCCATTCCCGGGCGGCCGAATGCGGAGGGAGATCGGAATGGTTAGGGACCGTGGCCAGATAGGACTTCAGGAGCGATTCCGCCTCGGTTGGATTCTTCCCTTTCAAGACGAGGAGGATGCCTTTGTAAAATTTCAGCCGGCGGTCATTGGGATCGATCTCGTTCGGCGGCGGCAACCGCCTCGCCCATTTTTTCGCTGTTTTGGCGGTCGCGGTAATAATCGCTGACCTCGAAATAAACTCCAATTCGATCGGGATTCGATTCCAGATATTTTTGCGAAGACCGCATCCGCCTCGCCCATCCTTCTTTTTCGTGGCGAAGAATTCGCCGCGGGCAAGCTGCCCCTCAATGGAGTCGATTTTTTCCAGGTCATCAATGTGTTTCAGGGCCTTGTCGTCGCCGCCGCCGACAATGCCGGGCGCATTCATCTCGTAACGGATCAAATCGCGCTGCGCTTCGAAATTGGACGGAGTCAAGTTGCACGGCAATTTCAAATTCCTTGTGCGTTTTTCGCGCCCAGCTCATGGCGCTCAGAAACACGCTCTCTCGGCCCTGCGGCCGTAGGCCTTGCCGAGCCAATCGTGATATTCGGACTGGTTGGGAGACAATTGGACCGCGCGCTCCAGACTCGCCGATCGCTCGCGTGAATTCGCGAAGCTGGTAGTAGCACTGGCCCAGAAGGAAATGCAGGGGCGCATCGTTCGGAGATTTCGCGATCGCGCCGGTCAGCGTGTCCACGGCGCGGTTGTAGACGGCCGGCGTTGTAATCGCGCTGCGCGTCGGCCAGCGGGTCCTGCGCCCCGCTGACGCGGGACGCCATAGCGCCAGAGCCAGGGTCAACGCCAGGACGGCAAATAGAAAGCGGCGAGTCATTCCTGGCGCACCGCTCGGATCCGCAAGTTTTCCTTGAGAGATACTTCGCCCGGCAGCGCGACCACATCGCCCTCGTTCAGGCCGGAGAGAACTTCGATCATCGTCGGATTGGCGATGCCCACCTTGATGTACCGCCGGTGCAAGCGGTCATTTTCCACGCGGAACACAAATCGCGTGTTGCCCTCGATATAAACCGCGCCTCGCGGAACCACCAGGACGTCCGGGCGCTCGCTGATGTGGATGTGAACGTCCACGGTCGTATTGGGAAGCAAGTCCAGCTGATCATTGGACACCGAGCACAGCAATTCGCCGACGCTGCGCGTGCCTCGGGTCACCACTTGCTTGGGAACCACTTCCGTCCGGCCAGTCCAGGTGCGGTCGGGATGGGCGTCCCAGAAAATCTCGACAGGCTGGTGGACTTCGATCTGCCCCAGTTCCGGTTCATCGATAAATGCCCGGATGCGCACGTGATGCAAATCGGCAATCTCCGCGAGCAGGTCCCCCTCCTTCACGAAATCGCCCTGACGGATCGGCAAGTGAATACAGCGTGCCATCCATCGGCGCGATCCCGTGCGCGGAGGCAACTTTCTCCTCGAGGTCGCTGAACCTGGGTTCGCGCGTGCTCGACCAGGAGCGCGATCGCGCTCGCGTATCCAGCTGCGCCTGCTGTTCCAGAGCCGCTTTCATCTTTTCCAGCGATTGCACGTCGGCTTCGGCCTGAGATCAGCATCAATCGATTCTGTTCCAGTTCCTGCGTGGTCGCGGCCTTCTCGCGCCACGAGTTTCGTCAGCGATTCGTTATCGCGGCGCAACTGATCGCGGTTGGCCTGAGCCTTTTGCAAATCGGCGGCGGCCTTCGCGACCTGGTCTGCATGGCCGCCCGCTTTTGCCGACGCGCAGCGCCTCTTCTTGCGCGGCCAGATCGGCGCGGGCCTGCGCGAGCTCCGCGCGGGTTCCTGTGTCATCCAGCGCGAAAATCAATTGCCCTCGCTTCACCTGCTGCCCCTCCACCGCATACACTCGATCGACGAATGTCGGGAATCCCGCGCGAAACGAACGCGGCGTCACGGGTTCCACTTTTCCGTTGCTGGAAACCACCGAACTCAAATTCTCGCGCGACGACGTCGGCCACGGCCACGCGCGCCGTCGACTCCCCTGCCGCTGATAAAAACCAGGACAGCCGTCAGCACCAGGGCGGCGCCCACGATGAGCCACAGTCTTCGTCCCAGCGCCGTCGTCATTCCGTCCTTTCGTTTGGCGAGCTCCCAGGAAAGCCCGCGAGCGCACGCTCTGCCAGTCTAACTGGCGGGGTCAAAAAGCGGCATTCTAACAAAGTTTCTGGCAGCAAACGAGCGACCGGCGAAGGTTTAGCTGAATCTCCGACTGCAGCCCATTAAGATGCGCCGCGCCTCGAGCTGGGATGCCGCCAAACGCAATGCTCCGACTGCTCGCCAACGGTGTTGAGTTGCACATGCTATGCTAGAATTTCTCCATGACTACCGAGCCGAACCCAACGCAAGCTCATGCCCCAAAACACGAAGCTCCGACGCCGGGGCAACCAGTGCTCCATCGTGTGTGCATCCAGTGTAACAATATGTTCCGCGTTACGCCGGAAAATTTTGACGCCAAGCAGTGCCCCAATTGTCATAAGGGTTAGGCCCTCGCGCACTGCGTCCGATTCTCACATTCCTGCCACGTGCCATTCCGCTCGCCTGCAGTTCAGCTACAATCTGCGCCACACGATCGCAATTTTCATGATCGGCACGGAATGAGATCGGAATGATCGAAGCGCAAAATCTGGTGAAACGGTTCCGCGACAAGAAACGCGGCGAAGTCTGCGCCGTGGACCACGTGAGCTTCTCGCTGCCGGCCCGGTGAAATTTACGGACTGCTGGGAGCGAACGGCGCCGGAAAAACCACGACGCTGCGCATGCTCGCCACGATTCTGGAGCCCTCCGAGGGAACCGCCATCGTCGCGGGATATGACGTGACCAAAGAACCGCAAAAAGTGCGCTCCTGCGTGGGATTTCTTTCCACGGCCACCGCGCTCTACGGGCGCCTTTCGGCGCTGGAGATGGTCCAATACTTCGGCCGGCTGCACGGGCTCGATGAACCCACGCTGGCCCGCCGCATCGATGCGATTTTCGAGCGCCTCGAAATGAACGATTTTCGCGACCGGCGTTGCGACAAACTCTCCACCGGCATGAAGCAGAAAGTTTCCATCGCGCGGACGCTGGTGCACGATCCCTCGGTCATGATTTTCGATGAGCCCACGCTGGGCCTGGACGTGATGGCCGCCCGCACCATCGCCGGATTCATCCGCGAATGCCGCGACCAGGGCAAGACGGTAATCTTCTCCACTCACGTCATGAGCGAAGTCGAAAAACTCTGCGACCACATCGGAATCATCCATGGCGGCAAGCTGCTGGCCGAAGGAACTCTCGCCGAATTGCGCCAGCGATTCGGCAATGCAGGACCTGGAGGATATTTTCGTCAAGGTCGTGGAGCCATGAGCCTGCGAAACATTGGCATCGTCTATCGCAAGGAACTGATCGATTCCCTGCGCGACCGCAGGACGGTGATCTCCATGATCGCCGTGCCGCTCCTGCTGATGCCGCTGCTCACCATCGGCATGGGCGTGGTCTTCCGCAAAGCTGGTCGGCCAGGCCATGGAAGAAGTCCCGAAAGTGATGATCCTGGGCGGCGAGGATTCGCCGAACCTGAGGGCGGAGCTCGAACAACTGAAGGACGTGCAGATCGTTCCCGCAAAGCCGGACTACGCCGAGGAAATCTCCAACAAACAGATCCGCGCGGCCGTGGAAATTCCCGCAAGGCTTCGACGCGAAGCTTGCCGGCGGCGAGGCCATGACGGTGAAGATTTACATGTACGAGGGCGAGCTGAAATCGGGCTTCGGCGCGGACCGGCTGCAAAAATTCTTTCGCGACCTGCGCGACCGGACCATCCGGGAACATCTCGAGGCGCGGCAACTTCCCGAAAGCCTGGTGCGGCCGTTCGACATTCAGCAGCAGAACGTGGCGCCGCCGGAAAAAGTGGGAGGCGCGGTCCTGGGCGGAATCGTTCCTTACTTCGTCATTTTGCTGTGCCTGACCGGGGCGATGTATCCGGCCATGGACTTGACCGCGGGCGAAAAAGAACGCGGCACGATCGAGACGATTCTTTGCAGCCCGGTTTCGCGCACGCATCTGGTGCTGGGAAAATTTCTGATGGTCCTGACGGCTTCGATTGCCACGGCCGTGCTTTCCATCACCTCGATGGCCGTTTCGTTTGGCGTGGGAAAGAAGATGCTGCTGGGCGTGGCGCACGGCGCGGCGGACGCGGCCCTGCAGATCACCATGACCGGCAAAGGCCGTCGTTTCCATTTTCTTCATGGTGCTTCCGCTGGCGGTGTTTTTTTCCGCGGCCCTGCTGGCCATTTCGCTGTTTGCCAAAAGTTTCAAGGAAGCGCAGAGCTATATTTCTCCGCTGATGATTGTTGTGGTCCTGCCCGCCGTGGCGGCGCTGCTGCCCGGGCGTGGAACTGAACACCGCGCTTGCGCTCGTGCCGGTGCTGAACACGAGCCTGGTCAGCAAGGAAATCATCACCGGAACGTATCACTGGAAATACATCGCGCTGATCTTCGCATCGTCTTGCGTCTATGCCGCCGCGGCGATTGCGATCGCCGTGAAATTATTTCAGCGGGAAGACGTGCTGTTCAGGACTTGAAAGAAGGAGGCAAGGAGGCAAGGAGGGAAGAACGTCTTCGCTTGCCTCCTTGTCCTTGCCTCCTTGCCTCCTTGCCTCCTTGCCTCCTTGCTACCTTGCTCTTTCCTCACCTCTGTCCGATGTGCGTGCTCGTGATGTTCGTCCCAGGCATTCGAGAGGCGGCGAACGGTTTCGCGAAGGCGCACGGCGAGTTCGGCGATGGTCTGCAGGCGCTCGACGGCGGCGGGCGGCAGACGGTCGCGCCGCGCGAGCAGCAGTTCGGTATTGCCGAGAATTCCGGTCAGTGGATTGTTGACTTCGTGGCGAAGAATTTCTCCGAAATCCCCGGCCAATTCGTCGTGGGGAAACTGGATCATCCCGTCGACGCGCTCGGCCATCCGCACGCGGCGGTCCAGCATGCCCGCGACGATGGGCACGAAATGGCTCGTGCGCGCCACAAAATCCACCGCGCCGGAAGTGATCAGAAAAGCCAGATCGGCTTGCTTTTCCGGCGCCGCCGCGACCACGACGGGCGCCGTCTCCGTCGAGCAGGGCGACGGCGGATTCGAGCGATTCGCCGTCGCGCGACGGATCGATCGCGGATTCGTCCAGAAACATGACGGCGGGCGGCGTGCGTTCGAAATCTCTTGCGCGCCTGCTCGATCGAACTCGCCACCGGCGTCCGATAGCGGCCGCCGAAGGCGGCAAGTTCCTCGATGCATTCCTGGGCTACCTGCGAATCGGCGCTGATAATGAAAATTGTTCGACTCGTGAAATTCATTTTTCCCTCGCAACGGCGCTCGACGCGGTCCGGCTCCCGGCGGCGACCGCCTCGCCGGCCGGCAGCGGCAGGCAACGCCTGCCGCACAGCCTCTTTCAATTCTTCCACCAGAAACGGCTTCGCCAGGTATGGCAGGCCGCTCGACTTCAGAAATTCGAGCGTGCGCGGGCTCATCGTGTCCCCGGTGACAAACAGGAGCTTATGCTGCATGGGGCTTCCGCGCGCACCAGCGCGCGATAAAGGCCCGGCCCGTCCAGGTGCGGCATCTTCAAATCGCAAATGACCAGGCCGTAGTGCTTTTTTTCCAGCCGCCCGAGGGCTTCCCGGCTGTCCAGCAGCGTGTCCACGCGATGGCCCTCCTCGGCCATCACGTCGGCAATCAGTTGCGCGACGGTCGGCTCGTCTTCCACCACCAGAATGCGTTCCGGGCGCATCGCGACCCGAGCTGATGGCGAGAGCGCAGACACGGCGGCTGCGCCGGCGAGACCGCGGCTATTTTCTCCGGTGAAATCAAAGCGCGGCCAGCGGCAGCGCGGGCAGTTCGACGGTCAAGGTCGCGCCGTGGCCCGGCTGGCTTTCGACGCTGACTTCTCCGCCATGCTCCTGCACGATCCCGTACACAATCGAAAGCCCCAGGCCCGTGCCAACGCCTGCCGGCTTGGTCGTGAAAAATGGATCGAAAATGCGCGAGACAATCTCGGGCGAAATCCCCGGGCCATCGTCGGAAATTTCCATGCCGATGCGGTCCCCGGCAAGCCGCCGGGTGCGGATGCGGATGCGGCCATGCCCGCTTTCTTCCCCGCGTCCCTGCACGATGGCCTGTTCGGCATTCACGATCAGATTGAGAATCACCTGCTGAAGTTGCGCGGCATCGGCCAGAGTGTGCGGCAGACCGGGATCGAGCATAAGTTCCACGGCGATGTTTTCGAGTTTCAATTCGTAGGCGCGCAGAGCCAGCGTCCGCTCGATCACTTCGTTCAGATTGACAGCGCGGCGCTCCGGCTTGGTTTCCCGCGAGAACAGGAGAAGGTTCTTCACGATGCGCCCGGCGCGCTCGGCTTCCTGCGAAATGCGGCGAGCATCGCCGGTCCGGTCCGACGCGGAACGCCGGCTCAGCAGGAGCTGCGCGTATCCCTGAATGCTGGTGAGCGGATTATTGAGTTCATGGGCGATGCCGGAAACAAGCTGGCCGAGCGCGGCCATTTTTTCCGTTTGCAGAAGCTTGGATTGGATCAGCCGCTGGCCGGTGATATCCCGATAGACCTCGAGCCAGCCCAGCGCGCGTCCCATCGGGCTTGAAGAGCGGCCTCGCGAATCGTTCCACGATCTTGCGCGATGGACGAATGAGTTCGAATTCGTCCCAGCTCGCTTCGTCTCCATCGGCGCACGTGCTCGCGCCAGCGCGCCACGGTTTCGGCGGGGCGGCTGAACTGGCGGCGCGAGGCTGTCGATCAGGGCGTCGATGGTCCCCAATTCCAGACAGGCGGCGGGCTTCGATTCCCATGATGGCGCCGAGACGGTCGCTCACCATGCGGATATTTCCCGGCATGCATCGAGGAGCAACACGCCGGATTCGATCGAATCCATCAGGCCGGCCATTTCCGCTTCCAGACGTCCTTCCGCTTCCCGCAGGGCCTGCTGTTCCTCCTGATCCTCGAAATGAACCAGCCACATGCGTGTTCCATCGCCAAGCCCATCCATCGGCCGAACGGATATGCAAGCGAAGCGGCGCCACCGCGGGCGAGCGGCGCTTCCAGGGGAATTTGAGGGCGTTCCGTCCTGACAGCTCGTGGAGTATCCGCCAAAGTGATTCGATGGCGCCATTGCCCGACCTCTTCGCGCGCGGCAGGCGAAAAGAAATCTTCGAGCAGCATTTCCGCGAGCTGTCTTCGGGACGAAAACAGGAGCGCCGCGGCGGTCCGGCTGGCTTCACGAACAGATCCCTTTTCATCGACAACTACCAGACATTCCTCGCTATCCTCGAGGATCTGCCGCCAGTGACCTTCTTGCAGGCAGCCCGTTCCTCCCGCGCCACTTCCCGGTCTAGGGCCGAAGCAGCCAGCAAGGCATAGGATTCGAGCCGGGCCATGTCTTCGTCGCCATCCTGCGAAGGCAAGAAACCGGCCATCAGGACCCCGGCGGTCCGGCTCTGTACTTCGATCGGAATGGCGATCACGCGGTCCAGCACGGGGCGGGATGATCCGGATCCGAGCCCCACCTGCGCAGGGATGTCTTCTCCAGTGATTTCGAATTCCCGTCCCTCGTCAAAAACCTTGCGCCACAGTTTCATTAGGGCTTCTTGGTGCATCCAGCTGCGCCATTCCTCCGGACCGTCCCAGCCCTCCGCGGAGACCGGCGATCCGCCAGACCCGCCCAAGGCAACGAATTCCGCTTGAACATAATGCCGCGCTGCGCGCGCGATTTGCGGGAGGATGGAGTCCGCGGAAACGCCGCACAAGATTGCCCGGGAAAGGCGCAGCTGAGCGCGAAGTTCCTCGGCCGCCAGCTCGCGCCGGCGAGCGTCGCGGTGAATGCGTGACGGCGAGCGCGATTTCCTCCGCGTGCACCCGCAGCGCGTTGAGATTTGGGTTTGCCTTGGCGGTGCGCGTGCGCCACCATGGCCAAACCGACCGTGCGATTTCGGCAGCGCAGCGGAATCCAGATGGCGCTGTTCATACCCACCAGCGGACCCAGGCGAGGGATGGATTCCCTCGCTGCCGACCTCGACCTGCAGCGGTTCCGGGCTTTCCAGCGTCGCCCGCAGAAATGGCATCGTGATATCCAGCCGCTTCCACTGCTCCGGGATCGGTCCCTGGGCTACTTCGACCACTCGCCCCCCGCCCTGTCCCCCGCGCCTCTCGCCTGAAAGCCACAGACCGGCCCGGTCTGCGCATGCAGCCTCCAGCAACGTCTGGACACCCAGATCGAGCACCTGATCGAGCGAATCACCGCGCGCAGCGGCATGGATCACTGCGCCAGCGTGCTCATCCGCAGGTTGAGCGCCTCTCCACTTTCGCATCCAGGCAATCGCATGCATGCAGACCCCTAGAACCGCGCGTACACGATCAAGTAGGCGAAGAGCACCGCGGTGCCGATGGTTACGGCAGCGGTGACGGCCTCACGTATCATGCGGTAGTGCAAGAAATATCCTCGAAAATGCATGGCATCCCCCACTTGTGTTCTTGCACCGGAGGGACCAATGCGCGAAATTAAGTAAGCAACACAAAATAAGAGGGTTCATGCGATAAGAGAGGTTATTCCCAAACGGCTATATTCCCATCCCGAAACTTCAGCTGCCGCCCATTCCCGGATAGGAAAATATTTACCTTCGATGCTTACTCCGGCTCTTTCGATTTCTACCCAACCGTGAGTACTCAAAGACCAAGCGGTGGGCGGCGCCCCAGGAACGAGCGTGGGCGACCGGGTCAGCGTCTCATAGGAGTAGGTGGTCGAGCCGCTCTCGGGGTCGGTGAGGGAGAGAAAGAAGAAAACCCGCACCCTTCATCCGCCGCGGCGGATGAAGAGTGCGCCACCCGAAAATTCAATGCCGCCTCAAAGCCTATGCCGTCCGCGAATGCATACACCCACGGGGCGGCATCGCGTCCAGTTACGGCTCAGGCTTGCAAGCGACCGGACTCATATTGCTTGAGTTTGCGATACAGCGTGGTCTTGCCGATGCCGAGAAGCCGCGCGGCGGCCAGTTTGTCTCCGGCGGTCTCCCGCAGGGCGCGGAAAATAGCGCGGCGTTCCAGGGCATCGAGCGGCACAAGTTCGTCCGCATCGGAGAGTTTTTCCGGCGAGGTGTATTGCAGGTTGGAAGGCAAATCGCCGACGTGCAAGATCGGTCCCGAGCCGAGCGCCACGGCACGTTCGATGGCGTTTTCGAGTTCGCGGATGTTGCCCGGCCAGTCGTAGGCCATGATCCGGCGCATGGCGTCCTCCGAAATCGTGTGGATCGGGCGCGCTCGCATCGGAAAATTTTTCGAGAAACGCGTTGACCAGCAAGGGAATGTCCGCCTTGCGTTCCCGAAGGGGTGGCAGCTTGATCTGGACTACGTTCAAACGGAAATAAAGGTCCTGGCGAAAACTTCCGGTGCGAATGGCCGCTTCGAGGTCGCGATTGGTCGCGGCAATCATGCGCGCCCGGATGCCCACGCGTTCGTTCGAACCCACGGGCTTGATTTCGTGTTCCTGAAGGGCGCGCAGAAGCTTGGCCTGCAGATCGATGGGCAGGTCGCCGATTTCGTCGAGAAAAAGGGTTCCGTCTCCGGCGGCCTCGAACAGGCCTTGCTTCGAATGCTGCGCTCCAGTGAACGCGCCTTTGACGTACCCGAACAGCTCGGATTCGATCAGCGTGGGGACCAGCGAGGAACAATCCACCGGGCGCAAACGTCTTGTTCTTGCGCGGGCCCGAAAAATGAATCGAGCGCGCCACCAGTTCCTTCCCGGTGCCGCTTTCCCCGAGGATCAGGACGGGATAGGTATGCTCGGCAACTTTCTGGATCAGCTTGTACACGCGCTGCATGCGCGGAGACACGCCTATGAAAGCGCCAAAGCCCGGCCTGCTCTTGAGTTGTTCGCGCAAGCAGGCGGTTTTCCTGATCGGTCTCGATGGAATGCACCAGGCGATCGAGCTTGGTGCGCAGCTCCGCCACATGAAATGGCTTGGTGACGTAATCGGTCGCGCCAAGCCGGGTGGCTTCAATGGCCGTCTCGATCGTTCCGTATTGCGTCAGCACGATGACGGCAATCTCCGGATTATTGGCGCGGATTCGCTTGATGAGTTCAAGTCCCCCGATTTGCGGAATCTGCAAATCGGTGACCACGATGTCGATGGGATGTTGCTCGAGGATTTCGAGCGCCTGCTCGGTGGTCGAAGACACATGAACCTGCAGCCCCGCTTCGGTGGCCACATCCCTGCAAAGATTCCGAGTGGATACTTCGTCGTCGACAATCAGGAGACTTAAAATGGCGGATCTAACGACGGAGGTTTCGACTCCTGTAGCTGTTCCTGTTTCCATGGCTGGGTACCTCTTTTCAAAAAGTGAGCAAGAGGAGTGCCAAATCAGGAGAAAACTGCAACCGCCATCCACTTAGTCATTTATCGTGACAACGCTTCTTATTTGCGCATGATTCTATTGCCGAATCGGGAAATAAAGCAAGCGCATTAAATTCAAATACGGGTTAGCCCCTTTGGAAGCAACGCCGGGCAGGAATGGGAATCGCATGGGGTTCAAATCGGGACATATTTCGTGACAATCTGGCCGGGCGAGGGATTTAGGGGTTCGACGAACGTGCCTGGATCCGCACAAGCAGGCCTAGTTCTGAGGCGGGCCAGGAGAGGCTTGGCCGGCTGTGGCGAGGCCACTCCATTCCACAGCGTACAAACCGTCCGTTGCGGAGGCAGCAAAGATGACCCCGGCATCATTTTTCGTGGTCACGGCCGGGAAAATAGCCATCGGCAAGCGTGCCCGCGACGCGGTCCCAGGTGCGGCCGGAATCCGCGGAAACATACAGTCCTCCGGTGCGCATGGAGGCAAGGAAAATGTTTCCCGCCACAGCCAGATCCCGGACAGGGGTCGAGGGCAAGCCGGAGGCCGCCTGCTGCCACGTATTTCCCGCGTCGCGTGAAATATAAAGCCCATTGTGAGCAATCGAAATCAGCGTGGCTTCGTCTGAACGATCCACTTCCAAGCTTAAGGCGCCGCCCGACTCGAGCGGCAAATCGTGCCAGGTCCAGGTGTTCCCGCCGTCAGTGGAAAATACCAGCCCGCGCAGTGACACCACCCACAGGCGCTGACCATCCGGCGAGACGCGTACCGACTGCACCGGCAGCGTAGTCAGTGGCCCCAGCGGCTTAAGGGCCCACGTGGCGCCCCGATCGGCAGACATCAGCAAACCGGCCTCGGTGGCGGCAAACCAGCGATCGGTGCTGAAAGCCATGTCGTTCACGACCTGCTGGAGCTGGCGCGGCGTAGTTTTCATGTCCCCGGGAGAGAAACGCGTGCCCCGCGCCTTCGAAATCGTGACGGTCGCTGCCTCGCCAGTTACTATGCCCGCGCGCTGCCAGGATTTTTTTTGCGCGTCATAGCGCATCAAGCCGCCATGCTCGATGGAAGCCCACCATCCATCCGGAGATGCGTAAACACGAAGCATCTGCTCGGTGCGCAGACCGGGCCCGAGGGGGAGCCAGGATTCTGCCGTCATCATCGGTTGCCACAATGGACTCAGGAGCGTGCGCGAGGACGGCCAGAATGCGGCCGGAGTGCTCGGCATCGAGCGCCAGGGCGAGAATCTGGCGGTGGAAAAATCCGCTGTTGGCGTCCTGAAAATGTTCCCCGTCGTCATCGCTCAAGAGAACGCCGAATTGCTCGGTGCCAATCAGCACACGTCCCGGGCGGCCCCGGGCGACCACGACCGTATTGACCACCCAGTCGTGCGGCGTGGTGCGCCGCCAGGACATCCCTCCGTCGGAAGTCTTCCACAGGCCCTCGGATGTCGCCGCGTACACTTTGTCGGGATCCGCGGGGTCCTGCGTGATGGCATAGGTGCGGCGGGCGGTGTACGGAATGCCCTGGATTTTTCGCCATTGCCCGGCGCCATTATCGCTGCGATAGATTCCCGAGCAGGCACTGGCAAAGATGCGCCCCGGAGTCGATCGATCGACCAGCAAACTCATGACGTCGGAATCGTCGATCATCCCGTCATGGATGGGGCGCCAGGTATGTCCGCCATCCGTAGTTTTCCAGGGGAGATGAAACGTTCCCGCATAGATCGTTTGCGGGTCACGCGGATCAATGGCAAGGGAATCGAGGTTGCGCAACTCGTCGTGGTGTTCCGGGGAAATCCGCTCCCAGGATTGGGACGCGTCACGCGAGCGGTACACGCCGTCGAGAGTTCCGGCTACAAGGATGTCCGGATCGGAAGGCGCGAGCGCGAGAGCGCGCACGGCCTCCCCCGCAAGGCCCGCCTCGTGCCAGACCTTTCCGCCGTCATTGCTGCGAAAAACACCGCCACCCGCGGAAGGGTTTTGCGTCCAGGCAGCAGCGAACAACACATTCGCATTCCGAGGGTCCACGGCAATGGCCGTGATCACCGCGTCGAGCCTGGCGCTTACACGGCCCAGCAGATTCCAGTGCGCGCCGCCATCCTCGGAACCAAAAATATGACCATCCGCCGTGCCCAGGTAAATCTGTCCAGGCCGCGCGGGATCGGCCCCCAGCGAACGAACATCTCCTCCCGGCGGCCCCATTGGCTTCCAGGTCTGCGCCCGGGCAGCCGCGCCCGCCGCCAGAAATAAAATCACGATGGAGAACTTACGCATGGTTTCTGTTTGGCCTGAATAATTCGGGCCAGGCGTCAGTTTCCATTCTACTCGCGTTGACCCTGGTTCCCACTACAGTTGCAGAAAATGGTGCTGTCTCAATTTGGAGAAACACATCAAGCCCTCTTGGTTTCGGAGATCGGGACTTCAGTCCCGACGAATCGCCTCGGCCGATCAGGGGTTTTAACCCCTGAAGCTGCGAGGGCTAAAGCCCGTCACCGTACTAATCGTTGATGGCCGAGCTGAAGCTCGGCCCTCCTAAAATAAAGGGCTCCGTGCGTCGCCTGTAGCGGCGCTGTAGCCAGTCTCGAATGTCCCCATTTTAGTGGCCGAGTTCGTGGTTGGTTAACTGACCTGGAAATCGACGAGAATAAATTTTGCGCTGCCGTTACCCAGGGCGACGCCATGTCCCCAAAAGTATTGCCCGCCGCATGTCAGTCCAATCCACCCGATATTTGTGAGTGCGGCAGCAAACGCCTGCGGGTCGTGTTGGCCAACAACGTTGCTCCACTGATCAGAGGTTAGCGCTACAGTATACATAATCGTTCCATCGTCCTGCGAACCGAGATTATAGCCGCTCGCCAGCGCCCACCAGCGTCCGTTCGGGTCGACAAGGTCGTCGCCCTGTTGCTCGAAAAACAAATGGATCGTCGCCGGTGGGATGTCGGTGGGGTCAAGCACTTCGTATTGCGGCGCATCGCTCTCGACCTTGAAGGTTATGCTCACAGCGTGCAGGGTCGTCGTAGCGTTAAACGGCGTCTGGACATAGTTCACGTGCCCGCCAGTCCCCGAGCTTGGAAACTCAAACGACCAGGCCCCCTCGATGTCAGCAGACGGATTAGGTGGTACCCCGGCGCTGTAGTAGATGTACCAGTTCTGCGGAGCGAGCGAGACTACATTCGCGGCTTGAGGCTGAATGTTTGGAGGTGGCGAAATGGCCGGGCCGCATCCCATTAGACAACTCAGTAAAACCAGTGCGATTGGGTTAGTCTTCGTCTGTGGCGGCCTTCCAAAAAGCGTCATTACCGGTGACAAGCAAATGCTGTTCCACAGTGGCAGAAACGCTAAGGCATTGGTCTGTCTAGGCTGTTGGCCGTCCTTTACTAGGGGGTAGGCTTTCGAAGAGCCGAATTAGAACCTTCTAATACCGTTTTGGGATTTCGTGCTGAAGAGGATCTCTCGCGTCCCAATTCAATCAGCCTCGAAACGGTGGCTCGCCGGGCAGCGCGTTATGTGCTCTGGTTGCCGAAGCCGGTTTCTCATAACTCGTGCAGCCCGCTTGCTATCGCTTATTCCAGTTTGCTAAATTCGTCATAATCCCAAGGGCTGAGCCAGCCTGCCCGATTATCGGGAGGATGTACCAGTACTTCGAGCCTCCGACATGATTGACTTTGTCGCCTTTGCGCACCCAAGCCGTGCCCAACCAGCATAATGCGGTCATTGCTCCCGAAACACTATAGGCCTGCGCCCGAGTCTGCCCTAACAGCGGATTCCCTTCTCGACATGTGTGCATCTGAAAGCAAGGCGAGTGATGCGTAGTCTCAATGTCCGCCACAGCCATGGCAGACCGAAACGTCCAGAGCGAAGTCGATTTTTTATCGAACGCTGCCTCCTTCCAGCCCATGGGCCTGCCACACCACGCGCACGATCCAACCTTCTCGACATGCCACATAAGTCTCCGGTCGACCTGGTGGTCGGTGATTATTAGGTCATCGGAGAACGCACCCATTGGCTCACCCGGGCCTATCCACTGGCCGAGGTAAGCGGGCCGCGGCTCCGGTTTGATGGGAAGTGGTTGAGCATTAGCAGCGGGACCCGTTCCACTTGGAGTGGGGGCATTAGACGAAGTAAGTTCTTGCGTAACTGAGCTGGTGACGTTTGGGTTTGCAAGGTCATTCGCCTTCTCTTCTTCTGCTCTTGTGGGTGAGCCTTGTGCATGAACTGTTGCCGCGAATAATAGAAGACCTAGAGCTGGTAAAAGCCTCATGCCTTAGCGACCTCTCTGTTTTAATTTTGAGGGGAACACTCAGGGCAGGTTGAGCTGATTCTGCCAATCGAGTGATTCTCAAATTTTGGGAGATGCATTCGTGAGGCCAGACTTCATGGACGATTAAGCGGCTGTCATTTATGACAGATGCAAAAATTGCAGGACCTTAGTATTTTTTATGGAAACCATTTTGAGACGCGTAACAATTAATTAGTCCCATTTTGGCACACCGGGAATCTGGAAGAAGATTACTATCGAGAGGGACGTCGGTCATGATCCATGACAATGGAGAGAAGTTGGATCCTAACGCAGGCTGGATTTCGAATGCTCTTGGCTCACAATCGGTCCGGACGATTTGGGAGTTCCGACGTACCCTTTGAGCTTGCGGTAGAGGGTTGATTTGCCAATGCCTAAATGGTGTGCGGCGGCAGCCTTTTCTCCTCCGCATTCCCGCACAGTGCTCAGGATGGCTCGACGCTCGACCTCCGCCAGCGATAAAGGCTCGTTGCTATCGCGAAGGCTCGCGCACGACATCTTAGGAACCGAGGCCATGTCATCTGCCGCCAGCATATTGCCAGAGCTCAAGGCCACCGCACATTCGATGGCGTTTTCCAATTCCCTCACATTGCCGGGCCATTCGTAGCCCATCAATTGCCGCAACGCGTCGTCTGAGATTGAGTCCACCGGAAGCAGTGGCGTAGAAAACTTCTTCAGGAAATAGGCGACCAGCAAAGGGATGTCCGCTTTTCTATCACGCAACGTCGGCACCTTGATTTGGATCACATTCAATCGGAAATATAGATCCTGACGAAACGTCCTTGCACGGACTTCCGCTTCGAGGTCTCGATTTGTGGCCGCGATGACCCGTACATTAATTGGAAGTCGCTCCGTGGACCCCACGGGCCTGATCTCTTTCTCCTGAAGAGCACGTAACAGTTTGGCCTGCGAGGACAATGGGAGCTCGCCGATCTCGTCCAGAAAGATCGTCCCCTCGTTTGCGGCTTGGAACAAACCTACTTTCGCCCGGTCTGCCCCCGTGAAAGCGCCCTTCACATGTCCAAAGAGTTCGGACTCCACGAGCGTAGGAGTCAGTGCCGAACAATCAACCGTGATGAACGCCTTCCGGCAGCGCAATCCGTTGAAGTGAAGGGCGCGTGCCACCAGTTCCTTTCCGGTCCCGGTCTCGCCAAGGATCAGGACCGGAGAGGTGCAGTGGCTAACCGTTCTGATCAGCACGCAGAGACCAAGCATTGCAGAGGACTCGCCGATCAAGCCATTAAAACCGGCTTGCTTTGGCAACACCGCGCGGGGTGGGTTCGCGGGCACTTCCATTTTTCCCAGCTTTCTTGTTGCGGGGACGGGGCCGGCGAGATAGTTAACTGAGCGGTGACATCATTTCAATACCGTTGAATACTTAGTGGGATTCACTACGAAGCTGGATTAGGACTTATGTAATTAACCATCGATGAAACTACGTACGAAGATTTATGTACAATATGGTATTCCTTTTTTTAGCAATTCGTAATGTTTAAGGAGTATAGTGCCGATAACCTTACGTCCACGGTAATTGGGCGATCCTAAGTCCGTGGACAGTGGTGGAAGAAGGCGGCATGGGTCAATCCGGGCCCCCTCTCGTTGGTTCCTACGACCATCGCCTGGTCCTGCTCTCGATACTCATCGCTATTTCCGTGTCCTATGCGGCACTCGATCTTGGGGGACGTGTAACCGCGGCGCGTGGCCGGATCCGCTTGGCTTGGTTGGCCGGGGGAGCCACCGCTATGGGCCTCGGAATTTGGTCGATGCACTTCACGGGTATGATGGCCTTCAGCTTGCCCGTCCCTGTGGCCTACGACTGGCCGACTGTTCTTCTGTCGGTGCTAACCGCAATTCTTGCCTCCTCGGTCGCACTTTACGTCGTCAGCCGAAAGGATATGCGCCGGGCACAAGCGGTGACGGGGAGCGTCCTAATGGGGCTTGGCATTGTGGGAATGCATTACATTGGTATGGACGCCATGCGCCTCACCGCAGTGACCCATTACAGTCCGCTATTGGTGTCGATATCCGTTTTCGTTGCGGTCATAGCTTCTCTGGCCGCAATTGTGTTCACCTTCGACTACCGCGAAGATTTTAGGGGAACCACTTTGGCAAAGGTCATAAGCGCGGGAGTGATGGGTGCCGCGATTTCTGCGATGCATTACACCGGCATGATGTCGGCGAGCTTCATTGCGACCACCGCGTTGCCCGATGTTTCCCATGCAGTGAGCGTCTCCTTTCTCGGTCTCAGTGGGATTGCCATTGGCACGCTGGTGGTTCAAGGCGGAGCGATATTAACCTCGTCGGTGGATCGGCAGCTTGCGAGGCAGGCCCAGGAACTCGAGACCAGCGAACGATTCCGGCAAATAGCAGAGAACTTGCCCGTGGCGATGGCCCTCGCTAATGCCGATTTCACCGAACTTCTCTATATCAATCACGCCTATGAAGCAATCTGGGGCCGCAAGGTCGAAACCTTTTATGCCGAACCCATGTCCTTCATGGAAGGGGTCCACCCTGAAGATCGCGGATACTTTGCGGAACGCATACAGCGTTTGATCGAAGGAGAGCCGATCAACGATCTCGAATGCAGAGTAGTTCGCCCGGACGGCTCAATTTCATGGGTGACTTGCCGAGGCTTCCCAATTCGTGATGACCAAGGCCGTGTCTATCGATTAGTGGGCAGCGCGCAGGATGTCACCAAGGCCAAGGAGGCTGAAGAGGCCCTCAGAACGAGTGAGAGGGAACAGCGCAGGATAGCCGAGCAATTGGAAAGAGAGCGCGCTCGCTTGGTCGAGGCTCAGGAGGTGGCAAATGTCGGAAGTTGGGAATTGGAGTTGCAGAGCTTGAACGTAATTTGGTCAGAGCAATCACACCACATCTTTGAGACTGACCCTTCTCGCTTCAAGCCCACACGTCCAGGGTTCATTAAATTCATTCATCCCGAGGACCGCCCCAAAGTGGATGCAGCCTTCGAAGAGTCCCTCGGGAGGACCTCGCCTCGCGCGATCGAATATCGGATCGTTATGCCGGATGGTCGCGTCAAATTCCTCGAGGAACGCTGGAAAATTATTCGTGATGAACAAGGAAGGCCGGTTCGTCTTGCAGGTACTTGCCGTGACATCACCGAACGAGTCCGAGCCGAGGAGGAACTCCGGCGCCTTTCGGGCCGGCTTCTGCGCCTGCAGGACGAAGAGCGCCGGAAAATCGCAAGGGACTTACATGACTCTACCGGGCAAAATCTGGTCGCGCTGGCAACGATGCTTGGCCAACTCAATAGTTCAATCCCTCCGATTGATCGAAACTCACCTAATCTTCTTTCCGAATGCAAAGCGTTGGCTGACCAGTGCATTTCTGAAGTGCGCACGCTTTCCTATGTGTTGCATCCGCCGGTGCTGGAAAGCGCTGGATTGGTAGAGGCGATCCATGACTATGTTGAGGGCTTCACCCGGCGAAGTGGAATCCAAGTGGAATTGGAACTATCACCGAGCCTCGAACGAATGGCAGGAGAAATTGAAGTAGCCCTATTCCGGGTGGTACAAGAGAGCCTTGCCAATATCCAGCGCCATTCGGGAAGCCAGCAAGCCAAGATACGAATTGATTTCGACTCAGACCTTATACTGGAAATCATCGACCATGGCCCCGGAGCACTTGGCAGTAGTCGGGATGCGAACGCCCCATTCGAGTTTGGCATGGGCCTCCTCAGTATGAACGAGCGAGTGGATCTGATCGGTGGCTGGCTTGTTATTGATCACGGAAGTCAAGGCACAACAGTACGTGTGACGATCCCTATGGACGGGAAAGGGACATGAAAAAACTCCGAATTCTGATAGCTGACGACCACGCGTTGGTGCGGCGTGGTGCTCGGGAGGTCCTCCACTCCCGAAACGACTGGAGGGTCGTCGGCGAGGCAGCGAATGGCCGTGAGGCAGTCCAAAAGGCGATAGAACTCAAACCCGATGTGGCCGTGGTCGACATCGGCATGCCATATCTGGATGGAGTCGAGGTGACACTTCGAATCCGGGAAGCCGTTCCCAATACCAAAGTTCTTGTTCTCACGATGCACGAGTCAGACTACATGGTACGCCGCGCACTTGACGCCGGGGCAAGCGGGTACATTTTGAAGTCCGACCTCACGGATTCCCTCACGAAAGCGGTGATGGCCATTGCCGAGGGTAAGCGCTTCCTCACCCCTAAAGTTTCAGAAATAGTTCTGGAAGGATTTCTCGAGACGAAGGTCCAGCACCAACACGGGGGGGGAGGTACCCGAACGACGTCTCGGGAGATTGAAATAGTCCGCCTTCTGGCCGAAGGAAAAACGAACAAGGAGATCGCGGCTGCGCTGGGAATCGCTGTCAGGACAGTGGAGACGCACCGATCTAAAATCATGCTCAAACTTGGCCTTCATTCTCTAGCCGAACTTATTCACTATGCCCTGCGCCACGGGATAGTTACTGTGCAAGAGGGACAGGCGGGATCGGAAAGCTAACCATAATCAATATTTTGCGCATGTCAGACCATGTTATGCCATATCGAAATTTCAATTCGAGAATTTTAGAAGTCTAAGCGTATCGAAGCAGAACACGCCCCAAGCGGCTGTTCTGCCCTGCAAACATAAACTCAATGTAGAAGTGCGCTTTAGTACGTCGCGCACGCCTACCGACTAACGCAGTGGGCCTCCGGCCCCCGGATTTCCAATCCGGGCATCCGACCCCTTCACGAATGCCAAATTGGGCCATGATTTAAGAGATTGTCTCCTCCTGAAATATTCAAAACCGCAGATTCTAATGAGCTAATTCAAATGCTCCGAAGTGGCACATTTCGTGCATCTGGCTTAGCGCTCTTCCACGGAAGTATAAAACCCGTAGGGAGATTCATGAGGGAAGGGAGCCTAAGCGACCAGCGGTGCTCCTCACATCGATTCCGGCGCGCTCAACTCTCATATCTGCGGACACGGGAAGGATCTTCATTCAGGAGTACGAGCATGAAAAAGATCATTGAGTCGTTGCTATTGGTGTTGGTAGTCGCTGGATCGTCGCGTGCCCAGGCGCTGTCAACAGGGAAAGCACCTGCAATGACGTGGATGCTTGATGCCGAAGCAGGGAGTGGGCCTGGGGTTGGGGTCACAATGCCGCACTTGGCATTTGGAACCTCATTTGAACGCCCAATAGGGACCCGCGTTGAACTGCGAGGGGGGGCGTCGTTCGCACCTGACTGGAAATACATAACGAATGATGGCAGTACCCTAAACTTGAAGAGTGAGGGGCTGCTCTGGGTAACGAGGCGACTTGCTGTTACGGGAGGCCTTGAGATTTCAAATTTATGGGCCTCGCAGTCCAAGGAACGAGTGTGGGCCCCCACCGCGGGGATCGGGATCCGTGATCACTCCTTTGGTATTCCAGGGAGGCTCTATCTCGCCTATCTATTTCCAACCGGGTGTCAGTGGGGCGCAAACTGCCCGATCCAATCAAGCCGACTGCTGGGTGGGCAAGTCTATTTGGAAAAACGGGTGCTTACCCACCTTAGGCTTGGCTATCAATTTGGATTTTACCGCATTCTAAATCAAGGCAACCCACTTGATCCCGCGGCTGGCCGCACAGGCGAGATTACAGGAGACATGCATGTTGTTATTAGATTCGAGTTCCCCGGTGGCTCCGTGAACAGGGAGTACTGACACAGGGGTTATTTTTGCCGCAGGAAGAGATGGGCTCAGCTCGCACAGACACTCGGTCTAAAGAAGACAGACTCCATGCGTGCCCAAACAGCAGCACGCAAGGAGCCCGAAAGCAAGGTCGATGAGAGCCTTAATACGTCGCGCCCTCGGGAACGAAGATGACTTCGATGCGGCGGTTGTCGGTTGCGCCAGCCTGGCCAGCGCCGGTGCGCGTGGTGAACCGCGAAGCGTCGACGCCCTTTTCGCCGAGGTACTTCACCGCGTTAGTGCCGCGGTCCCCAGCGATCTTTTCGGGCTGACGTTCTTTGGGATCGGAATAGCCAATGATCACGGCACTGGCACGCGGGTCACTCTGCAGGCGCAGCGCCACATCATCGAGGATGCGCTTGCAGACATTGTCGATGCGGGTGCTCAACGGCTTGCCAAACGCGCAGTCGCCGATCTTGCTGGCCTGCGGCGGCGGAGGCACGGGCTTCACTTGCACATTGGTCGTGGCGTCCGCGGCCCCCCCACGCCCATCTTCAACTCGAGTTGTAATGGAGTAGGTTCCGGGAGAGAGTCCGGTCGTGTCGAAATCGCCCGTCGGGCCATTTCCTGTGATGCGGCCGGCGTTCGCTCGCCAGGTATAGGTGAGCGGGTCGCCATCAGGATCGCTGGCATTGCACGTGATACGGGAGCGCTCCCCCGCGAAGACCGAGGAAGGATCCGCCGAGCAGGAAATCGTGGGCGGACGATTCGGTTTGGGTTCGACGCGGATGTCCGAACTGCAGCTCGCCGCGCCGCCGCGGCCATCGTCCACATGCACGGTGACCGTGTAGGTTCCAACCGCAGTCCCCGCGGATAGCCAGCGGATTTGTGGGCCGGTGCCATCCACCTGGCCGCCGCTGGCGGTCCACGTATATGTCAAAGGATCGTTGTCCGGGTCGGACGCCGTCGCCGTGACGGCCACTGTATCTCCTGAACCCAGGTAGACCATGCTGACGTTCGCCGAGCAGGATGCCGTCGGCGGACGGTTGGGCGGCGGCGGGGCTTTCTCCGGCCAAAGCCCTGCGCCAATCTTCACCACAAATCCATGGCGATCATTAAGGTCTTTCAAGTTCAGCATGTACCGGTAGCCCACATCGATGGCCAGATATTTCAAGGGGTACATGCGGATTCCCCAAACTCCGTCGACGGGGTCTCGCGCGCCAAAGGATACGTCCGGTGTAAATAATTTTTCTTTATCGTTCGTGAACACCACAGCCGTGTACTCGGTCATCGGCTGAAAACGGCTTTCCGGAAACAGGATGAGGCCAGCGCCGGTCCTGATTTGGTCGGCCATAGACAACCACAGGGTCGGGCTGCCCGGAGTGCGGCGAGCGGACGGCTTCGAACCCGCCATTAAACGTTGCCGTAATGATATTGCTCCATTGCTTGCTCACGGCTACCGAAACCAGGTCGGTGAGCGGGCTCCCTTGGATCTGGTCAGGCAGAAGGTGCGAGAGATTATCGTACGTAGCAATGTTCAAATCGTTGCGAACCGACAGGCTGATGGGATCCCCGTGCCGCTCGGAAAGGAGCGCGTATTTAACTCCTAACGTGACGCCGCCCCGTCCGCCATTGTTGTAGCCTGCGAAGGGGAAGTCCTCCACGTAGCCGGGGAGGCGCCGTGGCGAACACCGTGGGAATCTTGGTCCCCGGATAACAACGGATTTCCAGAGTTGAGGGGCGACGCACTCAACTGGCGTCCCGTCTTCGACGTGCGCATGGCCGTAAGGCACAAAGGAACCGTAGACGCTTAAGCGGTTTGTGATGCCATAAGTGGCATCGAGGCCAACTTCAAATATGGTGACACTGCCCGGCATACGGCCGAATTTGTTCCCATACGCCGAAAATGCGAAGCCGCCCTTGGGCAAAGTGTCCGCCGTCTCGACGGTAAACAGCCCGATGGTGCCCGGTGGTCGCCAGCATGGGCGTAAATCTTGGCGCGGGCTTATCGCTATCGGTTAAGGACTTGGAACTGGATGCGGCCTTTTGCGCTGGAAGCGCGGGCGCACTGACGGATGTTGATTCAGTCGATGTTGTTTCGTCGGCCTTCGCATCCGTCGATGTTGTGCTTGTCGTGTCTTCGGCCTTCTTGGCCGCTTTCCTGGCTTTCGATTTTGCCGGGCTCTTCGAGAAACCGGCTGGGACAAGTAAGAGAGCGAGAGCTGCCAGTACCACACCCCTCATAAAGAATCGCAACATGAATTCAAACCTCCACAGTTATCTGGACTGTCCTAAATTGGGAATACTACGCCACAAGACATCATCAACATTCTTTCCATTCCTCGGCGCACATTGGCTAATTCCGCCAAGTTCTTCAAGAGTTCCCCCTAAATTCTGAAGCGGCGGACATTATATATTGAGCAAACACTGTACAACAGTATTTTTCGCTCCATACCGCTGACAGCCAAAGGTTTGACGCATGATCGTCCCTGCGCTCGCCCATGCGGACCAAAACCCCCGCAGGCCACCCGCAAGCCTTGGAAACCATCTGATTGGGGAGTATCCGGCGGGAGCTAGAGTCCGAACCCAGACGGCGTCCCGTTCACAGCCAAACTGGATTTCGGTTCGATGTTTCAATATGAGTTTCAAATTGGGCGGAGGATATACATGAGCAAGAGCATCCTATTTTGCGTTGTCGTTGCGACCTCCCTGGTGATGTTTCTGTGCGCGATCACATTTTCGTCTTCCACCAAAGCCGCGCAGAGAGGCAACGCGGCGCTCCCTAATGTGGCCGAAGTGGTTTCCAGCGGAACGCATTTTCTTGTCCGGCTGGACAACGAGCTGAGCACAGGCAAAGACAAGGTGAATAAGAAATTTGATGCCAAGACACTCGAACCACTCGAGACCTCAAGTGGCTATATTCTTCCGCCGGGAGCAAAGGTCCGCGGGCACGTGAGCCGAATCGAGCCTGGCGGATTAACCGGACGCGCGCGTCTGTGGCTGACTTTCGACGACATCGACGCGCGTCACGGTCGTCTGCCCATCGTGGCGGAAGTTTCCAGCGTTCCCGGCGATTTCAGCGTCCGCCAGGGAGAAAGCAAGGAAGGTGAAATCGAAGCGCGCACCAGCAAAGGCACGCGGGATCTCGAAGCCGCTGCTGCTGGTGCGGCATTAGGCGCTGCTGCCGGGGCGTCCGCGGGCGGAGGCAAAGCGGCCGCGATTGGCGCGGCCACCGGCGGGATTGCAGGATTTGTGGCCGCCTCCGGCATCGGCCAGGAAATCGACCTGCCCAGAGGCACCAAGCTTGATCTGGTTCTCGACCGGCCGCTGTATTTATCTCAGTAGAGGGACGTGCGGAGTAGGAATCAAAACCTTCCGACCCTTCGAAAAAACCGCTGGGGGCCGGCCACCCGCCATTGACCAGAGGATTGAGACACTTTTATTTTTTTGGGAATAACGCGAATTCAATAGTCCATGAGATATCAGCGTTCGTTATGATCTCAGCTTGGCAGCAGCGCCTGCTGCTGGTAGATTCGATATAGCCGCCCGGCCTCGTCAGGGGGAGGATTGCTCGCAAATCGTATGGCTGAAGCGACCCGTTTTGAAACGACGAAACCTGCCGCCGACCGCATCCTGATCGTCGAGGATGAGGAGAACGCACGGATTGGCTATGAAGCTCTGCTGCGCCGATGGGGCTATGAAGTTCTGGGCGTGGGCAGCGCGGAAGACGCCCTGGCGCGCTTTTCCGAATTTGCGCCCGCGGTCTTGATCGCCGACGTGGAATTGCCCGGGATGAACGGCCTGGATCTGCTGGCCAGCCTCGGCGAGGAATTGAAAAACGTCCCCGCCATCATCATCACTGGCAAAGGCAGCGAAGAGCGCATCATCGCGGCGATCGAAGCCGGCGCGTTCTGGTATATCGAGAAGCCGCTCAAGGGCGCCGGTATTGCGATCCCTGCTGGACCGCGCGCTGGGCCACGTTCGCGATCACCGGCAGGTGGCGGCGCTCACGCGGCAATTGCGCGAGACCGGAAGACTCGGCGACCTGATCGGCGGATCGAAAGTGATGCAGGACGTCATGCGCCTGGTCGAGCAAGTCGCGCCTTCCTCGGCATCTGTGTTGATCACGGGCGAAACCGGTTCGGGCAAGGAAATTCTGGCGCGGACGATTCACCGGCTCTCGCCGCGCGCGGAGCGGCCCTTCATCGCCATCAATTGTTCCGCGATTCCCGAATCCCTGATGGAAAGTGAAATTTTTGGTCACGAGCGCGGAGCATTCACCGGAGCTGCGGAACGCCGCATCGGCTGCTTTGAACTTGCCGATGGCGGCACGTTGATGCTCGACGAAATCGGCGAGATGCCGGCTCCCACGCAGGCGAAACTGCTCCGCGTGCTGGAGGACCACAAAGTGCGCCGGCTCGGCAGCAAGGTGGAAACTCCGGTGGACGTGCGCGTCCTCGCCGCAACGAACAAGGAGCCGGACCAGGCGGTGGCCAAGGGCGAGCTCCGCCAGGATCTTTATTTCCGGCTGAATGTCTTTCACATTCACTTGCCGCCGCTGCGCGATCGCAAGGACGACATCCCGCTGCTGGTCGAGCATATTTTGCGCGACCTCAATGCAAAACACGGGCGCCAGGTCCGCGGCGTGAATCCTGAAGTTCTGGAGATGTTCGCGGGCTACTCCTGGCCGGGAAATGTGCGCGAGCTTCGCAATGTGCTCGAACGCGCCGCCATCGTCTCCAACCGCGATTTGATCGGCCGCGCGAATCTGCCTTCGGATTTCGGTCACGCGTTCACGGCGGCGGCTACTGATCTGGCATCGCTCCGCTTTCCTCCGGGCACCACGGTGGAGGCCGTCGAGCGCGAGCTCATCCTGCAAACGCATGGCCTCCACGAACAACAAAACGCGCGCCGCCGAACTGCTGGGGATCAGCCTGAAGACCCTGCATAATAAGTTGAAGGAGTACGAGGCCGCGAAAGCTCCCTCGCAGTGAGGCCCGGGGCGCCCATGCAACTCCGCCTGAAAACCAAAATCACGCTGATCATGGCGTTGCTGGTGCTTGCCGTGGTGGGCGTGAATTCCACGTTGTACGTCATGACCCTCACGCGCCAGGTCATACGCCAGGCGAATGAACGCGCGCAACTGGTTACGCGACATGTATTTTTCCAGGCTCAGAACGCTCTGGCGGACTCAGCCAGATCAGGGGAAACACCCGCCTCGAGCAGCCCCGAGGATTTGCGCGCCTACGTGCAGAAGTCCCTCGATGAAAGCGCCGCGTTGACGTCCTCGATAGACGCTGAAGTGGGATACTCCCCGTTGATCTACGAAGTCTCCATTTCCGACATCAACGGCACGGTATTGGTCTCCAGCGACGCTTCGCTGCCGGGGAAGCAGTCGCCGGCGAGGACGAACCTGGCGCAACTGGTCTCGCTCAGTTTTTCAGGGCAGCTTCGGGCGCTGTACGGGCCGCCGCGCGCTTACGAAGTCACCTATCCATTCCAGCTGGGCTCGCCAGGGCAATCAGGTCCCATTCGGAGTGATTCGCGTCGCCGTGCAGACCGGCCTGCTGCGCAGTGATATCACGCCTGCCTTGCGGTCGGCGGGGTTACTGGCCCTTTCCTCGGTGGGAATCTCGGTCTTGCTGGCGGCGCTGGTCAGCAGCGTTTCGCTGGCCCCCTTGAAGCGCATTACCGCCCAGTTGGACCGCATTTCGAAGGGCGAATTCGACCAGAAACCCCTCGAGCGCGGCGATGAATTCGGCCAGGTCAGCACGAAAATCAGCCAGATTGGAATGCAACTTCGCGGCGTCCGGGAGATTTTCAGCACTCTGCGGGAGAATCTCGACCAGGTGCTGGGCGGACTGGATGACGGCTTGCTGCTTTTTTCTCTCGATGGCCGCGCCGTGATGGTCAGTCCTGCCGTGGAGCGGTTTCTGTGCATGCCTGCGGACCAGCTCCTCGGGCGCCGCGCGGAAGATATTTTCCCGCCCGACCATCCGGTACGGGAAGCCATCAAACTGACTGACGGGGAATTCGAGCCGGTCGGAGCTGCCGAGGTCATTCTGGCCGGGCCGGATTCGCCAGCGCGGCGCGTGGGCGTTGAGCGTCCAGGTGATTACCGAAAGCGGGACGCGCATGGGAGCGTTGGTGAAGTTCACGGACCTGGAATCGCGCGAACGCATCAGCACGCAGTTGCAGGTATCCGAACGCATGGCCAGCTCTGGGGCGAATCACGGCGGGCGTGGCCCACGAAGTGAAGAATCCCCTCAATTCGATGCGCCTTTGGCTGGAAAATCTGAAAGATGAGTTTGCCCAAAGGCGACGAAATGCCGCAGCAGGCCGTCCGCGTTCTGGACAGCGAGATTGACCGACTCGATACCGTCGTGAAACGGTTTCTCGATTTCACGCGTCCCCCTGAGATGCACCAGGAAGAGACCAGCCTCAAGGAATTGCTCGAGGAAGTGCTCGCCATCGAGCGCCCGCAAATGGACAAGGCCAACGTCAAAGTGGAATCCCGCCTCGATGCGGGAGTGCCGCCCGTGCTGGTGGACCGGGAGTTGTTGAAACAGGCGCTGATCAATCTGGTTGCCAACGCCGTCGAGGCCATGCCCGGGGGCGGCGGGCTAACCGTTTCGCTCGAACGCCACGGCGAGATGGCCAGCATCGAAATTGAAGATACCGGCAAGGGCATCGCTCCCGAGCACAGCCAGCGAGTCTTCCAGCTATTCTTCACGACCAGACCGGGAGGGAGTGGGATCGGGCTTGCCAGCGCCTTTCGAACCGTGCAATTGCTGAATGGTTCGATAGACTTCAAGTCAGAAGTGGGGCAAGGCACGACGTTTCGAATCGAATTGCCGCTGGCGCGTCAAATGGAACCCGCCCCGTCCCGCCAGCGCGATGCGAGAATGCCCGTGGGCCCGAAAACATAATGCGAAAAGTGCCACTTCTCGTGCTGCTTGGCGCCGTCCTGGCAACGGCGGGGTGTGCCAGCAAGCGAATCGTGAGCGCGGCGCCTCCTTCGGTAAGTACGCCGCCGCCGGTGGAGGCTCCTCCCCCGCCCCCGCCACCTGTCGCTCCTCCGCCGGTAGAACCAACGGTCGAGCCACAACCGGAAACTCCTGAACCACTTCCAGCGCCCGCGCCACCAAAACGTCCCACTCCGCCGAGACCTCGCCCTGCGCAGCCGGAAACAGCGGAACCCGCGCCTCCCAAACCTGAGCCGCCGCAGATTTCGCCGCAACTTTCCCCCAAAGATCTGGCTAATGCGAAAAAGCAATACGACTTCCAGCATCACCACGGCGGAAAAGAACTTGCATCAAGCCGACGGCAAACAGCTCAGCGCCGCTCAAAAAGACCTCACCGAAAAAATCAGCGGCTTTCTCGCCCAGGCTCACGAAGCCATCATGGCCGACGACTGGGTTCGCGCGCTGAATCTTGCCGAAAAGGCGCGCGTGCTTTCTGTGGAACTCGTGAAATCGTTTTAGCGCACCTTCACCACGCTCACTCCGCTCTCATTGCTGATAATATGGTTCTATGAAGACGTACGACGTCGTCGTCGTGGGCGGCGGTATCATCGGCGGCTCGATTGCCTTCGCGTTGTCACAGCGCAATCTCCGGGTGGCTGTGCTGGACCGTCAGGAACTTGCGCACGAGGCTTCCTGGGCCGCGGCGGGAATGCTGTCCCCTGCGCCGGACTGTCCGTCTGCGATCCCGCTGGTGCCTCTGGGCCGCACCAGCCTGGCAATGTATGGAAATTTTATTCCTGACGTCGAAGAAGCATCTCAATTGCCGACGGGTTACCATGCCGGCGGCACGTTGGAAGTCTTATTCCACGGCGAAGCCGACCGCGAACTCAGTACGCTGGTGGCGCTCCATCATGGATTGGGTCTCGCCTGCGAACCGCTACCGCTCGAAGAGGCTGCGGAGATGGAGCCTGCGCTCGGACGCGCCGCGCGCGCAGCGGCGTTTCTTCCCGACGAAGCCTCTGTGAACAATAGATCTCTGTCCACCGCAGTGATCGCGGCAGCGAAAGCTGCCAGCGCAGCGCTGTTTCCCGGAATGGAAATAACTTCTCTTGTTAAGGACGGGAATCGCTGCACAGGCGTGAAGACATCGGCGAGGGAAACGTTTGCGGCTGGGCACGTTGTGGTCGCGGCAGGCTGCTGGACTTCCCAGCTCAGGGATGCCGCACCCTATGCCCCAACGCGGCCTGTGCGGGGCCAGATGGTTGCCCTCCGCAATTTTGACAAACCCATCCGTCGCGTCCTGCGCTCCGAGCACGGGTACATCGTGCCGCGTGACCAGGCCAGTCCGCAAAAACTGGTCGCGGGTAGCACCCTCGAAAACGCCGGTTATGAGAAGGCCGTCACCTCGGGGGGGATCGAGCAAATTCTTAATGCCGTAAATGAACTCGCTCCCAGCCTGGCGTGCGCGGAAATCGTGGAGACCTGGAGCGGATTGCGCCCCGGCACTCCGGATCAATTGCCGATTCTGGGCCCGACAGACGTAGAAGGATTGCTGATGGCGACCGGGCACTACCGCAACGGCATTTTACTTGCCCCCATCACGGCGAAGCTCATCGCGGAATGGATTACCGACGGCAGAACATCCCTGAATTGCGAGGAGTTCAGCCCGTTGCGATTTTTGCGCGGAAACGCGGACCGCTCTGCGAGCGCGTAGCAATGAGCCACCTGAGATCGGGTTTGGTGGCACAGGCTTCAGCCTGTGTGGGGTTGGTGCTGCCCTTCACCACTGATACCAAAAACACACAGGCTGAAGCCTGTGCCACCGAAAAGAACGCTACTCCGCCACCACGCGCTGTGCCGTATCCTGCTCGCCGCGCGCATTGGCTATGACTCGCCAGGCACGCAATGTTTCTCCGACCGTCCACGCCTGTGCGATGCAGCCATTGGGAGAAAACGGCGCATCTCCGTCAAAAATTTCGCTCGCTGTCCCGAGCCCGGCGGCTCGGAGATGGCGGAACATCGGCTCGAGGAAAGACATCGCCGTGGTCGCATCCTGATAAACGCGCAGGTGTGCAATGGCGAATGGACCGATCAACCAACCCCACGCCGTGCCCTGATGATAGGCGCCATCGCGTTCCTCCACGGTTCCTGCGTAACGCCCATGATAACCGGGCTCTTTCGGACCGAGACTTCGCAGACCGAACGAGGTGAGGAGTTCGCGCGCACAGATATCCACGACGGCCCGCTGCCGGTCAGGCGTTAATGGCGACTCCGGAAGTGAAACCGCGAAAATCTGATTGGGGCGCAGGGCCGCATCGTCGTCGCCCGGGCCTCGCGGCCCGTCAATCACATCGAAACAATATTGCGTATCTCCATTCCAGAAGCGGTCAAAGCCGGCCCGCGCTCGCCGCGCCAATTCCTCGTAGGGCTTTGGAGCGTTGCCGAGAATGAGAGCAAATTGCGCCATGGTGCTCGCGGCGTTGAGCCACAGCGCGTTTACTTCGACCGGCTTTCCAATGCGCGGCGTAACGACATAGCCGCCTACTTTCGCGTCCATCCAGGTGAGTTGCACACCCGGTTCTCCGGCGTAGAGCAATCCGTCCCCCGGGTCCACGTGAATGTTATGGCGCGTCCCGTGCACGTACGCGTCCACGATGCCGGCGAGCACGGGATATAGCTCGCGCAGCAGGCCCGTGTCGCTCGTAGCAGTAAAATATTCGCGGGCGGCCTCGAAATACCACAAGGCCGCATCCACGGTGTTGTACTGCGGCCCCTCCCCGGCGCGAGGAAAATTGTTGGGAAGCATCCCTTCACTGACAAACCGCGCGTACGTTCGCAGGATATTGCGCGCGAGCCCCGGGCGCCCGGTTGCAAGGCAAAGTCCGGGAAGCGCAACCATCGTGTCGCGTCCCCAGTCGCCAAACCAGGGATATCCCGCCAAGATGGTTCGCGCGTCTTCCGCGCCATCGAGGGGACGCGTGGCGATAAATTGATCCGCAGCGAGCACAAATTGCTGAATCGCGGGGGGAGACGTTTGCGCAATTCCCAAATTTGCAGTGAAAAAACGATCGAGCAGAGCGCGCTCTTGCTTTTGGCGCGAGGCGAGAGCGGCTTCACCTTCGAGTGAGGGCGCAGCAGCCGTGCTGGCAACCATTGTCAACGAATCTCCCGGAGCAAGTGTCGCGGAGAATTCTCCGGCAAATAAGTGATCGGTGTGATCGGAAAGCCCCCGCGCGCGCTCAACGGAAAGATCAAAATCCCGATACCATTCGTGGGCTGGCTTGGCTTGGGCGGAGGCGCTCTGCAGATAAAATGGCGCTGCGCCATCAAACGCGGTGACACGCAGCCCATGTTCGACCGGCGCGATGTCCATGCGCTGATCGCCAGCGGCCGTCGTGCAGTGTTCCGCGCCGTAGTCCACCAGCGCCTTGATCGATAATTCGACTGGCGCGGCCGCGCGGACAAGCCGGTACAACACGTACGTTGTATTTGCTCCGGACTGCATAAAGATGCGTTTTTCCAGCAGCGCGTCGGCCAGCGCGAACGTCCAGACGGGAACAGAACCCTCCAAATGAAAACGCTCGATGTTGCGAAAACCATCCGGTCTTATCGCTCCGCCAACCCAGCGATTGGTGGCCAGGTCGAAGCGCTGGCCTTGATATTGTGCGGATTCGTCGAGCTTCGCGAGTAGCAGAGTTCGGCCGAGCGGCGGATACAACGCCGCAATGAGCAGTCCGTGATAACAGCGCGTTTGATGGCCGGCGATTGTGCCGCACGCATATCCGCCGATGCCATTGGTCACCAGCCACTCGCGCGATTCCGCGGAGGGAAGATCGCAGCAGATCTCGCGGCCGAAATCGACGACAGAGGGAAATCCCAAGACGGAATTGTCGGCGGGGCCCTTCACAGAGAAATCATGGGACTTTCAGCGGGTTTGGGCCAGTGAAAAATTAAGCAGCATAAGCTTCAGCTTGTGTGCTTTTAGTCTGCCCCCGATGAGTATCAAAGGCACGCAAGCTGAAGCTTACGCTACTCGCGCTTCGATTCAAGCCGGGCAGCCCAGTGGGAGAGGTGATTGAGCGAAGTTTCATGCGTGCGGTCGAGCTGAAGCGGAGTCATCGAGACCGCACCGTCGAAAATCGCTGCGTAATCGCTTTGCGGATCGATGCCTTCAATGTGTTCCTGTTCCATGAGCCAAAAGAAACTGCGCCCGCGCGGGTCGGTACCTTCCTGCAGAATATTGCGCGTAACTTTCTTGGATTGGCGCGTAAAACGGACGGCGCCGTTCCAGGCCAGCGGCACATTCACGTTGAGCAGTACGCCTTGCGGCATGCCCTCCGCGAGAACCAGTTCCGCTAAATCTCGGGCAAATTTCGCCGCTTGCTCGAAGCGGAATCCCCTGCCTTTGTGCGCCACGGACACCGCAATCGCGGGGATGTGATTGATGGCCGCTTCCATGGCCGCGCCCACCGTGCCCGAATAGAACACGTTCTCGCCGAGGTTGCCGCCACGGTTGACTCCGGAAATCACCAGGTCGGGCCGGTTGGGCAGGAGTTTGTTAAGCGCCAGGATCACCGAGTCCGCCGGAGTGCCTTCGACTGCCCATTCGCGCTCGGCTACCTGGTCCCAGAAGATAGGCTGCCGTAGCGTCAGCGACTGCGCGGCGGCGCTGCGCTCGTGGCTGGGGGCCACCACGCTGATCGTTCCCAGCCCCTCCACCGCCTGGACCAGGGCGCGCAAGCCTTCCGCTTGGATGCCGTCATCGTTCGTGATCAGAATGTGTGCCATCGGATTGCAAACATTAATTAGATGCGGGGACAGCCTAATTCGTGCGGGCCCGAGAATCTTCCGGGAAGCTGATCGTCGCGCGCGTTGAAAGAAATCGGCCGGTCACCCTAAGCCTCCCGCACCGGCCAAAACAAGCTTTGTCCCACCCAGGCTTCGTATTTTATCAGCCGCGACCACAGGTCAACAAGGCGTCAGGAGGGGGTGGTTTCCTGATGCGTGCAGCAACTCAGGCCATAGGTGTGGGGGCAGCAAGAGCGGCTATTTTTATGTTCGCTTTTATTTCGCCTTTAGGTATAATCCCGGGCATGAAGGCAACCACCATCAAGAAGCTGCTTTGGCTGGTATTTTATTCCCTGCCCCTTATCGCGTTTGCCGCGAACGTGACAGAACCTCGCGGCGAAGTTGTTCGGGCACAAGACCCGCAGAATTTCTCCGAGCCAGTTAACGTGATCATTTATAAGAGCCGGCGGGCGCAACGTACGAGTGCGTCTCACGCTCAGGGCGATCCCGCAAAACTGAAGAGCGGCGTGGCAGCCGCCCTGGCATTGAAAGCGTTTATCGAGACTCAGGCCTTACAGCATGGAGTTGATCCCAACCTCGCCACCTGGATTGTGAAGCACGAGTCGCAATTCAATCCCCGCGCGAAGGGCGACGGCGAAGCGAGTCGCGGACTCTGGCAGATTTCAAAGATCTATCATCCTGAGGTATCCGATGCAGTCGCCTTCAACGCAGCGACCAGCACGGAATGGAGCCTGGGCCGAATTCGAGAAGGCAAAGCATACGAATGGTCTACCTTCCGGTTTTGCAGGACGCTATATAAGGATTGTCCATTCTAATTGGCGAACAAAATCGTGGTTGGATGAAATCAGGAAGAAAGATGGTCGGGACGACTGGATTTGAACCAGCGACCTCACGCACCCCAAGCGTGCGCGCTACCAGGCTGCGCTACGTCCCGACTGGACCTTCAGCGTATCACTCAGATTCGAGAACCGTCAACAATGAGCGCAGCGAGTCCCGCAGGTCGAGCAACGTCTTGCGGTTGAGTGCCAGCGAAGGCGGCACGGACGTCGGATGCCCGTTTTTGGGCTCGGCATTCCCATTTGAGCCGTTCGGCTCCGCAAGCTGCTCTCGCAAATGGCGGCGCGCTCCGGCAATCGTAAAACCTTCATCGTAGAGCAGCCGCTTGATCACGAAGACCGTCTCGATGTCCTCACGGCGGTATAGCCGGTGCCCTTTGGGGCTCTTCACGGGCTGGAGCATCGGGAATTCCGTCTCCCAGAAGCGCAGGACAAACGGCTTGGTCGAGGTCAGGCGGCTGACCTCGCCGATCCGGAAAAGATTCTTAGCCGGAATGGCCGATTCGGAATGTCCGTTGCCTTCCATCAGTCCTTATTCCCCGCGGGCTCCAAGTAGAGCCCGCACCCGTATCCTAATCCGATTCTGGCGCGTGTCAATGACCCGGTTCGCATTGCAGGCGAATCAAAAATGTGCCCGGTCCGATAAAGCTGGACCGGCCGCTACAAAACCATCGTGCATCGGGAGTTTGCTCTTGTAGCGGCCGCCCGGGTCTTGGGCGGGCAGACTCTTTTCTTGTCGGGAAATCGTTACCTTTCTCGCCTTTCCTTCAGGCGCTGCAGGAAGCGGATGGGCGCGCCGAGGAAATCAAAACTTTTGCGTAGCTCGTTCTCGAGGAACCGCTCGTAGCTGAAGTGCAGGCGCTTGGATTGATTGGTGAACAGAATAAACGTTGGCGGCGAGGTGGCTGCCTGCGTGACGTAGTAAATTTTCACGCGGCGCGCTGCGGGAGTGGTTCCGCGATCCAGGTCCACTTCGGAGAGCCAGCGATTGAGTTCGCCGGTCGTGACGCGACGCCGGCGCGCGTCGGCCACGCGGTCGATCAAATCGAATAATTTGTCGGTGCGCTCGCCGGTCATCGCGGAGACAAATACGATTGGCGCGTAATCCAGGAATTTGAAACGCGTGCGCACGATTTTTTCGTAGTCCTCGATGAGCTGCGCGGGATTGACTCTGCCTGTCACCGCTTTTTTGCGCGTTACTGAAGTGTGCTTTTGCTTGCGGGCGCGGGCTCTACTTGGAGCCCGCCGGGACAAAGACACGACCCCGTGTCCCATGCGCGATTCCTGATTTTCCAGTTCGCGAGCGGCCTTCTCCGCAGCGGCTTCGAGCGCCAAGTCCCATTTATTCATTACGATGATCACCGAACGGCCGGACTCCTCGGCATATCCCGCAATGTTGGCATCGCCCGCAGTCACTCCGGTGCTCGCATCCACGATCAGCAGCGCGACGTCGGCTTGTTCGAGGTGCCGCCGCGCCATGATTACGCTCAATTTTTCGGCGACAAGTTTCGTTTTGCCTCGGCGGCGAATCCCGGCTGTGTCCACGAAGCGGTACGTGCGCTCTCCTCGGCGCACGATGGTGTCGACAGCATCGCGCGTCGTTCCGGGAATGTCGGAAACGATAGAGCGCTCCGCGCCCGCCAAGCGATTGAGCATTGTTGATTTCCCGACGTTGGGCCTGCCAATGATTGCAACGTTAATCTGGTTGGGCGCTTCAGCCTCTACCTGTGAAGGCGGGGCTTCCTCAAGATGTGCTGTGATGGCTTCGAGCAATTCATCAAAACCGTAGCCATGCTCGGCCGACACGGGAAATACTTCCTTGGAAAGCTCGTAGAATGGCGCGGCCAGCGATTCCTGCATTTGCGTATCGACTTTGTTCGCCAAAATCGCCAGCGGCTTGCCCGTGCGGCGCAACAGGCGCGCCAGCTCTGCGTCGAGCGGCGTGAGTCCCGCGCGCACGTCCACCACCAGCAGGAGTTGCGATGCGCCTTCAATAGCCATCTGCGCCTGACGAAGAATTTCGCGAGGGATGGCGGCTTTGTCGTCCGGCACGATTCCGCCAGTGTCGACAACTTCAAACGTGCGGCCCTGCCAGGTGGCCGTTCCGTAGATGCGGTCGCGCGTGATTCCCGGCTCGTTGGTGACGATCGAGCGCCGCGTGCCGGTCAGACGGTTGAAAATCGTGGACTTGCCCACATTGGGGCGGCCAACAATGACCACCGATGGTAGTTTTTCAGTCATTTTTTCCGGCGGGCTTCACGCTTCACTTGAAGCGTTCAGCGTAAAAGTAGAGCCCGCACCCGTTTTCATTCTCTGGGGACACAACGAACCTAAAGGGAGCGGCTCGGAGGCTTCTACTCTACCGCACTGCGGGGGCAAACAGAAGCATTCACTGCGATCAGGGAATTGTAATGAGCCGCGCGTGAATTTCAGTGCGAATTCAGGACACGTGTTATGCCTGGAGCGGCTCTCTTTGCTTTAGGGTGGGAAGCCCCTTGATGGTCTTTTCCGCCTTTTGCTGAGCGAGGCGCAATTCGTAAAGGCTTTGCAGGTTCAGCCAGAATTCAGGGTTGGTGCCGAAGAAATGGGCGAGGCGCAGGGCCGTATCTCCGGTAATAGAGCGCTCGCCGTTGAGAATCTGAGTGACCCGGTTGGTAGGGACGCGAATTTTGCGCGCCAGCTCGGCCGCGCTCATGCCAAGAGTCTTGAGCTCTTCGGCCAGATGTTCGCCAGGATGAATTGGGGTCACGGCCTTACTCTATCTCCAAATAGCAATCAATTCAGGTCCAATCTCGAGCCGCATATTTTCACTGCGTCGATTTCTGCGAGTTGCTTTTTCTTCGAAACAATCCCCTCGTAAACTTTGAGTAGTAATACTCATCAGCAAGTTTTGCCAGGGTTTTTCGATTCTTTCCAAGTGTTTCAAGTTTCTCGATCGTTTGCGCCTGCGAAAGCCCAAACCGAACCTGGGTCTCTTTTATGAGTGCCTCAAGGTCTGCCTGAACCCTGGGCAGGAACACGGATGCGTATCGCCAAGCAAAGGAACCTCTCGCGGGCGTGAGATTACTCTGCGTGCTGGTATCCCAAATGACAAAGAATCCTGGAGCCAGAAGATGGAGCGTCTTTGCAGTGGCCACGTCCACAAATCCGTCACCGATGGCATAAAACATCTCGAACACGTAGAGTGCGGCCGTACTGACGCAGAGATGTTCTTGGTTGATTTCAACAATGCTTTGTAGGTTGCAGTCTTCGATCCGAAGCCCCTTCAAGGACGCAATGTAAGGCTGTGCCTGTTCAATAGTCGCTAGAATTCGCCCTGAAAGCTCCGGCGTCTTGTGTAATCGCATCTGCCACTTATTCAGAAAGTCCAAAATGCATTCCACTAGTGGCAGAGATGGATTTCCCTGTCCGCTCTCCACCCGACTGAGATAAGGCAAATAGTTTGAGTCGTTGTCCGTTCTTTTCGCGTAGTATTTCAAAGCTCGCTCGAAATCGTCGTATTTCATGTTTTTCCCTCCGGACCTGGCGGAACCTGCTCCGCCCACTTGAACTGGCCTTTGTCCTTATCACTAAGGATGCGACGCCGGGGGTCTTGACAGGGGCTTTCTTCCAAAAGATTACTCACAAGTGGAGGGCACCATTGGGGGTGTCCAACGCTCTAAGGCAGGTTCGCAACCCGCCGCGCTTCGCCGGTCAGCTCGAGGATGTGCATTCCGGTATTGGCGCGGTCGACGATGTAGATATAGCCGCGGTCGTCCACTTCGACGTTGTTGGTTTGAATGGCGATTTTGCATTTCTCATCGGCGCCGGTGCCGACGCAGCGCTTGTCGGTCTTGTCGGTGATTGCGGGAATGTAGTAAGCGATTTCCTTAGGGTCAAAGGGATTGCGAATGTCGATGGCGCGCACGCCGGCATTGAAATGCGCGACAAACACGACGCGCCGGTAGTAGATCGGCGTCATGTTCTCATTCGTCGAGTGCGTGCCGTAACGGCCGCCGCGGCTGCAGAAATTGCCGCTGGCTTCCGGCACGGTCCATGTCGAAACGCCCAGGATTTTCGATTCCGTGGTGATGTCGAAGATCCGCAGCATCTGTTTGGCGTCGTGACATTCGTTGTCCGTGGTTTCTCCCGGAACGAGCAGGAAATCGCGCTTGCCTTGCTTGCCATTCTTATCCAAATCGGGCAAGTCCATCCCAAGCAAGGGATACGTCGTATGCGCGCCCACGTCAGGCGGTAAGTCGAGCCGCGCGATCACGGGATACTCGAGGTTCGCCTCGGTGGGGTCCTTGGGCCCGTGAAGCAGTTTGTCGCGGTCGAGGATTTCGATCACGCCACTCTTGGTGGTGCCGTAGCCGGCGTACACGCGGTTGCCCTTGGGCCCCGTGGACATCACGCCGTGCATGTCGCTGGGAGGAGTTCCCAGCGCGCCGGGCTGCTGGCCGGGCAAGCCGAAGTCACGGACGAACTGTGGCTCGGAAGGATCGCTCAAATCATAGACCTGCCCCATGCGCTTCACTTTCCATCCGGGCTTGCCGGAAACGAGAAAAGCGATGCCGGTGTCGCACTCCCACCAGCTTTTGTGGGTATCGAGCAGTCCGTTAACGATAACGTTCATGCGCGTAGGCTTCGCCGGATCGGTCACGTCCCACATTTCATGAGCATCAGTGCCCTCCGTGCGCAGCATATAGAATTTGTCTTTGGCGGCACGTGGTAGTTCGGCACCATCGCAGATGCGCACCATCTGGGCTCCGCCCGATTCGCCCGGCCCCGGAAGGCGAGGGGCGCCGGGAATATGCGCCAGATATTTGGGCTGCTTCGGATTGGTGACATCGACAATCGAGGTGCCGTTGTCCTCGACTTTTCCGGTGAGCGTGTTCAGCGACGAGCCGCCGTGATGGCCGATGTAAGCGATCCAGCGGTTGCCCTGCTTGTGAATGACGGGCTGGTAGGCACTGCGGCCCTGCAAGTCGTTGTAGCCGACCAGCTCCATGTTCTTGCTTTCCGGCTGTTTCTGCGCGGCCGCAGGTATTGCCGAAAGCGCGGCGAGGAGGAAGGATAAAAGCAAGCTGCTAATGAGGTCATTACTGTTGGAGTCTTGACGCAACATGCGTCCTCCTAATTTTGGCGGAAATTTCCGATTTTTACTTTAATCCCCGCGCAAAACGATGTGTCCACCGCCTTCCGGCGTCAATCGAAAAATCGGGGCTCACCCGGACTTCTCACAAATTCGCTTATGAAAGGGCAGGTCCGGGCGCAATGGTATCATGGCTTGACGGCATCCGCCCTTGGACGGCAATATTTAGCCCCCGGGCAGCTTTCCTATGGCCCGTTTACTTCTCAGCCTTGGAAAAATCAGCCACCTGGCGCGCCGGACCTGTGAGTTGGAGGATGTGCATACCGGTGTTGGCGCGGTCGACGATGTAGATGTATCCGCGATCGTCTACTTCCACGTTATTTGTCTGGACGACTGCCTTGCATTGCTGTTCCACGACCGCTCGTTCGGCAGCGGTCATCGTCGTGGTCGTGTATTTTATTGCTTCCGGTAGCCAGCACGTCTTGTCGGTAACGGCCGGGATGTAGTAGCCGATTTCCTTTGGGTGGAAAGGATCGCGAACGTCAACTGCGCGCACTCCGGCATTAAAGTAGGAGACGAAAATCACGCGTTTGTAGTAAATGGGGGTTAGGTTCTCATTGGTAGAATGCGTCCCAAAACGCCCCCCTCTGTTGCAAAAATTGCCGCTCGCTTCTGGAACATTAAACGTCGACACTCCGACAGGAGTCGATTCCGTTGTGATGTCCAAGATGTGCACCATTTGCGTCAACCGTTTGCACACATCGTCGCTGGCCTCACCAGGAACGAACAGGAAATCGCGCGTTCGTACGCTAGCGATCTTGTCGTATTCCGAAACATCCACCCCGAGCAGGGGATACGCTGTGTGCGCACCCACTCCCGGCGGCAAATCAACTTTCGCCACTTGTGGATAAACAAGATTCTCGGGCGTTGGTTCCTTCGGCCCATTCAAGAGTTTTTGACGATCGAGGATCTGCACGATCCCGCCGCCGTAGCCCAAATACAGACGGTTGCCCTTCGGACCGGTCGACATGGCACCATGCAGAGCTGTCGGAATTGGGCCGGTTGATCCAGGCTGCTGGCCCGGCAAACTGAAATTGCGAATAAACGCGGGCTCCGTAGGATTGCTCAGATCATAGACTTGCAGCATGCGGTCCGTGCGCCAGCCGGGAAGCCCGGACACGAGATAGGCTATCCCAGTGTCGCATTCCCACCAGTTCTTGTGGGTATCTTTCAATCCGCTGACGATTACCGTGAGGCGGCTTGGCTTTGCCGGATCGGTTACATCCCACATCTCATGGGAGCTGTTGCCAAAGCTGCGCAGCAGGTACACCTTGTTCTTTTCCGCGTGCGGCAGAGTGCTGCCGTCGCACACGCGCACCATCTGCGCTCCCCCGGCCTCTTGGTCATTTCCCTTCCCTGCATCCCCGGGAATATGCGCAATGTACTTCGGCTGTTTGGGATCGGTCACATCCACCACCGAAGTCCCATTACTTTCCACCTTGCCCGTGAGAGTGTTGAGACTCTGTCCTCCGTGGTGACCAATATAGGCGATCCAGCGCGCACCTTGTTTGTGGATGACAGGCTGATACGCGCTGCGGCTCTGCAAGTCGTTATAGCCGACGAGGTCCATGTTCTTGCTTTCGGGCTGTTTTTGTGCAGCGGCAGGGGTTGTCGAGAGCACGGCAAGGGCGAATCCGGCTAACAGACGATTTATCCAGTTCCTCTTCCAAAAGTCCCGATGCAGCATATGCCCTCCTATTTTGGCGGGAATTTCTGTTTTCAATTTTCTCCGCGCGCGAAATGAAATGTCAGCAACCCTGCTGAGCCAAATGAAAAATCCGGGCTAACCCGGATTTTTCTTGAATCCGCCAGCGAAATGGACAGATCCGGCAGCCAAACCAACAGGGCTTGGGTGCATCCGTCATTAGATGACGATGTTGCGCCCGCTAGGACGTTGGTACCGTCGCGGTCACTTCTCCGCTTTGGAAAAATCAGCCACCTGGCGCGCCGCGCCTGTGAGTTGCAGGATGTGCATGCCCGTGTTGGCGCGGTCGACGATATAAATGTATCCGCGCTCATCCACTTCCACGTTGTTCGTCTGGATGACCGAAGTGCAGTGCTGTTGCGCGGCCACCCGTTCGGCATCCGGCAGCATGCAGGTCTTGTCGGTCACGGCCGGGATAAAGTAGCCGATTTCCTTGGGGTTAAAGGGATCGCGGATATCGAGCGCACGGACTCCCGCATTGAAGTAGGTGACGAACACGATCCGCTTGTAGTAAATGGGAGTCATGTTCTCATTGGTCCCGTGCGTTCCGTAACGGCCGCCCCGGCTGCAGAAGTTCCCGCTTTCTTCGGGCACATTAAACGAGGAAATCCCGAGGGGATTCGACTCCGAAGTAACGTCGAAGATGTGGACCATTTGCGAGATCTTCTTGCAGACGTTGTCGCCGGCCTCACCCGGAACGACCACGAAATCGCGCGTTTTCCCCGTCGCGATCTTATCGAATTCGGGGACATCGACGCCGAGCAGCGGATACGACGTGTGCGCCCCCACGTCCGGCGGCAAGTTGACCCTGGCCACCTGGGGGTACAAAAGGTTTTGTTCGGTCGGATCCTTGGGGCCGGTCAAGAGTTTCTGTCGATCCAGGATTTGCATGACGCCATTGCCGCCCGTTCCGTAGGCAAGATAAATGCGGTTGCCTTTGGGACCAGTCGAGATGGCGCCGTGCAAGGAGGACGGCACCGGGCCGGTCGATCCCGGCTGCTGATTCGGCAAACCAAAATTGCGAATAAAAACAGGTTCCGACGGGTCGCTCAAGTCATACACCTGCATGATGCGGTTGGTGCGCCAGCCGGGCAAACCGGAAACGAGATAGGCGATGCCGGTATCGCATTCCCAAAAGTTCTTATGTGTGTCAACCAGGCCGTTCTCGACGACCGTCAGGCGGCTTGGCCTGGCGGGATTGCTGACGTCCCAGATTTCCTGCGCGCTGTTGCCGTAGTCGCGCAGCAGGTACACCTTGTTCTTATCGCCGTGCGGCAGGCTACTGCCGTCGCACACACGCACCATCTGCGCTCCCCCGGCCTCCTGGCCTGAGCCTTTACCCGGATCGCCGGGAATGTGCGCGATGTATTTCGGCTGTTTTGGATCGGTCACATCTATCACCGACGTCCCATTTACTTCCATCTTGCCGGTGAGGGTATTCAGTAGCTCCCCGCCGTGGTGACCGACGTAGGCGATCCAGCGTCCCCCTTGTTTGTGGATGGTAGGCATATACGCGCTGCGGCCCTGCAAATCGTTATAGCCGACCAGCTCCATGTTCTTGCTTTCCGCTTGCTTCTGAGCGGCAGCTGGGATTACTGAGAACGCGACGATTATGGCGGTCAAAATTGAAGCTCTTACCCAACCTGCACTTCGGGAATCACGAGGAATCATCTACCCTCCTATGATGGGAGATTTCCTATTTCACTTTATTCATGCGCAAGACCATATGTCCGCCGCCCTCTGGAGTCAAGTGAGGGTTGCAGGTTGATGATTCTGTCAAGCTGCAAATTGTGGACTTCCGAAAACCGCGCGCCAATGGCAACACCTCGCAGAAGCGCAAACTCCGATTTTCAAATTCGCGCTAGAACAGAATCTTCAACGCGAATTGAATCTCTCTCGCCGGATTGCTCGTCTGATTGATCACCCCGGCAGTAGGAAGCGGAGCTTCCGAAGCATCGGTGGAAGTTCCGGAGAAAATTGTGCTCGCCGAATTCAGTCCCGAAAACTGCGGGGTAATGAAATTCGGATGATTGAATAGGTTGAAAAACTCCACGCGAAATTCAAGATTCACGCCCTCACGAAACTTCAGGGGCGTGTCCTTAATGATGGAAAAGTCCACATCGGTGAGACCGGGACCTCGGAAGCTATCCCGGCCGATATCCCCCAGCGTTCCGGCGGGTCCCAGCGTGAAGGCACAGGGATCGAGCCACAAGGTCGGCGTCCCCAGCGGAGTTCCGGCAGCAATGGTTCCGGTGGTTGTGGCGCATCCTGACGAGCCTCCATGCGTCACACTGGAGATGCTGCGGCCCGCAACCAGGTCGGGCCGGTCAATAATGGTTCCTCCTCCGGCAACTCCGGAAAGCGATCGGTTGGTCTTCAGGACCGGTGTGAAGGGAAAGCCAGATTGCGTCGAAAGGATTCCCGTGGTTCGCCAACCGCTCAGGGCCGTTCCCAAGACGCCTTGCTTGTTGTGGAAATCAGGGAACGTGTAAATCGCATTAAAGCGCAGGTTTTGGGTTAGGTCGAAGGCAGCCGGTCCGCGGTCAAACGCGAGATTTTGCGGATATTCCGGGTAGACCGGAGTCGAAACAGACTCGCCGCCGGCTTGTCCTTGGACATCATCGACTACCTTGGCATAGGTGTAGGAGGTTTGAAACTCAAGCCCTTTGGACAAACGCTTGTTAAGCAGCACCTGCAAGGAATTGTACGAAGAATCTCCCGTGGAACCCCACATTTGGTAGGTGCCATATTGATTGGGACCCGTGTTGAGCCTTGCGTAGCCGGGATTGGCAGTGCACCCGGTCGAAGTTACGGGGGACAAAACTCCAGCACAGACGTAGGGATCCCAAACCGGCAACCCGTTAATGACCTGTGAAGGAGTGTACGGATTTCCTTCCGTCGTTTGGATCAGGTGGAGACCCCGTGACCCTGCGTATGCTATGGTGAGCGCCAAATTTCCAGGCAACTGGCGATCCACAGCGAAGTTCCACTGGTACATTTGGGGTTGTTTCATGTTCCACTGCATGCCATTCATTGCCGTTCCAGGCGTTCCACCGGCCGGAAATACCAAGGGAAGCACCAGAAGCGTCCCTTTAGGGGGCGTAACCGAGCCAAGACTTCCGAATGGCGGGAGTTGATTTGCTTGATGCAGCGCGATGCCGAGGGATTCGACATCGTAAAGCAGACCGGCTCCGGCGCGGACGGCCATCTTTCCATTCCCCAGGACGTCCCAAGCGAATCCGAGTCGCGGGCCGAAATTATGCAGGGAAGGATTCTGAAACTCGGGCCCAACGGTAGGTGCAATGTCGGTGGCGACGTTTCGGAACGACGACTGGGCGCCGTTTATTTCGACGGGTGTGGTGGTGAACTCGTAGCGCAGTCCTAGATTTAGAGTCAAGTTCGGGCGGACGCGATAATCGTCCTGCGCGTAAAATCCAGCCGTCGTCCAATGGTAATCCCTGTTGATGATGGAGCCGGGCAAATAATTTGTGGCATACGAAGATGGCGTGCCCTGCAGAAAAGTGCTGATACTTCCGAAAGTGGCGGTCCCTCTTATTCCTGCACCCCGAGCTCCGGGATATTGGAAGTGGTTGAAAAGGACCCCGAACTTCAGGGCGTGGTGCCCCACGGTCTTAAGTACATCATCGCTGTAGGTAAAGATGTTTTGCAAAATAATGGATGGCGCGGATCCCACGCTGGCGAATGAGGTCACTCCCCCGATGGCGAGGGTGCCGAAATCATCTCCTGCGTTGAATGAATACTGGGGACCACTCAGCCCGGAAGGAGGATCCACTTGCACCAGGTTGGTGCGGCTGAAGGAAATGCGGGCAGTGTTCAACAAGCTCGAAGAGAAAATGTGGGTTTCCGATAGGGTCAGGTACTGGTTTCTGCTCGCAAAGACGATCGTGAACGGGGCGTAACTACCAGCCTGCGTCTGCAAAGCATCATCCACCGTATACCGAACGAATGCCGAATCGGCGCCTGAAAAATTCTGGTCCACCCGGATTTGTCCGTAACTCTCGTTGGTAGGCTGAGTGAAAGGAAAATTGTATTGGTTTTTCGGCAGATTGGGTTGCGGTATTGCCGCCAACAATGGCTGGATCACTGCCGGAACATTGCAACCACCGCAGCCGGGGTTATTTGTCGTCACATAATCCGCAAGGGGAAGGACCGTATCGATTGTGGTAACCCCCAGTCTTTCCCTCAATCCTTCGTACACACCATAGAAGAACGTCTTGTCTTTCTTGATTGGCCCTCCAAAGGAGCCTCCATAGTTGTTCCGTTTATAAGGCGGGATACGCGCAAACCCATTAGCGGCGTTGCCGACGTAGAAGAAATTGGTGGCGTCCAGAATGTCGTTGCGCAAATATTCAAATGCTGTCCCGTGAAACGCATTGCTTCCGCCTTTGCTGGCGATAATCATCTGGCTGCCCATGGACATTCCGTATTCGGCGCTGAAAGAATTGGTAATCACGCGCCACTCACGGATCCCGTCGACACCCAGCGTGGAACCGGACGCCGAGGCAGCGCCCGTGCCCATCCCGTTATTGAGCATGGCCCCGTCCAGCAATTGGTTATTGGACCGGACCGGCGCGCCGTTGCTGCTATACCAAGTGCCGATCTGCCCGCCTCCCGCGCCCTTGTTGGTCTGATTGGCGATCCCCGGCTGCAGGAACATCAAATCGACAAAGTTTCTTCCGTTCAAGGGCAGATCGGCGACCTTCTGCTCATCCACCAAGCTGGACAAAGCACCGCTGGTGGTGTCTATGATGGGCGCTTCGCCGGTCACCGAAACCGTTTGACTGACCGCTCCGATTTGCAGCGTAAAATTCACGACAGCTATTTGTCCAACCGCGAGTGTGAGTCCGGTACGAACTTCAGTTGAAAATCCGTCGTGCCCTGCCTGGACGGTATAGCCGCCGATCGGGAGCGACGGAAGGCGATAGGAGCCATCTTCGGTTGTTGTCACGGTTCGTGTCTGCCCGGTTTCGAGGTTTTGCGCTGTGAGGCTTGCGCCTGCCACAACTTGCCCTGAAGGGTCCTTGACGGTGCCCAGAATTGTCCCTGTCGACTCTTGCGCAAGCGCCGTTGAGACGCAGAGCAACAAAATCGCCGCGCCGAGCAGCCATTTCATTACGAATCCAGCATTGGTCCTTCGTAGATAAGCCATAGTAATCTCCTTGTTGTACCGCTCCCCCCGACTTGATTCCCTCGAACCAGCACTCCCCACATTGATTTACCGACAGACCGGAAACACACGCACGCATTCCCTCGCTCGCCGCATAGACCTCCGGAAGACACCGAAAGACTCAGCGCGCCGATAGATTTGTCTGAAAAACTTTAGGGGCCCGTATAAATACTGTAAACAACCAGGAATTAAATCAAATATAAAGCCAAATTAATGTGTGCATGCACCTTAGGATTTGCTGAAGCTGGGCGGACGATAGTCCTGCAGGTTCTTTTTGTCAACCGTTTTGTCAAGTTTATCTCGAGGAAATAGGAGGGTGACGGCGAGGCGTGGTATTCCGCTGGCGACCGTGTGGGGATCCGGGCGATGAAATCTCGCCAACTCAACCGAACTTGACGATTTCAAATCTCTATCCCCGGATTCACGGCCTGCGTGTACACCTAATCCTCTTTCATTCGCGCACAACTTTGGTCCGGCGCGACGGAAAATTTTCCGATGGATTTATCGGGGACTATTTCGCTTTTGCTCGCTCGTCCATCCATTCGTACATCCGCCGGATGCCTCTGACTTCGGCGCCGGGACCGTCGATCTGCGGGAAATCCGCTTTGTGAGAGGTCATGTCCACTTTCTGAGCGGCCTGCTCGGCAGTGAGCCCCTGTTTGCGAAGAGCGGCCACCTTGGTTATCAGATCCTTGAGGTACGACTGGTACGCCGTGATTAGGGATTTCTCATGGAATGGCACGCCATGCCCCGGGAGCACGACGTCGAAATCCAGTTTCTTGAGAGCATCAAGAGTGGTGATCCATTCATCAAATTCCGCGCTGCCCATGTAGGCCAGGCGAGATTCCATCAGGTCGCCGGAGCACACGATTTTTTCTTTCGGCAGATATACGACGGTGTCGCCGTCGGTGTGGCCACGCCCGAGAAAGAGGAGCCGGATTTCGCGCTGGCCGCTGTACAGCGTCATGCTCGAAGAATACGTCATCGTCGGCGGAGTGGGCTTGATGGATTTGAGCTGCTCCCTATCCGCCTGAACAGTTGTGAGTTGCTTTTGAAGCGTGGCCTTCTTTGCGGGATCTTTCTCATCCGCAATCTGTTTCTTCAGCGAATCCACCTGAATGGGCATGTTGGTAATGGCGGTCTTGAAGGGTTCCCGGTGCAGTTCGTCATTCATAATGGCGCGGCGGACATAATCGTGGCCGATGATTTGAACTTCGGGCCCGAAGACGGAGTTGCCGTCCGTGTGATCGTAATGAAAATGAGTGTTGACCACCCAGCGCACCGGTTTGTTGGTGATCAGTTTCAGGTCTTCCAGGAGAGCGCGCGCCGCCGCGGGCGTCGTGCCGTCATCTACAAGGAAGACGTCGCGCTCATTGACGATAATCGGGTGATTGCCACCGGTGGCCATCGGACCGCTGGACGTCGCGTAAAACACGCCATCCGCAATTTTAGTGAAGGAATAAACTTTGCCCGTGGCTGCCGGCGTCCCGGCCTGCGTGAATCCCGCACCCAGTGCCTGCGCCCGCACTTCCCCCGAAAAACATGCCGGGATCAAAAGCGTCAGCATTACAACAAGCGCCCGCGTTGATACTTTCATGAGCTTCCTCCTGACGATCAATCCTGCGCGCATTCTCCGCATGAATAACGGAGGGGAATTCGCTGTACATTAAATCTCTGATGGAGAATATCGCCATCGGCACCCACCGACTTTGATTCGCACGAGTATAGCCCCATCAGGATGTTCTTAGGGAGGGTGTAACTACGATTACGAAGGACGGGCCGGGAAAGGGAAACTCTCGGAAAGTAGGGGCCAGCTACCGAGCGTTCAGAATGTGACAATCCAATCGTCTATCCAAAAACCAAGGCATGGTTGAACCTTAATTCAGCCTCAATTACATGGATCTCCAGGCGGTGGAAATCCTCAATTCCGACGGGCGCACTTCGATCTGCCTCAAACAATCCTGTCCGCAGTCTTTCCGCATGGGCCAGCGCGAGCATTCACTGAGCCTCAGGCAAGGCACGTCCAAAATCGCTTGCAGGCCCATGGACCGGGCAGCCACTTCCACCACCTCGGTTTCACGCGTCTCCGGGCATGTCACCAGCCTCGTTCCCCGATATCTGAAGTAAACGCCAATCCCGTGAATGACACGATGCGCCAGATAGGCAGCCACCATAGCGAGGACGACGATAGTCAGGGTGACCGTTGCGTCAAACATGGCAATCAGCACTCCAAGAAACATATCCATATGGACCTCCTCGAAATGCCGAGACACATATAGAGCGTTCGCTCTACCGGCCGTTTCGAGGAAATCATATTTGCCAAAGCAGTTCTGTGATCTACGACACCCTGCCTTGTGACCTGCCAGTGGGACATGAAATTGCGGATCATAGCGGTTTCATTTCGCTTTTTTCATCGCGCGACCCTTTGGTTCTTCAAGCGCTTCTGTACGACGATAGCTCGGGTCAACCCCGTCTCCGTGAGCATGCCGGGTTGGAGCATCCTGCGGCCACTCCGATTTTTGCTGGCCTCAAATCTTTTCAGGTATTTGCACCAACTTCGCCGCAGTGCCACCGAGTATTGCGATTCGATCCGCATCATTCAAATCCGGCGAGCCGAGAATGCGATCTACAGCGTCGCGATTCCACCGCGTGCCGTAGTCGGTCCCCGCGACAATGTGGCTGGCGCCGAATTTGGCGACCAGATGCCTCATGTCCTCGTTCGTGAACACGATGGAGTCGTAATAGAGTGTCTTGAGATACTCGCTGGGGAGTTTCTTGATCGGCTTGCAGAACGCGGGAAAGGCCGTCAGGCATTGATCCATGCGATTGGTATAGCTGGCCAGGTAGCCGCCTCCATGGGAAGTTAAGATTTTGAGATTGGGGAACTGATCCAGAGTCCCCTCCAAAATAAGGTGGGTGAGCGCGATGGTGGTTTCCAGCGGATTTCCAATCACATTGCCCAACCATCCGTTTCCCTGCAAACGCGGTTCGACTGCTGCAGTGGGACGTTCTCCCGATGCGCTGACTCCCAGAGGATGGATGAACATCAGGACCCCCAGTTCCTCCGCCTTGGCCCAAATGGGGTAAAAGCGGGGCGAGGACAGCTCTTCTCCATTGACGCTGCCGCCGCAAGTAAAACTGTGCATGCCGTACTTCTTGACACACTCTTCCAGCTGCTCCACCGCCAAATCAGGATGCTGGAGCATTACAGTGGCCATGCCCTGCAGGCGGTCTGGGTGGGCGGCGCAGGCTTCCGCGACTTTTTCGTTTATGATTTGCCCAACCTTGCGCGCCAGCGTCTTCTCCATCCAGTAATACCGGTTGTTGCAACTAATCACCTGCACATCAAATCCCATCTGGTCCATATCCGCCAGACGAGCATCGAGGTCGTGACCGCTTCCTGCCATGCTGATCTTGTGCTGGAGGTAGTTATCCTGTGCCTCCTGCTCCAGAGGGGCGACCGGATGGTCCTGAATCACGTCCCAGATTTCGGGAACGTTAATGTGGCAGTGGAGGTCGATCACCTTGACCCGGCGGCCGCCTACGGTGACTTCCCTGCGCTTGCCGCGCGGCGCTGCGGCTTGCCCGGCTGCCATCAATGCCTGGGCGGAACTAAGCATACTGCAGCCCGTAAAACAGATTCCCGCCGTTGCGCCTCCCAGACCCTTCAGAAATTCCCGGCGATTAGCCATGCCTTCCTCCTAAATTTCAGTTCCCCGCCACCCGCGGAGAGCCATCAGCCGTGATCCAGGATTTGCGATTTGGCCCTCTAAGCTCGCACATCGTATTCCTCTCTTGCCCCGGACACAATGAATTTGGCGCCAGAGCAAGGCCCAGGAAGATGCAAGAGTTAGGGACAAATGCGTCGGTTACAGAACAGTAGCTGACTAGAAGCGAGCCGCAAAAAAGGCAGGGTCGCGTTCACTCTAGATTCTGACGGCAGCTTTTACAAAAATATACGGTGCTGTATACTGCGCGCATGACCAACCCGCGCATACGTTTAATGCGGCTGCACCTGTTTTCAACGGCGGCCGTAGCGGCCGCGATCATGGCAGTGGCAATCATCGCAGCAGCGCAAGGGCAAGACCAAAAAACACTCGACGCCTCCGACGTTGCCGACGGAATGAGACTCTTTCAGCAAAAAGGCAACTGCCAAGCGTGTCATGGATGGGCGGGTGACGGCCGCAAGACCGACAGCCAAATGCCCAACGGCGCCAACTTGCGCGAAACCAAGCTCGACCGCGACGCTCTGGTGAAGACCATCAAGTGCGGGCGGCTCAATTCGCAAATGCCGGCCTTCGACAAGTTTGCCTACAGTGACGGGCGCTGCTATGGCAAGACGCAGGCCGACCTGAAATCGTACCCGACCCGCATGCCAGACCCTCCGGCGACCCTGCAACCGCGCGAGATCGAATTGATCGCCGACTTTCTGATCCAGAAGATTATCGGAAAAGGCCCCATGAATCATGCCAAGTGCGTCGAATTTTGGGGCTCCGAAACCGACGCTTGCAAGGAATTCCCGAAATAACATTCACCGGTAAATCAATTCAGCGCAAAAACAAACAGGTAGCTGGAATCCTGAAAGTTGTCGTATTTCACGGGATGCAGGTGCCGCCCGCTGGCTTGAACTGCAAGGTACTGTTTTGATCCGATTGCATAGGTCACCGGCGCGCCCTTCAGCGCGGTGCCCAGATTGAACCGCCACAGTTCCTCGAGCGTGTCGTCGTTATATGCCACCACCCAGCCGTCCTGCAAGGCCGTGAACACAAGGCCCCCTGCAGTATCCGTGGCGCCCGATCGAATTTCGATGTCGGTCACGGATTTGGCGACGACCTTGTGGTTGATCGTGTCGAAGGCCGTCACCGAACCATAGTAAAGGTCGCTGTTGTAGGTGCGTTTCTCGCTGTGCTTTTCATCGAGGCCGCCATTCGGCGACAGGAACGCATAAGCCGCGCCGTTCTGGGAGAAGCAGCCCTCGACGCCCACGCCGTAGGCGATGTGCTTGACGGGGTTATAAGCGGTGGGCTGGTGGGCGATCCCGCCGTGCCAGGTCGGGCAGGTCCTCTTTTCAGGGTCGCCACGTAGCGCCCGCGCTACAGGATCGTAGAGCTGTACATCCAGCTTCGGATCGTATTCCACCGGCTTGCCGGTTTCTTTATTGATGCCCTTGGTCCAGTTCAGATCGTTGACGTACTGAGCACCCTTGATGAACTTTCCGGTCGTACGATCGAGGGTATAGAAGAACCCGTTGCGGCCAAAATGGCTGACGACCTTGCGGTTTTGTCCGCCGATGATCGTGTCGTAGATCATGTGGACGCCGACCTCGTCGTAGTCCCAAGAATCGTTGGGCGTATATTGGAAATACCATGCCAACTTTCCAGTGTCGATGTTGAGGGCCACAGCCGAATCGGTGTAGAGGTTGTCGCCGGGACGCGACTGCGGATCGTATTGCGGAACCGGATTACCCGTGCCCCAGATCGTGAGCCTGGTTTCAGGATCATAGGAGCCGGTCTGCCAGATACCACCGCCACCGGTTTTCCAGGCGTTATTTTTATCTTTCCACGTCTCGCTCCCCGGATCGCCGGGCTTGGGGATCACATACCACCGCCACAGCTCTTTGCCCGTTCGCGCATCCAGCGCCGCGATCCATCCTCGCGTTCCGGCGTCACCTGCTCCGTTGGCTATGAGGACCTTACCTTCCACGGCCATCGGCGCCGTGACGAACCTCTCCCGGGTCCCGAACTCGTTGGTGGTGGCCACCATCTTGTCCCACAAGATCTCGCCATTGTCGCGCTTGATCGCGATAACGCGCCCGTCGGGAAGGTTGGCGATTACCAGGTCTTCCCACAACGCCAGGCCGCGCGTGCGCGGAAAGTTGCCCTGGTGTTTCACGCCAGGATCGGTGACCCAGACGAATTGGCCCCTGTTCGGATCACGCGCGTCGATTTTATAAACCGTGCCCCAGCCGTCGGTCGTGTACATGAAACCGTTATCAATCAGCGGATTCAGCTCGTTTTCCGGGCCGTTTTGCCCGATATCCTGCATGCCGCCGAGCGCAAGAGCCCAGACCATCCTCAGGTTCTTGACGTTTTCCCGGTTGATCTGAGAAAGCTTGGAGTACCGCGTTGCTCCGTAATCGCCGTTCATCATCAACCAGTTTTGCGGCTCGTTCTGCGCGTTGATCAAGCGGTCCTTGTTGACCGTCATGTTGTACTGGGCAAACGCCGCCACAGCCAGCGAGGCTGCCAAACCGCCGGCGAGCACCGCAATTCTCAAAGGTTTCCGCACACGAAGTCGCATGATGATTTCCTCCTGACGAGGCTGAGGATAGAGATTAAAGCGGCGTGGGTCAAGCGGGAGGTTGCACGTTTTCCACCTTGTCCCGCTTCGAACTGACCTCCACCGAAGTCCTTTCTCGGAAGGTGGCCCGCTACCAATTTTGATACAGTGCTGCTTTGATATTTAGAAGGTGTCCATTTGGTGGCATCTCGGCGCAATTCGTCCATGAAATATTTCACCCCACCGCGGCGTATTACCTGATGGATGCGAGGAGACATCCCGAGGGGATGAACCCCGCGGACCAGGCAAGCGAGAAGGCGCGGATCGCCCAGGCACGGGCCGGAAATGCAGAGGCCTGGGGCGAACTTTATCGCCAGTATGCGCCCGCGATTTTTCGCTTCTGCTGCCGGGCCATGCCCACGCGCGAAGACGCCGAAGACGCCACCATGGATATTTTCATCAAGGTCCGCCAGAAACTTGCGCAGTACGATGCCAGCCGCCCGTTCAGCGCCTGGCTGTACGCCGTGGCGGCGAACCACTGCTGGGATCTGTTGAGGCGCAGAAAATTGCGGCAGGATCTGGAGACCGGCGACGTGGATGAGATGCCTCTCGAGCATCCCGATCCCGGGCAGCTCGAACAATTGATCGAGCGCCGCACCAGCCAGGAAGTGCGCCGCGCGCTCGACAAATTGCCGGCGCGCTCGCGCATGGCGTTGGTGCTGCGCTATTACGCGGACATGAGCTACGACGACATTGCGACGACTCTGGGACTGCGCCGCAATTTTGTGGGCGTCGTCCTGTTGCGCGCGCGGCACCAGTTGCGCGACATCCTCGGAGAACGCGGAGCCGCAAATCTCGCCGCGGGAGGCGCCACATGATTCACTTCGACGAAATGGCGTGCCTGCTTTATCTCGAAGGCCAGCTCGATCCTGCGCGCGCGCGGGAACTTTCCGCGCATATCGCCGAATGCCCGGCATGCGGCGACATTGCTTCGCGTGCTCCAGCGCGAATCACACGCGCTGACTGCGGCATTGACCGAGGATAACGAACCGATGCCCGCAAGGCTGCTGGACTCGCGCGGCTGGAACGTGCCCTCGTGGGTCTGGACGCTGGCATTTGGAGTTTTTGCGGCAGGCGCGTACTGGCTGTGGACTGACGGGATCAGCCCGTGGCTCGACCAATTGAGCAATGCAGGCTTCGGCGGAACGGACCTGATGAGCATGATTCTGTTCAGCGGAGCATTCTGGGAAGGATGGGGTGACATGGTGGATATCATTGCAAATCGCGGCCTTGATTGTGGTGGTGCTCGGCGCCATCGGCCTGATCAGGCGGCGCTTGCGGCGGTCCACGGCCATCGCGGTAGTCATGTCGGCACTCCTGTTGGCTCTGGCAATGCCGCAGCCAGCCAGCGCGGCGGATGTGCGGCGGGGACGGTCCGTTTTTATCTCTTCGAACGAGACGGTCCACAACGACTTGATCGTCGCCGGACCTTCCGTTCGGGTTGACGGCACGGTGGAAGGCGACTTGATCGTATTTACGAGGGACCTTACCGTCACGGGCCATATTACCGGCGATATCATCGCCTTTGCCGGACAGGTGCGCATGGACGGGGTCGTGGACGGCAACGTCCGCGTAGTTTCGAATATGGTGACGCTGGAAGGCTCGGTTGGAAAAAACGTCACTTCGCTCGTGAATACGCTGGACCTGACATCCAATGGGCAGCGTGGGCGGCGGTCTGGTCACCATCGACGGCGAGGCAACCCTGGACGGCAAGATAAAACGGGATGTCCTTGGCCTTATGGGGCGCACGTATCTTGATGGCGTTATCGGCGGGCGAGCTGTGGCTGCGCGGAGGGAACCTCGCGGTGACCTCTACTGCGGAAATTGGCGGACCGGCCAGATTTGAAGGCCGCGAACAGCCAGTGGTGGCGGCGGGGGCCAAATTGGCGAGCCCGCTTCAGGTGGAAATCACGCAGGAGATTCGCAGGTCCAGAAGGTCCACGGCGCGGCTCGTGATTCACGAAATCTTCAGTTATGGAGCTGCGTTGCTCGCCGGGATTTTACTGGTCACGGTGTTTCCCGGTTTTTTCCGTGCGGCGTCTGCGTGAGACTGCGAGCATCGGTCTTCCGATCGGCGTGGGCGCGCTGGCATTAATTACGGGCGTCTTTCTGCTGATCCTGGGGATTGTCCTGTTGTTTGTCGGCGTGGGCGCCGGAGTCGCCAGCGTGATGGCGTATGCCCCGATTTTGTATGTCGCGCAGGTTTTTGTTGGGGCCTGGCTGGGAAATAAAATACTCGGCGAGCGGTCGTACCCTGCGGGCGCAGTCATCGGGCGGATCGCTCTTGGACTGCTGATCCTGCATGTGGTGGGGATCATCCCGGTTCTCGGAGGATTGCTGTGGCTGGTGGTCTGCTGTGGGGGACGGGAGCGGTTTTGATGGGTTTTTACCGAATGTCCCGCGTGGAGGCTGCGGCTCTTCCTGCGTAAAGCATGTACTGCCGCGATCTTAAGGCTCGATGACGACTTTGGTCGCCACCAGATTTCGCGTGGCGGCGACGTTAGCGTTAAACAGCGGGCCGCGCACGGAAACCGATCTGCCAACACCGACCTCAGAAAAAGTAGCTGAACTGCCACTTTCGGAGAAAATCGTTGGCGTGGAAGTTTGCACCTGAATCTGAGTTATGCCGTTGCCGGAAAATATGGAGGGAGGTCGTATACAGATAAATTAGGAGACGCCGATTGTTTGGACGAGTCGCGGTGATCCGGGACGACCGCAGCCGCACTCGATCCGCATTAATTGAATTGCCGGAGGAATTGCTGTTTCGCCTGATGGACACCTGCTGGCCCACGGACAAGTCGGCGGGCATGGAAAAAACTAGTCCAGTCGTGCTGACCGCAACATTGTCCGCGTGCACGAAATCAACATCAAATGGAGTCTGCGGCGCAACGGCGTAGTGGACTGTCGCTATGTTCCCGATATGTCAGTCCGGTGCCCGTACCAGATATGGCGAGTATCACGATGTTGAATTGTTGCAGCCCCACATTCGTGCCGGTAATCATGCCTTCGATTTCCGCGTCGCTGCTATCCGCGTCTTCGAAGAGCACATTCCGGGCCAGCAGCGAGCCATCGGACCGAATGCCCATGTCCACGCTGACAATCTGATTGGCTTGCAGGCACGCGAAGCCAGAGGTTGTACAAACACTTGAAGGAAATTGAAAAAAAGTGGTCGTACCATCCACCGCCAGTGAAAAGGATCCCGTCACATTTTGCAGCGAAAAGTATTGTGGACCGCATCCACCGACATGACCTGGCCCACCACGTCCTCGGCTCCCACGAGAGGAGCTCCAGTTCCCGCTGGAGTAAACGCCGAAACGCTCGTCCCAGCCTTGAAGTCCGCGCCCATCGTTGCAGAAAGCAAATTGTCCAGGTTCACGTCCACCAGGAGTCCCGCGCTGCTGTTGGCCGCAATCGAAAACGATGACAAATTGATCGTGGTCGCCAAATTCGCGACAGTCGTCGGCGCCATCGTGCATATTGAACCTACCGCGCAGGTCCCGATGGCGTTTCCCGTGTCGTTTTCAATCGTCAGCATGGGATTTGCGAACGTCAGGGAAAGGCTCGTGTAACTCCCGGCGGGTATGTTTGGCGCTGTAGTCAGGTACCCGATGTCAGTTTGAAGACGGGTGAGTTCCACTGTCGTGGAACCCGAAAACAGCGAGACATTTCCGGGGTTCAGCGTCGCCCCCGTGAGAGTCACCTCCGCAGAAAGAATGCTCACGGTGGTGGGCGGCGTGTCGGTCATGGCCAGAACGACCGACGAATTTCCGGACGTTGAGACCTGCGAAAAGCCAGAGGAGCTAGCGCGGCAGCCCGCGAACGTGGCGCAGGCGGTCAACACGGCAATCATCCAAATCGATTGGCGTCGAAACATGGCCCTTAGGGTGCCGTGCTGCAGCCCGTGTAGCTGTGGATTGCTACGCGCCACTTCCCGGGCCGCACACCACCCTCCCAATATAAACCTAGCATATAGCGTCGTTTACAGTGGATAAAACGAATTTGCGGTTGAGCAAAGAGTCCCTGCCCTGACGTCCAGTCTGAAAGAATGCAGGTTCTGCAGCACAGATTATGATTCGCATGGATTGCGCCTAAACCAGGCCAAGCTCGCGGCCTACTTCCGAAATGATTCCGCACGCGCGCTCCAGGTCGGCGCGCTTGTGCGTGGCCGTTACTATGGCGCGGAGACGAGCCTTCCCTTCGGGAACCGTGGGGAAACCGACGGCGGGCGCAAACACACCGGCAGCATAGAGACGCCGGGAAAATTCAAAGGCCTTCGCGGCCTCTCCTACGTGGATCGGAGTAATCGGCGTTTGCGTCATGCCGATGGAAAATCCCAGCTTCTTCAGGCGCCGTTGAAAAAACTTTGTGTTCGACCAAAGCTTCTTGATGAGTTTTTCGCCGTCCGGAGAATCGAGCAGCGTGAACGCGGCCTGACACGTAGCAACGATGGAAGGTGGATGGCCGGTGGAATACAGAAAGGGGCGCGCGCGATGCTGGAGAAAATCAACAAGTTCGCGCGAACCGCAAACGTATCCGCCCATCGCGCCGATCGCTTTGCTGAGCGTGCCGACCTGAATGTGCACGCGGCCGTGGCATCCGAGATGATCCACCGTGCCGCGGCCGTTGCGGCCGAGCACTCCCGAAGCATGCGCGTCATCCACCATCATGATGCAATTATATTTTTCGGCGAGCCCGCACAACTCGGCGAGCGGGGCAATATCGCCGTCCATCGAAAACACGCCATCGGTGATCAGCAGCTTGTGTCCCGGCCAGGCCTCGGTTTCCTTGCACAAGCGCTCGCAATCGGCGACGTCCTTGTGTTTGAACACTTTGATCGTAGCGCGCGAAAGGCGGCAGCCATCGATGATGGAGGCATGATTGAGTTCATCGGAAAGAATCAGATCCTCTTTCCCGAGAATCGCCGCGACCGTTCCGGCGTTCGCCGTGAAGCCAGATTGAAAAACGACGGCCGCCTCCGTGCCCTTGAATTTTGCGATCTGTTCCTCGAGCGCCATGTGCAGGTCCATCGTGCCGGCAATGGTGCGCACGGCTCCGGCGCCCACGCCGTGCGTGCGGATGGCCTCGATCGCGGCGCGGCGCAGGGCCTTGTGCGTCGTCAGGCCAAGATAGTTGTTGGAACCGAGGTTGATGACATCCTTCCCATCGAAATGCGCGACCGGTTTCTGTTCGCCCTCGAGGACGCGCAAACGAAAATGCAGGCCTTTGGCTTCCAGGTCAAGAAGCTGATCATGCAGGTAGGAAAGCGGATTTTGATTTGCGCTCATAAATGACTTCCCCGGCAGAGGGTCCGCGTCGTTGGCAGTTTTAGAAATCTTTATTGAACACGTTCATAAGGATAATCCGCCTCATCGAGGGCAGCGGTCAATTCGGCAACGTGCTCCGGGCCACGCGTTTCCATGGTGATGTCGATGACCGTATCGCCAAGAACCACGCCGTAATAGGCGCGGTCGTAATTGGTTTCCACGATATTCGCTTTCTGGCCCGCGATGACGCCCGCGAGTTTTTGGAGCGCGCCGGGATGATCCGGCAAATGGATGCGCAGGCGGACCAGACGGCCGTCCTTGACCAGTCCTCTCTCGATAATCAATGACAGCAGCGATACATCGATATTCCCTGCGCTGACCAACACGCCCAGTTTTTTTCCGTGGTTGGGAGTTTTCTTGTTCAGCACGGCGGCTGTCGCAGCCGCCCCGGCGCCCTCCGCGAGCATTTTTTCTTTTTCAAGAAGCTGGAGAATCGCGCTCGCGATCTCTTCTTCATCCACGGTCACGATTTCGTCGACGTATTTGCGGACCAGCGGAAACGTCAGTGTCCCCGCGCACCGAACGGCAATTCCGTCCGCGATGGTTTTGTTGGCCGGCAGAGTGACCAGAGCATTTTTCTCGAGAGCCGCCTTCATCGAGGCGATCTTGGAAGATTGCACGCCGATCACTTGAATTTTCGGATTGATTTCCTTCACCGCGCAGGCGACTCCGGCGATCAAGCCGCCGCCGCCCACGGGAATCACCAGCGCATCGAGATCACCGTGCTGCTCAAGCATTTCGATTCCGAGAGTTCCCTGCCCGGCGATCACCGCCTCATCATCAAATGGATGAATGAACGTGAGGCCGAACTCCTTGCAACGGCGCAGCGCCTCGTCGCAGGCCTCGTCGTAATTCGCCCCGGCAAGAATCACCTCGGCGCCGTAGCCGCGCGTTGCGGATACCTTCACGAGCGGCGTCGTCAACGGCATGCAAATTTGCGCTTTGATGCCTCGCTTGGTCGCGTGGTAGGCCACCGCCTGCGCGTGGTTCCCTGCCGAGGCCGCGATCACCCCCCGGCGCCGCTCGTCCTCGGAGAGCAATAAAATTTTGTTCAGCGCTCCGCGCTCCTTGAATGCGCCGGTCATCTGCAGATTTTCGAGCTTCAGGAAAATCGAGTTTCCCGTTTGCTGCGAAAATTTTTCTGAATGCACGAAAGGCGTGAGCACAATCGAGCCGCGGATGCGCTCCCTGGCATCCTGAATCGAGCGAAGCGTCAGCATCGGGAATTTCCTTGCACAGCCGCACGGCCGGATTGCGTATTTTTTGACGATGTCATGTCGTGACCTTTTCGATTTCCGGAGCGATATAGCATTACACAGGCGGCGGGTTTAGGCCAACCGGCGAATGGCGATCTGTTATTTCCAAGGGGATGAACATTTCGTGTCACCGCTTTTTGGGGCGCCTGCCCGCCAACGATTGAATTTCCAAGGTGTGCAGAAAACCTTCCTATTGAACCATCCCAGAGGAAGCGTAGAATGAACGTACTCCGCAGTCCGAAACTAAATTCGTGGGCCCGTGTTGATACTGGCAAACGCCCCCGAAAGGAGTTCCATGTCGAAGCTCTCTGCCATTTTCCTAGCTTTTCTTGCGACCTTTTGCCTGATTTCCTGTGGCGGATCCGGGAGCTATTCCTCCGCCACGACCACTCCGGCGGCTGTGCCCGTCACGATGAGTGTGCAGGACAGTCCCCCAGCGGGGGTCACGGTCCTGAGCTTCCAGATTCAGATCACAAGCGCGGCGTTGCAGCCCAGCAACACCGCAAACGCCGTTGTGCCGCTGATCGCGAAGCCGACCGATGTCGAACTCGAACATCTGCAATCCGAGCCCGCGCTGCTGGGTAGCCTGAATGTGCCGGCAGGCACGTATAGCGGGGTCACGGTCGCATTCACAAATCCACGGATGGTGATCCTGAATAATTCGGGGGCATCGGTTCCGATTCCCGGTGGTACCTGTGCCGTGAATACTGCATGCAAGGTAATGCCATTGCTGAACAGCGCGTCGGTCACAGTGAACTCGCCGACGGCGCCGTTCCCAATCACGCTGGTATCGAATTCGCCGCTTGGTTTACTGTTGCACTTTGATGTGAACTCTTCCGTTCAAACCGATCTTTCCGTCACGCCGACGATTGATTTAAAGAAAATCATTCCCAACGCCGGAGTCATCCAACAGGAACACCTGACGGGGACAGTGGAGGATGTGTCCACGCCTCCGTATTTTACATTGCAGCCTGGGCTAGGAGCGCCGACGCCGGTGACTTCGACTTCCAATTTGCCACCGACGTTCCGAATTAAGACCGACAGCAACACGAAATACTTCTTCGCGGATACTCTGCAGGCGCCACCGTGCACGTCGAACAGCTTCTCTTGCCTTTCAGTCGGCCAAACAGTGAATGTAACCGTGAACGTAATGTCCGACGGAAGTCTTCTCGCTACGCTTGTAACGTTATTCGAGCAACTGAACGAGCCTGCCTTCGAAGGCACCATCCTTAAGGTTGTCCCAACGCAGAATCAATTTGTAATGGCCCTGATGGGTGGCCAGTGGGGCACAGGAGCTAGCCCGGCTGCCGCCACGGCCATCGGAGTCGTGGTGACCGTTACTGTGACTTCCAGTACCGTGTATGAAATTGATTCAGACGGCTTCACCATCCCCGCCGGATTGGTGTTTAACGGAATCTCTGACATGATCCCCGGGCAAATGGTTGAGGTTCAAGCTCTTCCTACCGCAGTCGCAGCCAGTTCGGCCGCCAACCCGCTTCCGCTAACAACCCAGCGCGTGCGGCTGGACGAAACGCAGTTAACAGCCAAAGTTACATCGATCGATCACAGCACGACACCGCCAACGGCGTTTACAATCGGAAGCAATGTTACAGTGCTGCCGCCGCTGTTTGCTCCCGCGACGTCGATCAAAGTCCAAACGATCACAGGACAGACGCAATTCCTGAACATCAGCGGCGTATCCGGCCTCTCCGATGGTTCTAGCGGGACTCCGGCAGATACAGTTTCTGTCGGTGGATTGCTCTTCAATAATCCAACATCGCCCGACACGCCCACCATGGTCGGAGAGAAGGTCCTGAAGCGGGTCATGTGCTCAGCTACCGCTGCTGGGGCTGTTACCACCATCGTTCCCTGTGTTATGTAGCACCGCTGACCATGGATTGCCGGCCAGTGGCCCGTGCTGTGTCAGATAGGACTAGAGCGCGGGCCACGCACGTTTTTTGCCCAGGCTTTTTTCAAAATTGGGGCGCATAATTGGCCTTAGCAATTCTCGACGAATGATGAAAAATGAATCGGGGAGATCATGCGACCGCAACATAAATTCCTCGCTGTAGCCGCATCTATCGTCTTTTTGAGTTCCGCCTGCTTTGGAGCAACGATCACGGGGACGGTGAAAGGCCCGGACGGTGCGCCTTTTGGCGGCGCGTTCGTCGAGGCACAAAACTCCAAAACGCGAATGACTTTCATCGTCTTGTCCGATAACCGGGGGCATTATTCCGCGGGTAAGCTCCCGCCAGGCGATTATCAGGTCACGATCAAGGCTACCGGATACCGCGGTGACCCGCATCCGGGCATAAGCCTCATTGCGGATCAAAACTTTTCCGTGGATATGGCGTTGCAAAAGACTCCCGTCCGATGGAATGAAATTTCGATTTACCAGGCCGGAAAACTATGGCCGGCGTCGCCTGCGAAGGACAAGATTTTTGCGGTTTGCTATACATGCCACGGTTTTCAGACGCGCTTTGCTTCGGTGAGGCGCGATGCGGAAGGCTGGCGTGACCGGGTTCAGTTCATGCAGGATGCCATGAAGTTCGGGTTGGGAGACCGGATCAATGACAAGGAAGCGGACGGCGTTGCCGCGTATCTGAATAGTTTATTCGGACAGGACTCCGTGCTGCCGAAATCTCCTGAGGACGAGCCCGGATACAAGGAGACTTTGCGGCCTTTCAGCAGCGAAGCGATGAATATCACATACGTGGAGTACGACATGCCGGGGCCGAGCCGCATGCCCTTCAGCGCTGCTCCCGACAAGAATGGTTACTTGTGGATTCCGAATTTCGGTCTCGCAAATAAAATCACCAGGCTCGATCCAAAGACTGGAGAAATGCACGATTTCTCCCTACCCGATGCTGGCGTCGCGGCTGTTCACTCGGCGGTTCCTGCGACGGACGGCTCGGTTTGGCTGACCGAGCAAGGTTTAAACAAAGTTGGAAAATGGGACCCAGCCACTCAGAAAATTACGGAGTACCAGGATCTTTACACGTCCGATAAGGGCGGCTATGGCGCGGGCTCCAAGCACACACTCCGATTTGATCCGAATGGAAATGTGTGGTCTTCCGGCAACCCGCTGACGCGGCTTGACAAGGAAACCGGAAAGTTTACGCGTTTCCCCGAGGTGGCGGCTGCCTATGATGTGAAGCCTGACAAGAATGGGAATATTTGGTTTACCAGGCAGGACACCCACCAAATTGGCATGGTGGATTGGAAAACGCTGAAAGTATCGTTGTTTACTCCGCCGACGGAAAAATCGTTTCCGAGGCGCCTGGAGATCGATGACGACGGGATCGTGTGGTTCGGCGAATTTACGTCAGGAAAGATGGGACGATTTGACCCCAAGACGCAAACCTTCAAGGAATATCCGTTGCCCGGTCCTGCGCCGACTCCCTACGGCATGGGCATCGACGCGAACGGTTACATCTGGTACGCGTCATATAACATGGACGTGCTTGGCCGCTTTGATCCAAAGACTGGAAACACAATCGAGTATCCCTTCCCACATTCGGAAAATACGATTCGGGAATTCTTCCGCGATGCGCAAGGACGCATGTGGTATGGCTCGCCTTCCAACAATAAGGTCGGTTACTTTACCGTGGGCGGTGGGAACGAGCGAGCCAGCAAATAGAGAGGTTGGGGGACTGCTGCGCCTCACTAGAATCTAAACCCGCACCCTTCAAACCGAAGGGTGCGGCACCCGAAATACTTTTCGACCTCTTCCTCTTCAAATATACGCACACTCGAAAGTCAATTAGTTGACCGCGTTCTGGCTCTGTAGGTTTTGCTGAAGCTGTTGCGGGTGTTTGTGACGGTGAAGGTGCCATCCGACTGAGCTGATACCTTGATCCAATACGCCGTCCCGTTGTGCGCGGGCGGTGGCGGCACATTGGGTCCCGGGTCTGGAGGCGTCATCGGTGCCACGGGCATGGTTTCCGGCTGGTCATCGATGGTGTTGGCGATGAACATTCCGGGCGTGGTGTACTCCTGCCCGCTGAGGAGCGAGAAGTGCAGTTGCCACAGATCCTCGAGACCCGGTGAGGAATAAATAATCTTCATGGCGCTGGGCTGCCCGCCTTTGCGCGTGCCGTCGTTCAAGATGGCCACGCGCGGCTGAATCGCGTGCACGAGCAATTCGGAATTCGAAATGGGCTGGCCGTGGTGTGAAACCACCCACAGATCCACGGTGCCGATACGGTTGTTCGGACACATCAGTTTGAATTCTTTGTTCCATGTAAGATCGCCCAAATGAGCCATTCGAAATTTCCCAAAGGTGACGACGCTTCCCACGGACATGGAGTTCTCCACTCCGCCGTCGTCATTCATAGGCTTGAAGCTCGCGCAATTCGGATTCGGACTTCCGGCGCCGGGAAGTGATGTCGTGATGGCTTCGCCCGCGGAGGTGACCAGGCGCCAATCCAGGCCGGAGACCGGAAGCCTATCGCCCGGCTTGGCGACCATGTGTTTGGCCTTGCCATAAATCTCGGGATACGTCGTCTGCAAAAATGCATCGGCAGCGGGGTTGGGCTGCTGAACGTTCGGGCCATGGTCGATGAAATTGCGTATCTGGATTCTCCCGGCAAGTTCGGCCATGCCGCCAAAGTGATCCGTGTGCCAGTGCGTGGTGATCAGGCTATCGATATGCGTAAGCCCGGCCGCTTTTGCTGCGGCCATGATGCGGCCCGCATCCCTGGTTGCAGCAGAGCCGCCGTTTCCCGTATCAATCAAGACGGATTCGCCTGAAGGCGCCACGAACAATGTGGCATTGCCGCCCTCCACGTCGATCACATAGATGTCCAAGGTCTTGTCCGTCTGCGCCTGTGCGACCGGACCAAGCAGGGCGAAACAGACAGCCAGAAGAAATGAGATTGGTGCACGCATCGCGACCTCCGTTGGGGTTGAGCGCGGCCCCGGACGAATACTCAATGCCGGCAGCCTACCATACGTTTTCCGATGCGTTAGTGAAGATTTATGACCGGCTCGCACACATCGATCGACCTTCTTCACGCCGCAACATCTACACGGCGGTAGCGGCGGACGCGGATCTTGTTTTGGCGCTTACGGGTGCGCGCGATTTCATAGGCAGACTGCATGCGCATGAGCGTATCCATTTTCGGGCCGAAAGCTTTTTCGATCCGCAGAGCCATATCTCCGGACAGGCCTGCCTTGCCGTTCAGCAGGCTTGACAGAGTAGGCCGGGAAACGCGCAGGACTTCAGCGGCGGCAGTCACCGACAGTCCGAGCGGTTCGATGATTTCGGTCCGGATGAACTGGCCCGGATGCGGTGGATTCAACATTGACACAGGTGCATTCCTCCTAATCTCAGTGATAGTCCTCAAAATTCACGTCACATATTTCGCGCTCGGTAATGTCGATCCAGAAAGTTATTCGCCAATTCCGCGATACATGAAGACTCCACGTGCCCTTCCGGCTCCCGGCCAAAAGATGGGCTTTCCAAACCGGGATCGTGCGCAGCTCGCTGGCATCCTCCATGGCATCCAGGAATGCGATGATTTTCCGGAGTTTGTCCACGCTGGAAGGTGGCAAGCCTTTTGGATCGTCATGCTCATATAGACGCCTCAGACCCTTATGAGCAAGGTTCCGAATCTTCACTCTGCTAGTGTAGCCTGTAACACTACACAAGTCAATGCGGTAAAGCAGGTAGTCGCGGGCCGCGCCAACCATATGACTTTTTGACAATTGCGATATAGAATGTCGGCGTTTCCACACCTTGGCAATGTAATGGAGGTGTCTTATGAAATATTCCGCGCGAATTTCCGCGGTGGTTGTGCTGGCTGTGTGCATGGCTGTGGCGGCTTTGCTGGCGGCGGTTCCGCCGAAAACGCAAACCGTGCAGATCAAGAGCGGCGATGAAACGATCAACGGATTTCTGGCGCTGCCCGATACGCCGGGCCGCCATCCGGCGGTCGTTGTGATCCACGAGTGGTGGGGCCTGAACGATTGGGTGAAAACGCAAACTGAGAAGCTCGCGGCCGACGGTTACGTCGCTCTGGCCGTGGACTTGTATCGCGGCAAGATCGCTACCGTCCCGGAGACGGCGCAAGAACTAATGCAGGGGACGCCGCAGGATCGTGCCGTGCGAGACCTCGAAGCTGGATTTAATTTCCTTGCCGCCCGCGCGGACGTCAACAAAGCCAAGATTGCTTCGTTCGGCTGGTGCATGGGTGGAGGCTACTCGTTCCAGCTCGCCGTCCATGAGCCGAAACTTGCGGCCTGCGTGGTGAATTACGGCGCGCCACCGACCGATCTCGCGGCCATTGCCAATATCAAAGCGCCGATTCTCGGAAACTTCGGCGGAGATGACATGGGCATCAAGCCTGCCTCCGTTAGGGCGTTCGAAGCGGCGGCCAAGGGCGCAGGAAAGTCCGTGGACATCAAGATTTACGACGGCGCGCCGCACGCATTTGAAAACGAAAATAATAAGGACGCGTATCGGCCGCAGTCCGCTGCCGATGCGTGGACCCGCAGCACGTCATTTCTCGACAAGACGTTAAGGTAGTTTGATCGCGCCGTTTCTGATTGCGGCCAAACCTGACGGCAGAGCCCGGATTTGAAGCAGTCTACCCGAATCTTAGCCATCGTCATCCTGCTGGCTTGCGTTCCGCTTGCCCGCCGAAATGGCCTCAGCGCAGCCCAGCACGCGTCCGCCCCGTTAAAAGTGCGAACGGTGCAAATCAAGAGCGGCACGGAAACGATCAATGGCTATCTCGTCCTGCCCGATTCACCGGGACGCCATCCGGCCCTGATCGTAGTTCACGAGTGGTGGGGCCTCAACGACTGGGTCAAGGAACAGACCCGCAAGCTTGCCGACGCTGGCTACGTCTCTCTTGCCGTAGACCTGTATCGCGGCGACGTTGCTACCACGCTGGAAGAAGCGCATGAGATCAGCCGCGGGGTCCCCGACGACCGCGCGTTGCGCGACCTGGAGGCAGGCTTCACATTTCTGGCCGCGCGTCCCGATGTTGATAAGACGAAAATCGGAACCGTCGGCTGGTGCATGGGGGGCGGCTACGCGCTCGAACTCGCTGTGAATGAACCGAAACTTGCCGCCTGCGTGGTCAATTATGGCGCGATGCCAACCGACCGCGGATCGATTGCCAGGATTCAAGCGCCGGTTCTCGGTAATTTCGGCGCCGAGGATCGCGGGATTTCCGCTGCGGACGTGCATTCCTTTGCAGCGGCTATGAAGTCCACGGGGGAATCAGTAGACCTGAGAGTATATGATGGTGCGGGTCATGCATTCGCAAACGAAAGCATCAAGGAAAGCTATCGGCCCGCGGCTGCGGCAGATGCCTGGAACCGCACACTGGCGTTCCTCAGTAAAACTCTAAAGTAGGTGGAAGTCGAAGCTCTTGGGACAACATCTCCGAACCGATCGCCGTACACTGAAATCTCTGCTTGTGCTGATCGCAGTTATGTCAGCGGGAGTAATGGCACAGGTCAAGAATCCGCCCAACAATCCTGCGAGCAACGATTCACGGACTGGCGGGGAGTCTGCTGCGATCGCGCGAGGCTTGGGCGTGTACAAGGATCGATGCGCCATTTGCCATTTCAGCGAGTCGGATGCCAATAAGATCGGCCCGGGCCTGAAAGGCATCTACAAACGCGGGAAATTTCCGGATGGCGGAAAAGTGAATGACGCTTCCATGGAGAAATGGATCTTGAGCGGCGGCAAGGACATGCCTCCGTTCCAACAGGTCCTAAATCCCAACCAGATTCACGATTTGATGGCCTACCTCAAGACCCTCTGACAACTCACCCCGGCGTTCACACTCTATGCCCTCTGTATTAAATAGTTTGGCCTGCGTCAGAGAAGATCTCAGCACATGGAGGAAGAGAGTGGCTTGTAAATTATGCGTAATGCGATCGAGGCTGTTCTAGCGCTGAAAGCGCCTCATTGGTGGTGACCAATCGGGCGCCTAGCGACGTGAGTTCCTGAATTGCCTTCTGCCCCTCTTCCGGCTTCAGACTGGCAATCGCGTCGCGCACAAGAGCCACGCGGCGACCACGTTCGAGCAGTCCCTTGGCCGCCAGCCGAACGCAATATTCGGTGACCACACCAAATACAAAAATCTCCGCATCCGCGTCAGTGAACTTGGCGACGCGTTCGAGGACTCTATCCGTATTCGGATTGTCGAATACATCGAGTGTCTGCTTTTCCAGTATCACCTGTTGGTAAGTGGAGAGGTCTTCCGGAATTGGCGCATCTATCCGGTTAGGAATCACCAACATGCGGTTCGTTGATGCTTCAGCGATGATTTCCGCACCGGGGGTGCCGCGTACGCAATGGGGAGGAAAGGTTTTGAACTCCGCGTCGCCCGGCGAGTGAAAGCAGGCATCACCCACGATGAAAACCATTCCGTGTCGAGCTGCATCCGTCAGCCAGTTTATGTTGGGAATTAATTTTTCAGCGCCGGGAACATACAGCTTCCCCGCAGGCAACATGAAATCGACCTGCGTGTCGACTTCCCAGAAAATTACTGAACGTGAAACCATTCCGCAAGCCTCCAAAATCGGGACCGTGATTATATACGCGCCGCCCGCTCCACGCGACGCCGGACTTGGCCCAGCAAATCCTCAAGACTCGCGCTATAACGCACCGGGTAATGCGCCATTTCTGCACTCAAACTGCGCAAAGATTCAGGCAGACGGGATCTCTGTTCGAGGCAGCGTTGCCTCGCGGCAGAAAGGTCCGTGCGTGGCACGGTGCGTTTCCCACAGGACATCACCGGATCGAGCAGTGTTTCCGCTCCCGGGAAATTTTCTCCCTCGAGGCCAATGACATCGCGGTCAAAATTTCCGTCTGGGCCCCGGAAACGATAGACCTGCTTGCAACCCGGGTAGGTCACCTTCTCAGTGCTGAATTTCGCGGCGGACCGCACTTCACCAAGAATTTCCGTCTCCACAAGTTTATAGATCACGCCAAGGGTGGGAGAGTCACTCGAATTCACGAGCGCCGTGCCCACGCCGAATCCGTCGATGCAGGCGCCTTCGGCCAGCAAGGAAGCGATGCGGTCTTCGTCCAAATCGCCCGAGGCAAATATGATGACGTCCTTCCACCCCGCCCGGTCCAACCGCTTACGGATCCATTTACTGTCGGCCGCGAGGTCTCCGCTGTCGAGCCGTACTCCCCTGGGCTTGCGTCCCATGGCGATGATTTTTTCCACCGCCGCGCGCACGTCGTAGGTATCCACGAGCAACACGGCCTGGCCGGGAAAAATGTCGAGAAATTTGCGGAAGGCGATTTCTTCGTCCTCATGAGCCATGATCCAGGAATGCGCCTGCGTGCCGTAAACCGAAATGCCGAAGCGATGCCCTGCGGCGACGTTCGATGATCCTATGCAACCCCCGATCACCGCGGCGCGCGCCGCAAGCACTCCTGATTCCATGCCGTGGGCGCGGCGCGTGCCGAACTCGATCACATTTTTCCCGGCCGCCGCTTGCGTCACACGCGCCGCCTTGCTGGCGATCATGGTCTGAAAATTGATCGCGGACAGAAGAAACGTTTCGGCAATCTGCGCTTCAATGATCGGCCCGGTAATGCGCAAAACAGGTTCACCGGGAAAAAATATGGTGCCCTCCGGTATCGCCCAGACGTCTCCGGAAAACCGAAAGCGGGACAAATAGCCAAAAAAGTCATTCCCGATCGCCGCTAAAAACGGGGAGCGTCTTCAAATAGGAAATTTCGTCATCGGAAAATCTTACGTTTTCAAGATAATCGAGCGCCTGATCGAGGCCCGCCGCAACCAGATAGTTTCTGCGTGGAGGGAGGGAGCGAACAAACAATTCGAACGTCGCGCGGGCATCGAATCCTGTTTCCAAATAGCCCGCTGCCATGGTCAATTCGTACAGATCGGTAAGAAGGCCGGAATGTTTGAGGCTGGAAGTCATTAAGGTTCCGCAGGCATTATGCCATCTGCCTCAATCTTGGCGCCAGCAAACTATCAGAATGGTAAAAGCGTTTTAACTTTATACCAACTGATTAAACATCATTCAGGCTTTTGATAGGCGTGCAGGATGTCCTGCAACGAGAGGATTCCTTCCAGGCTTCGCGAACCCGCGCGGCTGACCACGGGCAAGGATCGCATGCCCTTGTATGAGCCGTAAAACGTCATCAAGGCGCTGGTCCGGATGCAGGACTGGAAGGCGCGCCGTGGAAATGAACTCGCGCAGAAGGGTTTCCTTGGGTCGTGCGGCTGCCTGTGCGCGCAACTCTCCCTTCATGATGCTAGCCCAGCGGCCGGTGGGGAAATGAACCAGCAGGTTTTCCTCGGGCGCGGTCTCAGCGACTTGGAGGGCGCGAGCGAGTGTATCGCTCGCCTGCAGTGACAGTGATTCAGGTTTCCGCATGGCGTCCTCGACGCGGAGCACCACCTGCTCGCGTTGTTCCTCCATCGAAGGCAGTTCCAAGCCATCCTGACGCGCCAGCATGTCGAACAGCGCCACATCCTGGTACTTGCGCGAAATCAAATACGCGATGGTGTTGGAAATCATGACCGGCAGAACGATGGAATAATTTCCGGTCGTTTCCACCACCATGAACACGGAAGTAATAGGGACACGAAGAAAACCGGCAAAAAAAGTCCCCATCCCTACCAGAGCGAAGGGGCCCACCGAGGCGCTGACCTGAGGGAAAAAGTGATGTTCGAGTCCCCCAATTGCTCCGCCAATCATCGCACCAATAAATAGAGTCGGCGCGAACATTCCGCCCGGCGTGCCGCTGACAAACGACAAACTCGTTGTCAGGATCTTGGCGAACCCGAGGACCGCGAGAATTTGCCATGTATATTGATTATGAAGCGCCTGATCGATATAGGGGTAACCGGTGCCCATGGCCTGCGGAATCTTGAGGCCGACGAACCCAATCAGCAGGCCGGCGATTCCAGGCTGCACATAGCGCGTCCATTCGGGCAAGGCGCTGAGCCTCGGGCGAAAATAGGCAATGATGTTTGTGAAAGCGAGCGATAGGACTCCGCCAACTACTCCAAGAAATGCATAGGCCAACAGTTCGGCGGGATGCGCGAGAGTATACGGCGGAACGCGAAACATCGGTTCGCTGCCGAGAAACGCGCGCATCACCACGGCGCTTGAAACGGCGGCCAAGACGATGGCTCCCAAGGCGCTCGCGCTCCAGGTGCCAATGACTTCTTCGATGACGAAGAGAACCGCGGAAATCGGAGCGTTAAACGCCGCCGCCAATCCAGCCGCCGCGCCTACCGGAGCCAGCAAACGCAGCCTGTCCCGGGAAAGTTTCAGACGCCTTCCCAGCGTGGAGGCTATCCCCGCGCCCATTTGCAAGGACGGATCTTCGGGCCCGAGTGAGTGTCCGCTTCCGATCGCCAGTGAACAGGTCAAAAATTTCCCGATGACCGTCCGAAACGGCACATAGCCATCAAAAACATAAACCGCCGCCTTGGTTTGATTCACGCCACTGCCGCGCGCGGCCCGGAAAAATCTCTGAACGAGAAAGGCAACGACCAAGCCGCCCGCCGCGGGCACGAGTAAAACGCGTAGACCCGATGGAGCAAGCGCGGAGCCGAGCAGACTTAGGCGAACCCATTCGATGGTGATGCGAAAACAAACGACCGCCATCCCTGAAAACAATCCGATAATGATGGCCAGCAGAAGAAATAGATTCCCTTCAGAAAGGGTGAACGAACGCGGTCCCCTCTGCAGCCACTTGCGCGCAGTTTCCTTGGGTTCGGTTACAGGAGATGCCTCCCCCAGAGGGGGAATCGGCGTTTCTTCGATCGGTGCGCGCGGTTCGCTCACGGGTTGCTGCCCGAGTGTTTCTTAGCGATGAGGAGCAAAGCCTGGTCCTTGTTCGAAGGCGTCCCACAGGTTTGCGAGGTAGTTCCCTCGACGCGAAAAGCGAATTGCATCACTTCTTCCCGCAATTCCGGATTTCGGCGCAGCGACACGATGATCGCGCGCCGTTTCATTTCTTGCGCATCCTTACTGAGAACTTCGAAATTGGAAGGTGGCTGCCCAGCAGCTTGGTTTGTTGCCCCAGTCCCCACGCATTTCTGCAAGCTTTCAAGTGCCTGGCGGAAATCGTCCCGCGAACGCCGCGACCGCTCTTCATCGCTTAACCCAGGTTGGAATGGATCTGCTGCCAGGACCTCCCGGACCGTATCCAGTATGCCAACTATTTCGTCGGATGAATTTTCGCGAGCCGCCCTGGCGAGGTACGTCTCTGCTTTTGGATAGTCACCGGCGGCGTAGGCTGCCCTGCCGGCATCTTCCAGCAACTTGTCATCATGGGGGGAGGTCTGCAGTGCAGTTTCAAATTCCGCGAGCGCCCTGCCAGGCTCGCCCACCCTTAAGAACAAACGCCCTGTCACCTCGCGCAAGCCCACATCTTCAGGAGGAATATCCGAGGCCAACGCCGCCAGCTCCGCTTGGGCGTCGCTGGCTTGGCCTAGCGCAACCAGATATTGGCACAGCTCCAGGCGCGCGTTTCGTCTCTGCTGGGATGGGTCCTTCTCCCAACTACCGTAAATGGCGCTTCGAAAATAGCGAACCGCGTCTTCCGCGTCCTCGGTCCGCTGCGAGAGGTGGGCCAGATCGAGATTCACTTCTCCGGAGCCCGGAGTACGATCCCAAAGGTTCGCAAAGTAGGACCGCGCTTCCGTAAGCCGTCCATCGGCAAGTAACGCCTCCGCCAGGCGGAGCTGGACAAAGTTATTTTCCGGATCGTAGGAAAGCGCGTTTCGAAAATCTTCAAAAGCCAGCCGCGGCTGGCCGGCCGCGAGGTCTGCATTCCCCCTCCGAAACCAGTCCCGGGCGAGCCCTTCTTGACGCACATGATACGTGCGGGCGAGCGTAACCGTGATTACAAACAATATCCCGAGAGGCACAAGACTCAACAGCAGCACGCGCCGCTGTAAATATCGTGAAGCGATATTAGTGGACTCCGTCGTCACACTTCAAAGATAACTCAGGTTGCAATCGAACCGAAGAATTTTTCAGAGCGGAGTTACATCGTGGCAGGCGGCGCTGCATCGTCCAACACATTTGCTTTAAAAAATGCCCCGAAGGGAGGGAGCCCGGGGCAATAGACGCAGCGCAGGAAGAGCACTGTCAAGGTTGAAGCGGTGCCAGGTGAATCGCCGGCGATGAACACGCATCCGGCAGCCGTATGAGTAGCTTCGGAACTACGGCGAGACACCCAGCCCCGCGTTAATCGGAGAAAACAGGAGCGTTTTGAAAACGGGCGAATTATCCGAGAACGGCGTCTTTGAACGCTTTTGCCGCGCGCAGACGCACGACGGTCTTCGCCTTGATCTTGATCGCTTCGCCTGTTTGCGGGTTGCGACCCATGCGCGCCTTGCGGTGCGCCTTCACCGCGCGGCCGATGTTCGGAATCACGAACTTCCCCGCGCCGCCTTTGGCTTCTTTGACCGCCAGCTTAAACAGTTCTTCGAAGAATTGCGCCGCGACCTTCTTCGACGTTCCGACTTTCTCGGCGATGTGCGCGACGATCTTGGACTTGCTCATTGGTTTTGCCATCTAGTTTCGTTCTCCTCCTCAGAGTTAAGTGTTGCAGGCGCGTCGGCCACTCAAAGAGTACCAGCCACGCACGGCGAGCACTATACGGGGAGAGTCCGCACAACGCAAGAAAAAACATCCAAAAAGCCATAATTCACGCGGCTTCCAGAGGTGCACGTCAATGGAACTGCCGTACATGCGGATTGTCCATGTGCCGGCCCGACACGCAAAATGCCATTTGACTTCCCACTGCGTCCAGTTTTCCCCTGACGGGAGAGCCATTCGATTATGCAATGTGTTATTCTTGCCGTTCATTTTTCACGAGGAGAACACATGGCAGACTGGAAGGCACTGGAAAAACAATTTGCGACCCGCCTCGCAATGAAGCAGCGTCCCGTTGCTGTCACATTCCTGGATGCGGAACCCGCCGGGGTTTCAAAATTTTCAGGTACTGAGCCGGCGGGGTGCAGTTTCTGGCGGCTGGCTGCGGCGGGACGCACGTTTTACACGCTGCCGGCCGATCACTTCAATTGTGCCGTGGGGGCGTATACGCACAACGTGCAACTGCCCCCTGATCGCGTAAAAGAAACCGAGACGATGCTGGGCATGATGTTTGATCTCGGATATGTTCGCCCCCAAGAAGTCCCCGGCATCCCGCGGTTGCCCAAGGAACCCGCCGCGATTGTGTACGCGCCTCTTGGAGATACTCCCGTGGAGCCTAGCGTCGTGCTCTTTGCGTGCAAGACTTCCTCCGCGATGCTGCTCAATGAAGCCGCTATCCGCGCGGGCGCCAGTGCTTCTCTGCCGCTGCTCGGCCGCCCGAGTTGCATGGCGCTTCCTGCGGCGATGGCTCATGGCACGGTCTCGACCCTGGGCTGCATCGGGAATCGCGTGTACACGGGCATAGGGGAGGACGAACTTTACGTCGTCGTGCCCGGCTCGAAGTTGGAGGGTGTCTCGGAGGCGTTAGGCATTATTAAATCCGCTAACACAGCGCTGGAGGAATTCGCGCGCGGCCGCCACGTTTCCCTTTCCACCATCTAGGACCGGATAAAACAGCCGTGGAGCTGGCTCGTACATATCGGTCGAGCCATGCTTTCAAGCAAAGAATTTCTGTTCCTTAGAGGCTTCCCAACCCTTCGTAAAACTGCGCGACGGCCTTGATTCCGCCGAAATAATTTTCAAGCGCAATATGCTCGTCCGGGGCATGCGCGTTTTCATCCGGCAAACCGAAGCCAAGCAGGATGCACGGCACCTTGAACGTGTCATACATCTGCGTGACAAACGGGATCGACCCGCCCTCGCGTATAAATACGGCCCGCTTCCCAAATCCTTTCTCAAGCGCGTTGTGCGCAACCTCGAAAAACGGATGTGTGTAGGGAGCGACCCAGGGCTTGCCCTGGCTGTGCAAATCGAGTTTGAACTTCACCGTCTTCGGCAGCAGTTTGCGGATGTGCCGCTCGACGAGGCGCGTAATCTTCTCCGGATTCTGGTTCGGGACCAGGCGCGTGGAAAATTTCGCATACGCTTTCGAGGGAATGACGGTCTTCGAGCCTTCGCCCGTGTAGCCGCCCCAGATTCCGTTTAGCTCAAGCGTCGGTCGCGTCCAGAGCTGTTCGACAATCGAATATCCCTTCTCTCCGGAGAGCCCCGGCGCGCCGACAGTCTTGCGGAATTCGCTGGCCTTCCACGGCAGCGAGTTAAGCGCCTTGCGCTCGGCTTTCGATAATTTCGCGACGTCGTCGTAAAAACCGGGAATGGTAACGTGGGAATTCTTATCGTGCATTTTTGCAAACAACTCGCACAGAATGGTGATCGGATTCGGCACCGCGCCGCCGAAGATCCCGGAGTGCAAGTCCTGCGCCGGGCCGGTGATTTCGATCTGGTAATAATTCAGTCCGCGCAGCCCGTAGGTGATCGACGGTACACCGCGCGCCAGCATCCCCGTATCGGACACGACGAGAGCGTCAGCCTTGAGGCGGGGCTTGTTCGCATTCACGAAGTCCCACAGGCTCACGCTGCCAACTTCCTCTTCGCCTTCGATCATCACCTTCAGATTGATGGGGAGCTTGCCGGTGTTCCTGACGATCGCATCGAGCGCGCGGATGTGGATGAGCACCTGTCCCTTGTCGTCCGCCGTGCCGCGGCCATATAAGTTGCCGCCGCGAATTGTGGGTTCAAAGGCGGGCGAAGTCCACAGCTCCAGCGGTTCGGCCGGCTGAACGTCATAGTGTCCGTAGAACAGAACCGTCGGCTTCCCCGGCGCATGCAACGATTCGCCGTAAACCAGCGGATGCATCTTCGTGGGCACAATTTCGACATTATCGAGTCCCACCGCGCGCAGATGGTCCGCGACCCATTTCGCCGCGCGTTCGATGTCCGGCTTGTGCTCGGATTGGGCGCTGACGCTCGGAATCCTCAATAATTCATACAGGTCATTCAGGTGCTCTTCGCGCTTCGAGTCGATATATTCCGTCAGTTTCATGAGCCGCTCCCAGGAAGATGAACAATCGGAGGAATCATAGCGCGTTACCCGACCCCAGGCACAAGGAAACGAATGTGCCGCGCCGTGAAGCCCCGATCCGCGCCCACGTTGCAAGACGGGAACAGGGTTGTGACACTTTCGTTGACGGCAAAATGGAACTGCCGCAGCATGGAAGTATCATGCATCAGACAGAGGTCGATAAGGTCCGGCGCAGTACACGGGTGTTCATGAAGGTACGCGTGGTCGCCGCGGGAAAGAATTCCGACGCTCGGCGCTTCCGCGAAACTTGCGAGACGATTGTGATCAATGCGCACGGCGGCCTGCTCTACCTCAATCAGCCGCTCAATATGGACGCAATGATCGTTCTCACCAATCCATTCACGCAGGAGGAGCAGGAATGCCGGATCGTCTTTCTCGGTGATGCCAACGATAAAGGCCAGCGCGTAGGGCTCGAATTTCTCACTCCCGCGCCACATTTCTGGGGCGTTGATTTCATCCCCGCGGATTGGCCCGGCCCACCCGCCGACTCCAGACCGAGCTAGACTTTATTCGCGAACGTTCTGCCCGACTAATCCCGAGACTCAGCGCGATTTATCCAATAATTTTTCGATCTGTTGCTGAACCTGTTTCCTGAATTCGATGGGATGCGCCATCAGGTCGAACGGCTCGGGCGTGCCCCCTGTCCCGTGAACGATTACGGTTCCATAGCCCAGCACTCTTCCCATCAGACTTTCCTCGACGGCGATGCTCTCCACTTTTTGCAGCAGGAGTTCCAGCGTCCGCCGGCCCGCCACCCCGACTTTAATGACCAGGCGTTTGTCAGTCACGGCCATTTCCGTCGCGTTCCTCTTCAGGATGCCGGTGACAATGCAAATCGCCGCGACGACCAGAGAAATCACACCGCCCGCCATCATCGCAGCGGACGATGCAGGTTGCGCGCCGTGGTTAGTTGCCGAACCCACGAGCAAGGCCACTCCCAGCGCGCCGAAAAGCAAGCTCAAGACTGCCGGCCCGAGGAGCACGACCCAGTGCAGTCCAGTCGTGTAGACGACCTTCTCTCCCGCGATAAGATGTTTTTCGACGTAGCTCATAACGCTCCTTTACTTACTATGACTGCAGCCTCATCATCCCTTCGTTGAAACCCTATTACTATCACATGCTTCCGGAAGTGGACATGCCCGACGCACCGGAAATGAAATCTCGGTTACAATGCAGCCACGGTCAAACGAATCTTGAAGAGGAAGCGCCTTCCATGAGACAGCATCAAGCCGCGCACCAACTGGCAACGAGCGGCGCCAAAGGCCTGACCCGGCGCGACGTCTTGCAACGCGCAGGCTGGGTCGCCGCGGCGGCCGCGTTTCCAGGTGGCTTGGGCTTGGCTGCGGAATCCGTCAGCCCGGTGATGGCCACGCTCAGCACCTACATGAGCGAAGCGCGCAACCGCGCGCTGCCCGACGAGGTAGCCGAAAAAACGAAACATCACATCCTCGACACGTTTGCCGCCATGGTTTCTGGCTCGCAGCTTCCCCCGGGACGCGCCGTGTTGCGCTTCGCCACCAGCTATGGCGGCGGAAATTCCACGGTCGTCTGTTCGAAAATCCTGTGCGGCCCGATCGAATCGGCAATGGTGAATGGAAACCTCGCGCACTCCGATGAGACCGATGATTCGCACGCCGCATCGCTCTCGCACCCCGGCTGCGATACCGTCCCTGCCGCGTTCGCAGCGGGCGAACAATTCGGGGCCGGCGGCTTGCAGTTCCTTCGCGCGGTCGCGCTAGGCTACGACGTGGGCACGCGCGTCACGATGACCTTGGGCGGCGAAAAGGGCGGCACGGGGTATCAGTTCACCGAGCACAGGAGTACGCACAGCGTCGCCGGAATCTTTTGCGCCGCGGCGGCCGCTGCGTCCATGGCCAGCCTCAATACACAGCAAATGCGCTGGGTACTCGACTACGCCGCGCAGCAATGCTCTGGCATTGCCGTGTGGCAACGCGACACCGATCACATCGAGAAAGGTTTCGCCTTCGGCGGCATGGGAGCGCGCAACGGCGTCAGCGCCGCGCTGCTGGTGCAATCGGGCTGGACCGGTGTCGATGACGTTTTCTCGGGCGCCGACAATTTCTTTCAGGCCTACGCGCCGAAGGCCGATCCAACGGGCCTGGTTGACAAGATCGGCGAGCGCTACGAAATAGTGCGCACCAACATCAAAAAATGGACCGTGGGATCGCCCATCCAGGCGCCGCTCGACGCGCTGGAAATCATGCAGAAAAAGCATCCCTTTAGCGCTGACCAGGTGAAGCAGGTGATCGTGCGCTCTCCTGCGAGCGAGGCGTCAGTCGTCAACAATCGGGAGCTCCCGGACATCTGCCTGCAATATATGGTGGCCGTGATGCTGCTCGACAAAACCGCGTCGTTCACGGCGGCGCACGATAAGCCGCGCATGCAGGACCCGGCCGTTCTCCGCGAACGCGCCAAGGTCCAGCTCATTCCCGACGAGGAACTCGAACGCCGCCTGCCGCGCCGCGAATCTGTTGTCGAGGTCACGCTCACCGACGGCACCAAGCTCACCGAGCGCGTCGAAGCGGTCCGCGGCACTACGGAAAATCCCATGCCCCGCGCCGAAGTCGTCTCCAAATGCCGCGACCTCATTACGCCCGTCCTTGGCGCGGCGACGTGCAATACCTTGATCGAAAAAATTCTCGGTCTGGAAAATATGAAGAACGTGCGGGAGCTGCGGCCCTTTTTGCAACGGGGTTGATTGAGTTGTGAATTTGTAGCGCTGGCGTCGCGCCGGCATTCTGGCGCTGGCTTGCACAAAAATCGCCAGCGAGACGCTGGCGCTACTAAAAATGCTGGCACTAAGATAAAGCTGGCACCCGCGATCTTTGCTGCAACGCATGCAAATTCTGAGTCAGAACAAAGGAGAATGAGATGCGCTCACAATCTTGGCATCCATCGGCCAAACGATCCGTCTGGATTTGCCTCTATTTCTTTCTCTGCGCTTTAGCGGCGCAGGCGCAGTCGAATTTAAACGGCGTGATCGACATCCACGTCCATTCCGGCCCCGACAGCGTGCCGCGCTCGATCGACGCCATCGACCTGGCGCGGATGGCCAAGCAGAAAGGCATGCGCGGACTGGTCCTGAAGAATCATTACGAATCCACCGCCGCGCTGGCCTACGTCGTCCGCGAGGAAGTTCCGGGCATTGAAATTTTTGGAGGCATAGACCTCAACTTGACCGTCGGCGGAATCAATCCAGCCGCTGTGGAGCGCATGGTGCTGATGAAGGGAGGCTACGGAAAAGTTGTCTGGATGCCCACCTACGACAATGAGAATCAGGTGAAGTACAGCAAGGAAAACCGCCCGTTTGTTTCCATATCCAAAGACGGCCATTTACTTCCGCTGGTAGAGCAGGTGATTGACATCGCCGCAAGACATCAGTTGACGCTCGAAACCGGCCATTCCTCGGCGGAGGATGGATTGTTGATTGTGAGCGAAGCCCACAAGCGGGGAGTGCAGCACATTGTCGTCACACACGCCATGGCCGCCCCTGTACGCATGACGATTCCGCAGATGCAACAGGCGGTCCGCGATGGCGCCTTCATCGAATTTGTGTATAGCTCCACGCTGGGAGCAAATGCAGTCGTCACCATTCCCGAATTTGCCAAGGCGATTCGCGCCCTAGGCCAGAGTTCCTGCATCCTCGCGAGCGACCTCGGCCAGCCTCAAAACCCGCTGCATCCCGATGGCATGCTGATGTTTTTCAATGCTCTGCTCAAAGAAGGATTTTCGCAGGCAGACATCGATCTCATGTCCAAAACCAATCCGGCAAAGGCGTTGGGGCTGCAATAATTTCTGGACGAACATTTAGAGGGAAAACATGAAAATCGCGTCGAACATCGTGGGCGTACTGCTGGTCTTCATTGGCAGTGTCTGGTTCCTGCAGGGAATCAACGTGTTACCCGGCAGTTTCATGACGGGACAGACCAAGTGGGCTGTGCGCGGCGGCATTGCAGCGATCGTGGGCATCGCCGTGCTGCTGTGGGGCAACCGGAAACGTCAGTAGGCAGCTGGTTTTTGTAGGACAGGCACTCTTGCCTGTCCGCGCAAGTCGAGGAAAGGCCCTGGGGGACAGACAAGAGTGTCTGTCCTACACAGCAAGGGCAAGGCACAATCTATAACCTTGGGCATATTTTGCCGCGGATTTACTGCCGATGTTCCTTGGCGGGAATGGAAACCGGCTTCAGGCTGGCGCGCCAGCAGCGTTCGCACACTTCATCGGGATAGACGAAATAGTTGGATTCCTTGCCGCACTTGTGACATTCCAGCATTACCGGCCGCGCCACGCCGCGAACGGCGAGTCCGCGGGCGCGGGCCTGCCGCTCGACCCATTTGGCAAACAACACGGCCACATTGCGATCGAAATATTGGCGGGACTCCTCGGGTGATAGAAAAAACGGCCAGGGACGAAGCAGCACTGCCACACCGACAACTGCCAGGATCATTACAGGCACCAGAATCATGTGCGTCTCCTGCTCCAACATCCACATCGGCTCAACTACAATTCACCTTAACTCTGATGCTCACAAAAGTAATGGCGGTTGTAGTGCATTGGATTCGTATTGATTACGGGTGTAGGGCCATGCCTTAGGGTGTCAGCGGGTAAGGCCCCAAGTCGTGCGAACGGAAGTCCCGGGTCGATGTCGAATCTTCCGGTCCTTTCGGGACAGGTTGTATTGCACGCAGGTCATATTCAGTGGTAGTTTTGAGATGCCCGCCCGGGAGGCTTTTCCCATGTCATTTCTACATTCGCTGCTTTCCCTGCCGAGGGAAGGGCTGGTTATCGCTGCATGTGTAGTGATCGGTCTTCTGGTGGTATGTCTATTTGCCCTGTTCAGTCGGCGAAGGTACGTCACCATCAAGCAATCGGAAGAAACCGAGCTGATCGTTTTTCACATTCGTCGCATCGCCGACGCTCTGGAGCGATTATCCGCAGTGCGTGAAATTCAACCCCCCATTGACTCCGGCGCGAGCAAACACGCGGGCATGTCCACGTTCGGGCACTGAAACGGAACCCCCGCCCCTAAAAGAAGGGCGGGGGTTAAGGTGTCAGCATTCACACGGGCGCACTCTACCGCCTGTCGTGTTCGCCGCCATGTTCCTCGGGCGATCTGCGTCCATGTTCTTCTGCGGTGCGCTCGCGCTCTGATCGTTCATGCACCTCGTGATGCTCGGGGGCCCGCTGCCCTGGCGCAAAGCGCCGCACGCCCGCGTAGGGATGTACATAGACACCGCGGTTGACCCAGGTACGCCCCCAAGGGGCACTGTTGATGATCACCGCGTGGCGGCCCCAGTCAAAACGGCCATACCCCGGGCCCCAGCCCCAAGGCCTGAAAAATAGTCCCAGTGACACCCCGAAGCCAAAGCGGATCGCGCCGCCGACCACGAAGCCGGGCCGCGGGGCGAAGAAAACGACGCGCGGATCATAGTACGGCACGACGACGAAGCCTGGGTTGGCGGGCATGATCGTAATGTACGGTCCACCGCCGACGACGACCTGACCGTTGCTTCGCAGGTACCCGTAGTCGTAAGCCTTCTTCCGTTCCCTTTGAACGGCGTCCATCACCTCCTGCTGTTGCGCCAGGAAAGCGTTTCCCAGGTCGGTGGTCCAGTTCATGTCCGAGGCCATCATTTGCAGAACGGATGGAAATGGCAGAAGGGCCTGAACGCTGGGATCCCACGGGAGTTGATCCCCCTGGATCGCGTCGGCCAAAGCTTGTCCGGTGAGGTAATGGTGCTGATCCGCCCAGCGCGCCGCGTCGGGAATTTGGTCGGGATAGGTAGCGCCCGCAAGAATCTGCGCTACCAGCGGGTCCGGATACAGCGCGATGCGTGCCACTAATTGGTCGAGTTGGGGCGGCGCGAACGATGGCGGAGGCGCCTGAGCAAAAATCGGAAGAGCCACTAAAACTGCAAGCATCAAGACGAGTATTCGAAATCGCATTTTCTTCTCCTAGCACGTGTTCGAAGCGTAAGGCTCCCGATTAATTTTTGTCACAATCCCGCCTCAATCTCAATAACTACCGTCGGGCGAGTTTCGTACTCATAGTTGGCGAATGTCATACGTGACGCACGGAAACCCAGCAGATCAACCACGGTTCCTTTGCGACATGCGATTGGATGCGTTTATCGACCAGAAGGAAGCCGGACAATTTCCACCGAACAGCTGGCATGCCGGGCCACGCTCTCCGCCACGCTTCCCATCAAGAAGCGGCTCAGGCCTTTGCGTCCATGAGAGCCGAGCACGATCAAGTCGGCTTTCCATTCCGCGGCGACATCAATGATTTTGGATTTGGGATCGCCCTCTTCAAGAGCCGGAGTGACCTTATAGCCCGCGTTCCGCAATATCCCGGTGGTTTTTTCCACCAGTGCTTTGGCTTGCTCTCGCAGGGCATTCCAGACTGCCTCGAACTCCGGATCATGCGCCCCCATTTCGCGGCCCATCAATAGAGAAGGCGGCTCCACCACATGCAACACCCGCACTTCCGCAGTCTGCGGCAAATTTTGCGCCATCAGCATTTTTACGGCTGCTTCTGAAAATTCTGATCCATCGATCGCAAGAAGTATTTTCATGAGTTATCTTCATCTCCGATAGAAGATTCAAAAGGGCATGATCCCAATAAGCCTGCTATTTTAAAGTATCTCTTGGCTGATTGATTGCAGCCGCCGGCGAGACCCCCTCCGCAACAGCACTACGAGAGCTTTCGCTCGAAGCTGCCGCCCGCTCATTCAATGAGCTGGACCGCAAGGACAGCACGAGCAAGCCGCCAAGAAGTCCCGAGCCAACCAGATAAAAAATGCCCGCCACGTAAGTTCCGGTCTTGTCGCTGAGAAATCCAATCGCATACGGACCGACGAACCCGCCCAGGTTTCCAACCGAGTTGATGAACGCAATGCTGGCCGCGGCGGCGGGACCACTGAGAAAGAGCGTTGGCAACGTCCAAAACGGCGACGGGAATGCGTAGAGCGCCATGGTCGCGACGGAGAACATGGCCACGGCCAACACCAGATGGTTTCCCGCCCACTGGCTCAGCGCCAGCGCCACGCCAACCATGAGAATCGGCACTGCCGCATGCCATTGCCGCTCGCCGGTTTTGTCCGAATGCGAACTCGAAATCAGCATCGCCGGCACCGCGACCAGCCAGGGGATTCCTGAAATGAGGATGACTTCCCGCGTGCTACGTCCGGAAATTCTCTGCACGATTTTCGGCAGCCAGATGCCCAAGCCGATGCTGTTCGTGATATAGCAAAAGTACGCCCCAGAGAGCAGCAGCACCTGGGGGTGACGCATCGCCTTCCAGATGCTTAGCTTCTTCTGATTGGCCTTGGCTGCCTTCTCCCGTTCCAGTTCCCCTACGATCCAATTCCGCTCATCTTCCGCAAGCCATTTGGCATCCTTGGGCTGGTCCGTCATATAGAAGAAGGTCACCATCCCGGCGATCACCGCCGGCCCTCCTTCCAGAATCAGCAGCCATCGCCAGCCGCCATAGCCGAGCCAGTGAATCTTCATCAGGAAAGAGGCGAACGCGGCGCCAATGATGTTGGAAATCGGAATGGCCAGCATGAACATGGCGACCGCTTTGGCCCGATCCTTATATGTATACCAGTGGGTAAGATAGACAATGACCCCGGGAAAAAAACCCGCCTCGGCCACCCCCAGCAAAAATCGTATCCAATAAAATTCATGCGCGCTGGAGATCAGGCCGGTGAGCGTGGCCAGCCCGCCCCAACCGATCAGGGTGACGCCGATATACTTGCGCGCGCTCCACAACTCGACCAGCATCGTCTGGGGGATCTGCAGCAGAAAATACCCGATGAAGAAAACTCCCGCGCCAAATCCGAATACGGCATTCGAGAAATGGAGTTCGCCCGTCATTTGCAGCGCGGCGTAGCTGACATTTACGCGGTCGATATAATTGAGCACATAAAGAATAAAGAGGAAGGGCGCCAGCCGGCGCGCGATGCGGCGGCGAGCACGCAGGTCGATCGACTCTTGATCGATGGCGACGTCCATTGGCCCTCCCGTTCGGAAGCAGCAGGCACGACGATCGAGCCTGTGTGAGAACTCGAGAATCTTTGTGGGTCGTGGCTTTAGCCACGACATAAGACCTGCAAAATCAGTCCGGCTTTAGCCGCTGACGTTCCGATTTCGCAGTTCTCACGCAGACTCTATTGCCCGCGGCCCAATCCCTCAGATGCTCGCGATCAAGCCGCCGTCGATGCGAATAATCGAGCCGGTGATGTAGGAAGCGCAAGTGCTGGCCAGGAAAGCGACTGCGTTGGCGTATTCTTCCGGATTACCGTAACGGCCGAGGGGAATGGAACTGGTGCTCTCCGCCGCCACTGCCTCCACCGGTCGTCCCTCGCGCTTGGCTTTAGCCTCGTCCAGAAAACGGATTCGGTCAGTGGCGATCCGGCCCGGCACCACAATATTGGCAGTGATCCCGTCGCGTGCTATTTCCCGAGCCAGCGTCTTGGACCAGCCGACAAGCGAAAGCCGCAGCGCGTTGGAAATACTAAGATTGGGGATCGGCGCGACGACTCCGGAAGATGTGCTGGTAATGACGCGCCCCCAGCGGCGCGACTTCATGCCCGGCAGCACGCGGTCGGTAATCGCAATAATCGGCACCACCATGGACTGGAAGTGCTTGTTCCACAAATCCGGGGCCTGGCCGAAGGCAGTAGTTGGTGGCGGACCACCCGTGATATTCACAAGCACGTCGACCGGACCGAGGCTGTTCTCAATCGCGCTGATATTTTTCTCGATCGCAGACAGATCGGCCAGGTCCCAGGCAATCGCCAGCGAGGGCGCGCTTTCGGATTGAATTTCTTGAGCGGCACGATCCGCCGCCCCGCGATCGATGTCCGCGACGGCGACTTTCGCTCCTTCCGCCGACAGCACCTTCGCGATGGCTCGACCGAGCCCGCCTCCCCCGCCAAGCACAAGCGCCGTTTTACCCTGCAATCCCAAATTCATCTTCGATTCTTCCTTTGATTCAAATTGTTGGTTTATTCTGCGAAGACTTCCAAGTTAATGCTCCGTCTTTTGTTACTCGCGATAACCTGACCTAGGGTCGTGGACAACGCCGGCATCCGCGGAAGCGGCACGCGCCCCCAGCTCAGCACGTTTATCTACGCGAGCGATGCAGGAAAGCAAATACTCTACCTCGTCTCTGGCACGGGCGGAGAGTACCGACGCAGGTTTTCGCTGCGCGTCCGCCGCCAGGACGCCGCGGCGCATCAAAACATATTTGCGAACCGCGAGCCCGATCCCGGGTTGCTGCTCGTAACGAACCAGCGGAAGGTGCGCATTGAAGATGTTATGCGCTGCGTCGCGCTGGCCCGCCGCGGTAAATCGGACCACATCCACCAGCATCTCCGGGAAACAGTACCCCGTCATGGCCCCGTCCGCGCCGCGCTCGACTTCGAAATCGAGAAACAGGCCGCCATTGCCGCAGAGAATCGAGATATGGCGCATGGACCCGTCGCGCTCGAAACCGCGCAGCGTCGAAATCTTCTCGAGGCCCGGCCAGTCCTCGTGCTTGAGCATGACGCACGAAGAGTTTTCGGTGACGATGCGGCGAATCACGGCAGGCGCCATCACCACGCTGAAGGTAAGCGGATAGTCCTGAATCACAAACGGCACGTCCCGGCCAATCGCGTCCGCAGCCTGATGATAGTAGCCGACAATCTGGTCATCCGTCCTCAGTTGCACTGGCGGGGCAATCATGACTCCCGCGGCTCCAGCATCCATGACCGCCTGCGAAAGCGAGCGCATCGCCGCAAAGCCGGGTGATGAGACGCCCACGACGACAGGCACACTCGAACGGCGGATGATGCGCGAAGCCACTTCGACGGCTTCCTGCTGGTCGAGCTTCGATGCCTCTCCCATCTGGCCCAGTACGGTGATGCCCGTCGCGCCAGATTCCATAAAGAAATCCACCATTCGATCGATGGAAGGCGCGTCAATGCGGCCATCTTCTAAAAAAGGCGTGGGGGCGATGACAAAGACGCCGCGAGCACTGCTGTCAAGGGACATCGAGTTTTCCTTCATAAACAGGACTGCAAAAGTTCTGGGGAAAATTTGCGACTTCGAGCGTAATTTGGAAGGACGGACAATTCGCCCGCCGCTTTCGAGTGTCATTCTAACTTATGGCATGGCGCTGTCCAGCATTTCTACAGGAAACAGAGTTTGCTGACGGTGGACCCTATAGGTCAGCGAACAAACGTTCTATGTCGAGGGCCTGCTGTTGTTTCCAATCATCGGAATTTGATAGCTCATCAGAGTCTTCATCTTGCTCGATTTCTGCCTTCTTCGCCTCCAGGTTGTCAGCCTTTTTTTGCACTTTTCGGCTGGTTTGTTTAATTCTCCCGTCGAGCTTCGGGATCACTCCCAACAAATTCTTTAGGGCAGTCTGGATTTCAGTCAGCCTCGTTAATTCCTCGATAATCCTGTCTTCATCTCTCGGCGCCTCAATTGCGTCCAATTCGGATTGTATCAAGGAACAAAGCTTTCCAAGTTTTGGTGCATATTCTTCCGGGAAACCGGTTTTAATTAACAATCGCTGATCACACTTTGAAACGATATTGAGCAATGAAGCCCATTCCTCCAATGCGTTTTCCTCAACGAATTCATTCTCCTCGGCAGCAGCCTTAAAGGTGTGTTCAAACCTTGTCTCAACCTCGGTCCAGGATGAATACAATGCCGGAAGGGGCGGAGGCGGATTGAGAAGCATTGTGCACTTATAGACCATTTTCAGGACAAAGGGGGATACAGGTTCGCCGAGTTCGTCTAAACGGTCTTTGGCGGCGACGCAGCAATCGTTCAAGATCGAAGCTAATACATCATGTTCGGCAGACAAGTGGCTTGCCGAATCAATCGCATTTCGCAAGGTTGCTAATACTTGCCAGACGGTGAAATCTTTTCCACTTTCCCTAATTAATGTCACTGACCGTCTGCGCAAGGTTTCCCAATGCTTTTTGTTCGACATCAAAGGAAACTGATTTTTTCCACTCGCACCCCCAGCAACGGAGATTGCGAGCTGGATGCCATGTATAGAGCATTTGTCCAGGAACAGTTGGGCCGATTCTTCGTCACTTGCCAATTCTTGAATCACCAGGTCTCGATAGCTAGGATGTATCCAATCAATGACAGCGCCTTTTGACTGGAGCGTCTTTTGCAAAAAACCCTCCTCTAGCAGCTGGATCTCTTCATCTATCGGTTCTCGCGCACTAACGAATCGATGATATGCGATTTCCAACTGAGCACTTTGCGGATTGCGGTCGCAGTCAAGTAAGGCGATCAATAGCCATTTGTGTTTCGTTTCAAGCTTGGAGTATGACTTTTTCATTCGATCAGTCGGATTTTCGATTGCCTTCTCAACCAATTCTGGGACATCCTTTACGGAAAGTTCACCATCAATGACCTTCTTGCTGAGGTCTGGTAGTTCTTCATTTACAAACCTTCTAATGCGTTCAGGCGTAAAATGCGTATTATCGATTAGCGAGGCGATATTCTGACGAATAATATTTTTCGCTCCTTCTTCAAGTCCCATGGCGCGCACGTGTCGATACAGGATCAGGGCGCGTTCTCTACGATTGATTCGGCTCGCATTGACTATGATCTCGGCGGGTTTTGGAAACTTTGCTGCTTGACCTTGCAAACTCATCTCCTGGAGTGCCTTGTTCAGGATGTGCATTCGGCTGGTCCATATAAGCCAATGCGTTGAGTTCAGGCTGGGTAATATCTTGTGGAGCTGCCGACCCCATTTGCTTCCCCTTACCGTTTCGTATTCAGTTGTCCCAAATGCGTCGTCGGCAACAAAGACTTGTTTTCTCGAGCCTGAATAGCCATCGAAGAAATCATCAGGATCATCGCAATCAATTGCTTCCCATTTCTCGGTGAGCTTCACTGCGGATATCATCCACGCAATTGCGGTTTTTCCCATTTCTGGGGGACCCTCTAGCACGACGAAATTGTGCTTTGCCAATACCTGCCATGCTTGGCTGTATGAACCAGTCGGGACATAGACCTTCGTTAGGATCTCCGCTTCCCTGATTACCGATTTGCTTCGTTGGATTGACCTGTTGTGGACCACCGTTCTTAACAATTCGGTGAGATCGCGAAGGCTCAAGAGCTGGGGAAACGCTCGGGCGACTGTAATGTTGGCGTCAAGAAGGCCGCATATTGCCGTTGCACCTTGAGTGGTAATGGTCGTCTTTGGAAGGGCCTGATTAAGCAGAGCTTTGACCTTTTCACGCTGACCAGCAGTTACAGGCGCGTTAGTAAAAAGTGCATAGTGCTCTGGTATCTCCCATTGTTTCTTTTCTATCCTCTTCTTAATGAGTTCAGTTTCTTTACGTACGGCACCCATCAATTCATTTTCGAACTTGGCTCCAGTCGCATTCGCGCCAGCGACAAACTTACACTGAAAAACAAAGGGGCCAGTGTTTGTCACATGTCGATTAGGAAAATTGAGCTCGGAGTCGCAATACGCGTCTTTGCCGTGGTCAGCGCTTCCACCCCAGGCTTCTACCCCCAGGCCAAGGTCGGCTATCAGGAGTTCTTGGATGAGATTTTCAAACGGAAGGCCACCCAATATGTCCAATTGATACGGAATCGGTGTTGGCATTTTGTCAGTACGTATCCAGTTCTGGCTTTCTTTCCAACCGATGCATGCTCGGAACCGACGACAGTGAGCGGGCGACTAGGCCATTCCAACTTAGACCGGGAACCAAACGATCCATCATCGACAATGTCGCCAATATTAATAGCATAATTCTCGCAGCCAGGAATGTATGCCTTTAAGGGAACCCCAGTCTTCGTTGTTGGAAGGCTGGGGCCTTGCCGGTAAAACTAGCAGACGGAGGGGTGGGAGAGTGGTTGAATCCGGCGGTCTTGAAAACCATTAGGCCCCCAAGGGTTCCACCGAACCGCCGGGAACCCGTTCGTGCGACAATTTCGTTGTGTCGCATGCAGGCGAGGCGTACCATGCTACGGAAAATCAGTTACGTTGGAAATTCCGGTTCAAGAACTTCAAGTCCTAATTTAGGCACAGGCGTATTGCCGCCCCAAAATGATCTTCACTTCGCCGTCTGCTTACACAAGCGCCGAATCATCATGAAAAAACAATTCTCACCTTTACACCTGGCCGTATTTGCGGTCGCCTTGCTGCACTTTGCGCCGTCGGCCGCGGCGCACGAGCGCGACACTTTTAAGATTGGCGACAAGTATTATCTCCTGACCGTGGGTTCGCTGAACGAACCATTCCTCGTAGACAATATTTCTGGCGTTGACCTGCGCGTAACGCGACTCTCCGGGCCGGCAGGCGATGCCGCCGGCAAAGGCACGCCGATTCCCGGGCTCGACCGAACGCTAAAAGTGGAACTGGCTGCGGGAGACAAAAAGGAGACGCTTCCATTCGACCCTTCGGACGAGACTCCCGGGTCCTACGCCGCGAACTTCATTCCCACGGTACAGACGACCTATAGCTATCGCATCTTCGGAACCATCGATCACAACTCCGTCGATCTCCTATTCACGTGCGTCACCGGTGAAGTTTCCGAGACTGCCGAAGATAATTCTCCATTGAAGGTTTCCGACTCCATTACGCGGCTTCGCAAGATTGGCGCTTTTGGCTGCCCGGAGTCGAAAAAAAACATGGGTTTTCCCGAGCCGTCGCCGTCTTCGTATGAAACGAATCAGAGTCTGCAAAATCTCACGGTCGGCTCTCAGGCGACGGGCAGACAGGCGGCTAGGGCGCAAACATTAGGTATCGCCGGGATCGTAAGCGGACTGTTGGGACTCGCGGTTGCAGGAATAGCATTGAAAAGAAAGTAGGTGTACCACAGTTGAAGCGAGCTATTTTTATGATCATGGCATGCATGATTGCAGAAGCTGCATTCGCGAATGGCCTTGGCGGCCAGCGGCTCGAAAAAGTCGTAGGCGACATGATCGTTGATGTTGGGACAGATCAACTTTCGGCGCCCGTCGCGGGACAACCCATCGAATTCGACTTCAATTTATTGCAAAGCGATACGCGGGAACCAGTCATTCTTACAACGGATGTCGGGGTCGACATTGGGCATAACGGGAAATCGATGGTCAACTGCGATGTGATCGTCAACCCTTCCATAACCTTCTTAATTTATTCATTTCCGGAGCCGGGTAATTACACTCTTACCGTGGCATTCTTCAACAAAAATATGGGAGAGCAACGGCTTGCAATCGCAACGTTTCCTCTAACGATTTCTGGAACGAAAGGAAATGGCCGGGCACTGTACATCGCTGCTCTATTGGTGACCACGATCTTGGGATTGTTGGCGGGTTATTGGGCCGCACGCAGACGAGGAACCAGGTAGCGAAGCGGGATGAATTCCCTTATTTTTGATTCAATTTGAAGTAAGCGACCCATTGCAGATTTCGAATGATGTTATGCATGCGAGATTTGATAAATTTGTCAGAATATTTTGTTTCTCAATCGTAATTTCGATCCTGCCAGAAGTTGCCTTCGCGCACGCCACGCCCATGCAATATGTTCCGGGCGCATCGTCGGTCCTTTCGAAGGCGCCGGCGGAAGTGCAAATCCACTTCAGCGAACGCGTGGAGCCGCGCGCCTCCAGTATTATCATCCTCGCTCCGGATGGTTCACGCGCCGATCTCTCCAATTCCGGACCTGACCCAGCGGATCCCAGAGTCTACCGCGTTGGATTGAAAGACAAGGGCGCGGGAAGCTACACGGTTTCGTGGGAAGTTATTTCTTCTGATGACGGCCATTTCACGAAAGGTGCGTATGTCTTCTCAGTGGGTAAGGAAAGGCCCAGCGCCACTACGGAAGCCAGCGGATTTCAGACGGTTCATAGCTCCAGCGTTCCTGAAGCCCTGACGCTCGCGGTCGAACTCATCGGAGACGCGTTAATTTTAGGAGCACTGATTGTGCTCGTGTTTATCTGGCGCCCGATGCGCAGGCATTTCCCCGAAGTCAAATCCGATGAGCCGGAGTTCGTTCGACGATTCCAGTTTCTGTTCCTCTCCGGATGTTTTCTGGCACTTGCGGGCGGGGTTGCTTATCTCCTTTTTAAAACAAACGATCTCGCTTCCCTTCAGGAAACAACATTCGCCGCGGCCTGGAGCTCCTTCATCACCACCACCTCCGCGCTCAACACCGTATATCGCATGATTGGCGCGGCCTGTTTGTTGATTGCGTTTCTAGGAATGCGCAAGCGGCTATTCTCAGCTGAACGGATCTCGAATCTCGAATATGCGCTATTCGTGGTTTTGGCGCTGATCGATTTCTCCCGGGCGCGAGTCAGCCACGCCGCCGCCTCCACTTTCGCGCCGGCATTCGGCGTGCTGATGAATTTCGTCCATCTCTTTTTTAAGGATGTCTGGATTGGCGGAATCATTGCGCTGATGGCGCTGCTGTCTCCGCTGATCGGAAAGACGCGAAATGTTCGGGTGGCTGCGTTCGTTCTCACGGCCTTTTCCAGAATCGCGAGTGTCGCGTTCGGCGTTGCGGGCGTCACGGGGGTCTACGTCGTGTGGCTCCATCTCAAAAATTTCTCGTTTGTGCTGACGACAGACTGGGGAAAACGATTTTTCGTTCTTTCGGTGTTGGCGGTATTTCTGCTTGTTTTTCGATTTTGTGCGCAATTGTTTTGCGAGCCCGAAATCGTGGATGCGATCCGGAAGAAAGACGAAACTCGGCTCCTTGGCCTCTTCTCGTGGATCGGCTTCACGCTGCCCGCGGAGACGGCATTCGGAGTCGCCATCCTTGCGGTCACTTCGCTGCTGATCATCACCACGCCTCCGCTTGCTCCTCATTACAGTTTTGCGCGGTACGCCGTGAGCCAGGGAATAGCGCTCTCGCTCACAGAGCAGCCTTCGGAAAGCGGCAAATTTCTGGTGATCGCCGGGGACCCGATTAGGAAGACCGGCGCCGATGTGAAAAATATAGTCGTCACGCTTACGAACCAAGCGTCGGGTGTCGGCCCGATTGTCGCTCCGGTCGACCAGAGATTTGCCGGAGGATTTGTATTCGGAAAAAATCTGCTGACTCCCGCAGGGATGTGGACGGTAAATATTGCCGCCCAAAGAGCAGGAGCCTACGATGCCACAGCGTCATTCCCTGTAAATTATCCGCAGGAAATCGAGGAGAGTGACGCGCACTCAGCGGACAGGACCTTCGGGTCGTTTGAAGTGATTCATCTGATTGTCGCGCTCATCATCCTTGCTGCGTCGGTCGTCCTCTATCACGAATCTACGCAACGGAACCAATTCGTGCGCGATGCATCAGACGTCCCCCCGGTAAGCGCGCCGTTAACCTTCGTGCGGCGAGGTGCCTGGATTCCACCTCTGATACTCATCAGCATCATTATCTTCATGAGTGGAGGATTGCCCGCAGTGTATTCCGGCGTTCTGGCGAGTCCATTTCAGCGGGCCTGCGAGGAAACAAATATCATGAACGTCTGGCATGAGAGTGTTCCCGAACGTGCCGGGGAGGCGACGTCGGACCTCGCTCTGCCCGGCTGCACCGTGGGACTCGGGCTCGGCCAATTTCATTTCGTAGACGCCCGGGAGTTCTCTTACTTTGTTCGACCTGCGCGGGCAAGAGCTCAACTTGCAACCACCCCTGCAACTCTCGAACCCAATGTTCCGACGACGATTACCTTCACCTTGCGCGATTACCAGGGGAATCCTGTCCAGGATCTTGTTCTTGATCACAATCGCATCCTTCACGTGGTTATCGCGAGCAAGGATTTCTCCGTCTTCGCACATCTCCATGCGGAAGATCTCGGCCCTATTACGCCTGAAATGCTCAAAACCGCGGAGTTCTCCACGCGCTACACTTTCCCTAAACCGGGGGAATATCTGGTTTCTGTGGATTACACCGAAAGGGCCTATATTTTTTCCGATCAGTTCTACCTCAACGTTGGGTCATCCAGCATGATGGGCGCCCCGGCGAGTGAATCCTTTTCGTCGCAAGAAAATGTAGATGGCTACGACGTGACCCTCAAGACATCCCCGGCCAGACTTAAGGCGGGCGCCGCTGCGACTTTCCATTACCACATCGAAAAGAACGGCAAGCCATTTACAGAGATGAACCCGTACCTTGCAGTCCCCATGCATATCAGCATCATTCGCGATGATCTTATGGGGTTTCTCCATATCCACGGGCTCCTTCCGGTTTCACTCACCGGCAAACTATTGGGGGAGAGCGTCCACGCTTCACACCTCTTCCTCCCCGATAAATTCGGCCCGAACATCGAGGCAGCGGATTTCGCTTTCCCATCCGCTGGCATCTACCACGTGTTCGGCGAATTCAATGCCGGAGGCAAAATCGTTGTGACCCAATTCACGGTTAGAGTGGAGTAGATTTAACGCACTTTTCCGGGGAGGGAGTGTGTATTCTACCGAAGCGCCTACCTTGTTTTCGACCGGGTCCAGAATTATTCCTTACGAAACATTCCGGCGCGTGGAGCGTGGCGAACGGAGAATGGCGCCGGTCAATATCAAGAAGATTGGGCAGGTGGCCTGTTCAATCCGGTCGAGACGGAGAACCGACCGATCCATAACCGACAGGTTCGCGATATAGATCGCCCAATTCTGGCAGGGGGGAAGTATGCCTTTGAGGGTGCCCAAGTCTTCGTTGTTGGAAGCCCGGGGCCTTGCCGGTTAAACTAGGAAACGGAGGGGTGGGAGAGTGGTTGAATCCGGCGGTCTTGAAAACCGTTAGGCCCGAAAGGGTCTCGGGGGTTCGAATCCCCCCTCCTCCGCCATTCAGTCGCCAATTATCTTTCACTGTACTAACTGTGACCCACAATATCGCATTTCCCGGGCATAAGGCGGCTATTCCGCGTTAGTGAAAATACCGTGGATTATCCGCATGGTGGAAAAGGCCAATAATTAGGCCAAATTTCTCTGATGCCGTCCCGAGGGAGTCCTTTTCGAAAGTACAACAAGGTCCATTCTTGGATCTGTTCGTAGACGGACTCTTCACATCAGCCCTTCTTTAGCGGGTTGGCGAGAATACCCCACCTATCCGGCATGTGTGTTAGCAGCTACAGTATTGTCTCCGCCAGAGAATCATTTCTTCGACGGCCATCGTTTTCGTCTGAGAGTAAACTCCATGGGGTCTAATTCAGATTCTTCCTCTTCGGAGAGGTATTCATGTCCTTCAACAGATCCCCGCATGACCAGGAGCGACAACACAGCTGCGTGGTCTGGCAAAAACACAGAGTGCTCCCAAATTCGCGCTCCATCCTTAAGGCCTTTCTCAAATAGCCACGCGGCCGCAGGCAGAGATTCAAGCTCTTGAGGAGTGCGTCGACCCCTAAAGCAATCGAATGCGAACGTTTCCTTACCTAACTCTCCCCCTCGAATCCATCGACCAAACTCGGGCGAAGACTTGTACCAAACTACCCTATTGTTTTGAGACCACACTATCGCCGCCCGAAAACTTGTTAATTCAATGAGTCGGAAACCTGAAGCCGTTAACGAAGTCTCGCAGATCGAGGCAATCGATTGAACGGAGTCCATCTTGGGCTCGATCTGAAGGTACGTGCCAATTAGATCCTTGGGCATGAGTACTTCGGCTGCGAAACGATTGGCATCGAGCTCTGGGCGATTGAGTTTTTCACTCCAATTCTCAATCCGCTCCTTTGAACAAGGGGTCGAGAGGTCTTGCTGTCCGGGAAGCAGAAAATGACCACACTCGTGAGCAATGGTAAAGCGCCTCCGCGATTCCTCTCTAATGTCAGAGTTGATTACAATTAGGCCTCGGGGAACGTTCTTAATGCGAAGAAGGGCTCCTTCGTAACTTTCAGCCTTTCGAAAGATCAGTTCGAGCACAATTTTGGCTACTACCTCTGGTAGACGCCTTCCACAATCGTTGCCGAATCGGCCGCTTTATTTTGCTGTCCGAGATGATCTAGGATTGACTCGGCGTTACAGCAAGGCATCGGGGGAAGTGCTAACAAACAGTGGGATTTAGCGGTGTTTAGTGGTTTTCTGCTAGTCGTGGAGTCCAATCCAGGCCTCCCAGCCAAACTTTTAGAATCAGCGGCCTAGAGACTTTACTACCGCAATTACTACCGATATCCCCGCCATATTCATTGTTTTCGCCCAAAGCCAGTAATAAATCTTTGGGAGAAGACAATGGTACGCAGAGCAGAAGCTACTCTTTGGATGTTGATCATGCATGGGGCCAAGAACCGACACGTTTCCGTCAGCAAGGTCGGAAGCGGGCGGTATCGCCAGAACATCGAAGGCCCCTTTGAACCGGGTCCGTATTATCTGCACTTCACGCAAGATGAAAAGCGCAAGTGGGAGTGTGTCGGGCCGCAATTGGCGCTGGCGCTAAACGAACAGCGCAACAGCCAGACCGCACTGGACCGAGGTAAACCGTCTGAGCAGCCTGTGGTCCGCAAATCCGTGTCGCTTGCTATCGAGTCGTACTTAGCGGAGGTTCGCACTCGTCGTGGCGAGAAAGCCGCAAAGCGCACCAAATGGTTGCTAGAGCTTTTTGCGTCCGTCACCAAGAAACATTACGTTGACGAGATCACCCGCGACACTTTGTTCTTGTTTATGGCCTACCTCAAGGACAACGGCAAATCTCCCAAGACGCTTCGCGACGAATCGATTCCATTGAGACGTTCCTCCAGCTCCAGGGAATACCTGAGTTGATGAAGAAGGGCGACCTGCCCAAAGTGATCAAGAAAATCGTCGATTGCAACACAGAAGAAGAAGTGATCAAAATGTTGGCTGTAGCCGATGAGGACGAAAGGTTCCTGATTGAATTCCTGCTGGCTACAGGCGTCAGGGAGCAGGAAACCTCACACATGACTTGGGACGACGAGAAAATCGGAGCACGTTCGGCTAGGGTCACCGCCAAGCCGGATTGTCGCTGCCCTAGCTGTGGTGTTCGTGGCTTCAACATAAAGGACTTTGACGAGCGGGAGATTCCCGACTTGGACGACTGGTTCATAGATGTTTTGAAAGCCCGGAAGGCCACCGCGACCTGCGACCTGCTTTTTTACAATGGGAATGGGAACCCGGAGGAACACTTCCTTTACAAGCTCAAGAGCATTGGAGAGAGAGGGCCGGAATCAAGTGTAAGAACCGCGTAGTCCGCGATGGCAAATTGTTCTGTAAGAGGCATGCGGTCAATACACACAAATGGCGGATGACATTCGCGACTTGGCATCATGTCCTGGCCGGGGTAAGCATCGCAATCCTACAAAAATGGCTGGGGCAGGGTTTGCTGGGGAGTCCCAAGAGCGGACTCCGAAGTTTTCACAAACCTCAACTTTTAAACTGCCGCCCGAAACCCAGTATTTTTACTGCACTGTTAGAACGGTCGAGCCGCTTATCGAGCCTGCGCTCGCTGTAATCGTGGATTGTCCCGCCGCCAACGCAAGAGCCACGCCGTGATCGCTCGCATCATTCGTAATCGTGCCCGCTGCCTGATTCGAGGAACTCCATGTCACGGACTGGAGGATTTGCATGCTGCCGTCGCTGAAAGTTCCCGTTGCGATGAATTGCTGCGTTGAACCTACCGATACCGTCGGGGTGGTGGGTGTCACTGTGATTGACACCAATCCCGTTGGGGTCAGGGTGCCAGGCAGATACAACTCCGCACTAGCCAGGACGGTCCCAGTGTTGTCGGAGCCCCCCGCAACAAGCACGTCTCCATTATTCAGCAACGTTGCGGTGTGCCCGATTCGGTCGGCGGTCATGCTGCCCGTCACAGTGAAAATCCCCGTCGCGGGGTCATACAACTCCGCACTAGCCTGGACGGCCCCAGTGTTGTCGTAGCCCCCCGCAACAAGCACTTTTCCATTATTCAGTAACGTCGCGGTGTGGACATCGCGGGCGTTGTTCATGCTGCCCGTCACAGTGAAGGTCCCCGTCGCGGGGTCATACAATTCAGCAGCAGCGATTTCCACGACTATCCCGTTCCCCTCCCCACCGGCAACAAGCACCTTTCCATTATTCAACAATGTCGCGGTGTGGAAAGCGCGGGCGTTGTTCATGCTGCCCGTCACAGTGAAAGTCCCCGTCGCGGGGTCATAGAACTCAGCACTAGCCAGGTTGCCAAAGTCGAAGTTGAGCCCTCCTGCAACAAGCACTTTTCCATTATTCAGTAACGTCGCGGTGTGGACATACCGGGCGTTGTTCATGCTGCCCGTCACAGTGAAGGTCCCCGTCGTGGGGTCATACAACTCAGCACTAGCCAGAACTTGATTGCCCAAGGTGCCCCCTGTAACAAGCACCTTTCCATTATTTAGTAAGGTCGCGGTGTGCTCATCGCGGGCGTAGTTCATGCTGCCCGTCACAGTGAAGGTCCCTGTCGCGGGGTCATACAACTCCGCACTAGCCACGCCGTTAAAGTTATTGTCGACGCCGCCTGTAACAAGCACCCGTCCATTGTTCAGTAACGTCGCGGTGTGTCCGACGCGGGCACTGGTCATACCACCCGTGGCGGTGAAGGTCCCCGTCGCGGGGTCGCACAACTCCGCACTTGCCAGGGGGGTCCCAGAGTTGTCGTAGCCCCCCGCAACAAGCACCATTCCATTATTCAGCAGCGTCGCGGTGTGACCATAGCGGGGGCTGGTCATATTACCCGTCAATACAAAGTCGATGCAGGTGACCACCACGCTCGTGACATTGGCGCTGGCGACTGTTCCGCTCGCTCCGGCGGTTACCCCGCAGGTCTGCGCCGGGTTGGAAGGCTGCGAAAACACCGTGACGTTAAAAGTGCCGCCGCTGACGATGGCCGTGGTGAACGTGAAGCTGGTTGCACCTGCGCTGACGGCCAGGTTGTTGCCGCCATTGTTCTGCAACACCAGTCCCGCGCCGGAGAGACCCGAGACCGTGCCCCCGATGGTGTAGGTATTTGTGGTGCAGGTGACCACCACGCTCGTGACATTGGCGCTGGCGACTGTTCCGCTCGCTCCGGCGGTTACCCCGCAGGTCTGCGCCGGGTTGGAAGGCTGCGAAAACACCGTGACGTTAAAAGTGCCGCCGCTGACGATGGCCGTGGTGAACGTGAAGCTGGTCGCACCTGCGCTGACGGCCAGGTTGTTGCCGCCATTGTTCTGCAACACCAGTCCCGCGCCGGAGAGACCCGAGACCGTGCCCCCGATGGTGTAGGTATTTGTGGTGCAGGTGACCACCACGCTCGTGACATTGGTGCTGGCGGCCGTTCCGCTCGCACCAGCGGTTACCCCGCAGGTCTGCGCCGGGTTGGAAGGCTGCGAATACACCGTGACGTTAAAAGTGCCGCCGCTGACGATGGCCGTGGTGAACGTGAAGCTTCCGTTTGTGGCGACCGACAGGTTGTTGCCACCATTGTCCTGCAACACAAGCCCTGAGCCCGTAAGGCCTGAGACCGTGCCTCCGATGGTGTAGGTCGACGCAGCCCCCTGGTCGATACCACAGGAAGCGAGAAGGAACGAAGACACGATTGCCAATATGAACATAAATGACTTCATCGTTGCCACCCTATGAGTACTGGCGTTGGCTGGATCATGCATCCGCCTGAAGAACTTTGAATGAGTACACGATGTGTGTCCTGCGACCATGGGCTGGGTGCCTCCCGTCGGCAAAGCTCTCGGCTCTTATCGAGTATCGAGGACGCTCGAAAAGTGTCGAACTATGTGATAAGTGGTGCTATAAACAAGGTCCTACCGGCGGGCGACATATTCACTAAGCTAGCGACAGTCTCATTAAATGGCCACCGCATGAAGTCGCCTCACCGAACGGTAGGGGACATTGCTCGACCCCGGCAGAAAAAACAAGTTGGAAGGAGTTAAACGGGGGTTTAATACCCTTGTAGCAATCTGAGAACAAGGAATATTTTCCGTGTTACCACTTAAGCTAGATAGCCAAGCCGTACGTGCGCAATTGGAGCGCGTGCTCGGCAGCGCGGGTTTCGCGCGCAACGAGCGCCTGTCGCGGTTCCTGCGGTTTGTGGTCGAGCAGGATCTAGCGGGTAGGGATAGCGAGATCAAAGAATCGGTGATTGCCGTCGAGGTCTTCGGTCGCAGTACCGATTACGATCCCAAGCTCGACTCCATCGTGCGGACAGAAGCAGGCCGGCTTCGGGCGCGGCTCACCGAGTATTACAGCGGGGAAGGAAGGAACGATCCGATAGTCCTCGAACTGCCGAAGGGCGGCTACGTACCCCTGTTTCGCGAGCGGGATGAGGTGCACGAGAAACTGCAAGAGGAGCCCCAGGGGGAATCCCGGACGGAACCCACGCCCCGTGATGGCCGACGTTGGCTTGCAATCGCGGCTGCCGTGTTCCTGTCAGTTCTGGCGGCTGTCGGGGGCTGGTGGTGGCAACATCGTAATAGTGAGCCTGTAACCATCGCAGTTCTGCCGCTGGAAAGCTTGAGCCCAGATCCAGCCAACGACTATTTTGCGGACGGGCTCACCGACGAGATTATCCGCAATTTATCGGTGATCGAGGGATTGGCCGTGCGCTCCCAAACCTCTTCGTTTGCCTTCAAAGGGAAACCCGCCAACGTGCGCGATGTTGCCAAACAACTAAACGTCGATTACATCCTGGAAGGCTCGGTGCTGCGCGACGGCCCGCGGTTGCGAATCAATGCCCAGTTGGTTCGAGTCCGCGACGACTTACCGGTGTGGTCGGGCGAGTTTGACCGAGAGCTGAAAGACATCTTTGCGATCCAGGACGAACTTTCTCGAGGTATCGTCAACAACTTGCGGTTGAAACTCGGCCGGGGCCGGCGGCGCTACGAGACCAGCGTGGAAGCCTACGATCTCTACCTTCGCGCACGCGCTCTACCAATTCAGCTTGGCATTTTGCGCGGGTATAACGCCGAAAGTATCGGTCTCTTCGAGAAATCAATCGCCATAGACCCCTCTTTTGCGCCTGCGTATGCGGGTCTCGCCTCGGCATACGCAACCGCTTCGGCTGGCGGCGTTTCGCTTGATTTGGATATGGCCGACAAGTTGGTTCGGATGCGAACCGCGGCGGAAAAGGCAATCCAGTTGGACCCGCTGCTGGCCGAAGCCCACGAAGCGCTGGGTATGGCCTACGCACGTGACGGACAATTGGAGCAGTCAGAAAAAGGCCTTCCGCCGCGCTATCGAGCTCGACCCCAACCTCTCGATCGCGTACGATGAATTCGCCATGGATCTTCTTTTGCCGCTCGGTCGGATCAGGGAGGCACTCCACGAGGTGCGCATTGCGGAGAGAACGGATCCACTCTCACCCGCGGCTCAGTGGATCCGGCCTACGTGCTCATTTCGGCTGGCCGATACGACGAGGCTGCTGAGCATTGCGAGAAGCTGCCGACAGAATATCCCACAAAGAGTGAATGTCTCGGCCGCGCCCGGTTAGGCCAAGGGAGAATCGACGAGGCGATCCAGCTTCTCGCTACAGCCGATAGCTCGTGGCTATCTCGGATATGCGTATGCGCGAGCCGGTCGCCGGGTGGAGGCCGAAGAACTTGCGACTGCCATGCCACGAAATAATTTCAACCAAGCACTGATCTTCGCCGGTCTCGGCGACAAGGACCGTACTTTTGAAGCTCTGGATCGGATGACGCAGCTGGGGCCCTTTCGGGTCGGAAGGATGCTCACATTCCCAGAATTGGCTCTGCTTCGTGGTGATCCTCGCGTGAAAGAGCTTCGCAAGAAGGCTGGCTTACCGAATTAGGAACTTTCTCGCCAACGCTCCCATAGAGGAAGTTAAAGTTTCCGCCCACTAAGTCGAGTCAGAAACTCACTCTCATTCCGAATTGAAATGCTCGTGGGCCGCCCGAACCGAAGACCTGTGTCGCGCGGCTGGTGGGCTGTCCAAACGCGGCGCTCGTCAAATCGCCGCTGTAGCCGGATAGGTTTGCCTTATTGTATAGGTTGAATCCCTCGCCGATGAGGGACACGCGCCAGCGCTCTTGAAATAAGAAAGACCGGCTCAGCCGCAGATCCAGCGCTTGAAAATTGTCGCCGAACGAATATCGGGCCGGAAGTGTCAGGGGCGGAATTGAGACGGCCTTGAGCGTCTTTTGTGCCAGCGTAAGTTTGGTTGAACTGCCCGACGAGCCGGACTAAATCCGCACGCCCCATCCCGCTGTTGAATGCATTCACCGTTGTGCCAGGTAGCAGGTCGCCCGTAGTGCCGTCGCCGTTGAAATCAATCCCGCCGACGTATGCACTGAACGGGGGGGCGCTCGAATAAGAAAAATTGGCGCCCAGCTCGAATCGCCAGGGCAGTCGCGCTACGCCAGCGAAGTTTAGGATGTGCGCTGAGCCATCTGGGCCAACATTTTGGAGCCAATTGTCGAGATTGAAGCCGTTGCCCATTTGGATTGAGGTGTCTCTCGAAAACGCGTACGAACCCAAAAACTGGAAGCCGTGCGAAAACCGTTTTTCGGCGCGCAACAGTAAACCTCGGTACGTGGCGCGAAACGAAGCCATTTGCACATTTATGGGGCCAAGCGAACAGATGGCCTGAGGATCATTGGCTTGAGCACCAACACACTTCGGGATCACGGGTCCGCGGATACTGTTGAAGTGGTTCAGGTCAAAGGAACCTCCATTGTCCGGGACATGCACGAAATGACGGTAGACAAGATCAGCGGTTAAAACGAAGTCGTGGCCAATTTCACGCTGAACGCCGATATTTGCCTGTAGCGAAGATGGATTCGGCACATTTTCGGGAAAAATCGCTGCGGGAGCTTGTTTGGTGATTTGGATCGCCTGCACCGTCGGATCCCCATTCGCGAGGTTTTGACTGAGGCCACTCCGAATGGCTGGCAGAACGGACAGTAAATCCGCAGCCGTGAAAAACGTGGGAGAGCCGGTGAAGTTCAGCGGTTTGCCAACAGGCACGCCGGGGACCCCCGGTAAAGGGTTGGGAATTGAAGTTCCCTGATAAGTTTGGAGACCCAGACCCGGTGGACCGAGAGAGACGCGCTCCGAATCCATCGTACCGGTTAATCCCTGAGGTCCATAAAACAGGCCGGCGCCGGCGCGAATCACGGTCTTGCCGTCCTTTGCAGGTGCCCAAGCCAGTCCGAGCATGGGCGAAAAGTTCGTCCAACGATTCCGGGTTGGACCCAAGCCATCGGATCCCAGCAGAGGCGCAAGCAACTGGGGCTTCCAGAGGTCGTGGTTGAGGTTGCCGTCGAACATCCAGCCCAGGCCGTAGTTCAGTGTCAGTCGTTCTTGCAGCCGCCAAGTATCCTGAAAATAGAGCCACTGCGTGTTCCAGGCTCGGACAAAGCTTCCATTTTCCTGCGGAACCTGCGGGTCACCGACCGAAACCGTCATGCTTTGTAGTGGAAGTTGGAGAATATCGTCCAAAGTCTGAAATGCAGCTGGCAGCGGGATTCTCATCCCGGCCGGGGTCTGGGGATTCGCATTGTATGTTCGAACCTGATCCGGCGAGAAGAGTGTCAAGCTCACCGGTTCGTTTTTCCAAATGAGTATTATTGTCGCGGTCGTGTTCCAGATCGGCGCCGAAGCGCACGCGATGAGCGCCATGCTGCCAAGAAATGGAATCGTTGAACTCGAAGCGACGTTCGAGATTATAAACGGCCCCGGAGTTTCCAATGAGGAGGCCTGCCTGAGGGATATTGATCGAGGGCGCGCCGAGACCGAGACAAGCGGGGCAGTCCTGATCGCGCGCGGCAGTCATTCCGGTGCTGACGAAGAAGTACGAAAAGCGAAAATCGTTGACGATCGTGGGACTGAGAACGCTTGTCAGACCCAACAAGCTCTGGTCGACCCAGGCAGACACGTGATTCCAACTCGACGGATAATCGTTCGGCGAGCCGCCGCTGATGGTCGATGCAACTGGTCCAAAGGCACTGCTGCCGTCGTGCGAATAACGTACAAATGCTGTGTGGGCATTGTTGATTTTCCCGTCCAACCGCACGCTGAGCAGATCCCCGAATAAAGGGCTGTTGGTGATTCGGCTGAAAGAAGCGAAATCCGGTGTGAGCAAAGTAGTGGCGGAAACGCCTCGTTGTTCGTTGCGCTCCCAGCTCCCAAAATAAAATACGCGGTTGCGTCGGATTGGACCACCGATCGCGAAACCGAACTGCTGCCTTTGGAAGAACGGGTCAGGGTCGGATGGGTCACGGTTAAGTGCGGGATAGGCAGCGAGCTTATGGTCGCGGAAAAAGTAGAAAGCCGTGCCATGGAGATCGTTGCCTCCGGAGCGCGTAATGATATTCATGGCTCCGGATTCCGCAACGCCAGTTGAAAGATCGAAATTGACTGTCGAAATCTGAAACTCTTGCACGGCTTCTTGCGAGAGGTCCATCTGCGAACCCCCGAGACCGACCGAGGTGATGCTGCCCCCATCAACGGTAACACGCGATCCTCCGACGTTACTGCCGGGCGCGCTCAAAATCGGCACCACACTGCGGTTTCGGTTCGCGGGAGCCGGAGCCTGGACACCAGGTTCAAGCTTAGCCAGCTCGAGGAAGCTGCGCCCGTTCAGCGGAAGGCCATCGATCTGGCTCTGAGTCACAATGCCACCGATGGCGGACGAATCGTAGTGCAACAACGGCAAAGCAGCGTCCACGATGACCGACTCGCTAACTCCGCCAACGCGGAGCGCAAAATCCGTCGTCGTAGTTGTCCCAGCTTCCACCGTTGCCTCTCGAACCACCCGCTGCAAACCCGGAGACTGAGCGCTCACTTCATATTCGCCGGCCGGAAGCGCCGGAAAGCTGTAATCCCCCTGCCCCGATAGTGAGGGCTGCCCGGGCTAGGCCGGTCGCGCGGTTGATCGCCTGCACTTGGGCGCCAGCTATCACGGCGCCCGACGGATCATGCACGACGCCCGCAATGGTTCCGACCGGGGCCTGCGCCAGGCACTCGCTGGCCGAGGTACACAGGAGACACAGAATGGCGAGCACTTTCATATGGTTCTTTGACTCTCTGGCCTTCAGAGTGCGACTTAGAGTATCGAAACAGCAATCTCAGACTGAAGGTGCGAAGGGTCCGTCACTGGTAGCTCCCTTCGTTCGCATTCGTCAGCAGGCACAGATGTTACCCATCGCGGGCGGATTGTACACCAAGCGCAAATAGTGCGTCTTGAACCTAGCGGAATGTATGGTTCGCCGCGAAGTTGCAAGGGGCAAAGGTGGTCTGCGCAAATGTATCTCGCCCTTGACGGAATTGTTGACATTGGTCATCACGGGCCCGTGAAGTTGTGCCGGCTCAACCAATGCCACCCCGCCTGGTATAAAAGTGATGCGTGATGGCCTGCTCATCGGAGCTGGGCGGAAACTTTGTGGTAAGAATATTCCCTGTTTTCAGATCCGCGCAGATGTATTAAACCCCCGATCCAACCCCTTCTGACTTGTTGCTTTCTCCGTGGGTGAGTACTCTCTGCCGCATGAAAAGCGAGTGATCGGGTAAAGAGCGCATGCCGCAACAGCGACCTGCCTTTCGGGAGCCCGGTACACGTTCTCTATGGACACGACTTGCGTTAGGGACAAAGGTGACAACTCTCAAATCTGGAGGATTTCATGAAAGACAAACGATTGTGGCTGACTAAATTGATCATGGCGGTTCTTGTGCTGACGGTAGGTACCTGCGTTCTGGCCCAGGCACGCAGGCCCGAGCGACTAAGCGGCTTACTCAGTGACTACACTCCCCTAAACGCTGGTGCCAGTCCCACTGGACCGTGGGAAATGCGCGGCCAGTGGTCATTGAACGTTAAGAAAGACGGCAAAGCTGATTTTTCAGCCGTCATGAACATGGAACTGTCCGATTACTGGCTCTTTAATTCCAATTCAGATGCAGGCAATCCGACGATCCGCAGTGCCCACACTCACCACATCACCATGACCAACGCTGCGGTTACGTACAACCCGGTTGACTGCCCAGCCGAGAGTCCTGCGAACACTCCTCGCTTAGAGGTTAACGGCACCGCCGACTTCATTACCGGTAACGGGAACCCGGCGCCTTTTGAGGCAAAGGGACCGTCAACGCTGCAGGTGTGCATCACCGGAGGTTCGGACGTCGAGCACGCGAACATGACGTTGGTGTTCACTGGGCCCGCAACCGGACATTTCGGAACCCAGGCCGTCCATGGCGTAGTTCGCTTTCCGCACAAGGAGGTTGGCGATAGAGATTCAGACAAACCGTAAAGGGCATCGCCGCTGAACCACTCGTGCACATTTTGGCCCATTTGTTTCAGAGCGCGTCGAGGTGACCCGACCGGGATTTTTGTGCCAGGTGAAGTGAGAGAGAATTCACCTGGCACAAAAATCCCGGTCAGGTCATTGATCATCTTTTTCCTCCATCAAAGTTTGTCATGCCTTTCGTTCATATAGACTCCAGCGTGATAACCGAAATTCCCGAAATCAAAGTCTGGAATAAAATCGTTGGCTATCGAGTCTTGATGCCAGAGTCCCTGCTCACGAGGCAGGTGCTTCCTTCCAAGCTACCTATCTCAAAGGCCCGAAATCGGAGACGCAGTGAGTTCGGTGACTATTTCGCCCTGAAGAGTGTCGACGATCCATTACGAAACTACGAAACGACCGGATAAGGCTCTGTCGAGTGCGGTGTCGATCCCTTGGGTGGTGTTGGTCGCCACATCTCAGCGCCCATTCGCCTGACCTACTGTTGCCACTGTTGCCAGATTGGCCTTCCTTTTAGTGTCTGAGATGGTCTAGGATTGACTCGGCGTTACAGCAAGGCATCGGAGGAAGTGGTAACAAACAGTACAATTTAGTGGTTATTCAAGGGGTTTCTGCAAGTCATCGAGCCTAATCCAGGCCTCCCAGCCATATTTCAAAACGTAGCAAATTCCCTGACAAAACTGAGGAATCCATAGAAGACGCCGGAATTGTTACCGCCTCTGTTACCGGTCTGGGTATAAGAGGCGGTTTGCGTTTTCCTTCTGCCAAGTCGGTTGGTGGAATTGGCGTGGTCGCGACATGACAAGTCTGATTCCACGCAGATTCACTTTCGACTGATGGAACGAGGGTTCATGCCTCATCCCGCAAATTGGTATCGGACGAAGGTAATTACGTTAACCGGTTGAACCACCACGGGAAAGAATGTGGTATCGCAAATCGTAGCGCACTTAGTGAGAGGGATGCACAGGGGAACTTGAGCCAATTCAACAGTATAGATTTTTTAATGCCATGGTTCGGGATCAGGAGCGTGGTCCGAGAGTTAGAAGCATCGCTCGCCGATCAATTGAGCATTGCAGTGGCAAGCCACGCGCCATCAACTTGCCAAAGACCCTCAGACATCAGGGAATTGAGCTTCCCTGTTCGTTCCCTGATCGGCCCCTGTTCCCATCGTCCTCGAGAACGCATTTTTCATCTGTAAACGCAACCTCTGTTGGCGCTTACCTCCGAGGCGATGCGATCAAGAGGGCCGATTTCCCTGTATTTTTCCCTGGTTAGCGGGGAACCTGGCGGAGAAGAGTTCGCATCGGACTGCGTCCTCCGCCATCAATTTTCGAAAACGACGGAGTGGTCGGAGTGGGATGAAGCAACCCTCATCCATTCGATGATCCTGGTGCTTCGAGAACGCCCTGCCGAGTGGCTAACCTTCAAGAGACTGAAGGTGGGCTCAGATGACAAACCAAGGAACACAATGACCAGTTTTTGCGTCCAGTCGATTGCCGCCCGGCAGAGGTGCTTTTGTTTCAGGTGTGCGGAGTGCGCCGCCAAATTCTATTCGCGCCGCCCGAACGTATATACCAAGTTGAGCGACGTTCGCAAGTTGGGTTGCCCCTGGATCGCCACATTTGAATTGAAAAATGAATTGCGCAGGTACTCTACTTCCGGCCGCAATGACAATGCCGGCGAGATCTGGAATTGAAATCCTGCGCCGCCCGCCCACGCAGGGTGGTTCACGAACCCCCGCACCAGCGTTCCGTCGCTCTCGAAGTTCACCCCGGTCTCTCTCGCCCCGCCCAGCAGCACTTGCGCATGGATAGAGAATTTGCTCCGCCGAACCGGATAGAAAACCGGCCCGCCCATGTACGTTAAGAGGTCCGCGCTGCGGCCCGTCTGAAACGCATCGAAGGAACGCGAATACCCCACTTCCAGTTTCGCTGCAAAGTGAGCATTCAGGTCCGCACTTCCCGAAACCAGGACCCCGGTCATCGCCAGCTTTCCCTGCGAGGGCACGTCAGCCTGCATATACGTGCTCCCGATACCCCACTCAACTACAGGCGCGATTCCCGCAATCGCGGGCGCCTGTGCGCGCCCCTGGGAGGCCAGACCCAGAAAGATCAGCAAGAGCCAAAGTTTGAACATCGTTCTCATAAGTCGGGCGCCTCTTCTTGTTGTGCAGCCACTGCAGTTATCTCGCACACAAACTCGTTCGCGACTAGCCCATGAACCCCAGATTGCTGGCCGGAAAATTCGCCAGGTTCGGGAAAATGGACGACAAGTTCGCCGTACTGACTCCAAACCACGTCGCCAGCGTCGCCGCATATTGATCCAATGCCGTCGTGGGGATCCAGCGGCCATTCTGGTCGGCGTCGTCCGGCCCGCCCAGCGCGAGTGTCGGGAACGTGCCGTAGATAGCGTTGCCCTTCACCGCGCCTCCCAGAATAAACTGGTGGCTCCCCCAAGCGTGGTCCGACCCGCCGCTGGTTCCCGGTTCCATAGTGCGGCTGAACTCCGAAAGCGTAAATTGGGTCACCTGATTGGTTACGCCCAGTTCCTGTGTGGCTTGATAGAACGCTGACATGCTCGAGCTGACATCCGCGAGCAGCTGTACCTGTTGCGGCAACTGGTCTGCGTGCGTGTCGAATCCACCGACAGAGCAGAAGAAAATCTGACGTTTTACCCCCAGGGCGCTTTGCGCGGCAATCACTTGCGCGACCTGCTGCAATTGTTGTCCCAGATAGCTGCCCGGGAATTTTGTCTGCAGCGGATTGACATTCTGTAGCGCACTCGACAGAACCTGCGCGAACTGCACGGCGTGTCCCGTCACTGCGTTCGCCGCCTGTACCATCGACAAGCCGCTATCGAAAGTCAGTAATTGTTGAGTCGCGGTGTACCGGGCTTGGGATGCCGCCGATGAATCGAATCCCTGCAGACCAGGCGGCTGGCCGGGGTCCATCGAGAAAGGCCTCGTGCTGATTCCCGTGCAGAAGACGGGACTGCCGGAAATCGAAAGAATCGGCGGGAACTGCGCTGAGGCGTTGAACGTCTGGACGTTGTCGGCGACCTTGCCGGCCCAGCCGGATACCGGTATTCCGGAGAGTTGCGCACTTTGCCACTGGTTCTGCTGGTCGGAGTGCGAGAAAAGATTTTCCGGCAGATTTTTGAAGGCGCGGTAGGTCGCTTGCGTCGTAGGCTGCACCAGCGTCCCCACGTTCGCGACAATCGCCAGTGATTTTTGATTGTTGAAGTATCCCTGCATATCCGGGATGTTCGGGTGCAGCCCGTAGATCGATTGTCCGCTGATTTGCAGCGGAAGCAGCTCGCCTTGTGGCAGCGCCAACACGCTGCGGGATTGCAAATACTGCGTGTACCGCGAGTCGATCGGCACCAGCACGTTATTGCTGTCATTTCCGCCAAACATGAAAATGCACACCAGCGCTTTATAATCCGTTGCGCTTTGTGCCAGCGCGCTCACCAGCCCGAATTTGCTGAGCCCGCCCAACAAGCTCGCGCCGGCTGCCGAGCAGCACGCCAGTCGCAGCAAATCTCTCCGTGTGTGCAGTGTCATCTCTTGCTCCTCATCCTTAGTGCTGCGACTGATACATAGACGACGAAGTGTAAAGATAAATCGCCGCCTGGGCCTGGCCCGTCTTGTCGGTTGGATCAAGTGCGCTGATTGCAGTGAGAATCGTTTGTTTCATTTGCGTCGGCGTGCTCCCGTGCATGAACAGTGTGTCGAGCCACGCCACCATCTGATCCGATGTGCCGGCGTTGATCACGGGACTGAAATCGAGCGTCGTATTCTGTCCGAGCGACTGGTACACCGCCGCATTGATGAAGTTCATGCGCTCCAGACTCGTGTTCGTGTCGAATATCGCGAACTCAGGCCCATTTAGCGTAGTGCCCGCAATCGGATTGACCGGCGGGAAGAAATTGAAGACCGTCGCTGGATTAAAAATGTCTTGCGACATGTTAGCGCTCCAATTCGCCAGCCCTCCCGCGTCGGTTTTTGCGTGGAATGCCCGCGCGATACTTCCAATCAGCACCACCGGTTCCCGTAGCTTGCCGTCCGTCACCACCACTGTCGCTGGGTTGTCGCCGCGTCGCGCTTCCGGATCCAGCAGAATCGCCGCGACCATCGCCTGCATGTCGCCGCGATTTCCCGACCCATAGCTGTTAAAGGTCCCGGTGTTGAATGCCGTGGCAACGCGCTGCACGTACGCCGGGCTGGGATTGCTGGTGACCAGGTGCTCGATCATCTGCCTGGCCACGAACGGACCCACGTTCGGATGATTGAAAAGGATTCCCAGGGCCGACGCCAAATCCTGCTCGGCGCTCTGGCCAGCCGGAATCGCTTGCCCCAGAATTGTTTTTGGTCCGCTATCGTGCAAAGCTTCCACGGCCACCATCGGACCGCCGTAGTATTCCGGATTGTGATCTTGCGGCGGCTTGCCCGGTGTCACCGGGAATGTCCATCCGGTGAACGCGCGGCCCAGATCCATTACGTCGTTTTGCGTATACGTCGGGATCGGATTTCCGCTGCTGTCCAGCACCGGCGTTCCGTCCGGATTCAACTGGTTTAATCCCAGGGAGAACAACTGCATGATTTCGCGCGCGTAATTTTCGTTCGCGTGCTCTCCAGCGGGAGGCGCGTCATTGTTCACCATATTCAGAAAATTCCCCATCGCCGGGGTCAACGTCACATCCGTCATCAGATTCAGGTAATTTCCCAGCGCATCCTTGCTGAGTGTGCGCAGATAATTCGTGTAACCCAGCGGGTCGTTCACGGTTTGTGCGCTCACCACCCAAAGTTCGTTCAGTGCCAGCACATTGCGCATGCGCAACTGGTCCCCGCCGGCAATGGCATTCAGGAAAAACGTCTGCTGCACATTGTTGACGCTGTCATTGGGCCGCGGGTCCGGATAGGGTGTGACCGCTGAAGCGAACTGGTTCTGCAGGTACCTGTCAAAGCCGGTCTCCTGCAGTTGATTCAGGTTTTCCACGTCCGGCCCGAACGAAGCCTCCTCCAGAAAACGGTCCGCCGCCGCCGAACTCACGGGCGAGCCCGCGGTCGTCACGGTGACATTTACAGCATTGGAGGTTCCGCCGCCCGGCGCGGGGTTCGTCACAATCACGGGGACGTTTCCGACCTGCGTGTTTGACGCGTTGCCGATCGCGGTGATCATCGTCGGAGCCACATAGGTCACCTGCAGCGGTTGTCCGCCAAATGTCGCCGAGGACGTGCTTACAAATCCCGTCCCATTCAGCGTTATCTGAAAGGACCCGAGTCCCAGGGTCGAAGGAGTGATCGACGTGAGTGTTGGTGGCGGATTGATAAGCGTCACGGTAGCGCTGTCTGATTTCGCGGGATTCGCATTGCTGATCGCCGTCACAGTAGCGCTTCCCAGGCCCAAAATATTGTTCGGCGCGGTGTAATTGCCCAAATAATCGATACTGCCAACCGTGGTGTTTCCGTAGTTCACTCCATTCACCGACCACGTCACGCTCAAATCGATGGATCCCGTCACCGTCGCTTGGAATTGCTGCACGTTTCCGGCCCCGAGCGTGGCGGTTTTCGGGGAAATCGTCACGGTGATATTTGAGTTGGGGCCGACCACCTGCACGTTGAACGGTGCAGAAGTCGAGCCGCCCGGATCAGGATTGACAACCGTGACCGGCACCGTCCCTACCTGCGCCAATGTGGGTGTGCCCACGGCCACCAATTGCGTCGGTGCAATGAACGTGGTGCTGAGCGCCAAGGTGCCGAGGTTCACGATGGACCCGGGAGTGAAGCCGGTTCCGTTTACGGTCATTTCAAATACCGTGTTCGCCGTGAATATCGTGGGTGCCACGCTACTGATCACCGGAATCGCATTTTCCAGCGTTACCGCCGCGCTCCCGGACCGCGTGGGATCCTCCACGCTGGTTGCGGTCACGGTGACCGTGTTCGGTGTGGGCAAAGTGAGAGGCGCGGTGAATGTGCCATTTGCCGCGATGGTGCCAATCGTAGAGTTGCCGCCAGCCACACCATTTACGGTCCAAGTGACACTCGGGTCTAAGGCGCCGGTCACCGTGGCCGTGAAAGCTTGTGGATTGCCGGTGCGCACCATGGCCGTTGCGGGCGTCACGACCACAGCGACTCCACCCTGTACCACGATGTTCACACCCACAGAAATGCTTGCCCCGGGACCTGGGTTATGGACCGTGATCGTCTGTGTTCCCGCTTGCGCGATCGTCGCCGTGCCCGCTGCCGTCAGTTGTGTCGACGAAACATAGGCCGTCATGAGCGCGGTGGTTCCCATATATGCGACCGCACCCTGTGCGAAATGCAACCCGCCCAGGGTTATCAGGAACGAGCCTTGGGGAATGCTCATTGGGGCCACGGTTGTCAATTGCGGAACTGGATTATCCAGCGTGGCGCCGGCATTCCCGAGTTTTCTAACGTCCGTCGTTTCGACCGCGCTGATGGTGATGGAATTGGGTGCCGGCGGAAATTCCGGCGCGGTGTACATTCCATTGGCGTCAATGGTCCCGAAAATCGCATTTCCCCCCGCAATTCCGTTAATCGACCAGTTCACCGCTGGTTTCGACCCGTCACCTGTTTTCGCGATGTATTGTTGCTGCGCCACGCCGGGGATGGACATGCCCGACGGTGTCACGGTCAGTGCTGTCAGCCCCGCTCCACTCGCTGTTCCCGAGCCGCCTGGTAGAATTGCCTGGGCGCACCCGCCCAACAGCACCACCGCAGCCAGCATCACCGGTACGAATCGTTTCACGACATCTCCCCTGTCACTCCCCAGACCGCTGGCCGCACACCACACCCGTGTCACATGCGTCGGGCATTTCAACCTGCGGCGAGGTCGGTTTTGATTGTGAAAGAGTACAAGGGCTAATCGATTGGCACTACTGGACGCAGGGCCAGAATCGGAGCAACTGTTCCCCGGTCCCAGTAAGGTTCAAATTGCACTTTTGTTTATGATTTATCTAAACGTAGCTTGATATCCGGCCGCTTCTTAAGGTACACCGAATCAATGAACCGCACCTGACGCTGATCGAGCGTGAGAATACTTAGAGAATATGCGTATTGGCATTTGTTGTTATGTCGGATGGCCAGAAGGGGGATTTGAAATGAGGTGACAGGTATCGAATGAGTGGTACAAACACTCGGGCCGGTCCGTCTGGTGTTTCTCAGGGCGTTGTGTCAACGACCATAGATAGCAATATGCTTGTCGGGCGCGTGAGTATTCCTCTTGCTGACGATGGCGCCGAGCATTAGATTCTAGTTGTGCTTGGTCAGTGGGGATGACAACTCAGAAGATCATCTTGCCTTAACCATTGCAGCAGGGAACATACATTCCGTGCTCATTCCCTGTTCAGGTTGAAGTTAGGAGAGCAATCGGTCGCTCCACAGTGCTCCCATTTCTGCACCTATCTGCGGCCCTGTGTGCTTCAGGGCGCAAATTCCCCTGTATTTTCCCCTGTTCGCAGTGAACTTGGGAAGAAAGGGAGTTCGCGCGAGACTGCATCCACCGCCAGCCCGGACGTTTTACTCTGACGCAAATCATTGCATGTGTCGATGGCATTTCGCGTTCCCGAGCATTATGCGCGTTTGCTCTCCCACGCAAGGACCGCACTTTCAGCTATAATTCCCGGCCATGCCGCAATCTTCGGCAGCCTCGCTCCAGCCAGCGCCCGCGTTCGAGCCGCCGCGCTCGATCGTGATCGAAGGGCCGATCCGCGTGGGCAAATCGACTCTGGCGCGCATCCTGGCCGACCGCCTGCACGCGCGGCGCGTCTTCGACCCCGAGGACAATCCCTTCCTGGCCGATTTTTACAAGGAAAAACCCGGCTCGGCCTTCCGCGCGCAAATGTATTTCCTGATCGAGCGGCACCGCCGCCTCAGTGAGGCGCAACAGGGAGATGTGGGCGGGCCGCTGGTTTCTGATTTTCAATTTGAGAAGGACAAAATCTTCGCCTACATCAATCTGGACAACGAAGAATTGAAGCTCTACGAGCGCTATTTTGAAATATTTCACGCGGCGCTCAAACCACCCGACCTGGTCATCTACCTCCAGGCGACTCCGGAAGTCTTGCGCGAACGCATCGCCAAGAAACAATCTCCGGCGGAGAAACAGATTTCGCGCGCCTATCTCGAAGAAGTGGTCCGCGCCTACGAACATTTCTTTTTCCGGTATTCGGCGTCCGACCTGCTGGTCATTAACACTTCGGAGATTGACTTCGTTGACCGCAACGAGGACCTGCAGCAACTCCTGCGCCGGCTGCAGGAGCCCGTCAAGGGCACGCAGTATTTCCTGCCGTTGGGCAATGCCACGGACTGACGACAGATAGTGATTCACTTTGAGATGTGCCCGTTCCGTCCCAAAAACGGGACGGAACGTCCTCTACAAAAGCTGCGTGCAATTGTTGGTAGCAGGTTTTGTAGAGGCCGCCCGTTCTCCGGGCGGGCATCTGTCCGTCCATTTGTGGATCAAATGGAGCCCCCACCGACGACAGCTTCGCATTGATTCGCCCGGCTCAGAAAAGTTTCCTTCCCGGCAGTACGTGCTTCCCGATTGCCGCGGAAACGGTGTACATCGGCTCATTCACGACCTGGCTCAGGCGCAGATTCATAGCCACGCTGCAGAGCAGGTAAGCATGCACTTCGCTGAAGCCCCAACGCACGGCAAGAAAATCGATCATGCGCGAGGTCGCCGCTGCCGCCGCGGCGATCGCATCGGTTGCCGACTCCACCATGATCCAGGATCCTTCATCCCCTGCGGCGCCTGATGTTCGCGGCGCCGCTGTCTCGATCATGGGTCCTGCCAGCGGAACATTTTTGTGCAAATGAAAGCGCAGCGTGACGTCCGTCGAACACTCGATTCCGTTGATGCACACTTCCCCGTCACCCTGCGCCGCGTGCCCGTCCCCGGCGGAAAACAGCGCGCCGGGATTCATTACCGGCAAATACAGCGTTGCGCCGCTGCATAGTTCGCGGACATCCATGTTGCCGCCAAACGGTCCCGGCGGCCGCGTGCGAAATTCGCCGTCTTCGGCCTGCGCCACCCCCATGACTCCGCAGAACGGCAGCAGCGGCACGGACGCAGGCGCGAGCGAGCGGCTCACTGCTCCGTCGAGTTTCCAATGAAAAAGGTAAGGTCCGGGAAAACGCTCCTTGAGAAAACCTTGCCCGTTGAATACGCTCGACCAGCCCCAGCCTTTATGCGCAACTTCGAGGACTTCGATCTGCAACACGTCGCCCGGCGCCGCGCCTTCCACGAAAATCGGCCCGGTCAACGCGTGGATGCGGCCGCGGTCAATGGTGAGAAACTCAGCGACAGTCATTGCGGGGCGCACCTGCGCGCCGCTGGAGTCGACACACTCCATGTGCACGGTGTCTCCTGAAGTGATACGGAGGCGCGGCGCGAGCGCGCGATTCCAGCGAGAGTGCGTGGGATTTGCCGAAAGAACGTGTGTGGTCATTGCGCTGTTATACCTCGACCGTCATTTGATATTCAAACAGCGCGCGAGATAGCGGCAGGGAGAGACTAAGAATCAACTGCAGCGCTTTTGCCGCGTGTGGCCAAGAACCAGAGCATCCCCAGAGTCAGATAGGCAAGATAGACATAAGGAAGTTTGCCGTAAGGGCCTTCGGGCACGGGATAGAGATTGCCGACGAGCGCCAACAGCATGGCGATTCCGGCCATTGCCGAGATCACTCGCGCGTTGTGCCGAAAAACGCCGTGGTCATGCAAATAGCGCGGCAAGGCGAAGCACACCAGCGCGTAGGCAACAATGAATCCGTAGGTCGCGAGCGAGCCCATCCATCCATACACGTCGAGGCCGCTGGCGCCACGGCCCGCGAGAATCGCGACGGGCAAGAATGTTGCAACGCCGGTCACAATCGCAGCACGAACGGGGGTTTCGTGGCGGACGTGTGTGGTGCGCAACGATTCGTGAGCGAGCCCGTGGTGCGCCATCAGCAGCAGGACACGGGCTGCAGCGGTAATGCAGGCCAGCGTTCCGGCGAACATGCTCACGAGCGCGCCCATATCGATCAGCAATCCAAATATCGGAACGCGAGCCACTTGCGCGAGGACATGCATCGGAATCTGGCTCGTTCCGAGGTCCTGCCCGGCAAGGTAAAAGCCGAGCACTTCCGTATAAGCCGAAAGAGTGAAAAAGGCTCCCGCGATGATTGCGCTTTGAATCACAGCGCGTGGAATTGTCTTGAGCGGATTGCGCGCCTCGGCGCCCAGCGTTGTGGCGCTCTCAAATCCAACAAAACTGAAAAGCGCCAGGACGAGGCCGAGCCGCAGGCCGCTCCCCGTCATGCCGCGAAGCTGCAGCTGCTCCTTGTCCAAATGGAAACCTCGCCCCGCAAGCACGAGCAACACCACAGTCAGGATCACCACCAGGGACACTGCCTCAATCCACAGCATCAGCCGGGCTGAAATTTTTACGTCGCGGCAGGCAATCCAGGTAGAAACGCCGGTGACGACGATGGTCAGAAAAATAGTTGAGGTCGAGTGACTGGTGGCGTCAACGAGCAAGACGTTGGCATAGTGGTAGAAGCCACCTGCAACGCTCGCTCCCGTGGCGACGTAGGCCAGGAGCAGGCTCCAGGCGGCGACGGCCCCCATCCAGGGAGGCAAGATCATGGAAGCATACGTATATAAGGAACCGGGAGAGGATGAGTAGCGTGCAAAGCGGCTGATACAGAGCGCTACCAAAAGTATGGCGGCGGTCGCCAGCACATAGGCGAGCCACGTCCCATTTCCGGCCAGCGCGCAAACCAAGGGAATCGTAGCTACAGGGGTGGTGGTGGGCGCGATCGTGGAAACCGACTGCGCGAGCGTTTCCATGGGGGACAGAACGCCCTGCCGTAAACCATAGCTTGCATGTGGAGAAGGTCCTTCTACTCTCGCGCTTCCGCCAATCTGTGGTGGCACGGCCATGCCGTACCATACAGGCCCAGCGGAAGGGACGCAACGCCGAAGGTCGGATACGAATCATAGCAAAATCGCATCTTCTGAGCCGCCACGCGCATGGAGTTTACGGAAGCAGATCTAATTCGTGACAAAATTTACTTCTACTCGCAAATCCACCGGCGTGGCTTCGCCATCCAGGACCGTCGGTTCGTATTTCCTCTGCGACACCGCTTTCATCGCTGCCGCGATAAGCAGGGGCGGCCCGCTGATGGCGCGCTCCTCGATCACATTACCGTGCTCGTCGATAATCGCTTCGATGACGACCACGCCTTGTACGTGCGATTGCTTCGCTAGAATTGGATAGACTGGCGCCGGACCTGAGAGCAGTCGCGGCGGCTTCACTTCGCCCCCGACGCGCACCGGCCGCTTCGGACCTTCGGCCACTGGCGCTGCGGGCATGGCCACTTCTTTCATCACGCCGCCGAAAACGCCGCCCATCTGTCCTCCGGCGATCCCGCCCGGCACACCGTCCGACGCCCCCGCAAACGATTCTTCTGGGGGCGCCATATCACTAGCCACCGCGACGGACTTGGGAACGAACGACGGGGCCGTTAATTTTCCTGGCGTGAATGTTTTAGGCGTCGTATGCACAGCCCGCGCGACTGCCGCTGGTGGTGGGGGAGGAGGTGCGGCCGCCGGCGGCGGCAGGGGCGCTACCAGCAGCGTCATGTTCAGCCGATGCATGTCCAGGCCTTGCGAAAAATACAGCGGCAACATCAGGAGCAAACCCAATACCGCGGCGTGAGCCCCCAGCGATACCGCCCATTTCAGCGGGTGCCGTTTCTGCCGCGTCGAACTCCTCTCGAGCAACGCCTCGGCAAGAAGATCCTGTTGCGCCGCCACCTGCGTTGGAGGCAACACGACAATCCTTTTCGCCATCGCGCCATTTTGTAAATCCTCCAAATTGAAAATACTTTGATTTGACATTCGGCCGTACCTCCCTTTTCCCGTGACAAAATGTCCGCGAAAAATCCGGGCAGACCTCCGGTTCATGTCCTATCCAAAAGAACTACTTCCATTGAGTGGGACACGACACTGTGCCCGGTGAAACTGAAGCGTCAGCAACCTGCGGGGGAACTGCTCATTTCGTCGCGGAAAAGTGAGATGAAACCAACTCCTGTAAAAAAACTCCTAATACTTCTCTTTTAGTTTGCTCACCCTAGGCAAATAAAGCAAACTCAAAAACTAAATCGGGTACATAGAAAAACCTTATTTGGCAGGGATCGAATCTCTCGGCATTTTTCTGGACTATAAAGCAATTGCGAAACGAAGGTTAGTGGATGCAGGACACCAAGTTTGCCCGGAGGATATGGAACAGCGACACTTGAAATTGATGCTACCGCTGCGAAAACTTCCGTTGGACGTTACACGCTCAGATGCGCGCGCACAACTTCGTCAGTAAGCTCACCGATCGCACCAACAACAGCTCGCCGCCCGTTGGTGAGGATGCAGAACTCCCTCGCCACGCGGCGCGCGAACGGCAATTTCTGCTCTACCAGAAGCACAGCCAGTCCCTCTTCTTTGTTTAGCCTCAAGACAATGTCGCCGATTTCGTGGACGATATTTGGCTGGATCCCTTCTGTCGGCTCATCAAGGATAAGCAACTTCGGCTCGAGAACAAGTGCTCGGCCAATCGCGAGTTGCTGCTGCTGCCCTCCGGAAAGGTCGCCGCCACGCCGGCGCATCATCTGTTTCAGCACGGGAAACAAGTCGAAGATACGTTTCGGGATTTGCCGGGCGCCATTCTTGCGTACGCCCAGGCCGATACTCAGATTTTCCTCCACCGTCAGATGCGAAAAAATCTCCCTTCCCTGCGGCACGTATCCGATACCGAGCTTGGCACGCTCCTCGGCCGGACGTTTGAGCAATTCGGCTCCGTCAAAGGTAACGCTTCCGGAACTGGTCGGCAGCAGTCCCATGATGCATTTCAAAAGTGTTGTTTTACCCATACCGTTGCGTCCCAGCACGCACACGAGCGCGCCAGCGGGCACGGAGAGATTGACATCCCACAACGTGTGGCTGCCTCCGTAGAACTGGTTGAGGGTTTTAACCTCCAGCACGCTCATCCTCCAAGATAGACCTCAATTACGCGCGGATCGTTCTGCACCTGGTCCATATTGCCTTCGGCAATCACTCGCCCCTCGTGCAACACAGTGACGCGCTTGGCAATGGAACGGACGAACTCCATGTCGTGCTCGACCACTACCACGGAGTGTTTTCCCGCGAGCGACTGCAGTAGCGCTTCCGTGCGCTCGATCTCCTGTGGCGTCATACCAGCGACTGGCTCGTCGACTAAAAGCAGATCCGGCTCTTGCATCATTAGCATGCCGATCTCGAGCCATTGCTTCTGGCCGTGGGCGAGTGTTCCGCCGAGCGCCTGGTGTTGCCGTTCGAGACCGATGAGTTCGAGGACCTCATAGATTCTCCCCTCTTGCGCATTCGTTCTACGAGCGAACAGCGTCTTCAAGAATGACTTGTCGCCGGCCAATGCCAGGTCGAGATTTTCAAACACCGTAAGCCGCTCGAAAATAGTCGGCTTCTGAAATTTTCGCCCGATCCCCGCCTGCGCGATTTCGGGTTCAGACATTTTGAGCAGGTTCAATTTCTCGCCAAACCGCACCGTGCCCGAATCCGGACGAGTTTTGCCGGTGATGACGTCCATCATCGTGGTCTTCCCCGCGCCGTTCGGTCCGATGATACAGCGGAGCTCGCCGGGCTCGATCTGCAAGGAGAGTTCATTGAGCGCCTTGAAGCCGTCGAAGCTGACGGTCAACTTATCGAGATAAAGAGTTTTGCCCTGTTCGCTCATTCTCTGGATTGCTCCGGACTGTCGGCTTGAATTTGGGGCCGCGCCGTCGTTGCTTGTTTTGTTACCCTGCCGGACAGAAGGCCGATGATCCCGCGCGGGAGAAACAGCGTCACCATCACAAATAACGCACCCAGCGCGTAGTTCCATGCTTCCGGAATCGTGCTGGTGAAATAAGTCTTGGCATAGTTGACCAGAAGCGCGCCCGCAGCCGCGCCATAGAGCGTGCCCCGTCCTCCCATGGCTACCCATATGACGACTTCTATCGAATTGATCGGGGAAAATTCACTGGGGTTGATAATGCCAATCTGCGGAACGTAAAGCGCCCCGGCGATACCCGCGAGAACGGCTGAAAACACAAAAATCCACAGCTTAAATGATTCCACGCGATACCCGAGAAAACGAGTCCGGCTTTCCGCGTCGCGGATCGCCCGGATAACACGCCCCGCCCGTGAGGAGACGATCATGCGGCACACCAGGTAACTGGCGGCGAGCATAATCGCGGTAATCACCAACAAGACGACGCGCACCCTGTCGGAGTGCAGATCGAAGCCCAGGATGTCCTTAAAATCAGTGAATCCATTATTGCCGCCAAAGCCCATATCGTTGCGGAAGAACGCGAGCATGAGGGCGTAGGTGAGGGCCTGAGTGATTATGGAAAGGTATACTCCAGTGACCCGCGACCGAAACGCAAACCATCCGAACGCAAAGGCCAACAATCCCGGCGCGACCATCATCATCAGGAGCGCGAATGAAAAGTGGTTGAAGCCATGCCAAAACCACGGCAGTGACTTATAGTTCAGGAAAACCATGAAATCGGGCAACACGGGATTGCCGTACACGCCCCTCGGGCCGATCTCGCGCATCAGATACATGCCCATGGCATAGCCGCCGAGCGAAAAAAAGGCCGCCTGCCCGAGGCTCAGAATCCCGCAGTACCCCCAGATCAAATCCACAGACAGCGCCAGCAGCGCATAACACAGGTACTTCCCAATCAGCGAGAGGCCGTAGGCCGATATGTGAAACACCGACGACGCAGGTACGACCTGATTGAGGATGGGCACCAAAACAACGACCAGGCCAAGTGCTCCCAGAAACCATGCGGTCCCCGAGTCTTTCCTTGCGCTGATCCACAGTGTGTATTGTCGGGGCATGGTTACTGGTTTTCCGACGCGCGGCCGGTTGGCGGGAACAAGCCGCGCGGCCGTCTTTGAATGAAGAGAATCAATGCGATAAGGACGAAAATCTTTGCCAGGACTGCTCCCGCATAGGGTTCCAGGAGTTCGTTGACCACACCCATGGACATGCCGCCGACCATGGAGCCCCAGAGATTTCCGACCCCGCCAAAAACGACCACCATGAAAGAATCGATGATGTACGACTGTCCCAAGCTCGGGTTGACATTGGTCAACTGACTTAGCGCAACACCGGCTACGCCGGCAATTCCCGAGCCGAGCCCAAAGGTCAGAGCGTCGACCCACTCGCTGCGGACGCCCATCGCTTTGGCCATGGCCCTGTTTTGAGAAACCGCTCTGATTTGCAGGCCGACACGAGTGCGCCTCAGTATCACCATGAGAGCCGCAAAAACAAGCACTGTGAAGATAACTATGTAGAGCCGGTTATAGGTGATGGAAAGCGCTTCGTTCAACTGCAGCGTGCCGCTCATCCAGTTGGGAGTGATGACAGACCGATTGAGCGCTGTAAAAATCGTGCGTACGAGTTGCTGCAGGATAAGGCTAACGCCAAATGTCGCGAGCAGCGTCTCCAGGGGTCGCCCGTAGAGGAAACGGATTACGGTACGCTCGATCAAGATCCCCATCAGCGCCGCGACCAAAAATGCCGCAGGAATCGCCACAAGAATAGATGTCTCAGTGTGGTTGGGCATGGCCACCTGCACAACGTAGGTCGTATACGCGCCGAGCATCATTAGTTCGCCGTGCGCCATGTTTATGACTCCCATGACGCCAAACGTGATCGCGAGTCCAATGGCAATCAGCACGAGGACCGACCCAAGACTGAGCCCAAAAAAAAGCGTTTCGGCGCCCGAATAAATCGTGCGCGCCCTGCTGATTGACTTCACTGCAGCCGCGGCGGCCTGCCGCACTCGTTCATCGCCCTCTACGAAGCTACCGTCGGGAGATTTCTCGAGCAAAGTCCCGAGTTTGTTCAATACATCCTGGCGGAGGCTGTTGTGGAGCGTCGAAATCGCGGAGAGACGCAGCTGCGTATCCGTGCCATCCAGCGCAGCGAGTGCCAGACCCACGGCAAGTTCATTTTTGACGCTAGAATCAGTTTCGACAGCGTTCCGTTCACGCAATAGCTGGACATTGCTTTCGTCCAAATCTCGCTCCATGTCTCGTACTGCGTTCAAGCGGACTGATGCATCGGTGCTCGACAACCCGAAGCGAGCCAGAGTCGTCTGCAAGACGCGACGCAAATGATTGTTCGTATTGATTTCGGTTAGATTTTCAACTGGGGCGGATCCGGCAGCCTTCAATGACACCGGATCGATCAAATCGAGTACTGGCGGATTTCCATCAACCGACTTCGCGATCACAATTTTCTGGTCGTCGTTGCGGAAGAAAAGCCTGTCTTCCATGAATGCCGTCAGGACCGCACGGGTGCTGGGATGGCCGCCTTGGGTCAGGCGCCCAATAATCGTTTCCTTGTCGGGGAATGAAGCTTCGCGCAACTCGCCGAGCGTCGACAGGAAACTGGTGTCGGCGGGCGATTGGGCATGCACAGGCCGCAGGCCACAGAGGACGAGCAGCAGCACGAATAGCCACTGCCCGCCCCGTCTGTGGGGATTCTTCATTTGTAATTCTGTCCAGAACACATTTTCGTCATGGAATTGTAGTTCCCGCACTTCAGGGTTACCCAATCGGCCATGATGCCCTTGTCGGACGGAAGATAATGGGACCAGGCTTCACCCGGTACAAGGCCAGCGGACTTCCAAACCACATTGAACTGGCCGTCCGCCTTCACTTCGCCGATGTAAACCGGCTTTGTAATGTGATGATTTGGCAACACTTTGGCCATTCCACCCGTGAGATTTGGAGTTTCGAGGCCAGGTAGGGCTGCGATCACTTTCTCCGTATCCGTTGTCCCGGCCTTCTCTACCGCCTTCACCCACAAATTGAAGCCGATGTAGTGGGCTTCCATGGGATCGTTGGTGGTCCGCTTGGGGTTTTTGATGAACGCATGCCATCGCGCGATGAACGCCTTGTTCTCCGGCGTGTTGATGCTCTCGAAGTAGTTCCACGCCGCCATTTGGCCTTCGAGTGGTTTGGTGTCCACGCCCGAAAGTTCTTCCTCGCCAACCGAGAAGGCGACAACCGGGATATCTTCCGCCGAAATCTTCTGGTTGCCAAGCTCCTTATAGAACGGGACATTGGCATCACCATTGATCGTTGAGACGACCGCAGTCTTCATGCCGGAAGAGCCGAACTTCTTAATCGCTGCGACCCGTGCCTGCCAGTCGGAGTATCCGAAGGGCGTGTAGTTGATGGATATGTCCGCGGGCTTAACACCTTTGGACAGCAAATAAGCCTCGAGAATTTTGTTCGTCGTACGTGGGTAGACGTAGTCCGTTCCTTCAAGTACCCAACGCTTCACTCCCACTTCTTTCATCAGGTAGTCTACCGCTGGGATGGCCTGTTGATTCGGTGCAGCACCGGTGTAAATAACGTTCTTGGATGACTCTTCGCCTTCATATTGCACGGGGTAAAAAAGCAAGCCGTCGTCCTTTTCGAAAACAGGAAGTACGGATTTGCGGGAGACAGAAGTCCAGCATCCGAATACCACCGCGACCTTATCCTTTTCCAGTAGCTCCTGGGCCTTCTCCGCGAACAGCGGCCAGTCCGAGGCTGGATCGACGACAACGGCCTCCAGCTTCTTGCCGAGCAATCCGCCCTTCTTGTTTTGTTCATCGATCATCATCAGGATGGTGTCTTTCAGCGTGGTTTCGCTGATCGCCATCGTGCCCGAAAGGGAATGCAGCACGCCCACTTTGATGGTGTCCTGAGCCTTGGCCACTCCGGAGAAGATCATGCACGCTGCAAGCAGCAATCCTGTACTACACATCCACTTCGACTTCATAGATCCTCCTTGTGGGTTTCTAGCCATAAAAGTTATTTCGGGCCCATTACCTGCTTGGAGAGCTGTAGCTGCAGGCCGAGGCCCGCATTCCAATAATTTCCGACGCCGCCGTTGAAGGTCACGTTCTCGCCGTAGGCGAACAAGCGGGCGTCGAACTGCTTCATGATGTAGCCGATTTCCGCATCCGCGGTTTTCTGGCGATTACTCGCGAATACCGGCGTTGACGTCGACCCGATTGGTATTCCGTGTGTAAACTGTGCTTCTGCGAACTTGCCAAGGAACTCGATCTTGCCCGCGCCGATCGGTTTCGGAACGAGGAAGCTTACGAGCCCATACCCACCTTGGCTCTTGGTATAGTCCGGATTGTACCCACCGAGCCTGTTGTAGTCGGAATACTCGCTCTCGATGGTGAATGCCCCGCCGTTCATCACCTTTCTTTCCATCAGAAAGTCGACAGTGGTTGCCGTCTTCCCGTTCTGTTCCTGTGTAGCTCCGGCGATGGCAAGCAGGTTTTTATCCCCGTAATAGGTGCTGTTCAGGTAGTAGCCGCCCTCAGGATCCCAGAAATCGATCTGCACGCGGCCAGCTGCGAGAAGTTGCGTGCTTCCGGTCCCCAGGGAACCTCCGTCGAAAGCGCCCACCGAGACTTTTATCTTGGCTATGCCCGCTTTGAAATCGCCCCAATACGCAATGCCGTTGTCGCGGCCCTGATAGATAGCGGGATAACCGTCCTGAACGCCGTCGTGATACATCGCCCACAGATTGGCGTAGAACGGGCCAGTAAAGTTATCGCGATCGCTGGGGGGTAGGAAGCGGCCAAACCAGAGGTTGAACTTCGACGATGGATGATACATTCCCACCGCGTCCAGCACCTGCATTACATCGCCGCTGCTGCTATAGTCCGTATTGACCATCGCACTGATATCTTTTGTAATGTCACCGCTGAAATACAAACGCAGGTGGTTGAGCTCGAATTGATCGAGTTCAGTTCCCCCACTGGGCTGGCTATGATCGAAGCTGGATTGTATTCCGCCCCCAACCGTAAGCGTGGGTTCAAAGGTCTGCGCCCAGAGTGGAAATGCGGCGAAAAGCAGGAACCCGGCCAGGCAAGCGGGCACACTTCGTAAAAACGCATGAGTCCGTACTGCTCGAGTAAAACACTTCAGCATAAATCCGCCTCTCAGTTTGTACGGCGCGTGAAACACCGTGTATTTTTAAATGTAAATTTAGAATGCGATGAGCAGCGGGGCCCGGCACGTCTGCGGTGCGATCACAATGTGCCTAGCAGCGAGGCTGACACATTTTTTGACAACGTCACTATGGCGATCGGAGACGAGTAAGTCAAATTTGAATTTTAGATTAAAAGAATATTAATAATCGTACGCGGATTCTCACCTGCGAAAAATGAAGGACCCGAGGCGCATTGGACTTCCAAATAGAATTGTTGCTGCCTGTCCTGCCGAAAAATACGTGCGGTGGAGGCGCTTTAATTTGTAAAGTTGCCGAAACGCAGCGCAGATGGTTTTGTGACTACGCTCGCACGGTCTCAGCGCCAGAACTTCCTAGTTTTCGCGGGACTCCGCGGAGGATATCTGATGTGAAAACAGATGCGATGCGACAGCCAAATATCCGCTGGTCTTTGATGACCAGTTCATACCCAGGGACAGGCGACCAACCTACCTTCTTTGAGTTCCAGAGGGGGCACCGCATCTGCGCAGGAAGCCTTCGCGATGGGACAGCGGGTGCGAAACGCGCAGCCGGAAGGTTTGCGGATGGGGTTGGGGACGTCCCCGGAGAGACGAATCCGCCGATCGCGTGCGCCTTCCGGATCGGGACGAGGGACTGCGGAGAGGAGCGCACGCGAATAGGGATGCATCGGATTCTTGTAGATTTCCTCCCCGGGCCCGATTTCCACAATGTTGCCGAGATACATCACGGCAATGCGGTCGGAGATGTGGCGCACTACGGAAAGGTCGTGAGCGATGAAGATGTAGGAAAGGCCAAATTCGCTCTGAAGGTCCTGCATCAAGTTCACGACTTGTGCCTGGATCGAGACGTCCAGGGCGCTGACCGGTTCGTCCGCCACGACGATCTTGGGATTCGTGGCCAGCGCCCGCGCAATGCCAATGCGTTGACGTTGGCCACCCGAAAATTCATGAGGGTAGCGATTTGCTTGTTCCCGCGAAAATCCCACCTTTTCCAAAAGCCAGCGCACGCGATCTTTACGCTCCTTTGAGGAGGAATTCGTGTGGATGCCGAGTGGCTCTTCCACGATCTGGCCGACCATCATGCGCGGATTGAGCGAGGAATAAGGATCCTGGAAAATCATCTGAATGTCCGGGCGGTAAGGCCGCATTTTTTCGCGGCTCAGCCGCGCCAGATCTACCGAGCCTCCTGCGTGGTGATATACGATGCTGCCCGAGATTTCCACGCCGTAGACCATCGCGCGCAGAATGTTCACAATCGCTCGTCCTACCGTGGTCTTGCCACATCCGGATTCACCCACCAGTCCGAGCGTTTCGCCTTGTTCGAGCACGAAACTTACGCCGTCCACTGCCTTTACTTCACCAATTTTCCGCGCGAATACGCCTCCCAGTATGGGAAAGCTCACGCGCAAATCCTGTACCTCAAGAATCTTCATGGATTCACCAGATGGCAGCGAACCCAGTGCCCCGGTGATGACTCGATGAGTTCCGGCTCGATCAAAGCACATCGTTCCAGACGCTCGGCGCAACGCGTTACAAATTTGCATCCTGCGGGCAGATCGAGAATGCTGGGGACGCTGCCCGGAATCGTCGTGAGCCGCCGGCGCCTCTCACCTTCCACGGTGGGCAACGATGCCAGAAGACCCCGTGTATATGGATGTTGAGGATTCTTGAACAGCTCTTTCACGGGCGCCACTTCCTGAATTTTCCCGCCATACATGACGATCACCCGATGACAGGTCTCCGCCACAACGGCGAGATTGTGCGTAATCAGCAGAATTGCCGCGTCCTTCCGTTGGTCCTTGATCTGCAGCATGAGTTCCAGAATCTGCGCCTGGATCGTGACGTCCAAAGCGGTCGTCGGTTCGTCCGCGATCAGCATCGACGGATTGCACGCCAGCGCAATTGCGATCATGACACGCTGCCGCATGCCGCCGGAAAACTGCTGCGGATAGTCGTTCATGCGGGAGGCGGGGTCCGGAATGCCTACGAGTTCCAGTACTTTGACGGATCGCCGGAACGCTTCCTCTTTCGATACCTTTTCGTGCACCAGAACGGCCTCCGTGACCTGCATGCCGATGGTGAAAACCGGATTCAGGGAGGTCATGGGTTCTTGAAATATCATGCTGATTTCTTTGCCGCGAACGGCGTGGATTTCGTCCCACGAGATCTTCAGCAAATCGCGGCCCTTGTAAACAATGGACCCGTCGACGATCTTTCCGGGTGGGTCGGGAATCAATCGGAGGATGCTCAGCGCCGTAACGCTCTTGCCCGAACCTGATTCACCAACCAACCCAACGACCTCGCCCGGGAATATGTCGAAGTCCACCCCATCGACGGCTTTCGCGGTCCCTGCTTCCGTCTGGAAATAGGTCCTTAAATTTCGGATCTGCAGGAGTGGGACTTTCGTTGCGCTCAACGCAGCCTCGAATATTCTTTAGGATCGAAGGCTTCGCGAACCGCCTCGCCGATGAAAACAATGAGCAGCAGAGTGACAAACATCGCCGCGAGCGGAAAGAAGACCAGCCACCATTTGGTAAGATTATCCACCCCTTGCTCGATCAGTTCTCCCCAGCTCGGTGTAGGCGCCGGCAGGCCAAACCCCAGAAAATCCAGGGCCACCAGCGCGCTGATGTTAGCGACAATCATGAATGGCGCGAAGGAGACCACGGGCGTGAGCGAGTTGGGCAAAATATGTTTGAAGATGATAGACGAGTCGGAAGCGCCCATGGAAATCGCGGCCGCGACATAGTCCTTGGTTTTTTCACGGTAGAACTCGCCTCGCACGTAGTAAGTGATTCCCATCCAATCAAAAGCAGTCAAAATGAAAATCAGCAGCCAAAAAGACGGCTGCAAAACGAGATTTCTTCCCGGAAGATAAATTGGTACCACGATCGAGCTCACGATGATGATGGTGTAAAGAAATGGGAGCGAAGACCATATTTCGATCAAGCGCTGGCCCAGAATATCCACCTTCCCCGCGAAGTATCCCAACACCGCTCCGGCCGATACGCCGATGCCCAAACTCATGACCAAGACCAGAAGCGCGAAGGAGAGCGAAACATTGAACCCATACGCCAGCCTCGCGAAAATGTCTCTCCCGCGGTCATCCGTGCCGAAGATATGCTGCCGCGAAGGCGGATTCGGAGGGCTTCCGGGAAGATCGAGAAGTGATTCCGTGGGGCTGTAGGGATAGGGCGGCAGAATCACCCAGTTTCCCTTGTTTTCCTGCCGGAATGCCTGGGCCACCGCCCGATAATCCGGCTCGCCGATCCTCTCCTGGCCGAAGGCTGATGCCGGGTAGTAATGGATCAAGGGAAAATACAATTTACCGTTGTATCGCACGAACAAAGCATCATTGTTAATGAGCACCGGCAGAAAAAACGATATGGCGTAGGCGCACAGGAGAATGAGAAAGGAGTAGTATCCCCGCTTGATGCTCCGGAACTTGCGAAGGCGTTTGCGAAAAACAGAGATGGAGGGACGGTCCGCCGTGGTTTGGGTCTGCGGCGCGGGAGGGATTTCTTCGAGATTCGCAATCGTGTCCCGTTCGCTCATTTGAATCGAATCCTGGGATCCACAACGACGTAGATCATGTCGGAAAGGATGTTGCCAACCAGCAGCAGCACGCTGTCGACCACCAGAATCCCTAATGCCACCGGATAGTCCCGCTGCAATATGGAGGTGTATCCCAAATAGCCCATGCCGTCGATGTTGAATACCTTCTCGATCAGGAACGACCCCGCCAGGAAGATGCTGATTACATTTCCCAGTCCGGTGACGATCGGTATGAGCGAATTCCTCAACGCATGGACAAAGATGACGCGCTTTTCGCTCAAGCCCTTGGCGTACGCCGTGCGCACATAATCCTGCCCTAAATTTTCCATGAGTGAGTTCTTCATCAGTATGGTGAGCGTGGCGAATGATTCGAGCGTGTAGCACAGCACGGGAAGAAACATGTAGTGGATCTGCGAGGTGACTTTTTCAAAAAAGCTCAGATATTCCCAATTGCCCGGGCGGAAACCTCCCAGTGGAAATAAATTCCAGAAACTCCCGCCGCCAAGGAGTACCAGGAGCGCCGTCCCAAGCGCCCAACCGGGGACCGAGTAACCGAGAAATACGAGCAGGCTGCTGAAAAGATCGAAGCGAGATCCGTGTCGAATCGCCTTGAAAACGCCCAGCGGGATACACACCAGATAGCTCAATAAAAATCCCGTTAACCCCAGAAAAACCGAAATGGGAAACCGGGACTTGATGACGTCCCATACGGGATCCTGATAGACGTACGAGCGTCCCAGATCGAGATGAAAAACGTTCCAGAGCCATATCGCGTATCGAGTGTACACAGGCTTGTCGAAGCCGTAGTAGCGCTTCATTTCGTCGAGTGCATCTTGCGGAATATCGACGGCCGCCACACCGCCGCTTACGCCTCCTTCAGACGCCACAGCCATCCTGTACCGCATAATTTGGCGTTCTACCGGGCCGCCAGGCACGAAATTGATCACAAGAAACACAGCCATGGTGATGCCGAGGAAGGTCGGTATGATTAGCAGGAATCGGCGGACAAAGTATCCTGTCATGGAGCTTGGATGGAACTCCGAGTGTTCATGGGTGGGTGGATTCCTCTTTCTTGTCGTACTCGAGCCAGTATCGATCCTCCGTGGGTCCCACATCCAGCTTCAGCGATGAATTGCGCAAAGCGGCTTGTAGCTTTGCATCTTTTTGGGGATCGACCCACCACAGAGTGTAGATGCTGTAGTAGTCGCCAGTTCGCGTCAGATATCCCGGCGGGGCCCCGAGCTTATTCCAAAAGATCACGCGAGTGTAAGGAGCATCCCACAACAAAATGTACTGATATGAATTCGCCAGGATTCCATCCATTTCACGAACAGCGCGAATTCGCTCTTCCAAGTTGAACATTTTATCGTACGCTGCAAGAAGTTCGTCGACCCGGGCGTTCTTGAAACCTGTGATGTTGCTAGTGTTGTTCACGTCAGCTAGTGTGGAGTGAAATTGCGATTCGAGGTCGGGAAAAATCGATCCGGTCCAGGCAATGATGGCCATCTGAAAGTGCCGTTCGTTTAACATCTGAAACTGGGTCTCCGGAGTAATCAGGCGAAGATTCAGGGTAATCCCAACCTTACGCAGGTCCTCCTGGTACACGGTTAAGTGCGGCTCGAACGTCTTGGTGTCGTAAAGCAGTTCTATCTGAAGAGGGTTGCCGCCCTTCACTAGTCTCCCCTGGCTGTCGCGGCTGTTCCAACCAGCGTCGGCGAGCAATTTTAGCGCGCCCTGCGGGTCGTAGTCGTTTTTGGGATTGTCTGGATTTTCGTATGGGGTGCCCGAGTTGTAGGAATTCTGCGGGACGTACTGATTAAACATGATTTTCTCCAGCAGCGTCGGGCGGTCCAAGAGCAGGGTGAGAGCCTTGCGAACACGAAGATCATCCAATGGCGCTACTCTCGTGTTCAAAGCTAAGCCCTCGACACCTTGAGGATAGTTATTAAAGATTTTTCGCTTCTGAATGAGTCCCCGTTGGATATTGTCGAAGTCCAGGTCCTCTACCCATTGTCGAGCCCGCGCCACAGGGAAGACATCCAATTCCCCTTTCTTGAACTTCTCAAAAGCGAGGTTTTCATCGCGTACCACGCTGAAACGCAGCTCGTCAAAATTGTTCATTCCAACATTGGCTCGGGCCTTCTCCGCCCAATAATCCTTACGGCGACGAACTGTGATGGACTGACCTTTCGTAACATCTGATTCAAGAATAATGTAGGGACCGCTACCAGGCAGGAGTTTGAAGTTGTATTCCTTGAGGTATTTGTCGCCATTGAAGGTCTTCAGAATGTGCGCCGGCAATATGAACATACCGGAGAAATAGAGGAACGTCCGCCAGTTGACTTGCTTGCTCTGCACTCGAATGATGTACTTGCTTTCAGCAACCGGCCGATTGAGCTTCCCAAAGATGAGTTGATTCGACGGAGACTGCAACGTCTTATCCATCCTGAAGTCGTAAGAAGCAACGACATCTTCGCTGGTAACAGGCGTGCCATCTGAAAATCGAGCGTTGGGATTAATGCGAAATCGATATGTCATTTTATCTGGCGAGATCTGCCAGTGTGTGGCCAGCGCCGGCATGTACTTGAGCGACGTGGGGTGCAGGATCAAAAGACTCTCATATGCGGAGCCCTCAACATATTGATTAAAGACTGTATTCGATTCCGGCCCTTCCAATCGAAGAGTGCCCGGGAAATCCGGAATTTGGTCTCGCAACACGCCGCCCTTGATTGCGCGTGGGTCTCCGATGAAATCAAAATCCGTATTCGTTTCCCACCCTTTTCCGGCAAAGCCCTTTCCTCCCTGCTCCGCGGAAACCGCAGGATCGGCGCCCGCGTCGGCGTCCGGAAAAACCGGATAGTCCGCTTTGTTCATGGATACCGGGCCGGAGGGCGCGGCGGGGGATGTTGCCTCGGGGCCAGGCGCTGGATTCGAACTTCCGCCACAGCCGGTGATTCCCAGAGCCAGGACTGTGATCAGGACTGGTAATTTCATTTTCATTGTGGATCTCTCCGCGAAAGAAAAGGGTACATCATTTTTGGGTGCGTTGTCGTTCGCCAAAATTCTCTTCGCCTGTGATTTCAACACCCTGCGGGGTTGCCGTCGGCAGACGAAACGCGATGGCACATCCACATGTTCGATGGCCTCGAACTCCGAGTAGGCAAGTTTCTTAGTTTTTATGGTCGGGGCGAGTGGATTTGAACCACCGGCCTCCTGGTCCCGAACCAGGCGCGCTAGCCAGGCTGCGCTACGCCCCGACAGCAGACATTCAGGCGCGGAAACAATGGCCCGAATGGAAGATTCAGAATAGCATAGCACGATGCCCGGACCTAGAGCATGAGGCCACGCAGTGGGAATTGAATTCAGCAAATTAAAACAGCTGGACGACTATCGCTGGCTCGTGCCGCGTTCGCAAAAGCCCGGCATGCGCACCGACGCCCTGATCTACGCCGACCACGCGCTGATGGAGCAAATCGTCCTGGACCTCTCCATCGAGCAGGCCATGAATGTGGCGTTTCTGCCCGGAATTGTGGGCCGGTCGCTGGCCATGCCGGATATTCACCAGGGTTACGGGTTTCCCATCGGCGGCGTGGCGGCTACGGACGTGGCCAGCGGCGTGGTATCGCCGGGCGGCGTGGGATTCGACATCAACTGCGGCGTGCGGTTGCTGGCGACTTCCCTGACGCGCGAAGACGTGACGCCGTTACTGCGCGAATTGGTGAATCAACTCTTCCGCGATGTTCCTTCCGGCGCAGGTTCCCAGGGACCGCTGCCGCTGGATTACGCAGAACTCGCCCATGTGCTCGAAAAAGGCGCGCCTTCGATGGTGGAGCGCGGCGTTGGCGAAGCGGCGGACGTGGAATTTTGCGAGGAAACCGGGTGTCTTGCCGGCGCCGATCCGAATCAAGTTTCCGATCGCGCCAAGCAGCGCGGGCGCGCGCAGCTTGGAACGCTTGGCAGCGGGAATCATTTCCTCGAAGTGCAATATGTCGAGAAAATCTATGAGCCGGAGATTGCCGCGCGATTCGGCCTGCTGCAAAACCAGGTCGTCGTGCTGATTCATTGCGGCTCGCGAGGACTCGGCCACCAGGTCTGCACAGACTTCTTGAAGCGGATGGACCCGGCAATGCGCAAGCATGGAATCACTATGCCGGACCGTCAGCTCGCCTGCGTGCCTATTGATTCCTCAGAAGGTGAGGAATACCTGGCGGCCATGGCCGCGGCGGCGAATTTTGCGTGGGCCAATCGCCAGGCGATCACGCATGCGGTGCGCGGAGCATTCACAAAAATATTTGGTAGGGGAACGACGCTGCGCGTGGTGTACGACGTAGCGCACAACATTGCGAAGCGCGAGCGGCATCACGTTGGCAACCGCGACCATTCACGCGAGGTGGACGTGCTGGTGCATCGCAAAGGCGCGACGCGCTCGTTCGCAGCGGGCTCCGCGGATATCCCGCATGAATACCGCGACGCCGGGCAGCCCGTGCTGATTCCGGGATCGATGGGCACGGCGAGCTACGTGCTCGTCGGGATCGCGGGCGCGATGCAGGAAACGTTCGGGACCGTGTGCCACGGCGCCGGCCGCGCGATGTCGCGCACCGCGGCAAAAAAGGGACGCGACGCCAGAATCGAAACGCAGAAACTTGCGGACCGCGGCATCATTCTGCGCTCGGAAACGCGGGACGGAGTTCTCGAGGAAATTCCCGAGGCCTACAAGGACGTCGACGCAGTCGTCAACGTGGTGCATCAGGCCGGCCTGGCGCGGCGTGTCGCGCGGCTGCGTCCTATGGGCGTGGTGAAGGGATGAGCGCAAACGCTGTGTTATATTGAATCTCGAGCAAGAATTGTCTCAATCCGAGCAAGCGATACGCGATGATAGAGAGGAACACGAACCTTCGTTCGTGCACAACCAGATGGCACTGATCGAACGCATCCAGAAAGATCTGACCACAGCGATGATGTCCAAGGACGAGCTGCGCCTCAGCGTGCTGCGCATGGTCAAGTCCGCGCTCAAATACAAAGAAGTTGAAAAAGTCCGTCCTCTCGATGATGCGGAATCGCTACAGGTACTGCAGACGCTGCTCAAACAAAGGCGCGAATCGGTCGAGCAGTTTGCAAAGGGCGGCCGCCAGGACCTTGTGGACAAAGAGACCAAGGAAATCGCCATCCTCGAAGTGTACATGCCGGCGGCGCCCTCCGACACCGAACTGAACGCAGCGATCGAAGGCGCTATTGTCGAGACCGGCGCGAATTCTCCCAAGGCCATGGGCGCGGTGATCAAGGCTGCCAAGGCGCATCTCGAAGGTAAAACGGTAGATGGCAAGGTACTGTCCGATCGCGTGAGAGAACGTCTTTCCAAGATGAGTTAGGGCGGAAGATTAGAGGCCAACACCAAAGCTTTAGACAGAGTAAGAGATAATTAAGCAATGTCGCAATATTCGAAGAACTGCCCCGCTTGTAGCGCGATCATCCGCCCTTCCGAACTTCCATATAGATATAAAGATGTTGGCTTTCCTTGTCCCTCTTGCGGCGAGCGGCTGACGTATGACAATCCCAATTCGGTGGCAATCTGGGTGAGTAGCATTCTGATAGCAATCGTTGTCACATTACATCTCGGGTACCGGGATGCGATGTTCATTCTTATTGCCCCGTGTGCAACATTGCTTTTAGGATTCTTGGGACACTTTTTCGTGGGGATCTTGTTTCCACCCCCATTAAAACGAGTCGAAAGCAAAGGTAAACCCTTTGATAACGCAGTGTCTTTGCATTTGACCGAGAGATCCGAAAGTGACAAGAAGACCAAGTTGTCATGATCGTGTTGTAACTTGCACCGCGTTACGTTATTCCTCGATTCACCCGACTATGCTCGTTGATTGCGGAGACTTTTTGTTCTCATATCGACTTTTGAGTCATTCTCCGCGTATCCTCCCCTGATGCCATTGCCCGAAACGATTTCTGTCCGCTACACCGACGAAGAAGCCGGATACGTCACCGTGCGTCCGGTGGTGCGGCAAACGTTTCGGCTGAACGAACTCCTCGACATGGTCCTCAGCGTTGCGGGGAAAGATGTAACCCGCGTCAAGCAACTCCTCCATTCCGGGACAGTCGTTTATCATTTCTTTCGCTACTCGTGGACGGGGTTTGACGCGGACGATGCGGAACTCGCCGCTGCCCTGGCGAAATTTCCGGACGCCGATCCTGCGCGCCCGTTCGCGCCCGAGCTATGTTCCCTGGCCTTGGTGGAATCGGGTGGCGTAAATCCGAGGCACATCCTTGAACTGCATCGCGCTGCTGGATCGAAGCGCCGGATCTTTCGCGGACAAAGTTTCTGGGAGCGCCTGCTGGAAATTGCGGTCGCTGAAAAATTGCACTACCACGGCTATTCTTACGGGCGCCGCGCGGATCTTTACCGCCTGGATCTCGATGGCGAGAATGTTTACCTGATTGAACAGGCCGCAGAGCGTTTGGCGCCGGCAAATTTGCTCGCCGCGTTGAGCGCGCTGCATCAGGCCTCGTCGATCCTCTTCGTCTGCCCACGGCCCCAAAATACACCGCCCAGCCAACCATCGCCGTCAAATGACTGATTGGGCGTATCGAAAAACTAGAGTGACCTTCCCTATCCTGCTATCGGCGCGTAAAATCTGAGCGCATGTGAAATGGAGGCCTCCAATGAAACGCATGGCCCTGTTTGTTCTTGGTGTGACGCTGCTTACGACCAACGCGTTGGCCCAGGCACCGGACGACGCCATCGCCAAGCCCCTGTCAGCCCTCCCGGCGAATTTGCGCGGCGGAGCAGGAGTCATTAAGTGGAAGCCAGACTTTACCTATGAAACATTGAAGCCAAGCAAGAACCGTTTTGTCTGCTACGACCGGTCGGGCTTCCCGGAGCAGCAGCCGTTCTCGATTGAATGCACCAGCATCGGCAACGTGGACCGCGAAGCTCAGAATCTGAAGTTCGAGGCGGTAGGCGATAGGAACAAGACACAGGCGATGATCGATGCCGCGGAAAAGGACGGAACCCGAGTGAAGCCCGAGTACGGGTCGATGTGGTACCACCTGGCGGGCACCGACCGCGAGCACGCTCGACCGCTCTTGACCATCGCCGTGCCGGGCGCCACCAGCCAATCCATCGGACTACCTGACAACCCCAAGCAAGGTAGCGCGTGGATCATGAATGCGGGCACGACGACGGCTCACATCATGATGCCGGGAGATTAGACGAAAAAGGGTCCTGTGATGCTGGATCGTCTTGAAAAGACTTGAAGACTTATCGGTCGCCGCCTTTCTGCCATTTTCTCGTTCTGGGCCATATTCCGGCAACCCCGTTTCACAGATGGGTACGGTAATATATTCAGCGATGATCCGTGCGATAAACACAACGCGCGAGATGCCCACTATGGATATTTACTGGCTCCCATTCAAGGTGTTGTCATCACTGTTTGGGATCGTCCTTTATCTCTCGATCTTCGTCGGGATCGGATTTTCAAAGAATGCGCAAACGCAAAAATCGGCGTTAGCCGTTCCACCAACAGTTAATTCCACGTATACGGTCACGCATCCGACAGACGGTAAGATGACCGTCCCAAAGACGTTTCATCTTTCCGAAGAGAATGGACGGCTTATTCAACATGAAATCACGACTGACCAATACGCGACTGATGACTCGGTAGAGTTAGCAAAAGTGAGCCGCGTGCAAGTCTTCGCCTTCCCGCCTATCAACCCCGCGAAGACTGTGGTTGCTATTGACAGCTTCGGCAGCCACCGGGTGATTTGGGAATTTCGGACGGAGGCTGAAGCTCGGACGCTGGCTGAATACGTGGTTAGCAAAGCCAGTGCGCCCCTAGAGCTAGTTGCAGGTGTCTGGCGAGTCCGCAAGTCTTTCCAATGCCCACAAGGATCGTATCCTGGGTGCGACGGTTTTAAGCAACTGCTTGAGAATGAGAACCCCGCGATTATCGCGTGGTTCTATCACAGTGAACAGCCCCAGCCCGATCACGATCATGTTAATGCCTGCTTCAGTGATTCTGAGCACAATTTCTTCATACTGTATTACGGTGACGGCGGAACATTCGGAGTATTGCGCCAAGAGATTTATAGAGACGGACAACTTTACCGCGTAAACGTCGGCTACATCCAATCGGCTGGAACCGGTGCAGGACGGATTACAAGGGATATGTTCCTCCTAAAGCCCAGTCAAAAGGAAAAAATCAAAGGGTCAATAAATCCGACGGACCTGTCCTTCGATACGAAATTCAGCGATAAAACGAATGCCACCACGGAATATACCGTGACTGTTGAATTGTCCACGGGCCAATATAAAGAACACCTCTCTGGCAAAGGCGACTCTACCGGCCTGTGTGTCAAGTTGCACTAGGTCTTCTTTCAGCGCTTGTGAAGTCGGCTTACCGGAAACTGGCTTTTTGAATCACGGCCGCACTCCGAGAACGCCGTGCATCATTCGGAATCGCATTTTCTTTGGTCAGACCACCGGGTCGCCGTGTATTTCCACTTCACTCATTTCCACGCCGCACGCTTCGGGCAACGGCAGCCGCCCGGTCCAGTTGGCCCATCCCCAGAAGATCGCCGTGGACGAACTCAGCAATCCCGCGACAACGCCAATGGTTCGAGGACTGTAGTGCGTTGAGGCGATCCCCGCTCCCATCATCGACAACATCATCATCGTCCACGTAAGCGTTTCGATCGTCGAAAAGACGCGCCCTCGATACTGGTCCGAAACGGTCTTGAGCAGGTACGAGTAGTTCAGGACTGAACTAACAGCCATTGCGGCGCGCGACACGAGGATAAATAACAGCGCCAGTTCGAACCGTTGCATCCGGCTGAACAGCACGTACGCCCCTCCGTGCACGATATAGTCGATAAAGACCGCCAGTTTGTAATTCGCAAAGGACAGCCGTCTGCCCAGCCAGTTTGCAAATGTGCCGCCGAGAAGAAGGCCAATACCGGCGCATCCCCAAATCGTGCCGATGCCGGCGGCCCCGCGATTAAATACAACTTCGCCAAAGAGCGTAAACAGAATTTGTGCCGCGCCTCCTCCTGTAGCCCATCCCACTGCGAGTAACGCAATCGCAAGAACGAGCGGAACGGAACGCATATACCGCAGTCCTTCGCGATATTCATGCCACGGACGGATAACCTCCGTCTCCGTCAGGTCCCTATGTTCCGCGCGGAACTGCTTGCCTTTCGGCGGCCTCAAATTCCAGATCGCCCACGCCGAAAATAAGAACGAAAGCGCGTTGAACGCGAACGCCCATTCATAGCCAATGCCGACCACCGTTGCGCCCAGAAATGTCCCAATCGTCAGGTTGGTCCATTGGGTCGTCTGCGTCAGCGAATTCGCGGTATGGAGTTCCTCCTTGTTCGCGATGGTCGGAAGAATTGCGGAGCGCCCGGCGGTGAAAAAGGGCGAGGCCACCATCAGCAGTGCGCTGAACACGTAAAGCAGCCACACCTGATGTTGCCGCAGGGCCAGGATAAATCCCAGCGCCACAACTGCGCGCATCAGATCGCTGGCGATCATGATTCGCTTGCGGTCAAACCTGTCGAGCAGCACGCCTGCCAGCGGCCCAATGGTGATCGCGGGAATCGCGCGGGACAGCATGACGCCCATGATGACCAATCCGGAATGCGTCAGCTCCATCGCCAGCGCGAACACGGCGATATTGTTGAAGTTGTCGCCGATCTCGCTCACTACCTGACCCATCCAGGTGTAGCGATAATTGCGGTTGTGGCGAAGCAGTTCGAGAAATTCGCGCATCAGTTCATGCGGCTTTCTCCGCCGGATTGTTTCCGTGGCGAGTGTTGGATGAAGAGGTGAGCCTCATGAGCGCCCATGTCTGAAAGTTTGACACACTTCCCATCACTGCACACCTTCTAGTGGCGCAAGTTGTAATTAACACAAATTCACTCGGAAACGATCCGGTTGGACGTATCACGCGCTAATCGTACATATGAAATGTATCGTCGGTGTCCAGAAGTCCGGTTCGCGGAAACTGGTCCTTACTCAAGGGAGCTTTGGCCAAATTCCGATAACCCCGGTGATCAGGCCCAAACCTGTGATGGCACGCTACATCGCTGGCGATGTGCGTTCATGACGGTCCCCAGATCACCACGATTTTGTCTCCAGTGTCCCTGATTCTAGGTTGAGGCTAGGTCTGCGATTCGGAAGGCAGGCTGTTGATGCTTCGCAGAATGTGCTCGGCGTCTCGGACCGCTTCGGATATCACGGTCTCACGCGCCGGAGAATCGAAACTATCCAGCTGCGATGCCAGCCGCGGCGCAGCCAGAATTGATGCGGCAATCAGCAATGCGTGCACATGTGTGTTTTCCATAGGGCCGAGTCTAGCATGAGCCGCGTGGCATCTTTCCGATTCCCCGAATAGCCACTTTCCGAGCACGTCGCTTATCAGGGCTTGGCCATGGTATGGCGCTTCGATTGAGCACCTGAGAGAAATGTATCAAGACTGGTGGTTGGAGGAGAGCCACAATCCTCAAATGAGGACCACGTTGAGATTCTTCGGGTGGGGCTAGGGAGTAGGAACGGCGACCGAAGCCTGATTCGAGTACGTACTCTCGACATCCGCTGAGGTAACTGCGGTAACCACATAATAATAAGTCTGGCCAGCCTGAACCGAGGAGTCGGTATACGAATCCGTTGGAACTGCGGGGGAATTCAGTTTCGTGTAGGGCCCGCCGGAAACTGTGGAACGGTACACGTTGTAGCCGGCCACGGTGGATAGGCTGGGAGTCCATGCCAGCGTCGCAGAATGTGGAACGGATTGTACACCCGCTCCCGAAAGGGAAATGTTCGTGGGCGAGTTGGTGGCATTGCTGGTTATGGTCACGCTGTCTGTCAAGCTTCCGGCCGCTGACGGGGCGAACGTCACATTCAGTGTTGCGCTTTGCCCTGGCGCCAGAGTCAGCCCGGTCGAAACCCCACTGGTGGTGAATCTTGCGTCGGAGACTTTCACATTGGAGATGGAGACACTGGAATTTCCTGCGTTGGTGAGCGCAACTCCCAGAGTATCACTGCTTCCGATCGCCACATTTCCAAAATTCAAACTCGAAGAACTGGCGTTCAAGAGCGATGTTGCGGTAACGCCTGCCCCGCTAACAGCGACGCTTGCCGGAGAACTTGTGGCATTGCTCACGATCGAAACGGCGCCGGAAACATTGCCCGTCGCCGTTGGCGAGAACCTGATATTGAATGTGGCCTGCTGGGCCGGTCCGATCGTCAACGGAAGTGAAATGCCACTTACAGTGAAACCTGGAACTGTAACATTGGCTTGTGTAATGGATAGGTTCGATTCACCGGAATTGGATACAACTACAGATTGCGAAACTGTGCTTCCGACAGCAACGGATCCAAAGTTAACCGATGGTGGGGACATCGAAATGACGGCGGAGCCCAATGAACTGGTCTGATTTTTCTGGCTGGAACTTCCAGCGCCGCTCAGGCCGGTGCACGCCGATATGCAAAGAGTTCCAAGGAGCAATAGGCACAGGGAAAGAAGGCCTATCTCGTTCGCATCCTTGTTGAAAGGAATCGCGGACTTTACGAACTCGCGGGACTTTTGCTTGGATGTGCCTCGCACCACGACGCGATTGTTGGCGCCTGGCCCTGAGCAGACCTACTGCCCGTTGGTACAGGTCAAGTACAGGTTCGGAACACTGTCCGGGAGGCGAGGGTTGCAGATGCGAGACTTGGCCAAACTCCGGTAACGCCGTGTCACAGGCGCGATCCGAGCGCTAAACGTCGGAACCTTGCAATCATAGTTAAAAAGCTGCCCGGCTATTGGTCAACCGAGCCCGCGCGTCCCCTTGAGGGACGCAGCACAGAGGCGGGATGGCGATATACCAGTAGCCTGAATCTAACGAACGTGATTGCAGGATGGTTCCGCTTCGAGCGTCGATTCGCACGAGTTCGGCAGGCTTAGTCGAGACTGGCTCGCCTACGGAAATGCCGTACAGTTCGTTTGAGTCGTGATTCGCAATGAGTGCGGCAAAATGTAAGTTCGGCGCAATCTGGCGGAGCAGGCGCCCACTTGCAGGATCGAGAAGCCAAGCGCCTCCTTCCAATCCCATACACGAATGTTCGTGAACTACCTTTGTTCCAAAATTCTCGTAGACGAACAGACTTCCGCCACTGGAGACGATATTCGACCATACTGGCACGGGGCAGCCGGGAGCCGTGGTAGACGGCTCGATTGAAAGTCCGGCTCCAAGATCGTATGAATCAGGCGACGCAACCCAAATGTGTCCAGTCCGATTAGTGACCTCGTAGAGCACGAATTGGTCGTTGCTCAGCCAGTCCCCTCGTAAAAGCCCGTGGGTCAGAGCCAAGTGCAGGATAATTCGTTTGCTTGGTAGGTCGTAAATGTCCGCTCCAGAGTTCAGGACCAACATCCGCCGTCCGTCGGGAGAAATATGAGGGACCCCATCGATGGCTTTGCTGTCGGCAATGAGCGACGCCACTGGATAGGTAACTCCGCCAACATCAACAAGCGCATGCCATACCCGATTACCCGGATATTTGCTCAACAGCTTCGATTCCAGCGAGGTGAGGTCAATGGAGTAGAGGGCGCAACACCCATTAGGATCGTCAGGGAGAGGCGCATGTACGTACACCACCTTGCCATCCGCACTCGCGGACGCACCATTCAACCCCACGCTACCGGATGGAAGATCGACATGAATGCGCCCTACAGTTGCGAGGCTATTGGGGTCGATAATTTCGATAGTGTCGTGCGATTGGGCAGTGGCGATGATGTAGTTGTGCAATTGCTCCGTTCGTGGGGATGGACTGAGAACTAGTAAGGCGAGGAGCAGAACCAAGCTACGTACTAGGATTCTGGCGACTTGAATCGATGAATCCATTGGTCTACCTCCCCGGATTGCAGAGCGAAAGGTCGGAACCAACTTACTGATTGTCTTTCATTGTACCCCTAACGGTCAACCGTTTCCAACGAATCGAGCCAAGTCCCGCGAAGTCGTCTCCGCGAAAACTGGCCCGCAACCAAAATTCTCTCATCCTCCAAAGATTTTAGGCCATAATGCCGGGCGACCATGCCGGAGGTGATGTTTGGCCGATAAACCCTGGAGTTCGACGGCGCCGCCCTCGGAATTTCGTCCCTACGTGGACGAGTCGAGCACTCTGACGGAGTTCAGCTGGCGCGCGGTGATCCTGGGCGCGATTTTCGGCGCGCTGTTTGGCGCGGTGTCGGTGTACGTTGGGCTGCGCGCCGGGCTGACGGTTTCCGCGTCGATTCCGATTGCGGTGCTGTCGATTTCCATCCTCCGGGCGTTCGGCAGATCCACAATCCTCGAAAACAACATGGTGCAGACCACCGGCTCGGCGGGCGAGTCGGTCGCGGCGGGCGTGATTTTCACTTTGCCGGCGCTGATTTTCATGGGGTTTTCGCTGAACACGGAATACTGGCGCGTTTTTTTTCTCGCGCTGATCGGCGGATGGCTCGGCGTGCTGTTCATGATTCCGCTGCGGCGGCAACTCATCGTGAAGGAGCATGGGAACCTGACGTTTCCCGAAGGCACCGCCTGCGCCGACGTGCTGGTGGCGGGAGAACGCGGAGGATCGTTCGCCGGCAGCGTGTTTTGGGGACTGGGCATCGGCGGCGTCTACACGTGGCTGATGAACTCGATGCAGATGTGGCCGGGCCAGCCGGAATATCAGCCCAAGTGGCTGCCGGGCGCGTCGTTCCGCGCGGCGATCACGTCGGAGTATCTCGGCGTCGGCTACATCATCGGGCCCAAGACTGCGGGCACGATTTTTGCCGGCGGCGTGTTTTCCTGGCTCGTCTTGATGCCCGCCATCAAATTCTTCGGGCAAAACATGCCCGGGCCGCTCTATCCCTCGACGATTCCCATCGCGCAGATGTCGCCCGACCAAATCTGGTCGAGTTACATTCGCCCGATCGGCGCGGGGGCCGTGGCCGCGGCCGGACTGATTACGCTGATTCGAACGCTGCCGACCATCGTGAGCGCGCTCACCGCGGGACTCAAGGATGTGCGCGCGCAACGTGCCGGGACCGCGCCGCAAGCGGGGCGGCAGGAACGCGATCTGCCGATGAAGTTCGTGCTGATTGGGTCCGTCGTTCTCCTGGTGATGATCTGGGCGCTGCTGACGTTCAAGCCGATTCCCGGAGCGGCTACCGGGCTGCTCTCGAATCTGGCGGCGGCGCTGCTGGTGATGGTGTTCGGCTTCTTGTTTGTGACCGTCTCGTGCCGAATCTGCGGGCTGATCGGGACGTCCTCGAATCCGGTGAGCGGCATGACCATCGCCACGCTGATGGCCACCTGCGCGATGTTCCTGGTGACGGGCTGGACCGGCGGCGCATACGCGGCGCTCGCGATCACGATCGGCGGCGTCGTGGCCATCGCGGCGGCCAACGCCGGAGCGACTTCGCAGGACTTGAAGACGGGCTATCTGGTGGGCGCGACGCCGGTGCGGCAGCAGATCGGATTGATCGTCGGCGTGCTGGTGGCGTCATTTTTTATCGGCCTCACGCTCATCGGCATGAACAAGGGCCTCGAAAAATATCACGCCCAATGTGATTTCCGATCAATCTCGCGCAACTTCCCGAGGGCGTGCAGGTGGAGTCGCAGAATTACGAGCACGCGGGAAAAACCTACGTCCTCGTCAATGCGCTGGGCTCGCAGGAAGTGCCCGACGGAAAATATCTCTACGATCCCGCGACGAAGCAAATTGAAATCCAGTGGGTGCAGGGCATCGGCAGCGACGCCGCTCCCGCTCCGCAGGCGCGTCTGATGGCCACGGTCATCAACGGCATCCTGACGCAGCGGCTGCCGTGGCGGCTGGTGCTGCTCGGCGTGTTTCTGGTCGTGGCCATCGAGCTGCTGGGCGTGCGCTCGCTTTCCTTTGCGGTGGGCTCATATCTTTCGATCGCCACCACGATGGCAATTTTTGCCGGCGGCGTCGGTGCGCTGGCTGGTCGAGCGCAACAAGCCCAAAACCGCAGGGGGTGAAAGCGAAGTCAGTCCCGGCTCGCTCTATTCGAGCGGCTTGATTGCCGCAGGCGGCGTGGTGGGCCTGCTGGCAATCATCATCAAGCTCATGGAAATTCGGGGCTGGGTCGCGCCCGACAAGTTCAACGTCGGCACGAAATGGATCGGCAGCCTGGCAACAAATGGCTGGCTGGGCGTGGTGATGTTCCTGCTGCTGGCGTCGTCGTTGTTCGTGTTTGCGCGCAAGAAGCTCGAATAGCAGGCCTTTGCGAGTACGGATTCATCGAAGAAAGGGCCCAGGTAGCAGTTCGCAATGATTCGCTAACATCGACGATGCTAGAATCCTTCGCCTAGGAGGCACAGTTCATGACTCGCATTCTCTTGACCACTGTCGATCAGGATTTCGGCCTCTACGATTATTATCGCGAGAACGCTCCTGCAGGATTCCGCTGGCGCTTTCAAATGCCGCGGCGGATTTCCTTCGGCTTGCGGTTCCTCCGCCAGAATGTCCCGGAAATCAATATCCTGGAATACCCAACCAAGGCCGAATACCTGGCCGCCCTCAAGAAGGGCTGGGACGTTGTGGGCTTTTCCTTTTATCTGGAGGAAAGCAATCACATCATGGGGATGGCTGAGGAAGCGCACAAAGCAGGAGTGAAGAAACTGTGGGCCGGCAACTATGGCGCCCTGACTCCCTCCATGCAGGCCAACTTCGATAACATTTTCAGCGGATACAGCGAAGACGCCGTGGCGCAAACCCTCGGCAAGACCATCGATGCGGTCAGGCATCCGCCCCTGATATCGGAATTCCGGCTTCCGGGCGGCTGGCCCATGCCCATCGGAATCCTGTTCACGACCCGTGGCTGCAGTTTCCCGTGCACGTTCTGCCAGACGACGGCGTTTGCGCCCAAGCCGAAAGCCATTCCTCTCGAGTCCATCGAAGAGGCGATCCGCTTTTACGTCTCGCACGGCATCGAGTACGTGCTGATTCTCGATGAGAATTTCGGGAACATTCCGGCAGCAAGCGGAAGCCGTGATCGATATGCTGGCGCGTTATAAGGTCAGTTGGCTGGTGCAATCCCGCGTCGATTTGTTCCTGCGCAATTTCGATACCTGGATCGCCAAAGGGATGGAAGGCGCGCTATTTGGGATCGAGAGTTTCCATCAGGAGGTCCTCAAGCAGATTCATAAGGGCGAAAAAGTGGAAGCCGTGATGGAACTGGCCCAGAAATTGAACCGCGCGGGAAAATACGCGCATGGGTACTACATCATCGGATTTCCGTCGGAAACTCCGGAATCCATCGCCGAGGACCTCAAGACGCTCGCCGTCCATGGAACTCGATGTCACGCAAATCACCATCGTGACGCCGCATCCGCGCACGCAATTGTGGAGTGAACTGGACACCCAATTCGGCATCTACGAGAAAGATCTGTCGAAATACGACACCAAGCACATGGTCTGGAACCACCCGAACTGCCCGCCTGGAAGCGTGGAGTCATTGCTCAAGCAAGGGTTCGACGTTGTGCTACGGGAAGGATTGGCTGCGCCGTACCACCGGAAAATTCCTCAAGAGCCGATTGCGCAAAGGCGATTTGAGCAAGATGCTGATGAGCCCGTTGAACGCGCGTTGGGCTGATCCGCAGCGGCTGCCTTATCTAAACCCTTCGTAACGGCGTGATCTGCTCAGCTGGCTACCACACGACTGGCGGCGTCAAGTAGCACAGCCACTCCTGGCTGTGCGGTTTTGTAGCCCGCACGTGAGCTGCCGACTCAAGTACGATTGCAAACACAGCACACGAAAGACAGCCAGTGCTACTTGCGCGCGCTCGACCATTGCCAATCTTGCGGACGCGCGCACAAACTCGCTTTCACTGGGTTGTTCTCGATGTAAGTCTTGGTTCGCTCGAGCTGTCCGGCGTCGCGAATCCAATGGTCGAACGATTCGTCTTGCCAGAATGGTTTCCCAACCCGACCGAGTCTGATATTCGCATCCCGGGCAGAGACTCCCTTGATCCCGCTAGTGAGTCTCTGCAAAGGTACCAATGGGTCGAGCAAGACGTGCACATGATTGGGCATGACCACATAAGCTCGCAAGTCGTAGTGCCTCAACTCGGCGCCGCGTTGGATGGACCGTTCAGTGCAACCCGCGATTTCCGGATCATTTAGCCAAAGTGGTCCGCTCGATCCCGCGTCAAGCATCCTGTCGGCATGCAGGAACTGCTTTCTAGGTTCGCTGCCCCACCTATGGAGATGTCCAGCAAATCCCTTCGGCAACGAACGGTATAGTCGCCATGTCACAAAAAGTGTCTGCTCTGCTGGTTGCCAATGAGGCAAATTACGTCGATAGAAACTGACCGCCATATTCGTTAACGTAGCACAGCCACTCCTGGCTGTGCGGTTTTGTAGGCTGGACGTGAGCTAGCGATTCCACTACGATCGCAAACCCCGCACAGGCAAGAGTGCCTGTGCTACTCAAGACTGCCACGAACTGACTTATTTCAACCCGTCGGCATATATCAGCAGTTTGGAACCTGCGCAGGATTATCGGAGCTATAGCCGTGGCAATGCTTCTCATACTGGCGTCGCCGTTATCGTTGTCGTTCGTCCATAAAAGACGCCCACGCACTATCGCCACCCCGACGCCGGAGGACAATGGCAACATGTCAGTCATGCAACATTGCCCAGATCCGAGCGAAGCTTCCCGTACGTCCTGGCCGTAAATGCTTCAGCAACTAAGAGTAATTCAATACGGGGCCGGGCTTCCCCAACCACTCCGCGTAGAGTTGTTCGATCGTCCGCCCGATACAGAATCCCCAAGAAAACTGGCGAAAATCCTTGTACTTTTCGGGCACGACGTAGCGCTCGACGGCTTCCTCCACCGGCACTCCAGCCTTGTACAATTTCTCCGCCTGACTGGCGATGTCGTCAAAAACCGCGCGCATGAGCGCGACGGTTTCCTGAGTGCCGATCTGGCCATGGCCGGGCACAAAGATCGTGTTCTTATCGAATGCCGCGATCCTCGCCAGGGTGGCGCGCCAGGGAGTCGGATATCCGTTGATGTTGGTGGGGTACTGGGAATTGACCAGCAAATCTCCCGTGAAAACGATGTTTTGATCGGGCACGCGAAGGATCAGGTCGGTATCCGTGTGGCCGACGTAGGTTTCGATCACGACGGTAAGGCCGCCGAGGTCGACCTTCATCGGCATCTTCGCCGGATCGAGGGGATGGTTCGGCAACGCGAGAACGGACTGGCTCACGGGATCGAACATGCCGCTTACGCCTTCGACGTCGCTCCTGGCGTGCTCGCGCTGGGCGTCGGTTTTGGCTTCGTGGACGCGCTTTTCCCACGGCGCGAGAAACGCCTCGCGGGTTTCGGCCTGCCACTTCGGGTAATGCTCCGCGATGCGGGAGGCCACCTTGGCATGCGCCCAGATGGGCACGCCCGCGCCTCCATAAAACGAATTACCGAGGGAATGGTCGAAGTGCCAGTGCGTATTGATGGCCGCCTGCACGGGCACCATGGTGACCATGCGCACGGCGTCCATCTGGAAGGACGCGCCGATGGGCGTCTGGAACCCCTCGATGAGCATGGCCGAATCGCGCCCAACGATGAATCCGCCATTCGAACGCGTCTGCAGGCCCTTGGTACGGTCGGAAATCGTCGCGTACACGCCGTTGCCGATCTTTCGAACCAGGGCAAAGCCTTTGTCGACCACCGGCTGCCGGGCGATGCGCGGGTCGCTCGGCAAAGATTGCGCTAGCGCTGAAAGCGCGGCGAATTTGTTCGCCACGGCGAGCGCGCCCAAGGCCGAGGTGGCCGCAAGAAAACTTCTGCGGGAAAGCGGGTTCGAAAAATTATTCACGGAATTTCCTCCAGAATGATCGGAGCATAGTGGATTCGCTGACGGGAGGCAATGGACAATTAGGCTTTTGCCGGCTTCTTGATGCCGTCGTAAATCGCGATGGAGAGGACCACGAGAACCCACACGGGGAAAACTCCCATCCCGGGAATCGCTTCGGCGATCAAGCCCGGCAGCAGAGCCCACCGCCGGCCCAAGAGAAGAAACAGGAGCAACGCCGTCCCGACATCGAGCGCCCACTGGGCCGGCGGGAGAAACGTGATCCCAATAGACAAGGCGTCCGAAACCGCAGCCGCCGCAAAAGCGATGGCGATCTTTGTCCGTGAGTAGCGTGCAGGAACCGTGACAGGAACCGTGACAGGAACCGCGGGCGGCAACATCTCAGGTTTGGTGGGTTGCGTCGAACTGCTTTCGATATTGCTCATGACTTTCGCTCAATCAATCGTGCCACGGCCAAAGTGGATTGGCAACCAAAGCGGATCGTTTCCAATGCCACACTTTGACTGTTGGAAACTGGTGCCGGGAGCGGCGCGATCCGATATGATTTATTTCAACGCCCGTCGGAAAAAGGAGAATAAGAATGCACAACAAAACACTCACGCGATTTCTTATGGTGGTGGGTTTGCTCGGTCTGTTCGGTTGCGGCCAATCGTCCACGACGCCTGGAACTTCGAATCCCTCCTCCGGGAATGCCTCCGCGCCCGGAGCCTCGGATTCTTCCTCAGGAGGCACTTCCGAATCTGGAATTCAGAAGGCTGCTGAAAGTCTTTTCAAACCGAAACCAATCGTCATACCTGCCGGAACTCGGATTCAGGTCACGGTCGACCAGTCGATTAGTTCCAAGACCGGCAATCCGGGCGATCATTTTGACGCTTCGCTGGCAGGCCCAGTGATGATTGGCGAGAAGCAGGTGATTCCCTCTGGCGCAAAAGTGATTGGAACCGTGACGGACGCCAAGTCCGCAGGTAAGTTCAATGGAAATGCCGCAATCACGGTGACGCTCGATTCGGTCAAGGTGAATGGTGAAACCTATGCGCTGAAGACCTCCTCGGTAACCGAAGCTGGCAAGGGCCGCGGCAAGAGAACTGCAGTCGGGGCCGGAGGCGGCGCTGCCCTCGGAGCGATCGTTGGCGCGATTGCAGGTGGCGGCAAGGGCGCGGCTATCGGCGCGGGGGCAGGCGCGGGCGCCGGAACAGCAGGCGCCGCATTTACAGGCGACCGGGACATTACGATCGGTGCCGAGACGAAACTTAGTTTCAGGCTGAAAGCACCTCTTGAGGTCAAGGGGAATTAGCGGAATTATCCCTTTGACAAACCCAAGTTGATTTCTTAATATCGGCGGGAGTGATTCTACTTTTTCGACTTCCGTTTCGCTTTCGGCTTCGATTCTTGCTTCGTCTGAGGCTTGATCTTCAATAGATCGGATACGGCTTCATTGAATTTCAGCGGGGCGAGCGAGAGACGAGGTTTTTTTTCGCGTTGCATGGAGCGCGGTCAATAATGTTGTGTAAATTGCTTCGAAAAATCAGCCGCCCCGCCCAAGCTTTCACTTGAGCGGGGCGTAATTTCTACAGGCCCGATTTAACGGGAGTGAAGCACCGCTATTATGGCCTACTTTGGTTGTACTGTCAATTCCTCTGATTTTGCTGGTTTCGGCAACAATCCAATAGCCGCCATCGCAGCGTGGCGCACGATCATTAAGTGATCGGAAGATAAAACGACTCTCGACCTAATTCCCTTAACAAATGGCCTGTCCAGACGGGAGAAGCCCGCATGGGTAAGCATATCACCCTTTACCCACATTTCCCGGCCATGATCGAAGCAATCATAAATACCAGTAGGTATTTGAAAGTGATATGGGGCAATATGTTCGGGCTGAACGGTGCTTACGGGAACAACAATGCAACAACCTGTGTGCCGCCTATAGCGCGGTGAAATGACAATGCACTGGCGTACCTTCTCCATTTCAGGCCGCATGAAAGCAGGGCTATCAAAGTCGCACATCAGAATTTGCCCTGCGTCAGGTGAAAATGTGATTGGCATACTATTCCTCATTCCAGCTACATAAATTTTGCCCGATTCCTATAATTTTACTTTCGCAAATGGGGCACACGCCCCACTTGACTTATGAAGGCGAGCGACAGAAAATACACGTGAAGCCGCCCTTTGTACTGAGCAAGTGCATGGGGAACCGCTTTCTGGGTCCGGGCCGCGCTAACGGCTACCGGACCCTTCAACTTTCCTAAGCCACAGTTTTAAGGCCCTCCGGGTTATGGTTCATAATTTCAGTCGCTCTTTCCGCCTTGGCAGTTCTACGCTTCCTGCTGGCTTTGCTTCCTTTTGCCTTAGTTAATTCCTGCTCTTTCTTAGCAGCCGCCTCAGGGTGCCTCTCGCTCAAATCCCATGTATCGGGGAGCACCTTGACGAAATCTCGACTTCTCGTCAAAGACGTATAGATAGTCGGGCGCACCAGTTTCGATTTGATCTCATAGCCTGCTTTCTCAAATGCTTCTTGAATCTCGGGCGTCTTGAGTGGCCGTCCAAATCGTTTCAAAAGTTTCTCTGCGGCCTTGGTGATGGAGAGATTAAAAAATTCTCCCCTATAAACCATTGTTCCCGCAGACGCATGAGACCCGCCAATGGGATTCGATCCCGGCAGTACTGCTTTATTCTGTGCTGCGCCACCGACTCTTTTTTGTAACGCAGCGATAACGGAGTCCAGCTCGGCACGCTCCTGAAGCAACTGCAGTATCGCCGCCTCGATGTGACCAGTATCCATGGGCCACCTACCTTTCCTATGGCAAATTATAAGCAGACGGAAGATTCCATGTCAATTGGAGTTCGACTAAAGGAGGGGGCGACTGAAGGAACGTGCTACATTTAATTCGCTACATATTCGCCTGTTGTTCAGGCCTTGAGTCCCGGAGTTTAAGCCGCTTGCCGGATACACCCTTTATCGCAAGTAGCGCACGGTCCCCATCCTTCATCTTCCGAGCGTTGTACCGGAAATCAAATTCGCTGAGATAGCGGTGCAAGTGTTGCTTGCCCACATGATGATATACGCCGTTCAGGCCGCGTTTGAGATTGGCGAAATACCCTTCGACAGTGTTGGTCGTGATGGTGACGCCCTTTTCTCGGCGAACGTATTCCTTTCGATTGTGGTTCACCTGAGAGAGCTTGCGCGTCATTCCCACGGTCTTTAGCGTTGCGGACGTGTCGGTCATAACGTGGGCGTCCTCGGCAACCATCTGGTCAATGATCGGTCGCAAATTCTTCGCGGTCACTTTGTCGATATGCCGAGATTGAACGCGTCCACCACGTTGCAGAACGGAAAGCACAATCGCTTTATTCGCTGTGCCGACAAGCCGATCTTGCGGCCTCTGGCCCTGTCGCACAGCGTGCGGGCCAGTGCGGAGCTTGCCACCAACAAATGTTTCGTCGATCTCTACAATGCCGTCGAGCTTTGATGATAACGGCTCCTGAGTCATGGCATAACGAATCCGGTGCGCCATAAACCATGCGCTCTTGTAAGTGACGCCCAACATGCGATGGAGTTGATGTGCGCTCATTCCTTTTTTGGAAGCACATAGCAAATGAATCGCTTTTAGCCAAGTAGTCAGAGGAATGTGACTGTCCTCGAAAATTGTTCCGACCTTCACAGTAAATTGCTTGCGGCATCCACCACACTTCCAAACGCCGGGGCGCACAGGGCTTTTAGAGCCTTCCTTACCCTTCAATCGGTAGGACTCGCCTTCTACGCCACAATGCGGGCAAATCGCGCCCTTGGGCCAGCGTTGCGCTTCAAGGAAGTCGCGGGCTTTATCTTCGCTCTCAGTGTATTTTGTGATGTCGTTGAAGTTCATTGCGTCCTCGATTCGACGCAATTATGCAGAAACTAGCTGGGTTTGTAAAGTATATAATTCCGGGAATTAGCGCAAATCCGCGGCTTTTCAGCGATTGTCTTTTGATACATGGTGACCCGTTGGGCCGTGCTGAGGGCGCGGCCCAACATACTCATTCCCGTCAAAGGGTAGCGCCAATCCAGTATCCTTTTTCCGTCACGACAGAGCCTTCCAATAGCAACGATCCCAGCTGACGCCGCTACCCTTTTATGCATCTTGTAAGTAAGATTGATTAACTTTATGTTGCTGCTTCCTTTTTCAAGCGCGGCGCAACGCCAAAAATATGGTTTCGGCCCGAGGTTTGTTGTGATGGCGGCATTGCTTCTGCTCATCGCGATCACGCCCCTCTGCGCGCAAAGCAAGCTCGCGTCTTTGAACGTCAATTCGATCCGGCAGACGGCAGAGGCCGGGGATGTCGCCGCTCAAGCGGAACTCGGGGAGCGGTATTTCACAGGCAAGGGCGGCGTCGCTCGGGATTTAGTGCAGGCACGCCTCTGGTATCAGAAAGCTGCCGACCAGGGGGACTCCGCAGCAAAACGGCGCCTGGTCACGTTGGATAAACAACTGGCAAACTGCGATCCCAATTGGTCCCCAAAATTCGATCAGATCACGGGCGCAGGAGTTTTGGAGGGGCTGAGAGAACCCGGGCTTATAGAAACAGCAATCTCGCAGGCTGGCGGCCTCGATCCGTTCATTGAGGAGAGCAGCCGAACAGAGACAAGCGATCAGGAGGAGATGGTCGAGCACCAGGATGCCGGAGACACCGACGGCGTGCGCAAGCTGAAAGCGCTGATGCTCGTCAATGAAGGCATGCTCGAAATCGCGGAGTGCCGCAAGGTTCGAGGGAGCCAATCGAACGTATCCGCATCGGCTCCGGGTGGTGGAAATCTGGCGGGCCAGACTCAAAACGCACCGGTCCCAGCCAGTGGAAACCGGCCATCGTCGGCGGCGCCTCCAGCATCCTCCTCGCTGGTAGATGTGCGTTATTCCGGCGCGGATTCCCGGCCATTGAGCGGCGCGGAAATGGCAGCGCTGCGCGATTCCCTGCACTGGGATCCCGAAGTGGCCCGTCTGCCAAACGGCGGGACGGCGATCTCCTATCTGGTTGATAAGGAGGGTCGCAGGCTCGGATCGATTCAAGTCCAATGGGCTAAAACGGTCGTCCCGAAGGGTACGCCTTCTCAACCTGGCGAGCCGCCGGTAGGATCCTTTGCCGTGCAACTCGAGAACGGAACGTCTTGCGGTTTTCTGGGCGAGGCGGAATTGGACGATTCTAAAGGAATTGTCATATTGAGCAGTTTCGAATTGGATTCCTGGGTGGGGCTGGGCCAGCCTCGCGCAGGTCAAACCATCCGAGTGGAGGGCGAAGCCGACCTCCCGAGCGCAAACCCGACCATCTTGTTGAAACCGCTTGAGGTAAGTTCCACGCTGAGCGCGTGCCTGACGCCGAAGAATCCGTAGGAAACTCCCCGCGATTATTCATGCAAGCAATCTGTCGGAGTGTATGATATACTTCGTTTGCGCTTGATACATCGGTTGTTTGGTGTGGTTGCTCTGTTGCAAGTAAGCTGACTTGAGAAAACCCCGCCTTTGTTTCCATCCGTACGTCTTCAGCGTAACTTAAACTAGGACTGGCTATGCCAGTTGCGTGCCCGCACGGGTGCGGGCTCCAGACGGAGCCCATGGAAAAAAGATTCGTGTGCGCCGCGACGGCCCCTGCCAGCAGAAACGACAAGAAAAGAATCATGCAGAATTTCTCAGAATTACAGATTTCCAATTACACGAAAGAACGGCTGTCGCACGCCAATTTCTCGACGCCCACTCCAGTGCAGGCTGCGGCGATCCCGCAGGCTCTCGAAGGCAAGGACGTGCTGGCGACCGCACAAACAGGAACGGGGAAAACCCTCGCGTTCCTGATCCCCGTCATCGAGCAACTGTTACAGGTAAAAACGCCGGGGATTGCGGCACTCGTGCTCGTTCCCACTCGCGAACTCGCCATGCAGGTCGTGGATCAATACAACGCCTTGCGCGGGAAGCAACTTTCTCCGGCGGCGCTGGTGGTGGGCGGATTGCCCGAGGCCAAGCAGCTTAGCGCGATACGCGCTGGTGCGCGCCTGGTCGTCGCTACTCCCGGACGCCTCGAAGACTACCTCGACCGCAAGCTATTCAATTTCCACGCCCTGCGTGTGCTCATCCTTGATGAGGCCGATCGCATGCTGGACATGGGATTCCTTCCGGCGATTCGCAGAATCGCAGCCATATTGCCGAAGCAACGCCAGACGATGTGCTTTTCCGCAACGCTGGAAGCTTCGGTGGTCCACCTCGTGAAAGACTATATGACGAACCCTGTGCGCCTTTCCTTCGGATCCGTGCTCAAGCCGTCCGAGAATGTGCGCGTCCAGGCGTTTGAAGTTTCCGGGGACCGCAAACAGGCCGTGCTGCAAAGCCTGCTTGCCAAAGAAACCGGCCGCTGCCTTATTTTCGCGCGCACCAAGCGCGGAACCGAGAAGCTTGCCAACAATCTGACTCGCCAGGGATTCACCGCCGCAATGATTCATGGCGACCGGTCGCAATCCCAGCGAACCGCGGCACTCACCGGATTTCAACAGGGGCGCTATCGCGTCCTGGTGGCCACAGACCTGGCTTCCCGCGGAATCCACGTGCAGGACATCGCACACGTGATTAACTACGACTTGCCCGAGATCGCGGAGAACTTCATTCACCGCGTTGGGCGCACTGGCCGCGCCGGAAAAGTTGGACTGGCTTCCACGCTTTTCGGACGTGAACAACGCTCGGACTTGCTTCAACTGGAACGCACTCTGGGCATCCGTATGGAGAGGATGCAGGCGGATTGCGATTTCCCGGTGACGCAGGAACGAAGCAGGACCAGCGTGGATCGCGTTGATGTTGCTGCTCACTCGCGTATGCCCCGGCTGCCGGGTGAAATCCTGCAAGCGCACCTCGAAAACTAACCTGCATCACAATTTGCCGGAGGACTGAAGTATCTTCAGTCCTCCGGCGAATTCCTTTGACCTGGGAGATTCAAGCAGCACAGGCTTCAGCCTGTGTGCTTTTGGTTTTTTGTCTTTCCCAAAAGGAATCATGGCTTGCTCCTGGGTTTTTTGCGAGGATGACAACTTAATTCAAGATCAAAACCAGAAGCACCTAGGCTGAAGCCTGTGCTACAAAGATCCTGCCTTCTTATTCTTGTCTCGCCAGTAAATCAACGAACTCAACCTTCCACGGAGTCTGACCCAAGGACAGACGCGCCACTGTCACTGGCAATTGGAATCGCCGTGGGCCGGCGCTCCCGGGATTGATGTACAGAACGCCGTTTTGCTCGTTGCGGGATGGCTTGTGCGAGTGTCCGCTGACGACAATGTGAAATCCGGCCGCGGCAGGATTGAGGTCGAGCATATGAACATCGTGCAGCACGTAGAAGGTTGCCAATTCGGTTTCGACGACTTCGGTTTCTGGCAGCGCGGAAGCCCAGGATTCCGTATCCACGTTTCCCCTCACCGCAAAAACAGGCGCGATTGCTTTCAGAGCGTCGATAATTTCCAGTTTCCCCACGTCGCCCGCATGAATGATCAATTCTGATCCTTCGAGCGCTCGTAGGGCTTCCTCACGCAATAGTCCGTGGGTGTCGGAAATCAGGCCAATCTTTTGCGGTTTACTGCTCATCGCTCATTTCCCTGACGTCCATGGTAGATTTCGGGGCGCTCCCTTGCCAAGTCAGGAATTTGGAAGCAGGGCTCGCGGCCCATTGATGTAGGATATGGTTGGAGGTCGCCATGACGAACCTCAAGAATCGAACCCTTGTTGTTGCCAGCCTCGTAATCGTTGCAGGATTAGGGATTTTCGCTTGGACGTCTTACGGTCAGTTCGGCCGCTCAAAATATACGAGCCCTCCCGCGAGCGCCTCGGTCACCGTCGCCGGCAAACAGATCAGCATTGAATATTACGCGCCCTCGATGCACGGGCGCAAAGTTATGGGCGGATTGGTCCCCTTCGGAGTGGTGTGGTGCACCGGAGCGAACTGGGCGACCAAAATCACCACGCAAGCCAATCTTGAAATGGGCGGCCTGAAACTTCCCGCCGGAAGCTACAGCATCTGGACTCTTCCCAACGCCACAGAATGGATGCTCATCATCAACAAGCAGACGGGCCAATTCCATCTCAACTACGATTCTTCTCTCGATTTTGGCCGCACGAAAATGAATCTGAAAACGCTGGCTGCTCCGGTCGAGACGTTCAAAATCGATTTGAGATCAGATGGCGGCAACAAAGGAACCCTAGCTCTGCTCTGGGAGACGACGGAAGCATCGATCCCCTTCACGGTCACACCGTAAAGTAATGCTGTGATCCGCCGAAGTCTGAACTAGCAACTTGCACTCGAGCCGGTATCGTCGTAACTGCTCGAAACCCCTTCGATTTTGTTGCAAAAGGGCTTTTGTGAGAAACCGCCGGAGTCCGCATTCCGGGACTCGATTATGGAAACTGCGCGAGAAGTCTTTTGCAGAGGGCGAGTAACTTTATTCCCCCGTGAGGCATCGGACTGAGGGTGGTTTTATTTCCGATATTGGGAGGCAGCGCTTTGCGTAGTATTTGGCAACTTTTTCTGGCCATGGTAATGACCTTGGCCGCCGCGCGGTTTACGTTCGCCCAAGACGCTCCGGTTGCAGTGCTGGCGGATTCACAGGATTCGAGCCCGGCAATGTCTGCTACGGCGGGGGGAGGGAGTGCTGGGAGTTCAGTCGCTACGGTCTCCAGTGCTGCAGGCGTGGAGACTGCGATTGAAACTGCTGCGGATGCGGAAGGCCAGGGGACGCAGCCTAGTGGCGCGCAGGCGCCGGGGGAGCAGTCTGAGCCCTCAAAGTCTTCGACACAAGATACCCCGCCGCCGCAGCCAAAACGCATTCTGGGCATCATGCCCAATTTCCGGGCGGTCAGCGCTGGCGCCATCCCTCCACCCCCCACGCCGAAGCAGGCCTTCGTGATCGCTACGAGGAATAGCTTCGACTACTCGTCATTTATTTTTGTGGGGATCACTTCGTCGTTTGCGGAATGGACCGGTGCTCATCCGCAGCTCGGGGAAGGCATGGCGGGCTACGGAAGATATTATTGGCGCGGATTGGTGGACAAAACCGATGGAAACTACTGGGTGATCTTCGTGCTACCAACCATCTTCCATCAGGACGAGCGCTATTATGCGCGGGGTAAGGGCGGATTTTGGAGGCGCGGAATCTATGCAAGCACCCGCATTTTGATCACGCCCAATTATCATGGACACAACGGCTTCAATGCTTCCGAAATTTTGGGCAGAGCCATCGCGCAAGGCATCTCCCTGGCATATTACCCCAGTGGTACGCGGACTCCGGGAGCGCTGGGCTCGAAATACGGATGGGCCATCGGTCGAGACGTGCTGACGAATGTGTTTCGGGAATTCTGGCCGGATATTGCGACACATGTGCTGCACCGGCAGCCGTAAAAGGCACTAAGGGGTGGCCCGGCGTTAGTGCCATGCACACAGATGCTCTCGGTATGCTTGACGTGGTGTGTGATAGAATCCGCCTCGATGGCAAAGGTTGATTCGAGAGGAATTAGGTTGTTCCCAGTTCGGCTCGCGAGGCTCAAGTTGTAAACTGGAACTGTCCCCCCATAGTTTCGAATCAGAGGAGCATCCGCTGAACGTCAAATGGAAGATGTCGAGTTTCGAATCATAGTCAATTGACCGCTCGCTTTGACAGCCGTGGCAGCAAGAAACGTTGAAGCGCAATGCAAAACCAAATGGAGGATCACCCGAGTAACCTGCACTTGTCGTAGCCGATAGTTTACACCACACGAACTAGTCTCAGGCTTCGTGATGTGATAGAACTTGTGGCATCCGACTACCGTAAAAATCGGGTAGGTGACTTCGGTGCTCATCTTTCGCGCAAAGCGCCATTCATTGCTTGTGCTTTTGTTATTCGTTTCCTGCTCGGGGTGCGGCGGCGATTCGACGTCGTCCTCTGCCCAGGCTCCGGTTCCAGATTTTTCGATTACAGTCATGCCGGGAAGCGTCTACCTGGCCCCTGGGGCCTTCGAATCGCTTACCGTGTCCATTTCGCCCATCAACGGATTCTCTGATTCCGTCAATGTTTCCCTTTCTGGTCTGCCAGCGGCAGTCTCGCCTTCGGCGACGAATTTCTCCTTATCACCTGGCACTCACCAGCAAGTCTCCCTCACAGCCTCGTATCCGGCACCAGATGTTACTGGCAAACTCATTTTCTCTGCTGTCTTCGGTTCGCTCAGCCATTCGTCAACGGTGGCTGTGGCGGTAACGAGTGCTACATCGGCACCTGCAGCACATGCCCCCACGCGCACTCGCTACTTGCGCACGAACTCCTTCTACGATCCCAATTCTCTTCAGTTCGCGCCGCCACACTTTTCTGTCTATGACCAGCCTGACCGCAGGTTTTTTGTCAGCAATCCGTACCTCAATCGCATCGATGTTTTTGATGCGGCTTTGGAAGCTAATATCGGTTCTATTTCGGTTCCAGGTGCGTGGGGCATCGACATCTCGCCTGATTCAAAAACGCTGTATGCAGGAACGCTTATTGGAGATGTCTTCCAAATCGATCCTGTCGGTATGCAAGTCACTAAGGAGTTTCCTGCATCAACAATCGGCCCGAGTGGATTCCCAGCCTTGGAAACCTTCGTTCTGGCGGATGGTCGGCTCGCACTCTTAGGTGCGAATGGTGGAATAGGAGCAGATGGCGGGCAGAGCATTGCGATCTGGAATCCGACGGATAATTCCATCGATATGCAAGGAAGCGGGGGTCCTCATGGCCCTTGTCAAGTTAACATAGGCGCTTTCGCAGTTAGCGGCGACCGCGAGAAGGTTCTGTGGGGCAGTATCGATAGTGACGGGACCCTCTGCTCCTACAACCCATCCACGCAGCAGATTGCCGTGGGAACATTTGGCGGATTTTTGGATCAGATCATTCCGACTCCGGATGGGACTCGCTTTTTCGTCATTTCCCACGGAAACAACGCTGACATACGCGTCTTCGACGCTTCAACCGTTTCGCAACTCGCCGCCTTTCAGGGGCCGGCGGCGCCAAACTTGTTGCTCGGGATCGACGGCGCTGTACTGAGCCTCGATGGATCGACGCTGTACGTTCTCGATTCTTCCAACAACTTGACTGTCTACAACACGAATACCCTTCAAAAAACGGGCTGGGTTCCGAATTTCGTTGTCCAAGATCTTCAACTGACCATAATTCCTGGAGCCATCGACGAAACTGGCCTGATTGTCGGACCGATCGGACACGGCGTGGCGTTCGTTGATGGTGGGGCGATTCAGACCAATACACAATTCACTTCAACGAGTCTAGGATACATACCTCCTTACACGGTTACAGGGCCTATCTCAGGCGGAACTTTAGTACAGGTTGTCTTGAGCGCGAACGGTTCAGATCCAAATTCTGTCCCGAGTCTCACGACGGCTTACCTCGGCAATCAACCGCTCCTGAATACATCGACCTTCGAACAGGGCACCGGCTATTTTCCGACGATTGAAGGAACCACACCGAGCGTAGGAGCAACTGGCCCCGCTGATTTCACTGCGGTCTTTAGCGACAATTATGTGACACTTCTGCCTGAAGGGTTTAGTTATGGCCCCACCATTTTGGAAGTCATTCCAAATGCCACAACGGCGAGGGGCGGTACGACAGGCGCACTGTTCGGGTATGGCCTCGGCACAACGACCAGTGACGTCCATGTAACGGTCGGCGGACAGAACGCGCCCGTGACGGCAATTTACACCGGGCCACCTTATTCCCCCTATCCCTTCCCAATCGAGGCTCTCCAATTCACGTTGCCTCCAGGGACGCCTGGGAGCACCGTAGACCTTTCAGTTTCCACGGTAAGCGGTGCCACGACTGCTACCGGAGCCATAAACTACATTACAGCACCGGTTTCTTACCCGCTCCCCAACTCATCCTTGCAATCTGGGATCTTCGATCAGACGCGAACCCTCTACTACTTTGCCGATACAAACAAAATTGAAGTCCTCTCCCTCACGAACGGCTGGCAAACCCCGTTCATCCTCCCGAACACGACAAGTAACACGAGTCTTCTTGCCCTGGCCCTATCACCCGACGGAACGAAGTTGGCCGTTTCTGACTACGGTAATCAACTCATCTACGTTTTTGACCCCGACACACCGTCCAACGTGCAAACCTTCTCCATCCCTCAGACCGGCTTGGACATCGGGATCGCGCCGACCGGTTTGGCTGTTTTGAACACGGGAATGGTCTACTTCGGCAGCGCAGACTCACGTGGCACGGGGACTTGGGCCTTTCACAAACTCAACACGTCCAACGCAATTGTCACTGATCTTACAGATATTCAGAGTGGTGGGCCAAATGACTACTACATCCGCGTTTTGCAAAGCCCGGATGGCAGTCATCTATATTGCCAAATTGAGGGAGTTATATTTACCGTTGACACCGCAAACGATAGCGTAGCTTATGCAAACCCTGTCATCACTAGTGAAACTGGTGGTAACGACGAGCTGTCACTTTCTGCAGTTGGTTCCACTTTGGCCTCAAACGGATTTTTCGCGGACGGGAATTTGAATCCAACGGGGATGACGGCCTATATCGACTGGGAGACTTTCTGTATTGCACCCCTCTAAAACTAGACACCTCATTTAGGTAGAATCAGGGCCTCCAAAAACAGGAGGCAACATGGGCAGGAAACCACGTGTAGATCGATCCCCTGAAGAGAAGTGGCAGATCATACAGGAAGGCATCAAGAGCGGGAACGTCTCGGAGACGTGTCGGCGTCACGGGATCGCTCCGAATCTGTTCTATCGCTGGAAGGATGAAGCGGAACAAGGAGCAAAGGCAGCGCTTGGGGGGAGAAGCGCTGCCGCCGCCGAAACCGAAAAAGACCATCGCATCCGGCAACTGGAACGCACGCTGGGGCGAAAGGCACTGGAGATCGAAATCCTAAAAAACGTCGTGGGGGAGTGAGCTGTGGTGCGGTTCACTCCCAGGCGCGAGAGATGCTGGCGCAGGGCTACACGGCCACGTTGGTGGCAACGACATTGGCCATTAGCCGGTCGAGCTTGTACTACCGCAAGAAGCCACGAGGCAGCCGGGCCGACAGAATCTACGATGAGCAGATCGTGATGGCGTGCGGAGAGAAGTTGGCATACGGCTATCGGCGCGTGGCGTGGTGGCTGCAACGGAACAAAGGGCTGCCCGTGAATCGCAAGCGTGTACTGCGAGTGATGCGCGAACGTGGGTTGTTGGTGCGCTCTCGTCGTCTACGAGCACGACGCAAGAAAGAGTGGGGCCGCGTGGAAGCTGCAGAACCGAATCAGATCTGGCAGACGGACATGACGAAAATCTGGGCGGGGCCAGCCGTGGGCTGGGCCTATCTGGTGTGTGTGATTGACTGCTGCACACGGGAGATCGTGGGCTGGAATCTGTCGCATCGCTGTCGAACTGAAGACGCGTTGGCGGCGGTCGAGCAAGCGGTGCTGGCACGACTGCCCGAGGGCAGTCGCGAGGCCCGCGTGACGCTGACCACCGACAACGGAACACAGTTCACTTCGTCGCGGTTTATCGAAACACTCGGACGGCTCGGCATCACACACCGGCGGACGGCGTATCATCACCCGGAAGGCAACAGCTACATCGAACGGTTCCATCGCAGCCTGAAGGAAGAAGAAGTCTGGACGGCGGAATATCGCAGCGTGCAGGAAGCGCGGGAGTCGATCGGTCGCTGGATTCAGGAGTACAATCACGACCGTCCGCATCACGGAGTCGGAAATCGAACTCCGCACGAGGCATTCTTGAGTTTCGTAACTGTACTAAAAAACGAGGCCCTGGCTGTCTAAATTAGAGGGGTGCAATACACGACCGTCTGGTCGAGACCTGTGAATTCATATGCCGAAACCTATTGTTTGTCGATCATGTTGCATTGATGGGTCTTGAAATCACTGGATTCACGAGACCAAACTTAGACCTCCTCTGGGTCGATCCTTACGATTATAAGGACATATTGAGCGAGGCCATGCATACCCTTACTTCCTATGGGCTGAACGCTTCTGTTTACAATCACCAATTGTGCGTCGTAAATCGGGATGTCGAAAAGAGCTATCGCAAGTCCATAAGTGACTGGAAAAATGAATACCTACAGTCGTGTGCGCCATGCAGCCGCAAGTGTGAATGCGGCGGTTTCTTTTCCTCTTCCAAGATGTATAAGCACAGTGAGCACATAAGGCCGTTTGCGTGAAGGGCATGTCGTGGTAGAACGCCCTCGTTTGTTACAGCCTTCTTCTCTGGTCAAGAGATTCGCATCCAGAATGGTGGACGCCGCCTCTGGCTATCCAATCATTGACGTGGCTTGTGGATCGGGTCGAAATGCCGTTCAAGTGGCCAAGTTCGGCTCAAGTGTGATCTGTGTGGATCAAGATTTGACTCGTCTTAAAACCCAGATGTACGAACGGGACTTTTCGAGACGGTTGACACTATTCGAGATGGATTTACTCGCGGACCCGTGGCCCTTCAGACCGCGGTCAATCGGCGGAATAATCTTGGCCGATTTCCTTGATCGCTCCCTGTTTAGGTCATTTGAAATATCTCTGATACCGGGTGGCTATATGCTTATTGAAACGGTGTCAGGCAGGGGCGGTAATTATTTGGGATTGCCAAGAGCCGGAGAACTGAAAACGGCATTCGAAAAGTCGTTCGACATTCTAATCTACCGTGAGGTCAAGGTAGGCCCAGGCGCAAGCAATGCGGTCACAGTCAAGATGTTAGCCCAGCGACGGGCAAGCTCTGCGTGAGCCACTAGACAAAAAGGGGAGAATAAATGCCGGAGACCATGTCTGGATCTACGAAGATTATTCTCAGTGATATATTGAGAATCTCCGAACCGAGCAATTATAAGCTCCATTTAGCCTGCACGAATCCAGAAGGCGACAATCCGCTAGCCGCGTATGTGGCCGATCCCGCCGAGTGGCACGGCTGGAACGAGTGGAGAGGTCGCAAGGACGATTGGACGAGGCCGCGAGTCCTATCCTTCATGGAGTTTTGCCCGAAAACCGACGCCTGGCTATTTGGTGGTGCATTCGAAGTCTTGGAAAGGTCCGCCAAAAAATACAAGTTGCGGCTATTGCCGGAATTCGAGAAATATGTAGGTCGATTGGTGGCGTCATTCCATCGCTACCAAGGCATGCGCGGAAGGGCCTTCAAACTCGAAAAATACTTCGACCATTTTGTAGTTGCCGAAATTCTGCCCCAATCTTATACGGGTGAGAATTTTCCAGGTTTTGAAAACGTTAAACACGATTTCGGTATCCTCGAAGCTATATTTCGCCGCGACCGCGAAGATTGGAAAGGGGCACTTGGAAGCATCAAGGGCGTGTACCTCATCGTCGATAAGTCTAACGGAAAGAAATATGTGGGTTCCGCCTACGGTGACGGTGGAATATGGGCACGATGGGCATGCTACATCGGCACTGGCCATGGCTGGAATGACGAGTTGCTGGCCCTTATCAAGACCAAAGGGATGGGGTACGCACGAGAGTACTTCCGTTTTTCGATTTTAGAAGTTATGTCCAAATCTACCTCAGACGACGCGGTAACGGGGCGCGAAACTCATTGGAAGCAAGTTCTGCTCACACGGGAGCACGGATATAACAAGAACTAACCAACATTGCAGCGAGCGGCACGCGGTACGCTGGGGAGGGCAGTTTCCAAGCGCGCTATCTCCTATCCCCCCTGCGCTTTGACTCCCAGCTTGTCCGCGCTTACACTCCCATCCATGGGTTCAGGACCGCGATACCCGCGATCGTATGGCTCCCGCATCAGTTGGGGCGGGATGCTGACGCCTGCCATTCGCAACATCATAATCGCCTGCACGGGCGTGTTCTTACTGCAAACGCTGCTTAAGCTATTTTCTCCCCCAGCCGTAACATTCTGGTTTCAAAACGAATTTGGCCTGGTTCCCCTGGCCGTCACGCATGGGCTGCGAATCTGGCAGCCGTTGACTTACTTGTTTCTACACGACGGCATCTGGCACATCCTGTTCAACATGCTGTTCCTGTGGATGTTTGGCGCGGACCTGGAGCGCGCCTGGGGCACGCATCGATTCTATGTTTATTTTTTCCTCACGGGTATTGGGGCCGGGCTGATCAATGTCCTGGTGAAGACGCTGCTCGATCCGCATGCACGAGGCCTTTCGGTGGCGATTCCGACAATCGGCGCGTCCGGCGCGATTTACGGCGTGTTGCTGGCCGCGGCAATCATGTTTCCGGACCGGCAGATTTGGCTGATCCCATTTCCCGTAACGATTCCGATGAAGATTTATGTGGCGGGAGCCATTGCCATCGAATTCTTTTCGACGTTGGGTACCGGCGGCGACAACGTCAGCCATGTCACGCACCTTGGCGGGGCTCTGGTGGGCTACTTATATCTCCGCCGGGGGCTGTTTCTCTACCGCATGCGCAACGATTATCTCGATTGGAAGCGGCGCCGTACGCGGAAGAAATTTGAAGTCTACATGCGCGACCACAAGAACGACCCGCCTCGCAGTTCCGACGATCGCTGGGTGAATTAAGTATCAGGTGCTAGCATCCACACGCAGATTGAGCTTTATTTTCGTGCCTTGCGAATCTGATCGTCCTTACTGCCGATCACGTGAAATTTCATGAAGTTGGTTGTGCCGCCCACAAAGAGCGGCGTCCCCGCCACGATGCCGACCACATCGCCGCGCTTGACCAGACCTTCTTCCAGGAGCCTTTTCTCGGTGGCCTGCACGAGTTCTTCGATATTTTTCACTTCCCTGATGGTTCGCGGCACGACGCCCCAGTAAAGCGAGAGCCGCCTACGCGTCTCTTGAATCGTCGAGAAGGCAATGATCGGACGCAGCGGGCGGTGTTTTGAAATCAGAAGTCCCGTGGAACCAGTCTCAGTAAAAACGGCAATCACTTTCATCTGCAGTTCTTCCGACGCGTGGCAAATCAGTTCGGCAGCTGTTTCCGCAATGTTGAATTGCGCCGGGTGGGGCCGCAGGACGTGTGAATGGCTGGACTCGGCTTCCCGGATGATGCGATCCATCATCTGGACCGCTTCGACAGGGTAGGCTCCCGTTGCGGTTTCCGCGGAGAGCATCAGCGCGTCGCTGCCGTCGAAGACGGCGTTGGCCACGTCGGAAGCCTCAGCGCGCGTGGGCCGCGGATTCTGCGTCATGGATTCGAGCATTTGCGTCGCGGTGATGACGGGCAAGCGCGCCTCGCACGCTTTGACGATGATCTGCTTTTGGATGACGGGCACTTTTTCGGGACTCATCTCCACGCCCAGATCGCCGCGCGCAACCATCACGCCGTCGGCCACCCTCAGGATGGCGTCCAGATTTTCGATCGCCTCGGGTTTTTCGAGCTTGGCAATGACAGGAACATTCTTCCGCGCGCGGGCAATGGCAGTCTTGGCCAGCAGAACATCTTCCGCGCGGCGCACAAAACTCACCGCGACGAAATTCGCTCCCTGCTCCAATGCGAAGGCAAGGTCGACATGGTCCTTGGGGGTGAGTGCGGGAATCCGCAATTTGACGCCAGGCAAATTGATGCCCTTATGCTCGCCAAGTTCGCCCCCATTGACGACCGTGCACAAGACCGAATTCGATGTGGTGGAGAGCACGCGCAATTCGATGAGTCCATCCCCAAACAAAATGCGGTCGCCGCGGGAAACCTCGCGGGGCATGCGCTTGAAGGTCGTACACACGCCCGCGCTCGTGCCCGGGCGGTCGAGGATGGAAATCGTAAATCGCTGTCCGGCGCGCAATTGGACCGGGCGTTTGTCGACCAGGGCGCCGGTGCGGATTTTCGGCCCCTGAAGATCGGCGAGAATGGCGATAGGCTTGGCGATCCGGGCGGAAACCTCGCGCAAGTGCTTGATCGTTTGCGCGTGGTCCGCGTGAGTTCCGTGCGAAAAATTGAGCCGCGCCACATCCATTCCCGCGCGCATCAGGCGGTCGATCATTTCCAGCGAGTTACTGGCGGGTCCGAGAGTGCATACAATTTTGGCGCTGCGAAAATTCATGGTTTTTGTCCGGGCCCATTCTACGGGGAAGGGGGTTGAGGTTACTTCAGCCTACTTCGTGGAGGCGAAGTCGCTCACTACATGATATAGGAACGCGACCCCTTTGCGAAAGCTTTCCACAGGAATTCGCTCGTCATCCCCGTGCATCCGAGCGTAATCTCCCTCGGTGAGGGGGAACGGTTCGAGGCCATAGGCCTGCACTTTATGAAGGCGCAGGCTCGCGGAATCGGTGGCTCCGGTGGAAAGAAACGGCAGCGCGATCGCGCCGGGAAACTCCTGCGGCGCGATGCGTTCGATGGTTTTGTACAGCGGGCTCGTGATGTCGGACGGGGGAGCGTTTTCGCCCGAATCGGGCGCCAGCTGGAGCCGGATTTGCGGGTCGTTGACGACCTTTTCCATCTTGCCAATCAATTCATCGATGGAATGTCCGGGAAGCATCCGCACATTCAAGTTGGCTGAAGCTTCCGAGGGAATAACGTTGACCCGCACGCCAGCCTGCATCATCGTGGGCGAAATCGAATCACGCAGCATCGAGCTCCACATGGGGCTGAGTTCGGAAAGATGTTTGACTGCAAGATCTTCGCGCTCAGGCTGCTCAAGAGCGCGCATCCATTTTGCAATTTCATCGTCCGGTTCGATCTTTGCAAGTTGCTCGAAATAGCGGCGGACAATGGTGTTGGGTTGCGCCGGGTACCTGATAGGTGCCCAGCTTTTGCGATGGCCGCCGCCAGATGCACGACGGCATTGTCCGGCAAGCGGCATGGAGGCGTGGCCCGAAGTGCCCGTAGCGGTGACGGTGACGTTGTAGGACACTTTTTCGCTGGCCTGAATGCCGACGTATTGCACCTTGCCGTCTTTCAGCATGACGCGGCCGCCTTCGTTGAGCGAGTAGGCGCAGGCAATCTTGTCCCAATATTTCTCGATGACGGTCTTGATGCTGGCCGCGCCGCCCTGCTCTTCATCGTCGGTGGCCAGGAAGAGAACGTCGCGTGCCAGCCGCGCGCCCGTGCGTTTGAGGCCCACCATGGTCGCGATATTGGCGGCGAGCATGGCCTTGTCGTCGATCGAGCCTCGGCCGTACAGATAGCCGTCGCGGATGACCGCGCCGAACGGATCCACCGTCCACTTTTTCGAGTCCACGCCGACCGTGTCCTGATGCGCGACCAGCAGCAGCGCATTCGCTGGATCGGGAAGCGGGCCAGCCTGCAAACGCGCGACGACAATGCTCCGGCCGGGGGCAATTTCCAGAACCTCGTTCGAGATGCCTTCCTTCTGAAAAATCGCTGCAATGTACTTGGCGGCGACGGCTTCATTGCCGGGAGGATTGACCGTGTTGATGCGGACCATGTCGGCGAGCCAGCCCTGGGCTTCCGCGGCAAGCTTGCCAAGATCAGGCGAAGCCGCGGGAGCTTGCGCGCGAGCAATGCCTGCTGGCAAAAATGACGCACCCTATGGCGAGGATCATCAGACTGAAAGTTCGAACGACGAAACATTGTGCTTCCCTCCGGCCGATGGGATCAGCAAAACTTGCAATCAATTTATCGTACCATGTGTCCGCGAGTTACAATCCCGGCTTGTACGGGTCGATGTGTCCGCGAAACGAAAATCCGGATTTGAACATCCCTGCGGCTTGGTGGCAGCATCGAAACAACGGGGTATTCTGTTCCTACCCGCTCCGCCGATTTGGGGACCAGGTCCCCTGTAACCGGGAGAATTTGGCAATTCCGGGAGGTTTACCAAGCCATGCGAATCTGATCTATTTCGCCGAATCAGTCCTGGGCGCTGCTTATCTATTCTCGCTCTGTTTCCCGTGAGGAGCTGACCGCCCTGGCGCAATCGAAAGACAAACAGCCGCCGCAACCCCAGCCGCAACAGAGCCCCGGGATTTTCCATTTCCAGTCACCGTGCCTGTGGTGAACTTGGACGTCGTGGTCACCGACAACAACGGAAATTATTTGACGGGCCTGAAAAAGGAAAATTTTCGGATCACCGAAGACGGCGCCGTCGCAAACGATCACGAATTTTGCGCCCAACGGATGCGCCCATCACGATCGTGCTGCTGCTCGAATTCAGCAGGCTGGGCTATGAGATTTTCACCTCCAATGCGAGAACTGGTCCGCGGCTTTCCTGGACAACCTGAAGCCGAATGATTGGGTCGCCCTGGAGACGTTCAATATGCGTCCCAACGTGGAAGTGGATTTCACTCACAACCGCAACGAAATCATGCAGGGCCTCTACGCAAATGGTGTTTCCGCCGTTCAGCGAATCGAATCGTCTTCGATGCGCTTGCGGATGTGTCTGGACCGCATCAAGGACGTCAAGGGCAAGAAGGCCGTCCTGGTGCTTGCTTCGGGGAGGGACACATTCAGCAAAATGAATCTCGATCAAATCATGAAGCGGATCCGAGAAACCGACGCCACGATTTTCACCGTCGGCGTGGGCGAACAGCTTTTCCTGAATGGCCGACGCCACAGGAAGCCTCGGCCCGGTCGGGCAACTGAATTTCCTCCAGGCGGAAAACCAAATGAGAACTTTTGCGGCCATGACCGGAGGACGCGCGTGGTTCCCGCGCTTTGACGGCGAAATTCCATCCATCATGCAGGATGTGGCGCAAAGCTTGCGCAACCAGTACAGCATGGCGTACTCGCCGTCGAACTCGGCCCTCGACGGGAAATACCGGAAGATTAAGGTGGAACTGGTGGCGCCCGACGGCGGCCCGCTGACTGTGACGGACCAGAAGGGCAAGAAAGTGAAGTTCCAGGTGTACGCGCGACAGGGTTACACCGCGCCGAAGTCCAACATCGATACCAACTAGGCAGAGAAGTTCAACCAGCGATCCCATTTTCCTTCGTTTCTGAGCTTGATAGACCTTGTAGCTACTTGGCCGTATCACAATGGACTCTCATCTGGCCGCGCGCGACTCGAGAGACCCAGAGGCCACTCGCATTCAATTGTCAATTTTCACGCGCCACGATCTGGTTGACGTGTCTGGCCGCAACCCTCCTGTTTGTCTTGGGAGCCTGCTATTACTTCCGGTACGACCTGCGCAGTTACGCGGTGCTTATCCGATTCCTTGATCCGAACGCTTCCGGTCTACTGCTTCGCTGGGAAACTCATCCGGTGGAGACCCGGGAGATCACGCTGCCTACAACGCAGGGTTCCGTCCGTGCGCGGCTTTATCTGCCCGCGGGTGTTTCGCATCCCCCGGGCATGGTCCTCGTGCACGGAATTCATCATCTGGGCATCGACGAACCGCGTCTGGTGAGCTTTGCGCGCGCCGCGGCGGGTGGCGGTTTTGCAGTGCTGACTCCGGAGATTGCCGCTCTGGCCGATTATCGCGTCGACGGCGCTTCGATCTCGACGATCGGCGAGTCCCCGGCATGGTTGGAACAACGCCTTGGGGACGGGACCGGTGACGCTCGTCGGAGTGAGTTTCGCGGGAGGGCTTTCCTTGCTGGTGGCGTTCGGACCCGCGCTACGCCCCGCATATTCGGGCGCTGCTTCTGATGGGCGCCTACGACGATCTTGGGCGGGTGTCACGATTCCTCGCCACCAGCCAGGCCGAATTCCCGGATGGGCGCTCGGTGCCGTACAAAGCCCATGATTACGGCGCTGCTGTTTTTGTGTACTCCCATCTGGACCAGTTTTTTTCGGCGGGCGATTTGGACGTAGCGCACGAGGCTCTGCGCGATTGGCTATGGGAACAACCGCAGGATGCGCAGGCGCTGCTTCCGCGCCTTAGTCCCGCGGGGCGCGATGTCATGGAGTTGCTCCTCGCGCGTCAAATTGTACGGTTGCGTCCGCAGTTAACTGATGCGATAGCCGCGGACCAAACACAACTGGCGGCGATTTCACCGCAGGGAAAACTCGCCGATTTGCGCGTGCCGGTTTTCCTGCTGCACGGCTTAACCGATGACATCATTCCATCCACGGAAAGTCTCTGGCTGGAAAAGGAAATACCGCGTCCATACTTGAAAGAAGTCCTGATCACTCCGGCATTTTCTCACGTCGATCCGGACAAAAGCCCTGCGTGGCATGACGAACTGCGCCTGGTTGGATTTCTGGCAGATTTTCTGCGCGCTTCGGAATGATAAGTGGAATGATCGCAAAATCTGGAATTTGAGATTTGAAATTTGAGATGGCTTGGTATGTTTCCGAGCCAGTATCCGCACGAATCACAAGTCACGAATCACGATTCACTTCTTCTGGCGCAGATCGTGCCCCGTCATTTCCTCTGGCACCGGAAGACCGAGCACGCCGAGCAACGTCGGCGCGATATCGCGCAGGGACCCGCCGGGCATAAGCGGCCCCGTACCGTCATCCGTGGCAATGATCAGCGGAACAGGATTTGTCGTGTGATAGGTGTGTGGCCCGCCGGTGACGGGATCGATCATGGTCTCGGCATTGCCGTGATCGGCGGTGATGATCCACGCCCCGCCGCGCGGCTGGAGCACCTGCCGGATGCGGCCCAGGCACTCATCCACGGTTTCGACCGCTTTGATTGTCGCTTCCAGTTTTCCGGAATGTCCGACCATGTCAGCGTTCGCGAAATTCATCACGATGGCGTCGAAATCGCCCTTCTCGACGGCCTTCACGATGGTGTCGGCGATGCCTGCGGCGCTCATTTCCGGTTTCAAATCGTACGTGGGGACTTTCGGCGAAGGCACCAGAATGCGTTCTTCGCCGCCGAACGGTTTTTCGATGCCGCCGTTGAAAAAATACGTGACGTGCGCGTATTTCTCGGTTTCAGCGCAGCGGAGATTTTTCAGGTTCTGCTCCGCGAAAACCTGCGCAAGAATATGCGCGATTCTTTCCGGCGCGATCACGTAACGCAGCCACGGCCAGGCCTTGTCATACTGGGTCATGGCGACGTAACAAAGATTTTTCGGCCTGCTGGGATCGGCAAACTCCTCGAAGCCCGGCTCGGCGATGGCGCGCGTCATTTGGCGCGCGCGGTCAGCGCGGAAATTGAAGAAAATTACGGCGTCGTCATCGCGAATCGGGCCAACGGGAGGTGCCGAAGGCGTGTCGCCCTGCGCGATCACGATCGGGTCGATGAATTCATCCGTGATTCCCCGCTCGTAGCTGCGGCGAACGGCTTCCAGCGGGTCGGCGGTTTTCACCGGGGAATCGCCGTGAACCACGGCGCGATAGGCGCGTTCGACGCGCTCCCAGCGGTTGTCGCGGTCCATCGCATAGTAGCGGCCCGTGAGGGAAGCGATTTTCCCGCAGCCAATCTCACGTATTTTCTGCTGCAATTGTTGGATGTAGTCGACGCCGCTGTGTGGCGGGGTGTCACGGCCGTCCATAAAGCAGTGAATAAAAACGCGCTCGACGTGGTGTTCGCGCGCCATCCGCAGCAGCGCGAATAGATGCTGCATGTGCGAGTGCACGCCGCCGTCACTGAGCAGACCGAGAAGATGCAGATTGTGCGTCCGGCCGCGTTCCATCGCTTCGACGAGCAGAGGCTGCTTGAAGAATTCGCCATTCGCGATCATCAGGTCCATGCGCGTGATGTCCATATGGATGATGCGGCCCGCGCCCATGTTCATATGGCCCACTTCGCTGTTGCCCATCTGCCCTTCCGGCAATCCAACGGAAGGCCCGGAAGTCTGAATCAGGGTATTGGGAAAATCCTTGAGCAGGCGGTCGTAGTTGGGTTTGCGCGCAAGGGCGATGGCATTGCCCTTGGTTTCGGCGCGGTAGCCCCATCCATCAAGGACGGTCAGTACGATTGGTTTCGGTCGTTTTGGCATAGGCGATTAGAACCGCTGATTCGGATGAAGGCCTCAGTTGACAGCGCCAGCGGAAGGATTATCTCATCATCGGCTAGAGAAACGGGTTGCGGATTTCAAGGTCGTCAAATTTCTGTCCATTTTGAAAGTCCTCGCTATATAAGATTCCGCACTTTGCCTCTAACGCACTGGCGACGATCAACGCGTCATACCACTGCAAGCGGAAGCGCTCAAGAATCTGTAGAGCTCTGAGGCAAAGCGAGGGCGACGAGTAGACGGCCCAAAGCGGACGTAGAACTGACGAAAGGAATTGCTCGGCTTGCTCGAGGTGCATTGGCTCTGGAAAACGGCGATAAGCAACGTTGAAGAATTCCTGCACAACCTGATAGCTGATCAGGCCTTTTCCAGTTGTAAGGGCTTGATGGATCAAGCGATCCGCTTCCTCGGTCTTTCGTGCTGTTGATTGATCGAACGAATAGACAAAGATGTTGGTGTCGAGGAAGAATCTATCGCTCATTCATTTCGTCGCGCGTATACGGCCCAGCCGAGCGAACGGTGCGCCGAAGCCGCTTCATCAACGAATCGTACTCCTCGGCCTTGCCTTGCTGTTGAGTGAATTGGACGAGCCATTCGCGGAACGCGTCGTTAAGGGTCCGCTTTTGCGCACGCGCAATTTGCCGGGCCTGCTCAATGAGTTCTCCGTCCGCGCTTAGGGTGACGTTCTTCATACGAAAATAGTGTACACGATTTTCGTGTATTTCGGAAAGGGAATCATTTTTTCGGCGCCAAAGCGGCCCGCCCTGGAAATCGTGCGGCGGCACCCAATTCTTCCTCGATGCGCAGAAGCTGATTGTACTTGGCGATGCGGTCGGTGCGGGACGCCGAGCCAGTCTTGATTTGCCCGGTGCCCATGGCGACGACGAAATCGGCGATAAAAGTGTCCTCGGTTTCACCGGAGCGGTGCGAAACGATCGAGGTGTAGCCTGCCTTGCGCCCCATTTCGATGGCTTCGATGGTTTCCGTTACCGTGCCGATCTGGTTGAGCTTGATCAGGATCGCGTTGCCTATTTTTTCGGAGATTCCACGTTCAAAAATTTTCGGATTGGTCACAAAAATATCGTCGCCGACGAGTTGAATTTTTCCGCCCAGCTCGGCCGTGAGGTGCTTCCATCCCGGCCAATCGTTTTCGGAGAGGCCATCTTCGATCGAAACAATGGGGAATTGCCGTACCCAATCCATCAGGAACTTTGCCATCTGTTCCGACGTGAGCTGTGATTTGTCGGATTTCTTGAAAATGTATTTGCCGGTCTCCTTGTCGTAAAATTCACTCGCCGCGGGATCGAGAGCGATGGCGACGTGCTCGCCCGGTTTGTAGCCCGCAGCCGTGATGGCTTCGAGGATGACCTCGATGGCCTCCTCGTTCGATTTCAGGTTGGGCGCAAAGCCGCCTTCATCGCCAACCGCAGTGGAATAGCCGCGCTTGTGCAACACAGCCTTCAAGCGATGAAAAACTTCGACTCCCATGCGCAGGGCTTCGTCAAACGTCTTTGCTCCGACGGGCATGGCCATAAATTCCTGCAGGTCCACGGAATTATCTGCGTGAGCCCCTCCGTTGAGAATGTTCATCATGGGCACGGGGAGGGTGTTGCCGGAAGGGTCGCTCGAATACGTCGCCAGATACTTGTACAACGGTTGGCGCGATGCCGCAGCCGCCGCGCGCGCCGCAGCCATCGAAACGGCCAGGATGGCATTGGCCCCGAGATTGCCCTTGTTGGGAGAGCCGTCGGTTTGGATCATGCGGCGGTCGAGCGCGCGCTGATCGGCGGCGTCGAGCCCCGCGACCGCGCGAGCAATCGGACCGTTCACATTGGCGACAGCCTTGAGCACGCCCTTACCAAGGTAACGCGACTTATCGCCATCGCGCAGTTCGATGGCTTCGTGTTCGCCAGTAGATGCGCCGGAGGGCACCGCAGCACGGCCCAATGCGCCGCCTTCCAGGAGGACGTCCGCTTCCACTGTGGGATTGCCGCGCGAATCAATGATCTGCCTGCCGTGCACACGAGTAATCTTCGTTGACATGCCGCCTCCGATTGGAACCACAGATACACGCAGATAAAAAAGTTGACAGTTGAGAGTTGAGAGTTAACAGTTTAAAAACTGCGCGGGACAGAGAAACTCTCAACTCTTGACTGTGGACTGTCGACTGGTTTTTCTATTCCGGCTCCTCGATCATGGACTCTTCCCGGACCACCACCACCACGCCGCTTTCCGCGACGTGATAGCGCTGGCGGTCGGCTTCGGGATCGTAGCCGATTTCGGCGCGCTCGGGGATCGTGACATGACGATCGATGATGGCGTTGCGGATTCGCGCGTGTCGCCCAATATTCACGTGGTTAAACACGATGGAGTTTTCCACCTCGCTATAGCTATTAACCCGCACGTCGTAACCCACCACCGAGCGATTGACGCGGCCGCCGGAAATGATGGACCCGCCGGCAACAACGGAATCCAGGGCCACCCCCATGCGCTTGGGGTCGGCAAAAACGGTTTTCACCGGCGGGTATTGATGCTGCCAGGTGCGCAGAGGCCAGGTCTCATCGTAAAGATTGAAAATAGGCGAAACGGAAACCAGGTCCATATTGGCCTCGTAATAGGCCTCGATGGTGCCGACGTCGCGCCAATATTGCACGCCGACTTTATTTTCGTCGATGAAATTGTAAGCGTAAACACGGTATTTCGAAAAGATGCGCGGCAGGATGTCCTTACCGAAGTCATGCGTCGAATTGGGGTCCTCGGCGTCGGCCAGGAGCGCGGGGATCAATAATTGGGTATTGAAAACATAGACCCCCATCGAGGCATTGACCATGTCCGGGTGAAGACGCGAGCGCTTGGGAGTGATGGGTTTTTCCTCAAAACCAATGATGCGCCAATTCGAATCAGTTTCGATCACGCCGAAGCGCCCCGCGGCTTCCTGTGGCGTGATTTCGAGCGTAGCCACGGTCACGTCAGCTCCGGAATCCACATGCTGCTGAAGCATCTTCTGGTAATTCATCTTGTAGATGTGATCGCCGGAAAGAACAATGACGTAACGTGACTGTTCGCTCCCAATCGAATAGATGTTTTGATATACAGCGTCCGCCGTGCCCAGGTACCAGTTGGTGGAAACGCGCATTTGCGGAGGCAGGACCTCAATAAATTCGCCAAGTCCAAGGAGTTGCGACCATCCCTGGCGGATGTGCCGGTTGAGCGAGAGCGCTTTGTATTGCGTCAATACAAACACGCGGCGGAGATCGCTGTTGATGCAGTTGGAAAGCGTGATGTCAATGATGCGGTAAACACCGCCGAACGGCACAGCGGGCTTGGCGCGGTCCCGCGTCAGCGGCCACAATCGTTCGCCCTGCCCTCCCGCCAATAGAACGCCGATCGTGTCGCGCATCAGAGGCATAAGGAATCTCTCGGCCTGTGCCCGAAATCCGGGGATCAGGGGGAATTGGTGCAGGGACATTCTATCAGCAACCGCCGAAACTCCTATATGGGGCCGCGAGGAGACAGCGCCGCCATACGTTCCGGGCTTCAAAAACAAAGCTGTTGTTAGCAAATTAAAATGTCCGGTTTTCGTAGCACACGATATGTCCGGTTTAAGGTCGCTGGACCGCCGCCGTCGAGGCTGTGGGAAAGTGGGAATCCCGCGCCCTTTGCGGGATTTCCAAGCGCAGTGGGAACCCTGCCTTTGGGTTTCCACGGAGCGGCTTTTCCACAGCCTTTGCCCGGCGATTCCGTTTCGTCTCGCACAGCCACGGCCATCCTTGCGCGGTGTATCGGCCCACGACATGCGGCCCGTACCGAATACTCCACAGTTGATCCAGATGTTCGCACACCGTGACCGAGCATCCCGCTAGCGTTCCCCGCCAGCGCGTCGGCTCGATCTGAAACACTTTCCCTCCCACCACGACCGTGTTGTCCCGGTTCACCACGCGTTGTTGTTGCACCGAGAACAACACGTCCAGATCCTTTCTCCGGCAGGGCAAGAATGCGCTGCCAGACTGCAAGGCCGCCACTTGAAACCGTCCATTGAATTCGGCGATATAGCGCTCCCGCAGAAACTGGTTGGCCCCTTCCACTGTGACCATGCCCTGCAGCCGCAACTCCTGTGGCAGCCGTCCTTGCCAGGTTCCGAACCCACGTTCCGATCGTCCCCGGGCCTGCGGCGAATATGCAGGAATCATCCGAATGTTCAATTCCTGCAACGCTCGTCCCACTTGCGTTGGCCGTTCCCGATCCACTTTCCCGCCCGCCCGAGGCGTCCAAAAGAAGTGACTGGCGCGGTCGCTGTAAAGGGCGCAGAAAATTCCCTGCCGCTCGATCACTTCCCGCAGCGCCCGCAGCACCGTCATCGTCGATTCCTCTTCCACCAACTGCGCGTAATAAATCTCGCTGGTGGCGTCGTCCAGGATCACCAGCAAGTCGTACCAGCGGTCGTCCTGAAACCACTGGTGCCTGCTGCCATCGATGTGCAGCAGCATCCCCGGCAACGGTCGCCGTTCCCGCCGCCGCCGATGCACCCCGCGCTTGCGTTCCCGACGCACCAGCCCTGCCCCCTGCAACGCCTTCTTCACCCACGTGTAGCTCAACGCAAGGTGATGCTCTTGCTGCAATTTCTCGTGAAAATGACGCACGTTCAGATCGAAATACTTCTCCTGGTACAGCCCCAGCACCTGCTCGACCACCGCCAGCGGCACGCGCTTCGGGCTCGGCTTGCCCACCCGCCGGTCCAACAACCCGTCATAGCCATGTTCCCGATACCGCCAATGCAAGCGCCGCATCTGCCGGTCGCTCATGCCAATGATTTCGGCCGCTTGCCACCACGTAATCTTCTTCGCCATCGCTCGCAAAATTACTTCCTGAACTTTCATCATCCGCTCCACGGCGGCCCTCGGATAGCTGTGCATGCGGTTCTCCCCGCACGCATCTTCTTCCCAAGCCGCTTCTACAAAGCGGACATTTCCTGTGCTAATTCAACCGGACATATCATGTGCTACTGACAGCTTCAAAAACAAAGCTTGACTTCGGGGGGATGGTCCGCTAGAAGTGAGTCCCAATAAGTGCCTTTATAGAGGGTGAACCCCGTAGGGCATTAGATGATCAATAGCAATTTTTGCCACATGCATTGGAAGGACGGTGAATTCTTAGGTGGCTGAAGTCAGCATTCAAGAAGGTGAGTCTCTGGAAAATGCGTTGCGCCGGTTTAAACGCAAAGTGCAACAGGAAGACATCATCAAGGAAATTAAGAAACACAGTTATTACATGAAGCCTGGAGAGAAGCGTCGCGCGAAACAGGCGCTGTCTCGCAAGCGGCTGCGCAAAAAGCAGCGGCGGGAGATGGATTAAGCTCCACCAGGCCGGCCCGTCGGCCCATGGGATTTCCTGAGCACCTTCGGACGAGTTGGAAGTGGGACCCGAGTTTACCCCCGGCCTATCCCAGCACAATCTGACTCGAACGAGGTTGCCGAAGGCTCTGCTCCAGCGCGGAGCCTCGGAGTAGCGTATGGAATACCACGATAAGGTTCTGAAGTGTTCGGAATGCAATCAGGAGTTTGTTTTCACCGCCGGCGAACAGATGTTTTTCGCCGATAAGGGCTTCAAGAACGAGCCCAAGCGGTGTAAGGATTGCAAAGCCAAACGTTCCCAGAATCCGGCCCAAGGCCAAAGTAACAACGTTCAACGGTCGGAAACCAAAACCACCTGCTCGCAGTGCGGAAAGGAAACTACAGTTCCTTTCCGCCCGACGCAGGGTCGCCCAGTGTTCTGCCGGGAATGTTTTCAACAGCGGCGGTCCATGGGTTCGGCACCGGCTTAGGGCGCAGCGGAGTAGAACGCCGCGATTGCCTGGCGCTGCTCTCCGGGGCATCGGCTACTGGTTCCCTCTGCGCATGCCTGCCCTCCGCCGACTGCAAAGGGTCGTCGTCTCGTTTATTCCCCCAAGTGCCCCCATTCGAGTCCTGCTGGTTCCATCTCCGTGTCATTCTGTGAATCGCCCCGTTTGGTCAACCATGTTTGGCAAATTAGCGGTCGAATTCCGCCTTTGAAACTTGCGCGTTGCGCGATTAACATGAGTGCGGGAAATTTGGCGGTGCATTTCCACCCCGATTAGGGTGTGGAGGAATACGCGGGAAGAAGAGTTACGCGAACATTAAAACCACATTATCAGATGCGGCGATTCAAACCTTGCTGGGGCCAATGGAAAAGGCGTCGGCCTCTTTCACCTGGCGGTATCCCGGGGAGACGGGCCGGCGCCAGCCTGTTCACACGGTATATGGCGGAGCACATTTGTTCGGCGCAGACCTGGTGGAGCGTTTGGGCGAGGTAGCGAGGGCGACCCTGGAGGAATATGCCCCGGACGCGTTTACCTTCGCAAAGGCGATCGGACTACAGGGGGCCGAAGCTCTGCCAAAATCCGCCAAGAAAGCCGGAGAGGCGCAGCGGCGCTTCGCCAAATTTCCGGAAAAGCTGCGGCATGAAAACCGGGCCGCGTGGCTGGCCCAAACGGTTTACGCCCGCGTGCTTGAAAAACTGGGTCGCGAGCCGGTTGAAGATTTCCGTATCGATTTTGAAGATGGCTACGGAAATCGTCCCGACGCGGAAGAGGATCAGCACGCGAAACTTGCCGCCGAAGAAGTGGCGCTGGGTCTCAGCCAGGGCTCTCTTCCCCCTTTCATTGGCATCCGCATCAAGCCGTTCTCACCGGACCTGCGCGCTCGCAGTATCCGCACACTTGATCTTTTCCTAAGCACGTTGTGTGAAGCCACGCACGGACGCATCCCGGAACATTTTGTTGTCACTCTGCCCAAGGTGGTTATCCCCGAGCAACCGGCAGCGCTGGTGAGGCTGCTGGAAGCTATGGAAGCGGCCCTGGGGCTTGAAAAACGCTCCCTGCGATTCGAGATTATGATCGAAACCACGCAGGCTATCCTTAACGGACGCGGAGAATCGAACCTTCCGCAGTTGCTGGATGCCTCGGCGGGACGTTGCGTAGCGGCGCATTTCGGAACGTACGATTACACGGCAAGTTGCAGCATTACGGCCGCGTACCAGACCATGGACCACCCGGCCTGCGATTTCGCCAAGAATATGATGCAAGTGGCGTTCGCAGGGACGGGAATCTGGCTTTCCGACGGCGCCACCAATGTTCTCCCTACTGCGCCGCACCGCGCGGAAAAGGGCCAACGGCTCACACACGCGCAGCGGGAAGAGAATCGCGAGGCTGTCCATCGCGCCTGGCGGCTGCACTACGGCCACATTCAGCATTCGCTCGTGACCGCATTTTACCAGGGCTGGGATTTGCATCCGGCACAACTGCCCACACGGTACGCAGCGGTGTATTCGTTTTTTCTGGAGGGGCTGGACTCCGCTGCCGCGCGGCTGAAGAATTTTGTTGAGAAGGCGGCCAAGGCTACGCTCGTCGGCGACGTGTTTGATGACGCCGCCACAGGTCAGGGGCTGCTGAATTATTTCCTGCGTGCGATCAACTGCGGCGCGATCAATGAAAAGGAAGCGGAGCGTTTGACCGGCGTTACCTCGGAGGAATTGCACATGGGCTCATTCTTGCGAATTCTGAAGAACCGCACAAAATAGCTTGCCGACAGGCATTGCCCAGCGAAGCGTCTCTCTTGAAATACCTCAACTTCCCCGGTAGGTCGAGTACCCAAAAGGACTGAGCAAAAGTGGCACATGATAGTGCGTTTCCGGGTGGTGCACTTCAAAAGTAACTGTGATTTGCGAATAGAAAGATTCCCTTTCCTGCTCTTGAAAGTAGGGGCCAACATTGAATAGCAGGCGGTAGGCGCCCACCTTTAGCTTTTGTTCTGCCATGAGCTCGTTGCAGCGCCCGTTTGCATCGGTCGAGCCCGCGCCCAGCGATTTCCACGCCGTGCCGGACTTCTCTTGCAGTTCGACTTCCAGGCCCACGGCTGGGCGGCCGCGTGTAGTGTCCAGAATGTGCGTTGTGATGGGGCTCATATGGCTCGCTAGACGGCTAAAAGTTTTTCCAGACGCAGGCGCGTAATCTGCCGCTGCTGTTCCGCGGCTATCGGCAGTTCGCGCGCTGCGTCATTCTGTAGGCGTTGCTCGAGAAGTGCAAGCATCTCTTCGGCGGATTTTCCTGTCGCGCACACAATATAGATATAGCCGAATTTATCGTAATACGACCGATTTCCACGGGCCATCCGCGTCTTCAAATCCTCGGTGGCGGCACGTGCCCCCGCTTGTTCTCCTTCCGCCCACCGGCGATGCGATTCCGATCCAGTCGCAGGTCTTTCTCCGATTTGAGGATGGTGGCTGAACGCCTCCAGCCAGTCTTCGCGCGCAAGGTTCTGACAGAGGGAATCGGCGGCCTCGAAGAGAGATCGTGCGTCAGCGAACGGACGCTGCGCACTTACTTTGGCGGCCCATCGCGTGCAGCCGCAGCAATCGAACAACACTGCTTCGGCTTTTGCCGAAGGCAACAAGTTAAATTCTTCAAGAGTCATATTCAGGAAGGCTTCCGCGCCAATTGCCCGATCAAACGCAGTCGCGCCACACCGCCGTCGGGATAAATATGAAAACGCGCGTGTGTTGCTTCTCCTGCGTCCATGATTTCCTTTTCATAAGCGTGCAAGGAGTCCGCCTTCAGTTTTGTCCTGGGCAGTATCTCCTTCCATGCGAGGCCCGCGAGCGCACTTGCATCAGTCACGTCGCGCGCAGTGCTGCAAACTTCCAGCGAGCAGCTCTCCGGGAAATTTCCTTTGAAGTACGCAGTATCTATTTCCACCCGGCGAATCCTGCCCGGTGCGCCGAGACGGACGACGCACCAGTCGTGGCCCGGACCACGGCGGCGGCGCGTTTCCCATCCATCATGCATGCCCGTCGAGGGGCCGGGAAGAATCAGGTTGTTGCGCGATCCAAAAAACATGTCGCTCGAATCGATGACCAAACCTCCGTGCTCGATGGCCGCAAGGTCGATTTCCCTTCCGGCGCGCGCGATGGCAGGCCAATTGGGTACCACCTCGCCGTGAATGCGCAGGCGCGCCACTCCGCCGTCAGGATATATCTTGAGCCGCAAGTGCGTGATCCGCTGAGGGGACGAAATAGCAAATCGATTCTGTGCATCGCCCGCGAGTGGCGATTTCGGCAGCAGCGTATTCCAGGAGGTTGCCGCGTCTTCGAGCTGTCGAGTGCCCGGCTCGCCGTCTACGGTGCACGCCTCCAGTTCACAGTGTTCAGGGAAATTTCCCTTGAAGTGCGCCGTATCGACAACGACGCCATGCACGATGCCGGGAAGTCCTAATTTCACGATGCACCAGTCGTAGCCGGGCGTGCGACGCCGCCGTGTCTCCCAGCCGTCCATCCATTTGCCGACGTCCGTGTACTTGTCCGCAATCCATACGGCCGCTGCCGCCTTCAACAGATTTTCTTTCGGCGCGAAAAATTCATCGTTGGCCGCGATGACGCGTCCGCCCAGCCGCTCGGCCACTAGATCGACGTAATCTGTGAAATCCATCAACGCTTGCCTCGTCTCAACAGCGCTCCTTGTGGGCTCCCTACAAAACTGCCACGGTCGAAGACCATTTCCCCTCGGAGAAACGTTGTTTCCACCACCCCGCTTAGCCGCTCGTTCGCATATGGCGTCAATTTGTGACGGTGGCAGAGCATTTTCGGTCTCACGAGAAAGCTCTTCTCCGGATTCCAGACTACGATGTCGGCGTCATATCCCGCCGCGATCGCGCCCTTGTGTGATTCAAGTCCCGCCAATCGTGCCGGACCGCTGCACATCCAGCGAACCAGGTGCTGGAACGAATATTTTCGGTTGCTCAGCCTTGTCCACATAACGGAGAGGCTAAGCTGCAATGAAGAAATGCCGCCCCAAGCCTGGAAGAAATCGCCCGTGCCCATCCATTTCATAGCAGCCGGAGATGGTGAATGGTCAGAGACAACGAAGTCAATCTCGTTCTTCCCCAGCGCGGTCCACAATTTTCCATTATTTCGTGAATCCCGGATCGGCGGCGCGCACTTGAATAACGTCCGACCATCTCCGATGGAGCCCGAGGCAAAAAAAAGATAATGCGGGCAAGTTTCCGCCGTGATGCGCAAGCCCTCTTTCTTCGCGCGCCGAATCAACGGCACCGAAAGTTGAGAAGATAGATGAACGATATGAACGCGGGCCTTGAAGTCACGCGCGAGGCGAATGAGCATTTCGATGGCTTTGGTTTCCGCAGCGGGCGGGCGTGACCCGAGCCAAGTCTTATATTTTCTCGGATCGGCCTTCGCGAGTTTCCGTGTTTCCTCTTCGATTGGTCCCGGCAATTCCGAGTGGACCAGCAGCGGAACATCCATCGCGGCAAGTTTCGGTAGCGCCGCTCGCAGATCGCTCTCGTTGACGTTTTCAAATTCCGGCACGCCCGAAGGCACCAGGAAACACTTGAACCCAAAAACACCCGCGCGGTGCAGCGCACGCAGTTCGCCGGCATTTCCTGGGACGACGCCACCCCAGAACCCTACATTTACCCAACATTTCTTGCGAGCCGCGGCGCGCTTGGTTTCGAGCGCTGCCGCCGTCGTCGTTGCAGGAATACTGTTGAGGGGCATGTCAATCAGCGTGGTGATGCCGCCCGCGGCAGCCGCACGCGTGGCGGACTCGAACCCTTCCCAATCGGTCCGCCCGGGCTCGTTGATATGGACATGCGTGTCCACCAGTCCCGGCATGACTACCGATTCCTGCGCGTCGTACACATTCGCGCCCGCAGGGAGATCGTCATGTCCGCGCACCGCGATGATCCGTCCGTTTTGCATGAGGACCGCCGCGGCCTTCACGCCCTCAGGGGTCACGACGCGCGTGCTGCGGATCACCTGGATCGTCTTCATCGGGCGAGCTGCGAAAGAAATTCTTCGAGCAGATTTTGTGCGACGCGCATGCGATAGCGCGCCGTCGAGCGAATATCGTCGATCGGAGAAATCTCGCTTGCCAATGTCTCTCTTGCTTTTGCAATCACTTCCGGTGTGAGCGTCGCGCCGCGCAACGCGTCTTCCGTCTTCACCGCGCGCAGCACAATGGGCGCGATGCTTCCGAGCGCGATGCGAATATCGCGGATCCTGCCATCTTCCATCAGCGCGCCCCCCGCGAAACAAACTTTGGAAATTGCCTGCGCCTTCCGTGTGCCCACCTTCCGGTGATACTGCCGCCATTGCTTGAACCGGCGCTGGAGGCGAATGTGATACAGCAATTCGTCCGGAGCGAGCAGCATTTTCTTGTAGCCCGTGTGGAACCCGTGATACGGCACCCAGCGCGTCCCGCGCGCAGAAATCACTTCGATTTCCGCGTCGTAGACCAACAGTGCGGGAGGAGAATCGGCCGCTGGCGAAGCGTTCACGATATTTCCGCCGAGCGTGCCGCGATTTTGTGTGGCAACGCTGCCCGTCTCCCGTGCCGCGGAACACAGCAGAGGAAATTCCTCCTGGAGAACGGAATTCCTCAGAACCTGGGAGTACGTCGTCAGCGCCCCCAGCATCACGCTATCGGGGAGCACGTCGATGCCATGGAGTTCGCCAAGTTTCGAGAGGCTCAGAAATCGCTTGTGAGAAAGTTTGCCGGCTTCGAGCAGCACCATAAGGTCAGTGCCCCCGGCGAACGCCTGCCACTTCCCGGGTTCCCCCGAGAGCAATGCAAGCGTTTCCGGCAGGCTGGCCGGGGCACGCAGCTCGTAACCGGGGATGTAGGCCCTCATCGGAACTCCGGTGAGATTTTGCCGGCCGATTCACACGCCCTCACAACGGCGGCAAAAATTTTCTGATACCCGGTGCACCGGCAGAGATTGCCCGCAAGCCCTTCACGGATTTCGGCATCGTCAGGATAAGGATGCCGTTCGAGGAGCGCTACCGCGGCGATGACCATGCCCGGCGTGCACATTCCGCACTGTGCGCCGCCACACTCAAGGAATGCTTCCTGCACCATGTGGAGACGCGCGCCGTCGGCAACGCCTTCGATGGTGCGAATCTCCGTTCCGTTCGCTTCAATTGCGGGAACCAGACAACTATTCACGATGGCGCCGTTCATCAGTACCGCGCACGCGCCGCATTCGCCTTCGCCGCAACCTTCTTTCGTGCCCGTCAAGTGCATCTGCTCGCGCAGGACGTCCAGCAGCCGCGCCATCGGGTAAGCCTGCACCTGACGATGCTCCCCGTTCACTGTACATTTGATTTCAATTTTGCCGACGGTTTCAGTCAAGCGTTCACCTTCTCGGTCATGGCTTCCATCAGCACTTCCGGTGTTACAGGAATTTCGCGCAGGCACAATGCAGTGGCATTCTCGATGGCATTCACGATCGCGGCCGCGGGCCCATCCATGGGCAGTTCTCCAATCCCTTTCGCCCCATGTGGCCCGAAGGGATACGGATGCTCTTCGAAGAACACGCGAATGGGCGGGATATCCGCTGCGGTCGGCATGATGTAGTTGGTCATTTGCCCATTGGCCATGCGGCCATCGCGCCACACGACGTTTTCGTACAACGTCATGCCAATGGCCTGGGCCACGCCGCCCTCGATCTGTCCTGCGGCCAGAACGGGATTAATGACTTTGCCCACTTCCTGCACCGCGACGAAATCGGTAACCTGCGTTTCAAATGTGACCGTGTCCACAGCAACTTCCGCGACATACACCGCCCATGCGTAGGTGCCATAGGCATCGCCACTGTACGTGGTATCGTCCCAGTGCAGGCCCGGCGGCGGCTCGTATTGGCTTCGCGAGCGCAGCGGCCCGCGCGTTTCGATGTAGCGGCGGCAGGCGCGAACAAATTCGTCCTCGGTGCAGGCGTCGCACAGAAGGCCGCTATCGACCAGCGTGTGTTTCAGGCCGAGCGCCGCAGCTTCCACGAGTTTGCCGACAACCATCGAGGTCCGCGACGCGACGGTCGGCCCGCTGTTGGGCACCGCGCCGGTATCGGGTTGCGCGATTTCGATGCGGTCGAAATCGATGCCCAGAGCGTCGGCGGCGATCTGCGAAAAGATCGTGTTCGTGCCTTGTCCGATTTCCGTGCTGGCAGCGAGGACGCGGACATTGCCTTCCAGAGTGGCCTCCATCTCCACCACCGATGCCAGAGTAACTTCGCCAGAGCCGGTGAATCCCGCTCCGTGCATGAACGACGCGAAGCCGATGCCGCGCTTGATGCTGGCCCCCGGATTTTCGCGGGCGAAACGTTCGCGCTTGGCGTGATAATCGCTCTCCCGGAACGCGCGGTTCAACAAACTTTCCATGTCCACGTCTTCGTGGATCAATTGTCCGGTGGCAGTGGTCTGACCTTTGTGCAGGAAGTTCCGGCGGCGAAATTCATCGGGCGACAAATTCACGGCGCGCGCAACTTGATCGAAGTGCCGCTCGAGCGCGAAAATGCTTTGCGGCGCGCCAAATCCGCGAAAGGCCCCGTGCGGCGGCGCGTTGGTCGCGACGGCCTGTGAACGGATTCGCACATTGGGGCAGTCATAGGGCCCGGCGGCGTGGATCGTTCCACGCGAGAGCACCACTGGAGAAAGTGTTACGTAGGCCCCGCCGTCGATCACAAATTCGATGTCCATGGCCACCAGTTTGCCGTCGCGCGTGACTCCCGTGCGATGTCGCGTGCGGGACGGATGGCGCTTGGTGGTCGCCACCATATCTTCCGCGCGGTCGTACACAATTTTCACGCGTTTTCCGGACTTCCACGCCAGCAGCGCCGCGTGCGCGGCGATCATGGATGGATACTCTTCCTTGCCGCCAAAACCGCCGCCGGTCTCCTCCTGCACGACGCGAATCTTTTCCGGCGGAAAATCAAACAAAGTGACCAGTGCCTTGTGCACGTAGTACGGGCATTGCAGCGATCCCCACACCGTTACCCCATCGGCAGGATTCGCCAGCGCAACCATCCCCTGATTTTCTATATAGAGTTGTTCTTGCGCCCCTGTCCGATACTCACCCTCTACGATTACGTCGGCATTCGCCCACGCCGCGTCCACGTTCCCCTTCTCCATGTGATAGGTCTTGAATACATTGTCCTCGCCCCAGATAACTACGCCCTTCGCCAGCGAATCTTCGATCGTGAAGACCGCGGGCAACGGTTCGATGTCGATCTGTATCGCCCGGCGGGCTTCCTCAAGTAAATACTTGTCCGGATGAGCCAGCAACACGATCGGTTCTTCGGGATGGTTGACGAATTCGGCGGCGAGGCAGGGCTGATCGTGCGCGATGGCCGCGATTTCGTTCTTGCCGGGAATGTTGGCTGCCGTGACGATCGTGAATTCGTTCCAGGGAATGCCGCCGCCGTAGCGAATGCCGCGGATACGCCCGCGCGCGATGCTGCTGCGGACTGTCGTGCCGTAAATCAGATCCGGAAATTCGACGTCATCCACGTACCTGGCGTGGCCAGTGACTTTGTTCCGCCCCTCTTTGCGGATCACGGAATGTCCAAAAAGTTTTTCTTCCATTCTAAAGATACCCTCGCGGCCAGCGCCTGTTTCCCAAGTTTAATAACGAATGCGATCGTCCTTTTGATTCCATTCGTGGAATGGATCGAGACCTGCCTCGCGCATCATCGGTTCGAGCGGAATCTTCCGCTCGGAAGCCTCGCGTTTCAATTCTTCATATATAAACGAATCATCAAAGCCGGCAGCCGCCGCGTCGCCGGCGGTCGCAGCGTAAAAAACCCTTTCCGGACGCGCCCAGTAGATCGCTCCCAGGCACATCGGGCACGGTTCGCAACTGGTGTAAATTTCGCAGCCAGACAGCTGGAATGAGCCCAACGCGCGGCAGGCTTCCCGGATCGCGGTGACTTCTGCGTGCGCGGTGGGATCGTTCGTGGAAGTAACTGAATTTGTGCCGGATGCGATGATGTGGCCGTCTTTGACGACCACGGCGGCGAAAGGACCGCCACGGCCAGCGCGGACGTTTTCAGTCGCCAGCCGAATGGCTTCTTTCATGAAGGCATTGTCCATAGTGTGCTTCTTGCCCCCCGAACATCCCTTGAGAATTGTACCGGAAAAGCACATTTCTGGCGTTTGCGGTTTGTGATACGTACCATCGCACTTATGAGTTAGCGATCTCTGAGTGTACTTTTGCTGACTTATGTGTAGAATTGTCTTTGCTGCCTGTGTTTCTGCAGAAAGCAGGATGAATGGCCGGATCGTGGTGGCCCCTTTGTTTGACGACCAAACCGCCTCATTTTGTAGTCATTCATTTTCTGGCGTGACCCTCTCGAAGAAAATTCTCGATTTTTGGCACGGTGGACCGTTTGTCTCAAATTGCTGGTCCGGCAAATGTGCCAGACGGTTTGTTCCATTAAAAGACCGGAAGCCGTAGGAGGAAAGTTCATGATCGTTGGTGTTCCCCGAGAAACTTATCCGGGGGAGCGGCGCGTGGCCCTGGTCCCAGCTGTAATTCCCACTCTTGCCAAGGCTGGCATCGAAGTTGTCGTCGAAGCGGGCGCAGGGACCGAGGCTGGTTTTCCCGATTCTGAATATGCAGCCAAGGGCGCCAAGATTCTCGCGGACCGGGCCGAAGTGTTCGGGAAGGCAGACATCGTGATTCAGGTCCTTTGCTATGGGTCCAATGATCAAACGGGCAAAGCGGATCTTCCACTTCTGCATCGCAACCAGCTCCTAATCGGATTTGTGCGACCCTTGGGTGACTTGAACGCGATTCGAGAAATCGCAGCAACGGGTGTGACGTCCTTCTCGGTGGAACTGATACCGAGGACCACTCGCGCGCAAAGCATGGACGCCCTCTCCTCCATGGGCACCATGTGCGGCTACAAAGCAGTCCTGGTTGCAGCAGATACGTTGCCAAAGATTTTTCCGATGCTCACGACCGCGGCGGGAACGATCACCCCCGCGCGCGTTCTTATCATCGGGGCCGGCGTGGCTGGGCTCCAAGCCATCGCGACGGCGCGCAGACTTGGAGCGGTAGTCTCTGCCTACGATCTGCGGCCGGCAGCGAAAGAGCAGGTCCAAAGTCTTGGCGGACGCTTTGTTGAGCTCCCCATCGAAGCCAAGGATGCGCAGGATGCAGGCGGCTACGCGAAAGCTCAGGATGAGGATTTCTACCGGCGTCAGCGCGAGTTGCTCGGAAAAGTGGTGGGCGAGAGCGACGTCGTGATTACCGCAGCCGTCATCCCAGGTAAGAAATCTCCCGTGCTGGTTACGAAAGAAATGGTGGCAGGTATGGCGCCGGGTTCGGTGATCGTCGATCTTGCCGCCGAGCGCGGCGGAAACTGCGAGTTGACCCGGGCCGGGGAGAAAATTGTCGAACATGGCGTCACCATCATCGGGTTTTTCAACTTTGCTTCCACCGTGCCCTATCACGCGAGTCAGATGTATGCGAAAAATATCACTGCGTTTCTCCTGTACATGGTCAAGGACGGCAAGCTGCAGCTCAATCAGGACGACGAAATCATCAGGAGCACACTTGTGACGCATGCAGGGGAAGTGGTCAACACCCGGATTCGGGAATTCTTCTCGCTGCCGCCGCTAGTGGCGGAACAGAAGGGGGCAAATTAGCAATGAAAATGGATCTGCTTACGAGCCTGTACGTGTTCATGCTGGCGGCCTTCATTGGTCTCGAAGTGATACGCCGGGTTTCTCCCCTTCTGCACACCCCGCTGATGTCTCTGACCAACGCCCTCGATGCGATCGCCGTGGTCGGCGCGATTCTCCTGGCGGGAGAACATAAAAGTACGCTATCCACCGTGCTCGGTACGATCGCGATCGTCGCGGCGACCAGCAACGTTGTGGGCGGTTTTTTCATCACCGACCGAATGCTTAAGATGTTTAAGTCGAGTAACAATCCGAAACCATGACCCCATTCCCAGCCATGGATACCATTATTGAAATCACCTACCTGGTCGCCACGGCCCTGTTCATCCTTTCTCTCAAGTGGATGAGTTCTCCCACCACGGCGCGGCGTGGCGTATGGGCCGGCGAACTCGGCATGCTCCTGGCGGTCGGGGGAACGCTGCTGAACCGCGGAATCGTGGATTACAAGTGGGTGGTCATCGCCTTGGTGCTGGGCACCATCATCGGCATTCCCCTTGGGAAAGTGCACATGACAGCGGTGCCGCAGCGGACCGCGCTCAGCCATGCCTTCGGCGCGTTGTGCGTCACGCTGGTCGGCACGGCCGAATTCTACTTGCGCGCGCCCGCAGTGCCCAAATTCATGATGTCGGTGCTGTCGATGGAGGTGATCCTCGGCTCTCTGACCTTTACCGGCAGCCTGATGGCCGCGGGAAAGCTGCAAGAAATATTGCCCCAGCGCCCCATCACGTACAAAGGCCAAAACATCGTCAACTTGGGAATGTTGGCCGCCGCGATCTTGGTGGCCGCGCACCTGGTCCTTCATCCGGACCAAACGTATTTGTTTCCAATTATTCTGGTAGTGCCGCTCCTGTTCGGCGTCCTGATGATCATCCCCATCGGTGGCGCGGACATGCCCACGGTAATTTCCCTGCTGAATTCCTATGCCGGACTTTCCGCCGCCGCCATGGGTTTTGTCCTCGATAGCAAACTTCTGATCGTTGCCGGGGCTCTCGATGGCGCTTCCGGATTCATTCTCTCGGTGAACATGTCCAAGGCCATGAACCGGTCGTTTTCGAACGTTCTGTTCGGAGCTTTCGGACAAGAGCAGGCTGGGACCAAGGCCGGAGTAGAAGAACGGCCGGTTCGCAGCGCCACCCCCGAAGAGGCTGCGGGAATTCTTGCCGCGGCAAACAAGGTGGTCATCGTTCCCGGATACGGGATGGCTGTGGCGCAGGCGCAGCACAAAGTGCGCGAACTCTATGACATCCTCACCAAGCGAGGCGTTGACGTGAAGTTTGGAATTCATCCGGTGGCGGGACGCATGCCGGGACACATGAACGTTCTGCTGGCCGAAGCCGATATCCCCTACGACAAGCTGCTGGACATGGACGAAATTAACGGCGATTTTCCGCAGACCGACGTGGCGCTCATTATCGGCGCCAATGACGTCACCAATCCTGCCGCGCGCACCGACTCCAGCAGCCCAATTTTTGGAATGCCGATTCTGGACGTCGACAAGGCACGCACGGTCATGGTCATCAAGCGCAGCATGGCCGCAGGCTTCGCTGGAATCGACAACCCGCTCTACTACCTCGACAAGACCCTCATGCTTTTTGGCGATGCCAAAAGTTTCGTTGGCTCGATCGTCCGCGAATTATCAGGCGGCGGCAGCCACGGATAGCTACTGCGGCCGGTAAGGCCGTGATTTACCAATATGAACCCAGTTAGCGCTGTCACATTTTTTGTGTTCCACTTCGGGGGAGACGGCGAAGGGCAATTCAAGGGGACCATCTGGCGAGGCACACCAAACATTTTGCGGCGTTCTGCACGAGCAGAGAGGCATCCCCGCTTTCGGATGGATGCCTCTCTACTCAGTAGAATTCAAAACCAAATTTATTACTATGGGCAAGTGGCGGCGATGTGCTTCATTGCGGTTATTTTCATGTAATGAGGGGCCTTGGGGACGTTGGCATTTTCCGCCATTGCTTCTTTTTCAGGCATAGCCGTCCCGGTGATTTCTACCTTGTGGCCGACGTGCTTGGATAGGTCAACGGTTGACGACACGATTCCAACCGACTTGGGGCCCTTTTCAAGGTCAGTAAGTTGGTAAGTGCCCGGGGCATCGCCCTTCGCCAGGCATCCGGTCATGCTGTGTACTTTGGGGGCCGCATCTTGAGCCCGAACACCTAACGCCAAAGTCACCGCGCACGCCACGAACAAAGTCAAGATCAATGAGTATTTCATTTTCATCAGAATCCTCCAGTTAGTCATTTCTACTTCTACTTCCCAGTTGCGAAAAACAATAGTCCCGATGCCTCCCGGTGTCAAGCTCAGATCATGGGGGCATACCGCGGTGAAAATCGCGCCGTGCGCGCTGGAAAACCATCCTATTCCTGCACTGTAAATTTCACAGGCTTGATCAAAATGTTGGTGCCCACCTGAACGGAAACATTATAGCCGCCGGCTTTCACCTGCGGGACCTTCATGACGATCTTATCCGCGCTTTGGTCCACGATCGTAGCCTTGTAATCGTTCTTGTCGTCGGACAGGAACACCGCCACAACGGTGGCTTTCCCCAGGTTATCCCCTGTGATGGTCACGGCGTCATTGACCTTCCCGGAGGCTGGATCCACGCCCGTCACCTGCGGGTTGTTCTGCGCCAGTAGTAGCGGGGACAGCAATGCCAGTGCGAGTAGGAAAATTAACTTCCTGTGAGCCTTCTGCTTAGGGCGGCTCGTCTTCCCTTCATCGGCGTTCGGCAGGGACGAACTCGTTGGACTTGAGCCACTGGATAGAACTTGAGCCATTGGTCCACCTCCCAAATGAAAATCCTAATGTCTTGGTTCAAACTGGTTCTTTCGCAGGACCATACTCCAGCCGCCCCCTGCATGTCAATGATCACGATGCTCTCCCCACGGATCACGCAGATTTCGTGGGCGGGCGCCGGAGACGACTGCTTTTTCGGTTTGCCAAGTCCACGCGAAGTTGTACCTGCTGTCCAGTCGGGTGCGAAGCGAAAAAAACAACTGCCTTGACGAATTCGAGCATCTAAGTGACTAGAGGTTGGGTGCTGGGCGGCCAGTGGCCCAGTTGAACCCAAGGAAGGGAGGGCAATCGTTATGTCTCGCTTCTTGAAATTTTTCGCTATTGCCCTGTTTTCGATGCTGCTTTTGGTGCCGGCTGCCTCGGCGCAAAGGGGTGGTGGCCGCGGGTTTGGCGGAGGTGGATTTGGTGGCCGCGGGTTTGGGGCTCGTGGGTTTGGGGGAGGCTTTGGATGGGGAGGATGGGGTGGTGGTTATTTCGGCCCGGGATGGGGCTGGTATGACCCGTATTGGTACGGCTATGGCTGGGGATACCCCTACTATGCCTACGGTCCGGCCGAATCTTCAGGCAGCGTGAAAATAGAGAAAGCGCCAAGGAACGACGCCGTGTACGTCGATGGCGGCTACGCGGGAACGGTGGGCGAGCTTATGAAGTTCAAACTTCGCCCGGGAAACCATGACATTGAGGTCCGCGATCCGGACGGCCATACAGTCGATAAAGAGCGGATCCAAGTCATAGCCGGCAAGACGGTTGAGATTCGCGCAAAGCAAGGAGGTCGTTGATTCCCGCTGGGCAAATACGCCACAAGCTGCCGGTTACGATTTCGAGCCCTTGAACGATCTTGCCCCCTCGACGCGCGACTGACAAATGTACTTCGGGAATGAAAGTCTTACCTGGCCTGCGTAAGGATCGGCATTTAGGTCCTGTATCTCGAATGAGTTAAATGCAGGACGTTCTGGCAGGTGGCGTGCGAGAGATTTCTCGCCAGCCGCATCCCGTCGTCGTGTCGGCACATGAAGAAGGATTCCCGTCTCGCAGGCAAATCCTTCCGGAGCTTCGGTGCCGCACACATGCATGAGTCAGGGGGGGAACGAAATGCGCCTGGTCACATCTGCAATCCTAGCGGGAATCTTTTTTGCCGCGCCGCTCTCAGCGCAGGAACACCAGCCGCCCGGTGCGCTCAATGCCGTTGTGTCCAGGGTGATCACCCGTGAAAACGCAGAGATGGGTACGATTCGCCAGCGTTCTCCCATAGTAGAAACATATATCCAGAAAATCAAAGTTACGGAAAATGACGGGAGTTGGCTGCCGGACGGTGATCATTACTTCATTGGCCGCGCGGAACTCTCCAAAGGTCTTGACCTTGAGTCCCTGGCGGCGCGAAACGATAATCCCTTGCGCCAAGCCGTCGCCAATTTGGCGCGAGTTTTCGACTTCGGTTCGGAATTCCTGCCCAAGGGATTTCTGCAAATGATTTACTCGACACCAATGGCCTCGACACGCAGAACTACAATTTCGATTACGTGCGCCGTGAGTTCCTTGGGGAAGTGCGCACCTTGGTTTTTGACGTGACGCCATCCAGAAAGAATGCCAGGGGCCGTTTTATAGGGCGAATCTGGGTGGAGGATCAAGGGTATACGATCGTCCGCTTCAACGGTTCCTATTCGGGCCACAACAATTCACCTTCACAATTCCATTTTGATAGCTGGCGCGTAAATGCCGGCCCCGATCTCTGGCTGCCCGCGTTCATTTACAGCGAAGAGAAGACAGCGAACTACCTGCTGGCCAAGGGGCACACTTACAAGGCGCAGACGCGCCTGTGGGGATATAACGCCGGCCAAGCCAGGCAAGAAGAGGAACTCAGCCAGGTCCTGATTGAATCTGCCCAGCCCGTGACCGACAAGTCTCCGCAGGACACTGATTTGTTTCCCGTACAGGAAAAGCGCGCATGGGACCTGCAGGCGGAGGATAATATCGTCGACAGGCTGCAGGCGATGGGCCTTATCGCGCCGAAGGGCGAGGTCGATAAGATTCTGGAGACCGTCGTAAACAACCTGGAAGTTACCAATAATTTGAATCTCGATCCCGATGTCCATTGCCGCGTGCTGATGACCTCCACGATCGAATCTTTCGCGCTTGGCAGAACGATCGTATTGAGTCGAGGACTGATCGACGTGTTGCCCGATGAGGCCAGCCTCGCCGCGATGATTGCCAAGGAATTGGGCTATATTCTTGCTCGACCCCAAGCCACTGGACACACGATTCGCCTTTTACGATCGCCTGATGCGATTCGACGAGAAAAAGACATTTCAGCATTTTGATTTTGCGCGCAATCCGGAAGAAGACGAAAAGGCTAGCGCAAAGGCGGCTGAATTGCTGAAAAATTCACCCTATAAGGACCAGCTTGGAACGTCGCAATTATTCGTTGCCGAACTGCAGCAGCGTTCCCGCGAGATACCGAATTTGATCAGCCCGCGTCTGGGTGACTCCGGCTTTCTCAAATTCCCCGCGATGGCCAGAACGGAGGAAGAACTGCTGGTGGACAATCGTCGCGTTGCCTCTGGGGGGCCGCATCAAACTGAATCCTTGGGACGATACACTTCGATCGCTGAAGAGCCAGCCCGTTGGCGCCGTCGCCGACCGCGAAAAAATGCCGTTTGAAATCACGCCCTTTATGATTTACCTGACGCGTGTGGGCAATGAGAATTCCGAGCACCTCTCAACTCAGTGCAGTCCCACCACCGGCGCTCTAGCAGGCCGAATGAGCCTGGCTTGCGCTGGGTCGCGGAAAGCGCTAGCTTGTTGTGAAATGCTTTCGGATGACGCAATTCGGACAGCAGCGAATGCCCAGGGATTCAAAACCAAGAGAAACAATCTGATCGCCGCATCTTTGTCCGGCCTCACGCTCCTGCTGATCTCCGTCAGAGTTCTTTCCCATTCCGATTTCCTTGAAGGGCTTCCTGTTTGGCTGGTGGCTGGGCTTTGTTTACGCCAACGGTTTTGAATACTGCCTGCACAGATTCTTGCTGCATTCCGGTCGCGGAATTTTCGCTCACCAGCACATGGTGCATCACGCCACATTGCAATCTCCCGAGGCCGCCCGGTACGTCAATTTTTCAAGAAATCCGTGGGGAGTGGTGGCGCTATTTTGCGCCAACGCGATTCCGTTCCTGGTTCTTCAGTGGATTTTGCATTGGAACTGGGTCGCCGGCGTGTTTCCGAGCTTCGCGCTCTATTACATGGCTTTTGAGGAGATTCACTGGCGCTCGCACATGGGCGGATGGCTGCCGGCGTGGCTCCGGCCGGCGGCGAGGCATCACCTGTTGCACCATGCGCACGACACGGAGCGCTTCAACGTGTTCCTGCCTGTTTTTGATTGGCTGATTGCATTCCTATCGCCCGCGCGGCTGTCGGGATGTTGTCAGGAGAGACGTCCAGCTAATTTTCAGGAGGTTTAGCGATCTCACGATACTAATCGCTGGTGACGGACACGGCCATCGCTTTCTCTTTTTCCTGCAACAGCGGACAATCCGGCGGCAGCAGAGCCAGCTTTTTCTGAATAATCTTTTCGGAATATTTCGCCAGATAGTGAACGATGGTTTCGATGCGAATTTTCATGCTGCCGGCCGGCTTGGTGGAATCCAGATCGCCAAATTTGAAGAACAGCGTTCCCGTGGCCTCGACGATTTTTTGCGTGGGCGTGTAGGTGGGCTGGTCCATGCCGCATTCATAGCTGGAAAGGCGCAGCACGCAGGTAATCCACGGGAAGCGCGTCGCGAATTTCGCGCCCCACAGAATTTCATTCGTGTTGCTGCTGTTGGAGGAAGTCCACACATCGGAAATGTCGAGCGGAGACCTGATTTTCTTCGCCTGCACCTCTTCCCCGAAAAGCCAGTCCAGCAAATCCTGATCGATGGGCAGATATTGCAGCCACACGATGGGATAGCCGTGCGCCTGCAGGTCGGATTCGATCTCGTGCCCGATGCCGGGGTCCATGTGATACGGGCGGCCAAGCACCAGGACGCATGGTTTTTCTTCGCGCGCGCACCAGGTCAGGACTTCCCTCGATGCGTCGCGCATCTTCTGATTGAAGGCGCGCAGGTCCTTGTAGCCCGCTCTCCACTGCGCGCTGCGTTTCTGCAAAATCCAGATCAAACACGTCTTTCAAGGCATCATACATCTGCTTCGGAACCACGTCCGGCTTCCGCCATGCTCACAAACGGAGACGCGTACTTGATTCCGTTGTCGGCGAAGACGTCGCTTTCCTTCATGAATCCGGCCCTGATATTTTCCGGGCCGGCCATCACGCGCGTGCAGGCGAGCGTTTCCCCCACATGCCCCCGCAGGAACGAGGGCAGCGAATAAATCATGGGGCTCAAAATGATGTTAACTTTTTTCTTCAGGCCAAAAATCAGCTCGCCGTAGTGGCCGCTCATGCTCTTCACGGGATAGCAGCAATCCACCGTGCCGCGGCCTTTTCCAAACTCGCGGCCCTGCTCCTCGGAGGTATCCGAGCTGAACACGATGTTTTCGGAGCTGATTCCGATTTCGCGCAAGAAACCCACCCAGAACTGGTGCGTGTTCCAGACGTTCAGCACCTTGGGAATCCCGACGCGGATCTCCGACCGGTCCTTAGGCGGAAGCGGAGACGCGGCGGAAGGCTTCTTTGCGAACCATGTCTGCAATGTTGGGAAAGGCATTTTTCGTTTTCTCGATTCCGGCCTTGATCACTTTCATTTCGTTCAAATCTTCGACCAGTCCCTTGGGGCAGGAGTTATTCACAATCACGCGCTCCCAGCCCTTGGAAATCGGGACCTTGCTCCACTCGCGGCCGTTGCCTCCGGGCAACTCGACGTCGATAAAGCTGCGCTGGCAAGTCACCGGGCACCAGTTGCAAATGGTTTCCTTGGAAGTGGTCGTGGTATACGTCAGTCGGTCGATCACGTCGAAGCCGCGGAACTGGCTCTTGCCGCCCTTCTCCCACCAGTCGAGGGAAACCAGCGCCGCGCCGATCGCGCCCGCCTCGCCGGAATAGGGATGCACGACGACTTCGGCGTCGGGCACTTTGGAGCGGATGAAATCGACCTGCGTTTTCACGACGGCGAGATTCTTGTGCGTGCCGCCCTGCAGAATATATTTCTTGCCCACCTGCGCAAGGTTGTTCATTCCGCCCGCGTAAATCCATACGTTCAAGGGGAGGATGGAGCACAGCGCCGCGAGGATTTCCTCGGCCTGCCAGCCCTTGCGCTGCTGATTGACGATATCGCTTTGCAGGAAGACGCCGCATCCCATGGAAAGCTGCGGCATGGCCTGCGCGCGAAACGCGCCGTCGGCGATTTCACTCAGAGGGATGCCGAATCGTTCGGCGACGCCCTGCAGGAACGCGCCGTTGCCCGATGAGCATTGCGAGTTCAAGCGGAAATCGCTCACCGCGCCGTTTTTCAGGATCATGATCTTGACGTCCACGCCGCCGACGTCGCAGATGCAATCGGCATCCGGGAAATAGTGCAGCCCCGCGGAGGCATGAGCGATCGTCTCGACGACGCCGCAATCGGCGCCCAGAATGCCCTTGAGCAGGTCCTTGCCGTAGCCCGTGATCCCCAGGCCCAGAATTTCGCCGTCGCCGATCGCTTCGCGAAGCTGGCGGAACAAGCTCCTGGCATCTTCGATGGGATTGCCTTTGCTCAGTGCGTAGCAGGAGAAAAGCAGTTCCTTGTCCGGCGACAGGCATACGGCCTTCGCCGTAGTCGAGCCAAAATCGCAGCCCACCAGAACTCGATCCAGTTTTTTCTTCGGCCCCGGAGCCTCGGCGCTTTCAAATCGAGATTGGCCTGGGACGGTCGCGTCCATTTTCGAATACAGGTCGATGAACGCCCTCAGATTATCTTCGCTGTCGCACAGCCCGCCGCGGCCCTGCTTCTTTTTCTCCTCGTATTGCCCTTCGTCAATCCACCACTGCAGTTGCTTCGTGCCCTGGTAAACGCCGACATTCGCGTGTTCGCCGAGAGCGACTTCGATGCAACCCAGCGCCGCATAATACAGCGCGTCCTGCGGCACGATGATGACATCTTCGGGTTCCTTGCCGTCCGGCATCTGAACTTTTCGTTCCTTCCAGATGCGCGTCAGGTGCAGTCTCCAGGCTTCCTGCAGTCCCTTGAAGAAAAGATTCGGCCCGCCCAGGAGCAGGACTTCGGGAGACGGCGTATTTCCGCGCGTCAGCGTGGCAAGATTCTGGTAGACGACCGCCTCGAACAGGGAAGCGATGATTTCCTCGACGGTCACGCCGGCTTTTAGCAGCGTATTGGCGTCCGCTTCGGCGAAGATTCCGCACTTGCTGCTGATCTTGTGAAGCGTGTGACCCGGGTAACGCATTTCGGAAAGCTGCTCGGACGGAATTTGCAGCTTGCGCGCGGTCTTCTCGATGAACGTGCCGGTGCCGCCCGAGCAGGCGCTTTGCATCAGGACTTGCTTGCTTTTGGTTTTTGCGTTGCCGTTGAAGAAGATCGTCTTCATATCTTCTCCGCCAATTTCGCTGACGAAACGCACTGCCGGATGAAGCCGCTCGACGCTGGCGGCCACCGCGACGACTTCCTGGATGACTTTCCCTCCGGCCAGGGGAGCGATCAGCCCGGCTCCCGACCCGGTAAAGAATATCGCGGTCGTGCTGCGGCGTGAGTCCATGCTGGCCTTCGAGCCGCGACAAAAACTGCAGGACTTTTTCCGCCTGCTTGGTATTGTGCCGCTCGTAGGCCTGGGAAATGATTTCACCAGACGCCGAGGCAAGAGTGTACTTGCCCGTGGTGCTTCCGACGTCCATGCCGCAGATTTTGGCGCCATTGGCGGCGGGCCGCATCTTTTCAGGGAGTCTTGATTTCCATCATGCCCGGATCCCGCATCAGTGGCGCGATCTGAACGAAATTTCCTTCAGCCATGAGGGCTCCTCAGTGCTCCGAAAAAGTCCTCCCGGCGGTCCGATTTCCAAACCGTCCGGCCATGCCACCAATTTGTAACTTTAGACAGCCGCGCAGCTTTGCTGCCGGCAAGATGCAGAACATAATTCGCAGCCGTGGAGGCGTAGCCCATGATGCGGAACGTGGTACGTCGCCTTCTTCACTTCGGGCGCTTCTCCTCGATCTTGCGGATTTTCTCGAGCGTCATTCCGGTTTTCGCCATCGCTTCGACGAATTCGGACTGCGCGCGCTTCTTCGCTTCCGTCAGAATCATCTGGCAGCGGGAAAGCGCGTGGACTTCGGCGTCTCCCTTGATTTCGATCGGAGCGTAGAGCAGGTCGGGATATCTGCCCTGCACATTGGCCATCGCGCCCTGGGACATCGTGTTCGGCATGCAGGAATAGGGCGAGAGCTCGCAAGTCATATTGGCTTGCTTGTGCAGATGGGCGTGCAGCGCCTTGCCGACGAGCATGTGGCCTTCGCCGCCGCGCAATTCGTAATGGAAGAAGGGCGACGCGAGCTGTCTTCAGTTCTTCCTGGTCCGGCAATTCGTGCGGCACATTGCCCAGCGCCTTGCGGAACCGGTTGTAGGTTCCGACATAAAGCTTCTCCATGCCGCGGACCATCGCAATCTTCATTCTAACTTTGCGATCGACAACGGCCTTCTTCTGCAGTCGCCAGATCGGCGTGTGCAGCAGGTAGCCCAGCCAGACGGCCACCGGCGGCGGCATGACCTCGGAGCCTTCCTGCTCCAGCCAGTGCTTGATGTTGTAGTTGCCGTCGCCTTCGTGCGTTTGCAGCCAGAACTCGCCGGTAATCTTGATTTTGGGTTTCACTTGCAGGCGGTCGACTTCAATGGCGTCGAATTTCTTGCGCACTACGCGCAGCGCGTCGGCAAAATAGCCGGACATGAAGTGCCAGGCGAGCAGGCTCCACTTGTTGGTGCGAATCGGGCCGCTTCTGGAACACCTCAAAGAGATAATCCGCGCTTTCTTTCAGGACCTTGTCGGTCTGGCCGGGATTCGACTTCGTACGGCCGCGTCAGCATATTCCATGTCCGTGAGGATATCGCCGCACAGGATGGCCCAAACAATTCCCAGGCTCAGCGGCATGTTGATTTCGAGCCCGCTGCCCTTCTCCGGCGACTGGTCGAGTTGATCCTGCGCCAGCAGGAAGAGACGGAAATCCTTCAGGCCCATGCCGTCGAGCGCCATTTCGTAGGACTCGTGGTATTGGCCAAAGCGGCAGGGCCCGCAGGCGCCCGCCGTTAAGAAGACATAGTCATCCAGCGTCTTTTGCTTGCCGTTGGTCGCCACTTCGGTCTTGAGGAAATTGACCAGGCTGCCAGTCGTAAAGATCGTGGGGCAGCAGGCGCCGACATCAATCAGCTCCTTGCCGGCGTCCAGGTCCGCGCGCGTGATATTGGGCAGGGGCTTGGCGTTATATTTCAAGTTGTTGAAGACCCCCTGAACCAGCCGCTCGTGCTTCCAGGTCAGGCCCCCGAACAGGATCGTGGTGTTATCGCGCTGCTCCCGCGTGAATGGCCGGGCCTTATAAGAAGTGTAGTGGGTGACTTCGACTGCGGTCGCCATGATTGCCTCCTAACTCCCTCAGACTTTAGTGTTACGATCCCCTGAACCCCAGTGAAGCGAGTACGTACTGCATCAAAATGTAATTCGCCCTGAATCCGTTACCCGAACATCGGTACTGCTCGAAATTCTCTAATTTGACGAAAATCGACGCGGAAAAGCTGGGCCGACGCGGGCCCGAAAGGAAACACCAACTCGCACCTTGCACCTTTTAGTCCTGCTATGCCACTCATGACCCAATCTCCATGAGAGTCTTAGTTTCAGCCCCGAACAGGTGGGCATCTCAGGACTAAACTAGACCGTTTGTTTATAACAAAAGAAACCGGCAAAAGCCATACCGGGTTTGTTGACTGATAGGAGTACGTATATGTATTGACAAGGCGTACCGCCTCAAGCCTCTGCGTGCAAATCTGGAACCTGAAAGGCTACCATTAGGCTCCTGAGGTCAATCTTGGATTCCAAGTTCGACATGGCTGTCATTGGCGGCGGGATTGTAGGCTTGGCCGTCGCACTGGAGTCGGTCGGGAGATTTCCGAATCTCCGGGTGGTGGTTCTTGAAAAAGAGTCCACCGTCGCACGCCATCAGACCGGCCACAACAGCGGCGTGATTCATTCGGGCGTCTACTACAAGCCGGGGTCCTTAAAAGCCAAAAACTGCGTTGCCGGCGCGGCCGCCATGGTGCGCTTTTGCCAGGAGCACCAGATTCCCTATGAGATATGCGGGAAGGTCATCGTGGCAACCGACAAGTCGGAATTGCCCGGCCTGAAGGAGGTCCTCAACCGTGGCATTGCCAACGGCGTGCCTGGTCTGACCATGATTGAGGCAGGACGCCTGCGGGAAATGGAACCTCACTGCACCGGGATTGCCGCACTGCACGTTCCCGGCACCGGGATAGTGGACTACGGTATCGTGGCCCGAAAGTATGCCGAAATTATTATGTCCAGTGGTGGCCAAATTTTCACGGATTGCCAGGTCCTGGCCGTGAAGAAAAATTCAGATGGCCTCGCGATTGAAACGAGTAAGGGTCCAGTAGACGCCGCCTGGGCCATTAACTGCGCCGGGCTGCACAGCGACAGGATCATGCGCCTCGCAGGGGATGACAATGGTCTGCAAATCGTGCCCTTCCGGGGCGAGTATTACGAGTTAGTTCGCGAGAAACAAGCGCTCGTGAAGAATTTGATTTATCCCGTAGCCGATCCACGCTTCCCTTTCCTTGGCGTCCATTTCACGCGCAGGATTGGCGGCGGCATTGAAGCAGGCCCAAACGCTGTCCTGGCGCTTAAGCGCGAGGGGTACAGAAAAACGGACTTCGATGCACGCGATAGCATCGAGACGATTACTTTCCCCGGCTTCTGGCGCATGGCCGCGAAATATTGGGCCAGCGGGTTCGGGGAATATTACCGATCCTTGAACAAGGCTGGTTTCACGCGGGCACTTCAGAAACTGGTTCCGGAAATTAATTCCTCAGATCTGAAAGCAGGCGGATCGGGAGTGCGCGCTCAGGCTGTGGACAGGGCCGGACGGTTGCTCGATGATTTCTCCATTGTCCGATCAAACCGCATGATTCACGTTTGCAACGTCCCCTCGCCAGCAGCTACCGCATCCCTGGTGATCGGGCAACAGGTCGTCGAAATGGCAGCGGAAAACTTCCAGATCGCAACTCGGTAACCTAGGAAGTTACGCCACCCATGTGCTTTGTGGGTCGCGGCTTCAGCCGCGACAACCAATCAGCCGAAAGCTTAGGCTTTAGCCCCTGACGCATTGTGCAGGATCTAATTCACCATCCGGCGTATTTTTTCGATGGCCTGGCGGGCCAGCGTGTAGCGCGGTTCGATCTCCAGCGACTGTTGAAATAGCTCGCGAGCGCGATTGAATTGGCCTTTGGCAAGATAGGCGCGCCCCAGGTTGAAATAAGGAAAGTGCCGCGGGTCATATCGCTTTGCGGTTGTCGCTTGCTCGAGCCAGGGAATGGCTTCGTCAAAGCGTCCCAGCCCGATGAGGTACGAGCCAATATCGTTATAGGGATTGCCGAAATCCGGATCGACCTCGATGGCCAATTTGCACTCATCGATCGCCTCCTGAATTTTTCCCTGGAAGTGAAACGTCCAGCCCAGAAACGTGTGCGCCTCGGCGGTGGGGTACAGGGCCAGCGATCCCCGGTAGAGTTCGACGGCGCGGTCGTAGTCGCCCTCCATCTGCGCCTGGTACGCCTCTTGCAATCGTTCCCACGCCTGAGCTTTTCGATCCGTTGACATTCTGCTTCCCAGTTAACATACCGCCGCGGGCGTGTCAACGAACTATGGGAAACAAAAATGGGCCAGGACTATGTTGCTGAAAGTCCCGGAGGGACGAAATAACGTAGCCCACCCCGGAAGGGGTGGGAGAAGCAAAGGGAAAAAGCAGAAAGCCCCGTCAGGGGCGACACATGTGTCCATGCCAAATGAAAATGGGCCTTCCGAACGGGAGATCCTATTTGCCGCCTTTGGCAAAAATCAGCAACGTAAATGTATCGGGCAAGGGCGGGGATTGTTTTCCCCGCGCGGTCGGATTGTCCGGCGGAGGAGGAAGAATGTAGCCGGGATAATCCGGGTCCGTGAACTGCGGGGCGACGGCATACACATTGTGATTCCCCCGGTCGAGCGCCATGGTGCGCGCGCCCTTCATGGACTGAATCGTCTGCACGACCGTGTATTTGTCGGGCGTATCCTCGTGCGCCACATTGATCGTGCCATCGGCGCAGGAAGAAAATACCAGGCCGGTGGCGGGATCAAACTGGTTCGAGTCCGTGCCTTTCCCGATCGGGATGGTCGCAACCGTTTTTCTGTTTTCATAATCGACCACGGTCGTGATGAAGTTTCCGCGGCAACCCGTGAAGAGCCGCTTGTGCGCAACGTCAATCGTGAGTCCATGCGGCTCGATGCACGGAGCGATGGACCATTTGTTCAGCACCTTCAGCGCCTTCGAGTCGAACTCCACCATCTCATTCGTCTTGATGAGGAGGACATAGACACGGCCTTTTCCATCCCCCTGGCCCGCTTCGAGCTGGCCTCCGAGGTCTATAAAGCCTACAAATTTCCCCGTCTTCGCGTCGAAAGCTGTCGCATCACCAGTGCGGGGATTAAACGTGAATACTCGCTTCGATCCCGAATCGTAGAGCACGAAATCGGTGTTGCGCATTTCGGGGGGCTTTTCTTCACCGATGACTTCCAGTGTCTTGGGATCAAAGATCAGCAGCGCGCCGTCCTTTCCGGCCGTATATCCGCGTTTGAATTCAGGCGCAAACACCAGGCCGTGCGATCCGTTTGGTGTGGGAATATTTCCCACCACCGTGCCATCCGGTTCCACAACATTAATGTTGGGCCCCCGAGGCACGAACACGCGGTGCGTGTACCCAGAATCCACCTCAAAATAGTCCCAGCTGCCCGGCCCGCCGAGAACGACTTTCTTCATGAGGTGATATCCCGGATCCTGTTGCGCATAAGCCGCATGAGCGGCAAAAAACAAGCTACAACCGAAAATTACGAGCGCACCAAGCACTCTCCTCATCAAACACCTCCAAAGTTCAGATGGTACGTTTGCGACGATTCTCTGCCGAAGGTTGAAACCAAATGGGCGCCAATATAACGATTGAAATGCTGCCCTCTTTGCGGGTTTATATCATCCTTTCGCGGATGGATACAAGGGTTCTGTCGAGAGAGACCTTACCGCGAGCTGGGGCATGCCCTGGCGGAAACCCCAGGCGCGGCGAGTATTCAAAACAGAGGGATAGCTAGGTACATCGTATCCCCCTGAGTCATTGAGGTAATAATCCAAGAACACCGGTGGAAGCAAGCAAAGTTCGAGCGGCGAGCGAGGAGCGAGCCGCTCGATAATTTGCCAGGGAGTTTGAAATTCCTTATGTGAGTTGGGTCGCGCAAGATTGAAATAGAGCTGATAGGTCTGGGCCTTGGCAAGGAACTCGCCGCGACTGGCGAAGGTTTCCAGATCGAAGAACTCATCTTCGACCAGGCGGTGCACGGTTTCGACATCACTCTGGTAGGTGTGCGCCGCGGGCGGGATGCGCAGATGCTGGCTATCACCCAGAGCGGCGGGAAAGCCGGTCCGCTGGCCCTGCGGATTGTGGCCGCCGATGAATTCGCTGCCATTGTCGGTTTGCCAGGCCAGATCGCGCAGGTTCACGCCCCAACGATCCAAGTGCTGCTGAATGCGAGCCGCGAAGACGGCGCTGGCCGCCGCTGAGCGTTTCTGGGCGAAGGCCCAGAACAGCAGGCCGCTGCGAACTTCCCGCGCCGTGTATTCGACCAGCGGCAGATGCAGGCTCTGGGCCTGCGGCCAGAACTGCGGGATATCGCATAGATCCTTGGTGTCGACGGAGATTTGCTGGAACAGACGCCAGGTGGCTTTCACCGCAGCCAGGTCCTGCTTGCGCTGATATTTCTTTCGGCGTTTACAAATCAATCCGTGCTGGCGCCAGATGCGCTGAATGGCCATGTGCGAAATGGGGAGATCGAACTCTCGTTTCAGGCGAGCGGCTCCAAAGGTGGGCAGTTTGCGACGCAGAGCCAAGACTTGTTCCTCGATCTGGGCAGAAGTCTTGTGCGGGCAATACCGATGAGCGCGGCTGTGTTCGCGCAGCCCGGAGGGCCCGTGCTGTCGGAAGCGCCGCAGCCATTTCCGCACCGTGGGCACCGTGGTAGCAAAGGCACGGGCCGTCGGTTTAATCCCGTGCTGACGGGCGTGCTGCACTAATCGCAAGCGATGGTTATACGCGTCTCTCATCTCACGGACCAGGTCGAAATAGCGGGCGGCGGCCATGCGCCGATTTTATCCGGGGCGCGCGGCCCGGCTCCTCCCCCCTCCGCCGGGCCGCGCGCCCCGGACCGACAAACAAATTCACCTCCTTCACCCGCTTCGGACTCATACACTTCAATTCCACTAGGGGGATACGATGATCCTTTCCTATGCCAGAGTATTCAAAACAGTTCGAACGGAGGGAAGTCGGTGTATAATTTGTAGTTAGTTAGCGAAGTCTTTCCATTGTGACCGATGAATGTCTCTTCCGCAGGCAGATGAGGAAATTTGCATGCCCAAGGTTAATTTCACTCTAAACGGAAAGCCAGCAACGGTTCCGCACGAGCCAGGCATGCAATTTCTCGATGTCTTGCGCGAGGAGTGCGGCATCGTTTCCGCTAAGAATGGCTGCGCTCCGGAGGGCACCTGCGGCTGCTGCGCAATCCTGGTGGATGGTCAGCCTGTCCTGTCCTGCCTGCGCAAGCCAGAACAAATGGAAGGCCGCGACGTGGTGACGCTTGAGGGCCTCCCGGAAGAGATGCGGCACGTGTTGGGCGAAGCCTTCGCGCTCGAGGGTGGTGTTCAGTGCGGCTTCTGCATTCCCGGAATCGTGATTCGGGCATCCTCGTTCCTGCGGCAGGGCTGCACGGATAACCGCGAAGCCATCGAGCAAGGCCTCTCCGGCCATCTTTGCCGCTGCACGGGTTACGCGCGGATCATCGACGCCATTCAAACTGCGGGCGACTCCTGGAAAAATGGCAAGCCTTTGCCGAAAGAACCTCGCCGGCATTCCTATTTTGGCGAGGAATTCGGGTTGCAGCGAAATCCGGCATTCGTAAACGGCAGGCATGGCAACGGCAATGGTAAGGCCAACGGCCATGGAATCGGTGACTCCCCTTCCCGTTATCGGGGCTTCGAGCAGGCTTTGGGCGAAAGGCCCTTCGTGGACGACTTGCGCGTGCCGGGTATGTTGCACGGCGCTATGGTCCTGAGCGACCACCCGCGAGCCAGAGTGAACGCGATTGATGTTTCGGCGGCCCTAGCCATGCCGGGGGTTGTCAGGGTCTTGACGGCAACCGATGTTCCCGGGCAGCGCGGCACGGGCCTTAATTATCCGGATTTGCCGATATTCGTGGCCGTGGGCGAAACCACCTGCTGCGTGGGGGACTTCCTGGCCATGGCGGTCGCCGATACCGCGTTCCACGCGCGCCAGGCCGCTGACAAGGTCAAAGTCGACTACACGGTGCTGGAGCCGGTAACCGACCCATTCGCCGCGCTCGAACCCGGCGCACCGAAAGTCCATCCGGAAGGCAACTTGTTCGTACACGACAATCTGCTCGATTCCACAGCCTTCTCACGCGGCGATGTGGAGGCGGGTTTAGCCGCTTCCACGCACATCGTCGAGCGGACCTTTACCACGCAGCCGGTCGAACCAGCTTTCCTCGAACCGGAGTCCTGCCTGGCATTGCCCCAGGAAGACGGCGTCAAAGTCTTCTCCCAAAGCCAGGGCTCCACCTACGACCAGAAACAGATTGCCGAGATCCTGAATTTGCCCCTCGAAAAAGTGGAGATTCAGCTGGCAGCCAGCGGCGGAGCCTTTGGGGCCAAGGAAGAGCTCTCCATCCAGGGGCAGACGGCCCTGGCGGCGTTTCTGCTGCAGCGTCCGGTGAAGGTCACGCTCACGCGCAAGCAATCGACGCAGCACCATGTAAAACGCCATCCAATGGTCCTGAAATTCAAAGTAGGCGCCGATGCCGAAGGCCATCTCCTCGCCGTGCGCGCTCGCATTGTGGGCGATACGGGAGGTTATGCCGGCACCGGCGGCAAATGCCTGCTTCGCGCCGCGTGCCATTCCTGCGGGCCTTACCGCGTGCCCAACGTCGATATCGAATCCAAGGCCGTGTTCACGAACAATCCGACCAGCGGCGCCATGCGCGGGTTCGGCAGCAACCAGGCTCAATTCGCGGTAGAAGGGATCATGGACCTCCTCGCTGAGAAGGTTGGCATCGACGGCTACGACATCCGGATACGGAACGTTCTGAACCCCGGTGACGCCTTCGCTACCGGCCAGATCATGAGGGAAAGCGTTCGCGGGATGCGCGCATCGCTCGAAGCCGTGAAGGACATTTACAAGAACGCGAAATATGTCGGGCTCGGTTGCGGAATCAAGAGCACGGGCATCGGCAACGGCACAGTCGAAAGCGGACACCTGGTGATCCGGGTTCTAGAAGGTGGCCAGCTGGAACTCCTGGTCGGCTACACGGAACTAGGCCAGGGTCTGTTCACCACGGTCCGGCAGGCGGTGTACGAGGAAACCGGACTTTCGCCCGACAATATGACGGTCCGGTGGGATAAAGAGATGGGCGCCAAGTGCGGGGAAACGTGGGCCTCGCGCGGGACGACGCTTAGTTGCGCGGCAGCACAACGGGCCGGACAACAGCTTGCCGCTGATTTGAAACAAGTTCCAATCGAGAAACTGATCGGGCGCGAATACCGGGGAGATTATGTCTGCGACTTCACGACCAAGCCCGGCACGCCAGAGGCGCTCAAAAACCCAACCACACACATGACGTTCAGCTATGCCACCCAGGTGGTCATTCTTGACGAAGATGGGCGCCTGGACCGTGTGATTGCCGCGCACGACGTAGGCCGGGCCATCAATCCGAAGGCTTGCGCGGGCCAGATCGAAGGCGGCGTGCATATGGGGCTTGGCTACGCCCTTTCGGAGAATTTCACATCCACCAATGGCAGGCCCGATTCACTGCTCTTGCGCGACTGCGGCATTCTGGGCGCTAAGCAGACGCCGCAAATTGACGTTATCCTGATTGAAGTGCCCGACGAGGTGGGAGGGTACGGGTCCAAGGGAGCCGGTGAAATCGGGCTTGTTCCCACCGCAGGGGCGGTTGCCGGGGCCCTGTATTCCTACGACAGAATTCGCCGCACCAGCCTTCCCATGCAGAATTCGCCCGCTGCGGAGCCGTCCGTTCCGAAGGTCCGCCGCAAAGCGGCTGAGCGGATTCGAACGTAGCCGCACTTAAGTCCGCAATACAATCCCGTCTGATTCGAATAATTGGTAGGCATTCTGAAGCAATCCTGAAGAAGATGACCTTGGGCAACTACGTTTTCAAGCACACGAAAAAGAGCGTGGTCTTGTGATTGCCGCGGGAAGCCTTCGAGCCGCCAGCCAATCAAGACCACGCTCTTTCACAAAATCCAACCCGCAGGAGGAAATCTACTTCTTTGCCTGCTCCGGATGCAGCGTGATTTTCTGCACTCGCCAATCGCCGAGTTCGCCCACATAGATTTCGTTCGGGTTTCGGCAGTCAATCGAGTTTACCGTATCGAATTCTTTCAGTTGTTTGCCCGCGTGACCGAACTGGCCCACGATTTTCCCGTCGAGCTCCATCTTGTAGATTTCGCCGCCGTCCAAGTCGTACTCGCTGTTCGAATTTGAACTAAACAAGTATTGGTGGGGTCCCGGCGTGATGCAAATGGCCCAGGGATCGCCGACACTGATGAATTGGGTCTTGAAATTCCCGTCGTTATCGAAGACTTCGATGCGATGGTTGTCACGATCCGCGACATACACCATGCCTTTGGCATCTACAGCGACGGAGTGAGGGGTGTGGAATTGTCCCGGCGCAGTTCCCCGCGTTCCCCAGGACTTGATATACTTTCCGTCCTTGTCGAACTTCGCAATCCGCGAATTGTCATACCCATCGGCGACAAAGAGATTTCCATCAGAATCCCAAGCCACGTCCGTGGGACGCCTGAAGCTGTCGCCGGGAGCGCCTGCGCCCATCTCGGCCGCAGTTGGAGCTCCGCCAGCGGCCGCTCCCGCGACACCAGGTCCTCCCGGACCGCCACCAGCGTTAGGGCCGGGGGGAGGAGGAACAAATCCAGGCATGGGTTCCGACGGAACACGAATTTCCTCGGGCTTTCTGCCAAATGTCATTACCACGTGACCTTCCGGGTCGAACTTGATGACCATGCTTCCGCCTTGATCAACCACCCAGATATTGTCCTGCGGGTCGACGTGGACCGCTTGCGCGAATAGGAATGCGTACAGCCCATGGCCTATCTCACGAACGTAGTTCCCTTTTTCATCGAACTCCAACAGGCGCGAGGAAGCACGCACAAACGCTCGATTCGTCCCCGTCGTCACGTTCGTCGATCCGGTTCGTGTATAAACAAATAGGTGCCCTTTGGAGTTGGTTGCCACTCCCGCAGCCTCGCCCATGTATAGATCAACCGGCAGCTTGAGCAGGTTGGGAGCAGAGTCGTAAGGGATTTCCGGAATAACCAACTGGGCAAAGGCCGGGCTGGCAAGAACCAAGCTCACCGCAACCAGGAAAAACTGTAAAACCCTCTTCATTGACGCCTCCGAATTTGATCTTAAACTTAATCTCAACACGTTCACAGTTACAGGCCGCGCTTATTTCGCGGGGGCCGTTGGTTTCAGCGTGATCTTCTGGACTCTCCAGGCGGTGATCTCGGAAGTCAAAATTTCGTTGGGCAGGCGGCAATCCATGGAATGTGTGGTGCTGAATTCCCCCGGCAACTTGCCCGTGTGCCCAAATTTTCCAAGTACCGTCCCATCCAATTCCATCTTGTAGATTTCGCCGGTGACAGCGCCAATGATGGAGTTGTTATTGTCGGGGTTGGAGTTTGAACTATACAGATATTGGTGTGGCCCTGGGGTGATGCAAACCGTCCAGGGGGCACCCACGTTGTCGTAGATCGCACGCAGGGTCAAGTCGTTGCTAAGCACCTGGATTCGGCTGTTCCCGCGGTCCGCGACGTACACGTTGCCATTATTGTCAGTTTGAATGGAGTGCGGCGTGTTGAATTGACCGGGGTCCTTTCCTTTTTCGCCGAAGGCCTTGATGAACTTGCCCCACTTGTCATATTTCACGACCCTGGAGTTGGTATATCCATCGGCGATAAACATATTGCCGTCTTTGTCAAAGGCGATGTCCGTTGGCCGCCCAAATCTATAGGGTTCTTGCGCGATTGTCCACCCGCGACCCGGGGTCTGAAAAATGCCCTCTTCAAATTCTGGCCGCTTGCCCAACACCATCATCACGCGACCCTCGGGATTGAACTTCATGACCGTGTCCGTGCCTTCATCCACGGCATAGATATTGTCCTGGGAGTCCACGCGCAGGCCATGCGCCATCGCGAAACCATAGATGCCCTGGCCGATCTCGCGAAGGTAGTTGCCCTCCGAATCAAACATGAAGAGCCGAGTCGCCTCACCGCTTCGTGTATACACGTAGATTTGCCCCTTGGAATTCCGTGCAATGGCCATGGCTTCACCGAGGTAGAGGCCTGCAGGGAGCTTCAAGAAATTGTTGCCCGCGGAAGTAAACGAAATTTCCGGCGCGGTCGCAAACGCTTTTGCGTGTTGCGGGACATTCTGCTGCGCGTAGAGTGATGTCGCAAAAAAGACCGCGACAGTGAGTGCAAGAACTTCAAACCAACGCCTCATGGAAATCCTCCGGTAAAGATTCATGGAATGAAAAATCGAGATTGGAAACCGACTCCTCAAATACAGGCACCCATTTTCTTATTGCCTCGCCGCCTGGGCCTTCTCTAAAGCAACTTAGCACTCACAGCGCGCGGCCAATGGCAGGCCAAACCGCACCCGCAAAAGTAGGACAGCCACATATTTAATGAAACTTGTCTAGCATATTGGTACGCCCTGCATCATTTTCTGTCAAGGATAAAATGGTATCCGCGATGGGGACAAACTGATGACCCGGTGAAGACGCAAGCTCATGGCCCCGAGTTTCCGGGACCATGCGCTCACGGTTAAGGTAACGTTTCAGCCTCGAATCGTTATTTCAGTGAAGCTCGTAATTCCGATGCTGGTCGCAGGCGGACATAACCTACTTTGAAGTACGGCTGCGCGCCATACCAGATCCGCCCGTGAGAATCGGCAAACATGTCCCGGGTAGCCCTCTCCCCGTAGGGGGTGGGGTACTCGATGAATTTGCCGGTGCTGGGGTCGAGCTTTCCGATTACGTCCGTGTACATGGATGCGTACCAAACGTTGTCGTTGTGATCGACTTCAAACCCGTACGGTGTGGGCATGGGTCCGGGCATCTTGAAGGACTTGAACGTCTTGGTCGTGGGATCGAATCGCGTTGCATGGCCGCCGAAATAATCCCCGATCCAAACGTTTCCTTTGGAGTCCACTTTGATGCGCCGTGCTGACTCCCCTGCTGGCAGAGCATAGTGCGTGATTTTGTCGGTTTTGGGGTCCGCCATCACGATGTCCTGGTTGTCCCGTGAATTAAATTGCGCCCCCCATACGTTGCCCTTCTGGTCGACGGTGATCCCGTAAGAATCTGGCACCTCGGCTGAGAAGAACGTCCACTTACCAGTCTCCACATCGTATTTCTTGAGCGGACGTCCGGATACCCAGATATTGCCCTGGAGATCCTGGACCGCGGTGTGACTCCGCGCAGCGCCACTCTGCCCTCCTGCTGGCACCGGCAAATTCGGGAATGGATCGTTGGGTTCTTTCTGGGCCGGTCGGTTCATGTTGTACTTGGCGACGGCATCCTTATCGATATACTCGTCGAACTTTTCCGTCTTGGGATCGAACTTGGCAACTCCCGAGAGTCCCTCGAGCGTCAGCCAAACATTTCCATCCTTCGTCGGCAGTATTTCGTGAATTCCGGTCTTGCTGTAGGGGGCGTCCATGTGCCAGGCCTTCACTTCCCCGGTGGTGGCGTTGAGCCGCAGCAAACCGCCCGGGATTTCCGACCACATGTTGCCGTCCTTATCTTCCTTGGCAACTCCGGGTCGATCCCGCGGATCGCCGGTCAGGTTGTAATCGACGTATTCAATGTTCAGAGATTCGTCACTGAAATAGTCGTGATCCTGCTTGATCTTCGCATACCCGGGCAAATCCGACGGTGACGCTGGCGTGGTCGAATCCGGACCGAAGTATTTGGACAAATACCCGACTACCGTGTTTTCCAGATCGGGCTTCACGTCGGTGATTCCCGCTTTCCGCATGACATCAATGGCATCTCTCCAGCCATCTTCGTCGTGCCGGCCGACCGCCCCGATTTTACCGAAGGCGTGGCAATTCCAGCACTCCTGGATCAGGATGCCCTTCTTGGGATCTTCGGGTACCAACACGCCCGCCTGATACTTCGTCAACTCACTCCATTGCACTCCCCTCTTTTTCATGGAGAAATCGAAGGAAAGATTCTTGCCGTCTTCCACCGCGACGCTGGAGCGCCGCGAGGGATCGCCCGAGAAACCGATCGAGGTGGCCCAGACATCATACGTTCCTGGGGCCAGCGAATCGGTGACGTACTTGCCCTGATTGTTCGACAGTACCATCATGGTTACTTTAGATTTCGTATTCTGAACCCGCACAAATGCCGCCCGGAAAGGAGCCCCATCCGGCCCCTTCACCGTTCCTGAAATTACTGCACCAGGAGCGGCGAAAACAGCTGAAGCGCACATTAGTGCAAGCAGACAACCCAGACCTACAATCTTCTTCATATCCGCCTCCGTGAAATTTTACATCCGTACCCAATAAGCCCGATCTCGACCCTCTTGCCGGGGGATGCCGAAACGTATCACATTTTCAAGTTAAAATACATCTTAAAAAAGTATCTTCAAGGCCAGCTGTACTTGCCGGGAAGTTCCCGAAGTTGTGGAGATAGATCCCGTGTTAGTTGCGGAAAGTACCCGGGCTGGCTGAGAATAGTTGGGGTGGTTGGTGATGTTAAAAACCTCGGCGCGGATTTCAAGCATTCCGCTCTCGCCCAAGAAACCCATCTTCGTATCCTTGACCAATGAAGAGTCAAGTTCAGCGAAACCGGGTCCTCGCAACATATCCCTCCCCGCGGTTCCCAGGAATCCCGCAGTTGGAGGTGCAAAGGCGCAGGGATCAAAGTAGAAACTAGGGCCTCCCAGCGGTTTTCCTGCCGTCGGACAAGCGACCGACCCAGTAGCGGTCGATACGCCATGAACAATATTATAGGCATTGCGGCCCGGCAAGAGATCCGGCCGGTCAATACCACTTCCAGCTCCGCCCACTCCCGATCCCGATATGTTTTTGGAAAGGGCAGGAGTAAAAGGAAGGCCGCTCTGCAATGTCACGATGCTGCTGACCCACCAGCCATTCAGGAGTTTTGATGCCACGCCTTCGGAAGACATCATCTTGGGAAGCTGGTAGATGGCATTTATCTTCCAGACATTGGTCACATCCGTAAGGGAAGGACTTCTATCCAGATTCGGGTGGAACGGATCGACCCCGTAACTTGTACTGCTCGCTCCAAATTCACCTGTTATGTTCGTATTATTATCGATGGCTTTAGACCAAGTGTAAGAGCTTTGTAACTGCAGACCTTTGCTCAACTGCTTGATCAAGCCAACTTGCAGCGCGTTGTAGGATGAGTTGTTCGCCGCTATAAAATAGTCCGTGGATCCGAAGTGGCTGTTGACCCTGGGATCGCCTCCCACCCAGCAGGCGGTCGCGCTGCCGTTATCCACCATCGAAGTCAAATTGACGGCCTGCCCGGCAGGCCGAGCCACACACCCACCCGCCGTCCCTGGAACCCCCTGTGGAATGAGGGGATCGCCTTCCCTCTCCGCCATGAGATGCCTCCCCTGAGAGCCCGCGTAGGCAACCGATAGAGACATATTGAAAGGCAACTGGCGTTCCACTGCGAGGTTGTACACGAGCATCGCAGGTTGCTTTAAATTCCAATCGGTGGGGCGATACGCCAGCGAACCTGTGCTCGCCGGAAATTGGAACGGTAAACCGCCTCCATTGCCCACCGAGGCGGCAAGATTAATATTATTCCCTTGCAGCCTCTGGGAGAACGGTGGAGTCGCAATCTGAGTCTGGAGGAGATTGGCGCCTGTCTGGAGATCAACCAGGTCATAGAGATAGTCAAATCCGCCTCGCACCGCCGTTTTGCCGTTCCCCATTACGTCCCAAGCGAAACCGAGACGCGGGCTGAAGTTCTTCAGGCTATTGTTCAGGTATGTCTTCGTGGAAAAGACGGGACCTGTATCGGTTGCCAGATTCTTGATTACCGCATAATGTCCATCCATCTCGTTTGGCGTTGTATCGAACTCATAGCGCAGCCCCAGGTTCAACGTAAGACGGGGTAGAACTTTCCAGTCGTCCTGCGCGTATACCCCCGCCGTGTCGAAATGATAGATCCGATTGAGCTGAGAACCCGGTGTGAGCGCGCGAATGTATTGCGCCTGCCCCGCCAAAAATGCGCCAAGGGCCGAGTAGGGTGTTGCACCCGTGATACTTACAAAATTTGCAACCCCTGTAAAGGACTGCGAGTTCACAATCATCTGCTGATAATGGTTGACCAGGGCGCCAAACTTAAAGGCGTGGTGCCCTCGCGTATAGAAAACGTCATCGCTGCCTGTGAAAATATTCTGCTTCTCCAGACGCGGAGAAGTCCCGGCAGCACCTATGGTGGTGAGTCCCGTTATGGAGATGTCACCCATGTCCAAGCCTTGCACGAAGGAAACCGCCGGGCCACTGGTTCCCGCGGCATCGTTCAAACTCCAGATCAGATTCGTACGGCTAAACGAACCTCGGAGAGTATTCAGCAGGGTTGGAGAAATAATCCGGCTCTCCGATAACGTTAGAAACTGGTTCCGACTGTAGGCGAGCGAGGAAAACTGCGGGAAGGGAGTTGGCTGCGCTTGCGTCGTGTTCTGGACGGTGTAGCGGACAAACATACTGTCTTTGTCCGAAAGAGTCTGGTCGAAGCGCATCTGTCCATAGTTATCCGTGGATGGCTGCGTATAGGGAAACGTATAATTGTTCGTGAGGCCTGCGCCTGGGATATTGGGGGAAGGATATTGCGCCAAGAGTGCCTGCATCACCGGCGCGACTGTTATGGTAGCCCCTCCCGTGAGAGTTGTGTCGCACGTGACGTCCACGATGTTGGTTGTGTTATGGCAGGATGCGGGCATCACTGAGTCAATGGTAGTAATCCCCAGGCGTTGCCTCACTCCTTCAAACACGCCATAGAAAAAGGTCTTGTCCTTTCTGATCGGCCCGCCAAATGAGCCCCCGAAATTGTTGCGCTGAAATTCCGGCAACCGCCTGAAGTTGTTGGCGGCGACAGACTTGTCAAAAAAATTGCGGGCATCCATGGCGCTGTTGCGCAAGTATTCGAACACATCACCATGAAATGCGTTGGTGCCGCCCTTGCTGACGATGGTCATCTGGCTGCCCATGGTCAGGCCGTATTCGGCGCTGAAGGAATTGGTAATTACTTTGTATTCTTTTATCCCATCTACGCCGAGAGTCGAACCGGTGGCGGAGGCCGAGGAAGCTCCCCACAAATTCACCAGGCTGGCCCCATCCAATAAATAGTTGTTAGACCGGACCGTCGCGCCGTTGCTGACGAAGTAGGTCCCCGTGTAGGAAACATTGGCCGCAGAAGGGCCTTTGGTTTCGCTAACACCAGCTTGCAGCAGGGTCAGGTCAATATAATTCCGGCCGTTCAAAGGCAGGTCGGCCATCTTCTCTTCGTTCACAAGGCCGCCAAGCGAGCCACTGGTGGTGTTGACCAGCGGGGCTTCCGCCGTCACCGATACCGTCTGGCTTACGGAACCAACTTGTAACGTGACATTCACCACGGCTTCCTGGCCGACGACGAGCGTCAGTCCGCTTTGCACTTCGGCTTGGAACCCAGTCTTCTCCGCACGAACTTCGTAGTTTCCAACGGGGAGCGCGGGGAGTCGATAGGAGCCATTGGCATCGGTCATCGTGGTGCGGGTTTGCCCGGTATCGATGTTGCGCGCTGTTACGTTGACATCCGGGACCACGGAACCGCTGCTGTCCTTCGCCACGCCCAGAATCGTGGCCGTGGGCAATTGGGCGAAAACCAACGGACAAACAGCTAAAGTAAGAAGGACGAGAAGAATTGTCCACTGCGTGAAATTCTTGAACGACTTGAAGATCCCCTGTTGAGCCATGTCACCCCTCCGGTTGAATTCAAAATGGTGATGCAGCAAATGCACCCGATCCCCGTCGTCGCATCGTGCCGCTGGTCTAGATTGCTCTCGAATGGATTGTGATGATTTAGAATTCGATGGTGGCTGTGGCGCTGTCAGTCTAGCCCGTGCACATTCCCTGAATCAACAGACGGCGTGAGTACTCCAACCCCAAAATTCTGAACCTGACAATCGTGAGAGGCGACCATTTAGCCCATCACACCCAAATTCCACACCAACCCCCCGACCACACCTCGTTTCGATAGAGCATACCTACATCGACACAAGGCCATTGTCAATGAAAAATTATGACCCGTTCAAAAAATGATCTTCAGTGCGAATGGAATTTGCCGCGTGGTTGAGATCGTCGCGGTGATGCTTCCCGCGGTGCTGAGCGGATTCTCCGATATATCTGTTACAGACCGGAACCCCGTGCCAGTAGCCGGATCAAGATGGCCTTCAGCTCCCTTGTCTTGCCTCTTTTCAGAGATCCATTGCGTTTATGCGCCCATTCACACCACTCATGGGACATCGTTAACAGCATTCGCAGTTGTCCGAGTGGCTGCCACCATCTTTCCTCCAGCGGCTGACGGAATCCTGTGAGTTCACCTTCCTGCTGTGCATATTCATCGCGCCAACGCGACTTTAAGTTTTTTCTCAGAACAAAATCTTCAGCGCGAGTTGAACCTGCCTCGAAGTGGTCACGGTACCCAGATTTCCGTTTGCTGGAAGAATCTGTCCCGCTCCCGAGAATGGCTTTAGCGGTGACGCCCCCATCGTTTGGAGAGCCCCATTATTTGCAATTGATTCCTGGTTTGCTGTGCTAGGACTATACACGAGATTGCTGGGGAGCGAAAAATTGGCCCGGTTTAGGAGGTTGAAGACTTCGGCGCGAAATTCGACCATGCCGGCCTCGCCCAACGCCTTGACCGGGGTGTCCTTGGTTAGCGAAAAATCAATGTTCCTAAGATTCGGCCCCCGGAGACTATTTCTCGGGACAGTCCCGAGGAATCCCTCGTTGGGAATGGAAAATGCACAGGGATCATAGTACAGAGTAGATGTCCCGAGCGCGGTTCCCGGAGTCACTCCGGGGCACCCGGGGGAAGTGCCGTGAGTGATGCTGTAAATCGAGCGGCCGGGAACCAAATCCGGCCGATCTACCTCGCTTCGGAAGTTCCCCACGCCTGATTCCGAGCGCTGGGTGTTCATCGTAATACTAAAAGGGAACCCGCTTTGGACCTTCGTAATGCCGCCGAGTCTCCATCCCCCCAAAACCCCTTTCAAATACTTATTGCTACTGTTCGGCGATGGTACGTTGTACAGAAGATTCAATACCCAGGTGTTAGGAGTCGCGAAAGTCGTTTGTCCCTCACAATTGCGAACGTTAAAAGTATCGTCACAATCAGAGGTGTTTGACCCAGTGTTCTCTCCGCCGACGCCAGAGGCTTGATTCTGCGTATCCCAGCTGCTTGCCCAGGTGTAGTTACTTTGGAAGGTCAGGCCATGGTATAGGCGCTCAGCGAAATTAACCTGTAGCGAATTGTACCAAGACAAACCTTGATCCGTGTAGTAGTCCATGCTTCCAAAATTTGGGTTTCTTCGAGCGCCCGTGACATTTGGGACGATAACGCCATTCGTCGGATTGGGGGCTGTCGCGTCAGTAAACAACCAGCAAGCCGTCGCACTGCCATCATCCTGCATGGATGCGGTGTTCACCGCATGGCCTGCCGGCGGCACGACGCAAGTTCCGTTTGGTCCGGGAACACCCTGAGGAATGACCGGGTTCCCTTCTGTCTGTTGGTTCAGGCTATATCCGCGCGATCCGGCGTAGGCGACGGTAAGCGACATATTCCAAGGGAGTTGTTGCTCAACTGTGAGATTGTATGTGTATACGTATGACTGGTACCACCCGAGAGGCCGTGGCGCGGTGAGCGACGCGGTTGGGTTGCCGGCAAGCGTAAGAGCGGTCGCGGCCCCGGGCGGGAAAACGGAGTCAAACGGGAGCGTGTAAGCCGCGCCTGTAGGAAGTCCGAACGTAGGTATATCTTCCAGCCGGTTTGAGAAGGGCGGGGTCGAGACGATTGTCTGGAGCAAAGTAACCGCGATGTTATTGACGTCAAACAATTTGGCCCAACCGCCGCGAACCGCCGTCTTGCCGTTACCAAAAACGTCCCACGCGAAACCAACGCGCGGGCTGAAATTGTGGTACGACTGGTCTGCACCCAGCCACGCGTTTGGGGTAACGGTGTAACCAGTGGAAGTAGCAACATTCTGGATCACCGAATTCTGACCAAGGGTATCGTGTGGAGTTGTAATGAATTCATAGCGCAGTCCCAGATTTAAAGTAAGCCTGGGTGTAACCTTGTAGTCGTCCTGTGCATATATTCCAAACGTGCTGTATCTCCAGTGCCTGCTGTAAGACGGGCCAGTGTTAAGCGTTATGTTGGTGGGAACACCAAGCAGGAAATTACCCATATTAGAGAACGATTGACCCGTGAATGATATACCGCCGCCGTCGATAGGGTTCTCCTGAAACGCGTTGAAAAGCTCTCCGAATTGAAGCGAGTGCTTGCCTCGGGTGTAATAAATGTCATCACTTTGGGTCCAAACATTCATTTTCTGAAGGCGGAGATTGTTCTGTGCCGGGCCCGTTAACCCCGATATGCCTGATCCACAAGTACCAAAATATGGCAAAGTAAGTGCGCGACATTGGAGATTGGGCGCCTGAGCGATCGGTGGAGAAACATTTCCCCAAAGGGCATTCGTGCGGCTAAAACTCGTACGCGCCGTGTTCACGACGGTTGGAGAGAAGGTGTGAGTCTCCGAAACCGTAATAAATTGGTTGCGGCTCTGCGCTGGTTGATACCAACCCGGAAATTTACCCGGGATCGGCTGGTTGGCATCGTCGATTGTCCACCGCTCAAACATGGTATCCGCGGTGGAAAGGTTTTCGTCGACGCGCATCTGTCCGTAATCCTCGCGCGTAGGTTGTGCAAATGCAAATGTGTAGTTCGGAAGATCTCCCCCGCCAAGAGCTGTCCCATTATTTGCCGGGAAGAGGGCATCTAGATTAAGGAACGGGGCCAACGCGGGACTTACTTCTCCAGTGGGGATGCAATTTATGGTCGTAGGGGTTATTGTGGCCGGACACGGTGGCAACCCCACATCCGCTTGACAATTCGCCTGATTTGCCACGGTGTACGGAGCGGTCTGACTCACATAACAGGAGGAGGGCACGACTTTTGTGGTTTCCGTGAATCCCGTGTTGGCTCGCAGGCCCTCATACACGGCGTCGGCGAAAACTTTGTTCTTCCTGATCGGCCCCCCCAGTGAAACACCGAAATCGTTGCGCCGGAATTCGGGAAGCCGGTGACCGCCCGATGATGCCGCCGAGTCGAAAAAGTTTCTCGCATCCAAGTCGCTGTTGCGCAAGTAGTCAAAAACGTCGCCATGGAAGGAATTGGTCCCACTTTTGCTGACCATTATCATCTGAGTTCCCATGCTCATGCCGTATTGGGCCGGCATCGCGTTCGTGATTACCCTGAATTCCTCTATGCCATCCACACCAAGTGTCGAGCTGGAAACCGAAGCCGAGGAAACGCCCCAGAGATTGACCATCGAGGCGCCGTCGAGGAGATAGTTGTTGGATCGTATGGTAGCCCCATTACCTATGATGGCAGCTCCAGTGTATCCTGGGCCGTGTGTCGCATTTTGCTGATCGGTCACCCCCGGCTGCATCAGAGCCAAGTCAACGTAATTCCGGCCGTTGAGAGGCAAATCGATCATCCTTTGCGAGTTTACGAGGCCGCCAAGAGAACTGGTGGTCGTGTTCACAATCGGCGCTTCTCCCGTCACCTCTACGGTCTGCTGCGTTGAACCTACTTGTAGAGTGAAATTGATAACGGCCTGAAGAGCCACCGTGAGTTCTAATCCGGTGCGCACACCTGTAGTAAATCCGGTTTTCTCTACACGAACTTCGTAATTGCCGATCAGAAGTGCGGGAATTCGGTAATTGCCATCCGCCTCCGTCACAGTGGTACGAACCTCCCCGGTACCTGTATTACGTGCTGTTACAGTGGCTTCCGGCACGGCACTACCGCTCGGGTCCTTTACGGTACCGAGAATTGTAGCGCTTTCTTGTGCAAGCGTTCCCGACGCACAACCTAGAAGGAGCATGATTACAACAGCGAATTGCCCGAGTTGCCTGATCCCTCTGAACATCCATTGGTTAGCCATATCACCCCTCCCTCGGAAATTGAAATGGTGGAACAGACACGAAAATCGATCCGCCGCAGTTGCGGCGTTCCGCACCCTTGGGCTGGACCGTTCTCAAATCGTTCGCGATGGTTCAGGGTTCGACGCTGTCAATTTTTCCAATCCAGATTCCCCTGGAGCAACCGACGAATTGCGTTGTCGGACCTCAGCTACTGAACCGGTATTGAAATTCTTGAACGCCGAACCTTCAGCCCATCACACCCGATGACAAAATGATTGCGAGCAGACTATAGGATTTGCGAATGGCGCATTCGTATATCGCAATGACAATATTGTCAAGAAATAAATGCGACTTTGGAATTTGAGCGAGCGTGGAGGGTTACGCGAAGAATCGAAGTGGCCCACGATTGCAGCTCAGCATAACGATAAGATTCAGGCGAAAGACTCCCCGGAGCCGCCGTACTATGCACTTTCACGCCGCATGGACTACTCGAATCTTTCAACTTGACCTGCGCAACCAGCGCGCAGTACAGTACGCGTCAGAAGTTGGGCAAAATCCAATTGAAAGATTCGTGGAGGGCTGAGTATATGCAGGTATATAAGGCTGTACGAGCGGGTTTCTTTGTAAGTGTAGCACTGGCGTTTGCTCTCCTCGCGGGGAGTGCTACGCTTGCACTGGCGCAGGAGGGTGAGCGGGCCCCAGAACAAGCGCCCGCCAATCGAGAGCTACCCATCAAGCATGCGCCGGGCACGAAATTGACCGAGCAACAGACCCGCGGAGCAGGCATCTTTATCCAGCACTGCGCGCTTTGCCATCTGGACAAGACCTTCGGCACCGGCGGCAGCAAGTTTTGTTGCGTAAAATCGCTCGGGCCACGGCTCCAGGGCATGTTCAAGGATATCGACCCGGAACAGGAAAAGGCCATGAGGGATTTCATTATGAATGGCGGCCCAACCTATATGCCGGCGTTCAAGTACGGCCTCACGCCGAAAGAAATTGACGATATCATCTCTTATCTGAAGACACTGGAATAGGCCAGAAAGAATACAAGGAGACGAATGATGAGAAATCTAAAGGTCGCTCGTAATTCTCTATTGCTGTTCGCCTTGGTCTTCGCCACTGCTGCGGTGGCACCCAGTGTGTTCTCACAAGATGCGAAGATCAAGGGCACGGTAACCTCCGTCGACGGGAAGCCGATGGAAGGAGTCACGGTCTCGGTTCGCGGAGCGGGCGAACCCTATGTAACTTCCGTGTTCACCAACGCGCAAGGCGCATATGTCTTCCCGTCCTTGGGGAAGACCACCAAGTATAGCCTCTGGGCGCAGGCGCAGGGTTTCCAGTTGGCCAAGGCGGAAGCAACTCCAGGCAAGCCGGTCGCGGCGCTGCAACTCAAGCCACTCAAGGATTTCTCCAAGCAATTGACCGGCGTCGAGTGGATGAACAGTTTCCCGGAAAATACTCCCCAGGAAAAGCGGGAGAAGCAGATTTTCGTCAGCAACTGCAGCGGCTGCCATGACAACCATTTTGCCTTGCAAAATAGGTTCGATGCCGACGGCTGGAGCAAGATCATTACGGTAATGTCCAAGGATTCCGAAGGCACCCCGATGAAGTCGGATGCCGTTGGACAAACCTCCATGAATGAATATAAGGACGAGCTCGTTGCGTTCCTGACGAAGGTTCGTGGGCCCGGTCCAGCCAATTACACGCTCAAACCGCTTCCCCGCCCAACTGGCGAGGCCGCACAGGTAGTGATTACGGAATACGACGTACCACGGCCGGAAGCCCCACCGGAATCCTATTTGCACAATGGCAGCGACTGGTCGGAAGGGACACCTTCGCGCTGGGAAGGGCGCGCTTCGCATGACGTCGCCGTCGGTGGTGATGGGCGCGTTTATTTCTCGGATGACCGGGCGATGACTGCAACTCTAAATCAACTCGATCCGAAAACCGGCAAGGTCGCCATTTTGGCCTTTCCCTTTAACGGCGGCGTTTCGGCGACACACGGAGTCACGGCCGACTCCGATGGAAACCTCTGGGCCGACACGATTGGCCAGGGAAATTTCCTGGAGTTTAACGCCAAGACGCAACAATTCAAGATGTATCCTCGACCTGCGGACATGAAAGCCACCGTGGGCGGCACCGTAGCCGGCGACACATTGGCTTACAAAGGCGCCGTCTGGGGCACCGCGAATGATGGAGCGATAAAGATTGATGCCAAGACGGGCCAATATACCTCCTATCCAATGCCCGATACCCACAAGGGTACCTACGGAATGACAGTCGACCGGCACGGCAACGGATGGTACACCTCTCCGGGCGGCGACAGGGTTTACGTCGTTGACGCCGAGACCGGCAAGACTTCCGATATCATCTTCAAGCCCCAGGCGCCTCCGGGCACAGAGGTCCTCCCGAAGGACAAGGCCGCCTATGAAAACATCCGAGCCAATCAAAACTCCGCTAACCCACTGCAAAATTGCCCGCGCCGAATTGGCGCAGATCCCAATGCCGATGTGGTTTGGGTGGCCCTATTTTGTCAGGATAAAATCGCAAGAATCGATTCCAGGACACATGAGGTTCAGGAAATTGCGATGCCTTACAAATATAGCCGCCCCTACGGAGTGACGGTCGACAGGGAACACAATGTCTGGGTCAACATGCTGAATACGGACATGATTGCCAAGTACAATCCGTCCACCAAGCAATTCACTTGGTTCCAAATGCCCAGCCGCGGCACCGACATGCGGCACCTGGCATTTGATTACAGCACGACTCCGATGTCGATCTACATACCGTACAACCGGTCGAATAAGGTCGCTCGGATTCAATTTCGAAAAGCTTCTGACATGGAGGAGTAGTCAGAAGTTACTCCGTCTTCCCGCCGCTCCCGTTCCATCAGGCTTCGCGCCTCCTGGAACGGGAGCGGTTTTTTATTGTCACCGTTGCGGATGACGAAATTGTCACAATCCAAGCGGAACCGGCATCCTCCAGCCAACGGAAATATGACTTAATGCGCACGGGGTTCGCCCGTTGTGGACATCCAGACGAAAGGTGAAACCTACCCTTGCATGCTAAGGCTTGATTATTTTATACTTGCCCCGGAAATTCCCCCGACGTAGGATCGCGCCACACCAAAGTTTAGGTGACGTGCCGTGTTGAGGTCATGCTGGATTGACTACTAAGGAGACAACGATGAGAAATACGAAATTCTTGGTGTTTGCCCTTTCTCTGTTCGCCTTCCTGTTCGTAAGCGTAGCAGTCACGCCCAACGCTTACTCGCAGACGGCGAAGATCAGGGGCACAGTAACATCCCCCGATGGAAAGCCTATGGAAGGCGTCACTGTCACCGTTCGAGGCGATTCCGATCCCTTTGACACGACTGTCTTCACCAACGAGAAAGGCGTCTATGTTTTCCCGCCATTGATGGGAAACAGCGCGAAGTACAATTTGATGGCTCAAGCCATGGGATTCGAGACGGCCAAGGCCGAGGTAACCCCCGGGAAGCAAGTTCCGGCAATTCAACTCAAGACGCTGGCGGATTTTTCTAAACAGATGACCGGCGTTGAGTGGATGAACAGTTTTCCGGAGAACACCCCCGAAGAGCGGCGTGAGAAACTGATCTTTGCCAACAACTGCAGCGGCTGCCATGACGAACATTTTGCGCTGCAAAATCGCTTCGACGCGGATGGTTGGAACAAGATTGTCACCGTGATGTCCAGGGATTCCGAAGGCGGGCCGCTCAATGCGAACAATCCCGGCTTCCCGGCGTTGAATGCGTATAAAGATGAAATCGTCGCGTTTTTGACGAAAGTTCGCGGGCCAAATCCGCCGAACTACACACTCAAGCCCCTCCCCAGACCGACGGGTGAGGCCGCGCAGGTCATCATCACCGAGTACGACACACCACGTCCGGAAGCCCCGCCGGAGTATTTGCTCCACGACGGCAGCGACTGGATGGAAGGGACCCCCTCCCGCTGGCAGGGCCGTTCGACTCACTCTGCGGCGACAGGCGGCGACGGTCGCGTTTACTTCTCGGATGACAGGACCATGTTCGCCACAATACACGTCCTCGATCCAAAAACCGGCATCGTCAGCGATCTGGCGTTCCCGGGAAAGAACAGCGGCACCGCGTCTACACACGGAATCACCGCCGATTCCGACGGTAATATCTGGGTCAACAACGGCGCGGATGGAGATTTCCTGAAGTTTGACGTCAAGACCCGAAGATTCACCGATTATTCTCGGCCGGCGGACCTGAAGGCTACCGTGGGAGGCACGGATGACGCCGATCATTCGGCTTACAAAGGGACCGTCTGGGCTACTTCGGGAACTGGAGCCATAAAGATAGACGGCAAGACGGGCCAGTACACGTTCTATCCGAATCCCACCTCGAAGGGCACCTACGGAATGGCAGTCGACGTACACGGCAACGGCTGGTATTCCTCGCCGCAAGGTGACAAGGTATACGAAGTCGATGCCGAAACCGGCAAGACTTCGGAAGTTGCCTTCCCACCCCAGGGACCTGCGGATGGTATGGCAGTCACGGACAAAGACCGGAATGCCTACGCGAACATCAAATCCGGTCCGGATGATACAAACGCAATTCAGGTTTGCCCGCGACGCATGGGTGCGGATCCCAGTGCGAACGTTGTTTGGGTCGCGATGTTTTGCTCGGATAAGATCGCGCGAATCGACACACAGACCCATCAGGTGGAACAAATTGCTATGCCTTACAAGTATAGCCGCCCCTATGGGATGGAGATCGACCGCGACCACAACGTATGGATCAACGAAACGAATACGGATATGATCGCGAAATATAATCCAACCACGAAAAAGTTCGTCGAATATCAACTGCCGTCACGCGGCACCGACGTTCGTCAGGTGGCATTCGATTACAGCGGAAATCAGACCACCGTTTACATCGAGTACAGCCGGCAAAATAAAGTCGCCCGGCTGCAATTCCGAAAAGCTTCTGACATGCAGTAGTCAGAAGTTTTGAGTTCCATTCCGCCTCTGTTCCGATGGGCAGCAAGCCCACCGGGACAGAGGCGGTTTCTTTTTGCCTGTCCCCTGGACGCGACTCGGCAATTCTCAAATCCTTTACGATCGGAATTTTGCGCAGGGGTTTTCGCTCAATCGACAAAGCAAACCGGCGCGTATAGATTAGCTAGCCCGCATTTCTCACAAGCTGCGAGCGCGCATCCAACGGGTCGATGTTAACGACGCTGCCCCCAAGCCGTTAGTCGGCCGTAGGGGCACGGCATGCCGTGCCCCTACAATTACATTGCCGACACACTGCACCAAAATTTATCGAATCGGCGAAGGATATTTTGAAGAGTTATGAAAATCCAGGCTAGTCTTTCGCACGCGGCTTATCCGCTTTTGCATCACTGTACATTTTCGCCCAATCATGGAGGGTCGAAGAAACCTGTTCCTGATAGACGTCGGGGTTTTCTTTGGCGAGTGCCCAGCGGATGGTGAGCGCCTCTTTAAAAGTTTTCTCGGCTTCCTGGACTCGCCCGGTCCGGCTATACAGATTCGCAAGACTGTTCAGGACGCTCGCCAGGTCGGGTTGATAGGTGCCGGGATTGGTTTTTACGAGGCCTCGATAGATATTGAGCGCCTCCGTGAAATTCTGCTCGGCGTCCTGCAGCTTCGCCGCATCGTCGTATAGCGTGCCCAGTTGGTTGAGCGTCATGCCCACGCGAGGATCGTACGCGCCCGGATTGGTCTTTACGAATGCCCTGTAAATTCCCAGAGTTTCTTTGTAGGCTTGCTCGGCTTCCTTCGCGCGTCGCGTTGTCACGTACAGATTGGCCAGACTATAAAGGTTCGCGGCAACTTCCGGCTGGTACTCCGCGGGCTTTGCGCGCGCCAGGTCGCGTTCGATGCCCAGCGCTTGCTGATAGGTCTGTTCAGCTTTGTCCCTGCGGTTGGTTTCAAAATAAAGAGTTCCCAGATTATGGAGGGTCGCGGCGAGCCTGGGACTGTAGGTTGCAGGATCATCTTTTACTCTGTCCTGACAGATCGCCTGCGCTTCCGGGAGAATCCGCTCCGCATTGTCGACCTGGCGCGTCCGATTATAAAGAACGGCCATGTTGTTGAGCGTATCGACGACGTGCGCCTGATAAACGGGCGGATTGAGCAGAGCCAGGCGGCGGTCGATTGCCAAGGCCTGGTTGTAATCCTGCTCGGCGTCCTTTGACAGGTCGACTTCGGCGAATATCGTGCCCTGGCTATTCAACGTTCGAGAAACAGCGGGCTGGTAAGCTGCCGGATTGATTTTTGCCAGGTCTTGTTCGATCCCCAGCGCTTCCTGGTAGGATTTCGCGGACTCTTTCATCTGCCGCGTCGCATAGTAGAAGTCGCCCAACCGATTGAAAGCTCCGGCGACGTAAGCCCGGTAGGTGTCGGGGGATTTCTCGGCCAGTCGCTGGAATGTCTGCAAGGACTCTTTGTAAGCCTGCTCGGCATCATTCATTCGCTCAGTCTTGACGTAGAGACCAGCCAACTTGCTGAGGTGGGTTGCAAGATCGAATTGGCGGGAGGACGGATCCCCAGTCTTCACGCCGCGAAGATTCTTCAAGGCCTGCTCATAGATATCCACGGCTTTAGCGAGCTGATCTTGCTGTTCCAATGCGGCCGCGAATGCTAAACCGAACTGCGCATCATTAGGGCGGAGGGAGTTAGCCTTCTGATACAGCTCCAGTGCTTTCGCGCCTTGCGATTGCAGCTCATAGGCTTGTCCGCGATTGTAATTATCCGCTGCCGTTTGGTCCGCGTCTTTTTGGTCTCGACGCAACTCCTCGTCAAGTTGTTCCGCGGCCTGTCCGAGGTCCCCATCGCGAAGAAACTCAGCCGCCTTCCTGCCTAATTCTTTGCTCGCTGGTTCATTTTGCAATCGCTTGCTCAACTCTGCATAGCGATCCGCCGAGTCTTCCACCTGCTCAATCTTTGCGGGTAATTCCAAGTCTCTTTGGTCGATCAATTCCTGCAAGGGCGGCCCTGTTTTCGGGAACTCAGCGAGGAACTTACTGATATTGTCGACCGAGCGAGGCTCGATTCCCAGGCAGCCTTCGCCGGCGAGCTGGAGCATCATTTTCCCCTGAACATCGTGGACACCTGGGCTGCACGTGCCGTAGGACACTTTTAGTAGCTCAGGGTTGGGCTTTTCCGCCGGTGGGGCGCTCCGCTTACACCCGAACAAAATCAGGAGCAGGAGAGGCAGCACACTACGCTTCACAATAGACACAAGTTTCAGGCAGCCTCCCGACTTGAAAAAGTATACACCCTCGGCGACCCGGCGCGCAGGACGTCCGCGAGCAAAGCAATCCTTTAGATTCAAAACAGTCTTTCCATGAAGTGCCGCTTCGAGGCTGCGACCGCGGAGGCATTTAGTGCGACGCCGTCAGACTCTCGAAACCTGGCCCGAAGAGTGTGCCGGAATACTAATCGTAGGGAGATAGCCGACTACCGGGGATGAACTAGAGTGCGATCATCCCCGGCAACGGGAAATTGGCCTCAGAATATAAGCTTCAGCGCCAGTTGAACTTGCCTGGAGTTGCCTACAGTGCCGACTTGTGAACCGGTGCTCGTGATTAGCCCTGCGCCAGTGAAGGGCTTCTCAAGCAGGGTTTCTGCCGATCCATTGGCCACGGCAGTATTGGTTGAGGCAGGAAGGGTTCCGGCATAGGCCGTCCTGGTTGGCAACCCAAAATTTGGATGGTTTAGGATATTGAAGATCTCCGCGCGAAATTCCAATCCTCCAGCTTCCCCTAGAAACTTGAGAGCAGTGTCCTTGGAGATGGAGAAATCTTCATTATTAAATCCCGGCCCCCTGAGAATATTCCTTCCCGCAGTGCCCAAGAATCCCTGATCGGGAATGGTAAAGGCGCAAGGATCGAACCAAAGAGCCTGTGTGCCGAGCCGTGTGCCTGCCGCCACTCCGTTGCACCCTGTAGAAACGCCATGGGTAATGCTGTAGATGGACCGGCCCGGCACAAGGTTAGGTCGATCCACTCCCGCGGCTGCCCCTTCTACTCCAGATTGGGACCGCTCAATGTTTAGACCAGGGCTAAACGGATAGCCTGTCTGAATGCTGGTAATAGTGCTGACTCGCCAGCCGTTTACCACCTTGCTCAGAATTCCCTCGGAATGAACGCCCGTGGGGATCAAATAGATCAAATTAAACTTCCAGACTTGACCGATATCGAAGACTGTCGGGCCCCGCTCGTTGTTGATATTAAACGTGTCGTCGCCGTCAGCGGCCTGACTAGAAGTATTCTCCGCGAACGCCGCGCCTGCTTGCTCATCGATGGATCTCGACCACGTGTAAGCGCTCTGGAATTGCAAACCGTGAGTAATGCGTTTGATCAGGCCAACCTGCAACGAGTTGTACCAGGAATGGGCACGATCTGTGAACAAATCCATGGTTCCAAAATTGGGGTTGGTCCTATGGAGATTCTGGTCGGTAGGTGTCCAACAGGCTGTCGCGGATGAATTATCCTCCATCGACGTTGTGTTCGGCGCTTGACCGGCCGGCAGCGGCACGCATGTCCCGTTCGGTCCGGGGACCCCTTGGGGTATGACAGGATTCCCTTCCTGGGTGTTCGCCAAATTGTAACCCCTTGAGCCAGCGTAAGCTACGGTGAGCGCCATATTCCATGGCAACTGCCGCTCCACCGTCAAGTTGTACTCGAGCATGCGGGTTTGCAGCAGGTTCCAGTCAGTGGGGCGTGGGGCCAGCGAGTCGGCGACGTAAGACCCCGACCCAGTCGTCGGGAAGACGAAAGGCAGCGTAAAGCCGTAGCACGGATTTGCGGTATCCGTAACCGGATCGCCGGATTTGCAGGTGATCGTAAGTCGCTGAGAATAGGGCGGGGTGGAATTCTGTGTCTGGAGCAGGAAGGCGGTTATCCCGCCGATATCATACAATTCGGCGATTCCTCCGCGAACTGCCGTTTTCCCGTCCCCTTTCACGTCCCATGCGAAGCCGAACCGCGGACTGAAGTTCCGCAGGGAGGGGTTCAGGTCCACATATCGACTTACGGTATACCCCGTGTCGAGGGCGAGGTCTTTGATGACCGACCACTGTCCGTGAGCCTCATACGGCGTTGTTAAGAACTCATAGCGCAGCCCCAGATTCAAGGTGAGCCGCGACGTTGCACGATAATCGTCCTGCGCATATACCCCGAACGTGTTGTACTTGTATGTCCTCTCGTACGAAGGGCCGAAATTGGCGCCAAAAGTGTTAGGAATAAGGCTGAAGAAGTTAGTGATGTTTGTGAACGCCTGAGTCCCGCAGCAGCCGCCTCCATTCGTAATGACCTGCAAATACTCGTTCATCAGCCCGCCGAACTTAAACGAGTTCTTTCCACGCGTATAGAACACATCATCGCTTTGCGTAAAAAGATTCTGCTTATGCCTTCGGACGTTCGCAGAAACTGGAGTCGTGAACCCCGAAATGCCGAGCGAGCACGCCGGCTGGCCTGGGATACAGGTGATCCCTTGTGCGCTCCCTCCTACCGTTGGTCCCAAAGCATTCGCGGGATCAATCCAATGCCAATAGAAACTTGTACGGCTAAAATGGGCCCGCAGCGTGTTCAGCAAAGCTGGAGAGAAAATGTGATCTTCCGACAAAGTGATAAACTGCGTTCGGTCAATTGCATATTGGCTCCATCCGGGAAACACAGAGGAACTGGCAACTGGCTGGCTGGAATCTTCAATGGTCCATCGCTCAAAAAGGCTGTCCTTGTTTGAAAGTGTCTCGTCAACCCGCATCTGGCCATAATCCTCCCGAGCGGGCTGCTTGAACAAACTCGAGTATTGATAGACGCCCGTGGAAGTGACCGAATTGGGCATATATTGCTGGGCAAGAGCAAAAAGCCCTTGCTCTGGCACCGGAACAGTCGCCCCGGTCGGCAGCCCCTTCGCAGAAGAGGGAGACTCAGTAGTGCAAGCTGCGGCATTCGTCAATGTAAATGTTCCCGGATTGGTGATCATGCAATCCGGCGGCAAGACGTTATTCGTTTCCGTAAGTCCGAGGCGCTGCCGCAAGCCTTCATATACGGAATCGAAGAAGACTTTGTTTTTTACGACGGGTCCCCCGACGGAGGCGCCGAAATTATTCCGTTGAAATTCGGGAAGGCGCTTGCCACCCGAAGTTTGAATGGTATCGAATGGATTCTTCGCATCTAACGAGCTATTGCGGAGGTATTCAAAAACGTCCCCATGAAAGGCATTCGTCCCGCTCTTACTGACCATTAACATTTGGCTTCCCGCAGTCATGCCGTATTCAGCGCTGACGACGTTCGTAACCACCTTATATTCCCGAATTCCGTCAACGCCGAGAGTCGAATTGGTGACCGATGCTGACGAAACGCCCCAGGCATTGGTCATATTGGCCCCATCGAGCAGATAGTTATTGGACCGCACCGTCGCTCCGTTGCTGACGACGTAATCTCCCACATATCCCACGTTATGCGTTCCATTTTTCTGCTCGGAAATTCCTAATTGCATGAGGCTTAGATCAATGTAATTTCGGCCGTTGAGGGGAAGGTCCGTCATCCTCTGGGAATCGACCAAGCCGCCGAGGGAGCTCGTTGTAGTGTCGACCAGAGGCGCTTCCCCCGTCACTGACACAGTCTGGTTCACGGACCCCACCTGCAATGTCATGTTCACGACGGCTTGCAGATCAACGGTGAGCACCAGCCCCGTGTGCACGGCCGCCTGGAATCCTTCATGCTCTACACGAACTTCATAGTTTCCAACCAGTAGTCCAGGAATACGGTATGCGCCATCGGCTTCCGATACAGCCGTGCGTGTCTGCGATGTATCGGTGTTACGTGCGGTCACATTGGCGCCCGCGACGGCCGCACCGCTCGCGTCCTTCACGGTACCAAGTATTGTGGCTGTTTCCTGCGCGAAGGTTGTTGTTGCTCCAACCAGAAGGACTACGAAAAAAGGGGCCCAAATCAGAAAGCACTTGATGGCACTGAACGTTCTCCGAGTCGTCATAACCACCACCCCCAATTGGATTTTTGAAATTGCCCCAGAACACACCCTCTCTTGATGGCCGCCCGTTTCCCGCATCGAGACTCTCCATGCAGGACAAGCGTTCAAATATTCCTATGCTGAAAATGAAGCCAGATTAAATTCAATCATCGCGAAGGATCACCCGCCTCCGCCTGCATCTCCGACTATAGGGACACGACCTACTCCGCCTCTCCGGCCTCACCCCTGCGAATCCGGATCAGCGGAAACACTTCTCTCCTCTGGGGCTCCAAGTCGCCGACGCGCCAAAGCCTGCCCGCCTGAGGCGGGACGGCACGTAGGGCCCACGCCTTCTTCCCGCTGGGCTCCAAGTAGAGCCCCGACCCGCTAATTCGCCAATGGATTCGGGCGAATTTGCATATGGTTTACGCTGCCGATGCGCGTCTCCGTAAATTTCGGCAGGTAAGAGCTGTAGGTCATCCAAAGCCCCCGGCCCTTCCAACCTGTTTTGGGGTCGTCAATCCGGCCATCCAAGCCACGTGTATAGAACGGCAGCGGATAGGGAATCCGGAACACCGTGAACGTTTCTTTCTTCGGATCGAATATCAGCATGGAATCCGAAGTGGTTCCGGTAACGATCACTGTGTCCTTGCCCAGCCCCGAGGTATTGAATTGGTCTACCCACAGGAAGTAGGGAAACTCAGTGCTTCCGGTTTCGTTGCCGGTGCCCTTAAATTTTGGTCCTGGGAGGTCCCAAGACGAGAATTTCCCGGTCTTTGGATCCAGGCGCCCGAGGTGACCGCTGCCCGTTGAAAACCACACGTTGCCATCCGAGCTGAAGTCGATGCCGTGCGAGAGCCGCAAGGGCGCGGGAAGCGGATAGTCTTTGAATTTGCCGGTTTTCGGATCAAGCGCGTACAACTTATTGGCTGCGCCTCCCGCTTGCGGTGAGGATTGCCAAACCGTGCCGTCAACCGGGCTCACGGCAGTTGCGTAGCCCGTGCCGGGAACCAGTTTCTTGGTGTCCATGTCGATCCGCATCCAAGTCTTTTCTGCACCAGCCTCATTCGCTGCCGGGTTGTTCAGATCGAGCTTGGCCGTATCGAGCTCACCCAAAGAAACGCCGCCGCCATCGGTCCAGATCCGCCCCTGCCAGTCGAATTGCAGGTGATGGGTGTTGTAAGCAGTGTCGACTCCAACAAATTTATTCGTTTTGGAATCATAGTATCCGAGTTGCATACCGTTTGGTCTGCTGGAAAGCAGATTGAAAGCGATGTCAATTGCCGCAGGATCAGGATTGTCTGTGGCAATCGTGCTCTTCGCCCATTTTGGAAAATAATCCTTCCCTGGCGGACGAACTGCTTCTGTCATCCAGACCTTGCCGTTTTCATCCAGCATGGGATTGTGCGGGCTGGCCATCCACTCGTCTTCATCCGCTTCCGAAGTGTGGTAGTAATCCTTATTCCTGTTCATGCGTGTGGCGTCCCTGGGTTGGACTTCGAGCCCCTCGACGGTGTTCTTCACCGGATCGAGCACCCACAATCTCCCGCCGCCGGTCCTATCCGCGCCGTAGACTTTCCCGTTGGCATAGAGTGTCGGATTACGCTTGTCGGTAGAGGTCAAATCGTGAATGAAAGATTCAGGAGCTCCCCAGTCCCACTGCGAGATCACGACATTGCGTTCGATCCCGGTGGGACGCGGCGGCATCGGCGGAACTTCTCCCGCTTGAATGCGCGTGCCCCAATCCGCCAGAGCCTTCTCCAGCGGCGCTTTGCCGAGCCGAGTGGCTTCCGAATTCATGCTGGCGGCACGTTGGAAGACGCTCTCCCAATCTTCGACAGTCGTGTGGCGCCGCGTGGCGGCCATACCCAGTTCATGACAGTGGTTGCAACCGTTCCGCTGAGCCGCCAGCCATTCGTCCTGGCTCTTATAGGCGGGCGGGAGTTCGCTCATCGGGGGAGGCTGAATCAAGGAGGTCCAGTAGCTGGCCGGATAAATCTTGGCGGCCTCTTGGGGGGTCGCCGCGTTCGAAATCTGAAGTTTGAATTGCCCGCCGAGGGAAGCTTTGGTGCGGTCGGTGTCCTTCAGCCCGTAGCCGCGCACCCATAGCTCGTACGAGCCAGCCGGCAAGTCGGGCACAAGAAATCGCCCCTGGTCGTCCGTGACCACGATCTTGCGAAATGGCACCGGCAGTGATTTTGTTTCCGCGATGACCCAAACACCAGCCTCTGGCTTCCCGCCACTGGTGTTCACTACCACGCCGCCAATGCTGGTCTTGTCGACCTTGAGTCCAGGAACAGTTTGCTGGCCTCCGGACACTGGACGTGAAATTACAGAGGCCGCCGCAAGAACGACCCAAAAGGTGGCTCGAGCTATGCTTCGCATTAAGTCCTCCAAGTTCAGTCGCACTTTTTGATTGCCGGATGGTTAGAAACGTATCGAGGCAACATACCTCGCTGCCACGGCTTGTACTACCGTGGACATTTCATTGTCAAGACAAAACATTCTGATAGAGGGAATTGGGGTGTTGTATCTGAAACAAGGCGCTGGATTTTGTCCGCCGGCCTCCTCATCGTTCCCAGTTGTGCAACGCCCCGGTAAGGAGTAGACTGCGGCCCATCATTGGGTAACCGGAATAGTCGTAAGCAAAGCGGCTCGACCAAACAAATCTAAAACGAAATGTCGTGGGAGGTTCCTATGAGCAATTCCATCAGTGCGGCGAACGTCTCCGAAATGAAAGTGAGCGCGCGGGACTCCGCAGCGAGCCTGCGATTCTCCAACACCGTCGTGGCCTATACGATCTTGCGGGTCTCCTTTGGCGCGAACATTATGCTGCATGGCATAAGCCGCCTCCTCGCGGGCCATGCCGCGTTCCTCGCTTATTTAACTCACTACTTTGAGAAGACGCCTGCTATGCCCGCCAGCATGCTGCCCGCCTTTGCCAGCGTCCTGCCGTGGGTGGAGACAACTCTTGGGCTGCTTCTGCTGCTGGGAATCGCCACTCGCTTTTCGTTAATTATCGGCGCATTGGTGATTACCGCCCTGGTCCTCGGCACCAATCTTGCGCAGGATTGGCTGGTTTCGGGATTGCAACTGATCTACGCATTTCTCTACTACTACCTCCTCGTGCATTTGAATGAGAATCTGCTATCGGTCGACGGCTTCTTGAAGGGATAAGGCCGTTTCAGGGCGCATGAAGTGCGGGTAAGGGTGCGTGGCCCAGACTACAGCCGCGAACGCAGTGGCTGCGGTCAGTAGCCGGACGCGGTCACGGGCGCATGGTTTGGTGCAGATGTGAACACTGGCATCGGTTCGACCGGCAGGTGCTCCTCTGCATCCGGATGTTCAAAAACTTTGCGAATTCCGTAGGTGGTGGAGCGCTCGGCTGGGATCCGTCCGATGGTTCGGATCATAGCGCGGAATTCGCCGGGGGAAACATACTCACCGAAAGTGGCTCCCGCCGATTTAGAGATGCTCTCCTCCATCAATGTCCCGCCGAAATCGTTTGCTCCAGCTTCGAGACAAGCCAGGGACTCCTTAAAGCCGAGTTTGACCCAGGAGACTTGAATGTTGGGGATGTAGCCATTGAGCAAAATGCGGGCAAGCGCGTGAACGATCAAATCCTCGTGGACCGAACGTCCCGGACGGGATCCTCCGCCCTGGAATAATTTGGTTTGAGTATGGATGAATCCCAATGGAACAAATTCGGTAAATCCGCGAGTTTCCTTTTGAATCTCGCGGAGCAGGAGCATGTGTCTTACCCAATGTTCCGGCGTTTCCGTGTGGCCATACATCATCGTGGACGTCGAGGGAATGCCGACACTGTGGGCCGTGCGGATTACGTCAATCCACTGCCGCACTTTCAATTTATTGGGACTCAAAGATTTGCGAACAGAATCGTCGAGAATTTCCGCAGCTGTTCCCGGAATGCTATTTAATCCCGCCTCTTTGAGCATGAGCAGATACTCGCGGAGTGGCAGATGCGTTTTTTCAACGCCATAGGTAATCTCCATGGGCGAATACGCATGAATATGAAGGTGGGGCAAGCGTGCCTTGATGGCGCGAAGAAGCTGGACATAGTAATAGCCGTCGAGATCTTTCGGCAGCCCGCCCTGGATGCACACTTCCGTGGCGCCGATCTCCACTGCCTCGACGGATTTGGCAATCAGCGTGTCCGTGGAATGGAAATAGGCTTCCGGTGAATCCGGTCCCCGGCTAAACCCGCAAAAAGCGCAGCCGACAATGCAGACATTCGTGAAGTTCAAATTTCTGTTCACGACATACGTAATCTTGTCGCCGACGACGCGCCGGCGAATCTCGTCCGCAACCTTCACCAGCGCCACAAGGTCGTTCCCTTCAACCTGAGCCAGGGTCAGGCCCTCTTCCATTCCCAAATCGTTTCCGGCAAGGGCCTGCTCCAGCGGGCCGGCAATCATCGGACTAGCCGCTGCCAGGGCCTGTTCCCAGGAAATCTCCCGCCATTTAGGATTTGCCGGTGTCAACATTTTTTACACTCCCTCTCGGGCATAGCCGTCTTCAGCCTGCAGTTTCCTTACGCGTGGCTCGAGTCGGGCGTCTACAAATTCCGGCCTGCGGGAAAATTCAGGATAAATTGCCAGCCGCTCGCGCAATACGAACCCGGCGCCGGCGGATCTTTCGGCCAGGGAAGAGATTTGCGGCCACGCGGCCTCCGGATTGATGAAATCTTTCGTAACTGGGGAAATTCCGCCCCAATCATTGATGCCCGCCTTCAGCAAATCGGGATAATTTTTGGAAAGCAAATTGGGCGGGGATTGAATATTCATCTTCCCCCCAAGAATCAATCGGGCGATCGCGATGGTGCGCTCCAACTCTTCTGTGGAAGGCTCAGGCGCATCTGCCATGCGAATATCCAGCTTCACGCGGAACGGTTGCACGATCACTTCCTGAATGTGGCCGTACTTTTTATTGGCCGAGTGGATCGCCAGCAGCGCGTCCACGCGCTCTTCCGGCGTCTCGCCGATTCCAATCAGAATCCCCGTCGTGAAGGCCATCGACAGCTGCCCGGCCTCCTCGATAGTGCGGAGGCGCAGGGACGGAACTTTGTCCGGCGCTTTCCAGTGCGCTCCTCCGGGCCGGCCCAGGCGCGGGCTGGCGCTCTCCAGCATCAGTCCCACACTGACGTTGGTTTCTCGCAGGCGGCGAAGGTCGTCCGCACCCATCAGACCCGGATTGGAATGCGGCAGCAGTCCGGTCTTCTCCAGCACCAGCTCGCTCATGGCCGCCAGGTATTCTAGCGTGCGATCGAAACCCAATTTTTTGAGAAACTCTTTCGCTTCCGGGAACACTCGCTCGGGCTGGTCGCCCAGGCTGAACAAGGCTTCTTTGCACCCCGCACGGCGCCCCGCTTCGGCAACCGCGAGAACTTCGTCCGGGGTCATGTAGGCCGGGACACCAGCTTGCGGGTCAGCCCGGAAAGTGCAATAGCCGCAATAGTCCCGGCAAAGGTGGGTAAGCGGGATGAAGACTTTCCTGGAATAGCTGACTGAACGGCCTTTGAAGCGGTCCCGAACAGCAGCAGCTGTCTCAAGAAGGGCCGGCAACGGGCATTCTTCCATCAAGGAAAGCGCGTCTTCGCGCGATAGACCACAGCCCTCGATTGCACGTTCAAGGGCGGCATCTACGCGGTAGGAAATGACCAATTCTGGCATTAGGACGCCTTGTGCGGAAAACTCTCGTTTCAAACCATATTTCCAATGAAAGTATAGGCTTAGCGTCGAGTGGCGTCAACGCGAAGCGGGGATTGCGAAAGCCTGTTCTTTGGTTCGTAACGGCCACGGAACGGTCCGCGACCCGGCGAATCTGGTTTGGTTAACTCGTACGTTGCGCCTTTTCCTTCGGTCTTGACATAGCTCGGCGCGAAGTTCAATCTGGAATCCCTTCCGAATAGTTCCGTTTTCCCGGAACTCCCCACTCGCAAGAGGATCGCCGGGCAGTGGAGTTGTCTAATAAACTGCGCGGACTCCAGGAGAGTTCCCAGGTTCCAAAATTCATGGAATGGTGAAGACATGACTGCGCTTGGCCCGGCTGTGGTTGGTTCCTATGACTATCGTCTAGTCGCATTGTCGATTCTGATTAGCATGCTCGCCTCCTATGCCGCTCTCGACCTGGCGGGAAGAGTGACTTCATCGCGAGGCGCGTGGCGGATTCGATGGCTGACGGGCGGAGCCACGGCGATGGGTATTGGCATATGGTCTATGCACTATGTGGGGATGCTTGCCTTCCAGCTGCCGATCCCTGTGGAATACGATTGGCCAACCGTATTGCTGTCGCTGCTAGCCGCCATCTTCGCATCTGCAATCGCACTATTTGTGGTTAGCCGCAAGAAGGTGGGCTTCTTACCCGTCGCAGTGGGCAGCGTCTTCATGGGTGCGGGTATTGCGGGCATGCACTACATCGGCATGGCCGCCATGCGAATGTCGGCCATTTGCCACTATTCTGGTGGGATCGTTACGATCTCAGTGATTTTGGCAATCATCATTTCGTTGGTTGCTCTATGGCTCGCCTTTCTTTTAAGAGCAGAAGTGGGATGGGGCGGTTGGCGAAAGGTCCTATGCGCGGTGGCCATGGGAGCAGCAATTCCCGTCATGCACTATACGGGCATGGCGGCATCCAGTTTCACGTCTTCTAATTCCGTCAGCGGGGATCTGAGTCATGCTCTCAACATATCTTCCCTCGGAATGGCCGGTATCGTCATTGTTACTTTTATGGTTCTGGGACTCACACTCCTAACTTCGCAGATCGATCGCCGTTTCTCGGCTCAATCGTTGGAACTCGAATTCAGCAGGCAGGCGGAGACCAAGTTCAAGGGCCTCCTGGAGTCGGCACCGGACGCAATGATTATCGTTAACCGCGAAGGGGCTATTGTTCTGGTGAATTCGCAAGCTGAAAAATTGTTCGGATATCCGCGTACAGAATTGCTCAACCAAAAAATGGAGAAACTCCTGCCCGAGCGTTTTCGGGGGCAGCACCTGCTCCACCATACCCATTTCTTCGCCGCGCCCAAGAGCCGTCCCATGGGCTCGGGAGCAGGCTTCGAGTTCTTTGGCCTGCGCAAGGATGGAAGCGAATTCCCCGCGGACATCACCCTTGGCCCTCTCGAAACGAAAGAGGGCACCCTTGTTTCCAGCGCCATTCGTGACATCACCGAACGCAAGCAAGCCGAGAAGCACCTGCAAGAGAGTGAAAGCAAGTATCGCGCGTTGTTTGAAGAGTCGGCCGATGCAAACTGGCTGTTGGACGAAAAGGGCTTCGTGGATTGCAATGACGCAGCCCTGCAGATGTTTGGATACTCGACCCGCGCCGAGCTCATTGCCCTGCATCCTTCCGATTTCTCGCCACCCAACCAACCCGACGGCACGTCTTCGCGCGCCGCGGCCGATCAGAAAATTGCCGCCGTCTTCAGAAATGGCAAGGAAAGATTCGAGTGGATCCACCGGCGCTCGAACGGCGAACTCTTCCCTACGGAAGTATGGCTGACTGCGCTTTCCGTAGACGGCCGACGCATGCTGCTGTCGGCGGTCCGCGACATGACCGAAAGCAAACGCGCTGAGATTGAGATGAGGAAGGCCAAGGAAGCGGCGGAAGCCGCGAATCGTGCGAAGAGCGAATTCCTCGCCAACATGAGTCACGAGCTTCGCACCCCCATGAATGGCATCCTCGGCATGACCGATCTGGTTTTGGACACGGAACTCTCCGGCGAGCAACGCGAAGACCTGCGTCTGGTGCGGTCGTCGGCGGAGTCACTAATGTCTATCATTAGCGATGTACTGGAGTTCTCCCAGATGGATGCCGGAAAGATTCGACTCGAATCGAATCCATTTGCCCTCCGTGAACTGCTGAGCGAAACATTGAAGGCTCTCAGCGTTGGGGCACGCCAGAAAGGTCTGGATTTTAAATACGAGGTTCGACCAGACGTTCCGGATGATGCGGTTGGCGATGCTGACCGTATCCGCAAGATTCTGATCAATCTAGTCGGAAACGCAATCAAGTTCACGGAACAGGGTGAGGTGTTTGTCCAAGTGCAGGAAGAATCACAAGAAGCCGCCGTCACTTGCTTGCAATTCCTCGTGAAGGACACCGGCATCGGCATTCCGGCGGACAAGCAAAAAACCATCTTCGAGCCATTCTCGCAAGCTGACGGGTCCATGACCAGAAAATATGGCGGCACGGGCATGGGCTTGGCGGTTTGCTCCAGACTGGTGACGGCGATGGGAGGAACAATCATCGTGGAAAGTCAGCAAGGCCGGGGCAGCGCTTTTCAATTCACTCTCCGCTTGGGTATGCAGGAAACTCCTTCCCTCCGGTCCAACAGAAATTCCTAGGTCACTGGATCATTTTCCTGCTCGACCAGATACGGGGCGGTTGGCACTGCGCCTGCGGAGCAATGTGTGAGGGCACTGCGAGAACCCCATCCGGAGCCATAAAGGCAGGCACCCCAGTTTGCGGGTCATTCCGAAAGGCGCAATAGCCGCAATAGTCGCGGTAAAGATGGGTAAGCGGAATAAAAACCTCCTTAGAATAGCTGACCGGACGGCCTTTGAAACGGTCCGGAACTGCGGCGGCCGTCTCGAGCAGGGTCGGCAGCGGGCCTTCTTCCATCAAGGAAACGGCATCTTCACGCGAAATACCACAGCTCTCCTTTGCACGATCAAGAGCTGCATCTACGCAGTGGGAAATCGCCATTTCTGGTATCAGGAAGCCTTCTCCAGGAATCTCCTGATTCAAAACTTATGTCCGATGAAAGTAAGGCTTGGCCTCCGGTGGCGTCAACGCGAACTAAGAATAGCGGATACTGGTGGAAACAGGGACAGGCCCCTTCGCGCGCAGATGATTTGCGTCGCGCCAATTCCATCCCATGGCCCGGCATATGTCCAGTACGGGGAGCGCTGAGTCCATCCGCCCTAATTTACACATCCGGATTCTCGGGACTTCATTTATCCCGCTCGACCGAAATCCAGTCCGCTCACATTGTGGTTGGAAGGAATGCAATCTCTGTGTACCCTATTTTTCCTATGAGAGTTTTGATATCCGGCGCGGGAATTGCGGGGCCGACTCTCGCCTATTGGCTAGCCCACTATGGGCTGGAACCTACGATTGTCGAAAAAGCACCCAGGCTAAGAACTGGTGGCTACATCATCGACTTTTGGGGCCTAGGCTTCGACATCGCTGATCGCATGAATTTGCTAGAGGAGATCCAACGCAACGGATACATGGTCCGTGAGGTAAGGATCGTGGACCGGACCGGGAGACGCATAGCGGGATTCCCGGCCGAGGCATTTGCCCGTGTGGCTCAGGGTCGATATATAAGCGTTGCGCGGGGAGACCTTGCCGCATCCATCTTCGGCAAGATCCAGGGCAAGGTAGAGACTATCTTCAACGACAGTGTCGCTCGGATCGAGCAGACCTCGCAAGGGGCTCACGTTGTCTTTGAATCGGGAACCGTAGGCGATTTCGATCTAGTCGTCGGGGCAGATGGGCTTCATTCGCGAGTGCGCGAGATCGTCTTCGGTCCGGACGACCGATTTGAAAAGTATCTCGGGTACAAAGTTGCGGCATTCGAGGTGAACGGTTACAGGCCAAGAGACGAGCTGGTCTACGTCATGTACACGGAAGTGGGTCAACAGGTTGGACGGTTCGCGATGTCCGGGGATCGCACCATGTTCCTGTTCATACTTGCCGACCAGGAAGTCGATGTTGCAACGACAGGTGACGTTCAGGCCCAAAAGGCACTTTTACGAAAGCGGTTCGCAGAGAGCGGATGGGAATGTCCGCAGATTCTGGCCGGACTCGATGCATCAAACGAGCTCTATTTTGATAGGGTGAGCCAAGTGCGCATGGGCGCCGAGGCGGGGTCGTGGACCCGCGGCCGCGTAACGTTGGTCGGAGATGCAGCCTCTTGCGTATCGCTGCTCGCCGGCCAAGGTTCGGCACTGGCGATGGTGGCGGCCTATATTCTTGCCGGCGAACTTCACCGTGCGGGAGGTGACTACGCGACCGCGTTTGCTCGATACCAGGAACGATTTGAGCCATTTGTTCTCAGGAAGCAGAAAGTGGCTTTGCGGTTTGCCGATACCTTTGCGCCAAAGTCAAAGCTTTCAATGTTCTTGCGCAATCAGGTTATGAACCTTTTAAGGGTTCCATGGGTCGCGGAGCTTACGGCCGGGCGCGATCTGGCCGACAAGCTCGCACTTCCCGAATACTGACAAAGGAGCCTGGTCTGGCTCGTCCAATGAAAAGATAGCCGTTCACGTCTCGCCCGCGTTTACGCATTTCGGCCCAAGCGCAAGCAAATCGTGCGTGAAGCGCCTTGAGACGCATACAATTCGGACCGGACATAAATACGATGTTTCGATTAAATTCCGTAACCAGTCTTGCCTATCCACGGACACACGATGGCTAATGCACTGACTGCGGTCCGCCTGCTTCTGGTCCTCCCGTTTGCGTTTTTCATGGCAATAGGAGACCAGCGCTCCGCGATTTTCGCACTCGTCGTATGGGTGGTGGCGTTGCTCACCGATTTTCTGGATGGTCCGATCGCGCGCCGAAGAGGAACGGTGACACCGCTGAGCGGGACGTTCGATCACACAACCGATTTTCTATTCGTCACCTGCGGGCTGTTTGCCGGAGCGCTGCGCGGCGCGTTCCCGTGGATCCTGCCGGTGCTGATCACGGCGGCCTTCGCCCAGTACGTCATCGATTCCTACTGGATTCACCGGCCGGCCAGGCTCCGCGGAAGCAAACTCGGCCGTTACAACGGCATCCTTTACTTCGTTCCGACCTGCATGGAAATCGTCATCCGGCTGGGACTGCGCTTTTTGCAGCCGCTGCTCACGATTCTGGTCTGGGTGCTGGTTCTGAGCACGCTGGTATCGATGGGCCAGCGCTTCTTAATGTTCAGGAGACTACCCGAACAGCTCCCGAGTCGCCCGCCGGAGAAATAGCAGGCCGACTCCGGCGTTAAAGAAGATGAAGAAATTGTGCATGACGAATCCGAAGGCGGTCATCTGGCCCGGCTTATCCGGAAAGAGCAGGACCCAAAAAAGAATCGCCACCGAGTGCATCGGTCCGGGCATGGCCGCACCAAAGAATATCACCGGCAGATAGCCCAGCATCTCTCCAAAGCTCACCGAGCCCCCGAAGAGCCTCAATGCCAGCGTATAGACGACCACGCCGGCGAGCACCAGCGGCGCGCGCATCGCGAGCACTGCTAGCGTAGTGCCAGACTTTCGCCCGCCGAAACGCGCGGAAGATCGGGCGGTCGCGCAGCGCGATCCCGGAGCCGATTTTTCCGGTGAAGAATAAATGAAACAGCGCGAAGAAAATGGCAGCGCCCAACGCGATCCAGGGAATGGCGTGGAAGGCATTCGGAAAATCATTCCAGCGCAATAATATGCCGACAGTCGCCCACAGGATCAGGCTGTAGAATTCGCAAAACATGATGAAGAGCATGCTGGACCCGACTTCCCAGCCGGGCACACCGTCGCGGCGATTCAGATAGACCGCGATGGCTCCTTTGCTGACCTGCTCGTTCACCAGGGAGAGGATGTAGGCGCTGGCGCGAATGGGCAGGATATCGGCGTAGCGTATTTTGACGTTGAACCAGTTGATCACGCTCCAAACCACCAGGCTGTCGAAGATGAGATAGAAAAAACAGTACGGAATCATCAGCGCCAGCCAGTAATACCAGTTTACATTCTCAAAACTTTTTGCCAGGTAGGAGAGCAGCGTACTGCCTTCGGCCGCGGCGGCGTGGCTGAGGCGGGTATAGAGATAGCCGAAGCAGGCCAGCGGTGATCAGCAACGGCAGCAACCGCTGCCAGGCCTTATTCTTTTTCCCGACCGTGGCCGGGGATGCGGCTGGTCTCACTCATCGTTTTCGTCCTTGGCCCAAACTGTTCTTGATCATCTCATCGATCCCGGTCAGTTGGATTCCCAATTCCTGCGCGGCCGGCTGCGGGTCGAGACGCGTATCGGCCGTGATCACTTCGAGAACGTCCGGTGAAAATCCGGGGCCGGAAATACGCTGGCGGATGGCCAGCACAAACGAAAGCAATCCCTTGGGGATCGAGCTGATCCGCACCTCGTGGCCCAGCAGGCGAGCGGCTCGCTCAACAAGTTCCCGGTCCGGCAGCGAGACGGGACCAACCAGGTCCAGAGTACGGTTGGTCGCAACCGATGGCTGGGCGGCAGCAATTGCGGCCCGCGCCAGGTCGTCCACATAAAGCGGTTGTTGAAGATTGCGGCCGCCGCCGATCAGCTTGGCCTTACTCCGGCTCGCGTTTCGTTCGAGCCCCGCCGCGCCTTCGGTTCCCGGCCCCAGCAAAAGCGGGACGCGCAGGATCGTATAGCACAGCCCTGAGCGCGCGCACCAGAGCCTCTGCCTGCCCCTTGGTGCGGTAGTAGCGGTTGGAAGATTTCTCATCGGCTCCCATGGCGCTGACCAAAACAAACTTCGCCGCCCCACATCGCTTCGCGGCGTCCACGACGCTGCGAGCTGGCGCTACGTTTGCTTGCTCGTAATTCGAACCCGGCCGCTCGACGAGAATTCCCGCCAGGTGAATCACCGCGGAAGCCCCCTCGAATGCCGCATCGAGGGTGCCGGGGTCATCATAGGAAATTTGGACTGCGGCGCTTCCCATGCTCAGCAGCGGGCGAATCTTTTCTGCGGCGCGGTCAGAACGAACCGCAGCGATAAACGCGTTTTGCGCTTCCTCCCGTACCGACCCGCATCGCAATATGGCTTGGCCGACGGCGCTATTGGCGCCGGTAATGACAATTTTCATGCCTTCGATTCCCGCCTGTGGCGTGCCGGCACAAGGTGCACAAAGCTAAGTAAGGCAGTTTCTTCTGCGAAGGAATAATCGTAAAACGGCGTGATCAGGCCGCCGCAACGCAGGCTACACTGAAAATCCCTTAGTTATCCAGCACGTGAAACTCATTCACCGTCGCATTCGGCGCGATGACCTGCTTGGGGTATTTTTTCCTTTTCATCGCGAGTACGGCTGCATGCTCGGCCGGATCGGAGACATAGGATAACACTCGGTCATACACATTGTTTCCAATCTTGATGCGCACGTGGGGATCACGGGCTATGTTGGAATTCCAGTTCCTGCCATTGGGATATACAACTCCCGCGGGATAAACGGAGGTCAGATAAAGCTGGCCATTGTAGGCGACACAGTACGTTGTAACCGAGTGTGGAATCCCATACCAGGTGTTGGTCTGGACATTCACAGTTTCAATCTTATCGGTGAAGGACCAATCGTTCACCGGAGTAGTGACCAGATTCCCTTTCAGCCACAAGCCGGGGATTCTGTCGTGAGGTGGAAGCCCGGTGATCCGCAGCACGATCAGTGCCACGACCAGGCAAACCACAATCGCCTCAAGAATCCTCGATACGATCTTCATCTCTGGCTCCAGGAAAGTGGGTGGGTCATCGAACCTTTACTCACCATACCATTTGGAAACGACAAACACCGGGATTTCAATTTTGTTTTTCCAGCCGACCGATAACATACACCCACCTCCATCCGCATGCCAAGCACAAGCCTGTCTCTATTCGTAAAAGTCCGGCGCTTTCTTGAGCTTGGCGCTAGCCGTGAAGTCGTGCTGGATCCACAGCTGAGCGCCAGTCTTTTTCAGGAAGGCCTCAATGGCCGCTCGGGATGCAATGGTTTGATCGGCGTTGAATTCCGTGGTCGGGACCAGTTTCAGTTTCCGCTCCTCGGGATAATGGTAAAGATCGCCACTCAGTACAACCGGCCCCGTTTTCGCGAGTTTCAAAAACAACACCTGGTGGCCGGGCGAGTGCCCGGGGGCGGACTTGATCACCACTGTTCCATCGCCGAACACATCATAATTATCCTTCGTGATGATCACGGTCTTGCTGTTCCTGAGCGCGCTGTAGTTGGCGGGCTCGGTCCGTGGAGAGGGAGGATCGCTGAACATGATGTCGCGTTCGAGCTTGCTGACCAGCCAGGTAGACCTCGCGAAAGCGTTGGCATTCCCGACGTGATCCCAGTGAAAGTGTGAGAGCGCCAGATAGGTGATATCGCCAGGGGCGTAACCGATCTCGGACAACTGCGCCGTCAGAGGTTTGACGGCGGTCGCATAGCGAAGTGTTGGTGGGGCGCCACCGGGCTTGAAGGCACTATCAGGAACTGCCCCCGTGTCCCACATCATCGTTCCTTTTGGATGCACCACCAGAAAGCACAAGACAGACATGTAGGTTGTGGCCATGTCTTCCTTCTTGAGCCTGTATGGGGAGACATCGGGGACGTCCAAGCTGCCGCAATCGAATACATACAGGCGCAACGACTTCCGTGGTTGGGCTTTATGTTGTTGCGGGATCGCTGCAGGCGCGATGGCTAGAATCGCAAGCAACATCACGGAATAGACTCGATACCATCTGGATTCAACTCGGTGTTTTGTCATCCTTGCTCCTGGGCGGTTCGCTCACATTCATCCGAAATGATCCACAAGACGTTGATTGTTCCGGTTAACCGTAACAATTCAAGAGGTGAGAGCGCTTCTGTGCTCCCGCCCCCTTACTATACTCGAATCTGCTATGTGACTCTTTAGGATGAATTCCCCGACCCAAGATTTGCGTCAACTCAGCAGCTAGGGTCACCTGCACGTGGACATCGGGATAGCGGTGCTTCGACCCATTGAGACCGCCGGGGTTCACTGGATTTGGCTAGCTCGCGGATGTAAAGTGAGTGCAGCGGTACTGCGCAAATGATAATCGGAGGTGGGCAAGGGCTAGTTATCGGGAATACGACACGTATCACTTAGACTGTTTCCTACTGAATTCCCAGGCGAAGTCTAGGCACGCCTGAGTTAGTACCAAGAGTCCATAGGCCAATGTGAGCGCCCCCGCAAAATAGCGTCCCGGTATGGTGCCGTAGGCCGCCGGAACGCACGGACTCGGCCCGTGCAATCCGTATGCTGCCAATAAGAGGGCTACACCGGACACTAAACCCATCCAACCCTTTGGAAGTAACATATCAACGCCGTAAAGAGGATCCAATACAGGCTGCGACACGCCAGAATTAGATCGTAACGCCAGATTCCGTTTAACAAACCACCCAACCCAATTCAGGCCCTCTACAAGAGCGATAGCCAAACTCAGCACGAGAAAGAATGAAAGAATTTCTTGCCGACTGGCATTGGAGCACGATGTTGGTGGCTGGCTATAGCGCCCGTAGAAGTCCGAGTTGTCCACCGCGACAAAGGTGAGCACACTTGTAAGAATTAGGACAGCCCCGTCCCGAATGAACACTCCCGACCAGCTATAATTCCGCATTCGGTTGCCTATTGTACCAAAGCGCTAGACCTGCTTTTGGCCTTGTATGAACGCTGCGAAGAGAGCAAGGTACGATTGCCCACTGTGGCGGCGCTTCCCGAAGCGTCGGAAGCTAAACGTTAAATTCATCGACTTCGCAAATCCTGAGAAATGAGATTCTCCGAACCTGGCCATCCACCCCTTACTCATACCTTAGCGCCTCTACCGGATCGAGCCTCGCGGCTTTGATGGCCGGATACATGCCGAAGAAAAGCCCAACACTCATGGAAACCAAAACGCCCAGGGCGATGGCCCACAACGGCACTGAGGACGGCAATCTGGGCAGGAAAATGTTGATGAGCACGCTGATGCCTATGCCCAGCGCCACGCCGATGATTCCGCCTGCGCCGGTCAGGACGATGGCCTCGGTGAGAAATTGCCAGATGACGTCGCCGCGGCGCGCGCCGATCGCTTTGCGCACGCCGATCTCGCGTGTGCGTTGCGTGACCGACATCAGCATGATATTCATCACGCCCACGCCGCCCACCAGCAATCCGATGGAGCTGACCACGGCGGTCAGCAAGGCCACCGAGCCTGTAATCTCCTTGAATTGATTGGCAATTTCCGTTGCCGTGGACAGGCCGAAATTCTCCGGAGCGGAATAAGGGACATGACGACGGCGCCGCAGCACAGCGCGAATTTCATCCTGGGCTTCGGCCATCTGTCCCGGGGCTGCCATGGCGCCGATAAAATGTTCGTCATCGGCCGGATGATGTTTTCTGTAGGTGCGGTAGGGCACCACGACCTGTTTTTCCACTTGCGGGTTCTGAAACAGCTGGCCCTTGCGGTGCGCGAACACTCCGATGACACGATAGGGAAACCCTTCGACGTAAATCGTTTTGTCGATGGCATCGTCGTCAGGGAAAAATGTTTTGCCCAGATCGTAGCCGATGACGGCGACGTCCTCGCGGTGCAGATCCTCCGCTTCCGTGAAAAACCTGCCAATGTAGGGCCTCGTGTTATAGACATCTTCGTACTCGGTATCGACGCCTGAATAATTCAAACCGGAGACTTCCTTGTCTTTGTAACGCGCCGTGATCAGCGGCGGGGAGTTGAAGTTGTAGATGCGCTGCAGCACCGTAATCGAGACCTTCACCACGGCAGGGCACTGTTCGCGAATTGCCAGCCCGTCCTCCAGCGACAGCGGCTTGCGATTGCGTTCCTCGGCGGTCATCCGTCCTGTGCTGATGCCGGGGGCTACCTTGAATACCCAGATAGTGTTGGGTCCGTAATCTTCCAGGTAGGCCGTGACATCCTTGTAGAAGCCCACCAGGATGGACGAAACCGTGATGAGAGCCGTGATCCCAATCACCACACCAAGCACGGTAAGAAACGAGCGCACTTTATTTTCGCGCAGCGTGTTCAGCGCCATCTTCGCGTTCTCGCCGAGTGACATTCGCATGGCTTCGCCGTTTCGCCTCAGGTTTCCTGCCGCAGGGCCTCGATAGGATTGAGGTTCGCCGCCTTGCTTGCGGGATAGATGCCGAAAAACACGCCCACCGCCGTGGAAACACTCAGGGCAATGATGACTGCGGAGATGGGAACATGCATCGGCACGGGCGTGTTGATCCTTACGATTTCCGCAAACACATACGCCAGCACCACGCCAATCAGCCCACCAATTGCAGACATCACGGCGGTCTCGGTAAGAAACTGGAGAAGAATATCCAAGCGGCGCGCGCCCATGGATTTGCGCAGTCCGATTTCGTGCGTGCGCTCGGTGACTGTGGCCAGCATGACGTTCATGATCACCACGCCGCCGATCACCAGGAATACTGCCACGATGCCGATCATCGACGCCGCCAGCGCCCCGGTAATCCGCTTGAACAAATCCACCAGCGACCCGCCGTCGAGAACCCCGAAATTGTCGAGGTCGCCGGGTTTGACGTGTCGCTCGGCGCGCATCAGCATCTGCGCTTCCTCCTGTGTGCGCGACATCCACTCGCCGCCGCGAGTTTGCACATTGATCGCCAGGCTTGTGCTGCTGGTGGCGTAAAATTTCAGCCACGCCTCAATAGGGATGTAAACGAAATTGTCCTGCGTCTGGCCCAGGACCGTACCGATGCGTTTGCCGACTCCCACCACTTCGTACGGGCGCCCGTCAATATCGAGTTCCTTGCCGATGGGATCGCGGCCAGGGAAAAGTCGATCGGCGATGTCCGCGCCGATCAGCGCGACCATGGAGCGATGCTCGTTGTCGGTGTCCGTGATATATCGTCCCTGCGCGGGTTGTTCGGTCTTCATGTCCCCGATATTCGCGGTGACGCCATAGACCGTGGTGTCTTCGACGGTCTGGCCATTGGCCTTGGTGCGGCCCAATCGATTTGCTTGCGCGCCCACGCGAATCGCGAGTTTCGAGTTGTCGCGCAAGAACACGTAATCATCCCAGGTGATCGGTTTGTTGCGGCGCAACGCTTTCACGAGTTCATCCATGTCCGTGATGATTGGAAAACGCAGGACGAGAAAGACGTTGGAGCCAAGATTGGCGATGCGATTGGTCACGTAGAGGTTCACCCCGGAGATTAGGGCAACGACCATGATCAGCGTTGAAACCGACAGCACGATGCCCAGCAACATCAGGAAGGAACGCATCTTGTGCGCGCGCAGCGTTTCCAGTGCCACAAAGAAGGGCTCGCGCAGGTGGATTCGAGTCTTCATCGGATCTTCACTGTCATCTAACCTTCTATACGCGCGCACCTGTCAAAAAGATGCAGATGTTGTGATGAGGCAACGGTGGCTGTAGCCAAGCATGGCAGCATGGAAGAGCCGCGACAACCTTATGATATATTCTTTTTCAAGATCCCTAGCGCCAGACATGTTTCCTGGGCTTCTCTTACGAAACGCTCGATTTCGGGAGAAGCAGATCGCAAGAGAGAGGCGATTTCTGCACTTGTGCAATTGCTGACGCGAAGCCAAATGACCTTGGGAGGGAAGCCGAAAAGAATACTCCTCTCCTCAAAATCAGAGTCTTTTGAAACAATGGTGAAGCCATTGGTTTTGGCGTACTCCCAAATCGTCGCATCGGTGGAACTGCCCAAGCCGCATTCGTGCACATGAACTGAATCCGGATACAGGTCGGACAATAATTCAACTAGGCGGGGTGAAAGATTCTCATCAAGCAGGAGCTTCACGCGTTCAGCATTTCCAGTTTGCGCTCGCGGTCCGCGGCGAATGCCAGGCAAGCGCGGATGTCCTCTTCCGTCAAATAAGGAAATTCCCGCAAAATCTCCGCGTGCGTCATTCCACTGGCCAGGCTTTCCAAGACATCATAAACGGTGATGCGCAGGCCGCGGACGCACGGTTTGCCGCTGCGTTTGCCCGGTTCCATCGTGATAATTCCCGCGTATCCCATACCTAGCCACTCTATGTGAAATCAAGTTGTGATGCAAACGGTTACAGCAGGCTCTCGATGACCTTGGAGATGTCGTCGTGATCGACCAGGCCCACGATGGTCCTGACCTTCTTGCCGTCGCGGGTGAAGAGCATGCTGGTGGGCAGGCCTAAGACTCCTCCGAACTTTTCCGCGATGGAGTCGCTGCCGAAAACGATTGGGTAATTCATCGCTTCTTTTTGACCGCCCACGTCGAAGCGCTCTTTGTCGAGAAAGGGCTGGACGGCTTTCTTGCCGTCTTCATCCATGGATACTCCCAGGATGGTGAAGCCGCGCGGGCCATATTTCTGTTGGAACTCGATCATCCAGGGGATTTCAACTTTGCAGGGCGCGCACCAGGTCGCCCAGAAGTTCACCAGAACCACCTTGCCCTTGAATTGCGCCAAAGTAACGTCATTGCCATTGAGATCTTTCAACGCGATGGTTGGGGCATCGCTCGGAGTGTTGGGCGTGCCCACGGAGGAATCTCCGGTACGAGGCACGGGAGGAAATTTATGGTCGGCCCAGACCATGATCGCCAGCAGGGCTACGACTCCGACCGTGATCAGAACACCCTTTTTCATTCCAGAACTCCGTTCTTTCTCTGGGCTCCACGCTTCACTTAAGACGTTCAGCGTAAAAGTAGTGCCCAGACCCCTACAGCGCGAACCTGTTCAGAAACCCTAGTTTACCTGATAGCCACGTCAGCCGGTTCAAGAAAATCAGGCCGCCCACGAACAGCAGCAATACACCGCTCAAAACTTCCACCGCATGCAAGTAGCGCCGGAATCGCTTGTAAAAACCCAGGAACTGGTTGATTCCGATTGCGGTCAGCAGGAACGGAACTGCCAGGCCCGCCGAATAGACCGCCAGCAAGAAAACGCCGCGTGAAATCGTCTGCGTATTGGCAGCCAGCACCAGGACGGCGGCGAGAATCGGGCCGATGCACGGCGTCCAGCCAAACGCAAACGCGAAGCCCAGCAAAAAACCGCTGGTGACGCCGGAGAACGCGCCGCCGACTTTGGCTTCTTCTTTGGTCTGACTGCCGAGATTGTGGAAGCGGACGTCGCGGTTGAGCCATCGCGTCATGGATGGTCCAGCCAGAAAAATCAGCGCGACCGAAAGCAATTGCACCGAGCCGAACAGGCCGCCGGGACCCGCGGTTTCAGTTCCCGATCGCCGGTAGAGAATCGCACCGCCTACCGCCAGCACGCCGCCAATCGCAAGTCCCGCGTTCACGGGCAATTTGATCAGCCATCCGACCAGATGCAGGCCGAACAGGACGATCACTGCTCCCGCGACGGGCCCCATCAGCGCCTTGTGCTGCAGCAGAAACTGTCCCACGGCGCTCGCTGAAGCCCCGAAGCTGATGAAGACCACGGAGAATCCGGAGACAAATGCCAGCGAAGAGGCAAACAGGCTATTGCGAGCCGGCTGGCCCGTGCGGAGTTGCTCGACGCCGATCCCCGATAGCATGGAGACGTAGCCGGGCACCAGCGGCAGCACGCAGGGAGACAGGAATGAAATAATCCCCGCCACGAAGGCATAAAGTATCGAAACTTGCATCAGGTTAACGGGCTCCCGAGAAACGCCCTGCCAAGTCTACATCATTAATCACTTTATTTTGGCGGGCCACAGATAAAGCATGTACCCCTATATTAGACGGCTTCGGAAAGGTTATCGATTCCACCCAGCGGCTATTTTCCCACAGACTGTCGCTCGGCGAAAGGCTTGCGAAATTCCGCGACTGCTCAACGATGGCGAGCACGAAAATCCCGGCCTCTGAAGAGGCGGGCTACAGCAATTCACCCAAGGACGCAAGATGCTATAGCCCGGGTCTTTAGACCAGGGGATTTTCCTTAAGTATTCACGAATCTACCCCTGAAGGCGCGGGTGGCGCGCACCCCACTCATGCGAATGTTCGTAACAATAGGCAATGCGCAACAGCGTGGCTTCGTCGAACGCCCGACCGATCAGTTGCAATCCGACGGGCAAGCCGCTGCGTGTGAACCCGCAGGGCACCGAGATGGCGGGGAGGCCGGTGAAATTCGCGGGCCGATTGAGCCCCACCAGCGCGGGCCGAATGGCGATATCCTCTCCTGCAATGTGCACTTGCTCCACTCCAATTGGCGGGGCGGGGACGGGGACCGTGGGTCCCACAATGGCGTCAACCTCTTGAAAGGCGGCCTCAAATTCAGAGCGTATCCGTTTCCGTACATCGAGGCCTTCGAGATACTTGGTGGCCGGCACTTGCACGCCCGCCTCGAGACGCTGGCGGACATCATCGGAGTATTCACTGGCGCGAGCCGGAAAATATCCCGCCACCTGATGGACGTGCCGCGATTCGGCGACCGATATATGGGTTGCCGCTTCGTTCGCTTCGTGCAGGTGAGGCAGCGAAACTTCACGCACCACTGCGCCACGCTTTACCAGATCGCGCACCGCAGCTTCGGTCAGGCGGCGCACTTCGGCGTCCAGCTTTTCCCAATACAGCTCGCGCGGGCGGCCCAGGCGAAATTTTCGAAGCGGCTGACGCAGCGCTCCGCGAAAGTCTTCGACGCGATGCGGCGAGGACGTTGGATCGAGCCGGTCGCGTCCGGCGAGCAGGCCGAGCAAAATTGCCGCGTCGGGCACGCTGCGCGCGATCGGGCCGACGTGATCGAGCGAAGGCGCGAGCGGGACGGTCCCGAAGACGCTGACGCGCCCGAAGGTGGGTTTGAGGCCTACGGTCCCGCACAGGGCGGAGGGAATGCGGATGGAGCCTCCGGTGTCGGTGCCCAGCGAGGCCACGCAAAGGCCCGCGGCGACAGCGCCAGCGGAGCCTCCGCTTGATCCCCCAGTAATGCGGTCGACTGCCCAGGGATTATGTGCCGGGCCGTAATAGGCGTTCTGATTCGTGACGCCATAGGCAAATTCATGCAGGTTCGTCTTGCCCAGGAGAATCGCACCGGCGCAGCCCAGTCTCCTTGCCACTGTGGAGTCCGTTGCGGGAATGAAATCGCGAAGTATTTTGGAACCGGCGGTAGTCCGGACGCCGCGCGTCCAGATGTTGTCCTTCAGTGCGATCGGAATTCCCAGGAGAGGACGGTTTTTGTCCCGGGAGCGAGGATTGCGGGCCAGTTCAATTTCCGCGCGGCGCGCCGCGGCCATGGCTTGCTCCGCCGTCACAGTCAGAAACAAATTAAGAGAAGGATTGTACTGCTCGATGCGGCGAAGAAAAATCGTGGTTAACTCGACGGGCGAAATTTTCCGTTTTCGCCAGCAGCGCGGCAAGATCTTCGAGGGTGGCAAATGCGAGCAATGCTTCTGTCATAATTTAGAAAATCTTTTCCTGGCGGCGCAGATTTCCAATAGCACCAAGGTTAGCAATGACCAGCGCCACGCGAAACTGATTTTCGGTGCGGATCGGGCCCAGCGCCAGGCGCCGGTATTCCAGCGCGATCCCGCAGCAAGATCCGTTGTAGCCGGCCTGTGCCAGTTGATTCTGCATGACCTGTTGCTTCACGTCATAGCTGAATCCGACCGCGGCATTCCAGCCGTGGTGTTCCACATCGCCATACCCGGCAAGCGCGCGAATTTGATTTGCGAGCGGCTGCAGAACCGAAGAGTTGTCGATAGAAAAATGCGCCACGGTAAAGTTGAAATTTTGATAAGGGCGGATTTTCAGCAAAGTTCCGGCCGTGCTGATCTTATGGTGAACGGTGTCATAATCGAGCCGGAGCTCGGCATCGTAGGCGCCGCCGGGCGTGATGCGAAGGTCGCTATCGATCGGAGAAAAATGCCGTGGCTCGTCGGCAAATGCGAACGGCGTGATGGAATCAAGCGCCTGGAAAACATTCCGCGTTCCCGGAACGAGCGCGCCGTTGAACGTCGGATCGAAATAATATTTCTGCGCGATCTTCCAGCTCACCAGTTCGTCGGCCTGGCCATCTCCCGTGCGGTGGAACAGCCGTTGGGTAATGGAATACATCACTTCGTTGGTGTCCGTGAGCGTTTCGTCTTCGTCGAAGCGGATGAAGTGATCGAATTGATTCACGCCCCGCACGTAGTTGTATTCGATTTCGGGATCAATCGTGTGCTTCCATTTTCCGCCGCGCGTTTCCCAGACGCGCTCGAGCGTCGGCAGGCCGCAGATCGACGTTCAATTCGCCCGTGGTCCGGCGTAGAGAATCATCGACGACCGAACCGTTTAGAATCTGCGAACCGTAACTTGTGGTTCGTACCGTGTAGCTGGTGGTGACCCCCAGCCAGGGGCCCCAGTGCAGCGGCACGACCACGCGCGGCGCGAATTCCGAGCGCTCCACCGCGGCTCCCGTGATCACTCCGGCGACCACGCTTTGCGCCCCAGTCACCGGATCGGTAACCAGATTTTCGTCATCGCGATGTACGGCTCCCGCGAATGCGTCCACGCCGAAATAAATGGGCAGGCGCTTCCAAGGGGCCTGATCGACCGAGCCAAATCGCGCCTGTGGGGCAGCGCGCACATCGACCGTGACTTGTGGCTGTGGATTCAGGAAATCCTTGTAACTTACGGCTGCAAGATCGAAACTGAAGCCGCGGAAATTATTCGTCAGAAATGCCGAGTTACGCACTTCCGAGTTCACGGCCTCGCCAAAGGTTGGCGCGAAGGCCAGCTGAAACGTCAGCGAGCTGAGCTGATTGAAATCGACGACGGCACGCCAGCCGTCATGCAGGCGCGCATCGAGCTCGAATTGCGCGCTGTGCCCGCCCTCCTTTTCGAGTCCCTGGACGGAATTTCCCGACGAGTCGACAACCGTGGCTGGCAACCCGCGGTCAATGACGCCAAAGTACTTCCCTGAAATGCTCACATTTTCCCAGGGCTTGGCGCGAAATTCTCCGTTCTGCTGCGATCCGCGGCGGCTCAAGTATTCGGCGCCAAGAGTCAGATCCGCCCAGTCTCGGGGGGCCCAGTAGTAGGCGTCGCCGATGACGACTCCCTTCAGCGTGGTGTCACTAAATTCCGGCACCAGGAATCCGGATTGCCGCAAGTTGCGCCCCGCGGGGGCTGTCGCGTAGGGCAAGTACAACAGAGGGATCCGGAACAAGCGGAAATTGGCATTGACCAGCGCCACGGTACGGTCCACGTGCAGCGTGGCATGTGAAGTGAAAAACTTCCAGCTAGGTTTTTCCGGCACGCATATCGTCAGCCAGGCATGCTCGATCAGATAGGTGCGGCTATCGAGCCGGCGGACTTCCTGAGCTTCGAAGACCATGGGATTTGGCGAAACCAGGATGGATTCGTTGGGCCGATGCTCCATCATGACTTCGCCGCGCACGTGTTCGAAGCGGCCCGCTCCGCTTCGCACGTTCAGGTCGCCGGAATCCGCCGTGAGGTGCTGCGTGTCCACGTCGAATTTCAGGTTGCCATGGGCGGTGACCAGGTACGTTTTGGGGTCGTACTGCACATGATCGGCGCGCAAACGAAAATTTTGGTATTGGATCTCGACGTTGCCATCCGCGAAAAATGAGTCCCCTACCTTGCGTTGCTGCTCCGCTTCCAGACGTACTGTAGGCTGGGTCGATTGCGCATTGGTCTGCTGCGCTGCGACTCCGCATACCGGACCCACGACGGCGATTGCTACGCACAGTATGCGTGTCCCAGCGGCGCGAGTGATCTTGTAAAGGATGGCCATGAGTATACCGCCGCCGCTCACCCGGACAGCGGCAAGCCTGACGCGCTTTCACGAAATAGCTGGCTAGCCTAGCATTCCCTCCCGAGGCTTACAACGGCGGTAAGGCCCTGTCTTCGTTCGCTATAGATTCCGATTTGCGGTTGACGGCTGCCTGGGGTATCCGATTCGTGACAACCTCCACCATTTTTATTTCGCGGAGCCTTCCGCTGATAGAATCTCCGTGACTCCCGATTTCCGTTCGGCGAGACATCCGCAGCGCAAAACGGAACGGTGATAAAAACCTGCCAGCATTGCGGCGCCGTGAATGGCGAACCGTCGGATATTTGTTGTTTTTGTGACGCTCCTCTTGATCCCCTGAGGCGCGCGTCCTTGTCGCGCCATATGTCCACTCCCATAGAGGGCAACCTGGCCGTTGAACCGGAATGGCGGCGTGAAGTTTCCAGCCGGCTTCATGCCTACCGTGTCCGCCGGCACGGCGCCACCATCTCCGGTCTTCAGCCGGCACTGCCATTCGAGTCTGCCAGACCACCTGGAGATGAGGGCGGCGATGTTACCGTGGATGACTCGCCGACGGAGACTATCCCGCCTATGGCTCCCGGGCAGCCCAATGGCCGCAAGAAACAACGGGCTGAGCGATATGAGATTTCAATCCCGATGCCTGAGACGGCATCGGCACCCGGACGTGTCAACGTGCCGGTATCCGCGCGACCTGTAGCCAGGCCGACGCCCGATGCCCTGTTCCCCGTGGCGTCGCTCACGGAGCGCCGGCGGGCTGCGCTGCTTGACATTGCGCTGCTGCTCTTCAGTTATGGAGGAATGCTTGCGCTGTTCATAGCTCTCGGCGGCCGCCTCGGATTCAATAAGCTTGATGTTGTGGTCACGCTGGCAACCCTGGCCCTGTTTTACGCCCAGTATTTCGCGCTGTTCACGGTTTTCGGAGGGTCTACGCCAGGCATGATGCTTCGCGAAATTGCGCGTCGTCAGTTTCGACGGCAGCGTGCCTACGTCGCGGCAAATGGCGTGGAGGAGTTTCGGCTATTTGATTTCCGCGGGCGTGTGTTTCCTGGGGTTCCTGTGGGCCCTGTGGGATGAGGATCATCTCTGCTGGCAGGATCGCATTTCGCAGACCTATCTCACGCCGATTGAGGGGATTGGAGTCTCCGAACCCCCATCCCTCGATGCCTCCGGATAGTCCACAATCTGCCCGCAATGTATTGCCAGACTGCGGCACGAGAAACTCCGCGCGACAACAACGCCGATCGTGATACCATAAAGATGGGTTTGTATTCCCGTGGGCTCTGCCTGAGGCGTTTGTCATTACATAAAGCCTGCACCCACATCCTCGCGACCAGAGGCAAAAAAATATGAGCCGCCTCGCAAGAATATCTGTCGTCACGCTGTCCGTGATTGTGTTTCTATACGTCGGTTTGGGATACGTTCTCGGCAAGACCAACGACGACAAGTCGTACCGGTCGCTGAGTGTGTTCACCGAGGTATTGCAGCACATTCAGGAAGACTACGTGGATGAGCCCAACATGGCCGTGGTTACCGCCGGGGCGCTGCACGGCCTTCTGGAGTCGCTCGACCCCCTATCCGGGTATTTGAGCCCGCGCGAGTACGCTGACTATCGCGACCGCATGAAAAGCGCGCAGCATGGGGAAGCGGGGATGACGATCTCGAAGCGATATGGCTACATCGTGGTCGTTTCGGTGGTGCCCGATGGCCCGGCGGAGAAGGCCAGCCTGCGCAGCGGCGAAATCCTGGAAGCGATTAGCGGATTCAGCTCCCGCGATATGTCGGTGGGTCAGGCCAACATGCTTTTGCAGGGCGCTCCGGGCTCGATCGTGAAGGTGGCCGTGGTGCGGCGCGGAAAAACAGAGCCGCAGGAAATCAGCATCACCCGCGCGATGATCGGACCACAGCATATCGTGGCGGACCGCGTCGGCGACGATGTCGCCTACGTGCGCTTGCCGGCCATCGAGTCGCTGGACGTGACCGAACTCCGTGACAAGCTGATTCAGTTTGATAAGCAGGGCGTGCATAAGCTGGTTCTCGACCTTCGCGATTGCACGCGAGGGGAAGTTTCCGATGCCATCGTCGCGGCCCAACTTTTCCTTTCTTCCGGCAAGATTACTTCGCTCGAAGGACAAACGGTCGCGCACAAGGACTTCACCGCCGAAGCGGACAAAGCAGTCTGGCACTCCGCCTGTGGACGTCCTGACTTCGCCGAGCACTTCGGGCGCAGCGGAAGTCTTGGCTGGGGCGATCAAGGGCAATAAGCGCGGTGAGGTGGTGGGCGAACGAACGTTTGGCTCCGCATCCGAGCAAAAGTTGATTCCGCTCGATGATGGTGGAGCGGTGATCCTCACCGTGGCGTTTTATTCCACACCTGACGGCAAATCCATCGTCGATGAAGGCGTTGCCCCGACCGTTGAAGTCCATCCAAAGCCGCTCGATCCTTCCGCCAGCATGGATACAATCAGATCCCGCGCCGCTGGGTCCTGGCCAGTTGCCCAAAGCCGGTGACGATCCGGTTTACGACAAGGCGCTCGATCTGCTAAAGGGTGGCGAGGCGCGCAAGGCCGCCTGAGAGTGTGAAGCACGGATCGAACGGACTGAGTCAACACACCGGATTCTCCTCTCCACTTCATATTTTCGTTATTCCCCTGCTCGGAGCTGCGTTGTTCTGCGCGGCGGGTTGCAAGAAAAAATCAGTGCCCTGACCATGCCGCGGTAATTCGCGCCATGACGCGCGAGTTCGTGTTCGCCGCGCACAATGCAAGCGACGGCCGCGCGGAAGTGGGCATGCGCCCTGAGTATGCCCCGCGCCAGCCCGGCAAACCTCAGACGCTCGTCGCGGACCATATTTACATCACAGTGCCGCTGACCCATGCGGGCGTGCCGGACCAGGCTGCGCACGACGCCATCGAGAAAGAACTGGCCCGCGTCGCCGAGTTTCATCACCTGCAGCGTGTCGCGCGTGCCGGAGCGCCGGGGCTGGAACGTTTCGATTATCTGGCGGACGGGCGGCGCACGCAGTCCATTCACCTGATTACACCGATTGCCGGCTATGTCCTCGCTCGCGGCTTCGCACCAGACAACGTCTGGCGATCGTGATCGATGATCTCGGCAACGACCGCGCCCAGGCCGACGCGCTGTTCCGGCTTTCCTATCCGCTGACGCTTTCCGTGCTTCCGCATTTGCCTGACTCCACGGAAATCGCGGAAGAGGCGCACCGGCGCGGGTATCAGGTGATGCTCCATCTGCCCATGGCCTCGAACGCGGGGGACAAGGACGAGCCGGTCGAGCTGCATCCGGGCATGGATGCGAACAGCGGTGGGAAAGACGTTCGCGTCCATGCTGGACACCGTGCCGTATGCCGCCGGCGTAAACAATCACGAAGGCTCGCTCGGCACGTCCGATCCGCGCGCTGATGGGCGAATTGATGCCCTTGCTGCACGAGCATAAACTTTTCTTCATCGACAGCCGCACGACTGCGGCCACCGTCGCGGAAACCGCGGCACACTCCGCAGGCGTCCCCGCCACTTCGCGAAATGTGTTTCTCGATGACGAGCAATCGGCCGGACGCGATCCGAAAGCAATTCGCGCTCGCCATTCGCGACGCCCGTGAAAAAGGCTCGGCCCTGGCCATCGGCCACCCGCATCCGGAAACCCTCCAGGTCCTCGCGGAAATGCTTCCGGAAGCCGAACGGCAGGGGGTGACGCTGGTGTTCGCATCCGATCTGGTGCGTTGAAGTGGCACAGGCTTCAGCCTGTGTGCTTTTGGTGTTGCATTTCACAACTCAAACCAAGAGCACACAGGCTGAAGCCTGTGCCACTTCAACCTAATCCAGAATTTCCGCGGCCAGAGAGACGACTCGTTCGGCAATCGCCAGGCACGACGTCAATCCCGGCGAATCAATTCCGACAAGCTGAATCGCGCGTGGCACTGCTGCGTCGCGCTCGATCACGAAATCAGCGAAGCCTGCATGTCCGGGCGGCACCAGCTTCGCGCGAATGCCCGGAGTAGGCGAGCTGCAGGTCCGCGGCTTCGAGTTCCGGCAGCATGGGCTTTGCGCGGCGCACGAATTCCTCGACGGGCAGGCGATTGTGTTCGTAATCGTTTTTATCGTCGACGTAATCCGCGGTCGGGCCCACCAGCACGGTGCCCCATAGCGTGCGCGTCAAGTGCACGCCGAGGCTGAGCCCGTCGGCGTGCGGCAGCGGATAGACGAGATTGTTCACCAGGTACGATTTTGCGCGCACCAGTTCGCAATATTCTCCGCGCACAGGATAAATGCGGTAGGTGTGATTGCCCAGCATGGCCGCGATTTCATCGGCATAAAGCCCCGCGCAATTGATCACGCACCGCGCTTCGATGGTCTCTTCCGTTCTGACGGGCGTCGCTCGCGCCATCTTCGGCGATGGTCACGGCGACGAAATCTGCAAGCGGATCGAGCCGCACGACGCGCGCGCGAGGCAATAGATGTTGCTCCCTGTTCGGTGGCGATGCGCGCGAGCGTCTTCACGAGATCTTCCGCCGAGACGATTCCGGTCGAAGGCACTTCCAGTGCGGCAGTCGCTTCGATGTGCGGCTCTCTTGCGCGCACGGCGGCGCGGTCCACAAGTCGCAGGCCTTCGACGCCGTTTGCGCGTCCGTTTTCGGCCAGATGCTCGAGAGCAGTTTCCTGCCGCCGAGCTGTGGGCCACCACGAGCTTGCCGCAATTGCGGTGAGGCACGTTATGCGCGGCGCAAAATTCATACAGCATCCGATTTCCCGCGACGCACAACTGCGCCTTGAGCGAGCCCGGCGGGTAATAAATGCCGGAATGAATCACGCCGCTGTTGCGCGTGCTCGCTCCCATGCCGAGTTTCGGCATCTGCTCGACCAGGAAAACATCGCTCCAGCGCCGCGAAACCGCGCGCGCCACCGCGCAGCCCACCACGCCGCCGCCGATAATCACAATGTTCGCGCGATCCATGGACAACAGGATAGAGGATTTGAGGCAAGAGGCAAGGAGGCAGGTGCAGGGGAACGGGTAACAGTTGGTAGGGCGTTCCCTCATATTGGTTTCTCTGTGATCTCTGTGTTGAGGTTTTTTAGGTCATCGGCAACGCTAAATGCTCATCGGGAAATGGATGCGCGCGAACGTCTTCGTTTCACATCATCACAGAATTGAAACGAATCAAATTCGTAATGAAGGGTGGTGTGGTGTTCCGGAATAAGCTGAGGTGATGATGCGGGATGAACATTCGCTGGTCATCCTGCGCGACAACACCTGTGTCGACCAAGCTCATTCGGTGTAGGATATTCTCACCACATAGGGCCTGTAGCTCAGCTGGTTAGAGCAGCGGACTCATAATCCGTCGGTCCCAGGTTCAAATCCTGGCGGGCCCACCAACCCCTTCGAGGTCCAACCCGGACACATGGGTTTGGGGTCAACCTCTTTGTTGAGACAGTTTGAAATCGGCACGCGCCGTCGGAAACTGGGCGCGACTTACCGATAGGCCTACTTTCCAGCCTCGAGGTTTGCGGTCATCAACCCCACTTTTTCGACGCCTGAGCCGCGCATCACGTCAATGGCCCGAGCCACGACGGCAAAAACGACGGTGCCTTCGCCTTTTACGAAGGCGACCTTCTCGGCGCGCAGCTTGAAAATGTTGTTGAGCTGCTGGCCCAGATTGTCCCAGGTTGTCTCATCATCGTTGATCTTTAGGTGATTGTTCTCCAGCACCTGGACAACAACAACCTTGTAAATCGGGCCCGGTTTGACGTCGTGCGAAGGCTGGGGAATCAGCGCTTCCAAGCCCCTTGGCGTCAGAGGTGTGATCACCATGAAGATGATCAAGAGCACCAGGAGAATGTCAATCAGTGGCACCACATTCATCGAGGCCATGGCCCCACCCTTTTTCCCTTCCACTTCCATTCCCATAGTCTTGCTCCTGTGCCAGTCAGGCAGATGCGTTTACATTCCGCTGTGGCTCATGATCAACCGCTCTTCATACTCCATCTACGGAGGCCTCGAAGAGACCGTCGTCATGTATTTTGGACACCATTGAGGATGGATTAGTTCCTAGCTAGCAGGGAAAGTGCTCGACTTACGTTGACATATGTAGGCGTTGGAGAAGTATTTGCAAGCCGCAAGAAGACTTTTTCTCGGATTCTGGCCGGCAGCGAGTAAGGCGCCACCTTGCCCGACCCTCGGCTTCGTGGTAACCCCTCTGCAACAACTCGGATATTCTGCTTTATTTGCTCTTACCCTCGTCAGCAGTCTCCCGCTGTTGGTCTTCGGTCTTGTGCCAACTTGCGGGGTTGTATTCCTTCATGGCTTTGGCAAGATCAGCCGTCTGTCGGCCAAGATCTCTCTCATATACGACCCCATCCTGGCTAACGATGAATGTCATCACCCCGGACGACCTGTATTCGGCCGGATAAGCCACGAAAGCGAATCCTTCAGTCATCTTGCCGTTCACGATATAACTTTTCCCGCCGCCGGAGGCATTTGCGCCCTGGCTCGTCAGGATGTGGTAATAGTAGCCGTGGTATGGGGTCGGGGCGTCGTCCCGGCCTTTCGCGTAGCCCTCCGCAACGGCCGATGCCACCAGAGGCCCGATGGGGCTTTGCGGTTGGCCATTTGAGACTTTCCAATAAAGGCCATTTTGCTGCCCTTCGTCACTGAAAATTTTCTGGGCGTACTCGTCGTGCTGCGTGGAGCGGTACTCCTTCTGCGCCGCCACAAGTTCCTGGCAAACGCGGATGGTGGATAGTTCATTCTCGCCAACCCGCCTGTACAAGATTTCTCTCTTGGCTGCCTCGGTGTCGAAATACCACGAGCTGCCTTTATTCGCGAGCGGAATGGGCGTAGGCCAATTCTCGGCGCCGACATACAAGGTCGTAGTTCCATCCGGTTCTTTAACCAGGCGGTGCATTTCCTGATATTTCTGTACGAAATTAGCGCGCCCATCAGCATCCTCGGTTTCGTCTCCCGATGAGACGATTCGTTTCGCGTCTGCCCCGAGGATGTCGAGCATTGCTTTTTGGTCGTTACTTTGCGCAGCTGTGACGAGCGCACTGCTCGCTTCCTCCGCCGATGAAAATGTTTTCTGGCCCTGTTGCTGCGCCATGGAACGGGTAGGAAAACACCCCGTCAAAAGGATGGCGACCGCGGCCATTTTAGGAAGATTGGCCCATTGAAATTTGTCGAAATCTAGCATCGTTCGCTGCATATGCCTTCTCTCCGTTTCTAAATTTCACGAGCTAACTGAAATCCAAAGAAACTTTGGCTACCGGCGCCCACCGCCACCGCCACGCGCCCCGCCGCCACCGCCGCCGCGAAATCCTCCGCCTCCACCACCTCGCATCGCCCCGCCACCAAAGCTGGCGCTTCCGCGCGAGGAAAAGCTTCTCGTCTGCCCACCTTGGGAGAAGCCGCTGAATGCGCCCGAACGGACGCCGGTCTGGCCGCGGGGCTGAGCGTATCCTCGGGCAGCCTGCGTGTTTCCGTTAAAAGGCCTGGGTGTTGCCCCGGGACGGTTGAAAACATTGCTGCGCCCGCCAATGTTGCCCGCGCTGGGACGAGTGCCAACTCCCCCACGTCCGCCAAAATTTCCGGTGGAAGCTCTATTCCCAAAGTTGCCTCTGGCAAAAGCTCCGCCGCGCGCGCCGCCTCCGCGATAGTAATTGTTCCGGTTATAAAAAGTGCGGCTCTGGGAGTAGTACCTGCCGCCGCCAAATCTTGGGTACCGATCGCGCCAATTGAATCCCCAATTGTGCCAGCCCCAGCCGAAGCCGCCGAAGAAACCAATTCCGAAGCCGAGGCCAAACGAAAGGTACGGCCCGCCAAACCATATTCCCGGGTATGGGTACCAACCCGGCCACGGCAAGAGGGGATCTCCATAAACTAACCACGGATCGTACGCAGGGACATAAACGACGTCGGGGTTAGCAGGCTCGATATCAATCGCCGGGCCTTGATCGGTGACGGTTTGCTGCGGCGTGGACTTAAGATTGCCGGCTTGTTGTGCTCGCTGGCGCATCACCTGAACGGCGTCCATCAGATCCTGTTGCTGATTGTAATAGGCGTCGCCAAGAGATGACGCCCAGGAAAGATTCTTATCCATATTTCCGAGTACGGATGGAAATGCAGTCAGCGCTTTGACGCTCGGATCCCAGGGCTGCTGGTCGACGGCGCGACCCAACGCCTCGCCCTTCAAATTAGGATTTGCTTGCACCCATCTGTCGGCCTCGACGACTTGTTCAGGAAACGTAGCCGCCGCCAGGATCTGGGCTACAAGTGAATCCGGATACAGAGCAATCGGCGCAACCAACTCTTGCAATTGCTGGGGAGTCTGCTGCGTGTACGGTGGCGCGGGCGCGGCTGGCGGCGGGGTTTGCGCAGCTTGATAGGCCGACAAATCCTGAGGCAATGTCGCGAATAGCAGCCCCAACGACAACACGAAAACCAGAATTTGCTTACCGAATCGAGGCCTTGAGAACCCTGTGGCACGTTCGAAATTGTTCATGTTCTTGAACCCCCTCTGCACCCTCTTCGCTCGAGGCCTATATATATTAAAGATGAGTAAGACACGGTTTAAGTTGGCTCCTAATCGTAGTTTGCCGAGGAACTTGACCGTTTACAGCCCAAAGACGGGCAAAAGACGAAAACGATTTATGGAGATTCATGCTTCAGTGTCTCTTTTACATACTTCTACTTCTCCTTGTCGGCAGTTTCCCGACGGGCGCAGTGCACCTATTTGTCTAGATTCAAAAACCGGCTTCGGGTTGCAAGTATTGTGATCGAGATTCCGTGATGCGGATTACAACACTGGCTCTCATCGCTGGGGAATTGGCCGGGGCCTGAGATGAGCGCCATCCGATGAATGTGTGGGCAACTGCGAAATCGGCGCGCATCGCGGCATGCACGGGCACACGAACATTTGACGGTTGGTGCGTCCGGCGCCACGCCATCACAAAGCGTTCACATTCCTTTACGGTCCTGTAATCCTCTCGTATTTCTTCTGTAACGCTCCGCCACTAATGTCTCGCGTGCCGCGCGGGTGGCGTCCCCCTCCGAACGGCCCGGCCAGAATTCACGCGTGCCCCGCACCGAGCCGGTGAGCGCCAACTCCAGGTCATGGGCCCATATTCGAAAAACGAAAAAGGAGAGGAAATGAAAGGGAAACTTAAACTGAAATCACTTGCTGCGCTGCTGGTCTCCGCATTTCTGGTCACCCCGGGTTACGCCAATGAGGGCTCCGTTCCCAAGGGCGTGCCGCATCTCGATCACGTGTTTGTGATCATGATGGAGAACCACGGGTATTCCCAGATTGTGGGAAATCCCAATGCGCCGTTTGCCAATCACTTGTTTAACACCGCAAATATCGCCAAGAATTATCTGGCTGTGGGACATCCCAGCCTGACCAACTATTTGGAAGTTACCGGCGGGTCCAATTTCGGCGTCCGTTCGGATAACAATCCCGACTGGGGAAACACGAACTGCCAGACGAATCTCAGCAATGGGAGCGTAAACACGGATTTCCCGGCCAGTTCGGACGTCTGCCCGATCTGGGGAACGGGAACGGATGCTGCGACTCCGGCAATCGACCTCACGAACGAGTGTCCAAATCCGAGCGTAACCGATCCGTGCCCTCCTGGCCTCCTCGACCTCGACGGCACTCTGTCGATCCCAGCCGCGCCGAACACCACCGGCAAGACGATTGCCGACCAACTCACTGACTATGGCAAGAGCTGGAAGAGCTACCAAGAAAGCCTGCCGTCCACCGGAGCCTACAAGGTGGATTTCTCGGACGGCTATTTCACCGACGCCAGTAACATTCCGGCCGCCATTCCCGGGGAAACGCAAACGCTGATCGATCTGTACGCAGCCAAGCATGACCCGTTTGTGTACTTCCGCAGCGTGGAGGAGCACCAGATCGAACACATCGTAGGCTTTGAGGGCAAGCGTGGCCTCTATGACGATCTCGCATCTGGCAATGTCCCGGAGTATTCCTTCATCGCGCCGAATCAATGCAACGACCAGCACGGCCGCGGCAACGCCGGTCCGCAATGCGCCGAAGACCCGAACGACAACGGCACACAAACCGGCCTGAACCCGGCGCTCATCTCCCTCGGTGATGAGGCGCTTCGCACCATTGTGAAAGCCATCAAGGCTTCGCCAGTGTGGAGCAAAGGGCACAATGCCATCGTCATCCTGTGGGACGAGAACGACTACAGCTTCTCCCCCATCATCAACCAAGTGCTCACCATCGTGGACACGAGCTACGGCCCACAGGGCATACAAAGCAACAATTTCTACACTCACTTCTCCCTGCTCCGGACCATCGAAGGCGGGCTTGGGCTTCCCTGCCTCAATCACGCTTGCGACTCAAACACAAAGGTGATGTCCGATCTGTTTGCTGCGGGTAAAGATAATGATGGCGACAACGACGGCGATGATGACTCCGGCCACGGCAACCACTAGGGCATCTGCATCGCGCATTCACAGGCGCAGTGGAATCAAAAGAACGCCCCGGCTCCGCCGGGGCGTTCTTTGCGAACGGCGCACGAACCAAGGGTTTCGAATCAGGCAGGCGACATGACAAGAACGGAGAGTGAGACCGAATTCCAGGGAATTATCGTTTGCGAAGATTGCACGTCGATCTGCGCGCAAGAACACTACGGGAACCCAGTCAACACGTTAAGAACAGTGCTGCGCGGGTTCCTGCATCGACATCGTTTGGATCGAAGCCAAATTCCAATGATTCGTCTTCTCGGATTCTGGCCATCACCGAGTAAGCAGGCGCCTTGCCCGTGCTTCGGCTTCGCGGTACCCTGTATTGACCATGGATGAACCGGAGTTTCGGAAACGCTGTGATGCTGCATTTGAAGAATTGCGACGCCGCCTCCAGGAGGCGGGCGATGTACATGGCTTTGAAGTCGAAGGTGGGAGCGGAAGGCTCGAAGTGCTGTTCGAGGATGCCGACGAAACCAGATTCGTCATCAGCCCGCAAACGCCGGTGCGCCAGATCTGGATTTCGGCGCTGACTACCAGCTTCAAGCTGGCTTGGTCGGACACGGCAGGCGCTTTCGTGCTTGAAAAGACAGGTGAGACGCTCATACAGCTCATGGGCCGCATCCTCACCGAGCAACTTGGCAGCCCCGTGAGCGTCTAACTCAACATGAGCCTTTTCACTGGGAACGTCACACGGCACTCCGGCTGGCATGCAATTCTACGCGCGTGTTTCGCACTTCTCGCGCTGATTGCACTCGCAACCTGCGCGTCCGGTCAAGACGGGGCCATGCCCCGCGCCGCGAGCGTCGTCGAGCCGCAGGCCTATGTTTCCCTGCAACCTGTGCCGCGCGGGCGGTCCTTTGATATCGCGGTAGTTGCCAAGATCTCGCCGGGCTTCCACGTCAACGCACACGAGCCTTCGGAAGACTATCTGATCCCCACCAAAATAACTGCCGATTTGCCACCGGGGATCGTCCTGGTGGAGACGACCTATCCTCGCGGGGTGATGCGTGCATTCCGATTCTCGAAGACTCCCCTGCGCGTTTACGAGACCTCGTTCACCGTGCGGATGAGGCTTCGCGCCGTTGCCGCTGCGCCTTTGGGCAAGCAAAAACTCGGGCTGACTGTCGGCTACCAGGCTTGCAATCAGGACGCTTGCCTGCCACCAACAAAAATCCCGGCCACGGCTGAACTAGAAATCGCCGCCGTGGATACACCCGCGCTCCCGGCTAATACAAATATCTTCTCACCTGCCCCTGTGTTGAGGTTCCCTTCCCAACATTAGACGCTAGGCCGCGGAAAGGCCCCGGGTCTGAAGACCCGGGCTACAGCAGTCACAACATCAATGGCGGGTTGTTGTAGCCCGCCTCTTCAGAGGCGGGGGGTGGCAGTTTCACGGCGCGGCGAGAGTTTCGACGGCGGCGCGTAGCCTGCGCACAACGCGCTCCTGGCCGAGGACCAACATCGTCTCGAACAGCGGCGGGGCCACTGCCTGCCCCACAATCGCGACGCGCGTCGCGTTAATCAGCAGGCCTGCCTTGACGCCTTCGGCTGCGGCCAGTTCCCGCAATGCGTGGTCGCACGCATCGTGGTTCCACTCGGGCAGCGCCGCGAGCGCCTCGGATAGCTTGCCGAGCATTCCTCCCAGCCGCTCATCTTTCCAGAACTTTTCGCGGGCCTGCAGATTGTATTCAAAGGAATCACTGAAAAAGGCCCGCGCCCATGTGGAAAAATCCGGCAGCAGGCGCGTGCGCGGGCGCAGGAGGTCCACGGTCTTTGAGAACCACTCGCGTTTTTCCCCCGCCCACTCCGGTTGCCACAATTTCGAGCGTTCAAGTTCGCCCTGTACTGCCGGAAGGAGATCGTCGATGGGCAGTTTCTGCAGATACTCCGTGTTGAACCACTCGAGTTTTGCGCGGTCGAAAACTGCATTGGTGCGGCTCACGCCTGCGAGCGAAAAATGCGCCACGATCTCGGGGGTGCGCAGGAATTGGGCGTCCTCGCCCGGTGACCATCCCAGCAGCGCGAGAAAATTCCGGAACGCTTCAGGCAGAAAACCCTCGTCGCGATAGGAGCCCACGCTGGTCGCGCCATGGCGCTTGGAAAGCCGCGTGCGATCCGGGCCGAGAATCAATGGTACATGCGCGAAGACCGGCGGCTCGGCGCCCAGCGCCCGGTAAAGCAGCGCCTGTTTCGGCGTGTTCGAGATGTGGTCGGATCCGCGGATCACATGCGTGATGCGCATGTCGATGTCATCCACGACGACGCTCAGTTGGTAGGTGGGCGCGCCTTGCGACTGGCCCTCCTTGGGAGAACGCAGCAGGACAAAATCCTCGATCTCTTCGTTCACCACTTCGCGCGGACCGAATACCGCATCGTCGAATTTCGTGGTCGTGCCCAACGGAACGCGAAATCGGATCGCCGGACTCTGGCCTGCGGGTGCGGACTTGCCGTCGCGGCAGGCGCAGCGCGTGACCCGCCGCGGGCCCGCTTCCTTCCTGGCGTCTTCGGTTTCCTCGATAGCGTCCCCGCCCGCGTATTTTTCCGGCGGACAATAGCAGTAATACGCCGCGCCGGAAGCAACCAGTTTTTCCGCCGCAGCTCGATACAAATCCAGCCGTTGCGACTGGTAGCAGGGGCCCTCATCCCAATCGATGCCCAGCCATCGCAGCCCCTCGAGAATCCCCTCGACCAGTTCGGGGCGATTGCGCTCGACGTCGGTGTCCTCGATGCGCAGGATCATGGTGCCTTCCTGCCGCCGCGCAAAGAACCAGTTAAATAGCGCTGTGCGCGCGCCGCCGACATGCAAATAGCCCGTCGGTGAAGGCGCAAATCGCACGCGAACCCCGCCAGTTGGAATCACAGATGTGCCCGAATTGGTCGTCATAAGTCGATGAAAAAGCACTTCATCTTAGCCGAACCCGGGGCTGAAGGCGAGGGGACCCGCCAAATCGGAGTGAAGTCCTTTGATCTCTTGCCGATAGTCCCTAGTATGAGTGGTATCAGGGCAGAGCCGAGAACGCCCCTCATTGCACAAGCGGAAGTGTCGTGGGAAGAGCAAAACGGGGCCTCGCGTAATGTTCCCGCCCGGATGGAAGATAGGTCCCCTTCCGGGGCGTGCATTCGTGTAAAAGTCTCTATCGAAGTTGGATCGAAGGTGAAAATCAAATGGCGCTGGGAAGAGTTCTCGGGAATTACCAGATACTGCCGCAGCGTCGATGGGGAATATCTCTTGGGCATTCAGCGAACTACGAGGGAGAAAGATAGGAGCAGTCCCCCCCGAACTGGCCCACTTCGGGAAAGCGCACCAAGCCAAGTTCCTCCTCTTTCCAGCCATGTATTGAAAAGTAACCCGGAAAGGCAGGCGTCTAATCTACTTGAACTCCCTAGTGCGGCTTTCAAATCGGGACCTGAGCCAGTAGCACCCAGCGTGTCCACCACTCCAGTGATTTTGGGGGAGACAGTCATTCCAGAAAAAAACAGCGAAAGCAATCCGCCAATTTCGCCCTCCGAGGAGCTTAACTCTCCCGGAAACGCCGAGGTCCAAACAGAACGACCTTCGCAAGACAAAGAAAGGACAAACATGTCAACCAAATGGCTCGATGTGGCGTTCAAGCGCCAGAAACAGGATGGCTCCAACGGAAAGACCAACGCTACGCCTGCGCCGACGAATCCCGCACCTGCGGAGTCCGCTCCAGCGGATAAAGTTCCTTCAAATTCCACCGGGAAGATCCTCGCAAAACCTGAAGGCGACCTGCAGTCGATGGAGGATGTCTACCACGCAGCCGGAATCATGAATCCGCGGATGGGGTATAGCATCAGCAAAGTGGTCGAGATGCTGAACAACGATCACATCCGCGGGTTATCGAACGACGCGAAGCGGGCAGCCGTGCTGATGGCTCTCGAAACCGCCGGCATTTCGATTGACCAGGTTCTCCGCGACGCCAAAATGCGCCAGCAAGCGCTCGACGAATATGAAAACGACCAGCGGAAACGCTTCGAAGAATACTGGACCCGGAAGGCGGAAGCAAACGCCCAGACGCAGGCGGAAATGGAGCGGATCACAGCGCAGTGCCTTGACCGCATGAAGCGTAACCAGGACGAAGTGGCGCAGGAAAAAGCCGCATTTTCGAAGTGGCAGACGATGAAGCAACAGGAAGCCGATCGAATCTCTGAAGCCGTAGGACTCTGTTCCAAATCGTCTCCCGCGGAGACGCCCGTAGCCTCTCTCCCGGCGCTTGGCGGGACAGGCCATTCCGTCAAACCGTCGTAGACCAGAGGCGTCGCTTTGTTTACGGGGTGTCTGATGTGCTTCACTGGTACCCCCGTACCCTTGACCACCCGGAAAGAGGTCCCTTATAGTCGAAAAAGTGAAGAAACTTCACGGGATAGGTGTGTTTGTGTGTGGCTCATAACGCCACATTCTGCGAGCAATAAATGGAGGCCCAGCTGCCGCAGGGGCGCGGATATTTTAACTTGTGTGACGTTGCCGGTTTTCGTTGTCCCGCGAGGAGCGGACCGCGAATCTCCCGAGTGTTGGTGTGCCTGAATCGATGACGTCTGACACCATTATCGCGATTACCCTGCTGACCGCTTCAGCACTGACTTCGGGGTTCTTCGCCTATATGCACAGCCTGAGGCGACAGGCCTACCTCATGCTCTGGAGCGCTGGATGGTGCCTGCTGGCGCTGCATTACCTCAGCCCCGCACTGCAGCCATGGATTCTGGTTGCTTCCTGGCAACCTGCCGTGAACGAATGGCTGCTCGGCGCAGCGGCTTTGCTGTTTTTCAGCACAGCGCGCGTTTATACGCAATCGGAGCCCTGGGTACGTGCTCAGGTTGCGGCGGGAGCTGTGTTCGTGCTCTGGTCCGTGGCCTATTTCTTGCATCGAGTGAGCGTCTCCCCGCAACTCGGGGTGGCCGTCGTACTCGCCGCCGTGGCATGGGTATTTTTTCAGGAAAGCCGGCGGCACGAAACGTTCGCGGATTTATTGCTGGCCATCTCTTTCCTCAGCTGGGGCGGAATTCTAATTGGTGAACTGTCGCTCAGTTCTAGCGTCGCGGATTCCCTGCGCGCGCTCGAGATTCTCCCCCAGTTGTTCGCCGCTGCCTTGATGGTCATGGGCCTGTATGAAGAGGAAAAGCGCCGCGTCGAACAGAACATGCTGGCGCTATCGAACGTGAACCTGGCAACCTCCGGTTTCGTTGGCCCGGAAATTCAGCAGATGCTCTCCCAGGCGCTCGAGCGCGTGCTCAGCGTCGTGCGTATGCCGACCGGAGCGCTTTTCCTGCACCACGGTAATCCGGAGGGCCCGACCTCTGTTGTTGCCGTCGGACTCTCGGAAAATTTCTGTGCCATTTCGCAGGAGGAAGGGCTCGACGATCATCTCGTGGATTTGGTGGCGCGCCTAGGCGGACTGGTCGTTTTCCGCGACCTGGCCCGCGATGCCGCCTGGGCCAATCTGGAAAGCGAAGAGGCCTTCAAGCGTTTTCGGCAGCTCGCCATCAGCCAGCGTTTGCACACCGTTGTCGGGATCAGCCTGCAAGCCAAGGAGAGGGCCTTCGGAGTGATGTTTCTCGGGACTCCGGACACCCGCCGCTTTACGGCGGCCGAACTGCGGTTGTTGCTCGCGCTGGGCCATCAAATTGGCATGGCCGTCGAGAATAGCTACCTGATCCAGCAGACCGCGCGGCGCACCCAGGAACTTCGCATGCTCAATGAAGTCGGCCGGGCGCTCAGCTCCACCCTGGATACGGACACGCTTTTTGAAACCATATTGGGCGAAATGAAGCGCCTGTTTGACGTCAATCAATTTGCCGTCACGTTGCACGATCCAGCGAAAAACGAAATCCGATTTGAAGTCGAGGTGCGCGACGGCGACATTATGCCCAAGAGGTCCCGGGCTGTCGGGGATCAATACGTCACCGAGTATCTGATGCGCACCCGGCAGCCACTTTTGATCAGGGAAAATTACGTAGAAGAATTTCGCAAGCTGGGCCTGGAACCACAGGATTCCAATGAGGGCTGCTTCTGCGGTGTCCCTCTGTTGCTCTACGAACGTCCCATCGGGGCCATGATCGTGCAAAATCCTCAAGAGCGTGCCTTAGACGAGGGGCACCTGGAAATGATGCGCGTGCTGGCCAGCGAAGCGGTCATCGCGCTGGAGAATGCGCGGCTGTTCCGGGAGGAGCGCTCGAAATCACGCCATCTCACCCTGCTCAACAACATCTCGCGAAACGTCATTACTACCCTTAATCCGGATGAAATGCTCTCGAAGATCGCGGAAGAGCTCGAACAGGGACTGGACTATTCTCATATCGGGATCGGGTTGCTGGATTACTCGGCTAAGGAAATCATCATTCAGGCCGAGGCTGGCCGCCGCCAGGGAGCCTTGGGACGCCGCCTGGAATTTGACGGGAGTGTTGTTGGGAAGGTGGCACGGACCGGGCAGATGACGACGGTGGCGTACGGCTCACCGGATGCCACGGAAGAACCGATCCTGGAGGGTTCGGTCTCCGCGGTGGCCCTGCCCATCGTGTACGCGGACCAACTCCACGGCGTGTTGTACGTGGAGACCGAACAGCTTTCCGACTTTTCACAAGAGGAGATTCTGTTTCTCGGGACGCTGGCCGACCTGATTTCAGGAGCGCTCCACAATGCGTTCACGTTCCAAAAGGCGCAAGAGCAAGCCATCACCGACGGTTTGACCGGGCTAAAAACACATCGTTTCTTCATGGAGGCGCTCTCGGGAGAATGGAAGCGCTCGACGCGCGCCGGACGCTCGTTCTCGGTGGTCCTCATGGACCTGGACCGGTTCAAATTCGTGAACGATTTTTATGGCCACCTGGATGGCGACCTCGTGCTGCAACGGATGGCGTACATTCTGGAACAAAATTGCCGGCGCTCCGATGTGGTGGCGAGGTATGGGGGCGACGAATTCGTCATCCTTATGCCGGAAACCTCCGCTGAACAATGCCACCAGCTAGCATCGAAATTGCGATCCTGGATCAATGCCGATCCTATCTTGCGTGAAAAGAATGTAACTTCCAGCTTCGGAGTGGCGAACTTTCCCCTGAATGGATCGACGCCTCAGGAATTAATTCAAGTCGCCGATGCTTCGATGTACCTCTCCAAATATCAGGGTGGCAACGCCGTTTCTACCGCGGATCAATTTGATCCTGGCGATTCCAAACAATGGAAGCGGGATGTCCTCGATGCCTACCTCGGGGTCACACTCAAGCGCCTGTTTGTGACCGGTCCGGATGCCTTTGTGGAGATCTATAGCCGGGTCGAACAATTCGCCAGGTCGTTCGCTGAAACCGAATCCACGGGCGTGGCCTCCAAGGAAAACGGGTCCTCGAAATCCTCCGAGGGATCGCACTTTGAACCGCTGCCTCCCGTGGTCATGAATACGCTGACCTCGCTCGCGCTGGCTGTGGATGCCAAGGATCAATTCACGCAAGGCCACTCCCAGAAAGTTTCTGCCTACGGCGTCCTGATTGCCGAAGCCATTGGCCTGCCAGTTTCGCAAGTCGAAGAAATTCGCCTGGGCGGGTTGCTGCATGACGTTGGCAAAGTGGGCATTTTGGAATCCATCCTGAACAAGAATGGTCCGCTGAACCCCGAGGAATGGGAAGCCATGAAACGTCACGTGGAATTCGGGTCCAAGCTACTGGAACCGCTTCGCGGCACCGAGCAGATCCGGGAAATGGTCGCTCACCATCATGAGTTCTTTGATGGATCTGGATACCCGGATGGGTTGGCGGGCGACCAGATTCCCCTGGGTGCGCGGATCATTGCCATCGCCGACGCGTACGACACGATTACATCGGAACGAACCTACAAGAAAGCGCGCATCGCCGAGGAAGCTTTGCAGGAGCTAGGACGCTGCGGCGGCGCGCAGTTCGATCCCGAACTGTTGCGTGTGTTTATATCGCGGGTGCGTGATTTGCCGAATCCTCTCATAAACCCTGCTGTCGAGGCCCAGGAGCCTGAAGTCCTCCAGTAGGCTGTATTCCGCCCAACTCTTCGACATTTTCATTATTGATTGCCGAGGGGTTCATGTCCCCGTCAGAAAGGGACGTTCACTGGTCATTCGTTGCATCAAAAAGTGACGGGGCAAGGGCCGCCAGTTCGGCGAGGCGGCTGGGTTGCAGCGCCTGAAATTCCTTCTGCGGGACTTTGACGTACTTCCACTTCTGCTCGGTCAGCTTGGTTGCGTTTTCGCACCAACGCACGGCAGCAACGTCCTTTCGGAGAACATCTACGTTTTCTTGACCCTTGGATTCGAGAAGCCAATTGGTTCCAGACTTGTCCACGGCAACGAAATCCGGCTCGTAATTTCGGAGGTTCATGGCCGTACCAGTGTATTCAATGGTGAAACCGAAGGCGCGCGGAAGCTGATTTCCTTCGTGGCATGAAGCCCCCACGCACGATGTTTGCGTGCGTCAGGATTTTTCCATGGAACGAAAGCCGATTCGCCGCCTCTGCTTTTCCGGCGGTTTCATTAGCTCCCGGATCGCCGCGAAGACTTCCCTGAATTGCCCGCTGTACTTCCGTTCCATCTCATCGAGGCGAATCGAGAGATCGCGGTGCGAAGCCAGCATTTCCCTCAGCTTCACGAAGGCGCGCATGATGGCGATGTTCACCTGTACGGCGCGCTTGCTGCGCAGAACGCTCGACAGCATGGCCACGCCTTGCTCGGTGAAAGCCAGCGGATTGTAGCGTCTTCCTCCGCGCCCCCTGGTTGAGGTTGCAAATTGTGACCTCAAAGATTCATACTCCGCGTCGTTCAGTTGGAACATGAAATCGCTAGGGAAACGGTCTAAATTCCTACGCACGGCTCGGTTGAATACCTTGGTTTGAACTTCATACAGGTCCGCCAGATCGGCATCGAGCATCACCTTCTGCCCACGAATCATCAGGATCCGGCGCTCGATTCGCTCGGGCGGAATGCTGATTTTTGAAGTCACGATTTGTGATTTCAAGGTGCCCGCCATTTTTGAGGTGCCAACTTGGCACCTCAAATTACTTCACTTGGATTTCCAGTGTCTTGGTCGTGTCGTTCCCCAGAATGTCGATCACCTTCACCACAATCTGATACTTCCCCGGCTCTTTGTACTCGTACCTTGTCTCAAGTTCGATCTTGGGCTCTTTGCGTGTCCGGTACGCCTGCCACTGGTAGTGAAACGTGTCATTTTTGTAGTCCTAGTCCACGGTCCAGCAGTCAATGAGCTGGCTCCAATGTCAAATGGCGGGTCCACATAAATCAGGTTCACCTTATCGGCGAATTCCGCTACAAGTGAGGGTAAGACGAACTTCTTATCGCCCCAAATCAGCCAGTTGCGCCACTCCGTATCCTGCCCGCTAACAAAAACCGCTCAAGATTGCGTCGTCGATCCTGCGTGCTCTCGTTTACCGTCTCGATGGTCTGAAACGGCAGCGCAATCCGCGCCGGCCCCTGCTTTTTGCCGTCCTTATACTTTCCGTCCCAAATAAGTTCCGTCATGTTGGCGAAACCTGTATAACAATGGCGGACAGGAGAAGCAAGTTTCGTGTTGCAGTCCAAAAGCACACAAATTGAATGTCCAAGCAGGCCGGGGGAAAAGTCCTCAGGTTGTCATTCTGACCCCGCTCTGCGGGAGAAGAATCCCTCCTCTTTTCGGACGGAAAACGAAGAGAGATTCTTCGCCCGCCGCGGCGGGCTCAGAATGACGGCCAAAAGACCATTCCCGCGACCGACAAGTTCGTGGCATGGACCATAGAAAACGGACCCATGGCGAAGGAGGCTCCGATGCAAACAGCACGCGTGCAATGGGTGGGCAAGGAACGGTTCGTGGCGCTGGCGCCCTCGGGTCATATGGTGGCGCTGGATTCCGACCGCTCCACGAACGGAGCGCCTGGCCCCATGGAACTTCTTCTTGTCGCATTGGGCGCTTGCACGGCTACCGATGTTGTCTCCATCCTCGCCAAGAAAAGACAGAAGCTTGACTCGCTGGAAGTGGAAGTATCCGGTGAACGTGCGCCAGAGCCGCCCACGGTGTGGCTTAAGATCGAGATTGTCTACAAACTGCGTGGGAATCTCGACGAAAAAGCGGTGGAGCATGCCATCCAATTGAGCGAAGAAAAATATTGCTCGGTGGCGGGCATGCTTCGTAAGACCGCGACGATTACAATCCGCTTCGAGATTGAGCCTGCTTAACCCCTCATACGATTTTCTTGCTGCAGCCTGGCCCGCTCCGTGGACTTTCCTATGGCCTGCGTTACCGAGCCTAAAATTTCCACCTGGAACCGGGATAAATGGAGAGCGCGGGCTTGTTTCGCCGCCCTTGATTGCGTAAAATCGCCGTTCTTCTTGCCAGGGAACCAAACAAGCCACACGGAGACTGAATGCCCAGACGTATCGCTGCAAAAATTACCGGTGTGAGTGGATATGTGCCGCCCCGGGTGATGACCAACGCCGAACTCGAAAAGCTGGTGGAGACCGATGACGCTTGGATTCGGGAGCGAACCGGGATCCGGGAACGCCACGTCGTAGACCAGGGCGTCGCGACGTCGGACCTGGCCACGGCCGCCGCGCGCCAGTTGCTTGCATCCAGAAATGTCCCGGCCTCGGAGATTGACCTGATCGTGGTGGCTAGCGTAACCCCGGACATGATGTTTCCGGCCACCGCTTGTCTGGTCCAGAACAACCTGGGAGCGACTGGCGCCTGGGGATTCGACCTTTCGGCAGCATGTTCCGGATTTCTCTATGCATTGACGGTCGCGGCTCAATTTGTGGGCGCCGGGACGCAGAAAAAAGCACTGGCGATCGGCAGCGATGTGATGACTTCGATCCTCAATTACCGGGACCGCACGACCTGCGTCCTGTTTGGCGATGGCGCCGGGGCAGTGCTGCTGGAGCCAACCGGCCCCGATGAGGAGGGCATCCTCGATTTCGTTCACGACGTGGACGGCTCGGGCGGCAAATACCTCTTTATGCCTGGCGGCGGATCGCTTCATCCGTCTTCCCACAAAACAGTTGACCAGAAAATGCACTACATCCATCAGGAGGGCGCCCAGGTCTTCAAATACGCGGTACGCCGGATGGCGGAGCTGGCGTGTGAGATGCTCGAACGAAATGGATATACAAGCAAGGACCTTGCTCTGGTCATTCCGCATCAGGCGAACTTGCGCATTATCCGAGCCATGCAAGAACGGCTGGGCGTGGACGATTCTAAAATCATGGTCAACATCGAGCGTTATGGAAATACCACGGCGGGAACGATCCCTCTGGGTTTGCGCGACGCCGTCGAGCAAGGCAGACTGAAAAAGGGTGATCTGGTTCTGCTTGTGGCGGTCGGTGCGGGGTATACCGCAGGAGCGGTATTACTCCGCTGGGCCTACTAAATCCCTTAATTTGAGTGTATTAGTGTATTGTGGAGGGATACGGCCTTAGATTCCACGCATTTGAGCGGCGCAAACCATGTTGCGCTCCATATGCTGGTCCATCAGAACCGCAACATACCGCGAGCAGGTGGTCATTTCCGCATTAGACCAGTTGGCCATTGCTGGAATTATGCTACCCAGCTTTTCAACCAGAGCGTAATACGCGCGAATTACTCTGAAGCTCCCACCCGGCCCGCGCAAATCAGGAGATAAGTCATTTAGAATAAGTATGTTATGGAAATCCTGAGCGCCAACGGCAGCCGCCGAAATGCCCGCGGCCGCGAGGATTCGATCCGAGATGGCCTGAGAGGCGACTCCGGAGATCATAGCGCGCCAATAGTGCAGGCCAAACTGGCCAAATGCCACTAGTGCGACCGAAAATATAATCGCCGCCATCATTTAGTTTCGCCCTCAGGTTACAGTTTCGTTGACTATACCGTCTGGTACAATGGACCTACAGTACCAATTACACTGTCTACCCGTACTGGCAACCAACACATTGAAACAATGACAGTTAAGGACCTCAGCCGACTGTTACTGCCATGGCCCGCATGTAGTAGACGAAAAAACTCCTGCAGGCTATGGCCGAGATCGCAAATACGAGTGTAGCCGGCATCCGATTTTTCTCTTCAAGTTTGAGTATGGCCGCGGAACCCGGCGACGACAATGGCCCCGTCGTACTACGTCCAATAGAACTAAGACAGTGGTGGACGTGAGCTTGTCAGAGGTTAGCGAGCGGGGATGCGGAATATTTCCGGCGAAGTCGCGGAGGCACAATCATATTCGCGGACTTCGATACGCCATTGCAATTCCCCGAGTTGAGGAAAGAATTTTTGTTTCCATTGAAATCCTTGGTCGCGCATTGTGAGGCGCGAAACGCGGGCACCACAGGACTGATCCAATTGTTTCGCTGCGGCGGTCATGGGCTCTTCCGTTTGAGGATCGGCCATGCCGCGAATCCATATGACGGTTGGCGCGAACGGATGACCGGACGCCAGCCATTCATCCGCGGACATCACATTTGGGTATCGCACGGTATCCGGAAGCATGCCTGCAAATTTCCAATCCGCGCCCTGTTCCGGAACGCGAAGAATGTAGGTCATGTAAAAGAAGAAAGAGGGATTATTCGCAATGATCGTTGCACCTCCATGCATCTTATCCGCGGCGTCGCCGGCTACCTGCAGCCAGGGTTCCAGGAACCGCGGCGCGGAATAGTAGGTCCGCACGCGGATTCCATACCAGCCAATGCCAGCAACGATCAAAAGCGAAAGAGCCAAAGCCATGCGCGCCCAGCGAGTAGTCATCGTCGCGATGGCAATTCCTATCGGCAGGAGCACCCACGGGGCTATCAGGAACATGCGCTTGGTGACCAGGATTCCCGTCACGGCCATGAGGGAGATCAGAAAGCCGCTATAGAGCAGAAACCGCCGTGGCGTTGGTGTCTCATGCGCCAGAACCAGTGCGACGCAAACAATGACAGCAAGTCCTGCGGGAATGCTCAGCAGCCAGTGCCACGGCGCCACGGATTCACTTACAAAAAGCGAGTAGACATTGAAAGCAGCATTTGCAACGACAGCAAGAAAGCGTTGGTGAAAATGAATCCCATTTCCAAGCTCGTTGCGAAACGCGCGAATCAGGGGCACGAAAGATAAAATAAATAGTGCGGATGTCCCCGCAATAATACCGGGCGGAACCGTACGCTCACCCGCGCGATGGCGGAGAAACTGATCGGCTGCCAGGCACGCAAGTAAAGCCCAACCAAAATAATTCGTCCATAAGAGTGCCGCTCCAAATAAAAAAAGCACCACCCAGCGGCCGGGGCTCTGGTCATCGAGATACCGCAGGTAAGCAAGCGTCAATCCTGCAACGAGAAAGAATGAAAAGGAATACCAGGCCGCAAGACGGCCATAATGAAATCCAAAAGGACAGAGCACGCCAAGCCATATTACGGCGGTGGCGGCGGGCGGGCCGCCTAGACGCCGCGCGGCGCGCCCAAGGAGAAAAAGCCCCGCAAGGAAGAACAGAATAGCTGGAACACGAAGGTACTGGAAGCTCCCTCCTGTCCAGCGTAACCAGAAATGAAGAACAATGTCGTAGAGCGGAGGATGCTCATGCTGACCCTCACCGGAAAGAAACAAGCGCAGCGTAGTTCGCACAGGCTGCGTTGCGGCATCGAGGATCCAGGTCTCATCATCGATGAACGTAAAATAATTATTGGACGCAACCAGACCAACGCCGAGGAGCAAGAGCGGCAGGATTTGCTTTGCGGTTTCGTTCGCATGGCGAGGTCGGACGGGCATAATCAGGTCTGGCTGGGGCGCGATGGGAAGCCCGCCCAGGCATTGAAGAGGCCCAGGATTTCACGCACCACATCCAGGGCATCACGGGTGTGTCGCCACCAGTGCGCGCCATCGTATGGATCGTCCTCCACAAATCGGATGACCATACTTGGATCGGAACCCACCAATTTGCGCCAGATCGTGCGCACACGGCGGGTATGAGGTTTCGACGTCACCAGGATCACGTGGTGAAAATTGTTTTGATGAAGTGTCTCGGAAATTTCGCGGACCTCCTCTTCTGTATTTGCGATCGCATGACTTAAAACACGAATGGAATCGGCGGGAACCCCCTGGGCCAGGAGGACTTTTTCGTTGTAGAAATCTTCCCCTAGAAAAAAGATGTGCATCGTCTTGAGTTCTTCCGCGGGAGAATCAGGCTGTGAGACCCAGACTTGTTCCGCATAGCCTGCATGATACAGCCGTGCGGCTTCCAGCGCGCGTTCGGGCAGCCGGCCGCTTAAGACAACGATCGCGTCTGCGTGAGCCAGAGGGTCCTCAACCACCAGCCAGCGTCCGATCGTGAAAAAGACCAGGGTTCCCAGCGCGGCCAGTGCGATTAAAATTCCGCCCGGCACCAGCCATCGGCGTCTTTTCGACATCGGTTCAGTCACAATCCGGCCTCATGCATTCCGGGACGGTGCATGCTTTCGTTCATGCAGTGCGACGAACCTTTTCCTCGGGCTCGTGTAGAGCCCGGGTGAAGAAGAAGTTGTAGTGCCTCTTGGTGCAGTCCTCGCACCGAAACGGCCGCAACAAAAGGAACGGCAGAACCATCATTTCCAGCAGCCCGCGCCGGTGCGATCGGCGCACGTCCAGACTCTTGCAAGACGGGCAGCATCGCAGCAAATAGACTCGTGTGTGCGACATAAAGAAAGCAGGAGCAGACGGAGAATCGTAACCTGCTGCTCGTAGGAGGTCAATCGTTGCCCGGAATATGTCTCGGAAATCTCCGCTGGTGACAAGATCGCGACTGGCTCGCTGATGCGGGGTTTGCGCCCCAGATTCTAGAGGCTACAATGAAGTCAGGTCGGAGACTCGAACACACGAGCGGATAAATCGGGAGAACACCGACGATGAGGCCAACTTCATGCGCGCAGTAGTTACAGGGGGCGCGGGATTTCTCGGATCGCACCTTTGCGATTATTTGCTCGATCGCGGCTGGGAAGTACTGTCCATCGACAATCTGGTCACGGGCACAAATTCCAATGTGCGCCACCTACTGGGAAACCCTCGATTCCAATTGTTGCAGCAGGACGTCACGAAATATATCGATGTGCCCGGCCCAGTCGACTACGTGCTGCACTTTGCCTCCCCCGCAAGCCCTGTCGATTATCTGAAATTGCCGATCCAAACGATGAAGGTTGGTTCGCTGGGGACGCACAATACTCTGGGATTGGCTCTGGCGAAAAAGGCCAAATACTTTATAGCGTCTACTTCCGAGTGCTACGGAGATCCCGCGGTAAGCCCGCAGCCGGAAACCTACTGGGGCAACGTGAATACCATAGGACCGCGCGGCGTCTACGATGAGGCCAAGCGCTTTTCCGAAGCCCTGGTCATGGCCTATCATCGTGCAAAGGGACTCGACACTCACATCGTACGCATATTCAACACCTACGGGCCGCGCATGCGCCTCAATGACGGACGTGCATTGCCGAATTTCGTTCACCAGGGGCTGATGGGACAGCCCATCACCGTGTATGGCACCGGAAAACAGACGCGCAGCTTCTGCTATGTCTCCGACTTGATCGAAGGAATCTACCGGCTGATGATGTCCGACGAACACGAACCCACCAACATCGGTAATCCGCAGGAAATTACTATTCTCGAATTTGCCGAGCGCATTCGCGCTTTGCTCGGCGTGACCGCTCCGATTGTCTTCGAGCCACTGCCGCAGGACGATCCCAAGCAGCGCTGCCCGGACATCTCCAAGGCGCGGCGGCTGCTGGGTTGGGAACCCAAAGTCAATTTGGAAGAGGGACTGCGGCTCACTCTGGAAGCATTCAAGAAACAATTTGCCGAAACTCAGGCACGCTGAAGAGGTGGAACCGCAACTTGTATTTTTGAAAGTTTTGCAAAGCCCATATTCAGATGGACACGGCCACCAGTTCCGGTCTTCCAAAACTTATATATTCAAACCCCAGGGCTTGCATTTCGGCGGGGCTCAGCATGTTCCGGCCATCAACGATTAGCGGGCGAGCCATCTCGCCTCGGATTCGCTTCCAGTCAAGCCGCTTGTATTGCTCCCATTCGGTCAAGACCAAAAGAGCGTCGGCTCCGCGGGCGACCTCATAGGGGTCTGCGGTGTAACTCAGATCGGGAAATACGGCGCGGGCGCGTTCCATGGCTTCAGGATCGGTGGCCCGCACATGAACGCCTTCCGCCAGCAGCCGCCGGATCACTTCGATTGCCGGCGCGAGACGGATGTCATCGGTATTCGGCTTGAAAGCGATTCCCAGCACTCCGATGTGTTTCCCCTTCATCACCCACAGCGCTTTTTTCAGTTTGTCCAGCAGCAGATCGACGCGCTGTTTATTCACCCGTTCGGTTTCCTTCAGCAATCCGAAATCAACGCCCGCGCGATCGGCCAGCTTGATGAACGCCTGGATGTCCTTGGGCAGACAAAATCCTCCGAACCCCAATCCGGCCTTCAAAAACTGCCCGCCAATGCGTGGATCGAGTCCCACCGCACGCGTGACTTCCTCGACATTCCCGCCCAGGCGCTCGCATAAGTCCGCCAGCACATTGGCGTAGGAAATCTTCAAGCCCAAGAAAGAATTCGATGCGTGCTTGATCAATTCCGCGCTGGCGATTGTGGTCACCACAAATTCCGGCGTCGCTGCCGGCGGACAATTCGGTTGATGCACAGGACAACGGAAGCGGCCTTCCAGGATCGGGCGATAGATCTCACGCAATTGTTTCTCGCTCTCCTGGTCTTCCACCCCGATCACAATCCGGTCAGGATGAAAAAAGTCTCCCACCGCCGTGCCTTCACGCAGAAATTCCGGATTCGAGGCCACGCGAAATTTGACCCCTGCGCTGCTGGCATAGACTTTCAGGGCGCGTTTGAGTTGTTCCCCGGTCTGTGCCGGTACCGTGCTTTTCTCGATCACCAGTTTCGACGTCCGCGACACCTTGGCTATGAGCCGCGCGACATTGTCAATCGCTGACAGGTCCGCTTCCCCGGACTCGGTCGGCGGCGTTCCCACACAGATAAACACCACATCCGCGTCGCGTACCGCTTCGGCGCAATCCGCCGTGAATCGCAACCGCCCGTCGCGGACCGCTCCGGCCAGAAGCCTGTCCAGGCTCGGTTCATAAATGGGGATTTTCCCCGCCTGCAGCGCGGCGATACGCGCCGCATCGTTGTCAGTCGCCACGACATCATGGCCCGCTTCCGCCAGACAACTCCCCGACACCAGTCCGACATAGCCGCACCCGATCACCGCTAATTTCACGACAGTTCTCCCTTGGCCAAGCGTTCCCTCCCCTTGGAATCAATCCAGCCGATTTTCACCCATTCCCATGATCTGCGAAAGCCTGAATCCTTGCAAGGTTTCGCCGAATACACCTTCTCAGGTTTTGGTCAGTGAGAAGCTCCCGATAATCAGCGCGTCGACTCCGGAACAGAAATAACTGCGCACCGCATCGCGCGGAGAAACCACCAGCGGCTCACCGAACAGGTTAAACGATGTATTCACCAGCATGGGCGCGGGAGCGAACTGTCCAAAGCGTTCGAGCAACCCCCAAAGAAGCGGATTCGTGGCGCGCTCGACCACATGCAAGCGCAACCGTCCACCGGGAAGGAGAAATCCATCAAGCAAATGTGCGGCTTCTGGTTTGGCTTGGCCAAGCGTGGCCATGAAACGAGCGGAATCGGCACAGTCAAAATATTCTGCGGCGTGTTCCGCCGTCACGGAAATCGCGAACGGACGGAACGCTTCCCGGTGCTTCACGTATTCGTTGAGGTTCTCTTTGACATAGGGAGCCCAGGGAGAAGCCAGCAGGCTGCGATTGCCCAGCGCGCGCGGGCCAAATTCCGCAGCGCCCTGGAACCACCCCACAATTTTCCCGGTGACGAGCAATTGGATGGCTTCTTCCAGTCGTTGCTCATCACTCACGTGAAAACGGATGCGCGCTTTGCAATTCTCCAAGACCTGTTTGATTTCCTGATTGGAGTAGCTCGGTCCCCAATCCAGCTTCGTCACCGCCTCCCGTCGCGACGCCCCCTGCATGTGATGACGCACATACCAGGCGGCGCCCAGCGCGGTTCCCTCATTTCCGGCGGCAGGTTGAACGAAAACGTGATCGAAGCCGGTGTTCCTTTCCACGTGCGCGACCACCACGGGGTTCAGAAACAATCCGCCCGCGAGGCACAGAGATTTCGCGCCGGTTTCTTTTCTATATCGTTCGGCGAGTTCCGTGGCCACGGTGCAGCAGGCCTGCTGGACGCTCGCGGCCAGTTGCTTGCGCAACACCTCGGGAATCTGTGGGCGGGGTGAACCGGTCTCTGCAGCCTTTCCAATGGCGGGGTCCACGCCGACGGCTCGATAGAATTTCGGCGAAAAAGCGATGTGCCCCGCGAGACCCGCATTGAAGTAACCGGTGGCAAGGTGCGGTAATTTTCCAGGTGACCGGCGAAGGATTTCGAGGAACAGTTTTTCGAATACCGGATCGCCTTCCAGGGCGAGCCACTGCGTCTTGTGCTCGTCGCCATGAGGCTCGAAGCCAATCAAGTCGGTGACCTGCGAAAAAATCCACGCTGGCGAATGCGGGAACGAGATCGACTCGAGGATTTTTAGCTTTGCGCCTTCGCCCAGCGAGATCGAACCAGCGCGTCCGTCGCCCTGCTCGTCGAGAGTGAGCACCAAGGCGCGGTCGGCCGCCGATGCGTAAAAGGCGCTCGCGGCATGGCATAGATGATGTTCGAGGTGCAGCACGCGCAGGTTTGGCGATTCTCCGAGCATGTGGAGCAGGCGGCCGTTGTTGAGTTCGCGCCCCAGTTCCCCAAGCGCTTTTGTCTGATAGTATCCGCTGGGAACTGGCGCGAAGGGCGTCAGCTTCGCGCGCATCCACGCCTGCCGCACCCACGCGCGTAGAGGGCGGCTGGCCACCGCGACGCATTCGACCCCGCTCCATCCCGTTCCCGTGCGCTCCAGGCAAAATCGGATCGCCTCGCGCGGAATCCCGATGGTCGCGCGATTACGAACCAGCTTGCTTTCCTCCATGGCGGCGACCACGCCATCGTCAGAGAGCAATGCGGCGGCGGTATCGTGAGCGAGGCCGGAAATGCCCAGGATGTTCAATGCCATCACCTCAAGTAATTTCGGCTGAAGGCATCGCGAGTTTACTCGCAGAAGGCGCGCGCGTCCACGGTTCCGGAGGCTTGTCGGAGAACTTTTGGGAGCGACGGACGGAGCCGCTGACCCTGATGAAAACAATTGCGTCTGCCGGGACTTCAATGGGTTCATACTGCCAGCCGCGGGAAGGTCAAGACGCAAACTCCCTATGAGATCTGAAAAACTCAGAAGAGGTGCAGCCATGAAGAGTCAGGCAATTACAGCCGGCGCCGCGCTGGTTCTTTTTTTCATTTTGTGCGGGGCTGGCGCGTTCGCACAAAATACGGCGGACTCGATTGACTCCCACTTGGTCGCGGCCAGAAACGCCGCTGGATTCAACTTTACCGGCACCCTGGCCCGGTTGTGCGTTGCGCCGGCGCCGGTCCCAAATACGATTCGGGACGTCGCTCCCGGCCCGGCCCCGGCCAGGGATACCTGGTTTGCCGAACCTGCCAAGGTGTTCGATAACCTCTATTTCGTTGGGTCTAAGATCCACAATTCCTGGGCGCTGACCACCAGTGAAGGAATCATCCTCATCGACACACTGTTCACGTACAACTCGGAAGAGGAGATTGTGGGCGGGCTGAAAAAGCTGGGCCTCGATCCCGCGACGGTCAAATACGTGATCATCAGCCATGCGCATTCCGATCATGTGGGCGGAGCCAAACTCATGCAGGACCGCTACGCCTCCCGCATCGTCTTGGGCGGTCCCGATTGGGCGTCCATCGAAAAATCCGTCAACGGGTACCCGGAAGGAAAGCCGAAACGCGACATCGTCGCCGACGACGGCCAGAAGATTGTGCTGGGCGACACGGCGGTGACCGTCATCGCCACGCCGGGCCATACGCCGGGGACGCTTTCGATGATCTTCACGGTGAAGGATAACGGCAAGCCGCTTACCGTGGCCTATTCGGGCGGCACGGCGTTCAACTTCCCCAGCACGGCCGCGAACTTCGACACGTACATCAAGTCCCAGAGCAAAATGGCCGCAGCCGCAGCGGCAGCGAACGCCACCATCCTGATGTCGAACCACTCGGAATTTGATTCCGCGATTACGAAGATTAGGATGCTCCCCTCGCGCAGGCCCGGCGAGCCGCATCCCTTTGAAGTCGGAAAAGAAGCCGTGGCGCGCTATTTTATTGTCACCGGGGAATGCGCTCAGGCAGCGCGGCTCAAGTTGACCCAGGCGCCGAAATAATTACGCGACGCGCGCGCGTGATTTTCCAAAATGGATTCAATGTCTGGGGAAAAGCGCGATTGAAAGCGGCTGCCCTGCTACCTGAAGCCTCACCCGCGATTCTTGGGAAGGATCGAGCCACCGGAGAGCAGGCCACGAAGACCGAGTAAAAGAAGACGCGGCTGGCTCATGGTGATGTGCCATAGAACGCGCGCGGCTTCATCGCGCGTGTATTGGCTGAGCGAGCGCGTCGTCGAAGCGTTCATCAGGTCCACCAGGCGGCTGTAGTCCGCCTGCTTGAATTGATGAATTGTTTTGCGGATCAGCAAATGGAGGTCGAGTTCACGGCGCAGCGAACGCAGCTCGCGGCTTTCTCCGCCATTCAAGATGGCTTCGCTGACGCCCAGCGCGCCGCGGAAGCCCGTGACAATTCCCCCCACCGTGGTGACCTTTACCTGCCCGGCGGCGTCGCCGACCAGGAACACGCGTCCCGCGCCCACGCGGCGCTCGACAGGAGTCCAGCGGTCGTATACCGGTATCCGCGCGCCCTGGAAACCCAGCGGCGTGAATCCACGCTTCTCCATAAATTGTTCGAGGCACCGCCGCGTTTCCTGGCCATCCTCGCCGATGAGTCCCAGCGCCGCGCGTTCCGGCGATTCGGGAATCAGCCAATAGAAATAAGGCGTATCGTCCGGCACAAACCAGACGCGCACGGTGTCAGGGGACATGTCCTTAGGCACACGGACGATGGCTTGCACGAGCGGGACGGTGGGCTGGCGTGGCCAACCAGCCGCTTGGGCCACGCGGGATAGTGCGCCATCTGCGCCGACGACGACGTCCGCGTGCAATTCTTCGGCGCGGGCATCGCGGGCGCGCTCGATTCCGACGCGCAATCCATTTCCGTTGCTTTGCAGCGACATGAACCGGTTGCCGAAGGAAATCTTCGCGCCATGGCCTTGCGCCTGCTCGGCTAGACCTTGAATCAGCCGGGCGCGCTCGATGATCAGGTCGGGATGGTCGAGGGGAATGTGCGCTTTGCGGCCATCGGTGAAAAGTTCAAATTTGCGGATTTCGTTGACGACAGAGCGCTCGCCCACCTGGCCCAGCAGCGTACGCATGTGGCTGGTAACGATCAGAGTGCGCGGTGTGGGATCAAGCTGTTCGGACCGCTCGAGGACGTCCACCGAGCAACCCGCCCGCGCAAGAAGGGACGCGGTGAAAAAACCCGCTGCGGAGCCGCCGATGACGGCGACTTGTGGGCCGGATTTTCCTCCACGTACTTTTTCGATTTCTTGGTGCAGTGTGACCTTCCCGCGCCTTCCAGCCCTATCGCATGCCAGCAGCGCATCGACATGGAAGCGCTTCACGAAGCAAATTACAGATTCTGACTGATCTGGAAGATCGTCAACTCCGCGTCCCGCTTTCTATTCCCCCGCACTCACTCAAGTCCCCTGAGCCTCACCACGAGGCGACTGAGGGTTCTCCGTGCATCGCACCAGATTGTGACACAGCAGTATAGCCAAACACGGACGTTAGGCAAAGCAGAAGGCGGCGCACGGTGGAAAAATGGTGGGCGCTGTTCCATATTGATCTGCCAGGCCCGGGACCAATATGATTCTACTTCAGGAGAATGTTGGTGAGCCCTTCGCTGATTTCCATCCAGGTTGGAGTTCCCCGCACCGTCAAACGCGACGGTGAGGAAGTGGCGACAGGCATATTCAAATCGCCTGTCCATCAGCGAGTTCGATTACGGGAACTAAATCTCGACGGCGACCGGCAAGCCGATTTGTCCGTCCACGGCGGGCAAAATAAAGCCGTGTATGCGTATCCCTCCGAGCATTATCCCTTCTGGAAAAAGGAACTGCCGGGCGTGGACCTTCCGTGGGGCTCATTGGGGGAAAACTTTACGACAGCGGGTTTGCTCGAAAACAACGTTTGCCTCGGAGATCGCTTCGAGATCGGCACCGCGGAGGTCGTCGTCACCCAGCCGCGGATTCCCTGCTTCAAATTGAATTTGAAATTCAACCGCGACGACATGATCAAGCGATTCCTCGCTAGTCATCGCAGCGGGTTTTATCTCCGCGTGCTTCGCGAAGGAGAAGTCGGCGCGGGAGACGAAATACGATTCATACACCAGGACGAGAACCGTGTTTCCATCGCCGATGTCTTGCGCCTCTATCTGGGCGAATCCGATTCGAGCGAATTGCTCGAGCGCGCCCTGCGGGTGAAATATCTCTCCCCGTCCTGGGGCGAGGAACTCAGCCAAAACATTTAATCGCGCCGACGCGGAGCGGCCAAATAAAAATACCCCACCTTATTATTCGGCGCCGAGCCATACCACATCCGGCCTTGCGCATCGCGGAAAAATTCCCGCATGGCGAGTTCGGAGTGTGGGAACGGGTACTCGATGACCTTCCCCGTCTTCGGGTCAAAGCGCCCAAGCAGGTCCATGTTATGGGAGTTGTACCAGAGATAGCCGTCCGCATCGAAACCCGTGGCATACGGGCTGGGGTCTGGGCCCGGCAACTGGAATTCCTTGAAGGTTTGCGTCTTGGGATTAAATTGCAATATCTTGCCGCCGAGAAATTCCCCGGCATAGATCATGCCGTCGGGTCCGATTTCCATCCGGCGAGGAAAAGCGTTCGCCGTCGGCGGACTCCATTGCGTGACTTTCATTGTTTTCGCGTCCACTTTCCCGATCTTGTTTACGAACGGGCTGGTAAACCAGACGTCGCCTTTGGCGTCCGGCTTGACATCGTAAACATAGCCATCGTGTTCGGCGAAATGGGTAAACTTCCCGGTCTCGGGATCGAAGCGAGCCAGCAGCCCACCGCTGGCCCACACTTTTCCGCTGGGATCGAGCCGGATCGTGTGCTTCGATCCGCCGTCTTCGATGCCCTCTTTCCCCGGAAGATAGGCGTCCTGGTATTCGGTAATCTTTTGCGTGGCGGGATCCCATCTTCCGACTTTATTCGAGCCCTGCTCAGCCAGCCAGACGGAACCATCGAGTGCCGGAACAGCCGAATGAACACCGGCCGTGCCAATATTGGGAACCGGGAAGTCCTGCATCTCTCCCGTCTTGGGATCGAGCCGGGTAATCTTGTTTGCGACTCCGAAATTGGGGATCCATAGGTAGCCGTTCTTGTCCGGCGCTGCGCTGAATGGCATGCGGCTCGGACCCGGCATGTCGTACTCCACATACACGATATTCATCGCGTCGCTGCCGAACAGCCGCACGGTATCCTTGTACCGGGGCATGTCCGCCGCGGATTTCGGCAGCACGGAATCGGGACCAAACAGTTTCGTGAGATAAGACGCCACATCCGCGGCATCCTGATCGCTGAAATGCGGCCCCAGGAAAATGCTGAAACGCATGGCTTCGCGCATGTAGGCCACGCGGTCTTTCCAGCCCTCTTCGTCCCGCGTCACCGAGGCCATGCGGCTTTGGAATTGGTGGCAGATGTTGCAATTGGAAAAAATCAGATCTCTTCCTTTGGCCGGCGGCCAGAGTTGCGTGGCCTGGTATTCGGAAATCTCATTCCAGCGGACTGCACTCTTCTGCAGGGAAAAGTCGAAGGAGGCGTTCTGGTCCGCGGTGAGCGTCACGGCGTTGCGCGGATCGGCGCGGTAGCCGACCGCCTTGATCTGCACGCGATACTCCCCGGCCGGCAGATTTTCCAGATGATAGCGCCCGTGGCTGTCAGACAACACGATGACCGTGATTCTGGTCTTGGCATTCTGGGCTTCCACGAATGCGCCTTGAAACGGAGCGCCGTCCGGGCCTTTCACGGCTCCGCCGATCGTCGCGCCGAAGCAGGCCGAACTGAGAAACAAAAGTAAGCCTGTCAACGCAAGGAGCTTGCATCGGAACTGCATGAGTCTCTCCTTCTCCCTCTTACTTTCGTGACTGTCGATACTCTCTCGAATCATACGCCCCGAGTTGATGAAATTACGGCCCGCCCACAATTATCGTAGTGACTCAGTTTGCTTCCGACCGGTTTTTGTAGGACAGGCACTCTTGCCTGTCCGGCCAGATTGGGCAAATTGGCAGCGACAGGCAAGAGTGCATGTCCTACAGCGCAAACTGACTCACCACCGCAATTATACGCGTGTTGACAAGGCTGAGTCCGTACGAGAGGATTTCATCGCTCGAAGGAGAATTGTATGAGCCGCTTGGCATTCGCTCTTGCAGGATTGTTGCTGCTGGCAGGCCCACCGGCCGGTGCACAACAAATCACGAGCGGTGGCGCAACACTGTTCACAGGCGCGCGCCTCATCACCGACGGGGACAAGCCGCCGATCGAAGACTCCGCCTTTCTGGTCGAGGGAGACAGGATCACCAAGGTTGGCAAGCGGACCGAAATGCAAGCGCCGGCGGGAATGAGGCGAGTGGATCTGACCGGCAAGACGGTAATCCCCGCGCTCGTCGATGCGCATGTCCACCTCGGCTTCATTAAAGATACCTCCTTCGACAAAGCCAACTACACGCGCGAGAACATTATTAACCAGCTCAAACAGTACGCCTACTATGGCGTCGGCGCGGTCATGACCGCCGGCACCGACCTCGGTGATGTCACCTTTGATCTCCGCGCCCATCCTGTGCCGGGCGCCGCCCTGGTGCGCACGGCTGGACGCGGATTCGCGATGCCCAATGCCAGTACCGGAGGCGTCCAGATGCGTGACGCGCCCTACGGCGTGAGCACGGAAGCAGAGGCGCGAAAGGATGTCCAGGAACTCGCGGCGAAAAAGCCGGACCTGATCAAGATTTGGGTGGACGATCGAGGCGGCACGGTGCAGAAACTTACTCCCTCCATCTATCGCGCGATCATCGACGAAGCGCACAAACACAACATCCGCGTGATGGCACACGAATATTATCTGGCTGATGCGCGCGATCTAGTGGACGCGGGCGTGGACGCATTCCTGCACTCCGTCCGCGACGCGGTGATGGACGATGCCCTGGTAGCAAAGATGAAGCAGAAGGACATCTACATTACGCCGAACCTGGCGATGGGCGGTCGCGGAGCCGCCATGCAGAAACCGCCGTGGTACGACGATCCGCTCCTTGGAGAAGTCTTTTCTCCGGCGGCCATCGCGTTGGCGCGGCCCAACCCGAATCAGAATGCCGGCAGCGCGTCGAACTCGAATCAGCTTACTTCCTACGATATGCAAATTCGCAGCCTGGCGAAATTGAATAAGGCAGGCGTGACCATCGCTCTCGGGGACGATACCGGCATCCAAAACAGTTTCCCCGGCTACGCGGCTCTCCAGCAGATGGAACGGATGGCCGAGTCCGGCATGACGCCCCAACAGGTCCTCGTCGCGGTCACGCGGACGTCCGCGCAGGTGCTGCGCATTGCCGACATGGGATCGATCGCGCCCGGCATGCAGGCCAGCTTCGTCGTGCTCGACGCCAACCCGCTCGACAATCTTGCGAATGCCAGAAAAATCTCCAAGGTTTACCTGCGGGGACAGGAGATCGACCGCCAAGCCCTTCGGAAACAGTGGCCAGGGACGGGCGCGAGCGGGAGATAAGAGAATCCTGTCGTCCCCATAAGAATCCAGTCTGTGAGATTCGTTTTTTGCAAATGAACAATTGTTACGAGAAATTGTGACCATCATTCACGAAAAATCGCGCCAGCCCGCTCCAACAGTCAAGGATCGCCTTGCTGCGGGCAGGGAGCTTCGCGAAAAAGTCCCGCGATCATCGCATTCTCGATGGGTTCCGCCGAAGAATCGTGCCGATCCTGTAGAGCTGCTGAAAGAATCGGACTGCGGGAGGTTACCCGCACTTCTGCCGATTCGTTACGCCAGAATGCGCGAATCGCCTTTTGCATTTTATCGAGGCGCTGCGGCTCTGATGGCCGCCGATCTGGCTTCGACTCCGGTTACCGGAATCCGCGTCCAGGCCTGCGGCGATTGCCACGCCGCTAATTTTGGCGGCTTTGGAACTCCGGAACGGCAACTGGTCTTCGACATCAATGATTTCGATGAGACGCTTCCGGCGCCGTGGGAATGGGACGTCAAGCGCCTGGCGGCGAGCATCATCCTGGCCATGCGCGAGGCAGGCGTTGCCGAACACCGCTGCTCCGACGCGGCACTCACCGCAGCCCGATCCTACCGGAAACATATGCGCGAATACGCCGGGATGACCGCGCTCGAAGTCTGGTATTCGCATCTGAGCGCCGACCTCTTTATTCGAAATGCGGAAACCCCCGATTCCAGGAAGCGGTGGCAGAAACTGGAAGTGAAAGCCACAGAAGATACGTCGGGACACGAATTCCCGAAAATCACGGCCATGAAGCATGGCCACATCCGAATCATCGATCGCCCTCCTCTTATTTACCACCCGGCGGATATGCCGGCTTTGGGAAAACGTATCCGTCAATTGTTTCAACGATACCGCGAAACCTTACCCGAAGAACGCCGCACGCTTCTCGATCGCTACGAGCTTGTCGATGTCGCGCGCAAGGTCGTGGGAGTGGGCAGCGTCGGGACGCGCTGTACGGTTACGTTGTTGATGGCGGGACCGCACGATCCCCTCTTGTTGCAATGCAAAGAGGCTCGCGCCTCAGTGCTCGCTCCTTATGCGGGAAGGAGCCGATATGCAAATCAAGGCGAGCGAGTCGTCACCGGGCAGCGAATGCTGCAATCCGCCAGTGACGTGCTTCTCGGCTGGACGAGCGACGACCAGGGTCATGATTTCTATTTTCGCCAGCTCCGCGACATGCGTATGAAAATTGATATTGAGGGAATGTCTAAACAGGATTGGTTCGAGTATGTGGAACTCTGCGGATGGGTGCTGGCCCGCGCGCACGCCCGCACGGGCGACCCGGCACGGATTGCCGGCTACCTGGGAAAGACCGAAGCGTTCGACGAAGCCATAGCGAAGTTTGCGAAGGCTTATGCGGACCAGACCGAGCGCGACCACGCTTCGTTCCTCAAAGCAATCCGTGCGGGGCGAATCCGGGCGCGCTCCAGCGCCAGCAGTTAGGTTGCAGATCCATGTTATCGTGGCAATATCGGCGCAAATGCAGGAACGCCAGAACAAAAATGAAGTTAGGTCACTCGCTGTGGCGTCAGGCAGAGGAAGGAATCAAATGAAATCGATTTTTCACAAGAAATTCGCTTCGGTCGCCGCGCTGGCCTTGCTGTGCGCTCTACTTCTCAGCACGACGGCTCGCGCCGACGAGATTAAGGTCGTCACTTCCGGTGGGTTTACCGCCGCCTATCTGGAACTCGTGCCCGAGTATGAGCGCGCCACACACAACAAACTTGTCACCGAGTTCGGGCCCTCGATGGGAACAACGCATAACGCCATTCCGATTCGGCTCGAACGCGGCGAGGCCATCGACGTCGTGATCATGGCCGCGCCCGCACTGGACGGGCTGATCAAGCAGGGCAAGGTCCGAGCGGGCAGCAAGGTTGATTTGGTGGAATCCTACATCGCCATGGCCGTCAAGGCCGGAGCGCCCAAGCCCGACATCAGCACCGTGGACGCTTTGAAGCGCACGTTGCTGGCAGCGAAATCGATTGCCTATTCCGACAGCGCCAGCGGCGTCTACCTTTCCACGGAGTTATTTCCAAAGCTGGGGATCGCCGGCCAGATCAAGGGCAAGTCCAAGAAGATTGAGGCCGACCCCGTAGGCGGAGTGGTGGCGACCGGAGAATTCGAGATCGGCTTTCAACAGGTCAGTGAGTTGCGTCCTGTGAAGGGCATCGACATCGTTGGGCCACTGCCGCCCGGGGCGCAACAGGTCACCATCTTTGCTGCAGGAATTCCAACTACAGCAAAGCATCCGGAGGCGGCCAAGGCGCTTATCGAGTGGCTTGCGTCACCGGCAGCTTACGGGGCCATCAAGAAAAGTGGTTTGGAACCGGCGAAGTCGAAATAAACAAAGTTGCGCGACGGCTGCTACTTTTCCTGCAGAGACTCCAGATAGTCACTGACATTCTGAATGCGTTGCTGCGCGGACTTCTTATCGTAATAGTATTCGAACAGAGCCCCCCACGTGGGCATATCGCCTGATCCGTGGGAAGATACTCCCGGAGCAAAACCGAGCATCCCAGTCACATAGGCAGCGGGAAACTTGCCACCGTGGCGCTTGGCCAACGTCGTGAGATCCGGAGCGGGCTTCCGAAGGACTCTCCCCACCGGGCCGTGGCCCTTGGCGTCGGCTCCGTGACATGCAGCGCAATACTGTTTGAAGATCTGACTGCCGGTCGGCGTGTAGTTCGCCGGAAGTTGGTCTTTATCCTGATCCTGGGCCGCGTTACCTCTGGCGCCGGCAGCGCAGACGGCAAAAAGCAATGCAGCAAGCAGAACTGTGCGGTGGATAACCATATTCTCTCAAGGCTCCCATGAAACAAGTCGAGGCGGTCCCGATGGACCGCCTCATTTGCGTCCCAGTTAAGAGACTTGACCGAGCCTGTCGGAGGAAGGCCCGGCCACATAGCAGCTAATTACAAAGACGTCAGAGACAATCGGACCGTTTCGCGATTCTAAAATGTCTTTCTGCACCGGATTAAATGCATTGCGTTGAGGGTCATCACAACCTCTCCCTTTTGATTTAGAACTTCAATCATTGTCCGGACCAATCCCCGATCAGGTTTTGAGCTGGAACGCCTTGCTTCCACCACTGTTACGCGGATCCGTAGCAGGTCACCCGGCCGGACCGGGCGAGGCCAGCGCAGCTCGTCTACGCCGGGGGATGCAAGGGCAGCCACCTTGGAAATGAAGTTGTCGACCAGCAAACGCATCATCATGCTCGACGTGTGCCACCCGCTGGCGATCAAGCCGCCGAACGGCCCCCGCCCTGCCGCCTCGGCGTCAATGTGAATTCCCTGCGGATCGTACTTCCTGGCGAACTCTATGATTTCAGCCTCGGTGACGGCGATGGTTCCGTATTCAAAGACGGAACCGGGAACGTAGTCCTCGAAATAGCGTTCCGTGTTGGGGACCGGGAAACTTGATGCGCTCATTTTATTCGGCCTCGATTATGATTGTGCCGCTCGTGAACCGCCCAGTCGTCTTTGTCTGTCCTGGAGTTCAAGGACCATCCTGAGCATCGTAAACTGTACGCGTATGCCCTATGAGTAGTCCATCAATTGTGATCGCGAACTTCTGATACTGACCAATACCTTAAGTGGGTTTCCATGGAATCTCGCCAAGAATGGCCCGGTAAAAGAATAGCGTTTATGGAAGATCGACGAACTGGAATTTAAGCAGCAGCTTTCATCTTAGGTGTCTGTCTTTCGTAAGGAGCGCGTTCAAGAAGGGCAACAGCGCCGAGCACGGCCACTGCGACCAGCACAGCAAGGCCATAAGCGAAATGCGCGGGCAGTTGGCTGATGGCCAGAGCCAGCAAGCCGAAAACGGCGCCGAGCGTATACAGGAGCAATACGGCGGTTCGCTGGCTTGCAAAGATGTTGGAAAGGCGATGCGCGGTGTGGTCCTTGCCGGGAGTCGTGAAGGGAATAAAACCGCGGCGGGACCGCGAGATGGAAATCAGCGTCGTATCGAAAATCGTCGCGCCGAGGATGAAAACGGGGATCAGCCACGCCGCGTTATGACCGGCGGCCATCACAGGCCGTAGCTTCAAGGCCAGCGTGGCCATCAGGAAACCCAGAAACATCGCTCCGCCGTCCCCCATAAAAATTTTAGCAGGCTTGAAATTCCAGCGCAAGAACCCGGCGGCGGCTCCCAGGACAGCAGCGGCCATGGTGCTGACCAGAAGCTGCCCGCTGATCAGCGCAAAAATCGCGAAGAAGAGAGACGCCATGGCGGCCACGCCGGCGCACAGTCCGTCCATGTGATCCAAAATGCTGAAGGACGCGGTGATGCCGACAACCCAGACCACAGTCAGAGCGGTGTCGGCCGAGATCCCCGCAAGTCCCGGCCAAATATTGGAGAAGACCTGGGCGCGGATTCCTGATGCAAGCAGAATGACCGCTGCGGCGGGCATGGCGCCGAACAATTTGATCTGATGGTGGAGCAGGCCGCCATCGTCGAGGATCCCGACCACCGCGACGAGTGTCGCTCCAAGATAAATCCCGATCACCTGCGTCAGCGCTGGACCATCCATCGAAACCAGAAGAGCGATCAGGACACCAAAATAAATTGCCAAGCCGCCGAGCAAAGGCATCGGCTGCACATGAACTTTGCGCGGGCCGGGATGATCCACCATGCCGGTCCGCAGAGCCAGCTGGCGCACGGGTACGGTAAGCCCCAGAGAAGCGATTAAACCAACAGCGAATGCAAGCAAGCTCGTGTTCATGATTGTGTCAGCTTCAGCGCTCAGTCAGCATTTTCTTGAAAATCTTTTCGACTTGAGCGCGGTCCCTGTCCTTGTAATACCAATCGATGGTGCGTTTGAGTCCTTCGCGGAACGGTACCTTTGGCTCCCAGCCTAACAGCTTCTTGGCCAGCGAATTGTCCGCCACGCGGTTGAGCGGCCCGGTGGGCATATTCGTCAGGAATTTGATTTCGGCTTTGTGGCCGGTGAACTCCATGACCATTTTGGCGGCGTCGATCACCTTGATGCGCTCCATGGTGCCCAGATTGATGGCCGTGCCGTCGTCAATCTTTTCACCTGCCGCGATGGTGCCGGCGACGATATCGTCGATATAGGTCCAATTCCGAATCTGCGAGCCGTCGCCCCAGACCTCGAATGGATTTTGCTTCAGGAACGCCCGGGCAATCATGGCGATCACGGCATGATTTTCTACGCCGCGCGGGCCGTACACGGTGAAATACCGGCAGGACGCAGCCTTCAGGCCATGCTCCTTGTAATACGCCTGCAGCGTGAATTCGGCCATCAACTTGGCCCAGCCGTAGGTATTGTCGGCGTCGTTGGGACCCTTGGTCAGATCTTCGGTTAGAAAAACTTCCTTATTCACGTCGGACTGGAGAAAGTTGGGATAGACGCACCCGGACGAGGCGAAGACGACCTTGGTAACTTTTGCTCTTACCGCTTCCCAGAAGATCAAACCATCGAGAAAGAAATTCGAGGCTGGACCCGCTTGATGCAGGTCCACATACCCGCGACCTCCATGGTCGGCAGCGAGATGAAAGACGGTATGAACTCCCTGCGTAGCACCGCGCGCGATGCCCGGATCGCGCAAATCGGCGCGAATGAATTCGATGTTCCCTGCGGCAATTTGCCCGGCAATGTTGCCGAGATGTCCGCTGGTCAAATCGTCCACGACGCGCACTTTGGCGCCGCGCTCAATGAGCTGATCCGCGAGAGTCGACCCGATGAAGGAGGAACCTCCTGTCACTAAAACTGTTTTGCCCGTCCATATAGTTTCGGACTTCGTCATGCGCGAACAACCTCCTCGATCGTCTCCGTAAATATTTTGAGTTGTTTCAATCTATCATAAGAAAATGCGATCTCCCGGGAGCGCAGGGCCATGTTTCGAATTTGTTCCCTGTCGTGCAACACCCCTCGAACGGCCTCCACAACGGTGTTCGGGTCATCCGGATCGGCCGCCAGGCCGCATCCTGATCTTCGAATGATGCGCACCACGTCGCTTTCCTCCGGCGCGATGCCGAGCACGGGACGTCCGGCAGCGAGCGTAGGATACAGTTTGCTGGGCACTACAACGCCCTCCAGGCCTCTCTTAACCGTTACCACGTGCATATCCCCGGAAGACAGCACTGCGGGCACCTCGCTGGCCGGGCGGAACGGTAGGAAGCGCACCGCACGGCATCCTGCGGCCATAGCCTCAACTTGCGGTTTCATCGCGCCCTCGCCAACAAATACCAAACCTACGCCTTCATTTTCGAGCATTCGAACTGCCGAAATGAGCGTTTGCCACGCTCCGTAAAACCCTAAATTCCCCGCATGTACCAAAACGAAACGGAAGTCGCCGCGAATCTCTCGCGCAACGGGGTTTTCGGCTGACGGCAAAGTTTCCGGGATCGTGATGCCATCGCGCGAGACCACAATGCGGCCAGGATCGACCCCCTTCCCGATGATGCGGTCGCGCATGTCCTCGCCCAGCACGATGACGCGAACTGCCTGGCGCAGCGCCCAACGGTGCATGGCCTCCCAGCGCGCCGTGAAGCTTCCCGGGCGAACAATCGAGCCACCAACAGCCATGTCCGGATACATGTCCCGGATGTTGTACACGAAGGGACGGCCCGACAAGCAGGCAACCAGGGCGCCGGCGATGCCTTCGATGGGCGGGTCGGTCATGGCCACAACCACGTCGGAGGGAATCGTGAGAGCCCTGGGGACCGCGAGCGAAAGATAGGTCAGATAATTCGAAACACGGCGACGCATTTGAAACCTTGGGAACGCTGTGGAACCCACCCGCTCGACGGTCAGGTTGCCACGCACTTCGCGCCGCAATAAATAAGGCGGATGGTGCTCGGAGGGGTCGTAGCTTGGACGGCCCGCCAGGACCGTGACGCGGTGCTTCTCCGTAAGGGCATCGGCCACCTGCACGGCGCATTTGGCCGTGGCGCTGGTGTCCGGGGGGAAATATTCGTTCAGGAGGAGGATGTGCACGGCCGCGTCCGAAAGAGAAATGGGAAAATCACGTGCGAGGAGTTTCGATTCGGGAAAGCAGCAGGACAGATCAGAGCGGCACCTCGGAGCGCGCTGTGACAGGTTTGCGCACCAAAATGTCGCCAAGGACGAGCACATCCATTTTCGTCCGAAGGAAACATTCAATGGCTTCCTCGGGACGGCAGACGATAGGCTCGTTGTCGTTAAACGAAGTATTCAGAACCACAGGCACGCCGGTGAGATTGCCGAACTCCCGGATCAGCCGCCAATAGCGCGGGTTTGCCTCCTGGGTCACGGTCTGCAACCGCCCTGTGCCATCCACGTGAGTCGGCGCGGGGATGGCTGAACGTTTCTCGGGGCGAACGGAATAGGTCTGCGTCATGAAAGGAGAGGGATAAGACTTCTCGAAATACTCTCCCGTGGCCTCTGCGAGCACCGACGGAGCGAACGGCCGGAACATCTCGCGATGCTTGATTCTGGCGTTCAAAATATCCTTCATATCGGCGCGGCGCGGGTCGGCGACGATACTTCGATTTCCCAGCGCGCGAGGCCCCCACTCGGCTCGCCCTTGAAACCAGCCGAGAATTTTTCCAGCGGCAATTTCCTTGGCCGCTTCTTTGGCGATCACTTCTTCGTGCAGCTCGGAAATTTCCATGCCCTCGCCGAGCAGACGGCTGGAGTCCACTGCCGCGCGCACCTGCTCGGGCGTATAGCCGGGCCCCCAATACGCATCTTCCATGATGAAAGAACGAGGCTGATTGAGTTCCTGGTGGTGAACGAAATAGGCAGCGCCAACGGCGAGACCCGCGTCTCCCGCGGCGGGCTGCACAAACACTTGCTCGAAAGGGGTCTCGTCAAAAATCTTTCCGTTAGCCACACAATTAAATGCCACACCGCCGGCGAGACACACGGCTTTTTGCTTGGTCCGGGCATGCAGCCCGCGGAGCATCCCGAATAGAACTTCTTCCAGGCGCGCTTGCAGGGATGCCGCACCGTCGCGATGCACCTTTTCGACCGGAGCCGAGGGATCGCGCGAAGGTCCCAGACGCTCGGCCATGAAATCGGAATACATGGCCCCCAGTTCGGGAGTCTTGCCGGCATCGCTCCAGGTCATATCCGGCCCGCTGCGGTGATGCTTAAAATATTCAAGGCCCAGACGGAAACCGATGCCCCCATTGGTGCGGACGATGCGGCGAAATTCCTCCAGATAAGCGGGCTCGCCGTAGGCCGCCAGGCCCATGACCTTGAATTCATCGCCAAACTTGCGAAACCCGAGGTATTGCGAAACGGCGGTGTAATACATTCCCAGTGAGTGCGGAAATGCAATCGCCCCCGCGATGTCCATGCGGTTGCCCTTCCCCGTTCCCCACATGGTGCTGGCGAAATCGCCGAGTCCATCGGCCGAGAGCAGCGCCGCCTGTTCAAAGGGAGATACAAAGAACGTACTCGCCAAATGAGCCTGATGATGTTCGACGCGATGGAACATCGCTCTGATTTCTTCCGGAGCGACATCAAATGCCTCCGCGAGCGCCTCGTGGATGCCCACGAATCGAGCCAATACCTTGGCTCTCTCCCGCGCAAAGCTCGGCATCTTCAATGCGTACAGAAGCTTCGTGCCCAGGCGCGCCCAGGGATTCCGCGGAATCGCGATGTGATCGACTTCACTCAGCTTGATGCCGCCGGCTTCCAGGCAATAGCGAATCGCGGCCGACGGAAATCCCGCCGCGTATTTCACACGGTTAAAACGTTCTTCTTCCACGGCGGCGATGAGCCGGCCATCCGAAACCAATGCCGCGGAGGCGTTGCCGTGATAGGCGTTAATTCCAAGTATGTGCATCTGGAACTGATTCCCCCTGCTTTAAGACCGTGAATTCGCCGCTCCGCTCGCAATGGCAGCGGGGCGGACGGCCGTCGCATCTGATTCCTTTTCCGTGACCGCGCCATCGAGGTGACGCCGCACCCACTCGTTGAGCACATAAAGGCTCCAGGGACGTGACCAGCTGGTATGACCGATGACGAAGTTTTGCCAGGCGCCACGGACAGCTCGCGGGTTCATAGATTTTTGCAGCTCGGGCGTGAGATTCGCTAAATCCTGTGACAGACGCACGCCCAGCGGACCTCTTAGCCACACGTCCCAGGGAAATGTGAACGTCCGCTTGGACTGGCCCACAACATCTTCCGGCAGCAGGTCGGACAATGACTCGACCAGCAGAGCTTTCGGTACGCCAGACCGGCACTTGGCAGCCTTCGGCAGCCGAGCTACAAATTCGACCAGCCGGTGATCCAGGAACGGGACGCGGACCTCCAGCGAGTTTGCCATGCTGACCGTATCGGTATCGCGCAGCAAGGTATTCAACATGTAGGACTGCAACTCGAAGCAGGAAACGGAGGTAAAGGAATCGAGTCGCGCCGCCTCGCGGGCCGTATCCTGCATGCGCTTTCGCCAGACGGAAATCTCCGCCCGACCTTCCTCGCGGTCCTCGAAATAATGTGAAAGCAAGCGGCGCACGCGGGAAGGTGTAAACAAGAGGCGCGTAAAATAATACGAGTGCGGAAAGTCTCGGGGAGATCGCCAAGCCGCGGCAGCCTTGCGAACCGCGTCACCCGAAGCGATCCTGACGGCCATCCCCGCAGTCAGCCGCCGCAATGGTCCGGGCACCCATCGTCCCAATCCGGCCACAGACTCCGCCCGAGGAACGGTCATAAAGGTGGAATAGCCGCCAAAAATTTCGTCACTGCCGAGTCCCGAAAGAGCCACCTTGAGCCCCGCCTGATGCGCGGCCCGCGATACAAAGTAGGTATTCAGACCATCCATGGTGGGCTGATCCAGAGCGCTAACGGCGTCATCGAGTTGCGCCAACAATTGGTCAGGCGTCAAGAGAACTTCCTGATGGCGCGTCTTAAAGTGATTGGCGGTCTTGCGGGAAATCTTGGCCTCGCTGAAGGCCTGTTCAGGAAACACGACCGTGAAGGTGTGGAGATCGCTCTGGGTTCGGCTGGCAAGCGCGACCAGAGCCGTGGAGTCGAGTCCGCTCGAAAGGAAAATACCCAGTGGAACGTCCGCGATCAGGTGATCGCTAACAGTTTCCTCGAGCAGAGGGCGCAATTGCTTCGCCGCGTCGAATAGATTTTTTGGCCTTGGTGCGTCCGCGTCGAGCGCTGCGTTGGAAAAATTCCAATACGGCTTCGGCTCTGGCTTCGCAGGCGGCGCGTCCGCTGAAAACGCCAGAGAATGACCGGGAGGAAGCGAGAACACGCCTTCGACTAGCGTAGATGGCTCGGCGACAGACCCGAACAAGAGATAGGCTTCCAGCGAATCCGGTGCCACGCGCGGGGCGACACGTCCGGATGCGATCAGCGCCCGAACTTCGGACGCGAACAACAGTGCGCCGTCCGCGAACGCATAATACAGAGGCTTGATTCCCAGCCGGTCGCGCGCAAGGAAGATTCGAGCGCGACGCGCCGCTTCGCCCGAGGTGCCACACACGCGAGCATCCCAGATGGCAAATGCAAACATTCCGCGAAGCTCGCGCAGGCACTGTTCGCCCCATTCTTCATAGGCGTGCACGATGACTTCGGTATCCGAGTGAGTGCGAAACGCATGCCCCCGCCCTTCGAGCGTCGTTCGTAATTGCCGGAAATTGTAGATTTCGCCGTTGAAAACAATTCCGACAGTACCTGTTTCGTTGAATACGGGCTGGTGCCCCCCGGGAAGGTCAATGATGCTGAGGCGGCGCATTCCCAGCGCCGCGGAGGGAGCAACGAGAAGCCCGTCTTCGTCCGGGCCACGATGCCACAGAGCCTCCATCATCCGGCGCGCAATTGCTTCGCCTGATCCGGATCGCTCAATTCCGATAACGCCGCAGATTCCACACATGCGGCGTTACTTTAGCGTGAACCCGTCCGTAGTTCCACCCTCTGGTCTAGAGGTTGTGCGCACAGATACAAGAGCATATTCCTTTCTACCCCTGACTGGCACCTGAGGAGCAGCCTTCAACTATTCGTGACTGTACGTCGCGGTACAGGAAGAAGAATGCCAACAGGGGCTTTTACCCTCTTAGCGAGATCCTACCCACTTTGGGCCCCGCTTTTGCCTGCATCGCGCGTCCGTACCCCGTTCCAAAACGCGGGAAAGGGAATTTGGAACGCGATAGATGGCTCGTCCAGGCTTATTGGGCAACATACCGATAACGATTATCAGGCAAGAGAGCGGTCTTTTGAGGATTTCTGAGTCAAAACTTCACGTAGACTTTTGTCGGAAATTTAGTCTCAGTTTTTTTCCGAATTAGTCCGTTGCCACTCTTCGGCATCAGGTCGGCCAGCAACTGACGTGCAGAGTTGTAAGGTCGCAGATAGGTTTCTTCGAGCTTCGGTGGAAGCACAGGTTTTCTCGCTCGCAACTCTTTGTCTACCTTTCTCATGCGCTTGCCAATCATGTTGATGCAAAGCCTGCAAAATCCGTTGGCGCCATATAACACTTTCTTCCGAGAACAATGCAGACAGCCGTAAATGTCAAAATACTGGTGCAACCGTTGGTGGTGCCCAACTGGCAGGAGCCGCTCGATGGCCTTGCGTGACTTGATCGTGAGAAATAGGAGCGGCACGCTTCCCATATTTGGCCTGACAGGCGTCACCCTCCCCAATATACGAACTGGCTTATGGGAATTCATAGATTTATCGGATGGCATTTATCTAGCACCTTTTGAACTTGCTTCATGCTCACATGCGTATAGGTCTGTGTAGTCCTGACGCTGATGTGCCCCAGCATCTCTTGAATCATCCTTATGTCCGCTCCGTGGTCAAGCAGATGCGTGGCAAACGTATGTCTAATGAGTTGAGGATTCACATGGATGCCGGCCTTGAGGCCAACTCGCATAACAACATACCGCACTGTTGTCGTTCCCAACGGTTTCCGGCCAATAAATATTTCTTGAGTACGATTTGGAATTCCTCGCTTTAGTCTCCTCAATGCCTGTTTGTACGTCAGATGCTCTTTTCCAGACGCATACCAGTAAACACGCTCTGAACGTCTCATTGCCGGGTTGTATTTATAGAAATAGGATCGCCATGATCCGTCGGGGTCGTGAATGAGGTGCAGCTTTCTAGGAAACGAGCGACAAACAAATAAGTATCCGCTCCTTCGTTTTCCGATATACCGACGGAGAAGACCCGAAACTGCTTTAGGGAACAATACATATCGATAGCCACATTTTCCCAGGACCCGTATGCGCCGAGCCGATAGGTCAACATCCTCAACTCGCATCGAGCGGACTTCCCCTGCGCGTGCACCCGTGCCGTAGAGAACCTCAATCATTGTTCGCTCGTGGAGGTCGCGGGCGGCTGATGAGAGCAAGTGCATTTGATTCTCAGTGAGTACACGCGGAGCTCTGCGCTTCAATGGTGGTAGCCGAACGAATCGCGGGGGAGACCAGGCAATTAGTCCACCCATGTTCAGAAAATCAAAGAAGCACCGGAGCGCACTCATAGCACCCCAGATTGTTGCTCGTTTTACCCCTCTTTGTGCGACTGACGCCAAGAAATCGCGGATATCGAGATGGGTTACGTCTGTAGCCGGAATGTCATCGAGGAATTGGCAGAGCGAGACAATGGAAGCTAAATAATGGCGGTTCGTGTGTGCGGTATATTCCTGAACTCTTAGCCACCGAGTGAACCGCCTCGTTAGATCCTCGTTGAATTTGCTAGCGGAGAGCACGGCAGAACGCAGTAGTAGATACTCGGTCCAAGACTTTGTCAAAAGAAAGATTCAGATCTTCGCCTACACCGACAATCACCATGCTGGACATGGACCCGCGACGGTTGAGATAACTCGACACCTTAGGCGAGGGGGCATAGGGTTTCTCGAAAGACTTGGTGCCTGAGGCACACGGCCTAACGGAGTTCTGGATACTCACCTTCGAACCAGAGCGTCTGGAGAACCAACCGGCCATTATCGGAGATGAATCCGGGATGGACTCTCGACAGACGCTCAAGCTGCTTGTTGTTTTAGATGTTCGGCGTCGAAACCGACTCCTTTCTTCCAAACGATCAAAGTGATGGCCGCGATCTTGCGCGCCAGGGTGAGACGCGCCATCGTTGGCTTCATCCCTCGGGCTACTAAACCGGCGTGGAATTCTTGGAACGGTCCAGGGACGGCATCGGCCCGGGTCGCGGCTCCCTTGAAGATATTTTTCAGCTCGTGATGGTGGTTGGCGTTGAGTCCGTGAATGGCCACGAACTTCTTGGCTCGCTTCAGCTGGCCCTCCACGATTCGGTATTCCCCGCTTGTGGAGGTTTTCAATGCCAAACCACAGTAGGCGCACAGTTGCCGCTTGATGTGAAAACGATGTGGCGTCTGCATCAGAGCAATCAATAGAACTGCCCGAATCGGTCCAATCGAAGGAATCTGGCGCAGCAAGTTCATGGCGCTGTGTTTTCGGCCTTCGGCCAACAGCTCTCGCCGTATTTGCTCGCGCAATGACCGCAGTGCGTCCAACTGCTGGTGTAGATCTCTGCCCGGCGATGCACGCCGGCTTCGATGATCTTGGCGAGCCACTCCGAGCGATACCGTGGTGCGTATCTGCCTCGCGCTGCGACAGGCTTTTCGCGTCGCTGCTATCGTGATCGTGCTCTCTTGCACTCGCGCAGGAAAATGCAAGTTACAGATTTCACATGACTTAGATGAGTTCGTTTTGCTAGATTGGTATTCTAGGTATCTTGGTTCATCTGGCCTAGTCCGTGGGCGCAAGTCCACCCTTAGCGAGCGTTACCTCTCGAGCCAAGGAAGTCGGACATAATTATAGGTACGAAATTTTCTTATGAATAGTCTGCGCCACCGCGGGAACGGAGTAGACGACTCCGCAGCCAGGATATCAGGAAACCTTAATGTCTAACTCGGGCGGCAATGGTTGACCCTTGCGGACCCGCTGCAGGCGTTCGAGTTGGGTCAGCGTGCGGTCGAAGGCTCTTTCCAAGCTATTCTCATACCGGAGCAGACGATCTAGTGCTCGAGAATCGGGAACGCTTTGTCGGAGGATTTCCACCTTCCTCCGTTCGGATTCGATCGATTCGCTTTTCTTTTGGTATTGTTTGAGGCGGTTGATTTCGGCATCAATCTCTCTTGAGACATGCTGCCTGCATTGTTCTGGTGTTGCATATCCTTCGCGCGCGCGCTCTTGTTCGGTCACACTTGCAGTTTCGAACCAGGTCAAATACTCGTCTTGAAGAGTCGGCCGCAAGTGAGGTCTAGCCGGATTGCCGTAAATTCTCTTAAGCAGCAAACCATCGTTTTCTTCATCTAGCCCATTGTCCTTAATTCCTTGCCCGAGTTCAGCGAGCAGTTCCAAGCAGCGGTCAATTATATCCGGATTTTGAATATTCCAAATCAAGCCAACGAGTTCAAGAGTAAAGTCGAGTCCTGCCCCTGTTCCTGCTTGTTGGCTCTGGCTAATTTGTTCGGCCCCTTCCTGTTGCATCCGTCGCTGATCGAGTTCCAAGAATTCGGAGTTATTCCGAATCTCTGCGCCCTCCGCCACGAGCAGCCGCCGGTAGCGCCATGAAATGCTTACTAGCTTTTCCACCAGGAGCTCCTCGAGCTTGCCTTCCGGCTGCAGCGTCTTCCAAAACCCTTCCACGAGGGATTGATATTCTGCCCGGGATTCGCCTTTGAGCAAGGTCGCTCGGGAAAAAATACCGGATTTGACCGCGTTTTGGCTCGATCTCTTTTTACCATCATCGGTTCGAGGGCCCGTCGGCCCCCGGCGGGCAGGTTGGTCACTTTCTCCCTGAGGTGTCTGGATGTTCGTCATCTGCGCGTTAGTTTCGCCGACTTCTTTCTTGGCGGAAAGATCTGAAGGCACGACAGTTGAAGAAGACTCCGAGCTGGTGACATCCGAGGCACTTTCGCTGATCTCACCGTGTTCACGGCGATTCTCGATGCTTCGTGATTCAGGTATTTGAGTTTCAGTGATTCTCTGCTGATCCTGATCTTCGTTCATCATTTGATTTTTCTCTCGCATGGGATCTTCTCCTTAAAAACAAAAAAGCCAAGTAATTGCCCATGTTTCCGCCCCGCACTCATGTTCGGCGATACTCATCGCCAAACTACAATTGCGGTTCACGGGACAAGCAATCACCTCGCCTTCGCTCTTAAGAACCGTTCGCCCGGATTGCTTAAACTACTTCTGTGATTTCAGATTCACCTCCTGTCTCCTTGGAATATCAAACAACTCTTCATTAAAAGTGTGCACCCAGGAACACTACCATGCTGCAGCATTTCCTAGTTCGCTTTCTATTCGCCAGTATAGCAAATAGCAGACAAGAGTCAAGAAAAATGTAGATCCCTCGAAGATAGGAGAAAACAGAAAGAACCCTGTTCACGCCGCACTCCAACCAAAAACTGAGCGAACAGCGATTAGAAAATCGGCTTAGGTTACCTATCGCAGAGTACACAGCCTAGCTGATTCTCACAAAGTGCGGAGTTCCCCCTCCTTTGATCCGTACGTGGTCAAGTTCGACGCAGTTCGGCATGCCCAATCACATCTACGGTGTCCCAATGCCTACTATCCAGCCTTTTTGACGTTGTGGTCCATTTACGCCTTCAGTTCGCTCTCCATCCCATCGCGCAGAAGCTCATCCGGCAATGGCAGGTTATATATAATCGACTTCCGCAACAGAGTTATCATAAATAGATCGCGCGTGTGTTGTCGGCGCAACTTTTCCGACGGATCCTGATATTTGCGAGCATTTATTTTGGCGATGGTCTCGAATGAAATTCGGGTCCTCATCCCCACACAATCGCACAAACCACGGCAGGCTTGGTCAAGGAGACGGAAATATTCCATTTCGTTTTTGCATGCGAATCGAGCCGCCCGCGCTGATTGTTCCCATCCCGGGTCATGGGCTCTCTCCAACTGTCGGGCTTGATCCAAGTCAGTCCTGATACGGAGAATCCTTTGCAACGCCGTGAAATACAGCTCCCTCAGCGCGGAGGCAGCCGACGTGGCATCGGCACCATGCGAAATCCTGTCGGCTGCAGCTTGCAGAACTCGATGACGGTGCGTTGAGCGGCGTTTGGTAGCCGCCACAGAAGTGGTGGTGACGTCAATTTTTATGTTTCCTGAGGATCTTGGCATGGCTCGCCTCCCGTGTGAAATCATGCTTCCCAACCTACACACGAAAAGCGGCCACCGCAGGTACGAAACGTCCGAAAATATTTTCACAAATAATCCTCATGTCGTCAAGCCGAATGGGTTCCTGGTGACGTAATTTTGAGTGTGTAAAAAGGAAGAGGGTGTAGGTTTTGTTGTGACGAGCAACAAAATCTCCGGTAAAGGAGCCTACACCCAAATGCGGATCAAGAATAACACACAGCGGTTTGAGATATTTGTACGGGACATGCAAGAGAGCTTTTGGGGCGATTTCCAAGGACGGACTCGGGAAACGCTGCAGAAGCTGCTGGAAAGCGACTCCCAGCAGCAGATGGCCGAGTATCTGGGACTAAAATGGCATGAACGACCGGCGGCAGAAGCGGGGCGGATCGACTACCGAAACGGGTTTTACGAGCGCGCGTATGTCACGCCGCTCGGAGTGCTTCGTTTTCGCGTGTCACGGACGCGGCTGCGTTCGTTTCTGCCGCGGGGGATGCGGGCGCTGGAGCGGCGCAGTCCGGAGGTGAGCGAGATGATTCGGCAAGCGTTCTTGCGCGGGATCTCGACGCGCGGGGTGGGCCGGGTGGTATCGCTGTTGACCGGAGAGCCGGTGAGCGCGCAGACGGTTTCGCGGCTGACGCGGGTGCTGGACGAACAGGTGGAGAAGTACCACCACGCGCCGCTGGGCGATGACTGGTGCTACCTGATGCTGGACGGCGTGTGGCTGAAAGTGCGGCGGGCGTTTGGACCGCAGAAAGTGCTGCTGTTAGTGGCCTAAGGTGTGCGCACCGACGGACGCCGTCAGCTGCTGGCCTTTGTGCGTGCTAAGAGCGAAAGCCAGGCGGGTTGGGAAGGATTGCTGAACGATCTGTATCGCCGTGGATTGCGGGGCCAGCGGTTGCAGTTGGTGATCACGGACGGCTGTCCGGGCCTGGCAGCGGCGATTCCGGCCGTGTACCCGCGAGCGCGGCACCAGCGCTGCTGGGTGCACAAGATGCGAAACCTGTGCGAGGCGGTGCGCCGCAGCGATCATGACGAAGTGAAGCGGGACGCTCAACGCATCTATCAAGCCGCCAGCTTGGCCGCTGCGCGAAGGGCATTCGAGGGGTTCCGGTTTCGCTGGCAGGCCAAGTATTGCAAGGTAGTGAGGCGCCTGGAGCAGGATCTGCCTGCACTGCTGACGTTTTTCGAGTTTCCCCGATACCTGTGGCGGAAACTGCGTACCACCAACGCGATCGAAAGGTGCTTTGTCGAGGTGCGGCGGAGAACTCGGCCGATGGTCGTGTTCATCAACGTCAAAAGCGTGGATCGGATCATCTATGCGATTTTCAGTCGTTGTAACGAGGACTGGAAAACCCACACCCTCAAACTATTTACACAGGCAGCTTGACGTCACCGTTCCTAGCGGAAGAGTAAATGCCGGGGGTAATTAGGACCTTTCTTTTCGTGCCTCTCTATTCCAATCCTCAGGAGGACACCGCAGGTATGAAGTCAACCCAGACGTGGAGCGCCAGAAGAATTCTATTGCACTTAACCCTTAACAATTGGTTAGCGCGGTTTCGCGTAGGAAGGCACCGGAAATAAAGGTTTGGAATTAGCCTGATTTTCGCTTTTTGGCTCTTGCCCATCGAGCTGTCACTGCCTTCCGAGCAATGTCGCTGCGCTGTTCGGGCGTTAGCTTTTGGAGCCGCGCCTTCCCGCCTTTTCGACCCAACGCCACAGCGTTTGGGTCCTTTTCCTTCTTCATAGTCATCAGGAACTCAAACCTTATCTCTGGCCGACACGAAAATCAATCAAAAGACTTGACCATACTAAGCGCTTTGTATATACTAACCGCTTAGTATGGAGGTGTTTCATGAAGCGTAAGAAAGATTTGGTCCGAACAGAAGTTAATCTCGCTAGGCGCAGATGGTACGGAATAGGCACTGAAAGGTTAGCGGAATTGCGAAGATTGGTCCGTCGATATCGACTGTCGGTTGCGCTTGGAGACGTGCTGTATATCGAAACTGGGTGGTACGTCACACACGCGGGGCTGCTCCGATTAGCTCATCGGAGCCATTGCTCGGGAATTAAGACGACCCTGGACAGACAGTATTCTGACCCTTCAGCCAGCAGATGGGTCTTCAAAGCGATTGTCTACCCCGCAACTCTTTCAAAGGGCTTTGTTGGCTACGGGGATGCCGATCCCTCTAACGTCTCGTCCTTGGTCCATGGCGCCGAAATGCGCGTCGCCGAAACCCGCGCCGTCAATCGCGCGCTCAGAAAGGCCTACGGCATCGGGCTTTGTTCGGTCGAGGAACTCGGCTGGGCCCCCAAACTTAGCACACCCAGACTATCCGATCAGCGCAGCACTTCATCGAACGGAAATAATGGCCACAACAACGGCCAGCCTCGCCTCCGCGACCGCCTTTGCCTTCTGATCCGCCAGTACCAACTCGATGCTGGCCTTGTAAAGGCCTATGCCGCCGACTATTGCGGTACCGCCACCCTGCGAGATGCCAGCCGAGATCAGGTCGAAACCTTCATCAACGATCTGGCCGAGCGCGCCGCCGAGGATCGCGACGGGCTGATCTGCCAGCTCAACAGCTATGCCAAGCAACAGGAGGTCAACTCATGAAGCGTCACATCCCAGGTTTGCACGGCGAAACTCACAACTCTGAGGCCATCTTGGAGGGCGTTTTCCTAGTCCGCGTTGATCGGACATTTTACCGTTGGCATCCGCAACGACCGTTCTACATTCTGCGGCTCGCCATTCTCGAACCAAGAGAACATCTAGGCCGTTCACTCAACGGTCGCCTCTACTGCACTCCCAAAGCGCTATGGAAACTGCGCTGGTTCCTGCGGGACTTTGGCTACGACCCTGATCTGATGGGTCGGGATGAAATCGATGAAAAGGCGCTGCTCGGCCTGCAAGGAATCGTGCGGATTTCACGCACCACACTGAATGGCCGCTGCTTTCTGAATCTCGGCGGGTTTGCCCCAGCCAGTGAATGGGACGAACTTTCCGGTCCTATGGCCAATAGCCAGGAGGTAAGCCATGACGTTTAGCTACACACAAGTATCGCAGTACTTGCGCTGCCCCAGGAGCTACCGCTATCGGTATCTGGACGGCTGGAGGGAGAAAGATTCTCGGGCGGCGCTGTGCTTTGGCCGCTGTTTTGAAAAAGCCCTAGCCGCGTTCTTCGAGCGCGAGGATGCCGGAGCAGTGTTGTTTAAAGAATGGGGAACATATCGCAACGTTCCGCTCGAGTACTCCCACGGAGACGACTGGGAGCGGCTGCTTCGCCAAGGGATCGCGCTGTTAGAGCAATTTGCTCGAGATAGCCGAATCCGCATCCGCCAACCCAAGCGAAATATGCAGAAGAAGCTTGTTCGTACACTCTCAAACGGCAACGAGTTTGTGGCCTACGTCGATGCCATCGGCCAACTGGACGGCACACGCCGTTTGCTCGAATGGAAAACGACGAGTGCCCGTTATCCCGAGCAGCCCGAGGGGCTGACATCACTAAGACCTGCAGCTCGTCTGTTATTCCTGGATCAGTGGCATCTCCGACGTCGCGATTGTGGCTTTCGTGAGGAAACGCGTCCCGGAAATTCAATACTTGCTGGCTTCGATTACCGATGAGCAGCGTCAGGAGTTTGGCCAAGTGGTGGAAGCAACGGCCCGTCAAATCGAAACTGCCCAGTTCCCTCTCCGCCCCGGAATCCGTTTCCCGCAGAACGGATGCGTTAGCTGCGCCCACCTCGGCCTATGCCTTGGGAACGAGCAACTAGTTGGGACCAAACTCATTCGTCAACCGGGAGCGAGCGACCTTGATTGGCTTGACGTGCTTGACGACTAACGGGAGACCTTGGATGGCTCCGAAACTCAATCGCCGCCGTGCTGTGTTTGTACTCTCGAAGATCGACGAGATCTTGACGTGGGAAAAGACAACCGATCAAGTACGTGATTCGAAGTTCGTCGAACTGGGTCGCTATTTGTGTGAGGTTCGGGCAGGGCAGTACTGGAGGGTGGATAACGTCCGTTCGTTCGACGAGTTCCTGGAAAGGAAGTTCCCGGAGTCAAGACGCAAAGCATATTACCTGATGGCCATCCACGAGCACCTGACCCCAATCCGCAAGAAGGAACTGGAACTGATCGGATGGACCAAAGCGCGGGAGCTCGCCAAAGTGGCTCGGCGGGATAGACAGGAGTTCGATTGTGCACCCTGGGTGCACAGAGCCACCACGATGCCGCGGGAGGAATTCAAGCGCGAGGTCGATCGCTACCTGACCGGCAAGGACACGGAGCCATGGGAGATCCTGTATTTCAAGGCCTACAAGAGCCAACTCCCTGTCATTGAGCAGGCTCTAGAAACCGCCGGTCTGATGCTCGGAAGCGACAAATCTAGGGGCTATTGCCTGGAGATGATCTGCGCGGATTTTCTGGCGGGAGTGAACCTGGAAACCGGTAACACCGATGCTCTTCTGCCTTCGTTGACTAGGCTAGTCCTCGGTCTTCCAATACATCAAAGGCAGCAGCTTCTTGACAATGTCCAGGTGACGCTTTGACCAGGATTCGTGCCAAGCGGCCACGGTTGAGGCTTAATCCGGAAGCTTATCGTCAGCTCTGCCACGAAGTCCTGGAGCGAGATAGCTGGCGTTGCCAATGGTGCGGGCGGACGGAGAATATTCAAGTCCATCACATTCAGCCGCGAAGCCGACTTGGCGATGACGTCGCCGAGAATCTGATCGCCCTCTGCGCATCGTGCCATCAAAAAGCCCATCGGCAAGTCGGGAGCCGCCACTTTCGACTAGATTGGGGATAATTTCCCACTGGAAGAAACAACACGTAGTGGGTTAAACGTCTTTCCGGGATCGATCAAGTTTCTTTATCGCTAGCCAGCAACGCAAAGGCATAGTCTTTTCGCAACGGCAGACAACACGAGCAGCACGTCGTCACTCAGAAATGATCCCGACTGAACGCTCGCCAGCGCTCGCTGCGCCTTGCAATACGCGGAGTTCACATACGGCAGCACCACCGCGTCGGCAAACAAGTTTCCCGCGGCATCGTTGAGCAGCCAGCGGACCAGCGCCGTGATTTGTCCGGCAGTGCTATAGGCAGTAGTTCCGACGACTGGCATGGCAGTTCCTGGGGAGTAGGACAGGCTTCAGCCTGCCGGATTTTGGTTTTCATCTGTACGAAACCCAGACAGACTTTTCAACCTGTCTGATAGTGATCTTGCATCATGGAATTGCAAACCAACCTCAGAAAAGCTGAAGCAGGCGCTACTTAATGCGCAAAACAATTTGTGCCGTCGCAGACAATTTCCTTGCCAGTATTCGCGGAGAGCGTGATATTGGCCCCGCCGTTGATGTTTCCGCTGTCGGCCTGGACGGTTACCGTGTTCGACCCCGAGTTGAAAACCACCCAACGGTTTCCGGTGCTGGCGTGCGGCACGGTGATGGTGGTTGTTCCCGTGACGTTCACCCAGTTGTCCGAAGTCGTCAGCGTATAATTCGCCGACTTGGTCGCCAGCGCGGATTTGAAGCCGCTTTCCGCGTCCAGCACACCGCCTTTGACGGCCAGTTCATCTCCCGACGGCGGGCTGGGCTCGCCTATCCCCAACTGCCATACGGGACCGCCGCCTGTCGGATTTGCCGCATTGTTCGGGACGCACCGAAGACAGCTGGCGCGTTCATCGCTTATCCAGTCCGAGTATGCCGTGCCTGTTGCGTTCGGCGATGGCGGAGTGCCTGATGTTTCGCCTGCGGTTGTGGTGAGCGTGAAAGTCTGGTTCGTACTGTTTGCCGCTGCCTGGCGGAAGTAATTATTTTCCGCACCTGAACTTCCGAAGTAGATTCTGAACTCAGGGTTCATGTTATCCCTTGCCAGTTGCCAAAACAGGGAAATGGAAGCAGACGCTCCCACCGTCTGGCAGACCTCTGGTGTCGGCATCGTCAGGCCGGGTATACTCTGTGAATCTTCGCCAACCACAATGAAGCAATATGTTCCTGCTGAGAGGCTTCCCGATCCAGTTCCGCTAACAGAAAGATAAGTAGGGGCTGGAATTTCGTGCGCAAAATCTGGGTAAGTAGGGGCATACGCTGGATTGGTGAACAATAGGCCATTGTGCATTAGGTACTGCTGATTGGCGACAGGGCCTACGAAAAACGACCTGTTGGGGTATTGCGGCGTTCTGGTTATCACTGTGAACGTATTGCCGTTGACGCAGTTCGGGGAACCGTTGAGACAAAGTGGCTGGGTGATGAACGTATCGGAATTGTTTAGATAAATTGTGCCAGTGTTGCTCACGCTACCCAAGTAAGAGGTCAAATATCTGTTCGAGGCGTCGGCATTGTCATGCATGTTTTCGATGTACACGCCGCCGATGTGACCTGATGGCGACACTCCCACACCCGGAGTCCCTCCCGCTGTACCCGTATCAATCCCGATCATGCCACCCGTTGTATATTGCCCGTGTTCCTCGCTCGACCAATACCCTTGGACCTCAAAGCTGGTCAGTCCTTGACTTAGTTTTCCGCCCGGTGAATCCACAACAAACCCATGCCACTGGGTCATAATGTTGTTGAACGTGATGTCCACATGGTTGCCGCCGCCGTACCGCATGTTAGTGAAGTTTACGGAAGCGGGAAACCCAGTCGAACTGGGGTAGAAATTCATGTTCTCGAAATAGGCGAAGATGGTGTTGCCGTCAATCATCAACGGAACGCCCGTGCTATAGGTGTTGTACGGATTAAGGTTGAGATTCCTTCCCTGGAAAGCGGCTGCACCCTGCGCTGAGGATGGATCGGTCGTCAACATCATGGCGTGACCCAACGAGCCGTAGACGTTGAAATTTTCGATGTCGTCGCCATTACCTTCCACGATGAAACCGGCTGGCGAGAGATGACTAAAGTATATGAGGGTCGTTGGAAAGCCCATTCCATTGAGCAGACCGCCTGAATATCCCTTGCCAATAATCGAATAGGAACTCCCGACGATCCAGGGCCAAGTTTGAAGATCGACGGTTCCAGCGACCTCGATACGTACTCCTCCTCCGTTACCAACGGCGATTGTGTCTGTGGGCATGTCGGCAGCGAAGGGCCAACGGCCATATGGAATGTAGCAACCCGCAGCACTGACAGTTCTGTAATTGTTTCCCGCCGCTGGTTTCTGATCCGCAAGCGAATCGCTGACACACGAATTTAGGAAGGTAGACACGTCATCGTAGACGTTTTGTGAACTGGCGTTGTTCGACGCGGCAGCGGCCAGCGTGAGAGAGGTCGTGCCCCCACCTGCGGTGATCGTAGTGTAAAGAGTTTCCGCTGTCGCGCTTACTGGCGGCATGGACGGAACGTAGGGAGGGCATCCAAAGGGCGAGTTAAGATAAATCCCCCAGTCGGAATAGCCCGTCGTGTAGGCCATATTGATGCAGGTGTACGCCCCGCCTAGCCCCTTGTCGCTGTAGATCGCGTACATGCGAACGCCCGGAGCAGCTTGAAACCCGATCCAGTTATAATTAAACGGAGTGAGTGTAGCGTTGCCGTTGGTAATCGTGATGGGGCCGACTGCCGGGCCGACGCCTCCCTGTGAGTCTACCGGGGCAACCATGTAGTTGTACGTGGTCGATCCGGTTATCCCATGCGCCCACCCGGAGTAGAAAGTCGCTGTGCATCCCGTCGCCGTAGTGCCGCTTGATCCTGCGGTGACATAGACAAATTGTGTCACCGGAGTTCCGAAGTCCAGCACCCATCCCGTAGTCGTCGTGTTGAGATTAGAGTCAGAGCATCCGGTCACGATCACGAGTCCGGCGTAATCCTGACCGTTCCCTATCCCCGGAGACAGAGGGATGCTGCCGCTCCCGACAGTGAACATGACTTGCGTGCCGGAAACGCTTGAACAAGAAGGGGGATTGGCGCAGCGCGTGACTGAGCCAGTCGCAGTAGAAGCCATTGTCAGGGTAGCGGTAGGTCCGGCGCCTGTGACAGCGATGCCGCAGCCGGTCTTAAAATCCGCTGCGCTCGAAACTGTCAGCGTGTTGGAGCTGCTGCCGATCGTTCCGGTTGCCGGTGGATCATTGGTGTTCGTCGAGCTACAGCCTCCAGGAGGCATGTACCTCGTGAAGTCGCGGTACGGAATTGGGCCACCGAACCGCTGATTTGCCGTCCACTGGTTATCCACGCCGGTCGATGCCACCGGCGCGCCGCCCACCGTCAGCGTTCCAGAGACCGCCGTCGAGCCGCTGACCGTCAGGTTTCCAGTGAGCGACAGCGAAAACGCGGAGATCCCGCTGGTCGTAGTCACCGTGGTGAACGTCGGCGCGGTGGGATCGCTCGGCAGGATCACGTTGGGCAGTTGCTTAGTGGTGATCCCCGGCCCGCTGATCTCAATTTCATAGCGCCCCGGCGCAGCGTAAAACGTGTAATTGCCCAGTCCATCGGCGGAGAGCGGATTCGCCAGGGCCTGCGTCAGCCCGGCATCGGAGTAAATCAGCGCGAGAGGCGAGCACGGCTGCCCGGTCGCGGCGGATGTGCACACGCGCACGGTCGCGCCCGCCATGGGGCGCCCCTGCACATTGAACACAATGTCGTCTTTGCGCGACCATTGCGCATGCGCGATTCCCGCGCCGGCAAAAAGCGCCAGCAGCGCGATCATCCACCGTCCCCTTGCGCTCCAATTCGTTTTGTTCGTCATTATCATCGCCATGGATTCCTTATGGTGTCCCCAGTCCTTCGTGCAGCACGAACAATCAGTAGCATAAGCTTCAGCTTATGTGCCTTTGATTTTCGTGAAAGTGTGCCCAGCTTTTCAGTAGGACTGGCCTCCGCCTGTCTGCCTTTGGTTTTTGGTTGGTTGCCTACTTGGCGGATGAAAAGCTGAACGAAAACCTGACAGGCTGAAGCCTGTCCTACCAGCCCGCTGACTAACTCACCACCTCGCAGCAACCCTCACCTTTTCTCCCCACGCCCAATGTGCTACAAGCTTGCGCATGCCAACCGGAGCGCACTCCCATCGACGTTCTTAAAAATATCCTTGCCATCGCGGTCAACCGCCTCGGCTACACGGAAATCATTTGCGACGCGGTTTTTGCATTTTTCCTGTTGGTGGCCTGGCGCTTCCCCCTGCTGGGCGACACTTTTTTCAGCGCCATCGAGCGATGGGGCATCCGCCTCGCGCGGAAAAAGAATCTGGCGGTTGTTTGCCTGATGGCCGCCGCGATTCTTCTGCCCGTGAGCCTACTCTGGCTGTTTCCGATTCCCGTGCCTGTGATTCAGGACGAGTTCGTCCATCTCCTTGCGGGTGATACCTTCTCCCACGGCCGCCTGACTAATCCCACGCATCCCTTATGGATTTTCTTCGACACGATTCACGTCAATCAACATCCCACGTACATGTCCAAGTACCCGCCGGCACAAGGCGCGGTACTCGCGATCGGCCAATTGCTCGGCCACCCGTGGATCGGCGTGCTGTTCAGCGCTGCGGCGATGAGCGCGGCCGCGTTGTGGATGCTGCAGGGATGGATGCCGCCGCGCTGGGCGCTGCTCGGCGGCGTGCTGGTGCTGCTGCGCCTGGGGATTTCCAGCTATTGGATCCAGAGCTACTGGGGCGGCGCCGTTCCCGCGATTGGCGGGGCGCTGGTGCTTGGCGCCTTGCCGCGCATCAAGCATTTTGCGCGAGCGCGTGACGCGTTGCTGCTGGGTCTCGGCGCAACGATTCTGGCCAACAGCCGACCGGTCGAAGGACTGGTGATCTGCGTGCCCGCGCTCCTGGCTCTTTTCTGGTGGCTATGCAGCGCGCAAAGCCCGCCGTGGCGCACGACGCTCCCGCGACTGTTGATTCCATTTTGTACTGTCATGCTGCTGTGCGGAATCTTCATCGGTTACTACAACCAGCGGCTTACCGGAAAGCCGCTGCTTTTCCCGGAAGTGCTGAATGAGCGGACGTATGCGACCATGCCAGACTTAATCTGGCAGGCGCCCCTTCCAGAACGCCACTATGCGAACGCCCAGTTTGAATATTTCTACAATGGCTGGGCTCGCCGCTATTGGGAAAGAAACCGCATTGATAGCGCCGGCAGAATCGTGAGCCACGCCGGCACGCTGATTTTGAAGTTTGTGTATTTTTACCTGTGGCCTGAATTGTGTGCCCTGTTGCTGGCTTTGCCCTGGGTGTTGCGCGACCGCAGAACCCGCTATCTCAGCATCCAGATTGGATTGTGCGCCCTGGCATGGTATGCGATCTTCTGGTTTCTGCCCCATTACGCGGCGCCGGCCACCGCAGTTGTTTTTGGATTATTGACACAAGCGCTCCGCCACGTCCGGCGTTTCGGTCACCAAGGACGGCCCGTCGGTATTGGAATTACGCGAGCATGCATTTTGTTCGCGCTCATTCTGTCGCCATTCAATCAGCGCGGCGGCATCATGCCGTTTGTCAACGCGAAGCCTTCCGATTTCACGTATCGCGCGAAATTCATAAAAGAACTCGATGCCCTGCCCGGACAGCACTTGATCGTCGTTCATTACGGGCAGGTCAGCGACGGCGGACAATGGATTAACAACGACGCTGACATCGACCACTCCAAAATTGTCTGGGCCAGAGAGATTCCCGGCATCAACCTCCGCCCCCTGCTCGATTATTTTCACAACCGCGATGTCTGGCTGGTCGAACCGGATGCAGACCCGCCCCGCATGTCGCGGTATGAAATGACTGGCCCGCCCTAATTGAATGCGAAGGCAAGGTTTATACTTTAGACCGTCGGCCTTTTCGCGCTGGGCACGGTGGGTTAAAGTGCTTGCAGTTACGGATGTGCCGTGGCGTGATGGCTCGGGGTCTCGACGATAAAATTGGCAACGGAAACGCAAATCGCCCAACGAGGACCAGAAAGCGGGGACGACGTCGAACTCTCCGTGGTGATGCCTTGCTTGAACGAGAGCGCGACGGTCGGAATCTGCGTTAAGAAAGTGCTCGATGCGATGGACCGGCATGGAATCCGGGGAGAAGTGATCGTCGCCGATAATGGCAGTACGGATGGATCGCGGGAAATCGCCGCTGAGCTTGGCGCCCGAGTCGTTCCGATCGAGACGCGCGGTTACGGAAGCGCGTTACGCGGAGGGATCGCAGCCGCGCGCGGCCGTTTTATCTTAATGGGCGACGCGGATGATAGTTACGATTTCTCGCACCTGGGCGCGTTCGTTGACAAGATGCGGGAGGGCTACGACCTGGTGATGGGAAACCGCTTCCAGGGCGGCATCCTGCCGGGTGCGATGCCGCCTCTGCATCGCTACCTCGGGAATCCCGTTCTCACGGGAATTGGACGATTATTCTTCAGGAGTCCTGTGGGCGATTTTCATTGCGGCCTGCGGGCATTTCGCAAGGATGCGATTGAACGCCTCGGACTGCGCACACTGGGGATGGAATTCGCCAGCGAAATGGTGGTGAAGGCCACGGCATTCGGGTTGCGCATTACGGAGATCCCCACGACTCTTTCCCCGGATGGGCGCGACCGCACGCCGCATTTGCGTACCTGGCGTGATGGCTGGCGGCACTTGCGATTTCTCTTGCTTTACAGTCCACGCTGGCTGTTTCTTTATCCTGGCATCGCACTATTTGTGCTAGGAGCCGTTGTGAGCGCGCTCTTGCTCCCGGGGCCAAGAATGGTTGGGAACGTCGGATTTGATATTGACACTCTGTTATTCGGGGCCATGGCTATTCTGATCGGTTTTCAGTCTGTCGTTTTCGCCACGTTTACCAAGGTCTTCGCGATTTCCGAGGGATTGCTGCCGGAAGATCCGCGTCTCTCGCGGTTATTTCATTACGTGACCCTGGAAACCGGCCTGGTCGCGGGATTCCTGCTGCTCCTGGTCGGAACGGGCGCGTGGGTGCTCGGCCTGGAGTACTGGCGGAGCCACAACTTCGGCCCACTCGATCCAGCCACATCACTTCGAATCGTAATTCCCGGGTTGGTGTCTTTTACGCTGGGATTTCAGGTGATTCTTTCCAGTTTTTTCCTCAGCGTCCTGGGGATGGCGCGCCGATGAGTGACGCCGGCGATCTGTTTGACGAGTATGCGGCAGCTTATGAACAGGCCTTGTCGGCAGCGATTGCTCCGGCCGGCGAAAGCCGGGAATTTTTTGCGGAAGGCCGGGTCGCGTGGCTCAAGCGCTGTCTGCGCGAGGCGAAGGAGACCCCCAAGGTTCTGCTGGATTTTGGCTGCGGCGATGGAGCAACAACGCCACTGCTGCTTAAGGCGCTCGATGCTAGGTCCGCCGTCGGCATTGATGTGTCCGCCAAATCACTCGAAATTGCGAGAAAACGCTACGCAACCGAACGGATCCGCTATGAGGCCATAGGTGAATTCCATGCGGCCGGGCAAATGGATCTGGCCTACTGCAACGGAGTATTTCACCATATCCCTCCGGCGCAGCGCGCCGCAGCGCTCGCTCTGGTGAATCGAGCAGTGCGCGTGGGTGGCCTTTTCGCCTTTTGGGAAAACAATCCCTGGAGCCTTGCAACACGGTATGTGATGTCACGCTGCGCGTTCGATCGCGACGCGATTATGCTCACGCCGCCGGAAGCACGCTCTTTTTTGAAGTCGGGAGGGTTCGAAATCCTGCGCACTGACTTTCGATTCATCTTTCCGCGTGCGCTGCGCGCGCTTCGGAAAATCGAGGATTTAGTGCACCGATTGCCTCTCGGCACACAATATCAAATCCTATGCCGCAAAATCCGGTAAATTCAATGATACGGTTTTTTTCGATTGGAAATTTGCAGCAACGCGTTCCCGGCTAACACGCCTGCGTCTGGAATGCTCTCGAGAGCCTGCAGGATTGCCGTTGTGCCTGGGATTCCAGATCAGGTCAACTAGAGGAGCTGCCAACCAGAACCTGCCCCGCACGTCTGAGCTGATCGCGCAACCGAATGCGAGCGATGCCAAGCCGCCGGGAACTATACCAACTCAGAAATAGTCGCACCCCCAGCGCAAAGCACAGCAAAAGACAGGAAAGAACCAGCATGGCAAACGATTCGCGCTCGACCAGCAAAGTCCAGTTGATCGATTCCTCCCAGGATGGCCAGAGGTAGGTGAAAGTTGTGCGGAGGTATTTCCCAATCCAGGGAATTCTTCCAATGCGGACATGAACGGTTTGCTCATAGGAATATTCTTGCGGGTAGCCGGGAATGGCCCGTGTGGCGGCGTGGAAAATTTCGGGGTTTTGAAGCTGCGCGCGGGTCACCAAATTGCCATCGGGCAGCCGAAGCATTGTACGGTAGGACGGATCCACGATGATCCAGCGATTGTCAATTAGGACCTCTACAACAACATGCTTACTGACTCGTTCTTCGTTCAGCAGAAGCAGGCGCCGGGCCGGCAAGCCGCTGCTTTGCGCAAGGTTCACAAACGCGTTTGTTGCCGTGCCGCACACATTCAGAAGGTCCTGAACGTTGAGGGTATCCTCCGGATTACGGTGGTCCATGACGTTGTCATCGGGGGTCGTCCGCCGCGCGGGACCATGGGCCATCCAGGCAAGAATTGCTTCGACCTTCTGTTCCGAACTGTCGGAGGAAGGGATAATGGCATCCGAAAAGCCCTTCAAATAACTGCGCGTCGAATATTCCCAGGCAGCGCTGTACAGGACGGCGACGAAAGAAACGGCCAGAAGCACGTTTACTAGATACCAGATTACCCGAAGGGCGGGATATTGCTTCATCCGTTGGGCCTCTCTGAAATCAGTATCCGGTAGAGGGATTCCATCTCCGCCAGCGGCTCCGCCCAGCCAAGAGAACGCGCCACTTCTTTGCATCCCGTGCGCAAACGCGCAGCGAATGCGGGGTCATCCAGAATTTTTCCAAGCCCTGCTTCGAGCGCGGCGCAATCGTGCGGAACCACGACGCCGGCGCGCTGGCTGATAATCGGCGCAATTCCGCAGCGATCCGTCACCAAGACGGGCGTCCCGCAAGCGACCGCTTCCGCTGCCGTATTTCCAAAATTTTCATTTTGAGATGGCAAGACAAACAAGTCCGCGTCCCGGTAGGCGGCCCATTTGGCATCTCCGTATAGCGGTCCCGTGAACATTACTCCCCCGTTCAACCCTATCCGCGCGGCCTGAGCTTCGAGGCGCTGGCGAAAACCATCGCCTTCATCCGGGCCCGCCACAACCAGAACGGACCGGCCGTGGCCGTTGCCTTGCCGATGCCAGCGCGAAAACGCATCGATCATCAAGTCCGGGCTCTTCTTTGATACAAGACGTCCCAGGAAAAGTACAAGTTTAACATCTGTAGATATGTCCCATTGGTTACGGAAGCGACCTGGGGGAGGAAAGCTTCCCGGGACATCGATTCCATTGCGGCGCACAACAATCTTGCCGTCCGGGATGCCACCTGCAAGTAATTCCTCACGCTCTTGTTCGGCGGTCGCGATCAAGCGCCTCGCTCCGCGCAACATGGCCTTCCCGAGAAGAGCGTGATACAGGCGTTTCGACAGAAAACTTCGCACTATCGGCTGAAACATCCCCATGGGTTCCACCACGTAGGGCCGGCCGATCCGGCGGCACGCGCTGGCGACGCGCGGGCCAATCAAATCATAGAGACCATAGATATGGACGAGATCGTAGGACTTGAGGCGCTCCCTGCAGAAATCTGCAACGCCCGGATTCCAGGTCAAGGCTCGATAGCGCGCGCTGGTGCGAAGATAAATAACTTCCACACCGTCTTCCTTCGCTTCAAATCCCCACGGGCTCGGCGCCGCGTGAGCAATCTCTCGCCTGGCTGCATCAAAACCCAGGTTGGCAGTGAGGACCGTTACCTCATGACCGGCAGCGGCCATTCCGCGCGCCAGCGACCTAACCTTGAAGGCGGGCCCGCCCTTATCCATGAAGGGGTGATAGGATTGCGTGACATTCAACAGGCGCATGCGCAGAGGACTCCGATCGCGCGTCAACCTTAAAAAGACCTTAAATTGGGTTCCCCGCAGTGGATTATACTCTGGCGCCAGACACCCTCATCCGCACATCCGCTATCTAGTGCTTATGAGTAAGCACGCCGTCCAGAAGATGCGTCATCTGAATTCGAAACTGTTCGAAGGAGAATTTCTGGGCGAGGCGGTCTCGCCCCCGTGCGCCCATTTGCGCGGCGCGCACGGGATCGGCCAGGAGTATTTCCAGCGCACGGGAAAGACGCTCGATATCGCCATGCGGAACTAGGCAGCCAGTCACGCCATCTTCAATCACGTCAACAGCGCCTCCATGCGCCCCGCCAATTACCGGCTTTCCAAAAGCCATGGCCTCCAAATACACAAACCCAAATCCTTCCCCACGGCTGGGCAACGCGAATACCTGACAGTTGGCATAGCAGGAAAAGAGTTCGTCCTGGGTTAACCCATAGAGGAAGCGCGTGTGATCGGAAACTCCCAAGTCGCGGGCCATCTGTTCGAGTCTGGGCCGGTCTTCCCCATCGCCGACGAGCACGAGAAACGCGTCCGGCAGCTTCCGCAACACCTGCGGCAGCGCGGCAATCAACGTATCGCCACCTTTATAACGATCCGCCGGATCCCATCGGCTCACGGTAAGAACGATTCGCGCGTTTAGAGGAAAATCGCGGGGAAGAGTCGTCTGAACGCATGCAGCAACGCGCGCTTCAAATTCGGGGTCAAGGCCCCAGGGAAGGCGCTGAACTTTTCCGGGGTCCACTCCCTGATCGGAGATCAAGTGCTGCACGGTGTCGGCACTTGGCCCGATCACCAGGTCCGCCTGCGGGAGAGCGGCGCCGCGCGGCCAGCCGAGGGGTTGCCATACTTCAATTCCATGCGCAAAAACGATCGAGCGAAATTTTCGGGAGCGCGCCTTCATCATCCAAAGGATGGGTGCCAGATGCGGGTGCAGAGCAATCACCAACGACGGCTTGCGGCCCGCAGCACGCATCGCCGCGAACACGAATTGTGATTTGCTCCGCGCGTACCCCGAAACAGAAAATTCGCTAGGGCCGACACGCACGGTATGCAGCCCCTGGGGATCATTAAGGCACAGGAACCTGTATGGAACGCCGCGCTCAGCGGCAAACTCTGCCACGACGGCGGCGACGTGGCGGCCTGCGCGCTGGACGCCACCGGTTGAAAGCAGTTCCGTAAACAGTCCCACTATCATTTGTTTTGCCGGGAGGCGCGTTCTTTGCGCGCCTGTTCCCAGGCTGCACGAATGTGTGTCGCCGTATTTTCCCAGGTCAATTGACTCGCGGTAACGACCGCTTGTTCGGCAATCCGGCCGCGCAAAACCGGATCATTCACCAACTGCTGTAAGATCTTTGACAAGCTCAGAAAATCCGATGGGTCTTCCAGGACGAAGCTGTCTTCTCCGGTATAAATCAATTCCGATACGCCAGCGGCGCGCGAAGTGATGACAGGAAGTCCGCAGGCCATGGCCTCGGCGGTCGGCAGGCCGAATGAATCTTCGCGCGTTGGACTGGCGTAGGCGTCGGCTGCCGCGTAATAGAATTCCACATCAGGCCGGGGAGGAAGAAAGCGGACACGGCCCATCAACCCGTGGTCCCGGATCGCGTTTTGGAACGGGGCAGGATTGTCGCTACCGACCACGAGGATGTCAACGTCCGGGTTGCCAAGATGTCCTACCGCGTTGATTAAGCACGGAAGGCCTTTGCTTTTCCAATCGTTACCGATCAGCAGCACAGCAAAATTCTCCGCGGAGAGAGAAAGCTGCTGCCGGGCCTCGTCGCGAAGCGCGGCGCGGCGCAGGGGACCGAAGCGCTGCAGGTCGATCCCGTGGTACGCGACGTCGACATTGCTGGTGCGGCCATACAACCGGGCCAGGTCCGCGGCCGTTTTGTGAGAAACAACTACGAGTGGAACAATAGGCTGAGGATAAATTCGGCGCTCCAGAAATGAGATCAACGAGTAGTACAACCTCCGGTGAAGTATTTCGTGCCAGGTATTCCACGGGCTTCGCTGGAACAGCAACTGCTCTTTCATGCGTTCCTGCAATTGCGCGAACACAACATGTACGTGAATCACATCCGCGTCCAGACAATTGATCCCCGGTGAAAAAACAATTCCCGGAGCAAGCCCGCGAAATATCCGGTCCCGCCATCGCCAGAAATGGTTCGCCAGGAACCACCAGCAAAATCCAAGGATATGAGGACCGGGGAGTGCAGGAACGCGGTGCCAAGTGATCGTGTCGAGATCCAAATCTTCGACGCGCTGGCTGTAAACGTGAATCTCGTATTCGCTAGAGAGACGCCGGAGGCACTCCGCGACGCTTCGCTCGGTGCCGTGGCGCTTATCAATGAAGGGGGAAACTACTGCGACGCGGGGCTTAGGCATAAGCCAACACGGCCCTACTTGTTGATCCGGATCATTTTCCGCCGGTTCTCTTGGACTTCATCGTCAACGCTCAACATTTCCATGTCCCTGCAAACTGCTCCGTCAGGGCCTTTATCAAATTCATTATGTCATTCGCTGGCTACTTTAGCCTGAACAAGGCAGCAGTTCCAGCCCCACTTGATCGGGGCCCTAGGTGACGTCAAGCTGCCTGTGTAAATAGTTTGAGGGTGTGGGTTTTCCAGTCCTCGTTACAACGACTGAAAATCGCATAGATGATCCGATCCACGCTTTTGACGTTGATGAACACGACCATCGGCCGAGTTCTCCGCCGCACCTCGACAAAGCACCTTTCGATCGCGTTGGTGGTACGCAGTTTCCGCCACAGGTATCGGGGAAACTCGAAAAACGTCAGCAGTGCAGGCAGATCCTGCTCCAGGCGCCTCACTACCTTGCAATACTTGGCCTGCCAGCGAAACCGGAACCCCTCGAATGCCCTTCGCGCAGCGGCCAAGCTGGCGGCTTGATAGATGCGTTGAGCGTCCCGCTTCACTTCGTCATGATCGCTGCGGCGCACCGCCTCGCACAGGTTTCGCATCTTGTGCACCCAGCAGCGCTGGTGCCGCGCTCGCGGGTACACGGCCGGAATCGCCGCTGCCAGGCCCGGACAGCCGTCCGTGATCACCAACTGCAACCGCTGGCCCCGCAATCCACGGCGATACAGATCGTTCAGCAATCCTTCCCAACCCGCCTGGCTTTCGCTCTTAGCACGCACAAAGGCCAGCAGCTGACGGCGTCCGTCGGTGCGCACACCTTAGGCCACTAACAGCAGCACTTTCTGCGGTCCAAACGCCCGCCGCACTTTCAGCCACACGCCGTCCAGCATCAGGTAGCACCAGTCATCGCCCAGCGGCGCGTGGTGGTACTTCTCCACCTGTTCGTCCAGCACCCGCGTCAGCCGCGAAACCGTCTGCGCGCTCACCGGCTCTCCGGTCAACAGCGATACCACCCGGCCCACCCCGCGCGTCGAGATCCCGCGCAAGAACGCTTGCCGAATCATCTCGCTCACCTCCGGACTGCGCCGCTCCAGCGCCCGCATCCCCCGCGGCAGAAACGAACGCAGCCGCGTCCGTGACACGCGAAAACGAAGCACTCCGAGCGGCGTGACATACGCGCGCTCGTAAAACCCGTTTCGGTAGTCGATCCGCCCCGCTTCTGCCGCCGGTCGTTCATGCCATTTTAGTCCCAGATACTCGGCCATCTGCTGCTGGGAGTCGCTTTCCAGCAGCTTCTGCAGCGTTTCCCGAGTCCGTCCTTGGAAATCGCCCCAAAAGCTCTCTTGCATGTCCCGTACAAATATCTCAAACCGCTGTGTGTTATTCTTGATCCGCATTTGGGTGTAGGCTCCTTTACCGGAGATTTTGTTGCTCGTCACAACAAAACCTACACCCTCTTCCTTTTTACACACTCAAAATTACGTCACCCTAGAAACAAACCGGTCAAGTTCGAGCGTATGTTAATATGGCTGCTCTTGGCCGGGAGAAAGAAACGCGTGGATCTCACACCAAGGAAAAAGGTAGGCACGGCGATTTTTCTGCTGTGGCTGCTGCTCGTGAACGTCTTCTATTACGAACAATTCCGGGGACTGATCGTCTCTCGCCTGCCATGGCTGGGTAAACTATGGCCTTAATTACGGCCGCAGTTTGCATGATTGTGGCATGCGCCATCCTACTAATTTCAGTGGCGTTTGGGAACCGCACTCTGGAACTCGCTGCTTTCAGCATTTCTGACCCGCTCGACAACATTCTTTTCTCCGCAGGCATCGGCTTCGCAGTCCTGCAATTTCTACTCGGGCTCGTTGAACTTGCAACCGGACTTACGCGCGTCAAAGTCGTTATTCTCCTTGTAGCAATAGCAGGTGCTTCGGGTCGAGGATGGAGCACGCTGCCTCATCTCAGTAAGGAGGTCTGGCTGAGTTTCTCGGCAGTGGTTACCGCACGGGCAGCAAAGCTTCTTACGATCGGTATCGGGTTTTTCCTTGCCCTTGAAGCGGTCCTGTCGACGGCGCCACTATCCGGGTCCGACGCGATGCACTATCATTTTACTGGCCCGCTTCTCAATCTTGGCAATCCCGACAGGCCACTTTTTTGGCTAACGCATAGCTTTCTCACGGGGCTCGGACATGAACTCATCGGGCTGGGTCTGGCCCTGGGCAGTGACCGCATCTCGCTTATCCTAATTTTTGTTGGAGGTTGCGCAGCGGCAGTTGCGCTATTTCAGTTGGCACGGCAGTGGATGCCAGTGGAGTGGGCACTTGTTGCCGTGCTCATCTTTGTGGCGACCCCATTGGTGTTCTGGCAAATCACCACCGCGGGAACGCCTGACATCTGGATGGCCTTTTACATACTGCTTGCAGTTCTGGCCGTGGGTCAAACAGCCCTTCCAAGAAACAATCGCTGGCTAATACTTGCCAGTTTCTATTCCGGCGCCGCCGCAGGTATTAAGTACACCGGATGGATTGTTCCATTTGTAGTCATCCTCTGCGTGCTTTGGCTTTCGAGCTCGATCTGGTGCACCACGTTGTCAACGCTTGCGGCTGTGGCAAGCGGTGCGCTCCCGCAGTTGCGGAACATGGCATGGACGGGCGACCCGTTTTTCCCGTTCTTGGGCCATTGGATGGGCAGAATTGCCGCAAACCCCTATGGCATGCAATCCCTTCAAGCCGACACGCGCGCTTGGGTGTTTTCGAGGGAACCGCTTCAGATCCTGTGGTATTCCGTCGCTATGATCTTACACGGCGAGAAATACGGTCTTGGGATTTACTTCGGGCCAATCGTCGTGGCGTTTGTGCCCCTCTTGTTGTTTTGCAAATGGCGGTCGCAAACGGTGTGGCTTTCTGGCGTGCTGTGGCTTTCCCTGTTTTTTTCGAACGCTCTGACCACCCAGATGGGACGATTCTTGCTGCCAGCGTATCCGTTGGCGCTTGCCCTGGTCCTTTCCGGAGCGGCTGTTGCATTTTCGGAAGGCCGCTGGGCAATGCGTTATGGGTGCGCCGTGACACTGGTTGTGTTCGGCCTATTTTCTCTTGCTTTGGATGCGGGATACTCCAAGGACTTCCTGCCGGTCGCACTGGGTCTGGAGTCCAAGGAAGCCTTCCTAAATCGGATGGCGCCTGACTATCAGACTGCCAGGTTTGTCAATGCGGCACTGGAACACCGCGAAGGGAAAGCGATAGTCTTCTTCAGCCATTTGTACTACCTCAGAGTTCCCTACATGAATGGGGACCCTGCGACGTCATGGGCCGTGCACCCGGACCAACTGACAAGCCCGACGACGCTACTCGAATTCTTGCATGAGCAGGATGTGCGCTGGGTTGTGAAATCACCGGATTATCCGCCCGCGGTGGCCGCTGTCTTTGAGGAGTGCGAAAAGCAAGGAAGTTTGGTTCCCGAGGCCCGGACATCGGTTGAAATCCTGGCCGGTTACTCGCGCATCTACAACAATCGAATAAAGGTCCCCGTAGTTCTGATGCGCATTGCGAATTGAAAAATCAGCCGATGCTAATTGCTCTATATAAACGCACTAATCCCCCCGGCGGCGGCCCAACGCAGAACAATTGCGGCAGGTTGCTGCCGGACGGCCTATCTTTCACCGGTCGCAAGTTGCCAGCGTTCCATGTCGCGAGCATGCTTGGGTATAGGTACCGGTTGCGGCATTTGCGCCAGTTTGGGAAGTCGGTACAGGATTCCAATCAGCAGCCAGAGAAAAGCATTGTTCACATAGTTCTGGTACGCCTGAAGACCGAAATAAACAAGCATGATGAGAAGCACGACGGCGTACCACCAAATCGCAAAGGCAATGGGAAAATAAACCGTCTGGCGAAGTTGTCTGACCACTTTCCATGCTGACCAAAGCAGAACGGAAACCCAAAATACCCACAGAATTGGACCGAGGATCCCCATTTCTACGATGAGGGCGCCAAAGCCACTTTCCACGTTGACAGTTGGCGCAGGCACGTCTGTCAAACGCTCGACGTATTGCATCCCAAGCGAATTCACACCGGTGCCGTAACCCTCAACCCAACGGTCGTGGTCAAGAGCAAACATCAAATTCTTCGTCGGATAATCCCAGCCACGGTTTTGCAACTCGGAACCTTCGCCAGTAACCGTTAGCGTTTCTGACAAATACCTCCAGTGGTCTCCCAACACTAGCGGAAAAACTTCGGCCATCAGGAGCACACCCACCGCACCAATAAAAAAGCTCCGGCGGAGGGCCTTTACAAGGCGGTGTCCCTGTCCCCACTTCCACGGCGCGCCCCAAAGGAAGGCAGAGGTCATCATCAACGCGCTGGCCAGCATGAAAACGAATGGCGTGCGCGTGCCCGTAATCATGACGGCAACGGTAACAACGCCAATGCCGATGAATCCATACTTCGCCCCGGGACGCCGGCACAACAAGAGGTAACCCTGGGCCCCAAATGCCAGAATCCACAGAAGAATCAAATAGAAAGAAAAACGACCAGAACTGACAAAAACCGAACTGGTTACCTGGGATGCGGAATGAGTAATGGGCGAATAGCGGAGCGTGTGTGACAAGGAATACAGTTCTGGCGCCATGTCCTCCGGATTCAGGAAGGTTACGCCCAGCGCGGACTGGGCAATCCCCAACCCGGCAATCAGAATCCCTGCAGCCAGATTGACCACCAAAAATCGCTCCAGATCCGCTGGACGGTTCATCATGGCGTATCCAAGAAACATGAGGGGAGCGTAATAGAAATATAATTTCAGTCCCAGCAATCCATAAAAAATGCTGGGAGTCCAGGGGTTGAAAACCTGAATCACCGCGAGCGCGAAAAACATCCCGAGAGGGACGAGGAAGGGAATCTTGAACACTTCCACCTCGTGGCGGCGCTTGGCAAAGTAAAACGAGAGGTAGGCGATCCCAATCAGTACGTCCTTGGCAAAAAATAGAATAGTGCCATTGCCGAGGTACTTTCGCGACATATCCTCAAACAAAAGCCAAATCAAGAAGAGGAGAACACCGGATCGCCAATCGTTCAAGATGTGCACGGTCACGGCAACAAAGACTATGCCCATTGCAAAAAAGATCAACGTTTGGTCCGAGCCGGAAATGATCCAGCCGGCCATTTCCCAGATGACTCCCAGGACAATAAGGCCCATGACCATGCCCTGGATTTGCCGATTGCCCCTGGATCCACCAATGCTCAGCTGCATGACAACTCGGTCTCCCCCGGATTGAATCCAGCGAAATTATCACTGACTCAATCCGATGCCGCAATCACGAAAAGCGAGATGATTCCAGAAAGGTTAGCTGTAGCCCACTGCCTTTCGACCTCGTGACTCAGCGGCGCGTTCCACTGCTTCCGACACTGCATTGATGTATTCGCGGGGCGACCAGGTTTCCATGCGCAGGCGCGCAGCGTTGCCCATCCGTTGACGTTTTTCCGGATCCGGAAGGAAGTCCCGGAAAATCGCGGCCAGAACCTCCACGTTCCCGGTCGGGAAAATGTAGCCATTCTGGCCTTCACGAACCAGATCATATTTCGCGCCCACGCGATCACTGACCGCGACCGGGCAGCCGCACAGCATGGCTTCATTCACGACCAGACCGAACGGCTCGTACAGCGAGGGGAGAACGAATAAATCCGCTGCGCGATAGACGGAGGGAAGCTGCGACTGGTTCACGAAGCCTAGCAGCCGGACGCGCTCCCCCAAGCCGAGTTCACGGGCGCGCTCTTCGAGGGCGCCGCGAAGGGGGCCATCGCCGGCATACACAAGGAAAGAGCCCGGCACACTCGCGCGCGCAAAGGCTTCCAGAACGTCTTGGGGCGCTTTCCAGGGTTGCAGTTTGGCACAGAAAAGCACCACGGTTGCGGAGGCCGGGATATTCCACGATGCGCGCACGGTGTGGCGATCCACCTTCGCGGCGCGTTCGGTCCACCACTGGTTGTCCACAACGTTGCGGCCCAGGAGAATCCGGCTCGGTGGAACACCAATGGCTTTCAGATGTTCAATCGTCCCCGACGAGCCGGCCATGATCGCCGCTCCTAACGCGTAAATCCGCCGGACTATAAATTTCTTACAGCGCTGTTTCCACCGGGATTGCGTGCTCCAGGTGCGCAGGTTGTGACCATCCGTGGTGAAAATGATCGGGACGCCGTGCCATCTCGCCGCAAGGATCGCAATCCAGGCGCTGGCATAGAAATACCCGCTGACGTACATAGCGTCGAATTTTCCTTTGCGAATCACATCCCAAAGTCCTGGATTGAATAGACCAAAGAAGCGGTCGACGCCGGGTTGCCAGGCCCGGTTTGGCGGGTGGACCCAGGGATAGCCCTCGAGTTGCGGCTCATCCCAAGAAAGCTCAACGCCGAAACCGGGATCGATACCGCACTCCGCTCCCTGCATGCTGCAGTACGCGACCAGAATGTCAGATCTTGGATCCTTGGCCATCATGCGAAAAATGGGTGAGGCGTACTGAACCACGTGGGAACAAACCAGGAGCAGACGGCGTCGGACGTGCGTATTGGCAGGCGTTTCAACGGATGGCGAATCGCTTTCGGGAGGGGGGATGGAAACCGTCACCGAACCACTTCCCCTGCCCGCGGAGTCCACGCTTGTAGCACACTCCGCCGGAATGCGACCGTGCACGAACTCGGAACCTGCGCAACGCTAAAGGCAAGGCCCAGCATCAAAGCCTCACCACGCGCGGTATAGATCCTGAGAGTCCAGCTGCCAGGCTCCTTGTAAGTCCAGGGGGCCCCCAGCTAAACAACGCTGGGAAGCGAGTCACGTAGACCGCACCACACAATAGCGATGACACCGCGCAGCGATTCAGGATGCCGCGGCAAGCCCGAAATTGAGTCGGCGCAGATCGAAATTGCCGGGGACACATTACCTTCATTCGTACCTCCGCCCTCGCAACGAATGAATTTTGCCGATAGCATGGTCGATTCCCATTGCCCGCATAGCGGTGGCAAATACGGGACGACGCGCCAGAAGGTTTGGACCGGAAGCCGAGACGTCACAACTCTCGCAGGGACCGCCCTTTTGACCGGGCGATACGAGTCCGGCCCGCGCGGAACCCAAATCACGGTAGAAGTGGAAAAGGGAATAGTCAGGTTGAGTTAGATCTCCAATGACAGAGGTTTGATGTTGCGGAGCGTCCGAGCGCACTTGGCAGCACAACATGCCCTTGCCGTTGTAGTCGATGACGACGTGATGAATCGGCGCCAGGCAGACGGCTGTGCGGTGATACGAATGCATTTTCTGGATCTCCATCAGACCAGCCCGGGTCGACATGCTTTCCATGCTGAAGATCGGTGCACCCATGGTGATCTTGATGGAGCTGCCATTCACCACGTACTCGCGCGGACTGCATTCCACCGTAGCGAGGCCCGTGCGATCCTGAAATTTCTGTAACGCGGTCGCAAGCTCTGCCGGGTCAGCCTCCTGGTGGTCAGGAAGATAGAGGTCGAGGAGCAATCGGTCTACCCTCGCTTCCTCAAGCGCCTTCAGAGTGCGGCGGTTAAGATAGTCGCCGTTGCTGGTTAGAACGAGCAACGCCTTCGGCAGCAATGCCCGCGCTCGTGCCACGCGTGTGTAAATCGACTCGTCCGCGAGCGGTTCGTGATAGCGCGACCAAACGAGCGTCTTTTGATAATCGACAGACGCGAGATCGCCAATGATTTTTTCGAAGATTGCCTCCGACATAAGGTGGTTGACACTGCGCCGGTCGAGATACACGTTCGGACAGAACCAGCAGGTTCGGTTGCAATAGCTATGATTCTCGATCTCGACAAGATCAACGTATTGAACGAACAGGCGCTTTACGCGATTGATGGACGCGTCAGTTCTCAGCAGGTCAGGCGGCAGGGAGTTGACGTACAAAGATTTCCCAAGAACCTTCATAAACGAATGCACTGGGTGCCCCCTTGCAATGTGTTGCATTCTGACAAATCAGCTATTCTAGTAAGTGATCTTGCCGGAGTCTGTCACGTCGTCCTGAATGACGGCGAGAGCGCAGGCTCCACGGATCAGATCCAAATGGACCGATGTGCGGGCCGCAAGTTGGAATTTCTTATTTAGTATGGCTCTCCGCCTGGCGGAGGTGTAATTCGCTCCAAGCTCATTTTTCCACAAGAAAGCCGCTGATCACCGGTGCATCCATTCCCGAGCTGAAGAATGTCCACATGGCATCGGTGAGTGTATTGTCGATGGTTTCGCCCTGCGAACTAAACCATGTGGTCTTGAGCACGGGCACGCCGATACGCCCCGAGTAAGATCCAGGTGGGCGGAAGTCCGTTGGGTAATCTTGATTTTGTCGCTCAATTTGGATCCCGACCGATTTTATTGCGCAGCACTCAAATTTGGCGCATCCCGTTTCACTTTATCGTGAACAAGTCAACAGTTCCACATTTACCCTGGCGGGGTTGTCCATACTGAAACAAGTGCCATTCCCTGACCTGAACTGTTTTCCGGGGAAGTAACTCCCAGGCTATTTCGGCTGCGGTTCAAGATCAGTGCAGCCGATGAAATGGGATATACTGCCGCGTCGATTGGAATTTAGGCTTGGGACCTCAAGGGGCGCGGCAGTACAGTTTCCTCTCGAAGGGTGTGCCGAGTAGCGTTATTTTCTGTTTCAAGGAGAACGATCTTGTACAAGTTCTTGCGCGTACTCAGTGAACCTCGCAGAAAGCGCCTAGCCTCGGCCATTGTCGGGAACCAAGCAGAGTTTTTGAACGCGCTGGGCGGAAATGCGCACTTGCATCAGTGGCTCAAGCAGCAGGGTTCCTTTCCGTACTTTAAGAGCAGGTATGACATGTATGCCGATGTACAGTCAAAAGTGTTGCGGGGAGAGCCCATCGACTACCTCGAATTTGGAGTGCGCTGGGGTGATTCTCTTTTCAAATGGAGCGCGATTAATACTCACCCGGAAAGCCGTTTTTTTGGATTCGATTCTTTTGAGGGAATCCCGGAAGATTGGGTCAGTGTCACCGGAGAGGCCAAGAAGGGTTCGATGTCCGTAGAAGGAGTCATTCCTAAGACCGACGATAAGCGCATTCAGTTTATCAAGGGCTGGTTCAACGATACGTTGCGGCCTTTCCTGAAGGATTTCAGCCCTCATTCCCGGCTGGTGATTCATAACGACGGGGACCTGTTTTCGTCCACCATGTTTACGCTGGCCACGCTCGACCCGATCTTACAGCCGGGTTCGATCCTGATTTTTGATGAGTTTGCCAACCCTCTGCATGAATGGCGAGCTTTCTACGATTACGCTTCGGCCTTTCGCCGCAAATGTAAGGTACTGGGCGCAGCAGGCGAATACTACACGCAAGTCGCGATGGAAATCTTGTAGCATTTCCGCATCGGAGAACCGCATCGGCAACTTCCTTCAGCATTGAAGGCGCAAACGGGCACCAGGATCGGTTCCACTCTCATTTCACAATAGGCTGCGGCACAGCCAAGACGTGCAGGTCATCAACGGATTCGACACAGTATCCAAATCGGCAAAAATATTCCCGCAAGAACTTTTCGTTCGCGTCCGAATGCATCTCACATAGGATCAGGGGGTGCCGCGCTTCAAGCAATCTTCCGGCGCCGCGAAAAACCTCAATCTCCGCCCCTTCGACGTCGCATTTGATGACGTCAGGCGGGGGAGCGGTACGGACAAAATCGTCCAGCGCGACGCAACGCGTGGGTGTCCCCGGTGCCTGCGTATCTCCCACAACGAATTTACCGACGCCACGGTCCGGGGAAGACACATCCGAAGCGAGGAAATTCACTGTGCTGGTTGCGGACCAGATACCTGCTTCGATGACAGTGTCATTGGTGAAACCGTTTCGCTCAATGTTGCGGCGCAAGCGGCCTGCAATCACCGGGTCCGGTTCAAAGCTGAACACTCTTCCTGTGGTTCCGGCCAGCCGTGCGGCGATCAGCGAAAAAAATCCTATATTCGCACCGAGATCGTAAAACACCATGCCAGGTTTGAGCCTCTCCGCCAGAACCTTCTGGACCGAAAGTTCCACGTCGCCTTCCAAGTATTGCTGTCCGGTGCGCGGATTAAGTTCGAGCCACAATCCCCGACCCAGACCGCCTTCGACACGCCGCCACACTTTTGCTTCCCCCGGTAGAATCCAGTGGCTGAAAAGATGGACAAGATTCCCTAAGACTGGCACTTTCCGAAGCGATCGCAGAGGCGCAGGCAATCCAAGCATTAGCATTCCAATCCATTTGCGTACAACAACCATGCTATTTCTCCACCAAGTAGCTGCCGATGACAAGAGCATCCATTCCTGAACTGAAGAACGTCCGCACGGCGTCGGTCGGAGTATTCACGATGGCTTCGCCGCGCAAATTGAACGATGTGTTCATGAGTACGGGCACGCCGGTACGCTTGCCAAATTCATTGATCAGGTTCCAGTAGAGAGGATTTATCTCTTTCTCGACCGTTTGTGGCCGAGCGCTGCCATCCACATGCGTCACCGAAGGAATCACGTTGCGTTTTTCCGGCTTGACGGGATTGGTGAGGATCATGAATGGAGAATCGCAAGCGTGCTCGAGGTACTCTCCGGCAACTTCCCGTAGCATCGAAGGCGCAAACGGCCGCCACCATTCGCGGAATTTCACGGCGTTGTTCACCTTGGCGTTCATTTCCGGGTCTCGCGGATCGGCCAGGATCGAGCGGTCGCCCAGCGCGCGCGGGCCGAACTCCATGCGCCCCTGAAACCATCCGATGATTTTCCCGGCGGCCAGCATTTCAGCCGTGGTGGCAGCCACGTGGTCGAGTTTCGTGGCGCGGAGTTTATAGGTCCTCAAGGCCTTTTCGATCTCCGCGTCGGAAAATTCCGGGCCCAGGTAAGCGTGACGCAGCGGCTTCATCGGCAGCCGGCCTCCCTTGTCCAGATAGGGAGCGAGCACCGCGCCCAGAGCCACACCGTCGTCCGAGGCGGCTGGCTGAACAAATATTTTGTCGACCATTCCGGACGCCTGTATTTTCCCATTGGCTTTGGAGTTCAGAGCCACGCCGCCGGCCAGGCACACATTGCGGCATTTCGTTTTTTGGATGGCGGATTTCACGAGCGCCAGCATGGCGACTTCGCAGGCGTCCTGCACGGCGAAGGCGATATTCTTGAAACTATCGTCGATTTCGCTTTCGGGCGTCCTCTCCGCGCCGAGCCGTTTGGCGATCGCCGAGGTTCCGTTATTTCGCTCAACCAGCAGCGGCGCGTTGACCCGGTAGGTCTCGTGATTGAGGGAAATGAATTCCTCCAGGCGGACGCCGGGACTTCCGTAGGGGGCCAGTCCCATCACCTTCCATTCGTCGCTGTTGGGAACAAATCCAAGGTATTGCGTAAATTGCGCGTAGAACAATCCCAGTGAATTCGGCCACGGAATGGTGAGCACATGATCGAGATGTCCGTCGTGGCCGTACCAGATCGAGCTCGCTTCCCAGGCGCCACGCCCGTCCATGACCACGACAGCGGCGCTGTCGAAACCTGAATAGGAGTACGCGCTGATGGCATGTGCCAGATGATGATCCACAAAACGCAATTGAGCCTTGGTCGGTCCGAAGTGATGCGTGAACCGGTTGAATCCGCCATTCTGATGCGCCATGCTCGCGTAGAGCCGCGCGGAATTCAGTAGGTTTGAATACGTGGCTGGATACTGCCCGGACAAAAAACACTTCACATCGGAGGCGAAGACGCGACCGGGGTCCGGCCATCCCTGGCAGATAAAGTCGAGCTGGTCGGGGCGGATTTTGGCGAATTCCAGGCAGGCGCGAATCGCGTTGTGGGGAAAGCCGGCATCGTGCTTGACCCGGCTGATGCGCTCCTCAGCGACGGCGAAAAGAAGTTCACCATCGCGTGTGATGCACGCCGAGGAGTCGTGCATCTGTGAATAATTAAAACCCACATTGATCATGAACTCTCGGCCGCCTCCGCCTGCGCAAGTACAGGGTTTCTCCAAAGATGTTTCCGTAACAAAAATAATGGGCAAAGAGACTGTAACGCGTTGGGTCCGGCATGAAAAGAGGATGGAGCGCAACGATTACTACTTGCAAATTGCGCACGAGGCATTGCTTGCCTGGAATCGCCCAACAACGTATTCTCACTTTGCAAAACATAGAATCGCCCATGTCTACATCTTCTGAAGGCGTCACCGGAAAACCCGTGGAGAGTCGTGGAAAGCCTGTCGGGATCGCGGGGAGGCTCTGGCCCCGCCTGGTGGAGCTTTGGATCCTCGCGGCGATTGTCATTTTCCTCGTGATTCGTGTACTCGGATCGCACTCCGCCCAGCGCCTGCTGAGTGGCTTTGGGCGCCAGAACCTCCCATGAACGCGCTCACGGCGATCCTTGCAAATATCGTTTTGGTAGCCTCAGCACTAGGTTTCGGGAGTCTGTTACACCGGCTCTTTCCAAACAATTTTACCGATTTCGATCGCTTCCTGATGACTTTGCTGGGGGGCCTCGGATTACTCGGAACGGTTCTGTTCTGCGTGGGTCAGGTCTGGTTTACGCGCACCGCCATACTCGTGATTCTTTCTGTCGGCGTGCTCCTAAGCCGCGAGCCTGTGGCCTTGGCAATTCGGAAATGCACTGCGTCGCTTGCCTGGCGTTCTGTGCCCGCCATCCCTGCCGCGATCGTTGGCTGCGTTCTCCTGGTGACGGCCGTCGGCGGTCTTGCCCTCCCCACTGGCGATATGAACAACGATGCGATCGCGTACCATTACCTTGGACCGAAGGTCTGGCTGCGCGAAGGAGTGATCCGGCCTCTCCCTGACGAGATTACGACTTATTTCCCTGTGGTTGTCGAAACGCAGTACGCAGCGCTGATGTCTCTTGGGGGAGAACGCGCTCCCGGATTTTTCGCCGTCGTCAGCCTCGCTGCCATCCTCCTGACCGCCTCGAGTTTGGCAATCCGCCTTGGTCTGGACCCCACCGGAGCTTGGTGGGCCGCCGGGCTAATCGCCGCGATGCCTGCGGTCTACGGTGGGGCCTTTGGAGGCTTCCTGGATGCCCTGATGGCGAGCTTCGTTCTGGCGGCCGCGCGCATGGCTTTCGACGCGGACCAGCCGGGGCAATACATCTTATTTGGAATTTTCTGCGGTATCTCCATGGGAACGAAATACACGGGACTCGTTGCCTGGCCGCTTTTGATCTTCTGCTCGCTCGTGGTTTCGGTCTGGGCCTACCACCGCCAGCTGACCACCACTCTCAAGTCTTTGGGAATCGCGTGCACGGCGGCCATCGCCGTCGCTTCTCCCTTTTATTTGCGGAATTGGATTCTTTACGGGTGTCCGATTTATCCCCCTCCTCCCGTGTTACTCCATTTTTTCACGGCCAAGAACATGTTGCCTGCGGTCACGCAAGCGCTGGTGGAAGAGGTGCGGACCACAGGGAAAGGCATGGGCCGGGGCGTGTTGGATTTTTTTCTTCTCCCGTTCAATGTGACCTACCATACCGCAAACTTTAGAGGTGCGGGCGGGATTGGACTCGTCGCCTTGGCGCTGGGCCCGTTCGGCGTGGTCGCGCGCCGCCGCGATGCCTTCGCAAAGGGACTGTTGCTGTTCGTGGCCCTGGCGACAGCCGCCTGGTTTGTCACCGCCCAGGAGTCAAGGTACGCAATTGATATCTACGTCGTTGCCACCCTCTTCGGGGTGCTGGGCTGGCAATATGTCGCCCGCTCGGTGTCCTGGAACGCGCGAGCTTTGGCCGCGGTGGCGGTCGCGATCTCCACGCTCTATGGATTATTCATGATCATTCCCGACCGGAGGGAAGACGTGCACGCCGCCCTGTCGAGTTCGTTTGAGGCCAAGCGGACACAAGAAGAGACGCCCCGGGCGGCGAGTTTCGAGTACATCAACGGCGAGCCGTCGGTCAGAAAAATTCTCATTCTAGATCGGGGAATTGCGGCCTTTTTTATCGATAAACCTTACATCAAGCCGTTCGGGAGATGGGGAGAACAGGCGCTTCCTGGCGTCACGAATGTGCCAAGCGTGATGTCCCAACTGCCCAGTTTGCACGTGACGCATATTTTCGACACCATAGCGGACGACGGTTCCTTCTACCTGCCCGAACATCCTCCCGGCCTGACGCTTGTCTTTGAACATGGGGATCAGCGAGTCTACCGGGTCGACTAGAGTCGCTCTATTGTGCGCACACAGGCATGGTCGCGCCAGTCCCTCGACGGCAAGTCTGTTAAATCCTCGTTCCGGTTGCGTGTCTTGTCGGAAGCAATCCGGGCGGCATAATCATGCGAACCGTTCAGGTCAACTGAGCGCTGCTAAGCGCTAGCGTCATCTGCTGGAGTACTGCGCCAGGGGCTTCCCATTACTGTCTGTTGCATCCTTGCTGCTTTTGCGACTCGAGCTAACTCTGTACCAATAGCTACGCCATCGCCGCGCTTGGGCTTTGGCGATCAAAGATCCTCCAGCAATCGCTTCCGCCGGGCTGTGCCGAGCCAATTTCTTCCACTCACCATAGGCGGAGTCCACAAACCCATGTCCCGCGTGGTGATCCAGATACGCCAAGGCGATTCGAGATTCCGGCCATTGGCGGGCCGGGGCGAATAGTTTGCCAGAGTCGCGCTGAATCTGGCCGAGAAGCGCGGAGGCTCGGCTTTCGTAAGTGTGCCCTCGCCAAACCAATTCTTGAGCGCGACGTGCAATCTCGACCCGCAGAGGATCATCCTCCAGATACCGGCGAATCAAGGGAATCAGTTCATCTTCCCCACGATAACCGATGAAGTGAATTCCCTCATGGAATCCCATGTCCGAGAGTTCCGATGGCAATGGTGCCAGGAGCAAGGCGCCCGAGCCCATGACCTCGAAAGCGCGCATATTAGCTTCCTGCAAATAGTCTTCTCGGGGCACGTTGATCACGATCTTCGACTGGCGATAGACCTGTGCCATTTCTTTGGGAGAGTAGCGACGCCGAAAGTTGTTCGTCTGGAATTTGTTCTCCAACAAAGTAAGTACACGCCGACGCGTTATGTAGAGGTTGGAGTCGGTTTGGCCGACGGTACCCACCTCAAAGACTCTCTCTTCTTCCGGTCCCGAAATGACATCAGGATTCATAGCCAACGGCAAAAACAAAGGCCGCGGGTGTCCCGCGGATCGAAAGCGTTCCTCGTATCCAGGGTGGAAAAGAACTGTGTAATCAAAGAGCATGGACCAGCGGATCCGATGCTCCGTATACCTGTATGTGTCTTCATTGATATTCACCGTAGGTATGCCGATTTCTGTCAGGCCCGCGGGAATCGGGCACCGATGCAAATCCGGACAATAAATCAAGGAGGGGCGTTCGGGGCATTGGGCGACTAAGGCTTCGATGTGAAGATCCCGAGGAGCGTCCTCGGGTATATAGCTGATGCGCACGCCAAGCCGCTCCATTCCCGAGCCGTAGGAAAAGCCATACCAGGGAAGCTCACTGCGACGCGCCAGAACCAGAACTCTCATAGGGTCCGCATTCCCTTTCTCCCCCGTCAAAGGCAAAGGCATCTGGTATTCCCCCGAAAGTCTTGTATGCTACACTCACTGCGTCGAGCGGAAAGCGGAATGCTCGACGGCTCGGAGTGCCGAAACTCAAGGGCGCTCTGGACTAAACGCCATATCGTCGAAATGTCCGTGACTGCTGAAAAACCGGAGACGGTAGCTGATGTCCTCTCCCTTCGGGAGCTTCAAGAACAATCTGACGCAAATTCCGTCCAATTTGTACGCCATTTTGCGCACCCCTCCGGGCCAAGGCCGCGGCGCAGTGTTCCGTACTTACTTGAAAATTCTCACCCGGCTGGCCTTTGCAGGAGTTTTTCCCGGGATGGTACCTCGCACGGAGCGAATACGAGGGGCGACAATGCAGACGCTCGACTATGCTTCGTTCCTGAACCTTTTTACCGAGATAGTTATCCGTCGTGAATATTATTTCGTTTTCGATTCGCCTTCCCCGCTTATCTTGGACTGCGGTAGCAACATCGGCATGAGCCTTCTTTATTTCAAAACCATGTGGCCAGATTGCCGGATCGTAGCCTTTGAACCTGATGAACTTTCCTTTCAAGCGTTGCAGCAAAATGCTGCGGCCAACCACTGGAATCACGTCGAGATGCACAATGCGGCGCTGTGTGGGGAAGAAGGCGAGATTGATTTTTTCTCCGATCCTTCCCAACCTGGCTCTCTGGTCATGAGCACTTTCCAGCACCGCGTGTCGGGCGCGTCCAATAAGCTTACTGCCTGCCGAAAAGTGCAGGCGCTGCGACTGTCTTCCTTCGTTAGCGGCCCCGTGGATCTTCTGAAAATGGATATCGAAGGGGCGGAATTGGCAGTTTTGAAAGAGTTGGCGCAGTCGGGCAAGCTGCCACAGATCAAACAGATCGTTCTCGAATATCATCACCATCTTAATGGCGGAGAAAACCGAATGGCGCACCTTTTTGGCCTTCTGGAAGAAAATGGGTTCGGCTATCAAATCCATGCCCCCTACGCCCGCCCCTTTCAACAAAGAACGTTCCAAGACATGCTGATTTATGCCTATCGGCCTTATTGAGTTCGTGCCTAACATTCTACTTCGGCGGCCCGGACGCGAGATATCCGGTTCGAAAGGCAAGTAACTTCATCTTGGTAACTCCGGCCGGCGTTCGTCTATCTGTAACGCCGGAACCGGGCTTCCTGTCCAGCCGCGAAGCCTCGATAAGCCTTTCTCGGAATACCATCGCCTGAGTCGATAAAAAACTCGAGGCGGAAGCAGCAAGGTCTGCGCCAGGACAAGTGCTTGAAAGATCCGGTAGCGCCAGGTCACTTCACGGTACGCGATATCGTAAGCGGTCCGCTCCACCGTGAATGTGCGCAAAGGGCTGCCGCCATCCAGACTGAGCCGCGTACGCTCAATTTCCACGCGGGTTCCTCTAAAAATAATGTCAATCGCATCCTGTTTGACGCCAAATTCCCGTAACCTTTGCGGCAGATCGCGCACCAGGACTTCGAGGACATTCATCTTGCGGCGTGCCTTTGCCGCCTCATACTGTTGAAACTGAAAAAGATTTCCGGCGTGAAGTGCATAGTAGAAGAGGGGCTCGTTGAGAATGATGGCAGGCGCCAGAGCGGGCGCGAGAGTGAAAATATATTCGTCGGCTTCAATGTTCAGCTCTTCCGAAATGGGCAGAATCCTGTCCAACACCGAACGGCGGATGGTCATCCTGCTGGTCCCTAGAAACGCGGCTAGGTGCATGAATAACTCCACGCTTTCGCGCGTCGAAAGATCTAGGCGGTAAACATCGCCGGGAATGATGAGCCCATTCGGGCGGCCATCGGAATAGACTTCATAGAAGCCGTGCCCGACAATCCCGACTTCCGGGTTTTCCTCCAGCGTTTCGAGGACTCTGCGAAGCTTCTGCTTGGCCCACCAATCATCTCCATCCAGCATGGCGATGATTTCTCCATGCGTTTGTGGCAGGGCAAAATTGAATGCTGAGGCCTGGCCGCCGTTGGGCTTTCGCAGCAACCGTACGCGCGGCTCGAAATGCCGCACAATTTCCGGAGTGCGGTCGGTCGAACCGTCGTCCACAACGACGATCTCGACGCCGGTCATGGGCATGTCTTGCTCGAGCACGCTCGTAATGGCATGCGCAATGAAGCGTTCATGATTGTAGGTGTCAATTAATACGCTGACGTACGGCTTCGACATGATCTTCCCGTTTCCCCCAACTATTCAGTCCCGGAAATTCACCTGTTCGGACCGATCTTTTGAAACAGATGGTACGGATTCGTGGCCACCAGACGATAGCTGCCGAGATTCGTGATTTCGGGCATCAGCTTGTGCAACGAAAATTCGGTGAGCGTGGAATCGTCGAACAGGATGAATCCACCGGTCTCAAGATATGCGTCGCAATTCACGAAGTCTCTTTTGGCAAACTCATAGGTGTGATTGCCATCGATATAACAAAAACTAATAGGTCCGCCGAGAATAAGCGTTCTTCCCAAAACGTCAAGGCAGCTTCTTCGATCCTTCCACGCGTCGAAAAATTCGTCCGCTGTCATCTCAAGGGTGAACGGCAAGTCGTCCCCACTGAACATCTTGATGTTCCGAATGTATGAATCTTTGACGAAAGTCTTATAATCAGAAAAGAGAATCGGCGAGCTCGCAATTGTGGAACGGCCATCCACATTCTCGAACTCCCACTTATCGCACGTGATTAACTGGTTCCTCACACCATGCTTTCTCTTGAAATGTCCAATCACATTCGCCGAGAGACCACAAAAAGATCCGATTTCCAGAATCGGCGCAGCACTGGGAAGATGGCATATTGCATGATCGATAGAATGAAGATTCCCTCTCTCGAGCATCCCGGCGTTCGCGTATCCCAGCCAGGATATGTATTCATCCTGAATGATATCTATCTTCTGCGGAGGGTCGATGATTCGCGCCGCCTTTCTTAGCGCACGACCCGCCAATTTGTTCACAGAACTCATGTGATCCTCGTCCGGAATTTTCGAGCTCAATTCTATTTCGGAGCCGCGGGAACGTGCCGCTCCCGCAAGCCCAGCCGTTGGCGCACAGGCCGCGTCACCCCCAGCAGACCAAACCAGACCGCGCTGCGAAGCCCCGTGACCTTACGCCTGGCTTGCACGGCCCAATGCCGGTAGTTCGGCTGCAATCCCTCGGAAGTCAGACGGTGCGTCGCGTTTTCCATGGTCGCGAAGCAGCGCCCTCGCTGGAGCAGCGCGTAATTTTGCTGCGCTTCCTCACCCTGCCAGACGCCCGCTGCGCCGTCGGGATGATAGGCATAATCATGGTTCTGGTGCACGGCCTGGATGACATCAGTGGCATCCACCACGCGCGCGCCGGAGTGCCGCGCGTGCCAGACCAGCCAGTTGTCCCAGCCGGGACGCCCGATCACGAAGGGCGGAGTATTCTTGTAGTAAAAGCCGCGTGAGAATACGAAATAATCAATCCATTGCGGCGGGCGCTGATGATTCGCTGCGAGGGCCTGGCGCCGGACCGTCGCTTCCCAGTCCGCGGCGTAAAAATCCACAGGCACAGTGATGTCGGTATCCCAGCGCTGCCCCGCCATCAGGAACCTGCCTCCCATGCCAATCATATGTTCAGCCGCGGCGCGAAAATCGGAAAGTAGGATAATGTCGCAGTTGATGTAGCAAAGGGAGCCATGGTGCGCGAGGTCCTGCGCGCCATCAAAGATAGAGGAAAGATACTTGGTGCCGTGCTCGTTGCGTTTCACATCGGGCACGTGGCGTATATTGAGCACGTGTGCGGCTTCGGCGGCGCCTTCTTCATCCCCGAACAGGATCACTTCCGCCTGGGGATGAACGCGCTTCCAGCTCTCGATGGCGTTGCGTTGAATAACGCCGATGTGTCCGACGAATGGTTTGGGCGTGGTGAAAAATGTAATCATCGTGGTCCCAATCTACGTTGCGACTTTCTGGCTTTGCACGCGCTCGGCAGCGACCATCTCTTCGAGGATGGAGTCGAGACCTCGCGTCAGGCTCCACCCGGGATAGTGGCTCTTGAGTTTCGCCAGATTCGAGATGTAGCAGATGTGATCGCCCTTGCGCGACTGTTCCGAGTATGTCCAGTTGATCTTCCGTCCTGTCAGCGCTTCAATCTTTGAGATGGCTTCGAGCATCGAGACGCTATTGCCGCGGCCGCCGCCGAGGTTGTACACCTCGCCGGGCCGGGGGTTGCGAGCAAACTCCTCGAACGCGCGCACCACATCAAAGCTGTGGATGTTGTCGCGGACCTGCTTTCCCTTATAGCCAAACACCGTATAAGGCCTCCCGGTCAGCGCCACCTTGAGCAAATACGAAAGAAATCCGTGCAGCTCGACACCTGAATGGGAGGGCCCCGTCAGGCATCCCCCGCGGAAGATGCCCACGCCCATTCCGAAATACCGGCCGTACTCCTGGGCATAGATGTCGGCCGCAACTTTGGAAGCTCCAAACAGCGAATGCAGCGTCCGGTCGATGCGGCAATTCTCATCAATCCCATCGAAATCGGCGGGATCGGAATAGTCGTAGCGCGTTTCAATCTCGCGCAGAGGCTTTTCGTTGGGCGCGTCACCGTAGACTTTGTTGGTACTCATGAAAATGAAGGCAGCGTCACGGCAGTGCTGTCGCGTGGCTTCGAGCAAATTCACTGTCCCCAGGGCGTTGACTTCGAAATCGAGCAGAGCGATGTCCGCCGCCTTGTCGTGGGAAGGCTGCGCGGCGCAATGGATGATCAGGTCGAAGCGGTTCTCGCGGAACAGCGCCATCACGCCCTCGCGGTCCCGAATATCGAGGGGCAATGGAGTGAACCGGCGCGTGGCGCCCTTGAGCCGTTCAAGGTTCCACAGCGTATCGCCCGGAGGCCCGAAGAACACGCGTCGCATATTATTGTCGGCGCCAGTGACGCGATGGCCTTGCCGGTCAAAATATTCGACCGCTTCCGAGCCAATCAGGCCGCTGCTGCCGGTCACCAGAATGTTCCAGAGCTTCACTGCGCCGCTCCTCTCAGTGCAGATTTCTTACTCGCGATGCCGTTCGTAAGACCGAAGTAGAGAACGCTCATTGCAAATTCCAAGATCTTCAGAGCCCGCCAGCAATCGATCGCGGCTCGAGGCGAACTGTTGTGCCTCTAAGTGCTTGGCGTCAAAACGGCTGCCTTCATCATCATTCCTCCCTTGGTGCGTCAAGCCGACTTTGATCTCAGCTAATCACATCGAGCATTTAATATCTTCAAATCCTGGCGTCCTCAAAATGTTTTTACAGGCGCCTAATCAATCGCATGGCTTTAGACCTCGACGGTCAGCCGTTGGGCTGTCGCCATTCGCGAAGTTGAGCAACTGCGCGCAATTGCTCAATGGAAGAGCTATCGCCGGCCAGGACTACCCACCCGCGTTTGAAGCCGACTTCCTCAGACGAGGGCAAGGCGGGAAAGAATGGGATAAACCCCAGGTGAGCGATAGGCTTTAAGTATTCCAGGGACAGTTTCTTTCCATCGCCGTAATCATCAAACTGGTAACCGGAATCATCAACCACCTGAAAATCATCTATCATCACAACTGGTCGGGTCCAATGGCGGAAAATTAATTCAACTTCTTCCCGGAGTGGCAGGTCGTCGTGCCAGTGCGCGTCTAGATAGAAGAACACTCTATCCCTTGGCACGGTCGGATCTTGGATCAGCCGGCGAAGGAACTGTCTGCTATCCCCAAGAGAAAAATGCACGTTGGACTGTGACCAGAGCCGCGCTTGAGCATAGCCTAAGTATCGCGGGTTCACTTCGCTGGAATAGACGGGGCAGCCTGCAGCCGAAAAAAAAATGGTGCTTTCGCCACGGTATGTGCCGGTTTCGACCACTGCGTCAAAAGCGCAAAGCCGTTTCAATTCCTCAAATACCGTCAAGCGCGTCAGAGAGCCGTTCAGAGGTCCGCCGAACCCCGTGGTTGGCTGTCGACGCATGATGCAATCCACGGCACCACACCAGGTCATGAATCGTTCCTCACCGAAAGCCGCCGAGAGTAATCGTCGAATGGAGAGATTCATCATATTATTTCGAAATCGTATGGGCGAGCGGCCCACCTTTACACGCATTCTATGATCGGGCGTGCGGCACACCCTTTCGTTCAATATCGTTGCGTCACACAGCTTCCGACATCCCACGCGATCTCCAATCCTAACTGTGTTTTTTGCGCGTTGACATCCTCTCGTGGCAACGCGATTTTTACCTGGTCCAAAGCGCGTTAGTGTCGCATTTTAAATACCCGGCCTTTCGGCAACTGGGACCTCCTCTCCATCTTTAACCGAAAAATCACAAGGCACGTTCAACAACCCGTTCCATTCATCCCTGGGGTGCTGAAACACTTGTGTTGCGATGTTCATTTCCGGCAGGCAATCCCAGAGTTCAAGTAGCTCGTTGTCTTCCCAAAGGCTTACCTGCCACGCATACGCGCCCGGGCGAAGCGGGAGCATTGGAAACGTATACGTGAAAGAGTGAATACCCGGCTCAAGACAGAGGTCATCCTTCGCCCAAGCCCATATCAATTGGCGATCCATGGTAAACAGGGCAGCACCGTGGTGGCCATGCCGCAGGGGTTGGTTCACTCGCACGAAAAAACGGATCGTAACCGGTCCAAGAGACGTCAACATATGCGGCAATTCGCTTTCCGGTTCCAGAATTTCCCAATTCAGAAAACGCACCTTCTCGCCGCGATCCGCATCAGATAGTGCTGTTCCTGATGTCATGGCTGCCTCAAAGGCGCCGACAATTTCTGCAGTTGGACCCGCCATCCGGATTGTGCCGCCATCCATCCAGATCACTTTCTCGCAGAGGCGGCGAATCTGATTCATTTGGTGCGTAACAAAAACGATCGTGCGTCCCGCGTGCGCCACCTCACCCATTTTCGCGAGGCATTTCTTCTGAAACGCCAGGTCGCCGACGGCGAGCACTTCGTCCACCAGCAGGATCTGCGGCTCGAAATGCGCAGCGACGGCAAATGCCAGGCGCATCTGCATTCCCGTGCTGTAATGCTTGAGCGGCGTGTCGATAAAGTCCGCGACCTCGGCAAACGCCACGATGTCATCGAATTTGCGCTCAATTTCCTTCTTGCCCATGCCGAGAATCGCGCCATTCAGGTATGTATTTTCGCGGCCGGTCAGCTCGGGGTGAAACCCTGTGCCGACTTCGAGCAGGCTCCCGACGCGGCCCCGAATATCGGCCGAGCCTTCGGTGGGCTGCGTGACGCGGGAGAGGATCTTCAGCAATGTGGTTTTTCCGGTGCCGTTACGTCCGATTAATCCGAGGACTTCCCCTTCCTGCATGTCAAAGGAAACGTTGCGAAGCGCCCAGATGTGGCGTGGGCCTCCGTCAGATCCGTTCGCGCCATTCGAACTAAACCAACGTGCCGGCGCGGCCAACGCACCGGTGAGACGGTCGCGCAGGGTGAGGTATCTTGCGCGACTACCGATTCGGTAGCGCTTCCCAAGCGACTCGACGTGAATGGCGATTCGGCCCATAGGTCAGACCACGTCCGCCATGGTGCCCTCGACGGCGTGGTAGTACACCAACCCACTCAAAATCAGAAGGATGACGGCCGCCGAAGATGCCGCCAGCATTATGTCCGGCGGTTGGCCCTGGCCGGTCAACGCCCAGCGGAAACCTTCGATTACGCCGGCCATGGGATTCAAACCATATAGCCAGCGCCATTTCGCGGGCACCAAAGAACTCGGATAGGCCACCGGCGAGGCAAACATCCAGAACTGCACCAGAAAGGGCAAAACGTACTTCACATCGCGGTACAACGCGTTCAGCGCGGAAAGCCACAGGCCAACGCCGAGCGCGGTCAAAACCGCCAGCAGCGTAAAGGCCGGCAGCCAGATGACGGCGCTGGTCGGCATGATACGGTAATAAGCCATCATGATCAGTAATACGGCGAACGAGATGGCGAAATCCAGCAAGCCCGAAATAACCGCTGCAATCGGCAATACGACCCGCGGGAAATAGATTTTCGTGATGACCCGCTGTTGGTCGACCACAATGCTCGTCGCGCTCTGCATGGCCGTGGCGAAATACATCCAAGGGAGCAGAGCACAGTAATAGAAAATCGGATAAGGCAATCCCTGCGAGGGAATCTTTGCCAGCTTGCCGAAAAACAGGCTGAAGACAATCATGGTCAACACGGGCTGCAGAACCGCCCAGGCCGCGCCGATGGCGGTCTGCTTGTAGCGCACCTTGATGTCGCGCCAGACGAAGAAATAGAGCAACTCCCGGTAAGCCCACAGTTCCGCCAGATCCAGCGCCAGCCAGCCCGGGCGCGCCTCGATATGAACATGGGGAAACTCCTGAGGTGAGACGACCGCTCCGACTTGAGTATGAGTTACAGCCATGGAACCGCTCAGTCCTCCCGGTCCAGGAAAGTTTTTTGCTGTTCGATATCTTCCTGCTCAATGTGCTGCATCATGTCTTTGCGGTGCAAGAAGTAAGTTTGAAGGCTATGCTTCATCCGTAAGGGCACATCGACAAACTGGTTGTGCACCATTTCGGGCCATGAAATTTTCCCGCGTGCCGGAACCATGTGCGTGCCCCACTGGAAAATGAATCCGACATTCCATACCGTCAACAGACCGATGACGGCAGAAGCAGCAACCGCCGCGCGAGATGTCTTGGCCATCGTGTTCGAAAAGGCGTCTAGCAGGGAAGCAAGGCCCAGGATGAAAATCGGCGTGAGCGAAATGAAGAAACGGTTCCCGTAGCTGGAAAGGCCATCCCAGTCCGGATAGCTGGCAATAAAGTAGTAGTAGGCCAGAAACGTGATGAGGGAAGCGGTCCCCAACAGTGCGTTTCGCCGGATCAGAAACAGCAAACCCACCACGGCCAAGAATAAAATCGGCGTCCAACTCCACAGTCCGTGATCCGAAGAAAATAGTACTTGCCAGAACGACGGAGAAGTCCAATGCCACGTGGTAATTCCGGGATACCCAGTCGCAAGCGGGCTGCCATAGATAATCTGTCGCGTGATGAAAGTGGGGAGCATCGATATCAGAATGGCCACACCAAATGCGGCGCCATACGACATCAATCTGCCTAGCGACCAAAATGGCTGACTGGCATCGCGGCGACTTTCACGTGCCTGGAAGACAATTTCCAGTCCCGGGAAAATTAGCAGGAAAATATTCGGATAATAAACGTCACCCATCAGGCCTGCGATCAGCCCGAGCATGACCCATTGGCTAAGCGTCCTGCGCATCTGCGTGCGGTCCCAATACCAAAGGAACAAACCTACCGAAAAGGCGGACAAGGCGTGCGACCAGGAGGGGTTGAAATACATATACACCGGCAGCGAGCTGGCCAGCCAAATTCCCATCGTCGCCAGGAACGCCCAACGCTGATCGAAGTATTTTCGGGTCACGCGAAACGCCAGAAGTAGCGAGAGAAAACCATAACCAGCCGTCGCCAAGGCCATTCCCAGTACATAGGGGCGTGAATAACCATCGGCCTTGATCGTCATTCCAACATGATTCAGCGCGATCACAGCCAAATGAACGGTTACAACGACGGGCGCCCACAATATCGCTGGGCCAACGGCGAAGTGGTTCTCCACGTGTCCCGTCTTTGTGTACAGTTCAGGAAGCAGGTGCCCCTGGGCATCCACCCTGGACATGACGAAGGATTGATTCCCTGCGAGGTAATCATTCTCAAAATTCAGGTCGTGATCAATTAGCGCGGAGCGCAGGTAGGCGTAATAACCGACTCCATCGCCACGGACCCACGGATTAAGCAGTGGGAGCGTCAGCAAGAAGACGACAAACAATAGTTTTGGATACGAGGCGATTCTTGCTGAGGTATTCACCTTGGGCAGGGACACGCCTGCGGGGGATTGATTTCCTGCCAGCGCTTCGCCGATCCTCGCGCCAGTCATTCTTTCACCCGCTCCAAGGTTTGAACCCGCGTAGCCAACGCGCCCATTTGACAGCTCACGCCATACCGGAGAGGAAGAGGAAGAGGAAAAGAAATCCTGATTGACTCTCGTAATGTCATGAGCAACATACCTTTCCTTGCTAAAAGGCCCGGACAACCGAATCCGTTCCCGCGCCGCAGGAATGCCATCGGTAGATCCGGGCCTGAATCCTAAACTATGCTGCTGGCCGCCTCGCGGGACACGCCGACAAGGTTTTTCTTTCTTCCGCAATACGCAACGACCCGATCAATAATTTCGGGTAGCGTTGTTTTGGGACGGAAACCGGTCAGCCGCTCCAGCTTGTCCAGACACGGAACGCGCCGGAGCATATCCTCGAACCCGGGTTCGTAGGCCTGGTCGTAGGGAATAAATTCAATCGGCGAGGAGCTGTTGGTCTGCTCCTTCACCATATGCGCCAGCGCCTCGATGGTCACTTCATAATTGTTGCCAACATTGACGACTTCTCCGACTGCGGCGCTGGTGGAAACCAGCCGGATCATCGCTTCGACAGAATCCCGAACGTCGCAGAAGCAGCGCGACTGCTGGCCCGTCCCGTAGACAGTGATGGGGTCGCCTTCAAGCGCCTGGCTTACGAAATTCGGCAAGACCATTCCGTAACGGCCCGTTTGCCGTGGCCCGACCGTGTTGAACAACCGCGCGATGACGACCGGCAACCCCTTTTCCTTCCAGTAGGACAGGGCCAGAAATTCGTCCAGGGCTTTCGACGCCGCATAACTCCAGCGGCCTTTGGTCGTCGGTCCAAGGACAAGATCGGAATCCTCGTGGAAAGGAAAATTTGTGCTTTTCCCGTACACTTCCGAAGTGGACGCCGCAAAAACCAGCTTGCGCTTTCTGCAGGCAGCATCGAGGACCATTTGCGTGCCATTGACGTTGGTCTCGATGGTTCGTACCGGGCTTTCGACAATCAGCTTGACGCCTACCGCTGCCGCCAGATGAAAAATGACGTCGGCCTCGTCCACGAGTTCCGCCAGCAGCTGGCGGTTCTCCAGTGGCTCCAGGAAATAATGCATGCGGTTATATTTCTTAAGGTGCCGGATGTTCTCCATGCTGCCAGTCGAAAGGTTGTCCATAAGCAGCACTTCCTCTCCGGCTTCCAGCAGTCGTTCGGCAAGATGCGAGCCCACAAAGCCTGCTCCGCCAGTAATCAAGTAAACCACGTCAAATTCTCCTGGCCACCTAGTCCTGACCCAATTGCGATTCCGCGTCTTCTTCCCGACGTGCCTTGCGTGACTTCCTGCTTTCTTCTTCCCGGCCATACCCGCCATACGAGTACGGATAATATCGATACGAATAGTAGTAGTCCGGCGAGCTGGCATCCACGGCATTGAGCACCACGCCGAGCATATGGCACTTCACTCCGGCGAGCAAATCCCGTGTGCGCGTGAAGGCCTCCTTCGGCGTCTCCCCGCTGCGCACGACCATCAACACGCCATCGACAAGGACGGAAAGGATGACCGCGTCGGTCGCCGCCATGATCGGCGGCGAATCAATCACGACAAATTTATATCGCGTGCGAAGCTCAGCAATAAGTTCGGTCAAGCGGCGCGAAGACAGCAGATCGGCGGGATTCGGCGGTATGGGCCCGGTCGGAATCGCGTGGAGATTGGTGATGGCCGGATGTGGCACGGTAATCAAGTCGAGAGAAGACACCCCAGCCAGATAAGAACTCAAACCCGCATGTTTGCCATCCACCAGGCTCAACGCCCGATTAATGCCGGGCTTTCTCAAGTCGGCATCGACGAGCAACGTCTTATCGCCCAACTGCGCTAGCGTCACAGCCAAATTCACTGCCGCGGTTGTTTTTCCTTCCCGGGGTAGCGCGCTGGTCATCAAGATGACCTGCGGGGGATGATCGGCCTGGGAAAGCAGCAGGGACGTACGCAACGCGCGAAATGCTTCCGACATTTGCGACTGCGGCATGTTGTGGGAGATCAGTTCTGCCCGGCCTTCTTTACCGGCAATCACAGGTGCCTTCAACAATTTCGAGAAGCGCCCACTGCGCTTCCCGCTGGAATTAGAAAGCGCGGGCACCACCGCAAGCGACGGCAGCCGCGCCAGTCTTTCAACATCGTCCGGTGTCTTCACGGTGTTGTCGAGATACTCGCGCAGTAGGGCCAGACCGATGCCCCCGATGAGTCCCACTAAAACACTTAACATGACGTTACGCGTTCGGTTGGGACGGGAGGGCCCCGTGGGAATCAGAGCAGGGTCAACGACCCTGATATTTGAAGATCGCAGGCCTGCGGTGATGCCTGCTTCCTTGAGCTTCTGGAGCATCCCGTCATAGAGCGTCTTATTCGATTCGGCATCGCGCATGAGGATGCTGTACTGCACCATTTTCTCCGCCATCTGGTTGGATTCGGCCTTCTGTTGGTTCAGCGCATCTTCCAGCAGGAGTTCGCGCTGGCGGGAGCCGCGATATTCTGCTTCGACCTGATTGCCGATATTGACTTTTTCCCGCGTGATCAAATCGTCGAGGTCCTTCATTTGGGCTTGCAGGCGGATCACCTTGGGAAACTTAGGGCCGTACTGATTGACCGCGTCCGTATATTGAGCGCTCAACGTGCTTTGTTGTTTGAGAATTTCCTGTATGACCGTGCTTTCGCGAACCGCGGCGATGGCGTCGTAATTCCCCGCCTGCGACGAGGTTGTAAACAGCTTCTTTATTGATGCGATCTGTTTGCGCATCAGTCAATTGCTTGTTCAGGTCCGCCAATTTCTGCGAGGTAATGTCATTCTTTTCGTCAATGGTCCAGATTTGGTTTTCGCGCTCGTAGGCAATGCGGGCGTCTTCGGCGTTCTCCACCTTGATCTTCATCTCGTTGAGCTGCCCCGCCAGCCAGGTGGAAGCCTGGTTGGCAGCGTCGAAACGGCTCTTGAAATTTTCCTCGATAAAGTTATTGATGTGGGCGTTGACGACGTGCGCCGCCAAGGACGGATCGGTCGACTCGAAGGTCACATCCAGGAGGCGGCTGTTGGGGACACGCTTGACGGTGAGCCGTCCGAGAAACGCGCCCAGAGCGGCCGGCCGCTGCAGCGCGGCGTCACTTCCGGGCGGTGGGGTTTTGATTGGCTTTCCCGCGCCACCAAATTGCGGCATGGTGTCAAGTCCCATGGACTTGACCGTGTGCATGGCCAGGGTCTCGCTGGTGAGGATCTTCGACTGCGTGGTGATGTAGTCCTCGAGATCCTCGTACATGTCATACGAGTCCGAATCGGAGAAATGAATCGCATTGTTGTTCTCGCGGTCAATCTCCACCCTCGCCGTGGCTTCGTATACAGGCTGCATACGGAAGGTGGCAATCGTGACAATCGAAACGATGGTCAGCAGAAAAAAGAGGATGAGCCACTGATGCTTGCGCAATACGATCAGGTAATCGAGCAGGTGCGGCTCGCGTGGCATCAGATCCAGGGCCAGGAAGGGGGTGCGCGTCTGGAGCGCATCGCCAGGGCCGCCGAGAGGACGTTCGCGAGGTGCTAAATTATTCGTTTCATCCATGGAATATTCATCAGCTCCAAGAGGTCAACCCAGACTCGCGCGAATCACCGCTCTTAATATCTCGTTGCGGTGATCAGAGCGACACCTGTCGTCAGCGCAATCGCTACGTCACCAGCTCTGTGCAATGCCTTCTTGCTGTTACTGTCCGGAACATAAAGAATGTCACTGGCCTGCAAGGTCACGTCATCGCCTTTGAGATTCATCACTTTATTCAAATCCAGGGGCACCTCATCCCGCTTGCCCGTGTCCAGATTCTTGCGCAAAATCACTGCCCCTTTCACCTTGGCCGTGCTCGTCGCTCCTCCAGCCAAAGAAAGCATCTTGAGGGCAGTCATGCGGTCTCGATCGTTCTGGATGACAAATCCGCCGGGATGATTGACAGCTCCGACCACGTAAATGATTCCGGCGCGCGGCACGGAGATGACATCGCCTCCCTGGATTGAAATATTGAAACGCGAGTCTCCCGATTCAAGCAGGTCGCTAATGGTGATTACGAACGTCTGGGGGTCCTCAGGATCGGCTGCAGCATCTGGCGCAGAGGTCGAATCTTCGGACGCGGGCAAAGACGGAGCCGAGCGTGTGACGATAACCGTATTCCCGGCATCATCCGCGATACCCCCCGCTTGCGAAAGCGCTTGGACCAGCGTGGTCTGGCGTACCGCCTGGATTACCATGGGACTTTTTACGGCCCCGATAATCGTTATGGGCTGGCTGTGCTGCTCTTTTATGGATACGGTGACTTGCGGAGACGACACCAATCCGTTGGATTGTAATAATTCCGCTATCTTGTCCTGGAGTTGAAAGCTCGTGAGTCCGGCAACCTGCACTTTTATAGGGAGCAGAGGTAGCGAAATATAGCCCGTTTCGTTCACGCGCACTTCCCGTGAAAGTTCCGGAACATCAAATACATCAATGCCCAGGACGTCACCGCTCCCGATGACGTAATCGCTCTGTTTTGCCGGAGCGGCACCCGCAAGCTGCGCGAGGCGCTCATTGGCCTGTATCACGGCCTGGCTTGTCGGGGATTGCGGAGCCGGAGTTTTCTGTTTTTGCGGAAAAGCTGCCGGGGCTGTGAGCAGAACGAACACCACGGCCCAGCTAGAAACCTGCGCCAGCGGGCGGAATACGCCCAGCATTTTTTGAGTCATCAAGATAGATACTCCCCCACGCGATTGTCATTATACAGAGAGATTTTGCGAGTCAACGGCAAATGTAGGGGAAAAATAAGAATGTTTCCCATCGGTACACCCTTTCGAAACACCATGTTTATGCGGCCGCAACGCACAATGGAGAAATCGGCTAATCAAGTGATGGCATTAGTGGCCGTCCGAGTGTCGGGGGTGAATGCTGGAAGGAGGCAGGGCGTTTAACGCCTACGCACAGAAGCTGGGACGGGAATAGAAGAAGTTGCTAGCGCAGCCTGCAAAAGAAATATTAGAGCGTTCGATGGTATATGAAAATTGAAATCCACGGTCGCGTGCACCAAAAGCCCCAGACAGGCGACTAATGCACCAACGTGATACGCAAAGTTCCTTGCATCTTGATCGACCGCCAGAATTTTCCAGCCCATCCAAAACAGTAAAATCAGGAAGGCAAGCCAGCATAGTCCGCCAACGGCGCCCGTCTCCGCGAGAGCCTCTGCGTAATCGTTGTGACTATGATTGACGATCAGGCCGTCGTACACCGTTTCGTAAAGAGGAAAAACTTCCTGAAGGGTGCCCAATCCGGTTCCAACAATGGGATGATCCAGGAAAATATGCCAAGTTCCCTGCAGCATCTCAATGCGTCGGCTCTCACCGACTTCCAATCGTCTGTAGCTGGCAAAGCGCTCCAGGGCGCTCCCGATTCCCAACCACGATACCAGGATAGCAGCCAACGTGATGATGATGGCGCCAGCGAGCAATCCTTTCTTTTCTCTTCGGCGCACGATGATGAGAATCGCAAGAAACCCCAATTCCGCCAGGAAGCTCATGATGCCCCCGCGCGAGGCAGATAGAAATAGAGCCCCAATTGGTATCAGCGTGAACAGGGTGACGAGGGGCAACTGGTCGCGCCGCTCTCCTCCCAGAATCAGAATGGCCAGTCCGGGCGGAATCAGCAACTCCATCAAGCCGGCGAAATGATTGCGGTTGACATAGGGTCCAAAAGGAATGCCGCCGTAGCGAAGTTCCCGGACCCAATACAACTTTCCGTTAAAGGTGAAGTGCTGCAGGATGCCGAATAGTGACACCCCGAATCCTAGCAGGAGCAGGAACCAGACGAATGAGTGCCAGTCGGCACGTGTCCGAAAAGACTGCACACAAAGGAAAAACAGCGCCAGCAACGCGGTATACTTGAGAAGCTCGATGCGAGTCAAGAACGGAACCATGGTGATCCCCGCCGCCCATTGCACCACCCCCACCGCCCAGAACGCCAACAGCGGCCACATTAGAGGATTCCAGGTCAACTCGAATTCTTTGTCCAGCAGCGCGGTTGCGACCCAGATCAGCAGCAGGACAGCTGCGCCCACTTCCAGAACGGCTTCTGACCACGGTTCGACGGTACCGTGCGCAAGCACGGCAAAAGCAACCAGCACGCAGATGCCACCACGAATCGCTCTCATTTTTTTGTTTCGACGGGAACGAGCTCCACGTCGTCCACCCACACCGTGCCACTGAGTGTGTTATTTAGGTGTGTGCTGGGCACGCGCGTCAGCCGGATGCGAATCAGGTGGGTCTTTGAACCTGCCGTAAAATCAGCTTCCTCAAGAGTCCAGGGCGTGGTGCCGGTTTCGTTGGGAGTGAGGATATCTAAATTCTTCAAGTCCTTGGGATCGAAGATCTCAAATCGCATGCCACTTTCCGTGGAAATGTGATCGGTACGCAGATACCCCCGAAAATGATAATGGGTTCCCGGAACCACAAGGATCGCCTGGTATAAGTTTTGGTAGGCAAGGTTCTGTGTCCCATCAAAGGTGATTGCTACCGATCGCGTGCCTGAGTGCTTGTCGGATGTGTCGAAGTCGAAGTCTGCCCCAGCAACATCATCCTGACGCCAACCGAAGCCTCCCCCCAGAAGATCCCTTTCGAATCCTCCGTCAAAAACCAGGGAGCCGCCGTCCGATGCCGGTGAAGAAAATCCCGCGATTGCCGTTGCCTGATGCCAGGCTGACCCAGCGTCATCGTAACGTTCCTGGGCAACCAACATGTCGAGGAACGGAAAAACATTCTTCCAGACAATGGCTGGTTTTCGGGTGATCAGACGATTCCACACCGCAAGGGCAGCCGCGGATTCCTTCGCATCCGTCAAAAAGGTAAGCGCTTCCCAGTCTCCTTCCGCGCTGTCTGGCAACACCTGATCGAGAAGAACGTGAACGTCGGGACTGCTGTGCCAGGCGCGGGAGATGGCCAGGGGAATCAGCTTCGGATCGACAACGACGGCACGGTGAATCTGCGCGTATGCCTCCGGCAAACGCTGCTGGCGCAGCAGAAAATTGCCGTATTTCCAGGAGACCTCCGCCGATATCGGGTAGTTCTCCTGCGCCGCGCGATAATATTTCTCTGACTCCGCGTCATCGCCGGATATCTCCAGCGCGCTCGCGAGATCAAGCTTATAAAACGCAGACCGTGGATTGAGTTGCACCGCGCGCCGGTAATAGGAAATGGCCAGGGGAACGTCCGGCTGATCGAAATCAAGATGCCGGTAACGCCCCAGGCGGTACCAGTTTTCGCCGTTCGCCGGCTCGATGCGAGAGGCGCGGGACCAATCGTCGGGGTTGGAAGATCCGGCATAGTAGCCAGCCAGGCCATGCCTCACACCTGCATAGCAAAGCCAGGCCGCCGCCGCGATCGCGATGGCCATGGCCGCCCTGCGCCCCACAGGATTGGCAGATCCTTCAGACATCCGCCGATAATCTGCTACGAATGACTGGCTGGACGCAACTGAAAAGCCAAGAAAACCGCAGCGCGTAGCGCATCGGACAACAGCAAGAGATGCAGACGGCCGGAGACATGACGCCGCATGTTCCATTCAGACGGATGCAGGACGTGAAACCCAGCAGGCTTGTGCGGCGATAAACTACGAGGTCTCCGCGAGGCAATCCTTGGTTCCGGAATTTCCAATACGCCAAAGATACAGGCTGCTTTTTTCTCCCTGCGCGGATTCGTGATCTTCGCGCTCGTCCCAAGGCCACCCGTAAATCACCGAATCACAGGAAACGATTCGAGCGCCGGGCTGGAGTTGCTGTTGCAAAGTGTCCGACAGGCGAAGCACACCACCCATGGTCAGATACATTGTCACAAGTGTGGCCTCACGCATATCTACTTCCCTGGCATCCCCCAGGACAAACCGTACGTGGTCCTGGACACCGTGTTTCCGTGCATTAGCCCTGGCATCGGCGATGCGTCGCGGATCGATGTCCACTCCTACCGCGCGGATCCCGAATTTTTCGGCGGCGGTGACCACGATCCGCCCATCGCCGCAACCCAAGTCATAAAGAACGTCACCCGGTCTCACGGCGGCGAACTGCAGCATGTGCTCGACGATCTCCGACGGCAAGGCCAGGAATCCGGCGAGATCCGGCCGTGGGCCGGGACGCAAACCAATGCCATACTCCTGTATCAATTCCCACGGGCGCACGAGCCCGTATAATGGGCTGAGCGCCTTCGGCAGGCGTATGCTTCGGCGATCATCTTCAATGGGCAGCATCGCCAAGCGCAACATATGCCGGACCGCGTCCACCACTCCGTCGCGCGACCGTATCCGAAAAGCCGCCCGAGGCAAGACTCCCATATGCGGGCTGGCTCCCCCCGCGAGTTCTCCTTCCACCCTGGCGGCAAGCCATTGAACGTTCGAGTCCCGCCGCGCCTGCTCCAGGATGGTTTCCGGCACCGGAGCATTCAATAAATCGTGTGCCAGAAAAAATCCTAGCAGGAGAAGACGAGTCGATTTCAATTTCGCCGCGATCCGCATGGTAAGCGGCCAATCCACGGGTTGCGCCACGATCAGTTCCGCAACATCCAAAATCCAGCCGAGGCGCTCCCAGAAATGCTTGGCCCCGTGGACGCACAACATCACCAACGTGTCCTCGATGGAAAACGTCCGCAGATTTCGCCCGGAGATCTCCACTGTAATCAATCGCCGGCTCATTTTTTCGAAGTCCAAGGGGACGGGGAAATAGCGGAGCGTTTGCTCTGTATGGAGTTCCACTAGAGTCCGCGAGGATTCACGGTAAAAGCCGTATTGGCCGGGGACGACACCGACCTTACCCGTTTGCTCATCCAGCCGGTCAAACTTCCCCTCATAGCCAGCCGACTTGAGCACAGCGGCTGCCCGGGGCATATGTTTCTGCGGCACAAAAAAATCCAGATCGAGAAAACGCCGCCGGGTCAGGTTCCCGAAGGCAAGCCAGCTCAGCACCGGCCCCTTAAACGGGATCAGGGGCACGCCCTCGGCTTCAAAGATCCCGTAGATGCGCAGAAGCTCTGCAAAATACAAAACCGCCATCCCTGCTGATTTCCGCGTGGTGTCTCGTATGCTGGCCAGCCATGCGGCGGGCACCAGATCGTCTCCGGCGAGTTTTAGATTTTCGTAGAGAAAGGGGTCGATGTGATGGTCGAAGGCGCTGGCCATTGCGTCCGACCAACTCAAAGGCCCGCGAAGAATTTCGCGGATTCGCCCGACGGTCGCGTCGTCCAGATGTGTATGAGCGCAACACAGAATCAATTCGCGCTCGGGACGCAGGCCTTTTCTCCAATTTGAATTGTCGGCCATGGTGCACTCATTCTGGCAGGATTCTTTCAGAGCGGAACAGGAAAATTAGAAGCGCGTGCCGAAATGAACCAGTAACGCGATTTTTGTGGAAAGGGGTCCGGAGAGATGGACCTAAAGTCAGGCGCTAACAACGTTCTCTCGAATCACTCCCTCGGCGAAATTCCCAGCTGAAAGCTGCACACCTTGGATCTGAACCAATTGCAGCGCCTGGGGAGATTGTGGCGATGCATTTCTCCTTTTCAAATTCTCAGAAGGAATTCCCGTCCGCGCGTACGACTTCTCGCAATCCTGATAGGAAGGTCCGCGCATATTTCCTTCGAGGAACGCCAGGCCAGGGCAGCGCGTGCAAGTTGCGCCATGCGTGCACTGGGAGCAGGACGGCATGTCACGCAGCGTAATCGACCGGACTTCCTGGAGTTGCGGCGAATCGCGCCAGATGTCGATGAACTTCATGCGCCGCACGTTGCCGCTAGGCAAAGGAAACTGCACGCAAGGATAAACATCACCGTAGGGAGAAACGTAGCAGGCCGTGTGCCCGGCGCTGCAGGGCAGCATGTCCAGGGCATCTTCGTCAGGGCCTTGTGGAGGAGCGCAAAATTCCTCGACGTTTCCGACCAGGGCCTCATTGCGGAAGACTTCGCGCAACGCATCTTCGTCCACATTCAAATTGAGGATGGATCTGTCTCCGTCCATCATCGGGGTGATCGTGGGATCCATGATGAACTGCGCGCCCAGCTCAGCGGCCAGCGCCTTCACGCCCGCATAGTCAGAGGCGTTCTGGATCATTAGCACATTGGCCATGATGACGTGTATGCCGTGCGCTCGCAGCCGGCGAATCGCTGCGATCGAATCTTCGAGCGAGCCCGGCAGCTTGGTAATAGCGTCATGAATTTCGGGGATGTGCGAGTAAATACTGATCTGCACCGATTCCACGCCCAGGGCCTTGATGCGGTCGGCTTCCTTTTTCCGAATCAGGATTCCGTTGGTTTTGAGCTTGATGCAGAACGTCCGCTTGCGGGCATACTCCAGAATCTCGAAGAAATCGCGGCGCATCAGGATCTCACCGCCGCTGATTGTCAGGTAGAAAACGCCAGCCTCCGCCATCTGATCGAGAAGGTCCTTGATTTCCGCGGTGGTCATCTCGCCGTGATCGTGGTGATCCAGATAGCAATGGACGCAGCGTTCGTTGCAGCGGTACGTCAAGTCCAGTTGCACGCTCAAGGGGATGTTCAACTTGAGCGCCTTGGCGGCCATTTCCGCGATCAACGCGCTCATGGATTCACCTTTGGGGAAATGCCGGACTGGGAGATCGGCTTATCGGAGAGCAGCAGGAGGCCATGTTCGGCGAGCTGCTCCACAAGAAGATTTGCGTCCTTCAGGGCCACTTCCGGCGCGATGTCGTATTGCGGGCAAACTTTGCTCTTGACGATTTCCTCGAGCGAAGTGGTGCCGTCCGCGGCTTCCCAGATGAGCGTGGCGATTTCGTCGAGTGTGAACAAAGTTGAGTCGGTGGCGGACATGACCATCGTCTCATCGCCCAGCACCCGGGCGGCGATCGCGGTGCTTCGGGCCACATATCGTTGATCACTCATACAATCAACTCCCACACCCGCGCGTCCGGCACAAATGTCAACCGCCGAACGGGCACGCGGCTGGCGAAATCGAACGCAGCATCAAAAACCAGTTTCACAAATTCGGGATCACGCGCGAAGAAGAGAATATTTCCAAGCAGCCCGCGAACGGCGTCTGTTCCCTCAACCGGTTCGATCTTGTTTTCCAGGCCTTTGGCGAGCAGATAGACACATTCGATGGGCGCAGACAGGTTTTCTCCAACTCGGGCCAGCTCACCGAAAAATGGCGTGCCCACGGCAAGATACCGCCCGCCTTCCGGAATCACATACGAAATCTCGTCTGTCAGCAGGGCGGCGTCGGGAGGAGCCAGGCGCGCCATCGTGGTCTTTCCTGCGCCGGACACTCCGGAAAAGAGAAATGCGCGGCCATTGCGGATGGCGCTCGACGCATGTACAAGGAATCCGCCCTTGCGGGCCAGCAACAGGGTGTGAACGATGCGCAGGACAGAATCAAGAGAAAAGGGATTGATGGTTTGCTCGATGCGCCCGCGCGCGGTGGCTGGATTGAATTCCGCCTGAAAATCGCCGCGCTCCATCAGCCAGCGACCGGAATCCCACTTCACAGTAAGTTCTTCATCACCGGACTCCGTGCCCGGCGGGGCAAGTTCCAAATCAAACTCGAAACTGGCCTTTTCCGAATCCACCACGTATCCGTCATATCGTTCCGCGAGCAGGCGGAGGAACGCTGGATTGTGACAACAAAGGCGAATGGGCAGGCCGCCGATCTCAACGACCAAGCCGGATCCCTGCGCCGCCGCCATCACACCCGGCATTCTCGGCTCCCGGCGGAATGCTGACACTCATTCGAGCCGCCCTGTTGAAGGAATCTAACAAGCTGGACATACAAATACGTTGCTCGGTCGGAATGCCGGAGCAGGCGAGAGATCAGGCGCTCCCATCCGTTGAGACAAAGAGCAGGACGCCGCTGAAAATTGCCGCGCCCGAGGGAAGTCACGCGGCCAAGCAGTTCGCTCGAAGAAACAGAAGGATCATTGTGACAGAGACGGTCGCCACGCGTGATCAGGTGTGCATCCTCGGCACCGCCCGCAGTGTTCACCACGCGGTGAGCGAACATTCGCCCGTCCCGTGAGTACAGCACAATCTCGCCTCTGGAAATTTCGGACACGCCGGCACGCTGGACGCAAATCAGATCGCCGGGAAGGATGGAAGGCACCATGCTAGTGCCGAAGACACGAAGACGGACTTCCCCAAATGTGCGGAGGACATCTCCCGCCAGGTCACACGCAAGCATCGCCGCCGCATTTTCTCCTCGGTTCATAAGCGCTCGAACCGCCGGGCTATGAGGCTTTTCTGCTATGCGCGCAGCCGCCCTGGCTGGCAAAAACTTTGCCGCAGGCCAGCGCCGATACTTCGAAGACAGGCTCGAACCGGAAGGAAGGAGCCTTGTAGGGTTTTTTCTTCGCAGTCGAAGCTGCCGCTTCGCGTTCTTTGTCTCTCTTTGAATTGTCGATATTCAAGTAGTGCGCCCCCCTGCTCCTAATTTAACCCTTGTTGCGATGCCTGAATCGCGCAGCCGCCAAACGCCCCCGAATTCGCGCAACGCTGGGTCGCTAACGGGGTAAAGTAAATCTGCGAAGCTCCCGGGAATGTTGAAGCACCATCCACGATAATGCCACTGGTGCCGCCGGCCTCTGCCCTGGTTGCAAAGGTTGTGCTGGGAAGTCCACTCGTGATGTCAACCGACATCAGGCAGCCACCGGAGGGTGCCGGGCAGTTTACGGGTGCGCTCGTGACGCTATTTCCTTCCACGCTGAGGAAAATCAAGTCCCTTGCGACGCCCAAGCCACCGCCATTAGGATTATCGAACTCAGTTATGGGTGAACAAGGTGTGTTACTCGTGGTAACAGCAAATGCCTGGACGGGCGTCCCCATCGCCCCTGTGCCCGTGATGGGTATTTGCCAGAGCCCGGAACCAGTGCCGATTGTGCCGCAAACATACATGTTCCCTGACGTGCCCGTACCTGTGTAGTAGGTGTTGTCAAAATCTCCGGTGAAGAGCACCTGTGGGAATGTGTTGGTAGTTGATACAACAGCTTCACTCCCGAGGCTGCCAGACGCGAAGCCGAGCGGAAATTGATATACGCCGAGCCGCTTATTAACACCACCGGAATTATCACCTCTTACATAAACGTAAACCATGCCGGTGGATGAATCCACGACGGGGCTATCATTGATTCCATAGGTGCCCAACTGAGCGGAGGCTCTCACACCGCCCGCTCCACTACCAATTGTCGAATCAACCTCATATAGCTTGACATTACTGGCGGCCACCAAGACTGTAAACCCACCGTCTTCAAATACAGGGCTGGTGAGGGCGAAGCCAGGAGCCACGACAGCCGGCCAGACATCAGCCCCGGACGAGACCACCTCGGCTGGCGGGGTAGATCCTTTGAAAACGTTGGTGAACTGATGAAGCTGACCACTCTTGTCACCGACATAGGCGGTATCGTGGGCAAAATCGTAGAACACCTCGGAGGCGCCACTATTCCCCCCACCACTAAACGCTAAGGTGGTCATGCAGGGGGCGATGCACGTATGATAGTTTGCAGGGAGCACGGATGTCGGAACTGCTGGACTAAGGGCCGTGCCTGTCCCCGCCGCCCATTTGAGGAGAACCAGGCTTGCTGTCCCTGATGTAATGGCTTGAGCGAACGCGACCTGATCACCCGCGCCTGAAATTGCGACCGAGGTGACAACCGCATCGCCGGTACCAGTATTGTAAGCCCAGTAAGTCGAAGGGACTGTGCCACTGCATCCGGAATATATGTTGTCGTAGGCTATGACGGTAGCTTGTGTCGCTGACCCTGGCCGGGTCGTGTTGTAGACGACAAAATCAGGCTGAAGCGGTGGGACAACATTCCCGCAGTTCGCGGTCCCCGAATCAAATGAGTATTTTGCGGGATACATGAATTCTCCCACGGTGGCGCCGTTACCCATGTTCATGCTCCAGTCCCCTTGTAGCGACTCCGTGGTCTCAGGGGCACGCTGCCATCGCCACAGGTCGGCATTGCTGCCACCCTTGGCATTCCGCCGCACCAATTGCTGCACGTAACGCGGATTCGATAGGAGATGGACGTGCTGACCCAGGTTGTGAGGAGCGGAAAAGATAACGTGCCGATGGCTCCAGTCTGTCACCAAGTGAACGGGCTCGTCTCCTGCGTTGGTCCGGTGCACCCACACCAGACCAATTACGATCACCATACTGAGAAGAAATTGGGCCAGCCTGATTCGCCAAGAATTATTCGATTCCATTTTGATCCTCGCCACTTTAGGGTTCTTCGCAGATTTTCATAAAATTAAATCAATTTCAGCCGAATCATTTCGGCTAGGACCCACCCCATAGAAATTTTGCGCCGCAAAAAAGGCTTGAAATTCCGATCTATAGCTTCCAGTCCAAGTTACAGTTTGCATAACTTCCTAATCGTGGAAAAGTCTATCGGGCGGGGCAGGATGATTCAATGCCAATTCGGCACCGTGTTCCAATCTGGCACCCCCCAAAGCCCTAGAACTCATAGTGTTCCGATGGCGTGGATTAACTGAACCTTCGAGATAAATATCCTCTAATTTTTTTGGGGGGGGGAATCTGCGAGTTGATAAGCGTGGTGCAGGCGGAGAATTACTTCCTCATTCGCGAAGAATTTTTGGAGCGGCAAACGCGTCGATGCGAATCCAGTCCGCAATCATCTCTCGGTACCCGGATTAACCCTCTCTCCTCCTTCTCGTCAGGGAGTCCTAACACCAATTCGGCTGGCATCTGCAACAATGGCCTCGACGAGGTCAAAGAGCCTGGACGAGTCGGCTGCCGCCCGAACGCGGCGTATCGGGACACCGGCCACTAGCCGGCCCAGCACGTCAAATTCACGACTGCGCATGTCCGCGTCCAGCAGATAGTTCACGTAGGTGTTGGCCACAAGCGTCATGAACGCCTCGCTGGCGCCGAACTCTTCCATAACGGGAGCGGCCAAACTCGGCTCATGCTCGGCCAGCATATAAACTGCTCCCAGGGGCAAGGGTTCCTCCTGGAATCGATGCCCATTTTGATTGAGCGCCAAATACCTCTTGCCCCAGGTCGGCGTGATATTGGGCAACGCGTCATTGGAGCCAAACAAGGCGCGAACGGAATCCGGCCAAAGATTTACGCGAGGATAGCCCGGCGGAACAAAAAATCGGTCGCCGCGATCATCCAGGACGACCACGTCGTCCGAAAGAATTGGATAGCCGAGGCATGCAAAGGCAGCAGCTGTCGTCGATTTCCCCGCCCCGGGCTGACCCAGGACTGCAATCGCGCGGCCGCTGACCGCGATGGAACTCGCGTGAAGACAGGTAAATCCTCGCAGGCGAAGGGCAAAGGCCATGACTGGCCCAATCAGATACGTACAGGCGTCCTCTAAAGTGTAATGCTCCGGCCAGTCAGCCCAGATCTCGCGGCCTTCGCGTTCGACGGCAAATCGCGCTCCATCACTATAATGAAATCCAACGAACCTGCCATTGTCGAGCGTGCCGACTTGCAGAATCGATCCACCATTTTCGTCGGAGTGGGGACTGGTAAAAAAAATGTGGTCCAGATACGCGGAAAACTTGGACACGAATTTTTGTCGTTCCTGGAGCAGAATCAGGATTTCAGCTGGACCTTGCTCCTTACAAACGGCGAGACCGGGGATGGGAAGATCCGATGCAATCCTTAGTCCGTAAAGAATGTGGGAAACCGGCAAAGAAATCCTCGAAGGCTGTATGGAATTCAGATGAATCTGTCGGAGCGCATCATGAAGCCTTGATGCTCTCTACTCGCGAGTCCTATTCGTTCGGTTGCGAGCCGTGGCTCTAGAATCTTAGTTGTACCCCACGAAAACTACCTGAGCAAGCGAATCCTTGACGGGATGTTACTCAATGCGATCCCTTCCAGCTCCAAGATCGTCCGCGCGGGAAGTGGAGACTTGTTTCATGGCTCCAGTCAGGATATAAGGAAGTTTGGTGAAAAACTCCGCCCTTCGTGTCGAAAACCTTGAAAAATATTTCCCGCCCGCCACCAGCGGATGGCGGGCGCTATTGCATCCGGTTTCGCGGCTCACCGTGCCCGCGTTGCGTGGAATTTCCTTCGATGTCCAGAAGGGCCAGGTCCTTGCTCTAGTCGGTGCGAATGGCGCGGGGAAATCCACGCTCCTGCGCATCCTCACGACGTTGCTGCTTCCGACGCGCGGCCACGCGCAAGTTGGCGGATTCGATGTGGCCCGCGAGCCCTCAAAAGTACGGCTGCAGATCGGGTACCACACCGGCGCCGATAGCTGCTTGTACTCTCGCCTGAGTGCGCGACAGAACCTCGATTTGTTTGCCGGGCTCAATAATCTGTCTCGCCAAGAGGCTTCCCGGCGGATCGGAGAACTCACCGATCTGTTTGACTTGGGCCCGCTTCTAGACCGGCAGGTGCGCACGCTTTCGACAGGAAACATTCACCGGCTGGGTCTGGCGAGGGCCATGCTTCACCGGCCGTCGGTGTTGCTCCTCGATGAACCAACGCGCAGCCTCGATCCGCTCGCGGCGGCAGATTTCCGCCGCTTTTTGCTTCAACGCATCGTCGGCGAGCACGGGACAACGGTACTTTTTGCCTCGCACACTTTGGCCGAGGTCGAACAGCTGGCCGATCTGGTCGCGGTTCTGGACCAGGGCCGCATGCTTGCCTGCAACACGCCACAGGGTTTGCGGGCGGAAGCGGGAGCCGATTCGTTGGAACAGTCCCTGGCAGCTTTGACTCATCGTGCCGCGCAGGAAGCGTCATGAACGATTCCGCACCCTTTCTCATGACCCTGCGAAAATTGGCGATCCTGTTTCGGCGGGATTTATCGGTGGCGCGCAGTTACCGGACTGCGTTCGTCTTGGAACTTTTTTATGCTCTATTTGGCGTTGCCAGTTTCTATTTCCTCGCGAAATTCATCGCCAGTCCGCAACTGGAAAGGTCGCTTCCGCAAGGGACCAGTTATTTTTCGTTTGTCCTGGTGGGGCTGGCGTTTTTTGACTATTTGAGCGTGGCACTCCACAATTTCGATGAAAGTTTGCAGGACGCCAGGCAAAACGGCACGCTGGAAAATCTGCTCGTTACACAAACCTCGCTCCCGGTGATTCTGGCCGGGTCCAGCCTGTATCCCTTTGTTCTGATGTCGTTGCGAACCCTGATCTATTTAGGGTGGGGCGCGGTGCTGTTTGGCTTCCCGTTGCGCGGGGCGAACTGGCTCGGCGCGACGTTGATTCTGGCGGCATCGATTCTGGCATTTTCGGGACTGGGCATTCTGAGCGCCAGTTATCTGCTCGTATTTAAGAAAGGCAATCCGGTGAACTGGGCTGTGGTCGGACTTTCTTCCGTGGTGGGAGGAATGATGTATCCGGTCTCGGTGTTGCCCACCTGGCTGCGTTATGTGGCCCGCATGATCCCGATAACTTATTCTTTGGAGGGAATGCGTGCCGCCATTTTGGGCCATGCCTCCATGCGCGAGTTGTGGCCGCCGCTTGCAGCGTTACTGCTTTTCGCGGCCTTCCTGCTGCCCATTTCCTTCCTGGTTTTTTCGTGGGCCTTGCGACGGACGAAAATTACGGGCACGCTGACGCACTTCTAGTAGGAACCGGCCCCGTTGCGAAGAAATCGAAGTGGAAGAAAATGACTCTGGGACAGAAAATGACGCATCCCAGGATGGGATGTCCATCCAGGAATGCGTCAAAACGATCGAGAGTCAATTACTATTACTTTTTGCCCTTGGTTGGCGGAGGCGCTTTTCCAACCTTCGTGTCGATGCCGAGGCCCATTGCCTGGAGCTGTGCGAGACCATCCTTGGCCTGCGCGCCAATCGGCCCGTTCGGATCAAGGTCGATGGCCTTCTGATAGGCCTCCAGAGTTCCGGGCTGCATGATTGGAGTAATCTTGTCGCCCTCGGTCTTAAACTCCATCGTGTTCACCAGAGCGACGCCCAGGAGATACCAAGCCTGAGGATTCTTGGGGTCCAGCGTGGTGGCCTTCTGCAGCGGATCGATGGCTTCCTTCATCCGGTTGGCTTGATAGAGCACGATTCCGAAGTTGCGCCATGCAAGAGCCGCGTCGGTCGGGTTCAGGTCCACGTATTTTTGGTAGGCGGCGCGGGCATCGTCAACCTTCCCGAGTTTCGCCAGATCGTTTCCCAGGTTGTTGTAATTGGCGGCGACGTCCGGCTTCATGGCGATGGATTTCTGATACGTGTCGGCTGCTTCCTGCCACTTGCCCATGCTTTCGTAGGCTTCACCCAAGCGAGACAAAACAATGGCGCGGTTCGGATCAGTCTCTTTCATCAATTCCTGTGCCGCGCTTAACTCCGTGACCGCCGTGGTCCCCGACTCAGTGATCTTGGCCTGCACAGGAGCCTGCTGATCTTTGGGTGTCGTGGCAAGCTGGGCCTGTGCTGCCTTCATGCTGTCGATGGCTGCCAAACCTGCGTCGAAGTGTTCCTTCAATGCCTTAAACTGTTGTTCGGCCTCGGAGCGCTTTTTCTCGGCTTCGGCGTTTGCGCCCATGAGCTCTTTCAAATTGATGTCGTACGTCGGTGAAGTGCCCCCAGTAATCTTTACCCCCGCCTGATAGATGACCTGGTTATTCACCTTGACGTCAATGTTGTAGGTGCCTCCAGGAACACCGGTCAGCGAATAATGCCCTTTCGCGTCAGTCTTGACGTCGCTGGACTTGTTCGTGTCGGCGTTCTTGATCGTGAGAGTGACGTCGGGATAGGGCTTGCCTGTGGTGTCAAGCACTGTGCCTTGCAACATGCCAAAGTTCTGCGCGTAGGCAGCAGTGGCCAGCCAGGCCGCCAGCGGCCCGGCGATCAACGCGAGCGCAACTACCCTAAGTGTCTTCATTCGTTTCATGATGATTACTGCCTCCTGGCAACGCAGATCCGCCGGGGTTGCCCGCGCGGTTTAGCTATTATCTCTCAATCAGAGCCTGATACGCGATAGGGTCGTTAAAATCTGGCTCACCAACAAGGACGAAAGCGTAGCCGACAGCTATGGCGCACAACATAAGGTTCATCAACAAATATGAAAACAGAATTGGCCCCGACGACCTCCGCCCAGCTTACGGTAACGGCTGGAAAGTACGCGTTACCAAATTAGACGCATAGGGGCGGGATTTCGTTGCCGCCAATCGAATTCCCAGGGTGGCTACTCTGCATGGTAATCCGTTCCATGCCGACCCGCTCCGATTATATCTTAGAAGCGCATTCGGACCCAAGAAACTATACGGTGCGGGTGGCCGAATGCCAGTCCAAATTTGTGCAGAGGCAGACCCAGGTGTTGTCGCAAGGACACGCCCCCCCGAGTCCTACTTGGTCTTGCGCGCAGCTTTGCGGCGCTGAAATCGATGCACCAGAACGATAGCAGCAACGGCCACCAGACCAGCTGCGATAAAGCGAAACGGCTCAAGTTCGTACCCGAGCCACCGGAGAACAAAAATATAGCCGAGCCCTACGGCTATGGCAGGCAATACGATAATGAGAAAGGAACGGTTCATAGTCAAAATCAGGGGTCCAGTAGCACATGCTTCAGCTTGTGTGCTTCGCATGTTGCGAAGGCAAGAGGCACACAAGCTGAAGCATGTGCTACAAATGCCTAAGGCCAATACGTCGCCGAAGTCGTGTCAGTTTCCCAGACGGTGATGCAGGCAATTCGCGCGCCGTCGGGTATACCGTTCATCTGACGCGTGGTTTCCTCATAAAAATATTTTGCGAGATTTTCCGCCGATGGGTTGATGACGTCAAACGGCGCCATCTCGTTCAGAAATTGATGATCCACGCGGCACACCAAATCGCGAATCACGCGCTTCAGATGCGTGAAATCGTACAGCAGGCCGATGGAATCGAGCTGCGGTCCTTCGAGCGTGACGCGCACCTTGTAATTGTGGCCGTGCACATTTTCGCACTTGCCCTTGTACCCGCGCAGGGCATGCCCCGCGGAAAAACTCTCATCAACGCTGACTTGAAACATCTGTTTCCCTTAAGGAAAGATTGGGTCTGGAATGACCCTGCGACACAATCACGAATTCGATTTCAGCATGAACCGTTCGACTGCGGCGATATCCCTGGTGGTTGCGTACGCCGGAAGCGATTCCAAAAAGATTTTACCATATTGCATGCGCTGGATGCGGTTATCGAGGATCGCCAGGACGCCGCGATCGGTGCGCGCGCGAATCAGCCGCCCGAAGCCCTGCTTGAGCGCCAGCACCGCTTCAGGCACTTGATATTCCGCGAAGGGATTGCGGCCGTCTTCTTGCAATGCCTTCACGCGCGCCGCGACGATGGGGTCCGAGGGCACGGCGAATGGCAACTTGTCGACAATCACGCAAGAAAGCTGGTCGCCGCGAACGTCGACGCCCTGCCAGAAGCTGGAGGTGGCGAACAGCACAGCGCCTTCTGTGTTGCGAAATTTCTCGAGCAGTGCGGAACGCGGCGCCGAGCCCTGCAGCAGTACCGGAAAACGCACGCGTGTGCGCACGCGTTCATACAAATCATTCATCTGGCTGTAGCTGGTGAACAGGCAGAACGCCCGCCCTTCTGAAATCTCCAGCAAGCGGATGATTTCCTGCGCCGCGCGCTCGGGGAAGGATGGATCGCGCACGTCTGGCAGCGAAGCCGGAACGTACAGCAACGCCTGGGTGGCGAAATCGAATTCCGAATCGAGCACTCGTTCGCTGGCCAGGTTTATCCCGAGGCGCTGCTTGAGAAAATCGAAGCGCCCTCCGACCGCCAAGGTCGCCGATGTCAGGATAATCGTTTCGAAGGGCTCGAAAAGGCGCTCCCGCAGCAACGTACTCACATCAATCGGCGTAGCCGCGACGAATACGCCCTTGGCGCGGCGTTCGAACCAGTAGACGAAATTACCCTCGCTTGATTCGAATAAAAAGTTTAACTCGCCGCGCAGTTCCATCGAGCGGCGGGCGATGTTCAACAATTCTTCGGGCTTGGCGGGGAGCGAAGCGATTTCCGCCTCCAGGCTTTTCAGCGCATTCACCAGCGCGTCGTAGGCTTCCCGGTTCTGCTCGACGAACCCGGTGCGCTGGACCTTATCGAAGGGGAAGCGGCCCTCCCGCGCCGGGAACGCCTCGAAGAAAGTTCGGGCGCGCTCGCGCGTCCGCGCGACATGCTTCAGCATCCCTGCGCCACCCGTTTTTGTTACACGCACGGCGACTTCGGCGTCGCGACCCAACTCTTCAAAGCGATAATTTGAAATCTGCCGCCCGAAATATTCGCTGGCGACGTCCTCGATTTCATGGGCCTCGTCGAAGATAACCGCGCCGTATTCGGGAAGGACGCTGCCGAAATCATCCTGCTTCAGCGCGAGATCCGCAAAAAACAAATGATGGTTCACGATAATCAGATCGGCCTCGGCAGCGCGCTGGTGCATGGCCGTGATGAAGCAGCGGTTAAACTCCGGACATTTCTGGCCCGAGCAGGCGTCCCGTCGCGCGTCAAGGCGCTGCCAAAGGTCGGAATCGTCCGGAAGAAAATTGAGTTCCGCGCGGTCGCCTGTCCCGGTAACTTTTTCCCAATCGCGAATCTGGTGGAACCAGTCCAATTCGTCCAGGCCCTTCAGCATGGGTTGGTCCGCCATCCGGTAGACTTTTTCGCGGCACAGAAAATTGCCGCGGCCCTTCATTACGGCCACTTTCAATTTTGGGGCGAAATATTTTTGGAGAAAGGGAATGTCTTTCTCGAACAGTTGCTCCTGCAACGATTTCGTCGCCGTCGAAATCACCACGCGCCGTCCGCTGCGAATCGCAGGGATCAGATATGCCAGCGTCTTGCCCGTGCCGGTGCCGGCTTCCACGATCAGGTGGCGTTTTTCGGTGAACGCGGCCTCCACCATCTCCGCCATTTCGAGTTGCGACGGTCGGTGCTCGTAGCCTTCCGGCATGCACTTTTCGAGTGCTCCTCCGGGGCCGAATATTTCGGCGATGGTGGGTGCGGGCTCTACTTGGAGCCCGCCGGAGAACGGCGCGTTCGGTTCGGGCTGAGCCGCTGTTGCGACGGCCTTCTCCACATTGTCTTTGGCGCGTTTGGGCATGGGGGTTTGCGAGAACTCTCGAAAACCGCGAGAGGATAAAATAGCACACACCAGCGGCGCGCGCCGCTTTGCTATACTCCCGCCGATGGCAAAAGCAGCTGCACCGAAAACGCTCTACCTCGTCGACGCGATGAACACGATTTTTCGCGCGTTCTTTGCGCCCATGTCGCGGCTCAACAACGCGCAGGGCATCCCCACGAAAGTTCCCTACTTGTTCTCCAACATGCTGCGCAAGCTGGCAAAGGAACATTCGCCGGACTACCTCGCGGTGGTTTTCGACACGCGCGAGCCGACGTTCCGCGACAAACTGTTCGACAAGTACAAGGCGCAGCGGCCGCCCATGCCCGACGAGCTTGCCGTGCAATTGCCGTACGTGCGGCGGATGTGCGAGGCCATGCGCCTGCCGATTCTTGAATATGACGGCTTCGAGGCCGACGACGTCATGGGCGCACTGGCCAGGCAGGGAGCGAAAGCGGGGCTCGAAGTGTTCCTGGTTACCGGCGACAAAGACATGATGCAGCTGGTCGGCGGAAAAGTGCGCGTGCTTCGCCCCGGCGCAGGACCGGACAAAACCGATTTGGTCGTCGATTCCGCAAAAGTCGAAGAGTTGATGGGCGTGCCTCCGGAAAAAGTTGCCGACGTGATGGCGCTGATGGGCGATTCGATCGACAACATTCCCGGCGCGAAAGGGATCGGCGAAAAGGGCGCGCGCGAGTTGATCAAACGATTCGGTTCGGCGGAGGCGGCGCTCAAACATGCCGCGGAAGTCGAAGGCAAACGCTATCGCGAGGCGCTGGAGAACAGCCGTGACGCGGTGCTGATGTCGAAACAGCTTGCGGTCATCGACACGAATGCACCGGTAAAGCTGGTGCTAAACGATCTCAGGCAGCGCGAACCGGACGTCGACGCACTGCGTGCGCTTTATGGCGAACTAGGTTTCACTTCTCTGCTGCGAGATCTCCCGGCGACCGCAGCGTCCACGGCAGCAGCCCCCAAGAGCGATACTGCGACGCTGGAATCGCCGGCAGCCCTGAAAAAATATCTGAGCGCGATACCCTCCAAAACCGAGGTCGCGTTGTGGCTGACGCTCGCGGAGGGAGAACGCGAAACCGAAGGCTTTGGCACGCGCATTGCTGCGCTCGAAATTTCACCGAAGGCGGGAGTCTCGAGGACAGCGTGGGTCGACAACGAAGGCGGAATGCTTGGAACCCTACGTGAATTTCTGCGCGATCCCGCGCGGCCAAAAATCGTGCACGATCCCAAACTCATCGAACTACTCGCCGGACCAGTGGCGGGGATTCGCCATGCAACGATGTTGTATTCGTATTTGCTGCGTCCCACCACCTCGAAGCACAGTCTTGCCGACGCGGTGTTGCGGCAGGAGAATGTCACGCTCTCCGGCGCTCCCGGCGAACATGCGGATCATTTGCAACGCATCGCGCCGCTGCTGCGCAAAGAAGTCGAGGCGCAGGATCTGGCAAAACTCTACGAAACGATCGATCTTCCACTCGCGCCCGTGCTGGCCTCGATGGAGCGCCATGGCGTGCGTGTCGATCGCGAAGCCCTGGCGGCAATGTCCGCAACGATGGAACGCGAAATCCGAGCCCTCGAAAAAACTATCTGGAAACTCGCCGGATCGGAATTCAATATCAATTCTCCGCAACAGCTCGCCGAAATCCTCTTCGATAAAATGAATCTTACCCTCGGAGGCAGACGCCGGTCGAAGCCGCGCTCGACCGCCGCGGATGTCCTGGAAGAATTGGCGCTCACGCACGAGTTACCGCGCAAGGTCCTCGAATATCGCGAAATCAGCAAGCTCAAATCGACGTACGTGGATGCCCTGCCGAAGCTGATTCACCCGGAAACAGGGCGCCTGCACACCAGCTTCAGCCAGACCACCGCCGCGACGGGCCGCCTCAGCTCCTCGGACCCCAACTTGCAAAATATTCCTGTGCGCTCGGAACTCGGCCGCCGGATTCGCGCGGAGTTCGTGGCCAGCCCTGGCAACATTCTTCTGTCCGCGGATTATTCGCAGATCGAGCTACGCATTCTCGCGCATTTCTCGAAAGATCCGGTGCTGGTGGAGGCCTTTCGCACCGGCCAGGATATTCACGCGCGCACCGCGCAGGAAGTCTTCGGCGTGGGTCCGATGGCGCAAAACGCCGAGCATCGCCGCGCGGCCAAGGCCATCAACTTCGGCATCATCTATGGACAAACGCCGTTTGGCCTGGCGGCGCAAATTGGCATTGAACAGAAAGAAGCCTCAAAATTTATCGCCGCGTACTTCGCGCGCTACAGCGGGGTGAAGGAATATCTCGACGAGTCGCTCGCCGAAGCGCGCAAGACGGGCGCGACACGCACCCTATTCGGGCGCATCCGGCCCGTCCCCGAAATCACTTCGCCGCAGGTCAACCTGAGGGGCTTCGCAGAACGCACGGCCCTCAACACGCCGCTGCAGGGCACGGCCGCCGACCTCATCAAGCTGGCCATGATTGCCATCGATCGCCAACTGACCGAAGAAGGCCTTCAAGCGAAAATGATTCTCCAGGTTCACGACGAGCTACTTTTCGAAGTCCCGCACAAAGAACTGGATCGCTTGCGCGTACTGGTTCGTGCAGCGATGGAAAAAGTGCATCCACTCGCCGTGCCTCTGGTGGCGGACTTGAAGGCTGGGCCAAACTGGCGCGACATGAAATAGGGAACGCGCTACAGGTTTCAGAGATTAAGTTGCTTGAGGCAGCGGGCACTGCTGATTTTTCAATCCGCTGCCGCTTCCGAGGTTGTCTTTTCCTTCGCCTCTGTTGCTGTTCCAATCGGTTTGGCCGTAATCTCCAGGCCATTTTTATTCATATCGAATCTCTGTTTGCGGTCCAGGCCTTTGACGAATTCGCGGGTGGCCTTGGCAACGCCTCCGGGAAGACTCGACGCATCCACTTTAGCTGTCGATTCTACCGTTGCTTCATTTCGATCTCGAAAACGAAATTGCACTTCAAATGTTTTCATGTTCCTGACCTCCCTTTTCTGAAATTAGACGAGAAACCTTGTTCGCACATTCCAAATCCATGGCTGGGTTTGAAACTCCCAAGTAGTCTGACTCTTGCGACGCTTTCGACTGGACACTTTCTTTTTCGCTTTCCGCGGCTTGATCTGCGCCTTCAGCGCCGCGTTTTCTTTCTTCAACGCGTCGCGGTCAGCAGTCATTGTCTCGAGATCATTTCCCATCTGGCCGTTCTCTTTCTGGAGTTCTGCCACCTTGGCTTTCAATTCATCGTTCTCTTGTAGAGTTTTCGTGTCCTTGCAGGCAGTCAAGGATAAACTCAGTGCGACTGCCACAGCGAACCCCGCCCATGTGCTTTTGTGGGTCATCCGGTATTCTTCCTTCCCAGGAATTTGAACTAAAATTAGAGCAATCGATCGCGGGTGAGGAGGGGAGACACCGCTGGCAACCGACTCAAGCGTAGCGGAGTTTCTAAATTGGTTCAAGCACCATCAGCTTGGTCAGTGGATAAAAGCGAGTCCCGGATCGAGGCGTCGCAATTCCTGGAGTAGGCTCCTCGGGAGTTCCTCCGCAGTCCTCTGCTTTGGGTTTCCTAGGAAAATGCGTTGTGTTTTGTTGTGCTATTGTATTTCCAAGTGAAGACTGCAGCCCTTTAGGAGAAATTTCCATGAAACATGCCCCGGGATTCCTGGCCATCGTCAACGATGCAAAAACTCGCGTCAAGGAATGGGACTTCCGCGAAGTGAAGCAGCGCCTCGACGGCGGCGAGAAATTAACGCTCGTGGATGTGCGCGAAGATAACGAATGGGCGCGCGGCCACCTGCCGGGTGCGATTCATCTGGGCAAGGGCATCATCGAGCGCGACATCGAGCAAGCGGTTCCCGACAAATCCGCGACGCTGGTGCTCTATTGCGGCGGCGGTTTTCGCTCGGCTCTGGCGGCAGATAACCTGCGGAAAATGGGCTATACGAACTGCATTTCGATGGACGGCGGCTGGCGCGCCTGGACCGAAGCGAATTTCCCCACGGAAAAAACAGAATAATCTTTTTTCGCGGCCGACTTCGACGATTTACAGACAGCCATCGATCCTTAGCGCCGTCAAAAGTCGTTCTTACGCGGGTTGATCTAATGGTTTCTCAGTTGTAGGGGCACGGCATGCCGTGCCCCTACAGCCGACCAAAGGCCTGAAACTTTCTTGAACAGCGGCGCAACCTAAATTGGTGCGTGTCTTTTGCTCCTGAGAAATGCGGTCTAGAAAATAAACTTCAAGCCCAACTGCATGGCGCGGTTGCCGCCCGATCCCAGAACTGGATTCCCGCCCGCCTGGTCCGGTGTGGCGCAACCGCAGCCGAAAATGGCGGTCTGGGAAGGATCACCCTCGTTTCCGATCCCGAATCCGTTCGACGCGCCATATGGATTCGCAAAGTTGGGATGATTGAGGACGTTGAAGAACTCTGCCCGGAACTGCGCGGTAAGACGTTCCTGGAGCTTCCAGTTTTTGCTCACGGACAAATCCCAGTCACGCAGACCTGAGTCGCGCCAGATGTTGCGGCCCGAGGTTCCGAAGGTGCCGGGAGCAGGGGGGATCAGGACGGAGCTACCTTGGGCGTAGCAACCGAGGTTACCGAGTTGAACGCTTGTCGGACCGGAAGTGGACCCTCCATCCACCTTAGCAGCAGCTGCGGTGCACATGTTGTAGTATGCAGTGGACTGGGCAGCGGATGGTTGAAACATCGGGTTATCCGGATCCTGGAGCGTTTGTGGATTGGTTTGAGTGCAACCGCCCGCACCACCACTGGTGCAATATGGAATCGAAGAGTTGCCGGATTTGAAATCCTTCGGGTTGCCGAAGAAATCCCATCGGTCGGTGCTCTCGCCGGTCCCACTGATGTTGTCCGACTGATCGTTCCCGTACCAGGGTTGTCCCGTCTGTATGGTGACAATCGAATTAATCTGCCAGCCTTCCAGTAACTGTGCAGGTGATTTCTTCCCCGGAATCAAATATGTCAACGAAAAGGTAAAGCGATGCGTTATGTCAAAGTCGCTGCTGGCATACTCGAGCTGGGGATTCCTGCTGTCCTGAGGGAGGAATTGGCCTTCATTGTAGGAATCATCATCAAGGGAATGGGAGTACGTATAGCCCGCATTGAATGATAGCCCGTGGGCAACCCGCTGGCCAAAAGTTACCTGCAGCCCGTTGTAATTGGAGCGATACATGTTTGACATTTCGATGATGGATCCCAGGTAGGGGAATTTCGCGGCAAGAGGCGCGGGTCCCGTCGAATTGGGGTCCGTCTGGGTGGCCGGCTGATTGATATCCCTGATGCCGTTGATCCTGTAGCCATGACTGCCCACATAAGAAAGATCCACTGAAATGTTGCTTGTAATGGCGTGCTGGACACCGGCCGTCCAGGTGGCGACGTAGGGGTCACGGAAATTGGGGTCCATGAATCCGATGGTGCACGGCGAAGTTGGGAAGCCCCTGGCGTCGGGAGTGCCGTCACCGCACTCCTCCGTGTTAGTCCCGGAAAAGATGGGTGTGTTGGGCCCATTATTCTGCCAGTTCGCGTTGAGTGATCCGGCCGTGATCGGATTGCCAAGTTGGATCCCCGGGATCTTGACGGTCGCCAGTCCGATGTTGCCATTCCCGGCGCTTCCTCCCCCGCCGTTTTGATAGATCGTCGCTCCCGTAGGAATCGTTGTGACCCCACCGTTCGCATTCGGGGCGTTTCCCGCAATACCCGTATACATTCCCATCGGCAACAGCGAATTGTAAATGATGCCGAAACCGCCGCGGACCACGGTCGTCCCTTTACCCGAAAGATCCCACGCCAGGCCAAATCGCGGGGAGAAATCGGTGCGATCCGGCTTGTAAATCGAGCTGATCTGTTTTCCGACCTGCTCAAGTCCAGTGTTGGGATCGAATCCGCCCTCCAGGTTATTACGTTCTGACATCGGGGAGCTATATTCATAACGCAACCCCAGATTAAGTGTGAGTTTTTGAGTTACGCGCCAGTCATCCTGCACCGAGAGTGAGTAATACCATTGCCGCAGATGTCGTGACGGATTGCCCGATTGAATCTGCGCGAATTCTGGGTCCCCCGCCAGGAAGTCTTCAAGCGCAGAGGAGCCCGCGAAGGCACCGCCTCCATTAAATCTAATAGAGCCTTTCGCAGCACCCTGTCCGGCTGGGTCCGCATAGTTTCGGCGGAGGTCTCCGCCGAACTTGATGAGATGGTTTCCCCGCAAATAGGAAACGTAATCCACAAACTGGATTACGCTATCGGGACCGAACCGTGTGGGCCAGCCCGGCCCGCCGCCCAAATTCGTATATCCCTTGACCTGAATGATCGGCAATGAACCCACGGACGCAACACCTGTATAAATACCATAGCTGGACGCCGGCACATTGGCGTCGACCTGTTTGGTGCCCCTGTTCATCAGTATGTAGCCAACCTTGGCGGAGTTGACCCATTTTGAATTCGGGGTAAAGGTCCAATTAATTCCACCCACGTACGGCCGATTTGTTTGCACCGACAACCATTGCGGTTGCAGATAGGTGACGTCTTCGGCCTGGACCACGCCCGCGCTGTCGAAAAACATGCCACTCACCGTGTTCTGCTGGTTGATATGGTAATCGATCTTCAAAACACCATTGTCGGACCGGAAGGTGCTGGGAAAACCCTGGTTGAAGGTCGTCGCGTTCCCATTATTGGTTGGATACAATCCGCCCGTGCAACTTATGGGTGGGCCCAGTTTACATCCCGACAACGTGAGACTAAGCGCACTCGGTTGCACATCGTTCGCCATTAAATCCGAGATAGCATCCGGGAGGCTGTGTTTGGGATCGGCAGTCGATTGTGCGAGCGCTTCGGGAACTGTCGCCGAAAACGTATTTCCTACCGTGTAGCGCTCGCCCTCATAACCCACAAAAAAGAATAGCTTGTCTTTTACGATAGGGCCGCCAGCGGTAGCACCAAACTGTTCCAAGCCTACCGGCCTCTGAGGGTTCGGCGGCGGGATGAAGTAATTGCGTGCATCCCAAATGCTGTCGCGTCCAAAAGCGTACGCGGTGCCGTGAAGGCCGTTCGTACCCGACTTGATCCCAACGTTCACAACGCCTCCCGCCTTTCCTCCGTATTCCGCAGGCGGATTTTCCTCGATATGGAGTTCCTGGATGGCATCAATTGGCAGAATGGTCGCCGCATCGCCCGCGACGCCTGGGCCATTAATGATGGTAAGCCCCTGGTAAGGGTTGTCGTTGGTCAGGCCATCCACGATGAATGTATTTTCCTCGGGGCGGCTGCCATTGGTGCTCATGGTCCAGCCTCCCCCGCCGGGATAGATCATCATCCCGGGGCGCAATACCAGGAGGTTCTGATAGCTGCGGCCATTCATCGGAAGTTCGTTGATTGTTTCGTTGTCGAGTGTTCCGCCCAGTGCGGCGTTGGTTGTCTCCAGCATGGGGGCCTCGCCGGTGACGGTAACCGTCTGCGTCTGTTCACCGGGCTGAAGTACCAGGTCAATGCGAAGGTCCTTGCCTGTCTCGAGCAGCAGATTCGGGTGTTCAGCCGCCTTAAACCCCACAGCCTCTGCTCGAACCGTATACGTGCCGGGAAGCAGGCTGGGAGCGACATACTCGCCTGCCTGGTCTGTAGTTAAGCTCCGCGAGATTCCCCGTTGCACATCCATAACGGTCACCGTGGCGCCAGCCACCGTCCCGCCGGATTGGTCCGTGACTTGTCCCAGGATGCGGCCGACGTTGCCCTGGGCGAATGCTGCCAGCGACAGGAAAAGACTCGCTGCAGTCACAGCGAGCGTTTGAAACACCTTCCCCGGCTGAATGTTTTTCATGGTGTTATCCCCCCACCCGAGTAAGTCCTGGATTCCCTGCAACCAAAAGTCTGTTGGCCGATTTTCTGGATTCCCAATTTGGAACACAACCCAATGTTGCCCCTTCTAGCAAACGCAAACAGGCAAGTCAATTAATTAATGGGCTTCGTAACTTAAGATTATCTTAATGTTAAGCGGGGAGCGGTTTTCAGCGAATCAATGCAGGACTTACTTATCAATTATTTAATAGAATAGATATATACCTTGCCAGAAGACGTTCCTTGTGCGGGCACGGACACATACAGGCGCCCCAACTGCGGCACGAGGAGTCCCGTTTTTGCGCCCGGCGCGGTGGGTGTTTTCCCCAAAGGCCGGTAGTGGTCGGGATCGGTTTCGACATATACATCCACTTCTCCCGCGCCGCCGGACGTCGCGTAGATGCGCTTGGTGGCGGGGTCAAACATCAAGTCGTCGGCGCGCGGTCCGATGGGAAGCACTTGCAGTTCTTTTCCCGTCGTGGTGTCAAAGACAACCATTTGTCCGCTGCGGCAACCGACAAACAGGCGATGCGCGGATTCATCGAGCGCCAAAGTTGCGTTGCTCTTTCCGAGTTTCACAGGCCAGGCAGCCGTCAATTTATTCGTCTTGCGATCGATAACCTCCACCTCATTCTTCGCGGGATTGTCCAGATAAAGCTTGTCGCCCGAGGTTTCGAGGGCCATGGCTTCCAGCGTGTCTCCCTCGATCTTGATATCGGCAATCTTTTGTTCCGAAGTTGTATCGACGACGCTCAACATGGTGAATGTCTCGTGCGCGTTATCGCCCCCGTTGACGATGTATAGGTTGTGCGTGGCGGGATCGTATCCTATGGAATCCGCGTCCACCTTGAGGGGCACAGACTTCAGCAAGTCATAGGTTTTCCCGTCGTAGATATGTAACGCGCCTTTCCCTTCATCGGTGATGTAAATGCGCCCGAGGTCGTCTCGGTAGAGGACCGCGTGCGGGTGGTCGATCTGAATGGTCCGGACATATTTTCCGCTGGCCAGGTCGAATACAAGCACCTGGTGAGCTTCCTCCGCAACGACAAATAGGCGATTGCCGCGGATGTCCACCCCCAAATGGTCGAGCCGACCCTTCACGGAATCCGGAAAAGACAATGCCTGCACTTGTTTCAGAGGGGAGCGATCCTGGGCAATACTCCCTGCCGGACTGACCATCCATATCAAAATGCAGAACGTGAGAGTACTTCGGAAGATTCCCATTGGCCTCACCATTAGTAAGGATTGTCCACATGGTATTGCACATTAACGGATAACTGTCAAAAACAATTGCAGGCCGACGCAGTCTTTGACGAGTCGTACCCGTCGAGTAAATGATCGGGACAATTCTTTATCGATACCGACTGGCGCCAAAACCAGCGGTATTCAGCAAAGTTAATCGAGCGTCGCTTGTGTTCCGTGCACGTTGCGCCGTATGTTATTATGGCCGACTGCTGCTGGGGCGTGGTCCAACCGGTAGGACACCGCACTGTTAATGCGGATGGTGTAGGTTCGAATCCTACCGCCCCAGCCAAACTTTTCCGCTTCTAACACCTTGGCATTCCCCGAGAACTTCAAAACCAAATCCAGCGCATGGAATCAGGGGCGCTCTGAATCCTCTGCGTTCTCTGTGTACTCTGTGTTGAGACCTTTCTTGCTTTTTCGATCGCGGGGGCGCACATGCTTCCGCCGATGGGTATGGTCCGTTGGTTGTGGTTTTTAGGGTAGGCAGCAGAAGCAATGAGGGGGGAAGATCGAGCCGGCCCAGCCCTCAATCCCCTAAAGGGATCCTCGGCACGTCTTCCCCCTACGTTTCCTCTTATCGCACGCGGTAGGCCAAACATAAGCCACTGAAAATACAACGCTTTTCAGATTAGCTGGCGAGTAAAAAAGGCCCAGTCGTTGGAAAATTTTCCGGGGGCATATCTGTCAATTTATCTCGTCCCCGATAATGAAGGCGTTCTGCTTGACCCGAGCCCTCAGCCTTGCTAACGTCGTAAGTTTATGATGGGAGTATTTTACGCACAGTGTGCTGAGCCGGCAGTGGGGACGGCCTACGAGACATGGGCCTGACCAAAATTGTCATTCACGGCGCGCGCCAGCACAACCTGAAGAACATCAATCTCGAAATCCCGCGCAAGGCGCTAACGGTCATCACGGGACTATCGGGTTCGGGCAAATCCTCGCTGGCGTTCGACACGATTTACGCCGAGGGACAGCGCCGGTATGTCGAATCGCTGTCCGCGTACGCACGGCAATTCCTCGATCAGATGGAGCGCCCGGAAGTGGATTCCATCGAAGGGCTTTCCCCTTCGATCGCCATCGAGCAGAAGACCACGACGCGTTCGCCGCGCTCGACGGTGGGCACGATCACGGAAATTTACGATTACCTGCGCGTGGTTTACAGTTCGATTGGCACGCCGCATTGCCCCAATTGCGGCAAGCCGATCGCGCGGCAATCCACCGACCAGATCGTGCGCGCCATCCTGCAGGGCGAACTCGCCAAGAGTGGCGACCGCATCATGATCCTCGCGCCCATCGTGCGCGGGAGAAAAGGCGAGTACCGCCAGGAACTCGAAAAACTTGCGCACGACGGATTCCTGCGCGCGCGCATCGACGGCGATCTGTGCCCGCTCGACGATCCGCCGCGCCTCGACAAACGCAAGAATCACACGATCGAGGTCGTTGTGGACCGGCTGCTGGTGAAGCCGGGGATCGCCGGGAGGCTCGAGCAATCCATCGCCACATCGCTGAAACTGACCAAGGGATTGGTCACCGTCGCGGTGGTCGGCGGCGCCGAACAGGTTTTTTCCGAAAAGATGGCCTGCAACGATTGCGGCATTTCCGTGCCGCAGCTCGAGCCACGCTCGTTCAGCTTCAATTCGCCGTATGGCGCCTGCCCGGCATGCAATGGCCTGGGCTCGAAATACGATTTCGATCCTTCGAAGGTAATTACCGACTGGACGCGCCCCGTGCTCGATGGCGGGTTGGGGCCCGGCGCGGGCTCCGTATTTTTGAAGCACAGTCTGGAGCTCGGCGCGCTGGCACACAGTTTCGACCTTTCGCTTCCGTTCGAGAAATTGCCGCGCGAGGCGCAAAATCTGATTCTCTACGGCTACCCTCCCGTAAATACGGAAGGCAATGGCGCGCACGGTGGCAAGCGATCGAGAAGCTCAAAGCCCATTTCGAGTTTGCATTTTCAAGGTGTGGTTGGATTTCTCGCGCGTAGTTTCGAGGAGTCCGGTTCGGACGCCTACCGCGAATGGCTGACGCAATATATGTCGCCCACGGCGTGCGCTGTGTGCGGCGAGCGGCGGTTGCGCCCGGAGAGTCTGGCCGTAAAGGTCGGGGGCCGCTCGATTGCGGATTTCACCGCGCTTTCCATTTCCGCCGCGCGCCCCGCCATCGATCAGATCAGGAAAGGCCTGACGCAGCGGCAGTTGGACATCGCGGGGCGCGCGCTTGCGGAAATTTCCGCGCGGCTCGATTTTCTCCTTGCGGTGGGCCTCGGATATCTCAGCCTGGACCGCTCCGCCGCAACCCTTTCCGGGGGCGAAGCGCAGCGCATCCGCCTGGCCACGCAGATCGGTTCGCGCCTGCGCGGCGTGCTGTATGTGCTCGATGAGCCTTCCATCGGTTTGCACGCGCGCGACAACGACCGCCTGATTTCCTCGCTCGAACAATTGCGCGATCTGGGCAACACCGTGCTGGTCGTCGAGCACGACGAAGAAACGATTCGCCGCGCCGATTACGTGGTGGATTTGGGTCCCGGGGCAGGCAACGCCGGTGGTCATCTGGTGGCCACCGGGCGTCCGGAGGAAATTGCGCGCAATGCCAACTCGCTCACAGGGCGCTACCTGAGCGGCGATTTGGCGATCGCCGTGCCTCCGAAACGCCGCACGCCGAACGGCAAGATGATTCGGGTGCTGGGATGCGAGGCCAACAATCTGAAACATATCGATTTTGAACTGCCGCTCGGACTGCTGACCGTCGTGACCGGAGTATCCGGGTCGGGAAAATCCACACTGGTGAATGACATTCTGTATCGTGCGCTGGCGCAGTCGCTGTACCGCTCGATGGAGCGCCCCGGCGCGTTCCGCGAAATGACAGGCGCAGAGCAGATCGACAAAGTTATCGAAATCGATCAGGCGCCCATCGGGCGCACGCCGCGTTCCAATCCGGCCACCTATACTGGCGTCTTCGCGCCCATCCGCGACCTGTTTGCCATGCTGCCCGAATCGCGTGAGCGCGGCTACCGCCCGGGACGCTTCAGCTTCAATGTGAAGGGAGGCCGCTGCGAAGCCTGCCAGGGCGGCGGTCTGCGCCGCATCGAAATGAACTTTCTTCCCGACGTATACGTGCAGTGCGAAGTTTGCCGAGGGCGCCGTTACAACGCCGAGACACTTGCTGTGCGATACAAGGGCCACTCCATTTCCGACTTGCTGGACATGCAGATCGCCGACGCGCTGAAAATTCTGGAAAATATTCCGCAGATTCGCGTGAAACTCGAAACACTGGTGGACGTTGGCCTCGGCTACATCCAGTTGGGCCAATCGGCGACCACGCTATCCGGCGGCGAAGCGCAGCGCATCAAGCTCGCCAAGGAACTTTCGCGCCGCCAGACGGGCCGCACGCTCTACATCCTTGACGAGCCCACCACGGGGCTGCACTTCGACGACGTGAAAAAATTGCTGGACGTCCTGAATCGCCTCGTCGATCTGGGCAATACCGTCCTGATCATCGAGCACCACCTCGATGTGATGAAGCAATCCGACTGGATTGTAGACCTAGGCCCCGAAGGCGGCGAGGGCGGCGGCCGCATCGTCGCGCAGGGCACGCCCGAGCAAGTCGCGCGGGTGAAGAAATCGTATACGGGGCAGGTGCTGGCACGGGTTTTGAACGGGGCGAATGGGAATCATACGTAACGTCCCAATGAAGAGCCGGGTGCCGCACTCTTGCGAAGTTTGCAAGGGTGCGGATTTTCTTACCGTGCGATTGCTTTTTTCGCTAGCCGATTCCGATCCATCCGACTTTCGTGCGGGGAACGTTGCAGACGGAATCAAAACCCGTACCCTTCACAAAAATCGTGAAGAGTGCGGCACCCAAACACAGGACTGAATGATTGTCCTGTGGAAAATGCGCGCGATTTTTTCTTCACTCCCTCACGGTCGGCACACCAGCCTTCACCTTTAAATTTCCGAGTTCCCCATCCGTATCAATACGATAAAGAACGAAATTGTTTCCAGATTTTTCGGTTCAAGACGAGATAATCGCCCGGTGAAGAATCTGCGAACTGCTCGGCGCGTGCCTTGGCGGCCTCTAGAGTTGCCTCGGATTGAAGCCACACAACAGTGCCGCCAGCATCCACTCGAAAAATGTAAAACGGAGATGCCCTGCCGTTCTTTCCGTTGGTCGCGCTCGCACTCGTGAGGTCCTCTTCCAACTTTTTCATGCTGGGCCTCCCGGCATCTCCTGCCTTTTTTTGCTGCCGGAGTTCTTGTTCGGCAACCCTCATGGCGATGGACAGAGGAACTCATTCGAGATTTAATTTCGGGCTGGGTTTCATGTTTCCTCCTCTTGCAATCACAAAACGCTACCAGCCCGCATTTCATACGGGTCATATCTTTTAGAAAACGGAGTTTGGTTTCATACGTCCCACGATGATTGTTTAGGCGAGGAAAGATAGTTCGTGTCGCTCCGGGCCAGGCCGCCTCTGACGTTCTACGACCTCTTAATTTCAGTTGCAGGACTCGATACGCTGAGATACGATAACCTCACTTTTGTTTAGCGTTTTACGTTTCAGGAGGATCCCATGGGACGCTCGGAGGGCAAGAACGCGCTAATGCATTTCAAGACCATGGTGCAAGCGGACGTGCCGCAAGGCCGAAATGGAAAACACAAATTGATCGTCACCACAATTCTCAAGGACCTCGATAACTTAAAAGTGGATTCCGCACTGAAGGTGCCTCTGGCAGGATTGGTGGAATCAAAGGAAAAAGTTCGTTCCGCGCTGAATCGGGCGACCCGAAAATTCGGACGTAAGGTAGCGACCGCAACGGACGCTAACTTTTTGTATGTCTGGAATGTGCGCGAGTAATCCTCCCTTCCCGCTGCCAAGGACCCGACGCGCGTAATTCTTGCATAGATCATCGAGCACAGCCTCGACGCGATGAAGCAATCCGATTAGATCGTAGATTTCGGCCCCGATGGCGGGGGAGGGCGGCGGCCGCATCGTCGCGCAGGGATCGTCCGAGCAAGTCGCGCGTCTGGAGCAATCTTTAACGGGGCAGGTGCTAACGCGGGTTTTGAGCGTGTCAAACGGAAACGACCCGGAACGACAGGGTAGGAATGGAGTGGACCGCGCTGCTATTTTGGATGCGAAATAATATCGAGTAGATAGTACGAGTCGCCTTCGATCCTGAAATAGAATCGCCAGCCCACATTCACACGGCCTTGCCAAATGTCCCGGGCCTCGTCGTACTTCTTGGCTCGGAGCGATGAATGGCGGAGGTCTTGGGCCAGTAGAGCCAACTGTTTGTCGCACTGCTTCTGAACACGCAGCGGGGCATCCGCATAACTCCGGCGGAAACGCTCCGTGTAGAAAAAGCGCATCAGGAGCTCTTCGTTTTCTTCGGACGGCGAAGCGAGCGAAGCAACGCGGGCAGGGATCGAAATGGTCCGTGCACGCGGCCCTGCCGAATGTCCTCCAGACTTTCGGCCAGGCGCTTTTCGATGAGCGCCTTCGGGGTGAGGATCAGGCGCTCTCCCTCCAACTCCACCTGCAAGTAATCGCCCGGAGATAGTCCCAATTCGTCGTGTAGCTTTTTGGGAATTGCCACTTGACGGCTGATTCCGATCTTTACTATTGCCACTGGCCGACGCGTCTTAGATTGTATTTTCATATAATCGTATTTTAGCAGCTTTGGATACTTCTTTCAATCGACTGGAGGAAGCCATGAACGAGAGCGGGTGCGTTGCGAACATTCACAAAAACCACTTGACAATTTGCACCCCGCGTTATATTTAACCAGTATGTTATTTAACAGGAGTCTTTAATACTCCGTGGAAACCGACCCCCTCAGCACCACCCTCGCCGCGCTCTCTGACCCCACGCGCCGCGCCATCCTCGCGCGCCTGGCGGCCGGAGAAGCCACGGTCACCGAGCTATCCGCGCCATTTGCCATGAGCATGCCCGCCGTCTCGCGGCACCTCAAGGTGCTGGAGCACGCGGGGCTGATCACGCAGGGGAGGCAGGCGCAGTGGCGTCCCTGCCGGATCAATGCCAAGCCGCTTAAGGATGTCTCCGACTGGGTGGAACATTATCGCGATTGCTGGGAGCAGAGCTTCGACCGCCTGGACGATTACTTGCGCACGCTGAAAAAAAAGGAGAAGAAACATGGCCGAAAGAGGAAGCAGTCCCGCTAAAGACACTTCTGACCGGGAGATCGTCATCACGCGCGTGTTTGATGCGCCGCGCGAGCTGATCTGGGAGGCGTGGACCGATCCCAAACAGGTGGTGCAATGGTGGGGGCCGAAAGGTTTTTCCACCACGATTCGCGAGATGGACGTGCGGCCGGGAGGCGTCTGGCGGCACACCGTGCACGGGCCGGATGGCTCGGATTATCCCAATCTGAGCACTTTCCTCGAAGTCGTGAAGCCTGAGCGCATCGTCTACTCCCACGGCGGGGGGCGGAAGGGCGAACCCGGGGCGCAGTTTGAAGCCACATGGACGTTCGAGGCGGAAGGCAATAAGACCAGGCTCACGGTGCGGATGGTGTTCCCGTCGGCAGCGGCGCGCGATCTGGTGGTGAAAACCTACAACGCCATCGAAGGAGGCAATCAAACCCTGAGCCGCCTGGGCGAGCAACTGGCTAAGACTCCGGTCATCATTGAGCGAACATTCGATGCGCCTATGGAAACTGTTTGGAAGGCAATCACAAACGTAAATGACATGAAGCAATGGTGGCCGCACTTGGCGCCGCTCGAATCATTCAAGGTGGAAGTGGGATTTGAGGCTAAGTTCAGCATCCACCATAACGAAAAAGACTTCCTTCACTTATGGAAGGTGACGGAAGTGCTGCCGGGAAAGAAAATCACTTACGACTGGAAATTCGGGGGATATCCCGGCAAATCCTCGGTGACGTTTGAATTGTCCGCCGAAGGCAGCAAGACGAAATTAAAATTAACGCACAGGGGCCTTGAAACCTTCCTCCCGGAAAGCAATCCGGACCTAGCGCGGGGGAATTTCCTGATGGGGTGGACCAGCCTGGCCTCCTCGCTGGGGGAGTTCGTGGGAAAATCCAAGAATGCGGCCACGGAAGATTTCGTAATCTCGCGCACTTTCGATGCGCCGCGCGACCTCGTATGGAAGGCGTTTACCGATCCGGAGCACATGAAACACTGGTGGGGACCGAAAGGATTCACGGTGCGCGCCGCCAATATGGATTTCCGACCCGGTGGCTCGTATCACTACTGCCTGCGGTCCCCGGACGGCCACGACATGTGGGGAAAGTTTGTGTATCGCGAAATCGTGGCCCCCGAGCGGATCGTCTTAATCACTTCCTTTTCAGATGAGAAAGGCGGGCTGGCCCGCCATCCGATGAGCCCAACCTGGCCCGCGGAAATGATTTCGACGTTTACATTCACTGAGCAGCAAGGCTGGACAACCCTGACGATTCGCTGGAGCCCCTATAACGCGACAGAGGAGGAGCGCAAAACCTTTGAAGACGGGCGCAAGGGTATGCAGCAGGGATGGACCGGAACCTTTGAACAGCTGGAAGCTTATCTGGGGAGGGTCATAGCATGAATAACGCCACCGACAAACAGAGAGCGGACCTCATCATCAGGCGCATCCTGGATGCCCCGCGCGAACTTGTGTTCGAGGCATGGACCGATCCAAAACATGTGTCGCAATGGTTTGGCCCGCGCGGATTTTCCAATCCAGTCTGTGAGCTCGATCCGCGCCCCGGAGGATCCATCCTCATCCACATGCGCGGTCCCAACGGCATCTCGCATCCGATGACGGGCGTGTACCACGAAGTCGTGCGGCCCGAGCGGCTCGTCTACACGAGTTGGGTGCCCAGCAAAGAAAATCCATTATTTGAAATATTGACCACCGTGACCTTCGCCGAGCAGGGCGGCAAGACGAAACTCACTATGGAGGCGAAGGTCCTCAAGTCGACGCCCGAGGCCGCGCCGATGCTGGCAGGAATGGAGGAGGGCTGGAAGCAAACGTTGGACCGACTCACGGAGCATGTTGTGAAGGCTTGAGAATCTTCGGGAGCAGCGAAGGATTAGGAAGATGGTGTTCTCGCGCGGCGCGAAAGATATTCACGTCCCGGTCTAGGGCGGGTAGAAGGTTGATGAGCCGTTCGACGGAAAAGATGAAACATGCCCGTTCTGTCCCGAAAAGCACGGGACAGAACGGCCTCTACAAAACCGTGTTGCCTCAGCTGGGATTGTTTTTGTAGCGGCCGCCCGATTGTTGGGCGGGAAGCCGTCTGCCTTTGTCGAAACCAAACTGACCCAATGCGGGTACTTCGACAGCGCTCAAGTTTTGGATTGCCTCACCTTCAAGAGGCGCTCTCCAGTCAGTGGTTCAGCACGCCACGCAGGGCCTTGGTTCCGAATTCTAATTTCTATATCTTGCATCTAAGTAAAGGCGTATGCTTTCAGGACTAGACGAATCGCCTTCCTTGAGAGGCAAGCCATGAACCGAATGTCTGCTCGTTACTCCGTGGCGGGATTCCTCATTCTCCTGGTGGCCGGGCCGTCCTGGGGTCAAAAGTCAGGAACGTCGGGGTCGGGGTCAACTGGGACAGGAACAACGGGCTCAGGGTCAACAGGGACGTCCACGACCACTCAGCCGGGAGGCACTGTTTCCGGTACGAACGGGCAGCAGCCCGGCCTGAACCAGCCGCAATTTCAGACTCCTGTTTATGTGAACGGAAGAATTCTGATGGACACCGGCCAGCCGGTTCCAGAATCCGTTTCCGTTGCGCTGGGGTGCGGGGCAAGGTCTTTGCAGGTGATCCGCACGGATTTGAAAGGCTATTTCCAATTCGCGCTGGGAGCGGGCACACAAAACAATACGGACTTCAGCGCCAGCAGCGATGCTCCAATGTCGCTGCCCGGGAGCGGCACGCAATTCCCCGGCAGCGGGGTTAGCCGATTTGGCGATTCCCAAAGCATGTTGACCGGCTGTGAGGTGCGAGTCAGCGTTCCCGGTTACCTGCCAATCGTCAAGACCATCACAGACCGCGCCGACATCACTGGAGTTGAACTGGGGACTCTGCATCTCACGCGCATGGCCGGAGTGACGGGGTCTTCGATCAGTGTGACTTCGTTGCTGGTGCCCGACGGCGCGCGCAAGGAATTTGAAAAGGGTGACAAGGACGTGCGGAGCAACCACCTCGATTCGGGGACACAACACCTGGAAAAAGCCGTCGCCCAATATGACAAATATGCGGCTGCCTGGAACGAATTGGGGAACGTTTATGAGACCAAGAAGGACATCGAAAAGTCGCGCCAGGCCTTTGAAAAATCAATCGCCGCCGATCCGCATTACATTCCGCCCTACGTGAGCCTGGCCGACCTCGAATTGCAAAATCAGGAATTTGAGGCTGCCGTCGAAACTGCAGGAAGGGCTTGGGATCTGGACCCGACCGTTGGCGCGGCCAATTTCATACAGGCCATTGGGTATTTCCAATTGAACCGCCTGGATGACGCCGAGAAAAGTGCGCAGAACGCCGAAAAGGGACCGCATCAGAACTTCGAGGATTTGCACGCGTTGCACGCGGATATTCTTTTGCGGAAGCAGGATTATTCGCATGCCGCGGCACAGATGCGGGCCTACCTTAAGGAATTCCCTCGAGGACGGCACGCCGATCAGATGAAGAAAGAACTGCAACAGGTCGAACAGGCTGCGGCGAACGCCGATAACAAACCCGACTCGGCGCAACCTTTGATTGCCCCCTAGCGGGCATGATCCTGTCGCATGCCAAAGTATGGGCGCCCACCTAAGGTCTGAGAAGAATCAGTTGTCTGGCTTTGCTCCGAAACGCCTGATCGAAAGTCACAAGTTTGAGGTGCGCTGCCGTGGCAAATGCAGCGAGGTAAGAATCGGCCCAATCCTTTGGGGCGGAACGGCGCGACCGGGTCATGGCCCGAAAAGGAGTCTCGATCTCGGGCGGCTCATCGAGATAGCCAATTCGTTCGTCCCGGAGCCAGAGGTCGTACGCGCCCCAAGCTTCCTCCTGGGTCATGACCTCGTTCTGGCCCATCACGGCCTCGGCAGTGAGCAGACGCAACAGGCCGAGTTGCGTGAACCGGCAGAAGAATAGGCGCCCTGAGCCTGCAACAGACGCAAACCAATCCCGCGCAATGATGTGATGGACGTGTCCTTCGTAGGTCAGAGCGACCCAAACATTGATATCAGGGAAAAGAAATGACCTCGTAGATCTTGGCATTATCGAGCTGGACCTTTCCTGGCGTCTTGGACCGCACGATCGGAAGCCTGACCTTTTTCCCGGACCTGCGACGGCTCTGCTTGAGAATGTGCTCGACTCCGCGCAGGATCAATTCCTTGGCGGAACTACCCTCCCTTACCGCGCGCGTTTTGAGGCGGCGGTATACCGGATCAGGGATGTCCACGGTCATTCTCATAGCATCATTCTGCCATATTTATGGTCAATACGAAAGCAAGAGCTGCGGACAATGAGACAGGGACCGTTTTTGTGGGACAGGCACTCCTGCCTGTCCGCGTCCGCCGTGGCGATACTGCGCTGGACAGACAGGAGTGTCTGTCCTACCCCACTTGCGCGTAGTGAAAACTGCCGTTAGAGTGCTGATAGGGCCGCGCGCGCCAGCGTCCTTAACCGTGCGCCTCGCCTCTTGAACATGACTTACGACGACCACAATACGGCTGGCGCGGCGCCCGCGAGGGCCCGGTCCGAGGATGCTTCGGAAGGGCCACCGCCACCTTCGATGGAGCCTGACGCCTCCCCGCCGCAGGACCTGTCGCAATTTCCAGCTCCGCCACAAGCTCGTACCGGGAATTCCGACGATTTGCGCGTGCCGTGGGGCTGGGAGGATGTGCTGCTGTTTGTAGTCTTCGGAATAGCCGCAAGCGTGGCCATCACCTGGGGACTGGCGCAGGTGACCATAAAGTTTTTCGGCGCGAATGCCAACGACATGTTCGGGAATTCCATGAACACGACGAAATCGGTCGTGGTCTTGATCAGCCAGGCAGTGTTCGATGCGGCCGCCATCATTTATCTGTACCTGATGCTGCTGGCGCGGACGCCGGCGCCGTTCTGGCGCTCCATCGGCTGGCGCCAGATGCCTCCCGGCCAGGGAACCGTTCGCGCTTCGGCAATTCATTATCTGGCGGGCGGCGCGGTGCTGGCGTTGGTGGTAACGTTCGCGGGCGCGTTTTTCAATTCCAAGGAAACGTTGCCGATCGAGCAACTTCTGCAGGCGCGTATCAGTATGATGCTGTTCGCCGTGCTGGGTGTTTTAGTCGCCCCGCTTGTGGAAGAAACCATTTTTCGGGGATTTCTCTACCCGGTGATTGCGAGCCGCCTGGGCATTGGCGCGGGGGTGGTGATTACCGGCACGCTGTTCGGACTGACGCATGCCGCGCAACTCTGGGGCGGATGGGGGCAGATTGCCTTGCTGATTTTCGTGGGCGTCGTGCTGACCTGGGTTCGCGCGCGAACGGGCACGGTCGCGGCCAGCTATTTTGTGCACCTCGGTTACAATGGGCTTCAACTGCTTGGGTATGTGTTTTACGTTATCGGCGCGTCACGGCATTGACGCGCAGCACAAATCGATCCAAAAAGGAATTTCAAAGCCTCATGAATGTTGCGAAACCCATCGAATGGACCGCCGCAGGGGTGGTGATGCTCGACCAACGACGTTTGCCGGGCGAGGTCATTCATCACACGTACACCGACTACCGCGACGTCGCGGCGGCGATCAAAGACATGGTGATTCGAGGCGCGCCGGCGATCGGCGTGGCTGCGGCCATGGGCGTGGCGCTCGGGGTTGAACGCTCGAAAGCGCGGTCGGCGGAAGAGATTCGCGCTGAGTTTCCACTCATCTGCGAGACGATCGCGCAAACCAGGCCCACAGCGGTCGACTTGTTCTGGGGCATTGCGCGGATGAAGCAGCGGTTTGCGCAACTTATCGCCGCGAACACGACGCTCGACGCTCTGCGCCGTGCGATGGTCGAGGAAGCGCGCGCTATACACGCCGAAAAGCGCGCCACCGACGAAGCCATGGGCCGGTTCGGCGCGGAGTTGATGCCGGCAGGCGGCAAGGTGATGACGCAGTGCAACGCCGGAGCTCTGGCGACGGCAGGCATCGGTTCGGCCTTGGGCGTGATTCGCACGGCGGTCGAGCAGGGCCACAAACTTCACGTGCTTGTGCCGGAAACGCGGCCGTATCTGCAGGGCGCGCGTCTGACCGCGTGGGAACTGCACGAAGGCGGCGTGCCGCTCACGCTCATCACGGATAATATGGTTGGACATTTCATGAAAGGCGGCAGCGTGGGCGCGGTCGTTGTGGGCGCGGACCGCATCGCCGCCAACGGCGACACGGCCAACAAGATTGGGACCTATCAGATCGCGGTGCTGGCGCGCGAGCACGGCGTGCCATTTTATGTAGCCGCGCCGGTTTCCACCTTTGACCTGACGATTTCTTCGGGCGAGCAGATTCCAATCGAAGAACGGTCCGCAGAAGAAGTCACCCATTTCGGCGGAGTACGAGTAGCACCCGATGTGGCTGCGGCGAATCCTGCATTTGACGTCACGCCCGCGCGCCTGATTTCCGCGATCATCTGCGAGAGAGGCGTCGCGCGCGCTCCGTATGTGGAATCGTTACGCCGGCTGGCGGACTCCACCCCCGCAACCTTCGCCGCGCGTGGAAGTTCCGTCGGGACTCCATCCGGATAATCTCTCAAGCTCCTGCGAGAAATTTATATTGCTCCTTCGTGAGCGGCACGACGGAGAGCCTCCCCTGACGCACCAGTGGCGAATCCGCGAAAAGTTTTTCCGCTTTGATCTGCTCCAATGAGATCGGCTCCGGAATCACTTTTCCAGCCTTGATCTTGACTTTGGGAACTTTGGAGTCGGAAGCATCCACGGAAACCACGATAGCCGTTCCCACGGCACTTCGACGATCTCCAGTCTCGTAAATAATTAATCGCGCGCCGGGCTTCATCTCGCGGAGATTCTTGACCGCAGCAGGATTCGTCACACCGTCCCAGAGCGTCGCGCCATCGCGTTGCAAGTCAGCGAAGGAGTACTCGGACGGTTCGGTCTTAAGCAAGTAGTCGAGGAACATGAATGCCGCCTCCCGGATCCAGGAATTGCACGTATTTTATATGCCGGGCTTCGCAAGGAGGCAAATCACAATCGAAGGCTTTGCGTCTTTGGCACAGGTTTCCCATTGGCGTTCGCGGGACGAAGGGATATATTCTGCAGCGTTCCACTTCATCGCTCGTTTATCACATTTGCGTGAGAACTATCCGAGGAGGTCACCATGAAGTGTTTTACGCTTGTTATTGCTCTGGCAATTTTAATCTGCGCGCCGCTGGCTGTGCTCGCTCAGGACGCGCCGGAAATTCCGTTTACTTCAGTTCCTAATTTGCTGAAGCTTCCCCCGAACATGTATCTCGGAGAAGTCTCCGGCGTCGCGGTGAATTCCAAGGGGCACATCTTTGTTTTTTCGCGTGGCAATACCACTGGTCCTGCGTATGCCGCAAGCGCTGCGCAACTTCTGGAGTTCGGCCCCGACGGCACCTACATTCGCGAGATTGGGCATAACTTGTACGCGTGGTCCTTCGCGCACACAGTGAGGATCGATAAAGAAGACAATATCTGGGCCGCGGACAAAGGCTCGGACATGGTCATCAAGTTCAATCCGGCAGGCCAGGTTGTGATGGTGTTCGGACGCAAACTGGAAGCCTCCGACGAAGGCACCGGACCGCTCAAGCACCCCAACCCGCCTCTGCCTCCTGTGGATGGAATGTTCCGGCAAGTGACCGACATGACCTGGGACGCGGCCGGCAACACCTTCATCAGCGACGGCTACATCAACTCGCGCGTCGCCAAGGTGGACAAGAACGGCAGGTGGCTGAAGTCCTTTGGCGAACCTGGCAGCGGGCCCGGGCAGCTCAGCACGCCGCACAGCATTGCCGCGGACGCCCAAGGAAACATTTACGTAGCTAACCGCCAAAACATGCGCATCGAAGTATTCGACAATGACGGAAAGTATCTTCGCCAGATCAAGATCAATGAGCCCTTTGATTACGCCACTGCCCTGCCCGCAATCGGTAACAAGCCCGGACCAAACACCACGGGACTGATGGCGCCCGGCGCGCCCTGGACGGTCTGCATTACTCCCGGACCGAATCAGTTTCTCTACGCTTCAGACGTTTTCCCTGGCCGTGTCTATAAAATGACGCTCGATGGAAAAGTCGTGGGGATGCTCGGCCAGGCCGGCAAACAGCTCAAGGAGTTCGGCTGGATCCACGAAATCGCCTGCCCATCGGAGAATGAAGTGTATGTCGGAGAATTGCTGAACTGGCGCGTACAGAAACTCTTGCTGCATCCGAAGAAATAGGTAGCGGCCCTTTCAAATTGGAACTGTCTCGGCGCTGAAAGCGCCGCCGGTAGATAGCCCGGGGTAACACCCCGGGTGATAACATCGCTATTTGTATTTTCGGGCGCCCTGAAGGGGCGCAGGGATTCCGCGATGCCGCAATCTCTCGCGAAGAACCTCATTCACCTCGTCTTCAGCACCAAAAACCGCGAACCCGTATTGACCGACCTCGTTCGCGGCCCGTTATGCCTGTACGCGTCGGCCGTATTGCGGGATCTCGATTCGCACGTCCTCGCAATCAACGCGTGGCACAATCACGTCCACATTCTTTTCTCGTTGAGCAAAAACCATTCGCTCGCCCGAGTCGTCATGGAGGTCAAACGCGCGACCTCCAAGTGGATTAAAACCCAAGGACCGGGGTTCGCGAAATTTCATTGGCAGAATGGATACGGAGCGTTTTCCATCGGCCAATCCGGTGTGGATGAAGTAACAGCATATATTGCCAATCAAGCCGAGCATCACCGGGCTAAAAGCTTCGAGGAGGAATTCCGGTCATTCTTGAAACGATATCAAATCGAATTTGATGAGCGTTATATTTGGGATTAGACGCGGCGGTCCTTGCGGGCAGCAAGACCTTCCGCCCTTTCAGGGCGGAAAATGCGGGGCACTGCCTACCCAGGGCGTTGCCCTGGGCTGGTTATCTCCGCGCCGTTGGCGCGGCTTTTCCACAGAACTGCAAACAAGCCGTCTAGCCGCCAGACTTAGGCGATTATGCACTTGACACAGACGAGCCTTTCAGCTAAGATTCGCTTAGTTGGAGGGCGCTATGAATCTGATAGACGTAACACAAGAGTTCGCCACAGAGGATGCCTGCCTTGCATATCTCGAAACGATGCGCTGGCCGAGTGGCCTTGCCTGTCTCGCATGTGGCAGCGTCAAGGTAAAGCGTCTCAAGGTTTCCGACAAACGCGGTAAGACTCGCCGCGTCTACCAATGTTTGGAGCGTCCCTGCCAGCATCAATTTACGGCCACAACTGGCACGATCTTCCATGACACGCACTTGCCCTTGCGAACGTGGTTTATCGCCATGGCGCTGATCTGCGATGCGAAAAAGGGCATGTCAGCGTGTCAACTGCAACGTCATTTGCCCGGAAGTCGGAAGGGCACGAAGATGAGCTATCGAACAGCGTGGTATCTCTGCCATAGAATCCGCAAGGCCATGGAAGAACCAAACAAAGAACCATTTACCGGGACCGTCGAAGTCGATGAAACCTACATCGGCGGGAAGTATGACCGCAGGCGCAAACGTCAGCCAAAAGAACTTCCGGGGGTTGCGGGTCTGATCGAGCGCAAGGGCAAACTTCACATTCAAACCATCTCGACACCCAGCAAAGCCGTCCTAGTCGGAATCATCCGTGACCGCGTTTCGCCGAATGCCGATCTGGTCATTACAGACCAGCTTGCGTCGTATAAATCGGTCAAGGAAACGCATCGTCATGCGGTCATCAATCACATACGCGCCTACGTCAAAGGTAACATTCACACCAACACGATTGAGAATTTCTGGTCGCTGCTAAAGCGCGGAATCATGGGGAGCTTCCACAAGGTTTCGATAAAGCATTTGCCAAAGTATCTTGCAGAGTTTGAATACAGGTTCAACAATCGGGAAACGGAAAATCTCTTTGCTCAGACATTGGGCAATATGCTTGGCGGAACTGGAATGAAATATCGGGAGCTAGTTATAAACAGTTGATTACTTGTTGCCCACATGATCACCTATGTGCAAAATTATTCCTTGCCTGTAACCTTTTGTACCACTATAGTCCACTTGGTTCGCAACCGCACTGGGGGAGCCAACGATGGGCAGGTCGTTGAGTCGCGGTAACTTTGCAACCTTGAAGCACTTCCGCGCATCAAATCTGTGTCCAAAAAGTAACGGCCCATTTGGTCCATGACGTGCACGCTCTCACGGTGTATTGGTGTCAAAAAAAAAGGGTACGGAGGGGGCGGGACTCAAACCCGCAAGTGCCCGGGCGGACACGGCCGATTATAAGTCGGCTCCCTTATCGGTTAGGGTTACCCCTCCTCCGTTAGAACAGAGGCTTTATGCTAGAACAATCAAATGCGCTCTTTTCAAATAGGCCGACCGCATTAGCGTTGGAATACCAACTGGAATACGGGAGCGCCCATAGGGATTTGGACGTCTCGAATCTGATTAACAATCCCAGTGCCAACGGCAAATGTAGCGTCCACAGTTTTAGCTTCTCGGAACATGGATCGCACCCTGCCGGGAGTGAGCCCAGTGCGCTCCTGAATGATCGAACCTATTCGTCTTTGGTCGCTAAGGATATTGGTTAACCGCTCCCGAGCCCCACGCTCATCTAAACTCATTCCTTGATTGAGACTGAATTGGACTCCGTGGAACATGAACGTGGAATGCGGACAAGCATATCTCGTTTGGCCCGCAAGAAAGACGGCATTGCCAATAGAATCGACATTTCCTACGTTGTGGGTAGTGAGTGTGATTGGCATTCCCCGCAATACGTTATATAGGTTTAGGCCGTTCATTACCGTCCCGCCAGGTGTGGACAGCAGTAGGTAGAAATCCCGCTTTCCTTGGTTGATTTGGTTTGCAAATACCGCTATGAGACTTTCAGTTGTGTTTGCATTAATCTCCGCAGAAAAGGAAATGTAAACCGTATCCTGTGGCTGCGGTGGTATAGGTGGAACACCCATCGATTTCCTCAGCTTTCGGGCTTGACACGCAGGCGGGGAAAGGTGAAAATGCTTTCGACATTGAAAGCAATACACCAATCCCGCTGCCCTGCGGAAATTGGATTTCAAGGGGGGCCGACGCCAATCGGCCCTCTTTTAATTTCCGGCAGGATTCTACTCCAAATTACGTTAAAGTACAATTGGTTAATGGGTGTGGAAAACATGTAAACCTGTGGAAATTCAATGAGTTAAAAACTAGCAGTACGCTACTAATTGGGGTCCGAAATGAAGAAGGCACAATCCATTCCGCCAGTCGAGAAAAAGATGTTCGACGGGGTATTGAAAAACCTGTTGAAAGCTCGCCCAGCCGAGAGAGAAAAAATAAAAACACGGGGTCGGCGAGGAAACAAGACGCCGATAATAACGACTAGCTAGCTCGCCCTTCCAAGGCTCCTACAGTCTATCTAGTTTCTAAATCTGTGTGAAGTGCATAATCGCCCAGACTTATCCTTGACATTTAAGAAACCGATGCTATTATCGTTGGGCTAGACGGTAGCCTGCCTGCTGGACAGGAGGCCTTTGCTCTTTGACAAACTGGGTAAGATGAGATGTGCCAGAACCCGTTCGATTGACCTCAGCATGAAAGTGCTGAGGGATTGAGTGAATCGAGCGATAAAAAGTTCGCTTGGAAAACTTTGGTCCGACATCCAGAAATGGGAGTCGGGCTTTTTTGTTTTCTAAGCAGCCAGTTTCACACGAGAGTTTGATCCTGGCTCAGAGCGAACGCTGGCGGCGTGCTTAACACATGCAAGTCGAGTGCGCGGTTGTAGCAATACAACTGGCGCACGGCGCACGGGTGCGTAACACGTGGGCAATCTGCCCTCGGATGGGGGATAACCCCGCGAAAGCGGGGCTAATACCGCATGACATTCCGGAGACTTCGGTTTCTGGATTCAAAGGCCGCAAGGCCGTCTGAGGAGGAGCCCGCGCCCGATTAGCTAGTTGGTGAGGTAACGGCTCACCAAGGCTTTGATCGGTAGCCGGTCTGAGAGGATGACCGGCCACACTGGAACTGAGACACGGTCCAGACTCCTACGGGAGGCAGCAGTGGGGAATATTGCGCAATGGGCGAAAGCCTGACGCAGCGACGCCGCGTGGGGGATGAAGCTTCTCGGAGTGTAAACCCCTTTCGACCCGGACGAATGACCCGCAAGGGTTTGACGGTACGGGTATAAGAAGCCCCGGCTAACTACGTGCCAGCAGCCGCGGTAATACGTAGGGGGCCAGCGTTGCTCGGAATTACTGGGCGTAAAGGGTTCGTAGGTGGTGCGGCAAGTTGGGAGTGAAATCTCTGGGCTTAACTCAGAGGCTGCTTTCAAAACTGCCGTGCTCGAGTGCGAGAGAGGTCAGTGGAATTGCAGGTGTAGCGGTGAAATGCGTAGATATCTGCAGGAACACCCGTGGCGAAGGCGGCTGACTGGATCGCAACTGACACTGAGGAACGAAAGCTAGGGGAGCAAACAGGATTAGATACCCTGGTAGTCCTAGCCCTAAACCATCAGAACTTGGGGTGGCCCGCGTAGGCGGGTCGTCCCGTAGCTAACGCGTTAAGTTCTGCGCCTGGGGAGTACGGTCGCAAGACTGAAACTCAAAGGAATTGACGGGGGCCCGCACAAGCGGTGGAACATGTGGTTCAATTCGACGCAACGCGAAGAACCTTACCTGGGCTTGAACCGCTACTGACCAAGGGTAGAAATATCCTCTTCCCGCAAGGGACAGTAGTAGAGGTGCTGCATGGCTGTCGTCAGCTCGTGCCGTGAGGTGTTGGGTTAAGTCCCGCAACGAGCGCAACCCTTATTCGTAGTTGCCACCCGCAAGGGGGAACTCTACGAGGACTGCTCCGGATAACGGAGAGGAAGGTGGGGATGACGTCAAGTCAGCACGGCCTTTATGTCCAGGGCTACACACGTGTTACAATGCACGGTACAGACTGTTGCGAACCCGCGAGGGGGAGCTAATCGGATAAAACCGTGCTCAGTTCGGATTGCAGTCTGCAACTCGACTGCATGAAGCTGGAATCGCTAGTAATGGCGTATCAGATCGACGCCGTGAATACGTTCCCGGGCCTTGTACACACCGCCCGTCACATCACGAAAGTGAGCTGTACTAGAAGTCGCGCAGCCAACCGTAAGGAGGCACGCGCCCAAGGTATGGCCCATGATTGGGGTGAAGTCGTAACAAGGTAGCCGTAGGAGAACCTGCGGCTGGATCACCTCCTTTCTAAACATAGCGGCAAACGATCCTGTGCAGGTGTGCAGGTGAAGTTGCCCAAGCTTCGGAACCTCTCACGGGGATCCGAGGCCATCGCTCGAACGATTCGATCTTCGAGCGGGTTCTGGTAGATCTCATCGCCCGGTTTTCAAAAGAGCTTACCTAAATGCGAAAGCCCGCCGAGAAATCGGCGGGCTTTTTTTCTAACGTTAGAAACGTTAGAGATGATGTGGCTAAAGAAATCTTCTCACCAGGAGTTGCGGGGGACTCGCGTTCTCATGGCGTCTCCTTTGCTCGCTCTAAAGGGTTCGTCCCAGAAGCATCCATGAGTTGAGCCTTCAGTAGTTCAGCAAGGTAATCCGCCAGCAATGAAACATCAAAATGTCCTTCTTCCCAGGCTTGGTCGGCCGCTCGTAGAGCGGCATAGTAGGGCTTCCTGTTTTCCCTAATTCGTTCCGGCACGATTCTTTTCCCGGGTAGTAGGCGGCCTTGCTTCAGGCAAATCAGATAATAGCAAGCGGCTCTAGCGGTTCGTCCATTTCCTTCTACAAAAGGGTGAATCCAGTTCAGCCTCCACAGCGCGTATGCGGGGAGGACAGTGGGGTGATCTAGGATCTCCCAATTCTCATGCACGACGGAGAAAAAGCGATCCATTTGATTTGGGACTTCCCTAAAGTGAGGTGGAAAGTGATTCCCCACATAGATCGGCTCCTCGCGGTAGCGTCCTCCAAATTGAGAGATATTGGCGACCGCCGCGTAGTTCAAAGCCCACAGGGTGTATTTATCGAAAAATTCAATTCCCTTCTTCAGCCCAATCTCAATGCAGTTAGACAATAAATCATATTGCCGCAAAAGGTTTTGCTCTTGAATTTTTGCGTACAGGGCTGGATCGTCTTTTTCTCTGACGGACATTGAGCGAAGAGACCGTGAAAGGAACTACTCAGGGTAGAAGTCTTATATGCTTTGAAGCGAGTCTAACGCTATCCTTTGTAATAAGCACTGAGTCAGTAGGAGCATTGCCAAAGGCGAAGCTAACCCTCTGTTCCTGCAACTCCTCGTCCGTTATATCCGTATTCTTGGATGCGTCTAAAAGACGCATCAATTCAGGGTCTGGTGCCCTTACGTTCTGAAATTGCTTTCTATCAGCCATCAAATGCCCTCATTCTTTACTTGCGATTGGGAATCTCTTCGATAGTACGAATGAGGTTGGTGCGCTGAATGCACTCGCGCCTTACCTCATCAAGCTATATCAGTAAATGAAACAGCTTGATGAGGTAAGGCGCGAGTGCATTATAACCACACTTAAAAAATACCGTCAAGGTTCAATTTTAATAGTACTAACTGGGTCCCATGCGCGCCGAGCGCGCCAGGTTTTGAATTTACTGTTATTGCCGGGTGCGCCAGCCTTTGAATTTGCGGGTGCCCGTTCCTTCGTCCGCCGCGGCGGAAAGGGACGGGGTTTAGATTCACGGAAGCTCCTGAACTTCCGGCGAAGAGAACGACGAACGTTGGAATGAGAATTTAGTTTGTAGATTCTGATGGATCAAAACCCGCACCCTTCACAAAAAACGTGAAGAGTGCGGCACCCAAAGTTCAAGATCAAGAACGACACATCATTCCGAACCCGCTCCTGCGGGTGAGGAATCCCTCCTTCTTTGGATTGAAAACCGGAGGGATTCCTCACTCCGTTCGGAATGACGAAAATAATGCGAGATCTGTTGAAGAACTGAATGACACAGGACCGCGGAAGGGAAATTCGAGGCCGGGGCGACACGACAGCTTCCTATCTCCAATCGAGGCGCCGGAGTCCGGCAACAAAATCAAAGTGCTTATCCCGACTTACGAGCGGGAGGGAATGCTGGCGGCAGAGCGCGGCGATCCAAAGATCGTTGGTGGGAATGGGCGTGCCTTTTTTTTTCAATTCGAGCCCGATGGCTGAGTAGGAGTGCGTGGTCCCGTCGTCAATGTCCAAGACCGGCACTGCCGCGATCCATTTGCGAAGCCAGCTCTCATAGTCGGCTCGATGGCGTGACTGCGCGATTCCAAGCCGGTATTCGCCCAAAACGATCACAGGGAGAACAACGCGATCGGCGCCGGCAACCAGTTCCATGGCGGACGCTTCGCCATCGGCAACGGCGGAAAGCGCGTTGGTATCCAAAATCAACGCCACATCTCCAAATCGATCTTCTCAGAATCCTCTTCGATCAGGCGATTGATACGAAGCGTCTCTTTGTGCAAACGCTTCAACTTGCCCATATGTTTCACCCAGGGCTTTTCGCCGGACCGAACCTCGGCCGCCAGTTTGTCCTTGACCGCTTCGGTCACGAACTCCCGCAACGGAATTCCTCGTGCTGCGGCTACTGACTTTGCGCGCCGAAAGACCGGATCTGGAATCTCCAGTGTCGTCTTCATGAAGGTATACTCCCATATTTATGGGAGTCGGTCAACGGGGCTACAACCGCTACGCTGCTACGCCTGCAACAACTTCATCAAACCTACTGCCGCGTGCGAGAGCCGCGCTCCACGGCGTGACACCAGATATAGAGACCGCGGCAATTTGAGTTGCCGGATGCGGACTTCGGCAAGGAGTTTCCTCTCGACTTCCCAGCGGACGCACATGCGCGGGACGATGGCCACGCCCATGCCCATCTGCACGAAACGCTTGATGCTTTCGATTGTGGGCATTTCCACGTCGCGTCGCAGCGGCGTGCGGTGTTTCTCGAAGAGCTGGATGACGCGCGAGCGGTAGGGCGACTCGACGTTGTGCGCGATGAAGGTTTCCTCGCCGAGTTCCCTGATGTCTACGGAACGGCGGCGCGCCAGCCTATGCTTGGGCGGCACGACGAACGTCAGCTCATCGCGGAGGATTTCGACGGCGGCGAGTTTGGGGTCCTGCGGGACGTACGAGACGGTGCCCAGGTCCAGGCGGTAATTCAGGACTTCCTGCGGGATGTCGCGCGACAGCGTGCGGTGCATGATGAGCTTCACGCCGGGATACAGCTTCCGGTAACGAGCCAGGGCCGGCAGCAGGGCGTGGATCGAGCTTTCGTTCACGCCGAGGGTGAGTTCGCCGCGGCCCAGGCTTTTGAGATCTTCCATGCCCTTCTGGATTTCGTCGCGCAGATTCAGCAGGCGCTCGGCGTAGTCGCGCAGGAGTTCGCCTGCGTCGGTGAGCTTTACCTGGCGCGCGCCGCGGACCAGCAGCGGCTGGCCTACCGATTCCTCGAGCTTGCGGATGACGATGCTGACCGCGGGCTGGGTGCGGTAGAGCTTTTCGGCGGCGCGGGAGAAACTTTGTTCTTTGGCGACGGTGAGGAATACGTGCAGCTGGGATAAGTCCATGAGTGATTCTCCAGTAGGACAGGCACTCTTGCCTGTCCCTGACGAAGCGGCGACTTGAGCGACGCATCCTGCAAATAATTTGGACGCCGGCTATCGCCGTCGTGTCTTCACGGACAGACAAGAGTGTCTGTCCTACTTCTCGCCCATTGCTGATATAATAGAACTTTATAGCGCTTACAACTATTATAAATTTGATCTGCTTGCGCGTTCCAGTTCAAATGGACAATGTAGGAGAGTGCACCCATGGATATCGTAAAGATTTTCGACACTACGCTGAGGGACGGGGAACAATCCCCGGGATTTTCCATGTCCGTGGCGGAGAAAATCCGCCTGGGCCGACAAATCGAATCGCTGGGCGCGGACATCATCGAGAGCGGCTTCCCTATCTCCTCCGCAGGAGACCTCGAAGGCGTGCGGGCCGTGGCCCGCGAAATCCGCACCTGCACCGTGGCGGCACTGGCCCGGGCGCGGCGCGCGGACATCGATGTGGCGCTCGACGGCCTTTCCAAAGCGGCGCATCCGCGGCTGCACACATTCCTGGCGACATCGGATCTGCACTTGCACCACAAGCTGCGCATGACGCGCGAACAGGCGCTCGAAGCCATTTCGACCAACGTACGCTACGCGCGCGAGCGCTGCGCGGAGGTTGAATTTTCCGCCGAGGACGCCAGCCGGACGGATATGGATTATCTTTGCCAGGCCGTAGCCGCCGCCGTGAAGGCGGGTGCGACGATCATCAATCTGCCGGACACCACCGGCTATGCCGTGCCGGAGGAATATGCGGCCATGTTCCGCCGCGTGATTGAATCTCTCGATGGCGCGGAAGGCATTACGCTGAGTGCGCACTGCCACAACGATTTGGGTTTGGGCGTGGCGAATTCCCTGGCCGCGGTCCAGGCGGGCGCTCGCCAGCTGGAATTAACGATTAACGGGATCGGCGAGCGTGCCGGTAACGCCGCGCTGGAGGAAGTCGTGGTGCTGCTGCATGTGCGGCAAGCCGCGATTGGCGTGTCCACCAATATTCATCTGGAAAAGCTGTACGCCACCAGCCGCATGCTCACGGAGATTACCGGTGTCGCTGTGGCGCCCAACAAGGCGGTCGTAGGGGCCAATGCCTTCGCGCATGAGGCCGGTATCCACCAGGATGGCATCCTGAAAAATCCCCTCACCTACGAAATCATCTCCCCCGAAATGGTCGGCGTCCCCAAGCGGTCTTTGGTTCTCGGCAAACATTCGGGCCGCAATGCGCTTCGCGCGGCGCTGGTGGAAATCGGGTATGCACCCACGCCCGAAGAACTCGACGAGTGTTACAAGCGGGTATCCGCGCTCGCCGACGAATCGAAAAATGTCAGCACTCGCGACCTGCTCGCTATCGCGCATCAGGTGATGCGCAAGCACAGCACGGAAACTTCCGTCGCGGCAGAGTAATTCCGCGCGATCGCGCATCGATAACGCTACAATGCTGTGTAGCCGCCATCGATCACCAGTTCAGAGCCGGTAACGTAGGAAGCTTCGTCTGAGGCGAGGAAAAGGACTCCATAGGCGACTTCCTCGGGCCGGCCCTCCCGCTTGATGCATCCTGCCGAAGCCACTTTCTCCCGAAATTCGCCGGAAATCGGCTCAACCATCGGGGTCGTGATGATCCCGGGATGAACTGAATTCACGCGGATATTCGCCGGCGCAAATTCCGCGGCCGCCGTCTTGGAGAGAATCCGAATGGCGCCTTTGGTGGCATGGTAGGCCGCCGAACCACCGGAACCTATCAAGCCGTAGATCGAAGAGATATTCACGATGGATCCGCCGCCTGCTCGCCGCAGGGCAGGTGCAGCAGCTTTCATGCCCAGCCAGACTCCCTTCTGATTCACGTCAATTACACGTTGCCATTCCTCTTCCGTCGTATCTTCGACGCCTGCCAAGCTCAGGATGCCCGCGTTGTTCACCAGTATATTCAGGCCGCCAAATGTTCGCTCGGCCGAGGCCACAGCTTTGTCCCAGTCAGCTGTCTTTGTGACATCCAAGTGAATATAAATTGCACTCCCCGCCTGGGAATGACTCAGATCGTCCGCAATGTGCCGCCCTTCCCCGTCGAGTACATCCGCGAGGACAACTTTCGCTCCCTCAGATGCAAATAGACGCGCTTCCGCTGCGCCCATGCCTCGTGCCGCACCGGTAATCAGAGCTATTTTCCCGTTCAGTCTGCTTGCCATAACGTGGTCACCTCCGCAACAGTCTGAACAATCCATACCGCGCTGCGCGCTTTGTAGCAGTGAGCCTGGTCACAATCCAATATTTTCTGAAATAGGCAGCGTTCCCGATTATACTGTTGGGCTGAAACAGGCGGAAAATCCCAACAATCCATTCACGGAAAAGGCTTTCGCGCGCGCTGAGACTTGATCATGAATAAGAAAATTGTTCTCCTGCCGGGAGACGGCATAGGCCCTGAAATCGTACGGGTCGCCGTCAGCATACTGAAGGATTGCGCTGTAGAATTTGGCCACAGCTTTGAGTTTGCCGAATTCCCTTTCGGCGGCTCCGCCATCGATGCAACCGGAATGCCTCTCCCCGCGGAAACCCTCGCGGCTTGTCGCGCCGCCGACGCGATCCTGCTGGGAGCGGTTGGAGGCCCCAAGTGGGATGCCCAGCCGATCGGCAAGCGCCCGGAAAGTGGCCTGCTCGCGTTGCGCAAGGAGCTTGGCCTGTACATCAACCTGCGGCCAATTGACCTGCGCCCTGCTCTCCGCAGCCTGTCGCCGCTGGCGGGGGAACGATCCAGCAATGTTCACATCGACTTCGTCCGCGAGCTTGCCGGGGACATTTATTTTGGCGCGCACCGCGTGGAAAGCGATCCCAGCGGCGAGCGCGCCAGTGATGAAGCCGTGTACACGACCGCGGAAGTTGAACGCGTGGCCAAGTACGCCTTCGCCCGGGCGGAGGCACGCACGAGACGACTGGCTTCAATTGACAAGGCCAACGTGCTGTCCACTTCGCAATTATGGCGCAGGACAGTGACGCGCATGGCCGCGGATCATCCCGATGTGAAACTCGAACATCTATACGTGGACAACGCCGCGATGCAACTCGTGCTCGCGCCGGCGCAATTTGACGTGATTCTTACGTCGAATATGTTTGGCGATATTTTGAGCGACCTCGGGGCGGCCCTGGCCGGATCCATTGGCCTGATCCCGTCCATGAGTTGCGGGCCTGGGCCGTCGTTGTACGAGCCAATTCACGGTTCGGCGCCGTCGCTCGCGGGTAAAGATGTCGCCAATCCGGTTGGCACCATACTTTCCGCGTCGATGATGCTGCGCGAGAGCTGCGGCCTCCGTCGCGAGGCCGAATGGATCGAATCAGCCGTAGACCGCCTCTTTGCGAACGGGATTCGCACGCCGGATATCACGGAACCGGGCACAACCGGGGTGGGCTGCAGCGAATTTGGCGAACGCCTGCGCGCGGAAATGGCTGGTACCCCGAAGCGGCAACATACCGGGGCTTAGACATGCTCTTCCACGATCAAGCGGCTGCACGAACCCCCAAAACCGAATAAATATAAAAGAAAAGGGAGTGCTCCCCTGTTGGAAAGCACTCCCTTCGAATCCCGATCACGATTCGCGGGTGGAGTTAGTTTCTAGTGGCCGCCGTCATCGCCGAAGTCCAGGTCAGGAAGAACCGCGGTACCTTCCTTCCTCACGGCGTCGAGTTCATTAGGATCAAATCCGAGGAACTTAAGAATTGTGGGAGCCACTTGCGGGGTTTCCACAAAAGCGTGGACCGTCCGGCCCTCGAACTTTGGATTGGATACAAGCAGCATCACGTTGGTATCGTCCCACGCGTAGCCGCCATGCTCGGATTGTTTCTTGTCGCCCCCGGTATAGACCACGCCGACGTTTGGAATCACAATAATGTCAGGCGTACGCGGATCGCCACCCTTGCGAAGCTCACAGCAGGGCCCCGGATTCTCCGGCACACCCGGAGGGTTAAACAAAGCCGTGAGTGAGGACCCATAGTAGATCTGGCCCAGCCCGATGTCCGTCGCGGCATTCTCCAAGTCCTCTACGGCGGTCCCAGTCTTGCTTGAATCTGTCAGCCACAGCTGGGAAATGTCGTCTTCGGCGATCCCAAGGGCGTTGGTGGGGTCGCTGTAAACGGCCGGGAGAAAAGACCCGATGATCCCTGAGGGTGGCATACCGATATTCGCTTTCCCAGGAATGGCGACGAAGCGGTTCGGGTCGATCGGCGACTGACCGTGTTTGGCAGTGATGATGATGACGGTCGAATCGAGCAGGTGCGTATTCTTGAGTGCCTCAACCATTTGCCCGATCGCCGCATCCACAAATTCGATCTCGCCGAGCATTTTGGGTCTGGGTGTACCTTGCGCATCTTCATAGCCGCCTGAGTTTGCGTCGGTTCTGGTTAAGGATGCGGGAGTAACCAGCTTCTCTCCAACACTGACCGCCTGAAAGTTCATGCCGAAGATCGCTGGGACCGGAGCCTTGCCGGTACCGAGGTGAGTCTTGCCATTAATCCAGTTGACCACGGCGTTGACTTTTAACTGGTCATAGCACTTGATGGCATCGAAATCGGTGGTCCAGTCGTCGCCATTCGGAACAAGCTTACCGCAGTCAAAACCGGCTGTGCCTGCAGGTGCAGCTACCATAAGCCCTGGCAGGACAATTTGGTTGGAGTTAACTTCCGGAGAATAGTAATCATCCACGTTGCTGGGCAGATTGGTTCCCGTAGGGCCGGAAACTAGCGAATAGACAGCGTGTTTGTCGGACCATGCCGTGTAGCCGTGCGCAGCATGGATGACGCCATAAATGGTGTTGGTGCGAATGAAGTTCCAGGGGTAAACGGGGTTGCATCCGTTGAACGGATCGCGCACCAGCCTGTCGGGATCGATGGATTTTATGCCGCCGTCGATGGTGGAATAACCAGCGAAACCGCCATTGAGCTTCGTTTGATCGATTTCGTCGCCTTCTTCATATTCAGTCTGCGTTCCGTTAATTTGTCCTTGGATACAGTTCCCGGCTGGCAGCCCGTTGCCGGTCGCAACCTTCGGCGGCGCCAGGACACGATCGTAAGCGACATCGTAGAATCCGCCCACAGTTCGCGGCGTGCCGCCGGTCACCAAGGCCAATAGCCCGGGGAATGAATCGGAGGGTCTGGAAGTTGTGGTGCGCGTGTAATTCACGCCCGTTTCGCCAAGTCCGGCGAGATTCGGGCAAGTCTTGGATGCCACGCAATTCTCATAGTCGACTGCATGCATTCCGTCGATGCTGATCAACAGGACGTGCCGAACTTTGCCTCCGTCATGGTCGTCGTTCCAACTTTGGCCATCCTTTGGCCCGGCATAGGCACTCGACATTGTGGATAACGCGAGTGCGCCAGCGAGAAAGCCTGCTTTCCACTTGCTTACCATTTGAATCCTCCTTGTTTACTTTTGGGCTCATCGCCCTGCAGAGGGGCGTACTCTAACGGGTGTTCATTGCGAAATATTTGAACTGAGTGTGAAAAATTCGTGAAGCTCCACGCGAGGGAACACAATCTTGGTTTTGCTTGATCGCGACTCCAAGCCCTTGCGAATCAGGCCCCAAGAATGTTAGTTTCATGCTGGTTAAACTTGGTGATTCTAACTCTAGGTCTCCGGATTGGAACTCACCATTGAGCGATCAGACCTCTCAAAACGGTTCCAAGAACGGCAACAACTTTCCCGGGAGCGCTCCTTCGATTCCCTGGCAGCCTGACCTCCATTCGCTCACGTTTTGGCGGGTGGAAGGCAGCCTGGCGGACCTTGGTGCGGTCCGCCCGGTGGCTTACTTCACCTGGAACTCGCACACCTTCGGGGGGCGCTGGGCGCGGCGGGGCGGCATGCTGCTGCTGGCGCTGGTCCGACCCTTCCTGTACGCCAGCAACCGCGTGTTTGCCACGAGGGTGCTCCATACCCTGCTCTCCGGAGTGACCCGCGACCGGCTGGATCTCCTAGGCGAGGAATATTTCGAATACGTCCTGAAAAAGCAGCTGAAGCCGGAGGGGGTCGCGCGCCTTCGCCAAACTATCGTGGCGAGGGGAGCGGGGAATGTCGTCCTGGTGAGTCAAGGCCTCGACCATGTGATGCGCCCGCTGGCGCGGTACCTTGGCGTTACGCGCATGGTGTCTAACCGCCTCGAATTTCGGGATGGGATCGCCACTGGCCGCCTACTGGACCCCGTAATCCGGCCACGGAGACCACGCGCCTGGGCGTTTGAGCGCAGCGCCGATGGAAGCGTAGGGGCAGAGCGCCTGCTTAGAAATCTAGGCTTGACCGCCCATCCAGAACAGCTCGCGAAGGCCATCCTGTCCCCGGAGCGCCCCAAGCCGGCGGATCACCGCGCCCTGGTCATATTCGACGGCAAAAGACAATCCGAACCGCTATCTGTCCGGCAAACCCTCGCGGGCAAAAACATTCTGCTGATCGGAGTAACTGGCTTCATTGGCAAGGTGTGGCTGGCGCAACTGCTGAGCGAGGTCCCGCAGATTGGCAAAATATATCTGTTGATCCGCCGCCAGCGCTCCACGACCGCGCAGCGGCGCTTTGAGAAAATTGTCGAGGAGTCTCCGGTTTTCGACCAACTGCATGAGCAACTGGGCGAGCGATTTGCCGATTTCGTGGCCGAGCGCGTCGAAGTCGTCGAAGGCGACGTGAGCCAGCCGGGGCTGGGGATGACCCCCGAAACGCGGGCGCGCCTGGGGCGCACGCTTGATTTGGTTGTCAACAGCTCCGGCCTGACGGATTTCAATCCGGACCTACGCGAGGCGCTGGCCAGCAACGTGGGTCCGGTCTTCCACCTAGCGGAGTTCCTGCGGGCCTCCAGCCACGCCGGGCTGCTGCATCTTTCCACTTGTTATGTCGTGGGCGCAAAGGATGGCCGGGTTTCCGAGGAAGTCCACCCGAATTATACGCCTCTCGGCGTTCCGGATTTCGACGCCCAGCGCGAATGGGATTTCCTGCAGGAAGTTGTGGCTCACGCCGAGGCGCGCGCCGAAAGCCCGGAGATCACGGCCGCGCTGCGGCGGCAGGCGCTGGGGAGACACCGCGGGAGCGAGGAGCCCTCCGGTCCAGAACTCGATAATCTTATCCGAAAGAATCGCATGCGCTGGCTGCGCAATCGCCTGACGCGCGCGGGGACGCGCCGGGCTCGGCGCCTTGGTTGGCCCAACACCTACACGCTCACGAAATCGCTCGCCGAATCGTTGATTGTGCGGCACGGGGCCGGCCTGCCGATCGCTATCGTGCGGCCATCCATCGTTGAGACTTCCACGGACCAGCCGTTCCGCGGATGGAATGAGGGCATCAACACCTCGGCACCTCTTTCCTATCTTCTCGGCACCTACTTCCGGCAATTGCCGACCAACGAGCGCAAATGCCTCGACGTGATTCCCGTGGACATGGTTTGCCGCGGGATGACATTGATCGCCGCCGCAATTATTGCGCGGCGGCACGAACCGGTCTACCAGCTCGCCACCTCCGCGAGCAACCCGTGCGACATGGGCCGATCCATCGAGCTGACCGGACTTGCGCACCGCAAACACTATCGCGCGCAACAAAGCCTGGACACCTGGATCCGCATGCAGTTCGATACGATTCCCGTTTCCAAGTCGCGCTACGAGAAATTTTCGGTTCCCGCGCAGAAAGCCGTGGTCCAGGGCATCAATCGCGCCGCCTCCGCCCTGCAGATGAAGCACCCCCCACTGGCCCGACAGGAACGCGACCTCATTCGCGTCGAAAAACTCATCGAGCTCTACGAGCCGTTTATCTTGCACAACGAGCAGGTGTTTGAAGCTGGAAACGTCCAGTTGCTTTCGGCGGCTCTTCCCGAGGACGAGCGCGCCGCCTTCAGTTATGATCCTTCCGCGATTGACTGGTGGGAATATTGGATTAACATCCATATTCCTGCTTTGCGCCGGTGGGTGTATCCGCTCATCGAAGGGCGCGCGCCGGAATCACGTTCGCGCGGCGCGTTTTCACCACAGCGCCCGGGAAATGGCGCGGATCGCCGCGAAAAGTTGCCACATGCGGGGGCAACGCCGGGCGCAGGGACCCAAGCATAATCCATGGCCATCTTTCTGACCGGTTCAACCGGATACATCGGCGCGCACATCACCGCCCTCCTGATCAGAGGTCACACGGACCGGCTGAACCTGCTGGTGCGCGCGAAGTCGGAGCAGGAGGCAAACGAGCGGCTCTGGCATGCCCTGCAATTGCATCTCGATTTTTCTGAGTTTCAGGATGCCCTCGAGTCGCGTATTTCAATATTTCGCGGAGATCTCACCGATCCACGCTTCGGCCTCGAAAATGCAGAATATTTGCGGCTGACCGATACGACCGAATCCGTAATTCACTGCGCGGCTTCGCTCAACCGCAAGTCCGAAAAGAGCTGCCTCAACGTCAATCTGCGCGGGACGCTGGAGGTCGCGCAACTGGCTCGTCGCGCACAGGACGCTCATGGACTGCGCCGCTTCAGCCAGGTCTCGACGGTGGCCGTGGCGGGCGTGCGCAGCCATGAAGTCGTCAGCGAAGATACTTCGATCGACTGGAACCGCTCTGACTACGATCCCTACGCGCGCACGAAAAAATTCTGCGAGCACATGGTGCGCGAACTTCTTCCCGATGTATCCCGGATTGTTTTTCGTCCCAGCATCGTATTGGGCGACAGTCGCCGCCCGGAGACGACGCAATTCGATATGGTTCGCGCGTTCGTGTTTCTTGCCGGGCTGCCCGTCCTGCCGTTTCGCCCGACCGATCGCATCGACATTGTTCCCGTGGATTATGTGGCGGAATCGATCGTGACGTTGCACCAGAAGCCCGACCCGTTGCACGAGATCTATCATCTCTCTTCAGGCACGCGTTCGGAAACGTTTGCGCAATTGACGCACGCACTGGCGCAGGCCGCCGGAAAAATGGAGCCGTTGTACTGGCCGGGACTCGAGCACAATTTCTCGTCGGCCGTAAACTGGCTTTCGACCTATCGCGGAAACATCGGCCATGGCGCGTCGCTGCTCAAAGTGTTTATGCCGTATCTGGTGTGGGACACGGTCTTTGAGAACTCCAGGGTCGTCGCAGAAATGGGGCGCGCGCCGGAACCGTTCTCGAAATATTGTTATCCGCTGCTGCAATTCAGCCGCGATTGCGAATTCTCCTACCCGTATCAGGAATGGCCACGGGCTGCCGCGGTTGTCCACGATGAACAGCCAGCCGCCAGCGTGGCTCGTCTGGGAGGATCGCAGCCATGATGGACCTGGTCCTCGAAGGATGGGTCAGCTCGCTGATCGAGTTTACGCGCGTATTGTGGATGCTGGGCGCGGGGCGCCCCTGGCAGCCGGGCGAGAAACTCAAGTTGCTGTTTGCCGGGCACAATGGCACGCGGAATACGGGTTCCGACGTGCGCGTCGAGGAAATGCTGCGGCAAGTGCGGCGGGTGTTGGGCGATGACAACATCGCCCTGAGCGTAATGACGTTTAACTTCGACCGGAGCCGCGGCTATTTCAACGGAACCACACAAGTCAAACTGCCCATGATTTTTCCCCCGTTCCTTTTCCGAGAGGTGCGCAAGTTTGACGGCGTGATTGCGTGCGAAGGGTCGATGTTCAAGAGCAAATTCGCCAACGCTCTCACGACCATGATGATCGGCTCGCTCGGAATCGCCGCCGCGGAGAATAAACTCTCCATCGGCTACGGCGGCGAAGCGGGAGACATGGATTCGCTGCTCTCGAAAATGTGTTCGCGCTATTGCCGCCGCTCACTCATCATCACTCGCAATGAAGAGTCGCAGTCTGTGCTGAGCAAACTGGGTGTGCCGACCGAACTGGGCACGGACACGGCCTGGACGTTCGAGCCGCATCCTCCCGAATACGGCCGCAAGGCCCTCAGTGAGGCCGGCTGGGATGGCCGCACGCCTGTCCTGGCCCTGTGCCCCATCAATCCGTTTTGGTGGCCCGTGAAGCCATCTCTGGCGAAATTGTTCGCCAGGAAGTTCTTCGGCGCGTACAAGGAAAGTCACTACGGCTCTCTCTATTTTCATAATTCCGGGCCAGCCGTGGATGCCGCATACAAAAAATATCTGGGCGCTATTGCCGGAGCGGTGAAAGCGTTTCGCGCCAAACACAATGTATTCCCCATCGTGGTCGCCATGGAGCGGCTGGACACCAAAGCTTGCGAAGCGCTCGCTCCCCAGTTGGGCGGCGCGCCTGTATTCACCTCGGATTCATTCAACATGTACGAAATGGTAAGCATTCTGCGGTGCTGCAGCCTGATGGTCTCTTCGCGCTACCATGCCATGGTAACGTCCATGCCGGGCCTGGTTCCCTCTGCTGGAATCACGATGGACGAGCGCATCCGCAACTTGCTGCGTGACCGCGGGCAGGAACACCTGCTGCTCACCGTGGACGATCCCGATCTGGAATCGAAACTTCTCCCTGTGATGGAGAGTCTCGTTTCGGACGCGGACGCCATCCGCGACGGAATGGCGCGCTCGGTGGTGCGCAATTTGAAAACCATGGCTCGCATGGGAGTGTTTCTCGAACGCGCTGTGCACGAGCGCTATCCAGAATTTCCCGTGCGCTCGGGAGTGCACGGCTGGGAAGAATATCTTCCGCCGCTCAGCGTGAATCTCGAGCAACTGCTCATTACGTATGAAGGCGCAGCGGCCGCGGCTGCCGGGGATTAGGCCCTCTCGATTCGCAATGAACTTTCTTGAAAACATTTTTTCGCGTTTGAGTGGCGCCGGCGATCGCGTGATATTGACCGAGGCGCACGTGGGCGGCATGACGCAAGCTGGCCAGGCGAGCCAATGGCGAACAGCTACAGGATCCGAATTGCTCGGGCAAATCGACGCCGCCCGCGCATTTCTGCGCGCTGCCGGACTTGCGAAAGGCGACCGTTGCGCGCTGGTCGCGCCGAATAGCATACGCTGGGCTGCACTCGATCTCGCCATCCTCAGTGAAGCTCTCATCGCCGTTCCGCTGTATGCACGGCAAGCTCCCGGGGAATTAGCCGCGATGCTGCGCGATGCGGAACCCGGATTGATTTGCTGTGGTGACGCTGCACTGCGTGATGCCATTGCCGCCGCGTGGACCGATGCACCGCGTCTCGTACTGCTCGACGAGATTTTCGATCAACCCGCACCACGGCTCCCTCCGCCGGTCGCGCTTGCGCAAAATGGCACTGTCGCCATTCTTTACACATCGGGAACTTCGGGCGAAGCCAAAGGCGTCATGCTCACCGTGGGGAACCTCGATCACATGCTTTCCTGTACCACTGCTCGACTCGATCAACTGATGGGACCGCGAAAAGAGCCGGACCGCGTCTTCCACTACCTGCCGTTTTGTTTTGCAGGGTCGTGGATTCTCTTGCTGTCCTGCCTGTCGCGAGCGAGCGTACTCACAATGTCGATGGACCTTACGAAACTTGCCGAGGAAATCGGCGTCACCGCCCCCCATTATTTCCTGAACGTGCCGACGCTGCTGGAAAGGATTCGCGGAGGCGTTGAGGGCAACATCCGCAAGCGCGGCGGGGCGATTGCCAGGATTTTTGAACGTGCCAAGGGTGCGTGGGCACGGCTCGATGCCAAAACTCCTCAGTCGTGGGATTTTTTCTGGCTGGGACTGGCCGGCTTGTTTATTTTTCCTTCCATCCGCAAACGGCTGGGCCCGAATCTTCGCGCTCTGATTTGCGGGTCCGCTCCTCTGGCGCGCGATACGCAGCTGTTTTTTATGATGCTTGGGATTCCCGTGCTCCAGGTATATGGCCTCACGGAGACCACGGCCATCTGTACCATGGACGACCCTGGTCATATTGAGCCGGGACGCGTCGGACCCGCCATTCCGCGCATCGAAATGAAACTTGGCGAGAACAACGAAATCCTCGTGCGGGGACCAAATATTTTTCCGGGCTACTGGCACCGGCCCGACCAAACCGCTCAGGTTCTGCACGACGGCTGGTTCCAAACCGGCGATCAAGGCGATGTGGACGCCAATGGAAACTGGCGCATCTCCGGACGACTGAAAAACCTGATCATCCTGAATTCCGGCCACAATATTGCGCCGGAGCCGATTGAGGATGAGCTTCTCAGGGCGCTTCGCGGCGCTCAGCAAGTTGTGCTGGTGGGCAATGGCCGCAGTTTTCTGGCAGCGATCATCGCGGGCGAGGTAGCCCCAGTGGAAATCGAGTCGCAAATGGAGCGGCTCAACGCTACACTGCCTCACTACAGGAAGATCCGAACGTTTCACGCCGTGCAGACGCCGTTTACGATAGAAGATGGATTGCTTACGGCCAACGGAAAGCTAAAACGCGACGCCATCGCCGCGCGATTCGCAGGCGAGATTGAGCAGATGTATGCAAAACCCGAGTGATCGCGAAGCAAGGTGCGGGAATTCCCCGCGCAAGTAAAGGCTGAAGGAATGGACGAATACAAAGGGAAAACACTCTCCTGGCAGGTCGCTGATGGCGTCGTCGAACTCACGCTCGACCACGCGCCCGCCAATGAAATTGGCCTCGCCATGCTGGAGGATTTGGAGCGCCTTGCGTCGTCGCTTCCTGCCCTCGAATCGAAGGCCTGCGCCCTGATCATTTACAGCGGGCAGAAAGCAGGATTCTCCGCGGGAGCGGATCTGCGTGAACTCTATGCGCAGGCCGAGATGATGGAGATGGCCTCTGCAATAAAGGGTGTCCGAGAATTCCTGGAACGAATCCATACCGTACTTAACCGGCTGGATACTTCGCCGCTCACAACCATCGCCGCCGTTCACGGCGTTTGCTTCGGGGGCGGCTTTGAACTCGCACTGACCTGCGACCTAATCATCGCCGACAAGATGGCACGTTTCTGCTTTCCGGAATTGCGCCTCGGACTCATCCCTGGCTTCGGCGGCATCCCGCGGTTAAAGCGAGACATTGGCAATGCCCTGGTCCGTGACCTGCTCCTCACCGGACGAAGTATCAATGCCACTAAGGCTTTGTCGGCCGGGCTCGCTAGCCAGGTTGCTGCAGAGGGAGAAGCCTTGCGTGTGGCGCGCGCTACTGCTACGCAAATTACAAAGTTCGACCACGCCACGGCAGCAGCCGCGAAGCGCTTTATCAAACCGCTTCCCGCCGAAGAACTTCGCCGTGAGATCGACATTTTCTGTGAACTCTTTGCGCGGCCAGCCGTCATGGAAGGATTGCGCAAGTTTGTGGAGAATACCGGAGCGCACCCTTATCTGCCGTAGCTTCACAAGGCGGAGACGCGATAGGATAAAAACCGTCATGAAAACTATCGAACAAACGACTGAAGAAATTTTGAATCTGGCCGCCACGCATTTCAAAGTTCCACGCGCAAGACTAGAGCCCAACGACGATTTCTATAAAAAACTTGGGATCGACAGTCTGCAAGCGCTTGAACTGCTCACACGCCTAGAAAACCATTTTGGTGTGGAACTCCCCGATTATGAAGTTCAAGGCGTCAGTGACTTCCATACCCTCGCCACACGTATCCAGGCAAGGCTTTGAGTTCCCACAGAGGCACGAAACGCAGGCGGAATTACTGTCAGATCTACAAAGGAATAAAGCGATTCATCCGGTGAATTCCTCATATAATCTAGTTTTTCTCCGTGCCTCTGTGCCTCCGTGGCTAACTTGATGCTCGACCTGACGCAATATGAATCGCTCGGCGCTGCGCTGCGCGCGGCCCTCGACCGCTGGCCCGAAGAAGTGTGCTTGATTGAGGCTGATCGAGACCGTGAGAAATTCCGCCTGACGTACCGGGAATTCGGCGCAACTGCGGGACCACTGGCCGCCGCGCTAGAAGATTCAAGTTTCGCCGCCGGGGATCGCGGCGCCATCATTATGACCAATCAGCCCAAGTGGCTGATCTCCGCATACGCGGTTTTCTATGCCGGGGGCGTGCTCGTGCCCCTCGACTATAAACTGTCCGCGGCCGAGCATCTGCGCCTGCTGGCGCACTCAAGAGCCCAGGTACTATTCGTCGAGTATCCGCTGTGGCGCGCCATTACGCAGGCTGCCGAATTCCGCGATCACAAGCTTCGCACAGTTCTGGTCACCGAGGCGCCGCCGGACGCTGACCTCGCGGGCGGCCTGCGGTGGGAGGAATTTCGCGCGGCCCATGCACCGGAATTCCGGCCCCGCGCGCGAAAAGATATGGCCTGCATCGTCTATTCGTCCGGGACGGGCGGCCACCCTCGAGGATGCGTGCTGACGCACGAAAATTATCTCGAACAGTGCGGTGCGGTGACGCTGGTTTTTCCATTTTGGCCGGGCGCGCGATACTTGAGCATAATTCCCACTAATCATGCGATTGATTTCATGGGCGGCTTCATCATGCCGTTCACCGGAGGCGGCACGGTCGTCCATTTGCGGACTTTGCGCCCTGAATTTATTCGCGAGGCCTTCACTCGATACAAGATTACTTACATGGCCGTCGTGCCACTGATCTTGAAAAATCTGCAACGAGGCTTGCGTGAGAGATTCGCGGCTCTGCCCTCCGGCAAACGCCGCGTGTTGAACCTGCTCATACGATTGAACCGGGCGTTCACGCGGAGTCAGCCGCGACTCGGTCTGAGTCGCTTGCTCTTGAAAGATATTCACCAAGTATTCGGCGGAGGGTTACGCGCGCTGCTGGTCGGTGGAGCGTTTACGGAGCCTGCCACGATTGAATTTTTTCATGACCTGGGCATACCGATTTATAACGGCTACGGATGTACAGAGGCATGCACGGCCATCACGTTGAACGATCTAAGGCCTTTTCGGCCTGAAACCGTTGGCAAGCCCGTCCGCGGAATGGAAATTCGCATTGCGACACCTGACGCGGACGGAGTTGGAGAAGTCGTCGTGCGAAGCAAAACCGTGATGGCGCGCTACCTTGACGATCCCGAATTGACGGCTGAAACCCTCGTGGATGGCTGGCTGATGACCGGCGACCTGGGCCGTATCAACGCGGAAGGCCATTTGCAGCTCTTCGGGCGCAAGAAAAACATGATTGTCACTGCTGAAGGGAAAAATATCTATCCGGAGGACATTGAGAATACCTTTGAGGGCATTCCCATGAAGGAATTTTGCGTTTTTGCGGCCAACTATATATGGCCGCAGCGCACCATGGCCGGGGAGCAACTTGTATTAGTGATTCGTCTCGACGCGGGGCAGGCGATGAATGATAGCCTGCAGCAGGAAATCTCCCGGCACAATGGGCAGCTTCTCAACTACAAACGCATCAGCGGCTACATCGTCTGGGATCAGGATTTTCCGCGCAACGCCGCCATGAAAATCAGGCGCGCTGTGCTGGCTGAGCAAATCGGCAAACACCTTGACCGCAGCGCATTGGTGCCTCTGTGAGCGAACGCTATTTCACAATCGTGAATCCAGCCGCGGGCGGCGGAGATTGTGGGAAGCTCGCTCCGAGCCAGCTCGATAGGCTTCGCAAAGCGGGCCTCGACCTGGAAGTACGCGAGACACACGCCCCCGGTGAAGCCACAGTGCTTGCGAACGAAGGCTACGCTGCCGGATTTCGCAACTTCATCGCGGTGGGCGGCGATGGCACAGGCTTTGAAACCGTCAACGGACTTTTTCCCGCAGCGGCCTTGGATGGGCGCGCCGCGTTGGGTTTTCTTCCCCTCGGAACAGGCAATTCTTTCCTTCGAGATTTTGCCCCTCCGGGAGCGAAATTGGCGGAATTCGCCATTGAAGCCATTCTTGCCCGCCGCCGGCGTCCCTGTGACGTGATTCGCTTGAACCATGCTGGCGGCGAGTCGCTTTTTTTCATCAATACATTGAACATGGGGTTCGCAGCGGACGTCGCCACCCTGACCAATCGCCACTTGAAATTTCTGGGAGAGCTCGGTTATCTGGTGGGTGTGCTCGTTTCTCTCGCGCGCCTGCGCCGCCGCCCGTTTCCCTTGCGGGCCGATGACGAGAGCGACGCGCGCCGCTGCCTGTTTGTGGCTTTTAGCAACAGCAAATACACAGGCGGTAAAATGATGATCGCGCCACACGCGTCGATCGATAGCGGCACAATTGAGTATGTGCATTGGGGACCCATCGGGCGCGCCGGCTTGATCTGGAACATCAAAACGTTGTTCGACGGTTCGCACATCCGGCATCGCCTGGCTTCGCGCCGCACGGCGAAGCGAATCGAATTTGGACTCCGGGAACCCGTGGACGTCGTCGTGGATGGCGAAGTATTCAGACTTGATGTGGAGTCACTCGAGGTTCTCCCCGGGGCGTTGGACGTGATGGTATGAACGGCGAGCGCGAACAGCCGGCGTCAGTTCCCGCAGCCGAAGGTGCTCCCGGCGAGCGGGGACTTTCCCGCGCCTGGGCGATCGCGCGGAGTACGTTTCATTGGCTGCTTAGCGCTGCATTTTTCTTTCCGTTCAGCAGTTTTATCATGCTGCTGGCGATCTTTATCGATCCTCGCAAGAACGATGGCCCGCAGCGCCTGCTCTGCCGCGTGACCATGAAACTCGCGGGCGCACGGCTTGTCGTGCGACGCACGCCGGGCTTCGATCCCCATCGTACTTGTTTTCTCCTGGTCAATCATGTCAATCTTTTCGATCCATTTGTGCTCTACGCCACCGTACCCCAATTCTTCCGCGGCCTGGAGCTTGAATCGCACTTTCGCATTCCCGTCTATGGCTGGATGATGAAGCGCTTCGGGAACGTTCCCGTACCAGACACCAACCGGCCGTCCGACCTGAAGCGCATGTGGAGGCTGACGCGCACTGCGCTAGATTCGGGCGTGAGCCTCGCGGTGTTCCCCGAAGGGCAGCGCACGCGCGATGGCCGAGTGGGCCCGTTCAAGGATGGCGTGTTCCGCATGGCGCTGCAATTCGGGGCGCCTATCGTGCCGGTCACGATGGTCGGCGCGTTCGATTTCAATAAGAAGACAAGCTGGCTGCTCCGGCCCGGCACGATCACGGTGGTTCTGCATGACGTCATCGAAACCAAGGACCTTCGTAAGGAAGATTTTCCCGCGCTTCGCGATCGAGTCCACGCCATCATTTCACGGCCGATGGAAGAGGATTTCAATAAGGCGGAAATGACAGAGGCTTCACGCTAGTCGTGGAGTTCGGGGTTAAATACCTGCAGTCCACATTCCACAGCGATCACACCCAAACGCTTATCAGCAACTCCAAACTCGACAAGATTTCCCGGTAGGCCGGGGTGTCCTTGAAGTCGAAGAGTATCCCTAAGCCAAAACGCAGTCGAAAGGTGGATCGCGTCGCCCGCTTTTAATGGGTACTGTGCCACTAGTTTCGGCAGTGCTGACATGGTCTGAATATTTACATCCAGCGCACTCAAGCCAAATGACCAATCACTTTCGAAGGCTTCACGAATTCTGCTCAGTTCAATGGCGTTCAATTTCCCTGTCCGATATGCACGGGACATGGTTGCGTGAACTTCACCATAGCTGAGCAAAGATGTATAAATTTGCTCGCCGAGTTCGAACTTGGCATTTAATGCGCGGCTTCCTCTCTCAGTGAAGTAACGCTTGACCAACGCCGAGGCGTCCAGATAAAGCATCAATCACGGTCTTCCAATATCATTTTGGACGCAGGCTTGCCCTTTATTCGCACAGGTTTGAAATGCTTGAAGCGGCCGCTCCCTCTTCGCAGATGTCCCTCAGCTTCCATTTTCTGCAGGATTTCCTCCAAACCGTCCGCATTTTCCTGGATCGGATTGGGAGGAAGGATGCGCGCGACGGGCTTGCCGCGGTCGGTGACGATGATCGTTTCGCCCTTGCCGACCATTCCGAGATACCGCCCAAGGCGGTTCTTGAGTTCACGGCTGCCAACGGTTCTCATGTAGCTACCTCAGGTTAATTGTAGCTACATTGGTCCACCGAAGCAATGAGGGCGGTTCGTGAGTCCCTGTAGGGGTTACCTGGTGTCTACCGTGATTACAAAGACGGGCGAACTGACGGCAGCGTGCGGCCGGCCTTGGTTTCTTGCCAGGTGAAAAGGATCCGGTGAATGACGGTGATTGTTGCGACAATGGCAATCACCCAGAGGGCGGGCGCCATGCGATTGAACAAACCACCGAGGATCAACAGGACCATGCGTTCGGGACGCTCCATGAATCCGACCTTACATAGAGGAATCAGTGACTCGGCCCTGGCTCGCGAATAACTGACCATCACCGAGCCCGCCGTGGCGACGGCAGCGAGGATCACGTACGAGGCCCGCCCGGCCTCGGCGTAATACACCAGCAATCCCATATAGAGCGCCATGTCCGAGTAGCGGTCGAGCGTCGAATCAAAAAATGCGCCAAAGGCCGTTACGCGCTTTTCGCGGCGCGCCACCTGGCCATCCAGCATATCGAGGAAGGCGGCAAAAAAAATCACCATGGCCCCCGAACGGAATTTTCCCATGGCAAACAACACCGCCGCCCAGCCGTTCACCAACAGCCCGAAGAATGTCAGCAGATTTGGATTGATCCCGGTGGACGCGACCAAATCCACTATTTTTTCGAGCAGCCAGCGGCCGCCTTCGCCTATTTTTCGTGTGAGCATATCCCTGCGCGCCAAACGGCGCTGATCTCAGTCGATGAATCATACGCCAGCAGCCGACGGCTCTCAAGCGAGTTGGCTGTTTTCCATAAATCTTGTGCAAGGTCGCGCACCTGCCTTCGCGAATTCTGATACCGGAGTTTGATGCGCCTAAGCTACACTTATCATGCAGGTAGTACGCAGTCAGTTGGCCCACACGGCCCTACGGTCCCCACGCATGATCCAGTTGACGGACGTCTCAAAAAGCTACGGCAACGGAACGGTCGTTCACGCTCTGAGCCATGTCAGCCTGGTGATAGCGGCAGGCGAGCGAGTGGCGGTCATGGGGCCATCGGGATCGGGAAAATCCACATTTTTGAATCTCGTTTGTGGTCTGGATGAACCCACGTCGGGTTCGGTCAAGGTGGAAGGTGTGGAACTTTCCGGGCTTAGCGATGACGCGCGCACCCGGCTTCGGCGCGAAAAGATCGGAATGATTTTTCAGACGTTCAACCTGCTGCCCACTCTGACGGCCGGTGAAAATGTCGCGCTGCCGCTTCGCTTGCAGGGCGTTCACAAGCATGAGGCCGAACGCCGCGCGGCCGCGATGCTCGACCGTGTCGGCCTTAAGAAACGCGCTGTTCATCGTCCCGATGAACTTTCCGGTGGGGAACGCCAGCGCGTGGCCATCGCGCGAGCTGTAATCTTCGAGCCGCCTCTGCTGCTTGGCGATGAGCCGACAGGGAATCTCGATTCCGCCACGGGGGAAGAGATACTTCGCCTGTTGGACGATCTGCACCGCGAATACAACAGCACGCTCGTGCTTGTGACTCACAACGTCGAGGCTGCGAATCATTGCGTGCGGATCGTCACCTTGCATGACGGGAAAATTATGCGGGATGAATCCTGCCGCGCGGCGGAGATTCGCTAATGTATCCGGCTCTGTGGCACGTCACATCCCGTCAATGGAAAAGCCATCGCCTTCGCGTTGCGCTGACGACGCTGGGCATCGCACTGGGCGTCGCCGTATTTTTCGCGGTCCGCACTGCCAACGCCTCGCTGCTCGATTCGCTCACACTCACCGTCGAGCGCATGGCCGGAAAATCCACCCTGGAAATCACCGCGGGCGAGTCCGGATTCCCGGAGCAAATCCTGGAAACGGTGAGGTCGACGCCCGGAGTTCAGATCGCCGAGCCCGTGATCGAGGTGATGGCGCACACCGGATTTGAAGACGAAGGAAATCTGCTCATCATGGGAGTGGACACGACAGGCGACCAGCAATTGCGCGAATACCAGTTCGACCGGTCGCAAACCCAAATCTCGGACCCGCTGGTTTACGTCGCGCAGCCGAATTCGATTTTGGTTTCAAGGTCATTCGCGGAGCGCCACGGTTTGCGAATCGGCGATGCCCTGCCGCTCTTTACCTCGCACGGGCGCAAGAATTTCACCGTGCAGGGCCTTTTCAAGCCAGTGGGAATCGGGGAGATTTTCGCCGGGAACATTGCGGTGATGGATGTCTACTCCGCGCAGGTGGTATTCGATCGCGGCCGGAATTTTGACCGCATTGATCTGTTAAATTCGCCGAGCGCTTCGGTCGAGGCGGTTCAACAGCGCCTGCGCGAACGCTTGCCCGCTGGCCTGGAAGTAGTCCGCCCAGAAGTGCGTGGCCAGGCGCTCGAAAACGCCGTGACCGCCATGCGCATAGGAATGTTGATCACCAGCTTTATCGCCCTGCTTGTCGGCGTCTACATCATATTTAATTCATTCACGATTGCAGTGAACCAGCGATGGAAAGAAATTGGCATCCTTCGAGCCGTGGGGGTGGAACGCAGGAATATCGCCGGGATGTTTATGGCGGAAGCCCTCGTTATGGGAGCGGTCGGTTCGCTCATTGGCATCGAGGCCGGTTATTACCTTGCCGCCTTTGCCAACAAGGTGATGGGTTCCATAGCCGCATCAATTTACGGAGTGGTTTCGACGGCGGGGCCGTCGAAATTGTATTTCAATCTGGCTCTGATCTCCTTCCTGCTGGGAATTGCCTCATCCATGGTGGGTGCGTGCTTTCCGGCTCGCGCAGCTTCCTATCTTGATCCTGTCCTCGCGTTGCACAACATCGAGGCACGCCAACAGGAATCGGTGCTGGGATGGGCGCGCGTTACACTGGGGGTCGCGCTGGTATTGCTGAGCTCGGTGCTGATCGCATTTTCGCCGTCGCGCGTGGGGATGACAATTCAATTCGCATATGCCGCGATCATGCTCCTGGGTCTGACGATCTTACTGCCAAAGCTGGTGCAAATCTTCGCCCGCACGCTCCGGCCGATGATGGATTGGGCCGGCGGCTCCGAAGGAGCCCTGGCAGTGGACGCCATGATTCAGTCGCCGCGGCGAACCTCCGCGACGGTCGGCGCGCTGATGGTCGGCCTGATGTTTGTTTTCTCCACGGCCGGCTACATCCAGAGTTACAAACGCATGATCGGCCGCTGGACGAACCGCTTGATCAATGCCGATCTGATCGTGACAACTTCTGCGATGATACGCTCGACCTCCTATCATTTCAGCGAAGATCTGGGGCAGCGCATTCATGCTCTGCCGGAAGTAATGCACCTGGAAAACGCTCGATTTACACTCATCCCTTTTCAAGGCGACACGTGCACCGTGATTGCCATTGATATGGACGGTTTTCTGGCGCGCACCACGGACGCCATCGAAGATGGCGACCGGAAGACTGCGCGTGAGCTGCTGCCACAAGGGAAAGGTGTGTTGATTTCAAAAAACTTTTCCATCCGGTGGAAAATTGGCTCCGGCGACCATGTCCATCTCGACACCCCGACCGGGGCACTGGAACTGCCGGTCCTTGGACTCGTGGAAGACTACCGGTCCGAAAAAGGAACCATCTTCATGGACCGGGCGCTTTATAAGCATTATTGGAACGACGACGCTGTCGATTTCATTGACATCACTCTGAAGCCGGGGGCGGACGCAGCGGCGGTAAAGCACAAGATTGAGAGGCTCACGGCCGGGTCAGAGCGCGCGCTGGTCTATACCAATACAGAATTCAAGAATTGGATTTCGAGTTTGGTGGACCAATTTTTTGTCCTGGATTATATGCAGCTCGTTGTGGCTGTGCTGGTGGCCCTGGTCGGAATCGTAAACACCTTAATCATTTCCGTGGCGGAGAGGCGCCGCGAGTTCGGGATCCTTCGGGCGATCGGCGGATTGCGCTCTCAAGTTCGCAAACTGGTGCTGCTGGAAGCGGTGGCCATCTCGATTGTAGGCGTGATCGTGGGCTCGCTGGCCGCAGTGTTCAACATCCAGTTCATGGCACACACGATTTCGACGGTCTTAACGGGCTACTCGGTTCCGTTTTATTTTCCTTGGCTCCTGGTTTCTGCCACATTCCCGGTTGTTGTGGCAGCGTCCCTGCTTGCGGCCTGGCTGCCTGCGCGCAATGCGATGCGGTCGGCGGTGATCGAGGCAATCGGATATGAATAGCACCACCACGCAAGACACTAAGGGCCTGGCATCGACGCTTGCCGTTTCACTCTTTGCCGTGCTTTTCCTTTTCCCGGGATTTTCAGCTTCCGGCGCGACCTCGGACGCGCGGGAAATCATGGCTGCTGTCTACCAGCAGGATACCAGTCATGACACCACCATGCGGGCCAACATGGAAGTGTTCGATAAGGAAGGCCACGGCAAGAAGAAACGATTCACTCTCCGGCGCGTGGGGTCGGCAGGCGACAGCAAGACACTGGTTGTGTTCACTGATCCAGAAGAAATCCGCGGCGTCGCCCTGCTTTCGATCAATCGCCAGGGCGTGAGTGACCGTCAATTTATCTATACCCCGGCAACTCACCGCGTTCGCAGCGTGGCTGCCCAGGAACGCTCCGGGCGCTTTATCGGCAGCGACTTCACGTACGAAGATATCGCGGAGCGCGTGCTCGATGATTTCACATACCGGCTGCTCGGAAGCGACGAAATCATCGACGGGCACAAAACCTACAAGGTGGAAGCGACACCGGTCGATCCCGGGCGTTCGCAATATAAGTTTATCTATTACTGGGTGGCCCAGGATGTCCCCGTAATTCTTTTTGCCGAAATGTACGACGCAAATGGCCAGAAGATTCGCACACTGCACGCCAGCCAGCTCAAACGAGAGTCCGGAATCTGGGGTGCGCGGCACACGGAAATGAATACCGCGCAGGACGGCACCAGAACCGTGCTGACCATCGATGGCGTGAAGTTCAACACTGGCCTGGACGAAAAACTGTTTACGCCGGAAGGGCTAGAAGAAATTCATCCGAGTGAGGATGGTAAGTGACCAGAATCCAATCAAGAAATACTACACGGGGAATTATCAAAGAAACGGTGGGCCTTGGGTGACGATCTTAGAATTCTTTCTCTGGGTCAGATCGTCGCACGGATTCTGCGCACAGCAGATGCTCGATACGCCACCTCAGGCCATCCGCTATGCGAGCGGGATGAAAACAGATGATAGATTGCAGTGGTGATGTATCGCGCCTTAAGCCTCCGGTTCCTGTTTGGTCTCGTCGCGCTCGCAATATTCGGGTGCGTCGGGCTAAGTGGCCACACCGTCGAATCGAAGCGCTTGCCCGCTGGCATCTACAGAGCCCTTGCGTCAGACGAGACGGCTTATTGTGCGCAGTTTCTCGGCAGCTTCAAGAAAGGCTGTCGCCAGACCTTTAGAGACGCCCTCATCTGGCGTGAAATTGAGGTATCGCCGACGCAGAGAGCCATTCTTATTGAGCTTCACGACGTTTTAGGGCAGTGCGGCTCAGCGGGATGTACGCTATATATTTTTCTTTGGCAGCGGCCCACGGAAAGATATCTTCAGGTCCTCGGAACGCAGGGGGACGTCGGCGAACTCGCGCGGATCAGTGTGCTAAAGACGACTACAAAAGACCACTACGACCTTCAGAAAACGTGGCGCGAAGGTAAGACACACACCGTTTACAAATGGAATGGTCTTCGCTACGCCGCTGTGCAAGCTCCTGAGTAGCGGCTTATGGGACAAGTGGGTTCAGCGGCAGAACACTGAAACACGCGCAGTGTCCTGATCAAAAAGTACCGTTCGCGTTCTGCGGCACGTCGGGTAAGGGTGAACACAGGACCACACCTGGTGTTCACCCCTAACGATAGGCGTTTCGTTCACCCGCCCTTGGAAACAAAGCTCCAGCAGTGAATGGATTGACAAAATTTCATCTGCAGAATGTCCACGAACGAAAACCTCGATTTAGAAACTCAGGTGTCACGTCCACCGGTTTAAAATCATTGGTCCGGGATTTCCACTTCCGTGTAGGTACCCGGTTTCGCATCGGCGATTGCTGCAACGACCCGATTCACGTGCAACTTGACGACCGGCCATCGTGAATTGCCGAGGACCACGATTGCAATGATCCGGTCCGCGAGATTTTGCTGGTAGCGGATGTTCTTGTCAGTTGTCAAAAAGATTTCAAACGCGGCCTGTTCCGCAACCCTTAGGAGCTCACCGTTATTCAGGTTATCCCAACCAAGGTCTTTCGTCTTTTTGACGGTATGGCCCGTCAGGAATGAAGCGAGAGGAGCCGGCGTGCCGTGATCAAAAAGAATCAGCATTTACCGATGCGCTGGAGATTCCAGACTGCGCGCAGCAAAGTCAAGCACCGCTGTCACTTGTTCCCGGGTCAGGTCGAACCAGTCGATAATGTCCTCTATGCTGCCCCCGGCCTCGAGATTTTCGAAAACCGTAGCCACCGGCATACGCGTTCCGCGGAAGACCCACGCCCCGCTGACTTTTCCTGGTATGCTCTCGACGGCTGAGCACTCTGACCAATCCAGCGCCATGTGACCCTCCAGCGCATAATCGTACACCATTCGATCTACGAAGTAGAAGAACCGCCCCTGTCAGGTTGCTAAGGGAAGGCCATTGGAAGGGCGAAGAGTCGGATCGAAGGCGTATTTTCTGTGTCGTGTCAAATTTAACTGGTGGGCCTGGACTGACTTGAACAGTCGACCTTCCCGATCCTATCGGGACGCTCTAACCAGCGCCTGAATATAGGCACGACTTTTCATACGCTTCACTTCACGTTCTCGTCGCGCGGCTTCGCTTCGTGTCGAATATTCTTCCGAATAGAAAAGTGTCCACAGACCGCGATTCGTTGTGGACACTGACCAGCTATTTTTGTGCTCGAAAATTCTCTTAGGCAGATTTTCAGTGTGCCCCGTGTAAGACCGACCTGTGGTCTCGCTCCAGAGTACATAGAAAAAGTAAGTCATTGCGGAATGGATCTGGTGGGCCTGGACTGACTTGAACAGTCGACCTCGCCCTTATCAGGGGCGCGCTCTAGCCACCTGAGCTACAGGCCCAACGACTTGCGAGGTAAGAAATTACCCTGAATTCCAATTCCTTGCAAATTGGAAGCCGGGATCGATTAGGAACCGGCGTGGATCTAAAACCTGCGAAATCCCGCAGCCCAACCGTGAGTATTTTATCATCAGCCGGCAAATGATCCTAGCGCGCAGTCATCGTAATTTTGGGATGAACTATCGGCGCCCGATTCCATGCCTTGACGCCCGGACGCGGACTCTCTAGCATGCCTTAGCGTGGTCGTAGGGGTGAACGACACCATGAGAAGTAGCATTGCGGAACCGGGCAAGAATCGTGCACGGCGTGGATACGCGCTGGCTCTAGCCATCGTTTTCATGCTCTCCGCAACGGGTTGTTCCGTCAAAAAAATTGCTGTCGACAAGCTGGGCGACTCGCTTGCCGGCAGTGGGACTACATTTGCCTCCGACGACGATCCCGATCTGGTTGGCGAAGCGTTGCCTTTCAGCCTCAAGCTCATGGAAGGCCTGCTGGCGGAGAGTCCGCGGCACCGCGGGCTGCTTCTGGCCGCCGCGAGCGGATTCACGCAATACTCCTATGTCTATGTGCAGCAGGACGCGGACCGGATGGAGGATCAGGATCAAGCGCGCGCCGCGGAGTTGCGCGCACGGGCACGGCGGCTCTACTTGCGGGCGCGCGATTATGGCCTGCGCGGACTAGAAGTGAAACACCGTGGATTTGGAGAAGCCGTCCGCCGCGATCCTCAAGCGGCCGTGGGGGCCGTGAAAGTGAAAGACGTACCGCTTCTCTATTGGACGGCGGCTTCCTGGGGCGCGGCAATCTCCGTTTCCAAGGACAATCCAGAGCTTGTCGCTGATCAGAGGATTGTCGAGGCACTGATCGACCGCGCCTACCATCTTAGTCCAGATTATGATTTCGGCGCGATTGACGGGTTCCTCATCACGTATGAATCGGCGCGCCAGGGTGCGAAAGGCGATTTCGCGGTCCGCTCGCGCGAGCACTTCGACCGAGCCGTCATGCTGACGCATGGCCAGCTTGCCGCGCCTTACGTGGCGCTGGCGGAAACTGTTTCCGTTCAGAAACAGAACGCGCCTGAATTTGAATCGCTGTTGAAGAAAGCTCTGGCCATCGATCCGGACGCGCGTCCGGAGTGGCGTTTGAACAACCTGGTCACCCAGAAGCGCGCGCGATGGCTTCTTTCGCGCGAAGATGAACTGATCCTGAAATAGGCGGGAGGCAATGGCCCAGTATGCGGAATCGTACTGTGTTTAATTCGGTGCCGTACCCGGCGGCGCTTTCATGCCACTTCAAGCAAGGCGAAGTGCAGAAGTGAGCGGCCCCCCTCCGCTCGAAACGTCCCTGGTGGAACCTACTCGGCAGGAAGCGTCGGGGTGGCGCCGCAGCGCCATCAACTTCGAGAATCTGGTTGTGTCGCTGGCGCTTTCGGCGATGGTCGCTCTTCCCCTCACGGAAAGTGTCCTGCGAAAGTTTCTGCATACGGGCGTTGAGGGATCGACCGCGATCGTTCAGCATTTGGTCCTCATCGTGGGAATGCTCGGAGGTGCGCTGGCCGCGCGGGAGAGCCGGTTACTGAAACTTTCCACGATTGAAGAGGCATGGCTTAAGGGAAAGTGGAAATTTGCGTCGTCCATTTTTACGAGCGCCGTTGCTGTCGCAGTTTCTGTGGGGTTGAGCATTGGTGCATTTCAATTCGTAGCCGCTGAGAAGCCAGCGGGGGAAATTCTAGCCTACGGCGTTCCGGTGTGGACGATCGAGCTGATTCTCCCGCTCGGCTTCGCGCTCATCGCATTTCGGATTCTTTGGCACGTTTCACGCTCCTGGACGGGCCGCGCCGTGACAGCCGCTCTGACAGTCGCTGCTCTCCTCGGATCGGTTTCGATTCCTGCCTCTTCCGGCTATTTCATGCTTATTTCGCTCAGCGTTTTGGCCGTCGCCAGCCTCCTGGGTGTTCCAGCGTTCGTCACTCTGGGCGGCGTGGCGCTGGTTCTTTTTCGCGGAGATGAACAGCCCATCGCCTCGATTGCCATCGCGCATTATTCTCTGGTCATCAATCCTGTGCTCCCCACCCTGCCGCTGTTCACACTGGCGGGATATTTCCTCGCTGAGGGAGGCTCCGCCAAGCGACTCGTTCGCGTGTTTTACGCATTGTTTGGCAAATTCCGCGGAGGTCCGGCGATTGCGACGGTTCTGGTTTGCGCGTTTTTCACGTCGTTTACGGGCGCTTCGGGGGTAACGATCCTGGCCCTTGGGGGACTCCTGATGCCCGTTCTGATCGGCGCGAAGTATTCGGAAAAAGATGCCCTCGGCTTGCTCACGGGCGCGGGGTCGCTTGGACTGCTTCTGCCGCCGTGCTTGCCGCTGATTCTCTATGCCATCGTGGCCCGCGTGCCCATCCAAACGATGTTTTTGGGAAGCATTGTTCCGGCGATCGTCATGATTATTGCCACTGCCATCTGGGGAATTCGCCGGGGGCCACAAACAGAAAAGTCGCTGCAGAAGTTCGATTGGACGGAAGCGCGCAGCGCGCTGTGGGAATCGAAATGGGAACTCCTGATGCCGGTCGTTGCTTCCGTGGCTTTATTCGGCGGATTTGCCACGCCCGTCGAAGCGGCAGCTGTGACCGCCCTCTATGCTCTCCTCATCGCCACGGTTCTGCACCGCGATCTCAGTTTTCGCCGCGACATTCCTCGCGTCATGGCCGAGTGCGGGTTGCTCATCGGAGGAGTTCTCCTGATCCTGGGCGTCTCTCTAGGATTCACAAATTATCTTGTAGATGCCGAGGTGCCATCGCGCTTGGTGACATGGACCACCCTTACGATCCACTCACCTATCCTGTTTCTGCTTCTGCTCAATGTGTTCCTGCTGGTGGTCGGCTGTCTGATGGAAATTTATCCAGCCATCGTCATTGAAGTGCCCCTGCTGGTTCCTCTTGGCCTGGCCTACGGCATTGACCCCGTTCGCTTGGGGATCATTTTCCTCGCGAACATGGAGCTGGGGTACTTGACTCCGCCTGTAGGAATCAATCTCTTGATGTCTTCCTTGCGCTTCAAGAAGCCGGTACCGGAAATCTTGCGGGCGACGCTCCCGGTAATCCTGGTGCTCTCCATCGGTGTGCTCTTGATCACCTATGTTCCCGCGCTGACCACCGCGGTTCCACGCTGGTTTGGACAGTAAAGCTGCGCAGAGCGATCCGCTCTATTTGATTGCGATGGGATTCACGGGGGAGCCGACGGCCCTGGTGATGGGCAAGGGCGGCGCGCAGAAAAAGAATTCATATACGTGGTCACTCGCGCAATCCGCCGCCAAATCTTTAAGATAAAAAATCTCGCCCATGCTGATGCCGATCATGGGAATGACCACCCAGTGCCAGGGCTGGCTGGCAACGTCCGATTCGTTGGGCCGAACTTCGCAGCCCCAGGTGTCTGCGCAGATCGCGGCGATATCCGTGCGCCGAATCCAGTCGGCAGTCTCAAAACGGAGCCCCGGCGCGTCGCCGCCAGCATAGCCGCCCCAACTCCCGGAGCTGAGGCAGCGCTCCATATGCCCGGTGCGGACGATGACGAAGTCGCCGCGGCGAATTTCCACGCCTTGCGCGGCGGCACATTTTTCGAGGTCTGCGGTTCCGATGCCCGCGCCGTCCTCGAGCGAGTCCACGCCCATATGCCGGGCGATATCGAGGAGCACGCCGCGGCCCACCATTTTGTCTTTCGTTTTTTCGATTCCGTTTTTGTGGGCGCCTTCGGAGTCAACCAGGCGGGCATCGTAGCCATTCCACATTTTGTCGCCAAAAAAGATGTGGCCCAGCGCGTCCCATTGCGTGCCGCATTGCAACGGCATGGTCACCATATCGTCCGCGTAACGAATGCCAATTGATTCCTGGCGGCCGGCAACTGCATCCACGCCAGTCGCGAGCATGGCGTGGATTGGATTGAAGCGATTGCCCCACAATCCGCTCTGCGGGCCGCGGCTATCAAAATTCAGCGCGAGCGAAAAGACTTTCCCCTTGCGGATGAGTTTCGCTGCATTGATGATGTCTTGCGGCGAAATATGATTGAGCGTGCCGATCTCGTCGTCAGCGCCCCAGCGTCCCCAATTCTTGTTGCGCTCCGCCGCGGCATGGATGTCTTTAAGCGTTACTTTGGAATCCTCATGGCCCATGAGCTGAGCACCTCGCCAGGTAAGTTAAACGCATTCATGCAAACGGATACACTAACACTAAATTCAGGCATGGCATTCTGCTAAAGTTATCTCTTACCGTCACGAAAGCGCAAAGAGCAAAAGGAGACTCATGTCGACACAGGTCGTGGGCATGATTGGACTCGGAATTATGGGGTCGGCGATGTCCGCGAATCTCATGCGGGCAGGATACAAGGTCGTGGGATATGACGTCCTTCCGGCGCGCCGCCGGGAGCACGGCAAGTCGGGTGGTATCGTAGCGCGCAATTGCCGGGAAGCGGCAAAATCCGCTGAAATTATAGTGACGTCGCTGCCTTCCGCGGATGCGCTACTGGACACTGCCGCGGAGCTGCGCAAATCGGCGTGGCGCAATAGGATTGTCGTCGAAACCAGCACGCTCCCCATCCCGGTGAAAGAAGAAGCGCGCAAGCTGCTTGCGGCGCGCGGCATTCTGATGCTCGATTGCACACTAAGCGGGACTGGCGCGCAAGCGCGCAAAAAAGACCTCGTAGTCTACGCGAGCGGCGATCGCAAGGCCTACACCCGCATCCAGCCAGTCCTGGACGGTTTTTCCCGCGCCCACTATTACGTCGGGGCGTTTGGCGCCGGGTCCAAAATTAAGTTCGTCGCGAATCTTCTCGTGGCGATTCACAACGTAGCGGCCGCCGAAGCGATGGTGCTTGCCAGAAAGTCGGGGCTTGATCTCGCGATGGTGCTGAAAGTGATCGCCGATGGCGCGGGTACCTCGCGAATGTTCGAGGTGCGCGGCCCCATGATGGTGAAGGGAGATTATTCGGACGCGACGATGAAGGTGCAGGTCTGGCAAAAAGATATGACCATCATTGGTGAGTTTGCGCGCAAGCTGGACTGCCCGACCCCGCTATTTTCCGCCGCCGCGCCCATCTACACCGCCGCAATGGCCATGGGCATGAGCGCGGAAGACACCGGGTCCGTCTGCGCCGTCCTCGAACAGATGGCGAATTGTCCCCGCCGCGCGCCGCGCGGTAAACATATGCGATCGTGAATGCGAAGCTCTCTCGAAAAAAGAGAGGCCAATTCTGAATTTCAAATCTCAAATTTGAAATTTCAAATTTGAATCAGCGTTGGTCTTCAACCTCCGCGGGCACAAATTCCGCACCGCGTGAGGCGTCCAGGGCATCGTCAATTGTTTCGAGCGAGCGGCCTCGCGTCTCAAATCCAAGAAACAGGTAGGCAAGGCCCGCGAGGACGAACCAGCCCGCCAGGTAGGAATATGCAGGGACAATCGAGGAAACCGAGGCTTGCGGCGTGATCACGTTGGATGATCCGACAATGAGCGCGAGGCCCAGCGGCCCGATCACTTTTCCGATGCCGCCGAAGCCGTAGGCTGATCCCATGCCCGTGGTTCGCAGCGCCGAGGGCCACACCTCGGCTGAGTACGGACCGACAATTGCAAAACCTCCATCGGCAAAGGCATTCGTCGCGATCAGCAGCAACCAGAATACCGACACAGCTCCAATGAAGACGTCATGATAGAAAGCGGCTGCCATCAGCAGGATCGCCGCACCCAGGCTGGCGATTGCGCCAGAGGCTTTCCGGCCGATCGCGTCCGACAGATAGGACAACCCGATGCGCCCGACCAGGCCGGCAAAATTGACAAACATCATGTAGAACGCCGCGCGCGCGGGAGTGATTGCCAATAGTTGCACCAGCAATGTCGGCGCCCAGAGACCCAGCCCGTAGTAACCCGTCTGCGCGCCGAGGTTCGTGATCCAGGATACGGCCAGGCTTCTTGGGTACCGGAAAATGTCCGTCAGCCGGGGCCTCGGCTTTTCCATGCCTGCCGGCGTGGTAAGAGGGAGATCATTGGGATCCATCTCCAACGCCCACGCCAGCGACTTGCGCGCTTCTTCCACGCGGCCCATCTGCATGAGCCACCGGGGTGATTCCGGCACCCAGGCGCGAATTACGAGAGTCAGAAGCGCGGGTGCCATGCCGATCGCAAAAAGCCCGCGCCAGCCCACATAGGGAGTCGCGTACGCCCCAAGAATCGCGCCGAGCAGGATGCCAACGGGGACGGACGCGGTGACCAGCCCGCCGACGACGCCTCGTTTTGAGGCAGGCACGAATTCCTGCACCAGGGGAAGGTCGACGCAGTAGAGCCCTCCCACACCAAACCCGATCAGGAAGCGGAATGCGGAGAGAAATATCCAGGCGTTATCCGGGGTGAATGTCAGAATGCCGGTGGCAATCGAAAAATTGATCACCGTCATGAGGAAGACTTTGCGGCGGCCAATCTTATCCGCCAGCCATCCGTAAAATACCGCGCCAAACATGGCGCCGAATCCGGAAGACAGCAGGATGACCGCAGATTTACCAAACGTGAGCTTCCAGGGACCGGCGATGAATGCCACCACATAACCGATCAGGAAGTAATCGAAGAATTCGAGCAAGTCGCCCAGAACCGCGGCGAATATGATGCGGCGCTGATTGCCGGTCAGCTTGGTCTGACGCTCGAGAGTGTTGAGCATTTTAAGATTTGTTCAGCGGATGATACACCACGAACCAGCGAATCACCCAGCCCTTGCGTTGCATGTGCGGTCGCGGGCGCAGGAGGATTTCGACGCCCGCCAATGCAGTGCATTTGGATTTTGCATGGTCAATCGCCAATCGCTTCGTTATTATGCGAACGATAGAATATGCACCTGACACCACGGGAAATCGACAAACTCATGATCGCCACGGCGGCGGAACTCTCACGCAAACGCCGGGCGCGCGGGCTGCGCCTGAATTACCCCGAAGCGCTCGCGCTGATCACCGCGGAAATCCTGGAAGGAATCCGCGATGGCCGCTCGGTTTCGGACCTGATGGAATACGGCGCGACGATTCTGAAGCGTGAAGACGTCATGGAAGGCGTGCCCGAAATGATCGAAGAAGTTCAAGTGGAAGGAACGTTTCCCGACGGCACGAAGCTGGTGACCGTCCACCGGCCCATTCGTTAGCTGTTGCTTCAAGAGAGAGGTATCGGATGATCCCGGGAGAATACAAACTGGCGGAAGGCGACATCATCGCCAATGATGGCCGCCGCGAAATCGAACTCGAAGTCGCCAACACGGGCGACCGCCCGATTCAGGTGGGTTCGCATTTTCATTTTTTTGAAGTGAACCGCGCGCTGAAGTTCGATCGCGCAGCGGCCTTTGGCATGAGGCTCAATATTCCCGCGGGAACCGCGGTCCGGTTCGAGCCCGGTGATACGAAGAAAGTTCCGCTCGTCGCGATCGGCGGTTCCGGCAGCGTTTATGGCCTCAATGGTTTGACAAACGGACCCGCAAACGAGTCAACAAAACCGGCGGCTCTGAAACGGGCTGCCGATCAGGGATTCAAGAATCAGGGTCCTAACCTAAAGCATGAGTCTGAAAATACCGCGCCGGCAATACTCCGACCTCTACGGCCCGACTACGGGCGACCGCGTGCGCCTCGCCGACACCGACCTTTTCATTGAAATCGAAAAGGACCTGACGATTCCCGGAGAGGAAGCCAAGTTCGGCGGCGGCAAAGTCATTCGGGACGGCATGGGGCAGTCTGCCACAGCGATTGCGAGCGGATGGCGTTCTCGACCTGGTGATCACGAACGCGTTGATCGTGGATCACGGCGGCATTTACAAAGCGGACATCGGAATTCGCAACGGCCGGATCGCGGGAATCGGCAAAGCGGGCAATCCCGATGTGATGAGCGGCGTGACACCCGGAATGATTATCGGCGCGGGAACCGAGGTGATTGCCGGCGAAGGAAAAATCGTCACGGCCGGCGGAATCGACGCCCACGTTCATTTTATTTGTCCGCAACTCGTGGAGACCGCGCTGTCCGGAGGTCTGACAACATTGATCGGCGGCGGCACGGGTCCGGCAACTGGCACGGACGCCACCACATGCACACCCGGCGCGTGGAATATGTACCGCATGCTGGAATCCGCGGACGGCTTTCCCATCAATCTGGGATTTCTTGGCAAGGGCAATGCTTCGTTTCCCGCGCCGTTGCGCGAACAAGTTGAGGCCGGTGCCATCGGCCTTGAAGCTGCATGAAGATTGGGGAACGACTCCCGCGGCAATCGATTGCGCGCTCTCGGTGGCGGAAGAATACGACGTGCAGGTCGCGATTCATACGGACACGATCAATGAAGCGGGCTTCGTGCAGGATTCCATCCGCGCGTTCAAGGGCCGCACGATTCACACGTATCACACCGAAGGCGCCGGGGGAGGACACGCGCCGGACATCATCAAGGTTTGCGGCGAGCCCAATTGTCTGCCCTCTTCCACGAATCCGACGATGCCGTTCACGGTGAATACGCTCAACGAGCATCTGGACATGCTCATGGTTTGCCATCACCTGAGTCCGTCGATACCGGAAGACGTGGCCTTCGCCGAATCGCGCATCAGGGCTGAGACGATTGCCGCCGAAGACGTCCTTCACGATCTGGGCGCGATCAGCATGATGTCTTCCGACTCGCAGGCGATGGGCCGGATCGGCGAAGTCATTACGCGCACCTGGCAGACCGCGGATAAAATGAAGCGCCAGCGCGGGCCGCTGCGCGGGAGAAAAATCCGGAAGCGACAATGTGCGTGTGCGGCGCTACGTGGCCAAGTTCACCATCAATCCTGCGATTGCCCACGGAATCGCGCACGAAGTCGGCTCGGTGGAAGCGGGTAAACTCGCGGACCTCGTGCTATGGAAGCCGGCATTTTTCGGCGTCAAGCCGGAGATGGTCGTGAAGGGCGGAATGATTGCCTGGTCGGTAATGGGCGACGCCAACGCTTCGATTCCCACTCCGCAGCCTGTGATATACCGGCCGATGTTTGGCAGCTTTGGAGGCGCTCTCCATTCCACGTCGCTAACTTTCTTATCCAAAGCCGCCATGAACACCGGACTGCCCGCGAAACTAGGATTGAAAAAGAAAGGCGTCGCGGTGAACCATTGCCGCGGCCTCACCAAGCGCGACATGATCAACAACGATGCGTTGCCGAAAATGGAAGTTGATCCGGACACCTACGAAGTGCGCGCGGACGGCGTGCTGCTGACGTGCGAGCCCGCGCAGGTTTTGCCCATGGCGCAGCGGTATTTTCTTTTTTAAGGGTGCGGGCTCTACTTTTACGTTGAACGTCCCGGTCAGACCGGGACGGGGAGCCCGCCGATATAATGTGGGGCAACTTACTTATCATCGAGCGTGTGATCCCCACTGCCAGGCCAGAAGAGTTGCAGGGCAAAGAAGAGGACCGCCTCGTTCTCGGCTGGGAGCAACGCCGGTGGTTGCGCGGACGCTTCACGACGGTCAAAGGTAGGAAAATCGGCCTGGCGCTGCCGACGGGCACGACGCTCGATCCCGATGCCATTTTATGCGTTGAGCCGGATTGGTATCTTCGCGTGGAGGCCGCCATCGAACCTGTGCTGGAAATACATCCATTCAGCCGTGAAGAAGCCGTGAGGATCGCCTTCGAAGTGGGCAACCGGCATTTCCCTCTTGCCGTGCAGGAAGACAGGCTGCTCGTGCCGGACGACAAAGCCATGACTCGCTTGATGGATCGCCTGGGCGTCCGCTGGCAACGAAGGCAGGCTGTGTTCAATCCCATTGGCAACACGCAACCGCACCAACATGGATAATTTTCTAAGCCTTCTTCAATTTGCCGACGGTCTTTTCCCCGCGGGGGCGTACGCGCATTCGTTTGGTCTCGAGTCCTACGTCCAATCAGGCGGAGTGTCAGATGTGGCGGGAGTGGAAGCGTTTCTTCGCTCGTATCTGGAGGGCGCGGTGGCTCCCACTGATGCGGTCGCGTTGCTGTGCGCTTCCCGTTCGTCAAAGGCTGCGGATCTCCCGGCGTGTTTCGCTCTGGATGAAACCCTCGACGCCATGAAAACTGCGAGTGAACTGCGGGACGCCAGCCGCCAGATGGGCAGACAAACTTTGCGCGTTGCAAATCACTTGCCCTGCACAGGATTGCTTACAGAATTTTCGGGGGCAGTTGCGAAAGACTTCACGCCCGGCCATCATCCCGTCATTTTCGGGATGATTGGAGGGGTGATGGACTGGCCTGCGCGGGAAATGGTGAGCGCCTATCTCTATTCGACCAGCGCTGCACTGGTTGGCGCGGCGCTCCGCCTGATGCCGCTGGGCCAGCTCGCGGGCCAGCGCATCCTCTGGAATGTGAAGCCGCTGATCGCAAGCCTCGCCGCGGATGCGCAAGACAAAACCCAGGCAGACATGTGGTCCTTCGCTCCCGCGCTCGAGATCGCCAGCATGCGCCACGCCCTGCTGGATGCGAGGTTGTTCCGGTCGTGATTTCCAAGCCACTGAAAATCGGCATTGGCGGCCCCGTGGGATCGGGAAAGACCGCGTTGGTCGAGTCGCTCTGCACGCGACTGAAATCAGTTTATCAATTGGCGGTGATCACGAATGACATTTACACGCGCGAAGATGCGGAATTTCTCACGCGGCGCGGCGTGCTTTCTCCCGACCGGATCGTGGGCGTCGAAACCGGCGGATGCCCGCATACTGCGATCCGCGAGGATGCTTCGGTAAACCTGGAAGCGACCGATGTCCTCCTGCGGCGGTTTCCGGACCTCGATATTCTTTTTATCGAAAGCGGGGGAGACAATCTGGCCGCGACGTTCAGCCCGGAACTCGTCGACGCCACGATCTACGTCATCGACGTGGCCGAGGGCGACAAGATTCCGCGAAAGGGCGGACCCGGCATCATGACCTCCGGAATTCTGGTGATTAATAAAATCGACCTGGCGCCATACGTCGGCGCGGACCTTGCCGTGATGGATCGCGACGCCAAGCGCATGCGTGGAGAGAGGCCTTACGTCTTTACAAATCTCAAATCCGGTTTGGGAGTGGACACGCTCGTCGAGTGGATTCGCCACTCCCTCCTGTTTGAATCCTGAACGCGTCGGGCGCGACGGATACGCTGCAGCTGCGCTTCGCGCGGCGCGGCGGCAGGACCGTCCTGGAGCGCTCGCGCTTCACGCTGCCCCTGCAGGCACTCACCCCGCTTGAAATGGAGGACGGAACTGCGTACCTCATGCTCCTCAATCCAACGGGGGGAGTGCTGGGAGGAGACCACCTGGTCACAGAAATCGTTCAGGATGCCGGCACTCACGTCTGTTTGACGACGCCTTCGGCGACCCGAATTTATCGAACTGCGCAAAAACCCGCGGTGATCGAGACGGTCATCAGGCTTGGCGAGGAATCCACGCTCGAGTATCTTCCCGACCACGTTATTCCGCATGCGAGTTCGGCCCTGCGCCAATCTTTGCGCATCGACATGGCGCGCGGGAGCAGGGCAATTATCCTGGAATCGTTTGCGTCCGGCCGTGTGGCTCACGGCGAGCGCTGGAATTTCCGGGAAATGGATTCCCGAACCGAAATTCACATTTGCGGGAAGTCGGGATTCCTTAATCGGACGAAAATCGCCCCTGCCACGCAAAATCCAAGGCAAATCGGCTGGATGGAGGAGTTCGACTACGCGGTTTGCTTGGGCATTTTCGCACACGGATTCGAGAACTGGCTGCATGTGGCCACCGTCTTGAATTCAGAACTCGGGAGTTGTCCTGCTGTGCGAGGCGGCGTGAGCCTGCTTTCGCGCGGCGGCTGCGTGGTTCGATTCCTGGCGCGTTCTGCTTCGGAAATGACGCGCACCAATCAGAAGCTCTGGGACACGGCTCGTGAACTCGTGGTGCAGCTCCCACGCTTCGTTCACAGGAAGTATTGATGACCGCACTGATCGCCATAGTTTTGCTGGGATTTTTTCTCGGGATGCGGCACGCCACCGATCCCGATCATGTGGTAGCGGTGACAACCATCGTGAGCCGCGAGCGCACCTTGCTGCACGCCGCGCTGATCGGTGCGCTCTGGGGACTGGGACATACGTTCACGATTCTCGTCGTTGGCTCCGCGATCATCCTGTTCAAATGGACGATCCCGCCGAGGCTCGGATTGAGCATGGAATTGTCCGTGGGTTTCATGCTGATTCTGCTGGGCGTTTTGAATCTCACGGGCCTCATGCGACGGGCCATCGAGTGGATCACCATGCGGAGGCTAGGTTCTGGCGCGCACTCGCACGTAATCATGGGGCGCACGATGGTGCATATCCACGATGAGGACGGCGAGCCGGTTCTCGCGGATCAAATGTCCATTCAGGGATGGACGCCGCAGAGGTGGAAAAATTTGGGCCTGTTTCACACGTTGCGGCCATTGGCTGTCGGAATCGTGCACGGCGTGGCAGGCTCCGCCGCAGTGGCATTGCTGGTCCTGACGACGATTCAGCGCCCCTCATGGGCCATTGGGTATCTGTTCGTTTTTGGATTGGGAACCGTCGCGGGAATGATGCTGATTACCGCTGCGATCGCTTTGCCGTTCACCTATTCGATCCGGCATTTTGTGCGGCTCAATCGAAGTCTGGCGATGGCATCCGGCCTTCTGAGTCTTGGCTTCGGATTATTCCTGTGCTACCAAATCGGAGTGGTCGACGGGCTGTTCACCAGCCATCCGATCTGGATGCCGCGCTAGGAACGTGATTCGTGATTGGTGAATCTTGAAATTCCCTGACGTGATATCGAGATAATTGCGTTACGCCGGCTGGCGGTGCAATCCCGGGATCGGTTGCCGCTTCAGCCATGTTCCCAGCCGCTCGAAGAAGCCCTTGCGCAGCGCCACTTCCAGGAAATTGAGCATCAACGCCAGGACCAGCCAGTACGGCCACAAGGCCCTGCGCTCGCGCACCAAGCTGCCCTTGTCACTCAATACCTGGTCGATGGAGGGATGCACGCGGCCGCCGGTGATGCGACTGATCTCGGTCAACAGCGCCGTATTGACTGCCTGGGGTTTGGTTTCGTCCGACTCGCGATAGAAGCCCGCCTCAGGCAGTGTCAACTCCGAACTGCCGGAGACGATTCGATAAAGTCCCTTCTGATCGGCGGGGATGCCCGCCTCGTAATGGCCTGGCGCGGTCTGCTGCAGCGGAATCGAACGGGAAGTTCCGTCCGCCAATTGAACAAGAATGTGCGGCGGCCCCGCGCTGTTCGATATTTCCGCGTCAGGATTGTCCGGGCTCGCTAGCAGGTCGTAGTACACGACGACCTCGCCTTCGCGTGTACCCGGATGGATGCCGGCGCGCACCGTGCGATCGCGATGAGCGACATCACGCACCATCTGCGGCCACAAGATGCCGAAGGATTCCCAACGAACCCACGGCGCCGCCCATCGGCTTTTGGCGTCCGACATAAATGCGGTGACGCGCCCCAGGCCGTAGCGCCAGCGCACCAGGAGGGGTTTTTTTTCATCCACGCGCAGGATCGTCTCCGTACCTTCTTTCGCCTCGGCCTGCACGAAGCCGCGCAGGCGCGGCGCCTTGGTGAAATCGATGCCATCGATGACTTCCACGGGGCGGACGCGTACCGCGCGCACAAGACGCTCCTGGATGGCCAGGTCTTCCAGGGAGCGCACCTCGCCGTTGATAATCTCCGGAATCGAGCCAGGTTCCTGCACAAAATACGATTTGCCGTTCGTCTTCTTGGCCAGTTCATCAAGCAGCTCGCGATTGATGTAATCGCCCACGCCAACCGTGGTGATGGTGATGTGCTTCGCAAGCGCATCCTTCTCCAGCTGCGGAAAATCTTCCTGCGTGCCTGGCGTGGACACCCCGTCGGTAAGCAGAATGATGTGTTTGCGGCTGGCATCCTGGTTGACGATGGCTTCGTACCCGGCTTCCACAGCCTGATAGATTTTGGTGCCGCCATTGGCGGTGATCTCGCTGATGAGGGCGCTCTTTTGCTCGAGGTTTGTGGCCGGCCCCATGTCGATGACCCAGTTGAAGGTTTCGTCAAACGAGATCACGCCGATCTTGTCGACGGGGCGAAGAGTCCTGAGGGCCGCGCGCGCCGCATCGCGGGCCATCTCGATTTTCGGCCCGCTCATGCTGCCCGACTTATCCAGCACCAGGACAAGCGCGGTAGGCTTTTCCGGAGGAGGCTCCGCGAGAACTGGCAGCATTTTGTCGAACGGTGTTTTGGGTTCCTTGGGGAGCTTGGCATTCTTGTCCCCGGCAATGAAGATCAGTCCCCCGCCGGCGTACACATACCTTTCGATCGCCAGGTCTTCATCCGCAGCCAGGTCGTGATCGGGATAATTGTCCAGGATGACCGCATCCCAATCCTTTCCCGGATGAGTTACCGGGAAATACGTGGCCATTTCGATGTCGACTTCGGCGCGCCTGAGCGTCTGGAGCAAGGGGGCTGAGGTTTCGTCACCGCCTGCAATGTACAGCACGCGGGGCCAGCGCGCCGTCACGGCCTGCGATACGAGCACCTGCTCGGCGCCGGCGCTGGAGATGTGCACTTCTATCAGGTTTACGCCACTCGCGGAAACGTGCGCATCGAGATTCACGGCATTGGTTCCAGCTCTCAAATCCGCCTTTGTCGATCCGATTTCCTGGCCCTGGGACGTCGCCCAGATTCGCGCCGCGACGGGGGCCGCACTGTCCAGAACCAGCGACAGCGTGAAACGCTCGCCGGAAAACACGTCCTGCGGAGAGGCGACACTTTCGACTTTCACTGGCAGCGGAGCGGTCCCTCCCGAAGGCACGGTGAACACGGCCACGCCGCGTTCCCTGGCTCGAAGCGCTTCGGTGAGCGCGTGTCCACGATTCTCATTGCCATCGCTGATCAGCAGAATGCGCCGCGCTCCCTCCGACGGAAAAGTGCTGAGGGCCAGTTGCATCGCTTCTTCGATGTTTGTAGACATTCCTTCTTTGGGGTCCACGCCTTCAGGAATGGCGACTTTATCCGCCTGCGCGGGAACGGCCTCCAGGTCAGGATGCGCAGCAAACGTAATCAGCTTCAAATCCGCGCCGGAGTTCTTGCGAACCAGATCGCGCAGCATGGTCTCCCCGCGCTGCAGCGATTCACGCGGCATGCTGGCTGAGGTATCGATCATCACCGTGACAGCCAGCTTCTCGGTGCGCAAAGCGGCCCAGGGATCGGCGAGTGCGATGACCAGGACGGCGTAGGCCGTGCATTTCAGCGCCAGGCATGCAGGAGATGCCCCCGGAGCGCGCCGCATCCACACCCACAGGACGGGCAGCAGCAGGAGCAATAGCAGGTATATGGGTTGGTCGAAATTCATTCTTTCACCTGACTCTTACCTGGGCAACGAAATCGGACTGCGCGATTCGGATTCCTTTTGTTGTGCTTCCAGTTCCTGATCCATGCTATGCAATGGCTCATCGCCGGGCATCTGCCGAACCTCGGAAGAGCGTTGCAGCTCGCGGGAAGAGTAATACAGCCACCACTCGAGCCATAGCGCCACGATCCCAAAAATCACCAGCCAACGCCACAGATTCGATCCTTCCGCTTGCAGCGGCTCTCGCTGTATCGCGGCCGTTTCCGTGGAACTCGGCGTCAAACGACGCGAGGGCAGCAGCGGAGCATTCACAGCGACGGGGGTTTCCCCGCTCGGCCCGATGATCCGGTAAATTCCAGTTTCGAGAGCAAGCAGGTGGACTTCGGCGCCTTTGCGCGCAAAAGACACGTCTCTTCCCGATGGGGCAACGATACGATTGGCCGGCCCCGGAAGGTCCAATTCCCCGGTGGAGTGCGACTCCGCTTGTTCGTCCACGGAATGAGTCATCCATTCCATGGCCCCGGCCATCAACAGCGGAAATGCCGATTGCATAGGAAGATTGGAGTCGTGCGGATCGAAACCGACGATGAGAATCCTGCGGCCATTCTGTTCGCGAGCCACAATCAACGGCGTCGGCGGAGTCCCTTCCGCGTAGGCCAGGACAGTGTCCCCGGGTAGAGCCTGCAAGGTGGCCGGATTGCGCACATTTACGTCGCGCGTGCGAACCCAGCGGGTTACGGGATGTTGGGTATTCCATTGCGTGGCACGCACCGACCGCGACACACCGGTGGAGGGCCCGCTAATAAAATAGATGGAATTATAGGACGACTGAGATGGCAGGCTCGCGCCCAGATAGACGGCCACATCGGGCAGACCGCCCAACTCCGTCCCGGAAGCCACATTCGAGGCCTCCACATAAGGGTTGTTCGAGAGCACGGAAAGCAAATCCGAAGCAAAGGGAGAATTGCCATAAGCAAATACCGCGACCTGAATCATCCGGAAAGTCGGCAGGTTGACGATGGCGCGGTCGTCCGCACCCAGAACGTCAGATGGGCTGAGTTCCGCCTGCAGCATTCCACCGGCCTGCCATGTAAATTCGTTTTCGGCATTGGCCAATTCGTTCGGAGCGAGTGCAATCTTTCGCTGGCCGAGCGGCTGCCCATCGATCGAGAGCTTCAGGACAACATCCGCTTTGGTGTCCCCATAGTTTTTAATTTGAGTGAGCAGGCGCCAGCGATCGGGCTGCTCCGCATCTCGCCGAAGAGAAAGACGAGTAATGCCGCGGTCTTGAATAGGCGCATCTTCGCCGGCGAGCCGTACCAGGAATTGAGGCTGATCGGGTGCATCCATGGAGGTCCGGAACTGGTCGAGATTGCGCTCCTGCTCCTCATCCAGCATTCCTGGGCCAACGTAAACCAGAAGCCCTCGTCTCGATCCAGCGAGCGCCGCCCTGCCGATTTCCAAAGCACCCGGGATATCCGCGGTGCCGCTGGAAGGCTGTACCGCCGCAATCGCCCGCCGCAGGATGGTGTGATCCGTGGTGAAGGGAAGGATCGGCGGCGCAGCGGTTTCTGCGCGAAGCAGCAACACGCGATCGCCCGGTGGGAGCGTGTTCAAGATACGATAGGCCTCGGCCCGCTCCTGATCCATCCAGGGGGTTCCCCCCGCGGGGCGAACTTGCGACCAGATGGAGGCGTCGAGAACGATCACCACGCTGCGGCCCTCGAACGAGGTTCCCAACCGAGGATTCGCCAACGCCAGGATAAGGAATAACAAGAAAAGAACCTGCGCCAGCAGCGCCCAGGGTTCCCGAAGCTTCCTACGGCGCGGTTGGGAAATGGGCTGCACGCTGACCCAGAAACGCAGCGTGGAAACCCGTTTGCGCTGGGGGCGGCGATGATGCAGATATAGCCACAACGCCACCGCTGCGAGTCCAGCCCATACGCCGGCTGCCTGGATCGGACTAAGTGACACCCAGTTCATTCGATCACCTGACCGCTGCGGAGGCCTCGCAGGACGAAGTCCTGATAGGGAATGCTGGTCAACGCGCGGGCATACCTTCCGCCGTTACGCAAAGCCAGCCGCCGCAATTCATCGGAAAATTCCAGGAACCTGCGTTCATACAGCGCCGCGCTCTGCGGGGAGCACTCCACGGTGCGCTGGTTGGTGGTCTCCACGTCTTCGAGGATCATCTCGCCCGAGGCCGAAGGCCGCTGTTCTTCCGCGCTGTGCACTTGCAACAGCACAAAATCGTGACCTGCCGAGCGCAGCATCTCCACGGCCCGCTTGCATCCCACATCGTCAAAAAAATCGGAAATCATAATTACGATTCCCTTGGATGCAAAACTGCCCATGAACTCCTTGATCGAGCCGAAGAGATTCGTACCGCCCCCGCACGACTGTTCCCCCAGGAACTCCAGCACCGGCCACAGTCGTTCGCGCCCCCCGGAGACGACCAACGGTTTACTCAGCCCGTCGCCGAACGGGATCACTGCGGCGGCATCCAGATGCAATAGCGCCAGGTAGGCGAAGGTGGCGGCCAGACGCTGCGCGTACAGGAATTTCGATTCCGCGGCGCCTTCACAATCCATCGATTCGCTGCAGTCCAGCAAAATGCGCACCGGAATGTGCCGCTCGGTCTCGTAGATCTTCAGGAACAGTTTTCCGAGGCGGAGGTAGGCGCCCCAATCAAGAGAGCGCGGATCATCCCCATAGGTATACCTGCGATAGTCTGCGAATTCGAGGCCTGGTCCGCGGGTTCGCGAGCGGTGCTCCTGGCCGACGGCGCCGGTCAGGTTGGTGCGGCACAACAAGGTCACTTGTTCGAGCGTTTTCAAGAATTCGCGGTCAAGTAGAAGTTGCGAAGCCATGGCTGTCACGTCAAAAGTGAGAAAGCGGTTCCTGCGGCGCGCATCCTGCAACGCCAAACTGCATCTTCACTTTGAACTTGGATCCTCGTCTTTATTCCGGCGGGCTCCAAGTGGAGCCCGCACCCGATTCTGGCAGGCTCCATGTCTCCGAGGCGCCGAAGCCCCTTGACGACGGCGCGTAGAGCCCGCGCATGGGAGCCTAACTTACCTTGCCGGCAATCTCTTCCAGCAAATCGTCCGTCGTCCGGCCATCCGCCTGGGCTTCAAAATTCAAGATGATGCGGTGGCGAAGGGCAGGTAATAGCAGCGCGCGAATATCTTCCATGCTGACGTTGAAACGCCCTTCCAAAAGCGCGCGCACCTTGCCGCCAAGAATCAATGTCTGCGCTCCGCGTGGTGAACTGCCATACCGGATGTATTTGTTGGCCAGTAGATTCTCGCGGCCCTCCGGATGTGTAGCCAGCGTGAGTTTTACCACGTACTCCTGGACGTGCGGAGCCACAGGAACCGTGCGCACGATCTGGCGCATCTCCATGATTTGGGAACCATTCACCACCGACCGAACGACCGCGCCGGCTCCCGCCGTGGTGCGGTCCAGAATATCGTGCAAATCCTCGCGTCCCGGAAACGGCACACGCAACTTAAACAGGAAACGATCGAGCTGCGCTTCGGGCAGCGGATAGGTTCCTTCCATTTCCAGCGGATTCTGTGTAGCCATCACGAAAAAGGGCTCTTCCAATTGGTGCGAAGTATGTGCCACCGTGACTTGCTTTTCCTGCATGGCCTCGAGCAATGCCGATTGCGTCTTGGGGGTGGCGCGATTGATTTCGTCGGCCAGCAGCAAATTCGCGAAGATGGGACCGGGTTGGAACCCCAGCGATTTTCTTCCATCGCCGTTCTCTTGCACCACGGAGGTGCCAATCACGTCGGCCGGCATCAAGTCCGGCGTAAACTGGATACGCGAATACTTCAGCGCCACGCATTGCGCCAGCGTGCGCACCAGCATGGTTTTTCCAAGGCCGGGAGCGCCTTCCAGTAGAACATGGCCTCCCGCCAGGAGCGCCATCAGAACCCCGTCGACCACTTCCGTTTGGCCGACGATGGCCTTGGAAATCTCGCGGCGAACTTCTGCCATCTTCGCAGCGAGAAATTCAGCCTGTTGGCCGAGGGGCTGTTCGCTCTTCTGACCTTCTGTGCCGACTGAACCTGTCATGAAACCGTCCTATTCCGTTGGGCTCCAAGTAGAGCCCAAACCCATTCTGTTGGGCTCCAAGTCGCCGACGCCCGCCCCGGCGGGCTTTGGCGACGGCGCGTAGAGCCCAAGCCCGTTCTGTCGGGCTCCACACTTCACCCAAAGCTATCAGCGTAAAAGTAGAGCCTATGCCCGTCCCAGCGGGCTTCCTGTCCGAGTCAACGAAGGACATTCAGCGTAAAAATAGCATCCGCTCCCGACCGACCGTTATAAGGTTTCCGGTTCTTCCGGGAACTTACTTCGTCGTTGGCCCGTTGTCAGGGTGCTCAAAATAGTGCTGTACGTACAAGCGATACCGCGCTGGAATGTCTTCCTGCTCGGCACCATTAATCACCGCTACTGCCTGTGGCGCAGCATTGCCCACGGCAAGGCCCGCGGTGCCCGTTTCCGTGTTATTCCGCACGCGCGTCGGATCCTTGAAACCGCTGGGGGCGAGCGCCACACGGTCTGGCACGGCCTTCACTGGACGCGACTCCAGCCCCGACTTCAGTTCTTTAGTCCCATCCTGATTTCCGGCGCCAGTGCTGGAATTCTCCGAGGACTTTTGCCGCGCATCAGAACTGCCCCGCGAATCACTCTTCTGATCGGCCGGGGTAGTGCCAGGTTGATGAGAATCACCGGATTGCGGCATCCCCTGCGAGTTGGGCGGCTGCTGTTGATTGGGACGATTATTCGATTGCTGTCCCGGAGGGCTGGGCATCATGTTTTTCAGGGTCTGCATGAGCGACTGGGACATCGATTGACTCTTGTTTTCCCCTGATTGTTGATCGCCCTGTTTCCCAGCGGTTTCATTCGCATTCAAGTCTTCTGATGGTTCGCCGGCGCCGGGTTGATCGGCATCCTGGGAATCGGCTCCGTCCTGGTCCGAGGGCGCCTGCATTTGGTCGGGCGGCATGGCCGCAACGGCCTCCTGCTCCTCTTGCACGTTGGTTCCCTTGTCATCGCCGTTCTGCCAGAGATCATCGGCATTCTGCGTGGGATCAGCGGGCCGAACTTCGTCCGGGGCCGGGTCTGGTCTGGCGTCTGCTAAGGCGGCGGTTCTTTGCAGTTCATTCTCCAAGGTACGGACGATGGGCGAAAGTATGGATTGCACCAGTTGCGAACGTGCCGTGGATTGCAGCAGCGCCGTGAGCGGCGCCCGGTGATGCAGGCGATAGGCAAACAATCCCGCTGCGGCCAAAAAAAGGATCAGGACGCGGCCCGCAGTGGCAGGCATGCGAACGGGAAACAATCCATGAGGTTCCACTTTTCCCAGCCGCTTGACCGCATCGCGACGTTGGTACTGCATCATCTCGTCTGGATTCTTGAAGTCCGACAGGAAAATCGCCGTCGAGATACGATCCTGAAGGCCGGCCGCAGAATCCAGACGGCACGCCGTATCGTAGAGGGTAAGTCGTGTGCGGAAAATCCAGGCGAGAATGAAAACGGCGCCCGCGACGGCCAGCACCACAGCCAAAATCATCGCTCCGGCAAACTTTGCGCTGAGCGCACCGATGGCGATCAAGGCGACAAAAATCCAGGTCCACCACTTCGTCAGACCTCGCAAAAAGGAGTTGGCGAGGATCCTCTGACGGACCGTTCTCAAAATGCCCATCGCGTCCAACAGTTCAGTCGGGCAATCTCTCTTGGTGAAGTCGCGCCTCAGCGAAACGTGGCCTTCATGACCGTGTGCAGGACGCCCGGAAGAAATGCCCTGCCAGGCGGACCTGAGGGCAGAATAGATCGCCCGCCCGGAAGCATTTCCGGACGCCGCCAATTTTTTCTTCTCTCGAGAAACCACAGGGTGCCTCCCCTAGAGGTTCGGCAAGGGCATATACAGCTCTTAATTTACCTCAAGTTCACAACTTTCGGAACAAATTCCATCAGCGACCCGGGTCAAAGAAATGATCGGCGCCATCACCAAAATTAATCGGCCCCGGACAAACGGAGCAGGATTATACCCAATATCCTTAGATGCGTGTCAGGATTCGTTGGTGGTTTGAATTCAACACCTTCGGGGGAATCCGGCCCAAAAGAGAGAAGTCGTTTCTGCAAACAATTGCCCTCTTTCGGCACCTAAGTGCCGCTGCTTGTGCGCGTTCCGGGCCCCACTGCCTGGAGCATGAGGGTTGCCACGCCGGAGGTGGCTGCCAACCAATGAGCGGCGCATCAAAGTTGGGCGATGAGATCAATCTCGACACGTACATTGCGCGGCAGGCGCGCGACTCCGACGGTTGAGCGTGCGGGAGGGTGCCTGGTGAAATATCGGGCGTAGACTTCATTCATGGCGGCAAAATCGTTCATGTCGGCGAGATATACGGTGGTCTTCACGGCGCGCGCGAGGGAAGAACCCGCCGCCTCCACGATCGCTTTCAGATTTGCGAGAACGCGCTCGGTTTGCAGAGCCACGCTGCCCTCGACAATCTGTTGCGTTTTCGGGTCCAGAGCAATTTGTCCCGAGAGAAATACAAAGCCATTGGCCTTGACGGCCTGAGAGTAGGGACCAATGGCTTTCGGCCCTCGATCTGTTGCGACGGTCTCAATCACGCGATCCTCCTGATTTGCTGCCATCCAGTAGCATGAGCTTCAGCTTGTGTGGTTTTGTGTTTCGGGTTTTGCGTTTTGAATTTCATTGCGCGCACCACGTCATGCTACGACGAAAACGAAATTTGTAACACGCCGAAATGCACTCTGCCCGCCAAATTGCGGCGAGCGGCTCAAGCAAATTCGCCTCGACGCGATTTTGAAGAAACGTGCGAGCGTGTGTTTGGCTCAATGGAGCGGCATGATTCTACAAAGGCGGGTCGTGCGGGTCAAAACTTGCCTTGAGATTGCTCGTGGCGTCATTCAGGCAGGCGTGGATATCTTGCGAATGGCAAAAACAATTCTCCGATGCCTTGAAAAGAAAAAAGCCCCCACCGGATGGCAGGGGCTTTCTTGACTGCTCGAGGCAATTACGATTTTCGCGCGTTATGCTTTTTGTTATAGATCTGCTTGGAAAGTTTGTTCTGCTGGTGGTTGACTGCCGTCTTGTCGGCTGCCGTCAATTTTCCACCGTTAGCCTGGCGCATGCCCGAAACTTCACGGTTCACACCTTGCTCCTTGTTTTCGAGCTTTGACGTTTCACCGGCGGTGAGTTGCCCGCTGCGGGCTCCGTTGGCGATGGGGTCCCGCGGAATATTTCAAGTAAGGAAATTATTTTTGATCTGACCCGCGGCACGAATTTCATTCACCGGCTTGCCTTTCCAATGTCGCGTCCAGTTCTCCATCGAGGAAAACGTTCTGGATTGCATGCGATCGATATAAAGCCCTCCCTGCAGGTGATCGATCTCATGCTGGAGGATCCGCGCGTACCATCCGGACGCCTCAACCAAGGCAGGCTCGCCGCGTTCATTCAAACTTTCTACGCGTACGGTGCGCATCCGCGGGACGAGCGCAGTGAATCCGGAAAGACTCAGGCAGCCCTCGAAAAATTCCACCGTCTCTGCGCCCGCTGAAGTTATGGTCGGATTAATGATCACATGGAAAGGGACCGGCCGGCGTTCGCGTTCCCGCAATTGCTCGACGGGAACGTCTTTGTGGTATTCGGCGCGGTCTTCGATCACAGCCAGTTGCAGGGAAAGGCCCACTTGAGGCGCCGCCAGTCCCACGCCGGGAGCTTCATGCATGCACTCCCGCATGGACTCGATCAAACTCCGGATTTCCTTGCTGACGATTTCTGCGGGGCTTAGGGGCCGGGCGCGTTGCCGTAAGACGGGGTCTCCGGCTTGCACGATCTCAAGTTTCACAAGGGTCTCAATTCGCGACCAAACTCAATGTTTCTTGCGTGAGCGCCTCTGATATACAAAACCGTGACCGCCCGCGGCGCGGTCGCGCTCCGCGATGTAATCAGAAGCCTGTTGTTCCGTCGTGCCCTTCATGACCATATCCAAAATTACCGCTTCAGTGGCTCCGGAATTTTTCAGTTCTCCGAGCTTTTCTCCGGAAAGCACCGGCAACCCTTGCACCCGGCGCTGCGCCACGGCCAAGATCACTTTGTCAGAAAGGCCCACGAGGCGAAGGGCTTGCGCCTGCCCTCCCCATGGCCCCAATTGATTCATTTGCGCGAGTTCCAGCACGGTTCGCTCGGAAGATCCCGCAGACAGCAAATCTGCGGCAGGTTGCCCCTCCTTAAATGGTTGATTACGGCTCCGCGCAAGCTTGATCAGTGTGACAGACGCCTGGTCTGTGAGGCCGACTTCGTGGGCTTTTTGAAGCTCGCCGATTTCGGCGTTCGAAACATTCAGGGGTTTCAGCTCGGGCACGCTATTGAGCCACATGTCCGCTTGATTCTGCTGCTCAATGTCGGCTTGAGGGGTCTGCTTGCAGGCGGATATCGCCAATAGCGATGACAGCAGCAAGCAAATCAGCAGACTTTGTCTGCGCAGAAATCGTCTTGAACCTGGAGAGGGCATCCCCTCTATTCTACCCGTGTGGGCGGCGGGCCGGGGTGGCGTGTGCCTCGAAGATAAACGGAAAAGACCGTGGGATATCCATCCGGGCGCGGAGGGAACCTGCCTCAAACTTTATAGAGGCGTTCCACGCCAAATACGCCGGATATTTTCCGGATATTGGCCATGATGCGTTCGAGCTGTTTGCGGTCGGCGATTTCCAGGGTGAGATCGATGCGGGCGTGCAAATTGTCGGGGTGACTGGCAAGGGTGCGGATATTCGAGCCGGTTTCACTGATGACGCTGGTGATGTCCGCGAGCATCCCGGGACGGTCCTGCGCGCGGATCAGCAACGTGACAGGATAGGTGGAACCAGCGGCGCCTCCCCATTCCACATCGATGCGCCGTTCCACCTGATACAGGAGATTCTGGACATTAGGACATGACTTGGAGTGGACCGCGACGCCGCGGCCGCGGGTCACGTAGCCGACGATTTCGTCTCCGGGAATCGGGTTGCAACACTTGGCGCGAAAGACCATCAGGTCGTCCTGCCCACCGACCGTGCAGTGCCGGGTCACCCACCCGGAGCATTCGCTTGACCGTCGAAACCAGCCGCGCGGGGGCTTCCTCCTTGGGCGTTTCCGGCTTTGGCGGGGCGATGGGTTCGCCCAGCGCATTGGAAATAATCTGCCGCGCGGAAAACTTCCCGTAGCCCAAATCGGCAAACAAGTCTTCCAGCTTCGCGCATCCGTATTCGGAAGCTACGCGCAACAGCTCCGCTTCGGGAATTTTCTTCAGGCTGCGCCCCACCTGCCGGGCTTCGCGCTCGAGCAGTCGCCGGCCCACTTCGGTGGCCTGGCTGCGCTCGATGAAATTGATGTGGTGGCGAATCTTGCTGCGGGCGCGCGAAGTGCGCACAAAATTCAGCCAATCCCGGCTGGGAACGTGGCCCTTCTGCGTCAGGACTTCGACGACATCTCCGTTGGTCAGGCGATGCCGCAGCGGGACAATCTGTCCATTCACCTTTGCGCCGATGCACTGATTGCCGACTTCGGTGTGAACGGCATAGGCAAAATCGACGGGCGTCGCGCCGCGCGGCAGCGCCAGAACTTTCCCCTTGGGCGTGAAGGCGTACACCTCTTCGGGATACAGGTCCACCTTGAGCGTGGACATGAATTCCGAGGGCTCCTGCATTTCCTTCACCCATTCGATCAGCTGCCGCATCCACAGAATGCGCTGATCGTCAGCGTCGGAAACGTCCTTGCCGTCTTTATATCTCCAGTGCGCGGCGACCCCCTGCTCGGCGATGCGATGCATTTCACTGGTGCGAATCTGCACTTCAAACGTTTGTCCGGCATGGATGACCGTCGTGTGCAGCGACTGATACAGGTTCGGCCGGGGCATGGCGATGTAATCCTTGAACCGGCCCGGGCACGGGACGCCACACCTGATGAATCACGCCCAGGGCCGCATAACAGTTGCGAATGGTGTCGGTAATCACGCGCACGGCAAGGAGGTCGTAAATCTGGTCGATCGTGCGATGCTGGCGCAGGCTCTTCTGATGGATGGAATAAAGCCGCTTGACCCGGCCCTCGACTTCCGCGGTGATTCCATTTTCTTCCAGGCGCTTGCGAATGGTGTCCTGCAATTCCTTCAGGAAGGCCTCAAATTCCTTGCGCTTGGAAACAACGGTTTTTTGCAGTTCCTGGTAGGCCTCCGGCTCGAGGTAGCTAAATGCAAGGTCTTCCAGTTCGCCGCGAATCAAGCCCATCCCCAGGCGATGCGCAATCGGGGCGTAAATATCGAGCGTCTCCCGCGCGATGCGCTGCTGTTTTTCGGGCGAAAGAAAACCCAGCGTGCGCATGTTGTGCAGGCGGTCGGCAAGCTTGACCACAACGACGCGAACGTCGTTGACCATGGCCAGGAGCATCTTGCGGACGTTTTCGGCCTGGCGGGCTTCGGGAGCCAGAAGGTCCAGGCGGCTGATTTTCGTGACGCCTTCGACCAGACGGGCGATGTCCGGACCAAAGCGCTCGACGATCCGCGACGAGGGAATGCGCGTGTCCTCGACCACATCGTGCAGCAGGGCCGCGCATAGCGTCGTGATGTCCAGCTTCATGTCCGCCAGGATGTGCGCCACTTCGAGGGGATGCGACAGGTAGGGGTCGCCGGACTTGCGCAACTGCGTGCGGTGTTGCTCGGCGGCAAATTCGATAGGAGCGCCGCAACAGGTCGATATCGCTCGCCGGACGCGTCTGGCGGACCTTCTCCACCAGTTCGATGAAACGTGCCTGCAGCGCGCGCGAGGTGCGCTCGGTCCTGCCGCCCACCAGCGAAGCCAGCCCTGCGGGCTTTTCGAGCGAAGACATTGTCCCTGTATTTTATGTCTATTTGATGCTACCGGCGAGAAAAGAGTTCCCGGCTTGTCCAATTCAAAGAAGCTGGTTCAAAAGCGTGCAGCGGCGGAACTTACTTCTTTCCAGAAGGCTTACCAAATGAAAAATGACCCAGCTGCCCTAGGTCTCCAGAGGAGGAATATTGGGCAGCTGGGCCAAAAGTTGTGTCGCGCGCTTACTTCGTGGAATTCATGGCCAAAACGTCGCTCATCATCTTGTCGATCGCCGGGCGATCCAGCAAGCGGCCATTGACGACCACAGAATTAATTTTCAGCGTGTTATGGATATCGTCCAGTGGATTGGCATCCAGCAAGACTAGATCAGCGAGCTTACCTTTCTGGATGGTCCCCAGATCTTTCTCTTTACCCATAAAGCGCGCGGCGTTGATCGTAGCCGTTTGCAAGGCTTCCATGGGAGTAAGACCTGCGACGACCTCTGTCTGGAGGTTTTCGTGCAGCGAGAAACCCGCCCACTTGCCCGCGCCTCCCACGTCCTCGCCGGCAAGAATCCCTACGCCGGCCTTTTGCAGCATGCCCACTTCCCTGCGGATTTCTTCATCGCCGCGCCGGTAGACAGCCTCCATGTACGGAGGCGGATCAGGCCGGTTGGCCTGTTGCGCCCACCGTTTTTGGAGTGAAACCGGGAGATACTTCATCCATTCCGGATGCGTGGCAATCTGTTGCTTGAGACTCCCCTCGGGCATGATCGTGGGGCATTGCCAGGTGTGGTTTTTCACGAACAGGGCGATGAGGGCGTTGGCCTTGTCAGCACTATAGGTGTCCACTGCCCTCTTCTCGATGTCATAAAGTTGAAAGGTTCTTTGCTCTCCGGCTTGCTCGTTGGCCTCGAGAGTCTCCTTGCGCAGTTCGTCTTCCTGCGAGGAGTTTGCCAAGAGAAGCCCACGCAGGTGCTCAATGCTCTTCATGCCGGAGTTGGAAGCTTCTGCGTCAGAGACTCCATCTGGAACGTGACCCACATAAATGAATCCTGCTGCTTTCGCGGCGTTCACGAGATTGAAAAAACCGTCGCGGGTGAGGTCATCGTGAATCTTGATGAATTCGGCGCCATCCGTCTTGGACTTGGCCACCGCTTCGCGGGCCTGCGCTTCCGTTTCCACCTGGTAAGATCGCGGCAAGCCGCCATTTTCCATGGCCTGCCATTCGGCGAGTTCGCCTGCGGTGTCGCCGAGCGCGGGGGAAGCAACTTTCTGCCTGTGGCATCGATGCCGTCAATCAGGCGGCTGGCAATCGTGTAACGCGGGCCCAGGAGATCGCCGCTTTCAATTTCCTTTTGCATCTTGTGATATTCGGGAACGCCGCCCATCAGGCGGACACCGGTGACGCCGTTGGCCAGCAAGAGCACGTTCTCGTCATGCCGGTGAATATGGATGTGCATGTCCCACAGGCCGGGAATCAGGTATTTACCCGTTCCGTCCACGACTTTTGCGCCACCGGGGACGCCAACCTTCTTGCCAATTTCGGTGATACGGTTTCCCCGGACGACCACGGTCATGTCCGGCTGGGCCGGGGCGCCTGTGGCGTCAATGACCGTCACATGTGTGATCGCAATTGGCCCGGACTGAGCGGGCGGCTTTACCTGGGCTAACAGCACTACGGGACCGGCCAACAGCAAAAGGAAAATCTGAATCTTAGTTTTCATGATGTCCTCGCGTTAAAGAAACAGTCACTCACGTATTCCGCACTCCGCCAACGCTCGCGAACAAGCCAGTCTGCTGGCCCTCACTTACCGCGGGTATTGTGTCGCACAGTTTCTTAACTACTCCCCGCCACCATTCCTGAGCGGCAACTCTTTACCGTCGGGAAGGATGATCTTTACGAAGCTACCCACCGTCTCGCCGCTCTTCCCGGGGTGAACCGTAATCGTAACTTGATCTCCGGGCTTGAGCGTATCCCTGCTGAAGCCAGCCCGCGCCAGCTTGCCCGGGCTTACGCATTCGGCGGCCCAATGTTCGGTTTCGCCCTTCTCGTTTTTCACGTCGAAATAAATTTGAGAATGGGGATTGACGAATGCAAATTCCGTGATCGTCCCCTTCATCGTGATGGTCCCGGTGCCGTAATATAGACCCGTTCCGTGGTGCGCAAAAGACGCGCTGGAAGCCGCGAAAAATGCGACTGTCAGAACGATCCACATTGCTAGATTACGTTTCATACTGTGCCTCCAAATTAAGATTCGTGCGCGGATGCTGCATCCGATTATTTACCACGTATTTTGCGATCACCTTACTGCGCACTGGCCCGCCTAACGCTGGTCCGGTTTACTTGGATCGCCTTGGCCATGAACAGCGCGTTCCCGGATTTTCTCCCCAAAGGCGTGCTCCTCACGATAAATGCAGGGAAGTTCTTCCATGGGCATGGGGTCGTGGTTTATTTTCATGATCTTTGTATCTCCCACCCAGGTTTGTGTGTAGGCACCGGGGTCTTCGTCAATGAGCTGAACGGAGATGTGCTCCGGGTCGACGCGCTTCCACTTTTCGATCAGGTGCATCTTTTCGCTGCGGGGATTGCCCCAAAAATCAAGCCAGGCTTTGTCGTTGAACCCGACCGAGTCCACTATGAACGTATCTCCGTCCCACTTGCCAATGGCATGGCCCATCCAGGTGGGTTCCACATCTTTCGGGTGATCGCGGCCGTCCGTATAAATGTAGCGGTAGGTGTGCTCGCGCTCAAACACCTGGATAGTTAAGCCCGGCGTAACGATGAATTGAAAGGGCTGGGGGAAAAAGAAGATGCGCGGGATTCCAGTAGGTTCGCACTCGAAAATGGGATCATTGCCGTTCGGGTTACCCCTGGGACCATACGAGGGCTTAGCGGCGTCATATTGGGCTTTGGCCCACGGAGTCATGGGTGGAACGTCCGCGCTGATGGCTCCATATACGGGCACGGCCTTCCAGTTCCTGGTCAGGTTGAGTGGATCCCACACGCCGGATAAATCATGAGGATCAAAGGTGTCATTCGCCGCTGCGGGCCTTTGCCTGCCGCCCATCTGCCGTTGCGCCTGCGCGAAACTTACCGAAGGCGACGTCACCAACGCCGCCAAGGCCACGAGGCCTACGAAATTCCATTTCATCCTGCACCTCCAAAATTCAATTTGCAAAATTCCGATATTTTATTTAGACAAACGATCGAATTCCTACCCTGTATTGGACCCATTCTGCCTGATGTAGATATGGGTGCAGACTATGCGAAAAGACTGCATCAGTCAAGTATCAGACGCCTCGTGCATGTGATCCGTCACAGATCAAAAGACAAATCTGGCTGCAACCTGCATCTGGCGTTGATTTGTCGTCGTCGGGCCGGCCATAATTCCACCGGTCCCGTTATAGACTCCGCCGCCAGTTCCGCCATCCGCATTTGTCGCGGTCGATGAATAAGCGAAGGTACTGTACCCGCCGCCCATGTAGAAATTAGAATTATTGAACACATTGAAGGCATCGAGGCGAAGACTTAATGATAATCGCTCCGTCAACTTGGTCGTCTTCGACACCGACATGTCCACATCGAACAGACGCGGGCCGGTCAAGACATTTCGCCCAACATTGCCATTGAGCCCTGGAGCGGGCGCCACAAAGCAGGCAGGATTGAACCACTTGAGTCCCTGCTTGATGATGGCGTTGTGCTTATCGCAGCCCGCCGCCCAACTGGCGCGTTGGATTTGCGTTTGCGCTACGTCGCCCACATTGTCGTATCCCATGGTCACGCTGAATGGCGGGCCGCTTGTCGCGGTCATGATACCGCTCAACTGCCAGCCGTCGACCGCGCGGTTTCCGTGGAATGGAAGTGAATACACGCCGTTGACGGTGAGAATATTGCGGCGGTCATTGTCACAGGTTCCCTCATTCTGCCGTGGATTGTACGGATAGTTGTCTTCGTTTCCTGACCCCGCGCCCAACCCTTCCAGGCCGTTTGCTGAGCCGCCCCAGTCAATGCAGTGCGACCAGGTGTAGGAAATCTGTGTCTGCAGATTCCGGCCGATAGGATGGTTGAGCGAAGCCTGCAGTGCATTGTAATTGGAAGTCGCTACTGGCTGGAAGTAAACCATATAATTAAAACCGGGATTGACACGGGGGGTATTACACACGACTCCGGTGGCGGTCGCGTGTCCCAACTCTCCCAGGGCATTGGGTGTGCAGGGGTTGAGATCATATCCGATAAGCAAGTGAACGCCGGTTGAACCTACATACCCGATGGTGCCAAGGAAGCCGGCACCCAGATCACGTTGAACGCTCAGGTTATATTGCTGCACATAAGGAGTACTTTTCGTATTGTAGTTAAAAAGTTGCGTCTGGCCATACAAAGCCGCCTGCAAAGCGTAGTCTGCTGCAATGTTTCCATAAGGAACCGTACCCGAAACGGAGATGTTGATGTACGGCGGCATCAGACCGTAGGGAACGATGTACGTGTTCGCCGTCAACAAGCTGTGGAAGATCCCATAACCGCCCCGAACTGCCGTCTTGCCATCGCCGAAGACATCCCAGGCCAATCCGATTCGCGGCTCAAAATTGTACCTGGCTGGATTCTGCGCAAAAGCATGAGGCACCTGCGCGAAGGATCCAAACGCCCCAGCAGGAGTCACCGCCCCAGCTACCAATGTGGGAGCAGCTCCCAGCGGTGGAGTCAGCTGATTGTAAAACAAATTATTTGCCTCGGAAGGATTGCTGGCGCCTTCGTATCGCAAACCGAGATTGAGCGTCAAGCGCCGCGTGACTTTCCAGTCGTCCTGGATGTATGGGGCGTAAAAGAGTTCACGATCATCGCGGACGTGGTTGTCATCGTTGGCGCCCGTACCCGTCCCCTGGAAGTTGGCCGCCAGTCCCTGCAAGAACAATTTTTCGCTGCCGAACCGGTAGTTTCCAGCCACATAGTAGGCGGAGAAAATGTGGGTCCAGACTTTATCCAAGGATGCGCCAAAGTGGAGATTATGCGAACCGTGAACAAGCAAGACGTCGTCGCCCAGCATGAAATGAAAAGGAATAAAATCTTTGGGCTGCGCGATCGAGGGCCCGATGGCGGAAAGACCGGTTACCGTGACGTTCCCGCCGTCCGGACGAAACGATGTGATTGGCAGGAAATCCAGTTGAGGATAAGCATTTCCGTTCTCGACGCCGATGACCTCTTCCGTCCGGACAATGCTGAATCTCACCAGATTGAGCAAATTCTGCGAAAAAATATGCTTTTCCTCGACGGTGCCGACTTCGACGTTATTGGTGGCGTCAGTTGCCCAAAGGTTCGGCGTTACCGGAGCAATCAGTGTCGATGTGTCGCGATTGTACCGTACGAAAATGGAATCCTTGTCGGTGAAATTGTAATCAAACCGCGAGAGGACATAGTTTTCGCCGACAGTCTGGGGTGCGACCTGCGAGTATTGGGCAATGCCAGTATTATCTCCGGCCTTGAGAACTTCCGTGGCGTTTGCGGGAAGAGGGAAAATTGAAACGGTAGATATAACACTGGGAGCTAAGTTACCAGCTGTATTAAATGCGCCGGCAGGAAGCGGATCCAGCTGGCCTTTCACGCAGGTGGTATTGATAACGCAATCCGGTATCTGTGCTCCTGCTCCAGTCACAGCTGCACCGCGGGAAGCAGCATCGGGTACGAGCGCGGTACTGTTCATTCCGACAAACCACCGCAAACCTTCATAGTTCACGAAGAAGAACGCCCTGTCTTTCTTGATCGGGCCGCCAAGGCTCCCGCCAAACTGGTTTCTTCTCAAAGCGGGTTTGATGGGCGTGGGATCGCCGGTTGGCGAATTCACGAGGGAAACACCGTTCGAATCCAGCACGCTGTTGCGAAGGAATTCGTACGCCGAACCATGCCAACTGTTCGTGCCCGATTTGCTCACCGCGTCCAGCACCACGCCGTTCCCGCCATATTGCGAGCTGTAGGTGTTGGTCAGCATGCGAAATTCGGCGATCCCTTCGACACCCAGGGATTCTCCCGAAACCGCGGATCCAGCGCCGGAATGCTGCTGGAAATCCATCAAATTGGTGTTGTCGAGCAGGAAATTAAGACCGCCGCTCCTGCTGCCGCTCACGTAGTATTGCTTTCCCATCCCTCCGGCGGGATTCGTGGCGTTATTGCTGCTCACCACACCCGGCACGAGGGTAAGAAGTTGTGTGTAGTCACGACCATTGAGAGGCAGGTTGGCAATCTGCTTGGGCTCGACGAGGCCTCCCATTTCGGAGGAACCCGTCTGGACCTGGGTGATTTCACCGGTAACTGTGACGGATTGTTCGGAGGCCCCCACTTCGAGCGCGATATCCACCGTCAGGGCTGCGCCTACATTGATCACCACGCCGGAGTGAATAAACTTTTTGAAGCCGGCTGCTTCGGCCCCGATATCGTATGTACCGATATCCAGATCCAGGACGGTGTAGCGCCCCTGGTCATCGACGGTGACGGTGCGTGTTGCGTCGGTTCCAGTATTCCGCGCGGTGATTTTTGCGCCGGGCACGACACCGCCGCTGGAATCGACCACCCTGCCGGAAATGCTACCTTTACCGCCCTGCGCTTGGAGTTGTGAAGAAGAAATTCCGAAAAACACGAGGACCAACACCCACACGCTGATGTGACGCTTCATAGCACCCCACCCCCATTTGCATTTCATGCAAGATCAATCGCTACTTTTTAAGATCACCCGAAAGGACCCTACATTGCCGCGTGGCCGGATTATGACTATGGGAAGGCAACCATGTCAAGGCTAAAAGACTGACCTTGGCGTGAGATCCAGAATTATTTACTAGTTAACTTTTCGATTGGGGGATTCGCTGACGACACAGAACGGGTCGGTGCCGGGAAATGTGCGGAGCCGATCGTGGAGAAAGCGGCCCATTTGCAGAGCCGCCGTGAATCAATTGTCTTCCGATTCCCGAAGCCAAAAAAGTCTCAAACGAAAACCTTAATCAAGACTTCGCGGGGGCTTCCATCTTCTTCTGTTTGATTTCCTTGGCCTTGTCCACCAGGTCGTCGGCCTGCTTGAGCAGGGACGCGCGTTCGTCGGGGAAGCGGCTTCGTCCGCTTTGCGCCGCAGAAGGAGATTCAAATAGGCCATGGCATCGTCGTAATCGGGACGAAGCTCCAAGGCTTTCCGGAGATTCGTGATGCCTTCGTCAATCAACATGCCGTTTTCCTTGACGTAGTCCTCACGAACGTCAGGGGGCATGGGATCGTCATCCTTGAGGGTCTTGGCGGTCAGGTGCGCCAGACGCCACTTGCCGCGCATTTCCAGGTTGTCGCGGTAGGTAAGGGTCCAGTCGATGACGCCGACCCAGTAGTAGGGCTCGGGGTCCTCAGGCTTCAGAGTGATGTGCTTCATATGGTAGGTCTTCGATTCTTCAAACCGTTCCCGTGTGTAAGGGGTTCCGGCCATGTTGTAGAGAATCGAACCGATACCGTCGATCGCAGAGATGTTGTTGGGATCAACGCTGAGAACGTCCTGAAATTCCTTGACCGCGGCCTGGCCCATACGAATGTTCTCGTCCGAGGGAGCGCCGGGAATGTACTGGGTGGCGTAGGCCGTGGCCAGGTACAGGCGAGCATTCATCAAGGTAGGGTCGTTGTCCTTGGCCTGCTTGAAAAACTCGATGGATTGATCATATTTTCCATCGCGATAGGCGGCTACACCCTTATTGAGCTCGTCGCGAGCCTTGAGCTTGGTGCAGCCAGTGGCACCGAAAGCGACTGCGACCAGGGCGACTGCGAGCAGCGAAACGGAGTTGTTACTCTTAAAGTGTCGAAAGTGCGCAAAAGGATTCATGGCAAACAAACCATCCCCGCGAATTTTTTGTGTTCCCCCGAAAGGGCATTGAAACATCTGAGCACTGCGCCGGCGTTCATTTCACTCGACCCACTAGCCGGTCATTCGGAAGCCCGACCTACGACTTGTTAACTCAATCCAGCGGCCCACTCTACACCAGCAAGGCCCCGGATCAAAGCAACTTTATCTTTGAAATTGGGGCTGGCAGACAAATTGATTGTAACCAGCTAGAGCCCGCGAAAGGCTGGGTCCCTACTTTCCAGCTTCGAGATTAGCCGTAATCAGCCCAACCTTGTCGATTCCTGAACCACGCATGATATCGATGGCCCTGGCCACGTCGGCGAACCGCACGGCGTCATCACCCTTGACGAAAGCGACCTTTTCGGCGCGCTCTTTAAACACGTCGTTTAAACGAGGCCCGAGGGAATCCCACGTCGCGTCTTCTTCGTTGATCTTCAATTTCCCGGTATCGAGAATCTGAACGACAATCGTCTTCTGCGTGGTGTCCGCCTGCTTCTGGTTGGGCGGCGCAGGCTGTGGAACCAGCGCGTCCAATCCCTTCGGCGTCAGCGGCGTGATCACCATGAAAATGATGATCAGAACCAGAAGAATGTCGATCAGCGGGACGACGTTCATCGTCGCCATCGAACCGCCCTGCTTTCCTCCAACATCCATTCCCATTGTCGTATCTCCGTAATCCGGGAGGCTCCCAATCGGGACCCGAATTTTTAATTTCCGCGTTCCGATCAAAATAGTTCGGAACGGCTGGACTGCCATGTCAAAATCCAAGAAGCGGAACCCCATGGCTCCGCTTCCCAGAACGAATTAATCAGCCGGAGGCGGTGGAACGCGGCGGGCCTGCTGGTCGGTTTTTTCGGTTTCCAAACCGACGTTATCCACGCCCGCGGAGCGAATCTCGTCCACAACCTTGACCACATCACCGTACTTGGCGCGACCGTCGCTCTTCACATAAACGGTCTTGTCCAGTTTTCCGGAGATGAGGTCACGAACCTTGTCGGCTATTTGCGTGATGTCAGATTTGGTGCTGCCCAGGTAGACATCCCCGCTCGCCGAAATACCGACGATGACGGCATCGTCTTTGTCGGCGTTGGGCATGTCTTCGGGGTTGTTGACCTTAGGCAACTCCACCGACAAACCCTTCGTGAGCATGGGTGTGACCACCATGAAGATGATCAGCAGCACCAACATAATGTCGGCCATAGGAATCACGTTCGGGGCCGACATCTGTGCACCAACTGAAGGCTTATATCTGGCCATGGTTTACTTCTTTCCGCCTGCCCGGCGCGTAATAAAGTAGTTGACCAACTCCATCGAGGAGTTGTCCATTTCGACGTCGAAGGCCTCGACCTTGTTAGTGAAATAGTTGTAGGCCCACACAGCAGGCACAGCGACCAGCAACCCAAGAGCCGTGGTGACCAGCGCTTCGGAAATACCGCCGGCGACCGCCGACAACCCGGTGGCCTTGGTCGTCTCAATACCCTTAAACGCGTTGATGATTCCGACCACGGTGCCGAACAGTCCGACGAAAGGAGCCGTCGAGCCGATCGTCGCCAGCCCGGAAAGGCCGCGTTTCATTTCGGCGTGCACGATCGCCACGGAACGGTCGAGACCGCGCTTGGCGGCTTCGATCACTTCCATGTCGGCGACCTGGGAAGATGCGGATTGAAATTCGGAAAGTCCGGTGGCGACCACCTTGGCGATGTGGCTCTTCTTGTTGCGCTCGGCGATGGAGATGGCTTCGTCGAGTTTGCCTTCCCGCAAAGCGCCAGCGACTTGCTGCACGAACACGCGGGACTGCTTGCGTGCCGCGCTGTACATCAATACGCGATCAATCATGACACCGAGAGACCATGCGGACAGAAGGAAGAGGATGCCCACAACGACCTTCGCGATGATACTCATATTGCCCCACATCGTCCTCAGATCCCACTGGCCCTGCAGGACGACTAGGTTCATTGCTGCTGCGGCTAGATGACTCCCAAGCATTTTATTCGCTCCTTTTTCTTGCGGCCTGCGATTGCAGCCCGCACCCTTTGAGTTCGTTCGAAATTTGCCAGTCGGAACCTGCGATACAGGCCCCGGCCCACTCCCTGATTAGCGGCCCCTAAGCCGGGGCTCCACCCCTACATGCTGCGTAAGGGCAAAACCCACTCTCCAAGATGCCGTCCTGCCTAACCACCCATCGTGAACGTGACGGTAATCGTTGTATCCACTTCCACTGGATCGCCGTTGAGCTGCGTGGGCTTGTACCGCCATTGTTTCACAGCGTCCAAAGCTGCCTGCACCAGCAGGGGATGCCCGGAAACCACTTCGAGCTGGGCCACTTTGCCCTCCTTGTCAATAATCGCGTGGAGGACAACGTTCCCTTGAATGCGCGCCTGCCGTGCCAAAGCTGGATAAACCGGCCGGGTCTGCGTGATGATCGAAGCTGCCGTCACGTTACCGCCCTGCTTGATGCGCGAGGGAGCCGCAGGTTTCGGAGGAGGCGGAACCGCGGGTCCAGTATTGCCGATGATCCCCTGCCCTGGAATGCCGCCGAAAACGCCGCCCTGGTTGGCGTTATTGATCACATCCGGGGGAAGCTCGGCTTCCTTAAACACGGCCACTTCCTTGGGGATGGCACGGGGCTGCATCAGTTTTCCGGATTGGATCAAGCGCGCCACCGGCTTCACAATCGTCTTCACGGGTTGCGGCGGAGGAGGTGGCGGCGGAGGAGGTGGCGGGGCGATCAGCAGCGTGGAGAGCATCGCCTTGGGAAGCGCCTCGGTATAGATTAAAGGGATCAGAATCAGGATGCCCAGAATCGTCGCCTGAACGATCGTGGAGACCAGCACCGTCCAGCTCTTATTCGTCTTCTTTTTGACTACTGTAGATTCCAGCAAGTCGTCGAACATGTAAACTTCCTCCTAGCCGAAAAGCACCCAGGAAACTACCCTAGGTTTTCCGGAGTTTATTGCCGGCTGCGGTTCCGGGTGCTGCCAGCGCCACGCCCTGGCCTCTCCAACGGTTCCAGGCCACCACCATGGGCGCGGCAATGCCAAAACTTGAATAAGTTCCCACTAAAATTCCCACGACCAGAGCGAACGAGAACGCCCGAAGAACCTGGCCGCCCATCAGGAACAGGACGAGCACGGTCAGAAACGTCAGGCCGCTCGTCAGGATGGTACGCGAAAGGGTCTGGTTGATGGAACGGTTCACGATGGAGGGAAATGCTTCGCGGCGCATCAGCCGCGAGTTTTCCCGGATACGATCAAAGATCACAATCGTGTCGTTCATCGAATAACCTACCAGCGTCAACAGCGCCGCAATCACAGTCAGCGAAATCTCAAAGTGAAAAATGGAAAAGAGGCCCAGCGTAATGAGCACGTCATGGAACACGGCTAATACGGCGGCAGCACCGTACACCCATTCGAAACGAAATGCAATATAAACCAACATGCCGCCAAGAGCGTATAAAGTGACGACCACTGCCTGGCGGCGCAGCTCGGACCCAACCTTGGGCCCGACAATCTCCACATTGATGATGGCGAAATTGCTCGTATAAAAGGAATCCTTAAGGGCGGCGATCACGGCGGAACTTGCACCTGCAGCGGTGAGATCGTTGAGATTGGTCACAACGCCGCGGCGGCTCTTGTCACGAAAATCGGTTAGCTGGCGGGCAAGTTGATTGTACCGATCCCCGGCTGTGGCACCCAGGCTCATGGGATCCTTGCGCGTCAGGGTGTCGGCAATCGCCGAAGGGCCGGCTGCGTTGAAGTCCTGCTTGCCGGCTTCGCCCGCCCCCAAAGTGGCGTGCAGGGCGTCAAGGATGGCTGTCTTGCCAGCGTCGAGCGCCTCGGCCCCTTCACCCTTTTCTTCGAGGTTGATGAGGACTTCGTTCGAGTTCGGAGCGGCTATGTCGCTGACCGGAACAATTGTGAAATTGCTCATGCCATGCTGCGTGAGGCCGTTGCGAATGGTGTCGACAGGTGGAGGGGTTGCAAAACGCACATCCACGACCGTACCACCTTTAAAATCAATGCCATAGTAGGGGCCGCCGTGACTAATCAAGGAGGCGGCGCCGATCACCAAGAGGGTCAGCGAAAGAGCGAAAAAGTACTTCGCCTTGCCCATCCAGTCCAAATCCACTTGTTTGAAGAAATTCATGACCACTCTGACCCGTTAGAGTTTGACACCAACCATCAATGATTTGTTCCCGAAATCGAACTTTTAAATATGACCGGCTTCAAATCAAGCCCGCCCCCGAATCAGCCCCCAGCAGGCTAAATACTCAACTCCGCCTCTCGAGGCATCTTAACCAGGTGCCAATCAAAAATGACGCGCGACACATAGACTGACGTGAACAGGTTGGCGAGCAAACCAATCGCCAGGCTTACGGCGAACCCACGCACCGGCCCGGTCCCGAAAACAAACAGGAAGGCTGCGGAAACGATAGTGGTGACGTGCGTATCGATAATCGTCAGGAATGCGCGCTTGAATCCGACGTCCACGGCGGATACGGGGGCCTTGGAGGACCGCAATTCTTCCCGGATGCGCTCGAAAATCAGGACGTTGGAATCCACGCCCATGCCGATCGTCAAAATGACGCCAGCGATGCCCGGCAGGGTAAGCACGGCGCCGAAATAAGCCAAGGCCGCGAGCAAGATGACGAGGTTCAGAATTAGAGCGACGACGGCGTTCACGCCCGAGAGACGATAGTAAATCACCATAAAGATCATGACGACCACCAGGCTGATTACTGAAGCCTGCACTCCGTGGCGGATGGAGTCCGCTCCGAGCGATGGGCCGACGGTGCGCTCTTCGAGGTACTTGATCGACGCCGGGAGCGCCCCGGATCGCAGGACCAGGCCGAGATCGTTGGCTTCCTGCTCGCCAAACTGGCCTTCGATCACGCCGGTGTCGTCGATGCGGCCGTTGATAACGGGAGCGGTCTGCAATCTGTGCTCGAGGACAATGCCCAGCTGCTTGCCGATGTTTTGCTCGGTGAAGGGGCCAAACCTGCGGCCTGCTTCGGTGGAGAGCGTGAAATCGACGTCGTAGAATCCGATATTTTTTGTGCTGCGTACGGCCGTTGCGCTGCGAAGATCGCGGCCCGTTACCACGGGCACCCGGTCGATCACGTACCAGCTTTCACCAGCGGGCTGGCCAGGCGCTGTGGATGTGTTTTTCCCGGGGACCAGTTGGGCGTTGGGCGGCAAAACGCCGCCGTGTGCGGCCTGCGCGGCCGCTTCGGAAGAATACGGTGTGGTGTCCAATACCAGGTGCAGTTCCAGCTGGCCGCCAGCTTGGATAACGCTTTTCGCGCGGTTGGGGTCGCCTTCCCCGGGTAGCTCGACGATAATTTCATTGTCTCCCTGGCCGTAAGGGGCGACGAGCGGTTCGGTCAAACCAAGGGCATCGATGCGGCGCCGGATCGTTTCTTCTGCCTGATCCATCGTCTGCTGCTGGATATTGGCAATGCGCGTCGCCGACATCGTAACCAGGTAGCCGGACGCTTCTCCGGGCGCGGGAGAGATGGTCCAATCCGGAAATTGGTCGGAAATCAGATTGCGGGCGGTTCCCGCCTGCTCCGGGGCAATGTTGTGGACCAGAATCTGCGTGTCGCTCAGCTTGCGAATTTCGTCGTACCGGATGGTTTTGTCCCGCAACGTTGTGGTGATGTGATCGAGTGTCTGATCGGTTTCCTGGCTGACGGCCTCCTGAACTTGCACTTGCAGAATCAGGTGCGTTCCGCCCTGCAGGTCGAGGCCGAGCTTGATGCGGTTGGCAAAATTCGACTTCAGGATCGACAAAGACTTGGGCGCATCGGGAATTCCAATAAGGCCGACAATACAAACAAGAATGACGCCCAGGATAAAAATTGCTTTCCACTTGAGATTCGTAGTCATGACTTGGACTGGCCCAGCACAATAAAGCTATAAATCCGGCCCAGCTACTCCTCCTTACCATCTGGTTGGAGACTGGCCACAGCGGAGCGCAATATTTTCACCTTCACCTGATCGGCGATGCGAAGCTGAATGGAATCGCCCTCCATTCCCACAATCGTGCCGAACATCCCTCCGTTGGTAATGATCTTATCGCCATTCTTGAGGGCGCTGAGCATTTCCGTGGTCTTCTTTTGGCGGCGCTGCGCGGGAAGGATCAGCAGCACATAAAAGATGACCATAATGATGAGCAGCGGCGCAAATGCCATCAGGCCGCCCGCGCCACCGGCCTGCGCCATCAAGGACAAACTTGCATGTGAAAACATCATGGACATTCAGACACTCTCGGCAAACTCAAACCTAATATCCCGACGCCTGGAATCAATTCCCTGATGCCCAACCACAAGGCAAGCCTAATGAACGGCCACCTTCAGGGTTCACCCTCTTCCAGGCGAGCTTGGAACGCTGAGGAGAATTTCGCTAGTTCCCCGAACGCGATAGCCTGTCGAATTTTGGCCATGATGTCAAGGAAAAACGCAACATTGTGGTGGGAGTTCAAAATCGAAGACAGGATTTCATTGGCGTGGAACAAATGGCGCAGGTACGCGCGCGAGTACGTTCGGCAAACCATGCAGGAGCAAGACTCATCAAGGGGACGTGGGTCATCGGCGTATATCGCGTTCTTGATGTTGACCCTGCCCGCATGCGTGAACAGGCACCCGTTGCGGGCGTTGCGCGTGGGCAGGACGCAGTCCATCATATCGACCCCGCAACCGACGAAGTTGGCAAGCTGCTCGGGTAATCCCACTCCCATGACGTAGCGCGGACGATCCGAAGGAAGTTCCGCAGCGGCGATGGCCGCCATCTCGCGCGAGAGCTCGTGAGGCTCGCCGACCGCCAGCCCGCCGATCGCGTATCCGGGGAAATCGAGGTCCACGAGCCGGCGTGCACCCTCGCGGCGCAAGTCGGCATGCATGCCGCCCTGTACGATGCCAAATAAAACTTGCCCGGGCGTGGTGGAGGCCTCCGCATTGGCTCGTCCGTAATCGCGGCAACGGCGCGCCCACTCGGTCGAGCGCTTCAGTGCCGCGGCAGCGCGCTCGTGATCGGCGGTGTATTCGATACATTCGTCGAGAACCATGGCAATGTCCGAACCGAGCGCCTGTTGAATCTCGATGGATTTTTCCGGCGTGAGGAAATGTTCGGAGCCATCCAGGTGCGAGCGAAATACCACGCCGTCATCGGTGACTTTGCGGAGGTCGGCAAGGCTGAACACCTGAAACCCTCCGGAATCGGTAAGGATGGCGCGGGGCCAGGACATGAACCGATGCAGGCCGCCCAATCGGCGGATCGTTTCGTGTCCGGGACGAAGATACAGATGATATGTATTACCCAGCAGAATCTGGACGCCCAGTTCGCCGAGCTCCTGCTGCGTCAGGCCCTTCACCGTTCCGGCAGTGCCCACCGGCATGAACGCCGGCGTATCCACGACGCCATGCGGCGTCGTGAGGCGCCCCAGGCGCGCGCCCGTCGGATCGGTCTTGAGAACTTCGAAACGGAAATCCATCCGGATAAGTCTAGCAGGAGGATGCGAGGGAACACAGAGTTCCGTGTTCCATCTCGGGACAGCTTTTTCATGGACGCCTTTGCCACGGCGGTGTTGATGAGGCAGCGCCATTGTTCGTTCCCGCAAGTGTGCCCGCACGATGCAAGCCCCCTCATTTCAAACTGGGCTCGGCAGGTGGGGAATCCGTCTGCAGTATTTCAGTCAAGTCTTTCCAATGCGGATTCATGGCTTCAATGAGCGCAACCTTCTTCGCCCGACTCCAACCTTTGATTTGCTTTTCCCGGGCGATGGCGCTAATCGCCCTTCCGTGCGCTTCGAACCACACGAGTTTGGTCACGTTGTATTTTGACGTGAACCCGGGGATTTTCTTTTGCTTGTGCTGCGCTATTCGCCGCATCAAATTATTCGTCATCCCGGTGTACAAAACGCCCGACTCACCTGCGAGGATGTAGGCGTGGAAGGTTCTATCCATGAAGAATCGCCCGATGCTAGCACGACGTCATTCCGAGCGGAGCGAGGAATCCCTCCGTGTTGGCCGACGAAAGAATGAGGGATTCCTCGCTTCGCTCGGAATGACGACGGGGTAGGGACATGCTACGTTCGGCGTGGTATGTTTTTGTTAGCAGTGTTAGGCGAGGTGACTCTATGAACAGCCGACGTTCGACCTTGCGCAGCAGCGTCATCCTTTTGCTGCTAGTGTGTCTCGCCCCGCTGGCACGGGCCTGGGAGCGCGAGCCAACCAGCGTCTATGCCGAGCGGCGGGCGAAGCTGGAGGCCGCGATCAATGCGCCCATCGTGATTTTCGGCTACACCGGGCACGAAGAAGCCAATCCCTCCTACGTCTTCATGCAGGAGGAAAATTTCTATTACCTTACCGGCCATAACGAAGAGGGCGCGGCGCTTCTGCTGGTGCCAGAATCGGCGGCGCAGAAGGGCTGGACCGGGCCGCGCGAAATTCTGTATCTCCCGCCCCGTAATCTGGACGAGGAAAAATGGAACGGGCCGCGCCTGGGGCCGGACGACGCCGGGATCAAGGAGAAGACGGGCTTTGCCGACGTCGAGGCGTTCGGGAAGCTGCAGGATACGCTTGCCGCCCTGGCCAAGAATTTCCCTGAAATCTATACGGAATTGCCGGGGCCTCACGACGAAGGCTATCCGCACCCGGCCATCTGGTCCAAGTGGGTGAAGGATGCCGCGCCGATGGCTGCGGTGAAAGATGTTTCTTCTGCGGTCGGCACGCTGCGCGCCGTCAAGTCTTCAGGGGAACTGGCGCTGCTCACGAAAGCCGTCGATGCTTCGATTGATGCGCAGCTTGCGGCCATGAAGATGATGCATTCGGGGCTGAAGGAATATCAGGTGGCCGCAAAAATGGTGGAGATTCACGCCGAAGCCGGTTGCGAGACCGAGGCGTACGCACCCATCGTCGGCTCTGGCCTCAACTCCACCGTGCTGCACTACAACAAACTTGACCGTACGATCGACGGCGGCGAAGTTGTGCTGATGGACGTGGCCGGGCAGTATTCGGGCTACGCCGCAGACATCACGCGCACGATTCCTGCCGACGGCAAATTCACGCCGCGCCAGCGCGAAATCTATGAAATCGTGCTGGGCGCGCAGAACGCCGCGCTGGCCGCGATCAAGCCCGGCATGACGCTCTACGGACCGGCGGCCACCAGTCTGCACAAGATTTCGATGGATTACATCAATTCGCACGGGAAAGACAAAGAGGGGCGGTCGCTGGGCCGCTATTACACGCATGGCCTGAGCCACCACATCGGCCTCAATGTGCACGATCCCAGCGGCCCGGCGGGTCCGCTGGAAGCGGGGATGGTCATCACGGTCGAGCCGGGAATCTATATTCCTGAAGAAAATATCGGCGTACGCATCGAAGATGATGTGCTGGTCACGCCCACGGGTTACAAACTGCTCACGGAACGTCTGCCGCGGTCGGTCGACGAGATCGAAAAAGTAATGGCCGAAGGAAAAGCGGAGCGCGAGAAGCAGCGCTAATCACATTTGACAATTTCGTTTATGTTTTCTCCGCGCCCTCTGTGCCCTCTGTGGTGAAATCCCAAAGCGCAACACAGAGAACACTGAGGCCTCAGAGGGTCACAGAGAAATCACGGGAGAAACCGTATGGCGACACCCGCAGGTCACACCGAACGCAACCATCAATGGCTACTGGCATCGCGCCCCCAGGGCAAGGTGACGGAATCCAATTTCAACTGGGCTGAGTCGCCTGTGCCGGAAATTACGGAGGGTCAGATTGTGGTGCGCGTCATTTATCTTTCCCTCGATCCGGCCGGCCGCAGGTGGATGGAACCGGTGGACTCCTACATGCCCATGCTGAAGATCGGAGACGTCATGCGCGGAGGAACTCTGGGGGTTGTCGAAACGTCGCGAAACCCCGGATTTTCGCCCGGGGACATCGTGCATGGACTGGGCGGCTGGCAGGAATATTACGCCGGGGACGCCACGGGCTGGAGGAAATTGCCGCGCGTCCCCGGCATACCTTTAACGGCTTTTATGGGCGCGATCGGCCATATCGGATTCACGGCCTATTTTGGATTGATGGATATCGGCAAGCCCAAGCCGGGCGAAACACAGGTTGTCTCCGCCGCGGCAGGCGCCGTCGGGTCCATCGCCGGACAGATTGGCAAAATCGCGGGCTGCCGCGTGGTGGGAATTGCCGGGTCCGAGGAAAAATGCGCCTGGATCACGAAGGAACTCGGATTCGATGCCGCCATCAACTATAAGAAAGAAAATATTCAGGACGCGCTCAAGCGCGCCTGCCCGAAAGGAATCGATGTCGACTTTGAGAACGTGGGAGGCGAAATTCTGAATGCGGTGCTGGGACAAATCAACGTTGGCGCTCGCGTGGTGCTCTGCGGATTGATCTCGCAATACAACGCATCTGGTCCGGTCCCAGGCCCGTCGAATTTCGCCGCGATCCAATCCAAGCGCGCGCGCGTGCAGGGCATGGTGGTGAGCGATTACACGCCGCGCTTCCCGGAAGCCGCCGCGCAAATCATTCAATGGCTCGCAGAAAAGAAATTGAAATACCGCATCGACATGGTCGAGGGCCTGCGTTGCGCTCCCGCGGCGATGAATAAATTCTTCGATGGCACCAACACTGGCAAGCTGGTTGTGAAAGTATCGGAAGAGCCGGTCTGAACGGGGACGCTTCTCAAACACTTTCTCCACTGGATCTGTCCGCAAATTTGCGAGGTACAAGCTTGTCACTCCGCGGGTTACCTTTGACGGAGCACCTCTACGCACATTCCTTGACATCCCCCTTACGTTGGATCAGACTACAATTCCCCCTTCCAGAAAGCTGATTCCCCTGTTCGCTTGGCCACAGCGCGCGATTGCGCGTGCATAGTGTCGAGAGGGCTGGCACGTCCGTGTCCGTCTCGGTATGGGAATCGTGAGGCTGTGCGGTGTCCACAAATGGTGCAGCGATTCGCATTCTCCTGGTTGGTGAGGCAAAAGAAGCGCGCCAAGTGCGTGCATTGCTTGAATTGAGCGACTCCGCCCAATTCCAGATTTTGCATCTTGGTGGTTTGGAACTCGCCGCCGAGCGTCTTTCCGATGACGACGTGGACATCGTGCTGCTCGATATGTGCTCGAAGCGGCAGCAAGGGCGTGCGTTCGTGCAAGCGGCGCGCGCCGCGGCGCCCGACAAGCCCATCGTGATTCTGTCCGACTCCGAGGATGAATCGCTAGCCATTGAAGCGCTTCAACAGGGGGTGCAGGATTTCCTGGCGAAAGACCACCTGGATGGCATTGCGCTGGCCCGGTCGCTGCGCTACTCGATCGAGCGCCACCACCTGCAGAAGACGCTGCAAAACCTTTCTCTGCTCGATGACTTGACCGGCCTGCACAATCACCGCGGCTTTCTGGCCCTTGCCCAACAGCATTTACGGATGATTCAGCGCAAAGGAGCTGCCTTGCTGGTGTACGTCGATTTGGACGACTTGAAACTGATCAATGACCGGCACGGCCATCTAGAGGGCAACCGCGCCCTCATCGTCACTGCCAATGTTCTTCGTGCCTGCTTTCGTCAATCGGATATTCTGGCCAGGCTGGGGGGCGATGAATTTTGCGTCTTGATGACGGACGCGGGTCAGGATTCCGCGCAGCAAGTCCGCAAACGCTTGCAGCAGCGCCTGGACTTCATCAATGCGTTGCCCTCCTCGCGGTTTCGGATTGCCCTCAGCGTGGGCTTCGCCGATGTACCCGTGGTTCACCAGCCGCGACTCGAGGAATTGATCAGAATTGCTGATGCGCGAATGTACGAGGAAAAACGAAGCAAGCAAGTCCCTGATTCTGTTTCGCCTGCCGCTAAACAAACCGCAGCCGTCCAATCCTGAGGGGCAACTGCAGTCCCCGCTTCCCGGTTGAAGTTCTTTCCTGATCCTGCCGATAGCATCTCTGTGACTTGTCCATGGTCCGCGGGCGTCGTTACGCGTGAACGATCGCGCAATTTCTGGCGGAACCTTGACCGAAAGGAGTCGGAATGCAGTTGTTGCGGCAAATAATTTTCGCGAGCGGTTTCTTGCCGCACGGATATTGCTATCGGTGGACGCTAGGGCTGGTCGGGCTCCCTGTGGTTTCGGATTCCCTGATCTCCAGATCGCACCAATCCATCCCAGTCTCTCTGCTGCATTTCGTCCGCAAGCGGCGGGACGTCTCCGTTAGCAGGGTGATTCTTTGCTTCGAGGCCTCCCTTGTTGCTCGTAACCTGTACTGGCTGCCCGTAAACCAGGCGCCCCCTCGGCATGTTTTCACTCCGCTCGAGGAGGAATCCGCGTGAGTCAAACCGCCATATATCTGCCTCAAAACACTTTGTGGAACATGGCCACGCCGCTGCGCGTGATGGTCATTGAGCATTGCAAGGCCGATGCGGAGCTGAACCTTCACGAACTGGAACGGGCCGGATTTAAGTGCCGCCCGCATGTCATCGGCACGCGCGAAGAGTTGCTCGCGCAACTGGAGCGCTTCCCCTATGACATCGTCCTGGCGGACTTCCGGCTGCCGAGCTGGACCGGCATCGAGGCGTTCACGGCCTTGCGTCAAGCCGGACGCGAAACGCCCTTTATCCTGGTGACGGGGACTCTGGGGGAAGAAGTGGCCGTTGAGTGTATCCGGCAAGGCGTGACCGATTACGTTCTGAAAGGACATCTGGCGCGCCTCCCTATTGTGGTCGCGCGTGCCCTGGAGGAGAAAGCCTACCGCGACGCGCGCACGTTGATGGTGGAAGCTTTACGCCAGAGCGAAGCCAACTCTTTGTTTCTGTTTGCTCACAATCCTCTCCCCATGTGGGTATTTGAGTGTAGGAGCCTGCAAATTCTGGAGGTCAACGACGCGACGCTGCGCAACTATGGATATCATCGAATCGAATTCCTGCAAATGAGTGTCGGTGACCTCCATCCTCCGGAAGAGATTCAGGCATTACAAGCTGTCCTTGAAGGTAGTCCCGCAAAAGGGCCCCAGGCAGGGCCATGGCATCACCGGTTGAAAGACGGATCGGTCATCGACGTGGAGATGTTTCTCCACCAGATGGAATATACCGGTTCCCGCGCCGCGCTGGTCGTCGCGCTTGATATCACGGAGCGGAAACATGCGGAAGAAGAGAGACAGAAGTTTTTTACTCTGGTGGAAAATAGCCGTGATTTCATCGCGGTCGCGGATCCCCAGGAAAATGTGGAATACGTGAATCCGGCGGGCCGAGCGCTGCTTGGGATTGCGAGTCCCGACGCGGTGAAGGGCACGCGCATACTCGACTATATCGCCGTGGATGACCAGCCATTAATACATGACGCCATTTTCCCGGCATATCGTTCCAAGGGACACTGGGAGGGCGAGATCCGCTTTCGACACCATCAGACTGGGCAGTCCATCCCCGTGGATTGCGTGGGATTTCAGGTGAATGACCCACAGACGGGTGAAATGCGTTTTTCAGCCACCGTTTCCCGAGACATCACCGAACGGCGCGCGCTAGAACAACAACTGCGCCACGCGCAGAAATTTGAAGCCATTGGCCAGCTTGCCGGTGGCATCGCGCACGACTTCAATAATGTGATCGGCGCGATCCTCGGCTGGGCAGAACTGGGGGAGGAACAAGCTGTTTCCGGCAACGCCGATTTGTCGACTTACTTCAAGAAGATTCGTTCCCAATGCGACCGTGTTACGGCGTTGATCCGCCAGTTGCTGGCGTTTGCGCGCAGGCAGATCCTGGAGCCCCGGAATTTCAGCCTCAACCAAACCGTGAAAGATCTCGTGAATTTGCTTGAAGATGTAATTGGCAAAGACATTGAGTTGAAGACAAATCTGCAAGAAGACTTGTCCGTCATTCGGGCAGACCCCACGCAGATCGAGCAGGTGCTGATGAATCTGTGTATCAATGCTCGCGACGCCATGCCGAAAGGCGGAAGTCTTTCCATCGAGACGCATAACGCGGAATTCACCGGCGAGCAATGCCGCCACATTGCGGGGCTCCAGCCAGGCCGCTTTGCCGGGCTTCATGTGAGCGATACGGGAATTGGAATGGATGCGGCAGTTCGCGAGCGAATCTTCGAGCCGTTCTTCACGACCAAAGGAACAGGAAAAGGCACGGGGTTGGGCTTGGCCACGGTTTATGGCATTGTGAAACAGCATGGCGGATTCGTTCAGGTGGAAAGTGAACCCGGCGTGGGGAGCACGTTCCGGATTTTTCTCCCCGTCAATGAGGATCCGGTGCCCGCGCAATATATAAAGCCCGTCATCGAAGATCTGCCGGTTCGCGGCGGGACCGAAACGATCCTGATTGCTGAGGATCACGACGGTATGTGCGAGATGGCGCGCGCCGCTCTGGAATCGCTGGGCTATCACATTTTGATTGCACGCGATGGCGAGGAAGCCGTAGCCACCTTTTCCGCTCACCGAGATTCCATCGCGCTCGTTTTGCTGGATGTAATCATGCCTCGCCGCAGCGGGCCGGAGGTCTATGCGGCCATCTCGGCGCTAAAACCCGGCGTTTCGGTTATTTTTGCCACCGGTTATAGCAACGAGATCGCTGCCCTGGCCGAGATGGTGGAGCGGGGAATTGCAGTCTTGAAGAAGCCCTATAGCCCTGCAGTGCTTTGCCGCCGGGTTCGCGAAACCCTGGATCGCGCCGCAGTCCGTTCGCCCCTGCGCGCGTAAAAGCGCGGCGGATCTCTCTAGCATGAAAAATGATTTGGAGGCGCGGGGCGGGATCGAACCGCCGATAAAGGTTTTGCAGACCTTTGCCTTACCACTTGGCGACCGCGCCTCTGTTACAACGTATTCTACCAGACAGAAACCCCGGGATCGCCCTCACACCGGCGAATGGCGATGCCGGAACTCCGGGCCTAAGAGAAACCCAACCTAAACTGGGCAATATTCTTACCACAGCAGTTTCAAACCTAATTGAATCTGACGCGAACTAGTGGTCGTCGATGTAATGACGCCGGCCGTGGGAGAAGGTCCCGACGTTGCCGATGTCAACACGACGGGGTTCGGATTGTTCAAGTTTGTTTGGTTAAAAATATTGAAGAATTCGGCGCGAAACTGGAGGTTGAAACGTTCCGTAAACAGGAACTTCTTCACCAGGGAGAAATCGGTTTCCTTCATGCCGGGGCCTTGCAGGAAGTTGCGCGGCGCGTTGCCGTACGTGCCCGCCAGCGGGGCGATGAATGCGCTCGGGTCAAAGTAACGGCCCGGGCCGCCCAGAATGATAGGCCCCGTGAACGCGGGATTCAAGGACGGCCGCACCGGATTGCGTGTATCGCCGTCGTTGGAGGGGTTATAGGACAATTGTGGCGTGAATGGCAAACCTGAGAGCAGCGTTTCAATTCCGCTAATTTGCCAGTTTCCAATCACCATATTCCACCACGGGTTGTCCCCGGAGGCATTCTTTCGGCCGAGCGGCAGGTCGTAGGTCGCATTGATCGTCGCGGCATGCCGGATGTCAAACGAGGCGCGTCCGTAGTCCGCCCCCTTGGGGTCGAGCGGATTCGAAGCGAACGCCGGAGAGTTGGTTGCGACGCTGGTGTTCATGCTGTCGCCGTCGTCGAGCGCTTTCGAGTACGTATAGACGCCGCGGAATTGCAGTCCGTGACTGAAGCTGTGATTCACATCCACTTCGAGGCCATTGTAGGAACTCACGCCCTCCGATAACCAGTGCGTGGTGTTCAAGACAGCGCTATTGGCCAGTGTCGTGGACGGATAGTAGTACGCGCCCGCGGGGTAATTTGCGGGGCAAGGAGATGCCGGGCAAATTACGACGCTGCTGGGCACGTTGGCATCGATCGAAAGTATCTCGTGGTAACCATGTGAGCCAACGTAGCCGGCGCTGAGTGTGGTATTCGAGAAAATTTGCCGCTCGATTTTTAAATCGTACGATATCACTACGGGCGTCTTGAGGTTGGGTTGTACGCCGCTGGGGATAACCTTTTGTCCTGTAACTGTGCCTGTGCCGCTATTCACGATGGAGGAAAATGGAATATTTTTGGCTGCGTACACCGTGTTGTAGGGACCGTTCTGGTCGAGACGGTAGCTGAGGTTGTCGATCAGGGCGTAGTAGAGGCCGGCACCTCCTCGGATTACGGTTTTCTTGGAGCCGAACGGAGACCACGCGATTCCCGCCCGCGGAGCTGGCAGCAATTTCGCTTCGTTGAGCGCCAGGGCTGAGCCGCCAACGGTAGGATTCGTATTGATCACTCCGGTGACGAATTGGTAGTTAGAAGCCCGGTCGTACGCTTCGTTCCAGCCGTTGGTGAACTCTCCACGAAATCCGAGGCGAACTTCAAGGCTCGGGGTCAGTTTGATGGCGTCCTCCGCGTAGAACGCGCCCTCAAGCGAGCGCCACGATAGAGGTGTATACGCCGGGGCGAATGTGTACGTGCTCACCGTAGCCTGCAGGAACGTTTGCAGGTTGGTGAACGATGCCTGCGCGTATTGATCTTGTATCAGGCTGTCATTGGCCTGCAGGCGCTCGAACCAAACTCCAAAATTGAGCAAGTGCCTGCCGCGGGTAATGCTGACCTGATCGGTCGCGGTGAAAAGATTGCGCGCCGCTTTGAGATTGCTGCCGGCATTGGTGCCGCCGTTAGTGAGCTGCGAGGCGCCGTTGAGCGTAGTGCCTCCGCCGACGACGACAGCGCCCGGAACCGGCGCGCCGATCGTATTGAACCATGCTGTGGGCACGGAAGTAGCCGTGCCAGTGACTCCGCTATCGAAGAAAAATCCTCCTCGGGAAAATCCGAAAGTTGCTTTGTTGAGAATGTTGGGAGAGAAGATATGCGTCTCGCTCAAGCTGGCCACTTGTTCTCGCAGAAAAACATTGACCCTGCTGAACGGATTGGCCGTCGGTGAGGCGGATTGGCTATCGTCCACGGTGTAAACGGCCGCGAACGAATCTTTATCCGAAAAAATCTGATCGAATCGCGCTGTTCCAAAGTCCTCGCGGATGTGCTGCTGGGGGCTGCTGAACGCTTCCGCAATCCCGCTCGGCAGTCCTGTTGTCGTTAGCAGCTCCGGCCCGTTGGCCACCGGCCACAAATTCAGCAGACCCGTTGCTCCTCCAATGCCAGAGCCCAACGTTAGCTCTGTCGGCGCCGTTGTCGAACTGCAAGAGGCGGGAACTGTGGTCAGGGCGCTGCAAGGCAATATTCCGAGTCTTGCATTCGCGTCTGGCACGAGGGTTACATCGCTGAGTCCAAGAACCTGGCGGAAGCCCTCATAATTCCCGAACAAGAATGACTTGTCATTCTTGATCGGGCCGCCCAACGAACCACCAAACACATTGCGTTCAAAGTTAGGGATCTGGGGCAGGTCGAATGGGTTCCGGGCGTCCAACACGCTATTGCGAAGGAATTCGTAGGCGTTGCCGTGAATCTGGTTCGAGCCGGAGGCCGTCACGATGTTCACCTGAGCGCCGGGACGTTTGCCATATTCCGCGCCATACGCGTCCTTGACCACCGAAAATTCACGCACCGCGTCCACGCCGAGCAACTGACCGCTGGTTCCGCCCGGCGTATTGTTCACTTCCGAAGCACTGGTGAACTCGACGCCGTTTAGGATGTAGAGATTTTCCTGGGGTCTGCGGCCGGATGCCGAGAACATATTGCCCACCACCGAATTCGATGTCCCGACGCCGCCGGACCGTTGGGAGGTATAGTTGACCACGCCGGGATTCAGGGTGAGCAGTTGGTCGTAACTGCGCCCATTGAGCGGCAAATTCTTCACCTGCTGCTCGCCAACCAGACCCGAAAACTCTGAGGTCGTCACGCCGAACTGAAGAGCTGTTTCTTCCACCTGAACGGTTTGCTGAACCTCTCCAACGGTTAGCTTGAAGTCCACGGCCGCGCGCTGTCCGAGGACGAGCGTGATCCCAGTCCTCGTCTCTTTCTTAAAGCCGCTTTGCTCCGCCATCACTTCATACTTCCCGACGGACAGTAAAGGAGCGTCGTAGCGCCCTGCAGAGTCAGTGACCAGGGGCCGGGTCGCTCCTGTTTCCACATTCCTCACGCTAACGGTTGCGCCCGCGACTGAGGCGCCTGTTGCGTCCGTTACGACTCCGCTAATCGATGCTTCTCCCTGCGCCCAAACCGCGCCTGACGGTAAGACGAGAAGCAGAAAGAATAATCCTGCGATCGTTTTCCATATCCATCTAGTGGTTTTCAGTCCGGTCATTTGAATTTCTCTCCTCGAATGTTTTCCGGCTGCAAACCTCCAGTTGACTGGTCGGATAGGCCGCGCACGTTCCTCTTTTTCGCCTCCCCTGAAGGGGTGGGCTGATTTCGCAATCAGAAATTTCCGTTACGCCTGCTTTGCTGAGGCCTTCCGGATACGCTCCGTTTTTTGAATCTCGACGACGTGTCCCTCGTGCACCGTTAGGAGCACCGAGCCGTAGCGGATTACGCGAAGGGCGCGGAAGATTTCATGGAGGAGATCGCGTTCCTCGGGTGACAAATCCCTTTCCAAATCGTCCCTCACCGGTTGGCTCGTCAGCTGTGCTGCTTTTGGTCCGGGCATCGTTTTTTCCTTTAGTTCCTCAACTCCTGGCTGCTATTTCACCGAAAAACTGGCCCAAAAAGAAAAATCCCACCGCCAGACTATTCCTGGCGGTGGGATTCTAGAATTGCTCGGCTTATGATCCGATATCTAGAGCTTTAGCCTCCCGGCGCCAGAAGACACAGACATACAGCAGGTACAACAAATGCAAGCCTGCTCGGTCTTCTGGACATCTCGGTTCATGATCGAAAAAACGATACACGAGCTACATATGCGTGTCAAACTAAATTGAAACAAGACTTTTGTTTCAATGAGAACGCTCACGAACTCCAATCTTGCGTGAAATTGATTTATAAGCGGCTGTCTCGAGACGGCAGATCAGGGCCTGGCAGTCCGCAAGACAGTTCGACCGGTATTCTTGCGCGGCAATTCGGTGGTCACAATCGCAAGCAAGTTACGCGAGCGGCAATTCCTTGATGGAGGTTGGCGCCTCCGGTGGTGCTTGCCGTTTAGGGGAAATGACTTCCTTGCGCCGCCTAAGGCGCAATTGCAAACGGTCCATATATAAGAAAATCACCGGAGTCGTATAAAGCGTGAGAACTTGACTCACCATCAAGCCGCCAACAATGCTGATCCCCAGGGGGCGCCGCATTTCCGAGCCAGTGCCGGCAGCCAGCGCCAGCGGTAACCCTCCAAAAAGCGCCGCCATCGTGGTCATCATAATCGGACGGAACCTCAGCAGGCAGGCCTGATAAATCGAATCCTCGGGGGTCTTCCCTGTCCGCTCCTCCTCGATCGCGAAGTCAATCATCATGATGGCATTTTTCTTGACGATGCCGATCAGGAGAATAATCCCAATCAGTGCGATCACGGTTAACTCGGTGTGGAATGCGAGCAGCGCCAAGAGGGCTCCCACGCCAGCCGAAGGCAGAGTCGAAAGAATCGTTACCGGGTGGACATAACTTTCGTAGAGCATTCCCAAAACAATGTATACAGCCACAAGCGCGGCCAGAATGAGCCATGGCTGGGTCGATAGGGAAGACTGAAAGGCCTGCGCGGTTCCCTGGAACGTCGGGTGAATATCCGCGGGAAGGCCCATGTGCAGAACTGCTGCCTGGATCTTCGTCACGGCGTCACCCAGAGCGACTCCCTCCCCCAGATTGAATGAGATGGTAACCGCGGGAAATTGTCCCTGATGGTTTACGGCCAGGGCCGTATTTTTCGTCTCATAGTGGGTAAAGACGCTTAGGGGGATCTGGCTCCCATTCGACGATTTCACATATAGGCCCTGGATGGCATCGGTGCTGTCCCGGAAGGCCGAATCCACTTCCATCACGACGTGATACTGGTTTAATTGCGTGAAGATCGTGGATACTTGGCGTTGACCAAACGCGTCGGAGAGCGTGTCATCGATGGTTTGCGGCGAAATCCCCAATCGTGATGCCGTATCCCGATCAATGACCAGATTTGCTTGCAGGCCACGCGTTTGTTGATCACTGGCAATGTCGCGTAATTCGGGCAACTGCCTCATAGTGTCCTGCACGCGAGGCGCCCAATCCAGCAGGTCAACCAGATTCTCACTGGAGAGCGTAAATTGATATTGCGAACTACTCAAACGCCCGCCCACGTTGATGTCCTGATTGGCTCGCAAAAATAAAGTGGCTCCCGGAACGACTGCAAGTTTCGGCCGGAGGCGCGCGATCACCTGGTCCACCGTCGCTTTTCGTTCGGCGATCGGCTTTAATTCGATCTCCATGCCACCGGTATTTTCCGCCCCGCCACCAGTATCGGCTACCAAACTCTTGACCGCCGGGTCGCTCATGACGATATCGGTATATTGCTTCAATTTTTCCTGCATCACGGGGAAGGAAGTATCTTGGGCCGCTAAAATACTCCCATTCATCAACCCAGTGTCCTGTTGCGGGAAAAAACCCTTGGGAATGACAATGTATAAGTACACGCTGAGGCAAATCGTCGCACCCGTGAGGACGAGCATGAAGGGTTGGTGGCGCAGAACCCAGCGCAACCCCGCAGCATAGGTTTCCGCACTCCATTGAAACACCCGTTCGCTCGCCTGATATATTTTCCCGTGATGTGTTTCTCTTTGCGATTTCAGGAATTGAGCGCACAACATGGGCGTCGTGGTGAGCGAGACACAAAGAGAAACCACGATGGCCACGCTCAAGGTAACCGCAAATTCACGGAACAGTCTTCCGATGATCCCGCCCATCAACAACAGAGGGATGAAGACCGCGATGAGAGAGGAACTCATCGACAGAACCGTAAAGCCGATTTCGCGGGAGCCCTTCATGGCTGCCTGCAGCGGAGAATCTCCCGCCTCCAAATAGCGTGTAATGTTTTCGATCACCACAATCGCGTCGTCCACAACGAAACCCGTGCAGATCGCCAGGGCCATGAGTGAAAGATTGTCGAGGCTGTAATGCAACAGGTACATCACTCCAAACGTTCCGACGATGGATAACGGCACGGCAACGCTGGGAATAACGGTGGCCCAGACATTGCGCAGGAATAGAAAGATAACCATCACCACCAGCGCGACGGTCAAGAGCAGCGTAAATTCGATTTCCTTGACGGACGCGCGGATCGTCGTGGTGCGATTAAAATTCGTATCGAGCACGACAGTGGGGGGAATTGAAGCGCGCAATTCCGGTAGCAGCGCCATGATACGGTCGACGGTCTCAATCACATTGGCGCCGGGTTGCCGGCCAATGCCCATGGCCACGGCAATTTTGCCGTTGGCGTATCCGGAGTTGCGCAGATCTTCGATTCCCTCGGTCACTTTCGCAATGTCACTCAGACGGACCGGAGCATGATTTCTATAGGCGACAATCAGGGGTGTATATTGGTCCTGCGTAAGTAGTTGATCGGTGTCATAGACGAGCCACCGGTTGGACCGATCTTCGAGAATCCCCTTCGGAGTGTTGGCGTTGGCTGATCGTAGGGCGGCGCGCACTTCCTCCAAACTAATCCCGTAATGCGCCAGGGCATTGGGATTTAGATCTACACGCACCGCGGGTTTCGCGCCCCCGGAAATACGGACCAGGCCTACACCATCCACTTGAGATATTTTTTGCGCAAGAAACGTATCGCACAAATCGTAAAGACGGCTTCTTGGAAGGGTGTCCGAGGACACGGTCATGTCGAGAATGTCGGATTCGGCCGGGTTCACCTTGCGGTAGTTCGGCAGGGTTGGCAATCCGGCGGGCAATTGCCCTGCCGCTGCGTTGATGGCCGCCTGTACGTCCCGGGCCGCTGCATTGATGTCCCGATCGAGGTCGAACTGAAGGGAGATTCCTGTGGAGCCAAGCTGGCTGGAGGAGGTCATCTGCGTGACGCCCGCGATCCGCCCGAATTGGCGTTCCAGCGGCGTGGCCACTGAGGAGGCCATGGTTTCCGGGCTCGCCCCGGGCAGATTCGCCCGAACATACACCGTCGGGAAATCCACGTGAGGTAACGCCGCCACGGGAAGAAAATAAAAGCCCACCCCGCCTGCGAGCAGAATAGCAATGCTCAGCAACGAAGTTGCAATAGGCCGCCGTATGAATGGCGCTGAAATATGCATCTTGGTTTGTTCAGCCTGCTTGTTTCATTCTATATCTACGTCTCCTTGCGCGTGAATATTACAATTGGCATCGAACTCATCAGTCGAATGGGTGATGACATGTGGTTGAACGATCGATAAACTAACTCCGGCTGGTCCAGTTTCCTTGCGTGAAACTCTTTTGCCAGAATCCAGCCCCGCGCCGTTAGCCGGGCTATAATTGAAGTTTGTCCCCAGGGGAAGTCGCCGATTGTACAGGTGCACCCGCCAAAGGATTTGAGAATGCAAGATTGGCTACCAAGATCGATATCAACTCTTCGAGATTATAGCTGGCATAAATTCGCCGCCGACGCCCTGGCGGGAGTCACCGTGGGGCTCGTGGCCCTGCCGCTGGCGATGGCTTTTGCGATTGCATCGGGCGTACCACCGCAGGCGGGACTTTATTGCGCCATAGTTGCGGGCTTTCTGATTTCCGCCTTGGGAGGATCGACCACGCAGATCGGAGGGCCTACAGGGGCCTTCGTCGTAGTCGTGTATGGCATCGTGGCGCGCTATGGGATGGACGGCCTGTTCATGTGCACACTGATGGCCGGCGTTTTCCTGGTCATTCTCGGAGCCACAGGTTTGGGGACGGCGGTCAAGTATATTCCTCGTCCGGTGGTGGTAGGTTTCACCAATGGAATTGCCGTCCTCATTGCCAGCACGCAGATCAAGGACTTCTTCGGCATCAAAGTGGACAAAGTTCCCGGAGAATTTCTGGGACGTATGGAAGTTCTCGCGCGCAATTTTCGGTCGTTTTCGCCACTGGAAACCGGCCTCGGCGTCCTCGCCCTGGTCCTGATCCTTGTGTGCATGCGATTTGTGAAGCGCGTGCCGGGATACATCGTGGCTTTATTTGCGGGGACGGCCCTGGTGATGATCTTGAAATTGCCCGTCGAAACGATTGGAACGCGATTTGGCGGAATTCCATCGGGTTTTCCTGGGATCAAGATTCCGCAATTCCGATTTGATCTGTTGCGACCGTTGATCTCTCCGGCCATCACCGTGGCGATGCTTGGAGCAATCGAATCATTGATGTCAGCGGTCGTTGCCGATCGTATGAGCGGGAATAAGCACAATCCGAACGTGGAGTTGGTAGGCCAGGGAATCGCCAACATTTTCTCGCCGCTATTTGGCGGGCTTCCCGCGACGGGAGCGATTGCGCGAACCGCGACGAACATTCGCTCCGGGGCTAAGACTCCCGTTGCTGGAATGATGCATGCGATGACGCTTCTCGCGATTGTGTTATTTGCCGCGCCGCTGGCCAGCTTCATTCCCCTGTCGGTGCTCGCGGCGATTCTGCTGGTGGTCTCCTACAACATGGGAGAATGGCAGGAAATTCCGGAACTGTTGAAGCTTACGCCCCTCGAGATCGGCGTCTGGCTGATTACGTTTTCGCTTACGGTATTCGCGGATTTGACCGTAGCCGTCGAGGCGGGAATGATTCTTGCGGCTCTCGTGTTCATCCGGAAAGTTACGATCACGACGACGGTTTCGCAAGTGACCCAGGAATATCTCCGGGAAGGCCACGTTCACATCCTGCAGCACAAGGAAATTCCGGCCTACGTGACGATCTTCCGCATTCATGGGCCGTTTCTCTTTGGAGCCACGGACAAAATCGAAGAGGTTACCGATCACTTGATGGAGTTGCCCTCAATCGTTATTCTGCGCCTGCGAAACATGACCGCAATTGACGCAACGGGTTTGCAGGCTCTGGAGAATCTCGCGGACACCATACATGAATCAGGCCGTGGATTTATTCTATGCGGCGCGCGGGAGCAACCGGCCCGCTTGATGCATCAGGCCGAATTCGGGCAGCACGTCGGGGCGGAGAACATCTGTCCCAGCTTTGAAAAGGCTTTGGAGCGGGCGAAAGCCCTGTATCAGCAGATGGAATTGCAACGCTTGCTCCCGGTGGGCGGAAGCACAACCGGCGGCGAATCTCTTTAATGCGAAGCCGCTAGCTTCAATTTCCCTTCGAGGGATGCGGGTGGCAGCTGCCCGGTCTCGGGCGATTGATTTACGTAGACGGTCTTCCCTCCGGTTTCTGCAAAGACCCATAAGGAATTGGCGGGAAGCTTCTCGCGGACTTCTTCCTTGTGCTCCTGCGGCACAACCAGAAACACGCGCTTGGTACCTTCCCAGAGCGTGGAAAAATCCACATCGTTGAAAAATCGTTTTGGGGCATCCGGGTAGTGAGACCCGAATTCCAGATTGCTTCCGGCCGCGTCATACAGCAACACGGACCGGTGGGAATAAAACGCAATCCCGGGAGCGACGCGAATATCTCCGTACAGCGCGATCTGATCGTCTGGCCGCAAAGATTTGTTCAACTCGAACGCAAGCGAACGGGAGGAGAGCGTCGGATTCAGAACGTCGTAGGCAATGTGAGCCGCAATCACATATCCCACCATGCCCAGCGCCAGAGCCAAGGTCGGCAGCCAGCGGATGCCGCGTTCGCGCAGGATCCATGCCACCACAAAGGTCAAGAGTATGGATAGCGAAGATATGATGACCGGAATTCGCAGGTCGGCGACGGACTGCGGGGTCAGGTCCATCAAGTGGACCATGCTGGTCAGATAATTCTCGGGACTGCGCATCTCCAGATGATTGGAGACATCGCTAGCCGCTTGAATGTGCATGGAAATCCAAAGGAAATAGCCGGCCACCGCCGCCAGCACCACAGAGAGGCCCGCCAAGACACGTTGGACGGGCTTAAGCCACGCCTGGTCGGTTTCCTCGGCATGCGCTATACCAAGCCCCAGGAGCAGGCATATCGCGGGCCACGCGCCGAAGCTGTAATACTCCAGGCGCGATCCGCTTTCGATCGTAAAAAACAGCAGGATGACGCCTGCCCACGCGAACAACAGCAATCTCGCTTGCTGGCCGGGATCCGTTTGCTTGGCCCAGGAGCTTGGAGAAAGCGGCACCTCCCGGATGGCCAGCGGAATGAAGAAACTCCACGGGAAGAGCCAGATCAAGTGGGCGCTCCACCAGGCCCACAGCGGCACAGCACCGTAGTCATGAGGAAGGCGGGTGCCGAGGGCACGGTTAATGTGCTCGTTGATGAAATAGGCCCAGAAAAATCCGGGCGTGCGCAGTCCCGCCAGAATGTGCCAGGGCGCGGCAACCGCCAGAAAAATCGCCGAACTGGAAACCAGGCGAAGCTCGCGCCAACGGTGCCAGCCGCGCGTCATGGTGATGAAGGCCACGATGCCGGCCGCCGGGAAGAGCAATCCGATTAACGCACGTGTTAAGACAGCAATTCCGCATAGGACCGCCGCGCCCCAGTATCCCACCCGGGGGTCGAGGCTCCCGGTCCACGACCGCAGAAATAAATAGAAGATCCCCTCAAATGCCAACGCGTAAATCGCCTCGGGAATCATATTGCGCGTGAATATGAATATTCCGACGCTCGTGGCGATGGCCAGAGCCGCGTACAATCCGGCGCGCTGCCCGAAGAACCTGCGTCCAAATTCAAACGTAAGCAAAACCATGCCTACCATGGCCAGGCCGAGGGGCAGCCGGGTTGCGAATTCGCTTTCGCCCAGCAATTTGTAGCTGGCAGCCACCATCCAAAAATGCATGGGAGGACGGATTAAGTAGCGGACGCCATCCATGTACAAGACAACAAAGTCCTTCCGCTGCAGCATTTCCTGGGAAACCAGGGCATGGGCAGCGTCCACGTCCTCGTCATCGAGCGCGGGGCTTCCAGCGGTGCCGATGTACAGGCCCGCGGAGAGGACCAGCAGGCACAGCACGATCCACCACGAGCGGGCTGTAACTTTTGTCATCAATGATTCCGTAGGCCTTCCGGAGAATCACGCATTGTATAACACTGCCCTCACCGCGGACAGAAAATCTTGGTACTGGAGGGCGCTGTCCCAGTTCTGTCCGATCGAGCAGTAGCCTTTTGGACTCCCCGGTTCTAGCCTGACCCTTAGAAGGTTTCCACGTGAGACTCCGGAGGCACCCGCCATGATTCAGATTGAGGCTTTCCAGGAATTCCGAGCCGGCCTCACATTTCTGCGTGGAGGCGAGGCGCGCAAGGCCATGCCCCACCTAAAGACCGCGCTCGAACAAGACCCCGACAATCCTTTCTATATCTCGTATATGGGCGTGGCCCTCGCTGCATCGGAGCAGAAGTGGGCGGAAGCGGAAAAGCTCTGCCACTCCGCCATGCGCATGAATCGCCGGCAGGCGCAGCTTTATCTCAATCTCGCGGAGGTGTACGTCGCCGCCGACCGTAAACAGGACGCGGCTGATGTTCTCGCTCGAGGACTCCATTATGCTCCCCATGATACGCGCCTGAAAATGGCGTTGGATCGTCTCGCGCTGCGCCGGTCGCCGGTGCTCCCCTTTCTTCCCCGCGCGCACTTGATCAACCGCAATCTCGGGAAATTGCGTCATCATACCTTGCAAGTTCTTGCGTCCCTATGAGTTCAGACGCGGGCTGCCCTTGTTCACATCGAATCCCATCACCCGAGACCAGGTGGAAACAGCCCGGTCTTGATGTAAGGCCCACCAAAAACAGAGGAGTATCTGGTAAATGTCGAATTCGAGCAGGAGGATTGCGCAAGGATACTCCGGACGGTATCATTCCTTCCCAATGAAGCGTGTCCTTGGATTGTTCGTCTATCATGCTTACAAAAGCTGTCCTCTCTGCGGTAGCGACCACGTACATCGCACCAAACGTGTACGAATTTTGGAGTTCTGGGTTCTGCTATTTCTGCCCTTCAGACCCTACCGCTGCGGAAAGTGCCGCTTGCGCTTTTATGGACCGAAGAAATTTGCCCCGGCGGGTGATCCCGAAGAGGCCGATGACCTCCTGAACGAGGAAACCTCAACCCCTGCCGGCCATTCCGGGTCTTCGCGCCGCTAGACCGGTCTTTCCGGTTTTATCCTCGCTTACCCACGCAGTTTTTTCTTTTTGCCCTCTTATTCGCTGAACAAGACGCAGAGCGCCGCAAAGAATATAATGGCGCGCGGTGAACTTAGAACTCAGGGCGATACCGCAACGCCTGTTCGGGCCCGACCCAGGCCCTCCCGGTTATCTGGCCGCGCGATGGCTGTTTCTTCGCGCCCTCGGGCTGATATTTTTTTCCGCATTTTATTCCCTGGTATTCCAGATCCGCGGACTCATCGGCCCGCATGGAATTCTGCCCGCACAAGACTACCTCGCCGAAGTTGCGCGTGTTCTGGGGGCGCGACGATTCTGGTATGCGCCGACGGTGTTTTGGTGGTCGTCGAGCGATCGCGTCCTGTTGGCGGTTTGCATCGCTGGGATGATCGCAGCCGTTTTGCTGGCGTTGAACCTCTGCCCACGCGGGGCGCTGGTGATCTGCCTGATTGCGTTCCTGTCATTCATCGGGGCGGGGCAGGATTTTACGAGCTACCAGTCCGACGGCATGCTGCTGGAGGCGGGCTTCCTCAGCCTTTTTTTCGCGCCGCCTGGATGGCGGCCGCGCTGGGGTGATTCGGACCCGCCGTCCCGCGCCAGCCGGTTTCTGCTTGTCTGGCTGATGTTCCGAATTTATTTCGAATCGGGAATCGCGAAGATCCTGGGACACGACCCCGAATGGCGCGACTTTACGGCCATGGATCAGTATTACCAGAATGGTCCGCTGCCCACATGGATCGCCTGGTACGCGCACCATTTGCCGCATGGGTTTCACGAGGCCACGGCGGCGTTGACGCTGGTTCTGGAACTGGTCTTGATCTTTGCAGTATTTCTGCCGCGGAGGCCACGGATTCTTCTGTTCTTGGTGATCACTTTCTGGCAAATCGGGATCATTCTCACCAGCAACTACGCTTTCCTGAATTACATCGTTCTGGTCCTAGGGATTCTGTTGCTTGATGACCAGTTCCTAGCGCGATTCCTCCCGGAAGGCTTGCTTACCTCCACCGTCAGCGTTTCGGGCGGCGGCACACCAGAAATTCCGCCGCCTCACTGGCACGCTCAGCTTCGGCTCTGGGTGCAGGCAATTTTTCTGTCCTGGATTTTTTATGCGACTTCCGCACTACTCATTTTGATGGTGAATCCGCAAGCGCCGCTTCCCGCAGGCCCTGTTCGCGCTCTGGAACCTTTCCGCATCGCCAACGACTTTGGACTCTTTGCCGTCATGACCCGAGACCGCTACGAAATCGAATTTCAAGGATCGCGCGATGGCCAGACGTGGACGGCCTATCCGTTTCGCTACAAGCCGCAAGACGTGCATGCGCCTCCGCGGATTTACGCGCCGTACCAGCCGCGCTTTGACTGGAACCTCTGGTTTGCGTCTCTGGGCAATTGGCGGCAATACCCCTTTGTCGTCCAGGTGGAGGAACGCCTCCTTTCCGGCGAGCCGGACGTCCTCGCCCTGTTTGCGGGCAATCCCTTTCCCGAGCGGCCACCCGAGCAGGTACGCGCAGTCATGTGGCAATACTGGTTCTCCGATTGGAGCGACAAGCGCAAGCAGGGCCTGTGGTGGCGCCGCGAGAGGATTGGGCTGTACGCGCCAACCCTTGAACGCGCTCCGGATGGTAAGGTTGTCGTCCTGGCCTGGCCCGACTCTCCGGGAACTGCGCCGTGAGGCCCTTACGTTGCATTCCCATTTCGGGACGTGTATAAGGAGGCCTTGCGAAAAGGCCGCATTCCCGTGGGGTTCGCCCAACCACAAGTACTAGAACTGTCTTCTCAATCACCCACAAACCATCGGCCCAAGATTTTTGGTTCTATCGAGCCATAGATCGTGTCCTTGCGTGACCGTAATCTGGTCTCACGTTGCAGGGGAACCACTCAGCCGGTGCCCGCAGCGTACTGAGGTGATTCAAATGTTCTTCGCCATAGCCGCACTGCTGATGCAACCGCAGATTGTTCCGCAACTTTCATTCTCCGCAGAGAAGATCGCACTCATTCAGCCGGCAGTTTCTGTAACGGTGAGTGCTGCCCCGGTCAGCGAGACCTCTTTGCCGCATGCTTCCGTGGTTGCAAATGCAGCAGTCGCGGACACTGCAGCGCAGCCCACCGCGGAATCAAGCACGGCCGCTCTCCCAGACGCTCCGGTTCCGTCCTCGGCGGTAACTGCTCCAGCCCCGATGGCGCTTATCCTTGTCAAGCCAACCAAACAAATGACGGTAACTGTGGGTGAATTGCTTGCCGAGAACCGCCGCAACCAGCGCGTCTGGAGAGGGCTGATCCTTGCTTCTTCTGGTGCAGCCACATTTGACGCCTGGTCCACCCGGCATGCCCTGACCACTTCAGGGGCGCAAGAGCTGAACCCGATGCTCAAGCCTTTCGCGGGAAACGCCTCTTTGTATGCGGTAATCCAGGTGGGTCCGGCACTGATGGATTTTGCCGGCCGGAAAATGATGTACAGCAGTCATAGCTGGGTGCGCCATATGTGGTGGGCTCCCCAGAGCGCGAGTTTTGTCAGCTCCTTATTCTGCGGCGCGCACAACCTCAGCTTTCACTAAACGCGCAAACCGTACCGCGCGAGCACAGATTTCTTTCCTCTCAAAATAATCGTGGCCGGGATCCTCTCCCGGCCACGTTTATTTCTTGGCAATTTGGGCCTGCCGTCCCGGTATTGCGGCAATTCACGCCCTGCTGTACTATCCCCGCCAGCGGAGGAACTCCTCATCGCCACCGCGGGAACCATTGCGGCCCAAAGCACTCCGGCAGTTGTGGAACAGACACGCGCCGGACGCGTGGTTTCGCTGGACGTTTTTCGCGGGATTACCATCGCGGCCATGATCCTGGTGAACGATCCGGGATCCTGGGAACACATCTATCCCCCTCTCGAACATGCGCAATGGAACGGTTGGACTCCCACCGATCTGATCTTTCCATTTTTTCTTTTCATCGCCGGTGTGTCCATGACGCTGTCCTTCGCGTCCCGTGCGGCGCGTGGAGTGACGCGCGGATCGCTGGCCCGGCATATCGTGCGGCGGAGCGCACTGATCTTCGCGATCGGCCTGTTCCTGAATGGTTTTCCAGCGTTTGATTTCCATACCCTTCGCATTATGGGCGTGTTACAGCGGATCGCATTGTGCTACCTCGCCGGGGGGCTCCTCTACCTTTTCACCCTGCGCTCGGGACCCGCTGCGAACGGCCGCAGGCGCGCCAACATTGCCCTGATCGCTGGCGTTGTAGTGATTCTGTTGGTTGGGTACTGGGCAGTGATGACGTTCGTGCCAGTGCCCGGTTACGGACCGGGTCACCTTGGACAGAACGAGAATCTTGGCGCGTACATCGACCGCACGCTGATGGGCGGACACTTGTGGTCCGAGTCGAAGACCTGGGATCCGGAAGGGTTCCTTTCCACGTTTCCTGCCATTGCCACGTTGCTCATCGGAATTCTCGCTGGGGAATGGCTGCGTTCGGGAAGAGCAGGAGAGCGCAAAGCCCTGGGGTTGCTCCTTGCGGGAATCCCGCTGGTATTGGCTGGTTTATTGCTCAATCCGTATTTCCCGATCAACAAGAATTTGTGGACCAGCACATTCGTGTTCTTCACAGGCGGCCTGGCGATGCTGCTGTTCGCAGCCTGTTATTGGGTCATCGATCTCCGCGGGTGGCAGCGATGGGGCCAACCGTTTCTCGTGTTTGGCAGAAATGCGATTGTGGCTTACGCCCTCGCGGCAATCGTTTCTGAGGTCAGCACCGACTTTGAGTTTCTCGATTCGCTGCACCGCGAGCGAACCCTGCATGGCTGGATTTACCAAAAATATTTTGTTCCCCACCTCAGCCCGGAGAATGCTTCGCTGGCATTCGCGGTGTTCTTTGTTATGGTGATTTTCGTACTCTTGTGGCCAATGCACAGCAGGAAGATCTTTATTCGCATCTGAATGTTCCGGGTCATAAGCCGGGGGCGTGGGGCCATATTATTTAACGCATTCGTAACATATGCATCTGCCTCTTGTGTGTAAGATGTCGTGTTTCCCCTGCCCGAAGATGGTATTTGAACTTAAGGTGCGGGACCATGACTATGCTGGGTTATGATGAAAGACAAGCGATGAAGCGCGTCCTCCTGATTGAAGACGACCGAGATATTGTCGAATTGGTTCGCTATAACCTCGAGCGCGAGGGGTTTCAAGTGGCAGCGGCAACCGATGGAGCGACCGGCCTGGCGCAGGTGAGGAAAACGCCGCCCGATCTTTTGCTGCTCGATTTGATGCTGCCGAAACTATCCGGCCTCGAAATCTGCAAAGAGATTCGCCGCGATCAATCACTCAACCGCCTGCCCATTTTGATGCTCACCGCGCGAGGCGAGGAAGCGGACCGCGTGGTGGGGCTTGAAATGGGCGCGGACGATTACGTCACCAAGCCATTTAGCCCGCGCGAGCTGGGAGCTCGTGTCAAAGCTCTCCTGCGGCGTACAGAACCAGCCAGCGACACACCTCGGGTGATCGAATCGCAGGGGCTGACCATCGACCCTTCCTCTTACCGCGTTACGCATGACGGCGCTCCGGTGACGCTATCGACGTTGGAATTTCGTCTTCTGTATTACCTGGCGACACGTCCGAACCGTGTGTTCACACGCGACCAGTTGCTGGACGCCGTTTGGGGCACGGAGCGTTTTGTGACGCCCCGCAGCGTGGATGTTTACATACGGCGGCTCAGCGAAAAAGTTGAAACCGACGCCGACCATCCCTCCTTTCTGAAAACCGTGCGCGGAGCGGGCTACATGTTCGAGAGCGCCTCGCATTCCGCAAAACAGGAGTGAATCCCGAGTGCGTGTAAGCCTCTTCTGGCGTCTGGGTCTAACTTACCTGGCGCTTGTAGCTGCCATTCTTGCCGCAGTAGAAATGGCCACACCGGGAACCGTGAGACGCATCCTGCCTGCTTTGCTGGCAATCTTATTCGTAGCGGGGATCGCCTTATTTTCTTTTCTGCGCTCGACATCCTCCCGGATCCGGCGGCTAAAGAAATATGCGGACTGCGCCGCAGCCGGTGAATTCACTCCGCTTGAACGCGACTATAACGATGATGATCTCGCAGACCTTGCCGCTGCGTTGAGTAAGACTGTTTTGCAACTCGGGCTAACCATTCTCACGCTTACCGATGAGCGCAACCGATCGTCGGCAATCCTGGAAAGCATGATCGAGGGCGTGGCCGTGGTGGGCGGCGACGAACGAATTCTCTACTGCAATGCCGCATTTGAGCTAATCCTGGAACTGCGCGAGGGGAGCTCCCAGGGCAAGAAAGTTGTGGAGGCTTTGCGGCAGGCTGAGCTCGTGTCCGCGGTGCGCCAGGTGCTCACGGGGGGAGAGGAGGTCACCGGCGAAGTCGACGTCGGCACCGTGCGCCCGCGCAGCTTCAGCGTTACGGCTGCGCCTGTGCATGCCGCGGGGCCCAGCAGCGCCGTCCTGGTGCTGCACGATATTACCGAACTGCGCAGGCTCGAACGCGTGCGCCGGGATTTCGTAGCCAACGTATCGCATGAATTCAAAACGCCCTTGACCGCCATCCAGGGATTCGCCGAGACCCTGCTCAGCGGCGCGCTCGACGACACTGCCAATCGGGGCCGGTTCGTAGAAATTATCCGCGACCATGCGCGGCGCCTGGCCCGACTTACCGATGACCTGCTGAAGCTTTCACGCATCGAAGCGGGGCGGCTGGAACTCGAACTGCGTCCTGTCAAAGTGGAAACGATTGTGAAAGGCTGCTTGGAGACCGCGCGCCTCAAGGCCGAGGCAAAGGGGCTCCATATTCGTGTTCAGTTGCCAGAAGGGCTCCCTCTGGTTCGGGGCGATGGCGCACAATTAGGAGAAGTCTTGCAGAATTTGCTCGACAATGCGTTGCAATACACCCCAGCGGGCGGGCAAATTGACTTGACGGCCGATTCCAACGGCAAGGAAGTCACGTTCACCGTAGCCGACACGGGGATCGGGATTCCAGAATCCGAGTTGGAGCGAATCTTCGAGCGGTTTTACCGCGTGGACGCGGCCAGGTCACGTGAGGCAGGCGGCACGGGGCTCGGCCTGGCCATCGCGCGACATATCGTCGATGCCCACGGCGGCCGCATCTGGGTGGAGAGCGCCGTTGGACAGGGATCGCGGTTTCATTTCAGCATCGCTTGCGCAACCTAGTTCGGGCCTCGGCTTTGCGGGAAATTCACCCTGGCTTCATCCATCTTTCACATACCTTGGATAGCATCGCTTCGCGGCAAGGTTTTAATGCGGGACCAATGGTGGAGCGATGGCGACCCCTCTCAGCAATATACAAACGATCTACGAAGATGTGCTCGCAAATTATCTGATCTCGATGGCTCGCACGGTCGAGAACAGCGTCGGATACGCCCTGGATGCGATCTTGCGCCCGAATCTGGAACAGGCCGCGGGATTGTCGAGCCAGGTGTTTTTGGTTGAGCCCCGCGTAAACGAGATGGAGATGCTGATCGACGATCACGCCGTGCGCATGCTGCGAACGGGATTGCTCGATGACGAGGAAATACGGCGTGTGGTCGCCTCGCAAAAGATTGCCAACGACCTGGAGCGCATCGGCGATCTGGCCGTGAATATTTCCGAACGGGTGATTTCGCTCTCGGGGATGAATGTGACCGAGACGCCGCGGGATCTCGAACCCATGAGTGGAGCGGTGCGCGGGATGCTGGGCCGCAGCCTCGGCGCCCTGATTTTCCGTAACGTCGTTCTGGCCGGCGAAGTCCTCGAGTCGGACGATGTCGTGGACCGCTACCGGGATCAGATATTTGAACACTTGCTCGCCGGGATGGTTCGCGAACCGTCGCAAGCAGCGCCGCATTTGCAGTTCCTGCTGGCGACCCGGTATCTGGAGCGCATCGCGGATCACTCCACAAATATCGCTGAGGACATTATTTTTTGGGTGCGCGGCTTGGACGTGCGACATGGGCGAGCGGGATTCCAGTTGGAAGAAGTGAATTATCCGGAAAAGAGAATTTGAAACTGCGCGCTAGAATTTTGTTGGAAATAACGAGCTCCGTGTTGCAACCCCACCCCGGGCCGACGCTCCCCTGGCGTCGGCCCATCCTCATTTTTGAAGTAATGAACACAAAATAGGCAAGTTATGAGTTTTTTCGTTTTTACGGCTGAATCATTCCCTTGTAACACGGTTGTAACAATTAGGAGTCAGAATGCACATCGAGTTCCAGGAGAAAACATGCGAATCGTAAAGATACTCAGCGTACTGGCAGTCTTGCTCGTGATCGGAACAGTTGCGGTAGCAGCGGGCGGACAAATTCTGTTAAACGCCGCCGGGGCGACGTTTCCATATCCGATGTATTCAAAATGGTTCGATGAATACCATCAGGCTCATCCTGAGGTCCAGATCAATTACCAGTCCATCGGCTCGGGCGGCGGGATTCGCCAATTGCTCGACAAGACCGTTGATTTTGGCGCCTCCGACGGACCCATGACGGATGAACAGCTCAAGCAAGCCAGCGTACCGATCCTCCACTTTCCCACCGTTCTCGGCGCGGATGTGCCAAGCTATAACCTGGCAGGCGTCAGCGCGGAGTTGAATTTCACTCCCGAAGCACTCGGAGGAATCTTCCTGGGTAAAATCACCAAGTGGAATGATCCGGCTATTACCTCGGCGAACCCGGGCGTAAAGCTGCCTTCTGAGGATATCGTTGTTGTTCACCGCTCCGACGGCAGCGGCACCACCTACATCTGGACTGACTATCTCTCCAAGATCAGCCCGGAGTGGAAACAAAAAGTTGGCACAGCGACTTCCGTGAACTGGCCCGTAGGCTTGGGTGGCAAGGGGAATGAAGGTGTCGCTGGCCTGGTCGAACAAACACCAGATTCGCTCGGCTACATCGAACTGATTTATGCGATCCAGAATAAGATCGCCTATGGCCGGGTAAAGAATCCTGCAGGCGCCTTTGTGAAGGCGGACTTGGCCAGTGTTTCGGCGGCCGCTGCTGCGGTCTCCAAGGCCATGCCGGACGATTTCCGAGTCTCCATCACAAACGCTCCGGAGAACAAGGCAGCTTATCCCATCGCAAGCTTCACGTGGCTGCTTATCCCTTCGAAGTTCAGCGACGCGACCAAGCGAGACGCCGTCAAGGACTTCCTGAAGTGGATGATGACAGACGGGCAGCAATACTGTGAAGGGTTGGCGTATGCAAAGCTGCCCAAAGACGTCGTCGCCAAGGAAATGAAAGCGATCGCGAAGATTCAGTAACCTTTCGAGTAGTGAAGTCCGAATCTACTAGACCTGAAATGGCTACGACACCCAATGCAGCATCGCCCACGGATCTCGCATGGAGTCCGCGGGCGTTGCTGCGCCGTATTCGAGGCGCTGACGAGATTGCCCATCTCGTTACGCTAATTGCGGCGGCGACCCTCCTGCTGATTAACGTGCTGCTGGTGTACCAGCTCTGGGTTCTTTCGGCGGAAGCACGGGCAAAGTTTGGCTGGAGCTTTTTCATTACGAAAACCTGGGACCCGGTTGCCGGCGATTTCGGCGCTCTGCCGTTCATTTACGGAACTTTGGTGACTTCGGCGGTGGCGCTTGTGATTGCCGTTCCCCTAGGCGTGGGAGGCGCAATTTTCCTGGCGGAGCTTGCTCCTCCCAAACTTTCTTCCTCGCTTACATTCGTCAGCGATTTGCTGGCCGCGGTTCCCAGCGTAATTTACGGATTGCTGGGCGTATTTCTGCTCGTGCCCATCATGCGCACGACGATCCAGCCGGCGCTCAAAAAGACATTGGGATTCCTGCCGCTATTTCAGGGGCCGGCGTATGGCATCGGATTTCTGACTGCGGGGATGGTTCTGGCAATCATGATTGTGCCCTTTGTTCTCTCGGTGTCCCGCGAAGTCCTGCTGGCAGTGGCGCGGGACCAGAGGGAAGCCGCACTCGCCCTGGGCGCGACCAAATGGGAATCCACCTGGAAAGTGGTCGTGCCGGCCGCGCGGATTGGCATCTTTGGTTCCGTGTTTCTAGCGTTGGCGCGGGCGCTTGGCGAGACCATGGCCGTAACCATGGTCGTGGGTAACAATCCCAAGATCGCAGCGTCTTTATTCTCACCGGGGTACTCGATTGCGGCGGTGCTGGCCAATGAATTTTCAGAGGCGACTGGAAACCTGTATTTGAGCGCACTGATTGAATTAGGCCTGGTGCTGTTTCTCCTGACGTTTGTGCTGAATGGCCTCGCGCGGCTACTGATTTTGGTTACCACGGCGCGGGGCAGCGGGGTGCTGCCGACATGAGCGCCCGATTGCTTTGGCGTAAGTCGCTGAATGTGGTGATGCTCTCGCTCACTGGACTGTGCGCCTTGCTCACGGTGTCGGCGCTGTTTTTCATCCTTGGCTACCTCATTTACAATGGCGGAAAGGATCTTTCCTGGAGCTTCTTCACGCGGCTCCCCGCTCCCGTCGGCGAGGCCGGGGGAGGGATGGCTAACGCGATTTTGGGTAGTTTGAAACTGTTGCTACTGGCGACGCTGTTTGGTGTTCCCATCGGATTGCTCGGCGGGGTATACCTGGCGGAATTCGGCGGGCGGACCGTCCCGTTTATGGTTCGTTACACGGCGGATTTGCTGAACGGTGTGCCATCGATCGTAATCGGTATTTTTGCCTACGCCCTGGTCGTGATGCCGATGCATCACTTTTCGACTCTGGCAGGAGGATTCGCGCTGGGGATCATGGTGATCCCGACGGTAATTCGCAATACGGAGAGTTTTTTGCGCGACGTGCCTCGTGCCTTGCGCGAGGGCTCCTTCGCCCTGGGCGCAAACAAGTGGCGCATGATCGCGACCGTGGTGCTGCCCGCTGCTTCGCGCGGCATTCTGACTGGCGTCCTGCTGGCTTTGGCGCGCGTGGCGGGCGAAACCGCACCACTGCTGTTCACTGCGTTCGGTAATCGCTTTTGGAGTCCCGGCTGGGATCAGCCGACGTCGTCGCTTCCAGTTGTGATTTACACCTACGCAACGGGGCCGTATGAGGACTGGCACCGGCAAGCGTGGGCTGCGGGACTGGTGTTGCTCGGATTGGTCCTGGTGACCAATATTCTGGTTCGCGCGTTTCTGACGCGTGGGGCTTCCTATGAGAGGACCTGACGATGAATTCGGCTTTCCCACTTACGGGGAATTCGGGGGCTGCGGCAGCGACTTCTGTGACTAAGGCGGCCGCTCACACTCCTGCAATGACCACACCTGGCGCCAACACGCTGCGCATGAAAGTCACCAAGCTCAATTTCTTCTATGGGAAGAATCATGCGCTTCACAACGTCTCGATGGACGTGGCCACCAATCGCGTCACGGCAATGATCGGCCCGTCGGGTTGCGGCAAATCGACGCTGCTCCGCACCCTGAACCGGATGCACGAAACGCTCCGTCACACGCGCCTGGAGGGGGAAATTGCCCTGGATGGCGTAAATATTCTCACGCTGGATGTTACCAAGTTGCGCCGCATGGTGGGCATGGTGTTCCAGAAGCCCAATCCGTTTCCCAAATCGATTTACGAAAATGTGGCGTACGGGCTGCGGATTAATGGGCACAAAGGACGCCTCGACGATGCGGTCGAGAAAAGCTTGCGCCGCGCGGCGCTTTGGGACGAGGTGAAGGACAAGCTGCACAAATCAGCGTATGCCCTGTCCGGCGGGCAACAGCAGCGGTTGTGCATCGCGCGGGCTCTCGCCGTGGATCCCGAAGTGCTTCTTCTCGATGAGCCGTGCTCCGCGCTCGACCCGGTCAATACGGCGAAGATCGAGGAGTTGTTGTTCGAGCTTAAACCGACCTGCACGCTGGTCATCGTCACCCACAACATGCAACAGGCGGCGCGCGTCAGCGATTCAACCGCGTTCATGCTGAATGGCGACCTGATTGAGTTTTCGCCGACGGGCCACATGTTTACGACGCCTTCCGATCCTCGCACCGAGGCGTACATTACGGGCCGCTTCGGATGATCCAGCCTGGCCTGCGCGTGGAATAATGAAAGCAAGTTATCGATTTTTTGCATCGCAGTCTTTACGAAAAGTGAGTCACACTGGGAGCAACGGCCACGGTGGCGTGGGCGCGGAGAGGGCTTAACGAATGGAACGTCATTTTGAACGCGATCTGGAAGAGCTAAAGGAGCGGCTGCTCTGGATGGGCAGTCTTGCGGAGCGCGCCGTGCACCAGGGTATCCACTCTGTGCTGGAGGGGGATGAAAAACTCGCCAACTCTGTGCTCAGCGAAGAAAACGCCATCAACGAGTTGCAGATCGAGATCGACGACCGCGTGGTGCAACTGCTGGCCTTGCAACAACTGATGGCTGCGGATCTGCGGTTCGTGCTAGCCATTGCCCGCATCAATAACGACCTGGAGCGAATTGGGGATCAAGCGGTAAACATCGCTCATTCGGCGACGCGCATCGTGCACCATCCCCGCGTCAAGCCTTACGTGGACCTGCCGCGAATGGGTGAACTCGCCGAAAAGATGATGCGTGACAGCCTCGATTCATTGGTGCGCCGCGATATCGAGCTGGCGCGATCGGTGCTCTCCCGCGACGATCAAGTGGACCAGTTGCGCGACCAGATCTTCCGTGAGCTGCTGACCTACATGATGGGCGACTCCTCGGTTGTATTTCCTGCGTTCGAGCTGATCCTGGTAGCAAAAAATCTGGAGCGCATCGCCGACCACGCCACCAACATCGCCGAGGATGTGATCTACATGGTTGCGGGAAGCGACGTGCGTCATCCTGCCGTCGATCGCAGCGCTTCCTGATCGCTCTAGTCTGGCAACCCTCCTGATTAAATCTGACTGCTTGATTTTCTCTGTGCCCTCTGTGTTCTCTGTGGTACATCGCATTGGAAAAATCTGAAACACAGAGGACACCGAGGGCACAGAGAATGTGTGCTTACGGCAGGTCGAGGAGAAGGAAATCTGCCGGGGTGGCCCCTGAATCAGGCGCCGCGGCAAGTTGCAATTCTCGCTCGCTGGTGACGCGAGCCTGATCACCCGGCCTCAGCGTTTCCCCGTTCAATTTCAAATTGCCGCCGATGACGAAGATGTAGGCGCGGCGTCCTTCACCTAGTTTGTGTGTTGCGGACTGGCCGGGCGCGAGGAGCGACGTGTAGATGGTGGCGTCCTGATGAATCTGGACAGTGGTCGCCCCATTGTTCCCGTTCTTTCCTGCGGGCACGGCAATCGGAAGCAACTTGCCGGAGCGATCCGCCAGCGAAAAACTTTTTTGCTCCCACGACGGCTGCAGATGCTGGACAGCAGGCAGGAACCAGAGCTGTAACAGGTGCACGGGATCTTTCTCTGAATGGTTATATTCGGAATGGCGCACGCCGGTCCCCGCGCTCATGCGCTGGATTTCTCCGGGACGGATTACCCCAGTATTCCCCATATTGTCCTTGTGCTCGAGGGCGCCTTCAATGACGTAGGTGACGATTTCCATCTCCCGATGCCCGTGGAACGGGAAGCCGCCCGCCGGAGCGACCACGTCGTCATTAAATACCCGCAACGGGCCAAAATTCATGTTTTTGGGGTCGTGATAATGGTCAAACGAGAAATGCCCATAGGTGTTAAGCCAATCCGTTTCATCGTGATAACGCTCTTCCGAGCGAATCGTCTGGATCATAGTGGGTTGCCAGTCCTTTCCGTTGGTAAGGAACTATTTTTGCCTGGTATACGTCGTTTAGATGCTGTAGCCGCAGATTCGACGCAGCCCCTGGGGCGTTCGGCTCATCACACTTAGAGGGAGTCTCCCTCCGGTCCCGACCTGGGATTTCCAGCGGATACTACTCCCGGAAAATCGAAAGATAGTGTAAATTCCTACGTGCCTATTTTGCTTGCAAGCGGGAAGCACCATGAATCCAATCAAACCTGAAGCGAAGGTTGCCACCGAAGGGACACCCCGCATGAGCCGGGACACGATTACCATTACCGATAACCGCACCGGGAAGAGCTACGAACTTCCCATCACCCATGACACGATCCGCGCCATCGACCTGCGCAAAATCAAGGTCGACGCCGAAGACTTCGGGATGATGAGCTACGACCCGGCCTTCAGCAACACGGCCCTGTGTCAAAGCAAGATCACGTTCATCGACGGCGACAAAGGCATCCTGCGCTACCGCGGCTATGGCATCGAGGAACTCGCCGAGAAGAGCACGTATCTCGAGACCGCCTATTTAATTTTGCACGGCGAGCTTCCCAGCCGCGCGCAACTCGAAGAGTGGACCTACCACATCACGCACCACACGTTCATCCACGAGTCCGTGAAGAAATTCCTGGACGGCTTCCACTACGACGCGCACCCCATGGGCATGATGATTTCCGCCATCGCCGCGCTGTCGACGTTTTATCCCGAAGCGAAGGACATCTTCAACAAGGAATCGCGCCGCAAGCAGACGTACCGCTTGATCGGCAAGATGCCCACGCTGGCGGCATTCTCCTACCGGCACAGCCTGGGCATGCCGTTTGCGTATCCGGACAACGAACTGAGCTACCCCGGAAATTTCCTGAACATGCTGTTCAAGACGTCCGAGCTCAAGTACCGTCCCAATCCCACGCTGGAGCGCGCGCTGGATATCCTCTTCATTCTGCATGCTGACCACGAGCAGAATTGCTCCGCCAACGCCATGCGCTGCGTGGGCAGCTCGCACGTGGACCCCTTCTCGGCCACGGCGGCGGCCACGGCCGCGCTCTACGGCCCGCTTCACGGCGGCGCCAATGAAGAAGTCCTGCGCATGCTGCTCGAGATCGGCTCGCTCGCCAACGTGCCTGCGTTCATCAAGCGCGTGAAGGCCGGCGAAACCAAGCTGATGGGCTTCGGTCACCGCGTGTATAAGAATTACGATCCGCGCGCCCGCATCATCAAGCACGTGGCCGACGGCGTGTTTGAAATCATGGGGCGCAATCCCCTGCTCAACATTGCCCTGGAATGCGAGCGCATCGCCCTCGAAGACGATTACTTCGTTTCCCGCAAACTCTATCCCAACGTGGACTTCTATACCGGGCTGATCTACCAATCCATGGGTTTTCCGGTCACCATGTTCCCCGTCCTGTTCGCCATCCCGCGCACCAGCGGCTGGATCGCGCAGTGGGAGGAGATGCTGCTTGACCCGGAACAGAAGATCGCGCGGCCCAGGCAGGTCTACTTGGGGCATGGTCCACGGCCTTATACGCCGATGGAAGCGCGGGGGTAGTTGCAAGGTGGAGCTGGTTAACTGTATCTGTTGCGCCCTCGCAAACGCATTAAAGATGTGGGGCCCGGCACATTAGCGCTGGTTAGTTTCATCTCCACTTTACTATTCGTCATACTTGGGGATCTCCTCCGGAGTTCACTTTAAGGATGTTGGCAGGGGTTTTGCTCGACACTTGTTCGCGTTTAATCGGCTATGCTATATAGTGGCAACGAGATGGGTACCTACCGCTGTTGTCAAGGCCAACCGCAGTACGTCAACAACAGCAAGTACCGCATCTAAAGAAGCGGAGGAAGAGTAGCAGGTGCCATACCTACGTATTCCGCCAGAACATCAATTGGGCCTGGTAAAGCTCGCTCAACTGTCTGACCAAGTTGCCGCCCAACTTCGCACTGAGCTGAACGCAGCGGCTCAGAAGGTGGAGGGTGGGAGCGTTTCATCCGGGAACATTGCCCCGATTCCGGGACTCTTGCGAGCAGATCTTGAAAAGATCGTCGACGCCGTTGTAGGCCTCAATTTTGCTAAAGTATATTCAGATAGCGAGTTAAAGGATTTTGCGAATGATGTTTCTGAATCAATGCAATCCATGGCGCGATCCGACTTCCCCGCGGCAGGTGATGCAATCGGTCAGTTTAGAAAACGGATCCAGGAATTTCTAGACATCGAAGGGATTACTCGGTCCGCCAAAATTGCTTTCCTCAGATCTGAACATGAGCGATCAGTGCATAGCTTGAGGATTTTGACGGATATACGGCCAGTTTTCGGCAATAACGTCGAAATACCACCGGAAGCAACCGTGATCATGCACACTCTCAAAATAGCGTATCATCGTGGCACCAAACTTGATGAGGCCTTCTTTGGAATGGACGAGAGTGACCTGCAGCAGCTGAAAGAAGCCGTTGCGAGGGCAGAGTTGAAGGCAAGGAGTCTCCGTACGGCACTTTCGAGGGCTCAGCTAAAAGTGATTACAGAGGAGTAGTTGCAAACTTGACTCAGAACTTGATCGAATCAAAAATCTGGCCCCACGCGTCAGCAGTTTCAAAGCAAGCTGCGCGAAAAGCGCGCGGCTACTTCGCATTGCGAGATATGCACGTCCTCTATACGGATCCCAAATGGCAATCAGAAGCGCCGCAAAAGCCTATCTTCGCGCGCGGGTTTGAAAGAGTCCTCGCACTTGACATCAAGAGTGCCGGCAGTGCCACGCCCGAATACGTGGACGCCGTGCACAGGCTGATTGAGCTACTAGAATTACCCGGGGGCTGGAATTCCTACAATGCGAAGCCAATCAGCAAGGAGAATGTTGCCTTTGCGGTTGGGCTCTTAGCCCATCTAATGCGCCGGGGCACGCCCGTCCCTCACGTTGTACCAAAGGTTCGCGGGGGCGTACTGTTGGAGTGGCATACGGGAGGGATCAACATCGAAATTGATATTGATTCCCCAGATGAAGTTAGTTTTTTCGCCGAGGACCTCCAATCTGGGGAAGAACCCATAGAGGATGAGATTGACCAGGGCGTTCTAAGCCAATGGATTGATCGTCTTTCGGAATGACGCGATAAGCCAAAAAATCATGTCCTTCTGTTCGGAAAACTTCCCTGACGATCCATCGATAGAGGACGGTGCAAGTCTTTTCCGAAGAATCCCTCCCTGTCACTGTATCTTCGACAAAAATGAAAACCGTTGGCGCCCAAGCTCCGCAGCCTTTGAGGATAGCGATGATGGCGATCCAATGTCAGTCTACCTCTCTATCGTACTGCTCCGAGAGAATAGAGAACCGTCCGTCGTTCTGGCGGGCCATGAGGGTTATTCGCTCGCCTCGATAACCGCTGGTCTCGCCAGAATGCACAATCAGACAGTACATCCCGATCCTTTGCCCGAGGAATCATCACACGCTGTGGTGTGCGGGGATAAAGGCAAGAACAAAAAGAGCGCACCTCGGAAGCAATTTGCGAAAGAAGCCGCGTGGATTGTTCTCGATCCGCCAGCTCGTTGAGGAGCGGAAGCGGATTTGGGATCGCCGAACCTCGCGATTCGAGCTTAATGTAGCGGAAGTCGTGCGCCCCATCCTCTTGCGACTTTTCAAGGGGTCAACCATTTGGTGGCCTTATTGGTCCGATGAATCGAGCTAAGTGTTCCGCGATTAGCCCTTCGGTTTCATATCCGACGCATAAAAAAGTTGAAAGGGAGTTTAGCCGGCCCAGCCCGGTATAATTCAGGTGCGGTAGAACGCGCAAATTTCGAAGGGAATGCGCGCAGGTAATGCATACGCCTATTGGCATGAACTTCGATGAGCATCCGAGTCGCACTGAATCACAAGACCCTCTATCGCTATACGAAGCCCGTATGGCTCTCGCCGCACGTGGTGCGGCTGCGCCCTGCTCCGCATTGCCGGACGCCGATTGAAAGCTATTCGCTCAAAGTTACTCCGGCGGATCATTACCTGAACTGGCAGCAGGATCCGTACAGCAATCGCCTCGCGCGGCTGATCTTTCCCAAGAAGACCAAGGAATTTTCCGTGGAAGTGGACCTGGTGGCGGACATGACCGTCATCAATCCGTTTGATTTTTTCCTTGAAAAATACGCGGAAGAATTTCCTTTCCAGTACGACCCTGTGCTGTTGAGAGAACTGGCTCCCTACCGCAAAGTGCGCCGGCCGGGGAAGAAGCTGCCCGTGCTGGCGCAGGAATTGCGCAAGGAAAAACTCCGCACCATAGACTTTCTTGTTGAGATAAACCAGCACATTCATCACATGATCAAATATTTGATCCGGATGAAGCCGGGGGTTCAGTCTCCGGAGAAGACGCTGCGGCTGCAAAGCGGTTCCTGCCGGGATAGCGCCTGGCTGCTGGTGCAATTGTTCCGCCAACTGGGACTGGCGGCGCGGTTTGTTTCCGGCTACCTGATTCAGCTTGCGCCCGACGTGAAATCGCTCGATGGCCCCAGTGGCACGGAAAAAGATTTCACCGACCTGCACGCGTGGACCGAAGTGTATCTGCCCGGCGCGGGCTGGGTGGGTCTCGATCCGACTTCGGGGCTGTTTGTGGGAGAGGGGCACATTCCGCTGGCATGCTCGGCCGATCCGGTGACCGCCGCGGCGATCACGGGAAATTTTTCTCCGGACGACGAAGCCATCGTTAAAGATGAACTCGCCTCCGAAGCGGAAACTGCGACTGGAACAAAAGACCGGGTCAGGACTTCGTTTGAATTTTCCATGTCCGTCACGCGCATTCTGGAGGACCCGCGCGTCACCAAGCCATACACCGACGAGCAATGGATCGAGATTGAATCGCTCGGCCATCAAGTGGATGCCGACCTCAATACGCACGATGTGCGCATGACCATGGGTGGCGAGCCCACGTTCGTTTCCATCGACGACATGGACGGCGAGGAATGGAACATCGCCGCGATGGGTCCCAAGAAATACCCCCTCGCCGACACACTGATTCGACGGTTGCGCGACCGCTTCGCCCCCGGCGGATTGCTGCATCACGGCATGGGCAAGTGGTATCCGGGCGAATCCCTGCCGCGCTGGACGCTGGGGCTGTACTGGCGCAAGGACGGCGAGCCGATCTGGCAGGACACCTCGTTGCAGGCGGATGAAAACGTCCCCGGCAAGCAGACCAGCCACTGCGCTCGAGCATTTATTCTTAACCTGGCCGAGCGGCTGGGCGTGAATCCCGCGCATGCCCAGGCAGGATATGAAGACGCCTGGTATTACCTCTGGAAGGAGCGGCGTCTTCCGGTCAACGTCGATCCATTGGAAAGTAACCTGGACAATGCCGAGGACCGGGCGCGGCTGGCGCGCGTTTTCGAGCAAGGGTTGGACGAAGTCGTGGGGTTCGCCTTGCCGCTCAAGCGCGAATACTTTACCGATGGAACGTCCGAGTGGGTGAGCGGAGCGTGGACATTTCGTCCCGAGCGGATGTATCTGGTTCCCGGCGACTCGCCCATGGGTTTCCGTTTGCCGCTCGACTCGATTCCCTGGGTAAAAAAATCCGAGTACCCGCACATTGCCGAGCAAGACCCCATGGAAGTTCGTTCGGCACTGGCCGACCGCGCGGCCATGTCCAGGCGGATGCAGTACCCCGCCGAGGCTACCGAATTTAGCTCGATGCAGGGACTGGTGGAGCAGAAGATGGAGCTCGGTCCCAACCGCGCGCGGCCACGCAAACGGACTGTCGCTCTAGAGTTGCCTTCCGTCCCTGGCCAATCGGCGCCCTGGATCATTCGCACCGCGTTGTGCGCGGAAGTTCGCGGCGGAATCTTGCGTGTGTTCATGCCTCCGCAAAAAACTCTGGATGATTATCTGGCGCTCGTCGCGGCCGTGGAAGACACCGCGGCAGATCTCGGAATGGCGGTGCTCATCGAGGGCTATGCTCCGCCGTACGATCCACGCGTGCACACCATCAAGGTGACGCCCGATCCCGGCGTGATTGAAGTGAACCTCCATCCGTCCGCCAGCTGGGATGAATTGGTGAAGAATACGACAGCTCTTTACGAGGAGGCGCGGCTGAGCCGGCTGGCCACGGAAAAGTTCATGCTCGACGGGCGCCACACCGGCACCGGCGGCGGCAATCATATTCTCGTGGGCGCTGCGTGCCCGGCGGACTCTCCGCTCCTGCGCAATCCGGGATTGCTGCGCAGCCTGATTGGATACTGGCACAATCACCCGGCGCTCTCCTACCTGTTCAGCGGGCTATTTGTCGGACCCACCAGCCAGGCGCCGCGCATCGACGAAGCGCGCAACGATCAGGTCTACGAAATGGAAATTGCGTTCCAGCAAATCCCGGAAAATTCCGGCGTCGCGCCCTGGCTGGTGGACCGCATCTTCCGAAATCTTTTGGTCGATGCAACAGGCAGCACGCATCGCGCGGAATTCAGCATCGATAAACTTTATGCGCCCGAGTCCGCCTCCGGAAGATTGGGGCTGCTGGAAATGCGCGCCTTTGAAATGCCTCCGCATTCGAGGATGAGCCTGACGCAGCACCTTCTGCTTCGATCGCTGATCGCGCGCTTCTGGAAAGAGCCGTACCACCAGGACCTGGTGAAATGGCGCACGGAAATTCATGACCGCTTCATGCTGCCCTATTTTATCCGCATGGATCTCGAAGACATCGTCGAGGAGCTGAACGAGGCCGGTTATCCGCTCCGCGTGGAGTGGTTCGCGCCGCATTTTGAATTTCGATTTCCGCTCCATGGCGCGATCGAGCATCGCGGGATTGAGCTGGAACTTCGCCAGGCGATTGAACCCTGGCACGTCCTGGGTGAGGAGGCCATTGCGGGCCGGACTTCGCGCGCGGTGGACTCTTCGCTCGAACGGCTGCAAGTGCTGGCCGGCGGAATGGTCGATCCGCGGCACATGATCACCTGCAACGGCAGGCGCGTGCCTCTGCATCCGACTGGAACCAATGGGCAATTCGTGGCGGGCGTGCGCTATCGCGCCTGGCAGCCGCCCAATTGCCTGCATCCGACGATCAAGATTCATTCTCCACTGGTTTTTGACATCGTGGATACCTGGTCGGGAAGGTCCATTGGCGGCTGCACGTATCACGTCGTGCATCCGGGCGGGCGGGGCTATGACCGATTTCCGGTGAATGCTTACGAAGCGGAGAGCCGGCGCATATCACGATTTTTCAAGTTTGGACATACGCCGGGACCCATGGTCGCAGGCGAAGAGAAAATAAATAAGGAATTTCCCTTCACGCTGGACTTGAGAATGCAATAAAGTGTCGACAGCAAATATGCAAGGACCCAATCTTCCGGACAGCGTCGAAACGCATCATATCGTTTCACGCGGATTTGCCGATCACTACACGCTGAATCCTTCTTTCCCCGATGAAATGATGCAGCCGGATGGGACAATCCGCCCGTACTGGCGCGGATTTGTTTCCATGCTCGATGAATTTGGCCCGGAGGAATTCCGGCACCGAAGAGAGCACGCGAGGCGGCTCATTCATGAGAACGGCGTCACGCATAACGTCTACGGCGATCCGAATGGACTCGACAGGCCGTGGAGTCTTGATTTCATTCCGCTGCTGATTCCCAGGACGCAATGGGACGGCGTATGCGAAGGCTTAATCCAGCGCGCGCACCTGCTGGACCGTCTGCTGGCGGATCTGTATGGGCCTGCGGAAACTATTTTCAGAGGTTTGCTCCCGCCGGAATTGTTGTGGGCCAATCCCGGATTTCTCCGCCCGTGTCACGGCATGAAATTGCCGTTCAACCGCTGGCTGCACCTGTACGCCGCCGATCTGGTGCGCATGGAAGATGGAAACTACGCCGTGCTTACCGACCGCACGCAGGCCCCTTCGGGTGCGGGCTATTCCCTGGAGAATCGGATCGTCCTCTCGCGGGCGCTGCCTTCCGTGTTCCGGCAATGCAATGTGCAACGCCTCGCGCCGTTCTTCGTTTCGCTGCGCGAAACGCTGGCTTCGCTGGCCCCCGCCAATCATGAGAATCCTCGCGTGGTCCTGCTCACACCCGGCCCCTACAACGAAACGTATTTCGAACACTCCTTCCTGGCACGATATTTGGGCTATTCGCTGGTGCAAGGCAACGACCTGACCGTTCGCGACACCATTGTTTATTTGAAGACTCTTGGAGGATTGCAGCGCGTGGACGTAATTCTGCGGAGGGTCGATGATGATTTTTGCGATCCTCTGGAGCTGAATCCCCATTCCTACCTCGGGGTGCCGGGATTGACGCAGGCGATTCGCAGGGGCACCGTAGCCGTCGCAAATGCTGTGGGCAGCGGAATATTGCAAGCTCCGGGGTTTCTTCCCTTTTTGCCCTCCCTTTGCCGGTATCTACTCGGCGAGGAATTGAAACTTCCGTCGGTGCAAACGTGGTGGTGCGGGCAGTCGGGCGAACTCGCGTATGTCCTCGAACATTTGCAGGAAATGGTGATCAAGTCGGCTTACCCCACGGTGGGAGAAGATCCCGTGTTCGGTCCGAGCCTCACGCGCGAGGAACTCGAAGACCTTTCGCGCAAGATCAAGGACCGTCCCGCAAAATACGTCGCGCAAAAGCAAGTGATGTCCTGCACGACGCCAGCATTCATCGACGATCAAGTGCAGCCGCGCAGGTTTGTGGTTCGCTCGTACCTGGCGGCCTATGGAGATTCTTATACGGTCATGCAGGGAGGCCTGTCGCGAATCACGAAGTCGAATGAATCGCTGGTGGTGTCCCTGCAAAAAGGCGGGCGCAGCAAAGACACCTGGATCCTTTCTGACGGACCAGTGAGTCCGGTAACGTTGCTCCCTTCGTCAAGCCAGCCAATACCCTTGAGCCGGGGCGGCAGTGACCTGCCCAGCCGCATCGCCGAGGACCTGTTTTGGCTGGGACGCTATGGGGAACGTACCGATGCGCAGGCGCGACTGGCGCGTGGAGCGCTCGCATTAATGACCGACCCCAGCGGCGTCGAAAACGGGCATGCGATCAAGATTTTGACCTCCGCTTGCAGAGCGAAATCCTTCAAGTCTGCGGGCACGGAACTGGAGCGCGAATTTATCGAGGCATTGCTCGGAAAAGTCCATGGCGAAGGTCTCCGAAGCACCGTCGCCAACGTTCACCGCCTGGCAAGAATTCTGCGCGATACAGTTTCCACCGATGCCTGGCGCATTCTCCAGAAGATTTACCGCACCGTTTCAAATTTCAGGACCGGGCCCGGCGAATCGGCCGCCGGAGTGCTCGAACTTCTCGACAGCCTCATCGTGACCCTGGCCGCATTTGTTGGGCTCTCGGCGGATTCCATGACCCGTGGCCAGGCTTGGAGATTCCTCGATATGGGCCGTCGCATCGAGCGAGTTTCGTTCATCGCGCACCTCCTGCGGGATACGCTCGTCGAGCCGGGGGCGGACCCGGTCCTGCTGGAATCGGTTTTGGAAATCGCGGATAGCTCGCTCACGTATCGCCGCAGGTACTTGACCCACCTGGAGACGCACGCGATCGCGGACCTCCTGCTGGCGGATGAAAGTAACCCCCGCGCCGTGGCTTTCCAATTGGGTCTGATCGAGCAGCATCTCGGCGCACTGCCTCGCGACACCGGGCATCCGGATCGTAATTACGATCAGCGATTGCTCTTGAAGTTGCGCACTTCAATTCAATTGACCGATTTTGCTAAATTGTGCGCACTGCCGCTCGACCGCCGGCGGGAGGGCCTGGACGAGCTGCTTTCCAGCATCCTGGATCAATCGGGACAACTCTCTGAGGCTATCGCTCAACAGTATTTCTCTCACGCTGTGGTGTCGCGGGAAGTCAGCGGCATCCGGGAGGAGCCCGGGACGTGATATATCGCATCACGCACGCCACGCGGTTTGAATACGAAGAGTTGATCCCGCTGTCGCACAATATTGTGCGTTTGCGGCCGCGGGATCACGGCGCGCAAGTGTGTCTCCGGCACGAACTTTTTGTATTGCCCTCGCCCGCGGTGCGCACTGTCGGCCTCGATTATTTCGGCAATTATATGACGTGGTTCAGTCTCCAGGAGCCGCACATCGTGCTGCGGATCGCCGCTCAGAGCGAAGTACAAGTGGATCCGCCCGCTCAGCCCGATCTTTCCCAGGGTCCTTCGTGGGAACAAGTCCTTCAGATGCTTACAGCCTCGTCGGACTCGGACACGCTCACAGCTCGCCAATTCAGTTTCGAATCTCCGCATGTGCCCCTGTCTTCGGAACTGGCCGAATATGCGCGCGCTTCATTTGCTTCTGGGCGGCCCTACCTGCAATGCGTTCTCGATCTGACGGAACGTATCTACCATGACTTCAAGTTCCTGCCGGGGTCGACCAAGGTGGGCACTCCCATCGCGGACGTCTTCCAGTCGCGAAAGGGAGTCTGCCAGGATTTCGCAGACTTGCAGATCTGCTGCCTGCGTTCGATGGGGCTCGCCGCCCGGTACGTCAGCGGGTACATCGCGACCCGCCCTCCGCCGGGTAAGGCTCGCTTGAGCGGCGCCGATGCCTCCCATGCATGGGTCAGCGTTTATTTGCCGGGATTTGGATGGGTGGATTTCGATCCGACGAACGGTCTGATGCCGTCCGACTCCCATGTCACGGTTGCCTGGGGGCGCGACTACGAAGACGTTGGGCCCACCAAAGGAATCTTGATTGGTGGCCAGCACCATTGGCTGGACGTCTCGGTCGATGTTGTGCCCATCGAGCCAGCGTAAATCGGTTGGCCTGTATCTGCCGAATTGCTCTCCCCGCCGTGAGAACAGCGTCCGGTGCTATAATCTGCCCAGAATTGCAAGCCAGACATTCGCGAGTATGATTTCCTGGGTAACTTGATGAAACGTGGTAGCGGGTTCTGTCTTCTAACAAGCTGGATGGAGGATCTATGCCGACAAAATCGATTTCGACTTTGATCGTGGCGCTTTTCCTGTTCACCGCGCTTCCTGCGCGCAGCCAGAATCCAGGGCAGACGCGCGGAGCCGTTCAGCTTCCCGACGGGGAGGGCAAGGAAACCGTTCAAATCGTCTGCGCCGCCTGCCACAGTCTTGGCAACATCACCAATTCCGGACATAACGCCGAGGAATGGAAGACCACTGTGGCCATGATGAGGAATGCAGGCGCCAACCTGCCGGCGGACAAAGTGGATGTGGTCACAAATTATTTGATCAAGAATTTTCCGGAGAGGCCCGCGCCCCCGGCGGTAGTGGTCCCCGGAAACGTCGAAGTTTCCTTCCAGGAGTGGAAACTGCCCACGCCCGGATCGCGGCCCCATGATCCACTCGCCGCGCCAGACGGCACGATTTGGTACTCGGGGCAGATGGCCAGCTTGCTGGGCCACATCGATCCCAAGACGGGCGAGATCAAGGAATACCGGACAGCGACGCCCGGGTCCGGCCCGCATGGCTTGATCATGGACAAGCAGGGCAACATCTGGTTTACGGCAAACTTCAAGGCTTACATCGGCAAGCTCGACCCGAAAACCGGAAAATTTACCGAGTATCCTCTGGACCCCGAAGCGCGCGATCCCCACACGCCGGTCTTCGACCAAAAGGGCAACATCTGGTTTACGGTACAAGGCGCGAACAAAGTGGGGCACCTCGACACCGAGACAGGCGAGTCAAAAATAGCGACGCCGCCCACGCCGAAAGCGAATCCCTACGGGATGATCGTAACCTCGAAGGGCGTTCCCTACTTTGTCGAGTTCGGTTCCAACAAAATCGCCAGCATCGATCCTCAAACGATGGAGATTCACGAATACGTTCTGCCGAATCCAGAGAGCCGTCCACGGCGCGTGGCTGTCACCTCTGACGATGTTCTCTACTACACGGATTATTCGCGCGGCTATTTGGGCCGCTTCGATACCAAAACTGGAAAAATGACTGCCGAGTGGCCATCTCCAGGCGGACGTGAATCGCGCCCCTACGGAATCACTTCAGTGAACGGAATCATCTGGTACAGCGAATCGGCGGTGCGGCCCAACACGTTGGTGCGCTTTGATCCCCAGACCGAGAAATTTCAATCCTGGGCGATCCCGGCCGGTGGGGGCGTCGTCCGTAACATGATGCACACCGCCGACGGCAAACTCGTGCTGACCGAAAGCGGCGAAAATATCGTTGCGCTCGTCACCGTGAAGAACGGCAACAAAGTGGCTATGGACGCGAAGTAGCGCGTTCAAGTCAGAAACTCCGGTTCATAAGAGAAGGGCGGTAGTATGGGGCTCAAGCTAGATCGCCGCGGGTTTCTGGTGGCCGCCGGCGCCAGTGCCGCGGCGATTTCGTTTTCTGAACCTTCCCCGGTTCTTGCGCAGCAGGCGGCGCGCAATCCACAGGAAGTGAAGCCCGAACTGGCCAATGTGAAGGCGCTCGTATTTGATACATTTGGCACGGTTGTGGACTGGCGCAGTTCAGTGATAGCCGAGGGCATTGCCTGGGGCAATGCCAAAGGCCTGAACATCAACTGGGTGGACTTTGCCAACCGCTGGCGCCTCGGATATAAACCGGCGATGGACAAGGTGCGCAAGGGAGAGATCCCCTGGACCAGACTCGATGACCTGCATCGCATGATCTTGGATGACTTGCTCAAGCAATTCAAAATAGAAGGACTCACCGAAGAAGAAAAAGTCTCCTGGACTCACGTCTGGCGCCGGCTCAAACCCTGGCCTGATTCTGTCGAGGGGCTCACGCGTTTAAAAAAGAAATACGTGATCGCTCCGCTTTCGAACGGCAATATCGCGCTGATGACCAACCTGGCCAAATTCGGCGGGTTGCCGTGGGACGCCATTCTGGGCTCTGAATTGGCCAGGCACTACAAACCGGACCGCGAGGTGTACATCTCGGCGTCCTATTATCTCGATCTGGAGCCGGAGGAAGTGATGATGTGCGCGGCCCACGCCCCCGATTTGCAGGCTGCCCGCGGTCATGGTCTCCGCACAGGATTCATCTATCGCCCGAAAGAATTCGGTAATGGGCCTGTCGGTGTGCCGGACAAGGCTAAACCGGGAGATTTTGACGTGGTTTCCACGAGCATGATCGACTTGGCCAGGCAAATGGGCGCTTAATCAGGGCTTGGGAGTTCGCGGTCCCTTTCAGACGGAAAGTCCCCTCATTCATTCTTTTTGTCTGCCGGCCGTTGCAATTCTTCCATGGCAATATGGAAGCCCGTGTTGGCCACCGGAACGCCCGCGTAAATCGCAACCTGCATCAGCAATTCCTTGAGGTCGCACGGCTCCAGTTCGTGCGCAAGGCCCGCGCGAATGTGCATGCGAAATTCCTCCCAGCGGCCGAGCGCGGCAATCGCCGTCATCGCCAGCATGCGGCGCGTTCTCTGATCGAGTAACGGACGTGTCCATACCGTGCCCCAGGCGTAGCGGGTAATCATCTCCTGAAAATCGCGGTTGAAACCGGTTGTGTTCGCGATAGAGCGGTCCACGTGCGCGTCCCCCAGCGCCTGGCGCCGCATTGCGAAGCCAACCTCGAGACGATCGCCGCTGCCCACCTGCAGAAAATCCAGCAACGCTGCGGAAAACGAGCGTGGCGCTTCAAGATTGGAAAGATGCGCGGTGGGAAATCCCACGGCCTTTGCGCCCGGGATGGAAGCGGCCAGAACATCGCCGGCGCCCGCCCACGGAGTGGACAAATCACGATCGCCGAAAATGATCAGAGTGGGTGTGCGAATCTTACCGAGGGATGCAATGTTATCCATGTCGCGAATTGCGGCGCAACAGCCCGAGTAGCCAATAGGATTTGTTGCCAACAGCGTCCGGCGAGCCGAAGCCACTTCGGGCGAGTTCGCCGCGACTGATTCCTGCGTGAAGAATCGCTGCAGGATCGCATCGACGAGCGACGCCATGCCGCCCTTGGCGACCGCCGAGCGGCGGTCTTCCATCACTTGCGGATTCCCGTAGCGCGGCGACGTATTCGCCAGCACAAGATGTGTGACCCGCTCGCCGGCATTGGCGCCCAGCCACTGGCCGATCATCCCGCCGAGAGAAAGGCCGCAGAACGCAAATCGCGCCACCCCCGCGGCGTCGGCGATTCCGAGAATATCTCGCGCCAGGCGCTCGATCGAATATTCTCCCGGCGGGGCATCCGTGGCGCCGTGTCCGCGAATGTCGTAACGCAGGACGCGGAAATGGGGGAGCAAATCCGCCGCCTGACGGTCCCACTGGCTGTGATCGAGACCCAGGGAATGTGAAAAAATAATTGTGGGACGATCGTCCCGGCCGTCGAGGCGATAATAATGGCGAATACCGTCAATGTTTGCGAAGGGCAAGGGAATAATCCTCAGTCGGTGGCAGAGAGCAATTGTTTGCGAAACACTTCTGCCGCACCAAGATAGGTTTTCGGATCGTCCAGAGTCCGGATCTCCGATGCCGACAAGACACTGGTAATCTGCGGAATGGAGGCGAGCACGTCGGTCAGTTTTTGTCCGCTCCGCACGGATTGTTGCACGGCCTCTTCCAGCAATTTGTGTGCGACGTCACGGCCCAGGCTCGCGCCCAGCAAAATCATGGCGTGCTCAGCGAAAATTACGCCGCGTGTGTCTGCAATATTTTTCAGCATCCGCGCGTTGTTGACGCTCAGACCGGCGGCTACCTCCGCCATGGAGACCAGGGCCAGCCCTGTGTTCTGCACGACGTGCGCAAGGGTCGCCGATTCCGCGTGCCAGCCGCCCACAGCGCGTTCATGCTCCTGCGCCATTCCAAAAAGATAACTCGCCACGAGCCCCGGAACGCGATCGCCTGCGGCCAGGGCCAGCGAGCATGCAATCGGATTGCGTTTGTGCGGCATCGTCGAAGAGCCGCCGCGCCCTTCGCCGCCCGGCTCGAAGGCCTCCGCAACTTCTCCTTGCATCAGCAGAGAAACATCTTTGGCCATTTTTGAGAGCGACCCCACATAAATTCCGCAGGCGCACACGACCGCCGCCAAGCGGTCGCGTTGCGTATGCCACGGCGCTTCGGGGAGCGCCAGATCGAGTTCCTTGCCGAGCGCTTGCGCAACGGGGAGCGCGCGGTCGCCCAGCGCCGCCAGCGTTCCACTCGCGCCGCCAAATTCGATAACCATCGCGTCGCGCAAGGCTTCATCCAAACGGACCCATCCGCGGCGAAGCGCGCCAAACCAGCCGGCAATTTTCAGCCCGAACGTGATGGGTGGTGCGGGTTGCAAAAGCGTTCGCCCGAGCATCACCGTGCCAGCGTGTTGATCGGAAGCCCGGCGCAAACTTTCCTGCAATCGCTCATGATCAGCCGCGAGCAATCGCCATGCTCGGCGCAGGAGCAGAACCATCGCCGTGTCGGACACATCCTGGCTAGTCGCGCCCCAGTGCACGAAGCGCGCGCTCGAGGGATCGGCGGCGCGGACGCGCTCGGTCAGCGCCTTCACCAGCGGAATCGACAGAGTCCCCGCACGCAGGCCCTGTTCGCCCAGTTGCGTCACGTTGAAACCACTCGCGCGCGCGAATTTTCCGATGGCCGCGGCCGCAGTCTGCGGAATCTCGCCGGCTGAAGCTTCGGCGCGCGCGAGCGCCGCCTCGAAATCCAGCATGGCCTGCAAGAGTGATTCATCCTCGAAGATTGCGGCGTATTGCGGCGAGGTGGCGAGGTTTTCGATCAGGCGTGCCGCCATGAGACCTTTCCTGGCGCTTTCAGCGCCCGTTTCCGATCCTATGATGCACGAGGCTCATCAAGAAGTCGATTTCTCAAGGATGCGTGGTGGATCCTTCCGAAAAGTCAGCCTAAAGCATTGCATCGAGAGGAAGCTACATGGACATCTCTAGTAGCATAAGCTTCAGCTTGTGTGATTTTGGTTTTTCACACAATCAAACGAAAACACAAAGGCCGAACGGGCTGCGGAAAAAGTCCCCTAACGCGTCATTCCGAGCACAGCGAGGAATCCCTCTTTGGTTTAAATCCAACAAAAGAGGGATTCCTCGGCACGCAGCGTGCCTCGGAATGAAAATATGAAAGCGCGACTCCTGCCTACAGCGATACGCTGTCGGTGGGAAACCTTTAAGGAAAGGAGTCGCGCATGAGTGAGTATATCGCGTTTGATTCGCATAAGCGGTACAGCTGGGTAGACCGGGAAGACCACTCGACCGGAAAAAGCAGTGGCCATCGTCTGGAACATGCTCCGGGGGCGGTGCGAGAATATCTGAGCGGCAGTGAGCCGGGGACGGCCGTGGCGGTGGAAGCGACCGGGAATTGGTATTGGATTATTGATGAGATCGAGCAGGCCGGCCTGGTGCCGCAGCTGGTGCATCCGCGAAAAGCGAAGCTGATGATGGGGCAGACCAACAAGACCGACAAGCTGGACGCGCAAGGGTTGAATCGTTTGCAGCGCAACGGGACGCTGCCCACGGTGTGGATTCCGCCGGGGCCGCTGCGCGATTTGCGCGAGCTAACCCGCACGCGACTGGTGCTGGTGGCGCAGCGCACGCGGCTCAAGAACCGTCTTTCGGCCACGCTGGCCAAGTGGGGAACGCCTGCGAGCGAATGCAGTGATCCCTACGGGAAACGCGGACGCGCCGAACTGGAGAACCATCTGCAGCGCTTGCCCGAGCAGACGCGCTGGGTGAGCGGGCAGTTGCTGGCGCAGTTGGATTTTGTAAGCAGCCAGGTGCGGGAACTGGAGCAGCGACTGGAGAAGTTGGTCGAAGTCACCGAGGCCATGCAATGGCTGTTGAGCATGCCGGGAGTGGGCGTAATTCTGGCGGCGACGATCGCGTTGGAGATCGGAGAGGTCCAGCGATTTCCCAGCGCCATGCACTTGGCTAGTTATGCGGGAACCACGCCACGCGTACACGCCAGCGGCGGGAAAGTGCGTTACGGCCCGCTGCGCACGGACGTGAACCGGTATTTGAAGTGGGCCTTTGCCGAAGCGGCCAACTCGGTGGCGGTGAATCATACGCGGCGCCCGGAGCGGCACGTCAGCCAGTTGTACCGGCGGCTGCGTCAGCGCAAGGGACATCCCAAAGCGATTGGAGCCGTGGCGCGGCATCTGGCCGAAGCCGCCTTCCACGTGCTGCGGCAAAAAGAAATGTATCAGGACCCCAGTCTTGGTCGCGGTCGGACCAGCCAGGCGTAAGCGCGATGCCCGTCATGATCCCTTACTGGGATCGCGGAATGAATGCGACACCCCTGGCGAATAACTCCATGCCCCGTTGTCAGGGCGAAGAGATGACTCGGTACGACCCGCTTCACTGGGATTTGCATTGACAATAGCGCTTTCAGAGATGACGGCGTTCTGATTTTTTCCGCAAACTGTGAAGCCTATGTCACCGGAGATCGATGATCAATAGAAAATCCGCCGCTTTTCATTACGCCTTGACTGTTGGCGCCTTGGAAGCTTCACGGCCGGCAATGCGCCCTTGTGTCATGCACCTGGCCAGACCGTGCAGGTTGAATCCGCCCGCGGACTCCCCTGCGCTGTACAGGCCTTGAATGATTTCACCCTGAAGATCAAGTACCTGACACTTGGCGTTGATCCGGATGCCGGAGACGCAATCATGGACCATTGGCGTCGACCATGCAGCGTAAAAGGGGGGTGTCTGCATTTTGTATTTCGGCCCCGGCTTTCCGAAGTCGGCGTCCTTCCCCGCATCGACGAAGGAGTTGTAGCGGGTCACAGCATTTGCGAGGTTCTCGGCGGAGACGGGCATTTTCTGATATTCGTTTTTGATCTTGCCGGCCAGTTCGCGCGGTGTGCCGGCCGTGAAAAAGAAGCCGTCGGGATCTACGCGAGGCGGCTCGCACGTCCAGCCCTCGCGCTTCGCCGCGTCCGCATCAAAAATCGCCCAGATCGGCCCGCCGCCTTCTCCGGTTCCTCCGTTCGCGGTCAAGCAAGGCTCGAACCACGGCAACCCGGTGAGCGTTTCGTCCACAATCCTATTGCCAATTTGATTCACGTGAATCACATTCTGGTAGTCCCTTACGCGCAGTCCAGTAGCTTTCATAAGGTTGAAGATCGGGCTATGCACCAGATCGGCGTCCCCACTCTGGTATCCGCCTCGGGTCCCGATGACCATCGGCTTCTCCATAAAGTGTGGCCGCACCCTTTCAAGCGTTTGATTTCCCGCGCCCCAAAGCGTGGCGCCGACTTGCATGGCGGCAAGTTCACCTTCACCCGGCTGCTTGGAGTAGGGTTCGCCCACCACCTGGTATTCCTCGGTCAACCTGGGGTCGTACATTCTTCGAAAGTTTACGTTGCTGGTGTGGCCGCCAGTGGCGATGATGACGCCCTTTTTCGCCTGTATGTTCACGGTCTTGCCCTGGTTTGTGGCCGTGAGTCCGATCACTCTACCCGAGGAGTCGCGAATCAAGCTGGTGAGGCTGTGTTGCAGCAATATCTGCACGCCCAATTTCCGCGCGCTGGCTTCCAGCGGCCGCATCAAAGCAGTTCCGTGCGCTCCGGTGGGCGATGCCGCGCCGACGCCGGCCGTCCATAGCGGCCCTTGCGCTCTCTGACGATAAACACTCTCGGGGCCAAAATCTTCGCGCCAGAACGGAGCCTTGTCGGGAAAAACGACCCCGTGCTTGATGAGAAATTCCAGCGTCGGCGCGCTGTTGTCGCAAAAGGCGCGGATAAGAGCGCGTTCGCTGAGCCGGTGCTCGCTGAAATTGACCAGGTCGGAGTAATACAAGTCCGGCGAGTCTTCGATACCATACTTCTTCTGCAAACTCGTTCCGCCGCCGAGCGGGCAGCTTCCACCACTCTGTATGGCGTGGCCGCCGATGTCGTAGTTCTGCTCGACGATGATCGCCGAGGCTCCGTTATCGATGGCCTCAAGCGAAGCGGGCAGCCCCGCGGCTCCGGCGCCAATCACGACGACGTCCGCCGTTTTGTCCCAGTGCTGGGGGATCTTGCCGCCTTCCAGTTTTTTTGCGGCCTCTGCGGCGGTGGGGCCGATCCCGGCCAGGGCCGCCGCGCCAACTCCGACGGCTGTGGACTTGACGAAATCCCTTCTCGAAAGCTTGTTTTTTATTTCTTCGTCTTTCATGATTCCCTCCGTACGCGCGCTGACCCAACTCGCGGATGTTGTTGGGCTATAAAGCGGCAGTGTCGAAATTAGAAAGCGAAACGGATTGCTTCCGGACGGCCATAAGAATAGCCCCGTTCAGCAAACACAGGAGAATGCACATGTAAATGCAGCCTTAGGAACGTGACTTCCTCCCTGCCATCAACCCATCTGAATGTACGAAAGTATATGCCCACTGCCATCAATTGGCACGTACCTTTTGATTGCGGTGCCAGAAATCGTGATTTTCGAAAGATGGCCTCGATAGGCTGAATGAAGGACTTAGCTTTTCACGTCCCGAGGCTGGACAGGTAAAATCTTGTCCAAAATCGGGTGTTCTCCTGATCCACAAGCGCTCGCCTCTACATCACAATTTCTCGATCGCGGAAGGATGTACCTTGTCTGTGGCGACGCCAGCCGAGGGTGTGCTCCAAAACCATCAAGAGCTTTCGCGTCCGTGATCAGTCGAGTGAGAGTTTGTTCAACGGACAGCGCTCGTAGGTCGACTGAATTTGCTCAGGGCGAGTTCTTTGGACCACCAAATTATGCACACGCGGGGACGGTCTCTGCCGCCCCAGGCAACATTATGATTTACTGTTGTTTTGTACTATAAATCCACTTCGCGAGGGGAACTCAAATGGTTGACAAGCGCAACAAGGCCGAGACCCGAACCGAGCCTCCGGAACCTAGAGCAGGCTTGCTTCGCGAACTCGTGGCGCACTTACGGCAGAATCGAACACAATTGCGCGAAGAATGGGCCAATCGTATCACGGAAGCCGAACTTCTCACGGCCATGACTAAGGAGGAAATCTTCGCGGAGGCGACCTCTGTTTACGACAATTATGTGGAAGCGCTCGCGACCGGGACATTCGAGGCATTGCAATCCTACGCGCGCGGCCTCTCCGAACGCATCATTCCCCGGGGCGTGGAAACGCATGAAGTTGTCGGTATCGTGCTGCTTCTCCGCGATGTTCTTGCCCGTTCGCTCTTCGCAAAATACCAAGCAGACTTCACGAAATTGAACCGCATTTTGGATGCCTACGAACCGGCAGCGAACCGCATCGCAAATACCGTGGCAGTTGGTTTTGTGCAGGAACGCGAGCGCGTCATCCGTCAGCAGCAGGAGGCAATCCGCGAACTTTCTACCCCAGTTTTGCAAGTCCGTGAGCGCCTCCTCATTCTCCCCATTATCGGCGTCATTGACCCGCAGCGAGCCCGCCAGTTGACCGAACAACTGTTGCGCGGCATCCGCATGAACCGCGCTAAAGTCGTAGTCATTGACATCACCGGAGTTGCGGCGATGGATGCAACGGTTGCCAATCACCTCGTCCAGACTGTCGAAGCCTCGCGGCTCCTGGGTGCAACCGTCATTGTCACTGGGTTGTCTCCAGAGATTGCCCAGACGATCGTCAACATCGGTGTAGATTTGGGGAAAATGAATACGGTCGGCGACCTGCAAGGCGGAATCGAGCAAGCTGAACGTCTACTCGGCTATAAGGTCATACCGCTGGCCGAATCGACGTCGGCTTCATAGGGAGCGCTCCTTGGAAGTCCCGATCCTCAAACAGGGCCGATTTCTGATTGCCACAATTCAGGCAGCCCTCACCGATCAAGACCTGCTGCAACTCCGCCGGGCTCTCGTTGAACAGGTCGTGCGATTTCGGTCGCGCGGTGTCATTGTTGATGTGACTTCCCTGGATGTGTTGGATTCCTTCGCTTCCCGGACACTTCGCGAAATCGCACACATGATCCGTCTGCGCGGCGCCGATACCGTGATCGTAGGAATTCAGCCCGAAGTCGCTTTTGCCATGGTTCAGCTTGGTCTGACATTGGAAGGCGTTGCAACCGCACTCGATTTTGAGGAAGGCCTTGCGTACTTGACGCAGCGAGCAAAGACCAACCCCTGAGAGTCTGGGCCTGTGTCCAACGAAACCCGCGTGCCAATCCGATCGGACCTAGATATCGTTGCCGCGCGCCAGAAAGGACGTGAGTTGGCTGCCCAAATCGGTTTCTCACCTACCGATATGACTTTCGTAGCGACTGCCATTTCAGAATTGGCCAGAAATATCGTTGCCTACGCGGGAGAAGGCGAAATCCAAATAAGTGTTGTCGAGAAGAATAGCAAGAAGGGGATAATTATCATGTGTCGTGATCATGGGCCAGGGATCGCGAATCTGCGTGATGCTCTTCGTGACGGCTACTCAACATCAGGGAGTCTGGGGCTCGGCCTTCCGGGCGTTAAACGATTGATGGACGATTTTGAAATCAAATCAGAAGCCGGGCGTGGAACGGTGGTCACCGTGCGAAAATGGCAAAAATAGTCGAATCTTGTCTCGAATGGGGCTCAGCTACTGCCGCGCTCCCAGGCCAAACGGAGTCGGGCGACCTGCATCTGGTGGTGAGCACCGCGGAAAAAGCTGTTGTGGCGGTCGTGGACGGATTGGGGCATGGACCGGAGGCTGCTGCTGCATCTCGCATCGCCATTGAAACAGTGAGGGAGCACCTGGATGAGCCGGTAATATCGATGCTTCGGCGCTGCCATGAATGCCTGAGGCTGACGCGTGGCGCCGTGATTAGCCTGGCCTCGTTCAATGCCCGAGATGCCATGATGACATGGGCAGGAATAGGAAACGTCGCAGGCTTCCTGTTTCGCGCCGATCAGGATCTGCCGCATGAAACCCTGCTATTGCGTGGCGGCGTCTTAGGCGTCTTGTTGCCGCCGTTGCAAGCTGCCGTGCTTCCGGTTGACCCCGGGGATGTGTTGGTTTTCGCCACGGACGGCGTGCGGACCACCTTCGCAGAAAATATCGTCCCAAATACGTCGCCTCGTACAACCGCAGAGGACATTTTAACCAAGTACAATAAAGGCACAGACGACGCGCTTGTCCTAGCGGCGCGTTATCGAGGATTGTCCTCGTGAAGCCGACGATCAAGCGGAGATACAAAGAGCCGAGTTCGCTGACGAACGAGGAATATTGTTCGGCACTGGAGACGTACCTCGATGGTGCAGGTGAACTCGCCCTGCAGCGCGCATACGAGATTGGACGATTCGCACTTGGGGCCGGAGTTGGGATAGTCGAGTTGGCCCGGATGCACCACGACGCTTTGGAAAGCATTCTGGTCCGGAATATCTCTCCAGAGGAAAAAAAACAAAAAGTGAAAGCCGCAGCCGACTTCTTCGCCGAAGCCGTCTCCCCATTTGAGATGGCGTATCTGGGGTTCCGTGAAGCGAGCCTCGCCCTGAGGCATTTCAATGACATGCTGGAGCGCGAAGCCAAGCGCATTGCCCGCGCGCTTCATGCAGAGTCTGGCCAACTTCTCGTTGCCGTGTATATCGCTCTTGAAGAGATGAAGTGGAAACATCCTCGAGCTAAAACCCAAATTGGAAAAGTAAGAGATCTTCTCGACAAAATTGAGGAGCAACTTCGGCGGCTCTCCCATGAACTCCGCCCGGCGATACTGGACGATCTGGGTCTGCTCCCCTCACTTCAGTACTTAGCCGAAGGAATTTCTCGGCGCACGAAGCTGATCGTCACAATCGATGCGACCCACTGGAGCAGGTGTCCTGCTCCCCTGGAAGCGGCACTCTATCGTATCGTGCAAGAGGCGCTGAACAATATCTCCAGGCATGCCCAGGCAACTCATGCCTGGGTATCTCTGACCCAGGATGCGCGGTTGATCCGTTGCTCCGTTCGAGACGATGGCATCGGCTTTGACGTTAGTGGGGCGCAGTCACGCGACGGTGAGCGTGGGTTCGGCCTGATGGGCATTCGCGAGCGCGTCAGTATTCAGGGAGGAAGCGTGCAAGTCAATTCTGCGCGTGGCCAAGGAACAGACGTAGTCGTGACAATGCCGTGGGAGGACTAAGATGCCAATACGGGTTCTTCTCGCCGACGATCATCTCATCGTCCGGCAAGGGATAAAACTCCTCCTCGAAAAAGAGAAGCTACAGGTAGTTGGAGAAGCTGCGGATGGCCACGAGGCGGTCCGGCAAACTCGCAAGTTGCTCCCGGATATTGCGGTTCTTGATTTTGAGATGCCGAACCTGAATGGTGTGGACGCAGTCCGCGAGATTGTACGCACAATGCAGAAGACTCGTTGCATTGTCCTTACCGCACATCTAGAAGAACCATATGCCCTGGAGGCACTGCGAGCAGGAGCACGTGGTTACGTTTTAAAGACGCAGGCGCCTCAAGATATCGTAACCGCTGTTCTTCACGTGAACCGTGGAGAGGTATATCTGAGTCCAAGAATATCCAGGGCAGTCGTCGAGGCCTACCTTGCGAAAAAGGACTTGCCCGATGATCCGCTTACACTGCGTGAAAGGCAGGTTCTTCAATTGGTTGGTGAAGGGAAATCGACTAAAGAAATTGCTAGTGTGCTTTGCATCAGCGCAAAGACCGCAGATACGCATCGAACAAAGATCATGCAGAAACTCGACATTCATCAGACTGCAGGTTTGGTTCGATACGCCATTCGACAGGGGCTAATCCAACCTTGAAAAACGGGTGGATTGGCTTCTCCCACCGCCATCTCAGGTGTTTACCTGCTTCGATTTCCGGGATTCACCTTCTTGTAGTTTAGACGCTCAAGTCTATCCTTATCCTCAGCAACCATCGTTGGGCGCGCGGCAGGTTGCGCTCGATGATTCCTTGAATATCTGATATCACGACGCGCGGGCGGCTAAATAACCGCCAGGAGGAAAATCGAAAATGTCGCATGAATCTGGCCTGTCGAACGAAGAATTGGAGCCAAGATCAATTCACAGATCGTATTCGACCACGGCATGCGCGGAGGAATCGGCCTACCCTTCCGATCTCCCGGTCGCTGACGAGTCGCTGGGTCCCGTCGAAATCCTTGCGGATGGGTCCTTCTTTTTGTCCGCAAGCCCCGCGATGCTTCAGATTCGGGCACAGGTTGAGAAGATCGCAAAATTCAATCTCCCGGTCCTGATCCTGGGCGAAAGTGGGAGCGGAAAAGAAGTCGTCGCCCGGCTGATACACAGTCGGTCCTCGAGAGCGAAGCGCGCTTTCCTAAAGGTAAATTGCGCCGCTCTTCCAGAAACCCTCCTGGAAAGTGAATTGTTCGGGTATGAGTATGGGGCCTTTACTGGCGCGTCTCGATCCAGACCGGGGAAGTTTGAGTTCTGCAGTTCAGGAACGATTCTTCTCGATGAAATCGGGGAGATGCCGCCGACCTTGCAAGCAAAACTCCTTCACGTTCTTCAGGACAAGATAATTTCACGCCTCGGTGCTCACACGACAATCAAAGTCGACGTGCGCATTATCGCCGCGACGAACGTGAATATTGTCGAAGCCCTGGAATCAGGAGGGATGCGGGAAGATCTCTACTATCGGTTGAATACCTTCGTCATATCCGTTCCCCCGTTGCGTGCGCGGCAGGCAGAAATCCCGCTCCTGATGGAACATTTCATCTGGCAATTCGCGAGAGACAATGGTTGTCCCGCGATGCCGGCCTCTCAGAAACTCATCGAAACCTGCATCCATTATCCCTGGCCAGGAAATATTCGCGAGTTACAGAATTTTGTTTATCGCCTCTTGATTCAAAAAGACGAGAGGCAGGCTCTCCAAGAATTGCAAGCCGGCGCCATGATGGTGACCGCGCGTGAGGCAGGAAGCCGGGGAATTGCGAGGGTAGATTCGACCGATCTTAAGGCGCTGGGTCGCGAGATAAAAAGCAATGCCGAAAGAGAGGCCATCGCTCGAATGCTCCTTGAAACTCGATACAACCGCAAAGTGGCCGCGCGCCGACTCAAAATAAGTTATCGCTCCTTAACAAATAAGCTCAGGCGATACGGCTTGGATGGAAATACCTCACCAGCGCGCCAAGACGAACCACGATTAGAAGGAACCAGCTCCTAAAGGAGGCGTTGATGAGCAGCAAGCCCACGAAAGTCCTATTGGTGGTCGGCGATGGTCGCAAAGATCCAAGCAACCTACAACAAGCGATCAGTTGTGGAGGCTCCGTTCAATGTAATACGGTCAACGTCGAACACTTGAAGGAGACGCTCCAGCATTCCACAGCAGATATTCCTAATCTGATTCTTTTGGACTTTGACAATTCCACTGGACTTTTGGCGAAGATCCTTTCACAGGTGCGAAAAATGACATGTGGTGTTCCCGTCCTCCTACTCCCAGAGAAGTGGACCGCTCTGGACATTCCGACTCCAGCACATGCGTCAAAAGGCCCATTTCAGGCGAATGAAAATCACAGGCAGTTGTCGCGGCTCCTTCGCAACGGTATTTGGCACCCTCAATCGCAACTGGAACTCTCGCGTCTGGCTCTTTACGATGACCTTACGGGTCTCTACAACCGCCGGGGGTTCCAAGTGCTGGGCAGTCAGGCTCTGAAAATGGCCTACAGGCTAAAGAAGAATCTCTTGCTCTTCTTTGCGGACCTGGACAACCTGAAGAAAATTAACGACCAGTTTGGGCACCAAGAAGGAGACCGGGCGCTGGTGAAGGTTGCGGAAATTTTCAAGAAGACTTTCCGAAATTCCGATATCACTGCGCGATTTGGCGGTGATGAATTTGTCGCACTGGTGATCGAAGACTGTGGGCAAAGTGAAGCCACAATTTCCCACCGCTTGCAAGGAAATCTGGCTGATTTCGCTGCCAAGGAGCGCAACTACTTACTATCATTCAGCTTCGGCGCGGCGGAATGTTTCTCCTCTGGACGCGCGTCATTGCAGAAACTCCTCGATGAGGCGGATCATTCGCTGTATGAACAGAAGCGCACCAAGCTCGCGAGCATGGCCGGGAACCCCATCTCTGCGTTTCCAGGCACGCCTCGAGGCCGCGCTCAACGTCGGAACACCACCCCGAGTACGCCCTCCGTCGTGAATGATAATGCAGGGGTTCAAGGGCCTTCGGTAAATGGAACATAAGTCAGGCGTGGATTGCTAACTTGATTGGAAAGGCCGCCCAGCCACTCGGATCACGAATCCATGTGCCCATAGTTATGGATGCAACTCATGAACGAAGGGCGATTGTACAGAAGGACGATGTTGGGCAGTGCCGCAGGTATTTCGCGTCCTGGCCAACCCTCCGACGTTGAAACGGTTTGGATTGAAAACATCAGCGATCGCGGTGCTCGTATCGTTGCACCTCGCCATTGGGAATCCGGCGAAGGGTTGGTCATTTACTCGCAGGGCTCGATAACCCGGCCAATCGCGGCGAGAGTCGTCTACTGTCAGCCCTTGCCGGATGGACATTTCGCGATCGGCTGCAAGTTCAATGAGGGGCTTGGTTTTCAACTCGTTACGCAGAAGAAACCTTGATCGAATAAAAGTGTTGTAGGCGTACGCGGACTCGCTTGCACCGATTTTGCCGAAGGGGACCAGGACCTCTCCGGTGTCAAAGGGCCAAGATTCTGTACTTGCTTGAATTTAAATAACGTCGAGGATTGCCGAGGCACTTCCCCTACGGGAGGAGATATGGCCGGGACCTGCGATGAAGCTAGTCGGCCCGCTTGCTGCTCGCTCGCCGGGGCTTCGGCTTGCTCTTGCCCTGGAGATTGAGCGCCACTGCAGCGCGGATGAGATCCTTCAAGGCCGCCTCATCGACCTTCTCGCCTTCATGGATGTCGATGGCGCGCCTGACATTCCCGTCAAGGCTGGAGTTGAATAGACCTGAAGGGTCCTTCAACGCAGCTCCCTTGGCAAACGTCATCTTGACGACGTTCTTGTACGTCTCTCCCGTGCAGACGATGCCGCCGTGGGAAAAGACGGGAGTCCCCGGCGTTGTTGGCTTGACCCACTTCCACTCTTCGACAATCTCAGGGTCTGCCTCGTGCAGGATTTCGCGGACTTTCGCGAGCATCTTCCCGCGCCAGTCCCCAAGTTCGGCGATTCTTTCCGAGATTAGCTCCGGTGCCGGCTGATCTTGTCTTGCGCTCGACTTTTTCATGTTCCCATCCTAGATTAATAGTCCGGTGCACCACAAGGCCGGAGCCGCGCTCCGCTGCCAGGGTACAAGGATAGTACCCCTCAGAAAGTCACCGCCGCGCGGAAACTGGTGCAGCCGATTAGCCAGATTGCAAGTGAAGATTTCGGTGTCGGGGACGGCGCATGTGCGTGGAAGCTCGGCAAATCCAGAATCGCTAGCGGTGAATTTGCAGGTGAGAAATTCCAGATGACGTTATGCTCGTCCCGTTTTTCGTGGTCAAACCCCGATGAGAAAAGCGCGTACCCTTCACAAACAACGTGAAGGATGCGCCACCCGAAAATTTAGACCAATCGTGAAGGGTGTGCCACCCGTCGGATTAGCTCAAGGAATCTATCGTCTCCAGATCTAGCGGCAGACGGTACGGCTAAGGCTTGCATCGTAATGACAACGATGATTGGCGTAGAGTGAGCCCAACCCTGAGCCTGGGTCATAACAAAAGCCAAGACAAATGTCTTTCAGGTCTGACTCGGATTCCCGAACGCGCGGAAGCCCATCGAGGTCATGAAAGAGGTCCAGAATCTCCTGTGGAGGGGTAGTCCCCTTGTCCGTCGTATAGGCCTTTAGCCCGATTCCTTCTGCAGTGAAGTACCAACCATCGACATTCCATGTGCGGAGGGGCTGCACCGCGTCCCAGTTTCTCATCGGGACCTGCGAAGACTGAATTAAGGCTCCAACACGGTCCTTTAGAGGCCCGGACAACTCTCCCCAGGCGTGCTTTTGTTGAAAGCGATACTGGAATAGTCGTCGATCATTCCCCGAAAAAGAAACAGATTCAGGTTGGTTCCGATGTCCCCAAATACTTATGCAGGTTTCATGAAATTGCAGACCTCGTTTTTCGACATGCAGAATTTGAAGAATAGGCCAGCTCCCGTAATCGACGGCACCAGGAATTCGATAAGGCATTACAGATTGGCTGAACCAAGAAGCGAGAAGAATTAGGGATGCCCCCAACGCGGGCCAAGTCCTTTCGCGAAGGGCTAAGCTTCGGACTTTCCAGCGGCTCGGAAGCAATCGAAAAGCTGCAGTGACGATGGCGAGCGCCATGAGCCCGACGGAAAGAATGGTTAACTTTGCGAAAGCCAGTCCGTTGTACATCAGGAGTTCTCGATCAGGCACATTGAACAGGGTCCAGATATTTCCGAGTGTCGTGTCTTGAAGGGTTGTCCAGTAAATCCAAGGCGCACTCATCAGTCCCATCAATGCACTGCGATGAGCGATAGTGGGCCGATAAGAGATGGCACCAGCGGCAAATGCAAAAAGAATAGGAACCATAAAGCAAAGGAAGCAGAATGCTGTGCGGAATATAGTTGCTTCAAAATATCGACTTACGAAGGCCAGAGCGAGCAGAAACCAGTACGGCCAGAATAAAAAAGAAGCAAACTTTACGAGCGTAGACCTGTTTTTTATCAATAGGGAGAGCGCGGCCACAAGAAACACAGGCACTGCGACGATAGGAACCGCCAAGAGCAGAATCGAATCCGCATCGCGTAGCGGGTTTCTCCAGAAAACCGAGCCCAGAACGACGAACAAAACTGTTGTTATCACCGCTCCGAGTCCGTGGAGAATAACAGCGGACCGTTGACGACTCGTTTCGAGCGTTACAGAAGCAAATAGAAACCGTGGATACGCGAACACAAATAGCAACGGAGGAGAGAACAAGAGCAGCCAATACAGCAATGGCACGGACAGAGTTCCGTATAGCGGACCTGTAACCCACAAAAACGAGGCTGCGACAGCAGCTGAACTATAGATAAAAACCGTTAAAAGTTTTCGCAGCATGGCATGAAGAAGTTTTCGGCGAATCTGCGTTTCAGTCTCTTGGGAGTGACAACTTAGTATAGCGCTGCATGCTCTACCCTTGGTCTCGTGGCCGAAGATCCTGCTGCTTAATAGACACCAGGAGCGAAGTGTTTGTTCCACCTGTCAATGCCTGGAGAGTTGCCGCAATACCAATTTAAGGGTGAAGAATTCCAGGTGAAGTTTCTGCCTGATCCCGCGTGAAACTCTCTAAAGTATCGAAAAGAATGGTAGGCCCGCACGGACTCACTTGCCCTGCGCCTGCGATGGAAATCGCAGACCTCGACCGTGTAAAAGGCCAACCAACCAATACCTACAATAACTTAGACGATCTCGAAGGGTGCGAAAACGCGGCCAAATACGTATAAGACAAAGTTTCAACGGGACGGAGAGCGTTACGGGACTTCTCCCAACTAAAATTTGCGTGTGTGGATTTTCAAAGGCGAGACAGAAAAACCTACTGCATGATGTTGATCGCTCCGGACTGCCGCTGGGATGGCATTCACATTGTTGTCACACTTTAGAAATATAGGGGAAACGTTGAAGCGGTTAACCTATCCGTTTCTGCCGACCATTCAGCGACAAATCTAACGGGGAGAATCGAAGCAAACCGCCCCGGACGATTTTCGCGGCGACAGTGCTCGGAGTGTGGTCGCTTAGCTCTGACATTTGCAAGGGGCATGAAGATCAAATGAACCGAAGAGATTTTGTGCGACTTGGATGGGCCACCGTGATTGGTGCGGCGGCAGGCCAGCTAGGGCCCGCCTTGGCGGAATCGGTTGCGCCCGGGCAGGTTCCGGCGCCTCTAAAGCTCCCGATGATCGCGACTTCGGGACGGGATGCCAGGGATTCCATTAAGGGCGCGACGGATTTCACCCTTCGAATCGCGCCGATGATCGTCGAGCTGGCCCCGCAGGTTGTAATCAGCACGATCGGCTACAGCAACAAGGTGCCTGGCCCCCTCCTGCGCGTGCGAGAGGGGCAGCGCGTCACCGTCGAGGTTGTGAACGAGACGGACGTTCCGGAATACGTGCACTGGCATGGCCTGTTCGTCCCTTCGGAAGTGGATGGGGTGGAGGAAGAAGGCACGCCTCCAGTCCCGCCGCATGGGCGCCGGCGCTATCAATTTGTGGCCAAGCCGGCGGGTTCGCGATGGTACCACTCGCACACCGGGGCCATGATGGATCTGCATCGCGGCGCCTACACCGGCCAGTTCGGTTTCCTCATGATCGATTCCGCGAATGACCCTGGGCTCTACGATCAAGAGGTCTTTCTGGCGTTGCATGAATGGGAGCCTTATCTGACTACGATGGATCAGGACGAGGCAGTGGCGGATCCCAACGACCCAATGCCCGAAAAACCCGCCACTCCAGACACGCGTCCCAACGGGCTCGAAGTCGGCGCTCCTCTTTACTCCATCAACGACAAAATGCTCGGTGCGGGGGAACCACTCCGCGTGAAGTCGGGGCAGCGCATCCTGATGCACCTGCTCAACGCCAGCGCTTCGCAAATTCATCGCATAGGTTTATTCGGTCACCATTTTCAGGTGATCGCTCTCGACGGCAATCCCGTGCCCACCCCTCAGCCCGTTGATGTGATTGAGATCGCGCCGGGTGAGCGCGTGGATGCGATCGTGGAGATGAATTTTCCGGGCGTTTGGATTTTAGGTGAGCTGCGCGATGCCGCGCGGCAATCCGGCATGGGCATCGTGGTGGAGTACGCCAATCAGGCACAGCCGCGCCCGCAATGGCTTCCGCCTGCGAAGGCGCGCTGGGACTACACCATCTTTGGAAAGCCCGCTCCGCGTCCGGCCCCAGACCAGACAATCGGCATGGTCTTTGAAAAAGTGCCGGGCGGCCCGCATGGGATCAATCACTGGCTCGTCAACGGCAAGGAATATCCGCATGAACGCGAATTCGTGCTCCGGCAGGGAGGCCGCTACCGGCTGGTGTTTCACAATCGCAGTGACGATTCTCACCCCCTGCACATGCACCGGCACCTGTTCGAGCTAGTCGAGCTCAACGGCAAGCCGACTGGCGGCATCGTGAAAGATACGGTGATCGTTCCCGCATTTGGACGCGTCGCCGTGGATCTGGTCGCTGACCAGCCGGGCCTGACGCTGTTTCACTGCCATATCCAGCAGCACATGGACTTTGGTTTCATGGCGCTGTTTCGCTACGCCTGAACACGGCAAGCCTCTCTGTCCTCTCGGCGCCAGGGACATGTCCTTGACCAGCGTCTTATTGGCTAGTCGGCCTCCCCAATGTTGGTCTCAGTTTCTTTACACGCTGGTCACACACGAGAAACATTGAAAGATTATAAGACGTGGGCTTCGCAACCATTTAACAACAAGTTCGAACGGGAGGAACCGCATGAAGACGACCAGGGGAAAGTTCCGAGCGGCGTTGCTCATGGGAGCGGCTGTCTCGGTTTTGGCATTTGCAGCTGGGGCAAGGGCACAGGATCACAACGACAATTCGTGGCCTTACGCAACGACGGGTAAATCGCCCGTGCTTGCGGTCGTTGGCGACATCGCCTGCCAGCCAGGCGAGGAGGTGTCCCTTACAAACAAACTGTCCACGACGACAGGTGAGGCTTCGAAGGAAGTCTGCACCGACCCCAACCCAAGCAAGGGCACCTACACCAAGAACTCTCTGTGGCAATCCCAGGAGGCCACTGCGAATCAGATTGAGGCTATGCAGCCTGCCGCCGTCGCGCTCCTCGGAGATCTGCAATACCAGGTAGGCCTATATTCGGACTTTACGGGATCGTTCGATTTGACGTACGGCGCTTTTAAATTTCTCCACCGGCCCGCGCCCGGCAACCACGAGTTTTATGACGAGCATGGCGAGACCGGCGTTGCCGGCTACGGCTACTTCTCCTACTACAACGGCTTCCTGATCGACACCAATAATGATGTCAATTTGGGTCAGCCTCTGACGACTGCCGTCACGGACCCGTGCCCATCAGCCCCCCCGGCTGTGGCGGCGGCATGCAGCTATTCGAGCTCTAACAGCCTTCCCCTCATCGCCCAACCCGCGCCGCGGGCGGATGGACAGGCGGGGCACTTCGAGGAACCCGCAGCGGCGGGTGGAATCGGAGTCGCAGATGGCTGGTACTCCTATAATCTGGGCGCGTGGCACCTTATTTCGCTCAATATAGAGTGCTCGACGCAGCAGCCCAACGGCTGTCCGGCCCTGGGCGCGGCACCGTCCGTGGGCTCCTGGTTTGCCGCCGAACTCGCATGGCTGAAAAAGGATCTCGAGGAGAATCATTCCGCGTGCACAGCCGCCTACTGGCACCAGCCCACGTTCAGTGCTACGAACGGCATCGCCCCGGAGGGCATTTCCGCTCAGGCCTTTTGGAAACTGCTCTACGAGTACAAAGCTGACCTGGTGCTGAACGGACATGACCACCTCTATGCCCGCTACCGACCCCTGGAACCCGATGGGACTCCCGATCGAGAGAGGGGCATACGTGAATTCATCGTGGGCACCGGCGGCGAGACGCTCGATCCAGTCGTCACAAGCAACACAACGGCCGCCGATCCTAGCGGCAACCCGAGCTTCAACGCAGATAATCTCGATGCGTATTCCGGGGACTACTGGGGTGTGATGGCCCTGACGCTCGATCCAAACGGCTACCACTGGGATTTCGAGTCTGCACCCCTGGCAAGTCCTACAGTTGCACTCAATGGTCCTACATTTCCCGCGCCGACTGCAAATGGTTATAGCGACAAGGGCTTCGGGTTCTGCCACAATTCACCCGACAGGGACCGGCATGATGACGATCACGACCACGATAACTAGTTCGTCTTCGCCCCGCTAGCCTTGACGTTTCCTTCGGCACGTATTCCCCACTCTTCACGCGCTCTCGCGAAGAGTGGGGAATCTTCTTTTGCCTCGGCCCATCTTCTGGACGTTGCACTCAGAGCAACCGGTCGAACGGAAGTAACAGCGGCTTTGCGCTTTTCCTCGGCGCGCCTGACTCGAAACGAACTCTGCGTCACTCAGGATTGACGCACCCAAAAGTAGATCTTCCCTTCGGTGAACTCGCGCCGCGCCCGATTGGTGAGCAATTCAATGCCAGAAAAAGAGTTTCGGCGGCACGGAAACCTCGCCGTGCGAGTCACAGAAAACCGCTAAGCCCATCACAATGACAGGAATTAAGATGGTAGGCCCGTGCGGACTCGAACCGCAGACCTGGCCGACCAGGTCGGCCCGCTCTAACCAGCCGAGGGTCCGATCAAGGCCCGAATGAGCCTGGATGATTTCCACTTCTTGATTTCTGTTTCCCGCCGCCGCGCTTCCAAAAGCGTCGCGAATTCTTCCCGATGAACCAGTTTCCAAGGACCGCGGTTTCGGGTCGAAGGTGTGTGTCCGCGATTGTGTTCTGAAAAACGTCGGTCCAGATCGTTGGTGGACCCTACATTATATTGGCCTGTCTTTTCACTTTGGAGAATGTAGAGAGAGGCCCTCGAAGTAGATGGTAGGCCCGTGCGGACTCGAACCGCAGACCTCTACCGTGTCAAAGGCCAACTAACCAATACCCTCAATAACTTAGGCCCCGAGCAGGGCTGGATAAACGTCCCGAAATACGCCTAAGACGAAGTTTCAACGGTACGGAGAGCGGTACGGAGTGCGAATCAGTCTTCAACCCTCAATCGATTTAGGCCCGGCACCCAGTTTCCCTCAATGGACGAATGCTCACCAGGGATCTCGAAGCTTTTCATCCTCAGGAATTCGCCCAGATACTGAGTCCAGCCTCGCTTGAACGACTCCAAGAAGTCAGAAATGACTTCATCCGCGCTATGGCGGTAAGCAGGTATCCAAAAATTTAGTCCTACGCCGTCTGGTGTGACTGTTTTCGGGTTGACTGAAAAATAGACGATCCAGTCGAGGTGAGAATAGACTTGAGCGCCGTCGGGCTTCTTTGACTTCAAAACGCCAGAGATAAAATTTATCGCGTCCTTTGGTGGAAACGAATGTGTCGCATCGTCCAGCAGGAACAGGATTCCGCGAGCGTTCGGAACTCTGAGCATTGCTTTTGTGTTTTTGATCTGCTTGTTCGCCTTGTCTAGTTTTCTCTTCCAGGGTCCTTTGTGTAAGCCGATCCACTCGCGCTGACATTGCGGCGGCAAATTCCTAAGATGAATTCGCCCTCTGCCAAATATTGGGGGTATCAAACCCCTACGCATCCAATCAAGTGCTAAAGCATTCAGCTTGTCCCGGTCGTCAGGCGTGAAGGCGTCACGCTCCACGCATTTCAATTCAGCGACAATACCGGGCGTCCGGAACAGGTAGTCGGCGTTTTCCGAGGGATTAACGTTCGAGATGAGCTTGCTGACGAGTTCTCCGCCGAACTTCAAGACGAACGACTCGAATGTTTTCTCGGCTGGTACGCGCATGTCCAAAACATTATAAACCCGCCCAACGTTCGAATCGATGGTAGCTGGGGACGAGAGAAGCAAAGAGGCGCGGTCGCACGGCACGAACCGAAGTACCCACTAAATTAGCACTAGCTTTCTCTCTCGACACGCGTATGGTGAGCGGCGTTCCAAAGGAGGGAACGCGGATGAAGAACACCAAGAAGAAAGCAACGAAGGCAAAGACAGCGGCCAAGCGACCGAAGACCACAGCCAAGGTTGCAACCGGAGTTCGGGCCAAGGCCGCACGGCGTACAGCGGATGGCAAGTTCACCAAGGTCATCTTCAATCAGATTGGCGGAAAGGAATGCCGCCGCTTCGCAGCGATGACGTGGAAGGAGCGCGATGCGTTCATGGCGAAGCCCGAGAACGCGGTTGTTCGAGAACGCTACGAGAAGCACCTGGCTTCGGTCCAGTAAAGATGAACTCAGGCTCAAACGCGGTTGAACACTTCGTTGATGCAGACGCGGTCGCAAAATTCCTAACGGTCACGCGGAGGAGGGTGCTCACTTTAGCTCGGGCGGGGCACCTTCCCGGTTACCCGCTTGGGAACGGTTCGCGGCATACTTGGCTATTCCGTCTGAGCGAGGTCGCGGCTGCGGTCGAGAGGACGTCGATCGCCAAAAATGGCTAAGGGCCTGGCGTGCCTTGATGCGCGTGTTACAGACTGCTAGAACCGCCCACGCGATTGATATATAACGAACGACTATGGAAGAAGTGACGTGCCCTCGGTGCGGTGCCGTTTTTGCTCCAGACAATACCGTCGGACAGTGTGCGAGTTGCGGCTACGACGCACGAACGCTCTTCGCAAGACTGCGTTTTGTGGACAAGGACCTAATCGCGATTGCTTTGTTTTTGATTTTTTCCGTGCTTGTTATTCACAGCGTTCTATTCGCCGGAATAGCCCTAGTCCAAGCGTGGTCCGTCTTTTCGCAAAAGACGAAGATTGGACTCCACAAGCCGTTAACGGCATTGAATCTAGAACCGCAGAAAAGCATGAGCACCGCGCTTCCCATCTCTAAGCCTTCAATCCCCAACGAATGGCAAGCCCTAGCTTCGCTCTCACGTCCCCGCCGTGTATTCATGTCGTCAGCAGCCAAAGGAGAACTTGCTCTGTCGGCCGCAATCTTCTTGGGCGTGGGCGGATTTTTTCTCGATTCCTTCTGGAATCAATTCGCAACAATGCGAGAGCACCCCCAAACTGGATGGTTCGGACTGTTGTGGCTTGCGCTTTGGATTTATTTCGGTATTGGCAGCATACGGCAGTGGTTCTTTTCCTGGGAAATTCTCAAAGACGGCGAGTTGACGACTGGCGTTCTGACTGACTGGCGGGAAGGAAGAGGAGGGCTGTCAGTAACCTACCAATTTTGGACTGATTCCGGCAGGAGATTCGAGCGCCAAGGAAAAGTGCTCAACAAAGAAGAGCTAGCCGATGAAAAAGCCCCACTTAAGGTCTTCTATCTTCCCCAAGATCCGACAAAGAGTGTTGCGCTCTGCTGTACATCGTTGCGAATCAGACTTGGTTGAGCCACCTTATGCGTCTTCGGGAGTTGCTGTTCGTAGGGTAGAATCAGCCAATCTTGGCGCTGGCCTAAGATGAGCCGAAATACCACACGCTTGGTGTTACGTGAATAGCCTCAATGAAGGAGTTCAACCTCAGGCTATCGCTCAGCTACCTCTGTGGCTGAAGCTTGGGGGAGTAATTGTTTTCATTGGGTCCGCTATCCTCGCGGCTCGTCTAATATGGGAGCAAACCGTTTGGACATGGGAACGTGGTCCACAGATGGTGGGCTTTTCGCTGGCCCATGGCCCTGCTGCCATTCTGATTCTGGCTCCAATGTTGCTCATTCTCTGGACTGCTATTGTGGCCGTCATAACTGTGCGGAGCTTACTTAGAAGAAAACATATTGCAATGCAACGATGGGTCGGGTTGGGCTTGGTGGTCTCGCTCTTTGTGCTGATGGGACTGCCAGACGGTTTCTGGCAAACGGTCTTTATCAGCCGGATGGCCGCTTCACCGCGTGCTGGGGATTTGCTCTTATATGCAGCGTATAGAGGAGACCTCGGTACAATCAGGGGACTCGTATCACACGGAGTCCCTGTCGATGCCAGTGACCATGCTTACCGGAGAACTGCCATGCACGGTGCAGCGGCGAAGGGTGACCTGCCGATCCTGCGCTATTTGGTTTCAAAAGGGGCAAGTATCAACGCGTTGGACCGTTCGGGAGACAGTCCCCTTGAAGTAGCGGCCTCAGCAGATCGCACCGATGCCGTTAGATTCTTGACAGAAAACGGGGCCAAAAGGATTCGCGGCGACGAAGCGCAGCGGAAAAAGGCCATCGATGATCAAGTGCAGGAATCAATTGAAGAACTGCACCGCGCTGAGGACGCTGACCCGAAGCTACAGGAAGACATCAAAAAAGCGACCCGCGATGAGGAACTCCAAAGAATTGGTCACTAATGCGTCGCAGGTCGTGACAACGGAGAGATGCAGCGCGGTGACAAAATTCTCAGCGAACGACCGCGTCCTAATATCGTCCGACTTCTATTGGGCACAGGGGGCGACAGGTACAATTTCTGAGCCGCCGCCTGAGGTGTTGGCGCTTAGCGGCCCTTGGGATACCCGATTGACTCGGCAAGAACGCAGTGCTTTGGGCGAAGCGACGGTATATTGGGTTTGGTTTGATGAACCACAGCTCGATGCCGATGGAGATGGTCCCTTTCGCGGAGGGTGTATTCACGAGAGCGCACTGACCCTGATATCCAAAACAGTAGACTGACCGATCGGGGTCAAAAAAGGCCAGTGCGTCGCGCTCACAGAGTCTTGGTTCTTTTGCGAGCAATCTCGATCATTCGGCGTTCTGATTGTGTCATCAGCCTCGGGTATTTCAACTCTGTCGCCAACTTGACTACATCTCCGTAGCTTTTCTCCCGAAAACTGTCTCGTAGTTGTTCGCGCTTGCGCACATCGCCCACATACCTCGCCATATCTTGCGCCTTGCGACTGTCCGCCCTTATATGCTCCATCGCCGAAGCCCGCTTCAGGCTGGCTGCGCGTTCTGTTAGGAAATCCTCAGCAAACTTCAAGTCATGGGCAAGGTCATGAAACGCATCCAGGGGATTCTCAGAGAAGCCGGGGTAACGACACTTCGGCCACACCCCGAGTTCGCGCATATAAGTCTCGTGCGACGCACTCCATCTTCGCACGTGGTAGAGAATGAGGCCCAAACTGGATCGGAAGTGCAATTCAAGACGGCGGTCCTTTCTAACAAACTCGCCCCAAACGGACTTTCCTCCTGAACCGTTTTCCTCACCCCCGAATTGAAACTCGAAGCCATTGGGGACAAGTAGTCGTCCAAGGATTTCGGCTCCGTTCAACAAGGTTTCCCTTGGAGAAATCATGAAGCTCCTCGCAGCCCTTTGACACGTTCGAGCAGCTGCTCGGGTAGGCAGCCAAAGTTTTGAGCGACATCCGGGTTCCGCACGGTGTCGTGGAGAGCCTCGCCCATCATCGCGAGGGTGTCATCAAACTCCTCTGGAAGATCTAGTTCCGTCCAATCTCTCTCCCAACCCGTGCCGTTAGCAAAAAATAAATCAACAGCCCAACAATTCGCATTCGTCCGCCCCTCGCCAATCAGGAAGTTAAGCAAATTCTCTAGGCTTTTCAGAAATTCGGCTCGGTCAAGGGGCTGGGAGATGGTCTGGACGTATATGGCTTCAAGCAGTGGTCGCAAGGCAGGTGAGACTGGCTCTCCATCACGAGAGCGTGCGACAACATTCCAAGCCTCATTGAAGCCCGACACAAAACCTCCTATCGAGATTTAGCCAACAGGCCCGCAAAAAACAAAATGACAGCCAGAAATGCGCCCGTCACCACATAAACTTGTAAGCCTTCAGGCCCGTACCGAACCGCCAAAATCCACGGAAGACCGAATATGAGCACGATGGAATATGCCAGTATCGGCCCCCACCGGAACCACCAAACATCGCCGATAAATGTTCTAAGCACCCGTCCTCCGCCCCATAATATTCCGAAACAAATCACACCCAAAATCGCCGCGATGCTAGCGGCTCTTCGATAGGTGTTGAGCAGGAAGGGGTCCATATTCGCTTTTTCGCATTCTACTGCACTCTTCGAGACTCAGACTCAATGCGTTCCTCACGGATACCGAAGGTCAAATTCTGCCTTGCTCAACAGGGTTGCGATTGGGAAGGGCAGCCCCTCTGATATTCTCGCAATCAGCGTTCTCAGCCTAGCGTCGTCCGTAATGAAGAAATCAGTGTAAGGCAACGCCATCAAGTGCTGTTGGTCCATAAAATTGTTTCGAGTCAGTTGGCGTGCTTCGCGCCAGTTGTCATGCGTAGCTTTCGTCTCTAGCGAAATACAAGGGAAATCCGTCAGTTGGCAGGCACTGAGGAAGCGGTTTTTGCTGTCCGCATCAATTAAGACGCGAGAGGGCGTTTCTATCGGCAGTAACTGTTGGATGTAGAGGCGTTCAGTCCTCTGAACGATCTCCTGAGTCATTTCGCCAGCGCGAAATCTGGCTTTATTTGCTTGGTTCGTTTCGAACGCTTGGCGTAAGTTCCGTTCCAGAGGATGATTATCTCCGATGTCGCGCAGGTGGGTGACAAAGGCTCGGCTATCTCGATGAGCTGGTTCACCTGCTAGGTCAGCAATAACTGCCCGCACGTCCCCTATCATTTGAGGAGCCTCAGCCGGAATCCTGGCGAAGCGAAAGAAGGCGTCGAAGACTTCTCTTCGTTGGAGGCTCCTGCGGTTGTGCAGCCATCTAGCTTGCAGAGAATCCATGAAATCTGCTTTCGCAATTCCGCGTGCAGCGTCGCGGTCTTCGGCGGCCTCGATCCAATGCGTCGGCGATAGCACAACGGCCACCGCTCCAGTTGCGACGAGGTGTCTCAGGTGGTCCTTGTGCCCGTCCGGTCCTTGATGAGCCGTTACGATAAAATTGTGATCGCAGTAAATTAGAGGCACGCGCACGAGAATATCATGCAGCCCCACCGACGCCGACTTGACTATTCGGGTAGAATCCCTTCGGATGTAGCACTGATCGCACAAGCAGCTTAGAGATGAGGGACACTGGGACGAGAAGAGGACCCGGTCCCATCGGGCCGGGAGGAATAACGCCCGTATTATCGGTAAACCGGAATTCACCCCTGGCCGCGTTTCGCTTGGCCGCTTTTGCTCGAGAATTTCAGCGACAATCTTGTATTTGCCGCCATCAAAAACACACCTTGCTAAGTGTCCTTTTCTGGCGGTTTTCTGGGACGGTTTTCGTCAGGGTTTTTAGCTAATGCGTTTTGGAGCCTTGCGCGGACCGTCCCGTACCCGACTCCCAGATTCTCGGCGATCTGTTCTAGGGTCTGGCCCTCCGCTCTCATTTGCAGAATCCGGTCCGGGTCCACGGTCCTCATCGGGCGGCCCAACTTCTTCCCATTCGCTTGCGCATTCCGAATTCCTGCCGTCACCCGTTCCCGTATCAAATCGCGTTCAAGCTGCGCGACGGCGGAGACGATTGTGAAGAGCGCCTGCCCCAGCGGACTGCTGGTGTCTAGGTTTTCGTTGTAGCTGATAAACTGGATGCCCAGCGACCGGAATTCCTCCAGCGCCAGGAGCAAATGCTTGGTGCTGCGGGCGAACCGATCAAAACGCCACACAATAATTGCATCGAACTGACGTTTGCGGGCGTCGTCCATCAATTTATTAAGCTCCGGGCGTGAGTCTTTCGCGCCCGATTGGCCCACATCCACATATTCTCGGACGAGATTAAATCCTCGCGCCACGCAGTAGGCCCGCAGATCGCGTACCTGCAACTCACAGCTTTGGTCCTTCGTGCTGACTCGTGCGTAGATTGCGATTCGCATACCTAAGTTCTACGGGGCGGGGAGCAGTAAAAGGTAATTTGCGCTCACTGTGCTTTTCTTACCCCTGAGCAGGCGGCGGGCGTTCGTCTTGAGCCTTTCTGCCGGAAAGGAACAAACGGCTGCCAGCGCCACAGCGGCTCCCATCGCCTTGTACCAAGAGCCGTTGTATCCTGTGACGCGGCAAAGTAGAGTCCCAAGAATAACGACATATATGTGGGAAATTAAAATCAAGCACGAAGGACTACACGCCTATCGAACCGTTCGAGGCGCGACCGAAGCGGAGGCCGAAACGAAGGCCCGCCTACAAATCGATGCTTGGAATGCGCGATGGAAGCGACTCCTTGACACAGAAGCTGCAAGGCAGCAACGCCTGAAAAGGAGAGATTGGGCAGATAAGCAGTCCGACATCGACAGACGTGCCAAGGAGCACGCTCTAGAGTTGACCAAAGAAGCAGAGGTCGCGTTAGCCGGACTTCGTGAACTGCTGAGTGGTGCCTTGGCAAAGGCTCATTCTTTCAACTGGGACAGTTTGAAGGACGCGTCTCCATTCACGAAATCTGAACCTTCTATGCCCACAATTGAAACCTCCCCTGCCGAGCCTTTGATTTCTGAATCTCAATTCACAGCAACTCCCGTCATTCCGACGATCACACTCGTCGATTGGATACTACCCGGAGCGCGTGAGAAGAAATTAACAACGGCAAGAAAGGAAGAAGAATCCAGGAAGAAAGACGCGCAGCAAAGGTTTGCACAAGCTCATTCTGCATGGGAAAAGAACGTCAAGGAAATCACGGCTCGGAATCAAATGACCCAGGCGAATTATGAGAAAGCGAAAGCCGCATGGCTTCTAGATAGGCAAATCTTTGCTGAAAAGCAGAAGCTTTTCAACTCAGGAATCGATGAGTTCAAAAAGTCCTACCGCGACCGAGTTCCAGACGCGCTGATTAGATATTGGACCGAAGTGTTGTCCAAGTCTGAATATCCTGACTCCTTCCCTCGGGACCAGGTTATATCGTTCGATCCAGAAGCTGGGATGTTGGTCGTCGATTATGAGTTACCACCACAAAAGGCAATACCAAAGACGAAGCAAATCAAATACATCGCCAACCGCCAGGAGTTTCAAGAGGTGCCTATCTCGGAGACGGAGTTCAAGCGTCTCTATGACGACGTGCTCTATCAGATGTGCCTGCGAACTCTCCACGAGCTTTTCAGCTCTGACGATATTGATGTCATCAAGAACATCGTATTCAACGGCTGGGTCCAGGCCATCGAGAAAGCAACCGGGGCTGACACGCATCCGTGCATTATGACGGTCCAAGCGAACAAGGCAGAATTTGTGACGTTGAATCTGAATCAAGTTTGTATTGCACCCCTCTAATTTAGACAGCCAGGGCCTCGTTTTTTAGTACAGTTACGAAACTCAAGAATGCCTCGTGCGGAGTTCGATTTCCGACTCCGTGATGCGGACGGTCGTGATTGTACTCCTGAATCCAGCGACCGATCGACTCCCGCGCTTCCTGCACGCTGCGATATTCCGCCGTCCAGACTTCTTCTTCCTTCAGGCTGCGATGGAACCGTTCGATGTAGCTGTTGCCTTCCGGGTGATGATACGCCGTCCGCCGGTGTGTGATGCCGAGCCGTCCGAGTGTTTCGATAAACCGCGACGAAGTGAACTGTGTTCCGTTGTCGGTGGTCAGCGTCACGCGGGCCTCGCGACTGCCCTCGGGCAGTCGTGCCAGCACCGCTTGCTCGACCGCCGCCAACGCGTCTTCAGTTCGACAGCGATGCGACAGATTCCAGCCCACGATCTCCCGTGTGCAGCAGTCAATCACACACACCAGATAGGCCCAGCCCACGGCTGGCCCCGCCCAGATTTTCGTCATGTCCGTCTGCCAGATCTGATTCGGTTCTGCAGCTTCCACGCGGCCCCACTCTTTCTTGCGTCGTGCTCGTAGACGACGAGAGCGCACCAACAACCCACGTTCGCGCATCACTCGCAGTACACGCTTGCGATTCACGGGCAGCCCTTTGTTCCGTTGCAGCCACCACGCCACGCGCCGATAGCCGTATGCCAACTTCTCTCCGCACGCCATCACGATCTGCTCATCGTAGATTCTGTCGGCCCGGCTGCCTCGTGGCTTCTTGCGGTAGTACAAGCTCGACCGGCTAATGGCCAATGTCGTTGCCACCAACGTGGCCGTGTAGCCCTGCGCCAGCATCTCTCGCGCCTGGGAGTGAACCGCACCACAGCTCACTCCCCCACGACGTTTTTTAGGATTTCGATCTCCAGTGCCTTTCGCCCCAGCGTGCGTTCCAGTTGCCGGATGCGATGGTCTTTTTCGGTTTCGGCGGCGGCAGCGCTTCTCCCCCCAAGCGCTGCCTTTGCTCCTTGTTCCGCTTCATCCTTCCAGCGATAGAACAGATTCGGAGCGATCCCGTGACGCCGACACGTCTCCGAGACGTTCCCGCTCTTGATGCCTTCCTGTATGATCTGCCACTTCTCTTCAGGGGATCGATCTACACGTGGTTTCCTGCCCATGTTGCCTCCTGTTTTTGGAGGCCCTGATTCTACCTAAATGAGGTGTCTAGTTTTAGAGGGGTGCAATACAAGTTGATCTGAAGGCCTGTTTTAGATCGCTGAAGGGTATATCGGGCAGCAAGCTCATTGATTTTAGCCCGGTTCGGCCTGTTTTGAGTTTGAACCGTGAAGACCGCCGCTTCGTTGGCTCATACAACGTTGCTGAGTCGCTTGACGATAAGACGAACCTAGCCGCGATGGACTGGCTCGATTTCGAGAACCTCATTCGTGAATTGTTTGAGAAAGAATTCAGCAAGGATGGGGGAGAAGTCAAGATTACCCAGGCAAGTCGGGATGGTGGTGTGGATGCGATCGCGTTCGATCCTGATCCGATTCGGGGCGGTAAGATCGTGATTCAAGCGAAACGCTACACGAACACTGTAGGAGTTGCCGCTGTAAGGGATCTGTTCGGGACTGTTCACAATGAAGGTGCGACCAAGGGGATTCTCGTGACAACCTCCGACTACGGACCTGATGCTTACGATTTTGCGAAAGGCAAACCTCTCACTCTCCTCACTGGCAGCGAACTCTTATATTTGCTGGGCAAGCACGGTTACCAAGCCAAGATCGATTTGAAGGAGGCGAAAAAGCTGTTGGGGGAAATCTAACGAACACGAAGCTCGCTCTTTGAGGTTGGGCCAAGTGATAAGGCGGTAGTGGCTTGCGCACAGGTGTTTCTCATTCTAACAGATAGCCTCGAAACGCGGCTCCGAACCAAATGTGAGGAGATGTGAAGCCGATGGCTACCGTCCCATCTTTTGAAGAAATGCAACTCGAACAGATTTGCAGGGTCCTGGGCGACACGGCATCAGGTTCCGAGATTAGCGCCATGTTTCGGCAGATCGACATTCCAGATGAGAATCCAACTGGGACCAAATGGCGTCGCCTTTACGCGGCGTTTGGTGATCGGCAACGACGAGACGCATGCGGGAACTGCGTCGTGTCTTTCATGTACAAAGCGATGAACCCGGTCAGATGGACAAGCAATCACGAAATCTTTGAAGAACGGCGTCACCAGCTAAATCAGATTCTGATCTTCTGCGGATATTCCTTGGAGCCGAATGGGAAGCTACGTATTCAAAAGGCAGCGAAGACACTCGATGAAGCCGAAGAGCGTGCAGGTAAACTGCGCAGCGAACTACGAAGACGCGCCGTTCATGCGGATGTGTTGAACTTTTGCCGAGCTGAACTGGTTCGCAACAACTACTTTCACGCTGTTCTCGAAGCAACCAAAAGCGTAGCTGACAAGATTAGGCAGAAAGCTAACCTGAGCAGCGACGGATCAGCACTCGTGGATGAGGCCTTTGCCCTCGGTAAATCTGGTATTCCTATCCTTGCATTTAATTCACTACGTACCGAGACGGAGCGTAACGAACAGACGGGTATGATGAACCTTATGAAAGGGATGTTTTCAGCTTTCAGAAATCCCACGGCTCACGCTCCCAAGATTACTTGGACGATCACGGAGCAAGACGCTTTCGATTTGCTGACCTTGGCTTCTCTGCTTCATCGGCGAATCGACGCGGCAATATTGATACCTCGTACGGGTACACCCTGACGCTCGGCCATCGTTCCCGGCGCGGGGCTGACACGAACTGCGCTCTACCCGTGCGGCCCTACGATCCCCAGCGGATCATCGGCACAGCAAACTTCGCAGCAAACGCAATCGGTACGGACCGGACAATCTGTATGAACCGGGCGGGACCCACACGCCGCGCACAGCGGGCCTTCCGGTTGTTCCGGCTCCTCGCAAACGGCTTGAAGAGACGCCAGGATTTCATCCCAATACGTATCGCTCTTTTCCATAGCATCTATCTCGGCCTGATGTTCCACGCAATACGGATGGCCGGGTTTTTCGCAAAACCGTTGCGGCGTGGTGCGGGAAGCGAGATAGAGCCAACAGCAAGGCATCTGTGCCCCCTATGGCAGCAACCTTCCGCCAATGATGTTCTGCGTGGTGACCCGGCCCTGCGCGTCGCGGATGGAAATATGCTGAGCGATGGGCTGACCGTTGGCCGCGTTGTAAATCGTGTTGGTGGTGATGACTTTCCCGTCTTGCGTGAAGATCGTGGTGATTTCTCCTACGAGTCTGCCCTGACTGTCGAACGTCCTCATGTCACTCCTCCTTCCGGCCACTGGTGATGTAGGTGTAGACGGTCGCTTCCATAGCGGCCCGGTGAAGTTCCGGCAGGGTTTCGTGTACGCGCTTGACGAACGCGGCGGGGGTGAAATCGTGGGCGCGTTCAACGAGAATACGGAGCCGCGAGATTTCTGCCCGCCATTGGGTTAGGGCCGTTTCCCGTTGCTCGCACATCTCACGAGTAACGGCTTCGGTTTCTTCGAGCACTTCCGCGATGAACTGATGCTCCTTACAAAACGGACTTCCTTCCTTCGCACACACGCGGGCCGTGTCGCCGTTGCTTGAAGCAGGGTGCTGCCAGGTACAAGTCATGGAGTGAATCTACCCAGAATGTCCGGCGGCGGTGTAAGCGGGCGGCGTTCGCAGCATTTACACGAAGTTTCCGCTCATCGGTAGATTGAGAAATGATGAAGGGAGGTCTTGATGGCCGAGCAATACGCCGATAAGCGCGTCCCACTTATCACCGTAATTTGGCCGGGATACAGCCGATGCGACGAGGAGCCTTTGCGGGGAATTTTTCATTCAACATGCAACGGCACGCCGGAGTTTGAATTTGTCAGCACCAGAGTAGCGGCGGATGAATCGGCATTCGCCGACTTCCTGCACGAGTTTGCGGACGCTCTGCACGCGTACCAGGTGAAAAGCCTGCTCGACCAAATTGAAGCCGCCGAAGCTAGAAGGGCGGATGCTATGCAGATAACTCCTCCCGGCCCGGTCAAGCCCCGAAATGGTGAACGCAGGGATAGAAAGGCTCAGAGAGGGAACGAGTCGAATAGCTGATGGGTAGGGTTTGATGACGGCGCAGAACGTCGGGAACGTGAGTCTTCAGGATCGCGGGCGCGGAAATCTAAGAGTGCTACAGACGTGCACGCAATCCAGCACGGACCAATCGTTCGATGATTCCGGTGTTGAAAACGTGAACCGTTCCGTCGGGGCAAAGATGACCAACGGCATCGTGCTTGGGGCGTGTTCCCGCTAGATAAATGGGAAACGGACACGGCATTCCAGGCGTGTATGGGTACTCCAGATGCCACTCCGCGCCGCCGTCCCAATTGTCTTCGGGCCATTGAATTGGTTCGGGTGAAACTCGCCGTGCAGAATAAGAATCGTTTTTGCCGCTCATGGGCACCTCGCAATTTCGGACGCTCACTACGAACCGGAAATTAAAAAGGTTGCGAGATAGGCGGCCCCAGGTGGCGCGGGCTGAACTTCATTACAATTTGTCCTCCGGATCTGTGTGAATAGCGAGTTCTTCGTTCATCAGCTCAATCTGGTCGCCATTGTTTATCTGGACGGCTGCGGCTATATCAATTCCCCAGACACTGATGTAAATCTCGGCTTCTGGTTTAACCTTCTGAAGTTTTTCTATGAGTTGTCCCGCGGTCATGTAAGCTAATACCGCGTCGCTTGTTTATTTCTTCTTCTCCAATTTCACAACGTCGGCTTTCAACTTGGTGTACATTGAAACGAAACTGTCGCCCCGGTAAACGAACTTGAGCCGGGCCAGGCGCGGCAGGACGCGGAGGACCTTCTCAATCATGTCCGGAGATTCGCCGCCGTCTATTAAGCCCTGAATATCTTCGGCCCAGAGTTTCTCCCAATTATCTACCGCTGCACCTTGTTTATCGGGCGGCAACGCCGCGTACAGCAGGCGAGCAAAAATTGTAACTTGGCCGGGGAAACCGATTCGTTTACTTCCGGGGGTAACGATGAGGTCATCATCTTCATCCTCGCGTTGGATAGGAGGACGGGGAGGGGATTGGGGTTTAGTAGGAGCGGGAAGGTTGTGGTCGCTTATGTAACGGATGATAGTATCACAGCGTGGGCAACCGGGTGTGGGTATGACTTTGTTTTGAATGGAGACTCCGTGAGGTATGCATACGTCTGGGGTATCAGTGCCCTGCACTGTATTGCCTTTGCGAGTGCTATTGCCTTTTGAAAAAATATTGTCGTCGGCCTTACCCTTGCCAGTGGGCAGCTTCGCTGCCGCATCGACATTGGCATTGGCCTTATCCAAACCTTTTCCATAACCAATACCATTACCAATACCAGTGTAGCCGTCCGATACCGCTGGGCCGCCGTCCGGTACCGCCACCGTGCCGTTGCCCGCCTCAACTCCGCGTTTGGGCCGCCCGAGGAAAGCCTCCAGCGCCTTAAGGTCAGGCTCCGGTACCTTGCCACCCGAATATTGTTTGCTGGGCGGAGGCAGTAATCCCGGCGCGTCGGACCCCGTCCAATATCCCCAGGTCTGATCCTTCACCTGCCAACGAAAGAGCAGCTTTACCCGCTCCAATTCATTGAGAATCTTGACAACGTCTTCTACAGTTACGCTCGGCCTTGCTGTGGCATAGCAGGTTGACCATATAACATCCGGGTCGCACTCAAATGTGCCGACGTCATTGGCAAGCGGGAATAGCCAAGTGTATTCAGCCCGGTATGACTCCGGTTGAACCTGTCGGACCTTCTTTGATTTCCAGGTCTTCTCGCCGCTTACGATACGGTTAGGCATTGTCCACCTTGGCGCTCAAGTGGCCGCAGGTTTCGCGGTCGCACTCAACGCCGATAACCTTCTGCCCGCTCTGACCGTAGATGAGTGGCGTCACAGCTACCGCGAAGCTACTGAATCCGACCTGATATTGTTCCCCGGCCCACACGACTTCAAACGTGCGGTCCTTAACGCCAGTGAACCTCCACCAGACGCCTTTACGGTCTTCAACGAGAATATTCATAAACTCTCCCCTTCAAATCCCGCGCCAAATGTTCTGAGTGTTCGCGGGACCAACTTTGGCAACGCCGGGGTGGGCTTGGTCCCGCGAAGAACTTCTACCCACACGCCGCGTTGCTCTACAAGTAATGCCGTAGTTCAGAGATAAATCTCCGTTATGCTTTCTGGATAAAAGTGGCTCCGTCACGTTCCCCGGCGTCGGTTGCGTGCCTCGCGTATTCAGTTTCACAGGCTTTCCCGCCGGAGCAAGTAGTACGACGGGACCAGATTGCCTCCCTTGCACGCAGCGAATTGGATCTCCTCATTCATTGGGTTTCTTCTCCGCCAATTCATCGTTGGGCAACTTCAGCTTCCTATTCCACCAGTCTGTAACCTCTTCGCGGTTCGCCCCAGTCATCAACATAACTTTGACAAACGCTGCGGCGCGGCACAGGCTAAAATCTTTGTACTCTTTGGACCGATAAGGCACTTGTCCCGGCGCAATCACGGAAAAGTTGTAGCTCTCGTCGTCTAAACTAAAGGCGACTCGAACGTCTGCCCCTCGGAATTTGCGTACGAATGCGGACCAACCTCCTGAATTCGGTCGATCCTTCCAGGCATAGCCATTCAACTCAAACTCATCAAAATAGCTGTCTACAGTCCTGGGAGTAAGCGGTAGCTCCACAAACGGCTCTACATCCTTGAAAAAGTCATCGTCACTAGAAGTCACGGTATCCACCTCCACTGTGCCGTTGCCAGATTCCGTTTGTTTGGGTCTCCCAGCAGTCAGTTTCACTTCTTTGTTGAGGGGTTCATTCGCGATGGTTTCGTTGAGCCAGGACCGCATGGCTACTTTGTCCGGCTTCAACTCTTCCCACTTAGCTGCTATCACATCCGCCCATCTTGCGACGACGTGCCCGTGGCATTGGGAAAAATTTCTGCTCGTCCCTTTGCACCAGCAGCCGAGTCTCTTGTCGTGGCACTTCAGCACTTGGCCCGCGAACGCAGGGTCACGTAGCAGTTTTTCTCGGAAATATGGCTCATAGTCTCCGCCGCTCCTGTTGGCGAATGGTGACTCGGGAAGTCCCGCTTTGATATTCCGGCGGCCAACATAAATGTCGTATGGTTCCTTCATGCAATGAACGACTTCGGTCTTGGAAGTGGGTCCACTGTGACGATGCTCCTTCGGGATGTAACCGTTTCCAGCAGCAACATCCTCTGTCGAAATATGCTTCGTGTTGATGGATACTCGGAAACCCTTCGGCCCCTTGCCGTCCAGCACAGCGTGTTCGTGCGTGTTGTTATACGAATCGGGCAGAGTAATCAGCGACCCATGCGCGGGTTGCAGCAACGTCCATTTGCTTTTATCGTTGCACACCTTGCAAGTTTTGCGATGCTTATGTGCCTGCTTGCATTTAGTGCATGACGGTTGTGTTTCCCCAGCGCACATTCGCTTAATGCAGTCGTCGCAAACGCGGCATTTATCGCACAGCTTGCGAAGGCCAAACGTGCGGACTTCCCCAAGTGAAATGATGAACACACGGGCATCCCGGCATTTATCTTCGCGGTGTTGATGCCAGTCGATGTGGTCCTTTTCATTTTCGTAGCCGACGAACGAAAAGTAGTTCACGGGTTTGCCTGCCAGCTTGCTCAGTTTCTCGGCCAGGGATTTGACCTCAGCCGGGGCTTCGTCGAGCGCCATCATCCATTGGTTGGTTTTTTCATTCTCGGAACCTCGCCAATTGGGCGTCGCGCTGTAACATGGCATTTGGAGCCGACGAAGGCGATTCTTGAAACCGCTCAGTTCGTTTAAGGGCCTATCTCTGGGCAACGATTGAGCCAAGGCGAGCAGGGCGTCCGCTTCCTCTTTAGAGAGGAAATCTTTGTCATAGCTGTACTCCGTGTTCGAGTTGCTTTTCAGTTCATTCTCAGCCGTGGCGATTGACATATGTTTGCCTCGTCAGTTTGCCCGCCCATTTACACACGAACTGCCCGCCCCTATGTAATGCTGTCTCGCCAAGAAATCGGTCAAACACCAGCCTCGGTCTTTACCACGTCCATTGCTGCATTGATCTCCGGGTCCGTCGTTCCGCATTGATTACAGCGAATCGTTCCGTCAGCGCTCTTCAACCAGCCCCGATACGCCTTGCAGACGGGGCAGCGGGCATATACACCGTCGGTAGGGCCGCAATGCTCAAGTAGGAACTCCTTGATAGCGCGGGCTTCCTCGGGCGTTTTCTGTTCACGTGCTATGTGTACAGTTGGCTTGTTCATAAAACTCCTTTGACTCCGGCTTTGGTTAATCGTCCCCATTCCAATCTGGGTCCGCATCAATCGGCGGCCCTCCAATAACCGCCGCGCCCACCTTATTTATTCTCTTCAGCGACGTGAACTCTTATTTCCCGTAGCGGGAACTCGGCCATCAATTTTTCAAAGTAGGATTTGCGCACGCGAAGGGGGATATGAATTTTGAAATAGAGATTCCAGCGTCGCAATCTACGCTGTATGCGGCGTATGTCGTATACGAGGTCGCGCCGCATACGCCGTATCGTTGGACTATTAGGCATTCGCCATTTGCGTAGATCTTCAAGCCTGACTGCCAAATCTCTGAGCGGGCAGTCTTCATAGCGTTCTTTGTGATAAGCATCACAATAAATACACTGCTCCTCGGTGCGCATGAATGGACGTCGGCGCATAGGACCCTCCCATCATAGGGTCTCGTGGGAAAGCGCCTAATTCATTGGTACTTGTCGTTTTGGTTATTAAGACTCTACGCGGGGAACGGACCGGGTTTATGTTAGGCCCGACGCGGTACGGCAAAAGGAGAGAAAACCTGATGCCGACACTGAAGAGCTTTATCCCGGATTGGCGAGCCAACGCACCCCCGGCCTACAAGCCGTCCACGCTGGCAACGATGGAGTCGTCAATCCCGCATTGGTACAGCCCGCGCCGATCAAAGAAAATCAGAGTGCTTTTCTAACCCCGCCGCCTCAGCCTTCCCCTCAAGCTGCATCTCGAAGCAGGCCGACCGTCGCAGTTTGTCACTGATAATGACTGTCCGTTGGCGCTTCGTAGTATTAAATCTTCGAGGCACGAACATGAACCCAGAAAAACCAGAAGCGTTTGTTGACGCCGACGAAGCCGCAAAATTCTCATCACTAGCACGGCGTCGAGTCCTTGATTTAGCTCGGGCGAAGAAACTCCCCGGCCACCCTATCGGCGACGGTGCCCGGCGTGTGTGGCGGTTTCGCTTGAGTGAACTCGCCGCTGCGATTGCAGCGACGAAATAATCTGGGTTTATTTCCGAAGAGACAGCGCGTATGGTTCGACCCCATGTGGTCTCCCGTCGTGCAAAGAATTAGGAGATTTCATGGGGCGGTATCAACGAGGATGGCTACGTGTGGTCGAACGCAAGCAAGGCCGTGCGTGGCAGTTTCGGTATTACAGGATTGATCCGGTAAGCGGGAAGAAGCAGGAGCGGTCAAAGATTATTGGGACGCTTGCCGACTTCCCAACTGAGACGAAGTGCTGGCATGAGATTGACCGCCAGCGGCTTGTCGAGAAGATCAATCAGCCCCAGACCGATGACAAGCTCCGCTTCCGGCACATCGCCGAGTTTTACCTAAACAGTGATGCCTTCCAGAAGCTCGCCTCCACCACACAGTATTGCTACCGCCACATCGTGAACGATTACCTCGTCCCGCACTGGGGCGATCAGTTCGCCGTGGACATCAAGAGCTTGGCCGTCGAGAAGTGGCTGCGCTCCCTCGATCTCGCTGCTCCTACGCGGGGCAAGACGAAATACGTGATGATGGTCGTGTTTCTCCACGCGGAGAAGCACGAACGAATCCCCGATGGGTTCACTGCCAATTTAGAGAGTAAAATTCAAATCGAGTCCTCTTCGAACTACGAGGCTGTGATCCTTACTCCCAAGCAGACCTTCACGATTCTGAAGCTTATGGGCCAGCCGGAAAGCACCATGACCCTGTTAGTCGCGGCCACGGGTCTGCGATTCTCAGAAGTCGCGGGACTCCAGTGGCAGGACGTAGATTACGCCAACGAGTGTATTCATGTGCGGCGGACGTGGATCGGCGGCAAGGTTTCGGAGCAACTTAAGACGAAACAATCACGGTCAGCCGTTCCTATGGCTGGAGAGCTTGCTCAGTTCCTCAGAGAGTGGCAGAAAGAAACGCCCTATGGTAACCCCACAGACTGGGTGTTTGCGTCCCCGAAAACGCACGGTAGGACGCCTCGCGTGGGCAACATGATCGTGGCCGATCATCTGCGGCCCGCCGCCCTTAAAGCCGGGGTAACCTTGAAGCCCGGACAGCGTTTTGGTTTTCACAACCTGCGACACTCGCTCAGTAGTCTGCTAATCACCGGGCAGAAGTCCGATGTTCGCACGACGCAGGACATTCTCCGTCACAGCAGTTCCGCGACGACGCTCGACCTCTACACGCAATCGCCGATGGCGCAGCGAATCGCGGCGCAGGAGTCGGTGCTGAAAGCGATTCTGAGACAACCGACTCGAAGGGTGAGAACGAGGGCGCGACAGTTAGGATCGAGAGCGGGATCGCGAAGTGTGGGCTAGGCTTCTGCTATGCCAGCCACGGGGCGAGCTTCTCGCGCCAATTTCAAAAACAAAAACTCCTTGGAACTTGAGATAGACTTGCTCCGGTAGGCGAGGACATTAGCTCCGATGTTGTTTCCTACAGTCAAGTGTCCCTTTTGCGGCGGCCTGATGCCTAACGACCGATACGCGTCCAGAGGTCCGTGGACTTGCCCGGCTTGCAACAAAGACCTCAGAATACCGCGTTGGTATCTGCGGCTCTTGAGTTGGTGTACGTTGGGGATTAGTTTCGCGCTTTGTTTTGTCCTTGGACTTAGGGGTTTTCAGTTCTTTGTTGCTCTGTTGCTGAGTTCGTTTCCAATGTATTTCATGTTGAGATATATGGTGAATTTGGCTGCGCCTACCCCGCTGGAACTTTACCCCACACCGGATTTGAATTCATACAATTCGACCCCGCCTGCGCCGCCTTTGCTCCGTGTCCCACCTTTCAAATGCCCTTTCTGCCACACCACATTTACGAGCACATTCAAACGGAATCAGCCAATCACCTGCCCCACGTGCGCTCACCAATTGATGACTGCCCGTTGGTATGAGCACACGATTTTTCTAAGCGCCATTGGTCTTACGTGGATGCTTTGCGTTCTCCTCGGACTGCACAATTGGTGGCTCGGATTCGGAATTGTGCTGTTCTGGTTCCCCGTCATGCTGGCCTGGATGATGTTCTTGGGGCAGATAAGCTCTACTCCGCTTCAAACGTATGAAGTGCCAAACCAACGGATGATTCGGAGCAAGAGCATCAGATGCCCGATGTGCGAAGAACAGTTTCCATTACCCTTACGGTGGTCGCACCCACCGTTCCATTGTCCGTCGTGTCACGAACAATTGCAGGCCACGGTAAAATTCGAGTTGCTGTTGCGATATCTGCTTGTGGTTGCGATCACACCGATTTGTTTTCTAGCTTGGATAAATAGTAGCTATTTGTCTTCAGGCCTCTACGTGGTTGGGTTTCTGGTGGTATATGCGATTGGGAGTTCGATTTCGGCCGCTGTCTTCCCATTAGCTGTTAGGCGATACGAATCGAGCGTTACAGGGCTTAATTTAACAAAATAAATTGTGGGCCAAGACTCGGAGGACATGAGTTGTCCTGAGTGCTACACTCCCCCAAAAGTTAATGGAGCTGCTCAAAGTCATCTCGGTTGTTGGAGTCTACTTGGTGGTGTGTGAGGCTGTTGAGTACGTCACCGCTCGGAGGAAGGGCGTCGGCGTCTATCCCCCAAAGATCGGGTGGCGACTTGTTCGATGGCTAGCTATTGGTTCAGGTATTTTTGTCATCGCGGCACGTCTGCTTCACGAGCATCAGTCCCAATCGAATGACGCGCCACTGTGGTTGGGAATTTGTTTCCTACTGTTTGGAGTAGTTTGGCCGCGCACTGTTCGTGTGGATACGAGCGGGATTTCATCTTGTAGCACGTTCGGATTTCGCGGACGGACCATTCGTTGGGACGAAGTCAAAGGCATTAACTCTGATTGGGAAGAGGTACGCACACACTATGGGTTCACGTTTATGGGCACTCGCATCTATGTCTTGAGCCGAACAGGGTCCCAGATAATTCATGGAATCGTCCAGAGCCGTCAAGCGAGGTTCCTTGACGAGTTGAGGACTTATTTGCCGCGAGAAGTGTTCGCCGCCGGGCTATACGAGTGGCATCCGTAGGGACGGATCTTGCCGTGAATATCCGGCGGGGTATGGTAGTCTTCGTGCCAAATGAACCTACGGAAGACAGTTCCTCCGTTAATGGGTGCGCTTGCGCTGGTCGCCCTCATCGTTGCTGGAACACACGGAGAGACGCCATTGTACCTCCACGAAGTTTATTTTCTTGTTGACACTCCCATGACTGTGCTGTTTCTCGCTGTGCTAGCGGTTGCCGCGTGTTTCGCCGTCTTTCGGTTGTCGCAGCATTCGCTCAACCGTGGCTTGGGATTAATTGGGGTCACGCTTGCGCTGCTTGCGTGCTCCGTTTTTCTCCTGGTGAGCGCGTCAGAAAAATGGTACTGGCCGTTCCACAATTGGCAAATCTACAGTCTGTCGGTGGGAGTCTATTGCTTTCTGCTTGGCAGCATTCTCGTTTCCGCGAGCGTGATTTGGACTTTGAGTTGGACCTTGTATCGGACTATTCGGCACGGCTCATCTTAGCGACGATCTCGCAGCCGTTCCATCCTCGGACGTTAGAGCGAGGCGAGATTGGAACCGAGATCCCAACCGTCTTCGCGCCACGAAATTGTGACCATCCTATTTAGTGGGAGGAACTCGACTGTCGGTTTGACGCTACATAGCCAATCACGCGACCGATGAGCAATGAAAGAACCACGAGGAACCCAAATGGGATGGCCATTATCTTGGGATCATCGAACCCGATTCTCACGCGATTGCCATAAATCAGCGTAAGCAGGATCACGCCCAGCGCAGTCATGATCACAGTGCCACTTGCAGCCCGCCTGGCCCACATCGCGCTTCCGAGCATTGTTCCGACGATGCCACACAAAATGAGCAACATCAGCGCAAGCCCCAAAAGTTTGAATCCGAGAGGGTGCGAGCGAATGTCAAAACTCATTTTCTCGAAGAGGTAGTAGAGAAATGGCACTAGAACATCGGAACATATTCCGACGGCGAGCAGGGCTCGCGCAGATAAACGTGGAGGCGGCGGGATGTCCTTAGCCATAGAGGCGAGTTTCTCGTTTTAAGGTCGCGAGTTGAGCCGCGAAATATCGGCCTCCGTTTGAGCATGATCGAGTGGAAGCTGAGTTTTCTTCTCGAGGAACTCCGCAAACGCAGGATCAACGCTATCACTAAAATCGCCGATATCGGCAGAAGACCAGCGCCGACCGTCGGCGAAGTCGATCACTATGCCCGCCCTTTTTGTCAACTTGCCCTCACGGTCCCTGAATCCATCGATCATAGTTATGCGGCGTGCGTCGGCATAGCGATACGTCTTACAGGACGCAAACGCATACCCGCAATCTCGAATGTCATCCTGACGAAGAACCGAATGCATAGGTAACGCGAGCACCGTTAGTATCCCGATGGGGAGCGCGATCAGCAGCGCCATCCAGCGGAGCAACTTCGGCGCGTAGAAACCTGGTTCATGGATGAACCGGATGTAGACGGGTTTTTGGGCCAACCAATAGTTGTAGAGGCGTGCGTTCTCACGATTCCCAAAATTCGACCAAAGCTGGAATACGATTTCCCACGACAGCGTTATGGCCCCGAATCCCGGGAAAAACCACCAGATCGCTTTTTGCGGCGATAATGTAAACTCTGCCGGACCGTCGGCGGCAGCAAGGTACTGGTTTAGCCGCACAAATGCAGCGTGCGTGCTCAGAGCGAAGAGGAAGCCAACGAGCACCATACAGATTCCTACAATCCACTGCGTTTTCCCAAAGCGCCTGTCCAGATCTGTCATTGAAACGTACCCTGCAATCGGCTTACAGACGCTGCTGGCATATGCCTGCGTGCAATGGCAAAAACGAAGTAGACCGCAATGATTGTGAATACACCTCTCACGATGGCTCCCGAGTTAGGTGCGACCGAAAACCGCTGAGCGTTTCCGAGCGGCGTGCTCTGCAACGTAACGCAGGTGGCCCTCTGTCGTCTAGCGCCAACCGACGAATCGCCGTCCGTGGCAATTGCGGGTGAAATTCAGACTTTCGACGGTACGGAGAGCGGTACGGAAATTCTGCAACGCGGTTCACGACAAACCACTAAGCCCATCAAAATGACAGGAATAAAGTGGTAGGCCCGTGGAGACTCGAACTCCAGACCTCTACCGTGTCAAAGCGGCGTGATTATGCACTTACAATAACTTAGAAAGCGTCGGCGAGCGCCTAAGTACGTGGAAGCACGGCCAAAACGGAATCGTTACAGGTGAAGTTACAGGTGAAGAAATTCTAGATCGCGCCCCTAATTTCTCGATTAGGTTGAGCGTTCGCCAGCGGGTGTCCGCATTTTTCGGTCCCGCACGCAGGACGCTACCATCAAAAATCTTTTCCCAAAGGTGGCGCACCTGGAGGAGAAGTTCCGCGAGTCCCTCTTTAACCGACTTTTGCAATCTAGTGGTCCATAAGAACTGTAAGGACTTTTTCATTGCCTCGGTTAGCTACATTCCCGCCGTATGGGTTTGCTGGGGAGTCTCAAGAGCAGACTCCGAAGTTTTCACAAACCTCAACTTTTAGACTGCCGCCCGAACCCAGTATTTTTACTGCACTGTTAGAACGGTCGAGCCGCTTATCGAGCCTGCGGTCGCTGTAATCGTGGATTTTCCCGCCGCTAAGGAACCTCTGAATAAGTCCTCTGATTTTTTTCTGCGTAACGTATAAAGTGTGGAGAGCAGTTGGAGGATTGTGGCAGATCATGAACCAGAGGACACTGGCGATGGCGAACGGATTTGAGCGCTACAGCAAGAAGACGAGGCGGGCGGAGTTTCTGGAGGAGATGGAGCAGGTGGTGCCGTGGAAGAAGTTATGCGCGCTGATCGAGCCGCACTATCCCAAAGCAGGTAACGGGCGGCCGCCGGTGGGGGTGGAACGGATGCTGCGAATGTATTTTCTGCAGCAGTGGTTCAACCTGTCCGACCCGGCGGTGGAAGAGGCGCTGTACGACTCGGTGGTGATGCGCGAGTTTGTGGGCATCGACTTGGGGCGGGAACCGGTGCCGGACGAGACGACGATCTGCAAGTTCCGCCATCTGCTGGAAGAGCATGGGCTGGGCGGGGAGATGCTGGAGGCGGTGAACCTATACCTGGAAGGACAAAGGGGTACGGATCACAACGGGAACGATCGTGGACGCGACGATCATTCATGCGCCCAGCTCGACCAAGAACCGGGAACAGAAGCGCGACCCGGAGATGCACCAGACCAAGAAGGGCAACCAGTGGTACTTCGGGATGAAGGCACACGTGGGCGTGGACAGCAAGACGAAGCTCATTCACACGGCGGTGGTGACGCCGGCGAACGTGGCGGATGCAACCGTGCTGCCGGAGTTGTTGCACGGAGAAGAGACGAAGGTTTGGGGCGACCAAGCGTATCGCGGGCAGAGCGAGGTGATTCAGGAGCATGCGCGCCGCGAGCGCAAGACTGTACGCAGCGACGCTATCGGTATAAAAACCACGTGGATGAAGTGGAGCGGGCGAAGAACCGGACCAAGTCTCAGGTGCGCTCGAAGGTCGAGCACGTGTTCGGAGTGATGAAATTGAAGTTCGGATTTGTGAAGGTGCGCTACCGAGGGCTGGTGAAGAACGCCAACCGACTGTTTGCCACCTGCGCGCTGGTGAATCTGTTTATGGTTCGTAAGAAACTACTGGGTGCGGTCGCGTTGTAGGGCTGCAAAGGATGCTCTGTGCTTTGTCACCGCGTGGGAAGGCGAATTCCAGTGCCCGGACATCCTCACGAAATCCGCGAAGCCGTTTGAATTAACGCTTCTCGTCATCCACGGTCTCAAAACTAGCGCTTGTTCAGAGGTTCCCTAACGCGAGAGCCACGCCGTGATCAGTGGCATCATTGCTGACTGTCGCCGCAGCCGCATTTGATGAACTCCAATCCACAGATTGAAGTATTTGCGTGCTGTTATCGCTGAACCTTCCTGTGGCGACGAATTGCTGCGTTGAGCCTACCGATACCGTCGGGGTGGTGGGTGTCACTGTGATCGACGCCAATCCCGTTGGTGTCAGGGTGGTAGGCAAATACAACTCAGCACTAGCCAGGACGGTCCCAGTGTTGTCGTTGCCCCCCGCAACAAGCACCTGTCCATTGTTCAGTAACGTCGCGGTGTGCCCGACGCGGGCGGTAGTCATGCTCCCGCCAAAGGTAAAGGCTCCCGTCGCGGGGTTGTATAGCTCAGCGGTAGCCGTGATATCAGCAAAGTCGTCCTCATAACCACCAGCGATAAGCACTTGGCCATTATTCAGTAATGTCGCGGTTTGAGAGGCGCGGGAGTCGGTCATGCTGCCTGTAGCGGTAAATGTTCCGGTTGCCATGTCGTATAGCTCAGCGCTAGCCGTGAAAGTAGCTGTGGCGTAAATACCACCGGCGATAAGCACTTGGCCATTATTCAGCAACGTTGCAGTGTGTCCATCGCGGGCGGTAGCCATGCTGCCTGTGGCCGTAAAGGTTCCGGTGGCGGGATCGTATAGCTCAGCGCTAGCAAGGGCAGTTCCACCATAGTTGGTAGTACCGCCAGCGATAAGTACTTGTCCATTATTCAGCAACGTTGCGGTGTGCCCAAGGCGAACGCTAGCCATGCTGCCTGTAGCAGTAAAGGTCCCGGTGGCGGGGTTGTATAGCTCAGCGCTAGCCGTGATAGCGTCAAAGAAGTCAACACCACCCGCGATAAGTACTTGGCCATTGTTCAGCAACGTGGCAGTTTGCCCCCAGCGGGCGGTAGTCATGCTGCCTGTAGCGGTAAAGGTTCCTGTTGCGGGGTCGTATAGCTCAGCGGTAGCCACGTTATCACCTAAGTTGTCGTCAGAACCACCAGTGATAAGTACTTGGCCATTATTCAGTAATGTCGCGGTGTGACCTTCGCGGAAGTCGGTCATGCTGCCTGTAGCAGTAAACGTGCCAGTGGCGGGATTGTACAGCTCCGCACTGGCGGTGACATCAAAGTTGCCGTCATATGTGCCGCCCGCGATTAGCACTTGGCCATTATTGAGCAACGTCGCAGTGTGTCCATCGCGGGCGGTAGTCATACCTCCCGTTAACGCAAAGGGCATTCCGTCGATGCAGCTGACCACCGCGCTTGTGACATTGGCGCTGGCGACCGCTCCGTTCCCTCCAGCGGTAACTCCGCAGGTCTGCGTCGGGTTGGAGGGCTGCGTAAGAACTGTGACACTATAGGTGCCACCGCTGGCGACAGCCGTGGTGAACGTGAAGCTGGTTGCGTCTGCGCTGACGGGCAGGTTGTTGCCGCCGTTGTCCTGCAATATCAAGCCGCTGCCAGACAGACCTGAAATAGCGCCGCCGATGGTGTAGGTATTTGTGGTGCAGGTCACCACCACACTAAAGACACTGCCGCTGGCGACCGTTCCGCTCGCACCGGCGGTTACCCCGCAGGTCTGCGTCGGGTTGGAAGGCTGCGAAAATACCGTGACGTTAAAAGCGCTGCCGCTGGCGATTCCCGTGGAAAACGCGAAGCTGGTTGTGCCTGCGCTGACGGTGAGGTTGTTGCCGCCATTGTCCTGCAATACCAATCCGCTGCCAGACAGACCCGAAATCGTGCCGCCGATGGTGTAGATATTGGTACAGGTAAGCTGGACACTCGTGACATTGGCGCTGGTGACCGTTCCGCTTCCGCTGGTCACTGCACAGGTCTGCAATGAAGGCTGGGATAAGACCTTGACGCTATAAGCGCCACCGCTGGCGACAGCCGTGGTGAACGTGAAGCTGGTTGCGTCTGCGCTGACGGGCAGGTTGTTGCCGCCGTTGTCCTGCAATATTAAGCCGCTGCCAAACAGACCCGAAACCGTGCCGCCGACGGTGTAGGTGGCTGGAGACGACGCAGCCCCCGAGTAGTTACCACAAGCACCGAGAAGCAACGAAACCAGGATTGTCAACGTGAACATAAATGTCTTCATGGTTGCCTCCATATGAGTACTGGCGTTGGCTGGATCAAACATCCACCTGCACAACCCGGCGCATGCGCCGAGGGGTTTCACGCTGGGCGTCAATGCTACGGGGTGGACTTCCCGAGACACGCCGCGAAATAGAAGAGCTTTAAATGGGCACACGATATGGTGCAAGTGTCTTGCGAGCATGGGCTGGGTGCCTCCCGCCGGCAAAGTTCTTATCTGCTATCGAGGGTCGAGGATGCCCGAAAAGCATCGAACTATAAGAAAAGTGGTGCTATAAACAAGGTCCTAAAGGGTCTATAAACTGTATTGCATGCTGCTTCTTTAGGAAGCTCATTAGGAACGTTGAATGAGCATAACGAATCACCCAATGCGGTCGGAAGACGTCGCTGAATGTGCCAAGATCATAGCGGCGCATCCGGTTTTTGGTCCAAGGTACGGAAGAGCGATCGCCGACTTGCCTGCTGCATGGCTCCGCTTACTCGATTTCGAAGCTAAGAACGCTACGGTATTTGAGGAAGTGAACGGATCTCATGCGACGATTTGCGCCGTAGGCGTCGCCATCTTCGTAGGCGACGACTTCGTGCGGGAATTGAAGAGTCCCCCGCTCTTCTGGATTGGTCCAGAACTGGCAAGGCGGATCATGCGGGGAGATTCCCCGATTCTTTCTCGCAAACAGCTTCGAGAGGCGAACTCCTGCGGGGGGCTGAACTTGGTCGTTTGGGAGGGTTGCCTTCGGCCCGAATTTGAGAGAAATATCGAGATTCATCGCGTCATTTTGAATAGGTTCATTGAAGACCATCGCGGTTATCTCTGGAACGAACTGATTCCCCAACAGATCGAGAGCGTGGAGCGTTTAGAGTGGATGCTCAAAACCGGCAGCCTCATATGGAATCCGGCGCTTGGTTGCTACGAGGAATCCCCGAAGAAAGCCCCTCTAGAATTCCTGAAGGAACCGCACATCGTTGGGATCACGCGAGGCATCGAACATAGCAGAACCGGCTCCTGGGTTGGTGCGATTTTCGACTATCACCCGCCGCAATTCGGCCTTAGCCCTGGAGAACAACGCCTTCTGTTTTCCGCACTTTCAGGAGAGACAGACATGGAATTGTCCGGCGATTTGGGTATCTCAGTTTCGACTGTCAAGAATACGTGGCGGTCAATTTATAACCGTGTGGCCTCACGCTGGCCTGAACTAGTTCCAGATGACTCACAGGCGAGTGCGCAAAACTCTGACCGTGGCAGGGAAAAACGTCGCCGTCTTTTGGCGTATCTTCGCGAGCATCCCGAAGAACTTCGCCCCGTATCGCAAAAACTTCTGCGGGAGGCAGTGAATCGCCGCAATGGAGCAAGTGCTCAGCGCAATTCTTGAGCGCTGAACCACTCGTTCGAAAGTTTCAACGGTACGGAGAGCGGTACGGAAATTTCACCACGCGGGTCAGGGGAAACCGCTAAGCCCATCGAAATGATAGGAATAAGATGGTAGGCCCGTGGGGACTCGAACCCCAGACCTCTACCGTGTCAAAGGCCAACTAACCAATACCTACAATAACTTAGACGGTCTCGAAGGGTGCGAAAACACGGCTAAATACGCCTAAGACGAAGTTTCAACGGTACGGAGAGCGGTACGGGATTCTTTCCTGCGCAGAGGCGGTTGGCAGCAAAATTCGAAGGGTTCCAATGTTTGGGCGGCGGGTTTAGGGCGTCTTCTTCGCGGAATCTGAAACGCCCCCTGCTCCAAACGAATCAGCTGTCTTACCAGAAGCCGATGCGTCCCCGCTCCCCGTAATAATTGAAACAGACGTATTCGAGGTGCTGGTCGAAGCTGAAAGTAGCAAGAATCCCACTATCTTGGGATCAGACTTCAGCCAACTCGTCACGCTCGGATGAAGTTTCTTACTTGAAGCCCCGGCCGCAAATCTTTGCGCAACCGATTGGATCTCATTGAACAAATCGGCCACGGGCCAAGGTTTCGTTGGGTCCGTGGCGCTTTTTCGCTTGTAGGTGATATGGCTGATTTCCTTGTTGGCTCGCTCTCGGGTGTCACTCAATGATTTGGGAATAGGACCGGGATTACAAGCGCCGGGAGAATCGAAGAAGTCAGCCGCAACCAAGTCATCATTTCGCGCATTGCTCGGCTGCGTATAGAAAAAGTCGATCAGATTGCGCAGATGGATCGCAAAGGACTCAAGCAAAGCCGACAGCAAAAAACCCTTTTCTGGCGGAAGATTCTCCGCAACCCATCGAAATATATGAAGCTCGTACAGCAGATGCTCTTCCGAGTAATCGAGGAGCTGCTGGTCCGTATAGGCGATTCGTGTCGGCATAGCGAAGACGATGCCAGTTGCCTTCGGTCATTGTCAACGGAGTTCCGGTACCCACCAAAATTAGCACTAGCTTTCTCTCCCGACACAGGTATGGTAGCGCCCCAAGTCCAAAGGAGGGACGCTATCATGAAGAACACCAAGAAGAAAACAATGAAGGCAAAGGCGACGGTCAAGCGACCGAAAACCACAGCCAAGGTTGCAACCGGAGTTCGGGCCAAGGCCGCACGGCGTACAGCAGCGGGCAAGTTCACCAAGATCATCTTCAACCAGATTGGCGGGAAGGAATGCCGCCGTTTCGCTGCGATGACCTGGAAGGAACGAGATGGGTGCATGTCGAAACCGGAGAACGCCGTTGTCCGGGAACGCTACGAAAAGCACATGGCTTCCGTTACGGCGTGAAGCCTCTCTTCACACTCGGTCAAGTGGTTGCCACCCCCGGCGCGTTGACCGCGCTTGAAAAGGCGGGCCAGCAGCCGGGGGATTTTCTTGCTCGCCATGTCGAAGGTGACTGGGGTGAAGTCCCACCCGAAGACGTGAAGGAAAACGAGTTCAGTTTGAAGCACGGCTTCCGGCTCTTGAGTGCCTACCGTACAAGCGCGGGGGACAAGCTTTGGGTGATTACCGAAGCCGACCGTTCGTCTACCTGCATTTTGCTGCCCGAGGAGTATTGAACAAGTCAGGAGGAAAGAAATGCTCAAAATCTTGGTCGCGGAAGACGACCGCTTGCTGGCTCACTATTACGAAACGCTTCTCAGCCAATGGAATTGTGAGACCGTTGTCGAACACAGAGGCACAGACGCGATTCGCAGGGCGGCCACATTCCGACCCGATGTCGCTCTCCTCGGTGTCGTGATACCAGAGATGGGTGGTGTTGAAGCCGCGATCAAGTTGTTGGAAATCTGTCCCGGAACGAAGATCGTCCTCGTCACAGAGGCGGTTCCTCCCAAAACGCTAGAGCAACTGGCGGCGCAGGGCTATCACTTTGCGATGCTTCCTGCGCCTTTTACCTGCGAGGAGTTGCACGCAGTGGTGTTCGGGGACGCTCAAGGGGAAGCGAGTGACGCAGGATAGGCCCTCGGTCGCAAAAACGGCTGAGGGCTTGTTTTGTATTCACACGCCCTTTTGCAATGCAACGCGGGTCGTCAATGCGCTCCATGACGTAAAAAGCCTGACGCGCCCGGAGTCCTGGGAGTACCGAGAGTCTAGCGAAATAATGTGCCTTGAATTAGGAGCGCGAGGAGAGTACAAGTGGGAGACTCAATTTTGGTGGGCTTGGGACGGATCTGGAGCAATTTCCATATAAACTGACGGAACTAATCATCGTGTTTAGCGGACACAATTCCTTGAAGCATCTTGCCATCGCTCTTTTGATCTTCCTGACTGGCTTTATCGGATTGGTCAACACGGCGTCTGCCCAAACCTGGGTCGGCAACGGGCCTTACGGCGGAGCAGTCGAAGTCCTTGCGGTTGACCCGACGACGCCAACTACGATCTATGCGGGGACTCAGACCGCAGGCATTTTCAAGAGTACCAATGGGGGAGGAAGTTGGATTGCCATCAACAACGGGCTGATCGGGTTCATCACCATATCCGCTTTGGCAATTGATCCGAGTACTCCAACGACCATCTACGCTGCGACCGTGAGAGGCCTGTTCAAGAGCACAGATGGGGGCGGGAGCTGGACGTCTGTATCGCCGCCGGGGTTTCAAATAGGTGGCACTCCCAATTACCTCTCTGTTGATGCCTTAGTAATTGACCCTGCGACCCCGACCACGCTCTATGTCGGAAGCTTTTCCCCCGGCGGCGTGTTCAAAAGCAACGATAGCGGGGCCAGCTGGACTGCGATAAATAGTGGCCTGCCCGGCGCAGCCGGACCCCAGGTAACTGCACTTGTGATCAACCCGCTGACGCCAACTACCCTCTATGCGGTGGCGAACCTCAGCGACGGGACTATCAGCGCAAGCGTGTTCAAAAGCACTGACGCGGGAGGAACCTGGAACCCCGTCTCTAACGGCTTGCCTGCTGCCACTGTGGTGGAGGCGTTGGCAATTGATCCCGTAACTCCAACCACACTCTACGCATCGGTGGTCCCCGACACCGGCGGCGGCGACGGCGTGTACAAAAGCACGGATGGGGGCGCCAGCTGGAACGCGATCAACAATGGCCTGACAGCTCTCGACACATGGTCTGTAGCTGTAGATCCTGCGACCCCAACCACGATTTATGCAGGAGATGTTCTGGGCGGCCGCGTATTCAAGAGCACCAACGGAGGCGGAAACTGGAGCCAAGCCACAACGCCCAACGGCGGATGGATAAATGCATTCGCTTTTGCTGAAGGTCCTACTATTCCAGCTACGATCTTTGCTGCCGGGAGAGAGGAGGGCGGCGGTGTATTCAAGAGCACGGACGGAGGGACCAGTTGGACCGCAGTTGACGTGGGGTTATCCGCCACCCATATAACTGCCTTGGCAGTTGACGCTACGACTCCGACTACGATCTATGCGGGGACCGGCGACGGCAGCGGCGGATTGTTCAAAAGCATGGATAGGGGGACGAGCTGGACGGCAGCCAATAGCGGTCTTATCAACACTCCACCCGTTTTCTTTGCCGCGACTTCCTTAGTGATTGATCCCACCACCCCAAGCACGCTTTATGTGGCAGGGAATGGGGCTTTCGGCGGTCTCGAGGGCGTGTACAAAAGCACAAATGGCGGAGGAAGCTGGACTGCCGCCAACACTGGACTATCGGGCCAGTTCGTTTATGGGTTGGCTATAGATCCTACGACTCCGACCACTATCTATGTCGGGACCGTATACACAGGAACCGGAAACCTGCCTGTGTATAATGTGTATAAGAGTACGGATGGAGGTGGAACTTGGAACGGCTCGATCACCGGTCTGCCCATCACGGCTGGTATCGTAAATGTTTTGGCCATAAATCCTGTGAATCCCACCACGCTCTATGCCGGGACGGCCAATAGTGGAGTATTCATGAGTACGAATGGAGGGGAAAGCTGGACCTCCGTCAATAACGGCCTGCCAGCTGCAAGTAATATATCTGCTTTGGTGATTGATCCTGTGACTCCAACCACGCTCTACGCGGTCGGATCGGGCTACTACTTCTCCGAATTGTTTAAGAGCACTAATGGGGGAGCAAACTGGACCACCCTCAACACCGGCTTTGATGGCACGTACGTGCCTTTATATCCGTTGCATGTATTTTCATTGGCGATTAATCCTGTCACCCCGACCACTCTCTATGCGGTGGCGAGCCTCACTACTACTACTAACGTGTTGCAGAGCACGGATGGAGGGGCAAACTGGGGCGCAATTAGCGGTGACTTATTCTCCGTTGGATATCTGGCAATTGATTCGAAGGGATCAAACCTATACGTGGGAACGTATGGAGGGGTCTTCTCAACGATAGCGGGCCAAACCTTAACGCCAACCACGACTACGCTTGTCTCCTCAGAGAATCCATCCGTTTCCGACCAGAACGTTACCCTGACTGCCACAGTCGCTTCCGGCTCAGGCACGCCTCAGGGAGCCGTGGCGTTTTTCGAGGATGCGAATGAGATTGGAGCTGCGCAACTTAACGCGGGAGTGGCATCGCTAACCATCTCCCCCATTATAGGCTCGCACACAATCACTGCTGCATACGCCCCTGGGATCATGGGTTTTGCGGGCAGCACTTTGTCTCCGGCACTCGTACAAGTGGTTAACCTGACTCCGACCACCACATCCGTTTTTTCTTCCTCCAGTCCATCCGCAGTCGGCCAGTCCGTAACATTCACGGCAAGGGTGTCTCCCACCCCGGCCGGAAATGGAATCCCAACCGGTACAGTGACGTTCATTGACGGTACGGTATCCCTTGGCACGAGCACGCTCAGCGTGGTCAACTCCACGTTAGAAGCAACATTCACTACGTCCTCTTTAGCCATCGGATCACATTCCATCACGGCCAGCTATTCTGGCGACTCCAATTTTCTTTCCAGCACATCTCTATCTGTCACCCAAACCGTGGGCAACACCACTTCGACAGGAATTGCGTCGTCTCTCAATCCGTCAGTAGTGGGTCAGTCGGTGACGTTCACGGCGACGGTGACTGGGTCGGGCGGAACGCCAACCGGCACGGTAACGTTCTTTGATGGCACGGCATCACTCGGCATGATCACTCTGGCTGCGGGCAAGGCAACCCTAAGCACATCCGCGCTCGCCATTGGATCTCATTCGATTACCGTGCAGTATGGCGGCGACTCAAATTTCGGAGGCAGCACATCGTCTCCGGCGCTGATGCAGGTGGTCAACGGAAAGGCGAGCGGGACTGCGCTAATTTCATCGCTTAATCCCGAGGTGGCTGGCGAATCGGTGACGTTTACGGCGGCTGTGACCAGCACCGCTGGCGGAACGCCAACCGGCACGGTGACGTTCTATAATGGTGCAACTTCGCTGGGAACGAGTTCCCTTAATGGGAGCGGGGTGGCAACCTTCTCGACTACCGCGCTCGCCGTTGGCTCTCCTTCCATTACGGCAAGCTACAGCGGTGACGCAAACTTTGCTTCAAGCGCATCTTCCGCATTGACCGAGACAGTGAGCACAGCAGGGTTTGCTCCGGCCCCCACGGGTCTTACGGTCGCGGCGGGGAATAGCCTCCCAATTAGTCTCACCCTTTATGCTGCCGCTGGGTCCGGCCTGAACTTTTCGTTGAGCTGCTTGGGAGCACCGTCAAAGACAACCTGCCAGTTCTCTTCCAACCCTGTAGCACCGGGGCCACCGCTGACCGGCACGACGGTACAGCTGACGTTTGGGACGTCGAGTTCGGGATTACCCGTCGGCCCATCGCATCGCGATCCGTGGCCGTGGGGAGCCTTCGGCCTCACTGCCGCTTTGGCAACGTTGTTCGCTGCGGGCATGAATCAGTTGCGCCACGCTCCTCGTCGTCGTTTAGCTTTCAGTATGTGCCTTGCGGTTATCGTTCTTGGTTGCGCCTTGATCGGGTGCGGCGGCGGGGGCACCGGTTCCAATTCTACACCCGAGTACACAGGAACACCGAAAGGCTCCGCCACATTCACCGTAATGGGAGTCTCGGGCACAACCACGATCTCCATACCCGTGACCGTTACAGTTCAATAGGCTGCCAATCGCAAGAGCGTTTGCTTCGGCCTTCTGGATTGAATTTTGTCCAACGAATATCAGCGACAATCTTATTGTTTCGACGCTGGCAAATCGCGCAAGCTTAACTGTCGGAAATAGACGGTTTCCCGGGAGAGATTTCCTGGGGCTTTCCACGCTGGTCCCTCAGCCGCTCGCGGACGGTAGCTTCCCCAATTCCGACTTTGGCGGCAATCTTCCTAAAGGATTGGCCCGCCGCCCGTAGCCGAAGAATTTCATCCAAGTCTGTCTTGACACGCGGACGCCCAAAGCGCCTTCCATTGGCTCGCGCATTCCGAATCCCCGCACTTACCCGTTCGCGTATCAAATCGCGCTCAAGTTGCGCGACCGCCGACACGATGGTAAAGAGCGCCTGCCCTAACGCGCTGCTCGTGTCTATGTTCTCTTGATAGGAAATAAATTGAATGCCGAGCGACCGAAATTCATCCAGCGCCGAGAGAAGGTGTTTGGTAGAGCGGGCGAACCGATCAAAGCGCCACACTACGATTGCGTCGAACTGCCGCTTCCGAGCGTCGTCCATCAATTTATTAAGCTCCGGGCGTGAGTCCTTCGCGCCAGACTGGCCCACATCAACGTATTCGCGAACGAGATCAAATCCCCGCGCCGCGCAGTAAGCCCGTAGATCGCGTACTTGCAACTCGCAGCTTTGATCCTTTGTGCTGACACGTGCGTAGATTGCGATTCGCATAAATACTTTCTACTGGACCATGAGCGGAAACGATTAGTTTGTTAGCCCCTTGTCCCGCGCTATCCGTAGATTCCAACGTGAGGACCGCGAATGCTGAACCGCTTGGCCGCCTTATTTCAGAAAGCGCGGGGGCGTGACCGAAAAAGAATTCATCGCCAAGCTAGGGCGCGGCGAGATCGAATACACGGTTAAAAGGTGGTACTCTTCGCCTGCGAAGAATCGGCGACTGAAAGAGGATTACAAACGTGCCGAAATGTAAGACTTGTGGAAACGATTGCAGGGTTTGGTCAATACAGTTCGACGGCCTGTGCAAGGAATGTGGCGACAGGATTGCGCAGGAGTCTCAACGGGAAGTGGAACGAAAATACGTCGAGGAAACACTGCGAGTTTTCGATAAAACCAACAACTCAATTCAGGGCAGAGATAGCCAAGACGGTCTCTGTTTGGCTGTCAAAGATGTCATTGGATCAACAACGGACGGCACAACTTTCATTGGGGATGTCGTACTACTTGCTTCTGGGGCCTATTTTTTCACATATTCTCACTTCCGCAGTCCCAGTGATGGTTCTACTGAGGGAGCCACGGCCGTTGCATTGGGCGGAGGCATCCCCGCATTCGCTGGCGCGGTGATTCTTCACGGCCAAGTTGCAAAAGGTCGAATCAACAAAGCCGTAAAAGAAGCAGCAGTCGCCAGGGATGAACACTTCGGCAAACCCGTCAGAGAGCGGCTTCTTTCGTACGGTTCCGTTTTCCTCCCACGACCAGAAATCGATTCTATAACGCTACGGGGCAAGACGCTCACGTGCGCAACGAAGGACGGGAGGCTTCTCGGATTCATGCTCGCAGGCGATCAGACCAAGTTGACCCGAATGCAATTGCAGGCTCTTGCGGAATATGACGCGGGACAGAACAGTCGCGCTGACAATCCCGAAGATGAATTTGGCTTCGGCCTAAACGCACCTTCGCCGTCGTCTCTTATCGCCTCCATTCGAGACAACCTACAAGCGCCGGATTTTGAAGAAGCGGCCTCGTCACGAATCAGCAATAATCCAGCCTACTTCGATACTTTGGTCAGGATGATTTTGCGAGAGAAGGACCCGGTCCAAAGGGGCATCTGCAGCGGATTGTCGGCGCTGCCGCAACGTATCCGATCGGCGTTCAACGAGGCCGTAAACCGGAAGCTTCGGTCGGTAAAACAAGAAATGCGCGTGTTGGCGATTATTGGCGCGGTAATGACAGCAATTGGCGTAGTTGTCGCGCTGAGCCTGGCTCTGTCTCACGACAGCGGCGGCATTGTGATCGGAGGCTTGGCTATCGCGATGGGTGCCTTATTCGGTGTGGCAGCGTGGGTCCGTCGGCGGAGGTGCCAGTCCCTCCGGAATGCGCTGGCACAGTGACGCTCGCGGTCCGAAAGCAGAATGGGAACATCAGAAAGCGTGGGACGTGACCTAAAAACAATTCATCGCCAAGCTGGATCGGGGCGGAATTGAGTACATCGTCCACCGCGTCAAAAATGGTTCGTACGTTGAGGTGGGCCGCTATTGTTACCGCTTCAATGAGCAGGGCTTCTCAAGAGGCGGCTGGATTAACAATTTGGCGGCTGACCGGAGATCGGATTGGGAGAAATTGGCGGCTTTGCTGAACGAATCTATGCCATGAACGTTAGTCATAGATTCTACAGAATGTTACTCTTTCCTAGATTGCATACCTCGCACAAGGTTTGGAGATTTTCTTCAATGGTCTCACCACCAAGGCTCCATGCTTTAACGTGATCAACATGTAGCGAAAGGCCTGGCTTCAGCGCGGGGCTTGCCCCACAGGCACGACACGAGAAGTTATCCCGCTTCATAACGCGAAACCGTAGTCTGAGAGACGGGTCACGGCCTGTCCTATGACCACTCGCCGCTATGACGGGGATTGGAATCCGCGCATCTTGCGCATTTGCATACGCGACGAACTGTTCGAGAGCTTTCATCCAGGAGCGAAATCGGCGCTGGTAAGGACCGTTGGAAATAACAGAGGGGGAACAGGCGAGTTCCCTGAAGCGCGGTTGCCGACCGTAATACTCCCAGAGACGCATTAAATTTTCAAATAGGCGTTCGTCGGCGATGTTGCGCTCGCTCGCGATTTCTAAACCAGCGGCTTCGAGCGCGTCATTCCAAGTGCCGAATCGGAGCGCAGCGGTTGAGGAGTGGTAGCTTCCTAATTTCGAATACAGCCTAAAAGAAACGCTGTTCGTGCCAGCAAGTTTCGCAACGCGCTGAATATCGGAGATTATTTCCTCATTCGAAACTGGTGCGCGTACGCGCTCAAGCCGGAATTTCGAGTCGTTCATCAGCGTCTCACATTGGCGATATGGCAGACCGCGAGCAAACCACATCATACTACGTCACGAGGCGAGGCTACCTGCGGCCTCGAATTCCCAGCGGATCATCCTGGCAGCAAATTTCGCAGTAAATGCAATCGCTATCAACCGCGCAATCCTCATGAACTGGGCGGCGGGCGCATACCGCGCAAAGATTCCTCTCTTCTTTTGCCTCTTCGCACAAGGCTCGAAGCGACGCCAGAATTTCGTCCCAGTCACCATCGCTCTTTTCCATCGCATCAATTTCCCGCCGATGCTCCGCGCAATACGGATGGCCGGGTTTTTCGCAGAACCGTTGCGGCGTGGTCTGGGAAGCGAGATAAAGCCAACAGCAAGGCATGTGTACTCCTTACGGGAGCAACCTGCCGCCGATGATGTTCTGTGTGGTGACCTTGCCCTGCGAGTCGCGGATGGAAATGGTCTGAGCGATGGGTTGACCGTTGGCCGCGTTGTAGATGCTGTTGGTCGTGATGACCTTTCCGTCTCCCGTGAAGACGGTGGTGATTTCCCCCACGAGTCTGCCTTGGTTGTCGTAGCTCTTCACCGTCCCTCCTCGTTCAGACCACTGGTGACGTAGGTGTAGACAACTGCCGACATAGCCGCCTGGTGAAGTTCGGGGAGGAGTTCGTGTATCCGCTTCACAAAAGCGGCGGGGGTGAAATCGTGGGCGCGTTCAACGAGAATACTGAGCCGCGAGATTTCTGCCCGCCACTGGGTGAGTGCCATCGCCCGTTGCTCGCGCATCTCACGGGTAACGGCTTCGGTTTCTTCGAGCACCTCAGCAATAAATTGGTGTTCCTTACAAAGCGGACTGCCTTCCTTCCCGCACAGGCGGGCGGTGTCGCGGTTCTTTGAAGCGGAGTGCTGCCAGGTACAAGTCATGGAGTGAATCTACGGGGAAGTTCTGACGGCGGGTAAAGGCGCAGTCGCGATTCCGTGCTCGTATGCGGCCAGACTGAGCCGCGCCACACCGCGAAATGGTGGGAGCGACTTCAGGGGCGCTCTCTGCGGGAACGAATACAGCGAGTGATGGGTAGGGCTAGTGACGTTGGAGAAGGGCGGAGAGGGGAAATCGCTGCTTTCTAGCTCCCGAATGCGGAAACATACGAGTGCTAGCGGTCACACGGATTTTAACGCACCCGTGCCCGCAATCCAGCACGGACAAGTTTCTCGATGATTCCGTCGTTGAAAACATGAACCCGGCCATCCGGAGTAAGATGCCCCACCGCGTCGTGCTTGGGGCGGGTTCCCGCCAGAAAGATCGCAAACGGATACGGGAATTCCGGCATGAAGGGGAATTCCAGGTGCCACTCCGCGCCGCCATCCCAATTGTCTTCGGGCCATTGAATTGGTTCAGAGGAAAGTCGCCGTGCAGAATAGGAATCGTTTTTGCCGCTCATAGGCACCTCGCAGATTGGGACGCTCACTACGAACCGGAAATTACAAAGGTTAGGCCTAGAGGCGAGATATGGTGTGTGCTAACGCCTTGCAACGGGCGGCGCGAAAGCGGCCGAGAACTGAGATTGAGTCACGTGGCATTTTGCAATTCTCATTCCCGGCCGTGCGATTATTCAGATGTCTTTCCTAGATTCCCGATCAGTGGGTTTTCCATCTGGTTATGCAGTTGGTCACCGTTCCTTGCGGGGCAGGCGAAGAAGGCAAATACTGCTTACAGGTATCCTATGGGAGTTTGCAAACTATGCCGAAGTGAACGGCAGCTTCAACGTAGCCATCTGATGCCGCGCTCATTTTACAAGCTCCTCAGAACACCCGGTATTGATGATCCTAACCCAATCTTTGCCGACTCCGAAGTCACACGTGCAAGCCAGGAACAACTGGCTCAGCCTCTCTTATGCACGGATTGTGAAGGTCTCTTGAACAGAAAAGGCGAGAATTGGGTGCTTTCGAAAAGCTATCGGCTGCTGGGCCCCTCCCCTTTATACGCGACCCTCTCCAATGCGTCACCAGATCCCGCATTTGGAAGCGGTACAGTCTACAGCTCGCTATCTATGCCAGACATGGATATCGATCAGCTCGTTTATTTCGGGACCAGCATCTTCTGGCGAGCATCGGTTGCCGATTGGAGGATGAACCGGAAGCTGGTCGAGCTGACTCGCCTCGGAAGGACCTACGATGAGCAATTCCGACAATACCTTTGTGGCGAGGCGGAATTCCCAGCGAATGCCGTGCTGTGGGTCGCTGTGGCCCGGTCCGAGCATCCCTCACCCGTGATCTCTTGGCCTGCTAGCGAACGCGACGGAACCTACCATCGTCATACGTTTGATGTTTTGGGCCTGTCGTACCTGCTCTATCTAGGCGGCAATCTTCCCAAAGAGCTTAGACGGTTATGCGCTGTCCGCTCTCCTGAACGATATATGTTTTTCACGGACATTAATCCCATCATCGATCGCAATTTTCGCAAGCTGTTCAACGAATCCACACCCAGCCCAAAGCTAGCAGCCATGAGACAAAAAGCTCTTTCACAGAGAAAGTAGTCGGAGGTAATGTGCAGGCGAATAGGGACAGGCCAAGTACCACTTCCATCTGTGGTTGAACTCATCTTCGGGGATGAGTACATCGTTGTTCATGAAATGGCCTTTCTGAGCAGATTCACTAAGAAATAGAAATTAAGAAATCGCGGACAGAGTAGCGACCGACGTCTCAACCACTGAATCCGCTGAAAACTCCCCGAGGGTATAACTCTTCTGAGGCTTTCCATGCTTGTTCTTGCCCGTCGTCGCGCCGTCCCTGAACAAGGCCTCACCGTCGGGGGTTTGGCAATCAACGGTGATGGTTTGAATTCCTTCCGCCTTGCACAAGTCGAAGAACTGACGCTTGAGTTCCTTCGCATATCCTTTGCCTCGCGACCGAAGCGGTGTGTAGGTCAGGTAGATATGAGCGACTGGTTCGCGCTTGCGGAAGCCTGCGGCGAGGAAGCTGTGATTCTGCCCTTTATGATTGAGCACAAAGAGACGGCAGCCCATCATCGTGTAGCGGTGCCAATCACCGATCACAGAATGCGAGGCGCGATCCTGGGTGTAGAAGCCGTAGGGTCCAACTTCGTACATGTTCCATATCTCGGGAACGGCGGTGACCTCAACGAGCTTTATGGGATTCATTTTGCGGGGTGCTTTGTACTTCATTTCTCCTCCGGTGAAGGCCCTCGTTATTTTAGGCACTCGCATCGGCTTCTTCCAGTCGTGCCTTCATATGGAAACCTTTGTGATCGGCGGCAGCTTCAATATCCTGAAGCCTCCGGGAGCCGTGAAGTCCACGATGCGCAACTCCGTCAGTGGTGCTCTAGTTGCGGTTGGGTTTTCTTTCGGCTTCTTCACACGGAATGAATTCGCATGAGCCTCTCCATACCACCACCATTTACCGCCGCGCCGCGCCGTCTGTACACCGAGTTCTTGCCGGATGCGGCAAAGAGCATGACGAGAGATTCCGGCGGCCTCAGCTTTCTCATATAGCGTGCAAGCCTGCATCGGGTAGTCCTTCAGTTGTTCGGGCAGCCAAACTCGTGCTTTCGCAGCCATTCTGTCTTGTCTTTTCATAATTACACTCTTACTTGGTTACGGGAGCGGATATTCTTTATTCATCGGCGAACGGGGAATCGCATGGGTATGGCGCAATCCGGGCAGTGCTTGGTGACGCTCGGCAACGAGTCTCGTGATCCGTGCTCGTATCCGGCTGGACTCGGCCGAGCCACACTCTGAAATGGTCAACGAGGCTTCAGAGGTGCTCAGAGAGGGAACGACTGAGGCGGTGTGGTAGTTACCCCCTGCTGCGGGTGGTAGAAGTGGTAGATGTGAGCCTTTACCCCCTAAGTTCTCCGTAGAGAAATTTCATCTCATAGCGCCCGCGTTGTGAATTTCATATATGAGAAGTAGGGTGGAACCACCCCTGATCCACCACTTCTACCACCTCTGTAGGAAGCTTCCGATTTCCCTCAACATTCCTTCCACGCAGTATTCGCTAATGAAGACTAAAAGTTTCGGACTTTCTACCACCTTGGTAGGAGGAAGTTATGTTCATTGACCAAGCAACCAAGCCCGCGTCCCTCGGGATCGCGGTCGTTCCAACGTATAAGGGACTGAGACACCCGGCCCTCGCCAACTGGCAAGGGATGGCGACCACAGATTTGGAGAAGATCACCGAATGGGGCAACAACGGCTACGCCGACTTCAATTGTGTCTGCGTCGCGAAGGAGGAAAGTACGGGCATTCTGGACATTGACGATGTTACCGCTTGTAAGGCCGCCGGAATGCCGCCCGTTCCCCATACGTTCACAGTGAAGTCCCCGAAGGGCTATCACGTCCACTTTTTACACACAGAGGCGTCTCGTGCTCTAGGCAACCGGGATATCAAGAGTGACGGAGCCAAAATCCTTGAAGTGAAGTGTCACAACACGGCAGTCGCCGCTCCAGGCTGTGTTCGTGAAGACGGCAAGCAATACGTCATCAGCCGCGACCTGCCCCTCGCGCCTCTCCCCGAGGAATGGATTTCTTGGCTACGCGAGAACACGCAGACCGCCAAGCGAGGAATCGGGCGTCTACGCAAGTTCCACCCCGATTTCGACGCCGAAGAACTCTTCCGTCACTACGAATGGGAATTCGCCGCTGAGTTTGAGAAGGATGGGGCGATGTACTACGTCTTTGCGGAATGCCCTCTGGCAGAGCGGACCCACGAGGAGCAGATTCGCTCTAAAAAGACCTGCTTGATTATCGGTCGCACGGTCGGGTTCGACTGCAAGTCCTGTGGCGAGGAGTACAACTTCACGGATCTGCTTACGAAGATGGAGGAGAAGGGATACGAGAAGTTCCCTGGCTATATCTTCGAGGACGAGGACGATGCGATTCTGCTAAAGGATATTGACGATAGTGACGCCAGAACCCTGACCCCCGAAGAACTGGCCGCCGCCATTGGGGCAACTATAGAACAGGAACTCCCTCCTGCCGACACCACAGGCTTCCTGTACCTTCCTAACGATACTGGGAACGGGGAACGTCTGGTCCGCAAGTACGGGAGCATGATCCGCTACGCGTCCGGCAAGTGGTATGTCTGGAACGGCAAGAGATGGGCACCGGATCACTATCGGAAGTTAGACCGGATGGCCGAGTACGTTGTGAAAGAGCTTCTCGCCGAAGCCGATTGCATGGCAGATGAGCAAGAGCGCAAAGCGAGGCAGCGGTTCGCATTGGCTTGCGGGGATCGCAGCCGCCGCGCCGCAATGATCGAGATCGCCGCAACAAAGCGGGGCGTCTTGCGCCGACCGACAGATTTTGACATCGACCTTTGGGCATTCAACGTACAGAACGGCACGGTTGATCTAAGTACAAGCGAGTTGAGGCCTCACAATCCTCTGGATAACATCACCAAGATTTCTCCTGTCATCTATGATGCCAATGCGGATTGTCCTCTCTGGGACAAATTCATGATGGAAGTCATGTGTGGCAATCAGGAGATGGTGGACTTCCTCGCGATGGCGACGGGATATTCCTTGACTGGCGATACCCGCATCCAAGCAATGTTCTTCAATCACGGAGACGGCGAGAACGGTAAGGGTGTGTTTCTCGAGACGCTCGCCTACATCATCGGAGAATATTCCTATACGTCCGCCTTCGACACGTTTGTCTACCACGAGAAGGGCAATCGCGATGTTCGCAGTGACCTCGCCGCTCTTGTCGGCGTCCGTTTCCTCTCCGCCGAGGAATCGTCCGAGGGCCATCGTCTTGATGAAGCCATCATCAAACAGCTGACGGGAGAGAACACCGTTACGACACGATTCCTCTACCAAGACGAGTTTTCCTACAAGCCGAACTTCAAAATATGGATGAGTTCTAATTTCCGACCTTCTATCCGCACTACCGACTGGGGCACATGGCGTCGAGTGAAGATGATTCCTTGGAACTTCCGCGTCAATCCTGCTAATCGGGACGAACAATTGAAGTCCAAGCTGCGCCGTGAGGCCCCTGGCATTCTCAACTGGATGCTTCGCGGATTGAAACGCTACGTGGACGCCGGATACAAAATGACCTACCCGGAGATCGTTGAGAAGGCAACATCCGAGTACCGCGTCAGCCAAGACATCGTGGGTCAGTTCATCAATGCGAAGTGTGAATTGGTCGGGAAGATCCAGGTTACCGATCTCTTCGACGCGTTCAAGCTCTGGGCAGAACAGTCTCGCGAGCGTCACAATCTCACGAACCGCAAGTTCGGTGATGAGGTCGTGAAGCGTGAAGGCATTTTCCGAAACAAGGAAAAAGACGCCACTTACTTTCACGGCATTTCCCTTCGTCTTTCGCCGACAGACAGGACATTGAATGAAATGGCAGAGGAGCTTTAAGCATGTGGATTGACAAGGCAGGCAAGATCGTTCGGATGGCTCCGGGAGAGCTTCCCGTACCCATCTTGCGAGAACGTATGCAGCGTGAACTCGCGGGTGAGCTTCGTCTACGGCAGACAGTAGAGCGTAGGAAAAGGTTGCAAGCTCTGCGCTCCGCCATCAACCTGACTTATGAATTTGACTATGAACCCACCCCTGAGGAGATCAGGGCACGCGGACTCGTCGTGGAATACTTCAATTCAGAAACGCTATCAGGTTCCTATGAACCCGACTCATGACTCCAATGTGTTTCCAATTCTTCAGGAGTCCACAGATGAGGATTGACAGCACAGCGGGCCTCAATAGGAATACCTGCGGGAAAAGCATCGGCTGGATTCAAGGCTGAATCTACGATGAGCTTTCCTCGTTTATCCAATCCCCAAAATTCATGACCAAGGGATCTATGAAGCCTGAACCCCAAATAAGTTTGGCAGATCGACTTCACACGACTGTATCCGCTGTCGAATGCAAGATGTTCTATCAACTGAAAAAGCATCTTGGCGTAACCACGCCGCCTGTACTGAACGGGCGTGTAGGCGAGATGAGCATGAATGTAACGGCCCCAGGCGTTCTTGTGTTTCTTAGTGGAAAAGCGAGTAGCGTTGTAGGAAACGAAATCATGTCCAACTCTTAAGCCGAAGCAAAAATCATTATGAAACGGACCTGCACTCCATTGGTTCTGTAAAAACGTGCCGTTGGCAGAGTCAACAGCCTTATCTATCTTATAGAATTTCTTACATTCCGCATCCCACTCACGCTGCGCTTTTAATCTTCCTGCCTCATCAAGACGCTGGGTTAAATCATCAACTGCGCCAAAGCGGACCAGTGCGCTCACGCTACAATCCACACGATAACGGCCTGTCACTTCAACCGAGCCACACAGTCCGGACTTCTCATATGGTGGGCTGAATGCTGAGCACATTTTGGGGTTCGCTCCCGACAATCCAGAACAAAGTCTTGTCGTTCATGTAGGGTCTGAACGCCGCTCGATGATCCTTCATGTAGTTGAAGCACTTTCCTTCATAGCGTGCGTGCATTGCAACAGAACCGTAACTGAACGGCATCAACTTCTCGTAATTCGTGTAGCCGTTGGCGAACACATCGTGCGTCTCAAACTGATAGGGCAGAGCGGCTACACCGCACGCTCGTAGGCGTGCCCACATCTCTCTTTCGTGCGCCGCCAAATTCTTATGGATGTGCATGAAAATTACTTTCTTGAGGTTTTTGGGCGGATAGCGATGTAGCCCGTAGAGGACCGAAACCGCACTGTTCCGCGAACCAGCGGGAATGATCAGCGTTTCCATGTGCTCTGGCAAGTTCCGCACCTGCTCTGACCCGACACGGTGAAAAGCTTCAATAGCGGCGTCGCTGGTGGTTACGGTGATGTTGGTTTCAATGCGCAGCCAACGCCGTCTTGCGGCGTAGTCTTTTGCCCGTTTGCTGAGCACCTGGGCGTAACCCGGATTTACCAGCTTAGTCTTCGCTCCGAGCTTCTTGCCTGCTAAGGCCATACCCTTCATGGCTCCCGTAAACTGAACGCACTTCATGCCGTAATGCTTGGCGCACGCCGCAACCATTGGCAGCTGTGGGCTGCCCGTCACAGCGCCGCTAACGACCCCCGGAAACTTCGCCCTGCTGAACAGCCAAATCAATTGGCGGAATTTGGAGCCATTATGCGCTCCGTCTGGCGAGAACTTGTCTTCGCGCTTGAACCAGATGTCGCCGATTTTCTCAACGGGCGTCAGGTCGTAGATAGCGTCATGCCACATGGGCTGCTCCATGAAGCAATCCCAGACATTCCCCATCGCGATCACCTGCCCTGTATCGCGGAACCGCGCCTGCTTCTCTCTACTGACTCCCGTTTCGGATTGAACGTAATCGGGCAGAGTGCGGTAGGCATCCCAAAACATCCCGAAGTCTTCCTCCGGCCAACGACGCGCAGCCTTAGTTACGCGTTCGTAGAACATATCCGCGTAGATTCCCGGATAACGCCGCCCACGGAACCAATTCTTATAGGCGCAGAGGGCTGACTCCAGGGTGAAGTAGTTGGTGTCAAAGCTGGGATAGCGGTCCCGCGCATCGGCGAGCAACTTCGCTCCCTCGCCCTCAAGGTAAGCAATCATCTCAGGCGTGTATCTGACGGGGTTGTCGTCGTGCCAGTCCCAATCGTCACGTCCGAGCACCTTGCACAGACCGTTGCGATGAGATTTGCTGCCGTTTATGTCGGAGAGGAACAACTGGTCACAGACGAGCGGGAGGCGAGCGATACGGAGATATTCCAGATAGGAGAACGCCGATAAGCGACCGAACCCGTAGAAGTCGCGCCGTACTGTCGCCCAAGCGGAGCGGAAGTTCTGCTCCTCATCTGAGCCGTTGATGAATCCGGCGAAATATTCTTCCTGGCTGTCGCCGCATAGCTCCTTGTAGCGGTTGACTGCCTGGGGGAAGTCGCGTTTCTGGTGACGGCGGTCGGTGTCAAATTCAAGTCGCTTCCACTCGCTATTGAAGAACTCACTCAACGCGGCAGTGTCCAGAGTCGCGAAGTTGGAGAACCGTTTGAAGATAAGCCAGGAAGTTGGCGGGTGTTGGGTATTCCCGTTGATGAAGCAAAACCATAACAGTTGCTCAAGATTCCAATCGAGGCGCTTACGCATATAGGGAATAAGCAGGTAGACGAGGCCGGGGTGGAGCTTGAACTGCGTGTGAAACTGGTAGAAGCGCAGGAAGACCTCACGCCTGTACTTTTTCTTCCGAAAATCCACGCCATACTTAAGGTCAGTTCCCAGTATCTTTGTGCTGCGTCGGGACGCATCCCCGGTCGCGACTTCCGTATTCAAGGCGGGCGGCTCAGACGTTTCGCATCTCGCAGATGTCTGGAATTTGCTCAACTCCCCCTCAATCACTTTTGCGGATTCTTCTGTTCTCAACTCCTCCGGGGTTTTTTGGTAGCGTATTGGTTGAGGTTTGTAATCGCGACATTTCGGATCGCTTTGCCTTTCCTCGAACCAGCGAAGGAGCGTTTGTAAAGGCTCTTCGTGAGGAAGTATTCGAGCATCGTACCCGGCTTGGCCCAGCTTCTCTTGGATACAAAGCAATGCTTCGTGTTTTTCGAATAGATGCTCGGGACTGAATGGTTTGCGGTTTCCTGCCAGACGGCGACGCTCGCGTACTCGTTGGACGCACAGTTCCACGGGTGTATCCAATCGGGCGAAGATCACGTGATTGCCTTTTGCCTTCTGTTCGTCAACGAATCTCGTGACTCTAGCGAATCCGTAGTTGCTAACCGCGATGAGGCCTTCGCAGACGACGTGCCCTTTTGCTGCGAGGGTGTCAAGACACAACATCACATCATCAGCGGCACCCTTGTAGCTGAAGGAAGAGTCCAGACCGCCACAAGCAGTCTTGTATTTGCCGAGCACGAACAGAGCACCATCACCATAGCGGCAGCGGTACCCAGATTCCATCTGGTTGAATCTCAGTGTGGCAGCTTTGCCCAAGTACGCTATGAGGGAACGAAAGACAGACGACTTGCCGGAGCCGTTCGTTCCCTTGATCGTGATGATGGTGCTCATTTCCTACGAACGCCTTTCGTTTTTTGGTTTGTTCGTCCGTATCTCCCGACGGTTAATGACCTCGCGCTCCTTCTGCATCGTGCTCTCACACTGATCCATGCCTTCGTTGTAATAGAAAACGCAGACCAATCGCTCCGGTTCACGGCCCACCTCTGGCACAGTTCCGTCGGGATTCAGCAACGGGGTATTTCCGTGAACCTCAGAGCCGACATTGGCGAGAAGTACGTCTCCTTCGCGGTAACGAACCGCTGTCCGATAGCGCGGGAAGACCAAGTCGCAGCCTTCAAAGTCGCCAAGGCAGCACATCACTCCGAACCCTTCTTTTAGGTCGCCTTGATCCACGTGGGCCGCTGTGCGCCAACTACGATTGCAGGTGATCGTCGTAAATGGTGTGATACCTTCACTGGTTCTGAGAAGCCACGTGGGGGCAGTCTGGCTCGCTTTGTCAAACTGTGCTTTCCACTTACCGGTCATATAAGACTTTCTGAAGGTTTCCGCAACGAACTTAGCCAAGGTTCCCATCAAAGCCAATTCGACAGGTAAGGCACCGCTGTAACTTGTCAGGCGACAAGGATAGAATTGGCCGCCCGGACGCAAATCTCTAGCGAGAAAACCTAGCGTTCCGTCCGTGGCTGATCTGAGGCGGGCGTAATCTTCTTCGGACAGGTCTTCCAAGTGGGGAGTGCCGTTGATCTGGGACACCTGGCCGTTGCGGTTCTTGCGCGGCACCATGCCCGTGCCAGCAGCCACTCCCCGGTTTCCGCCCGCGACTTTTCGTTGCGATGCAGCCTTGCGGACTACGGGCCGGACGGCATCTAATAAGTTTTGCGGGATAACGTTCTTCAAGAGGATACAGATTGTCCCTTTACCTTCCTCCCAGGTCCGAATGGGTACCTGTACTATCCCTGTTTCGTCCAGCAGCAGGTCATAATGACTGTCGTCCAGCAGCTGCTCGCATAGCTTTAACGCTTCCTGCTCCCCGATGTCCGTTGGAGCTTCGAGCATCTTGCTTACACCGAGCTTCTTGTACTCCCGTGCTAGTGCTTCATCCATTTCGCCTTGCATCATTGGCCCGTATTCTTGCTCGAACTGTTTGTACTTAGCGAGGCTTCCGTCGATGTTTTCTACGGGAATCTCTAACACCTTTCGCAGAGCCTCTATCTTTTGCTCCCTTGTCAATGTTTGCTGCGGCATAGATCACTCCTCTCACAAGAGCTTCCTTCTTGTCTTTCAGGCCGAGCTTGTTCTGAATTCTGCTCAAGGCTTTCTGAAACTGCGCATGAACTGACTTGCCGACCCAACAGTTGAATGCAATCTGCTGTTGACCTTTGTGCTGATCGATGATGTCTTCCCAAATTTCTGTATCAACAATTTCTGTATCAACTTCCGGACATGTGTCCGGAGGTGTCAACCCCTCTTTTTCGGCATACCACGCGCACCAGCGGTCGGCGGTACGGCGGGAAATGTCCAGGTGCTCCGTGACCCAGACCTCCCATCCACGATCCTTATCGCGCACCAGATCATTGCGCGCACCTGGTGCTCGGAGCTTTTCACGCAGCCAGTAGAGCAGTGGAGCGAATTCTGCCTTGACAAGTTCGTCGTGCTTTTTCCAAGCGAACAGGATCGCCGATTTCAGTTGGTCCTCGTCCAGCTTTTGGATTTCTGTATCGAGAGATACAGGCAGCGTTCTCTGCGGACCTCCATTCCCGTTATGGGGAAGTAACTGCCCCGCGTCCTTACGTTGCCCTGGGATTCCGTCCGGCTCTGGAGTCAACGGGTTAGTGGCGCTCATGGAAATCCTCCGTCCGCCCATGGTGAGCGCCAGAGCCGAGATCCGGGATGGTACTCGCGGACAGAAATGCCTCGGTCGTCCGCAAGGGTTAACAGTTGTGCAATAAGCACAGGCGGTACTACAGCGCCGAATTGAAGAGGATTTGGCACTCAACCCGCTTCGCCCCTGGCAATTTGCCGTGCCCTCCGTGCTCCGTAGTATTAAACCTTCGAGGCACGGACATGAACCCAGAAACACCAGAAGCGTTTGTTGACGCCGACGAAGCCGCAACAGTTCTTATCACTACGCGGCGTCGCGTTCTCGATCTGGCTCGGGCAAGAAAGCTCCCCGGCCATCCCAATCGGTGACGGTGCCCGGCGTGTGTGGCGTTTCCGTCTGAGCGAAATTGCGGCTGCGATTGCAGCGACGAAATAATCTGGGTTTATTTCTGAACAGAAAGCGCGTATGGTACGGCCCCACGTGGTCTCCCGTCGTGCAAGGAATTAGGAGACTTCATGGGGCAGCAGCACCAAAAAGGTTGGTTGACCAAATTCGTCAGTAAGCGCAATGGGTGGACGTGGGTCTATCACTTCTACAAGGACAAGCCCGAAACCGGGAAGCGCGTGGAAAACACCGTCACACTCGGACCAGTGTCGCGGTTTCCCCGCGAAAAGGACGCCTGGGCGGAAGTTGAGCGCAGGCACCTCACACCCAACGATGGTCAGGACGTCATTGGCCGGATCACGTTTGCCGAACTGGTAGAGAATTATCGGCAAAAGAGCTTTGGTAAGCTCCGCATCACGACCCAGGGGACCACGGCACACATTCTGGACAACTATCTGCTGCCGCGCTGGGGTGACAGCTTCGCTCTAGAAATCAACCCGGACGAATATAGAGGAATGGCTCGGCGCACTTGTGCTTGCGAATCCGACGAGGGAGAAGATTCGCCGCGTCATGAACGTCGTGTATCGGAGGGGGCAGAAATCCCGCATGTTGCCGATGACTGAGGACGGCAACCCCGTGCGGTTCGTGACGCAATCTTCAAAGTCCAACTACAAAGCAGTGATCGTCAGTCCCGAACAAGCCTTCCGCATCATGATGGAGTTGGAGGAACCGTACCGGACGCTGGTGTTTCTCGTAGCTGTGACCGGACTCCGCATCAGCGAGGCACTCGGTTTGAAGTGGGGTGACCTTGATTATGAGCGGGAAGATGATTCACCTGCGACGTGTCTGGGTGGGGACCGATATTGTTGAGCAATTGAAGACGGAAGGCTCAGCCGCTCCGGTTCCTCTCGGCGACCTGCTGGCCGACGCGCTTGCGAAGCTGGAATCAGAAGACCCCGTACTGCGAAATCAGACGACTGGGTATTCCCGTCCATGAAGCTCAAAGGCAAGAAGCCGTTGAGCGCGAGCATTATGGCGGCCGATAAGATTCGCCCCGCCGCTATTAAGGCCGGAATCCGTCTGGTACTTGGTCAGCGGTTTGGCTTCCACAATTTTCGTCACAGCCTTGCGACCTTCCTGGTCAGCCGGGGCAAGGACGTAAAGACGATTCAGGAGCTTCTGCGCCACGCGAAGTCGAGCACGACCCTTGACCTGTATTCCCAAGCGATTGACGCTGCCAAGCTTGAAGCGCAAGAGGACATTGCCCTGGCGATCACAAGCACCGCAGCAGCGGATTAGCCCGATTACAGGTGAAGAATTACGGGTTCGTTCTCGAAAAGCGACCAAGCTAAATCATCTATGGCTGGGCTTTTCGCAGACTCTTCAACATTTCATTGTAAATCGGAGTGGACCAGTTCTTCTTCTCCAATCGCCCGTAGAAGCCTTTGCCCGTCGCGATGTGAACGTGCGTCTGGTCGCCTTGGGTTCCGAGCGAGGCTGTCACGCTCTCGCCGCCGTTGCCATTGACATTCTCTTTTTGAGAGTAGCCACGCGCGCGCTTGCATTCGATGCGATTGGCGGTTGACTCCGTCACGTTGCACCCGTAGGTTTCCATGGCGGACTTCAGTGCGGCCGAGACTTTGTCCATTCCGAACGGAACGACTTCGTCCATATCCTTGCTTCCCGCAGTCGGGTCAATCGTGCTGGAAGTATTTGCTTCCAGTTGCGTGACGGGCTTGCCGCTCTTGGCTTCCAGCGTTGAGATCAAGTTTTCGTATTCGGATTTATCGAGGTGAATCACCGTGGTTTGTTTGGTGTCGCCATCGTGATAATCAATCTCCAGCCAATGCGTTTGGGTTTTGGTGGACATGATGACCGGAGCAGCGGCTCCCAGTCCCGCGCCCTGAATGCGATGCAGCGCGGCCAGCTCATAGGACATGGTATCAATCGCAGAATACGGAATCTCGATGTCCACCGTCGGACCCTTCTTGTTGGGCTTCTTGGCCTGAATCACAATCTTTGAGTCTGTTATCGAAACTTTGACGTCAATTTCACTGGGTTGTTGGACCGTTGAATACGTACTTTTGGTGAAGGTGACGCCCTGGGCGGAAGCAGGTGGCATGTAGGCCAGAATCAGAGCTAGAGCGAGAATATATTTTTTCAATGGAGTTTTCTCCAATATCCGCGCTGCCTATTCGCGGAGGACACGCGGGTGATATGGCCGATGCCTACCCTGCCATTAAGGCTCGGACACCATGCGTCAGGTCAGTGGTGTTCGATGCGATAAATTGTCGGATGGCTCGGTATCGCGGCTCCGATCCCTGCTCCTCCCGTCAATCCGATCACTGCGCCGACCGCCGCTGCTTGGCTTGACGAGAACAACGTGTTGGAGCTTTGCAAAGAACAAGGAGTTGTGCAAGTAGCGTGGTGGTGCGTTGCTGCGCCGATTCCGGCACCTGCGCCAGCGCCCACCGCGCCAAAGATCAAAGCGTTGCGAAGGCGGTGGCCCTTATCCAGCAGAGTCACGCGCATCACATCTTCTCTCTTGATCCCCACATCGCCACCGCCTTCTCGTAGCTGGATCGCTTCGTCTGTCACTGTGGAAAACATTCCGTTGTGCTTCTTGAGATGCGTCTCGACAATTTCGATTCTCTGACCAGCGTGCAAACTATTCAGCGCCCCCCATGAGTTCTGGGCTGTTTGGGCGCGCGAAAGAAGTGGCATCCCCAGTAGCATCGCCAAGATTGCGAACTTGCGCATGGAGTCTCCTTTAGATCGCGGAGAAGTGCCGCCAACGAATCGTCCTGCGCCACTCTCGTGGAGGGTCTGTTTGTTAGAGATTTCCGTTTTGACCGCCCGGATGAGCACACTTATACACCCCAGGCCTCTTCGAGTGAATCAGATTGTCTACCGTCGCTTTCATCCGTAATTCGTTGCCCCTCGAGATACATAGACGCCATCAAGCTTGATGCGCAAGAAGACATCGCACTGGCGATAACAGGCGCGGCAGCAGCCTGATTAGCCCGATTACAGGTGAAGAACCACAGGTGAAGTTTTTGCCGGATTCCGAAGAAAACGCTCTAAGTTATTGAAAATGATGGTAGGCCCGTCCGGACTCGAACCGGAGACCTCTACCGTGTCAATCTATCGTGATTAGGTTTTACAACAACTTACACGACCGCGGGGACTGCCAAAATACGCGAAAGTCGTGCAGGACACCATGCTCTGTGGGTTGGAGTGTGGGTTGGAAATAATTCAATTGTGTCGAGTTCTTGACCCGGCAGAGTCTCTTAGCCTAAGTATCGCCGCTTGCGGAGCGATTGGTCGAGAGCTCCCTGCTCACGAGGCAGACGTACTACGCAATTATGAGCATCTGCTTTGTGAGCTGTGGGTCCGTGGTGAAGGGCGATTCTTCTTACTCTTGTGAGTTCAATGAGATGGCGCGCCCGGCAGGACTCGAACCTGCGGCATTCTGCTTAGAAGATAAACCCAGAAAAGCTATCCTGTTGCATTTCCTTGGCGCTGCTTACCTCTTGCGCCGCGGTTTTGCGCGGTATTCGGGCGTTATTGGACCTAACTTGGACCCGAATTTTTAGATCGGCGCGAGATGACGCGATGCCTCGTCACCGCAGTCGCGAACGTCAGGGCAGTATTTCAGTTTGTGACCGTGATTGTCAGTTGCAGCTGGTGCGATATGTTCCCCGAACCCGCCGCAGTCACAGTAAAAGTTTGTGTCCCCGCTGGCGGCAGATTCGTCGAACTACCTGCGCTCGTGCATCCGGTAATTGCGCCCGCCGCCGTCAGTGTCAGCACAACAATCCACAGATATAGTCGGAGGCGCTTGCGCTTTTTGCCCACGAGGGGCAAAAGCCCCAGCAGACTGAGCGGCATCGCCATCGCTAGCAAAACGGGGCTGCGCTGCTCCAGCATGCCAATGGTCGAAGCCACCGCAACATTCAACGTCAGAGTTTGAGGCGCCGTCGCGCCGCTGCTGAAGCTAAGGGAACTCGATGGATTGAATGTACAGGTGACGTACGAGGGCAAGGTCCCGCAGGAGAAGCTCACCATTCCGCTGAATCCTTCCGGCGTTACGGTAATCGTGATGCTGCCGGACTGGCCCGCCGCCAGCGTGAGCGAGGAAGGATTCGCGCTGACGGTGTAGTCCGGCGAGTTGACACTGACCGTTTCCACCGGCGAAGTCGAAAGGGTGAAGTTCGCATCCCCGCTGTAGCTGGCCGTGATGTTGTCATGGCCGGACGGAAGGGCGCTGGTCGTCAAGGTTGCAACACCCTGCGACAATGTCGCCGTACCCAAGCTCGTCGAGCCGTTCAGGAAGGTCACGGTTCCAGTCGGCGTCCCTGTCGTTGCCGACGCCACATTGCCGGTGAGTATGACCGTCGTGCCGTCGGCCACAGGCCCGTTCGCTGAAGTGGACAACTGCACCGATGTGCCTGCCTGCGTTATGGTCAGCGCCCCGTTTACTGCATTCACCGCGTAGAAGATCAGGTCCGTACCGGTCACTGCTGGAGTGATCGGATATGTACCAACTGGCGAACTGGCAATGGCTGTGGTTGAGAAAGTTTCCACAAAAGAGTCGCCATTGAGCGCGCCCGTTACCGTGCCGGTAAAATTCGGGTTGGCCGCGCCATAGGCTCGCGTGGTGTTGTTTGCTGTTACTGTCAGGGGAGTTACAACCCTGACGATTAGAGTATCCGTAACGTGAATTGTCTCTGTATCGAGAACGTCAGGGAATGTCTCCGTATCGTTGACTGTGATCGTCTCGTTGTCAGTCACCATGGCTGGCGGCAACGACACCGCAACACCTGTGGCCGTGAACTCGATGGCTTGGAAAAAGGGGTTTGCGACCATACTCGTGAGGTTGCTTTCGCCCGGTCCAGCGTTGTCGTCGAATCCCAGGAAGACGCTCACGCCGCCCGCAGCGGTAGGGGCGAACTGGACCGTAGTCGTGCATGAATCGCCGGGATTCATCGTCAGCGGGAAGATGGGCGTGCTTCCTCCACACAAAGTAGTGAAGGTGAATCCCGGATGGCTTGTAAGTCCGAATGAGACGGCACCAAGAACGAGGGCGGCGTTACCAGTATTCGTGAGAGTGACTGCCTGGCTTGCGCTCTGGCCCACCGTGACATTGCCGAGATTGTAGTTGGTGCTCGATGGCGAATACGTTGCGATCGGCTCGACGCCATCTCCTATGAGGAGAATACTCTGGCCGATTGATCCTACGGGCGCGGCGGATGCGTTGCTGGAGGCGGCCGTATCCAGAATCGTGATGAACTCCGCCTGTCCGGTTCCAAACGAGGTTGGCGAGAATTGGAGCGTGATCGTGCAGAATTGTCCGGGGCCGAGACTCACGGTAGAAACGGGGAAATCGGCCACGCCGTTACACACGAAATTTGTGACGGAAAACGGGCCTGTAGTCCCGCTCAGGGTGATGCCGCTGATCGTGAACGCGCTCCCACCCGTATTGGTCAGCTTAAGCGGCAGTGCGACACTGCTATTTACATCCGCGGTGAATTGAATCGGTCCGATGTTGTCATATTCCGCCGTCGGCGGGCTTGGCGGCCCGCCAATCACGCTCAGGAAAGCGTTGCGATCAAGGGTACCAGTGGATGCATCGGGCGGATTTTGCAGTAGGGCATTCGACGTCGTCTGGATCATGGGAGAGACGCCTCCCGCGAGTCCCGCGATGTAGGCATTGGCTTGCGAATCGAGCGCGATACCAGTGCCCTGCACGATCGGATAGTTTAAAGGAGTACCGGAAGAATCCACCGTGGCCGCTAGACCCAGAAACGTCGAGTAGACGATGGATGAAGCATCGGGCGAAAACTCGACCAAAAACCCGGCAGAGCAGGAGCTGAGATCAGAGGGCGAATTCCCGGAGCGCAATGGGATGCACGGATCGGTCTGCTGGACTGCGCCGGCGCTTATCTGCACTCCTGCCAGCGGAAAGGTTGTATCTTGTGCGCTGTCTTCCCAGCCGGCGACGAATGCATCGCCCAGCGCATCCACGGCTATGCCCTGCGCGCTTTCGATGCCGCCTGCCGGCGGAATCCCGCCCAGGTAGCTCGAATAAACTAGAGAAGAGGATCCGGACATTGACGGATCGAGTTTCGCGACGAACATCAGCGGGCAATCGCCCGTACAGGTCGTATTGACGGTAACCGGAAACTCATTCTGCGGATTTCCCGTGAGCCCCAAATTGCCGGTGATATACGCCTTGTTGTCCGAACTCGCGGCCACGGCATTGCCCACATCCGCGCCCGTTCCCCCAAGATACGTCGAATACACCAGACTCGTCCCGTCCGCCGCCACAGCCGAAAAAAATGCGTTCTGCGTGAGTGCGGGTTGGCCCGGAGGCACATGAGGATTGGTGATCAGCGTGGTTTGATACCCATTGGCCAGCGGAAAGTTCGCCGAAGACGTCGACCCTGTCAGGAACGCTTCCTCATTCGGACTCACGGCGATTCCATTCGCCGCATCGGTGCCGGCACCTCCGACGTAGCTAAGATACGTGAAGTACGCCCCGGTGAAGCCGACCTGCAATTTCGCGACGAAAGCATTTTGCGCGCCCTGCAGAGCCCCCTGGAAAGTCACCGGCGGCGGCTGGCCATTGTTGCTCGCAGGGAAAATGCTGGGGGATGACGTGTATCCTGCGACATAAATGCCGCCGTTCGTGTCAACCGCAATTCCCGTGGCCACATTGTTCCCGGTCGAACCGCCTATGTAAGTGGAAAATATGAGTCCTGTCCCGAGACTATTCAATTCGCTGGCGAACGCACAATTCGACCCTGCGACGCCGCTAACTCCACAAAAGTTGACATTGGCACCATTCAGTGTGGGAAAGTGCGCGGAAGTCGTTTGACCGGCAACATAAGCGTCGCCGGATGCGTCCACCGCAATGGCATTCGCCACGGTGGTGGGTCCACTTAGAGCGTCGCTCTGGCCAAGATAGGTTGCGTAGATGAGCGAACTTGCTCCCGATAGGTTCGGATTGAGCTTCATTACAAACGCCACCGGGTTCGTGCAGAATCCGGGGCAGGTCATCTGGAACGCGCCGGAAGTTGCGGGGAGATTCGTCGCGTTCGTCGTCCCGGTGATATATGCGTCACCCGTGGAGTCGACCGCGACGCTGACCGGCGAAAGTGCGCCGCTGACTAGCGTCACGCCTAGAACATACGTCGAATACGTCAGCGTGGGATCAATCACCAACGGCTGTGAATGGTCGTACGGACCCAGTGCAAACGCGATGCGGTTGCGCGCGCCAAGCACAAAATTCGCCGCGACTTCGCGCCGCCCATTCACGGATTCCTGATAAACGTGAGGCTTCCCCAGCACCACATCGCGTTTCCCGTCGATGCGCAGTAAGACGTCGCCCGCGCTATTCAGGCGCATCCGCCGCGCGCCGCTAATCTCCAATGCGATCGCGCCTGGGTTCGCGCCCGGCGCGACATTAAAATCAAACTCCAACCGCTGGTTGTCACCGTGAAATACCGCATCCACGCCCTGATAAATACCGCGATACTGGGCGGCAGCGTAGTTCGGCACGTTCGTGCGCCATTTTTTTGGATCGTTGCCCAGGAAATAGTTGCTCTTGCCGGGCAATTGTTGCTCGCCGACGATGGCGTCCGGAGTCTGCCCCCCGGCAAATTTCAGCCGCACAGTGCGGACAAGCTTGGGAGCTTCCGATTCTGCAAGACGTTGCGCTGGAGAGTTCCGGGAATCTTGCCCCGTATGCGCAGACGCTGATACCGGTGAGTCGGCCGCAAGTGAAAGGACGGCCTCCTCATTTGTTAGAAAAAGTGTGTAGCCGGGTGCGCGAGAGAGAAATTTCACACGCGGATCGGTCTGGCCATTGTTTGCTTCGAACGTCATTGGCATCGCCGCGTACATTTTCATGGCCTGCGCTGACGATACAGGCGATGTCGTTGGGGAGGAGGCTGCGGCAGGCCGCGGAGCCGAAGCGGCTAATTGGGGAATAATCCCAGATTTCGCCAAATGCGTGGGCGAGGCAGACAAGTTCGCGGCTGCAAGCCAGGATTGTTCCGCGCGAGCGCTCGATGCCGACACTGTTTCACGTGTCGATCCGCCAGCCGCTTTCGAGGCGCGATGCCAGTGACTTCCTGCTGCCAGCCCGGCCAGCACGATTGCGCCGCAGGCAATTCCAGCCGTAAGTTTCCGGTAATCTCTGTCTCGGTCCTCGCCGCTCATTTTCCAGCCTCCTGCGCTTTCACGCTGTCTCCGCTCCTTGCTGCCCGGCTATTGCAGGCGGAGAGTTACTGGAAGCTGATCACTACCGTCACAACAACTGTTTGGAAGACGCTCACGGGAACCGGATTCGGATCCCCGGCTGCCGCCCCTGCCGTGGTGTTCCCGTCTAAAAGCTTGGCAGTGAATAGAGAACTAATGCTAGAAATTGCGTTAGGATCACTGAAACAAACCGTGGGCGAATCTGACATCGCGCAAAAAGAATTGTCTGTTTCTACGAAACCGATTGAAGCAGGGAAACCCTGCGGAACCGTACCTGAACCGCTGAGCGTCAGTGTATTCCCATTGAGGTCTTTCCCGACGATTTGAGCGCCGGCCAAGGATAGGGTGTTAGAACATGATGCAGCTCCTCCACTTTGACTTATAAAGCCGGGGCAAGCGGCTGCCGCCTCCGAATTTGCTTCGTTGATTACTATTAGATTGGCCTGGCTTATATTGTCGAAGAGCAAGACCTGCCAACTGCCTGGGGTTACATTGCGGCCAAGGATGGCTGCTAGTAAAGGAGCCCCACCCCCCAGATTGGTAGCTAGCGAGTTTTCAAACTCGCGGTGGCTGACAACCTTTCCGTCGGGATTCCGTACCTCGATGGTCCAGTGGCCATGCACCTTGATGCCTTCGCGCTGGCCCTTGGGCACTACTTGCCCGGCAGGCCCGGCCGGCTCAGCTGCTGGCTTTGTCGTTGCCGTTTGTGTCACCGTGGCGGTATCCACGACCGCAACCTTCGCGGACGTGGTGACGCCCGCCGACGCGGTTTTCGCCACACTTGGCTGCGATTGTACCTGCGCTCGGCTCGATCCAGCCGGAACCGAGATCAACGCCGATAGCGTGGCCACGGCGAGGACCCACCTTCCCGAACGCACCACGATTCCGCTGCTTTCTCTCTCGCTCATTTCACGCCTCCTAACTTTCCAGGTATGTTCCGGCTTCCTCACAGCCTGCCAATTCAATCTGGCGGGCACACTTCACCTCGTTACACGATACGTTGTCCAAAATGGTAATCGTGGAAGTATGCCCACATAAATGTTATAAACAAGCCCTCTAAAAGAGCAGTGAAATAGGTTGCAGATAGTGTTTAGGCCACTTCCATGAGCATCCGTTGTCGGCCCATGCGACCGAATGATGTCCGCGAATGCGTTGAAATTGTTGCCGCGCACCCGATTGTAGGCCCGCGTTACGGGAGTGCGATCGCGGATTTAGGTCCAGCCTTGATTCGTTTGCTTTCCTGTAACGGCTTCGCTTCAGCGGCGGTGTTTGAAGAAATAGGTGAGGCGGACTCTCGAATGATCGCAGTCGGGATCACCGTATTTGTTACCGACAATTTCGTCCGCGAATTGAAGACGCCTCCGTTGTTCTGGATGGGCCCAGAACTCGTGAAGCGCGGGGCGCGAGGCGATCACTCTTCGTTGCTTTCGGCGAAACAAATTCAGGAAGCGAACTCCCACAGCGGCTTGAACCTTGCCGTTTGGCACGCCTGCATACGAAACGAGGAGGCTAGCCGGGTGGAAGTCTGGACTGAACTCATGACTGCGTTCCTCGATCACCACAACGGTTTCCTCCTGAAGGAGTTGGTTGCGCAAGGGGAGAGCCCTCAGCACTTGGAGGGGATGCGCAACACCGGCGGGTTTCTCTTCAAATCTGGGGATCGCTGCTATGGAAGCTTCGATGGGAAGGACTTGAACGAACTTGCCTCGGAACCCCATGTCGTCGGCCTTACGCATGAGATGGCGCTCAAACCACTCGGTTCGTGGATCGGCACTCTTTTCCTCTATCAGCCGCCTCAATTCGGCTTCAGTGGGAGCGAACAACGATTGCTGCTTTCGGCGCTGCAGGGTGGAACGGATGAGGAACTAAGCGACGATCTGGGCATCTCGCTCTCCACAGTCAAGAAGACGTGGCGATCAGTCTACAACCGCGTGGCCGCGTGCCTACCCGAACTGATTCCAAACAATTCACAGTCAAATGTCGAGACCTCGAAGCGCGGGAGGGACAAAAAGCAACATCTCATCTCCTACCTTCGTGAGCATCCGCAGGAGTTGCGCCCAGTATACAGAAAACTCCTGCAACAGCGAGCTGCGCACATGAAGCGGCGTCCATGACTATCCGGTGTAGGCCCATGCAATTGAACGATGTCCGCGAATGCGTGCATATTGTCGCAGCGCACCCGATTCTGGGTCCGCGTTACGGGAGCGCCATCGTGGATTTGCGCGCGGCCTGGTCGCCGCAGTCGAATCGCCCGATTACAGGTGAAGAATTACAGGTGAAGTTTTTGCGGGATTCCGAAGAAAACTCTCTAAGTGATTGAGAATAATGGTAGGCCCGTGGAGACTCGAACTCCAGACCTCTACCGTGTCAAGGTAGCGCTCTAACCAACTGAGCTACGGGCCTAACGCCGCAGAATGAATCAGTTAGTACGTGAAGATATTACCGCATTTTCTGCTTGGTGCACAATTTGGTGCACAGTTGGGAGAATTTCTGCTGTTCTAATTGCCTCCAGAGCCTGTCTTTGCACTTCAGGCCGAATGTGGCCGTAGCGCTTTGCCATGCGTACCGCCGTGCTCGCGGACCAGCCAAGAATCTGAGCAACGATGGGAAAGGACGCGCCTTGCTCTAGTAGTTTCGTTGCAGCGGTATGCCGCAGATCGTGAAAACGCAAGTCAGCAATCGAACTTCTGAGTCTCCGGATGTCGGCTTGGCACGTTTCGTAGGAACAGATGATCCCAGGATTCTGTGATTGGCCGCAGACGGGGCATTGGATCAGCTTCGTCACGTGTCTCCAAGCCGTCCGCCAGTTAGCAATCGGCCGATTAAGGTCAACATGTCCGTTCTCGCAGGCGGGAAAGACAAAGTGCTCCGGCTTCCTATTTGGAAATCGAGAGGCCCACACATCCAAAGCCATCCAAGCAGATTGCGTCAAAGGAATGGGCCGTCCTCTACCCGCCTCCGTTTTGCTCTCACCAACTCTTAGGAATCGCTTTCCAAGCTCCACATTGCTCCATTTGAGTGTCCTTATTTCCTTATGCCGCATTCCCGTGTTCAAAGCCAGGGTCGTGACGGTAAAAAGAGGAGTCCAACTGCCTTGGTGGATCGCCATTCTACTCGCACACTCCAGTAGCATCCTTTCCTCTTCGCGGCTCAGGGCCCGTCCTGGTTCATTTTCCTCCAAGCGTTTCACATCCCGTCGCAACTTCTCCCAAATGCCATACTCACTCAGAATAGAGCTGAGACAAACAACTTCTTTGTTAATTGTCGCCCCGGCGGCTTTTTGCCCTAGCCGTGCGCCCTGATAAGCAACGATGTCGCGGGCATTGATCTCACAGATTAGTGCGCTTCCCAACGTCGTCCGTAGGTGCTTCAGTGCGGCACTATATGTCTCGCGCGTGCTAGGACTGACTGACGCACGTTTTTCTAACCAGTGTTTTGATGCTTGGGTCAAAGTGGGAGGAAGCTTCCTCTTTTCAATTCGATTCCAACTCGCTTCCAGGTCTCGTCGACGCTGTCGTTCAGCGTCTCTCGCCAGAGTCTTGCTCATTGTTTTGGTGGATTCATGAATCATTCGGCCACCAAAACGAAAGCGGTACCACCAAATTCCTTGCTTCCCTCGCGGGTACAGCACTGGAAACCTCCCCATCGACCAGCTTGCCTAAGCTTCAGTGTAATTCGTCATATCAACATAATGCAACATGTATGTTGACATCAACTTTAAGGCATAATAATCTCCATACATTATGAAGCCTGCTCAGGATGCTTACATGCGACTGCAACAGCGTTTGCTCCATGAAAGTCGGAGCGTACGTTCTATCAAGCAGAAAATGAAAGAACTGGCCTCAGCTTACAACCAGTTCTTAGATTTGGACCACGAGCTTGAAAGCCGTCACCACAGGATGTCTATCATCATGGGATTGTTCGGTCCCGATCGTGTTGAACAAACGATAAAGATCGACGATACGACGTGTCTTGAAGAGGCGCTCGCGGATCACACGTCTCCTCAAGAGTTGCGCAAAAAGCTCAGGCTCTGGAGGGCGGTCCGGGAATATTTGCGTGTGGCTGGCAACTCCACAATTGGTGATGTTCATGCATTTTTGACGAGCATGGGTATTAAAGATATTACGCGACAGGCAATTGAATCAGCTTTGAAGCAACACGAAGATGCATTTGAAATAACCAAGCGAGGGCACGAACGTTACATAGCTTTAAGAAGAAAAAGGCAATCGGGTAAGAAAAAGGGCTAAGGCAGTTAGAGCTGCCTTAGCCCAAAAGCTGGTCGCCCCTATCCCTAGAAGCAACCGCCCATCTGTGTTTATACGTGTTCGGGGAAACAGATGTCAATTGCTTCCAAGGGAAGGAGCCGCACATGAAAGAGACTTGAAGACGACTAACTCAAACGGAGCCACTATGAACAAATTGTTAGATATTCCACAGTTCGCTGATCTCCTCGGCGTGTCAAGAGCTTGCGTACGACGTTGGGTCCTTGAACGCAGGGTTAGCATAGTAAAAATAGGCAGGCTCGTCAGAATCCCGACAAGTGAATATGAACGGATCGTAACCGAGGGCACGCGCATGGCGCGACGGGCCAATCAGGGGGATAAGTGAACGAAATAATCCTCCTCGACCGCCACGACAATGGAGCCGCCACTACCTATTATCAGAACCAATGCTGGAAGCGGGTGGCAGATGAATGGACCGACGCTACGACTCAATGGCTAAACGACTATCTTGAAACTGCGAGCACTGAGATGCACCAGTTTCTTGAACTCGCCTATGAAGATCACAAGATTCCAGCGCCCGTCCGTCATCCCCTCGTAGAGTGGGAGCGCAAGGCAGGTCAGCGCGTTTTTTCTCCCGCGTTTGGCTTTGGGAAAATCGTCGCGACCATCGGTAGCAAGATCGTCGTCAAGTTTGGGAAGCGCGAGCGGGTTGTGGGTGCGCAGGACTTGTCGACACGGGCTCAGGCCGAGATTGATTGGCACACTTAATGGCTGAGCGGAGAGCGCAGGAGATTGGAAGAAGGAAAGAGGCTTTCCATTGTCAAAAGCCTCTGTGAGTTTGGAGAATGGCAGAAATTTCTCGATAAATACAACTACCCCCGCAGCACGGCCGATGATCTGATCAAGAAATATAAAAATGAATTGCGATGGGAGGCACGGAACCACTTGCCCGGTAACCGGGCAAGTCAGCCTGGCGATCCTGGCCGACAGGTGAACGAGCATACCGAAGACCCCGAGGGCCGCGAGCGGAGAGAATTGGTCAAGACCGAAGCCGAGAAGCGCCATGGCAAAGAGCCGACGCATCACAAAACGCTATGGTCTATCCGTATCAAATTGCCGCCGGACATACTATCTCTGTGCCGCAAACGGTATAAACGCAAAGGCAAGAGTGCGAAGAAATTTTGGCGGCTCGCAGCTTATGTATTTGTCGGGGTAGAACTTCCACGTAAGACACATACGCGCAAGTCACATAGAGGCAGTAAATCCAGGGAATGACCCCTGAGGCGAGTCACCTCACGCTAGGCGCTCTTGATCTTAATGCAGCAGAGGTCAAGTAAGTCCTAATCCCGCATTAGTTTCCGACTCAAATGACCGAACACGGCAGAAAGGACGTGGCTCATGTACAAAATAAAGATGACCCCGAGTATGCGCCGCAGTGACGCTGAAGTTGAAGCCTTGCGCGGCATTCTTCCAACCGAGGCAGACTACGAATGTCTGTTTGAGGAGGATGCCATTATTTTCGAACCAAACGGAGATGTATTAGCTCGGCTGGTAAGAAATTGCCTGAGCGAAAAGACTATTACTGAGGCAGCCAGGCTGTTCAGATCCGTCCACGGCGACCTGTCAAACCGAGGCAGCGTCATTTACAAGGGCGCGATGATGAATCGCGAGAGGGCATCAGATGGGAGCCTTAGCCGCACCAAGATTGTACCGCCATCAATATTGCAACTGGTGCGCGATCAAAACGTTCGACTGGGACTGACCGGGCCCTACTCGGATTTCCTTGGTTATTTTGATAAGACCGGACGCGAGCGTATTTGTCGCGAGACTGCTTGGTCACTCAGCCATCCCGGCATTTTTAAAATCTCACAGCCCTTGGCCGAAGAAGTTGAATATGTCAACAAACATGAACTGCCTCATCACTGGCGGCGTCAGCGGAAATTCATGAAGCAGGTATCGGAGAACTTTAAGTACCGAGGCTCAATCTTTAGCACGCTCACGATCAATTTGAATTTGCGCTGCTGTAATCATACAGATGACGGCGATTTTCGTGGCGGCATGGGAAATCTTGTTGTGCTTGAACTGGGGGATGAAAAGAGTGGAATTTTGGTGATGCCCAGTGACGGGGTTGCTTTTATCGTGCGGCCGACAGACTGCCTGCTGATGAACGTGCATCGGCTCCACGGAAATTTGCCTCTCACCCTCGGCGGAACCCGATTGACGGCGGTCCTCTACGCCCGCCAGCGCATCGACAAGTGCCGATGAGCGGCGTTGATGGGTCGCCAGGTAACTAATACCAGCAGTCTCGTAGGATCGACGCTGAGCGGTTCTTGGTGGACGTCCTCCAAGCGGGCCATCTTAGTCGCTCAGCGTCAATCCACAAGCTCTCTTGGAGGGAGCCACAGATGAACAGAAAAGAAGAGTTCCGGAAATTTATTGGCAATGGCCTGCCAAAAGAACATTTCGATCTGGGCCTCACAATTTGGTCAACCATGAAAGAGGTGCTTGCCAGAAAGCGTGAAAAAAAGAGAGTGCTACGATTCAAGAGAAAACTAGAGGGAAAAGGAGTGATTGCCCGCCAAGAGGCACTACTGGACATCCGCGACCGGCTTAAGAACAGACAATCTGGAGAGAAGCGGAAACGCCTCTCAGAAGACCGTCGAAAGGATATCGCGCGTCTTCTAAAGAAAACGTCCAATGAAACTTAAGCCGATCTACAAAATAAATACGATGAGTCGCAACGGCTGGATTTCCTACTCGTCTGTAAAAACGGGCAAAGACCTGGGCTACTGGGATCCTTATCGGCCAACCAAAGATGAATTCAGCCAGATATCAGGAGACATGAGAAGGGTCATCCTGAGACGGCTGGAGAGGAACTTCGGGAAGTATGGCCGCAAGGTAATGGCAATTCTTCTATCGTTCTATGAAGCCGGGATCCTCTGCGGATTCCAGCCTGTGTATATAAAGGACTATCAAATCGTCTCATGGACTGCGAAGGACGAGAAAAGAGGGATTCCATTAGAGTTCGCGGAATTTCTGGCCCTGAGCGGGCGATGGAAAAATAAGCAGTCGGAGGACGCAAAATCCTCTCGGTTAATTCGAGAACTGCTGCAAAGCGGGGCCTTTCTGCGATTCATTGTAGACACGAACAGCAGCCGCAGAATATCCCTCTGGTCGATGCCAAAAATGAGGATCAGATGAAAGGCGTTGTCAATAGGTTCTCTTTTGAGGGCGATGTCAATAGGCCAACATTTTGCTGTCATAAAAATTATCAGATATTAGCAATGCAGCAAAGCATAGCTGTATCAGCTTATAGTCATTGCTTAGGCAATGATCTACGACAACATCGCTCCGCGATGATTGCGTTGGACTTGAGAGGAGAGAAGAGTTCTGCCTTGAGAAGAGAAATTCTTCTTGCAGAGAAATTCCACAAATTTTCGCCGATCGTCGGCGAACGTGATTGTGATTTGCCCCCAGCCCCCAAAATTTCCACGGAGGAAATATGGCTGACGTTTACCTCATCCGGAATCTCGTCAACGGCAAAGTCTACGTAGGAGGAACTCGCAGCTCAATATCCTGGGCCTGGGGATGGCATATCCGTCTTTCGAAGTCAGAAAGCGCGAATCTCCTCGAGCAAGATATTGATAGAAATGGCCAGAACTCCTTCGAGGTCAAGATTCTCTACCCCAATCTCCCCCTGAAGTTTCTGGACGAAATGATCGCGTATGGAAGAGCCGTGTTCAAATCGACCGATCCACAGACGGGCTACAATGTGAAAAAAGAACCCAAGAAACCACCCCGTCCAATAGGACGCCCGAGGATATATGCCACGAATGCGGAACGGAAGAGAGCATATCGACAACGAAGGGCTTTGATGGAAGGAAGGACTTACGGCCAGCGATGGAGCAAGCAGAAGCCCAAGATGGGTGCCAGCCGGTGATGAAGTTAAAACTCTTGAAACTTACAAATAATTTCACGATCGCGTCTGGGGTGACCGGCTCATGTTGGACTGCCAAAAAGGCCAAAATGGCCGTGTTTGGGCCAATAGGCGCAATGGGTACAAAAATGCCGTTTTGGGGCCTCTTAAACCCTTTATGATGAACGGCCATTCCTGGGTTTTTAGTGGGTGCTAACCCAATTTTGGCCCACCGCACGGGTCCTGAAAAAGCGCCCGCTGCCCTAATCGTAAAATTGGCATTTGATCTGTCCTCCGGACCGAAACGGGCAAAGACCGTGGGTCTTGAATGAAAAGATTTAGATAATTCTGCAGGAAGACCCTATGGATTCATGCAGTTCGGGAAGCCAGCAATGTCGATTTCTCCGGATGATTCAAAAGTTGCATTGGCCTTCGACGCAAAATCGTCCAAAATCACGATATGTACGCCGCTGAGGTATTGAGCGAGCCATTGGCTCACAGCTGCTTGACAGTCATAGAGAGACTGTATTCGAATAACGACACATCGGAAACCTCTTTTGCGGCGAAGCGAAGTTCCTCGCTCACTTCCAAGGCAACAATAACAATGCGCACTTTGTTGGCATTGAACTTTTCCTTAACCTTGGCGCGGTAATACAGAGCCTGTCCTATAGTTCTCTCGTGACCCCGACTCACCTTCAGTTCGATGATGACCGGTGTCCCCGCATCGTCTTGCGCTAGGATATCAATTCTTCGTCCATCTATCGGATACTCGACAGCTTCTTCTTCACCCTCTAGTGGCCAAAGCTTCAATCCCTTCTCCAGGAGCTGCAGATGTTGAGCTAGGAAATCGCGCAGGTGTTCCTCTAGAGCAAATGCCGTGCCTTGCGCCAACTCCGTTCCATCATCAGTCCCGTGCCCGGTACCATCCTCAGCCTTTACTGTGGCTTTTTGAAACCTCTCGAAGATTCGACCGAGCCTTTTTATCTCTCGTGCGCCGTCTGCCGTACCGCCGTAATGCCATTCTTGCTTGATAAATTGCTCCAACAAATTTCCTTGCTGAATGATTGCTAAAATTCTGGCACGTCTAAGGGTACTTGTGTAGGAACCTAGTCGGGCCTTGCTCGTTCTGATCTCTTCAACTTCCTGTTCGTGGCCGGATTTCTGTAAAAAGGAATATGCGGGCTTTAAGGGGAAGACTTGCGAGTCGGTGTCGGCCATGTTTTCTCCTCTTGTACAGCGCAGTCCACGAGTGATACCCATCTCGCTTTCACACTGCGACCAATGTAATAACACCGTGCCGCTTCAACGCATATGGTACCTCGGAATTGGCGAGGGCACGCCACGGTGAGCTCGGAATAGGCTGCGGAGCAGGGTGCGCCCAAAATGGAGTCTTGTTCGGTTTTCGGTCTACGGCGGGCGTTTGAAAAGTAGGAATTTGCGGTTCACTCCACTCGCTGCCACTAGGATGAGTGAACTACTTCAACCCATAAGGGTACTTGGTGCTGCCTCGCTTGAGGTCCGCTCGTTCATAGTCAAGTTGGATGGTTCCGCCCAGTTTCCAAATGCTGTCATATTTCCCAGCCAAGTCTTCCGGCCGCTCAAGCTCGATGTCGAGTTTGAAGTCGACTTGCTCTCGGGGAGCCAACGCAATCCGATCAGAGCCGAGAAGGGAATACACTTTCGTCCCCATTGTACGGGAGGAGTTTGTTTCGCTCACAATCGGCATGGGCAACCCCGTCTTAAGATCCTTCACGAGTCGAATGTGCAGTGTGTTGGAAAACGTTTGGACGATTACCATCTTTGTCGGCGGCGGGCCCCCTGAGACATAGTCTCCGAGCTGGAGTGTCAACGCATTGACGTACACGGTTTGGTTTGAGTTATTGACGAGCGAAAAGCCAACATGAAACTGGTCAACAGCCGCACCCCGAAGGAACTGCTGCTCCCGAACGACAATCTTCATGTCGTCCCAAAAGTAGTGGTAAACCTTGCCGAAGGAACCTGTAAAGTAGCCTATGATAGTCAATAATCCGACAACGGGTCCTATGAGTTTTCCGAACAACTCCATTTTCTTCCGTACGCGTGAGGCGTTTGAATACATGGACGCGATTCGCTCCAACTAGCGCGTGATTCTATCTTAGATGTCCTAATAAGACTAAGGCTCGGAAGTCGACTGTGGGACCCAAGTTCGTCACGATGCACGGTCTCCCTAAGGCTGTGTTGGCAGCCCCGAGAGTGCCTGACACATCCGTCCTTTAGGGAGTGAAAAAACCTCTTACGGAAGCACCGAGTGCCCGAAACTCATTTTCTGCTTGCCTTATCTCTGTTTCGGTAAAGGAGAGCGACTGCAGCTCGGTGCTGTCCAGATTTTGCATACCAACGTCAATCTCACTAATTGGGCGTCCGTAGTTTTTTGCAATCGCGCGTTGGATTAGAGGCAGTCTGAGATGTTCTCGCCAATGTGGAGGTTTTGAACCGAGGATTACGGCACGATAGCCTGCATTTGTTATATCCAGCCTGGATACTTCGCCTGCGAGAATTAAGTAGCCGCCGACGTCTAGGTTTATGCGGATCTTGGAGTCGGCAACGATTAGATTCGTTTGATCTGCCCATTGAATATAGGCTAATAAATCATGCTCAATAGCGTCGATGCGAGACTGATCGCTGAAATGTTCATCTATCATATGGTCGAGATGCTGCCTTGCTGCATTCACCCCCAACTTATGAAAGCGATGGATTGCGAGCAGGAGAGCTTGGTGATATCCAAAAGACCACCCGCTTTGTGGATTGAGACGGGAGGCAACCCACTGTCGGGGCCCAGCTCTGCATGATTCTAGTTCTCTATGAGAAATTTTCACTGTAGGATCGGCGCAAGCCCTGGATATCTACTGAGAACCGTTCGCGCCTCACGTGCCGCTCGCCGATACATTTGTACCGTGGCATTGGCATCGATGTTCGGAGAAAGCAACTCGGGCCAGCTGTCCATGAGTTCGGGTTCGGAGTCCCGTTCAAAGTGAAGGACAAATTCACAGTATTCGCAGAGGTTCCTGCGCGCCTCATCTTCTTGCGGTAGTGCTGCGATAACATCGGAAAAACTATCTCTAGCGTATGCTGTCTCATCGGGCCCGTAATATTCGATTGCAATCCGTCTTACAACACACGGAATGCATTCACCGCAATGCGTAGATCCTCCTGGCAAATGCGCTTGACGCCAGCAACTATTCGCGATGGGGACGGCATCATGGAGCTGCTCGAAGACAGCACGGATTGTCTCTGCCTTTGTTCTCAGAACGTAAGGATTTACGATTCGTAGGTCCGTGCCTAGCACTTGATTCAAAAACCTTTGCATCTTAGTTAACACATCTGGATGGGCTGTGTGCGTTGAGAAGGCCGCGATGCGCGCTTGACTAAGCGGTAGATGGATAGCCATTTGGCCATTTTCAGCTAACATGAGAACTTCTCGGTGACCTAACCGTCGTGCGACCAGGGCCCCAAGCACCAAGAATACAAATGAACGCGTTCGTTGTGTATTTTCGATATCGTGATCGAACCCTGGGGCGTCTGCGGAGGAGACAAAAAATTGCATGTGTGGAACCTGCAACCCTCTCGTCGCCAACATCTGAACAAGGCGTAATTGCGTGTTGCTAACCGGCTGATTTCGAGTAATGTGACTGACGAGTTGCAGGCTTCCCATCCGTCCAAATTCATGGGCAGCTGCCAATGAATCTAGTCCACCCGAAAACAACAGGGTCTGACCATCGCTAGCAGTCGCCTGTGGAAAATTTCCTTCCGGCGTGCCTGCCCGTTGCCTTAGAGAAAGTTGCCATCTGTCATTAGAGAGCGTCCGCAAGATACTAATGACAAGAGGAATTAGTGGCTGCAACTGGGCAGCATTAACAACTGGCACGGACAGTTCAAGAGACCGAGCAAAGTCTTCACGCTCTCCTCGTTGGACTCCGCGATCAGTGGCAAAGATGGAAGCGGCCAGTGTGAGCAGGTCACGTTCAAGTGAGGTTATCGAACCGAACCGCTGTCGAAACGTCGCCTCTGCAGTGTGCAGATTGCTCCCAACATCGAGTACCGCCGCCCCGGCCTCTGCTGTTTCGGAGTTGCCACTACGCACGAAGATGCGGCTCATCTCTCTTCACCTGTCAAGGCATTGACCGCCCGTTTGACGAGAGCGCTCCAACTGGCCGGATCCAAAGGTGGTTCACCGAAGCGTTCTACTGTGCGCTTGGCCGCAGTCTGGAGAGCCTGTTTGAGAGCGATCACTTCCGAATTGTTTCTGACCCTACCTTCCTGCGCCACAAAACTCGGAAGATCACGAGAAGCATAGTAAGAGGTGGCCTCTCCAAATAATTGCTGAACAAAATCTGAAGACTGTGCACTAATTGCCGAACAACGGGCGAGGGCGCGACGTCCCAGTTCGATTGCCAGCCCGCCACGATTTTCACGTGCGTTGCTTTCGTCGAATCGATTGAGCGCCTCATAAAGAGGCACCCGTTCGGCAACCAACCGACAGGCTTCTGCTATAGCAGGACTTGAGAAATCATCGATTAACCGTTCCCCCCGATCGCCATATGCAGATCGCCAAATTTCAATAAGCTGTCGCTCAGGTGAAACATCGGGTTTGCCGAGAACAGCTAGAGCTGGCCTCCAGGGGGGAGTATGCGGAGACCGCTCGTTTTTGGAAGTTCCCATCGTTATTCTCCGCGCTCAACCCGTTGTGATAATGCAGCGCTAATTTCTTCTCTTACAATCTGGAGCCTCAGCAATCCGCCAGCAAATACTCTCCTCCAGCGTACCGCGTTGCGCACGGCTACTTGGCCTTGCAGTTCAGCAACCACATGTGCTAGCAGATCGGCTGTAACAAATGCCAGCGCAGCAGATGTTTCGCTGAAAAAAGTCCTCACCAAATCAAAGAGGTCCTCCTCCCTCTGCCTAAATGCCGATGAAACGATCACAGCGCCATAAACTTCATTGTGACCGTGCTGCAAAGCCTTTTGCCTATTTACGTATTCGACTAATGGGCGTAATGATGGCCAGCTTGAACTGAAACCATCAGCTGCAGCTTTGGCGTCGACAACTAGAAGGACACCATCCGGCAGTTGGGCGACCATGTCACTTACTATCTTTCCAGGTCGGCGAGCACCGAGTCGACGGACTCTGCGGCCAAGGCAGAACTCCAACCCGTCAGCAACCAGATCCTCGAATACAGCCCAAGCTGCTCCCGAAGACCCTCTGGGAAGTTCGTTCTGGGCCGCTGTTATGATGTCGGCACCAAAAGTGGGTGCCAGTGCTCGCCAAGAGGGAACGGCACCCCCGAGCGCTTCCAAGAAATCATCCCAGCCCAATTGTCCCTCACTGGAAAGAGTGCCAACGAAAACGGGTGCCCGGAGCTCGGCAGAAGCTGCTCGAGATATGTCCTCCCGAACTTCCGAGGTAAACTCGTGGTTTGCGCAGATCGCTATCAGGAACCTTAGCTCGGCTCCGAGCCTGGATGTCCGAGAACACGGAATCTCGACGTGGGTAGGATGCCGTTGACTGCCGGTAACAAGGTAACCAGCTGCCAACAGCGTCCGAACAGCCATTGATATCGACTTGGCCTCTGACGCTTCAAGATCCATGTTCATCGAAAAAGCCTACGGACCTACATACAGGGTCATTTTAGAGTAACAGCTCAGGCATTATAGCTGGTGTTACCTTGTATTGATCGGAAAAGTCGTCCGCGAGATGCGCAAGTGCTCCGCGATGTCGTGGATGGGGTATGCGTCGGCCCGCATGGGGCGGTCCACGGTCTGCCGAGTATAGGGGTGCTCAAGGAAGGGGGCAATTTCCCTGGGGATACGAGATAGTGCGATCTGAAACCGGTCTCCCCGGTACGCCATCCCCGTTGGCGAAAGAGATGTCCTCAACTGCCTCGCCTAAGTTTTCTAATAATCGACACGAGCAGCTTCCGATGGTTTGCGATGCGGTCTGCTTTGGCGCTAGTTTATTGGCTTTCTTGCATTGGCCTCGGCATCACGCACTGCCTGAAGCGCAGGTGCATCTAATAGCGTTTTCAATTCGTCCACAGGCACCACCATCGCAATCCCGCTATTCTGCTCCAATGTTCCCGTCACGGTGGTAGCAATCGTGAGTTTGAGATTTGAGTCCTCATGGTAATAGCCGCTGACGATTCCGAGCAGGTGATAATCATACCCTGAAACAAGGCTGCCATTTCTAATCCCACCCAAATTCACCATAAGTGGAGAGCCGCTGTTGCCCCCGAATACATGTAGGTCGGCTAGATATAGATGTCCCGGTTTTCTAAGGGTCGTGTCCATTTTCTCATCCGGGATCATGGCGAGAATTCCCTCACGGACGATTGGTTGGAATTTCTTTAGCCCAGGGAACTGATAGAAATAACCTGCGAATAGGATGCTATCGCCTTCCGAGACATTCCGTGTCTGGATTACATCCTGCGTCGCGAACACGGACACTGGGATAGGGACGTAGTCGTACTTCACTTGGTCGGGAAGGATCGGGAGCACTGCCAAATCGACTGAATCGTCTGCGGGAAAAAACCAATGCAATTGAGCGCCTATTGGAATCGATGCCTCCTCTGAACCTTGGTCGGAGTTCCTCAGATTCAGTCGGAGGTCAACTCCCTGGACAGGGTATGCATTACCATCCTCGATTCCGGGGCTCGCGACGTGACGATTAGTGACCAAATACATGAAGCCGCCGTTCTCCCCAATCCTCTTATCTTCGTAGAACACGAAAAAGCATGTTCCCTCAGCCACCATTGAAGTGCCATCTTTCACGTAACCCACGCGAAGTAACGCGACGGTCTTCTTGAGGACCTTCGTAAAGCTTGGGGGCTGCGAAGTAGAGGACGATTGACTCTGCGGGGTAACAGACTGAGGCGTTTGTCCTGCGGCGCAGACAGCCATTGCCGCCACGGAAAGAAAAAGCAGGCTGATTCGTTTGAGTGTCACTTGGTTCCACCATCCTTTCAGTGTTAGAACGAGCCCGGTGGGAAACCTTGCACCGCAGCATTCACGCTATTATCTCATCCACTCCCACCCAAATGTCCTCTCTTCGTATTTCGCCTAAGAATGTAAAGAATGAGAAACTTTAAAGTCGCGCGACGGATACCGGCGGCCCCGTCCGGCGTGGATAATTTGTGGTGCAAGGTTTTGAGACGCCGTGCAACTTGCCAGGGTTTGCCCAGCACCGCACACGGTAAAAGTAGGCGGTTTACCGGGCTTAAGTGGCCGCTTTTGTGGCAGTGCCGCCACCAAAACAAAAAGCTTTGCAAACCAAATTACATGTGTTATATATATCACAGTATGGCAAAGCCCTGTAATACGCAGCAGGCCGCAAGCGCCGTGGGCATTTCAACCATGACGCTGCAAAGGTGGCTGGCAGCCGGTAGGGTAAAAGGCCCCAAGCTGCGCATACTCAACGGCAGGGCCGTGCGGCTGTGGAGCAAAGCGGACCTGGCAGGCCTGCGCAAACTGAAGCAGGAAATTTACTGCAAGGGCCGCGGGAGGAAGAAAGGCTACAAGAGAAAGTAAAAAAGCGGCGTTTGGCACACCGATGTGCGTCTTCACGCCCAGGATCTGGCGAGCAATCTGGACCCCCACCTTATGATCGACACTGTACCGTTTACACTCAACAATCCACGATGTCTGAAGGCCGGAAGGATCGGTTGTAAGACCCAAAATGTCATATCCTCCATCCCGGGTAGGCGGCGTGATGCTTACTTCCCAGCCAAAGCTTGCCAGAAGTTCGGCGACCACCGCCTCGAATAGCGCTGGGTCAAGCTCTCGGAGTTGTTCCGGATTTCTGCTGCAGATCGAGATTGCCTGCTTTACATCCATGGCTGACATAGGCAAACAATTTAGGTTATGAGGGGACGTTGATTTGAGTCCGGCTCTTTGAAGTATATAAACGAGTCGCGATTCAACCCAGAATTAAACCACGATTGACCTGTAAAACGCCATTCCGGGTCCGGTGCGGGAGATGGTTTAGGTCTCAGACTGTGGTCAACGTTCTTTTCTCCATACGAGAAGTGTGGGAACAATAGCGGTCCGTGTACCCGCCGTGTACCTCCGATTGGCGGCATCTTCAAAGCGGCATGGCGAACGAGACAAAAAGTAATTCATCTATCTCTGCTTGGTAAATTGTGAGCCACCAAACGTTCCCCCAAGCCCTTTCCCGATCTTAATCAGGATGTGGAGCGGGTTGGCGATCAGGACAGTTCCAATTGCGGCGCCTAGAATCGTGACCAACTCCGCCGGCTGGATTAACACCTTCAGGTTGCCATGCTCCATCAAGTACCCAGCCACGACGCAACCGAAAACCACTACGATCCCAATGATCGAAAACATCGGCGTGCAATCCTCCACATCCTCCCGACCAGGCTAGATGGCCACGGTCACGAGGTTCCCGCCTGCGGCAATACTTTGCGCGAGAGATCTTTCAGCTCGTTCCACCAGCAACTCCGGGGTGTCCTCCACTCGGATTCCAGCTCCCCCAAGCGAAGCCGTCACGGAAAACGTGTCGCCCCACCATTCGACCTCCGATTGAGCGATCATCTTCCTGATCCGATTTGCGACGCTCTCGACATCCGTCTCCCGGCATTGCATGAGCAGGGCCAAGAACTCGTGTTCAGACTAGCAACCTACCGCATCAGTGGGACGCAGACTATTCTCAATGGTCTGGGCGACCACTCGAAGCATGGCGGGTACCACGCTCGGGCCACGCGCCGCGCGAGTTTGCTCCAGTTGATCCACTTGCACGAGTAAGACAGCAAAAGGAACATGGCGTTCCGCGAAAAGCTTCAGTTGCTCGCGGAGCTGCGTCTCCATGAACGTTCGCGTAGGAATTCCGATCATCGCATCTATGCAGCCAAGCTCCGCCGCCGGGATTTGGCGGCGGGTCCGCTCGGACGCGCTGATATTTCTTTCAAAACATTCCGCGACACCGATGATGCCGCCACGCTCATTCCGGATCGGCACCGTCTGAAGAACAATCGGCACCCGGTATCCCTGCTTGTGAAGAATGGAAACGTGCGCGGTCGATGGTTTACCGTCCCGAAACGCCAGGCTGAGCGGGTCGAAAGGATTGGCATCCACATCCTCCACTTCTTCATTCGCAGTCAGCAAATGATCCCTCAGGAAACGTCCCACAACGTCCTGACGCAGATAGCCGCTGATATCCTCCGCACCCGCGTTCCAAAAGAGAATTTTCCGGTTCCGGTCCACCAGATAGACAGCGGTAGGCAGGGTTTCGAGGATGGATCTATAGATCTCCGGATTGTCAAATTCGGACATACGATGACTCAAGGAGAATCATCGGTCAAAACGAGGACAAGTTTAACGGCTCCCCGGCTCAGCACATAGCGCACAACTCCTGTGGTTGGAAAGGAATGAGGCTCACGGATTCCTCCCTGGAAATCAGGTACGCGTAGATTTCGCCGAAGTTCTGAAAAATGCTGAAAATTTGGCGGCTGTCCGATTGATTTTGCACAGCGCCGGTAAACAACGCACAGCGGTTGTGTGGTATGGTTTGGAGGAGAGTGTTGTGTAATTTTCCTGATGCGCTGCGGGTCTTCCCCGTTGTGTCCGTTCGGAACATTACCACTAGGGATAGACACATTAAACACGAAGCACCAAGATTTTGTGCTTTGTCTCGGATTTTCACTTGACAGAAATTTCGCGTTTGTTTACATTGCGCCCTCAGATTCGGGGGATCGTGAATTCGGCGCGCGGACGGCCCACCCACCCCGGGAAGGCCGCAACACCGTTTCACGGAACCTGCCGGGCATAATCGAAACATCGAGGGGTCTGCATTCACTCCCCGTCGCCGACGCTCCCAGCGCTGTCGGCGAAGCATAGCGCAAATCCGTAGTCGCGCTATCCGCGGCCAAGCGACGCGAAGGGAATTTGTTTTCTTTTTTCGATGTTTTGAAATTCCCGGTGCATTCCACCAAATCGAGTAGCTGCCTGCTGAGAATCAGGCAACTGCGTTCTCCCAGCATTGGGAGTAAAATATAAGGGTTCCCTCTGCGCGGGGGAGCCCACCTGCGCGGAGGCACAATGGCACATACGAAGATGGCTTTGAACGAAAAGACGACGCTCCAGCCCAACACCAGCACGACGCCCGCCGACGTCGAGGTCCGCACGGGCCTCGAATTCCAGAGATACTTTACCGACGGGCGCACTGCTCCCTTTGACGCTGTCGAATGGGAACGCCGCGTCGCGCAGATCGGCAACGAAAAGGGCAAGATGATTTTCCGCCAGGAAGATGTGGAAGTGCCGAAAGGCTGGTCGCAGACCGCGACAAACATCGTCGCGTCGAAATATTTCCACGGCAAGCTCAACACGCCGGAGCGCGAAAATTCCGTGCGCCAGCTCATCGGCCGCGTCGTGAACGCGATCGTCGGCTGGGGCGAGCAGGGCGGCTACTTCGCCAACCCCGCGTCGCGTGACGCCTTCCGCGACGAATTGACGCACCTGCTGGTCGAGCAGAAAGTGGCCTTCAATTCGCCCGTGTGGTTCAACGTGGGCGTGCAGCCCAAGCCGCAATGCTCGGCCTGCTTCATCAACTCCGTCCAGGACGACATGGAATCGATCATGAACCTGGCCAAGACCGAAGGGATGCTCTTCAAGTGGGGCTCGGGCACGGGCACGAATTTCTCCACCCTGCGCGGAAGCCGCGAAACACTCTCCGGCGGCGGCATCGCCTCCGGCCCGGTCAGCTTCATGAAGGGCTTCGACGCGTTTGCCGGCGTGATCAAGTCCGGCGGCAAGACGCGCCGCGCCGCGAAGATGGTGATCCTGAACGTGGATCATCCGGACATCGTCGAGTTCATTGACTGCAAGATGAAGGAAGAGCGCAAGGCGCAAGTCCTGATCCAGCAGGGCTACGATCCGGCGATCGACGGCGAAGCCTATTCCTCGATCTTCTTCCAGAACGCGAACCATTCGGTCCGCGTCACCGATGAATTCATGCAGGCGGTCGAGGACGATCGCGACTGGTGGACGCGCAACGTCAACGACGGAAATCCCTGCGAAAAATTCAGCGCCCGCGAGTTGCTGCAACGCATGGCCGACTCCACCTGGCACTGCGGCGATCCCGGCATGCAATACGACACCACGGTCAATCGCTGGCACACGTGCAAGAACACGGCGCGCATCAATGCCTCGAATCCCTGCTCGGAATACATGTTCCTGGACGACACGGCGTGCAACCTGGCGTCGCTCAACCTGATGAAGTATCTGAATTCGAACGGCAGCTTCGACGTCGAGGCTTTCCGCCACGCCGTGGATGTCACCATCACGGCGCAGGAAATTCTGGTGGACAATGCCAGCTACCCGACGCCAAGAATCGCCGACAACTCGCACAAGTTCCGTCCGCTGGGCCTGGGCTACGCCAATCTGGGCGCGCTGCTGATGTCCATGGCGCTGCCCTATGATTCCGACGGCGGCCGCGACATGGCCGGCGCGGTCACCGCGCTGATGTGCGGCGAAGCCTATGCGCAATCCGCGCGCATTGCCGAGCGCCTCGGGCCGTTCGCCGGCTACGCACGTGAACCGCGAGCCGATGCTCGACGTCATCCGCATGCACCGCGACTCGCTGCGCCCGATCAAGCCGGAAAACGTGCAGCCATCGCTGCTCGGCGCCGCGAAGACCGCCTGGGACACAGCGCTCGCACTCGGCGAAAAGTTCGGCTACAAGAATTCCCAGGTCACCGTGCTCGCTCCCACCGGCACGATCGGCTTCATGATGGATTGCGACACCACCGGCGTCGAGCCCGACCTGGCGCTGGTGAAATACAAGAAGCTGGTCGGCGGCGGCGTCATCAAGATCGTCAACAACACCGTCCCGGCGGCGCTGATGAAGCTCGGCTATACGCCCGAGGAAACCTCCGAGATGGTTTCCTACATCGACCGCAACGGCAAGATCGAGGGCGCGCCCGGATTCAAGCCCGAGCATTTGCCGGTCTTCGATTGCTCGCTGGCCACGGACGGCGGACGTTCCATCGCCTGGCGCGGTCACCTGAAAATGATGGCCGCGGCGCAGCCGTTCCTTTCCGGCGCCATCAGCAAGACCATCAACATGCCCGAGGAATCCACGATCGAAGACATCATGCAGGCGTACATCGAGTCGTGGAAGCTGGGCCTGAAGGCCGTCGCAATTTATCGCGACAACTCGAAGGGATCGCAGCCGCTTTCCGCCGCGGGCGACAAGAAAGACACCGCGCAGCAGGCGCAGATCGCGGCGAGGGCGGCGGAAACGGCTATCCCCGGTGGCCGAGCAGCGCGAACTTTTCCTGCGCGCGCATCGCCGCAAACTGCCGAGCGAGCGCTCCTCGATCACGCACAAATTCTCGATCGGCGGCCACGAAGGCTACATCACCGTCGGCATGTACGAGACCGGAGAGCCGGGCGAGATCTTCATCAAGATGGCCAAGGAAGGCTCGACGCTTTCGGGCTTCATGGACGGCTTCGCGCTTTCCGTTTCGATCGGCTTGCAGTACGGCGTGCCGCTCAAGGCGCTGGTCGACAAGTTCATCAACACGCGCTTCGAGCCCGCCGGCTACACCGGTCATCCGGCAATTCCCTACGCCAAGTCGGTGCTGGACTACATCGCGCGGTGGCTCGGCGGACGGTTCATTTCGCCCGACTACCTAACGCACAATGGCGAGACCGCTCTGCCAGCGGCAAGCGTAGCCGCTACTCCGGCGATGCCCCCTGCTGCTGTCGTTGCATCGGCGAATGATGACCCGCCATCCGCCAGTGCGGGACCGCGTCCCATGTTCGACGGCGCGCCCACCTGCTCCGAGTGCGGCATGCTCATGACGCCCAACGGCGCCTGCTACAAATGCGAAAATTGCGGCGGCACGTCGGGATGCAGCTAGACTAAACACACATCATAATTTCCCAGAAGGGCACGGTTCGCCGTGCCCTTTGTTTTTTGAGTGCTATCATGGGCGCACCGATGGACGTAGCTCTTCGCACGCGGGAAATGATACCTCCGTTGACGGCTCGAACCGCCGACGGAGCAGTCGTCCGCGCCTGGGACTACAAGCAGAAGCGCAACCTGGTAATCGTATTTCTGCATGCCGATTGCGCGCTGCTGCGACGCATGGCTTGCGCAACTGGGCGCGACGGCGGCAGAACTCACCGAACGCGAAGCTGTCGTCCTCGTCATCTATGCGGAAGCCACGCCGCGAGCCGCCCAAGTCCTGCCAGCGCCATTACTCGCAGCGTCCGACGTCACGGGCCATTCCCAGCGCGCGTTTCTTGGACCGGAGGCCTTCAGCTCAGCGGGACTCGGCCGCGTGGGCGTATTTGTCACCGACCGCTACGGCGAATTGCGCGACCAGTGGGTCTCGCGGGATGGTGATGGACTGCCTGCCCCGCGGGAAATCCTTAGCAGCCTGTGGCAAATTCAGATTATTTGCTAATGGCAGGGATTGGGCCATTTCCTGGGGAAGGCCAATAGCGCGAATCGCGCGAAAACGCACAACGCAAACTCTGCCCGCCCAAAAAACGGGCGGCCTCTACAAAACCGGCTGCCAATCCTATGTGTGGGTTTAGTAGAGGCCGTTCCGTACCATGTCTCTTGGGACGGAACGGGCACTTTTCAAACCGCGTGCGAGATGAATACATGAATACCAGCCCCCAAAAGCGAAAGGGGCTCGGATCCGAGCCCCCTTCAGCAAAACCCCATTTCACCCCGTCCCATAAACTTCGGGACGTAACCACCACCCCGGGAAAAATATCAAAACCACTTGTCCCCTATTAGTGCAAGCAAAGTGCCACTTGATTTATATTTCCTAATGATCCGCCAACCACCTATAACAAAAACACTTAGCGGATTTCTGCAATAGCTCGGCCTGACAAGAACTGCAAATTTATACAGATTTTCACATTCTTTGGTCGACCACATTACCAACTTTGGGAGAATTCAATGGAATTCTCCCCACCAAACACATGGTTTATGCCCCGATGGCCGACCGGATCGCTGAAGCGAGAGTTTCGGCCCAAAGCGTAACATCTTCGGCGCGTTCAGCTTCGACCATGACGCGCGCCTTGGGTTCGGTGCCGGAATAGCGCACGACCACGCGCCCGGCTGCACCCAGCGTCTTGGTGGCCTTGTCGATCGCTGCGGAAACCAGGGGCAGGGATTCGAGCGGCGGCTTCGATTTCACTTTGATATTTACGATGGTCTGGGGAAAAACCTTGAGGCCGCGCACCAGGTCGTCGAGCGGGCCGCGCAGCGACACCAGGCAGGCGATCTTGAGCGCGGTCAGCAGGCCGTCGCCGGTGGTGGCGTCGTCGAGAAAAATGATGTGGCCGGATTGCTCGCCGCCCAGATTCGCTCCGCTGCGCAGCATCTCTTCGAGGACGTAGCGGTCGCCCACGGGCACGCGCTCCAGGCGCAACCCTTCCGCTTCCAGGGCGCGTTCGAGGCCCAGGTTCGCCATGGTCGTGCCAATCACGCGGCCGCCGTTCAATTGGCCGGTGGATTTCAGGAATCGCGCCACGGCCAGCAGCACGCCGTCGCCGTCCACATGGACGCCCGCTGGAGCTCACGAACATCGCGCGGTCGGCATCGCCGTCAAACGCTACGCCCAGCGCGGCATGGGTTTCGATCACTTTTTTCGCGGAGTTTTTCCGGATGCAGCGAACCGCAGCCCTCGTTGATGTTCCGCCCGTTCGGCTGGTCATGAATCGCGATCACTTCGGCGCCGAGCGAACGGAATAGTGCCGGCGCGAGCTGGCTTGCGGCGCCGTTGGCGCAATCGAGCACCAGTTTCATTCCCGCAAGGTTCGCGCCGGGGATCACTCGCCCGCGCAGGTACGCCAAATACTCCTCGTCGAGCGCGCGGTCGGTGGGAACAGGCACGCCGTGCGGGGTGGTCTCATGGTCTTTGTGCTGATGAATTTCGATTTCGAGGTGTTCCTCTACTTCATCGGGAAATTTCATGCCCGTTCCGGCAAATAGCTTTACTCCATTGTCGTGGAACGGGTTGTGCGAGGCGGAAATCACCATGCCAGCCGAGAATTTCTTCTGCCGCACCAGGCAGGCAACGCCCGGAGTGCTGATCACTCCTGCGGAAAGAAAAACCACACCATCATCGGCGAGCCCTGCGGCGAGTTGCGCGGCAATGTGCGGGCCCGATTCCCGGGTGTCCATGCCGATCAGGACGCGCGGCTTGGGGTCAAGCTCCAGCAAATATTTCCCCAGCGCCCGCGCGACCCCGTACAGAGTGGCGTCGTCTAGCGGATACGTGCCGGGAATGCCGCGAATGCCGTCCGTGCCGAACAGTTCCTTAGTCATCGTGGAGTCAGGACCGTCGGGGCGCTCCGTTGAATTTCCAAATTTCGCCCACGTATTTTCGAGTGTAGCACGCGCTCGGTTATCCGCTTGGCGGAGCCGATGTGTGCCGCGGCACAAGAGTAACGCGAATTTCCGAGGGAGAAACTTCCACGACCGTGGCGCCAAAAGGCACGCCTACTTTTTCGGTCGTGATCGGCAGGGAGGTCGTCCCTTGCTTGGCATCATTCATGTCCATGCGCAGGTTCAGATCCGCCGGGACCATGCGGCGCAGAAGTGCGGAGCGCCCCCGCACGCGCACATGCACGGAAGTGGGCACGTCGCCGGAAATTTCCAGCTGCGAAGGCATGCTGGTGAACTCCAGCGGAACCTGAAAGCCGACTTCGGCGAATGGTTCCGAAGTGTACGTGGTCCACAGCAAAAAAGAAACGGCCAGGGCCAGAAGCTTGAGGCCCGCGTTGGCGAAAATGTATTTTCGGAGGAAGCGCAACGTTTATCTCCGCACAGGTGTCCGCGCGGCCGGAGCCGCGGTAGGAATCATCATGGTGGTACGCCGGCGCGAAACCATTTCGCTCAGCCGGTCGCTGAGTTCGTCGGGCGTGAGATTGGTTTCGATCGTTCCCGTGGAGGCGACCGAGATCGAACCCGTTTCCTCGGAGACCAGCACCACCAGCGAGTCGCTCTCCTCGGATATTCCGATGGCCGCGCGATGCCGTGTTCCGAGCTGCTTGGAAATCAGCGGATTGAGTGAAAGCGGAAGGAAGCACCCGGCGGCCGCGACGCGCGATCCCTCGAATAATCACGGCGCCATCATGCAGCGGCGACCCCGGCCGGAAGATGGAGACCAGCAGGTCGTAGGAAAGTTTGGCATCGAGCGGAATCCCGCTCTCGACATAGGTTTGCAGCCCGGATTGCCGCTCCACGACCATCAGCGCACCGATGCGATTTTGCGAAAAATATTCGGCCGCCATCACGATATCGTCATAGACGGCTTTGGGGTTGTGCGAAGTGAATTTCATCAGGGAAAGGTTCCGGCCGAACCGCGAAAGAGCCCGGCGGATTTCCGGCTGGAACAGAATAATCAGCGCAATCGCCACGTACGGCACCAGCGTGGTGAGCAGCCATTCCACCATTTCCAGCCGCGCCCACTGCGCGCCCCGGTAAAAAAGAACAAGCAGCGCGATGGCCACCAGCATTTGCACGGCGCGCGTCCCGCGCAAGAGCTTGAGCAGGTAATAGATCAAAGTCGCAATAATCAGGATGTCCAGCGCTGCTCGGAAGTCCAGGCGCGTGAGGGGAGTCACGGGCAATGCGGCTGCGAGCATGGTCGTAATTTCTACGGTATCGCAGCCTTGGCGTTTGGGGCAAGCCGCAGTTTGCCGCGTTTGAGCGGGTGTGCTAATGTGAAATTGATGGCGTTATGCAAACCGAAGAAATCAAACTCACCGCGCGTTCCAACCCTTCTCAGCGCATTATCGCCCTGGGAATCGTGTTCGCATTCCTGTACTTAGCTTCGAATATCATAATCACTTTACTGCTCGCCGTCCTGCTCGCGTATTTTCTCGATCCCGTCGTTGGAGTCCTCGAACGAATCCATATTCCGCGCGTGCTGGGAGCCCTGCTGGTGCTTCTGGCGGTTACCGCAATCGCTGGGCGGCCTGGGCTACCTGCTGGTGGACCGTGCCGACCAGTTTGCATCCGATTGGCCGCGCTACAGCACCATGCTGCGCCACATCACGACGGCGTTTGACCGCCAACTCTCCACCGTGGAAAAACAGGTCGAGGCCATTGCGCCCGTGCCGGAGAAAGGGCGAGTGCCCGTGCGAGCCGCCGAACCCCCGCCCGTGCGCGATTGGCTGTTTCGCGGCGTGGGTTCGTTGTATTCGTTTCTGTTGGTGGCGACGTTCGTTCCGTTCCTGATGTTCTTCATGCTTGACCGCCAAACGGCGAATCTGGAAGGCGACCATGGCATTATTTCCCGACGAGCACCAGGCAGCACGTTCGGGAGGCGCTCGATCAAGTCAGTTCCATGCTGCGGAGTTTTGTTGCGGGGAATGCCCTGGTGGCGTTGATCCTGATGCTTTCGAGCTGGGCTTTTTTCCTGTTCATTCATCTGGACTATCCCTTCCTTGCGGGCAGCGCATCGGGTGTGCTGAATCTGGTGCCGTACCTCGGCGCGGTGCTGGCGTGGATACCGCCTTTTTTGATCGGCATGGCGCAATGGAGCACGATCGGGCCTTACGTCGGAGTCGCAGCCGTGCTGACGCTGTTTCACATTATTGGCTTGAATGTGCTGATGCCCGCGATTGTCGGGCGGCGCGTCCATTTGAATGCTCTCTCAGTGACCGTCGCGCTGCTGTTCTGGGGATGGCTGTGGGGAGCGATCGGTCTGATCCTGGCGATACCGATCACGGCCACGATCAAAGTCATTTGCGATCACGTAGATGGTTGGGAACCCGTGGGCCGATGGCTCGGAGCTTAACTCACGCGTGCGGTGTGTACTTCCAACCGACTCAATTAACTAAAGTTCTGGGGCAGTTCACCGAAAAATGCCGTCTTACCAACGCAAACTTCTGATCGTTTTCGGCGGGTTGCTGGCGCTCACGGGCGCGGGCCTGGTGGTGACCACCGACTGGGGCAGCCGCACGGTCTCGCGCGCCCGGCGAAGGCCGGCCGGAACGCAGTCTCCCGTGGATATGCAACAGATGCAAACCGCCATGACGCTGGCTCCTCTGGCGGCTTCCGCGGAGGAACAGGACCGCGCGCGCGATGCGCTCCGATCCGCCGATCATGAAGTAGATTACGAATTCGCCGCTGCGCTGGACCGGGCCGCCTCTCAAACCGTGCCTTCCACTCCTGAAATTCGCGCCATTCAGCAACGGATAGTGAAAGCGGAAAGCCTTTCCGCGGAAATTGATTCCGATGTTGCGCGCCTCACCAAACTCCTTGCGGCGGCAAATGAAAATCAGAAGCCTGTTCTTGCACAGCAACTCGACCTGGCCAAAGCGCGGCAGGAACTGAACGAAGACGAACTGGCTGACGCACACCAGGATTTGGAGCGCGCCGGCGGGGATCCTCACAGCCAAATCCAGCGCATGGTTGACGATCACAACTCCGCGCAACAGGATCGCAACGGTGAGCTGGATCTAAGTATGGTGGGAACGCAGGCCGGCTCGACGCTGCCTGCTTCCAATTCGTTTCTCGCGCGTGCGCGGGCGTTGTACGCGCTCCGTTCGTTTGTTGGACGCCTCGGCCAGGCGGAACAGGACGCGACCGCCAGGGCCGCCACATTCTCCAGCCGGCACGACGAACTCGAACACAGCCTCGAACAAGCGAAGTCCCAGCCAACGGGCAAGCAGAGCGGTACAACCTCCAGCAATTCGCCTGGAGGAAATCCAGCCAGCGCGACCACCACTGATTCCAATCAAACCGGCGCTGCGATTTCTTCCTACCGCTCACTGGTAGCAATGCAGAAACGAATGTCCAGCCTGGACAGCCGTATCCGGAACGAGCAAGATCTCGCGGGAATTTATGGTCAATGGGCTACCCTGGCCACAACGCGGGTGCGCGGCCAGTTGCACAGCCTGCTCGTTTCCTTTGCCTGGATGCTGCTGATCGCGCTGACGGTGTTGATCGTGGATCGCTACTTGCATCGCGCTTTTGAACACCTGGAACCAGACCAGAGAAAATTGCTCACGATGCGCGCCGTGGCGGACATCACCACGCGCGCGACGGGAGCGATTCTAATTCTGCTCGTAATCTTTGGGCTTCCCAATCAGATGGCCACGATTCTCGCGCTGGCCGGCGCCGGGCTGACCGTTGCGCTAAAAGATTTCATCGTCGGATTTTTCGGCTGGTTCGTGTTAATGGGAAAAAACGGCATCCGTCATGGGGACTGGGTCGAAATTAACGGCGTCAGCGGCGAAGTCGTTGAGATTGGATTATTCCATACCGTGCTTCTGGAAACCGGGAACTGGAACGATTCCGGCCATCCTACGGGCCGGCGCGTGACTTTCGTCAACAGCTACGCTATCGAAGGCCATTACTTCAATTTCTCCACCTCTGGACAATGGCTCTGGGACGAAGTGCAGTTCACGATTCCGGTGGACCGGGACCCCTATCCTATTGTGGACGAAATCCAAAAGATCGTCGTCAAAGAAACCGAGGCGAACGCCCGGCTCGCGGAGCAGGAATGGGACAAGATGAAAACCACTCGCGGGACCAGCGATTTTGCGGCCGGGCCGGCGATCAGCGTGCGTCCAGCTAGCGCTGGGTTTGACATCCTCGTTCGCTACGTGACGCGCGCCAATGAACGCTATCAGCAGAGATCGAAACTGTATTTCGAGATCGTTGCTTTGCTTCGCCACAAAAATATTCCCGAGCCTGCGGAAACCCCGCCTGCGGCGGCGGCAGCAAATTAGTCAGCACAGACTTCACAGGTCGCCGAAAAAATCAAAACGCAGTCATTCCGTTCACGGTGAACGTTCACGGTGAACCGAGGCACGCTGCGTGCCGAGGAATCCCTCTTCTGTCGGATTTAAACCACAGAGGGATTCCTCGCTGCGCTCGGAATGACGCGTTGGGGAAGTTTTTCCGCAGCCTGTTCAGCCTGTGTGATTTTGGTTTTTGCCAACTCAAAAAAAAATAAATCGTTTGCGGCGGCGGTATTGCGGGGGCTTTGCCGAGGGATCGCTCTGTTCCGGCTCATAGGGAAGGCTGCGGCCTTCAAATGCGGCGAGAGGATTATCGTGGAACAGGGCTTGCGCCACGGCTTCACCGCGGCGTTCGGCCACTGCGTCGTAGGCGGGGCGGAGTTGCAACGGGCGGCCCTTGAGGTTATGGGCATCACTGGCGACGAAGTGGACGCGGTCGGCGTCGATCCACTCTTCCGCGCGTTCCTTCGCGGATGTTCCGAAACGCCCGAGAATGGATTGCGCTGTGATCTGCACATAGGCGCCCTGATGCAGCCAGCGGTACATTCGTTCAGGCTTGGTGCGCAGCAGGGCGTTGCGCTCGGGATGCGTGATGATAGGAGAAAGTCCCATGAGCTGCAACTTGTGCATGGTGTCGTCCATCGACTGGGGAATGGCAAAATCGGCGAACTCCACGAGCAGGTAATTCTTTTGGTTGATGGTGTATTTTTGCGGGTTTACCTGCAGGTCCTGCAGATTTTCAAAACTCAGGTGGAAATCGCATCCCGTGGCAAGAATCAATCGGTCGCCGACGGCCGCCTGCAATTCATCGCGGCGCTGGCGAATCAGCTGCGGATCGAATTTATATCGTGAATTTGCATGCGGTGTACCCACAATGTGCGTCACTCCATCGGCAATGGCCATTTCGGCCATATGAATCGACGTTTCCAGGGAGTCCGCACCATCATCCAGACCATGAAGGATGTGGCAGTGAATATCCACCATCATGACTAAAATCCAAGATACTCGAATCGGGCGCTGCGAACAATGAGTATTGGAGAGGCCTATTTCACTTCCGCCACGCCGCGAATGCTTCCCACGCACCGATGACGAATACCAGGATCGCCACGGCTCGGCGCAATCCGTCCGGCGAAAGCTTCTGTGCAAGGCGTGTTCCAGCCATCGCGCCGAAAAATACGCCCGGCATGATCAGCAGGCCAACGGTCCAATTTACTTCTCCTGCGCGCGCGTAATTGAGGAGTGCCAGTAAGCCGGTTGGAGGAACCAACGCGACCAGACTAGTGCCCTGCGCGAGGTGTTGATCATAGCCAAATACGAGCACCAACGCAGGCACCAGCAGCGCCCCGCCACCGATACCGAAAAGGCCACTCATCACACCTACACACACGGCCACTAGAAGAAGTGCCAGCCGCCCGCTTGAATTCATTCCGCTGACTCTTCCGACATCTTCCGGGTGTCTGACTTGTGCCACAACAATACTGCTGTCACGATCAAAAACAGGCCGAATAACTCTCGTAAATCTTTTGGTGAAAGATAGATGGCCACCCGGCTTCCGAAATATCCGCCCAGCAGGATGCCCAGCGCGCAGGTGATGCCGGCCTTCAGGTCTACTTGGCCCCTTTTCCAATACATCAACAGGGCACCAAGCCCCAGTGGCGGCAACTGCAAAAACAAGGATGTCCCTTGCGACGTGTGCTGGCTGAGGTGCAGCAAATACACCATCGCCGGGACCAGCACGACGCCGCCTCCGACCCCCATGAATCCCACCAGAATTCCACCAGCTAAGCCCACCAAAATGCATATTAAATACATGATTGTTCCTTGAGTGCGCGAGACCAAGCGATCTTCCCGCATGTTGCCGTCCGTGGCAAACGGTATCCCCTGACTCCATGCTGGCAGGACAACAGGCGGAGATGACCTTGACGATGCTTGTCCCCTGCTATAATCCCTGCGGCGTTTCTGCGCCAGATTCACAAGGAATGGATGCGGGTTGGGGATGGCGACTTTTTTCATTGAACAATTTGGATGCCGGGCGACGCAGGCCGATGCCGCAGCGATCGAGCGGCAACTGCGCGACCGCGGTTATTCGGCCTCGGCAGATGCGGGTCGCGCCGACGTCGTGGTCGTGAATACCTGTACGGTGACGGCATCGGCGGACCTGCAGGCGCGCCAAGCCATTCAAGCGATTCACCGGGAAAATCCCGATACGCGCATCGTAGTGACCGGATGTTATGCGCAGCGCGCGCCGGAAGAACTGGCTGCGCTCGGCGGCGTCGCCTGGGTGGTTGGGAATTCGCATAAGCCTGAAATCCCCCGGCTCATCGAGGAGATGACTCTAGCCTCATCGGTGTCACCCGCCGAAGGTTTTGTGCCCCTCACATCCATGGTTCGGGGCGAGCCCCTCGCGGCGATCGAAAGCCATTCCCTCTCGCTCGAACAAGGACCTGCAAAAATACTGACTGGCAATATTTTTGAAATGAGGGAACTGCTGGTGGCGCCCGTCGAAGGCGGCGAAGCGGGACACACGCGCCCTGTGCTGAAAATTCAGGATGGTTGTGACCATCGCTGTTCCTACTGCGTGATTCCGCAAGTTCGTGGGCGAAGCCGCAGCCTGGCGCCGGACCTTGTTGTGGAAGAAATTCGCAAATTGGCCCATCGCGGCGCGCGCGAAGTGGTGCTCAGCGGAATCGATCTTGGAAATTACGGGCATGATCTTCACCCACGAGCCGACCTCGGCGGCGTTCTTCGCCGCGTCCTCGACGAAACACCAATCGATCAGTTGCGCGTGAGCTCCATCGAACCCATGGACGTGACCGAGGATTTGATTGGCCTGTTCGCTGCGAGCGACCGCCTGGCGCAACACTTCCATATGCCGCTGCAGTCGGGATCGGACCGCATCCTGGCGGCAATGCACCGGTGGTATCGCACCGAACACTATGCGCGGCGCGCGGAACTGGTGCGTGAATGGCTCCCCGAGGCGGCGATCGGCGCGGATGTGATCGCCGGATTTCCCGGGGAAACCGAGGACGATCATCGCGCCACGCTCGCGCTCATCGTACGGATCCCGGTCACGCACCTGCACGTATTTTCGTTCTCGCCGCGGCCGGGAACTCCCGCGGCGGACCTGCACGATCAAGTTCCCGACGCGGTCGCTACGCGGCGAGCACGCGAGTTGCGCGCCCTGGGAGAAGAAAAGAAATCGGCGTTTCGTGATGCGCAAGTCGGGTGCAGCATGCGCGTTCTGACATTAAACCGCAGCGGGGAGGACGCTTCCGGACCATGGACTCGCGCAATTTCCGGAAATTACCTCGACGTGCGCGTGGCAGGACGGCGGGCGGGCAATGATTTCTTAGATGTTCAGATTACCGGCGCCCGAGATGGGCATCTTGCGGGAATTGAGATCTAGATCGCCCGAAAAAAAGCGTTTTACCACAGAGAACACAGAGGGCACAGAGATACGCCAGAAATTATTTTTCGGATTACCAGACTTTTCTTTTCTCTAAAGTATTTCTCCGTGGTCTCTGTGCGCTCTGTGTTCTCTGTGTTATAGCTTTTCCGCATTTCACGCTTCAAAAATGACCAGCGCGAGGGCCGTGTTTCCGGCGTGCGTGATGGTGAGCGCAATATTCTCGACTCCCAGGCGGCCCGCTATTTCGAGCGACACGCCCGACAATTTCAGTGTGGGTTTGCCGCCGCGCTCGCGGACCACCTCGATATCCACCCAGCGGACGCCATGGGCCCAACCCGTTCCGAGCGCTTTCATCGCGGCTTCCTTGGCGGCAAAGCGTCCCGCAAAGCGCTCGGCCTGGTTGCGGTGCCTTTCGCAGTAGGCGATTTCCGCCGGCGTGAAAATGCGTTCGACAAAGGAGTGGCCGTGGCGGCGCATGGCCGCTTCGATGCGGTCGATTTCCGTTATATCCACGCCCAAACCAACAATCATTTGCCCTCCGGGCCGCGCGCGACTCTGCAATGGCGGAATTATACCGTCCTTGACCGAGTGGATGCAGGCGGAAACAAATACAATGCGTTAGAGTGTAAAGCGGAGCGTGGCGAACGCATGGCACGGGCAATAAAAACTCGTTCTTCGAGGCGCGGGCCGTCTCCGCGAAACGCGAAGGCGCACCGGGCTGCTCCCGGCTGGACAATCCACCACACGCACGCGTTGCAAATTGTGGAATCGCGCTCGCTCTCTAGACTCGACTGGCTGGTGCATGGATTCAGTACACGGCCAGGAGGAGAAAGTTTGCTGGACGGCAAGCACGTCTTGAATCTGGGATTCACGGACTGGGACGACCGCGGGCATGTTGCCGCCAATCGCGCAAAATTCGCCAAGGCTCTTTCCGTCCGCGAGATGCCATTGGTCACGTTGCGGCAATTCCATTCGGATGTGATTCACATCGCCGCTCCAGATGCGGATGTGGCCCATGCCCAGGCGCCGCGGGCGGATGCGCTGGCGACGCGCGCCCCCGGCCTGCTGCTCGGCATCCAGACGGTGGATTGCGTGCCGATACTCCTCGCCGATACGCGGCTTCGCGTGGCCGCCGCGATCCACGCGGGCTGGCGCGGCACGCTCGCGCGCGTTGCTGTGAAGACGCTCGGGCGGATGCGCATGGAATTCGGAACGCGCCCGCGCGATGTCGTCGCAGCGCTTGGTCCGGCCATCGGACGCTGCTGCTATGAAGTGGGTTCCGACGTGGCGCGCTCATTCGCGGCGCAGTTTCCCAACGCTGCGGACTGGTTTGACGGCCCGTTCGATCAACTCGCCTACGGCGAAGATCCGCTCTGGCTCCCGTGGCTGACGATGATGCCGCCGGGGCACGTGCCTCCGCCACCGCGCGTGCAATTTGATCTGCGCGACTGCAATCGCTGGCAATTGATCGATGCGGGGGTCCCGGAAAAGCAAATTGACGTGAGCGATCTGTGCACCGCGTGCCGGACGGATCTGCTCTTCAGTTATCGCCGCGAAGGCACGAAGACTGGGCGGTTGATGGCAGTGATTGGCTTGCGCGGGAAGTAATGAGATATGGGATTTTGTAGGACAGGCACTCTTGCCTGTCCCTGAATAAGCGATTGGAATCGAGCCAGCCTAGTGCGTGTCGCCGCACGCGGAAATATTTCATGTTCCGCCGGCTAACGCCGCCGCATTTTAAGGGACAGGCAAGAGTGCCTGTCCTACTGTAGCGTCGTAAGCGAGCTCGCCGTTTCAATCAGCGCGAGCTGCCCGCAGGCAGCGAAAACATCCTGTCCGCGCGAATAACGCACGAATGCGGGGACGCCCTTTTCGAGCAGGATGCTCTTGAACGCTTCAATGCTATCGGCCGTGGGCGCGCGGTAGGGCAAATTTCCCGGATTCCATGGGATCAGATTCACTTTGGTGCGCAAGTGCGCGAGCAGCCGCACCACCCGGCGGGCATCCTCGGGGGAATCGTTCACCCCTCCGAGCAATACATACTCCATCGTGAAATACTCGCGCGGGCGCAAGGGAAAGTTCCGGGAGGCCTCGAGCAAAACGGCCAGCGGATATTTGCGGTTGATGGGCATGAGCGCGTCACGTTGCTCGTCGTTCGACGCGTTCAGTGAAATGGCCAGGCTGGGACGGATTTTTTCCTGCCCGAGCCGCTCGATGCCGGGGACGATGCCGCTGGTCGAAAGCGTGACGTGCCGGGGCGCCAGCGCGACGCCTTTGGGGTCGAGCAGAATTCGTACCGCGGCCATCGTCGCGTCGTAGTTGAGCAGCGGCTCGCCCTGACCCATCAATACCACGTTGGTCTGCGGCGCAAGCTGCTCGCGGTTTTCTTCGAGCGCCACCAGAACTTGCCCCACAATTTCGCCCGCCGTGAGGTTGCGAATTAGCCCCAATTGCGCAGTCAGACAAAAATGACAGTCCACCGCGCAGCCCGCCTGGGTCGAAATGCAAATCGTCTGGCGGCCTTCCTTGGGCATGAACACGGCTTCGATTTGCGCGGGCTTGCCGTCATCGTGGCCAATGGGGCCGCCAATCGAAAATAAATACCGGATGGACCCGTCGACGGACGGAAAGCGGCGCGCGATACGAGGAAGCGTGATGCGCGTTTCCTCCGCGAGGCGCGCGCGCAATGCCGCGGGCAAATTCGTCATGGCGGCGAAATCGAAACGCCGCTCGGTGTAGATCGCGCGATAGATCTGCGGGCCGCGATAGGCAGGTTCGCCAAGCGACACGAGCAGTTCGCTCAATTCCTCCACCGATTTTCCGAGCAATTCAACTGGCACGTGCGGTCTCCGTGAAGCAATATCTTCATCTTAACATGCGGGCCTTCGAACTGCCGGTGACCTCGCAGGCCAGCACCAGCGGAGAACTTAGTATCGAAAGAGCTTCAGGGGCTAAAGCCCAAGTATTCAGGCGATTCAATGTCGCGGCTGAAGAGGCTGCGGAAAAAGTCGAGTCGAAGCAGGTTTTGGTAGCACAGGCACTCTTGCCTGTGCGGGTTTTATTGCACTTACATTCAGTGCACAGCCAAGAGTGGCTGTGCTACCCGACTTTTTCCGCAGCCTCTTCAGCCGCGACCCACAAAGATTGTGTGTCAGACCGCTTCTTGATGAATATCCCTTGCCTGGCGCGACTCTCGATGTACCCTTGTTCGGTAGATATCATCCAATGTGTACAGAGAATATTGCAAAAAAATATGGAAAGGATCGAAATGAACAAGCGCAAGCTGGGCAACTCAGGCCTTGAAATTTCTCCCCTCGTTTTTGGAGGAAATGTCCTCGGGTGGACGACGGATGAACCTACCTCGTTCAATTTGCTGGATGCGTTTGTCGCTGCAGGTTTTAATGCCATCGACACAGCCGACGTATATTCCAAGTGGGTGCCCGGCCACACTGGCGGCGAATCGGAGACGATTCTCGGCAAATGGATGAAGAGGAGCGGAAACCGGGACAAACTCGTCATCGCCACGAAGGTGGGCATCGAGATGGGGCCTGGACGGAAGGGCCTGTCGAAATCCTACATCTTGCGCGCCGTGGAAGATTCCCTGCAACGTCTGCAGACCGATTACATCGACTTGTATCAATCACACACCGACGATCCGGACACGCCGCTCGAAGAAACTCTGGGAACATATGCGGAACTGATCGCGCAAGGCAAAGTCCGGTCCATCGGGGCGTCGAATTATACGGCCGCCCGGTTGGCCGCGGCACTCGAAACCAGCAAGAAAACTGGCCTGCCGAGATATCAAAGTCTTCAACCCAACTATAATCTCTACGATCGCGCGGAGTTCGAAGCGCAACTGGAGCCTTTGTGCATGAAAGAAGGCCTCGGGGTCATCAATTATTTCCCGCTTGCGGCTGGATTCCTGTCAGGCAAGTACCGATCAGAAAGCGATATGGCAGACAAGCCGCGCGCCAGAATGGTGAAGAAATATTTGAACGAGCGCGGGCTCAAGATTCTCAATGCACTGGACGCAGTCGCGAAAAAATACAATGCCACTCCGGCAAGGGTCTCGCTGGCATGGCTGCTGGCGCGTCCCAGCATTACGGCGCCCATCGTCAGCGCTACAAATTTGAATCAGCTGAGCGATTTGATTTCTTCCGTGGAGCTCAAGCTTGACCGGTCGTCCGTCGAGCTCCTCAATCGAGCTAGCGCGCCTGCGGCCAACGCCGCCAGTTGAAATCGCGCATCTGGCGGCGAGAATGCCGTCTGTGGTCGTATCGCTCGGAATCGCCCCTTCCTGCCGTTTGCGACAAATGCGCCAGACTAGAAATTGGAATCATCATCCAGCTTGCGATAATGTTTATGATTGAAAGAAATGTACCTGGGAGAGGTCAATTTAACCTTGCGCTATGCCAAATAGCCTGCCCACGCATCCGAGAGACACTCGACTTCATATGGCAATCCCTGTCTTCGTGTACGGCACGACGGAATCAGGGGCCCCGTTTAAGGAGATCACAACCACACTTGTGATTAGTGGCACCGGCGGTTTGATTGAATTGGAAACGCCAGTCACCAAGGACCAGAAGCTCTTGCTGGCAAACATGAAAACCGGAGCTGAAATTACTTGCACTGTGGCAAGCCTCCAGCACTCGGATCATGGAAAACCACAGATTGGAATTCACTTCGATCAGCCTGCCCCGCATTTCTGGGGCATAACGTTCCCGCCTGAGGACTGGGATCCTGCCAATCGCAAGCGTCCGGACCCACAGCGGCATTGAGCTTTGAATTGCGGACCAGGATTGGCGTCATTCTTCGCCGGTCTACGACCCGGTCCCCGAGTCGCCATTGAGCCAAGCGTATGACACAATAGGAAAATGACCGAGCCTGTGCGCGATATCGAACGCGCGGAACTTCCGAACGGCCTTGTGGTCGTCACGGAAAAAATGCCGCACGTGCGTTCAGTTTCCGTGGGCATCTGGCTGGGCACGGGATCGCGCGGCGAATCGCCGGAATCCAACGGGATCGCGCATTTCATCGAGCACATGGTGTTCAAGGGCACCCAGCGGCGCACGTCCGAGGAAATCGCGCAGTCGATGGACTCGGTAGGCGGAATGATGGACGCCTTTACCGCCAAGGAAATGACCTGCTTCAGCGCCAAAGTGCTTGACGAGCACCTGCCCGTGGCTTTCGATGTGCTCTCCGATCTGGTGCTGCGCCCGCGCTTTGACGATGCGGACATCGCCAAGGAAAAACAGGTAGTCCTCGAAGAAATCAAGATGGACGAGGACAATCCCGAGTACCTCATCCATGAGCTGTTCACGCAAAATTTCTGGCGCGGGCATCCGCTTGGCCGGCCGATCCTGGGCACTCCGGAAACCGTGCCGCAATTTTCGCGCGACGCGCTGCTTGATTGTTTTCACGCGTGGTACGCGCCCAACAATATCGTGATCACGGCGGCGGGCAATTTGGAGCACGTGCGTCTGGTGGAGCTGGCCGAGCGCGAATTTGGGGGTGTTACCCGTGGCGGCGCCTCCGCGGTTCGGACAGCGCCACGGACAAATGCCAGTGTCGAGCAACGCCACAAGAAAGAACTCGAGCAGGTCCACATCGTGCTGGGCGTACCGTCTTACCCGCTGGCGCACGAGCGGCGCTACGCCGCGTCGCTGCTGAATATTATTCTCGGCGGTGGGATGTCCTCGCGGCTGTTTCAAAATATCCGAGAGCGGCAAGGTCTGGCGTACGCGATTGGCAGCGACCTGTCTCCCTATACCGATTCGGGCGTGCTTTCGGTGTATGCGGGAACTTCGCGCGAATCCGCCGCCCAATTGATCGCGTCGGTGGTCGAGGAATTCCGCCGCATCCGGCAGGAACCGGTGAGCGCCGAAGAATTGCGCCGCGCCAAGGACCACCTGAAAGGCTCGATGATGCTTTCGCTCGAGTCCACCAGTTCGCGCATGTCCAATTTGGCGCGCCAGGCCATGTACTTCAACAGGTTTCTCTCGCTGGACGAAATGCTGGCATCGATCGAAATCGTCACGCGCGAGGAAGTCCTGGCCATTGCGCGGGATTTCTTCGAGCCCGGACAACTTGCCTTAACCGTGCTCGGCAATCTGACCGGGTTTGAGGCGACGATGGAGCTGGTGAACAGTTAACAGTTGACAGTCGAGAGTTGAGAGTTGAGAGTTTCCCGCCACGCACAGTTTTTTCTCCGGTGTTAACTGTCGACTCTCAACTGTTAACTTTCGACTCTCCCCTCATTGACGTCCGCCGCGCTCTTTGTCATTATTCGTTGGACCAGTGCATTCACGCGCCGGTCGGCCGGGGGAAACTATCAGCTTACGCGTGACGATACTGGCTTCGGGAAGCTCGGGCAACTGCACGCTGCTCGAAACCGAGCGGACCCGGCTGCTGGTCGATGCGGGGCTTGGCAAGAAGGAAACGCTGCGGCGTCTTGCCGCAGTCGAGCGCCAGGTTGACCGGCTCGACGGCATCGTTATTTCCCACGAACACACCGATCACATCGGCTCGCTCGCGCAAGTGCTGGGCCAGTGGCGCACCACCGTATATCTCACGGAAGCGACGCACGCCGAAGTGAACCGCATTCTGCCGGAAAGCGCGCAGAAACGCCTGGACCGTGTCGAGCATATCCGCGCCGGACACCGCTTCCTGGTGGGCGACATCGAAGTCTCGCCGATTTCCATTCCCCACGATGCCGCTGATCCCTTGGGATTCACCTTCCGCGCGAATGGAACAAAGGTTGCGATCGTTACCGACCTCGGCTACCTGCCCGAACTGGTGAAATTTCACCTGCGCGATTCCGACTGCCTGATGCTGGAATCCAATCACGATCTCGAAATGCTGAAGGTCGGGCCGTATCCGTGGCACATCAAGCAGCGCGTGATGAGCCGCACCGGGCACCTTTCCAATCACACGGTCAGCGAATTTTTCGCCGATCCCGAAGGGTTTGACGGTCGCGCGCGGTACGTGGTTCTCGCGCATCTCTCCGCGAACAACAATAATCCCGACGTAGCGCGCATCTCGGCCGAGGAAGCGCTTGGCCGGCGAACCGGTGCCGCGGCCTTTTCCGGCGAATTGATGATCGCCTCGCAGGATGCTCCGCTGGCTACGCTCGATTTGTAGACTACTCAAAGTCAATCAGTTGCGGGAAATATGGCGAGCACCGATGGCGATTTTGGAGCCAAAATCATTTCGCAGACGTCTGCGCTACTCGCCGGCCATTTTCTCTGGGATGGGTGAATCCGTCTTTTTCACAAGCAACCGGCGCATATCTTAATTTGGGATGATGGCTGTTCCTGAAGTTCCTACTCCATGCGTCTGACGCCCGCCGGGAACGCCATTCTCCCGAATGGCGTCTTCCGAATCGCCAATCCGGAGATTGGCGCTCCCGGGCCGGGAAAAGGGCAGCAAAGAAGATGCGTAAGTCGGAAAAATTAATGCCTCCTGTTCATCCGGGTGAAATCCTCCGGGAGGACTTTATGAAGCCGCTGGGCTTGACGGTCAACAAGCTCGCGCTTGAACTGCACGTACCCGCTACGCGCATTGGGGAAATTGTGCATGAACGCCGCCGGATTACGGCGGAGACAGCCCTGCGCCTGGCTCGCTACTTCAAAACGAACCCCGAGTTCTGGCTGAATCTCCAGAATTTCTACGACCTGGAAGTATCAAGGCGGTCCGGCAAAGTTTCTGAAATCGAGCTCCAGGTGCGTCCTGCTGCCAGCGTCTGAATGAAGCGGCATTCAATCTTCTGCCTCCTGCGGTAAACTGGGGCCCGGTCTGGCACTGTCGGGACCGATTGTGAAAAGGAGTTGACGATGCGACAGGTCATAGTTTCGGCTGCGTTGGCGTGCTTCGCCCTCGGGGCCTTTGGAGGTTCCGCTGCGGCACAGACGTTTCCCTACGACCACATTCACATCAACGTACCCGATACGGCAGCGGCGGCCAATTGGTACGAGAAGTACTTCGGCGGGCGCCGGATCACGGAGGCCCCGGACCGGCTGATGTACGGCAGCACGCGGTTCATGTTCCTCAAGAAAGCGGATGCCAAGCCCAGCGCCGGAAGCGCCATTGATCACGTGGGCTTCTCGGTGGCGAACCTGGACGCGAAGATGAAGGAATTCGAGGCCGCGGGCGTCAAGATCGTCACGCCGCCGCGCGAGATTCCCGGAGTCTTCAAGATCGCGTTCGTCGAAGATCCCTGGGGCACGCGAATTGAAGTCGTGCAGGATCCGGAACTGCTTGGCCTGCACCACGTGCATATGCGTGGACCGAACCCGGAGGACGTTTTCACCTGGCTGCTGGCGAAGTTCGGGGGACAGCGCACCAAGCTCAAGGGGCAGATCGACGCCATCAAGTACAGCGCGCCTGGTTTCAGCGATATGTGGATTCTCGTGCAGAAGGGTGACGCGGAGCCCAGCGAAGGGCACGCCATCGACCACATCGGCTGGCGCTCCACAGGCCCTCTGGCAATGACGATCGACGGCCTGCGGGCCAAAGGTGTGACCCTATTGACCGAGCCGCGCCCGCTGGTGCTACCGAATGGTCCGGCGATCAACTACTCCTACGTGGCTGGACCTGCCGGCGCGAAGATCGAACTTGTGGAACGTCCCGGCCTGAAACCCCGCGAGTGAAGCATGTTTAATTCGAGGTGGCGGGCAAGCTTCTCGGAAACTGGAGTGCCTCTTTCCTTAGCCGGACGCGTTTCTTCGCTTGGCGCGGACGAGGCCGACTAAGCCATACACGAAGGCCCAGACACCGCCCAGCGCCGGAACAAGAGTCGGAATTGGTCTTTGGCTACGATACGAATAGAACGAGTACTGATGGTGTAGAAGGGGTCGCAGAAATACTACGACTGCTGCCGCGCCTATCAGCATGCACGCAATGTTTAGTATTCGGCGATCCGATTCCATCAAGTCGGCCCCGTTGATCCTCGTCACTTGAATGTTCGGTGTAGGGTAAGGCGGGAAAAATGGCCAGTCAATTCAATCTGACTCGCATCCTGTATTTGCCAAGCTCCGAGAATTCCTGCCAGCTCAACCGGCACCTGGCCACTGGCTGCAGTTTCGAGTTAATCTCAGCGACTCCCCTGGAAGTCGAACTTCGACCTGATCGTTTGGTCAGGATTGGCACATTGGAGTAGTACCTTCCTTTAAATTCCCGGCACTCGGAGGGGACATGGCCTACTGAAGGCTAATGTATGTCCCGGCCTTCAAAGGAGCAGAGATGAGAAAACAATGCTTCATCGTCGCAGCCGCTGTAATGATCGTCTTCTTGAGTGCTTTTGGAGCCGCAGCGCAAGCCCCACAGGGCGCGGGAGCAGAGAAAACAGCACAGATCTCGAATGCTCCGCGGTCTCACAATCCGATCAAGTGGATCAAGAAAGACCCCAACACGACAGCCGATAAGCCGAAGAAAGCGAAGAACAAAAAGTCATCGGAAAAGCCTGTAACCCCAGCCACTGCGGCGCCGCCGCATGCTTGATCACGAAGAAAGCCCTCGGCGAGGCCCGGCTGCTTACGTTTTCAATAGAGAGAGGAAGCATGCTGCAGTCCAGGACAGGATGGGCCTTTGCTGCGTCGTATCTGATCGCGGCGTTTTACTTCTTGCGGGATGGTCTTACCTGCGTAGGGATGCTCTGTGACTTACCTGCTTTTTTGGCGTTACTGCCGGCGGGAGGAGCTTATTACGTAGTCTCGAATTTCTTTCTTGGGTACGACCCTGACCCATTGATGGGGTTCTACCCCCCGCTCTCTCCGAGGGCCGACCCCGTCCGATTCATAAAATGGGGATTTATCATCCTCTCTGTTCTAACGAATGTAATTCTTTTTTATGGTCTCGGGCGCATGATCGAACGGCTGACCATACGCTTCTGGGTTCGTAGGAAGTCACCCGGATAGGGCCGGAGAAGTGCGTTCATCCGAAACTATCCCGCTACCCAATTGGAAGGCCAGCTACCTGCGAGTCGCGTCGTAGGCGACCTTGCCGCCGATCATCGTCATGACCGGCTGAATGTCCTTGATCTGGTCTGCCGGAATCGTGAGATAGTCCCGATCCATCACGACCAAGTCCGCCAGTTTGCCCGGCTGGATCGATCCCAGATCGTTTTCGCGCATCACGAAATACGAGTTGCTGCGGGTGTGCGCGATCAAGGCCTCTTCCCGCGTGATGGTCTGGTGATTCACAACGCGCCCGCCCAGCATTTTGCCGGTCACCGCGAACCACAGCGTCGTGAATGGCTTGTATTGATTGACCTCGGTCGTGTCGGTATGGAACCCCCACTTGATGCCGCTGTCTTGGATCATGCGCAGCGGCGGCATGTCGTAGGAGCGATCGCCGTGCACACGATTGAAGATCGCGCCCATGACGGGCGGGATGGCGCGAACCGCTGCCCACATGCCGAGTTTCTTCATCCGTTCGAGATCGTTTGCCGACACCTGGTCTATGTGCGCGAAGGCCCAGCGCAGGTTCCTGATGGGGTACTCCTTGTTGATGGCTTCAATCTGGTCGAGGAACGCCGGGAAGGTTTCCGATATGGTGGCATGCTGCTGTAATGGCATTCCGTGCCTGGCAACTTCCGTCGCCAGGGTGCGCCAGTCGGCCAGTTGCTGGGGCGTGTAACTGGTGTGAGGTTGCAGCATGTTATCGCTGAGCGCGATGGTCTCGCCGTACATCACATTGTCGATGTAGTTGTCGCCCTGAAACAGTTTGATCTGCCCGATCTGCGTGACGGCGCGCTGTAACGCGTCGGGCCCAGCGCCGCCGCTGACGGATACCATGCACATGAAGCGGAACGTCAGCTGGCCCTTGCGTTTCAGCTCCTCGAAGAACTCGGTGGCCTCTTGCGGGCAGCCGGAAATGGCCGCGGTGGTCAGCCCTGCCCGATTCAGATCTCGGATCAGCGCCGTGGCGTTCGTTGCGAAGGTGTCCTTTGGAGGCGGCGGAATCTTGCTGGCGATCCGCGCAAGTCCGGGATCATTGACCCTCCCTGTGGGCTTTCCGGATGCGTCGCGCTCGATCCACGGCTCATTCATTCCTGCGAGGCCCATGGCCTCGATGCCGCGCGTGTTGAGGAAACCGCAACACCGTGAGAACTGCATGTACACGGGATTGTTGGGCGCTGCACGATCCAATTCCTGATGCGTCAGCGGCGTCGGGTTGTCTGCAAATTGGTCGTACGACCAGCCGCCCAGGTTGAAAACCCACTTTCCGGGACCGAGCGCTTCCGCCTTCGCGTGCACGATATCGAGCGCCTGCTTCCGCGACTCGATGTCATCGAGTCGCGCTTCGATCGCCCACGTTTCGGCGGCGCGCATCAGATGCGCATGCGCGTCGATGAGCCCGGGAATCACGGCCTTACCGCCGAGATCGATTCTCCGAGTGTTGGGACCCGCGAGCCGCGCGATGTCCTGATTGCTGCCGACCGCCACGAAGCGGTCGCCTCGAATCGCGATTGCCTGCGCGATGCTGAAACGATCGTCGACAGTGATGATTTTGCCATTGGTCAGAATGACGTCGGCAGGTGGCTGTTGTGCGCGCAGCTCTGCTCCACCGGCCAATGCGCAAAGCAAACCGAGCACCAGTGTTTTCAGGATCAGGCGTCTCATGAAGACCTTCCTCGGGCGCGCGGCCGCGCCCATCATGTGTTTCAAGGAGGCCGAAAAACGGATTTCCCTGTTGGCCGTCCGAATCGATCGTATTGTGCATGGAGTTTCCGATTCAAACTTCCAGCCTGCGCATCGTATGCTTCTCCGGGCTTCGATACAACGAATTTGCAATTCCGCAGGACCCAACCCGGATCGTCGGGTTCTGGCGGCCACATCCCGATCAGCAGGCTAGTCGGAAGTCGCATTTGATTCCCTGCCGGACATGGTACGTTTCCGTGCACGCGTACTATTGACGCTGACTCAAATCAGGACTAGGGTTAGTTTAAGAAAGAAAGGTACATCATTACTCCACACCCCGGGGCCGGATATACACCCCATTCGGCCCCTTTTTTATTTCAAGATTTCAACGCGAGCGGACGGAATTCCACGGCAAGGTCCATTGAAACGACGACTACGGCGATGACGGGCGGGCCCACCAAGCGATCAAACTGGAAACATATCTGGAATGGTTTTGGCTCTACTTACACCAGAACTGCGGCGCTGCTGTCGCAAATGCGACGGCGACCTCCTCTTCGGATCGCTGCCTCGTTGTGACGGAGAGGACAATGCACTGCTGGGTTTTCTGGTTAGTTTCGTTCGTCAGAAGCAATCTCTCGCCGGGGGGCACGAAGGTTTCCATGGCGATGAGTGCACCATGCGCATTGATTTCGATCGTGGAGGTTTTTTCAGCGAAGGGTCCGTCATTGAGGGTGTAGCCATAGACAAGCAGGGGGACTTGAACACGCGCCCGGCGTGTCCGACGGCGATCCGGTCTACCCATCGCGCTGGCCGCCGCATTTACTGATCGCTTGCGTTCAGCGATGGCCAACTCGGTTTCCCGGAGGGAGTCGAAGAACCTGTCCATTGCTGTCGTCCCGCCCGGCTGGACTGGTCTGAACTGAGGCGAGGAAGTGTCAGGCTGCGGACTGCAGTCATCGCGGTATCGCCAGGCAGGCCGAGTCGACGATGCCAGGACGCGGATGGCCACTCCCCACTTGCCACTTGGTAGCTTCTCGACACGAACAATATCTCCCGCCTCTTCACGGCTCATGAGATCGCCGGGATGATAGTTGCGGGTCACATACACGTACATGCCAGGAACGTAATGTTCGAGCGAAGTCTCAAAGTAGAACCCCTTGCGTGACACGTTATGGGTGAGGCAAATTTCTTCGGGGCAACGTGAGTCATAGGGTCGAACGCGCGCGGGTTGCGCCACCTTGGCGCGCGGCGCGCGAGGAACTGTCTTGATAGTCTGCTGCATGCAACTCTCCTCCTCCAGCATGTCGGAAGCGAGCCGCAAGGTCGATAGTACGTCCGTTTCATCGCTCGATTACTGATGGCCTATCGCTGTTGAACGCGGGGGAAAGCTGCGTGCCGCGCATTGGGAGAGGTGGCGCCACCACGCGGTCCCGAAGCAGCTAACACAGCCTTGCTTCTTCCGCTGGTGGCGCCCTCCTTGCGAGTCGGACCTTGAAGAATTGCGCTTAGTCCTCCGCGCCCGCTGATTTTCTCTGTCCCAGGAAGGCCAGAAGTTCACGGTTGACGATTTCGGCGTGGGTCCAGTTCAGGCCATGAGGCCCGCCCTCGATCACCACCAGTTTGCTCCCCTTGACGAGTTCCGCTGTGCGCGTAGCGGTGGCGGAAAGAGGGAGAATCCGGTCGGCATCGCCATGAACAACCAGTGTCGGCACGTTGATGCGCTGCAGGTCGGCGCGGAAGTCGGTGAGCCAGGCCGACACGCAGTCGAGAGTACCCTTCGGCGAAGCGCCGGCCGCGACGGTCCAGCTCATTTGAACGGCCTGGTCGCTGATAAGTTTGCCGCCCAGGACGTCGACATTGTAGAAATTCGCAAAAAAGCCAGCGAGCAGGGCCGGCCGGTCCGCGACGATGGCGTTCTCAATTCCTTTAAAGACACTACCGTCCACCCCCAGCGGGTTTTCGGGTGTCTTCAGCAGGAACGGCGGAATCGCAGCCATGAAGACTGCCTTGCTCACGCGCTCCGATCCATATTTGCCGAGGTAGCGGGCCACTTCGCCGCCACCCATCGAGAAGCCGACCAGCGCGGCATCGCGCAGATCGAGTTTGGTGATGACTTTCTGCAGGTCCTCGGCAAAGGTGTCGTAGTTGTAGCCGGTCCACGGCTGGCTGGATTTGCCGAACCCCCTGCGGTCGTACGTGATGACACGGTGGCCTGCCTCCACCAGAGGCGCGATCTGCTTCTCCCAGGACGCGCCGTTGAGTGGCCATCCGTGGATCAGCACCACGGGCTTTCCTGCGCCGTGATCCTCATAATAAAGATCAATGGGACCCGAGTTTTCCTGACCAATGTTGATGTAAGGCATGGGGACTCTCCTTTTTTCGAGCAGATTGGTTGCGTAGTCTGTTTAGACTGAGGAAACTGCCACCTCGGCAATACCACGATCACAGATTTTCCGCAACTGGCGAATCGTCCCGGGCATCTCGCGGGCCGGAAGCAGGTTCGATTGACACAGGCCACAGGGCGCGGGTATCATCGCCCCGGTGCGGAAAATGGGTGGGATACCGCATCTCCTTCCTCGCACTCGCCCCGTGACTGGGAAGTTTCCCCGGAGTATTCATCCGAGGGGCAAGGCTAGACCTCACTGGAGGCCGTAAGATGTATTCCGACAACGAAAACCCCGGCGCTGAGATTTCCGCCGGACAATCCGCTACCGCTGCCACACCGGCAACGGAACAATCAACCGCAGCAGCAGAGACACCGGCAACGGTCACAGCTCAAGTGCAAGAAACCACATCAAATGGTGCTGCGATTACAACCGAGCCCGCTGCCGTCACCGTAAGGCCTGCTGAGCCTGTTGCTGACCGAGACGGCCCTGCGGCCGTGGAGCATTCCGACGTAAGCGAGATGCTGGCCGCCGACGCAGGCGAGCCTTCCACCGAATCGACTGCGGAGATGGAACAGCTCATGGAGCAGTATGCCGCGCCGCACCAAGCACCGGCAGAGGGCGAAATTGAGTCCGGGCAAGTCGTGGCGATTACCGATCTGGGCGTGGTCGTGAATTTGGGCGGCAAGACCGAAGGTTTGATTCCGGCGCAGGAATTTGCGGAACTCGATGGCCCGTTCCCTCTGGTGGTCGGACAACCCGTGGAAGTCCAGCGCACGGGCGACCGCAAGGAAGGGATGGTCCTTCTCTCCTACCAGCGCGTAAAGCGGCGGCGCGCGTGGTCCAAGATCGAAGAAGCCTATCGCCACAAAACCGACATTACCGGGAAAGTTGTCGATCAAATTAAAGGCGGGCTGGTTGTCGATATCGGCGTGCGCGCTTTTTTGCCGGCCTCGCAGGCCGACGTGCACCCGGTGCGCGACCTGGAAGAATGGAAAGACCGCGAAATCACAGTTCGCGTGCTGAAAATGAATCGCAAGCGCGGGAATATAGTAGTCAGCCGGCGCGCGATCCTGGATGAGCAGGTGGCTTCGCAACGCCAGGCCATGCTGGAATCGATGACCGAAGGGCAGACCGTGCGCGGCGTGGTCAAGAATGTCACCGGATACGGCGCGTTCGTCGATCTGGGCGGCATTGACGGCCTGCTGCACATCACGGATATGTCCTGGACGCGGGTTGCCAGTCCGCTTGATGCGGTGCGTCCAGGCGAAGAAGTGGAAGTCAAGATCCTGAAGTACGACAAGGAGAAGGGCCGCATTTCATTGGGGCGCAAGCAATTGTTGCCCGATCCCTGGGCCTCGGTCCCGGAACGCTACACCACGGGCAAGAAGCTCACAGGCAAGATCATGGGCCTGACGGACTACGGCGCGTTCGTCGAAGTCGAGCCGGGCATCGAGGGCCTGGTGCACGTCAGCGAAATGAGCTGGGGAAAACGCAAAGTGCATCCTTCGAAAATCGTCAGCGTGGGCGACGACGTCGAGGTCGTTGTGCTGGGCGTTGATTCGAACGAGAGGCGGATTTCGCTGGGCATGAAGCAGGCGCAGCCCGATCCGTGGCAACAGCTGGCGGAAAAATACCCGGTCGGCACGGTGGTCAGCGGGAAAATCCGCAACCTGACCGAATTTGGAGCCTTCCTCGAAATCGAGGAAGGATTCGACGGTCTGATTCACGTCAGCGACATTTCCTGGACGGGGAAAATCAAAAGTCCGGCCGACGTGTACAAAAAGGGAGATGCGGTCGAAGCCAAAGTCCTGAAGATCGATCCGGCATCGCGCCGCGTGTCGCTCGGCGTCAAGCAGGTGAACGACGTCTGGTCCAATTGGTTTGAGAAGCACAAAGTGGGCGATCTGATCCGCGGGAGAGTGTCGCGCGTTACGACGTTTGGCGCGTTTGTGGATCTGGGAGACGGTATCGAGGGTCTTTGCCACATTTCCGAAATCGACGAGCGGCGCGGCAAAGGTGACAAGGGCGACAGGCCTCAAATTTCAGGACCCGGCCACGGCGCGCGCCAGAGCGGATTGCTCGATCCCGGCCGCGACTACGAATTCAAGATCGTAAAGATCAGCCCGGACCAGCATAAAATCGGGCTCAGCTATCGTGCCGCGCAGAAACAGGTGGAACGCCGCGACATGGAGGAGTACCGCTCGTCGAAAACCAAGGGGACGGCGACCATCGGCGATGCCATCATGGCCAAGCGTTCTGTGTAAACGCTCCGGAGCCCCCAGCCGGAGCAGTAAATTTTTATTTCCCTTAAGCCTCATTTGGTGATATGGAATTGCCACCAAGGGCGGCTCGCTGTGGGGATTCTCTCCGGCGAACGAGTGGCGCGCACCAGGGGCGCGAATTGCCCGGGCACCTACGGGTGCAATTTAGAAGTCGGCGGAGCATACATCGATGACCGATTCCACCGTGACCAAAGCGGACCTCGTTGAAGAGGTTGTACGCGTCACAGATCTTCCACGCAAAGAATCTGAAGCAGTTGTGGAAACTATCTTCGGCAGCATTATCGGCGCGCTGCAAGGGGGCGACCGCATTGAGATCCGTGGCTTCGGCAGTTTCCGCACCCGCCAGCGCCGCGGCCGCACGGGACGCAATCCGAAAACCGGCGCCAAGGTAGAGGTGCCGCCCAAGCGTATTCCCTTTTTCAAGCCCAGCAAGGAACTGAAGGACCACGTCAATGGCGGCGCGCCTTCCGCTCCGGCCACGGGCACTGCGCCAGCCCCGCCTCAAAGCTGAACGAGCGCCCGGCGAACTCTCTTTGCCGCCGATAGATACACTCCTTATGGATTACCTCTGGACGCCCTGGCGCTACCGATATATCGCTAAAGCGGCAAGCGCCGCGGGCTGCGTTTTCTGTGACCTCCCAGCCGCAAATAACGACCAGGAAGCGCTCATCGTCCTTCGCGGCGTAAAAAATTACATCGTCTTGAACCGCTACCCGTATACGTCGGGCCACGTCATGATTGTGCCCTACGCGCATACAGCGGATTTCGCGCGGCTCGACGCGCAGACCACGGGGGAGATGATGTTGCTCGCGCAGCGCGTGCAGTCGGCGCTCGATGACGTCTACCACCCCGAGGGTTACAACATCGGAATGAATTTGGGCCGTTCGGCCGGCGCGGGCATCGCCGATCACCTCCATCTGCATGTGCTGCCGCGCTGGGCGGGCGATACCAACTTCATGACTACGATCGGCGAAACGCGGCTTGAGCCCGAAGACCTCGCGACAACGTATGAGAAGCTTCGCGGGGCGCTGGGCTCGTAGGGGAATCGATTTGGGAGTTGACAGTTAAGAGTTGAGAGTTAGAACCCCGCCTGGTGCGTAATGGCGATTCGATTTCACTCTCGACTCTAAACTGTGAAGTCTCAACTTCTCCCGAGTTACACTTCCTTCATGCAGGAGTTTGATTCCAGCGCAGAATTTGACGCCACTCGTGACCGCGAATGTTTCGCCGCGGTGCCCGCGCGGCCTGCTGTGTTTGTCGTCGAACCTCGCGAAGGACTGGCGGGCGCTAAGCCTTACTTGCTGCGCACGGCGAACCTGCGGCAGCGCCTTACGAGGCTGCTGGGTCCGCCGGAAGCCGAATCGAAGCGGCTGAACCTGCGCGACTTTGCGGCGCGTGTTCGTTTCCGCATTGTGGGGTCTCCCTTTGAATTAAGTTTCCTTCACTGGCAACATGCGCGGCAAATGTGGCCTGCGCAGTATCGCGAGCGTATGCGGCTACGGCCGCCCGCAGTGCTCAAGGTCAGCCTCGCGAACGTTTACCCGCGCTGCTATGCCACGCGGCGAATTAGCACGAACGGGTTCCATTTTGGGCCTTTTGCCTCGCGCCGCGCCGCGGACACATTTGCCTCCGGATTTCTTGATCTGTTCAAGATTCGCCGCTGCCAGATCAAAATTCGCCGCGACCCCGCTTACCCAGGCTGCATATATTCCGAAATGAAAATGTGCCTGGCGCCATGTTTTGCGGGATGTACCAAGCAGGAATATGACGCCGAACTGGGCCGCGTGGTCGCATTCCTGGCGACGGGAGGCGCGTCGCTCACGGCAGAACTCGAGTGCGAACGAGAAGCAGCGAGCGAGGCACTCGATTTTGAGCGAGCGGCAGCGGTCCATCGCCGCATCGAAAAGGCCGCGGACGCTTTGCGCGGACTGCCGGAACTCGCGCGGCAGATCGAAGATCTTAATGCCGTCGTCCTGCAGCGAGCCGTGGAGGAAAACACGATCGCCGTGTTTGTAGTGAGGGCCGGGCGAATCGAGGAGTCGCGCATGCTGCGCTTCGCGGAACTCGCCAGCCAGCCGCGCTCGGTGGAACAAATCCTGCGCGAATGGATCGAGCCGCCTGCGGACCAGAACACTCCCGCCGCGCTGTCGAATACGCCGCAGCGCTGCCGCGATCTCGAAGATCAATTGAGCCTGCTGGCGCGTTGGTTTTACAAGAAGCCACGAGTGGGAGAGATTTTCTTCCGCGAAGGCACGGCTCGCTCCTCGTCTGCCCTTCCGCAGAATGTGGTGCCTGCCCCGATCTTATCGGGGAGCGCACGCCGCAACAGCGAATGGCCGTACCGCAGGATTCTTCGAGCATGCGCGCGCCTGCTGGCCCCGCCGGGGGGAACAACAGAAGTCGAAAGTTAACAGTTGAGAGTCAAGAGTTGCAAAGCCAAACGACACGGGATTGGGACCATCGGCGGAAGGTTTTACTCTCAACTCTTAACTATCGACTCTCGACTCGTCGTTCTCCACAGATTCACATATAATTGGCCGCTTTACATCTGTGAGGTGCAATGAGTCCGTTTGCGACATCTGATGGCACGAGGAAATACGCCGCGCGATTTGCCACGCGAGCCGCCGCTGGACATTTCCGCGAGCAGCAGGGGCTGTGGCTCTCCTCGATCGGCATCGGCACGTATCTGGGAGAGCCCGATGAGCGCACTGACAAGGCTTACACCGATGCCATTGTTGCCGCTGTCGAATCCGGCGCGAACGTAATCGATTCCGCGATCAATTACCGGTTCCAGCGCTCGGAGCGCTCGGCGGGGGCAGCACTCGAAGAGCTGGAGCGGCGAGGATTTGCTCGGGAAGAATTATTGATCTGCACGAAGGGCGGATTCCTGACGCCCGATGGCGAAATGCCCGCGGACGCCAGCGAATATTTCAATCACGAATACGTGGCCACCGATATCCTGCGCGAGGGAGACGTGGCCGCCGGGTGTCATTCGATGGCGCCGCGATTTATTGCCGATCAGCTCGAGCGCAGCCGGCGCAACCTGGGCGTCGAAACTGTCGATGTCTATTACCTCCACAATCCCGAGACACAATTGGGCGAAGTGCCGCGGGAGATGTTCAATAGCCGCGTGCGGGCCGCCTTCGAGTTCCTGGAATCCGCCGTGGCCGCGGCGAAAATCCATTTTTACGGGCTGGCTACGTGGAACGCATTTCGTCAGAACGATACGGCGCAGGATTTTCTGTCGCTTGCCGCGATGGAATCGCTTGCGCGCGACGTGGCAGGGGGATCGCATCACTTCCGCTTCGTGCAACTGCCGTGCAATTTAGGCATGACGGAAGCGCTCACGCGCCCGAATCAACCGCTCGATGGGCGCCGCGCGCCGATGGTGGAAGCCGCGAACAAATTGGGCATCACGTTGGTGGCAAGCGCGGCGATGCTGCAGGGAAAGTTGTCGCGGGGCCTGCCGTCGTTTGTGACGGCCGCGCTGGGCATGCAAAATGATGCCGAACGGGCATTACAATTTGTTCGTTCGACGCCGGGAATTACGACGGCGCTTGTGGGCATGAGCCGCGTGGAGCACGTGCGCGCGAACCTCGCGCTCGCCGGCGTGCCGCCCGCCTCGCAGGATGAATTTTCCAGATTATTTGAGCGCGGGAAGAAAGCCTGAGACGAAACCGTCAGCGGCTAAAGCCTGACTGATTTTGCAGTCCTTATGTCGTGGCTAAAGCCACGACCCACAAACATTCCCGGCAATCATGCCTCGGTCACTCAGTGCCCGCAATGAGGTGTGGGTGCCGCGAAACGAGCCAGTCCGCGATGGTGCTATCCAACTCCGGCAGATGGCCCGCGAAGAAATGGTCGGCTTGTGGAATTACGACAATCCTTGTCTGCTCCGCCACGCCTGCTGGAAACGTGCCAGCTATAGCCCGCAACTTCTCCGGCGGACCGTAGGGATCCAACTCGCCATTCACCAGAAGCTTGGGCTTGTCGCACGTCTCGAGATAAGAAAATTCACAATCACGCAGACTGCCCACCGGCAGCCCCAGGCCAATCAACTCTCGTACGCGCGAATCCCTGCAACCCACGCGCAACCCGACCCACGAACCAAAACTAAAACCCGCAACCAGCAGCGGCGCGCCAGGATATTCCCCGGCAAGAAAATCGAGCGCGGTGGAAACGTCGTCCTGCTCTCCATTCCCCTCGTCGTGCGTGCCTTCACTGAGCCCGGCGCCTCGAAAATTGAAGCGCAGGACGGGTAGGCCGAAATGGTGAAGCGTTTTCGCCGCCTGGTAGACAACTTTATTGTGCATCGTTCCGCCGTACAGCGGATGAGGATGGCACACGACTGCCGCAAGCGGTGGGGGCTCGCCATCGCCGTGTGCCGGGAAGGCCCACAGAAGCGCTTCGAGGCGTCCCGCCGGGCCGTTGAGCATCAATTGTCGATGAGGATGGTCCATGATCCCTGATCTCATGAGACCACAAAATTACCGGCAAGAACAAATCTGGCATCCGCATGAAATGCCGCTCGAATTCGAACGCGGGCTAGTACCAGTTTCTCATTGCGATTTTTATTCGGCGATGCTAGGGTGTCTCGAACCTGGGATGCCCACTTCCGGGGGGAGTGATGGCAAATTCGTTCGAACGCCGAGCCTCACGGCGATTTACGATGACGCTTCCGCTGACGGTCCGGTCAAACGGACCGGGGGGTGGAATGGAACGGCAAGGACAAACGCGGGACGTTAGTTTCCGCGGCCTGTACTTTTTGATTGACGCCGATTTCGAACCGGGATCGACCATCGAATTTATCCTTACCCTCCCGCGCGAGATCACCATGGCCGGCGACGTTCACATCCGGTGCTTCGCGGAAATCATCCGGGTCGAGCCGCATAACGGCCGCCGGGGAATCGCGGCGCGCATCGACCGCTACGAGTTTCTGCCTTCGGCCGCTGCTGCGTCTGCCTGATTGGTCCCGCCCTCATCCCAGGCCAACGTTCCTGCGCTTTTCGCCTCGCGGGCTTATTTCCGCTTGTACCCCGTTTCGCAGTAGAATTGCTGGATACAGTCATGACCGGGAGGAACCATGGAACCGTACGATGCCAAATCAGCGCTCGATGAATTGAAGGAAGATGCACTGCTGCCGCATCCCGTGCGCTTGCGCGACATGATCCTGCGCACGCCTCTCCACGCGGAGGACGCGCTGGAGATGAACAGGGAATTTCAAAGCTACTTGTCGCATTACGGCGAAACGCAAAAGGTCGCGCTCGAAATCCTGGAAAAACTCGCCGCCAGCGTACCCGGAAATTCCTAGGAGGCGGACCAGCACGCGCCGCCCGGCTCAACGTTCCGGTTCCTACCGGGACGTTCAGCGCAGGAATAGAGCCTGCCGGAACATACCCTCACCATGCCACGCGAAACACTTCTGATCGACGCCGACGATACGCTCTGGGAAAACAATGTTTTCTTCGAGCAGACCATCGACGAATTCCTGAAGCTGCTCGAACCTTTCGGCTATCAGCGCGAATACGCCCGCCACATCCTGAACGAAACCGAGCGCCGCAATATCCGCCAGCACGGGTACGGCGTGCGCAGTTTCGGCCGGTCGCTCGAAGAAACCTACATGAAGCTTGCCGGGCACCTGGCCGAACGCGCGACGGTGGAGGCGATTCACCATCGCGTCGATGAACTCGAACGCATACCGCCCAATGTGCTGGACGGAGTCCTGGAAACTCTGGATTATCTCGCCGAGCGCCATCGCCTGATTCTATTCACAAAGGGCGACGCGGCGGAACAGGCGGCCAAGGTCGAACGTTCCGGTTTGCAGATACATTTCGACGCCATCGAAATCGTGCCGGAAAAAGATGTCGCGACGTACAGGGAGCTGGTGAACCGGCACCACGTCGTAAAATCGCGTGGCTGGATGGTTGGCAACAGCCCGCGCAGCGATATCAATCCGGCGCTCGAGGCCGGACTGAACGCAGTGTTCATTCCTCATTCAGCGACCTGGGCGCTCGAGCATGAAGAAGTGCGCAGCGGCGCCGGCCGGCTGCTTATTTTGCAGACCTTCCGCGATCTGCGCGATCATTTTTGAAGGTTTTTGCCGAGTTCCTCAGAACTGTACCGCGCGCGTGCGGAACGGGATGTGCACCACCGCTTCCAGGTCGATAGGTTCCCCGTGCTTTCGCGCCGGCTGGAATTTCCACTGCGCCAAAGCGTCCATGGCATTCGCGTCCAGATCCGGGTCCACACTGCGCACCACTTGGATGCTGTCCACGCTGCCGTCCTTACGGATGATGGCATAGAGCTCGACTTCTCCCTCGACGTTCCCCTTGCGAAGCTCCGGGGGATACTTCGGGTCCACTTTCCGCAGGGGAACAGGCCACGATAAATCCGACGCGGCGGGTTGCGAATACGTGCCTGGCTCCACTTCGTCCAGCTCGGCAAAGTTCACGGTCCAACTGCCGGACAGGCTGGTCATATTGGGCATGTTCACTTGCAGTGAATAGACCTGCTTCGTCCCCAGCATTTTTTCGGGCAGCACGGCCAATTTGGAGGCCGCATGGGAGCTGGGATCTGCTGGGGAGTTGTTCGCATCTCCTAGAGCGCTCCGCGGGCGCGAAGGCAATGGATTTCCTACTCCTCGCGACGCAGATCCGATTCCCAGCCCCGAAATTGGGCTGGTGTTCGCACTGTTTCCGCCACTGATGAAGATGCCTTCCGGGCCGTGGGCCCCGCTGACTTTCTTTGACCCCGCCGGGCGTGCCGGGTTTTGGTCCATCCGGCGAAATCGAAATACGCGCCGAAAGATTTCCCGCAGGAATAGCGGGAGGCGGTGCCACCGGCGCGGGTGTGGCAGAGAGAGCGATCAGCGTGCTGCTTTCCCCTGTGCGCCCGGCGATTTCGGGAGCCGCGGCATCCGTTTCACTTTTCTGCCGCGTAGCGTGCGGCGCTGACATCGGGCTGACCTGCAGGACCGGTTTTGGCGGGGCTTGCGCGGACGATGCGATGTTGATTGCACCTGCCTCTTTCTCCGGCGCGGCGAGGTCGGGCGCGGCTACATCTGAGGATGCATGAGCCACGGGCGTTTTAGGACGCATGGCAGCCAGCTGCTTCGCGGTGACTTGCAACTTCGGCTTTACGGGCTGGGAGCCCGGCAGCTGCACGATATTGGGGAGCGTCGGGCAAAATCTTAGGCGGTTCCTTGGGCGCCGCGGGCTGAATCAGCGTCTGCCGCGGATGCGTTGGGTGCAACGGCTCGGAAAGGATGGTCAGCCGTGGATGAAACGTATCGGCCTCATGATTCGTGGCACGCTTTGCCGTGGGCCGCGGCTTGGGAGTCTTGACTGCAGGCATTATGGCGGGAAAATCCTTCACTGGACCGTACCAGGTCAGTTCCATCGCAGGCGCCGGGGCCGCAAGGCTGGGAGACCGAACATTCCAGACCGGTGGAGGGAATAGAACCAGCAGCACCTGCAAGGAAACAGCAGCCGCGAACGCCATCTTTGGGAAGCGCTGGTCGATCCAGCAGTCCCGAAAGTATGGATCGCCAAGAAATGCTTTCGGGGCAACCGGCCCGTGGATAAGAACTTCTAAACTGGAGGCGAACTGGTCCAGCCATCCCGTCTTTTCGAGGGCAAGGCGCGGCGAGCCGGGCGAATCGACCGTTTCGGATACGGAGGCCAATTCCCCCTTCCAAGACACATCACCGCCCCCAAGTGCTTCTGACATATCCGGCAATTATACCCCTCCGGCTGGCTTTATGGCCGGGGAACCTGCACGAATGGCTTGCCGTCGCCGGCGCGATTTGCAACGATAGGCACGAGGGCCGGGGCCAGGATGCCCCTTGAATCAGCCCGGTCAATGTGAGTTCCCATGGCTAGCACAAATTCATCGAATACGGCTGCCCGCCGTTTTCCGTTTTGGGCGAAGATTGTCTTGGGTCTCTTCGCGGTGCTGCTATTGACCGGCCTCGCTGTGCCCTATTTCCTGGACGTTGATCGCTATCGCGATACCATCACGGATACCTTGACAAGGCAGACGGGCCACAAAGTCACGCTGGGAAAAATTCGCGCGCAATTTTTCCCCGGCGTCGGGGTAACGCTCGATGGCCTGCACATTGGCAACCCGCAGGGATTTCCGGACGGCGACGTCCTCTCGGCGGACGAAATTCGGGTGAATGTGGCGCTCGGCCCGCTGTTGCACCGCACCATTCACGTCAATTCGGTTGACCTGGTGCGCCCGAAACTCTCCCTCGTAACCGATAGCAGCACCGGAAAAGACAATTACACCTTTACCTCGGCAATCGCGCCAGAGAAACCGGCGGCGGCCACATCGTCCAGCGTGTCGCTTGACGAAATCGAAAGCGTCAACCTGACCAACGCCGAAGTGATGGTGGGGACCGTGGTGCGCGGAGCGATCCTGTCGAGCGCCGACACCAAGGGCATCAACATCACGCTGCACAATTTCGTCGTGACCCCCATGCGCGTTCATGACTGGCAGGCCGAGGCTCAAGCTTGCAGGCGTGACGCTGGCGCTGGAGGGCTGGAGCGCACCAGTTGCGTTCCAGTCGGGCCAGTGTGGCGCTTTCGGGCGGAAAAATGGACGCGCAATTTGTCGCCGATCTCGCCAAAGCCGCCGACATCAAAGGCACGCTGAGCATTCCCGATGTCGAGCACCCGCAGGTTAATTTTGAAATGAGCGCCTCACAGCTCGACATCGACAAGCTGATTGCCGCAGCGGGAGGTGGATCGACCAGCACCTCCGCAGCCCCCGCAAAGGCCAAAGCGGCTCCGTCTCCCCCGGGACCCAGCACGTTGGTGGCGAAGGGACACATCAACGTCGAGAAAATTACGACGAAACCCTATGCCGTAGGTCCGGCGAACGTCGAAATGCGTGTGTACACCGATCGCGCGGAGCTATTTCCCATCAACATCGGCATGTACGGAGGGACGCTGCAGATTTCCTCGCGCGTGGACCGTTCCACCGATCCCCCACGATTCACAGCCAACGTCCAGATGCGTAACCTGGACGTGGCGAAGGTGCTCGAGGTCACTCCTTCGGCGCGCGGAAAGATGGGCGGCACCGGCGAACTCGATTTGCAACTTCTTGGCAACCTCAGTGATGAATGGAAGAAGACTTTGTCGGGGACGGGCAAATTTGCGGTACGCAATGGCCACCTTCCGGGAGTGAATCTGGCGGGCATTGCGCAATCTCTCGGGAAAAAGGCGGGAGCGGGGGGAGACACGCCGTTCACGGTCCTCGAAGGCGACGTCACCATTGCCAGCCAGCGCGTGTCGAGCAACCAGATTCATCTCGATTCGACTGTCGGCATAGTTGATCTGAAGGGGAGTCTGGGTCTCGATAGCACGCTCGACTACCAGGGGTCCGCGACGGTGAATCCCGCGACAGCCATGGGGTCAGGAGCCTTGGGCAGCATTGTTGGCGGCCTGATTGCCAGCAAGCGTCGGAAAAATTACCGTGCCGTTCGCGCTTGCGGGGACCATCGAAAGTCCAAAGGTTTCACCCGGAAAGGGCGGCCCAAGCTTTGGATCACCAACGTCGGCTTCCGGGTCGACGCCCGCTACTGCTCAGCCCGCTGCGCCGCAAAATTCCGTGGATGCCATCAAGAATTTGTTTAAGAAGCCCTGACGAATTGCGGTGTTACTTGTTTTTATAGAGCTCGCCTTCACGCCGCTAATGCGAGCCTGTAAAAACTGAGTGCTGCGTCACCTTGTTCTACCACGCGCGTAAGTTCAAGTTCCCCCACCCGTTCCGGCAGCTTGCGTTTCCGCAAATGTTCCGCGATCACGCGGCCGCCGGGAGCCAGCAGAGATGATTCGCCAAGAAACTCGAGCACGTTTTCATATTCGCCGGCGGCTGCGTAGGGCGGATCGAGAAAGATGAACTGGGCGTGCACGTGGCGCGTCTCCAGCTTTTGCAACGCGCGCAAAACATCCATGCCGAGAATTTCCGCTTCATTTCCAATTCCAAGCGAATCCAGGTTACGGCGGATCAAAACGGTCGCGGGGGCATGCTGCTCAACGAAGATTGCCGCGCGCGCCCCGCGGCTGAGCGCTTCCATGCCGACCGCGCCTGTCCCGGCGTAGAGATCCACAAACGTTGAGCCCTCCACGGTGGGACCGAGAATATTAAACAGCGTCTCCCGCAAACGGTCACTCGTAGGCCGCAGCGCCTGGCCTTTCAGGCTGCGCAGCGTGCGGCTCCGGTATTTTCCGGCAATTATGCGCATGGGGGGATGTGACTGGTGACTGGTGGCTGGTGACTGGTGATTCTTGTAGGGCGTGCCCGAGGGACGGGGGAGAGTCGAGGGTTGAGAGTTAAGAGTTGAGAGTCAAAACCTTTTTCCAAACATGGTCCTGTCCGCATTTTCATTCCTTCCATGAGTCGATTCCCTTTGGCTTCGCCCGAATCACCAGTCACCAATCACTAGTCACCAGTCACTTTCATCCTACCGACGCCAGCTGATACCGCCGCATGCCACTCCTGCGGAAGCTGGGCCAGCAATCGCTGGCGCGCCGGCTCTGCAGCAGGGGATTCGACCAGCGAAAGCGCTTCGCGCCGCGCGAGTTCGAGCAATTCAAAATCGCGGAGGGGATTGGCGATGTGGAAGCCGAGTTCCCCGTGCTGCCGCGTACCGAAAAATTCTCCGGGGCCGCGTAATTTCAAATCCGTCTCGGCGATCTCGAATCCGTTGGTGGTGCGCACCATGGTTTCCAGGCGCACGCGCGCGTCCTCTCCCGGAGTTTTCGGCGCGACCAGGATGCAGGTGCCCTTTTTGCCGCCGCGGCCAATGCGTCCGCGGAGTTGATGAAGCTGCGAGAGACCGAATCGCTCGGCATGCTCGATCACCATCACGGTCGCGTTCGGGACGTCCACGCCGACTTCAATCACCGTCGTCGTCACCAGCATGTCGAGTTCGCGGCGGCGGAATCGTTCCATCACGTCTTCTTTCTCATCGCTTTTCATGCGCCCGTGGAGCAGGCCAAGCTTGCGGTCAGGGAAAACTGTTTTTTGCAGGCGCTCGTATTCCACGATGGCCGCTTTGAGCGAGCGCTGCGATTCCAGCCGATTTTCGATTGCTCGATCACCGGATAGACCACGTAGGCCTGCCGCCCCGCGGCGATTTCGCGCCGGAGAAATTCCCACACGCCCGGCAAATGCGCCTCGGACGACCAGCGCGTTTCAATCGGCACGCGGCCCGGCGGCATCTGGTCGATCACGGAAATATCGAGATCGCCGTAGAGCGTGAGCGAAAGCGTGCGCGGGATCGGCGTGGCTGTCATCACCAGCACGTCCGGCGCCGCCGCCTTCTCCATCAGCTCTTTGCGCTGCAGCACGCCGAAGCGGTGCTGCTCATCCACGATCACGAGACCCAGCCGCGCAAACTCGACCTGCGGTTCGAGCAGCGCGTGCGTCCCCACGACGAGTTGCGCCGCGCCGGATCGCACACGATCGAGCGCCGCCTTTTTCTCCGCCGATTTCATCCCGCTGATCAGCAGTTCGACGCTGTAGCCCGACGCGCGCGAATATTTTTTTTGCCGCCAGATAATGCTGCACGGCCAGGATTTCCGTCGGCGCCATCAGGGCGGCCTGGTAGCCGTTTTCGATCACGATCGTCGCCGCTTCAAACGCCACGATCGTCTTGCCGCTTCCGACGTCGCCCTGCAGCAGGCGGTTCATCGGCACGGGGCGCTCGAGGTCCGCCGCGATTTCCGCCAGGGCCCTCTTCTGCGCATCGGTGGGCTTGAACGGCAGCACGCGCTTGAGCGCCTCGCGGATGGCCGGCTCGCGCACGCGGAAGGCGATGCCCGGCTGCTGCTGCGCCGCTTTCCTCCGCATGGCCACGCTCAGTTGATAAAAGAAAAATTCCTCAAAAATCAGCCGCTGGTGCGCCGGGGAGCGAAACGAGTTGAGCGCCTCGACCGATTCCGTCTGCGGCGGAAAATGGACGAAATGGATGGCGTCGCGCCGCGAGGGAAATTTGTATCGCGCGAGCATCTCGGCGGGCAGCGGATCGGTCAACGCTCCGCTAAATTTTTCAAGCGCCTGATAAATGATCCGCCGCATCATTCGCGAGCTGATGCCGCCAATCGCTTCGTAAATCGGAACGATCCGGCCGACTTCGGTGGAGTCCGATTCTCCGGCGCCAAGCAGTTCGTATTCCGGATTGATCATCTCGATGCGGCCGGGCCGGTTCGGGTCCAGATCGGCCTTCCCGTGGAGGACGATTCTCTGCCCGGCCTTGAATTTTCCTTCGAGATAATTCCCGTGAAAAAATTTGCAGGACAGCGACCCGGTGTCGTCCCGGACGACCAGGTGATACACGCCGCCGCGGGCGCGCGAATACCGCACCAGGCTGCCGCCCGAAACTTCCGCCTGCAAGGTGTAGATCTGCCCGGGCACGATTTCGCGGATCTTCGCGAAATGGATGCGGTCCTCATACCGGAATGGAAGGTAACCGAGAAGGTCCTCAAACGTGCGCAGGCCGCGCTTGGCAAGGAGTTCCGCGCGATGCGGTCCCACGCCTTTGAGGTACATCAGTTCGGTTGAGGGCATCGACGGCCATCTAATCTTTATATCACCTACTGCATGGACCATCGTTGCACCATCGCACGCCTGTCCGAGCAGATGGACGCTTGCAATCGCCACCCGCATGGGAAAAGATGGATTGTTTCGCATCGTGCGCGCAGGGAGGCGTGTTTGCCGCTAGAGCGGCTCGACGGGAACGACAAAAAGTTCTTCTGATCTGGATTCTCGCGGGCCTGCTCGGGGCCGGCGTGGCGTACAAATATTTTTTCCAGGCCTTCCCGGAAGCTTCCGTCGAGTTCAAGGTTCCTCGCGCGGCCGCCCTCGACAGGCCAGGCAATTTGCCGCCGCGCAGGGCGCGCAGCTCGGCGGCTACGATTCGAGCATCGTTTTCGACGTGGATGACACGGCAAAGACTTACCTCGAGCGCGAAGTGGGGCTCGAGCAGGCCAATCAGATGATGGCGGAACGATGTCCACATCTGGTACTGGCAGACGCGCTTTTTCCGCCCTCTCCAAAAAGAAGAATTTGACGTGCGCGTTGACCCCGCCGGAGGCATCGTCGGCTACGCGCACTGAGCTCGAGGAGGCCGCTCCCGGCGCGCGGCTCGAACGCGCCGCGGCGCAGACCGATCGCCGAATCCTTTCTGCGCGACACGCTGCACGCCGATCTCTCGCGCTATGAGTTTCGCGAGGAGGAAGCGAATTTCACCGAGCGCCCCAATCGGCGCGACTGGAGCTTCTCCTGGGAGCGGCGCGGATTCCGGGCCAAGGACGCGCCGTACCGGCTGAATGTGACGCTCGCCGGAGACCGCGTAAACGGCTATGACGAATATCTGAAAGTTCCCGAAGCCTGGAGCTCGATTACGACCGTCTTCGATCGTCGAACAATCTGTTTGAGTTTATCGCGCTGATTCCTTACGCGTTTCTTCTCGGCGGGTGTCTGTACGTGATCGTTTCGCTGGGGCGCCGCGGATTGCTCGAGTGGCGCGGAGGCCTTGCGCTGGGCACATTTTTCTACCGTGCTGTATTTCCTGTCATGACGATGAACCAGTGGCCGCTCGACCGTGCCGGCTACGACACGAACACACTCCTACTCGAGCTTTTTCCTGAGCCAATTGGGCCAGGCGGTGCTCATCAGCGTTGTCAGCGCGCTGCTGGTGGTGATCGCCGTGGTGCCGGGGGAACCGCTGTACCGAATCTCGCAGCCCGGCAAAATCAGGCTGGAAGTCGGATTCCGGCTTGCCGGGAATTCGCACCAAGGAATTTTTCCGCGCCAACGTCATTGGAATTTGTCTGGCCGCCGCTGCATATCGGCTACATCACCGTCTTTTACATCATCAGCAGAAAACTGGGCGCCTGGGCGCCGCAGGACCTGAATTACGAAAACGTGGTCAGCACCTATATTCCCGTGGGTGTACCCGCTGGCCATCGGCATCTACGCCGCCACGAGCGAGGAATTTCTCTTCCGCCTGTTCGCGATCCCGTACCTGCATGCGCATGACGAAGTCGAAATTTCTGGCGGTCGTTCTGCCCGCCTTCATGTGGGGATTTCTGCACAGCAATTATCCGCAGGAGCCCGCCTACATTCGCGGCATCGAAGTCGGCCTGATCGGCATCGTCGCGGGACTGGTGATGCTGCGCTGGGGAATCTGGGCGACGCTCACCTGGCACTACACGGTGGACGCGTTTCTGATCAGCACTTCCTTGCTGCGTTCGCAGCGGCGCGTATCTTCGCGTTTCCGGAGCGATCGTGGGCGGGGCCGCATTGATTCCGCTGGCCATCGCCGCGATTTCCTATATTTCGCGCGGGGGATTCGCTGTCGGATCCGGAACTCCTCAATAGCGCTCGCCCGCTTGGTGGGCCGCAGAGCGGAGATTTCGCCAGAGGAGGGGCAAGAAGCTCGTGCGGAAGGTGATCCCGGACAAGCCCGGCGCCCGAGGCTGCGTCCCGGCTACACGGCCATGTCTTCGCGCGCGCTGGCTGCGCTGATTGTCTGCGGAGTCCTGGGCGCGGCGTTGCTGATTGGAGTGAAGCGCGAAGCCATCGGAGATTTTGTCCGCTTCCAGATCGACGCGAAGGAAGCGGCGGCGCGCGCGGACCAGGTCCTGCGCGAAAATAAGGTCGATCCCGCAACTTATCAGCACGCCGCGACCGATCACCTACACGTTCGACGGCTATACCAATGAATATTTGCGGCGCACGATTGGCATCGCCGCGGCAAACACGATTTATCGCGACCAGGTTCCGTCCGCTTTCTGGACCATCCGCTATTTCCGCGATTCCCAAAACGAAGAATACATGGTCGTGCTGAAGACCGGATGGTTCGCTGCATTCGCTGCATCACACCTCGACGAAAAAGCCCCGGGCGCAAATCTGTCGAAGGAAGAGGCACTGGCGCGCGCCGAAGCATATTTGCGCAATGAGAAAAAGGTCGACCTCGCGGACTGGAATCTGGTCGAAAACCAGCACGGAAAAGAGACCCGCCAGGACCGATCATTTCTTCGAGTGGGAACAAAAAGCGGCGCTCGATCCGGGATCGGGCCAGCAGGGCGCGCACATCCGCATGCAACTTGCAAGTGCAGGGGGACGAAGTTTCCGGGCTACCGCATTTTCATCAAGATTCCCGAGGCCTGGCGCGACGCGGAAAGCCGCACCACCCCGGCGCAACTCGCGCAGACTTATGGCAGGGGGATTCGGCATTGCGCGTGGTGCTGATTGCCGTGCTGGTGATCTTTCATGCGCAGCTTGAAACATCCGGAAATTGCGCGGGTTCCCTGGCGCAGGCTCGGGCAATGGTCGGTTTGGGTGTTGGTGGCGGCCATCGTGATTTATGTAAACCGGCTCCCGCAACTTTTGCTCAATTACACCGACGACGTGGCCGCTGAAGACGTTCTACGCCATTCTTTTCATTTCGCTGATTTTCGTCACGGCGCTTTATCTGGCGGTTGCGGTCCTGCTGCTGGGCTTGCCTGGTTTTTTCTGGAGCGCGCCTTCGGCCCGGGACGCATTGCGCTCGATGGACTGCATGGCCCGAGTATTACCGGGATGCGATCTTCGTGGCGGTTTTCGGCGCGGCGGCGCTGCTGGGGCTGGGTCGCTTGCCCGGATTATTTTCGCGTTGGCCGCTATTGCGCCACACTGCTGGGCGCGGCTGTTCCCGATGGTCTGGATCTGCTCAATCCGGGGGCGGGCGTCGATCGCCTCGGCGATCGTCGGCGAGTTTTTTTACCGTGGGGCTGGTGGGCCTGGCCGCCGGCTCTGATTGCCGCTGTATGTGCGCCCGCTGTGGATGCGCGCCGGACTGTTGATTCTTTACGCAGTGCTGATGGCGACGAACGTGGCGACGACGGGAGCGTTCTTAAGGGACGCTGGATTTAATCTGGTGGTGATTGCCGTGATTGTGGGCTGGAGTGACGCGTATCGTTCGATTCAATGTGATGGGTTATTTCCTGCTGGCCGCAATCGTGGCGGTGGTTCCCAGCGCCGTCGAACATGCTGGATCAACCCAATCCTTATTTCCACGTCAATGGATATGCCGTCTTCGCATTTGCGCTCGCGTTGCTCTCCTGGCCGCTGATTTATTGGCGCCGCAGCGCGAATGTCACCGCACGAGCCTTGATTCACGCGGCTCTTCTTCGACGAATGGCTTCGCTAAGGAGATAGAGCGCGACTCCCGCCGCGACAGATGCCGATCCCGATGACTAATTCGTTGGTGGTCCCCGACAATCTCCGTGCGGTTGCGCGCGACCGCCGCAATCATCAACGCCAGCGGAGGCACGCCGATGGCAACAGCGCCCGGCCGTTCCTCCGGGAACGCGAAACGGGCGCGCAAGGTCCGGCTCACGAACTCTCAGCGCCACCAGGGCCCAGAATTCCAGCAGGATGCTCAGGCCGGTCAGCAGGACATCCAAAATGAGGCTCCGTTCAAATCCCAGCGGAAAGCAGATGGCCCAGAGAATCGCGCATGCGGCAATGGCCACCCAGGGCGCGCCCGGTGCGTGCGTCGCGCCGCGCGAAAAGTTTCGGCAGATAGCCATCCTCGGCCATCACCATCGGCAACCGCGTAAACGAGAGCATCAAGGCGCTGAACGATCCGATCGCTCCGATCACTCCCGCGAGCGCAATGGCGATGGCCAGCGTCTTGCCGCCGATAATCTGTGCGACGTCCACCCAGCCGCCCGTCGTCCAGCTGTTTGGGTCAATCCCCGTGCGGGCGACCGCGCCCACCGGCAGCAGATAGCTCACGATCACCAGAATCACCGCGCCAAACATGGCGCGCGAATAGGTGCGCTGCGGCGCTTCCACTTCTCCCGCGATGGTCGAGAGGTTGTCCCAGCCCATGTAGTTCCACATGGCGATCAGCACGCCGCCGAGCAAATCGACCTGGCGCAGCGGAACAGGAACGCCCCCGCCGGTCCTGCCGCTTCCCAGCGCGAAAATAATCAGCGCGACGAATGGCGCAAGCAACGCGACGTTGAGCCACACCGAGCCTTCGCCGACCGCACGCACGCCGAAGATGTTCCAGGCCGTGCACAGCGCGATCATGGCAAATCCCAAGATGAGCCCGCCGATGTCCCGCAACCAGTTCGGGCATGAACCGGCCGATATAGGCGATGCAAAGGTTCGGGTAGAGCGCCATCTCGAACACGCTGCCCGCCAGCGTCAGCCACGTTTCCTGAAATCCCCAGAAACGCCCCATGCCCCGGCGCACCCAAATGTAGAAGCCTCCCTCTTCCGGTATCGCGGTGGCCAGTTCGCTGACCATCAGCGCCGTGGGGAGACTCCAGAGCAGCGGCGTGATCACCAGAATCAGCAGCGTGGCGGTATAGCCCGTTTTCTGGACGATGTCTTCGAGTCCGTAGGGGCCCCCGGCAACCATGAAGTAAGTCGCCGTGATCATGGGCACCACGGAGATTTTGCGGAGCGTTTGCATTCCGCCATTTTTGGCGGCTGCTTTGGGAGTGGTCATCGGTATCCAGCGCAAGGCACCGCACACACTTGCAATATCTGCGGCGTAATTTATATCATCCCTGCATCGTGAAATGAAACGGATTGATTGGTCTTTGACGGTCTAATATATTGTATCTGCGTAGGTTAGCAGGAACCAAGATCAGGCCCCCATGCTTGGGAAACCTGCTCACCTTTCGGGCGTTTCCCGCGTCTAATGGTATGGAGTTCTCCCACGGTTTGCCTGGGGGGAAAGCGCGGCACGATGGCTGCAGACGGAATGACAATCGCTTGGTCGGTTGACGGCTCCGGAAACTCCGGGGAAGGCTCCGCCGCGATTGGAACGATCGGGGCGAGCCTTGGCGGCACCCGACGACCGAGCGCTGATCGAACGAGCGCAGGGCGGCGACCGCGAAGCGTTTGAAGAACTCGTGCATCGCTACGATCGTGATGTCCTGCGCATTGCCCTGAATGTTCTTCATAAGACCGACGACGCGCGCGACGTTTATCAGGAAGCTTTCCTCAAAATTTACAAGAATCTGCCACGTTTCCGCTTTGAGTGCAGTTTTTATACCTGGATGTACCGGGTTGTCACGAACGTCTGTCTCGACCATCTGCGCCGCCGCAGCAGCCGGCCGGAAGATCAGTCGCCCGAATACGCGAACGATTTGCGTGGCGAGAGTCCGTCGACCGATTTCTTTGACCGCCAGCAAGAACATGCAGCAGCATCCGATCCCGGAACGCCGCGTGATGGGACTTGAAATCAACCGCAGGATTTCGACGCGCCCTCGAACTGCTCACGCCGCGCGAGCGTATCGTATTTGAGATGAAGCATTATCAAGGCCTGAAATTACGCGCCATCGGAGAAGCCCTGGGCACGATCAGAAGAAACGGTGAAGAATTCTCTATTCCGCGCGACGCGCAAATTGCGCGCGCAATTGGAAGGATTATTGTGAGCGAGAATTCCAATAACACGATGATCGTTCGCTGCGAAGAAATCGAATCGCTGGCCATCCTGTATGCCTGCGATGAGCTCGACGCTCCCGCGCGCGAAGCTCTCCAGGCGCACATCGCGCTTTGCCCTGCTTGCGCCGCCATCGTATCGCGCGAAGGACAAATGCATCAGACCATCGCCTCGGTCGACCAGCCGGCCGATTCGCTCGACCGCTCCGGCTTACTCCTGGCGCAATGCCGCAGTGAACTTGCGGAAGCGCTCGACGACCATCAGGCCAGGGCCAATCGGCCCGCGCTGGCGCGCGATTTTGTCGCCCGTCCGCATGGTGGGAAGTGTTCCGCAGCGCGCTGGTCTATCATCCGGCGATGAGCATGGCAGCTTTGGTCGTTGTGGGCTTCCTGGCGGGCGTGGCGGGCCAGAGAATGCGCGTCACGCCGGCGCCGCTTGCCGCCCGCGCTGCCGTGACGGTTTCCGCGGCGCCAAGAGTGACCGAGCAGCAGCTTCAGAGCGCAGGGAGCGCCAATATTGCCTGGGTAACGCCATCGGGTTCGAGGACTCCTACGGTGCAGGTGCAACTGATGTCGCAAACACCGACCAGTATCGTGGGCTCGCCGGAAGATGCCGACATTGAGCGCGCGCTGACTTTCGTTCTGGAAAACAGCGAACGATTTGATCCGGGCGCGCGGCTCGATTCGCTCGACGTGCTGCGAACGCAGGCCGCCGATCCCGAAGTGCGACGCGCGCTGTGCGCTGCGGCGCGCTCAGACCACAATCCGGGCGTGCGCATGAAGGCGCTGGAATCCCTGCAAGGGTTTGAGAAGTGACGCCGGCAGTCCGGCAAACGCTTCTCGATGCGCTGCAAAGCGACGACCAATTCTGGCGTGCGCGTTTCTGCAATCAATCTGCTTGTCAATTCGCTGCGAACGGATGGTGGATCCGGCCCGGCGGATCCGCAGATGCTAGCCGTGCTGCGCGACCGCCTGCGGAAAGATTCCAACAATTACGTTCGCCTCCAAAGCGCCGCCGCGCTGCGCGCATTGGGCGCCGGCGAACTTCCCTGACACGCGGTGGCACGGACTTCAGTCTGTGCGGGGTTCGTTAGCGCGTCGCCGTAAATATTTCAAAACCAAAATCACACAGGCTGAAGAGTCTGTGTGGCAACTAAGGTTGACAGTGCAGGTATACTTCGCGCAGGAGGCTGCGCGATGCCGAATTTTTACGAGTACAACCCGGAACAGGGGTATTTGTTGCCGCCGAGCGTGCGTGAGGTATTGGGGGAAGGACATCTTTGTTTTTTCGTGCATGCGGCGGTGGAGAAGTTGGATTTGAGGGAGTTCGAGAGCGGATACAGTGACGAGGGGCATCCAGGGTATCACCCGGCGCTGCTGTTGAAAGTATGGCTGTATGCCTATGCCTTGGGAGTGACCAGTTCGCGACGGCTGGAGCAGCGGATTCGGGAAGATTTGGCGTTTCGGTATCTGGCAGCAGGAGCGACGCCGGATTATTGGGCGTTGAATGAGTTCCGCAAGCGGCACGGGCGAGGGATCAACGACGCGTTCACACAGGTGGTGGAGCTAGCGCGGTCGTTGGGGATGGGAAAGCTGGGACAGGTGGCCATCGATTCAACGCGGATCGCGGCGAACGCGGCGGCCGATTCGGCCGAGGGCATCGAGAAATTGCGAGCGGAGAGAGCGAAGATTCGCCGGCGCATTCGGCGCTGGCAGCGGCAGTGCGAGACGCCAGACCCCAACGAAGGGGCGGGAATGGAAGTGGCCCACCAGGCTCTGGAAGAACTCCGGCAGCGGCTGCAGCAAATCCCGGCGCGGATCGAGCGGCTCAAGAAAGCGGGGACCCAGAAGCTGTCGCGTACCGATGAGGACAGCCGGTTCCTGCGCGAGCGCAAAGGATTTGTGTTGGGGTACACGGCGACGGTGGCGGTGAGCGAAGATCATTTGATTGTGGCGCAGCAAGTCAGCCAGAGCAGCAATGATAACGGGCTGTTGGTGCCGATGCTGGAAGCGGTGGAACGGGAGTGCGGGCAGCGGCCGGGACAAGCCCTGGCCGACAGCGGATTTTTTTCACAGGAGAATTTGGAAGAGTTGGAGCGGCGCCAGATCGACGCATACGTGCCGGATTCGCATCTGGGGCGGGAACTGAATCGCGGGGTGCGGGTGCGCGGACACGCGGCCGCCCAGCATCGAGCGCAACAGGACATGAGACGCAAGCTGCGCTCCCCGGCCGGACGCGCGGTGTATCGACGACGAAAAGCGATTGTGGAACCGGTGCTGGGAGTGCTCAAAGAGCAGCGCGGGATGCGGCGATTCCGATTACGCGGGTTGACAAAAGTGGCCATCGAGTTCACGCTGGCCGCCATCGCCCTGAATCTCACGCGAATCTGGCGCACGGTTCCAAAGTTGCGCATCGCCTGAAACGCTAGAGGTCGTCGAGAAGTTTTCAAACTCGCGCAGGGGCCGCAGGAACACGGCCTCTGCAGAATAATATTTACGCGGGCGAAGAGTTGCCACACAGACTCTGAAGCCTGTGCTACTTGAAATCTATGATGCGTTGGCGACAATTCGCTTTTGGAGTTCTCCTGGCTCTCGTGGCCTCTCCCACGTTTGCGCATCGCTGGGAATTTGGCTATGACCCTTCGGAACGTATCCCGCAAATTTCCTCTGAAAAATCCGGCGTGATTCCCACCAGGAAGGGTCTGTGTCTTCGCCTGAACGCTGATCCGGGCAATGTCCACATTTTTACGGACGATTCTGACCAGGTTTCCTACCACGTGGTGATCGAAGCGGATTCACGCGACCCCGGCGCGGAAGAATTTCTGCGGCAATTCACCCTTGGCGCCCGGCAGATCCCCGGCGGCGTTTCTCTAAATGCTCAGGTGCCCTGGCGGACATTTCGCGGGCGTTTTACGGTGAGCTTTGAGATTCGCGTCCCCCGCCAGTACGACCTCAAGATCAATACGCAGGGCGGGAACATCGACGTACAGGATATTGATGGACAGGTTGACTTGGTCACCGCGGGCGGAAATATCACAGCGGGACGTGTGGGGGCGTTCGTGAATGCTGAGAATGCCGTCGCGCACTCGGCGGCCAAATCTGCCGGGCGCGTTGCGGCACACCTCGAAACCCAGGGTGGCCACATCACGATTCGGGATGTCGCGGGCGCTTTGCAGGCTGCAACCGCAGGTGGACACATCGTCACGGGCAATATCAACGGTGACGCCACACTACGCACCGGCGGCGGACATATTCAGACCGGCCGAATCACAGGAATAGCGACGCTGGAGACCGGCGGCGGCAACATCCGGGTGGAAAAGGGGGGCGCGAGCGTCACAGCAGATACGGCAGGCGGGCAAATCAATCTTGACGAAGCTGCGGGTGCCCTCCATCTGCAGACCGGGGGCGGGGCCGTGCATATCGATCACGTGACCGGCCCGACTTTGCTCGAAGGCAGCAGCGGCGGTATTTTTTTAAGACAAGTGGACGCGCCGCTCCGAGTGTCGGTAGGCTCCGGCAACATGATCGTCTACGTCCCGCGCCAACTCACCGCAACAATTGATGCGATAGTAGAGCGAAGCGGCGGCTACGCCGTCATCGCCGATCCTTCTCTCGCGCTCAGGATCGACTCCCGCGATTCAGAATCTGGATCCCGTACGATGCGCTTCCAAGGCAAGCTAAACGGTGGCGGAGAAGTTCTTCATCTGCAGGCCGCCTCTGGCAACATTATTTTGAAACCTGGCGAACCTCGCGGCGGGTGGAACACCACTGTGAATGCGGTGTGGATGCCGGCAGATCCTGACTCTTCCGCCATGCAGGCGTGGAACGCCGATGACGACGCCGCGGGATTCTTCGAGGAAGTTCGACGAAGCATTCTGGAGTCCTGGTGGGGCGGAGTCCCTGTCGATCCCGACGAAATGCAGAGGCACCTGGAATATTCGGTAGCACCGGTGTATCCGAATGTCGCCCGCCAGGCGGGAGTCGAAGGCGACGTGGCTCTGCGCGTCTATGTTTCCGGCGACGGCCAAGTCACGGATCTAAAAGTTTTGGATGGCCCGCCGATCCTGGCCCGCGCCGCCGTTGAAGCCGTGCGGCAGTGGCAGTATCAAGCCTTGAGAATCAATGGCCGTCCTGCAAATGTGGTGACCACATTGATAGTCGCATTCCGTTTGCATTAGGACAGGGCAGCGCATTCATCTCTACTCTTGAACGCCCATTACATCACCCAAATGGGTAATGAGTCACTTTCCGAGCCGGCACGACTTCTCGGGACTCGGCACCTAGCATCAGCCAACAGGTAAGGCTACGAATTACCGCCTCAGCCACGATTACCGCGCGTCACCAATTTTACGGGACGAGAGGTAAGCGGCTATGTTGATCATATCGTTGATCGTCAATTTCTCTACCACGGGTTTCATCATGTCCGTCCATGTCCCCGTGCGAGCCCCATTCTGTATGTCGAAAAGCTGGCGCACGATGTAGCCAGGAAGGCGTCCTGCGATTCCCGGGATGCGGCCGAGGCCCAGCAAGTCCGGGCCGTGGCAATAGATGCACGCAATGGTCTTGCCATCGCCATCGTTCATCACCAACCGTTCCCCCTTCTTGATGCTACCCACCGGCACATAGACAACAGCGTTGGAACGCGGGTTTTTATAAATGAAAGCTTCCGGAGTCTCTGGCATTTCAATGAGGCGGTTCCCGAGCGGCTCTGTCTCATTCCCTGGCAAGGGGAAGTACAAACCCGCAGCGACGAGACGTGTCTTGGGAACCGTCTTGCTTTCGATGACCTTGATCCTGGATATTAATGGAATCGCCCCATAATATTTGGCGGATTCTTCTATCTCATCGTCGGTCATGGCCTTCGCGTACTTAATCATATTGGGCGTATTGGATTTTCTGGGATCCGCGCTCTTCCTCAATCCGGCCCTGAAATCCTCCATCGTCTGCACGAAATAAGCGTAGGGGAGTGCCTCGATCGTGGCATTTGCGGGGTCGCCTTTGCCGTTCGTATAGTGGCAGGCAGGGCATGCCAGTACGTCCGGTTTCCGTCCTTGCGCCACGATCTCAGGCATTTTGGGATGGTCGTCGGGATACCAATCGACGGTCCCCTGATCGCGCATCCGCGTCAGCGTAAGGCTTACGGGGCTGCCGGGGAGATTGATTACTTTACCGTCGTCTACAGCAAGTTTGTCCGTCGGGGTGGGTGCTGGCTCTTCCGATGGGGGCGAGCCCAGAGGGGTCTTAAGGCCGTACGCCCAGGGCGGGGGCACGCGATTGGTTTTTCCATTTTGCGGGGGAATTGCGAAGATGGCGGGAGCAAGAAATAAAGTAAGCGCCGTTCGCCAGATACAAATCCTCATGAGAGCCTCGTAGGCAATTGCAGGTTACGGATGAATATTATTTTTATTCCGTGACAGAGCGACGCCATCTTGCTAGCCGGGCTTAAATCCATTTTATCCGGAATTTCCGAGTCAAACTTTCAGCTCGCGCATCGTAATACTCCTTTTGCCCTCGACGCAAGGAATCTGTTACCGGAGCAGCCCGCCAGCGAGGCTCAGGCGTTCCGACTGCTCGTTTGTGCCATCTGATGAGAAGCGCTTGCTGTTGCTTAACGCATTTTTCAGGACAATACTTCTATCCCACAGGACGAGTTACAGAGTCGCTCAAGCCCCGTGAAACAGAATTATCGTCAACTGGCCTGAGGCGCACTCCTTCGAAAATCCCACATGACGATAAGACGATTTATCGGGACTTGGCTCCGATTATCGGTGATAAATTACGAACGCAGACGTACATCGCCGCCATTAGAGCGAGAATTCCTGCCATCACCCACTTGTACCAGATGACATTCGGTAGTGGGCTACGCCAGATGACATTTGGTAGTAATCGCCGAATCCCGCTTTGGGCTACGCCTGGAAATGTGAGATACAAATAGAGCGGCCAGCAGAGTAGGGTGCCTGCTAGCAAAAGCCAAACAGCACGCCGAAATACAAAAGTCAGGAGAAGCGCCAATAAGAGAAGGGTCCACCCATTATCAACAAGCCAGAACAAGGAGCCTGTGATGTAGCCGCCGCTAAATTCTGACATTCCCAGATCATCTATTTCTCGCCCCACCACAAACACACATAGCAGACAGCTCGCAGCCTGCCATAACTCATGTTTCCCAGGTCTCTTCATTTGGGGTCACCAACCTGAAGGCTGGCAAACTTCAAGTCAAAGTATGCCTATCGGGATCATAATTAGGACAATCACAATCGAAATAGCACCCAAAATTAGAGGGAATCGAGCTTTCTTTAGCCCAAAAAAACTGACAACTATAGTAAGTGCAGAAAGGCCCCAAGAACCAAACAGGACATATTCCCACGGGACCACTTGCTGTAATGGGAGGGAAAAAGCATAAAACAGAGGAAAAACCAACACGACCGAGTTCGATATTAGTCCGATGAACGTGCTCATTTCCTTCCTTGAGGCTAATGACGGGTTCATTTTCGCGAATTGCCACCAAGCCGCGATAATCGAGCCAATCGCCGAAACGAATAACATCACAAACAAGCCATCAGACACAGACATCAGTTACCGCTCCTCTGACGACGTTCTAGAAGAACAGGTTATGCGGAAAGGATGTCAATCTCAATGGTACCGTTCCAATGAATAATACCCACCGACAAGATAGGCTTTGTGTAACTCCTGATAAACGGGGTTATCGGTATGTGGCCCGATCCACGCCCAAACTGCCTACTTATTCCCGCTCAATGGTCACTTTCGAGGAAGGCACATCAAGCCGCACCATGCGGTGGGTCGCGTCCAGATACAGCAGAATTTCGAGGTCCGTGGAACTGACGCGCAGGGCTTCGTATTGCGTGTTTTCCACCTGCTGGGGGCCGAGCGATTCCACCGAAATTGTTCCCGGTACCATGGCCTGGGGGATCGACAACGGGAAACGTCTGTTTGCCGCCCGTTTTCCAATCGTACATGCGCGCGAGGACGGCGTACTGGTAGTAAAGATTATCGTCGAGCACAGCGACGTGCGGCTGACTCAAAGGTGAAATCCTTGCGCACTGGCGAAGCCGAGGCTAAAACAAACGAGCACTTCGCGGTGCCGTTCGCGAAATCCACCGACCCCGTGGCCTTCTTCTGTATCTGCGCGGACCATTCGTAGCGCATGGGCGTGCCGTCCGCGGAGAGTTTCAACTGGCCCGTCGCTTTGATATCCGTGCCATCCGGTGAGTGCGCGCTGGTCGAGCCTCGCGCCGTCCACGTGCCACCAGAAGACGAAATTTCAAATTCCTCGTTTCCGACGACGTGCCCGTCGAGCATGATCCGGAATTTGCCTTTGTCCGGAGCAAATACTGACGCGCCTGCGGGACCCTCGGCGGCGGGTTTCGCGTTCTTATCCTTCTGAGCCGAAAAAAGCGGACCCGGTGCACCAGCGATTCCTGCCGCCAGGCACAGAACAAACGCGGCCGCAGAACATTTCTTAAACGTGCTCGTGGCGGAGATTCATGCCATCGAGGCTCCCGGGAGATTCTTGTCCTCGATCCCGCGGCCGAGGACGGCCAAAAATGCCCAGTGCCAGAATTTGTTCGACTACCCGCATGGGTTCCCCGCCGCTCTCCACGCGAAAATCCGCCTGCTGGTAATAGGGCAGGCGCTCCTCGTAGAGTTTACGAAAACTAGCTTCATCGCGGAAGAGCGGCCGGTCGCCCATCAGTACACAGCGCTGCAGCAAGTCCTCCATCGGACAATCGAGCCAGACGACGGCGACTCGCGGAACCTCGCGGCGCAGAACCAAAATCGCGGATGCAGCGCGGCGTTGCGCGGCTGCGCGAACGTGCCGCCTCCCAGCGCCAGCACCATGCGCGCGTCGCGCTCCGACGCCGATCCCAAAATGCGCGTGAGGCATTCGTGCTCGATGTCGCGGAAAACCGCTTCGCCCTTCTGCTCAAAAATTTGGGAGATTGGCAAGCCGGTGTGGCGTTCGATTTCCGCGTCGAGGTCGGAGAAATGCCAGGCGAGTTGCGCGGCCAGCAGACGGCCCACCGTGCTCTTGCCCGACCCCATGAAACCAGTCAGGCAAACCATGCGGCATTCCGGGACAGGCCCTGTCACGGGCTTGTTCGATGGGGATGAATCCTGCAAGCGATTCCGAGCGCGTTAGTCGGACGCTTCAGAATTTTGATTGTACCACTAAAGGAAGAGAGCTCGACCTTGGCGTGGCCGTCGTTCATCGTGCCGAACAAGGCTGTTTCCCCACTTGGATCGGAGGGTGAGAACTCCCGTGCGTGTCCGGCTTAAAGCCGCATCGGCCTGGTTGACCACGTCGCCCTTGAGCGAGGTGGCGTTCAGATCGAACGAGTCGTTCGGGGAGAAGTGAACTTCAATCGTGCCGCTGAAATTTTTCATGATGTAAATGCCGCGGCTCAGAAAACTGCCGTCGAACGAAGATGTTTCCGGAAGAGGTTTGCACGCGGACGCTGTCGAGGGCCGGTTGAATCATCTGCATATTGCCGCTGATGGAGTTGGCTTCCAGCTTTCCGGAACACCGCGTGCAGACCAGCGAACCGTCGATCGTCTTGACCACCACGTAGCCATCCACATCGGAAAGCTGCAGGTTCGCGCCCACGGTGTCGAACGTCATGTCTCCGTGAACGGCTGTCGACCGTCACATTGCCGGAATCGGTGCGCACATTGAGTTCGCTTTCCACGGGAACGGTGATTTCAAAATCCGTCTTGAGGTCCTCCGCGGAGACATTTTCGCCGAGCGTCCGCGTGTCGATTTCCACCCGATTTCCGGCCTGTTCGGTTTCCACCTCCGTCTTTCCGCTGGCATTCGTCCAGGCGACCTGCACTTCATTCCTTGGCCCAGGCTTTCACCTGGATACGCCCGGTCGAATTTCGCACCGTAATCTTGGGCTTCTTTTGTACAGCGAAATGTTTCTCGACGCGGTCGGCGTGCGCGGGAGACGCGCCGAGGACGAGCCCTGCCATGACGGCGCCCAGCGCACATGCTTTTACAGCATTGCTAGAAAGGTTCACTGCAATCCTCCGGTCATGCTGCGGCTGGTGGCCGTGGCCAGCAGTTCCGCCTTCTGCTCATAGGCCCCGTACAGATATTCCCGCGCCATTTCGTTGTCCGGTTGTTCGCGAACGCTCCTTTTCACACATGACGATAAAGTTGTCAACAATTCCGAGGTTCCGGCGGAAGGAATCGGCCACAGCGGCGTCCTGCTTCTGGAAGGCCCGGAATGGAGTCGTTCCCTACAGTCCAGCACTTCTTCCTTGAATACGCTATCCGCCGAGGGGACAGCGGAAACCGCCTGCTGAAGCGCCAACTGCGGATGCATCGCGCATCTGGGAGGAATCCTGCCTGAAGGTGATCGCCGTCGCCGCGACCAGGATCAATGCCAGAAAAGCGCCTGCCAGGGCGGGACGCTGAAAAGCGCTCCACCAGCCATGGCCTTGCATCTGCGGCGCCGGCCTGCAGGTCATGAATAATGCCTTCCGCTTCCAGTTGATTGCGAAGGGAAATCCAAATGTGCTCGGGAGGAGCGATCCCTTCGGCGCCCAGCTCCATGGCCACATCGTGGATTTCATCTGAGATCCGCCATGAGCGCGCGGCAAGCCTCGCACTCGTCGATATGGGCCAGAGCCGGTCTTCGGCAAAGGCCTCGTCTTCCTGCTGTTCAAGAATTTGTTCGAATTGATCGCACTGCATTTTCATCGTCCTTCTTCTTCAATTCCTCTTTCGACATCGCTACTCCCTGTTTAAATCCCGAAAAATCGATTATGCCAAGTCCTAGCTACGAGCCGCCGGTTTCCGTTTTCGCGGCCTGGCGTTCCTGCCGCGCCTGGTCCCGCAAAGTTTCCTGCAAAAGTTCTCGCAAGCGCATGCGGGCCTTGTGCAATTGCGACTTGGAATTTCCGATCGAGCATTTCATCAGCCCGGCAATCTCGTTGTGCTCAAAACCCTGGATATCATGGAGCACAAACACCTGCTTATATCCCGGGGGCAACTGCCCGATGGCCCTGTCCAGGTGTACCCGGTCAATCGATCCGGTAAGCAAGAGGTCCGGCGCGCCAATTTCCCTCCGCGGCCCGCTGGATTCATCGTCCGGATCGTTGGTTTCCTCCAGCGGAAGTCTCCGACAGCGTTTTCTTCCGCAATTTCATCAAAACAACATTCACCGCCAGCCGGTGCAGCCAGGTGGAAAACGCGGATTCCCCACGAAACGTCGCGATCTTGCGAAATAGCTGTAAGAACGCGTCCTGGGTCAGGTCTTCCGCTTCTGCCGTATTACCCACCATGCGCAAGCACAAGGCATACACCCGCCGGCTATGAAGCCGATAGATGCGTTCAAACGCGCCAGCGTCGCCCTGTTGGGCGAGGCGGATGGCCTCTGCCTCAGTCATTTCGCTGGTTTCTGTTCGTCTCGTGCGGGTCACCGTACCCGTCGGGACGCATCCGGTTTGTGGGATGCGTCCCTGGCTCCTTGAGTTGCACTCGATCTGAAGTCCTGATGCTGGTTTGCCAATGGTGGCGACTACTCCCGTGGGCACGTTATCCCCTGTGCCAGCAACGTGCCAGGCGTGCGGATCTATTTCGAGCACGCCACAATATGAACCACTCAACCCCATCTTCTCTGGAAAGTCTACATCCGTCTAGGGATTACATTAAGCAGGGCTGGGACTTGCAGCGCTGAGTTTTTGCCGGAAGGCTTCCAATTCTTCAGTCGGGCAATGCGCAGAAAAATGACTTCAGCACAACAGTCGTCTCCCCCATGCACGTGTTCAGGTCGTACCCGAGCACTTCAAGTTCCCGCCAGACTCGGTCCGGGAAACGTCGTCATCCCGCTCGGAAACATCCTGCACAATCGCATGGGTTTCTGTCTTGAAGCTCCTCGATGATCTCCCCGAGCGCATGCAATTTATGGAAGAACCGCGACCGGCCGCCGAATAGAATCTTCGCGAGAAAGTTATCCTTGAAGGAGATTTTCTGGGCGGTCGTTCCGCGAAAGTTCGCCGGGCGTAAGGGCAGTCTACATTCGGCAACGTTCCGAAATGCGATCCGTGCTCTTCAATCGTTCGGATGACCAGCCGGAGCCGAATCGCCAGGCGATCAAACAAATCCGTAAACGCCATGGCTCTTTCCTTGGCACGAGCGAATTGTTCCTGTTCGCAATAGGCGATTGCTTCATCCAGGGCAACACTTAAAATTACGTTGGAAGATTTCCAGTTCGTTGCGGGTGGCGCCGAATAAGTTCGTCCATTTCCGCGGGAAGCCAGGCAGACCAATCCTCATCGCACTGTGCTCGAGCGTTGGCAAGCGCGCTTGGAGCCATGAGGTCCCACGGTCCGCCCCCAACTGAGAGGCCGTATAATATCACAACTTGCAAATCTGCGAGCACACTGCAGACACTTTACGTTCCTTGCCAGCGCAGTGACCAGCCGCTATACTTCGCTTCAATTTGGGCATGGATATGGGCTCGAATTTGGTGCACGCGTTTCGAGGAGAGAATCCCCTGTTACCTTTTGAGCCGCAAGACCAGTATCTTCAGCGTCAGAAGAAGCTTGCCGAGATTGAAGCCCGCGGGCATGAGGCCTATCCCCACAAGTTCGAGTGGACGGCGACCCCGGCGGAGCTGGTGGAAAAGTATGCTTCGGCCGACGCAGCGACACTGGAAGCGGCCAAGCCGCCCGTGCGAGTGGCCGGGCGCATCCTGACATTCCGCCTGCACGGCAAGGCCGGGTTTGCGCATATCTCCGGCTCGGGCCAGCGATTGCAGATTTATGTGAAGCTGGACATCGTGGGGCCACGGACCTTCGAACTGTTTCAGATGCTCGATCTGGGCGACTTCATTGGCGTTGTTGGGCATCTGTTTCGCACCAGGACTGGCGAACTCACTGTGTGGGTCACGGAACTGACCCTGCTGAGCAAGGCGCTGCTCCCATTGCCGGAAAAATGGCACGGCCTCTCGGACGTGGAGGTTCGCTACAGGCAGCGCTACCTGGACTTGATCGCCAATGACCGCGCGCGGGAGATTTTCCTGCGCCGCGCCCAGATTGTCCGCGAGTTGCGGCGCTTCTTCGATGCACGCGGCTATATCGAAGTGGAAACCCCGATGATGCAGCCCATTGCTGGTGGAGCGGCCGCGCGGCCCTTCGTCACGCACCACAACACACTCGACATCGACCTGTACCTTCGCATCGCGCCGGAACTGTACCTGAAGCGCTTGATCGTCGGCGGCCTGGACCGCGTGTATGAGATCAACCGCAATTTCCGCAACGAGGGCATTTCCACCGCGCACAATCCCGAGTTCACCATGCTGGAGTTTTATCAGGCGTACAGCGATTACCACGACCTGATGTCTTTAACCGAGGAACTTTTCGCGCATCTCGCGAAGGAAGTGACCGGCTCGACATTCGTAAAGTATGGCGAGCACGAACTCGATTTCGCGTGCGTTTCGACGACATTTCGATGCGCGAAGCAGTGTGCCGTTATTGGCCTGCCGGCATCGATCCAGCCCCGACGGTCGAGGAACTCGCAGCGCCCGGCGGACCGCGCGCGATTGGCGACCGCTATAACGTCTGGGCGCAGGCCAATGGCCGTGAGCCGCTGCTCGGTCTTGCGAGTCAGAAGGACGGCGAAATTACCGGTCTGCTGTTTGAAACCGTGGCCGAATCTCATTTGATTCAGCCCACAATTCTCTACGATTTTCCCACCGACATTTCTCCGCTATCAAAATGCCGCACCGACGATCCATCGCTGGTCGAGCGCTTCGAGATCTATGTCGCGGGGATGGAACTCGGCAACGCCTTTTCTGAGCTCAATGATCCCGCCGAGCAGGAACGCCGCTTCCGCCAGCAAGTCGAAAGTGGCGGGGAGGAAGTGCCGCGCGAGGTGGACATGGATTATATCCGAGCGCTGGCGCACGGCATGCCGCCCACTGCGGGCGAAGGCATTGGCATCGACCGGCTCACGATGCTGTTCACCGACTCCCACTCGATCCGCGAAGTCATCTTGTTCCCGCTGCTGCGGCCGGAAGCCGCTGCGGATGCGGCCGCGGCGGGAGCGTCAGCAGATTCTCCAACACCAAATCCAGGCGACAAAAAATGAGATTTGCCTGGCTGGTCGCGCGCCGTTATCTGCGGTCTCCTTACAAGCCTGCTGTCCTGCGCCTGGTGACCATGTTTTCCGTCATCGGCATCGCCGCGGGAGTGGCCACGCTGGTAATTGCGCTGGCGATGAATACTGGATTTCGCCGCACGATTCAGGACCGCCTGCTGGGCGTCTCCGCGCACGTCAATCTGACGCGCCCGGGCGCGCGAAGGCATCGAAGACTATCACGCGCTCGCCGAGCGGCTGAGTCATGTCGACGGCGTGCGCAGCGTGGCGCCGGCAATTTACTTGACGGTGCTGCTTTCCGGCAGCGGCCACGCGCGCGGCGTGGTCATTAAGGGGATCGATCCGGAACTCGAACGCCGCTCCGATGATGCGCTGCGCCGCATCGTTTCCGGGGCCGCGGATTTCACGCCGGATGCCGACGGATTCGATTCCATTGTCGTTGGACATTTGATGGCGGAAGAACTCAACATCCACACGGGCGATTACGTCACACTGACCAGCCCCGAAGGCCGCCTCACTCCCTATGGCATGGTGCCGCGTTCGCGGCGCTTCCGCATCGCGGGCGTATTCGATTCCGGCTTCTACGATTACGACGCCAACTGGGCATTCGCCACGTTGCCGGCAACACAAAATCTCGCCGGCGTCGGCGACGTGGCCAGCCTGCTCGAATTCCGCATACAGGATGTGGACCGTGCTGTAGAAGCCGCGCGCATGATTGGCGCAGCCGCCGGGGCGGGCTTCACGACCACTACTTGGGAAGACGAGAATCGCGCGTTGTTCCGCGCGCTGCACCTTGAAAAACTGGTCACCGCGTTATTTATCGGCCTGATCACATTCGTCGCCGGCCTCAATATCCTGGTCGTGCTGGCCATGACGGTCACCGATCGCGCGCGGGACATCGCGGTGTTGATGTCGCTCGGTACCTACCGCAATCAGGTGCGCAACATTTTTGTCCTGCAAGGACTCACCGTCGGAGTCGTAGGTACGGTCACGGGACTCGTGGCCGGATATACGATCTCCTGGGCCGCGGGAACCTATCGCTTGATCCCGCTCGACCCGCAAGTTTATTCCGTGCCTTACGTTCCGTTCCAGGCCAACGCCTTGGACGGCGTGTGGATCGCCGCCGCTGCCATTGCCATCAGCGTTGCCGCCACGTTGATCCCCGCGCGCGCTGCTTCCCGTATTCTTCCTGTCGATATTTTGCGGTACGAGTAGAAGTTACTGAGCGGCTTCGGCGGCGGCGCGAATCTGTTGCCACCGGCGCGGGCGTTTTTTCGGGTCGAGGATTTTTTTCCGCAGGCGAATGGATTTGGGGGTAACTTCGACGAGTTCGTCGTCGGCGATGAACTCGATGGCCTGTTCGAGGCTCAACTGGCGGTGGGGGATCAGGCGGATGGCTTCGTCCGCGCTCGATGCGCGCATGTTGGTTTGCTTTTTTTCCTTGGTGACGTTGACGTCCATGTCGGCGTCGCGCGCGTTCTCGCCGACGATCATGCCTTCATAGACTTCCTCGACGGGACCGACGAACAATTCGCCGCGTTCCTGCAGGTTCCACAACGCGAAGGCTGTCGTGTGACCCCCGCGGTCGGCCACCAGCGCCCCGGTCGGGCGCGAAGCCATTTCGCCGCCGTATTCCGTCCAGCCTTCAAACAGGGCGTGCAGCAGCGCGGTGCCGCGCGTGTCGGTGAGCAACTGTCCTCGCAAGCCGATCAGCCCGCGCGAGGGCACGGTGAACTCCATGCGCACCCAGCCCGAGCCGTGATTCACCATCTTGGCGAGTTCGCCACGGCGGCGTCCCAGCGATTCCATGACTACGCCGACGAACGATTCGGGACAATCGACCACCAGGCGTTCGAGCGGCTCCAGCTTCTTTCCGTTCTCCTCGCGCACCACGATTTCCGGTTTGCCGACCATCAATTCGTACCCTTCGCGGCGCATGGTTTCAATCAAGATAGCGAGCTGCAATTCTCCGCGCGCGAGCACGCGAAACACGTCTGTCGTATCGGAATCGGTGATGCGCAGAGAAACGTTAGTGAGCAATTCTTTCATCAGGCGCTCGCGAAGATCGCGCGAGGTTACCCACTGTCCCTCCCGTCCGGCCAGCGGGCTGGTATTGATGGTGAAATTCATCGCGAGTGTCGGCTCGTCCACGACAAGCGGCTCGAGCGGCGCGGGGTTTTCGATATCGGTAAGGCTTTCGCCGATCTGAATGCCCTCGACGCCGGCGACAGCGACCAGATCACCGCAGGCGACTTCCTCGGCTTCGTCGCGTTCGAGACCGCGAAACGTAAAGAGTTTCGTGATACGCGTGGGCACGATCGCGCCGGAGAGCTTGGCAATTCCCACGTCGGAGCCGCGGCGAAGCGTGCCGTTGAACACCCGGCCAATCGCGATGCGCCCCAGGAAATCGCTGTAGTCCAGGTTCATGACTTGCGCCTGCAAGACGCCGTTGGGATCGCCCTTTGGTTCGGGGATGGCGGAAACGATGGTTTCAAATAGCGGTTGGAGATTGGTCGAGCCGTCGTCCAGCTTACGGTGCGCCACACCCGTCTTGGCATTCGTGTATAGGACGGGGAAATCGAGCTGGTCCTCGGTGGCCTCGAGGTCGATGAACAGATCGTAGATTTCGTCCAGCACGGCGGCGGGGCGTGCGTCGGAGCGGTCAATTTTATTCAGGACAATGATAGGGAGCAGCTTGGCCTGCAGCGCTTTCTGCAAAACGTAGCGCGTCTGGGGGAGCGGGCCTTCGCTGGCGTCCACGAGGAGGAGCACGCCGTCCACCATTTTCAGGGCGCGCTCGACTTCTCCGCCGAAGTCGCTGTGGCCGGGTGTGTCCACGATGTTGATTTTCGTGTCGTGATAAAACAGCGCCGTGTTTTTCGCCAGGATAGTGATGCCGCGTTCGCGTTCGAGGTCGTTCGAGTCCATCACGCGCGTTACGACGACCTGATTGTCGCGGAAGACGCCGCTCTGGTGCAGCATGGCGTCCACCAGCGTGGTCTTGCCGTGGTCCACGTGGGCGATGATGGCGATATTGCGAATCTGTGGCATGCGATCCTAACTTTCTCTTCGATTGTCGGTTCAGGCAACCCTGAAAACAAAAAGGGCTGCAAGTGCGACCTTGCAGCCTCCACGTTCGATTCCAAGAGGAATTACAAGTGCCTTCGACCTCTTAAGGATACCACACGATTCGGCGCCGCGTCACCGTTGGTGAGTGCTCACTTTCACAATTCTAGAATTTCAGCATTCCGTTTATTTGGCTACAAAGCGCCGACTTCCACGACTCGACCGGGCTGTATCGAGAGCAGAGCTTGCGCACAGGCGGGCATGAGCCGGAGCAGGTCCTTCATACGATTCGACTTCGCAAAAAGGATCAAGACGGACACCCTTCGGCCAGTCATGTTCTGTTGGTATTTGATATTTCGATCGCTGGTAAGCAGTACATCCCATCGGCCTTCAGCAAGCGTCAGGAGTTCGCCATTCTTCTTGGACCCAAAACCCGCTTGCCGTACTGTTTGGCACTCGTGGCCCAGCGCGGCGATATTTTCTTTGAGTGTAGCGGGAAGGCACTCAGCAATCAGGATTTTCATTTCCCGAAGCGTGCAAGCATAAGCGCCTTTGCTTCTTCCAGCGCGGCAATGGCGTTTTCCCGGCTGACTCCAGGGTACTGCTTTAGGAATTCGTCCAGGGTTTCTCCACCTTCCAGGTAATCAAGCAACGTCTGGAAAGGGACGCGCGTGCAGCGGAACACAGGTTCCCCGCTATGGATTTCCGGGTCCTGGACAATTACGCTGTTCGAAACAGTAGCCATGGCGGGCCTCCTGCGCGCATCCCGATTATCTCATCCATCCGGAAGAACTGCTCCGAAAAGTGCAAATCGGCCAGCACGCGGTTGACTCTAAACCCGCACCCTTTGGAAGATCACACCCCAAAGGGTGCGCCACCCGTCCAATGCGGAAGCCGCGTACCAGCATTGGTGGAACGAAAAGCTGGAAAGCGGGCCGCCCCTTATAGATTCCGGCACGTTCTAATCAGGCCGGGCTTGCCGGGGTTGCGCGTGGTAGAATCCCGCGCACGGGCACAATCCACTCACGCTTAGCGTGCCTTCGGTGGCCTTGCGTCATGAAAAAGACAAGCTCCTTATTAATCGTGTCACTCGTACTTCTTGTTGGCTTGATCGTATTGCTCGTGGCATATCACGCTTATAGGCAGAAGGAGGAATTCGAAGCTTTCGACGCGGTAGATAAATCCCTCAATGAATATACGGAGAAGTTGAAAAGTGAAACTGAAGAAGCAGAGCTTCGAGTGATTCGAATAAATCAGGGAGATCTTATGGCCCTGAAAGTCAAAACCGGGCAAGCATCGATGATAAATTTGGAGTCCAATGTCGATGGTGCCTCAGTCTACGTGGACGGTAAGTTCATGGGGTCCACGAAAGCCGTTTATGCCTACGGGAAGCAAGTGGCCAAGCCAAACTTTCTTTTTGCCATTGCAATCCCGAAGGATGGCCGCGACACGAGCACGCCTAGCAAGATTGTAATTACAGACAGTGGTTACCGAAACTTCGAGACTTCCGTTTACCTGAATCAGCGTGAAATCAAGCTAAAGGCATCATTGGAGAAAATTGGACTATGAAGGGTGTAGCACGCCGCGTGTGGGATACGCGCCCGAGCTACCGCCCTATTACCTTTCCCGAGTGGGTAAATTCCCGTTCACAGCGTCACAGATAAACAACACGCATTGGCGCGCCCCGCCGACAAACAGGAGGTCGAAATCTCTTTCTTGCGGGTCGCCGCCTTTCCGTTCACGTACCACTTGGAATGCACCATACGAGGTTTCGTTGATAAGGTAGTCATTCGCCGAACCGTTTATGTAGCAGGGCTTTGGGTATTTTGCAGAATCAAGTTTCATCGCATTCTCCAGTTGAGAACTCCTTACTTGCGCCACCCTAGCATCAATAACCTACACCGTCAAATTTCGCCATGCCCGATTAGTATCCGTGCCCAATTCCCCGCAAAACCTACCAATAAGCGCCAACGCCCACAAACAGCAAAAACCGCATTTTCAGCGGGTTGTATTGATGGCAAAGGTCTTGCAAGTCTATATGTCTTAGGCACCTGAGCTATGGGCCCACGCGGACAAATACTACTAAAATGGACAAATATCGCTGCGGGGAAATGATTACGTAAAGACCGGTCGAGCGACGAACAGATAGGGGATTCCTACCGATTGAGTTCGGAAATTTTCATCCCGAACGCCTTAATCATTCGCTCTCTTTCCTTCAAAGGGTAAGACTTCAAATGCTCTTCTGCAAGGAGTGTAAGTGCGCGAGCAGCCTTCTCTTTCGACATGGCATTTTTCTTCATCGGTCCATTTTAAGCCTGTTCCCCGCGAAATCGGTAAGCGCGCACATTAGGCTCCGGAAGAAAGCGGGAACCGTTATTCTGAGCACTAATGTAGCGCGAGGAATCTCTCTTACGCCCTTGTCTTGAATCAGGAGGGATTCTTCGCTTCGCTCAGAATGACGACCCAAAGGCTAATTCCGCAAACTATTGTGTCGTGCTGGGTTGTTTATTCTTACTCAGCCGCCGGTAATACTCCGCGACAGGTTCCTCGTAGCCTTGCGGCACGGCACTGGTCTCGCCGCTGCGCACCTGGCCGGATTCCTTGTCATCGAGTTGCCGCCGCAGTTGAAGTTCCAGCTTATCGACGTCCGCCAGCACTTGCGAGTGGAGCTGCTCAACCAGCGCGGGATTGCCGGGGAAGCGGCTGGGGTCGAGACGCGCCATTTCGCGGATGAGGTCCTGAACCTGCTTGGACATATCCGGATCATCCTGCACCGACTGGCGCAGCTGATTCAGATCGCGCATGCTGTCGTCATAGGCACGCTGAGGAGGAATCGGGGAATTATTGGGCTGAACCGGAGGTCCTCCGGGTGGCGTATTATTTCCCGTGTCGATATTGCCGTAGGCGCGGCCATAGGCGCCGCCGCCCCGAACCGTGTCGCGATAGCCTCCGCCGTAGGCGTTACCGTACGAGCCGTCACCCATCCTCGCGCCGGGGCCGCCCACTGGACCGCCGCCATTCTGCCCGCTTTGTTGCCCGCCCTGGCCTTGCTGGCCTTGCCCCTGGCCTTGCCCCTGGCCTTGTCCTTGCCCGTTGCCTTGCTGGCGTCCTTGCCCATCGCGCGACAGCGAACCCATCTGATTGCGCAACTGCTCGACGCGGTTCAAAGCGGTTTCCAGACCTTGCTGTGAATCGTTACCTTGCTGGGGAGCATTGCCCATGGCCTGCTGCGCGTCATGCATGGCCTTTTCAAGGCGCTGCATGCCCGCTGCGATTTCCGGCTCTGCTCCATTGGCGTTGGGGTCGATACCGCGGCGCATCCAATCCGCGCCCCGCTGAATGCGCGCGCGCAGGTCAGACTGCTGCATGTCGCTGAGGGCGTCGCGCAGTTTGGACGATGCGCCCGTCTGGCGGTCGGTGGCCAGTTGGCGCGCCGTGTCCTGAAGATTCTTTTCAAGCTTGCCCATGTCATCAGCCAGGCCCTGGCGTTCATCGGCGAGCTTGCGCTTGTCCTGGATCGTGGACTGCGACCCGTCGCCGAGTTGCCCGAACATTTTCCGCGTGCGATCGGCTTGATCGCGTTGTTCATTGGCCAGGCGGCTTGCTTCATCGGCCAGCGCATCGACTTTCGAGGATGCCTGCTGCTGGCGCATACCGCCAAGCATATCGGTGGCTTCCTTCAGGCGATCGGCGGCGCGGCGCGCAGCGGCTTCGCTCTCCTGCGGAGTCGTCGCTTTGCGCATATCGTCTGTGGCCTGCTTGAGCCGGTCGAGTGCCTGCTGAACGCGCGGGTCCGCGCCCGGTTTTCCGCCCGAGTTCGACTGGCCGGAGGAGCCCGATTGCCCTGAAGAAGACGAGGAGGAGCTGCCCTGCGAGCCGCTCTGCGAGCCTCCCTGCGTATTATTCTTGGCCATCTGCTCCATCTGGCGCTGCAACTCTTCAGCCTGGCGGCGGAGCATTTCCTGCTGCCAGCGCTGTTCGGAAGTCTGGTTGGCGTTGTTGCGCTGCTGCTGGGCCAGCTCCTCCTGGCGGCGCGCGAGTTGATCCAGCTTCTGCATGGCTTCGTCGATTTCTTTTTCCTGCTGGCTTGCGGAGCCGGCAGTTTGCGCGGTTTCGTACTGATTTTTTTCCGTGTCGAGTTCCAGGTCAAACAGGCTCGCCAGGTCGCGCCCTGCGCCGCCTCCCGCCCCACCGCCTCCGCCGCTGCCATACGCCACTTGAATCTGGCGGAAGGTAGCCTCGGCGCGCAGCAAATTCTGGAGCGCTTTTTGTTCGTCGGGAAGAGCGTCGCGCCATTTTTGCGCCTGTAATTTCTCGGCGGCCGGCCCCATGGCATCGGCTGCGGCGTTCATGTCCTTCACAAAACTGCCAAATTCCTCGTTTTCCGAGGACAGCTCGCGGCTCTGCATGCGTCCGGCCAGCGATTTTGCCTGACCGCGCAGAGTGGCTTGCACACCGGAGAGAAACTTGGCCGCTTCCGCGGCGGCTTGCTGCGTCGCAGTTTTGTCGCCCTGATGCTTCCAGGTTTCGGCGATGATTTCCTTTTCGCGCTGAGAAATGTCGTTCTGATCCTGCTGGCCGCCCCCGCCTCCACCACCTCCGCCACCTGCCTGTGCCTGCGAGAATTCCCGCTCGTAAGGATCTGCTTGGATAAAGGAGATATCCGTGCGAGATTCTTCGCGGTTGTCCTTGGCGGTGGCGTAAATGCTCACCACATCGCCGGGCACCAGCTTGAAGTCTTCCAGGGAAAGCGTGGTGGAACCATCCGCCTGCTTCACGCCCTTTTGCTTGAGCAAATCCACGGTCTGCTCAGGGCCACCGTTGACCGAGTAATGCAGCGTCATATCGACGAGGCCAAACTCGTCGTCGGCCTTGACCGCGACGGTCACTTCTTCGATGGGGCTGGAGCGGTAGTCATGCCCGGGACGCGCGATGATCACGTTAGGAGGCTCGGCCTTGCGGGCTTCGATGAAGAAATCATTCGAGAGGCGCACCGGCTGCCCCTGATCGAGCGCGGCGACGTGATACACGCCGTCCTTCTGCATCAGGATGGTGCCCTTGTAGTGATTGCCCTCGCCAGCCGTGAGTTTGATTTGCTGCTCGTCATCGAGGACCAGGACGCCGTCGCGCAGCGGACGGTCGGTTTCAATTTCCAAGTCAGCCTGCGTGCCTTCGACGGCGCGCAGGTCGCCACCGCGTTCTTCTGTAACGTTCTGCAAGCGGGTCCACGCGGGATAGCGGTACGTCACGCGGACATTTTTGACGCCGGGAAGGTCCAGCACGCGGATGTTGAAGTGGCGCGAACTCAATGGTCCTGCTTCTACATAATATTCGACGTTTTCCGGCAGACCCGCGAAGATAAATTGGAACCCCGAGGCTCCGGCCTGCGGGTGCATGGCGACCTGCTCCCATTTCGACGCGCTCTGATAACGGGCATACAGCCGCACGACATCGGTTTGCAGGCCGATGAGCTGCGCGGTCACCATCTGGTCGGCGTTGCGGCGGATGGTAACATCGCCCGGGGTCACTTGAATGTCATAGAAGGGGGCAGCTCCGTCGCGCGGCGTAGCAGCCCATAGAAGCGCTGCGCCGTGGCCCAGGTATCCCGGCCCAGCCAGGATCATCCATACCAGCACGCAGAGCGAAGCGGCGCCGACGCCAAGAAATACCGCCAGCTTGCGGTCCGGAACCAGGGCAGCAGGCTCCGTCTTTTCCGCAAGGCTAAGGGTGTCGGCAGCCAGCAAATCGAGGAACGGCTCGCGCGCGTAGGCGTCGCGCTCGGCGAAGGTTACCAGGCGCTGCTTGAATTCGGGGAAGATGTCTTCCGCCTGGCGCGCGGCTCGGCGGCGGTTCAGGGCTCTGAGCGGCAGAGCAATTCCAAAACTTACGGCCAGCGCGATCGCGAACAGCAACACAACACGCGCGGTGGTGATGCTCCATCCGGCGAATGCCAGGGCGTTGGTGATGAGGACCAGGACGAGGGTGGCCGCGAGCGCGACCGAGGTCAGGATGGCCGCGCCGCGGAGCCAGGCTCCCAGGCGCAGGCGTTTCTCCAGCCGCTGAAGATAGGAGTTGAGCTGGTCCCGGATGCTCATAAATCCTCCTGCTGCTGTGTCCCCAGGTATTGGTCCGCGAGTAGGGATTCCGCGATCGCTGCCGCCAATACCAGAAGCATAATATACCACCATATACTGAACGGGCGGTCCTGTTCCTGTGCTGGAGTCCCAGCCGAGGCCTGCGCAGGGCCTGTGCCTGAATTCCCCCGCCAGAGCGCCTGAGTTTCGTCGGGGATAACGTCGAGGCTCGATTCGCGGCGGTCCGGGTTGACCCCGATCACGTCTTGCCGGCCATTGGCCAGTTTGAGTTCGTAAAATCCTGCGCGTGTCAGTTGAAACGTCTGCGCAGTGGTGGCGTCCTTAAGCGAAAGCGGCCGGTGTCCGTCAGGATCGGTAACCTCGACGCCGATGGTCTGTTCCTTCGAGGTGCGCAACTCGAGGAAAGAATCCACCACGCGCGAACCGCTGCGGCGTTCGGTGCCGGAAAGGTAGAGCGCGGTTTGCTCGACAAAGGGCACGAAGATAGGGTGCAGCGGGAAATCGTTCGTGAGATTGTCGAGGCCGGAGGCGAACAGCAGCACGGTGCCCTCTCCGATCTTCTTTTCGATAAGCACCGGCGTTTGATCTGTGAGCTTTGCGATTACGCGGGAATTACCGGGATCGACGCGCACCGCGAAATAGAATTTCACGCCGGACCAGTGATCGGCATTTTCCACCGAGGGGTACGAGGGATCGGCTTCGGCAACATTCAAGAAAAGGTCGCTGGTTCGCGAGTAATACTTGGACTCCAGCACATTGCCGCCAAACACGGGAATGCGCGTGCTGTGCGATGCGGAAGTTCCTTCGGCGATCCACACGCTGCCGCCGGCCTGAACGTACTTCAGCAGGTCGTTCTCAAAAGAAGCGGGCACGGAAATCAGGTCGGATAGGACCACGAAGGCATATTTGGAGAGTGGCAGATTGCCCGCCTGCCCGGCGCTCACCACATCGAGAACAAAAGCGGCTTCCGCAGCCGAAGAAAGAGCCGAGCGAAAATATACGGGTGAGCGCGAGTCCCCGGCATCGGCGACGAACAACGCGCGCCGGGGATCGGAACGCTCCACGGCAAACAGGCTTACATCGTCGGCGGGAAATGAATCCGCCGAGTCAATGCGCACTTCACAACGCGAATAGCCGTACGGCACGTCGAGAGTCTGAAACGTGACGGTGGCGCGCCCATTTGCAGGCACATCGGCTTTCTGTGAGGCGATCGTCTTGCCGTTCACCACGAGAGAAACCGTGCGCGTGGCGGCGGGAGTTCCCAGTCCGGCGACCACCACTTGCACATGCGTCTTTTTCGGATCCCACACCTGGCCCGGAGCGTTCACACTTTCCACCGTCCAGTTGGGCACGGGATCTTTGACGACCGGATGCAAAACCAGTGAGACGTTGGAAGGCAGGGCGAGTTCAGCAAAGCTTGCCGGCATTCCCGATTTCTGCAAGTCGCTGAAAAAATGGAATTCGATGGGCGTCTGCACGGTCCCCGCAAGAGAGCGCACCCCGCGGGCAAGTTCTCCATAATTCGAGCGGGAGTCTCCCGGCTGCACGCTCTCGACGGCGGCGCGCAGCGTCCCCGGATCCTGTGAAGGCTGGCTGAGTACTTGCAGTTGCGAGCCGAAGGCCATGATTTGCGCGCGGTCCGTCGGCTTTCGGGAGGAAAGCAAAGCAAGCGCGTCGCGGCGCGCGTCGGCCAGCCGCGTTCCCGCGCGCATGCTGAAAGAATTGTCGATCACCAGCAGCAGCAATTTGTCGCTGTTCATGCTCGCGGCGGAGCGATTGATGAACGGATTCGCGAAGGCCAGCACCAGCAGGAAAAGCAGAAGCGCCCGCACCGACAGCAGGAGCAAATAACGGAGGCGGCGGTGCTTGATGGAGCTTTGCGTGCGTCGCTCGAAAAACATCAGCGAACTGAAAGGGTGTGGAGTGGTGGTATGTCGCCGCAGCAAGTGGACGTAGAACGGCACGGCCAGCGCCGCCAAGCCTGCGAGGAACCAGGGCGCGAACAGGCCCATCTAGTCCCTCCCCTGACGGATGGAGAGATATTCGCGCAGGGCATGGTCGAGGGGCTTGTCGGTGACGAGCAAATGATAATCCATTCCCGCGCCGCGCGCCTTGTCGCGCAGCGTTTCGACGTGGGCGTCAAATTTCTGGCGGTAATCGTCGCGTACATATTCCGGAGTGATCTCGATGCGTTCCTGTGTTTCGAGATCAACCAGCGTGGCAGGCTCGCGGAAATCGGGGCGCAATTCTTTGGGATCGAGGACGTGAAACAGCACGACTTCATTGCCATGGAAGCGCAACGGTTCGATGGTGCGGATGATGGTCTCGGGATTTTCGTAGAAATCGGAAATGAACACCACCATCCCGCGCCGCCGCAAGAATTGCTGGAAATGAAGAAGTGGCTTGGCAAAGTCCGTGCGGGCATGGGGCTCGGCATGTTCGAGGCCGCTCAATAACCGGACGAGTTGTCCCTGCCGGGTTGAGGGACGAATGTAGGTGCGAATTTCATCATCGAAAACGATCAGGCCCGCGGCGTCGCGCTGATTTTGAATCGCAAGATAGAACAGCGAGGCGGCCGTATAGCGCGCGTAATCCATTTTTGTTACCGAGTGGGACGTGAACTTCATGGAATTGCTGGCATCGAGCAGCACGGTGAGCAAACTATTGGTCTCGCCGCGATAGCGCTTCAGGTAAGCGCGCTCGGTGCGCGCATACACGTTCCAATCCACGTGGCGCAGATCGTCGCCGGGCGAATACGCGCGGTATTCAGCAAACTCCTGGCTGAATCCGAAATCCGGAGATCGGTGCAGTCCGGCGACGAAGCCGTCGACGACAGTCTTCGCCACCAGATCCAAACCGGAAATTCCGGCGAGTACCGTCGGGTCCAAAAAGCGCTGCAGCGTCAATTTCCCTCAACCTTTCTTTTGTCAGGCCTTCGCGGGCGGCGGCATATATTCAAGCAAGCGGCGCAAGATCTCATCCGAATCGATGCGATCCGATTCCGCATGGAAATTCAAAAGAATGCGGTGGCGCAGCACGGGCGTTGCCAGCGCCGTGATGTCTTCGTAGGCGACGTGGTAACGGCGGTGAGCCAGGGCACGCGCTTTGGCCGAGAGAACAATGAACTGCGCCGCGCGCACGCTGCCTCCATAATTTACGTATTTCTTGATGAAGTCCGGCGCGGTGCCGCTGTTTTGGCGCGTGGCGCGAACGAAGTCCACGACGTAGCGTGCCAGGGACTCCCCGATCGGCACCATGCGGACCAGTTTCTGGAAATCGAGGATTTCCTCGGCGGAGGTGACCGTGTCAACCTGGGCGACGTGCGTCGTGGTCGTCAAGTCCACGACTTTTACTTCGTCGGCGGCGCTCAAATAATCGAGGATGGTATTGAACAGGAAACGGTCCAGCTGCGCTTCCGGCAGCGGATACGTGCCCTCGAGTTCGATGGGGTTCTGCGTGGCTAACACAAAAAAGGGCGCGGGCAGTTTGTAATGATTGCCGCGTACCGTGCAGGAGAGTTCCTGCATGGCCTCCAGCAGCGCCGATTGTGTTTTCGGTGGCGTGCGGTTGATTTCGTCGGCCAGCAGGATATTTCCGAAAATCGGTCCCGGCACGAAGGTCCACCGCCGGTGCCCCGTGGTGGGGTCCTCCTCGATGATGTCCGTCCCGGTGATGTCGGAGGGCATCAGGTCGGGCGTGAACTGAATGCGCTTGAACTCCAGGCCGAGCGTCTGGGCAATCGTGCGGACCATGAGCGTCTTCGCCGTGCCCGGCAAGCCGGTGATCAGGCAATGGCCGCCCACAAACAGCGAGATTAATATCTGGTCGATCACTTCCTCTTGTCCGACGATTACCTTGCGGACCTGAGTCAGAATGTTGTCGCGCACCGTCTGAAAGCGTTCGATGCGCTTTTTCAGTTCCGCGGAATCCGGATCGAGCTGTGCAATGGAGGCCATGTGTTCATTTCCCTTCGTTGGAATCCTTCAGTTGCAGCAACAATTTCTGAGCGGGCCGATAGCTGGGCGCGGCTTCCAGGGACGAGACCACATGATCCTCGGCCAGGTCCTTCTGTCCCGCGGCGAGATAAGCGCGGGCCAGATTGTATTGCGCGGCTGCCTTGTCCAGCGGTTGCATGGCGAGTACGGCATTGTATTCCTGAATTGCCCCGGGATAATTTTTCTGTTCGAGCCACAAATCACCGAGATGGTGGTGAAGGTCTTCATCCACCGGATACACATAGTTGAGGCGCTCCAGCGTGGCGGCCGCCTCGGCCGGCTTGCCGAGTTCTTCCTCGAGTGAGGCAAGTTGCTTCAGCGCCGGAGGGTTGTGCCCGCCCATCTTCTCATAGGCCGTGAGGATTGCGGCGGCGGCGGGCTTGTCTCCCTTGGCCACATCCGCCTGAGCCATAAACTCGTAGGGATTCGCGGGATAGACGTAGTCCGGATACAGGCTGCGGACAATCTCGCCTTCTTTGAGAACAGCATCGTAATTTTTGTTTTTGGCTTGTTCCACCAGGTCCTTGATGCTGGTGCGCCAGTTGTCGAAGTTTGCCACCGTCTTGCCGACGTCCTTGTTCAGCCACTCCATGAATTCCTTGTCGAATTCTTCTGGAGCCATGCCCAGTTCCTGGCGGATCACATCCGGTGTGGTCGTTCTCTTGGCGAACGAATGCACCATGTCGAGTAATTTGTCCGCGCCCCAGCGTTCCTTGATGTAGTCGCAGATACGCCCGGCCTGATAGTAGGACACCAATACCTGATCCGGGTATTCGGGACGGATAAAGCCGCGGTCGAGATCTTCGACAGGCAGCAACTTTTTTTCGCGGATGGCGACGACGATGTCCGGGGTCATGCGGTCGCCCCATTCCGGTGAAGCTTCGGTTTCCTCGTGCACCGCGAGCCCCTCGGTGAACCAGCGCGGAACGCGGAAGTTTGTGGCCGTGAGAATAAACACGTGGCTCATCTCGTGCCGCAGCGTGCTGGCCCAATGAAATTCACCGGGCGGCCGGCCGGAAGGGCTGTCCATGGCGACCACTTCGCCGAACGTGACGCCCAGCGCGCCCAGGCCGGGCATGCCCATGGTGCGCACGGCAAAATCTTCGTGATCGGGATAAACTTCCACCTGCACCGGCCCCGGCAATTTCATCTTGTATTTTTTCGAATAATCGGCAATCGCCTGCTTGAGTACTTCTTCGAAATAAGGACGCAGCAGGTCGGCTTCCTTTTTGTGCAGCTTGAGGATCGTCGTATCGTCCTTGAAGGTGACGAAATTCTTGTAACTGTCAAGCAAGCGAAGGCTATTGACGGTCTCTTCGTTGCGGAAGCCATTGTCGTAACTCATAGCCAACTGCTTGCGCGGTTCATCTTCCTGACCCATGCGCATCAGGTTGATGCCGAGCTGCGAGCGGGCCGACCACAGCTTGGGGTCCAACTCAATTGCCTTCCGGTAATACGCAATTCCGTCCCCGTAGCGGCGATTCAGGACCAGATGATGCGCGACGAGCGCATACCCTTCCCCGTACGTCGGGTTGACCTGCAGCATTTTTGCAAACCAGGCGTCCGGCGACCGGTCGGCCAGGGCTTCGATGGCCGCGTGGATGGCCATGGCGTCGAGCGCCTCGGGAGAAATCTTCAGCGCCTCGTCCGCCTGCTCAAACGCCTTCGCTTCGTCCGAGTCTTCCAGCAGCAGACTGGCCAACAGCTCGTGGGCCTCGAAGAGCTTGGGATCGAGTTCGATTGCCTTGGTCACATATTCAATGGCCTTGTTGTCGAACCCATCGGCGCTCACCAGAGCGAGGCCGTAGTAGGCCTGCGCGTTCTTGGGGTCTTTCTCCAAAGCTTCCTGGAAGAGATTCGCGGCGTCGGTATTGTTGAAGCGTTCGTGAAACAAGCGGCCCCAGCGGACCTTGTACATCGCGTTCGCGGGCGATGCTGCCACCGCGATGCGAAACTGATTGTTGGCCTCCTGATAATTCTCCGTGCCCCAGTAGCCTTCGGCGCGGAGGTAAGGATCTCGCGTGGTGGTAAGCGATTCGTAGCATTTCTCCGCTTCGGCGCCATGGCCGTGTTTGCTCAGGGCGTGGCAATCGTCAGGCGTCGCGCCCCAACCGAGGGTTGCGCCAGCAAGGCCCGCCAGACACACCACGCCACAACGGAAAATTTGTGTCACGTAGCGTCTGGCCCGTCCGTTCACTTGTCGAGAGCCTCCTGCGTTTTCGCCAGTTCGAGGAGCGCGTCGGAGAGTTGTTTCCTGTAGTCCGCAACAGGCATGGCCGCCTTCTGGTATTTCAACGTGTCAATTTTTCGTTCGAGGTCTTCCTTCTTATCTAGCAGCGCCCGCTTGGCCGGGTCGTTCGCAGCCTTCTGCGCGGATCCGAGACGGAGCAGGGGAAAATTCGCGGCCAGCAGCCCCTCTCCATTTTCCGTGGAAGCTGTGCGCACGGCGTCTTTTTTGCCGGTATCTTCAAACACCGCGTGTTCTGTCGCCAGACGTTTCTGCGACTCGTAAAATGCAGCCGTCTTGCGGTCGGCATATTGGAACGCTTCGAGCGCGCTGACCACTTCGTTCTTGTCGATGTCCGTCGAGGCGTCGCCCAGCGCGTCCACCCAGTAGCGCGCAAACACGGTGGCGTTTTTCTCAGTGCCGGTTTTCGTCGCGGCGATGACGATTCGTCCGGGCTTTTGCAGCGCGCCGATCGAGCCTCCGCTGGCGCTGGTGGTATTGACGATCAATTGGCGCTTGGCGGGGATGCGGTCGCATAACACCGCCAGCTCCTCGCCGGAAATATCCGGCCCCGGCAGGTTGAACTTGTATTCTTCGCCGTCGAAGGAGCCGTGGCCGATCAGAATCAGCGTGAAATCGTCCTCAGGTTTGGCCTGATGCGCGATCTGGCCCAGAGTATCGGTCAAATGCGCTTTGGTGGCATCGCCCCCGGTAAATGTGTACACGTGCGCGTCGCTGGCTCCAGCCTTGAACAATTTGTCGAGTTCCTTAGCCAGCGCCGTGAAGCGCTGCTCGTAATCGGGCTCACCGCCGAGGCCGGCCACTGTAACGTAGTACGGCGCGGCCTGCGCAGAACGCACGCACAGCCCCAAGAAAGCGAAGCAGCAACCGAGCACCAGTGTGGCCCCGCGCATAATCTTCCGGCGAGCGTTCATACCACCCCCCACTTCCGCCGCAAGAGCCATTGGGAGGAAGGCAGAAGCAGAAGCAGAAGGAAAACGATGGGCATGTTCCACAAGTCCTTGGTGTCGCGCACCGTGATGCCTGCCTCGGAATAGGAAATTTCACTGGGCAGGCGGGAAAGTTCCTCCGGCTTCCAGTAGCGTCCGCCGGTCTGTTCGGAAAGTTTTTCGAGCAGCTCGCGATTTTGTCCGGTATGGAAATTTTCGGCGACGCCGTCCATGCGCGCAAACGTCAAAACGTCGCGACCTAGCTCGTCATTGCCCCGCGACGCGATCACCTCGGTGAGATAGGACCCGGACTGATCGGCGGTCCAATCGGCATGGAACGTGCCCGGGGAATTGGGGTCCGGAGTCAAGTCAATCTGAGCCGCCAACCCTCCCGGCCCGAGGATGTGCGCTTGCACTTTGGCGTCCGCAGCCGGCAAATAATTCTTATCGCGCACGTCAGCGGAAAATTTCAAGCGTCCATCGTCAAGCAGCATCTGGCTGGGCACGGAAGCGACCACATGGCCGGGCGTGTCCGTGACCAGCCAGCGCAGCAGTTGCTGCCAGAATTCTTCGTGCGTCTGATCTTCGAGGGGCTGGCTCATCTGCCAGCGCCACGTGCCGCCGGTGGCCAACACCGCGGTTCTTCCGCGCCCGTAATTCTCCGTGACCAGAAGAGGCATTTTTCGCCCGGCCACGCTCATTTCCGCCAGCACCACCGCGCCGGGTTTCGGCGTACCCACTTCCTGGTAGTCCATCAAGTAGGGAAGTTTTTTCCAGCGCTCCACGTTTTTCGCAGGATCCTCGACCAGGCGCGTGATGATGTTGTCGGCGCCAACGGGAGTCAGTTCCGCGTTGGCAGGATCACGGTGAAACGTTCCCTTTTTGTTGGGAAGAACGACGGGAAGCAGATCCGCAAGGCTCGACGCCTGCCAGCCTCCATCGCCCAGCGAAGCCCGCCCGCCGAGCAGGAGCAGCCCGCCGCCGCGGCGGTCCACAAACTGCTGGATCAATTCCTTCTGCCCCGGCGTGAAGTAGCTAGCTTCCACCGACCCGATCATGAGTCCCTGGTATCCGAAAAGATCCTCGACGCGGGAAGGAAAGCCATCGGCCAGTTCCTTCGGATCGTCGATCCCCTGGCGATAGATTTTATTTTCGCTGGTGCGCAGCATCGAGACGATGCTGACGATGCGGTCATCCTGCTCCGCGCGCCGGATAAATTTGTATTCCCAGCGGGGTTCGCCCTCGACATACAGGATGCGGCGCTTGCTGGATTCGACATTTACCAAACGTGTGACGCCGTTGTTGGCCTTGTTGTCTTCGCCCGATAGCGGGTCAATCGTGAATTGAAGCGTCTTGGAACCGGCGGGGCCGGCGTTGAACAGCAGCGTTTCGTTCTGCGTCTGGCCATCGGGGGCAAAGGTAATCTGACGCGCGGCCAGAGCTTTGTTGCCGTCGCGAACCGTCAGCATGGATTTCTGTCCGGCATACCCGCGCTGGTGAAAACTGACTTTTGCGGCCAGCCGCGAATCGGCCAGGGCCCGTGGCGCGACCGTGGCGTCATCCACTTCGATGTCGTGAGGGACTTGCTCGAGGCCAAAGCCAACCGTGTGCACGGGAATCCGCCGGCTGCGAAACGTGGAGATCGTATCCAGATCGATCCCGCCGGAATTGTCGGCCCCATCGCTCAGCAGCACCACCGCACCGATGGGCAGATCCGCCGCTTCACCAGCCAGTTGCTTTAATCCGTCTCCGATGCGCGTAGCCGGGGCTGGGGCAGCCGTTTTCAAATCGTCCAGCTTGGCAATCCGCGCCATGCCGCCATCGACACGGTAGAGGCGAATCTGAAATTTCTTTTGCAATTCGTTGAGCACGCCGCCTTGGAGTGCGCTGATGGCCTGGGATTCCCGTGTCGCGCCATTATCCGCGATGGACATGCTGCGTGAATCGTCCACCAAAACCGCGATGATGTTTTGTTGCGGACGCAGTTCCGCCACCAGGATGGCCGGCTGCCACAACAAGATCAGCAGCAGCGCCGCCAGGGCGAATTGCAGTAGCCAGATGACCCCAGCCTTCCAGTTCCTCACATGCGGCGATGCTTGGGGGAGTTTGGAACGAATCAACCAGGCCAGACCCGCGGCCGCGGCCAAAAGAAAAATAACTAGAACCCACTTCGGCCAGGCCCCCAGCAGCACAAGGCTTCCCTTGGAGAATACGGCGCGCGGATATTTAAATAGAAATTCAAACATTTTTGTCGCGGGCTGCACGCTTCATTTAAAACGTTCACCGTAAGAATACAGCCCGCACCCGTTCAGCCCGATTCAGGATCATTTAGTCTGATCCTAGGATTCGCGGCCCGAAGTTCGCCGTCAGTGCGTCATTCCGTACATGACATAGTTGATACCGATCCGAAACGCCAGCGATGCGAACTTCTCCGGATAGCGGGGATCGTCGGCCCATTCCCAGGCGTCTCCCAAATGCATATTGAAGCAGATGGCCACCATGATGCGGCCGCGGTCGTCCCGAATTCCCTTCCACTCCGCCACGTAGCCGTCTTTCTCATAGGTCCTGCCGGTGCTTACGTATTGTTCACCGGGCACCTGGAAGCGTTCGCTCAAATCGTAGAGCACATGAAACAGTTCATCCTTGTCGGTCAGGTCTTCAATGGGACGGTCGGGAAACACCATGAGCATCCCGGACATGAAGCGCTCCCAATCGGCAGTGCCGTGGAAATCGTCCACCATGATGAAGCCGCCCTTGAGCAGGTATTCGCGCAGGAGTTTGGCTTCCGGTTCGGTGAACGTCCAGGTCTGCACCTGAACGGCGTAGACCCATGGGTAGTTGTAAATGATCGGCGTCCCAGTGGCATCCTTTTCGTCGAGGTCGACCACTTGCTCCGTGGGCCGGGCTTGAATGCGCGTGAGGCGGCGCAGGGCAATCAGAAATTGGCGGTCGGCTTTGGGATAATCCCGGGACCAATTCCCGCCACCGTAAAAGCCATATCCGCCGTAACCGCGCCCGGCGGTTGTATAGCGAAGCCGCGACCACGAGTATTCGCTCTTCGCATTGGGGTCTTCATCACCACCCGTGAAGGCTTCTCGCGCGTTGCCGTACTGGTCTTCTTGCGCGTATCCGCCACGTTGCAGGGCTAACAGACCAGTCCCTGCACCCATCAGCAGCACAAGCACCGAAATGCGCGCGAGGAGCCTCATATGTGAAGTTCTTAACTAAGTTAGACGGCCCCATGTCAACCGTCGCTTCAGCAACAGCCAGATTCAGCGAGGACTAGTTGGCCATGCTACAGCGAATCAAAGCAGGAACGCAAGACGGAGAATGGCCCGGCAAGGAATCTTCAGGAGGAGGATGAGCAGTGCGTTCTTAGTGCGTCATTCCGTACATGACGTAGTTGATGCCAATCCGAAACGCCAGCGATGCGAACTTCTCCGGATAGCGGGGGTCGTCAGCCCATTCCCAGGCGTCTCCCAGGTGCATGTTGTGGCAGATGGCCACCATGACGCGGCCCCGGTCGTCTCGAATCCCCCGCCATTCCGCCTCGTTGGGACATTTTTCGCAAGTTCTGCCGGTGCTCACGTACTGCTCGCCGGGCACCTGGAAACGGTCGCTTAAATCATAGAGAACGTGGAAGATTTCATCCTTGTCGGTCAGGTCTTCGATGGGGCGGTCGGGGAATACCATGAGCATCCCCCTCATGAAGTGTTCCCAATCGTCAGCGCCATGGAAATCATCCACCATGAGGAATCCGCCCTTGAGGAGATATTCGCGCAGGCGCTTGGCTTCGGCCTCATTAAACGTCCAGCTCTGCACCTGAACCGCATAGACCCAGGGATAATTGAAAATTACCGGGGTTCCCGTGGCATCGAGCGCGTCGAGGTCGACGACCTGCTCGGTGGGCCGCGCCTGAATGCGCGTCAGGCGTTTGAGTGCAATGAGAAACTGGCGGTCTGCCTTGGGATAATCTGTCGACCATCTCCCGTAGCTGAATCCGTAACCCCGGTAGTTGCCGTCGGAGGGCGTGTAGCGAAGGCGGGACCAGGAATATTCGCTCTTGGCATTGGGGTCTTCATCCCCGCCTGTGAACGCTTCTCTCGCCGTGCCGAACTGGTCCTCTTGAGTGGATCCTCCGCGCTGCAGCGCTAACAGACCCGTAGCTGCACCCATCAGCAGCAGTAAGACCGAAATACACGCGAGGAGCCGCATGAAAAGTGTCGCTCCCTGAGGGACGGCCCCGCGTCAGCCACCGTTTCATCAACGGCTATCTCCGCAGGGACCCAGCGCCATGCTAACCCCGATCAAACTGCCAACGCAACACTCAGGATGGCCCCGCAAGCAGCCCTCCACCGGAGGCAGAATTACAGCAACGGTTTCCCCCACAGAAATGTTGTATAGACGCTCACGAACGCGACAAAATAAGTTGACGCATTCGCCAGCCCCCGTGTAGCTTGTTGCGGTTTCGCCTAATGGGCGATGTAACGTAGGAAGGGCAACATGCATCCTAAACTTATGTACGGCGCTTCCCTGGGAGATCAGGGGCAGGCGAAACCAATGGCATCGAGCGCAAGGCAAAGGGTTACCTCACCGGTGGGCTTTCTTTTTCAAAATCAACATGAGTCACGTAACTTGGGCTTCGGTGTCTGCAGATTTCGCCGGCAGGTGATTTGTGATGCGCGGAGCCATCATGAGCCCGCGCGAATGGCAGTCCGCGTTTGATTTGGGGAGGCTCTCTTGGCCCTGGCCATTGAGGAAAAATACGATCAGATACGGCAGCTCATTGCCCTGGGCAAGGAGCGCGGTTACCTCCTCTACGACGAAGTAAATGACACCCTCCCCGCCGAGGTGCATTCCTCCGAAGAGATCGACGACCTCCTTTCCACCTTCGAGCGTTACGGAATCGACATCTACGAAGACCTGGCCGCTGCAAAAGCTGCCCGCGCCACTGCCGATCCTGCCGCCACCGAAGCTCCCGAAGTCGAGTCCAAAGACGAACTTCCCGTAGCCGAGGATTCGAGCGACCTCGACCTCACACCGGGCATGCTCGAAAAGACCAACGACCCGGTTCGCATGTACCTGCGCGAAATGGGCACCGTGCCGCTGCTCACGCGCGAGGGCGAAGTCGCCATCGCCAAGCGCATCGAGCGCGGCCAGTTACTCGTGCTCAAGACGATCACGCGCTCCCCCATCATCCTCAAGGAACTGCTGACCATCGGCGAAGACCTCCGCAAAGGCACGCGCTCGATCAAGGAAATCGTCCAGTTCGACGACGAAGAACTCACCGAAGAGAAAATCGAAAACAAGACCAAGAAGACTCTCAAGGTCCTGGACAAGATTGCCAAACTGTACCTCGACTGTTTGAAGGAAGCCGCGAAACTCGAGCGCATGCCGAAGTCGAAAAAGCGCTCCTATATCCGCTTGAAATATTCCGTCTCGCGAATGCGCATCGAAATGTCGCAGCTGGCGCGCTCCCTCGAATTCCACCTGTTCGAGAAGAAACGCCTGATCGATAAGATCCGCCACACGGTGGAGCGCCTGCAGTCCCTCGAACGCGAAACGGGCAAGCTCGAGCGCCGCGCCGACGCCTCGAAAGGCGACCACGCCAGCGAAGCGCGCAAGGAACTTCGCACGCGCCGCACGGAACTGCGCGAAATCGAAGTCTCCAGCGAAACCGGGCTTACCGACCTCAAGCGCATGCTCCAGGTGATACTTCGGGGAGAAGCCGAAGCCGAGCAAGCCAAAAAAGAGCTGATCGAAGCCAACCTCCGCCTCGTGGTATCCATCGCCAAAAAATATACCAACCGCGGCCTGCAGTTTCTGGACCTGATTCAGGAAGGCAACATCGGCTTGATGAAGGCCGTGGACAAATTCGAGTGGCGCCGGGGCTACAAGTTTTCCACTTATGCCACATGGTGGATCCGCCAGGCCATCACGCGCGCCATCGCCGATCAGGCCCGTACCATCCGCATCCCGGTGCACATGATCGAGACGATCAACAAATTGATTCGCACCAGCCGCCAGCTCGTGCAGGAACTGGGCCGCGAGCCTACCTCCGAGGAAATCGCCAAGCGCATGGATATTCCGGTGATGAAAGTGCGCAAGATTCTGAAAATTGCGCAGGAGCCGATTTCCCTCGAGACTCCCATCGGCGAAGAAGAAGATTCTCACCTGGGCGATTTCATCGAGGACAAGGCCGTCGTTTCGCCGTCCGACGCAGTCATAAACCTCAACCTCAAGGAACAGACTTCGTCGGTGTTGAAGACGCTGACGCCGCGGGAGGAAAAAGTCATCAAGATGCGCTTCGGACTTGACGACGGCTCCGAACACACGCTTGAGGAAGTTGGACAGTCCTTCGCCGTCACGCGGGAACGCATCCGCCAGATTGAAGCCAAGGCGCTACGCAAGCTGCGCCACCCGTCGCGCTCCCGCAAACTGCGCGCGTTCCTGGAAGGTTCTTCTCGCGATTATCTCTGAGACTCTCCTTCGCCATAACTCATATTCCAACGAGGGGCGTCGCGCCCGCGCGGACATTTCCAGGGCAAGTGCCAGGATTCAGGCCTATACGCAAGAAGCTGTTCTAGTAACAGTGTGGCCCGTAGTAGAATGAGCAGCGAGAGGGGCCATATGCCTGGCACGATTTTTGCGAACACAATTGTTTTGCCTGATAAGCGTGGCGCTATTGAAGCTGCTGTCCGAGCAGGAATGGATAAGCTTCCTGGAGATTGGCAAGCAGAGATTTTAATAGACCAAAAAAGAGCCGGCCTGCAAATTCGCTTAAGCGGGCCTGAGGGCAAGAACTGGTCTAAGATATTTGAGGGCCCCCGCGAGTCTGATCCTGAGTACATCCGGCAAATCATCGAGCGGGCGAGCTTCTAGCTGTTTGGATGGTTATCGCGGTTATTCAGACTGATACTGACGCGCTGGTTTGACTCCGGCTATCAGTCCCAGCCCGGCACTCAGCAGCAATAGACCCGCCGCAAGCTCTCCCCAGTCGTTCTTCACGACATGGCGAAATGTGCTCTCAGTTTGCAAGCTTCGCAATTCCTGCTCGTCCTTAGACAGTTCATCATTGGCCTTATTGAACTCCTCTTGGTCCTTGCGCTGTTCTTGCTTATCTGTCTCATGCGTCATAAGTGACAAGTCGTATTTCGCCAGGTCACGATCGGCTGCAATGACAGAAATTGTGTCCTTGATGATTTCGGGCTTCCCTCGAGACCACACAAATGGGTCCGGTGCCACCGAAAGGAGTAGAAGTAGACCAAAAACAACGAATAGCCAGTGTACCAGACGGCTGTTTGAGCCAAGAGCCCAACTGAATGCCATCCCTAAAAACATGATACCCACAGCAGGGCGAATCCCCACAGCGGGAGGAGCCCCACCGCCTAGCAGCAAAATGAGCCCCACGCATATCAGCGTCGCGCACAGCGCTGCTTTGTGCCTTCGATTGAGCTTTGCCGCGAATTCCGCGGTACTCAAGACAGATACTCCTGCGCCCGCCCCGGCGGGGTTGTCTTCACCGGCGTCCCTTATCGCGGTGCTTTCTAGCGCCGGTACGGACCGTATGTGCGGGGCGAGACGCGGCATTGAACGGTATAGGGTCTAGTGCTCCCCGCAGTGGCCGTTTGCCCGTTAAGATGAAATCCGCTGCCGATTCCAGCATTCGCGGGAGTACTTTGTACGGTTCAAGTTTGCCGCCCCTACCTCCCTTCGGGACTTCGATTCGGAAACTTCCGCCCGACAGCGGTTCCCACCAGATAGCTCCCTGTTGCCTCATAATCAGGGCCAATGGTTCACTTGCTTGTCGAATTCGATTCATGCACAGGAATCATATATCGCGCCCGTGGGTGCAGCAAGTAGTGGTGAGTGAATCCGGGCGCACCAACTCCTCGCGTGATTACCTCTGAAGGCCAGATCAGACAGGAAGTTCAACGTACGACGAAGAGGCGTGCGGTTCCGGCACTGGATATCCTTCTTCCTTCAGACCATCGACGTGGAATTCGATGGCGTCGCGCATGTTCCGTTCCGCTTCTTCGCGTGTTTTTCCAGAGGAAACACAACCAGGGAGATCAGGTGAATAGCTGGAGTACCTGCCGTCTGTTTGTTGAATTACGATCAGATATCTCTTCATTTTTGTAACTCTGCCCCGGTCACAAAATGAATTGCAACAGCTTCCTTAATGTTGGCATACAGCTCGTCCACGGTTTGACCTTGCGTAAAAATGTCCTCGCCGATGCCGCGTGCACACCACATTTCACCGTCGTTATAGACCTCGATTTTCACGAGCATAGAGGCTCCCTGCTAAGTTGATGCTATCGCTTTCCGGCTGGTTTTGCTATTTGTTCGTTTCCCGGCTTAACTCACAGCCGGCGTTGGCGTTTCCCCCGCGCCCACGGAAAGCGTTCTTACGCGCAGCGCCGACAGGACACCTCCGCCGTAGATCGCGCCAAGCAGCAGAAACGCGATCGAAAGCGTGACGTGTTGCGCGAACCATCCCAGCGTAAAGCTCATGATCAGTTGCAAAACTGTTCCAATCACTGAAAACGCCGATTGCGTGCGGCCCATCAGCCGCCTGGGCACGGCGGACATGATAGAGGTCTGCGTCAACACCCCGCCCAGCGCGCGGCAGGCGCCGAAAAGAGCGTTCATGGCCACCGCGGTCGCCAGAAAATGAGCGTAGGGAAACAGCGTATGTCCGATGGCCAGCGTGGCCAGCGCCAGAATCAGCACACTGTAGGGCCGCTTTCGTGCCGCCGACCCTGCTGCCAGGCCCCCGGCGATCGCACCGAGCGCCCACCCGGCCTCGATGTATCCGTATCCGCGCGCGCCCGCGGACAGCAAATCTTTTGCCAGCGCCACCACCAGGATATTCGCGCTGATCACCCCGGCCATCATGCACGAATAGGTGATCCCCAGGGCCATCACGCGTGGCTGCTGCCGCAAATATTCCAGCCCTTCTATGATATCCGCGAAAACGCTGGTTACCCCGGTAGACTCCCCGTCGGTGCGCATCAAGGATGGCTCGGACATTTCCGGTGGCGCTTCGATGGTCGGGGAGGAGGACAGCAGCCGCGTGTTGTGGGCTTCGTGCGGTGCGTAATACCCGTGCCGTAACAGGAGCAGGCAGATCGCTGAAAGCAGATACGTCGTTCCGTCTATGCCGAGAATTCCCGCCAGCCCCCAGTGTTCATACGTGAATCCAACCAGCGCCCCGGCAGCAGTCATTCCACCTTGCACGGCGATCAATACTGTGGCGTTGGCCGCGACGAGTTTTTCCGGCGGCACCAGTTCCTGCACCAGCGCATTTGTCGTGGACCAATAGATCGCAAATCCCACGCCCAACAGCAGGACCATCGAGTACAGCTCCCACAGGGCCAGACGGCCCACATAAGCCAGCGCCGCGGTCCCCAGCACCAGCACGGCACGCAGCGCGTCAATCGTAACGCCGAGATATCGACGGTCCACCCGGTCAATCAGCACGCCGCCGAAGGGAGGCACCACCAGTCCAGGCAGCGTTACCAGGATCACGATCAGGCTCACCTTCACGGTGGAATGGGTGGCCCCCAGCACGTACCAGGTCACACCCGCGAAGTTCATCCCTGTGCCAAACAAGGAGATAAGCATGGCCACGAAAAAGAAGGGGAATCCGGGAACGCGAAAAAGCGCTTTCCAGTTTAGAGAAGAATGAGGGTCCGAGGCCATTTCAAGATCGGTTCAACCGCGCTCCGGCTGTCGGGATTCAGTGTACTGGTATTGGTGCTGCAGGTTCAATGAGGAATGGTTTCAAGAGTTTCAGATCGGCGCGGGTGTTGTTCATCGGCTATCACCCAATGTTCACATGCATCCGTAACACGTTCCGTCCCTCTAATTTTGAGGGTTGCTGGCCAGGACCTGCACGCACCTGTGAATGCTAACTCACTGATTCCATTCCGGTTTAAGACGTTTATGACACATAAACGAATTGCTTATGCCTCCTTTAGAGCCTGCCGGATATCGTTTCATCCTAGAGGGATGCGTGCCTGAAGGAACCAGGAAGGTTGCATATGTTGATGACAGCGCTCCAGCCCGGCGATCGATTTGAGTTTTTCCGCATCGAGGCGCCCGCCATACGCACGTCGATGACTTCGATCTATCGCGCCACGGATTTGCGGACGGGCCAGCTCGTAGCCATCAAAATCCCCCACCCTGAACTGGAATGTGATCCTACGTTCTATAGCCGCTTTCAACGGGAGCGGGCCATCGGCAAAAAATTAGATCACCCCAGCATTGTGAAAACCATGCCGAGCGACGACCTCGACCAGCTCTGCATCGTCATGGAGTGGGTGGAAGGGCGCTTTCTCCGCGAAATTCTGACCAAGCAGGGAAAGCTTTCTGCCGACCGCGCTACCCGCATTACCATCGGTGTCTGCGAAGCCTTGGACTATATCCACAGTCGAGGCATCGTTCACCGCGACATGAAACCGGAAAATATCATGGTGGGCGAGAACGACCGCATCAAGCTTATCGATTTTGGCATCTCCGGCGCCGAGGGAGCGCGCCGCCTGACGTTTTCAAAGTTGTCGAACGCCATGGGCACGCCGGACTATATTTCCCCGGAACAAATCAAGAGGAAGCGCGGCGACGCTCGCAGCGACGTCTACGCGCTTGGAGTCATCCTCTTCGAAATGCTAACGGCGCACACGCCATTCAACGGTCCAAATCCATTGGCCGTGATGAACGACCGTCTGGTGAACGATCCCATGCCGCCGCGCGAAATCAATCCCGAAATTTCTCCGGAGATACAGGAGATCATTTTTCGAGCCCTCGAACGGGATCCCGAAAAGCGATACGCCAGCGCCCGGCAATTTGCCGCGGATCTGGAACATCCCGAAAAGGTCCAAGTCACAGACCGCTCGCAAAAGCGAATTGAAAACCGGCCGTCTGCCTCACTGGCAAAGAGAATCCTGTCCTATGCCTTGCTGGCCATGATTCCCGTCGTAATTTTCGAGTTGATCCTGTTTGTGGCGCACCTCAAATAGATCGTCGCATCGGAAGCATTCCCGATTTCCAGACGGCCGGCCCCCGCGTATTACCCTTTCCGCATACCTGTACCTTCGGTCTATGGCGCCCCCCGTTTCCGCGGGTAAGCATGGAAGTGTGCCCGCTGTGTTCGCGGGCCGGTGGAGGACGTTATGCGTCGAACCCTGCCTCTGTTTGCAGCATGCGCGTTGACCTTGCTCCTTGGTTTGCCGGGGCACAGCCAGGACTCGCCTTCGCTCGGCGACTTGGCCCGGCAGGCGCAAAAAGACAAGAGCAACGCACCGCCCAGGAAAGTTATTACCAATGAAGATCTCCCCTCTGCGTCGGTCCTGGGTTCCTCGGGATCCGGAAGCGGACTTGGCAGCAGCCTCAACGCTGGGATTGGACAATCCGGAGGAGCTGCGGGGTCCAGCAAGCCGGGTGCGGCGCAGACCCCGTTGCAAGCTCTGGAACGGATGGAAGCGTTCATGAACCAGATCGACTCTCAGGACCGCGCTACGCTGGTGAAGACCATACTGCAAGGAGTCGACTCCGATTTTCCGGGCCGCAGCAAATGGGAAGAACGGTTGTACGCAGCCAAGCAGGTCTATGTTTCACAAGGACGCGACATCGCTCAAAGGGGAAGACAGATTTTAGCGGCGACGGACAGCTTGCAGGGCAATCATGACCCCAACGATCCTCGCGTGAAGCAGGTGAACGAGCAGCTTAAGGACCTGGTTCGAGACGGAGTTCGCGCGGATGCGGCGTTCCAGGCCGTGATCCTCGAAGGCCGCGACCTCGCCAAGCAAGCTTCGCCTCACTGAGAATTGATTTTGGCCACCCGGAAATCGTAGCGGATGCTCATTGCTGAAACTCTTTTGCGCCTTCATATCCCAGGCGCAACATTCCTTCCTGCTTTCCGTTGACCGAGCCCCGCTTCAGCCATTCCAGCGACGCGCGAAACAATAGCAGATGGTTCTTCTCCCACATGGCGTTGTGCGAGGAGCAGGCCAGATCGATGAACACCTTTTGGCGTGAAGCGAGGTCCGCGTAGAGTTCTCGCACCCGCTCCGAGGGCACTTGCTTATCGTGTTCACCCGTGACCATGAGGGTTGGGATCTGTGTCTTCGACACAACTGCGGCGGTCCAGCCCCAGGTGGTCACCTGAGGAGCGCGCCGCACTCCCGTGCCCCACGTGGCCCCGACCGGGTCCGACTTCATCATTTCGGACCATACGCTTTCGCTGGCTGCCTGAGCGTATTGGTCCTGACAACCTACCTGGCGATCCCAGTTTGCGGTGAACTCTTCGTGCGATTGTGTATTCATGGCTGGGCCTTCAGCGGGCACTTGCGCTGGAGCGCTTGCCGCCGCCGCCCGATTGTATGCCGGAGCCAGCAGCACCAATTTCCGCACCCTTTCGGGATGCTGTGAGGCATATCCAGCGGCTCGCGGCCCACCCAGCGACCAGGCAACCAAGTCCACTCGATCCACGTGCCGCAGCGCTCGAATATAGTCGACCACCGCGCCGATATCGTTCCAATCAGACGCGATGGTGGTCATCTGCCGCGCGTAGCTCGGTTGACATTGCGTGGAGAGGAGGCTGGGAACAAACGCCGCCTGCTGGTCACGCGAAAGATTACAGGGATCGTTCATCGCCGTCGGCCGCACCGACCGTCCGTACCCGGTGACATCCATGGCGAAAACATCGAAGCCCGCCTGCGCCAGGTACGCCATCCAGCTATAGTCCTGGTATGGCACGTCAAACGCCACCTCGGCTGGCGTGCCTGCTCCATGAATGAACAGCACCACATCATCGGCCAGGGAGGCAGCACGAAGAACAGTACCCGGCAGGAGCCGCTCCCGCACGTAGATTGGTGCGATTTGTCCGGCCATGAAGGGAACTGTGGAGCGTGTCGAAACATAGTGGTCAACGGTCAGGACGCTCTCGCCGTCATCAGCGATGACTGGCTGAATCAGAACTGCAATGGCAAATAGAAAGGTCGTCGAAAGAAGCAGACGCAACGCCACGCCGTATCTCATCACAGTTCCTCCGCGTGCTTTAGAATGTTCCGCACTGTCCGTTTGAATATAGGCCCGGATGCCATCGGCAATGGGTCGAATCCACCGCGGCTCATCGCAGTGCAGCCGACTGAACTTCATAAAACGACGCGCACAGCGCAACCTGTTTTTTTGGCTGTCGCGGATCGTAAAAAATTGGCACGTCCATCCCCGGGAGCAATTGTCGCGAGGCGTCCGTGGTCATGCGGGAGATGGTTTCTCCCGCGGGCGTCGTAAATTCGTAACGGATCCCGTTTCCGTTGCGCGCGTTCCATTGCTTGGTTACCCGCCCCATGGCCACTTCTCCCATGGAGAGCAGCCATTTCTGCTGCACGAGCGAGCGCCGCATGAAAAATACGACCGCCACGATCATGCAAAGCGGTAGCACGTACAAGACGCCACGGGACGTGGTGGCCCCATCTCCGGCAGCAGGCACGCGTGGCGCGCCCGGGTGCAACTGCACCATGGTGACGAGCACCCCCGCGAACACCAGCAGAGAGACCACTATAATCGCCGTGCTCATTTTCCCCTGGCGGCTCATGCGCACCGGCCTGGGGCGCTGCAATTCGGTGAGCGTCTTGTATTGTCCGGCCACCGCTTCGCTGGGTGCCGTTATGGAAGCCGCCCCGGCCTGCAACGTGACCGGCGCGGGAGGCGTCCCGGAATCGAAAACGCGCACTTTTCCCCTCATCACCAGGACAACCAGAATCGCCGGGATGATCGCGATCACGCCGAGAAATCCAAGAATGGGCACCTCGGCGTGTCCGATGAAGACCCAAATGATCAGTGGCGCGTCGAACACAATCACCAGCACCGGCAGCAGTCTCAAAAAGAACCGAGTCTGCTTTTCCGCCGCCTCGCGGTTCCACCCGCATTGCGGGCAAAACATTTTGCCCAGCGCGCTCGCCGTAGGCATGTGGCATTGCGGACATTCGGGGGATGGCATGGCGTCAATATATGCCGTTTGTGCCCCGCCATGCAAAATCCGTCTTATGATGTACCGGTGACGGCACTCATCGAATTACGCGGACTCACCGTCGAGCTTCCCACGCCCGCGGGATGGATTCGTCCCGTCGACGATGTCTCGTTCACGCTGGATTCCGGCGCGTCGCTGGGCCTCGTCGGCGAGTCGGGCAGCGGAAAATCCATGCTGGCGCTTGCGCTGATGGGGCTGCTGCCGCCGGGAGCGAAGGTTCGCGGCGAGGCGTGGCTGGCGGGCGCGAACGGCGCGTCCGGCTCGCGCGTGAATCTGCTTACGCTCCCGGAGCGCGAGCGCATCGGCATTCGCGGCCGCGACATTGCCATGATTTTTCAGGAGCCGATGACCGCGCTCAATCCCGTCATGCGCGTGGGCGCGCAGATCGCTGAAGCGATTCGCGCGCATCAACCAGGCCTCGCACGCCCGGATGTGGGCCGCAACGTGATCGCGGCGCTCGAACGCGCTGCGGTGCCTGAGCCCGACTTGCGTGCGCGGCAGTATCCCCATCAATTGTCCGGCGGCTTGCGGCAACGCGCCATGATCGCCATAGCGCTGGCGGCGGGTGCGGGCTCTACTTGGAGCCCGCGGGAAAAAGGTGCTGGCTCTACCTCTACATTGAATTCTCAATGCCAACCGCGTCTGCTCATTGCCGATGAGCCCACGACGGCGCTCGATGTCACCGTGCAAAAACAAATCCTCGAGCTTCTGGCGCGCCTGAGGAAAGACCTCGGCCTCGCGCTTCTGTTTATCACGCACGACCTCGGCGTGGTTGCGCAAGTCGCGGACCGCATCGCGGTCACCTACGCGGGGCGTATTGTTGAGGAAGGCCCTGCGCTCGAAGTCCTGGAACGCCCGCGGCATCCCTACACGGCCGGGCTGCTGCGCGCTTCGCCGCAACTGGTGCGTCATAAGCTCGAACCGATTCCCGGCAGCGTGCCATCGCTTACCGCATTGCCATCCGGATGCGCATTCGAACCGCGCTGCCCGCTGCGCGTGCCCGAATGTACGGTGGCAATGCCGGAGCTGCGCAACGCTGGTCCTGGGCACCGCGCCCGCTGTATTTTAGTTGGTAATTCCATCGAGGAGGCGGAGCGTGGGTTTAAGTAGCGTAAGCTTCAGCTTGCGTGCTCTTGATTATATGAAACGGAAAATGCACGCAAGCTGAAGCTTACGCTACCCGACGCCCGGACACTTATGGAGCCATCCGCAACAAAAACGACGCCGCTTCTTGAAGCGCGAAATCTGCGCAAGACATTTCCGGGCGCTACCGGCGCATTCGCTATGGGCGCGAACTCCGGCGTCGCGGCCGTCGACAATGTGAGCCTCGAACTCGCGCCCGGCGAAACGCTGGCGATTGTCGGCGAATCCGGCAGCGGCAAGACTACGCTCGCGCGCATGCTCCTGCGCCTGATCGAGCCGGACTCCGGTGAACTGTACGTCGAGGGACGCGATTTTCTTGCCGCGCGCGGCGCCGCCCTGCGCGCGCTTCGCCGCGAAATGCAAATGGTATTTCAGGATCCCTTCGGTTCGCTCGACCCGCGCATGCGCGTCGGGGAAATAGTTGGCGAGCCGCTGGAAATTCACGAGCCGGGCCTCGCGCGCGCCGCGCGACGCGAACGCGTCGCCGAAGTTCTGCGCGCGGTCGGCATGGGCGAAGACGCCCTGGCGCGCTACCCGCACGAATTTTCCGGAGGCCAACGGCAGCGCATCGGAATCGCGCGCGCCCTGGTGTTGCGTCCGCGCCTGGTGGTCGCCGACGAGCCGGTATCCGCGCTCGATGTTTCCGTCGGCGCGCAGATTCTCGAACTGCTGCAAAATCTGCAGCGCGATTTCGCGCTCACATATTTGCTGATTTCACACAGCCTGCCCGTGGTCGCGCAGCTCGCCACGCGCATCGCCGTCATGCAGGGCGGGCGTATCGTGGAAACAGGCGCGGCCGCGCAAATCCTCGGTGCGCCGGCGCATCCTTACACGCAATCGCTGATCGCTGCGATTCCGGTGCTTCCGGCATTTGATTAGCAGATTGCCTTTTGTGGAATAAATTTCCGTCGGTGCGCTTTGCGAAGGGAGCAATAACCACCAGCGCGGGCTAAACGGGTTGCGGAATAATTCGCTTTAACGCCATCAGGGGTTAAAACCCCTGAAAAAGACAGGATCTCAATGTCGTGCCTAAAGGTACGACCCACAAGGCTTGTCGCATTTTCCTCAGGCTATTTAACCCTGGGTTCCGATGAACAAACCCCTAAAAGCCCGGTGCGCCGGAAGCCGCGGGGCGAACTTCTGAAGGAGGCACCTGCCGCACGCCGAACCGGAACCGCTCGATCCAGCCCTGGGCCACCGACATTACTCCGGTATAGAGAAATCCCCACACAAACAAAAACAAAAACGGCGTGGTGGCATAATTTTCATTCTGGATGGCGTACACGATGGTCATCGCGAAGTACAGGCCCAGCGCGATTTCCAGGTACGGCATCCATCCGGCGCGATTGCGATAGAGTTTTTTCTTCCACGTGCCGGTCTGCCCGTCGATATTGAATTTCGGCGTGCGCGCGAAATCCGATTTCACTCCGAAGATGGCTTCCAGCACAGCCTTGGCGTTGCGCACGGAGAGTCCGATGCCCACGGCCATCACGAACGGCATATACAGGATCGAGCGCTTCCATGTTTTCGGATAGAGCGCGCGCTGCGAGGCCAGATAAAAACCGGAAATCGAGCAGCTGGAGGCGATGAACAGCGGGAAATCGATTAACAGAACCTGAAACCAGCCCTGATAGAAGCGCACAATCATCGCGGGCAGCAGCAGCGTGGAGAGAATCACCATGAACGGATAGCTGATATTGGCGGTCAGGTGAAACACGGCCTCGGCCTTGACCTGCGCGGGCTGATTCGAGCGCATCATGCGCGGAAGGATTTTCTTGGCCGTCTGCATCAGGCCCTTGGCCCAGCGCGCCTGCTGCGCCTTGAACGCATTCATCTCCACGGGCAGTTCGGAGGCGCATTCGATGTCCGGCAAATAGAGGAACTTCCACCCGCGAAGCTGCGCGCGGTAGGAGAGGTCGGTATCTTCAGTGAGCGTATCGTGCTGCCATCCTCCGGCATCATCGATGGCGCAGCGCCGCCATACGCCCGCGGTGCCGTTGAAGTTGAAGAAACTCCCGCTGCGCGACCGCGCGCCGTGCTCCATCACAAAATGTCCGTCGAGCAAGATCGTTTCCACTTCGGTGAGCGCGGAATAATGGCGGTTCAAATACGTCCAGCGCGTCTGAACCATGGCGATCTTTGGATCGACCAGATAAGGCAGCGTGCGGCGCAGAAAATCAGGCGCCGGAACAAAATCGGCGTCAAAGATGGCCACGAATTCGCCGGTCGCGGATTCGAGTCCCGCGGCCAGTGCGCCGGCCTTGAAGCCGGTGCGGTCGTTGCGATGCAGATAGTGAATCGGCAATCCCAGCGCCTGATAGCGCTCGACGCAAGCGCGTGCTACCTGCACGGTTTCGTCGGTCGAATCGTCGAGCACCTGAATGTCCAGCAATTCGTGCGGATAATCGAAGCGCGCCACTGCATCCACCAGACGCTCGATGACGTAGCGCTCGTTGTAGATGGGAAGCTGTATGGTAACCTTGGGCCACTCGGCCACGGCAGGCGGCGGGCCGGGAATGTTGTGTCGGTTCGCGAAATATTCGTACACCAGATAGTAGCGGTGCATGCCGTAGGCGGCCAGGATCACCAGGACGATGAAATACGGGATCATGATGGCGAGATCAAATGAGTTCAGTTGATACAAACCGCGGAAGGGGTTGCGGCTCGGGTCAGTGAGCTTGGCCCAGTAATCCACCAGCGGGCTTTGCGCCGCGGCGGCCCAGAGACTCATAGCATGTTGCGCGAAATACAATTCGGAAATCCCCCCTTGCAAAACTTCTGCCCGCGAAAAACCGCAACGCGAGAGTATAAACTTTGAGCGGGTTCCAGCGTCGCTTTCAGCCTCAAATCCTAATCGCGCTCATCGCCACCGTCGCGCTGGAAGCCACGTTTGCCGCGATGGCCCGCCTTGGGGACCTGTCGGTCCACATCCCCGAATTCACGGCCCTCGCTCTGGGCGCCGGCGTTCTTTACTTTATCGCAATCTACGCCCTCGAACATACGCGAGATAACAGTGCCGTCATGTGGGTCGTCCTGCTGGGCGCGCTGGCCTTTCGCCTGACGATGTTTCCCTACCCGCCGTCACTCTCCACCGACATCCACCGTTACCGCTGGGACGGCCACGTTCAGAACGCGGGCTGGAACCCCTACGCCGTGGCGCCCACTGACCCGCGACTTGCGCCGCTGCGCGATCCGGGCTGGTACGTCATGCCCGCGCCGAAAATCCCGACGATGTATCCGCCACTCTCTCAGTTAGTGTTTCGCGCGACCTGGCGCGTGCTGCCCGGCCCGGTTGGCTTCAAGCTGCCATTTCTGCTCGCCGATCTGGCTGTCGCGGCGATGCTCGCCGGGTGGATCCGTTCGACTGGGGGACGGAACTACCAGGTAGCCATCTACGCCTGGAATCCGCTGGTCGTGGTCGAATTCGCCTCAAGCGGCCACAACGACGCGCTAGCCATCGCCGGTGTCGTCGCTACGCTGCTGATTATACGGCGGTATCCGGCATTGTCAACGCTCACGCTGACCGCCGGGGCGCTCTCCAAGGCCTTCCCTATTGTACTGATTCCATTGGCGTTTATTCGAGCGGGATGGCCCAAGAAGCTGCCCGCGTGGCTTGCGGCTGCGGGGTGTGTTGCCTTCACTGCGCTGTGCGTCTGGCCGTTCCGCTCGGGGTGGCGCGAATTTCTTCAGATGCTCAAGTACTACCAGGTCGTTTGGCGAAACTACAATTCAAGCATTTATCCCGTCCTGTTGTGGATTACCACCTCGCATGAAGCAGCGGCAGGAATCGGAGAAGGCGTTGTGCTTGGTCTTGCGCTGTGGCTGGCGTTTCGGCGCGCCGATCCCACACGCGCGGCGTTCCTGCTAATCGGCACGGTGCTGCTCTTCGCGCCCAACGGATATTCGTGGTATTTCACGTGGATCGTGCCACTGCTATGCTTCTATCCGAGCGCGGCGTGGCTCCTGCTCACCGTGCTGCAGTTTCTTTCCTACAAGATTTTCATCAACTATAGAGCGTATGGCGACTGGCAGTTCGATCCATTCTTCCAGTGGCTCTGCTATGCGCCGTTTTACGCTTTGCTGGCGTGGGAAATATTGCGGAAAAAGGACTCACCTGCAACACCAAGAAAAGGGCTCGGAGCGCTTGTTGAAAGCGATTCTGGCAAGACATAATCCCAAATTTTAAGCGCGCAAGTTGGTCCGACGGCCGTGAGAGTGGTTAGTGCAGGGTAGGCGGTCAGAGGTCGCGAATCACTTGCGGTCGCCCCAATTATCATCGAACCAGACACGGGGGATGCCTGCCTTCTTGGCGGCAGATCCAAGTTTCTCTTGAACATCATAGAATTTTTTCCTGCTATCAATTTCCTTGATTTTTGAAAAGGGCGGCCGTACGCCGAGAATTCGCAATCTTCGAATAACGATGCTGTCTATGGGGGCATAAAGATACTGGGAAATTCTCTTTGCGTCTTTGTCCGAGAAGTAGCGTGATTTCAGGACAAGGTCACGAACAAAAAGAGTGAGAATTTTCGTGGCGTGGCCCCACTTTGCGCCCGGAGCAATGCGGCGGTTGCGGGAATTTCGGCGGTCGATCGTGTGTGCGACGCGGCTTAATTGCTTGTCAAACCAAGTCTGGAAAGTTTCTTGGTCTCGAATCGTGGGAGGGTCGTCAATCTCAACGTCTTCGAGAACTGGCATTAGCTCGTCTCGGGTCCCGCGAGCGTAGACTCGCATGATGGAGGGTCCAAGCACAGCTCGCGAGGCCGTTTTTCTGAGGGCTATACGGTGCTCATCTTTGATCCTCGAAAACTCTGCATCGAGCTCTGGATGGGATGCCTTTGTCATATATTGGTCAGGTCTTGAGGGCTGCGAAACGAAATAGCAATTCCCCTACAGGTTAATGGAAAGCGTGACGTCCGGTCTTGGCCCGGGCGGGGGAGGCATTTTCGAGCGATCGACGGGGCGGTAAAGCGTGTCGCGCTCGACGGAAACGCGCCCCGCTTCACGGATCAGGCGTTCGAGTTCGACGCGCGGAGTGAACTCGGCGGTCTTGGCCCCGGCATCGTGATAAATCTTCTCTTCAACGACGGTGCCGTCGAGGTCATCGGCGCCAAAGCGCAGCGCAATTTGCGCGATGCTGGGCGTCAGCATCACCCAGTAAGCCTTAATGTGGTCGAAGTTGTCGAGCAGCAGGCGCGAGATTGCGATGGACTTGAGGTCGTGATAACCCGTCGGCGGCGGCAGGTGCGCAAGGCCCGTATTCGCCGGATGAAACGCCAGCGGAATGAACGCCGAGAAACCGTGCGTTTCATCCTGCAATTCCCGCAGCTTGAGCAAATGATCGACGCGCTCGTCTTCGGTCTCCACGTGGCCGTAAAGCATCGTGGCGTTGGACCGCAATCCGATTTGGTGCGCCGTGCGCGCGATGTTGAGCCATTGCTGCCCGCTGACTTTGTGGTCGCAGATGATTTTCCGCACGCGCGGGTGGAAAATTTCCGCACCGCCGCCCGGCAGCGAATCCACACCCGCTTCCTTGAGCGCCAGCAGCGTGTCGCGTATCGAGAGTTTCGAGATGCGCGAAAAATATCCGACTTCGACCATCGTGAAGGCCTTCAGATGCACTGCGGGGCAGCGCTTTTTGAGGCCGCGCATCAAATCGAGAAAATATTCAAACGGCAGATCGGGATGCAGTCCGCCGACCATGTGGAATTCCGTCGCCCCTTCGCGCATGCCTTGTTCGGCGCGCTGATAAATTTCTTCGAGGGCAAACGTGTACGCGCCCGGCGCGTTGGGGTCGCGACCAAACGCGCACAGCTTGCAATGCGCGACGCATACGTTCGTGGGATTGATGTGGCGGTTGACATTGAAAAAGCAGGTGTTGCCGTGGCGTTTTTCGCGCACGAAATTCGCGAGCCAGCCCACGGCCAGCAGGTCCGGGGAGCGATAAAGGGCGAGGCCGTCGTCAAAGCTCAGGCGCTCTCCCGCAAGAACTTTATCGGCGATGGGTTTTAGCTGCGCGTCATTGATCTGTGAGTTGGTCACGGTTTCAGTGGCGTAAACTTTAGTTTGCGTTTTCCACCGGCGAAAACAATCGTCCCACCGACCTTGATCTCAATCGGTTCGCGCTGGCATCTTTCAAAAAGCACGCAAGCTGAAGCTTACGCTACCTCGATGCGAATGCCACCGCCGCGCCCCAGAACAGCAGGAACAATAAACTAATATAACCGTTCACCGTAAAAAACGCAGCATTCATCCGGCTCAAGTCGTTCGCGGAGACCAGAGAGTGCTCGTAGGCCAGCAGCGTGGCCACCACGGCTATTCCCACCCAGGCCGGCCACGGCAGGTGGAAACTCCAGGCCAGCCACGCCAGCAGGCCAATCATCACCACGTGCATGGTGCGGGCAATGGCGAGAGCCCGCGCCACGCCAAAACGCTTCGGCACGGAAAAAAGCTCGACCGATTTGTCGTACTCAAGATCCTGGCAGGCGTAGAGCACGTCGAAGCCGCCGACCCACAGCGTCACCGCCGCGCAGAGGATCAACATGCGCGCGTCGAGCGACCCTGCGATGGCGATCCACGCCGCCGCAGGCGACATCCCCAGGCAAAATCCCAGCACGACGTGCGACCACGACGTGAAGCGTTTGGTGTAGGAGTAAAAAAACAGTACGGCGAGCGCGACGGGCGAGAGTTCCAGCGCGAGAGTGTTGAATTGCCACGCGGCAAAAATGAGTACACCGGAGGCTACAAGAGCAAAGCCCCACGCGAAGCCAACGGAAAGCGCCCCGGTCGCCAGGGCCCGCGTGCGCGTGCGGGGATTTTCGCGGTCGTAGCGCAGGTCGATGATGCGGTTCATGGTCATCGCCCACGAGCGCGCTCCCACCATCGCGACGATGATCCACGCGATCTGCCGCCACGACGGCCATCCCGCCTTCGCGTGTAATGCTGCTACGGCGGGCAGGCCCGCCGAAATGCCGTTGATTGGAGCGTAGCGCGCAGCGAGCAGCGCCCCGGTCAGCGCAAATGGCAGCGCGAATACCGAGTGCTCGAATTTGATCATCTCGAGGATCGTGCGGATGCGGCTCTGGGTCAACGGGAAACTCCAAAGGCTTTACCACAGAGTGCACAGAGAGCACAGAGAAATGCGGGAGAAGAATATTTTATGTAAAGGCTGATCATCCTGAACACGTTATGTATCTCCAACTTTCCCTTTGCTTTGGATTTTCTCTGCGTCCTCTGTGCCCTCTGTGTTAAAGCCTTTTCCGTTCTCCTCTTAGGCCTCGCGCGCCTTGCCTTTCGCTTGCCCCTCCCACCGGTAGGCCTGCTCCTGCGGCAATCCCATCTGCGCGAGAACGCGAAAAACGTATTGCGCGACCAGATCATCGATCGTCTTCGGCTGATGATAGAACGACACGATGGCCGGCATGATCACCGCCCCGGCCTGTTGCGCGCGCAGCATATTTTCGAGGTGAATCCGGCTGAACGGCGTATCGCGCACGCAGAGCACCAGGCGGCGGCCTTCCTTGAGGCAGACATCGGCGGCGCGCGCGATCAGATCGTCGTTTGTCCCCCCGGCGACAGCCGCCAGCGTGCCCATCGAGCAAGGAATCACCACCATGGCATCCACCGGATAGCTGCCCGAAGCAATTGACGCGCCCACGTCCCGATTCGGCAGGACATCGGTTTTCTCCGCGCGCCCGCCAACGAGCAGCGAGGGAAGCTGCTTGGAATCGCTTGTGGCAATGCTCAGTTCGTGCGCCAGCAGGCGCGCGCCCGTGTCGGTAACCACGAGATGAATCCGCGCTACTCGGTCATCGGCTTCGAGCAGCCGCAGCGCGGCCTGCGCCAGCACGGCGCCCGAAGCGCCAGTGACACCTACAACGATCGTCTTGTGTTCCGCCGGACTCATCGGTTTGTGCGGGAAGTTTTAGTCTAGACAGCCGGTTAGAGGAAAGTCAAGAAACACGGGTAACGCTGACAAGTCAGATGCAGATATTTCCGATGGCGGAGAACCATGTGGCCTGATGTGACGCCACGGCACCCGAGCGCTTACTCTGCCGGCCCCAGCGACCCTTGTGCTTAGCTCAAGTACTTCTTAAAAAACGCCATGGCCTTGGGCCACGAATCCAGCGTTGCTGGAGCATTTTGCGCCAATTGTTGTTGATACAGGAACGCGTGGGTCGCGCCGGGATAGACTTTGAACTCGAACTCCTTCCCCAACCGTTTCATGTCGGGTGCGGAGGCGACCATCCGGGAAAACGTTCCGAGGTCGGCGTCGCCGTCAAAGGCATAGACAGGAGCCTGGATTTTCGCCATGGTGGCGAGGTCTGGCGGCCCTCCATAAAAGCTCACTGCGGCGTTGAGGCCGGGCATGTCGGCAGCGCCCTGCCACGCGATGGAGCCGCCCAGGCAATAGCCGATGGCGCCGCTTTTGCCATTCGCCCGCGGCAACTTCAGGGCGTAGTCTCGCGCCGCTCTCACAATTTGCATTCTCTCCGCGGGCGAGCGGGAACCCACCGCCTTGCTCACATCGTCGGGATACAGGAAGGAATCGAAATTACCCCCATCCGGGCCCAAGCCCGACGTCATATCAGGGACTATGGCGATAAATCCGTGACCGGCGATGGAATCGGCTGACCCACGCATCCAATTGGCGCCTTCCCCTTTATTGGGGTTCTCCCCCAAATCCATACCGGGAGTCGGATGGATCACGACGACTACGCCCGCTTTGTCGGTGCCGAGCGGCTCAATCACCCAGGCGTGCACCTTCACGATACCGTTGTCGGTAGTCGCAGGGAAGTCGACCCATTTCCCGTGGCGCGGCGATTCGCTCGAGGACATGCTTGGAGTTCCACATGAAAGGAAGAATATCGGGTCGCTGGGCTATCTCTTTTTGGGCTTGCCGCTGACTGGCGTCGGCGATGGCGAAAGGGTCTTGCGACGCAGCTGAATTTGCTGACTGAGCCTGAGGGGCCGAGGGTTCCGCTAAACTCATCAGTAGCGGCAGGGCGCGGTGCCAGGCATGCTCGGTCAGCTCGAATTTTACGACGCGCTGCTGCTCTAGCGTACTGATAGCGGCGTCGAGGCGAGTTTCCTTCCAGTTGAAATCAAGAACCGCACTCTTGCCGCTCGAGCCCGGATGGCTCACGAAAAAGTCGCGTACCGCTGCCGTCCGGCGCTGAACCTCAGATGAGCTCATCCGGCTGAACGCCGTGGCGACTGCTTCCCGGTTGGCAAACGAATCCGTGCCGCCGCCGTTCGGCCCCAGGCCCGACAACAGGTCGGGCACGACCGCGATCAAGCCTTCGTTCACCACATCGGCGCCTACCGCGCGCACCCAGTCGCTCATCCCCTGATTCTTCGCCGTCACCACAACGACCGGCGCTTTGCCGGCCATGTCCGGATAAATGACAAACGTCCGGATCTTGACTGCGCCCATCGGCACGTCCACCCACTGCGGGTGATGATAGATGAGCGAAGCGCTCAGCACCGTCTTGGCGGCTTCCTCAGAGGGCAACCCCAGGGGCATCGCGCCCGGCGCGAATGCGCCTGCGACGCCGGAGGCCTGGACTCTTTGCTGCCTGAGCACGAACTTGCCGCCAGCAAAGAGTGAGAGCGCAACGATTGCCGTGACTCCGGCGACCTTTATTAATCGAGTGATGTTCATCGATCATCTCCTTGAGGAAATGCGTCTTGCAGGCAATTTACCGATGATTGGCTTATAGCACGGTGGATTGGGGTGTCAAGGACGGAGTAAAACAGGCGGTGATTCAATTTCGTTCACCAAAGAACGAACACCTGCCCGCCCAAAAATCGGGCGGCCTCTACAAAACCTGCAACCAACAAGGTTGGCCGATTTTTGTAGAGGCCGGTCCGTCCCGCGTTCTTCGGGACGGAACGGGCACATCTCAAATTTCGTCGTTACCGCAAAACGAGCCGGAATATCTTTGTGTGCGACTGGATTGGCATCCTCATACAACACACCCAGAGCTATTCCGCGAGGACCAGGCTGGCTTTCACCGGATCATCTTCGAACTTTGGTTGATGCCGACTGGAGCAACACTTTCATCACGCCGGGCTCTTGCGCATAACGGATGGCCTCCGCGGCATCCTTCAGTTCGAAAACGCGCGAAATCAGCGGGCGCGGGTTCACGCGGCCTGAACGCAACAGGGCCAGCGCGGCCGGGAACGGGCCGCAGCGCGATCCAATCACGGTAAGTTCCTTGACCACGATGGGCCAGGTTTCGACCGGGGCCGCGCCATGAAATGTGGATTTGAGCACGAGCGTGCCGCGTGGGGCGGTGATTCGCTGCGCCAGCGCAAAGCCCGAAGGTGAACCCGTCGCTTCGACGACCAGCGTGAAAGCGTCCGCGCGACGCGCGGCACGGCTACCCGAACGCAATGTCGCGATGCCCGCGAGGTGCGCGAAGGCGAGCTTGCTCTCGTGCTTGCCGATCATCACCACGCGCAAACCTGCAGTGCGCAACACGCGCGCGATCAATTGCGCGAGCTTGCCGTCGCCGAGAACGCACGCTTCGCTGTGCGCGCGGACGTCGACTTGTTCGAGGATTTCGCAGGCCGCGGCCAGCGGCTCCGTGAAAACAACGGCGTTGTCGGGGATGCCGGGATGCACACTGTGGAGATTTGCAACCGGCAGCGTGAGATATTCGGCGAAAGCACCGTCCTGGCCGATGATCCCGAGCACGCGGCGCCGCTCGCAATGCGCCGGGATCCCACGCCGGCAATAGGCGCACAATTTCCGCAGCCCCGATCCGCCGCAACCGATATTGATTTCACCGACGACGCGCTGCCCGACCCACTTTTTGTGCTTCGCATTCGAGACACGCACAACTTCGCCGACGAATTCGTGGCCGAGTGTCCCGTGAAAATCGTGATAGCCGCGCAGGATTTCAATGTCCGTATTGCAGATTCCCGCCAGACGCACTCGAATCAGCGCCCAGCCGGGAGCGAGTCGCGGCTGTGGTTTTTGGACCAGCGCAACACGGCCTCGGCGTGTGATAGCGGCGAGCATGGCAATAACATTGGAGCATAGGGCACCGACTTGGGGCAATCTGTCCGGATAGGATGCGAGTGGCGCAGATGGTTGTAGGACAGGCACTCTTGCCTGTCCCGCAAAAGCCGTAGCGAGATTGTCCAGGACAGGCAAGAGTGCCTGTCCTACGCCTTCCACCCGGAACCATTGTCAGTTCCGCACCGCGCGGCACAGAGCGCGTTGACCGTATTTCCCGCCCCGCTTAGCATCGATAGGTAGTCCCCAAAACGATATGGCAACGACAGACGAAGATCTGGGCCAACTCGAGAAAGACATTCGACAGCTCAAGATCGATTACGAGCAGTACTTTGGCGGAGGGAAGAAGCGCCCGCCCGCCGATACCGAGTGGCGCATCGAAACCATGATCAAGCGCTACAGCGACCGCGGCGCGGCCATGAATTATACGCAGAGGTTTCGCTACAGCAATCTGGCCCAGATGTACATCAAATACAAAGAAATGTTCCGCAAGCGGCTGAAACAAAAAGAGGAAGGCATCGTGGTGCGGCACTTCGGCGCCGCCGCGAAAGAGATTGAAAAAGAACGGGCACTCAAGCACGCGGCCGAAAAGGGTTCCACCGCAGTCCTGCAATATCCGTTCGCCATCTCCTGCAAGGACCCCGATCACGAAGAGAAAAAGGTCGAAGAACTCTACGCCGCTTTCCGCAGCGCCAAAGAACAGGTGGGTGAAAGCACCGAAAAATTCACGTTCGAAGCATTCCAGCAATTCGTCCGGCAAAAGACCAGCCAACTGAAGGAGCAACAGAACGCGCACGAAGTCGAGTACATCGTGACGCTCGAAGGCAAGCACGCCCGGCTCGTTGCGCGCATGAAATCCTGAGAATTCGATCCTCCGTAGGCCATCGCCGTGTTTTCGTGCATCTAATTAAGAAAGTCCGCCTTTGAATCCCATTGAACCGTGTGCTATCGTTCGCGGCAGTAGCTGCGTTCTTGCCCGCCTGGAGGTAGCCATGCGCCTGCTTCGCCGTTTCTTGCTCGTCGCTCTGGTGGCTTCCGGGATCGCTTCCCCGGGCTTCGCTCAATCCAAGGATGAAGTCCGTCTCTCGATCACGAAGGACGTAACAGAGGAAATTGGCAAGGGTCAGTACGCGCGGGTTGTCGAGCGCTTCAGCCCCCACTTGAAAGAATCCATTACTGCAGACCAGCTCGAAGAAGGGTTAAAAGACCTGATGGATCTGGTGGGCCCGTTCCAGAAGCAACTTTCACAAGACGCCAGAGTGGTAGAAGGCGCGCTTTTCTATTTTTCGACGAGCCAATTCGAGAAAAACAAAGTGGAACTGAGATTCGTATTTGATGAGAGCGATCGCATCGACGAATTTTATCTCACTCCGCTATCGAACCTTACCGCGGACGATATGGAGAAATTGGCGACCGACATCACGAACCTTCTCCGCCAACAGCATTTCGCCGAGCTCAACGCGCTCTTCGACGATCAGTTGAAGGCTCTCATGAACGCTCAGCACCTGGACGAGTCCTGGTCGCACGTCCTCGGGCATGTAGGGTCCTTCAAGAGCATCAAGAAGGTGCGAAAAGATCCCGAACATGACGCCGTGGATGTTCAGTGCGAATTCGAGCACAGCGAAATTATTGTGCGAGTCGCATTCGACCTCGACGGGAAAGTGGCATTTATCTGGATGCTGCCCGCCGATTCAGAGGAACCGCCAAAAGACAAAGCCTAGTTGCTGATGCTCAGGCGCTGATGTACCACGGCACGTTGATCAGCACGATGTTGGTGCTGCCCTGCAGAAGGAGAAACGCCTTCAGCACTTCCGCGCGCTGGTTGTGCAGCGGGAAGTGATACCAGTGCCGTTCGACAAGCTCCGGCACGATCACGGCGATTTGCCGCCCGGGGTTCTGCGCTTCCATCTCCAGGACGTATTCGAGGATCGGTTTGATCACCAGACGGTACGGCGAAGGCATGGTCACCAGAGTGGGCGGCACGCCGCCGGCGTCCGCGACCGGTTTGGCGATGAGTCGGTTCCAATTTTCCTGCAACGCGTCTGTTTCGTCCTCTGTGCCAATGTGCAGTGCGTGAATTTCCGGCGAAAGCGTGAGCGCAAATTGCATAGCGCGCTGTGAAATGGTCGACCACGACTGGATGGGCACGATCACGATGGGCGGACCGAGGCTTCCGATTCGCAGTGGCGCGGAAATTTCCGTCTCGCGGGCGACTTCGTCGTAATGCCGCCGCACCCACAGCATGGTGGCCATCATTCCTGCGATCAGCAGGGCACTCATCCACGCTCCCGAAGTAAATTTCGCTACCAGCACCACCACGAGCGTGACACCGGTGGCGCAAGCGCCCAGCCCGTTGATGATCATGCTGCGGACCGCGCCCGGCCCGCCCGTTCTGTGCCAATGCCCCACCATTCCCGCCTGCGACAGGGTGAAGGCGAGAAACGCGCCGATGGCGAAGAGCGGAATCAGGTTGTCGGTGACGCCGCGAAACAAAACCAGCAGGACCGCCGCCAGCGCCGCCAGCACGAAAATTCCCTGCGAATACACCAGCCGGCGCCCGCGGTAGCCGAACGAGTGAGGTAGAAATCCGTCGTGCGCCACGGCCTTGCACAATCGCGGAAAATCAGCAAATGCCGTATTCGCGGATAGCGACAGGATTACGAGCACTGAGCCAACCGTAAAGTAATAGAACAGGCCGCGGCCAGCGACGGCAGCGACCAGCAACGAAAGCACACTCTGGTAGCCCGGCTTGCCGGGATCGGTCGCCTGGATCCCGTAGGCGCGCACCAGATAGGCGATTCCCGCAAGAAGAATGGCCAGCAGAAAAATAATCACCGTGAGCGTGCGCTGCGCGTTGCGCACGGCCGGTTCGCGAAAGGCACGCACACCATTGCTCACAGCCTCGACTCCAGTCATGGCCGTGCAGCCATTCGAAAAGACTTGCAGCAAAAGCCACAAGCTCACCGATGTGGCCGCAGGAATTGCCAAACTCGGAGGCTGCGCCACGACGGCAACAGGATGCCCTCCCGCCAGCACTGTTTTGGTTACGCCAATGAAGATGGCGATTAAAAGAGAGCCGAGAAACGCATAGGTCGGAATCATGAAGACCAAGCCTGCTTCGCGAACGCCGCGAAGATTCACGATCGTGACCAGCACGAGGATGCCCAGGCACAGCGCCAGCGTGTGCGGCTGCAATTGCGGCACGGCGGAAACGAGCGCGCCAACGCCCGCGGAAATTCCCACCGCGGCAACCAATATGTAATCGATCATCAGGGCGGCGGCCGCCAGCAGTCCCGGGTAGGTGCCCAGGTTTTCCGACGCCACCGTGAAGGATCCGCCACCGCCGGGATACGCCGCGATGGTTTGCCGATAGGAAAAATAGACGATAGTCAGCAGGGCAATTATGCTGAAACTCACCGGCACGATATACGCGACGCCCGCCGCTCCCAGCGGAATCAGCAAGGTGAGGGCAGCCTCGGGACCATACGCGGCTGAGCTCAGCGCGTCGAGCCCGAAGATGGGAATACCCGCGGATGCGCCGATACACTCGGCGCGCTCATCGGAGGTCGCCAGCGGCTTGCCGAGAAGAATGTCTACGACCGACATGCGGTCCTCCAGAAAAGAATAAGACGAAGAGTGTAATGCTTGCCCGCGATTATTGGAACGGCCGAGGGCGGAGGTCATACGCGCGATAAATATTTTTGATCCGTTGCCGGTTGCAGCGCGGTGCAGTAGCACAGCCACTCATGGCTGTGCACCGAGAGTAAGGGCAGCAAAACCCGCACAGGCGAGAGTGCCTGTGCTACTCAAACATTTCTCGACTCGACTTTCCCGCAACCTGTGAAGGCGAGCGCCACAATCTCAAGACGCCGCTAAACGAGCGGACCCGGATTCTTCTTGTAGCGGTTCACGATGGCGTCGGCGCTCAGGTAGGCCAGTGCCTGGATGGTCAGCGTCGGATTGAACCCGCTCATCGACACGTGCGTTGAACTGCCAAGCAGGAAGAGGTTCGGGATATCCCAGCTCTGTCCGTAGCGGTTCACCACGGAAGTCTTGGGATCATTCCCCATGCGCGTGCCGCCCTCATGGTGTGAGCCGGGGGCGCCCGATCCCTGGGGAGCGCGCCACACACGGGTCGCGCCCATGGCGCGGCCCAGTTCTTCGAGCTTCCCCAGCATGAACTCGACGCGCGCACGCTCGTTCGGCCGCCGCCAATCATAGGTCAGGCGCGGCGCCGGCATGCCCCACTGATCGCGGACGACTGGATCGAGGTCAATCGTTTGGTCGGCATACGGTAGGTTCTCAGTCTGGGCAACGAGTGCCACGTGCCGCGTGAAATACTTCGCCAGGAAATCGCGATACGCCGCGCCCCATCGCGGGATGCCCGGCGGCGGGGTCATACTGATGGACGTGCCAATTGGCCCAGCCTCGAGATCAGCGGGCGAGACCGAAATTTGCGCGCCACGCATGAACGACAAGCCGGCGTGATCGAAATTATCACCGTTGAAATCATCGAGACTATGTTTCTGCGCGCTCGGCCCCATGTAGATGTTGACGGACCGGTCATCGAATGTGGCGAACACCCTCGCTCCAAGGTGGGCCATGAGGTGTTTGCCCACTTGGCCACTCGAATTGGCCAGGCCGTTGGGAAATTTTTCCGTCTTGGAGAGCAGCAGGAGACGCGTGTTGTCGTAAATGAACGGAGCGAGAATCACGAGCTCCGCCACAATGGTGTTGTCCGAGCCGTCGGGGCCGTAATAGGACACGCCGGTGGCGCGTCCGCTGTTGTCACTGTTCACGCGGTAGCACATCGCGCCGGTGACCAGCTTGAAGTTACCCGTGGCATCGGCCTCGGGCAACTTCGTAACCAGGATGCTCGACTTCGCGCCCACGTGGCAGCCGAACGACTGGCAAAAACCGCAGTACGTACAGCCCGATCGCTCCTGATACGGCTCGGAGAGGATCGCGCGCGGCGAAGAAAACGGGTGATAGCCCAGCTTGCGGGCCCCGGCTTCAAAGAGAATGCCCGATTGATCCGCGAGCAATGGCGGCAGCGGATACTCACGGTGGCGCGGGGCTTCGAAGACGTTGCCGCCGTCAATCTTGCGCCCTTGCAAATTGCCGGCCTTGCCAGACACGCCCAGTTCGTATTCGGCGCGATCGTAGAAGGGCTCAAGATCGGCGTACGTGAGCGGCCAATCCACGAGCGAGGAATCTTGCGGGATTGCCGAAGCCCCGTAGCGCTCCAGCGTATGTGAACGCGGGCGGAAATCGTCCTCGTGAAAGCGCCATGAGAGAGCGCCGTAATGTACGGTGCCGCCGCCCGCCTGATTCCCGTAATTCAGGATCGGGAGCGGGTTCGCCCGTGCATTCGCGTTGGGCCGCCAGGTGACGGGCTGGCGCTTCGCGCTCGGACGCAGCTCCTGCCGCTCGAAGTAGCGCAATTCGTCGTGCGGGCTGAAGTCCGCGGTGGTAAGACGCGGGCCGCGCTCCAGGCCAATCACTTTCATCCCTGCTTTGCCAAGCTCGGCCGCGAGGATCCCGCCTGCAGCGCCCACGCCGACGATGACGACGTCCGTCTTTTCAGTTGCCATGCGTCACCCTTTCCGCGTTGGGCTGGAGGCCTGCGCTTGAAGGCCGATGATCGGCGCGCGTGTGAACGCTTGCCTGCTCTGCAGATCCGTCGGTGTGAAAATCGCCTGCGCCCCGGGAAAACCGACGAGGCGCCAGCCCGCGAAGTCCTTGTTTCCGCCGTAGATCGGGTCGGCGAACATGCCTTCCATCGTGTGCGTGCGGATGGTAGTGAAAAATTCCTGCGCGGTGGGCCAGGTGAACCCGGTGGTCTTGCCTGTTTCGAGCGCGGTGATGACTTCATCCTGCCGCGAAGCATTGAGGTGCACGAACGACTCATTGTAGGTCTTGCGGCAATAGGCATCGAGCTGAGCCAGCCCGCGCCGGTAAAAATCCTGGAGATCGGCGTACGCGCCCGCGAGAGCCAGATCAATGTAATTGAGCACTCCGGCGTCGCGCGCGCCCGGCTTGTCCGGCGCACTGGGCATCAGCCGGTCGACGAAAGCCGCAACCGTGGTGCTATTTTCACTGTTGAAGAACGCGCCATGCTGAGGACCGTCCGCATGCCGCTCGGCGGCTGCTGGGGCGTCTGCTTTTTTGTGCTGCTCGTGGTTCTGGGCGATCGCGTCGGGCACGAGTCCCGCGCCCGCAACGGCGCCCGCGCCAACTGCCGCGCGGACCAGGAATGCGCGGCGAGCTGCATCATGCTCTGTCATCGCGGTCTCCTCCTTGCTGAGTTAAAGACCAAGAATCATCGGACGAGTCCCGAGCTGCCGTGAACGATAGCAATTTCCGGAGGTAATGTCATCGGCCATGCTTGTTCCGCCCCTGCTACAACTAGTTCCCGCTTTTCGATTCCGCTTGTCGCGCTTACAATGACTATTTCCCTGCAGCCTCCGGAGGATTCTGTGCCCGTGGAACGCGCGCTGATAAGCGTCTATGACAAGAGTGGACTTGCCGATTTCGTGCGGCAGCTTGCCGCGTGCGGCATTGAAATCGTTTCGACCGGCGGGACGGCCCGGATGCTGCGCGAAGCGGGGATCACCGTTCGCGACGTGGCCGAACTGACCGGATGGCCGGAGATGCTAGGCGGGCGGGTGAAGACGCTGCATCCGAAAGTTCATGGCGGAATCTTGTTTCGCCGCGGTGATGCCGGCGACCGCGCGCAAACGGGCGAACACAAAATCGCGCCCATCGACCTCGTCGTCGTAAATCTCTACCCCTTCGAAGCCACCGCCGCAAAATCCGATTTGACGCCCGAGGAACTGATCGAAAATATCGACATTGGCGGACCGACCATGGTTCGTTCGGCCGCGAAGAATTTTGAAAGCGTCGCGGTGGTCACCGACCCGGCGGATTATCCCGGCATCGCCGCCGAAATCGCGGCGCACGGGGAAGTAAGCCTGGCGACGCGGCTGGAACTGGCGCGCAAGGCGTTTGCCCTGACTGCGCGCTACGACGGGAAAATCGCCACCGAACTGGAGCGCCTTTCGGCTGATCAGGGATCCATCAAACTCGGAGAGCGCCCCGTGCTGCCCGCGCGCCTGCACTTCGCTTTTACGCGCCAGCAGGAACTGCGGTACGGCGAAAACCCGCATCAGCGCGCGGCGCTGTACGTCCCGGCGGGAGAAAGTTCTCCCGGGATTGCCGCGGCGCGACAACTGCAAGGCAAGGAGCTTTCCTACAACAATCTGGTCGACCTCGAAGCGGCCCTGGAGCTGGCCATGGAATTCGAGCGCCCCGCAGCCGTCATCGTCAAGCACAACAATCCTTGCGGCACTGCGGAACAGGATACGCTCGCCGAAGCGTACACGCGGGCCCTGGCGTGCGATCCGGTTTCGGCATTTGGCGGCGTGATGGCGTTCAATCGCCCGGTTGACGCTGCAACTGCCACGGAAGTCGTTAAGCTTTTTGTCGAGTGTATCGTCGCGCCGGGTTATGAACCGGCGGCGCTTGAAAAATTCGCGGCCAAGAAAAATCTGCGACTGTTGCAGCTTCCGTCCGGCGCATTTTCCCCTCGTGCCGGCGAGCGCGAACTCAAACGTGTTTCCGGCGGCCTGCTGGTGCAGGAGCAGGACCGGCACGAACTCGCGGAAAGTGATCTCAAAGTCGTCACGCGGCGCGCGCCCACTCGCGAAGAAATTGAAGCGATGCTCTTTGGCTGGAAGGTGTGCAAACACGTCAAGTCGAACGCCATTGTTTTTGCGCGCCCAGGGCAAACCGTCGGCGTGGGAGCGGGCCAGATGAGCCGCGTCGATTCCGTAAAAATTGCGGTGATGAAGGCGCAATTGCCTCTGGCCGGCAGCGTGGTGGCTTCCGACGCATTTTTTCCGTTTCCCGATGGCGTGGAGGAAGCGGGGAAAGCCGGCGCCACGGCCGTGATTCAGCCGGGCGGCTCGGTGCGCGATGGCGATGTGATTGCCGCCGCGGATCGATTGGGAATGGCCATGGTGTTTTGCGGCGTGCGGCATTTTCGGCACTGAGATGCTTTTCAGTAGAACAGGCTTCAGCCTGTTTGCATTTGGTTCGAGGGCCAATGAAAACCAAAACAACACAGGCTGAAGCCTGTTCTACTGATATGCGCAGGAACCGCCGGGTGACGCAACGCATCCAACACTTGGTTTGCCAATCAAGACCGCCGGTTGCGCTCAAGTAAGGTATTATAGGGTTTCAAGGTGAATCCCGGCGTTCGCAAGCATTTTGAGACATGTCTGGCCGATGCGGATAAGTTTTTGTGGTGACATCATGAAAACCAGCCGACAGCTTGGTGTTCTTCTACTCTTCCTCGCGGCAAGCGCGCATATCACCTCCGCGCAAAAGGCCAAACGTCCTCCAAAGAATCAGCCCGCCGCGGCCACTCCCGCCGAATTGGCTGCCCAGGACGACTCCGCCAAGCAGAGCGAGATCTATTACGATGTCGCGATGGGCCATTATTATCAGCAGGAATACCAGATTACCAATCACTCGGAAGATGCCGACAAATCCATCGATTTCTACAAAAAAGCCTTCACGCTGGATCCCTCGAGCCGGGAAATCGGCGATCAACTTGCCGAGATCTACTACCAGTCACAACACATTCGCGACGCGGTGAATGAAGCGAATTCGATCCTCGCCAAGGACCCCGACAATCTGGGCGCGCGGCGCCTGCTGGCGCGCATTTATGTCCGCACGCTGGGAGATTTGAGCGACACTTCGGGGCAGCACGACACGCTGGTGCGCGCGACCGAGCAATATCGCGAAATCGTGCGTCTCGATCCCACCGACACCGATGCGGCGCTGTGGCTCGCGCGCCTCTACCGTCTGCAGAACGACCCTGACAAGGCTGAGCCTGTGCTCCGCGACCTGATCGCGCGCGAGCCGGATAATGAAAGCGGGGTCGAGCAGCTCACGCAGCTTTTACTCGACGAGGGCAAATCGCAGGAAGCGATCACCACGTTGCAAGCAGTCCTGCAACGAGCGCCCACGCCGCAGCTCTATGACCTGCTGGGCGACGCGTACAATCAAATTCACGACCTGCCGAATTCCGAGCAGGCATATCGCAAGGCCGCCGAGGAGCAACCCGAAGAGGTCAGTCATATTCGGGGGCTCGCGCAAGTTCTGCTGACCGAGGAGAAATATCCCGAGGCCCTGGTGCAGTACCAGCATCTGGCGCAGATGGATGCCGACGATCCCGACAATTACCTGCGTCTGGCGGAAATTTACCGCCAGCTAAAACAGCTCGACAAGGCCGAACAGAACGTGCTGCTGGCCAAGCAGCGCGCACCCGGCAATCTGGAAGTGATCTACTACGAGTCCTCGATTTATGAAGCCGAAGGCCGCTACGATGATTCGATCCGCGTCCTTTCGGAAGCCGTGACGGCCGTGAAGGCGCAGTCGGAGTTCACTCCGTCGCGCCGGCGCACGCTGGCTTTGCTGTACCAGCAGCTTGGCCAACTGTACCGGGAAACGAGCAATACCGCCGCGGCGGTGAACACGTTTGAAGAGATGCTGCGATTAGGCCCTGAGGAAGATCGCCGGGCGCGCCTGTTGATTATCGACACCTACCGCCAGGGCCGCGACATGCAAAAAGCGCTGGATGCTGCCGGCAAGGCCGTTCAGGCTTATCCCAAGGATCGCCCCATCCGCGTCACGCAGGCCCTGCTGTTTGGCGAGAACGGGCAGACCGACCAGGCCGCCTCGCAGCTTCGGCAAATGCTCGACGGGACAGCCGCGGATTACGAGATTCAGTTGGACCTGGCTCAGGCTTACCAGCAGGGGAGGCGCTGGCCCGATGCCGAACAAGCGGTTCAGGCGGCGGAAAAGCTGGCATCCGCGCCCAACGAGAAGGAAACTGCCGACTTCCTGCTTGGCGCAATTTTCGAGCGGCAGAAAAAATATGACCAGGCCGAGGAGGAGTTCCGGAAAGTGCTGGCCAATAATCCTCGTAACGCCTCGGTGCTTAATTATTACGGTTACATTCTGGCTGACCGGGGGATCCGCCTCGAGGAGGCCACAGATATGATTAAGCGCGCTCTTGCCGAGGATCCCGACAATGGCGCGTATCAGGACAGCCTCGGATGGGCCTACTTCAAGCAAAACAATTTGCCCGAAGCGGAAGAATGGCTGCGCAAGGCAGTCGCCAAAGAGGGCCATGATCCGGACATTTTGGGCCACCTGGGCGATCTGTACTCCAAGATGGGCAAGGACGATCTGGCCGAGGCGCAATGGCAAAAATCGCTCGACGAATGGCACCGCGTCCTGCCGGGTGATTTCGACGCGGCCAAGATGGCGGAGGTCGAACAAAAAATGACCGCCCTGAAACGCCGCCTGGCCCAGCAGAAGACGCCGGGCAACGCCAAGCCGTAGTAGCATACCTCCCTATGAAATCGGTTCGTGTTCCAGCGTACGCGAAAATCAATTTGTGTCTCGACGTTTTGGGGCGCCGCGCGGACGGCTATCACGAATTGCGCACTATTTTCCAGACGATCTCGCTGCATGACACGCTTGTGCTGGAGTCGAAGCGGGAAGCCGGCATCGACCTGTGCATCGTCGGGAATCCGGACTTGGCCGGAGAGCCGGGCCAGGACAACCTCGTCTATCGCGCAATCGACGGCTTGTGCCGTGAGCTTGGCGTCAAGCACGGAGTCCGCGTGGTGCTGACCAAGCGCACGCCGGTGGGCCGCGGCCTCGGCGGTGGATCAAGCGATGCTGCCGCGGCGCTTCTGGGAATGCTGCGCTTGACGGGAAAGCGCATCGAAGCCGCCCGCCTGGTTGAAATCGCCTCCGGATTGGGCGCCGACGTTCCGTTTTTCCTGCGCGGAGGCCGCGGACTGGGCGTCGGCCGCGGCGATGAAATCTATCCGCTCCCCGACACTGCCCGCCGCAACGTGCTGGTGGTTTCGCCTCACGACATCGCCGTTCCCACGCGCAATGCCTATCAGTGGCTCGCGGAGCAATTGACAATGGCCCCGGACCCCACTAAACTATGGCGGTTCTGTGCTCAGTGCTGGAGCCCGCAGGGGGGCGCCCTCACGAACGACTTTGAGGCTGCTGTTTTCCCGCGGTATCCCCGATTGGCTGCGATCAAACGGGAATTGCTTCAGCAAGGAGCTGCAGGGGCCTCGCTGGCGGGTAGCGGTTCGGCGGTGTTTGGAATATTCCAAAACCCAGCGAAGGCGCGCCGGGCTGCTCGGGCGTTTCCGAAAGACCAGGTTTTTGCCTGCTCGACGATTTCGAGGGCAGAGTACCGCCGAAAACTGGGCGGGCCGGATCTTGCCTGAGCTGTTCGCCGTTATTTAGGCGGGCTCCAAGTCGCCGACGCGCCAAAGCGCTTTGGCGACGGCGCGTAGAGCCCACACCCGAAAAGCTAAGGGAAATCCAACTTGACCGACGACAAGTTTAAAATTTTCAGCGGCAGCGCCAACCCGCGTTTGGCCGAGGAAATCTGCCGCCACCTGGGCGCGAAACCCGGCGAGGCCCGGCTGGGGAAATTCAGCGATGGCGAAGTTTACTTTCAGATTCTGGAGAATGTGCGCGGCGCGGATGTGTTCGTCGTGCAGCCCGGCTCGAATCCCGCGGATTTTCATTTGATGGAACTGTTGATGATGATTGACGCATTCAAGCGCGCTTCGGCCTGGCGGATCACTGCCGTGATGCCCTACTACTGCTATGCGCGACAGGACCGCAAAGACAAGCCGCGCGTGCCGATTTCCGCAAAGCTTGTCGCCGATCTGCTCGAGACCGCTGGCGCGAATCGCGCCTTGACGCTCGATCTGCACGCCCCGCAGATTCAAGGGTATTTCAACGTTCCGGTGGACCACCTCTACGCGTCTCCCGTGCTGATCGATTATTTCAAGACCAAGAATCTCAAGAATCTGACGGTGGTCTCCCCGGATGCGGGAGGCGTCGAACGCGCGCGCGCCTTTGCGAAAAAACTCGACTCGCCCCTGGCGATCGTGGACAAACGCCGCGTGGATATTGACGTCAGCGAAGTCATGCACCTGATCGGCGACGTGCGCGGCCGCACCACGTTGATCATCGACGACATCATCGACACCGCCGGCACACTGGTGAAAACGGCAGAGGCGTTGCTCAAAGAAGGCGCGACGCGAGTGTTCGCCGCCTGTACGCATCCGGTGCTCTCCGGGCCGGCCGTGCAGCGCATTTGCGCGTCGTCAATCGAAGAAGTTGTGGTCACCGATTCGGTGCCGCTCAGCGAAGCGGCCAAAAAAGTTTCGCGAATTAAAGTTTTGAGCGTGTCGGAATTGTTGGCGCGCGGCATCCACTCGATCCACGAAGAATCGTCGATCAGTGAACTGTTTTTCTAGCGGCCTGACATTTTGAAATTTGCGTAGGAAATAGGGAAGGACTTATGGAACAGATCATCGTCGAAGCAACAACCAGAGAAACTCGCGGGAAAAACGCCGCGCGCCGCGTCCGCCTCACCGGACAGGTTCCCGCAGTCATGTACGGCGGCAAGGGCGACTCGGTCCCGCTGGCGGTGAACGCCAAGCAATTGTCGGCGATTTTGCGATCGGCCTCGGGCCACAACACCATTTTCAAGGTCAAGATCGACAACAGCCAGGAAACCGCGATCGTGAAGGATTGGCTGGTGGACCCGGTAAAAGGCCACCTGCTGCACGTGGATTTGCTGCGCGTGGCCATGGACGTGCGCATGCGCGTCAAAGTTCCGGTGCACACGTTCGGTGAAGCACAGGGCGTCAAGGTCCAGGGCGGCGTGTTCGAAATCGTCACCCGCGAAGTGGAGATCGAATGCCTGCCCAGCGACATCCCCACGGAGTTTCGCATGGACATTTCCAGTCTTATGATTGGGATGCAACTGCGTGCCTCGGATATCCAGGTCGATCCGGCAAAAATTAAGATACTCACCGATCCCACGCGCGTCCTCTCGCACGTCGTCACCTTGCGCGTCGAGGAAGAGAAGCCGGCCGAAGCGGTGGCCGGAGAGGCTGCTGCAGCGCCAGCCGAGCCCGAAGTCATCAAGAAGGGCAAGAAGGAAGCCGAAGAGGGAGAAGAGGGCGAAGAGGCCGCGCCTCCCGAGAAGGAAAAGAAGAAGTAACGCGGGCCGCTGCGGCGTGGCCGATTGGGGCGATGCTGTGCGGGCCATGCGGCGAGTATACGGATGCGCCTGATCGTTGGCCTCGGCAATCCCGGCATCGAATATGCCTGGACGCCGCACAACCTGGGATTCCTGGTCGTGGACATGCTGGCCGAGCAGGCCGGCATCCGCGTGACGCGGCCCGAGTCGAAATCGTATGTGGGCCTGGGAAGCATCGCGGGACACGAAGTGATGCTCGCGAAGCCGCAAACGATGATGAACCTGAGCGGCATCGCGGTGCGGGAACTGGTAGGGCGCGCCGATTGTCAGTCTTCGGAAGTGATCGTGGTTTGCGACGATATCGCGTTGCCCTGGGGCATGCTTCGCGTTCGGGAACGCGGAACGGCCGGCGGCCATAACGGACTCAAATCCGTGATCGGCGCGCTGGGCACGAAGGAATTTCCCCGGGTCCGGCTGGGCGTGCGACCGGAGGAGTTTCGTGGCGATTTGAAGGAATACGTCCTTCGCCAGATTCGCCGCGACGAAGAGGATGTGGTCGCCGAGGAAATCGAGCAGGGCACCGAGGCCGTAAAACTGATCCTGGCGGAAGGGGTCGCTCGCGCGATGAATCGTTTCAATCGCCGCGTGCCGCCTCCCGGCGAGGATGAAGAGACGGATTAGAAACTTTTGCAGAGCAACTAAAGTTTGAGAAACGGAGTCATCTGACCATGGAAGAACGCTTGTACGATTTGATTTTTATCTGCCGTCCGGCCACGCCGGAGGAAGAAATCAACAAGATCATCTCCACGATCGAGCATTCCGCCACCGAACACGGCGGCAAGATCGAGAAGACGGAAAAGTGGGGCACGCGCCGGCTGGCTTATCGCGTCTCCAAGCACCGCGAAGGCTTCTATCGTCTACATGGTCATACGCAGCGCGCAGAGCGACATCATCAAGGAACTCGAGCGCCGCCTGAAAGTCTCCGACGCCGTGATCAAGTATCAAACCATCCGCCTCGATGAGGAACTCAAGCGCCAGCAGAAACTGGTGAAGCATCGCGAGCGCCGCGCCAGCCGCCGTCCGCGCAAGACGCCAGCGCCGGCTCCGCAGCAACAGGTTCCGCCGGCCGCCGAACAAACGGCAGCTAGTTAACGCACTTGCGTCCGCGTTAAAGACCGATATTTAAGAGAGAGGAAACACGATGTCCGATCAGCCCGAAAAAGCACCAATAGAAACACCCAGCGCCGCACCCAGCGCTCCCGCCACAGCGCCTGCTCCCAGCGCGCCGCGCTCCGAGGGGCATTCCGGAGGCGGCGGACACCGCTCCGAAGGACACTCTGGAGGCGGGGGCGGGGGTCGCCGTGAAGGTTTCGGTGGAGGTGGCGGGGGGGGCCGGCCCCGCGAAGGGGGCGGGCCCGGTGGCCCGGGCGGGGGACCAGGCGGCCCGCGTCGTGGAGGCAAACGCCAGTATTTCCGGAAAAAGAAGGTTTGCCGATTCTGCGTCGAGCGCGTGGACTTCATCGACTACAAAAGGGTCGAGATGCTTCAGCCATTCGTGCAGGAGCGCGGCAAGATTCTCCCGCGGCGCATGACGGGCACTTGCTCGCGCCACCAGCGGTGGCTCGGCGAAGCCATCAAGCGGGCGCGCAACATCGCGCTGCTGCCATTCGCGACTGAACTATAGGACAAGGAGCTTTACCACAGAGGACACAAAGGGCACAGAGTTAGAAAAAGAGAAAGCATAGCTTCTCAACCAGTTGATGGATTTCGTGGTTTTCTCTGTGTTCTCTGTGCCCTCTGTGGTGAAATCCTGGTTTTCTAAAGTTAACGGCACCACGAAATTACGCAATCAGTTCCAGATGGAAACGAGAAGAAGAGGAAGCCATGCAAATCATTCTGCAGGAAGACGTCGAAAAGCTCGGCACGCGCGGCGAGGTCGTCGAGGTAGCCGCGGGATACGCGCGCAATTTTCTGCTGCCGCACAAGCTCGCCCTCGAAGCTTCACCCGCGAACATCAAGCGCCTGGAAAAGATCCGTATCACGCTATCCAAGCGCACGGCCACCGAGAAGGAAGCCGCCGAAAAGCAGGCCGGCCTGCTCAACGACGTGACCGTCAAGTTCGCGCGCAAGGCCGGCGAGACCGAGCAATTGTTCGGTTCGGTCACTTCGGGAGACCTTGCCGAGGCGCTAAAATCCCAAGGCTTTGAAATCGACAAGCGCCGCATTGCCCTCGATGAGCCTATCAAGATTCTTGGCGAATCGCTGGTCACCGTGAAGCTGGTCCACGGCGTGACCGCACAATTCAAAGTGGTTGTTGAAAAAGAGGCATGAGCCTGTTCGCTGGTTGTTCCCCTGGGCCGCAGCGTCGAATCTGACTTTCGTGCTGCGGCCTTTGTTTTCAGTAATTTCCACACAGGGTTTCCTCCCTTTTTCCACAGGTGGGTCCCCGAAGAATTTCGAAAAATTATTCACAGGTTCATACGAATTCCACAGCGCCAGATTACTCTTTTCCGGCTAGACTTCATCCTATCGGGGGTGTTCAGTCTTGGCCTTGCTCCATGACGCGCTTTGCCCAGTGACCACCAACGAAGCCAGAAATCCTCAACCCAGCGGAGGATGACATGACAAATGACGTAAACAGTCCGGTAGCGATACTCGACAAGGAATTGTCCAGGTACCCGACGTATACGATCGAAACCTTTGAGCTTTGCGATTGCTGCGGGGCTCGGTTTGCAATTGGCTACCATCGGGAGTGCAAGAACCACGCCGCTTCCGAGAAGCAGACGGCAGAACTGCCGAAAATGCTTCGGGAAATGCTCGCCGAAGACCATGGCCACGACCGCAAGCACAAGGATTTCACGGAAATCTGGGTGCTTTCCAATTGGGACGCGGTTGCCGATTGAGGCCCTTGCCACGGGGCGCGATTTAGGCGAAACTAAGGCGAACCAAGCGCCGAAATAAACCATGGCCTCACCGACCACGTCACTCGAACGTCCAATGCCGCAGAACATGGAGGCGGAGCGCAGCATTTTGGGCGCAATCCTGCTCGACAATAACGCGCTGAATGCGGCGGTCGAGATCCTCAAGCCCGAGGATTTCTTCCACGATCATCACCGGCGCATCTACCAGCAGATGATCGCTCTCGGCGAGACGCAGCAGGCCATCGATCTCGTAACGCTCACCGACCAGCTCCACCGTAGCAGCGAACTGGAATCCTCCGGCGGACCGGCGTACATCGCGCAGCTGATGGACGGCGTGCCGCACGTCACCAACGTCGAGCATTACGCGCGCATCGTGAAGGAAAAATCGCTGCTGCGCGCGCTGATTCACGCAACGCATGCCATCCAGCAACAGGCCCTCGAAGCCGAGGACGACGCCGACGCGATTCTCGACCGCGCGGAGTCCACGATTTTCCAGCTCGCGGAAGACCGCGTGCGCTCGGGCCTGGTGGGAGTGCGCGATGTGGTGCGCGAAAATTTCGAGCGCATCTCGCAAATCTTTCAGTGAAGGCAAGCGCATCACCGGACTTTCGACCGGGTATCATCAGCTCGACAATCTCACCTCCGGTCTGCAGCCCTCCGAACTGCTGATCCTGGCGGCCCGGCCTTCCATGGGGAAGACGGCTCTGGCGCTGAATATCGCCGAAAACGTGTCCGTGCGGGGCAACAAGCCGGTGGCGATTTTCAGCCTCGAAATGTCCAAGGAATCGCTGCTGCTGCGCCTGCTTTCCTCCGACGCGCAAATCGACTCGCACAAATTCCGCACAGGGCACTTGAGCCGTGAGGATGGCGCGAAAGATTCCCGTCTCGCTCTCGCGGTTGGCCGAGGCGCCGCTCTGGATCGACGATGCGGGTTCCGCCACGGTCGTGGAGATGGGCGCAAAGCTGCGCCGCCTGAAACGCGACAAAGGACTCTCGCTTGGTGGTCGTGGACTATCTGCAACTCGTTTCCGCGCGAGGACGATTCGGCAACCGCAACGAAGAAGTCTCCAGCATCACGCGCGGCCTGAAAGGCCTGGCCAAGGAACTCAAAGTGCCTGTTCTGGTTCTTTCGCAGCTAACGCGCGCGCCGGAACGCGAAGACCGCCGCCCGCAGCTCGCCGACCTGCGCGAATCGGGCGCCATCGAACAGGATGCCGACGTAGTGATGTTCATTCACCGGCCGAACGCGTTCAAGCCCGACGAAGACCCCCAGGAACGCGCCAAAACCGAACTTTTGATTGCCAAACAGCGCAACGGCCCCACCGACCGCATCCATTTCGTCTTCCGCAACGCCTATACGCGGTTTGAAGAAGCCGCGCCCGACGCCTGGACCGAATCAGAGTAACTGTCTCCCCCATCCCACGATTGTGTCGGGTAGAACTCAATTGCGTGTCCCAACGCACGCGCCCCTGGCTGCACTTCCTGCTACTATCAAGTTAGGTCCTGCGTAATCAGACATTTGTGGATGGGGCGGATCTCATCCCCCGCAAAAATGAGCGGCATTTCAAATGCTCTTTGCAGGGGTACTTGTGGTACGGACTTCAGTCTGTGCGATTTGCTGAAAGACTCGAAACCAAAGGCACGCAACCTGAAGGTTACGCTACTGGATTCGGGCACTAGTAACTAAGCGGCGCGCCTGTGCTCGGGAGCAATTTTTTTTCAGCGCCCAGATCGGTTACTCTGAAAGTGACGATTCCCATGACACGAACCGGAAAACGAACTGTTCAATTTGATGGACGCCCGATCTGGGCGGAAGTAAGCCTGGGCGCACTGACGCACAACCTGCGCGCGATTCGCAGCCACGTCAATCCCAGGCGAGCGCGCGGACCGCGCCGGAAAGTTCTCGCTGTCATCAAGAGCAACGCCTATGGCCACGGCATCGTTCCCGTGGCGCGCGCGCTGTCGCGCGCTCGCGCGGACTGGTTTGGCGTGACCTGCTCGGCCGAAGGCGCCGAATTGCGCGAAAGCGGGATCCGCGAGCCGGTCCTGATCCTCACCGGGTTCTGGGCGGGCGAAGAACAGCGAATTCTGGAACACAATCTCACGCCCGCGGTCATGCGGCCCGAGCAGCTTCGAGTGGCTGGAGCAGGCCGCCGCGCGCTCGCGCAAGGCGCGCCGCAAACCGGTCGATTTTCACCTGAAAATCGACTCGGGCATGAACCGCCTGGGCATTTCGCCCTCGGAAATTCCGGCGTTCGCGCGCGTGCTGGCCGATTGCCCGCATCTGCGGCTTGCCGGCACGTTCACGCACATTGCTTCGTCGGAAGTGTTCACCACCGAGCAGACGGTCGAGCAGGAAAAAACATTTGAAGCGGCGCTCGCCTGCATGCGTTCGCTGGGACTCGATCCCGGGATCGTGCACATGGCCAACAGCGCCGCGATCGTCAGCCGGCCATCCACCTGGTACCACATGGTGCGGCCCGGCGCGATTCTGTACGGCTATCACCAATTTTTCGAGCCGCCGGAACTCAATCCGGAGATGGAAGCGAAGCTTCCGGTGCGGCCCGTGCTTTCGTTTCGCGCGCGAATTATTTCGCTGAAGGATCTGTCCATCGGCGCCCGCGTCGGTTACAACGCCCGCTGGACCGCCGAAGGACCCTTCCCGCGTCGCTGTGCTCGCGGCCGGCTATGCCGATGGCCTCGTCCGCGTGCTTTCCAACAAAGGCCGCGTGATTGTCCGCGGCCAGTTCGCGCCGATTATCGGCACAGTTTCGATGGACCTCACCGCCGCCGATGTCACGGGAATATCCTCCGCTCGCGTGGGGGATATCGCCACGATCTATGGCTCCGACGGAGGGACAACGCAGTCCGTCCCCGACGTGGCTCGCGTCGCCAATACCGCCAGCGCCGAACTGCTTTGCGCCCTCGGCAAGCGCGTGCCCCGATTTTATTTGCCCTGAAATGAACCGATGGATTTGCTCAGAGAGCTATTCCCCGATTGGCATCTTCAAGGACAGAATTGAGTCCCCGCCCCTTAATTGCTTGACTCCGGCAGCGGAAATGAGATATCAGGATGGAGCAAGAGGGCTGGTTGCATATCTTTCATCCCAGGTCGGCCCGATTGATACAATTTTTATAGCTGTATAGAGCAAGATATTTTGATTTATTTGTACATCGCCTCATAAGAAATGGGGTCCATATGAATCGTCCTTATACCAGGCCAGGAAATTCGGCCCCTCCCGTTGCATCGACGCCTTTTCCTTTGCGCCCCGCAACGCCGGTGCGCAACACTCCCGAATTCGGCAGCTGGTGGGATCACATGCTGGTGCGCTGCATTTTTTCGGGCGCGTGTGTGGCTGCCGGCTACCATTTCCACCCGTTCGGCCTGTCCAAGTGGACGGGCGGCGGGCATAGGGTTTGGATTTTCCATTTCTGTTTTCCTGTTTGAGATGCGTCTGCAGCGCGCCAGCATGCGGCGGCTGATTGGCGCCGCGGTGGGTTCGATCCTCGGCATCCTGGGCGCATATTTGATGGGCCTGGTTCTGGCGCGCACCTCCATTCCGGAGGGTTCGCGGTCGTTCCTGGACGTAGGGCTGCTCCTGGTGATGACCTATATCGGTTTGGTGGTCGGAGCAAATAAGGGCGACATGCTCAACCTGCAGGCTCTGGGAGGCTTGTTCGGCAGCGAGCGCAGCACCCGGCGCATGCCCAAGGTGCTGGATACCAGCGTGATCATCGACGGGCGCATCGCGGATATTTGCGAGGCGCACTTCCTCGACGGCGTCCTGTTGATTCCGCAATTCGTATTGCGCGAATTGCAACTGGTGGCCGATTCCGCCGATTCGATGAAGCGCCAGCGCGGGCGGCGCGGGCTCGAAGTGCTGCAGCGCATGCAGAAGATGGCGCACCTGGAAGTTGAGGTTGCGGACGACGATTTTGCGAATATTCCGGACGTGGATTTGAAGCTCATCGAGCTGGCCAAGCGCTACGACGGCAAGATCGTGACGAATGATTACAACCTGAACAAGGTCGCCATCGCTGCAGGGCATCGAGATCCTGAATGTCAACCAGTTGGCCAACGCGCTGAAGCCAGTCGTGCTGCCCGGCGAAATCATGCGCGTTTTCATCTTGCGCGAAGGCAAGGAATATAACCAGGGCGTCGCTTATCTCGACGATGGGACCATGGTCGTGGTCGACGGCGCGCGCCGCATGATCAACAAGACTGTGGACATTACCGTCACCTCTGTTCATCAGACCACCGCGGGCAAAATGATTTTCGGGCGGCTCGACGAGCGGCTCGAATCGCAGGGCTCTCGTGGCGTGCAAGCCCACGCCATTAACGATGTGCCGCGCCCTGTCGAGCATCCCAGCCGCCACAATGAAGCACTTGCGGGTGGCGAACGTTTGCCGCGTCCCGTGGTTCCGGATCCTTCCCAGGAAGAGGAATGATGGCTGTTCCGGCCGCCAGCCACTTCCATACTCTGGCTGGCTAGGCCCCGCACCGGCTGCAAATCTCCCGACATCTGTTTATATGCGCCCCCAATTGGTGTAAGCTTTTTCGCTCGCATATTGAGGCCAGAATGAACCGTGTGACTGCAATCCTGCCCGCTGCCGGACTGGGCACCCGAATGGGTGCGGAGACGCCCAAGCAATTTCTCGAACTCGACGGCGTGCCCGTGCTCCTGTTCACGCTGCGGCGACTGGCGGCCTGTCCGGCGATTACCGATTTCGTCATCTCTACTCGCGCGGAAGAAATAGATTCCGTGACTGCCAGCGTCGCTTCGCACAATCTTGGGCGGCGCGTCCGCGTCGTGCGCGGAGGCGACACGCGCCAGGATTCTGTCGCCAATGCGTTGATGGAAGTTCCGACCGAGTCTGATTTGATTCTGGTGCACGATGCGGTGCGGCCCCTGGTGACACGCGTACAGATTGAACGCGTTATCGCCGAGGCGGACGCCTGCGGTGCCGCCATTCTGGGCGTGCCAGCCATGGACACAGTGAAGGAAGTCAAACGCGCCACCCCGCAGGGCGGGAGCAGCGATGTCGCCCTCATTACGGCGACGATCCCGCGGGAACGCGTGGTCCTGGCGCAAACTCCGCAGGTTTTCCGCACTTCCGTGCTGCTCGAAGCATTTGCGCGCGCGCGGCAGGACGGAGTAACCGCCTCGGACGAAGCAGGGCTCGTCGAGCGACATGGGACAGGACGTCCATGTCGTGGCGGGATCCGAGCGCAATCTGAAAATTACGCGGCCCGGGGACATCCAGCTTGCCGAGTTCTACCTGCAGCAGGAGCGCGCGGGGCGATGACTCGCGCGGGAATCGGCTACGATCTGCACCGCCTCGCCGAGGGCCGCAAACTGATCCTTGGCGGGATCGAACTTCCATTCCACAAAGGGCCTGTGGGCCATTCCGATGGCGACGCGCTGGCGCATGCCTTGTGCGATGCGCTACTGGGCGCAGCCGGGCTTGGCGACATCGGCACCCATTTTCCGGACACCGATCCCAAGTGGAAGGACGCCTCCAGCCTGCGATTTTTGGAGCACGTCCGCGAACTGCTCGCCGAACACCAATTCCGCATCGGGCACGTCGATGCGATCATCATCACCGAGAAGCCGAAACTCGGACCGCATTTTCCCGCCATGCGGGAGGCTTTGGCGAAGTCGCTGGGAATCTCGGCTTCCGCGATCAATCTGAAAGCCAAGACCAACGAGGGTGTGGATGCGATCGGACGAGGGGAAGCCATCGCGGCACAGGCGATCGTTACACTGGAACGTTGACATGCCTGCTTTTGAGGATTGAGTGGGCTTTGTGGGTCGCGGATTTATCCGCGACATTAGGTCGGTGCGCAAAAGTGGGCTTCAGCCCCTTAGGTTCACGCTACACTGCACTTTGCATCATGCCTGAACCTGAAGCCAATTCAGAAGTCAGAGCAAATTCCTACACAGTGGCTGATGTGGAGGCGATACTCCGCGAGCGCGGCTGGATACGAAGTGAGAGTGAGTCAACCGCCAACTGGATGGCGGAAGCCGCGGCGCTGCTCGGCCCGCAAGCCACGGATCGCGAAGCGCTAGCTCGCCTCTTATCGCTGATCTTTGAGTACGACGCGCAAAAAGTCCTCGCCTTGCGGGAATGCCAGGAAGTCCTCACCCGTGAAGGCGCGCGTGAAGTCGTTCGTGTGCTCGCCACAGAAATCCTATGTGGCGGGCCGGTGGATTCGATGCGGCTGAAAGAGATTGTCGCGACACTCAAAGCCGCGCTGCCTTATTCCAGCCGCGAACTGTTTCACCCGCTGCGCGTGGCGCTGGCAGGTTGCGTTGGCGGCGGCGAACTCGATCGTGTGGTCTTGCTTCTCGACAGGGCTGCAGGGATCGAGGGACTCGCGCCGGTAAAATCCGTTCGCACGCGCATTCTGGAATTCTGCGCGGCACTCGATTGAACAGGAGACCTTTTTGGATACGAACCGCCTGACGGGCATACACGCCGTGCGGGAAGCGCTGGAAGCGGGCCGGCCGCTCGATACCGTGATCGTTGCGCGAGGCACACACGGCAACCGGATTGAGGAATTGGTGCGGCTGGCGCGCAGCCACAACGTCCCGGTGCGTTTTGAAGAACGGATCCAACTCGATCGCACCGCAGGCACACGCGAGCATCAAGGCATCGTCGCTCTCGTAGCGGCGTCGCCAACCGCCAGTTTTGAGGACCTGCTGAAACCGCGCGATCCGCGCGGGGCTCCCGGCTTGCTGGTTCTTCTCGATGGTGTCGAGGACCCACAAAATCTCGGCGCGATCGTGCGAACCTCACTGGCCGCCGGCGCGCAGGGCGTGGTGATCCCGGAACGCCGCGCCGCCGGACTTACCGATAGCGTGTCGCGGGCGTCGGCCGGGGCGCTGGCACACCTTCCCGTTGCACGCGTCAAAAATCTTTCCCGGGCGATGGAGGATATGAAGGAAGCAGGTTACTGGCTTGTGGGACTCGATGAACGCGCCGAGCAGGATCACACCGAAGCGGATTTCAAAGTTCCCGTTGGAATCGTGCTGGGCGGAGAAGGCAAAGGCCTGCACGAACTCGTTCGCCAGCGCTGCGACTTTCTAGTTTCGATTCCGACGACGGGTCCGGTGCGCGCGCTCAACGTTTCGGTCGCCGCCGGAATCGTGCTCTTCGAAGCTGTCCGGCAGCGCACGGCCGGAAATCCGAAACCGTAGCGTCCACGTTGTAAGGGCTCGGCATGCCGTTCACGATGAATCGCTCACGGTGAATCGTGCCCCTACAGATGTCGCATATCACTTGTCGTACTGAATCATCGAGAAGACGTCGATTCCAGGAAGCTTCGCGCGGCCGTTCAGGAATGTGAGTTCCACGGCGAAGGACGCCCCAGCGACTTCGCCGCCCAGTTTACGTATCAACGCAACGGTTGCCGCAGCGGTGCCGCCGGTGGCGAGTAAATCGTCGCTGATCAAAACGCGCTGGCCGGGCTTGATGGCGTCCTGGTGGATTTCCAGCGTGTCCGTGCCGTATTCGAGCTGGTAAGTAACGGAGACCGTCTTGCCGGGCAGCTTCCCGGGCTTGCGAACCGGCACAAAACCAGCGTCGAGCCGGAAGGCCAGCGCGGGAGCAAGAATAAATCCGCGCGCCTCGATGCCGACGACGGCGTCCACCTTTTTCCCGGCGTAGTGTCCGCAAAGCTCATCCACCAGGCCGTGAAATCCGGTGGCGTTCTTGAGAAGCGTCGTCAGATCATAGAAGAGGATGCCCGGTCTCGGAAAATCCGGCACCTCTCGAATCAATTCCTTCAGGTGGTTCATCCCTTTTGTCCCCACTCCTTAAAGTGTTCGTTCAATCGTCCCGTTCGATGGAGAAACCATTCGAGAATGCCGACAGGACATCCGCGTCGGCTTCGGTGACATTCTCCACCCTGGCCATCCGCGGGCCGCGCCGCAACTCGTTTCCCAGAGCATCGAGCTGAGCCGCACTGCCGATGGCATAAACTTCCACGCGCCCATCGAACGTATTCTTCACATAGCCGGCGATGCCCAGCCGCGCCGCCACGCGCTCCGTGAAAAACCGGAATCCCACACCCTGCACTGTGCCGGACACATAAAATCGCTTGGCCAGAGTCTCCACGGGGTAGCACGCCATGCCGCGACTTGTCTTCTGCAGCCGCAGAATTGTAGCAGAGGTTTTGCGGCATGCGGGGCCGAAACTGCGCTTGGGGTACGGGCTCTCCCGCGGCGATAGCAAACATCGAAATGTCGTCGATGGTCGTGTAACATCCATGCTGGATGTTTCCCGCAAACAGCGACGAGTTACAGCGTCTATTCGCCCACAAGAAGTGGCGTTTCATCGCTGCGATTGCGCTTGTATTTTATGGCGTCCCGGGCACCGCCCAGAAATCACAGCCGCAGAAACCGGTTGTGGCGCCTGTGGGTGTGCAGATCGTATCGAACGGGAACGAGCCCGAGTTGCGCGTCGACGGGGTCCCATTTTTTATTCATGCCGCGCAATTTGACTATTTCCGCATCCCGGCCGATCTCTGGTACCAGTCGCTCGAGCGTTATCGCGAATTGGGTATCAACACCATCGACCTGCGCATTCCCTGGAACTGGCACGAGCCGCGCGACGCGGAATTCGATTTCGACGGACGGACCAACCCGCGCCGCGATTTGCGCACCGTCTTGAGACTCATCGCGCAGAAGCACCTGAAACTCATCGTGCGGCCGGGACCGTTGATTGGCGACGAGTGGCGCAATGGCGGTTACCCCCCATGGCTGCTGGCCTACTCGAATTACAAGATGAGCGCGTCGGCCATTCAAACCGGCATGGCACCTCCGGGCGCGGGCCTGGCCATGCATGACGCCAATGCGGCCGCGCGCGGCTGGCTCGCGAACGAAATCCACATGTCCTACACGCGACGGTGGCTGACCGCGGTCTCCAGAGAACTGGCGCCGTACAGCGCAAAAAACACCGTCGTTATCAGCGAACCCGGTGAGCGCGAGGGCGAAACGCAGGAAAAACAGATTTCCGGCCCGCTTTTGTTTGTCGCGCTGGACGATGCGCTGGCGATTCCGCCGGCCTCGGAATCTCCTGATCTGGCGCGCTACCTGGCGGAACTGCGCGGGGCCATGCTCCGGGGCGGACTCGATGCAACTTCCTTTGTGACCGCAGTTGATGTTGCCGGGCATGGAGGCGGATCACTCTCGATTGGAACACCGGAGAGCGATCCAACTCATGCGGGGGTCGCGGGGGAATGGTTCTTCTCGTCCTCCAGCGTGCGCGGCGCGGCGCAGCCCGCCTCCCTCGGTTCGTCTCCTGCACGCCCTTCAGTCCTGACGGCGGACGGCGCATCGTCCCTCGCGTTTCTCGCGAATTCGCTGGGAACCCAGGCGGATTTTCCGCCGCTTCTTTCCGGGTTCGCGGCTTCGACGTTAGCTCTACACGGCGATGTTCGCGCTACCCAGCCGTCCACGGAGGGCACGCTGCTTGCGTCGCGGCTCCTAGTAGGGAACGGCATCCGCGGGATTGTCTACGCGCCACTTCAAGACACGCTGACGCCTGCGGGCTGGGAGACTGCAGCGGCACCCCGCTATTTCCGCTGGGATGCCGCGCTTGATCTTGCTGGAAATCGCGGTCCGCGCGCAAACGGGGTTTCGCGCAACGGCCAGCTAGTTTCCGCCTGGGGCGCCATGCTGGCCGCGTCGCATCTGCGTGCCGATTTCGGGATCGTGGATTTGCGCGCCAGTTCGGCAACTGCGGACCAGGTTGAAATTGCGCGGAACGCGCTCGCGGTCAAATCCATATTTCGCGTCGCGGAACTCGCTGGATTCACGCCGGAGATGGTGAATCCTGCAGTGCAATCGGTGGAGCGACTATTGCGCGACCCCGTGATCCTGCTTCCCGTGCCTGCGTCGAATGCAGGAACAGTTCAACTATCCGAAAGGGCGCAAGCGGCGCTTGTCGAATTCGTGCACCGCGGCGGGGTCCTGGTTTATTTCCCGTCCCGGCCACGAGGAAAATCTCTGGAAGTGTTATGGCATGGAGAGCCGGAGGGCTCTCCGGCGGGTACGAGCATCAAGGAGTGGTCGTTTGAACGCGGGCGCATCATTGCCTCATCAAGCGATTTGTATTCCTGGATTTCGCTCGCGGAAAGTTTTGACAAGGCTGGGGAACAGCCTGATAGTTCCGCGGCCATAGAAACGCTCGCGTCGCTCCTCGGACGGGCCGGCGCTGTTCACCATCTGCGCCGCACCGGGAGCGCCAAGGACAACGCAAATCTGTTTGTATCGCAGCTGGTATCGAATGAAGCTCCCGCTCCCGCCGGCCGTCCTCGAGACCTGCGCAGAGGGCCAACTTTGCGCCGCCGCCCTGGTCAGCGTTACCAACATTGGTTCCGATCCGGTCGCCAGCGAAACGCTGGAAGTGATCGACCCCAGGCAGCCCGGCGGCGGGTCGGCGCCGCAAAAGCTCTTATTGGATGTGACCGTGCCAGCGCGCGAATCGCTGCTCCTTCCGATCCATGCACCGCTTTGTTCCGCTGTCTCCGCGGGTGAAACCTGCTCTGACGAAGTCATCATCGCGGCAGCGGAATTGCTGGGTGCGGACCGTGACGGCAAAATCCTGGAATTGACGTTTTATGCCCCGGCCCGCGCGGTGGTCCGGCTTCATCTGGAGAGCGCGCCTTCAAGAGTGGAACTGGATGATGATATCCGGCTGGATGAACAATGGAAGCAGGAAACCGGGGAACTCGAAGTTCCGCTCTTGCGCGGCGCGGCCCCAGACTACAGACGCGTGCTCCGAATTCATCTTCGCTATACACCTCATGTCGGGGAGAAACCGGATCCTAAGAAAAATGGCACCAATGGCAGCGAATATCAGGTGTTTGACGCGATTCATTTTCCACTTTCTGGAGACGCCACAATCCCCAGCAGTCCACCGCTGATCGCTGCGAATCCCGCGTCCGGCGGCAGTGTCGTCATTTCATCCACGAATCACTCTGAAGACCCGCGAACCTCGACGTTCGATCTCGAGGGCGCATTTCGCGGCACAGGTTCTGCCAGGATGTTTGGAAACGAAGTCGCGTTCACTCGTATCCACTTACAGCCCGCGCGCGCTGCGGCTTCGGAGGAATCTTCCTCACCGCCGGCAACCGACGGGCTGCTTCGCGGCAATCTCACGATCCGCACGGGCCGCGAGCACGGAGGCGGTCCGGTATTGTTCGTGCCGATCAGTGAGAAAGGGACCGCGCATTATCAGTATGATTTCGATCGCGACGGCTCGCCTGAATGGGTGCTGGAGAGCGGACGGTTGCGCTTGATCGTCTCTCCCGCTGATGGCGGGCGCGCGCTGGCTCTTATGGACAAGACAACCGGCGACGACCTCATCACGCTGGGTGGCGCCTTACATGATTTTCTCGTGCCCGCCGGGGCCAATCTGCCCGAGTCGCTGGCGTCAGGGGATTTCTCCTTTAACCGCTCCTACCATGCCGCGTGGGGCGACGAAAAACAGGACCCCAGCCTGCTCCTCTCCTACCAACAAATTGAGAACTCCGCCGTGGGCCTTCACGTGGAAAAAACTTTGCATATGACGGCGCCCGAAACTGTCGAGGCCAACTACCGCGTCTGGTTTGTCGCGCCTCCTGTGTCGGGAACATCGGGCCCTGCGCAGGTGAGGCAGTCATTTATTTCTACGCTCACTGTCCCGGTGCCCACGACGGACGAAGGAAATACGCGCTTCTGCTGGGATTCTCCTGGCGAACCGCACTGTGAAGACTTTGCTCCCTCGGGCGTGTCGATTCCCGTTCCTGACGGCATCACCCGCTTGAGAATCCTTACCGCGGGGAGAAATCCGCTGGCAGTGGAGTGGACTGTTGGAACGGTGGTCATTGTTCCCAAGGACTTTTCTGCCGAGGTAAATTTCGTGGTTCCGGTTCCTGCGCCAACGGAAGCGCCTGGCGAATTTTCTCTGCGTTATACTGCGGAATCCGGAAAGTAGGGCGGTCAGTTTGCGGAAACCCATGCCACACAATATCGTGAATTCGCATCCAACAGTTGGAAGCCAACAACGATGAATATTCGTGTGATGTACCAGGTCTGTATTTGCGTCTTGGCTGTGGGATTGGCCGCTGGGGCATCTGCCCTGCGCGCTCAAGTTGCCGGCCCGATGACCCCGCCTGCATCCACAAAGCTTCCCCCTCCCTTGCCTCCCACGAAGCCCGAGCCGCCTTCCATCCCGCCCGAGGAAATCATCCGGCGATTTGCGGCCAAAGAAGACGAAATGTTTCGCGCGATCCAGGGCTACAGCTTTCAAAAGAGCGTGCGCCTCGAAGAGGTCGGTCCAGACAATAAGCCCACCGGGCAGCTCGAAATCGTCACGCAGCTGACGATTACTCCCGACGGTAAGATCTATGAAAAGCCGGTCCGCCGGACGGCCTCGACCCTTCATTCCCTGGACCTGCAACGCGGAGATTCCGATATTCTGGCCATGACCCCGATGTTTCCGCTCACGACTTCGCAGCTTCCCAAATATGAGATCGGTTTTCTGGGAAAGCAGCCGCTCGATGAGTTGAGCGCGTACGATTTTTCCGTTAAGCCGCGCGCCCTGGATCGCGCGCACGCCTATTTTTCCGGCGTGGTGTGGGTGGACGAGCAGGACCTGGTCATCGTGAAAACGATTGGCAAGTGGGTCATGGAAACCGGGGACGTCACCGCTTCCGATCTGCCGTTTACAATCTTTGAGACCTACCGTCAGCAGGTGGGCAAAAATCTCTGGTTCCCCGCATATTCACGATCCGACGGAACCATGCAGGGAGAGGACGCCAGAGTCCCGGTTCGCATTATTGTTCGTTGGACGGATTTTACTCCCGTAGCAAGCACGCCAGCGGCGATCGGAACACCAGTCGACACGCCTGCCTCCCGCTAGCGGCAACCCAATTGAGCGAGGACTTTTCATGTGTCCTTGTGGCGCCGGCGTCTCGCCGGCGATTTTGCAACGTGTTAAGGGCCGCGGAACCGCCGGCGAGACGCCGGCGCCACAAAAGCGTGTCATACAATCGAAATCATAGTTTCGATTCCGCGCGCACCTATGGTTGTGAAAGATGCCGGTCAACACGCATCAATTCTCGGATTTTCGGCGCAACGTGGGAGCGTCCGGCTCACGCGGGGTGGTATCCACCGGCGGGCGTTCTGCTTTGGGCGGCTCCATCACCCATTGAAATCCTTTGTCAAAATCCACGAGCGCCATGGTGATTTTCGTCCCGGGAGGAGTGACCGCAGGAATTGCACCACGCAGAAAAGTGACGTCGAGCGCGCCCACCGACTTCTGGCTTTGGCCATCCACGACAAGCCCCACAGATTTTGCAAGACGCTCATTCGCTGCGCGGAGAGTTGCCAGCCGCGGATCATTTTGCTGCAGGAGATCAAGCAACTCCGGCTCGTCTTTTGCGCGATTTGCCGGGGGATAGCGAACTTCCATGAGCGTGTGCGGCTTCCCTTTCTCCGGAGGGTAGATCTGGTTATACGTCGGGCGCAGCACCCGGGTCCGCCAGAGGTCATTTCCGAGCGCGTCCTGCCGAATATGGTAGTCGATGGTCCACGCTTCCGGCCCGTAGTTCAAGACGTATCCAGCCAACACGATGCGGATCAGGGGTTCGTCTTCGCCGATATTAAGTTTATTGTGCAACTGGCCAGCCAGATCGCGGACACGCTCGAGCACAGCCACGCCGATGGTTTCGATATCGGTGGCGGCGTTGGCATATTTAGTAACACCTGAACTGTTGAGGGCGGCGCCGATGAGACCGGGGAGTTCGCTATCGAGGCGCACCGGCTTGTCCTTCGAGTCAGGTTGCACCCACTCGACCGCGCCCATCATCACGCCCGCGCGAAGCGCGGAGAGCGACAGCACCACCGGTGGCCGCGAACCAGGTTCGCCCTGCCCGCCAATCGTCGCCACGATGATCCCATCGTTCGCGGCGCAAATTACAACGCGCCCCTCGGTTAAATTTACGGCGACTTCCTGCGTTGGTTCGTCCTGTGCGGTGACCGCGGGAGGGAGAAACCACAGATGCACACAGAGAAACACGGATAAAATCAGGAGACGTGAAAAGGAAGAAAGCTGGCGGTCGTGGATTCCAGTTGCCATTGGTCAAATTCTGGGAAAGAAATGTTCTTTGCCCTTATCAGTGTTTATCTGTGTTCATCCGTGGTTGCAAGAGTTTTTTCCCTCTGCCCAATTGCCTGCAGCGCCGTGATCGCTACGACGTTGGCCACATCTTCGGCCGAGCAGCCGCGCGAAAGATCGTTCGCCGGACTGGCCAGCCCCTGCAGCATCGGGCCTAGTGCCTGCGCGCCGCCCAAACGTTCCACCAGTTTGTACGCGATGTTGCCGGAGTCGAGGTCGGGAAAGATAAGCACGTTCGCGCGCCCCGCCACCGGCGAGCCAGGGGCTTTCGAGTTTGCCACGCTGCGACATAAGCGCAGCATCGGCTTGCAGTTCTCCGTCGGCGGCCAGGTCGGGCGCGCGAGCCTTCAGGATGCGCAGCGCCTCGCGGACTTTTTCGACGCGCGCATGGCTGGCGGAACCCTTGGTGGAAAACGACAGCATGGCGACGCGCGGTTCCGCATCGAGCAAAGCACGCGCGTTTTCCGCCGTGGCGCGCGCGATTTCGGCGAGTTCTTCGGGATTGGGATCCGGAATGACCGCGCAATCGGCGAAAAGTAATGCTCCTGAGGGGCCCAGATCCAATCCTGGCCGTTGCGGAATGACCATGACGAAGAAGCTGGATACGAGCCTGCCATCCGGCGCAAGGCCGATCGCATGCAGCGCCGCGCGGACCGTTTCCCCGGTGGTATTTGCGGCGCCGCCTACGGTCCCGTCGGCATCACCCGCAGCCACAGCCAGCTGCCGCGAAATACAAAGGTCGACGCACGGCCTCTCTCGATTCCTCGAGCGATACGCCACGCGAGCGCCGGCGCTCGTAGTAAATTTGCGCGTAGTCCTCGATCCGCGGGCTCGCGGCTGGGTCGATGATTGCGATGTTCGCTAGCGGCGCGCCCAAATCCGCTGCAACTGATTCGATGATGGTCTTTCGCCCCAGCAGTGTGATCTTCGCTAAGCGTTCGCGTGTGATGGCGGCAGCCGCCGCGACGATGCGCGGATCTTCGCCTTCCGGCAGCACGATGCGTTGGGGACGTATGCGCGCGCGGGCCTTCAGTTTTTCGATCAGGGTCATGCCATGCCCAAGTTATCACAGGTTTGCTCGCCCCGCCGTTTTCTGTAGAATAGAAGCCCACACCACGCATTTTGGAGCGGTAGGACGTGCAACCCGGTCAATTTCCGGGCAACGCAAACGGATTGAGAAAGGCGACGACCATTCGACACAACGGCAAGAAACTAGGCGACATTTTGGACGCGCACGCGAAATATCACAAAGGACAGCCCGGTGGAGAGCGTGCCGACTTATCCGGCGCCGATCTGTCCGGTCAGAACTTCAAGAAGCGCGATTTGACCGGCGCAATTCTGGTGGGATGCAACCTCAAGGGCGCTGACTTCCGCGGGGCCAAACTGAGTTTCGCGGACCTTAGCAAGTCGGACCTTCGCAAGGCGGATTTGAGAAATTGCGATTTCACGGAGACGCGTCTGGAAGGCGCGGATTTAAGCGAGGCGGACTTGAGCGGTACGGAACTGTTTCGCGGGGATCTGCGCTGGGCGAAATTGCACAAGACGATTCTGCGCGGCACGGTTCTCCGGCAAGCCAATTTGCGCGGCGCGGATTTCTCCGGCTCGGACCTGGCGCTCGCCAGCTTCCGCGAAATCGACCTGACTGACGTGAAACTCGATGGCGCCGACCTGAAGGACGCCGTCGTTCGCGACATTAAATCAGGGCAAGCCAGGCAATGAACAAGGAAGTCCGTACATTTCTGAAGCAGCTCGAAAAGCAAGGACGCGCTAATGACGCTCAGGAAACCGACCGCTCCCGCAAAGTATTTAATTTGCTCCCGGAAACCGCGAAGCTTGTTAGCATATTGGCGCGCAGCTCCCGCGCAAAGCACGTCCTGGAAATCGGCACCTCCAACGGATACAGCACCATATGGCTGGCCGCTTCGGTGGCCCCCGCAGGGGGAAGTGTAATCAGCATCGACCGCCTCCCCGAGAAGCACAAGCTGGCGCGCGAAAACCTCCTGCACGTCGGACTTTTGAAATCTGTCGATCTACGCTGCGGGGATGCCACTGAGATTGTCACGTCGCTTCCCGGGCCGTTTGATTTCGTTTTCTTCGATGCCGATCGGGTCGACGCACACAAGCACTTGTCCCTTTTGTTGCCGAAGCTCGCTTTCCCGGCGTTTGTGCTTTCCGATAACGCCTTGTCTAATTCCGACGAACTTGCCGCCTACCTCACGATGATCGAAGGCTTGGCGCAGTTTCAGCACGTCGTAATTCCTATCGGCAAGGGCTTGAGCGTCGCCTATGCCGGCTCCGATTAGAGAGATTCCGGGGAAACCTCAGCGAAGAAATTTATTTCCCGGCGGCGGAAGCGACTGGCTCGTCGCCGCCCGCGCGACCGGGACCGCGGCGGCGGACGTCGATGCCCAGGCGCTTGATCTTCTGATTGAGCGTGGAGAGAGGAATCTGAAAAAGTTCCGCCGCTTCGGTCTGATTCCAACCCGTGCGTTCGAGCATGTCGCAAATCATGCGGCGCTCGATTTCGTCCATGATCTGAAATAGCGAGGGGTTGGAGCTGTCGGCGCCACTCGCGCGCGCCGGGTTCGCCCGGAAGCGGTGGAACGAATTCGGAGAGATGCAGCCGAATCCCGCCGATGATTTCCTTTGTCCGCACGCTTTCCGGCAGTAAATCCACGTCCATCAATTCCTGCGAGGAAAGCACCACGGCGCGTTCGACCACGTTTTCGAGTTCGCGCACATTTCCCGGCCAGTCGTAATCGACCAGCAGCTTGAGCGCCGCGGGCGTGAACCGCGTCAGCGGCCGGTCATTTTCCTTCGAGAATTTGCGAAGGAAATGATCGAGCAGCAGCGGAACGTCTTCTCTTCGTTCGCGGAGCGGAGGCAGCGGAATGGCGATCACGTTCAGGCGATGATAGAGGTCTTCGCGGAAGCGGCCTTCGCGCACCAGGTTCAGCAATTGCACGTTGCAGGCGGCGATGATGCGGACGTCCACCTTGATCGTTTCCGTGCCGCCCAGACGCATGAACTCGCGCTCCTGAATCACGCGCAGGAGTTTGGCTTGCGTCTCCGGGACCAATGGTGGAAATTTCGTCGAAGAAAATCGTACCCTGATCGGCGACTTCGAAAAGCCCCTTTTTGGAAGCGACCGCGCTGGTGAACGCGCCCTTCACGTGCCCGAAGAGCTGCGATTCGAGCAGGTCCACGGGAATCGAACCGGTGTTGATGGGCACAAAGGCCTTGTCCGCGCGCGTGGATGCGGAGTGAATCGCCTTGGCGATGAGTTCCTTGCCCGTTCCGCTTTCGCCGTGGATCAGCACGGTCGAGCGCGATGGCGCCACCTGGCTGACCAGGTCGAGCACGGCGAGCATCTTGTCGCTTTTGCCGATGATGTTGGGAAAGTTGTAGCGCTGCTTCAGCGCGCGCTTGAGCTGGACGTTTTCTTCGCGCAGGCGGCGGCCTTCGACGGCCTGCGCGACCTGCACGAGCAATTCATCGTTGGACCACGGTTTGGTGATGTAGTCCTGCGCGCCGCTCTTGAACGCGGCCCGCGCCATGTCGATCGAGCCGTAGGCCGTGATCAGGATGATGGCAAGATGCGGGTCGCGCCGGTGGATTTCGCGCAGCAGATCGAGGCCATTGCGGTCGGGCAGGCTGACGTCGAGCAGGAGAAGATCGAAAGGTTTTTCTTCAAGCAGCGCCAGGCCGGCTTCGCCGGTTTCGGCGCTCGACGTGGATACCCTTCCGTATTGAGCAGAAGTTCCAGGCCCTCTCGAATTTCGGATTCGTCGTCGACAACCAGAATGGAACCTTTAGACATGAACCGCTTTCCGCGCCACCGGGAATTCAAGCCGGAAGGAGGTGCCCTTGCCCTGCGTTGACCGCACGTCGATCCTTCCCGCGTGTTCCTTGATGATGCCGTAGCTCACCGAAAGCCCCAGGCCCGTGCCGCGGCCGGAGGATTTCGTGGTGAAGAAGGGATCGAAGATTCGATGCAAATCTTCGCTGGGAATTCCGGAGCCCGTGTCGGTGATTTCGATTTCGACCGAACCGTTGTGCGACGCCGTGCGAACTTCGACCATGCCGCCGGTGGGCATGGCATCGCGCGCATTCATGAACAGGTTGAGGAAGACCTGCTGCAGCTTGTTGTTGGAGCCCAGCATGGGCGGCAATTCCTGCTGCAGGTTCCGTAGCACCTGCACACGCGCCGTCCGGAACGGATGGGCGACCAGCGAAAGCGTTTCCTCGACCACGGCGTTGAGATTCACTTCGGTAAATTCCGCCGCGCCGGTCCGCGAGAAATTCAGCAGGTTGTTGACGATTTCGCTGGCGCGGAACGTCTGCTTGACGACTTTGTCAATCAGTTGGTGGCGCGGATCGCCGCTGGGCAGTTGCTTCGCCAGCATCTGGATGTAGTTGGAGATCACGGCGAGCGGCGTGTTGACCTCGTGGGCGACGCCCGGCGGCCAGCAGCCCGAGAGAAGTGAGTTTCTCGGTCTGAACAATTTGTTCCTCGAGGCGGATTCTCTGCGTGATGTCGTCCACCAGGATCAGCCGGCCGATGCGGTCTCCGGATTTTCCGACCAGCGGCGCAATCGAAACGTTGACCACCAGGTTGCGGCCGGCGCGGTTTCGCATGTGAAATTTGTAGAGGCTGGAGACGCGGTCATCGCCGGCGCGGGAGGCAATTTCCGCCATCAGGTCGGGCGGAAGAACTTCTTCGAGTTTGCGCCCGACGGCTTCATCGACGCGGCACGCCGATCAGCCGCTCGAGCTGCGTGTTCCAGGATTCCACCGCGCCGTCCAGATCGACCGCCAGCACGCCCACATTGAGCGATTCGACGATATTTTCCGAGAAGTCCTTGAGCCGCTCGATTTGCACCGCCTTTTGTTCCAGCGAGTTATAGAGCTGCGCATTATCGAGCGCGATGGCCAGATACCCGGCGATGGTGAACAGAAGCTCCACGTCTTCGCTGGAGAGGAAATCGCCATCGACGGTCTTTCCCGCGCCGAGCACGGCGACGGCATGATCGCGAATCTGGCAGGGAATAAAATAATTCAGGTCGAGTTGTTCGAGCGTCTGACGAACCGAGGGAGCGGATTCGCGCGCCGCGCGGGCCGATTCATAAAACAGAACACCATTGGCGAACGGCTTCTTTCCGGCGTCCAGAAAACTCAGGTCGAGCGGTCCCGCATAGCGCACGCCCACCGATCGCGCCAGCCGGTACGTGCCGGGATGCGCTTCGTCTTCGATAAAAATTGCCAGGCGGTCCACCAGCAGAGCCTGCGAGATGCGGTCCATCACCGAGGCCAGCATGGGATCGAGGCGCACTTCGGAAGTAAGCGTGCGCCCGAATTCAATCAGCGTGCGGCGATAATCGAGACGATCCCGGTAAAAGAAACGGTCCAGGCGCGCCTGAATCCAGTCGCGAAACGGCTGGAACAAAAATGCGGCAACGACAATGGCAATGACTCCGCCCATCGTGCCGGAAGGCGCGGAGGTGTGGAACAGCGCGCCAACCAGCGCCACGAAATGCGATATAGACGGCCACCACGCCGCCGCTCGCGGCCGTATAGGCAAGGCCGCGCTTGAAGATGATGTCCACGTCCATCAGCCGGTAGCGGATGATGGCGTAGCCGAAACACAGCGGAATCAGGACCAGTGAAACCGCCGAAACGTTCATCCATGGGCGCGGCACAATCCCGAAGGAATACGGCACCACGTAGAAGAAGCAGGAAAGGAAGAATGCCGGCGAGCGCGCCGCCGGTGACCCATTTGAGTTGTTGCCGCAAGATTCCCGAAGGAGCGCGCCGGTAGCTGTTCACGAACACCAATGGCGGCAAGCAGGAAATAGATTCCCAGACAGGCCAGATCGAATTCGGTCGAGAAGGATTCGCGCCTCGATCGACGGCATAAAGCCCAACTCGCGGAGTCCAACCAGGACGCGCACGAGAAGCAGAACTCCGGGAACGCCATAAATTGCCGCCAGCTTGGCGCCCTGCCATTTGGTGGCGGGTCGCCGCTCCGGAAACACCAAAGCGAAATGTAACAGCAGCGCGGGCTGCAGGAGTCTGGCCACAATGCTGGCCCAGTAAATTTCCCAGTCAAAGGTGCTCAGCTTGCCCGTATATTGGAAGGAATACAGGACGAAGGAAACTAGGCAGAAAATGTAGAAATGCACGGCACGAGTCGCGTTCCAACGGCGCGCGAAAATAAAAAGGCCAATGAAGAGATAGAAGCAGGCCAACAACGCGCAAATAATTTTCGATCGAGGCGGGTCGCTCTGCCGGTTGGGTGACCAGCAGGGCCTCAAACTGTTTCCCGCCTCGTTCGATTCGGTAGTGCGCCTGCGACCACAATCCGATGTGCCACAGGCGTTTGGTAACTTCGATGGAATTGTGGATCGGGAAGTCATTGATGGCGAGTACTTTATCATCGGTTCGGATTCCGGCATTGGCTGCAGGCGAGTTTGGAGCAATGTGCCAGGCGATGACGCCCGACGAAGTGTCGAGCCACGACACACCATCGTCCGGGGTGGAGAAAATGGCCCGTTGCTGGAAATTGATGATGCCGAAGACAATGGCCGCAAGGGTGGCAAGGGCGAGGACGGCCGCTCCCAACCGGATTCTCAGGCTGTCATTGATTGGAGAATTCAATGAAATCCCCTGCTAGCCCTCAACTGGTGCAACTCTGCTTCCAATATATAGAACTCGAACCAAGGCCGCAACTATATGACATAGAAAGAAATACTGCGGGGCTAGGGGGACGGAGCCTCTGGCATTCCATATTTGGAAGGCTGATTCCTGATTTTAATAGTTCGCGCACTTCTAGAATTGGAAACTTACCCCACCCCGAAAAGACCGCAAAATCGGAACGAATTGCATCCGGGAGTCTTGCCCGTTCACCGTCACATATCCCTGGGCCAACAGATTACTGAAATCGGCCAGTGCCTCCCACCGCCCATTCAAGCCCGGAAGGGGCTGGCGGAATGAGAGATGCAGATTGGGATCAATCTGGTAGGCAGCTTCGCCGAATGCGTCCAGGGGCGAAAGCGCGGTCCCGCGATCCATTTGTAACTCGCCGAAAACTGCGTTTTCGCGCCGGGAATTTTTCCAGAAACGCGCGCCGTCAGGCTGTGATGGTTCCGCGTCGTAAAACTATCGTGAAGATCGGACGAAGTGGAGGCTGAGTCCACCGGACGGGGAAAGCGCTCCGGCCCAAGCATAGATTGTGGCGAATTCCAGGTTGCTCGAGAGCTTATCGCGATACGCCACGCGCGTGCCCCAGGAACTGGTTCTCCCGCCATCGTAAAGAAATGCGCTGGAGAACGTATCTTGATTGAAATCCGTGCTGGTGGCCGGACCAGACCCTAAAATCGCCTGATGCCGCGCCGTATCGTGAAATGCAGCAGCCTCGATGCTGGTGCGGCCTGTCAATTTGTGTTTTACAGAGAATTCTTCGTGCCAGCCGCCCTCGAAGAACCGGACTTCCGTTACGGAAAAGAACGGCGGGAAAGCTATCGAGTTCCGCGATGGCCGACTCGAGCGCGTCCTTCTTTCCCCAACGCGCCGTCGGAGGGTTGGCGGCGACAACCATGGTGGCCAGTCCAGCCGGGAGCGAGAACCGCGTCGAGTTGAGCGTGCGGACGCAGCGCAGAGACAGAAGACACGATGCCGACACGAACATACTCCGCACCTGCACGCAAAGAGATGCGGTCACTCAGCGCCAACTGTTCGCGTGTGATCGAACCGAATTCCCTGGAGCGTCAAGTCCATCGGGACCGATCTTTGTCTGGTCGCATGACAAAAACGGTTTCTGGGCCGCGTCCCAGCGTACCCGAGGGTAGCCAGACGCTGGCAAAGGCACCGGAGGCCCCGCGCTGGTAATTCATCTGACCGGCAAGCAACACGCGTCCCAGGCCGCCAAGTTGTTGATCGTAGGACACTGTGGTGGCGGGGGCGTCGGGGAGATTTGAAGGGGAGACAGGCCGCAGCGCGCCATTGGTCATTTGGACCAATCCGCGCGATTGCTGTGGCTGGGGCAGATCCCCGCCGGAGGTGCTCAGTGCGAAAGTGGGGTCCTGGTCGCGCCATTGCAGGATCGTGCGGGTTGCCGCCGAGGAGCGCAGCACCCACTTCCAGTCGTCGGGTTCCGCGGGCGCATCGGACTTGCGCGCGCAGCGTGTCGAGCGATGCGAAAACGGAATCCATCTGCACGCGCAGCAGGGTCGTCAGGTCGGCCATCACGGCGATGTGCCGCTCCATGGCCGGCAGAAATCCGGCCAGCGATACGCGCACCGCATAATTGCCCGGCTTGAGGTGATCTGTGGAAAATGCGCCGTGCTGCGTTGGAGAGTAATTGTGAGATCGATCCGGCCACCGGCATCCTCGGAGATGAGCCAGACCGTGGCGCCCATCTGCGGCATGCCGGAAGGGTCGAGGACGACGCCGGAGAGCGTGCCGTAACCCGGCTTTGCCGAGGCGGAAACGGCCAAAGCCAGAACAATGACCACTACCCAGCCCAGTGTTCTGTAAATCGACTTCATGGGGACCGGTTACCTCCCTGTGGTTCCGTTCGCGGCCACATTGTTATTCGACAGGCGGGGTCACGGTGAAATCCGCCGAACGCGAAACGGTCTCATTGTTCGCGAGGTCCGTCGCTTGAATATCGAGATTGTATTTGCCCGGGGGAAGGGTCTTGGGGGCGAGCACCTGTTCGAATGTAATTTCTTCGCCATTTTGCTTGAGTTGCTCGCCGGTCTTGACTTCGTGGTTGACCGTCTGGTCTGCCCCTGACTGATTTTCACGTCCACGGACACATTATTTTTGTGAGTCTTATCATCCACCTTCAGGTTGTAGAACTGCATGTAAATGCCCAGCGGCTGATCGGTATGGAATTCCGCGTCGAGCTTGGGGCGAACCTTGGTCGAGCCGAGCACGAATTGCCCGACTCCCACATCCTTGGAGGAGACCGGCTCCATCTGGTCGGCAAGAATCAACGAACTCGCATCCAACTTGTCATCGGGAATTGGCGAAACCGCCAGCCGCGTGTTCAGAACGCCCACGTTGCCGCTGTTTACGTCCTTGATGACCAGGTCGATCTTGTACAGACCCGGGCGCAGCGGCACGGCCTTCTGATAAATCGAAACCCCTTGAGCGAGGCTTCCAGCAGCGAATCCGGGAAATCCCGCTGAATCATATCCTCGAACGTTTGGACGATTCGTCCCGTCAGCGTGCTGATTCGCGCAAACAGATTGAGCGTTCCGGAAGTGCACGCCGTCACGGTCGTGGAAGGTCATTTGCTTGTTTTGAATCTGAACCGTGATCGGAACCAGGATCGTATCGCCGGTAATCCGCAGGAAATCGTAGCGGTAATCGAACGCAATCTGATTGCGCAGAATTCGCGAACTGACGACTTCTTCCAGGTCCTTGAACTTCACTGGAGGCGGCGCCTGCACCTTGGCGAATTGTTCGAGGCGGTTGAATTCATCGTCCTTGGCTGGAAGCCCGGCGGTTGCTGTCATTCCCGCTGTTCATCAGCGATCCTGGGCGCGGTGGATCCGTCGGTAGCGATTGAAGCGATGGGTCTTGCTCGGAAAGGCCCATGGCCTCGAGCATGCTCAATCCGGCGCCGGGAATTTTCGCCAGGGCGTCTTTTTCGCCCGGATCCATGGTCATGTGATATTCGCCGCTGCCGGTCGGATCGACGAATTCAATGATCGATATTGTCGCCGATTCCATCCATGTGCCGGTAGCGCCAGTCTTCGAACGCGTAGGTCGAGGTTGAGCCGCCGCCTTCGTCGGACGGACGGTTGTACAGCCCGCCGGTCGGGTGGGCTTCGATCTCATCGGGAGGACCCCAAATGATGTATGTGCGGCCGCGGTCGGTCCTCCAGCCCGGGATTCCTGAGGCAAACCTCTCGTTGGCATAAGCGATACGGCGATAGTGTTCTTCCTTGAACTCGTTTTCCACCGTGTCGGGAGTCGGGGTCACGGCGCTGCCAGAACGCCTCGATGAACTGCTCGCGCTCTTCGTTGGTCTGCAAATGCAGGAACGCCGAACGCTCTTCGTCGCTGATAATGTAGGGGACTTCTTCCTCGCAGCCACTTCTTGTAGGGGGTGTCGAGTTCCTTCTGGAGCTTCTTCAGATTCTTGGCTTTGTTAGGCGCCTTGTCGTCGGCGATTTATCGCTTTTCTTTTTCTTGCTGGTGATCCTGCTTCTTATCGCGCGGGGGTGTCTTGGTTGTCCTTCGCTCTTGGGCATAGCGGATACCAGCGGGCAGGAGCAATGCTCCTGCCAGCAGAATCAAAAATGGCATGCGACCCACGCGATTCATAAACATACCTCGACTCCTGATTCGGAAACATTGATTCTATCCCTCGGTATTGCACCCGTCAATCAATGAATAACCTGCAATACGCGTCCAGCGCGCTGGCCGTCATTCTGCGAATTGGCCGCCATTCTGGAACCAGCCACAGGTCGTGGAGGACCCGATGACTGCCGGACACCGGTGCATACTAAGAACTATGTCGCGGCTGCCGGGTTGCCCGCTATGTGTCGGCTCAATCGCCATGGAACTGGACTTCCGAGCGATGAGGTATCCGCCAACATGGAGTCTCGGATGGCCTGAACCTCAGAATTCCAGGCGCAATTGAAACGCGATCATGCGTGGCGTGCTGTCCCCGCCCAAACCGACGCCGAGCAAGCCGGTTGGCGGAGAGGTCGTGTACGTGAGCGCTCCAAAACCAGTCTGGGTCGAGGGATTTCCCGGAATCCCGGCCAGCACCATGCTCGGGAAGTCCGAAATTGGGATGGTTGAACACATTGAAGAATTGCACGTCAAATCGCATCTTCAACTGTTCGGTCAAAGGAAACCATTTCGTCAGGTAGAAATCGCTCCACGCGAAATTGGGGCCGCGCAGCGCATTCCGCCCGAGGTTTCCGAACTGGCAATTCTGCGGCGTGTCGCCTCCATTAGCATCGCCCCGTGCTCGGGTCCACCGTCGAGACAAAAGCATTCGGATTGAGCCACTGAATCGTGCCCGGTTGCGTGACTCCGGGAATGGGATTGTGATCATAGAGCGGCACGCCGGGAACGACGCTGGCGAATTGAGGCCCACTGCCGTTCACGATGCCGTTTCCGTTTGCCGAGTAGGGCGTGCTCAGGACGGAGAACGGAATCCCGCTATGCCAAAACACAGTTCCCGAAACCTGCCAGCCATTCAGTGCGCTGGCCAAGAGACCGGTTTCGGACTTTGACCGGCAATTGATAGACATATTGCGCATTGAGATTGTTCCGGATGTCGTAGTCGCAGGGGCCATAGTCCCGTCGCCAAATCTCCCGGAAGCGGCGAGAGGATTCCTCCCGCCGAAAACTGCAGGAATCCGCCGTTGGAGACAGTGTCCATGCAACGGCTCCAGGTATAGTTGAATTGTCCCATCAGGCCGTGTCCCATGCGCTTCATCGCGGTAAATTTGCAGCCCGTTGTAATGGCTGTTCGCACCGGTGGAAAGTTGCGTCACTGCGCCAAACCGGGGATCCGTGGGCTGCCCATAGGGAAATGGCGCGAAGCATCCCGGGCACACGGTCTGATAGCCGTTCACTTGCGTTGTGATACGGCTGGTTGACGGCGCGGGTGCCGACGTATTGCGCTTTGAATGCTTACCGTGGTTCCAAACTGATGTTCCAGTCCAAGACTCCACTCCATGAAGTAGGGCGCATGAAGTTCTCCGTCTGGTACTGCCGTGATGGCGACAGGAGGAAGGCAAGCTGCCGGGTTCGCCTGTGCGGATGCGCAGGAAAGTTGGCCCTGCCGGAAATCCCGAACTGAACGTCCTGATTGGCGGCCACAGTTGCATCAACTGCACTGCCGCGGTAACTCCCGGCGCAATCGCCGTGCCGCCGACAGTTCCAAGAACCCCGCCCTGGAAGGTTTTGACGTAGGGCGGGTTGACGCCCACGACGTCGGCGATGCTGCCGGGCAAAATATCGCTGAAAATTCCGAACCCAGCGCGCAGCACCGATTTCGACTCAAATTGCCACGCAATCGCCGTTCGCGGTTGCAGGATCGCCAGGGGCGTGGACGAAAAGATGTTGCCCAGGCCCGTCTGAATGGCAGCATTCAGGGGCTGATTCACATCATGGGAGATGGAATCGAAGGATCCTTTCAGGCGCGCAATTTGCCCATGAGGGTTGAGCGGGTTGGAATTGAATGTGTCTCGAATGCCGAATGTCCACGTCAGCTTCCTGTTTACTTTCCAGGTATCCTGAGCATATACGTCGAGATTCAGGAAATTGAAAGGTTCGTTTGCTGACGTGGGGAATGTTTCCGTGGCCGTGTTTGCGACACCATGAATGTATTGCTCCAGGTTGGCGTATGTCACCGTTGGCACTGAGCCTTCGCCAAAATCATAGTCATTCAGCCGGAGGATTCGCGTGTTTGTCCCAAACCGCAGTTCGTGCGCGCCATGGCTCCAGGCAAGGTTGTCATTGATAAAGAACCGGGAGGCGCGCCGGCCCTGAACCCACGTGTTGTCAAGTCCTCCGACCGTCGTGAACGCATTCGCCCCGGTGCCTTGCAGCACAATCGGAAATGCCGCGAGAGTCTTCTGAAAATCGGCGGGCCCGAACAGACTTGCGTACCAGGAAAATGCCGGATTGAAATAGTTCACAAGATTCTGCGAGAAGACGCGGGTATATCCCGCCGCAAAGGAATACAGCGGTTGAGGGGAAAGCGAGTCGAACAAAGGATTGATCGGATCGGTATAGGCAGCTTGCACGTCCGGTGTCCGCCTGAAAACGGAACCAGGCGGTGTTTTTCTCATTGATGTTGTAATCGATGCGAAGGGTCTGGACCTGCTCATGATCGTCACTCGAATGCGAGACGCTCTGGCGGTTGGCGCAGCCGTTTCCGTCGTTCGCAACTGCCGGTGCCGCCCTCCCGCGTCAAAGGGGCAGCCAAGCACCGAGGTGGGTGTTCCGCTGGTATTTCCGTAGAGCGAAAACATCTTCGTGATAGAACGGGACCGACGCGGAAGGGAGTTGCCCCAATACGTAATTCTGAAACGCCGGCGTCGGGACTGTAGTGGCCGTGACGATGGGAAGCGCGATCCGGACCCACTCGCTGTCGAAGAAGAAAAACAGCTTGTCGTGGATAATCGGGCCGCCGAGGCTTCCGCCGAAGTGATTCACGGTCGACCCCGGCTTATGATTTCCCGCAGTGGCGTTCGTGAAATAGTCAGCCGCGTTGAGCTTCGCGCCATTCCACAACTCATAGAGGTTCCCGTGAAACTGGTTCGAGCCGGATTTGGTAACGTAGTTGACCTGCGACGCTCCGTAACGCCCCTGATCGACCGCATAGGAAAGCGTGTTGACCGTCACTTCCGAGATTGAATTCAGTCCCAGGACGAGGTTGGTCGAAAGTCCGCTGTTCAGATTGGTCAGCGGGTCGTTGGTTTCCAGGCCATCGACGATGTAGCCGTTCGACAGGGCCGGCAGTCCATTGAACTCGACGTTGCCGTATCCATTCGTTCCGCCGACGAAATCATTGCCGCTGCCCGCCGTGTTGATGAGCGCGCCCGCGGCAAACTGAAGAGGGTAGGTCAAATCGCCGCCGGGATTGGGAAGGTTTTCCAGCGCCGGCGCATTCAGATTCGTGGATGTGTTTGCGTTTCCCGGATTGATGAGCGGGGCCTCGGCCGCTGATCTCAATGCTCTGCTCCGAGTGCGCCAGTTTGAGCGTGAAATTGACCGTTTGTTTCTGGCCCAGCCCTGACAAATACGTTGTCATTTTCGCTGCGGGGCGAACCCGTCGGCGTCCACCTAACCGAATAGGTGCCCGGCTTCAGCTGCGGGAAATTAAATTGGCCGGCATCATCGGTTTTGGCGATGCGCTTCAGGCCTGTCTCCTGATTTGTGATCGTCACGGTGGCGCCCGGCACGGCCGCGCTGGTGGGATCGTTCACTTGGCCAACGATCGCGCTGGTGGTTTCGCCTTGCGCCAGGAGTCTCAGAGGAAGCGCCATGAAATAACTGGCGAGCAGGATTGTGAAAAGAAGGAATCGCGTCAAAGGGTGCACCCGTAGTTGATTAACCGTGCCTAGGGGAATATATTAACCACAGTTAAGTAGGAATGTACATCTTAGTTTATCAGTGTGGACGCAATGGTTATAGGAGACGATGCAAGGCGGGCATTGAATTCTTGCTGCTGGTTTTCGTAACTTTTGTCGGCGCCGAACTTCTTGTTTTCCACATCGCCAAGGCCACGAAAGCAATTCGCTTTGTTCCGCCTGGGATTAACGGTAAAATTTCTTGCGGAGCGGGGTGGTGTGGGCGTCTGCCCTGGCCAAAGGATTGAAACCTCGCACGCCAACAATGCGCATCATACTCGTTGCATTTGCCATCTAATTAAGGGAGTGCCACGGGGAAATCTTTGAGGGCTTTTCTGCGTAACACTAAGTGGATGTCAGGGAATCGCTCCCGCAAGAGGGACAGGGCCGCCAGCACATGAAAACATGGCAAAAAATCGCGACCGGGGCAGGTGTCGCCGCGGCACTTGCGGGCGGGACTTGGCTCGCCATTTGGCAGATCAATAAGGGCGTAGTCACGGTCCAGACCGCCCCGGTGCTCCGGGAGGACCTGACCTCGGTGGTCACGGCCTCAGGCGAAGTCAAACCTCTGACCTACACCAACGTGCTCGGCGAAGGCATCGGCAAAATCACGGAAATTTCAGTGAAGGAGGGCGACCACGTTAAGAAAGGCGACGTGCTTCTGCGCCTCGAAAGCGTGCAACCCTCCGCGGACGTGGATGCGCAGCGCGCTGGCATTCAATCGGCCGATGCCGGAATCAAGTCCGCGGAAGCCAACGATGTTTCGTCGCAGGCGGATATCAAGTCCCGCGCGGCGGACCTGGAGCATGCCAAGCTGGACTGGGAACGCGGCCAGTAGCTGTTCAAGGAAGGACTGATCGCCAAGCAGGATTACGATACTCGCAAGGCCGCCTACGATAGTGCCGTGGCGGCTCTGGCATCCGCGCAGGCCCGCGCGGAACAGGCCCGCGCCCAGCTCGGCCAGGCGCGTTCCGGATTATCGCAAAACGAGGCCATGCTGAACCGCCTCCGCGATGTGCTGCGAAAGACCACCTATACTGCGCCCATCGACGGCGTGGTGACGTATATCGCGGTGCGCGTCGGTGAAAACGTGGTCCCCGGAATTCAAAATGCCACCGGCAGTTACTTGATGACCATTTCCGATATGTCCGTCGTTACCTCTGAAGTGATGGTGGATGAAACCGATATCGTGAGTGTGAAGCTGGGCCAGGATGCTGAAGTGACCATTGACGCGCTTCCCGGAAAATTCTTCAAAGGGAAAGTGACGGAAGTTGGAACGCAGGCCGTGCTGCGAAGTTCGGGCTTGGCTTCCACGCAATCCACAACTGGCAATCAGGAAGCAAAAGATTTCAAAGTTGTCGTGACGCTGCAAAGCCCGCCGGAGGCCTGCGCCCCGGGCTTTCTTCCACGGCCAAGATCGTCACCGCGCAAAAGAAAAATGTCATGACGATTCCAATCCAGGCGCTTGCCGTGCGCCAGCAAAAGGATTTGGAAGAGGCGGCCAGGAAAGCGGGTCGTGGTGCGGGCGATTCTGTCACCCTTGCGGCGGGCCGTCCTGCGCCGGATCCCACTGCCACGGGCAGCTCCTCCTCATCTTCTACGACAAAGAACCCGGAGATTCAGGGTATCTTTGTCATCCGCAACCGCAAGGCTGAATTTGTGCCGGTGGCGACCGGAATTATCGGCGTTACCGATATCGAGGTGTTGAACGGCGTGAAGGAAGGCGACCAGATCATCACCGGAAGTTACAAGATACTTCGAACGCTCAAGCCCGACGCGCGCGTGAAGGTGGACAATTCCACTCCAAAAGGCGCAGATGAAACTCAGAATTAAGATTTGCCGGGGATCGAAAGCCTAACCAATGCCTGTGCCAGCTATCTCTCCCGATTCCTTTCGCCAGGACCTTGTGGATCAGGGAATCGCCATCCAGGCCGAGGCGCTCTGGAAAACCTACGAAATGGGCGCGGAAAAACTGCATGCCCTGCGCGGAGTCGATCTCGTGATCCGCAAGGGCGAGTATGTCGCCATCATGGGACCCTCGGGCTCTGGAAAATCCACATTGATGAACCTGATCGGGTGCCTGGACACACCCACGTCGGGAAAATATTGGCTGGCTGGACGACTGGTGAGCGATCTGGACGATGATGAACTCGCCTACATCCGGAATAAGGAAATCGGATTCGTGTTTCAGACGTTCAATTTACTGCCGCGAGCTACGGCATTGCACAATGTCGAGCTGCCGCTGATTTACAACGGGACACCCGCGGAGGAACGCCTTGCGAAAGCGAAACGCGCGCTCGCGGCGGTGGATCTCGCCGAGAGAATGCTGCACAAGCCCAACGAACTTTCCGGCGGCCAGCGCCAGCGTGTGGCCATTGCGCGCGCCCTCGTGAATTCCCCTTCCATCGTGCTCGCCGATGAGCCCACAGGAAACCTCGATTCCAAGACTGGCGATGAGATCATGGCCCTGTTCGAGCGGTTGCACCACGAAGGTAATACGATCATATTGGTTACTCATGAACATGATATCGCGCAGCGGGCGCACCGCATCATTCATGTTCGCGACGGCAAGGTCGAATCCGACGAACCCGTGATGAAGCCATAGTCGGCTCCCCCATTCTTTCCGCCTCATTCCCCGCCTAGCCGAAAAAGTGGGTATTTTGATAGAAATCCCTAAAGTCCCAATCGCCCTGGCCGATGAAGACTCATGTATCACCCCAGTTGTGAAACGGCAGTCCGTGGCGCAAGAAGCCACTCCCTCCGGTCTTCCGTGCAGCCGGGGGAATGCGTCTCAGTACGGGACCATGGGGGGTGACAGATGCCAGTTACCGGAGTTTCGAATCTCGCCGAACTCATTTCTAATCAATCATCTGGGCAGGGTCAAAATACGCCGGGACTGACGCAGCCCATCCAATCACAAGGGGCCGGTGCAGTCGCGCCGGCCGAAGATAGTTTCACACCATCTTCTCAGAACAATTCGGCCCAGGTGACCGCACAAGATGCCGGGATTTTTCAGGTGAGCCAGTTCGCACTCGGCGCAGCAACTGCAGAAGTACTGACTACTCAGGCGGCCGGTTCACAGGCACCGCAGGAGTCCGCTCCTGCACAAACCCAACAAACGGGGACTCCCGACGCTGCCATCGTGCAGGCAGCCTCAACGATTACTCAGATTGCTCAGCAGCCCGCCGCGCCGGCAGTTCCCGCAGCGGCTGCGCCGACTCCCATACCAGCCGCACCGCCTGCCGCGCCGACTGCGTTTGCGACTGGCGAGCCGCAAACCATGAACGCAGAGTTGTTGGGTCTAGGCTTGACCAATAGCGACATCCAAACCATCGATCGCCTTGCAACAGTGGCCCAGAACTTCAATCCTCTGGTGTATAACGATCTCATTCAACAATTTGAGGCACAGGCGGCACAACAGACCGCCCCTCCGGCTGCAGGGAACCAAACCGCAGCCCAGACCAAGACCGCAGAGACATAAACCTGCCGGAGGAATATAAGGTCGCAATCCATCGGACTTGCCCCCGACGCGCGAAATTGCGGCGACCCTCTTGTGTCTCTCGCTGTGCAAATTCACGCGGGGCACGCCATCTGTTTGAATCTCTCCCCGCGGCTGGAAGTGTGGCTTCAGAACTTTTCCGGTTTAGTATTTTTACCAACTTCGTCTGTCGCGCTAAGAATTCTGGCGGCTTGGTATAAACTGAACTGTAGCTCAGAGTGCGCGCCAGAATCCCCATCTTCGTCGCCGTTGTGCAGTCGATCCTGATTCTGACGCACCTCGTCCTGTATGAAACATGGACGTTCTTCTGGGGAGCGATGGATCCCTCCGCGCTCTTCAGTTTGCAGGTGGCAATGGCGATTTTGTCGGTGAGTTTTGTGGCCGCCTCCCTGCTGGCATTTCGTTATTCCCATTTCCTGGTTCGGATCTTTTACACGCTGTCTGCCATCTGGCTAGGTCTGGTGAATTTCTTTTTTCTTGCGGCCTGCACGTGCTGGGTGGTTTTTATCGCGTCGCTTTTGTTGGGAGCGCATTTGCAACGGCGGCCGCTGGTGGTGGCGTTATTCGGCCTGGCTCTCGTGATAGGTATTTGTGGCGCGGTCAACGCATCGTGGATACGCACGAAGCGCATCACCGTCAAATTGCCGAATCTGCCTGAATCCTGGCGCGGCCGCACAGCGGCTCTACTGAGCGACCTCCACCTCGGACATGTCAGAAACAGTGGGTTCGTCCGGCGAATCGTTAGAATGCTCACGCGGCTCCATCCCGACGCGGTCTTTCTCACGGGCGATCTGTTTGACGGATCTGCCGTGAATCTCGACCGGCTCACCCAACCCTGGGCGGGCTTTTCCGCGCCGCTCGGCTCCTACTTCGTGACCGGCAATCATGAGCAATTTTCTTCCCCCACGAAATATCTCGAAGCCGTGAAGCAGTCCGGGTTTCGTATATTGAACAACGAAAAAATCACCGTGGATGGCCTGCAGATTGTGGGCGTGCACTACAGGGAAACGGTGAATGTGGAAAGATTCCGCTCCATTCTGAAGCAGGCGGCACTGGACCGGGGCGTGGCGAGCATCTTGCTCGTGCATACGCCCGATCGAATGGCCGATCGCGGAGGAAGAGGGCATTTCATTGCAGGTGTGCGGGCACACTCATCGCGGACAGTTTTTCCCATGGACGCTTGCCGTCTTACGCATCTATGGCGCTTTTGCGTATGGACTGAATCGATTTCGAAGCCTTGCAGTCTATACTTCTTGCGGCGCGGGAACCTGGGGCCCACCCTACCGTGTAGGGACGACGCCGGAAGTCGTCTTAATCCGGTTCGAATGAATGTTTGCATCACGCACAAATTGGCGGCTGGAACCGAACCGGTTTACCCTGGCGCTCGAAGCGCACCTCCGCAGCGGCAAGGAACTACTGGATCTGACGGTTTCGAATCCCACGGCCATTGGTCTTTCGTATCCCGAGCAGGAAATAGTCGCGGCGCTGGCGGACCGGCGCGCGCTGGCGTACTCCCCGGATAGCAAGGGATTGCGTGAAGCACGCGAGGCCGTCGCGGGCTACTATTTGGGGCGGAGCGGATTTGCGGGGGAGGGAGCGCCCACTCGATCCTGAACACATTCTGCTGGCCTCGGGCACCAGCGAAGCGTACAGCCATATTTTTCGACTGCTGTGCGAAGCGGGCGATGAGATTCTGGTTCCTGCCCCAAGCTATCCGTTATTTGAGTTTCTCGCCGACTTGGCCGATATTCGGCTGGTCCCCTATCCGCTGCTCTACGACCATGGCTGGCAAGTTGATTTCGCTTCCCTGCGCACGGCACTTACGCCGCGATCCCGGGCTGTGCTCGTCGTGCATCCCAACAATCCGACAGGGTCGTTCATAAAACAGCGCGAGGCCGCCGAACTCGCGGACATTTGCTCCGCTCGCGATATGGCCATCGTAGCGGATGAAGTGTTCCTCGACTATTCCAAAGAGTCAAAACCGCCGCAGACATTTGCGCTACAAGATTCCGCGCTGACATTCACACTGAGCGGGCTTTCCAAGATTTCCTTACTCCCGCAGATGAAGCTGGCCTGGACGGTGGTGAGCGGTCCGCAAGCATTGGTTCAAACCGCTGTCGAGCTTCTGGAAATCATCGCGGACACCTATCTTTCGCCAAGCACGCCGGTGCAGCTTGCATTGCCCAAGTTCCTTGCACTTCGGCATGGGCTGCAGTCGCAACTGCAGAAAAGAATTTTTGCGAATCTGGGTGTTATGGATGATGCGCTCCATGAATCGAAAGTCGTCTCGCGCCTCGAACGAGAAGGCGGCTGGTACGCGGTCCTTCGTGTGCCAGTCACAGGGACCGACGAAGACCTCGCAGTCAATCTACTGCAACGCTGCTCGGTTCTGGTCCATCCCGGGCACTTCTTCAATTTTCCGCGGGACGGTTTCCTGGTGCTGAGCTTAATTGCGCCCGAACAACAGTTTCGAGATGGCGTGCGGTGGCTGATGAAGTTTTTCGATCCGTGAGTGCTTGGGAGATGGTTGCTGGAACACGATCGCACCGCTTCAGCGATAGATATCGTTGCGATGACCAACGCGGAGGACGAGCACGACGAGGCGGTCGTCCTCAATCTTGCAGATTAGTCGGTATTCACCCACTCGGTATCGCCAGAATTCCCCAAGGCGGGAACCTTGCAGGGCTTTCCCGATGCTACGAGGATCGTCTAGTTTGGCTAATCGCTCATGAAGGAATTTCAAAATGCGCTTGGCGTGGTGCGAGTCGAGTTTGCTTAGTTCTCGGTCCGCCGCAGGGGAAACATCAATCTTCCATGCCATGGCGCTTCATGACTTCTTCGAGTGGAATGGCGTCATCTTCACCGTTGCGAATACGCTCCAAGGCGCGCTCCGCAAGATACAAGTCTTCGAGATCTTCCAGATGCTGCAGAATGGCCTCGCGAGCGTAGAAGCTCTTGGTGCGCCCGGTGCGGCGGGCAAGCTTCTCAAGCCGTTTTTCGACGGACTGCGGAAGTCGGATAGCCAACATGTGTGCCTCGCTATACAAGTATAGCACATGATAGTCCCGCGCGCTTCAGGCTTCAGCTTCGAGGACAACGACCGGCTGGTAGGTACGCGGCACGACGGCTTCGGCGATCGCGATCAGGCGTTCCTGCTGGCTAAAAACGCGCAGGCGCGCGGGTTTCCATTCGCCGGAATTGAGTTCCGCGGTGGCGCCCTGTGCGGCGCTGGTGCGGCCGGGCTGAATCTGCGCGATCTGCACGTTGAATTTTGAGCCGTGGCGCACGCGTTTTTCGAGGAGCGGCAGCACGGTGACGCTCGGCAATTCAGGCAGCAGGCGCTCGAGCGGAATCACGTAACGCGCCAGATCTCCCTCTGCCGCGGCACGTTCGAGTTCTTCGAGCTTTACGGCCTGATCGAGCGTGAATTCCCCGACCGCGGTGCGCACAATTTCCGCCAGGTGCGCGCCGCAACCCAGTGCCGCGCCCATTTCGTGCGCCAGCGACCGGATGTAGGTGCCGGCAGCGCATTCGATGGAGAACTTCGCCAGCGATCCGGAAACTTCCGTAACACGGAAGTCGTACACTTCAATCTCGACGGCTTTCAGTTCCACCGGTTTTTTCTTTCGCGCCAGTTCGTGCGCCGGGCGTCCATGGATTTTTTTCGCGGAATAGGGCGGCGGCATTTGCGGAAAGCGGCCGACGCGCGCGGCCGCGAGCCGCTCGATTTCGGCGCGGATCGAGGACCGGAGCTGTGTCCGGGCCCAGCGGCGTGCCATCGGCGTCGTACGTGTCGGTGGCGAAGCCGAAGCGGAACGTCGCGGTGTAGCGCTTGCGGCGTCCCGCGTAGAATTGCGCGAGCCGCGTGGCCCGGCCGAGCAGCAGCACCAGCACGCCGGTTGCCAGCGGATCGAGCGTGCCAAGATGGCCGATCTGGCGGAATCCCAGGATGCGCCGGGCGGCGTCCACGACGTCGTGCGACGTCCGGCCCTGCGGCTTATCAATGACCAGCGCGCCATCGAGCGGCGCGGGCTGTGTTTTTTGGGGCATGAACTTTATCCGGGGCGCATACCCCGCGAATCAGGGGGCGGGCTTCTTCGCTTGCCGCAGAAGCTCGTCGATTCGCTGGGCGTATTCCTCGGAGTGATCGAGGATGAAATGAATATCCGGCGCGCGGCGGAGCTGGATGCGCTCGGTCAGTTCGTAGCGAATGTAGCCAACGGCCGCGGCGAGTCCGCGAATCGTGTTTTTCTGTTCGGCTTCGGTTCCCATCACGCTCACAAAGACGCGCGCGTGCTTGAGGTCGGGCGTCACGCGGACTTCAGTGATAGTTACGAGGCCCACAATCCGCGGGTCCTTCAGCTCACCGGCGATCATGATGCCCAGTTCGTGCCGAATCTCTTCGGCGACGCGTTCGTGCCGGTGTCCCGGGATGGTCATGATTGTATTCACCGGATGCAGGATGTTGAGTGATTTTAAATTCACGATTCGCTACAACACTTCCAGTTCATGCCCGACCAGATCGCGGCCCAGGTGCCGCTCGGATTCTTCGAGCACCGTGCGCAGAGATTGTTCGACGTGCCCGGCGTTGTTCGACAAACTGACCACGCCCACCACCGAGCGCTGCCAGGAATCCTGCCCGTCCAGCTCCGCCACGGCCACATTAAATTTCCCCCGCAGCCTGTCTTTCAGGCTGCGGAGCACCTGCCGCTTATCTTTGAGCGAGTGCGCCTCGGGGATATAAATTTCCAGGGTGAGCAGACCGATCGGCATCGTCATCCCTGCGCCGACAGCGCCTTGCGAGCAAGGCGATGGTATACGAAACATTATCAGGCGGAAATTTCCGCGAGCATGAGCTTTTGCATGTGGAAGCACTCCAGAACGTCTCCCACCTTGATGTCGTTGAAATTGGAGACGCTGGCGCCGCACTCGAATCCGGTCGCGCACTTCGTTGGCGTCGTCCTTGAAACGCTTCAGCGAACTGAGCCGCCCGGTATAAATCACGACGCCGTCGCGCAGCACGCGGACCTCCGCGTCGCGCTTGAGCACGCCGTCCAGCACGTAGCAGCCGGCGATCGTGCCCACACCCTTGACTCTGAACGTGTTGCGAACTTCGGCGCGGCCCAGATGCGTTTCCTTGAAGACGGGCTCGAGCAGCCCGGTCATGGCCTTCTTGATTTCGTCGGAAACTTCGTAAATGACCGTGTGCGGGCGGATCTCAACGCCTTCGCGCTGCGCCAGATCGGTAGCCTTGCGGTCGGGACGCACATTGAACGCCACGATAATCGCGCCGGAAGCGGACGCCAGCAGAACGTCGTTTTCCGTGACCGCGCCGATGCTGGCATGAATAATTTTGAGCTTCACGCGGTCGTCGGAAAGTTTCGGCAGCATTTCGCTCAACACTTCGACCGAGCCCTGCACGTCCGCCTTGATGATGAGCGGCAATTCCTTGACGTCGCCGGCCTTGAGCTGCTCGTGCAACTGGTCGAGGGTGATGCGCGCTCCTGCGGATCGCGCCAGCGTGGCTTCGCGGAGCTTGCCCTGGCGGAATTCGACGATGTGGCGCGCGCGCGCCTCGTCGGTTACCTGGAACTGGTCGCCTGCTTCGGGCGCGCCTTGCAGACCGAGAACCTCGACAGGCGTCGATGGCCCCGCGCTCTTCACCGTGCGGCCGTGATCGTCGAACATCGCGCGGACTTTCCCGTACACCGCGCCGCAAATGAAGACATCGCCGGTGTGCAGCGTTCCCGTTTGCACCAGAATAGTCGCCACCGCGCCGCGGCCCCGGTCGACGCGCGATTCGAGGACGGTGCCGGCCGCGGGCGCTTTCGGATTGGATTTCAGTTCGCGCAGATCGGCAACGAGCAGGAGCATTTCGAGCAGTTTGTCTAAATTCTTTTTTTGTTTCGCGGAGACTTCCACCATGACCGTGTCGCCGCCCCATTCCTCGGGCATCAAGCCGCGTTCGGAAAGCTGGCGCTTCACGCGCTCGGGTTGCGCTTCCGGTTTGTCGATCTTATTGATGGCCACGACGATCGGCACGTTCGCGGCTTTGGCGTGGTCGATGGCCTCCTGCGTTTGCGGCATCACGCCGTCATCGGCAGCGACCACCAGCACAACGATGTCGGTGACTTTCGCGCCGCGCGCGCGCATGCGCGTGAAAGCCTCATGGCCCGGAGTATCTATGAACACGACCTTGCGGCCGTCGATGTGAACCTCCGAAGCGCCGATATGCTGGGTGATGCCTCCGGCTTCTCCGGCGGCGACTTCGGTCTCGCGAATGGCGTCGAGAAGGCTGGTCTTGCCATGATCGACGTGGCCCATCACGGTGACCACGGGCGGGCGCGGGCTCAAGGTTTTCCGGCTTTTCTTCCCGGGCAACTTCCTGAACGACGTCTTCCTCGAACGTCAGCACTTTAACAATGCCGTTAAATGCTTCCGCGAGGCTCGTGGCCGTCGCCGTATCGAGCGCCTGATTGATGCTGGCGAAGATTCCGCGATCGAGCAGAATTTTCAGAACTTCCTTGGCGCGGACGTCGAGTTTTTCCGCAAGATCGCGGACCGTCACCCCTTCGGTGATCGTAATTTCGCGAGGCTCGCGCGGTGGCGGCGCGGGCGCGCGCTCGATGTGGGCGGTGCGCCGCTCGCCGGGACCCACCCGGGCGCGCACAGGATGCAGCTTGCGCTCGCCTTCCTCAAAGCGCTTCTCCATCGTGGGGCGGGCGCGCGCGGCAGGCTTGCGTTCATAGATTGGCTTGCCGGGCTCCGCCTTCGGGGGAATTTTGTCGGCCGGAAGCGCGGGCGCGGGTCGCCCTCCGGGCCGGGGTGCGCCCGGTCTTCCAGGCATGGCTGACCCGGCCGGCCAGGAATAGGCTGTCCCGGGCGAGCAACGCCGGGCCGTGCTGGGAATCTCGATTGGGCAGCTCCGGGTCGTGGAGCAGGCGCCGGGCGCGGAGGCGGCGGGGGATTCACGCGCGCTCCGGGAGGAAGAGGATTCCAATTTGGCTTGGGAGCCGACTTTGCGGATGCACTCGGGCGGGCCGCTGCTGCTGGCTTCGCTGCAGACACAGCTGCAGGAGAAGCTGGCAGGCCGCTTGGCTGCTGGCATCGCCGGGGCTGCCGGTGGCTTCATCGCCGCGGGCGCTGGTGGCCCCGCTGGTTTTGGCTGCGCCGCCGCAGGGACAACGGGTCGCGCGGCGGGCCTCGAAACTGCGGGTGGAGCGGATGCAGGTTTTGCAGGCGCCGTGGCCGGGGGTGTCACAGGCGGTGCCGCGGGTGGAGTTGGAGCCGCAGGCTTGACCTCGGCGGGAACTGGCGCAACGGCAACTGGCGGAGGAGGGGCTACAGAAGCAGGAGGAGCCGCAACTGCGGGAGGGGGTGGCGGAGGCGCCACTGCGGCCGGCTTCATGCGAGCCGCTTTAGCGGCTGCTTCTTTCGCGGCTTTATCCGAAGCTGCTTTTTCTTCGGCGGCTGATTCCGCTTCGGCGAGGTCGCGGAAATGCTGGCGCACCTTTACCGCGGCGGCGACATCAATCGAGCTCGAATGCGTCTTTTTCTCCGTGACGCCGGCCTCAGGCAAATAGTCGATGATGACTTTCGCCTTCACCTCGAGCTCGCGCGCCAGCTCGTTGATTCGGATTTGATTCGGGTCGGTCATTGCCCTCCGGGACTACTCCTTGCCTTTATCTTCCGGCGTTCCCGAAGATTCTTCGGATTCGCGGAGGTCCCGCGTTTCACTCTGCGCCGCCGCACGGCCGCCAGTTCCTCGGCTTCGGTCGGAGCTGCAATTTCTTCGGCAGCCACGTCCGCAGCTTCGGCTGCTTCCTCGGTGGCCTCCGCCTCTTCCGCGACACCTTCCGCGGCCTCTTGCTCTGCCAGGGCCTCCACAGATTCCGATTCCGGTTGCGGATTCTCAAGCGACTGGAAATAGGCGGCCACCGAAAGTTGAATCTTTTCGACCATCTTTTCGCCGATGCCCGGAATTTCCGTGAGCTGTTCGGGAGTCATGTCGGCCAGTTTTTCGATGGTGGTGACGCCGTGGGCTTCAATGCGTTCGATTGTTTTCGGCCCGACGCCCTTCAGCTCGGAAAGAGGAGTGCCGGGAGCCGTCAGGGCGGCCATCTGCGCCTCGATTTCCTGGCGCTTTTCTTCTTCGCTCTTGATGTCCACGTTCCAGCCGATCAGCTTGCTGGCCAGACGCACGTTCTGGCCTTTTTTGCCGATGGCCAGTGATAACTGCGTGTCTTCCACGATGATTTCCAGGTGGCGCGTTTCCGGGTCGATGATCTGCACGCGCGTGACCTTAGCCGGAGAAAGCGCCTTCTGCGCAAACGTGACGGTGTCCTCGGAATACGGAATGATGTCGATTTTTTCGCCGCGCAGTTCGCGGATGATGGACTGGACGCGCATGCCCTTCATACCCACGCAGGCGCCTACCGGGTCCACATCCTTGTCGCGGCTTTGCACCGCGATTTTGGTGCGTTCCCCGGCTTCGCGGGCGGCGGCGCGGATCTGCACGGTGCCGTCGTAAATTTCCGGAACTTCCATTTCAAAAAGCCGCTGCACCAGGATGGGATCGGCGCGCGAAGCGATCACCTGGGGCCCTTTTGCGGAGCGGTCCACGGCGCGAATCACGACGCGCAGGCGATCGCCGATATTGTAGGTTTCCAGGCGCGATTGTTCGCGTTTGGGCATGCGCGCTTCGGCGCGCCCGAGGTCGACGATCACGTCCGGGCCTTCGGTGCGCTTGACCACGCAATTGACCAGCTCGCCTACGCGGCCGTTGTATTCGTTGTAGATGGTGTCGCGTTCCGCCTCGCGCACCTTCTGCATGATGACTTGCTTGGCGGTTTGCGCGGCGATGCGCCCGAGCACGGCGGTCGGCTTGGGGATCACGATCTCGCCGCCCACTTCCACGTTGGGATCGAATTTCCTCGCTTCCGCGAGCGTAAATTCTTTTTTGGGGTCGGTGATTTCCTCGACCACGGGACGCACGGCGAACACGTCGATCTGCCCGGAGTCTGGATTGAACTTGGCGCGGAGGTCTTCCTCGGTCTTGTAAAATTTCCGCGCGGCAACAATCATCGCGTCTTCGATTGCCGCGACGATCACTTCCGGTTCAATGTGCTTTTCCCGGCTGATCTGCTCGATTGTCTGGTACAGCAGACTGGCCATTTGTTCCTCACCTTAAAATTCCACAACCAGGTTTGCCTTGCGAATTCCTTCCATCGGCACGGCAATCACCCGGCCCTTCACTTCGATCTGGACCTTGCCGTCGGCGAATCCCGCCAGACGGCCCTCAAAAAATTTCTGATTCTCGACTGGATCAACGGTCGAGATGCGCGCCAGCCGCCCGGTAAAGCGTTCGAATTCGGCCGGTTTGGTCAGCTTGCGGTCGAGCCCGGGCGAGCTCACCTCAAGAATATAATGGGGCCCGGGAACCAGATCCTCGACGTCCAGGATCACGCTGAACTGATTGCTGACAGCTTCGCAATCCTTGTGGCTGACTCCACCTGGCTTGTCGATGTAGACGCGGAGGAAGCGCTGCTTGCCGACCTTCCATTCTACGTCGACCACTTCTATGCCCAGCGACCGCGCCACGCGCTCGGCCGCTTCGCGGATGCGCTCCAGTTCCATCTCTGCCTTCCGCCTTGGGTGACCGAGAGTTTCTCCAAAAATTAGCGCCACGGCTCGCGCCCAACAAAAAAGTGGGCTCTCGCCCACTGAGTAGCGCGTCCGACTTAGGCATTGCCAGTATAGTCAGCAGTTCCTCCAAAAGCAAGCTGCAGGGGAATGCGGCCAGTGAGTCGTAGGAATCGCACCTTTGCTAGACACCTTACTTTCTTATCGAGGGGCAACCCACAATTAGAAATCTCGCGAGGCCTAAGCAACTCGTCCAACTGAATCAGTTTGGCTTATAGCTATAGAAGGTGCCTAATCGAACCGCTTTGTGATCCTGTGATGTCTCGTCAATCATTTGGTTTACTTCCTCACCATAATCATTTGATGGATCGACTACCATAGTTTTCTCAGTCGAAAGGAGCTTCCATCGATATCCGGTGAGATACGCTTCCAATTTCTGGAGAAAATCCTCGCGCGACGAGGCCCACATTGTGATCCTCATGAAGCCCAGAGTATTCCCCGATGGCATATCTCCTGGCTCGACTCTGACCTCGGCGATAGTTATCCAAACGCTATTCATCTGGACTGATTAGATGACGTTATCGGCTCTCTCCCACCATGGGCAAAAGTCAAACGCCCCACCCCTCGAAAGGCACGAGGAATGAGGCGCCGGAAGGTTCAGAACCGCGCGAAGCGCGCTTACGGAGTCGGCTTCTTCGCAGGAGCAGGGGCCGGAGTCGCCGGCCTGGGCGCTGGTGCGGGTGCCGAGGCTGCAGGAGTTCCTCCCGCCTTGACCGGATACGCCTGATCGTAGAGGCGCACGATATCCTGAGTGATGTCGGACGCCGACGAGCCGTAGACGACCGGGCTGCCCTGCGCGGAGGTGTCCAGTACGACCGTGTACCCATTTTCACGGGAGTAGCGGTCCAGAACTTCGAGCATCTTCCTGCCAATGGTATCCACGATATCGCCCTGCGCGGCGTTCAATTCTTCGGTCATATCGTCGTTGCCTCGCTGCAAACGACGGGTCAGCAGGTCGCCCTGACGCTGCATTCTGCCTTTCTCATCGTCGCTGAGTGTGCGAGCTCCCTCACTCAGTTTCCTCTGAAGGTCTTCGATCTGCTTCTGGGTGTTCTGCAAATCGCTTTGTTTGGGGGCGAATTGCGATTGCAGCTGCGCGGACGCCAGTTTTCCTTCCGCCGTGGCAACAATGGCATTGCGGATGTTGATGACGGCAATTTTGGTCGGCGGCGCCGTGGCGCTCACGGCCGACTGTGCCCGCACGGCGGGAACCGGTGCTAAACCGAGAATGGCCAGCGCGGCCAAAGTGCCTTTGATACGCGAATTAACCTTCATGCTTGCTCCTCAATTTCCGCGGGCTCCATGTGCCGGTCTTGCCGGGATTTTCAACGTGGAAGTAGCGCCCGCACCCTATGCTCGTCAAGCTAAAATCACAAATCGCGAATTATAGCGGCCCAAATTCAGGCGCGTCAATCAGAATTGCTCTTAATCCGGCTCGCTCCGCCCGGCGTCTGAGTTCTATGGCTTTGCTTACCCCGTACCGATGCGGTCTGGGGCCTTTCGAGTTGGCCGGAGACTTTGATTCTTCCCTTGGCCGCGGCAGGCCCCCCTGTGAGGTACCGAAACGAACAACGTACAACCAACCGGCACCAAAGCTATCACACGAGCCTGACTTAAATTCGCTGGCGACGCGGCAATCTTAACAGTCTGGAGACTCGCGGGCCGACGAAATCCGGCCGAGCCACAGAGACTTGCTCCCCTGCTCAGTTTTCGTTACTGGGATACCGGGGTTGCTTCGACAACCGGACGGAAGCCGAGCCCGTCTGTGGACACGTAGACTTCCAGCGTCGCCGGACGCTGCAGGCCCCCCTGAATCAGCGCTTCCGACAACGGATCTTCGACATATTTCTGCAGAGCGCGCCGTAGCGGCCGCGCGCCATAGTTGCGATCCCCGCAGGTCTTTTCGAGGATCCACTGGCGCGCTTCCGGCGTCAGAACAATCTGCACCTGGCGGTGAATTAAAGTATCGTTGATCTGCCCGACCAGCAGATCGATGATGTGCAGCAGATCTTCGTCGCTCAACGGGTTGAACAGAATAATTTCATCGAGGCGATTCAGGAATTCCGGGTTAAATACGCGTTTCACCTCGCTGAGCACGAGTTCGTCCATGGTCTTGTTGCTGCCTTCCTCGGCCACCGCCTGGAAACCAAGAGTGGAGCGTTTCTGGAGGTGGCGCGCGCCCAGGTTCGAAGTCATGATCAGGATGGTGTTGCGGAAATCGACGGTGTTGCCAAGGCCGTCCGTCAACTGGCCGTCTTCAAACACCTGCAGGAGAATGTTGTACACGTCCGGGTGCGCCTTCTCGACTTCATCGAGCAGAATCACCGAATACGGAGTGCGGCGAACGCGTTCGGTTAGCTGGCCGCCCTCTTCGTAGCCCACATATCCCGGAGGCGCGCCAATCAGTTTCGACACGGAATGCTTTTCCATGTACTCGGACATGTCGAAGCGAATCAGGGATTTCTCGCTGCCAAACATGAATTCCGCGAGGCGTCGCGCGACTTCGGTCTTGCCCACGCCGGTCGGCCCCAGGAACAGGAAGCAACCGACGGGGCGCCCGGGAGCTTTGAGTCCGGCGCGGCTGCGACGAATCGCTCGCGCCAGGGCCGTAATCGACTTGTCCTGGCTGATGACGCGCTTGTGCAGTTCGATTTCAATGCGCAGCAATTTCTGCTGCTCGTCTTCCTTGATCGAGGTAACGGCGATTCCTGTCCAGCGCGCCACCACTTCCTCGATGTCCTCGCGCGTGACAATTCCGGTGTTGGTTTCGTCGAGCTTCAGCCGCTCGCGAACCACCCGCAGATTTTCCTTTTCTTTCCGCTCTTCCTCGGAATAAAAGCGCGCCTTCTCGAATTCGTGGTTGGCGATCGCGGTTTCCATCCGGTGCGTAATGAACTTCACGCGCTTCTGCGCTTCGGCCACTTCGTCCGGCAACATGGCCTGGCGCAGCTTGACGCGCGCGCCCGCCTCGTCGATCAAATCGATGGCCTTGTCCGGCAGGAAGCGGTCCGGGATATAGCGGCTCGAAAGATAGACGGCATAGCGAATCGCTTCGTCGGTATAGCTCACTGCATGAAACTTTTCGTAGCGTTCGCGCACGCCTTCGAGAACCTGAATGGCGTCGTCCTCGGATGGCGCGCCCACCTTGACGGCCTGGAAACGGCGTTCGAGCGACCTGTCTTTCTCGACGGATTTCCGGTATTCGCCCGGCGTGGTCGCGCCGATGCACTGAATCTCTCCGCGCGAGAGCGCGGGCTTCAGAATGTTGGCTGCGTCGAGCGAGCCTTCCGCCGATCCGGCGCCCACCAGCGTGTGGAGCTCGTCGATAAACACGATCGAGTTCTGGCTCTCCATCAGTTCTTTCATGATGGTCTTCAGCCGCTCCTCGAACTGGCCACGGTATTTGGTTCCCGCGACGATTAAGGAAAGATCGAGTGACAGGATGCGCTTGTCAGCGAGAAATGGAGGAACGTCGCTGTCGGAAATGCGTTGTGCGAGGCCCTCGACGATTGCCGTTTTGCCCACGCCCGGTTCGCCGATCAACACGGGATTATTTTTCGTGCGGCGGCAGAGGATCTGAATGACGCGTTCGACTTCGCGTTCACGGCCGACCAGGGGATCGAGTTGGCCTTCGAGCGCCGCCTGCGTGAGGTCGCGGCTGAATTCCGCGAGCAACGAGGTTTCTTTCGGACGCGAAGCGGGCGCTTTTTCTCCGGCGCTGCGCGCGAGCTCTTCGCGAAGTGTGGAAAGCCGCAGCCCGCGCTCCTGGAGAATTTCCGCGCCAAAGCACTTTTCCTCGCGGAGGATGCCCAGCAGCAAATGTTCGGTTCCGACGTGCTTGTGCCCGAGGCGCTCGGCTTCTTCGGTGGCGAAATTCAGAATACGCTTCGATTCCTGGCTGAGAGGTACCTCGACCGAGGTGGAGATGCGCTCACGGATCGTGATGCGCTGTTCAATTTCCTTGCGGATGGATTCGATGGAACCGTGGGAACGCAGAAAGCGATTGGCCAGGGCCTTATCTTCGCGCATCAGGCCGAGGAGGAGATGTTCCGTTTCGATGTACGGGGATCCATACTGGCTGGCCTCGTACCGCGCAAAAAATATGACGCGGCGTGCCTTCTCTGTGTAGCGTTCAAACACGGGTCACTCGTTTCTCCCCTCAGTACAAACACCAGGGTTCTTTGGTCTATACCCCAACCGGCAGGAGCAGGCCATGCTCTAAATGCAGCACGCGATCTGCGCGCCCCGCCAGAACTGTGTTGTGCGTTGCCAGGATGGAGGTGAGCCGGTGCTCGCGATGCAACCGCTGCATCAGCTCAAAGATTGCCACTGCGTTTCGCTCGTCCAGATCTCCGGTGGGCTCATCAGCCAGCAATAGAGCTGGCTCCTGAACCAGTGCGCGGGCGATGGCCACGCGCTGTTGCTCTCCCCCGGACAACTCCCCCGCACGCTGTGTTGCTCGCGCTTCCAGGCCAACTTCCCTGAGCCAGCGCGCGGAAGTTTCGAGCGCCTCACTATACCCCGCGCCGCGCATCAGCAGAGGCATCGCCACATTTTCGGCTGCCGTAAAGTCAGCCAAGAGGTGGTGCCGCTGCCATACAAAACCAATGGAGCGATTGCGATAATCCGCAAGTTCGCTTTCCCGAAACGATTCTATCGCTTTCTCTTCGAAGTATACTGTACCGCTCGTTGGCGTGTCTAGCGCAGCCAGCAGATGTAGCAACGTACTTTTCCCCGCGCCGGACGGTCCGACCACCGCGATAAGCTCTCCTGGTGCCACGCGCACATTGACGCCGGACAGGACGGTGATTTCGGAGGTCCCCGTCGCATAAGTCTTGCGGAGATCGCGGGCCTCGATCAGGGCGCCGGAGCGCGCGGGAGCCGTCGCCTGTGCGCTCGCTGAGGCTGTAATTTCGGCTGGCATTTCCCTCTTCGTCTCCGCTTCGATCATCCTAATTCCGATACTAACCGTTGGCCGTTGCCACTTATCCAGTTATTAATTGTTTGATGCCATTTCGGTCACTCATAGTAGTCTCGCGGGCTGCAGTACAGGACCTGTCACACAGCGCGGGCAATCAATTTCACTTTTTCGCCCAAGAAATGCCTGTGGAAAAACTGGCCCATTTTGGTACCCGCCGACTCTTTTCCCAAGTAACTGATACTAGGGCGATTGTAACACGAACGGGACGACCCCCTGCGGCCTCTGGACGCAGTGTTTACACGGGCAAAGCGTTCGCACAGTATAGAGAGCAACCAGCCCGCCAAAACCAACCTGAGAGTCATTTGAAATTTCGCGCTCGCACATCCAAGATAGAAGCGCTCCCGGGAACAGTAGATCAGCCTGAGTCAGGTTTTCCGTCAGCTTCTGGATGCCCCCTTCCCGCCTACCGAGGCGACTACAAGTGCGGTAGACTCCCATACCTGTGGTTTGCAAAATTGCGTAGAAGCATTGACGCTTTCTCATGAATGACCGGCTGCAGTATGAAATTCGCGGCATACGCTACTGGATAAAGTGCCTGAACCCGTTGTCCAATACCATCTGGGTGAGGGAACTACCCCTGGGAATAAAACTTCAAGCATACAAACGGGATGCGTTGGGCCGGGGGCTATATCGCCGCAAAACCCATGAGCCGGGGCTTACCAAATTGCTCCTGACACGCTTTGCCGGGGCAGCAGAGAACAACTTCATCGATGTGGGGGCTAATATAGGATACTTTTCCTGTCTCATGTCCCTGCTCGCCGGACCAGCGGGCAGGGTTTTGGCAATTGAACCGGAGCCCGGCAATCTCAAACTTCTGGAACGCAATGTGGAATCCAATCATCTGACTAATGTGGAAATTCATGCCTGTGCCGTAGGGGCCAGCGAGGGATCAGCGATGTTGGGACTCTATAAACCATCCAATCGTGGCCGGCACTCCATTGTGGATCTGAATATGAAATCGGCAATTAAGGTCCCCATCAAGAAGCTAGATGATCTGACGAGAAAAGTCGGGAATGGCACCACTCCCTGGTCCCTGATGAAGATTGATGTCGAAGGGTATGAGCCCTTTGTCATCGAAGGTGCCCGTGAGACACTTTCGCGCACGAAGACTCTGGTCCTCGAGTATTCGCCTGATTTCCTGAGAAAGGCCGGAGTCGCTCCCGCTTCGCTGTTTGACGCGCTTTCCGCTAACTTCTCACGGATTTTTCGATTTGAACATGCGGACCTGGTAGAAGTCACTGTGAAGGATTGCCTGGCAAGCGAAACTCAGGTTGAATTGGTGTTTGAGCGATAAGACGGGTGCGGGCTTTACTGGAAGCCCGCCGGATTAATGAGCGCGGGCTCTACTTGGAGCCCGCCCATAAAATGCCCACTCGTTTTCAAATCTCGGCAGCGGTCGCTTTGCTTGCGTGGGCCGGAGCGTCTCGCGCCCAGGAACCGCCAACCCCGAAGGCGCCTGACCTGCCCGCACCGTCGCAGACGACGCCGGCGAACATTGGCGCGGGGCCGTGCGTGCAGCCTGAGCCAATGGTGAGGTTGCAAGACTATGACGGGCCATTGAAGAAGACAGTTGGATTTTTCACGGGGAAAATCGAAGGCAAAACAGTCCATCCTCCACACTACAAACCCGGAACAGTGCTGTGCACATTGGAACTAAAAGACAAATTTCTTATATTTGTACGCAACGCTTATGATCCCGGGACAATTCTGAACACGGCTTTCAATGCCGGAATCAGCCAAGCGCAAAACGGGGACCCCCCGTTCGGACAGGGAATGGCCGGGTATGGCAAGCGGTTCGGGGCAGCCTACGCCGATCAGGCCTCCTTCGGTTTCTTCAAGGACTTTGCTTATCCCTCAATATTTAGCGAGGATCCGCGATACTACCGCCTGGGGAACGGCAGCGGCGGGAAGCGCTTCCTTCATGCCATGGAGCACGTGGTCGTGGCTCACCGCGACAACGGCAAGCGCATGTTCAATTTTTCGGAATGGCTGGGGAATGCCAGCGCCATGAGCTTGGGCAACCTGTATCACCCGGGCAACCGGCGCGGCTTCGAGCCCGTCGCGCGAAATATGGGCTTTGCTGCGGTAAATGACATAGGTTTCGACGTCTTGCGCGAATTCTGGCCGGAGATCTCCCGCAAATTCAAATTGCCTTTCCGCGAGGAACCCACGGCAGACATCGACACCAATCCTGCCATCAAATAATTTCCCGCCGCGATTGGGTGTATATTTTTGATCGCGTTGCGATGGGCTGCGAAAATCATTCAGATGATGCTGAAGAAGTGAGATGCCCAGAGGTTCGGTGGAAGCCGGAACGTGAAATGTCTTTGTGGGTCGCGGCTTCAGCCGCGATATAAAGTCGGCATCCTTTCCTCGGCTTTAGCCGCTGGCGCTTTGGAATTGCAATTGCCGAAAGCTCTAAATACGCCCTGCAATTTTAAGGAGGTTTTCATGTCCCAAAATGTCCGCCACACGCTGCAAGTGTCATGCGTTCTTCCCGCGATTCTCGCTCTGATCTTCCTCGTCGCCGGAATGGCCCGAGCCCAAGGCGCACCCAACTCTCTCCCGAATCCGTACCACGTCATCGAGCACTGGGCGAAAATGCCAGCGGGAAGAACCTGGGGTTCGGCGGCTGGAATCTCGATCGATGCCAAGGGCAATTTGTGGGTCTTTGAGCGGTGCGGCGCGAATACCTGTTTCGGCAGCAAGGTAGATCCTATCCTGGAGTTCGATCCGTCAGGCCGCTTGCTTCAACACTTTGGCGGGAACATGTTCGTGTTTCCTCACGGGCTCTTCGTCGATTGGGCCGGCAACGTCTGGGTAACCGACGCCGACGGAAAAGACCAGATGGGTCATCGCGTGATCAAGTTCAGTCCGGACGGGGAAGTGATGATGACGCTGGGCAAGCCGGGCATCACGGGCGATGGGCCGGACACTTTTAACCGCCCCTCGGGTGTTGCGGTCACCGCGAGCGGCGTCATTTTCGTCGCCGACGGACACGGCGGAGATTCCAATGCGCGAATCGTGAAATTTTCAAGGGAGGGGAACTTTATCAAGTCCTGGGGCAAGAGGGGCACCGGTCCGGGAGAGTTTGGCGAGTTGCACGCGATTGCGATTGCCCCCGATGGCCGCGTCTTCGTCGCCGACCGAGGAAATAACCGCATTCAAATTTTCGACCAGGACGGAAAATTTCTGGATCAATGGACACAGTTCGGCCGTCCCAGCGGGATTTCCTTCGACAACAAAGGAATGATGTACGTTCCCGATAACACGGACACCCGCATGCCCGTTTGGAAAAGAGGAATCCGCATCGGGAGAGTCAAGGATGGCGTAGTTACGGCATTCATTCCCGATCCTGAACAGGATCCTACCAAGACCGGACTTGGCCCGGAAAATGTGGTGGCGGATGCGAACGGAAACATCTTCGCCGCGGAGGTCGACCGCAAGGAAGTGAAGAAATACGTTAAGCAGTAGAACTTAGTTCGGTCGGAGGTGCTGCGCGCGGGAATCGCCGCACCTTCGGTGTTCTCTTCCTGGCATGCCACAGGTCGTACTGCCCCTGCATCTTCAACCAAAAGTCCGGAGAGGTACCCAGCGCCGCCGAAAGCCTCAACGACATTCCAGCGGTGATGCCAGCATGTCCGTTGAGAATACGGGACAAGGTCGCTCGCGTCACACGCAGGCGGGCCGCCGCTTCCTTGACGGTCATCCCGCCCAAGTAATCCTTCAATATCTCTCCGGGATGTGCCGGATTAAAAATCATCGCCGCCTCCCTCAATGGTAATCCTGATGATTTACGAGAAAGATGGTCTCGTGTCTCATCCGAAGGACTGTCTTGGAAGATCCCGTTCATTCTACGCGAATCGGAACCCGGGGTTGGTGCGAATCGCTCCAATCAGATGACTCAGGGGAGATTGATGCCGACGAAGGCTCTGCACTCCAAATAACAGAGAGCAGGCGCACTGAAATTCACTATCTGAACATTCGCCCGTTTTATCTATTAGTATCTCAGTGTATATTAAAGCTAGCGTATCTGCCTTCCGTACTGGCGTGGCTTTGGTCATTGGGACAAATCATCGTCCTCTTGGGCGCAGCCAGAATGAATCGCTGACACGTCTCGTTACCCAAAGATGGTGTACGGTCTGAGCGTTTCTCAATTCAAAATCGAAATTCTCTCCAAACCTGATGACGTATCGGCTTTCGTTGAGCAGGCCCAGAGGGCCTCGGATACTGACAAGGAAGCCCTAGGCTTTCTGCCGGAACGGGCCTACAAGGAAGCCGCTTACCAAGGAAAGCTACTTATTGCAGTAGTGCAGGATGGAGGGAACTCAGTATACGCAGGCCATCTGTTATACGGAGGCGTTTTCCCCCAGGTCAGAATTTTTCAAATTTTCACGGTGCCTCAGTTTCGCCAAAATGGAATTGGCCGTCGGCTGGTTGAAGCCATTGTGCGAAGAGCAGAGAGCCTGCAATTCATGAGTGTTTTGGCTCACGTAGCTGACGACCTCACAGCGAACACGTTTTGGGAGCACTTAGGCTTCGAGATAGTCCGTACTAAGAAAGGTGGCCGTACTACTGGCCGCCAAATCAATGTTCGAGTCCGTGAGTTGGACACTCCTAGACTCTTCCGCCTTGCGGCCGCTCCGTCGCCCTCGTCCCCTCAAGATTTGAAGCTAAGCTCCCGATTGTTCGACCTTTCACCTATCTACGTGCTTGATTTGAACATTCTTTTTGACTTGGTGAAGAGGAGAGCGAATGTCAACGAGGTTGGGCGAATGGTCAGGGCGAGCTTTAATAACGTTGTTCGTCTTGCGGTAACCGACGAGTTCATCAAAGAATTGGAGCGCACTTCGATTCCTAATCCTACAGACCCAATTTTGGAGTTGGCGCGCAGGCTTCCTCGACTCCAAACTCCTCCCCCAGAACTTCTGAGTCCTATCATCTCGGAACTGGGAACCGTTCTTTTTCCCGACGAAGTGTCAAGTGGAACGCTCAGAGTGCAAGATCAGTCAGATTTGATTCATCTGGCGACCGCGATTCACTACAAAGCCTCCGGCTTTGTCTCGAGTGAAAAGGCTATCCTGCGGGCCCGGGCCATTCTTCAATCTAAGTATTCGTTGGATGTCGTAGGTGCGAGTGAGTTCGCAGATACGGTCGAGCCTTCGGATATTGAGGGAACACCAGAGGTCCAAGCGTTTTCTGCGGGACAAGTGCTGCAAGCAAGGCCGATTTTGGAAAATGACCTCCCCCTTGTAGAAGATTTCTTAATCCGAATGCGATGCACGCAGCAATTGGTTCAAGAGGTGCTGGGAATTAATCCTGGGCGACCGCACCGTAGAATGGTGGTTACGTGTGACGGATCGGTCGTCGCTTTTGGCATTTGGGACATTCCATCAGCAGTCCGTCTTCAAATCCAAGCTTTCCTCTGCGTGGATGAAGATCACAGCGCAGTGACTATTGCAGCTGATTTTCTGCTTGACTCGATGAGTAGAGAGTCGCTCTCAGGTTATCCAATTCAATTGAGTCTTCGCTTGTTACCTGGTCACGTGATGACCAAGCGAATAGCCGCGGCTCATGGCTTCCGGCCAGACGCAAACGAATCATCTAACAGCAGCAGTCTCCAAAAGATTGCCTTGGGGGGTGGTGTTACTGCGAGCAATTGGGCTCATATGTGCCAGCAACTTAAAAAGGGAATGAGAGTTGAGTTTCCAGACTCAATTCCTCCATATCAATCAGCTGCGGACTCCATTCTGATCAAGGGTCCGACGGGACAGGCTGTGAACATACCCCTTGAAAATATAGAGACGTTGCTTTCACCGGCAATTTTCTTCCTACCAGGCAGGCCGGGGGCAATTGTGCCAATCAGGAGGGTCTACGCTGCCGAACTAATTGGAGGGGCAAAGCAGCTCTCACTGCTTGTCTCACCAGAGGCTGTGTTATTGCGAGAACGCGTATATTTCAGCCACCCGCGGACGGCAGGTGTCCTGATAAGAGGTATCCCTGTGCTCTTTTATGAGTCCGCGCGCAAAGGTGGAAGTGCTAGCGTAATCGCTGCTGCCCGCGTGGTCAGAACAGAAGTCGCCTCGAAAGACGGTGCCAACCAGGAACTGCTGCGGCGAGGTGTGCTTGATAGGAAAATTCTCAAGAAGATTTGTTTGTCGGAAACCGTTGTTGCGACAACAATCGACAACATAATGCTGTTCAGAAACCCAGTTCGACTTGAAAGACTCCGCATCATCGGTGCCATCGACGGAGCGAACCTAGTCACGGCTCGGCCGTTGAGAGCTGAACAAATGATTCAGATCGTCGAAGAGGGCCTTCTTTGATGATGCAGGCTGAGAACATTATTATTTCTGTGGAGTACGTCCATGTTCTTAATATGCTAAACGGAATGAAAACTGTGGAAGTGAGGCGGCGCCCCCTTCGAATAAGGCCGGGAACGCGCGTTTGGGTATACAGTAAACTGCCTCGAGGACATGTAGAGCTAGTCGCCACGGCACACGAAATAGTCGCAGCATCCCCACTTAAGCTATGGGATCAGTATCAGGCACGTATCGCGATTACATTGGCTGAGTTTAAGTCGTACTTTAGTGGTGTTGATGTTGGATGCGCGATTTTGTTGCGTGACATTAGGCCACTACAACCCGCACTCAAGTTAGCTACCTTGCGGCGGACTTCCAGGAACTTTCACCCCCCTCAGTTCTTTAAGCGCCTCGTTGCACATAGCCCTGAACTAAAGAGCCTCCGGTTCGCAACAAAGGCGAGCCTTCAAGCCGTTTCCACTTGCTAATATATCGCATGCAAGATATTCCTCATGTGAAGAGCCTGGACTGGCGTTTTCGCAAAGCTACGCGGAAGGGCGCAGTGTCCGCGGAAGAACTGGCCGAGGTGCGTGCGAAAAGTCTGGTGCTCATTGGCTGACCCCATTTTTGTGTTCGCTCAATGGATTTGCGCTGGAACACCAGCTGAGATTGATGAATTGGAATCAAGCGGATGGGCTTCTCACGTAGCACAGACTTTACAGATTGCGGAAAAAGTCCCTTAGCCCGTCATCTCTGAAAGCGCTATTGTCAATGCAAATGCCAGTGAAGCGGGTCGTACCGAGTCATCTCTTCGCCCTGACAACGGGGCATGGAGTTATTCGCCAGGGGTGTCGCATTCATTCCGCGATCCCAGTAAGGGATCATGACGGGCATCGCGCTTACGCCTGGCTGGTCCGACCGCGACCAAGACTGGGGTCCTGATACATTTCTTTTTGCCGCAGCACGTGGAAGGCGGCTTCGGCCAGATGCCGCGCCACGGCTCCAATCGCTTTGGGATGTCCCTTGCGCTGACGCAGCCGCCGGTACAACTGGCTGACGTGCCGCTCCGGGCGCCGCGTATGATTCACCGCCACCGAGTTGGCCGCTTCGGCAAAGGCCCACTTCAAATACCGGTTCACGTCCGTGCGCAGCGGGCCGTAACGCACTTTCCCGCCGCTGGCGTGTACGCGTGGCGTGGTTCCCGCATAACTAGCCAAGTGCATGGCGCTGGGAAATCGCTGGACCTCTCCGATCTCCAACGCGATCGTCGCCGCCAGAATTACGCCCACTCCCGGCATGCTCAACAGCCATTGCATGGCCTCGGTGACTTCGACCAACTTCTCCAGTCGCTGCTCCAGTTCCCGCACCTGGCTGCTTACAAAATCCAACTGCGCCAGCAACTGCCCGCTCACCCAGCGCGTCTGCTCGGGCAAGCGCTGCAGATGGTTCTCCAGTTCGGCGCGTCCGCGTTTCCCGTAGGGATCACTGCATTCGCTCGCAGGCGTTCCCCACTTGGCCAGCGTGGCCGAAAGACGGTTCTTGAGCCGCGTGCGCTGCGCCACCAGCACCAGTCGCGTGCGGGTTAGCTCGCGCAAATCGCGCAGCGGCCCCGGCGGAATCCACACCGTGGGCAGCGTCCCGTTGCGCTGCAAACGATTCAACCCTTGCGCGTCCAGCTTGTCGGTCTTGTTGGTCTGCCCCATCATCAGCTTCGCTTTTCGCGGATGCACCAGCTGCGGCACCAGGCCGGCCTGCTCGATCTCATCAATAATCCAATACCAATTCCCGGTCGCTTCCACCGCCACGGCCGTCCCCGGCTCACTGCCGCTCAGATATTCTCGCACCGCCCCCGGAGCATGTTCCAGACGATGGCCACTGCTTTTTCCGGTCGAGTGGTCTTCCCGGTCTACCCAGCTGTACCGCTTATGCGAATCAAACGCGATATACTCACTCATGCGCGACTCCTTTCCTTAAAGGTTTCCCACCGACAGCGTATCGCTGTAGGCAGGAGTCGCGCTTTCATATTTTCATTCCGAGCGAAGCGAGGAATCCCTCTTGAGTTGGAATCCAAGAAGACAGAGATTCCTCGGCACGCAACATGCCTCGGAATGACGGCGCTTTTGTATTTTTCCGCGATTTGTGAAGCCTGCGCTACCAAGTACTTTGACTGATAGAGTTTCCTTACGAGCCTTTTAGCCAATTTTAACGGTTCTTGCTGTCTAATCTGAGGGCGATAGTACAGAGCGCCCTTCGGTGCAAGCAGGAGCCAATGCCTACGAATCGAGCGAACGCGAAAATATGAACCCACTGAACTTATTCGGATTATTTGCCGTTGCCACCATGCTTTTGTTCTACGCGCTGGAGAGCCGCAGCCCCTGGTTCATCCTGGCGTTTGCGGGTTCCTGCGTGCTCGGTTCGGCGTACGGGTTTCTGCAAGGGGCATGGCCGTTCGGCCTGGTTGAGGCCGTCTGGTCCGTCGTCGCCGTCCGCCGGTGGTGGATTACGAGAATCATGAGTTGAGGCCTTAACTCGCCGATTTTTCTCCTACATCTGTCCCGAGAGAAGCAACGCGCTGTTCGAGCTCCTGCGCGATTCGCTGTGGGTCCGTAGCCGGCGGAAATTCTATGGGCTTGCCGATATGCACGCGGACGCGCCCGGGGCGGTTGAAGCGGCTGCGCGCCTCGCGGATTTCGTAGGCGCCGTCGATGCGCATTGGCACTACGGGGATCTTTAAGTTCTCGGCAAGCAGGCCGATGCCCGCGCGGAAGGGTTGTAGTCTCCCGTCGAGCGTCAGGTTGCCTTCGGGAAATACCAGCACGCTCCAGCCGCGGTCGGCGAGTTCCCCGGCGAACCGGAAACTCTCGCGAAAGCCGGAGGTCTTGGGCAACGGAAATACGTTAAACAGCGCGACCACCAGAAAATAATTCATGCGCTGCAGCCACCGGCGCAGAAAAAACCATTCGCGCGGCGGGTGGCGCATCGCGGCCAGGCGTTCCCCGCCCATGGCGACCGCCAGGCGATGCCGCAATCGCATTGGCAACGCCGCCAGCACAAAGCCCACATCCAGGTAAATCACGTGATTGGATATCACCAGGACAGGACTTCTTGCGCCGCGGAGATTCTCCCGCCCGAAGACGCGCGGGTGGGCCATCAGGTGCGTTGCAGGCCAGGTAAGCAAGTAATAGAAAAATGTGCGAATCCAGGTAACCGGCCAGCGCTGCGCCCAGCGCGCGAAAACAAATTCAGTGCGGACAGAGGACGACGCGCGGACCAGGCTCTCGAGTTCACCGACCGTTTTTGCGGTCGTGAAATGCGTTTCGTTCAGGTCCACCTGGTAACGGTCTTCGAGCGCGCTCAATAATTCGACACGATCGAGGGAACTGAGATGCAGGTCGCTCTCCAGATTTGAGCCGGGCCCGGCCGCCACAGCGGCGCGATCGCCCTGAAGCTGCGCAATAATTTCCGAGATGCCGCCGCTCGCGGCCGGCGAGCGCCCCGCGCCGTCTCCCACGCCCCATTGCGCTTCGACGGCGGCGCGAATCGCGGCGAGGTTCGGTTTCCCCGTTGCGGTCCGCGGAAAATCCGCCTCAGGCCACAGGAACCAGGAACGCATTCTCTGATACTCCGCGAGGGACTCGTTCACGCGAGCGATCATCCCCGCGGCGTGGCGCGGCTGTTTCACCCTTCTCTCGTTGCGCAGCAACAGCACGGCGCAGGGTTCGGCGTTACCCCCACGTTCGAGGCCTACCACGACGCAATCTTTCACTTCCGGTTCTTGTCGCAGAAGCGCCTCGAGATCCTCCGGATAAACGTTCATCCCCGCGGGGGTGACGATCACATTTTTGCAGCGCCCCTTAAAATAAAGATTGCCTTCGGCGTCGAGCGTTCCCAGATCGCCGGTGCGAAACCAACCCGCTTCTGGCCCGCCATTCTCGTTGCCGGACATGCTCGCCATGGGTCGAACCCCACGGCCCTGCCAATAGCCCGCGGCGATGTTTTCCCCGCGGACAAGAATTTCGCCGCTGGCATCCAGTTTCACCTCGCGGCCCTCGAGCACTTTGCCGATCGAGCCGCGTCCAATTCGGAACGGATGATTCACGCTGATCAGGGAAGTCGTTTCTGTCAGCCCATAGCCCTGAATCACGGCAAAACCGAGGCGCCCCCAGAACTGCTCAGTTTCGGCATCGAGCGTCGCTCCTCCGGAGATCACCGCCCAGAATTTCCACCCAAACCGGCGATGAATCCCGCGGAAGCGCCACATCCGGCGGAGAAATTTTTCATCTTTTGCAGCGTCGAAATCGCGGCGGAACAATTCCAGCAGGCCGCGACTTTCAAGATCGCGCTCGATTTTGCCCTGAAGCGCCTCCAGCACGCGGGGCACGGTAATCAATACCGAGACGCGCTCGCGAGCGATCGTGGAAATAATTTCACTTGGATTGAGCGTGTCCTGAAACAGGACGGTCGCGCCCAGCAGCGGCGGTACCCACATCCCCATGAATTGGCCGAAAACGTGGCTCAATGGCACGAGATCGAGAAAGCGCAGGGGATGGAAAAGGCGCTCCCATTTCAAATAGGACTGCATGGTCGTTTCCAGCGGCTCGAGATTAGCGAGGATATTGCCATGGGTGATGACCACCCCTTTGGGGTCGGCGGTCGTTCCTGAAGTAAAGATGATCTGCGCGAGGGAACTTCGATCGAGGGGCGGTGAAGCGTACGGCTGGGGCGAATGCCGGGCGACGGCTTCGCGGAGAGAATCGAGACTGAGCGTTGGCCTGGATTCGGCCACGCGCATATGCTCCTGTCCCACGACGGATAGCTTCGCGTCTACCTGTTGTGCCACGCGGCCCGCGAAATCATCGGTGGCTCCCTGGTCCATAGGAACGGCAACCGCACCGCGAAGAATGCAACCGAAGAATGCGGCCACCCATTCCGCTGAGTTGCGACCCCGAAGCAGGACCCGATCTCCCGGGGCAATTCCAAGTGCCTCAAGTTCCCTTGCAAATTGAGCCGCCACGCCGGCTACATCAAGGTAGGACCATCGCATCATCCGGTAGCCTGAGCGCTGCGCGAAGGCGATGTCACGACCATGTCGAGGATATTCGTGAAGGTATTCGATGAGGGAATTGCGTGGCATGGTTGCGGTGTATCTACCCCCGAGGAGAGTACCCCCAGTACCGATGCTAGCGAAAGCTCAACTCACTTCCGGGACATTTATCTAGTCAACTGGGAGGATATACCTTGCGCTGTGCAGGAATATTAAAATACGTTAATTAGCTCTCAATTTGATGAAAATAGGCGTCTTAGTAGAACTTGCGAGGTCTGGCGAGTTATCAATTTGTGGATGTGTTCGATCTGGACAATGAATCCCCATTTTTGGTAAAATGGCCTTGCGTTTGTTGCTCTTGTGATTCCTTTTGACTCGTTCAACAGGGGTGCAAATTTCCAACCTGCAACCCGTTTGTTTCTACGGGCTAGAGGCAGTCGAAGCCCAGTGCCACGCTTTGCGTGGCGCGCCGGGCAGAACGAGAAGCACAAATAGCTTAACGCGAGGTAGTAGCAGTGAAAGAACAAGGAACAGTGAAGTGGTTCAACGCCAGCAAGGGCTACGGGTTCATCCAACGCCAGTCCGGTGAAGACGTTTTCGTCCATTTTTCAGCGATCATGATGGACGGATACAAGTCTCTGAACGAAGGGCAGGCGGTTGAATTCGAGGTCCGCAAGGGCCCCAAGGGCTTGCAGGCGGAGAACGTTACCGGCCTCTAGTCTGACAAACGTGGGTCCGCCCTGGCAAAGCGGGGCGGACTCGCTCCCTCGCAAGATTTGCACGCAGTTGCCAGTAGCACACAAGGAGGCAGATGTGCAGGTTCTCTCCGAAGGACAGTGCATCAAGCATGAGCAGTACGGGTTTGGGATTGTGGCTGAATCCGACGTCGAACGCACAACGATCGATTTCGACAGTGTTGGCCTCAAGAAATTCGTCACCAGCCTGATGGCCATGGAACTGGTGGGGGAAGCTCCAGAAAAGCCCACGAAACCCCGGCGCCGCAGCAAGAAGGCTGGCGCTACGGCAGCTGCCCGTGTAGCCGCCGGCAGCAGCTCGTAGACCAGCGCGACAGACATCCCAATCCACCAAAATCCCCCGATGGTGAAGGCAGAGGTGTGCGCCGGCTGTCATTGGCCGGCAATTCCCCCAAGGATTTCGATTTTCAAACCGATCCGAAGCAGACTCTGCCTGCAGTGTTTTGCAAGCGACAAATAAGAATGTGCTTTATTTGTTCAGGCGGCTCATCGCGAATGCGCCGTAGCGGTCACCGGCGGCCATGCCCGGCGGCAATTCCTGGTCGATGCGGGCGAGGTCGGCAGGGGTGAGTGAGACGCGAAGAGCGTCAACGTTTTCGTCCAGAAACTTCTGGCGCCGGGTACCGGGGATGGGAACGATATCGTTTCCTTGCGCCAGGACCCAAGCCAGGGCCAACTGCGCTGCCGTGCATTTCTTCTCCGAAGCAATTTTTCCGATGCGTTCGACCAGGACAAGATTCCGTTGCAGATTCTCGCCCTGGAACCGAGGGGTCGATCTCCGGAAATCATCGGTCGCCAGGACTGCTTCGTTGCGATATTTGCCGGTTAGGAATCCGCGCCCCAGCGGGCTGTAGGGAACAAACCCGATACCCAATTCGCGGCAGGTCGGAAGGATTTCCGCCTCGGGCTCCCGCGACCACAGAGAATATTCCGTTTGCAAGGCGGCGATGGGATGCACCTTTGCGGCGCGGCGAATCGTGGCTGGGGCGGCTTCGGAGAGTCCGAGAAATCGAACCTTGCCTTGTTGCACCAATGCTGCCATTGCGCCGACGGTTTCTTCGATGGGGACTTCGGTGTCCACGCGATGCTGATAGTAGAGGTCGATGGTATCGACGCCGAGCCTGCGCAGGCTTGCTTCGCAGGACTGCTGTACGTAGTCCGGGCGCCCGCTGATGCCCAGAAATTGGCCGTCAGGAGAACGGACATTGCCGAACTTGGTGGCCAGAATGACTTCGTCGCGGCGTCCACGAAGTGCGCGCCCAACCAATTCTTCGTTCCGGCCGATTCCGTAAGCATCCGCCGTGTCGAGGAAATTGATGCCCCGGTCGAGTGCGTGATGAATCGTGGCGATAGACTCTGCATCATCGCTGGGGCCGTAGAATTCGGACATCCCCATGCAGCCCAGGCCGAGCGCCGAAACAGTCAGTTCGCTGCGGCCTAGGCGGCGTTGTGGGAATGGCGCAGATAATTTGGCTTCCGTAGCGCCCATGCGGTTGTCCTCAAACGGGAATATTACGTAGCCGGAGCCAGATTACCATCGAGGGCAAGGCCCAGCCGCGCGGCAAGTTCCTGACGCGCGCGCCACAAGCGGGCCTTGAGCGTATTTCGCGAAACGCCCAACACTTGTGCGGCTTCTTCCGCGGAAAGCCCTTCAATCTCTCGCAGCCAGAAGGCGGTGCGCAAGAGCGGAGAGATTTGCGCAAGGTTCTTGTTGACGCGAGCACCGAGTTCGGTCCCGGCATAAAGCTGCTCGGGATTGGGGCTTTCATCCGCGAAGCGTTCCGCGAGCGGCAGTTCGCCGTCCGGAGTCCGTTCGTCGAGGGAGACAGCCGGGCGGGCGCGCTTGCTGCGCCGCCGCATCAGCGCCGCGTTGATGACGATGCGCGTCAGCCAGGTGGAAAATTGCGAACGTCCCTCAAACCTGGGCAGATTGCGATAGGCGGAAAGCAATCCTTCCTGCAGGGCTTCTTCCGCATCCTCGGGATTACCGAGCACGCGCAGGGCGGTCTGGTACAGCGTGCGGGTGTTACGCGCGAACAGCACGTCCAGGGCCCGCGCGTCGCCGTTCAATCCGCGTTCGATGAGTTGTTCTTCGGTTTGTTCACTGAGGTTCAGATCTGTAACAATTTCCTGTGCTTGATGATGTCGCCCCTGATTCATGTCCATGCCCCCTTTTCTGAATGAACGCCCCTATGAGTTGCTTCTTGATTACTCTTCGATTATGTATTTGTAAATAGACCTAAACATATTACCTCATCCACTAAATGCCGCCCCCAGCACAAATCCCCAGCAAAATGATGGTCAAAATCTTTTTCACCGATATTTGCGCCCTTGCGATGATCTCTTCGATCACGGCCCGGGTCATGCAGCCGCATCCCTTGATTTCCACGCCGCTCCTGTGCATCTCCGCGAGTAACGCTTTGCCGGCCGCATCCACGTAAGTGACGGCCTTCAGATGGACTTGGACGGCAACTCCAGGTTGAGGATTGCTCCCTTTCCACCACCGTTCGAGTTCCCCCACCAATTCGCCTGAGAGCTTTCCTTCCAGTTCCCAGACCTCGGTGGAGTCTTCCTTTTTAGACGTAATTCTGAGCATTTCACCCTGTACCGGGTTATTGAACAACCTCGGCATACTTGTGGTAGCACTTTAGATGCCATTATGCCGAAATAGAGACATCCATTGTAAAATGCTTAATTATAGTAACTTACAATAAATATGGCGAATATTTTCGTGGAAATCTGGAAATGGAAATTGGATGAAGTGACGGTATGTGGGCAGATGCTTATATATGGGCAGACTTCCTGTTTTATCGACTACGAAAAACACCGAGCTTACGCATCCTGGATTGCAACGTCGTGCGTTTCATTCCCAACCTGGCAGCCGCACCTCGGGGGCCCGCAAGCACCCAATTGGTCGCCTCGAGGGCCTTCAATATATGTTCTCGTTCGGCTGCGCGAAGCGTCAAGCTGTCTCCTCCCGCGGGCTCAGACGAAGGCTTCAAATCACCGAGGGGGACGCGCAAAACCGGACCGGGCGAAACGATGACGGCTCGTTCGATCAGGTTTTCTAGTTCGCGAATGTTCCCCGGCCATGGGTAACGTATCAGCGCGTCGAGCGTCTCAGACGGGATGGTTTCCACCGCGCGGTTCATGCGCCGCGCATATTTCTGCACGAAATAGCGCACCAGCGCGGGGATGTCCTCCTGCCGTTCGCGCAGCGGAGGCACGACCAGTGGGAAAACGTTCAGGCGGTAATACAGGTCGTTGCGAAAGGTTCGCGCGGCGACCATCTCGGCCAGATCGCGGTTGGTGGCTGCGACCATGCGGACGTCCACGCGAATCGTCCGAGTGCTTCCCAGGCGCTCGAACTCCTGTTCCTGAAGCACGCGCAGAAGCTTGGGCTGGAGCTCGAGCGGGATGTCCCCGACTTCGTCCAGAAAAATTGTGCCGGCATGGGCTAGCTCAAACCTGCCCAGTCGCTGCGCGATGGCTCCGGTGAAGGCGCCGCGCTCATGTCCGAACAGCTCCGATTCAAGCAGGCCGGCAGGAATCGCGGCGCAGTTTACTTTCACAAAAGTATGCTCGCGCCGCGGGCTCAGATCGTGGATGGCACGCGCGATCAACTCTTTGCCCGTGCCGGTTTCACCCTGAATGAGAACCGTCGAGTCGGTGGGAGCCACCGTTTCGACCTGCTTCAAAACGGAACGCAATGACGGGCCCTCGCCAACAATTTCTTCAAAATTCATTTCGGAACGGATTTCGTCTTCGAGGTAGAGTTTTTCCTGGGCCAGCTTGTTCTTGAGCTCTCCAATTTCCCGGAAGGCCACAGCATTTTCGACCGCAATGGCCACTTGCCCCGCCACCTGGACCAGCAAATCCACGTCGCCCTGCTGGAAGGCACCATCGCGAAGGCTCGCCAGACTCAATGTACCCAGGACGTGATCGTGCGTGATGAGTGGCATAGCCACGACGGAACGCACACCTTCATCCCGAAGCAAGTGCGAGGTGGGGGAATCAAATCCCTCCATGCCGGCGCGGTCCAGCACGAGGGGTTGCCGACAATGGAACGCCCTGCCGGTAATCGAACCTTCGAGCGGCACAAGCATTTCTTCGCGGATCAGTCCTTTCCCTTCCGGAAAATCGAGTGCCAGCACGCGCATTTTGTTCTTATCTTCCTCGTAGAGCGCCAGGCTGGTGTATTCATGGTGGATGACGCGGCGCAGGGAAGCGGAAATCGCGTTGAGCAGGGCGCGCAGATCGAGCTTCGAGACCACCGCGTTATTGACTTCGAGCAGCACGCGCAGGCGGTCGCGCTCCTCCGCCAGTTGCCGCTGGTAGGCCTGGGCGCGCTCAAAATTGAGGGCGTTATCCACCCCCACGGCAACTTGCCGCGCCACCTGCTGCATGAAGGCGATTTCGCCATCTCCATAATGATGGGGGGTGCGCTGGCCAAAGCTCAGCACGCCCAGGCGGCGTTGCGCGGTGGTCAACGGAACCGAGCAGGCCGACCGCACGGCGTTCTCCCGCCAAGTCTGCAGCAGGGCCGGAAAGCGCGTTTCTTTCTCGGTATCATTGACGATATAAGGCTGCTGCGTTTCCCACACCTTCCCGGACGGCGTCTCGCCGACCACATATTCCGTTCCGGGACGCATTTTCCTGGGTTGTTCGGCCTCCAGGATATGCACCCGCATGACGTTGCGCTTGGCGTCGTGCAGGATCAGGTCCAGATAATCAAATTCCACTACGCGGTGCAGCCGCTCCGCCAGTTCGTGAAACAACTCGCCCAGGTCGCGGTGCTGGACGATAGCCTCCGCCACCTCCAAAAGCGCCTGGTGCTGCGCTTCCGGCGAAGTGTCGGCCAATTGGTGCATGGGAGCGTCGCTCATACTAGCCAGAATAACATCCCGGTCTGCCGGGGCTCAACTTGGTGGAATAACAGGGCCGGCACGTTTGGGTTGGGAGTATTTGCCCATAGGGCAGCTGTGAAATTCTCTAACGGGAATATGAACTCTTCCCCGCTACGTAAGCGCGACGACACAATCCGTTTTCCTGTACATTAATTGAGGTAGATTTACGAACGCTGTCCTTCACTAGACGCGCACGATTGGCAGACGCCGAGCGCGCTACAGCGCGCCAATCAAATGTCCACTGCTACCGAACCTACAGCAACCATAGGGATGGGCCGTGTGGTTGTCGCCACCAGCTTCAGTTTTGTGGTGACTCAGCTCGACGTAACCATCGTTAACGTTGCCTTGCCGCATATCGCGTCCAGCCTCTCCATTCACGTAGCCGGATTGCAGTGGGTTGTGGATGCCTACACGCTTCCGTTCGCAGTGCTGATGCTATCCGCCGGAGTGTTGGGCGACCGTTTTGGTTCGCGCCGTACGTATTTGATTGGTCTCGCGATGTTCGCGGCTGCCTCGCTCGCTTGCGGACTCGCGCCGAATGCCGCCACATTGATCGCTGCCCGAGCCGCGCAAGGGGCCGGCGCCGCTTTGCTGATTCCCAGCTCCCTGGCGCTTCTCAATCACGCGGCTGCGAGCGACCACAGTCTTCGCGCGCGCTCCGTTGGCTTATGGACTGCAGCGGGAAGTGTGGCCATCGCCGCGGGGCCGGTCATCGGTGGGCTGCTGGTTGTCAGCATGGGGTGGCGAAGCATCTTTCTGGTTAACGTTCCACTCTGCGCTGTCGGCGCCGTACTGACGATTCAGTCTGTTCCATCGAGCAATCCTAAGGACGCGACGCATCACCTCGATCCCCTGGGCCAGTTACTGGCCATCCTGGCCCTCACCGGGTTGACATTTTCGGTTATCGAATTCCGCCCGCTGGGGATTCATCATCCGCTGGTGTTCGGCGGAGGCATTCTCGCGGTGTTGGCGGGAATTGCTTTCTACTTCGTAGAAGCGAAGTCGAGTGAGCCTATGCTTCCGCTAGGAATTTTCCGCGTGCAGAATTTCAGTCCCTCCGTGATCTTTGGAACGATCATGAACTTCACGTTCTACGGGATGATTTTTGTCCTCAGCCTTTATCTACAACAGGCGCGCGGCTTTTCCGCCTTGGGCACAGGACTCGCCTATTTGCCGATGATGACCACGTTTATTATTTCAAATGTGGCCAGCGGGATGGTGGGGGCTCGCACGGGACCGCGCCTGCCAATGATCGTCGGAGCATCGGTGGCACTTGTCGGATATGCGATGTTGTCGCGGCTGGGGCCCGCGACTTCTTACTCCTTGATGCTGTTTCCTTTTATGATCCTGCCTGCAGGAATGGGCTTCGCCATTCCAGCCATGACCGCCGCAGTACTTTCCAGTGTGGACCGCAGGCGCTCCGGAACGGTTTCCGCAATCCTCAATGCATCCCGGCAGACCGGCGGCGCCATTGGCGTGGCCGTGTTCGGTGCGTTGGTCGGAAATACACCTGCTCAGATCTTACAGGGCTTAACGCTGGCGGCGTTAAGTTCGTCGCTGCTCCTGGCCATAGCCGCGGTGGTGGCATGGAAATGCATTCGCCGCACGCATGAATCCGCGGGGATCGACGATAGGATTGGCTTTCAGTTTGAATAGGTCGTTCGCCGGGTTTTCCGCGTCGTTTTCTTCGTTACGCCCGTCACTTCGGCAAATTTGCAGGATTGCGGACGACGGCGATGAGTTTTTGAATCTCATCCCGATACGGCTCGAGAAATTTCAGGTTTGCTGCGTTGACGGCATTTAAACGCTCCTCGATAGGAGTCAACGCGGTGTCTGCAGTCGGGACGCTGGCTCGCGAGGCCACCGCCGATGCAGCGTTGGGCACGACGGCTTCCACGGCCTCCACGATGCCGCGGTAGGCGCGGCCATCAAGTTTCATCTCCTCCGCCACGATCTGATCCACATAAAGCGCCACAAGGGTCGCGTGTTCCAGCGTTTTCACGTCTTCGGAAGCTGGAACACGGCCCGAAGCCCTGCCGGCCAGGATCCTCTTTGCGCCGTCGAGTGCGGCCTCGTCGCTTGCCTCGGGATTTTTCACGCGCTGGACCGCCGCGCGCATCACTTTTAAGCAGAGTTCGACGTCTTCCCGGGTCAGCGGCTCGAGTTTCTGTTCGGTTTGCTGTTCGACCGGAAGTTCCGGGGGCGTGGCAGGGGTGGATGGCGCGGAGCTCTCAAGACGCGCGGAGGTGGCAATCGTTTCATTTCTTCCGCAACCGAAAAACAGCGCCACCCCGCAGAGCGCGGCTGCGAAAACCCATTTCGGAATGTGTTTTGACAAGCGCTGCACGATGTTCACGCGCGGAAATCTTACGGTGCGGGGCGTCGCGCGTCAATCGAGAGAGCGTTCGTGAGCGCGAACTTTTCGAACGGAAATACTTTTCACAAATCTAAAAAATGGATTGACAGGCACCGGAAAAGGTATGCATAATTATGCAAGTCAGTGTATAACTTTTGACCGACATGGGACTGAACGCACAAAAACGGTTTCGGCAAGGACAGATTTTGAAGCTCATCACCAGCGAACCAATTTCCAGCCAGGATGAGTTGCGCAAGCGCCTCTCGCACGTGAAGGTTCGCGTGACGCAGGCGACGCTTTCGCGGGATATGTCCGAGCTCAAGCTGGTGAAGACCACAGCGGGGTACAAGCCGCTCTCGAACGGCGAGGAAGCTGCCGCGCCCCTGCCGCCGCTCGGCCGCGCCCTGCGGGATTATCTTGTGGATCTGCGCCCGGCATTCAACATGCTGGTGCTGAAGACGCCGCCCTCGGGCGCGCAACCCCTGGCCGCCGCGCTCGACGCTGAAAAGTTCAAGGAAGTGGCCGGCACCATCGCCGGGGACGACACCGTTTTGGTCATTACGCCGTCGCGCCAGGCGCGCGTGGCCGTCCAGAAACGCATGGAGGATCTACTCCGATGAGCGACCCGACACGGGTTGCCGTCGTCGGAGCAACGGGCTATGCAGGCTTCGAGCTGGCCCAGCTTCTCCTCCGGCACCCGAAAATTCAAAAACCAACTTTTTATTTGCGCGAGAGCTCGGCGCACGTGAAGTGCCTGACCGAGATTTTTCCGCGCCTGCGCGGCTGGGGCGAGGCGCCCTGCAAGACATTTTCGGTCGACGCCGTGGCCGCGAGCGGCGCGAGCACCGCGTTCCTGGCCACGCCGCATGAGGCATCGCTCGAGCTTGTGCCGCAGCTTCTGGATGCGGGCCTTCGCGTGGTGGATTTGAGCGGCGCGTTCCGCTTCCACAATCCGGAAACATTCGCGCACTGGTACAAATTGCCGGCGCCGCCACGCGAACTGGCCGAGGAGGCCGTTTACGGACTCCCGGAACTCTATGTCGATCAGCTGCCGACTGCTCGCCTGGTCGCCAACCCCGGCTGCTATCCGACCAGCGTGATTCTTGGCTTGCGGCCGCTGATGGAATCGGGATGGATCGCACGGGAGCGCGGCATCGTCTGCGATTGCAAGTCCGGAGCCTCGGGCGCGGGGAAAGAGCCCAAGCGCGAACTGCACTTTGTCGAAGTCGATGAAAACTTTCGCGCCTACGGACTATTTTCTCACCGGCACACCCCGGAAGTGACCGATCATCTGGGCATCGACGGCAATGACATCGTCTTTACGACGCACCTGCTTCCGGTGGCTCGCGGCATCCTGTCCACGCTTTACGTGTGGCTCTCCGAGCCGCATACGGCGGTGGAGGTGGAGTCTCTCTTCCACCAGTTCTATGCGGGCCGGTCGATGGTGCGCCTCTGGCCGGCGGGGAAACTGCCGGAGCTGCAGCACGTGGCGAATACAAATTTTTGCGACATCGGATTTGCACTCGATCCCGCGGGGCGGCGTCTCGCGGTGGTGAGCTGTCTTGACAATCTGGGCAAGGGCGCCGCAGGCCAGGCTGTGCAGAATATGAACGCGATGCTGGGCATCGAGGAGGGCACGGGACTCAGATGAGAATGGTCGTGAAAGTTGCGGGAGCTTTACTCGATGACGCGACGGCGATGGAAACGCTGGCGCGGCAGGTGGCGCAACTCGTGCACCAGGGCCACGAAATCCTGGTGGTGCATGGCGGCGGCAAGATTTTCACCGCCACGCTCAAGCGCATGGGAATCGAAAGCAATTTTGTCAATGGGCTGCGCGTCACCGACCGCGAAACGCGCGACGTTGCCGTGATGGTTCTCGGCGGTCTGCTCAACAAGCGTCTCGCCGCTGCGATTTCCGCCGCGGGACAGCCTGCTGTCGGCATTTGTGCTTCCGACGCCAGCTGCTTCCTGGCCGAGCCGATGATGCACGATGAAGTCATCGGCGGATTGGGCTTTGTCGGGTATCTGACCGGCGTGAATCTGGAGTTCATCGAGTCCTTCTGGAAGGCGGGCATCGTGCCGGTGGCGTCCTGCATGGGCCTCGGCGCCGATGGGGAACTCTACAATATTAATGCCGACCATATGGCCGCCGCCTGCGCCGAATATATTCACGCCGACCGCTTGATTTATCTCACCGACGTGGCTGGCGTTCTCGACGGCTCGAAAGTGCTCAAGGTGGTTTCCACCGGCGATGCCGAGGACTTGATCCGCACGAATAAAGTCTCCGGCGGGATGATTCTGAAACTCGAAGCGTGCAAGCGCGCTCTGTCCGCCGGTGTCGCCGAAGTGCGCATCGTGGGCGGCTCGGTACCCAAGGGGCTGCTGGCCGCGGCCAACGGCACGCGGTTTCCCGGCACGCGCGTTACACCGGAGTTCCCCGCAAGCGCCGCGGGAGTGGCGCGGTGAAATCGAAAGCAAAAAAACCGGAAAAAAGCTCCTCTGGTAGCGGAGCCGCGTGGAGCCCTGTCTTGAAAGACGTTTCGCGCCACTTGATGAATACGTACAAGCGGTCGGACATGATCTTCACGCACGGGCGCGGCTGCTACGTATTCGATCAAACCGGGAAGAAGTATCTGGATTTTCTGGGCGGAATTGCCGTCAACGCGCTCGGTTACTCGTATCCGGACCTGGTGAAAACGATCCGGCGCGAAACGGGCCGCGAGGTGCACGTCTCGAATCTGTTCCACAATCCGTTTCAAGGGCCGCTCGCGGCCAAGCTCGCGAAATGGTCGAAGATGGACCGCGCATTTTTCACCAACAGCGGCTCCGAGGCCATCGAGGGCTCGCTGAAGCTGGCGCGCATCGCCGCGAAGCAGAAGCCGGGCGGAGAAAAAAAGATTCGCTTCCTGGCGCTGGAGAATTCCTTTCATGGCCGCACGTTTGGCGCGCTTTCGATCACCCATACGCCGAAATACAGGGCGCCGTTCGAGCCGCTCGTGCCCGGAGTGAATTTCGTCCGCTTCAACGATGTGGCGGACCTGGAATCGAAATTCACCGACGAAGTTTGCGCGATCATCATCGAGCCGATTCAGGGCGAGGGCGGAATTTTTCCCGTCAGCGATGCGTTCTGGAAGCGCGCACGGGAACTGGCGACACAGCACGGCGCCGCGCTCATCGCTGACGAGATTCAGTGCGGCCTGGGCCGCACGGGCCGCGCGTTTGCGTATCAACGGCTGACGGGTCTTCCGGATATCGTTGCCATCGCCAAGCCTCTCGCGGGCGGTTTACCGCTCGGCGCTTTCCTGGCGCGCGAAGAATTTGCTGCGGCGTTTTCGCCCGGCGCACATGGCTCGACGTTTGGCGGAGGCCCGCTGACGTGCGCGACGGGTTTGACGTTTCTCGACGTGCTTGAGCGCAAGCACCTGCTCGCCAATGTTCGCGCGCGTGGCGCGGAGTTGCGCGCCGGCTTGAAAAAGCTCGCGGCTAAATTTGATTTCATCCGCGAAGTTCGCGGTGAAGGATTGATGCTGGGCGTGGACCTGGACGTAGAGGGCGCTCCGTACGTTGCAGAAGCGCTCAAACAGGGACTGCTCATCAACTGCACGCACGAACACATCCTGCGCTTGCTGCCGCCATTTATTTTGACCGCGCAGCAAGTGAAGGAAGGACTTTCAAAATTGGAATCGGTCCTTACCAAGACCGAGCGGCCTGCCCAGTCGCAGCCCGTACCCTCCACCACGGCCGCAGCCCTGGCGCACGCTGCCGCGAGGTGAATATGAACGCGCAAGCCCCAGCCTTAAGTCTCTCTTCCGATTTGCTGACCGGCACGGAATGGAATGCCGCGCACGTGCGCGAACTGTTCCATCTGGCCGCGGACATCAAGGCGCACCCCGACCGTTACCAGTCCGCCCTTGCGGGGCGGTTCCTCGCGATGATTTTTGAAAAGCCGTCGCTGCGCACGCGTGTGACCTTCGAAGTCGGTATCGCCAGTCTGGGCGGCACAGCGATTTATCTTGATCATGCCGATACACATCTGGGTGATCGCGAATCAATTCCCGACGTCGGGCGGTGTCTTTCGCGCTGGGTACAGGGGATCGTCGCGAGGGTGTTCTCGCAGCAGGCCCTCGAGACGCTGGCTGCTCATGCGAGCGTTCCGGTCATCAACGCGCTTTCGGACCGCTACCACCCGTGCCAGACGATGTGCGATTTCTTCACGATCGAGGAGAAATTCGGCTCCGCGCGCGGCGTCAAGCTTGCCTACGTTGGCGACGGTAACAACGTCTGCCACTCGTTGATGGTGGCCGGAGCGCGTGTGGGCGCGCATGTGCGCATCGCCACGCCGGCAGGATTCGATCCCGATCCAGAAATTGTCGCGGCGGCGCGGCACGATGCGGCCGCCACGGCTGGCACGATCGAACTCTTCCGCTCGCCCGAGGAAGCCGTTTCCGGCGCGCAGGCCGTTTACACGGATGTCTGGGCCAGCATGGGCCAGGAAAGCGAGGCCCAGGCGCGCGCCTCGATTTTCGCGCCGTATCAGGTGAACACCGCCTTGATGTCTTTGGCCGCGCCCGGCGCAGCGTTTCTCCACTGCCTCCCCGCGCATCGAGGCTCCGAAGTGACCGACGAGGTCATGGAGTCGCCGCGCTCCATCGTGTTTGATCAGGCGGAAAACCGCCTGCATGTGCAGAAAGCCATCCTGTTGATGCTCCTAAGCTGAAAGGAAAATCGGTGCCCAAGAAAGTAGTGCTCGCCTATTCAGGCGGACTTGATACGTCAATTATTATTCCCTGGCTGAAGGAAACCTACGGCTGCGAAGTGATCGCCATGGTCGGGGACGTCGGCCAGCAGGAGGATTTAAAGGCCGCGAAGAAAAAGGCCCTGGCGACGGGCGCGTCCTCGGCGACCATCGAGGACCTGCGCGAAGAGTTCCTCACCGAGTACATCTGGCCGACGCTGCGCGCGGGCGCGGTGTACGAGCACAAATATCTTCTCGGCACTTCCATGGCGCGGCCCGTGCTTGCGAAGCGCCAGGCGGAAATCGCACTCGAAACCGGCGCCGACGCGGTCGCGCACGGTTGCACGGGCAAGGGTAACGACCAAGTGCGCTTTGAGCTGGCCTACAAAGCGATCGCGCCGCGCGTGAAGATCATCGCCCCGTGGCGCGAGTGGAAAATCAATTCGCGCGAGGATGCCATCACCTATGCGCGCGAGCACAACATTCCCATCGAGCAGACCAAGGCGAACATTTATTCGCGTGACCGCAACATCTGGCACTTGAGCCACGAAGGCGGCGTGCTCGAAGATCCGGCCAACGAGCCCGACGAAGCCATGTGGCAATGGATCGTCTCGCCCGAGAAAGCGCCCAGCAAACCGGCGGAAGTCGAAATTGGTTTCGAGGGCGGCACACCCGTTTCGGTCAATGGCAAGAGGCGTTCCGCTGTGGCGCTGCTCGATGAGTTGAACAAGATCGCGGCGGTGAACGGTGTAGGACGAATCGATCTTGTGGAAAACCGGCTGGTTGGAATCAAGTCACGCGGCGCGTATGAAACGCCCGGCGGCACGCTTCTGATCACCGCGCACCGCGAGCTGGAAACGCTGTGCCTCGACCGTGAGACGGCGCACTATTCGGAAGTTCTTGCGCTGCGTTACGCGGAGCTGGTCTATTACGGCCTGTGGTTTACCCCACAGCGTGAAGCGCTCGATGCATATTTCACGGCGGCGCAGCAGCGCGTCACAGGGACAGTCGGCCTCAAGCTCTACAAAGGCAACGTCACGGTGACCAAGCGCACCTCGCCCTATTCGCTCTACCGCAAGGGCCTGGCCAGCTTCGCTATGACCGGTTACAACCCAAAGGATGCCGAGGGCTTCATCAATTTGTTCGCGCTGCCTGTAACGATTCCGGAGGAAGCAAAAGTAAAGTGAGCGCCGCGCCCAAAGAGCAGCCATCCGTGAAATTGTGGGGCGGGCGGTTTGACCGCGAGCCCGACAAGCTGTTCTACCAGTTTCAACGGTCGTTCGCATTCGACCGCCGCCTGCTGCCCTACGAGCTGGCGGTCGATCGCGTGTGGGCGGGCGCGCTGGTGTCCGCGGGCATTCTGAGCGTCGAGGAAATGCGCGACACCCTCACCGCGCTCGACAAAATCGCCGAGCGCGCGGCGAGCGATCCCGCGTGGCTCGACGCCTCGCCTGCCGAAGACGTGCACCATTTTGTCGAAACCGCGCTGGTGGAATATCTGGGACCGCTGGGCTTCAAGCTACATACGGGCCGCAGCCGGAATGAACTCGTGGCCACCGATTTCCGCATGTTCGTGAAAGAGGCCGTGCAGGAAACGCGCGCGGCAGTTGCGCGTTTGATCGCCGCGCTGGTTGGAAAAGCCGAGAGCGTGGTGGGAATCCCCATGCCCGGTATGACCCACATGCAGCACGCGCAGCCCATCTTGTTTTCCCATTTTCTGCTCGCGCATGCCGAAGCATTGTTCCGCGACACGGTGCGACTCGATGCGGCGGCTGCCACGGCGGACGCCTGCCCCATGGGGTCGGGCGCTCTGGCAGGTTGCGCGCTCGATGTGGACCGCGGGGCCATCGCGCGCGAACTGGACTTTGCGCGTCCCACGGCCAACAGCCTCGACGCCGCCAGCGACCGCGACTTCGCGCTCGATTATCTCTACGCTCTGGCTACGATCGCGACGCATCTCTCGCGCCTGTCCGAGGATTTTGTGCTCTTCGCGTCGCAGGAATTCGGGTTCATCGTTTTGCCCGACGAATTTTCAACCGGCAGCAGCCTGATGCCTCAGAAAAAAAATCCCGATGCCTGGGAATTGCTCCGGGGAAAGACCGGGCGTGTCACTTCTTCGCTGCACACGCTGCTCACGACCCTCAAGGGGCTGCCTTCGAGCTATCAACGCGACTTGCAGGAAGACAAAGAACCTGTCTTTGCCGCGCACGACCAGGCCGTCGCCATGCTGACCGTCGCCGCGGGAGCTGTCGCCGCGACAAAGCCAAACGAAGCGCGTATGCGCGAGGCGGCGTCCGATCCGGCGCTTCTCGCCACCGAAGCCGCGCACTACCTGGTGCGTCGCGGAGCGCCGTTTCGCCAGGCGCATGAAATTGTGGGACTGATTGTCCGCGAGGGCGAGCGCAGCGGAAAATCGTTTTCCGCGCTGCCGATCGAAACGCTGCAAAAGTTTTCGCCGCTCTTCGCGGCAGATTTTTACGACGCGCTGAAACTCGATTCGGCTCTGGCCGGACCCGACGTCGAGGGAGGCACCGCGCCTGCCCGCGTCCGTGAAGCGATTGTCGCGGCGAAAAAACGTCTTGCCGATTTGGAGGAGAAGTCATGAGGGCCCGCACGGCGCGTATCGCAGATGCGTCAGCGGTGCACCGCGTGATCGCTCACTACGCCGGGGAGGGTTTGCTGCTGCCGCGTACTGAGGCGGAGATTCGCGCGCATATCGACCATTTCATCGTGCTCGTCGATAAACGCAATGGCGACCAAAAAGTGCTGGGCTGCGTTGCCCTGGAGCCGTATGGCTCCGATCTTTCCGAGATTCGCTCGCTCGCGGTAGCTCCTGAAGCGCGTGGGCAGGGTCGCAACGTCGGCGACCGCTTGATGAAGGCGGCCATGGACACCGCGCGCCGCCGGAAGATCGCTCGCCTGTTTGCCGTGACGCATCGGCCCGAGTTTTTCTCACGCTACGGCTTTACGCCCGGCCCGCGCCAGATCGTGCCGGAAAAAATCGAGCGCGATTGCGTCACGTGTCCCAAGGAGCACAATTGCACCCTGGTCGCCACGGTCGCGGTGGTGTGTCCCGAACGTGATTTGTTGCCTGTCCTGAGCGGAGCGGGAAAGGCGCTTTCCATCCAGTGAACAAACTATGAGTGACTTGCCGCCATCCCGCGCCCTGCCGCGCGGGTTTCGTTTTGCTTCCGCCTCCTGTGGTCTCAAGAAGCGCGGGCACACGGGTTCGCTCGACGTGGCCATGATTGTCTCGGATCCTCCGGCCTCCGCCGCGGCTGTGTTTACGCAAAATCTCGTGCAGGCCCCGCCGGTGGTTCTCTCTCGCAAGCACGTCCGCGAGTCAGCGGATTCCATGCGCGCCGTCATCGTCAATTCCGGGAACGCCAATTGTTCTGTTGGGCCCGATGGCATGGTCGCTTCCCGTTCCACGGCCGACCGCGTCGCAGAATCGCTCGGTTGCCGCGAAAACCAGGTCGTCGTCTGCTCGACGGGCGTTATCGGTGTGCCGCTGCCCGTCGAACGCATCCTCGGTGCGGTTCCGGAACTGACGAGTACGCTGGAGTTTTCGCCGAAGGCATTTGACGGACTCACGCGGGCCATCATGACCACTGACACGCGCCCGAAACAGGCAACGGCAATGTATAGTGCCGGGGGAAATACGATTCGGGTCGCAGGCTGCGCCAAAGGCGCGGGAATGATTCATCCCAACATGGCCACCATGCTGGCATTCGTCGTCACCGACGCCGCAGTGGCGCCCCGCGTGCTGGATCACGCATTGCGTGAGGTCGTGGAGCGCACGTTCAACAGCATCACGGTCGACGGTGATTCTTCGACCAACGACACGCTGCTAGTGCTCGCCAACGGTGTAAGTGGAGCAAAACAAATCACACAAGCGAAGGGCGCGCCTTACGCACAATTTGTCGAGGCACTGGAAAGCGTCTGCAAAACCCTGGCGATCGGCATTGTGGAAGACGGCGAAGGCGCCACCCATGTGGTCGAAGTCGAAGTGCGGGGCGCTCCCAACCACGCCGCGGCGAAGAAGGTTGCCGAGACCATTGCGCTATCCTCGCTCGTCAAGACCGCGATCGCCGGGGCCGATCCGAATTGGGGACGTATTCTGGCTGCGGCGGGACGTTCGGGAGTTCCCTTCAATCCGGACCACGCGGAAATCTGGATGGGCGGAATTAAAATGTACGGGCCGCCCAGGGGAAAATCCTATTCTGTCGCCTTGCCCCTGGATGAAGGCACGGCACACGCGCGTTTGCTCGAGAAGAATATTTCGATCGTTGTGGATCTGCACAACGGCCGCGGCACGGCGCGCATGTGGACCTGTGATTTTACTGCGGAATATGTGCATATCAACGCCAGCTACCGGACCTAGTATTGCAATCCCAGTGGGATAAGCTTCAGCTTGTCTTCCTTTGATCCTTGCACCACCGGCAGAAGTCAAAAGAAGACAAGCTGAAGCTTATCCCACTAAAATCACCCCTCCCACTTCCAGTCCACAAACTGTTCGCGCAAGGCCATCTTGCGAAATTTCCCCACCGAGGTGCGCGGTATTTCCTTGGCAAACACGAACCCGTCCGGCAACTGCCAGGTTGCAAATTTCGCGGCCAGAAATTCGCGCAACTCGCCGGGTTGCACCTCCACTCCGTCCTTGAGCACCACCACGGCCAGTGGACGCTCCTGCCATTTCGGGTGTGGCACGCCAATGACCGCGGCTTCTTTCACGGATGGATGTCCCATCAACGCATTTTCCAGGTCGACCGAACTGATCCACTCGCCGCCGGATTTGATCAAGTCCTTGCTGCGATCGACCAGCTTGATGTAGCCATGTTCGTCGATGTGGCCCATGTCGCCAGTGCGAAACCAACCGTCAGGCGACCACTTTTGCGCTTCCTCGGGCAAGTTGTAGTAGGCGGACGCGACCCACGGGCCGCGTACTTCGATCTCGCCGACGCTCGCTCCGTCATGCGGCGCGAGCGTGCCGTCGGCCTTCATGATGCGGGCTTCCACAAACGACATTGGCATTCCCTGCTTGAGCCGCTGGGCGTATTTTTCTTCCTCGCTCCAATTGTCCATCTCGGGACGCAAAAAGCAGAAGGTGCCGATTGGCGTGGTTTCCGTCATCCCCCACGCGCAAACGACGGTGATCCCGTGGCGATCGAACCCGCGCATCAGCGATTCCGAGGCCGCGGCCCCTCCTACGATCAGGCGCACAGGCCAGGAAAATTTCCATCGACTGGGATAGTTGTCAAGAGCATCGAGCACGCCAAACCAGATCGTCGGCACACCGAGCGCCACCGTCACGCGCTCCCGCTCCATCAGATCGAGGATGCTTTCGGCATCCGCGAAAGGGCCCGGCAGCACCAACTTTGCCCCGGCCATCGCGGCAGTGAATGGAACCCCCCATCCGTTTACGTGAAACAGGGACACCAGCGGCATGACCGCGTCCCGCATCGAAATGGAGAGCGAATCGACCGCGCAGGAACTGAAGGAATGCAAGACAATGGCGCGGTGCGAATACAGCACGCCCTTGGGGCGCCCGGTGGTGCCGGATGTGTAGCACATCGCCGCGGCTTCATTTTCATCGAGCTGCGGATAGACGAAATCGCCGCTCGACTGGGCGAGCAATTCCTCGTAGTTCTCGTAACCCGCCGGCGTCGAGCCGCCGCCATACGGCACAACGATGACGCGCTCAAATTTCACACGGTCACGGAATTTCTCGTAGAGCGGCAGTAACACGTCGTCCACGATCAGAAACCGGTCACCGGCATGATTGGCGACGAAGGCGAGTTCGTCCGGATGCAGACGTAAGTTCAGCGTGTGGAGCACTCCCCCGGCGGCGATAATGCCGAAATAGGCTTCCACGTGTTCGGATTGATTCCACAGCAGCGTGGCCACACGGTCTCCGCGGCGCAGACCCAGGTTCGTGAGAGCGCTCGCCAATTGCCGAGAGCGCCGGTAGAGATCGCCCCAGGTGTAACGCGCCAACGAGTGGTCCGGGCGGCGCGAAACGATTTCAACATTGCCGAACAGATTCCCCGCGCGCTCGAGCAGCGCCGGGACCGTCAGCGGAAAATCCATCATCAAACCGCGCATCGGAATACAGATCCCCTTGGAGGAATAGCGAATCCCAGCATCATATCCTCATCTCCCCGCATCTCTCCGGCCATTCTATTTTCAATACTATATAGTTAGTCATAAAAATATCTTTAGTTGACGCCCGTACATTTTTGGAGCAAGATTCGCCCGGAACTGAAGCGCGTCTCTTGTCGTACGGATTTGGGCCCCGGCCCTGCGCTTCCGGTCTCGACCCTGCCCTCTTCAGTCCCGGGTTCCGTGCGGTCCACTTCGCCACGGCCAGAAGGAGTCTCGCGTTGAAGAAACTTTACATCGGTAATCTCCCTTTCCAGGCCACGGAAGAGCAAGTCACTACATTGTTTACTCAGACGGGAGTCACTGCGGCGGCTGTGACCCTGGTGCGCGACCGTTTTTCGGGGCAACCACGCGGGTTCGGATTTGTCGAAGTCAATAGCGACGAGGAAGCCGAGCGCGCCATTCAAGGACTCAACGGCCACGATTTCATGGGCCGCAACATTGTTGTCAATGAGGCACGGCCACCTCGTGAAGGCGGTGGCGGTGGTGGAGGAGGCGGGCGCGGGCGCGGTGGCTTCGGCGGTGGAGGAGGCGGGGGGCGAGGAGGCGGAGGTGGTGGCCGTGGGGGCGGCGGTGGGGGTGGCGGCCGCGATCGTGGCGACCGCGGTGGCGGAGGTGGCGGGGATCGCCGCTGGTAATCACACCGGATAGTTTAGAAAGTGATCTGTGAGCCGGGGAGTGCATTTTGCTCCCCGGTTTTTTTGGCGACGCTCTTACGCTCCCGCCTGATGAAGTGCCCTCGGCAGGTCTTCCAATAGCGGTATGTGCGCAAGTAGTAATATGCTAACACTTGCATTTACAATGACATGCGACTAGTACCTTCGTAGATTTGGACAGTACCTCCGCTCTATTGGTCCGGCCAGTCCTGTTACTCATAGTCTACCTTTAAATACAGTACCCCCAGCGAACCAGGCCAAAGGAGAACCCCTGCGATGCTTGAGTCCACTGAAAACAAGCCGCGCGTCTCCTTACCCGATGGAGCAACGGAAATTCGCACTTCAATCCGCCTGTCCGAAATTATCTCCGCACTTTCCTACGCCCTGGACCTTACCGAAGGCCAGGCTATGGGGCACTCCGTTCGAAGCTGCGTCATCGGCATGAGGCTGGCTCAGCAGGTTGGGTTGGGGATGAACGAACAACCTGATCTCTACTATTCCCTGCTCCTCAAAGATGCTGGATGCAGCAGCAACGCCTCGCGGCTGTTCCACATTCTGAATACGGACGAGATTCGGGCCAAGCGCGACGTCAAAACGACAGACTGGACGCGAGTGGGTTGGGAAAGTCTGCAGTATGCGCTAACCCACGTCGCCACTGGCATGCCATTTCTGGAGCGGATGCAGAGGCTCTTCCAGGTGGCGGCCACCCAACAGCAGGATTCCTGCGATCTGGTCAAGATCCGCTGCGAACGCGGCGCGCATATTGCCAAGCAACTCGGATTTTCCGCCCCCGTCGCTGAGGGCATTCACAGTCTGGACGAGCACTGGAATGGACGCGGGTATCCGAACGGACTCCGCGGAACGGATATCCCAATATTCTCAAGAATTGCAAATCTTTCACAAACGCTCGACGTGTTCTTCACTGCTCAGGGGCCTGCCGCGGCAATCGACGCTGTGCGCAGGCGCGGCGGCCGCTGGTTCGATCCCGATCTGGTGAAGGCTGCCGTTTCCCTTGCCAACACTGGAGCGCTTTGGAGCGGCCTCGAACAGGAAGACCTGATCGACAAAGTAGTGGCGCTCGAACCCGAGCAGCGGCGCATTAACGCGGATGAAGATACTATCGACAATATCTGCGTGGCGTTTGCGGAAGTGATCGATGCAAAATCTCCCTTCACCTACCGCCATTCCAGCGGCGTGGCGGACGCAGCAGTGGAGATTGGCCAGTGGTTTGGCTTGAGCACCAAGAGCGTGAAATATCTTCGCCGCGCCGCGCTCTTGCATGACATTGGCAAATTAAGCGTTCCGAACTCGGTCCTGGAGAAACCGGCCAAACTAACGAGTGAGGAATGGAAAGTCGTTAAGGCGCATCCGTACTATACCCTCGAAATCCTGAATAGAATCCCGGGATTCGAACGCATCAGTGCAGATGCCGCCGCTCACCACGAAAAGCTGGATGGGTCCGGCTACTGGCGTGGCTGGGGAGCGGGCCAACTTTCGCGTTACGCGCGCATTCTTGCGGTGGCGGACATCTTCGATGCGCTCCATGCCCGGCGGCCCTATCGCGATGGGCTTCCCATTGAAAAGGTTTTTGAAATATTGCGCGCGGATGCGCCCCACGCTCTCGATTTGCCGTGCGTCGAAGCCCTCATCGCATGCAAAACCGATGCAGAGCCCCAGGCGTTTGCCCAGCCAGACTCATTGGACACAACACAACCACCCATGAAAGGAGCACTATCCGCATGAAGTTGAATCACAAACTTTCTCTGTTCCTCGTGGCTTTCGCATTCATCGCAACATCAGCCTCCGCGCAAGATTTTTATTGGAATTCCGCGAGCACGCGATCCATGGCGCTTGGGGGAGTTTACGTTCCCTCGTCATCGGATGCGCTCGGCGCTCTGTCCACCAATCCAGCAGGTTTGACCTACCTCACCGGTCCCTCACTCGACTTGAGCATGTCCACGATATTTGCGCGCGGGTCCTTTTCCAACTCGGCAAATAGCAACGCCCCGATGACGACTGCTCCGGGCGTGGTCCCCTATGGCGCATTTGGAATGCCCATCCGCCATTCACGGTTCAGCTTCGGGGTCGGATTCGCGCCCGATCTCGCGTCGGTCTCTGACTGGCATTACGTCGATGCGCCGGGATATGCCGGAGTGACCTATGGCATGCAGGAACAAAAGTCGGCGATTCTCGCGGGGCGGGCCATGGCCGGCCTCAGCGTTGCCTTTGGGCACAAGCTTTCCATGGGCGTCACCGTGGGCGCGGACTACAATTCAAACACTTTGCACGCCCCCTACATCTTTCAGAGCCAGCCGACACTCGCCGGCGCGAAGACGCTTCTCGATCTCCATACGAACGGCACAGGCTGGAATGGGAGCATCGGCATGCTGTATGAACCCAGCAAGAAATGGGACCTGGGAATCGCCTGGAAATCCCGCACGGTGATCAACAGCACGGGAGTCGCTACCGGGGATGCCAGCGCGCTGTTTGCCGCGCTAGGTGTACCTTCCACTGATTCGTCAACCTTCACGTACAATGCCCTGGTGAAGAACGTCCTCCCGCAGTCGGTCGCGGCCGATGTTGCGTGGCACGTCAATCCTCGCTGGGTTCTGGCGTTTCAAACAGATTGGGTCAATTGGGGTGGCGCCTTCGTCAACCTGCCGGTCACGCTGACCAACGGCACCAATGCCGTCATTAATAGTCCCGGCGTACTGAATTCCACGACGCTGATCGACGGCGTTCCCCTACACTGGAAAGATCAGTATTCATTCCACGGAGGCGCGGAGCGGATGCTGACCGAAAGCACTTCCCTGCGGTTCGGTTACGCTCACGGGAACAATCCAGTCCCCAGCTCTACACTTACGCCCTTGACGGCCGCCATCATGACCAACCAGCTCGCCACGGGTTTCGCCTACCATCACGGACGCTCCCGCTTCGATGCCGCCTACGCCTTCGATCCCACATCGAAGGACCAGGTGCAGCAAAGCGGCCTGCTCTACAATGAATACAACAACAGCACTGTCCACGTGGGAACGCAGGCTCTGACGCTCGGCTATTCGTACCAGTTCTAATCTGTGCCTTAGCAAAAAACGAGTTGAAGTCAGCGAAACCGGGGAGTCCGCCACGGCGGACTCCCCGGTTTCATTTTGTGTAACGCCCCCCTCACAGATCGCGGAAAAAGCCGACTCGGGCGTTTTGGTAGCACAGGCACTCTTGCCTGTGCGGTTTTTGCGCACTGACTTTCAACGCAAAGCCAAGAGTGGCTGTGTCACAAGACTTTTTCCATATTGCACGCGGGACGATCATGGTCTATGCTTTCCCTAGGAGATTCCTATGGCGACCCTATATGTCGAGAACGTGCCCGACGATCTTTATGAGGCACTGCGCAGCCAGGCTAAGGCCCGCCGCCGGTCCATCGCCGCCGAAGTTCTGGCCCTGCTCGAGGAAAATGTCCCCACGACGCAGGAATTAAAGAAACGGGAGGAACTGATGCGCAAACTGATTCGGATTCGTTCGCGCCAATCGGCCGCCAAACAGGCGTTTCCCTCAGCGGAAGAGATGATCCGTGAGGACCGCGAGCGGTGAGCCCATTCGTGGTGGATGCCAGTGTCGCGGTAAAGTGGTTTTTGCCGGGGAAAGAAGAAACACTGGCAGAAGAGGCGTTGCGGTTACTCGACCAGTACGTCCGTGAAGAGATAGATCTACTGGTTCCCGATTTGTTCTGGGTGGAATGCGCAAGTGTGGCCTGGAAAGCTGTTCGCGTGGGCCGCCTTCCACTCGCCTCGGCGGATGCAGCGCTGAATGCCCTGATTGAATATGATTTTCCGACGGTTCCATCACCGAGCCTGTTGAGCAGCGCATTTCAAATTGCAACAACTTTTCAGCGGACGATCTACGACAGTATCTACGTTGCTCTGGCCTTGAAGTCCGAAGCCCAACTTATCACCGCGGACGAACGTCTGGTGAATTCCCTCGCTGCGCATTTCCCCATTAAGTGGCTGGGAGCGGTTTGACCGAGGATTGTCCAGCTTCCTACTACGCCGTAGCAGACTTAAACGATTCCACTTTTTCGACGCTGCCGGCAGCGTAGCGATACCGTTCGATAGCAACAGTGTCGATGCTCTGGCGGATCAGCGCTTCGATGTCCATCTTGCTTTCGGCCTGTTCAAGTTCTGCGATCGAGGCATGCAACGCGGGATTGCGCGGGAGGAAGATGGGGCAGCAATCGTGGAAGGGCTCGGCGGAAATATCGTACGTGCCGATTTTTTCGGCGGCATTCATGATTTCGAGTTTGTCATCGCCGGCGAGCGGACGGTACAGTGGCATGCGCACGGCATCGCCGACCGCCGCCATGTTGTGCAGCGTCTGCGAGGCCACCTGGCCCAGGCTGTCTCCCGTGATCAAGCCCAGCGAGCGGCCCGAACGCGCGATGCGTTCCGCGATGCGCAGCATCATCCGGCGATAGAGCAGAATGCGGAACTCCTCGGGAGCGCTGGCCACAATCTCCCGCTGGACGGGCTCAAACGGCACCAGGTAAAGTTTCGCTGAAAATTGCCACGGCACCAGTTGCCGCACCAGTTCCCGCGCGACGTGAACCGAAGATTCGCCCGGCCGCGCTCCGCCGCCCCAGAAATGCACGAAGCTCAAGTGCGCGCCGCGCTTCATCATTTTGTGCGCCGCGACGGCCGAATCGAATCCCCCGGAGAGCAGGCACGTCATGCGTCCCAGCTGTGTTCGGCGGAAGGCCTCCCGCGCCGGGAATTTTCCGCGCATACACCAGCAGCGAGGGCCCGGGCGGAATTTCGATGCGGCAGGTCAGCTCGGGATCGTTCAGCTTGACGCGCACATCGCGCTCTTCGGCGCGCAATTGATCGACCAGATACTGCCCGACCGAAACTTCGATCTCGGTCGTGCGATGCGGGAAAGATTTGTCGCTGCGTTTGGCGCGCACGGCGAACGTCGAAAATTTCTCGCCGCGAACTTCTTCCCACGCCGCGCGCCCCAGCGCCGCGAGATCATCTTCTTCGCCGCCGCGCGGAACCACCCGCGCGACAGCATAAAACGCCACGCCGAATACGCGCTCGATGCGCGCAATCGCTTCCTCGGCCGGAGCGCCTTCGCCAAACTCAATCAGCATGCGGTCGCCCGGCCGCAAAATTCGCTCCACCGGCAAGCCTTCCAGCGCGCGCTTCAAGCCCATATGCAGCTTGCTTAGGAAAAAGCGGCGGTTTCCGCCCTTCAGCCAGATTTCGTGGTAGTGAACGACGATGACAAGTTTGGACATTTCCACAGATTCCCCGCGGGGTGACCCGATGCCGTCAGTATAGCAGCCGAATGCCGCAGCCGCACAGGGTTCCGAATCCGGCACGCCGTAACACGCTGACTACATTGTTCCACGTGGAACCGCACCGCAACCCCTTTGATGTGGCGTTCGAAGCAGCAGTCGGGGCCGACGGGGACGATGTCGCGTGCAATGGATAATTTCTCTTTCGTAACGCGCCTGAAAATTTCGCAGTCTATGCTGGACGCCACTGGGCATGTGGCGTATACCGGACAGCAAGCCACTGTCGGCCCACGATTAAATCGGGGCAGGCGCCGGGAAGCGACCACGAGGGTAGTTGGCGCATCTGATTGCACAGAGCGTCCTGAAGTCCCGAAGACGCGGGAGCGAGCGATGTGGGATAAGAACGATTGGCACCAGTTCTTCGCAATCGCAAGCCGTCCCTGGCAGCGGCACCGCCCGCCACGCCCGGTGTACCCGAGCGGCGTGAAGCGAGTGCTTCCAGCCATTGGGTTTAGCCTGTCCGAACTCGATGATGCCGGAATCAACATGGAGGCCGCCGAACGGCTGGGTTTGCCGGTAGACGCGGCTCGCATCGGCGCTTATGGGCCCAATGTCTCCGCGCTGCGCGAATTTGTGCGTTCCGCGCGCCAACCCGGTAGACCGGGATAATTCACCGACCAAATTTGATAGTACTCATGGGACCACGCTGTTCCTTGTCTCGAATTCTGCCTGGAGGCCTGTCCGAAGGATGACATCGGAGAATCCTTGGCCACCACTGCCGCATCGAAACGGGGTGCCTTAACTACGCTGTGCCCCGGATTGGCACAATAGACGCCCCTGTACAGCCGTACCACTTGACGCCGGGGAAACTTCCGGTAAACTGCCTTTTCGTCTTTAAACGCTGATGCAGACTGACACCAACTCGACGCTCCCCACCGTGAACCAGGCGGCTGACGAAACTCAGCACGACTTCGACTTTCCGCAACGGGAAGCGGCCTTCTTTTACGGCCTGTTCCTGCGCGGACACTCCGCCGCAGAGCTTCGCCGGGATATTGAAGTTCCTCAAGCTGTGCTGCTCAAATGGCATCGCGAAGCCGAGCGCGAACCCACGCTGCGCGACATCTTCACGCGCATGGTGGAATACCGCCGCCACGTCCTGGCCATCTTCGAAGCTCTGGTCGACACCGAATCGCGCCCCCAGCGCGTGCAGTAAGTCTCCGAATTTTAACTGGCCATTCGTGCGTTGTGTCGTTGTCGGGGCACGGCATGCCGTTCAAGGTGAGCGTTCACGGTGAACCGTGCCCCTACGCCGGATATCACCCTTCCCGGCATCGCACCGTTCCTCGTGTTAGACTTTCCGGAGTCCTTCACAATGCTGGATCGCGAGCGGTCAGCGATAACATGGATTGATTTTCTCTGGCTGGCCTTCCTGGGCGGGCTGGCGCTGCTTCCTCCACTCACCGAAATTCACAAACAACTGATTATTCTTGCCATCGTGGTCTTCCAGTTTTTTGAGGGCTGGCTGATCCGCCGCTTGCCGGAACGAGGTCCCGCCTACAGCGTCCTCGTCAAGATTCTGCTGGCCACGCTTCTGCTCGATCACACCGGCGAAATGGGAATCAACAGCCCCTACTATCCCATCTATTATTTGCCGGTAGTAAGCGCCGCGATTTACTTTGGTCCCATCGCGACGCTGGTTTGGACCGCGGTCACTTCTCTCGCTTATCTTTCGCTGCTGATTCCGGCGCTGCAGGAGTTGAAAATTACGAGCTGACTTCCGAGGGAGTTACAATTCTCACGATCCGGGTGCTCTTCTTTTTTATCGCGGCCATCCTGGTCAACCGGTTTGTCATGGAAAATCGGCGCCAGGTCGAGCGCCTGCAGGTTCTTTCGGAAAAACTGGAAGAAACCAATCGCCAGTTGCGCCGCGCGGAGGCCGATGCCCGCCGCGCCGAACGCCTGGCCGCGCTGGGACAGCTCTCCGCCGGGCTCGCGCACGAAATTCGCAATCCGCTGGGCGTGATCAAGGGCTCGGCGGAAATGTTGAACCAGAAAGTGAAAGATTCGCAGCCGCTGGTGGCGGAGTTGGCGGGCTACATTTCGTCCGAGGTGAACCGGCTGAACGCGCTGGTCATCCGCTTCCTCGATTTCGCGCGGCCCTCGAAACTCGAATTGCGGCCCGGACGAACGTCGCCGAAATCGTGGATCAGGCGCTCGAATCGGCGAAGGCCTCGTTTCCGAATGCGAAAGTGAAAGTCGAGCGCCAATACGCGCAGGATTTGCCGCAAGTCCCAGTGGACCGCCAGCTGTGCGAGCAGGTGTTCGTCAATTTGATCACCAACGCGTTTCAGGCCATGCAGGGACAAAACGGCGCGAACGGACGCGACTGCTGCGACTGTCGATTGCGCCGGAGGTCTCGAATGGCGAACCCGGCGTTTGCGTGACCGTCGAGGATTCGGGCCCGGGCGTGCCGGCCGAATTGCGCGAGCAGATCTTCAATCCATTTTTCACGTCCAAGAAAGATGGAGTAGGGCTGGGGCTTTCGATCGTCGCCAAGATTGTGGACGATCACCGCGGCACAATCCGTCTGGATAGCGATACTACGAAAGGCGCGCGATTTCGAGTATTTTTCCCGCAGGCGGGGTCGGCTTAGTAGCGTGAGCCTGTGTGGTTTTGGTTTCTATTCCACATGATAGGGCACGCAAACTAAAGTTTACGCCACCAAGAGCCGCTTCCCATCAAATCGCGACATAACGCATCAGATCAACGCTGGAAAACGAATCCTTCTCGCCAATTACCGCGTCGGCGCAGGGAACTGCACCTTGGGAGCTTCGCGTGACGCTTCCGATGCCGTGAAGTAGGCATTGTTTCGCTGGAATCCGGCCCAACCGGCAAAAATATTATTGGGGAAGAGACCGACGTACGTGTTGTAGTCCTGCACCGCGTCGTTATAGCGCTTGCGTTCAACGGCGATGCGGTTTTCCGTGCCTGCTAGTTCGTCCTGCAGCCGCAGGAAATTTTCGTTGGATTTTAATTGCGGATAATTCTCCACGATCAGCAGCAGCCTTCCCAGAGCGCCATCGAGTTGCCCGTTAGCGGCGATCTTGTCCGCCGGCGTTTGCGCGCCCAGCAGCGCCGCGCGTGCGCTGGCGATGTCATGAAAGACGGTCTGTTCCTGTGCCGCGAAGCCCTTCACTGTTTCCACCAGGTTCGGGATCAGGTCGGCGCGGCGCTGAAGCACGACATCGACCTGCGCCCAGTCGGACTTCACGGTCTCATTCTTGGTGACCATTTCGTTGCGCCGGCCCACATACATGCCACCCAGCATGAGGGCGACCAGCACGATCACCCCCAGCACGATATATCCCTTTTTCATGGGCATCCTCCTGAATACATCAAATCGACTAGAACTAATCTCAGCGCTTCAAGGAAACCTGTCCTATCCAACTTCAGAGTCTCTACTGCGATGCTCGCTACTTGTGGGTCATGGCTAAACAAGTTGCGGGAAAATTCAAAACGCCGTCATCTCTGAAAGCGCTATTGTCAATGCAAATCCCAGTGAAGCGGGTCGTACCGAGTCATCTCTTCGCCCTGACAACGGGGCATGGAGTTATTCGCCAGGGGTGTCGCATTCATTCCGCGATCCCAGTAAGGGATCATGACGGGCATCGCGCTTACGCCTGGCTGGTCCGACCGCGACCAAGACTGGGGTCCTGATACATTTCTTTTTGCCGCAGCACGTGGAAGGCGGCTTCGGCCAGATGCCGCGCCACGGCTCCAATCGCTTTGGGATGTCCCTTGCGCTGACGCAGCCGCCGGTACAACTGGCTGACGTGCCGCTCCGGGCGCCGCGTATGATTCACCGCCACCGAGTTGGCCGCTTCGGCAAAGGCCCACTTCAAATACCGGTTCACGTCCGTGCGCAGCGGGCCGTAACGCACTTTCCCGCCGCTGGCGTGTACGCGTGGCGTGGTTCCCGCATAACTAGCCAAGTGCATGGCGCTGGGAAATCGCTGGACCTCTCCGATCTCCAACGCGATCGTCGCCGCCAGAATTACGCCCACTCCCGGCATGCTCAACAGCCATTGCATGGCCTCGGTGACTTCGACCAACTTCTCCAGTCGCTGCTCCAGTTCCCGCACCTGGCTGCTTACAAAATCCAACTGCGCCAGCAACTGCCCGCTCACCCAGCGCGTCTGCTCGGGCAAGCGCTGCAGATGGTTCTCCAGTTCGGCGCGTCCGCGTTTCCCGTAGGGATCACTGCATTCGCTCGCAGGCGTTCCCCACTTGGCCAGCGTGGCCGAAAGACGGTTCTTGAGCCGCGTGCGCTGCGCCACCAGCACCAGTCGCGTGCGGGTTAGCTCGCGCAAATCGCGCAGCGGCCCCGGCGGAATCCACACCGTGGGCAGCGTCCCGTTGCGCTGCAAACGATTCAACCCTTGCGCGTCCAGCTTGTCGGTCTTGTTGGTCTGCCCCATCATCAGCTTCGCTTTTCGCGGATGCACCAGCTGCGGCACCAGGCCGGCCTGCTCGATCTCATCAATAATCCAATACCAATTCCCGGTCGCTTCCACCGCCACGGCCGTCCCCGGCTCACTGCCGCTCAGATATTCTCGCACCGCCCCCGGAGCATGTTCCAGACGATGGCCACTGCTTTTTCCGGTCGAGTGGTCTTCCCGGTCTACCCAGCTGTACCGCTTATGCGAATCAAACGCGATATACTCACTCATGCGCGACTCCTTTCCTTAAAGGTTTCCCACCGACAGCGTATCGCTGTAGGCAGGAGTCGCGCTTTCATATTTTCATTCCGAGCGCAGCGAGGAATCCCTCTTTTCTGGAATTTAAACCGCAGAGGGATTCCTCGCTGCGCTCGGAATGACGCGTTAAGGGACTCTTCCCGCGGTCTGCAAAGCCGCGACCCACAATGATCATTTATGGGATGGCTCCTGTTTCTTGGCATCGAGCTGCCGGTCAAACTTGTCCGTGACCGCCTCGACGAATGTGAAATATTGATTGAGCGTTTTCTCGACATCGATTTCCTGTGCTTGCCGCTTTCCTTCTCGAAAATCAAGAATCGCATGAAACCCCGCGGGAACGGCCCCGGCAAATTTCGCGATTCGGTCGATCGCTTCGCGCTTGCTCCCGGCGGGTGCTTCACCCAGTGCGATGAGCGCATGACGAAACAACGCCGCGAACGCCGAAAACGACGACACCATCAATTCCAGATAGATTTTCGTTTTCTTCGGCGCTGCCAGCATGGCCTGACGAAGCCGCAGCCAGTCCGTGCGCAGTTCCCGTTCGACCTGAATTGCGTGGTAGTGAACGGGAACGGAAATATCCGCCAGCAAATCCGGGCCGAGCAGGACTTGATGATGCGATTGCATATCCAGCAACTCGATGGTGAAAATATCGGAGGACCGGCGCAATTCCTCCAGGGTAAAAATCAGCGGCGGGCGGTGCCCTTGTTCGGTCCACCAGGCGACGGGCTCATGCAGAGCTTCGATTTGATTGGCATCCGCGCGATCGAGAATGCAAAGCAAATTGAAGTCCGAATGTTTGGAATGGAATTCCCCGGTCACCGCCGAACCATACAGGATTACGGATTTCAGGTTATCCGCTGCGGCGGCTTTCAGCTTTTGCACAAACTCGTCGAGCTTAGGATTTGTCACTTGTGACTCCTGATCACGCGCATCTCACCAACTTCCACTCGCGCCGCCCCCGCCAAATGATCCCCCGCCAAACCCGCCAAATCCGCCACCGCCCCCTCCCCCGCCACCACCGAAGCCTCCTCCACCCCACGAACCTCCGCCATACCAGGGTCCGCCCATCCCCCAACCACTGCGGCCGCGGCCTCGCGAAATAATGGCCCCTCCGAAAAGAAGCCGCAGGAAGAAACCCGCGATCGGGAAAAACAGAAACACAACCACAATCAGAAGCCAGACGAGACTCGACAGGGGAATGGGGAAATTATTAGGTTCAGGGGCGGAAGAAGGAGCCGCCACGCCGGCAAGAGCATCCAGCGTGACGTTTTGATCCGCGGCAATGACGGCGGCGACGCGTTGCGTGAGAAGCAGAGTCGCGCCGCCGTAATCGCTTCGTTGCAGAAACGGGACAGCCTCGCGGCCGAAGCCGCCCACTTTGCCGTCGGGCAAAATTGCCTCGAGGCCGTAGCCCACTTCAATGCGATATTTGCGGTCATTCGGCGCGAGCAAAATCATCATGCCGCGCGCCTGCTGCTTGGGCCCAACACCCCACTGTGTTGCCAGGTCAATCGAGAACTGTTCGACCGGCTGGCCTTCGAGCGAAGAAACGGTGACGACGGCAATTTGAGCTTTGGTCTTTTGATCGACTTCAGCGCACAACGCCGTCAGTTTTTCCTTGTCTTGTGCGCTCAGGACCCCTGCAAAATCATTCACGTAGCCTTGCGGCTTGAGGTTCTTGATTTGTTCCGCACGCGCAAATGGAGCGCTTACTGCGAGAAAAAATAGAAGCGAAAGGAAGGCGGCTATGGATTTAAGAAGGCGAAGTGTGAAGGACATGAGGCGTCAACTTTTGTGGAGCATCCATCTTAGGATGCCCCTCCGCGAACGTCAACGCCGCCACCGTGGGGGGGCTGGATTTCGGTGTAGGACAGACACTCTTGTCTGTCCTGGGTGAACTTGTTGCAACGGGCGCGGACAGGCAGGAGTGCCTGTCCTACAAAAACCGGGCAGTAGGCAAACTAACCCACCGACATCGCCAGTCAGGCGCAACGATTTTTGCAGGCAAGTCGCTTTCGAGGGCTTCCACGTGTCGCATGCTGCGTGCTACTTCTTGGGGGGATATTTGTCGATGGCCTTCTTGACCATGTCGTTCAATTTGCCCTCGATCTTGGTGGCGTCGCTTTTTTCTTCGTTGGCGATGGCGCGCCAGACGAGCGACCTCGTGGTGGGATCCCGGAAATCAATGACTAGTGTGCCCTCGCTATAGGGGACTCTCACAACGCGCGTTCCCATGCCGTACCAACCGGCGGGATAGGTTTCCACTTCCGTTCTGCGCGCCGCGCCAAATGTGTATCTCACGTTAAGATCGGACGGTCCAGTTACCCGTGTCAGTCCCTTGGACGTCAAATCGTGTTCGATATCGGCTTCGATCTGCTTCTTGACCAGATCGCTGCTGAGGGCGGGATTCTTGCTGTTTAACTGGCCTTCGCGGATGGCAAATGTTTTGTAATTGCCGAAATTGGCGGCCTGATCGAATTCGACAGTGACTTTCTGCGCAAACGCGCCGTGTGCGGCGAGCAGGCTCACCAGCAGCGCCTTCGCTCCTAGTGATGTCACGCGTAAGAACGGTCTTTGTCCGCGAGACTGGTTGAAGAACTCATGCACCTCACACCTCCCAGTGTAATTGTAGTTAGTGTAGCAAGGGCATGAGACGTGCCGGATCAATTCGATCCGCATGATTCCCTATTCGCCAAGGGCATATAATTGGCTGATGCAGGAACCGGGCTCAACTCCAGATGAATTCGCCGCCGCGCGCCGCGAGATGGTCGAAGCGCAAATACGCAAGCGCGGTGTTACCTCGCAGCGCGTTCTCGAAGCGATGCTCCATGTTCCGCGGCACGAATTTGTCCCCGCGGAATTTCGCGGCGAGGCCTACGCGGACAAGCCTTTGCCGATCGGTGAAGGGCAGACCATTTCTCAGCCATACATGGTTGCGGCAATGACGGAAGCGCTGGAACTCTCCGGATCCGAACGCGTGCTGGAAATCGGGACGGGCTCCGGCTACCAGGCCGCTGTGCTTTCGCTGCTGGGGCGCGAAGTCATCAGCGTCGAAAGCCAAACGACCCTTGCGCTCGACGCCCAGGAACGCCTCACGGATTTGGGCTACTCGAACGTTCATGTCCACGACGGGGATGGCTCCTCGGGGTTTCCAGAAGGCGCTCCCTACGACGCAATTCTGGTCACCGCAGCCCCACCGGAAATTCCGCCGGTGCTTGCGGGCCAGCTGCGCGAGGGAGGCCGGCTGGTGATTCCAGTAGGCAACCAGGGAAGCCAGCAATTGGTGCAGGCCCGAAAGGAAAATGGCGAGCTGAAACCGCGTGTACTGTTCGCCTGCCAGTTTGTGCCGCTGATGGGCCGCTATGGCTGGAGCCACGACGATTGGCGGGATGACGCGAGGCGCAACCTGCGGCCCGGCCGCAAGCTTTTCTAGAATTTCGCGGATCAGGTTGTCGCCCTCTCGCGCGCCCGCGCAAACGCTTTTCGCAGCACGCGGGTTACCGCCACGGTCAGATCAAATTTCAGCAGCTCTTCTTCGCGCGCCCAGGCAAATTCGAGCGCATCGCTGGCCGCGCACAGCGTTCCTCCGCGCAGTTCGCATAGATAATCGAGAATCACAAAATGATATTGCGGCCGTGACGCGTCCCCGGGAGTCCCATCGACGTTCGGCGGCGCAGGAAAAATGCGCTCGAACACTTCGATAAGTTCCACCACGTTCACTTCGAGTCCGGTTTCCTCCGCGAGCTCCCGCGCGACGCCCTGCGTCAACGTTTCTCCCAGCTCCAGCATCCCGCCGGGGATAGACCACTGGCCTTCGAGCGGCGGGCTGCCGCGCCGGATCAGCAGCGCACGCCCGTTATCGATCACCACGCCGCCTACGCCCACCAGTGGATGATCCGGATATTCCCGCTTGAGTGTCATCCGTATTTTGCGCGCTTCCCTAAGGGCACGCTTCGCGTTATATAATACGCCAGCAGCAAAGGAACCCTATCCGTTCCCAAGGAGGTTTTCGCCGTGGTCCGGTGTCCCAAGTGCGCAACCGAAATCGACGTGGACGAAGATGAGGTAGAGGAAGGCGAAATCCTGGCGTGCCCCGAGTGTGAAACCGAGATGGAAGTAATCCAAATCCATCCTGTCAAGGTCAATGTCATATCGGACGACGATGATGAGGACGATGAAGACGAAGAGTCTGAGGACGAGGACGAATTTGACGAGGATGAGGACGAGGAAGAGGACGAAGAGGAGGACGTTTAACCGGCCAGCCATCTCCTCCCTGCATCCCCTCCCCCCTTGTGGTCATCCTAATCCGCACGCGGAGGATACCCGCGAAGGCAATCGCGAAGGTCTGACTCTGCAGACGGAACGCGGCGCTGGAGGAAAACCATGAACACGTCCAGAAAGGTCGCCCTGATTACGCTGGTGGTTCTCGCGGCAACCGTGCTCTACGCGCAAGACAAACCCAAGGGCCGTGAATCCGAGTTGCGGACGGTGCGCGGGACGGTGGTTGACAAAGACGAAGCCCCCGCAGACTCTGCCGTGGTTTATCTGAAAAACCTACATACCCAGGACATCATCACGCACATCGCCGACTCCGAGGGGCAATTTCGTTTCAGCGGGCTGGACCTCAACGTGGACTACGAAGTGCATGCGGAACGCGAAGGCTGGTCTTCCTCGTCACGCGGGATTTCGAACTTTGACACCCGGAAGGAATTCGTCGTTACGCTAAAGCTCGACCACAAGAAGGGTGGGAAGTAAGTAGCATAAGCTTCAGCTTGTGTGCCTTTGGTTTTCATTCCGTGAAAAAAACCACACAAGCTGAAGCCCGCCTGCGGCAGGCAGGCATCTGCCACTTACCGCTTCTGTTCCATCAACCCCGCAATGGTCCCCATCAAATCGTATTTGGTAATGATTTCAAAGCGCCCGTTGCCCATCTGGACAAAGACGGCGGGCTCCTCGTGGCTCAGCAAATATGTGAGGCGCTCGACGGGCGCTTCGCAGGGCACCTGCGGCAGCGGATCGCTCATCACTTCGCGAATCACCATTTTGCGCAGGTCTTTGCCCTGCAGCGCGAGGTTCAGAATCTGGTCCTCGTAAATCGCGCCGACCGGCGCCTTATCCTCGAACACAGGCAACTGAGAAATGTCCTGCGTCTGCATGGTGTGCAGCGCGTGGAAGACGGTCTGGTCGGGTCCTGCGACGATCAACTCGCGGACCTTGCCGGTCTTGCGTTTCGCGTTGACCACATCTTCTGCGGTGAGCGGCACTTCCGAGTCCGTGTAACCGCGCTCGCGCATCCATTCGTCGCTGTACACTTTGCTCAGGTAACGCATTCCGGTGTCCGGCAGAAACGCGACGACGAACGATCCCTTCGGCAGGGTTTTTGCTACGCGCAGCGCGGCCGATAGACAGCCGCCGCCCGAACCTCCGGTGAAGATGCCCTCCTGCTTCACCAGTCGCCGCGCCCACACGAAACATTCCTGATCGTTCACCTGCACCACGTCATCCAGGATTTTGAAATTCATAGTGGCCGGGAAAATGTCCTCGCCGATGCCTTCGACGACATAAGTTTTCGCCTTGCCGATTTTTCCCGTCTTGGCGAATTCGTAATAGAGAGAACCGACCGGATCGACGCCGATGATCTTTACATTGGGATTTTTTTCTTTCAGGTAACGCCCCACACCGCTGATCGTTCCGCCCGTGCCCATGCCGCAGATAAAGTGCGTGATTTTTCCGCCGGAGTCTTCCCATATTTCCGGGCCGGTGGTCTGGTAATGCGCCTCGGGATTCATCGGATTCTCGTACTGATTGGGGTAAAACGAATTGGGAATGTCTTTGGCGAGTTTTTTCGCCACGGAATAATAGCTGCGCGGGTCGTCGGGCTCGACGGCCGTGGGGCACACGATTACTTCCGCGCCGAGCGCCTTGAGCAGGTCCACTTTTTCCTTGGATTGCTTGTCCGTGATGGTAAACACCAGTTTGTAGCCGCGCACCGCGCCCACCAGCGCCAGGCCGATTCCCGTATTGCCCGAGGTTCCTTCGATAATCGTGCCGCCCGGCTTGAGTTGGCCCTTGCGCTCGGCATCCTCGATCATCCACACACCGATACGGTCCTTCACCGAGCCACCCGGATTCATGTAGTCGGCCTTGACGTACACTTCGGCGTCAAATCCGGTGGTCAGCCGGTTCAGCCGCACCAGCGGCGTGTGTCCGATGGCATCAAGAATGTTCTTACAGAGCAAGCGGAGCCTCCGGAAAAATGCTTTACCACAGAGGTCACAGAGACCACAGAGAAGAAGATTACGGAATTCTCTGTGGTCTCTGTGACCTCTGTGGTAAAGCCTTTCCCTGCGCGCAATAAGCTTAAGGCGTCGCGACACGGAAAGTCCAGTTGCGCCGCGCAGCCCTGTTCGTGGCAATATAGCTCGCTCCAATACGAGGAGGCGCAATGAAACTCAAAAGAACGAATTTTTCAACCGGAACGACGTGGGAACCCATCATCGGATATTCCCGCGCGGTGCGCGTGGGCGATACGGTTCACGTTTCAGGAACGACGGCCAGCGGCGCCGACGGAAAACTGGTCGGAGTGGGCGACGCGTACGCGCAGACGGTACAAACGCTGCGCAACATCGAATCCGCGCTGCACAAGGCCGGCGCGCGCCTCGAAGATGTGGTCCGCACACGCATGTATGTGGCTAACATCGCCGAATGGGAGAAGGTCGGCCGCGCGCACGGAGAATTCTTCGGAAAGATTCGTCCCACTACTGCGATGGTGCAAGTCGGCGGGATGGTGTCACCGGAGATGCTGGTTGAAATCGAAGCCGAGGCCATCGTGACGTCACGCGCGCCCGCAAAATCGCGCGCCGCAAAGCGTAAACGCCGCAGGTAGGACAGGCACTCTTACCTGTCCGTGAAGATCCGGCGCACGTGAGTGCGCCGGATCGAAACGTATTTGGTGCACCGGCTCTCGCCGGCATGTCTTGATGGACAGGCAGCCCCTCGCAGGGGCTCGGGATAAAGTGTGCCTGTCCTACATCAATACCGCACACGCACCCGATACTTCAGCACCGACGTCCCGTCCTTATCGACTGGCACCTGGAACTGCGCGGCGAACGCGGCAGTCTTGGTGAATTTGTACGTCGAACTGACCATTTCCCAATCTCCGCCGATCGGTTCGTTGACTTCCACGGTGATGGGTATGTTCTTGTGATTCCGCAGCGTGATCTCGTATTCAAACTCATACAATCGGTCGGAGAGCCGCTTGTAATCGGTTTGCTTGCGTTCGGCGACGATGTCAAAAGCATTGCCGATATGCAGGCTGATCGTTTCGTCTTTGGGAGTGTGATCGATATGGTCTTCGCCGGCAAACAGCGAGCCGCCGCGCGAGTCGGCCTGATAGACGCGAACCGTCCCGGAGGGCAGAGGTATTCCCAGACCGGCCTTGTCCTCATTCTTGAACTTGTAAAAGACCTGCACGGGGTCCTTCACCGGAGCGCCGGGCTGCGCCGCGCTGCGGTAGTAATACGACTGTCCGTTCACCACGTACACTTTTTGCAGAGGAAAGTGCGAAGCGTCGAGCATACTGATCTGCTTGGACTCCTGATCGAAAATCGAAGTCCGGCGGCCGAGCGTGTAAAGGTGATATTCGGAGAAGGATTCCTGCTGGAACTGGGCCGGGGCCGCAGCGCTCTTCGCCACCCTGTCCATGACCATCTCCATGTTCCCTCCAACCTGCGCGGCGACGCGGTGAAGATCTCCCGCCACCAGTTGCAGTTGCGCGTTCTTGAACGCCGTTCCGCTGTGATTCACCAGCGTGACCCAACCGTCGAGATCGCCGCTGGTTTCATCTTTGCCCACGTTCAGGACATAGTCCGCGCTCCAGGATAGATTGGAAGTCAGGTAGGAGGCCTCCACTTTATGACGGCGCGCGCCGGAATTCTGCAGAGTCCACAGCAGCGTAGGCCGCTCATAGAGATTTTCCGGAAGTTGGGGGAAGCGAATGCTTTCGTAGGACAGGCCGGTAACGATTTCATTCCCGATCTTCCACACGGGCGCGCCGTTGAGCGAGAGCAGCGTGGCCTTCACTTCCTCATACTGTGTGGTCCCGCTGTCCAGCTTCGCGCGCACCAGGGTGACTTCGCGGCCCACGTATTTCTGGAGCAGTTTGCTCGGGTCGAGCAAATCGTATTCGTAGTTCTGCTCGAAGACGTTCAGCTTGGTCGGCTCGGTGAGGGACCGAAAATGGACCGCTGCCGGATTGATCGACGCCGCAATGTCCATGAACCGCAGGCGCGATTCTCCGGACGGCAGCGTTAGTTGGCGCACATCCCGCACCAGCGCGAGGCTCGAATTGTAGACCGTAACGGATAGATCGCTCTGGTCCGCGAGCGTGGTGGTGACTGTTCCGTCAGCCGGCTGCTGCGCAGCCTGGCCGGAAGTTTGCGCGAAAGCAGAACGATAAAAGAACGGCAGGGCCAGCAACAGCACCCCAAATCCCGCGACATACGGAAATTTCAATTGTCTGGCGTTTCTCATGGCAGTCTCCGATGAAGATCTGAGTTCATCCTTCATCGCTTAGAACGGGGCTGCCCGGATTTCTTGCATGAAAATCTCGAAGTTACCTCATAAACGGTTTGTGGGTCACGGCTTCAGCCGTGACATTGGAGGGCCTGAAAACATGGGCTTTAGCCCCTGAATGGGGTGCGTCTGGCAGGTGGAAATCGAATACGTCAGCGGCCAAAGCCGAATTGACGAAGCTGGCATTATGTCGCGGCTGAAGCCGCGACCCACAAACCATCGACTGTTGTCAGAATGCATTTGGAACCGATTGGAGAAGGGTTCGGCTTGCATTTGAAAAATGCGGTGTTGCTATTGTGCCCGCCAGGTCTTCCCACCATCCTGCGTGGTGAAGCGCCGCTGATCGCTCGCCGTAATTGTGGCTGTTTGGGCGTCAGTTGCTGTGATGCCAATCCAGTCGGGCAGTTTCCCCGAAGCGGCAGAAGCCATGGGAGGAGAAGCAATTTGAACCCAGTGTTCCCCATCTGTTGTTCGGGCGATAGCTCCATTGCGACCGACCAGCCAGCAGACCACATTCGAAAGCGGCGTCCCGCTGAGCCAATCCTCTCGGAGAGGGCTCGCCTGTGGCCGCCACGTTCGGCCTGTATCCTCTGAACGCTCAATGCGGCCGCCTTTTCCGGCTCGCCATAGAGGAATAGCGGGCCCCGGTCCAGCTATCGCAGTTCCGGAAGGCATCGGGATTAACATGAATGTTTCCGTTATAGCATCGGTCTTGCTCATTGCTTGGGCCTGAGCCATCGGCCCTGCCAGCGCACGCGCGGGGGCATTGGCCGCCGGACGAGGTTCTGGCGGGGCGGTCCGTGCCATTTCTTGAACCTCTGCCTGGAGACTCTCCACGGGCGCTGGCGCGGCGGCAGGGGCTGGAGGTGCTGCCGGTTCCCCTGATGATGTGACGGCAGACTCAGCGCTCTTCTTCTTTTGATCTTCAGAAACGTTGTCCGTAACCCCTGCGCCCAGCACAAGCCCTCCTACCGCGCCGCGCTTTTCCAAACCGTTTCTTGCCAATGTTTCCGGCGCTTGCTTGGCAGATTCAGTTTTTGAGACGGACAGATCTGTCGACCCCGCGGAGGGAGCCACTGAATCTTTTTTCGCCTCCTTCACGGGCGGCACGTTGGAGTATTGGTCCAAAGCCTGAGGCGCTGCATTCGGCGCAGGCTCGCTCTTGGGAGCCTGCGCGATGAGAGTTCCCGATGCCCCCTGATCCACGTTGCGCCATGGTGGCCTTACGGCGAACCATACGGCCAGAACGGCAGCCACGCCCAGCGCCGGGGCGAGCCAGCGCGCGCGCCAATCCCAAAGATTAGGGCGAGCGGGTTTGATGACTTGCGGCGCGGCCTTACGTGGCGTATGAGCGGCCGCCACCAATTCTCCGAGGCGCGCAACTTCTGTTTCAGCCAGCGGCGTGTCATCGGATGCGGCGAGCACGGCGAGAATTTTCCTGCAACGTGAGCACGCCGCGAAATGCGCTTCGCACTCCGCGATTTCCTCCGCCGCAAGCGACCGTTCATGATAAGCCGCGATCAATTCGGCGTCCGGACAGGGCTCAGTCCCACGCGGCGCGACGCGGTCCAGCGCCTCGCCCAGCCGCCGCGCAAGTGCCTCTTCACGGCGCTGGTCGAGCGATTGGTCTTTCATGTTTGGGTCCATCGCAAATCTTCCTTTTCTTAGAACGGTCCAGCTTTAGAATCTTGCATTTGTCTATCTGGCCGACTTCACTTCTCCGGCGGATCGGCAGCCGCTTCCGCGTCCGAAAGCGCCCGAGACAAATCAAAATCCCAGTCTTCCAGCGCGTATTCGAACGCCACTTCCACTTGAGACTCGTCCAGAACCGGATCCGCCGCTCGCCCATCCCCCGCGGGCGTGCCCTTGCGCAGTGCATCGGTGACTGTTTCTCTCAATGTACGCCGCGTGCGTTCAAGTTGCCGAGACACGGTCGATTCATGCTCGCCAAATGTTTTCCCGATTTCCGCGAGCGTGAGCTGGTCCACGTAATAACAAGCCAGGAGCAAGCGTTCGCGCGGCGAAAGCGCGGCGAGGGCCATCGCAAGTGCGCGATCGATAAGCGCAAGATATTTCGCGCGATCCGGATCGTCAGGAGCGGCGGCCGTGTGTTGTGCCAGTTCGAGCGGCGGTTCATCTATCTCGGTTTCGAGTGAAATTGTCCCCCGCCCGCTTCGCAGCAGGTCCACGTGCCGCTGGGCGAGCACAGCGCGTAGCCACGTCGAAAGTTTGCTACGCCCGTGAAAATATTCGAACAGGGATTTTCGACGCCCGCCGCTCGTCGTGCGCAAGCCATAGAGTTCCGCATAGAGCGAGTCCGCCAGTTCCTCCGCGCGGGAATCGTTGCCGGACCCCGAAGTGCGAAGAATGGCGCGGCTGGCGTCTCGAAGTTCCTGCCCGAAATGCTCGACGAAGAATTCCCACGCGATTTCGGTTCCCTCGCTGCAGGCGCAAGCCAGCGCCAGGTCCTGCAGATGCAGCGACTTGAGATAGCCCACGACTTCCGCCGTATTGCCAGGCGCATTGCGGAATCGCTTTTCCGCGCTATGTCGCAGGCCCGCAGAAAAACCTTCCCGGGATAACCCCCACTGCGCTGCGCTGGCGTCCGCGTACAACGCTTCCAACAGGTGTGCGTGTTGCGTTGAGAAATCGTTCACGGACGCGGAGATCGATTCGTGTGCCATCGCGGCGGCCAAAATACACTCGTTTTGATGCATCATAGCCTAACCAGGACTTCTAGCGCCCCGGTACGGGCGAAATGGTACGTTCTCGTCACCCTATTTCCAGCCACTCGTTGTAGAATGAGGCCGTAATGGGTCAGGAGGAAGCATGAACGCACGTCGCCGGAACCAAAAAGGTTTCTCCCTCATTGAGTTGCTGATCGTGGTCACGATTATTTTGATCATCGCGGCGATTGCCATACCCAACTTGATGAAGTCAAAAATTCAGGCCAACGAAGCCGCCGCCGTTGAAGCGCTCAAGGCTCTGGATAGCAGTGTGATCATGTACTCCAATACGTATGGCGGGTTTCCACATTCTCTCGCGGATATGGGGCCGTCGGGGGGAAGTACAAACGCGTCCTCTGCAGGCGCTGATCTGATTGATGTCGTTCTGGCTTCCGGAACCAAGTCCGGGTATAAATTTACGTATACGGTTGGTTCCACTGACGCTGCAGGAAACGTGCTCACCTATTCCGTCACGGCCACTCCTGTGACAGTTGGCGCTACCGGCCAGCGATCCTTCTATACCGATCAGAGTGGATCCATTCGGGCCACCACCAGCGGTACCGCAGATGCTTCCAGCACACCGATTGGATGAAGCCGTTCAATCCCATGCTTTCCGGGACGGAACGGGCACTTTTCACAATCGGGCGCCGCGCAAAGATTGACTCCCACCAGCGCGATTGGCTACGATAATTCCTGACGCCCCCTCCCTGCGGACTGGAGCCAGCAACCAAAATCTTTTCCCATGTACAATTGCCGCGAATGCGAAAATGAAGTCAATCAAGGTACGGAGATCTGTCCGCATTGCGGCACGGATTTGACGGTGCCGCCTCCCGGCGGCGATGCGCCTGCGGCCAAGCGCGGACTCCGAAAAACTCTCATCCGCTGGGGCGCGTTGCTGGGAGTTCTCCTCGGCGCGATCTGGTGTTTCTTGTGGTTCATCGTTCCCGAGCGGCAGGGCAATCCCACGGCGCAGGCGGAAGGGCGCGCCGTCGAATCTCTCCGGGAAGTTTGGATGGATCTCCGGGACTATGCCGCGGTGCAAAATGCGGGCTATCCGCGGCAGCTGGAGGCGCTCGGGGAAAAGGCGCGCTCGGCGGCGCAATTTGCCCAGAGCGTCAACTACCAGTTGCAGTACACGCCCGGCCCTGTGGAATCCGATGGCTTGATCCACACCTATGTCCTCCAGGCACGAGCAGGCAACTACAGTTTCAGCAACTTCTATATCGACGATACGGGATTAGTGCGCTTCACACGTGATAACCGGGCGGCCACAGCCCAGGATTCGCCGTACTGATGCTCGTCCAGGACACGAATCTCCGTGTTGGTAGTTTCCACCAGACCCTCGGTGCTATACTTTCCTGCGTCAAGCCCGACGTCGCTGTTTAATTTCGGCTCATTTTTCCGCGGAGAGGTGCTGGAGTGGCCGAACAGGGCTGACTGCTAATCAGTTTCACCTCAAAAGGGTGACCGGGGTTCGAATCCCCGCCTCTCCGCCATATCATTGCTTGACGCGGGCTGCCCCAGCGCTGAGCGTCACGGTTTGACGCGACGTCAAACCCATCCAAATCCTATTTAATGAATGCGGTCAAAGACGAATCATGACGGATGCTCTTACAGCAGTTAAAAAGAAATTGCAGGACGAAATTACGGCGCTCGAACACGAGATGAATGTCGATCTCCCCAAAGAGCTGATGAAGGCTCGCGCGCACGGGGACCTCTCCGAGAACGCCGAGTACAAGTACGCCAAGGAGCGCCAGGGCTACGTTTCCGCGCGCCTGGGACAACTGAAAAAACGCCTCGGCGACATCGGCATGCTGAATCTCAGCAACATTCCCGCCGATCGCGCCGGGTACGGTTCGCGCGTATGGGTGCTGGACATCAAGAAGTCCGTCGAAATCGAATACAAGCTCGTGACCACGGAAGAGGCCGATGCGACGCAGGGGCTGATCTCGACCACTTCGCCGATTGGGAAGGCCTTGCTCGGACGGCATGTGGGGGATGAAGTCAAAGTGCAAACCCCCGCGGGAGTCAAGGAATTTGAAGTCGTGCGCGTGAAAACCATTCACGAAAGTGAATAGCGACCCAGTCTTCTGTAGACCTTCTTTGCGGAGCGGCCCCACGAAGGAAATTCCGCCGCGTACTAATTCTCAAACCTGCGAATTTTATATTTCAGGAAGGGTCGCGGGGCAAGCTCCATAAGAGCCCGCCCCGCCCGGTGAGTGAGGTCCACGAATCGTCAATCCAGCGGCTATTACTGCCCCTGGGACGATGTCGCGGAAGTTGAAGGTGGATTCGAGGTGGAATTCGAGGATGAATTTGAAGTTGAGCTGGAAATCGGTTTTGAAATCGCATCGTTAGAAGGCTGCGCCGCGCTGGACGTCAGTTGCGCATCCGTGTATTTCGGCGCGCTGACGTAACCGTGGACATGGTCCTTGCCGATCTGGTTCACGACCACCTGCACCGGCTCCGGCAGATTCCCTTCGTGCAGCCAGATGGGCTCGTACAGATCCACTTTTTTCTTCCCCAGTTGGTGATCGTCCACCAGCATCATCAGGTCGTAGCTCTGATGCTTGGAGTCGGCCTTGCGCAGCGAAATTTGGATGGGTCCTTCATGCTCGTAACTCTTGGATTTTGACAGGTCGAACTCGTAGTAGCTCCGTTCGCCGCGTTTCTCGAGGGAAACGAGCTCGTCGTGCGTCCTGGCGATCGAGCCGTTCAGCTCATCGCGCGTGGAGCCCAGCCTGTTTTCCAGATCGGATTTCGCGCTGGCGAGTTGATCCTGAGTCTCCTTCAATTCCTTCTCCTGTGCGGCCAGCTGCGATTGCACTTGCTTCATGCGGCGGTCCTGCACGGACGAGCTTGCCGAAGTTGCGCGTTTTGCGGCGGGCGCCTTGACAACCGGTGCCGGCGCGGGAGGAGGCGTGGCCATCTGTTCGAGCTTCGCCGTCATCGTGTCGATCTGGTTGCGCAACTGATCGATCGTCGAGTGGAGAGACTGATTTTGGACCGTGAGGTCCGAAGTGGCCATGCTCTGCTGGTAGGCATATCCGCCGCCAAAAATTACCGCGGCAACCAGCACCAGGCCCAGAATGACCAGCCAGCGCGTAGTCCCGGCTGGCGCGCGACCTTCCCAACGCTTCTCTGTACGATCTTCCTTGCTGTCATCGTTCTGCTTCGTGTCCATCATTCGCCCCCCCGAAAGTTGGGCGCCCCGGCCAGGTTGGGACGCCGCGGATCATTGCGAGCAGGCGGGCACGCGGATGAAATTACGAGTATGAAGTAGCCCGCTCGTCCCCCACGCAAGGGAGAAATTTATTTATCTGGCCCGCGTGTAGGGAGAGCACGAACCGTTCCATTCGGCGTGGTTTCGACGCGGCGGCGTAACCCGCGCAAAATACACGTAGATAAAGCCGATTTCCATTTCTTGCAGGTATCTCAGGTAGTACTAGTCCTGGAAAATTTCCCCGTCGCTTGTTCATTTTGTCTATGCACCGCACGCTTCACGCGTAGGACAGGCACTCTTGCCTGTCCCTCAAGACGTCCCTGCCTTGCCGGGACAGCAACAAATTGTTCCGGCACTTATGCCGGACCTTAACGGACAGGCAAGAGTGTCTGTCCTACGTGAACCCAGCTGCGAGCGTATCGCGACGCCCCAGATTCCGGGCGCTGGTGGACGATCGCGCGGTTCTCTGATACTTTTGCCCTCGCGACACGGACTGGGCCGTAAATTCGCGCACCGCAAACATTTTGCAACTCCCGTGGGCTCTGTGCCCTCTGTGAACTCTGTGTTGAAAGCTTTTCCGATCTGCCAGGAGGATTTCCATGCTATCGCGTCGCGACATTCTGATTGGAGCAGCCGCCGCCGGAACCACCGCGCTGGTTCGCGGCACGCTCACGGTATTCGCGAAGGCTTCGCAGCCCTCGACGCCGGTGAATTTCGACGTTCCGGCGGGCGCCTGCGATTGCCACACGCACATTTTCGGTGATCCGAAGCGCTTCCCGTTCGCCACGCCGCGCCAGTACACGCCCGAAACGGCCTCGGTTGCGGAGATGCGCGCCCTGCATCTCGCGCTGCACACCGACCGCGTGGTGATCGTGAACCCCAGCGTCTACGGCACCGATAACTCCTGCACGCTCGACGCCATCAAGCAGCTGGGCCCCTCCGCTCGCGGCATCGCCGTGATCGATGAGCAGACCCCCGACTCGGCGCTTGATGATATGGCGCGCGGCGGGATTCGCGGCATTCGCATCAACCTCGAAACTTCGGGCGTCAGCGATCCGGCGATCAGCCGCCAGCGATTCGCCGCCGCCATCGAGCGCGTCAAGAACCGCAAGTGGCACATCCAGATGTACACGCGCCTGTCGGTGATCGAAAGCCTCAAGGATCAGGTGGCCGCGTCGCCTGTCCCAGTGGTGTTCGATCATTTTGGCGGAATGCAGGCGTCGCTGGGCCTTGCGCAGCCCGGCTTCCCCACGCTGGTAAACCTGGTGCGCACGGGCAAAGCCTATGTGAAGATTTCGGGAGCGTATCGCAGCTCCACCAAAGCCCCGGACTATCCGGACGTCGCGCCGTTCGCCAAGGCCCTGATCGCCGCGAATCTCCAGCGCATCGTGTGGGGCAGCGACTGGCCGCACCCGGACTCCTCGCAAGTCCCCGGCCGCAAGTTTACCGACCTCGCCCCGCTGTCCCAGATTGATGACGGCGCGCTGCTGAACCAGTTGCCCGTGTGGGCGCCGGATGCTGCAACGCGCAAGATGATTTTGGTTGAGAATCCGGCGAAGCTTTATGGATATTGAGAGAAGAACCGCGATCCTCAATTCAATCCACGTAAAAGGCAACAAAAATCACGATTACCTCGGTCACATTCGATCAAGAGGGGTTGCGGAGCGATGAAAAAGAACGTAGATGGTCAATTCTATCGCGAAACTGTGCAAGGGTTGGGAGTCGGTGAGGGCAGAGTTATCCGGCAACGCAACAACGTGGGTGTCTACGCACATGTACGTGTGGCGATCCATCCCATGGCGCAGGGGCAAGGCGTCCACATAGCCTGGGAAGCAGCTGCAAGTATTCCTCCGGTATTCGCATCCGCAGTAATCCAAGGAGTGTACGACGCGATGAACGCCGGAGTTCTGGCGGGCATGAAAATGATTGATGTTCATGCTTCCGTAGAAGATGGAAGCTACCACGATATAGACTCCACCGCAGAGGCGTTCCGCGAGGCGGCGAAGCAAGGCACAGCAGAAGCACTCCAACAAGCTCAGCTTGTCCTATTGGAAGCAATGGCTCAGATCACAGCCACTGCTCCAACTGAATTTATTTCTAGCATTGAAGAGCTCGTGACCTCGTTCGGGGGACGAGTAAAATTGGTGCAACGAAGCAGCCAAACATCTGTCGTAGAAACACGGGTACCCGCGCCTCGCGCAATCGAAATGGTTGCAAGAATTCTTGCCGCCACAGAAAGTCGCTCATCCATATCAATGGTGGTTGCTGGCTATGAGATAAGCCCTGAACCGCCGGATACGATTGAACAATGGGTTCCAGCTAACTAACGGGGGTCGTCGATCGCGGCCCTTTTGAGGACTCAATTTTGCGAATTCGTAATCACTTGAGCGGTCTTGAACACGACCGCCAGCAACTCCACCACGACTCGGCAATACACAATCCAAAGCAGCATGGCCGCGAAGCTGATGATCAGGGCCAAGAGCCCGTTTGACGTGGACGTCTGAAATCCGCTGAACACAAACCAGATGGCGGCGACCAAACCGATCAGCAGATGTACGCCGTAGAGCATCTTGAGCATGCGCGGCGTCACCATGCGCTGAAAGGAGAAGTCCAGCAGGTTTTCGATCAGGCTCTTTTCCCTGGGCAATGTCTGTTGCTCGACGTAAGAAGGCGCAGTAGCCATGGCGTAGTTCCTCCAATTTCGAGCGGGCTACAAATGTAGTCCGCACGCAGTAGAATTTTGTGGGCGGGATTCCATCGTACACAAACGCGCCGCAAAACGGCGAGCCCAGCCGCGCGCGCCTGCTCAAAGCAATAGCTGGCCGGACGGACAGGTAGACGACGGCGAGACTGATTTTATTTCCGGTTCCTGGAAGTGCCGGACGCACAACACAACGTAGCCCACCCCGACTTGGTCGGGGTGGGAACCATGAGAACACCGCGAAGAGCCCCGGCGGGGCGGCACAAAGGTCATCTCCAAAACACAATTTCTCGGCGCGGGTTGTTGAATTCCTTGTGCCACCGCTGCCGAGGTTTTCTGGTCGCCCTTGATCGCAAACCCACCCGACCAAGTCGGGGTGGGCTACGATCTGTCGTCCCTACGGGACTTGAGGCGAGAAGGGTTTCCACAGCGCCTAACGATTGCCGTGCGTCTCCTGTCGTGCTAGCATCCGCGTTTCGGAGGGTGCTCTCAGACTCCTCTGACCGCGCCTCCGTCCTTCCATACACTGTGAAGCGTTCAGGGTGAATCCGTTCACAGTGAAGTGCAAAACTGCGCTGCGACCCCTTCCCAAATGTGGCCGCCGCGCCCAGGGGGTAAGAAATGAAAGCCTATGCAACACAATCCATACGCAATGTGGGCATTGCCGGCCACGGCGACACGGGGAAAACCCAGCTGGTGTCGTCGTTGCTGTTCACCGCGGGGATGACCACCCGGCTGGGAAAGGTCGCCGAAGGAAACACGGTCACCGATTGGGACGAAGAAGAAATCGCCCGCAAGATCACGATTCATACCGGGCAGGCCCACGCCGAATGGGCGCCCACGGGACAAACCGGACGATCTCCAGAACACGTAAAAATCAATTTTCTGGACACGCCGGGCTACAGCACGTTTCTGAACGACACGCGGGCGTCGCTGGTGGCGGCCGACGCGGCGCTGATTCTGGTGGACGCGCTGGCCGGAGTGCAGGTGGGCACGGAAAAAGTCTGGGACTACGCCACCGAGTACGACTTGCCGCGCGCGTTCGCGATCAACTGGATGGACCGCGAGCTGGCGAATTACGACAGCGCCATGGAGTCGATCACGCAGGTGTTTGGCCGCAACGTCGTGCCGCTGCAATTGCCGATTGGCGCGGAGAAATCGTTTCGCGGCGATGGTCGACCTGATCACCATGAAGGCGCACGTATACACGCCCGATGGCGACGGCAAGCCCAAAATCGAGGAGATTCCCGCCGACCTGGCCGACGCCGCGAAAGTCGCGCACGAGAACGCTGGTCGAAATGGTCGCCGAAGGCGACGACGCCCTGATGGAGGAGTTTTTCGAGAAGGGCACGCTGCCCGATCGAAGACCTGATGAAAGGGCTGCGCGACGCGTTTCAGGCCAAGCGCATCTATCCGGTGGTGCTGACTTCCGCGCTGCACAATATCGGCAGCGCGACGCTTCTCGATCTGCTGGCGGACGTGTTTCCCGACCCGGCAAAACGCGGCGTGGCCATCGGCCATACGCGAAACGGGCAGCAAGGGAAACGAGTTGCACAGAAAAATCAGCGATGCCGAGCCGGTTTCCATTTTCGTGTACAAGACGCTGGCCGATCCGTTCTCCGGGCGCATCACGCTATTTCAAAGTGATGTCCGGCGTGCTGAAGAACGACGCCACGCTGCAGAATTTCACCCGCGGCACGAGCGAACGCCTGCAGCACGTCCAGTTGATGCAGGGCAAGACGCCGACCGCAGTGGCCGAATTGCACGCCGGGGATCTGGGCGCCATCGCCAAACTGAAGGACACGCTCACCGGCGATACGCTGGGTGACAAGGCCGCGCCGATCCACTATCCGCCGCCGCATCTTCCCGAGCCTTCGATTACGTTTGCCGTCGAGCCCAAGACGCGCGCCGATGAGGACCGCATCGGTCCGGCGATTCACCGCATTCTGGAGGAGGATCCTTCGCTGCATTTTTCGCGCGACCCGCAGACGAAGGAATTTCTGCTGGCCGGCTCGGGGCAGCAGCACATCGAGGTGGTGGTCGCCAAGCTACACAAGCGCTACCACGTGGACCTGACGCTCAAGCCGCCCAAGGTGCCCTATCGCGAAACGATCCGCGGCAAGGCCGACGCCGAGGGCAAGCACAAGAAACAGACCGGCGGGCACGGTCAGTTCGGCGTGTGCCGCATTCGCATGGAGCCGGCGGCGCGCGGCGCGGGTGTCGAGTTCGTGGACGACATCTTCGGCGGGGCCATCCCCAAGAACTGGATTCCGTCGGTCGAAAAGGGAATTCGCGCCTCGGCCGAGCGGGGATACCTGGCCGGGTTTCCGGTCGTGGATTTCCGGGCCACGCTCTACGACGGCAAGTATCACGACGTGGACAGCTCCGACATGGCGTTCCAGATTGCCGGGTCGCTGGCGTTCAAGGAAGCCATGAAGCAGGCCAAGCCCGCGCTGCTCGAACCGGTGATGCACGTCGAAGTGAGTTCGCCGGACCAGTTTTCCGGCGACATCATGGGCGACCTCAGTTCGCGGCAGGGGCAGGATTAGCGGAAGCGAGGCGCGCGGCGCGAGCGTGGTGATCAAGGCGCAAGTGCCGTTCGCCGAGATGCTGAATTACGCCACCGGGCTGACCTCGATGACGCAGGGGCGGGCCAGCTACTCGATGGAATTTTCCCACTACGATTACGTGCCCGGCGAAATCGCGGAGAAAGTGATCGCGGCGGCAAAGGCGGCGCGAGGAGTCGCGGTGGAGGAGGAAGTTTAGGGGCGGGAGGTTCAGGAAGTGAAGGATGTGGGGGAAGTAAAGGAAAGTGAGGATGCGGAGAAAATTAACGGCGGAATGGGGGTAAGCCAGGGGCCGGGTCGAGGGGCTCTCATTATGCCACCTATTTACACTTTGTGCACCAAAGCGGCTATGCCGGAGGCGAGGGGAGAAACGGTTTAGCCCGGGGCAGTCGGCATTTTCGGGCGGATCGAGTGAGGTTGGCAAATTGTGTACCGGCAATCGGCAACGGCAAAAGGTCTCGTATTTTCATTGGGTTAATGTACAATGAACAGGCGTTCACAATGCCTATTGACCTGCTGCGGGCCAACTGATTTAGAATGGGTGCAGGCTTCCTTTTGCTCTAAACCTGCCTCTAATTTGGCAGGCGTTTTGCTTGACTTTATTGCGGCAGGCTCAATTTCTTGGCGGGCTTCAAGTAAGGCCCGCACCCGGCAGAGCCAGTACCCGTACTGGTGAGGTTCTTACCTGCGGGCTGTTTCAATCGAATCTGACCACTATGGATTATCGCGGTCAAAAATCGAGAGTTTGGCTGTTAGTTGCCGCGGGTGTACTTGCGGGCGCCCTGGGGTGCGAAGATTCGGCCCGCACACCGGTCCAGGTCCATCCGATTCAGATTGCTCCGCCGGCGCGGCAGGAACCTGTGCCGGCATTTCCGCTCGATGCACAACACAAACTCGTCCCGCCCCTTGTTTTCACACCTCCGGATGGCGCGGATTGGGTTGCTGCGCAAAGCCAGGCGGCGTTTGACGCCGGTGAGCTGGATTTTCAGGCGGGCCATCTGGGGAAGGCGCGGGAGGAGTTCGACCAGGCGCTCGATCAATTGCTGGCCAGTGGATTTGACATTGAAAATGATCCGCATCTGAGTGAGCTCTATCACCACATCGTGGATACCGTGAGTGGCGACGAACTCGATGCCTTCCGCGACGGGGATGGTTTCCGCGAACAGAAGTCCACGCCCGCGGCCATCGACGAAATTGCCGAAGAACCCATTCCCGAGCCTGAGAGCCTCGATCCGAGCCTTCGCGGGCGCGCGGAACGCGAGGTCGGCTCCATCGCCCATGACTTGCCGCTCACCGTCAATGATCCCGTTCTGTCCTACCTGAATTATTTCAAGACACCGCGGGGAAGCGCGATCGTGGAAACCGGTCTGCGGCGCGCAGGACGCTACCGCTCCATGATCGAGCGGGTTCTCCAGCGAAGAGGGCCTGCCGCAAGACCTGATCTACCTGGCCCAGGCCGAAAGCGCGTTCCAGCCGCAAGCGGTTTCCAAAGCCGGGCGCTCGCGGGATGTGGCAGTTCATGTCCTTTGCCGGCCACAAATATGGATTGCAGAAGAGCTGGTGGGTGGACGAGCGCCAGGACCCCGAAAAGGCCACGCATGCCGCGGCGCGCGATCTGCGCGACCTGTATGATCAATTTGGCGACTGGTACCTGGCGATGGCCGCCTACAATTCCGGCGCGGGCGCGGTCCAGCATGCCGTGGAACGAACCGGCTACGCGGATTTCTGGGAATTGTACCGCCGCAATGTCCTGCCGAAGGAAACCCAGAATTACGTTCCCATTATTCTGGCGCTGACGCTGATCTCCAAAGACCCGGCGCGGTACGGTGTTGAATTCGACCCCGAACCTGCGATCAAATATGACGCGGTCAAGCCGGGTCAGCCCATTGACCTGCGCCTCGTCGCCGAGACAATTGACACCGACCTCGAAACCCTGCGCAGCTTGAATCCCCAGCTTTTGCGCCTGGTCACGCCGTCTGACCCTGAATTTGTGCTGCATCTTCCGGAGGGGACTGCGGAGAGCTTCTTTGCCGAGATCGCGGCGATTCCTCCGGAAAAATGGGTGAGCTGGCGGCGCCATAAAGTCGAAGACGGCGAAACACTTTCGGCCATCGCCAAGCGGTACCGTGTTTCTCCCGTGGAAGTGGCCGAGGCCAACGACCTGACGGTGGGCGCGCCCCTTGATGTGGGGCAGAAACTGATCATTCCTGCGGCGGCGCAAGCAGAATCCGCCCCAGGAAAACTGATCCGCTACCGGGTCCGCCGCACCGACACCGTCGGGACCATCGCCGATGAGTTCGATGTGACCACCACGGAACTGCGCAAGTGGAATCACCTGAAATCTAATTACGTCGCGCGCGGCATGTCGCTGCGGATCTACCCCGGCGGCATGACGCCACCCGCGCCGCAAACCAAGCCCACGCGAATCCGCAGCCTCAGCCAATTCAGGTACCGTCATCGCCCGCCGTTCGGGACCGCGCGAAGTTTCCGTGATGCGGGCGGGATCCGGCAGCACCGTGGTGCATCAAGTGAAGCCCGGCGAAACCTTGTGGTCCATCGCGCGGGCCTACCGCACGACGGTCGAGGCTCTCCAGTCCGGGAACCGCTATTTGTTCAGCCGCCCCTTGCAGGTGGGCGACACCCTCACGATTCTTTCCTCACATTAGCGCTGGTCCATCTTGCTTTTTGTTCCCGGTTATCCCTAATATGGAGCGCGTTCCAGCGGCAGGGGCGCATCGCAGGGGCAACGGCTGGAAGGGCGGGAACGACTCCAGGATCGAGCGTGGTAGTGCTTGACAAACATGCTGGATTGCGTTTATAAGCCCGCGGTGGCTATTATTACCAACTTATTCCTCGAAAAGGCGACGAATCGAAGGGAGAACTGAGATGACCTACAACAAGGAAGAACAAGGCGACGAAAACGAGTTCGTGCATTTTGAGGAAGAGGAACTCGGCGGCGACCCCGAAGAAATAATCGAAGAGGAAGGCGAAGAGGAGTTGGTCATCTCCGAGCGCCCGGGTACTGCGGCATCCCCGCAACCTCCTCCGGCGGCGAAAAAACCGGCGGCCAAAGCGTCCAAGAAAAAAGCTGCGAAAAAGGCGCCGCCGAAAAAGAAAAAGGCCAAGGCCGCTCCGAAGAAAAAGGGCAAGAAAAAGGCAGCCAAGAAGAGCGCCAAGCGCGGCAAGAGGCGCTGACGGTCAGGGTAAAAATAGAGCCTACACGCGTCTCGTCGCAACGCCCGTGAATTTCGATTCGGGCGGCGCCAGCTTCCCGAAGCGGAACAATCTGCTTGCGGCACGGACTGTGACTGAATAGCATGGCCCCATGAGGCTTGCGGTCGAGCACGTGCGGCGGATGCGGGGCGGCGCGCAGGCCCACCTGATGCGGTGCGACGATGGCGGGTACTACATCGTCAAATTTAAAAACAATCCCCAACATTTAAGAATTCTGGCAAACGAAATGCTCGCTACACGACTGGCGGCGCGGCTGGGGCTGTGCGTGCCGCAGATCGAGGTGGTCGAGGTTCGTCCGGATTTGATTGCCTACACGTCGGAACTGGTGATGCAGCTGGGCATGGGCAGGACGCCGTGCCTGCCCGGCAAGCAGTTTGGATCGCAGTTTCCCGGCCACCCGGCGCGGCTGACGGTGCACGATTTTCTGCCCGACGAGCAGCTGGGCGGCGTGCGGAATCTCCCGGACTTTCTGGGTGTTTTTGTATTCGATAAATGGACGTGCAACACCAACGGGCGTCAGGCCATTTTTTTTCGGGAACCCGAAGATCGCGCCGGCGGGCCCGCAGGTCCGGTCCCCGTTGAGGTGCCCAACGGCGCGCCGAATATGGCCCCTTACGGGGCCCCCTATGTCGCCATGATGATTGACCACGGATTTTGTTTCAATGCCGGGGAGTGGGATTTCCCGGACGCACCCTTGCGCGGTCTGTACGCCCGGCACCGCGTGTATCAGGGCGTCTGCGGGATGAACGCTTTCGAGCCCTGGCTGGAGCGTCTTGAAAAACACATGACCGAGTCCGTCCTGGGGGAAGAGGCCGGCCGCATTCCCCCGGAGTGGTACGCGGACGACTGGCAGGCGCTCGAGCGCTTGCTCGAACGTCTCTACGCCCGCCGCAAGCGCGTGCGCGAATTAATCCTCTCGGCCCGCAATTCCGGCCGGGACCCGTTTCCCAACTGGAAAGCCTGATGGAAAGTTTTGACTGGAAGGTGACCTATGCCTGATGAAGCACTGCAATCCTACGCCTACCACGTGGTGCGCTATCAACCCAACCTGATTCGCGACGAATGGGTGAATATCGGCGTGCTATTGCTCGATCCCTCTTCGGGACGCGTGCGCCAGCGGTGGCTCGAGGAGCCGGCGGACCTGGCGCGCCTGCGCCGCCTGCATCCCGCGGCGGACGAGGAGCTTCTCCTGCGCCTGCCCGCGGAGTTTGACCGCCAGTTTGCCGGGGCCGGCAGCGATGGCGCGGCGCTTCTTGAAAAGTTCGACCAGACGCTCTCGAATGCCCTGCAGCTTTCGCCGCGCAAGGGATTGCTGTCGGGCGATCTCGACGCCGAACTCGAGCGCGTCTTCCGCGAGCAGGTCGAGCCGGTGCGCGAGAGCCGGCGGGGCGTGCTGGAAATCCGCACGCGCAGCGACGTGCGCGCGCAGGCCGCGGACTATTTCCGGAGCGAAAAAATTCTGCGCCTGATGCAGCGCGGCGTGCCTGCGGCGGAGTTCACCGTTCCCGGCGACCCCATGCGCATCGATTTTTCCTACCGCCGCAACGGCACGCGCGGCTTCGTGCACGCGCTGGCGCTGGGGCGCGACCCCGGACAGGCCAAACTTTTAGCGTTCACTGCCGAAGCCATTCGCGGACGTCTGGAGCATTCCGAATTTCTCGCCGTCACCGAACGCGAGCCGGCTCGCGGCAATCTGCGCGATCAGTTTGTCTCCAGCGTCCTCGCGGACAACGGCATCCGCGTCGTGCCGCTCGCCGGGTTGCGCAAGTGGGCGCATGAGGTGGCGCCGGTGCTCAAGGCAGGGTGACTCGTGATTGGTGACTCGTGACTGGTGAGGCGTGACCCGTGATTCGCTTGCCCTGAGCCCGCCGCGGCGGGCGAAGGGTGACTTGTGATTCGTGAAAAATTGGACCGCGAAGATGATTTATCCATCCGCGATGCGAACGGCGCGCGTCGGCGCGAGAAGAGAAAATCAACGGAAAGACCCACGTTTAAAGCCTTAAGCGCGGGCCACACTAATTAAGGCCGACTTCCGCGTTCCACCTTTTCTTGTACCATTCCACGGTCGAGGTATCGAGATTTGACTCCAACCACCGTACCCAATCTGGGTAAGTCACTATCTGAAGCTCTAAAATCCGAGATTTCACAATCTTCCCCGATCCGCTACGGTTTTCGTACAAAGCCCTAGCATCACCATCAATCCACAGCGAGAGTTCTCCATCACCCTGGGGATCGTATGACTTCTTATCTGGTTTACCGAACTTTGTTAAAACATCTGCGTCAACTTGTTCTGCGTGGGCGCCGTCAACGTACTTCAGGTCGCTTTCAATACTGATCAGCCGCTGCTGTGCAAAGAGCAAAGTCACCTGAAATTTCTCTGACGTTTCTAGGTGAATAACTGTCTTTTCCTGACAGGGAGTTGTCTTCTCCCACAGGGAATCTTTGCAAGAGTAGCTTCGAGTCTGGGCGATATTGAGCGCGGTTTTAGGCGATATTCCTAATCTAAATCCGTGGAGGTCGACGGGCAGCGTATGCCCGGCCGTCTTCGTCTGTGCCGGCAAAGCCTTAATGCCAAACAAAGTGTACAGAGCGACGACTGCCGCATATCTGAGTGTACTGGGCACTACTTGATCCCACGATGGCATGGCGCGTTGGCTCTGGCCTCTATTGTGAAGACTTTCCGATTCGATAAATGGTACAAAGGGCTTGCAAGAACTCGATAAATGCAGCCTCATCCTGAATAGGGAGTTCAGCGCCGGGGAACAGGCTGCGCGATTGTACCTTATCTCCCCGGTACGCCTGAATTCGGATTACATCACTTCCCGCCCAATCCTTTTCTGCGCTTCTTTTGGACTTGGGTTGGTAAGTAATACGAATGTTCTCGACATCGGTGAACAGATTTCCACTGCCGTCTTTCTTGATTTGGACGCCAGATTCCATCACTTGCCCAGGTTTGGGCATTTGTGACTCCTCCCCGCGGCGGATTTTACCACGGCGGGTGGTCCGGCCTTTGCCTTGTCCTCCGCGACGCTCATCGAGGCATAATACCATTCTCATAGATCACCTGTGAGTTGCCGGCGGGCGGGTGGGCCAGCCTTTGAATTTCGGGGTGGCCCACGCTTAAGGATCTAAGCGTGGGGCTTTCCATTGCTTTTTCTATCGTGCCTAATCGCGCCGTTTGCATCGCGTTTGGATAGTTGATCCGCGCAGTCTGGTTTTCCACGAGTCACAAATCACCCTTCGCCCGCCGCGGCGGGCTCAGGGCAAGCGAATCACCAGTCACCGGTCACTAGTCACCGCCCTACAAAATCTCCTCATTCCACGCCTCAAGATACGCCTTCACCTTGCCGACAAACTGGTGCGCGATCGCGCCGTCCACGATGCGATGGTCGTAGGACAGCGTCAGATACACCATGGAGCGGATGGCGATCGCGTCGTCGATGACCATGGGACGTTTTTGGATGGCGCCGATGCCCAGGATGGCCACGTTCGGCTGGTTGATCACCGGGAGGCCCATCAGACCGCCATAGATGCCCGGATTGGTGATCGAGAAGGTTCCCTCCTGCACTTCCTCGGGCTTGAGCTTTTTGGCCCGCGCGCGCTCGGCTAGGTCATTGATGCTGCGCGCCAGGCCCAGGAAATTTTTCTCCTCGGCATTCTTGAGCACGGGCACGATCAGGCCCCAGTCGAGCGCCACAGCGATGCCCACGTTAATTTCGCGGTGCAGCACCATGGTCGTTCCGTCCGCCGAGGCGTTGACCGTGGGGAAAGTGCGCAGCCCCTCGACACAGGCGCGCACGAAGAAGGGCATGAACGTAAGCTTGGTGCCGTACTTGGCCTCGAAGGCCGCTTTCGAACGCTCGCGGATTTTGGCGATGCGCGTCATGTCGGCCTCATCGATGGAATACACGTGAGGGGAGACGTGCTTCGAAGCCACCATGTGCTCGGCGATGCGCTGGCGCATGGTGCTCATCGGCTGGGCTTCGAAGTTGCCGAAATAAATTCGCTCCCGGGGGACGGCATTCTCGAGGGCCGGATGCACCTGCGTGCCGCCCGGCCCCGGGGGAATCGCGGAAGGCCCCGCGGGGGCAGCAGCGGAAGCTACGGATGCGGGCACTGCCGCGGGAGAAGGAGCCGCAGCCTTGGTGGCGCCGGACTCGAGCGCTGCCAGAATGTCTTTCTTGCTGATCCGCCCGCCCGCGCCGCTTCCCTCGAGCGCCGCGAGGTCCAGGTTGTGCTCCTTGGCCATGCGCCGAACCAGCGGAGAGCTGCGAATTTTCTGGCCGTTGCCGGGGGCCGCGGGAGCAGCCGGCGGAGTAGTTGCCGCAGTCGCCGGGGCGGGAGTTACGGGGGCGGATGGCGCGGCGGCTTTGGGTGCGGGTGTCGGGGTTGCGGGCGAAGCAGGCGGCGGTGCAGAAACCGCCGCTGGAGCAGCAGCCGGCGCGCCAGCGGATGCGCCCACCGCATCAATCACAGCGACCACAGTCTGGATGGGTACAGTCTGCCCCTCCTTGACCTTGATCTCTTTTAACACTCCTGCCGATGGCGCGGGGATCTCCGCGTCCACTTTGTCGGTGGAGATTTCGAACAGCGGCTCATCCCGCTCGATGCGGTCGCCGGGCTTCTTCAGCCATTTCGTAATGGTCCCTTCAAAGATGCTTTCCCCCATCTGGGGCATGATGACGTCGATGGCCATGGGTATCCTCGTTTCGTGTGATCCGTGTTTCGAAATTCGCGCCGCGCGGGCGCCTTGCAATGCCGAGGGAAGTTGAGAGTTGACAGTTGAGAGTCGAGAGTCAGGACGTTTCGCGACGCGGTCCGTTCCTTCTTAACTGTAAACTGTTGACTCTCGACTCTTCACCACCAGCGAATCACCAGTCACTATTCACCAGTCACCAATCACTTCCACTAATAGTGTGCCAGTTCGCGGGCCGCGGCCACAACCTTCGCGGCACTGGGCAGAAAATAATCTTCGAGCGGCGGCGAGTAGGGCACTGGCGTATCGAGCGAGGTCACGCGGCGAATCGGGCCGTCGAGATCCTCGAAGGCGCTTTCGGTGACCAGGGCCGCGATTTCGCCGGCAATGCCGCCGGTGCGCGTGTCTTCATGCACGACGAGCAGCTTGCTGGTCTTCTTCACGGAAGTGAGGATGGTGTCGCGGTCGAGCGGCAGCAGCGTGCGCAAATCGATCACTTCGGCGTCGATGCCTTCTTTCGCCAGTTCCGCCGCGGCTTCGAGCGACGTGTGCAGCATGGCCGCGTAGCTCACGATGGTGAGGTCCCGCCCTTCGCGCCGCACCGCTGCTTTTCCGATCGGCACCGTGAAGTCAGTCTCCGGCAACTCTTCCTTGATCCGCCGGTAAAGGTACTTGTGCTCGAAAAACAGCACCGGATTATTGTCGCGGATGGCTGACTTGAGCAGACCCTTGGCGTCATAGGGCGTCGCCGGGCAGACCACCTTCAGGCCGGGCGTGTGCACGAAATACATTTCCGGATTTCCGGAGTGGTACGGCCCGCCGTGCACCCCGCCGCCGCATGGGCCGCGCAGGACCATGGGGACCGGAGCGCCCCATCCGTAATGCGATTTCGCCGCGAAATTCGTGATCTGGTTGAAGGCGCAGGCGATAAAGTCGATGAATTGCATTTCCGCCACCGGCCGCAGCCCCGCATAGCCCATGCCCACGGCCGCGCCCACGATGGCGGACTCGCTGATCGGCGTATCGATCACGCGCTCCCATCCGAATCGCTCGAGCAAGCCTTGCGAAACTTTGAACGCGCCCCCATAGACGCCCACATCCTCGCCAAGCAGCACGACCGCCGGATCGCGGTCCATTTCCTCGAATAGCGCCTGGCGAATGGCCTCGAGATAGGTCGTTTCCGCCACGGCTAACGCCCCGCCTTTACGCGGACCGTTTTTGCTCGTCGAGAGGCGCGTGCGGATTTCTTGGCCGGTTTCGATTTCACAGGCGCCGCGCCGTTTCCCTCGTGTTCGAGTCGCCATTCCGGTTTCACACTCGAGCGCGGCGGCATCACTTCTTCCACCGGCCGCTTCCAGACGGCTTCCACCGTGTGGCACCCGTCGCAATACACGCCCTGCGCGGCCAGCTCCGGCGGAGGGAAGGGGGAATTTTCGGCAATTTCCACATCCTTCTGAATTTCACGCGCGATGCGGGCGTCGATTTCCTTCTTCACTTTTGCGTCCCACAGCTTGTTGTCGTTCAGAAAGTTTTCGTGCCGCGCGATGGGATCGCGCCGCTTCCACAACTCGAACATTTCTTTCGGCACGTAATCCGGCGAATCATGTTGCGCGTGGCCGCGCATGCGCATGGTCTTGGCTTCGATGAGCACAGGACCGTTTCCCGCGCGTGCGTGCGCGATGGCCTCGCGCGCGGTGCGTTCGACCGCGACGATGTCATTGCCGTCCACGATGGCGCTCTTGATGCCGTACGCTTTGGCGCGGTCCGCGAGGTCCCGCAGCGGCACCTGGCGCTCGACCGGCGTCGAGTAGGCCCACTGATTATTTTCCACAATCAGCACCAGCGGGGCTTTCTGCACTGCCGCCAGATTGAGCCCCTCGTGGAACACGCCCGTCGATGTTCCTCCGTCGCCGATCCAGGTCATGGCAACGATCTTCTGGCCAAGATAGCGGCCGGCCATGGCCACGCCCGTCATCACCGGGATCAGATCGCCCAGCATGGAGATCGGAGCGACCACGTAGCGTTTTTTCAGGTCCCCGAAATGGCTGGTGCCGTCCTTGCCCTGCGTCGGAGAGGTGTAGCGCGCCATGTGCTGCGTGAGCACGTCGCGCGGCGCGTAGCCCCGCACCAGCAGCGCTCCGATATTGCGGATCATGGGCGCCATCCAGTCGCCGGGCCCCAGCGCATAGGCGGAGCCCACGGAAATCGCTTCCTGGCCCAGGCTGGAGTAGAGACCGCCCAAAATTTTATTTTGCCGGAACAGGCGCGCCATCTGTTCCTCAAGCTCCCGGTTGATCCGCATGAAGTAATACAGATCGAGGTACTGTTCGCGCGTTAGCGTGGAGGGCATCTTTGTTTCAGTTTACGAGCTTGAGCCGCCGGAGTACTGGATCAACCGGCGTACACTGTGGACGCAACCGCTTGTTCTTCGTGTTCCCGCAGCAGCAAACCGAGAACATCGCGGTCGGCCTCGCGAAAATCAATACCAAATAATTCTCCCAGGTGCGCTGCGATCCGCGGCGCGATTTCTTCTTTTCCAATGCGCCGGCCCAACAATTCTTCAAGTGATGTCGCCCGCTTATCGGCGATTCCACAGGGCACAATCAAATCGAAATAGCGCAGGTCCGTCGATACGTTGTAGGCGAATCCATGCGATGTGACCCAGCGGCTCAGGTGTACACCGATGGCTGCAAGCTTTTCTTCCTTTATTTCCTCAACTTCCTGTACTTCCTTCCTAACCTCCACCCACACGCCCGTTCGCCCGGGAACACGCCCCGACGAGATACCAAATTCGGCCGTGGCGCGGATCATGGCCTCTTCGAGGCTGCGCACGTACCAGGCCACGTCGCGCCGGATATCGCCCAAATTCAGGATGGGATAGCCGACCAGTTGTCCCGGCCCGTGATAGGTAATGTCGCCGCCACGATCGGTTTCAAAAAACGAAACGCCCATCTGCCGCAGCACCTGATCGGAGGCACGCAGATTCGCCAGCTTGCCGCCGCGGCCCAGCGTGATCACGTGCGGGTGTTCGCAAAGTAAGAGCACATCCGGGACGGCCCCAGCCTTGCGCGCGGCCACCACCCGGCGCTGCCACTCCAGCGCCGCGCCATATTCCACGAGTCCGAGATCAACAACGAAACCTTTTTTCATTGGCGACAAACTTGCGATGGTCTTAAAATTCTCAACTCTTCTTCGGCGCGAGGATTTCCTCGATTCGCTTCATGTGGTTGATGTCGTGCCCCGCAAACATGCGAACGATATGCTCGATGGTCTCTTGCCCGCGCTCGGCGTGCATGCCGCGGTGTTTCCACTGCTCCGGTGTGACCAACTTCAGCAGGGCCAGATTTGCCTCGCGAAGCACACGGAACAACTCGAGAGATTCGCGCGGATCGCATTTCTGGTAGTGACCTGAAATCGCCCACGCGTCCTGATCGTACGCCTGAATTGGCGTTCCGGGGGCGGCCAAAATCTGCCGCATCCGCCAACTCCCGACAATTTCCGAGTCGGCGAGATGCGCGAGTATCTCGGCAACGGACCATTTTCCGGGAGCGGGCCGCTTGCGTAGTTTTGCCACGGGCACACCCTTGATCAACCGGCTAAGCTTCCCTGCCGTACGCCGTTGCACCTTCAAGGCGTCCTGCCCTGCTGCATTCTCCAGGATGCGTTTGGTGTATTCCTGCGGGGTTTCTTTCACGTTCGTTCCGCCCCTCCATACTCTGATGCGCCCAGAACGCCTGCCTCTCAACTCTCGACTATCAACTCTCAACTGCCTTTACGCATTAATCGACAATCCGCGCACCGCCGCCACCGCGTCGGACATGGCTTCCCAGACGGTGGGGTGCGCGTGCACGGTGGACATCAGGTCATCCACGGTGGCCTCCAGTTGCAGCGCCGCGACCGATTCTGAAATAATTTCCGTAGCAAAAGGCCCGATGATGTGCACGCCGAGAATTTCGCTGAACTTTTCTTCGCTGACGACCTTGATGAAGCCATCGTGATGGTTCAGGATGGTGGCCTTGCTGTTGCCTACAAAGGGAAATTTCCCGGTCTTCACGGCGTAGCCCGCTTCGCGCGCGGCGCGTTCGGTCAAACCAATGGACGCGACCTGCGGCTCGCAGTAAGTGCAGTTGGGGATGCGCGTTTTCTCGATGGGCGGCATATTTTTGCCGGTAATTTTCGCCACGCAACTGATGCCTTCCATCGAGGCGGCGTGCGCCAGTTGCGGCATGCCCGCGACGATGTCGCCGATGGCGTAGAGTCGCGGCTCGGCTGTCTCCATGTATGGCCCCGTGTGGATAAAGCCGCGCTCGAATTTGGCCTGCGATTTTTCGAGGCCCATGTTCTCTGTTTTGGGGATGCGGCCCACGGCCATCAGCACGCGCTCGGCCGCCAGCGTTTGTACTTTTCCGGCCTTGTCCTTGAAAGAGACGGTCGCGCCATTGGCATCTTTCGTTACCGTTTCCACCCTGGCTTCGGTGAAAATCTGGATACCCTTTTTCCGCAGCGATTTTTCGAGTTCGGCGGAAATGTCGTCATCCTCCACCGGAGTGACGCGCGGCAGCATTTCGAGGATCGTGACCTGCGTGCCGAAGGAATTAAAGATCGAGGCAAACTCGACGCCGACCGCCCCGGCACCGACGATCACCAGGGTCTTCGGCACCGCCGGCAACTGCAGAATTTCGATATTGCTCAGGACGATTTTTCCATCGATCTCGACGCCGGGCAGCGAGCGCGCCGCCGAGCCGGTGGCAAACATGATATGCGTGGCTTCCACTTCGGTGGTTTTTCCGGCGTTCTCGACGCTCACGCGTCCCGGCCCCGCCCAGCGGCCCCAACCCTGCATTTCCTCAACCTTGTTTTTGCGAAACAAAAACTCGATGCCCTTGGCGTGCCGGTTGACCACTTTTTCCTTGCGCGCCAGCGCCGCCGCCCAATTGAGCGTAAACTCCTTCACGTCGATGCCGAATTCCTTCACGTTTTTTAAGGTGTCGAAGATTTCGGCGGTGTGCAACAAAACTTTGGTGGGAATGCAGCCGACATGCAGGCAAGTGCCGCCCAGGTAGCCGTCCTTTTCAATGACCAGGGTTTTCAGTCCCCATTGCGCGGCGCGGATCGCGGTATTGTATCCCCCCGGACCGCTTCCGATGATCACCAGATCGTATTTGGCCAAGTGTCCTCCGCGGCTGGCGGGAGCGCCGCTGGTGCAGCAAAGCGGGCTTTACTCTTGCGCTGAAGTTCCGCAAAGCGATTCTATCAGCCGCTCATATGGGCCGCAACCGACGCGCCGTGCGTGACGTCCTACTGGCGAGCGGTTGCGAAATGTGATAACGTGCCGAGCAATACCGCACGAGATTCTTTGAATAAACGAGGTGGAAAATGGGAAATCGCATTTCCGTGGTCCACGAGCCTGCCAGAGAATTTGCCGGGACACCGTACGCGCCTTTCGATTCAGGTACTTCACGCAGGGGTTTCCTGAAAGCCCTGGCTGTGGCCGGAGCCAGCGCGGTGCTGCCTGCCAGCGGATTGCTGGCGCAAGGTACCTCGGGGGGCAACCGCGTGGAGGCCGGCCGGATCGACGTGCACCACCATCTGTACCCGCCTGAGTACATGAAAGCCGTGGGGTTTAACAATCCCAGGCCGTGGACGCCGCAATCCTCGATTGACAGGATGGACAGGGCGGGAGTGGCCACGGCGGTCTTATCTCCCGTGCAAGTCGTGGTGAAAGATACGATGAGCGGTAAAGATCAAAAGACCCGCGACCTGGTGCGGATGAATAACGAATTCAACGCCAAGTGTGTGCAGGATTTTCCGAAACGCTTCGGATCCTTTGCGGCATTGCCGATGATGGATACCGACGGCGCCCTCAAGGAAATCGCTTATGCCTACGACACGCTAAAGACCGACGGGATCGGCCTGTGGACCAGTTATTTGGACAAATGGATTGGCTCTCCTGATTTCTGGCCAATTTATGAGGAACTGAACCGGCGAAACGCGGTAGTGTTCTACCACCCTGCACGCAATTCCTGTTGCCGGAACATGGCAGACCTGTCGGGGATCATTGAATTCGATCTCGACACCACGCGTGCGATCGACAGCATGCTGTTTACGGGCACGCCCTCGAAATACCCGAATGTTCGGCACATTTGGAGTCACGCCGGCGGCGGCTTTTCGGTGCTCGCGCCCCGTGAAATGGACGACTATCCGAAAAGCCGCGCCGCCAACGTCCCTAACGGCGTGGAATACGAAATCAAAAAGTTCTATTTCGACACGGCGCATGCCGGCAATATAGCCACCATCGACGCGCTGCGAGATCTCGTTCCGATTTCGCAGATCCTCTATGGAAGCGATGTTCCCTTGCGGGAATTTCCTCTCACCGACGTTCCTCTTGACAATTATCCCCACTTCTCGGAGGCCGATTGGAAGGCCGTCAACCGTGGAAATTCGGAGCGCTTGTTCCCGCGCTTGAAATCATAGCCCTGCATTTCAAAGCCGACGGTGTCGGCAGGAACGCGACTGTCTCCGCATAAAGTCGCGTTCCTCGTTTCTGATTTTGACCGCCGCACCCTCCCCCGTGCCCGTGTCAGACGCTCTGGAATTGTGCTATCGTGCCCGCAATCCTGCGCACCGAACCTTAAACAGAGGAGACGAGGATGAGGAATCATATTTCGATCGTACCCAAGCCCGCTGCAGACTTAAGCAATTCAGCGCACGCAGCTTTTGATTCCGGAAGCTCGCGCAGAACCTTTCTGAAAACACTGGCTGTGGCCGGAGCCAGCGCTGTGTTACCCGCAAGCGGATTACTAGGGCAAGCCACCTCCAGTGGCACCCGCGTGATCGCAGGCCGCGTTGACGTGCACCATCACATGTATCCCCCCGCCTACGTGAAGGCCATGGCCTACACGGGTGGCATGAGCAAAATGTGGACTCCACAAACCTCCATGGACATGATGGACAAGGCGGGCGTCGCCACGGCGATGCTCTCCCCCATCCAGGGACTGGTGAAGGATTCCATGAGCGGGAAGGATTCCCGGAGCCGTGACCTGACGCGGCAGAATAACGAATACGGCGCCCAGTGCGTACGGGATCATCCCACGCGGTTCGGACACTTCGCCGCGTTACCGCTGCCGGATCAGGATGCCAGCCTCAAAGAAATCGCCTACGCCTTCGACACGCTGAAGGCGGATGGGATCGGCCTGTGGACCAGTTACATGGACAAGTGGGTGGGCGATCCCGCCTTTTGGCCGGCTTATGAGGAACTCAACCGGCGCAATGCCGTGGTGTTTTATCATCCCGCCAAGAACACCTGCTGCCGTGATATTCCCGGCCAGTCGGGCATCATCGACTTCGATCTGGAAACCGCGCGCGCGATCGACAACATGCTTTGGAGCGGCACGCTCTCGAAGTTCCCGAACGTCCGTCACATTTTCAGTCATGCCGGAGGAGCGTTTGCTGTGCTGGCCCCGCGCATCGTGGACGACTTTCCCAAGAACCGCGCCGACAAAGTGCCGAACGGCGTCGAGTATGAAATAAAGAAACTCTATTTCGATACCGCGCACGTTGGCAAAGCGCCCCCTCTCGATGCACTGAGAGCCCTGGTTCCGGTGTCTCAGATCCTGTACGGGAGCGACGTACCCATCCGGGAGTTCTCTCTGACCGACGTCGGCCTCGATCAATATCAAGGATTCTCGGAAAACGACTGGAAAGCCGTGAATCGCGGAAATGCAGAGCGGTTATTCCCGCGCCTCAAAGCGTGACGCAGCCGTCGTCACGTGATACGAGCAATCAGGGGCTGGATTCAATTCCGGCCCTTTTTGTTTTCTATCCCGTGTGGCGGCTTTCCGATCGCGAATAATTCTGCTATGGTCCGCATATTGAAACAGCGGTAACGAATCCATGGATTTTGAGGAGAGGAAATGCACAGCAAACGCGTGAAGGCGGTCTTGATTTTAGGTGCTCTTTTGCTGTCGGGAATCGTGGTGGCGGTGATTTCTCCGAGTGTGCTCGGCGCGCCACAGGGCTCCGGCTTCAAGCTGATCCGTAAGATTTCCATTGGTGAAGAAGGGCGATGGGATTATCTGTCGTTTGATCCCGTGGGGCGGCGGCTGTACGTCACGCACCTGGCGCATATCGTGGTGATCGACGCCGACGCCGGAAAAGTTGTCGGGGATATCGACACGGGCGATCCGATGTTCACGCACCGCGCCGTGGTGGCTCGCGAATTTGGCCGCATCTTCACCTCCAACGCGGGAAACTCCTCGGTGGGTATCTTCGACCTCAAGACGCTCGCGAAAATTGCAGAAGTAAAGACCGATCCCGGGACCGACGCGATCATCTACGATCCGGCCTCGAAGCGCGTTTTCACGTTCAATGGGCGTGCCAGAAACTCGACGGCGATCGATCCGGCGACCGGCGACATCGTGGGAACAATTCCCCTGCCCGGGCGGCCTGAATTCCCCGAAATCGACGGCGCGGGCCACCTGTACGTCAATATCGCGGACAAGAGCATGATTGCCTCGCTCGATCCCAAAGCCCTCACCGTGGTCGCCACGTGGCCCGTGGCGCCCTGCGTGGAGCCCTCAGGCCTGGCCGTGGACCGGGTGCATCACCGGCTGTTCGCGGGCTGCCGGAATAAGATGATGGTCATGGTCAATGCGGACACCGGGGAAGTGCTGGGATCGGTGCCCATCGGACCGGGAATCGACGCCGACCGGTTCGACCCGGGGAATGGCTATGCCTACGCCTCTACCGTCGACGGGGTGGTCACCATCGCTCATGAAGATTCGCCGGACAAGATGACCCTGGTCGATAACCTCAAAACGCAAATCGGAGCGCGCACGATGGAAGTCGACCCGAAAACCCACCATATTTATGTCATTACCGCTGACCTGGGGCCGCCGACTGCGGAAGCTCCCGATAATCCGCGCGCCTGGCCTATTCTTCCGGGGACGTTTGTAGTCCTCGAGTACGGGAAATAGCGGCGGGCGTCCCCACAACGGCGACTCCACTACGCTGCTGTTGAAAATCTGAATGAAAATCCGGCTACTTCGCAAGATAGAAGTAGCCAACCCGGTTGTTCGTGGGTGACGCGTACCACATTCGTTGCTGGGAATCGAGAAAGAATTCCCTGGCCATGCCTTCGGAATGCGGGAAGGGATATTCGATTACCTGGCCGGTCTGGGGATCGACGCGGCCAAACGAATCCTGATCGGTCGAGCTATACCAAACATAGTGGTCTCGATCAATACCAATCGCGTAGGGGGTAGGCGAAGGGCCGGGCAGTGGGAATTCCTTGAAGGTTTCTGTTTTGGGGTCGAAGCGACCGATGCTGCTTCCCCCCGGCCGCCTGCTGAACCAAACCATACCGTCGGAATCCACCTGGATGCGCTGCGCGGAGCCGTGCGGCGTCGGCCACTGGGACAGCTTTCCGGTTTCGGTATTCACTCTGCCAATCGAGCCGTCCTTGCCGAGAACGGCAAACCACATGTTGGTGTCCTTGTCCATGGTGACCCCATAGGACCAGGGCACTTGCATGTAGTGGGTAAATTTCTTTGTGCTGACGTTGAAGCTGCTAAAAGGGCTACCCGTGATCCACAAATTTCCTTGCGCGTCCAGCCGCACCGTGTGCTTGCTCGGGCGCCAACCAGGCACTGGCCCTTCGTCTTGAAATTCCGTGATTTCTTTCGTGCTTGGATTCAGATGCGCGATCCTGTCCAAGGCGAATTCCGTGAACCAGACGGTACCGTCGGGCGCTGGAAAAACAGAGTGAACGCCAGCGGTTTCGGCAAACGACAGCTGGAAATGCGTGACTTCGGCAGTCTTCGGGTTGAGCCGCGCAACCTCATTTCCGCGGCCGTAATAGGGGATCCAGAGATTTCCATCCTTGTCCGGCGCGGCGCTCCAAGGGAGGCCTTTCGTTCCGGATACGTCGTACTCCACATAGACAATGTTCATGGCCTGATCGCTGAACGATCGCACCAGGCTCTGGTATTCCGGCAGATCGGCGGGCGACTTGGGCTTCGTGGCATCGGGGCCGAAAGTGGAAGTGAGGTAGGTAACGACGGCGTCCGCTTTCTCATCGGTGAATTTTTCGCCGAGATCGAATTTCATGGCCTGGCGCATGTAGTTGACCCGGTCGCGCCAGCCTTCTTCGTCTCGAACGACGGAGGCCATGCGCGTCTGAAAACCGTGACAGAGGAAACAATTCTCGAAGAGAGTGTTCTGACCCTCCGTCTTCGGCAATAGCTGCTTTCCTTGATACAGGGTGAGATCGCTCCAACGCACGGTCCCTTTCTGCAAATTGAAGTTGAAGGAGACGCTTTGCTTGTCCGTAAGGGTGACGCCACTGTGGGGATCGCTTCGATAGCCAATCGCCCTGATCCGGAACGAGTACTCCCCCGCGGGCAAATTGTCGATGTGATATCGACCGTCCTTGCCGGACAGCACGCTGACCGTAACTCTATTTTGTGTATTCTCGGCTACGATAAATGATCCCATGAAGGGAGCGCCATCCGGACCCTTCACAGTGCCGGTGATGTTCGCCGCAAAGGCGGCCGAGCCAAGCAAACCCGCGCAGCATAGAATTCCAAGAGCCTTACGCGCTGGTCGCATTGCGTCCCTCCGATCTACTTATTGACTTTTCGTTGAAGCCCCAGAATTAAAATGGAGGCCTGCCACATTGTGGCAGGCCTCCACTGGTGAGAAGGCCGGGGATTTCGCCTCAGAAGATGATCTTCAGCGCCAGCTGAATTTGGCGCGAATTGGCAACAGTGGAGTTGATCAATCCCGCGCTCCCACTTGGTGCTTCGGAGAACGGAGTTGTGTCGGTGGTACTGCCGCTGAACACCTGGAGGCCTTGGCTGCCCGGTACGGCAAGCTGCGGATGGTTCAGGATGTTGAAGAATTCCGCGCGAAACTCAAGGTTCCCTGCTTCACCCAGGAACGGGAGCCTCGTGTCCTTGACCAGGGAGAAATCCCAGTTGTTAAACGCTGGTCCACGCAAGACGTTGCGGCTTTCACTGCCGAGCTGGCCGATGTAGCAGTTCACATTTGACATTGTGCAGCCGGGTCCCGCAGTGGCGCTATAGGTCGTCGGCTGCAACTCGAACATGTTCGGGTTGTACCAAAAGATGCCATTGGTACCTGCAATCGAGTGAGGAGCGATTGCGGCCTTGTTGTTGAATGCAACCGGTGTGTAGGCGCACGGGTTGGAGCCTGCCGCCGGCTGTCCGGGCAGTGATGTGCAAGGATTTGCGGCGATCGAAGCGGCGGTTACGATGTCCGGCCGGTCCGGTTGGCCCTGCAGGTCGCCGGAATTTGAGCGATTGGCGCTAAGCACTGGGCTGAACGCATATCCGGTCTGCACGGAGTAAATGTTGCCGATCCACCAGCCATTGGCAAGCTTCGAAACAAAGCCCTCCGACTTGATGGTTGGGAAGTGATAAATCAAGTTAAAGCGCAAGTTGTGGGTCATGTCAAAACAGGACGGACCCTTATCGAGCAATGGGTGGCGTGGATCCTCGGATTGCATCATGGCAGCGGAGGTGCAGTCGGAACTGTTCCCCTGGCCCTGCCACTCATCCTCGAGTTTCGCATACGTATACGCGCCCACGAGTTGCAGCCCATGACCCAGGCGCTTGTTGACAACCACCTGGAGGGAGTTGTACCACGAGGCGGAGTTTGTCGTATAGGTGATCGCGCTATTGCCGCTGCCATAGCCGCTGGCGATAATGGCCTGGTTCTGGTTCGGACTGAAGCCTGTCCACGTCTGCACTCCATTAACAATCGTAGGAATTTTCGGATTCCCTTCCTCGACGGTCCACAGGTGAACCCCGCGCGAACCTGCGTAGGATATCGAGAGCAGGAGATTCGCGGGCAATTGGCGCTCCACAGTCAGGTTGTACTGCATTAGGTGAGGCTGGTAAACGTTATAGTCAATCCCCTGAGGAACCAACCCACCCGACGGGAATACAAGCGGAAACCCCGTGAACGCCGCCGGATTGGTGAGGACGATGTCGGCGGAAAACGGCTCCGACGCTAATGCGGTCTGTTGCAAAGCAGTGCCAATGTTGGCGATATCGTAGTAGATGCCGAAGCCACCGCGGACGGAAGTTTTACCGTCTCCCATGACATCGTATGCAAATCCAAGGCGGGGGCTGAAGTTCAAATGCGTGCGATCCCGCATGGTCGGGCCAATCGTCGGCGTCCCATCGGTCACCAGGTTTCGAAACGCAGCTTGGCGGCCGTTGGTTTCGTTCAGCTGGGTCATGAATTCGTAGCGCAAGCCTACGTTCATGGTCAGCCGGGACGTCGCACGCCAGTCATCCTGTCCATAGAACCCGAATGTATGCCATACATAGTTCCGGAATTGGGTCGTGTTTGGAGGCGCTTCCTCAAGATTTGAAGGATCGCTGTTCAACAAGAAAGTGCTCAGTCCACCGTTGTTGTACCGAATGATCCCATTCACCGATCGCGTCTGATTGATGAGATCGTCATACCGGTTCATGAGGGTCCCGAACTTCAGGGCATGCTTGCCACGGATATAGGTGATGTCATCGCTGAGGGTATACACGGATTGAATGCCAAGGGCCGGGAAGTTTTGACCTGGCGCGAAGGCACTCAACTTGCTTATGTAGATTCGGCCCGTCGGATATCCCGTTGCAAACGAGAGCTGGGGACCGATCAAGTTATCCGTATACTCATCTTGGATAGAGTAGGCGGACCGGCTGCCGGACAACCGCGCAGTGTTCACGATTGAGGTGGAGAAGATATGGTTCTCCACCAGCGACAGAAACTGGTTCCGGCTGGTGCCTGCGGAACGGTATTGGGGAAACGAGGTTGAGGAGGCGCTTGGCAATACGCTGGAGCCATTGTTGTCCAGACTGTCATTTTCGATCGTGTAGCGGACAAAAGCGCTGTCCGCGGTTGAAAAGTTCTCGTCCACCCGCATCTGCCCATATTGTTCGTGTGTGAGGTCTGAGGAGGGATAGGAATACCCAGTGGCACCATTATTTGGTCCTGTACCACCAAAGTACGGGTTCTGCGCGTTCGGGTAGATAGCATAGAACAGTGGCGCAATCAGCGTATTGAGGACTACGCAGTTTGAGACCGCTGGACATGCCGTCGAAGGGGACGATGCCGAGGGATTGGCTCCCAGCTGGGGGCAGGATACGTTTGTGATTACTTCCCCGGCCCCATAATTGTTGGCCGCGGATGCGTCGCTCGGGTGACAACCCTGAGCCGGCACGGTGAGGAGAGGCGACACTCCCAACTTTTGCGCGAGGCCCTCAAAGACTCCATAGAAGAACGTCTTGTCCTTCCTGATGGGGCCGCCAAAGGAGCCGCCGTAGTTGTTCTTCTGGAATTCCGGCAACCGTTTGCCATTGAGCGCGGAGGCAGGCAAATCAAATAATTGCCGAGAGTCAAGCGCGCTGTTCCGCAGGAATTCAAACGCGTCCCCGTGAAACTGGTTGGTCCCGTTCTTGCTAACCATAGCCATCTGGCTGCCCATGGTCATTCCGTACTCAGCTGTGAAATTACTCGTGATCACCTTGAACTCTTTTATTCCATCCACTCCCATCGAATTGCCGGACTCAGAAGTAGGGGCGCGGCCCATTAGCGTCGACACCGGGGAGCCATCCAGTGTGAAGTTGTTGGATCGTACGGGGGCCCCGTTGGAGCTGTACTGGGTGCTCGCCCCCTGGTATTGCCCATTATTCCTGTCCTGCGTGACACCGGGCTGCATCAAGCTGAGGTCCATGTAGTTCCGGCCATTGAGCGGCAAGTCGCTCATCTGCTGCTCGTTGACCAGCCCGCCCAGTGCGCTCGTGCTGGTGTTCACCGCCAGCGCTTCGCTTTCGACCACCACTTCTTGTGCCGATGTCCCCACTTGCAAACTGAAATTGACCGTGGCATTGTCGCCAACGTTCAACGTCAGCCCTTGCTGGGTCTCCGTTTTGAAGCCGGCACGCTCCGCCTTGACGTCATAGTGGCCGGTCGGCAGGCTCGGAACGCGATACGCGCCATCATCGCCAGTTGTCACAGTTCGAGTCAGGCCGATATCCGGGCTAAGGATGGTTACCGTGGCGCCCGGCACTACTGCGCCCGAGGAGTCCTTCACCACGCCCAGAATTGTGCCTGTTGGGATTTGGGCCAATACTGGAATTGCCGCCAACAAGAAGAGCAACGCAACCACACCTACACCCCGAAACAGTTTCCCAATTCTCAATGTTGGAACACCCATTTTGCTTTCCTCCTCACGCGGGACTAAGTAGCTGTCGATTCCGATTCGCGATACGTCTGCAAGCCATTCCACCCCGTGTTTCCACTGCTAGACCAATTCCCGGTTGCCCAAAAAATGCAGGAAATCCCCATTGATTGCAAGGCGTCGGTGAGTTATTTCGGTGATCAGAGATAGCATAGGCCTCGCGGCGTGATCGCCGTTCTGATGGCGACTACGAATCCCCCCAAAGAACACGGTCAGGAACCCACCCCTATTGAAAATCGCTTATTTAATTTGGCCTTACACCAAGGCCGCGAGAAAATTTTGGTGAAAGAGAACTACTCCAACCAACATTAAGGGAACCTTAAGATAGCCACTTTATTTTGAGGTGTCCCATGTAACTTGGCTTCACGCCGGGCTCCACGCGCCGTCGCCAAAGCCCGCCCGGGCGGGCGTCGGCGACTCGGAGCCCGCACCCTACTCTCTACCGCGCCTTATTTACTTGCGCGCTCATTGGCGCCCGCGAAATAAAAATAACCTATCCGGTTGTTGGGCGGTGTGGCGAACCAGATTTTACCCTGGGCATCAATAAAGAATTCCCGCATCAAGGCCTCGGAGTGAGGGAATGGATATTCGATCACCTTGCCGGTATTGGGGTCCAGCCGTCCAAGCAGATCCTGGTCGGTGGATGCGTACCATACGCCTCGCTTATCTACCGTTAAGGCGTAGGGGGTCGCGGCCGGGCCCGGCAAGGGATATTCCTTGAAGGTCTCGGTTTTCGGGTCAAACCTTCCGATTTTGTTTCCGGTGCGCTCGCCAAACCAGACGATTCCATCAGAATCGACGGCCAGCCGCTGAGGCGTGCCTTGGGTGGGGGGAGACCACTGCGTCACTTTCTCCGTTTTCGCATCAATTCTGCCGATCTTGCCGTCCTTCTGGAGGACGCAGAACCACACATTGCCATCCTTGTCGAAGGTGATGCCATAGGACGACGGCACTTCATTGAAATGCGTGTACTTGCCGGTCTCCGGATCGTACTTGCTCAATGGACTGCCGGAGGACCACAGGTTCCCCTTAGGATCCACGCGGACCGTGTGCTTGTCTGAACGCCGGCCTTCCATGGTGAAATCATCTGGAAATTCCGTGATCTTTCCCGTGCTGGGATCGAGTTTTCCAAGTTTGTTCAAGGCGAACTCGGTGAAATAGACCATCCCATCGGGTCCCGGCACGGACGAGTGAACGCCAGCAGTCTGATCGAAGGGAAGCGGGAACCTCTTGATTTCGCCGGTCTTTGGATTGAAGCGCGTAACTTCATTTCCTCTTCCGTATTGAGGCATCCAAAGATTTCCGTCTTTGTCGGGGGCGGCGCTCCAAGGCAGGCCCCTCGAGCCAGCCACGTCGTACTCGACGTAAACGATATTCATAGCTTCGTCGGCGAAGGGCCGGAGGGTTTCCTTGTACCCCGGGACATCGGCGGGAGATTTCGGGGCCGTCGCATCCTGGCCAAAGACGCTGTTCAGATAGGAGGCTACCTGTTCAGCCTTCTCGTCGGTGAACCTTGCGCTCAATTGAAAAGCCATGGCTTGCCGCATGTAACTGACGCGGTCGCGCCAGCCATCGGCGTCCCGGCGGACGGAGGCCATTCTGGTTTGGAAGGCATGGCAGACGAAACAGTTAGCCTCGAGCAGGTCCTTGCCGGGGCCAGGTGGCAGCAGTTTCCTTCCCTGATAAAGACTAATGTCGCTCCACCGAACTGTCCCTTTTTGAAGCGCGAAATCAAACGACATATTTTGCGCTGCCGTGAGGTTCACCGCGCTGCGGGGTTCCACAGTGAAGCCAACAGCCCTCACGCGGACCTGATACTCTCCGGCGGGGAGATTCTCCACGCGGTATTGCCCTTGCTTGTCGGAGAGCACGCTGATCGTTGTCTTCCCAGTTATGGCCTGGACAAACGCGCCTTCAAAAGGAGCCCCGTCCGGACCCTTCACCGTGCCGGTGAGCGTTGCCGCGTGTCCGAATGGAGAAAAGAAAAGTAGAATGCTCGCAACAACCACAATCCTGATTAATCGCATAGCTCGCCTCCCGAAGCACCCTCGTGCCACATTGCGCGCTTGTGTATCACACTTCGTAGTAGAAATGAAAGCGCTGTTGGTTCAAACCTCCCTGCGGGCCAAAATGGCTTGCACCAACAGAAGAATTCATGTATCTTTTGCTTACCGAGTGATCTGTCAGGCCTGTATACAATATTGAGTGAGGGTTTCTCTGGCGCTTGATGTACGTCAATCCAAAATTTTGTCACGTGGAGGGCAGTATGAAGACCAGGCTATTCGTGTTTTTCGCCTTACTTACAGGCCTTGTATTGGTGTGCGGACCGGCGTTTGCGCACCACGGGGGAGCGATTTATGACACCAAGAACCCTTTGACGCTGAAGGCCACCATCACGGACTTTCAGTTTGTAAATCCTCATGTCCAAATTTATTTTGACGCCAAGGACGACAAGGGGAACGTCGTGCATTGGGCTTGCGAAACGATCAGCCCGGGAAAACTGGTCCGTGGATCCGGCTGGTCCAGGGAAGTGCTGAAGCCCGGAGATCAGGTCACCATTATCCTGAACCCAGCCAAAGCGGGCACACCGGTAGGAAATTTGAAGAAAGTAGTGTTCGCGGATGGTCATGAATTGACGCCCACGGAGAACGCACCGACGTATTAGTGCGCAGTGGCGGGATGATTTTGTCAGATCGCGGGAGATTATCGCGGAGCACCTGTGGTGACACGGTGCTCTGCGGTTTTTTCCCGGGTGAGCTTCCGAAACTGAGCCCAAGCCAAGAATCTTGAATCTGGAAGGAGTAATGAAATGCGAATTCGCGCCATGAGTTTGGTTGCTGCGCTGGCAGCGGTGGTTGGTCTGTCCTATATGTTGTTGGCTCAATCCTCGACGCCCGCCAAAGCGGCGGGAGGTCAAGCCAAGGGAGCGACGTCATCCAAGGATGCGGCGTTCGATCCCCACGACATTTCCGGATATTGGCAATTTTTCAACAATATCAAGGGCCAGGGGATTTATGCCACGCCCAGCAAAGAGGGTCCTCCAGGATTTACCGCCTGGGGTAAGCAGCAGTTCGACGCCAACAAACCCAGTTACGGGCCGAGAATGGTCCAGTTTGACAATGACCCGATCACAAAATGCAGGCCCACGGGCATTCCGCGCGTCGAAATGTATCCGCAACCCTTTGAGTTCGTTCAAACTCCGGGCCGGGTGATGCAGTTTTTCGAGCGTGAGCACGAACGCCGCGACATCTGGGCCGATGGGCGTGGTCATCCCACAGACCCGGAGCCGACCTGGATGGGACACGCTATTGGAAAGTGGGACGGAGATACGTTCGTCGTAGATTCCGTCGGCTTTAACGACAGGACCTGGCTCGATTTCTATGGAGATCCACGCAGCGAGAAGTTGCACCTGATCGAGCGCTTCAAGCGCGTGGATGCCGTCACCCTGTCATGGCAGTTCACCGTAGATGACCCGGGGTCCTATACCGGGCTTTGGCAGAGCGACACCAAATACTTCAAGAAGCTCCTCGGAGACCGCGCATTCATGGAAGAGCTTCCCTGCGTGGCGGAAGAAGAGCAAGCTTTCACCGACAAAGTAAGGAATCCCGCGAGGGGTGAGGTCGGCGGCAAGTAAGTTTCCTCAGCACCGGGATCTTCGGGTATCTGCAGCGGATGCGTCTAGGGCGATTGCTCAAGGCGCATCCGCTGTTCTGTTTTTGCGCATTCCATAAGCCATCCAAAAATTCCGCAACACAAAAAATCTTGACTGATCAAGCGACGTGGCACAATACGTGTGACCTCAAGCGGGGGCGGCAGAGATAAACTTTTGGTGAAGACAACACCATGCTGTTGAAACTTGCGGAGGAATTACTTCTCGACGCGCCGATCGATGAAGTCTGGAAGCTGCTGCGCGATACGCCGCGACTGACGGGTCTCTTGCCGGGAGTCGAAAACGTCGCGCCCTTGCAGGGGGAAGGAACGGAGGCGTACTCCGCCACAGTGAGCGAGAAGATCGGTCCTTTCAAGATCACCATGAATTTGGACGTGCGCGTCACGGAAACCGTGGAACCATCCTTGCTTAAAGCGAGCGTCAAGGGCGCGGACTCAATGGGCTTGAACCGTATGACGGGCTCCATGCAAGTGGCCTTGGTCCCGGGTCCCTCCGGAACGCAAATGCGTTTTGAAGCATCCATCGAAATTTTGGGTAAGCTGGCTACGCTGGGCGCCGTTCCCATCCGGCGGAGGACGACGCAGGCGTTTGCCGAATTTGCTAGAAATATCCAGGGACAATTCGCGAGGCCGACAGATTGAACAAGGAGCCCTGATGAACATTGGCTTTGCACTGAACGGAAGGCCGATCGAACTCGAAATTGAGCCGAGAGAATCACTCGCTGAAGTCTTGCGCGGACGCTGCCGCTTGACGGGAGTGAAGCTTTCCTGCGAGGCCCAGGTGTGCGGCAGTTGCACGGTCCTGGTGGACGGCGTCCCGGTGAGCGCCTGCACGTACCTCGCCTATGAAGTCCGCGGGAAACGAGTCACCACGATTGAAGGATTGGCGGATGAATCGGGACGTCTGCATCCGTTGCAGCAGGCATTCCTCGATCATTTTGCGTTTCAGTGCGGATTCTGTACGCCCGGGATGATTCTGGCTGCGAAAGCGTTGCTGGATGAGAGGTCAGACGTCACGGACGCTGAAATCGTCGCGCACATGAATGGCAACTTGTGCCGTTGTACGGGCTATTTGCCGATACTGAATGCGATTCGCCAGGCGGCAGCGGAGATGCGAGGACAAAAGTGAAGGAGCTGAGCGATTTCGCAGTCGTCAATCATTCTGTGCCGCGCGGGGATGGCATCGCGAAAGTAACAGGAAGCGCCGTATATACCAGCGACATGATTCTGGAACACATGGCCTGGGCGAAGGTTCTCCGCAGCCCGTTCGCGCGCGCGCGAATTCTCTCCATCGACGTTTCGGCTGCCTTGAGCCATCCGGGCGTGATCGACGTGTTGACAGGCAATGATCTTCACGGCCTGCACCCGTATTACGGACACGGAGTGAAGGATCACCCCTTGATCGCGATTGGCCAGGTCCGTTTCGTGGGCGAGCCGGTCGCCGCTGTAATTGCCGAAAACGAACTGGCAGCGCAAGAAGCCGTAGGAATGATCGCCGTCGAATACGAGGAACTCGAAGCAATACTCGATGTGGATACCGCGCTGGCGCCGGGAGCGCCACGCATCCACGAAAGAGATTTTGCCGGCGGCGCTTTCCGGGGCTTCGACGATTTCCCCGGCGCGTCGGGAAATATTTGCCAGGCCGTGCATGTGGAATGGGGCGATGTGGACGCGGCTTTGGCCTCAGCCGCGCACATCGCCGAAGGCGAATTCTATTTCCCCATGGTGTATGCCTACGCCATGGAGCCGTATGTCGCCATCGCCGATTACGATGCGCAGGGGACATCTGACGGTGTACTCCTCGGCGCAACATCCGTTCATGGTGCGCCACGATGTCGCGCAAGTGTTCGGCCTGCCGCTTAACAGCGTGCGCGTAATCGTGCCGTATATCGGCGGCGGCTACGGCAGCAAGTCCTACACCAAAATTGAGCCACTCGTTGCCGCTTGCTCGTGGAAATCAGGCCGGCCCGTGAAGCTGCAATTGAGCGTGGAGGAAGCCTTCCTCACCACGCGCGGGGATGACGCGCGCGTTCGCATCAAGACCGCCGTGGATGCCGAGGGCCATCTTGTGGCGCGGCAGGCGACGATTCACTTGAATACCGGCGCGTACGCGGAAAACAGCCCCATGGTGTGCAGAAAGGCGGCCAATCGGATCGTCGGGCCCTACCGCATTCCCAACGTGAAGATCGATTGTTTCGCGGTGTACACGAACACCGTGCCGGCGAGTTCCTATCGCGGCCTGGGCGGCGCGCAGGTTACGTTTCCCGGAGAATCGCAGATCGATGAGCTTGCGGAAATGTCCGGCAGCGACCCGCTGGAGTTCCGCCTGAAAAATCTGGCGCAGAGCCGCGAGTCGATTCACCCCGGCATGCGTCCCATTGATGCGGACATTCCCGGCGATATTCGCGAAGCCACGCGCATGCTGCGGATGGATCGTCCGCTCGCGCCGGGGCACGGGCGCTCCGTGTGCTGCTCGGCGAGCGATGCGGGAGCGCATCCCGTGACGCTGGCTATGGTGCAGGTGTACGCGGACGGTTCGGTATCCGTATTGAGCGGCAGCACGGAGATCGGCCAGGGCAGTCACACGGTCCTGACGCAAATTGCCGCGGAAGAAATGGGAGTGCCGCTCGAAAAAGTCAGACTGGTGGGGTCTGACACCGCGGTGACGCTGTTCGAACGCTCGACCGGGGCCAGCCGCACCACCACATTGATGGGCCGCGCGGTGCTGGAAGCGTGCCGCGAAGCTATCGCGCAATGCAAAGTGATGGCCGCTGATGTATTGGGAGTCCCGGAAGATTCATTCGTCGAAGAACGCGGCGGCATTCGCTGCGGCGATACTCGGATGACCTGGCCTGAAATTCTGGAAAAATATTTTCAAGATGGAGGGCTGCAGCATCATTGGCCGAGCCTACCTGCGGAAGGCCGGAGACCTGAAACTTGTCCCCGTGTTCTGGGAAATCGGCGTCGTCGGCGTCGAGATTGCGCTCGACGAAGACACCGGAAGAATCTCGCTCGATACGCTGGTCACGATCGGCGACGTGGGGCTGGCCATTCACCCGGCGATGACGGAGGGCCAGGACCTCGGCGCTGCCACCATGGGCCTGGGAGCAGGTTTGTTCGAGGAATTGATTTACGACGGTCAGCAGTTGATGAACGGAACGATGCTCGAATATCGCGTGCCGCGTTTCTCCGACCTGGCCGGAAATATCAAAATGAAGCTGGTGCAAAATCGCGATGGCGTGGGGCCCTATGGCGCGAAGGGCGGCGGTGAGGGAGCCGTGAATCCCATCTCTCCGTGCATCGCGAATGCGCTGCACCAGGCTACGGGCGTGCGCATGAGGACGCTGCCTCTGACTCCCGAGCGCGTGTGGAAGGCATTGCAATTGAAAAAGGGGACGCTGTAGCTCGCGTCTGTGGTGGCACAGACTTTAGTCTGTGTGCCTTTTGCGCGTGCAAAAAGCAAAAGAAAACAGGCTGAAGCCTGTTCCACTTGAGCTACGGCAAGTGCGCCTAGAAGTTTGGGCAAAGAATTCCAACTTAACCTATGACTACACTCAGCCGATTTGAAATACATCAGCCTGCCAGCGTCGCGGAAGCCTCGCAGATGCTGGTGCACTATGGCGAGGATGCGGGTTTCTATGCGGGCGGCACGGAACTTTTGCTCGCCATGAAGCATCAGGCTTTGAACTATAAGCACCTGATCGACCTCAAAGTGGTTCCCGGTCTCGATTCGATCGAAGCGCGCAACGGCTCTCTCGAAATCGGGGCCACATCGACGCACCGCAGCATTGAGCGTTCGACGCTGGTGCGGGAAAAATCAGCCCATCCTGGCGGAAATGGAATCGCAGGTGGCCAATGTGCGCGTGCGCGCCACCGGAACGCTGGGCGGCAATCTTTGTTTCGCCGAGCCGCATTCCGATCCGGCGACACTTCTCCTGGTTCTGGGAGGCACGGTAAGGGTGGAGGGTGCGGCGGGCGCGCGGGAAATTCCCGTTGGGGAACTCATCGGGGGCGCGTACTCCAGCAATCTTCAGCCAGGAGAGATTCTGACGAAAATTTCGGTTCCTTGCGCGAAGCCGGCTCACCGCTCCGGCTATATGAAATTTCAAGTGCATGAGCGCCCCACTCTCGGTCTAGGATTGTGGCTCGAGACGCCGGATGATGGACGCACATTCACATCTGCTCGAGTCGCCGTAGGTTGCATGTGTCCCTTTCCAACGCGCGGTTTCGACGCCGAAAAGCTGCTGACAGGTTCTCGCGGTGACGTTGAGAAGCGACTGCCTCATGCTGCGAATGCAATTGCAGACGTTGCCGATCTGGTCGACGACCATGAAGGCAGCGCCGAGTATAAGCGACATCTGATTGGTGTTTTCTTGCGGCGAGTATTTCGTAAGGCGTTGGGAGAGTCTGTCGCCTAGCCCGGAGCACATCAAATTCCAACGGGAGGACGCAAAGCGCGGAGATCATGACTTAGAGTGTGGTAATGCCTGCGCCAGGGCTAGAAATAAACGGCGGCCCACATCGCATACGCTAGATAGCCGTTCATAACGACGGTGACAACCAAAACAAGAACTCCAATGACCTTCCCGAAGGAACTCTGCCTGTGACGATATTCCCTGGAGAAGAATAATGCGATGGCTCCGATGGTCGATAAGGGCGCAATCAGTACCCACCAAATAAAGAATATGTCCGAAAATGTCCAATTCGTGGAGAGCGGAATGTGGCGACGAAGAGGGAACGAGAAGGCGAACAGAATGCATCCAACCAAAGTGGGCGAACACAAGAATAAGACTGACCTGGGAAACTTCAAGCCCCCCGGCCTGCGTTCAATCGAATTCGCCGTTGTCGACATGATTTCCGGCAGATCAACTTCTGGGTTCTCTATGACCTGAATGTATATCACATATAATCTGACTCGGACCCTCGATTGCCCCAGAATCGGGCGTCGTTTTCCTTAGAGTAAACAGTGGGTACTTCAAAGCCCTCCCACGCCAAGCAATCTTTGAGCATTTCCCCCGAGAACGCGAACGACATCTCCTGCCGAAAGCCCTGCCTCCGCGACGTAATCTACGCAATGTTTATATGCGTCATCGCGCCAGAACGGGTAATCCGAGCCGAGCAAAAGGCGATCTGATCCGACGGCTTCCTGAGTGCACAGGAGCGCCCAGGGATTGCCGTTGATGGTGTCGTACCAAAAATATTTGGCTTGGACGCTGGGCGGCGTGGCAGTGGCCGGCAGGAAACGTTCCTTCAACTGGTCGATGCGAGCCGTCAGGAAAGGAGCAAAGCCGCCGAGGTGCGGCAGTATGATCTTGATGTCTGGAAAACGATCGGGAATATTTGCCTGCATGAATTGCAGCATGCAGATGGTGTCTTCGAGGGGGGCGCCAATCGGCCAGGTCAGTTTGGTGGACTCGATCAATTGCAATCCTGGGTTCTCGCCCATTGGGTGAAGGAAGAGAACGGCTTTGCGGCGGTTGAGCTCGGCAAAGAATTCGGCGAATGCTGGATCGGTGATGCTCTTTCCAAGGACCATGGTGCCGGTGGTCACGCCCACCATACCAAGATCGTCGAGCGCGCGGCGCATTTCAACAATCGACGCGGCAACGTGCGGCAGGGGCGTGCAGGCAAACGCCGCGAAGCGCTTCGGATATTCGCGGACCGCGCGCGCGTAAATATCGTTGCCGAGCCTCGCGGCGTCAACGGCATCAGTTTCGTTCGCGAAATAGGGAAGCTGGCTCGAGACGGAGAGCACCTGTATATCCACTTTTGCGAGATCCATGTTGCGGAGATTGGCTTCGAGGCCGCTTGAATCCGCGGAGGCCATTTTCGCTTTGCGAATAAATGCCGTGGCTTGATTGCCTCCATAACGATCAAAGCGGTCCAGGTATTCGACCGGAAAATAGTGCGCATGAACGTCAATCCTCACGGCTTGCCTCTCTCGAGTGCGCGCAGAAATCTTGTCTTTCTCTGTGGTCTCTGTGCCCTCTGTGTTAAATCTTTTTCGCACGCATTCCAGAAACTTTAACACGGAGGGCACAGAGTACACAGAGACGACCCTGCAGACACGCATTGACAAACACGTTGAGCGTGTTTTAATTGTGCGCGCTCTTTAATCTTCTCTTGCTGATCGCGGCTGTGCTGCGGAGGTTTTCGTTGAATGTTAGTTTGGGTGTTGCCGGCGCGCTTTTGCCCTTCGCCGTGCTGTTTTCCGCATTTCTGATTTTCAAGATGGATGCGCTCCGGGCCAGCCTTTCCGCCTGGATCGTCGAATTTGTGCTGGTGCTGGCGTTTTACCGCATGCCGTTTCTTGAAAAGCCTGGAGGCATCGGCTTGGGGCAACCTGACGATGTGGACCGGCTTCCTGGTCCTGTACACCGGGCAAATTTTTGGGCAGGCCTATCGCAGCACCGGGTTGCTGGAAATCCTGCTCGAATCGATCCGCTCGATGCTGCCGAGCCACGATCGTGGAAGGAAGATCGGTCGCGCTGGTTACGCTCGTCAGCGGTTTCATCGGCGCGTTCAACGGGTTTGCGACGTATCCGGTCACGATTCCCGGCCTGGTCGAGATCGGTTTCGACGGCGTGCAGGCGACGACAAGTTACCTGGTCTATTTTTCGTGGACGCTTCCCTTCAATAGTCTTTTCATCGCGCCCAACATTTCCAATGCCGCAAGCCACGTCCCGGTCGTGGATATTGTTCGCGTGGCCGGGTTGCTTACGATCCCTCTGGTGTTCCTTTCCCTGCTGGGTTTCATGAAAATTCTCGGATTCCGTTTTTTTGCCTGGAAGACGCAAGCGCTGTTCTGGACGACGGGGCTCGCCAACGTCATTGCGATCATTCTGTTTACGCAGGTCTGGCCCTCCTACTACATTCTGATGATGATCGCGGGAGCGGCGATTTCACTCGCGGGGCTTTACGTCTACGGGCGGATTGCCAAGCGGCGAGCTGCCAGGAAATCCGCAGGACGCCGCGCCCGCGCAGGCCATCGTATTCCGCGATGGGATTGTTCAAAGCCTACGCGCCGCTGCTTCTGGGCGTGGTCATCGTCATCGTCACGCGAGTTCGCAGCGTTGGCGGAATGGCTCGACCACTTTCAATTCGGCGTCGCTGCCTGGGGATACAACCGCATCTCGATTAATATTTTCACGACGGCCGGCTTCTACATTTTTGTTACCGCGATGGTGTGCTACCTGTTCCGCCGCAAAAAGGCGCATGCCGCAAAGGATTTCGTCGTTGCGAGCAAGCGAAGCGGCAGAAGCATCTCGACGCTTTGCGTCGGGAGCGCGACGGTTTATCTGATGGTGGATTCCGGCCAGATCGCCCTGCTTGGGAAAATTCTGGCCAAGGGCGGAACGTTCGTTTACTCGTCCCTCTATCCCCTGGTGGCATTTCTGGGAGGCATGGCGTTCGGCCAGGGCCTGCCAGGAGATTTTCTTTTTTCACGAATGCAGGTTTCGATCGCGCCCACGCTGGGGATACCGCTCATGGTGCTGGTTGGAATCATTACGGTGGTGACCATGGGGCCGCCGAACGCGCTGAAGCCCACGCAGATTGCGTTACACGGCTTCGCTTGCGAACGTGAAAGGGCGCGATGGCGAAATATTTCGCATCTGCCTGCCGTGGGCGATGCTGCAACTTGTCGTCACCGCGATTCTTTCAGTTATTCTTGTGTACTGGTGGAAATAGCATGGGAAGTCTTCGATGGGAGCATGGCAATGAGCGGTAACGCGCAGCCGGTTCAAAAACCAAGCCTGGATTTTCAGACGCACCTGGCTCTGCTCGAGGCGCAAGGCCTGCTCATTCGGATCGACCGGCCGATCAATAAAGATACGGAACTGCATCCGCTCGTGCGCTGCCAATTTCTGGGCGGCATTCCGGAAGAGGAGCGCCGCGCGTTTCTTTTCACGAATGTGGTTGACTCCCGTGGACGCCGCTATGACATTCCGGTTGTGGTCGGGGCGCTTGCCGCTTCGCCGAAGATTTATGCTGTTGGCATGGGTTGCGCGGTTGAAGAGATCGGCGCCGCTTGGACACGCGCAATCGCGAATCCCATTGCTCCCGTCACTCGTGAATTCCCCTTCCTGCCAGGAAGTAGTGATTCAAGGCGATGAACTGCGAAAATCCGGCGGAGGGTTGGCGAGCCTTCCGGTGCCGATTTCCACTCCCGGTTTCGACTCCGCGCCTTATCTCACGGCTACGTTTGCATCACGCGCGATCCCGAGACCGGCATTCGCAACATGGGAACCTATCGCGGCGCGCTGAAAGAGACCGACCGGCTGGGCGTGCGCATGTCCTCGCGGATCGGCGGCGCGGGCGGCTATCTCCACTGGGTGAAGTACCGCGAGCGGCGCGAGCCGATGCCATGCGCGATCGTGATGGGCTGCGCGCCCGGTGGTGATTTATACCGGGCCGCAAAAATTTCCCACCAGCGTGGACGAAATGACGATGGCCGGAGGAGTGGTCGGGCGCGCCGATCCGAATGGCCAAGTGCGTGACGATCGATCTGGAAGTTCCGGCGGAGTCCGAGATCGTCATCGAAGGGCTGATCGATTCCGATTTGCTCGAGCCCGAAGGGCCGTTTGGCGAGAGCAACGGATACGTCGCGCTCGAAGACTACAACATGATCATGCAGGTGACCGCGATCACGCACCGGCGCAAGCCGGTATTCCCTTCGATCATCAGCCAGGTTACGCCGAGCGAATCGAGCGTGATCAAAAAAGTGGCCTACGAGCCGAGCTTCCTTGCCCACCTGCGCGATCAGCTATCGATTAAAGGCATTCGCCGCGTCGTCATGCACGAGCCGCTCAGCAATATTCGCCCGGTCATTTTTCTGCAATTCGCGAACGGCACGCCGCGTACCGAGAGTCTGGCGCGGATTGCAAGGCGCCGCCGCGAAACAAGCGGACTGCGGCAAGATCGTGATCGCCGTCAGCGAAGACATCGATCCATCCAACACCGACGCCGTGCTTTGGTCGCTCGCTTACCGCTCGAATCCCGTCGAGGACGTGCACATCGAACCCTATCGCTCGCGGGGCCATGCGCCAAAGTCTGGCCCGCAAGCGCTGGATTCAACGATGCTGATGGACGCGACGCTCAAACATCCCATGCCGCCCCTGGCCCTGCCCGCGCGCGAATTCATGGAACGCGCGCAGACGATTTGGCAGGAACTGGGCCTGCCCGCGCTCACGGATTCGTCCGCCGTGGCACGGCTATTCCTGGGCGATTGGAATGCGGCGTGGGACCAGTTTGCGCGGAACGCCGTCGCCGGCGATTGGGAGAAAAATGGCGCGAATACGGTAACGCGGCGGCGCGGCGGGCTGACTCCCGAAACTCCGGTGCGCGACATCGAAGGCAGCGAGAAACCGAAGGGTTAGCGCCGATTTCTCACTCCCATGCTTGCCAGTGGAACGAAAGCGCTAAATTTCGTTGCAGGACAGGCTTTTCGTAGCGCCGGCGTCCCGCCGGCGGGTTTGTGCCGTGCAACGGACTACCAAGCCGCCGGCGAGACGCCAGCGCCACGAAACCGCGCCGGAAACTTGCACGGACATTTCGCGAAAAGGATTTCATGGCCGCCGGTCCATTGACGACGCAAGCATCCCCTCGCGGCATATTTGAAGTCGGCATCAATGACCGCCTGCCGCCCGGGCAGGCGCTGGTCCTCGGCCTCCAGAATATTTTCGGAATGACTGGAATGTTCGTTTTCCCCGGTCTGCTGGGCAGGTCGTTTGACCTGTCTGCAGAACAGATCGCCTATCTCTATGGGATGGCCTTCGCAGTCTGCGGCATCATCACGATTCTGCAGTCGGTCCTGCTGCTGCGGCTTCCGATCGTTCAGGGACCGTATGCCGGAAACTTTGCCGCTCTGCTCGCGGTCGGCCACATGCAGGGCGCAGGACTCGGCGCGGCCTACGGATCATTTTTCGTCGCGTCATTGCTCTGGTGCGTGCTGACGGTGCCGATCCGTCGGTGGAGTTTCATCGGACTTTTGGCTCGCTTTCTGCGCGCGCCGGTCATTTCCGGAATCATGGTGATGCTGGTGATCATCCAGATCGCCGACGTGGCGTTGCCGAACTGGATCGGTGCTCCCGCGAGCCCCGGATTTCCCCTTGTGAATATTTTAGCGGGAGGAGTCGCCGTTGCGGTGCTGGTCTCAGTGACATTGTGGGGCAGCGCGTGGCTACGCCGCGGAGCGATCCTGGCGGGGCTGGCTGCGGGCACGGCTTGTTACGCGCTGTTCCGGCCAATTTCCTTTGCTGGAGTCTCGAGCGCGCCCTGGCTTTTGACGCCGCAGTGGTTCCCATTTGGATTCGCCGTGAGGGCCGATCTCGTGGCCGTCTTTCTGCTCGTGCTGATCCCGCCGGGCATGGGCTCAATGGCCATGTACCAGATGGTTGCGGATTGGGGAGACGAGAAGTTGCCGGAAGAGCGCATGGCGCAGGGAGTGTTTGGTGTGGCGCTCGGATCGGTGATCGGCGCAATCGTTGGCGGTTTCAGCACCATCGCGTATCCCGACAACATCGGCATGCTGCGAGCGACGCGCGTGGGCTCGCGCTACGCCACGCTCGCGGCAGGCATTCTCCTGATCGCTCTGGGCGGCTTTATCAAATTCGATATGTTGCTGGTACTCGTACCGCAACCGGTAATTTCAGCGGCGGCGACGCTGCTCTTTGGCATCGTTTTCATGCACGGCGTACACATGCTCGCGAGTGTGGATTGGGACGACCGGAAATTCATGGTGGCAGGTCTTTCCCTGCTCGTCGGCCTGGGAGGATTGTTCGTCTCGCCGGAAGTCCTGCAGGCCATGCCACTGATGGTGAGGTTCGTCGTGCAGCAGCCTGTGATTTCCGGCGGACTTACGGTGGTGATTCTGCACTCGCTGCTCTGCTCGAACCAGGCGGTTCCTGAATCTGCCGGTTGAGATATTTCCCTTGGTTGGATTCTCTCACGCCACTTTCTGATAGAGATACTTCTGAAACCCGGAGAAAATATTCCCTATTTCTTCCGGCCTGCCCAAGTCGGCCACGGCGTCGGCGATGGCGTTGTTGTATTTGAGCTTCAATAAGGGAGACAACTTCTCCTGGTCCAGTTCCTGCACGCCGACTTTTACGTACTGGGAGAGCACGAATTCGAGGAATGCTTGTTGCTTGGTGTTGAAGCGGCCGCTGATCACCACTTTGGCGTTCGCGGCTCTTTCCTCGCGAGTGAGCGGCGGCAAGGCATAGGCGACATGCGCCAGCACATCGAAAAGGTCGCTCTTCTCGGCGTCAATAATCTTCTGCATCTCGGCCATCTGGTCCCGCCCGAAGCCCTTCTCCGCCAACCCTTGCAGGAGCTTTGCGCGCGTATCGGGAGCGCTCCAAATTGCGCGGAGTTCAGCTTCGTCCTTGAAGAAATCGGGTAGCTTGCCGAAGAGCATTTCCATAAATTGCTGCGCGGACATTGGTGTGCCGTCCGGGTGCCAGAAACTTGTGACCATCATGTGCTGGATGGTGCGGGCTTTGCCGTCGGCCAGTTTCACCTTGATTTTCTGGCGGCGCGGCCCCGGTTCTGGCCCCGGCCCTGGCGGGAAAAGCGGGCCGGGCGGCGGCGAGTCGGGACGCGGGGTCTTTGGCTCAGGCTCAAGCGGTTCGCCGTCCCACTCGGGATCGCTGAAGTGATGGTGCGCCTTAACGAAATCGTAGATCGTGAAGTAGTCTTTCCCGTCGTAGAGCCGCGTGCCGCGCCCAATGATTTGTTTGAACTCAATCATCGAGTTGATCGGGCGCATCAGCACGATGTTGCGGATGTTGCGCGCGTCGACGCCAGTGGAGAGCTTCTGCGATGTGGTCAGGATGGTGGGGATGCTCTTTTCGTTGTCCTGAAAATCCCGCAAGTGCTGCTCGCCGAGCGCCCCGTCGTTCGCTGTGACGCGCTGGCAGTAGTTCGGGTCCTTGCTGGTCTTCATCTGGTTGATCAGGTCGCGCACCGCCAGCGCGTGGTCCTGCGTCGAGCAGAAGACCAGAGTTTTTTCATTCTGATTGATCTGCTCCATGAAGAGCTTCACGCGGTGCGCTTCGCGCTCCTTAATCTCGATAATTTTGTTGAAGTCGGTTTCCGTATAGCGTTTTCCGGTTTCAATCTCGCCCTCGATCAGCTTGTCGTCCGGCGTATAGACATACTCATCGAGCGTTGTCGAAATCTGCTTCACCTTAAACGGCGTGAGAAAGCCGTCATTGATGCCCTCTTTGAGCGAGTAGATATAGACCGGCTCGCCGAAGTAGGCGTAAGTGTCCACGTTGTCTTTGCGCTTGGGCGTCGCGGTGAGGCCGAGTTGCGCGGCGGGCGCGAAATATTCCAGGATGCCGCGCCAGTTGCTCTCATCGTTCGCGCCGCCGCGATGGCATTCGTCAATGACGATGAAGTCGAAAAAGTCCGGCGGATACTCTCCGAAATAGGGCGAGGGCTTGCCGTCCTTCGGCGGCCCGCTCATGAACGTCTGGAAGATGGTGAAGAACAGGCTGCCGTTCTTTGGCACTTTGCCTTTTTTGCGGATGTCCTCCGGCGCGATACGCACCATGGCGTCTTCCGGGAAGGCGGAAAAAGCGTTGTAGGCCTGATCCGCGAGTATATTGCGGTCGGCGAGAAACAGGATGCGAGGGCGGCGCTCCGGTTCGCGGCTCAGATTCCAGCGGCTGTGAAACAAATTCCAGGCAATCTGAAACGCGATGAACGTCTTGCCCGTGCCGGTCGCAAGCGTGAGCAGGACGCGCGACTTGCCCGCGGCGATAGCCTCCATCACGCGTTCAATGGCCAGGTCCTGATAGTAGCGTCCCTGGAAATAGCCGCCCTTGTCCTCAAACGGTACGGCAGCGAAGCGGTCGCGCCAGGCATTCACTTCGGCGAAGGTCAAGTTCCAAAGTTGCTCCGGCGTCGGATACTGATCCACGACGCCTTCCTTTCCTTCTGTCATGTCAATGCTGTAGATATCTCTGCCGTTGGAAGAATAGGTGTAACGAATGTCGAGCTTCCCGGCGTAATCCTTGGCCTGCGCTACACCTTCGGTCAGCGATTCATCCCATGCTTTGGCCTCAATAACCGCAAGTTTGTGATTGCGATAGACCAGCACGTAATCAGCGATCAGTGCTTTGCCACGGCGCCCATGCCCTTCGATTCGCCCCAGCGTGATAGGGTACTCGCGCAGGATGCGGCTGCCCTCAACAACACCCCAGCCCGCCGCTTTCAGAGCAGGATCAATATACTCAGCGCGAGTCTCCGCTTCATTCATGGTTTCAACCCGGGAACGCCAATCTCCCGATTGGCGCTTTTAATGCCCTCTTTTTGTCCCTCAACCCCGCCAATCGGGAGATTGGCGTTCCCGGAATAAGCACTGCTCCACCGCCATTCCTCAGCCGCAGCAACAAGCCCCGCCTTCACCGGATTCAGATGGATATACTCAACCGCCTGCTCGAAGTGCCCGCGATCGCGAATATACCGATCCCAATACTCCCGGTGCCACACAGGATCGTCAGTCTTATCGCCGTCATCCCTCCGCTCATCGCAAATCCTGCGGGCCGTGAACTTCTTCCACGAAGCCACGATCTTCGCGACCGTCCATCCCGCAATCGGCTGGAAAAGGACATGCACATGATTCGGCATGACCACCCACGCCAGCAGCTTGTAACGCTGCGAATCAAAAATCAGCAACGATCCCTGCACCATGTCGGCGATGCCCGGCCTGCGCAGGGCGCATGAGCCCTGCCCCGCGTCGATCCAGGCGTCCAGCCGCTTGCGGCGTTCGACATCCCGCTTCCCCGCGGGGAGAGCCTTCAATTCGGCTTCAAGTCGCAACAGCACGCTTTGCGGCAAGCTGTCCGCCAGATGAAAAGTCACATGCTGCGTCACCTCGGAACTTTCAAAGTGCGGCAAATATCCACGGCTGTGCCACAACCTGGGAGCGCCAATCTCCCGATTGGCGTCTTTATCTTTAACGCCATCCTTCCCCCCGCCAACCGCGCCAATCGGGAGATTGGCGTTCCCGGGATTATTCTCAGAGCCGCCCACTGAATGCCTCATGCAGCAGCGATTTTTTCAACGCCTCGAGCGCAGCAAGCTTTTGCCGATAGATGGATTCGAGGCGCTGGGTTTCCCTGAGAATAGAATCCATTTTCGAAACGATCCGCTTCTGTTCGGCAAGTGGCACGATGGGGACAGCTGTATTCCTGATCTTGAGTTGCGAAATGTTCGGTTGCGCGTTCCCAGCTGCTTGTGCCACCAATTCATCTTTCTTCGATAGCATAAAGTAAAATAGAAACTCTGGGAGGAAATGTCTACTCGGGAGAATTCCGCACACTGCCTGGTTGGTTGCTGCTTCGAATCTCAGGATGCCTACCTGGCCGGCAGTTGCGCCATACATGGCTACCAAGACTGTATCTTTAGGAAAAATCTTGGCAGATGAGTTCTCAAGCCCTTCTTTAGTGATGAATTTTGTAGCGGACTTTACTTCTCCCTGGCTCACCTCGCCACTCAGGAGCCACGGAATGGTCCCGTTTTCGTAATATTCCTTTCGGTCCTTCAAGGGAGTGCCGCCTGACCCAGTTTGACAGATGTCGCCCAGTTTCCTTGTAACCCAATGCGTCTTCACAAAAGCCCCCTGACAGCTTGCAGCACCTCGGCACTCTGACCGTCCAGCGCGGCGATTTCGTCTAAGATGTCCTGCGGGCTACGGTGCGTCACGGCCTCGCCGCCGTTCGGATTTTTCACGGAGAGGTCAAAGGTCTCTTGGTCGATGGTCTTTGCATCCACACTCCAGGATTTTGGCGAGTCGGCAAACGTCTTTTGCAGTTTCACAAACTCGGCCAGGTCGTCATCACTCAGCGGATTCGTTTTGCCGAGGTTGCGGCCGGGATCGAGTTGATAGAACCAGACCCTACGCGTCTTTGTGCCCTTTTCAAAAAACAGCACCACGGTCTTCACTCCCGCGCCCTGGAATGTGCCGCCGGGACAATCCAGGACGGTGTGCAGGCTGCAGCTTTCGAGCAGCATCTTTCGCAGGCTCACTGAAGCATTATCGGTGTTCGAGAGAAAAGTATTCTTGATGACCACACCGCCGCGCCCGCTGGCCTTCAGTATCTTGATGAAGTGCTGAAGAAACAGGAATGCCGTCTCCCCGGTGCGGATCGAGAAATTCTGCTGCACTTCTTTGCGTTCGTGCCCGCCAAAGGGTGGATTGGCCATCACTACGTCGAAGCGGTCCTTTTCCTGAATGTCGGCGAGGTTTTCCGTGAGCGTGTTGGTGTGGATGATATTCGGCGCGTCGATGCCGTGCAGGATCATGTTCATGATGCCGATGACGTAGGCCAGCGACTTCTTTTCCTTACCGTAAAAGGTGCGCTCCTGGAGTATCTTGAGGTCTTTGGTAGTAAGCCCGGGAACGCCATTCTCCCGAATGGCGTCTTTTCTCCCGCCAATCGGGAGATTGGCGTTCCCAGGGTTCCCCGATTTCAGATACTCGAACGATTCACACAAGAAGCCCGCCGAGCCGCATGCTCCATCGTAAATTTTCTCGCCGATTTTCGGTTGCACGACCCGCACGATGGCCCGGATGAGTGGGCGCGGAGTGTAATACTCGCCGCCATTGCGCCCGGCGTTGCCCATGTTCCTGATTTTGGATTCGTACAAGTGCGATAGCTCGTGCTTTTCTGTCTGCGAGCGGAAGCGCAGTTCGTCAATGTGATCGATGATCTCGCGCAGGTTGTAGCCGCTTTGGATTTTGTTCTTGATCTCGCCAAAGATCTCACCGATCTTATATTCGATCGTGTTCGGCCCGCTGGCCTTCTGCTTGAAACCGTGCAGATAGGGAAAGAGCTTGCCGTTGACGAAGTCGCCGAGGTCGTCGCCAGTCTTCGCTTTATTGTGGTCAATCTGGCCGTCTTTGCCTTACGGCGCGGCCCATTCCTCCCAGCGGTAAGGCTTGTCGAGGATGAAGGAGTACTTCTTCCCCTGCAGCGCGGCTTCATCACGCCTGTCCTTCTCCAGCGCATCCAGATATTTCAGAAAAAGGAGCCACGAAGTCTGCTCGGTGTAGTCCAGTTCCGTGGTGCATCCAGCCTCTTTACGCAGGATATCGTCGATATTCTTAAAGGCTTGTTCAAACATTGCCTGAACCTTTCAGCGATTGACGCGCGGTGGACAAGACCTGAATCTTAACATTCCTTCGATTCATTGCAGCACGGCGCGCCGAAAGGGAAAGCCTAAGAATTGAATCTGGCGCAGAGAATGGCCAGCGCCTCATCGCGCTCCGTCGCTGCAAGGCAAGCTTCCGCTAACTCATTGGCTGCGGGCCTGCCGACGATCGCATCGACAAGGCGATGGAATTTTGCACGCGCATCAACTTCGCCGAAGCGCGGCGGATCGCCCCGCGCGTCGAGGACCAGGTTCGTTTGCGTGCGTCCATTCTTGAGTACGACTTCCACCCGCGCGGGCCATTGTTTCGGATAGTGTTGCGCCAACGCTTCATCCGGAACCACCTTGACGCGCTCCATGAATGCTGCGATTTGCGGGTCACCGGCAAGGTTGGGGCGCGCGACGTCATCCAGGCTGTCCGGCCGATAAGCGGCTAGTCCCAGCAAGTACGCGGCGCTTGTAATTCGGGCAATACGGCTGGCACTGGCGTCGCGGTGCGCGATCATGGCGGCATACGCCGGTGGCACAGCCACTCGCAGAGAGACGATTTCGTCGGGAGATATTCCCTGCGCCAGCAGATTCCGGAATGCCTCGATGGCGGCGATGGTTTGCTTGGCTGCGCAATAGGGCTTAAGACTCAGCGCGGCAACGGCACCTTCTCCCTGCACGGCGGCAACCAGCGGATCGGCATTGCACTTGATCCCGTGCGTGCGCATCAACCAATCTTCATCCAGCAGATCGCGATCCCCCGCATAGCCTTCTGCCGCAGCCAACGTCGCGGTGCAACCAGCGCGCGCGGCCATGCCCAGCAGCAGCCAGCGCGGCGATGCGCCCATCGGTCTCCCGGGCGCGCCGCTGCTCATCGTCAGGGCCATGCCGAGTGCGTCGGCGGTTTTTTCAGCAGAGAGGTTCAGGAGCCGCGCCGTAACTGCGGCGGCACAGAGCGGCGCGGCCAGATAGGTTGGCCATATTCCGCGATGCAGGATGCTGGGACCGTCGATCGCTTCGCCAAACCGGGTCATCGTTTCGTAGCCCGCGCACAGCGCCTGCGCGAAAGTTTGTGCGTCTTGGTGTTGTAGCTGTCCCGCAACTATTAATGCCGTTGGCACAACCACGGAACTCGGTGTCGTGCACGATGGCATATGGATATCGTCGATCTCCGTGAGCCGCGTGGTCGCGACCCCCAGCGCGATGCGGTCGAGCGGCTGCGACAGATAAACAGAAAGTGGCAGTGATGGACTCGCCTCCAGGCGCGCCAGCATTTGGCCCTCAGCAGTGGCGCGTCCGGCGATCCATGCGCCAACCGCGTCGAGGACATGAATCGCGAGCCGCTCGCGGATATTCTTGGAGAGTGCCTCATCCCCTTTCGCGGAGATCCATTCGGCAATTCGCTCGAGAACAGTCATCGCGATCCTCTGATGTTTTTCTGGTCGCCCGAGTATTCAGCCGCAGACCACAGGACATCAATCCCTTCCGCGTGTACTGCAACCATGGCCGAAGCAACTGCGTTGTCGCTTCCTTCGCCCAGAGCGCCGCAGCGCAGCGTGTACACGCCGCCTTCCTCGAGCCGCGAGTTTTCGTCGCGGCCCAGGATGGGCGATTCTTCGAGTGTCAGTCCAATGCCGTTGCCGATTGAAGACTCAAGCAACGGATGAAATTTGTAAGGTGGCAGATGCTTTGCCGCTGCGCGCACTAGACTGTTCGAAGTTACGCCAGGCCGCGCCTCCTGCAGCATTGCCGTAAGGGCCGCTTCGGCGCGCGCGAGCGCACCGTTTGGCCCTGCACCCACGGTGATGAGCCCCTCGGACCAATAACCCGCAAACCGCACGGCAAGGCAGGCAAGAAGTGGCGCGACACGGATGTCCTCCGGACCGTCAAAGGGCAAAGGCGGGCCACCGTCGCGCGCGCTCGCGAGAATCCGTACATCTTGCGCGCCGAGCGCAAAGGCAGCACGTTCGGCCGCGAGTCCTGCGGAGCGTGCGCCTGCACCATCCGCCACAGCGCGCGCAAATGTGTCACAGGCAGCAGCGAGGATGCTGCACGATTGGCGCAGGAGGTACAGCTCGCGCGCGGACTTATGCCGGCGTAATGCGTCGAGCGGATCGTCCATCTCGACGATTTTGCCGAAAGGCTGAATTGCATCTGCGATAGCCGCAAAGGGACGCTGTGCCATCGCTTTCCCGCCCCACAAGCCAAGTATGACTCGGCCATCGCGAGCCAGATTGCTGAACCACTCATTCAATGCATTACGCAGATTGCCAAGCGGGCGCACATCTTCGACCCACGTGAGAAGCTTTGCCGAACTCATCATGCCCGACCCGCCTGAGGCGAGGATGCGAATCGAGCCGTCCGGCGGCACAAGTGCAAAGGCGGGCCCAAGCTTGGGGACGAAGCCTGTGAGATACGCGAGCGCGCCGTGCTCCACGCTGTGGCCGTGCACGACTAAGGCGGTCGCTCCGCGCTCGGAGAGCACACGTCGAACAGCGCTGAGCCGCGTCTCAAACTCAGAGAGCGGCACGAGCGCCGGATCCCAATCGTAAGGCCCCACGAGAAGCGCAGTATTCATCATTCGCATGGGATGGCCTGTGTCCTAGCTTGCAAGGATGCCGAGCGCCGCTGATTTCTTGCTGAGCGTTTCTACTCCCGTAGCGGTGACGCGCACGGGTTCCCCGCACATCAGATACCCGGTTTCCGGCAAATATTGGTTCGGATGGACCACAAAGATCATGTCCTCTTCGAGAATGGTGTCATTGGTTGCGGCGACGTCGCCGGGCGCTACGGAGCCGCAGCCGAGCCCATGCCCGCGCCGCCGCATGTGCGGTGGCCGGCAATATTCCGCATAGCCCGCCGCCGCAAGTACGCGATCGATCGCGGCAGAAATCTGCGACATGGGAATTCCCGGACGGATGATCTCGATACCGGCCCACATCGCACGGACAACAAGATCGTATTTCTGCTGAAGCTCGGCGCGCGCGGGACCGATGGCGACCGTCCGGCAAATCTGCACGAACTGGCCTTCGTAGCTGGGCGTCAGTTCCGTGATGAGAATATCTCCCAGTTCGATCTTGCGATTGCTCGACGGCATCACCGCCGGGTTATGCGGCGAGGCGCAGAGCATCAGGAAATTGTCATCCGCGCCGAGCGACTTCATGTAGCAGTTGAGTTCAACGGCAAGATCACATTCCCGCATGCCGGGGCGCGCCAACTCATGCAGACGTTCCATTCCTTGCTCCGCAATCGCGGCCGCGCGCCGCGCTCTGGTAATTTCGGCAGCCGTCTTTCGTCCGCTCGCGCAGTAGAGGGCATCGTCGAAAGAGAGCACCGCGCCATTGCAAATGGCGAGCAGATGCTCCGCCAGCCGATGTGGCAACGCGTCAATGCCCGCGATGGCGACGCGTCCCGCGAGATTCTTGCGGGCCGTCAACTCACGAGTAAGCGCAGCCGCGAGATCGTCTGTCGCAATACACGAGTGAGGACCTTTCCATGAGGCCACGCGTTCCGCGTCCGCGGCAGGGGAGACGACCAATTGCGCTGTGCCGTCGGCATGCAGGAAGACAAAACTTTCGCCGATGGAACGATATCCGCTCAGATGCACTACCGGGTCCGGTCGGTCAGGCATGTGCAGGCCGTTCGAGCAGGCGATAAGCAAGCCGATGCCGTCCCGGGCCATGCGCCGAAGTACTGCATCGATCCGGGCCTCAGATGCGCGTTTTATCGCCGATTTGTTCATCATCGGTGTCAACAAACAGTTCAGCCAGCGGAATCTCGCGGCGGATCAATCCCTGCTGATGTGTGTAGCGGATCGCGGCTTCCAGATTTTTGCGGTTGGCTGCGCCCAGTCCATAGACCCACGGATCGCGCCCCAAAATTTCATTCTGTTCTTCCCAAGCGGCGCTGAACCAGGCGAGCGGCACGACGCGCGGATTGCGCACGCGCTCATAGGCAATGCGCTTTGCTTCGTTGAAAGCTCGCACCAGACTTGCCGCAACCCAGGGATGCTGGTCGAGAATCTCCTGGCGAATCACGGTCACATGCATGATGGGAAATATGCCTGTGTGGCGGAAATAATCGGTTTCAACTTCCTTGTAGTTTGGGAAAAGGCGCGCGACGCGCTTGTCTCCTTTGAGGAAGGGGCGCGGGAAGCTCGGCGAAATCATGGCGTCGAGTTCGCCATCGGCCAGCATGTCGTCGAGGGATTTCTGCGGCGGGATCATCTCGATTTTAAGTCCCGGCGGCGGCGTAAACTCGATGTCCTCGGCGCGCTCGGTGATCCAGGTCAGTTTCTTGTGCGGCACGCCGAAGAATTCCTCCAGGATTCCGCGCGCCCAGATACTGCCGGCGGGTTGAAAATTCGTGCCGCCTACCCGGCGTCCGATCAAGTCGGTGGGTTTTTGGATGCCTTTTGTAGTGTTGATGAAAACAAACCCGTGGCGGAACCGGCGATGCAGAAAAACGGGCAGCGCATTCCAGCTGACGCCGCGGTCGCGCGCCATGAAGTAGGCGCAGGCGTTGAATTCACAAACATCATATTCGTTGCCGCGCGCCATCCTCCAGTGACGCTCCCGCGAGGCCGCGCCGTTGAGCAGGGTCAACTCGATTCCATCGGCTTTGACCGCGCCTTCCATCAGCGGGCGGGTAATTTCATAGTCGCCGCAGGCAAATGAAAGCTCCAGTTTCTTAGACACGGCAGCCCCCCTCGTGGACGTCTGCAATCAGTTCACGTCTCCCCGCGCTGGTCCCATCATACATGCCACCGGCTGAGCCTGGTTTCCGCTGAGCGGCACAGCTCGTTGAGCGCTACCGCAATCGCGGCAAGCACGGCAACGAGCGCAAACAGATTTTGCGGCTGAAACGTTTGCGTAAACGTACTCGTAAGATAGCCGACTCCCGATTGCGATACATAGAGTTCGGCGAGTAACACGCCCAACAACACCGCACTCATGCCCAGCCTCATTCCAGTGAACAGGCTCGGAATCATGTGCGGAAACACGACCGAGACCAGGATCTGGCGGCGGCTCGCGCCCATCGACCGGGCACTCGTCAAAAGAATGGGCTTGATATTCTGCACGCCGGCCGCGACCGCCATGATGATCGGGAATACCCCGTGGCTCACACCGAATGCGATCTTCGAGGCCGCGCCGATTCCGAACACAATCACGAACAGAGGCAGCACGGTCGCCAGTGGCATCGCGTACAGCAGCAGAATAATGGGATAGATGGAGCCTCGCGTGAAACGATGCAACCCGACGATCAGACCAACTGCGAGCCCGATTATAAGGGAAAGCATAAACGCGGCGATAAGCTCCCAGCAGGTGAGGGTGACAGCAGCGACGACTTCTTTTTCAGTGGCAAGATGCACCATCGCGACGAGCACGCGCGACGGCGGGCTGATGAACAGCGGATCGCCGAACCAGCGCGCGGCCACTTCCCAGGCAACCAGCGCCGCCGCGACCACCCCGAGACGCGCAGCGGCTGGCTGCAACACCATTTTGGTGCTGCCCGCGGAAAAACTCTTTCCCATTCCGGAGGTCGCGGCGCTCAGGCCACCTTCCCCTCGCCCGCGCGCTTCGGCAAACGAAACCGCGAAATTGAGCAGGAACGCGATCAGAAGTACAAAAACAATGTAGGCAAACATACTTGCCGTATCCATATTTTCGGCGAGCCCGGCGATCTGATGGCCAAGGCCGGAAAAGGATGCAATCGTCTCCGACCCCAAGAATCGAGAGAAAAGCCAGAATGAGGCCCATGCGCAGGCCCGTGAGGATGATCGGAAACGCCGCGGGCAGCATCACGGACCAGAACATCTGCGGAGAAGAAGCTCCCATGGACCGCGCCGCAGTCACATAGGTCGAATCGACGCGGCTGAGCCCCGAAATCGTGTTGAGCACGACAGGAAAAAAAGCAATCGTTGCGCCCATGGCGATCTTCGATCCCGGCCCGAGTCCGAAGAAAAGAACGTACAGAGGAAACAGAAGGATCGCGGGGATGGCAAAAATTCCGGCAAACAATGGATCGAAAACTCGAATCGCGTAACGCGAACGGCTCACAAGATAGCCGATCACACTCCCTGCGACAGCGGCAATCGAGAACGCCACGCCCAACTCATAGAGAGTCACTTTCAAATCGGGCCAGAACTTGCCGGTCAGCAGCAACGATAGAAATTCGTGATAGACCGCGGCAGGCGGAGGCAGCAGCAGCGGACTGACCCCGCCGCGGATGGCCGTGATTTGCCAGGCCAGCGCCACCAGCACCAGAAATCCCAGCTGAACCGATCGTTGCGCGAGCCGCGGTGCCGCTCAAGGTTTTTCACCATCGTCCACCGTGAAAGCATCACTGGATGGCGCGCCGGGCCCAGCCGCGGGCAGATCCATGGTCCTGCGGATTTCATCGTGCAGGAGTTCGTACAGCTCGTTGCGCAATTGGCTGAGCTTGGGTGAAGTCATGAAGCTCCGGTTGCGCGGGTGCTTTTCATTCACGGAGATAATTTGTTTGATTCTCCCGGGCCGCGCGCTGAACACGGCGACGCGGTCGGCAAGAAATATAGCCTCCACCAGACTGTGGGTGACGAAGACGATTGTTTTTCCCGTGCGCGCGAGCAGAACGGAGAGGTCCTCGCCCAGTACCATGCGCGTCTGCTCATCGAGCGCGGCAAACGGCTCGTCCATCAGCAGAATTTCCGTCTGCAATCCGAGAGCGCGTGCCAGTTGCGCGCGCTGCTTCATTCCGCCGGAAAGTTGGCCCGGATAATGATTCGCAAAATCGGAGAGCCCGACGGCCTCGCAGCGACTCGCGCGCCCGCGGCTCTCGCTCCTCTTGCGGCACGCCCTGAAACGCCATGCCCAGCTTGATGTTGTCGAGAATGGTCCGCCAGGGGAATAGGGCATTTTCCTGGAACACGAAGGCGACTTTCTGAGGCAACGGCGCAGTCACTGGTTCGCCGTCAATCCAAACTTGGCCGGAGGTCGGCATGGCCAGTCCGCCCATCACGCTGAGAAGTGTGCTCTTGCCGCATCCGCTGGGCCCGATCAGGCAAACAAGCTCACCACGAGCCACCTCGAGCGAAGCGCTTTCGAGCGCGACGACGCGGAGCGCATCTCCCGCCGCCCCATAGGCCTGGGTCACGCCCTCCACTTTTATCGCCGGCGTGGCGTCGGTCACGATGCTCTTGTCCTCTCGCCGCGATCACGCGGAGAAACGTGGAAACGCATCTGGATCATCACTTGGAAACAGGCGGCAGAAATTTTTCCGTGACCAGCTGGCTCATGTCGGGTTCGGTGGGAAGAATTCCCATCTCGACGTACGACCGCCGCAACACTTCGAGCGCTTTCGGATTGTACCTGCCGTTGGAATTGAACATCGGCATCAGCTCGTCATACACCCTGCCCGCAATGGCCGGGGAAACACCCATCACGCGACTGGAAATTTCGACGGACTTGCTTTTGTTCTGGCGCATGAAGGCAATCGTCTCAAACCAGCCGCGAGGAATGCGCGCACAGCGTCCGGATTTTTATCAAGGAACGAACGGCGGGCATAAATAATGTGAATATGAAAATCCTTGAACAGGCTCCCGAAGCGCACCACAATCCGCGTGGACCCTTCTTCCTCCAGGCGATAGGCCGCGCCGACGTCGATGACGCTGCCGTCGATCTGGTGGGTCTTGAGCGCCGAGATCTGCGAAACGTCCGTGCCAACCGGCAAAGTCTTGATGCCGTCCGGTCCCCAGCCCTGCTGCCGCGATAGATCGTGCACCAGCCAATCCGTCAGCGACCCTCTGGTGGACACGCTGATGGTTTTGCCTTTCAGGTCGGATGCTGAGTGGATCGGCCCATTCTTGTCCACAACGAGCGTCAAAAGCCACGGCGCATCCGCCATCGCGGCCACGCCAAGCACCGGTGAGCCCTTGACGATGAATGCGAGTTCCGGGCCGGAGCCCAGGCCCATGTCGATGCTGTCCGCGGCGAGCGCCTGCTGCAACTTGGCGCTGCCTCCGAAATCGTATTTCTCGATTTCGAGTCCATGCTTTTTGAAGATGCCGGTCTCGATCCCCACATCGAGCGGCACGAAAGAGAATGCTTCTCCGATGGCCTTGCCGACGCGCACTTTCATGGTCCGCCTGCGCCGATCCATCGAACGCGACGCAGGCGATACTGACAATCAGAACGACGCACCGAATGAGCATTTGATCGAGTAATTTCTTGCCTGGCCTCATGATCGTCCTTCTCAAACCTGCACCTTCTGATTCGATTTGGCAGTTGCGCGGAGACGCTGCGTCGCTGCGGCATCCACGGCAAGGCTCTTGGGATCGAGGACGACAGCGTATTCACTGAGCGCTTTTTCCGCACTCACGAAACCCTCGATCACGTCGGTCCTCACCATTTCCGGATCACGGTCCAGCGGATCGCCCCATCCACCTCCGCCGCCGGTGCGCACAATCACCTCGGAATCGACCGGAACAAGATGCTGGCTCGCGTCCATGCTGGTGAATTCGCGTTCGCCGGGAAGTTTGAGCATGTAATTTGCGGTTCCTGCCGGCTTGCCGCCCCACAGGCCCCACGGCGGACAATCGATGCGGCGCGGCCGGTGAAGATTCCAGCGTCCCTCGGCCAAGTTGCGCACGCGGAGATCGATGCCCAGCCCTCCCCGGAATTTTCCCGCGCCGCCGGAGTCACGCCGCAGCGATCGCTCCTCAATCAGCACCGGATTCTTGAGTTCGATGGACTCGATGGTTCCGTTGCGCACATCGCCCTGACAGATCGTAACCGATCCCGATTCGCCGTCTTCGAAGGGACGCCCGCCCCAGCCGCCGCCTTCGAGACTTTGTACGATGAATCGCTTGCCCGTCTTGGGATTAACGCCGAAGAACACGACCGCCCCGCCTAAAAGCCCGTGATGCGCAGCGGGTATTTTGTCGATCATCGCCGGCGCCAGCGCCGTGAGAATCGTGTCGACAACCGTTGGCACGACCAGGCTCCAGCCCGCCATGGGCGCAGGGTAGCGCGCCATCATGATATTGCCCTCGGGGATGATTACATCCACCGCCCGGAACGCGCCCTCGTTGACCGGATCGAGCGGCGCCGTGAGCGCTTTGTAGGCGACGCGCGCTCCGGCCAGAGTGCGCGAATTGATGCCGGATTTTCGCTGCGGCGAGCAGCCCGAAAGATCGATGGTCATTTTCCCTTGAGCCACGGTGACGCGCGCATGGATGCGCACGCGCTCGTTGCGCACCATTCCGTCGTTATCGAGAAAGGATTCCGCCTCGTACACACCGTCCGGAATTGCGGAGATGACTTTGCGGCATTTCGCTTCCGTCTCGCTGAAGATTTGTTGTATTGCCGCGAGAATCGTGTCGCGGCCGTATTTCAGGAACAGTTCATCGAGGCGCCGAAAGGCCAGGCGGCATGCGGCGATCTGCGATCGCATGTCGCCGAGCGAGGCGTCAGGATAACGAATGTTGTCGCGGATGATCTTGAGCAACAGCTCATTGACCTCGCCCGCTTCGTAAATCTTGAGCTGGTCGAGCTGCAAGCCTTCCATCCAGGGGTCCAGGACTCTCGCTTCACCGCCAAAGCCCGTGCTCATCCCGCCGATATCAATCCAATGGGCGCGCACGATGGAGAACAGCAGCAGTTCGCCCTTGAAGAAATAGGGCATATAAATGACCACATTGTTTAGATGCTGCCCCGCCACTGCCTGATGATTGGTGATGATGACGTCGCCGGGCTTGAACCCGCTGTTTCCGTAGCGCTTCATGCCATCCACGATGATCGCGCCCAGGTCGGCGATGAAATGCGAGACGCCGCCCACATTTTGCGAAATGAGCGCGCCGTCCGCAGCCACGAGCGCGGTGCAGAAATCGCGCACTTCGTAGATCATCATGTTGTAAGACGTGCGGTGGAGGTCGGCTGCCATCTCGTTGGCGATGGCGGGCAGCGCGTTTCGGATGACCTCCAGCGTGACGTGATCGAGCTTTTCCGTCACTGACTCCCTCCTCAAGGAAATGACCAGTTCTCCCGTATCAATCACGGTGAGATGATCACCCGGAAAGAGCACCGTCGTCGAGCCGTATTCGCTGACCAGCGCCGGGCCGGTGAATTCCGCGCCGGGAGGCAAATCGTCCCGTGAATATACCGGGCACTCCACCTCGGCATCGCGCTGATCGAAATGGATCAGCCGCATTTCTTTCCTGCCGATTGCGCCGCCTTTCGCCAGCGGCGGCAGCGTAAGCTTGGCGCGCTGTCCCAAAGCAACCAGCCGCATGTTGATGATCTCCACGCGCTCGGCGGATGAATGATGGGCGTAACGCTGCTCGTGCATCGCATCGAATGTGGCGCGGATGGGCGCAGGATCCCCGGCCACGAGCTGCTCGACGCTCACGGGCACCGGCAGAGTAAACTCCTGCCCGACATAGCGAAGATCGAGAAGGGCTTGATAATTGACGCTCACACCCGGCGTCAGCATGCGCCTGGCTTCGTTTACCATCTCTTCGTAGATTTTTTTCAGGCCCGGAAAATCGGCATCCTGCAGTTCGCTGTAGTACGTCCTGATAAAGTCGTGGCGCTCATCCGCCATGAGCATGCCCAGAGCCGAGAAATGCGCCGGGAAGCGCGGCACAATCACGGTCGGTATGTATAGCTCTCGCGCAATGGCGACCGCATGCAAGGGGCCCGCCCCTCCCGACGCGACCAGCGCAAAATCCCGCGGATCGTATCCTTTTTCGACCGAAACTTCGCGCACCGCAAGCGACATCTTGGCGATCGCGATTTGCACGATCGACCGCGCCGCCGTCATCACATCCATTTGCAGCGGCTTGGCGATCCGCTCCGTCATGCCGCGCAGTGCGCCCTCGCGATCGAGCCGCATTTCACCGCCGAGAAAATCGGAAACACCGATGCGGCCGAGAATCACGTTGGCGTCCGTGATCGTCGGGTCCTGTCCTCCTCGGCCATAGGCGATCGGCCCGGGGTCCGCGCCCGAGCTTTGCGGTCCTACTTTGAGCGCGCCGACGTCGTCGATCCAGGCGATGCTGCCGCCGCCGGCGCCGACCTCGACCACATCGACGACAGGCATCATGACCGGATGGCCGCTGGCATAGCCGCCGACGTAATATCCCTCTGCCATGGTTGGCTCGCCCGCTTGCACGAGGCTGGCCTTCGCCGTTGTTCCGCCCATGTCAAACGAAATGACATTTTTGTAGCCAAGCGCTTTGCCGATTTGCGCCGACGCGATGATCCCACCGACCGGTCCCGACTCCATCATCATTACCGGGCGCCGGATCGCCGCTTGCGGGGACATCACGCCGCCGTTCGATTGCATGATGGTGAGTTCGCCGCGGAAGCCGAGCGTTTCGAGCTGCGAATGCAGGTTGCGCACGTAGCCGCCGACCTTCGGACCGATGTAGGCGTTGACCACGGTAGTCGACATGCGCTCGTACTCGCGATATTCGCGCAAGATTTCATGTGACAACGAAACGTAACGGCCTGGCAGCGATTCCTCGATAATTTTTCCGGCAATGCGCTCGTGCTCGGGATTGGCATAGGAATGCAGGAAGCACACGGCAACGGCATCCACGCCGTCCCGCTCAAGTTCCGCACATGCCTTTTTGACGCTGTCCAGATTCAGCGGCTCACGGACTTCACCCGAGGAATAAAGCCGCTCGGCCACTTCGATCGTTCGATGACGCGGCACCAGCGGGCGGGGCCGGTGAAAAAACAAGTTATAAGCCTCGGGGCGATTTCCACGGCCGATGAGGTATACATCTCGCGTGCCGCGCGTGACAATCAATCCAACCGTCGCGCCTTTGCGTTCAATCAGCGTATTGATCGCGATGGTCGAACCATGGATCAGGGTGTCGATCGATTTCGCGTCCAGGCCGGCCTTATGGATGCAATCAATAATGCCTCCGACCGGGTCGCGCGGGGTGGTGAGGCTCTTGGCATGTTGGATTCGTTGCGACCGCTCATCGAACGCGATCAAATCCGTAAACGTGCCCCCGATGTCGACGGCAATCCGCAGGCTCATGGCATGAATTCCTTTCCCACAATGTGTTCAGCCGGCGGCACGTTGGATGGCAGAGGAGCGAGAAATGTCAAACACGAATACCCGGTGCGTGGCAAAAATCTCTCCAAATATGCGGTGTATCTTTCGCGAATGGGATTGTAGCGGAACGATTCTGTCGTTGTCTCCCACTTTTGCAGGTCCGCCCTCCTCTTTCAGTGTCTAAACAGGAGAAATTGCTCAGGAATCTTTCAGAATGCTTGGCTGGATGATCTAGCGAGTGCGCTAGCCACACGGGCAGGTCAACCGTGGTAACCGTTTGAGGATTCAGATGAAATTTGGCTCCCCGGGCAAGATTCGAACTTGCAACCCTTCGGTTAACAGCCGTGGAATTTAATTTATCACGATTTGCCGGAGCCGAGCTAAATCGAAGGGGAATAGCAAGTTACGATGAAACGGGACAAGTCAATTTCGCCTTCTCTTTTCACTTTCCGTTCGCTTTTTGGCACGTTTTAGCGCAACTCACATGACACTTACATGATACTTTTTCTGGCGGTGGTCACTCAAGGGGATAAATTTCAGCTAATCGCTATCTGGAGTGCTGGTCTTCTGCTCGACGGTCTTATTTAACCTGTAAGAAGTGCTTCTTCCTCCGGCCTCTTCTTGTTCGATGATGCCAATAGCAATCAGTTCTTCGATATCTCGAAGGGCAGTGCGCGAAGAAGCTTTCGTCATTTTCATCCATTTCTCTCTCGTCAGCTTCCCTTCGAATCCGCTGAACAGCTTGTTCAGGACCTTTGTCTGCCGATTATTCAGCGAGACCTTCCGTTGCTTCAGGCTCTTCCAAAACAGTTCCTTCTCCAGAGCGCTGCTTGTGATTTGATTCGATTGTTCGATGGCTCTACCCAGGCATTCAAGAAACCACGTTAGCCATTCCGTGATATCCAGCGATCCAGCCTGAGTCTTCTCCAAAACTTCGTAATAGCCCTTCCGTTCTTCGAGAATCTGCGAGGACATGCTGTAGAAGCGCTGAGCGCTGCCGTCCGATCTGGCCAAACACATTTCAGCGATTGCTCTTCCGATTCTGCCGTTACCGTCCTCAAAAGGATGGATCGTAACAAACCACAAATGCGCGATTGCCGCCTTCAGGAGCGGATCTTCTTGTTCATCGCCCTCGAACCACGCAAGGAACTTTCCCATCTCGCCTTCGACGCGGTCAGCCTTCGGTGCTTCGTAATGAACTTTGTGGCGACCGATCGGTCCCGACACAACTTGCATTGGCCCCCGGCTATCGTCACGCCATGCGCCGACTCGAAATTTATCGCGGGTCGTGCGGACGCCCGGAAAAAGATGGGCGTGCCAGTCGAACAACCGTTCCCTTGTCAACGGCTTGCTGAATTTCTGCGTCGCGTCCAACATCATTTCAACGACGCCATCGACATTTCGATCCTTGTGCGCTGTAAGTCCACCGACCTCCAGCCCAAGCCGCCGAGCCAGAGAAGACCGGACGTTTTCAGGATCAAGCACCACGCCTTCGATTGCGCTCGATTTAATTGTTTCTTCTGTAAGAACCTTTAACGTGGCGGTCCATCGAGAAGCCAGCCCGTAGCCGCGCATCTTCCCAACAAGCAAGCCTTGGCGCAGCCGAACATCGGAGAGCAATGGAGCAAGAATCTTTGAATCCCAGGTAAAACCGGGCCAATCACGAAGTTCGTGTACATATGTTCTCGCCATATTCTCGCCGCCAATCTCGCCAGGATCTTACCATATTCTCGCCACCATCTCGCCAGAAATTGCGCCATAGAGAGTCGTCCGACCGCAGACTTTTCCACCCCCATCTAAAGCCCACAATCCCTAGACCTTCTCTATTTCTTGCCTGAAAGACGCTCGGAAAGTCTCGAGATCCGACCTGAGAAAGCTAATATTTCGGCCCATTACACGCAGATGAGGAATTTGCTTTCGCTCCAGCCACAGATGGATAGTTTGCGGGCTCACACGAAGGAATTGAGCGGCTTGCTGGTGTGTCCATGGACGGTCGTCGCCGGACAAAGCAATTGGATCTATTGCGTCTGTGCGAATGGCGGGTGGCGCACCCTTCGACGAGTATTCCAATTGAGGGCGCATAAGAATTGAATGATCCCACTCCAGTACGTCAACCCCAAGTTCTGGCTTTTCGCTTCTCCGGGTGGCAGACCCTTTGCAGTATTCGAAGGGGCTGGGTTTTGATTTACGTTGGCCCGTACGCAAGTGCAATGCGTTGAGCTCTTCCCGGGCGAAGTACCTTGACTCCCGGCGTTCGCTTGTGGGATCGAATCGCAGTTGCGGGCAGTGTGACTTCCGATTTATCTGAAAAAATTTGGCTCCCCGGGCAAGATTCGAACTTGCAACCCTTCGGTTAACAGCCGAATGCTCTACCGTTGAGCTACCGGGGAACTATGTTACCGACCTTTCGGATTGTATAACTTACGCGCCGTTCTCGCGAATCGAAATGACGGTTTCGTTTGCAGATTTCGTACTGGGGCTTGGCTGTTGGAAAGCGCGTCTTGGCAATTCCCCTTTTCGAAAGAAATCACAACATCCAGGCGTTTAGATTAGTTAGGGTGCGGCTCTACTTGTTTACCCCGAATCCAGAAAGTGAGCCCGCCGGAATCGGGTGCGGGCTCTACTTGGAGCCCGCCGGAATGAAGTACGCTACATTATTGCGCAGTGCACTTTTTGAAGAGAGGAAAGACAAATGAGCAGAGGGCTAAAGCATATGGCGGTAGCGGTGTTTACCGCTGCCTCGTTGATCGTGTCGCCGGGGTTCGCGCAGCCGCAGGAGGCGCAGCCTCAGAACGTGGGGACGCCAGCGCAGCCGGCCAGGCAACCGCAAGGGCAAGCTATGCCGCCTGGACCGGTTCAACCGCGCGAAGTAATGTTGGGGGCGGACTATTCCGGGGGGAAAAGATGGCACCCCAATCCGATCACGCCCTACACACCGTTGCAGGTCGCTGCCCCTCCCTTGACAAATTCCGCGCGCATCGACCAGTTGATTCAGAACGGCAAACTCATGCTGAGTCTTCAGGACGCGATATCCATGGCGCTCGAGGACAATCTGGCGATCGCCGTGGAACGCTATACGCCCTGGCTCGATCAAATTAATCTATTGCGCGCAAAATCCGGAGTGAACGGTCCCATCCCCTTCGATCCCACGCTGACCGGCGCACTGAACTTGCAGGCAACGAACACGCCGATCAACAATCCGCTCTTTGCGGGTGTCGTGCCCACAGGGTCTTCGGCGCCCACGCAAACAATTCCACCCGCCTATACCCAGCACGCCGGGAACGCCAATTTTCAGTACACGCAGTATTTCGCTCCCGGCACAGAGTTTCAGGCGAGTTTGACCAATAACCGCACGTCTACCAACCTGGGGGCATTCAATCTTTTCAATCCGGATATACAATCCGCGCTGACGATCCAGATCACGCAGCCATTGCTCAGAGGGTTCGGCGTTTTGCCGAACACCCGGCTGATCATCGAAGCGAAAAACACGGAAAAGGTTGGGCTGTCCCAACTGAGCCAGCAAGTGATCGCCACCGTGACACAAGTCTCGACCGACTATTGGGAGCTGGTCTATGCGCGGGAGAACGTGAAGGTTGAAGAAACCGCTGTCCAGGTTTCTCAAACGCTTTACGATGACAACAAACGGCGGGCCGAGATTGGATCCCTCGCTCCGCTCGATGTGCTGACCGCGCAATCGCAACTTGCCTCCGATAAGCAGGCCCTGGTGCAGGCGCGATCGGTCCAATTGCAGGACGAAACAGTCCTGCTCAATGACGTTACGAAAAATCCAGCCGACGGAGCGTTCACGGGAATAGAAATCGTTCCTACGACGCCGATTTCGGCGCCGGCTGAGAACGCGAATCTTCGCGTGGAGGACGCCGTCAAGGAAGCATGGGAAAAACGGCCTGAGCTTCAGCAATTGGCGCTAAATCTGAAGAATGCCGGGATTGAGGTGAAGGCAACCAGGAACGAACTTTTGCCGGCTCTCAATCTTTTCGGAGAATACATTGCCACCGGTCTAGGTGGAGTCCAGACATCGACGGCGTTTATGCCGACGGGAACATATCTGCCCGGCGTGCCAGTCGTGAATGCTGCTGGGATGCCCGTCGCGGGACTCTTCGAGGCGACCGCGCTCAGCACTTCCTCGCAAGCCGTTTTCCCCGGCGGGCCTGTGGATGCATTAAGCCGGGCATTTCGCGGCAGCTATCCGACGTTTGAGGTGGGGATCAATCTTACTTTGCCGATTCGCAATCGCGCGGCGCAGGCCGATAGCGCCCAGGCTGTCCTGAATGAGCGGCAACAACAGACGCAATACAGGCAGGAACAAAACACGATCTTTGTGAATGTGCGCAATGCCCTGATCGCTCTGCAACAGGATCGGGAATCCCTGGCCGCCGCGACCGAGGCACGTTCGCTTGCGGTTCAGACGTTCGAGGCCGAGCAGGAGAAGTACCGGCTCGGGGCATCCACCAGCTATGATGTGGTTTTACGATCCCGCGACGTCACCGCGGCGGAGGGCACCGAGTTGCGCGTCAGCATCAATCTGCTCGAGGACGAGTTGAAACTGAATCAGGCCATGGGGCGCACTCTGGAAGTGAATAACATCACGCTGGCGGATGCTCTCCACGGCAAGACTGCAGATCCATCGAACATCCCAGGAACACCGGAGGCCAGCACGGTGGTGAGCCGCCGCTAAGTGAGTTGCGGGCGCGAACAGAGTCAGATCTGCAGCGCGCATGGCTGGGCGAGCGGCTCCGATTACAGTTCAGTGGGAGCGGTTTATTATGTATCCTGTGTCTGACCTGTTCAGCCTGTTCGGGATGAAGAAAAGTAAGTTAAGGAGAGGCACATGTTGGATTGCAAGAAACATAATGCGCACAGATTTTTTCTTTTTACCCTGGTTTTTGCGGGCGTTTCTCTTTCCGCCGGCCTGCTTGGGTGTGGTTCCTCGAAGCCGGCGCAGCAGGATATGCCTCCAAGCAAGTACTCGATGACCGGCCGGGTGGTTTCCGTCGATAAGGCCAAGCAGCAAGTGGAAGTCGATGCCAAGGATATCCCCGGATTCATGTCGGCGATGCAAATGGGTTATGCCGTGAAGAATCCCAGCCTGCTCGAGCCCCTCTCTCCGGAGGACCAAATCACCGCTGACGTCCTGGTGAAGGGCAATGATGTATGGCTGGAGAATATTGTGGTTGTGAAGAAACCGGATCAGGCGAAAACGCCGGCTTCCGGCGGCGCGCATCCCGCTTCGACACCGCCCGCAAAAAGTAACTAATGATGGCAAGGAGAGCAGGAGGCTTCTTTCGAAGCCTCCTGACGGTGAGTGGGGTGAGGTGTGAGAAGGAGAAGAGTATTAGCGGTGATCGTGACCCGATGAGGAATGTCCGCCGCCGGAATTGCCGCCTCGTGATCCGCCGCTCGAAGAACCCCCGCGAGATCCGCCGCTCGGGGCGCTACGCGCAGGCGGAGCTGATGGAGCAGAATAAGCAGGAGCAGGATACCTCCTCCCCCGCGGCGTCACGATAGGCTGCTGCATGTTGAGTGGCGGCCGGCTATATCCATAATTGCCTGAGTTTCCACGCGAATTATTCTGATATTGTGGTTGCGATCCCGACGGTTGAGAATAACTGGGTCGTGCAGCCTGATTGCTCTCATTGGCCCGTGGCTGCGGTCCGCCTTGTCGCTCAAATGTCCTGCCAACACCATTCGGTTGCGATTCGCGAGGCGACGAACCGAATGAATGCCAGCCCGGATTTGCGGATTGAGCAGCCCCACCCTGTTGTGACGAAGGCGGAGTAAACCCGCGCTGCCCCTGAACGTTTCCCTGATTTGGCCGGGCCATCTGCATGGAGGAATTTGGATTTCCGCCGCGGTTGAAGCCCGCCTGAGCGCTGCCACCCTGGCGAGAGCTACTAAAGAATCGTTGGTTGCTAGCTGCCCGGTTCGGGATCGAACTGGAACTGACTTGCCGGTCGGACGGACGAAAACTTTCGCGCGACGGTGAGACGGGATTGGAGCCGGTCATCACGCTGGCTTGGCGCAACGATCCCGCGTCAAACCTTTGCTGCTGCTGCGGCACGCGCCCGCGGCCAAATTGGTTGGAGGCCATCGAGCTGATTCCGCCACGCACGCGCTCATCACTGGATGCCCGGTCGATATTGGAGTAGGCGCGCGGCCCTCCGCGCAGTGGCTCGAAACCGCCGCGCTCGTTGTGAATGTTATACACGTTGACGACGTTCACGCGGTTAATGCCGCGGCCGTACCACGGGTAGAAGCGATCACCCGGCCCAATGGGCAGCCAGCCAATGCTCCCGAAGCCGCCGCCGAACCCGAACCCAAATCCAACTCCAAATCCCCCGCCACCGAAGCCCATGAAGGAGACATATGCCGGCGCCCAGATGGGACGATATCCCCCATAGATCGGCCCGGGCCACCAGCCCCAGTTCCCGCCGTAAACGAACCAGCGGCCATAGTGATACGGGGCCCAGCCCCAGGGCTCATAGGAAACCCAGGTCCAGCCGTAGTAGGGTTCAAACACCCAGCGGCCATCGCGGTACGGCGCCCAACCCGCTTCTGCCTGGGGAAACCACACCGAGCCGTAGTCGGGAACGTCGTTCCATTGCCCGTAGGGGTCCAGGTCCTGAGTGCCTGTGTAATACGGATTGGTGTGCTGCCAGCTTTGCGCGCTCTCGATGACGTGATCGCGGTCGTTGTTCCACTTGTCCCAGTCATCCCTGCCCGGCGCACCGGAAACCTGATACTGGGCGTTGTCGGCGTTGCCTTGAATGGTGATGCGCTGATCTCTGTCGACGCGCGTGCTCCCCTGCGGCGTGGAAATTTCCGCGGAGCCTTTGCGGACGTCCACAACCGTTTCGCCGTCGGAATTGACCTGAATTCGGAAGCTGCCTTCATTCATTTGCGGGTGGATGGCCACGTTCGGCGTATCGATCTCCACGTCCGCATCGCTGCCCTTCGTCACGTCGTAATTCACCAGGCCCTGCCCCACTTCCAGCTGAATTTGTTTCTGCGAAAGATTCATGACGTTCGCGGTGGACTCATCGGACATTCTCAGCGTATTGGCGTGATCGAGTTGAATTTCCGCACGCGAATTCTTGCCCGTCGAAATGTGATCGCCGACAACGACGGGAGTATTGACCGTCGCCGCGTCCCATTCGGTGGAATTACTGTGCTGCGTCGAAAGGTCGCCTTGGATGTAACTGACGCGTGCCGCGCCCGGGTCCATTGGTCCCTGCTGCTGCGGATTGCCCGGCGGTGGCCCAGCCTGCTGCGGCGGATACTGCGCTGGAATCTCCATGGGCTGGTGCGAATCAGGCCCCGGCTGCTGCGCGCGCGCCGTCAGGCCCAATCCCAAAACCGAAACGCCGAAGATAAGAACCGTTGCTAGACTTCCTAGATAGCGTCTCATGGCCGACCTCCCACCAACTTCATGTGGCCTCATATAGCTTTACTCAGATTGGAGTATTGCAGGGCACCTGCCAAACGATGGTGGCTTGTCGATGCTATATAAGTCTATTGTTTTCAATATCGTCTGCCAGATGTAAAGGCTGCTACTATGGGCACCATCTTAGGATTTGGTGCTTCTCACGCTTTGGGTGGTGGATTTCAACCAATCCTTCGAATGAATTATCATAAGACGATAAAAATATTTGTTGACACGATGGCGAACATAAGGCGAATATGTAACGACTCTCTGGCAACTCTCACCCAGTTCGAGGTTGGCCAATGGATACGGAGAAATTCTTCAACGAATCCCGTGAGCAATCGCGCATTAAAGCGAAAATTGTAGCTAAATATTTTTGGGCTTGGGCAAAAATTATCAGCTCAACCCTGAAAGGCCAGGACAAGCGGATTGCTTATATGGACCTATTTGCAGGTCCCGGCCGCTACGTCGACGGAACTCCGTCAACTCCCGTAATAGTGCTTGAGAAAGCAATCAAGGAATCGGACCTCCGTGAAAGACTAGTCACGCTTTTTAATGACAAGGACACAACGAATGTTCAGTCCCTTCGAGATACGATCGACTCGATCCCTGGAATTGAGAAACTCCGGTACAAACCATATATAAGAAATGAAGAAGTGGGCCAAAAGATCGTTGAAGCTTTCGAGCAAATGAAACTTGTCCCGACTTTCCTCTTTGTTGATCCATGGGGGTATAAGGGGTTGTCGCTGGCGTTGATTAATTCTGTTTTGCGAACTTGGGGGTCCGACTGTGTTTTCTTTTTCAACTATAATCGTATAAACCCGGGCTTGAACAATGAAATCGTGCGTGAGCACATGAACGACTTGTTTGGCGAAAGTCGAGCAGCCGCGATTCGAGAGAAATTGATTGGGCTGGCCCCAGAAGCACGAGAAGACCTAATCTTAAGAGAACTGTCACAAGCCCTCAAGGAGTTGGGAGCCACTTACGTCCACCATTTTGCCTTCAAGAACGAACAGGGTACTAGAACGAAGCACCATCTGATTTTCGCCAGCAAGAACTTCAAGGGTTACGAGATTATGAAAAGCATTATGGGTGGAGAAAGTTCGGGGCGAGACCAGGGGGTACCGTCGTATCAGCACTCACCCGCGTTGAAGGGTGTCCAGACTTTGTTCCCACTTAATACACCTCTGGATGACCTAGAGGAAATGTTGCTTGCTGAATTCGCGGGACAGAAGCTAACGATGAGAAGCATTTATGAAAGCCATAGTGTAGGTAAAAGATACCTGGCCTCGAACTACAAAAAGGCTCTAATAAATATGGAGATTGCAGGCGAAATCCAAGCGGACCCACCTGCGGCAGAAAGGCGGAAAGGAACTTTTGCAGACGGAGTTGTTGTAACCTTCCCACGGAGACCAACTCAATGAGTTCACAATCTGCGATCGAATGGACGGATGCAACCTGGAATCCCGTTCGAGGCTGCACCAAGATCAGCGATGGGTGCAAACACTGCTATGCCGAAACTTTTGCGGAGCGCTTCCGAGGTGTGAAAGGGCATCCCTACGAACAGGGATTCGATTTGCGGATGGTCCCTGAAAAGCTTGCGGAGCCCCTGCGCTGGCGGAATCCAAAGATGATTTTTGTCAACTCTATGAGCGACTTGTTTCATGAAAATGTGCCCGATGCGTACGTCGTGGCTGTCGCGAAAGTGATGGTTGCGGCAAACTGGCACACTTATCAGGTGCTTACCAAACGGTCTGGCCGTCTGCGAGACCTTCTGAACACTTCACTGCGTTTTGCTGCGAATCAGAAACATATTTGGTGGGGCGTAAGCGTCGAAAACCGGAAATATGGCCTTACACGGATCGGGCATTTGCAGGACACTAGTGCGGCGGTCCGCTTCCTTTCTATTGAGCCTTTATTAGAGGACTTGGGTAAATTTAACCTTCATGGAATCGACTGGGTGATTGTAGGAGGGGAGAGCGGTCCCGGAGCGAGACCGATGAAAAAGGAGTGGGTTGTTTCTGCCCGGGATCAGTGCAAGCGTGAAGGCGTGCCCTTCTTTTTCAAGCAATGGGGCGGAGTGCGGAAGTCAACGGCGGGCCGCAAACTGGACGGGAAGACGTACGATGAATTTCCGCAGCGTGTTCGTCATCCTGTCTTGGCGACGGGTGAATGTGTTTCGCTGGCCTCCAAATTCGAGGCTGCATTCAAAAGAAACGACCTGCTAACGATAAGTGACTCCACCTCAAATTCGTCACACTTTGAGCTCATTCCTTGTTAGTCCAGGTCACTAGCCGAGAATACGAACTCTATGAAGTGAGCTATTTTGGTCCTTCCTTTCTTTGCGAAAGATCTTACCCGCTGATTTTCGACCTGAATGTGTAGTACCGGTACCCCGAAACGAATAAGGATTGAGTTTTTTACATACGTGCCCTTCCTCGCAAAACCATACGTCTTTTATTTTCAGATTCTTGCTTGCGTAACGTTTGGAAGAATCCTTGCCATTCTGGAAAGCGTTGGAGGAGGTTATCTATGATATTTACCAAACGCAGTTACATGTTTCTGGCAGGAGGCGTTCTCGCAGCTGCGCTAACTGTAGCTGGTGCCGTCGGTATTGCACGTCGTCCAGATCCTGTGACGGTCCCTCCCGGCACAGCCATCCATGTTCGACTGGACCAAACTTTGACAAGTAACCGGAACAATTCAGGCGACGAATTCGAGGCTACGGTTTCTGAGCCCATCGTTTTGGACAACAAGACGGTGATCCCGCAAGGCGCCAAAGTTGAGGGGCGCGTAACGGACGCGAAGGAATCTGGCCACTTGATGGGCCGGGCGCGACTGACCCTGGCGCTGGATTCTGTAGAGGTGAATGGCACATCTTACCCTCTGGAGACGAATGATACCGGACGCATCGGGGGTAATCACAAGAAACGGAATCTCGGGATCATCGGTGGCGGCGGCGCAGGTGGCGCACTCATTGGGGCTGTTGCAGCCGGAGGAAAAGGCGCGTTAATCGGAGGGCCGATCGGAGCCGGAGCTGGAACCGCAGTCGCTTATTTCACGGGTAAGAAAAATATCCGGCTGCCCGCTGAATCACCATTAACCTTCAGGCTCGCCCAACCTGTCACCATTCCCGTGAAGAGCTAATCGGGCCAACCCAGCCCTCTTCATGACGTATTGATTTGATGCGCGATTCAATTCCGATCCGTGAACGGCATGCAAAGGCGCGGAGCGAGGGCTGCTCTAATTTTCAGTTTCCGCCGGATCGGCAACGCCCAATTTCGAGAGGCGATAGCGGAGGGCGTTGCGGGAGAGGCCCAGCGCACGGGCGGCCTGGCTTTTGTTTCCGTTGGCGTGGCGGAGTGCCTGGCGGATGGTTTCGTCTTCCCACTGTTCGAGCGTCATGCCGGGCGGGAGGACGTGCGGCGAGCCCGCGATGGCGCGCGCGGCAGGATCTTCGAGATAAATGTCGGAAGAGTCGAGCATGGTTCCTGTGGTAGAGGCCAGAGAGAGTGTGACGCCGCGCTCGATAATGTTTTGCAATTCGCGGACATTTCCCGGCCAGTGATAGTCCATCAATTTTTTCATCGCTTCGGGCGTGATGCCGGTGATGGGCTTGGCGGATTCGCGCGCGTAACGCTCCAGGAAGTATTTCGCCAGCGCAGGAATGTCTTCCTTGCGGTCGCGCAGCGGAGGAATGTCGATAGCCACGACGTTGAGGCGGTAGTAGAGGTCTTCGCGGAACGTGCCTTCTTCTAGCGCGGCGCGAAGATCGCGGTTGGTGGCGGCGACCAGGCGCACGTCGACCTTGTGCGTTTTAGTGCCGCCCAGGCGCTCGAACTCGCGGTCCTGCAGCACGCGCAGGAGCTTCACTTGAATGGCCGCTGGCACGTCGCCGATTTCGTCGAGAAACAGCGTGCCCTTGTCGGCCAGCTCGAATTTCCCTGGCTTACTTCCTGTAGCGCCGGAGAATGCGCCCTTGTCATATCCGAAGAGTTCGCTTTCGAGCAAATTCTCGGGGATTGCGGTGCTGTTGATCTTGATGAAAGGTCCGGAGGCGCGTTGGGAGTGCTCGTGAATGGCGCGGGCGATCAGATCTTTTCCGACTCCGGTTTCGCCGCCCAGCAGCACCGTGGAATTCGTAGGCGCGACACGTTCGACGAGAGCCAGCACTGCCTGCATCTTGTCGCTCTGCGCCACAATGTTGGTGTAGGCGTAGCGTTGGCCCAGCGCCTCGCGCAGCGAGCGGTTTTCTTCGCGCAGCCGGTGCGAATCGAGTTCCTTGCGAATTACAAGCACCAGTTCGGCCAGCGAAAACGGTTTGGTGACGAAATCGCTGGCGCCCACCTTCATCGCTTCGACGGCCGATTCCACCGTGCCGTAGGCGGTCATTACTACCACGGGCAGCGAGGCATTCGCACGCTTCACGGCCTGCAGAAATTCCAGGCCACTCATTCCCGGCAGACGCAGGTCGGTGACGACGATGTCCGGCTTTTCGCGGACCAGAAGCTGCAACCCGGTCTCGGCATCCGGCGCCGAGAGCACCACGAAACCTTCCTCACCAAGCTGCAGCTCGAGCAGCCGCCTCATCTTGGCTTCGTCTTCGACGACGAGAATTACCGCTTTTTCTTTTTGTGCAGCCATATCGGTTTCGATGCCGCGGCCCGTCGGGCCGTTCCTTCATTGTGCCAGCCCGCCCGCACGGATGTGAAGTCGCAAATGCGCTAGTGATAGACACTCCATTCAATTTGTGTAACGATACCGGGGAAAATTGTGATCCAGCGGTGATCAGGCTCGCACGGGAGGATTTCATGGAACGGCGGAAATTTCTAGCTTCATCGATTGCGGCTTCAGCGCTTGCAGTTACCGCGCCGGGCAGCGCTCTGGAGGCTGCTCAGGCTGGGGCGCAAGGAAAAGGGCGGGAGTTCTACCAACTCCGCCGCTATCACATCATCAGCGGGCCGCAGAGAAAACTGTGCGATGATTTTTTCCGCGACGCCCTGATCCCGGCGTGTACACGCCTGGGCATCGGCCCTGTCGGCGTGTTCGATCTGTCCATCGGACCGGAAACGCCTTCCATTTATGTGCTGATGCCGGGCATGTCGGCGGAGGCGCTGGCCACCGTCGAGACGCGGCTCGCGCAGGACGCCGAGTACGTGAAGGACGGCGCGGCTTTCTTGAATGCTCCCGCCAAAGAACCGGCATTCGACCGCCTGGACAGCTCATTCCTGCAGGCGTTTGAAAAATGGCCGAAGCTTGTCCTGCCCTCCGCGACGGCCAAGAATGGCCCGCGCGTTTTCGAGTTGCGCATCTATGAAGGCGCGACCGATCAGGACCACAAGAGGAAAGTGGAGATGATGCAGTCAGGCGAATCGGGAATATTTAACAAGGCGGGTGTCGAGCAGGTGTTCTATAGCGAAACCCTGATTGGCCCGCGCCTTCCGAGCATGACTTACTTGCTGGCGTTCGACAGCCTGGCCGACCGCGACAAAAAGTGGGCCGCGTTCCGCGGATCCGATGAATGGAAATCTTTCTCGACGCTTCCCAAATATGCGTTCGAGCCCATCGTTTCCAACATCACCAATCTTATTTTGACGCCGACCGCGTATTCGCAGATTTGACGCGGTCAAGTGGCATAAGCTTCAGTGTCAAGTCTCAGGACATTCCTTACACATCGGTCTCAGGACATCCTTTACACTCGGCTGGGCCGATTGCTGGTCTATTCCGTCCTCATCGGCCCAGCCGAGTGTAAAGGATGTCCTGAGACTGAACACTGAAGCATACGCTACCAAGACCGGTTTTCCAGCTCACGAATGTATCTGCGGTGGTGACGCCAGGTTGATCCGAGGCGCGGGAGGCGGAGTTGTCGTTGGCGCAGGCTGCGAAGCATTCGGATCAGGGTCCAACGAGAACGTTACGCCGCTTTTCGCGTTCACATCGATGGTTCGCTGCAGGTCGAATTGATCCATGTCGACTGAGTTTTCCACGCCGTTAAGAAGTACGAAGTGCAACTTGCCTTCAGCCACCCAGTATCTGGTCACCGAGTACACCGAGCCGTCCTTCATATAAAGGAGAACTGGCACGTTGAGTTTTTGAGTGCCACTCGTGTCCGGAGAGTTCTGGAGGTTTGGTGCACCTTGATCGTTGGCCGGATAGTTTTCTGGCGGCGCGGAATCATCATAGCCCGACGGACCGTTTTCATACGTGTCGTCATAGCCGTATAAGCCATAGCCGGCCGGGTATCCGTAGTAGCCGTATCCGGGCCAACCCCACCATGGGTTGTTCCAATATAGGCCTCCACCCCAAGAGCCAAGCCAGGGCCAGCCATAACCAAAGCCCCAGCCGGGCCACCCGCCAAATCCAAATCCGCAATTCCAGCATCCCCCACGGAAGCCTCTGAAAGGAGGACCGAACCTGCCAGTGCCTCGGAAGGGCATAAGAGCGGCCGAGCGCCCCAAGCCCGTCCCGAAGGCGGTCCCGGAGCCGAGCCCGGATCGGGACAAGCCAGAATTTGCGGAAAGCACGGCGCTTGACCGCAGGCTGGAATTGCCCGCGACGGAATTATGGGCCGGACCTTGAATATTCGACAACGCGCGAGACGCGGAAACGATATTGTGGGCCTGTGGCGCGTTTTCCCAGAGTTGGCTGCCTTGTCCGGAGAAGCTTCTGGAGGTCTGACCAGCGCCCGCAGACCGACTTCCACCAAAAGTCTGCCAACCGCCCCCTGAACTGCCAGCAGAGGCTCTTGATTCTGTTCCCGGCGCTACATTGCCAGTCCCGCCTCCAAATGAATGCCATTGGCCGTCCGCCGTTGCGCGAGGCGCCGACGAAGAACTTGCCCCACCCCGGTTTCCAGACGGCGGACTGGCGTAGGAACGATAACTGTTGCCACTGGGTCCTGCATTTGACCTATAGGATCCGGCCCCAGATGGAGGAGGGCCACCGCGCATTCCGCCGGAATATCCCCCGCCTGAACGCGGCGCGGATGCCATGCCGGATCCACCTCCGCGCATGCCACCGCCGCCTCCGTGGAAACCGCCTCCACCGCCGTGAGAGCCCCCACCACCATGGCCCCCACCGCCATGCTGAGCGAACGCGGGGAGGGTGGCGAAAATGAACAGAATTGTTAGGGAGAAAGAGAACTTCGAAAATCCTGGTCGAGACATCTCAAGGCCTCCGCGACAACTGCGCAAGACCTGCGGACGAGCCCACGGGGAATGAACTCGTTTTTGCCTTACACTAATGTGATTCTACACCCATTGGTTTGGTTGCGCAGACTGAATATTATTTGCGGCCGGAAGTGGCCCAAACCACCGGCATTCCTGGCCCAAAGATTAACGGTGGGACTAACTCGCGGCCGCAAATGAGGACGCCATGTGGAGGCGGCGGAGCATGGAGCGTTTCTTTTCCTGATGCGCCTGCATTCGTTTCAAAATGTCGTCGAGAATCGCGACGGCCGCCACGGCATAAGGTCCCTTGTTCAGCATGACGCACTCGGCGCGTTCGCCCATGGCTGCGTCGGTAATTTCCGAGCGGGAAGGCATTCCGGTCTTGGCCAGACTTTCGAGCACCTGCGTGGCCCAAACGACAGGAACGTGGGCAGCCTCGCACACCCAGAGGATTTCCTCCTGGATTTCAGCCAGCCGCTGGTATCCGCACTCCACCGCAAGATCCCCGCGAGCGATCATGACCCCCACGGCGCGCGTGTGCATCGCGGCGAGGATCAGGCGAGGCAGATTGTCGAACGCTTTGCGCGTCTCGATTTTCAAAATTACGCCGAGCGATTCCCCGCCCAGTTCCGCCAAGAGCGTCAGGAGCTGGCGGACATCGCCCTCGGTGCGCACAAAGGAATATCCAACCAGGTCGGCATGCTTCACGATGAATTGTAGCGCATCGCGGTCAGCGGCGGTCAGGGCTGGCACTCGCAGCTCGGACTCAGGAAGGTTGACGCCTTTGTCCGAGCCAAGTTTTTCACCGGCGGGGCGCGCCTGAGTGATTTCGACCTCGACAGCATCGGGCCCGGCAGACCGGATGATTCCTCCAATTTTCCCGTCGTCGAACCAAACCGGATCACCCGGCTTCACGTGGTCCAGGAACTCCGGCAGCGTGACGCCGATTCTCGCAGGGCTAATAATACGATTCTTCTTGTCAACCTTGGCCGGCTTGCCCGGCTCCTGGGACCGTGTAAGAACCAGAGTGTCCCCCTGCTTCAAAAGCAGCGTTTGTACTTTTTTTGGCAGGGGGCCCAGGCGGGTCCGAATCGATGGAGGATCGCGCCGCCTTGTCTTTGCTTCCTGGCTTCACTCGGAACTCGATTCCGGGAATAAAGTAGGCGGTCCGTGACAGGGTGCCCCAACAGCTATTCTTTGCAGCGCTCACCACTTTCAGAGAACGATGAGCATCCCGGGCGTCCCGAAATGTGATGGTGTCCCCTCGTCGAAGCCGGGAGAGGAATGCCGCTGACACCGGCAGGCGGGCATCTGCCGGTGCCTCGCGAGACTCCACTGTTTCAGCGGATGTCAGCAAGATGCGGGCAGGAGCGACCACACGGCCGAGTTCGTTGCGTTTCGGGCGGCACTTGATCACGGCAAGACCGGGCTCGATGGGTCCTGTTCGCAACTTGGGACCGGCAAGGTCCATCAAAATCTTGCACTCCCTTCTCGTTTCCTCTCGAGCCTTCTGCAAGTTGCGGATCATACCCGACCAAACTTCTTCATTGTCGTGGGCGCAATTGATCCTCATGCAATTCATGCCGTTGAGGAGCAGATCCCGGACAAGTGAATCGTTCGTCGCCGCTTCGGACGACATCGTAACCATGATTCGGACTCTACGGTCCGCAGGACAAGGACCGAGCAGCGCGTTTGTGTTCCTTTCGAGTAATTGCGCGCCTTCGCCAATCTGCACCGTACGCTCCCGGAGTACGGGAAGGCTTACGTCCAGGCCCTCCAGGTTCCCGAGAACCTTGAGGACCGATTGGACCGTGTCCATGACGTGTCCTTCCGTCCGTCCGAGAGACGAAAGTCCGAGCGCCGCCAACTGTGTCTGGATCTGCCGGATATCATGACGGCGCAGAGCCAGGTAATGGGCCAGGTTCTGGGCGCTGCGGCGATGGCCGTCTTGTAGCGTCTCCTGGTCGGACAGGAGCGAAGACTCCAGCTCCATCATTTCCGTGCGCAACGTGGTGAGCTTTTCCGCGAGTTGCCGGAGGTCGTTTTGGTTGAAATCGTTCATGGTTTCAATATCATCCGCACTCGTGAATCTTTCTACTTGGGTCGGCGATCCGGAGCAATCGATCCGCTTAGAACCGGATCATTCCATGTTCGTCATATCCAATCGCAACGCGCCCGCCGGCGACGACAACGGGGCGGCGAATCAGGTTCGGATCCCGAGCCATCATGCGAATGGCTTCCCGGCGCGAGGGCGGTTTCTCTTTCATGTGATTCTTCCGAAAGAGGTCGCTGCGCGGGTTCAGGAAGTCCTCATGATCGTGCTTCCCAATTAATTTCTCCAGTTCCGACGCGCTCAAGCGGTCTTTGGAGAGGTCGCGGAAATGGAGCAGGTAACCGCGCTTCTCCAGAAAACGCCGCGCCTTCCGGCACGTTGCGCAGGTCGGTTTGTGGAGGAAATTGAGTGTTTTTTTCGGTTTCTTGGCGCGGCTGGCGGCCTTGCGCACCGGCATTCTCATAGCTCGACTCACCTCAATCAGCGATTTCCCGATTCGAGATCCAAGGCTCCCCTGCTAGCCAACGGGGTTCGGATCACGAGCGGGGCGTCAATACTTTGCGAATTGTGACAGTCTACGACAGCTTTGTTACAGAAAGATTACGCTACCCCGGGTTCCGTAGGGAGAAACCCTCTCAAGCTAAGCCCTGCATAATGAGGCTGGACAACGAAGCCGCATGCCCAACGGCACCGAAAATCACTCACACCCGTGACTACCGTCACAGGCTTACAGTCGGCCGAAGAGTAGATTCCAGCTTGTCCATTGCTTCATTACAGGTCAGTTGGCATTCATCGGGTACGGGGGTCGACCATGATCGCAGAACTGGAACAAGAACTCATAGGAGTGGTGTGTCTGTATTGCGGATTGCATACTCCGCTGCCGGTTTCAAAAAGTCGGCGCCAATGCACCGATTCCCTGGGAATTTCAAATCCGGCGTTATCCATCGTCCGGTGTCACAGCTGCGGCAAGGAGGCGCCCTACCTCGCCGACGAATACGTAGCTTTCAAAGGGGTGCCAAACGGATTGCCTTTTGCGGCTTGAATATTGTCAGGGGGCAGGGTCATTTCGGATAGGGATGCCCACCGAGGGTGGCGAAGGCGCGGTAGAGCTGCTCGGCAAGCATGACCCGGGCAAGTTCGTGGGAGAACGTTAACGTAGAAAGCGAGAGCTTTTGCGTGGCACGGCGGCGCAGCGCTTCGGGAAATCCTTCGGCACCGCCGCAAAGAAATATAATTTCGCGCGTGCCGCGATCGCGTGTTTCTCCCAGCCACTTCGCAAACTGTGCCGACGTTTGCTGTTTTCCGGCATCGTCGAGCAGGACGACGGTTGCAGCGGAGTCAAGGTCCAGCTTGCGCAGGGATGCGGTGGAATCTTCGCGCAATTCGGTGAGTTGTACTTCGGCGAATCGCCCGATGCGCGCCACATAATCCTCGAAGATCATCCGGATTTCCGGTCGGCGTGTTTTCCCGAGCATAACCAGGCGGATTTTCATGGGCGATGCATGGGCAGTTGAGTTGATGCACCGTCTTACGCCGGTGCGACTTTCAAGGACAGGCAAGAGTGCCTGTCCTACTTTAATTCAAACCGTACTTCTTGCGTTTATCCAGCAGGGTCTTTCGGCTGATGCCCAGGATCTCCGCGCTCTTGCTGATCTTGTAGCGCGTGGCCTCGAGCGTGGCGTGGATGGCGTCGCGTTCAATATCTTCGAGCGAGCGAAGCGCGACTCCGAAATCCGGAACCCGCCGTTCGCACCGGTTCGGGAAAATCTTCCGGGATGAGGGTTGCGCCATCGGAGAAGACCAGCGCGCGCTCGATCGAATTCTTGAGCTCGCGCACGTTGCCGGGCCAGCGGTAGTTTGTTGAGCAATTGGCAGCACGGGCTCGGAGAACACCACGCCGGTGCGCCCGTGGATGCGCGCCGCGCGCTCGAGCAGGGCGTTCGCCAGCGGCAGGATGTCCGCGGGACGCGCGCGCAGCGGCGGCACCGCAATCGTCAGCACGCTCAGCCGGAAATATAAGTCCTCGCGGAATCGGCCGTCAGAAACCAGGCGAGCAAGATCGGCGTTGGTCAGGGCAACCAGGCGCGCGACAATCGTGATGGTTTCCGTGCCTCCCAGGCGCTCGAATTGCCGTTCCTCGAGCACGCGAAGAAGTTTCGACTGCGTGGCGGGAGAGAGCGCCGCAACTTCATCCAGCACGATGGTCCCCGCGCCGGCCATTTCCAGCCGGCCGAGCTTTCTGCTCGACAGCCCCTGTAAATGCGCCGCGCTCGTGGCCGAACAGCTCCGATTCGACCAGTTCCTGAGGGAGACTCGCGCAATCGATTTTCAAAAATGGCGCGTCGCGCCGGGGACCGAGTTCGTGAATCAATCGCGCCAGGTGATCCTTGCCGGTGCCGCTTTCTCCGGTGATCAGCAGCGTCGTGGCGGTTTCCGCAACCTTGCTGGCCAGTTCGACAACTGCCTTGGACGCCGGATCCTCGGCGATCCATGCCATGCGCGGCTCGCTCATCCCTCGGCCTCCGCAGCGCCGTCCATGGATCCCGTTCTGTCTGAATTTCCGAATTCGATGCGCCGGGCCTCGCGCCAGAGTCGCTCGAGATCGTAATGATGCCGGGCGCGTTCGGTAAACACGTGCACGATCAGGCCTCCAAAATCGAGCAGCATCCATTCGGCTCCGGCTTTGCCCTCGCGGTGCAACAAGCGCATGCCGATCCGGTCCAGTCGTCGCTCGATTTCATCGCAAATCGCATTCACCTGGGGCGTGCTGAAACCGGTGCAGAGGAGGAAGTAATCGGTGAACGCGCCGAGTCCCTCGAGGTCCAGCAGCGTTATCTCTGACGCTTGCTTTTCCTGCGCGGCCTCGATGGCCACTTGAAGTTCTCGCCGAAACGAATCCTTTTTTCTCGTCACCGGTAAAGGGCCTGCTTGGTAATGTATTCCTCGACGCGCGGCGGCACAAGTCCGTGAATCGATTCGTTGTGATCCAGGCGCTGCCGGACCTCCGTGGCTGAAACATGGCTCGAGACGGTGTCCAGCACATAAATTGCCGTGCGGCGAAGCGCGATCGCGCGCGGGTCCAGAGGTACATGCGCCGAACCCGGCCGCGCGAATAGCTCCGGTGGAATCACCAGCCGCAGCGCGTCAACCTGAAAACCAGGACGGCTGGCCACGATGAAATCGCACAGACCCAGCAGCGTTTCGTAATCTTTCCATTCCGGAATGTGCAGGAACGAATCCGCCCCCAGCAAAAAGTAAAGATGGGCTGCGCCGCCGTGGAATTTGTGCTTGAAGTGCTTCACGGTCTCCACCGAGTAAAATATCTCGCGCCCGGAATGGTCCGCGCCGGATTCCGCAAGCGAGGCAATGAAACGCGGATGATCGGCGCAGGCAATCGCGACCATGGCATAGCGGTCCGCGTAGGAGGCCATGCCGCTGCGATGCTTATGTGGGGGGCGTCCCGTGGGAATGAAATGGATTTCGTCGAGGTGAAATCGGCGCTCGGCGGCCCGCGCCACGGCCAGGTGTCCGATATGGATGGGATCGAAGGTGCCGCCGAAGAGCGCAATCCGCCGCTCGCGCGTCTCTCCCCGGGAGGGACCGGGGCCTTGCGGAGGCGACACGCTCAATTGTCCTCCGGGGAAGCGGCGCTGTGATGCGCGGCTTCATGAGAGGCAGGCTCGCTTCCTTCGGGCCCGGCAGCAGAATCTTCTGGTAGTTCACTCGAAGGCTCAGGGGGCGCCAGGCGATCCAGCGCGTCGGCCATGGCGCGCACAAGTTGCGGGATGCCTTCGCCGGAGGCGGACGATATGGCGTGAAACTCAAGGCCGCGTGCGGCGCAAAAATCGCGCAGTTTTTCGAGACGCGTGCGGTCGGTGGTTGCGTCCAGTTTTGTGGCCACGACGATCACGGGCTTCTCGGCAAGTTTTTCACTGAACGCCGCAAGCTCTCCGGAGATGATCTCGAAATCGTGCACGGGATCGCGGTCGGATGCGTCGCTGGTGTCGATCAGGTGCGCAACCAGCCGTGTGCGCTCGATGTGGCGCAGAAAACGGATGCCCAGACCCACGCCGGTGTGCGCTCCTTCGATCAAGCCCGGCAAATCCGCGACCACAAACGACCGGCCCATGGATTTTCCGGGCGCGCCGTCCGCGGAAACTACGCCAAGTCCGGGCTCCAGCGTGGTAAACGGATAGTCGGCAATTTTCGGACGCGCTGCGGAAATGCGCGAGATGAGCGTGGACTTGCCGGCATTCGGAAAACCGACCAGTCCAACATCCGCGAGCAACTTCAGCTCAAAGCGTAAGTGGCGTTCCTGTCCGGGCTGCCCTTCTTCGGATTCGCGCGGCGCTTGATGCCACGGCTTGGCGAAATGCTGATTGCCGCGCCCGCCGCGGCCCCCCTGCGCGAGCAGCACGCGCTGTCCTGGTTTGGTTAAGTCAGCGAGTTGTTCTCCGGTTTCCTGGTCGGTGACCACCGTACCGATAGGAACAAGCAGTACCATGTCCGCGCCAGCATGTCCCGTGCAGTTCGAGCCTTCTCCATGGCGGCCGCGGTCCGCTTTAAATTCGCGGTTATAACGGTAGCGCAGCAAGGTGTTATCGTGCGGATTGGCTTCCAGAGTAAATACTGCCGCCATCGCCGCCGTCTCCGCCCGAGGGACCTCCGCGCGGCACGAATTTCTCGCGGCGGAACGCCACACAGCCGTTCCCGCCACCTCCCGCTTTCACATAGATTTTGGCTTCATCGACAAACACGTGGATTCCATTTCCGCAAACTGCAGCAAAGTCCGTCCAAAAACAAAAAGGCGTCCCGGTCCTGCAGGGACGCCTAAGAACGTGTGAACCAAATTAATCCGCAGGCGTAGCGACGGGCTCGGATTTCGCGGAGGCCGCCTGTTCCGGCGGCACAACACTGATGTAGCGGCCGTCCTGGCCCTTGTCCTGAAACAAAACGACGCCATTGATCAGCGCAAACAAGGTATCGTCCTTGCCGCGCCCCACGTTCAATCCGGGTTTGTGACGTGTGCCGCGCTGGCGAATCAGAATCGTTCCCGCGTGGACTAACTGGCCGCCGAACCGCTTGACGCCCAGCCGTTGTCCCTGAGAATTGCGGCCGTTTACGGAAGAGCCGCCACCTTTTTTATGTGCCATTGGAAATCCCTTTTGAGCTTATTAGAGCTCGATGCCGCTGACTTCCACGGCCGTATAGTTTTGCCTGTGGCCGCGGCAGATCTTATACTGGCCGCAGGTCTTAAACTTGAGGACCGTAATTTTCGGATGACGGCCTTGCTCGACGATCTGGCCCACGACTTTGGCTTTGGCGGCGCCGGATCCGGTCAGGAGCTTTTTTTCATCCGTGCCCACGGCAAGCACGTCTTCAAACGTGATCTTGCCGCCGACCTTGCCCGGCAAGAGTTCCACCTTGACCGTGTCGCCGGGCGCAACCCGGTACTGCTTGCTTCCACTTCGAATGACGGCGTACATCGCCCCTCCAGACACTAATCGCAAACGCTTATTATACGGATGGTTAGCCTGCCCGTCAATGCGAAGGTGAGGGTTGGTGGTAACACAACTTGAACACTGCCCATTCCCTCCCGAAAAAACCCGGGACGGAATGGCCTCTACAAAACCCGCTCATCACTATTAGTTGTAGGTTTCGTAGAGGCCGCCCGTACTTTGGGCGGGCATCTGTTTGGTCGCTCGGGAACTAAATTGAGTTACTACCTGGTGGTTCATGCAATAAATGAAGTGAACCGCCCTCGAAACAAACTCAGGCTAACTACTTGCCTTCGTGGGCAGCGGTTCAGCTACGTTCCGGTTTCGGCAGCGGCGGTCTTGCGACGGACTTCCTCGAAGTAGGCATGGGCGTCACCCCGTGTTCGGATCGTCCTGACGCGATCGTGAACCCGCTCAGCATGGGCCTCCATAGTGACCCCCTGAGGTGGGAGTTCTTTGTCGGCTCGAGCAACAACATAGAGGAAACCGGGGAGGTTGCGATCGGCCTCGACAGGCTCTTCCGGCCGATTTGGCGGAGGGGCTTCGATGTCAAGCGTGTCGAGGGCGATCTGGCGGTGAGCGAATTCTATTTCCGGTGGCAGCCCGAAAAGGTCCGGCGGCACCAGGCGAGGCACGGATAATTCGGCGAGCCGCCGCAAATCCGATGCTGTGCGATCGCGCGCGGTAAGGGCACGCAGATGGAAGAGTCGTTCCACAGTGGCGAGGGCAGAACTGTGGTCGTAGGGGCGGTGGTCAATGGTATTACGGGGAATCAACGGTGAAATAATGACCGCGGGGACGCGCGGGCCGTACTGGTCAAAAGGGAAACCGTATTTGTTTGCTTCGTCAAACTGGGCTTTGTCGCCCGGCGGAGTCGCGCGCGGGGGAGCAACGTGATCAAAAAAGCCCCCATGTTCATCCCAGGTGATAATGAGCAGGCTCGATTCCCAGAGCGGCGAATTGCGAATCGCCTCATAGGTGGCGCGAATGAGAGCTTCGCCACCGGTAACCCCATCAAGAGGGTGTTGCGAGTTGCCGCCGATGTAGTCGGTGGTGATATGGCCATAGTTTGGCTCGATCCATGTGAATTGTGCGGGGTAGTGGGGATCGCTGACATCTTCTTTAAATTTGGAGTAGCGAGTAATGTCCCCGATGTGAATCCCCTTGAGAGCATGGGCCAGCGTGAAGATCTTGTTTCCCGCATAAATTCGCCATTTCAGTTTTCGCTTCCAAAAAAAAAGGAACCTCTTACCAGCCTCGAAAATGCTCCCGTTCTGAAATTGGAAGCCGTCGGCAATATTCCAGATAAAGGTTTCGGCCGACGTGGGGCTGTGGTCAAGACCGGCGGAGGACGCACCGAGCGCGAAAAACCGATTGGGCCATGTCGGGCCGGGCATAGAGCAGAACCAGGAATCGCAGACCGCAAACTCGCGGGCTAATGCCGAGAGGACCGGCAATCCTCCGAGCGCGAAACATTGCATGACGTCGCCGGGACTGGGAGACTTGGCGTCCTCGGCAAAGTTAGAGACGAAGCCGCTATTGTTTATGGGCGGGTAGGGCCCTCCCGGGGAATACGTTGCCGCCGTGCCGCAAAGCTGCTCCAGAACGTCACAAAACTCGTGATACGGGTCGACGTTCAGGGGATCCACAGCGGGAGGGGTGGCAGGAAAGGATTTGCCCATCCACGAGTTTGAAATTCCAGTGGGCGGAGCGTTGATCGCAGTGGGCGCGTGTGTGTCCGCGTCCCTGCCGGCGATCCCGGAAAAACCAAGCATGTGATCGAAGGAACGGTTTTCCAACATGAGGAAGAAAACATGTTCGATCGACGCCATGATCCAGGTTACCTCGCCATCCGGCTGGGAAGAGAATATTAGAACTGGAGGCGCCCCACAACTCGCTTTGTTGGAGGCAGATCATAGGGACCGCCCTAGATCTGCCCCAACGCCGGGGTTCACTTCACATGGCCAAACTGCGAAGGAATGGATTTCGGTACGCGCAGAAATGCTTCAGCAGAGATGCTGTTTCTGTTGTGGGCGTGTAGCATTCTAAACTCACGTTGGAACGGCGTCGCTTACGGCTAAAGCGCGCGATTGAAATTGGCCTCTCTTGGACTCAGCTTGGACTCGGTGCCTTGCCACGTTTGCCGAAAAGCATCCAAGGGGTTTTGAAATAGCCTACCGGCTACCCTGGGAACACTCGCGACAATCCGATTTACATCTTCGAGCCATTACGGGCGCAATGGGCGGGACGAAATGAAATGTTTGGGCCTAGATGCAGCCTAGATTGCCCGCTTACGCGCTTCCGGTGACCTGATTTGTCTTGGCTGTACGGTTACCAGCAGAATCCAACGTATAGCTGGCTCCGTCAACAGTAAGGTGCGGTGGGCGTGTGTGTATCCAAGGACCATAAATGAAAAAGCCCCAACTGTCACTCGGCGTGACAGATGGGGCACCCGTTAATTCCAAATCAAAGCCCGGGCCACCCGCCTCTTAGGAATATTTGTTATAGGTTGAAACTCGCTCAGGTTCTTCCAGATTCTGATTATAGACATACAGAGCGGAAGTCTCGCGTTCGGCTGAGCTATCAACCACATCCCGATAATTAATTACAATATGAAAAAGAGCTGTCTTTGTCCGGTTGCTGACGTTTTCCCAATCTGGAATATCGTCGAGGTCTATGTTCGTCAGGCCAATGTTTTCTCCAACTCCAAGTAGAACATTGTAGTTCTGCGTTCGATGGTTTAATACATCCAAGTTGAGCTTTCCACTAACAGAATCAGATGCGATTTTGTAGCTCTCAACCTTTGCAACTGTCCTTCCGTGATTCGTTATCCGAACAGACCACATATACCCAGTATCTGGATTCTCACCCATCGGGTCGAAGATAGGCGCACCTAATGAGATTTCAATCCAAGCCCTTTCACTGTTTATCATCGCCTTCGCGCTGAGATAAGCTGCTTCAACCGCACGTTTCGTGTCCCTTGTCTGTTCACTCAACAGTCTCAGAGTGCGAAATGCGATTATCGTAGCTACCGCTGCTGCAATTGTTGCTCCCAGGGTGATGGCGACCAAGACCCAGTTTGACCATGTTGCGGGAGCAAATGCATCAGACCACTTGTCTGGTAGCAACGCAGAGACGATCCACACTATTGTGGTCAATGGCGGGTGGCCCGGCCTTTCGTTTTCGCTTGACGACGCATCCCGATGACATGGTACCACTGTCGAAAGTCAACGCCGAGTTAACAGAGCGGGTTTGGGGTGCCCCCGTTCTTGTCCGCCCAAGCGGACAAGGGCGGGGCTTTTGCCGGGTGCGCCAGGCTTTGCGGTAAAAAAGATTTTGAGGGTGGCCTATCTGTCACGCTGAGTGACAGGTTGGGGTTTTGACGAATTTCCCATCCTCGCTCAGCGAGTACTCCCAATACGACACCGACAACAACTTGACCAGAAAGACAGACGGCAAGGGCCACACGATCACCTACTTGTATGACGCACTGCGCCGGCTCACGGCGAAGCAGTCTCCCCCTCTTTTCAATTCGCGCAGTGATTTCAGCACCAGCAATAAAGTACACCGCTCCTAATCCTGTTCACCGAGAGTTTGCAGGTAGGTTTTGCCGTACGGATAGAAGAGATCCTTATGGCCCTGTTCCCACGCCGCTTTGAGTTCGGGTGTTGTGATATCCCAGTCCGGCCGGCATTTCTTCGTAACGGCGCGCAGGTCCTGACGAAGATCTTCCAGCGTGGGCCGGCCCCAGAACCAGTAGCCGTTGTAAATTTTATAGATGACAAGTCCGGGATCGAGGACGATCACATGGGGAATCATGGGATTGTGGATGGGATCGGTGTACTCGGCGATGTCCAAATCCTTTTGGACGGTGCGCCCCGGATCGGACAAGAAGGGCCAGTGCGCGCCGACTCCGCTGCGATATTCGTTGGTCTCGCTAATGTTGTCTGTGCTGACTGTGACCAGCCGGCAGTAGGCAACCTCAAGCTCACGATGCAGGTGAACTAGCCCTTCCGCCTGCCGGCGGTCCTTGGGACAGAAACCTCCGCGGCTAAGGACGAGAACCATCGGATGCTGTGCTTGCAGTTGGGAGAGCTTCCGATGTTTCGCGGTGTGATCGGAAAGCTCGTAATCGGGGAATGTTGCACCTGGAAGAATGTCAGATCGCATTTGAACTCCTCAAGAATTGGCTGCGCGTTTTCGGGAACTCTCAACGCCGGCAACGACAAAGCTTCGGGCCAACTGGCCGATCTCATCTGCAGCTGTGTCCAACGCGAAATGCCCTCCATCGACAATGTGCACTTCGGCCTTCGGCACATCCCGGCGATAGGCTTCGGGCTCCGAGGGGTCGAATGAGAGCTCATACTTACCCCATATGACCAGCAGTCGCGGTTGCGTCTCGCGCAACCAGGCTTGCCACTTGGGGTAGGCATCAACGTTCGTGCGGTAGTCGTAGAAAAGATCGCTTTGAATGTCCGCCTGGCCGGGCTCACTGAGGAACGCGAATTCATCCGTCCAAAGGTCGGGGTCATAGCGCTCGACGTTGGGATCGTTACCGAGATGCCGCGTGCGCGTCGTCGGCAGCGACAGGAGATTTGTGCGAAGCGCGCTTTCGTTGGCAGCGCGATCGGCCCAAAAATCTCGACGCGTTTTCCAATTCGCTCCCAGTCCTTCGTTGTGAGCCACAGCGTCCTGAACGATGAGAGCCACAATCCTTTCCGGGTGCGCCAAGGCCATGCGAAAACCCACGGGGCCGCCGTAGTCCTGCATGTAAAGTGTATAGTTCGACAGCCCGAGTGCTTCGGCGAAGTGGTTCATGATCTCTGCGATGTGATCGAATGTGTAGGCAAATTCTTTCGGGTCCGGCCAGTCACTGTGTCCGAAGCCTGGGTAATCGGGCGCGATCAAGTGAAAGCGATCGGAAAGCCGGGCGAAGAGAGGCTCGAACATCCGCGAGGAAGAGGGAAGTCCGTGCAGCAGGAGAAGTGTTGGCGCATCTTTCGGGCCTGCCTCACGGTAAAAAATAGAGAGCCCATCGATCTGTGTCGTGCGATAAAAAGTCGGAGGTTCCATGGGACGTTCCTTTCCTAATGGGCGACCGCCGCACTTAGGCGGAGACACTCTTCGCAGATCGGGCCTTGTGTGGCGCGCCGACGTAGGGGAACACAGCGAGCAGGTCTTGGTGTGGCCCTACGTTATCCCGCGTTATCTTTCCATTTGTGATGACGGAGAGAAAGACATCTATCGCGTCGTCCGAGAGTTTCCGGCCATTTTCCGGGTATGACGCTGGCCGCGTGGGATCATAAAGGAGGATGTCCGGCAGCATTGTCCCTGCCACCCGCATTGCTTCCGCCGGCGCATAGCCGCCCGTGTGCTCCAGCGAGTGCGCGTAGACGGGAATGAAACGGGCATCGTCCACCGGTTCCGCAGCCATGTAGTCGGCTTTCTTCTCACCCGTAAGAAATACAGTTTGCGAGGGCAGCGCGCCGCGGTCCGCCTGAACCCATTTCCCGGTCGCGCCGTCCATGGTGCGATGCCAAAGACCAATCTTTCCGGGGGCCAGGGCAGAGTTGGGTACTTCCAGCACGATGCTGCACACGTCCTTGTCGCTGAAGAAATCATCACCCGTGAATTGAAAGTTGTTCAGGGCGCCCATGGTGTCGAAGAAAAAGGGATCGCTGCGCCAGCCGGCGAAGAAGCGGTATCCCCCGGCCTCCGTAACGCGCGCCTCCGGCCCCATCGAGACCGGCGCTGCTTCAATAATTGTCTGCCCGCTGTCGCCTGTTCCGGCGGCCTGCGCGCCTTCCACACGGCGCAATGTCGCGGTCTGCGCTCCGCCCTCATAGGGCGAGAAGCTCACTCGATATGCAATTTCGGGGACGAGATCGCCATTCGTATCAATCTTTAGCTCATATACCGCGTTGGCCGCGAAGGGTTCGTCTGTCGTGGGACCGGGCGGGGTCAAATTGACGGATGGATGTACGTTCATTATCAGTATCGACTTGCCAACTTCCCCGGGCTTGGGGAAGGCATACAGGTCAGTCAGGTCGAGGCGGGCGTCCCCATGGGGAAAACCATAGTCCGGACCGGAATAATGGTGCGACATAATTCATTTTCTCCTCTCTTGAGTTAATTAGCAGGGTGAGTTGTAAAGGGGCATCACCCTGCTCGGTTATGCAAATTCGTGCGCCGGTGCTTCATTGACTTCCCGTTTGCGTTATCGGCGACCTTCACATTGTCAGGACGACGCGGAACTCCGCCTTTCCGCTCAACATTCGCGCGTAGGCTTCGGCCGCTTTTTCGAGCGGATAAGTTTCAATCATGGGCCGCACGCCACTGAGCTCGGCGAAGCGCAGTGTGTCCTCGGAATCGGCGGGTGTTCCCGCGGCCCAGCCTTGAATCGTTCGGCTTCCAGAAATGAGTTGTAGCGGTGTGACCTCAATGGGATCGAATGTCGCGCCGATTACCATGAGCTTGCCGTTCGGACCCAGACCGTCAACCAGCTCGGACATCGCTTTGGAGTTCGGGGCAGTGGCCAGAATTACCTGTGCGCCGCCCAGTTTTTGCAATTCCGCGGCAGCGTTCGTCGCTTTGCTGTCGATGTAAACGTTTGCTCCGAGTTTCTTTGCCAGCGCCGCGTTTTCGGAACCGCGCCCGATCGCGACGACTTTATATCCAAACTTGTTCGCGAATTGAATTCCGAGGTGTCCCAGACCGCCGATCCCCTGCACGGCGACAAGATCGCCGGGCATGGCGCCGCTGTGCCGCAGTGAGTTGTAGGTGGTGATTCCGGCGCAGAGCAGCGGCGCTGCATCAACGGCGCTTAGACTTTCCGGTATTGCCGCCAGCGCTTCCACGGGAGCCACCATATATTGCTGGTATCCGCCGTCGTAGCTGATGCCCGGAATTTTCAGATTCCGGCAATTGCGAAAATCTCCGCGCCTGCACGAGGGACACGTGTTGTCCTGGCCGCCGTGCCAGCCCACCCCAACCCGCTGACCCTTCTTCCAGCTGGAAACACCGGCACCCAATTCCTCGATGATGCCCGCGACTTCATGTCCCGGAACGCGCGGGTACTGGATGCCGGGCCAAATGCCTTCTTTCGTGAGCACGTCACTGTGGCAGATACCACAGGCCTGCACTTTGATGAGCACTTGTCCCGCTTCTGGCGTGGGAACCTCGCGCTCGACGATCTGGAAATCGGCTCCGGCCTTGGGAATCTGCGCCACCTTCATTGGCGCTATTGCGACTCTTGTAGTTGCCATGGTGCCTCCTATGAATTCTTAACTTTAACGTTGGAAAATACCTGCTGCTGCCTCTCTATCCCTCAACCTCGAAAATGATTTCCAGATCGACCGGCGTACCGAGCGGGTCAGGCAGCACGGGGAGATGGCTGCGAGGTCCCTTCAGCCGTTGCTCAGCGCTGGCCGGCCGAGAGCCTTCGAGGGTTACCATTTGTGTCTTTGAACTTGTATTCATCCAACACTCCCACTTTTCCCCTAAGTAGATGCTGGCGGGTATGCAGGAGGGTACAGCGCGCACGTGGTGAGCGCCGCCCCTCACCTCAATTAGCGCAGTGAGGAAACCCCAGCGACGCTTTCTAGTGCTCGATTACAAGACGAATCCGAGATCGTCCGAGTCCCAAGTCTACGGGACGATGAACGGAATCACGCTGCGCTGATTCCCAGGCCTTTGCACGATCCCCACCTTCAGAATCGGACAAGACGACCGGATCATCGCCGCAACTTGATTCGACTGGTCGCTTAGTCATAGAGAGGCCTTTTTTCACCCTTCTCATTCTTTCGGGTTGGGCTGCCCTTTACCTGTGGTAATCAAGCTCCGCAAACTGCCGTTTATGTAGGAGCCCCATGCGTTTGAACAGACGTCGAAGCATTCGTACTCGGGAACCAAGCCGCGATGCGTGAATCGGACTTCCGTCTTATTGCCTTTCTTGGAGACCTCAAAAATGACATCCGTACCCGTCCACTCGTTCTTGTCTTTTGTGAAATTGAAACGGTTGTCCAAGACATGCCAAGTCACTTTTTTGCCGGGAATAAGTTCCGCTATTTTAATTTTGCAAAAATGGACGTCTTTGTAGCGGTAAGTAAACTCATCCCCGAGTTTTTCGGTTCCGCCTTCGATATTTTCTGACCACCATCCACGAACATTATTGATTGCATCGAAGGCTTCTTCCGGAGTTCTCTCCACGGAAATTGTAGCGGTGAAATCTTGATTGTTCATGACTCGCTCCTCTATTGTTTTTTGCCCCAAAAGGGGTGCCGGCGCTATTAATCCTTCCGGCTTTCTTTCTGGTTAGGCCGCGATCTACCACGGGCTCGGCTGAGCCTTACCCGTGGTGATCAGTTTGCGCAAATTACCATTGACGAGCAGGCCCCATGCGTTCGAACAGTTGTTGTAACATTCATACGCCGGTACCAAGCCCACATGCCTGAAGCGAACCTCAGTTTTGTCGCCTTTTTTAGCGATTTCAAAAACAATGTCCGTGCCTTTCCACTCGCTCTTGTCTTTCACAAAGCCAAGGTAGCCGTCTACTACGTGCCAGACGACTTTCTTGCCGGGAATGAATTCAGTTATCTCTTGTTTGGAACGGTGCACGTCTTGGACGCTGTACGTAAACTCGGCACCGAGTTTGTCGGTATCGCCCTTGATTTCTCCTGACCACCACCCACGAACATTGTTGATGGCATGGAAGACTTCGTCAGGCGATTGGTCCACCGTAAAGGACGTTGTGTAACTTTCAGTCTTCATCGTCTTGTCCCCTCTTCTTTCGTTTCCACCGCTGCATTTGCAACGTCATGCGACGTGCGCTGCGCTCTCGGGCACGAAACCTGCGAACTGGCGTTCGAGCGCCTTGACTACTCCATTGCGCCAGCCCTCGGCGATGGACGCGGACGCAGGATCGGGGAAGATATCCTCTTCACCTTTTTCCAACCCGTCGAAGATGCGTTGCGCCGCGGATTCGGGTGAGGCCTTCGGTATCTCGAAGCCGCGGTTCATATCTGTGTCGACGGGGCCCAGGACGACGGCATGGACCGACACGCCTTGGCCGGCCAGGAGCGCTCTCAGTGACTGCGTCAAGTTGAACGCCGCTGCCTTCGAAATTGAGTAGGAAGGTATGACCGGCAAGGCGGCAAGCCCCACCAAGGATAGGTTGTTGACGATCGCTCCCTTGGAGCGTCTCAGCAACGGCAGGAACGCATGCGTCACTTTGAGCAAACCAAAGAAGTTGACCGCCAGGTGCTGTTCGATCACGTCGAGATTGCTGAGATCGTCGTAGATGGCGACGCCGGCATTGTTGATGAGCACGTCGAGCGTTTGAACTTCGCCGACGGCCTGCTGGATCTGCGAAGCGTTGGTCACGTCCAACGTCAGGGGTGTGACGCGCCCGTCCAAGTGGGTAAAGGGCTGGCGCGTCCCGGCGTATACCCGGCTCGCGCCTCTCCTCAATGCTTCCTCGACCAGCGCTTTTCCTATACCGCGATTGGCCCCGGTCACCAGAACTGCTTTGTTTGCAATTTTCATATATCCTCCCATCAAGTTTGAGATCTTGGGCGGCGAACCTTACCGCTAAAGCCGCCTCTATAGGGATGACGGGTGAAGAGAGCCCATTTCGACAGAGAAAATTGCAAAAATCAGCGCCTGCCGATTCCCAGGTCGTCCGAATATCCGGCCTTCAGGCGAGGCCACTGGGCGATGGGACGTCCATCGGTACGGAGCTGGTTGGCGTCGGCTTTCCAATGTTTTGGCCAGCCGGCCGGTGAGTCCTCCCATGCCTCCTGCCGCCCGTAGACGGTCAAGTCGAGCAAGTGGAAGCTGTTATCCATCACCTCGACGCCACGTGACGTCGTCCAGTAGGTCTCGAAGACTTTAGATCCTTGCCGTAGGTAGCAAACGATGTGCATCCTGCCAACCCGGCGTCCAACCAAGAGGGTCGCAAGGGAGTCCCGGGGGGCCGAATACCAAGGCATCTCCCAGCCCATGAATTCACGGTAGCGGGCACTCTCTTCGTAGGGGCCTTGGCAAAATGTGGCGTAGGTGACGTCGCGAGAATGAATATAGGACAGTTCGCGGACCTGCGACGTATCCCAGGTGCACCCCTCGCACTGCTCGGGCGCAGGGTGGCCGGTGTGCCACATGAAGTAGTAGGCGATGAGCATCCGGCGTCCCTCAAAAGCGTCCAATAGCGTCATCGCGCCACGTTCGCCAATGAGTGGAATGGCACCGTCCACCTCGACCATCGGGAGCCGCCGGCGGGCAGCCGCGATGGCATCGCCTTCTCTTGTGTGAGCCTTCTCCCGAATCCGCAATGCGTCCAGCTCCGCCTGGAAAGTGCTCCGATCGACTATTTTGGGCGCTTCAAATTCATCTCTGATGGTGTCGTTCATAGATTTCTCCTTTGCTGCAGGGGCTTCGGGTGGAGATGTTCCTTTTCTTCGCTCATCGCGTCTGGTGCTTCTCTTCAAGGCGCACGTCAGCACTGAGGTGCCTGCGATGCCGTTTCGCCCAGCGGCACATACCCCCGAGTGGAGTGATGAGTGTCCTTCCCAGTTGGGTCAAGGAATACTCGACAGCAATGGCCTTCGATCTGGTCACGCGCCTGCTGATCAATCCCGTGGATTCAAGATTGCGGAGAGTTCTAGTAAGCATATGCTGGGAGACGATTCCAATATGGCGACGCAACTGCCCGTGCCGATAAGGTCGCTCTTTTAGCGAAAACAAAACCTTGGGTGTCCACCTGCCGATGAAGATCGGGGGAACCATTTTCGATTCTTGCATCCTCTTCATAGTGTCGTGCCTCCTGCGAGAACTTCTTCTCGGTGAGGCAACCTTTCGAGTTGGCCTCTCACACTCTTCTCTGGCGCTCGGCACCGTTCTACCTTGCCAGTGCTTATGCACCAAGCGCAATTAGGAACATATGTGTACCCAGGCCTCGCTAGCTTGCGTTCGCTGTTCGATTCGGAAGTCAACGAACCAACCCCGGGACGCGAAGCTCAATCGCTAAGCTGCCTCTATAGAGGTGACGGATGAAGTGACCCCATTCCGACAGAGCAAGCCGGGAAAATCGCATCTGTCGTTTGAGTAGAAACTGGGCGCAGCTTGAGCTTCATCGGCACGTGTACGGTGCCTTGTATGTCGATGACAAGTTTTCCGTCGATCTTCTGCACCACCATAATTCGTTTCACCGGATTGTCGCGCATTGTCATTGCTTTTCCTTGTCCTCGCGAATCGATTTGAGACGCGCCGTCTCGTTGCGCATGCGTCCTTGAGGCGACTTCCAAAGCCGCCTCTATAATGGTGACGAGTGAAGAGGATCGATTTCGACAGAGCAAAAAGGAAAGAATCAACCGCGTCTTCGGAGAAGGAACTGCCTCACGGCCGGATCTTCGGCCAGGCCAATCGCCCGGTCGAAAGCGTCCGCAGCCTCGGATGTTCTTCCTAGCCGTTGCAAGAGGTGAGAGCGAACTGCCCAGTAAGGCTGATATGCGGAGACATCGTCTGGGTTGATCCCATCCAACACCGCCAGTCCGGCTTCAGGCCCATTTGCTTCGCCAACCGCCGCGGCGTAGCCAGTTTGCGTGCCCAGCGTCGGGGAGATGCGGACAAGTTGTTCGTAGAATAGCGCGATCGCTGCCCACTCGGTCCGGCCGCTGCGTGCCCGCTCAGCGTGTACTGACTGAATCGCGGCCTCGAGTTGAAACCTCCCGGCGCGACCGCGGATCGACGCTGCTGCAAGATTGCGTTCCGCTTCTTCGATCAGTGGCAGAGACCATTGCTGCGAGTCCTGCTCCGTGAGAGGAATATAGCGGCCGTCCGGTCCACGCCGCGCCCGCCGCCGCGCTTCACAGTGGAGCATGAGAGCCAGCAGCCCCCGAACCTCCGCTTCCTTGGGCATTAGTTCGAGAAGGACGCGTCCGAGCCAGATTGCTTCCTCGGACAGATCACGGCCACGCTGGTCAACTCCCGCCATGTCATCCCAGCCGATCCCAAAGGCGGCATAAATCGCTTCCAGGACGGCGTCGAGCCGCTGCGGCAGTTCACTCTCTTGCGGAATCTCGAATTGGATACCGCCGTCGCGGATTTTCGTTTTTGCGCGCACCAGGCGTTGCCCCATCGTTGCCGGGGAGATCAGGAAGGCGTGGGCGATGCGCGCGGCATCCAGGCCCAGAACGGACTGGAGCATCAGCGGCGTGTGCATGGCCGGATCGATTGCCGGGTGGGCGCAAACGAATAGCAGCTTCAACCTTTCATCTGGAAACTCCGCCGACAAAGTCATCTCCATAGAATCCTCTCTGAGAAGCATGAGAGTGGGCTCACTAGCCTCGGCAACTTGCCGATGGCGCACATGATCGATAAAGGAGTGGCGCGCCGCCGTAAGCAGCCAGGCCTCTGGATTTTGCGGCACGCCGTCGCGCGTCCAAGTCGTGAGTGCTGATACCAACGCGTTGCTGAGAGCGTCCTCCGCGCTGGCTACGTCGCGCGTGTTCGCAGACAGGTAGGCAACCAGCCGACCATAGGACTCGCGGGCGACCCGCTCGATCGCCCGATGCGCATCCTCCTGCCCGCCTGCGTTCATCCAGTAACCCGGCGCAGGTATTCAGGTGAAACGGGACGGACCTCCACAGCACCGATTGAGGCGGCCGGGCATCGCGCCGCCCAATCGAGTGCCACGTCAAGCGAGGGGAGTTCAAGGATTGTGAATCCCCCCAACTGCTCCTTGGCGTCCGCGAACGGGCCATCCTGTACGCGGCGCTTTCCGTCCTTCAGTCGGACCGTGGTCGCATTCTCCGGAGATTGAAGAGGATTGCCACCGACATAAACGCCGGCTTCGACGAGCGCTTTGTGGTACGCCCGCCAAGCGCCGAGGTAAGCGTCGGCTTCGGCCGGATTTTTCCGCGACGCAAAAGCTTCCGGCGATTCGTAGATCAACAGGACAAATTGCATAAGCTTTTCTCCTTTGGGAGCGCCGTTGCGCACTTGATTGTATGACGGATGAAAGGCGGCCCATCGGTTAGATTCCAGGCTGTCTCCATTCCGTTTAGAAATCACGGAGCCTGGCCTGATTCAGCTCGCATTCGCCTCTGGGTCGCGCTTTCGGAAGGCGGCCTCTCCAGCGTCGGACACTTCGACCCACTTCGCGACAGGTGAGGCTTCAGCGTCATAGTTGTCGTGCCAATTCCACCACTTGTACGGCGGGGTCTGGGGGTAACCCTCTGGTGAGTCCTCCCAAGTCTCCTGACGGCCGAGCGGTGTCATATCGAGGTAGCTCCAGGTCGTTCCCATCGCCTCGTCGCCGCGGCCGTTGATGAAGTATGTGCGGAACACCCGATCGCCGTCGCGGAAAAATATGTTGTGGCCATGCCATTGATCAACGCCGAAGTCCGCGTCGAAGCCGTCCGTGATGGTGTACCAGGGCATCTCCCAGCCCATCCGTGTCTTCACGCGCGCGATGTTCGCCTGCGGCGCGCGGGACGCGTAGGCGAGGGTCGTTTCACGGGCGTTCAGGTGGGCCAGGTGGGCGACCTGATCGGCGCCCAGCGAGCAGCCGCGGCAGGCGTGCTCGGGCCAGCCGAACACCCCAGGCTCGAAGAAGGCGCGATAGACGATCAACTGCCGGCGGCCCTCGAACACATCGAGCAGGCTCACCTTGCCCTTGGGTCCGTCGAACACGTACTTGTTGTCCACAGCCTGCCAAGGCATCCGCCTGCGTTCGGCGGCCAGCGCGTCACGGGAGCGGGTCAAGGCCTTCTCCTTCACGAGGAGCTTCTGGCGCGCAGCCTCCCACTCCTGGTGCGCCACGATTGGGGGTGTGTTCATAGCGGGATTCTGGTTCTCAATTGTTCTGGTCGACATTTTGATTTTTCCTTTCATCTGAGTTCGGCAGGACTTCTCCTGTCCGGTTCTTGCGAGATACGTTCACGGCCAGCGCCGTCAGGCCGCCGGCCGAAGCCACTTTGGCAACGATTAGTCCCATGGCCGCCAAACAGACTGGACACATCGTTCACCTCCTTGGCAGCGAAGGTTGACTGCTAAGCCGCCTCTATAGGGATGACGTGTGAAGTGAGCCGATTTCGACAGAGCAATTAGAAAAAAATCAGCCCCGCCTTTTGACGAGTCACTGTTTCACTGCTGGCTCCTCGGCGAGGCCGATTGACCGGACGAGAGTACTTGTGGGTGCCGAAAATGCCCTCAGCGGCAGATTGGTCTTACGATCGAACTTCCTGTCGGACACCCTCTCGCTGGACCGAATGAGCAATATTTGCCGCTATGACAATCGCAGAAGTCACCGTAAGTCATTGGGCGAATAGTGGTTGTCCTGGATGAGCATGTGGTTCAGTTTACGAGCGCACCTGCCAAAATAGCAGGTGGTCATTTGGAAACAAAATCAATTACAATCGTGGAGTCAGACAGTGGGCGTGTAGCTCAGCTGGGAGAGCACCTGCTTTGCAACCTCGTGATGTGGGGTGCCTGTCAGCGAGCTAACTCGTTGCAAAGGCTGCGCTAAGCCGCAATCACCTCCTCGTTTCCTGTCATCCTACCTGTTCCAAAGATGTTCCAAACGACTTGTTGCGTTGTGCGATATAGAATTCCCAAGACGGAACCATCGCGACTTCTCCCAGTACTCCTGTCCTATGGACATTTGTATGCCTGTGTGATACTATGTATGACCATGAAGCGGACGGCACTCTTCTTGAGAGAAGAACAAATCAAGAAGCTACTGGTGCTGTCCGAAAAGACTGGCGCTCCGGTCGCAGAACTCATCCGCAGAGCGATTGACAAATATCTTCACGAGCGTGCGAAGGAATTGAAGTAAGCGGGACGCCACGCGGGTGCAACCGCATGACGCCCCTAACCAAACAACCTTTTAGGAGGCTGGATGGCTGCTCGCAAGCTATCACTGACGCTGTTCTCCACAAAGCCCTCGGGTTTGCAGTTTATTCCCCGTGCCCATTTCATTGCGTTTCCTTTCGGCGAACAACGGCGGTATGCCCTCGTGTGCCAAAGCCAGCCTCTCATGACCTTTCGGAGCTACGGTCTTCCCGCACGTTGCCCCGTCTGCGGTGCCCAAATCCACTTCAAGGAGAATGCGAATGCTAATTAGTAAGGACAACAAAGGTAAGAACATCGGGTATCGGGAAACGTATTTTTCAAAGGACGAGAGCGTCGATGTGTCTGTCCAGCGGAACGTCAGCACGATCACGACCCGAGACCGAAACACGGGCAAGGTAGAAACGAAGACGCTCGTAGGAAGACCACTGATGCCATCCGATGTCGAGGGGAACAAGTGAACAGAGATCGGAAGCGCAAGCTGGATGTCTTGGCGGAACCCGCCATTTACACCAAAAAGCAGGCGAGAAAGATCGTCCATGCAGCTTTCAAAGCAGGTCTCATCAACGTCTACCACGCCCGACCAACCAACGATCTCAGCGGGCAAAATTCTAGGCTGCACGCTTTGAAGCGGCAGTTCCCCAAGATTTTTACCGAGGGACAGCCGGGGCACGTGACGAGGGAGCAGCAGCGAGCCGTAAGAGCCGGGGCGAAGCGGCTCGAAGGTATCAGCACACGTTACGTGAACTGAGCTATAGCCGATCCGCTTGTGGTTCGGATGAAAGGGGTGACGAATGGAAAGCATGTTCGACGAGATCACGGAGCACGCACCGGACGGGAAAGAAGTCACGGAGCGCGACGAATTTCGGAGAGCTTGCGACGCCTTCGTAGTCGCCGAGAAGAAGTTCTGCAAGATTAACCTCTCCGTCCGGCTGCACAAGTCTGCCGATGCGGGTGAATGGTTTCCCGCGCTGAAGCAGAGGTACGCGACCGAGGAAAGAGTGTGGGAGCTTTTCTGCGCTGGTTTCAAGACGACTCAGATGTCGCGCTTGTACCTTGAATTTCGCGATTGCCTTCTGTCCGGCAGAAGCCTGAAAGCCGATGCGTGAATGAGTCCCCTCGACCACAGCGTCGAGGGCATAGCGCTGCTCCTCTTTGCCGCGATTCTCGCTGGCCGAACCTTGGCGCGGGAGAAGGGATCGGGTCTAGCCGAGACTGGAGCGGCTCTCTGAAAGCTCCGCAGCCGTTTTTTGAACGGGTTCCCTGAGGGATTTCAATACGTCTAGGAGGTCTGAATGGGATTGCAGATTGTCAAAGAGAGCGATTCGACTCCCCGGAAGGTGGTCGCCGCAGTCTATTCGAGGGTTTCCACAATAGGTCACGGGCAAGACCCTGCGATGCAAACGCGTGAACTCACTGATTATTGCCAGCGCCGGGGCTGGGAGGTGTTTGACCTCTATGTGGACAACGGCGTTTCTGGGAAGAAAGATTCAAGGCCCGCGCTGAATCGCCTCATGGCGGACGCGCACGCCCGCCGTTTCGATGTCGTAGCCTGCTGGCGCTTTGATCGTTTCTCGCGGTCAGTGTCCCATCTGTGCCGGGCACTGGAGACTTTCAACGCTCTCGACATTCAGTTCGTCTCGCTCTGCGAGCAGGTTGACACCAGCACCCCCACTGGAAAGCTCGTTTTCACGATATTGGGAGCGGTTGCCGAGGGGGAACGAAATTTAATTGCGGAGCGAGTTCGTTCGGGACTCAAGAACGCAAAGGCGAAGGGCAAGCGCCTCGGGCGTCCGACAAAGTGGGTGGATGTTGACCGAGTCAATTCATTGCGAGCTTCCGGTCAGTCTTGGCGATCCATCGCCGCCACGATGAAGTTGTCCGTTGGAACCGTTTACGCTGCTGCCCGATCTCAGCACACTAAGGCTATATGCGCCTGAGAGCTTCCGAGTTCATTTCGTATCACGGACGGAGTAGCGTGCTTCGTTGATCCGGTGGCTCAAGGAATTGTCAATGTGGGCTTGGAGACGCAAGCATGCGTGAGTCGGTCTAGAGGAAACTGCGATGCAATTTGTGATCGGGTTCATCGGCTTCAACCTCTTCGCACTCCTCTCGCCGTTCCTGCTGGTCGCCGCTGCGCTGTGGGGAACAGTGGAAGACCAAGAGTTCATGCGCGATGCCTTCTGGATCGCGTTCCCCCTGACCGTCTTCCTGTGGTACTGCGTCCTGGACATGGCTACTGCGTTCGCCCGAGGGTTCGTCCGGGGGTATCGCCGTGGGTAGGAACGACGTGTGCGTCACGGCAGGGCCAGGCGGATGTTCAGGCGCGTGGGCGGATTATTGGCTGTACGTCCGCTCAATCGCCGAATCTTCAGTAGGGAGGAAGAAGAATGACCGACGAAGATCGGGACGACGAATTGATCGCCAAAATGTTTAATGAATTGAGGGAAGTCCGAGTGGAAAAGGTGGACGGCAAGCTTAGCGTGCAGACTACTGATACGGACTTCGTTAAGGCTTGCAAAAGGTTCGTCGTGGCGTACAAAACGTTTGCGTACTGGGATCGCAAAGCTGCCAAGTACACCGACGAGGCTGTGCGGATGCTATGGTGGGACGCGCTGACCGAACTGAGTGACACTGAGCAGATTGTGAAGCGAGGTTTTATCGGCGAGCACCCCGATCCAGCGTCGAATCGGCAGTTCGCACTTTTTCGCGAGGTTCTGCTGAAGGGAGGCACCACGAAGGCTAACGCGTGAACCCGCGAAGCCTACTTGCGTACATTGGGAAGTGTCAGTGGCGCGTCTTTTGGCGTGCGTTCCGAGATATTGTGAAGGCGATGCAGGCGGAAGCGTTGCGATGAGCATGAGACTCAGCAAAACAAGATTCGTTGCGGGTTGCCAATGCCTCAAGCGGCTCTACTGGCAGGTGCATGAGCCGGAACTGGCTGCGGAGCCGGATGATGCCACAGAGGCGATCATCGAGCAGGGGCGCGAGGTCGGTCTGCTTGCCCGGCAGCTTTTTCCGGGCGGTGTCGAAGTTCGCAGCGACGGCGGGTTGGGTCAGGCGATTCGCGCAACTCGCGAGCTAGTCGCAAACCCGGAGGTGCCAGCGATTTTCGAAGGAGTGTTTGAGCACCAGAATGTGCTCGTGAGAGTGGACGTCTTGCAGCGACGGCACGACGGGCGCTGGCGGCTCATCGAAGTCAAATCCACAACCGAGGTTAAGGATCACCATCTCGAAGACGTTGCGATCCAGAACCGCGTGGTGGCCCGCTCGGGAGTCGATCTCGCGGCATCGTGCTTGGCGCATGTGAGTCGAGATTACGTGTATGAGGGCGGCCCCATCGACGCAAGCCGCTTCTTCAAGATTCGGAACCTGACCCGGCAAGTTGAGAGATTGCAGGCCGAGCTTACGGTTCAACTTCGCTCAGAATTTCGAGTCCTCGCAATGCCTGAGGCTCCCAACATTCCTGCTGGACGGCACTGTAGCAATCCATTCACTTGCGAGTTTTTTGATCATTGCAATCCCCCGATTCCTGAAGATCACATTCTGCGTCTTCCCAGAATTCATGCCAGCACGGTCGCAAAGCTTGTCGCTCTCGGCGTCCAATCCATTCACGACATCCCCGAGGACTACCCGCTCACGGAACGGCTCCGTCGTGCGTGTGCCAGCGTGCAAATGGGAAAGCCGTGGTTCAGCCCTGAAATTGGAGAAGAGTTGAGCAAGCTGAAGTATCCGCTCTACTTCGCTGATTTCGAAACCGTGAATCCTGCTCTGCCACGATTTGCTGGGATGCGTCCATACGACCAAATTCCGTTCCAGTGGAGCGTGCATGTGCAACGGCAGCCGGGCGCAGCGCCCGAGCATTTCGAATTCTTGGCGACCGACAGAAGCGATCCTCGACAGGCGTTCATCTCGGCTCTGTGCGATTCCCTCGGTGATCGCGGCAGCATCGTCGTGTACCACCAGCAATTCGAATCTCAGCGGTTGTCAGACCTTGCCTCGTGGCTGCCGGAGTTCTCCGGGCGGATCGACGAAGATTCAGCGCCGACTCTGGGACTTGCTGCCAATCGTCCGCAATCACGTCTACCATCCTGCATTCGGTGGCTCCTACTCACTGAAATCGGTGCTCCCGGCGCTGGTGCCTGAAATGACGTACGAGGGCATGGAAGTAGCGGACGGGCAGGCTGCCGGACTGGCTTGGGAGTCGCTCGTGCGCGGCGGATTGGATCAGGGCGAGCGCGACAGGATCAGGAAGGCGCTGCTGGACTACTGTGGGCAGGACACACTGGGGATGGTCAAGCTGCTTGAATTCCTCAGGAGCCGCTGAAGAAAAGCTACTGGTGCCGCCGGACCAACCTAGTTCATCGCTTCAACCCAAGCAATCAGCTGTGACTCGAAGCCACGAGTGCCCACTCCACGGTGTTCAAGTTCGCGCTGAAGCATTGGTTCGAAGGTGTTTCGGAGAATAGTAGTTTCTCGTCGGCTTGCTTTCCGGTGTGACTAGCCGCCGTTCTCCAAAGCGTCTCGGGTTGGCGTTCCCAAGCAACGTGCCTCTTACCTGTACTTGAAGATGGGCTTGTTGTGGATTTCAATGGCGGCGAACATCGCTGAGCGGGCATTAGCTTTCAGGGCCTTTGAAAGCTTCCGTCTCGCCGCTTTAGATGCAGGTTTAGCTGCCATCTCGCACCTCAAACAAATTCGCATTAAGGAACGATGGCCCTACAATTGTTCGCACCTGATGTAGAATGCTGGCGGCGATTGTATCAGGTCAAGTCACCAGTTCTGTCAAAATCCAATTGCGGATTTGCGCTACTGAGTTGTAGAGCCAAGATTTTGCGTCCTCCGGCTTCTTCCCCGGAGGCAAGGTGCAGAACTGTAGCCTAACAATTCGTTAATCATTGTGGTAAGTAAGTGTAAGAACCTGAAGGCAACGGGCACGTCTACACAGCTGGAGCGTGGTATGTCGAGTGTGGGTACGAAGCGATCCGGCGAAGAGAAACAAGCGATCTGGACGCATCCTTCTGTTCTGTCTTTGGCCGCCCTAACCGGAGTCAATCCCCTCAATGCGGTTACAGGCAGAGCCAGGGAAACAGTTTTCCGAGCAATCCAGTCAGGATGGTCTGGGCCTCCTTACGATCCGTTTGCGCTGGCGGAATTCTTGAAAATCTCTGTTGAACCTCGGCAGGATGTTGTTGACGCGAGGACGTTGCCTGCTGGTGGAGGGAAGTTCAGGATACAGTTCAATCCGAACCGCTCCGCCGCGAGGATCAACTTTTCCGTCGCGCACGAGATAGCACACACTCTGTTTCCCGATTGTGCCGAGGCAATTAGAAACAGATTTACTCACGCTGAGATGAAGCCGAATGATTGGCAATTGGAGGTTCTCTGTAACGTCGGTGCGGCTGAGATTCTAATGCCAGTGGGAAGTTTCCAATTTGACGAGACTCGTCCACTTTCGATTGATACGGTGATTGCGTTACAACGTGAATTTTCCGTGTCGAGTGAGTCAGTGCTCCTTCGAATTGCTAAGTTGACTAGTCAGCAGTGCTTTGTTTTTGTGGCTCACAGAGATGAAACGAAGAATTCATCGACATATCGGATTGATTACGCAGTATCTTCCAGAAGTTGGCCGAATTCTCCGGCAACAGGATTCCAATTGCCTGCGAGCACAATACTCGCCCAATGTACAGCCATTGGTTTCACTGCAAAATCTGAGGAAGAGTGGATTTCAAACAAAGGCCGTTGGCGAGTCGAGTGTTTGGGGATCGCACCATACCCAGGCCATCTATATCCGCGTGTCGTGGGTATTGTGAGGCCAGCAAACGACAGCGCGACTCAAACGGTCACGATCCAATACTTGAGGGGCGATGCCACACAGCCACGCGGTTCGGGTTCCCGGCTGATCGTTCAGGTCGTGAATGACAAGGCGATTACTTGGGGCAAGGGCTTTTCGGTGGCTGTAAGGAAGCAGTGGCCGCACGCCCAAAAGGAATTCACGCGATGGGTTTTTGAAAATCGGCCAGAATTCACACTTGGCAATATCCATGCCGTGAAGCTTGAAGAATCAGTAGAACTCGCTAGCCTCGTGGCTCAGCATGGGTACGGACCCTCTTTATTCCCGCGCATTCAGTATTCGGCGCTTGAAACATGCCTCTCAAAGGTAGCGGTGCGAGCTAGAGAGACCAGCGCCAGCGTGCACATGCCGCGAATCGGCTGTGGAGAGGCGGGAGGCGATTGGAAGATTGTGGCAGAGTTAATTGATGAGACATTATCACGACAAAGTATTCCGGTAACAGTTTATGATCTTCCTAGTGACCTACGGCAGATAACAAATCGAACGACTGGCACTCTCGCCAAAAATTAGCAAAGAGCACCTTGGGAGGCTCGCTGCCCAATGCAAATTGTCCTCCTCTCGGGGAGCGTCTCCTCCGGTAAGACAACTTTGTCTGAACAACTTCGCGCCCAGTTTGAGTTTGACGTCCTGAAAACTAAGGAGGTCATTCAGCATCTTGCCCAGAAGAAACTCGGAAGAGAGCTAGAGGCTGATCGCCGGGCCATGCAACGGTTTGGGGAAAGATTGGACAATGAGACTGAGGGCAAGTGGGTTCTTGAGGCCCTCACAAAGTCCGTTCGAGGCTCCAATCAACGAGTCATCGTTGACTCGGTTCGAATCCTTAAGCAAATCCGAGCCATTCGGCAAGCGTATGGTTTTGCTGTCGTGCATATCCACCTGACAGCGCCGGAGAAGGTTCTTGGCACGAGGTACTTGAAAAGAAAAGGGACAGGTTTTCGCGAACTGAAGTCGTACTCCGCTGTGGAACGTGACCCAACGGAGGCGCGTGTTGATGAGCTAAAAAATGCTGCGGATGTGGTGATAGATACTGCTCGGTGTACTCCCACGGATGTGCTTGTACGGGCGGCTACCCATCTCGGCCTGTATTCCCGCAATTACGCAAGCGTGGTAGACGTCATAGTTGGCGGACAATTTGGAAGCGAAGGCAAGGGGCACATAGCGTCATATCTTTCTCGCGAATACTCAATTCTCGTCAGGGTAGGAGGACCAAATGCCGGACATAAGGTCTTCGTCACACCGGACCCATACACGCACCACCAGCTGCCGTCAGGGACCTTGCGGAGTCCTGAATCCAAGCTCATCATTTCCCCTGGGTGCGTATTGAACGCAGACAATTTGTTGAAAGAAGTCGCAGAATGCAAGGTTGGGACCGACCGCTTGTCTATTGACCCTCAAGCGATGGTAATCACAGAGGAAGATATTAAAAAGGAAGGGGGCTTGGTAAAGGGGATCGGTTCAACGGGCCAAGGAGTTGGGTTTGCCACTTCCAGACGAATCACCCAACGTGGGGCGGGAGTGAAACTGGCAAAAGACGTAAAGGACCTGCGACCGTTCATCCGTGAAACCTGGACCATTTTGGAAAATGCTTTTCGCGACGGTCAGAAAGTCCTCGTGGAAGGGACTCAAGGTGCAGGCTTGAGTCTGTATCATGGCAACTATCCCTACGTCACGTCGCGAGACACGAGCGTTGCTGGTTGCCTCTCTGAGGCTGGCATTCCCCCTAGCCGGGTGCGCAAAGTCGTCATGGTTTGTCGGACCTACCCAATAAGGGTCGAGAGTCCCAAAAGCTCAACCTCCGGCCCGATGGGGACCGAAATCAATTGGAGAATTGTCTCAAAGCGGTCTGGAATTCCATCTAGGCAGCTCGAAAACACAGAAAAAACGTCAACGACTCATCGACGCAGGCGAGTAGCTGAATTTGACTGGGTACTTCTGCGTCGGGCTTCAGCGCTAAATGGCCCCACAGATATTGCGCTGGCGTTCGCAGACTACCTGAACCGCAAAAATGAGAACGCCCGGCGATTTGAACAACTGGATGCGCCAACAATTAACTTCATCGAAGAGCTTCAGCGTGTTGCGGCTGCGCCAGTTTCGTTGATCTCTACGCGCTTTGATTTCCGCAGCATAATCGACAGAAGGGCGTGGTAGCAGATTGGGCATCAATACTGACCAGTTTATGCAACATTACCCCCATCTCTATCATATGGCTGAGGCGAATTCCTGGCCGTCCTTAAGAAAACACGGTTTGTTGAGCACCACGGCACTACTTGATCTATTTGAAATCAAAGGCGAGAGGCGTCGCTCGCTCGAAAGTGCGCATCGACCTGAATCTGTCGAGATACGGCATCCGAAGTACGGGACGGCGGTAATCCGCGATCAGAAACCGATGCGTGAAAGTGCGCTCAAGAAGTGTTTGATGGGAATGACCCCGGCAGAATGGTACGAGACGCTGAATGGGCAAGTTTTCTTCTGGTTGACGAAAGAAAGAGTTCAGAACCTACTGACAGCAAGGGCTTATCGGGGTCGTAAGCATACGGTTTTGTGTATCGACACGGCCAGACTAATAGAGAGGCATGCCGCGAATGTTAGGTTGTCACCGATAAATTCCGGTAGCACGATCTACAATCCGCAGCCACGTGGGGCAGACACTTTTCAAAAGATGCGCGACTATCCTTTTGAAGAGCGCAAAAAGCTCCGAGGCTGGGCAAATGCGGTTGCTGAACTAGCCGTGCACTATGCTGTTCCGGACATTTCGGACCTTGTTGTCAGAGTTGAACATCGCAGCTGGGACAGGGTGCTCAAAATCATTTATCCAGCGTCTCGTTAGGCCACCCGACCTGTCACGCTCACTCTTTTCGTCAAGTGATGCGATATGCGTTGTTATATCGTGTTCCTTCGCCATAAAATCGCAAGCCGAACTTGGCAATGGGTTCACTAGATCGCAAGTCCCATTGGGAACACGATCAACACTGATCTGAAGAGTGAGACCCGAATTGTCCATTGTGTTCTTCAAACAGGCACCAGGAGGAAGAGTGATTTCATGCCGCGACTGACGGAACAAGGACAACAAGAGATCATCCGCTACATCGAAGCGGACAAGCCGCTGCCGGATAAGTTTCGCTTTCGATTGATCCGCCTTTTGACGTGGGCACGGAACTCTAGGAGCTTCTAAGTGCCCAAATACGAAAAGGGCGACTACATCAAAGTTGAATTTTCAGACGAAACCACGGGCGTCGGCGAGTGGTTGTGGGTGCGCGTTCACCGCTGCGATGATGAGAACCAGCTCGTCTTCGGAACTTTGGACAACGTGCCCATCAACGATGAAAGCGGTAAGCTGAAACTCGGCACCGAACTCGCGGTCAGTTTCACGCAGATTCGGGAGCACAAGAAGTCTGCGGATTTTGAATCAAAGAACTGATTGAACACTCACAAGGGCACCGAATCACTCCCATGGCGATGTCTCTCGTCATGATGGACGTTGCACAAAGTCACGAGGTTATCGACAGTGTTCTCTCCTTTGTCTTTGTGATGTTGCTTGTGATGAAGTTCAAGCATTTTGCGGGGATCGTCGGGCGATAGCATGGCTCGGTTCCACCCGCATTCGACGCATTTGAAGCCATCCCGTTGAAGAACTGCCACTCGAACGAGATCGGGAATCGTACGATCATGCGGATATGTCTGCCGATCTTCTTCAAGGACGTACACCCCGACCGCCAAATCTTCGCGGCCGCTGTTCTTGGTGACGATGGGCCACCCTTCTTCCGTGCGTAGCTCGCGCACGCGCCGCGCCCATTCTTTCCTGTCCTTGGCGAGATACTTCAGCTCCTCCCCAGTGATCTCTTCTCCGACGTTCTTGCGGAAATACTCGATGATTTTGTCTTTTACCGAGGCCTGCTTTTTGCGAACCTCATTGAGGACGTTCCAACGGTGAGCAGCCTGGCGGTCTTGTTCGGAGCGCATCAAAACATACTGGTCCGGTTTGATTTTGGTGGGATCGACGCCGAGCAGTTCTTTCAGGTTGGCAGCGTCCTCCGCCTGGTCCTCCGCCATGTCAGCGAAAGTCACCCCGGAATAAATCCACCAGCCGAACTGGACTCGCAGTTCTCTCACGCGACGTGCCCATTCGCCTATGCCGGACACAACCATCAGCTCGTCGCCGTCGATGACTGTACGTGGATACCGACCGAGGTAGGCGATGATGCGATCTCGCGCTGAGGGCGCTTGAATTTTGGGTATCAGAGAACTTCCGAGGTCTCTCAGCTTGTGGAAGGCCGGAATAAGTGCCAGAACTTTGGCACGAAGATCGGTTTTTCTCAGCTCATCCGCGAAGTTCGCCAGTAATTCGACAAGCGATTGGCGGAGGGCCTCGGGTTTATCGTTAGGTTGCGACCGCCGCGCCAATACGGGCCTCCCGCGTTCTTTTCGTTTGACGGACAGCCATGGCATCCAGACCATCCTTGATCACCGCCGCAACCGCTCCTGCCAAGTCGGGGGGGACAGCATTGCCGATCTGCTTGGCTATCTCCGTTTTGTTTCCTTTGAAAACAAAGTCGTCGGGAAAGCCCATCAGCCGGGCAGCTTCACGGTGCGTAATGGGTCGATGTTCAGAAGGGTGAAGGTATCGTCCCTTCTCCGGTTTGAAAAACTCCGTTCGGATTGTGACGGAAGGCCTGTCCCACCAGAGCCTACCGAAAAGGTCCGTTCCGCCTGAGGTTTTCTTGATCCAGCAAGCTGGTGTGAGGTGCTGGGCGTTTTTCTGCAAGTCGAACCGATTGCCGCCGGGCGGAACCGCTTTATACCGTGCTACGCTCTTCGGAGTCGGGTTACGTCCGAAGTGGAGGTCGAATGGCGGTTTCAAACCGATCTCCGTTCCCACTGGCTTTCGCAAATCCCCGATTACTTCTCGCACGGTACGCCATGGCGCAAACTTCGTTTCCAGGTTAGGCGCGGCGTGAGTTTGGCGCGGTGGAAACACTGGTGCAGTGACTGCGCCCTCGCGCCAACCCACGATGATTGTGCGCTTTCTGGTTTGCGGCGCTCCGAAGTCCGCAGCGTTGAGAATCGCCGCCCTGGTATTGAAGCCCATGCGCCGAGCGCGGCACTCTATCTGGGCGAGTTCCTCGGAGCGGTAGAGTTCGCTGACGTTCTCCATCACAAACAGCTTCGCCCCGCAACGCTTGACGACATCAAGATACGGCTCCCAAAGAGCACGCCGATGGTCGCCGACTCTTTTTTTATTCAGGAGGCTGAAACCCTGACACGGCGGACCGCCGATCACGACATCGGCCTTGGGAATACGGGGACCTTCCTCCAGCCACTCCTCGATGTTTCTGCAAACGACCTTTCCGCTGAAATTGGCGTGATGCGTCGCAAGCGAGGCACTGTCGTTATCTACGGCCAAAACGCACTCAAAACCGCCGCAAAATCTTGGATCAACAAACCCCAAGCTCATGCCGCCAGCACCGCTGAACAAATCTATCAGCTTGTGCGTCATCTGGCTCCTCCGCCTCGCCGAAGAAAGCGGGAGAGTCTTCTCGCCAGCCTGCTTTTGTTTTTTGTTTCGCACGCCCAGACAGTTAATACCGTCCATCCTTTTTTTCTCAATTCCTTTTGTGCACGGCCGTCACGCTTCCTGTTTTTAGCAATCTTGCTTTGCCAAAAATCGCGATTCGTAGACGGAAGACCTCCGCGTGGACACTCATGCCCGTGCCAAAAACAGCCATGAACGAACATCACGCTCTTTCTCGCAGGGAAAACTATATCAGGAGTACCGGGTAAATCCTTACGATGAAGTCTGAAACGATAGCCGAGGCGGTGAAGCGTTGAGCGGATCAAGAGTTCCAGAGCAGTATTCTTGCCGTGAACGGCCCGCATGTTTGCGCTGCGTTGCTGCTCAGTATGATTGTCCGCCATAGAAGCTTACCGTATCTGGTCGTTCAGCCGTTCCAGCCGATCCCCTTGTGCGTTTCGCCAAAGGCAAAGGGCAGTTGGAGCCATTGATGGACACCGTGTTTCATGGTGCTACACCTTTTGAATCCCCAGCCCTTGCCAACATAAAAGGTCTCCCCGTTTCGGGAGTCAATGAGACTATAAACGTACGTTTTGAATTCTTTGGCCACTTCTGGGGGAAAAGATTCAATCTCTGACATGACAGTCAGATTCTACACTTATGGCGGTGGCCACGGCACACCGTCTGTATCAGCTACGAAAAACAAGTCTCTGCTGTCATTGCCAAGTTGCTTCTGACGGGCAAGGTAGTATGACGAGTGAAGGCTTGCCCCTATTCGATTGTTCCCTTAATCCCCCAATTGGATGGGCCTTTCGGTTTTGCGGGAACAGAACGCTTTCACCTCGGTGATATTATTGCAGGGCTGGCGGAAATCGTAGTTGGAAACGACGCGTGATTCGAGGGTTTGGCCTCTAGCTGGTACCGTGAAAAGATCATGTCAGAAGAAAGCGTGGACCAAATGAAAGAAGTGTCGGCTACGCCATCGCAAACGGTCACGGTAAGGTCGCTCTTAATTGGCTGGGCAAACGAACAGGACGCGTGGGTTCGGCATCTAGTGTCTGAGGTTGTGGCGAGCCGCAGCACGATGACGGACGGCCAGCTCGACGCCATTTACCGAACCTTCTTGCTGGAAAAAGTACTCATTTCCGGTGACCCTGTGAACGTCTCCAAGCTGAGTGATGACGCTTCGTTGCTAGACGTCAGTTCTGGCCTGTTTCTCACTCAGCTCCATGATCTGAAAAATGTAAACGCATTGGTGGAAGGCCAGACAATTGATTTCAATTCCAAGTTTACAATTGTTTTCGGCGAGAATGCGTGCGGGAAAACCGGATACGTTCGCGTGCTAAAGAAAGCGGCGGCCGTGCGTACCTCAGAAGCGGTCCTTCCTGATGTCTCGCAGGTACAAAACGCCAAGCAGCCCGTGAGCGCGTGCATTGGATTTCGACTGGGGCAAGAAAAACCTCAGGATGTAGAATGGAAAGATCAGGCGGGGCTTGCTCCGTTCAATCGAATCGACGTGTTTGATTCACGCGCGACTGCGCTGCATGTTGATGGCGATTTGAATTACATGTACACGCCGGGCGAGTTGGCTCGTTTTCCGCTCGTCCAGCAAGGCATAGAAGGCGTTCGCAGTCGCCTAGAGCAGGGTGTCAGCGACAGAGTCCAAACAGCCAACCCTTTTCTCCCACAATTTGATCGGCAGAGTCAAATTTACCCGCTGATTGATTCTCTTGGAGCTGCCACCGATCTCCTCCAGTTGAAAACACTGAGCACGGTGTCCGACGCAGAAAAACTGGAAATTCCCTCACTGAAAGCCGAGATTGAAGCACTGCAAACCACGAATCCGGCTGCACAATTAAAGCTCGCAGAGACCGTGAGACAGCACCTTGACGCGCTCCTGAAGTCATTCATAGCAATCGGGCGCTTCGAAGTGCAAAATTACGAAAGACGCCTTGAGCGATTGCAGAAAGCCGAACAGGAATACGAAAAGGCAACACAAGAATCGTTTGCTGGACTGCCAATACCGGGGCTATTGAAAGAAGAATGGCGACGCTTCATTCAGGCGGGAGAAGAATACCTCAAGGCGCTCGACGGGGCCGCTAAATATCCGACCAATGGCGAGGAATGTCTGTATTGCCGACAACCGCTTTCGCCCGAGGCTGTCGCTCTCCTCAAGAAATACCGGGATTACTGCAACAACGATTTGCGTGCCGAGCTTGATGGCGCTGGGCAAGACATCGAAGCCATACGTCGAACGTTTCAGCGTGACGTGGATTTTGCAGATGTTGAACGCCGGGTCGGCGAGTTGGCCGGAAACGGTGCAGGCATCGCGGCCGAACAGGTTTCCGAATTACAAGATTTTGTTCGTAGTGGGAAATCAATTCGTGATGCCATTGATTCACGCAAACCAGTTGAGTGGACGGATCAGTCGGCACAAACAGGGCGTGTGCTGAAGTATTTGGAAGACACGCAAACGCAAAACAAGTCACTGCTCAATGATCTAACGGTGCGACGCGACAAGCGAGAGGAAGCCCTGCGTGAAAGGCAAGGGAAGCTCCTTGACCTTGAATCGCGCTTGAAGCTCGCGGCGTTGATGCCGCAGATCGAGAAGACGGTCGAGCAAGCAAAATGGGTGGACAAAGCCAAGATTCAACAGCGGAAGTTTCAGGGGTTGTTACGCTCGCTCACAGAGACCTCGAAGGTCGCAAGCGAAGAACTCCTCAACCGTGATTTTGAGCGACATTTTACTGAGGAGTGCAAGACCCTGAGGGCACCGACCGTGACGTTGCAGTTTCCCGGCAGGCAGGGGCAGGTCACTCGAAAAAAGGCGGTCGCAAACGGAGAACACCGCCCCAGCGACGTGCTGTCGGAAGGCGAACAGAAAGTTATCGCGCTCGCTGACTTTCTCGCTGAAGCCTCACTGAAACCCCCGGCCCCGGTCATCTTCGATGACCCGATCAACAGCCTCGACTACAAGCGGATGGCCGAAGTCGTTGATCGCATCACGGCTTTAAGCGACACGAGGCAGGTGATCGTGTTCACACACAATATATGGTTTACCACCGAACTACTCGCCCGATTTGAAAAGCGCCCGCAGGACTGCTCATACTACGATGTATCGCGTGACGGCTCAAAAATAGGCATTGTAAGCAAGGGTACGCATCCGCGCTCTGACACAATCAAAAATCTGCGTGGCAGAATTAATGCTCTAATTCAGGCGGCGGAAAAGTCGTCAGGAGAACCGCAGGCAGCGCTTATTGAGAAGGCATACGAGTTGATCCGCAACATCTGCGAGGTCATCGTGGAGCAGGAGCTTCTTCAAGGCGTAACGCAAAGGTATCAGCCGAACGTCATGATGACTAAGCTTCCCAGTATCAATTTCTCCGGACTTGAAGGGTCGGTGAAGATCATCAACGCGATTTATGAAGACTGTTGCCGTTATATCGGATCGCACTCGCAACCGTTGGAAACCCTAAATGTTCGCCCTACGCTCGAAACGCTCAAGGTGGACTGGGGGAAGGTGCAGGAAGCTCGCGAGACCTACGCAAAGAAACCTTAGTCGTCTGGCGCAGCCCGATGTTGATTCGAAAATCGGATGATGGAAAAACGCTGATTTCCGCGATTTCTGACCTGCAAAATCAAGCGGTTACCACGCCCCGGCGAGTGGGGTTTCCTGAACGCCGTGGCGGAAAGCCAATTTAGCGCCCCTGGCTGTCAGAGAGACCCATAAATTGTGAGACGGTCTTCCGGCTCTCTGCTACCTCGTCGTCCCCTTCAGCCGTCGCGATCACTTCCATCTCCAGACATTTCTGTCGCTCGCTTTCAGTGAGATGGTCAACTGCAATGTCAACGCTTATAATCTGCAAACGATCTCCCTGATGGATAGCGACGCCAGTGAGGTTCTTCTCAGTGTGCCGAAAGCTACGGTATCCTTCGAGTCGCGGTTTTATTTCAGACATAGATTTGCCGCTGTTGTAGGTCAGACAGCACGCCGGGACGGAAAGGGTGCAAGCGTATTCCCTGATGCGCGTAGAGGGAGAGATGTTCTCTATCGACGCAAACACGCGCATGACCTTGACGGTCGTGGTCGGCAAGATGCCCTGACTCTGCGCCTGAAACGATACGCGGAACAACTTGCTCTTCGGCTTGGTCGCCTCTTTTGGTCGGACTCGCGAACCAGAGTCTTCCTTGGCAGCGGAGCTAACCCGGTCGCGCCCCGAATGTTTGGCTTCGTACATCGCACGGTCTGCGTCCACAGCGAGTGCCTCGGCAGTCTCTGAGGTCTCAGGTATCGTCGCAACACCCAGACTTGCCGTCACCGAGCAATCCGGCAAAGAGACGATTTGAACAGTCGCGATCTCAGTCCGAATCCTCTCAGCGACGGCGTTCGCTTCCACTAGAGAATGATTCGGAAGAATGACGGAAATCTCTTCGCCCCCGTACCTATAGGCTTCACCTTTTCCCCGAACCACCGTGGCGGTCTTCTGAGCGACCGCTTTCAGGATTTCGTCCCCCGCAGAGTGTCCGTAATTGTCGTTGAAGGTTTTGAAGTGGTCGAGATCAATCATCACAAAGCTGACTGGCGAATCATCGCCCTTTCGATCTCCGATCTTCGCGAGATCAGCATCAAGCTCCCCACGCTGGAATACTCCGGTGACCGCGTCGATGAGCTTTCCGATCCCAGTTCGTTCGCGAGACTCGTCCGTGAACATGGCAGCGAAGTCCGACTCAGAAATGGTCAGTCCTTTTGGACTCACGCTAAACCAATCATCAGGGTTGACAAGGTCAGTCCCGGTCGCATTTATCAGCCTTGCGCGTTTCAGTTCGTCCCACATCCAGATGAGAGTCTGCTTCTCGTCCGGGAGAACATCTTTCTCAAGCCACATCTCAAACTCACCCTTGCCCGAACGACCAATTACATTGAATTTGTTTACGGAGCGGGTGGACAAGCGAAGAAACTTAAGAAGAAGGTAGCCGAGTTTGATTTCATCTGGACTCACATCAAGCATTCTGCGGCACAAGCAGCTTCTGTGTCGAGATACCGCCTTCTCTTAGCGTCCGCACATGGAAGGAAATTATCGCAGAAGAATATTTCCCAAACACCAGCGAGTCCCACAGGACGTCTTGGCAGTTTCGCCCCCCGCAGGGTTCGATTCCCTTATCATCTCTTCACATCCGCGACAAAGAGTCCAACCCCGCGCGTGACGCCATACAAGCCTGTTCTGCCAGCCGCACGAGCACAGGTTCAGTCCACGGGCGTCCAGCCCAGCGCTCCTTCAAATGCCCGGCGATACGCAGTGGCGATCTGCCGTGGTGCGCGTCTTACATACTCCTCCGCAGCCGCCAGTGCTTCGCCTTCGAGCGCTCGCAAGTAGGCAACTACGTCAGCTTCAGTCGGGATGCGACCGTCACGCCCCGCAAATTTCGGCGAAAGATTTGTCCAAACCGCAGCCTCCAAGTCCCTCGCGGCTGCCCAAGCTGAAATCGTTGCGTTAGGCTCAGAGACTGAGTTTTCACCCCGATGCCATTCGGCGATCAGGTCGCCTGCACGGGAACGGGGGATGCGCTCGCGTTGCCGCAACGACTCACGTGCCTCCACTAGGTCGCGAGTGTTGAACACACTCCACAGAGTGGGAACCGACGCGAAGCCTTGAACGATAACAAGCGTGATTCGCCCATCGCCCGATTGGCGGGCGAATTCCACGGGCAGCGTGGGACCATCAGTACGCCAACGACCGTCCACGTCGAGATTGCGCCTGTCCCAGATTAGCGAACCCCAGCCAATGCACGCGATCATTTCTCAGGTATTCCAGAAATTCAAAAGTAAATCGTAGTCTCGATACCTTTGGAATGTATCCACCGACGAACAACTCTTGTCCAATTCGCCGGGGCTATTTCGTGTCGGCGGGTTTGTCGTCCCACGGAATGTTCTCGTGCGTCTTAACGATCTGACCGTTTTCCCGTTTCAAAAATATCCGTACCCGCTCCCGAAGAGGACTTGCAGTCTCCTGTATCTTTGCCGTACCGCCTATGGTGAAGTTCACAACACCTACATACAATCCGCACGGCACATCTAACATATCCCACGTCCAACTATATTGAATCGAAGTAGTGGTTCGTGCTGCCTCTTTCATGAGAGCGTGCCGATACACAGCAGCCCCGGTGTCCCAATTATAGATGGTAAGGTGGGGCGCTTCTTCAACAGTCCATCCGATAGGCAGCCCACCGATGTCAATTAGCCATTCGTAGTTCGGAATCGATACTGCTTCCCTGAAGCCCATATCCTTTTGAATGAAGTCTGCCGCAGATGTGTAGGCTCCTTTGCCTACCAATTCCATACTCTTTTCGGGCGTGTGGGTCGCGTCAATGGCAGTTGACCAAGAAGTGAAGTCTCCGAGAGCAGCAGCGACCTGTGGACTGAAAGTGCTCGTGGGTCGCATGTAGAATTGGGGCAATTCTGGGAGCATCGCAGTGACCGCTCGCTGAAACGCCATCTGGCGGTTTAGGTCGAGATACTTGGCATCTATCTTTTTAACGGTCTCAGAAACAAAATGTTCGAGATGTCGTTTCGCTAATCTGTAGCCGAACCAGGTTCCGAGTGCGACAAGCACTATATCGAACCACTTCTCAGCGAGACGCTGACCCAACCATGCCGTCGCTTGGTAAGCAAAGCCAATCCATGAATAGTGCATTTCAATTGGCGTCATCTATCACAACCTCACAATTTCCCAGCCGATGTAGGCGATCATGCTAACGAACTTCCCCTTCGTCGATCACTTCGCCTCACGCACGTATCTTTCCAGAACATCCAAAAACGCCGGAGCGTATCCGTCGTCCACATGGTTTGTGTTCCACAGCCCGGATTTTCGTATTGTCTCTTGCGGCGAGTGCAGACCAAGCCAGCGTTTGGAAGGTTTGTCGATTGGTTCCTTCCCGCAATTGCTGAGCAACGCTATAGAGTTGCGTTCCAAGTAAGCCCTCTCACTCGCGACACCGGGCGCATCACCGACTTCCATCCATAGGAGGGGCATCGCACCAATCACTGTGCTCACGTCGCGCTCAAGCGGAAATTCGGCTAAGCGCGTGTTCCTCGGTGCGCTGTTGTCGATGCCCCATGAATCGGCAATCTCCGAGGAATAGCTTCTGACCTGCAAAAGCGCCTCTCCGACCCTTTTGCGAAAAATGGAACCGCGATGATTCCCGCCGCCAGCAGTCGTGCCTTTATGCGTGTGCAGACGATTCCAAAGCGTCGTTCGGGAGTTGGTTGAGACCGCGTGCGTGCCAACTCGAACGACGCGAAGAGTGTTCGTGTCCTCGCGGAACTCATGATCTTCGAAAAAGAAGTAGACTCCTCGTCCGGGCCAGCCTGACCCTAGCGTGCATTCTTTGAGGCAGCGGAAGCCCTGACACCTGTCGCGGAGTATGGCGATGATGCTGTAGAAGCGGTCTAGGTCTTCGCGACGACTCACGCCTGCCTCCGTCCTGCTTCAACTAGGCGCAGGAAGGTTGCCGCAGTTGGATCGGTCAGTACCTCGCTCCAAGCCTCCGGTCTGGCACACAGCCCAGACGCGAACAGTTCAAACATCTTTCCCTTGAGTGCCACTAACCCGGCTCCAAATCGCGTCTCTTCCAGACCCGCAGGAACGACGGCGGAGTTTTGGTGAAATGGGAGCTTGGAATTGGGGGCGAGGAAAATAAGGCGCTGATTTTGACCGGGAATCACGGGCGGGTGCGTACTTAGGAGATATTCTTTCCCCAGCAGAAAGATGACAACCTCGAAGTCTCGAATCGCCTGTCGCAGGGCTTGCGGTATGCCGAGTCTCTGAGCACGGTCGTGTATCCACCTCTTTCGGTTGCCCTGAAATGTGGCTTCGTAAGGAATAAGATTGCGATCTTCATCGACTAGCCCATAGCCTGCCGAGATAATTTTCAGGGCGCACGCCGCTGAACCGAACCTCTGCCTAATCGCACTGACGCCCATCTTCGTGTAGCGATGCTGCCAGCCAGTGTATAGCTGGACAGCAGGTAGCGCCCATCGACTCAACTCAGCCTCTCGTTGGAGCAATGCGGAAGGGTCATCAAAATCCGTCTCCGTCAGCACGTAGGGGCAATCCCGAATGTCCTTTTCGCCCGTGCAACTACTCACCACTAAGAGTTTCATCAGACCGGAAGATATACTGGTGCAGCAGCGCGTGCAATGGGGGTACGAGTTCAAATGAAGAAGCGCAGACGAATGACCCACTCGCCCTTTCATCGCCGATATATCGCGTTCGTGGACATCTTGGGCTTCGAAAACATCGTCGAGCGCATGAAGGCAGACCCTCGGTTATTCGACACTGTTCGCGATGCCTTGAAGATGGTGGATGCTCAAGCTCAGGAGTTCCGAGAGTATCGTAGGATCAAGCAGGACAAGGATGAGAAGACTCAGCGTGGAGGCCGTGTTTCGCTTGACCTGGATTCCGACCTTCAGATGACCGCATTTTCCGATTGCTACCTGCTTTCAGAGTCTCACCAGGCTTGGCACGTACTTGCAGCCGTCCAGGCTCTGGGGTCACATTTTCTCGCTGAAGGCATTCTCATGCGAGGGTCCGTGCTGCGGGGGCGTGCCTATCACAAGGGTCAGGTACTCTTCGGGCCAGGCATTGTTGACGCCTATAAGCGCGAGCGCAGCGTGGCTTGGTACCCACGCATACTCGTGTCTGACGAGGTCGCTGGCGAAGAGTGGGATTACCATGCTGGCCCTCGTTGGAAAGAGCGGCTTCTTGAGCGTGACAACGATGGCTCCTGGTACGTAAACCTGCTAGTGCCTTCATTCTCGAAGTGGGCGGCACTTCTCAAGCCGACACCAAAGCAGGATGTCGCCTCTCATTTGACAAAGGTTCGAGCGTCACTGATCGCCGCGTGGGAACAGGCACAAGGGAGCGAGGATCACAAGGTGAAGGTCTGGTGGCTGATTCACAAATTCAACAGGGCGGCAAAGAAAGAAGACATCGAGCCAATCAGCCGTGCGATAGCCTCTTCAGACGAAGCGGAATGACCTGGAAGGCAGGAAACGAGTTCACTTGAAGCGGGTATTCAATCGGGACTCCCAATAGTTCACAAGCTTCGTAGCCAACGTCAGGACATCAATCGAATCGCCTCCGAGGGCTTTTGCTGCTTCCGCTTCCAAGTGAACGACCAAATACCCAACCGCGAACGCGTTGGCATCAAAAGCATGAGGATCAAACGCACTTCCGGCGAGTTCTGTACTTTTCACGGATTTGTTCTCCCTGCTTTCATGAAAGTGTTTCAGGCCGTTCGCAAGGTAGGAACAAACGTTTCGCAACTGCTTTTGCTCCTCACTATCTAAACACGGCACGCTCGGCTCCATCGGGGGCCAATTCTCCAGGTGGAGAGCAGTGACAAAGAAATCGAAGGCCGCATAGGAATCTGCCCAGTTGCTTTTGATTCGTGTGTAATCCTGCTTTAGTTTTTGAAAGAGATCGGCCCTTGTTCGGAGATCGAAACTGGCCTTGTTCGTCATATAAGCGACTCCACGCATTCCCTTAGCCGCTGCAATTCGGCTTTGGCGGCTTCCTTGGTTTCGAATCCCCTGCCGATCTCCAAAGTCACGTCGCCCGGATCGAGGAGGCCGGAGGGCGTCTTCTCGTCTGCATGCACCAGATAGCCGTCGTCAGTCCGGGTGGGGGTTACGCCCGCATGGTCGAAGTCGATATAGGAGTAGTCGATGTCGAGCCAATCGCCACCCCCCCTTACGATGTAGTTCCTCGGTATTTTCGCCATTGTGGGTTTTCTCCTAACACTTAATACTCGAATTCAATCGAAACCCGAGCACAATAAGGGCATTTTGGCAGGTCGGGCCGAGCGTTTCGTATTGGACGACAGCCAGCTTCACGCACTTGGCGTAGCCGCCATTCCCCGAGATGCCCGAGTGGAGGCGGCTCGCAAGGAGCATTCTTCAAATCAACAGGCCACGCAGCCGTGCCCGCAACTCGGGAGCGGTCATCCTATCCAGTTCGCACTCCCAGATCGTCCTGACCTTCCATCCCAGCCGCCGCAGCTTGCGGTCGTTCTCGATGTCCCGTGCCCTGTTGCCTTCGAGTTTCGGCAGCCAATAGCCCTTGTTGGTCTTCGGCAGCCTGCGTTTCATGCAGCGATGCAGGTGCCAGAAGCATCCCCTGACCTGCACCGCCGTCGAGTGCTTGGGGAGGACAATGTCAGGGCAGCCCGGCAGGCTCCTCACGTGCAGCCGGAACCTGAAGCCCATCGCGTGGAGCGCACGGCGGACCGCCATCTCCGGGCGCGTGTCCTTCGACCGGATGCGGGACATGATCGCCGACCGCTGCTCCGGCGTGATCCTGTCTGCCATGCGATTACTCGCTTCCTTCCCGGCGTGCCGATTCGGGCACCGGACTGACGATGGCGACAGTATTGGCCAGGGAAGCGGTTCCGTGCAACAGCACTGGCACGCCGGACGGCGCACGTGCCCGAAGCCGCGACGCTCTGGTGGGCGGACGATCTATTGTTTTTTGACCGATACGGATACCAGCAGCCTGCTCTTCCGCTCCACGAAACGGTCGGCTATGGCCTGAGCGAACTTGCGAATCGCCCCGGCAAGCGCACGCTGGTCTTCAAGCGGTCCGAACACTTGCGCCATCTTGCCTTCGGTCACTTTCAGGAGGCTGCGCCAGTCTCCGGCACTGAGTTTCGGAGGAACGACCACGAGTGTCTTTTGCCCTTGCGAAGTAATTTCGCTAGGCTCCCGTAGCAATTGCTGGACACGCCGAGGCGTGACATGCAGGTTTTGCTCGATCCACTCCGTCCAGCAGGGGCGTCCCGGAACCGGAACCTGCCGCCCTGGTTGCGCCCAGCGCCTTCGTGCCTCCCGCAAATAGGGAATCAGTTCTCTTAGCTTCTTGAAACCCTGAACACACTTGTCAAGCAACTCCGCATCCGACAGCGTCATCGCAAGGTCCTCGGCTGGGAGGAAGTGCTTGATCCGCTCCTCGGGCAAGGAATCCACGAACGCTATCCGTTCCCCAAGCCGACGCATCAATGGAATCGGCATCGCGTTTCCCACCGCCTCGTAGCGAACAGAGTCCGGGCACTGCTGTGCTGGCTGGCCCCGGTACGGGACTCTCGTGTAGTGGTCGGGCAGCCCTTGGAGCCGTTCCGCCTCGACTGGGAGAATGTGCCGGGCGACTCCGTTGGCTATCACCGCGTGGTGTTGGCCTTTTGTCACGCAGTACATCAATTCCTCACGCACCGGGATTCCTTGCGATGCCGCCCCTAGTCGGCGGCTGATTGCGTTGCCTTTGATCGCGAACGTCGTTGGGGTCGTGCCTGCGCCCTCAGCACCCGCTCCGCCTCTTTCGGGAGCCACATCCCGACCTGCCTCAAGAGTCCCGTGCATGCTTCCGAGGTCAGAAAATACCGCTGCGGCACGCTTCCAGTCACCAAGATGGGCGACAACGAACAATCGTCTGCGGCTCTGCGGGAGTCCGAAATCGCGTGCGTCCAATACTCGCCACGCATACCCGTACCCGATCTTTCCCATTTTCCCAAGGATGGCACCAAAATCTCTCCCCGAATTTGCGCTGAGTGCGGCTTCAACGTTTTCCCATACGACCCAGCGGGGTCGCCGCATTTCTGCGATCTCAAGGAGCCTGAGGGCGAGCCTTCCGCGTGGGTCGCCGAACCCTTCCCGCCGCCCTCCTTGCGAGAAACTTTGACACGGGGACCCACCGACAAGGATGTCGATTTCTTCTTTCCTGAAGGTTTCGTTGTCATGGATTTTCGTGATGTCTCCGAGATTTGGCACGTCCGGGTAATGGTGAGCGAGCACCGCCGAGGGGAACGGCGCGATCTCCGCAAACCATGCGGGCGACCAATTCAAAGGACGCCACGCCACGGACTCGGACGAGATTCCCGAACACGCGCTGCCGAATTTCATAGCAGTATAGTAAGCGCGATTGGCACGAACCTCGCCAGTTTCGGCGGGAATGTTGACGAATTGTTAAACGGTGGCGTGGGCAGACTTTCTTCCCGTTTCTCAACTCGAACCTGCCACCATTGGAGGCTCCTGAGGCATCATGGGGGGCAGAAAGCCACATTCCGAGAAGACGACTTCACGGGACTGGGCCAGCAGCAAATCACGGTGTTGAACTTCGATCTGCGGCTGTATATAAGTGGACGACCAAATGTACATAAACCTCCGGTGGCGATTCCAATATTTGATGCTCATCGCAATCGGTGTTCTGTGGGTACTATTCAAAATAAATCTTCTGAGCACGGGCTGGAACATCTTGGCGGGTTTGGTCATCATCGCCGTTTTATACATATTGCTGGGCTTTATTGGCCAAAGTGATTGATTTCGTACACAAACGCAGTCAGACCCACACTCCGAGAAGCCGACCTCTCAGGACTTGGCCTGAGTTTGAGATATGTTTTGTCGGAAGAGATGCTTTGCGCCTATCAAACATCCGCTAGCAAGCACGAGACACCACAAGACTGGCCCAACGGTTCTGAAAAGAGTAGGCAGGCGGTAGGGCGAAGGGCCGCGACCATATTCCATCCACCAGTGAAATTCATTGAGCGTCTCGTGAACAGCGACATAAACTAGCCCAACGCTCACAGCTGTAAGAACCCCTGCAAACCACTTTGCATATCGATACCGCCGACCGCCGAGAACACCGAAATCTATCCGGGTACCGATCCACCACCACCAGCACACAATCGCAAGGAACAAGACGCCGTATCGCAAAAAATCATTGCGGAAATTAATCAAGCTGAGTATCGGGATTGAAATAACAAACGCGGGGGCGTTGATCGCAAACAAAAGATCGTAGATTGCTTGGTAGGGCCAGAACGGGGGACCCATGTCCCAGCCCATTCCCATGGACTGGACCGTGCGCTGATTTTCGTAATCCCACGCCATCAACACTACAGCGATGAAGCCGCAGACGATTGGGAGGACTACTCGAAATCGAATGTTCTGCACGTATTTTTAGACACCGGCGAGGCTACTTTCGTTCCAAGTCGTCGGCGATAGCTCCCCGTGGAACCGGAATGTTGAGTCAGCTGTGGCCAGTTTGGGTGGATTGCGCCTGATAAACGGTCTTATCGCCAGGTGGCCGAAGGGAGAAGTCACACCGCCCGGTTCCCCAGCTAGTTGCGTAACGATGTAAAATAAAGTGTGATCAAAAAAACGATCTCCGCTGGCGTAGTGCACCGTGTACCTGCGGATTTACGAGAAGTTCTCATTTCAGACTCAGCGGCGCGGGCAAAATGGGAGGATATTACTGCGCTCGCACGCAATGAGTGGATTTGCTGGGTCATCTCCGTCAAGAAACCGGAAACCCGAAAGCAGCATATTGAGCGGGTACGCACAGAACTTAAAGAAGGAATGCGTCGGCCATGTTGCTGGCCAGGCTGTCCTCACCGCTGAAATAATGACGACGGATTTCTGATCGCGAGTTGCATTTGCGAACGCCCGACATTTCCCTTCGGAAAGTCAGCGGGGCGTCCCCAACTCCTGTCAAAGGGGGATTATCGGTATCTGGCTTCTGCATTCGATGGCGAATCTGAATCGCTATGCCTCCCCCGATTCGTCACGTTCAAACCGCAAGACAACGGTGTTCCCCTCGACCGAGAACCCGCCTGGCTTGAGGCCCCGCTCCGAAGCTTCGCGGATCATCTCCACCTCGTCCGGCTCCAGCCCTTGGATGTACACGTCCGAGCGAACCAGCCGAGGGCGGAGCAGCCTGCTCCTCCATTCCTCGGTCATAGCGAAACTCATTCCAGTCTTAGCCATCGTCGTCTCCCTCGCACCTATTCCCACATGGGGTCTCCGTCGCGATCCTCGTAGCTTTCGTCTTCTTCCGGCTCATCCTCATATCCGGACAGGTCGTCCTCGTCGCCGTTGACGGCGATGTGATGGCTGCGCCATGAGTCGGACTCGGGATCGCGCTCGCAGTTTTCATCGTGCCAACGGGCGTCGTCATCGTCCTCAACCAGTTCCCCGCAGCCGTCGCAGTAGATGCCGTTGCCCCGCTTCGCCTCGTGGATGGCTTCCCTTTCGGCGTCCTTGCGGTCGCGCCATTCCTGATCGTGCTCCTCGTACATCGGCTTGAAGCCGGGGCACTCGTGCGCTGGCTCGTTCCAGTGGAGGGTCGACTCGCGACACACTGGGCACTTGGGCTGCTTCGTGTAGCCCCGTTCCTTCCCGGCGAGCCACTTGGCGTAGAGGTTGGGGTAGCGATCACGGTTGAGCAGGGGGCGCTCCGCACGCTTGGCGCGGGCAGCCGCCAATAGTTCCTGTTTTTGCCGTTGTCGTTTCTTCGCTTCTTCGGCGATGGCATTGACCGGGGACTTGTACGTCCATACACCCTTGGGTCTTTGGTTCATGACCGTGCTCCCGTAGGTGTTCGGGTTTTGTCTTCGTTGTTGAAGTAGACGATGCAGCCAGAACTTCCTCGCGCCGCGCAGCGGCGCAAAGAAGCTGCATAGTGTGTGCTCATCTTCAAACCTGCAAAATCACACCTGAAAGACTTATATCCCTGCTGTATATCCAAGCTTAGACTGCAACTCACGTGTGATCCGACACGTGAGTTGCAGTTAGGCATGACACGTGAGTTGCAGTTAGGTGAACGCGTGAGTTGCAGTAAGCTCGCACGTGAGTTGCAGTTAGGTGAACACGTGAGTTGCAGTAAGGAGATCATGTCCATTCCTCTTCTTCAATGGCAATTTCAACCTCACGCTTCGGCTGGTTCTTCGCGCTGAACCATCCGCGCTTTGAGTTCTTCACCTTGTACCGTGACGGGCGTTTCACATGCTCGCTCTGCTTCGGGCGCTGGTGCTCATCCACCACCGCCTCAACGATCCGGTACATGCGGTGCTCCATGTGGTTAGTGTCCGTCCATCCCTCTATGTCAATGACGCCGTCAGCCTCAAACTGCTGGAGGTAGCGCCACACCTGAGACTCGGACATCTTTGAGCGCAGCGCGAGACGCCATTGCGCCATGTCGCACCAACCGACTAACTCCTCGGCGGTCTTCGGGCAGTCTTCCTGAACCCAAGTGTCGTCGTAGTTTTCTTTTACCCGGCGCTGTCCGAGGCAGATGACCATCAGCAGCATGTTCGCCGCTGGGTTGTACTCGTACAGGTCAGATTCCTGAATCCTGATCGAGAGCGATTTCTTGCCGTACTGCTTTTTGAGTCTCTTAAGTTGTTCCTTCTGTTTTTCGTCCATATCTCACCTTGTTTTGTCCTCACCTTGTTCTTCGCCTTGTCGAGGGGCGCATCGGGTGCCGTTAGTGGGGTGGTCAAAGGTGAGTAAGACCACCCCCGGCACAAAGTCGTCCATCGACGACCGCGACCTAGATAAATACGCGGGTGCGAGCAACTTTTGAGATTTGCCCACCGCGACCTGTTCGCCCAGTTCTGCCTCTAGCTCCTATCCAAGTGCCCGTTCCCAGTTGCAACCGTAGGCTCGGCAGTTGCACGTTCAGGCCCGCCCTTTCGCTTAAGAAGTTCCTCTCCCAAGTCTTCACGGGTCATTTGAAAGCTCTTGTCATCGAGCACTCGGTCTCTCATCCGAATGAGCCGATTGATCCCGTCTTGGTATCGCTGGCTTGACGCCGCTTGTAGTTCAATCCAGTCCGCGAGCATCTCCGGATCAAACCTGATCACGTCTCCGACACGGATCGCTGGCACCTGATGCCTCCGGACCCACCGCTGGATAGTTGCCTCAGTCACGTCCAGTAGCTCGGCGAGGTCTTTCACGTTGAGCGGTGCCGACCGCCCGCGCAGGTTCTTCAGAATTGACATCGTTTGCACCCTTTTTGCGTGGTTTGGGGCTTTTCGCCCCTCATCAACAGGTTCGGTAGCGGACAAATTGGCAACTACCAGAACGGGGATTTTTGTCACAGGGATCGAGTGCCGCTCAAATTCTCATGAATACTGGGTTTTTCATGACGTCGCTCAGGGGTCATCGCAACGCCCTACCGCAGTGGGCTGATAGCTGGACTGACAATCTTCCCTCAAACACTCCGATTTTCGTCTGATCCCCCCCAACGCAGTATTTCAGTAAGTGAATGCCTGCCAGGTAGGCTCAAGCCCGATGCTGATGCTCACGGGGGAATTCATTTATATGATTTTGCTCCGCAAGGGGCCGCAATGCTGGGCACAAGCCGTCCAGCCATAGGAGGACACAATAAATGTCTACCACGTCTGAATGACCGACCGCGTTGCAGCCGCAGCGAAGGAAGCCGCGCCCATTGCGGGCGTGATCCTGTTCTCCCGCTCAGAGTCCGTGGCGGCGCAAGGACAAAAGCCTGCGGGCACGGGAGATCAGCCCGCCGCGTTGCAAATTCCTTCAAGCAGTATTAAGGTTCAATCTGCATTAGCGCAGCCTTGCAACAGAAAGTCGAGAAAGTCCATGTCTCGACGCTCTGGTCAGCGAGGTCATTTGGTAAAGCAGTCCGGCTGGTGGAGAGTCAGGTTTCGACTCGATCAGCCGGGCGTAGAAGCACGCAAGCTTGTATCGGTCAAAGTCGCTCCCGTCAGCCTCAAGCTCTCGCGCCCTGACCTTGAGCGCCGTGCGGCGGAGATCGTCAACCGTGAGGGCGCTAATTCTGAGGAGCGATTCGACCGGATCGTTCTCGGTGAGGGCGTGACCTTCAGGGAGCAAGCCAAAATCTACTTGCAGGAGGCGGTCAGCCGGAACCGCAGGCCCATCAAAGACCCCACATCAGTACACGGTGCCATTCGTAAGTGGATTAATCCCATTATCGGTGATGTGCCCCTTTCGATGGTGGATAACCTCACCGTCAAGCCTCTCGTGCGAAAGTTGGTTGAAGGCGGCCTTGATCCCGAGACCGTAAACAAGTATGTGCGGTATGCCAAGCAGGTCGTGAAGTCCAAGCTCGCTCCAAACGGGGAGCCGCTATATCCGCGTGTGTGGAACGCTGAGGTGCTGGACTTGCCCGTTGTCGTCTATCGCAAACAAAAGCGTCCGGCGCTGAAGTCCGATGGAATCAATTCGCTGATCGCCGCCGCAGAATCCGACGTTGAACGTTTCCTGTACGTTTTGCTCGCAGCAACAGGACTGCGAATCTCGGAGGCATTAGCACTGGAGGCTCGTCACTTCATCAACGGCGGTCTCACGATCAAAGTCGAGCAGCAAGTGGACAAAGACTGCCCGCAAATTCTCGACTACGTAAAGACCGACGCATCTTACAGGGAGATCGACCTGCATCCCGATGTCGCTGCCTACCTGCGTCCCTTTGTCATCGGAAAGTCCGGACTGATCCTACACACGGAGAACAACACTCCTTACCTGTATGGTAATCTCGCAGAAGATTGGCTCGACCCTAAGCTAGCCAAAATGGGACTATACGAGGAAGGACTGGGTTGGCACGGTTTTAGGCGCTTCCGAAATTCGTGGCTGAGGAAGCAGCGAGTGCAGGAAGATCATCGCTTGCATTGGATGGCGCATAAACCGAAGGACATGGGCGAACTATATTCGGCCCTTAAAGAGGACCTCCCCGCAAGGCTCGCGGAGGCGGAGCGAGTCGGCTACGGTTTTGTGTCACCAGCGGAAGTTGTTCCAAATGTTCCAAAGAAAAGACAGCGTCGGAGTAACAGAAAAGTTCCTGCAACTGGTATAATCGTTAACAGGATGAAGGAAACGAGGGGCGTGTAGCTCAGCTGGGAGAGCACCTGCTTTGCAAGCAGGGGGTCGCAGGTTCGAACCCTGTCACGTCCACCAAATTTTTCAGCGGCTTTCCACGGACCCCGAACAATCTCCAGATTATCCTCTGCGGTGAAGGGGGTCGATCAGCCAGAGCCAATCATCGAGCAGGTATTCGATCCGTGCTTTCAATCTCGCCGCAGTTTCCGGCAGCTAAGCCGTTCTACATGTGAATCACGTGGCCGATCTCATTCCTTCGACGTTGACATGGACGAATCCCCGGGGAATGCATAGAATTCAAGTGTTGGAGCCGCTGTCAAACGTGCGATGGCCATTTTGCGGAGGGCGCTCTTCTTTGGACGACGCCTGGATTTTACGGAAGACGATGTGCGCGGCAGGACTGAGGGGCAATCCGTATCGCAGCTTGTGTTTGGCAGCCGTGTTTGCGCTTCCCCTTTGCCTTTTGGGGTGCGGCAACCAGGAGCAAACTTCTGCGAGCGCCCGCACGATTCAAGTCAGTTCCGAGTTAGCCGCCGAGCAAATATTGAACCGTCACCTGGAAGCCGATCCGCGCACGCTTGATCCTTCCCTCATGACCGACGTAGTCGGTCAGATTGTTCTTGATGACCTATTCGAAGGCCTAGTTACGCTAAACGAAGAAGGGAATACCATTCCTGGCGTTGCAACTTCCTGGGAAACGAGCGCGGACGGAAAGACCTGGACGTTTCATCTCCGCGAAAACGCCCGATGGTCCAACGGCGAGCCGGTCACAGCAGACGACTTCGTATATGCCTGGCGCCGCCAGGTGGATCCAGCAACGGGTTCGGAGTACGCGCAAGCGCTGACACCCATCGAAAATGCCATGGACGCTGCCGCAGGTAAAGTCCCTCCCAGCAAACTGGGGGTTGAGTCTGCCGGACCCCGCACGCTGGTCGTCCACCTGAACGCCCCGACGGCCTATCTGCCGTCACTCCTCACCAACGCATATTTGATCCCGATCTATGAACCTGCCGTAAAGAAATGGGGTGATAGCTGGACGCAAGCGGGTCATATGGTCTCAAACGGCCCCTATTTATTGTCAGAGCGCGTCATCAACGGGCATATCACAGTCGAAAAAAATCCCTATTATTGGGATGCTGGCAAGGTGCGGTTATCGAAAGTGAGCTATCGCATCGTTTCCGACAACGACGCTACGACCGATCAGTATCTGTCCGGCAACATCGATTTCACAGATCGATTTAACATATCTGAAAAGGAACGGCTGCAGCGAATCCTGGGCGGTCAAATGGTGATTTCGCCCATCTTCGCTACGGTGATACTTGGTTACAACTTGGCGAAACCTCCATTTGAAGGGAATCCAAGTCTGCGGTTGGCTCTGAATGTTGCGTTGGACCGCGATATTCTGATCACTTATGTCTCCCACGGTGTTGGAGTTCCCGCCTATAACGTCATGCCACCGCTCAGCGGTTACGACCCCGCGATTCCCGATTGGGCCAAACTTTCTCCTGACGCTCGCCATGCCCTGGCTCGGAATCTCTATCAGGAAGCAGGGTACTCCGATTCTCATCCACTTGAAGTGGTGCTCACGTATCCGAGCGGGGGACCCGAAGCGCGCCGTTCCATGGAAGCACTGGCCGCCATGTGGCAGATGAACCTGGGAGCGAAAGTGCAGATCTACAACGAAGAGTGGAAGGTGCTTTTGCAAGCCCGGCAAATGAAACAGCCGACATTCTTTTGGGACGCATGGAGCGGCGATTTCCCTGATCCATTCACTTTCATGCAACTTTACGTGACCGGTTTTGGAATGAATGACGGAAACTATAGCAATCCCCAATATGACGCGCTGGTGAATCAAGCCAGCAGTATCAATGATGACGCGAAGCGGTACGCCCTGTTCCACAAGGCCGAGCAGATCCTGAATGAAGACGCGCCTGTCCTGCCAATCTCCTATTATGTAAGCACACACCTGATAAAACCGTACGTGAAGGGCTGGCAATCGGACATCTCGGATCGCCACCCGTCTCGATACATGTATATTCTGGCCCACCAGGAGAGTTGATTTGCTGCGCTACACGATTTCCCGATTGCTGGGCGCCATTCCGACCATACTGGTGATCATCACATTGTCTTTTTTACTGCTGCATGCCGCTCCGGGAGGCCCGTTCGATTCGCAAAAAAAGATTCCTCCCGAAATCAAGCAAAATATCGAGCGCAAGTATCATCTGGATGAGCCGCTTTACAAGCAGTATTTTCGCTATCTCGGTGGCATCCTGGAGGGTGATTTCGGCCCGTCCTATCAATACCGCGACACCACGGTGAATGAAATTATCCGGCAGGGCTTCCCGATTGATATTGTCATCGGTGGAGTCGCTCTGGCCGGGGCGCTTCTCGTCGGTTTGCCAATCGGAATCATGTCGGCGCTTCGGCGCGATACTGCCTGGGACCATTTACCGATGGGACTCTCGATGATCGGAATCTCCATACCCGTATTCGTGGTCGCGCCGATTTTGATTCTGGTGTTCGCTGTGACCCTCCACTGGCTGCCGGCTGGCGGATGGGGAACTGGATCGCTGAAGAATGTAATTTTGCCGGCCGCCGCGTTGGCGGCTCCGTACATTGCCTATGTCGCGCGTCTGATGCGCGGCAGCATGGTCGAGGTTTTGAATAGTCCATTCATTCTGATGGCCCGCGCCAAAGGCGTGCCGCGATATCTGGTGATCTTGCGCCATGCGATGAAGCCGGCGCTGATGCCACTGGTTTCGTTCCTGGGTCCGGCAGTTGTGGGCGTGATCACGGGATCGATTGTGATCGAAACGATTTTTGGGCTTCCGGGGATTGGGAGGGCCTTCGTCGATGGAGCGCTCAATCGGGATTACACGCTCGTGCTTGGAGTGACGATCCTTTATGGTGTGCTCATCGTGCTCTTCAACCTTTTGGCGGATTTGAGTTATTCCGTGCTCGATCCGAGGGTGAGCTACTGATGGCCACCCGCGCCGAAGCTCTGGACTTGTCCGCGGCGCCCGCCGGGCGCAGTCTTTGGCAAGATGCCTTCGCCCGCCTCCTGCATAACCGCACCGCGGTGGCCAGCGGCATCCTGCTTGGCGTGATCGTCCTGGCTTCGATCGTGGTTCCGTGGATTTCTCCCTACAACTATTACACCCCACAATGGCTTCTGCTCGACACGCCTCCTACGTTGCACGGCGGGCATATTTTCGGGACAGACGACTTGGGCCGGGACCTGCTGGTCCGAGTGATGTGGGGATGCCGCGTTTCCTTGCTGATCGGAATGGTGGCCAGCGTGGTCAGCGTGGTCATCGGCGTACTGTGGGGAGCGGCGGCCGGATTTGTTGGCGGGCGCGTGGACTCCTTCATGATGCGCATCGTGGATATTCTGTACTCCGTGCCATTCATTCCGTTCGTCATCGTGCTGGTCGTGATGTTCGGCAGAGATCTGTTTCTCATTTTCGTAGCCATTGGCGCGGTGTCCTGGCTGGACATCGCGCGCATCGTGCGCGGCCAGACGCTCTCGTTACGAAACAAGGAGTTCATCGAAGCCGCGCGCGCGTCGGGAGTTCGCGGACCAGCCATCGTTGTGCGCCATCTTGTTCCGAATTTGTTGGGCATCGTTGTGATTTACGCGACGCTCACCGTTCCCTCCGTAATTCTCTTCGAGGCCTTTCTCAGCTTTCTGGGTCTCGGTGTGCAAGCGCCCATGACTTCCCTGGGGGTCCTGGTTTCCGACGGCGCGAGCGAACTGCAGTCCTATCCTTACCTTTTGTTCATTCCAGCCCTCTTCCTGGCATCGATCGTGTATTGCTTAAATTACATTGGCGACGGGTTGCGCGACGTGCTCGATCCGAAAGAACGCTGAGATGGCTGACGCACCCCTGCTCGAGGCGCGCAAGTTGAGCGTGGAATTTGCCACCCGCGAAGGGGCCGTTCATGCCGTTTCCGAAGTGGATCTGGACCTGGCCGCCGGTGAAACCCTGGCCATCGTGGGGGAATCCGGTTCGGGCAAAAGTCAAATGCTGTTGAGCACGCTGGGACTGGTCGCTCGAAATGCGCGCGTCAGTGGAAGCGCGCGGTTCAAAGGCGAGGAACTGTTGACCGCTTCCGAGGCGCGCTTGAACCAAATCCGCGGCTCGGGCATCGGCCTGGTTTTCCAGGATCCGATGACTTCGCTGAATCCTTACCTTTCCATCGGAGTTCAATTGACGGAACCCTTGCGCATTCATAAGGCAGTGGATCGCGCGTCCGCCGCCACGCAAGCGATCGAGATGCTGAAGGCCGTGCACATTACCGAACCCGAGCGCCGCATGCGTCAATATCCGCACGAGCTTTCGGGAGGCATGCGGCAACGCGTCGCCATAGCCATGGCACTCATCTGCCGCCCGGAAATCTTGATTGCGGACGAGCCGACTACTGCGCTGGATGTAACCGTGCAGGCCCAAGTGCTTTCGCTATTGCGTGAAATTCGGGAACAGTTTGGGACCGCAATCATTCTGGTGACGCATGACCTGGGAGTGATCGCGGAGTTGGCCGACAGAGTGAACGTGATGTATGCGGGGAAAATCGTGGAAAGAGGTTCGGTGGAAGATATTTTCTACGACTGCCGACATCCCTACACTGAGGCGCTCGAACGCTCGATTCCGCAATTCACGGAAGGCCGACCCGATCGCCTGATGGCGATTGCGGGCAATCCGCCCAATCCGGTGCACTTGCCTCCCGGCTGCGCCTTCGCCCCGCGCTGTCCCTATCGCCTTGAGGTATGCGATCAGAGTGTGCCGCCGCTGGAAACCGTTTCGCCCAACCACGCCAAGGCATGTTTTTATCAAGGCTCGCTCAAAACGGCCGCGGAATTATCGGCATGAGCGAGCCTATCCTCTCCGTGCGTGATTTGTGCGTGTACTTTGACGTTTCCGGCGACGGATGGTTTGGCGCGCGGAAACTTTTGCGCGCCGTGGACGGTGTAAGTTTCGACCTGGCGCGAAGCGAGACGCTCGGAATCGTGGGCGAATCGGGCTGCGGAAAATCCACGCTCGCCCGAGCAGTTCTTGGACTCGTGCATGTGACTTCCGGCGAAGTGCGTTTTGTGGGTCAGGATTTAGCGCGCCTCGACCACGAAAAGTTACGCGAACAGCGCCAACACCTTCAGATCATCTTTCAGGATCCGCTGTCGTCGCTCGATCCCCGCATGAACGTGGGACAAATCATCGCCGAGCCGCTGCGCTCCTTCTTTCCCCGGATGAATTCGCAAGAGCGGCAATCGAGAGTTGTCGACATGATGCGTCACGTGGGCCTGCTGCCGGAGCAAATTAACCGGTATCCGCACGAATTTTCCGGAGGACAGGCGCAGAGGATCGGCATTGCCCGCGCCTTGATTTCGCAGCCGGAAGTCGTCGTATGCGACGAGCCAGTTTCCGCGCTGGATGTTTCCATCAAAGCGCAGATCGTAAATTTGCTCGCGGATCTGCAAGCGAAGCTTGGACTGTCACTTCTTTTTATTGCGCACGACCTGGCTTCGGTGCGTCACGTCAGCCACCGCGTGATGGTTCTGTATCTCGGCAAAGTGATGGAGATCGCTCCGTGGGACGAAATTTATCGCGCGCCGCGCCATCCCTATACGCAAGCGCTGATCCAGGCCATTCCGCCTGCGGACCCCAAGCGCGCGCGCGCCAATCCGGCAAAACCACTCGGTGGAGAACTTCCCTCGCCGATTGCGCCGCCCTCAGGTTGCGTGTTTCGTACTCGGTGTTCTTACGCTATCGAGCGTTGCGCGGAAGAGACGCCGGTCCTGCGCCGCATCGGGGAAAGTTTTGTTGCCTGCCATTTGGCGGAGCAAATCCCGAAACCGGTTCTAACAGCATAGCGGGTGCGTTCAAGCGTGGGCGTGCGTCGGAATTACTGAGATGGACTGCTGTCTGATCGCCGCTTCATCACCGGCTGGTCGGGATCAGGCGGCTGTGGGCTGGAGGCGCTGCCGCTGGTTTGAGTGCTCGGCGAGTTCGAGGTGCTGTCGCCGTCGTCCGATCGTCTTTTCATCACAGGCTGGTTGGGATCGGATCCGGCGCCGGTTTGCGCACCCTGTGGGCTTGCGGTGTCACTGTTGTCCGACCGCCGCTTCATCACTGGCTGGTCAGGATCGGTCTCGCGCGTGGCTTGCGGAGGCGGGATGTCAAAAACATATTGAACATATACGGCCGGTTTGGATTTGACGGCGTCGATATGCATCGTTTCGTAAAGCTGCTGGCCGTTCTGAGACAACTCGAAGGTTCGCGTCATCTTCGAGCCCTGCGGGCTCTTTTCATCCGACACGAGCTTGCTTCCATCCCATTTTGCGGCGATTTCCTGATAGCTGTCGTCCTTGGGTTTCTGCAATTGGCGGCCGTCGGTATAGAAAACAAGCTTGTGATACTGATCGTCGGTCACATCGACTTCCGCGTTTTTCAGGGCAAACGTGAGTGAACTTGAGGGGCGAATCGCCTCCAGCAATTTTTCGTCGTACTGATCTTCCTGCCCGCGGTTACCGCGCGGAGGTCCTCCTCCACCCGCCCCCGGGTAAGGGGGGTACCCGCCGCCTGGATAGCCACCGCCCGGGGGGTAGCCGCCACCAGGAGGATAGCCTCCGCCGCCATTACCCATGTCCGGGCCCTTGCGCTGTTTTATCTTTGCCTTTGATCGTGGATCATCGCTCTCGTCACGATTTAGTCTCCAGGCACCATCGAGAGTTGTCCTCGATTGTATTACTGGTGGTTTCGGTTTCGCCGCAACCGGCCGCGTGGACGTGGATTGTGATTGTGGCGGCGGGGCCATCGGTCCCGGAGCTGCCTGGGCCATCAAGCGGCCCGGAACTGCGACTGCAAACGCCAACAGAACACCGCAAAAGGCAGCCATCGAATTATTTTTTGTTTTCAACGTTGCCTGGACCTCGGCGCATCCGAAAACGCGCCCTTATTCCTATTCTATCCGTTTGCCGGGCCGAAAACGCCCGATCTAAACGTGCTGGTGTAGATAGAGTCCATAGCGGCCTTTTTAGTTGCTTCTTGCCAGCCCACAGGGTCTCACAATTTAGACCGTTCCTGCACCCCACACGGTTCCAGGTTTGGTTTACATGAGTTTGGGGTTGGTGTATATCCTGTCCAAGAGGAAACTTGTTTCCATGAGCAAGAAGCTGCCCCGAAACATAGCCTTGATCGCGCTGCTGGCGATCTGTGTGCCATTTTCCCGCGCCGATGAGGGCATGTGGCTTTTTAACAATCCGCCCTACAAAACTTTGCAGGACAAGTACCACTTCCAGCCCACGGCCGCCTGGCTCGACCATTTGCAGAAATCCTCGGTGCGGTTTAACAGCGGCGGGTCCGGTTCTTTTGTCTCCCCAGACGGCCTGGTGATGACCAACCATCACGTGGGTGCCGATTGCCTGGCGAAGATCAGCACCAGGGAAATGGACTACGTTAAATCCGGCTTCGAAGCGCGAAGCCATTCCGAAGAGCCCAAGTGCGTGGACCTGGAACTGAACGTTCTGATGAGTATCGAGGATGTTACCGGCCAGGTGTCGAGCGCGGTGAAACCCGGCGTCGATCCGGCAACTGCCGAGCGAGCCCGCCGGTCCGCCATCAACGATATCGAGAGTGAATCCCGTGACAAGACGGGCCTGCGCAGCAACGTGATCACTTTTTACAACGGCGGCCTGTACCACCTCTACCGTTACAAGCGTTACACCGACGTTCGGCTGGTTTTCGCGCCGCAGAAAGCCATCGCGTTCTTCGGCGGGGATCCGGATAACTTCGAGTATCCGCGATACGACCTGGATATTTGCTTCTTCCGCGTGTACGAAAATAACCAGCCCGTTCATGTGGATAATTTCTTGAAGTGGAGCGAAGCGGGAGCCGCGGACGGCGACCTGGTCTTCGTTTCGGGAAATCCGGGCCGCACCGAACGCCTCGACACTGTGGCAACCCTTGAATTTCAGCGGGACATCGTCGTGCCGGGAACTCTCAATCTGCTGCGCCGCCGTGAGGTGCTGCTCAAGAATTTCTCTGACCGCAGCGTGGAAAACGCGCGCCGGGCCGAAGATGAGCTATTCGGCATCCAAAACAGCCGAAAAGCATACCTGGGAATGCTCGCCGGTCTGCAGGATCCTGCCGTAATGGACAAGAAGCGCGCCGCGGAGAAGGCCTTTCGGGAAACAGTCGCCCAAGATCCGAAACTCCAGCAAGCTTACGGCGACGCCTGGGATCAGGTCGCTGCCTCCATCAAAACGTTGATCAAGAACCGAGACGAATACAACCTCCTGGGCGCACGACGCGGGCAGGCTTTCAACAGCGATCTGTTTGACATTGCCAGGACGCTGGTGCGGCTCGCGGAAGAATCCGCAAAGCCCAACAACGAACGGCTCCGCGAGTACACAGATGCTGGCCTCGATTCGCTAAAGCTGCAGTTATTTTCCGAGGCCCCCATTTACGACGACCTCGAAACGGTAAAGCTGGCCGATTCGCTGGGATTCATGGCAGAAGTCATGGGCGCGGACAGCGATCTGGTGAAAAGTGTGCTCGCCGGCGAATCGCCGCGAGACCGCGCTGCGGAACTCGTGCGTGGCACCAAGTTGAAGGATGTCACCGTTCGTCGGCAGCTGGCCGATGGTGGCCTGAAGGCCATCGACAGTTCGGACGACCCCATGATCCAGCTCGCGAAATTAGTCGATCCACCCTCGCGGCGCATCCGCCAGATCGTCGAGCAGCAGGTGGATGAGCCACAGCGCCAGGCGTACAGCAAGATTGCCAACGCCCGGTTTGCTATATATGGCTCGGACGTCTATCCCGACGCAACCTTTACCCTGCGCCTGGCATTCGGGGAGGTTAAGGGATACACGGAAGCGGGACAAAAAATTCCCTGGGATACGACGCTGGGCGGCACGTATGAACACGCTACGGAGCACGAGAATAAATATCCCTTCGAGTTGCCGGCAATTTGGCAGGAGCGCAGGGCAAGACTCAATCCTGCGACACCATTCAACTTTGTCAGCACCGCCGACATCATCGGTGGCAATTCCGGAAGTCCAGTCGTCAATCGGCAGGGCGAACTGGTCGGAATTATTTTCGACGGCAACATCGAGTCTCTGGTCCTCGATTACATTTACAAGGATCAGGAAGCTCGCGCCGTGGCCGTACATTCCGCGGGAATTATTGAAGCCTTGCGGAAAGTCTACGGGGCCGACCGGCTGGTGGGAGAGCTTACGGGGAAGAAATAGATGTATTACCCGCCATCTCCAATTAAGCGCTCAATTACTTCAGGAGCAGTTTTTCCTCAAACGGCGCGCGGGATAGAACGTGCGGATCACCATCCGTAATGGCGACCATTTCTTCGAGACGCACCCCTCCACCGCCACGCACGCCTTCCACCCAGATCAGCGGCTCGACGGCAAACACCATGCCCGGTTGAAATTCATAAACCGGCGCGCCGGGGAGCGTTTCCCCGATGTAGGGCGGCTCATTGGCGCCGATGCCCACACCGTGCCCGATGAATAGAGACAGGAAACGATCTCTCAGCTTGTGTTTCGCCGCCGCTTTGATGATCGCGTCTGCTGCATCTTTATTGGTGCATCCGGGGCGCATCCTGGCAATGCCGGCGTGCAATGCCTCGTAAACCGCCGTAAAGATTTCTTGTTGTCGCCGGGACGGCTTCCCACAAATCGTCGTGCGAGCAACGTCGCCGAAGTAGCCGTTCCAATTGGCGCCGATGTCGATGAACACCAGGTCGCCATTTCGGATGAGCTTGTCGCTGCTGATGCGGTGCGGCGGCGACATGTGCTCTCCCGAGGCGACAAACGGAGTCATGACGTGAGCGTACTCCCCGCCCAAGCGGAAAAGCGTACGCATGGCTTCCCCGGCCACCTCGCATTCGCGCACCCCTTCCGCGATGGCCGCGACACCAGAAGCAGTGACCGCGTCGGCCAGCGCCGTGGCCTCTTCGAGCAAGGCCATCTCTTCGGGAAGTTTTATGAGCCGGGCGTGCTGCATGGCGGTATCGCCGTCCTCCACTTGGACGCCGGGAAGAGCAGAGGACATGCATTTCAGCAGGCTGATGTTGGCTTCATCCACCCCAATACGCGCCTTCGCCAAACCGTGCTCCTGCAACACTGGCGAGAGGATGGCGCGCACAAAACCTTCGATTAACGAGCGTTCCTCGAGGATCGGAATGGTATGAATTTCCTTGATCCAGGGCATGGTTCGCTCGGCGCGATCGCGTTCTCCCCCGGAACAGAACAAAATCGGGGCTTGGTCGGGAATGAGCAGCGCTCCGTTGAGCACCGTGGTCTTTCCGGCAATCAGTTGGGGACGCAAGTCCGTGAGATAACGGACATTTTCGTCTTTCCAGACCAGCAGTGCGTCCAGTTGCGCCGATTCCCTCTCGCGCTGGGCGTTAGCCATGCGCCCTTTTCGCAGCGCATCGAGGTTCGGCCTTTCTTCATAGGCCACATGGAACTGACCGGGCGCAAAGCGATCCATTCGTGCCTCCGTTTTACTGCGGCAATCTGGGTTACATTCGATTACCGGCTGGCTCTATGATAAGCGAGCGAGGGATCAGTCCGGTGCAATTTAAGGTGACGGGGAGAGGCCCTGCCCGGAAACGCCTCCTGAAAATAATCCCTTCTCCCCGTTACCAGTAAGCAACTGGTTCCGGGGTACCATTGCCTCCGATATACCAACTTTGGTCAGATAGACGTGTGACTCTCCTCGCTCAGGCGGGTACCCTACCGGCATCTAACGAACGTTCCCTTTGGGCCGGGGTCCATCAAGTAGAGAGGCGCCAGTGGTGGCTCTGGGCTACCGCTATCGTCGTATCCTTATTGCTGGCGGGGGGATTGGCCTCTTTTTCCTACCTTTTCGAGCAAACTGATCCTGCCTTTTCCCTGACCCTTCGGGGATCAATACGCGGTTTGGTGGCTCTGGTATTCCTATTCGACTTGTATACGATTTACCAGCAACTCCAGATTCATCGCATCCGGAGACGATTAACCGATCAGGAAGAAATGTTCCGATTGATCAGCGAAAGCGCCGAGGATCTGATCACCGTCGTCGATAGGGATGGTCACAGGCTATATAACAGCCCCGGGTATCAGAGACTCTTTGGATATTCAAGCGAAGACCTTGACGGAAAGCCCGTTCTGGATCATGTCCACCCGGATGACCAGGAATCCGTGCTCGGCGCGAGGAATCAAACGTTTCGGGAGGGTGCCGCTCCCCGGATCGAGTATCGCTTCCGTCGCAAGGATGGCGAGTGGCGCATCCTGGAATCGAACTCCAGCCCGGTGCGAAACCACCGGGGTGAAATCGAAAAACTCGTAGTGGTCAGTCGCGATATTACGGAGCGTAAGCGGGCCGATGAACTTTTGCGGCAGCGCGACCAACAACTCCGCCAAGCCCAAAAAATGGAAGCCGTGGGCCGCCTGTCCGGCGGGATCGCCCACGATTTCAACAATCTTCTGGGAGTTATCATCGGCTATACCGAAACCATGGAACTCCGCCTGGCTCCAGAGGATCCATTACGCAAGAACACTTTGGAAATTCGCAAGGCTGGTGAGCGCGCCGCTGCCTTAACGCATCAATTGCTGACTTTCAGCCGCCAGCAGGTCCTGCAGCCAAAAGTCCTGGACCTGAATGGTGTGGTCACCGAAATGGGCAAGATGCTGCGCCGGCTGATTGGTGTGGACATTGAGCTGACCACCAAACTGGCCTCCCAGCTGGGGAAGGTAAAAGCAGATCAGAGCCAAATCGAGCAAGTCATCGTAAATCTGGTGGTCAACGCACGGGACGCCATGCCGGAAGGTGGAAAGCTGCTCATTGAAACCTCCAATGCGGACGTCAGCGAAGCGCTTGCGCGAAGCTTGCCATTTCTTCTTCCCGGGCCTCACGTTCTCCTGACCGTATCCGACACGGGTGTGGGCATGGATGCCGAGACCCAGCGGCACATTTTCGAACCCTTTTTTACAACCAAGGGCCCCGGAAAGGGCACAGGGTTGGGACTCGCAACCGTGTACGGGGTTGTAAAGCAAAGTGGCGGGGTCGTGGGAATCGATTCCGGACTGGGGAGAGGATCAACTTTTAAGATCTTCCTGCCGCAGGCGAGTGAATCTGCCGTGGTGGCCACGCCAGACACGACAGACACGAATTCCTCGAAGGGCACGGGCACAATTTTGTTGGTGGAGGATGAAGAGCCTCTTTTGCAATTGACGGCAGAAGTGCTTGGCGAGTGTGGATATGCGGTCATACTGGCGCGCGACGGAGTTCAGGCGCTCGAAATTGCGCGGTCGCTTAACGAGCCCATCGATCTGCTCTTAACCGATGTGGTGATGCCCAGGCTGGGTGGGCCGGCCCTGGCTCGATCCTTCGCGAAGCTTCGCCCCGAAACACGCATCCTGTTCATGTCCGGTCACGCGGAACATGACCCTGCGTCGCAAGGCGTGTTGCCGGCCGCGTCTGAGACACTCCAGAAGCCGTTTAATCGCGAAGCGCTGCTTCGCCATGTCCGCCATATTCTGGATCCCGCCTCTGTCCATTCGCAGATCTAACCACCCTCCTTCCGGCAACCACGTTGGCTTCAACCATAACCGGGTCGGCGCAGTCCCTCGCCTATTTGCGCAAGGGTATCCCGGCGGAGGAAGCCGTGATGGCCCGATCCATGGCGGCTTTTTCGCTGGAAGAGAGAGATTTGTATTTACCTTTCGGTAATACACCGAGTTGCAGAGGTCCCACGGCAATGCGGACCAATCGCAATACCGTAATGCCCAATTGGTCGAGCATGCGGCGGATCTGGCGGTTCTTTCCTTCATCGAGCACAAGCGCGAGCCACGTGTTGCGTTCGCCCTTGCGCAGCAGGCGCGCTTGTTTCGCGCGCAATATCTCACCGCGCGCCGTACGCATGCCGCTGGTCAACGCGGCCGCGAGTTCTTCATCAGCCGCCCCGCTCACCTGGACGTGATACGTCTTATCCAAATGCGTGAGCGGGTCGGAAATTCGTGCGGCCCATTCGGAATCATTGGTGAGTAGCAATAATCCCTCGCTCGCTTTGTCGAGTCTCCCCACTGGCCCGACCCACGGCAAGTCGTCCCTCAGGCAGGAATAGACGGTTTCGCGATCCTTTTCATCCGATGCCGTCGTGACCAGGCCGCGTGGTTTGTTCAGCATCAGATAAATTTTCGTTTTTGGTTTGATGTCCTGGCGGTCCACCTCAATTCGATCGGCATGCAATCGCACGGGCGTTTCGGGATCCAGGCGCGTCGCGCCGTTGACACGCACACGCCCCGCGCGAATCAGAATGATGGCTTGCGAGCGTGAACAATATCCTAATTTCGATAAGGCTCGCGCCAGCCCTACTCGCCGGGATGTTGTGCCTCGTTCCATAAATTGTTTTCCATGCCAACCGTCCGTGAAAAGGGCGTCGTGCAGTGTGTCTGCGGTCACCCCTACGCGTGATGTCACGCACAGCGTCAGTGGCGGGCTGCCCTCAGAATGATCGTGGCGCCCAGGGCGCAATTCTATCGTTTTGGGAAGGGGGCTGTCATGGTCTGGCCGCCACAGATTTTGATCATTGCCCAGCAATCGGACGAAAGGGACAAGCTTGAGAATATCTTCATGGCATCAGGAGTCCACGTTTTCTGCTATTCCACCTTGTTGGAGACGGAATCGTTTCTCTCGGGCCAGCCCGTGAATGCAATTTTTGTGGAGACTCCTTTGCCCGATGGCGATTTTCAGGCCCTCCGCGCAGAGGTCGAGCGCCATCGGAAAGGAGTTCCCATAGTCGTGCTCACCCGGAACATGGATTGGAATTCGTATCTTGCCGGTATGGGTGGCGGCGCTTTTGATTGCCTGAGCCTTCCTGCGAACACGCTGGAGGCCAAGCGTGTTCTCTGGTCTGCATTGCAAGCATTTTCCGCAACCAGCGGCCAGGAAACCGTTGCAGCTTGAAGGTGCAAGCGTATAATCGCGGCCAAGCAACTCTTCGCGCTCTGGGAAGCGCACAAATTCAGCCTGGGGAGATGAGAAATGCTTAACCCTCTACCGGTCCTGATTGTTTGTTCTGATGCAGCGCAACGCGACAAGATTGTCGTAGTTGCGCAACGTATCGGATTGCAGTGCGTCCTTTGTTCTTCCCTCACCGATGCCCGGGCTTTGGTGGAGCGGCAATCCTTTCAACTTGTCCTTTGCAACGACGATTTGCCTGATTGCAATCTGCGAACCGCAGTGCGTGTTTTGTCCTCTTCCACCGGGGGAATTCCAGTGATTGTACTTTCCCATCTGGCGGACTGGGATGCGTATATGAGGGCCCTCAGCGCCGGCGCGTTTGACTACATCGCCTGCCCTCCCGAACCTGCGGAAACCGAGCGCATCCTGCGTCTCGCGCTCGGTCAGAATCCTCCACCACGCCGCGCCTCACAAACGGCTGCTTGAGAGGCTCGTAAGACGGTTGATTCGTGAACTGCCTCTGAGTCTCCTTCCTTTATTCCTTGGCTTAATTTAAGTCAGTCCGCCACCTTGCGCTGGTTCATGTAGTTGTGTTCTGATTTCCGGCTGTGAACCTTACAGCGATCCCTTGGGATTTTTCATTGATCCTTTTTGTCCTGGCGACCCTTGTTCCCTGGCGCGGGGCCGTCCGCGTGAAGCGGCTTCTTTCCGAGGATTTGCCGCCCAACGCACGATTATCACTGTATGTCTCGACAATCGCCTATCAGTGGCTGCTCGCGGCAGTCGTCTCCTGGAGGGCTTTTTCGAGGGGCCTGAACTTGTTTGACCTGGGGCTAACTGCCGGTGACCCGTGGCGAACTACGTGGACCGCTTTGGCCTTGACGGCCCTGCTTTCCGCCAACCAGTTTGCCAGCCTGCGAATGATGGCCCGCGTGCCGGAGTCCAACCGAGGACCCTTGTATCCCCTCACCAGGAAAATCATGCCCCAGACGAATGCTGAAACCGCCGTATTTGCGGCCCTAGCCTGCACCGCGGGCCTTACAGAGGAATTTCTGTACCGTGGGTTTGTGTTCGTGGTTCTCGCCCGAGTGTTTGAAATCTCCACGTATTCCATGCTGATCGCGGGCATTTTGTCGTCGGCATGGTTTGCCGTCGGGCATCTATACCAGGGAAAGCGCGGGATTATAACTACATTCATAGTAGGACTATTGTTTGTGTTCGTTCGCTATTGGAGCCGCAGCCTTATACCATCTATTGCGGCCCATGCTGGAATTGACCTTATCGCTGGTTTATATGCTTCGATAGTGCTTCGTGACGGATGACTATCCATGGCTACTGACAAGAAGATTGAACTGAGCGACTCCCAGATCGCGGCATCAATAGCCTCTCTCGGTATGCATCTGACGACCGAACAGATGTCTATGATTCGCGAATATATAATCTTGTTGCTGAAATGGAACAACCTAGTAAGCTTGACCTCAATAACGGACCCAGTCGATATTGTTGCTCGGCATTTTGGAGAATCCATGTTTGCTGCTTCCCTGCTGCCGTTCCAAAACGGTCGGCTGGCCGACGTTGGTTCCGGGGCTGGGTTTCCGGGCCTCGCATTGAAAATTCTGCATAACGACCTAAAAGTCGTTCTGGTTGAATCCAATAAGAAAAAATCGGCCTTTCTTTCAGAGATCGTGAGATCCCTGGCGCTTTCAGATGTAGAGGTTCTGCCCACGCGGTTTGAAGAAGTCCGGGTGGAAACTGGATTCGTCAATTTCGTTACGGCCCGTGCGCTCGGTGGTTTTCCTGAGATTTTGAGATGGTCAAAAATGGCACTCTCACCTAGAGGGCACCTTATTTTGTGGGTTGGGGGCGACGACTCCACTAAAATTTCTTCTACTCCAGGGTGGACTTGGCAGCCAGCAGTCCGCATCCCGGAATCCCAGCGCCGATTCATTCTGATTGGACGTCCCATTCCACAATCCACTCCCAGAAGCTAGTCCGAGTGTTTGTGTTCCACGTGGAACAATTCAATCTCTCAAAGCAGAGATGTCCCCCTATGGTTCGAGATTGTCGAACAAATCGGCTGTGCGCGGAATTAATTTGTTCCACGTGAAACAATTTGCACACATGACATACATTGTGTTAACTTCCGACCCTCGGGGGAAATATCTTGGGTCGCGTCATCGCTGTTGCCAACCAAAAGGGTGGAGTTGGGAAGACAACCACTGCGATTAACCTCGCGGCTTCCCTGGCGCTTTCCGAGCAGCGAACTCTCCTGATTGATTGCGATCCCCAGGGAAATACCACTGCGGGGATAGGTTTTCCAAAGGATCCTGCCAGGAGGACTCTATATCACGCACTCATCCTCGGGGAGCCACTCGATAGAATCATCCTCAAAACTCAAATCGATGGCCTGGACCTCATTCCCGCGGACAAAAACCTGGTTGGTGCCGCAGTCGAGCTCGTCTCAGCAGAGAATCGCGAGTACCAGTTAAAAAGAATAATTCAACATGTAAGAGACAATTACAAATATATCATCATGGATTGTCCCCCTGCTCTTGACCTTCTCACTCTCAATGCTCTGACAGCGGCCGATTCAGTGCTGGTCCCGATTCAATGCGAGTACCTGGCCCTGGAGGGCGTTTCCGAATTACTCGATACGCTTATGAGAATCCGCAGAACTCTGAACCCGGAGCTCGCTATCGAAGGCATTGTCCTCACCATGTATGACGAGCGAACCACGCTATCAAAGCAGGTCGCTTCCGATCTTCGCAGCTTCTTCGGAGGGCAAGTCTTCGAGTCAGTAATTCCTAGAAATGTGCGCTTGGCCGAGGCACCAAGCCACGGTAAGCCAATCCACTTCTACGACATTCATAGTAGAGGAGCCGAAGCGTATACGAATCTTGCAAAGGAGGTTATCTCTAGTGGCCAGAAACGCATTGGGAAGGGGGCTGGGGGCGCTGATTCGTGAAACCGAGGCGGCGGCTACGCAATCGATCCCAGCTTCAACATCCGCAGTTGCGACTGCCGCGGCACCCGCGTCGATAGTTGCCGGGGGCCCGCTGCAAATCGACATCGATCTGATAGATCCAAGCCCGTATCAACCCCGCACCAGGTTTGACGAAGCGGCGCTCGAGGAACTGGCGCAATCGATCCGGTCCAGTGGGATCATCCAGCCCCTGGTGGTGCGAAAAGTTGGTTTACGGTATCAACTCATCGCTGGGGAACGAAGATGGCGGGCGTCGCAGCGCGCGCAGCTTCTTCGGGTTCCGGCAGTGCTGCGAGAAGTTGGGGATGAGCAAGCACTCGAACTGACGCTGATCGAGAACATTCAACGCGAAGACCTGAATCCAATCGAGCAGGCTCGCGCGTTCCAAAGGCTGATGGAACAATTTCACTTGACGCAGGACGAAGTGGCCACGCGCACAGGCAAAGACCGCGCCACGGTGGCCAATTCCGTGAGGCTGCTGACGCTGAATGAAACGTTTCTTGAATGGATCGAAGAGGGGAAGATAACCGCCGGCCACGGCCGTGCGCTTCTGGCAATTGAAGATCAGAAGCTAAGATTTCAGTTGGCACAGAATGCTTCGCGCGGAAAACTCACCGTGCGCCAGCTTGAGCGTATGGCAACACGCCGGGCCCGGGGTCGGACGTCGCAAAAACTAGTCGAAGTCCACGACCCCAATCGCCAGGCTGCGCTCGATGACCTGCAGAAGCAAATCGGAACACGGGTATCGTTACACATGCCCACAAAAGGCCATCCCGGACAGTTGATTCTGGAGTTTTACGACGAAGAGCAGCTCAATGGGCTCTACGACCGACTCATGAATTGATACTACTTACGTAGTTGTTGGCTTCATTGCAGTTGTGAGAGCACGGGGGAGTAGCCTCCGGGTCACGACAGGCTGATTTCTAGATTTCACTTACGCCGCTCTCATGTAGAATTGAATTCCCGATTTTTAGGTTTCGGTATGGAACTGGGGGCTCTCCATGCAATGGCGATCCAAAGGACGAGGTAAGGACACGCAGAGCCAGGAGTTCACAGGCTTTCTAGATAAAGGGGTGAAGTTTGAAGGCACGCTGGAAGCCTCTGGCGTATTTCGCATTGACGCCCAAATGAAGGGCAACGTGATTTCCAGCCATAGCCTCATCCTTGGAGAGGGCGCCCGGGTGGAGGGTCAGATTGAAGGCAATCATGTGGTCATTGCGGGCAAATTTGACGGCGTGATCTTCGCCAAAGGGCGCGTTGAAATTCAGGCCAAAGGCGTAATCACCGGAGAGATTCACACGCCCTGCCTGGTGATTGAGCCAGGGGGGATTTTCGACGGGCGTTGCCACATGCTGGCGGCATCTGAATCCACCAAGCCGTTGACGATCCCGATTCGTTCCTCTCTATAGCAGCGCTGCGCCACCCAACGATCGCAATCCTGTTCTTTCTGATAAGATCACCAACAATCCAACTCGATGGACACATTCACACATGGAATTGTGGGCGCTCTGACGGGAAAGACTTTTTTTGCCGGCCGCGATGTGCCCGCGCGATCCGTAGCTGGCACTTGGACCGGCGCGCAAAGTTCAGCGACCGCGCGCGTCGCGATACTGGGATGCACCATTGGCTCGATTTTTCCTGACATCGATGTATTCGCGGGACCGCTTGCGCGAAATCCTCTGGCGCTAATGGAATGGCACCGCAATATCACGCATTCTCTTGTGCTATTGCCAGTATGGGCGGCGCTTCTGGCCGCGGTGTCGTTGCCTCTCGCGCGCTGGTTGCGCTGGGAGAGGCCGCCCTTCGCGAAACTGTTCTTGATTTACGCGGTCGGACTCGCCACGCATGTGTTCTTGGATCTGCTCACCAGTTTTGGGATTATGATTTGGAGCCCGCTGCAGTATTCGCGCCCGGCATGGGACTGGGTCTTCATCCTGGACTTGACGCTTACCTCTATCGCTCTTGTGCCACAGCTTTCCGCATGGTGCTACCGGGAGCCGGGAAAATTTGGACGGCGTAGCGCTGCTGTATGGGCTGCGCTTACCGTCGGCGCCTTCGGAGCGTATGTGCTTGCCGCGACGGCCGGGTACCCATTTCCGTTTTTTGTCGTCGGCATCGTGAGCGCAGTATTCGCACTGGTATTATTCCTCCCGGCTATTCAGCGCTTCGGGTTTAGCTGGAGAAGGGCCAGCTGGTGTCGCGTGGGTCTGGCGCTTTTGTGCGTGTATTTGGCGTGCGCAGGCGCTTTGCACAGGAAGGCGCTGGCGGATGTGGATACCTTCGCGGCAGCGCATCATTTGCCCGGAGCCAATCGCGCCGCGCTTCCACTGCCGCCGACCCTCACGCACTGGTCCGGACTGATCAGCACGCCCGAAGGTGTCTGGCGGACAACGTTCCATGAGCCGGGCGTCGTCGTGGAACGCACGCAGCTCTATTCCAGCGCACAGTCCGATCCTTTTGTGGCAGAAGCAAAGAAGCTACGCGAGGTCCAAGTCTACCTTTGGTTCGCGCGATTTCCCATTTGGCGGGTACAGAAGCAAGAAGGACAAACAATCGTTGAAATATCCGACGTGCGTTTTTTCCGTGGAGAAGAGCCCGATGCGAACACCCAGACTTTGCGGCCCGCCCAGTTTGGCGGATTCCGCATGAATTCCTCCGGATTCAGGTTTGAAGTGGTGTTCGATAACGAGGGCCGAGTCGTATCGGACGGTGTCAAGAGGCCCGAGTAGCAATCAGTGGAAATGCCCGCGTGCTTTTCACTCGGCGGGGAACACAACGACCTGGCGTTCTTCTCCGGCGCCTTCGCTCGAAGTGCGGACGCCGGGTTCTTCCTTTAAAACCAGATGCAGAATCCGCCGTTCGCGCGCGGCCATGGCATTGAAACGAAATGGCGCATGGGATTCGCGAACGCGCTCGGCGGCAGCACGCGCGGAGAGTTTCAGTTCCTCGATGCGGAGGGCGCGATAGCCTGCGGCATCGAAACGGATACGGCCGTAAAATTGGGGATCCAGCCAAAGCCAGCGCAAGGCGATGTGCTCGAGCGCCTTAAGTAACTCGGCGTTGTGCTCGAGCAGCAGATCCTGATCACGACCCCGGAAGACAACCAGAATCTCAGGATTTTCGAATTCCGTCTTGGCGGCAGGCCCTTCGGAGCGGATTTCATAAGTAAGCTCGAAACGCGCTTTGCGCAACAGAATGTCGAGACAGCGCCGAAGCTCCGCCATAGTAGTCGCATGGTCCAGTTTTCCATCGACGATCAGATTCGGGCGGGTCGCAGACATGAACCTGTGCTTCTCCTAATTCTTTTTGCCGGGACCACGCGACGGCTTCGGTGGAGGCGGCGCGGTCCGGTAGAGATACCACTGTTGCCCGATTCCAATCATATTGCTGGAAAGTATATACAACGCCAGGCCACTCGGTGAAAGAGCGAACATGCCGCCGAAGATCAAAGGCGTCAAGGCCATCATCTTGGCTTGCGCCGGATCCATGCCCGGAGTGGGCGTCATCTTCTGCATGAAATACATGGAGACGGCCATCACCACCGGCAGGATGTAATACGGGTCGCGGGCCGAGAGATCGTGGATCCAGCCAATCCAAGGCGCATGGCGCAGCTCGATGGTATTCGCGAGCATGCGGTACAAGCCGAACCAGATGGGCATCTGGATCAGGGTGGGCCAGCAACTGCCGAGCGGATTGATGCCCTCGCGCGAATACACCGCCATCACTTCCTTATTCATCTCGGCCTTGCGAGGATCGCGCATCGAATACTTTTTGTATCGCTCCTGGATGGACTTGATTTCCGGCGCGACCTTCTGCATTTTCTGCATCGCGCGCATGCTTTTCACTTTGAGCGGAAACATCACCATATTGATGGCGATGGTGATCAGGACGATCGCCCAACCGTAATTCGGGACATAGTGATATAGCCAGCGCAGCCCGTAAAACAGGGGCTCGGCAATGAAGCCCCACCAGCCGAATTGCACAATGCCGTTCAGCGGCGGGCGGACGGCCTTCAAGCCATCAATGCTCTTGGGGCCAACGTAAACACGGAGAGCCAGCGGCCCGGCTGTAGCAGTCCCGGCAGCCATCTGGGGCACCAACTCGGTTTCGGTTTTGCCGTCCGCGACCGGCGTATCGTGCTGGAACGTCCAGCCCGTCAGCGTGAGCGGCGTTTGCGCCAAGTCTCCATGCGCAGTGAAGGCCGGCATGAACGCAGCGGTGAAATAGAGATCTTCGATCCCGACAAAATCAAACGTTCCCGGAACAACCGCGCGCACCGTGGTCTGGCCGGACTTGCCCAGATTTTTCGCCGCCAGCGTGTTGAGCTTTCCTGCGGCGCTGGTAAACACCTGCGTCTGCAGGGCGGCGCGATAGGCCGTGGCGTCGCCAAATCCTCCGGTCCAACCCAGGCTGCTCTGCAGCGGAGTCCGGTCCAAACTTGCCGACGATTGCATTTCGACGATATAGCTCTCGTTGAATTTCAAACGCTTGGTGACTTCGAGGTGCCCGTCGCTCCAGGACAATGTGATCTCCGCGGGAGCGTGGAGCACGGCCCCCGGAGCGGGCGTGGCTCCCCCCGAAGAGATTTCAAATAACGCATTGTTGGCGGCCGATTCCTGTTGCGGATCGTCGAGCACGATGGAAAACGGCCAATTGGCAGCCTTCTGTGCGGCATCGGGGTGGACCAGATCGAGCGTCCGGGGTGGGTTATAGTCGTCGGTGAACTTTTTAAGCTGCCAGCTATGCACCACCGCGCCGCGATTGGATATTTCCACGCGGTAGAGATCGCTGTCGATCACAATCGAGCTTTCCTGTCCGGCGGCGTGCATAGCCGCGGGCGGAACGGTGGTTACAGGGCCCTTCGAGCTTGGTGCCGACGGCTTCGGCGCGGGCGTGACAGGCAATGTGGGCACAGGCTGCGGATTTGTCGGATTGGGTTGTGGTGGCTTGTAAATGAGCGACCACCCCGCGATCACCAGCAGGCACAAGACGGCCGCAATCAGTGAGCGAGTTTCCGTCGATAATTCTTTGGGTTCGCTCACGAAGGAACCTCATTGCGCGTGTTCTCACGAATAGCCATCTGGCCAGGGGCCTTGTCGTCGTATGAATGATCCGCGGGATCAGGCACCAGGTCGACGCCCCCGCGCGTAAACGGATGGCAGCGCGACACACGCCGCAAGGCCAGCCACGCGCCGCGGCGCGCGCCGTGAAGCCGCAGCGCTTCGGAAGCGTACTGCGAACAGGAAGGGTAAAACTTGCAGGCGCTGGGCATCAGAGCGGAAAAAAACGTCTGGTAGACGCGGACGGCGAATAGCAGCGTGCGGGCAGTTCGGCTCAATTTGCGGGTTTCCGCTCGGCCGGGGAAATGCCGCGGAGCAGACGCAGCAATTCCGTCTCCAGGGGAGCGAAAGGCGCTTGCGCTACCGAGCGTCGCGGGTGAATTACGATGTCCCATCCCGAAGGAATCTCCGTCCTATTGCGCCGCAGGATTTCACGGATGCGGCGGCGAATGCGGTTGCGCACCACCGCGCCACCTAGGGCTTTCTTGACGCTGATGCCGAAGCGGCTGACGCGGCCCGGCCCGGCGGCTTTGTTCCCGGGGGCCTTGTCGTTGGCGCGGCCCGCCGCCGGTGCTGGCTGCGAGCGGAAGAAAACTGCGAACTGAGGGCTCGAGCGGCGTTGGCCCGCGCCGTATACGGCTTCGTATTCGACGCGTTTCAACAGGCGCACGGCACGAGGAAAACCCTGCCGCGGACCGTCCGAATCTCTAGACAGGCGTAAGACGATGGCGTCCCTTTTTGCGGCGCGCCGCCAGTACTTTGCGGCCTCCCGCGGTCTTCATGCGCGTGCGAAAGCCGTGCGTCTTGTGACGCCGGCGCACTTTTGGTTGAAAGGTGCGTTTCGGCAAAGAGTTCTCCCCCTCAGCCCCGCCAAGGGGACCAAGTCAAAACATGAAGTTTAGACGACGCGGACGGTGCGGTCAAGGAGAGGGCGCGGCCAAATCTTTGACTAACTCGCAGCGTCCAAGCTTTCGACCTAAAAAGCTAAATTCCCAAAATGGTAGCGTTGATCGAAACTTTGTCCTAAATTAGGCGATGAGAAATGGACACATTTACTCGTAACGAACGCAGCGAGATAATGCGGCGGGTTCGTTCCACGGGCACACAACCCGAGAAAACAGTGCGCAAGATTGTCAGGCGATTGGGAATTAAATATCGTAGTTCCCCTCGTAATTTGCCAGGAAAGCCGGACCTTGTAATGGCCGGACAGAGAAAGGTCATCCTCGTGCATGGATGTCTTTGGCATGGCTGCGTGTGCGAGGCTCACGTTTAAGACATGGAATTGAGCCCACAGAGAATCGCTACGCGCGAGAAACTAATATTAGTTGGCTTATATCTCTCGAAGTACGATTCGCTTGGTTTGAAGCGCCTCGGTTTTGACTGTTTCGTAGAAGCATTCAATGTTATTGGGTACGCGATGGGATCAAAGCCAGCGTCGATAAAGAACTATCGCGATGAATTCGATCCGTTGTTTCCGAATCGTCGGAAGGGTTGGCACAAACGCAAAACCCGTACCTACTGCCTGAGAGTGTTTGAGGAATACAAGAGTTTAGACCTCGAATCATTCACCGGATTGGTCGAATCCTTCGTCGGGTACGACGAAAACGCTTGGAGCGAGGTCCAACGCAAAAAGAAACCCGGTGACCGCCAATCGCATTTCGCCCAAAGACTGATCACGGGTTTGGCTGCGGAGCGATACTTTGAGTCAGTTCGCCCCAGTCTTTCTGAGTTCAAAGGATATGCTGTGCAGAACACCACGAGTCTTGGATGTGGGTACGATTTCCGCCTGGAGATCGAGCCGAGTGAGCACTTTCTAGCTGTGGAGGTCAAGGGCTTGAACGGGGTGACAGGAACTTTGTCGCTGACGCCCAAAGAACATGAGGTCGCTACAGCAATGAAGGATCGCTTCTTTCTTTTCGTTGTAAGAAACTTCCGGGAATCGCCGTTTCATGAAATCTTCCAAAACCCGCTGTCCGGCAGTTTGAGATTCAGGAAGAAGGAGAGGGTGATGGTCCAAGTTTCATGGCTGTTGTTAGCAAATTAAAATGTCCGGTTTTCGTAGCACACGATATGTCCGGTTTAAGGTCGCTGGACCGCCGCCGTCGAGGCTGTGGGAAAGTGGGAATCCCGCGCCCTTTGCGGGATTTCCAAGCGCAGTGGGAACCCTGCCTTTGGGTTTCCACGGAGCGGCTTTTCCACAGCCTTTGCCCGGCGATTCCGTTTCGTCTCGCACAGCCACGGCCATCCTTGCGCGGTGTATCGGCCCACGACATGCGGCCCGTACCGAATACTCCACAGTTGATCCAGATGTTCGCACACCGTGACCGAGCATCCCGCTAGCGTTCCCCGCCAGCGCGTCGGCTCGATCTGAAACACTTTCCCTCCCACCACGACCGTGTTGTCCCGGTTCACCACGCGTTGTTGTTGCACCGAGAACAACACGTCCAGATCCTTTCTCCGGCAGGGCAAGAATGCGCTGCCAGACTGCAAGGCCGCCACTTGAAACCGTCCATTGAATTCGGCGATATAGCGCTCCCGCAGAAACTGGTTGGCCCCTTCCACTGTGACCATGCCCTGCAGCCGCAACTCCTGTGGCAGCCGTCCTTGCCAGGTTCCGAACCCACGTTCCGATCGTCCCCGGGCCTGCGGCGAATATGCAGGAATCATCCGAATGTTCAATTCCTGCAACGCTCGTCCCACTTGCGTTGGCCGTTCCCGATCCACTTTCCCGCCCGCCCGAGGCGTCCAAAAGAAGTGACTGGCGCGGTCGCTGTAAAGGGCGCAGAAAATTCCCTGCCGCTCGATCACTTCCCGCAGCGCCCGCAGCACCGTCATCGTCGATTCCTCTTCCACCAACTGCGCGTAATAAATCTCGCTGGTGGCGTCGTCCAGGATCACCAGCAAGTCGTACCAGCGGTCGTCCTGAAACCACTGGTGCCTGCTGCCATCGATGTGCAGCAGCATCCCCGGCAACGGTCGCCGTTCCCGCCGCCGCCGATGCACCCCGCGCTTGCGTTCCCGACGCACCAGCCCTGCCCCCTGCAACGCCTTCTTCACCCACGTGTAGCTCAACGCAAGGTGATGCTCTTGCTGCAATTTCTCGTGAAAATGACGCACGTTCAGATCGAAATACTTCTCCTGGTACAGCCCCAGCACCTGCTCGACCACCGCCAGCGGCACGCGCTTCGGGCTCGGCTTGCCCACCCGCCGGTCCAACAACCCGTCATAGCCATGTTCCCGATACCGCCAATGCAAGCGCCGCATCTGCCGGTCGCTCATGCCAATGATTTCGGCCGCTTGCCACCACGTAATCTTCTTCGCCATCGCTCGCAAAATTACTTCCTGAACTTTCATCATCCGCTCCACGGCGGCCCTCGGATAGCTGTGCATGCGGTTCTCCCCGCACGCATCTTCTTCCCAAGCCGCTTCTACAAAGCGGACATTTCCTGTGCTAATTCAACCGGACATATCATGTGCTACTGACAGTCCAAGTTTCATGGCTCGCCAGTTTGTAGTCCGGGATGGTATAAGGCAACCAAACCAGACCCAACGGGCGAGGTGCGAACTGTATTTGCCGAGCACAGTGGCCGTCGCGTGGCCTAATCAGGTTTTCCCGAAGCTGGCGTCACGACAGAACTTGCGACCGCAGCCAGTGGTATCGCCGGGGTGAGGATGGCAACACAATGAGCGCAATGCCCAACAGAAAACAGATGAGCAAGGCTCGTCGCGTCGAACTTGTGCGCGAGGCACGCGCAGGATTGATTCCAGCGTCCGATGACATGGAGGACGAGAGACGCGTACGAACGAATCTCACTGCGCGCACGATCCGCGCTGTGAAAGCTCGCTTAGGGTCTGTGACGCGCGTTTCGGACGATTTAGCAATCACAAATATTCTCTCTGACCTACGGCATTATTGTGACTGCGAGGGTCTGGCATTTGAGAAACTCGATAGGGCGGCATACGTGCTCTATTCGGAGGAGAAAGCAGATGAAGCCGCGTGGTTGAGCCGACCCGGGCATCTGGAAGCCATAACGTATCGTCAGCCTACCCGCTGGAAGCGGCGTCAAATATAGCGGTTCTTCCTGAACTCCGCGCGTGCGGTCCGCTCCAAGGAAAGTTGCGACTCTACGAGGCTCGAAAGGTGCACCCTCCGGGCGCGGCGATGTCCTCTGACTGGGAAGTTTTCGCTTCCATACTCCTCCGGGACCCGGGAAAGAAGCGGGCGGCCGGCATTGATCTTTCACAATATGAAGTAAAGTCAGCATTCGCTGGAGGCAACTACGAGTATCAATATCACAAGAATACCGGGAAAGAAAAATTGAGGAGGGACGCGGAAATGGGCCACTTGTTTTTCGACCACCAAGACAATCTGCGCCATGTTGACCTACGTTACGCCCATGGAAGCTCCATGAATGAATTCTTTCGAAAGTGGTTTCGGGAATACCCCGACCCATATCCTCAGCGGTACCGCAAGAACATCACGTTCCAATGGGTCAAAAAGAACGCGTTACTGCTAATGACGCTCGAAAACGGCGAAGTCACGTATCCTGCGATGATCGCAGACCCAGCGAGAGGTGATTAGCAACCCCTCAAAGATATCGGCAAGGGAAAGTGACCTCTCAATTTGAGAGTAAAGACCTTCGGCGCGCAGTGCCAGATTGAGGATGAAATTCCGTGGAGCGTGATACACTCCAAGTCCCCTTAGCTTTTAGAGAAAATAACTTATTTGACCAAAGGAGACGTCCCTTGAATTATTACGGTGGTAAAGAGCTGGCTGCAAGTTTCCGCACGGTTCGCAAAAATACGATCGCGATTGCCCAGGATATTCCGGAGGAGAAATATAGCTTTCGAGCAGCCCCCGACACGCGCAGCGTCGGTGAACTGCTGGCCCATATCGCGGTGGCCTACAATTTTCAACACATCGTCCATGCCGTGGAACATCGCTCCACGCTGGCGGGATTTGATTTTCCTTCGCTGATGCAGAAATTGACCGCGGAGGAAAAGGCGCCGCGAAGCAAAGACCAGGTCCTCGAACTGCTGCGTACCAACGGCGAGACGTGGGCGGGTTGGCTAGACAGCGTGCCGGAGAGTTTTCTGGCCGAACAAGTGGCCATGCCTCCCGGCGCGAATCCGGCCTCCAGAAGCCGCTTCGATATGATCCTTTCGGTGAAGGAACATGAAATGCACCACAGAGGGCAGTTGATGCTCATCGAGCGGATTCTGGGCATCGTGCCGCATCTTACCCGCGAAATGCAGGCCCGCTTCGCTGCTGCGGCCGCGAAGAAGTAAATCCCTGTTCCAAAGCGGAACAAATTTCGGCCTCCGGCGTGCGTTTCTTTCGCTCCGGAGGCCGGAACTATTTTCTAAAGTATTTTAGTATCCAGCCGAAGAGAAGTTGTGAGGTGATCTGTTCATGAGTAATTCCATCCATTCCCTGCAATCCGCGAACGCACAGACGCAGACCGACCAGACCGTCCAAGCCCCCAAGAAACCGCAAGTGACGACGCAAGCTCAGGTACAGGGCGATACCGTCACGGTCAGCAAGGCCGCGCAGCAAGCCCTGGCAAGTCACGCCAAGCCAGCTTCCAGCGGCGATGTGGACCACGACGGCGATAGCCGCTAGGTTGACTTAAATATTCTGCAATTCCAGTAGAACAGGCTTCAGCCTGTTTGACTTTGGTTTGTGCGGTGAGACTAAAACCAAACGCAAACAGGCTGAAGCCTGTTCTACCTCGTCGGCAGAAGTCCAGGTTGACGTACTCAACGAATCACTGAAGTGGGACTCAACGCTGGCGGGAGGTCTTACGCTTCTTGCTGGCGCGCTTGGATTTCTTGCGCGGTCGCGATTTGGAAGGCTTTGCTGCTGCGGCGAGCTCACGGCGGCGCGCCGCAGCCCAACCAAGTTTGTTTACCTGACGTCCCCGCGCGAGGGCAAGCGCGTCAGCGGGGACGTTCTCAGTAATGATTGATCCAGCGCCGACATACGCGCCGTCCCCCACGCGCACGGGCGCGACTAGCGCCGTATCGCTGCCGATGAAGACGCGCTTGCCAATGGTTGTGGGATGTTTTTGCACGCCGTCGTAGTTGCAGGTGATCGTGCCGGCGCCGATATTTGTGCCGCTGCCCACGCGGGCATCGCCAAGATACGTCAAGTGCATGGCTTTCACGCCTTCGCCGATGACGCTCTTTTTCACTTCCACGAAATTTCCCACGCGCGCGTTTTCTTCGAGACGCGCGCCATCGCGAATATGCGCGAATGGCCCGACCTGCGCCCCCCGCGAGAGGTGGCTCGCGGTCACGAGCGAATATGGCTTGACCAAGACATTGTCTTCGAGGACTGCATCCGTCAGCAGGCTGCCGGTGCGAATCGTGCAGCCCGCGCCGATGCGTGTCCTGCCGAGCAAATGCACGCAGGGCTCAATCCACGTGTCCGCGCCGGCCGTAACATCGGGATCGATCAGCACGGTCTCCGGAAATTCAATCGTCACGCCCGCTTCCATCAGCTCAGCGCGCTTGCGGCGGCGAAACACGGCGTCCACGGCGGCCAGGTCCGCGCGCGTGTTGCAACCCAGGACTTCGTCAGGGTCGGCAGCCATTACGGCCTGCACTTTTTCACCTTTTTGCCGCAGCATGGCGATGGCGTCGGTCAAATAAAGCTCTTTGTGCACATTCTGAGGTTTCAGCGACCCAAGGCACGGCCACAATTTTTCGAGCGTGAAGCAATAAATACTGGAATTTATTTCGCGGATCGCGCGCTGCTCGGCGGTGAGCGCGGAATCTTCGACGATCGCGGACACCGAGCCGTCATCGCGCCGCACGATGCGTCCGTAGCCGTCAGGATTTTCTATTTCCGCGGATAAAATCGTGGCGGCTGCGCCGGTTTCCTGGTGCGCCTTTGCGAGCGCGGCCAGCGTTTCTGTGCGGATCAACGGCGCATCGCCCGGCAGCAGGATTGCGAATTTCGCACGCGAAGGAATTGCGCGACGGGCAACAAGCATCGCGTGGCCCGTCCCGCGTTGCGGTTGCTGCAAGGCCGTTTTTACGCCCAGCGGCGCAAGCGAGGCGGTCACTTCCTCTGCCTGATGTCCCACGACCACGACAATTTCGCGCGCCTTGAGCGGCTGGCAGGCACGCACCACGTGCTCGACCAGCGAACGACCGCCGGCGCGATGCAGCACCTTCGCCAGCGCGGACTTGAGCCGCGTGCCCTTTCCGGCGGCGAGAATCACGATTACGGAGTCGGGGATGGCCATAGCTTCATTGTCAGCAGTTTACGCAGGTTTGACAATCAAGGGAAGCTGGAGCGATGTGAATTGATACTTACTACAAGGAACACCGGGGAAGAGCGAATTTGTAAGGCTAATCTGCGGCGGGAACGGCAGACTCAGCTCGAAATCGACGAGGCGCCGAGGGGCCATGTGCGTACGTCTCGGTCCAAAGCGAGGAATCGGCAAGCAGACGTGTGACCAGTTGGGTATGCAGCGCGTGTCCGGCCTTGTAGGCTTCCACGCGAGCCAGCAGCGGCCTCCCCACCAGGGCCAGGTCTCCAATCAGGTCAAGCGCCTTGTGCCGCCCGAATTCGTCAGGGAACCGCAACGGGCCATTCATCACGCCGTTTTCGTTCAGCACGATGGCGTTGTCGAGCGAGCCGCCGCGGATCAGGCCCATGCGGCGTAACCCTTCAAAATCTTGCACGAATCCAAACGTCCGCGCCGGCGCCAGCATCTGGCTGAACGATCTGCGCCCCACGCGCATCTCGACTTCCTGCGCGCCTACTGACGGGTGCGCGTAATCCACATAACAACGCACCTGGAAATCCTCCGCCGGATAAATGCCGATGCGCCGTCCGCCATCGGAAAATTCCAGCGGCTTCAGGACCTTTAGATAGCGCCTTTGTTTTCTCAGACGCCGCACTCCAGCCTGCTCCAGCATCTCGATGAACGGCTGCGAAGAGCCATCCAGGATGGGCAATTCGAGGGCGTCCAGTTCGATGTACACATTATCGACGCCGCACGAATAGAGCGCCGCAAGCAGATGTTCGGTCGTAGAGAGCAGCACACCTTTTTTCATCAGGCTGGTGGCGTAGCTGACGCGGGCCACATTGCGGACGTGTGCTTCGATTTCAAAATTGTCCAGGTCCACGCGCCGGAATACGATTCCGGTGTCGGCCGGGGCGGGCACGAGGCGCAGCCGAGATTTCACGGCGGTGTGCAGACCAATACCTGTGGTGGAAACTGGCCGTTCAATTGTGGTCTGGAAGATCATTAGGAAGCTAATACCATAGCATCAGATGTGCCCACATGCCAGTTGGTTACCTTATTAAAATCAGTTAGTTGCGGACAAACGGTTAACAGGTTGTTGTAAAAAAGACACAAAACGCAGCAAATATCGTGGTCGAAATGCACCCATGGGCCGGGTCAAGCGGGGGGTGATACCAAAGGTACAACACTTGGGTAGTGCATCAGTTTGAACTCTAGGGGTCTAGCGGCTGGCGGGGAATTGTGCCATCCTAGCGGCATGAAAAAACCACGCAAGGTAAAGAAGCGTCCCGCCAAGAAGCGCAAGCCTCAATTAGATGTGAATCAGATGGCCGCGAAATTAGTGCGAGCTACGATCCGAGAGAGTGAAAAATAAAGGGCTGCACCGCCAATGGTGGAAGCAAGCCTATTGATTTTGTTTTTCTTCCTCTTTCCTAGCATCGCGACGATTCGAATCATGACGCTCGAAAAGCCTTCGGGCTTTGTCGTCCGAATCCTTGAGGATTTTGTCGAGGTCTCTATCAGTTTTTTTTGGCGTATCTTCTTTCCGTTCTGTGGCAACAAAATAAGGAGTCCTCATGATGCTGCCTCCGTTTCTGATGGTGGAACCAAACCTATATAAGCCTTAACCCCAGCTACTTTCAAACGTAGTTGGTCAAACAATTCATCCATTTCCAATGTGGGCTGAGAGACCTTAAGCCGCAACGATTCAGCCTCAGCTAGCTCAATCGCAAATTCATGCGCAGGGTAGTCCTCGACCAGGGACTTATAAAGCGCTGGCCGTTGTGTCTTCTTTGTAACGTCTTTTGGTCTAGCGATTAATCGGCAGTATTTCACGGCGAGTTCACTGTCCAAAGAAAACGCACCGAGATCGTATGGATCAATCTCTTCGAGTATTGGTCTCACTAAATCCGCAGAAAGTTTGCTGGCCGTATCTAGAGCCTTCTGCGGCGTTATGCCTCTCTCCATAAGTACTTCCATAAGTGCGTCTAACGAGCCGACAGCGAATTGCCGCAGATATTTAACTGCCTCAAATGCCTCAAGTGGGGACTGGCGTTCAGTCGCAAAAAACTTTCCTGGCCGTTTACTAGCAACCTGAGGGTCAAGAGGACCGAGTTGGCTTATTTCCGACATCACAATGTTTGATGATCCCAAGCAAATCAAAGTTGCGCCACTTCCGGCCATTTCTGGAACCAGCGCTTGCCAATCATTTGTGATTCTAGAAAACAGTCGGGCAACCATGTAGCACATTGTCAACTGCCCACCGGGAGAATGAATGAGGATGTCCAAAGCATCGCCTTCACCAGCTCCGCGAAGCTCCCGCTTCCAAGTATAGACTTCATTTAGAACATCACTGTCGATGTAATCAGAAATCAAGGCAAAAAGGGGTCGTTCCCTACTCTCGGAAATAGACCGCAAAATCTTAGTAAGCTCCTCATAGGCAGGCATTGGAGTACAGCTCGGTTGTCGTGCCTGAGGGGTCGCACCAGCTTGCGCTCCATTGATGGGCACATTTTCTGGACGTATTGTCGGTGTCGCCATTTTAATTTTCGCTTTTTTCCTTAGCCCACCTAGCCTGGACAGCTTTCCTTGCGCTCTCACTGCGTTGCTCTGGCGTCATGTTGGCGGCCCTAGCGGGACCACCTTTCTTCCCGCCTTTTCGTCCTAGCGCGACAGCATAAGGATTTTTCCGTTTCTTTACCATATGAAATTATTATACGTGAGCGGTCTGGAATGTCAATCATTTTGTTCTTGACATGTACGTAAGCGGTCACGTATCATGATGACATTATGAATCGCCTAACAATAGAAAAACGAGTGCAGGTTATCTCAGCCCTTGTCGAAGGGAGTTCTCTTCGAAGCACTGTGCGAATGACAGGCGTTGCGCTGAACACGATTCAAAAACTGCTGGCAGAACTCGGAGCAGCTTGCATGGAATATCAGGATAAAGCAATGCGCAATCTCAAGTGCAAACACATCCAATGCGATGAGATTTGGCAGTTCTGCTACGCCAAGGATAAGAACGTGCCAGCCGACAAGAAGGGCATATTCGGCTATGGTGACGTGTGGACATGGGTTGCATTGGACGCGGATACAAAGCTGGTCCCTTCGTTTATGATTGGCACGCGAAGCGGACAGACGGCCAAGCGATTCATGGATGATCTGGCATCTCGCCTAGCGAATCGTGTACAACTCACTACAGACGGTCACAGAGCCTATATAGAAGCTATTGAGAGCGCCTTTGGAAACGCAATCGACTACGCCATGCTGGTAAAGCTCTACGGAAACGAACGGGTCACAGAGGCCCGCTATAGTCCAGCAGAGTGCATCGGATGCCGAGAAATAGGGATTACAGGCCGTCCAGACCCCAAGCACATCTCTACCAGCTTCGTAGAGCGCCAGAACCTAACCATGCGCATGAGTATGCGGAAGTTCAGCCGTCTGACAAATGCCTTTGCGAAGAAGGTAGATAATCTCCATCATTCAGTGGCCCTGCATTACATGTGGTACAACTTCGCACGGGTTCACAAGACCCTGCGAGTCACGCCCGCGATGGAAGCGGGTATTGCCGACCACGTTTGGACGATTGAGGAAATCGTGCGGCTGGCAAACTGATGCACTACCAACACTTGCCTGCCCTTGTGTCCATTCGAGCGGACGCTTAGAATGGCAGATTGAACCAATTCACGTGCGCATTCCATTTGGAGTCAGCAGAACAAAATAATGGCTACCCAGTTCCAAATCATTTCGAATTCGTCCCCGATATCAAGTTCCGGGGCTCCGCTTGATCCGAGCGGGCATCCTCGGCCGGAGTGGCTGCGCGTAAAATTCTTCAATGGACCAAACTACCAGGACTTGAAGCGCATCATGCGCACGCTGGGTCTCAACACTGTTTGTGAGAGCGCACGCTGCCCGAATATGGGGGAGTGCTGGGAACACCGCACAGCGACGTTCATGATCCTGGGCAATATCTGCACCCGCGCGTGCGGGTTTTGCGCCGTGCCTTCGGGCAAGCCTGCAGCGCCTCCGGACGAGCAAGAACCAGAGCGCGTGGCCGAGGCGGCCCAGCTGATGGGCCTGCGCTACGCAGTCGTGACATCCGTGAACCGTGATGACCAGCCTGACGGCGGCGCGGCCATTTTCGCCCGTACCATCGCAGAGATTCGCAGCCGCATGCCGGAGTGCAAAGTGGAAGTCCTGATCCCGGATTTTCGCGGAGACTGGCAGGCGCTCGAGACCGTTGTGCGCGCCCGGCCGGACGTGCTCAACCATAATACGGAAACGCTTCCGCGGCTATATCGCGAGGTGCGCAAGGGAGCCATTTACGAGCGTTCGCTCGAACTCCTGCGTCGTGCAAAGAACCTGGCGCCTGATATGCCCACGAAAACGGGCCTGATGCTGGGTCTCGGCGAAACGCGCGACGAAGTCCTCGCGGCCATGCGGGACCTCGCGGCGCAGGGCACGAATATTCTCACCCTGGGTCAATACTTGCAGCCCACGCGCGAACATCTACCTGTGGTACGCTTCGTCCACCCCGATGAATTTGCCGAATACAAGAAACTGGGGCGGGAGATGGGCTTCGCGCACGTCGAATCGGGGCCGCTGGTGCGCTCTTCCTATCACGCATTCGAGCAGGAAGCCGCCGCGCACGTCTAGAATCCAGAGAGGCACAATTCAAATGAAATCTGTATGGATTTCCGCCCGCCTGTTGTCCGCCGTGGCTGTATGCATTCTGTTCGCTTCGGCAGCCTTGGCGCAGACCGCTTCACCCATCTCCGACGCGGACGTTTATCAGAAGCGTTGCGCGGCGTGCCATGAGCAATCAGGCTCGCGCGCCCCGTCCAAGGACGTTCTTCAAAAGATGCCCGCAGCGCGCATCCTGCGGACGCTGGACTTCGGACTGATGATGGGCGTGGCCTACCCCATGAAGCGCGAAGAACGCGAGGCCGTGGCCAGCTACCTGGGAACGAAGGGTGAAGAGGCCCCGCGACCCGCCAGCAGTTTCTGCGCGGCTGGGATGCACCCCATGCCCGACCCGACAGCGCAAAAATGGGACGGCTGGAGTCCCACGCGTTCGAACACGCGTTACCAGCCGACTGAGCAGGCCGGCCTCACCTTGGAACAAGTCCGGCACCTAAAATTGAAATGGGCCCTTGGTTTTCCGGGAGATGTCACTGCTTTCGCTGCCCCCATTGTCTTGAACGGCACGCTGTTTGTGGGCAGCGCCGGAGGCGCGGTCCAGGCTGTAGATGCCAAGACAGGCTGCCTATTTTGGGTGTTTCAGGCCAATGGCCCTGTCCGCGCCGCATTTGCCCCCGTGCGAGATGGTTCCACTTACTCGCTGGTGTTTGGCGACTTGATCGGTTGGGTCTATTCTCTCGACGCAAGAACGGGCAAACAGCTTTGGAAGCGCCGTGTGGAAGACCACGAAGCCGCGCGCTTGACGGGTTCGCCCGTGGCCCAGGATGGCGTTGTGTTCATCCCAGCTGCATCCTGGGAGGAAACTCGCTCCACCGATCCTGAATACAAATGCTGCACGTTTCGAGGCAGCCTGACCGCGCTTCGTGTCCGCGACGGCTCCGTGGTTTGGAAAACGTACATGGTGGACCCGCCCAGAAAAACAGGAGTGAATAGTGCAGGAACGGAAAAGTGGGGGCCGTCGGGCGCTCCCATCTGGTCGAGCCCCACGATCGACACGAAACGCGGGCTGCTCTATGTCACTACAGGCGACAATTATTCTTCTCCCGCTACCACTACCAGCGACGCCGTGATGGCTCTCGAAATAAAGACGGGGCACATCGTATGGTCTCAACAGACTTTGTCTAATGATGCGTACACGTCCGCCTGCCGCGCCAAAGGCGTCAATTGTCCACCCGAGAACGGACCCGATTACGATTTCGGTTCGTCGGCAATGCTGGTCCGAACGCCGAATGGCCGGGAAATTCTGGTCGCCGGACAAAAGTCCGGCATGGTTCACGCGTTTGATCCGGATGCAAAGGGAAAGATCCTTTGGGAGACGCGTGTCGGCAAAGGCGGGCTCAACGGAGGAGTCCAGTGGGGCATGGCCAGCGATAATCAAAAAGTGTATGCGGCCGTTTCCGACGTGTCGGCTGTCATGAACACAGCGGGGCCCGTTGGCGGAGCAACATTTGATCCCGTGCAGGGCGGCGGGCTTACCGCGCTGCATCTCGAAGATGGCGGGAAAGCCTGGTACGCTCCGAGCCATCCGTGTGATCCGCCGCGGCCCGGCTGCAGCCCGGGACAGTCTGCAGCTCTCACGTTGATTCCGGGCGCGATCTTCTCGGGATCGATGGATGGCCACATACGGGCGTTCGCTTCCGAAGACGGCGAAGTACTCTGGGATTTCGACACCGCGAAGGAATACGCAACGGTAAATGGGGTTCAAGGCAAGGGCGGCTCGCTCGACGGTGCGGGCCCGGTGATCGTGGGCGGCATGGTCTTCGTCAATTCCGGATATCCTCGAAATGGCGGCATGCCCGGGAATGTATTGCTGGCGTTTGCGCCGGAGGAATAGGTTGATTTTGGTGGCACAGGCTTCAGAGTCTGTGTGGCAACTCTTCGCCCGCGTAAATATTATTCTGCAGAGGCCGTGTTCCTGCGGCCCCTGCGCGAGTTTGAAAACTTCTCGACGACCTCTAGCGTTTCAGGCGATGCGCAACTTTGGAACCGTGCGCCAGATTCGCGTGAGATTCAGGGCGATGGCGGCCAGCGTGAACTCGATGGCCACTTTTGTCAACCCGCGTAATCGGAATCGCCGCATCCCGCGCTGCTCCTTCAGCACTCCCAGCACCGGTTCCACAATCGCTTTTCGTCGTCGATACACCGCGCGTCCGGCCGGGGAGCGCAGCTTGCGTCTCATGTCCTGTTGCGCTCGATGCTGGGCGGCCGCGTGTCCGCGCACCCGCACCCCGCGATTCAGTTCCCGCCCCAGATGCGAATCCGGCACGTATGCGTCGATCTGGCGCCGCTCCAACTCTTCCAAATTCTCCTGTGAAAAAAATCCGCTGTCGGCCAGGGCTTGTCCGGGCCGCTGCCCGCACTCCCGTTCCACCGCTTCCAGCATCGGCACCAACAGCCCGTTATCGTTGCTGGCCTGGCTGACTTGCTGCGCCACAATCAAATGATCTTCGCTCACCGCCACCGTCGCCGTGTACCCCAACACAAATCCTTTGCGCTCGCGCAGGAACCGGCTGTCCTCATCGGTACGCGACAGCTTCTGGGTCCCCGCTTTCTTGAGCCGCTCGATCCGCGCCGGGATTTGCTGCAGCCGCTGCCGGAGTTCTTCCAGAGCCTGGTGGGCCACTTCCATTCCCGCCCCTTCGTTGGGGTCTGGCGTCTCGCACTGCCGCTGCCAGCGCCGAATGCGCCGGCGAATCTTCGCTCTCTCCGCTCGCAATTTCTCGATGCCCTCGGCCGAATCGGCCGCCGCGTTCGCCGCGATCCGCGTTGAATCGATGGCCACCTGTCCCAGCTTTCCCATCCCCAACGACCGCGCTAGCTCCACCACCTGTGTGAACGCGTCGTTGATCCCTCGCCCGTGCCGCTTGCGGAACTCATTCAACGCCCAATAATCCGGCGTCGCTCCTGCTGCCAGATACCGAAACGCCAAATCTTCCCGAATCCGCTGCTCCAGCCGTCGCGAACTGGTCACTCCCAAGGCATAGGCATACAGCCATACTTTCAACAGCAGCGCCGGGTGATACCCTGGATGCCCCTCGTCACTGTATCCGCTCTCGAACTCCCTCAAATCCAACTTCTCCACCGCCGCATGCACGAAAAAACAAAGATGTCCTTCCCCCAATACCTCACGCACGCTCGGCGGCAACAAATACCCCTGTTCCGGGTTGTACTCGTAAAAATTCGGCATCGCGCAGCCTCCTGCGCGAAGTATACCTGCACTGTCAACCTTAGTTGCCACACAGACTCTTCAGCCTGTGAAGTTTTGGTGTTTCCACTTCAAAGACACACAGGCTGAAGCCTGTGCCACCAAGACCCACAATCGTATGAATCCGTATTGACATTCCGTAACAAACCACATATAAATGTATCTTCTGGAGGTGTCCGTGCGCTCCGACGAACTGCTCAACCCCCGTGACGCCGCGCGCGCGCTGGGGATCAGTTATCCCACGCTCAAGCAGTGGATCTACAAGAAGAAGTTGCGCAGCGTGCAGACCGCCGGAGGCCATCACCGCATTCCGGCTTCGGAGATCGAACGGTTTCTGCCCCGCACGCAGGAAAAAGACGTGCTGGCCGGGCGCCGCGGCTTTCGCCGCATCAGCGGGAGAAATCAACTGGTCGGGCGAATCGTCGAAGTGCGGTATAGCGGGTTACTGGCGCAGATAAAGCTGTCGATCGGCGGGCAGCGCATTTCCTCGATTATTACGGCTGACGCCGCGCGCGAAATGCGCCTCGAAAAGGGCCAGACCGCCGCTGCCCTGATCAAATCGACCGAAGTGATGATCGTGCGCGTTTAATTCCCGGCGGCGGATTCATGAAACGAATTCCAACATCGCTGTTGCTGTCAGTCGCAATGCTTGCGGCGCCTCTTCGCGCGGCAAAACCTGCGCCCGCGCCGCAGTTCATGCGTAAACCATGCGGCACGATCACCGTGGCTGCCGCATCGGATCTGTCGTTGGCTATGAATGAAATTACCGCGAATTTTGAGAAAGCCACCGGCTGCAGCGTCCGACTGAGCACGGGATCCTCCGGAAATTTCCTCTCGCAGATTGAAAATGGTGCGCCGTTCGACGTTTTTTTCTCCGCGGACATCGAGTATCCGAAAAAACTGGAAGCGGAAGGGCTTGCCGCGCCGGCAAGTACCTATCTCTACGCCATCGGGAAAATCGTATTGTGGGTAAGAAATGACTCCACTCTGGACATCAGCAAAGGGTTCGCGGAGCTGCGCGATCCCGGCGTCCACAAAGTGGCCATCGCAAATCCGCTGCACGCGCCTTACGGCCGCGCGGCTGAGGACGCACTTCGGAAAGCGGGCGTCTACGACGCGGTCAAGGACAAGCTTGTGCTCGGCGAAAATATTTCACAGGCGGCGCAGTTTGCCGAGTCTGGAAACGCCGACGCCGGAATCATCGCGCTTTCCCTGGCCGTGGCGCCGGGGCTGAAAGAAAAAGGCCGCTTCTGGCGTGTGCCCGAAACATTGTACGCGCCCATTCAGCAAGGCGTCGTAGTCGTCCGCGCGTCGAAGAATCCGCAGGGCGCGCAGGCGTTCCTCGATTTCATAAAAACCCCCGCGACGGCCGCAGTGCTGGAGCGATACGGATTTGTCTTGCCCGGTAAGGGAAAGCCATGAACTGGCAGGCCATCGCGCTGTCACTCAAGCTGGCTGTGTCCGTCGCGGCGATTCTGCTGGTCGCGGGCCTGCCGCTGGCGTACTGGGTGACGTTCTCGCGCTGGCGATGGAAATTTGTGGTCGAGGCGATTGTTGCGCTCCCTCTGGTTCTGCCGCCCACCGTTCTCGGCTATTACATTCTCGTTGGCCTGGGCCCACGAAATCTTCCGGGGAAATTATGGCAGTCCTGGTTTGGCCACACGCTGCCGTTTACGTTTGGAGGCTTGCTCGTCGCTTCAGTGCTGTACAGCCTGCCGTTCGCGGTGCAGCCGTTTTCGGCCGGGTTTGACAGCGTGGACCGCAAGTTGATCGAGGCCTCGTGGACGCTGGGCGCTTCACGCCTCGAAACATTCTTTCGCGTGATCCTGCCGCTTTCCGCCGCCGGAGCGGTCACTGGGACAGTGCTCAGTTTCGCGCACACCATCGGTGAATTCGGTGTTGTGCTCATGGTAGGGGGAAACATTCCCGGCGTAACGCGCACGGTTTCGATCGATATCTATGATCAAGTACAAGCCGCGAATTACGACGTGGCAAATCGGACGGCGCTGGTGTTGCTGTTGTTTTCATTCCTGGTACTTTCTGTCATTTATGGGACCAATCGCCGGGCGCTGAGTCTTTGGCGGAAGCAATAATACGATGGGGCAGACCGGCAAAGGATTTTAGATTCAGCGGCTAAACAGGTTGCGGAAAAAAACAAAACGTCGTCATTCCGAGGCACGCTTTGTGCCGAGGAATCCCTCTTTTCTTGAATTTAACTCACAGAGGGATTCCTCGCTGCGCTCGGAATGACGCGTTAAGGGACTTTTTCCGTGGCTTGTAAAGCCGACAACTAGAAAGGGTCGGTTTGGCCCGGCTGAAGCCCGGCCCTCCGAAGATTACAGAAAAACTTATGTCTCTCGAAGTCGCCATCGAAAAAAATATGCCCGGCTTTCGGCTCGCCGTGGAATTCACGGCGGACGGAGCGCCGCTGGGCCTGCTGGGTCCTTCCGGCTCGGGAAAGACCATGACGTTGCGAGCCATCGCGGGACTCGAGACACCCGACCGCGGCCGGATCGTGCTCCACGGTCGCGTGCTGTTCGATTCCGAAAAGCGCATCAATGTGCCCGCGCGCGAGCGCCGCATCGGCTTGCTATTCCAAAGCTACGCGCTGTTTCCGCACCTGACCGTCGCGGAAAATATCGGATTTGGATTGCGTCACTTGACGGCGCCGGAGCGGGATCGCCGTGTCGAATTGCAGCTTGCCGCCGCGCATCTCGATGGTTTGGCCAGCCGCTTTCCCGCCACACTCTCCGGCGGCGAGCAGCAGCGCGTGGCCCTGGCGCGCGCCCTGGCCGTGCAGCCCGAGGCCCTGTTGCTCGACGAACCGTTTTCCGCGCTCGATACGCACTTGCGCAGCGCGCTCGAACGGCAACTTCGCGAGACGCTGGTCAGCTACCGCGGATCGACCTTGTTTGTCAGTCACAATCTCGATGAGGCCTACCGCGTTTGTGGCGATCTTATCGTTCTGGACGGTGGAAGCGTGGCGGCGCGAGGCCCGAAAGAAGAAATCTTCTGCCATCCGCCAACGCTCGAAGTGGCGCGCCTGACCGGCTGCAAGAATTTTTCGCGCGCCCGCCGCGCCGCAGATGGAATGGTCGAAGCGCTCGATTGGGGATGCGCGCTGCGTGTGACGCAGGAGTTCTCGAAAGCGCCCGGACACGTCGCCATTCGCGCGCATCACATTCGCATTCGTCCCCCGGCTGGACTTGCAGCAGTTACTACGGCGGCGGAAATCCGCGAGAACGTGTTTCCATGCTGGCTGGTGGCGATGACGGAGACGCCCTTTCGCGTCACGCTTGATTTGCAAATCGGCGGGCCGCCGGCCAATTCTGCAAAGTTCCAGGTGCAGGCTGAAGTTTTCAAGCAGGAGTGGGAGTCGTTCCGCAATCTACCGCAACCCTGGCAGGTGGAACTCGCGCCCGACCGATTGTTTCTGCTGCCGGATTAGTTCTGGTAGCGCATGCTTTAGCTTGCGTGCCTTTGGTTCTTTTAAGTTTAGAAAACCATAGGCACGCAAGCTAAAGCATGTGCTACTGAACCCCAAGAGTAGCCAGCGCCTCGCGCGCAAGTTGCTGAGCCCGCGCTGTGCATGCGGCGTCCTCCGACGTGGCCGTAGCGGCGGCTCGGAACCTTGCCGCGGCCTCATCCTTGTGCCCAAGTTTTTGCTGGAGATCGCCTACAAGGAGCAAGAACGTAGCATTTTCCGGATACTCCGCAATGAGCGGCGCGGCGGCCTGCGCGGCGCGGACATCGTCGCGATCGTAATTGCGCAAACTCTTGGCCATGTTGAAGCGCGCTTCCGCCTGGGTCAGTTCGCCTTTTGTGGCGGCAGTTTCAAGCTGCCGCAGGCCCACGCGTTTGTCTCCTCCGGGGATACCCATGAAAAAGCGCAGCACTTTCGCCATGGCCGAGAGGGTGTCGACGTAATAGTTGTAAATTCCCAGGCCCAGGTTGGCGTCGGCCATGTTGGGATCGAGTTCGAGGCAGCGCAACAGGTGCTTGCGCCCCTCGACGCCCGCGCGGGCCACGGGCATTTTCTGATAACGCAGTCCCAGCAGCCGCGCACGCGACGCGTAGCCGAGTCCCGCGTACAGCTCCATCTCGGCGGTGTCTGATTTGGCGATGCCCGCCTCGGCCAGGCGCGTCACTTTGTCAGCCAGTGCAAGGTCCTCCTCATCTTGCGAGTCCGCGGGGCGCGTGTGGCTCCAGGCATCGATCGTGTTGTATTTTCGTTCTGACCACTTGCAGTAAATTTCCCACCAAAGCACGTCGGATTCGATGAGGTAGCCCAGCGGATGCTCCGGCCTTTCGGCTTCGATCTTGCGGGCGATGGCGATGGCCTGGTCCTGCTTGCCTGAATACATCAGGCGAATGGCTTCCCTGGCCTCCGGCGGAATATTCAGTTCCGACGCGCGCGCGTTTCCTGAAATGAATGCCGCAAGAACGAGGCATAGCGCGACACGAAAGGAATGGCCCACAATATTTTCGAAAAAGTAAGTTGCGGCGTCATTCCGAGCGCAGCGAGGAATCCCTCTTTGTTTTAGTCTAAAACAGAGAGGGATTCCTCGGCACGGAGCGTGCCTCGGAATGACAACGTTTTCAGTTTTGCCGTAAACCGTTGGGATACGCACCCGGCTATTCCTGATATTTTTTCTCGGCGATATATTTCCGGCTGAACACCCACGCGCCGGTCACGTACATCGCGAAACATTCTAGCGCGAACACAGGAAAAGCCAGGTATCCGGGGACAGGCATCTGGAAGATTTTCCATTCCTGCGAAATGGGAAATGTATAAATCCACCTGGCCCGCGCCCAATAATTCCAGAACTCCCACAACCAGCCGCACACCCATCCTGCGGCGAGAAACGAGTACAGACGCGCGCGACGTCCCCGCGCGAGATCGCCTTCGAGGGAAGGCAGGTCCAGACGATAATTGATCGGCTCGAGCAGAAACAGGAAGCCCAGCCAGACTAGGCTGAACAGGTACGAACTGGTCCGTCGCGGAACCAGCAGCGGCACGATCAGCAATACTGCGCCGAGCGCGATCAGGACTGTCTCTGTCGCGCGGCTCAGTCGCAGCGGCCGCGAGTCGCCGTCAAACCAGCCAAACGATTCAATCAGCGCGGCGGTCATGAAAATCCCCGGCGTGATCGTCGCGAAGGACCAGCCGTATCCAAACCATCGCTCGACGCGGCCCTGCGGCAGGCCCACGTACATCCAGTTCATCAGGCGCAAATTGTAGGCTTCGAAAATCAGCCAGAGGGGAATCGAGAGCACGGCCATCTTTAGCAAGCCGCGTGGTTCATCCCGCAGGTGGGAATGCCCCGAGATCGCGAAGGTCGCCGCGTCGGCAAGCAAAATGTAAGCCGTCCAGGCCAGCGGGCTGAAGTAGGTGGCGGCAGGCTCGATGCCGTGAAACATCAGGTATTCCGCGAACACCAAAGCGATCAGGCCGAGCCAGCCATGCACGGGCAAGGATCTGCGGCGCTTGCGGAAATATTCCAGGACGAGAACCGTCACCGTCGCAGCCGTCAGCATGATTCCGAGCTTCAGCATGAGCTTCGTTTGCTCCGCAACGATTTTGCATCATTTTGTCATTTCCGGAGAAAATAAGCGGTGGGTTATCAACGGCGAACCATTTTGCTGCCTATTTCAATTGGGCGATGCTTTTTTGCGCCAAATGGATGACGCAAAACGGATGATTGCAATTAGCGCGAGCAGACCTCCAAGAGCTACGATTGCAAGCATTACAAACACCAAAATAGCCTCTGGCCCATGAATGTTGATGTCTCCGAAAATCGCTGCCGATAGACCCGCAACTCCAACGAAAATCGTGGACAGGAGCAACCAGACCTTTGAGGCACTCCAGGCCCACATCACGCATCCAGCCACTATCCCCAGCAATCCAAGGATTGTCGCAGAAATACTCAGTGCTACAACAGCATCAAGAACATAGATGCTTCTTGAAATAGATGCGACCGATCCTAGCAATAAGTAGAAGATGACACCGAGAGTCGCAGCCCAGCTACCGAGCAGGATAAGTCTTCGAGATGCAACTGACGCGGGCATGCATGCATTCTACTCCTCTAATTCTGGCGCCAAAACGGTTGAGAGTGTTTGCTTCGATTCTGCTGGGTGCTTTAGCCCGTTCAAAGCATCTGATATGCTTTCCCCGCTCTAACCATCCATGTCCACACCTCTGCCAGAGGAACAACTCGAACGCGGGCTCGGCCTCACCGAAGCTGTCGCGCTGAACATGAACGCGATGGTGGGGATTGGCCCCTTCATCGTGATTCCGCTGGTGATCCAAGCGATGGGCGGGCCGCAATGTCTGCTCGCGTGGGTTGCCGGCGCGGTGCTTTCGGTGCTCGACGGTCTGGTCTGGGCCGAACTGGGCGCGGCGATGCCGCGAGCGGGAGGCACGTACGCATTTCTGCGCGAGGCATACGGACCGGGGCGCGGCGGGCGGCTGATGTCTTTCCTGTACATCTGGCAGACGCTGATTCAGGCGCCGCTGGTGGTGGCTTCGGGCGCGATCGGTTTCGCGCAATACCTGACCTACCTGGTTCCACTCGGCAAATACCAGCAGAAGGCCGTGTCCGCCGCGCTCGTCGTTGTGCTGATCGTGCTGCTCTACCGCAGGATTTCCTCGATCGGCGTGATCTCGAAATTTCTTTGGGTCGGCGTGGTCGGCACGATGCTGTGGATGATCTGGGGCGGGATGACGCATTTTTCCGTGACGATGGCGTTTGATTTTCCGGCGATGCCGCGGACGTTTCCGTTCATTTTGTATTTCGGCCTGGGCCATGCTTCGGTAAAAACAATCTACTCGTATCTCGGCTACTACCATGTCTGCAATCTGGGCGCGGAGATTCGCCAGCCGGAGCGCAATATTCCCCGCGCGATCCTAATCTCAATCGCGGGAATTGCAGTCCTGTACCTGTTGATGCAGACGAGCATTCTTGGCGTGATCCCCTGGCGCGAAGCGCAAAATTCGCAGTACATCGTGAGCACGTTTGTCGAGCGGCTCTACGGCACGCGCGCCGCGACGTTTGCCACTGTGATGATTTTGTGGATCGCCTTCGCGTCGCTGTTCACCACGCTGCTCAGCTATTCGCGAGTGCCGTTCGCCGCCGCGGAGGACGGAAATTTCTTTCACGTCTTCGCGCGCGTGCATCCCACGAAGCACTTTCCGCACGTCTCGCTGCTTTTTCTGGGGGCGGCGGCGCTGGTGTTCAGCGTTTTGTTCCGGCTTTCGGACGTCATCGACGCGATTCTGGCCATGCGCGTGATCGTGCAGTTTATCGGCCAGGGCGTGGGAGTGATGCTGCTGCGGCGCCGCTGGCCTCCCGAGCGGCTGCCATTCAAAATGTGGCTTTTCCCATTGCCGGCGGTACTGTCGATTTTCAGCTGGATCTGGATTTTTGTCTCCACGGGATTGAAATTTGCCCTCGGAGGACTCACCGTGATCGCGCTGGGCATCTTGACCTATATGATCCAGGCGCGTTACCGGCGCCTGTGGCCGTTTGATGCGGATGTTGTCGCTGGCGAGTAAGCGACCGCTACGAGTGGTGGGCGATGTACAACATTAAACCGAAGATGACCACGGGGATGAGCACCAACATGATGTAAAAAAGAACTCTGCGCAAAATCGGCGAGCGTCTCTGCTTCCAGTTCGTCAATTCCGGACGGTCGGCCACGCCGATTTTTTCGGGGTGTTCCAAATCCAGGGCAAATTCGTGGGCGTTGGGATAGCGTTTGGACGGGTCGCGTTCCAGGGCGCGGTAAATGATCTCCTGAAGTTGCGGGGAGACCTCCGGATTGACTTCGCGGGGTGGAATGGGATTGTTCAGCAACCGCTCATTCATGATCACAAAAGGATTGGGGCCGGTGAACGGCACCTTCCCGGTGAGCATTTCGTAGAACATGATGCCCAGGGAATAAATGTCGCTGCGTGCATCGCCGCGTTTTCCCTTCACCTGCTCCGGCGAAATATAATCCGGCGTTCCCATGGCTTGCGTCAGTTTGGCGAAAGTCAGGCGGCGCGATCCGGCGTTCGCGGCAATGCCAAAATCGATGAGTTTTACGTTATCTTCCGCGTCGACCATGATGTTTTCAGGTTTCAAATCGCGATGGACAACGCCCTGGCTGTGAATGTAGTCGAGTGCTTTGCACAGGGAGAGAGTAATGCGGATGGCGCGTTCCGGCGGAAATTTCTTTTGTTCGTTCAGGACCTGGCGCAACAGGCGCCCGTCCACCCATTCCAGAACCATGTAGCGCCCGGTGCGATCCTCATCACTGAGGACCTTCACGACGCCGGGATGATTGAGCTTCTTGCCTATTTCTTCTTCCCGGTTAAAGCGGTCGAAGAAGATCGGGTCTCCTTCCATATCCGGATGAGGAATTTTGATCGCAACGGCCCGGCCGTCGCGCAGATCGGTACCCCGGAAAATGGAGGCCATGCCGCTCCTAGCGGCCAAGCTATCGATGCGGTAATGATCGAGTGTGTCGCCGGGATGGAATCCACTCATTGTGAAGACTGGCCAGTCGTCATGCGATCGTGGGGCAAATTCGCGTCAGTACAGTTTGTAGGGCCGTCCGCGATACATACCCATGCGTTCGACGTCCCTGATGCGAATTAATTGAACGCTGATATTATCATTGCCACCCCGATCGTTGGCAAGCGCGACCAGTCTTTCTGCGGCACGAGGCAAGTCCTGACCCTGGCTGCAAAGCGCGGCCATCTCGGAAGCTTCCACCACACCGTGCAAACCGTCCGAACATAACAGCAGAACGTCTCCGGCGAATATCTGATGATCGTTGGTCTCTACATTTACAACCAGCTCGGTTCCGAGCGAGCGGCTGAGGATATGCCGCGTCGAGCTTTCCGAGGCCTCTTGCGTGGTGACCAGACCCATGCGCACCTGCTCGCTGGCGATGGTGTGATCGCGCGTAATTTGCGCGGCTTTGCCATTGCGGATCAAGTAGCAACGCGAATCGCCCGCGTGCGCAACCGTCACCCGATCGAATCGCAGCGTGCAAGCGACCATCGTCGTGGCCATGCCCGCCGATTCGCGACCGCCGGCCACGGCCGTCGTAAAAACGTGGGTATTGGCTTGCTGCACTAACCGCGGGAGCAGTGTCGTGTGTGGCTCTCCATCCTTGGCGATCCGGAATCCCGCAATCATGCTCTCGACAGCGGCGCGCGACGCGACTTCGCCCTTCTCATGGCCACCCACTCCATCCGCCAGCACAAACAACCATCCGTGCGTGCGCGCCTGCGCTGGAGTCTCAGGGGACGCATGACCCAGATAATCTTCATTGTGGTCGCGGACTTTTCCGACGTCAGTTCGTTCTACGAACTCTAGCTCCAGCATATTTGAAACACGTGATCTCCCGTTCGGGCGTGGCGGCGGGAAATCCAGGAGGAGGCTCTCCTCGATATCCCTCTGGCTCACGCCCAATCCTGACACAGAAATTCGGACAGGCAAAATCGCCTGTCCGAATTTCCGAGCTAATTGTGCTATGCCCATATCATACTACCCCGTGCTCTCTGCTTCACGTACGGCTGGTGACCAGCGTTGACCGTCCTGTAGCCTTGCTGGAACTGAGGAAGTATATCCCTCCATAAATTGCCCAGACTGCGGCGATCCCCAAGGCCAGGAACGGTTCCATCTTCGTGCCATAACCCATGAATGGCAGAACAATGTAGGCGCCCATGCAAATCAGATTCGCGGCTATGCCGAAAACCGGGATAAGCATGTGCCTGAGGAAGCTGAAGTTCGGGTGCCCTTTATAGCAAAAGATGCAGGTGACGCAGCTTAGCATGTAGAGCAGGAACGTCCCGAAGTTGGAAGCCAGCGTAATGGTGAGCAGGCTGTTGGGCATCTTCGCCATGGTGTCATGGGACACGTACCCGAAGCTGGACCAGAACCCTTGAGGCAGGGCTTTGATCGTGGCATCCGGCAGGGCGCCGGCATCGCCGAATAGCATCAGCAGTGCCAGACAGCCGAAAATCGCTGAAATAATTGCCAACGCCCAAATCGCGCGGTGAGGGCTCAGGTTCTTCTCATGCAGTATGCCGAAGTGTTCCGGCACTTCGTTGTCTTTGCCCATGGCGTAGGTGACGCGCGCTCCCGTATTGATGCAGGAGAGCGTGGTGCCGATCAGCGCCAGGAAGACGGTTACGGCTTCGATCAGCATGAAGGCTCGCCCATGGCCGTTGAACAGGGCATCGCCAACCATGATCATCATGTCGCCGATCGGCGCCGCCGAACCCGTCGCTGTGGACATCGGATAGCCGCTACTTAAAAAGTAGTTCGCGGCAAAATACTCGAAGAGGTAGCAGAAGGCCCCCTGCACCAACAATGAGGTGATGACCGCGATGGGGACGTCCCTCTTGGCATTTTTCGCCTCGCCGCCAAGCGCCGTGACCGATTCAAATCCGACCAGGATCAGGATAGCGACCGTGGCCTGGACAAACATCCAGTTGAAATTGTGAATCGAGACTACGGATTTGGCATTCGGGTGAGCCTGGAAGACTGGCGGAGTGCTCGTGTCATACATGTCGTAACTGACGATAAAGGGAACCGGTTTCCCAGCTGCGTCCAGCTTGGGTTGTGGAACCATGTTGGCATCGCGAGTGATGACGTCCATCGGCTTTCCGTCGGGACCATTCTGACTAGTGGTCGCGAACTGATAGCTGTAGCCTTCACCGGAAACCGAATCAAACTGCCAGGCCTGGCTTCCGGGAGGATGGCTCATCCGGTAGCTAATCGCCATAACGGAGAAAACAATCAACGCGGAGATTTGAATGACGTTGATGGCTACGCTGACTGCCGTGGAACCATTAACTCCCCGGTGCGCGATGTAAGCGACAGCGAAAGAAAAGAGGATCGCGATGAGCATCATGAACATCGGACCTGGGTTCGATGCGCTCATGAAGTTTGGCCAAAGGGTGCCCGTGATGTAACCGCAGAAAACTCCCGTGACCGCGACCATCACGCCTGGGTAGATCCAATAGTACAAATGGGAGCCCCAGCCGACGATGAACTTCATGAGGCGGGCATATTTCCATGCCGTATCATGATTCAGGAAGGACTGCTCCGCGAAATAGTAAGAACTGCCTGTGCCGGGATACAACTTGGCCATCTCCGCGTAACACACTGCAGTCGCCAGACACAACAAGAGCGCGAAGAGGATACCGATCCACATCGAGGGAGCCGTGGAACCCTCCGTCGCCTGGGGTGCAAACGTAAGCCAAAGGAAAGCGCCGGGTGCGATGAGTGCCATTGCGTTCATCGTCAGCCCGGTCAACCCCAAGGTTGGAGTCATTTTTACTTCGCCGGTGTTTTCCGCCATGTATTCTCCTTTATTTATTCTTAACTTCCGCTCGCAAACCCACTGCGCAGAGCCGATCCGTGCCGAGGGAAGGAATACTAGAAGGGTCTTCTCAACTAGTAAAATGCAACGTTTTGATGGCCGGAATCACGGATTCAGATGGCGGGTACCGATGCTACCAATCGGGAATTTTCGACGGGGAAAGTCCCACCGGGTCTGCTTCATAAGGCGGCACTCCATTACAGAAGACTTATATTTCGTTTATATCCAATGTATTACAAAGATTCCGCGTTTTTGTCTGGAGCGCGGATCAGTCTAATCAGAACTGCAGGCAGTTTGATGTGATGGAAACCCAATTCAAACATTCGTTTCTTCGATCTGTTGCATATGAATTTAACAGGGACGTGGTGGGGTCGCTCTTGCTTCCATCGGCTGGTGGCGAGTGTACATTGCTGCCTGCGCCCTCCATGAAATGTTCCGAAATTTTGGGAACGATGCGGCTGGTTCTGGCGCGAATGTGATATTTTAACCAGCATTGCGAATGCTGGCGCGAACTCTGTCGCTCTGGCCACGGGAGCTTTGGCAATGAAGCTCGTGAGTTTGTTGTTGTTGCTCGCTGGATGGTTTCTGGTGCTGGCCGCGGTGGTGCTCCTGGCCTCGCCGCCTTCGCGTGCCGCATTTGTCTTCGCCGGGTTCGCGGTGGAAGTATTGGGGCTGGTCTTTATTTTCCGGTCCCACGCAATTCCGCGAGAGGAAAAAAGATAATTCCCATGGCCACCCCCGGACTGACCGAAACGGCGACGATAGCGTGTCTTTTCTGCATCTTTCTTGTTCCCCTGGCGGCAGCTGGCCTTGCCTTGATTAATGCGGGACTGGGACGATCGCACAGCGCTTCCCACATCATGATGGCTTCGCTTTCCGCACTCGCGGTTGCCGCCCTGGTGTATTTCGCCTGTGGATTTTCGTGGCAGGGGTTTATCGGGAGGCCAGGCCACATCCTTATATTGTCCGGCAAGGGTTGGAACTGGATCGCGGCGGAGCCATTCTTTTTTCGCGGCCTTGCGCACGACGCATCTGCTGCCTCTCTGGCCTCCTTGCTGCAGATTTTCAGCGTCGGACTGGCGGCGTTGATCCCCCTGGGCAGCGGCGCGGACCGCTGGCGTCTTCGGGCATGCTGTCTCTCGACCGCTGTTCTGGCCGGATGGACGTACCCGCTTTTCGCGCACTGGGTTTGGGGTGGCGGCTGGCTCGCGCAGCTCGGCGCCAACTACGGACTGGGTCATGGTTTTCTCGATGTCGGCGGAGCCAGCTCGATTCACGTGCTGGGCGGTTTTACGGCTTTGGCAGTTACATGGATTCTGGGTCCGCGCCGGGGAAAATATTCTGCGGGTGGCATGGCCCCGGCGATCCCTGGTCATAATGCGGTGCTCGTGTCATTCGGGTGTCTGTTGGCCTTGGTGGGCTGGTTTGGGCTCAACTGTGCCGGCGCAATTTTGTTCACGGGCAGCGAGCCATCAGGTTCAGTCTTGATTGCAATCAACACGATGCTATCGGCAGCCTCGGCGGCTCTTACGGCAGCCATCATTACGAAAATTCGCTTTGGCAAGCCGGACGCCTCGCTCACCGCCAATGGCTGGGTGGGTGGACTGGTAGCCAGCAGTGCCGTATGCGCGTTCGTGGTTCCCGCCGAAGCCGTCGTCATTGGCTCGATCGCGGGTGCCGTAGTCACCTTCTCGGTGGAATGGTTTGAGCTGCGCCTGGAAGTGGACGATCCGGGAGGCGCCGTTTCGGTGCATGCGATGGGGGGCCTCTGGGGCCTCCTGGCACTTGGTCTTTTTGCTCGCTTTCACGGGCCCGTGCTGAATGTCGCCGGGGATGCCGGAACTGCGGCCACGCTGGGAGGCGCGTCCGGACAGTGGCTGGCGCAGCTGATCGGCATCGCCACGCTGCTTGGCCTTGTCCTGCCTCTGACTTATGCGGTGAATTGGGTTCTGAATCGCATTTACCCCTTCCGCGTTTCGGTGGAAGGCGAACGCCAGGGCATGGACCTTCATGAACTGGGCGCCGGCGCCTACCCGGAGTTCGTCACCCACACGGAAGATTTTCTTCCGCGGTAAACTAAAACACATCACTCAGGTGAACTGGCGCAGATTCCGTGGGCAGGTTCACTACATCGAATCGGAAACAATAAACTTCACAAATCCAGGTCATTCGTTCTTTGAGTTTGTCTTTGCGATATCCGCCACGCATGCTTCGTAAGGATTATATAAGGAGCGGACAAAGGATCTGATTGTGGCTGTGAGGCACGTTACGCTGACTTCATCTCCTGAACGAGGCCGGGGGTCTGTTACCCAGATGATCGCCACGGTTGAGCGCTACGGGATTGCCTTATTATGCGTGCTGACGGCACTTTCTTTGAGCCTGGTGCTGCAACGTCTATTTCCTTATCCATTTTTGTTTCTGTTCTTCGCCGCGGTAATGGCCAGCGCCTGGTTTGCCGGGACAGCGGCCGGCTTGTTCGCGGTTCTTCTCTCCACTCTGGCCGTGGATTACTTTTTTGTCCCCCCGTTCCATTCCTTCGTCATCAATGCCACGGACAGCGCGTATTTTGTGGCCTTCGTCCTGTGCGCCGCCGCAGCCAGCTGGGTGAGTTCATCGAAACGGAAAAGTGAGGAAGCGCTCAAAGAGGCCCGCGACCAGCTCGAAGTTCGTGTGGCCGAGCGCACCGCTGAGCTTCAAAAATCAATCGCCGAGTTGCAGGAAAATCAACGACTCCGGGAGCAGCTCGAAAGCGAAAAATCCGTCCTTTCGGTCCAGCTGGAAACCCGCAAGCTTGTGGAGCGCGCCAAGGGTATCCTGCAGCGCGAGTTGAAAATCGGCGAGGAGGAAGCGTATCGCACGATGCAGCGGCAGAGCCAGCAAATGCGCAAATCCATGAAAGAAATCTCCGAATCCATTATTTTGAACGAGGAACTAAAGCGCGGCTCCGCATGATTTGTCGCCGCCGCGAATCGTGGCAATTGAAAGTTTGAATTTGACTCTGCATGAGAGTTTCTGCAAACTGCGCAGGCGTGAAGAAGCACCATCGGTGCTTTGCTCTCCTCGTTTCGCCGACGAACCGAGGAGCCTCGACACCCACTTCACGCTGATTTGTTCGTCTCGGACACGACGCCGTGTCCAAACAATAGAAACATAACGCTCGAAGATGAGCTGCTGAATACGTACTTAGCCGCGCTGGATGTGTAGGCGTATTTTGACGCCAACGTTCACCTTATGGTCGCGGATTTGTGTTTTTACGATTGGGAGGAAGCTGTCCATGAATTGGCCGATGATGATGGTCGAAGCAATCCTGGCAGGTTTTTTTGCCGTGGCTTGCCTTCGCGCCTGCGTTCCGTCGAACCCGGACGGCAAGCTCCACTTCACTGATTTACTGCGGTTTCCGGGGCGCCTGGAACGCCTGCGACGCACCCGATGGCAGTGGTTCTCCATGGTGGCGCTGCTGTTAGTTATTCGACTGCAGGCGGGGCTGCCTCTGGTCTTGGAAGTCATTGTCGCTATGGAGTTCTTGGTCTTTCTGGCGCTGCCGACGATGGTGCAAACGCCAGGTGGGAAAAAAAATAGGAGCGTAAATGCGGCAGTTGTGGGAAGTCGCTGACTTCGTCCGCGCCGCCCGGAGACGTCTCCGGTTCGGTGAGTTCTCGCGCGCACCGTTGCGGCTCCAGCGTTTCGAGCTGCGCAACGACAATGTGCAGACTGTGGAATGCGATTGGATAGCGCGCCCAGCGGATGCTTGGGATTCCAGTCTGCAGCAACAGGTTCGGCGGGAACGCGAGTCGTTGCAAGGGTTGGCCGATGCCATCGCCGTCCGCAACCTCATCTTTGAAGCGTTCCCCGCGATCGAATCCGCCGTGCTGAGGGGTTTTCGTCAGCCCGCGCGGAAGCCACCTGAGCTGATTGTTCTCGGAACGGTTTCCAGGGAAATTCCTGCCTTACATCGAGTCAGTTCCCTTGTGATGCGAGCGAAGTTGTACGGGTTTTGTTTCTGTTTTGAGGATGGGATTTTAAGGCCACTGCAACAAGTTACGAATCGGAGTGAGCAATTCATCGCTAGAGACTGACCCCATAGGGTCGAGGAGGAATTCGCAATGGCAGCAAATAAACAACAGGGAAGTTACTTTGGCTTATTTTTAGCAGGGGCAACCGTGCTCTGCGCCGGATTCGCATACTTTGAGAGCGGCACCGGCAAGGCATTGTTGGCTCTTGGGGCCATCGTCTTGATTGGAAGTTTATTTGGCTTCATGGGCATAAAGCCGCTCGAGGGAAAGACGGCTCTTAAACCCGGGCCAGAGGGAATGAAACTAATCGGTGCGGCTGTCTGTGCACTCGGTTGGCTGCTTACCCTGTCCGGCATTCACATCACGGACAGCACAGGAGGGCGGATCGTTTTTGCCCTGCTAGGAATCGGTGTGACTGCGGTCGGAATGATTTTCATTCTGCCTGCGGCCTTCAATAAGAACGCGGTCTGGAAAGGGGAGTCAGGAGCTTCTGATCGGGTCGGTGTGGCAGCAGCTAAAACTTCAATGGAGCACTCACGATGAAAAAAATCCCTCGATATAGTCGTCTCGGTTTTTGTCTTTTCGCGCTCGTGCTTGCGCTTGGTGTGACCTCACACGCTCAGACGCCGGCACCGGCTGCCGCACCCGCAGCTGCGGCTCCCGCCCCAGCAATTCCTCCGGCTGATGCACAGCTGAAGGACGCTGCTGGTAAGGCACCCTCCATGACCGACTTGGCCAAGGGCGATCCCGGAGGCACGATCACCGGTACCATCAACGACGTCCCTGCAGCCGATTCCAAAGCCGGCGTCACGCTTCCTGACGTCGCCAACCAAGTCGGTCAGAACAAGATCGCAGCGAACTTCATCTGGACACTGGTCACGGGCTTCCTGGTCATGTTCATGCAGGCGGGCTTCGCCATGGTCGAATCGGGCTTGTGCCGCGTGAAAAACGCCAACCATACGTACATGATGAACTTCTTCGTGTACACCTGCGGATTGTTCGCCTATTGGATACTCGGGTTCGCCATACAAATGGGGGGATCGGCCGGCAATGGCAATCTGGGCGGCCTCAATCCACTTACTGCCGAGCATGCCATTGACACTGTTCGGGAAAACGTGGGGGCTCTTCGGCCAGGCAGGATATTTCCTGTCGGGCCACACGTACGACGTGGGCGTCATGGTGATCTTCCTGTTTGAAATGGTGTTCATGGACACGGCGCTCACGATTGTCACCGGCGCGTGCGCCGAACGGTGGAAATTTGTCACCTTCGCTGTGTCGTCGGTCATCATGGGCGCGATCACCTATCCCATCTATGGCAACTGGGCATGGGGCGGCGGATGGCTCTCCCAACTCGGCTCCAACGCCGGCCTCGGCAAAGGGTATTGCGATTTCGCCGGATCGGGCGTGGTGCACGCCGTCGGAGGGATGACGGCGCTGGCTGTTTCCTTGATCGTCGGCGCGCGCATCGGCAAATTTAACCGGGACGGTTCAAGCAATCCCATCATTGGCCATGACATTTCGGCCGTATTGATCGGTTGCTTCATCCTCGCCTTCGGCTGGTTCGGATTCAATCCGGGCAGCACTCTGGGCGCATCTGCCGCCGGCAACTTGCGCATCGGGACTATCGCCGTCGACACCATGCTGGCTGGTTGCACCGGAACTCTCGGGGCAATCATTTACATGTGGGCGCTCAATGGCAAACCTGACGCCTCCATGAGCGGCAACGGCCTTTTGGCGGGTCTTGTCGCTATTACCGCGCCGAGCGGCTTCGTCAGCACGTTTGGCGCAGCCGTCATCGGTCTCGTCGCCGGCGTGTTGGTCTGCGTGAGCTGCTCTTTCGTCGAAAACTTCATGAAGGTCGACGATCCAGTCGGCGCAATCTCTGTCCACGGGACCAATGGCCTCTGGGGCGTGCTCTCGATCGGTTTCTTTGCCGATGGCACGAGCAACTACGGAGGAAGTTGGAACGGTGTGACGGGTTCGGTGACGGGTCTCTTTTACGGAGGAGGCGCCAGCCAACTCGCCGCGCAACTGATCGGTATTTCCACGCTGATGGGCTTCGTATTCACCCTCAGCTTCGTCATCAACCTCATCCTCGAGTACTTCATGGGACAACGAGTTTCGGTGGAAACAGAGTTGGCGGGTCTCGATATTCCTGAGATGGGCCAGCTCGGTTACCCCGAATTCGTGTTCCGTCCGGAACCCGCATTTTCCGGAGATTAGTTGTGACTTAACCGTTGGCGGGGCGTGACGCACCGTTCGCGCCTTGCCAGCAAGATCTCTGAAGGTCGGTGCCTGCAGCGTAGTAAATCCAGGAAAGCGAGGAAGGATTATATGGAAATCGAGATGATGCCAAGAAATGAAAACTCCAACGCGCTGGCTGCTCCGGCAGTTTCCTCGGCGCTTGCACAGATCGCTCCCAAGGCGGAGGGCCTGTTAGCCCAGATGTTCGCGGATCCCTATTTGCTCTCAAAGGAGGACCGCACAGACCTCGTCCAGGGATTGCGCGACTGCGTCGCGGCGCACCCAACCGTCTCGGAATTGCGCGTTCTCTTCGGCATGGCGCTCTGCGTGGATTTTAAGGTGCAAGAGGCGATCGAGGAACTTCGTGAAGGCGTACGGTTGGCTCCGGATAGTTTTATCGCCCAATTGAAAATGGGCGAGCTGTGGATGCGGCTCCGGGTCTGTGAAAAGGCGGAAGAGCACACTCGCCAGGCCGCGTTGCTGGCGCAGAACATGGCGCAATCGGAATTGGCGCGCAGGCAGGCAGCCACGATTCGGACCTATGTGCATAACGGGATCAAGCGTGGCGGCTTTAGCTACATGATGCCGTGGCACGCGGTCAGCCGTTTGCGCAAGCTGTGGTCGCGGGATCGGGCGGAAAGCGAAGCCCTGGCCGCGGCGGACATCCAGTAGCGATGCAGCGCATATTTTTGCAGGCGTGCCATTTCGCTGTGGGCGGCAACAGATATGAGACTGAATTTAGACGTTCGGCCACTTCATAACCTGGAGAGAAATCGTTGGGTGCTCCGGCTACAATTGAAAACGACTCCTCTCTCACGGGAATTTCTGCGAATCCCGCAGCGGCAGATGTGGTTACCTTCTCGGGCCCGGTCATTCGTAGGCGGCTGCGCCGTGCTCGCGGTGTGCATTCTGTTGGTGCATCACGTCTTGCCAGTCTGGCTTCTGGCTGCCGAAGTCCTTGCAACGATCCTTGCGCTATTTCTGCTTGGCTCATTTAAATACCAAGTTCATAAGAATGCCCTGACCTACGGAATGATGCTGGTCATCATTGCCACATTTGTCAAGCTCGCTACGTCCGAGTGGCATACGCAGATTCGAGAGAGCGGCTGGTGGCATTGGGCGCTCGTAAATTTGCTGTCCTTTCACGGATTGGACGACATAATTCACGCCGATACGATGCTTTTCATTCTGGGCTTAACTTATTTTGTCTCCGTCATTGCGCAGACGCGCCTGCTGGAGGGGATCACCTTCGCCTGCTGCGCCGCAATGACGGCGCGATTGTGCCTACAGTCCTCTCCGTGACCGCTTTTGTGGCCGTTGCATCGGCGCTGTTCGGCGGGGTCTCCATGATCGGACTGACCATCCGGACATTGGTAATCGTTCTGCTCCTGGCGGCCGCGCCAACCACGGCGATCATCTATTCGGTGATCGTGTGCACTGCGATCACTACAATTTGCGGCGTATGGATTGCCTACGGCGAACCACCGAATCTGATTATGAAGGCCAACCTGTATCCCCTGCTGGGAAACGCCTTCTTTGTGATTTATTGCGCCCCTGCGGCGATCGTCAGTTACTTTTTAATTGCGCGGCAGCTTCGCAAGAGACTGCGCAACCAGCGCGTTTTTCTCGAACTGCTCGATGTCGTCGAAGCCAATGCGCAGGACGTGCGGTTCCTGCAGGCGACGCGCCACGGTGAAGTGCTGACCCCATCGAATTTGTCGAGAGTCACGCTGCGGAACTTGGCGCGCACGCCGAGGGCGTTCTGCAATGGCTGCATCAAGGTGAATCGCTGGGCCTTTCGTTGTTCCGCGAAAATGTTCCGGAAGCGACTCGCAAGAACCTGCTGGGACATTTTGTCAGCGAAGAGCTGGCGGATTCCCTCGACCGGCACTATCAACTCGCATTTCACTCGCGACCTCGAAGGCGCAAAACTCGCAGAACGGGGTGTGCACGAAGCGTTGGCCTCGCTCGCGCACGTTCGCCGGCGCGCGCAAATGGTCGGCGCACTCGCTCTGGGGCCATTCATAGGATTGTTGATTGTGCACACCATTTATGATCGCATTCCGCTGTTCTGGGCGTCCTTTGCCGGCTTCCTCTTTGCCTTCCTGGGAATCGCGGGCATACCCAAAATGCGCTCTCTGGCCTTGCACGAAGCCTATGTCGAGTACGCCGAATATTATTTTCTCTTTCCCTTGTTCCTTTCCATTACGCTGCTAACCAAAGCGGGATTTTTTGATCTGATCCAGACCCTGGTCCACAAGGGGATCGAGACCATGGGGCAGGCGCATGTCGCCTTTGCCCAATTTCTGGGCTGTACCTTCCTGTCTGCGATTCTGGACAACAATATCGTGGCGGATTTCGCCTCGCGCGGCCTTCACGGTTTGAGTCCATCTGTGCTTCATCTGTTTGCGATGGCCCAAATCATCGGGTATGCGCTGGGCGGCTGCTGGACGCACATTGGATGCGCCCAATCTGTTGTTGCATTTGCGTTCATCCGGCGCGACGTGGATGAAAAATATACGCCGTGGCAATGGATCAAGGACATTACGCCGATCATTCTTGAAATTTTAGTGGCGTTGACGATCTTGATTTATGTTCAGAACGCCTTCCTGCGCTGGCTGCCGTAAAGCCGGCGCGCGGGCGTGGAAATGAGCAGCGCCAGGACATACACAGTATGAAGCATCTCGATCTAGACAATACCGGAGTGGCGGTCATCGGACCAGGCGAGCAACTGGACCACTACCGAATTGACAGCGTGGGTCACCGCGGGCGCGCGGCGACCACGTATCGAGCTACGGACTTGACCACGAGCCAGCACGTGGCCATTGAAATTCCCCATCCGCAAATCGAAGCCGATCCGGTTTTTTTGGAACGGTATCAGCGCGAGGAGGAAATCGATAAATCGCTTCACCACCCCGGGCTGATCAGACTCATCGGGAAGCATGGGGGAGAAAAAGGACAAACCCATTCGTACCTGGTCAGGGAATGGTTTGAAGGGAAGTCCCTTCGCGAATTATTGTCCAAGGGAAAACTCACTCCCGAACGGGCGATTCGGATTACGGTCGCGGTCTGCGAAATTGCGGAATACATGCACGGTCAGGGCATCGTTCTCGGCGATCTTGAGCCTGATCATATCCTGGTCGGGGAGGACGAGCAGGTGAAGCTGATTCATATCGGCATCACTTCAAAGCTGGGGGCGCGGCGGCTCACCTTCACGAAGCTTTCGCAAGTCATGGGCTTTTCTCAATACATTTCGCCCGAAGAACTGAAAGGGCGGACGGCGGATGCGCGCAGCGACATCTACTCGATTGGCGTCATGCTTTATGAAATGCTTACGGGCAGTCTGCCCTTTCAAGACGCCAGGATTGAGGAACGCCTATCGGCCTATCCGGTCCCACCCCGCGTGATCGATCCGGGCATTTCTCCGCAGCTGCAGGAAGTGGTGTACCGCGCCCTCGAGCGCGACCCGCAGAAGCGCTATGCCACGGCACACGAGTTTGCCCGGGACTTGACTCATCTCGACCAGGTCGGCGTCACCGATAGACCTGAGCTGCGGGATTGGAAGAAACGACGGGGTCCTGACGCAAGAAAGATCGCCCTGTATGCGCTGCTAGTGGTGATTCCGATTGTCATTTTTGTTCTCCTTTTACTCGTGGCGCGGCGCTGAGGGAGACGATCCCAGTCGTGAGGCTGGCGATGGGAAGCACGAACGAGACGAGTTTGTTGTTCTGGGATTTTACGAGTTCGCGCGGGGCCGAGTCTCGCTATGACCGCCATCATAGCGAGACCCGCGTGGGTCATGGAGCCGCGGCGTTAGTGCGAAAGGCTGCCGGTCTTTTTGCGAACGCCGCGGCATTCTGACCTGATTTGCGATTCTGAATGTGGTGTATTTTTTGAGGATGGGATTCCGGGATCAATGTTCTCCGCCAGCCAATGAAAACCAAGAAAAGCACTCCACCGAACCGTCGCCCACGCGTGCCGACCCGACAGACTGTCGGAGCAAAACGGCGCAAAGCGTTAAGAAAAAAACAAGTCGCGCCGGCACCCTCCCCGTGGCTACGGATTGCCGAGTAACCTTCCACTGATTTGGTCCCCCAGACCGAAGTAATCCGAAATTCATACCCTTAAGTTTCGTTGTAGGTACAATACGGAGCACTCCAGCGCCCTTCGGTTGGGCTTGGAGGCTAGCAATGCGTTGTGTTAATGCTGGGATGGCTGACGCGGAACGAATAGTTTCTCCCAAGAGCAAGCTGATGACTCCGAATTCCAAAGAGCCCCGGAAGTTAGCCCCGATTTGGAGGGCCTTGATTGAAATTGGTTTCATTGTCTTCCTCTTCTACTCCAATCTCTTGATGGGCGAATTTACGAAAGCGAATGGTCAGGGTAAGAACCTGGTGTTGGCTATCAATGATATTTTCACCTTTAACAATCTCGCGATTGGCATCATGTCCGGGCTGATTGGCTATATCGTCTTTGAATATCTACGAAAGAAAGTATAGCGACGTGTCGAACCCGGGAAGAATTAAAATTCCCTGGCTGAATTGGGGGGAACCTTACCAGCGCAGGTCTGTTTCCGTAGGCTGGTCGTAATCCACGCCCTCCACTTCAAATCCGAATAATCCGCGGAATTCGCGCTGAAAACCCGCGAAGTCGGTCACGGCTCGAAGATTCTCCGTGGTTACCTGCGGCCACAGCGCAGCCACTTCGGCCTGCACGTCGCTGCGCATCTCGCGGTCATCGAGTCGCAAGCGCCGCGCTTCATCGAGTTTGGGCGGGCTGCCCGCGCAAAGATAATCGGCGAACAGGCGCCGCATCTGTTCGAGCGGCCCTTCCTCCACATTTTTTCTTTTCATGACCAGCGAAAGCAGACTGAGATAGAGCGGCACAACAGGAATCGCTGCGGAGGCCTGCGTGACCACTGCTTTGTTCACCGAAACCCAGGCGTGGCCGCCGAGCTTGCTGGCGAGCGCCGCGTCCAGGGCCGCCGCAGTGCGCTCAAGATCTTTTTTCGCCTGCCCGATAGTGCCATCCCGGTAAATCGGCCACGTGATTTCTGGCCCGATGTAGGAATACGCCAGCGTGCGCGCGCCTTCCGCGAGTAATTTTCCCTCGAGCAGCATCTCCATCCAAAGGCGCCAGTCATCACCGCCCATCACGGCAATCGTGTCGGCGATTTCACTTTCACTCGCCGGCGGCAGGGTCACGCTCACGACTTTTTCCGAATCGAGTTCGATGGTGCGGTTGGTAAAACCTTGTCCGATCGGCTTCAGCACGGAATTGTGCACTTGGCCCGTGCGTGGATTCGTGCGCTTGGGTGACGCAAGAGAATAAATCACCAGATCGACCGGAGCCATTTGCGCGCGGATCACGTCCGTGGCGGCGCGCTTGATTTCATCGGAGAACGCGTCGCCATTGATGCTCGCGGCAAACAATCCATCCTTTTGCGCGAGCGAATGGAATCCGACCGTATTGTAATGACCTGCTGTCGCGGCCTTGTCGCCCTCAGGAGGCCTTTCAAAAAACACGCCCAGAGTCTTCGCGCCATAGCCCCACGCCGCGGCGATGCGCGACGCCAGTCCGTAGCCGGTGGATGCTCCGATGACGAGCACATTCTTAGGACCAACTTGCCCGCTGGGAATTTGCCCGCGAACACCGGCAACCCAGCGCTCCACGTTGCGGCGGCACCCCTCCGGGTGGGCATTTACACAGATGAAGCCGCGCGAGCGGCGCTTCACAATTTGTAGGGACATATTTGAACTCGATACGTTAGCGCGAGCGGCTATCCTTGTCCACTCGCATGGCAAACACCGAACCGGCGCTTAAGCGCGGGGAATCGCAGGGAAGTAACGCTCTTCGAGAATGCGGCGGTGGTGAAGTTCGTGTCCGGCGGTGATGAAGGCCAGGCCGCGAACTGTCACGGGACTGTTATTCGCGACGCCGCGGCGGGCCCAGGCTTCCACATCGAGCGAGGAGAACAACGCCAGACTGGCCAGCCGCACATCTGCAAATTCCTCTACGAGGTCCGCCAGTTTCCGCGTATTGAAATGGCCGCTGCGAACGTAATCGTCCTGCTCAAAGCCCGCGAGCGGCGTTTGGTCTCCACGAGCGATGCACAGGGCGCGATAGGAAAAAATCCGCTCGGAGTCCGCAATGTGGCCGACTACTTCCTTCACCGTCCACTTTCCCCGCGCATAGCGAAAATCGCCGTCGCGCTCGCTTCGCCCCGAAAACAAAGTTGTAGTTTGGTTGAGGTGCGCCTGAAGCGCGCCGAGAATGTCGGTTCCTGTAATCAGCGAAACGTATTTTTCGGCGTAGGGCGCGTATTCGTCCGGCGCAGGTCTGCTCTTCATCCTGGTTCCCCTGATAATCAGGCAGTATACAGCCCCGTGGCCCGAACTTGGGGGCCAATCCTGCATGCGGTATGATTTCGTCCCATGGATATTCTTCTGAGCGAAGTGGAAGCGAGGGTGCTGGGTTCTCTGATCGAAAAGGAACTCACCACGCCGGAATATTATCCGCTCTCGCTCAACGCGCTGGTTCACGCGTGCAACCAGAAATCCAATCGCGATCCATTCATGAGCCTGGACGAGGATGCCGTGCGGCAGGCGTTGCGCGCCCTCGAGAAAAATGGATTAGCGGGGCCGGCCGACAATATGGAAAGCCGCGTGAGCAAGTTCGAGCACCGGCTCCAGGAAGCCTACAACTTTACGCGGCACGAGATCGCCATCCTGTGCGAGTTGTTGTTGCGAGGCCCGCAGACTCCCGGTGAGCTCCGCAATCGCGCCGATCGCATGCACAAGTTTGAAGATTTAGGCATCGTGCAATCCACGCTGCAGCGCCTGATCAAACGCGAGCCGCCACTGGTCAAGGTTCTTCCAAAACAGCCGGGAACCAAAGAGGCGCGTTACGCCCACTTGCTCTGCGGGGATGTGGCGGGATGGGAGCCTGTGCCCGAATCTGGAGTAACAACCAGCAGCACGGCAGCCGGAAGTCAAAATGGCGACCGGATTACGCGCCTCGAAGCGGAAGTCGCTCGCCTGCGTGAACAGGTCGCGGACTTAAAACAGCAGCTTGCGGCTTTCCGAAAACAGTTTGAGTAGGATGGGCTCGGCCAGCCTCATTTCTCACAACTCTCCGGCTTAGAAGAATGGGAATTATGACCTCCGTTGCGAATCGGGCGGTTTTCGTGGCGCCGGCGTCTCGCCGGCGAAATTGTGGCATGTTGAAGTCCCACCAAATCGCCAGCGAGACGCCGGCGCTACGTCAGTTCTTCAAATCTTTGAGGAACTCGGCGAGATGGCTCTGCCAGAACGCGGCCTGAAAAAAAGTGTAGTGCCCGCGCGAAAGATCGCCGAACGGCAGCAGCACAAATTTCCCATTTTTCACTTTCTTGATTTCCTGCTCCGCAATACCGAGCTCCGCCGGATTCCAGAAATCCTCCTGAAAATCGACGAGCAGCACTTTCGCGGTGATCTTGCCGAGACCTTTCGACGCGTCGTAATCGCGTGACGCGTCGTACTGGTACATAAAATCGTTCGCGTCGGTTGTTTTCATGTTCTCTTCGATGTATTCATCGACATATTTATCGGCCAGCGCGGCGGTGGAATATTCCTTTTGCCAGTACACCGGAGCGCTCCCCACGACCAGCAGGTGGCCGAGCGCGGCGCGCAACCCATAAGGCTGCTGCGTGTAGTTTCCGTTGTTCCAACTTGGATCTTTGCGAATGTCGTCGACCATCATCTTGCGCACCATGCGGTTGCGGCTAGCGATTTCAACGGGCAGGCAGGAAAGCAGGAGCATGGCATCGACGTCACTGGGATTCGATTCGCCCCACAAAAAACCCTCCATGCAGCCCATGGATGTACCGATGAACAGGTGCACATGGTCGACGTGCAAACCTTCTTTCACTAGCAGCTGCGATGCGCGGACCATGTCCGAATAATCATAATGCGGAAACTTGGCGCGCAAACCGTCGCTCGGCTTGGTGGATTTTCCCATGCCGGCGCCGAGTTGATCGGGGAGGATCAGATAGTATTTGGACGCGTCCAGCAACTGGCCGGGGCCGAAGAGCACGCCCGCGAATGAGGGGACAAGGAACACGCGGCCGGCGCGATTGGTGCCGTGGAGAATCACCACCGCATTGCTGACGCGCCCGCTGGCATCGCGCTGCGCCGTGCCAATTGTCGTGTAGTGAAGGCGAACTTCGGGAAGCGATTGCCCGTCTGAAAATTTGAAATCCCTGGCGATGAAATCACCTTCCTTGGGCGGCACAGCGGTCAGCGGGGTATTTTGCTGCGCGGAGGCGCAGACCGCCGCGCTACACAGTAGCGCCGCCAGAATGATTTGCTTCCCGATTTTCAATCGCATCTTCATCATCTCCTCAAAGCGTCGCGCGTTGCAGCGTCCGTCAGCTGGGACCAGTAGTGAACGCCAGCGTAATCAATGTTTTTTGCTCGAGCTCGTGCGCCTTCGCCGATCCTGTGGCCGGGCTGGCGCTGGCCGAGCGCTTTACCGAGCGCGCCGGAATATCCGGAATGTAATGCTGGATGCGCGGCAGGACGTAGGAAAGCGCGCCCATGTTGGCGGGTTCTTCCTGCACCCAGACGATTTCGCGCGCGTCGGGATGGCGCGCAATTTCCGCCTGCAGCTCCAGTTTCGGAAAGGGATACAACTGATCGAGAAACAGGATGGCCGTGCTCGTATCGCCGCGCTTCTTGCGTTCGCTGCGCAGCTCGTGGCCGATTTTTCCGCTGCAGATCAGGATCCGCTGCGCGGAGGTCACTTCGCGATCGGGCACCACCCACTCGAATCGCGGCCGGGAAAAATCCTCGATGGGCGAAGAGGCATCAGGATGCCGCAGCATGCTCTTGGGCGTGAACACCACGAGAGGTTTGCGCCAGCGCCGCAGCACCTGCCGCCGCAGCAGCTGAAAATACTGCGCGGCGTTCGACGGCTGGCAAACTTGAATGTTGTCCTCGGCGGCAAGTTGCAAGTAACGCTCAATGCGGGCGCTGGAGTGTTCCGGGCCCTGGCCCTCATGCCCGTGCGGCAAGAGCATCACCACGCCGGAGGGAAGGTCCCACTTGTCCTCGCCCGCGCTGATGAATTGATCGATGATCACCTGCGCGCCGTTAGCAAAATCCCCGAATTGCGCTTCCCAGAGCACCAGCGCTTCGGGATAGTCGCGGCTATACCCGTATTCAAAACCCAGCACGCCCGCTTCGGAAAGCGTGGAGTTGTAAATTTCGCAGCGCGCCTGCCCGGGAGCTAAATTTTCGAGCGGCACGTACTCGGATGCCGTCCGCGTACTCACCAGCGCCGCATGACGCTGGTTGAACGTGCCGCGCCGGGTGTCCTGCCCGGTGAACCGCACGGGCGTGCCTCCCAGCAGCAGCGTTCCGAACGCCAGCGCTTCGGCCATGCCGTAATCCACGGGCCGTTTGCCGTGCCCCATTTCCGAGCGCTGTTCGAGCAGTTTTTTTATTTTCGGATGAATCGCGAAGTCGGGTGGGTAGCTCGTCAGTTTGTCCGCAACGCTGCCAAGCACGTCGGCGTGACACTCCGGTATCCACTTCGTAGGCGCTATCGAAGCGGCCGCGCTTGTAAGGCGACCAGTAGGGCGGCAGTCTGCGCAGGCGCGGTTTTTTCTGCATGTTGCTGGCGGCCTGGTGCGCGGCTTCGAGCTCTGTGCGCACGGCCTCGATGGTCGCGGTTGCATCTGTCGCCAATTTGCTTCGCATAGATTTGCCACAGCGGCGGGTGATCTTTGATTTTGGCGTACAACAGCGGCTGCGTGATGGTTGGGTCGTCCACCTCGCTGTGGCCGTGCCTCCGGTAACCGATCACGTCCACCACCACGTCGCTGCCAAATGTGTGGCGATATTCGAGCGCCATTTGCCCGACGCGCACCACGGCGTCCGGGTCTTCGCCATTCACGTGGAATATGGGAATTTCCTGGCGCTTGGCAAGTGAAGAAGCGAAACGCGAGGAATGCAGCTGCCGCGGCGGCGTCGTAAAGCCGAGCAAATTATTGACGATGACGTGGATCGTGCCGCCAACCGAATAGGCGCCGATCTCGGCAAAATTTAACGTCTCAGCCCAGACGCCTTGGCCCGCAAACGCGGCGTCGCCGTGCAGCACGATCGCGAGAACTTTCGAGCGGCTGCCTTCGCCGATGCGCGCCTGCTTGGCGCGGGCGCGTCCGATGGCGACAGGATCGACTGCTTCGAGGTGGCTGGGATTCGAGGCCAGATGCACGCTCAGTTTCCGGCCATCGCGCGTGCGGTATTCTCCCGTAGCACCGACGTGATATTTGACGTCCCCGCTGCCCAGCACGCTGCGCGGGTCCACGTCCTCAAACCCCGCAAAAATATCCGCCGCGCGTTGTCCCGCGATGTGCGCCATCACGTTGAGGCGCCCGCGGTGGCTCATGCCCAGCACGATCTGTTCACCGCCCGCTCGCGCCGCCGCCTCCAGCACACTGTCGAGCAGAGGGATGAGCGCCGTGACTCCTTCGAGCGAGAACCTTTTACTGCCCAGGTAACGCGCCTGCAAAACCTGCTCGAAGAGCTCGGCGCGAATCAGCCGCTCGAGGATGAAGGCGCGCTCGGGCTGTGGCGCATCCGATTCGAAGCGTTCGGCAATCCAACGGCGCCGTGAAGGGTCATCAATGTGAAAAAATTCCGCGCCGATCGTGCCGCAGTAGAATTTTCGCGCCGCCGCGGCCGCCGGGCCTTCGAGGACCAGCTCAGAATGTTCAATCGGAGCAAGGAAGCCCAGCGGATCGAGGTTTGCCGCAAGATACCCCCAGCGCCGGTAGCCCTCGAATACGCGCTCGTCCTCGGCGCTTCTGGCGTTAACTGTTTCTGCTTTCCGATTGTTTTCACTCATCCTCGAAAAACAAGCCCACTTACTCCCTCGCGGCCACCATTCTATCAAACACACGCCAGATGACTTTCAACCAAGGTCGGAGACACTTACGAGCGTGGCTTAATGACCGGCGGAATTCCGATGTCAAAGCCAAAATGGCGGTGGCACTCAAAAGCTGTCCGAGGGGGCTACCTTCAGCTCGCAGTCAGTGTATACCGAATGCGCGCTTGTATGCGGATTCCGTACAACGTTACGAAGAGAGATTACGTCAAGCTTATGCCCCGACCTGTTGGCGGCTTTGAAGGTAACAAAACCCTCAAACAAACGAACTGGGATCTTGGGTCTGCACTCCTTGATTTCGTTGATTAGATATATCGCTGCCACATCACAGAACAGCCCCGGCCGCAATACCATGCGCGCGTTTTTCCGTTCTCATATTCAATTTTTCGACGTTTAGGGTTGCCATCACAATCGAACCAAACGGACAAGGGCGCTTCAATTACCAAATTTACGAGTGGTCTTGACTCTGAGATTACTTCTTTAATTTTGCGTTGGGCCTCGCCAAAGAGCAAGTTGCACGGCTCGCCGTCACCAAGCAGAAGTCCGCAAGTTTTTCTACTGCCAGAGAAACCGATAGCGAGAAAATCCAAATTCCTTTTGTTCCAATCGATATCAGCGAGGCCGCCGCGTAGATTGTTGGTATTGGCGGCTTCCCATCATGAAATCTCGCGCGATCCTCAACCGCCATGGATCTGCTGAATCTTCCCCGCCAGATCGAAATCATTTTTCGTCAGGCCCCCCGCGCTGTGCGTGCACAAATCGACGGTGACTTTATTCCAGGAGTTCGACCAGTCCGGGTGATGATCCATTTTCTCTGCGGCGAGCGCAACCCGCGTCATAAAGCTGAACGCCTGCGAAAAATCCTTGAATTCAAACACGCGATGCAGGTTCCCGTTCACCACACTCCAACCGGCAAGCTTCTTTAGCTCCGCCGCGATCTCCGGTTCCGAGAGTTTTGCCGTTGCCATGATGGCCTCCCCTGTCGACTGGCGCCATCGTTTGGCACCCTGAACTTTTGCACCGAACTGCTCCCGGCATTATCCGCCCGCGGGCGCGGGCTGGGCAAGCAAACCCTGCTCGTTCGTCATTTCATCCTGCGTCCGCGCAGGGATTATGGGCCGGTTTTCAGTATGCCAGCGCATCATAAATTGACCCTGCTTCATGTCCGGTATAAAGTGCCCAGGCAACACTAAATCTGGTCAGCAAATAAGCGCCGACGTTGTCTTTTCGCTGACGATCGCGGGCACAATGCGCTCACGCGGCCGGCAATCTGGAGGAAATTCAACATGATGAACCGGCGCCAGTTTGTCTGCACGGCCACAGGCGCTGCGGCATTCGTCCGTATTCCGGACGTGCTCGCGGCGACAGCCGGCGAAATACGACCTGATCGTCAAGGGCGGGCGCGTCATCGATCCTTCGCGCAAGCTCGACGCGATCCGTGACGTGGCGATCGCCGATGGCCGTATCGTGGCGATCGAGGCCAACATCTCGGCCGACGCCGCGGAAACGATCGACGCGCGCGGCAAGCTGGTGGTGCCCGGGTTGATCGATATCCACACCCACGCGGCGCGCGTCAAAGATGGGCCGGCGCTGTGCCTCGCCGACGGCGTGACCGGGATTGATCGATGCGGGATCGCAGGGCGCGGATCGCATCGGCGAAACCATTGCGGTCGCCAAATCGGCGCCGCAACCGTGCCGCGTTCTGATCAACATCGGGCGCGCCGGCATTCTGCCGGAAGGCGACACGATGGACCTCAACCGCGCCGACGTCGGCGCCGCGCGCGAGGCGATCGGGCGCAACCGCGACATGATCGCCGGAGTCAAGGCGCGGCTGTCGCGGGACGTCGCCGGCCCGAACGATTTCGAGGTGCTCCGGCGCGCGCAGGAAGTGGCCTCGTCGTTCCATCTGCCGGTGATGATCCATATGGGTCAGACGATGTCGCCGCTGCCCAAGCTGCTCGCGCTCCTCAAACCTGGCGATATCGTCACCCACATGTTTGCGCCGCCGCCGAACAGCATCATCGACGACGCCGGGCACATTCTGCCGGAGGTGATGGCCGCCCGCCGCCGCGGCGTCCGGTTCGATCTCGGCAATGGGCGCACCGGCCATTTGCGGTGGGATATGGCCGAACAGCGTGCTGAAGGCGGGCTTCCTGCCGGACACTTTCTCGACCGACTGGACTCCCGAAGGCCGCACCGCCCAGGTCATCGACTTTCCGAACGTGATGTCGAAGTTCCTGATGCTGGGCATGCCGCTCGACCAGGTGGTGGCGTGCGCGACCGTCAATGCGTCCCGCGTATTTCCGGTCTTCCGCAACCGCGGCACGCTGAAAGTGGGTGCGCCGGCCGACGTTGCGGTGCTCGAACTGAGGGAAGGGAACTTTCGAATTCGAGGATAACTTCGGGAACAAACGGACTGGGCGCCAGAGACTCTTCCCGAGTCGCCACCGTGCTCGCCGGCAAGCGGGTTGCAACCCGCGCATAGAACGCCACGGGAGTGCTCACAATCGAATTGGGATTTTGGGGCAGATTACTTGGCGGACTCGACGTAGGCCACACCGTGCCTGTAGAATCCGCCATCCAATTTCTGCTGATAGGCAATTCGACCCGCTACAAATAAGTCGCCGCTACTTTTCGTGTAGAGGACGGCCGCCTGGATCATGCTTCCCACCGGATATGCCTGCCGGCTTTTGAAGCGGAAGCCGCCGCGAGATACGTCTTCACACTCGACGATTTCTTGGGCGCCGTAACGTCGAATGTAGGCAGAGGCCTTCATGGGGGTACGCTTCTGCCGTCGTCTCTCCGCGCCGCCGCGCGCAGCGAGTTTGTCGGGAGCGGGACTTGGTCGCTTCCGGTCGGCCTGTTCTTCTGCTGCGACGGTTGGTTCGGTTACGGTTCGATCCGTTCGCTTCCATAGCGTCGCGGAATTGCTGCACTGGCAGTGCCGCATCAGCGATTGCTTCGATTCCAGAATCTCTCTTTCAATATCACCCAGTGATACGGCGTGAACCTCATGGCAGCGGCTGCACTCCATGACGATCGTCTTCTTGGAATGCATTTCGGCGAATTCGATCTGCCATAAGTTCACAGACTTGTCGACAAACGCAATTCCATAAACGCGAACATGAATCTCATCCCGGACGGGGTCCACCACAAGAGCGACCGCCTCTTGCTTGGTGGCCGGATTGCGAACGATCAATTCGGATTCCGGGGCCAGTTTGTTCGTCAGAGGAATGATCGCGCCGTCACGCGTAACCGACAGCGTTCGGGACTGTTCGATGAACTGTTGTCCATCGAGGTCCGTCCCAAACACTTCGATCGGAACCTTTCCAGTGAGAGAGATTTTTGATGGATCATTGGCCATGAATCTTACCCTCATTCAAACTGACGACCGAATAGATGCCTTGAGTTGCTGAAAAGCAGCTTGTGCTACATCCCGCGCATCTGTGCGGCGCAGATTAAGTTGCGTTCGAGGTGCTGGTCCACGAGCACGGCCGCGTAGCGCGAGCAGGTAATCATTTCCGCTTCAGACCATTGCGCTAAAGAGGGAATCAGACGTCCCAGCTTTTCGACCACCGCATAGTACGTCCGGATTGCGCGGAAGCCGCCACGGGAGCCACCCAGGTCGGGAACCAGTCGCGGGTGCTCATGATGGCTCCAAAATCGCGAGATCCCACTTGCGTGGTCGCAATCTTTGCGGCCACCCGAAGGCGATCAGAAACCGGCAAAGCTGAGACGCTCAGGACCATTGCGCGCCAGTAATAAAAACCAAATTGGCCGCATGCGACAATGGAAATGCACAGTAGGATTGCAGCGATCATTGGATGCGAGCCTTTCTTCGCCAAAACCCCTGTGGGGTCAGGTTAAGCCACCGATCCTGCTTGGCGAGTCTCCGGTTTTGATCTCTATTGAACACGCCAACATATAGGGCACGTGGGATGCCTTTGCCACATCCCTCTACATCCATAGAATCAATGAGATACAGACAGGCCAACATCGATGGCTGGCGGCCATGTCCACCAGGCAGACCGACTGTACGCACAGACTACAGTCACCTGAAATCAGTCCTTGGAAGCGGAGGGGCCTGCTCTTGCCAAAACCGGTTAGTTTGCAGTTAGCTGAAGTCGGATTCCTCCACGGCTTAACCGCACCATCGCCAGATCATCCCGGTCTCAGAATGGGTTTTGCCTTCTCGCCGACCCCTTATGCTCGACTGCGGGGGACCAGTGCCCGAGCAGCTAGAACTTGAATCGGGAAGTCAATTGAAGACGCCGGGTAGGATACGCGGAAACGGCTTGTCCAAAAAAGGGGGAACTAAGGTCACCCACATAATAGGGGTAGTTTACGTGATTGATCACGTCGAATGCGTCGAAGCCAAAGGTAAGGACCTTGCCCTTTTCTTTCTTGTCTTTGTTCAGGTAGAAATCCGCGACAGACGCAAAATCGAAATTCGCATAGCCAGGTCCTTGCAAACTGTTGCGAGGTACGCCATCGGGGCGCTCGTTGGCCAAGCCAGTATGATAAGGATCCTGTCCCGTCGTCACGTTGGTGGGTTTGCCCGTAGCCAGAGCCAAACCGACACCAATCGTAAATGATTTGCCTGGATTGAAGCTCTCCAGAAGATTCAGCCGGTGCCGCTGGTCGAAATCTGCTCGCGACCATTCCCCCGTGAAGTCGTACTGGTTGGCCGGATACCAGTTGATTCCCCCGGTGTTATTTTCCGTGCGGCTCAACGTGTATTGGATCAGCCCTGTCAGGCGATGCGTCAACACTCCGCGAACCGTAATATTGAGTGAATCCCCGGCTTGACGGCCGTTGGATTCGATCTGCCGGACAAATCCTAATGCAGGATTTGGGAGGATCAGATAGTCGGGTCCAAGAGGTGCATTAATATCCCGCGAACGGAAGAGGTCTATCCCGCGCGAGCCGCTATAGGTCACAGCAATGGTGGTCTGCTTCTTGAATTCCCGTTCCACTCCGAAACTATATTGAATCGTGTAGGGCTCACGAATGGCCGGATCGAACTGTACTGTGCTCGTAGGTTGTGAGGTCAGCGAGCCGCCATTCAAAAAGGGATTCGGATAACTCGGATTGATGAGCAGGTAACTCAGAATAAGTTGTCCGTTGTAGAGGAGCACGTCTCCGATGGGGCCTGCCCCCGTGCGGTCGTAAAATATTCCGGCGCCGCCACGAAAGACAATCTTTCCACTTTTGACCGGAGAGTAGGCGAAAGCGAACCTGGGTGCGAATTGCGTATTGTCGCGAAGATAGTTTTGCCAATTGTACCGGAGGCCGAGGGAGAGCGTAAGGTTCGGCCGCAAGCGATAGTCGTCTTGAACAAATGCTCCCAGCTCCTTTTGCCAGTACACCACCCTCCCGGAGCCCTGCTGCTGCTCAAAAGAATAAGGCTGCTGCGCCGCATAGTCCGCCAAGCTCGAAAAGGAATACGTACCCCCGAAGTCATTGTGATTTTCGATTCCCCGGCGGCTTAAGTCCGGCACATTCAAACCGAATTTCACGAAGTGATTGCCGCCCGACCAGCTCACAATCTCATTCAGTTGAATATGGTTTTCAGTGTTCAATTGATCGGTCTGTGCGCCACCGGATGTGAATGCATCCTGAACCACGACCCGTTGCGCTGCGTTCACGCTGGTCGTCGCATGGCGCTCCTGGCCAATCAGAATTTGGAACTGGGATAGCCACTTTGGAGACGGCGCCCAGCGGTCATTGAAAATCAGTTCACGTTCCCATTGATTGGAACTTGTGGCCGCCTCGGGCAGCACGACCCCGCCCACTCCCTGGTTGAAACTAGGATAATCCCATTCGTTGTACTGCCAGAAAACGCCATGGCTTTGAAAAATTGATGACCAATTCGAAATGAGAGCTGGGTGTCGCGTCTTGGGCTTGGCACACTTTCTTGAATCGTACCGCTCGGCCCTTGGGCATACACAATGGATTCCAGATCCTCCTCCTGGCGGTGGCCCGAGATGAGAAACGACCAACTTTTGCTGTGCCCCACAGGGCCGCCGAACGCGCCCTCGAAAATGCGGCGTTGTTCGGGGGCGCGCACCAGTGAAAACGGGTCACGGGCGTTCAAGGCAGAATCGCGAAACAGGAAATTTAACGCCCCGTGGTATGCGGAGGTGGGATCTTTTGTGATGATCTCAATCGTTCCTCTGCCGGGACGAGCGATTTCCGCGGAGTAAGGATTCTGGTTGATGCGAACTTCCTGAATGGTGGACGCGGAAGCTATGACGCTGCTCACCTCCACTCCGTTTACCATGACTTGTGGGCCATTCGTACCGACGGATGCCGCATCCAGGAAGGTCGACATGGTGGCAACGTAATCCTGGTCGAAAACCGGAACCTTTTCCAGGAGGCTTTGGTCAACGGATGCTGTATCGCGGTTTTCGGCGGCCTCCGTCGAAACTTGTACAGATTCGTCTCCCGATACGGACACTTCGGAGGAAATTGCCTGCAGTGCAAGCTTGATCGTCAACGATGGGGGCGATTGTGAGGAGACCCTGATCGAAGTGGTTGAGGTCTTGAATCCCTCGCGCTGGACCTCAATTGAATAATTCCCAGGAGGGACGGCATCGAAGCGAAACTTTCCCGCAGTATCCGTCTTACCCTCTGCCCGGATGCTGCTCCCCTGCTTTAGTGTTACGGTCGCATCCGGTGTCGAGGCTCCACTGGGGTCGAGGACCGTGCCCGCGACGGCGACGGTTTGAGGAGCGCGTTGCGCCATCGCGTTGCCTGCCATTGCGAGCGCCAAGAGACATAAATAGATTCTAGCCATAACTCTCAAGTTGTAATGAGTGGTCCGCCCACGGCCGGACGACAGCCTTATCAGCGGAAAGGTACCTTTCCTCAGCTTAGAAAGGCATTAAGACTAATGTAAATAGTAGCATGCAAGGAATTGCGTTTTGACCTTCACGGTAGGCGGCGTTGCCTGGCGGCGCACCCGCTCTCGATGCGGTCACGGGTCGATCGAGATGAGAATTAGAACTTCACCATCGCACTACGGGTCAGCGTCACTTGGCTGGTGACGACCTGCGGTCCGCCTTTGAAGAGATGCCAGGCCGCGTATTGCTCCATATAGGGATCTTCCGATGACAGGCAATCGATTGGGACGATAACCTTGTAGCCCCGCTGTGCCGCACCCGAGGCAGCGCCAATACCGACCCCCTGAAACGAAGTGCCGCACACGATCACGGTCTTGATGCCGCACGCTTTCAGCTTCTCCTCCAGACTCGTGCCAAGAAATTTATCTGGTCCGGTCGCCAGCCCCCATTCGCCATCACGCGGCATAAATCCGAGATCGATCACGTCTGCAGGAGTGGTGCTGCCTTGGGCGCCGAAAACGCTGTACCAGACCATTGCTCCTCCCGCGCGCGCGGCGTCGTGCAGTCGCTTGACGTTAGGAATCGTGGCCACGCAGCGCGGGCGGCCGGCGCACAAGCTCTTCATCATGTCCAGAATGAGCAGAGCCGTCGTCGAACCTTCGAGTGTCACCGGTTTGAGCTCGGGCCGCGGCGGGGGCTTCACCGTGTCCCAATCGTCGAAGATATCGGCGGCCAAAGACGACGCAGCGAACGTAATCATGAGCGCTACCGCTGCTGCAGCCGCGGCGCGACACAGGGTCCTCAGATCTAACATGGTATCCTCCTCCGGTTTATCTCAACCCTGGCGGTCTCACCAGGCGAGTTTCGTCCCCCACTATGACGAACCCGCGTTCGTTTCGGTCCGCATGTATTCAATAGTCGGTGCGGTTTGGGAGTTCCAGGAAATTTCGCTTCCGTGATTGCGAGGTATGCCCGACCTGGTCCGACAAACCCTGGAAGCGTCGTGCTAATTACCGGCGCGAGCAGCTGACTGATTGCCAGCAGCGCCCCTGAACTGAACCCGCGCGATCTTGCTCGTCTGCCAGTAAGCCACCCAGACGGTGGGAGTGTCAGTACTATCATCCACTGTAACAGACGGATATCTGTTCCCACCGAAGGCAGAGGATATTCCGTAAACTTTCCGGTAGACGGATTGAATTTGAAAATGCTATTTGTGTCTAAGGCGCCAACCCACACCATATGATTCTTGTCCACAGCCAGTGCGTACGGGAAAGCATAGCGGTACGGAAAAGGGTACTCGGTCACCTTCCGCGTGTGGATATCTATTTTCGCCAGCGCACTAGCTTTGGAAAGGCAACCCATGCGACCCATTCTTCCTGTCAGAGGCTTGTCTGCGTGGCGCCTTTTGCCACGGATTTCCTTGCTCGTCCACCGGCTCGAACTTCGCCGCGAGTTCGTCATCGAGTGAGGTATGCTCGATGTCATCTTTATCCCTCGCGCTCAGGTTGATCTCGCTCTACTTTGCCGGTATGGGCGTCCACAACTCAATCAGGTCACGGCCGGTCCGCGTGAACCACACGTTGTCTTCGAGCATCCACGGAAACGCCATAGGTGGTCAAAGCGGGCGTGATCGCCTTGTAGAAGTATATTCGCCGGTTTTCGGGTCCAGCTTTACAGCCCCGCCCGGTTGGTGCGGATCGGCCGTGGGTACTGCAACTTTGTGTACCGGATCCACTTCTTAATGGCGGCCTCCCTGAATGCCCTGCCAGATGTTTCCCTTGGAGTCTTCGTCAAACAAACGGCCAATTCCTCGGGGGACTGATGCAGGCCGCGGGAAGCGGTGAAATTGTTCAGTTTTGGGATCGAACTTATCAATCGTTTCATCCACTCCGTTATTGACCCAAATGATGCCATCGTGATCTACATAAATGTCGTGAGAATTGACGACCTTGCCGTTTTCACTCATATCTTTGTAATCGGTGACTTTTCCGGTCTTGGGATCCAATTTCCAATCGTGCGGCCCGGAGTGACGTTGTCTGGAAACCAAACGTAGCCTCGCGGGTCCCACACAAAATCGTGGGTGGCGGCGGATTCGGTCCGGGACGGAGTACCCAAAGACCAGTCGGTGCCGTTCCCGACCACCGAATAGCCAGGCAAGTGTCCGGGCGAGACATCATATTCGGTGACCACAATTTGAGTTGCTTCGCCGGTGGCCCGTGGACGCGGCTTGAAGTCGATGGGCGCGGAATTTGGCCCGCGAACTCGCGCTAAATACCCGACAATTTCTTTCTCGATATCCCTGAAGAAATCCATTCTGGCTCCCGGTATTCTGTGCGCTGTCGCCATCCTCTCGCCATAAAATTCACGACGGCAGTCCAACCGTTGAATCAAAGCGATTTTGCAGAAAAAGCTGCTCTGATGGCAGTTGAGGCAATTGGCGCCGATCACCCGTTTCATCCTGCGATCATCGGCGGTATTCTCCGGCAAGCTCGCCATCCATTCGGAGCCGGAGAGCTGAGTGCTGATATCCTTGAGAGGTTTCAGCACCAGATTTTGCTCGACTGTCTTCCCGGCGGAGAGCCTGGTTTCGGTTTGGTTGAGTTCAAATCCCACTGCCTGCGCCCACACTTTGTACTGTCCATCCTTTTGCGGCGGCGTCAGCGGCGGGAAAAAATATTTTCCTTCACGGTCGGTATAGACGGCCGTCGTGACGGTTTGACTCTTCGGCGCGCGCCGAGACGGGCACGCCTTCCAGCGGCTTCCCATCCGACGAGGTCACCGTGCCCCGCATAGCGGACTCTGGCATGGGGGCGCCCTGGGCCAATATAAACCTGTCGAGACGACAACTACGCCAAACATCAGGACCCAGCCCGTAACTTTTGACATGTTAGTCCTCCGCAACTAAACCTATAGAGTCTTCAGGTAAGCAATCACATCGTCAATTTGTTTGGGTTCCAGGGTATACTGCCAACCGGGCATCCTGTCGCTGCCATTGATAATGAATTCTCGCACCGTGTTTTCCTGGTCCGGCTGGGCATTCTTGAACAATCCTTCCAGGTTAAACCAAACGGGCGGGATCTTCGGTGGGACACTTCCTTACCATATTTGGGCACATGACAAAGCGCGCAGCGCTCCAAAAACAAAAACTCCCCCCTCTTTTGCTGATCGTTCAAGCTAGGATTGGGCTTGAAGGTCGATCCCGGCTTGGTGGATTGCGCCATGAGGCCGGTGGTCAAACCGAAGAATCCTAAAGCCAGCAATAAGAAGAATCGGATAGCTCGCCGCATGAAAACCTTCCTAGAGTCGTCCTGAATGGTAAGTTGCTGGGTGAGTCTTCGCGCACATTTTGCTCCGATCTTTACGCGAATCGTAGGCCCCCTGCTCTCTGGTGTCAAGGACGGGTTTGCCTGTGAGGTGACTCATTTCGACGGTTCAGAGATCAGACCGGTGCCCGCCCCAAAAACGGGCGGCCTCTACAAATTCAACGTCCACCAATGTGTACAGGGTGGGACGGTTTTGTAGAGGCCTCACCGTCCCGTGTATTCCGGGGCGGTGAGGGCATGCATCCTTCAACCTGAGTCACTGCCTTTCCCTGCTTTCTCTCCTCACAACGAACAACGCTCGCAGGGACTTACTGGCGTCGTTCCCAACCTCGGAATACTTTCGACAGATGTTCGGCCCGGTTCACTTCTCGGTTGCACAGACGAAGTTCTTAGCATCGTCTGTGCTTCCGGTCCCCTTGTACGTTGCGACCTGCGGATACGGGCACAACGGACGCGTGCGATCCGTATTCCCGTCGCGCACGCGGGACGCCACGATCTGATCGGGTGCTTTGCCCTTCTCCACCCACTGCTCCAAGACGGTGATCGAGTCAAAGCTATTGATTCCCTCTCCGCCACGGCAATGGGCCATGCCCGGAATCATAAACAGGCGGTACGAGTCGCTCACCTTGCTGGAAAGTCCCAGCGCTTTCCGCACGCTCTCGTAATAGTTGACGCTGTTGAGAGGAGATATTAATTGGTCGGCCCACCCGTGATACTGCAAAAGCTTTCCGCCGTGGGCGAAAAACGCTTTCAGATTGGGATCAATCGCGTTGATGGTGCCGTCGTCGGCCTGGTCTGCGAGTGCTATGTCGCCATCGTAATTGAGCGTCTTGTAGTCCCAGTTGGTGTTCTTGAACACAACGTATTTGAAATGGTCTACCGCAATCGTGAGGGCTTCGGGACCAGCCAGGCCAGCCCAATTTAGTTCGCCCCCGGGCATCAAGCCCGGATAGATTTGCTCTTTTGTGCGCGGGTTTACCACCGAACTGTAAATCTTCCGGGCGGCCTCCACTTGCGGTGTGGTCAGGCAAGTTGGGCCGTCCGCACCTTTGCATTCCAGCACCTTTGGATCGAACTTACAGCGCGTCGGATTTTCCAGCACTCCATCTTTGACCCCGTCGCGGGCGTCGCATGCCTGAAGCACCGCATTGTGGATGAGTGGATATTTGTTCGGCGGAATGTAACTGGCTTCGTCCTTGTGAACAGCTTGCGCGATCCAAAGCTGCTGGGCCCCGAGATGTGTCCAGTAGTTGGCAGGCGCGCCCGCGACGATTCCATCAAAGTCAGCCGGGAAGCGCTGCGCTTCCTTCAATCCCTCTCGGCCACCGGAGGAGCATCCGTTCCAGTAGGCAAGCTTGGCAGCGCCGCCATAGTAAGCCGCGATGATCGCCTTGGCCTTGAGCGTAGTTTCGTGGACCGCCCTATACCCAAAATCGATGAGCTTGTCGGGGTGGCCGAGCGCAAAACTTCCGCCCGGCGTCGTGGTGTCGTGGCCCGTATCTGTTGAAGCGGTGGCGTATCCGCGCGCAAGAGGGTCGAGCATGGTTCCGTATGGAATTGTGCCCGCCCAGCCGCCGTTGCCAAGGGCCATGAACTTTCCGTTCCAACCGGATGCCGGCAACCACAGTTCCGCCTTGATGTCCGAGTCCTTCGTCGGTCTCAAGTTAAACGCAACCCGGCAGAACGCCGGCAAAGCGTTGGTCTTCCCATCTGCTATTCCGGCATTCCCGGGTCCGGCCGCGACCGGCAAAGTCAAGGCGCCCGCCGCGACGGACTGAGCCAACGTGATTGTGGTATCCGGCAGTGAAAGGGCAGTTAAATCTTCACACGATTTTGCAGCGGTGGCAGCAGGGAGGCACAAGAGAATAGCCGCAAACAGGACCATCCAAAACACGCGATTTATCTTCATGAGTTTGGCCGCTCCTTTCGGAAGGGACACTGGGGCGCAATCTATCACGTTATGATCCGATCGCACAGGCTAATGCACAGATCCCGGCGAATGGTGACGTCGATTGTCAAATTTTGTAGCATTTGCAATAACGTTTCACCGATCCCCCAGAGCACAGGGTGACTTGCGATTGACTCGACAGGGCCGCAGGGCTAGACTTCCCGGCCGAATGGCAGAATTTCTTGCCGAGAGCCGCCAGGAGCAAGGCCATGATCAGAAAAATACTGGGTTTGCTTTCACTAGTCTTCGTTTCTTTCACTCCTGCTATTGCCCAGCAGGAGTTTGCGAATATCCAGCGACCCCTTGCCTTCACGCACGTTACGGTGATTGATGCCACCGGTGCGCCCGCGCAATCGGACATGACTGTGGTGGTTTCCGGTGACCGCATCACGGCCCTTGGCAAGTTCGGAGCGGTCACCGTGCCCGCGAATGCCTTGGTCACGAACGCGACCCGCAAGTTCATGATCCCGGGCTTGTGGGAAATGCACCAGCACACCTTCATGCGAAAGAATAAAGAGTTGGCGCTGTACGTCCTTTGGGGCGACATCGTCAACGGCGTCACTGGAGTTCGCGACGCGGGCGATCAGGGAACACCCGATGACTTCGGCGATTTGCCGTACTGGGAGGATTTCGAATGGCGTCAGGCGATCGCGGCGGGGTCTGTGATCGGCCCACGCCTGGTGATCGCCGGCGGGATGCTCGAAGGGGCCCCATCGCCGCGAAAGGGCTGGATCGAGATCGCCACCGCAGCCCAGGGGCGCGCGGCGGTCGACTCCCTGAAGAAACTTGGGGTCGATAACATCAAGGTGCATGACGGCCTCACGCGTGACGCCTATTTCGCCATCGCCGACGAGGCCAAGAAGCAGGGGTTGGTATTCTGGGGGCACGTGACGAAGCCGGTCAGCGTGGGCGAAGCATCCGATGCTGGGCAGAAAAGCGAGGAGCATCTGCTGGGCATCCTGACCGCCTGTTCGACCGAGGAACCGAAAATGATGCAGGCGATCCTCGCGGAGGCGGGCGAACATGGGATAGTGACCAACGCGAAGACCCTCATCGATACCTACAGCGCGGAGAAATGCAAGGCGCTCTTCGCCAAGTTCGTCAAGAACGACACGTACATTTGCCCGACTCTGGTGCGGCAACGTCTTGCGCCGGTCTCCATGAGTGATCCGCGTCTGGCGTACGCCTCGCCAGCACTCCGCGCGGAGTTTCAAAGAGGCTTCGACAGTTTCAATCAGGCAGATGTCCCCACGGTGAAAATGCTGCATGCTGCGTTTTACCGTCTGGTCAAGGATATGCAGCAATCAGGCGTCAAGCTGCTGACCGGCACCGACGGCCGGCTGTTCGGCTACGATCTCCACGACGAGATGGCTGAGATGGTCGCGGCCGGCCTCACGCCGATGCAGGTGCTGCAGATCGCCACCAAAAACGCGGCCGAGTATTTCGGCAAGCTGGATTCCATGGGCACGATCGAAAAAGGTAAGGTCGCCGAACTGGTCCTGCTCGACGCCAACCCGCTCGACTCCATCGATAACGCGGCGAAAATCCGGTCGGTGATCGTGAACGGCAGGCTGCTCGACCGGGACGCCCTCGATCGCATGCAAGCCCAGATTAAGACCGGCAGCAACGCCAACGGCAGCAACCCAACGCCAGCTCCGGCGATCGGATTTGGCGATTTGAAATAGCGGGAGCCCGCGGAGAGTCTGTTCGGAACATGGCTAAACAGGTTGCGAAAAAAGGCGTAATGCCGTCACTCTGACTGAGCGCCGCTTTTGCGCGCCGGTCCGGCATCAGCATCACGCGAGAAGTAACGTCAAAGATCCCACTGGCAGCTGGCCGCGGTGACCGCACAGGTTGTCCCAGACGATCAACGCGACCAGATCGGGAGTTTTTCTATTTCGGAATATACTTCCAACCTACCGAGAGAGAGGACGCTCACCTCGCTTATTGCCTCCCTTCCGACAGCCGCTTCTCCTGCGAATGCAAAACTATTAAGGGGCTTGCCATCAGACCCCGCTAAGCAAAGTACTGTGTCTTCTTCTGAAGTAAGGGTGAAGGCTCCGAATCCCCGTTTTGTAGAGATTTCGAACAGAAGAAATCCCGGTCTCTTATTCGCGGGCACCTCGGCGCTGAATGTGTCCTGCAAATTCCTATACAGGTCCGCCTTTAGAGGAGTTGGAGTGAGTAGCCGGACTTGCACCTCGACGATTAAGAATCCTGCTAGCGCTTTAGGTGAAATGGAGCACGGTGTAGGTTCGAGTGCCTCGTAAATACTTGACGGCAGCTCGCCAGATGCAGAAAACACTTGTACGTTTTGCACAAAGACATCTGGATTAGGGATTCCGGCCTGCAGGCGAGGCCATAACCAGGCGGAGGACTGCGATTCGGATTCGTAGGTCACGGATAGTGGAGGTATCGGCGGCCTTCTCGCCAGTTCCGCTTGAAGACTTGTGGCGTAGCCGATAATGAACCCGGTAAGAGTCGAAGCAAGGAATAGAAACAGCCATCGTTTCTTATTCAGCCGGGAAGGGTAGTGATTGATTGCGGTTCGCTTGGGCAATACTGCTATATCCAACAGCAAATCGGGGAGCGCCTGGCCGCCCGAGAAGATTATGGAGAGCGGAAGTAGCGCTAAAAGAGAATATCCCGAGGACAAGCGCACAATGGTCCCCATCCTTGAGTACGTGTTGGGAATCCCTAGGAGGCGCCCGGATACAATAATCGGAACAGCGAGAGTCAGAAAGTTTCGAGCGAGACACTTAATGAGGTCGATGTTTCCCTCGCTGGCCCTTCGGAGCCGAAGACCTACCAATAACTTCCCCGGCGTGCTTTTGAGTCGCCAGTCGGATAAAACGAATAGGAGAAACCAGGACCACACGATTGCCATGGAAACTATCGCGCTCGGTTCCACGACGGCACCTTGATATAGGAGGTCCATGACACCGACCGTAAAAAGGGCCAGCAGTGCAAGATCCACCACGAAAGCGAGCACCCTCTTTGCGAAAAGCTGAACTGATTTGATCGGAACGAAATACAGAATGGCTAAGGTCAAAGCCAAGCATGCTAGGGTGAGGTTGCTGAATGGTCCAGTATGGCTCTTAAAATTCTTAGCAGCCTCCATTACCCAAATTGCGGTGAAAACCAAACCTGCTGGCTTCCATATTTCCTGAAGCTCGTGGGTCCGCGACCTTAATCTATCGAGCACCTATCTCCCCTCTGGCGGGGTCGAGGACATCCTCTAACCTTGCCGCCTACAGTGGCCGCCCGTGAGAGGATACCACCCTTGGAATTCGCTTTTGTGCTGCGAGAAAGCGGGTCCTACCCTCCAGGCCCACCTGCTTTCCAACCATGATGCTTATCCGCACCGGTGCGGCTTAGGTTTTCAAGCGCGGAGACCCCTGCGCGAGATTCTCCGTCGTCCTAACTCCATGTCGATCAAACGCACCCTGCAAGACTGTCCGCAGTGAATTACATGTGGGTGACGATTTACTCGAAAACCATCTATTCATCCTAAACGGAATCGGATTGGTCCTGATGAACTGTCTCCTCGAAATGCAGCCGGCGCCCCAACGCCGCCCGACTCTTTGAGACCGCATCCCATGGTGATATCCTCGGTAGGAGAACGGGCAATGCGAATTGTGAAGGCATGGTGGCTGCTCGGGTGCGCGTTTGTTCCTGGTCGGCGCTGCCTATGCCTACCAGGCGCCCTTCCGCGAATATCCGTCCGTGGAATACGGGGTAATGCCGCTGCCTCCGGACTGGAAGGAGAAAACGGAGTTTGCCTTTGCGCGGTTGATGTATCCGCCGGGCTGGAATGACGGCTATCGCGGGCGCTTCGACGGAGACTGGCGCCTGGGACTCTCCCTTTGGACGCAGGATTATCCGCCGGCGGATCGGGCATTTCCCAGGCGATCCGGCGGTTGACGCGCATCCACACGCGCTCGGTCGAGCAAGTGCGTAAATCTCGACGATGGCGACGAGGTTTACAACTGGCCGTTTCTTTATGCCGTGCAGGTCGGCGAATGGGGCATCACCGACAAGCAAGCGTGAAACTGCGCGATTATCTGCTGCGCGGCGGATTTTTCATGGCCGACGATTTCCACGGCACGCTGGAATGGCAGGTGTTCGAAGAGCGCATCAAGAAGGTTTTCCCGGACCGTCCCATCGTGGAAATCCCCAACAACGATCCGATCTTCCACACGATGTTCGATTTGGATGACCGCTACCGGATTACCGGCGCGGAGCACCTGCGCGGTGGGCTACAAAGCCGACGGCGTCGAGGCGCACTGGCGCGGCATTTACGACGACCAGGGCCGCGTCATGGTGGCGATCTCCTTCAATTCCGATATCGGCGATTCCTGGGAATGGTCGGACGATCCGCGATATCCGCAAAAATTTTCCGACCTGGGAATGCGCATCGGCGTGAATTACGTGATTTACGCCATGACGCACTGAAAAGTCTGCGTTCTATATGAAATCCCAATGCGCCAGCGGCTAAAGCCGAATTGATGATGCCGAAGTTATGTCACGACTGAAGCCGTGACCCACAAATCATCTCTTGCTGTCACGCATGCTCTGAACAAGGTAAAGGAAAGATAGAAAGGGTTTGTGGGTCGTGGCTTCAGCCACGACATTTGCGCTGCCATTCGTTCAGGGCTTTAGCCCCTGAAGCCTACCGACGGATAATTCCGCAAATTGTGATATTGGCAATTGTCGCCGCATCGCGGCTTCTCAACGCACAAAGCAAATTAATGCACCGTAATATTGATTATGGCCGTAGTGCGTCCGAACGCATTGGTGGCGTACAGCGTGTAGGTGGTGGACTGGCCGGGTGTGACCACCACGCTGTTTCCGCGCACCGCGCCGACATCGGGCGAAACGATCAAATGGGACGCGCCGGTGACGTTCCAACTCAGCGTGACGGGCGCTGCCCGCGGAGACGGATTGTGAACTTGCGTTGAAGCTGGTAATCGCAGGATTTGCGCCTGTGGGAACATTCGCCGCCGTATAAATCGGATTCATCTGCACGACTTCAAAGTCGGACGCGGTGATGTTCCCCAGATTGTGAAGATCGTTATTGTCCCAGCGATCGTCGGGCGCTCCGCTGATGTACATGGACGAGCCGTTGTCGGCCATGATCATTCCGTATTTCTTGAGCGCGTTGAGAATCACCTGGTTGGCTGCGGAAAATGCGAGATATCGAAGCTGGCCTTGAGGCGCATGCGCATGCCCATCGGCGCGGCCAGGGCATTCGTCGAATTCGCGGCCCAGTGCGACGCGGGCGGCACGAACGCGGCGCGGCTCGATTGCAGCGTGAACCGCAACGCGTGGTTGATCTGCCCCGGCAGCGACTTCATCGTAGCGCACCAGGCCGGGAAAAATCGGCAGACCGGCAGCGTCGGCGGAAGTCCACGTATAGGGGCGCTGCTCGTCAGCGGTGAGGTCCCAGACGGCAGCCGAGCCGGCATTCCAACGTGCCGTGTCGGGGTAGGAGCTATAAAGCTCGTACAGCCAGCAATTGCTGTTGTCGAGCACGAGTACATGCCGGTCGCCATTGCCGGGAACCGGATAGCCCTCGATCGGCGCGTTGAGCGGGAATCGGCATCGGGCCGGGATCGCTTTCGTCGCCATACGCGGTAAAGATAATAGTCACCGGACTCTGTTGCGATCCAACCACCAGATAAGGAATACCCATGCTTTGGCCCTGATAAAGTCCCGAGCCGAAATCCGGATGCACGCCGATGCTAGCCGCCGATAAAGTTGATGATCGCGCTGGAATTCGTGTCCACCGGCGCGGCGGAAATGTCCTGATTCCAGAGATTGTCGGCAGGAAACGGCAGAAACCCGTTGAGGCTGCCGCCTTGACCGAGGCTCATGACGCTGCATATGGGAGGCGTCGACCCGGTGCCGTTAGAAGTCACCTGCAAATTTAGCGACCCGGAGGTGGCGCTGCCGGGGTTGGGATTCACCACCGAGACGGAAAATGTCCCCGCTGAAGGTGCGTTGCCCGTGGCCGTCAGTTGCGCCGCGGACACAAAGGTGGTGGCGAGTGGTGAGCTTGCGAACATCACCTGCGCGCCGCTGACAAAACTGCTGCCGTTCACGGTGATGGTGAAGCTTCCGGAGGGAACCGATGCAGGCGAGATGCTGGTCAGGACAGGCGTCGGATTCCAGAGCGTGACGGTACTGCTGCCGGACGCCGAAGCGTTCGCCGCGCTCACGGCCTTGATGGTCACGACGTTGGAACTGGGAACGCTGCCCGGCGCGGTGTATACGCCGGAGGAATTGATCAGGCCATTGGCAGCACTCCCGCCGGTTACGCCGTTCACCTGCCAACTCACGGACGTGTTCGAAGTTCCGCTCACGGTGGCACTGAACGTCTGTGCCGATCCCGCGCGCACGTTGGCGGTGCCGGGCGAAACGGAAACGGTGACGCCCGAGGGGGAAGACGTTCCTACTGAATTCGATGAGCCCTTGGTCGCACCCGTGCATCCGGCCAGCGCCGCGGCAGAAGAAACAAGCAGAATGAGAAGTGAGCGTCGCACAACAATCGTCCTTATTGTTCCTCTACGAAAATACACACCTCAAGCCCAACAACCGCGCGCCTGATTGTGTGTTTCGACTATGACGCACCGCCCCCCATAGAACTACTGTACAGAGGGACAAGATCAGGATAGGGACAAGCGTGCAGACGAGTCACACTTGATGAAGGATTCATCTGTTTTACGATTTACAAATCGATCTTAATGTTGACATACGAAAACTATATCGATAAAATAGTCTCAGGTTATACCCATGCAAACCGTCAAAGTTTCTCCAAAATTTCAGGTGGTCATTCCAAAAGAGGTGCGCGAACGCCTCAAACTTCGCCCGGGACAAGAACTGGTCATTTACGAAATCGAGGGTCAGATCCGCCTCGAGCCACCGCGGAAGCCCAAGAGCTTGCGTGGGCTGGCGCGCGGTCTGCAGTGGAAAGAAAGCGACCGCGACCATGACGAGAGGCTCTGAATTGGTTTTGGTGGATTCGTCCGGCTGGGTGGAATTCCTGGGAGAGGGTCCGCTGGCGGAGAAGTTTGCGCCGTATTTCGAGCGCGAGGAGCGCTTGCTGGTCCCCGCGATCGTACTTTACGAAGTCTACAAAAAGATGCTTTCCGCGCAGGGATCCACCGCCGCCGACAGGTTTCTCTCCGCTGCGTTGCGCGCGCGCGTAGTGCCTCTCGATGAGCGGCTGGCCGTGCTCGCCGCGCGGGTCAGCCTGGATCGCCGCCTCGCCATGGCCGACGCGATCATCTTCGCGACGGCCCAAGCCGAGGGAGCTCATCTGGTTACCTCAGACAAACATTTCCGGGGTTTGCCAGGGGCCACGGTAATCGAATCGGATTGAAGGCCACAAGCACGCGCTGGCATGCGAGATTCACCATGGTATAGTTCTTCCTGGAAAATCCAAATTCAAGAATCGGCAAAGGAGTGGCGATGTACCCTGAAGTATTTGTTCGGCCCATGCGTGAGGAACTTACCAGTATCGGTTTTCATGAAATGCGCACAGCGGAAGAAGTGGACGTGGCACTCAAGCAGGAGAAAGGGACCGTGCTCGTCGTCGTGAATTCGATTTGCGGGTGCGCTGCAGGAAAGGCTCGTCCGGCGGTGGCCCAGGCGCTCACTCATCCTGCGGGTCCGGAAATTCTGACCACTGTCTTCGCCGGGCAGGATCCCGAAGCGACGAACCAGGCGCGAAGTTACTTCACCGGCTATCCTCCGTCTTCGCCTTCCATCGCTTTGCTGCGCGACGGGAAGCTGGTTTTCATGCTGCAGAGGTCCGACATCGAGGGCCGCGAAGCACACTCCATTGCGGCGGATCTTACGCAGGCGTTTGATCGCTTCTGCGCCCCGGCTCGTGCCGCATCCGGCCAGTAGCCGCGAAGCCCGGCGTCCAAAAATATTTGGCTCATTTGAATTTGACGACTTGTAATACAATCTGCGGCATCGAACGATCGTCTTGCCGAAAGAGATGTACGCGGGGCAACGGCCAGAATACAAACTGGAGGTTCACATGCGCGCATTTGCAATGGCTTTAGTTCTTACACTGATCGCCTCGGCTGTCGTGGCGCGGCAACCGGCCGCGCAGACGCCCGACCAGACCATGAAAACATTCACCACTGCCGCGGACGTGCAGGCACTCCTCGCGAAAGCAAAGACCGACCACAAGGAAGGGCAGACCAACGTTCTGGAACCGATTCTGCTGCTCCCGCCCTACCGGGCGAACCTGGAGTACCGCACAGGGGTAGGCCCCGGCGCGGTTCATGAGAGGGAAGCCGAACTCATGTATGTAATCGATGGATCGGGAACGATTGTTATCGGCGGCAAGCTCGTCGAGGAAAAGCGCACCAATGCGGAAAACCTCACGGGCACCTCGATTGAAGGCGGGACCTCCCGGACTTTCGCCAAGGGAGATTTTCTGATTGTCCCGGAAAACACGCCGCACTGGTTCAGCGCGATCAACGGAACGCTTGTATTAATGACCTTCCACGTGCCGCGAACGGTCGGCTCGCCCAAGTAATTCGCCCGGCTATTTCATTTTTGAAGGCAACTTGATCGTCGTGCCGGCCACCATGAAATTGCCCCTGCCCAGATGATGAATCGTCCGCGGGTGTTTTATGGCAGGGTCGATCCACGCTTTCAGGACTTCCAGAATGAAGAGGTTATATTCCGCCGCCATCCGCGTATCGACGACCTTGCATTCGAGATTGGCATAGCATTCGTCGATCAGCGGCGCCTTCACACGCGAGGCGGCCACCGGCGTGAGATCGAAATCTCTTGAACTTGTCGACCTGCGTCCGGAGGTATTTCCGCAGCCCACCACCTTCGCCGCCAGTTCCACCGTCGGGATGTTGATCACGCATTCTCTGGTCGCCAAGATAATGCTGAAATGTGGTTCCGGTTGCTGATCACGCAGCCCACGAGCGGCGGCTCGAAATCGATCATGGTGTGCCAGGACATGGTCATGATGTTGGCTTGCCCTTTCGGGCGGTCGTGACCATCACCACCGGCCCCGGCTCGAGCAGGCGATAGACTTGAGACAAGGGCAGAGATTTTCTAGCCATCTGGGGACTCCCTTTTCGCGATCATCAAGGCGGAGCCCAGTCAGGTCCCTAAAAATTAGCGGTTTACGGCGGGGTATCCCGAAGGAGTGATACTTTCCTCACGAATTTCGGGGTTTGCCACCGCCGCAAACGACCCTTTGCATAACTTATGATTTATAGAGCCCGATATAGACCCAGACGCCCGCGCTGGCGAGCAGGAAAATGCCGGCCACGACTGCGACGACTGTGATTACCCGAGCCAGGCGGTTCATTTTCCCGATTAATGCGCGTTGTCCGCCGGCCATCACATTTTCTTCGGTCTTATTCAAGTAAATCTCATCATCTTCTCGCGAATCCAGGGCATTCCCGTAAATCACAAGCACCACCAGGACCGCAGTAATTGCGCCGCTGATAATCAGTAAGTAGGTCAATGCACTTGAGAACATAACTTCCTCCTCGCAATCTCTAATGCCTTACTTCGCATCCCAATGTTGCTTGCTCTCGGTATTTATGGCTGTGAATTACATCACACGAGATTGTGATGCAGGTCACACCGGCAAGGCGGGAAAATGGACCGAGGGTGTCGAGGAGACTCCGGCAGAGGCAGTGGGTAGAAACCAACCACAGGGAGTTAGCCAACTACCTGCGCGTGCCTTTCCTTGACCGTGTTTGGAACCATCTGTTAGCGTAGAACACTCCATGGAAACCATTCACATCACGATGCCGGACGGCGCGATTCGCGAAGTGCCACTAGGCACGACCGCGGCGGAGATTGCGCAACAGATTTCGCCGCGCCTGGCCAAGGAAGCGCTGGTCGCGCGAATCAGCCCGACCGGCGGTCCTGCTGGCACTGTTGCAACTACTTCGGCGAACGCGTCACCGGATGCTTCGCCCGAAGCGCGGCTCGACGCCACAGGCAAAGGCGAAGGTTTTCTCGTTGATCTGCGCGCGCCGATCGATCATGACGCGCGCCTTTGGGTCCTGACGCCGAAAGACCCGGACGCGATTCAGGTGCTGCGCCACTCCGCCGCGCACTTGCTCGCCGCAGCGGTGCTGGAGCTGTTCCCCGACGTCAAGCTGGGCATCGGCCCGCCGATCGACACCGGCTTTTTTTACGATTTCGTGCGCGACGAGCCGTTCACGCCCGAGGACCTGGAACGCATCGAGAAAAAAATGCGCGAGTTGGCCGCGCAGGACATTCCCAACGAGCGCAAGATGCTGCCCAAGCCCGAGGCCATCGAGCTTTATAAGAAATGGAATCAGGGCTTCAAATGCGAGCTGGTCGAGGAAAAAGCCGTCGAGTCGATGGTGTCGTTTTATACCACCGGAAAATTCATCGACTTCTGCCGAGGGCCGCACATCCCCTCCACCGGGCGCATCCGCGCGTTCAAATTGATGAGCGTCGCCGGGGCGTATTGGAAGGGCCAGGAAGGCAATCCGCAGATGCAGCGCATCTACGGCGCATGCTTCTACACCCAGCAGGAGCTCGACGAATATCTGCACAGGCTCGAAGAAGCCAAGCGGCGCGATCATCGCCGCCTGGGAGCGGAGCTGGACCTGTTTTCGGTTCAGGAAGAGGCCGGACCGGGGCTGATTTTCTGGCATCCCAAGGGCGCGCTGATCCGCAAACTGATGGAAGACTGGCTGCGCGACGAACTTCTGCGCCGCGGCTACGATCTGGTGTTCACCCCGCACATCATGCGCCTGGATTTGTGGAAGACCAGCGGCCACACCGGTTTTTATCGCGACAATATGTTTGGGCCGGTGGAGGTCGAAAAGGCCGACTACCAGCTCAAGCCCATGAATTGCCCCGGCCACATTCTGATTTACAAATCGCGCCTGCGCAGCTACCGCGAACTGCCGGTGCGCCTGGCCGAGCTCGGCACCGTGTATCGCTACGAGCGCTCCGGCGTGCTGCACGGGCTGTTGCGCGTGCGCGGCTTTACGCAGGATGACGCGCACATTTTCTGCATGCCCGAGCAAATCGAAACCGAGATCGAAGCCTGCATCGATTTCGCTTTTGGTGTGATGAAGACCTTCGGATTCGACAAATACGTAGTCGAGCTGTCCGACTGGGATGCGTTGCATCCGGAGAATTATGCCGGATCGGCCGAAGACTGGGGCCGCTCGACCGCCGCGCTGCAAAATACTTTGAACAAGCTAAACGTGCCGTTCAAGAAGATCGAAGGCGAAGCGGCCTTCTACGGCCCGAAAATCGACGTGAAGCTCATCGACGCCATCGGCCGCCCGTGGCAGCTCACCACCGTGCAATTTGATTTCAATTTGCCCGGGCGCTTCGGCCTCGAATATGTCGGCGAAGACGGCAACCGCCACCAGCCGCTCATGGTGCATCGCGCGCTTTGGGGTTCGGTCGAGCGCTTCTTCGGCATCCTGATCGAGCACTACGCCGGGGCGTTTCCCGTGTGGCTCGCGCCGGTGCAGGCGGAAGTGTTGCCGCTGAGCGAAAAATTTTCCGTGTACGCGAATAATGTTGTCGGCGAACTGCGCGCCGCGGGCTTCCGCGCGCATCTCGACGACCGCAACGAAAAGTTGCAAGCCAAGATTCGCGACGCGCAGCTTCAGAAAATTCCCTACATGCTGATCGTGGGCGGCAAGGAGGCCGAAGCCGGGACCGTCTCCGTCCGCCAGCAAAGCAAGGGCGACCTCGGCCCGCGCCCGCTCGCGCAGTTCCTTTCCGACTTGCGGAGCCAGGTGGATTCCAAGGTCATTTGACCCCAAAGTTATCAGCACGCCCCTATTCCCCAGCAAAGCTCCCGTGCTATACTGGCGGCCCTGTCCCCGGTGACTTCTGCTGGGGGGACGGGATTGGGGTAGGATGGTCGCGGCGCCTTCGGGCGCGCGCAATTTTTTGGAGGTGGGTTTATCGCTGAACGGAGTTTTCGGCAGGCCGACCGGATTCGGGTGAATGACCGCATCCGGGCGCGTGAAGTTCGGGTCGTGGATGAAGACGGTGGGCAGTTGGGTGTCATGGTGCCGTTTGAGGCCATCAAGCTTGCCCGCGAGCGTGGGCTTGATCTGGTGGAAATCTCACCGACCGCTGATCCACCCGTTTGCAAAATTACCGACTACGGCAAATACCTCTACCAGACCAATAAAAAAGCGCACGAGCAGCGCAAGCATCAGAAGGGCTCGCAGCTCAAGGAAGTCAAGTTTCGCCCGGCGACGGCGGAACACGACTACCAGGTTCGCAAGAACCAGATCATTCGATTTTTGGCCGACGGCCATAAGGTCAAGGCCATGATTTTCCATCGCGGCCGCGAAATGGCGCATCAGGAAGTGGGCCGCGCGAAGATGAATCGCTTGTTGCAGGAAATTGCCGATCATGCGTTGGTTGAAATCGGACCGCGCATGGAAGCCAACATCATGATGGCGCTTCTGGCGCCCAAGCGGGGCGGCGGCGCTCCCGCCAAGCCGTCCGGCGGATCTGCCGGCGGGCAGGCCTGATTCAGTCAGATCAAAGAAATCTAGAGAGGTACTGTTTGTGGCAAAAAAAGTAAAGAAGCTCAAGCTGAAGACGCATCGCGGCGCGGCCAAGCGCTTCAAGATCACCTCGACCGGAAAAATATTACGCATGCATTCCGGCAAGCGGCACCTGCTGGGCACCAAAAAGGCCAATCGGATGCGCCGACTGAAAAAATTGAAGGTGGTCAGTCACGCCGACGCCAAAAACGTTCACATGATGTTGCCGTACGGCTAGAAGATTTTTTGTTTTTGCTGTGCCAGGCAGAGCGCAACCCGCCACGGTGGGCCTGCCGGCCAGCGGTCCGGTTCTAATCGGATCATTGCTCGCGCGAAGGATTCGCTTTTTGCGAATTCGGAGCCGAGCTTCCCAACACGCCGTGGAGATGCTCTCGCTTTCTGATCGTGTGCCGGATCCCGTGCGCGGGAACAGCCTCGATGTTTCGGATGGCCCTGCGTCTCCGCTTAGGAGAAAACACCATGGCTCGAGTAAAACGCGGAACAAAACGCCGCGCGCGCCGCAAGAAATTATTGAGGCGTACAAAGGGATTCTTCCTCACAAAGTCGAAGCTCTACCAGTCCGCTCAGGAAGCGGTAAATCGCGCGGAGCGTTATTCCTTCCGCGACCGCCGCGTCCGCAAGCGCCAGTTCCGCAAGCTGTGGATTCAGCGCATCGGCGCGGCCGCGCGCAATGCCGGCATGTCCTACAGCCAGCTGATGCACGGGCTCAAGGCGGCCGGCGTCGAGATCGACCGCAAGATGCTTTCCGACATCGCCGTGAAGGATGCCGGCGGATTCACGCAGCTTGCCGAGCAGGCCAAAGCATCGCTAAGCGCAAAAGGTAAAGCATAGTCCCGCGGACGATTTTGGGCTTGTAGGGGCACGGCATGCCGTGCCCCTACACAATTGTGGATGCATAACTCGACCGTTGCGCAAGCATTCCACTCGTGATGCAATCTCTGCGCTATGACGAATATGTTCGACTTCACCGAAAAGATCGGAAAAGGTCTCGACGCACTTGGCGTGACGCGGCCAGAGCAGGTGTATCAGCTATTTTCCGAGTTGCGGTCTAATTTCGATGCGGCAATCTACTCCGTCGCGACCGGAGCGTCCACGAAGGATATACATGGAGTCGCGGCTGAGTGGTTTACCGATCCTGACGGATATCTTCCACGGGTCCTCGAAAAATGGGTCCTCAATAACACCTCACCAAGTAAGGATCCAGCGCAAAGAGCCTATTCCCATTTAGTGACTCATATCAATGCTGGTCTTAAAGCGGTCCAAACTCTCGATCAATTGGAGGTCACGGAGCCAGAGGAAGTGGTTGCTCTCTTTCAGGAGTTGCGGGAGTCCTTTGATAAAGACATAGAATTGGACCAAGATCATCTCGATTTAGAAATTACGAGGATGAATTGGCTGGGACGTAAGACAGGGATCATGACATGGGCGTCAGAACGCTGGGTCAAGCTGGCCCCGAAACACCTAAAGCGTGCCGTCGGCCAATCTTTCAACGAATTGAAGGCCCACATAGAAACGGCTCTTGAATCCGGCCGTAAAGCCATTGAAGAGCAGGCGGGCCGAGCATGGGCCGCTACCCTCACGAGTAATCAAGGGCAAGTTCCAGAAATGTTGCGCGCCTACCAAGACATCAACAGGAGAGCAGCCCTAGAGTCCGCCGAAACAGCCCCTGTTTACATTCCGGAAATTGAACTTCCCGGCGTCATTCGCCCGCTCGGCTCAAGCCATCCCTTGCGGCAGACCTTTGAGGAGATCGAACGGATATTTCTTTCGCTCGGATACACGGTGGTCGCCGGGCCGGAGATGGAAACTCCGTATTACAACTTCGAAGCACTCAATATCCCAGAGCACCATCCGGCGCGCGACAACATGGACACGTTTTATATGGCCACACCGCCCTTCACTGAAAGCGCTCAGGGCAAGCCCGGCGCAGGACCGCTGTTATTGCGCACGCATACGTCCCCGATGCAGGTGCGCACGATGGAAAAGCAGCAGCCTCCCGTACGCATCATCGTTCCGGGCAAGGTCTACCGCCGCGACAACCCCGACGCGACGCACGGCTTCATGTTCCACCAGATCGAGGGCCTCGCCGTCGACACGGATATTACCTTTTGCGACTTCAAGGGCACGGTCGAATATTTCGTGCATGAATTTCTGGGGCCCAGTATCAAGACGCGCTTGCGGCCGAGCTATTTCCCGTTCACCGAGCCTTCGGTCGAGGTGGATGCGACGTGCGTGTTTTGCGGCGGCAAGGGCTGCAACGTCTGCAAGCAATCCGGCTGGATTGAACTCTTCGGCGCGGGCATGGTGGACCCGGCAGTCTATGGCTTCGTGAATTACGACGCGAAGCGCTTTTCGGGTTTTGCTTTTGGCCTGGGTGTTGAACGCCTGACGCAGCTTAAATACAACATCAATGATTTGCAGCTTTATTTTCAGAACGATGTGCGGTTCCTGCGGCAGTTTGCATGAAGCATCGGCAACCGGGAAACGAGAGACTTTATGTGACTACTTCCACGAACCTTGGGAGGGTGCCGCACCCTTTGCATTGCAAGGGTGCGGGGGTTGGTCAACCCATCTTCGGTGGCTACCGTTGTGGGCCCGTCTTTGATCTTCGGCGAAAACCCGCACCCTTCACAAAATTCGTGAAGGATGCGGCACCCGGGGTGAAGAGGAAGTCTGTTGGTGCTGAATAATTGTCATCACGAGTCATTCCGAGCGGAGCGAGGAATCCCTCCGCGTTTTGGGCCAAAAAGAAAGAGGGATTCCTCGCTCCGCTCGGAATGACGAATTCGCTGTGTCTAAGGATTGTCTCCCAGAAGGAATTGAAAGCTGCTGAGGAATGAAAGTTCTCTACAACTGGCTCAAAGAATTTGTCGACCTGACGGCGACGCCGGAAGACCTTCGCACGCGGCTATCGCTCTCCGGGACAGCGATCGAAGCGCTGGAAAAAACCGCCGCGGGCCCGCTTCTCGACGCTGAGCTGACCTCAAATCGCGCCGATTGCCTCGGGCATTACGGAATGGCGCGCGAGGCTGGAGCGCTCTATCGTTTGCCTCTCAAGCCCGTGCAGCCGCGCCTGCGCGAAATCTCCGAACAAGTTTCATCAGCAACGCGCGTTCAGATCGACAGTCCCGAACTGTGCGGCCGCTATACGGCGCGCGTGCTTCGCGGAGTGAAAATTGGGCCGTCACCGGAATGGTTGCGCCAGCGTCTCGAGGCGCTGGGCCAGGCTTCCATCAACAACGTGGTGGACGCGACGAACTACGTCATGCTTGAGCTCGGCCATCCGCTCCATGCCTTCGACATGGATTTGCTCGGCGAACACAGAATCGTTGTGAGGCGCGCGCATGCCGGAGAAAAGATGCGCACACTGGACGGCATCGAACGCGCGCTCACTTCAGAGATGTGCGTGATTGCCGATGCCAGCCGCGCCGTGGCTATCGCCGGAGTGATGGGCGGCGCCGACTCGGAAATTCGCTCCGCGACGCGCAACATCCTGCTCGAATCGGCGTGCTTTGATCCGATTTCCATTCGCCGCACGTCTAAATCGCTCGGCTTGCGCACGGAAGCCTCGGTACGCTTCGAGCGCGGCGCCGATCCCGAAATGGCGGAACTGGCTTCGCGCCGCTGCGCGGAGTTGATCCAGCAAGCAGGTGGCGGTGAAATCCTCGCAGGCGTGGTCGACGTTTATCCCGGGCGCGTAACGGCTCCCGCGATCGTGCTGACGCGAAAAGAATTTCTGCGCGTGATGGGCGCGGACGTTCCCGATCCGGAGATCGAAGCGATTCTCTCTTCGCTTGGTTTTGCGCCAGTTCGTTCTGATGCCACGCGAAGCATCGCGGAATCGCCTCTGGCATCCTGGACTTGCCAGCGTCCATCGTGGCGCGGCGATATCACGCGCGAGGTCGATTTAATTGAAGAAGTAGCGCGGCTTTATGGCGTCGACAAATTTCCGTCGCGTCTTCCCCCGGCAAAGCGGCCCGCAGCGCGCCTGGAACATGCGGAAGCCGAAGATCGTCTGCGCGAGCGCCTGATTGGTCTCGGCTATCAGGAAATCGTCACGATCCCCATCGTCGAGGAGGCTAACGACGCGGTGTTTCGCGCGGAAGGCGTCATGCCCGCGCGCATCGCGAACCCTCTCGCGGAAGACGCGTCGGTGATGCGCTCGACCGGCGCGGTCACCATGGCGGCGACTCTCGAATGGAATTTGAACCATGGGCAGCGCAACGTTCGCCTGTTCGAGTTTGGGAAAACGTACGGCTGGAAAGGTTCTGAACCGGTCGAAACGCGCATCCTCACGCTCGGTGCCACCGGCCTCGCGCGCGAAAAAGGCGTCGCCGAAACCGAACGCGCATTTGTGTTCGCCGATCTGAAAGGCGACCTCGACCAGATTGGACATCTCGCGGGCGGACTTGTGTGGAAAGCTGGCGGCCCGGAATGGCTGCACGCCGCGCATGCCGGAACCATATTGCTGCGCGCGGAGAGTGCATCCGCATATGCAGTCGGATTCGCAGGCCAACTTTCGCGGCGCATCTCCGAACGGTTCAAATTGCGGCAAGATGCCTACATTGCGGAAATGGAACTCGCTCCGCTGTGCGCCGGATATCGGGCGGCTCGCGCTGCGCTGCGTTATCGTCCTCTCTCGCGCTTTCCCGCGGTCGAGCGCGATTTCTCTCTCGTTCTCGCGGACGGAACCACATTTGCTGCCGTGGCAGAAACAATCCGTGCCCTTGGGATTGCAGAACTTTCCTCAATTGACGCAGTGGATCTATTTCGCGGCAAAAACGTCCCCGCAGGAAAATTTTCGCTGCTAGTGCGCGTGACGTTTGAGAGCCATCAGGCCACGCTCACCGAAACGCAGTTAACGGATTTTTCATCGCGCATCCTTGCCGCGCTGGAACAAAAGCTCGGCGCTTCCCTTCGCGCGTAGCCCTCCGGGAACGCCAATCTCCAGATTGGCTGTTTGAAAAGCGCCATTCGGGAGAATGGCGTTCCCGGACATAATACGAGCGCTTGCCACACGCGGCAGATCAGCGGAAAATAGGCGGGCGCGGGCTCTACACGCCGTCGCCAAAGCCCGCCGGGGCTGGCGTCGGCGACTTCGAGCCCGCCGGAACCGGTCCAGCCGGGAGCGTACCTCATGTCGAACCGCGTGAAAGTGGAAATTTACGGCCAGAGCTACACGTTAAGCGGAGATCTTGACGAAAACTACGTCCACAAGCTCGCGCGGTACGTGGACGAAAAGATGAATGCGGTCGCCGAAGCGACCCACACGGTCGACTCGGTCCGCGTGGCCGTGCTGGCGGCCATGGCCATTGCCGATGAACTGCACACGCGCCAGAACGACACCGGCCATCGGGACGACGCGCTCCGCGAACGCGCTCAGCAATGCCTGACCATTCTCGAGCGCGCTCTCAATCAGACTGCCTGAGTCGCCCGGGCAGGGGCTGCTCTCCCCAGCCGTTACTATTCGACCCCGCGGAACAGGCAACTCTTTACGTAGGCCCGACATCACGGTAATATTCAAGGGGTTTCTCACTAGCTCAGGTCCATCAGACAGAATGATTGTGCGGAAAACGATTCGCATACTCGGGGTTTCGCTGGCGTTGATCGCGCTCCTGGTCTTTGCCACAGGAGTCGTCAGCGACTGGAATCATCACGATTCCACAAGCGACGCGCGATGCCCGTATTGTCATTTGGGCCACCAGACTCCCAATCAACTGGAAGCCCCGCTATGCATTTCGGTTCTTAAGCCGGTTGCCGCCCTTCCGTTGCTAGAGGAAGCCGATCCGGCTGCCGGACCTGTCCTTTCGCAAACTGCACCTCGCGCTCCACCCGCTGCGTAATTTCCCCGTCGTAAGAGCGCCTGATCGATGGGCGCTGACCCAATTTTCAAATTTCCCTTTTCCGATCTATCGCCCTGCAACGGGACTTTTATTGTCCTGAAGACAGGCTCGATGGACGTGAGCGTTTCCAGCAGGAGAGTTCCCATGAACGCGAAGTTCCGGACCCGAAAATGGCGGCCTTTGATGGTACTGAGTGCTTGGGCGATTCTAGTCAGCGTGCGGGCTTCCGCGCAGGCCCCGGCGGCAGCCGCGCCGCAGGCTCCCGCCCCTCGCGTGACGCTGGACCAGGCCATCGATCTGGCGATCCAGCACAATCATTCGTTGCAGGCCGCGCGCACGATGATTTTGCAGGACCAGGCCCTGGAGGTCACGGCCAATCTGCGACCCAATCCGGTTCTCGTTGGGGACGCGCAGTTTCTCCCGGTTTTCCACCCGACTGACTTCAACCACGATTACCTGGCCAATGGCGCCCAGTTCGATCTTGGTGTCGGCTATTTATTCGAGCGCGGAAAGAAACGGCAAAATCGCCTGCAAGCGGCGAAAGATCAGACGGCGGTGACAACGGCACAGGTAGACGACAACGTTCGGACACTTACGTTCAACGTCGCATCGCAATTTGTGGGGGTATTGCTGGCGCAAGCCGACCTGGACTCGTCCGAAAAAGATCTCGCCAGCTTTCAGCAAACCGTGGATATCAGCCAGGCGACGTTCCAGGCCGGGGGCATGAGCGAAGGCGACCTGCTGAAGATCAAACTGCAGTTGCTGCAATTCCAGATGGACGTGTCAGCGGCCAAGCTGGCCCGGGTCCAGGCGCTCGCAAGCTTGCGCCAGCTGCTTGGATTTGAATCCGTGCCGGAAAACTATGAAGTCGTGGGCGACCTCGAATACAAGCCAGTAAAGGTCGGCGAGGACGATCTTAAAGCGCTGGCGCTCCGGCAGCGCCCGGACTTGCGCGCGGCGCAGCTCGGCGTGACGGCGGCGCAGAGCCAGTTTGCGCTGGCTCGTGCCAACGGAAAACGCGACGTGAATGCACAAATCAATTACACGCACGTCGCCGATCTGAGCACAGCTTCGCTATTCGGCAGCATCCAGCTGCCCATCTTCGACCGCAATCAGGGCGAAATCGCGCGAACCCGATATGCCATTACGCAGTCGCAGGAGCTTACCAGCGAACAATCCTCGATTGCGCTCACCGACGTAACCAACGCCTACGAGGGTCTGCGTACCAACGATGAAGTGGTGCAGCTTTACCAGTCCGGTTATTTAAAGCAGGCCGAGGATTCACGCGACATCAGCCAATATGCCTACCAGCGTGGCGCCGCCAGCCTGCTCGACTTTCTCGACGCCGAGCGCAGCTACCGCGCGACCGAGCTTGCGTACCGGGAGTCACTTGCCAGTTACATGGTGGCGCTTGAGCAATTGCGCCAGGCCGTGGGCACCAGGAGCTTGCCATGAAGATGAGAAATAGCAGAGGAATTCGAAATCTGCGCGGCCGGAAGGGTGTTCTCGCCGGCGTGACCCTGGCCGTGACTCTTGCGCTCGCCGGATGCGGCGGCGGTGGCGAGCAGGCCAGCAAGATGACGTCGTTCTCGACGACGGAAAGCGCGGCCAGCAGAGCGGAATTATTCTCGCTGCCGGCTGACCAGATGACGCACATCCAGATCTACACGGTTGTGCAGGCGCCCCTGGAGCGCACTCTGCGCCTATCGGGCGCGGTCGCCTACAACGCCTTCCAAACCACACCGGTGATCACGCAGGTAGGAGGGCCGGTAAGCCGCATCGTAGTCACGCCGGGCGAGCAGGTGACAGCGGGCCAGCCGATGCTCTACATCGCCAGCCCCGACTATTCGCTGCTGCGCTCGGCTTACATCAAAGCGCGCGATGCCTTTCAGCTCGCGGATAAGTTTTACAAGCGCGCCCAGGACCTCTACGCGCACAAGGCCATCGCCCAGGCTGACTTGGAACAAGCGGAATCGAACCGCACCCAGGCCGAGGCCGACTTCCAGTCCAGCGAACAGGCCATCCGTATCCTGGGAATCGCCAATCCGGAAGACCTGGTAAACAACCCGCCCTCGCCGGAAGTGGCGCTGCTGGCGCCGCTAGCGGGAGAAGTGGTGGAGCGTCTCTGCTCCCCGGGCCAACTGCTGCAAGCCGGGGGGTCGCAGTGCTTCACGCTTTCGAACATGAACAGTGTTTGGGTCCTGGTGAACATCTACCAGAACGATGTCGCGTACGTGCACGTCGGCGACGATGTAACGATCGACAATGAAGCCTACCCGGGCGTGGTGCGGGGCAAGATTCAATACATTGCTCCGGCGCTTGATCCCACCACGCGGACCGTGCAGGCGCGCATCGAAGCCTCCAATCCCGGCGAGCGCCTGAAGAACAACATGTATGTGACCGCAGAGGTTCGCGCAGGCGTAATTCCGAACGCGGTCGCGATTCCCGATGCCGCCCTCTTGCGCGACGATCAAAACATGCCCTACGTGTATATACAAACCGGCAACAACCAGTTTGCCCGGCGAGTGATCACGGTCAGCGAGAGCCAGGCCGGGAAGACGCAAGTGCTTTCGGGATTGCAGGCGGGCGACAAGATCGTGAGCGACGGCAGCCTGTTCCTGCAATTCCAGAATTCGCTGCAGCGCTGAGCCAAGGACAAATACTTCTATGATTCATCATGTCGTTCAATTCGCGCTTCGCCAGCGTTTTCTGGTCCTGATGCTGGTCGTCCTCGTCATCATCGCGGGCGCCTTATCGTTCCAGCGCATGCCGGTGGATGCCTACCCGGACCTCTCCCCGCCGTTGGTGGAAATTATCACGCAATGGCCTGGGCATGCCGCTGAGGAAATCGAGCGGTTAGTGACACTCCCCATCGAACTGCAAATGAATGGCACGCCGCAGATGGTTTACATGCGGTCCATCTCACTTTACGGCCTCTCGGATGTGATCCTTACGTACGAAGAAAGTGCGGACAAATACTTCGCGCGGCAGGAGGCGTTCCAGCGACTGTCCCTGGCCAGTTTGCCCTCGGGTGTTGCAGGCAGCCTGGCGCCGCTTTCCAGTCCCTCGGACCTGGTCTATCGATATGTAATCGAAAGCCCGGATCGCAGCCCGCAGGAATTAAAGACGTTCGAAGACTGGGTAATCGAGCGGGCCTACAAGTCCGTGCCGGGCGTGGCCGATGATTCCGGGTTCGGCGGCACGGTCATGCAATACCAGGTGCAGCTCGATCCGGTGAAGATTTACAACTATCACATCCCCGTGCCCCAGGTGATTGCCGCGCTTTCGGCCAACAACGCCAACGCCGGCGGCGGTTTTTATTCGCAAGGCTCGCAATTCTTTTATGTGCGCGGGCTGGGCCTGGTGAAAAAGACGGAGGATATCGGCGACATCGTGGTGGGGAACAACAACGGGGTGCCCGTGCGCATCCACGACATCGGTGACGTAACCATCGACCACGCGCCGCGCCTGGGTGAATTCGGCTTTGGAAAAGATGATGACCGGGTCGAAGGCGTCATCCTCATGTTGACCGGCGAGCAAACACAAAATGTGCTCGCGCGCGTGGAAAAAAAGACCGAAGAGCTCAACCACGGCATCCTGCCGCCGGACGTGAAGATCCGGCCGTTCTACGATCGCAGCGATCTCGTGCAGCTCACGATTAGTACCGTGGAACACAACCTGCTTGTCGGTATGGTGCTGGTGCTGATTGTGTTGCTGTTTTTCCTGGTGAGCCTGCGCGCGGCAATCATTGTCGCGCTGACCATCCCGCTCAGCTTGTTATTTGCGTTCATTCTGTTGCACGGGCGGGGCGTGCCCGCCAACCTGCTCTCCATTGGCGCGATCGATTTCGGGATCATCATCGACGGCACCGTGGTGATGATGGAAAACATCTACCGCGAGCTTGCGGCACGCGAAGGCCAGGACTATAAACTGCATGAAGTCATCATCGCAGCGGCACGCGACGTCGACCGGCCCATTTTTTATTCGGTCGCGGTCATTCTCGCGGGATACCTTCCCATCTATGCCTTGACCGGCCCCTCAGGGAAACTGTTTCTCCCCATGGCGGAGACCATGTCGTACGCGCTGCTGGGCTCGTTGCTCTTTACGCTCACACTTGTGCCGGTGCTCGCCTCGTACTGGTTCACTCACGGCGTAAAAGAAGTTGTGAACCGGCCCTACGAATGGTTCAAGCGGGAGTACGCGGCGGAACTCAATTGGTGCCTAGACTGGCCAAAATTAACGATGCTGCTCGCGACCATTATTTTCGGCGCCTCTCTTCTTCTGATCCCCTACATCGGTGGCGAGTTCATGCCGCATCTGGACGAAGGCGCGCTTTGGGTGCGCGCCACGATGCCGTACACCATTTCGTACGAGGAGGCTGCAAAGTTCGCGCCCCAAATACGCAACATCCTGATGTCTTACCCGATGGTGACCGATGTAGGCTCGGAGTTGGCGCGACCTGACGACGGCACAGACCCCACCGGATTTTTCAATTGCGAATTCTACGTCGGCCTCAAACCCTACAAGGACCCGATCTGGGGGCAGGGTGCGATCCACAACAAAGCCGCGTTGCGGGACGACCTCGAAAAGAAGCTTGCCGCGTATCCCGGCGTAATTTTTAACTTCACGCAACCGGCCGAGGATGCCGTGGACGAGGCGCTGACGGGCCTCAAGAGCGCGCTGGCTGTGAAAATCTACGGTCCTGACCTCCAGGTGCTCGAGCAGAAGGCCGTCGAGATCAAGCGGGTTCTCCAGCAGGTGCAGGGCTTCACCCAACTGACCGTGGTGCGCGAACTGGGCCAGCCCAGCGTGCAGATCGATGTAGACCGAGAAAAGGTCGCTCGCTACGGCATCAATGTTTCCGATGTAGAAGGCGTGATCGAAGCCGGTGTGGGCGGGCAGGCTGCCACGCAAGTGATCCAGGGCGAGATGTTGTTCGACCTGGTGGTGCGCATGAAGCCCCAGTATCGCTCGAGCACGCACGACATCGCCAATTTGCTTGTACCCACGCCCTCCGGCCAGCAGGTGCCTATTTCGGAATTGGCCACCATTCATCAGGGCAACGGTGCATCGTTTATCTATCGCGAGAATAATTCCCGCTACATTGGCGTGCAATTTAGCATCGAGGGACGCGACCTGGCCCGCGCGGTGGACGAAGCGCAAAAAGCGGTGAAAGCTTCGGTGGCCTTGCCGCAGGGCTACACGCTGGACTGGGGCGGAGAGTACAGCGAATACGTGGCGGCCAGGAGCCAATTTGACGTCATCGGTCCGCTGGCGCTATTGCTGATTTTCATGATCTTGTTTGCGCTCTACGGTAACCTCAAGTTTCCCATCACCGTCGTCCTTGGCGTGGTGATGACGGAGCCGGTCGGTGCTCTGCTGGCCTTGAAACTTACGCATACGCCGTTTAGTGTTTCCTCTGTTCTGGGTCTTCTCGTCCTGTTAGGGGTTTCCGCGGAAACCGCCATCATCGATGTTTCCTATATCAATAAACTCCGCCTCGAGGGCCAGGCCATACGCCAGGCAACTCTGGATGGATCGCTGGTGCGGCTCCGACCCATCATGATGACAGCATTGGTGGCCTGCCTGGGGCTTCTGCCGGCCGCGCTTTCCACGGGGATTGGATCGGATTCACAGAAACCATTCGCCATCGTGATCGTGGCGGGACTTATCTCACGACTGTTCTTGGGCCGCATCGTGAGTCCAGTCCTTTATCAGATGGTTGCCAGGCCAAATGACGTGCTGCAGGTGTAACGAAAAGGAGGGCTTCTGCGATGCGTGCAGGATTTGGTGACCGTTCTTGACTGGCCCGGCCCAACCGTTACTATTCGGGATGATCTAGTCGGCGGCGCTTTACGTACATCCCGAATCAAGGTAGTATTCGTCGGGGGTTTCCACCTGATTCAGGCCCACTAGAATGACCGTGCGGAAAGCAATTCGGATACTCGGGGTTGCGCTGGCGCTGATCGCGCTGCTGGTGTTTGCCACAGGCGTTGTCAGCGACTGGAATCATCACGATTCCACCAATGACGCGAATTGCCCGTACTGCCATTGGGGCCACCAGACTCCCAATCAACTGGAAGCGCCCTTGTGCGTATCGGTTCTCAAGCCGATTGCTTCCCTGGCGCTGGCAGAAGATATAGTATCGGTCACCGGGCCTGACTTCTCGCAAACCGCTCCACGCGCGCCCCCTTCCGCGTAAAAAACGATCCCTCCCTGATTCACATAGTGCTGCACTAACCCAAACCCTGGGCTAGCGCACCCGCCCATTTATATGGGAGGCGACCCTTGGCCATGTAGCACTACCTGTCCCTCACAGTGGACGGAGGAAATATGCAAAAGATTTCCCGCACAACTCTGCGGAAGATAATTCGCATACTCGGGGTTTCGCTGACGCTGATTGCGCTGCTGGTTTTCGCCACAGGTGTGGTCAGCGACTGGAATCATCACGATTCCACAAATGACGCGAGTTGCCCGTATTGCCATTGGGGCCATCAGGCCCCTATCCAATCGGAAACCCCTCGTTGCGTTGCGTTCCTAAACTACGTTGCATCTTTGCCGCCATCGGAAGATGTAGTTCCAGCCACCGGGCCTGACTTTTCGCAGACCGCACCCCGCGCACCTCCCGCCGCGTAAACAAGAAAGTCTCTCTCTGAAACACACGTTGCTGTGCTGACCCAAAGCTTGGGCCAGCGCACCCGCCCATTTCTTGGGGCGGCGACCCTTGGCCAGCTATGACCAGGCGTTCCCACAGGGGACAGAGGAGATATGCAAATGAATTTCCGAAATAAGCTTACGGTTTTTGCTTTTGGTCTTATCTTGATTTTCTGTGCTTCCTCCGGCTGGGCGCAATCTTCCGGCAGCATCCAGGGTGTTGTAAAGGATGCCACGGGCGGTATCTTGACGGGGGCTACGGTTCAAATTACCGATCCGGCTACCGGATATCAACGGGATACCCAAACCGGAACCGCTGGTGATTTTCGTTTCACGAATATACCTTTCAATCCGTATCATCTCTCCGTTTCCGCGAAGGGATTCTCCCCCTACACGCAAGATGTGGATGTGCGGTCGACCGTTCCCGTTGCGCTCGATATTTCCTTGAAGCTCGGCACCGCAACCGAAAACATCACCGTTGAGGCCACCGCAGGGGACCTCGTGGAAACCGAACCGACCTACCACACCGATGTGGACCGTGATTTGTTCGACAAGCTTCCGTTGGAGAGTGCATCCTCATCGGTAAGTTCTCTGGTTACCCTTTCCACTCCCGGAGTCGCCGCGGATTCGAACGGTCTCTTTCATGGGCTCGGCGATCACGCGTCCAATTCGTTTTCCGTGGACGGCCAGCCCATCACCGATCAGCAAAGCAAAGTGTTCTCGAATCAGATTCCCGAGGATTCGATTCAATCCCTGGAAGTCATTTCAGGCGCGCCGCCGGCTGAGTACGGAGGCAAGACCAGTCTTGTGATCGTCGCCACCACACGCTCGGGCCTCGGCCAAACGCCGCCGCACGGTGAAGTGACCGCGTCTTACGGCAGTTTTGGCAGTTCGAACGCGGGCTTCAACCTCGCTTTTGGTGGAAATAACCTGGGCAACTTTATCTCCGCCAACGGTTTGGACACGGCCCGCTTTCTCGATCCTCCGGAACTCGGCGTCATCCACGATCGCGGCAATGAGCAGAATATATTCGATCGCGTCGATTTCAAGCCTTCCTCATCGGACACGGTGAGTCTCAATTTTAACTACAGCCGGTCCTGGTTCCAGACGCCCAATTCCTACGACGCGCAAAATGCAACGGAATGGACCTTGCTCGCACCGGGGCCAGCCACGTGCCCGGTGGGACAAACAGGTTCCTGCGGAGGCCTGGGACCGAACGGACTGCCAGTAGGGCCGTCGGATCAGCGCTCGAAGATCGGCACGTTCGACATCGCGCCGTCGTGGACGCGCGTGATCGGCACAAACACTGTCTTTACGCTTGGTGGATGGGTGCGGAGGGATCAGTACAACTACTACCCGAGCGGAAACCCCTTCGCCGATGCGGCCCCTGCATTGCAGCTCACAACTGTCGGTCAGAACCGAACTTTATTGAATGCCGGGGCTCGGGCGAGTGTTTCCTACGTGAAAGGCATTCACAACGTGAAAGCTGGCGTCGACTTCGAACATACGTTCCTCACGGAAAGCGATCAATTCGGGATCGTTGATCCGACGGTAAACGCTGTTTGTTTAAATGCAGACGGAAGCGCCAACACAAACCCGGCGCTGACCAGTCTGACGCAATGCACAGGGGCTCTCTCGCCGAACGACGGATCAGGATCGGTGCCGGCATTTATCCCCCTCCTGGGTTGTTACGACTTGACCAGGACAGCGTCGCTGCCGGCTTCCGACGGCTGCCCTGCCGGAAACACCCACGGCGGACTATACCCCTACTATGGCCAAACCGACATTAAGGAGACGGCGCTCTACGTCCAGGATTCCGTTACGGTCAACAACTGGAATTTCAATCTCGGGCTGCGCGTTGACTTATACAATGGCATCGCTAGTGCCAAGCAAGCGGAACCGCGCGTGGGCATCGCTTACAACATAAAGTCCACCAATACCGTCCTGCGTATTTCTTACGCCCGCACCATGGAAACTCCGTTCAACGAAAACCTCATTATCGCCAGCACCGGATGCAACGACCCTGTGATTTTCGATCTCCAGAGCTCGGTGCCCGGTGGCCAGTGCATCTCTTCGTCAATACCTCCGCTAAGCCCGGGCAAGCGCAATGAATTCCACGCCGGACTCGAGCAAGCCTTCGGAAAATACCTCGTGATCGATGGCGAGTACATCTGGAAGTACACCACCAGGGCGTTTGACTTCAGCGTGCTGGACAATACTCCGGTCACCTATCCCATCGAGTGGGCCAGTTCGAAAATTCCCGGGTATGCCATCCGCGCCAGCGTTCCGAACCTCCACGGCTTGACCGCGTTCGTGGTCATGTCCAGCGTGGCGGCGCGTTTCTACGGCCCCCAGGTAAGCGGAATTGGCGCCGGTCCGGGAGCCGGAGTATTTCGGATCGATCACGACGAAAAGTTCAACCAGACGACTCACATTCAGTACCAGCCGTTTAAGAAATCTCCCTGGGTCGGCTTCAACTGGCGCTACGATAGCGGCCTGGTGGCTGGCGCCGTGCCGTGCGCCGGAGATCTCACCAATTGTGCGAATGGTCCGAACGGCTCCGACTCGGTCGTTGACGTTTCTGGTCTAACTCCAGATCAACAATTTCAGGGCGGACTCTTCTGCGGAAGTTCGTTCGCGACACCCACGACGCCCCTCAGTTCGTCGCTCGGAGCGAATCTCTGTCCCGCGGCAAACTATGGCTCGAAATTCTTAAAGATTCCCGCTCCCGGCACTGAAAATGACGACCACAACCCGCCCCGCGTATCCCCGCGCAATTTGTTCGACGTATCCCTGGGCGACGATAACATCTTTAACAAAGACCATTACAAGGTGAGCTTGCGGCTTACCGCCATCAACATAACCGACAAGGTTGCGGTCTACAATTTCCTTTCAACATTTAGCGGAACGCACTATGTCTCGCCCCGCGCTTTCACCGCCGAACTTGGCTTCCACTTCTAATCTGCGTTCATCCTTCTCGGGCGGTCCGCGCTTCGGACCGCCCGGAGGACTGAAACCATGCCAAGACACCTGGGATATAAGCGGCGTAATGCAATAAAGCTAGAGGCTCGCCGGATCGCGGCCGTGGCCCGGTTGCGGCGCGGCGAATCCACTTCAACCGTCGCGCGTTCCTTGGGCGTGCGAATTCAGTCGGTTCAACGATGGGCCCGGTGTTTCCGTTTGCACGGTGAGGATGGGCTGCGCCGACTCCCGAAATCCGGACCCCGTCCCAAGTTGACTCGTGAAAAACTGGCCCGGCTCCCGGGCTTATTATCGCAAGGCCCGCTGGCTCATGGTTTTGATACGCCCGTCTGGACCTCGGAGCGAATCGCCGCCCTGATCTGGAGCCGCTTCCGGGTGCGATATTCTCGCGACCACATGCACCGTCTGTTGCCACGTTTAGGCTGGAAATGGCACGAGCACACTTGGTTGCCCCAGGGGCGTACGGGGATTCCCGGAGCTAATGACACTTCGCGCCGGCGTCGGCAGTGACGGCTCAACGCCAGAACTGGGCTAAGAAACTGATCGATTGGTAGCTTGCAATTCTGCCCCGGTCTACACTAGGGAGCAATCTCATGGCGCAACCGAAGATCACAGAACCGCAAACTGGCGGACCGTTGGCCGTACACCAGGAAGCTGTTTCCGAGACATCCTCAACGGAACAATCCGAAGAGCACGAACACGCATCTACGCTGAGCTGGCGTGATTTCAACCGCGTTTTTTTTGTGGCCGTAGCCGCGGGTGTGATGTGGTTTGCGCGTGGGTCTTCCATCCCCTATTTCAATGCCATCGGCGTGCTGTGCGCTTTGGCCGGTGGTTATCCGATCTACCGCGAAGCGTACGACAATCTCGTCCACCGCCGCATGACCATGGAGCTTTCCATGGCCATCGCCATCGTGGCTGCGCTGGCCATCAGAGAAATCTTTACCGCTCTGGTAATCACTTTATTCGTGCTGGCCGCGGAGGAACTGGAAGGTCTTACCGTGGGCCGTGGGCGCCGCGCCATCCAGCACTTGCTCGATTTGTTGCCAAAAACAGCGACGGTCCGCCGCGACGCGCAATGGCAGGATGTGGCGATTGAACAAGTCGGCCCCGGCGAGATCGTCCTCGTTCGTCCCGGCGGGCATATTCCCGTGGACGGCGTGGTTGCCGGCGGCAACTCGTTTGTCGACCAGGCGGCGATTACCGGGGAATCTCTCGCGGTTGAAAAGCTTCCGGGGATGGGCGTGTACGCCGGAACGATCAATCAATCCGGCGCGCTCGAAATTCGTGTCGAGCGGCTCGGTCGCGACACAACGTTCGGGAGAATCATCGAGGAAGTGGAACGCGCGGAAAAATCCCGCGCGCCGATTCAAAAGACTGCCGACCGGCTGGCCGGTTACCTGGTGTACTTCGCGCTGGCTGCCGCCGCGTTGACGTTTCTGCTCACGCGCAACATACGCGCAACCATTTCCGTCGTGATCGTGGCGGGCGCGTGCGGCATTGCCGCAGGGACTCCGCTGGCGATTTTGGGAGCGATCGGCCAGGCCGCCCGAAAAGGAGCGATCATCAAAGGCGGGCTGCATCTCGAAACCCTTTCGCGAGTCGACACCGTCCTGCTCGACAAGACGGGGACGCTGAGTTACGGGATCGCCGAAGTACTTGAGGTTCAACCCGCACCGGGCGTGAGCGAAACGGACTTGTTTGTCGCCGCAGCGATCGCGGAATCACGCTCGGAGCATCCTGTCGCCAGGGCCATCATGAAAAAAATCTCGCAAAAGGGCTTCGCCTGCCCCGAGCCTGACCAGTTTGACTACCAGCCGGGCAAAGGCGTGGTCGCTGTCTACGATGGCCAGGAGATCGTCGTTGGGAACCGTTCGTTTTTGGCTCACCGGGAAATCGATTCCGTGCACTGGGAGATAGAAGGGGAAGGTTCCGAGATTGGCGTCGCGCGCGATGGCCATTTTCTGGGCTCGGTTCGCATAGGAGATGTGTTGCGTCCCGAGGCCAGGGACGCCGTGTCTTCGCTCAAGTCCATGGGAATAAAAACAATTCTGCTGACCGGTGACGCGCGAAATGTCGCCGAATCCGCGGCCAGGGCGCTTGGTGTCGACGAGGTTGGCGCGGAATTGCTCCCGGCGCAGAAAGTTGCGCGCGTCCGGGAGCTGCTGGCGCAAGGCCGCATCGTGGCGATGGTTGGCGACGGAATAAACGACGCGCCCGCGCTCATGCAGGCCAGTGTCGGAGTGGCGATGGGATCGGGCACGGACGTCGCGCGGGAGAGCGCGAGTGTGGTCTTGATCGGCAATGATCTGTCCAAGTTTGTGGATACGCTTCGGATTGCGCGAAAGTGCCGCCGGATTATCTATCAGAACTTCACCGGCACGCTGATCGTGGATGCCATCGGAATTTTCCTGGCGGCACTTGGATTTCTCAATCCACTGCTGGCGGCTTTCATTCATGTTACTTCTGAACTCGCCTTCATTCTGAATTCGACGCGGCTCATTCCGGCTCAGCGTGTGGCCACCGTTATATCTGCACCCCCTTTCGCATGAGATGGATTGGATGGTCCTCTATAGCTCCCTTGCAATGAATGAAAATATGCCTTTACGAGCCGCCTCATAAATGTCCGGCAACGTTGTCGCGCCAAAGGCGCGGAGGATATCAGCCCGGGGCAACGCCCCGGGTATCGTGTCAAGAAAGCGTCGCCCGCCCTGACGGGGCGGAGGAATCCTTGCGCCCTTTCAGGGCGCACAACATATTGGCCGGTTGCCAAACCCAGGGTGTTGCCCTGGGCTAGCCTGCCACGGCGCTTTCAGCGCCGGAACCCGAAGGCACTTACCAAGTCGCATAATGGAATAGCTCGTTGCCTTGCGGAACCCGCCGCGGATCGCTCGGCTCCATCCGCCAAACGGATTTGCTAGAATGAATGCTGGAGCAAGCCTGCAACGCAGGTGCTGGTGCGAAGATCTTTTGAACCAATACTGGATCTCCGGGAGCCCGTGTCAGACGGCCCGTGTGCATGTCCCGTTGCGGATTTCGGTTCGCCGCGGGAAAGCCTGACGGCCGGCGCAGGGCGCCCACCTTATACAGGAGGTTCAGGATCTAGCCCCACACGGCGAAGTGGACGGCTCCAATATTTTGGCAGGCTGCACATCCCGACATGATCGGGACGTTCAGTGTAAAAATAGAGCCCGCACCCGGTTACCCATGAAAATCTTATTTATAGGCGACATCGTCGGCTCGCCCGGACGGGAGATTGTCACCGGACGGCTGGCGGACATCGTGCAAACGCGCCAGATTGACCTGGTGATTGCCAATGGCGAAAACTCCGCCTCCGGCTTTGGCATTACTCCCCGGATTGCCGAGCAACTATTCGCCGCGGGCATCGAGGTATTGACCGGCGGGAATCACATCTGGGACCGCAAGGAAATTGTGGACTATATCCCATCGCACCCGCGGTTACTAAGGCCGGCCAATTTTGCGGATATCAACCCCGGCTCCGGGCTATTTCTGGGCACGGCGCGAAACGGCGTGCGCTATGCCGTTCTCAACCTGCAAGGACGCGTGTTTATGTCGCCAAATGACTGCCCCTTCCGGGCAGCCGATCGGGAGCTTGCCCGCATCCCAGCAGAAGTCCGCGTCATCTTCGTAGATATGCACGCCGAAACGACCAGTGAGAAAGAAGCCATGGGGTGGTATCTGGACGGACGTGTCTCGGCGGTAGTCGGCACGCATACCCACGTGGCTACGGCGGACGAGCACGTGCTGCCCGGCGGGACCGCGTATCAGACCGACGTCGGCATGACCGGACCGCACGGCGGCGTCATCGGGATGGACAAGACCGCCATCCTGCGCAAGTTCATCGACGGCCAGCCGGCCCGGTTCGAGGTCGCCGCCGGCGATATCCAGATGAATACTGTGCTGGTTGATGTGGATGAGTCCACCGGCCGCGCTCGAGGGATCGAACGCCTGCGCTTCCGGGGCGACTAAGGCTGAGCCATCATGCAGCGCAACCATTCAGTTCGGGTGGCCATCGTGTTGGGCGCGACGCTCGCCGCGATTTTAATCCGGCCTGCGCGCGCACAAGAACAATTTCAATTTGAGACCGACCTGGCAGCAAATCGGCGCGTGTTTAAGGACGTTGGCATCGGTTTTCGCGCCATACGCCGCGGACCGAATGGCAACTATTACATCCTGACCGCGCCTGCTCCGGCCTTGCTGATTTACGACGCGGCGGGGACGCTCATCGGTCAAATTCCCAGTGAATCAGCGGCCAAATCGAAGGGCGCGGCGCTGGTATACGGTGAATCGCTCGATGTGGACCGCGAGGGCCGCGTCGTGGTCTGCGATCGTGGCGCGGCCGCCGTCAAAATTTACGCGCCGAACGGAACTTTGGCCGCTGCGATTCCGGTTCCCGCCCCGATTTCCGCCGTGTTGCTCCCCGGAGACGAAGTGGCCGTTTCCAGCTTCAATGCTAACCATTTAATAACAGTGTACGATATGAGGGGAAAGAGTGTCCGCGAGTACGGCGACCGCGAGGAAATTTCCGATCGATCGGACGTCAATAACCAGGCAAATTGGGGACATATTTCCACCGATGAAATGGGCAACACGTATTTCGCGTTCAACTACTTGCCGGAGCCGACCGTGCGCAAGTTTGACGGCGCAGGTTATCTTGTGCTGGAAATATCCCTCAAAACCCTGGAGTTTCAACCCGCCGCCCAAGCAGCTCGCAAGGCGATCGCGCGCCTGGACCGCAACAGTCCTCCCGAGTTGCACGGCATTATCTCTGCAATAGGCGTGGATCCCCGAACGCAGGACATCTGGGTGGCCATCGGCACCCTGCTGATGCATTTCGACAAGAACGGGCAGCGGGTGGCGAGCTTCCGGACCTCCATGCCACACGGCGAGCGTATGGAGGCGGCGGCCATTCTGGTTGACCCGGACCGTTTGGTGATTGGCGCCGACCCGCAAGGAACTTACGAATTCCCCAAGCCCGAGAAACTCCCGCAGTGAAATTTACCAGTCTGTAATGTGCAGTCATTCGGATATTCACCTTCGGTCTGCGTTTAGCGTCCCCACATTGTGGACATCATCGGTGTCCAAGGTCGAGAAATCCACGGGCGAGCTGGCAGCAATTGAACGAAGTGTCTTGTTTTGTTCAGGATAGGGGATTGTGGAAAAGCTGTGCATCTTCTGTGGGAGGTATCCGCCGCCTTCTGAAATTTTCACTTGCCGCAAGGCGTGTGTTCGGCGAGAATCCAGCCTCGTCATAGGATGTTCAGTACAGCAATTGGCACCCCCGTGGACGCCGTGACGCGAACACCAAATCAGGTTGAGGCGTGCGGGCTTTGCATTGGGCCCGCCGAAACAAAAGAAAGGTCACGGAGCCAACCCAGAAACTGACTGTGGCCGAGGGAAAGTCTCGCGGCCTAGTTTTTGCACAGCTTTTCCACACCTGTGGAAATGGGCTGGCCGTGTATTTTTCGCTCTTTTTGTCGTATGCGGGCACTGTAGTCGTGCTGGCCGTCCGGGCCTAATCTGGGCGTGATACCCGCCAGAATAGAGTTCTGAGGGAAAATGAATTCTTGGGATAAGATTTTGCAGCACATGGAGCGGCGGGTGAATCCGCACAGCTTCTCTACGTGGTTTCGCCCTACGCGCCAGGAAGGCGCCGAGAACGGCAAACTCGTGGTTCGCGTGCCGTCGCGGGTCTTCCGGAAGCGGCTCACGGAAACGTACGGCGAGTTGTTGCAGGCCGTTCTGGTGGAAGTCGGAATGAACGACACTCACCTGGAGTTTCTGTGCACGGAGAATGATCCTGTGCCAGCGGGAAATTCGCTAAAGCAGACGCGCTTGGATTTCGATTCCGTCGATCATCAGCTCAATCCGCGCTACACGTTTGATACCTTCGTGGTTGGCGCGTCGAATCAATTCGCGGAAGCGGCCGCTCGCGCGGTGGCCGAACAACCGGCAAAGGCCTACAACCCGCTGTTCCTATATGGCGGGGTCGGCATGGGCAAGACCCACTTGATGCAGGCGGTCGGCCATCTGATCAAGAAGCGCAATCCTTCGACCCGACTCACCTATATCAGCGCGGAGAAATTCACCAACGAAGTGATCAATTCGCTGCGCTTCGATCGCATGATCAGTTTTCGCGACCGCTTCCGCTCGGTGGATGTTCTCCTGGTGGACGACATCCAATTCATCGCCGGCAAGGAACGCACGCAGGAAGAGTTTTTTCACACGTTCAACGCGTTGTATGACCTGCAGCGGCAGATCATCGTCAGTTCCGATTGCCCGCCGAAGGAAATCTCCGCGATTGAAGAACGCCTGCGGTCTCGATTTGAGTGGGGCCTGATCGCGGACATCCAGCCGCCGGATCTTGAAACGAAAATCGCCATCCTTCAGAAAAAAGCGGAGTCCGAACACGTCGTGATTCCCGATGACGTCGCCGAGTACATCGCCCGCGCCATCAAATCGAACGTGCGCGAGCTCGAGGGCGCGTTGACCCGCCTGGTGGCGTATGCCTCCTTGACCGGGTCGATCTTGAATCTCATCACCGCGCAGCAGGTCCTCCGCAACATCATCGCCACGCAGGAGAAGCGCGTCACCATCGATTTGATCCAAAAGAAGGTCGGGGAGCAGTTCGGCCTGCGCGAGCAGGATCTGAAGGTCCGCTCCAATACGAAAGCCATCGCCTTTCCCCGTCAGATCGCCATGTACCTGGTGAAGCAGCTGACCTCCGCGTCGCTCCCGGAAATCGGGCGGCAATTCGGCGGCAAACACCACACCACGGTCCTGCACTCCATCAATAAGATCGACGCCCTGCGCCGCAACGACAAGGATTTGAACAGGACGATCAACAAACTGATGGACTCGTTCAGCTAAAAGTGCTCCCGCCAATAGGCTCGCCTTTGAGTGTCATGGCAGAACCCTAGAAATCGGTACTGATGCGGCCGCCCTTAGTGTTTCCGGAAACCAAATTTCGACATAACCCGCCACTGTCATCATGAATATGTGAGATAGGTCTTCCTTCTCACTAGCGAGCTTGATCAGCGCCTTGGGGAGCTGGATGCGCCAGCCTGGGCCCCGTGGTGTGGCGACGCATGCAATCAACCTCGCTTGAATTGCATCCTGCGAGTTGTTCTCAGTCCAGTCCAGTGCGCCGCCGGGGGCCGATACTTCCTTTATCCGATCTTGAATTTCAGAAAGACCTTCCGTCGCTCTTTCCTCGGCTCGCGTTAAAAGGCGGTATCTTCCCGGAGTTACTACAAGTAGCCAGCAATCAACCGGGGTGTCCTCGATAAGATGGGCCTGCTTAACGAAGTGGACAGGCAGGCGAATCCGACCACGCTGGAATTCGACAATGGCAAGATCAGAACCTACTATTGAACTACCGTCAATTACCATTTATATTTATTCCAGTTATCCTTATCTAATCGGCATAATCTTACATTTTATGATTGTTTTTACCGTCAATTACCATACAATATGTAGGGTAGCTGTCAGGGTTGCCACAAGGGTCTGCAGGTTTCGAATAGGATTCCAAAGCGTAGTCGGAAGGACACCGATGTATAATTGGAGCCCTACGAAGTACGCCACAGCGGCCACCGAAGGGCAAAGCTTCGCCAAGAGTCAAGAATCGAGGTACCCATGCTAAACGCCACCGTATCAGGCAGCTTTCATCGCCACATGGGAGCCATTACCACTGCCGTCCACGAGCTCGCAGCACTTTCTATCCGTGTGCTCTCTCCCGCTGACCCGCGCATCGTTGCGCAGCAGGGTGAGTTTCTATTTGTTGCCAGCGATCCCGTTCGGTCGGTGAGGCTTGTACAGGACAGGCATCTGGAATCCATCCGCGCCGCAGATTTCCTTTGGCTGGTTTGTCCTGATGGCTACGTGGGTCAATCGGCATCTATGGAAATTGGCTACGCCGCAGCCGTTGGAGTACCAATTTTCGCGACACAAACACCTTGCGATTTAACGCTGCGCCAATACGTAAAAGTTGTGCCGACGCTCGCAGAGGCTGTGAATATGATCAACTCCCGCCTCAGGCAAAGTTATCCCGAGGGCATCCTTATTGATCCCCGCGCCTCCGTGGAACAAGCTCATCACCTTCTTGAGCGAATCGAGGGCGAATTAACTCGACCATTTGGTTCTTCCAGCCGCGTCCATCGTGTTCACCGCGATGCGGCGAAGCTTCAAGCGATGCTAGTTCTTCCCACTCATGTTCAATAACGCTGAGGCAAGGCAGGGTGTTTAAGGCTAAATGTTGAGCTTCGAAGACCTAACAGAAGTACGGCGCTCTCTTCACAGTTTCTGCCTACAGCACATCCCAAGTCTATGGAGTTTACGAGCGGGAGTCAGCTTCAAGTTCTCCCCCGACGAGCCAGTCGAAAAGCTGGGCGACGACAAAGTGCACCACATGACCACGAGTGCCACCTGTTGGAGTTCTGTATTTGATTGCCCGCCCCGGTTCGGGATAGCCGAAGGCGCTGGCAATCTCCGATCGGAATTTTCAAAGAAAGCTCTGCTTCGCCCAGATGCAGATTGGAAGTCCGAAAAATCTGCTGCGATATATTGCAGGTGCCGAGCTCTTCCTGTGATTATCAGCTCAAGTACAGAAAAGGTTCTTAACGAGTCAATTCGGAGGCATGTTAAGGAGATTCTCCTGCAGCTTGAAAAGCAGCCCGGTCGATTTGGGATAGGTGAAGCAAATCCTCAAGAGCTGCAGGAAAAGTGGTACCCGCCTAACGCATTCCATACATATTGGACATTAGAAATCCTTGAACTAATTCAACGCAAGTTCCCGCCCGACTACGAGCAGCTTTGTCAGCCCTCAGAACTGGACCTCGGTCGTAGACGCGACGGAATGTTGTTGTGGGCGAGGCAAAAGCTCGGACATCAATTAGGATTGCATTCTGCAACGCCTCAATCCTCTTTGCTGGATTCAGATCAACTTGCTTGGTCCTTGGCAATTTTTCTTCGATTTGACGAGTCGCTTTCCGTCAATCTCGAAAATAGAGATTTTATAAAGCAGTCGTTCAAGTGCTTGTTCTCAACACAAGTGGACGGCACTTGGCGGCACTACAATCCCCTGTTTCACTATGAAGCCGTCGGCAATGCCTATTGCTATGTTTTCGAGACATTCGCGGTTTTGCTTCAGAGTGCACTCAGGACCTCGGCTAGGGCCATGACCATCCGTGAGTTACTCTGGCCTCATTGTAGGAACCTGATAGATCTATGGCGATATGCTGACTTGACGAAGCTTTTGCTCACAGCACCCAATAAAGGATTCGGTTGGTGTTCGGGGCATAGAATAAATTTCACGGATCCTGAGAGTTGGGCAACGGCGAGTGTATTTTCGTATGCACAGGCGCTCAGAAGACTAGTTGGAATCTGGTGTCGCGAAGAGGCTCTTCGAAGCCTAAACACTCCCCATATTCGGCTAAGCCCCGAAAAGGCTAGCCAGGAAATGATGGACCGAGGGAAGACTTGGGGCGTCAATAGGACGTCGATCTCCGAGCAACTCCGGACACAGTTTATTAATCCGGTGCGAATGCATGAGTGCACAGACAAGCTTGAGCCCGATAGTCAGCCGATCGAAGAAAAGCGGGCACGATCGGCGATTCTCTTTGGGCCGCCCGGGACAAGTAAAACTACATTGATTCGTTTGTTGGCGGACACAATTGGATGGGATTATGTCGAAATTCACGCAAGCCACTTTGTGGCCGAAGGTTTGACACAGGTCCAGAAAACTGCCGATAGAATCTTTAAGCAGCTCTTGGAACTCGATCACGGCGTCGTGCTGTTCGACGAAATTGATGAGTTAGTGCGTGAACGGGACATGGAAAAGGATGCCTTTGGTCGTTTTCTAACGACAAGCATGCTACCTAAATTGGCAGAACTTTGGCAAGCTCGGAAAATTCTATATTTTGTGGCAACTAACCACATTAATTACTTCGACAGCGCCATAATCCGCAGTCAGCGATTTGACGCTCTCACGCTTGTCAGCCCGCCCTCGTTCGAATCCAAGATCAGTTGCCTCGCGACGCTACTATCGGACGCACATGGCTTGCCCGGTATCGAGTTTCAGACTAAGAAGAACCAAATTCAGAAAGAACTGACGCAGATGGAGGCCGACCTGGAGAAAGTTCGCAAATCACAGAAAAAGTCGGCAAGTGACGAAACGGAAGAAACGCTCGTAGTCCGTTGGAGAGAACAAAAGCTCGCCTCGAACCGAGCATTGGCGAAGTTCGCTTTGCTACGCTACGACGAGCTAAACGAATTGGCTTACCGTTTGGCTATAATTTTGAAAGCGGATTCCCCCCTCCCACAGAAAATTACAACTAAGATACTTCGACAGGCGTTGGAAAATATCGCTGACTCCGAATGGAGGAAAAACAAGAGCTATGTCGATTACATTAGGGACACGCGTTCCGAGAGAAGGGACTACCGAATGCTGAATGTCTGGGAGGTTGTAGCGATCTCAGAAGAATCGATACCCGGAGTGATTAAACTGAATGATGGAACTAAATGGTTGCCTAAAGCCGTAGACTCGCCAGAAGACATCGAAATACCTGGCTTCGCGTTAAGTTTCGTTTCACCCGGATGTATCGAAATCCGACCGCTGGTTTCGACAGATGCCTGACCCTGAAGTTCGCACGGCTTGCGAGCTGATCGATTCACTATCCTCAGCAGAGCAGCTTCTTGCGGCTAGGGACCCGATCATGTCGCAGGTCATTGCCATGCAGTCGGCAAGATGGCCATCCGACCCTACTGAAAACTCAATCTGGGGATTGATTCGTATAGTTATGGCACAACAGGTTTCCACCATAGTCGCCTGCCGACTCGCCGAGCGGGCGACGTCTACACACCCACATCTCGTGACACCTTCACCTGCAAATGTGCCAGACCCGGCAAGCCTTCGTGCAATTGGACTTTCGCGGCGACGTGCGCAGTGTTGCGCCGATATTGTGCAACGTTCAGACGAAATTCTCGCCAAGGTTGGGATGGGACAAACATGGGAAGAGGCGCTGGCCGGTATCAAGGGCATTGGTCCGTGGACAATTGCAGTGTTCCGCATCATGGTCCTCAGGGAACCGGATGTGCTTCCCCTCGGTGACATCGGACTCGAGCGAGCCATCAGGAATGTCTATGGCAAGCCCCGCAATGTCGAGCGCCTCGGTGAAACTTGGCGCCCTTTCCGCTCAGTGGCGTGTTGGTATTTGTGGAGGACTCTCGGCAACGTGCAACTCGGCTGAGCCGCATATGGCAAAACGGTTCTTTCTCTCCACGCGAAAAGACCGAAGCGAAGAAGCTAACACTCTTTCTGCAGCACTGAAGGCCCACGGGTGGGAGCGCACGTTCAAATGGACTGACAAAGACGGCGAAGGCTCCGCCGGGCATGCCGCCGTTGCGTTAGCCGAACTTAAAGGCGTGCGCGAAGCTGATGTACTGGTCGTGCTACTGCCCGGTGGGTACGGAACCCACGTTGAGATCGGGGCCGCTCTTGCGCTCGGGAAGCCGGTCATCCTCCATGCGCCGGATCAGAAGACTTTGGACACGCCTTACCCTTGCGTGTTTCACTATCATCCTGGAGTCAAACTCCTAGTCTCCGAAACACTGGATGTCGCCGCGATAGTGGCATGCATGAATAGCTAAGTTGCGATTTGCTCCCTGTTCAAATCCTGCGCAAAACAAGGCGCGTCTCCTGTGCGACACGGCGATTGCCTGAGGAAATTTTTGGGGACTGCGCTCCGGATTCTAATTTAGCGTTGTCTTTTCCGAGTAATCCTCAATTCGATTCTTTTCGCGCGCACAGACCAACTGCTTCCCCATCATGGCCTGCAACGCTTTTCCTCATTTCCACAGCGACGGCTACTACTACTGTCTTTATACCTACAGTGAAACAGGGTACAGTAGCCCTTCGCAGAAGAAGTTGAGTTCTTGCCTGTCGGCGGAGGAAATCCAGCAATGGAATTCAGTGTGAAGAAGTTTGACCTGCTCCAGGAGTTGAGCCTGACGCAGGGGGTTGTCGAGCGAAAAACGACCATTCCGATCCTTGGCAATATTTTGTGCGAAGCCGAAGGCAACAAAATAACGCTGACGGCCACCGACCTCGAACTTTCCATCCGCACCTCCTGCGAGGCCAAAGTAAAGAAGGAAGGCGCCGGAACGATCCCCGCGAAAAAGCTACTTGAACTGGTTCGCTTGCTGCCGGAAGGGGAAATTCGCTTCAAATTGCTGGAGAATCAGTGGGTTCAAATCCTTGCCGATCGCAAGACCTACAAGATGGTCGGAATGACGAAGGACAACTTCCCGGCGATTCCTACCTTCCCTCATCCACTGGTAAAAATTCCGGCGAAAATCTTGTCGTCGCTGATTGCCAAGACGGCCTTTGCCATTTCCAATGAAGAATCGCGATACACACTGAATGGCGCGCTGCTCATCCTGAAACCGGACACGATCGCCATGGTGGCCACCGACGGCCACCGCCTGGCCGTCGCGGAGATCGATCACAAATTCGAGGGTCTGACGCGCGAAGTGCGTCCGCTGGTGCCGAAGAAAGCGCTGGCCGAAGTACAGCGCCTCGCGGGTGAGGCCGGCGAAGATGGCCAGATTGAATTTGCGCTCGACGACAGTCATTTATTTTTCCGTGCCGGCGAGCGCCTGCTGATTTCCCGCATGCTCACCGGACAATTCCCCAACTACGAAGCCGTGCTGCCTCGCGAGAACAATAAGCACGTGGTGATCGAGCGGGGAGAATTGAACGATGCGGTGCGGCGCGTCTCGCAACTTGCTGACCAGCGCTCCCACGCCGTGAAACTTTCCGTCGCCAGGGAAGGCATTGAAATTTCCGCCTCCAGCCCCGAATACGGCGAAGCGAAGGAAACACTCGAAAAAGAATACAAGGGCGAGCCGCTATCGATTGGTTTCAACGCCCAGTACATGCTGGATTTTCTCGCCGCCGCCGCGGAAGGTCCAATCAGCCTCGAATTAAAAGACGAACAATCCGCCGGGCAGATGCGCCCTCTTGCCGATGAAGCCTACCGTTACCGGTATGTGATCATGCCGATGAGGATTTGACGCTCATGGAAGGTATGACAAGAGGCGCACAGGAATTCACTAATGCGTCGAACAAAGACCAAACAGAAGAAAGCGAAAGCAACCCCACCCGCTTGCAATTGCCTTTGCGCACGTTGCGATTTAGGTTATCACTGCGCCAAAAAACCTGCTTGCCAGCATCCTTCTTGGGACGACATTGTTTCTAAGCCGAAACCTCGGTCGCCTGCCTGACCGGACGCGATGCTTTCTTGGATTCCTCTTTGAGAGCCCATTCGACAAAAAGTTGTTGAAACTCCTGCTGCGTGTAAATCCCCTTGTGAATTAATAAAGTGTTCATTGCGTAGATGGTGGCTTTGAATCTGTCGTCCCTTGAAAGAATCTCCATCGCTTTTTCGTATGACACGATCAAAAACCTCCCCTAATCCTGCGGCCTCTCGAACTGCGAATATATATCCCTGCATTCACCGTGTACACTAGTTTGTCCGAAGTTTTCGCTGACCTGGAATCCTCTCCAGCCGCTCTTAACCTTGGCGGGAGAACACGGTAAAGCGGCGATTTTGTGGTCCCAAAAACTGTGGTGGCGGTCATCTTTGCGAGGCCGCGCACATTCGTTTAAACAATTGAAAATAATAACGATACATGTTGGTAAGGGCCGATTTAAGGCTTGAGAAAACACGCATTTTGCTGTAGAATTTTGAAGGTCAGACGATCGGTTGTTTTCCTCCAGTACGGCACGTCGGCCAGGCTAGTTGCGCCCCTGATTTACGTGTTTGGGGGTTTGCCCTTCCCGCCACTCGCGGGTCAGGGTAAACAGGACGCCACCAGCCTGGAGGAAAGAAGTCTTCGCCGCGTCCGCTTCCGCTTGGTCGGAAACCGGACGGGATGGAGCAGAAGCCCTACGAGTCCCAGCCGGCAGCAGCGGTGAAGGATCACAGGGTAAGGCGGCGGTCGATTCGACCTTTTCCCTCAATTCCGCAGGAGCGCGCACAATATGGCAGAAAAAGCAGTTGTAGCTGGCAGTGCAGCAGGTCACCGCTACGACGCCACCTCCATTAAAGTTCTTGGCGGCCTCGAAGCCGTGCGATTGCGGCCAGCCATGTACATTGGCTCAACCGGCGAGCAGGGTCTGCATCACTTGGTCTGGGAAGTGGTGGACAATTCGGTCGACGAAGCCCTGGCGGGTTATTGCGACGAAATCAATGTCGAGGTACATGAGGATAACAGTGTCACGGTGATGGACAATGGCCGCGGCATTCCCGTGGATATGCATGCCACGGAGAAAAAGCCCGCGGCTGAAGTCGTGATGACCGTGTTGCACGCCGGCGGAAAATTCGATAGCGAAACCTACAAAGTTTCAGGTGGGCTGCACGGAGTGGGCGTCTCCGTTGTGAATGCGCTCGCGGACAAGCTGGAACTGGAAATCTGGCGCGATGGCGAGGTTTGGGAACAGTCCTATGAAGAAGGCAAGCCGAAGAGCAAGCTGAAAGTTACTGGCAAGACGCGCAAGACGGGCACGAAGATTACGTTTCACCCTGACCCTGCAATTTTCGACGGCCACAAATACAGCTACGAAATTCTCGCCCAGCGCTTGCGCGAGCTCGCGTTCCTGAACAAGGGGCTCAAAATCACGCTCACCGACGAGCGCAGCGACAAGGCCGCCGAATTTCGCTTCACCGGCGGCATCGCCGAATTCGTAAAGCACCTGAACAAGGGCAAAGAGGTGCTGCATGACTCGCCCGTATACATGGAAGGCAAGAAAGACACGGTCGAAATTGAAATCGCGCTGCAATACAACGACAGTTACACGGAAAACGTATTTGCGTTCGCCAACACGATCAATACCGTGGACGGCGGCACCCATCTTTCCGGATTCCGCTCCGCGCTGACGCGCACGATCAACAATTTTGCTTCCTCGGCGGGAATGCTGAAGGAGCAGAAGGACGAAGTGACCATTACCGGCGACGACGTACGCGAAGGACTGGTCGCCGTGGTTTCCGTGAAGCTGCCGCAGCCGCAGTTCGAAGGCCAGACAAAAGGAAAACTCAACAGTGATATTAAGGGGCCCGTCGAGCAGCTCATCAACGAAAAGCTGGGCGAGTATTTCGACAAGCACACAACCGTGGCGCGCCGTATCGTCGGCAAGTGCATTGACGCGGCGCGTGCGCGCGAGGCGGCCCGCAAGGCGCGCGAGCTGACGCGGCGCAAATCTGCCATGGACTCCGGCGGCCTGCCGGGAAAACTGGCCGACTGCCAGGAACGCGATCCCGCACGCTGCGAAATCTTCATCGTTGAGGGAGAGTCCGCAGGCGGCTCGGCCAAGGGCGGGCGCGACCGCAAATATCAAGCCATCCTTCCTCTCAAGGGTAAAATTCTCAACGTCGAAAAAGCGCGCTACGACAAGATGCTCGGGCACGAGGAAATCCGGTGCATCATCACCGCGCTCGGCACCGGCATCGGTAAGGACGATTTCGATCCTGCCAAACTGCGCTACCACAAAATTATTCTGATGACCGACGCGGACGTGGACGGCAGCCACATCCGAACACTTCTACTCACGTTTTTCTTCCGCCATATGACGGAACTGATCAGGCGTGGCCACATCTATATCGCGCAGCCGCCGCTGTTTCGCGTGAAGCGCGGAAAGTCGGACCGCTACATCCGCGACGAAGACGAGTTCAATCACGAGATGATGTCGCGCGCGACCGAAGATCACGCCGTAAAACCAAAAGAAGGCGGCGCCCTTCAGGGCGGCGCGCTGACAAAGTTTCTGCTCAACGTGCAGGGATACGATCTGGCCGCGGCGAAAATGGCGCGCAAGCTGCGCGAACCGCGCCTGGTGGACTTGCTGGCCGCGAGCGACCTCGAAAAAAAGTCGGACTTTGAGGACAAGAAAGCCCTCGAGAAGCTTTCGAAAGCAATCGACAAGGCAAAACTCGATCTCGACACGAAAATCGTGTACGACGAGGAACATAGCCTCTACGATCTGGTCATCCCGGGCACATCGGCCCGCCCCGGTGACAAGAAGATTAACTGGGCATTCGCATCCACTCCGGAATTCAAGCGCCTGCGAGCCTCGGCCAAGCTCGTCGGCGAAGTGGACCGCCCGCCGTTCACCGTAACGCGCAACGGCGACAAGATCGTCAAGGAAACAGCGTCAGACGTCCTGGCCTACGTCCTCGAAGACGCCAAGAAAGATTTCACGATTACGCGGTTTAAGGGCCTGGGCGAAATGAATCCCGATCAGCTCTGGGAAACCACAATGAATGCGGAGACACGCACGCTGCTCAAAGTGCGCCTCGATGATGCCGCCGCAGCCGAGGAAATTTTCTCGACTCTGATGGGCGAAAACGTCGAGAGCCGCCGCAAGTTCATCGAGGAAAATGCGCTGGAAGTAGTGAATCTGGATATTTAAGTTCTCGAGTGTTTGTGATGGGGGAGCATGGGTCTTGAGCCCGTGCATCATTTAGCAGAATTGATTTCATATCAACTGAGTTGGACGACGTTGCCGGGATTGCGCGGACTTTCCTGTTCTGAATTTCGCGCGACGCCAACTATGACGCCGGACAATGAGCGTGGCGTGGCTGTCGAATGCGCGAGTGAGGGCGAACGTGATGCATTGCTCGTGGAACTCGAAGCGCATTTTGGCCCGCAGCGGTTTCTGAATACGGCTGCAGCATTTGATGCGGTGAAAGATTTCGTCGCACAGCGCGCGGCACGACAATCTTGAATTGAGACTATGCCCGCCTGAAGGCGGGCGCTACGACAGTACACAGAGGACGAAACGATGGCGGACGAACCTAAGCAAGGGCAAATGATTCCGGTCGAAATTGAGGCCGAGATGAAGAAGTCGTACCTCGATTACGCCATGAGCGTGATCGTGGCGCGCGCGATCCCTGATGTGCGCGACGGCCTCAAGCCCGTGCAGCGGCGCATTCTGGTGGCCATGAACGATCTGGGACTGGCGTCCAATCGCGGCTACCGCAAGTGCGCGAAAATCTGCGGCGACACCTCCGGAAATTATCACCCGCACGGCGAAGCCGTCATTTACCCGACGCTGGTGCGTCTGGCGCAATCGTTCAACATGCGCTACCCGCTGATCGACGGTCAGGGAAATTACGGCTCGGTGGACGGCGATCCTCCGGCGGCGATGCGGTACACGGAAGCGCGCCTCGCGAAAATCACCGAGGAAATGCTCGCCGATCTCGAAAAAGAGACGGTGGACTTCATCCCGAACTTCGACCAGACGCGCGAAGAACCGGTCGTGCTGCCGTCGAAAACACCGAACTTGCTGATCAATGGCGCAAGCGGCATCGCCGTGGGCATGGCCACGAATATTCCGCCGCACAACCTGGGTGAGATCATCGACGCCACCGTGACGCTGATTGAGAAGCCGGACACGACGCTGAAAGAAATCATGAAACTGGTGCCCGGGCCGGATTTCCCCACAGCCGGATACATTTCCGGAAGCGAAGGCATCGTCAACGCCTACAAGACCGGCCGCGGCAGCTTTATCATGCGCGCCAAAGCCGCGATTGAAAGCATGGGCAAGGACCGTGAAAGCATCGTCATCACCGAGATTCCCTACCAGGTCAACAAGTCGCGCCTGATCGAGCGCATCGCCGAACTGGTGCAGACCAAGAAGATCGAAGGCATCTCCGACGTGCGCGACGAATCTGACCGCGAAGGAATGCGCATCGTCATCGAAGTGAAGCGCGGCGAAGAACCGAAAATTATTCTGAACCATCTTTTCAAGCTCACGCAAATGCAGGAATCGTTCGGAATGATTCTGCTCGCGATTGTGAACGGCCAGCCGCGCGAATTGGGCCTGCTGCCGCTGCTGAAGTTGTTCATCGAGCACCGCATCGAAGTGGTGCGCCGGCGCACGCAGTTCGATTTGCGCAAGGCCGAAGGGCGCGAGCACATCCTAGTCGGGTATCGCATCGCGCTCGACCATGTCGACAACGTCATTAAGATAATTCGAGGTTCCTCCAGCCGGGCGAACGCTCGAGAAAACCTGCACGACTTTTTTGAAAACAAGGACGTCAAGATTCAGGGCGCGGGCGGCAGGACGGAAACGGTCCATGGCGTCAAACTCGACCGTAAGAAATACGGCCTTCCTGATTTAGGCGGCGCGCTCGGCGCCGTGGCGCTGTATGACGGAACCGGGTTGAGCTTTCTACAGATCGACGCCATCCTGGAACTGCAACTGCACCGGCTCACGCGACTTTCGGTCGACGAAATCCTCAAGGAATTGGCGGAAATTCGCACGCTGATCGAAGAGCTGAAGGAAATTCTCGCGAGCGAGAAGAAACTCAAGGCCGTGATCATCAAGGAGCTGCGCGAAGTCCAGAAAGGCTACGCCGACCCGCGGCGTACCGAAATCGTCGAGAGCGTCGAGGAAATCAAGCTCGAGGACCTGATTGCCGACGTGGACATGGCCATCACCGTCAGCCACGCGGGATACATCAAGCGCACACCGGTGGACGTCTATCGTCACCAGTCGCGCGGCGGCAAGGGCCGCATCGGCGCGAAGACGCGCGAGGAAGACTTCGTCGAGTATTTATTTGTCGCGTCCGCGCACAGTTATATCCTGCTCTTTAGTTCGAAGGGCCGCGTGTACTGGCTCAAGGTATACGAAATTCCGGAAGCTGCCGCAGCCACGCGTGGCAAAGCAATTTCCAACCTGGTGAAATTCCAGGAGGACGAGCACCTTACCGCAGTCGTCGCCGCGACGAACCTGGAGCAGGAAGGCACGTTTATCTTCCTCGCGACGCGCAATGGCACCGTGAAAAAGACCGCGCTCAGTGAATTTTCCAATCCGCGCTCGACCGGCATCATCGCCATCAATCTCGATAAGGACGACGAACTGATCGGTGCGCATCTTACCGACGGCAAGCAAATGATTTTCCTGGCCAGCCACGACGGTCAAGCGAATCTGTTCCGTGAGACCGAAGTCCGCTCGATGGGACGCGGCGCAGGCGGCGTGAACGGCATGGATCTCGCCAAGGATGATTACCTGGTGGGTATGGAGCCCGTGCAGCCCGACTTCGAAATCATCAAGAAAGAATCGAAGCAGGACACGCAGAACCTCGACGAACTCGAGAATGAAGTCATCAAGGAATCATTGACGTCGCTGATGCTGACGGTTTCCGAGAAGGGCTTTGGCAAACGCACGCCGCTGGCGGAATACCGCATCACCTCACGCGGCGGCAAGGGCGTCATCAATCTCAAGTCCACCGACCGCAATGGCCCGGTGGTCGCCGCGCTGCAGGTCACCGAGGAGTCCGACGTCATGATCATCACCGAGTACGGCAAAGTGATCCGCGTCCACGCCAACGAAATCCGCGAGGCCGGACGCTCCACGCAGGGTGTCCGCCTGCTGCGCCTGGAAGAAGGCGACAAGATTGCCGCGGCCGCGTCAATTCTTGAGGATCAGGAAGTGACGGAAGAGAAAAAGTAGAGTAGTGCGGCCAAAGTAAAATACGATAGTTTGCATGAGTGCTGCCCCAAAACCATTAGGGCCAATCTTCACAGCGCATCTTTTTCCCGGGCTCGAAACGAGACTGATCGAGCTTCTGCGGTCACTCACGCCGGAAGAGTGGGAAATACAAACCCTTGCCCCAAAATGGAAAGTGAAAGACGTCGCGGCGCATCTGCTTGACACGCAGATCCGCAAGCTGCTTGCCGCGAGGTACGACTACAAACCCGACAGCTCAAAGATACTGTCCTCGGAGCAGCTCGTCGCCCTGATCGATCAACTCAATGCGGAAGGCGTCCGAGCCTACAGTCGGTTGAGCCCGGGCGAATTGATTTCGTGGATGGAAAGGGCGTCGCGGGACAGCGCGAAGTATCACCGGCTGATCGATCCGTTTGCTCGTGCCATGTTTCCCGTGAGCTGGGCGGGCGAACAAGAGTCCGCGAATTGGTTTGATACGGCGCGCGAATTCACCGAGCGCTGGCATCACCAGCAGCAGATTCGGCTGGCCGTGGAGATGCCCGGAATCATGACGCGCGAGTTTTATTACCCGGTGCTCGATTGCTTTATGCGCGCGCTCCCCTACGCCTATAGAAATATCCCCGCCAAATCCGGAACCCTTGCGCAGTTCAATATTTCCGGCGAGTGCGGCGGAAGCTGGTATTTATTGAGGGACGGATCCAACTGGAAACTCGTGGCCTCCCCTGTCGGGGAAGAAATCTCCGAAACGACAATTCCGCAGGAAATTGCGTGGCGCATTTTCACCAAGGGTATTTCGCGGGATGAAGCAAAGGCACAAATTCATGTGACAGGAAACCCTGAAATCGGACTTCACATTCTGGGAATGATATCCATCGTCGGATGACTGACGAAAAGTATATCTCCACCGCACTCCGTCGGAAGCAGAAAACGCCTCTCGTGTTGGCTGGGCAGATCGCGTGCGGGATCCGCTGGGAGCCCGCTGGAACCAGGTCAGCTCACAAATATTTCACGGCACAGCGAAATCCACGGTTGCTGGCGTTTTCGTCCAGCGGTTGCGTACAATGACCAATCAGTCGAAATTTAAGTGGAGGTTTCATGCCCCGTAAGCGCAGCAGGCACAAACTCGAGGTCGATCCGCCCTACCGCGATCCGCTCTTCATGGAGAGCCTTCCCGCGCGGCCGGTTCGCATCCTCACCGAGTACATTGACCCGCTCGAGCGCCTGCGGCGTGAAAAGGTGGGAGACACCATCGTGATGTTTGGCTCGGCGCGCATCCTCTCGCGCCAGAAGGCGCTCGATCACCTCCACAAGGTCCGGATGGACGGGAAGCGCCGCAACACGCTTGAGCATCGAGCCGCCATGCGCGACGCCAAGGCGGCGGTCGAGATGTCCCGCTATTATGAGGAGGCGCGCGAACTGTCGCGGCGGATTACTTCCTGGGCTATGTCGCTCGGCGACCATCCGCATCGCTTCGTGATCTGCTCGGGCGGCGGACCGGGGATCATGGAGGCGGCCAACATCGGCGCCGCCGAGGCCGGTGGTAAATCCATCGGCCTGAGCATCGAGCTGCCTCACGAGCAGCGCCCAAACGACTACATCACTCCCGAACTGAGTTTCATGTTTCACTATTTCTTCATGCGCAAACTGTGGTTCGCGCAACTCGCTAAGGCGCTGATCATTTTTCCGGGCGGCTTCGGCACAATGGATGAGCTCTGGGAGATGCTCACCCTGATGCAAACGGGAAAGCTGCAGCGGCGGAACCTGATCCTGATCTACGGCCGCAAATACTGGGACCGCGTCCTCGACTGGAAGCACATGCTGCGCTGCGGGACCATCAACCAGCACGAATACGGTCTGCTGCAGTTCGCGGACACCGTCGACCAGGCCTTCGAGCGTGTGCGAAACGACTTGGAGAAGCATCACCTCGAGCCGGATACGCTGCTGCGGTAGCCCGTGAGTCTTGCCAGAGATACCAGAAAAAGAAAATGGGCCCCCCCGGCAAGGAGCGGCCCATTCGCAATCACGGAATAATACCGATCGATCTTAGTTTCTGGACGCTACCAGGAAATCCGAAAACATGCCTTCGAAGCGGCGCTTCTCGTCTTGATCGTGCAGCATGACCACGGGAACAATCCGCAGGGAATGGCGGCAGGTGTGGCAGGCAGCCATCTCGCCTTGCAGATCCTGGAGGAACCCGTCTGTAAAGTGATACTGATCGCGGGTGCGCCGCGCCGACTTCGTTCCATGCTCCCCGCAGTAGGGACAATTGTATTCCAGAGTATCTTCCTGCGGATCACGGCCGAGCGCCGCCCAACCCGTGTAGCGAACCCCAACCGCCTCTTTCGAATGAAGACTCATGACCCAAACCCTCTCCTTCGCCATAACTACCAAACTGCTTATGAGATGCAGGAAGGGCTTCCGATGGTGCATAAAGAAATTAACCCTGCAAGTGAATGACGACCAATAGCTTAGACGATAGGAAAGTTTCGCCGCTCGTTACGGGCCACTCTTTGCAACACCTGCAACACCAAAAACTACATTCGTAATCGAATCACCCGGGAGTGTCCCGGGAACTTCAGTCATCGAGCGGTGTCCAACTTAGCCAGAGCGCGCTCCTCATTATCCCGGCAAAAGGAGGTCCCCCAAAGGGGACCGCCGGAACCGCACGCGGGCATAACCTGCTTGTCCTGAAGCAGATAGGAAATCCCACCGAAATGGAGGAGTGTATATGCAAAATCGCACCCAAGGAGCACCCGAATCGGCACGGGAGGAAACATCGCTGGGCCGTTGTCTGGTCGACGCCAACACGGCTACGCAATCGCGGGCGCGCCGAAAGGCGTTCGGATTGTCACTTACCATCGAAACGGCGGTGCTGGCACTGCTAGTGGCATCGCCACTTCTCAGCAGCGTCGCTCGGCCCCAACTTCACGGTTTGCCCCCCATGCCGATCCTCCTGGGCGTGTGGCAAGCCCGCCACGCAAACCATCCAGCCTCACCTAAGGTGTTTCATTCTGAGCATCAGTTTGTGGTGCACGTTTCGCAAACTGCGTTTCCGGCGCCGCGCCCCAAGGTCCGCGGAGACCCTGAACAATTCATTGACGTATTCCCGGCACCGCCCGGAGAAAGCATCATTGGCGCCATTCTGATTCCCGGGATTGCGGGCCAGCCCCCAAAAATCGACCCACCCCAAATCGATCGACGGACCACTCCTGAAAAGCAAACAGTGAAAGTGAGCGAAGGCGTCGAGCAAGCGCAACTGATCACGCGTATCGAGCCGCAGTATCCGGTTCTGGCGCGGCAAACGAGAACGCAGGGAACCGTATTTCTGCACGCGATCATCAGCCGCGAAGGACGCATCACTTCGCTCGAGGTTGTGAACGGCCATCCGTTGCTAGTGCGGGCGGCGCTCGATGCCGTACGGCAATGGCGTTACCGCCCAACGTTGCTCAACGGAGAGCCGGTCGAAGTGGAAACCTCCATTACGGTGATCTTTCGGTTGGGCAGCTAGGCGTAAGGAATCGCAGTATCCCCTAGGGAAAAGGGCCGGAGTAATTCGGTGCTCCGGCCCTTTCGGCTCTCGGCGCGACCCCTCCTCCAGCCACGCCGCGAGAAAATGAATGCGAAGAAACTTTAGAACCGGAAAATAATCCCTGCGGAATATCGGAAATTGTTCCAGTTCACTTGGTTGGTGGAAGTCGGCAATCGCGTCAGCAGATAATCCACTTGCGCCAGACGCAGGCCGATATGCCGCGTGGCATTCCAATCGAGCCCGGCGCCGGGACTCAGCGCAAAGCCGTTGAAGGAAGTGGGTGTCTGGTTGAATGCAGCGTTTGTGCGGGCAAATCCGGCGAGGACTTGCGCGAAGGGCGTGAATTTAGAGCTCCGAAAGAGGGAAATTTTCGGGCCAAACAAAAATGTTTCGGCATCCGCGTCCACACTCGTGCCATTGATCGTGCCGGCATGGATGCCGCCCACCTCAGCCACAAGACTGCCCCAACTATTCACATTGAAAGCGACAGAGCCTACTCCGCCATTGGCATTGAATGAGGAAAGCGCGACACCCGGATTAGTATGAACGTAAGAATAACCGGCAAACAGATCGACCTTTGAACTATCTTGCGCCGCAGCGCTCCAAGAGAACAGACACACCAGTGCCAATAAACACACGACGTTCCGCATATAAGGCATCTCCCCTATTTATGATTTTAGAATCTGCGAATTCCTGCAGACCCAGTAGGAACGAGACGGAAAACCCACCCTGAGTGTCCCGAACTGTTCGAACCTAGCGACGACAGTGCGAACACATTTTGGGATGCACTGTTTTTGTGCAGTGGTTGCCTTCAGGAAAACAAAATTACAGCAGAGGTTCTTTGGCGAAATGCGCGATGATTTCGCGCGAGGCATCGCGCACGCGCACGATTTCGTGCCAGTCGGACGCGTCCGATTCCGGAACAATCGGCGGACAAATCGTGATGGTGACGGGGCAGCGGCGCGGCAACCACGTGCAGTCGCGAAGCACGCTGCGCGTGCCGGCAAGCGCAACAGGCACGATCTCTCGCCCCGCGGCAATGGCCGACTTGAATGCGCCCAGTTGGAATGGGCGCACGCCCGGTTGCGCCGTGAACGTTCCTTCAGGAAAAACGAAAACGGATTCGCCGCGGCGCAGGGTCTGTTCGATTTCGTCCGCCTGCTGCAATCGCGCGCGGGAATCCTCGCGATTGAACGCAAAATGTCCGAGCTTGCGCAGGAAAGTGCGGAACACGGGCATGGACTTCACTTCTCCCTTGGCGACGAAATGATAGTCCACGCCGAGCGCCGCCATCAGGACCAATACGTCGACGTAGCTGGTGTGATTGGAAACGAACATGCGCGAAGCGTTTTCCCGGATGTGCTCGCGGCCTACGACACGCACGCGCCAGCCCGCCAGAGTGATACAGGTCCGCGCCACCGTTGTCGTGATGCGCGCCGCCACTTCGCGCGAAGGTGCAAGCAGCACGAGCAGCCATGCAGGAAGGACGATTACGCCGAACATCGCGACCGCGTAGCAGCCGTACGCAATGTCTACCACCCGATGCAGGGCCGTGCGAATTCGGCCAACGCTTGATGCCGCCCCCAGCCGCGCGACCTGCAACCAAACCGGCGGCGTTTCCCTGGCCAATTCTCCGGAAAGAAATCGCTTCTTCGTGGCGTCCCTTTGCAATTTTCCGCTCGACGTTTTTGGAATGGCATTCGGCGGGACGACCTCAACCACGTCCGGCGGCATGCCCAGCGCGGACGAAACCTGAGCGGTGATGGCCTGCGCAATCAGGGCATGCGCTGTCAGGTCGCGCTCACGCGACTCGGCGACGACTACCAGGCGCTCGGTGCCCGTCTTGAGGTCGGTGGCACCAAACGCAACCACGCATCCCTTGCGCACGCCCGGGACTTGCGCCACGACGTCTTCGATTTCGTGAGGATACAGGTTGTGCCCGGCGTGAATGATGATGTCCTTCACGCGGCCTGTGATGTAAATCTCGCCCTCGGATTGGTAGGCCCGGTCGCCGGAATTCACCCAGCCCGCGTCTGCCCCCTCGGGAAACAACGCGGCGGTGGCCGATTTATTTCCGTAGTAGCCCTGCGTGACCGAAGGGCCGCGAAACCACAGCTGGCCTTCCACGCGTTCACCCGCGTCTTCGCCCTGATCATTCACAATGCGCACTTCATGCCGCGGCACTGGCCGCCCCGCGGAGACAAAAGAAATCACCTCGGCATCATCTGCATCTATCGACGAGGCTTCGTGCGCCGCTGGGATTGCGCGGCCTTGTTGCTCAAAAGCGTTCCGTTCGAGACGATCCACGCGCGGCCCGCGGCCCACGGGAGGAATGGTGACGGCAAGCGATGCCTCGGCCAGGCCATAAACGGGGAGGAGCACCTCCCGGCGGAATCCGCATCGCGCAAAACGGGATGCAAAACGGTCGAGCGTTGCCGGCAGAACAGGCTCCGCGCCATTGAGCGCCGCGCGCCAGGAACTGAGATCCAGGTCTTGCATATCTTCATCGGAAACTTTCGCGGCAGCCAACTCATACGCGAAATTCGGCGCCGCGCCTATCGTGCCGCGGTAGCGATGAAACGCGCGCAGCCAGCGCGAAGGCCGCGAAAGAAACGCCAGCGGCGAAAGCACCACCACCGGCAGGCCGAAATAGAGCGGCATGAGCCACGCGCCGATCAAGCCCATATCGTGGTACAGCGGCAGCCAGCTCACTCCAACATCATTCGAGCGCAGGCCGAGCGCTTCGCCAATCGCGCGGACGTTCGCGAGCAGGTTCGAGTGCGTCAGCATCACGCCTTTGGGATTGCCCGTGGAACCGGAAGTGTATTGCAGCAGTGCCAGGTCGTCGCCGCGCGCATTCAATTGTTGTCCGAGCGGCGCGGCGGTCCGCGATTCGACGAGCGCCTCAGCAGTCGCCACGCCTTCGAGTGACGGCACCAGCGGCTTAAGCAGTTTTGCAACACTCGCAGCTTCGCGGAAGGTAACCAGCAATCGCGCGCCCGCGTTCGCCAGAATCGCCGACTGGCGTTCCGCATATTCCGCAATCCGGTCCGGGCGAAACGGCGGATAAATCGGCACCGGGATCGCGCCGGCGAGCAGCGTGCCCGCAAAGGTCAGAAAAAATTCGTGCGACGTCGGCAACATGATGGCCACGCGGTCGCCGCGCCCGATGCCGCGTTTCACAAGCGCGGCCGCGACACGCTCTGCTCCCGCGAGAAGCTCGCCAAACGTCAGTGAGGGGCTTTCCCCCTCGTCCTCGAAAAAAATCAGATGTGTTCGCGCCGCATCCACGCGCCCGCGAAGCCGCAAGACTTCCTGAAATGTTTGGGCGGAGGGAATTCCTTCCGCGAGCCCGTCGGCGGAAATCGCGGCAGCTTGCGGCGCGATTTCGACACGCAGTGCGGATGCAGCAGAAGTGCCATGGGCCACACCGAGCGCCGCGATCAGGTCCTTGACCGTCTCGGCTTCGGCCAGGACGCGTTCGTCCAGACGCACGCCAAACGTTTTTTCCAGGCGCAGGAGCAATTCAACGCGTTCGAGGCTGCCCAGGCCCAATTCCCGGTCCAGATGCGCCGCCGGGCCGACCAAGGCCACCGCCGATTGCCGTCCAAGTTCGGAGACAAGCGTGCGCACCGTTTCGAGCAGGCGTTCCTGGTCCAAAGCTGCATTAAATTGTCGTACCGGAGACGCCAAAGATAACTCCCCAAGTTACCGCGAGCAGATTGGCAGGACTCAACCGCGCGTAGGCTAACACGCAAGCGGGAGGCCTTCAATAGAAGCAGATCGGGCGCGCCAAATTTCACCAACTGTTTCCACGATGCCCTCGAAACCATTCCTGACCTGGGTGTGTGAAGGATTTGCTGGAGGTACGAGAGTACCGATGCGAATGTAACCGTTGTCTCATGGACGCCGCCGGGCCCTCCACGCAGAATGGTCTCGTGGTCGGAACTATTAGGAGCGGCCCCCAGGATGAAAGATGCCAGTCATTACTTTAGCTTGCGTCTTTGTACTTGCGGTGGTCGTCTTCTTGAGCGTGACCGGACCCCCTGACCGGTCTCCATAGTTTTGGCTGCAAAGCACCCTCCGTGAACTGCCCCAAGCCCCGAGCGGCCGGCGCCCCCCGGCCGCTCTCCTCTCTTTTCATTCCCTGAAATGTCCTCAGTGGCACAGGCTTCAGTGTGCTCTTGGTTTGAGTAATGGGACCAACACCAAAAGCACACAGGCTTCAGAGTCTGTGTGGCAACTAAGGTTGACAGTGCAGGTATACTTCGCGCAGGAGGCTGCGCGATGCCGAATTTTTACGAGTACAACCCGGAACAGGGGTATTTGTTGCCGCCGAGCGTGCGTGAGGTATTGGGGGAAGGACATCTTTGTTTTTTCGTGCATGCGGCGGTGGAGAAGTTGGATTTGAGGGAGTTCGAGAGCGGATACAGTGACGAGGGGCATCCAGGGTATCACCCGGCGCTGCTGTTGAAAGTATGGCTGTATGCCTATGCCTTGGGAGTGACCAGTTCGCGACGGCTGGAGCAGCGGATTCGGGAAGATTTGGCGTTTCGGTATCTGGCAGCAGGAGCGACGCCGGATTATTGGGCGTTGAATGAGTTCCGCAAGCGGCACGGGCGAGGGATCAACGACGCGTTCACACAGGTGGTGGAGCTAGCGCGGTCGTTGGGGATGGGAAAGCTGGGACAGGTGGCCATCGATTCAACGCGGATCGCGGCGAACGCGGCGGCCGATTCGGCCGAGGGCATCGAGAAATTGCGAGCGGAGAGAGCGAAGATTCGCCGGCGCATTCGGCGCTGGCAGCGGCAGTGCGAGACGCCAGACCCCAACGAAGGGGCGGGAATGGAAGTGGCCCACCAGGCTCTGGAAGAACTCCGGCAGCGGCTGCAGCAAATCCCGGCGCGGATCGAGCGGCTCAAGAAAGCGGGGACCCAGAAGCTGTCGCGTACCGATGAGGACAGCCGGTTCCTGCGCGAGCGCAAAGGATTTGTGTTGGGGTACACGGCGACGGTGGCGGTGAGCGAAGATCATTTGATTGTGGCGCAGCAGGTCAGCCAGGCCAGCAACGATAACGGGCTGTTGGTGCCGATGCTGGAAGCGGTGGAACGGGAGTGCGGGCAGCGGCCCGGACAAGCCCTGGCCGACAGCGGATTTTTTTCACAGGACAATTTAGAAGAGTTGGAGCAGCGCCAGATCGACGCATACGTGCCGGATTCGCATCTGGGGCGGGAACTGAATCGCGGGGTGCGGGTGCGCGGACACGCGGCCGCCCAGCATCGAGCGCAACAGGACATGAGACGCAAGCTGCGCTCCCCGGCCGGACGCGCGGTGTATCGACGACGAAAAGCGATTGTGGAACCGGTGCTGGGAGTGCTCAAAGAGCAGCGCGGGATGCGGCGATTCCGATTACGCGGGTTGACAAAAGTGGCCATCGAGTTCACGCTGGCCGCCATCGCCCTGAATCTCACGCGAATCTGGCGCACGGTTCCAAAGTTGCGCATCGCCTGAAACGCTAGAGGTCGTCGAGAAGTTTTCAAACTCGCGCAGGGGCCGCAGGAACACGGCCTCTGCAGAATAATATTTACGCGGGCGAAGAGTTGCCACACAGACTCTGAAGCCTGTGCCACCAAACTTCTCCCAACGCGAGGGTTCAAAAACCGTATGTGAATGATTCCTTGCGGGGACGGCTCGCCCCGATTTGATCGGGGCGAGCGAGTCCGATCTTCGCCTGCAGCGGCTACCGCGGACGTCCCGGTGGACGCCCCAGCGGACGGTATCTGCCCAGCGAGCGTGGACGCAGCCGCAGGCGTGGGCCCAGCGGCGGCGGCACATTGTGAAGCGGCGCACTACAATTGCTGCAAAGTTCTCCTCCGGAATCGCCCGCCCGCAGCCAGTGGCCGCGAGCCTGGCATTCCGGATTGATGCATTGCACAGTCCAGCCCGGCAAATACTGCACGTTCTTCCCCCCTTATTCAGGCGGTCTCGACGTCCCGATCAAATCGGGACGTTCAGCGTAAAGGTAGAGCCCGCCCCCTCTGGATCGACGCGCGATTTTTTCCGCTCCGGTCCCCTGGACCGGTAACCCATCGGAAAAAGTTGCCGGGATTTTGCGCCGATGCTCTTGTGGTGTCAAGTGGAAATATACAATCCCTAGTGGTAGGGTTGCGGGATGGCGAAATCCAAGCGCGTGGGGTTCGCGGTGATCGGCCTGGGACACATTTCCCAGCGCGCCATCCTGCCGGGTTTCCGCAACGCAGAACGGTCCAAGCTGATTGCCCTGGTAAGCGGAGACGCCGAAAAAGCAAAATCCCTGGCAGCGAAATTCGGCGCCAGCCAAGCCTGCACCTACGAGGCGATTGACGATTGTCTGCGCAACCCGCGAGTCGAGGCGGTATACATTGCCACGCCTAACAGCACGCACTTGGAATTTGCGCTGAAGGCGGCGCGAGCAGGCAGGCACGTCCTCTGCGAGAAGCCTCTGGCCACGACGGTCGCAGACTGCCGCCAGATCATCGAAGCCTGCGCGAAGAACGGCGTGAAGCTCATGACCGCCTATAGGAAATATTTCGAGTCCTCGGCCCTCGCGTTCAAAACGCTCATCGATACTGGAAAACTCGGGCGCTTAAAGATCATCCACACGGCATACACATATACATTGCCCACCGGCGACTCCTGGCACCTGAAACGTCAACTGGCGGGAGGAGGGTCGCTGGTCGACATCGGAATCTATTGCATCAATACGGTGCGGTGGCTGACGGGACTGGATCCGTTCGAGGCCCAGGCGTATTCCTGGACTACCGATCCCGCGCGATTCAGCGAAGTGGACGACAACATGTCCTTCCAGCTGAAGTTTCCCGGAGGGCTCTACCTTCAGGGGTCATCGAGTTTCACGGCAGCCAAGGCTTCCTTCCTGCAAGTGCATGGCGAAAAGGGCTGGGCGGCGCTCGACCCGGCCTACGCGTACAATGAAGACCGCCGCTTCTTCGGGAAAATTGCCGGCGAATGGTTCGAGAAGAAATTTAAACCGGTGGATGAATTTCGCCTGGAGCTGGATCATTTTTCGGAATGCATTCGTAAAGACCGTGAACCCCTCGCGGACGGGATCACGGGGATGCGGGATGTCGCGGTGATAGAAGCCATTTACGAGTCAGCGAAGCTGGGCCACGCAGTGGCCATTTAAGTTCCAAAAAAAATTGCCCCAAACCAAACCCAGGGCTAAGGGCGTAATATCTCAAAATGTCGATGCGACGGATTCCCCTGGGGCGCGTGGTGCTGCTTCTGCTGATTGTTGCATCGTCCACTCGGGGGCAACAGGCTACCGAGCTCGCCCACTTGAATTCCGTGACGCGTGCCCCAACACTGCTGGGCTCTCTGCCGACGGCCTCTCCTACGACCGTTCTGCCGGCAACGCATCGCTTCTGGGATCGCGAGAACGATTGGCTTTTTGCCGGCGTGGGCGCAGGGCGCGGACTCGACTACGCCTCGACGCTGAACATGCGCCGGCGCGGCATCGACGAAATTTTCCTGACCAATTCGATTGTGGACAATCATCCGCTGTTTGGTGGAATTGAGGCTGCGGCCACGGCGGTTTCCATCGGGGTCTCGTACGTGTTCCATCGCACCGGGCATCACCGGCTGGAGCGATGGACGTCAGCCGTTCATTTCGGCGTTGCCACAGTGGGCGCGGCGCGCAATTACGCGCTCAAAACGCCGCATCCGCAGTAAGCAGCCAAGTCCTACTTGCGCCCACGCGCCTGGTTGGAGCATACTCCGCGCGCTGCGCCCGTGGTCCTTATCACCAGCGCGGGATAGTCGGGGGATTACGAGTGGATCGCACCAAGCTTAGAGAAGGACTACTTTTCTGTGTATTCCTCTGCTTGCTCGCCATCGGCTTGCTCGTATCTCCACCGAGCTATGCGCAGCAAACTTCCACACCCTCCTCCTCGCAGCCAACGCCAGCCTCCCCGACGCAGCCTGGGCAAGTGCAGGGTTATACGCTTACGCCCGCGCAGGAGGCGCAGGCCGTCGCCTATGCCCGCGCGCGCGACGAACTTTATTTCCTTGATGTTGCCTATGGCCTGCTCCTGCTTGTGCTCATTCTGCAGCTTCGGATTGCCCCGTTCTTTCGCGACTTTGCGGGGCGCACCGTCGAAACCAATCTTTGGCAAACGATCCTGTTTGTTGCGCTACTCCTGCTGACCATCGACATCCTGAGCCTGCCGACGGCGATTTGGGGTCACATGCTGGCCGTGAAATACCAGCAATCGATTCAGGGATGGGGATCGTGGCTGGTGGATTGGGCCAAGGGCGAGGGCGTGGAAGTCACGATTGGCGTAATCCTGGTGCTGATTTTGTATGCCGTAATCCGCAGGAGCCCGCGAAGATGGTGGCTTTATTTCTGGATGGCCGCGGTGCCCTTGATCGTTGCGGGCGCGGTGATCGAGCCCCTGATCGTCGAGCCGTTATTCTACAAGTTCACGCCGCTGGCGAATTCGCAGCCGCACCTCGCGGATCGCATCGAACAGGTGGTCGGGCGCGCGGGCCTGGAGATTCCAGAGAGCCGCATGTTCGTGATGAACGCGAGTTCGAAATTGAAATCCGTGAACGCCTACGCCTCCGGACTGGGTGCGACCAAGCGCGTGGTCGTATGGGACACCGCCATCCAGCGCATGACCGAGGACGAAATCCTGTTTGTCTTCGGCCATGAAATGGGCCACTACGTTTTGGGCCACGTGCGCGACGGCATCCTGTTTTCCTGCGCAGTGCTCCTGTTTTTTCTCTATCTCGCCTATCGCCTGCTGCACTGGATGCTGGCGCGCTGGGGCGAAAACTGGGCCATCCATGGAGCCGAGGATCTCGCTTCGCTCCCCGTGTTGATTTTGTTGCTTACGGTGTTCGGTTTTCTCTCGACCCCCGTCGACAACGCCTACAGCCGCCATCTGGAGCATCAAGCCGACCAATATGGCCTCGAAGTGATTCATGGACTGGTGCCGGACGCGCCGATTGTGGCCGCGCAAGCCTTCCAGATCCTGGGCGAAGTGGACCTCGAAGAGCCGAATCCGTCCACCGCCGTGAAATTCTGGTTCTACACTCATCCGCCACTCGATGAGCGCATGCGATTTGCGCAGACCTACGATCCCTGGTCCCAGGGCAAAGCGCCTGAGTTTGTGAAGTAAACCGGATGAAGAGTTCACGTAGCGGCACGAGAATATTTGTGGGTCACGGCTTTACAGGCCGCGGAAAAACTCGCATAACTCGTCATTTCGAGCGCAGCGAGGAATCCCTCCTGATTCAAAGCATAAGGACTAAGAGAGATTCTTCGCGCAAAATCGGCGCTCAGAATGACGCCATTGCGCCTTTTTCCGCAACAAAAAGGAGAACCACGTTGAAAATTCAAATCCGAGAAATTGTATGGATGTTGGCCGCGCTGCTGGCCATTGCCGGGAGGCCTGCCCTCGCGCAGGATGCGGTGGGCACGGTTTCAACACCCGCGGCGTCTGCGAGCCCTTCCCCAGCGCCATCTTCCTGGGGCGTGTCCGAGGACAAGACATTTTTCCCGCACGACTGGGTACGCGGCTACACGGACTTTTCCTTCGCGCCGCCTCACAACGAGCCCGACCTGGGGCGTTGCGGCCCCGTTTCCGCAACCGTCGGCGCGAGCTCCACGTGCAATGCCTACGCGCGCTACCTGTGGAGCGGCTACCTCGAAATCCAGCCCTTCGGGAAGACGTTCGCGCGGCACGTGTTTGTGTTCTTCACGCCCACCTTTTCCTTCGGGAACAACGTCCCGCAGTTCAAGTACACCGCTTCGATGGCGCCTATCGCGTTTGAGCGCGCCGTGGGGGTCGGCGTGGAGCTTCCCAAGAATTTCGAGGTCCGCATAACCCAGCATCAGGTCGACTGGCTCGGCCGCTACGGCAAAAACGTTGGACCCGCCGATCTCGGTACCTCAGGGCCCTACGGACTCTACACCACGATCGGAGCGCGCTGGTATTTCGGAGGCTACGGCCGCTCACGCGAAGGGCGGTAGCGCGGACCCTCTCATCCACTTAGGCACCAAACTACGTATTACCTGGTGCGGGCCCCACCTGAAGCCCGCCATAATACGGGTGCGGGCCCTGCGCCCTATCGCCAAAGCCCGCCCGAACGAGATGCAGGAGGGCTTCCATGAATTTCCGAACAGGCGCGACGGCGGTTCTTGCGGTCCTTGTTGTATTCCTCGCCTTGACCACTCGGTTGCCGGGCATGAAAGGCAGTGCCCTGACCGTCATGGAATACGCTTTGGCTCAACCGCGCTTGCCCGACGCCGGTTCCACACCCGTTCTGGTCGAATTGTTCACTTCCGAGGGTTGCTCGAGTTGCCCTCCGGCGGATGCCTTGCTCGCGCAGCTGGGACGAACGCAGCCGGTTCGCAACGCGGACACGATCGTGCTCGAAGAACATGTGGACTATTGGGACAGCCTTGGCTGGAAGGATCCGTTTTCTTCCGCGACCGTCACCTCGCGTCAGAGCGACTACGGCCAGACATTTGGCGGCGAGCAGGTGTACACACCGCAAATGGTAGTCGACGGGCACAAGGAGTTTGTCGGCAGCTCGGAAGGCGAGGCGCTGCGCGCGATCCGCGCGGCCGCTGAAACTCCCAAGCCAGCGGTACAACTAACATGGACCGACGGCGGCAAGCTCGCGATTCAGGTCGGGCCGCTCGCTAACGCGTCTCACAGCGACACGCCCCAGATTTATCTGGCCGTCACGCAAGATAGGCTGCATTCCGATGTGCAGCGGGGAGAAAATGCGGGCCAGGCGCTCGAGCACGATGGCGTGGTTCGGCAAATGACCGTGGTCGGAAAGGCCGATCCCGGGGCAACTGGATTTACTTCGACCGTCGCTGTCCGCGCGGCGCCCGAGTGGACTCGCGCAAATCTGCGCGCCGTCGTTTTCGTGCAGGAGCGCCGCAGCCGGCATGTGCTGGCCGTTTCTTCGATTCCGTTTCCGGCAGCCTGACGGGAATCTAAATACGCGGCGCTATTCCGTGGTCCTCTTCAAAACCTGCCGGACGACCATGTTTAGAAGACTCAGAATGATCCCGCCCCAGAATGCGGGCCAAAAGCCGCGCACTATAAAGCCGGGCACGATCACGGATGCGAGCTTCAGCATCAAAGCGTTGATCACCAGCCAGAATATGCCGAACGTAAGGATCGTGATGGGAAACGTGACAATCTTCAGAAGCGCGCCCAGCGTGCCGTTGACCAGGCCGATAACCACTGCCGCGATGAGCGCCGTGCCCAGCCCTCTCATATAGAATCCCGGCACGATTTCAGTGACCAGCAACAAGCACAGCGCGCTCAGGATCCAATGTGCCAGTAGCCTCGTCATATAATTCCCCCCATCAATTCCGAGCACATCTTATCAGACGCGACCAACGCGGTTCCCCATTCCTATGCTTCAGGGCCTGAAGCTCGGCCCTCCGAGCGTGATAAAGTATCGCCCGCTGTGGGCGCTGCTTGCTCGTCCTGACGCAGGAAGGGGAGCCCACCTGAAATATGACGCAGATCGAAACATCCATTCAAATCGCGGCACCCGCCGAACTCGTGTTTGCGTTTTTCGTGCCGCAGCGAATGCCCTATTGGTATGGCGCGGACATGGACTCCTGTTTGGAAGTGCAGGGCGGCGCTTCGGACTTCGCCGTCGCGCAGAAAGTGCGCGTCACCGGGCATTTGGGAAAACGCGAAGTCTCGCACACAGCTGTGGTTACGGCATTTCAGCAGGCACGATTATTCGAATGGCGGTTCGAAGACCGCTACGGCGTGAAGGGCAAGGAGCGTTGGGAACTCGATCGTGTGGAATTGCCGTCGTCCACCGGCGCTCCAAAGACGCTTGTGCGGATGCGCAGCGAATACACCATGCCCGGAGTCCTCGGTCAGGCCATGGATTGGCTGGTGACGCGCCACGCGGTGGCGCGCCGCAATCAGGAGTATCTCGCGCGCCTAAAACGCTACGCCGAGCATGGCGAGCTTGAGTGAACTCATGACCTTCGAACAAAATCCGGAAAACAATGCTCCGCCGCCCAAACCATCTTTGCTGGCTCCACCGGGCGGCAATATCGACGGCCCCAAGGCCATCTTGTGGAACGAGACGGAACTGCGGGCCGGATGGCGGTTACTGATTTATCTGGTGCTCTTCCGTGAATTCGCCGCCGCCGGAACTGCGATCGCCCTTCGTTTGCACTTGCCGTTCGCCACGCCAACCGACACTACTGCTATCGGCTTGCTGGTCCTGGAAGGCATCCCGATGTTCGCGGCGTTCGCTGCTGCGGCGATCCTTGGCGTCCTCGAAGGCCGGCCATTCGGGACCTACGGTTTGCCGGCTGCGGGCGTATTCGGTGCGCGCTTCTGGCAGGGGATCGTCTGGGGACTGTCGATGATCACAGCGATGATTCTCCTGATCAGTCTGCTGGGAGGGTATTCCTTCGGCGAACTGGCGCTGCACGGCTCGCTGGTTTGGGGGTATGCGGCGCTGTGGGGGCTGGTGCTTCTCTGTGTGGGTTTCCTTGAAGAATTTTTGTTTCGCGGGTACGCGCAGTTCACATTGGCTTCAGGACTCGGATTCTGGCCTGCCGCCACGATGCTATCAGCGACGTTCGGAGCCCTTCATCGCGGAAATGGCGGCGAAAACAACGTGGGCGCTCTGAGCGTCTTCGTGATTGGAATGTTCTTTTGCTTGACGTTGCGCCGTACCGGCAATTTGTGGTTCGCGGTGGGGTTGCACGCTGCCTTCGATTGGGGTGAAACATTCCTGTTCTCCGTGCCGGACAGCGGCATCGTCGCGCCCGGTCATTTGCTCAATTCTTCCTTCCACGGCCCGGTATGGCTCACCGGCGGCACGGTGGGGCCCGAAGGCAGCGTCATGGCGTTCGTGGTGGTCGGGCTAGCGGCGGTGATTTTCAGTCGCATTGTTCCAGCGAAAGAAGAAAGTCAGTGATTGAACTCTGACTTACCTGTTCGCCAGATTTGCCAGACCTAAACGTTGTCATTCCGAGCCTGCTTTTGGCGAGGAATCTCTCTTGGTTTTGTACGCGCGCACAACGACCGAGGGATTCCTCGGGCCAAAGGCAGGCCCTCGGAATGACAGCGTTCGAAATCAATCGACTGAAAATGTCACAGGAACTTATTCCACGACGATGCGCAGGAATTTTTTCTTACCTGCGCGCAGGAGAAATTCTCGGGGCTTGCCGAGGTCGACGTCTTTCTTCACGTCGGTGACGCGTTCGCCATCGAGTTCAACTCCACCCTGCTTCACCAGCCGGTCGGCTTCGCTGCGGGACGTTGCCAATCCGAGTTCCGCCAACAATTGCGTGAGGCGCTTCGATTCTCCTCGCGGAAGTTTGCGCACCGGCGCTTCTTCCGGTGCTTCTCGATCGCGAAAAATCCGTTGAAATTCCGCTGCAGCTTTGGCTGCCGCCTCCGCGCCGTGAAAACCTGCGATGATTTCCTCGGCGAGCGACATCTTCACATCCATCGGATGCGCCGCGCCGGATTTCACCTTGGCGGCGAGCATGGCGACTTCCTCCGGCGTGTGGTCGGTCACTAAATCGAAGTACGGCCACATCATGTCATCCGAAATGGACATTAACCTGCCGAACATTTCCGAGGTCGGCTGGGTGATGCCGACGTAGTTGCCCAGCGACTTCGACATCTTGCGCTGGCCGTCGGTGCCGACCAGGATCGGCATGGTCAGCGCCACTTGCGATGGCTGGCCGTACTCGCGTTGAATGTCCCGGCCGACCAGCAAATTGAATTTCTGTTCCGTCGCCCCCAGCTCGACATCGGCTTCGAGCGCGACCGAATCGTAGGCCTGCAGCAGCGGGTATAGCAGTTCGTGGACAGAGATGGGCAGATTGCCCGCGAGGCGCGAACGGAAATCTTCGCGCTCGAGCATGCGCGCCAGGCGGTAGTGCGCGCAGAGGCGGATCATGTCGTGTCCGGTGAGTTTCCCCAGCCACTCGGAGTTGTAACGGACCTCGGTATTTTCCTTGTTCAGAATCTTGTACACCTGTTCGAGATACGTCTTGGCGTTGGCTTCGACTTGCTCGCGCGTCAGAGGCGGGCGCGTTTCGGACTGGCCCGTCGGATCGCCGACCATCGCCGTGAAATCCCCGATCAGAAATATCGCCGTGTGGCCCAGGTCCTGAAAATGTTTGAGCTTTCGCAGAACGACGGTGTGCCCTAGGTGCAGGTCGGGAGCAGTGGGGTCCACACCCAGCTTCACGCGCAGCGGCTTGCCGCTCTTGTACGAGGCCTCGAGCTTCGCGCGCAAATCTTCTTCACGAATAATTTCCGCCGCCCCTTTGCGCAGGTAGGCGATTTGCTGGTCGACCGGCACGAATTGTTTTTTCGTCGTCATGATTTATGTTGGAAGCGCAATCACCCGCCGGCCCTCGATGCGATACTTGCCCGAAAGAATCAGTCGCACCCCTTCCGTATAAATGCGGTGCTCCTCGGCGAGGATACGCGCGGCGAGGGTTTCGTCCGTATCGTCGTCAAGAACGGGTACGACGGCTTGCGCCAGGATCGGTCCGGCGTCGAGATTCTCATCCACCAGATGCACCGTGCAGCCGCTGAACTTCACGCCGTATTCGAGCGCCTGCCGCTGCGCTTCAAGACCGGGAAACGACGGCAGCAGCGACGGGTGAATATTCAGGATGCGTTGCGGAAAGGCCGCGATAAATTTCGGCGAGAGCAGCCGCATGAAGCCCGCCAGGCACACCAGTTCGACGCCCGCCCTCTGCAGTTCCGCCACCACCAGCGTGTCATAAGCCTCGCGCGGCAGCCCTTTTGACGGAATCGCGCGCGCCGCAATGCCTCGCGCCGCGGCACGCGCGAGGCCCGGCGCATCTTCGCGGTTGCTGACCACAAGCACGATTTCCGCGCCGGGAATGCGCCCGGCCGCAATGCTGTCGGCCAGAGCCTCGAAATTCGATCCGCGCCCCGATAGCAGCACACCAATGCGATGTGACATAAGCAAAAGACGTTAGCACAACCGAGCGGCGCATCCAACTTGCGCTGATACGTTCGCTCATGCGGATTCCATCTACCCATTGTGCAATGAACTAAACCTGTCCCTGAGAACAGGTACCGGGAGAGCCTGCGGCTTGTAAACTTATAGATGCCCAGAAAATATGGTTTGCCCCCTCGAAATTCGCTGACGCTTTTTTGGTTTTCTTTATGCTCATGCGGCTCGCGCGACAGACAATACGCGTAACGACAATCCTCGCGCTCGTATTCGCGATGTCGGGGTGCACTGGGGTGACCACGCAAAAACAGGCCAGCCTTGCAGCGCCCAGCATCCTCACCCAGCCTGCAAACCAGGCCGTTACGGCCGGACAGACTGCGACGTTCACCGTGGCCGCAGCGGGAACCGCGCCACTAAGCTACCAGTGGCAGAAGAGTGGGACGAACATTACCGGCGCGACATCATCAAGCTACACGACGCCCGCGACGACTTCTGCTGACAATGGCGCGACCTTCCGCGTGGTGGTCACCAATGCTGCGGCCAGCATGACCAGCAATCCGGCAACTCTAACCGTGTCGGCGGCCCCTGTCGCCCCCAGCATCACCACACAACCTGCAAACCAGGCGGTCACCGCCGGACAGACAGCGACATTCACCGTGGTGGCGGCTGGAACCGCTCCGCTAAGTTATCAGTGGCAAAGGAGTGGCGCGAACATCGCCGGCGCGACATCGTCGAGCTATACGACGCCCGCGACCACCTCCGCCGACAATGGCGCGACGTTCCGCGTGGTGGTCACCAACTCCGTTAAGAACATTACCAGCAATTCCGCCACGCTTACGGTCAACGCGGTCCAAGCCGCCGGCACTGACGTCACGACCTTTCACAACGACAATCTCCGCACGGGCCAGAATCTGACTGAGATCGTCTTTGACGCAGGCGAATGTCAATTCGCAGACCTTCGGCCTGCTCCGGAACCTGCCTGTGGACGGGCTGGTGGATGCGGAGCCTCTCTATTTGTCTCAACTAGCGATAGCGGGCGGCACCTACAACGTTGTGTTTGTCGCCACCGAACACGATTCCGTGTACGCGTTTGATTCCAGCACCGGAACGCAGCTATGGAAGGTCTCCTTGCTCGGCGCTGGTGAAACTACGAGCGACAATCGCGGTTGCGGTCAAGTCTCACCGGAAATCGGCATCACCTCCACGCCGGTGATCGACCGCAAGGCGGGAGCGCACGGCGTGATCTATTTGGTCGCTATGTCCAAGAACGGCTCGACGTATTTTCAGCGACTGCACGCCCTGGACGTTACCACCGGCGCCGAAGTATTCGGCGGGCCCGTCACGATCCAGGCGACCTTTCCCGGAACGGGCGCCAATAGTTCCAGCGGGCAAGTCGTTTTCGATCCCAAGCAATATAAAGATCGCGCCGCGTTGCTCCTCCTGAACGGCGTGATTTACACGAGCTGGGCATCGCATTGCGACATCAGCCCTTATACGGCATGGATCATCGGATATAACCAGTCGAACCTGGCGCAAACCAGCGTGCTGGACCTCACACCGAACGGCAGTGAAGGCTCCATTTGGCAAAGCGGCGGCGGACCTGCGGCCGATGCGCAGGGAAACATTTACGCTCTGATCGCGAACGGCACGGCCGATACTACGCTCGATGCCAACGGTTTCCCCATCAATCATGATTACGGGAACGCCTTCGTGAAAGTTTCTACTTCAGGGGGCACGCTGCAGGTCGCTGACTATTTCAACATGTCGAATACGGCGAGCGAATCGGGCGGAGATGTGGACCTGGGTTCCGGCGGCGCCATGCTTTTGCCAGACCTCAGCAACGGCGCGGGCGGCACGGTCCAATTGGCGGTCGGGGCGGGAAAGGACGGCAACCTCTATGTTGTTGACCGCACAAACATGGGCAAGTACAACGCGAAGTCAAACAACGTGTACCAGGAACTGCAAGGCGCGTTGCCAAACGGAGTATGGGGTGTGCCGGCATACTTCAACAACACCGTGTATTACTGCGACGTGAACTCCACGCTGAAATCCTTCAGCATCACGAATGGTAAGCTTTCCGGCACTCCGGTTCACACCGCCTCATCCTTCACTTATCCGGGTGTGCTGCCCAGCGTTTCCGCAAATGGGAGTTCCAGCGGCATCGTCTGGGGAATCGAAAATACCGGTACAGCAGTACTGCACGCTTTTCTCGCCAGCGACCTTACGCAAGAGATCTACAACAGCAACCAGGCGGCGAATGGCCGCGACCACTTCGGCTCGGGCAACAAGTACATTACGCCCATGATCGCCGACGGGAAGGTCTTCGCCGCAACGACCAACAGCGTGGCTATATTCGGCCTGCTGCCGTAGTCCGCGCTACGAACCTCTACAGTTTTCCCCAGAACGCGAACGTCACCGCCCCCATCAGAAACAGGAACGAGACCGCGTAATTCCATTTAAGGGTCTCGCCGAGATACGTCCAGGCGAACACGACGAACACGCACAGCGTGATCGTTTCCTGGATGATTTTCAGCTGGAATCCTGTGAATTCGCCGTACCCAATGCGGTTCGCGGGGACTTGAAAGCAATACTCGAGGAATGCGATCAGCCAGCTCACGACGATGGCGGCCAGAAGCGGAGCCTTGCGGTATTTCAAGTGCCCGTACCAGGTGATCGTCATGAAGATGTTGGAGCAGATGAGAAGAAGGACCGTTTTCATTGCCCAGAAATCGTATCACAGGGGCGGGACAGAATTTATTGCAGAGGTTGCCGCGGCGATTACAATTTTCGGAAAACCAGCGTCCCGGCGATCATGTCGTGGAGCGCCTGTTTTTTCGCTGTAAATCCGGCCATAATGTAGCCAATCGCGAGCGGGATCATTCCACTGATGATCTTGGCAAAAAATCGTCCGGTGGCGTGCCCAAACGACAGCCGCCGGCCTTCCAGATCGGTCACGCGCACGGACATCGCTGCTTTGCCGAAAGTAGCTTGCCGCTCCGAGCTTTCCATCCCCGCGAAGTAGAGCCATTCGAAGGCCATGAACAAGAGCCCTCCAAGCAGAAGACCCAATATCATAGGGCCGGCCAGCGCCGCAGCCGCTTGTGGATCGACCGCATTTCTGCGCATCATCAGCCCGAACCCGCCCAGAAAGAACATCAGCACGATCACTACGAGCATGAACGGGATTCCTAGAATCAGGCCATCGATCAGTGAGGCGACAAAGCGAATCCAGAATCCGGCGTAGGGAAGCGGAGCCGTAACCGGCGCGCTCGTGGCCACTGGCGCGGCCAGCGTGGACGATGCAACTTCCTGGCCGCACGCCTGGCAGAAGCGGCTGCCTTCCTCCACCTTCAGACCACAGCGTTTGCAGAACATGAGCGGGCCTCCCGGACGGCTGTCTCGGCGGATGCGTGTTCAAACTGAGGCGGACTTATAGCGCGAGAAGCATCAGAGGTCAACAAGTGAACGAAGGGTCTACAGCGGCAGTTTTCCGGTATACACGACTTGCGGTTTGCGCGGGTCGGAGCGGCGAATATGCCCGATGCGGTAAAATTTCTCGCGGCGGCGTTTCAGTTCCGTTTCCAGGGCGCGATGATTTTCGAGCGGCAGCACCAGGATCATTCCCACGCCCATGTTAAACGTGCGCAGCAATTCGTCGCGCTCGATCTTGCCCAGCATGGCGAGGTAGGAAAAAATTGGCGGAACGGGCCACGAGCCCAGCTCGATTTCCGCCTGCGCCCCGCGCGGCAGGACGCGAGGCAAATTTTCAGTGATGCCTCCCCCCGTGATGTGCGCCATCGCGGAAAGCCAGCCCCGCGCGACTGTCGTCTTCAGCAGCGGCCAGTAGCAACGGTGCGGCCGCAGAAGCTCCGCGCCAATCTTGTTGCTGACCTCGGCGACGTAGGTTTCCGGCTGCAGCCCGGCCTGTTCAAACACCAGCTTGCGCGCGAGCGAATAGCCATTGGTGTGCAATCCGGTCGACGGCAAGCGCGATGAGCAGATCCCCTGGCTTCACCGCATTGGTTTTCTTCAGGCTCGCGCGCTCAAGCACGCCGACAATGAAGCCCGCCAGATCGTATTCCCCCGGCGCGTAGAAGCCGGGCATCTCCGCCGTTTCGCCGCCAATCAGCGCGCAACCGGCGGCATGGCAGGCCCGCGACATCCCTTCGACGATCTGCTCGACGATGTTCGGGTCCATCTTGCCCATCGCCAGATAGTCGAGAAAAAATAGCGGCTCAGCGCCGAGCGTGAGGATGTCGTTGACGCAGTGATTCACCAGGTCGCCGCCAACGGTCGAATGGATTCCCGCGGCCGCGGCGATTTTCAGTTTCGTGCCCACGCCATCGGCGCTCGATACCAGCACCGGCTCGCGCCATTTCTTATCGAGCGCGAACAGTCCCCCGAACGAGCCGATCCCTCCGATGACACCCTTGTGTGAACGTGCGGGAAGCCAGGCGCCGGATGCGCTGCTTGGCCTGATCGGCAAGCGAGATATCTACACCGGCTTCAGCGTAATCCATGAATGACGAACTCTTTCTGCCGTGGCGAGAGGAGCCGGGCGGCGTGCTCCCTCGTTGATTAGAAGACTTTGAAGATGCGGCGCCAGCGCACAATGCTCGGATGCACAAAACACGCTGCAGTACGTCATCATGCGGTCGCGGATGTGTCCCGGGATCCCAAGCTTCTTCCGGCGCGTCAATGGACATATACACCAGAATGGGCGTGCCGATAATATTTTCGTGCGGCACAAAGCCCCAGTACCGGCTGTCATAGGAATCGTCGCGGTTATCGCCCATCATAAAATATTCGCCCTTGGGGACGGTTACCGGGCCGTAGTTGTCGACCGGGTTGGGCGGCGCCGCGCGGTACGGCTCATCGAGCTTCTTGCCGTTGATATACACAACGCCTTCCCGAATTTCCAGTTCGTCGCCCGGCAACCCGATCAGGCGCTTGATGTAATCCGGATTTCCGGGAAGCGGAGCGCGAAACACGACGATTTGCTGGCGATGCGGCTCGCGCCAGAGGCGCACGTGAAGCTGGGTCATGGGCACTTCGGCGTCATAACCGAAGCGGCTCATCAGCAGATGGTCCCCGACGAGCAGGGTTTTCTCCATCGATCCGGAGGGAATCACGCGGGCCTGCACGATCGTTCCCGTGATGAACAGGAACGCCAGGATCACCCACAGCCAGGACAACACCTCGCGCAGGATCAGTTTGCCTATGTCCGGTTTCGGCTCGGCCGCAACCGGATGTGTTTCTTCAGCGTTCATTGGGCACCACCTGAATTTCGACCACCGGGGATTCTTCCGGACCCGCCGCGCGCGGATCGAGTTCGGCCTGCGCGCCGTCCACCGGATACACGCCCGTGTAGCATGACGTACAGAAACGTTCCGCGCGCGTCGCCGACGGCGCGGCGCAAACTTTCGAGCGAAACATAGCCCAGGGAATCGGCGCCCAGATAGCGCCGGATTTCCTCGACCGAGCGCTGGCGCGGGTCGAGATTGCCTTCGAAGGCTTCAAATTCCTCCGGCGTCAGCCGCGGGCGACTTCGGGATTCATCGGCCGCGATCAATTCCTCGCGCGTCGGAGTATCCACGCCGTAGTAGCACGGCGAAATCGTCGGCGGGCAGCTGATGCGCATGTGAACTTCGGTTGCGCCGGCCTCGCGCACCAGGCGCACGATCTTGCGGCTGGTCGTGCCGCGCACGATCGAATCGTCCACCAGCACCACGCGCTTGCCCTCGAGCATCCCGCGCACGGGATTGAGTTTCAGTTTCACTCCAAAATCGCGAATGGCCTGCTGCGGCTCGATGAACGTGCGTCCGACGTAGTGATTGCGGATCAAGCCCATGCGGAAAGGCACGCCGGATTCGAGAGAATACCCAATCGCTGCCGGGACGCCCGAATCGGGCACCGGCACAACGATGTCCGCTGGCACAGGATGTTCCCGCGCCAGCAAACGGCCCAGCATTTCGCGGCTTTCCTCCACCACGCGGCCAAAGACCAGACTGTCGGGGCGCGCGAAATAGACATGCTCGAAAATGCAGTGCTGCAGCGGTTTTTCCGGCGCAAAGCGCAGCGATTCGATTCCCGCGCGCGTGATCCGCAGCATTTCGCCGGGTTCGACGTCGCGGACGTAGGTCGCGCCGATCAAATCGAACGCGCAGGTTTCCGACGCGACGATCCACGCGCCGTTCGAGCTTGCCCGAGCGCCAGCGGGCGGAAGCCGCGCGGATCGCGCAGCGCGTACATTTCATCGCGCGTCAGCACCAGCAGCGAATAAGCGCCCTCCACTTGATTGAGCGCGTCGGCGAGCGCGCCGGAAAGATTGCGCGCCTGGCTGCGCGCCACCAGGTGCACGATGACTTCGGTGTCGCTGGTCGTCTGAAAAATCGAGCCGCGATGTTCGAGCGTGCGGCGCCATTTCGCTGCGCTGGGCAGGTTGCCGTTGTGTCCCAGAGCCAGCTTGCCCTTGTTGCAGTCGATGACGATGGGCTGCGCGTTCATCAGCGAAGTATCGCCGGCGGTCGAATAGCGCGTGTGTCCCAGCGCCGCGTCGCCGGGAAGCCGCGCCAGCACCTCGGGCTGAAAAATATCCGCGACCAGCCCCATGCTTTTTTCGAGATGCAGTTCGCGCCCGTCGCTCGAGACGATGCCGGCCGATTCCTGGCCGCGATGCTGCAGCGCGTAAAGTCCCAGATAGGCCATCTTCGCGGCCTCGGGATGCCCGAAGACCCCGCACACGCCGCAGTGATCGTGGAAACGATCGTTTTCGATTTGAATCAGGCCGCTCATTCTGCCTTCCGGAAATCGGTGTCGCGAAGGAGCCGTTCGAGAGCTCCAGACCAGGCGTCAGCGAGAGAGGGGACATCGGCGCTGACAACTGCCCGGCCATTTAATTCGATGCGGAAATCGCCACGGGTGACTCGGCCAATTTCGAGCTGCCGCGACCTCATATTGTGCCGCAAGCGAGCGCACGCGGGCAAGGTTTGCGGACGTAACCGATACGACGGCGCGCGCGCCTCGCTCGCCAAACAGCGCGGTACTCATCCGGTTCCTTGCTCGTGAGCGAGACCTGCGCGGAAAGGCCGTTGCTCGCAAAACAGGATTCCGCGAGCGTCACGGCCAGGCCGCCATCGCTCACATCGTGCGCGGATTGCAGCGCGCCTTCGCCGGCAAGCGCGACCAGCAGCGCGATCAGGCGTTTTTCCGCCGCGAGATCCACGGCAGGCGGCGCGCCCGCGACGATTCCGCGAATCGTGCGCGCGTATTCGGAGGAGGAAAATTCGTGCGCTGGCGAGATTATTTCATCTCCTGCATTTGCATTCTTTACAATGGGAAACGACCCTTTCCGCCACCGACTGTAACGGCCCACTGAATTGGCGTGCCCATCGAGCAAAACAATCACGTCGCCTTCCGCGCGGAATCCCATTCCCAGCGCGCGCGAAGCGTCTTCGATCATGCCGAGCACGCCGAGAACTGGCGTCGGATCGATCGAGCGGCCCAGCGTCTCGTTATAGAAACTCACGTTGCCGCCGGTGATGGGAATTTCCAGCGCCGTGCACGCCTCGGCGATGCCGTCGATGGCCCGGCTGAATTGCCACATCACTTCCGGCTTTTCCGGATTGCCGAAGTTGAGGCAATTGGTCGCGGCCCAGGGCTTCGCGCCCGAACACGCCACGTTGCGCGCGGCCTCGGCGACGGCAAGTTGCGCGCCCACGAACGGATCGAGCCGGCACCAGCGGCCGTTGCCGTCGCTGGAGAGCGCCAGCGCGCGCTTGGTGCCCTTGATGCGCACGACCGCCGCATCGCCCGCGCCCGGCGCTTCGAGCGTGTTCGTGCGCACCATGTAATCGTATTGCTCCCAGATCCAGCGCTTCGAAGCGATCGCGGGAGCCGCGAGCAATCGCGCGAAAATTTTCGGTCAGGTCCGCGCCCGCGGCGCCGAATTCAACCAGGCGCTCGTTCACGACTGGCGCGGGCGCGGCCAGAGGACGCTGGTAGACGGGTCCTTCCTCGGCCAGCGGCGTGCGCGGGAATTTCCGCCACGACATTTCCGTGATGCAGGACGCGCACCAGGCCATCTTCGGTGACGCGCCCGATTTCCACCGCGTCGAGGCCCCACTTCGCAAACACGGAGAGCACTTCCTGCTCGCGGCCGCGCTCGGCGACCAGCAGCATGCGTTCCTGCGACTCGCTGAGCATCATTTCGTACGGCGTCATTCCGGATTCGCGTTGCGGCACGCGCGCGAGTTCGATCTCAATGCCCAGGCCGCCGCGCGACGCCATCTCGCACGACGAGCTGGTGAGCCCCGCCGCGCCCATGTCCTGAATCGCGACCACCGCGCCGGTTTGCATCGCTTCGAGGCACGCCTCCAGCAGCAATTTTTCCATGAACGGGTCGCCCACCTGCACGTTGGGCCGCTTCTGCTGCGATTCTTCGGTGAATTCCGCGGAGGCCAGCAGCGACGCGCCGTGAATGCCGTCGCGCCCGGTTTTCGCGCCTACGTAAATCACCGGATTGCCCGCGCCGCGCGCCTTGGCGAAAAACAGGTCTTCTTTTTTTGCGATGCCCAGCGCGAGAACGTTCACGAGCGGATTCGCCGAGTAGCCCGGCTCGAATTGCACTTCGCCGCCGACAGTCGGCACTCCGAAGCAGTTGCCATAATGCGCGATGCCGCGCACCACGCCGTCGAGAATGCGCCGGTTGCGCGCGATCGTTTCGTCATCGATCGCTTCAGCGCTTTTAGCCCCTGAAGTAATCGGCCCAAACCGCAGCGAATCGAGCACGGCAATCGGCCGCGCGCCCATCGTAAAAATGTCGCGCAGGATGCCGCCCACGCCGGTCGCCGCGCCCTGAAACGGCTCGACGTAACTCGGGATGATTGTGCGACTCCATCTTGAACGCGGCGGCCAGGCCGTCGCCGATGTCCACGACGCCCGCATTTTCGCCGGGCCCCTGCAACACCTGCGGCGCGCGCGTCGGCAACCGGCGCAGGTGCACTTTGCTCGATTTGTAGGAGCAGTGCTCGCTCCACATCACGCTGAAGATGCCCAGCTCGGTGAAGTTCGGATCGCGCCCCAGGATTTTCTGGATGCGCGCGTATTCCTCGGCGGTGAGGCCGTGCTCGGCCGCCAGTTCCGGTGTGACTCTGATTTCAGTGTCGAGCATGTTTTCTTGTGAAGCGCTTTTTGTGGCGCCGGCGTCCCGCCGGCTGTTTCTTGGCCTGCAAATACAGTACAAAATCGCCGGCGAGACGCCGGCGCTACGAAGTTCCCGGTAAAGCAGCTCTTGCGCTCCTACGCCGAAACCGTTGCCTGCCGCGTCATGCGATTCAATCAGCGACCGGAAAATCACCAGGCCGTCGTCCGATCCGAGCGCCGCTTCCACCGCGCGTTCCGGGTGCGGCATCAGGCCCAGTACATTGCGCTCGCGATTGCAGATGCCAGCGATGTTCGCCAGCGATCCGTTGGGATTCGCCGCTGCTTCCTCGCGCCCATCCGGAGTCGTGTAGCGAAACACAATCTGGTGGTTGCGCTCAAGCTCAGCAAGCGTCGCTTCCTCGCAAAAATAATTTCCTTCCCCGTGCGCAATCGGGATTTGCAGTACCTGGCCCGGCTTGGCCGCGGCGGTGAACGGCGTATCAGTTGTTTCCACGCGGATGTGAACCTGCCGGCAGACGAATCGCAATCCGGCATTGCGTTGTAGCACGCCCGGCAGCAGCCCCGCCTCGCAAAGAATCTGGAAACCGTTGCAGATGCCCAGGACCAGGCCTCCGGCGCGCGCGAATTTTTCCACCGCGCGCATCACCGGAGAAAACCGCGCAATCGCGCCGGTGCGCAGGTAGTCGCCGTAGGAAAATCCGCCCGGCAATACGATGGCGTCGAAACCGACTCACCTGTTCGGATTGATGCCAGAGGAATTCGACCGGTTGATGGAGGACTTGCCCGAGCGCGTAGTAGGCGTCGTGGTCGCAATTCGAGCCCGGAAACACGACCACACCAAATTTCATCGCGCGGAATCTCCCCTCACACGCATTTTAGCACAGCGCATGACGATATTGTCCGCTGCGTCGTACGACCAAGTCGTTCACTTCGATTTTGATTCTGGCCAATATCCGACAACTCGGAAATTTCTTCCCCTACACCGGCCGAGTTCGCAATTGCTACCCCATGCTTACGGCTCTCCCGGCAAGGGTCCGAAATCAGGCGGCGGAATGCGGCGTTTGGAAGCCGCTTCATAGGCCGACGCCACCTTGAGAATAAGGTCCTCCGCGCCAGGCTCCGCCCGGAAGACCAGCGAAAATGGCAAGCCCGGCGCCGGCAAAGTGGTCGGAGTGTCATTGTTCGTCGCTATGTATCTCTTTTTATCCGCGCTCAGCACGAAATATGGATCGTAAACCGTGCGCACGAAACCCGCGGGAATCAGCACTTCCGTTACGCCCGCGTTCGGCCCCATGGCGCTTTCGCCGCGAACATCTCCCACCGGTCCGCGCCCCGAGGCGAAACCAATTTTGCCCGGAGGAATTGAAGTGTGAAGACGGACGACAACGTCGAGATGATTTTCCTGCATGACTTTCATCTCCACACGCCGCAGCAACTCTCTCAGCCGGATTCGTTCGTCGATTCCTTGGCGCCCTCCGAATGGATTGCGGAAGTCCTCAACATCCTCCCAGTTCTTGAAGACAGCGCGCCACTCGTCGGTGTAAAACTTGGAACGCGAATTCAGCGTGGGGAAATCGATCAGTGTTTCGCTGAAACCTCGCGCCTTCCAATCCGCCGCGCGCCGCATGGCGTACTGCGGAAAATGAAACCGGAACATCATGGCGTCCACTTGCTGCTGAATGATGCGAATATTCAGGTTTGCCGGGATGGGCACGCGTCCATCCGCGAGTGCGACCAGATAGTCGACGGGAGTCATAGTGCCTGATCCGAACACCTTTCCCGGCTCGAACTCGGTGGGCTTGATTCTGGCCGCAAAGTCGGGAAATTCCGGTTTGCCGTCCGGCGTCAACCGGTAAAGAATCTCCGGGAAGATCACCGGCAGCAGTTGGGCCAGAGCCTGCGTGTAAGACGGATTCATATTCGGAATTTCGGGATCATCCGGCCAGCGGGGATCGACCGACTCCACTAACGTGGCTCCCAGCTGCTTGCCGAGCACAGCCTTAATCTCATTCGCGGCAGCCTCCACGATCGGTTGATCGGCTTTCAGCCCCGGAAAGGTCAACATCGATTCGCGGATAATCCCGATTCGCATTCCGCGGAGAGAGCCGGGTGCGCCGGTTTGGGCCGCATTCGGCGCGTACGGCTTGGAGAGAACGCTCGACCTCGGAACCGTAGTGAAAATATCGCGCGAATCGTAGTAGCCGTTTTTGGGATCTCGGAGTGCATCGAGCACCTTGGCCGCGTCCTTAATGCTGCGGCAATGAATGCCCGCGCGATCGGTATAGACATCAACTCCGATGGACCCTCCCAGAAATGAAATCAGAGACTTGTGAGGCAGAATCAACGCAATCGAATTGTGATTGGCGGGGCCGCGGCAGGAAGCGCGAGTCTCTTCGCACACTCCGCACATCACCAGGTTTGTGCTCACGGCAACACCCGAGCCCGAGCTGGAGCCAAGCGACGCCGCTCGCGTCGTGTCAAAAGGATTTGAAGGATTGCCGGCCCAGCTGCTGCGCTGGTATCCGGCAGTCGAGTAAAGAATCGCGTCCGGCTTGTGGACTCCTTCCGGATTGGTCGGGCCGCCGTTGTATTCGGTCGGGACCGACTTCGCATAAATAATCGCGCCCTTGCTCCTCAACTCCCCCACCAACGTCTGATCCCTGGCCGGAAAATCGATGTCGTAGCGTGCGTCGGCGCCGCCGGTACTGCGCATGTCCATGGTGTCGAACGAATCCTTGAATGAAAATGGAATGCAATACATCGGGAGGTTCTTCAGGTCGGGATTGCTGCCGTATCGCGCGTCGAGTTCAGAGGCGCGTTCCAGTGCATCAGGCAGCTTTCGAAATTCCTCGCACACGGGCGGCGATCCTGCGGGAAGCGGGCCTGAGGAGGGTCGTCTGTCGCGGTCGCCCTTGCACGTTACCGAACGCTCGCCGCGAAGGTTAATGGTGGCCAGTGCGTTCAACTGGCCTGCGTGCGGGATCCCCACAATCATTCCGTACTGCTGTTGCACACTGGGGTCGGAGGCGGTGGGTTCCATTCTCCCGAATTCGATCGGCGGCCCGGCATACTGATCGAAATTCGGCAGGACCTCCGAAACCGCCACAGTTGCGGTTGGGAATTTTATTGCCGAACCGGCGCGAACTACGCCGGGAACAGGCGGAACAGGTGCTCCATCTTTGGTCACCAGCTCACTCGCCACGCCGTTATACGCTTTGGCGCGATTCACATAGGCCTGCACCAGTTGGCGGCAGGTGATTTGTTTTTCGCGAATGGCGCGGTGCACATCATCGATCGTGGCTTCCTGAAGGTGGAATTTCCAGGCGCTCCGGACTGGTGCTTGCGTTTGCGCCTGCACATTCCCGCTCGTGTGCACCGATAAGATTCCCACCGCAATCACGACAGCCCCAAGCAAGCTCAATCGAATCCCGCCTCTTGTCACGGCTATCATCTGATCCTCCAGTCCCTCCGTCCTGAAACGAAACCTTCGCGACGTTGTGTCGCCAATGGCCCAGGGCTATAAGGAACGCCGATCTCTGGCCAACACGCGCGGAATGAATGCGACGCGGTTCCGTGGGTGATCTATTTCTTCAACACCTCCGGATTGACGCAAGTGTCCGGCGGCTGGCCATTCAGAACTTTGATCACGTTGTTGACTGCAATCCTGCCCATGTTGATTCGAGTCTCGGTCGTAGCGGAGGCGATGTGCGGCACCACCAGAACATTTTCCAATTTCGTCAGACCCGGCAAAAGTTCAGGCTCGTTCTCGAATACATCGAGCCCGGCCGCCCAGATTTGTTTTTCTTGCAGCGCTTTGAGCAACGCTTTCTCGTCTACTACGGGCCCGCGCGAGGCGTTGATGAGGATTGCCGTTTTCTTCATCAGCTTTAGTTCTTTTTCGCCGATGTAGTGCTGTGTCTCCGGCATGAGTGCGACGTGGAGGGTGAGGAAGTCTGACTCTCTCAACAGCGTTTCCTTGTCCACATAGGTAGCCCCGAGCTCTTTCTCCACCTGCGGGTTGCGGCGGACGTCGGTATAAATGATCTTCATGTTAAAGCCCTTGGCTTTGCGGGCGACATTCGAACCGATTCTTCCCATGCCGGCGATCCCCAGGGTTCTTCTGTCGACATCCATGCCCAGGAAGAACATCGGCGCCCAACCCTTCCATTTGCCCTCACGCACGAACTTGTCCGCCTCGGCCAGCCGCCGGGCGGTGGCCAGCAACAGGGCGAACGTGTGGGTCGCGGTGGCGTCGTCGAGCACGCCCGGAGTATTGGTCAGGATCACTCCACGTTTGGTGGCCGCGGCTACATCGAAATTGTTGAAGCCGACCGCAAAGTTCGCGACGATCTTGCACTGTGGTCCGGCGGCGTCCAGCAATTCACCATCGATGGTATCGGTCAGGAGCGACACGATGGCATCACGGCCCTTCGCTTTCTGCATCAGCTCCGCTTTGGTCAAAGCCCGGTCCTCAAGATTAATTTCGACATCGAAGTGTTTCCGCAGCTCGTCGATGTTTTCTTGTGGAATCATCCTGGTAACGTACACGCTTGCTTTTTTCATGCGAGGCCCTCTTCTTGAAATGTTGGATCGAAATTCCGTTCTATTCTAAATCTTGACTGCCACCGGCTGCAGCAGCCTTCGCTGCGCGCTCTTTTCCCACCTTCCGGAACATCCATGCCGTTAATAGGGGCGTCAAGACCGCCGTCACGATTACCGACGCGGCCACCTGAACGGTCGCGGCAGGCGCGATGCCGGAATAACTGGAATCTGCCAGCGCCACCGCTTGCGGGACAACGGCAGAATTACCCGCCGTACTCGAAGCCGCCGCTCCGGCGATCCCCGACCCGCCCAGCAGCTTGTCGGCGAGGATGCAGCAGAACCCCGTGACGATAAAAACTACGATCCCCAGCACGACGCCGGGAAGCCCCGCCGTAAGGACCGAGCGAAGATTGATGGTCTGCCCAAGGGTAAAGGCCATGAAAGGAACAATGATGGGTTCGTGGGAGCCGAAGAAATCGCGGATGTCGCCATCCACATTGCCCAAAATCGCGCCCACGAATATGGGGGCAACCACGGAAACCATGGTCAGCCAGGGAATTTTGGCGAGCCCTGTGCCGACAAAAATGATCATGGTGAGGAACGGCCCGGTCTCGATACTTTGCAGAACGTAGGTCCCCACGTCTTCCTTATCACCCATGGCGCTGGTAAGCGCCAGGAACATGCCTCCATTGGTGTCGCTCATCGCCACCATGACGGCCAGCGTGCTGAGCCCCAATATGCTTCCATGAAGAAATTTAGCGACCGTAAGCGCGAACGCGGTGGCAATGCCCACCTTGGCGGCCAAAATCCCAAACCCGCGTTTTAACATTTTGGGCGCTGCCCGCATGGTCATTTTCGTCCCGACGGTAAACAGGTACATGCCCAGAACTGTAGGGTAGCCAACGCCACTGAGCGCTTCGGTAAAGCCTCCTATTCTTAGCAGGCGGGGGAAGAATGTGTTGATCACCATACCGAGAAATAGCGGACACACCATCAGCCCGCCCGGCACACGATTCATTGTCTTCCAGATCTTCATAATTCACACTTTGATCGGGCAAGTTTCCGCAATGCGAGGCAACCCGTCTCCGGCCCACGTTCGGCAGTTGCCGGGGAATTCTATCCCACATTCCCTGAAGGGTCGTTAATTTTTGCCTGTCCCATCTCGTACTGAGAGCACTCTGTGTTGGGAGGCAGACAGGTTCCTCCCGCGGAGAGACACGCGTTCGCGTCGTCCCGAACAAATGGTCACAATGATACAGAGTGTGTAATCCAGCGAGGTATTTCGACCGTTCGCGATCCGAACGCCCTGACGAGCGTTTCTAGTGGCCGGAAGCGCGCTTCGGGAGCATGTGTCCTGGCCCGCGATGGATCGCCATGTACACCAGGGCTGCAATGAACGCTGTCCCCAAACCAACGGCAGCCGAGTCAATGGCCAAGCCCAGGATCCCGCCGCCCAGCATGATCATGCCGAGCACCGCGAGACTTACGCTGGCGTAAACTTCCAATACCAGATCACCCACAATGAAAGAAATCGCAAAGATTACGAGGCCCCAGTTCAACCAAATACCCATGACCGGTCCCTCCCAGGGAATGTTTGCGGACAATATCATTGGCAGGGTCCCTAGATCAACAGTTTCATTTCGGAACAGCACCGCTACCGAACCGGAGGGTCAAGCCGCCTGCGAAGTTCCTGTTTGCGCTCCAGCAGGCGCCTCATTTCGCCGCCTGCTCCCGCGGCCGCCGCTTGCGTTTCAATCTGCTTCTGCACGACGGCTAATTCTTCTTCCGCACGACGGCGCCGCAGAACCGCCAGACAGCTTGCGGCTTCCTCCCAGGTAGGCGCGGCGGCGGCTTCAAACGCGATTTCAAACAGCAGCCTGCGGTCCCGGTCTTCGAGCGCCATGGCCAGCGTGGCAGCGTCGGGTCGCTCGCCCGATTCGCAAGCTGCCACCAGCACCGCGAGAATGCGCTCAGTCTCGAGGCCCTGATGCAATTCTTCGGCGCGAATTTCCTGCGCGAGCTGCGAACGGAACTCTTCTGCTTCGATGAGCATCTGCACCAGGCGCCGCTCGGCGGGTTTTCCGGCGCGGCCTACCAGCTCCGGACGTGCTTTCACTTCGCTGCGGCGCTCGTTGGCCGCCTTACGCATCGATTCGCGCAGCACAGGTTCCTCGATGCGAAGCTGCTGCGCGATGCGCGTGGCCCATTCCGAGCGCAATATGCGGTCCGGAACGCGCTGCACGTAGGGCATCAGAAAATTCACGGCGCGCAATTTTCCTTCCGCGGAAGTCAGGTCCATCTGGCGGGCGCGAGAGATCAGGTAATCGACATAGGGCGGCGCTTCGTTGAGCAATTTGGTGTAGGCCGCGGCGCCTTCGGAGCGGATGAAGCTATCGGGATCCTTGCCGCCGGGCAGCGCCAGGACGCGCACCTCGACGCCCTGTTCCAGCAGTAGCGCAAGCGAGCGCTCGGTGGCCGCCTGTCCCGCGGTGTCGGGATCGTAGTTGACGATGATGCGGCGCGTGAATCGGGTGAGCAGCTTCACCTGAGGTTCCGTGAGGCTCGTGCCGCAACTTGCCACCACGTTTGAAATTCCCGCGAGGGCCACGGCGATCGCGTCCATGTAGCCTTCCACCAGCACGGCGAAATCGCGCTGCCGTAAGGCTTCCTTGGCGCGATCGAGATGGTAGAGGACGTTGCTCTTCGAGTAGATGGGCGTTTCGGGCGAGTTCAAATATTTCGGCAGGTCGTCGCCCAGCGCGCGCCCGCCGAACGCCACGATTTTCCCCGATTCATTCGCGATGGGGAACATTACGCGCCGTCGGAACCGGTCGTAGAGACGCCTGCTCTGGTCGCGGCTGAACAGGCCGGAAACTTCGATAACCTTCTCCGGATATTTTTGTTTCATCGCGCGCAGCAGGGCCTCGCCGCCCGAGGGCGCGAAGCCGATGCCGAATCGCGCAACGGCTTCGGAATCGAGGCCGCGGTCGAGCAGATACGCCTTGGCCGCCCGGCCTTCGGGGGTTCCGTTGAGCGTCTGCGCGAAAAACGCGGCCGCTTCGCGGTGCAGTTCGACCAGCGAAGTGCGCTGCTGGTTTTCCTTGCGCTCTTCGGGCGTGCGTTCCCGCGCGCGCGGCACCGCGATGCCGCACTTTTCCGCCACCACGCGGATGGCTTCCGGGAACGTGATCTTCTCCATCTCCATCACGAACTTGAAAACGTCCCCGCCTACCCCGCACCCAAAGCAGTGATAAATCTGCTTCACCGGATGCACGGCAAACGACGGCGTCTTCTCCGAATGGAATGGGCACAGTCCCGAAAAATTCTGCCCGGACTTTTTCAGACGAACGTATTCCCCCACCACGCGGACAATGTCCGCCTGCTGCTTCACGCGATCCGCAAATGAGCCGGCTTCAGCCATTTGTTGGAGAGACAGGCTCCTCATTAGGTGGAAATGGTTTATTAAAAAATCTTTGTGAAATTCTATTCATGATCAATCGAAACCTCTCGTTTGTCTCCGAATCTTTCATGGGCTCAATTTTTCTTTCGCTACGGTATCCCCGAAGAAAATCGGCAAAAGAAAGGAATCCGCTACTACCAATTCCGATTCTATTCATTATGCAATCAATGAAGGAAATCTTACCACTCGACAAATATGGCTTGAGGTTTTCCACTTCAGAAACGTCCAGAACAAGGGGAAACGTGCAGGTTATACTCGGGTCCATCTGCTGTTTACGTTTGAGGCTGCCAAACTCCTCGACAAAGTATGGCGCAGCAATTTCGGAGCTGATAAAAGGTTCCTGGACAATGAGCATTGGAACGACCACTTTCACATTTGAAAGATCAATCCCGTGGAGTAGCCGTCTCTGGTGTTCCTTTGCAGCAAATATAGCTCCGACCTTCCGGGACAGTTGCTCCAGCCCAGCCCTTTTACCCGCTCCAAATTTCTTATCCGTGTCGCGAATGAACTCATCTTCGTCTTCGGCGTACTTGGCCTCAGCTTTAAGGAATCCCCCCTTGTATTCCATGACCACGCAATAATCACCTGCAACAACTATGCCGTCAAATGCCTCTTCGTTGTTGTCAGCGAATTTTGGGAAAGCGAAATATGTTTCTGGCGCGTTCTCAAGAGCTTGGTGCATAGTCTGGGAAATATATTCTTCGAACAAATAACCCCAATCTCGAAATAGAGATTCCCTTTCCTCATCTGAGGCGAGCGAGTGGAATATGGACCAAAATAATCCAGATTCTAATTTCTCTTGAACAAAACCCACATGAATCGGAACAGCGTTCCCTTCACCTACGTGAACAAAGGGCTTTTGCCGAAACGCAATGAAGTCATGCTGTGGTTTCAAGCGGGAAGGTTTTCGAAGCATTTCCTCCAATTCATCAAGGGTGGTGAGTTCCATCTGCCAGAATCTTTCAACTGAATTGGCATCCGCTTCTGCAAAATAGTTTTTCACATCGACACATGCAAGCCCTGTTTCCTCGATCAATTCTTTAGAGTCCAAAATAGTGTAGTGAGTCAGGACCCCGAAGATTAGATCAACGTATTCTTCCAAATTCAGCCCTGTTCTCAATGGGAACAACGTACGGATGTCTAACGTTGTGCCCTTCTTCTCGGCGATTTCGTTAAAGATGATGTCGCTTCGAACCGTACTTCTGTCTATCGACGGTGGATTGTTGACCTCTAGTCCTGATCCGACTTGAAGCTGAAGGGCAATTCTTCTTCTCTTTGATGATGGGCGAGACGCGCTAATGGCACGGGAATTCTCTTCGTTGAATAGAAAGTCACTAACCATCAGCAAGCACCGCCCCAAGCGATGAGCGGCTTCTCTATCAACATCTGGCCTAATTCCTCCCTCTTTAGCTGCTTCCAGTATCACTCGCTTCATGAGCGTCAAGATTTGCAGGGAATGGAATGGCTGCCTATCAACCAGGCTTTCGCGACCATATCTTTTCTTAAGACTCTCGAACAACTCCTCGTCAATGAATGTGTTAACCAAGTAGGTTTGCAATCCAATTGTTTCTTTCGGGTCCATATGTGATCGATCCAAGGCTAGGAGAATGTTAATTCTAGCGAGCAACCAAAATGTATGCAGTCTGTCGAAATGACGGATCTGGTCCAAAAATTGATCCTCGGTTGGACGAACACCAAACGTCTCTTTCCAGGTCGGGTACGTGATTGGAACTGGCGACAATTCACCCTCCTGAAAGGGAACTCACCTGTCTACACATGAATAAAGATTAGCGGACTAAGCTTCAGTCTTTCAATTCAACTACAGTGATCGCTGTCCCACCTCGATCATCCGCTTCGGCGCGAATAGCCTCGACGAGCGGATGCGTCTTCAGGAATTCCGCCAGGCCTCGGCGCAACGCGCCGGTGCCGTGTCCGTGAATCAACCGCACTTGGGACGAGCCTGCAAGCGCTGCCTGATCAAGAAATTTATCGACGCGCCGCGTGGCTTCTTCGACCGTGCAGCCGATGAGGTTGATTTCCTGGGTGGATGGTTCAGCGGACGGCTGCGTGCGCACGGTGACGCCCCGAAGCAATGAAGGCTTCGCCAGCGCTTCGTTGCCGACGATGGCCGTGATGTCGGCAAGCGCGACCTTCATCCGCAGCGGCCCGGCTTCGACCTCGGCGCTCGTGTCGTCGCGGCGGCGCAGCGTTACCGGAGTGGGCAGGCCGCGCACGCGGACGCGCGCTCCCGGAATCAGATCGCTTTGCGCGACAGGCTTCAGCGCCTGTGCCGCGGCGGTGCCCAGATCGGCCTGCGAATCCGCCAGATGCGCTACGGTCGCGGCGTCGGCTTCCTCGCGCGCCTCGCCGCGGGCCCTCACGAGTTTTCTTTGCGTCTGCTTTTCGAGTTGCCCGCGCAGCTCGCGTTCTTTGACGGCCTCGATCGCGCGGGCCACTTCCTTCTCATGTTTTTCGAGAGCCTGAGCAAACTGATGTTCGAGTTCCTTGAGGCGCGTTCGTTGCCGATCAGTCCATTCCGTGCGCAGCTGCGCTTTCTCCACGGCCAGTTCCTGCGCGGCGAGCGTGGCTACGCGCTTTAAAGTTTCGAGTTCATCTCGGCTGCGATGCAGGTAGGCAATCAGCGCGGCAGCTTCGTGCGCTTCGGGGGAAAGTTGCGCGCGCGCCCGGTCGATGACGTGCTCCGGCAAACCCAGTCGCCGCGCGATGTCGATGCCGCTCGAACCGCCCGGCACGCCAACCATCAGTCGATAGGTGGGCCGCAGATTGACCTCGTCGAATTCGACTGCCGCGTTGAGCACTCCAGGAGTGGTCGAAGCGTAGGTTTTCAAACGGTCGTGGTGCGTGGTCGCGAGAGTCAGGCAGCCACGCGCGCGAAATTCGTCGAGCAGCGCGACGGCGAGCGCCGCGCCTTCTTCGGGCGCTGTGCCGGTGCCCAGTTCATCGACCAGCACGAGCGAGCGGGACGTGGCCGCCTCCAGCATGGCGCGCACGTTGAGCATGTGCGCGGAAAACGTGGAGAGATCGGCGGCAATGGATTGTTCGTCGCCAATATCCACGAGCACGCGGTCCACCAGTGGCAAGCGTGCGACCTCCGCCGCGACGGGAATGCCCGATTGGGCCGCGAGCGCCGCCAAGCCCACCGTCTTGAGCGCAACCGTTTTGCCGCCGGTGTTCGGCCCGCTGATGACGAGCACGGTTTCTCTGTTTATTCCGGAGGGGCCGCCCAGCGCGAGCGTAATCGGAACGACGCTGCGTCCCTGCACGCGCAGCGTGTCGGCGAGCACGGGATGCCGCGCGTCTTTCAGCTCGAGCGAAGCGTCACTAGAAAATTCGGGCAGGGTGCAATCGAATTCCCGCGCAAATCGCGCGCGGGCAAACGTCGAATCGAGTTCCGCGATTGCCTCGACTGCAAAACGCAGCGGCCCCAGATTTCCGCGCAACCGCTCGGTCAGTTCCAGAAGGATGCGCGTGATTTCGGCGGCTTCGTCTTCAGCGAGCTGCACGATTTTGTTGTTGAGCTCGATCGTCTCGAAGGGTTCGACAAAAACCGTTTGTCCCGTCGCGCTCGCGGCGTGCACGACGCCCTGCACCTGTCGCCGCTCGGCCGCGCGCACCGGAATGACGAAGCGGTCGTTGCGCAGCGTGACATAGTCCTCTCCAGCGTCGCCGCCGCGCGCGCGCAAAATGCGCTCCAGCGTTTTCTGGATTGTTTCTCGAGTGCGCCCAATGCTGCCCCGAATGCGCCGGAGTTCTGGCGATGCGTCGTCACTGATCTCGCCATTGGGAAGGACAGCGCGCCGGATGGCCACGGCCAGCGGACGTAGATCCGCAACCGCGGCGGCCCTGGCGGCAAGAAGCGGAAATTTTCCGGCAGGATTCCGAAGAGTCTCGCGCGAGCTGCCATGGAAATTCTCGCGCAGCCACGCCGTTGTATCCGCCAGTGACGCTGCGTCAATCAGCATGGGTGGTGCGAGCACGGATGCAGGCGATTCGAGTTCCGCAAGCCATCGCTGCGGATCGGCCAGAGAGCCGAAGCCCATCTCGCCGCCATCGCGCTGATAACCAACGGCTTCGGCGATCAGAGCAAACGCGGCTTCCAGCGCGGCACGATCCGTCGAAAATGCCAGCGCATCGATGGCGCGACGTCCAGGTGCGCAGGTCGTCTGCCGGCGCAGCAATTCGCGCAGGCGGTCGAATTCGAGAATGTCTTCCGCGGTGCGAGACACGTCGGGTTACGCACCCTCCCGGTGCGGGCGGGCGATGGACAAGCGCGCGGCAAGAAACTGCGCAGCATCTGTCGGAGTGGGCGCCTGGTGCACGAGCGGATCGCTCGATTCGCCCCAGCGCGATGCATGCCCGCGCTCGACTTCGCGAACGCGGTCCAAAATTGGCTGCCAGAAATCACCAAGCACGACAAACGGGCGGTGCTCCATCGCTTTTTTATTCAGCATTTCCCAAACCACGGCCAGCTCGACCAGCGTGCCTGTCCCGCCCTTGCAGGCAACGTAACCATCCCCGAGGCGCACGAGTTCAAACAGCCGTTCCTGCCACGTGGGCATAGGCGTCTCTTCATGCACCCAGCGATTGGCGCGCGAACGGAAGAAACTGGACGTTACGGCGAGCACATGTCCTCCGGATTCGCGCGCGCCGCGCGACACGCCTTCCATCACTCCGCCATACCCGCCGGTGCAAACGGCAAAACCCGCTGCCGCAAGCGCGCGGCCCAGTTCAAGAGCCTCCGCGTAGTCCGCGTGCCCGTCCTGGGGGCGCGAGCTCCCGAAAACCGTAATGACTTTGCTTTTCTCAGTCATAATTTCCCTATGACTTCACCGTCTTTGTGTGAGACCAAGAGTGTTTGCGAGTCACAGCTAAACAGGTTATGAGAAAAATCAACACGCCGTCATTCCGAGGCACGCTGCGTGCCGAGGAATCCCTCTTTTCTTGAAATTAAACCACAGAGGGATTCCTCGCTGCGCTCGGAATGACGCGTCAAGGAACTTTTTCCGCGGCCTGTTTAGCCGCTGACTTGCTCAATTTCCAATTGCCACACAAACTCTTGGGAGGCTATAGCCCACATTTAACTGGTGCGACATGTCGCGGTTAAAACCGCGACCCATAAAGACGGCTACGAGGATGACGTTCCATCTCTCAACATCCTGCACGTCCATTGCTTCCTATACTTCCTGAACATCCTTTATTTCTTCTTTTTCGTCACCGGCGCCGGCCCCAAATCCTCAATCATCGCCACGACAATTTCATTAATCGTGCTGTTCGCTGCTTGCACGCGCAGATTGTTATCATTTCCGAGGATCGAAAAAATCAAGTGCGCGCCGCCCACGGTCGTGGCGTAACCGGAGAGCGCATTCACGTGCTCGGTCCCAATCGTCCCGGTTTTTGCAAACACGCGGCCGGCGGCGGACGTGCCCTTGAAGCGTTCCGCGAGCGTGCCATCTTCGCCAGCCACCGGCAGCGAGGAGCGGTAGAGCTCGCCCCAGGGCTGTGTTGCGGCGTAACGTAACAACTGCACGACTGCGCGCGGCGTCACCAGATCTTGCAGTGAAAGTCCCGAACCGTCCCTTAACAAAACATCGCCATCGGCGATACCCGCCCTTTTGAAAAAATCAGACGCAAATTTGTCCGCCTCTTCATAGGAAGTGGCGCCAGCCTTTTCGTGCGCGGCAAGCAGGAACATCAACTCCGCGTGCAGGTTTTCGCTTTCCTTGTTGGTGAGGCGAACGTCTTCCGAAAGCGGAGGTGAAACATGCTCGGTCAAGATCGTCTGCGTCGCATCGGCGAGCGGCGGGTCGCCGGCGTGCCGCGCACGCGCGGAGCCGTCGAGTTTTACGCCACGCGAGTCCAGGAGATGCGCGAGCAGCGCGGCAGCATACTCGGCAGGTTGTTCAATCGCAAGGGACAGAGCCCGCGGAGGAGCGCCTAAAGGCATCGTGCCGCTCATGCGAATGACCCGAGAACCGGGATCGCGCGTCACCTTCAATTTCTCCTCCGTACCGCGCGCGCTAGTTTGCACCGAATTCTGAATGGTATAGAAATCGGCCGCGAGTCCCGCCAGGTACGTGACCGGGTCGCCTGCCTGTCCGCCAGGCAACAGCTGGATCGTGAACACATTGTCATTCACGGCGATCGCTGAAACCGCTGCGCCGTAGGACCACTGCATGTCGTCGATGGTCCAGCCGCTTGGAAATCGCTCCGGCTGGAAAAAACTGTCATCCGCAACAATGTCACCGGAAATTTCCTTCACCCCGCGCGCGACGATGGCATCGGCAAATTCAGCCATCACCTTTTCCGGAGGACCATCACGTTCCGGCCTGTCTGCGTAAGGAAATTTCCGGTTCGACAGGTTCGCATCCCCGCGACCGATCAACACGAGATCGCCGATCAGCAATCCATCTGCATCAAGAGTGCCAGAGGCGGCGACGGTCGTTCGCATGCGGTAGTCCGGGCCCAGGGTAGCCAGCGCGAGGGCCGTCGAAAATAATTTCGCGTCGGAGGCAGGCGTGAAGTAGCTGTCGGCATTGCGCTCGTATAGCACTTCGCCGCTTGCGGCATCGCTCACCAGGATTCCCCACGATCCCTTGGCCGGCGTTCCTGTGGAGAGCGCCGCCTCCACGCGCTTGCGGAATTGCGCAACATCCGCGCGGCGCGCAATCTGTGGTCCTGATGGCGGCGATTGCGCAACACTCTTCTGGGCGCACGCGAAGACAACCAAGCTCAAGAAGCAGCATCGAAGTAAGTGTGTTCGCAAGGTTCGGGTCACGAAAATCGTGCCTTTCCCGCGAAGATTCCGCGGCGAAAAACCGATTATAGTCCAGCTGCTCCCGGGAACTCGAAACGAATCTGGATTCGCAAGTCTTCATTTCGCTTTTGGCGCACGGCGTGCCAGCCCTGCCCCATGCGTTGCATCAGAACAGATGAAGTCCTATGATAGACGCGTCTCCAGCCCGGGACATGATTGGCTCAACTTCAAGGAGGAAGATACTCATGCGAAAATTTGCTTCCATGTTCATGGCTATTGCCCTGATCGCACTTCCCGCGCTGGCCGCAGACGATGTTAAAGAGACCGACCGCCTGGAAAATGCGGGCACGGTCCTGGAAGAAATCCTGAATGTCCCCGACGATATCCCGCAGGACCTGATCGACAAGGCGGAATGTGTGGTCATTTTTCCATCCGTGCTCAAATTCGCGATTGGCCTGGGCGGAAGCTATGGCAGGGGCGCGATGATCTGCCGCAGCGGTGAACACTTCACGGGGCCCTGGGGTGCACCCTCGATGGCTGCGCTCGAAGGCGGGAGCTTCGGATTCCAGCTGGGCGGTCAGGCGACCGACTTCGTACTGCTGATTATGAACCCGCGCGGCGCAAAGGCCATTTTGAGCAGCAAAGTGAAACTGGGCGCGGACATGGCCGCAGCGGCGGGACCCAAGGGGCGCGACGCCGCAGCCAGTACTGACGCCACACTGCGCGCGGAAATCTTGTCCTACTCCCGCTCACGCGGCTTATTCGCCGGAATATCGCTCGAAGGCTCGACGCTGCGGCCGGACAATAATGCAAACGAAAAACTTTATGGAAAGAAAATTACCGCGACGGCGATCGTACGTGAGGGTGCTGTTCCAGTGCCACCGTCTGCGCAAAAATTGGTTGCCCTGCTAGACAAAAAGTCACCCAAGAATACTTCCGATCCCGAATCACTGAAATAATTCCGCGCCCGCTCCCAGGAGCCGCCTCCTTTGGCGAAAATGCTCCTGAGCGGGCGTGCGTGTGTAAAAAGACAGGCAGGAGTGATCCGGTTGACCAGTAAAGCGCTCTGCCCAATTTGCCAAAAACGCCGCGCCGAGCGCTACTGCCCGGCCAAAGGCGAGAAAATTTGCGCAATCGACTGCGGAACCGAACGCGAAGTCACCATTGATTGCCCCAGCGATTGCCCGTATCTGCTTACAGCGCACCGCTGGGAGAGCGAACATCCCAAGTCCCTTCACGAAAACGAACTCCCTTTCCCCGACGTGCAGGTTCCCAGCGACTTGATTCACACACAGCGAGCAGCCCTCTCCGGCATCGGTTATACCGTGCTGGTGTATGCACGGGAGCAGCCTGCGCTCACCGATGGGGATGTTCTGGCCGCCACGCAGGCAATGGCAGAAACTCGCCGGACGCTGCTTTCCGGGATTTACTATGAAAAACCGCCTGCCAGTTCCCTTGCGGCGGGGCTCTATTCGGCACTTTCTAAATTCATCGAGGACGACAAGAAACGCGCGGCGGAGCAGCCGGAAGTTTCCGCCATCAAGGACTCGGAACTCTTCCTGCTGCTGGTATTTTTCCTCCGGTTCGGCCGGTTGCGGTCCAACGGACGCCCGCGCACGCGCGGCTTTATGGATTTCCTGCGCGCGCAATATCCCGCCGAGATGGGCCTCACAAAAGAAGAACCGCGCATCATCGTGCCGTAGCGCTGCTAAGAATTACGTCCGAACGGAAAACTCCAGACCGAAGCTGAGTTGCCGGACTGCCTCCGCTGGGCGCCCCGGATCGAGGGGGCGAACCCCCAGATCATATTTCTTGCGGAGTGCCGAAACGCGCGCCGATATTTCCCGCCGGTACGCTTCCGGTGCGTACGCGGCGTGTGAGAACCATTCGCGATAGCGCCGCGCCAGCTTGGGAAATTTCTGATCCAGAAATGGCAGGAACTGCTTCTGCGCCGACGGCATCAGGAACAGCACGCTGGCGGCAAACCACTGCGCTCCGGCGTCGCGTGCCCCTCGGGCCAGCGCATCGAGGTCTTCTTCCCGGTCGGTAATTCCCGGAAGCACGGGCATGGCGAATACGCCGGCGGAGATGCTGGCGCGGCGCAACTCGCGCATCGCGTTCAACCGCAAATCGGGGCGTGGCGCGCGCGGTTCGAGCATGCGCGCGAGCCTGGTCCGCAGAGTGGTGATGCTCAGATTCACGGACAGGCCGGAATGTTCGGCGATGCGCTGCAGTAAATCCACATCGCGCAGCACCTGGTCGGATTTCGTGGTGATGGAAACGCTCAGCCCCTTGCGCTCCGCCATTTGTTCGAGGATCGCGCGAGTGGCGCCGAATTCGCGTTCGGCCGGCTGGTAGGGATCGGTGGCCGTGCCGATGGCGATGTGCTCGCCTTGAATTTTTTCCATGCCCAGGTCACGCCCCGCAAGCGGTCCGGCATCCTGCTTGACGTAAATCTTCTTCTCGAAATCAGCTGTATCGAGTTCCATGTATTCGTGCGTGTACCGCGCGTAGCAATACTGGCAGCCAAATTCGCAGCCGCGGTAGGGGTTCACGGTCCAGGAAAACGGCACACGATTGGAATCGCAGTGGTTCAGGATCGAGCGCACCGGCAGGAGGAAATATTCCGTGCCGCGCTTGGCGTCGGCCAGTGGAGAGGAGGAGGCGAGACGGGCGATGCCGACGCGTTCGGGCACGGACCCTGGTGGTAGCAGGGCACCCGGCCCGCTGTCCCGTTGGACCGGGACGTCGGGGAAAAGGGTGGGTGTGGAATCTTTCCTGCGGCCGCGCGGAACCCTCCGGTTATGAAAGGGAAGGTTCTGAGAGACCGTAGGAACAGTGGTTGCAGTCGCCATCACCCGTCTCGCGAAGCACGAGGTGGAGTATTTCGCCTTTTGTTCGCCATGTCAAGAGTTATTTTCGTTTTTTATTCGCCACGACAAGCGGGCAGCTTCTCGATGCAATTGGTACAGGTGACGCTTGGGAAGCGCTGCCCCGCACCACCGGGCTTTGGCCGGGAGGCGAGGGCTATACTCGATGTTGGGCTCAAGGAGCGGGCATTGCCACGGATAGGAATTCTCATCATTGAAGACAATGAGGTAAGCCAGTCCGCGCTGCGTCAGGTGCTGGATTCGGAAGGCTGGCTAGTCAATGTCGTGCCAGAGCTTGGCCAGGCGCTCGCCGAACTCTCCAGCGGCGAGTGGTCGCTGGTGATTGTGAACGTCGCGATGACAGGCCTGACAGGTCCTGTCTTCCTCACACTGAAGGAATTAGCTCTCTCCCCGGCAGTCGAGCAGGGCATGGTCCGTGCGCGAGTGCTGTTCCTGGTGCCCGAGAAGATCGCAGTGCAAGCACAGCCGGTCCTGGAGAAGGAACGCCTGCCCTACGTGCTCCAGCCGTTTCAATTTAACGATTTTCTCGAAAAGGTCAGCGACCTGCTAATGGAAGCCGCTGCGCTCGCCACACCGATCCGTAATGTTCGCCACGATGCCAGCGCGGCCGAGCGGAAACGCAAGGAACGCCGCGAAGGCCACGAATCGCAAATCCGCCAGGGCCGCCGCTACACGGGCATGTTTTCTAAGCGCGCCGATTACGTCATGACCGAGGAAGAAATCGCAGAATACGAGAAGTCGGAAAAGGAACAACAGGAACAAAAGAAAAAGAAACAGCCGCAGCCCTACTGATCCCGCCCACCATTGGATTGGATTCCCTTACCCTCTATTTGGAATGAGCGTCACTTCCCTGCGGCTGCCACAGGCGCACAACGCTCTGGTCCTGCGTAGCGGCGAGCAGTTCGGCAACGGTCGCGCCGAGCGCGGGATGACGCAAACCGGGCGCGAGCTCGGCAAGCGGCACCAGCACAAAGCGGCGGCTGGCCATGCGCGGGTGCGGGATTTCCATTTCCTGCGTGTGGATCACGCTTGCGCCGTAGAAGAGAATATCGAGATCGATGATGCGCGGCCCCCGCGGCACAAGCTTTTTGCTTCCCAGCAGATTTTCGATTCCCTGCAGGGCGCGCAGCAGTTCCCCCGGGGCCAGCAAAGTCTCCGCCTCCACCACGCAATTCAAGAACCATGGCTGCGCAAGAAAATCCACGGGTTCCGTTTCATAGAACGAAGAGCGGTGAAGGACGCGCACGCCCGCGTCCGGCAAAGCGGCTATGGCTCTCTGGAGGTTCGCAGCGCGATCGCCGAGATTCGAGCCGAGGGAGAGATAAATTAGGCTGGCGTCGGGCATACCTGAGAATGGAACCACAGATGAACACGGATGAACACTGATAAAGGCAAAGCAAGATGAACCACAGAGAACACGGAGGGCACAGAGAGCGTTGAAGCTGGTGGAGGACCGTGATGCAAATCCATCGGAATCTCTTTGGCCCGATTTACATATTTTCTATCTTTAGGTCTTCATCTGCGTTGATCTGTGTCCAACTGTGGCTCACCTTCAGAACAATCCATGCTGATGGCGGGGAGGTTCCAACCCGAAATGTTTGTAGGCGAGAGCCGTGGCGACGCGGCCGCGCTGCGTGCGGTCGAGCAGGCCGAGCTGCATGAGGTAGGGCTCGTAGATTTCCTCGATGGCGTCTTCTTCTTCGCTGAGCGAAGCCGCAATCGTATTGAGCCCGACCGGGCCGCCGGAATATTTCTGCATGATGGTGAGCATGAGGTTGCGGTCCACTTCGTCGAGCCCGTGCTCATCGACGCCCAGCATTTGCAGCGCTTCGTTGGCAACTGCGAGCGTAATGTGGCCCTGCGCCCGTACTTGTGCGAAATCGCGGGCGCGGCGCAGCAGTCGGTTGGCCACGCGCGGCGTGCCGCGGCTGCGGCGCGCGATCTCGAATGCGCCGTCGTCGTCCACGGCGATGCCCAGGATCGACGCCGACCGGCGCACAATGATCACCAGATCTTCCGGCGTGTAAAACTCCAGACGATGAACGATCCCGAAGCGGGAACGCAACGGGGCGGTCACCAGGCCCGCGCGCGTTGTGGCGCCAATAAGCGTGAAGCGGTTCAGGATAAACGGATGAATTCTCGCGCCCGCCCCTTGCCCGATCACCAGGTCGATGCGGTAATCCTCCATCGCGGGGTAGAGAACTTCTTCGATCGCGGGAATCAGGCGGTGAATTTCGTCGAGAAAAAATACTTCCTTCTGTTCAAGTGAAGTCAGGATCGCGGTCAGGTCGCCTTTGCGCTCCAGCAGCGGGCCGGAGCTGGTCTTGATCACCACGCCCAATTCGCTGGCAATGATTTGCGCGAGCGTCGTCTTCCCAAGTCCCGGAGGGCCGTAGAGCAACACGTGATCCAGGGCTTCGCCGCGGCTGCGCGCCGCCTGGATGGCGATTTCGATATTTTCCTTGACGCGCGACTGCCCGATGTAATCGGCGAGGCGTTTCGGGCGAACGCTGGCGTCGATCCGCGCGTCTTCGTCGAGCGCCGCGCCGGTCACGATGCGTTGCAAGGGTTTTTCCATCCGCGGTTCGCTTCCCGTCCCGGAACTCACTGCTTCACCTCAGAAGATTCAACTGTGATCTTCATAAATGTGCCGTCAATTCTCATCGCCCGGCGCGCGCTCCCTTTTGCGCCGGGGCGCTCAACTGCTGCAGCGTAGCGCGCAGCAACGCCTCAAACGATTCCGGCGCTCCATCCTTGCCCGCGCGCTCAACGGCCTGCTCCGCGGCGTATTGCTCGTAGCCAAGGTTCAGCAGCGCGGACACCACGTCCGCCGCTGCGCCCGTTGTCGCAACAGGTTGCCGCGCCGCGCCCGGAGTCTCCATCGCGGCTAGCTTGTCGCGCAATTCGACCACCATGCGCTCGGCCGTCTTGCGGCCGACGCCGGGAATGCGCGTCAGGCGCACCAGATCTCCGGAGCGAACCGCCGGAACCAAGTCGTCCACACTCATGCCCGAAAGAATCTTCAGCGCCAGCACGGGCCCGACGCCGGACGCGGAAATCAGCAGCTCGAACAAATGTTTTTCGCGGGAACTGAGAAAGCCGTAAAGAGAGATGGCGTCCTCGCGGACCTGCGTATGAATCAGCAGCGTGACGTTCGAGTGCAGATCGCCCAGCGCGTAGAACGTAGAAACCGGGATATGCACGAGATAACCAACGCCGCCCACGTCCACCAGAATCTGGTTGGGGCGCTTGTCTGCGAGCGTGCCGCGAAGCTGTGCAATCATTCTTGTTTAACCTGCTAGCGATTATGGCGGCGCGATGGCGGGGTGTCAACGCGGCCGCGCGCGGTCACTCCGCGTCCAGATTGACGGAATCGATCACGCCGATGACGGCTGCGTCGATAGGAGAGTTGGGACGCCCGACGGCCGTCATCGCGGAAAATCCTTCCGTGACAAGCAAAACGCGCTCGCCAATGCCCGCGTCCACGGCATCAAGCGCGAGCACGGGATCGCCGCGATCCGTTCCATCCAGATTGAGCGGCTGCACCACCAGAATCTTGCGGCCCTCATGTGATGGCGCCTTTTGCGTGGCAACCACATCTCCGATGATGCGGCCAATCAGCATGAGGGGAGTTTAGAGTCGAAAGTCAAAAGTTGAAAGTTAAAAGTGCAGCCCGGTCGCGCATTCTGGCATTTCAGCCAGCCGTGCCGCGACTGCGCAGCTCAATTTGAAATTCAGAATTTGAAATTTCAGATTAAAACCTAAATGCCAGAATCAAAGGACGGACTATTTATCTTCAGGATAGAATTCCGGATAGAACGCGCGATATGGCCGGCGCTTGCAGCACGTTTTAAACCCCCATACTTGACTCATCCAGTTCACGCAGGAGTGCGTTGGTTTCATTGTGTGCCTAAGGCGCACATCAGGTTTTCTTCCTCAATTCTTGCAGCTCTTTTATGAATTCCTCCCGGCTACGGCGCGCCGCGTCGGCCTGCTTCGTTTTAGTCGTGAGATAACGCTGACCGCGGATCGGCGAATCCTGCAAATGCTGAGTCCAGCCGCGAAGCTGGCGCGAAATAGTCTCCGCAAGAGATTTCAAATTTGAAATTTCAGATTTGAGATCGGAAAATGCGCTCATGCGTTCCATCACGCATAACATCGAACGTACTTCGCCTGCTGAGCCACGCGCAATGTATAAAAACGTGAGGAGCTCTGGCGTTGTACCTCGCTCGAACCCTTCTGCGATATTGTTCGAGACTGAAAGTGCAGTGCGCTCGATTTGATCGCGCAGGCTGCGATGGCGCCTCAGCGGCGTTTTCTCTCCGAGGACGAAAGTGCGCAAAGCAAGATCGGAAGCAGCTTGCCAAACAGGAAGGTCTTCAAATCGCGAGTACTTCATGCCCTGCCACTCCGGACCTCAGATTCACCTGCTCCGGATTAATCTAAGGCTACGTCCAATTACTTCCCTGCACCCGGAATATTCACGGCGTCCACGATGCCGACAATCGTGGCGTCGGCGGGCGGTTCGGATGGGAGAAACGGGAAGCTGGCTTCCCTGCCGCGGCACCAGTAGATTGTTTCGCCGGCGCCGGCGCCAACGGAATCGAGCGCGATGACCGGGCGGCCCTTGTCGCGGCCGTTGCGGTCGAGCGGCTGAACGATGAGGAGTTTCTGGCCTGTCAGGGAAGCGTTCTTCATGGTGCAGACGACGTTGCCGATGACGCGCCCGAGCAACATGCTATTTTTTCCGCGCGGCGGCGAGTTCGGCCTCATGCAGCGCGTCGAGCTTCACTTCATCGACGATGCCGACGATTGCGGCGTCCACGGGACGGTCCTTGCATTCGGAGGCCATGCGCGCGGAGCTGCCCGTAACCACCAGGACGGTCTCGCGGAATCCGGAATCGACCGTGTCCACGGCGATCAGATAGCCGGATTCGTCCGCGCCTTCGGGGGAAATTGGTTTTACGACGAGGAGTTTCTTGCCTTCGAGGCGCGCATCTTTGCGCGTCGAAACCACCGTGCCGACAATGCGGGCTAAAATCATCCTGTGCAGACAAAAATCAAATCAGAAATTGTCGCGAAGAAACGTGCCGAAAGCCCGCGCCTGACGACACCGCGCCGCACGTTTCGGCCTGTGCGCGTCCGCGGCGACGCTCGCAGCGCCTAGTGCCCGGCGGCGACGGCTGTCTTCCCGATGGGCAGCACGTCCTCGAGCGACTGGTGCGGCCGCGGGATGACGTGGACGGCGATCAGCTCTCCCACGCGCCGGGCAGCAGCGGCTCCCGCGTCGGTGGCGGCTTTCACAGCGGCCACATCTCCGCGCACCATCGCGGTGACATAACCCGAGCCAATTTTTTCCCAGCCAACCAGCGTGACCTTGGCTGCCTTGACCATCGCGTCCGAGGCCTCAATCATCGCGACCAGCCCGCGGGTCTCGATCATGCCGAGTGCTTCGCCCATTCCTCATCCTCCAGGGCCGGCCGCCGAAAAATAACGGCCAGCGCTCCGTCTGCAAATTCTATCGTCCCGAAATCTGCTGTAGCCTCTCGTGCAAAATTCAGCGAAGCGCGCGATCCTTACGTACTGCTTCCTCGATCAACGCTTCCAGTTCTTCGCGCGTCACCGAAATGCGTTCCGGTCCGCACGCAGTACTCGCAACGCTATCACTCGTCACGGGACAGTCGGGACTCACCTTGGCTGCGGTCGTCGCGCCGTAGCGGGCGCGCGCCGCGAGCAATTTTTCCACATCGCCGCCAGAAAGCAAGACTTGTTTGCCGAGCAGTTCGGTGGCCAGAGAAACCTGCGCGAAATGCTCGACCGTTTCCATGCGGAAAAACGCGGTGAGCAAATCGGCTCCGCACGTCACCACGCCGTGATTCGCCAGCAGGATCGCATCGTAATCCTGCACCAGCGGCTCCAGCGCGTCGGAAAGTTCCGGCGTACCCGGCGTGCCATAGCGCGCCACGGGAATGCATCCCAGCGAAATCACCAGTTCGCTCAGCAGCGCCTTGTTGAGCGCCAGCCCCGCGGCAGCGTGAGCCGTGGCGATCGGCGGATGCGCGTGGCACACTGCGTGGACGTCAGGCCGGCGCGCGTAAATCAACAAATGCATGGCCAGCTCCGACGACGCCTCGCGCCTCCCGGCAAGTTTCCGGCCTTTGAGGTCGGTGATCACCAGATCCTCGGGAGACATCAAGCCCTTGCTGATGCCCGTGGGAGAAGTAAGGACGCGCCGCGGATCCAGTCGAACGGAAATATTTCCGTCGGTCGAGGCCACAAAGGCGCGGCCATGAATCCACCGTCCGGCCGTGCAGATTTCGCGACGGTGTTCGTCTTCGGATTTCATCGTGCCGGGAGTGATCGAATCCGCAAGCATGGGTCAGGGTCGGCCGGCAGAATCCTCTCTAAATCCGCAAACGCGCGGCGAAATGTTCTATGCCAGAACCATCCGCATGAACCGGAGTATATTACCCCGTTCAGGCATAAATTCCGCGCTCTTTCAGCGCGAAGGCGACGCGGTCGATCGCCAGCATGTACGCGGCGACGCGATTGTTGACTTTGTGAAGTTCCGCATAGCGCACCACTTCTTCGAAACTGTGCTCCAGGACTTCCTTCAGCCGCTCGTTCACTTCCCTCTCGCTCCAGAAAAATCCCTGGCGGTCCTGCACCCACTCGAAATAGCTCACCGTCACGCCGCCGGCATTGGCCAGGATGTCCGGAATGACGAAGATGCCCTTGCCATCGACAATCTCGTCTGCTGCTGCGGTGCAAGGGCCGTTCGCGCCCTCGCAAAGGATGCGCGCCTGCAAACGATGCGCGTTTTCGGAGGTAATCTGGTTTTCCACGGCCGCAGGGATGACGATCTCGGCGGGTTGGAAGAGGACTTCGTTCGCCGTCATTTTCGTTCCGCCGTCCGGAAATTCCGGCAGCGGCTGGTGCTGCCCGTAAACCCAATCCATCAACTTCGGAATATCGAATCCGTTTTCGTTGTACAGCGCGCCATGAATATCAGCGACGCCAACGATCTTGTAACCCGCTTCATGCAAAAGCTTCGCCGCCATCGAACCCACGTTGCCGAATCCCTGAATGATGACGCGGGTGTTCACGCGCAGCATACGGAACTTGGCAAGCGCACGGTCGCAGTTGATCAGCACGCCCCGCCCGGTGGCTTCGTGGCGTCCGCGCGATCCGCCCAGATCGACGGGCTTGCCGGTAACCACCGCCGTGGTCGTGTGCCGCACATGCATCGAGTACGTATCCATGATCCAGGCCATGGTCTGTTCGTTGGTGCCCAGGTCCGGCGCCGGAACATCGCGCTCGGGCCCAAACCATTCAATCAGCTCCGCCGTGTAGCGCCGCGTGATCCGCTCCAGTTCGCCGCTGGAAAGTTTGGTGGGATCGCAAATGATGCCGCCCTTCGCGCCCCCGAATGGAATGTTGACCACGGCGCATTTCCAGGTCATCCAGCTGGCCAGCGCGCGAACTTCATCGAGCGTCACATTCGGCGCGATACCGGATGCCTCCCTTGCCCGGCCCCCGCACGATGGAATGATGAACCCGGTAGCCAATGAACACTTCGAGGTGGCCGTTGTCCAGCGTGACCGGAATGTACACGGTGATTTCTTTATTCGGGATATTTCAGGAAGCGGTACAGACCTTCGTCCAGAGCCAGTTTTCGGGCGGCCGCTTCAAAGCGCGCTTCCGCGGACTGGTACACGTTGTATTCGTCTTGGGAAACCTGCGTGACCACGCGAACTCCCCTCGAACATCGGAGCGGTTCCTAAAAACATGCGGCGAACGCGTCACGTCCAGTATACGAATCCACATTACATGGTGCAAGGAATGGAAATGGCGGGGTAGGACAGACACTCCTGTCTGTCCTGCCTGATAACGTCGCGGCGGTCGCGGACAGGCAGGAGTGCCTGTCCTACAAAAATCTTGCAAAAGGCAACGGGCAAGATACCGGAAATATCCTTTTCCAACTCAACTGCGGGTAACGCGGCGCTCGAATAAATTCCTCAACCAGAAGCTGCGAAAGGCGCGCCGCATCATGACGCACAACGCCATGCTCCGCCAGCAGATGATCGAGCAGGCAGCGCACGCCCATGCGCTGCAGTTCCGCAAGGTCCACGCGCACCGGCTCCGCGCCGCTCGAGCTGTAGCGGCGCGCCACTTCCTGGGAAACCGGCTGATTGTTCGCAACCACCCAATCGAAAAGCTTGCGCCGCGTATGCGAATAGATGGCGCGCACATGATCGGCCAGCGAATATCCGTCGGTTTCACCGGGCTGCGTCATCAAATTTGCAATATAGACGCGTGTCGCGGAGGACGATTCGATCGCTTCGGCGACTCCGGAAACCAGAAGATTTGGCAGAATGCTGGTGTACAGCGAGCCTGGGCCAATCAGAATCAGGTCGGCCCGCGCGATGGCTTCGAGGACTTCAGGAAGAGGACGAACATGCCGCGGATGCAAACGCAGACGCCTGATCTTTTTGCCGCTTTTGGCAATGCGCGTTTCTCCCGAGACGATTTTCCCGTTCGTCATCACCGCTTCCAGGGAAACATTTTCAATCGTCGTGGGAAAAATTCGTCCCCGAATCGCCAGAACTTCTCCGCTCACGCGGACGGCCTCGGCAAAATCCCCGGTGACGTGGGTCAACGCGGTAAGAAACAAATTCCCGAAACTGTGTCCCCGCAATCCCCGGCCGGCGTTAAAACGATACTGAAACAACCGCCCCAGCAGCGCTTCATCCTGTGAAAGCGCCACCATGCAGTTGCGAATATCGCCGGGCGGCAGAACGCGGTACTCCCGCCGCAGCCGCCCTGAACTTCCGCCATCATCGGTGACTGTGACGATGGCGGCCAGGTCGCTGATCGGATGACGGTCTGTTTCCTGACGGCGTCGCGCGACGTAGTGCTTCAGTCCATGAAGCAAGCGTGGAAAGACCCGTGCCGCCGCCGATGGCAACAACGCGCACACCCGCAGTCCCCGGTACAACCTGCGCACGTTTTTGCGTGCCGTGTTTCATTTTGATCCGGATCGCCATATTGCGGAGTCCGCGGACGCAACGGAGTTAATCGCCGGACGCTTCGCGTTCGGGATAGAGCAGTTCAGTGAAGCGGGGATCTTCCTGCAGAAACGCAAAATCTTCGTCGTTGCGCGCGTGGTAGCGATTTTCCGGACGCAATTGGATCGCCGTCTTCAAATTTTCCATTGCGGACTCGGCTTCTCCGGTCAGGCAATCCAGCGCGGCCATGGCGTAGAACACAAAATCGGCCTTGGGAGCCAGCTTGCGCGCGCGAAGCAGATGATCGCGCGCTTCATCCCAGCGCCCTAAATTCATCATCGCCACACCCGCCTGATAATGTTCCTCCGGAGTGCGCAGCGACGGGGCGGCCTGCTTGGCCATGCGCTGCTCGGTGATGCGCAGATGCATCTGCGCGCGATCGGCAAGTTCTTTGCTCGGCCCAGCAATGGCTTTCTCAAGTAATTCCTTGGCTTTGGCGAGCTTTTGCTGCTGGAAATGCTGCACGGCCTGTTCGTAAAGCTTCAGTTGTTGTTCGAATAATGGATCAACCATCTGCCGCACAGCCTCGGCATGCGCCGCTACTTTACTATCAGGCTTATTTTTCAATGATTTAGACTTTCGAGAAGTGGCGCTCGATGCCCGCCCAGAGCTGCGTTTTGTGGACTTCCCAGTGCGTGCCATTGCCGGGAGTCTAGCAGAGGAAATCTGCCCCGTCAACGCAACACCTGCAATGTGCCAATAAGACACGCCCGCCCTGGTGATAGGGTAGTGCCTAAATATCGGCTTCCAGCCTGGGCCCAGCTTACTTCTTGGAGGGAGCAGCCTTCGCCGGTGCGGGAGCTGGTGCGGATCCGGCAGCGGGTTCAGGCGCCAATGCCTTCTTCACGGAATCGGGAATTTCGTTGGCATGTGCAACGAGCAGTGCCACTTGCCACAGTTGCGTATCGTCAGTGCTCCCTTGAAGCTGGGCATCCCGCTCAGCCGGATTCCATTGGCCGCCTTCCAATAACTCTCCTGCGGCGGGTCGTCGGTCACGCCCTTGCCTTTGAACAACAAGGTCGCGTGCGGGAACATGCCGTTTGAAATGGTTGGCGGCGTTTGATCGGGTAACCCATGGCATCCCGCACACTGTTCTTTATAGACCTTCGCGCCGGCAAGATAATTCTCTTCATTCGCAGGAATCGGTGGAGCCGGAACGTTGGCCTTTTCGATGTGTGCGTCCAGGGATTTATTCGCCATCTTTTTTTCATAGGGCATCGGGGGATCGCCAGCGGCCACCGGCGCCATCCCGGAAACAAAGTAGTAGTAGACCCCGCCCGATAAGAGCAGAACGCCCACCAGAATTCCAACCACAAAGGTCTTGATCACGAATTCCCTCCTGGCGCCAATTCAAAGCCCGAAGTATAAAGCAGATCGGACCACAAGAAAGGCCGAAATTTTGAATTGGTAAGTTAAGAACAGATTAGGGACAGGGCAAGCCGCAGCCACGCCCTTCAAGGATTTCCCTACACAGCGAAGTGTAACTCAGGTATTGGCAGCAAGTCCTGCAAGAAGCAGGGGGAACCCCTGCCGCTAACCAGCACGCAAAGTGCTTACTGGTGAGCAACATTCGCGGGTTTGAGGATTGGCCTGTTTTCATGCCTATGTTATAAGAGAAGCCCGGTCAGACCGGATAACCGTGCCCTTTATCAACTTCCCTGCTCGCGAAATCAACTGCAAGCTTGTGTACTACGGCCCTGGTCTGGGCGGAAAAACCGCCAACCTGCAATGGATCTACGACCACACGGGAACCGCCCAAAAGGGCAAGATGATTTCTCTCGCGACAGAGACCGACCGCACTTTATTTTTTGATTTTTTGCCCATCGATCTCGGAACGGTGCGCGGATTCAAGACCCGCATTCATCTCTACACGGTTCCTGGACAGGTATTTTATGAGGCCAGCCGCAAGTTGATCCTGAAGGGCGCCGATGGCGTTGTGTTTGTCGCCGATTCCCAGGAGGAGCGACTGGACGCGAATCTGGAAACGCTCGACAATCTGCGCGAGCACCTCAAGGAGCATAAGCTCGACTTCAATACGATTCCCTATGTCCTGCAACTCAATAAGCGAGACCTGCCCGGAATCCTCTCCGTGGAAGCGCTGACCAAACACCTTCAAGTTAAAGGCGAGCCCATCCTCGAAGGGGTCGCCATCACCGGCCAGGGCGTTTTCGAGACCTTGCGGGAAGTCGCCAAGCTGGTCCTGGCCGAACTTAAGAAAGGCTCATAAATATTCGGGCGCGAAACCCTGTCCCGAGGGGCAGTGTCACAGTTCGGTACTTGATGCGCTACGTCGCGTTTTTTCCTCCCGCTTGCGGTGTATTCACAGACTTATACTTATTCAGCTGGTGGGCGTTCGGGCTCATCATGCGCTAACAGCCATGAATCCATCTGACGTGCCTACGCTCGCCCAACCTTCCGATCCAACGCCGGACCAACGTCTCGCCCTAATTCAGGAACAACTTCGTAAACTGGAAAAGCGCGACTGGTGGCTTTGGAGCATGGCGGTCGTTGTGATGCTCTTGCTCACGTTCGCTGTTTTCTCCATGAGTTTTCCCAACCTGGTCAAGACGGACGACCCGTTTTTTCAAACTGGCTTGAACCGTGCCGTACGAGGCCTGATTGGCCTTGTATTGATCTTCAATTCCTACACGATTTATCAGCAGGTCATGGTAAAGCGATTGCGCCGGCAGTTTTCCAAACAGCTCGATGAAATGCGAGTCCTGCAGATTCGCGCCGTGGAATTTGAAAGGCTGGCGCTGGTCGATCCGCTCACCGGACTGTACAACCGGCGCATCGCCAAGGAGCGATTGGCGTCGGAAGCTTCCCGGTCGCAACGTTATGGACATCCTCTCACCGTGGTCGCTCTGGATCTGGACGATTTCAAACAGATCAATGACACCTACGGCCACATCGCGGGAGACCATGTCCTCAAGGAATTCGCCGCGCGCATAAGCGCCACGATTCGTTTGTCGGACTTCGCCGCGCGCATGGGCGGTGATGAGTTCCTGATTCTGTTCCCGGAGTGCTCCACCAGTCAGGTCGACATTCTTCTGTCCCGATTGCGGCCCATGGAGACCGAATACAATGGCCAGAAAATCTCCGTCCGTTTTTCGGCCGGGTGGGTGGGATACGAAACGGGCGAGAGCACGGAACAATTTCAGGAGCGCGCCGACCGCATCCTGTATGCGGAAAAGCGCGCCGCAAAAGCCCGCGAGAAAGAACCCTCCCACGTACTGCAAAAATGAAATGCAAAATTCTCCGCACGCACTTCGCAGGCTCACTCTTGCGGTTTGATTAAGGATTCAGCCGGGATCAGGAAGAATCACGCGCAAAAATTAAAAGGGAGGTGAAAACCTGTGATGGTCCTCACCTCCCGGGGTGGGGTGGGGTGTTGCTGGGTAAATTCGTTATTTAAATGACAAAGTAATGTTGATCTGTTTGTTCTCTCGCCAGGCACCCATGACTTCCCATGGCCCAAAGCGCCGTTACTGGAGCATCAAATAGCACATGCAATATGGGGTGTCAACTATGAAATCTTGCAGGCCTCTTAAGCTCTCCTTAATGTCATTTTGCCTGCGCCATGGTTGTGGAACAACTCATCCATGGATAGCACGCTTTCGGCGTGTTCCCCGTCGGCTGGAACCCTTCCACGATCTTACTGTTCCGGCCGCGCGGGTAGAACCAGATGGTCCCATCTTTCGCAAGAGTGAGCTTGGGGGCATCCACCTGCGCCAGCGTTGGGAATGGAACGTACGTAAACTTTCCGGTTTTCGGTTCAAATTTCACCAGCGACTCATAAAAGTCGTCGCTGGCCCAGATGTTATCCTGGGCGTCCGGCGAAATTCCGTACGCGGAAGTATTCTTGAGTGGCTCGCTATATTCCGTCATCTTTCCTGTATCGGGATCAATGGTCCCAATCTTTCCGGCAAAATATTCCCCAAACCAGACTTTGCCCTTGGAATCCGTGGTTATGCGGCGGGGACCGCTTCCCTCAGTAGACGTGTAGTAGGGAATGAATTTTTCGCTCTTGGGATCATATTCGACCACAACGGATTTCCGCAGTCCGGCCGCCCAAACTCTGTCCTTCTTGTCCACGGTGATGCCATAAAATATGGCTCCGTAAACAGGCGACCAGTCTTCCGCCTTGTGGGTAACGATATCGAATTTTCCGATCCTTCCGCCGCCCCCGCGGATGACCGTGTACCACATATTCCCTTTGGAATCCGGGTAGTTCGTCATGGCGCCGCCGGGTGCCGGGGTCCTGTATCGCGTAATGGTGTCGGTCTTGGGATCGAGCACTCCTATACCGTCGCCCAGGTTCTCAGAGAAATAAACTTTCCCGTCCCACACTTCGATCCCCGAGGGATGGGAGCTGTATTTCCCGTTCACCGGAACGATCCATTCCTTGTAACGAGTCTCGAAATCGAGATTCTTGGGATCAAGGCGCAGGATACTGTCCGACCCGGTGCTGCCCGACCAATACACCATCCCGTCGGGAGCAAGAGCGGGCGAGTGCAATCCGCGCGTGCGGGGCCGCCCTTCAGGGGTTTTCCCTGCCGGCGGATCCACCAGTTCCCATTCGATGTACATGGCCTTGGCGAGTGTATCCTCATCTCTTACCAGCGGGTCCTTCTTCAGACCGCGCAAAGAGGAGTTCGGCCCCAGATTTTCGGTGAAGTACTTCACAATGGCGTCCGAATCTTCAGGATTCAAGTCATCCGGGGGGATCATGGGAATGTTTTTGACCCATTGGCTCTTCATCTGGATCATTTCCCGCCATTCATCTTCCGAGTGGGGTCCAAACCGCAGCCACGCCGTTCTTCCATGGCACCCCGTGCAGTTGTGCTGCAGCACATCCCGCCCGTGTCCTGGCGGATAGGCCTCGTCGTAGTCGACCAGTTGCACGTTGCTCTTCGGCGGCGCCTTTGTCGTCAGCGCGATATCAGCCGTCGCGGCGCCGCCCTTGGACAAGTCAACCTTTTGCACCGCAGCGTCATAACCCGGCTCGATCACCTGCACGTCGTACATACTCGCCGGAAGGTTATATATATGATATTCGCCGTTGACGGTGAAGACGGTGAAGCTGATTTGATGGAGCGTGTCCCGGGCTTTCACGCGAAATGCCCGCACCGTGCCCTGATCCGCCGTCACCTTGCCGGACAAATTGCCCATCTTTCCAGAAGCCTGTGCGAATGCCGCGGGGCTAGCCAAAAGTAAGATGAACGACGCGAGGAGAGCACCCGGAATTCCGAATGTTGCAGGAAGCTTTTTATTTGTCATAATTTGTTTTCTCCCTCAAATCGTATTCCCCCACGTTGCGGCCAGCAGGGATTCCATGCGCATGTCCCAGACGGCCCCGCCCGCTCAAGTTCCAAGGACGACTGCAGGAACGAGTCTCTGCACGCTGGCTAACCTGGTTTTGGCCACCCTGGGCACTGAGAAGTTCTACCAGTAATCTTATGTTGCCTTAGGGACGTTGATATCTCGGACCGCTTGAGTGTGTCAAGGAGAAAAATGGCGCGTTACGCCTGCCAAGGAAGCTGAGATTGCGGACCACGTTTGGAAGTTCGAAGAAATTGTATCTTTGTTAGACAAGGGTGGTGACTCAGCGTCTTGACATTAAGAGTCAAGGGCGTAAACTTGTTTTGTGTCTCGCGCCGTGGCTACATTCCTATTTGCAAACCCGTCTTTAGCTAGTGGGCTAGCTCGTCTGCTTGATTTTGAGGGTACCTTTGATAGTTACAACATAAGTCCTACTCCCGAAGAAGCGGACGCGAGGGCAATCTTTTCGGATTGGACATCCGTAGGGCAGTACTTAACTGAGGCGCTAGAGCAATACGAAAGTGACTACTTAGTTGAGCAAAAGAAATAAACAGCCCCATTTACTCCAGCAAAATCAAAGTTCTCCTAATTTCCAAATTACAGCAACACGTGCTCGCTTTATCGGGCCACTTCCACCGCCTGAAATCTTAGCCAAGTATGAGCAAGCGATGCCAGGTGCCGTCGAACGAATCATTGCAATGGCTGAAGGACAATCTAAACACAGACAGGCATTAGAAACTAAGGTCATTGAATCCAACTGCACTGTCCAAAAGAGCGGGCCAATTTACGGATTCATTGTTTGCATGACGGCGATTATTGGTGGTGTTTATCTCATTCACTCAGGGCAACAGGTAGGCGGATTAACTTCCATTATCACGGCCCTTGCTGCACTTGCCACTGTATTTATCTACGGAAGGAAGCAGCAGAAAAGGGATTTGAAACAGAAAGCCGACGCCCTACTTAACATCCCTAACCCTTGAGATCAAACATTCAGCACCAAATGCCCGGTTGACTTGACTTCTCCTTTTCGGTACCTTTGTCGCATGATTTCTGACGTCCAGAAGACCAAGCAGGCCTGCTTCTGTTGTACCTGCCGTATGTGTGCGTCTTCTGGCGCCGGGAGGCTGAACTTCTAGAATCATAAATCTGCAATTCTAGAATCCCACCGCTGGAAGCAATCTGGCGGTGGGATTTTTATTTTGTGGCGAGGAAATCTGAGCAGGGTACCTAACGCGGTCAGCCGGGCAATGCACTGCAGACCCGAAATGGGTCAAATCGAAATGAAGAGACCTTTCCCTGTCCGCAGTTTGATTTGATCTACAAATTCTAGGGAACTGAAATGCAGCTATCGCAAGGGAGAACGATGAAAGCGCGCTTCATCATCCTGACGGGAATCCTGCTCATCGCCGTCTCCGTCATCCACGCGCAGCAGAAACCGACGGTGATCCGTGTCGGATATTTTCCTAATTTGACGCACGCGCAGGCGCTGGTCGGACGCGCCAATGGCCAATTTGAAAAAGCTCTCGGTTCAGGCGTCCAGATCGAATGGAAAGCGTTCAATGCCGGTCCGTCGGCGATCGAAGCGTTATTTGCCAATGCGATTGATCTCACCTATGTCGGACCGAATCCCACGGTGACGGGGTACATCCGGTCGCAGGGCGAAGCGGTACGCGTGATCGCCGGAGCCGCCAGCGGTGGCGCTTCCCTGGTGGTGCGCCAGGGTGCGGGAATCCAAAAGTCTTCGGATTTTCACGGCAGGAAAATCGGCACGCCACAACTTGGCAATACGCAGGATGTCGCGCTGCGGTCCTGGATGCGGGCCAACGGCCTCAAGCCCCGCGAGAAAGGCGGGGACGTTCAGGTCCTTCCCATCTCCAATCCCGATCAGCTGACACTTTTCCTCAAAGGACAACTCGACGCGGCCTGGGCGCCGGAGCCCTGGGCCGCGCGTCTCGTCCACGAAGGTGGCGGCCGCGTGTTCCTCGATGAACGTGATTTGTGGCCGAACCATCAGTTCGTCATCACCGACCTGATCATCAATCCTAAGTTCCTCAAGCAGCACCCGGATATCGTTAAGAATTTCCTCCGCGTGCACGTGGAGCTGACCGAATGGATCAACAAAAACCCGGCGCAGGCCAAGCAGGTCATGAACCAGCAGCTTCAGAAAGAAACCGGCAAGGCTCTAGCCCCAGAAGTTCTGGATGATGCATTTTCCCGGATGCAGGTAACTTACGATCCGATCAGGTCGTCGCTTCTGAAATCCACACAGCAGGCGTTTGACGAAGGTTTTCTAGGGCAGGGCGCAGCCCGATCTTTCAGGCCTCTATGATCTGACCCTGCTCAATGAAGTCCTTCGCGAAAAGAAGGCGAGCCCAGTACAATGACTAAATACGTATTAGACCTGAGCAACCGTTCCACCCCCGGGGGCCGAGTGCTGCCTGAACATGAAGAGTTGTCTGATCAAGTGAAGCCAAAGAAAGACGTGTCCGCTGTGCTTGCTCCGCAGCCGGCCTCGCCGGCTTTGGCAAAAGAAAGCATCGCCCTGAACGGCGTTTTCCGAAGCTACGCAAACTCACGCGGATCCTTCACCCCGGCGTTGCAGAACATCGATCTCGAAATCGAACAGGGCGAATTTGTCTGCATCGTTGGGCCCTCCGGGTGCGGGAAATCGACGCTGCTTCATCTTGATCGCAGGCCTCGATCGGCCCACTACAGGAGAAATTGCCGTGGATGGCAAGCCAGTCCAGGGCCCCGGCACGGACAGAATTCTGCTCTTTCAGGAACTGGGTCTGTTTCCCTGGCTGACCGTGCGCCAAAACGCGGAATTCGGTTTAAAAATGGCAGGAGTTTCGCGGGACGAGCGGCGCGACCGCGCCCGGCAGTTCCTGCGCATGGTTCATCTTTCCCATTTTGAAGATCACTATATCCACCAACTCTCCGGTGGAATGAAACAGCGCGTAGCCCTGGCGCGCTCGCTGGCTCTGCGGCCGAAAATTCTATTGATGGACGAGCCGTTCGCCGCGCTCGACGCGCAAACCCGCGATATGCTGCACGACGAATTGGAACGCATCTGGAAAGAAACTGCGCCCACCATCGTGTTTGTCACGCACAACGTCCGCGAGGCCGTGCGCCTGGGCGACCGCGTTCTGCTGATGAGTTTCCGGCCGGGCCGGATCAAGAGTCAGTTTCAGGTCACGTTGCCCCGCCCGCGGCACGTTGAGGATTCCGACGTCGCCTACCTGTCGAAGGAAATTCTCGGACAGCTTCGGGAAGAAATCGATCGATCCTTTAATGCGGAGTATTCCCGTGAAGAAAAGCGTTAACCAGCTGATCTTTCGCCGCCGGCTGTGCTGGTGGTTTGGGAAACTCTCGCCTTTCTCAAGGTATGGCCGCCGTATTTATTTCCCACTCCGCAGGGAGTGGCCGAATCCCTTTGGGACGGCTTTAAAGATCACAGCATTTTGATCGGCATCGGAATCAGCCTGCGGCGGGTAGTGATTGGATATGTGATTTCCGTGGTCCTGGGAATCCTCCTGGGAATGCTGCTCGCCTCGAACAAGTTTCTGGAAGATACCCTGGGACGAATCATTCTAGGCCTGCAGAGCTTGCCGAGCAGTTGCTGGGTGCCTATCGCGCTGCTCTGGTTTGGCTTGAGCGAAACAGCGATCATTTTCGTGACGATCACCGGTTCGCTCCTCGCAGTGACTCAGGCGACCAAGGCCGGCTTTGACAACGTTCCGCGAATCCTGACCATGGCGGGCCGTAACCTGGGCGCAAAAGGACCGCAAATGTTCTGGCACGTGCTGCTCCCGGCGAGCCTGCCCTACCTGGTAGATGGTTTGAGGCAAGGCTGGGCCTTTGCGTGGCGCTCCTTGATCACCGGAGAGATGATCTACATTTCCCTGGGGCTTGGGCAACTCCTGATGGCCGGGCGGGATAATGAGGACATCAATCTGGTTGTTGCCGTGATGATCTTGATTGCCGCGCTTGGGTACGCCGTGGATGGCATCCTGTTCCGAAGACTTGACACAGCGCTCCGTGACAAATGGGGAATGGCCACCGCTGCTTCCAATTGACCGTCAGCCAGCATGTTTCCTACCTGTACGAAATCTTAAAAATATGTATATGAAGGCTCCTACATGCGGCTGTCCGCGGTGACCAGATAGCCTTTGCACTGCGATTTACACCTCCAAGACCGCCAGTACAGCTAAAACGCCTGTCCCTCAATTGATCGCCCGACCAGTAGAGAAGTACTACATGCGGTTTCTAAACTGTGATCGCCATGAAATCGCATCCAAAAGCCAGCCCTCGCCGCGACTTGATATCGAATCCGAGAGAGCCATTTACCTTACTCACCGCATTTCTCGTTCTCTTTGGTATTCTGTCGATTACGGGATGCACCGGATTGACGGGCGCCGGCACGCCGGCAGCGAGTAACACCTCCAATACAGCCTCGTCTGGAAGCCTGGCGGCCAACGCGACGAGCCTGACCTTTGGAAACGTGAATATTGGCTCCAGCAGCACCCAGACCCTGACGCTGACCAATACGGGCACGGCCTCCGTCACGATTTCGCAGGCCACGATGACAGGCGCGGGTTTCAGCGTGGTGGGAGGAATGTCATCGATCTCCATCGCTGCCGGACAGAATCATACGTATCCAGGTCCAGTTCGCTCCCGTAACGACTGGAAGCGCCAGCGGGAGCATTTCCGTAGCTAGCGACGCGGCGAATTCTCCTCTCAACATTTCTATGAGCGGAACGGGTATGGCCGCCCTTTCCATCACCGCGCAGCCTGTGAGCCAGACGGTCACCGTCGGTCAGACTGCTACGTTCAGCGTTGCGGCGACGGGTAATGGAACTTTAAGCTATCAGTGGAAAAAGAATGGAGTCGCGATTAATGGCGCGACTTCCGCTACCTACACAACCCCCGCCACCGTGGCTTCGGATAGCGGATCGTCGTTCACCGTTGTAGTGACCGACAGTTCCGGAAATTTGACCAGCAACGCCGCTACTCTTACGGTTACGGCAGCGCCCGTGGCGCCCTCCATCACTGCGCAGCCCGCCAGCCAAACTGTCATCGCCGGTCAAACTGCCACATTCACAGTTACTGCAACTGGCACAGCAACGCTTACGTATCAATGGAAGAAGAACGGAACCGCCATCGGCGGCGCGACTGCAGCGTCCTACACGACTCCCGCGACGCTGGCTACGGATACTGGGGCTTCGTTCACGGTGACCGTCACGAATAGCGTAAGCAGCGTGACCAGTAGTGCCGCGATTCTGACCGTAAATGTTCCACCTGCCCTGACATTGCAGCCCGCCAGCCAGACGGTCACGGCTGGACAGACCGCCACGTTCACTGTGACTGCGACGGGCACGGGAACTCTCAGCTATCAATGGAAGAAAAACGGCACGGCGATCAGCGGCGCGACCGCAGCCTCCTACACGACCCCGGCGACGGCGACTACGGATAGCGGCTCGTCCTTTACTGTGACGGTAACCGATAATGCAGGGAGCGTGACCAGCAATGCCGCCATCCTTACCGTCACTCCCGCGCCTGTGGCTCCGTCGATAACAACGCAGCCGGTCAACCAAACTGTTACTGCCGGTCAAACTGCCACATTCACTGTTACGGCGACAGGAACAGCAACGCTTACGTACCAATGGAAGAAGAATGCAATCGCGATCAGTGGCGCGACCGCGGCTTCCTACACGACTCCGGCCACGTCGGCTTCGGACAGTGGTGCCTCGTTCACCGTGACCGTGACCAATAGCATCGGCAATGTGACCAGCAATGCCGCCATCTTGACCGTGAACGTGCCCCCTGTCATCTCGGCACAACCGGCAAGCCAGATTGTCACTGCCGGACAAACCGCAACGTTCACTGTCACCGCGACCGGCTCGGGCACCCTGACGTATCAGTGGAAGAAAAATGGGACCGCCATTCCGGGCGCAACCGCTGCGTCTTACACCACCCCGGCAACGTTGGGATCCGACAACGGCGCGCAATTCACGGTCACCATTACTGACAGTGTGACTAACATCACCAGCAATGCTGCCACGCTGACCGTGAACGTTCCGCCTACTGTGGCTACGCAGCCGGCCAACAAGACCGTCGTCGCCGGGCAAACCGCGACATTCACGGTCACCGCCTCTGCCGGGAGCACGGCACCACTGACGTATCAATGGAACAAGAGCGGAGTCGCGATCAGCGGAGCAACATCAGCGTCTTACACAACGCCCGCCACAACCACGGCGGATTCGGGTGCGCAGTTCACGGTCACGATTACGAACGTTGCAGGCAACGTAACCAGCAACGCCGCGATTCTAACCGTGAACGCCGCGACGTTCCTGCTCAATGCCAGCACGACGCTCTTGAATTTTGCCAGCGTCAACATTGGGAGCAACAGCATCCTGCCCGTGACGTTCACCAATGCCGGAAATTCCAATGTCACCATCTCGAGCGTTACCATCGCCGGCGCAGGCTACACGGCGAACGGCGTCTCCACGGGACAAATCTTGACGCCGGGACAAGTCGCCACCCTGAACGTCACATTCGCTCCGTCGTCAGCGGCGACCCTCCCCGGGACCGCTACGGTCGTCAGCAACGCCACGAATTCCCCCGCGTCTGTTACGCTAACGGGTATCGGAGTTCAGCCGATCCCGCACTCTGTCACACTGAACTGGACAGCCAGCACCTCCACGGTTTCCGGGTACAATGTGTACCGCTCCAGCGTCTCCGGAGGCCCGTACACGATGGTGAACCCATCTCTCGATACCACGACGCAATATGTCGATTCGACCGTCGTGGCAGGACAAACCTATTACTACGTAGTTACTTCAGTGGATTCGAGCAACGTGGAAAGCACGGATTCAAATCAGGTCTCCGCCACGATCCCCACGCCTTAGGTTCGTCGGCGACTGTTCCTCCTGGACCTGGTTCCACTGCTTCCCTTGCCGGACTTCGGCACCTGTCATTCCGGCTTCCGGAGCCACCCACTTATATCAATTAACTGTCCGAGCATTACCCCTCCAGTACTTCTTCCAATGACTTCATCAGGGTGAGTCGGCATCACTCCCGCGTAGCGGTCACGTCCCGACGGTGGAACTTGAGATTTGCCTCAGGCAGGTTTTGGGTTACGCAGCGGTTCCAGAGGCCCTCCTACGAATTCTGGCTCTGCGCCACCGCGTTGAACAGGAGGGAACTATGTTAATTTGTATATTCCGAACGGAAGGTATCTCTTTGGAAGAAAGTGGAATATTTGTGCTCTCGTTGTCGGGTAACCTCGAAATTCTCCGTGGTTTACGTGATTGTAATTTCTAAGTACTTATATTTTAACGACTTAGAAATTAGACTTCTCTGGCGATCTGGCCATCAGTTGGCACATCAGATGCCTTCCCTCACTTGCAGTTGGGGCCGTAGACATTCAGTGGGGGCATTCTCTTTCTTTGATTTCCGTGACCCGATCCGTCGGCAGACGTCGGAACACGTGTCTTACGTGGACTCGTCGCACCCGTACGTCTGGCCGATTGCTAATAGGTCTATTTGCCATCGGCCTCTTAGGATTGACTCTCGTAGGCTGTAACGCGGGCGGACAATCTGCGGTCCAACCTGATCCCTCACCCCCGACAATTCCCTCCGCGAGCAGCACGTCGTTGGTCGCGGGAACTGCTGCAAACTTCGTGTTCGTGGCGTCAGGCATTCCGGCGCCAACTCTCAGTGAAACCGGTACGCTGCCCAGCGGTCTGACCTTCACCAATAATGGTAATGGGACAGCCACTTTAAGTGGCATGCCCGCGGCAGGAACTGGCGGGAGTTACTCACTAATAATTACAGCCCACAATGGTATTGGAACAGATGCAACACAAAGTTTCACCCTGACGGTGAACCAGATTGCGACCGTCACCAGTGCGAGCAGCGCGACGTTTGCGGTGGGAGCTGGCGGTTCGTTCAGTGTCACTGCCGCAGGTTACCCGGCCGCTATTCTCAGTGAGTCCGGCGCTCTTCCCACCGGCGTGACCTTCACCTCAGCGACCGGGATTTTGGCCGGTACGCCGGCGGCGGGAACAGGTGGCAGTTACGCGATTACATTCACCGCCCACAACGGAATCGGAGCGGATGCCACACAAAGTTTCACTCTGAATGTAAACCAGGACGCGGCGATCACCAGCCCCACTGGAACAACAGCCATTTCGTTTACTGTGGGAACGGCAGGAACACTCCCTGTGACCGCGACTGGCATGCCGACACCGGCACTCAGTGAGACCGGCACGCTACCAAATGGCCTGTCGTTCGTCGACAATAAGAATGGGACGGGTACACTTGCTGGAACTCCAGCGACAGGAACGGTCGGATCTTATCCAATCACCTTTACTGCCCATAACAGTGCAGGCCCTGACTCCACACAATCCGTCACGCTCACCGTCAACAAAGCCACGCCTTCGATCACCTGGCCCGCCCCTGCCGCCATTACTTACGGCACCGCACTGGGCGCGACACAACTCGACGCCTCGGCCAGCGTCCCGGGCACGTTCGCCTACACTCCCGCGGCCGGCACCGTCCCCAGTACCGGCAGCCAGACTCTTTCCGTGACGTTCACGCCCACCGATACCGTCGACTACACCACCGCCAGCAAGTCCGTCACGATTTCTGTTGGCCAGACCACACCGGTTATTACCTGGCCCGCCCCTGCCGCCATTACTTACGGTGCCGCACTGGGCGCAACACAACTCGACGCCACCGCGAGCGTTCCCGGCACGTTCGTCTACACCCCGGCGGCTGGAGCGGTACTTACCGCCGGCAGTCAGATGCTCTCGGCTACGTTCACGCCCACCGACTCGACCGACTACTCCAGCGCCACCAGGACGGTCACCCTGGTGGTGAACCAGGCCACCGCCTCGGTGACTCTCGGCAGCCTGGCGCAGACCTATGACGGCACCCCCAAAGCGGCTTCAGCCAGCAGCGTTCCTTCCGGCCTCTCCGTCTCGTTCAGCTACTCCGGGGCCAGCGGCACCGTGTATGGTCCATCCGCCACTGCGCCCACATCGGCCGGAGCCTACACGGTCTCGGCCACCGTCAGCGATCCGAATTACTCGGGCAGCGGGTCGGCCACCCTGATCGTCAGCAAAGCCACACCGATCATCACCTGGCCGACCCCGGCGGCGATCACCTACGGGACCATGCTGGGCGCGACACAACTCGACGCCTCGGCCAGCGTTCCCGGCACGTTCGCCTACACTCCCGCGGCCGGCACCGTCCCCAGTACCGGCAGCCAGACTCTTTCCGTGACGTTCACGCCCACCGATACCGTCGACTACACCACCGCCAGCAAGTCCGTCACGATTTCTGTTGGCCAGACCACACCGGTTATTACCTGGCCCGCCCCTGCCGCCATTACTTACGGTGCCGCGCTGGGCGCAACACAACTCGACGCCACCGCGAGCGTTCCCGGCACGTTCGTCTACACCCCGGCGGCTGGAGCGGTACTTACCGCCGGCAGTCAGACGCTCTCGGCTACGTTCACGCCCACCGACTCGACCGACTACTCCACCGCCACCAGGACGGTCACCCTGGTGGTGAACCAGGCCGCCGCCTCGGTGACTCTCGGCAGCCTGGCGCAGACCTATGACGGCACCCCCAAAGCGGCTTCAGCCAGCAGCGTTCCTTCCGGCCTCTCCGTCTCGTTCAGCTACTCCGGGGCCAGCGGCACCGTGTATGGTCCATCCGCCACTGCGCCCACATCGGCCGGAGCCTACACGGTCTCGGCCACCGTCAGCGATCCGAATTACTCGGGCAGCGGGTCGGCCACCCTGATCGTCAGCAAAGCCACACCGATCATCACCTGGCCGACCCCGGCGGCGATCACCTACGGGACCATGCTGGGCGCAACGCAACTCGACGCCTCGGCCAGCGTTCCCGGCACGTTCGCCTACACTCCCGCGGCCGGCACCGTCCCCAGTACCGGCAGCCAGACTCTTTCCGTGACGTTCACGCCCACCGATACCGTCGACTACACCACCGCCAGCAAGTCCGTCACGATTTCTGTTGGCCAGACCACACCGGTTATTACCTGGCCCGCCCCTGCCGCCATTACTTACGGTGCCGCACTGGGCGCAACACAACTCGACGCCACCGCGAGCGTTCCCGGCACGTTCGTCTACACCCCGGCGGCTGGAGCGGTACTTACCGCCGGCAGTCAGATGCTCTCGGCTACGTTCACGCCCACCGACTCGACCGACTACTCCACCGCCACCAGGACGGTCACCCTGGTGGTGAACCAGGCCGCCGCCTCGGTGACTCTCGGCAGCCTGGCGCAGACCTATGACGGCACCCCCAAAGCGGCTTCGGCCAGCAGCGTTCCTTCCGGCCTCTCCGTCTCGTTCAGCTACTCCGGGGCCAGCGGCACCGTGTATGGTCCATCCGCGACTGCGCCCACATCGGCCGGAACCTACACGGTCTCGGCCACCGTCAGCGATCCGAATTACTCGGGCAGCGGGTCGGCCACCCTGATCGTCAGCAAAGCCACACCGATCATCACCTGGCCGACCCCGGCGGCGATCACCTACGGGACCATGCTGGGCGCGACGCAACTCGACGCCTCGGCCAGCGTTCCCGGCACGTTCGCCTACACTCCCGCGGCCGGCACCGTCCCCAGTACCGGCAGCCAGACTCTTTCCGTGACGTTCACGCCCACCGATACCGTCGACTACACCACCGCCAGCAAGTCCGTCACGATTTCTGTTGGCCAGACCACACCGGTTATTACCTGGCCCGCCCCTGCCGCCATTACTTACGGTGCCGCACTGGGCGCAACACAACTCGACGCCACCGCGAGCGTTCCCGGCACGTTCGTCTACACCCCGGCGGCTGGAGCGGTACTTACCGCCGGCAGTCAGACGCTCTCGGCTACGTTCACGCCCACCGACTCGACCGACTACTCCACCGCCACCAGGACGGTCACCCTGGTGGTGAACCAGGCCGCCGCCTCGGTGACTCTCGGCAGCCTGGCGCAGACCTATGACGGCACCCCCAAAGCGGCTTCGGCCAGCAGCGTTCCTTCCGGCCTCTCCGTCTCGTTCAGCTACTCCGGGGCCAGCGGCACCGTGTATGGTCCATCCGCGACTGCGCCCACATCGGCCGGAACCTACACGGTCTCGGCCACCGTCAGCGATCCGAATTACTCGGGCAGCGGGTCGGCCACCCTGATCGTCAGCAAAGCCACACCGATCATCACCTGGCCGACCCCGGCGGCGATCACCTACGGGACCATGCTGGGCGCGACGCAACTCGACGCCTCGGCCAGCGTTCCCGGCACGTTCGCCTACACTCCCGCGGCCGGCACCGTCCCCAGTACCGGCAGCCAGACTCTTTCCGTGACGTTCACGCCCACCGATACCGTCGACTACACCACCGCCAGCAAGTCCGTCACGATTTCTGTTGGCCAGACCACACCGGTTATTACCTGGCCCGCCCCTGCCGCCATTACTTACGGTGCCGCACTGGGCGCAACACAACTCGACGCCACCGCCAGCGTTCCCGGCACGTTCGCCTACACTCCCGCGGCCGGCACCGTCCTCGCCGCCGGCAGTCAGACGCTCTCGGCTACGTTCACGCCCACCGACTCGACCGACTACTCCACCGCCACCAGGACGGTCACCCTGGTGGTGAACCAGGCCACCGCCTCGGTGACTCTCGGCAGCCTGGCGCAGACCTATGACGGCACCCCCAAAGCGGCTTCAGCCAGCAGCGTTCCTTCCGGCCTCTCCGTCTCGTTCAGCTACTCCGGGGCCAGCGGCACCGTGTATGGTCCATCCGCCACTGCGCCCACATCGGCCGGAGCCTACACGGTCTCGGCCACCGTCAGCGATCCGAATTACTCGGGCAGCGGGTCGGCCACCCTGATCGTCAGCAAAGCCACACCGATCATCACCTGGCCGACCCCGGCGGCGATCACCTACGGGACCATGCTGGGCGCGACACAACTCGACGCCTCGGCCAGCGTTCCCGGCACGTTCGCCTACACTCCCGCGGCCGGCACCGTCCTCGCCGCCGGCAACCAGACCCTCTCGGTCACCTTTACGCCCACCGATACCGTCGACTACACTTCGACGACGGGCAGCGTCACGATTACAGTTGGTCTGGCTGCATTGGTCACTAATGCAAGCAATACGACATTTTCAATAGGGGTAGCAGGAAGCTTCGCGGTAACGGCAACTGGCTTCCCCGCACCAATACTTTCCGAATCCGGGGTGTTGCCAACGGGAGTGTCATTCGACTCTACCACCGGTGTGCTCTCTGGAACGCCTGCGGCTGGGACCGGTGGCACTTATCCTCTTGAATTCACGGCACACAACGGGATCGGCGCTGACGCCACACAGATCTTCTATCTCCTCGTAGAATCATCGGGTAGCGGGTATGCGTATTACCGCACCATTACGATCGATCACACGAAAGTACCGAACACGGACCAATTAAATTTCCCCGTGCTGATCTCCGGGACCTATCCGTATCTGGCTACCACCAGCAACGGCGGCAATGTGAGCAGTGCCAACGGGTATGACATCCTGTTCGCGGCAGATGCGGGCGGGACCACCCCCCTGGCCTTCGAGCAGGAATCCTATTCCCCTATCACCGGAGCGGTAACATATTGGGTGCAAGTACCGACGCTGTCGCACACCACCGATACGGTGATCTACTTGTTCTACGGCAATCCGGCAGTCACCACCGATCAATCCAACAAGACTGGCGTGTGGGACAGCAATTACCAGGCAGTGTGGCACATGAACGACAACGCCGCAAATACCACCGTCAAGGATTCCACCTCCAATGGTTATAACGGGACAGCCGTCGCGAACACGAGCGGCAAGTCTACGACGGGCGAGATTGGTCATGGCTTGAGTTTCAATGGAACCAGCGATGGGATTACGACCAGCCTGGCACCCACAAACGTGTTCACTTGGGAAGGATGGTTCAACGCAAGCTCGATGCCGAGCTATGGCAGCATAATCGTCGTGAGCGGCAACTATATGTTAATGCAAGTGGAGAGCGGGACAGCGACTATTTTTATGGTCGATTATTCAGGGCACGAATCCAACTTCGGAATCACGGGATTAACTACCGGGACGTGGTATCACATGGTCCTTTCTCGTTCAGGTGATAGTGGCACGTATAGTGCGTATCTGAATGGGTCCCTGATGGGCACGCTAAGCAGCACCACATGGTCCAACACGAATTACCTCCAATTGGGTGAGCGAGCAGGATACTCCCAATTCTTCGCTGGCACACTGGATGAGTTGCGCGTTTCTAATATTGTCCGTTCGGCTGATTGGATTTCTGCCGAATACAACAATCAGAACAGCCCGTCCACTTTCTATAGCGTAGGATCAGGCAGTAGCCTAGGACCAGACCTTGCTCCCACGATTACCAGCGCAAACAGCGTCACATTTACGGCGAATACGGCAGGCTCTTTCACCGTCACCGCCACCGGCGTTCCGACCCCGATACTGAGCGGGGCTGGCGTACTGCCCTCTGGTTTGGCCTTCAATCCGGCTACCGGCATTTTGAGCGGGACTCCCGCGGCAGGCACGGCAGGCAACTACTCCATAACCTTTACAGCGCACAACAGTCTCGCGCCGGATGCCATACAGAGCTTCATGCTCACGGTCGGGCAGGGATCGAGCGCGCCCATAATCAACAGTCCCAGCAGCACAAGCTTTGCGGTGGGCGCCGTCGGTTCATTTATAGTTACCAGTACCGGATCTCCTGCACCGACGCTTTCCCAGTCTGGCGCCCTGCCTTCGGGCATTACGTTGAACACAGCCACCGGGGTGCTCGGTGGCACCCCAGCCGCAGGCACCGGCGGCAGTTATCCCCTCACGTTCACTGCGCAGAACGGCGTCCCTCCTGACGCCACGCAGGACTTCACGCTGACGATAAATTCCGCGCCGTCCATAGTCACACAACCAACGAATCAAACGGTGGCGGCCGGCGAAGAGGCAACATTCACGGTAACCATTTCCGATACAGGAGCGCTTCCATTGAACTTTCAGTGGTTGGAGAACAATATGATAATTCTGGGAGCCACGTCCCAGAGTTACACGACACCGGTCACCACACAAGCAGACAGCGGCGCTCAGTTCAGCGTGTTGGTCACCAATGCTTTGGGGACCGCGCCCAGCGCTGCAGCGACACTGACGGTCGTGCCGGCTACATCGCCCGCGACATATTACGTGGATTTCTCCTCCGGTGTGGATACCAATAGCGGCGTCACCAAGGACGCTCCCTGGCAATACGCTCCGGGGATGAATGCTTGCGCTTTCAATTGCGCCCTGATAGTGCCGCAACCTGGAGATCAGGTGATCTTTAAGGGAGGAGTGACCTGGGATGCCACCGGTTTCCCCATGGTCGTGGGCGGATCTGGAGCAACCGGCAACGCCATCTATTATGGAGTTGACCAGACCTGGTTCGCCGGGACAACCTGGAGCCGTCCGGTGTTTGATTTGTACGACGCAACGTGGTCTGTCGCCCCGATTCTAGTCAGTGCCGCGAATTTCGTCACTTTTGACAATCTGGAAATCAAGAATGAAGAAGTGGACGAATCGGGCTCTTGGCCTCCCCGGGGCAGTATTGCGGTCGATGGCGGATCGAACATCACGATTCAGAATTGTTACATTCACGGCTGGAGTATTCAGAATCCCGGCGCCGGCAGTGATTCCGTTCCGACTGGCGGAATCGCCTTCTATGACGGATCGACAGGGGGCGTCGTCCAAAACTGCGTTCTCGACGGTAGCCCGGAGTCCGACTCTGGCATGGCCATCTATGGCGGAAGCTCAATCCAGGGGAACATCATTGAGGACGTACCCAACGGAATTTTCGTCACCGATCCCGCGGCGATTGTAAGCGGAAATCAGGTTTTCGATGTCCCGTATTCTGTCGATCCGTCGACCAGCAGCAATGCGATCTTCGCCTATTCCAGTGGGTCCATCCATAACAACGTCGTTCATGACATCGTGCCCGGGGCATCCGCCCTATTTCTGGAGGCTGGTACGTATCAGCTGGGCAATACACAATACGTTTACAATAATCTTGTCTGGAATGTGGGAGATGATTCGCCCATTGCGGTCGCTTCGGATGGATTGGGCCCGAGCTCCACGTCGAATCAATTTATCTACAATAATACTCTCTCAGGCGGCACCACTGCGGGATGCATCGGTGTGATCCCAAGTTCTATCGCACCTACGAACCTTACAGTCCAAAACAATCATTGCATTTCGGAATCGCCAGCGTCGCAAGCGTGGTGCTGGAACAATTCAGGAGGAAATTTCAACTGCGGCTCTGTGACCAATTTAATCTTCGGGAACAATGTGTTGATGACCACGGAGGCGGCGGCATCTCAGGGCTACACCCTGACCAGTAGCTTCCAGCCCACTGCTCCGAACGGGGCGACGGTCGGAGCCGGGCTAAACCTGCTTTCAACTTGTGTGACGGTCGGCTCGTCGCTGTGCAGCGATATCCTCGGCGTGCTCCGCCCGGGAGGCTCCGCAGCATGGGACGCCGGTGCGTATCAGTATCAAAGTCAAACCAGCGGCAGTATAGCACCCGTCATAATAGTGCAACCGGTCCGCCAATCCGTGACCCAGGGTCACACGGCGACATTCAGCGTGATTGCGGCGGGTACTGCCCCCTTGTTCTACCAGTGGCAGAATAATGGGATGTCCATCCTGGGAGCAACGTCGTCGACCTATACCACACCCGTCGCTATGCCACCAGATGACGGGACGGCCTTCACCGTGGTTGTGAGTAACACGGTCGGCGGCGTGACCAGCAGTCCGGCCATACTTTCGGTTAACTCGGCTGCAGGCCAGCTCACTGCAAACCCCGCCGGTTTAAGTTTTGGACTTGTTAATGTTGGGACAGCAACCGCCGCATCTGTGGCGCTCACCAATATGAGCAGTTCCTACATCACCATTTCGAATGTCAGTGTTTCCGGCCCTGGCTTTAATGCCAGCGGAGTGCCCTCTGGTATTATTCTGGCTCCCGGCGAAATCGCAAATTTGAATGTGGTTTTTGCACCTTCGGGATTAGGGGATGTCACGGGTAGCGCAACCATTAACAGTGATGCGGCAGGTTCGCCCATCGTCATCCCGTTGTCAGCGTCGGGTGTGGCACCGCCACATTCGGTGGGTTTGGCATGGGATCCTAGCACTTCTCCCATATTTGGATACAACGTGTATCGCGCGACGGTCCAAAATGGCCTGTACACACAGTATGCTAGATTAACCACAATTCCAATTATTACTCTACAGTATACGGACCTTGCCGTGCAGCCCGGTCAAACTTACGTCTATTGGGTGATGGCCGTGGCTTCAGATACGGTCGAAAGTGTGCTCTCGGATCCCGTGGTAGTAACTATTCCAAACGGAATAGCACCTTCGAATTATTCCATTTCGGGGCAGATCACGCTTTCTTCGCAAGGGGGTGGCGCGGGGGCGACCGTTACGCTAACCGCAGCGTCAACGGGAGCAATCCTGGCTTCAACCACGACCGATTCCTCGGGTAACTTCACCCTGACCGAAATCCCGAACGGATCCTACGTCGTGACACCGAGCAGTCCAACTGCCGTATTCACCCCTGCCAGCCTCAACGTGACGATCAGCGGGGCCAGCTACACCACAGCAAACTTCACCGCCGCAAGCTTGGCATTCTATGACGACTTTACGGGTACCTCTTTAAGTCCGGCTTGGACGGTGATCTCCCGGCATGGCCAGTACGCCCAAAACGAAAAAGAGTGCAATGTTCCTCAGATGGTGTCCGTGGCCAACAGCAACGTAGCCATTACGACCGAAGCGCAGCGCGCCACTTGCGGAGATTTCAATATCGATGGAACCGTGAGGAACGCGCCAATGTCATGGCTTTATATAACGGGAGACATTCAGTGGACGGGTTTGAATTTCACTTACGGCACGATCGAAATTCGAGCCAAGTTCCCCTCTTCGGCTAGCAATCTGTGGCCCGCAACGTGGCTTCTGGGCAGCAACTGCCAAGTCACGAAATATTTATACGGCTGATACGGGCTACTCCAATTATGCGAATTTAGGGGCGAGTGGCTACACTGAGATCGATAGGACGGAATGTCATAACAGTGGAGGATGGTTCCAGTTTCACGTCGCTAATCCAAGTTTCGGCATTGGCGATGGATGTGATGCCTCCTATCCAGTTGACACGACCTACCATGTTTTCAAGACGGTCTGGACGTCGGCATCAATCGCGCAATATATGGATGGCACGCTCATCACCACGTGTAATCAGCAACTTGGCAACCCGATGTTCCTGATCATTCAGACGCAGACGGGCGGTTCCGGGGGGCGCCAAACAATTCGCGGTTACCAGCTCAATTAGCGGTCGACTATGTCAAAATCACGCAGCCCTAACCAATCTAGACAATAGTGCTGCGCCGGATTACCTGATCGGCAACCTTACGTCCTGCAATCCTAATTGAATATTTTTCCCTGACAAATCCAACGTAACGTAAAATTGGACTCGCCGTTGAGCATCCAAGTATAGTAATCAATCATGCTGACCCCGGAGCAATTGACTTCACGTTGGCGAATCAGCGGTCAACTCCTTGGCCCAAGAAAGTCTCGTTGTGCGCGGGAACTCGTATGACTAACCAGATTCTTCGCGGAAATATCGAACGCAGCATTGAAATCCACAGCCAGCTCATAAGCGCTTGTTTACCGGCCATGACCGCTGCGGCCGACGCACTTTTGTTGGCCTTCCGCACCGGCCACAAGGCGCTGTTCTTCGGAAACGGCGGCAGCGCCGCGGACGCCCAGCATCTTGCCGCCGAATTCCTGGGACGCTATCTCCGCGACCGAACCCCGCTGCCGGCATTGGCACTTCATGCAAACACATCCGCTTTGACGGCGATCGCCAACGATTATGGATACGAGCATGTATTTTCCCGCCAACTCCAGGCCCTCGCCGCTCCGGGTGACGTCGCCATTGGCATCAGCACTTCGGGCAACTCCCCAAGCGTAGTCGAAGCTCTCATCTGCGCGCGACAACTTGGACTCCATACCATTGGCCTGACCGGCTCATCGGGTGGCCGTTTGCGCGGCCTCGTCGACACGTTGATCGCCGTGCCGTCCGAAGAAACACCACGTATCCAAGAGTGTCATATTCTGGTCGGTCATGCGCTTTGCGATGAGGTCGAGCAGGGGATTGCTGCAATTCCCAGCGATGTCGCGCGTGCCAGCATCAAAATCTAGTCTGCTTCCGGTTACCGCCCTGAGAAACCCTGCTGCGGCCAAAAGAGCCTCTCTCTGCTGAAGTCCGGGTTGCACGGCAAACGGATTGACTCCCTTCCGAAAACCACCGCAGGCCTTTATTTTGTCGCGGCAAGCAAATCATAGTGCCGTGGATTTTTTGTTGGACACGGCATTGAACAAGCTCACAAGGAAGCCGCGTCCCGTTCGCTTTCTCTTGTATCTTCGAGTCACGAGCGTCGCGTAATGGTATCTGATCTAGCGGGAACGGGAATTGTCTGATGCAATATCCGCAGCGTAAGACAGCGCCTGTTGCCAGCGGACGAACCGCCCGGGGAATTCGGCGGCGAGTTGGCGCGCAATCTCTTCAAGGGAAGCTCTCCCGTCCATCAGCGCAAGGGCCCGGAAGCGCGTCCGGCCTTCTTCGGAGAGTTGTGGAATGTGGTCCGATGCCCTGTTGTGCAATTTCGCGAGAGACAGCACGGCGCCGGCTACTTGTGACTGTTCAAAATTCGCGACCCTTCCGGACCCGTCCGGCGATGCGACCTGCGTCGCCCATCTCCAAACATAATCGTCTTCCACCAGCTTTGCGTCGAGGCCGACACAGACGTGCTGACCCGCAGCCAGAGGTACAGGTTCGGGCCACGGGAAAAACTGCGAGCCGTAAATCAGCTCTGAGCTTCCGGGAGCATTGGAAAAGCCGACGCCATCAACCAGTTCCGCCTCAAACCATACCAGCACTCCGTGTCCGGTTCCCGCGCGCTCGATTGTCCAGCCCAACGTGCCTTGAACATTGGCATCTTCAATGGTCGCGTAATCCAGCGTGCACCACGCTTGCGGCTTCGTCAGCAACTGTTCCGGGGTCAAGCGGACCTTCCCAATATCGTTTACTGCAAGTCGGCGTGCGGGGCTCAGATCCAAGCCGAACACGTTCTTCTCCCAGCAACCCACAATCTTGCCGTAGTATTCGGGGGCTTCCGCGATGGCAGCCCACAGGGTATCTTTTTTCGGGATCAGCGTGCCGCCGGGTGCGAGAAAACGGCGCCGGGCATCAACGATAGACGGGATATTCTGGGTGAACAAAGGTAGGACGCCGCGCATATCCGAGAAAATCACATCTGCCCGTGAGGGAATTTCTACTCGCGTGGAAACATCCTCGATGAACTCAATCCTGTCCGCGCAATGATTTGCGGCAGCGATCTCCCGAGCGACCTGGATGATTGGATCCGAGTCAATGGCATAGACACGACTTGCGCCTAGTTGGCAGGCGAGGTCAGCGAATACCCCCTGCCCAGTACCAATATCCACCACCACCGAGCCGGGCCGGACAGTTCGCCGCAGGGCCTCACAATAGGCCTCCACGCGAATGCGGTCGGCTATCATTGTTCCGTAGCCGCCCAGGCTATACACGAGCGTGTTCTCCTTGTGTGGCTGTGGTTGGTTCCGCCTGAGCCAGGTGATTCCGCTGGCGCAGCCAGAAGTTCAGACTCAATGGCCTCAGATGAATCCAAGCTTTCCAGGAATCTTTCTCGCCGACCACCGCTGGAATCCGGTTCCGCACGACGTAGTGGCAAAGGTCGGGGACCGGCTCGAAGCGATCCACCCAGTCCGCCCCAGGTTGCTGGAGTAATGCGTTCAGCGGGTCGGCGGGCAGCGGAGATTTGCGCCGCAGCCGGACTGCGTCCGGAAGAACGCCGCGTGCGGCATCGCGAAGCAATTGCTTGTCGGAGCACCAGGGAAGCGTGGGCAGAGCCAGAAGAAAATTCACCAGGCGCAGGTCGAAAAAGGGATGGCGGACTTCAACGGGGACCCGCGTCACGCCCGCATCGTAGCCCTCAAACAAGCCAGGCCAAAAGGGAGCAATGATGGCCTCATGGGCTTCCGGCCGCGCGGCCACCCGTGGTGCCTCCGCGCGGTGGAACGTCTCCCAACGGTCGCGCAAGCCCAGCCGTTTTTCCAGGCCTTCCTCCAGCCACACTGGATACGTGGAAAGCTGATCCTTGGACGCAAACAGAATCCGCCATCGAGTGCGAACATAGAGGCGTGAGAGCCTATTCTCAGTCGTGAGGTATCGCGCGGCGTCTGCCAGCGCGCGGCCAAACTGCCCGGCCTTGAGTAAATTGCGAAAGTGCACTGTGATCCGGCAGGAAAACCCGGGATCGGCGCCGAAGCCAGTCAGGGCCACACGGCTTCGGGCGGCCAGTTGGCGCAGGTGATCCGCAGTCTTATCCGGCCATGCGAACTGCGCAGGCTCAGGCATGCGGCCATCGGTCTGATCGGCAAGGCCGAACAGTTGCAAGGAATCGTCCGCAATAAATTCAACGGGGATACCCAGCGCCTCCGCCACCAAGCCGGAATAATGCCGCTCCTCGTGGGGAATCAAGGTATCGAAAACTTGCGTATACGCTCGCAGGCCGGAGGGATTTCCATTGCTCTTAAAAATTCGCTGGGCGCTGGCTGCCACGGTGGGAGAGTCGAGTCCGCCACTCATGAGCACACCGGCGCGGTCGGATCGCAATCGGTCGTCTACGGTGATGTCCAGCAACTCGCAAAAGTGTTCGACGTATTCTTCCTCCCTGCGGTAACGAACCGTGGTGGCGGCCATCAGGTTCCAATAGCGCCGAATAGAGACGTTGCCCGATTCGCAGGTGAGCACGTGCGCCGGGGGCAACCGTCGGATGTCAACGAACGCTGTGGCGCCCGGATCCTGGCTCATGTCGTATATGAGAAAATCGGCGATGGCCAGATCGTTGATCCGGTCACTTACCGCCGGATGCTGGCGGACGCAGTCGAGTGTGTTGCTGAAGATGAGGCAAGAACCCGAGTGAGCGTAGAAGAATGGTTTGACGCCCATCTGATCGCGCGCGCAGAACAGACGCCTGCGAGGCGCGTCCCAAATGGCGAAGCAGAAGTCTCCGAGAAGCCGCTCGGCGCAGCCCTCGCCCCAAACCTGATAGGCGCGAAGGATGAGTTCGACATCCGTGGCGCTGATAAGATCGCCGTGGCCATGAGCCTGCAACTTGCCTATGAGGTCGCGCCTGCCGTCCACTCGGGCGTCGGCAACGATCCACGTGCTGCCGTCCAGACTGAACGGCTGATGCTCGCTCCCGGATTCCCGGGTAGTTTTCAGCAGCGTGTGACCGAAACCGGTCTGACCGTCAAGCCAGATTTGTTGCGCGTCCGGGCCGCGAAACGCCAGAAAATCCGTTAGCTTCCGAAGCAGGCGATCGTCAACAGGAGCGCCGTCCAGATTGAGAATGCCGACGATGCCGCTCATTCCGTTTTCGCTTGCCCGGAGGCGTCCGGCGGCCGGATTTCGATCAACTCGTTTTCCTGAAGTTTGCTGAGAAATTCCTGCAGGTCCCGGCGAAGATCTTCGGCTTGCACGTCATATTCCGTCTGCAGTATATCGTAGGCCTCCTGGATGGAAGGCGATTCGGTGAGCACATTCCACATGCGCGTGCCCACGGGGTCGAGGCCCAGATATGTCTCGCTCTTGAGATGCAGCAACACAGACTCATCGCCCACGATGCGGAACATCACATCCGGTGCGACGGCCACGCGCGAGGAGAAGGAAGGGATCAAGGTTTGTCCACGCTCGCGGATTTTTCTCCCCGGGCCTCGAGCGGAACGTAGCCATCCGCTGCCGCTCCACCAATAACAATCTGGTCTCCAGACACCACCCAGGCATGAGCCAGAAACCGGCGCTGCTCGTCTTTTCTCACGCCGATTTCAATGTGTGACGCGTGGCCGGATCGCGCCAGCAACGTCTGAGCCGCCAGGGCCTGCGTCAGGCAAGTCGCACCCGGCACATACCGGCTGACGGCGCGAACCGCCCAGACGTATTGTCCCGGCGAATACCTTGTGTTGGAATTTGGGCTCCGTCGTTGCGCGAATCGTTGTAAGATACGAAACGGAAACAAGAAAAGCCCCAGGCGAATCGCGCTCACCAAAAACAGCGCGCGGAGAAGAAGGACTTGCTCCGCAAGACCCAGTCCCACAAAGCGTTTTATTCGAGACACTGGCCAGGCGCTCAGTTTGAGCACGGTGCAACTCTCAGCGCGCGGATCCATTTTCTCTCTCGTGCGCGCGCTCGTTTTCACACTTTTGCTCAGGGGTAACAATTTCGATTGAAACTAGCACGCTTCGCGAGACCCGACAATGCTCAACTGGCGCGGCGTTGCTTCTTGTAAAACAGGCAGGTTCGGTATTGGTTCCAAAATGGTCGCTAGCGACCATTCCTTCACACGTCTGCATTGCTTGGTTTATGTGGACAATCTCGTCGTAATCAAGAGAGTTATTTCACCTGCACATTGTTGTCGCGACGCGGAAACATACCGCTAATAGAGCAGGGGCACTGTGGCCACGCCAGCCGGAAAATTCTGACTCGCCGCCGTCGGAGGTGATGGTGTCGTGCCCGTCGTGAAATTCGCCTGTCCAATCACGAGCGTTGCGTTCATGCCGTTGCTGAACGGCGGCGTGAATACCAAAGTACGATTGTTATTTGCATCACTCACAAATAATCTTCCGCTGCCGTCAAACGAAACTTGATAGGGAAAACTCAAAGTTGCGTTGGTGGGGTTCGCGCCTCCTTGGTTGGGCTGCCCGTGGGTGAAGTCCAGCTGTCCCAGCACCAGGCTGGCAGGCATGTTCGTAATGAACGGCGGCACGAATTCCAAAACACGGCTGTTAGTGTAGTCGGCCACCCACAGGTTTCCCGAGCCGTCGAATGCCTCTCCGCCTGGAGCATTCATCGTGTTTGCCGCGACTGCACCTCCTTGGTTGGCCGCACCGTGGGTGAAGTCCGCCTGGCCCAGCACCACGCTTGCCGCCATCCCCGTGGCAAACGGCGGCTTAAACTCCAGCATGCGTGAATTATTGAAGTCGTCGATCCAAAGATTCCCTGAAGCGTCGAAGACAGGGTAGAACGGATCAGATAGAGAAGTGCTGGTTGGGGTGGCCCCCCCCTTATTCACGTTACCGGAAATGAAGTCCGCCTGCCCAATTACGAGGCTTGCGGCCATGCCGCTGGTAAAGGGTGGCTTATATTCCAGCACGCGGTTTGCTCCGGAGTCCGCGACCCACAGGGCACCGCTGCTGTCGACAATCGCACCACCGAGCCAATCCGCGTTAGGAGGGCTACTTCCCAGACTGCTCGCGCTAACGGACGCAGGGGCAGGGCAATTGACCGTGGTCAAATTTGGTTGGCCAAATACCACGCTGGCGTTCATACCGTTGCTGAATGGCGGCACAAATTGAATCACCCGGCAGTTAGGACTATCTTCCGACACATAAAGATTGCCTGCAGCATCAGTGGCGACCCCAACAGGGGAGTTCATCGTGCTTGCTGTCGCGCCGGCAGTTGCGGTGGTGAAGTTAGCCTGCCCTAGCACGATGCTGGCGTTTTGGTCCGTGCTAAGCGGCGTATTATAGATAAGCACGCGGTTGTTAACGAAATCGGCGACCATCAGAGAGGTCGTTATCGTCTGACACGCCACGGCCACGGTGGTAATCGCGCCGGTTGTCACCGTACCGCTCCCATTCGCGACACCGCAGGTCTGTGCAGGATTGCTCGGTTGCGTGAGCGCTGTAACTGCAAAAGCTGTGCCACTGGCAAGCGCAGTCGTAAAGGTGAACGGTCCGTTAGTCGATACCGCAAGACCATTTCCGCCGTTGTCTTGTAGCACCAGTCCAGACCCTCTAAGTCCGGATACGGTCCCACCCACGGTGAAAGTGTCCGTTGTACATGTCACTAGGACGCTCGTAGCATTGCTGCTGGTGACCGTGCCCGTGTTCGATGTCGGTACGCAGGTCTGGCTGAGGTTGGTTGGCTGGGAAAACACCGTGACCGTATAGCCCGTGCCACTGGCGAGCGCTACCGTGAAGGTAAATAATCCGTTAGCCGAGACCGCAAGATTGTTGCCATTGTTGTCTCGAAGCACGAGCCCTGAACCCGCAAGACCCGAGACGCTTCCGCCCACGGTATACGTATTCGTCGTGCAGGCCACCGAGACACTGGTAACATTGCTACTAATCACTGTGCCCGTGTTCGATGTTGGTAAGCAGGTCTGGCTGAGGTTGGTTGGCTGGGTCAATACCGTGACGCTGTACGCCGCGCCACTGGCGACCGCTACCGTGAAGGTAAATGATCCGTTGGCCGAGACCGCAAGATTGTTGCCATTGTTGTCTTGAAGCACGAGCCCTGAACCCGCAAGGCCTGTGACGGTTCCGCCCACAGTGTATGTGATAGGGGTGCTGGTGGTGCCGCCGCTAGCGCAGCCACTCACAAATAGAGTGCCAATCAGAGCAGAAAGCGCGAGAACCTGAAATACGACATTGCCAACGCGGCTTTTGGTGCGCATCTCAATCCCTCTCTGACCGGGGCCCCCGTTCTTGCGACCCCCCTTGGCGACAGAGACTAGTCTGCCTCCAATATTCTGTCAACGAAGTGTCGCGCTGGATGTGTCGCGCTGGAACACATACACATAAACTGTAACCAGCGAGGCCTTGACCCTACCTGTCGATTGTCCCATCTTCGTCGTAAACGAAGTGCTGAAGATCTCCAAGGTTTCCAACCCCACTGACCGAGCAATGAGTTCATCTACGTTGATTTTCCGTGTGACGGCGGTAGCGGTAGTTGCGCAGCATGCTCCGGCAATTCTGGGTGGAGACGCGTGACTTAACTACGGACTCATACAGCGCAATCGATTTTCCAATTCGACGTGCAGTTAACGTTCGGTGTAGTTTCGCGAGGAGGGAGAAGATGCGTAGAAGCTACGTTTTGACTGGATCAGGGTCTGGGGAGCAAGTCATTCCCGCTGACCTCAAGCACATCAGGGTCTCAAACAGTCTTAGTCGCTAGCATACCAACCGAATCAAAATTTCCCGATGCGGCGGTCATGGATTTGGTTAAATCCCTGATATCGCCATACACGCGCAACGTAGGCTTCTGATATGGTTTCTTAGGGCTGGCAGAATTCAAATTCACGAGGCTGTACGCTCCCTCAGTTTTTATACTCTGATTGTGCTGTTCGGTACATGTTTTATTCCGGACTTGGTGACTTGAAAGTAAGTAGTCCGTTGGCTTTGCCACCCTCCGAGGAGGAACTCAGGTGCGATGCCGTGACTTGGGGCCTTGATCCAGTTCAAGTGGTTTATTATTCGTGATATGGCATAAGAATAGAGGTCGGGTGCGGTTTGATCAAGATTTCCCGACGGATTTTACGTTCAACTCGCCGGTCTGGGACCCGCTTTGCCCGAGATCACGGTCCTGATTGCCGGATCAATTTCACCGATCCGGCCCCGAGCAGCTATTCGCTGAGTTGCAATTCTCTAATTTACCTTCAAGCTGGCTTTTCTCGTGGTCGAACCGGTCCGGCTGGCGGAAATTGTGGACGTACCAGGTGCAAGGGTCGCCACCGTAAAGCTTACGGAAGTCGTACCCGCCGGTACGGTCGCTGTGGATGGCACGGTGGCAACAGACGGGGTGCTGCTCGAGAGATTGACTATAACTCCGCCCGCAGGTGCCGCGCCCGAAATCGTAACTGTTCCCGTGGATGAAGCCGGATGCTTCACGGTTGCCGGGCCGAGCGTCAGGCTCGAGAGCGTCGGCGGATCGACCGTCAGAGTTGCGCTCTGGGTTCCGCCGCCAGCCAATGTTGCGGTAATGCTCGACGTCGCCTCTGCGCCAACCGGAATACTGGTTACTGTGAATGTCGTTGAACTGCTGCCCGACGGCACCGTGACCGAGCTTACCGACAGGGTTGCTACCGCTGTGCTTCCGCTAGCCACATTGACTATGACTCCGCCTGCTGGCGCTGTTGCATTTAGTTTGACCGTTGCTGCGGACGTAGCTCCGCCTATTAGGCTCGCGGGTGCCAGCATCACCGAGGAAATCGCCGGAGGATCAATTGTCAAACTTGCATTCGCCGACCCATTCAGTGTGGCTGTAATCGTGTCTACCGTCACGACAGGCACGGCCTTTGTGAGGACTGTGAATTTCGCCGTGGTGGCTCCTGCCGCCACTTTCACACTCGCAGGGACCGAACCAGACGGCAAACTGGCGGAGAGCGTCACGGCGATTCCCCCGGCCGGCGCGGCAGCTTTTAGTGTGACCGTGCCGGTTGCATTTGCAGCTCCGCCTTGCACGCTACCCGGACTCATGGACACGGAAAGAACAGAGGGAAGAACAACCGCCTGCGTCTTCGTTGCACCGGAAATAAGTTGAGTTACACCAGGCACGGAAGGAGGTGTGACCGTCAGTTGAGCCGTAGCCGATGTGCCGTTGGAGCCTGCGGTGATATTCGGTGTGGTCGTCGATGTAACCGTGGTTGTGGTCACGGTAAAGGTCGCCGTGGTGGCGTGCGCCGGTACCGTGATGCTGGCCGGGACGCTGGCCGCGGCGTTGTCGCTCGCTAGCTTGACCACCGCGCCGCCCACTACCGCTGGACTGCTCAATGTCACCGTCCCGGTCGTGGAACTTCCTCCCGTCACGCTGTTGGGGGATAGGGACACCGTCGAAATCACCGGAATGATGGAGGTGACCTGCACGGTTCCTGTCGTCTGCGTTCCGCTATAAGAGCCGGTAATATTCACAAAGGTGGAGGTGTTCACCGCACTGGTGGTCACCGGGAAGGTAGCCGTCGTCTGTCCGGCCGGTACCGTGACACTGCTGGGCACCACTGCCACCACCGGTCGCGCCGCATTGGTTACAAACAAATCCCCAATAGCAAAGTCATGAGGGTACAGGGCCCCTCCGGCGTCGATGACAACGCTGGAAATCTCCTGGGTGTCATCGTATAGGCCCACAGGTATGGCTTGGTCGAACTGCGATGCCAAGCCGCTGAACGAGGAACAGCCCAATTGCGTGTTCGAGGAGTCGTACGCGCACATGCTGGCCGTGAACGCTCCCAGCTCATCGGGCATGATCTGGAAGCCCAGGCCCCTTTGAGGGCTGCTGAAAGTCACCGTTAACGGGCCGTTGCCAACCCACGTACCATCCGGCAGATATATCCCGCTGTCCCAGAGAACGTCCGCTCCGGGATTAAAGTTGCCAGCCCAGTCGCAGTCAAACCCGGGGCAATCGGTCAGGTACTGCAGAGGCATCTGGGCGTTGTTCGTTAGGGTCACGTTCAAACCCGGCAAGCCGGACACCGGAAGCACCGTGCCGGAAGGAATAGTCGTGAATAAAGTCGGCCCCAGGGTCGACCAGTAGATGGAGCCGTCGGCTTGCAAATTGGCCGGACTTTCCGAGCCGTTGGCTTGCAGAGCGGTTGGATAAGTTACGGCCTGGATAGTATGTGGCTGGGCGACGGGAACGTCGTTCGTTAGTACAACGACTGCACCGCCGCTCGGCGCGGGGCTAGCCAGTGTCACCGTACCTGTGGAAGAAGTCCCCCCGGGAACAGTGTTCGCGTTCATCACAATAGACGAAAGTACGGGAGGAGTCAGCGTCAGCATGGCCGTTTGTGTGGTGTTGTCATTCCCGGAGATGGTCAACGAAGCCGAGGTGCTGACTTCATTGGTGGTGATCGGGAAGGTGGCCGAGGTCGCTCCCTGCGGCACCGTCACACTGGCCGGCACCACCGCCAGCTGTTTCTCGCCATTAACCACCAACGCATCCCCAATCGCAAAGTCATGAGGATAGAGGGCGCCGCCCCCGTCGATGGTGACCTTTGAAATTTCCTGGGTGTCATCGTAGATGCCGATGAACGTGGCGGGGGGAGCCGAGCCGCTGCCGCTGAAAGAAGAACAGCCCAGTTGCGTGCCCGAAGCGTCAAACGCGCACATGCTGGCCGTGAAAGGTCCCAACTCATCCGGCTCGATCTGGAAGCCAAGACCCCTTATAGGACTGCTGAAAGTCACCGTTAAGGGGCCGTTGCCAACCCACGTACCATCCGGCAGATATATCCCGCTGTCCCAGAGAACGTCCGCTCCAGGATTGAAGATGCCACTCCAGTCGCAGTTATCCCCGGGGCACTGTGTGAGGTACTGGAGCGGCAGATTTGCCTTGTTCGTGAGGGTCGCGGTCAGCCCGGGCACGCCAGACACCGTAGCCACCGAGCCGGAGGGAACGGAATTGTACAAAGGCGGCCCCAGACTCGCCCAATTTATTGAGGCGTCCTCTTGCAGGGCACCGGGATAGTTAACGGACTGGATGGTATGCGGTTGGGCAAGGGGATTGGTGGCCGAGAGAGCTACCGCCGTGCCGCCCAAGGGCGCTGGGTTATTCAAGGTGACCGTCCCGGTTAAGGAACTTCCGCCGGTCACGCTGGTGGGATTTAGCGTCAGTGAGGATACGCTGTTGCCGGAGATCGGGACAAAATAGAGGTCTCGAAAGTAATTCGAATTCGAGAAAGTATTGGTGGGGAACTGGCCCGGAGTTGTCGCATACACCCCATTGTTGCCGACGACCGACCTTAAGTCTTGGTTGATCAGCTGTGATGCCAATCCGCTTTGTGTAATCACGTAGTAAGCGTTAGTGGTATTAACGCTCACTATATAAGTCGTATTGGCGGCGATGGCGAGTGGGCTGGGCAGAGCCTGCGCCTGCCAGCCGGAAGCGGTCTCATTGGTGAATGTCACCGACGTAAGTAAATTGCCGCTGCTGTTCCAGATATTTCCGATGTGCGTCCCGTTTTCACTGGAGGACTTCCAGAAACGGACGGCGGTAATTAGGCCGGTCACATCGCTGGTGAAGGTGGTGCCGAGTTCATAGTCCACTCCGGGGCCATCACTCTGATTGGTGTCTACGGGGGTCTGTGTGGTGAGCAGCGTTTCGCCGGAGAAAGGTGCCAACGAAGCAGTGAAATTCACGCCAGTCACGTTGCCGTTGTTTACCGCCACAGCCGCACTCGCGGGACTAAACGAGTAGCCGATCGCGGTCGGTGTAACGGTATAGTTCCCGTTGGATATGCCATTGATGATGTAGTTGCCGTAGGAGTCGGCCGTCGTCGTGGCAATGGTGATTCCACTCAAAGTCAAGGTCAGCGTGGCTCCGGCCCCGCTTCCAGTTGTTGCAGTAATCGCTCCGGACACGGTGTAAGTAGGTACAGCGGTCGCGGTGAAAGTTGCCAGGATCACGTTGCCATTGTTCACAATCGCTTGCGCACTGGTCGGACTAAATATGAAGCCAGTTTTGATCGGTGTGACCGTATAGGTGCCGTTGACCAGGCCGGTGAACACATAGTTGCCCGAAGAGTCGGCTGTGACTATGGCACTGCCGGCACCGCTCAAAATGAGGCTCGCGCCACTCCCGCTCGCCGAGGGTGAAATGGATCCCGAAACGCTGTATGTTGGATCCGGGATAAATCTGATGTCTCGGAAGTAGTTCGTATCCTCGAAAGAAATGGTCGGGAACTGTCCGGGAGCTGTCGCGTACACTCCGTTGTTTCCGACGGCCGACCTTAGGTCTTCGTTGATCACTTGTGACGACAATCCTTCGTTGGTGGCCACGTAGTAAGCGTTGGTATCATTGACGCTGACTATATAGGTGGTATTGGCAGCGATGGCCAGCGGACTGGCCAGAATCTGTTCCTGCCAGCCGGAAGCGGTCTCAGTAGCGAATGTCACCGAGGCCAGCAAATTGCCGTTGCCGTCCCAGATATTTCCGGTATGGGTTCCGCTTTCGCTGGGGGCCTTCCAAAAACGGATGCCGGCAATTTGGCCGGGCACGTCGCTGGTGAAGGCGGTGCCCAGTTCTTCGTCCACCCCGTTGCCATCTGTTTGATTGGTTAATACGGGCGTCTGTGTGGTGAACAGGGTTTCACTGAAGATCGCCGTGAAATTGATGTTGGTGAAATCGGCCGTGCTCAGGGGGACGGACTGGGAAGTAGGCGAAAATGTGTAATATAAAGATGTCGGTGTAACCGCGTAGGTGGCGGCAGGCAGCGGACCTACAACGTAAGTCCCGTCGGCAGCCACCGGAACGTTTTCAATAATCGATCCGCCCTGCACCTGTACGGTGGTGCTGGCCGAGGCTGCGCTGGGCGAAATCTGTCCCAGGATTCTGCCCGCGGCAATGTAGGTCACCGAGATCGCGTGGCTTCCTGCAGACGCAAGCACCACACTGGCGTAGGTCACACCCTGATAAGCTGCCACCGTGAAACTCTGCGCGGCTCCGTCCACGTTAAACGTCGAGACCACCTGGTTGTTGCCTGAGGCGAACGGGACCAACAGCGTCAGACCGGCCGGGGCGGCTGTCGTCGTGAACGTGAGTGTGCCCGAGGTAAACGACGGCATCGACACGGTGGTGGCCGCGCGTGCCTGCCAGAAGTTCAGCCACGTCCCAGTGGTGGACATGGGAATGGATTGCGCCTGCGCGTATTGCAGGGCCGATTGAACATAGCTTGCAACACCAGCCCAGTTTTCGGGATGGAACAACATGGTAGTGACGGTGTTGTACTTGGTCAAGCTGTCGGAAAGAGACTGCACATAATGACCTTGCGCCGTAGACTGACTCCAGTTCAGAGAATAGCCGTTGGGGAGTAACTGCACATCATCTTCATATTGCGTAGCCTGTTCGTAGACTGGAATGACGGTGCCGGCAGCCGGGTCCAGGAACTTCATCGGCAGGCCGCTGCCGGTCATGTAACCCCAGCGGTTCGGAAAAGACGAATAACTAGTGTCCAGCTGAATGCCATTGTTCTGGAACAACTTGGCCTGCGCGACCTGATCAGGCGTGCTATCGGCATCGTTACTGACCCAGATTATAAAGTGATTTCGAGTGGTCACCGGATAGGGGGCGCTGGGATAGGTCGTTGCGAAGGAAGTCAGCGCCGCGCTCATCACGTCCTGCATGCCGTCCCAGGAGGCGGCCGAGCCACCCACTCCGCTGGAATCGGATTCCGCAGTGTCGTTGAAATGAATTCCCATGGAGTTGCCTGCCGCGAGCCACGCGTTCACCTGGGAATTGCTGACCGTTGTGAAGGGGTACCAGAGGTTGTAGCTGAACAGGCCGCCATACGAGGCAATGTTATTGATCTCGCCGAGCGCATCTGACACAGGAAAAGAATGGTCGTCTCCGGTCATAAGCAACATCGCGCGATTCTGATTGGGGAAGTACCAGAGCTTGGGCAGGGGCCGCCTGACCGCGTTGGTCAGCACCACCAGGTTGCTGAATAGACGCATCTGGATGTCGGCCTGCGGCACATCATTGAGAGCCCCATCGCCCAGATCGTTCCAGAACTGGCCAGATGGCTGGTCCATGAACATCTGCGTGGCCCGCATGGTATTGAACCCATCATGAGTGTTGGGATAGCCGGCCCAGGCGGGATTGCCTTGGCGCATCAGCACGATGCTCTGGGTCAGGTCAAAGCTGAAGAGAATGGCTTTGCCCAGGCCGAAGGTATTGATGGCCGCCGCCGGCGAAGTGGTCGCCAATGTCGTGGAGTTGTACAAGGTGGCCAGGGCGCTGGCGCTATTGAGCGAATACAGGTCCGCCGCTCCATGGAACCTCATCGCCTCGCCATCCGAGGAGGGAGCATAGGGCGTGGTGGTGTCCATCTTCAGCCAGGCTTCCTGCAGGGTGCTCTCCAGAGAACTCACGCCAAATACATTGGCCAGTTGCAGGTCAGGGCGGAAGCCAACCAACGTGCCTCCGTTATTGACGTAGGTCTGAAACAGGGTGGCCTGGGCGGCGGTCAAGGTGAGGTGAGGGAGGATGACGACGTCGTAGCTTGCCAAAAAGTCAGGGGTCAAGTCGCCCAGTTGCGCAATCTGAAAACCGTTGAGCCCTTCCGTCGTGAGCATTTCCGGGACGAAATTCTGATACACATTTGCGGAAGTGCTGTCCTGCACCACAAGAATAGGCTGGTTCGGCGTGGGGAGAGTGGCCCAGGCTGGCTGGACTGCGACCGCAGCAATAATTAGCAGCCCCAGCCCGATAACAATTCGAGTCACTTGACTCCACATCTTCTTCTTCATTCAATTCCTCCAACACCTGGTAACGACAAGAAAGGGCGCCGATACTCATGAATGGGTCGGCGGGAGCCTCTAGCCCCGGCATCTGCTTGAACGCCAGACCACGAGTGCTCTATGGAGCGAGCGTAATGCCATATACGCAGGAAGCATGTTGGTGCCCAATTCCTACTAGCAGGATGAGCGTGTTATTCCTTTTATCTTACTGATTCTAAGTTGTTTATCTAATAGCGGAAAGTGGCAAACGTTCTTCAGGGAGCAGGTTAGGAGAAATATTAGGAAATAGATTTCTCATTCATGGATACATGATGCCAATAAGCCGAGGAAAACTTGGACTTTTGTATCCAACGGAACAGGGCAAGTTCTATCCACGGAAAAGGTTGCAGTGCCCATGGCATAGGCCAGAATCTAGGAAAGAATACACGCGCCCTGTTCGTGATTCGTGGCGCACTAAATCCCGTATGATATGGCGGTTGGCAGGATTCCACCTGGCAGGTGCGATCCACCCCGAATGAGTACCAAGCATTTTATTTCTTGGGAACAATTCTTCGACGCAGCTTCTGTAACCAAACTTATCAGATCCTCAATTTTTGCTAAGGCACGGTGATCTGCCCGGAAAAATAATCTAGACTCCGTTCAGTCAGATGAACACGGTCACACTTACAGTGCAACAGACTGACAGAAGACCTAGCGCGTCCTGCTCAAGATGGAAATCGTCGTTTCTGGCCAGCCGAGATCCCTGAGGTACTGCTGATAAGACACCACGTCATAGGTTGCACGGCAATGTTGCACCGTGCCCGATATGGTATCGAAGAGGGCGTAGGAGGCAGCTGGGTTGTAGTCGCGCGACTGGCCGACCGACCCCGGGTTGATCACGAATCCCTCGCCTGCAGCGATGCACATCGGGTGATGTGTATGCCCCAAAATAAAATACTCGTTCGGCGCCAATCGGATATCGGCCAATCGGGTTGAGTCAGGATATAGATAAGTCTCTTCGTCCCAGGGACTTGCGTGTCGCACCTTCAAGTGTCTCGGACCAAAACGAAAATTAATTTCAATGGGCAAGGAAGCTATCCAGTGCAAGTTCTGCATCTTCAATTCGGTCCGGGTCCAATCCGTTCGATACGCTGCGGCACGTTGATCATTCGGTAATAACTCTCTAGTTACATACGCATCGTGGTTGCCGCGCACTACAAAGGCTCGCAGGCCGTAGAGGATCTCACAGACTTCGTTGACGTCAGGATAATATCCGACCACATCTCCAGCACAAATCCACGCGTCGACAGGCGGCGCAGCCCGAAGGACGGCTTCCAATGCCGGCTTATTACCATGAATGTCCGCAATAATGGCAAGCTTCATTCGGCGGCCTTCGGCGTTGCAATTTCCAAGCCTCTACTCCGGCGGCAGCATAACTGCAAAACCGTTGCGTCTATGATCTGCGCAAGGTACTTTGAGGAAGCGCCAAGGGGGTTGCATCCACCTCTTCCATGGGTACAACCAGCTGAGAGAAGGCGCGGATGGCCGCCAAATTTGTGCGGTAGGGCAATCGTCCGAAATTTTCGTTGAAGCAAAAATTTCTAATCAGCACATCCGGCTCGTTGAACCCCGCTTCCGCACGGAAAGAGGAGGTGCCCGAAAATCGCGGGTGCACTTCGAAAACATACAATTTGCCGTCGCTCACGCGACACTGTATGTTCATCGGCCCGCGAGCTCCGATCCTCAGGGCCAGTTCTTCACATTGGGACTGGATGAAGGAGTCCCTTACAAAGTACCCTTGCGAGTAGCCAGTCGAGAGGGCATATCGTTTCCCGTCGATCCTGCGTTCAGTCCCCAGGGATAAACCCACCAGTTTTCGGTGCATCACAATGGAATCGATCAGTTGTCCCGATTTCGAGATCATGACCCCCACGGTGTATTCGCTATCGGGCCCGTCGACGTATTGTTGGAACACAACTTCCAGATTTGCCGGCAGATTCGCGAGGTAGTGCTCGACTTCGGCTTCGTCCTTCAAGAGCGCTACATTCTTGGAACCGCCACTCTCCGCCGTGGGTTTGACAACCAACGGAAAGCCGTAGGTACTGGCCAACGTCTTCCAACCCGAGGCGGGAGCTGATTGTGGAATCACAAAGCCGTTACGGTCCAGCCAATGGTAGAGCGTAGCTTTGTTGGAGCAAAGATGGACGACAGGGCTAGGATTGACTACGGCCATACATCCAACTTCCGCCAGTTTAGCGAGGGCGTCAGCAATCACCCGCACCTCAGGTTCTGTCCCAGGCAAGACCACGTCGACATGTTCTTGGGAAATAACAGACAACAACGCATCTAAATATTCCGCCGAGTCAGCCCGGGGCAAACGATATCTGCACGGAACCTGATAAAGGCCGAACGCAAAAGCATCAGCATCACAAGCCACTACCCGGTAGCGTGACCCCGCCAGCAGAAGTCCGTGAAGGATCTGGTGGCCAACGGATCGGCCCCCCACGCCAGTGACTAACACACATGTCTGTTTTGTCATGATATCTTTGACTATAGCAAGGACAAATCAGTTCTGGACCAGCGTGCAGGGGAGTACTTGTCCGAATTTATAGCCCCTTTGGAAAGGTTTCGGACTTCGATGACTCGTCTCATAGTTTTAGATCACATCCGCAAAGGTAGCTTCCATCCGGCGAATGAAAAACAACCCAACCACGAACATGGCAATGGCGCCCACGAAGGAGGTCGCCATGAGCTGCCAGGATACATGGCCCCCCAACAGCGCATACTTGCCATTGATGAACGACACGTTATGACCAATAAAGACGTCTTCCTCGATGGTGACACCTTCACAGATGAAAGTGTGACTGGAGACCTTTGTATTGCTCCCAATCGTAGCGTTCTTCTGTATCTCTACGAACGTTCCGATCCTGCAGTTGTCGCCTATTGTGCAACCGTACAGGTTCACGAAATCGCGGATGATTACGTCCTTACCCAGCTTCACATTATCTGCTATGCGTTGCCAGCTCATCGAACGGAGACCTCCTGTCCGACTCTGTCTGAAAGGCGCCGTGCATGGGGCACAGGCTGAAGCGTTTTTGAACCGCTTAGCCAATCGCCTGAGAATTCCACCGGACGTCCGCCGTTTTCCAGCGAAACCTGGGCGGCTTCCAGCAATCGCACAATGCGATATCCGGCGATTCCATCCGTCAATGCCTCGCGGCCTTCCGAGATAGCAGAAACAAACTCTTTTGCCGCGTAGCTCAATGCTTCCGTCGTTTCGAGCTTGGGGATCCAGACGTCGCCGTTCCGGTAGTTGATCATGGCCTCATACTTCTTTTCCTGCGACCCGTTCACGATCAGACCCTTGTCGTACAGGCGTATTTTCTCGGTGACCTCGAGGTCGTCATAGACCACCATTTTCTTGTCCCCGCCAACCAGAGTCAGCCTGATTTTTACTGGTGCCAGCCAATTCACATGAAAATGGGCCAGCAGGTTGTTTGGGAATGTCAACGTCAGGTAGGCCATGTTAGCCAGACCATTTCCGGCGTGGCTCGCTCCCACTGCGGTCATCGCGACTGGATTCAAACGCAGCAGGTAATCCATGATGGAGAGATCGTGCGGTGCCAGGTCCCAAAGAACGTTAATGTCCTTCTGGAAGAGACCCAGGTTGACGCGGACGGAGTCAAAATAGAGGATGTTACCGAGATCCCCTTTATCGATCATTTCGCGGATTTTCCGCACTGCGCTGGTATAGATAAAGGTGTGATCCACCATCAAGACACGGCGATTCCGCGCAGCCCGCTCGATCAGATCCATGGCATGCTCACAGGAATCCGCAAGGGGCTTTTCGATCATGACGTGCTTGCCGCAATCGAGCGCCTGGCGCGCGATGGGATAATGGGTGCTGACCGGCGTGGCAATCACCACCGCGTCGATAGTTGGGTCGCGAAGCAACTCTTCGTAGTTTTGGGTAAGTGTAATACCAGGATAGCGCTTGCGAATCTTTGCGAGCCGTTCGGCGGACAAGTCACTACAGGCCACCATGGCCGCTCCGTCCACTTCATTGAAATTGCGCAAAAGGTTTGGTCCCCAGTATCCGTACCCGATAAGCGCAACTCTCAAGTCGCCCATATTGTTTTCACCTTCTCCCTATGACGTGCTGATACCCATCTCGAAGAAAGCACGTTGAGGACCATGTCTTTTACTAGTGCCGTTGTGGATAATTCATAGTAAGCGTAACCATTTCAGTTGGTTACACGGACTGTCGGGTGGCAAAGTTGGTTTCTATTTGCTATATCTCGTAGAATACGTGGCAAAGCATTGGCACAGATGAGAAATAGATTTCTCAACCATGATCTTTGCTTAGACATCCCGATTCCCTCGAACTTGCCCTTGCATGCCATAATTTGCGTATTATGCATTTCCTGCAAGCCCGGGCCCTCTAAATGTGATCTATGTGCATGTAATTGAATGCGATAAGGGCAGCCTTGAAGGTAAAACTAGATTGGAAGGATCAAAGTCGCCTGCCTCAGCGACGGGTTAAACCATGCAAGTCCATTCTGGGTGGTCTTTGACCTTCGCAGAATTTTATTTCTATCGGCGCGATCCCTTCCTCCGATTTGGCTCTAAATGGCGTTTCTCTGCACACATGGTTCGAGGCTGGCTCATTCAGTCCCACTTTCAGGTCCGCTGAGCCGCGGCGCTTGGCTGTTACTCGTCAACTTCGCGATTTTTCCACCGGGCGAGGCTATCCCGCCTAATGTTACAGTTTCGGTCGAGATTTGACCCCGCGCACAACCGACGATGTAGCTGATTTGATTACAGGGCTCGACGCAGGCGCAAAAGGATTGACCGTCAGCTGAGCCGTAACCGGTTTGCCGTTCAAGGTTGCCGTGATATTCGGTATGGTCGTGGATGTAACCGCGGTTGTGGTCACGTTGAACGTCGCTGTGGTGGCGTGCGCCGGTACCGTGATACTGGCCGGGACGCTGGCCGCGGCGTTGTCGCTCGAGAGCGTGACCTCCGCGCCGCCCACCACCGCTGGGCTGCTCAACGTCACCGTCCCGGTCGAAGAACTTCCTCCCGTCACGGTGCTGGGGGATAGGGACACCGCCGAAATCGCCGGAATGATGGAGGTAACCTGCACGCTCCCCGTTGTCTGCGTTCCGCTATAAGTGCCAGTAATATCCACAAAGGTGGAGGTGTTCACCGCACTGGTGGTCACCGTAAAGGTAGCCGTCGTTTGCCCAGCCGGTACCGTGACACTGCTTGGCACCGCCGCCACCACCGGTCTCGCCGCATTGGTTATAAACATGTCCCCGATGGCAAAGTCGTGAGGATACAGGGCCCCGCCCGCATCGATGATGACCTTGGAAATCTCCTGCGTGTCATCGTAGACGCCCACCGGTATGGCCTGGTCGTTCGCCGATCCCAAACCGCTGAACGAAGAACAACCCAGCTGCGTGTTCGAGGAGTCATACGCGTACAGACTGGCCGTGAACGCTCCCAGCTCATCGGGCATGATCTGGAACCCCAGGCCCCGTTGCGGGCTGCTGAAGGTTACCGTTAACGGTCCGTTGCCCACCCAATTGCCGTTTACGTACCCTCCGCCATCCCAGAGAATGTCCGCTCCGGGATTAAAGTTGCCCACCCAGGCGCAGTCAAACGCGGGGCACTCGACGTCGTACTGCAGGGACAGATTGGCGCTGTTGCTGAGCGATACCGTTAGCCCCGGCAAGCCGGACACCGGTAGCACCGTGCCGGAGGGAATATTCGTGTAATAAGGCGGCCCCAGGGTCGACCAGTAGATGGCGCCGTCGGCTTGCAGATTGGCCGGACTGATCACGGCAACCTTGAACGGCAAACCGGTTACGGCTCAGCTGACGGTCAATCCTTTTGCGCCTGCGTCGAGCCCTGTAATCAAATCAGCTACATCGTCGGTTGTGCGCGGGGTCAAATCTCGACCGAAACTGTAACATTAGGCGGGATAGCCTCGCCCGGTGGAAAAATCGCGAAGTTGACGAGTAACAGCCAAGCGCCGCGGCTCAGCGGACCTGAAAGTGGGACTGAATGAGCCAGCCTCGAACCATGTGTGCAGAGAAACGCCATTTAGAGCCAAATCGGAGGAAGGGATCGCGCCGATAGAAATAAAATTCTGCGAAGGTCAAAGACCACCCAGAATGGACTTGCATGGTTTAACCCGTCGCTGAGGCAGGCGACTTTGATCCTTCCAATCTAGTTTTACCTTCAAGGCTGCCCTTATCGCATTCAATTACATGCACATAGATCACATTTAGAGGGCCCGGGCTTGCAGGAAATGCATAATACGCAAATTATGGCATGCAAGGGCAAGTTCGAGGGAATCGGGATGTCTAAGCAAAGATCATGGTTGAGAAATCTATTTCTCATCTGTGCCAATGCTTTGCCACGTATTCTACGAGATATAGCAAATAGAAACCAACTTTGCCACCCGACAGTCCGTGTAACCAACTGAAATGGTTACGCTTACTATGAATTATCCACAACGGCACTAGTAAAAGACATGGTCCTCAACGTGCTTTCTTCGAGATGGGTATCAGCACGTCATAGGGAGAAGGTGAAAACAATATGGGCGACTTGAGAGTTGCGCTTATCGGGTACGGATACTGGGGACCAAACCTTTTGCGCAATTTCAATGAAGTGGACGGAGCGGCCATGGTGGCCTGTAGTGACTTGTCCGCCGAACGGCTCGCAAAGATTCGCAAGCGCTATCCTGGTATTACACTTACCCAAAACTACGAAGAGTTGCTTCGCGACCCAACTATCGACGCGGTGGTGATTGCCACGCCGGTCAGCACCCATTATCCCATCGCGCGCCAGGCGCTCGATTGCGGCAAGCACGTCATGATCGAAAAGCCCCTTGCGGATTCCTGTGAGCATGCCATGGATCTGATCGAGCGGGCTGCGCGGAATCGCCGTGTCTTGATGGTGGATCACACCTTTATCTATACCAGCGCAGTGCGGAAAATCCGCGAAATGATCGATAAAGGGGATCTCGGTAACATCCTCTATTTTGACTCCGTCCGCGTCAACCTGGGTCTCTTCCAGAAGGACATTAACGTTCTTTGGGACCTGGCACCGCACGATCTCTCCATCATGGATTACCTGCTGCGTTTGAATCCAGTCGCGATGACCGCAGTGGGAGCGAGCCACGCCGGAAATGGTCTGGCTAACATGGCCTACCTGACGTTGACATTCCCAAACAACCTGCTGGCCCATTTTCATGTGAATTGGCTGGCACCAGTAAAAATCAGGCTGACTCTGGTTGGCGGGGACAAGAAAATGGTGGTCTATGACGACCTCGAGGTCACCGAGAAAATACGCCTGTACGACAAGGGTCTGATCGTGAACGGGTCGCAGGAAAAGAAGTATGAGGCCATGATCAACTACCGGAACGGCGACGTCTGGATCCCCAAGCTCGAAACGACGGAAGCATTGAGCTACGCGGCAAAAGAGTTTGTTTCTGCTATCTCGGAAGGCCGCGAGGCATTGACGGATGGAATCGCCGGATATCGCATTGTGCGATTGCTGGAAGCCGCCCAGGTTTCGCTGGAAAACGGCGGACGTCCGGTGGAATTCTCAGGCGATTGGCTAAGCGGTTCAAAAACGCTTCAGCCTGTGCCCCATGCACGGCGCCTTTCAGACAGAGTCGGACAGGAGGTCTCCGTTCGATGAGCTGGCAACGCATAGCAGATAATGTGAAGCTGGGTAAGGACGTAATCATCCGCGATTTCGTGAACCTGTACGGTTGCACAATAGGCGACAACTGCAGGATCGGAACGTTCGTAGAGATACAGAAGAACGCTACGATTGGGAGCAATACAAAGGTCTCCAGTCACACTTTCATCTGTGAAGGTGTCACCATCGAGGAAGACGTCTTTATTGGTCATAACGTGTCGTTCATCAATGACAAGTATCCGCGCTCCACGACCACGGATGGCGCGCTGCAAACGGAAGCGGACTGGCAGGTGGTTCAGACTCGAATCAAGAAAGGCGCTTCGATCGGTACAAGCTCGACAATTCTTTGCGGTGTCGTAGTGGGAGAAAATGCGATCGTAGGCGCGGGAAGCGTCGTCACGCGTGACGTGCCCGCAAATGCTGTGGTAGCCGGCAACCCAGCCCGCATTCTAAGAAAGGTCAAATCGAATGAAAGTTCCCTTTGTGGATCTGAAAGCTTTGCATCGCCCGATAGAAAGTGAACTCTCCGAAGCCATTGCTCGAGTGATGCGCAATGTTTCTTTCGTGCAAGGGCCTGAGGTCAAGGCGTTTGAAGATGCGTTCGCCGGCTATTTAGGCGCTCGTCATTGCGTAGCGGTGAACTCAGGAACTGCGGCACTGCACCTGACGCTTCTAGCTCTGGGAATTGGCCCCGGAGACGAAGTCATTACGGTTTCGCATACTTTCATAGCGACCTCCGAGGCCATCAGCGCGGTGGGTGCGCGCCCCGTGTTTGTGGACATCGATCCTGTGAGTTACTGCATGGATCCAGCTCTCGTTGAAAAAGCAATCACGAAGCATACTCGCGCTATCCTGCCCGTTCATCTCTATGGGAACGTGGCGGATATGGATGCCTTGCAGGAAATCGCACGCCGCCATAATCTGATTCTCGTCGAAGATGCCTGCCAGGCCCATGGGGCGCAATATAAGGGCCGCATGGCGGGAACGTTTGGCATCGCCGGTTGCTACAGTTTTTACCCGGGCAAGAACCTCGGAGCCTGCGGAGAAGGCGGCGCCATGGTCACGAATGATGAGGCCCTGGCAAAGAAAATCCGCATGTGGCGCGAGCATGGCTCCCTCAAGAAATACGAACATGCATTTCCGGGATTCAACTTCCGCATGGAAGGAATTCAAGGCGCGGTACTGGCCACGAAATTGAAATATCTGGATGGTTGGAATGACCAGCGGCGGGCTATCGCCAAACGCTATCAGGAACGTTTGAAAGGTCAGTCCATCGTGCTTCCGGTCGAAGCAAAGGATACGCGGCACATCTATCACCTGTATGTGATCCAGGCGGAAGATCGAGAGTCTCTGCGCGACCACCTAGCGCAACGTGGTATCGAGACGGGCCTTCACTATCCTATCCCGTTGCACCTGCAGGAAGCCTATGCTTCGCTGGGTTACCGCAAGGAAGACTTTCCAGTCACCGAGCAAGTGACTGAGCGTATCGTGTCCCTGCCAATGTATCCGGGGATGTCTGTGGAAGCCGCTGACCATGTTTCTGACGCAATCCTTGAGTGGGTCAAGGGACGGGTGGCGGAAACAACAACGGTAATGTGATGAAGACCAGAGAAATCGTCGTGACCTTCGGACTAAAACAGGCATCCGTTGGGCTGGCCTGGGAGACGGATTGCGCGGCATGGTTGCGCGATACGCACTCCACGGAGGCACTGACGCAGATGTTTGCGGACTTGCGTGAAGGTGAGAGTCCTCTGGATCTCGCTCTGCGCAGAGCCGTACTACGTGCAGTGTGCCGACATGTGGGGAGTGACATACAGATCGGCCCCGGCGTAGTGTTGAAACATCCGGAGATGATGGAATTTGGCGACACCGTATTTATTGGTGCACAAGCTATGATCCAGGGCCGCTTCGACGGCACCTGCCGGATTGGCAATCACGTTTGGATCGGACCGCAAGCGTACTTCGACGCGCGCGATCTGGTGATGGAAGACTACGTGGGCTGGGGACCGGGCGCCAAAGTGTTGGGCTCTTCTCATACTGGCGAGCCGATCGCCGTACCGATCATCGCCACGAATCTGGTCATGAAGCCTGTGGTAATCGGCTATGGCGCCGATATCGGAGTGAATTCGGTGATTCTTCCCGGGGTTCACGTTGGGGCGAACTCCATCGTCGGTGCGGGAGCGGTTGTGACGCACGATGTTCCCGAATATGCGGTTGTGGCCGGAGTTCCGGCCCGGGTGATACGTTCGCGGCGCGACCGGTGACATCACTTTTTTTATTGTGCCGTGCCAAAACCTGGGTCAAAGCCGCGGGTCTAGATCGACGATGATGGGAAAGCAGAGTTCCATAGCGAATGGATGGACTTCGGTGCAAGCCGACCGTAGGTATATCTTGCGATGCCCGCAACGATCGAGGAAAGGACTATGCACAACAAACGAGTGCTGATTACCGGAGGGGCGGGCCTGATTGGATCGCATATTGCGGACCAACTGGTTCAGAGCGGCGATCCTGAGATCATAGTATTAGACAATTTTGTCCGCGGGCGGCGCGAAAATCTTGCGTGGGCCATGAGCCATGGCCGCATACAGATCGTCGAGGGCGACATACGCGATGCCGCACTGCTGCATGAAGTCATGCAGGGCGTGGACCTGGTGTTTCATCAGGCCGCCCTTCGCATCACGCAGTGCGCCGAACAACCACGCCTCGCGCTGGAGGTGCTGGCCGACGGTACGTTCAATGTGATTGAGGCAGCAGTCGCGGCGAAGGTCGGAAAAATCGTGGCCGCTTCCTCGGCCTCGGTCTATGGGATGGCGGATGAATTGCCCACCACGGAGAACCAGCATCCTTACAACAATCGGACCTTGTACGGGGCCGCCAAGACCTTCAATGAAGGGCTTTTGCGCAGTTTCAACGAAATGTGCGGCCTGAACTACGTGGCTTTGCGGTATTTCAACGTGTACGGCCCGAGGATGGATATTCACGGTGTGTATACGGAAGTACTCATCCGCTGGATGGAGCGGATCGCGGCCGGCAAACCTCCGCTGATCATGGGCGACGGCACACAAACCATGGATTTTATCTACGTCGAAGACATCGCGCGCGCCAATGTGCTGGCGGCCAGGTCCGACGTGACGGATGACATTTTCAACGTAGCCAGCGGCGTGGAAACCAGCTTGAATGACCTCGCGCAGAGTCTCCTGAAAGTCATGGGCTCGACCTTGCAGCCGGAGTACGGACCAGCGCGCAAAGTGAATCCGGTTTCTCGGCGGCTAGCCGATGTCCGGCACGCTCGCGAGAAGATTGGATTTGAATCTCAGGTTTCGCTGGAAGACGGATTGAAGCGGCTCGTCGCTTGGTGGCAGGAGAATCGCGCCGCCACCGCACCCCTTTCGGTGGAAATTGGAGCCAAACAATGAGCTTGACGACACTGCCTAAAACCACTATTCCGGTGGCACTACCTTTTGTCGGAAGCGAAGAAGAAACTGCAGTCCTGGAGGTATTGCGCAGCGGGTGGTTGACCCAGGGCCCGCGCGTGGCGGAGTTCGAGAGACGGTTCGCGGAATATGTTGGCGCAAAGTACGCCATTGCCGTTTCTTCCTGCACGACTGCCCTGCACCTCGCGCTGGTAACAGCTGGGGTCGGCTCGGGAGATGAGGTTCTCTGCCCCAGCCTCTCATTCATCGCCACGGCAAACTCCATCCGCTATGTGGGAGCCACGCCGGTTTTTGTGGATATTGATCCGAGGACGTTCAACCTGGATCCGAATCGCGTGGGAGAGGCAATCACACCGCGCACGAAAGCTATCCTGCTGGTGCATCAAATTGGACTGCCCGCCGCAGTTTCCGACCTCCTGGAAATTGCGCGCCGCCGCAATCTGATCGTCATCGAGGATGCTGCCTGCGCCATCGGATCGGCATACCAGGGGCAGCGCATTGGTTTGCCCCATGCCTTCCTGGCTTGCTTCAGTTTTCACCCCCGCAAGATTCTCACCACCGGCGAAGGAGGAATGATTACCACGGCGGACGAGAAAGTGGCCGCCCGTCTGCGAAGTCTTCGCCAGCACGCCATGACGACGTCGGATCTCACGCGTCATAAATCGCAAACCGTGATGGCGGAACATTACGACGAAGTGGGATATAACTACCGCATGGCGGATATGCAGGCCGCTGTGGGTATAGTTCAGCTCGGGCGTGTGGACGGATTCCTGGCTCGCCGCCGCGCTCTGGCCGCACGCTACTCGGAAGAGCTGTCGCGTTTGGGCTGGTTGATTCCTCCTTATGAACCATCGGAGTGTCGGCACAATTACCAATCCTATATGGCGCGACTCCGGCCGGATGCACCGATATCTCGGGATGCACTTATGCAAGGGCTACTGGATCGTGGCGTGTCCACTCGCCGCGGTATCATGGCCGCTCATCGCGAAGCGCCCTACCGGGACTCCAAGTGGGACAAACTTCTCCCTCAAACAAATACTGCCACGGACGAGTCGATTATCCTTCCTTTGTTCCATCAGATGACGGAAGAACAACAGACCTACGTGATCGAGTGCGTCCGCGAAATGGGGACTGCGCCCAGTCTTCAGATGTCCTCCTAAGTCAAATATACCATTTAGCGATAGTGGAAAAGTTCTACAGAATACATGCAGAAAATTGCTGAAACTCTTAGCGGCACGAGCTCTTATGTCCGAGTGTCGCCGCTAACCCACCCGTTGTTAGCCAGTTAGAGGATGTTATTACCGGCCTGATACTGGCACTTGAAATGCCGCTTCATCCCACGCGCATGAGGGTATGTGTCGGGTTTGTGTGTGTACATTCATAGCCCTGAGGGAAATGATCGGAATTTTTCAGCAGGGTGGGTGGTCCAATTCCAGCGCGCTCCGGGTCATGCCTGGCGTCGCGCCTTCACCGAGGAAATTCGTTTCTAGTGCCCTACATGCTTGGCTGTTTTTTCTGTTCCTGACCTTCTGCCCGTTGCTGGCTTCTCCCGCGCAAGCGCGGACCTTCGGGTGCACTCCCGCGATGGCCAATGACATCGTGTGCGAAAACTCGAAGCCGGGCAATCCGTCCAGCCAATGGGACGTCAGCAGCGGGGATGCCGGGCATCCCAGCATTCAGGGCTTTGCCACCGACATCAGCGTCGCACAGCGCTGGACCAGCCTAGCCGTTTGGCGCTCGAGTGCCGCCGCGGCGGCTGGGTTGCCAGTGTGAATGATTCTAAAACACTCTTCTATGGTCCAACAAAGACGACGTCCCGGAAGTAATTCGAAGCCTGGTAGCTGCTTGTTGGGAAGGTTCCGGTGCTGCCGTATACGCCGTTGTTACCCACGATTGAGCTCAAATTTCCGTTGACCACCTGCGATGCCAAGCCACTATTCGAGTCAACATAGTAAGTGTTGCCTGTATTCACGCTAACGACATACGTCGTGTTGGCTGTAATCGATAGTGGCGTTGTCAGGGTTTGCTGCTGCCAGCCGGACGCCGTCTCATTGGAGAAGGTCACCGAAGTCAGCAAGGTACCGGTGCTGGACCAGATGCTCCCGGTGTGCGTCCCGGATTCGCTGGACGCCTTCCAGAACCGGATAGCTGTAATCTGGCCGGCCGTGGAGCTGGTGAATGCCATGCCCAATTCGTAGTTCACCCCGGCACCATCACTGTCATTGGTCGTCGCAGGGGTCTGCGTGGTGAACAGGCTCTGGCTTGTCGCAGTGGCGGTGAAATTCAGCCCGGTTATGTTCTGGCTAGTCACCGTCTGCGGGGAGTTCGGCGGATTAAACGTATACCCGACCTTGGTCGGTGTAATCGTGTAGCTGCCGGCGGCCAAACCAGTAAAGGAATAGTTGCCCGAGGAATCGGCTGTAGTTGTGGCGCTGGCCGCTCCACTCAAGGTCAACGTGGTCCCTGGTGCACTCGATAGCGGACCGATCGTCCCGGAGACGCTGTAGGTCGGCACTGCCGTCGCAGTGAAAGTCGGTACGGTGAAGTTGGCGCCATTAACGGTTACTGCCGCGTTTGGCGGACTAAACGCGAAACCGGTCTCGGTCGGCGTGACCGTGTAGCTGCCGTTGGCTACTCCAGTGAAGGTGTAGTTGCCCGAGGAGTTGGCGGTGACCGTCGCATTGGCCGCGCCGGTCAAAGTGACCGTGGCGCCGTTCCCGCTGGCTGCCGGTGTGATGGATCCCGAAACAGTATAAGTTGCGCCCGGCGCGAAAACGATGTCCCGGAAATAGTTTGAACCCTGATAGCTGTTTGTCGGGAACACTCCGGTGGATCCATATAGGCCGTTATTGCCAACCACCGAGTGCAAATCCCCGCTGTTCACCTGCGTCGACAGTCCACCAGTAGTGGACACGTAGTAGGTGTTGCCGGTATTCACACTGACCACGTACGTCGTGTTGGCGGCAATGGCAAGTGGGCTGCCCAGGGACTGTTGCTGCCAGCCCGAAGCCGTCTCGTTGGCGAATGTCACCGACGCCAGCAAGGTACCCGTGCTGGACCAGATCCGCCCGGTATGCGTCCCTGTTTCATTGCTGGCTTTCCAGAAACGAACGGCAGTAATTAGGCCGGTGGTGTCGCTGGTGAAGGAGGTTCCGAGTTCGTGGTTCTCCCCGGGGCCATCACTGTCATTGGCTACCGCGGGGGTTTGTGTCGTGAACAGAGTCTGCGTCACCGGATTCGCGGTCGCCGTGAAATTCACATTAACGATGTTCGCGCTGTTTACCTGCTCGACCAAATTCGTGGGGCTGAACGTGAAGCCGGACTTGGTGGGGGTGACCGTATAGCTCCCGTTGACTAGGCCGCTGAACGTGTAGTTGCCGTTCGTGTCGGCCGTGGCCGTGGCGCTGGCCGCCCCGCTCAAGGTCACCGTGGTTCCCGGTCCACTCGCTATCGGACTGATCGTTCCGGAAATACTGTAGGTTGGCACGGCCGTGGCTGTGAAATTCGCGCCGGTGATGTTTGCCCCGTTTACCTGCTCGGGCAAATTCGTGGGATTGAACGTGAAGCCGGATTTGGTTGGCGTGACCGTGTAGCTCCCGTTGAGCAGGCCGCTGAACGAGTAGTTGCCATTCGCGTCAGCCGTGGCCGTGGCGCTGGCCGCCCCGCTCAAGGTCACCGTGGTTCCCGGTCCATTCGCTATCGGGCTGACCGTTCCGGAGATGCTGTAGGTAGGTATCGCCGTGGCTGTGAAATTCGCGCCGGTGATGTTTGCCCCGTTTACCTGCTCGGCCAAATTCGTGGGACTGAACGTGAAGCCAGATTTGGTCGGCGTGACCGTGTAGCTGCCGTTGGCTACTCCAGTGAAGGTGTAGTTACCCGAGGAGTCGGCCGTGACCGTCGCATTGGCCGCGCCGGTCAAAGTGACCGTGGCGCCGTTCCCGCTGGCTGCCGGTGTGATGGATCCCGAAACGGTATAAGTTGCGCCCGGCGCGAAAACGATGTCCCGGAAATAGTTTGAACCCTGATAGCTGTTTGTCGGGAACACTCCGGTGGATCCATATAGGCCGTTATTGCCAACCACCGAGTGCAAATCCCCGCTGTTCACCTGCGTCGACAGTCCACCAATAGTGGACACGTAGTAGGTGTTGCCGGTATTCACACTGACCACGTACGTCGTGTTGGCGGCAATGGCAAGTGGGCTGCCCAGGGACTGTTGCTGCCAGCCCGAAGCCGTCTCGTTGGCAAATGTCACCGACGCCAGCAAGGTACCCGTGCTGGACCAGATCCGCCCGGTATGCGTCCCTGTTTCATTGCTGGCTTTCCAGAAACGAACGGCAGTAATTAGGCCGGTGGTGTCGCTGGTGAAGGAGGTTCCGAGTTCGTGGTTCTCCCCGGGGCCATCACTGTCATTGGCTACCGCGGGGGTTTGTGTCGTGAACAGAGTCTGCGTCACCGGATTCGCGGTCGCCGTGAAATTCACATTAACGATGTTCGCGCTGTTTACCTGCTCGACCAAATTCGTGGGGCTGAACGTGAAGCCGGACTTGGTGGGGGTGACCGTGTAGCTCCCGTTGACTAGGCCGCTGAACGTGTAGTTGCCGTTCGTGTCGGCCGTGGCCGTGGCGCTGGCCGCCCCGCTCAACGTCACTGTCGTTCCCGGTCCACTCGCTATCGGGCTGACCGTTCCGGAAATACTGTAGGTTGGCACGGCCGTGGCTGTGAAATTCGCGCCGGTGATGTTTGCCCCGCTTACCTGCTCGGGCAAATTCGTGGGATTGAACGTGAAGCCGGATTTGGTTGGCGTGACCGTGTAGCTCCCGTTGAGCAGGCCGCTGAACGAGTAGTTGCCGTTCGCGTCAGCCGTGGCCGTGGCGCTGGCCGCCCCGCTCAAGGTCACCGTGGTTCCCGGTCCATTCGCTATCGGGCTGACCGTTCCGGAGATGCTGTGGGTAGGTATCGCCGTGGCTGTGAAATTCGCGCCGGTGATGTTTGCCCCGTTTACCTGCTCGGCCAAATTCGTGGGACTGAACGTGAAGCCGGATTTGGTCGGCGTGACCGTGTAGCTCCCGATGAGCAGGCCGCTGAACGTGTAGTTGCCGTTCGCATCAGCCGTGGCCGTGGCGCTGGCCGCCCCGCTCAAGGTCACCGTGGTTCCCGGTCCATTCGCTATCGGGCTGACCGTTCCGGAGATGCTGTAGGTTGAGCCGGGAACAAAGACGATATCCCGGAAATAGTTCGAACCTTGGTAGGTATTCGTCGGGAACGCCCCGGTTGCCCCGTACAAACCATTATTGCCGACGATGGAACTTAAGTCTCCGTTTACTACCTGTAACGATAATCCACCGTTAGTGCTCACGTAGTAATTATTGCCAGTATTCACGCTGACCACATACGTTGTATTCGCGGCAATGGAGAGTGGGCTGGTCAAAGATTGCTTCTGCCACCCGGAAGCGGTCTCATTCGCGAAGGTCACCGAAGCCAGCAACGTCCCGGTGCTGGACCAGATATGCCCAGTGTGCGTCCCGGATTCGCTCGATGCCTTCCAGAAGCGGATGGCTGTGATTTGGCCCGGGATGTCGCTGGTGAAGGAGGTGCCGAGTTCGTGGTTCACCCCATCATTGTCATTGGTTACCGCGGGGGTTTGTGTCGTGAACAGCGTCTCACCGGTCAAAGCCGCGCTGAAATTGACACCGGTGACATTGGTATTTACCAGGGTGACGGGGAGGGACAGGGGCGAAAATGTGTAGCTCGCGGCCGAGGGCGTCACTGTATAACTGCCCTCGGGCAGTGGACCCAGCACATAGGTCCCGTCCGGAGCCACGGGAACACTTTGCGTGATCGATGCGCTCTGTGCCTTAATGGTGGTGCTGGCGGCCGCTGCGCTGGGCGAAATCTGTCCCAAGATACTGCCCGCCGGAGCATAGCTGACTGAAATATTGTGGGTTCCCGCCGTCAGCACTACACTGGCATACATCACACCCTGGTAGGAAGCCACCGTGAAACTCTGCGACACACCGTCCACCTGAAACGTTGAGACCATCTGGCCGCCCGAGGTTTCCGGCACCAGCAGCGTCAGTCCAGCCGGGGAGCCCGTCGCTGTGAAGGTGAGTGTGCCCGCAGCAAACGACGGCATCGATACGGTGGTGGCCGCGCGCGCTTGCCAGAAGGTCAGCCATTTCCCGGTGGTGGACATGGGGATGGAGTGCGCTTGCGCGTATTGCACCGCCGCATCGGCATAGCTCTGATATGTGCTCCAGTTTTCGGGATGGAACAGCATGGTAGTGACGGCGTTGTACTTGGTCAAGCTGTCGGAAAGCGTCTGCAGATAATGGCTTTGCGCCGTGGACTGACTCCAGTTCAGGCCGCCATTCAACTGCACGTCGTCTTCATATTGCGTAGCCTGTTCGTAGACTGGAATGACGGTGCCGGCAGCCGGGTCCAGGAACTTCATCGGCAGGCCGCTGCCGGTCATGTAACCCCAGCGCATGGGAAAGGAAGAGTAACTGGTGTCCAGCTGAATGCCGTTGTTCTGAAACAGCTTGGCCTGCGCGACCTGATCGGGCGTGCCGTCGGCATCGTTGCTGACCCACATCACAAAATGATTCCGCGTGGTCACTGGAAAGGGAGCGCTGGGATAGGTCGTTTTGAAGGAAGAGAGCGCCGTGCTTATCACGCTCTGCATGCCGTTCCAGGAGGCTGCCGAGCCACCTGCTCCACTGGAATCGACTTCCGCGGTGTCGTTGAAATGAATTGCCATGGTATAGCCGGCCGCCAGCCATGTGTTCACCTGGGAATTGCTGACGGTGGTGAAGGGGTACCAGAGGTTGTAGCTGAACAGGCCGCCGTAAGAGGCAATGTTATTGATCTCGCTGAGGGCATCCGACACAGGATACGAATGGTCGTCACCCGTCATCAGTAACTGTGAGCGGTTCTGATTGGGGAAGTACCAGAACTTAGGCAGAGGTCGCTTGGCCGCGTTGGTTAGCGTCACGAGGTTGCTGAACAGGCGCATCTGAATGTCGGCCTGCGGGATGTCATTGAGAGCGCCGTCACCCAGATCGTTCCAGAACTGGCCGGAGGGCTGATCCATAAACATCTGCGTAGCCCGCATAGTGTTGAAGCCATCATGGGTGTTGGGATAGCCGGCCCAGGCGGGATTACCCTGGCGCATCAGCACAATGGTTTCAGGCAGATCGTAGGTGAAGAGAATCGCTTGGCCCAAGCCATAAGCATTTATGGTGGCTGCCGGCGATGTAGTCGGCGATGTGGTGGAGTTGTACAAGGTGGCCAGAGATCTGGCGCCATTGAGCAAATACAGGTCCGCCGTCCCATGGAACCTCATTACATTGCTGACCAGGGCGGAAGCATAAGATGTGGTGGTGTCGATCTTCAGCCAGGCTTCCTGCAGGGTGGCTCCCGCAGAAGCCACGCCGAATACACTAGCCAGTTGCACGTCGGGGCGGAATCCAACCAGCGTGCCTCCAGCATTGACATAGACTTGAAACAGTGTGGCTTCGGCAGTGGTCAATGTCAGATGCGGGAGGATGACAACGTCGTAGTTGGCCAGGAAAGTAGAGGTCAAGTCGCTGAGCTGCGCGACCTGAAAACCGTTGAGGCCTTCTGTGGTGAGCATTTCAGGGACAATGTTCTGATACACATTTGCGGAGGTGCTGTCCTGCACCAAAAGAATGGGCTGGTTCGGGGTTGGCAGCGTGGCCCAAACCGGCTGGGCGACCAACGCACCACAAAAAAGCACCACCATAAAATAGAAAATGCCAATCAAGCGAATGCGCATCAGGATCCAACCTCTTTTGGGGTTAGCAAGCTGAGTGGAGACAGTGCATGCCTTCTGCCATATGGGGCGCAAATGTCGCGCTCGCAAGTGATTGATGGCAAATTGGTTGCGCTGGTGCTAGAGGAGGAAAATTGCATAACCTTCGTCATGATCGGCAATATGTTGCAGTAAAAGGCTGCGGTTTTTCACCAATGCATCCGGGGAATATATTCGAGGCTCCAGAAAAACTTGGCGGGATCTTCTACTTTCCTGATTTCGAAGGAGCTATTACTACTATGACTTTGCCCTGCTTATGTTTGTGACCTCGCCACTTTTATCCGGCCTACTTGCACTTGATTTCCTGGCCGGTTCGACGGCGGGCGATGGACCGGAGACGCAATGTGGAGGTATTTAAGGAGATTCTGCGCGAGCATCGGTTTCGAGGTGGGACAATTCAGCGCTCGTTGTAACGCTCACGAAATCCCGCCAGCGCGGGAGAGAACTGCTGTGGGTGGAACTGTGATCATCGTGGGGCATTTCTTAAATATTGCATATCCATTTCGCAAGCCGGGGTTGTGAGCGCTTAGGAAGTAATTTGGGTCTTTGAAAAGGGCATCAAGATTCTTGAAGTTACACCGGGCGTTGAGATCATCAAGGATAATGAACCTTGCGCCGTGCAGTTGTTTGCTTACGGTCCCATCAGGAACGAAACCCCGCTTTAGCCCGCAACCATCAATTAAGAGCAAATCAAAAACGTCCACGTGATTCTCCGCTCTGATTCTTTCGACAATCGTTTCCAGTTCATCAGAGAGATCTTCTGCGCAGGAAAGAGGTGGTTCATACAGCCTGACTGAAGCGTGATTCTGGATCTTCTTTTGTACGTCAAAGAATCGGCGTCGTGAAGCGCCTATGCAAAATATGGATGGTTTTTTTTCGTTCTGCAACAGACCTGCCAAGAATGCTTCGGTGCTATGTTTTCCAGAAGCAGCACCAATGACCAATGCCGTCTTGATCTCTTCTTCGCACGCCAAGTTTCGAATGGCTTTAAATAACTCATCATTACTAATTCCCGATAACTGGTAAGGGAAAAAGTACCCAAATTTCACTTCGAGGCGGTGCAAGCTACGCATAATCCAACCTTTAATTCTCAATCGCAATCTACGGCAAACCACTCGTTTTCTGAAGAAAGATACGGTCTTTGCGCTTGGTCTTTTCTTTTCTTTACTTCCTACTCGCCCCACCAATTTCTTTCCAGGGGCTCGGGCATCGCCTTCTTCATGTCCCTCCTGCAATGTTTCGGACGCCGAATAAGTAAAGTTTGTCAAAATCTTAGCCAGGTCATGCTGTCCGCATGCTTTAAGCATGATGCAAAGCTGCTCGATCCATTCCTTCAAGCTCCGGGTTGGAAGTCGGTGCAAACTGCACCTGCGTCCTGACTTGTCATCGCTTACCAGGGATGCAACGTTCCTCCCCTTCGTCTTCAAGAAGCGAGCTACCCATCGGGCACGATCAAGTTCAGGGTGCCTCAGCCATGGGAATTCGTTACTACGCATAACAGCTTCATTTATTTTTCCCTGACAAAGCAGTGAAAGAATAAAGCAGGTCCACTCGACCGGATCAGGATCGATCGCTTTGTACTCACCGAGAATGAAGTAAATTGGCTCGTCGATCCAGGAAAGAGCCGTGTTGGCGTCACCCTTGTAAAGGTTACATAGAGCCAATCTCAATTTTGGCTCCGGCATCCAGGGCATATAACTTAAGCATTCGAGGTAAAGACGTTCCGCTTCTTCGTATTTACCTCCCCAAAGCTTCTGGTCACCTTGACGGAGAAGCGCGAGATGTAGCCCGCCGCCGCTCACGTGAGCACTATGCACTGCCGATGACTTTGGCAATACCGTTAAGGGCGCAAACGGGCCTGTCTGAACGATCTTTTCATTTGCCTTGAGCTTCTTGTGTAAATTGAACCACTGCAGTATTTGATCACGATGTTTCAAGGTGTGCCAAGAGTGAACTAGTTCATGACCAGCGTCGGTTATGGCGCGCAACTCTTCGGGATGTTGAAACAGGTAACCAAGCTTTTCCAAAACGTCGCGTTCATCGACAAACACACAATTCTTCATATCGACGAAACCCGCGGCCTGCAAAGAAGGAGATTTTTCTGTTACCAAGCATGATTTACTCGCGGGAATTTCGAAATGCTTGCGAACAACCTCGTTTGCAACAGTCCCACATGCTGGTACAAACCAGGATGCATTAATGGTGCGCGCATAATCCTCGCCGACCATGACGCGAACTGTTTTGGAGCTGGGGCCATATCCAGGGTGGGGACAAATGAGGGAAGGATAATGTTCCGAAACAATTTTAAGGATCTTCTTGCGCCAGGGATACAATTGGTTGGTATTGCCGGTGAAAAGTACGGGGATGCTTTTCTCACTTTCGTAGTCATGATATATCTCGGCATCTACAAAAACCGGCCAAGCGAAGAGTTTATCTGCAATTTCCGGCGTATGCTCAGCTGCCGTCGTGGTGATGGCGAAGAACGTCTCTATACCCCAGTGGTCCATATCAGAGAGAAACCCCGCCCGGGCGTTACAGAATGCATCTGCATGATGTAGTCCGAGTTTTGGTATTTCCGGGTAGCAACGAGTGTTTCTAATCTCGAGCTTTTGACAAGTCGCATGATTAACGCCGCTTTCAAAAAGGGCCAAATCCGGTTTGTACTTGTCACAGATCTGCTGATAATCACAATCTTCACGGACCAGGATCACTTCAAAGAACTCCGACAAACACTTTACATGTTCTTCCTTGTGCGTCAGTAGAAATGAAGGCAAACGTTCATCATATTTGTACTGAAAGAATAGAAGCCGAGGTTTAGTGTGGATGCTGTCCATTATCTTCCCTTTAATGAGACTTAGCAGGTTCGCGACGCGAGGTTTTGACTGTGCTGCGGAACCCGTGCGCCACGATGTATGTCGTGTAGAACAGTTTCTGGTACGTGATCGCCTCCATGTCAGTCGGATGTTGCAGGCGCGGTGGAAGTGAGTCCGAATTTGACTATCAACAGCCGCGCGGGACGCGGAATCTCGTTCAGTGGCACGAGCTTACAGAGAACTCGAACCGAGTAAACCGTACTCAGAACCAATGCCGATGTCCCGACGGCGTACGCCCAAAGAACTGGCAGGACATAAAACCCACAGAACACGATTGCGATCAAAGACCCGAAGAACAGGCCCGTCCATCTATTCGCAGGAGACCAGGCAAAACCGCTGAGCAGGCGCGCGACCGGATATATCAGGAAAACATGAAAAACATACGATCCAAAGAACGCGATTCCGGCGCCATTCAAGCCGAAAAAGTTCACGCAGGTCCATGCCAGGCCCAGACTCACAACACCCCAGGCCAATTCGCAGAAGACAAGAAGTGCCGCTCTTCCCTTGGCCATGATAATGAAGCCCAGCGGCCAAGTAATCACCTGCAATGCCGCCCCAAGGGAGATCCAACGCAGAATTCCCACCGCGGCGCCAAACTTGGCGCTATATAAGAGCGCGATGACTATCGGTGTGAACGTGAGTGTGCCTATCACTCCCGGCCCCGCTATCAACAGGCTCACTCGGGCCTGTTCGTTCACCAGGCGATTACACGCAACATCGTCGTGTGCCTTCGCTGTCAGGCGGGGGTAAAAGTCCGCTGCCATGGCTTGCAAAACCACTCCAACGTAGACTCCGCCAAGAGTCCAGGCCGCTTGATAGAAGCCGGCGGCTGCAAGGCCGAGTTTACGGAGTACGATAACTCGGACTGCGTAGGCGACCCCCAATGCCACCAGGCTGCTCGCCATGAATGCGAACCCCAGCTTCAACAGAGCGCCTGCTTCCCGCCCCACCTGAGAGGCCATCATGGGAGGAATTTGGATTTTTATCTTACGGCTATACCACCAGGAGGTAACGATTGTCATTGCGGCAATGCCGACAAGGGACGGCACCACGCCATTTTCGCGAAGAAAGTACACCATGGGGATGCTGATGAGAGTCCCGAAGAGCGCGCCCAGCACGCTCATCTTGGCGAGGTCCCCAATGCGTCGCATTCCTTGAATCAAGGCGCCCTGACCGCCGGATATCAATTGGAAAAGCACAGCGATCGACAGCAAGCATACTGCGCCAGCGTGTTTTTCCGTGCCGAAAGACAAGGTAGACACTTGCCTGGAAAATATGGCAAGCAAACCAGCTCCCAGCACCCCAAGCAAGATGGAGGCTCGTCGAAGGACAATGGTAGTTTGTGCGACCCGATCCGTGTCATCGGAACCGACTGCCACGGCAATTTGGCGCACGCCGCTGCTATTAATGCCTATGCCGGCAACGCTCTGCGCAAGGCTAGCGATTGACCCGTAGAGACCAAAAAGACCGAAGCCAGCTGGCCCCAACAAGACCGCAAGAGCCTTGGTGCGAACGATTCCAATCGCCGTGTTCAGAACCGAAGAGCCGCCGACCAAAGTCGAAGACTTCAGAATCTGGAGGTAGCTTGGCTGTTCCGCCGCGGCTTTTGGAGTCGGTTTCGGCAGAGATTCCAGCGAGGAGGAGGGAAACTCAGGGCTTTGGATGTTTGTCGTCATTGTTGGATCTGGGATAAGGCAAGTGAACGCGCGTTATGATCTCTAGAAATGCGGTCCTGCATTGTGCAGCAAGCATCGGATCAAGTGGGCTTGGAATAATGGAGCGCTGCTCTCTTGGCCCCTTCGGCACTGTTGGCGCACGCAGGTAGGCAGGGGGATCTGGTACCCCGGTGCAGCCCAGTGAAACCGCAGTCGATCGCCCCCAACAAGCCCTAAGCTGGGTGCCAAACCGCTGTTTTCCATATCGCTCGAGGCTCATTTCGTCCATAAGTTTTCTTGTGCCTTCCGTTTGTGCTGATAAGAAAAGCCCATCCAAAGCTGTCGCCAAGTCGATGGTATCCAATCTTAAATGAGGCAATCAGACTGCCAAAGCTGATCAGTAGGAGGCAATCCAACCTTGACTTTGTCTAGTATATGTCCTTGCAAATGAGGCATTTGGGAAATTGCGGGAATCCGGTAGACAGTTCATCATTACTTGCGAGTTCCAGGGTGAAAAAAGGCAAGAAAGCAGTTTCCACAATGTAGCAAAACGCTTCCGAATCCGCCCGCCGGCGCTGATGCGTCATGCACATCGCTGTGGCGAAATGGAGACTTGCACGCTGTTTTGACCTGCACGCAGCGGAGATAAGGACAGGTCAGCAATGCTGGCCATAACGTGTTCGACCGGCCAGTAGATTCAAACTCAAGTTAGGAACTATTCTTGCCATGTGCCGAAGGATTATTGGGTTGACCGTTTATTAAGTGGAGGTACTACAAGATGGCGTGTGTGATGCATTTTCCGACAACTTCCACCGCCACGAGCGGTCGAGTGGCCACGTCGGTGATAGCATTCATGGTGACCCCTACCAACCTGGCTGACTCCGGTGGTCTGGCATTCGTCGAAATCTTGAAGAGGGCTAAGGAGCAATAATGAAACGCATACAGTGGTTTATGGGCGTCACCCTATTGATATTGATGTGCCTCCCCAGATATTCCCATGCCCAACAGTGGTCTGGAATTATTACTCCAAGTCGAGCTGCCGACTGGTCCACGGCCGGAGTCGTCGGAGGCATCCCCGACGGTTCGTGGGCGAACTGCGTAACCGCAGCCTGCAACACCTTGAATGGCGGCACGGTGACGGCAGCGAGCATAAACGCAGCCGTGGCCTCTGCTCCGAACAATGCCGTCGTCAGTGTTCCTTCTGGAAGTTACACGATCTCTGGCTCATGCCTGGCTATAACCCGTAGCAACGTGGCGCTGCGCGGTGCTGGGGCCGACCAGACGAAGCTCTCACTCAGCACGAGTTGCTCGGGTGGTGGCATGGGCATGAACCGTTCCTTCAACATTATGAATGGATCGGCTGGACTTGGTTGCGCATCGAATTGCGGGGGCACCGCGCCCAGTGTGGTGACATCATGGTCGGCGGGCTATGCCCTTGGGACAACCACGATCACACTCGCCAGCGTTTCCGGCCTCCAGGCAGGCGCCCCCGGCACAGGAAGCATCATCCTCCTGGATCAACTTGACGATTCCGCGAACACGGGCTATCCCACAGCAAATGACATCGTCCAGTGCTCGGCGGCAGGTGCGTGGTGCTCAAATAAGGGTGCGGGCAATCAGTACGGGGAGAACGGCAGATCGCAGGTTCAAGTAGTCACCGTAACAGGAATCTCTGGCTCAGGACCCTATACCGTAACCATCAGCCCCGGAATCGCGTTTGATAATGTGCGCTCCAGCCAGTCTCCTCAAGCCTACTGGAACAATTCGCCAATCTACAATGTCGGCCTGGAGAATATGACTCTGGACTTCACGCCTGCCGGGAACCCCATTGGTCTGTTCATCAAGGACACCGTGAATAACTGGATCACCGGAGTGCGCGAGATCAACAGCGCCTCTGACACCTCGGCCTTCTATACCAACTGGATTGTGAATACGGCACACCTCACCTTCCAGTCCAATTATGTCTACGGGAAGGATACAACCTGCAATCCGTTTCCACTAGAAAACTATGCCATCTCAACCTACGAGGTGAGTGACTCTGTATTTCAAAACAATATTTTTCACCATACCAACAATGCCTATGTCCCTACCGATCCGAGTAGCCGCAACGTGTTTGCCTACAATTTTGTAACCGGAGCCATAGTCGGGACAGCGGGCGCACAGCCGCATGGCGGCGAGATTGCAATGGATTTATATGAAGGCAACGACATGCAGACCTTCTATGACGATGTGACTCATGGAACGCACATGTTCATGACACTTTACCGGAACCTGTTTGACGGCACAGCAAACAACAACGGATGCGTCGTGAGCATGGCCATCGCATTTCTCTCCAACAACCGATTCAATAACGTCGTTGGGAACGTATTGGGAGGGCCCGGGTATACAGGTTATGAAGGAGACTTAGAGGCGTATGGTAGCTGTGGATCAGCAACGCTCTTTAATCTCGGAGGCGCGGGGTGCAACAGTGGTACAGCTACCGTTCCCGATGCGAATGTGAAGCGGACGCTCCTGCGGTGGGGGAATTGGGATATGTTCACCTCCACCAATCGAACTGGAACGAATGACGCTACAGGCACACGCTGGTGCGGGTCCTCATTGGATACCGGATGGTCAACGACCTGTGCCAGCACATCGGAGACCGCTTCGGCTATAACAAATTATCTCAATGCCATGCCGACGAAAGGCGATACAGCAATAGGTATGGCGGCGCTTCCAGCGTCGTTTTACCTGACAAACAAGCCATCTTGGTTCGGCTCGGTTCCCTTCCCAGCCATAGGGCCGGATGTAGCCAATGGTAACGCACCCAACACATCAACCGTACCTTCAGGTGGGCATGCCAATAGAATCCCTGCGAGGGTCTGCTACGAAAGTCTGAGCAACGACGCGGGCTATGGCAGCCTGGACATAAAATCTTTCAGCGCGGCAACTTGCTTTCCCGGCGTAGCACCAACTTTGCCGGCACCACCGACTGATGTTTCAATTGTTGTGGACTGAAAGTCGTCAGGCGTTCGCAAACTAGGGCGGTTCCGAGCTGCAGGGCTGACCAGCCCTAGTTTTTGCTCCACGGCGAGTGAAGAACCTACGTCACAGACAGTGGTCGTGAAGCTGGATTTGTGATGGTTCTGGGGCTTCAGTCCGCCGGCGACGGCGCACTGTAGCACAGGCACGAGTGCCGCCGTCTTGTGTGGTATTTGACTCGCTACCCCTAAATCCCAACCTGTACCTCCCTCAGCAAGCACAAGGGTTCTTCATTGGTAGGCGTAGGTCAGGATTCCCGGAGAATCGCTTTTGCGCCGGAACAATTGCAAGCTGCAGCGGGCGGTAGCTTTGCTTCGCTACGGCACAGACTTCGGCTGTGGCGCGCCTAGATCCTCGCTCTGAAGGAAGTGGGTAAATAGTGGAAATAACTTTCCGCTTAGTTTCTGAGGTGTCGCGGACCCTGAGTTTAACGCTCCACAAGACCCTGCAATCTTATCTTAACCCCAGTATTTACAATAATTAACCCCATGCATATTTCCGGAAGGCACTGGCAAGTTGATTGCATCAATGGATGCTGCGCCTTGGTAACTTCAATGGCAGGGGTTTATTTTCAACCGGGACGCACGGCTTACCGCGCGTATCTTGCGCCCTAGCTCAAGACGCAGGATTGCGAATTTCGAAGAAGATTTGCCTAAGATTCCTGTTAACGGGGGGGCCTTTGATCGTTTCCGATATTAACGGCGTTCAGGCCGTGATTCGCTTTGATCAAAGTCCTCTTTCTGGAAATGCTGGGCTTGCTGTATGGATCTATGCCAGTCCCGATTCCTCTCCTGCCTATCGAGGCAATTGGGAGGGCAGCAATTTAATTTGTACCCCGGGATTTTCCCTTACGGGTCCGCCAAAACTCGCGGGTCCCGCGAGGATCAACTAATGAAAGGCCTACTTCAAATCTTGATGTTTGTGTTTTTGGTGAGTGTGTCTCCAAATATCATTGCTCAAAACTGGACTGGAATTATTGATCCAAGTCGAGCTTCCGACTGGTCTAACGCCGGGATAGCTGGAGGGATTCCGAACCGGACTGCTATTTGCTCTACACTGAACCCTGGGGCCTCGGCGGCGCAAATCAACTCAGCGATTGCAAATTGCGCGGCGAGCCAAGTAGTTTTCCTCAATGCAGGAATATATTACCTGTCGGATGATGGGATCATATTCGATAACAAGAACAATGTAACACTTCGCGGCGCTGGCGCCGATCGGACGAGGCTAGTATTCACAAGTGGAAATCCGAGCGTCAGTTGCTACGGCCCGGATGTGGATGTCTGCTTCCGTGGTGGAGAATCCATAGACCGGGACACCCCACCCTACACGGCGACGTGGACAGCGGGCTATGCAAAGGGCACGACGCAGATCACTTTAAGCAACATAACTGGGCTGGCAGTCGGGAACTATATCATTCTCGATCAGCTTGACGACACCTCCGATAGCGGCGACATCTACGTGTGCGCGACAACGGCGTGTACGGGACAAGGCGGCACGTCTTTTGCGCGCACCTCTCGCGCGCAAGAGGAGGTTCCGGTTGTAACTGCGATTAACGGAAATACCGTTACGATTTCTCCGGGCCTGCGAATGCCGAACTGGCGTTCGTCACAAAGCCCTGGGGCGTGGTGGAGCAGCAGCAATATTCAGAACTCAGGCATCGAGAATCTTACCATCGACAACACCAACGGGGTCACTGGATCGGGTAACGCCAATATTATGTTCAAGAGCGCCCTGAATTGCTGGGCCAAGGGGATTCGCTCCATCGATTCCCCCCGAGACCATATCTGGCTCTATATCGCATCGCACATCGTAATTCAGGACAGCTACCTTTATGGCTCTCAAACTTCGGCGTCGCAAAGCTACGGCATCGAAATGGCCATCGGCAGCGACCTGCTTGTTCAAAACAACATCACCCAGCATGTGACCGCACCGTTTGTACTTAACTCCGCAAGTGTGGGCTCCGTATTCAGCTACAATTTTAGCATTGACGACAACTATGACGCCGGTGGTTCCGCTCCCGGATGGGAACAGCCCATGTTCGTCGAACACGATGCTGGAACTGCGATGACTTTATATGAAGGAAATAGTGGCCTGGGGATTCAAGCCGACAACGTCCATGGAACTCACCATTTTTCTACGTTCTTTCGGAATCATTGGTACGGCGACATCTGGAATAATCCGGTGAAAAACGCCAACACTGATGTCGTTCATTTGTGGAGAGATTCGAGGTTTTTCAATGTGATAGGAAACGTCCTTGGACGGACCGGATATTACACCCTCTACGAAACCAACCTTACCTCGAACCCTCTTGACATCTATTCTTTCGGAGACCCAGATAACGAAACTCTCTCCACCGATCCGCGGGTGGAGATCACGCTGATGCGTTGGGGTAATTACGACACCGTGAACGCAGCTACGCGCTTCCTGGCAAGCGAAGTGCCTTCGACCCTCACGGACTTCGCAAATCCAGTTCCGTCCAACCAGTCGCTTCCACCTTCGTTCTATCTGAATTCCCAGCCTGGTTGGTTCGGTTCGGTTTCATGGCCTCCAGTTGGGCCAGATGTGACTGGCGGTGACATTCCCGGCTACGCAGGCCATGCGTACCAAATACCCGCCAGGCTCTGCTACGAAACCACTCCAACAGACAGCAACGGCATCTTGATATTTAGCGCAGACACATGTTACAGCCAACAAAATCGCCCCGCCCCGCCGTCAAACGTCAGGGCAACCGTGAATTGACCTTACCTTTGCGCCGGGCAAGCTACCCCAACCGCGTCAAGTAGGACCAGCCCATCCGAGGCCCGGAGATTGATCACCATTCCCGCACCAACCTGAAAAGCGCCGCCCAAAGATTCCAAGGTTGATTACAATTCGATCATAGGGGTAAACCGAGACTAGGTAGAGGATACAGCGACTTGAAGGCTAGAGGAATTTCGGGCTTAGACAGACTGGTTCGCGGCCGTTAATGCACTGTCAGCAACTTGGAAGAGTTCTCCTGCTGTGTGAGCAACGGGCAGCCCCGTCACCCATTCCCGTGAATCGGAACGCGAACTAAGACCTGGGCCAAACAACACTGGCTGACACCCCGCCGATCGGGCAGCCCCAACATCTGTGTCGGAGTCGCCGATGAAGATCGAACGCGCTAAATCAATATTGAAATCGGCGGCCGCTTTGTGGAGCAACTCAGGCTGAGGTTTCCTGCACGCGCAATGCTCGTCAGGCCTGTGAGTGCAGAAATAAGCCGCGGTAAGTGTTGTACCGTCCGCAAGAAGAGCATGATTCATCCGCGCAGTGATCTCTTCCAGGGCAAATTCAGAGAGGAGTCCTTTTCCGACGGCAGCTTGATTGGAAATCATGATCATCGGAAGGTTGAGAGTTGACAGTTCCTTGAGAGCCTTCCGGATGCCAGGCATGAAGGCGAACTGTGACCACTCGAGTACATAGTCGTTCGCTCTCCTGAAATTCACAACTCCGTCGCGGTCAATAAAAATGGCGGGACCCCTGAGAACTCGTCCCGCGTTTGAAAATACAATTCTCATGGCTGTAGGTTAGTGTGAAGCAGCTCCGAATTTCTGAGGTGCCCACGCCGGTTAGTAAGTACGTCTCCGAGGCCATGGGGTCAGCCGCTTAAGACAGCATCTGTTCAACAATCTCGCAGATCATGTGTCCTGTCAGAATATGGCACTCTTGAATGCGGGGTGTTTCCTCCGAAGGAATGCGAATAGAATAATCCGCCACATTTTTCACGACTCCGCCGGATTCTCCTGTGAATGCGACAGTCACGATGGATTTCGATTTCGCAACCTCAAACGCACGGACTACATTGGGCGAATTTCCGCTGGTGGTGATGCCAACTGCAACATCCCCAGCTTTACCCAGGGCATCCAGTTGACGGGCGAAGACAAGATCGAATCCATAATCGTTCCCGATTGCCGTAACCGAGGAGGAATTCACGCTCAAGGCCAACGCCGGCAAGGCACACCGCTCTTTCAAGTAGCGACCCGTAAATTCGGCGGTTAAGTGTTGTGCATCCGCGGCGCTTCCACCATTTCCGAAGAATAAGACCTTTCCTCCGGCTTTGAGCGAAGTGACAATTTCCATTGCCACTTGGGCCACGAGGTCATGAAAAGAGGCATCCGCGAGCAATTTCTTCTTGAGATCGATGCTGCTCTCAATCCGGCTGCGGACCAAATCTCGCATGGTTACGGTAACTTCTTGTTGCATCATTGCGTCTCCCAGTTTGCAATCCATCTTGCTGGAATGCAAAGCCTTAGACATGGACTATGTATCGCGTTCGCCCGTTTCCTGCAGTACCGGCCACGGCGACGCCGCAAGTCGAGCTCTCCACCAGTCCAGCATATCCCGCAACGTGGTAGTGAGCGGAACCTCCGGCGTCCACGCGCAACAGCTTCGGAACTTGGAGTTATCTCCCGCGATCACAGGCTCGTCACACGCTCGCACCAGCGCTGCTTCCTGCTCCACCTGGAAGTTGACTCCCAATTGCGCCCGGAGGCCTTCAATTATCTCCTGGACGGAGTAGGTCTGATCGGCGCCAATATTGTAAACCTCACCGGCCTTGCAATGTTCTGCCGATAACCAGAGCGCGCGTACAAAATCACGCACGTCCACTATGGCGCGACGGTTCGTGGTATTCCCTACCGTCATGATCGGCCGTCGGATGCCCATTTCGATTTCGATAGCCCGCCGAGCAAGGTCGGAGCAGACATCTCCCGTTTTGCCGGGCCCGGTTGTGTTAAATATTCGAATCCTGACCGAGGGAATTCCATAGTTGTAAAAATATTGCGCGGCGAGCAGGTCCTGAGCAACCTTGCTGACGCCATAGGGGTGCAGAGGACGAAGTGGATGATCTTCCCGGGTTGGCAAATCGCGGCTCGCCACCGGTCCGTACTCCGCACTTGAACATGCGACAACGACCACAGGCTTGATCTCCGATGCGCGAAGGCCCTCAAACAGGTTTATGGTCCCAATGACATTGATGTCCATGGTTTCCTGCGGCCGGAGGAGCGACACAGTCGGAAAACTCTGAGCGGCCAAATGGAATACACGATCTGGCCGGAAGTTCGATAGCAGCGCCGATAAATGCGCAGCGTCGCGAATGTCACGGCGCTCGAAGACGGCATCGGACCATGCCTCGCCGGGTTCACGGAAATCAATTCCGAGCACAGAACAACCTTCGTGCAAGCAGTGCTTTGCAAGAAACCCGCCAATAAAGCCCGCGGCTCCTGTAATCATTACTTTCATATTTGACCCTCGTTTCGAGGCGCGCTTCCCGCAGCTTCGACGTTTGCAAAAATGTCTTGTGCACCCTGAAAGCGTTCTGGGGTGCCGATGTCTATGCACTTGCCTGGATGAACCAACGCTCGAACGTTTCGGCCCTCCGCAATCCACCCTGGGAAGACCTTTTCCTCTAAGGAAATCTGCACGGCCTGCGGAATACGATCCACGAGCTGCCTGCTGAGCATGTAAATGCCGGCACTACGGTAACGCGCGCTTTGAACGGGGCGCTTTTCCGCAAAGGTCGTTATTCTATGGTTGTGGTCCAGCAGTACAGTGCCGGCGTCACTTCGGTCCTCGGTAATGACAACGACCGTCAAATCCGCTTTGTCCTGGAGATGAGTGTTCGCAAGCCGGCATAAATCGACATCCGTGTAGCTATCGCCATTCATGACCAGGGCGCTTTCAGTCGTCAACAAGTTGGCCGCCTGACGCAATGCGCCGCCGGTTCCAAGGGGGGAGGGTTCGGAGGAATATAGCACTTCCAGGCCGAATGCCTCGCTGCCAAAATGGTCGCGGATTACGTGCTGTTGATAGCCTACACTTAAAATGACGCGCGAAAAACCGTGCCGCTGCAACTGAAGAAGCAGGAACTCCATGAACGGCCGACCGGCGACGCTAGCCATCGTCTTGGGAGCATCTCCCGTAACACTCTTCAGCCGAAGGCCTGCGCCTCCGCATAGGATTACGGCATCAGGCATCATGGGCATATACCGCGACCCGCTCGTTGCTGAGCGATTTGTCGTACACCGCCTCGGGTTCGTATACGACAACCTGACCGCCCGAATTCGAAAAGCCGAACGGTACGCACAGGAGCTTTTTCAACCGCAACCTCAACGCTTCTCGCCGTTCGGGTGGTACATAGAAGAGCATAAAGCCGCCACCCCCGGCACCCAGAAGCTTGCCTCCCAGGGCGCCAGCGCTGATCCCGGCGTCGTAGATTTCGTCGATATTTGCGTTGGTGATCTTTTGAGTGAGCGTTCTCTTGATCTGCCAGCTCTCGTGTAGCAATCGGCCAAACTCATCCAATGAGCGATTTGAGTTCGTGAGAATGGACTCTGCTTCGTCAACCAGTTGAAGCATGGTGTCCAATTCCCTCTGTTTGTGAGGTGTCATTTTCAGTTGCTCTTGGGCAACTTCGGAGGCGGTTCGAGCAAATCCCGTAAAATAAAGCGCCATATTTTGCTGGAGTTCCGCAAATCTGCTTTGTGAAGTTAATATGCGCTTCACCTCGAATGTGTCATCCGTGTGGAAATTGATGCGATTGAAGCCTCCATAGGCGGCGCTGATTTGGTCTTGTGAGCCAACGGCCTCGCGCAGGATATCCCTTTCCACGTGTATCGCCTCTGTGGCAAGCGCTTGCTTATCGCGCATCTGATCCTTGAGGGCATACAGAGCCAGGAGAAGCCCCACGGTAAACGCGGAACTCGTGCCCAAGCCGGTTCGAGCGGGCAAGTCAGCCACATGGTGGATTTCCACGCCTTCTTCGATACCCATGTATTGGAGGCACCCGCGCACCGAGGGATGCTCGATCGCATCGTTGAGATTGACGTTCTCAACTTTGGAATAGGAAACGCGACTGTGGTATTCAAAAAACGGCGGCAGCCGTCGACACGTGATATAGCAACATTTGTCGATCGTCGTCGACAGTACCGACCCGCCAAATTCACGGAACCAAACAGGGTAGTCGGTGCCACCACCGAAGAATGAGACCCGAAGGGGAGTGCGTGTGATTATCATAGGTTTACTCCAATCAAAAAGATCCCAAATGTTCCACCCATGCGGCATCAGGCAGTGTTGCTGTGTTTCCAGAAATACGACTCGATCGCAGCTGCAGTCTCCCGGAATGCTGAGCCGCAAGGGAAGCCCGGGTGGGCGCCGTCAAGAATCGGTGCGCCGGGGTTGCGACGATACCCGAGAAATTCGTCAATGAAATTGCGCCCAGCACAGTCAAATTCCGAAGTCGCCTGAAAAACTTCTGTGTTCAATGCGAAATAGCGTTTTGTCCCAAAACCGTACCAAGGCCGACCTGATCGGAGGCAGGAATACTTGGGCACGCTTCGCAAGACGCCAGCCAAAAATCGCCTCGATCCAGGCGTATTTCCAGGACAAACGTGGGATCTCCAGCTTTCCTCCCAGCTCCCCAGCCACCCGCCGCATTTGTTGCACCAGATCGAGTCTTTCCGGATAAAAGTGAATAAGCCAGTTCTGCATGTACCTGACGCAAGCGGCTCGTACCTTTGGACTGTCCTCCAAGGAACGCAGATAGCCGATGTGTAGCTGCATGGAGTGCCACTGGGCCACCACTTTTCTGTCCGATAGGCCGATATAGCTCAGGCTGTTGGGGGTCGCGCGATAGAACACCTTTGCTTCCGGCACAAATCGCACGCCATCGCTGGCGAGAAGGATGCGGCAGAAGTATTCGCCGTCGTCGTCTCCCAACAATTGTGTGTTCCAGGGACCGGCAGCTTCGGTCAGTTCGCGACTTACAAGCCACGTAGCGGTCTGCATGTGAAGGTTTTGCTCCATTTTGCGCCGCAGCCACTCAGCGCGAGACAGATCACACCATAGCGCAGTCGGGTTGAACTTGGCCCTGTAATACCGGTATATAAATTTCCCCCAAGCGGAGGAAAGAACGATCCGTTTGCTTTCATCCTGGTGCAGGGCCTCCAATTGTTTGGCAATCTTGTCCGGCGCCAAAAGGTCATCGGCATCGAGCCACTGAATGTAATCTCCTTGGCTCAAAGAGAAGGCCTTGTTTCTGGTTGCGGCTGCGCCCTGATTCTTCTGCGTGAACACGCGGACGCAACTCGACTCAAACTGGCGGGCAATTGTCAGTGTTTGATCGGTCGACCCATCATCAACAACAATGATCTCCTTGTGTTTCCACGTTTGTGCGACCGCCGACCGGAGGGTGTCAGCGATCCATTCCTGCGCATTGAACGCAGGGATTAGGATTGAAACCAAAGGCTTCAAGATGGCTGCCTCCCAGACAGTTGCGCATATACGCCCCGAATGATATCGCCAACCACGTCCCATGAATTCCTGTCGTTGGCGTAGTCGCGTATTTCTTGGCGCCGCTCGTCCAGATGCTTGTACATGTCGCCCGCAAAATACCCCTCGATTGCACGCGCCAGATCAACGGAATCGCGGGCCTTGCATAGAAGCCCTGTCCTGCCTTCAACGATGTCATCCTTCATGGACCCCACGTCTGTGGCGATGACTGGAAGGCCAAAACTGTATCCCAGGAACAACACGCCGCTTTGAGATGCGCTGGTATAGGGAATTACCACCACGTCCGCTGCCTTGAAATACAGCTCGGTCTCTTCATCCGGAATGAATCCGATCTTTTGGATCACTCGTCCCGATTCTGGATCAGAGCTAATTGTCCTCTGGATGTCTTCCAGGTATTTCTCGGCGCCTGCCTTCGGCTTACCGACGATAATCAGTCGATAGCCGGAATGCTTAACGACAATCTTTTCAAATGCATCGACCAGGTACTCGAGACCCTTGTAAGGTCCGATTCTGCCGAAGAACAGGATGGATCTCTCACCGTTCTTGATGCCCAGCTGCTTCTTGGCTTTCTCAGGAGTGAGGGCGGCGGTGTGGGGAACGGCATTGTTAATCCCAAAAGGAATGACGGTCACTGCTGCTTCATGAACACCGAAATCCTTGAGCAGTTCCATCTTCATGATTTCGGTATGAACGAAAATATGATTGGCAAGCTGATATTGAATTCTCAACGTAAGACGATTGAGCAGCGAGTCTTTCGAGTCCCTCTTTGCTGCGTTAACGTTGTGCGCAGTGAAGACGATCTTCTTCCCCTGCAGCTTGTAGTAGAGCATCAGTACGGTACGGTCGAATGTCTGGAACCTGTTGTTCCAAAGAATATGAAATACTTTGGGCTTGGCAGCAGAGGCGTAGCGGATGAGTCGCGCATAGTAAATCAATATCCTGCGCATCTTCGTTGCGAAATTGGCATCCTGCTGATTGCCTCTCAAGTTTAGAAACTTCAGGTTTGGACTGGTATGAAGTTCATGGCTGTCCACTTCATCGCTGCCGATGAAGTCCAGGCGCACGCCCTTTGATTTCAGCGCCATGGCCAAACCAAATGCATACGGCTTGTCGATGCCCCCTGTGAGCAATCCGACTTCGATCGGAGGTTCCGGGTACGATTCCGTGAACTCGTGAGCGGCTTCGCTCCCGTCGCTCCAACCGTCTTTGGAGCAAACCGTTGGGGGTAAAACCGAAGCCTTAGAAGCACTTTGTTTAATTTGATTCCTCATGCTCTTTGAAGAACTTGTGTGCTAACTGGCAGATCAGACCGCGATCGCCGCTTGTCCTAATATCCGTTGCAAGACATATGGGGCTTTGCGTGGCAATCAAGTGAATTGCCAACGGGCAGCCGCACCAACTGAACGCATTCATATATCGCAATCAGCGCGCCATTACGCACAAACTGACATAGCTACTGATCGTTGAAAATAAAAGGTTTATTGTTTTTTGGAGTCCTTTTTGCCATGCCCTAGTTCAGTTTTCGATGAACTTAGACACCATGTGGAAATCTATTACCACTTTTGTGGACTTCGCAGAATCCCGAAACCTCCGCCCGAAAGCTGCCTTAGGGAACCCCTCCCGGTCAGATTATCTCAGCAAGGGGCCGCTGCGATGTCCCGGCGAAGGTGAGAGAACGCCTACACGGGCAACACTCGGGATTGCGCTGCACTCGCCAGATGGCTTCAACCAATCTTCGCATACACGCGTGCTTTGGCTGGCCGCAGGTCAGTGTAGTACTGCGGTAATGTCTCTTCCGGGGTCACTTCCGAGCCCTTCGGAACTGCAGACTCCGGAACAGCGGCTATGGCCAGCAGGAAGAAGATCCAAATGGGGTTCATCAACCTGAACCCCGCCTCGGTGAAACTGAAAATCAACGCGACGACAAGATACGCCAGCCTGATCCTACTTGCCTCAGGGTCCCGGCGGAGCATACGGAGAATGTTCCGATAGCCCGACAAGATGAGGAGTGCCAACAAGGAGATACCGATCCAGCCCAGGTTCAAGTAAACTTCCAAATATCCGTCATGAGCCTCGTTCGGGTGCCACCAGTACTTGGTCCAGAGCCACTTGAGTCGCGTTCCCTGCCAAAAGCTCTCAAAGCCAGTCCCGAACAACGGGTTTCCGGATAAATTAATAACATCCTGCCAAAGTTCGGTCCGGCCAGTGAGGGAGGGGTCCCTGCCTACCGCTTGCAGCATGGCTCCTCCTGCATCGAAGAACAAAGCGATGGAGGCAATGGCAATCACGATGACCACGAGAAAGTGCACAATTGCCCGCTTTCGAGCCAGCCAACTAAAGTTCGTCGCCACGATCAAGCTCCCTGCCAGCACGAAGGACGCCAGGGATGTCATGGAGTTAGCCTTCCAAAAAAGCCAAAAGATCATACCCAGAAGCACCGCTTGAGCGATCAGCGGCTGGTTGCTTTGAGCGTGCTTCCTCTCGCGGAGCCCTTGGAGAACACGCCAAGCGGCGGCGAGTCCGTAGAGGAGCAGGATCACCCCAAGCAAGTTCTTGTTGGTTGTAACACCGGTGAATACCTTCTTCCCGTCCCCTGCCTTATAACCAACCGCCCGCTCCGGATAGTACTTGATTAACAAAATAGAAATGGGGACGAGCAGAAAACCCGCCCGCGCTAGAAATTTCTTGAACGCAAGGGATGGCTCAGAATCGGTCAGGACAATCATGACCATCGCGAGGTCGCCGAACGCCTTGATCAAACGTGTGAGCGCCACACCAGGATAATCGGACCAGACCAGGCTTACCGTGCAATACGAAAAGAACAGCAAGATCGGCCCGTTATCTCGCAACAGCGCTAATACCCTGCGGCGTCTCCCCAAAAGCACCAGGACCCCGATTAGCCAGAGTCCGGCGAAGAGGCTCCGCTGAATCGGGTCAACATCGAGGTCAACGATTGGACGATCCGTTGGCACCCCCTGTATCCATTCAGACACCGGTCTGGAGATAACCAGCATTACCCAAATGATCGGAATCCAAAGGGCTTTGGATACCCGGGTCTCCCGATCCCGGTCCAACCAAAAGAGCGTTAGAATCCCGATGGCGAAGACAACGGTGGCAACTATTGGGGGCGTGACAACCTCCCGGTCATCATTTCCAAATCAATTTGGTGACTCATCTCGGGTTGACCTTGGGGTGATGCTGGATTTCGAGTGTTGACATCATTGTAAGTCTAATGGGCGTGGTTCAGTAGCCAAATGGGTTCAAATGTGTCCGTTAGGTATTCAAGGCGCTGGCAGGGACTGATGGCGCCGAAACGTAGAGACCTGCCTTATGATCCATCCGATCTGTACGTTTTCCAAAACACTTCGATACTTTTGTCGGCACATTGGCTGAGCAGCCGCAAAAATTCTGATGCGTCAACCCATTCTCGCAGGACCAAACCATCCAGACAATCGACTGCGTAGTTGAACCTTCCATGCGCAGCCAGGCGCCCGAGAAGCTCTACGCATTGCAAGCCTTCCGGCCGAAACTCAGGTAAATTCACTTCAAACGAAAGATACGGTACGGGGCGTTTTAAACCTCTGATGACGCTAATTTCATAACCTTCAACATCGATTTTAACAAAAAAAGGCATACCATGCTTTTCAACTAACTCTTCCAGGGTAGTCATCTGGACGGTCTTCTGCCGGGCAAAATCCACTTTACGCCCAAGGCGCTGTTCATCGCTTTTTAGGGCCTCGACCCACTTTTGACTGAAGCTGTTCAAGGCCGATCCAGGCTTATCAATCCACATCGTCTCAACAGCGCTCTTGTCGCTCACTGCTTGGCCAACGACAACAACTGGCTTGGTGGTGACCCTATACTTCAGAAACATTTCCCTTAGAATTGCCTGGTTTGCCTCATCTGGCTCAACCGCGACAACCCGTGCACCTAAACTTAAGAACATAAACGTCTTAGCGCCATAGTTTGCTCCAATGTCGAAGATCAGATTTCCCGGTTCGAATCCAATCAGAAGCTTACGGTAGAAATCAATGCCACTGCGTCTGTCCTCGAGAAGCGTCTTGTCCGCTATGCTCCAGTAGAGGTCATACATAGATGAAGCCCTCAACCGATGGTAAATTCCCACTCTTTTTAGCGCCGTTTGAAGGTTTGATTTTAGGGTTTGCATGGCAAATGTCCTTTATCCGCTGTATACAGAAATCATTGAATCTCTAAATCCTAACTGTAAGTCTCGTCTTCGTCATTTGGATCTTGGAGGCTTTCCGAGTTTGATCGGAATAGAAACTTGAATCAATTCGGGTCAAAAAAAGCCCGATGCAGCAGCTCCAGTGACAGCACTTTGTGGATTGAGGTCGTGTAGTTCCGGACTCCCTTAAGGTGGCCTTGTACCATGGTCTCGAGGGCCTTCGGTTCGACATATGGCCGGGAAAGCGTGCGCGGGTCCAGCAGCATTTGCCGAACGTAGTCAGCCAGGGCATCCCGGTACCAGACCCGAAAATGAAACAACTTGTGCCTGCCGAGGAAAAGGCGTTCCAGGTGGAATGGTGAGAGTGCATGATCAATGCGGGCCACCCACTGTGGCATACCATAGTCATAGGCGTATTCCGCCTTGAAAGTGAACTCGAGGAACCTGCGATAGGCTGCACCGAGGCTTCCCAAACTTCCGCCAACACCGCGGTCGGTTCGGATCCGAGCGAGACCTGGGTTGCCATCGGCAATCATCCTCAACCGAACGTCGCTGCTTGCCATGTTCGACTTCGGTGCGCGGAAGACCGTTCGGACGTAGTCATTGTCCAAGAACGGAGTCCGCACAGCCACCTGGGTCTGCTCCAACCCAAGAATTCCAGAGTGAAACCAAGGCGCTTGGCGGAATGCAGCAAACGTAGCCGCGTGGCCACGACTGATTTCGGCGAACGTCACCCCTGCCTGTTGAATGTGGGAAAGCAAATCAGGGCGGAACAATCCATCCAGAGGTTCAACAGTCTCGAACATTGGGGTTTGACTAATGACCTCGCTGCCAAAGGTCCCCACCATTCTAACTGGCGCGATCTCGCGGGCCTTTTCACTGACGTATAGATCGGGCGAACGGCTTAAATCCGTGCACCCATCAGAGAGGTATATACTGCGTTCAGCATAGAGCGGAAACTTCGAGAGAAATTGCTTCCCTACCTGGATTACTGAGTAGGATTGTTCGCACGACTCGGCCACCCGCCGCGCCACGTGGACGTCCTGGCAATCGCGGAACATGCTCCCATAGGTGTAACAGGGCAGCGAATGAGGCTGCGGTTTTCGCCAGGCCATGATCATCCGGGTGTCTAATCCTCCGGTCAGCGAAATCCCAATCTGCTCCCGGCCATTAAAGTATCGCGGCAAGTTTTTCGAGAAGTAATTCCGCAATTCCTGATAGTAGGACTCTGGCTCCAAGGGAGCCTGGTCCTCCCACTCCCGCGGGTGGAAGTATTGGCCTTTCCGCTCGATGGAGCCGTCCCGAAAGTACCAGGCCGCTGCACCTGGCAGCAGGTGGATGCCCTCGAAGAGTGTTCGGTTCTCCAACACACAGCCGCAGGCGACAAATTCCCCCAGTGACCGGGGGTTCGCGCTGCGAAGTTCTGGACGGACCGCCAGGATGGCCTTGGCTTCCGCAGCAAAATAGAAGGTCTCTTTCGACTCGTGATAATAGGTCCGGTGCATTCCGTACCGGTCATTGAAGAGCATCACGGTTCCATGAGTCCGGTCCGCCAGAAGTCCGTGAAATCGCCCATTCAAACCTGCCGGGAAGGCGGGGTCTTCCTCATAGAGATGAACGAGATAAGAAGCTCCCCCCGCGTCGACGTTGTGCCCTCGTTGTTTGAGGCGGCAAGCGGTTCCCGGCTCGGGGAACTCCTCGCCTGAAAAAACGAGAACGGCATCCCCTTTTTCGTTGTGAAGAGGCATCTCGTCGGAGAAGGAGTTCTTCCGTGCTACCCATCCGACATATACCCCCAGCGACTCATCAATCCAGGTTCCTGTCACATAGAAAGACTCGTGCCGAAGAGCTTCGATCATCTGTCGAAGTTCTCGCCCGGCCTGCTCGCGCGGCATCCTGGTGATTAAACCGACGATTCCTGGCAAGGCTTTTTCTCTTTCTAAGAGGCCTCAGTGGCGACTTGGAACTTGCGTTTGTGCCAGGCATTTCTGAGTTCCCGGAGCTTCTCGAGTACGGGCTCTGGCAGGTGGTCAGCAATACTGTGGTGCAGACCCATGTGGAATGCGGCCCAGCCCGTGGGAGTCAGTGGCACGTAATAGCGGGGCAGATCGACCCTCTGGAAGCCGTTACGCTCTTTAAATTCGCTGAGGTCGTCACGCTGCTTGTTCCCGTAGGCAAAGTGCGAATACACGAGATGAGCAATCCTTCGATCGGCGCACGATCGTACGGCCTGAGCGATCAACGCATTCGTCGGTGACTTGTCCCTGTGCTGGATCATGGAGACGATATGCATCAGGCCTGCTTGCGTCCTAGCCTCGTCGGTTGTCAACTTGACAAAACCAATCAGCTTTTCGCCGAGAAATGCCCCGATGAAGAAACTGCTATCCAGATAGGTTGCGGCCTCCTTACGCACTGTCTCAATGTCCTTCCCAAAGTGAGCGAAGGGCTTTCCTTGGCGGACCGGACTCTCATTGTAAATCTCCCAAATTCCATGTACGAGGGCGTCATCGAAAGGTACGACCCGGAAGGTTACCCCCTTCTTCTCGGCTTTCCGGACCACGTTCCGCGTTTTATTGTCGATCTGCTTGGTCCACCAGTGGTCGAAGGTGGATATGGGCAGGACGGCAAAGTTGTCCCATTCCATCGGGTAAGAGTGTTTTGGTGAAGTCTCAGAAACTTTCTGCACAAACGTAAAAAGATCGATGCGAACTTCGGATTTCCGGAGGGCATCAATTATCTCCTCTAGATCCTCCGGGAACTGATACTTCTCGGCATCGAGGTGGGCAATCCGGAGTAGCCGTCCTCGAACCTTGACTTCCCTACCGCATGCTTTCATGAATGGCGACCTTTCTCGAGCTCTCGGGGATGAGTACCGCAAACAAAGACATAATCTGGACGCTTATAATTCTAACTACCAAAATGTGTTACGGAGATTTCGATGGATACGGCTAGAAATGAAGGCGGAGAGGAAAGGGATTCGAACCTCGGGTCGCGCTCCCCACCACGACCAGCAGGTGGGTCAGTGCCTTAGCCATCGGCGACCTCCCCGAACTCTGCGCTACACAGCAATTCTATCTTGCTTCCGCGCACGAATTTGTACGGCCAGCATCCAGCACTAACTTGCCCGCGTCCCGCCAATGACAAACGCCTTCAATCGCTGCATCTGCTCGCGTCTGCAAAAAGCGACCATTTCGCGGGAGACTGGCCTATCCACACGCCGAACCAGCGCCCAGAAGTAGCCCGCCGCGGTCATTAATCCTCCAGTGAAAAAAGGCCTCTTGGTCATCTGATAGACCGTTCTGAAAATTTCCCAAATCGGAGAGCTTCCAACAGAGTAATCCTTGGCTCCATCTCTGAACTTGGCCATTAAAACGTTCTGCTGGGCGGTTCCCGTGTGCCGATAGTGCAAATACATTTTGTCCGTGAATGTTCTCGTCTTCCATCCGTTCATTCTCGCAGCCAGGTCCGCAATGCGATCCACGGCGCCACCCTTTACCGGGACATATCCGCCGATCTGTTCGAAGCACTTGCGCCGAAACAACTGGCAGGGGCCGGTCACGTGCTCGATGCTGACGAATCGATGATAGGTCTGATTGAGTGGGTCCTTGTATGGTGTTCCGACCAATCCTAATGCCGGATCATCAGCCAGCTTTTGAAGCAAGAAGGGAAAGTATTCCTCGTCAAAGGAAATGTCGCCGTCCAGGCACGCAATCGCCTCATACTCCACATTGTCCATCTTGGAGTAGCCAGTGTTGAAGGCATGAATCTTGCCCGCAAAACTCCGCTCACGGCGCTCGGGCGTCCGGACAAGTTCTATCCAGGGGTGATCAACTGCATGCTGCTTCACGATGTCATCGGTGCCATCGGTCGAGCCGTCGCTGACGATTACCCATTTCACAGGAAGAACGGTTTGAGAGACGACCGACTTGATCGTTTTCTCGATAAACGCGGCTTCGTTTCGCACGGGCGTCACGAGTACATACCTGGGTAGTTGTGTTGTCATAGTTCCTCTCACGAGTCGCCGAACGGCGAGGCAAGGTGAGCCAGCGTTCCACAAGAACCTTGGGGCAGCGTGGAGATCCATTTCATGTTGCTAATTGGCGGCGCATCTTGAAGCCGTGCGCCGGGACCGTGAATTTCGAACCGCGGAGACAACTTCGCTCAACACGCGATTGGTGTCCACGTAGTTGTCGCGGAATTCACTAAACATGCGGCGGACCCAAACCTTCGCTCTCTCGATTGTCGTCTGGGAGCGCGCGAAGCCGGCAGACCCACAGCCGCTCGAGGTAATCTCGATCTCCGCAGTTTGCCCGGGATCCAGCGACATACGTATTTTAAAATCCCTATCTTCCCGTTCGATGTTCCCTCGCCGTCCATCTATCGTTACGGCAGGTGATGGCCCGTTGGGTGTTTGTCGCCAAAGCAAAACATATCTACGAGTCTGGGTTTCTTCGTTTTTCAACCGGAAGCGGTTCGTGTAAAACCGCACATGTATATCGCCGGATTCATCTGTTTTCGTTAGGCAGGCGCGGGAACAAATTGTCTCGAGGTTGGTCCATTCGAGTCGCTTATCCAAAGCGTTCACTCGATTGACGAATGTTTCAAGCGCTCTGTACCCGTCTCGAAAATAACCATGGTGTTCAACCGCCAATGCCGGCTTTCCCAGGAAGAGGTCAAAAGCGAACTCCGCGACGTCGTGCGGGTAGCGACGGCCAAACAGGGGAAAATCCGCAAATCTGGTGACCGCCACTTCCAATAAGTCCCGAACGGACAATGTTTCACCCGTCATCGCGGGGCACACATCGCTGTTGATTGCGGCCAGATATCCCGAATCCTTCAGGGCGGCGATGGCTTCGACGGAAAAGAGTCCCTGGGGAAATACCATGATCTCGTCGCACCGGACACCGGAAAGAAGTTCGTGAGTTTTCATTCGTTCCAGTGCCGTTTGGGCTTTCTGGTGGAGCGACTTGACGTCCGTAGTCGCGAATTCCCCACGGGTATGGTCGCAGCCATGTACGCACAGTGAAGACATCGGATGGCCGGATGCAAACAGTTCAGCGACCTGCTTGCTCGACCGCCGATAATTCCACGGGATGAAAGCGATGCATGCGGAGAAGCGTTGCCGGTGCATGAGGTCCGTGAGTCGTCGAAACTCCAGAAATCCATAACTCTTCGTCAGTAAGGGATCGTCTATGATGAAACAGGCCCGGGGGTGGCTGCTGTGCCACACACGATTTCCCAAGGCGAGCCGCAGAAACATCATCAGAGGTACCAGTCTTGAGAACCACGATAGGATATGTGCCTCTCGCCCTACTTTCTCGTCTATATCGGCCAATTCGCTACAGGCCAGGAAGAACAATTTTGAGCCGCCATTGACGCTGCGAGCGAAGAAGGGTTTGTCGCCAGCCCGGATGATCACGTCGTGTCGCTGTTCTTCGGTCCCTTCGACAAAACAAGACTCTCTCGGTGCGTCCACTGCTCCCAGGGAAAGTCCAGAGAATTGGCCACACCATTCACGATGCTCATCGGCAACCCGAAATATCGCATGAGTGCCGGATGGTGGTGCAACTCCAAGAAGGCTGCCCAAGGATAAAGTCCGCAGAATCGCGGAGTGACGGTCTGTCTGCTCGAATCCGTAGATGAAGACGTGTTCCGCCGAACTGGTCAGGATGCTTAGACCGCTGACCTTGCCTTGCATCGCATCGACAGCCTGAGCGAGCGTTTCCGCATCGACGATGAGACAGGTGCATCTCGGTATCAGTTGCTGAAGGGTTGCACCGCCATGCAACTCGTCCGTGGTAAGGGTTACGTACGTCGCTTTTGCGCCCAGGAACGCCGTAATTTTCTGCGCATTGGCATCTGGCTCACCGGGCGAATTCCAACAAAGTACGACAACGTCGCACCCGGAATGAAATGCTTCCCGGGTTGATTCAATCGAAGTTCGCGAACTCAGATGCTGTGGCATGCAATCAGTGTTTGGCAGCCGTTCCCCACACGGGTCCTAAGAGAACAAAAGTTATCGCGGCAAACCGGTTGTTTCAACAACTGGTGAGGTTTCCGAAGTGCGGCGCACAGGACTAACGATTTCTTCCATCAGTCTCAAATATCTCTGTTTCATCACAGTCCAAGAAATCGGCGCGTATTGTTCCTTGGCCCGCGCGGCCAAGTGATCACGCAGTCCACGATCACGATAAACGCGCACCATCTGTTTCGCCATGTCACTCGTGTCGTTTGGTTCACAATAAGCTAAAGCATCCTCTGTGAAATAGTGTCGTGTCGCCTTCAGGCGAGGAACGACGACGGGCTTGCCCATGATGATGTATTCCGCCAGTTTATTAGGGGACGCAAACTCGAGAAACACGTCGCGGCGCATGGGCAAAATCCCCATGTCACATTTGCTCACCCAAGCGGGAATATCGGCTGGCGGGACAACCCCCAGCAACTTTACCTTCGAAGCCAACCCGCGTTGTTTTACGAGATCCTTTAGATGACCTATTTCGGGTCCACTCCCCAAAATCCAGAACTCTCCTCCCGGCATAGCCTCGTGCGCCAAGGCGAATGCCTCAATGGCTATATCAAGTCCGTAGGTTCTGGTAAGCGTCCCGTGATACATCATCACGAAAGTTCCCGGGACGGCAGCAGCATCGGCAGCGGGTGCTTTCGAGTAGGAGATGAAGCGCGCATCGTCCGCCGCGTTTGTAATGACTGTTGATTTCGCCAGAGGCAGTCCGCGGCTGGCCAGGAGATCTTGGATGGGCTCGTTGATTGTGATCACATGATCTGCAAAGCCGAAGCTGATCTTCTCAATCCATTCCAAAAGTCGAATCACCCGTGAGTCCTTCTTCATCCCATACTTCGACATATAGAACTCGGGGGTGATCTCATGCATGTCCAAAATCACCTTGGCTCCCATCCATTTGGCAAACACGGCGGCGAAGTCCAGAAAATCGGGGAGCGTATTTACGTCAATGACGGCATACCTGTTCCGTGGCATCCGGATCGTTACCCAAAAAAGAGCCCATAAAAAGAAGGCGACGTACTCGAAGGCATAGCGCGCCAAAGACCCCCGTTGCTTGCCCAACGAGAGTGTATAAACGCGTACGCCATTCAGAGTGTAGGTCTTTCGCCCTCGAGGGCTGCGCAATGCGAGCACGTCGACGGAGTAACCCGCTGCCACCAGGGCCTCCGCCTTTCGCCTCACACGAATGTCAAACTCGTAATCGTTCTGGAGCAGTATGCAGATGGATTTCATAGAAGAGATGGCGCAGCCTGCCCTTTCCGTGTAATCAATTCGTCGGACTCATCGGGGCCCACAGGCACACCTGGCTTCGCCGAAAATCCGGAGAGCCCTTGCAGCAATCGGTCCAGTTCGTTGCCAGTTTCGCCGTTCCAGGAAATGTCGACAAAGTCTGACAATCTCTCGCCACGCCCGCCTGCTCCCGCATACGGGCGATGAATCCTGATATTCAATGGCGGTACAATTTGTTCGCCGGTATAGCGGAGGCAGAGTTGAGTCGTGCCGTCCATCGTTTCGGTGCGTACGAAACGAACGTCACGCCGTTTCCGAAACCAGCCGACTACCTGGCCAGCGGTGCCGAACCACGGGTTAAGAGACCGCAGTGTTTGAACGAGTTTCGCATAGAAGTTCCCCCAAAATCGTTCAGGCCCGTGGCTTCTATCGTGCCACAGCAGCGTGAGCACTCCGCCGGAGTCAATGGCGCAGCTAACCAAAGTCTGGCAGCGCTTTTCGGCTTCCGGCTCCGGGAGGTCGAGCCTGCCCGGGAAAAACAGCGCGCCATCCTGGATGTGCATGGGTAGCTCGAGCAGCGCCTTCGCGCCAATTGGGCGAAATACTTGCGCCGTTCCTGCGCGGTAGCCGATGGTTTCGTTATAGCCGACCGTGGAATCGTAGGCGTATCCTGCTTCCTCCAGGACTTGCAGTGTGTTCTCGTTTCGCAGCAGCCAGTGCATGCGGATGCCAACGCTGGATTTTCCGGTGACGGCGGCGATTCGCGCCAGCTCCTCGCGCCCTTTCTCCACGCTATGCCAGGCGTCAATTCCATGAACGCCAAGCTCGCAATGTTCTTTCTGCAGGGCTGCCGTCCATTGCGGAAGGTCACTCACGTCATAGGCGCTCGCGCGTCGCGACGCGTGGCGGCCTGGAACGTGATTACCCTTGCGCCGCTTGAACGGGATGAGGAAGTAAGTAGCCGGCAGGCCTTTCTCAACCCGCAAATACCATTCAAAAGGTTCCCAAAAATCCTTCGCCAAGCCGAGGAAGACCAACGGGAGGGATGCGGCTGCGCGCCAGATTCCGAACAGAAGAGCTACTGAAATTCTTCCACGAAATAATTCTCGAACCGCGCCGACCGTTGAACGGTAAAGAAATCCCCACATCGTATGGTCGAATTTGTGGTTTCGTATCCCCACGAAGTCAATATCGTGCGTCAGGCAAACCGCAAAGTTGTGGCCCGCAGGAACGGGTGGGATCTCCAGGAGCGCAATCCCCTCGTTCAGTATCCAGCTCCGCAGCATCCTGATGTGCAGGTCGAGCGTCGGGATGTGCGCCTGCTCGACCGGTTGACCGTGCGAGAGTAGGAACTGGACCTCTTGAAACAAATCATATCCGAAGCGCAGGACCGTTGCGCTTTTCGCCGACATGAGCCGCAGGCCTGCGATTCCGGATTTCGCCGCGGCACACGATGTACCCCTGCCCTGTTCAAACGTCAGCAGCTCGCTATACACCGGAAGATCGATTCCCTGATAGCTTAGAGACCCTCCGCTATGCCGCGAACATTCTGTGATGCCCTCGCGCGCATCGATACTCTTAATTTCGGAGCCGTACACAAGGATCAGCCTGGCGTCGACTTCCGGAATGTCGTTGGCCGCAGCAAGGACGACGTCATACGCTCGACCTTGCTTGTAGAACTCCCATGGCGTCTTGAAGAGTTCGAAGAACTCCTCAATGACCGCTTCCTGTCCGACTTTGGGAATAACTCCGATCACGAGATCAGGACTTTATCCGTATTCTTGGGGTTACCCGCAGTTGCAGGGCTCGTTGCGTAAAAGTCTTTCACACAATCAACTACGTAGCGGAGCTGCTCCTCGGTAAGTTCCGGCTGGATCGGAAGCGCCAATGTCTCATTGGCAGCCCCTTCACTCTCGGGGAACGCTCCGACTCCATGACCCAAGTACGCGAAGCACTCTTGAAGGTGCATGGGGACGGGGTAATAAACCTCGGTACCTATCCCGCGTTGCTTCAAATTGGCTTGCAATTGATCGCGGTCGGAAACCCGAATGACGTACTGATTGAAGATGGGGCGGTTCGTGACGACACTCGGCGATTTGACCAGCGGCGATCCGTTTGCAGCGCTGGTTAACCCGGACTCGGCGAATAATTGATCATATTTTGCCGCGTTGCGTTGACGAGCGGCTGTCCATTGATCCAAATGTGGCAACTTTGCCGATACAATGGCCGCCTGAATAGCGTCGAGCCGGAAATTTCCTCCAACGATCTTGTGATGATATTTGGGTTTGGAGCCGTGAGCACGCAGAACTTTCAGTTTATCCGCACGCTGAGCGTCGCGCGTGACGACCATCCCTCCATCGCCCGCGGCGCCAAGGTTTTTTGACGGGAAGAACGAGAGACATCCGTAATGCCCGATGCTGCCGGCCCGCCGACCCTTATATTCTGCGCCGATCGCTTGAGCGCCATCCTCGATGACAACGAGTCCGTTTTTCTCAGCCACAGCCATTACAGCGTCCATATCGGCCATTTGGCCGTACAGGTGTACGGGGATAATCGCCCGCGTTTTCTTGGTCACCTTCGACGAAACCAGAGAGACGTTCAGGTTGTATGTCGCTGGATCGATGTCAACGAATACGGGAGTGGCTCCCAAGCGCGCAATGGCGCCGGCCGTGGCAAAAAATGTATACGGCGTAGTGATCACTTCGTCGCCGGGACCGATGCTTTCAGCCATCAGGCATGCAAGCAGAGCATCGCTACCCGATGACACACCAACCGCGTGCGTGCAGCCGCTGTAAGCTGCGATCGCTTTCTCACACTCCTCCACCTTCGGTCCCAGGATAAAGTGCTGGGATTCCATCACCTCAGCGATCGCAGCATTGACCTCAGCTTTGATCGTTGCGTACTGCGCCTTAAGATCGAGTAGGGGAACTTGCATACTTGGCTTCCTCTTTCAGTTGTTTATAGGATTTGGTGCCCTTGCTCAGTTCCGTAGGCAGCGGTGCTTCTTCATCCAGATCGAGACATCGGAGAACGCCAGGCTCAATTTCCTGGTAACGATATCCGCTCTCGGGACACAACATCACTCCGTCGGAATCAGGCGATTGGAGCCGATGACCGTGACGGCTTACCCATCCCGCCTGGCGCGCCGGATTGCCGATGACCAACGCGTAATCAGGGACGTTCCGGGTAACCACCGCGCCAGCTCCGACAAAGGCGTAACGCCCGATTGTAGTTCCGCAAACGATGGTCGAATTGGCCCCGATCGTACAACCTCGCTTGAGCCGGGTGGTCTCGTACAAGGAGTGTCTGTTTACTTGCGACCTGGGATTCGTGACGTTCGTCAGGACACACGAGGGTCCAAGAAAGACGTCATCTTCAATCACCACGCCGGTATAGATAGAGACGTTATTTTGAATCTTGACGTTATTTCCGATCACGGTCCCGTTGTCAATGTTCACGTTCTGACCGATACTGCAACGCTCACCGATTCGGGCGCCTTTCATGACGTGAGAAAAGTGCCAGATCTTCGTGCCTGCGCCGACCTCGGCTCCGTCATCGACATAAGCAGATTCATGGACGCCATAGGGACGGCTCTGTTTCTCAATCTTGGCTGCGGGATTATCTAAAGCAATTCTCCCGTTGCCCATGGACCGTTGGCAGGCATCCAAAACTCGCAAAACTCTCAGGCCCTCTGCGCCATCGCTCACTGGAGCAGTTCTGAACTCCACGCAGTCGAGGAAATGTTGGCATTCCGCTCGCAGGGGCTCCCGATCCTCCAATCCGACGATTTCTCCATCCGCCTTGACTGCCGTGGGGATCCAATTTTTCCATTCCACTTTGTGGGGATATAGGACGAGCTTGTGTTCCGCGGTATCGTCGAAAACAGCCATCTTTTCCGATCCGACGATTACGAGCCGTTGTTCCTTGATCGGGTGCAGCCAGCTGACAAAAATATGCGCCTGGACTCCGCTGGTGAATTCGAAGTGGCTCAAGGTCACATCTGCTACGTCGCGACTCAGATACGCAGAACCCTGGCAGGTAACGCGGATCGGCATTTCATTGAGGAGCGAAAGCATCACGGAGATGTCGTGAGGAGCAAAGCTCCAGAGAATATTCTCTTCCGTCCGTATTTTCCCGATGTTTAAACGATTGGAATATAGATAGTTGATCTTTCCGAGCGCTCCGTCATGAATCAGTTTCCGCAGCGCCAGAATAGCCGGGTGGTACCTGAGAATGTGTCCAACCATCAGAATGCGGTGCTTGGCGTCGGCCAGTTGCACCAGCTCCTCGCCGTGTTTCACGTCAATAGCAAGCGGCTTCTCGACGAGAACGTCTTTCCCGGCCAAAAGCGCGGCCTTAGCCATTTCGTAATGGGAAATCGCCGGTGTAGCCAGGGCCACGGCGTCGATGGAAGGATCAGCAAGGACGGCGCTGTATTCGCGATAGAATTTCACGTTCGCATATTGAGGGCGGTAGGTGTCTTCCACAGATTGCCGGTCATCACACAGCGCAGCCAATGAACCGAGCGCGTGAAAATTGCGCACAAGATTCTTGCCCCAGTAACCAACCCCAACGACTGCTACGTTGACTTTGGACTTTCCGCTGATGCCGTTGTTGCCGTTTGTTTTGTCTGGCATGGATTCCTTCCTGTGAGTAACTTACCCGAGGAGATCAACACAGCTTGACGCTGCTTGCCCGGATCCGTAAAGTGCGCGATGAGAATAAGGCGGCGCAAATGAACGCACTGCGTGGACAATGGTTTCGGTATCGGCTCCCACCAGAATGTTCCAACCTGCCTCCACCGTTTCAACCCATTCGGTTTCATCCCGCAACGTGAGGCAAGGCACACCGAGCCAATAGGCTTCCTTCTGCAATCCGCCAGAATCCGTAAGAATCAGCCGCGCAGACCCGGACAGCGTCATCATGTCGAGGTAGCCTACAGGGTCGATCAAGTGGATATGGGGTCTTAGCCGGAAATCCCCTTTGTTGATAATTTTGCGTGCGCGAGGATGAACGGGAAATACGATCGGTTGATCGAGTGAATTAAATGCCGTCAGAATTTGCGAAAGCCGCGCCAAGTCATCTGTATTCTCACTACGGTGCACGGTGGCGAGTACGTAAGATTTCTCTTCCAATTTTAGCGCGTCCAATATCTCCGGTCGTTTCGAATCAAGGCGTGTCTTCGCCCAGTTAAGGACGTCCAACATGACATCCCCCACGTCGTGAACATTGCGCGAGATGCCTTCGGCAGCCAGATTACTTACCGCCGTTGTACTCGGGCAAAGCAGCAACTCCGATAGATGATCCGCCACAACGCGGTTAATCTCCTCTGGCATGCAGCGATTGAAGCTTCTCAGTCCGGCTTCGATATGTACTATGGGCACAGACAACTTTGAGGCTGCCAGCGCGCCGGCCAGAGTTGAATTCGTATCGCCGTAAATGAGGAGCCAATCAGGATGTTCAGCAAGCAATAGTTGTTCGATACCCTGCAGCATGGCCCCGGTTTGAGTTCCATGTGTACCGGAGCCGATCTCCAAGTTTACATCGGGCGGCGCCATCTCGAGCCCGTCAAAGAATATGCCGGACATTTCATAGTCATAGTGCTGCCCCGTGTGTACCAATATTTCCTTGTGCCGTTTCCTCAACTCGCGGCTTACCGCCGCAGCTTTGATAAACTGAGGTCGGGCCCCTACTACGGTCATTATCTTCCGCATTTGCATAAACGCTCGTGGAAATGCCCGCGTTGGTTGGGGCTTTTGACGCTGAACTAAACTAAAAATAAAGCTCGTGGATGCGTCCGCCTTTTACTCTATTGGCAAACCGAGTCAGCTTTATGGTTTAGATGGGCTACCGCCGTTGAGGTGGTCAAAACCCGGTGATTACAGTGCAATTATGTTGCCAGTTTTGGGGGCTGGAACGGTGACCAGTTGTTGCAAATGCAGGGGTTAGGCGTGAACTGCGAGCTTTTGCCTAGGAAAAGAATACGTGCCTGGACTCGCACAGGCATTTTACGGAAAACTATTACTATTATTTTGCTGTGCCCTTCCGAGCTAACCAAGCAGTCAAAATCCGCTACTATGAAAATGCGTCTCCAGCGTCTTCGCAACCTAGCTTCCAAGGCCAGGTACGCCGGCTGCCGTTGCGCCTGTGAGCCTTCCTAGCATGGCAACCGACGGGGGAAACCCTAGCGGAGCGAGCGAAATTCGTGCGATCGGGATTAAGACAGAATGCTTACAGGTCACAGCGCAATCAGATACCTATCGCGTCCCCGAATACGAACATCGGCAAAGAGCTGCGATGTCAAGCAACCGGAAGCAGTACTCCGGTGTTCACTTCAGGTCGCCCAAAACTGTGATACTCGAACTCCAGCGCCTTCATTTCAGCGGGTGAGAGCATATTACGGGCGTCGATAACCAGCGGGCGGGCCATCTCGCTGTACACACGATGCCAATCAAGCTCCCGGTAGTCATTCCACTCTGTAAGCAATAGGAGTGCGTCAGCGCCTCTCGCAACTTCATAAGGATCCTCGAGAAATTCAGTACCTGGCAACGCGGCTCGGGCCCGTTCTATGGCCACAGGGTCGGATCCGCGAACCAGTGCTCCCTCTGCTTGCAGTCGGCGCACGACCTCAATGGCGGGTGCAAAACGGATATCATCCGTATTTGGCTTGAAAGCCAGGCCCAGCACGCCTACCTTTTTCCCCTTCACCACCCACAGGGCTGCATGCACTTTTTCCATGAGTTGGTCAATGCGCCGCTTGTTGATCTTCTCAACTTCTTTCAGCAAACTGAAATCCACGCCTTGCCGGTCTGCCAGGTGGATAAAAGCCTGAATGTCCTTCGGCAGGCAGAAACCACCGAAACCCAGACCCGCGCTCAGAAATTGCTGGCCGATGCGCGGATCGAGGCCAACTGCGCGCGTCACCTCGTCGACATTCGCGCCGATTCGCTCACACAAGTCCGCAACCACGTTGGCGTATGAAATCTTGAGGCCCAGAAAAGAATTCGATGCATGCTTTATGAGTTCGGCGCTGGCAATCGTGGTCACCACAAAAGCAGTGTCCAAACGCGAAGGGCACGCCGGCTGATGGACCGGACAGAAAAAGCGTCTCTCAAGGATGGGCTTGTAAATCTCGCGCAGCAAGCGCTCTGACTCTTTGTCGTTGACGCCGACGACAATACGATCGGGATGGAAAAAGTCCCCAACCGCTGTGCCCTCGCGCAAAAATTCGGGGTTGGAGGCAACTCGGAACGTCGTACCGTTCTTGCGGCCGTAAGCGGCAAGCGCCCGGCGGAGCTGCTCCCCGGTCAATGCCGGCACGGTGCTCTTTTCGATCACCAGCTTCGGCGAACTGGATGCCGCGGCAATCACCTGAGCAACGTTGTCAATCGCCGAAAGGTCGGCCTCGCCGGATTCCAGAGGCGGCGTGCCCACGCAGATGAAAATGGCTTCCGCCGTGCGCACACCTTCCGCACAATCGCTGGTGAACCGCAATCGGCCAGCGGCTCGTGCTCGTTCGGTGACTGCGTCTAGCCCGGGCTCATGAATTGGGAGACGGCCTGCCTGAAGGGTGGCGATCCGGCACGGATCATTATCAATGGCCACAACATCGTGCCCCGCTTCAGCCAGACAGCTCCCCGTCACCAACCCTACGTATCCGCAACCAATCACCGCTAGACGCATTGTTCGATTCTCCCTCTTACAGTGGTCTCTATTGAGGTGTGTTTCTGATCCTGCGCGTTCTCGTACTTGATTCCGCACCTAAATTTACGATTACTCATTAATATATTTATAATTGTTACCGGCAGACGAGGAACAAGTCAGACGAGCAAGAGCGGTCAATCCAATTACAAAAATGATTCGGGGCTCGGCGGCGCCTTGAATAGCTGCACAATGCAGCCTATGGAGCAATCGGCAGCACAGCTCTTATCCGACTTTTAGTAGGCGCCCTCTCCGGAGAGTACCGCGCGTGGAGTGGCAAAGAGAATCTTTAGATCGAGCCACAACGACCAGGATTTGCAATATTGCAGGTCCAACCGGACCATCTCATCAAATGTGAGGCGACTCCGGCCGCTGACCTGCCACAGACCCGTGACTCCGGGCTTCACTTCCAGCACCCGTCTACGGTGCCAAACATCGTAGACTTCAAATTCGTATGGGACCGGGGGCCGCGGACCTACGAGCGACATGGTGCCCTGCAATACATTCCAGAATTGTGGAACCTCGTCCAAACTGCTTTTCCGGAGGAATCGCCCGATCGGGGTGACGCGAGGGTCGCTGGTGATCTTATAGACAGTCGGCGCACCGTCCTCGGACTTCTTCGCCGCGCTGCCCTCGATGTATTGCTGAATGTACTCCTGGTGAATCTTGGGATCGTTGTTTACGTGCATTGTCCGGAACTTCAGGCAATTGAACCGCTGACCAAACCGGCCGAGCCGCTCCTGCTTAAACAGCACGGGGCCATCCGAGGTCAGTTTAATGATCGCGGCAATGACCGCAAGTAACGGGGACAGAAGAAGCAGCAACGCAGCGCTGCCTATAATATCCATCGCGCGCTTGACGCCAAGGGAGATCTTCTTGTTTGGCGCCCGCTTGTCGAGCTCAGGGTAGAGTTTGGAATCCGCGACCCAATGGGGGCCGTTGCGGTCCCATTTTTCCGGAAATAAGTGGACGGAAATGGCAATTTTTCCTGCGGTTTCGCTGCCCAACTGCTCCTGCAGGCTGGTCCGGATTTTCGCTCGCAGGATCTCGCTAGCCAAGGCCAGATCTTCTTTCCCTACCTCCGTAAAAATCACGCCGAGAATCGATCCATCTTTGTACCACCCGAGCGCATCGGTCTCGCGGGTGGAGGACGCAACGGCGTCAATGGCCTTGTGCAGTATCATTCTTGCCGTACCATTTTCCTGATGGGCGTCCAGCAGCATCAGGATGAATGGGTTGCGAGATCGCTCCGCTCGGCGGCGCTCCAACGTCAGGATGGCTCGGAAAGTCTCCTCCCCTGAAGCCATAGGGTGAGCTGAACCGTTCCCATTGGCTGGAGGGAAGGGGACTCTGGGCTGGCGCAGAAAACCAGTTCTTGGATGGCTAGTTGCCACTACGAGGGTCTCCCTTGCGTTTCACGTTACGCATTCTCAACTTTCTCAAGCAATGGCATGTTCATAAGAAGGAAACAAATCAACGACCTTTTCGCGGTTCGAGCGAATTGGACTGACGCGCTCTCGATCAATCTCCAGCGCGACCGACCGGCGGAGTAGCGAGACTGAAACCACGATTCGGTGACTGCCTTTGAACGCAATCAGGATTCCTTCAAGGCCCTGTAACGCTTGGTCCTCAATACGAACTTTCTGTCCCACTTCCAGGTAGGGCCAGGGTTTCAAGGGTAGTCCGGAGGAAACCATCGTCTGAATGGAGTCGATTTCCGACGGCTCCACAGGAACAGGGATACGCCCCCTGCCAACTAGAGCGATCACTCCAGGAGTTATTAGGACAGGCAGCCGCTTCTGACCGTCGAATCGGCAGAAAACATAGCCTGGGAACAACGGAGCGCTCTTTAACTGGCCGTTCCGGCCCTGCTGACACTCATAGGTTGGCAGCAAAGTCTGGTAGCCTTTACCTCCCAGCAAGGTCGCAGTCGATCGTTCCCACCGGGCCCTAACTTGGACCGCAAACCACTGTTCGCCACGTAGTTCAAGACTCATATGAGGTATGGAAGTCTCCAAATTGTGCATTCCCGCCAATCCGAAACAGGCAAACCTGGCTAGGCTACCGCCATATAATGGGTCGGCTTGCAACTTGAACGTCGCAATCAGGCTGCCAAAGCCAGTGAAGAGAGAACGAATGTGCGCCGATCGTGCCTTTATTATCCCCTTTATAATGAGTCGATTGAAAAAAATTCAGGAGTCGGGGAGGCAAATCACCATGAAACGTTGTGGCTAGAGCGGAGCAAGCGTGAAAGCAGTTTCCACAATTTGACAAAACGCTTCCAAATGCGCCCCCTCGTCCTTGGCCGATCGGCCTGTCGAACGATGGCCTCTGGCAGCCTCCCCCGGGTAGTCAAATTCGTAGTGTCGCGCCAGCTTCCTTCACCTATAGGGATAGATCCCTATTCATGTCGGAAAGAGAGACAGCTTCGCGACTGGTGAAACCAGGTTTCATCAGCGGGAACCTACTTCTTTGAATTGGCAGCAGAGGGTAGTCCGTATGGCGTATTCGAATAATACGAACTATATTCCGCAGTTTCATCAGCGCTGTTTAGCACAACCCCAAGAATATGAGTGTCCCGCAGTTCCTTGCAGGCCTTTTGAGATGTCTCCGAAGGAGTCGATTTGGCGCGCACGACGAAGAGCACTCCGTCGCACAGTCCCCCCAGCACGCTGGCATCGGCTACGGGAAGCGCTGGAGGCGAATCGATGATAATCCAGTCAAATGCGGGCTTGACGCGTTCCAGGAACTGTTTCATGCGGTCGCTGGAAATCAGTTCTGACGGATGTGTGACGTGATTCCCCGCAGGGACAAAGCAAAACCCCTCCTCATGCCCTCGCTGAATTACTTCAAACTCATTGGACTCATTTTGAAGATAATCAGCCAAGCCTGGAGTTGGAGGGGCCCCCAACAGCATGTGAGTGCGGGGTGATCGGAGGTCCGCATCGATCAGCAGTACGCGGCATCCCTTCTGACGAACCATCGCATGGGCCAGATTGGCTGCAATGAGGGTTTTGCCTTCCGCCGGAATCGCGCTGGAAACCAGGATGGTCTGCAAAGGCTGACTGTCTCGCATTCTATAGAGACGCGAGCGCAAGGTTCGAAACTGCTCGGTTCCTGGATGAAATGGATTGGGATTGCTAAACACCAGGAAATCAGGATTCGGTTTCCATGTAGGTTTTGAGCAATTTGCCCAGATCTCCTCAAATTGCAGAGTCTCAGGGATTGCTTCTGCCTTAGACATTGGCACAGGGATTAATTGCAAAATGGAAGGTGTGGAAACCTCTGGGGGAGGAGCCGCGGTTTCAATCGCATTACTAGGGGCAGTGCGCTCGACGCGCTCTTCAACCTTCTGGGCCGTGTTACTTGCAGCCCTTTCTTGCTCTGCCCTCTTAAGTGCTTCGTGAATCCGACTCATGACTCCCTTTCAGCTCCAATGCACCCGGCGGCAATTCGGGCATTTTATGCTTTCGTAATTTCCTTGGATCGAAAGATGGATGCTGGCGCACTCCCTCTGACCGGGTTCGCGGTGATGACCGGTATCATCGCAAGGACTGGCAGGCGGAGAACGACCTCGACATCATGTTCGGATCGCATCGAAGTATCCTGAACTTCCAAAAGGAGTGCGATACCGAGTCCCAGCACCAGGCCGGCGCCAAATCCTCCACCGGCAAACAGCGGCAATTTCGGGAAAGAAGGAGAATCCGGCAGGTTAGCGGGATCTAAAACCAGGAAATGCTCGCCTTCCTGGCTTTCCACAAGGCGCTGCCCCACTTCGGACTGATCCCGTTTTTTCACCATGTCGTCGTAAGCTTCCAAAACCACCTGGTGGTCGCGAGTGATCAGCTTGTATTCTTGCTCGACCGCAGGGCTAGCCTGCACCCGCGCCTGATACAGGACGATTTGCTTTTGAATATCTCCCTGCTGCTGCGACCGTTCCTTGATCACCTGATCGTACTGGTGAATCTGCGCCCGCAGTTGAAGGATTTGCATGGGCTCGGTTGTCGATTGCGGGGATTTCTCAGCCGGCTGGTTCTTTTGTTGCTGCTCGGCTTCCGCCATTTTTTTCTTGAGTGCTTCGACGTCATTTTTTGCTTTGATGACGTCTGGATGATCGGACGTGTACTTAGACTCCAGTGCAAGCAATTGCGCTTGCAGGGTGGCAAGTTGTTGCTCGTAAGTTTCAGGATTCTGGCCCACCTGGGTTGCTTGCCAGGCCGCAACCTGCTGTGCCAAAACAGATTCGGTAAAGCTCTTGTCTTGTTGCGCCCGGTTCAAAGCTTGGGTGGCGGCCTCGAGTTGTGTGTTCAACCCGGTCAGCATATTCAAATTCATTTCACTTTGTTCGGGAAGCGACCCCAGGTACTTGCGCTGGAATTCAGCGAGTCTTGCATCCTGCTCGTCTAATTTTGTCTTCGTCTCTTCCACTTCTTTGTTCAAGAAATCCGTGTTTTCCTTGACGGCGGATTTGCTGATTTCCTGATTCTGCTCCAAGAACATTGATGTGATCTTGGCGCAAATCTGCTGAGCAACATTTGGATTCGAGAATACGACACTGATCGTGAAGCCCGGAAGATTTTGGGCGCGCGTCTCCGCCATCGGGGCCACAGGAGAAACCTCAATCGCTTTCCGCAGCCGGTCAATCAAATCTTCCATGGACACACGATCGATATCCGTTTGATACAAACTGAGATCACGGATGACCGGCTCGAGGCGCGTTCTGCTAAGGATCTGCTGCTGCATAGCCGCCAATCGCTGATTGTTATTATCTATCAGGGGTGAAGCCACGGACACGGTTTCTGGCTGCTGGACGAGAACCAACGTCTTGGACGTGTAACGTTTCGGCAGGAATCGGGAGAGAGCGTAGCCGATGCTCCCCCCAAACAGGGCAAGCAGCAAGATAAGCAGGAGGTGCCGCCGGACAATGGCAATGACGTCTTTGGCTGTAATGTCTTCAGTCAGCATTTCCAAATCACCGATCCACTATCGCATATCGCAAACTGCACAGGCACAATTGCCGATCAGCCAGCAGGGCTTAGAGACACTCATATCCCTCGTCTACGTTCTTCCCGCAATTAAGAGGCCGGGAAAGCGGGGCATCTTAAGTACTTGTCCTTTTAAATAGATAAGAGCGATTTCGAGAACGACGAAAGCATATGTAACTATACTTCAGATCAATATAGTTCCACAATCTGGAAAAGTTTTACCCATACAAAGTGGGCAGCAAGACTATGAAAAAAGAAGGCATAGGGGATTTCGTTCCAGGTCCCAAGGGTCTGCCGGGTCGAATGAGAGCACATGCCCTTCTTGCATCATTCCCACTTCGGGAGGCTAGGGTGTCTCCGAGATCAGCTTCAGGAAAGCGGCAATTAAGACAATCAGGGGCGGCAGCACAAACAGCATCGCGGCCGTGTCGGCAATTTCGGTTTCGCGCGCGGCGACAACAGGCAAACGCTCGCCAGGATCCTTCGGATCCAAATCTTGGTAAACCCGGGATTCCGCCACGCGGTCAGATTGATTCCTATCCAAACTCTCGGGAAAGACATGCAGGGAAATATCAATTTTGGCTGCCTGGTCCCGGCCCAGATGTTTGATCAGCGCTGTCGCGATCTTGGCTCGAAGGATCTCAGGGACTGGGCGATCTCCCTCCAGGTTTACTTCCGTAAAGATAACGCCCAGGGTGGCGTGTTCACTGTACCAACCAACGAGGTCAATCTCCCGCTTGCTGACTAAAGCAACTTCGGCTGCTTGCTTGAGAATTTCAACTGCCTTTGCGTTCTCCGAATGAGCATTGAGCAGCATCAAGACGAATGGTTTCTGAGACCGCTCGGCACGTAGCCGCTCAAGTGTCAACATTGAATCGAAGAGGCTCTCGGATAGGGTAGCCTCATTCGATATCGGAGTCCGGCTCGCAAGTCGCGGATAACTGAGTGTCGAGTCCATCAAAGATTCCTGCATTGGCGTGCGTGCGAGTCTTGAATTTGTGCGTCCCATTTGGTCTCCCGCAAGTTTCGCCTCGCCTTGAAGATTCCCCCTCTTAAGACCACGTGGGTCTTAATTTTTCACCCAGCGATTTAATATTACGCTCTCAGCAGACCCGGCTCGCCCTCGGCAAAATCTGGGGCTCAAATCCAAATATGCCCCGCGCATACCGCTAGCAGGACCTTTTCTAAGATCGGGCATTGAATTCGCAATCAGATTGCCACAATCGTAAGTTCGTAAATTCAATCTTGAAGTCTCATGGGTCGTTGCAACATCTTGTGTACATTGGGCTTATGCCGCGAGTGAATTTAGGCCATAATTTTCCTTCATTCCAGCATTCGATCTCGGGTCAAGAAATGTGAAAAGTATTGCCGAGTTGTTCCACCACGCTTCCGAGCGTGCACAGGCGAGGTGATATTTTGGAGAAAACAAGGAATAGGCAATCGATTGTAGAGGTTACAGATTGAAACTAAGGCAGTTACATTGAATTGGAACTAGAGCAAATGAAGAATTTCAAGATCTTATGCCTCATAGATATCATGTAGGCCTTCGGAGGACTTTAGCGGCATGGATCGCAGGATTGAGCGTCGTCCCTATCCGGGTTTTTGGTTTCGTAAATGCGCCCTGAATCAAACAAAGTGGGCGCTTGCCTGAACTCCCCGCCTGCCATGTTAAGTGCAGAGCGATGCCTTTTTCAACAACCTCCGGAATGGAGTTTGACTGCCCGAGGATTTGCGGCCGATAATGGGCCCAGCTTTGGCGAGACGAAGAACAAAAATGAGGGCCATCATGAAAGGTGTTGTGCTGGCAGGCGGGACGGGCAGTCGGCTGAATCCTCTTACACGCGTCACCAACAAGCATCTCCTCCCCATCTACGACAAACCGATGTTGTATTATCCGATTCAGACCCTGGTCAACGCGGGAATCGAAGAAATTCTGGTGGTGACGGGTGGTAAGAACGCGGGAGACTTCTTGCGGCTGCTGGGGAACGGGCGTGATTTCGGATTGAAGCACATCAACTACACTTATCAGGAAGGCGAGGGCGGGATCGCGCAAGCTCTGGGGCTGGCGGAATATTTCGCCGGTGACGAATCGATCTGCGTGATTCTGGGAGACAACATCATCGAGAACAACATCTGCCAGGCGGTGGAGAACTTCAAGAAGCAGGAGGAGGGCGCCAAGATTCTGCTGAAGGAAGTTTCCGACGCGCAACGTTTTGGCGTGGCGGAAATCCGCGGAAAACATGTGATTGGAATTGAAGAGAAGCCCAAGGCGCCGAAATCAAACTACGCCGTGATCGGAATCTATCTTTACGATAAGACGGTTTTCCGGAAGATTCGCCGGCTGAAACCATCCGGGCGCGGAGAACTCGAAATCACCGACGTGAATAATTTCTACATTGAGGAAGGCAAGCTCACTTATGAAGTGCTGGACGGCTGGTGGACCGATGCTGGCACGTTTGAATCCCTGCTGCGCGCCAATAATCTAGTCGCCGAAACAGGTGCGAACAAGATGCCCCGCGGCCGAGAGGCCCAACGCGCGAGGGCGAAGGAAGTGGTCTTGATGAAAATCTTGGTCACGGGCGGCGCGGGATTCATCGGTTCCAACTTTATCCGGCACGTCCTCTCGCTCAACAAGAATTACGAAATCGTAAATTACGACAAGCTGACGTACGCCGGGAATCTCGCGAATCTGGATTCGGTCGCGGATCATCCGCAACTACTCCTTCGTCCGGGGAGATATTTGCGACGCGAAAGCGGTCGAAGAGGCGATGCGAGGCTGCCATGCCGTGGTCCACTTTGCGGCCGAATCGCACGTGGACCGCAGCATCTACGAACCTGCAGCCGTCATCGAGACCAACGTGACGGGAACGTTTGTCATGCTGCAAGTGGCGCGGAAGCTGCACATCGAGCGATTCGTTCATATTTCGACCGACGAAGTTTATGGGGACATGCCGCCGGGCGCTTTCGCAAGCGAAGATTCGCCAATGCAGCCCAGCAGCCCCTATTCGGCCTCCAAAGCCAGTTCGGATTTGCTGGTTCTTTCCTACGTGCGCACTTACGGGTTTCCGGGCCTGATCACGCGTTCGTCCAATAATTATGGGCCATATCAATTTCCGGAAAAATTTCTTCCCCTGATGATCACCAACGCGATGAACGATCAAGCCGCTCCCCATCTACGGTGACGGAAAGCAGCAGCGGGACTGGCTGCACGTGGAAGACAACTGCCGCGGGGTTTTGGCGGTTCTCGAGCGCGGCCGCGTCGGCGAGGTTTACAATATCGGCGGCCTGGACGTAGAAGAAAATCTGACGATCGCGCGCCAGCTCCTCCGTTTGATCGGCAAACCGGAAACCCTGCTCTCTTATGTGAAGGATCGCCCGGGGCACGACCGGCGGTACGCGTTGCGCTGCGAAAAAATGGAGAAAGACCTGGGCTGGAAACCTTTAATTTCCCTGGAGGAAGGTTTGCGGCAAACCATCGACTGGTACAAGGCGAATACCAAGTGGATGGCGGGCGTCCGTGATGGAGAATATCTCTCCTATTATGACAAGTATTATGAGAATCGTGATTCCTCCCTGCACGCTCTCTCCTCGGCCGGGCAGAAACTTCCCCGGTGATGCCGGATCGCAATCGTCCGGCATGGCAACCTGACAGGATTTGACTCGCTTGCAGAAATTGAACACTTCGCTTCCGGGGGTCTGGGAACTCCAGCCAAAAGTCATCCGCGACGCGCGGGGATTTTTTCTGGAGACGTATCACCAGCAGAAATTTTCCGACCTCGGCATCCCTGATGTATTTGTGCAGGACAACCACTCGCGCTCCGCGAAGGGGACGCTGCGGGGTCTCCACTATCAACTGCAGCATGCGCAGGCCAAGCTCTGCCGCGTGGTGGAAGGAGAAGCATTGGACGTTGCGGTGGATATACGGCTCGGATCGCCGACGTTTGGGAAATGGACGAGCGTGCTGCTCTCTGCGGAAAAGCAAAATCAGATCTATATTCCACGGGGATTTGCGCACGGCTTCGTGGCCCTGACCGATACGGTTCAATTTCTTTACAAATGCAGCGACTTCTACGATCCCGGAAGCGAGCATGGGATTATCTGGAATGATCCCGGCCTGGCCATCTCCTGGGGCATTGCGGATCCTGTTGTCTCTGAAAAAGACGCCAAGTATCCCACCCTGGCGGTGATGCCGCGGGAATTCCTGCCACATTATCCTAAAAAATGAAACCTGCAATTCTTCTAATCGGGACGACCGGGCAAGTCGGACGGGAATTGAACAGGATGCTGCCACGCATTGGCGAGGTGACGCCGCTCGACCGGCAACGGCTCGATCTGACCAAGCCGGAAGAAATTCGGAACGCGATCCGCACTTCCCGCCCGGCATTCATTGTGAATGCGGCGGCCTACACGGCAGTGGACAAGGCCGAATCGGACCAAGCCGTCGCCCGCGTTATTAACGCCGAAGCCCCCGCGGTAATGGCTGAAGAGGCGAAGAAAACCGGCGCTTCTCTTATCCATTATTCAACGGACTACGTGTTTGACGGCACGAAAACCACGCCGTACGACGAAGACGATCCTGCGAACCCGCAGAATGTGTATGGAAAAACCAAGCTCGAAGGGGAACGGGCGATTGAGGCATCGGATGCGGCTCACCTGATCTTTCGCACGGCATGGGTGTATGCGGCGCAGGGGCGGAATTTTCTTCTCACCATCCTGCGGCTTGCCACGCAACGCGAAGAGCTGAAGATTGTCCGAGACCAGATCGGCGCCCCCACGCTCAGCAGGGAAATCGCCCGCGCCACCACAAAGATTCTCGCGCAGATCTGTGACCGCGAGCGCGGCCCGATTTCCCTGGCCGACGTTAGCGGGATTTATCACATGACCGCGGGCGGCGAGACGACTTGGTATGATTTCACAAATGCCATTCTGGAAGAAGCTGCCAAGATTCCGAAGACATCATCATGGTTTGCAGCGGCTACCAGCAATCTGCCGTTGATCACGCGCCGGGTCATTCCCATCCCCACAAGTGAATATCCCACACCCGCGCAACGCCCGGCCTATTCGGTCCTGTCGAATGCTCGTTTGAACGGCACCTTCTCCGTGAAATTGCCGGAGTGGCGAAAACAACTGCATTCTCTCTTTGTTGTATCGCCGCCCGAAACTTCTTGAACTTCTCCCGGACTGCAATTTTTAGCCTCCGCTATTTCACTGAGCGGAGTAACCAGACGGATGCCGCAACCGCCAATCCCAGGCGGAACGAATAATCGAACCCAAATCAGAGACAGCAGGTTTCCACCCGAGCACGGTTCCGGCCTTTGCGGGGTCAGCGATTAGCCTGGCGGGATCGCCGGCGCGCGGTGATTCCATTTTGACAGGAATGTCCCGGCCCGTGATTTCGCGCGCACATTCGATCACTTCGAGGACGGAATATCCGTGACCGGTCCCAAGATTCAAAGAATCCGATGATCCGCCGCGCCGGAGATGGTCGAGGGCTCGAATATGCGCGTCGGCCAGGTCCACGACATGGATATAGTCACGAATGGGCGTTCCGTCGGGCGTCGGATAGTTGTTGCCGAACACGCGGATGGCTTGCTGGCGGCCCAGCGCGGCAGCCAGCGCGTTGGGAATCAGATGTGACTCCGGCCGGTGATCTTCTCCGCACTTTTCGGTGGCGCCGGCGGCGTTGAAATAACGCAGCGCGACGAACTTCAATCCATATGCATTGTCGTAGGACTCGAGCAGGCGCTCCATGAAAAACTTGGACCAGCCGTATGGATTTTTCGGCCATTGCCGGCTTTCTTCGGTGATGGGAATTCGCTCGGGGTCGCCGTACACGGCCGCCGTGGAAGAAAACACCAATTGGCGGACGCCCTCCTGGACCAGCGCGCCCATGAAAGCGATGCCTTGTCCGACGTTGTTCGCAAGATACTTTGCGGGATCGATGACGGATTCCCCCACTTCGATTAATGCGGCGAAATGGATGCAGGACTCCAGCTTGTGCTCGCGGGCGATGCGGGCCACCAGCTCGCGATCGCCGATATTCCCCTGATAGATTGGGATGCTATCCTCGAGCGCGGCGCGGTGGCCTCGCACGAAATCGTCCAGCACTACGACCTGCTCCCCTTTTGCCCGCAGGCCCTCCACCGTCGCGCTTCCGATATAGCCTGCCCCGCCGGTTACCAGGATCGCCATGAACTCCCTCGGTCTTATGCTCTCCCAAAACTCGGAATAGAAATTGGAGTCTACCTTAGAATAATGAAGCGGCTCGCGTGTTTCGGCACGAACTGTTTCCTAGTTAGTATTGCGGGGAGCGGCTTTTCCGGCGGAGAAAAGACAAAAGTTGGATTGCGAGAAATCGGTGGACGTCCGGACACCCACTGCGAGAGGATTGCGGACGCGCTGACAAGGAGACGCTCTATGCGAGATTTCAACGAGAAGAATATTACTGATGCGGTGATCGACAGGTTCAAGAACACACCTGATCCCCGCCTGAAAGCGATCATGACCAGCCTGGTCAGGCACCTGCATGACTTTGTCCGCGATGTCGATCTGACAATTGACGAATGGAATTTCGCGATCCACTACCTGACCCGCACGGGACATATGTGCGATGACAAGCGTCAGGAATTTATCCTGCTCTCGGACACGCTGGGCATTTCCATGCTTGTGGATGCCATCAACCACCGGATGCCGGAGGGCGCCACGCAGACGACCGTGCTGGGGCCGTTCTACGTGGAAAATCCTCCCGAATTCCCTCTGGGGTTCGATGTTTCGCGCGGTCTGAAGGGCGAGAAGTTATACGTCGAAGGGACGGTGTCTTCCGCGACGGGCGGCCCGCTCCCTGGAGCGGTTATCGATGTGTGGCAATCCGACACGGATGGATATTACGACGTACAGCGTTCCGATCTGGATCAGCCAACGCTACGGGGAAGAATTCGCGCGGACGATCGGGGGCGTTTTTATTTCTGGTCGATTCTACCAAGCCCCTACCCCATCCCCTACGACGGCCCGGTGGGCCAAATGATCCAGGCCACAGCACGGCATCCCTGGCGACCGGCGCATCTTCATTTCATGATCTCTGCAAAGGGCCACGAAAAACTCGTTACCCACGTCTTCGTTCAAGGAGACAAATACCTCGACAGCGATGCCGTGTTCGGGGTCAAGAATTCGTTGATCGGCAACTACACGCACGAGCAGCCGGGCGTGGCCCCGGACGGAACGAAAATGGATGGTCCGTGGCGCAAGCTCAAGTACGATTTCGGACTGAAGCCTCTGGGGTGATTCAGCATTACCCTTCGGCTTTGATCTCGGTGTCCTTCGGGGAAAGGTCTACCAGGGATTTGGACATGGCGATAAAGTGGACCGGCATTTTAGTGGGCACCCTTTCTTTGTAGACAGCAGTGCCTGTTTCGACGTATCCCAACTTGAGATACATGGTCAGCAGTTCCGTGCGAACGTTGACAATGAGCAAGTCGCTGAACCGGCAGCCCGAATCCAAGAAAAAGTTCTCCGCGGCATCGATCAGCTGGCGCCCCAGGCCCATACCTTGGCGCGCTGGTTCGACGGAAAGCATTCCAAGGTATCCGCGCTCGCCGCGAAGTTCCACGTATACGCACCCCACGAGGCTCGGTCCATCCTCCGCCAGCAGGAACTTTCCCTTCTCCATCAGGGTGCGGACTGTTTCGGGATTTGTGCGGTCGCGCTCGATGAAAAATAGTTCGACAAGAAATGCGGTGTTGACCAGGCGAACGATGGCTTCCTCGTCTTTTTTCCCGGCACTTCGAATCGAGATCATGGGGTTGCCATCATAACAACAAGGAATGTACTTTTCCCATCCGGCTGGGACCACCACTGCGCTGGTTCGCGCTTCATTGCTTTGGTTGGCATATTGTCCAGATTGTGGAACTTGGCGGAGGCCGAAAAGGAATACGTACAGTGATAACCGAAAGGGAGCAACGTAAAAGGGCGCAATCCTTAATTGTGGAGAAGATTGTACGATCTAACAGGGAGGAGATCCGACATGATGTCTAAACGTAGCTTTTACTGGATTCTGAGTTTGATGCTGGCCATGCCCTTGCTGACGCACGGCGCGGCGCCGGCGCAAAATCAAGATGGGCCTGGCAGAGGTCCCGGGGGCGCAGGTGGCCGCCGGATGCCGATGACTCCCGACGACCGCCTTCAGCGGATGACGAAGGACTTTGATCTTACGTCCGATCAGCAGACGAAAATTAAACCGATTCTGGTGGATGAGCAGAAAAAGATGGAGGATCTGAGAAACGATTCGAGCGGTGACCGGCAAGCCATGCGCTCAAAAATGATGCAGATCCAGAAAGACACAGAGACTCAAATTCGCGACCAGCTTGACGACAAGCAAAAGGCCAAGTTCGACAAAGAACTGCAGCAGCGCGACCAGAGAGGGCCCTATCGCGGGGGCCGTGCACCGGGAGGTCCGGGCGGGCCTGGGGGACCGGGCGGACCCGGCGGCGCCGACCAAGGTGCACCACCTCAAAACTGATTTGCAATTCTGGCCGCAGAGGGAATCGTTTCTCAAATGGAGAACGATTCCCTCCGGCCTGAAATACAGTGCCGCGTAGATTCATTTCTTCCCTCCAGTGGAGATAAACTCCATCCGAGCAGTCCCCTCTTGATACAATTCACGCGCGATTGCCTCGATCCCACACGTGTGGGAAACATGAGAAGGGAGCTTTGCGCTCAATCCGATGAAAACTTACAAAATTGCGGTGATCCCCGGTGACGGAATTGGTAAGGAGGTTGTGCCGGAAGGACTGCGCGTGCTCGAAGCGGCAGGACGCCGCTTCGGCCTGAAATTTTCATTCCAGCATTTCGATTGGAGCTGCGAAACCTACGCCAAAACCGGGAAAATGATGCCCGACGACGGGCTCGATCAGCTCCGCCCGTTTGACGCCATCTTTCTGGGCGCGGTCGGCTACCCGGGCGTGCCGGACCATATTTCGCTGTGGGGATTACTGATTCCGATCAGGCGCGTTTTCGAGCAATACGTGAACTTGCGTCCGGTGCGCCTGCTTGCGGGAATCGAAACGCCGCTCAAGAATGTGCAGCCCGGGGAAATCGATTTCTGCGTGGTGCGCGAAAACACGGAGGGCGAATATTCCGACGTGGGAGGGCGAATTTTCCGTGGAACAGAAGAAGAAATGGCCATGCAACAGACCATCTTCACGCGGCGCGGCGTGGATCGAATCCTGCGCTATGCGTTTGAATTGGCGCGCACACGAAAGTCGCACGTCACCTCAGCCACAAAATCGAATGGCATCATTCACACCATGCCGTTCTGGGACGAGCGCTTCCGCGCCATCGCGCAGGAGTTTCCGGACGTGCGGACCGATCAGTATCACATTGACATCCTGACGGCTCACTTCGTGCGTCACCCCGGCTGGTTTGACGTGGTCGTAGGATCAAATCTGTTTGGGGACATTCTTTCGGATCTGGGACCAGCCGTTGCGGGGTCCATCGGCATTGCGCCATCCGCCAACATGAATCCGGAAAGAAAATATCCGTCCATGTTCGAGCCTGTTCATGGATCGGCCCCCGACATCGCCGGAAAAGGAATCGCAAATCCGATCGGACAAATCTGGTCGGGCGCAATGATGCTGCGTCACTTTGGTGAAGCTGCGGCGGCGGACGCCATCGAGCGGGCGATTGAGGATGTGCTTGCCAAGCCGGAATTTCGCACGCCGGACGTGGGAGGGAAGGCGACAACCGAAATAGTGGGAAAAGCCATCGCGAGCAGATTAGACGCGTGAAAGCTGGCCAGGTCTCAGTCGCTACAAGTCATCTCATAAATGTGCGGCAACTTTGCCGCGCCACAGGCGCGGAGGAAATAAGCCCGGGGCAACGCCCCGGGTATCGTAATCATGATAGCGTCGCCCTGAAGGGGCGGAGGAATCCTTGCGCCCTTTCAGGGCGCACAACATTTGGTTGGGCGGGAAACCCAGGGCGTTGCCCTGGGCTAGCGCACCGCAGCGCTTTCAGCGCCGAAACCTAAGAGCATCTGTGTGATGGGCCCTAGTGGTTGAAACGATTCGATTCAGCCGGGAGTTACAATAACATCAAAAAGTTATCTTCCCCACGAGCTGGATCAGTCGTGGAGGGGCGGCGCTGACGATTTGGCCAAACGTCGCGCTGCCAATGTTGCCTTGCACGCTTGAAGGACCGTAAAACTGTGCGTGGTTGAATGCATTAAACGCTTCCACCCGGAATTCGAAGGATTTCGATTCCGTGAGCTTCAAGTTTTTCTGCAACGTCAAGTCGTAGTTGTTGATTCCCGGCCCGGAGAAGGGCCGGCGGCCGCTGTTGCCGATCGTGTTCGCTATCGTGTTACCTACCGTCGGGTCGTCGGCTGGCGAAGTAAAGGCTAGAGGGTTGAAGTACGGCTTCCCATTGCGCGGGTTGTGATTCAGATTGAGCGGTTCGCCCGTGTAATCGAGTTCGTCGAGACCCGTGGCGTTGATGCCATTCCCCTGCGATCCGATCAAGGAATCGTCAATAGGATTGATTAACGTCACCGGGAAGCCGGTACTGTAACGCGTGATTCCTGAGATCGACCAACCTTCCGTCCAGCGGTTGTCGGCGCGAAAGAGGTGTTCGAAGGGGATTCTGTAAGTGTAACTCGCGACAAAATTTTGCCTCATATCAAAGGAGGAGAGTCCTCGAAGGAGATTCGGGGCGAAGGGGTCCAACTGGTCACCGAAGTTCGAACCTTGGTCTGTGGATTTGCTGTATGTGTAGCTGACAAAGAATTGGACTCGCCCGCTGGTATGGTGCAGGCTAACTTCCACGGCGTTGTAGATGGAATTGCCGATGGTCGTCTGGTAGCTGACGTCGCCGAACTTGGAGCCCAAAGGGCCCCGTGTTTCATAGGTGTTTTCGCCCCCGGGACCGCACCCGAGTATGCTCAAGCACAGGGCGGGATTGCCGGGGTTGGCTGGCTCGAGTACGGGAAGATGATGACCCTGGTTTCCCACGTAGGTCATGCTGAGCAGGGTATTGTTTCCCATCTGCCTCTGCAATGACAGCATATACTCCTCGGTGTACGGAATACTGTTGGTGGTTCTATAGCCAGGTATTGTGCTGATCGGTTCGAACTGTGAGAAATTGATATTGGGGTCTGGATTGCTTGGCGATACATTTAACGGCGCCAGTTGCACCGGGAAACGCTGGCCTTCTGGGTTGCCCGTGACGTCCACAAATGGCGTCGCAAGAAGGGGCGGAGCAGGGCTCGTGTAGGTGAATCCATACGGGGCATTGTCGCTGATCAATCCCAGGGATTCCCCCGGGATTGCCGCATAAAACATCCCAAAGCCTGCCCGGATGCTTGTCTTGCCGGGACTTCCGACGATTTTGCCGAAAAATGAATCCTGGCCCACATCGGGCGAGTATGCCAAACCGACGCGTGGGGCGAAGTCCTTATTTCCCGGAGGCGCCAGCGTACGCGAGACGCCCGGATCTCCGGGATACACGATTCCGACGGGCGCGGTCGGGAAATCTACGGACTGTTCGCCGGGAATAAACGTGATGTTGTTATTATATTTTTCGTACCAGGGCTCGATGCGGTCCCATCGCAGGCCGTAATTCAGGGTGAGGTTGTGCATTACGCGCCAACTGTCTTGTCCGTAGATACCTACATACTTGTTGCGGCCATAGAACGCCCGCAGTTGGTTCTGAGTGTAAATGCTCGAAACGCCAATTAGGAAATCCGCGAAGTCCAGGCCAGTCTGCTGTCCGGTAATGTCAAAGCTACCATTCAGATCGGCAAAAGGATACGTGTTGATCTGGGCGTATTCCAACTGGGCCCCGATTTTGATCGAGTGCGTTCCGACTATTTTTGAGAAATTGTCATTCAAACCGAAGTCGTTGTTGATCTGGCGAAACTCCTGGGGAACGGACCCAATTGAGAAGCTATTAAAGATAATGCTTTCAATTCCCTGACTAGGCGCCAGCGGGACGATGCCGGTAAAGCCCTGGGAGGCGAGGCTGACTCCCAGCCCGCCATCCGGCTTGCCCAGATCGTTTGAGTCGCGCGTATAACTGACGTGAAATTCATTGATGGCACTGGTTCCAAACGTCTTTGTGATTCCTAGATCAGCCAATTGTGCGCGGCCTGCATTCAGACCGTTGAATCCAGGCACACTGGCTCCTGCCTGACCGGTTGGGTAGGGATTGTTCAGGGAGTAGTTATCGAATGAAAAGTAGCCGAATATTATGCCCAAGCGCGTGTTGGCATCGACGCGCTCACCAATCTTGTCATCGCGGAGGATCTGGGGATACGCTGAGGTGGTGAATTCATCTAGAACCCCCTGATGATCCCGAACATTCGCCGTCGGGATATATTGCAACAAGGCCAGAGCGGGGGCGGACCACGCAGTCTGGGGGATGACTGCACCGGGGAAAACGCACTGGTTGGTCGGACCGGTGCTCGTGCAACCCGGGCGATAATAAGCTTCACCCGCAGAGACTGGGTATCCCAGCTTCTGAGTCAGCTGATTCGCGATGGAGTCAGGCCCGGATACCGTACTCACCGTGCCGGTCAGCGGGCTGGGCAGGCTTGGATTTGGGTTTAAGAAGTTTCCCATCAGCTCTTGCATCGTGGGAACGGGTATCAGCCCTGTGTCCGCCCCCTGAATTTGCCGTGTGCCTTGATAATCCGAGAAGAAAAAGATTTCCTTTGGGACTATGGGGCCGCCGACCGTTCCCCCGAACTGGTTTTGAATGTATGTGGCGCGAGCGGGAGAGAAGAAATTGCGCGAATCGAGATCGGTGTTTCGCAGGAAATCGAAGGCATCCCCATGGAACTGGTTGGTTCCGGACTTGGTAATGACGTTAATCTGGCCTCCAGTGTATTTCCCGAACTCGGCGTCAAAATTGTCGGAGAGGATTCGAAATTCGTCGATCGAATCAAGATTGGGAATGATGGCGGCAGCCATGCTGCCGGTCTCTTCGGCATCGGCGCCATTGACCAGGTAGCCATTGGCGGATTCTCTCTGTCCGTTAATGGAAATCGCCCCTGCGTTCAAATCGCCGGAAGGGGAAAAAACGGTCTGGCCTAGCCCCACAACTGTTTGGGATGTGATCGACGTAGAGGGAATGACACCGGGCTGAAGCGCGAGCAGGTCGGTATAGCTGCGTCCGTTGAGCGGGAGGGCCGCCACGTTGGTGGCTGAGATTACATCTCCTAGCTGAGTGCTGACCGTTTCTACCTGCACCACGGATTGTGTCACAGTGATAGCTTGCGATACTTCGCCCATTTCAATCACCGCATCCACCAAAAGAGCGCTGTCGACGTCGATCGTTACACCTGCACGCCGGTAAGGCGTGAACTCGGGCATATTGATATCGATGTCGTAGTGGCCGACGGGCAAGCTGGGGAAGGAGTATGCTCCCGTGTCGTTGGTCGTAACCACTTGCCGGACGCCAGTGTCTGTGTTGGTTGCCGTAACCGTGGCTTTCGGAACGACCGCCCCGGTAGGGTCTTTAACGGTTCCCGAGATGCTGCCCCCGACAGCCGCGTGACTCGATGTTGCAAGACACAAAAGCATTATCAAAATGAAAAAAAATTGAATTGACCTTGCGCGGGACACCGTCACATCTGAGTATGATTTCTTCACAATAACGTCCGTTTTCACCTAGATCATTACTCGTCCGCCAGAGGCATACTTCCACTGAGGCTCTATAATTCGCGCGACCGTAGCCTTAACAACCAATCTGCCTTGAGCCTGCGTCTGATTTGCTCACGGCAATGTCATAATGCAAGAAGCAAAAATTAATGTCGGCACGCCATATCACCAATCAATGTGACCACGGTCACACTCCGCCCCACGTGATCCTTGAAGATCGGCCCTGCAAAGATCGCCGCACCTCCAGCTCCTCCGGGCATTCCAGACACCGCCGTCGTATAATCGCGACTCGAGGATTCTCCATCACACGCTCACCCACTTCGGTCAAGCAAATGGCGGCGCTCGGATCGATCGGGTCCGCCGTGGTTTTGCTGGGGCTCAAAGTGTTTCTGGCCGCGGCGACGGGAAGCCTGGGCGTGCTTTCTGAGGCTCTGCATTCCGGCCTGGACCTGATTGCGGCAATTCTCACATGGCTCTCTGTGCGGGTTTCCGACCTCCCGGCGGACTCGGGACATACCTACGGCCACGGCAAGATCGAAAGTTTTTCCGCATTCGTCGAAACGGGATTGCTGCTGGCGACTTCGGTTTACATCATTGTGGAAGCTTTCATGCGCCTGCTGTACAAGCAGGTACATCTGCAGCCGAGCGCGCTGGCCATCGTGATTCTGTTCGTCGCAATGGGAATCGATGTGGTCCGCTCGCGGTCCCTGGCGCGAGTCGCTCGCGAATATCCCAGTGAAGCCCTGGAAGCCGATGCGCTCCATTTTTCCACCGATGTGTGGAGCACGTTCGTGGTGATCCTGGGGATGGCCGCGGTCTGGATCGGGCAATACATGGGCATCGCCTGGTTGCGGAATGCCGATCCTGTCGCCGCGCTGGTGGTCGCGGCAGTGGTGATCTGGGTAGGCTCACGCCTCGGAAAACGCACCATGGACGCGCTGCTCGACGTGGCCCCTGCCGGGTTGCAGGAGCGCGTCACCACGGCCGTCCAGGGACTCGAGGGCGTGCTTTCCACCGAGCGCGTTCGCGTGCGGCGTGCGGGAAACCAGCACTTCGTGGACGTCACCATCAGCGTCCCGCGCTCGGCCAGTTTCGAGCAGGTGCACGCCATTTCCGACGCCGTTGAGCAACGGGTCGGCGAAATTGTTCCCGCCGATGTGATGGTGCACATGGAGCCGCGCGCCGCCGCAGGGGAGCATTTGTTTGACGCGATTCGCGCGATTGCAGCACGGCATGGACTGGCGGTTCACGAAATTTCCGCAGACCAGCTCGATGGGCGGCTGTTCGTCGAGATGCACCTGGAAGTGCCGGAGGAATTGAGTCTGCGGGAAGCGCACCGCCGAGCCAGCGAACTTGAGGAAGAGATCCGCACTCTTCCCGGCGTGGCGGCTTCCTCCCATCGCGCTGATCCGATGGTGAATATTCACATCGAGCCGCTGGGGACGCATATTGCGATGGTCGATGGCCAGCGCGGCGAAATGACGGGTCTTGGCCATGCCATCGAGAACTACATTAATACCCTGCCCCGCGAATACCATGAGCTGGTGGATTGCCACGAAGTCCACGTGCGCCAAGTCGAACATAAAATTTTGGCGTCCTGCCACTGCGCGATGGATGGCAGCCTGCCTATCACGCGCATTCATGACGTTACAGCCGCGCTGGAAGACCTGGTGAAGGAGAAATTTCCGCAAGTCAGCAGGGTAACGATTCATCCCGAGCCGGTCGAGGAACGTTGAGAGAGGCAGTGATTATCCCTGCCTGATCCCCGGCGCGCGTGCGCAGATTAAAGCGGCCAACGCCAACATGGCGGGATAACACGTGACGACGTACCGAGGCTCGGGGGACTCAATCGTTGTGAGAAATGCGGTACGCACCAGCAGATACGCAAGCAATAACGCGACACCCCAAAGATTCGGCATGTCCTGCGCACTCGATGCGCCAAGTCCGGTTCGTCCCGCGCGCCAAACGACATAGATCCCGCCAAGCGCCAACGCCACGTACAGGTAGCCCAGAGCGGCGAATCCGGCTGTGGTTAGAAAAGCCGCGTGGGAATCATGCCATTGATCCCGGATGGGCCAGAGCTTTCCGTCGATTGGCAGCAGTTCCGTGCGCGGCGTGAACCATAATGTGAGCGCGCGCTGGAATGGCACGCGCACGTAGGTCCGCAGTGGATTTCGCCGGGTTCTTTCGCGGGCGATTCGGGCGAATTCACGATCCATCTCGGGCGAAATGTCCAGGCTCGGGCTGTTGTTATATTGCTCGAAGACTTCCGCGATTTGCTGCCTTTCCTGCGGAGAATCGAAGGCCTGGTCGGGAAGATCTTCCATTTCCACCGGTTCTTCCCCGATCTTCCAGATGTTCAAATAGACGTCGCGGTAGCGCTCGAGCCACGTGTTTGTCCAGGCAAAGTAACCGACGGTGGCATATTCGCCCGGCAGGGTGGAATATCGTGGCGAGAGAAATTGCACCTCGTGCAACACGATTAAGTTGCGCGCCGCCCACGGTGCAACAGGCAGCAAAAATGCGCCGGCCATGGCCACGCCAGTTCAATACTAATTTGCGAAGAGGCAAAACCTTCCACCAGCGCAACGCGAACGTCGCACCGGCCACGGCGAAGAGCAATGGCATTTCCGGGCGGACCAGGGTCGCAAGACCTGTCAGGAAGCTGCCCAGCAGGGCAAGCCTGAGGGGGGTAACCCGCCAGTTCGATAACGCAATTCCGGAATCTGGCGTTTCCGCAGCGAGTCCGACCGCAAACGCGAGCAGCGCGCCGGTGGTCAGAAAGGCGGCGAGGACTTCGGATAGCACCACGGCAGAGTAATTCGCTACAAATGGGCAGGTTACAGACAGCCAGAGGGCGGCAACGGCGACACGCCGGCGGGCGGCCGCGGGCGCCAAAGCAGCGCTTAAAGCAACTGCGAGTAAGCAGGTACCTAAATCGACGACACATTGAGACAACATAATTGCCCGTATCGAGCGTCCAAGTATCATAGCCACACCGGCGAGAAAGGCCGGATAGCCGGGCGGTCGGAGGTCTGTTGGGACGAGGTGGCCGTTCACCCACAACCCGTAGATGTGATGGTCGATCCAGTTCTGGGCCAATTGAATGTACGTTCCGCTGTCGTCTGCGGGGGCCGGAAACCGGAAAGCAAAAAACAACCGCAAGGCAAACCCCACGAGTATGGCCAGGAACGCGTGCGCGCAAAGCCCCGTGACGCCGCGGCGTTGCGCAGGTATGATCGGGGTTTCCCGGACTTGCCGTTGGGCGGTCATTAGTAGGGTTTCGCCGGATCGTTAGCTTGGATTAAATGCATGAAGCCACGCAAGCCAATATTCTACGATGAGCGGCGCCGCCGGTGGCGGCGCACCAGCCGTGTGCTCGAAATTTCCGGCGCGCTGTTCACGGCTCTGGTCGTCATCTTTTTCATTAGCGTTCTCGTAAGTCCGCGGTTGCCCGAACCGCTGCTTCCCACCAACCGCAGCGCGCTGCACCCGGTCGTTGAAAAAATCCTCAACCGGAATGCGATGAGACGGCCCGGCCGGCACCGCCGGGTGGCGGCCCTGGGCCAGATGCCGGCTACGTATGATCCCTTGCGCGCCGCCTTTTATGTCAGTTGGGATCCCGCATCCCTTGCGGCGCTGCAGCAGCATTTCCGCGAAATTGACGTGCTGATTCCCGAACGCCTGCATTCGATTACGCCCAGTGGCCGGCTGGATGTCGAAACCGATCCCAAACTTACGGCATTCCTGCAAACTCTGAAGCAGCAAACTCCGCCCATCGAAATTCCCACGATGCCGCTTCTGAATAATTCCGACGGCACCAATTGGCTCACCGACGAGATGGCCGCCATGCTGAAAGACCCCACGGCGCGCCAACACTTGTCGCAACAGGCGGTTCAATACCTTACGGAAAACCACTACTCCGGACTCGTCGTCGATTTTGAGGAAATTCCCAAGAAAAGCCAGAAGGATTTCAGCGAGTTTGTCACGGAACTCGCAGGGGACCTGCATCACTCCAACCTGAAGCTGATGGTTGCCCTGCCTGCTGCCGATTGGGCCTATGACTACGTTGGCATCGGCAAGTCCGCCGACGCCGTGATTCTGATGAATTACGACCAGCACTGGAGGACTTCGGCGGAAGGCCCCATCGCCGCGCAGGACTGGTTCGTGAGAAACATCGATGCCATCCTGAAACTGATCCCCGCGCAAAAATTGGTGATGGGTATTGCCAATTACGCTTACGACTGGCCGAGCAAGGCCGGAAAGAAAGTCCACGAACAGGCGAAAGTGGAAAGCTTCCAGGAAGCTATTGTGACATCGACGGAATCAGAGGCCGAGGTCCAGTTTGATACCGACTCGCTCAATCCCTACTACACGTACTCGGACGAGCACGATGTTGTCCACCACGTGTGGATGCTCGATGGTGTGACCGCCTATAACGAATTGCGCGCTGCCGAACGCGTCGGCGTGCAAGGCACGGCGCTGTGGCGGCTCGGCACGGAAGACCCCTCGATCTGGCCGATTTGGGACGTGACCCGGCCCGATGATGCTGCGCGCGCAAAACTTCAGGATATGCCGCCGGGATACGACCTGGTTCTGGAAGGCGACGGCGACATATGGAAGTTTTCGGACACGCCGCAGAAGGGCAGCCGCACCATCCGCTTCGATCCGACAACGAACACCATTGTCGAGGACACTTACACAAAGCTTCCGTCGTCCTATCGCATTTTTCAGATGGGCGCCGCGCCCTATAAGATCGCGCTGAGTTTCGATGACGGCCCCGACCGGACGTTCACGCCGAAAATTCTGGATATCTTGAAAGAAAAGAAAGCGCCCGCGACTTTTTTTGTGATCGGCAGCGCCGCCAACGACGCACTGGGATTGATCCGCCGTGAGTACGACGAGGGGCACGAGATCGGCAACCACACGTACACGCACCCGCGCTGGAATGATACTTCGCGGACGCAAATTGATGTCGAGCTCAACGTCACCGAGCGCCTGCTGACCAGCACGCTGGGCGTCAAGACGCTGCTGTTTCGTCCTCCTTACGGAATTGACCATCAACCGGAAACCGCGGACGAAGTGGCGCAGCTACCCATCGCCCAGTCCATGGGCTACATCATCGTGGGCGCGCGCATCGATCCACATGATTGGGGCGAGCCGGGCGGAATTCCTCCCGCACCCGCTTCCGTGATCGTGCAGCGCGTGCTCGAACAAGCGCATGCCAATGGCGGCAACATCGTGCTGTTGCACGATGGCGGCGGAGAACGCACCCAAACCGTGGCCGCCCTGCCGCAAATTATTGACGGACTGCGCGCCGCGGGATTCACGATCGTGCCCGTAGCGGAACTGCTCGGCCAGACGCGCGCGCAGATGATGCCGGCGCTCACGTTCCGCGAGCGATTAGTAGCTCACGCCGACGGCCTGATTTTCACGATGTACGAATGGTCGCGGCTGAGCGTGGCCTTCATCTTCGTTCTCGGAATCGGACTGGTGAGCGGCCGTGCACTCGTTATCGGTCTGCTTGCAATCATCGAAAAGTTCCGGCCCGCGCCTCCCGATCATCCCGAGTTTGAGCCGGTCGTCAGTGTGCTTATTCCCGCGTACAACGAAGAAGAGGTCATCGTCTATACAGTCAACTCCGTGCTGGAATCGGATTATCCGAAGCTGGAAGTGATCGTTGTCGATGACGGTTCGACCGACGGCACCGGCGAACTGCTGGATTCGCAGTTCGGACGAAATCCTGCCGTGCGCATCATTCACCAGCCCAATAGCGGCAAACCTGCGGCGCTTTCGCACGCCCTGGCCGAAGCTTCGAGCGCCATCCTGATCACCATCGATGCGGACACCGCCATAGAACCCGATGCCATCACCAAGCTTGTCCGGCACTTCGCCAATCCCCGCGTGGGCGCCGTGGCGGGAAACGTGAAGGTCGGCAACCGCGTCAGCTGGCTCACGCGCTGGCAGGCGCTCGAGTATGTGACCAGTCAGAATCTCGAAAAACGCGCCTTCGACCTGCTGAATTGCATCCCGGTGGTTCCCGGCGCATTGAGCGCGTGGCGTGCGGAAGCAATCAATGAAGCCGGCGGCTTCAGCGCCGACACCGTGGCGGAAGATACCGACCTGACCATGACGATCCGCCGTGCGGGCTGGAAAATTTCGTACGAGGAAGAAGCCATCGGTTGGACCGATGCGCCGGAAACCGCGGCCGTGCTGGTCCGCCAGCGTTTCCGCTGGACCTTTGGCACGCTGCAAGCCTTCTGGAAGCACCGCGACACGCTAGGGCGCACGAAATATGGCACGCTGGGGTGGATTGCCCTCCCTAATGTGTTCTTGTTCCAGTTATTGCTGCCGCTGTTTTCTCCCTTGATCGACCTGCTGTTCCTCGGCTCGCTGGCCATGTGGGGACTCTCGCAATTCCATTTCACGCATCTGCCGCAATTCTGGACCGCCGCGGACGTGCAGCGCTCGCTGGTTTTCTTCATCGGATTCATGCTCATCGATTTTCTGACCTGCGTGGTCGCGTTCATGCTCGAGCGGCGCGAAGACTGGTCCCTGCTCTGGCCGCTGCTGCTGCAGCGCTTCTACTATCGCCAGATGATGTACGTGGTGTTGTTCCGCGCGGTGATGGGCGCGGTGCAGGGCAAATCCGTCGGCTGGCGCGGCGTCGAGCCTGAAGTTCCGGCTACGGTCGCGCAAGTCTAGACCACAGTTCACCGCATATCTTCCAACGCCATTCGGCCAACCTCGATCCGCTTGTGGTCCTGATTCAAAAATCAAATCAAGCCGAGACTACGCTAGGCGTGGCAAGCCGCGCTAGAATTGCCGCTTATTTCCATGAGAAAAACCGGCGTCGCGATTGGCGCGGCAATCCGGGCTCGGATGGGAAGCAGGTCCAGATGGCTCAACATCACGTTCAAGTTCTGGTATCGCGCGAAAAATTCTTCAATAACATTCAATGCCTGCGGCGGCTCGTCGCGCCCGCGAAACTCTGCGTGGTGATGAAGGCCAACGCCTACGGGCACGGGCTCGAGGCGCTCGCTCCGGTTGCCGTGGAGGCTGGCGCGGACATGCTGGGCATTTGCACCAATCCGGAAGCGGAGACGATTCGCCGGATCGGCCTTAAAATTCCGCTGCTCCGGCTCAGAATGGCGCTCGAAGCGGAAATGGAGGAGTCAGTTCGAGAGCTTGACGTGGAGGAACAGGTGGGCAGCCCGGAGGCGGCGGACTATTTATCGGCGGCGGGTGTGCGGCGCGGCCGGCCCGTCGACGTCCATCTGGATATCGATACGGGCATGGGGAGAAGCGGATTCTTCCCCGAGCAAATCGACGCGATCCGCCAGGTGATGAGTTTGCCGGGGCTGCGCATCGCAGGTGTGATGACGCATTTCCCGACGGCGGACGCAACCGAGCTCGCGCGGACGAGCGCGCAGATCGAACGCATGGAGCGCTTCTGCGCGGAACTCGGGGTGCCCGGCGACGCGCTCGTTCACACGCACAACAGCGCGGCGACCGTGCGGCTGACCGGTCACCGCCGCGCGATGGTGCGCGTCGGGGCGGCCTGCTACGGCGTGCGCACCTCGCGCGAGTTCGAGAACCCGTCCGGGATCAAGCCGGTGATGTCCTTTCGGACCTGGATAGCCCAGCTGCGCGATGTCCCCAAGGGCCGCACGGTGGGATACGGCGGCCTGTTTACCACGGCGCGCGACAGCAGGATCGCCTCCCTGCCGGTCGGCTTCGGAGAAGGTTACCCCCGGGCGCTGTTTAACAAGGGGATTGTCCTGATCCATGGCCGGCGCTGCCCGGTGATTGGACGTGTCTCCCTGAACGTGCTCACGATTGATGTCACCGACCTCGATTCCGAGGTGCGCCTGGGCGATGAGGTGGTCCTGATTGGCTCGCAGGGGGATCAGGAAATTACGTTTGAAGAGATGGCTGACAAGTTTTCAAGCGTGCATACGGAGATCAATTTGATGGCTGGCAGCCTGAACACAATTTCCTACGCATGAGCGCAAAACCATCCTATGCGGGCGGCACGGGCGCGAAAGCGATTGCAATTACTATGGGGCAGCACGAGGTTTGTCACTCTGCGTTCAGGCCCTTAACTTCCGAGTGGCTGGGAGTTATGCCTTGTATTTGGTACGCTTTGGCCAAGTGAGGTAACTTACCGTGGACGACAAGTTAGCAGCAGCGCTTATCGCGGCCGCAGTTTCCGTAACCGGATCGACGTTGACTCTTCTGCGTACTCGATGGCAACTCAAATCTAAGCTCAGCGAACTGGAGCAGGCCCAGCTCAAAGAGGTCTTAGAAGCACGCATGAAGGCGTATCCGGAGCTGTGGCGAATCCTCCAGGCGCAAGTTAGTAATTGGCGCATGGAGGGCAAACTTGCGGACGGGGCATGGGCGAAAAAGCTCTACGAGAGCCTCAACTCGTGCCACGCGACCTACGGAGTGTTGTTCTCGCAACCGGTTTATGAATCCTTCTGCGAGGTGCGGGAGGCAGCGAGCATGCTGGCTAAGACATATGCCCCGGAGCAAGTAGTGCCAGCTGAGGCCGTAAGGGAACTGGACGTGATCTGGTCAGGTCGAAGCAAACCGGGGCTGGCGACGCAGCTCAAGGATGATCTCGGCAGCTACCGATCAACCCTCGTCAGCGCTCGCAAGCCGAACGGCACGTAGGGGGTCAGGGCGATCTCGCTGTTTTCCCCCTATTGTTTTCCCGAAGTCGGCTTGTGGGAAGTCGGAAGCTCCGTTCCCAATTGGCAAAGATCCGCTCACGGACCAGAAAAGTCAACGATCCGGGATTCTCGGAAGGATGACCCTACCGACAAACCGCAGGCATCCCCATCACTCTGTTCGTAAATTCGCAGGGGCCTACCCACCCGTTTTGGTCGAGGCGCGAGGTTCTAATAGTGCTCTTGCCCACGCTAGAACGAGTGGCGCGATTGGTTTGAGCCGAACTCCGCTCCAGGTGAGTTGCGAGCGGGCCGAACCGAGAAGACGACGCGCGACTGGGATCGCATGAAAGCTAAAATCCACCTCATCAACCCTGATATAGAGGATCGGCGTTCTAGAATTTGGTAGCGCTTCTGCCCACAACTTGACCCCCGGAGGCTTCGCTGTCATAACCCAATTTGTGAGCGAGTCCACCTTCTGCTTGAAGGCATAGAACTTTTTCCGGTGAGAGAATCCCAGGCGGCGCTCGCTCTCGATCCACGCGTTGAGGACAACTGCAGCGGCGAGTTGATAACGGAGTTCCGACTTGGAACCGCAGGGACGCTTGAGCGCCGCGAGGGCTTCGTGTACGTCGGCTTCGATCAAAGATGTGGCAGGTGCTTGGGCGCGTCCCAAGATGATCGGCGCGAGTTGCTCGGGACCCGGAGCATCGGTCGGGAGTTCGAGCCCTCGTAGTAGGACACGAATAAGATCTTCGTATCGCCCACCAAGCTCAGTCGAATCAAGGTGGGCGATCGACTGCACAATCGTGCCGGGCGGCAAGTCAGTCTTGAACTGATACTTTGTGTCCGCGAAGTAGAGAGCTACTACTCGCGCGGCATTTCCGGCGCCTCGTCTGGCCCACTCGTACGCATCCTCCGAGAAGAACCTATATCCCACCCAGAGGTCGTCGCCGCTCGCAAGCATGGGAACTGCAGCGCCGATGAGCCGCGCCTGAGGGTAGTGCTTCAATGAAAATGCTTGGAACGCCTCTCCTGCGACCTCTCCTGCAATGCTCGCAGCGAGAAATCGCGAAACGACAAGGGTCTTAAAGGCAGAAGGGCTTAAGTCGGTCCACCTTCGATTGAAGAAGGCACTTGCGATCTTTTCCAGTGGCTCCTCCTTCTTGGCGTGGAAGAGAGTAACGAAGGAACCGTCGGGTGCCCCGCATATATCAAATTCGTCCGCATATGAACGCGAGTGCCACCCAAGGCCGTCTGATTCAACAAATAGGCGATACCTGTAGGTGCCGTGGCTGGGCTGGAACCGAATGCTCTTCAGCGTTACTTCAAACTCGGCGCCATCGTAAACAATTCGCTGGGGCCGGTCGACTTGCGCTGCGTCGCACTCCACTTGGGCCAACACTGGCCAAGGGTAGAGCTCCCGGAGCCATCTCTCGTGCGCGTCCTTCTGGCCGTGGCTACGAAGCCACTTGGCGAATGTTACGTCCCGGAGTCGCAATGAACTATCCGTTTATGAATTAATTCCGGCAGCCCATCGTTTGCGTGGGCTGCCCTGACAAGTTCGGCCCTGGTCGCCTGACATGAAAGGCGATTCCAGCCGTCCCAGACAGCAAGTCAATTGAGTGTACTTGCCTCTACAATGCTGGGCAATCGATAACCTTTCACGGCGTTTAGCCGCGTTGCCAGAGCATTTCGAGCGGATGACTGGCGTACTCGGAGGTAGTCCCGCGCAAGAGCCCGAACCGCTTTCTGAGAGCTCGCCGGTGCAAACTCGATGGGAAATCCATCCACCACACTCCTCAATTTCAAACCCCGCGTTGGTCGCAGGCACCGCTCGCGGTATAATCTTCAAATGCCATTGAGCAGGAATTCAGCACAGATACACGGGATCACTGTTTTTATGCGTGCGCCGGGACAAAAAAGTTGTGATCGCCGCCGACGGGCAAGTCACCATGGGCGAGCACGTCAGGAAGCACACGGCGCGCCAGGCTGCGAGCCCCGGCGGCGATGGCGCGAGCGGGGAAGCGAGTTCAGGTTCGTAACTTGCAGTTCTTCTGACCCAATCGACTAGTTGGAAAGAGAAGAAGGAGCAAGCCTTGGCAACCGAAACGAAATGCCCAGTCATGCATGGAACCACGAATGTTGGAATGAGGTCGAACAGCGACTGGTGGCCGAACCAGCTGAACCTCAGGATGCTGCGCCAGAACTCGCCCCAGTCCGATCCGATGGGCGAGGCCTTTAACTACGCCGAAGAGTTCAAGAAGCTCGACTTCAAAGCGATGAAGAAGGACCTCCACGCGCTGATGACGGACAGCCAAGACTGGTGGCCGGCGGATTTCGGCCACTACGGGGGGCTCTTCATTCGCATGGCGTGGCACAGCGCGGGCACGTACCGTGTCGGCGATGGACGCGGCGGCGCGGGCGCCGGCCAGCAGCGCTTCGCGCCGCTCAACTCCTGGCCGGACAACGCGAACCTGGACAAAGCGCGCCGGCTCCTGTGGCCGATCAAGCAGAAATACGGCCGGAAAATTTCGTGGGCCGACCTGATGATCCTTGCCGGAAATGTCGCGCTCGAGTCGATGGGCTTCAAGACGTTCGGCTATGGCGGAGGGCGCCCCGATGTGTGGGAGCCCGACGAAGCCGTGTACTGGGGCAAGGAGGACTCCTGGCTTGGCGACAAGCGCTACGCAGGCGACCGGGAGCTCGAGAATCCGCTCGCCGCTGTGCAGATGGGTCTTATTTATGTGAATCCGGAAGGGCCGAACGGCAAGCCGGATCCGCTCGCTGCTGCGAAGGACATCCGAGAGACTTTCGCGCGCATGGCGATGAACGACGAGGAGACAGTTGCGCTCATCGCTGGCGGACATACCTTCGGCAAGACCCACGGCGCCGGCGACGCGAAGCTTGTTGGCCCAGAGCCCGAGACAGCGCCCATTGAGGAGATGGGCCTTGGCTGGAAGAGCCGTTATGGCACCGGCAAAGGCAAAGACGCGATCACCGGCGGCCCCGAAGTCACCTGGAGTCAGACGCCAACGAAGTGGAGCAACTACTTCTTCGAGAACTTGTTCGGCTACGAATGGGAGCTGACCAAGAGCCCGGCCGGCGCCTATCAGTGGCAAGCGAAAGGCGGCGCCACGCCAATCCCGGATGCCTTCGACCAGTCGAAGCGTCACGCGCCAACCATGCTGGTCACGGACCTCGCTTTGCGGATCGATCCGGTCTACGAGAAGATCTCCCGGCGCTTCTACGAGCATCCGGATCAGTTCGCAGACGCGTTTGCCCGCGCGTGGTTCAAGCTCACCCACCGCGACATGGGCCCGCGTTCGCGCTATCTCGGCCCGGAGGTCCCGGCGGAGGAGCTGATCTGGCAAGACCCCGTTCCCGCCGTGGATCATAAATTAATCGGGGAAAAGGACATTGCTGCTCTGAAGGCGAAGATCCTCAAATCCGGACTGTCGATCTCCCAACTGGTCACGACTGCCTGGGCATCGGCGGCGTCGTTCCGCGGCTCCGACAAGCGCGGCGGAGCGAACGGCGCGCGCATCCGTCTTGAACCCCAGAAGGACTGGGAGGTCAACCAGCCGGCGCAACTGGCGAAGGTGTTGCAGAAACTCGTAGCGATCCAGAAGGAGTTCAACGCTTCGAAGTCTGGCGGCAAGAAAGTGTCGCTTGCCGACCTGATCGTCCTCGGCGGCTCAGCTGCTATCGAGCAGGCGGCAAAAAAGGCGGGGCACGACGTTACCGTTCCCTTCGCGCCCGGTCGCACCGACGCGTCGCAAAAGCGAACCGAAGTGGAGTCCTTCGCCTATCTCGAACCGGTCGCGGACGGGTTCCGCAACTATCTCAAGGCCAAGTTCAGCGTATCAGCGGAGGAGTTGCTGATCGACAAGGCGCAACTGTTAACGCTGACAGCCCCTGAGATGACGGTTCTCGTTGGTGGCCTGCGCGCCCTGAGTGCAAATGCCGGGAAGTCCACGCACGGCGTCTTCACCAAGCAGCCGGAGACGTTAACCAACGACTTCTTCGTCAACCTGCTCGACATGGGCACGCATTGGCAGCCGTCCGCCGGCTCGGAAGGCGTGTACGAGGGGCGCGACCGGAAGACCAACGAGGTCAAGTGGACCGGTACGCGTGTCGACCTGATCTTCGGGTCGAACTCCGAGCTGCGCGCCCTCGCGGAAGTCTATGCGTGCGCGGATTCTAAGAAGAAGTTTGTGAAAGACTTCGTGGGCGCGTGGACCAAAGTGATGAATCTCGATCGCTTCGACCTTGCCTGATCTCGTCGGAAGAAGACAGCTATCGGCTTGGCACTAATCCCGTTCCGGTTGTTTGGATCGGCACGAAGGCTGTCATTCTGCGCTCAGGGCCATAACTTCCGGACGGCCGACAATACGCCCGGAACCTCTTCCATTGCTTCCCACAATGCCATTTTCGGGAGTCGACTTGTCCTGGCGCGGATCTTGTGAACGGAAGGTAGATCAAGAGATGCACATCAAGGGTCATCGATTAGCGTTCGACGCTTTTAGTTGTTCGAGATATTCGGGGGCAATCCACTTTCCCGAACGCTGCGCGAGCGCGACCACCTCTCGCGCCTTGTCGTATTCCCGTGTCTGATTGAGGTAGATCGCCAGCAACGGATTGTAAGGCTCGCACTCACAAGGATCAGACGTGCCCCGAATTTGGATCGCCCGTTTCAAATCCGAAATGGCCAGATCGTAGTTCTCTCTGGGGTAACGGGATCCGCGATTGCAGTAAGCGTCGGAAACACGGAAGCGTCCCCGCGGGTCCAGTGCGGCTTCCTGTTCGAAATCAGCAATGGCCTGGGTCCAATCCCCCATCGAACCATCGGTCAAGCCGAGCATGTCGAGAGCCATGACATTTTGGGGATTCTTTTCCACTACTCGGGAAAAATCAGCTTTCGCCGGAGCGAGAAAAATAGACGGGTGAGGATCGTAAATCATGTCCAGCCCGGCACGAGAATAGTAAGCATTGCCCCGCCGGTAATATATCTCCGCGTTGTCCGGGTCCAGCGCGATCGCCTGGTTGTAATCCTGAACGGCCAAATCGAAGACTTTGTTGTATTCCTCGATTGCGATGAGTTTCATGAGTCGCGAGTAGCGAGCCTTTTCGGCATAGGCATCAGCCCGGTCGGCGTACGCTGCGGTGCGTTGTGTAGGGTCCCTGGAAGCTGCAATAGCTTGCCCGGCGCGGCGAATTTCACCGTCGTAGCGGCTCACATTCCAGCTTTCATACGCGCGAAAAATGCGCGTGCAGCCACCCTGGAGAACGATGCCAGCGAACATAATGGCAGTGCTCCAACGCTTCACGATTGCAAGGGGCGTGGACATCAGCGTCAGTATGCTGGATCGCTTATGCAACTGAGTAGAATTTCTGCGCGCGTTTACCTAATTGAATACGATGAGTAAGCGGAAATAAAGTCCGGCTATCCTGTCGAATGTTTGGAACATGGGCACATGTGAGCGATTGGGGAGGAGTGTGGCGGCACGATTGCTCCACCGTTATTTCGTAGATTTCAGAAATATTAGTGAGTTTTAATAATGCCCCTTGCCCGCCCAATATTCATCCACGCCATGTGGCGAACTGGCAGTACCTACGTCTGGAAGAAGTTCCGTGATGACCCGAGTTATCGTGCGTACCTGGAACCTCTGCACGAATGCCTGGGGCGGAATCGAGAAGAGGTTCAGGCGGCAAGCGGTCCTGCTACCAGGGCCCTGCTTCGGCATCCGCCGATGGATGACTTCTACTTCGCGGAATATCCGTTCACCCCGGATGGCGGCGTTGAGTACTTTCAAAAATCCCTGAGTTACGAACGCTACTGTTTAGGGCAAACGGAGGAAGACGAAGACCTGCGCCGGTACATCGGCAAGTTAAACGAATACGCAGCGCGTCACGGACAAAGGGCGGTGTTTCAATTCAATCGAGCGCTCTTGCGAGCCGGGTGGCTTGCCGAAAACTTTTTTGGCGTTCACGTACTTCTCCTCAGGAGCCCGCTCGGTGTGTGGAAGTCGTTCAAGAGTTTTGAAGCGGGATATTTTCAGACTCGCATCTGCACAATCCTGGGGCAAAATCAGAGCAAACCTCCCATCAAGTACCTTACGCCCTGGCTTGATTTCCCCCACGAAAAGCGTGAAACGATCGATGAGGAATACGACTGCTATCATTCTTTTGCTGGGAAAAACGAGGATCGACTGTATCCATCGTTTTTTGACTTCTACCTCCTCTCGATGGTTCATTGTGCGCAACATGCTGACTGCATTCTCGATCTGGAGGAAATTTCGCGAAATCCCGCCGTGCGGCAGGCGGCAACCGACCGCTTGCGTGAGTTGGGAATCGAGATTAGCCTCGCCGATTGTAATTTGCCTTGCTACGTTCCGGAGGGAAATGACAGAGAATGGCTAGAGTATGAAGAATTCAGCCCAAATTACCTCGCCAGCACTCTTCCATTGGATATTTCCATTTCGAGAGAAAAGTTCGATGCCAACGGTCCTTTGCTGGGCGACTATTTCCGGACTGTCCTCGCGAAGTTTGTGGAACGGAGCAGTTCTGATCGACAAAATGCAGCCGGCGTTGTTCCGAGCCCGAAGAGTGAAAACCACTTGCGCGCGATCCAACTATTTGAGGATCAACAGTTCGAGGAGTCAGCCAAGTTTTTCGGAGCCGCGCTGACGGAACAGCCGACGGCGGGTGAACTCTGGAACGATTGGGCGACCGCGCAAAATCGCTGTTACCGCCCACATCTGGCCGAGCTAGGTTTTCGCATGGCCCTGCGATCTGACCCGCCCGAAAGAGAAGCCGCAGGCAATCTCGGTGTGCTTCTTTTTGGAAAGGGAAGATTGCGAGAATCTTTACCTCTGCTCGAACAGGCAGAACTTAACGCCAACGAACAAACCCAACCCATTCTTTCGCAACTCGTGAACCGGGCGCGCAAATCTTTAGGATTCTTGCCGTCGGATGCGGAACCATTGGTCGTGCTCAAACCGAAAGGCAAGTTCGACCTGCGGATCCAGATGCCACAACAATCGGAGGCCGCTGAAGACCGCATTTCAATAGCTTCAAACACGACGCTGGCAAGTCTGCCTACCCGAAAGGGTCTTGCGATTTTTCTCACAGGGTTGTCCGGCGCAGGGAAGTCCACCATTGCAAATGCGCTGATGGAAAAAATGTTCGATCAGAATTGGAGACCAGTAACATTTTTGGATGGCGACCTTGTGCGCAAGTTTTTGTCTTCGGAGCTCGGATTCTCCAAAGAGCACCGCGACATTAATGTCCGCCGAATTGGTTTCGTCGCCGCACAGGTTGCCCGGAACGGCGGGATTGCCATCTGCGCGTGCATCGCTCCTTACGATGCTGTCCGCAAGGAAGTGCGCGCCATGATTGAAGCTGAAGCAGACTTCTGCCTGATCCATGTGGCCACGCCTCTAGCTGTCTGCGAGCAGCGTGACAGCAAAGGTTTATACGCGAAGGCGCGCGCCGGTGTTTTGCGGCAATTCACCGGGATATCCGATCCGTACGAAGCACCGAAGGATGCGGATATCACCATCGACACTACGATGACATCTCCCGAGCGCGCGGCGCAGGCGATCCTTTCCCATATATCGCACGACGGGTCCCAACGTGACCACCGTCACTCGGCGCGAGAAAGCACACTGCTCGTTGCGACATAAATAAAGTGCACCCCTTAAGAGCCCACTGGTAGAACCAAGATTTCCTCAGCGGAAACGCAGTCCTTGCGGCACCGGACCATGTGGCCGTCGAAATTTGGTTCGACGTTACCTGCTGGATGAGTCACGCCCGGTGCGTGGAAGCCTCGGAAGTAATCTCGCCAAAGGGTCGAAATCCACTCTCGTAGAATCCGGCACTCCAAGCTCGACGGGAAATTCAAACTTCCGCCAGCGAATTTCAAACCCCGCGTTGGTCGCAGACACCGCTCGCGGTATAATCTTCAGATGCCATTGCGCAGGAATTCAGCACAGATACACGGAACCACGGTTTTATGCGTGCGCCGGGACAATAAAGTTGTGATCGCCGCCGATGGGCAAGTCACCATGGGCGAGCACGTCATGAAGCACACGGCACGAAAGACGCGACGGCTTTTCAACGACAAAGTTCTGGCCGGTTTTGCAGGATCCACGGCGGACGCGCTTTCCCTGTTCGAGCGCTTCGAGGGGAAACTGCAGGAGCATCAGGGGAATCTGGCGAAGTCGGCGGTGGAACTTGCGAAGGAGTGGCGCAAGGACCGCGCCCTGCGTCATCTCGAAGCCCTGCTGATTGTTGCGGACACGAAATCCACCTTCCTGGTTTCCGGCAATGGTGACGTGATCGAGCCGGATGATGGCATTTGCGCCATCGGCTCGGGAGGTCCGTTTGCCCTGGCTGCCGCGCGGGCCCTTGCCAAGCACTCCAAGCTTTCGGCGAAGGACATTGCTCTCGAGGCCATGAGGATTGCCAGCGACATTTGTATTTTCACGAATGCTAATTTTACGATTGAGGAACTTTAGGGTGCGCAAATTTCCAGACAAAGCGAATAACCAGAGTGGAAACGATCGATTCAGTCACGGAGAGATAGCCCTTCGTGGCGCCGGCATCTCGCCGGCGTTTTTAGGCTGGGTCGATTGCCCATCAAACCGCCGGCGGGACGCCGGCGCCACAAGGCGCCGCAGCGCAAGGGGCAAATCATGGTGATCTATCTTCCCGGCGACCAGCGCGAAACTCAGCCCGCGCCGGAACCTTCGTTTGACGAATTGACTCCGCGGGAAATCGTCGTCGAATTGGATAAGTACATTGTGGGACAGGCCGCCGCGAAGCGCGCCGTGGCCGTAGCCCTGCGCAACCGCGTGCGCCGCCAGAAACTCACGCCGGAAATGGCCGAAGACGTTCTGCCCAAAAACATTCTGATGATCGGCCCCACGGGAGTCGGCAAGACGGAAATTGCCAGGCGCCTGGCGCGCTTGGCCGGGTGCCCCTTCGTAAAAGTCGAGGCCTCGAAATACACCGAGGTCGGTTACGTGGGCCGCGACGTCGAATCGATGGTGCGCGATCTGGTGGAAACCTCCATCGACATGGTGCGCGAGGAAAAGCTCGACGAAGTGGCCGAGCGCGCCGAGCAGGCCGCCGAAGAGCGCGTGCTCGACCTGCTACTCCCTTCGTCTCCGCCGCTCGCTGCCGAGGCGGGCAATTCTTCCAGCAGCTCCTCTTCGGCGATCCAGACGGAATCAAATCGCCGGGACCAGGCCGACCGCACGCGGGAAAAACTCCGCGCACAGTTGCGGGACGGCAAACTCGATCAGCGACTGGTGGAAGTGGAAGTCCGCGAGCGCTCCATGCCCTCCTTTGAAATTATTTCCAATCAGGGCGTGGAGGAAATGGACGTCAACATCAAGGACATGCTCTCGGGACTGTTCGGGCAGCAGAAAAAGCGCCGCAAAATGACTGTCGCCGAAGCCATCGATTACCTGATCCAGGAAGAAGAAAACAAGCTGATCGACATGGATCAAGTCACGCGCGTTGCCGTGGAGCGCGCCGAACAGATGGGCATCATTTTCATCGACGAGATCGACAAAATCGCCGGGCGCGAGTCCGGGCACGGGCCGGATGTTTCCCGCGAAGGCGTACAGCGCGACATCCTCCCGATCGTCGAAGGCACCACGGTGAATACGCGCTACGGCATGATCCGCACCGACCATATTCTTTTTATCGCCGCGGGCGCGTTCCACATCACCAAACCATCCGACCTGATCCCGGAACTGCAAGGCCGCCTGCCGATCCGCGTGGAACTCACAGCGCTCGGCGAAGCGGATTTTGTGCGCATCCTCACCGAGCCCAAGAACGCATTAATTAAACAGTATATGGCGCTGCTCGATACCGAAGGAGTAAAACTGAATTTCACCGAGGACGCCATTGCGGCGCTGGCGCGCTTCGCGGTCGCCGTCAACGAGCAGACCGAGAACATCGGCGCGCGCCGCCTGCACACGATTCTCGAAAAAGTGCTGGATGAGATCTCGTTCGAGGCGCCGGAACTGAAGAAAAAGAATGTGAAGGTGGACGGCGCCTACGTGACCAAGCAGCTCGCCGAAATCGTCAAGAATCAAGACCTCAGCCGCTACATCCTCTGACGCGATGACCACGCAATGACCCGCGCCGCCGCAAACCTTGCGCTCGCGATTTGGGTATCGGCCTGCGCGCTGCTTGCGGGATGCGCAGCGCCCGGAGAGCCGACCGCGCGGCATCCGGTCGTGCCTGTCGCCGTCTCCGACCTCGCCGCGCGGCAATCCGGCAGTGAAGTTGTTCTGACGTTCACCCTTCCCACGCAATCGACCGATCGCGCCGCGCTCGCGGAGCTTCCGGCCATCGAGGTTTATCGCGCCGCGCTTGCGCCGGGCGCGACCCCGGACCGGAAAACCCCCTGGCGGCTGGTGTATTCGATTCCATCGCAACGCGTGGACTCCTACGAGAAAGGCGGGCACGTCGAATTTCGCGACCCGCTCGCTCCTGACGATCTCAATCACCCGGCCGGATCTTCCCTGGCCTACATGGTGCGCACACGGGCGGCGAAGGCTCGCGCCTCCGATGACTCGAACTTTTTGTCGGTACGCATCTACCCGCCGCCTGCCGCGCCAAGCGACCTGCGCGTTGCTGTCACCGAATCCGCCATTGTCGTGAGCTGGTCGGAGGCATCGCCGCCACCGGGCGCTACTCCGGGTGGTTATCGCGTGTACCGCGGCGAAATGGAATCCGGACCGGAAGCCGCTCCGCAGGATCTTTCGCAAGAAAAGCTGAAATCGCCGCTTGAATTAATTGGGCCTGCACCTTCGACCGAATTCAACGATTCGCATTTTGAGTTTGGGAAAATATATCTCTATGTGGTGCGTAGCGTCGCGCAGTTCGGCCCGGATGCAGTGGAATCCGGCGACTCCGTGCCTGCCGCGGTCACGGCGCGTGACGTCTTTCCGCCTGCCGCACCTCAAGGCCTGGAAGTCGCAATTATTCCTGCAACCACCCAGGGCCCTGCCTACGTCGAACTGGCATGGGCGATCAGTTCCGAGGGGGACCTGGCCGGCTATTACGTTTACCGTAGTGACAGCGAGGACACACCGGGCGAACGCATCAACAGCGAAATATTGCCCAGCCCGGCGTTTCGTGATATGTCCGTTGTACCCGGCAGGCGTTATTTTTACAGTGTTTCTGCGGTCGATCGCGCCGGCAACGAAAGTCCCAAGAGTTCCGCGGTACAGATTGACGTTCCGATTTCTGGACAATAAAGAAAGGGCGAATTGGCAGCCCGACACCAGCTCCCGGGCATGCGGTGGTTTTTGTGGCTGCGCAACGCGGCGTTGCGCATCGGCATCCTCACGGGGATCTATGTATCCTGTACTTTCATGGCCTGGCTGCTGGTCTCCAACCGGATTCCGCAGCTCGAACCTTTTGCCGGGATTCGCAATATCGCTGCCGGGGCCGTCATCCTTCTGCTTTTGGCAATTCCTGTATTGCGCTTCCACAACGAACCCGCCAAAATGTTTGTCGAGTGGCCTGACGGCATGGACCCTACTGACCTTCACTTACCTCGCGGCGGAAATGCATTTCACGCTCCTCGAAAGCCGCATGGGAGCGTTTCACGTGTTTATGCTCGGCGCGGTTTCCTATGGTTTGATTTCCGCGGTCCATTGGGTATTCCTGATGTGCGCACAGGCGCGTCAACGGCATCTTGCGCAAGCCAGGCAGGAAGTTCCTCCCGCGAGCGGTTCCCACACGAATTGATTTCTCTATTTCGACGGGCTCCAAGTCGCCGAGGCGCCAAAGCCTGCGCTATGGCGACGGCGCGTAGAGCCCGCACCCCACAAAAAGGAAGTAACTCTCGATGAAACTCTGTCGTTTTCAGCCGCAAACCGTTCCCTCGGAAAAAGTTGGCGCGACTGCCCATCTGGATGTCTTGCAAGGAGTGATATCCGGCGAGACCGTGCGTGAAGTGTCTGGAGAAATTTTCGGAAGGTGGAGCGTCACCAACCGGTCCTGGCCGCTCACCGACGTGAAGTTATTGCCCCCTGTCGAGCCCAGCAAGATTGTCTGCCTCGGCAGGAATTATCTTGATCACGCGGCGGAGTTCAATAATGTCCCGCCCAAGGAGCCGCTGATTTTTCTCAAGCCTCCGTCCTCCCTTCTGCCCCCCGAGGACCCCATCGTCCTGCCGCCGAATGTGCAGCGTGTGGACCACGAGGGGGAGCTTGCCGTGATCATTTCGCGAACCTGCTCCCAATTGCGCGACGGGGACGATGTCCGGCCGTACATTGCCGGCTATACGTGCCTCAACGACGTGAGCGCGCGTGATTATCAACCCTTAGACAAACAGTGGACTCGTGCCAAGGGCTTCGATACGTTTTGCCCGCTGGGTCCTGTGCTTGAGACTGAATTTGATATCGCCTCGGGAACCGTGGAAACCCTGCTCAACGGGCAAAGGAAACAGTACTCGCCGCTGACCGCGATGATCTTCCCGGTTGATGTTATAATTCCCTGGGTTTCGCGGGTAATGACGCTCGTGCCGGGCGACGTGATCGCCACGGGCACTCCGGCGGGCGTGAGTCCGATGAAGGCCGGCGATGTGGTCGAAGTGGTGATCGCCGGGATTGGCACGCTTCGTAATCCCGTTGTGAATCGTTCGATCTGACCCTTGCGGTGTCCTCCCCGCCGTGCTGGTGGCGGATCAGCTCAAGGAGGCAATAATCATGAAGTTCTTTCTCGACACGGCGAACCTCGAAGAAATCCGGCAGGGCATGTCCTACGGGGTGATTGACGGCATCACAACCAATCCCACGCTGGTGGCCAAGGAAAAGCGCCCTTTCCGCGAGCACGTCATCGAAATCTGCAACATTGTAAAAGACGGCGTCGTGAGCGCCGAAGTGGTCTCCACCGACACGGCCGGCATTCTGCGCGAGGCCCGGGAGATCGCCACCTGGCATCCCAACGTGATCGTCAAGATTCCCACGATTCCCGACGGCGTTCGCGCGTTGAGCGTCCTGTCAAAAGAACACATTCGCGTCAACATGACTCTCGTTTTTTCCGCGCCGCAGGCGCTGCTCGTGGCCAAGGCGGGCGCGTATTTCGTCAGCCCGTTTCTCGGGCGTCTCGACGACATCGCCGCGGACGGCCTCACGCTGCTGCGCGAGATCATGGACATTTATCAGGCCTACGACTATCCCACGCAGGTGCTGGCCGCGAGCCTTCGCCACCCGCTGCACGTCGTGGCGGCCGCGCGCATGGGCGCGCATATCGGGACCATGCCGTACAAGGTATTTGAACAGCTCTTCAGGCACCCGCTCACGGATCGTGGACTCGAGGGCTTCCTGAAAGACTGGGAGAAAGCGCGCGAAACGCTGGGGGATGTTTTCGAACCCGCCTCCGCGCGAAATTCGAAGCGTTGAATAACTGGGCAAACGATTGGCGGCTCATCGCAGGAGCCGGGGCGCTGGTGGTCATCGCCGCGGCTGTGATGTTGCAGCGCCTTTTTAAGAAGCCGGAAGACCCCGAAGGCGAAGAACGCCGCCGCCGCTCTCAACTCAATCAAGTCGGGCGAATCGTGGAAGGCCTGGTCGTCGAGCTCGTGGAAACGCCCGCGTCCCCCGCGCCAAAATCCGCGTCTGGCGGGATGCTCTCAAAAAGCAAGGTGGCATCGTCCGGCGTCGCCGACGGGATGCGCCGGCTGATTCGATATAGCTACTCCATCTCCGGAGTCACTTACGAAACCGCGCAAGACGTCACGGGCCTTGAGGAGCGTCTTTGCCTCGAGCGTCTTGCCGCCGGCCAGCCCGCCAGCGTGAAGTATGACCCGGCAAACCCCAGCAACTCGATCCTGGTGGCGGATGACTGGTCGGGAATTCACTAGACGTCGTTGCTCACGAATGTTCGTGCCGGATAAAAGCTAACAATGCCTTCTGTGATGGAGAAAGCGCCTTTTGTGGCGCCGGCGAGACGCCGGCGCCACAAAACTGCTCCGCTATTCTCTTACCGGTCCCTTTAGTACTTTCCGAGAGAGCCGCCACGTGATCGTGAAAATATTCGCATCCGTTATGGCAGTGATCGCCTCCGCCGCGCTATCACTCGCCACCATGATTGCTATCGTGCGGGGCACGATCCTGGCCGTCTCGGTCGGGAATTTGCCCTTGCGCATCCTGGCTGTCTGCGCGGATATCATACTGGGAACGATCCTTCTTCTCGGCTGCATCTATGTTGCGACGCACCTGGCTGTAAAGGTTCTGGGAGTGGGCAACGCCGAGTTTCCTCCATTGCCTCAGGATGCTCCTGCCAGTGATGTTCCCCTCACCGAGGCTCCAAAAAATTAGTGAAAGTGTGCGTGCCGTCTCTGCGTGAGTTGACACGTCTGGTGGACGCACTACGGTGGTATCATCCCATCGTGAGTTTGCATCAGCCGAAAAACGCGTAGGGGTTTGCCACTCAACGAAGTAGGTGTCGAATGCGGCTATTGTGGTTGGCTGCGACATTTACCTTTCTCATGGCTGCGCCGATGCAGCCGGAATACAAACAAGTCCGCACAAACCCCGGTTCAAAATGCGGTAATAAGAGTCGGGGATTACCCGATTTCTATGACACAGCGGTGTTCGAGCGCATCGAACCTCCTGATTGGAGGAAATCGCTAATCAGGATTGCCGTGGGACAGACAATACAACTGGACTTGTGGACGGACGGTGAGCAATTCAAGTTGTGGACAGACACGCCGACCCCTCGGAATATTGAGAAGTTTTTGCTCGACCTCGATCAATCCTGCCGCTTACCTGCCGACCCGGCCGAAGCGGCAGCTCTTATAAAGGTTAAGTGGGAAAGCGCGGAGCTATCGTCAGCACAGTTCGCGCAGATCCACCAAGGTTTTACAACTGCTCTCTCACAATACACTTCGAGCACTCAGGGAAGGTATAGCACGATGATGGAGTCGAGATTGAAAGTTATCTATCTTGACTCAATATTGTTTCGGATCGTATATGACAATAGTTACGAGCACATCGAAGTTCAAGTTTGGAACGACCCCAAACAAGGGCAAAATAAACCCATGCTCGATTGGATTCATCAACTGCTGACACTTGCCGAGGCCAATTTTCATCGACCTTTCAAACCTGAAACTACAGAATAGCCAGTTTCATGTTTCTCAAAAAAACTAGTGGCAGAGCCGTTCGCGCTTGTGCGAAAGTCTCCAAGACTTGGCACCTCGACGCAGCTTTATGACCAACGACGCGAAACGAAAAGATGACCTGACCGAGTTGCGCCGGCGCAGCGGCGAGGCGGAAGCCGGAGGCGGCTCGGAACGCCGCGAGCGCGAGCACAAGGCCGGCAAGCTCGCTGCGCGCGAGCGCGTTACGCTGCTGCTTGATGAAGGCACGTTTGAAGAACTCGACAAATTTGTCACGCACCGCTGCGATGATTTCGGGATGCAGGAGCAGCGGCCGCCGGGCGACGGTTTCATCACCGGTTTCGGGCGTATCGATGGCCGTCTGGTGTACGTTTTCGCGCAGGATTTCACTGTGTTCGGCGGCTCGCTCTCGGAAACGAACGCGCTCAAAATCTGCAAAATCATGGACCTGGCGATGCGTAACGGCGCGCCGGTGATTGGCCTCAATGATTCGGGTGGGGCGCGCATCCAGGAAGGCGTGCGGTCGCTGGCAGGTTATGCCGACATTTTTCTGCGCAACACGCTGGCCAGCGGCGTGGTCCCGCAAATCAGCGCCATCATGGGGCCGTGCGCGGGCGGCGCGGTGTATTCCCCCGCCATCACCGATTTTATTTTCATGACGCGCGATACCTCGTACATGTTCATCACCGGCCCGGACGTGATTAAAACGGTGACGCACGAGGATGTTTCCAAGCAGGATTTGGGCGGAGCCATGACGCACAACGCCACCAGCGGCGTCGCCCATTTCGTGGCCCGTGATGATTCCGAATGTCTTGCCATGATCCGCGAGCTGATGAGTTTCCTTCCCTTGAACAATCTGGACGACGCGCCGCGCCGCGCGACTTCGGATCCCGACGGACGCGCCGATGCCGCGCTCGATGCGCTCGTCCCCGCCGATCCCATGCAGCCCTACGACATCAAGGACGTAATTCATTCGGTGGCGGACGACAACTATTTCTTCGAGGTCCACGAACATTTTGCAAAAAATATCGTGGTGGGTTTTGCACGCCTGGCAGGGCAGCCTGTAGGCATCGTCGCCAATCAACCGGCGTTTCTTGCCGGGGTCCTGGACATCAATGCCTCGGTGAAGGGAGCGCGGTTTGTGCGGTTCTGCGACGCGTTCAATCTGCCGTTGATCACCTTCGAGGATGTGCCGGGATTCTTACCCGGCACGCAACAGGAATGGAACGGAATCATCAAACACGGCGCGAAGTTACTTTACGCGTTTGCCGAAGCAACTGTCCCGAAGCTGACTGTGATTACGCGCAAAGCTTATGGCGGCGCCTACTGCGTGATGTCCAGCAAACACATCCGCACCGACGCGAACTTTGCCTGGCCCACTGCCGAAATTGCCGTCATGGGTCCTGAAGGCGCCGTCAACATCGTTTACAAACGCGAACTCGATCGCGCAACCGAGGCTGATCGTGAATCTCTGCGTCGCGAGAAAATCGCCGAGTTCCGCGAACGCTTCGCCAATCCTTACGTCGCTGCCGAGCGCGGCTACATTGACGCCGTCATCGAGCCTTCGCAGACCCGCGCAAAACTCATCACGGCGCTGCGCTCGCTGGAAAACAAACGGGACACGAATCCGAAGAAGAAACATGGAAATATTCCGTTATAGCGACAAGACAACTGCGAAACACTTCTCAAATGACTGCACCGTCAGTCACGCAGGTGACTTCAAGCGGTGGATGGCCAGGCCGATGGGTACCAAGGAGAAAGTAGCGAACAAGAGCGCCGTCAGGACGAGGTCCTTAAAGCCCGGCGCGAAATCTCCTCCGTGCTGAATGGCCAGGACCCCTATGTAGTATGCGGTTGGCGCTGCCAATACGACTTCCGAAATTAAATAGGCCTTTACGAATTTTCCTCGAAAGAAAATCATGGCTGCCACGAAGACCAGCCAGGTAGCTGTGGTCCACTCCACAGGGTAAATCACCTTATTATCGAAGGCCAAATGATTGATCAGCAGCACAGCAATCCCGGCGCGCGGATCAAGAATGAACGGCGGGCCGCCCGGCCAACGGTAGATTCCGATCTGGTAGATACACAGGGCAAACAGATATCCGCCCAGGAGACGCTGTGGCTGCGATTCTGGTTTGCTTGTGCTGATCATCTGGCAGCGCGATTATTGCCCGGCGTATCTTGCCGTGTCCATCATCTAACAATTGCAACAATGAAGATGTGCTTGTGGTTGTGTTAAACTTTGTTTACAGGGCAAACCTATGGAACGTCAGTTCACTGCAATCATTGAAAAGCGCGGCAAATGGTACGTCGCAACCGTCGAAGAAATTCCCGGTGTAAATGCGCAAGGACGGACCCTGGCCGAGGCTCGCCGCAACTTGAAGGAGGCTATTCAACTTGTCGTCGAAGCAACGCGCGAACTAAGTGCACGCGAGCGATCTCGTGACGCCAAACGTGAATTGATTACCGCCCGTGTCTGAGTCAAAGACGTGAAAAGGCGCTAATTTCTGAGCCATATTCTAGAACATGGTTGTCTTCTTTTGCGGGAAGGGGCCAGACACTCTGTGTATCACAACCCCGCCACCGGTAAAGTTTCGACGGTACCGCGGCACACGGAAGTGAACGACTTTCTGGCTCGTAAGGTCTGCCGTGATCTCGGAATTCTATTCCCTTCGTAAGCCAGCCCTTTCTTATTTTTCGCTGTGCTAGAATTCAGCCCGAAACCCTAGCACGATGAAAATGTTTCGCAAAATCCTCATCGCCAATCGCGGCGAGATCGCCGTGCGCATCGCACGAGCCTGCCGCGAGATGGGCATCACTGCCGTCGCTGTTTATAGCGAAGCAGACCGCGCCGCGCTGCACGTCAGGCTGGCCGGGGAAGCCTATCCGGTGGGCCCTGCGCCTTCGCGCGAAAGTTATCTACGCATCGATAAGATCATGGAGGTCGCGCGGAATGCCCAGTGTGACGCGCTGCATCCCGGGTATGGTTTTCTCGCCGAAAATTCTGAACTCGCGCGGGCTTGCGCCGCCGCCGGCATCACGTTCATCGGCCCTTCGCCCGAAGCAATGGAGCGGCTGGGATCGAAGACCGCCGCGCGTCAGCTTGCCGTGCGGGCTGGAGTGCCGATGGTGCCCGGAGTTACAGAGCCGATTGAGAATCTGGAGGACGCCGGACGCATTGCGCAAGAGCTTGGCTATCCCGTGCTGCTCAAAGCCGTGGCGGGTGGCGGCGGAAAAGGCATGCGCGTGGTCGCCGGGGCAAGCGAGATGCCTTCCGCGTGGCGGGACGCGTCCTCGGAAGCGCTCAATGCATTTGGCGACGGGCGCGTTTATCTTGAACGATATCTCGAGCGGCCGCGCCACATTGAAATTCAGATTTTCGGCGACACCTTCGGCCACATCGTGTATCTCGGAGAACGCGAATGCTCGATCCAAAGACGGCACCAGAAAGTCCTTGAAGAATCGCCTTCTTCTTTCGTGACGCCCGAACTACGGCATGCCATGGGAGATGCGGCCGTGAAGCTCGCGCGCGAAGCGGGATATACCAACGCGGGGACCGCCGAGTTTCTGGTCGACGCCGCGCGAAATTTTTATTTTCTCGAAGTGAATACGCGCCTTCAGGTCGAACATCCCGTCACGGAAGTGGTCACGGGGCTCGATCTGGTGAAGCTGCAAATTCGCGTCGCCGCGGGCGAGCCGCTGCCTTTCGCGCAGAACGATGTCGTGCTTTCCGGCCACGCCATGGAATGCCGCCTTTACGCCGAAGATCCCGACAACAATTTCTTTCCGTCACCTGGGACGATTGTTTCGCGCCGCACGCCTTCTGGGCCCGGCATTCGACTCGATGACGGCGTCTACGAAGGGTTCACCGTCCCAGCGGAATACGATCCGCTGCTCGGCAAGCTTATTGCGTGGGGGAGCGACCGCGCGGAAGCTGTCGCGCGCCTGGAGCGTGCTCTTGCGGAATACAGCGTCACCGGGATCAAGACCAATACAGGACTTTTCCGAAATATCTTGCAGGACCCGCAATTTCTGCGCGGCGAAATCCATACGCGCTGGCTTGACGGGCGGCTCGCGGAATTCGCGGACCGCAATAAGAAGGCAGCGAATGATCATCCGGTTGCCGAAGACGCAGCCATTCTCGCGGCGCTGCTTCATCATTTCTGCTTGCGTGACGCGCCGTCTGCAGATTCGCACGCCCGGGAGCCAGAATCGCGGTGGAAACGCGAGGCGCGTCTCGATCAGGTAGACCGATGCCCTTAACCCGGCCATGAAATACGAAATTCTCATCAACGGCGCACGGCGCAGCATCGAGGTCTCATCTCCCTTCACGGAAGGATCGCGGGTGACCGCTGTAATCGACGGCCGAAACGTCATGGCCGACGCCGCGAGAATTTCCCCCCGTGTCTATTCCATTCTTCTCAATGGGCGTTCGCTCAACGTAACCGTTGAAGAAGCTACCGATGGCTTGCTGGTGCGAATTAACGGGCGCGAGTTTAATTTGGAGATTGCCAATCCACGCACCTGGCGTCGCGGGCGCGGCGGGAGTATCGAACTCGCAGGCCGGCAACAGGTTGCCGCGCCAATGCCGGGGAAAATAGTGCGCGTCCTGGCTGCGATGGGACAGCAAGTCGAGGCAGGGCAGGGCCTGCTGGTCATTGAAGCGATGAAAATGCAGAACGAAATCCGGTCGCCGAAATCGGGGACACTAGAAAAAATTGTTCGCGAGGGGCAAACGGTAAACGCCGGTGAAATCCTCGCGGTTGTTGTCTAAAGTCTAGCGTTTTGGCCGCATTCCTGACGTTCAGGAGGAGGGCAGGTCAGTGTGGCGTTGCCTGCGGAGACGCAGGATGTGTCGTTTGTGTAGCGGGATGAGCCGCGGGATTCTTTGGCGTCGGAGCAGCATGTTGTCCGGCAGGCTGGGTGGGCGCCGGCGGCGGAGCCACGGGGCGAGGTGTAGACGGCGGGGTAACGGGACGCGGCTGCGATACGGGAGGAATACTCATCGGAGGCCGGGCCGTATTTGTTCCGAAGGTCGGAACGCTCCTGCGTGGCACCGGGGCCGGCAGATATGACGTCGGCGGAAAGTCACGATTGAGGTGCGAATCCGCCGGACCTGGTAGCGGCTGTGTGAGACGCGGAGCTTCAGCGCGGGACTCAGGCATAACGGCAGCAGCGGCCACAGGCGGATTGCTACCCTTGAAGAGAGCATGCGACTCGTGATCGGGGACCGCCGGCTCGCTATTGAATCGTGTTCGGGGCACGACGCGAATCGTCGAGCGGGTCCCCGGTCCGAGAGAGCCCGTCGCAGGGCCCGAAGCCAATTCCTGCGGGGGCTGCTTCAGCGGTGTGACGTTTCGCAAATCTTTTCCCGACACAATTTGATTCTGCCTAATTCCATTCTTGGGCGGTTGGCTGGACGTTGTGATGACGCCATGCGCGGCGTTTGCCGGGACACCGTCGCGATCCTTCGGGCTCATCGCCACCCAGCCCACATGATTGCCAACGCTCACCCAGTTGACGCGTGCCGCCTGCCACTGACTCAAACCCGCAGACCCGCCCGGGACCCAGACCCAGCCCAGCACCGGAGATAGTAGCCAACTTCCGAAGTGATATGGCATCCAGCCCCATCGTTCGCTGCTCACCCAAACCCAGCCAAGGAGCGGGTCGAGCCTCCAGGTCCCATTTTGAAATGGCGTCCAGCTCAGACCCACGCCGAAGGGTCGCCAGATAAAACCGCCAAATTCGGCGAAGTTTACCCAAGTCCCGTAGATTGAAAGTTCCGACAACCCGTAGGAGTTTGGAGAGTTAATGTAACTTAGCGTGTTTTTGTTGCCGGCCCGAATTCTCTCGCCTTCCTGAATCACCCATTGATCGAAGGGATCCGGATTCGGGAGACGCCCGCGATATAAATCTTGAAAATTATTTTCGTGGACCGCAACGCTCTGCCCCTTCTCGAGGTCCGTGGAGCCTTTTGTGGTGCTTACGGAAACATTGCCGGTGAACACTTCCGCCGCTGCGCCATCGCGAAACGCATCCATGCGAAACTCCGCTTGCTCGGGAATCGCGACATCGAACGTCGAGGTCCGGACGCGGAAGGTGTCCTGGCCCGTAACGTTGGCAGAAAAGGTTCCCGCGCCTTGCGTCAGAGTGAGCTCCGTCGCGCGGCCTGCACCGGAAAAACCCAGTTGCGTAAATTGCAAAACGGAATTTTCCGCCAGATAGGCAGTCGCCCCGTTCTCAAACTCAATTGCGACGAGGCCGTCCTGTGTCGCGAGTGTGTCGCCCTCCTGCAGAGGCAGATTGACCGGCGCTTCTTCCCACACGTCGCTTCCCGAGTGAGAAACCAGCACCTGCCCTTCGGCGCGGCTCAGACGAACCACGCGGATATTGCCGGCATCCTGAGCGTGCGCTCCCGGAAGCGGGAGGAAACCTAGTCCTAGCGCGGCCAGCAGGGCCACTCGTATCAAAGAAGGGAATTTCATGGACGCCCCTTGGGGCTCAGTCTTACTGTCTACTTAGATGCGCCGGTCTGCATGGGCGTCTCAACAAGTTTCCAGGAATTGACCATCACAGGCATCGGCAAGGTAATCAATTTTCGCGGGAAGTCCGGATGCGCTCCGCAAGGGCGCGGGCGCGGGTGCGCGCGATCTCCACGAAGTGCGAATCGGCTGCAATCTGGTCGAGCACGGCCAGCAGTCGTTCCGGTTCGGGCAGGAGCCGGTGGTCCATGTCCGACTCAAACTGAAGCAGGGCGTCGTTGACCCCAAGGCGATCGTACTTGGTGCGCCGCTGCAGCAGACACAAGGTCTCCCTGCTGACGAGCCAGGCCTTCAAATATTTGCGCGAGTTGGTTGGCAGTGGTGTTGAGCGTGTAATTGAAGGTCGCCTCATGCACTTCAGAGTCCCGCTCGTACCGGAACGTCTTCTGCCCGAGATAGGCAATTTTCTTTTGGACATCAAGGTCGGTGACCGCGAAATTTTGCAATTCCGCGGCGAGCTCGAAAATTTTCTGGCGCACGGGCGCGCCAACTTCAAACGGGTCCGAGCCTGCCTCCTCCTCGAGCTGGCGAATTTCAAACGTGCACTTGCCTTGCTCACCAACCGTGATTTCAATGAACTCCGGAGTGCTGCCTTTGAAGACGCGGCGGTAGGTAATGGTGGCGGCGCCGGGAGCCGCGTGGCTCGGCGGAATAAGAACAAGCGCCAACGGAAGCAGAAACAACCATCTGAACTGGCGCCGGGTGCGTGTCATCGTAAGACTGGGTTGCGCGATAGTGAGATGCGCGATGACGCGCGGCGGCTGTCTGCTTGGCTGGGCAGAGACGCGGAGGCGCTGGCGCCGCTCCTGCGCGCCGTTCCGGCGCCGAGCCGGGCGCGATATTGGGCGGCCTGAACATGGCAGAGCGCCACGGCCAGCGCGTCGGCGGCATCGGCCGGTTCGGGCGTTTCGCTCATGCTCAGCAGCGCGCGCACCATGAGTTGCATCTGCTGCTTGTCCGCGTGTCCGTAACCGGCCACCGAAGCCTTCACCTCGCGCGGCGAATAGCTGCACACGGGAATCCCGCACTGGGCCGCGGCCAGGAGGACCACGCCTCGCACTTCGGCCAGTCTGAGTGCGGTCTTCATATTCAGCGCGGTGAATACCGATTCGACCGCGACGCCGTGCGGCTGAAATTCCTCGATCAGTCCGCTCAGCAGTGCATGGATCTCGCGCAGCCGCTCAGGAAAATGTTCCGGGCCTTTGCGCGTGGCGCGCAGCGCGCCGAAACGCAGCATGCGGCAACACCGGCCGTCGCTTTCAATCACGCCGTAGCCGGTGGCCCCGGCTGCCGCGGGATCGACGCCGAGCACGCGGAAAAGTTCAACATTGGTTCGGAAGGATTGCGGCACGGACCTGAGTGTACGGCGGCGCGCCGTCCCCGGCCACAATTTTTTCAGTTTTGTGTGCCTGGAGTCTCAAAAAACGCGTCAGACGCAAACAGGAGCGGCATAAAAAAACGTCCCGGCATAGCCGGGACGTTTGTAAATCCGTACAAATTGGCAGAGGCAGATTTATTCCGCGGCCATGACCGCCTGGATTTCCTTCTCATCGATATCGAAGTTGGCGGAAACGCGTTGGACGTCGTCATGCTCTTCGAGCGCTTCGACCAGCCGCAACATTTGCGCCGCCTGGTTTCCAGTCAACTTCACGTAATTTTGCGGCACCCAGCCCACTTCCGCGGATTCCGGGGTGATACCGGCCTTGGTGAGCGCATCGCGAACGGCCTCGAAACCTTCGGGGGGCGTCAGCACTTCCCAGGCTTCCCCATCGTCTCGCAAATCCTCGGCGCCGGCATCGAGGACGATCGAAAGCATCTTGTCTTCGTTGGCCTGTTCCTTGGATACGACAATGTCGCCCTTGCGGTGGAACATCCATCCGACGGCGCCGTTTTCGGCCATGTTTCCGCCGTGTTTGTTCATCATGTGGCGAATCTCGCTGACGATGCGGTTGCGGTTTGTGGTAACCACTTGAATGATCATGCCCACGCCGCCGGGGCCGTAGCCCTCGAAGTTCACTTCCTCATACTGCTCGCCATCAAGTGTTCCGGTACCGCGAGCCAGCGCGCGCTCGATATTGTCGTTGGGCATGTTCTCATTCTTGGCGGCGAGGATGGCGGTGCGCAGGCGCGGGTTGGAATCGGGGTCGCCGCCGCCCACGCGGGCGGCAATGGTAATTTCGCGAATCACTTTCGTGAAAATGCGGCCGCGCTTGGCGTCTGTGGCCGCCTTCTTGTGTTTAATTGTGGCCCATTTAGAGTGCCCAGACATGGAAATCGCCTCTTAGAAACAAGTTTGGGGACTAATCCCTGCTTATTGCCACGATAGTCTAGCATAGCGCCTTGGGAATCGGAACAGAGCTGCGCAACGGGTAAGTGCCAGACGCTTCCAATGCCCCTATGGGCGAATCGCCTTCTTTCGGCAGGGCCCGAGACAAATGACCTATTCTTATAGATGCCTGATTCGGCGCATCCCCAAGGTGTCCTGTGGATTTTCCCGTTCCAGGATGCATACAATCAATAATTCGGGGTGACCCCCCAGCCAAGCCGATGCTGACAGCCTGCAGCGAACATGGGTGCAAGGGATTGGTGCCACACGCGCTCGAGCCCGTGCATTTGTGCATCCTGCATTTCACGCTACAAGTCGAAAAAGCCTGCGCCGAAATGCGCCGCGAGACGGTCTATGGAAGAACTCCACATGCGCGCCAGGTGGAAATCATGAATTACATTTCCGAGCACGGGGAGATGCTGGCGCGTGCTTCAACCAGCGGCTTGCCCCTGGCCGATGAAATGAAGGCGCGCATCCTCAACACCTTCCTGACGCTGATGAACCTGCGGGAAAATCTCGATCGCGCCGCCCTGCGGCAGCCCATCGGCCGCACGGGCGGGTAGCCAGTCCGCCTATCGAACGCCTCCTGAGTTAAGATGTTCTCTCGCGCGTGATTTTTCTGCGGAGGTCCCTGCGTGAAACGCCATCCGAGCCTGCACCCTTTGAGCCAGCATCACCATTTCGCGCTGATTCAGGCGCTGGAGATGCGGCGTGCGGCCGAAGCGCCAGAGGGAAAGCGTCAGGCAGCGGTCGACCGGCAGGCGGAAAAGTTCATCCGGTTCTGGCACAAGACCGGGCAGGTTCATTTCCGCGAAGAGGAGGAAGTGCTGTTGCCGGAGTACGCGCGCCACACGCGGCTCGATCGGGATGCTGATGTCATGCGCATGCTCGCCGACCACGCCGAGATTCGCGCTGCAGTGCGCGATTTTGAGGAGCGGTGCGAGAAGAAACTGCCGATCCCTGCCGAGGCCATGGCCCACCTCGCGAAACTACTGCACGATCATGTGCGCCTGGAAGAGAATGAAATTTTTCCGCGCATCGAAAAAATTCTCGGAGAGAAAAATTTGAACGTGATGGGCCGCGGACTTACACGCCTGCACTCCAAGACGGACGTTTGCGATATTTAGAGGGAACTTGCCGGCGACACCGGCTGGACGCCTGCGCTACTGAAGTCCCTTCAACGCCTCAATTACTTCCGCAGCGTGGCCCTTGGATTTGGCGGTGGGCCAAATTCTCTCCACCTTCCCGTCAGGACCAATCAGGACCGTGCTGCGCACGATCCCCAGATAGGATTTCCCCAGGAACATTTTCATGCGCCGCGCGCCGTACGGCTCGATCACTTCAAATTCCGGATCGCTCAGCAGGGGGAAATTCAGCTTTTGCTTGACCTTGAATTTTGCCTGGGCTTCCACTGAATCGGCGCTGCAGCCCAGAATAACGGTGTTGAGCGTATCGAATTCCGGCTTCACATCGCGAAACTCGATGGCTTCAGTGGTGCACCCGGGCGTGCTGGCCTTGGGGTAAAAATACAGCGCGACGTGTTTGCCGCGCAGGTCCGCAAGCGAAATCTCCCGGCCGTCGTCGGCCTTAAGTCGGAATGCCGGTGCTGCGTCACCTTCCTTCAACATGGAACTGCTCCTTTGGACTCGCGTTCAGGAGAGCAAGCGCTTCAGCGTGTCGTTCACGGCCTGAGGATTGGCCTGGCCGCGCGAGGCGCGCATCACCTGGCCGACGAAAAATTTAAATACGCCTTCATTGCCCGCGCGATATTTCGCCGCGTTGTCGGGATTCTTTTCGATCACTTCGACACACATACGTTCAATCTCGTCTGTATCAAGCAACGGCGTGGTTCCCCCTTCTGCTCGTACAGCGTCGTCAATACTCGCACCGTCTCTGAACATTCGGAGGAGAACCTTCTTCGCAGAGGCGACTGTAAGCATTCCTCCCTGCACGCGTTCCAATAGTCCGGCTGCAGCCGCCTGGGGTGGCCATTGGTATCCTTCCAGCCGTTTTTCCGTCTCGTTGGATACACGCAAAAACTCATTTTGTATCCAATTAGCAGTGAGCTTTGCGGGGCCGCCTTCTTTGACCACGGCCTCGAAGTAATCGGCGAGCGCGCGCGTCGAGGCCAGCACTTCGGCGTCATACGGGGTGATGCCGTAATCGCGCACGAAGCGCTTGCGTTTCGCGTCCGGCAATTCGGGCATGGTGCCGGCAATTTCCTCGCGCCACGCGGCACTTACGCGCACGGGGAGCAAGTCGGGCTCGGGGAAATAACGGTAGTCGTGCGCGAATTCCTTCGAGCGCATCGGTTCCGTGCGTCCCGCCGCGACGTTCCACAGACGCGTCTCCTGCGCGATTCGTCCGCCTGATTCCAAGACCGAAATTTGCCGTTCAATCTCGTATTCGAGCGCGTGCTGCAAATGGCGGAAGGAATTCAGATTTTTCACTTCGGCCTTAGTGCCGAATTGTTCGGCGCCGCGCCGGCGCACGCTGACATTGGCGTCGCAGCGCAGCGAGCCTTCCTCCATGTTGCAATCGCTCACTTCGGTATACAGCAGCACTTGTTTGAGCGCGGTGAGATACGCATGGGCTTCGGTGGGCGAGCGCAAGTCGGGCTCGGAAACGATTTCGGCGAGCGGCGTGCCGCCGCGGTTGTAGTCCACATAACTTTTTTCGGCGGAGTCGGGAAATCCTTCGTGAAGGTTTTTCGCGGCGTCGTCCTCGAGATGCAGCCGCGTGATGCCGATACGCTTGGTCTGGCCGTCATGCTCGATTTCGAGCCAACCGTTTGTGGCCAGAGGCAACTCGTACATGGAAATCTGGTAGCCCTTGGGCAGGTCGGGATAGAAATAATTCTTCCGGGCGAAGCGCGAGCTTTCCTGCACGTTCAAATGGATCGCCAGCGCGGCGAGAATTCCCAGTTCCAAGGCGCGCTTGTTCAGCACGGGCAGCGCGCCCGGCAGGCCGAGGCATACGGGACACGTGTTCGAGTTCGGGGCATCGCCAAAGCGCGTCGAACATGCACAGAATGCCTTGGTCGCGGTCTTCAGCTGCACGTGGACCTCAAGGCCGATGACCGGCTCGTAGCCCGTCGCGTCATATACCTCTTTCGCCATAAGAGCCGAACAGTATACCACCGGGCACGCTCACCTGACCGGACGGACAGGTCTTGCAGGATACGGAACTTGAGGGTTTACCAGCAGAGACTTTTTTTCGCACCCGGTGTTAAATGAATTGGAGATAGCTGCCCAGAGCAAATTGCTCCTTGTCTTCACTCAGCCGCGTGCTTCACGGATCGAACATGCCCACGGAGGGGCTATTTATGCGAATGTTGCTTAAACCTCGAAATATTGTCCTGCTGTTGTTCCTTTTCATGATGCCGGCAGCGTCGTTCGCTCAAGTTGCTATCGGCGTCTCGATTCGACTTGGCCCCCCGGCCTTGCCGGTCTACGCGCAGCCACCGGCTCCCGCCGACGGATATTTGTGGACTCCGGGATACTGGGCCTACGGACCGGACGGCTACTACTGGGTTCCGGGCGTGTGGGTGATGCCACCGCGAGCGGGCGTGTTGTGGACGCCGGGTTATTGGGGCTTTGAAGGCGGCTTCTACGGCTGGCATGCCGGTTACTGGGGACCCCACATTGGTTTCTACGGCGGCATTAACTACGGATTTGGATATGGAGGAGTCGGGTTCATCGGTGGTCGCTGGGAGGGTGAGCACTTCCTTTACAACACAGCCGTGGTGAACGTAAACAGGACTGTCGTCCGGAATGTTTATGTCGACCGCACCGTGATCAACAACACGACCGTCATCAACCATACCAGCTTTAATGGCCCGGGTGGAATCGTGCGGCAGCCGACCAACGAAGAGCAAAACTTTTCGCGCGAACAGCATTTCCAGCCGACGTCCAACCAACTCGCGCACGAGCATACCGCCGGTCAGGACCGCAGCCAGCTCGCGTCGGTCAACAACGGCCGGCCCGGCACGGCGGCGATGGATTCGGTGAACGGGCGCCGCTTCAACCAGCAGGGGCGCATCGCCAATGGCGTGGCTTCCGGACAACTGACCCCCGGCGAGACCAAGAACCTTGAGAATCGCGAAGCAGGCGTGAACAAGGAAATTCACAACGACCGGGCGGCCAACGGCGGGACGCTCACGCCGCAAGAACGCCAGCAGGTCAATCAGCAGCAGAACAACATGAGCAAATCCATCTACAATGACAAGCACAACGCCGCGACCGATACCTATGGCAACAATGAAGTGGGCGCGCGCCGCGATATGCAGCAGCAACGGATCTCCAACGGCATCGCCAGCGGGCAAATGACCCCGGCGGAAGCCGCCAAAGCGGAGAAATCCGAGCAGAACATCAACCGCAATGTGAAAGCCGACCGCCAGGCGAACGGCGGCAAGCTGACCCCGGCGGAAAAGAGGAACGTCAACAAGCAGCAGAACGCCGCAAGCAAACAGATCCACGAAGAAAAGCACAACGATAAGACCGCACCGCGGTAATAGCACGGTGTGGTGTCGGGCTATTGAGTGGCACAGGCTGAATCCTGTGCCACTTTTTTTCTTTTCACGCCGGCAAAAGATCGCAAAAACAGAACCCGTCACGCATCACCGTTTCGCCGGCCTGGAAACGAATGGGCTCGCGAAATACGGGACCGGCATAAACAAAAGTGTGGAACTCGCCGTTTTCACCACAGGGATCGACTCCCGGCGGTAAATCATCGAAGAACGACTGGTCAAGTTCGCGCCCCGCGAACGATGGATCGAGAACGCGTGGATCGACACAAACGGTAATCGCCCGGAATCCCAGCCCCAGAAAGTCGCGGGCAAGGTCGCGAGTATCGCGTTTCCAGATAGGGAACACTCCTGCCATTCCGAGCTGCGCGAGGTTGTTCTCGCGATAGGCGCGCAGGTCCTCAAGGAAGATGTCGCCGAAGGCCACTTGCCGCACACCTCGCGCGACATATTCGTCGAGGGCCACCTTCATTCGCGCCTCATAGGTGGCATTGATGCATTGCGGGGGTATCGTGACGACGCGGAGCGGCAGGCCAAGTGATTCAGCCTGCCGCTCGAGCAGTATGCGGCGCACCCCGTGCATGCTGATGCGGTCGTACTCCTCAGTGACGGTCGTAAGCAGCGCGCTGATGCGAAGTTCATACACCAACTGCAGGGCATGAAGTGCCATGGCGCTGTCTTTTCCGCCGCTCCAGCAGAACAGTATGTCTTCCGCCATGTGAGCCTTACTCCTTGCGCGTGGTGTATTTCATTCCGATACGGAACTCGCGTCCCAGAGCCGGGTAGCCATACACCTCTTGGTATTGTTTGTTGGCAAGATTCGCGATGCGTCCGTAGACACTGAAACCGCGTGAAACGTAGTAAGACGCCGCGAGATCGAGGCGCGTGTAGCCGGGATTGATGATCTGCCCCGGGTAATTGTAGTCGAAGCGTTGGCCTGTGAAATATCCGTTGAGGTTCCAGTTCATGCGCCAGAGGGAAGCATTGAGCATGACGTTTCCTGAATTCACCGGGCGGCGCAGCAGCCGGCTGCCAACGAGATAGTTCGGATCGATATTGAGGGGATCGCTAGGCGCGGAGAGTGTGCGCGTGGAGTCGTACGTGTAATGCGCGCTCGCGTTGAGCCAATGTGTAAGGCGGGCTTCACCAGAAAGATTCGTGCCGCGCGCTCGCGCCAGATTGGTGTTGAAGTAAGTGCCCTCCCCAAAGGGATCACCGATGGCCAAGCATGCGGGCGAAGGCGCGACGTAATCGAAACTGATAATGTTATGGAAGCGGCTGTCGAAATATTCAGCCGTGACCCGCACGCGATCCGAGACGAGCTTCTGCTCGATACCGGCGTGTACTGTCCGGCTTTGTTCAGGAAGCAGGTTGAGATTGCCTGGCAAACAGGGGTCGTTTCCGAAGGATTGATCGAATCTGGGTTCCACAATCCCCTGGCCATATGTGGCGTGCAAGCGTGTATCGCCAAATGTACCCTGAGCGATGCGCAGGGCGTACGATGCACCCGCCCTGGGCATGACGCGCGTACCGAAGTCAGCGTTGTCTTCGGCGCGCGCGCCGGCACTTAACACCAGCCGCGCAACGGGCTGCCATTGGGCATCCAGAAAGCCCGCCTGGTTATTGCGGCGTGCATGAATCACCGTATCGATCAGCCCTCCTTCGGCGGGGGAACTGAGGAATCCATTTTCGACTTCGTACTCGTAACCGGCGGTTAAGCCCAGTCCTTTGGCGAAATACGTTGATTGTCCCGAGAAGCCGGAGCGGGTGTATTGATAAGAGGTGGGGAAGAACGGATCGATGTTGAATTCGCGGTTGTAGGATTCGATGCCGATCAATTGATGGTGCCAGTGCGCGCCTGTGGTGAAATCAGCGCGGAGGCTGGCGTTGAAATCGTGTAGGGCAATGCTGTCCGTAAGGTTCGCCGGCTGGAGCAGCGTCTGACCGGGGGTGCCCGCGTCGCTGTCGTTGTCGCGCAGGGCCATGCTGATCCGTGCCGTGTCCGAAAACTTCCATCCAAAGTTTCCCGACAGCGTGCGATTCCGGAAGGCATCGTTGGGGCCCTGCCCCTGCGTTTCGAGATCCGAAACTCCGGCGGAATAATCGAATCTACCCAGCAGGCCGGAAAGGTCCGCGCCGCCGCGGCCGGTTGAGAAATTACCCCCATCCGCGAATGCGGTGAATTCTGGCGTGCGCGTCGTGCCACGTCGCGTGAAAATCTGAATCACCCCGTCCATGGCGTCTGAACCATAGAGGGCGCTTTCCGCGCCATGGACAATTTCAATTTTCTCAATGTTGTCGAGCGTTACATTCGAGAAATCGATGAGCCCACCGGGGCTGTTGGCCGGGGCGCCGTCGATCAGCACCTTGGTGTAATTGGAGTTGCCCCCATCCAGAAACAGCGATGCCGTCCCGCCCTCAGGTCCCGCGCGCCCCAGGCTGAAACCCGGCTGCGTGGCCAGCAAATCGGGCAGCGATGTCGCGACACGCTGATCGATCTCCTCCCGCGTGATGATGTTGACGGGAGCGGGAGAGGATTCGACGTCGAGCGGCAACGTCTGCGCGGTAACGACCACCTTGGAAGAGAGTGGCTCGAGCGTCATACGAAATTGCAGTTCGCGCGTCTCTCCTGCGGCAATGGTGATTTCCTGTACAACCTGTGTGAAGGAGCCATAGGAAATGGTGATGCGGTACCGGCCGGGAGAGAGCGTCAAAACAAATCTGCCTTCATTCCCGGACAGGGCGCGCTGTGGTTCACCTGCGGCGGGAAGTTGCTCCACGCTGATTTGCGCGCCGGAAATAACCGCGTCGCGAAGATCCGTAATTGTGCCGGCGAGCGTGGCGGTTGCCTGCGCTCTTGCAAACGGTGGAGAAACAACGGAAGACAAAATTAGAAAAACGGCGGAGCAAAGGTGAGACAAAACACGGACGGAAAAACGCATGAGGAGCCTCCTCTCCCGTCTCGCGCGGGAGGTAAAGGTTGTCCGCGTGTCCGGGATCGTTTCCGGCTTTCGCGGTTGCGGGCTCCGTCGGTCTCCTGGCTCGGCGGCGTTGCGCCGCGCGGCCTTCCCGTCCCCGGTTTGGGGGCAGTGGCACGCCCGGAATTTCTTCCGCCTTACAGTCGCGCGTCGGCGACGGGTTTGCACCGTCTTCCCGGCACGGAGTCAGCGGTGGATGTGGCGGAGGATCGCGGCGCCCCTGCTTTGTGGGGACGCTGCATTCCTCCGGGTGAACGATCTAACGGAGCACCAGTGAAAACGCGCCCCGCACGAAAACTTTTACGTAGGCTCTTCACTGCGGCGGGCGCGCAAATTCACGCGCGGGCGGCCCGCAGGCCCCAACTCAACATCGAGCGGCGCTTCGAAAACCTGTTCGAGCAATTCCCTCTGATACACAGCGGCGGGTGGCCCGATGCGCAGGCAACGTCCGTGCTGCAAGAGCACCACCTGGTCCGCAAATTCCGCCGCGAGCGCGAGTTCATGCGTCACCACCACGACGGCGTAGCGGTTTTCGTGAGCCAGCTGCCGCAGGCGTTCCAACAATTCCACTTGCGCGCCGATATCGAGGTGCAGCGTGGGCTCATCGAGCAGAATCAGCCGCGGCTGCTGCGCCAGCGCGCGCGCCAGAATGACGCGCTGTTTTTCGCCGCCGGACAGCTCACCGATCGTGCGCATGGCCAGATGCTCCGCGCCCACCTGCGCGAGCGCGTTGCGCGCGATTTCGATGTCTTCCTTGCTCGCAAACCGCAGCGCACGCCCGTACGGGTGCCGGCCCTGCAATACAAAATCCCCCGCAAGCGCGGGATAGACCGCGGGACTTTCCTGATGCACCACGGCGATGCGCTGCGCGCGCGTCCTCACATCCAGACGGCTGGTTTCCACGCCGTCGAGCTCGACGCGTCCGGACAAAGGAGCAATCGTTCCCGAAGCCAGGCGCAGCAACGTGGACTTGCCGCTGGCATTGGGGCCCAAAATGGCGACCAGTTCGCGCTCGTGGGCCTGGAAGCTGGTCGCTCCCAGGGTGAACGTGGGTGCGGATTGTTCGCTCGCGGAATAGGCGTAGCTGGCCTGTTCGACATTCAGGCGCACGTCCGTGACGCCCCGGGGCGATTCGTCCTTCCCTCCCATGGTTTGCGCCGAAAATCTGGATGTGCTCACCGCAGCCCCCGTCGAAGCAGAAAAATAAATACCGGGGCTCCGGCCAGGGCCGTCATCGCGCCGACAGGCAGTTCGGTGGGCGCGACCACCGTTCGCGCCAATGTGTCGGCCAGGACAATTGCGATGGCGCCGCCAATTGCCGAGGCGGGAATCAACAGGCGATAATCCGAGCCAAAAAGCAACCTCACCGCATGAGGCACCAGGAGTCCGACATAACCAATCGCTCCGCTCGCGGAAACGGCCAGCGCCGTCAACAGCGACGCGGAAACGTATACGACGAGTTTTACGCGCGTCACCTCCACACCCAAATGCATCGCTTCGCGTTCACCGGTGAGCAGCAGATTCAGGTCCGCTGCAGTTGTATAAATCGCGCCGATTCCAATCAGCAGGCCCACGGTAAGGAGCCACTGGAGGCCCGCTGGGACTGGCGTCGAGAGATCGCCCATCAACCAAAACACCATGCCTCGGTTGTCGCGTCCAGCAAGCGTGGTCATCAGAAACATGATGATCGCCGAGAGAAACGACGCCGTGATAATGCCGCCGAGAAGCAGCGTTGTGTTGTCGAGTTCTCCCTCCCGGCGGCCCAGAAAGTAGACTGCTGCAATTGTCGCCATGGCACCGACGAACGCTCCCAGTGGAGTGATCAACGAAATGCGAGGAGCGATGAGAAGCGCCAGAATCGAACCTACCGCGGCGCCACTCGAAACCCCTAGAACATAGGGATCAGCCAGAGGATTGCGCAGCAGCGCCTGGAAACTCGCTCCCGAAACCGAAAGCGCTGCGCCCACCATGATCCCCAGCAGAATACGCGGCAGGCGCAAGTCAAAAACAATGAGGCGGTATTCGGTCGGAAGCTGATCGCTGCGCCCCAGTGCCACGCGGCCGAGGTTCCAGACAAGGTCGGTGACGGAAATCGGCACGGCGCCCAATTTCAGCGCCAGCACCACGCAGGCCAGCAATACCACCGCCAGTAAGCCGCAAGTCCAAAGCAATCGCCGAACCGTCAGCGGGCGCACGCGCAGGCCTCCTCCGTGAATTGTTTGGGGCTTGCCGATGCAGGGTCATGCGATGCGAACGATTCCGGATGGAGTGCACGCGCAAGTTGTTCGATGGCATCCACCAGGCGCGGCGCGGGTCGATTGATCGCGTCGCTGATCACGACGATCTTCCCGTCACGCAGCGCATCGAGGTCCCGCCAGCCGGGACGCGAACGCAGTGCGTCAATGTCATGCTGTGTGTCTCCGGCGTGCGAGCTCGCGAACACCAGGAACTCCGGCTGCAATCGGATGATTTCCTCGAGATTGATGCGCGGCCATTCCTCTGACGTGTCCACCACGGATTGCGCACCCGCGTGGCGCAGTGCGTCCGAAATAAATGTGTCGCGGCCGATCGAGATTAGAGGGTCGGTCCACACCACGAAAAGGACACGCCGCGGCGCAGCGCCCGCGAGACGCCGGCCCAGATCCGAAAGGCGCGCGCGGAGATCTTTCACCAACTCTTCGGTGGTTTTGTCCGCATGCAGTGCATCACCGATGCGTTCGACCGAGGCGACCATTTCATCCACCGAATGGGGATCGGTAACGAACACAGGCAGTCCCAGGCGATCGAGTGCGTCCACGGTCTCACGCCGGTTGATGGACGTTGCCAGAATCAAATCCGGCTGGAGTGCCACGATCTGCTCGAAATTCGGATTCACGGGGCCGCCCACGTGCGGCTTCTGCGTGGCCGCAAGCGGGTAATCGCAGAAGTCGGTATCCCCGGCCAATTGATCGCCTCTGCCGAGAGCAAAAACGATTTCGGTGAGGTTCGGCGCAAGGGAGACAACACGCTTCACATCCTCTGGAATCTTCACGCGCCGCCCGGTTTCATCGATGAGCACACGGCTTGGCGGAAGGTTTGCAGAAGGCGCCACTTGCGCAACGCGCGATTGCGCGGGAATTGGTCCGGCCCACAGAAGCACGAAAAGCAGGGAGAGAATTAGTTCGCAGGTAGCACAGGCACTCCTGCCTGTGCGGTTTTCTGCGGGTCCTGGCATACCGTGCACAGGCAAGAGTGGCTGTGCTACCAGTTCGTTCGACGTGCTCGATTTTGATTTGAAGATCATCGTCATAATGGCGGGCTCCAAGCGGAGCCCGCGCCCGAATTCAATCTTCAATAATAAAAAAGCCCCACGAGAAAAAGTGGGGCATACAGCCGCACCCTTTCTCGCGAAGGGTCCCGGCAGCAGCGGTATGGGAGGGTGTCCTGACTTACGGCGTTTCGCCGATCACAGTGGCGGGACCGTGGCCGATTCTCACGGCCTTCCCCGCTTCCCAAACCTGCAAGATTGTCGCAGTAAAGTCTAAGACGGGTAACGCGCACTGTCAACATTCGTCATTGGGTCGGGCAGAGACACATCCTGCGAACACCGCTCTGAATTCTGGCTCTCGGCTTCCGAATGGGCGATTCGGACAATCGGGGCCACCCGTATGCCAGTGTGAAATCTAATTCTGCGACTAAACACAGGTTCTTGCATCATATGAGATTGCTACGGCATCTCAGAAGTTTAATATAGCCTCCTGTATCAAAAGTGGGACCGACCATGGCGAAACCAATCCTGCTGAGTGTCGATGACGATTCCGATGTTCTGAGGGCAATCGAGCGAGACCTGCGGTCAAAGTACGGCGCTGAATACCGCGTGATCGGGAGCGATTCTCCCGAGGGAGCACTCACGCTTTTGAAGCAGTTGAAAGTGCGGAACGACAGCGTGGCGCTGCTTCTCGCTGACCAGCGCATGCCTCATATGGATGGGGTCACGTTTCTGCAGGAAGCCATGCATATGTTCCCCGATGCAAAGCGGGCGCTGCTCACCGCCTATGCCGACACAAACGCCGCCATCAGCGCCATCAATCAAGCCAATATCAACTTTTTTTTCTTGAAGCCGTGGGACCCTCCGACCGAGCACCTCTACCCGCAACTCGATGATTTGCTCGATGATTGGCAAGCTTCCTACCGGCCACCATTCGAGGGAATCCGTGTATTGGGCACCCGCTGGTCGCCCCGGTCGTATGAGTTGCGGGACTTCCTGGCGCGCAACCGAGTCCCCTATCAATGGATTGACGTTGAGGCTTCTGCCAATGACCCTGAAACTAAGCAACTGCTCGAGGCGCTTGGGCCTGATGCCACGAGCCTTCCTGTCGTACTTTTCCAGGACGGAGCAAAACTTCTTGATAGCACACCGGCGGAAATCGCGCAGAAGGTCGGATTGCGCACACGTGCGCAAACCAGCTTCTACGACCTGGCGATCATCGGCGGAGGCCCGGCGGGTCTGGCAGCCGCCGTCTATGGCGCGTCGGAGGGCCTGCACACGGTGATGATCGAGCGTGAAGCGCCGGGTGGGCAGGCGGGAATGAGTTCGCGCATCGAGAACTACCTTGGATTCCCCAATGGGCTCAGCGGTGGCGATCTGGCCCGGCGCGCGGTGGTACAGGCCCAGCGTTTCGGAGTGGAAATTTTGTCACCGCAAGAGGCCGTTGCGATCCGAACCGAAGGGCCTTATCGGATGATTAAATTGGGCGACGGGAACGAGATCTCCTGTCACGCGCTGATGATCGCGACAGGAGTGCAGTGGCGGCGGCTGGAAGCCCCGGGAATCGATCGCTTGCAGGGGGCCGGTGTCTATTACGGTGGTGGTTCCACCGAAGCTCTCTCATGCAAGGGCGAAGTCATTTACGTCGTAGGAGGAGCGAATTCCGCGGGTCAAGCTGCCATGAACTTCGCGAAATACGCGGACCGCGTGGTCATCGTCGTTCGAGGGGGCTCTCTATCGAGCACGATGTCGCAGTATCTGATAGACCAAGTAAAGGAAACTCCCAACATCCAAATCTGGCCGCATGCCAGCGTGGCCGAGGTGCACGGCGAAACGCATTTGGAGGAGATTTCATTCCTGTGTTCGGATACCGGCAAGGTGGAACGCGTGCCGGCGGGCGCGATGTTCATCTTTATTGGAGCGCTGCCACGAACCGACTGGCTGGCCGACATCATCGAGCGGGACGAGCGCGGGTTCATCCTGACGGGTCCCGACCTGATACGAGATGGGCAGCGCCCCAAGGGGTGGGCGCTCGAGAGAGATCCGTTCCTGCTGGAAACTAATGTTCCCGGCCTTTTCGCGGTAGGCGACGTGCGGCACGGTTCGGTAAAACGCGTGGCTTCCGGAGTCGGTGAGGGATCGGTGGCCGTGCAGTTCATACATCAATATTTGAGCAAAGTATAAAATGGTTGAAAACTCCCAACTACTTCGCGTCCCGGCATTTGCCGATCTCCCCGAGGACCAGATCGCGTGGTTCATAAGCCAGTCGGAAGAGATGCGCCTCAAGACGGGCGACACGTACTTTCGGCAGGGTGATCCCGCCGACGCCATGTTCGTTATCCTTGAGGGACAATTACAGATGCGTGGCGAATTGGGCGGCGAAACAGTCGCCATGCCGATAAAGCCAGGCGACGTGACCGGAGTGCTGCCATTTTCCAGAATGAAACAATTCAGCGTTGGCGCGAGCGCCGTCACTGACGTCCACGTCCTGCGTTTCCCCTCCTCTCGGTTTCCCGATCTCGTGCAGAAGATGCCGGAGCTCACCCAGCGGCTTGTGGGTCTGATGTCCGACAGAATTCGTGAAACCACTCGGATGGAACAACAACGCGACCGATTGGCTTCTTTGGGAAAACTTTCGGCAGGACTCGCGCACGAATTGAACAACCCAGCTTCCGCCGCCAAACGCGCCACAAGCCAGTTGCGCGACCTCCTGAAACGAATCCGGGATGCGAGCCACGAATTGGGAAGGCGCGACCTCACCGCTGCTCAGAAATCAGAGATCGAGAAAATGGAGGCGTCGTTTATCCAAAGCGACGAAGCTCCTCCCGACACTCTGGCCATGAGCGACCTGGAAGACCAGATTGATTCCCTGTTGCGGAGTCACGGGCAAAATGACATGTGGCAAATGGCGGCGGATCTGGCGCGAAAAAACGTCCAGCCGGAAGCGCTGGAATCACTCTTCGCGATCCTCGACGCGGATACCGCCCGGGCCGCGCTGGTTCGGATCGCCGCTTCGGTTGAGGTCGCTACGCTGCTCAACGAAATCGAGAGTAGTGTATCGCGAATCTCTGACCTGGTTGGTGCGATCAAAGAATACACCTACATGGACCAGACGCCCGTGCAGAACGTGGACATCGTGAAGAGCCTCGAAACCACGCTCACCATCATGAACCACAAGCTCAAACGCGGAGTCGTTGTGCGGCGCGACTATGAAAAGGCCCCTCTCCTGGTGAATTCATTCGGGAGCGAGCTGAATCAGATTTGGACCAACCTGATTGACAACGCTATTGACGCCATGGGCGGCAAGGGTGAGCTGCGCATTAGATCCTATCGCCAGGACAATTGCGCTGTAGTTGAAATCGCTGACAACGGTCCCGGGATTTCCCCTCGAATCATCTCGCACATCTTTGAACCCTTCTTTACCACCAAGGGGGTTGGGGAAGGTACCGGCCTCGGCCTCGACACCGTGCAGCGAATTGTAAAGAAGCACAGGGGAAATATTGAAGTCACCTCGAAACCAGGCGACACACTTTTTCAGGTGTGGCTGCCACTGGCGGAAAGTCTGAATTAGGATTGCCGGCGCGCGATTTGGTGAACCCCGTGCATCGAGATTGTGCCCGGATCACGGCGTACTTGGAAGTAGTGGCGCGCAAAGGCCCGCACATCTCACGGACAATCCGGCGTTGCGAACGAGGCGTGAAATTCAGAGTTAGACGAGACTCATCAGGCTCGCCAGAAATTCAGGAGCGGATAAAGTCTCGCTCGCGGCCTTCTTCCGCCCAATGAACATCATCGATCCACCATCGCCCATTCTGACGAATTAGCGTAAAGCGCGCGCGGTACGTTTTGTCATCAGCGCCGCGGAGATACATCTCCAGCGTGGCGCGCGGACCGCTCTGCGCCGATGTCCCGGTGCGCAGCACCTCCGCGTGGAACATTCGCCAGTGGGTGATGATCAACTCATGCCACACGTCGAAGGAAACCTGCTGGCGGTAGCGCGGCGAAAACATGTCATACGCTGGGCGGACTTCCCCGCGATCGAGCGCGCGAAGCTGCGCACGGGCGACATCCTGAGGCCCGGTGGAAAACAGGCCGAACGGAGAATCGACCCGCACCAGAATCCAGGCAGTCAATGTGAATGCGGCCAGCGTCAGCGAGAGCAGAAGTTGCAAATTGTGGCGGAAGTTGCGCCTGCGTAACGTCAAGTCCTCGCGAACAAAGTCAGATAGCGCCCCAGCCCAGATGAACTCGCGTGCAGGTACCAATTCCGTTGGCGCATCTGCAGCAGGCTGAGCGACAGTGTTTACTTCGCGTTGCACATCAAGCGGGCCGCGGGACTCGGACGCCTCATCAGAAGGTTCAGGTGCGGGAGATTTTTCCAGGTCATCCATACAATTAATTAACGGCGGGCTCTGCGCCCCGATCGATCGGGACGTTCCGCGTTAAAGTAGATCTCCCACCGGTTGCGGCGGTGGAGGCACCCCTGGCGCCTTACCGATTCTTCCACTGTGGCTTGCGTTTTTCAAGCAGTGCGCGCAGGCCTTCCTGGGAGTCCTCCAGGCGGTAGAGTTCGTTCAGGAAGATGCTCATGGAATTGCGCAGGGCGTCGCGAAGCGACAGCCCCATTCCGCCCAGGACCGCTTTTTTGGCCATGCCCAGTACGGCTCCGGATTGCGCCGTAATTTTTCCAATGAGTTCGTTAACCGCGCCCTGCAGTTGCTCCTCGGGAACCAGGCGGTTCACCAGGCCGAGGTCGCGAGCGTGTTCCGCGGTAATGGCTTCGCCAGTCAGCACCAGTTCGAGAGCACGCTTCGGGCCGATGATGTGCGGGAACATCGTGGAAGCCAGTGGCGGGAACATCCCGATGGTAATTTCCGGAAGCGCGAAACGCGCTCGCGGGGTGGCCACCACCAAATCGCCGTAGGCAATCAACTCCGCCCCGCCTCCAATCGCCGGGCCGTCCACGATCACCAGCACCGGTTGGGGCGCCTCGATCATGGCGATGCACGCGGCGTGAAATGCGTCCAGCATGGAGAACGCCCGCTCCGCCGTGTACTCGCCGATATCCACGCCGCCGCAAAATACTTTTCCAGACGCATCGAGTACGATCAACTTTACCGAATTCGTTTCCGCGATGATCCCGATACCGTCCGCGAGCTCACGAAGCATCGATTCATTCAATAAGTTGTGCTCAGGATGGTGAAGCGTAAGCCGAGCGACCGCACCCTCGACGCTGTAGCGAATGTACTCGAACTTCTCCGGATGTTTCCGTGGGGGACGTGCGTATTCTTCTTCGGTCTGGAATTTGTTTGCCATTTTGGACTCTTTTCCATGCTAGCACAGGCGAAAGAAGTTGAGAGTTGACAGTTGAGAGTTGACAGTCAATTCCTAAAGGGTCTCAGGTTCTACTCGGCCGGTATCAGGTGATAGGGCAGATCCTCTTGATGCGGGTCCTTCCTGACTCTCAACTGTATAACTGTCAACTTCTCACGTTCCTTGAGGTATCCTTTCTCCCATGCATGATTTGGGATATTTTCGGGAACACCTGGGCGAATTCGAACAGATGGCAGTAATTCGCGGCGTCGTCATTGATTTCGACGGCTTCCGCGCGCTCGATCAGGAACGCCGCGAGCAGATCACAGCGGTCGAGCGCCTGAAGGCCCAGCGCAATAAGGCCAACGAAGAAATTGCCCGGCGCAAAAAAGCCGGCGAGGACGCTTCTACCTTGCTTTCTGAAATGAAGAGGGTGTCGGAGGAAATCAAAAGCGCCGACGAACGCGTCTCCGTACTGGACGCTAAACTCGCGGACTTCATGCTCACCGTACCCAACCGGCCGCATAGTTCCGTCCCGGTGGGGCAGGACGCCTCCGCGAACATCGAGGTGCGCCGGTGGGGCGCGCCGCCAAAGTTTGATTTCAAGCCGCGCCCGCATTGGGAGGTCGCGGAAGGCGCCGGAATCATCGATTTCGCGCGCGCCACGAAAATGGCCAGCACGCGGTTCGCGCTGTATCGCGGCCTCGGTGCGCGCATGGAACGCGCCCTGGCGAACTTTTTTCTAGATACACACGCCGCCAGCGGCTACGCGGAAATTCTGCCTCCCTTCATCGTGAACACTGCCGCCCTTACCGGCGTTGGGCAATTGCCGAAATTTGCGGCCGACATGTTCCACCTGGAGGGCACCGATCTTTGGCTGACGCCCACGTCCGAGGTTGAGCTCACTAGCTATTATCGCGAGGAAACGCTCGACGCTGCCGTCCTTCCGGTTAAGCTCTGCGCGTGGACCGCCTGCTTTCGCTCCGAGGCCGGCGCAGCCGGAAAAGACACGCGTGGCCTGAAGCGCCAGCACCAATTCCAAAAAGTGGAACTGTTCAAATTCACGCGGCCGGAAGAAAGTTACGCGGAGCAGGAATCACTTGTCGCAGATGCTGAACGAGTTCTCCAGAAGCTCGGCTTGCACTACCGTGTGGTGCTGTTGTGCACAGGGGACATGGGGTTCGCATCCTCGAAAACCTACGACATCGAAGTGTGGCTCCCTTCGGCTGGCGAGTTCATGGAAATTTCCTCCTGCTCCAATACGGAGGCGTTTCAGGCGCGGCGCTCGGGCATTCGCTTCAAGCCGAAAACCGGCAAGAGTGAGTTCGTGCATACGCTCAACGGCTCCGGTCTCGCCGTGGGACGAACTTGGCTCGCCATCGTTGAAAACTATCAGCAAGCGGATGGGTCCGTGATGATTCCCGACGCATTGCGGCCCTATATGGGAACGGACCGGATACCTGCGCAGATTTAAGCATAACTGCCCGGAGCCCGGGCGCCCAGATGCTGGGGCTCTCCCCCACGGCCCCTCTGCCGCTCGGGATTTGTCTATATATCCAAGTGGCACATTTTAAAAGGTTTAATATAAAAACCAACGTCCGGAGGCCCTCCGACAGGTGTTTTCCGCGCATCCGTTCGCAAAATATACCCGTTCTTTGGTTGACACCGCTTTTCCCGGTTGACTACACTCGGCTTATTGCGCGGTTGGCATTCGCGCCTTTAAGAGTTGATCAATCAGGTGGCATTGGCCGGCCTGGTTTTTCGGACCCTGAATGAATCGAAGGTCCTGAGAACACGCGCGGCGGGCTGGGCCACAATGGGCCGCTGGAAAGTGTCAGGCGGGTGAGCGTACAACAGCGAACAGACGGTTGGGTTGGCCGAGCGATGATGTGGCTGATACGTAAGCTGCTAGCCAGAATCCTCCCGGCGAATACCGCGCCAGATTCCGCAGCCGGGCGGGTTCGAGGCCAAGCGCGAACCCGGCCCGGTCCAGAGGTCCCGCGTCCGCCAGTCCCACTGCATCGCGATCCATGGTGTGGCACGTATGTTTCACCTGAAATTTCGTTATCTTTGGAGCAACCGGGCCAGGTTTTGCACTTCTGTTCGGAGGATTGCCGCACGCAGTACCAGCGTGCTTCAAGGCGTGCAGCAACCGCGTAGTCGCGAGACTCAAGGAGAGAAACATTCATGGCCACGGTGGTGAAAGCGGTTCCCCAACCTGTCCTTCCGCGAATGGCGCCGCGCGAAGATCTGAACCCATTTCGCATCGCGCAAATCCAGTTTGATATGGCTGCGGAATATCTGAAACTCGATCCGGGCCTGCGCCAGATCCTGCGCACTCCAAAGCGCGTCCTGGAAGTTTCGGTTCCCGTGAAATTGGATAATGGCCAGGTGAAAGTTTTTACCGGATTCCGCGTGCAACACAATGTGGCGCGCGGCCCGGCTAAGGGCGGTCTCCGATACCATCCTAACGTTACCCTGGACGAAGTGAAAGCCCTCGCTGCGTGGATGACTTGGAAAACGGCCACGGTCAATCTCCCCTACGGCGGCGCCAAGGGCGGCATCGTCTGCGATCCCAAACGCATGTCCAAGGGCGAACTCGAACGCATGACGCGCCGATACGCGTATGAAATTTCGCCGATCATCGGCCCCGAAGTTGATATCCCTGCGCCCGACGTTTACACGGACGCACAAACCATGGCCTGGATCATGGACACCTACGCCATGACCGTCGGCCACGCCTCGCCTGGCGTGGTGACCGGGAAACCCGTCTCCATCGGTGGCTCCGAAGGACGGACCGACGCAACGGGGCGTGGTTGCCTCTATGTGATTGAAGAAGCCTGCAAGGTCAAGAAGATTTCCTTGCGTGGAGCGACCGTCGCTATCCAGGGCTTTGGCAATGTGGGCTCGGCGGTGGCGCGCTTGTTCGCGGAGAAAAAAGCGAAGATTGTTGCCATCAGCGATTCCCGAGGCGGCGTGCACAACCCGCGCGGGATCGATCCGCTGCGCGCGATCCGATACAAAGAGCGTTCCGGCACAGTCGTAGGGATGCCCGGCGCATCGCGGATCTCGAACGACGAGCTGTTGGTGCTCAAGTGCGACATTCTGGTTCCCGCGGCGCTTGAAAACGTAATTGCGCTGCACAACGCCGATCAAATCAAGGCCAAGATCATCGCAGAAGCCGCCAACGGACCCACGACGCCGCACGCAGACGAAGTCCTCTCGCGCAAGGGAGTGTTCGTCGTTCCCGATATTCTGGCCAATGCCGGCGGCGTTACCGTCAGTTACTTTGAATGGGCGCAGGACCTGCAGGGTTTCTTCTGGCAGGCGCAGGAAGTTAATTCCAAACTCGAATACGTAATGAGACGCTCATTCAACGACGTGTATGAAACGATGCGCAAGTTCCACGTCTACCCGCGCGCTGCGGCTTACATCCTCGCTGTCGGGCGCGTCGCCGAAGCTATGACTGTCCGCGGACTGTTCCCGTAAACCGACGGGCAACGCTGGTAAAACAATAACCAACCGGACTGGCAAGTTGCTCCCTGGTGGCTGCTGGCTATTTTCCTCCAAGAAAATCAAGCAATTCCTGACGCGTGAATCCTGCTTCCCGTAATAAGGACAGAAGAGTTCCTTTTGGAAAATCGCGATTGTGTTGAGGCACGACTGCGCGGTGCTTGGTTGTTGGAATATAAAAGATGAAATGGCTACCCGATGTTCGGTCGAGAACAAAACCATTCTGTTCCAGGAATTCGGATAACTTCGCGCGGCCTAACGGCGGGAAGTTTGGGCATACTCGAGATCCAGCGAACCGACCAGTGTTTCATCCTCAGTCGGAATTGGCTTGTTGTGTTTTTTGAGGCTCTCGATATAACCGGAAATGGCGTCCTTGGCCATTTTCCTGGCCTCGTTTAATGTGGGGCCGTACGTGACGCATCCTGGCAAGGCGGGGACGATCGCAGTAAAACCCCCTTCCGGTTCCGGGCGCAGGACGATGTTGAAACGAATGTGCGTTTTCATATCGGTACGAACGATGCCATACGAGCAGCCTGGCATGAGTCAATTGCCACAAATTTTTCCTTGGAATACTTGTCAGATGATTCTTGGTGTCAGCGCGCGCGGACTGGAATTGTGTAACCTTCCGGAAAAATTCTATTGCGTGCACGCGTTCACACGCGTACATTGCAACCTGCCGGCTCGCGCGAACGTCTGGCGCAGCCGGCGCAAGTTTCTCCAGGTGTGTTCTGCGCGGAGGGCACGAAGAATTGTCAAACCATGTCAACGCGGCCCCGCCGATCGTTCTGACGATCTCGGGATTTGATCCTTCCGCCGGTGCGGGAACCGCGGCAGACCTCAAAACCATTTCCGCGCACAATTGTTACGGCATTGCCGCGATCACGGCACTGACCGTGCAGTCCACGCAGGGCGTTAAATCCGTGCACGATACGCCCGCAGCGGAATTACGCGCGCAACTCGACGCGCTGCTTGAAGACATCAAGAATATTGCCGCGGTAAAAATCGGCATGCTGGGCCATCGCGGAAACGCCGTGGTCGTCGCCGAGTTTTTGGATCGCGCCGGCGTCGCGCATGTGGTTCTCGATCCAGTGATGAAATCCACATCCGGTGATGCAGATTTGATCGATGCGGGCGGAATCAAATATCTGGGCGAGGAATTACTGAAGCGCGCGACTGTAGTGACGCCGAATATCGCGGAAGCTGAAATTCTTTCCGGAATCACCATCAAGGATCATGCCGATATGGAAGCGGCGGCCCGCAAGATTGTCGAGCGCGGAGCGCGCGCTGTGGTCGTCAAGGGCGGCCACATGGAAAAAGCGATCGATGTGCTCTTTGACGGCATTGAAATACTTAATCTCGGCGGCGATCACATCAAGAGTGAGAACACGCACGGTTCGGGATGCACGTTCGCGTCTGCCATCGCCGCGCAGCTTGCGTGCGGGCGACCACTGCGGGAAGCCGTGCTCCTCGCCAAGGCCTATGTAACAAAAGCCATCGAAAAAGGATTTGCCATCGGCAAGGGTCCCGGCCCGCTCGATCATTTCTACCGCGTTCACCAGGAACCCCCGCAACGCGGCGTCCACGAAGTTCCGCAACACGGCATGCACCCTGCTTCCGAACCCGCTACCCGATAGAGGCGCTTAGCACCGTCAACTTGGCCAGCGAGGTGCAGAATGAATACAAAGGTAAAAGGCCGTGGATTCTGGACATGGCTGGTAGTAGGTGTATGTCTGGTTATTCTTCTCGAAATCTTTGGTCACTTTACGAATTGGGGCAGCGGTCCAATCCAGCAGGAGCAGATTCAGGTTCCAACGCGGGAACAGCCCGTTGGGAACTCAGAGCCGAAACCCCCTGAGGCACAATTGACACCGGCAGACAAATTCGCTCTGAGCCTCCAGCGCACATTCAAAAATAATGGATATGATATCGACGCCAGAGTGGGGATCGACAAGTCTCTGATTGTGACATCAGATTTGTTCAAGGACGCCTCGTCGCGGGAAACGGAGGCGAATGAATTATGGAAGGATCGGAATACGCTTTGCGGAATAGACATTTGGCATGTAGAGGTGGGTTACAGCAAAGGCGTTTTCTCCGGTGATGTCACGAAAAACGTATCGTTGGGTTGTCCAGCGGAAAAGGCTGCACTCATAAAGGAAATGGCTCCAGAGCGGCAGAAGGCCGCTGTCGCCCTCAGTGTCAACGGTATCCACGCAACCGTCAACGGCGTAATCCTAGTCTTGGAATCGGACTTCTTCTCAGACCCACAAATGCGTTCGCAGTTTGTGCAGAAGGTGATCGCTCTCCCCGACATTATGCAAAAGAATTGCGGGCTAGAATTCAGTGAAGTGCAACTTACGTACAAGGGGAAAGTGAAGAGGACTGTGCCCGTCGTGTGCAAATGAATTAGAGGGGATGATAGGTGACCAGCAACGAACGCGGAAACTGGCTAAAGTTCTTTGCCTCAATTGCTCCCGTCTTTGAGAGCAGATTTGTGGAACCCTTGCAGTCTCGCTACCCCCACGCAGAAGAGGACCCTTGGCAATCATTGGGGGTTTTCCTCGAAGGGTACGCCTTCGAACACCAAGGACGAGACCCAAGTTTCAGCCATGCTGCGGGAGACGTAGTTGGGGAACTCCAGTCGACGCCTTTGGCAGGGGTGGCGACGCAGGAAGTGTGGAAGCGTTTTCGTGAGAAATTCCCTAACAAATCCCGCCGAGCGGGATTCAATATCAAGAATAATCCACTCGCCCCCAAGCATACGCGATACAAAGCGAAAGGAAGATCGTACGAGACGACTGGGCTTTCGGTTATCGAATTTGCTCAAAAGAGTATCAAAGTCAAGCCTCTCGTCGCATGGGCCAAGAACGGTATGCATGACAACCAAACTAGGGCCATTCATGAAAGGCTTCTCGACATCACTGGCGTTGGGCAGAAGATTGCGTCACTCTTCTTGCGGGATGTGGCGATCCGCGACAAACCTACCCGGGCTCCCGATAGGTATCTATTACAACCGATTGATATTTGGGTCAGGCGATGTGTGGAGCGCCTAAACCCAAACAGGGACTTCAAGAAAAACGATATAGCCATAGCGAAATGGATTACGAACCATGCGCTGGAACCAGAAGCGGTTAATCAAGGGATGTGGTATTTTGCGAATCAGGTAGTGCGTTCAGAGTACCGTTTGCAAGCTGCTTTATGCGACCTTGGCAGCGCACGAAAACTACTCAAGGAGCATTGCCGCAGCCTACAACGAGCGGCTAGTGTCTGGAATAGGGCCGGGCGCGTCCGGCCCTAGCCATTGTGTAATGCAGCGCATTCTGTACGACCGTTGTCGAACAGCCCATGGCGTCAAATAAGTGGCGTCCCGCTGTGTCTCCCCTAGCTGATCTATCTGCGGTAGACCACGCGGCCGGCAACGATGGTCGCCATGGGAGCGCCGCGAAAGCTGCGCCCATCGAAGGGCGAATTGCGGGACTTGCTTGCGGATTCTTCGGCTCGAAACGTCCATTTGTGTTCCGTGGAAAAAATCGTAAGGTCGCCGGGTTGATTTTCGGCGATGCGCCGCTCCGTGCCCAGAACGCACGCGGGGCCTGACGTAAATAATTCCACCAGTCGCATCAGCGAAAGTTTTCCCGCGTGCACGAGTTCGAGCCCCAATCCGAGCGCCGTCTCGAATCCGGTGACTCCAAATGGTGCGCGGTCGAATTCCACATCCTTGAGCGCGGGTTCGTGCGGGGCGTGGTCCGTGGCAATGGCGTCCACGGCGCCGTCGGCAAGTCCAGCGATGAGGGCGTCGCGATCCTCGCGCGAGGCCAGAGGCGGATTCATCTTGTAGCGTGTATCGTATTGCACGTCTTCATCGGTCAATGTGAAGTGATGCGGGGTCACTTCGCAGGTGACCGGAACACCGTTCGCTTTGGCGGAGCGCACCAGATCGAGCGACGCGCGCGCCGAAAGATGCGCAATATGCAGACGGCAGTGAGTCAGCTCGCCTACCTGGACATCACGGGCAACGCAGAGCGATTCGGTGGCTGCAGGCATCCCGGCAAGACCCAGCCGCACAGATTGCTTTCCTTCTCGCATCACCGCACCGGCGAACAGCGAACTGTCTTCGCAATGATCGATCACCGGCAAATCCAGTGCGCGGCAATAGTCCATCACCTGACGCAATAATTTCGCCGTCGCAATCGGGCGGCCGTCGTCAGAGACGGCTACGATTCCAGCCTGCTTCATGGCCGCGATTTCCGATAGCGCCTCCCCTTTGCTCCCCAGCGACGCCGCGCCGATCGGCCACACACGCACGCTCGCAACCGCAGCAGCGCGTTCGAGAATCGACCGTGTCAAAGATGCGTTGTCATTCACCGGGCGCGTGTTGGGCATCGGGCACACGGCCGTGAAGCCGCCATGAGCCGCCGCGCGAGTTCCCGACTCGATGGTTTCCGAGGATTCTCCTCCCGGTTCGCGAAGATGGCAGTGCAAATCGATGAAGCCCGGAGCAACGACTAAATTTGTGGCATCGAAAATTTCCGCGCCCTTGGCTCGCTCCGCGAGCTGCCCAGGCGGCGCCACCGCAACGATGCGATCTCCATCGAGCAGGATGTCGCGCGGCGCATCGGTGGCGCTTGCGGGATCGAGCATGCGTCCATTGCTAATCAGCAACATGAGAAGAATCCTTTTCCGTGGGTACGTCCCCGGCAGCGCCGATCATCAGGAAGAGCAGCGCCATGCGGACCGCCAGTCCGTTGGTGACTTGTTCGAGCACGCAGGATTGCGGGCCGTCGGCAACGGCGGGATCGATTTCGAGGCCGCGAATCATGGGCCCCGGGTGCAGCACCAGAGCGTCGGGCTTTGCGAGCCGCAACCGCTCCGGCGTGAGCTGGTACTGCAAAATGTATTCATCAAGCGGTAGCGATGGTTCGTGCAGGCGCTCCTGCTGCACGCGCAGCGTCAGGACGACGTCCGCGTCTTCGAGCGCCTCGGCGATGCGCGTCACACGGCGAATCGAAGTGCCCGGAGGACCCAGGCATTCCAGTTCCTTCGGCAGCCACATGGCAGGGCCGCACAATGTAAGGCGACAACCGAATTTCGCCAGCAGGTGAATGTTCGAGCGCGCCACACGGCTGTGCAAAATGTCACCCAGGATGGTTACGTTCAGCCCCTCGAGCGTGCCCCGGCGATCGCGGATGGTCAGCGCATCAAGCAAGGCCTGCGTGGGATGCTCATGCGTGCCGTCGCCTGCATTAATGACGGGAAGCGGCAAATGCCTGGCCACAAAATCCGCCGCGCCCGAGCAACTATGTCGCATTACGATACAATCCGGTTTCATGGCATCCAGCGTGCGAACGGTATCGAGCAGCGATTCTCCTTTTTTGAGACTCGATGATTCGGCCTGCAGATTCATCTGGTCCGCTCCCAGCCGCGAGGCCGCGGTGGCGAAGCTGATGCGCGTACGTGTGGAAGGCTCGAAGAACGCCAGCGCGACGGTTTTCCCACGCAGGGTGGCGAGTTTTTTGAGCGGGTGCCGCTGGATTTCTTGAAAAGGTTTCGATTGGTCCAGGAGAAATACGATTTCTTCCGTGCTGAGCGGTTCGATGCCGAGCATGTGGCCGAAACGAAATGACACAACCGTCCTCGGAATTCTCGCCGGTGCCTAAATCGCGGGACCCGGGGGTCAGGAAACGCGTTCGACGAGCACCACGCGCTCTTCCCGATCAACCTCATTCAGGCGAACTTCGATGATCTCCGTATCGCTGGTTTGAACCGTGCGTCCGACGAAGGAAGCCTCCACGGGCAGTTCGCGATGCCCGCGGTCGATGAGCACGCACAAGCGGATTCGCTTCGGGCGGCCAAGGTCGAACAGTCCGTTCATCGCGGCGCGAATGGTGCGCCCCGTGTACAGCACATCGTCCACAACGACCAAATCCTTGTCATCTACAGTAAAAGGAATATCGCTGGATTGCACGACCGGGTGCGCGGCGACTTTTGAAAGATCATCCCTGTAAAGAGTGATGTCCAGCGTTCCTACGGGCACGTCAACGCCGTCAATGCCTCGCATCGCCTGTGCGATCCGGTGAGCCAGGGGAACGCCGCGGCGCCGGATTCCAATCAAAGCCAGGTTCGCCGTGCCACCGCTTTTTTCGACGATTTCATGAGCCAATCGCTGCACTGTGCGGTCAATTTCGGTCGCTGTCATTAATTGGTTTTTTTCAACGATGCGCATCGGTCGATCATCCTAGCACACAGACAGCCGGTCTCGAAACGCGATATCAAATGTCTTCGGGCGATCTCCTCAAAATTTCCACATGTGCCGCGCTCCGGCACGCTCTCTCACGTGTTAAAATCTGGACAGTGAATGTGCCGGACGCCGTAGACCTCACCGTTAACGTTGGCGCGTTGCGCCTCTCCAATCCTATTCTTGCCGCGAGCGGCACTTTCGGTTACGGAGTGGAATTTTCCCACCTGGTGAATCTGAACCGCCTTGGCGGAATTGTCGTCAAGGGCCTGTCCCTCGAACCAATCGCAGGCGCCCCTGCACCCCGGCTATGTGAAACTCCCTCCGGGATGCTCAATGCCGTGGGCTTGCAGAATGTGGGAGTCCGTGCCTTTGTGGCGGAAAAGCTCCCAGCATTGCGCCAATATCACACCGCGATCATCGCCAACGTGTTTGGATACACGGTGGAAGAATATGCCGCCGTGATTGAGGTCCTCAATGACGCGGAAGGCCTCGCCGCCTACGAACTGAACATCTCCTGCCCCAACACCGCCCACGGCGGCATCCAGTTCGGGAGTGACCCCCAAATGGCCTCCCAAGTTGTGGCCCTATGCCGGCGGGTTGCCAAGCGTCCTGTATGGGTAAAGCTCTCCCCCAACGTCACCGATATCGCCATCATTGCCCGGGCGGCCGAAGAGGCCGGGGCGGACGCCCTGACTGTGGCCAACACGTACCAGGGCATGAGCGTTGACTTCCAGACTCGGAAATCCAGGCTGGGGCTGGTCACGGGAGGGCTATCTGGCCCTGCAATCAAGCCCATCACCCTCAGGCTGGTCTACGAAGCCAGCAGGGCCGTGAAGATCCCTATCATCGGCTTAGGCGGGATCGAGAACGCCGAGGATGTCCTGGAGTACATGATTGTTGGCGCTGCAGCAGTCCAAGTTGGCACGGCCAGCTTTTCGCGTCCCGACGCGTGCCAGAGGATCGTTGCGGAGCTGGAAAAGGGCTGTGGAAATTATAACATTAATAAAATCAGCGACTTAACTGGATCATTTCAGGCCGATTGTCCTTGAAGGATCCGCATCCGCGTGTTACCATTTTGGAGCTTTTGTAGATTCGGGGGAGCACAATGCGCAGGCGACTTTTCATGATTTGGGCCGCTCTTCGCTGGTTACCTTTGATGTTCGTCGTAGCTCAGGGCCTCGAGGCCCCACTGGTAGCGCACCCAAGTCAACCCATTAAGCCGCTTCGGGTGTGGTCGGCGAAAACCAGCTGGTATGGGGCCAAGTTTAATGGCCGGAAGACGGCTAGCGGCGAAAGATACGACATGTATGCCTCTACAGGCGCCAGTCCGGACCTGCCGTTCGGCTCCCTAATCCGCATTTCCAACCCGAAAACACACGCCGCTCAGCTTATCCGCATCAACGACCGCGGTCCTTTTGTCGACGACCGTGAGCTGGATGTGTCTTATTTAGTTGCATGTAGACTTGGTTTTCAGGATCAAGGCATCGCCCGATTACGAGTAGAACTTCTAGAGGTGCCGAAACGAACCAGCACGACCGAGCCCGTCAAAAACTGATCCTCGCGCTGGACTACTCCTCCTTTGGGCCGGCATTCGATTTGGCTCAGTCGCTATCCTCTCTAATTGGCATATTTAAGATAAATATACACTTATTCACATCTACCGGGCCTGCTGCAGTTGATAAACTGCGGCAGCTTGGACCTGAAATCTTCCTGGACCTCAAATTCCATGACATCCCGAATACCGTCATGGGGGCCGTTTCCGCAGCGTGCACCTTGCCCGGGGTGCGTCTGATCGATGTACACACCCTCGGGGGGCTCGAGATGATGCGCGCCGCAGTCGCGGCTAGAGAAAACTCCAAGCTGCCTAAGGCGGAGCGTCCCACGCTCCTGGGGGTCACGATCCTCACCAGCATGGACAACGCGGCGCTGAGGAATGTGGGTATCACGGGCCCGGTGTCGAAAGGGGTTGTGAAGCTGGCCCGATTGGCTCGCAAGGCAGGCCTCGACGGGGTGGTGGCATCGCCGCACGAAATACGGGCCATCCGCCGCGCCTGCGGGAAAGACTTTCTGATTGTCGTCCCCGGAGTACGGCCCGCAGTTGGAGGGGATGCCGGGCGCAGGGGCAAGAGGAAAACAGACGATCAGGCACGGGTCGCCACTCCAGCGCAGGCGATTCGCGACGGAGCGGATTACCTCGTCATTGGCAGACCAATTACAGCAGCTCCCGACCCGCAAGCCGCGGCGCGCGCCATACTGGATGAAATTGCTTTCGCACTGCCCTGAAGCTAACTTTCGGTTGATTTCTAGTTAGGGGCAACCGGGGCTGAACGTGCTATAATGTGGGTCTTGAGTCTTGCGCCGTACCCGTCATTGCAGCGGGAAGCGACTCAAAAGGCAGGTATATCATGGGGGAATTCAGCCCATTCCATTGGCTGGTTGTGCTGGCCATCGTTGTGCTTTTGTTCGGTGGCAAAAAGATCCCGGAAGTAATGCGCGGCTTGGGTGAAGGGATCCGCAGTTTTAAAGAAGGCATGCACGGCGCCGGACAAGGCCCCGCGCAGTCAACGCAGGTGTCACCTCCTGCTGCGCCAGCTTCGACGCCGGCCACCGAAGAAAAGAAATAGTTCCAACAGGATTTGTTCCATCGTGAATTCGTGTATACGGGCGGCGCATTCGCCGCCCTTTTTATTTCACGCGTCTGAATTGTCCTGCCAGCCAAGTTCGCAAAGCAAGGCGTGAAGCCGCGCCAGTGGCAATCCCACAACATTAAAGTAACAGCCATCGATGCGCGGAATGAACCGACCCGCACGGCCTTGAATTCCGTAGGCGCCGGCCTTGTCCAGAGGCTCGCCGGTCGCAATGTAGGCTTCGATTTCTTCGTGATGGAGCGGAGCAAATGTCACGGAAGTACTCTCCACTCCGGAGCGTATCGCGCCATCGGGCAAACGAAGCAGAAAAATCCCTGTAAGAACTCGATGGGTGTGACCACTCAGCGCGCTTAGCATTTCGGATGCGTGCGCTGCGTCACGCGGTTTGCCGAAAATTTCTCCGTCCACCTCGACGGCTGTATCCGCGCCGATGATAACGCAGCCTTGTTTGCTGCCATCCATTTGCGGCGCAACGGCGCGGGCCTTGGCTTCGGCCAGCCGCGCAACCATTGCTCGCGCAGACTCCCCGGGACGCTGGACCTCCTCAACTTTCGTGATGCGCACCTCGAACTCGATACCAGCATCACGCAAGACTTCGGCACGGCGAGGCGAGGACGACGCGAGGATTAACTTCATAGGCGTCGTGTCCGTTTCAGACTCGGCGAAAGGAAGTTGCTCACGCGCTGTCGAACCGCCTCTGAGTTAGCTAGTTGGCACACCTAAATCGTCAAGGCTGCCCACCTAATCCTGCGGAGCAGCACGGCTAGCTTAGTTCAAGACTGTCCCGGCAGAAAGCTCAGCGAGATGTGGTCCTGTTGTGCTGCCAGCCAGCGCTGCACCATTTTTCCGTGATACACCGGGTGGCCCTTTACGAACAAGAACACCTTTCCCTTTGCCGAACGCAGCAAGCGGCGCAAGAAAGCCAACAGTACCGGCTGCGTGAGTCGGTCTTGAAACATCATGAAGTGCAGTTTTCTTTGATTGGTGATAGTCGAAATCATATTGCAGCTGAGGCAGTAGCCCGTTTCTTGAATGAACGAAGAGTGTTCGTGCTTGCCGTAACCGCGTCCGCCCTGGCCGTCCGGACGTAACGACATTTCGTCGCCCCAATGAATTTCAGCTTTCTCCTGCTTGGCTTTTGCGCGGATAGTAGCGTATTCCTCTTGCAGCCAGCGCTCCACAGCTCCAGGATCCCGCTGGTAGGCCCGCCGCAAGGGCTTTTGCGGAGTCAGCCCCCAACGCCGAAGACAACGTCTCGCCGTCCACACTGACACTCGCAGACCCAACCGCCCGGCAAGCAATTGACATACTGCCTGCGGCGTCCACAACGCAAACGGCAACTTGAGTTGATCCGGACAACGCTCGGTGATTAGCTTCACCGCCTTCACTTCTTGGCGACCTGACAGCTGCGTTCGTTTAGCCCGTCCGAGCGCGTGGGCCTCCGAGGAAAGTATCCGAGCATCATTCTGGTTTGCACTCATACGCGGTTAGACGCGACAACCTTAGCAAATGTTCGCCACATAACACTCCGATTAGCATGCCCAAAGCTTCCCGAGCATTGTTCTATTCTAGAACATTTCTGGCCTGTACAGAAGGTAATCTCTGCCCGTGACCAAGAAGGCTACCCGGGAAAATATTGTTGGAAGGCGCGTAGCTGAAGCGCGTCAAGGCTGTAAGCCAGCGCTAACGCAGGATGCCCTTTCGGGGAGACTTGCTCGGCGCGGAATTCAACTTGATCGGGCCGCAATTGCCAAGATCGAAAACAATTGCCGTCATGTGCTTGACTATGAACTCAAGGCTCTCGCAGATGTTTTGGGCGTGGAGGTCAATTGGCTACTTGGAGATGAGAAGTGGTAAAAGATCCCACCTCCCAATTACGCTCTGCAACTCGGCGTGCCAAATCGGACGTCGCGAACAAACTGATTAGCATGTTTCTTCATGAATTGAGCCGAAAGATCAGCCAAGACTGGCCAGTTAAGGTGGATGGCGAAGAATACGAGGACCTTGTTCGGAGAGCCTTTAATAACAACTGCCCATATTGCTCGCGCGATCTGGCGAACACGATATCCGTAGTTGAACATCTCGACGGCATGAATCGTTATCGAGCGGGCCTCCACGTTCCAGGTAATGTGCTAATAGCATGCAGAAAATGCAACAGCGAAAAACGCCGGGACGATTCGTCAAGAGTTCTTTCGCTTGCGAGGTCCGGCTGGGAATCATTCTTATCTCACGACGGTACACGTTGCGCTGCGTCTTGCGTCACCTGTCAGTATTGGAAGAGTATCTGGGAGGACCAAGCGGAAAGAGGACTGCGACTGGGCGAAAACTTGAAGAGAATTCGTTCCTTTCGTCGCGCATTTTTGGAATTTGAGCAGGTTCTCCCTTCTCTCATGGAGACACTGCCAGCATTGTTGACGAAACTTTACTCCGACTGCCAAGCATTTGCTGAGACGGAGATCAGGTCTCTCTTGGAGAGATTTGAAAAAACCTCGGACATTCGGACTTAACATCACGGATGGCGCACGCAGCGCACCCAGCCGGGTGTCACTAAGCTCTGCCCTTCATTCTCTTGGATTTTAATAAAGAGAGTGCTTTTAGAAATGTGACCTACAGCACCACCGCCTCCGTGTATTCACCGAAGACGCGCCGCAGGGCGTCGGAAATTTCACCGACCGTGGCAAAGGCTTCTACGGCATCCGCGATGGCGGGCATCAAATTCTCTCCAGAACGTGCGCGGCGTTCAACTTCCGCGACGGTTGCGGCGGCCCGAGCGGAATCGCGCCGTTCGCGGAGGGCCCGAACGCGCGCTGCCTGCGCACGCTCCAGTTCCGGGTCGATACGCAGCGTGGGGATGGGCGTTTCCTGTTCCGCCACGAATTTGTTTACGCCGACGATAATTTGCTCGCCGCGCTCGACTGCGCGCTGGTATTCGTACGCGGCCTTTTGGATCTCTCCCTGAACGTATCCCGTTTCGATCGCTCGCAGCATTCCTCCCAGCTTGTCGATTTTCTCGATGTAGTCTTTCGCGCGCGATTCAATTTCGTTCGTCAAGGTTTCGATGGCATAAGAGCCGCCGGCCGGGTCGACTGTATTCGCCACTCCGGTTTCGTGCGCGATAATCTGCTGCGTTCGCAGGGCCAGCAGGGCGGCGTCCTCGGTGGGCAGCGCGAATGCTTCGTCGAGCCCGTTGGTGTGCAGCGACTGGCATCCCCCCAGCACGGCGGCGAGCGCCTGGATCGCCACGCGTACGATATTATTTTCCGGCTGCTGCGCGGTGAGCGAGCTTCCCGCCGTCTGCGCGTGGAAACGAAGCATCAGGGACGCGGGGTTGCGCGCGCCAAAGCGTTCGCGCATCACATGCGCCCAGAGCCGCCGCGCCGCGCGGTATTTCGCAATCTCCTCGAGCAGGTCGTTGTGCGCGTTGAAGAAAAACGAGAGCCGCGGTGCAAATTCGTCGACGGCCTGGCCGGTGGCCACCGCCGCATCCACATAGGCGATCGCGTCGGCCAGCGTGAACGCAACTTCCTGCACAGCGGTTGAGCCTGCTTCTCGAATGTGGTATCCGGAAATCGAAATCGTGTTCCAGGCGGGCAGTTCCGTGCGGCACCAGGCGAACAGGTCCGTTACGATGCGCATCGCCGGGCGCGGCGGATAAATGTACGTGCCGCGCGCGATGTACTCCTTGAGAATATCGTTTTGCACCGTCCCGGAAAGCTGCTGCAGATTCGCGCCCTGTTTTTTCGCTACCGCGACGTAAAGCGCCAGCAGGATCGCCGCAGTCGCGTTAATCGTCATGGAAGTGGAAACGCGCTCCAGAGGGATGCCGTCAAACAGCGTCTCCATATCCTCGAGCGAATCGATGGCCACGCCGACTTTTCCTACTTCACCGGCCGCACGCGGATGATCGGAGTCCATGCCGATCTGCGTGGGCAGGTCGAACGCAACCGATAGTCCTGTTTGTCCCTTGGCGAGCAGGTAGCGGTAACGCTCATTCGATTGCGCCGCGCTGCCGAACCCCGCGTATTGCCGCATGGTCCACAGCCGCCCGCGATACATGGTGGGATAAATCCCTCGCGTGTAGGGAAATTCGCCGGGAGCGCCGATGGACGTTGCGGTGTCGCGGCCTTCGAGGTCCTGCTCCGTGTAAACGGATTTGAGCGGAATGCCGCCAAGCGTGGCGAAGTGTTCTTTGCGTTCGCCGGTTGGGGCAGTTTTTTCGGCGGGCTTGTCGGGAGACGATTTCATCGCACACGCCGGGAATCGCGGAACGACAGTATGCCAAATACAATCATCAGGAACGCAAAGCCCACGCCCACGCCGACCGTCCACTGGCCCGCTCCGCGGCGCCACGCGCGCCACGCGGATTGGATCGTGGACACCGCGATCAAGAAGAAGAGCGTACCGGTAACTTCATGAAACAGTTCCCGCGAAGCCTTCCAGAGCACGCGAACGGAGTTGCGCGCCACTGCGAAGATGCCTGGGGGTTGCGTCGCCATAGTTGAATTCTATTACAAAACAGCACCCTCCTCCGAGTTTGTGCAATCCCGGGAATAACACCACGTGTTCAAAGAAGTCTAATATTAAGCAGTTGCGAAATACGCCTCGCCAATGATTGGAGTAGACTCTGGCCATGCCCAACCGAAAAAAATAGGCGCAATGGATCAGCGCGAGACGCAAGCCTGAACCCATAAAGGGATGGCTCGTCGGCATCGCCTTTCTGGTTCTGGGCATCCTCTTGGTATGGTCGGGCGTGCAAGGTCTCCGAGATCACGTTTTGTGGTTTCCAAGCTTCGATTTTCGCTTTGGCAAGCCCGCTACAGGCATTACTGTGAGTCTACTACTGGTGGGTGGAGTCTTTATTCTGAGCGGCCTCGCCGCCTTGATCGGCCCCAAATAACTGCACAGCAGTGACCAAAAATCGTGGGCTTATTCCTCTCTTCAATTTCCATGCTTGCAAGCGTGAGCTTCTTAAGATAGATGATTGTTCGGACTTCTTCACGGAGCGGGCTTAGGAGAGTAGACATGGAACCGACAACGATGGTGTTTTTGTTCTTTGGAGGCATCGTAGTTCTCTTGGCCCTGAGTATAGTTCTTGGATCGTTTTTCACGGTGGAAACCTCACAAGTGGCCATCGTGCAGCGGCTCGGAAAATTCGCGCGTGTCGCGGGTCCCGGCTTGAACTGGAAAACTCCGTACCTCGAAACGGTCGTTCAACGCATGAGCATGAAGGTCCAGCAGTTCGACGTTCAAGTCGAAACCAAAACGCAGGACAACGTGTTCGTGCAGATACCCGTGTCGATCCAATACAAGGTCATGCCGGATGCCGTCGAGTCCGCATTTTACAAATTGTCCGACCCGGTGAAGCAGATCGAATCCATGGTCTACAACGTCGTGCTAGGCCACGTTCCGAAAATGAAGCTGGATGATACCTTTCTCAACCAAGCAGACATCGCCAATGACCTGCGAGACAATCTCGACGCGTCCATGAAGGAGTACGGTTACTCCATCGTCAAAGTCCTGATCACCGACATTGTGCCCGACCAGAAGGTAAAAGCCGCAATGAACGACATCAACGCCGCCGCGCGAGAACGGGAGGCCACTGTCTCCCGCGCCGAGACCAACAAATTGCTCCTGGTCAAGCAAGCCGAGGCAGAGGCGGAGTCCAAGCGGTTGCAGGGAGAAGGCATCGCGAATCAGCGCAAGGCCATCATCTCCGGCCTGAAAGATTCGGTCGAGGATTTCGCCAAAACGGTGCCGGGTTCGACCCCGCAAGATGTGATGCAACTCGTCCTGATGACGCAATACTTTGACACGCTCAAGGACATTGCGGCCAACGATCACACCAATACCGTTTTGATACCGCATTCGCCGAGCACGCTATCCGACCTGTTCGATCAACTCCGAAGCGCAATCGTTACGGGCGTTGAATTGACGCACCGCCCTGCCATATCCGGTCCCCCGGCAGACAGGCCGTCGTGAACAATCTCGGTAAATTTCACTGCTGTCGCCTCGCGAACAGTGTCTCTTTGAGGCGCTGGATTCATCGCCCCGCGAGCATAGGCGAATTGGACACGGGCACCGGGGGGCTGGTACTTGTATCCGCGTTCGCAGCGACCTACAATTAAGCGAGGAGTAGTCCCCGGAGGGAGGCGTCGTGCAACTGGACGATAATCTAAAACAATTGCTGCGCGAACTGGGTCATGCGATTAACGACACGGTGTCGGAATCTCCGCGGATCTCGGAGGCGATTGCGGAAGTGCGCTCGGCCGGCTTTGACATCGTGCTGAAGCTGGACGCGACTATCGGCCTTGCTCACCGGGACGCCAAGGACGCAAAAATTACCCCGAACGACCGGCGATTCCTTGAATCCCTGCACATCCAGGTCGATCAGGAAATCCTTCAGGAAGAGCGGCAGGCTCCCAAATTGGAAATGACGCCGCAGGACCTGCGATTTTTGAAGTCGCTCAAGATCTCACTTGATGACTCGCAATAAAAAATTCGCTCTTTCTATCGCTGTTGCGTTGGCATTTTGTTCCGTGGCGATACCGGCGCGCGCACAGGACACGACCGCGCCAATCACCTTGCCGAAGCCGGCCGAAGTTCCGAGCGCGAAAACAAAGAGGGCAAAATTCCAGGTCCTGCACATGATGAGCAATGCCATTCAAGTGCAAAGTCTTGCCAACCAGCGCGAAATTCACACGTTCACTTATTCCGATGGGATTCGCGGCGAGATGCAGAACCTGTTTAATCAGGGTGGCTTTCAATACGGAGACAAAGTCAAAATCGTGTACCAGCCCGGCAGTGAGATCGCCCTGAGAATCAAAGGCAGGCCCTCCAAACCCAAAACCCTCTGACCCTCAGAGGCTCACCATGATTCGTCTTCCCGCTGTCGCCGGCCGCTTTTATCATGACGATCCCGCTGAACTGCGCAACACGCTGGATTCCTTTCTGGCCACGGAAATCGAAGCGAAGAAAATCCGCGCCCTGGCGTGCCTGGTGCCGCATGCCGGATACATCTATTCGGGCCGCGTTGCGGGAGAGGTTTATCAGCGCATGGAAATTCCCTCGCGCGTGATTCTGCTCGGCCCGCGGCACTATCCGCGCGGCGCACCCATGGCTATTTTGTCTCGGGACGCCTGGCAGACCCCGCTGGGCCTCGCGCCGATCGACGCGCCCCTAGCGGAAAAAATCGCTCGAGCCTGCCCGTCGCTCCGCGAAGACGCCGTCGCGCACAGCGCGGAGCATTCCCTTGAAGTGCAATTGCCATTCTTGCAGCGGTTGGCTCCCTCGTTCGCGTTTGTTCCCATTGTGATGGCCAGCGTTCCATTCAAGGACCTCGAAACGCTGGGCCGCGCCCTGGCGGAAGTTATCCGCGCCGAACCGGAGCCGGTCCTAATCGTTGCAAGTTCGGACATGAACCACTACGAGTCGGACGACGTCACGCGCGTCAAGGATGGCAAAGCCATCGAGCGAATACTCGCGCTCGAGCCCCGGGAACTTTTTGACACCGTGCGAAATGAACACATTTCCATGTGCGGTTATGGCGCGACGGTAGCGATGCTGATCGCGGCGCGCGCGCTCGGCGGCACCCGCGCGGAACTGGTACGTTACGCGACATCCGGGGAAGTGAATGGTGATTTGCGGGAAGTCGTGGGCTATGCGGGGATGATCATCGCGTGAAAGGTTCTTTGTGCGAGCAGTTTCCAGTCTTTCGTTTGGGAGCACAGCCACTTTTGGCTGTGCATCGAATGCAAGTGCAGCAAAAACCGCACAGGCAAGAGTGCCTGTGCTACCTAGATCCGTGTGGGAGAAATTAGTTCGCTGGGGGAGCCGCGGAAGCACCCGCGGCTTTGGGAGTCACGACCAGGGGAAGCTTGCCGGCCGATTCCACCACCTGCTGCGCCAGATAATTGGTTACTTTTGCGTCTTCCCGCGCCAGGGCCATGTAGGCTGCGCGAAGCAACTGTTCCTTGCGGTTGTGGATATTGTCCCGAATCGACTGTTGAACCGTGGGATCGGATAGTTCCCGCTGCCCGGGGGCTTCCTTGGCCACCAGTTTCAGGATGCGGTAGGAATCGCGCAGGACAATGACGCCGCTGGTTTGGCCAGGCTTCAAGGACAGCACAGCCTTCTTTAACGCGGGATCGCTTTGGGACAGCGACGATTCCGGCACGTATCCCAAATCGCCTCCCGAACCCGAAGACGCCGGGTCTTCCGAGTAATCCATTGCCACCTGTGCAAAGTCCGCGCCAGTACTCAGTTGCTGCTCGAGCGCCGCAGCTTTTCGCCTGGCTTCCGCGTCGGTGGTCGCGTCATCGTTCTTGCGATTGCGCAGTTGCGGATCTTTGTGCGGGGTGATCACGATTTGCGCGAGGCGGTATTGCGGCTCCGACACATTGAACTGTGCGCGATTCTGATTGTAAAAATCCTGCACGTCCTGATCGGTCACTGTGATCTTGGCCACCACTTCGCGATTGATCACTTTCTGAATGGAAAGCTGTTGGCGGATATCGCCCCTCAGATCATCGACAGTGTAGCCGCGCGCTTTGAGCTGTTTCTGAAATTCTTCCTCGGTGTAGGGGCTTTTGAACTCGGTGAACTTGTCCTCGACCTCGCCGTCAGAGGCTTCGAGTCCCAGTTTTTTTGCTCTATCCAGCAAAATCTGGTTGTTGACCAGTTCGTCCAGAATATTCAGTTTCAGGGACAGGGCTTCGTCCTGCGAGGGTTCGGGGGCATCGGGATTGAGTTGCGTGCGGTAGAACTTGTCGACCTCCGCACGCGTGATATCCTTGCCGTTCACCACGCCCCACACGCCTTCGGCCGGCTTCGCTTGTTTTTGACAACCATAAGCCAACGTCAAGGCTGCGGCCAGCACAAACGCCCCTCGCCCACGTATCCTCAAACTGCCTCCCTCGCCTTTGCTGTATTGCGATGCGGAAAGAGCCCGGTTAGGCTGCCTTGGTGACGCGGCCCGAGCGGATGCAGGATGTGCAGACGCGAACCTGCTTGCGCACGCCGTCCACCACTGCGCGAACGCGCTGCAAGTTCGGGTTCCAACGGCGGCGGCGGGTATTGTTGGCGTGGCTGACCACATTTCCAAAACTCGGTCCCTTACCGCAGATAGTGCATTTCATGGCCATGACGACTCCTCACCCCATCTTCTAACGTTAGGCAAAGTCAACAGTTTAGCAGAGTCAACGCTGTTACGCATCAAATCATTGCCGATCATCTCCATGCAATATGTTGGGGTGTCTACTCCGGCCGGGCAACTTCCACAGGCAAGCTGGCAACCGCGGGCTTCACCCGGCGCAGGACTTCGCTGGTCCAAAGCTTCTCAGTCAACAATGTCAGAAAACCGTTCTCGAAATCACACACTGCGCAAAACAGGTAATTCCGAAACGCGGCGTGGTAGGCGTCAACCCCGTGGCGGGCCAGCTCTCCTTCCACGGCGGCGTCACCAGCGGTTACCAGCGTTCCGGCGCGCGCGCCAAACGTTTCGCCGGCAAATCGTTCGATGAGCCCGGTTAGCGCATCGGTGGAAGGGGCGGGGATGATCAGGCAGCGGCTGGAGATTTTATCTTCAAAGGTGATTTCATGCAGGCGGCAATATCCACGGATGCGCTCGAGATGAGAGAAAAAATCCAGCGCCCACGGCTCGGCACCAGCAAGAGCGGCCAGCGTCGCGGCCCAGATACGCGCAGCGTCGCTGCCTGCCGCCGGTTCGCGGCTCTCGACCTCCATCAGATCGAGGCCCACGGCTTTTACGTCCGCGCCCAGGTCGAGCGGCTCGACTTCCATCACGTAATGCAGATCGGCCATCGCGCGCTCAGGCTTCCGCCGACATCCCCTTGGCAAAGCGTTTTTGGAAATCCGGCGAAGACTTGCGCACTTCCAGCCAGTCGAAAAATGCGTCGGGTGTTTCGAGCCAAACCTTGAACCACTGCATGATCTCTTCCTTCTCGGCGCGCTTTTCGGGTTCCACCTTGTGATTGCGCGCAATCATTTCGGCGCGGCGGCGTCCCAAGCGCGCGACCTCCAGCACACGTTCTATGGCGGCAGACTCGCCGTCTTCCTGAAATTTCCGGAACAATTCGTCGAGGCGCATGATGCACATTTCCGCGTCCTCGAGCGTCGCAAAGTGAAGCAGGTCCTGAAATTCCTCCTCGTACTGGCCTTCGGTATCGGCTTTGGTGGACCACACGATGCGCATGCCCGCGGTTTCCAGCACTCCCGCAATGTAATCGGGCGAGGTTTTTCCTCCAGCGCCCAGCCGCGCCACGAGCTGACGCCGGATTTGCTCCACTTCCGCGGGCGTGAACCGCGGGACGGCAAGTTCGCGCGCGATCTCCAGGATCAGTTGCTTTTTCGTGGGGTGATCCGAACGCGTCATCGCAACCTCACAGGCTTGGATTTGTCCGTCGCTGATGGAGGCACTTTGCCGCCATTGGGAAACGCGTTTTCCATTTCGAGTAGACGGCGATAATTGGTCACGTTCCGATTATGTTCCTTAAGGGTCTTGCTGAAAAAGTGGCCGCCCTGGGTGTTGGCGACAAAATAAAAATCTTGCGTGGGTGGCGGATCGAGCGCTGCGCGCAGCGCGGCTTCGCCCGGATTGGCGATTGGTCCGGGGGGCAGGCCCTTATTCTTGTAAGTGTTGTAGGGAGAACTGAAATGGAGATCCCCGCCATCGAGTTTGCCGTTGTAGATCCCCGCCAGCATCAGGGCATAAGCGACCGTGGGATCGCATTGCAGTGGCTGGCCAATGCGCAACCGGTTTTCAAACACTCCCGCGACGTGCGGACGCTCCTCCGGGCGCGGCGTTTCCCGTTCCACCAGGGACGCCAGCGTCACGACCTCCCGCGGATTGCCGTGCGCCGCAGCCGGCAAAGTGCTCCATACTTGCCGGAACCGCTTCACCATTGCTCCTGTCAGATCTTTTCCGGACACATGGCGCGGAAATTCGTAGGTCGCCGGGAAGAGGAATCCTTCGAGACTCGGCGCGTCGGGCGCGATGTCGCGGATCGGCGATGGATCGCGCGCGGCGGCCAGAAATTCTTCGCGCGAAAGAAATCCTTCACTTTCGGCCTGCGTGGCGATATCAAACATCGTGAAGCCCTCAGGAACCACGAATTCCTTGACGAACACCCGGCCATTCGCAATCGCGTCGTATACATCGATTGCCGTTACCGGATGATCGAAGAAGTACTCACCCGCCTCCAGTGTGCGCCGCTTTCGAGCACGGCACAATACTTCAAAAGCCCACCGGCTGCGCACCACGCCATTTTCATCGAGCAGGCCAGCGATCGCCCGCAGCGACGCGCCGCGCGGGATGTCCACGTACACGCCACCGGAGGGGAATCCCTGGTAGGGCCGGTACACGGCCAGAAATAGGTACGCCGTTCCGAGGATCGCCAGCAAGAGGAAAAAAATAAGAACGCGGCGCATTTCAGTCTCGCGTTCCAGACTGCAAGTTTATTCGGTCCAAATAATCGCGCAGGATGATGGCGGCGGCAACGTCATCGATAGGGGTTTTTCGGGCGTGTGCAGATTGCCCCGCGCTCGCGCGGCTCGCGCGAGTCCGGGATTTCCTTGCGGTTATAGTTAGTCCTGCCTCCCAGGAACTCAGCCGTTCATCCATCAGTTCCACGGGAACGCCCAGGGCCTTTTCGACGCGCGCGGCAAAACTCTTCGCTTCCTCAGACATTTCGCTCGGCGTGCCATCGAGATGCAGCGGCAGCCCTACCACAATACGGCGAACACCCTGCTGCCGTGCCAGTTCATGCAGACGGGCGAGATCGCGCCGCCGGTTGGTCCTCGTCCAGGTCGCGAAGGGACGTGACGTCAGACGGTGTTCATCGGAGAGCGCCAGGCCCAGTCTCTTTTGGCCGTAGTCGATGGCCAGGATTACACCCGTAGTTCCTGCGGGCATAACAAATGGCGCAGCGCGGAGGGAGAGAGCCATGTCTCATTATAACTCGGAAGCAAAATTGTGCGCGCAAAGCGCCTCCAGGGAATTGCGCAGCCGCAGGCCATCATAGCCCGTCAAACTCAGGGCAAGCGTCCGCGTTCGCCAGATTCCCAGAGCGGCCACAAGCTCGTGACTTTCATGTTCCGTTCCAAGCCTGTGGTTTTTAGCAGGGTTTCGATCTGGGACCGGGATTGGCGCAGGCCAATTGGCGCGGCGCGTTCAGCGATTCCAAACGCAGTGACGGCGACGATAGCGGTATTGCGCTTGAGGTCCGCAATATCCATTTTGTCAGGCATGCCAGGAATGGCGGATGAATCGAGTCGATCGCTGGCTGGGGCCTGAATAGCGGTAAGGGTGGGGACGCCTTCCACAAGGAAATCATAATCGTCAGTTCCCAGCCGGGCGCCGAAGACATAATTCCCGGCCCCCAACGATTCAACAGGCTTCATGGCTTCCCGCAGTCCGGGTTCGATGTCGCGTCTTCCATTCATGCCATACCCAGTCACCCGGAGGCACTTGGAGCTGAAAACGATTGCGGCGCGAGCGCGATCGAGTTCCTCGCGGTGCGAACGAACATACGCCCAGGAGCCGGTCACGCCCGTGTCATTCCCAGTGAATAGAACGAAACGAATTGACCGGCGCGGCAGGATCCCGGTGCGTTGAATGTCGCGCGCGGCTTCGATGACTGACGCAGCATCGCAGCTGTTTTCCCTATTCGGCCAGGTGTCGAGTGGCGCGCCGACGAGCACCCATTCGTCAGGCTTCTCACGTCCGCGAATTTCCGCAACCACGTTTCCCAGTTCCGCGGGGCTGCTTTGAGGGTCTGCAAATTTCTCCGTGTGAACGTCAAGTCCCGCATCGCGAAACGCCGCAACGGCCCAGCTTACGGCGCGCGCTGCTGCCTCTGAGCCGGCGACACCCTTGAGCTCATCGTTCAGCCGCTGAATATTATCGGCCACCGGTGAGTCACCCTGCGCATTGGCAATAATCTTTGGCGCGACCTGCTCGCACAGCGTCTCCCCCGTCGCGGAGCAAGCCTCCGTGCTCCCCTTCGCCGCCGCGCGGATCCGGGCCAGAGGATCGGGCGGCGCGGAAGATAACTGCGCCGCCGTGGGAAGGCAGGCCACCAAGAGAATCGGCAACAGCCCCGAAAAGGTCTTGATTCTGCGTGTGAAAATTGTCTTTGGATGAATCACATGCGATCCGAGAAAGCGTGCACCAGATGTAATTATAGCCCAGTAACGAATTACGAGAAATAGATACGAGTTCTTCGTTTTGACTCGGTTTGCTGGGTAGGACAGACACTCTTGTCTGTCCGGCATGACCTTGCGCCAGATACAGCGACAGGCAAGAGTGCCTGTCCTACAAAACCCAGCTTCATGCAACCTGAGTCGCTACCGAGTTTTTAGATTCGTTGGGGATCACCTCAGCCGGTCCGGGCGTGCACGAATTGGTCCGCGATGCGCGCCACCTGTGCCATTTCCGCGACGTCATGGACGCGGACGATGTGCGCCCCTCCGAGAATCGACGCGGTAACTGTAGCGGCCGTGCCCAGCAATCGCCGGTCCGAGGGCGCTTCCGGCTCTCCGCCCCGAGACACGGCCTTGCCCAGAAACGATTTTCGCGAAGTTCCGATCACAATCGGACAACCCAGGCGCGCGAACTCCGGAAGCCGCGCAAGGACCTCAAAATTCTGCTGATGTTTTTTCCCAAATCCGATGCCCGGATCCACCAGGAGTTGCGATTTTGCGAGGCCGGCGCGCCTGGCACGCGCCATGGCATCGCGCAGCCCGGTCATCACGTCGCGAATGATGTCGCGCGCGAAGGGACCTCGCTGCATGGTGCGGGGCGTTCCGCGCATGTGCATCAAGATCACGGGTACGCGTGCGCGGCGAGCAACCTCGGCGAGACGCGGATCATTCCGGAGCGCGGAAATATCGTTCAGCATCTCGGCGCCGGCAGCCAGAGCCGCTTCGGCAACTTCGGCCTTTTGCGTATCCACCGACATGGGAATGTGCAGCTTGCCGCGCAGGACCTTAATCACCGGCAGAATGCGGCGAAGCTCCTCTTGTGCGGTCACCGGAGCGGCCCCGGGGCGCGTCGATTCGCCGCCAATGTCGAGCAGGTCCGCGCCATCGCGTTCCAGCTCCAGCGCACGGGCCACGGCGGCCTGCGAATCCAAATACCTGCCGCCGTCGGAAAAACTGTCCGGCGTGATATTGAGCACACCCATCACGAGCGTGCGTTCACCGAGCAGCAGTGTGCGCGAGGGCAGATGCAGACGAAAACGTTTGCGTTGAAACACGGGCCACAATCATACAGAAGCAGACCAGATGGGAGGAGGCGAAAATTCTTCCGGCGGGAATCGTAACCACGGAAGCAAACCGGACATCCTAAACGTATATGGTACGATGGCAGTATGGTTTCCGTTCGTGAATCGGTAAACCAGCCGCCGGCTACGTGCACCAGGGGGATGTAAATCAGATGAGGGTGTCAAGGATTGCTTGTATTATGACCGCCGTTGTGTGCGCGGCCCTGGCCGGGAGCGTATTTTCTCAGCCAGCTGGAAGCGCCACGTCCCAGCAGGCTACCTGGACCCTCGAAAATGTCCTCAAGCAGCTCGACGCGCAGGCGTCGGAATTCCACAGCCTGACTGCGGACCTGGAGCGAACCAAGGTCACCGTGGTGGTGAACGACAAGTCCACCGAGTCTGGCAAAATTCTGGTGCGCCGTGACGAAAAGATGCGTATCGAGCTGACGCAACCCGATCCGCGGACCATCCTGCGCGACGGCGATTTTTTCTACATTTACAACCCGAAAATCAAGCGCGTCGAGGAATACAATCTGGGCAAGAAAAAATCAGTCCTCGATCAATTCCTGCTGCTGGGATTCGGAACCTCGGGGACGTCCCTCAAGCAGAGCTACACGATTTCGGTGCAGGGCGAGGTGACGCTCGACAACCGCAAAGTGATTTTGCTCGAATTGCTGCCCACCACCGATGAAGTAAAGCGCCAGCTCTCCAAGATTCAATTGTGGCTGGACGAATCCACGTGGCTCCCGGCGCAGCAGCAATTTTTCGAGATGGGATCGGGCGATTATTTCATCGTCCATTACAAGAACGTGGAGCGGAACGTGAAGATTCCTGATTCGGAGTTCAAACCGCACTGGCCGCACGGCACCTCGAAAGTGCAACCGCAGATATAGCTCCTGCAACGTTCTGATTAGACCTGTTCGGCCACACGAAACACACACTATTTGCGTTTTGTTCTAAAGCTACTTTGTCGTTTCACGTGGCGGCGCTCCTCGTCGAGCAAAAGTTTCTTGCGCTGCAATCCCCACCGATACCCTCCCAGCGAACCGTCCGAGCGGATCACCCGGTGACAGGGCACCACGACGGCTGTGGGGTTTGTGGCGCAGGCTCGCGCTACGGCGCGCGTTGCGCTGGGCTGGCCGATCGAGCGCGCAATCTCGCTGTAGGTGCGCGTCTCGCCGGACGGAATCGGCCGCAAGGCCTCCCACACTCGCCGCTGAAAGGCCGTGGCTACCACGTCAGTGGGCAAGTCAAGCTGGGGTTGCGACCCGGCCAGGTTCCTGACGATCGCGCGTACCCACCGGGAAGTCTCGTTCACGTCGCGTCGAATCTCAGCCTTCGGATATTCCTTGCGAAGTTCCGCCGCCAATCGCGCGTCGTTGTCTCCCAGTGATACGGCGGAAACGCCGCGCTCTGTAGCGGCAACGAGAACGCGTCCCAGAGAGCAATCGGAAATCGTGTAGGAAATTTTCATCCCGCATCCTCCCCGCCGATAGGTAGCCGGCGTCATCCCCAATTGCGTATCGGAACGCTCATACAGGCGGCTCGATGAACCGTAGCCTGCTTCATATAGTGCACTGGTCACATCCATCCCCTTTCGCAGATCAGATTTCAAGCGTGCCACGCGCAGGGCGTCGGCATACTGCCGCGGCGTGATCCCCATTGCTTTGCGAAACGAGCGCTGCAGATGAGCGGCGCTAAGTCCCGTAGCCGACGCGAGGCCGTGAAGGTTCGCACGAGAATTAATGTCCACCGCTATTTCGTTGCATACCCTCCGGACCAGATCTGACACGGGGCTTCGCCGAGCCTGGTCAGGATGGCAGCGCCGGCAGGCGCGGAAACCGGCAAGTTCTGCCGCTTCAGGTACCGCAAACAATAGCAGCTGTTTCGGATGCGGGCGTCGCGATGGGCAGGACGGCCGGCAATAAATTCCGGTGGAACGTACCGCGTAAACGAATTCGCCGTCCAGGCGACTGTCCCGTGCAGCCACGGCCGCGTGGTAACGTCGCGAGCCGCGCCCAGTAAGATTCGATACCGTATCGGCGAATTTTTTCACGGACGATCCGATCCCTACAATCTGGTGCATTGCCTGTCAGAACCCCCCGCCTCTAAAGAGGCGGGCAACAGCAACCCGCCCTCTGATTCTCGAAAATTGCTGCTGGCATCCTCCGCCCTAAAGCTTTTCTGCATCTTCGGAATCCGTACCCGAAGCACGATAGCGAAAAACCTTCGGGGTGCGCTATCCGAATCTTGCGGCCAAACTCCGTGGCCGTCGGCGGACAATCCTCCTCGCGCCGAACTTGTGGAGGGCGAACCACAGCCGGGAGTTGTTTAGTAGGACAAGGCAGGCGGAACGTGAATTGACGTTGTATTTCGCGCGGAGGATAGTGTCTGCGAGCAGTGCCAGAAACACGAAGAACAAGGGAGACCTATGCGCACTGCTCGAAACGCAAAAATTATGAATCCTTCTGATTCCAGCCGCGGCGAGTCCGCGGCCAGGGAAAAACTATCTGCGCACTCGGCGACTGCGGTGGTCGATCCACCGTTGTGGACCACGCGAGCCAAACCAAAAGGGATGGCGCGCGTTCCGACGCATGCCGTGCTTCCTGTTGAGGAGCGCCGCGCGTACACCCGCGCCAAGCTGAGTCTGCCCCTGCTGCTGAAGCGCATCGCCGGACAACGGGAAATCAAGTTCCAGTCTCTGCGAACCACCAACATTAGTTCGAGCGGCGTGCTCTTTCTGTGTCCCCAGCGGATTGAACCGGGAACACCGGTCGTGCTCGAGGTATGCCTGGTGGATCGGCCTTTCGGCCGTGGCTCGGTGAAAATGTTGACCGAGGCCCACGTCGTGCGAGCTGAACCCGCCCTGCGGCCTGGCTGGCACGCCGTCGCGGCTTGTTTCGATGACATCACCTTCCAACGGGAAGAACCGCTTCCCTCGCGTTTCCAACGTCAATAGATCGCGCAATTACTTATTTGGGATGTTTCCATGGGATGTTGCGGGCTTCCTGCGACATATGCAGCTGCCCATTCGGTTCGAGTTTCGGCTCACCAATTTCCAAGCACGAACAAGGTTTTTGCGGCCATAGGAGTGCCTGCCGCCAGCGCGGAACGAAGAATTGACTGCGCGATGAGGGAGTGCTACGCTCAACTGAAATCTAGCCACCGACACTGTGCGTTTGTGTCTAATCCAGTGTCTTGTTGACGTTAAACCTTGTGGCTACTGGCATCTAGGCAGGGAGGCAGCCCACGCTGCTGCCGGGCGAGCTCGGACGCCTGGGCATGAAGTTTGGATAATGGAGTTAAGGGGGTCTCGTGTACAAGCTAGTCCTGGTTTGCGGGGCTTTGCTGGCGGGTTTGCTGGGCCAACAATCAGTTACTCCGCCCGCCTCATCGACGACACTGGATTACGAGGTTTTTAAAACCAAGATCGAACCCATCTTCCTTAAGAAGCGGCCGGGTCACGCCCGGTGCGTTTCCTGCCATGCGTCGAACAACGTGGCCTTGCACCTGGTGCCGCTCTCAAACGGGGAAACCATGTGGAACGAGGAGGAATCGCGCAAGAATTTTGAGTTGGTGCAGCGCGTAGCCATCCCGGGCGACTTGCAGAGCCCGCTGCTCGTCCACCCGCTCCTCACCGAAGCTGGCGGCGATTTCTTTCACAGCGGTGGCAAGCATTTCAATTCCCAGAACGACCCGGAATGGCTGACGATAAAAGCATGGATCCTCGGCCAGTCAGGAAAGTAACGGCCGTCAGCAAATTGATTCTGGACTACTATAGGTAATCCGTTGGGAGGAGTTGACGATGACAAATAAGCAGATTTTTCTTCGATTTCTTGCGGTTTCCGCGGGAATCGCGCTGTGCATCATTTCCTTGAGGGCCGCACCTAAAAAGGTGGTCCGGATTATTCAATCCAACAGCGCCGGCGACAACGTCCACATCATCGATCCCGTTACGAACAAGGTCGTGGGAGTGATCAATGGGATTGAAGTCAACCACGGAGTTGCCGCATCTCCCGACGGCACGCGAATCTACGTCAGCGACGAAGCGGCCAGCACGCTCGACGTTGCCGATGCCAAGACATTTGAAGTGACCAAGCGGATCCCCCTGAGCGGTCACCCCAACAACATCACGGTGACACCTGATGGCCGGAAGGTTTACGTGGCCATCGTGCAGGCTCCCGGCGGCGTCGACGTCATTGATGCCACATCGCTTCAGCTCGCCAGAACCATCCGGACGGATGGCGGGATTCACAATCCGTACGTCACCCCCGATGGCAGGTTCGTGGTTGCCGGCTCCATCGTGTCCAAGATGGTCAATGTGATTGACACCGAGACCGACAGGATCGCCTGGACAATTCCAATGGATAGGGGCGTCCGGCCGATGACGCTATCGACCAATCCCGACGGGTCCACAAAATTCATTTTCATTCAAATGAGCGACTATAACGGCTTTGCTGTTGTGGATTTCGCGACGCATAAGGAAATCAAGCGCATTCAAAATCCGGACTTGCCGCCCGGCAGGTTACCGGTGCCCGTGGGAGCGACGCAGGATCATCCAGGAGGATCCGCACAGGGCGGGGCCGATGCGTCTCATGGGATGGCAGTTACCCCGGACGGGAAGACGCTGGTCGTGGACAGCAGGGTCAACGATGCCGTTTACTTGTACTCGCTCCCGGATGTGAAACTGACGGGGACCATTTTTCTGACCGGAAAGGGCGCTGCCTGGGTGACCCTTACCCCGGACGGCAAGTTTGCCTACGTCGCGAACGCCGTAACGAATGACGTTTCGGCTATCGATCTCAAGGCCATGAAGGAAATCGCGCGTATCCCCGTCGGCTTCGTTCCGAAACGAAATGCGACTGGTATTCTCGAAGAGTAAAATCGCATCGCAGGTCGCCGGATAAAATATCTTCGGCGACCCGCCTCTTCGTAAGCCATTTGATTAAGCGGCTGTGGAAAAACTAGGAGGAGAGGGATTGTGGGTCGTGGCTTTAGCCACGACATAAGTCATGCCTTCCCTTCGGGGCTTTAGCCCCTGGAATTCCTCGACGAACTTTCCCGCAAACTGTTGGCCGGATATCCCGGCAGGCCGCTGCACCCTGGACCGATCCAGGTCCCGATTCTTTCAGGTCATTTCGCGGGAGGCTTACGTGCGCCTGGTAAAGAGGACATCGTCTTATTTTTTACTGGTAACGTGTCTGTTCGTTGCGGCATGGCCTTGGCGGGCGGAAGGCCAGGGCCGTAACGCCAACGTGACAATATTTGAAGGGGCGCGACTGATCACCGGCGACGGCAGCGCCCCCATTGAAAACTCCGCATTCATTGTCGAAAACAACCAGTTCACGCGCGTCGGCCGGCACGGCCAGGTGCAAGCCCCGGCCGGGGCGGCGCACGTTGACCTGACAGGCAAGACCGTCATGCCCACGATGACCGATCTCCACGGCCACTTCGGTTTCCAACACGTGCCCGAAGGGACCATGTCCAAGGAATTCTTCACCCGCGATAACCTCATCGACCATATGGAGCGCCTGGCGTACTACGGGGTCGGCGCAGCGGTTGGCGTGGGCGATCTGGAAGATCGTTCGGACCTGCATGGTGGCCGCACGAATTGGGGCACCGTGCCATTGCAGGTGCGAGGTGAAACTTTTCCCAACGCGGCCGTGTTTCGTACTGCCGGCACCGGAATTGCCTGGCCGGGTTCTGGGGCACAGGGTGACCCTTCGCGAGTCGATGTGTCGTATCCAGTCTCGACGGTAGAGGAAGCTCGCGCGGCCGTGGATGATTACGTCCTCATGAAGCCGGAATTCATCAAAATCTGGGTGGACGACCGAGGCGGAACGAAAAAGACGCTGACGCCGGAACTCTATCGCGCCATTATCGAGGAAGCGCACAAATACAATGTCCCCGTCGGAGTTCATAACGTGAAATTGTCGGACGCCAAGGAACTCATGCGCGCGGGCGTGGAGGGATGGCTGCACGTTCCGGTTCGCGGCGGTGAGGCGGTCGATGATGAACTCGTAGCGATTGTGAAGCAGCGCATCGCCAAGAAAGACCGGCCAAACATCTGGATGACACCAGCCCTCATCACGGCCTGGATGGATACCCAGGGCGGCGGACGCCCCGCGTTCCTTGATGATCCGCTGCTTCGAGATACATACTCCCCCGAGCAAATTGAAAAATACTGGGGCGACCCGCTGAAGAAAATGACGCCCGAGGTTCTCCAGCGCGATCGGGATGAGTTCGTGCTTGAAGGCCGCAACGCCATGAAGCTGCGAGCGGCGGGCATGAAGATCGTCGCGGGCACCGACACCGGACAAAGCCGATTCCTGATCGGCTATTTCAACCACATGGATTTAGAGAGCATGGTGGCCATCGGCATGACCCCATCCGAGGTGATTGTTGCGGCGACGCGCGATGCAGCCCAGATTGCAAAGGTCAATACCGGAATGGTCGCCCCCGGGAAGAGCGCGGATTTCATTGTCCTGGACGCAAATCCCCTGGAGAAAATTTCCAACACCCGCCGGATCAATAAAGTCTATCTTCGCGGACAGGAAGTGGATCGCGCCGCCCTGAGAGGCAAGTGGCAGGCGGAGTGGCAAGGCAAAACGAAGTAGCCGCGCTAGGCGATCCATTTTTCGTACTCGCCCCACGCTGACACGTACCGGCCAGGGACAATGCCAACAATTGCGAAAAATTCCACCGCATGTGTTTTGTTTGACTGGGACGGGACGCTGCTCGATTCCTTCCAAGCTGACGCGCAGGCTTACAGCCAGATGTTCGATGCCTTGGGACTCGATTGGAGCATAGCCTTGCTCAAGCAGCATTACTCACCGAACTGGCACCGCGTCTATCGCGCAGCACGCATTCCGCGAGCCAGGTGGGACGAGGCCGACCGTTTGTGGAGGCGCTTCTACCAGAAGCATCTGCCGGAACTGCAGCCGGGCGCACGCCAAGTGTTGCGCACGCTCGAGCGACGCTTCACGCTGGCGCTGGTTTCGAGCGGAAGCCGCACGCGCGTCCGGCGGCAATTGCGCGAACATGGCGTCGCGGCGATGTTTCGCGCCAAGGTATGCAGCGAGGACGCTCCACGCCGCAAGCCGCATCCGGCCCCGCTGCGCATGGCGCTTGACCGGCTACGAATGGCCCCGGACATGTGCGTGTATGTTGGCGACGCCCCAGAAGATATTGAAATGGCGCACCGCGCGGGGGTGCGCGCGATTGGCGTGCTCGGCGGATCGCCAGTCCCGGAGCGCCTGCGCGCTGCATCTCCCGATGCCCTGATCGAAACCATCCGGCAACTACCGGCTCTGCTGAAGGAATTTTAAGTAGCGTAAGCTTCAGCTTGCGTGCTTTGGATTTTGCAATTTCAAAAAGCGCGCAAGCTGAAGCTTACGCTACCGTATCCCCTAGCTCGTCTTCCCCGCATACTGCAATTTCACGCGCGCGCTTTTTTCAGCCACCGACTTCGCCAGCTCTTCCTTGTAGGCAATCAGCCGCTTGGCAACTTCCGGGTCTGCCGTAGCCAGAATCTCCGCAGCGAAAATCGCCGCGTTGATCGCTCCGGGCTTGTCGATGGCCATGGCCGCCACGGGCACGCCCCCCGGCATTTGCACACTGGAGAGCAGAGAATCTATTCCGGAAAGCACGGTGGTGGCCATTGGCACGGCCACGACCGGCAGCGTGGTGATCGCCGCGACCACCCCCGCCAGATGCGCTGCCCCGCCCGCTGCCACAATCACCACCTTGAGGCCGCGCGAGACCGCTGTCGAAGCATACTCGTGCGTCCGCGCCGGCGAACGGTGCGCCGAGGTCACTTCAATTTCGTAGGGCACGTCGAATTTCTCGAGCATTTTTGCAGACTCGCTCATCACCGGCAAATCCGTGTCCGAGCCCATGATGATGCCAACCAAAGGCTTGCCTTTCTGTTTCGATCCACTTTGCGTGCTCACTCAGTTGCTCCTCGGGTGCGGGCTTTACTTGAAGCCCGCCGGAATGATGTTGCTTTACGTCGGGCCCGCCTTCAGGCGAGCACCGAAGATTCAACAACTTGTCCGCCTGAAGGCGGGTGTTACAAAACATTGTGGGTCTGGCTCATCTGGCCGTCTCTTGAGCCGGCGTTTCGATTTTACTTTGCGCTTGGTCCACAATTTCAATCTGGTCGCCGCGGCGGATTTTGCCGGACGCCACAACGCGGCATAAAATTCCTCGCCTCCCTTGTATCGCTTCCTGGAGTCCGTCTCGAATCTCGTCCATTTGATGGCACGGCGTGCAGAATTTCGTGACTTCGAGAAGCGCCTCCCCGGCGCGCATGCGCTGCCCTACCGGCAATTCGGCGAGCACGATCCCGCGCGTCGTGATGTTTTCCTTGACGCGCCCTGGCGGAACGCCGAATTCTTCAAGCGTCTCGATGTCCATCAGCAGAACCTGCCTGCTGCTGCCGCTTCGTCCATGGAGACAATCCTCGAATCCCTTGTCTTCGATGGCAGAGACTTCCCCGAATTCGCGGACCGGCTCGCCGTGCGCCAACGATTGAAACAAGTGCAGAACTTCAGCCACGGATTCCATCTCCGGCAGCATGCGACCTGGTGACGCCCTTGGCTCCGATATCGGTGCGATAGTGCGCGCCTTCAAAATGGATTTTACTCACGGCGTGGTAGGCCGTTTGAATCGCCTGCTCGAGCGAAGCGGCTGTGGCCGTGACGCCCAGCACTCGTCCGCCCGAAGTCACGATGGAATGGCCTTCTCTTTTCGTTCCCGCGTGAAAAACAGCCACGTTCGGAAGCGCATTGGCCTCGGCTAATCCCTCGATCTTCTTTCCAATTTCGTAGGACCCCGGATACCCGCCCGAGGTCATGACCACGCACACACTCGCGCCCGATTTCCATGCAGGCTTGAATGCGTCCAGCTTTCGCGAAGCCGCCGCATCGAGCGCCGCTGCGAGATCGAAATCCATGCGCATCATCAGCGGCTGCGTTTCCGGATCGCCCAGCCGGCAATTGTATTCGAGCACCATCGGACCTTCGGGGGTAAGCATCAGGCCGAAATACAGAAAGCCAGTATAAGGAATTCCTTCTTCGGAAAGCCCCGCGATGGTGGGGCGCACAATGTCGTCGAGAATGACGGATTCGAGTTCCTCTCCGATCATTCCGTCGACGGTATAGGCGCCCATCCCCCCCGTATTGGGGCCACGATCGCCGTCGAAGACCCGCTTGTGGTCTCGCGTGGGCGCCATAGGCAGGAACGATCGCCCATCCGTCAGAATGATGAATGAAAGTTCCTGGCCTTCGAGTCCTTTCTCGAGCAGCACCCGCGAGCCGCCCGCGCCAAGTTCGTGATTCTGCATCAGCCGGCGAATGAATGCTTCAGCCTCCGGGCGGGTTTCCGCGACCAGGACGCCTTTCCCTGCGCACAAACCATCGGCCTTGACCACCACGGGCCAATCCACCGCATCGAGCGCGCGAATGGCCTCGCTGCAAGATTCAAACGCGCCATAGAGCGTCGCCGTGGGGATCCCGTAGCGATCCATGAATTGCTTGGAGTAAAGCTTGCTTCCTTCGAGTCGCGCATCCCGCTGCGAAGGGCCCACCAGTCGTAAACCGCGGCATTCAAACTTGTCACGTATCCCGGCGACCAGCGGCCCTTCCGGCCCCACCACAGTCATGTCAGGCTTGAGGGTTTGTGCAAGCGCCACCAGAGCGTTCACGTCGTCGGTGTTCACGGGCACGCATTCCACGACATCGTCCCCGGCGTTTGCGATCCCGCCATTCCCCGGAGCGCACCAGATCTTCTCGACTTCCGGCGACTGCCGCAGACGCCAGACCAGCGCGTGTTCGCGCCCGCCACTTCCGATTACAAGAATTTTCACAGTAGGTCACGATAGTCGGAGGCCCGGGGACTGTCAACCCTGGAAGTAAATCGCAACGGGTCACTTGCCAAAATTCCGAATTCTCAGAATTTGTATTTCTGTCTGCAGGAAAACTGTGAGGTCGACTTTAATCTAACGCCGGGCACCTGTAGGGCGTTACTTCTGAGGCTGAGGCTCCGTTGCATCATAGTCGGCCTGGTCAAGCGTCGCGTCTACGACTCCCGTAAACGCAAGAAAATGGTGCTGAAATGTGGATAGGTCCGCCGCAAGCTGCACATCGATGTCCAGGACCGTTCTTGCATAACTCAGTGTCTTGTGGGCTCCGCCGTTTCCGCTGACGGCCACAGGATTCAATAGACCCTGATCGAGCGCGTCCAGGTTGCGAGCTAATTCGTTCAAGTCAATCAGGAGGAATAGGTCTAGTTTCAGCGTCTGCTTCTGAGACAGCTTTTGGACTTCTTTTCGGGCGTTTTCGAGCGATTGCAAGCACCAGTCGTGGCTTCTTGCCAGGTCCGCGCCCTGCTGAGGATCAAGGCTCACGGATTTCACATCCATCTTTTTCAATTGCTCTTGCGAAGCAATCAGGTCCGCGTCCAGATGGCCAAGAAAGGTGGCGAATTCATCGTCACTCATCAGGTGGAGAGCCGCGGGTGCCTGCCCAGTTGTGGAGTGCGTGACATGCGCAAACGCAGGAACGGCACTCAGGATTGCGAAACCCATGATGATAGCTTTGCGAAGCATTTGAGACCCCTTTTCAACTCTCCAAGCAAGAGCAGTACTTCTCCAAGATCTTTGGGGGCTGGGGCCCTGAGTATTGAGGGCAAGCCGGGTGCCACCCGTAAGGGGTCAGGTAACGGGTCAGACACAAAGCCGGGAAGCTCAAGTAATATCAGGACTTAGATGGCCTATTCAGAGGTGCCCAGTACTAGGCGCCAGAGGAATCGCGGTCATGATAACTGGCTGAATCGCAAAAAGTGCCATAGCGGGTGCCGAAGATTGTCAGAAGGCGCCGCCCAACGCGCGACGGCGCCTCCGGCAATAAATTCCAAATTGCTTACTTCCCGTACAGGACCGTCAGCGTGGCTTTGCCCAGGCTGTTCATGTTGCTCATATAGCCGATCATCGCCGCGCTGGCTTGGTCGGTAACATCAAGGCGTTCGACCTTGAGCGCATAGATCGAGAAGATGTAGTGGTGAGCAGGTCCGGGTGGCGGCGCAGCGCCGCCGTAGCCGGCCGCGCCGAAATCCGTGCGGGTCTGCAACGCTCCTGCAGGCAAACCCTTCCCGCTGCCACTTCCGGCAGCAAGCTCTTTCGCCGAGGCAGGAATGTTGACCACCACCCAGTGCCACCATCCGGAGCCCGTGGGGGCGTCAGGATCGTAGCAGGTGACTACAAAACTCTTGGTTCCTTCAGGCGCGCCTTCCCAGGCCAGATGGGGAGAACGGTTGCCTCCCGTGTAACCCATGCCGTTGAACACCTGAGCTTCAGGCATCCGCCCACCCTCTTTGAGATCGTTACTCCACAACTTGAAACTCATGAATGATCCTCCTATAAATAACAATGCGATTTTTCGAGCACCGCGAGAGACAGATTCTACCCGAAATTTCTAATTTGAACCTTTCGTTTTGTACATTTTTGAAATGCGCGCCATGAAGCCGCTTAGGGCCACGAGGAAGACGCCATCTTCCAGTACAATGCCGCTGGGTACTCCGGATGCGACCTGCATAGGAGAGAACGATGAAACTTTGGGAACGCGTGGAATACAGTGCGATGGTGGACCGCAAGCCTCTCCGCCTTCCAGACAACAAGACCGTAGCGGTCTGGCCGCTGGTGACGCTCGAGGTATGGGACCCTGATGGACCCATGCCGCGCACCATTTTGACGCCGCCGCAAGGGGTGCTTTTCGTTCCCGATGTGCCCAACTGGAGTTGGGCGGAGTATGGCGCTCGCGTGGGGTTCTGGCGGATGAAAGCAGCGCTCGACAAGCGCGGCCTGAAAGCCGTCTTCTGCATCAACGCCTCTGTGATCGAGCGCTACCCGCGGATTTGCGAGGCTGCCCTCGAGGCCCGCTGGGAATTCATGGGCCACAATGTGGTTCAAAAACCCATGCACGCCATGGCGAATGAGGAGCAAGCCATTCGCCAGACCGTCGACACCATCAAGAAGTTCACGGGCGCAAAGCCGCGCGGCTGGATGGGGCCGGGACTCACCGAGACTCACAACACGCCCGAACTCCTGGTCAAGGCGGGCGTCGAATACACCGTCGATTGGGTGCTCGATGATCAGCCCACGATTATAAAAACCAAAGAAGGGCCGCTATACAGCATTCCCTATTCGGCGGAGATCAACGACGTGGTCCTCATGGCCGTGGAAAAACATTCATCATCGGAACTGTATGACCGGGCTATGGCGACCTGCGACCGCTACCTCTCCGAAGGCCCGGAGCAGGCGCGCGTGCTGTCACTCGCCTGCCATCCTTATCTGCACGGAGTGCCGCACCGCATCGCGTATTTCGAGAAGTGCCTGGACGATCTCTCGGCCAAGAATGGCGTGATGTTCACTACGGGCGGAAAAATCCTCGATTGGTACAAATCCCAGCGAGGTTTGTGATTTTCGTGCGGCCGGCCTTTTGGCCCTCGATTGGGAAGTTGGCAAGCCGGAGTGCTATACCGGAGCGCTCCACTCTCGAATGGCTAGCGAATCGCGTCCGATTTTCTTGATGGACGGGCAATTCGTCTGCGCCATCGCGGCCTGAAGTTCGCGCTCCAGAATGCGGACCGCGGCTTCCACGCCTTCCTGACCGAACGCGCCAAGGCCCCAGTGATGAGCTCGGCCAACACCAACCATCGAGGCGCCAAGCGCGAACGCTTTGAAGACGTCCACACCGGATCGCACGCCACTGTCAAACAGCACTGGAATCTTCCCGCCAACTTCTTCTACTACTTCCGGCAGGGCCTCAAGCGCCCCGCGGCCGAGGTTGTCTTCGTCGCCCCCGTGCGTTGACACCATGACGGCGTCCACGCCGTGTTTTACGGCCAGCGCAGCATCCTCGCGGGTCATAATCCCCTTCAGCACCAGCTTCATCTTTTTTGTGTTGTCCCGGACGCGCTTGATGTCGTCCCAATTCGGGTATGGGGGGTCAATTTTGACCGCCCCAACAGCCCCGATCACACTCATCGGATCGTCCAGACTGACTCTCGCTCGAGGAGTGCCCCCATGACATCCACTGCAGGCGAAGTAATGCGCGCGATCGCGATCCTTCACCCCCAGCGCCTGCATCCACAAGGCGCCCGGCATGTTGCCACCACCCATGTTGTCGATGGTCCAGGTGAGCACAGGGCAATCGGCGTCCGCAAAACGCTGAATAGCCTTCGGGTCGAGCGCAAGGGGCCCTTGCACGTTGCCCCAGACCGGTTCGCCGCGCGCAGCATTCACATCTTGCAGGCTCCCTCCACCCCGGATAAGCAGCGAGCCACGCGTCTTGGCGGCCTTGGCCAGGGCGACGTCTCCGTCCAAACCCGGGTAGATCATCTTCCCCCCGCCTCCAGGAGCCAGGTAAATGGGCGAAGGATAGGTTTCGCCAAACAGGTTCACCGACAGGTCGATCTTGTCGATGCCTGTCAACATATGCCGGCGAAGGCTGTATTTGGTGAAACTTTCGACGTTGGCATAAACGGTCTCGTTGTAATAGTTGTTGACGTACCAGAAGTGATGCATGGGCGGGTACTTCGCGCGCGCCACATTGTAGAAATCCATGATGGTGAGCGCTTCCTTCACTGAGGAAATGACGACATCATCCGGCGGGGCCAGACGTCTTTCCCGCGGCGCCATCTTCGAGCGGGGCACCTGCGCGGAAGCTGGCTGAGTCAGCAGCTCGAATAATCCGGAGGCCAGGCCGGCGCTTGCCAGCGCCTGGCTGGTGGCCAGGTAACGCAGGACGGCACGGCGATCTAATTCTTTACCGGACTTCATGGTGTCCTCCAGACGCGCGGACGCGCAACGAACGCAACACTCACTGCATTTTGACCCTGAGGCTGCGACATTATCTCCGCGGCTATCGGCTGTCAAGAACGATCGGCATCCCGCTAGCGTGCCACCTTCAATTCTGGTAAAATACATAGGAATGGGCTGTATCCCGAAGTCAGGGAGCGGCACCGGAGGCAGTTATGAGCGTTGTGCCCTCTGCCGGCAACGGGAAAATTACCGTGCCGGGCATCCTGCAGCGTAAATCCGGGTTTTCCTCGCAAGATTTATCATCCTCGCGAAGTTCTTTGCCCGCGAAGATTACGTGTCTTACAGCGTATGATTACCCGACCGCGCGGCTGCTCGACGAAGCAGGAGTCGACGTGCTTCTGGTTGGCGATTCGCTGGCCATGGTTGAATTGGGATACGAGACCACGCTGCCGGTGACACTCGAAGAGATGTTGCATCACACTCGCGCGGTGCGCCGGGGCACGCGCCACGCCTTGCTGGTGGCGGACATGCCCTATGGCACCTATCACGATGATCCGATGCAAGCTGTGCGCAATGCGGTTCGCTTTGTGAAGGAGGCTGGGGCCGAGGCCGTGAAAGTCGAAGGCGGCGAGCGGCGCATGGACCTGATTACGCGGCTGGTGGAAGCGGAAATCCCCGTGATGGGGCACATCGGCCTGACGCCGCAATCGGTCAACGCCTTCGGAGGCTTCCGCGTGCAGGGCAAGACCGAAGAAGCGGGCGAACAATTGTTGCGCGACGCTCGCGCGGTGGAGGCTGCCGGAGCGTTTTCCATCGTGCTCGAATCGATTCCACGGGAACTCGCGGCGAAAATCACGGCCGAGCTGCGCATTCCCACAATCGGCATTGGCGCGGGGCCGGACTGCGACGGGCAGATTCTGGTAATCCACGATTTGCTGGGCCTGACGTTCGGTCACCAGCCGAAATTCGCGCGCCGCTACGCGGATGTTGGAGAAATCATTTCGCGCGCAGCCGCGGACTATTGCCGCGACGTCCAGCAGGGAAGTTTTCCTTCGGATGAAGAGTCCTTCCATATGGCTGCGGGTCATCGCATCGCACAAGCGGCTCGCCGCTGACGTAGACGCATTTCCGGCATCATGCATTACAATCCACCTGGGAGGATTTATATGTTTACACCTGAGCAGTTGCGTTCCCTGTTCCAATACAACTTGTGGGCCGACCTTCGGACCCTCGATGCCTGCGCGACACTGAGCAACGAACAATTCACGCGCGATCTAGGTTCGAGTTTTGGGTCCGTCCGCGACACGCTGGCGCATCTTTACGGCGCCGAATGGCTGTGGAATGAACGCATCCTGGGCCGGGCGCCTGCGGGGCTTCCCCCAGCGTCCGCTTTTCCGGACCTTGCGGCCGTGCGCGCCAAGCTGGAAGAAATGGATCGCTATTTCATTGATTTTGCCTCCAAGGCCACGCCGCAGGATTTGGAGCGCGTCATCCGTTACAAGACGGCAGCGGGTAAGGAGTTTTCCAACCCGCTGTGGCAGAGCCTTCACCAGCTCACCAACCATGCAACCTATCACCGGGGGCAAATTGTCACGCTGTTGCGGCAATTGGGCGTGAAGCCGGTTTCCACGGACTTAATCGGCTACTATCGTGAGCTGGCCGCGAGCGCGACCGCCTGACGGCCCAATCCTACAAACAACTTGGAAACGATTCACACCGTCGAATGGATGAAACAGGTGGCGCGGCAGGCGCGCGCCGAAGAGCGTCCTTCCGGTTTCGTGCCCACCATGGGAGCGCTGCATGCAGGGCACATGTCACTGGTTCACGCCGCGAAGGCGGAGTGCCTGCCGGTGATCGCCTCTATTTTCGTGAATCCCGCGCAGTTCGCTCCCAGCGAAGATCTTCAGAAGTATCCGCGTACGCTGGAGGCGGACCGAAAACAACTCGAGGAAGCCGCAGTCGACTATTTATTTGCCCCCGAGGCCGCCGAAATATACCCGCAGGGATTTCGCACCTGGGTAAATGTCGAGGGACTTTCCGATCGCCTGGAAGGCCGGGTGCGCCCCGGGCACTTTCGCGGGGTCACGACGGTGGTCCTAAAACTCCTGGAAATCGTTCAGCCGCAGAAAGCATTCTTTGGCCGCAAGGACGCGCAACAGGCGCGGCTCATCCGGCAAATGGCGCGCGATCTAAATCTGGACTGCGAAATTGTGGTGTGTCCCATCGTGCGCGAGCCGGATGGTCTGGCGATGTCTTCGCGCAACGCGTATCTTGAACCTGCCGAGCGGCGGGCCGCTACCGTCCTTCATCGCGCCCTGGACGGCGCGCGTCAGGCCATCGAACACGGCGAGCGCGATGCCTTGCGGCTCACGGCTGCGATGCGGGAAGTCATACGAGGGGAACCGCTGGCTGCGCCGGACTATATCGAGCTGGTCGACGCCGAAACTCTCGAGCCGGTGACGCGGCTGCGCGGGACGTGTCTTGCGTTGCTGGCTGCGCGATTCGGCTCGGCGCGACTGATTGACAATCTTCTGATCGAAGAATCTGAGGGCGGATTCCGAACGACGCTGTGATGCGGTATGCAGTGGCACAGGCTTCACGCCTGTGTGCTGTTCCTGCTTGCGGAAAAACCAAAGGCACACAGGCTGAAGTGTTCAGTCTCATGACATCCTTTACATTGCGGTCTCAGGACATCCTTTACACTCGGCTGGGCCGATGAGGAGGGAAGAGAGTAGCAATCGGCCCGCGAGGAGGGCCGAGGATGGCATGGGGAACGGTGAACGTAGACGAACAGTAGACGAACAACGGATGCGATTTGTGGTGTTGGCCCGGCGGCGCGAGACGACCATGGAGCAGTTGTGCGAGGAGTTTGAGATTTCGCGGCCGACCGGATATGAGTGGCTGCGTCGGTATGAGAGGGGCGGGATCGCCGGGGTGGTGGAGAAGAGCCGGCGACCCGAGCACAGTCCACAGCGGACCGCGGCAGGGATCGAGCAGCGGGTGGTGGAGTTACGGCAACAGCGGCCGGATTGGGGTGCCAAGAAGCTGCGGGTGCTGCTGCAACGAGAAGGGGTGGAGGTGCCGCGGATCACGATTCATCGGATTTTGTTGCGGCACGAGTTGGTGCGGCGGCAGGATCGGCATCGAGGGGCCGTGCAACGATTTCAGCGAGGAGCACCGAACCAGCTATGGCAGATGGATTTCAAAGGGTCGGCGGGATGGAACGCGGTGACCGGGCCACTGTCGGTGCTGGACGATCATAGCCGGTATGCGATCACTCTGGCGGAAACGGGATCGACGCGAGCCGAGCCGGTGCGGGAGCGGCTGGCAGAGGCGTTTGAGCGCTGCGGGGTGCCGGAAGAGATGTTGATGGATCACGGGACGCCCTGGTGGAACATGCAGGCTGCGGCAGGGTGGACCTGGCTGACGGTGTGGTTGATGAAGCAAGGGATTCAGCTGCATTTCAGCGGGTATCGGCATCCGCAGACGCAAGGGAAAGTGGAACGATTTCATGGATCGTTGGAAGCGGCGCGGAGGAAGCGAGGCGAGGTGGCCAGTGAGCCGCAGCAGCCCTGGTACGACGCGTTTCGCCAGGAGTACAACGAGGAGCGACCGCACGAAGCGCTGGGGATGAAAACACCGGCGTCGGTGTGGCACCGCAGCGAGCGGCGGTATCAGGAGAACCCCGCGGAGTGGGAGTATGAGGCCGGAGCCGAGGTGCGGCGCCTACAGAGCCAGGGACAATTAACGGTCGAAGGGAAGCGGTGGGAGATCAGCAGGGCCCTGGCTGGGGAAGCGGTGCAGCTGATCCGCATGGGAGACAGGATCTTGGTGTACTACTGCCGCAGCCTGGTGCGCGAACTCGACCCGCACCACCAACGGTCCACCGCGGTGGACCGTTGGTGGTGCGGCCCAGACCCAGAAAAGTGTAAAGGATGTCCTGAGACCGATGTGTAAGGAATGTCCTGAGACTTGACACTAAAGCTTACGCTACTGCTGCCAGCCGCCGCCGAGAGCTTTATAGATTTGTACCAATGCCAGAAGTTCATTGAGCCGCGCCTGCGCCAGGCCAAGGTCGGCGGTTAAATAGTTCGTTTCGTTGGTAAGGACTTCGAGGTAGTTTGTGGTGCCCGCCTTATAGCGCATGCCGGAAAGTTGCGCCGCATCCTCGGCCGAGCGCGCCAGGAGTTCCTGCTGCGCGCGAAATTCCTGATTTTGCTGATAGGCGAGCAGCGCGTCGGAGACATCGCGAAACGCCCCTTGAATCGTCTGCTGGTAGGTTAAGACGGCTTCCTGCTGCTGCGCCTGCGCCAATTGGACGTTGGAGCGAATTTTCCCGGCCGTAAAAATGGGCTGCGTGACTGCTCCGGCAAATGTCCACAATCCAGCAGAGGTGCTGAACAGACCAGAGAGCGACGCACTCTGGAATCCCATGGTCGCGGTCAGGGAAATGTCGGGGAAATAGGCGGCCCGCGCAACACCGATCCGGGCGTTGGCGGCGACCATCATCTGTTCGGACTGACGGATATCCGGGCGGCGCTCCAGCAGCGCAGAAGGAAGCCCGGCCGGAACTTGCGGTGCGTGCGGCTGCCCTGTGAGCTCCATCCCGCGAGCGACCGCAGCCGGATTATTCCCCATCAGAATGCTCAGGAGATCTTCCTGCTGTCCTATGCGCCTTTCGAGGTCCGCGATTCCCGCCGCCGCCGTATACACCAACTGCTCCGCCTGGCGAACATCGAGGATCGAATTGATCCCGTGTTCCACAAGCGTCTGCGTCAGTTCCAGGGACTCTTTGCGCGAAGCCAGAGCGCTCTTGGAAATAGCGAGTTCGAGGTCCAGCTCTCTCAACTGAAAATAAGCCGTGGCCACGTTCGCTACCAGCGTGGCGTCTACTTCCTGGCGAGCCCACTCGCTGGCGAGCAGATTCGCCCGGGCCGCTTCCGTTGCGCGGCGATATTTGCCCCAGAAGTCGAGGTCCCAAGCAGCATTCGCGACGACGCGGCCGGATGTAAACACGTACGACGGAATGGGCCCAATTGACGGACTGCGCAGGTTGGTGCCGCTGCCGCTGACATTCACATTGGGATATTGGTCCGCGCGCGTGATGCCCACTTGCGCTTCAGCTTCGAGAACGCGCGCCGCCGCGATGCGCACATCGTAATTTTGTTGCAACGCGGTGCGAACAAACTGCTGCAGCTGGAGATCCTGAAATACTTCCCACCATTTCTGGTCGCCAAGCGAGGCTGCAGCGGCTTTGGCCGCGTCCGCATCCATCGCTCCGCGGTAAGTGGCGGGGACATCAACGCTGGGCCGCTTGTAATTTGGCCCGACGACGCAGCCGGTGAGAGCGATGCTGGCCGTGCAAAGACACAGCGGTAAAAAATCGCGCGATGCCAGGCGTGCGGAATAGCATTCTCATGGGGCTTTAGTCTCCCACCCCATCCTGCGTCGCGATCGAGCCGCCTGCGGAAGGAATTTGCGAGTGTCCTGAATGAAAGAACGACGTGCGGTCCAACACTTTTTCCTGGAATTGCTCGAGGTAAAGATAAATGACGGGCGTGACGTACAGCGTGATGAACTGCGACACCACCAGCCCCCCGACAATCACCATCCCGAGAGGCCGGCGAGAAGCTCCATCGGCTCCGAAACCCGCGGCGATGGGGACGGCCCCGATGACCGCAGCGAGCGTAGTCATGAGGATCGGCCGGAAGCGGTCCATGCTGGCGTCGTGTATGGCTTGCTCGGCGGACTCGCCAGCATCCACACGCTGGCGCGCAAAATCGACGATCATGATTCCGTTTTTCTTGACGATGCCCATCAGCATGAACATGCCGACGAACGCGTAGAGCGAGGCCTGCTCTCCAAATAAATAAAGCGTCAGCAATCCGCCCACCAGCGCCGTCGGCAGGGTGGAGAGCACCGTCAGGGGATGCACGTAGCTTTCATACAGAATGGCCAGGATCACGTACATAACGAAGACGGCGAGCGCCATCAGGATGGTCAAGTTGCGAACCGTATCTCGAAACGTCAGGGCTTCTCCCTGCAGGCTCGCGCGCACGGTGGTCGGCACGATTTCCGCCTCGGCCTTGCTGATGAAGTCCGTGGCGTCCCCGATGGCCACGCCCGGCTTGAGGTTGAAGAAGATGGTGACGCTGGTGAACTGGTTCAAGTGGTTCACAGTTTGCGGGCCCAGGGATTCTTTCCAGGTGACCAGCGCGTCCAGGGGCACAAGATTTTTTCCATCGTCCGACTTGATGTACAGAAGTGAAAGGTCCGAGGGTTTGGAACGCTCCGAATCCTTGACCTCGAGGATCACCTGATACTGGTCCTCGGGTTTCTTGATCAGGTAGAGATAATTCTGGGAATAGGCATTGCGGAGAAGCGTCAGGATGCGCGCCTCCGAGACCCCGTAGGTGCGGGCCTGGTCGCGCCGGATGTCAATTTCAAGATTCGGCGTGTTAGCAAAATAATCGGAAGAAACGGTGGCAAATCCCGGGTACTGCCGCAGACGCCCCATCAGTTTCTGCGCCACGTCGTAAACCTGCTGCGAGTCCACGCCGGAGAGGGCGTAGGCATATTGCCCCTGATTCTGGTTCGTCGCGCCCGTGCTGATATCCAGGACCGGCATGGGCCGGAGGAATGCGAAAACCCCGGGAATCGTGCTGAGTTTGCCTATGATTCCGCCCACCACGTTTTGAATGGGCGGTCGCACATTGCGGCGGATTCAGGAACAAGAGCGCCAGTCCCTGATTGGAGGCGAGAAACGAGCCGTTCCCCGTCATGGTGAAGGTCGCTGCGACGCTGGGGTCCGCCCGCAATATGGTTTCAGCCTGATCCTGGAGGCCTCGCATCTGCTGTGGCGAGGAGCCTTCCTTCCCGATGAGGACGCCCCAAACGAAGCTGCTGTCTCCGACCGGCAGGAAAGCTTTAGGAATTGCGATAAAAAGGACGATCGTGCCGGCCATGCAGGCAACCCACGTCAGCGCGGAAATCCAGCGATGCCGCAGGAACCACCAAAGCGAGTTGCCATAAATTTCCAGAACACGTTTTTCGACCCGGCCCGTCGCTCGCTCGACCCAATTCTGTTTGATGCCGTGGCCTCTGGGTCTTCAAGAGCCTTGCGCACATCAGCGGGGTCAGTGTCAGTGAGACCAGTCCGGAAGCGAAAATGGAAACCACGATGGTGATGGCGAATTCGCGGAAGATGCGGCCCACCAGGCCTGACATGAACACCAGCGGAAGGAACACGGCCGCCAGAGAAATCGTCATGGATAAAATGGTGAAGCTGATTTCCTTGGCGCTCTGGAGGGTCGCTTCGAGCGCTTTCATCCCTTTTTCCATCAGCCGAACCGTGTTCTCCAAAAACACGATGGCATCGTCCACCAGAAATCCTATGGCCAGCGTCAGGGCCATCAGCGAGAGATTGTCCAGGCTGTACCCCAACAGACGCATGGCCACGAACGTGAGCAGGAGCGACAACGGAAGGGCCATCGGCGGGGATCAGCGTGTCGGTGGCCCTGCCAAGAAAAACAAAAATCACGGCCACCACCAGAACGAAAGCGATCAGCGAGAGTCGCCTGCACATCCGTGATGGAATTGACGATCGTCTGGGAGCGATCGTAAATCGTGTCCAGGCGAACGGACCCCGGAAGCTCCGCGTTAATGAGGGGGAGAACGTCGCGGACGCTTTTTGCCACGGCCACCACGTTCGAGCCGGCCTGGCGGCTGACGGCGACGAACGCGATTGCGGTCGGCTCCTCGAATCCGCGCACCCAGAACCTAAACTTGACCCGCTCATCCTCGACCGAGTCCTTCACCTGGGCAACGTCGTGGAGAAAAACGGGCGCGCCGTTTGTGCTGCTGACGATCAAATTTCCGTAGGCCACCGCGGAGTCGAGCTGGCCATTGGGCCGCAGGAGCGCTGTTCCCGCGGCGCTGTCAAACTGGCCCGCGCCCGTGTAGCTGGTGCCGTTCTTTACGGCCGTAACCAGATCATCGATCGAAATCCCGCGCGCCCACATCGCGGAAGGGTCGACCTTGATGCGCACCGCGGATTTCGTGCCGAACACATGCCACGTTGCTCACGCCCGGCAAAATGCTGATCCTTTGGCCTACTTGCGTGCTTCCATAATCGTAAAGTTGCCCGGGCGTGACCGAATCGCTGGTGAGCGCGATGTATAGAATCGGCTGGTCGTTCGGATTGGTCTTGCTATAGGTGGGCGGCGAGGGCAGGTCGGCGGGAAGGCTGCCGGTAGCCTGCGAGATGGCCGTCTGCACATCCGTGGCGGCCGCGTCGATGCTCTTGTCCAGACCAAACTGGAGCGTGAAGCTCACGTGGCCCTGGGTGCTTTGCGAGGTCACCAGCTCGAGTCCGTTGATCTGCATGAATTGCCGCTCGAGCGGCGTGGCGATATTGTTTGCAACCGTGTCCGGGCTTGCTCCCGGATAGTTTGCCTGCACGGAAATCACCGGATAGTCCACCACCGGCAGATCGTTCACAGGAAGACGCAGATAACTGAGCACGCCGAACAGGATTACGGAGACGGTCAAAACCGCAGTCATGACCGGACGGCGTATGAATGGTTCTGATAGGTTCACGATTTCCCCGCCCCGGTGAGCCGCCGGCATAGCAGGTGCGCCCGTGACCACGCGAACTTTGCCGCCCGGCATCACTGCCGCTTGCCCGTTGATGACCACGCGCTCCCCCGCCTTGAGCCCTTGTTCGATGACGATCAAATCGCCTTGCCGCTGCCCGACCTTCACCGGCCTGAGTTCCGCGGTCGAATCCTGGTTGACGACATAAACGAATTGCCCTTTGGCTGAGTCCTGCGTCGCTTCCGCGGGCACAAGAACGGCTCCTGGCAAGGTTGCCAGCACCAGCCGGACATTCACAAATTGCCCCGGCCAAAGGCGGTGGTTGCTATTCGGCGCGGTGGCGCGAAGCATCACGGTCCCGCTGCTGCTCTGTACCGCGTTGTCGAGAAACGTGAGCTGCCCCAACACCGGATTGTCCGGCTCCTGCGGCAACCGAACTTCGACCCTCAGGGTTCGACGCTGTCCGCATTGCGTTGCACTGTGGAAAGATCATTTTCGGTGACGGTGAAGTCGGCATAAATCGGGGTCCAGCCGCTCGATGCTCGAGCAGCGTGGTGGTGTTCGCGGTAACGACGTTTCCCACATCAACCAGGCGATGCCCCGCTCGGCCATCGATCGGGCGAGCGGATCGAGGTGTACTCCAGATTCAAGCGCGCGGACTCGAGCGCGGCCTCGTTCAATTTGACCTGCGCTTCGCCCACATCCACGGCGTTCTTCCGGGTATCGTAATCCTGCCTGGCGATGGCTTTCGACTCGACCAGATCCTGGACGCGGGCAAATTCGAATTCTGGCGTAGATCCAGCGCCGCTTTCGACTCCGCGAGGTTGGCCTCGGCGGCATCGACCTGCGCCTGGAATGGCCGCGGGTCGATCGTGAAAAGGACGTCGCCTTTTTTCAAGTCGGCGCCGTCGGTGAAATGAATCTCCGTGATCCGGCCGGAGACTTCAGGTTGCACAGAAACAGCTTCCCGCGCGACGCACCGGCCCACCTCGTCCAGGTAGAGAGGGACGTCCTTGGTCACCGCAGCCACGACAGATACTGGCGCCGGAGGGCGTTGAATTGCCGGTGGATCTTTCTTTGCGCAACCGGCGAGAAGCAAGGCGCAACCGCAAATCAAGAAAGGCAATTTACCCGGACGGGACATTAATCTCCTGTCACTCCTCGGAAGGGGAACTCCAAGCCTTTATAATACGATACCCTACATCAGATGTGTCACACGGCTTTGGGGTCATAACAATATTCGGCGGGTGTTCCCTGATTCGTACTGAGGAAAGGCATTCGGGAGAAGACTAGATTTCCCCGAGGAAGCTGAAAGTACCGGGCTCTGGAAATGGGAAGGGGATGCCGAAACTACTTGCTGGAGGCGGCGGCTTCCGACGAAAGTCGCTTCAGCTCTTCATAGGTAAAAACGGTCTGCGTGGCACTCCCAATTGCCTCTTCATGGCCTAGCCCAAGCATTCGAGAAAACCATCGCAAATCAGGAAGTGGAAGGCCCAACAAGGCCGCGGCTCTGTATTCGTCTATGATGGGGTTTGATCCAAGTTCGGCCATAGAAGCGCGCCTCCTGGGCGAAGTTGCCAATTACATGGCAATTGCCATGCCATTGTGATTAGAAGAAAGTCCCGTAGAATTAGCATTTCCGGCTACACGCCGCCCCATAAGACACGCGGGCTGGGCAAATTTTTTCACCTTAATGCAGCGTGCTTTCCCTGAAGCCCTTCCGTATCTTATTCAAAGATATGGCATGTATCGGGTCCACTGACAGCAACAAGTAATCCCACATGGTTTCATCGGCTGATTCTATAGGACTCGCGGACCTGTACTCGTATTGGACGGCCGACCAGTCCCAAATTCCTTTACGTTTGCTTACCCTAATACCAGATCGGATTGGTCCGAATGGTTGAAGTGTAAGACAGGATGGATGTTAGGTTGAAAAGCGAGGTAAGAGCTTTCGATTCATTGGGTTGAAACGGCGCTTAATTTATGCGGCAAAATCGTCACAGTGGACCAGTGCGCTTCACCGCCTTCACGGCGGCATTTCTTGCAGCGTGGCTCCCGGTATTTGCCGCTCCTGCGCCAGCGCCCAAGCGCGTCACGAAGCATCGCAACCCTTCCCGGGACGCAGGAGCGGAGAACACAATTGGCGACGTTGACACGTTCGACGACCCATTCGTGCGCCAGGCAGCCATCCGGGGGCTGGGCCGCTACAACGGGTCCATAGTCGCCATCGACCCCAATAGCGGGCGAATTTTGACGATCGTTAATCAGAAGATGGCATTCTCAGCAGGTTTCAAACCTTGCTCGACCATCAAACCCGTGATCGCCGTGGCGGCGCTGCAGGAAGGAATCGTGACGCGCAATACCATGATTCGCGTTAAACGCCGCAAGTCGTTGAACTTAACGGAAGCCATGGCGCATTCCAACAACGCCTATTTCGAGGAACTTGGCCGCCGTATGGGATTCGCCACGGTTTCAAATTACGCGCGGACCCTGGGTCTCGGCGAACTTGCCGGATATGAGATTCCCGAGGAGCAGCCCGGTTCCCTCCCGGACGGGCCGCCAAGACGCGGCGGAGTGGCCCGGATGTCGAGCTTCGGCGAAGGGATTCAGATGACTCCCCTTCAACTGGGCGCGCTCGTTTCAAGCGTCGCCAATGGCGGCACACTGTACTATCTGCAATACCCGCGATCGGTCGACGATGAAGTGAAATTCGAGCCGCGCATTAAGCGCACGCTCGAAATCCAATCTTTGATCCCGGACTTGCGCGAGGGTATGCACGCCGCAGTGCTCCGCGGCACGGCGCGACGCAGCAATATGCCTGACAGTGAAGAGGCGTCTGGAAAAACCGGTTCTTGTTCTGACTCTGGCATGCGTCTTGGATGGTTCGCTTCCTACGTGGATCAGCCACGCATGAAGATCGTGCTCGTTGTCCTGATGCGTGGCCACACCTTTGCCGACCGCGGGCCGGTGGCCGCAGGAATTGCAGGGCGCATCTATCACCAACTGGATAGAGAAGAATATTCCACCAACCCGGTTACCGTAGCAGATAAACCCGTCATCGCCGAGACGTCGAGTCGATAGGTCAGGGCGACTTCCCGCACTAATTTGCTTGAACGCTCCCGCAAGGACGCCGTGGGCCTGCGGCGTCTTGAAATTTTCCATGCTTGCTGTAATGCGCCGCTGCTAGGATCATTACCTCTTGGCCAAAACATCGAATATCGCTCCGAATCGGAACACTGTTCATCCGTTCGATCTGAAATATGGAACCGACACAGGCGGATACCTCAGTCCAGACCAACTCCGCGGCGGCCGGGCCCATGATGCTATCAACAACGGTTACTCGGCGGTTGCACCGTCGGTGTTCCGTGAAGCGTGCCGCCGATGGCGCGAGACACTTCCGGCGTCCGCTGAGCGCGTTGAGGCCTACACCTTCGTGGATGTGGGAGCGGGTAAGGGGCGAGCGCTGCTGCTCGCTGCAGAGATGCCTTTTCGCAAAGTGATTGGCGTGGAGCTCAACGAAGATCTGGCCCACATCGCGCAGCAAAACGTCGCGCTGTGGAGCCGCATGGCGCGACCTCGGATAAAAATTCGTGTCATGGCGCAAGACGCTGCGGAATTTCGTTGGCCCCGCTCTCCGCTGCTCGTCTACTTGAACAATCCGTTCGAGTGTGAGTTGGTCGAGCAACTGGCGGCCAACATTGCGGCGGCCTCCGGCCCAGGTTTGGCGGACCTGCTCTATGTCAATCCCGCTTGCGCGGAGAAGCTAGTTCAGCAAGGCTTCTTCAAACTTCTTTGGGACGAACAAATCGAAATGGACGAAGCCGATCAGCAAGCCGATCCCTATGGCGCAACGTCAGATCGGGTTTCAGCATTTCGCTTTTTCCCTTGAAACAAAACGAAGTCCGCGATCCTGGTAGGACAGGCTTCAGAGTCTGTGTGGCAACTAAGGTTGACAGTGCAGGTATACTTCGCGCAGGAGGCTGCGCGATGCCGAATTTTTACGAGTACAACCCGGAACAGGGGTATTTGTTGCCGCCGAGCGTGCGTGAGGTATTGGGGGAAGGACATCTTTGTTTTTTCGTGCATGCGGCGGTGGAGAAGTTGGATTTGAGGGAGTTCGAGAGCGGATACAGTGACGAGGGGCATCCAGGGTATCACCCGGCGCTGCTGTTGAAAGTATGGCTGTATGCCTATGCCTTGGGAGTGACCAGTTCGCGACGGCTGGAGCAGCGGATTCGGGAAGATTTGGCGTTTCGGTATCTGGCAGCAGGAGCGACGCCGGATTATTGGGCGTTGAATGAGTTCCGCAAGCGGCACGGGCGAGGGATCAACGACGCGTTCACACAGGTGGTGGAGCTAGCGCGGTCGTTGGGGATGGGAAAGCTGGGACAGGTGGCCATCGATTCAACGCGGATCGCGGCGAACGCGGCGGCCGATTCGGCCGAGGGCATCGAGAAATTGCGAGCGGAGAGAGCGAAGATTCGCCGGCGCATTCGGCGCTGGCAGCGGCAGTGCGAGACGCCAGACCCCAACGAAGGGGCGGGAATGGAAGTGGCCCACCAGGCTCTGGAAGAACTCCGGCAGCGGCTGCAGCAAATCCCGGCGCGGATCGAGCGGCTCAAGAAAGCGGGGACCCAGAAGCTGTCGCGTACCGATGAGGACAGCCGGTTCCTGCGCGAGCGCAAAGGATTTGTGTTGGGGTACACGGCGACGGTGGCGGTGAGCGAAGATCATTTGATTGTGGCGCAGCAAGTCAGCCAGAGCAGCAATGATAACGGGCTGTTGGTGCCGATGCTGGAAGCGGTGGAACGGGAGTGCGGGCAGCGGCCGGGACAAGCCCTGGCCGACAGCGGATTTTTTTCACAGGAGAATTTGGAAGAGTTGGAGCGGCGCCAGATCGACGCATACGTGCCGGATTCGCATCTGGGGCGGGAACTGAATCGCGGGGTGCGGGTGCGCGGACACGCGGCCGCCCAGCATCGAGCGCAACAGGACATGAGACGCAAGCTGCGCTCCCCGGCCGGACGCGCGGTGTATCGACGACGAAAAGCGATTGTGGAACCGGTGCTGGGAGTGCTCAAAGAGCAGCGCGGGATGCGGCGATTCCGATTACGCGGGTTGACAAAAGTGGCCATCGAGTTCACGCTGGCCGCCATCGCCCTGAATCTCACGCGAATCTGGCGCACGGTTCCAAAGTTGCGCATCGCCTGAAACGCTAGAGGTCGTCGAGAAGTTTTCAAACTCGCGCAGGGGCCGCAGGAACACGGCCTCTGCAGAATAATATTTACGCGGGCGAAGAGTTGCCACACAGACTCTTCAGCCTGTTTTCTTTTGGTTGTTGTTGAGGAAAAACCAAAACCACACAAGCTGAAGCTTATGCTACTGAAAGGTCAGTCCGCGGCGGCGGCTTGCCGGAGGTAGCGCATGGGGTTGACCGGAGCGCCATTGATGCGAATTTCGTAGTGCACGTGAGGACCGGTGGATCGTCCGCTCACTCCAACATTGCCAATGGCGTCGCCCCGCTTGACCTGCTCGCCCACCAGGACGTTAAGGGTTGATAGATGCCCGTACCAGGAGGTCACGCCGAAACCGTGGTCGATGATTACCAGCCGTCCGTACCCGGCCCTGTCGCCCGCTTCAATCACCATGCCGTCCGCAGTGGCTCGCACCGCATCGCCATATTGGGAAGCAATATCCACGCCCGTATGGAAGGCACCTTCCCCGCTGAACGGGTCCATACGCTCGCCGAATCCCGCCGTCAGGCGGCCTATCACCGGCCACAGAGAAGGAGTAGAGGTAAGGTCACCCAGGCCACCGGCCGAGAGCAGCCGCATGTTCCCCAGCGGAAGAGCTGCGGCGCCGATGTTCTTTTCAAGAAAGTTGAACTGTTCCACGGACTGCTCAAAACCCGTGCCCGTACCAAGTGGAGCCTCGTTCACACCGAACGGGCTCTGGCGAAAACGCATGAATCCGTAGGTCATGGCCACTTCGGTGGCAAGGGACTGCAGGGAGTCCAAGCGCTGATTGGTATCCTGGACACTCGACTGAAGTTTCTCGTAATTGTGTTTCAAAGCATCCTGCTGGCGGAGCAAGGTATTGTAATTTCCGACCTTCCAAAGCATCCGTGTGTAGGAACCGGCCGCGGCGATAACCGTGATGCCGCCTACAACCACGAGGATCGCAAGCAAATGCACCAGATAGACGGGTACACTAATCTTGCGGAAGGTTCCCTTCCGGCTGGACGCAACAAAGAGTGTGTAAGCCTCAGGCCTCATAATGAAAAAGCGACTAACACTCAATACCACTTAATTTCTTAGGCGGGGCTGGTGCCGTTCATCCCCTGGACGGCTACTACCACAGCTGTTGATGCTCTATTGCCGTTTGAACCGAGAGCTTTGGTTCGAAACCCACCACAGTCTAGGTTCAGCCCAAGGGCGGAGTCAACCCTTTTTTCCGGATTTAAATCATTCGAATCTTTGTTCCTGTCGTTTCCAAGCTGTCCACAAGCCAAATCGCATGGGTGACGGATCGTTGTGCCCACTCCGTTTCTCTTGGCAGGCTTCAACTAAAGCCCGAACGCTTTTTCCGGCGGGCTCCAAGTAAGGCCCGCACCCGTAGCGCCATCCGCCTGCATGTCCTAAGATGTCGTCTATGAAAGCATGGCGAAGCCGATCCGGACAACTGTACTGATGACCAGTGAAGACCAACTGATCGAACGGGTAAGCCGAAAGTTCCCTTCGATCAAAAACGGACTGCGTATCGGCATTGGGGATGATGCGGCGGTAATACGGCCAGGGGCACGAACCGAGTTGGTCATCACAACCGATGCGTTTCTCGAAAACGTGCATTTTCTGCGGCGTGCTCATTCACCCCAGGTCGTGGGCTACAAAGCACTGGCACGTGCCACCAGCGATCTCGCCGCCATGGGCGCACGGTCGCTCCATTTTCTGCTTACGCTGGCGCTCCCCGGAGGCTGCACCGGGAAGTGGTTGGACGATTTCCTTGATGGCATGTCGCTGGCGGCTCGACGATTCCACTTGACCCTGGTGGGTGGCGACACGACGAAATATCCCACGGTCATGATTAGCCTCATGGTGATTGGCGAAATCGATCCCGGCCGGGCAATTTTGCGGTCCGGTGCACGGCCAGGTGATCTGATTTGCGTCAGCGGCAAACTCGGCGAGGCGGAACTCGGTCTGCGCCTCGTGCAGACGGGCTTGTACGGGAAAAAGCAGTGGAAGAAATTCCTCAATAAGCATTTCTACCCCGAGCCGCGGCTGGCGCTAGGGCAACGCCTTGTCGAGCTCAAATGCGCGACCGCGATGATCGACACTTCCGATGGCCTCTCCACCGATCTGGGACATATCTGTTCGTCAAGTAAAGTGGGGGCCCGGGTATGGGCTGAAAAAATTCCGGTGGTGAGCGTGCCCGCAGAGTTAAAGCGCCTGAATCTAGATCCTCTGCGTTTGGCGCTCCATGGCGGCGAGGATTACGAACTGCTGTTCACCGTGCCGAAACGACTGGCGTCACTCTTGACGCCCAGGTTGGCAGGCGTCCCCGTTACGGTCATCGGCGAAATAAGGCGTGGGAAGGGAATCATTCTTGTAGGCCGCGACGGAGTGGAAGGTCCGCTCCGGCCGGGTGGATGGGACCCGTTCCGCAACCAGAAATGAAAATGCCTTATTCCTACCCGCGCGGACTTGGGGTTCCGGCGGGATTTTGCGCAGGAGGCGTCGCCTTGGCCGGCGCTTCGCCGGGAGTTACCTTCCCTGGCCCCGGCGGATTATTTTCCGGATCTGCAGCCGGCATGACGGGACTTTCTCCCGCCTCGGTGGGCGCACTGTCGGGCGTATCGACTTTCACGGTTTTAGTCAGCGCCACTTTTTCGAGTGGAACCACGTTCTGGAAGGCCTCGATGGGCTTCCCTTCAAGGGCGCCTTGCATGAACTGGAGCCAGATCGGCAGCGCGGCAATCGCGCCGGTTTCCGGCTTTCCCAAGGACACGGCCTTGTCGTCGTAGCCCATCCAAACGCCGGCGGTCAACTGCGGAGTGAATCCCAGGAACCAGGCATCGGTGAAATCATTGGTTGTTCCGGTCTTCCCTCCGGCGGGACGGCCCAAAGCCCGCGCGGGCATGCCGGTTCCAAACTGCACAACGTCTTCGAGCATGGCCGTCATGGTGCGGGCCACATCGGGCTCGACCACATCATGAACGGATGGATGCGCCTGCTCGAGCAGCGCACCATCGTAGCTGGTCACGCGGCGGATCATATGCGGATCAATGCGGATGCCGTCATCAGGAAAGACGGTGAACGCGGAAGTGTGTTCGAGTAGATTCAGGTCCGCTGCGCCGAGTGTCACCGGCAGGTAGGGCGGTATCGCGCTGGTGATGCCGAACCGGCGGGCCATGTCGATCACGCTATTCATGCCGATTTTTTCGGCGAGTTTCACGGCAGGAACGTTGCGCGAACCCTCGAGCGCGCGCCGCAGCGTGATCATGCCTTCAAATTTTTCGTCATAATTGTGCGGCGAGTAGGGCTGGCCGCCGCTCATGGTGGTAAACGGAGCGTCGAGGATGGTGTCGAAGGGCGTGAAGCCCTGCTCCATGGCCGCCGAATAGACATAGATTTTGAAAGAAGAACCAACCTGCCGCTGGGCCTGTGTGGCGCGATTGAATTTCGATTCGTCAAAACTATAGCCGCCCACCATGGCCTTAATTTCGCCAGTGGGATTGTCGATGGCGACCATGGCAGCCTGCGGACCCACGTTTTGTTCCAGTTGCACATGCGCCACGGCGCCGTTGAGGTCCTTGATATTGAGTTGCGGCAAATCTCCGACCTTCAGCAGGTCCTTGGGAGACTTTCGGCCGGTCCAGGCAAAATCGGGCTGCGTGAGCAGGGCATGGTACGGCCCGACTTTGATCGTGGCGGCTTTGTCGTCTACAGCCGTAACCAGGCCGGCGACATAGTCACCCTTGTTGATGGGCCAGCGCCAGTCATCGTCTTCATAGGACTCGAGCGTGTCGCGATGGTCGCGCAAAATATTATCGAGATTTCCGCGCCAGCCATGACGCCGGTCGTAGGCGTGCAGGCCGTCGCGGATGGCCTGGTTGGCAACCCGCTGCATGGTCACGTTAAGCGTGGTATACACGCGCAGCCCGCGCTCATGCACGGTTTCCGTCCCATAGGTGCTCTCGAGATACTTGCGGATTTCCTCCACGAAATACGGAGCCAGAGTGTTCCGCGGGGCTTCCACGTGCAGTCCCATTGGTAGCACCATGGCCTGGCGCGCCTGCGCCTCCGTGATTTTTCCTACTGCCGCCATGCGCTCCAGCACCACGTTGCGACGCGCGAGTGCCCGCGGCGCATGCAGGATGGGCGAATAGCTGGGACCGCGGATCAGGCCCGCCAGCAGGGCAGCTTCGGGGAGCGTCAGCTTACCGACGGGTTTTCCGAAATAATATTCCGAGGCGGCTTCAAATCCGTAATTGCCGTGGGACAGATAAATCTGGTTGCAGTACATGGTGAAAATCTGCTGCTTGGAGTAATGGCGCTCGATCTGGATCGCCAGCAAGGCTTCCTGGATTTTCCGGCCCATTCTGCGATCGGAGCGGTCCAGAAAAAGCGTTCCTGCCAGCTGCATCGTCACGGTGCTGGCGCCTTCGACGACGCGACGCGCCAGAAGATCCCGCCACGCTGCGCCGGCCACACGTGTAAAGTCCACGCCCCAGTGTTGCTCGAAATGCTGGTCCTCCGTGGTAAGGATGGCGTCCTTCAGAAGCGGCGGAATCTGTTCATAGGTCAGCAGGACGCGGCGTTGCAGGGCGAAATTTCCTATCACCTGGCCGTCGTCGGAATAAAGTTCGGTGACAATGTCGGGACGAAAATCTTCCAGGGCGCGAATCTGGGGCAAGTCGCTGGAATAAACAAACAGCAGGCCCGCCAGCGCGCCGATGGAAATCGCGCCCAGCAGCAGGATCGCAAAGGCAACACGTCCGACCACTTTGCGGCCGCGAAGGCGTAGCGTGATCGGCGGCAGGTCTACCATGGAACGATTCTATCGCAAATGCGCGGAGAGAATGAGGGGATCAGGAAGAAACCGTGCTCTTGCGTTTCTTGATTAGAAACGCGCCAATCGTGATTCCCAGAGCGAGGAGAAGGAAGCTGCCGTCGCGAACTAACGTGAGAGGTCCCAATTTCTCATTATTTCCGAAACAGCCGCAAACGATTTCCAGGCCGTGCATATACGCGCGCGTCAGCGCGGTGATGAACATCACCAGCAATCCGCTAGCGACCAGGCCTGTCCAGCGCAGACCAATCCCGGAAATCAATGCGACCCCGAGGGCCGCCTCAAACCATGGCAAAACCCGGGCAAGCAGGTCGACTCCCCACAAAGGCAACATGCCGTAGGAATCGATACCCATGCCGAAGAAGAAATAGTAATCGCCCAGGTGCCAGCTGCCGTTGAAGTGAAGTTTCGTATACGCCGCGACGACGAAAATCACGCCGAGCGTTACGCGCCCGAAAAAAAGGAACCAGCGCGGCCAGACGGCCGGACGAGTGGAAGTTTCGGAGACAACAGCGGACGTGGCCATATTCACTGTCGCAGCAGGTAATCGAAATAGTTTTTCAGCAAGTTGTAATCCACGCCTCCGCCCGGAAGGGCTTCGGTCTTGCCATGCGAGGTGATGAAAACCGTAGGCGTCTGGTTCACGTTTCGCTGCATGCCCATGGCTCGGTCGCGCTCGATGGAAGCGTTGATGTCATTGAGGTGCTGCGCTTCATAGTCGTGAAACTTCTTTAATTGCGCGGGCGGAAAGGAGGACGCCAGGACTTCATCGATGTTGCCCTTGGCGCTCCAATCATCCTGCTTGTCGTACAGAGCCCGTTCCATGGCCTGGAACTGGCCGAAATTCGCGGCGGCATTAGCCAGACGCGCGGCCTGCCGGGCATAGGGATGCATGTCCAGCGGGAAATCGCGGTGAACCAAATACACCTTGCCGGGAACCACGTAGTCATCAATCATGCGCTTTACAGTAGTTTCAAAAAATGCGCGACACGCCGGACATTCAAAATCGCCAAACACTTCCATCGTGATTGGCGCGTTCGGCGAGCCGATCCCTTTGGGGTTGGCTGCGCTCGCGGCTGGCGATCCCGTACTGGATTTCGATGCCGTGGATTGTGGCCGCGCAGATGCCGTCAGGACAACGGCCATGACTGCCAGGAATAAAAGAACTCCGGTCCGTTGGAAGAGAAACTGTTTCACGTGAAACTCTCCTCAATCAGGCGGGCTCGCGCCCCGGTATGACCGGGACGTTCAGAGCAGCAGTAGAGTCCGCACCTGTTAGGTTTATGTCCGGCGTATTCTAACCCTAATCGGGCCTCTTCTGCACTTATAGACGTTCATTGAATGCACAGGGTTATCCTGGCGCCTGCAACTAATCATTTAACTGAGCGAAAGCGGAATGATGCCCTTTTAATTTTTGGATAGGGACTTCGCCTGGTCAGCGGCCACTTAGAACGCTAACCTGGTCAAGAATGCCTGCCCCGCGAAAACCATGACGAATACGGAACTGAAGCCGAAGCATATGTATTTTTGTTAGCGATCGATGTAAAACAATGAAAACAAGATATATACACAAATTATCAAAATACTTGACAACGATGCACTCAATATATATAATCACGTCGTCTTAAGCACTCATGCCGGTGAAAGTTGCCGGGACGGGTCTAAATGAGGGGAGACAGCAATGAGCAAGATTATTGGTATCGACTTGGGAACGACCAATTCCGTGGTGGCCGTGATGCAGGGTGGCGAATCGGTCGTAATTCCAAACCAGGAGGGCGGACGGACGACCCCATCCGTGGTGGCCATCACCAAGTCCGGTGAACGGTTGGTCGGCCAGGTGGCCAAGCGTCAGGCGGTGACCAACCCTGAAAACACAGTTTATTCCATCAAGCGCTTCATGGGGCATCGATTCGATGAGGTCACGGAAGAAGCCAAGCGCGTGCCCTACAAAGTCACGCGTGGGCCAAACGATGATGCGCGCGTCGACATTTTCGGCAAGGCCTACAGCCCGCCGGAAATCTCCGCGATGATTTTGCAGAAGCTCAAGAGCGCGGCCGAAGATTTTCTGGGCGAGAAGGTGAGCAAGGCAGTCATCACGGTGCCGGCCTATTTCAACGACAGCCAACGGCAAGCAACCAAGCAGGCCGGCGAAATCGCAGGGCTCGAAGTGCTCCGCATCATCAACGAACCCACCGCCGCCGCGCTTGCCTACGGCCTGGACAAGAAGAAAGATGAAACGATCGCCGTGTACGATTTGGGCGGCGGCACGTTTGATATTTCGATTCTGGAAGTAGGCGAAGGAGTCGTGGAAGTCAAAGCCAGTGCAGGCGACACGCACCTGGGCGGCGACGACATCGACAACGCCATCGTGGCGTGGCTGACCGCGGAATTCAAGAAGGACCAGGGCATCGACGTCAGCAAGGACCGCATGGCCATCCAGCGGCTGAAGGAAGCCGCCGAAAAAGCCAAGATCGAACTCTCGCAAGTGCAGGAGACTGACATCAACCTGCCGTTCCTGACGGCGGATGCTTCCGGTCCCAAGCACCTGCAATTGAAGCTGGCCCGCGCGAAGCTCGAGCAATTAATGGAAGACATCCTGCAACGCACCATCGGGCCGACCAAGCAGGCGCTGGCCGACGCGGCCGTCACACCAGACAAGATTGACGAGGTCGTACTGGTGGGGGGGTCGACGCGCATCCCGCGCGTGATGCAGATCGTGAAGGATCTGTTCGGAGGCAAAGAGCCGCACAAGGGCGTCAACCCCGATGAAGTCGTCGCCGTAGGCGCGGCGATTCAGGGCGGCGTGCTGGGCGGCGAGGTGAAGGACATCCTGCTGCTCGACGTTACTCCGCTTTCGCTGGGAGTCGAAACCCTGGGCGGCGTGATGACGGTGCTGATCCCGCGGAATACAACGATTCCGACGCGCAAGTCGGAAACGTTTTCGACCGCGGCAGATAACCAGCCATCGGTTGAAATTCACGTCATGCAGGGTGAACGCAAGATGGCGCAGGACAACCGCACGCTCGGCAAATTCCATCTGATGGGGATTCCGCCGGCGCCGCGCGGCATGCCGCAAATCGAAGTGACCTTCGACATCGACGCCAACGGCATTCTCAACGTCTCGGCGAAGGATCACGCGACCAACAAGGAGCAGAAGATCACGATTACCGCGTCCACCGGCCTGAGCAAGGAAGAGGCTGAGCGCATGCGCGGCGACGCCGAAGCGCACGCCGACGAGGACAAGAAAAAACTGGCGGAGATCGAGGCGCGGAATATCCTCGATAACCGCGTCTATCAGATGGAGAAATTGCTCGCCGAAAATCGCGAGAAGCTCTCCGAATCCGATATCAAACCTGTGGAAGCGGCTCTGGAAACGGCGAAATCCGCGCTGGCCGGCGGCATTCTCGAACGGATCCAATCGGCCACGCAGGAACTGGAAAGCGCCTCTCACAAATTTGCCGAGGTGCTGTACAAGACGGCCCAGGCCAGCGGGGCGGCGCCAGGTGCGGGAGGTCCCTCCGATGGAGCTTCCGGCGCACATGGCGGGTCCGCGACAGGATCAACCTCTACGTCTCCGGGCGAAGTCATCGACGCCGAGTACGTGGACGTCGACGAAACAAAGAAGCCGAATTAAGTAAAGGTCGCGCGGAGACGTGTTTTCCAGTTCTCCGCGCAGCCTGGATTTTCCGTTAATTCAGGGGAGTTGCCGTTGACGACGTATGAGGGCATCAAGCGGGCCGGGCCGCCGCAAGCCATTCAAAAATTGCGGGATGATTTGTACATGGTTCAAATCACACTGTCGGAAACGCCGAGCGCGGACTGGAAGCGCCTGTTTTACGAAACGCAGCAATCGCCTCCTCCCGACTTTCCGCCCCGAGGGGTGGATGTCAGCAGCAACTTTGTGCGGTTCCGCACGGATATTGCCAGCGTGGAGGCAAAGACCGCCTGGATCGACCGCTGGATCGAGCGCGCCAACCAGAAGGAAGCCTCCATGGGCGGGAAACTGGACCAGGAGCGCCGTCAGCGGCGCGAAGAACATCAGCGCGAGCAGCAGGAATTGGCATCGATCAACGCCCGTTGGGAAAAATTGTAGTGATCGCATGCCCGCCTGAAGGCGGGCGCTGCGCGATTTACAAGTTACGAATCACGAGTCACTGAATTTCATGGCCACGACCGCTAAACAGGATTACTACGATCTCCTTGGCGTCTCGCGCAAGGCGCCGCAGAAGGAAATCCGGCAGGCGTACCGGAAGCTTGCCCGGAAATATCATCCTGACCTCAATCCGGGCGATAAATCCTCGGAAGAAAAATTCAAGCAGGTACAGGAAGCCTACGACGTCCTCTCCGACGCTAAGAAAAGGCAGATGTACGATCAGTATGGGTTTGAGCTTCCCGGCGTGAGCGGAACATCGGTTCCGGGCGATACCGGCGGCGTGCATTTCGATTTTGGCGGATTCGATTTCGGCGGCGGTGGAGGCGGAGCGGGCCCCAGCTTCCGCGATTTGTTCAGCCAGTATTTTCGAGGCGGTGGCGCGCCAGCTGAGGCGCCTTCGTACTCCGAGCCGGGGTCCAGCCTTGAATATCAGATCGAAATTACTTTCTGGGAAGCCGTCCATGGCACGGTAAAGAAGCTTACGATTGCGCGCCTGGATACCTGCACGGACTGCCATGGGACGGGAACGGTTGGCCAGCCACAGACGTGCACGGCTTGCGGCGGAAGCGGCCACGTGGCACAGACCAGCGGCAAAATGCGCTTCAATCTGACGTGCACGCGCTGTGGCGGCACGGGACGCATACAAACTCCCTGCAAGGCGTGTGGTGGCGAAGGCCGCGTGCGCCGGGTGGACAATATCGAAGTCCGCATTCCCGCGGGGGTGCAAACAGGCTCGCGCGTTCGTGTGGCGGGCCGCGGAAATGCCGGGACATCGGGGGCGCCTCCCGGAGATCTGTACATCATCACGGATGTAAGTCCGCACCCCTATTTCGATCGTCGCGGGGACGATCTTTATACTTCAGTGCCCATCACGGTCACCGAAGCCACGCTGGGAGCCAAGATCGAAGTGCCCACCATGGACGGACGCGCGTTGCTGCGCGTTCCTCCGGGCACCAATAGCGGCCAGAAGCTGCGGCTGCGCGAAAAGGGCGTCCCGTCGTTACGCAATCCCGAACACCGCGGTGATCAATACGTCGAGCTGCAAGTGGTTGTGCCGAAGCCGGTCGACGAACGCGTGCGGGAACTTCTGAAGGAACTTGAGCGCGTCGCTCCTGAAGATCCGCGCAAGGATATTTTCGATCGGGCCAAGGCCTGAGGGATATCGTCATGCCGCGCACCAGCACAAAACGAAAAAAGGCCCGCGCCGGATACATGATCTCGGCCGTGGCGGAACTCTACAAGCTGCATCCGCAGACGCTGCGCTTGTACGAGCGCGTGGGACTTCTGAAACCGTCGCGTTCGCAGGGCAACACGCGGCTGTACACGGATTCCGATCTCGAGCGCCTCGAAGTGATCCTGACCCTGACGCGCGAGATGGGCGTCAATCTGGCGGGAATCGAAATCATTTTGAATATGCGCGAAAAGATGGGCGAAATGCAGCGCCAGATGGAAGCGTTCACATCTTTCGTTCAGCAGGAACTCGCCCGCGGGCTAAGGTCCGTGGCCGCACAACCCCCGCAGAATGCTCTGGTGCGCATCCCGCCGCCGAGGGCGATTCGAGTGCACAAAAGCAATGTGAATCGTGATTCGTGATTTGTGACTCGTGATACATGCGAAGTCGAAAGTTGACAGTCAAAAGTTGAGAGTTAAATAAAAGAAGAATTGTGCCCCGGGGTGGGATTCTGACTCTCAACTCTTAACTTTCAACCGCGTTCGCGTTGCACGAATCACGAGTCACAATTCACGAATCACGCTCTTTTCCACATCACCTCAACTTTCCACAGACCATGACAGCTTGCGCATCCGGGGCCGCGCGCCTATTCTTGCGTTATGGCGCAACCCGATTGCCCGCTGTGCGGCGGCACTGGATGGAAGACGGTCGAACGCCTCGCGGAAGAAGAGAAGCCGAAGCGCGTCTCCTGGGACAAGCCCGTTCCCGGCACCGATACGAAAAGGCGCGTCTGGGCCGTGCCCTGCGATTGCACGGACGCCGACCGCGCCGCGCGAACCCTGGCGCGCGCGCGCATCCCGCGCCGCTACGAGCACTGCGATTTCGATAATTTCGATACGGACATCTATGACGTCGGCAGCGAATGCGGGGCCTGGAATCGCAGCCTCGGGCAGGCCAAACTCGTCGTCGAAGCATTTGCCCGTGATTATCCCGTCGGAACCGAAACCGGCCTGCTCCTGATGGGACCATGTGGCGCGGGCAAAACGCACCTGGGCGTTTCCGCGCTGCGCCAGATTGTGTTGCGCGGACACACGGGACTCTTCTACGACTATCGCGAATTGCTCAAGGAAATTCAGGGGAGTTATAACCCGGAAAGCCAAACCACGGAACTTGGTGTGCTCGAGCCCGTGCTCACCGCCGACGTGTTGTTGCTCGATGATCTGGGAGCCAGCAAGCCGTCGCCGTGGGCCCTCGAAACCGTGGGCCACATTCTCAATACGCGTTACAACGAACGGCGCATCACGCTGCTGACAACAAATTATCTCGATAGCGGCCCGGCGGCGACGCCGACCGTGGGGCCGCGTCTTCCTTCGGGCCAGGCGGTTGCCGCCACCCGCGAAGATTTGCTTGCCGACCGGCTGGGGAATCGCATTCGCTCGCGCCTTTATGAAATGTGCCGGACCGTCGAGCTATTTGCTCCGGACTATCGCCGCGAAGTCCGGCAAGCGGGGCGCGTGAGGTCGTGAAGAACGAGTCGAGAGTTGACAGTTAAGAGTCGAAAGTTAAAAGCAAAGAAATTTGTCGGGCAGGTAAGGGTCTGACTCTGAACTCTTAACTGTCGACTGTTAACTTTCAACTAAGATTTTTCCAAGGGAGCTCCGCTTGATTTCAAGATATACGCGCGAAGAAATGGGCCATGTCTGGAGCGACGAAGGCAAGTTCCGCCGCTGGCTTGAAGTGGAAATAGCCGCGACGGATACGCTGGCCGAAGACGGTGTGGTGCCGCGCGCCGCAGCCGCGAAGATCCGCGAGAAGGCTCACGTGGATGCAGGAGTGGTGCGGCGCATCGCGGAACTCGAAGCCAAGGTGAAGCATGACGTTATCGCGTTCACCATGGCTGTCGGCGAAACCATCGGCGATCCTGAGGCCGCGCGCTGGCTGCACTACGGCCTGACCTCGAACGACATCGTGGACACCGCGCAGGCCCTGCAGCTTCGCGAAGCTTCGCGCCTAATTGAGCACGGCCTGATACGTTTCGGAGAAGTTCTGGAACGCCGCGCGCTCGAGTTCCAGCACACGCCGCAGATTGGGCGTACGCACGGCGTGCACGCCGAGCCGATTACGTTCGGCCTGAAAGTCGCCAACTGGTTTGCCGAGAACCGCCGCAACCTCGAGCGGTTCGGGCAGGCCGCGGCGCAAATGGCTGTGGGAAAAATCTCCGGCGCCGTGGGCAACGCGTCGCATCTCGGGACAGAAGTGGAAGCGGCAATCTGCAAGCGGCTCGGGCTGGCCGTGGCCCCCGTGGCCTCGCAGGTGATTCAGCGCGACCGCCACGCGCAATATCTTTGCACTCTGGCGATTCTCACGGCCACGCTCGAAAAAATTGCCCTCGAAATCCGCCACTTGCAGCGTACGGAAGTCCGCGAAGCAGAGGAGCCTTTTGGCGGAGAGCAGCGCGGCAGCTCGGCAATGCCGCACAAACGCAATCCGGTATCGAGCGAACAGGTTTGCGGCCTGGCCCGCGTGGTGCGCGCTAATGCCGGCGCCGCATTTGAGAACATCGCACTCTGGCACGAACGCGACATTTCGCACAGTTCGGTCGAGCGGGTCATCCTGCCCGATTCGACGATTCTGGCTGATTATCTCCTCGCGCGCATGACCGATATCGTCGCCGGAATGCGCGTCTTCCCGGAACGCATGCGGCGCAATCTGGACGCCACCGGCGGCCTGGTTTTTTCGGGCCAGCTTTTGCAGGATCTGGTCGAAGCCGGCGCGGCCCGCGAAGACGCCTATAAGTGGGTGCAGGAACACGCCATGGCGGCCTGGGAGACGGAAACGAATTTCCGGCAGCGCGTCGTCGGCGACGCGCGGATCAAACTTTTTCTTGATGCCAAGGCGCTCGAGCGTACGTTTGACCTCAACCGGCAACTTCGCCACGTGGACGCAATCTTCAGGCGCGTGTTTTCCTGATTCGGAACCCACGGCCAGTCGCGCAATTTTTATCGGCGTTTCAATTCGGCACGAGATACTTTTGTGGCGCCCGCACCCGACCTTCAAGGGCATACCCGCCTGAAGGCGGGCGTTACAAGACTGGCCGCCTGGCTAACACTCCTCAGTATGTGTTCCGCTTTGAAATCGATATCTTCCCCATGGAGTGGTTTATATTGACGTCGTTCCCTCACACGCACACACTAACGTCCCCTTTCCGCAAATCTTATTGGCCCATCAGTGCGGAAGTGTCCCTCGATACCTCCGTTCGTATTCTGGTCACAGGGGGGCAAAGTGTCGGTCAACGGCTCACCAAAGGGAACGATAGTTGTTGCGGATGACAATGAAAGCATTCGCGAACCGCTCGTAGAAATGCTGCGGAGGCAAGGCTATCGCGTGATTGATGTAGCGGACGGCGAGCAGGCCTTCCTGGAGATTTGTTCACACCCCGTAGACCTGGCGCTGCTCGATGTGATGATGCCGGGGCGCACCGGATTTTCGGTTTGCCGGGCCGTAAAGGCGAGGCCGGAGACTTGCCTGGTGCCTGTTGTCCTGATTACGGGACTTTCCAGCGCTGATGATCGCATTCACGGCATCGAGGCCGGCGCGGACGATTTCCTGAACAAGCCGGTGAAAAAAGAAGAGCTTCTGGCACGGGTGCGTTCGCTGGTGCGGCTGAAACGCATCACGGACGAGCTTGAAAATGCCGAAACCGTATTGTGCATGCTGGCGCGCAGCATCGAAGCAAAAGACCCCTACACCGAGGGCCACTGCGACCGGCTGTCGCGCTATACGGTCACGCTGGCCGAAACAATTGGGCTATCCGAAGAAGAGCGCATCGCCCTGCGGCGTGGTGGAATCGTCCATGACATCGGGAAAGTGGCCGTGCCCGAAGCCGTGCTGCTGAAACCGGGGCCTCTCGATGCCGCGGAGCGCAAAATCATGGAGGAACATACGGTGATTGGAGAGCGCATCTGCGCGCCGCTCAAAAGCTTCCGGAACGTCCTGCCCATCATCCGTTCGCACCACGAAAAGCAGAACGGCACAGGCTATCCGGACCATTTGAGAGGCGGCGACATTCCACTTGGCGCACGCATCCTGCAAACCGTCGATATCTACGACTCGCTGACGACCGACCGGCCCTACCGCAAGGCCCTCTCGCAGGAAAAAGCGATGGCCATCATGTGGGAAGAGACTCGTCGCGGATGGTGGGATGCGAGGCTGGTGGACACATTGCAGGGGATGTTGCAGGAATCCCCGCTGGCATTTTCCGCGAGGTAGGACAGGCACTCTTGCCTGTCCGTGAAGGTCCGGCGCGTGAGCGCTGGATCAACAGAAAATGAATGCGTCACGGCTATTGCCTCGGGATCAGAATGGACAGGCAGGAGTGCCTGTCCTACTACACCCTCTGGACGTAACGCGCTTCCGAGGTGTCCACTCTCACGGTGTCCCCGGTATTGACAAACGGCGGAACTTGGATCGTCAGGCCAGTTTCGAGCTTGGCGGCCTTCATCACCGCGCTGGCAGTGGCTTTCTGGACGGTCGGCTCAGTGTCCACAACCTTCAAATCCATCGTATCCGGCAGAACAACGCCGATGGCCTTGCCTTCGTAGAACTCCAGCTTCACCGTGGTATTGGGGATCAAGTAGTACACCGCTTCGCCCAGCACGTCCTCTCCCAGGTGAAACTGCTCGTACGACTCCGTATTCATGAAGTGGTAGCCTTCATTATCCGAGTAAAGATATTCGTGCTCGATCTCGTCGAAAATGGCGCGCTCAATGTCCACTTCGGCACGGAAGCGGTAGTCGATGATCGAACCGGTGCGGAGGTTGCGCATCTTCGTGGCCATGGCGGCGCGCTTATTGCCGGGGGTGCGGTGCTCGACGCTGTGCACCGTATACAATTCGCCTTCGTGGCGGATGGTCATACCCGGACGTAGCTGTGTTGCTCGCATTCCATTTGCTCCTGATGCCTACGGGATCATGCGGCAGGCCTTGGTGTCGGCTGCTTCCCTGCGTGGCGCAGTCGGGGCGGGCCACGACACGATTACGGCGCGCCACGTCTGAAGGCGCGATTATAGACGCCCGGTGGTGTCACGGTCAACGCAGCGGGCGCGATTATCGCGTCCCCTTCGCGAGCAATGCCCGGAAAATATCGTGCGATCCGCGTCGGACGAGGTCCGGACTTTTCCACAAGTGATGGAGCGCGGATCGGTGAAAGTGCACCGTTTTTGAGGGGTTACATGGGCGGGGCAGCCACAATTTGTTTCTTGGAGGGTGCTTATAAACAACTGATTCTGGGAAGTTTACCTAATTTATTTAGGACTTAAATGAGCTGGCAAGGTGGCGTGCCCTTTTCGAGACCAGAGCCCGAAATGGAGGTCTCTTTTCACTTGCCAAAGGCCGTCCGTAAGGGCTGGACGGGAAGAATTCTTTGATATAGCATTGGCCTGCCATTGAACCCCAGTCGGCAAATCCATTCGTCCTAATTGAAAGGCTCGCCATGACTCAAGAAAAAGAATTGCAACACTTTCTAGGAGTCGCTTGTTTGCATTGCGGGACGCCCATTCCCGTTCCCGGAATTGTTGGCAGCGTCGAGGCTGCCTTCCGAGCCGGAGCGGAACTATCCGCAAGAAATTCTGCTGTTTTCAACGTCCGTTGTCCCGCCTGCCACAAGGAAAAGCCCTACCGGACGCGGGAGATCGTGAATTTCGAGGGAGCTCCCCAGTCCTTGAAAGCCATCGCCCAGCCGGCGTCGGTGCGTTTTCCCCAACAAGGGTCGATGGCGAGAACTGCAAAAGCTTAACGCCAGCGAAGCAATTTCCCGCGGTAGTTCCTAAAGCGGACCCAGAATGCGCTTTTCATACCCCGCCAGGGTTCCCGCACCAGTTTGCCTTTCAATATAATTAAAATCACCATTTAGAATGGATGTGAGGGCTCTCCGCGCTCGTCGGTGATGTAAACTCAGAACGTCATTTGGTTCCGGATTCCGGACCGTGAGGAAAGGAGTGGGGTGTGCGCCGACTTTCTGAGCCGTTACTGCGGATTTTAATCCCGATACTAATCCTGTGCGGGTGTGGCTCGGGCTTGCTGCATGCGCAGGCGCCCGCTAAAACCCCGATCCACGTGAAGGTTGTCGTCGTTGCTATGTTCGAGGTGGGTGAAGACACCGGCGATGCTCCCGGCGAATATCAGCTGTGGGTGGAGCGCGAACATCTCGACCAAATCTTCCCCCTCCCGGCGGGCAATCACCATGTGCGCATGAACAAGGACGGCGTCCTGGGCATGCTGACCGGCGTGGCCACCGCAAAGGCTGCCGCTTCGGTGATGGCGCTGGGCCTTGATCCGCGGTTCGATCTATCGAAGGCCTATTGGGTGATCGCCGGAATTGGCGGGGGCGATCCCGCGGACGTGTCGCTGGGCACGGCCGTGTGGGCGAACCACGTCATTGACGGCGACCTCGCTTACGAAATCGATGCGCGCGAAATTCCCAAGGACTGGCCCACGGGCTATGTGCCTTTGCGGAAGTCGACGCCCTACGAGCAGCCGGTACGCGATAACCTCGAAGGCGAGATGTACACGCTGAATCAGGATCTGGTGGCGTGGGCGTTTAACCTCACGAAGAATATTTCACTGGCAGATCCTGATGATTTGCGCACGGCGCGGGCGCGTTTCGCCGGATTTCCAAACGCGGTAAAGCCGCCGTTTGTAACGCGAGGCGATACCATATCGAGCAGCACCTTCTGGCACGGGACTCGAATGGACCAGTGGGCCAATGAGTGGACCCGGTATTACACCCGCGGCCAGGGGAATTACATGATTTCCGCGATGGAAGATACGGGCACGCTGCAGGCGCTCACTTTCCTAAATCAGGCCGGCCGCGCGGACTTGAAACGCGTCCTGGTGCTGCGCACCGTGAGCAATTACGACCGCGAGCCGCCCGGTACCACTCCCGCGGAAGACCTGAAGAATCTGATGGGCCGAAATTACGCGGGCGCTATGGCGGCGCTCGAGGCGGCGGAAACCGTCGGCGATAAAGTGGTTCGCGATCTAGTCGATCATTGGGCCGAGCGCGAAGCTACGATTCCGCAGGCGCCCGGAAAATGAATTTGAGGAACGTATCGATGACCAGCGCAAGAATTTCAGTGATGACCCGATGTTTCTTCCTTGGCGCCGGGTTGTTGATGCTTTCCGGAGGGCCGGCTTTCGCGCAAGCGCCTGCCAAGAAGCCCGCTGGAGCGGAAGGCACCACCGAGCAGCGCGTCACGCGAGCGTATGAGGCAGCCCGCGGGAATCCGTCAGACCTCCGCGCTTTCCTCGCGCGCATGCCCAAGGGCGCGGACCTGCATTACCACATGAGCGGGGGAGTTTATGCCGAGAGCTTTATTCGCGCGGGGGCGGAAGACGGCCTTTGCGTGGACCTCGCGAGCCTTTCCTTCACGAAGCCAATGGGTACAGCGCAATCCGCGCCGCCGCAACCCGCATGCGGGGACGGAAAAGTTCCTGCCGCGAAAGCCTTTTCGGACCAGCACCTTTACGACGCGCTGATCAACGCATTTTCCATGCGCAGCTTCGTGCCTACCACCGGGGTGAGCGGACACGACCATTTTTTCGATACGTTCGCGAAGTTTGGCGGGATCAGCGCCCGCCATGACGGTGAATTTCTCGATGAAATCGCCACGCGCGCGGCATCGCAGAACGAGCAGTACCTGGAACTCATGGAAACACCCAACTTCGATCACACGGCCACCATCGCCAGGCAACTCGGTTGGCACGACGATATGAACCAGCTTCGCTCGGACCTGCTGGCGCGTGGGTTGCGCGACGACATTGCCGTGGCCAGCGCCACGATCGATAAAGCCGAGTCCGCGCGCCGCGATCGTGAACACTGCGGTCAGCAGCAGGAAACGCCCGCCTGCAAGATCACCATCCGGTATTTGTATCAAGTCCTGCGAGGCTTCCCCAAGGAGCAGGTTTTCGCCCAGACGCTGCTGGGTTTCGAGGTTGCCTCGGCCGACCCCCGTTTCGTGGGGATCAATTACGTGATGCCAGAGGACGGGCTAACGTCCATGGCCGACTACGCGCCGCAGATGAAGATGGTCGGATTCCTCCACGGCCTTTATCCCATGGTGCATATCAGCCTGCACGCGGGAGAACTTGCTACCGGACTGGTTCCGCCGGATGGACTTTGCTGCCACATCCGGCTCGCCGTCGAGGATGCTCATGCGGAACGCATCGGCCACGGTGTGGATGTGATGCACGAGGATCGTCCCTACGAACTGCTCAAGGAGATGGCGGCGAAACACGTTATGGTGGAAATTAACCTTACCAGCAACGACGTGATTCTCGGCGTGACGGGCAAGGACCATCCATTTCCGGTGTATCGCAGATTCGGCGTTCCGGTGGCGCTCTCGACCGACGACGAAGGCGTCTCGCGCATCGATCTGACAAATGAATACGTGCGCGCCGCGGAAACCTACTCCCTGCGTTACGCGGATCTGAAGCAAATGGTTCGCACCGGCCTCGAACACAATTTCCTTGCGGGGCCGAGCCTGTGGCGCGAGCCGGATGCTTTCACCCGTCCAGCTGCCGCGTGTGCGATGGATGCCCCCGGAGCGGCCAAACCTTCGGCCTCATGCTCAGCTTTCCTCAAATCCAGCGAAAAGGCCCAGCAACAATGGGAACTGGAACGCCGCTTCCGGGAATTTGAAGCGGGTTATTGAGGAGGACCAGTAGCATGAGCTTTTTACTCTGAGTGGAAGGAAGGGCAGCTTGCGTGGGGTTGGTTCTCGTCACTGAGGAAATGCACACAAGCCGCCCTTCCTTCCACTCAGAGTAAAAAGCTTACGCTACTGAATTCGGCCGGATGGTGGTTCTCCACAGCACGGTCTGTTCCGCTGGACCATTCGTGATACAATCCGCATCCTTATGGAGGAAGAGCCCATGCCCGAACCACTCCCGGAACATCAAAAGACGCAGTTAGTTCTCCGTTCCCCCCTCTCTACCGACGGATTCATATCCATTTATTTTTCGAGTCCTGAAGGAAGGTTGATGAGCGAAGAGGAATGGTGGAACCTGCGGCAGCTCATCGAGCTGACGAACAAGGTCTGCGTCAAGCAACAGGTGCGCGCCCAGTCAGCCTAAAGAAAGCGGACAGACTTGGGCCCCGGCGGGGAACGCACGAGTAGGATAAGCTTCAGCTTGTCTGCATTTTCCATCCTAAACAAAACCAAAACCAGACAGGCTGAAGAGTCTGTGTGGCAACTCTTCGCCCGCGTAAATATTATTCTGCAGAGGCCGTGTTCCTGCGGCCCCTGCGCGAGTTTGAAAACTTCTCGACGACCTCTAGCGTTTCAGGCGATGCGCAACTTTGGAACCGTGCGCCAGATTCGCGTGAGATTCAGGGCGATGGCGGCCAGCGTGAACTCGATGGCCACTTTTGTCAACCCGCGTAATCGGAATCGCCGCATCCCGCGCTGCTCTTTGAGCACTCCCAGCACCGGTTCCACAATCGCTTTTCGTCGTCGATACACCGCGCGTCCGGCCGGGGAGCGCAGCTTGCGTCTCATGTCCTGTTGCGCTCGATGCTGGGCGGCCGCGTGTCCGCGCACCCGCACCCCGCGATTCAGTTCCCGCCCCAGATGCGAATCCGGCACGTACGCGTCGATCTGGCGCTGCTCCAACTCTTCTAAATTGTCCTGTGAAAAAAATCCGCTGTCGGCCAGGGCTTGTCCGGGCCGCTGCCCGCACTCCCGTTCCACCGCTTCCAGCATCGGCACCAACAGCCCGTTATCGTTGCTGGCCTGGCTGACTTGCTGCGCCACAATCAAATGATCTTCGCTCACCGCCACCGTCGCCGTGTACCCCAACACAAATCCTTTGCGCTCGCGCAGGAACCGGCTGTCCTCATCGGTACGCGACAGCTTCTGGGTCCCCGCTTTCTTGAGCCGCTCGATCCGCGCCGGGATTTGCTGCAGCCGCTGCCGGAGTTCTTCCAGAGCCTGGTGGGCCACTTCCATTCCCGCCCCTTCGTTGGGGTCTGGCGTCTCGCACTGCCGCTGCCAGCGCCGAATGCGCCGGCGAATCTTCGCTCTCTCCGCTCGCAATTTCTCGATGCCCTCGGCCGAATCGGCCGCCGCGTTCGCCGCGATCCGCGTTGAATCGATGGCCACCTGTCCCAGCTTTCCCATCCCCAACGACCGCGCTAGCTCCACCACCTGTGTGAACGCGTCGTTGATCCCTCGCCCGTGCCGCTTGCGGAACTCATTCAACGCCCAATAATCCGGCGTCGCTCCTGCTGCCAGATACCGAAACGCCAAATCTTCCCGAATCCGCTGCTCCAGCCGTCGCGAACTGGTCACTCCCAAGGCATAGGCATACAGCCATACTTTCAACAGCAGCGCCGGGTGATACCCTGGATGCCCCTCGTCACTGTATCCGCTCTCGAACTCCCTCAAATCCAACTTCTCCACCGCCGCATGCACGAAAAAACAAAGATGTCCTTCCCCCAATACCTCACGCACGCTCGGCGGCAACAAATACCCCTGTTCCGGGTTGTACTCGTAAAAATTCGGCATCGCGCAGCCTCCTGCGCGAAGTATACCTGCACTGTCAACCTTAGTTGCCACACAGACTCTGAAGCCTGTTCTACCAAGATCGAATTACTGCGTCTTCCGAGGCCCGCTCAACATTCCTAAAATGTCCGGAGTGATTTCGACCCTTATGCTAACTCGCTCCGCGGTTTGTGTAACTTCAGCGGTCTTCAGCAGAGTTTCAAGAACTCCGTAGGTGGCCGGGGGCATCGACTGGCGCGTCTTGGGATTTTCCAGACCCGCGCGCCCGAACATACGCAAGATTTCCAGTGCCGACTGTACCTGACGGGCATCCGTGTCCGTGTTGCATTCCCCTTCGAGCGATACTCGCAAATCATCTCCCTCCGCCCGAGCAGCCAGCGTGACCCATTGCACCGATCGCGCCAGATTCGCGAGTTGTGCGGACTGCACTCCACCGGGAGCCATATTATCCGGAATTGCGGGCACCCGGCTGATGGCAAACACCGCTGCGCCGGACAAACGCGCTGCCCGCTCACGCGCGGGATCAGGGGAAGGGCCATCGCTGCGAGGCGCCAGCAAGGGAGCGATGCTGGAGCCTTCCACCATGGCGATACGATGGTCAGCCAGGAATGTGACTGCATTCCAGTCCTTATGATTATTGGCGGGGAAGAGGAATACTTCGTGGCCCTGCTGGTGATCGAGCTTGCCCTTGCGCATGGCATAATCGCGAATCTTCCCCCGATCAAAACGCCCGTCCGCAACTACGACGGTTTTCTTCTGCTCCTGGCCCAATGTGGCTGGCCACGTGGCCACGATCACGCGATCCAGATCTTTCTCGAAATCAAAACCGGTGGACTGCACAAAATCCGCATAGTCCTTGTCCGGGACGGTGATCGGTCCACGGGCGGGAGTGTGCTGGTAGAAGGAGGAGGCTCGAACCGCGGCCAGATCGATGAAGATCAGCGTGGGCGCTCCGCCGGGAACTTCGGAAAGTAATTCGCTTGCCGGGGAGGCCTGCGCAGTATCTCCGCGCCGGACACCTTCATAGACTAGGAAGGCGGTCGCAATGGCTACGGCCGATATTGCCGCAGCGGCCAGCCATGCGCTCCTGGTTTTCTGCATAGACGCCCCCTCTCCCAAGTCATTCTCTCACTGACGGTGCGGGCGCGCCACGTGCATCGAAAGATTAGTTCTCTCAGTTCGGTTCGACACCGACAACTCCAAACCCCAGTTTCGCATCTCTCTCACATGTCGGAAACGGCCAAATTGGTTTTGCAAGCGTGAATTCGATTACAACCGTCTACGTGGTGATGAACCTGGAATCTGTCTCGACCTCCACTACGCGCTGTTAAGAATCGCTGATTCTCAGCCGTTACATACTTTGAAATTGAGATTGGGTCAGGCAACTGTGGACTCACGTGGCCAGCAGGCCCGAAGGAACGGGGGAAACTAAATAAATGAATCTGAAAGTCGGGAAATTCATAGCTGGGGCGGCGATTCTTCTGCTCCTTTTCGGGATCTCAGGTCCATTGCGGGCACAGGACAATGGTGCCACGCTGTCAGGCACGATTACCGACGCATCGGGCGCGGCAGTCGCCAACGCGAAAATCTCAATCCAGAACGCCGCCACAGGTCAATCCTCAGAAACTCAGACGGATTCGGCCGGCTTGTACAGCATCCCGAACCTCACACCCGGGGACTATGACGTTTTGGTCTCGGCGGAAAAGTTCAGCACCAACGAATCCAAAGTAACGATCAACGCGGGAACAAGGCAAACGATGAACGTAACGTTAGCCGGTACGCTTTCCCTGGGAGACCTTGGATTTTCTCCGTCACAAACGCAGGGAAACGCCCAGGATCAGGCGAGGCTCGACAAGCGGTCTCATATGCTCAAGATCCATCAGCGGCTCGGTTTGATAGATACCGTGCCATTGATCGCCACGGTCATCTTGGGGACCGGAGCAGGCGGCAAGAGCACCAGTTCGACAGACCGCTACGCGCATCTTGCTCTCGGCTCGGTGACGGGGGATTTGTATTTTATGAGTGCTTACTATGCCATCCGCGCACCCCGAATTCCTGGAACCGAAACTCGCGGGCCTATCCGATTACATAAAGCACTGGCCTGGATTCACGGTCCCGGGATGATCCTGACTCCCATTCTGGGGGCGATGGCATTCAATCAAAAGAGCAACGGAGAAAAGGTTCATGGTATCGCGAGCGCTCACGGAGCCGTCGCTGTCGTAACAGCTGCGGCATATGGAGCCTCTATTTTGTCCGTAACCTTTAAGTGGTGAAGAGGGCCTGTGAATACAAAGATAAAAGTACTGATTGCCCTCACGTTTTTTGGGCTTCCGGCTTTTGCGCAAACGGATAGTCAGTGGGTGCTCGAACAATCCACGCTCACTTACCATGTTTCGCATCCCCTGCATCAGGTCGAGGCCGTCAGTCGCGCGGCGCGGGGCAAAGGCGTGTGTCACGCTGGGGAGTGCGACCTGCTGATCGCGGTACCTGTCAAATCGTTCGATTCCGGGGACAGTAACCGCGATCTGCACACCCTGCAAGTGGCGCGTGGCGGGCAATTCCCGATGGTCACCGTGCGCACGCATTTATCCGAAAGCGCCACCGGATCAGCGACGATTCATGCCGACCTGCAGATCGAGTTTGCCGGACAAACCGCCACTTATAAGCAGGTTGCTTTTGAGCAGGTAACCCAGGGGAACGAGACGCGGATTTCCGGCACTATTCCCACAACGCTGACCGATTTCAAGATTGACCCGCCGTCGCTCCTGGCCATACCCGTGAAGAATGAAATACCGGTGCGCGTGGAAATGACATGGAAGAAGGAGAAGTGAAACGAAAGATTTGTTTCCGCACCGTCGTTCAGGGGTGTACAATAATCCTTCCAGCACGGACCTAAAGATCGAGTGAAGGTATGGGCGTTGAATTGAGTCCACCAGCAGGCGGGTGCGGGCTCTTATTTGCGCCCTGCGCGGGAAGGTCGAGGTTTGCACAGGTCTTCCACAGGGTGCCCTTGCAATCGAAGTACCCTTTTGTTATATTTCTTTGGTTTGCGCCGTGCTGGCGTAGCTCAGTTGGTAGAGCATCTGATTTGTAATCAGAGGGTCGGGGGTTCAAATCCCTCCGCCAGCTCTGCCGAAAACTTTTGTGTCAGGGGATGAATTCCAAATTTTTTGCGGGAGGCGGGTTCCTGCATCGCGAGGAAAGTGTGTTTGTGTCTCTATTGTCTTCGCTGATGCCTAGTGGACTTCTATGTTTGTTTCCCCCCGTGCGGACGGGTGGGTGAGTGGCTAAAACCAGCAGACTGTAAATCTGCCGCTCCTTGCGGGCTACGGAGGTTCGAATCCTCCCCCGTCCACCATCTGATCGCACCGCTCGCGGCGAGTGCTCGCGGCGAGTGCTCGCGGCGAGCCGCAGGAGAGACCCTGAACCGCGCTCTGAACCAGATGAAGCAGTTTGTTTGAAGCATTTAAATTTACGCTGTATGCAGCGAGCAGAACTCGCCTGGGTAGCTCAGGTGGTAGAGCGCGTCCTTGGTAAGGACGAGGTCACCGGTTCAATCCCGGTCCCAGGCTCCAGAGGTTGCGGTTTCGGGCGCGGGCTCTACTTTTACGCCGAACGTTTACCCTGAGCCCTTCAAGCGAAGGGCTTCAAGTTAAGCGTGCAGCTCGCGACAGGTTTGAGTTGGCAGGCCGGGCGGGGGTAACTCAACGGTAGAGTCTCGCTCTTCCAAGGCGATGGTTGCCGGTTCAAATCCGGTCCCCCGCTCCAAAGATTGGGTGTCAGCTGCGGGCTCTACATGGTGCCCGCGCTAAAAAAGAGGACTTGAGGCGATGGCGAAGGGAAAATTTGAGCGCAACAAGCCGCACCTGAATATTGGGACGATCGGGCACATCGATCACGGCAAGACGACGTTGACGGCGGCGATCACCAAGGTGCTCTCGAAGCACAACCCCAAGGTGGCCTTTCGGGCGTTTGATTCCATCGACAACGCGCCGGAAGAACGCGAGCGCGGGATCACCATCGCGGTGTCGCACGTGGAGTACGAGACGGCCAACCGGCACTACGCGCACATCGATTGCCCGGGGCACGCAGATTACGTGAAGAACATGATTACCGGGGCGGCGCAGATGGACGGTGCGATTCTTGTTGTGGCTGCCACGGATGGTCCGATGCCGCAGACGCGGGAACACATTCTGCTGGCGCGGCAGGTGGGCGTGCCGTCGATCGTGGTGTTCATGAACAAGTGCGACGCGGTGGAAGATCCGGAACTGCTGGAACTGGTGGAACTGGAAGTACGCGAACTACTGAAGCTGTATCAGTTTCCGGGAGACGACATTCCGGTGATTCGCGGCTCGGCGCTGGGAGCGCTGAACGGGGAAGCCAAGTGGGAGAAGTCGATCGATGAGTTGATGGAGGCGGTGGACAAGTACATCCCGCAGCCGGTGCGCGATGTGGACAAGCCGTTCGCGATGCCCATCGAGGATATTTTTTCGATTTCCGGACGCGGGACGGTGGTCACGGGACGCGTGGAGCGCGGAAAAGTGAAGGTGGGCGAAGAAGTAGAGATTGTGGGCTTCCGTCCGACGATGAAGCGGGTAGTGACGGGAATCGAAATGTTCCGCAAACTGCTGGACGAAGGGATGGCCGGAGACAACGTGGGCTTGCTGCTGCGCGGGACGGAAAAGGAAGAAGTGGAGCGCGGGCAGGTGCTGTGCAAGCCGGGCTCGATCACGCCGCACACTAAGTTCAAGGCAGAGGCCTATGTCCTGACGAAAGAGGAAGGCGGGCGGCACACGCCATTCTTCACAGGCTACCGGCCGCAGTTTTATTTTCGGACCACGGACGTGACCGGGGATGTGAAGCTGCCGTCGGGAGTGGAGATGGTGATGCCGGGGGACAACGTCTCAGCGGAGATTAGTTTGATCACGCCGGTAGCACTGGAGAAGGGGTTGCGCTTCGCGATTCGCGAAGGCGGCCACACCGTCGGCGCAGGCGCCGTCACGGAGATTATCGAATAATTTCGAGGAAATCATATGCGAGAAATCATTACGCTGCAGTGCAACGATTGCAAGAACCGGAACTACACCACCACCAAGAATCGGAAGAAACATTCCGACCGGATGGAGACCCAGAAGTTTTGCAACACATGCCGCAAACACACGGGTCACAAGGAAGTGAAGTAGGCGGGTGCGGGCTGTATTTGCAGCCCGCTTATGAATTTGTAGGGGAGTAGTTCAACGGCTTGCCCTGAGGGCCGACGAAGTCGGGCCGAAGGGTAGACCTCAGGGGCGGAAATGCAAGATGAGCCCTGGTTTTGCTACATGTTGCGATGCAACGATGGCTCGCTGTATGTGGGGATGACGAACGATGTTTCCACGCGTATTGAAAAGCACAATCGCGGATACGGGCCTGAATTTACGAAGAAGCGACGTCCGGTTGAGTTGATTTGGAAGCAAGAGTTTGTAAATCGTTCCGGGGCGCGCAAGAGGGAAGTTGAGCTGAAGGGCTGGAACCGGAAGAAGAAATTGAGTTTGATTGCCGGGCTTGAGAAAAGCGAAGGGCGGGCCTAGAGGAAAAGCCCTCAGGGTAAAGGGGAGTAGGTTCAACGGTAGACCATCGGTCTCCAAAACCGAGAGTGGGGGTTCGAATCCCTCCTCCCCTGCCACTTTGGCAGCTGGTGGCGGGCCGGGCGGGCGCTTCTTGGAGCCCGCCGGAACGAATGGATTGAGCGCGGAGAGAGCAGCACACGATGGCAACTCAGGTGGGTAAATTGAAGAACGATGAGACAGAGGGTCGCGGCTCACCACTGGAAATGTTGGGCTTCTTCGCGCGACTCGCGGAGCACCCTCGCAAGTGGCGCGGCTTTCTGCACGAAGTGCGCGTCGAAATGCGCCAGGTGACCTGGCCCACACGGCACGAAGTATTTGTAACCACCTGGGTCGTGCTCGTGACGGTGGCGTTTTTCGGAGTGTTTTTCTTTGGCGTGGACAGCACCGCCAGCTGGCTGGTCCAGCGCGTGATTAAATTTTTCGGGCACTGAGGCTAACGAGTGGACATGGCAAAGCAGTGGTACATCATCCACACCTATTCCGGATTTGAGAAGAAGGTGAAGGAGAGTCTGGAAAGCCGCGTGGCCGCATTCGGGCTGCAGGAAAAGATCGGCCGGATGATGATTCCGACCGAAGATGTGGTGGAAGTTCGCGGCGGCAAAAAGGTGGTTTCCTCCCGGATGCTGTATCCGGGGTACGTGCTGGTGGAAATGGATATGGACGACTACACCTGGCACGTCGTCCGCAATACGCCGCGGGTCACAGGATTTGTAGGGTCGGGCGAGACGCCTACTCCGCTTTCGGAAGCGGAAGTGGAAAATATTCTACACCGCGTAACCACCTCCGCGGACAGGCCCAAGCCAAAAGTTGTGTTCGAGCGCAACGAGCAGGTGCGCATCATCGAGGGACCGTTTGCGACCTTCACCGGTGTGGTCGATGACGTGAACTCCGACCGCAGCACGCTGAAAGTTTCAGTCACGATTTTTGGACGCTCGACGCCGGTGGAACTGGATTTTGCGCAAGTAGAAAAGATGGCCTAGTGCCGTTCACGGTGAGCCCTCAAGGCGAACCGCGAAGCCGCGGAACAGGCCGCACGCAAAGGAATTCGTATGGCGAAAAAAGTACAAGCAACCGTTAAATTGCAATTGCCGGCTGGCAAGGCCACTCCGGCTCCGCCCGTGGGCACCGCGCTCGGTCCCCAGGGCGTGAACATCATGGATTTCGTCAAGCAATTCAATGCCAAGACTGCCAAGGAACCCGATGGCATGATCATTCCGGCATTGGTCACAATCTACAGCGACCGCACGTTCACCTTTATCACCAAGACGCCCCCGGCCTCCGAGCTTCTAAAGCGCGCCGCCGGAATCGTCAAGGGATCCGCCGAGCCCAACCGCAACAAGGTCGGCAAAGTGACGCGCAAGCAGGTCGAGGAGATTGCCAAGACCAAGTTGCCGGACTTGAACACCACAAGTCTGGACTCTGCGGTGCGCACGGTGATGGGAACGGCGCGCAACATGGGCCTGGAAGTGGAAGGGTAGGAGAAGCGATGGCTAAGAAACCCGGAAAGAACATCGAAAAAGCGCGCAAGCAGGTCGAAGCCCGTCCGTATAGGCTGGGCGAAGCCTCGGAAGTCATTAAGAAAACTCATTTCGTCAAGTTTGACGAAACTGTGGAACTGGTCGTGAACCTGGGCATCGATCCCAAGCATTCCGATCAGATGGTGCGCGGAACCGTGGTGCTCCCGCATGGCCTGGGGAAGAGCAAGCGCGTGCTGGTGATTGCCATGGGCGAAAAAGTGCGCGAGGCGCAGGACGCCGGCGCGGATTTCGTGGGTGGCGAGGACATGGTCCAGAAAATTCAGGAAGGCTGGACCGATTTCGACGCCGTGATCGCGACGCCGGACATGATGCGTTCCGCCGGACGTCTCGGCAAGGTGCTCGGGCCGCGCGGCCTGATGCCCAATCCCAAGACCGGCACGGTCACCTTTGAAGTCGCCAACGCGGTCAAGGAAATCAAGGCCGGCAAGGTGGAATTCCGCGTCGACAAGCAGGGCATTATTCATTCGCCGATCGGCAAGGTCAGTTTTGACAGCGCCAAATTGGCCGATAACGCGCATGCCCTGATTGGCGCGATCCTGAAGGCCAAGCCAGCGGCCGCCAAAGGCAAGTACGTCAAGAGAGTCACGCTGACTTCGACGATGGGTCCGGGAATCCTGATTGACCCGGCGGAAGTCGACGAGGCCATCGCCGCGGCGGCATAGGCACCACACGCACTGGTTTCCCTTCCGGAAGTCCCGGAGGGACGGCACAACGTAGCCCAGCGCGGAAGCGGTGGGAAGATGGCAGGGATCAGCAGAAAGCCCCGGCAGGGGCGACACAAGGTTCTCACTGGAGCCAACGAATTTCAGCGGTAGAAAGCGGAGCGGGGAATGAAAAAGCGCAGCGAAAAACAGCAGGACCTCGACAACCTGAAAAGTGATCTGGCGAAAGTCTCGACCGTGATCCTGTCCACGTTTCAGGGCATCACGGTGGAAGACGACAATAAACTCCGCCGCGCCGTGGAGCAGGCAGGCGGGCACTACCGCGTCGTGAAGAACACTCTGGCCGAGAGGGCCGCTACGGGAACGCCCAATGAGCCGCTGCTCAAGGACCTCAAAGGCACAAATTCCATCGCCTATACGGCCACTGACCCGGTATCGCTCGCCAAGGCGCTGACGAAAATCGCCAAAGATGTTCCGGCCTACCAGTTCCGCGCGGGGATCGTCGAAGGGCGCGTGCTTTCGATCGCGGAGATCCAGCAACTGGCGTCGCTGCCATCGAAGGAAGAGTTGATCAGCAAGATCATGTTTCTGGTTAGCGCGCCGGCGCAGCGCATCGCCTCTGCACTGGCCGCCGTCAACCGCAACCTGGCCGTCACGGTCAGTGAGGCGGTCAAGGCCAACAAGTTCGGATCGGAGCCTGCTCCGGTCGAAAAGACTTAGTAACGGGTGCGGGCTCTACTTTTACACTGAACGCTTCAAGTGAAGCGTGGAGCCCGCCCTGAATCAGTCTTGCATCTAATAGGAGAGGACACAGCAATGGCAAACAAGGTGGAATCGATTCTGGAAGAAATCAAGGGCCTTACGCTTCTCGAGGCCGCCGATCTGGTCAAGAAGATGGAAGAGACCTTCGGCGTCTCGGCAGCTGCGGCGGCGCCGGTCATGATGGCGGGCGGCGGTGCGGCGGGCGGCGCGGCTCCGGCCGAGGAGAAGACGGAATTCTCCGTCGTGCTCACAGACGTGGGCGCGAACAAGATCAACGTCATCAAGGCGGTACGCGAAGTCACCAGCCTGGGCTTGAAAGAAGCCAAGGACCTGGTCGACGGCGCTCCCAAGCCCATCAAAGAAGGCGTGAACAAGGACGAGGCGGCCACCATCAAGAAAAAGTTCGAGGATGTCGGCGCCAAGGTCGAAGTCAAGTAATCTGGCAATTTTGGCGCGAGGCGCATGGCCCGGCCGTGCCTGCCGCGCCCAGAGGGCTCGCTTACGCAATCAGCTACTCTTGATTTTTCAACCTTTACGTGGTCCCGCCAGGACCCATGGGGGCGTTGTCTACCCTGCTGCCCAAGCGCGTCCTGGCCCAACCCCGCAGTATTCATGAGGTCATAGCATGGAAAATGGAAACGGCAATCATCATATGCGAGAGCGTGAGCGGCTGGATTTCTCCAAGATCCAGAGCTCGATTCAAATTCCGAACCTGATTGAGGTTCAGAAGAAATCGTACCAGCGGTTTCTTCAGATGGATTTGCTCCCGTCCGAGCGCGAGGACGGCGGCCTGCAATCGGTGTTCGCATCCGTTTTTCCGATTCAGGACTTCCGAGGTCTCTCGCAGCTGGACTTTGTGGACTACTCCATCGGGAACTGGGAGTGCAAGTGCGGCAACCTGAAGGGTCTGCACCACCTGCGCGCCACCTGCCGCAACTGCGGCGCTTCGGTGGTCACCAATCCGTATCAGACCGGCGACGTGCTTTGCACCAAGTGCGGCACATTTAACAAAAACACGCCCACATTTTGCGAAAAGTGCGGCGACCCCGTCGGCATGCAGCTCAAGTACGACGTGAACGAGTGCCAGGAACGCGGCATGACCTACGCCGCCCCGCTCAAGGTCACCATTCGTCTGACCATTTACGATAAGGACCCTGATACCGGCGCCAAAAACATCCGCGACATCAAGGAACAGGAAGTTTTCTTCGGCGATATTCCCTTGATGACAGATAACGGCACGTTCGTGATTAACGGCACCGAGCGCGTGATCGTCAGTCAGTTGCACCGCTCCCCGGGCGTGTTCTACGAATCCGCCAACAATCGCTCCTACTTCCTCGGGAAGATTATTCCTTACCGCGGATCGTGGGTGGAGTTTGAGTACGACACCAAAAATATTCTGTACGTCCGGATCGACCGCAAACGCAAATTCCTGGGCTCAATTTTCCTGCGCGCCCTGGGCATGAAGTCCAACGAAGAAATTCTGCGCACCTTCTACCAGGTCGAGCGCGTCACGCTGCGCGACGGCGATTTGCACTGGAATCTTTCCGAAGGCCTGATCGACCGCAAGCTTTCACACGAAATCAAGAATCCCAAGAGCGACGAAGTGATCGTGGGCGCGCACAAGCGCGTCACCGAAGCGCTGTACAAAGAACTGGTGAAGGCCAAGGTTCCCGCCGCGCACGTGAGCGTTGCGGACCTGGAAGGCGCCTACACGGTCGCCGACCTGGTAAACCGGCAAACCGGCGAAGTGCTCCTCGAAGCCAACAAGCCTCTCACCGCGGAAATCTGGTCGGCGCTGGGCGATGCCGGCATCACCAGCGTGGACGTGTTCTTCCCCGACCGCGACGACGTGGGCGTGGTGCTTTCCCGCACGCTTGATAAGGACGCCATCCGTTCCTCGCGCGAAGCCCTGATCGAAATTTACCGCAAGCTCCGTCCGGGCGACCCCCCGACGCTGGAGACGGCCACGGCGCTGTTTAACGGCATGTTCTTCGACCCTCGAAAATACGATTTCAGCCGCGTGGGCCGTTTGAAATTCAACATCAAGTTCGGCCTCGAAACTTCTCTCAATACGCGAACGCTCGACGCGGCCGACTTCGTCGCCTCCATCCGCTACCTGCTCAAGCTGCGCAAGAACATTGGAACAGTGGACGACATCGACCATTTGGGCAATCGCCGCGTCCGCGCCGTGGGCGAACTCCTGGAGAACCAGTTCCGCATCGGCCTGGTTCGCATGGAGCGCGCCATCAAGGAAAAAATGTCGGTGTACCAGGAAATGTCCACCGCCATGCCGCACGACCTCGTCAACGCCAAGCCGGTCATGGCGGCAATCCGCGAATTTTTCGGCAGTTCGCAGCTGTCGCAGTTCATGGATCAGACCAATCCGCTCAGCGAGATTACCCACAAGCGGCGTCTTTCCGCTCTTGGTCCGGGCGGACTTTCGCGAGAGCGCGCCGGGTTCGAGGTACGCGACGTCCACCCGACGCACTACGGACGCATCTGCCCGATTGAAACGCCGGAAGGTCCGAACATCGGCTTGATCAGCTCGCTTTCCTGCTACGCGCGAATCAACGAGTTCGGATTCATCGAATCGCCCTATCGCAAGGTTAAGGGCGGGCGCGTCATCGACTACGTGCTGATCGTCAACGCCGGGGAAAGCGAATTCAAGGCCGGCGAGGTGATCGAGCGCGACAAAGTCGAAGCCGTCAACGAGGAACTCAAGCGCCGCAAGGTCACCTTCGACCCCTACTGCTTCTATCTTTCCGCTTGGGAGGAAGACCGCTACGTGGTCGCCCAGGCCAACGCTTCGCTCGATGAGCGCGAGCGCATCACCACGGAACTGGTCAACTGCCGCCAGGCCGGCAACTTTGTTTTGAAACAGCGCGAGGAAGTGGACTACATCGACGTCTCGCCGAAGCAGCTTGTGTCGGTCGCGGCCAGCTTGATTCCCTTCCTTGAGAACGACGACGCGAACCGCGCACTCATGGGCTCGAACATGCAACGCCAGGCTGTGCCGCTGATCCGCGGGGAGGCTCCCCTCGTCGGCACGGGCATGGAACGCGTCACCGCGCGAGATTCGGGCGCGGTGGTGATCTGCCGCCGCGACGGCATCGTCGATCAAGTGGACTCCGAGCGCATCATCGTGCGCGTGGAATCCGACCACTCCGGCGTGCTCTCCCGTGAAGTCGGAGCCGACATCTATCAGCTCATCAAGTTCAAGCGCTCCAACCAGAATACCTGCATCAACCAGAAGCCGCTGGTCCGCGTGGGCGACCGCGTCCGTCAGGGCCAGGTGCTGGCCGACGGGCCGTGCACCGAGCGCGGCGAGCTGGCCCTGGGGCGCAACGTCCTGGTCGCGTTCCTTCCCTGGCGCGGCTACAACTTTGAAGACGCCATCCTGGTCAGCGAAAAACTGGTCAAGGACGACTACTACACTTCGATCCACATCGAGGAATACGAAATCGAGGCCCGCGACACCAAGCTGGGCCCCGAGGAAATCACGCGCGACATCCCCAACATCAGCGAGATGTTCCTGCGCAACCTCGACGAAAGCGGCGTGATCCGCATTGGCGCAACCGTGCGTCCCGGAGACATCCTGGTCGGCAAGGTCACTCCCAAGGGCGAAACCACGCTGACGCCGGAAGAAAAACTGCTGCGCGCGATTTTCGGCGAGAAGGCCGGCGATGTTCGCGATGCCTCCCTCTACTGCCCGCCGGGCATCGAGGGCACCATCGTGGACGTCAAGATCTTCTGCCGCAAGGGCGCGGAAAAAGACGAACGCCACAAGGCCATCGAGGCCTCGCAGGTATTTAAGCTCGAAAAGAACCTCTCCGATGAGATCCGCATCCTCACCGATGAGCGCCTGAAACGCCTCTCTGTGTTGCTCGACGGCAAGACGTTGACGGCCGACCTGCACGACGAGAAAACCAACAAGCGCCTGATCGTCAAGGGCACCGAGCTGACCCGCGACATCATTGAAAAAGTAGCCACGCGAAACCTCAAGCGTTTGAAGCTGACCGACAGGGATCCTCTGCTCATCGAAAAAATCGATGAAATTGAGGAAATGACCTCGCGCCAGATCGACGTGCTCCGCAAGATTACCGAGGAGCGCAAGGAGAAACTGCGCAAAGGGGACGAACTGCCCCCCGGTGTCATCAAACTGGTGAAGTGCTACATCGCCATGAAGCGCAAGCTCTCGGTCGGCGACAAGATGGCCGGCCGCCACGGAAACAAGGGCGTCATCGCCCGCATCGTGCCCGAAGAGGACATGCCCTACCTGCCCGATGGCACCCCGGTGGAAATGGTCCTGAATCCGCTCGGCGTTCCATCGCGTATGAACGTCGGACAGATTCTCGAAACGCACCTCGGATGGGCCTCCAAGGAACTCGGACGGAGCATCGCGCGCCTGCTCGATCAGAACAAGAAAGCGGACTCGGTCCGTCGGTGGTTCCGTGAAGTGTTTTCCGACACCGCCATCTGGAAGACCCTGGTGAACCTGGACGACGACACGCTGATGGAATATGCCGACAGCTTCCGCGCGGGAATCCCCATGGCCACGCCGGTATTTGACGGCGCGCGCGAAACCGAAATTCGGCACCTGCTCGAAGTCGCGGGCCTGCCGAACGCCGGGAAAGTCACCCTGTGGGACGGCATGACGGGCGATGAGTTCGCGCAGCAGGTCACCGTCGGCTACATCTACATGCTGAAACTTTCGCACCTGGTGGACGACAAGATCCACGCGCGGTCGATTGGACCGTACTCGCTCATCACCCAGCAGCCGCTCGGCGGCAAGGCGCAATTCGGCGGACAGCGATTTGGCGAAATGGAAGTGTGGGCCCTCGAAGCGTATGGCGCGGCGCACATTCTCCAGGAATTGCTTACGTCCAAGTCCGACGACGTATATGGCCGCGCAAAAATTTACGAAGCCATCGTCAAGGGAGAGCCGGGCATTGAGCCGGGCGTGCCGGAATCGTTCAACGTTCTAGTGCGCGAATTGCAATCACTCTGCCTCGACGTGGAATTGATGAAGAGGCAAAAACCGGCCGAGAAACCGGCCGCCGATTAAATTAGTTGTAGCCCGCGTCTTTGGACGCGGCGATTCATCGCGGTAACGGATGGAAATTCCCCGCCTCTGAAGAGGCGGGCTACAGCAAAAGCATCTGGATTGAAGTCTCGAAGCCCCGTAGGGGCGAAAGAACGTAGCCCACCCCGGAAGGGGTGGGAAGGCAGGCCGAGATACAGCAGAAAGCCCCGTAGGGGCGACACTCGGCCCGTACACAAAGTTTGCAGGTTTTTTCTTACTCCCGGAATTCCGGGATGGCTCCGGCGCAAACCGCCGTGGCAGGAGGGACATACCTTGTATCGAAGCAGCCCTTATGATCGTGCCAGTCTCATTGCAGATTTTGATTCCATCCGGATCAGCCTGGCCAGTCCGGAAAAAATCCGGTCTTGGTCGCACGGTGAAGTTACCAAGCCGGAGACCATCAACTATCGTACCTTCAAGCCCGAACGCGACGGCCTGTTCTGCGCCAAAATTTTCGGCCCGGTAACCGACTGGGAGTGCCTCTGCGGCAAGTACAAGCGCATGAAGCACCGCGGCGTCATTTGCGACAAGTGCGGCGTGGAAGTCACGCTCAGCAAAGTCCGCCGCGAGCGGCTCGGACACATCGAGCTGGCTTCGCCCTGCTCGCACGTCTGGTTCTTCAAGGGCTTGCCTTCGCGCATCGGCTACCTGCTGGACATCTCCATGCGCGACCTCGAGCGCATTCTGTACTTTGAAGGCTACATCGTCATCGATACGGGCGAAGTCCCCGGGATCAAGGAACGCGAAATGCTCCCCGAGGAAAAATATCGCGAACTGCAGAAGGATTTTGCGGGACAGTTCCGCGCGCAGATGGGCGCCGAAGCCATCAAGGAACTCCTGAAGCGCGTGGAAGTCGAAAAGCTCTCCGAAGAGCTGCGCGAAAAGATGAAAGTGGACCCCAGCCTGCAAAAACGCATTAAATACGCCAAGCGCCTGAAGGTTCTCGAGTCGTTCCGCAAGAGCGGCAACAAGCCCGAATGGATGATCCTGGACGTTCTTCCGGTCCTTCCGCCGGAGTTGCGTCCTCTTGTACCTCTCGACGGCGGTCGCTTCGCCACTTCTGATCTCAATGACCTCTACCGCCGCGTCATTAACCGCAACAACCGCCTGAAGAAACTGATGGAATTGCACGCGCCGGACGTCATCGTGCGCAACGAAAAGCGCATGCTCCAGGAAGCCGTGGACGCGCTATTCGATAACGGCCGCCGCGGACGCGTTTTGCGCGGCACCAACAACCGCCCGCTCAAGTCGCTCTCCGACACGCTCAAGGGCAAGCAGGGCCGCTTCCGTCAGAACCTGCTTGGAAAGCGCGTGGACTATTCGGGACGCTCGGTCATCGTCGTCGGCCCCGAACTCAAGCTGCACCAGTGCGGCTTGCCGAAGAAGATGGCGCTCGAGTTGTTCAAGCCGTTCATTTATCACCGTCTCGAAGCCGAGGGCCACTGCACGACCATCAAGCAGGCCAAGGAAATGGTCGAGCAACAGGACTCGGTGGTGTGGGACATTCTCGAGGAAGTAATTCGCGAGCATCCGGTGCTGCTCAACCGCGCCCCCACGCTCCACCGCCTGGGCATTCAGGCGTTTGAACCCACACTGGTCGAAGGCAAGGCCATTCGCATCCACCCGCTGGTCTGCACGGCGTTCAACGCGGACTTCGATGGCGACCAGATGGCCGTGCACATTCCGCTCTCACCCGAGGCGCAAGTCGAGGCCTCAGTATTGATGCTTTCCGCCAACAACATTTTGTCCCCGGCAAACGGTCTGCCGCTGGCCGTGCCCACGCAGGACATGGTCCTCGGTATCTACTACCTGACCAAGTCCAAGCCTGGCGCCAAGGGCGAAGGCCGCGCATTCGGCATGACCGAGGAAGTCATCCTGGCGCTTGAATCGGGCGAAGTGGAGTTGCTCACGCCGATTCGTCTCCGCTACGACGGTGAAGTCATCGACCTGGCCGCCGCCTACGACGATCAGGACGTGCCGCACGCCGAGCCCGTGACGATGAAGCGCCAGTTCATCAACACCACAGTTGGCCGCGTGATCTTCAACGACCACCTGCCCAAGGAAATGCCCTTCATCAACGGGCTGATCAAGAAAAAGGGCGTGCAGCAGCTCTGCTATTACTGCTACCTGCGATTTGGCTTGAAGCGCACCGTGCAGATGCTCGACGAACTCAAGGAACTGGGCTTCCAATACGCCACCGCGTCGGGAATTTCCATCGGCATCGACGACATGGTCATCCCCGGCGACAAATTCTCGCTGGTCGAGAACACCGAAAAGGAAGTCGTCAAGGTGCAGCAGCAATACCTCGACGGCGCCATCACCAACGGCGAGCGCTACAACAAGGTCATCGCCATCTGGAGCGACATCACCGAAAAAGTCGCCGAGCAGATGTTCAAGGCCATGGAGCGCCAGGACAAGGAAGGCATCATCAACCCGATTTACGTCATGGCCGATTCCGGCGCGCGCGGATCGAAACAGCAGATCCGGCAGCTTTCCGGAATGCGCGGGCTGATGGCCAAACCCTCAGGCGAAGTCATCGAGACGCCGATCACCTCCAACTTCCGCGAAGGCCTGACCGTGCTGCAATACTTCATCTCCACGCACGGCGCGCGTAAGGGCCTGGCCGACACGGCTCTCAAGACCGCCGATTCCGGCTACCTCACCCGGCGCCTCGTCGATGTGGCGCAGGACGTCATCATCAGCGAAATCGATTGCGGCACCGCCGATGGCATCTACGTCGAGCCCATCACCGAAGCGGGCGTCGAAGTCGAGCCGCTGCGCGATCGCGTGGTTGGCCGCGTGTCGCTCGACAAGATCAAGGACTACGAAGGCAACGTCATCGTCGACATCAACCAGGAAATCAGCGAAGAGCTGGCCAATTCCATCCAGGCCGCCGGCATCGAGCGCGTGAAAATCCGCTCCGTGCTGACGTGCGAATCCCGCCGCGGGGCCTGCGCCCGCTGCTACGGACGCAACCTGGCCACCGGACGCACGGTCGAGCTCGGCGAAGCCGTCGGCGTCATCGCCGCGCAATCGATCGGCGAGCCCGGCACGCAGCTCACCATGCGCACGTTCCACATCGGAGGAACGGCCACCCGCGTCACCGAGCAATCCAAACTCGAGGCCCGCAACAGCGGCTTCGTGCGCTTCATCGACCTCAACGTCGTGCGCGGCCGCGGCGAACACCTGATCTCCATGAACCGCAGCGGCTTGATCGCCATTGTCGACGAAAAAGGACGCGAGAAGGAACGCTACCACGTGGTCTATGGCGCGCGACTGCGCGTCGAGGAAAATCAGCCCGTCAAGCTCGGTGAACTCCTCGCCGAGTGGGACCCCTACACCTTCTCGATCCTCACCGAAGTCGGAGGCACCATTCAGTTCAAGGACCTCCAGCCCGGCGTCACCATCGAGGAGCAAGTCGACGAAGTCACCGGCCTTTCGCAGCTGGTCGTCACGCTGCCGCCGGGCGATGAAAAACACGCGCCCACGATTCTGGTTCGCGACTCCGCCGGACGCACCCGCAAAAAGTACCTCATGCCTTCCCGCGCGCACTTGATGGTGCAGGATGGCGATGAAGTGCAGCCGGGCGACGTCCTGGCGAAGATCCCGCGCGAAACCACCAAGACCAAGGACATCACCGGAGGCCTTCCGCGCGTCGTCGAGCTGTTCGAAACCCGCAAGCCCCGCGATCCCGCGGTCATCAGCGAGATCGACGGCGTCGTGAAATACGGCGAAATCAGCAAGGGTCTGCGCAAGATTTACGTCGAAAGCGAAGACGGGAAAACGCAGAAGGAATACTCCATCATTCGCGGCGTGCACATCAACGTGCAGGAAGGCGAACACGTCAAGGCGGGCGAGCCGCTCATCGATGGCCCGCTCAACCCGCACGACTTGCTGGCCGTCCTCGGCGAAAAGTACACGCAGGCGTACCTGGTCAATTCCATCCAGGAGGTCTACCGCCTGCAGGGCGTCAACATCAACGACAAGCACATCGAAACCATCGTTCGCCAGATGATGCGCTGGGTCAAGGTCGAGGACGTCGGCGACACAGCCTTCCTGCTCGAAGAGCAGATCGACAAGTTCCGCTTCCGCGAAGAGAACGACCGCATCATCGCGGAAGGCGGCCGTCCGGCCACGGGTCGTCCGTTGCTGCTCGGAATCACCAAGGCCTCGCTCTCAACCGACTCGTTCATCTCCGCGGCCAGCTTCCAGGAGACCACACGCGTCCTCACCGAAGCCGCCGTCGCGGGCAAAGTCGATTACCTGCGCGGCCTCAAGGAAAACGTCATCATGGGCCGCTTGATCCCGGCAGGAACCGGCCTCGAGCGCTACCGCAACATCGAACTGCTCACTGAAGTTCCGCCACCGCCTCCCGTCGAAGCGATGATGCCTCCCGCCGAGCTATCGGCCGAGGAAGCCGCCGCGCTCGATTTCCTGCGCAGCGATACGGATGCGCTGGCGGAAGGGTCGGACTAGACGCAACAAAGTCGAACCAAGTTGCGACGGGCGTCCCGAAGGTTGGGACGCCCGTTGTGTTTCGCATCAAGCGCGAGTTGCTAGGACTTAGTCGGCGAATGGGTTTTGAGGGTGCCCCATCTGTCGCGCCGCGCGACTGATGGGGCTTTTGAATTTCATTGTGGCTAAAGTGGGATAAGCTTCAGCTTGTCTGGTTTTGCCTTTTGTAACGTTGCAGAAGTCAAAGGAAAACAAGCTAGAGCTTATTCCACCTTAAAGCGCATTCGACGCCATCGCCTTTCAGGCGTGTCTGATGCCCTTCCTGGGAACGCCATTCTCCTGAATGGCGATTTTAAAAACCGCCAATCGGGAGATTGGCGTTCCCAGATTTCAAGCCTCAGTTCCAAGTTGACTTGGGAATTTGCGATTCGTCCGCTATCGGTCCCGCATGACCTGTGGCGAGTTTTAATAAGTGGAGGGTTATTGCGTCCGGACTTAGTCTCGATCGCCGGTAAGGTAGCGGGTGGCTTAGGCCTTGCCACATGTGCGAAGAGTATAATTGCCGATGTCGAGCAGGTCGGCCTCGGCGCGACGCGAAAAACGAAATGCAGCCATAGCTAGCGCGACGATCCGGAAAGCTTGAGGGACTTGCGAACACGCCCGAATACGTTGCGCCGGGCGACACCGCTGCTGTCGCCTTCGTCAATAGCAGCCCGCAGCGCCGCAAGTTTCGCTTCATACTGCTGTTCCTCACGTTCCAAAGTTCGCAATCCGGCGCGCACCACTTCACTCGCGTTTTCATAACGGCCGGTCTTAACTTTTTTGGCCACGAAGCGGTCCAGCTCGTTGGTTAAATTGACGTTTCGGGTAGGCATGGTGGCGGCCTTTCTAAAGCAGGGGTGTCGACACCAAAATCGCATGATTGGCAAAGATTGCCAATATCAAACGAATGGCAGAGTGCCAACGGGAACCCCGCAGAATCACCAGCCCGGTAACCGCGTACTTTATTTCGCCGCCTTCTGGTCCCCGCTCATGCTCTCCTTCTCCGGAGGCAGGCCCAGGTATTGCGTGAATGTTTCCCAGGTATCGACGCGGCCATGAATGGGAGCGAACGTGGTCACATCGAGGTGCAGGCGTTTCACGTTGTCGTAAATATTTTGCGCGTCACAGCAGCGTTCGTAGGGACGGTCGGTCGCCTTGACGGCCACCATGCCCGGCGTCCAGGGATCGCCTTCGGTCAGGATTTTTTCTTTCGGAAGGTAGGTGAACAGCATCGCGCTGCTGTGGAGATTTCCTTTGGCGTGATAAATCTCCAATTGGCGCGAACCATCCGAAATCACGCGCTTCTCGTCCACTCCTTCAATGCGCCATTTCGTATTGGGCATTTTCTGGAGCGAATCGGGAATCAGGGTGTGGGGCGATCGCATGAGTTCATCGATAAATTCCTTGTTGGCCGTTTGCGTGATAATCGTCGCCCCCACGGTGACGTAGGTGCGGATGCCTCCGGTGTGATCTACGTGAGGATGCGTATTGATGACGTAGCGGATCGGCTTGTTGGGCACGAGTTTCTTGATCTCCGCGATCACGGCCAGCGAGCGCGCCTCGTTGAGAGGTCCTTCCACGAGGGTCACGAAATCCTTGAACTCCACCACCAGGCTGCAGTCATTTTGTCCCGCCAGGTACCAGAGCCCGTCGCCGAGTTTCTGCGTCATGATCGTAGCGGGAGGCGGCGGCGGAGTATCTTTCACGCACTGCGGAATCGTGAAATCGGCGGAGGCATTCGGCTTGATCTGTGTAATGACGAGATCGTAGCTCAGGCTCTTGGCTCCCGTCAGCGCGAGCGTGGTAATGGTCTCGACCATGTGATGCGGAAACTCGAAGCCGTTGGAGATTTCGTAATAATCGTAGGTGTGGACCACATGCTCATCGCCGTACATCGGATGGTCCATCGTCGTTTCGACCTTGGCCACTAGGTTGTCTTCGCCAATGTACCCGGTGATCTTCGCGGTATTGGGACCGGTCCAGCTCACCACCTGGTATTTCTTTCCGTCGATCGTTTGCTGAGTCACGCTGGTGTCCGGCGCCTTCATAGCGCCGATCAGAAAGCCGTGCGGCGTCAGCCAAATTTGCTCGATGCGATCGATTTCGGAATGTGATTGCAATCCGTCGCCATCAGGCTGCCGGATCGGATCTCCGGGTTTCTTGACGCAAGACGGAAACGGAATCTCGAGCCAATCTGCTGGCCGTGCAGGAACACGGAGTCCGGGCAGGCCGCCAACATCCCAGGCGTACTCGCCATTTCCAGCGTTCACGTATTGCAGGCCGTGTCCTTCGCCGCCGACGGTTTGCTGGGGCGGAAGTCCCTGGACGACAGCTGTCTCGAGTCGGGACGCCGGAATCGTGTAGTCAACATCGTAGGTGTAGGACTTCACCAGGACGCGCGGCCCCGGCGTGTTGCCATCCAGGAGCTGATCTGCCCTGCTGCCGCTGCCGGTAAATTGCAAAGTTTTCAGGCCCACTCCTCCCATGGCCTTCAGCGAATTCTGCACCACGGTCTTTGCATCCTGGGCCGCTAAGGCACCAGACATCACAAATACGAGCGCGATGGCGCCAACAAATTTCCTGATCATGTTATATTTCTCCCCTCGGCAAGATTTCCGCACTTTCCAAGTAGCGGTAACATACACCGGGTTGCTCTCTTGATGCAACGCGTGTTGTAAGGGCTCGTCCGATTCCGGATGAGGTGCTCACAAAAGACGAAAATGGCTGTCCGACTGGGGCGACAGGGTCCGCCCGACCAGCAGCGCGATTTAATTCGGATTTGGAAGTGTGAAGAGGGCCTACTAGCTCGAAGTTCAACAAAATAAAATATTTAACCATCTGCGAATGGGCTCGTGGAAGTGGTGGGTTCCCCAGTCACGGAATCACTGCTGTTATCCGTTTCGCTATATTCTGGTGGCACTTTCGTTGCTGGCTTCTTGGATTACCCCCATAATCTTCAAGCAAGGTCGTCCTCCCGGGTCAACCCACCGAACGTGAGGCGCCTTCCAAACAAAAGCTGATGCCCCCTTTCCCCACGCCGCGCGCGGACGTTTCGGCCGAACCGACTTCGGCACCTCTGCAGCGCGACCGACTCACCCACCGGGAGCGAGCGGTTTGGAGAGCTGCGTTGGTTCTGCTCTGCGCTCTCGCGGTGGGGCTTGCGGTGACCTCCTGGGCAACGGTGCGCGCCATGCCTTCTGGCCTGGAAGCTCTGCCAGTGGGGCTGGTGGTCCTCGTAGTGTTGTTCGTGGCCTACGCTTGGACCAAGACCACCGAAATTGCGGAGTTGCGAGGGTTGGTGCGCGGCATCGAGCAGCGCACTCCGGTCGCGCAGAATAACGAGCGGCTCGATCAGCTCTTTTCCCTCATCTCCAGATCCCAGCAGGGTTACCGGGATCTGATCGACACCTTCGAAGATCTTCTCTTTTCCCTCTCCTTGGACGGCAAGATCCTGACCGCGAACCGGAGTTTCGCCGACTTGATCCACCATTCCTTCGCCGATGTCATTGGCCGGCCGGTCGACGAGTTTCTGGAGCTTCCCGAACCCGGCGATCGCCTGGCCCTGAAAGAGTGGATCCCGAAATTTCTTGAGAAGCGCCGCTGGACCGGAGTGCTTCGCGTGCGCGTGAAAAAAACAGGCGCCATACGCTGGTTTGATTGCGCGTGGCACGCCATCGTGCGCGATGATGTGGTGCAGGGCATCAGCGGGTTTGCGCGGGATATTACCCGGGAGCGGGAAAGCGAAACGCGCTTTACGGAACTGTTTCAGACCCTTCGTGAAGGCGTCTACCTGGCCTCCGCGGACGACCGCATCACCGACGCCAATCCGGCGCTGGCGCAAATGCTCGGATACGCGAGCAAGGAAGATATTTTTCAATTGGAAGTCTCGTCTTTCTACCAGAACGCGGCGGACCGCGCCGGGGAACGCGTCAGGTTGGACGAGTCTGGATTCCTCCGTGCCCGCGAGGTCACTCTGAAGCACAGCCAGGGCACGCGCGAAGTCGTCGCGCTGCATACGACCGCGGTGATTCGCGATCCCGCGGGAAAGTTTGTGAGGTACCAGGGGACCTTTCTGGACGTCACCGAGCAGCGGGAGATGGAACGCCGCCTGCACCAGGAACAGGAATTCCTGCGCCGCCTGATGGATAGTTTCCCCGATGTAGTGGTTGCGCTCGATGCCGAATCGCGCTACACGTTCGTGAGCCCTCAGATTTTTGACGCCCTCGGTTACCTGCCCGAGGATCTGATCGGGAAGAAGCTGGGGGGCCGCACGGATCCCCAGGACCGCACCGCGATGCAGGAATTGTTTGACGATTTAATTGCCGGGCGCCGCGCTTACGGTCAAATTGAGTATCGCACCCAGCATCAAAATGGGTCCTGGCACCTGTTTCGCGCCTCCGCGCGACCCCTGCAGGATGCGTTGGGTCGCGTCACGGGCATCATCGCTTCGGCGCGCGATATTACCGATCAGCAAAAGCTCCAGCAGCAGATGATTCAGTCTGAACGGCTGGCCGCCATGGGACAGATGATTGCGGGGGTCGCGCACGAGCTCAACAATCCCCTGACCGCCATCCTGGGCGTTACGGAACTGATGCGCGATCAAACCTCCGACGAAACTTCCCGCCGCCAACTCGATCTGGCGCACCGCCAGGCGCGCCGCGCCGCGCACATCGTGCAAAGCTTGCTTGTTTTTTCGCGCCCCGCCACGCCGCGCAATACCTTGCTTCACCTGGGCGATCTGCTGCAGCGCACGCTCCAACTCCACGAGCATTCGCTGCGCTCCAACAATGTTCGCGTGGATTTTGTGGCTCGCCCCGATCTTCCCACCGTCCTGGGGGATTCCAATCAATTAACGCAGGTGTTCCTGAATCTCATCGTGAACGCCGAGCAGGCGGTCCGCGAAGTGCGGGATCAGGGAACGCTGCGGATTCGGCTCGGTGTGGTCGGCGAGCGCGTGCTGATTACCTTTCAAGACGACGGCGTCGGCATTCGCCGCGAGACCTTGCCCCGGATCTTCGATCCGTTCTTCACCACCAAGCGTCCCGGGCGCGGCACCGGACTTGGGTTGAGTATCTGTATGGCCATCATCCGTGAGCATAACGGCGACATTTCCGCGCAGCCGCTGCCCGATGGCGGCTCCGTATTCACAGTCTCGCTGCCGATCTGCACGAGGGCGGTAGTGGTCACGGAAACCAATCCCGCTCCTGTCCTCCGTCCGTTAACTCCGCCAGCCCTCGAGCCCGTCCCATCGACAAAAAAACGAGTCCTGGTCGTGGACGATGAGGAAAGCATCCGCGAACTGGTGACCGATAGCCTTACCGCCCACGGCATCGCTGTGGATTGCGCCGATTCCTCCGATCATGCCCTGGATCTTGTTTCCAGGAATTCGTACGATGCGATCCTGTGTGATCTCCATCTGGAATCGGAATCCGGACTGGCAGTCTCCGGGTTCGATGTCTGCGATCGCCTCACCGAGAATCTTGCGTCGCGTGCAGCGGCACGTCCGCCATTTATTTTTATGAGCGGCGATCTGGTCGAGGAAGCCATCAACGAGCAAGCGGGCCGCCGGGGTTGTTACTTCCTGCAAAAACCGTTCCGCATTGCCGAATTGCTTTCCATCCTCAGTGAAGTGCCCGCTCCAGCGACCGTTCTCGAGCCGAAGAACGGTTCGTCCTAGAACGTCTGACTACAAACTCCATCGTTACAGCGTCACAAGCTAACGTGATATGGCGCACAGTCTTTTGATTAGCGTTTTGAGAGATTCATGGGGGGGAGTGCGATATTTCTCCGTCCGGGCTTTGCTGTCCACAGCCATCAGTCAAAAGGGGCTATGGTTTCGTGAACCTCAGAATCGGGGGAATCCCACATCAAGAGCGGCCCTGTTTCCGGAATTGCTGGACGATGGGCCAGCTGTGGGGACACCCGCTGGAGCGGGTTGTACACCTACAACCGTGATGCTGTTAAACTAGGACGGCATCTATTGAATTCGCAAGCGATCTTCGCCTGATTGGGGGAAATACCCGTCGTTCCGAATTTCTGATACCTCAACCGGGGACTGTCGGCATATAGTTTTTGGCGTGCGCTAGTTAAAATCGTAATTTTGTGTTTAGGAGATGCCTCAATGAAGATATGGATGAAAGTGGTGATGAGTGTAGTGCTTGCTTTTGGCTCGGCATGCGGCCTGTCCGCGCAGACAGCAACTAGAGAAGTGCGGACGGGAGTGCTTGCTGGTCCAATCATCGGGATCAAGTATGAGACGGCCAGCGGTTCCGGTATGACCAACGAAAAAGGGGAGTTCAAGTACCGAGCCGGCGAGACGGTTACTTTTTCGGTCGGCGGCATTGTTTTAGGCAGCACGCGGGCCAACCAGCGGGTGAACTTAGCTCAGTTGGTCGACAGAGTCCGAGGCAACATCGATAAACTCAGGGACCCGATTATCACCAACATGGCCCGCTTTGTGCAGACGCTCGACCAGGACGGCGATATCGAAAACGGAGTGACGATTGCGCCGCAGGCTCATACGATCATTGGCCGGCGTCCTCTCAACTTCAATCAGTCGGAAGAAGCGTTCGCCCGTGATTTCACACTCGTCGGCGTACTGGACGAACTGAATAATGCCAACGGCGTGTTCAGCGCTAAAACCCCGCGGGCGTTGCGTTCGCCCGAAGCGGCCCGCAACGAGCTGCGCCGGAACATTCGCGGGATCATCAAGATGACGGACGTGAAGATCCCGACGCGCGACGGCGCTTATGTGCTAGCCGACGTTTTCCGCCCCGCGGATGGCGGGAAGTATCCCGTGGTGATGAACTTTGGCCTTTACGGCAAGGCCTTTGAACGCGAATGTATTTGCAATCTGGGCGATGCCCAGAGACGAGAGGTCATGGAAGATCAGTATTCCTCCGGTAATCCCACCGGTCTCATGTACGAGAATCACGAGACGGTCAACACTTCGGAGTGGGTCCCCAAGGGCTACACAGTAATACGGATTGACGGGCGCGGTACCTGCAATACGCCCGGCACCGTCCAGTCGCTCAGCCGCCAGGAGGCGGAAGATTTCTATGATTCCGTCGAGTGGGCGGGCGTGCAGTCCTGGTCCAACGGCAATGTGGGATTGTGGGGCGTTTCTTACTACGGCATGAATCAATACAACGTGGCCAGCCTGCAACCACCGCATCTGAAGGCCATGATTCCGGTGGCCACGGATATCGAGTCCTATGGTCACTCGCTGTATCATGACGGCCTTTTCAACGAAGAGTGGACCACCGACTGGTGGTATAACGCTGAGCATGCAGTGTGCGGCAAGGGGAACCACAAGGATTTCATTTCCGTCGCCAGGGCGCACCCCTTTAATGATCCGGCCATCTACGGGCCCAAGGGCGAAATCTGGATGTCGCCGGAGATGGACAAAGTGACGATTCCACAGTGGATCAGCATGCCTACGATTCACCGCGGGCATATTCACCAGCTGGCCAGCAGCGATGCGTTTATCTTGTCCCCGGCCAAGGATAAGCACTTGGACATGAGCCTGGACATGATGGCGCAGGCCTATGCCGATATTAGCGAGCACATGGCGTTCTTCGACTACTGGCTGAAAGGAATTAAGAACAACATCATGGAGACGCCTCGCGTGCGCCTCTCGATGCGGACTGGTGACGGCGGCTACTACTTGATGAACGAAAATGAGTGGCCCATCGCACGGACACAGTACACGAAGCTGTATCTTGATGCCTCGCCCTCGAATTGGCAGGGCGAAGGGCGACGGCACGATTTCCTGCGGATGTCCGCAAGCAAGCCGGCCGCCGAGAAGAAATCGACGTATTCGGCGGAGGTGCTCACGGGATCGATGTTTCCTCCCGTAACAGAGGACCTTCGGAGGCGAATCCAGCACAACGTAACCGCGTGTTGGGCTTCCGGCGTCTCCTTTGTGACCGATCCGGTGCAGGAGGACATGGTTCTGGCCGGCTATTTCAAACTGGGGCTATGGGTATCGTCCACCAGCAGTGACATGGATATCGACGCCGCAGTCCGCGTGATCGATAGCAACAATCAGGAAGTCGACTATACGGGTGCACCCGATCTGACGGATGATGCGAACGTCTATCCCTTGTCGCTGGGCTGGCTGAAGGTGTCGCACCGCAAACTGGATACGAAGCTCTCGACCGATTACGCTCCCAGACACACCAACTTAGAGGCCGATTACGCGCCCTTGAAGAATAACGAGGTCGTGCCGGTCGAGGTGTTGCTCTGGCCGGATACGGGAGTGGTCAAGAAGGGAGACCGCATCCGGGTCGATGTCCAGCCGCGCGATGGCTGCGGTTCCGAGCACCACTATTATGATCCGAGTTATCACACCGGCGCGGACAACACGATCTACACCGGTCCCAATCACCCGAGCTATCTGCAACTGCCGCTCATTCCTGCAGGCGGCACGGCTTCGGCAAAAGCAGCGGAGTAGAAATCTGGCTTTAATTTTAGAGGCAGAGAAACATGCCCGCTCCGTCCCGCAAAACACGGGACGGAGCGGCCTCTACAAAATCTTTGGCTTATCGCGGGCAGCTGTTCGGTCTTGATCGCCTTGCTCTGCCCAATATTTCACAGGCACTAACTTCCTCAAGCCTCAGCCCAGAGTGGCCTGAAGATTCATCGAAACGAACTTCCGAGGTTGGGCTCGTCCACAAGTGGGCATTGAGGCGCAGGTTGCCAGGTTCTTTTCCAAACCATAGGCCTCGTCTTGACACATCAATCTGGAATGATAGGCTGTAGAAGAGATGAGCAGACGACTTTACACCATTGAATTACCGGCCGCAGTGGGACGGCGCGTGGACCGTGCCGCAAAGCGGGAAAAACGCAATCCTTCCGATGTTGCCATTGAGGCCCTCCGGTTGTATTTCACGATTCCTACCGAGATTGCCACGGTAGCTGAACTGCGTGCAATTCGGCGAGGTGAGGCTGCGTTTAGAAGGGGCGACTACATCACACTCGATGAATACTTCCACTCCGTGGGAAATCGTCCTCGCCGGACCCGCAAGAAAATCTCTTGAGCGCGTCCCCTCCCCTGATCGAGAACGCATCGAGGCCACTCTTAAAGAGATGGCGGCAAATCCATTTCAGGGAGACTTGAAACTCCTCAAAGGACAGCAGAAGACTTTTCGCCGCCGAGTCGGCGCGTGGCGCATTTTCTTTTTTCGCGTTCCGGACGAAAGGCGCATAGTTATCTCGGCCATTGAACGCCGTACTTCCACTACCTACTAGCCGGCTGCGGAAGCCTTTGAGCGAGTTTGACCTGGCCGCCCCCAGTTTTCCGCGCACCCGAAAACGCAACATTGCGCCCGCTATTTCACCGGCACTAACGCCGCCCCTGCAGGTCTCCACTTGCCGTCCAGTTTCACAAAAACCCGAAGGACCGTGGCCTCGTCCGTGACCACAATCTTCCCGCTGGCATCAGGCGCCTTGAAAACCGTGTGATCTGTTGCCAAAGCGACATTCCCGTAAACCGCCCTCAAGGTAAACTGCTGCGGGTCAGGACCGGAATCTCCCGGAGAGACAGGATGAGCCGTCGCCGTAGCAGTCTGCCTCTTCACCATCTCCATCTTGTCTGTAACTTCCCCCTGGCGGCTGATTTCAAAGAATGTATCCGGCCAAAACTGAGTCTTGAAATCCACGCAATCCTGCGCGTGGTTCTTATGATACTTGTACGCGCAGATCCACTGGTTGTTCACGTCAGCAAGTGTTTTTTCCAAATCTGTCCAGCCCTTGTCGCCTTTCTTCATCGCATCCTGAGCAAAAGCCAGGGACGAAACGGACATCAGCGCAACCAACAGCAGTACGCGAAACTTCGCCATTAAAATTCTCCTCTCTTCAGTGGACCGTGCCGGAACCTTACTTTGAGGGTTTGGACCTGGGCGCATCGATTCCGAAATCCCAGACGTAGCCGCTGATTCCTTCGCTGGTCATTTCTACGAAGGCGTACTCGCCGGGTTCGAGGCGCTGGGTAACGGTGTAACGGAAGACACCGCGCGCCGGGGTCCAGGTTTGAAAATCGACATCCGTCGCCTGGTGCTTCTGCTCCCCTGAAAAGTGGATGCTGATGTTTTCGAGCACCCGCTGGCCGTTCTTGATCTGCGCGCGGAGCAGCCGGAAGCGCGGTTCGCGTTCATCGGCTGGGCGCATGAAAAATTCGGGTTCTGAAGTTTCCAGGCGCAGCGCCGCGTGCGCATCGGGGATTTCCAGGGTCTCCTTTTCCGGAATGAAAGGCACCCCGGTGAGGATTCTCTCGGCTTCGCGACCCTTGTTGAGGTGCGCAACCGCCTGACTCTGTTTCATTTCATAGATCTGCTTGATTTCGAGGGCGTAGAATCCCACGCCATCCGGCAGGAACAGCCCCGGCTTGATTTCCAGGCTGCGGTCGATATCAATGTCCTTGGTGCGCTCGGCCACCTCGGACGCGTGAATCTTTGCCTTGAGCTTGGCGTCTTCGGCGGCCTGGTCCGCCTCGGCCTTGTGTGTCGCGTCCCAGTCCACCAGGCTTGCCGGGATTTCCTCCCAGTCCGACCGCTCGACGCTCCAATACCGCACACGGTCGCCCTGCACCGAATATTCACGAGCGAGCTGGAAGCTCCCATCTTTAAGGACCAGCTTTTTCCCTTTGGGGAGGACCACAGGAATACCCGTTTGCCCCCGGGCCGTCCCGGCGTCGAGGTCCGGTTTGGTCTGAGCCACGCTTTGCAGCATGGACGTCAGGAGGACCAGCGCGGTCAACGCTACTGCAAACTGTGTCCGGGATTTCATGCTGTGTTCGTGCCACCCACCCGTGCATTGCTATGATGCCGCTCGACCCGTCAAGTTTTGCCTTGATGCACTGAGCATAGTCCTACCGCAGGACTCGCGCAACGGCCTTGATTGAAATGAAAAAACTCGGGATTCCCAGGTTGGGAGTCTGTGCGGCGATGCTAAGAAAACTCAGTGTTGGCAGCGAGGGAATAAGGCGGCGAGGACGTTCAAGTCGGAGTGCGTGAACAGCCAGTGGTCCGCTTGCTCTCCAGCGGCTTCCGCGGCGCGTACGATCGAGCCAAGGTGCTTACTGCGAGCCACGCCGTGGAGATGGTCGAGGCAAATCCCGGTGAGGCGGGAAATTTCTTGATCTGTAAAGAGCTTCTGACTCGATTTAACGGTGACCATTTTGATCCACCATCCCTGCGGCTTTATCGGCCGTTCAGGGTTCCTCAAAATTGCACACAGCGCACTTCTTCCGTCAATTACAGAGCAATATTGCTTCCGTTCCATGTACCCAATATTTCCGGACGATTGCAAATTTGCAAATAAATCGAATTAAAGGCTTTAGCGAGGAATTGCAAGGCAGTATCTTTTCTCAGGAACGAAATCAGGGGTGTCCCAACTTGAAAAAAAATGCCACTTTCTGTACAGCCTATGAAATTTTGTGCACTTTCATGACCTCGCGCAGTTGCTTGGTGTGCCTCTCGTCATGTGCGGCGAGCGTGCGAAACCAGTTGTAATAGTGGAGGCTCCCCAACACCGGGTGCTGCACGCGATACCTTCGGAGATTTTTCTCCCGGCCCGCTTCGAGCACCGCGAGCGTTCGTTGCCGCTGTTCGGCCAGGCGCGCCAGCATCACCTCGCGATCATCCAGCAGCAAAGTGTCGAGCGGAATCGGAGTCTCCACGCGCACGCCGCGCCAGGCCACGAGAGCGACAGGAACATGAAATCGTTTTGATAGCGGCACCGGGACTGGCGGCTTGCGCGTGATCTTGGCCGCCGCTCCGGTCATCAGGGTTTCCACCATGGTCACATGCGCGACCACTTCCGCAGCCGACCACGAGCCTTCCCGCGGGGGCGTGCGCCAGTGTTGCAAGGGAATTTTGCGCGCGGCTGCCTCGAATTGCCTTCTTGTCCACTGAAGCCGCGCAAGCAAGGGCCCGAGGTTCATGGTTTGGTCTAGAGGTCTCCGCCCCCGGCCCGTTCAAAGGCGTGGGCCATATGCAGCACGCGATCCTCTCCAAACGCGGGTCCATAAATTTGCAGACCTACTGGCAAGCCTTCGGGCGTCTTCCCGCTGGGGACGGAAATGCCCGGAACCCCTGCCAGTGACCCCGTAACTGTATAAATATCAGCAAGATACATCTGCAGTGGATTGGAGGTGCGTTCGCCCAGACGGAACGGCGGGACGGGAGAAGTCGGCGTGATAATCGCGTCCACTTTTTCGAATGCTTCGCGAAAATCGCGCGCAATCAGCGAGCGAACCTTCTGCCCCTTCAGGTAATACGCGTCGTAGTAACCTGCGGAAAGAACGTAGGTGCCCAGCATGATGCGCTGTTTCACTTCGGCGCCGAACCCGCGGCCGCGAGTTTTTTGGTACATCTCGATCAGCGTTGCGCCCGGGACGCGCGGGCCGAAGCGCACGCCATCGTATCGGGCGAGATTCGAACTGGCCTCGGCGGTGGCGATGATGTAGTAGGCCGCGATGGCGTAGTCGGTGCTCGGCATACGAATGGAGACGCGCATGCACCCGAGTTTCTCGAGCAGGCGAATTCCAGCTTCCACTTTTTTGCGAACTTCCGGATCAATCCCCTCGCCGAAATAGTCGTCGGGAATACCGATACGCAGACCTTCAAGCCGGCCGTCAAGTCTCGAAAGGTAATCTGGGACGGGCGCGGCCGCCGAAGTCGCATCGCGAGGGTCGCGCCCGGCGATTACTGACATCACGGCGGCAGCATCGCGGACGGTGTGGGCAAACGGCCCAATCCGGTCAAGAGAGGATGCGTAAGCGATCAACCCATAGCGCGATACGCGGCCATAGCTGGGGTTAAGCGCCGGGATGCCGCAGAATGACCCCGGCTGGCGAATTGAGCCTCCCGTATCGGTTCCCAGTGCCACGGTGGCTAAACCAGCAGCCACGGCAGCTGCGGAACCTCCACTCGAGCCGCCGGGAACGCGGTCGGTGGCTACAGGATTGCGCACCGGGCCGTACGCGGAGTTCTCATTCGAACTCCCCATGGCGAACTCATCGCAGTTCGTCTTGCCCAGGATAATGGCGCCGGCGTGCTCGAGGCGCGTGACGGCGGTGGCGTCGTATGGCGGCTCGTAGCCCGCCAGGATGCGCGACCCACACGTCGTGGGAATGCCGTGCGTGCTGATCACGTCCTTCACTGCGAGGGGCACTCCGGCCAGTGTCGGGAGGGCGTCACCGGCGGCGATGGCGGCGTCGATCCGGTCGGCTTGGGCGTAGGCGCGCTCGGGTGAGAGCGCCAGATAAATGTTCAATTCGGCATTGCGCTGGTCGATGCGCGCGTAGAACTCCTTCACCAGTTCGCGCGCGGAAATTTTCCGCTTGTCCAGCGCCGCGCGGACTTCCGGAATCGTCCATTTGGCCGGGATGCTCACTTTTCAATCACTCGCGGGACGCGGAAATAGGGGGCCTCAGGGTCGGGCGCGCCGCTGAGTACTTCGGTGATCACGTCCGCGCGCACGACCACGTCTTCGCGCAGGGCCGAATCATCCGCCGTGGCCGCAACCACTTGCGCCATGGGCTCCACATTGGAGGTGTCGATTTCGTTCAGCTTGTCAATATAGGTGAGAATGTCGTCGAGCTGTCCGCGATAGGTTTCTACTTCGGCGTCGGTCAGCTCCAGATTCGCCAGCGCCGCTACTTTCAACACGTCTTCCCGGCTGATTTTCATGATTCTACCCTGAATAATATCTAAGCCGAAGATTCTAGCATAGCCGCGCGCCATCGCCGGCCACGCGCGAGGGCGGCTTGCGTATCGTCCTGCAACAAGTTAGATTTGAAACCATAATCTGCGTCAAAGTAACAAATCCACATTGCGACGGGAGTAGGCGTGAAGCCCATCTCGAAACAGGAAGCACTGGACTACCACTTCGGAGTGCGACCCGGAAAGATCGAAGTCAAACCCACCAAGGCGTGCGTTACGCAACGAGATTTGAGCCTGGCCTACACACCAGGGGTGGCAGAGCCGTGCCTGCAGATTAACAAGAATCCCCTTGACGCTTTCAAGTATACCGCGCGCGGCAATCTGGTCGCCGTCGTCACCAACGGCACTGCCGTGCTGGGCCTGGGAGACATCGGAGCTCTTGCTGCCAAGCCCGTGATGGAAGGGAAGGGCGTGCTTTTCAAGCGCTTTGCGGACGTCGATGTGTTTGACATTGAAATCGGCAGCCACGATCCGGATGACGTAGTCAAGGTATGCCAGCTACTCGAGCCCACTTTCGGCGGCATTAATCTGGAAGATATCAAAGCGCCGGAATGCTTCTACATCGAAGAAATGCTTACGAAAACGATGCGCATACCCGTCTTCCACGATGACCAGCACGGCACCGCCATCATCAGCGGAGCAGCCTTACTCAATGCTGTCGAAATTGCGGGCAAGGACATCCGCGACGTCAAAATAGTCATCAACGGGGCGGGTGCCGCGGGCATTGCGTGCGCGGAACATTTCGTCCTTTTGGGGGCCCGGCATGAGAACAATTTTTTGTGCGACACCAAGGGAGTGGTTTACCAGGGGCGCACCGAAGGAATGAACCCATACAAAGCCCGCTTCGCGCAGAACACTCCCTCGCGTTCGCTGGCCGAAGTGGTCAAAGGCGCGGACGTTCTGGTGGGCCTCTCGGCCAAAGGCGCTTTCACTCCGGCGATGCTGAAGTCCATGGCGGCGCACCCAATTGTATTCGCGCTGGCCAACCCTGATCCCGAAATCACATCTGAAGAAGGCCTGGCGGCGCGTAATGACATCATTATGGCCAGCGGCCGATCGGACGATCCCAATCAGGTGAATAACGTTCTTGGCTTCCCATCGATTTTTCGCGGAGCCCTGGATTGTCGCGCGACCGCCATCACGGAAGGAATGAAATTGGCGGCAACGCGCGCCCTGGCGGCGCTGGCGAAAGAAAATGTGCCGGAGTACATCTGCAAAATGTATGGCGTGGACCGGCTCGCCTTCGGCCCGGAATACATTATCCCCAAACCCTTTGACGCGCGCGTGCTTCTCTGGGTAGCCCCGGAGGTGGCTCAGGCCGCAGCGCTCAGCGGAGTCGCCCAGCAACCAGTGGATGTCTCCCACTACCGCGAACAGTTGCGGAAGCGTTTAGCCTGAACTCGTAGAAGACAGTAGTCAAATTTCCCTTGACGTTATATGTATTTTATGACATATTCCTTCCATGGCATGGGATGTCGAATACACCGACACGTTTGCCGACTGGTGGGAAGGCCTCTCGGAAGAAGTACAAGAGGACATTGCCGTCAAAGTGAAACTTCTTGAGAAAGTTGGACCCGCCCTCGGCCGTCCACAGGCCGATTCCCTTGCGAAACAGTCGAAGTACCCGAATATGAAGGAACTTCGCATCGTCCACGGTGGCGATGCCTACCGCGTTCTCTTCGCGTTCGACCCGCGCCGGGTGGCGGTATTGCTTCTAGGCGGTCGCAAGCCGGACCAGAAATGGTACAAGACCGCGATTCCAGCGGCAGACAAGCTGTACGGGAAACACTTAGTTCAACTAAGAATAGAAGGATTCATTTAGCACTCTTTGGAATGGGGGACACTGAAATGGCCCAAAAATTTGACAAACTCTTCCGGAAAATGTCGCCGGAAGCGCAGAAGCGCGTGGAGGAAAAAGTTGACGAGGAATATCAGGCACTGGCGCTTGCGGAGCTTAGAGAGGCACAAGATCTCACGCAGGTGCAGCTGGCGGAAAAACTTGGAATCGACCAGGGAGCAGTTTCCAAGATTGAACGAAGAACCGACATGTATCTGAGCACGCTCCGTAACGTCATTCAAGCCATGGGTGGCCAATTGGAACTCACTGCTCGCTTTCCAACTGGAAGAGTCCAGGTTCTTACATTTCGTGATGCGGATCGGTCCGGAAAGAAATTTGGAAAACGACGCAAACCCTAGGCAATTCACTAATGTGAGCCGAGAAACCGTCTACGCCAGCGGCCCAGGCTTCTTCAAATACTTGTCGACAAGCGTGTCGGCCGTGCGGTAAGCAAATGCGAGGACCGTCGGCGTGGGATTGGCAGCTCCGCTATTGGGGAACGTGGACGCTCCAAGGACGAAGAGATTGGGGATCTGCCAGTGCTGCTGAAACGGATTCACGACGCCGCGGTCAGGTGAAGGCGCCATGATGGTGCCGCCCTGAACGTGGGTGGACTGGTAGCGCGTTACATCGTAGTCGCGATAGCCGGGGTTGGGAGTAATTTCCTTGGCGCCCATGACGCGCGCGACTTCCACGCCCTTCGCTGTCATGAACTCCACCATCTTCCGTTCGTTGTCCCGCCAGTTGATGGTCATCCGCAGCAGCGGGTCGCCCGCAGGGTCTTTGTACATGGTGTCGAGATCGAAATAATTGCCTGTGTAGGGAATGTGCTCGCCTGAGAACGCCAGCAGGCCGGTATTGTCGTAATACTCGATCGCCGCTTTCTTCCACGCCGATCCCCATTTGGCTTTGATCGATTGCGGGAGCACGCCGAATGTGGCGATGGGTGCCGTGCCAGTCATGATTGCGCCAAAAAAACCCCCTCGAAGGAAGGGAACGTTGGAGTGATCGAAGACGTCGCCATCGAAATCGGCAAAGCGCCGGCCCGCGCCGCCTGCGCCCATGAAACGATTCAACGGTTTACCGAAAAAAGCGGTGGCGGCGGTAAAACTGATTTGATGCGTCAGATTTTTCCCCAGCGTGCCCTTACCCGTCGCGGGGTTGTACTGTTCGCCTGCGCCTGAAAGCATCAGCAGGCGGGTGTTGCTCAGAGTGTAGGAAGCCAGGATGACCAGATCGGCGGGCTGAAATACTTCCTCACCGGCCGCATCGATGTAAGTGACTCCGCGCGCGCGTCCAGTGCCTTGTGCGGTGTCATGGACAATGCGGCGCACGGTTGTGCCGGTGCGCAGCGAAACGGTTTTTAGTTTCTGGACCAGAGGCAAAAATGTATTGGAAGGCTGCGCTTTGGCGGCAATCATGCACGGTAGGCGTTCGCAAAATCCGCAATACGCACATCCGGAGCGCGTCACGCCGTCGGGATTCGTGTAGGCCTGGCTGTTGACGGCTGTGGGATTCGGATAAGGATGATAGCCAAGCGATAGCGCCGCCTTTTCCATCAGCGAACCGAAATAGGGAGTCTTCAGCGGCGGGTTCGGATATTCCTCGCTGTGCCAGCCGTCGAAGATATTGCCACCTTCAATTTTTTTCCCGCGAATATTTCCGGCCTTGCCGGAAACGCCGAGCATGCGTTCCTCACGCGTGTAGAACGCCTCCAGCTCGTCGTAGGTGACGCCCCAATCCTGAAATGAGTGGTCCTCGGGCAATTTCTTCGCGCCGTATCGCGCGACTGTCTTGGAATACAACTCGAAACAATCGGGCTGGAAACGAGGGACCTGCGCGCCCCAATGTTCGCCCGTCCCGCCGACGCCGGAACCAGGAAGGAAATTCGCGAATTGCCGGATGGGGAGAGAGCGCTTGCTGGGATCGTGCCGCACGGTCACCGTATCTTGCGAAGGGTCCTGCATCATGTGGAGGCGAACGAAATAATCGAGCTCATCCATTCCCAGGACGTAGTCCGCCTGCTTGCGCATGCCGCCGCGCTCGAAGACCACGATCGAGTGCGACGTGCGCGAGCCAAGTTCCTTCGCCATCAGGAGCCCAGTCCACCCGCCACCGATGATGACCACTTCTGTCGAAGGCAGGGTCTTCATTTGCGGTCCTCGTCTTCGATCAGGGGAACCTTGCGGCCCAGCACCTGCTCCAGGCTGACCAACTTGGGGCGGTAGGCTTCGCCAAAATGTTTGTCCACATCATTAAAATTACTCATGCGCGGGCCTGGGAATCCCACCAGTTGCCAGCCGACCATGTCCGCGTTCCCGCCATGCATGGGATCGCAGAACATTCCCTCAATGGTGTTTTGCCGGAGCACGGCGAAGAAATGAGTGGTCTCGATCTCCTTAAGCTTTTTGTCCTGCTCTTCCGGGGATAGACGATCGAAACCTTTCAGGCCCTTCAGGCCTTCGCGATAGGTTTCCTTAGGCGAGGCCTGGCCCTGATACCCGAATTCCGGCGCAGCGTTTTCGTCAAACGGGCCCTGCGCATAGCGGTAGCGGTCCCGGCCATACGGTCCGGCAAGCTGGCGGTCAATGAAGATCACCACGCCCGCTTCCTTGGCACCGGGACCCGAGTCATCGGTGGGGAAAATGCGCGACGCCGCAGCCGCAACGATCAAGGCTTCGGGTTCCGTGAAAAAGCGAAGCGGGATTTTCAGGGTTTGAGTTGATTTTTCTTGCGCGAATACACGCGACATGCGGCGATCCAGCGAATACACCAGCACTCCGCCGATACTCGCCGCGGAAAGAACGAGAAATTGTCGCCGACGCATAAGGGGAAATTTTATCACAGCGAAGGTCGAACCCGCATCGCGTGCGTTGATGGGGGGGGTTACACCGCTCTCCTTGAAGAAGGAATGGCCTGCCGGACAGTGCTCCGCGTCGGCGCCTTTTCTCTAAGGAGCGGCAAGCGGCGGAAGCTTAACGAGCCAGGAATCGAGGAGTTCCAATTGGTCTTTGGATGTGTCGAGGAATTGAATACCCATGCCAATTCGCTCGTGAACGTAGAGAATCTTTGCCTTCGTCTCGAAATTGCCTTCATCGCAGGAAATCCGCACATTGAGCAATGTTCCCACCGGAAGCATGTTCAAGATGTCTACGTAACATCCGTTGCGGCCAATTTCCGTGACCCTGCCGGAATGCTTCGTCGCGTTCGCGGAATCTGTGAACTCTGTCGTTGCGACGAAAGAATAGCGCGGCGCCTTACGGCGCTCATTGGTCGACACAGGCGAACCACCCGGTGAATCGGAAGAATTTCCCAAAGTTTTTATCTCCTGAAAGAGCTTGGCATGACCGGCCGGCTCCGGGCTAGTATCAAGAATCTATATGGTACGAAAGAACCAACTCTGATTCTCTCGAACCAGACTCTTAACCGCTTCCTTCTGGTTTCGCAATGTCCTTTGTATCGCCTTCGCCCATCAATAGCAGGCTACACTGCGCAAAAGGGACGTAGAGCAGAGCAGCGGTCGCCGCCAGCGCCAGGCCCACTCCAATCTGATTCACGATCAGAAATGGCGCCAGCGCCCAGAGCTCATCCAGGGGAAACAGCGTAGGGAACAGGGTCAGGAAGCGGCGGCTCAGGCCGCGATAGGAAACGGTGCGATAAAACAATCGTGTTAGCCCGAAAGCTTAGCTGCCCAGCACACCCGGAGGGATACTGTTCTGCCGGGCGAGGTCGCTGAGTTCATCGAGTTCACTTTGGACTTCCTCTACCTGGGCCTGCAGGATGGCGAGGCCCGAATCCGGCGTCACACCAACACTTGTCTTGTCCAACGCAACTCCCGGCTGGGTAATGCGGTCGGCCGCTTGTGCCAGGGCCATCTGCTGCTCGTGAAGGGCGGCTTGGCGCTCGTCGAGTTCAGCCTGAAGCTTGGCCGCCTGCTCAGCGTACCATTGAGGATCTTCCAGCCTAGAGTTGTAGACAGGGAACGCAGCTTCGGTTGGCGCGGTTGTAGTTGGGGTCGCTGGGGCCGCTGCCTCATTCACCTCTGGCCCGACAATGGAAATCAAGCCCCGCGCGCGCAGCTGATCCATATCTTCGTTCGTCCAGACTTTCTTGGGTTGATTCTGAGTCCCTTGTGCGGGTTGGGGCTTTTTCGCCGCAAGCGCGGGGAATGAGATCGCCAATACCAGGAATGCCGCCAGTGGAAAGGGGTTAGTGCGCATGATTCCTCCAGGGCGGGGACAGATGTAGTGTACACCTTGCCGGGGCTTGGGGAAAATCCAAACCAGTGTCCGGTGGGGGTACTTTCAGAGGATCGGACCATTTCCCTTTCATTAAGCTTCCTTTCATCTAGCAATTGGTAGATTCACGCCACCTACAGGGATCATAAACACCCTACACCCGGGGCCGGATATTCACCCCATTCGGCCCCCTTTTTCATTTCATTGGCTACCCGGCAACGAAATTCAATTCATGCAAGATGTACGGTTGGATCCCGATCGCCTGCGACACGCTCCTGGAAAGCACAATGCGTCTTATGTTGCGTCTGAGGGGCCCGCGGGCGAACCTTCCATCGGGGAGCTTATCCGCAAGCGGCCCGCTGTCGTCGACCGACCACCTTCGGAAGTTCGCTTCTCTTCCCCCGGATTTTTTTGCATGCTTCCGGGCAATGCTGGTGGTAAGCTTCCACAGTTCGATCTTCTTTTGTTGCCCCGCGCTTTGGAGACAGCCCTGCAGAGTCAGCGGTGCATTCGAGTTTAAGGTGAGCCCCATCAGGGGGCGTCGAAAAGGCGAGTTGAACCGATGTATCTGGATTTCTTTGGGCTGCGCGAGCAGCCTTTCGGGGTCACCCCGGATCCGGCGTTTCTGTACCTCAGCCAAACCCATCGCGATGCTCTGGAGTCGCTACGTTCGGACCTCGTAAATGACCGCGGGTTCATGGCCCTGGTGGGCGAGCCGGGACTCGGCAAGACCACGCTGCTTTACAAGCTGCTGGAGGAGTGGAACCCGGCGTGTCGCATTGTTTTTCTATTTCAAACGCAGTGCGATTCCCGCGAGTTTATCCGTTATCTGCTGGCCGAGCTGGGAATTGACGCGGAGCCGATGGGGCTCGTGGCGATGCATCACGCTTTGAACCAAATTCTGTTTCACGAAATGCTCGCTGGAAAGCGCTTTGTACTGATCGTCGACGAAGCCCAGAACCTCGACCCTTCGGTGCTTGAAACAATCCGCGGACTTTCTAATTTTGAGACTGACCACGCCAAACTACTGAACATCGTGCTGGCGGGCCAACCGCAGCTCGCGGATAAGTTGGCTGCGCCGGAATTGCGGCAGTTGCGTCAGCGGATTGGAATCCTGAACCGCTTGCGGCCACTTGAGGCCCATGAAACGGCGGAGTATATCAACCACCGGCTCGCGCTGGCCGGCCATCGCGGCGATTCCATTTTCGCACTCGATGCCCTTCAGGCGATTGCGCATGCCAGTCAAGGCGCTCCGCGAAATATCAATCAAATCTGCCATCATGCCTTGTGTGCCGCCGCGACGAAGGGCCTCCGCCCCGTCAGTTTGGAGATCGCGCAAAATACAATCGCGCGATTGGACGGCCGAAGCATCGAGCTGGCATCTTCCTCCGCACTTGCTCCCACCGAAGTGCCGGCTGCTGTCCCTGTACCGGTTTCCGCGCCGCTCTCGCATGCGACGCCGTCGGCTGGTTCATCCGTTCGACCTGTTCCGCCGCGTGTCGCGTTGCTCACCTACGGGTCGCCAAGGAAGCCAAATTCGAAGCTCCGGGGCTCCGCCGCGATCGTTGCGTGCGTCCTGCTACTTGCCAGTCTTGCTTATGTAATCCCTTCCGTACGGCAATTTGCGGAACTGGAATATAAAAATATTTTGTCAAGGATCCCCGCCGGTGCGACCAATTCTGGTGCGGCTTCCAGGCTGGACTTTTCATCCGCGTCCGAAGTCAGCATGGCCGGGGACGATCCGGACCCTGAAGACAGTCCGTCCAGCCAGGTCATTACTGTTTCCCCCAGGGCTGGGCAGACGATCCAAGAACTCAGTCTCCTGTACGCCGGGCGCTTCGATCAGCAGTTTTACGAGCAGATTCGCGTGCTCAACCCCGACGTTAAGAACTTCGATCAATTGGAGGCAGGACAACTGATCCGGCTTCCGCTCCCCCCGGGAACATTGAAGAAGGTTATAGACACGGGCAATCCTTCCGAGACCACAGAACCGGGCAAGTGGCAATTGGCCCTTGCAAAGATCAAAGGCCTGTTTTCCAACACCAAGCACTGACCACGGTCAATCCAGCTTCTTCAAGACGGCAGATAGCGCTGCCGCCTCGACTCCCGCAGCAATTCGCTCCATAGGCCGCGAAGAGCACCCTGTCGCCAAGAGATCTTGCCGGGACTTGCCTTTCCCTACCCCCACGAAGCGCAAGGCCAAACTTCCATTTTCGATTCTATGCACACGGGGGTGCGGGACGATGGCGATGAAAACTGTTCGTTTGGCGAACTACTGTACGCGACGACTACACTTGGCGGTGCACAGGCACAGCAGGTTCTCTGCAGATTGCTGTTCCAGCAGACTCCCGAAATCTATTAACTCTTTACGCTGGTATTAGATATGGACAACCGTTAAACTTCTTGGCTCCTCGGGGTTTGATGGAACATCGCTTGCTTTATTCATAGCATGCACCGGCAAGGACATCAAATTTTCGGAGGAAAGTTTATGAAGAACGAACAGAAGGGTTTCTCGTTGATTGAGTTGCTGATCGTCGTGGCCATCATTTTGATTATCGCCGCGATTGCGATTCCGAACCTGATGCGCTCGAAAATGGCCGCCAATGAAGCGTCCGCCGTCGCCTCTTTGCGCACACTGAATACCTGCGTTGTTGAATACAGCGTCACCTACGGCACCGATCCATCCAACTTTGCTTCTCTTGGGCCCGCGGCAACGCCGTCTTCCACGGCTGCGGACCTGGTCGACAACCTGCTTGGTAAAGACCCGGCCGTCAAGAGCGGGTATACGATGACTTACACTGCGGTCGCAGCAACGCCGGTCACGCAGTACACAATGCTGGCCGTCCCGGTATCCACCTCCACCGGACAGCGCAAGTTCTTCACCGACCAGAGCGGCGTGATTCGCCAGACCACGGATGGTTCGACACCGACCGCCAGCAGCACTCCAATCGGTTGATTGGTTCTGGAAGAGGCGCAACTAAATGGGGGAGCAGGGCGAACGCCCTGCTCCCCCATTTTTTATAGTTCGCGGGTTCCAGGCGCAATGACGGGAGGTACGTCAGATCTTATTTCGCCTGGGCTCTCAGATCGGCCATCTCGGACTGGCTGCGGATGGTCATCACCGCCATCTGACTCGAGCGGTACACCGGCGTGACCACACGCAACTTCCCATCTTGCTCCAGCAGTGAAATGTGGCGGATTTCCGTCCCATGCACGGGGAGTTCAAACAGGGTCCACTTATTCGTGCTCGGATCGAACTTATAGATCCGGTCATTGGTCCACAAGTTGCCCCAGACGTTATGGTGGCTGTCTACGGCCACGTGATACGGCTGCATCGAGGGATCCGGCATCGGCACGATGGTCGTTTCGCGCGTTTTGGTATCGATCCGCGCCAGGCTGGATCCCCACGAGTTGCCGACCCACAGGACATCGGCGTTCTTGTCGGTGCCCATGCGGCGCGGTCCCTCCGACCAGGGAACTGCCGTGTTGAATGTCAAATCATTGAAGTTTTCATAGAACGCGCGCTCTTCCGGCGGCAAGCGGTCCATCCATGACTTGACGGGCGGGAGTTTGACTTCGGAGACTTGGCCTGTCGCAACGTCACCATGACCAATCGTGTCCATGGGCATCTCGGCCCACCAGCCGTTACCGTCGCGGTCACCGGCGGCGCCGTAGGTCATGCTGGTTCCCTTGGGGTTTTGGTAGGGGGTAAGGGACTTGAAGCCCATAAATTTCTCTGTCTGCGGATCGAAGCGCACCGCGCCATCCGGCGCCGAGGCCCAGATTTTTCCCTTTCCGTCGACGTCCATGGTTACCGCGCCGCCGAGCGGTGACATTTCCTTCGGTGTCTCATACACTGCGACCGTTAGAGTTTTGGTATCCAGCTTGCCCAAGCTGCGACGGCCGGGATTCACGTCGAACCAGAAATTCCCATCCCCGTCGCGTGTCAACCCGTGAGCGCCAGCTGCCAAACCGTCTTTCCCCGCCACTTTCACGTACGACACTTTGCCCGTTCGGCCGTCCACCCTCCCGATCGTCGCGACCCGATTGGGGTTGTTCACGGTGAAATAGAGCGTGCCATCCAGTCCGATGCCACCGTCATGCGGCATCTCGCCGTTCTTCGAAGTGATGCCCATGGTCCAATCCGTGCCATCGTTGGGGTTGTACTCGGTTCCCACGCCGGCGTCCGGATTGAGGGGAAGGTCATACAATTTCCAGACCACTTGCGCCGCTTCGCCGGTTGGCCGGGGCCGCGGCTTGAACGTCATGGAAGTGGCTTCCGGGCCGCGCGCGCGTGAAAGATAGGCGGCCAGCGGTTTCTGGTTGTGCTCGATGATCCCATTGACATGCGTGCCGGGCACTCCTGTGTTACCTATGACCTTCATCAGATCGATGACCTTGCTCCAGCCTTCCTCGTTGAAACGGAACTGCAACGCGTAGCCGGCAGGGTGACAGGAATTGCAATTGTTCATGAAAATCCTCTTCATGAGCGCATCCTGTTCGGTCGCTTCCGGTAAGGCCGCAATCACCGCTTCACTCGGCAACTGGCGATAGCGCCGCTCCGGGTCGGTAATTTCCTTGAGCACGAGATCCTGGTGACGTCCTGCGGCGAGATCGACGGAGTTCTTGGCGGTCTCGAAACCCAGCGCCTGGGCCCAGACCTTATACTTACCCGCTGGCATCGGCGGGAAGTAGTAGGCGCCTTTCTCATCGGTATAAATGCTCGTGGTGATGGTCGCGCCCTCCATCTTCGCGGACACTGTCACTCCCTCGAGCTTCTGCCCGGATGCCGACGAGATCACGCCCGTCAACACCTGATCGGCGGCCCGAGTACCCGTTACTCCAATCATGCTCAACACAGCGATTAAGAGAATGCTTCGCAGGTTTCTCATAGATCTCGTCCTTTCAATCGTCCACGTTGCTCTTTTTCTGAGATGTTGTGGCCGGCCGCGCTCGCGGCGGAACTGTTCGAAGATACGCAATGATCGCGTCAACCTGAGTGGGCTGCAGGAAATATTTGAAGCCCGGCATGCGTCCTGTGCCATCGAGGATGGTTTGACGTGCCGTTTCATCGTCTTCCGGTATGGTTGACTTGTTTAGTGAAGGGCCGTAGGTCTTTGCGTCGGGACCCGATGGCAGATGGCACACCGCACAAGACTGCATCAGAACCTGGCGACCCAGCTTCTGCTGGTCGGTGAGGCCTGCGGCGGTCTTCTGCGTGCTGCCGGGTCGCGCACCAACGCTCAATAAAATTAGGAGCAGCGGAAGGGTACGTTTCATGAGCCTTCCTCCGGTTGAGTTATACGCCTGTTGTCCCGCCCTGTAAAGGGAGAGCCATCCGGGTAGTGGCGTAGCTTCCATTAGGCCGTCCATGTCGCGTCCCATCAGCGCCGTGCCGCACGCGGCGGCGGCCCAACAATGAAATCCGGATTCGCGCCGGGACGCGGATGGAATTTTTCCGCTCGCCCATTGGAAACTTCGGCCACATAAAGATTCCCTTCCTGATCCACGCTGATCTGATGAACGCCCCAAATCGCTCCGGGCCAATCTCCCAGGCTTCCCCAGGAGTAGAGAAAATGTCCGCCCAGATCGTATTTCAACATTTTAGACGTTACCGCGTCTGCGGCCCATAGATGACGGTCGGCTGACATATAAGTGGAAAAGACGGAGGACACCGGACCAAACGACCATTGATCGAGAAATTTTCCATTTTCATCAAACACCTGCGTGCGCCGGTTGGAGCGGTCGTTTACGTAAACCTGCCGGGTTGTGGGGTCGACCACGACCCCGTGGACGGAGTTCATATAGCCGGGGCGAGTTTCATTGGGAGGATTGCCTTTCTGTCCCCAGGTAGTCAAAAACTCACCGCTCTTGTCGAATTTCACGACGCGGGTATTGTCATAACCATCCGACAAAAACATGGTGCTGTCCGGCAGCCACGCAAGATAGGTCGGCCTGCCGAAATGCGTGGCGTCATTTCCAGCAACGTCCGGCGTTCCGATGGTCTGCAAAAGTTTCTTCCCATCGTTTGTAAACTTGAAGATCGCCTGTTTCCCGTCGTCGACGACCCAGACGTTCTTGTCAGGATCATACGGATTGATAAAAACGGCGTGCGGATGTTTAAACATCGAATCCCATTGCGTCCAGGCTTCAATGATTTCACCTTTGGAATTCACAACCACGAGGCAATGTTCCCAGCGCCGGTCCAGGCCAATTTCGTCTCTTACGTGCTCTCCTCCGACGCGACGAAACGGCAGCCCTGGGATCGGATATTCCAAGGCGGGACCGTACTGTTTGGTTGGCGGCCTTTTCATGTCCGGAACCTCGCCCTGCTGCAGGATGAAAACCCGGTCAGGGCTTTCTGCGAATACGCCGGAAACAGTCCCCCAGGTCCACTTTTCATGTCCCGGGAGCGACGTGAGAGGCTTCGGCCAATCCGCGACGACGTCGTACGGGCCGTAGACATCCTGGCCGCCTTTTTCGCCCGGGACTGCCCTTTGCACAAATTGTGGAGTTGCGGGCGACTGCCCTCGCAGAAGAAGCACTTTCGCGCCGAACAGGGTGACAAAGACAAATCCTGCAACAATCATCAACTTCATCGAGATATGTCGTGTCATAAATATCCTCAAGTCTTCGATACTGGCGGCCATATTCTAAGCGCGGCGTTGGGGCTGCTGGGTGCGTGGATCAGCACGGGAGTCAACAGACGATCTCCCTGCTTTAAAGGCGCCTTTGCACTTGCGGCTGTGTAGTCCCGGTCAAAGCCTTCCTGGGTCGCGAACTCATAAATGATCACGTGCTTAGCCCATCCGACAACCGAACTAAGCCTGCGGGTCCTGACGCACGACTCCGTGTCGCACATCGCCGGCAGCCGCGATTGAACGTAGCTGGCGTGCAACCCTTCCTCATACTCCAGCGGACAGTCGAAGCTCCCGATTTGGATCCAGGGGGCGCTGGTCAGTCCATCCTTGTAGGTACTCCTCGCGCGGCCCTCGAGTCTGCCCGCATCCGCCATCAAGTCCACGCGCTCTCCGATTCGCATCGCCAGCATTTTTCGGCCCTGCTCGGGTAACGCGGCGTGGAGAGCGCTGGGGGCGGGGTTTCCAAACACGAATGCATCCTTCGCAGCAATCAGCAGGATGTAGCGGAATCCCGTGGGGATCTTGGGGTCGGAAACATGTTGGACCTGGGAGACGGCATTGCCCGTTGCCTCCCGTGTAGCATAGTGCGCCGCCCACATGTAGCCGGGCCGTTTTAATAATTGCGGGAGATACGTCCCATGCAGCCACGACAGGTAAGCGTCGCGGCCCGTGGCGGGCAGGTCGTACCAGGTAATCCAGAGGCCAGCTTCATGCGGTTGGTCATGCATGCGGCTACCCTGCACCGACGATTTGGCTGGCGCACTTTGTCCGCGCGCGACCTTTGTGGCCAAAAACGCCATGGCCGCAGCGCCGGCGGACTTTAGAAAATTACGACGATGACCTGCCGCTTCATCATAATTTTTCATGTTGTCTCCTTGAAGAGATCTACCCGGGATTTGCGATTTAGATCTCTGGCACACGCATCCTACGCTTCCCCGAACCTCGGCACAATGAATTTGCCACCAAGGCCAGCCCTATTTTTCCCCGAGGACAACTTCGAGTTTCGGATGACAATTGTCCAGCGGATCGAACGGAACGGTCTTGCTCTGGTCCGCGTGGGAGATCTTGAATTCGGCTGTTTTCTTGATTTGTTCGGGCAGGCCTTCGATACGCGCTTTGCCTTCATAATTCGTGCCGACGGTAAGGTCCAATTTGTGAAGAGCCAGGAATCGATACTGAATCAGAATGCGGATTTTGGCGTCGTAAATGCCTTTTCCAGACGGATCGGTGACCGCAAAATCCGCGGTGCAGGACCCGGCCCCGCCTTTCACAACGGGAATGTCGGCGCTGCCCGGTGTCTGCGGAGCGGGAATTGGACTTCCCGCAAGAGTTGAAATCGACGCAACGATCAAGCTTGCCAGCAAAACCATCAGCAAAATTCTGTGCGAGGTGTGCATATGAACTCCACTGGAGCCGGGACTGTTGTCCAAATCCCGGCGCGGATTCCGAGCGCTCTCGAAAGTATACCGGAATCAGGATTCCGCGGGCTGATTGATCGCCAGGTTCTTGTAGGACAGGCACTCTTGCCTGTCCGCTTATGTGCCAGCGAGACGTTCCAGGACAGACAATCCCTCGCAGGGGCTCGGGATAAAGAGTGTCTGTCCTACTCACCACCGCCCAACGAATCCAGTTGAACGCGTCGCGCGATTGCTTTATGGTATTCGCTCCAAATTTGGTGAAGCAAGTAACCGCCGCCCGCGACGCCGGCGAAAATATTTCTGAACGCGCCGCGATTCCATCGGGGCAACGGAGCCTATTGTGAAGAAGAAAATTCGCGCAGTGCAGTACGGCGTCGGTCCCATTGGAGCCGCGATTGTCCGGCTGATGCGCACGAAGAAATCCATCGAAATTATCGGCGCGATCGATTCCGATCCAGCCAAAGCGGGACGCGACCTGGGCGACGTTCTGGACGCTCCCGACGCGCCGTGGGGCGTGCCCATCATCAGTGACGCCGCCGAGATGCTGGGGGAATCCGCCGACGTCGTCATCCACTCGACCTCCACGCTGCTGCCGAGCGTGATGGAGCAGTTGATGGCGTGTCTCGCTGCAGAATCCTGCGTGGTTTCGACATGCGAAGAACTCGCGTACCCGTACCGGAAATATCCGGAACTCGCGGCGCAACTCGACGCCGAAGGCAAGACATGGGGTGTCGCGCTCATTGGGACAGGGATCAATCCCGGCTTCGTGATGGACAAGCTTCTGATCACGCTCAGCGCCGCATCGCAGGAAATCGAGTCCGCGCGCGCCGTCCGCATCGTGGACGCATCCAAACGCCGCCTGCCGCTGCAGAAAAAAGTGGGCGCGGGGATGAGCGTCGAGGAATTCCGCGCCCAGGTTGCCGCGGGAATGATCAAGCACCACGGCCTGCCTGAGTCAGTCGCCATGGTTTCGGACGCCCTGGGCTTGGGCGTGGATGAAATTACGGAAACGATCGAGCCGGTGGTGGCACGCGAACGCGTGAAAACCAGTTTCCTCGAAGTCGCCGCGGGCCAGGTTGCCGGCGTGCATCAGATCGCGCGTGGTTACGCCGGGAAACAAGAAAAAATCTACATGGAATTGCAGATGTACGTCGGCGCGCAGGATCCGGGTGATACCGTTGAAATTGCGGGCAATCCCAACCTGACGCTCACCATTCCCGGCGGCACGCACGGCGACATTGCCACGGCTTCTGTCGTTGTGAATTGCATTCCGGCAATTCTCGACGCCCCCGCGGGACTGCGGACCTCACGCGATCTGCCGATGTGCTTCCTGCCACCCGACGCAAATCCCTAGAAGTTGAGCCGGCAGTAGGGGCACGACCCGCCGCGGCGCGTGTCCTTGCAAATGCAACGTTCGCAAACGATCTTCGGTGAATTTGTGAGAATTTCGGAAGTGGGCCATCTCTAACGAGGGCGGCCGTGTCAAGAGTGGTCTTCATTGGTCTTTGAGTTGCCTTGCGCACACCCATCCGTGGGCGCAGAAGCGCCGGGTGGTTCGGCAAATCGTAAGCCGTCGAGTACCTTTCATGTGTGTTCACCCGACTCGCTCAGCCCGTGTCCGTTCATCCATTCGGTGTTGCCCACCAAACATCTCTTCGGTCACCAAGGACCATGATGAGTTATTCGAACTCCCTGCGATTCAGGGAGGCGGGTAGCCTAATCAGTTTCACAGTCACTGCACTACAGGACTATGGCCCACCTCTGGCATCCCCGCACGGGCACCACCGCTTTTCTGCCGCATCTGGCCGCGGCGACAGAACTCTTGGTAATCGATTTGATCGCGCAACATAATCCACAGACGGATACCGAGTTTGCGAGCTGCAGCAACTCTGGCTTTGCCCAATCCCTTCTGGGGCAACTTGCGCCGGTAGAAGCGTTGCAACTCTGGGTCTCGGCGTACGGCGTGCACAGCAGCCTCGCACCAGAGAAAACGCAGCAGTGGGTTGCCTTGTTTGCTCAGTCTGCCCAATCGCTGCTGACCGCCGCTGGAATATTCGCTCGGGATGATCCCCACGTAGCTCACCAACGCTTTGCCGTTCGCGAACCGCGCCGGGTCACCTAAAAATACGTCGGTAGCCAACGCCGTGACGGGTCCCACTCCTGGATGGGTCATCAGCAGTTTGGCCCCAGGGCGTTGCAGGGCTTGCTCCTTCACCCGCCTGTCCAGCTCTTCGATCTTCTCGCGCAACATGCGGTATAAGCCTTGCAACTCGGCCCGTCGATAGGCGGCATGCGGTGGCAGCGGTAACGATTCGATGGCCTGTTGTCCTGCTTGGCTCCACAGGGTCTTGCCTCGACGCAGACCGCGACTGAGCGCAATGGCTTGCAGTGCGTTCTGCACCCGCGTTCGCATCCGCACCCACTGATGACGGTGCAGCAGCAGTGTCCGCAGATCGCGCTGCTCGGTCGAAGGCATCCAGATCGAGGGAAAACGGTTTTCGACTTGGAGCTTCAGCAGCAACGCTGCGTCCCGCCGGTCGTGTTTCTGTTTGCGTGCTTCCGCTTTGCGGATCTCCGACGGATGACCCACTCGGCGGTCAATCCCAAACTCTTCCATCAACTCCAAAAACCAATGCATCGATCCGGTGGCTTCGATCCCTACCTGGACCGGACCCGCCAGTGCTGCATAAAACTCCCGTACCGTCTCTCCCTCATGTTTCAGGGCCTTCTCCGTCACCTCCCCGGTTTCGGTGTCCAACATGGCGATCGTCTGTTGCCGCGCGTGTAAATCAACGCCTATAATCCGCATCGAGGCCTCCTTCGACTCGAGCGCTGTTAGGGTGAACACCGAAACAGTTTACTCGGGCCGCTGTGAGGCCGCTCTCGTTATGACATCAGTTAATGGGATGCCTCCTTGCCACCGCACTCTATAACTTCTAGAGGTCTGCGGCGGACCATCCCATTAACTGACTTCTGCATGACAACAACCCATAACTCAGGAGACTTATTGACCACCGCACAAACACGAGATTATGATCACCGCGTGGATACTCTCTCCCAACGCGCACCTCTAAGACCGTTTCTTAGCGAATTGATTGAGGATGTCTTTTACTGTCGGTGCCCGGTCTGTCAAGGCGGTTTGCGTCGAAAGGACATCCAACTCCACCGCTTCAATTGCCCGCATTGCTTTAGGCAACTAAGGCCGTGCTTCTTTCCTGGGTATTTATGGGTTCGCGCTCTGATTATTTTTGGATTGGGACTAGCCTGGGCGTGGCATAGCGGTTGGACCGATTCATTCGTAATATTTGTCGCCTCATTCTATGGGCTTCCTGTGGCGTTTCTGTGGGATTTGGTTGTCCGTGAATTTTTTCTTCCAAAGAAGTTAGAGCCAATAACCCTGACCCTTAGCCTTGGCTCGAAATAGCCCAAGCGGATGCATCCTGCGGCGCAATCAACGGCCACGAAAGACCTTGGGATTTCAAACTCCAGCGGATAGACTGCAAGCCAGTGTTGCATCGACCCCTTGAGACCACCGGACTTATCAAGACTTGAGATGAACAAGAATCCACTTCAGCCCACCTCTGACGACATTGCGATATAAAACGTGATGCCGCACTCAAGAGCCAACACGCGCAACATCATTACAATCAATCCGACCCGCCTGGGCCACGACAGCTTGCTTGTCATGATCAGGGCACCGGGCACCACAGCAGCCAAACCGACGCAAGTGAGCAGTACGGGTAGGGCCAACGCCCCATACGCTCGACCATGGCTCAGACTCGAATGATCGAGACGCACTTCGATAACGGCCACAGGAATCGTTCAGGGTGAACGCGACGCTCCCGGCCCTTCTTTGTTGACGTTGTCCGAGCTAATGCTCGGGGTTGGTGAGGGATTCTCTAACGCCCGGCCTCGCGCAGGCAGCCTTTTTTTTGATCCGGGGACCGCTCCCAGGTTAGTTTCCGGCGGATTTGGCCGCAGGCACTGGACGCGACGTAATGTAGGCGCATATCGCCACGATGTCGTCCGGAGTCAGCTTCTCAACGGGCTTTTGCATCAGCGTGGACCACAAACCTTTGCGAGAGCCGTGTTGAATATCATAAATCTGGCGGGCGAGATAACTTGGCGAACGGCCAGCGAGCGGCGGTACGGGACCGATGCCCTCCAGGTTCGAGCCGTGGCAGATTCCGCAGGCAATCGTCTTGCCTCCACCGCCGGTGGTAACCAGCGCCTCGCCCTTCTTGATACTTCCAATGGGCACATATGCAGTGAAAGGGGAATGATCGTCACGCAGCACCGAGGTTGCTTCTCGATTATCCGGCACCTCGATAATGCGATTGCCGAGCGGCACCGTCTCCTCTCCCTCCATTTTCAGGAACAAGCCGTCGCTTTCGATCTCGAACTTCGGCACGTTCTTGACCTCGACAACCTTGAACCACGGCGTCCACGGAATCGAACCGAAATACTCCGCGGCGGCCCTCATCTCGTCATCCGTCATGGATTTTGCGAACCCGGCCATTCTTTTCGCGTTAGCTTTTCTTGGCTCCGAGCTCGTCCTGAGGCCATTTTTGAAATCGTTCAGCTGCCTCACGAAATAATCGACGGGCAGACCAGAGATGCCGGCATTTTCGGCTCGCCCTTTTCCATTCGGATAGTGGCACAGAGAACAGGCGAGCACATCCGGTCTCTTGCCGTGCGCGACGATGTCGGGCATCGGGCCGTGGTCCTCGGGATGCCAATCGCCCGGAGCGGCCCCGTTGCCGCCACGGATTTGCGCCAGCGTAAATGACATGGAGCTACCGGCAACGTGTTTTGGCGACGTGTCAGGCTGGGCATTGGGGTCTGGCGGCGTGGCTGGCGGCGCGTCACCACCGTACGCCCACGGCAGAGGACCCTCTTGCTTCGTTTGTTGTTGAGGAGCCGCAGTTCCGATCAAAGTGATCGCGAAGATGGCGACGATCAGGACTCGCAGAGCATTCTTCATCATGTTCTCTTACCCCCAATATAAGCTCGAATTCAAAGCGTTCCCGCGATGCTTAGTTTTTGCCCATTCTTTTCAAGAAACGCGGAGTCCATCCTCACGTGACGCACGAATCGATAGATGGAGTCGGATTCCGTGATGTTATCGAAGTCGACCAGGGAATAGAAAGGGGTCGCAGCGCCGGAAGCAAGCAGCGAGAGCATGAAAAGTCGCATCGTCGTATTTTCGGAATCTCCGATTTGGACCGCTTTCTCGCGCATCTTATCCCCCCTCCGGCCTGGACACAACGAATTTCCCGGAGGGCAGGCTCCCAGCTGGGTCGTGGAGAACCAAAGGCTCGTTTTGCCCGCCTAACGAGCGCCCGTTTGACTTGGAGGGGCGCCCTTTTATAATGCGTTTCACAGGCGGAATCCTGCTCAAGAAAATCTCCGGCTGACAAAGAAGGTCTTTCCGGCGTAGCCTGACACATTCGTGGTTCCGCTGAGCACGGAGGTGAACCCGCAATGAGTGATCGTCGCTGGGTCCTTGCCTTTTTTCTATTGCTGGTTTTGCTGCCGTGGCTTCTGTTCGCGCAACAGCCTGTCCCGTGGCACGATCCCTCCCCGCACACCGTTCAGTTTGTGGCCGTAGACGACAACGTTAAGCTTGAAGTGCTGGATTGGGGCGGTTCCGGTCGGCCTCTTGTTCTCTTGACGGGCCTTGGCAACACGGCGCACGTGTTTGACGATTTCGCTCCGAAACTTACGCCGCAGTATCACGTTTACGGAATCACGAGGCGTGGATACGGCGCCTCAAGCGCGCCCACCCCGGATGCAACCAACTATACTGCCGACCGGCTCGGAGATGATGTGCTTGCAGTTCTCGATGCGTTGAAGCTCAATCGGCCCTTTCTCGCGGGTCACTCCATTGCGGGGGAAGAGTTAAGTTCGATCGGCTCGCGCCATCCCGATCGCGTCGCTGGATTGATCTACCTTGATGCCGTATATTCCTATGCCTACTACGCTCTTCCAGGCCCTGACAGAGTGGCATTCGATGTCCGCGATCTCCAAAAGGAGTTGGAATCGTTTCAGGAAGACAAACCTGCTGCTGAACAAAGACAACTCGTTCGGAAATTGCTGCAAGACAGCCTTCCGGGTCTGGAAAAAGACTTGCATGACATTCAACAATTCCAAGACGCTGCGCCCGCCCAACCACAGTCCGGGCCAGCACCGACTGACGGCGACCTCGCAAGTTTCGCAGCGTGGCGAGCCTGGATGTTGCGCGTAAACGAAGGGTTCGCGGTGCCTGAGGCTGAGTTGCGTCAGCAAAGAGATGTTCGTCCGGATGGCGGCGTTGGCGAGAGCCGCAATCAACCGGCTGTCGCCTCCGCGATCAATGCGGGTGAACAAAAATATACGGAGATTCGAGGACGGATACTCGCGATTTTTGCAAACCCACGCAAGCCCGGACCGTACCCCTTTAACACTCCTGCTGAGCGCGCAGCGGCAGTGGCGATGGAGGCCTCGGGAATCGATGCGGTGGCAAAGGCGTTCCAGAAGGGCCTGCCAACTGCCCGTGTCGTTCAAATACCCCAATCAAATCACTATGTCTTCCTATCCAACGAGGCCGACGTACTCCGTGAAATGAACGCTTTCCTCAGCGGCTTGCCTTAACGGATCGCGGATTGGGCCCGGTAAGTCCTGCCGGCTACCAGAATTTCAGGCTATTCGACAAGCATGATCTTGTTGGGCAGCGATAGCGGCATCCACAGGTGGCCGTGCGCGTCACGCGCGATATTGCGCACCGAGGAATCCGCGACCGGCATGGGATAGATGGCGAAGACTTCCACGGCAGGGTTGAAGCGGACCAGCTTGTTGGCTTTTCCGGCGCTCTCCTCGTACCAGATCTTGCCGGTGGTATCCGCCGCAATGCCGTACGGCTCCGAATCGCTTCCCGATGGACTGTCCCAGAACTTGAATTTCTTGTCCGAGAGCGTGATGCGGCCCAGGCGCCCGCCTTCGGAATCGGTGAAGTAGATCGCGTCTCCCACCGCGACCAGCCGCCGCGGTTGGATCTTCGTATTCGGCGGAGCGAATTCGGTGATTCCGGTGGTCACTTCATCCACGCGGCCCAGCTTCCCCGCGGTCAACTCGCAAAACCAGATCCCGCCATCGCTGGCCGAAACGATTCCGTAAGGATGGGCGTTCTGCGAAGGCACGCCAAACTCGCTGATTTTTCCGGTCACCACGTTCAGCTTGCCGATGAGGCTTGAATTCTCCGCGGTGAACCAGACGTCCCCGTCGGGGCCGATCACCAGCGAGTGCGGATCTTTGGAGCTGACTCCCGTATATTCCGTGATGTTTCCGGTCCTGACGTCCCACTTGCCGATCTTCCCGGCGCGATTTTCCGTGAACCAGATATTTCCGGCCGCGTCGGAGACCAGACCGTGCGGGCCAGAGTCCTCGGTTGGCACCTTGAAAAGTTTCCACTCCTGGGTGTCGGGATTGAAGCGCGCGAGTTGCCCCGTTTCCTGCAGCGTGAACCAGATGTTTCCCTTGGGATCGACAGCCGGATCGTGCGGCAGCGCGCCCGAGACCGGAACGTCCCACGTGCGCATCGTACCTCTCAACTCGACCACAACAGGAGGCGGAGGAGGCGCGAACGCCAGCCGCAGCGTTACATTCGCTGTCAGGCCGGGACGCACGCTCACGTTATGGGCCCACTCCGACCATTTCTCTCCGGAGGAAGCCCGGAGGTCGTACAACCCACTGCGAAGCCGGGCAATATGGAAGCGTCCCTGCGCATCGCTGTGCAAAACGTGCGGGGTTTCCCCGTCCGCCGCGTTCCACAAAACCTGCGCGTTCGCCACAGGCGTTCCCTTGGCGGACACCACCTGGCCGTCCAGGCTCCCCGGCGCTTGCTTGGCCACCTTGGGCAATTGTGCCCGTACGTTCACAGACAGCAGGACACCGCAGCACAAGAGAATTGAGATGTTTAGCCGAGCGCGACGCATGGGACCCCACCTCAGACCCCCATTTTACCCCGGGGAAATCAGGCTGGCGCAGCGGCGTGCGGGTGAGGAGGCGCGAAAGATACGGGGGTCGGGATCCTGGATGACTGGTGCGAGGTGGAGTTTAAGGCGTGCCCGATCCGTCCCTAGGACCAAGGGACGGATCGGTCTCTACAAAACCTTCCCGGAGCAGGTTTTGTAGAGGCCGCCCGCTTTTTGGGCGGGCAGATTGTCGCTTCGGGTTACCGAGTCGAATGTCCTGCGGCCTTTGGAGGTTCCCCGGCGGCAAGATCATCCTCCTGGCGAAGTTCTCTGGCGGTAAAAATTGGGATGTAGGTGTATCCCTGCTGTCTAAAGCTTTCCGACCCGCCTTCTTCCCTGTCCACCAGGCTCATGACGGCCACGACTTGAAGCCCGGCCTCTTCCACCACCTTCAGCGCTTCCCGAGTCGACTTGCCCGTGGTGCAGACCTCATCGATGACGACGACTTTCGAGATTTTCTTGACGTCAATGCCTTCCACTTGTTTCTGAAGCCCGTATGCTTTATGTTTTTCGCGGATCAGAAACGCAGGGAGAGGCTTTCCTTTCCCTTCCAGGTTTGCCCGCAGGAAACTGACGGCGGCGACCGCCGCTACAATCGGATGCGCCCCAATGGGTGGACCCGTGATCGCGTCCGCCTGGATGCCATTTTCTTCGAGGAGCTCCAGCACCGTATAGCCGGTGAGCGCCGCGCCTTCCGGATCGAGCGTCGTCAGCTTGACGTCGATGTAGTAATCACTAACCTTCCCCGAAGCAAGCGTAAACGTGCCCCTGACCAGCGATTTTCTCCGGAGTAATTGCTTGAGTTGGTCCCTGTGGCTCATAAATTAAGCTCTAGACATTATCATAGTCTCGTTTGTCGTGCTGCCGAGGGAGCCATACGGATCTCGCATTGGATTTCGAGCGAGGGTTACCGCGCGGGTGTTTCCGCTGATAGATTGTTCAACTCATTGCGGACGATTTCGATGGATTGCGATGGCGGGCCGACGCGGCGGTAGTGATTGATATCCGTCCGTTCGTGGATTCCAAAGCCGAACATAAATTTCCGGCCGTCTACGTCGTAGGTATAAAGCGTTGGCAGCCACACGCCCGGTTCCACCTCGGTCTGCTCCATGACGAAGTGGCCGCCATGGTAGACCTTTCCTACGATGCCGCCGCCAAACGTAATATCGCTGGCGATATCGCCCTCGATCCGCGCAAATTGCGCCTGAGCTTCGTCCACCCAGATCGCCGCGCGAACGTGCTCGAACGTGGTCGCCAGGCGGGTGTTCGCCTTGTACTCCGGGTTGGGCTCGAGGATATATTTAGCGTAGGTTCGAGACCCCCGCGTTTCCCGACCCGCCCAGGTCGCGCGAAATGCTTGCAATGAGGTATCCACCACTTCCGCCCGTTCGCGGCGGCGCTTTTCAAACTTAACCAGGTCTTGCCGGTAGCGATCGTTGGGATGAACGGCGATGTTGAGCGCTGTCACGGCAATCTGCAATTGGTGGCGATACGCTTCTGGGGAGACTTGCGAACCGTTTTCCATCATCAGCAGCTTCATGGTGCCTGTGCCGGAGGGCAGGATGCGTTCTGTGCGTTCGGTGAATCCATCGGAGGTGTCGCTGGACTTGCGCGTCACGACGTGCTCGACCCGTTCGAACTCCTCCATTGCGTGGTCATTGCGGTGCTGATTTTCCACCACGCGCGTAAAGAGGGAACGTATCTGTTCACTGCTGGGCGCGGGGTTGCCACTTATGGTCGTGTCTTGCTCGCCGGCGCGCACAAACGTGGCTGGCGTAGCCAACAAGAGGGCCCCAACAGCCAAGCCCGCTCTCCATCTGGTCATTCGCTCGATCCGATTCATTCCCTCTCCAGGGACACCTGGGCCGTTTCGGCCCTGCACTCCGCTGAGGATCAGATTCTACGACGGATGAGGCGGTTGTACCGTCACGTTTTCTGAATCTGTTGACTAGGCTGTGCCGAAACGTCGACGTCTTGTCCGCTAAGCCCCCAAGGGTGACGAACACAATTCGTCATGCCATTTTTTGCAAGTAATTTATTTTGTGTAACTTAAAGAATCGAAGGGGCGATCCAGGTCGAATTCGCCCCTTCCTTTTCAGCCCGGCCTGTCGGAGGAAAGCCGAACCTACTTAAGTGTATATATATGAGCACTGGACCCGGCAAAAAGTTGCGCACTTAATTAAATTATTTTATTGCAACAGCCTCAATTTCTGGAACTCACGCAGGCGTAGCTGCCACCTCAATGTGTGTAACACTTTTACACATTGGCCCGGGAGGCGCAAACCGACTTTTTTCGTAACCTGAGATCCGATTTGGACGGTGGATGACCGGTCTTGATCAGGTTAAGAATCCGCTGAAGACGATCGGCTAGGAGCGGGGTCCGCCCGATTCGCTTCCTTTGGGGGCTTCTCGAATGACCCGCGGCGTGGGTGGAACGAAATTGCCGCGTTTCACTTTTTCCTGCTTCGGCTTCTTTTTTTCACGGTTGCGCGCGTCTTTGTTTCCCATGCGTATAGCTTGCCACAGATTCCCTGCGCTTGCCAAGCGCATCGCGTTTTTCCGAGGGAGCGCTTACAATGACCGGGTCCATGCCACCTCATGACGAGCCGCGCGCGCCTGTTACCGAAGCCGATGTCCTGGCGCATTTGTCACGGTCCCGCAAACCGCAAAGCCTGCGCGAAATTGCGGCGGCGCTCGGGCTGCGACATTCCGCGCGCCGCGCGCTGGTCAAGCTCGCGCGAAAAATGAAAAAGCGCGGCGAGATCCACGAATATCCGAATGGAAGAGTTGCCCTGCCCACGGAAAAGCAAGCCGCGCAACACGGCGCTGAGCAGGATGGGCAGCGAGGTGCGCGGCCTGCAGCGCCGCAGCATACAGGGTCGCAGCAGCGGCACGCTGGCCAACAACGGCGAGAGACCGCGCCGCCTTTGCGCCCCGAAGTGAACCAGCTGACCGGGCGCCTGGTCGCGCACCGCGATGGTTATGGCTTCGTCGTGCCGGATACGCCGCGAAAAGATTTGGATGGAGATCTCTTCATCGGACGTGATGCGCTTGGTGACGCCATGCATGGCGATCATGTTCTCGCCAGCATCGAGCGCCGCAGCGGATTCTCGGGTGGGCCAGCACGCGCGGAGGGACGCATTCTCCGCGTGCTCAATCGCGCGCATGCCACGGTTGTCGGTCTGTTCCGCTACGGTTCCCGCGGAAACACGGTCGCGCCATACGAATCGCGGCTGCTGCAGGAAATTATTATCCCGCCGGGCGACGAACTCACGTCGGAACTGCAAGGGAAGCTGGGCCTGCATCTTCCCAGGCGCGGCGTCCGCCTGCCGGAGCTTGATGGCGCCGTCGTCAACGTTGAGCTCACGCGTTTCCCGCGCGGCGGCGTGGCGCCGGCGGGCCGCGTGATCGAAATTCTCGGACGGCCGGGCGATTTCGGCGTGGACGTGGAAATTCTGATTCGCAAGCATCATCTCCCGCACGAATTTTCAGCGGAAGTTTTAGCGGAGGCTGCCGCGGTGGCGCATCCGGTGGGCGACGCGGAGCGTGTGGGGCGGCGCGATTTCCGCGATCTTCCGATTGTCACGATTGACGGGGAAACGGCGCGCGATTTCGACGACGCGGTCTACGTGAAGCGCCTCGAAAACGGCAACTGGCAATTGCAGGTGCACATCGCCGACGTGTCGCACTACGTCCGGCGCGGCTCGGCGCTCGACCGCGAGGCGCGCCTGCGCGGCACTTCGGTTTATTTTCCCAATCGCGCCGTGCCCATGCTGCCCGAGGAGCTGTCCAACGGAATCTGCTCGCTCAACCCGCGCGAAGACCGCCTGGTGATGAGCGCGATTATGGAACTGGACGCCAACGGCGAGATCGTGGCGTCGGAATTCGCGCGCGGCGTGATTTGTTCGGCCGAGCGCATGACCTATACGGCGGTGAATGCCGTGATCGCAGCATGATGCCGCCGCGACCGCGCGGTACGCGCCCCTTGCCGAACACTTCTTCGCCATGCGCGACCTGGCCTTGATTCTGAACGCGCGGCGCGCGCGCCTGGGCTCCATCGATTTCGATTTGCCGGAAGCGGTGATCGAATTCGATGCCGCCGGACAAATGACCGGCATCGTCCGCAGCGAACGCAACATCGCTCACCGCCTGATCGAAGAGTTTATGCTGACGGCCAACCAGGCCGTCGCGCGCTACCTCGAAGGCCGCGGCATCGCTTCGCTGCACCGCGTCCACGAAAAACCCGATCCCAAGAAAATTCTGGAATTTGAAGAAATGGCGCACGCCTTCGGCTACACGCTGGGCATCGAAAATCTTTCCGAGCGCCAGCGTGGCCGTAAAGCATGGCAAGTGTACGCCCGCAGCGATTCCATCGCGGTGGGTCCGGACGGCATGGCCGGTCGGGCGGTGGCCGGCAAGGTCAAGGCGGGCGCGACAGGCCCATGACTGTTTCCGTTCCGGCCCTGGACATCGACATTCGTCCCGATCACTACCAGCGCCTGGCGGAAAAAATTGCGGGCAAGCCGGAGGAACGCATCGTCTCCTTCCTGATGCTGCGCTCGCTCAAGCAGGCGCGCTACGCCGCCGAGCCCCTCGGGCATTTCGCGCTGGCCTTCGACGAGTACACGCATTTCACGTCGCCAATCCGCCGCTATCCCGATCTGATCGTCCACCGCGTGCTGAAGTGGGCGCTCGATCATCCCGAATCGCGTCCCGCCGTTGCCGTGCAAGAGGGATCGCAAGAAAGAAGACTCCACGTTCGGCCCCTACCGCCGCGGGGAACTCGACTCCATCGCCGTGGAAACCTCCGAGACCGAGCGCCGCGCCGAAACCGCCGAGCGCGAACTGATGGCCTGGAAGACGGCGCAGTTCATGGAGCAGCATCTGGGCGAGGAGTACGACGCCCTGATTATTTCCGTGCAAAAATTCGGCTTCTTCGTCGAGCTGACGGAACTCTTCGTCGAGGGCCTGGTGCCCATCGACCGCATCGAGGAACTTACCGGCGAGCAAGCCTTCTACCGCGAGCGCGACCACGCCATCGTTTCCGGCAGCGGCGGCGGGCCTGCCGCGAGGGGGCATAAGAAAAAAACCGGGCACGTCGGATCTTCCTCCGGCCGCCCTCAACGCACCCAAAATATCTGGAAGCTGGGCGACCGCATTCGCGTCCGCGCCGAGCGCATCGATCCCATTCGCCGCCGCGTTGAGTTTTCACCTTTACCCTGAGCCGGAGCCAGCGGCTCCTGCGAAGGGCTTACCCTGAGTGGTCTTCGTAGCATAAGCTTCAGCTTGTGTGGATTGCGTTTTGCTGCCGAGAAAAAGCACACAAGCTGAAGCTTATGCTACCCGAACGCATCGACCCGCGAAGAACGTTTGACCCGAGAACGTTTTGGGAGATACTCATAGAATGAGTCTAAGCGAGTCGGATTGGAGACCCAATGAAATCGGTCGGGGCTTTTGAAGCTAAAACGCACTTTTCCTGCCTGCTGGACCGGGTCGCCAGAGGCGAAAAAATCACAATTACCAAGCGCGGGAATCCGGTGGCGTTGCTAGTCCCTGTTACAGAGACAGTGCCTAAGCTGACTCACGAGGAAATCGTCGAAGGAATGCGAGCGCTGCGCAAGCGTATCAAGCCCGGCAAAATGAGCGTCCGCGAGTTGGTCGCCGAAGGTCGGCGCTTTTGACAAAGATAGCCAACGGGATCGCAATTGACGCCTCGGTGACGCTCGCCTGGTGTTTTCCAGACGCGGCCAGCGATTACGCGGACGGCGTGCTGTTGGCGTTTGGAGACCACACGATTATGGTCCTAGTCACCTGGCCGGTAGCGCGATTTCAAACGCCCTGTCGGTCCGAGATACGAGGCTCGGAAAGTCATTGATGGACAACGCACCCCACTTGCGATAAAAGGCACATCTGGAAAGAGGTTAAAGGACCGGAACTCAAAAATTGTGGTCTAGAAAAGCCTAAGCCGTGACGGCGAATCACGGCTCGACATTCCTGACGTATTTTTTCACTGGTCTACGTGGTGCGGCGAACACTTTACGCGACCTGCTCACTGGAAGTGTATCACGAGAAGGAGAGCAGTGATGGCTACAAAATATCGCACCAACCAACTCATATTCAGAATTGACGGCTTTACACCGGCCACACTGCCAGCGACACGGTTGGCTCAATACCTATTGGACCTCAACGCACTGTTCGGTTCCGCTGAGAAAGTACATTTTCTCCGGCTTGGAAAAGGCAGTGCCCAAATTATCCAATGGGCCGAAGAGAAAGCCCTTCCTGCCATCCGGCAGCGTGTCACAGCGGCCAAGATGAACAAGGCAAATCAGCCACCCGAAATCACAGCTGCATACGAACGCCTAAACAGTAGGTTGGTGGAGGACAATTCCGTTGGCCAACTAAGGATTGGACGGGAAAAGGTACTGGAATTTCCAGGCAAGGGCACGGAAGCTGAGAGGATTATTGGCCCGGTCACACAAAACGAGTATCTTGATGGTCAATTGGTGAGGGTTGGTGGGGTTGATGAATCTATTCCTGTGCATCTGCGCGAGGACGGCAAAATCTACTATTGCACAACCAGCGATGTTGCTACTGCAAGAAAGCTAGGCTCCTACCTTTACGGGCAAACTATTCGAGTTTTCGGGATCGCCTACTGGTATCGGGAGGGTAACGGTAAATGGCGCTTGGACCGTTTCAAGGTGGAAAATTTTGAGCCACTGGAAGATGTCCCATTGCCCGAAGCCGTGGATCGGTTACGGTCTATTCCTCATGACGACTGGGATGAAACGATCACTGATAAAATTAAGCTGCGAGAAGGTGGCTAGTGAAAGTTGCCGTAGATACTTCATTTCTCACTCTGCTCTTTAACAGGAAGGGTACTGCTTCCGTTCCGAAAGCGGCAGATTTGATTGATGATCTGATCCAGGAATTGGAGAAAAAGAAGGCAAAAGTAATCATCCCTACCCCAACTCTAACAGAAGTGCTGCTCAAAGCTCCCAAGTCAGGGCCGACATACATCGAAAAGTTGAAAGGATATTCGTGCTTTCAGATAAAATCATTCGATGAAAAAGCAGCAGTCGAACTAGCCGAAACTCTTATTGCCAGTATCGGTAAGAAGCGAACACGCAAGGACGTCGCCAAGACCAAAGTTACTTTTGATCGCCAGATCGTTGCCGTTGCAAGGGCGCATGGCGCGACGGAAATGTATTCAGACGATAGGAACGTCAGGGATTTTGCCGAAGAATGCGGTATGGAAGCATTTGGATTTTCTAATCTCAAGTTATCCCCGAAACAAGAAAAATTGCCATATGACAAAGCAGAACAGAAACCTATCTCTGGCCCCACTAAAACTCAAGCAACCAGTAGCGGATCTACTGAGGGTCAACCCGGAACCGAAAAGAAAACCTGAGCTAAAAAATAGGGCGAAGCACCCTATATTAAAATGACCAAGGGAGCTTACACAAAGCCCGGTCGCTTGCCGGATGTGCTCGCGCTTATCCAGGTACTTTCGCTCGATAATTTTACGCATCGAAGTGAGTCTGGCTTGTTCAAAGAATTACAGCGGCTACCGGCCTCTGGTGGAATGTGGATGACCCTGGGCGCTGAGCATCCTGAGTTTTTCCGGGTTGCTATGGAAGGTGAGAATCAACTTTCACTCGTGGCGAGACACGTTGTGCCTCGCGGGGATGATGAAATAAAAAGGCTGCCGGCCGATTTCGTCCGTCAGCTTCTGCAAACCGCAATTGAATTACATGACCGCCAAGTAGAAGCCGCCGAATGGTGGAAAAAATTCATGCCTCTCTGGGCAGCGTTAATCGGGGGAATATTTGGGACCGCTTCCACACTTATCACCATTTGGTTTAAGGGGCATCAATAAACCTCTGCATTTGTCAAAGATATAATACCGAAACAAATTATAGAGAGCACTGTTCCTGCCAGTCTTGCCGCACTGAGAACGCTTAAACGATGGGACGACATGAGGCGGATTTTTGTGGGTCCGAGCGAAACTCAAGAGTCTGCCAAAGTGGCTCGCGCAGCACCCCTGATAACCCAGTAGTCTCAACTTCGTAACACCCCTTCGAGATTCCTGCTGCAAACGGCTCTTATGTGATGGATTGTATGGTGTCGGCCAGGGGGAACTGCTGCCGGCGCGAAACTTTATCATTCACAGTAAGACGAAAGAGAATTCGCGGGCGTTGTGCAACCCATAAATTTCTCTTGCCAGTGGGAGGGCTATGGAAATTAATTCCAGGATTCAGATTGGACCTTTTGAAGTTTTTTATCCGCCAAAACCTTCCGTTCCCACCATCGAGCGCTACGGAAAAAATAACTATCCCGGGAGACTTTTCATCGTCGAAGGCATTGACGGTTCCGGCAAGTCCACGCAGCTCAGCCTGCTTCATAAGTGGCTGGAAGCGAAAGGCTACGGTGTCGTTTTCAGCGAATGGAATTCTTCTCCGCTGGTGAAAGACACGACGAAACTCGGGAAGAAAAAGAAATTGCTCACTCCCGCAACATTTTCACTGATTCACTCGACCGATTTCGCCGATCGGACCGAGCGCAGCATTCTGCCCCTTCTTAAGGCGGGAGCCATCGTGCTTTGCGATCGATATGTTTACACGGCGTTCGCGCGCGATGTGGCCCGGGGAATGGACCGCGAATGGGTGCGCGATCTTTATGGATTTGCCGCCAAGCCGACGGTCGCGTTCTACTTTCGCGTTCCGCTGGAAACCGCGATTGGCCGCCTGCTGGGAGCGCGCGACGGCTTCAAATATTACGAAGCGGGACTCGATCTGGGATTAACGGATGACCCCGAGGACAGTTTTCGGATGTTCCAGGGACGCATCCTTGAAGAGTACGAAAAAATGATTCCGGAATTTGGCCTTACGGTGATCGACGCCACGCTGCCGGTGGAAGCGCAACAAGCGCAAGTGCGCCAAATCGCCGGGAAACATCTTGAAAGCGCAAAAAATCTGAGGACACGATCATGAGACAAACCTACGGTAAACAGCTACCCGCAATGACCCTTCCCGATCTCCCCGGCAAGCTGATCGTGATCGAAGGAACCGACGGGGCGGGGCGCACCACGCAGATCAATCTGCTCAAGCCGTGGCTCGAGGAATTGGGACACGCCGCGCTGGATACCGGCATGACTCGCTCGCGGCTCGCCGGCGAAGGGATTCATCGCGCGAAGGAGGGAAACAATCTGGGTCACGTGACCCAGAGCCTGTTCTACGCCACCGATTTTATCGACCGCCTTGAAAATGAAATCATTCCGGCATTGCGCGCCGGATTCATCGTTTTGACCGATCGTTACATCTATTCGCTCATGGCCAGAGCCATTGTGCGCGGGATGGACCCGTCCTGGATTCGCAGCATCTACAGCGTAGCGCTCAAGCCTGACGCGATTTTTTACCTGCGCATTGGACTCGATCAATTGCTGCCGAGAGTCGTGTTTTCGAGGGGATTCGACTATTGGGAATCTGGAATGGACCTGTATCCGGGCCACGACATGTACGACAGTTTTTGCAGCTACCAGACGGCGCTGCTCGCGGAGTTCGATCGTCTCAGCGAGGAATATCACTTTGAAACGATCGATGCATCCGCGGATGCAGAAACCGTTTGCGCTCAATTGAAATCAAGAATACTTGAAGTTCTCGAGCCGCCAGCGCCGCAAGCGGTAGCCGCGCCCGCGCACATCGACCTCGTCGAGACGCTGGCTCAAAGAGTGGTGGGAAAACTCATACCCACGCTGGATGGCGACGGAGACCGCGCTCCCCTGGACACGCAAGTCGCATCTCATACGCTCGCCGGTCACGTATTACGTGGGAGCGGCCGGCTCGCACATTAGCCCTCACTTCTCAACCCTATCCATGGCATGGGAACGCGCGTATTTTGTGGCGCCGGCGTCTCGCCGGCGGGTTTGCGTTACGTGAACGCCAATCAGGTCGCCGGCGGGACGCCGGCGCCACAAACTCATAGTGGAAGGCTTCTTTGAATCGAATTCCCGATAATAGGCGAATCCTTTTTGAGGGGCGCGCACGACGTTGTCCGGTGGCGGGCATTCGTCAACGGTTCAATCGCGCTGTATCTCATCCCACTTCGTATTGAGAAGATCGAAGACAGGCGAGGATTGCTGCTTCAGAAATCGGCGCAGGGAAGCCTGGCCGCTGTGTTCCTCGCGGCCCTCCGTGACACCGATCATAAATTCCTGAACATTAAAACGAGCGCCGTTTCTCGGCTGCGAGGCCGCCCTGATTTTGCGCGCTCTCTGGTAAGTTCCGTCGGGTAGAAGAAACCTGGTTTTCTCCGTGTCAGCGAAATATGGGGCAAGAACCGTCGCGCAGACCTGTTGGCACAACGCTGGATCCTTCAGGCGGAACATGACTTCGACGCGTTCGTAGAGATTTCGCGGCATCCAATCCGCACTGCCCAGATACACTTCGGTCTGGCCGCCGTTGGCAAACGCGAAAATCCGGCTATGCTCCAGGAAGCGCCCCACAATGCTGCGCACGCGGATCCGGCTGCTGATTCCACGGACGCCGGGACGCAGGGCGCAGCCTCCTCGAACGATCAGCTCGATTTCGACGCCCGCCTGAGACGCCCGGTAGAGCGCCTGGATGATCTTGGGGTCCAGGAGAGCATTCACCTTGGCGATAATCGCTGCCGGGCGCCCCGCGCGGGCATGTTTGGTTTCGCGGTCGATCAGGTTTACGCAGTTTTTCCCCAGATTGGGTGGCGCGACAGACAGGGGACCGTATTGCGATTGCTCCGAATATGCCGTCAAATAATTGAACACGTGGTGGACGGCCTCCGTAATCTTCGGGTCCCTGGTGAGGAGGCTGAGGTCGGTGTAAAAACGGGCGGTGGAGGGATTGTAGTTGCCCGTCCCCAAGTGGGCGTAGCGACGGGACTTCCCATCCTTGTCGCGACGCACCAGCAGGGCTAGTTTGCAGTGCGTTTTCAGTCCCACCAGACCGTAGTAGACCTGCACGCCCGCTTCCTGCAGACTGCGCGCCCAGCGGATGTTGGAAGCCTCGTCAAAACGGGCCTTGAGTTCGACCACGACGGTGACTTCCTTTTTCGACGCTGCTTCCATCAGCGCTCGAACGATCGGTGAATCCTCACTGGTGCGGTACAAGGTCTGCTTGATCGAAAGCACATCGGGATCCTGGGCCGCGCTCTCAATGAATCGGACAACTGTGGAATAGGAATCGTAGGGATGGTGCAGGAGCACGTCGCGCTGCCGCAGGAGTTCGAACAGCGCCGGAGTTTCCGGCTTCACAGCGAGTTCCCGAGGGGTAAAGGGCTGGAATTTCAAATCGGGTCGTGGCGTCTGATCGTACAGATTGAATAACCTGGATAAATTGATCGGCCCGTGCACCTGAAAAACCTGCCAGTTGGCCAGACCGAAGTTGGATCGTAGCCGCTCGATGATTTCCGGATCGGCGCCAGCCTCAATCTCGAGGCGAACCGCGGCCCCCTTCCTGCGGCGGTGGAGCTGTGTATCCACCGAATCCAGGATGCTGCGCGATTCCTCTTCCCTCAAATATAAATTGCTGTTTCGAGTCACGCGGAATGGCACAGCCGAAAGGATCTGATATCCGTGATAGAGGCGTCCTGCGCAGGCGTGCACAATATCGTGCAGAAATGCGAATTCGATCTTTCCTTCTTCACTGGGCAAGCGCACCAGCCGGGGAAGGGCGCGCGGGACGGTCACCACACCGAGGTAAATCTGCGAGGGCTTGCGACGGCGACGCAGGAGGAACGCCAGGCAGAGTGCTTTGTTCAAAACCCGGGGAAAAGGGTGGGCCGGATCAACAGTGACCGGCGTCAGCAGAGGTTCCACGCGCTCTGAATAGAATCGATTGATCATTCTCCGTGCCGGCGGCTTCAACTCACTGACGCGGCGTACATGGATGGATTCCCCGGCGAGCTCCGGAACTAATTTTTCGCCCCAGCAGGAATACTGGTCTTTCACAAACTGCTGGACTTCCGAGGCAAGTTGTCCCAACACAACATCGGGTGTCATTCCGTCCGGGCCCACTTCCCCGCGGCCTTGCTCCACGTGCTGCAATAGCCCTGCCAGGCGTACTTCCACGAACTCATCCAGATTGCTCGCCGTGATAGCCAGAAACTTCACGCGCTCGAGAAGCGGATTGTGGGGGTCGAGGGCCTCCTCCAGCACCCTGCGGTTGAACTGCAGCCAGGAGAGATGACGGTTGAAGAACTGACGCGGGTCTTCAAGTAAGGGACTGCCCATGGCTACACCCCTAGGGCAGAGAAGGCTACCTCACGAATGTTACAAGCAGGTTACGTTCGAGGGAGGGTGGGCTCCAAGTCGCCGACGCCCCCTGGCGGGCTTTGGCGACGGCGCGTAGAGCCCACACCCTTATTCCCGTGGGCTCCACGCTTCACTTGAAGCGTTCAGCGTAAAAGTAGAGCCCACACCCTCTACTTATCGAATTTCAGGCAAATCTCAAGCTGGCGGATGGCTTCATCGGTGGCCCTGATGGCATCCACGCGGTGCCCGCCGAAATCATGGGCGGCGTGTTCCATGTGCTCCTTGGCTCTTCGAAGTGAAGCAATCGATTCCCGGATTTCGGGATGGGGTTCAGGCGCGGCAGCGGGGGCGGCGTTTGGTTGGGGTGTGGCTGCCGGAACTGTAGCCGCAGCAGGCGTCTTGGGCGCTGCGGGTGTTGTCACCGTCAAACAGAGTGCCATTGCGAGAGCTACCACGGCGGAAAGGGTCAGAATTTTTAGTTTCATTGTTCGCTCCGTTGAATTGAAATTGTTCCCCAGGACCCCGAATTGCCCGGGAACCCCTCTATTTTAGCCTTCGACCGAAAAGGTGAATTGGCGCAGGAGCGAGGTCTTGTCGCAAACGTAATTAGCTACTCAGCGCCATGTGTCAGCCTTGCTGTGTTTTCCGACAATACGTGACCCATTTACCAGAGCCATTTCCTTCCTCATTTAAGACCTTCCCATCCGGGCGCGATTTCGTTTATTGTTAGTCGTTCCAACTGAGAGGTGACCCGTGGCCGTTCGTATCTGTCCGCACTGCAATACGGAAATTAACGCCTCCACCGTGGCTGCGTATTCGTTTGGAGTGGAGTGTCCCAAGTGTGGGGCACGCCTCGAAGTCTCCCCCGGCGCGCGGGAGATCTCTTCCGTTTGCGGTCTTGCTGCCGGGGCCATCGCCTGGCGCCTATCGATCAATTCAGGTGGAGACCTTGGCGGCGTTTTGCCGACGCTGTATGCGTTTCTTGCATTTGGCGTCGTTTCGCCGCTGGTCCTGATATTCACTGGAAACCTGAGGAACGCGCCAGCTATTCCGGTTCCTGAACCGGCTCATGACCACGGGGCAGCAGGTCACGACGCCGGGGGACATGGTGGTGGCCATCACTAGGCCCATGCCCAGCAAGATTGTAATGGCTGTGAGGGTTGTATTCTATCCCACGCATTTGCAGCAGATACAGACCAGGAGTACTAATCCGGCTCCCCCCAACGTACTATTGCCCGCTCACAACTCCATCGCCATACTTTCACCATGGCGCGCTATTCAGATTTGTTGGGACGTCGGATTCAGGTCACTTACCGGGCCGCGGACATCGTCCTTCCTGCAACGGGCAATCTGGCCGCCGATTCCGGAAAATCGATCTTCCTTGAAGAAAGCTACAAACAGGAAGGGAATGTAAAAACATTCCGCTGGGAAATACCGTACCACTGCATCGTCCACCTGAATGAATGCCCGGAAGTTCCCAGCCCATCTGCTTCCCTGCCAGCGACCCGCGAAACTGCCGAGGAAGGCGCGCGTGCTCCCAGCGCCTTGCAACTTAAGAATCGCCCGGCTTAAGACCCCGCGCTCCACCCCCTTGTCGAGCTTTTTTCCTCACTCAGTTCTGATTTCCGTGCGATTTCTCACCGAACTCCTGTAAACTTTTTTCCGGCGGGCTCCAAGTGGAGCCCACACCCGGTCATTCGCACTCGTTCAGCGTCTGACGGATACCCAGTCAGCGCACAGGAGGATTCCGCACATGAAACCGACGGTTGGATTTATAGGATTGGGATTGATGGGCCGCCCGATGGCGGCGAATTTGTTGAAGGCAGGCCATGAAGTCACCGTGTGGAACCGCACGGCTTCCCGCGCCGACACGCTGGTCGAGCAAGGAGCGAAACGCGCCGCAACGCCGCGCGATGTGGCCGCAGCGTCGGAAGTGATCTGTACGATTGTCAGCGATCCCCCGGCCCTGGAGTCGGTTCTGTGGGGTGAGGCTGGCGTGTTCACTGGACTGCGCAAGGGCAGCGTGATGGTTGAGTCCAGCACGGTCAGCCCGGGTCTCGAAAAACGCGCCGCGGCGGCCGCGGCGGCATTGGGCTGCGAATTCCTGGAAGCTCCGGTGACGGGAGGGACCTGGGGAGCGGAAAAGGGCGAGTTGGTTTTCATGGTCGGCGGCGAAGCGCAAACGCTCCAGCGCGTTGAGCCCGTGCTGGGGGTGATGGGCAAGCGCTGGTTCCATGTGGGGCCTATCGGCGCGGGTCAGACAGTGAAGCTAGCCATGAATCTGCTCCTGGCGCTGGAGGTTGAGGCGTTTGCCGAAGCGCTGGCGCTGGTCACCCGGGCGGGAATTCCAGGTGAGCGACTTTTCGAAATCATGCAGTCGAGCATGGGCCGCTCCGGCCTGCTGGATATCAAAGGGGCCATGATGCTGAAGGGTGAGTATAAACCGAGCTTCCCTCTGCGCCTGATGCACAAGGATATGGGGCTTGCACTGGATCTGGCCAATCAGCTGGGTGTGCCGCTGCCGTCCGGGGCTGTGACGCGCGAAATCCTCAGTGCCGTGAAGGGTGCCGCCAAGGAAGACGTTGATTTTTCCGCCCTCGCCAGCTTCTGGCAAAAGCAATAATCTCAGGCAGTTACCATTAAGTTGCGAGCGCACCATATAGAAACTGAGACTTAAGTTGACGCGCTGCTCAGCAAAAATCAGACCTAGTACTACAACCCGGGTACCGAAAATTTGAATCTGGTTGCCCATTGGGGCAGCCCATCAGTCCTGTCAGTCTTGGAGCTACAGTGGGTTGGGAGACGCGTAGCGGGGACGACGGGTCCGAGAAATCGGGTTCGTAAGCACGCTCTACCCAACCCGCCAAGACCTTCACGCTGGCATTTGAGTTTTCCCCTTCCAGTCGGCATGGGGGGAGCAATAGTTTCACATCACGCGATGGATTGCTTCGTTGCCCCCTTTTTACCATTTTTTCATCTGAAATTTGACCGCGGACGTGATCTACTTTTCAATTCCATTGTCTGGCCGCCCATGGGTTTATGCGCCGCGATATTGTCCAATTCGTTTCAGGATTTCTGGTCGCGCTGCTGGTGTGTCTCGCGGCGCCGAATCCTGCGCGCGCTCAGGATTTGCCACAGGACCCAGCGTCTGCGCAATCCGGGCCCAACCCGGCAGACAATCCGTCCGGCGACGACACTCCCACTATTTTTCCACACTCCGAATCGAGCCGCTTCTGGGTCTCCGGACAGGCCAATTTCATCTCCGAGTGGCACCCGGCGTTTTCCTCTCCCTATCGGGGGCCAAACAGCCTTTCGCCCGAAGCCCAGGATGCCAGTTCTCGGGTGCTGACGCTCTTCACCGGGTTTCAGATCAACAGCACAACGGAGCTCCTCTGTGATGTTCAGGAAACCGGGGGCCATGGGATCGGCGAAGCACTCGGCCTTGCCGGGTTCACAAATCTGGATGTCGTCCGCAACCCGCTGCTCAGCAAGGCACCCTATGTAGCCCGGCTGATGTGGCATCAGATCATTCCGCTCAGCCACAAAAATTCGCCAGCTGAACGTACGCCGTTCTCGCTCTTCAAAGAACTCCCCGAACGCCGCCTGGAAATTCGCTTTGGCAAGTTCAGCATCGTGGATTTTTTTGACGTGAATACGTATGGCACCGACAGCAATTTTCAGTTCATGAATTGGACGGTAGACAATAATGGCGCCTATGACTATGCCGCGGACACCCGGGGCTATACCTTTGCCGCCATGGTGGAGTACGACGACCGCCACTGGGCTGTGCGCTTCGCGGAAGGATTGATGCCCAAGGTGGCCAACGGAATCCATCTGGACGCGGATCTTGGGCGTGCTCACTCGGAGAACGCCGAATTCGAGCTGCATGGTACGGTGCTGCCACATCGCGAGGGAGTACTGCGACTGCTGGGTTACTCGAATGAGGCCAACATGGGGATCTACGGCGAGGCCATCGCCAATTTTCTTAACTGCGCAGGACCGGGCTGCGCGCCGACGCCGGACATTACCGCCCACCCGCTCCGGACCACGACCAAGTACGGATTTGGCGTCAACATCGAGCAGCCTCTAAATGATTGGGCGGGCGCCTTTGCGCGCTGGGGATGGAACGAAGGGCAGCACGAGTCCTACGCCTACACGGAGGTGGACGAGACGATCCAATTCGGCTTCGGCGCAAAAGGGCAGGGCTGGCGCAGAAAGTTCGACCGGGCAGGGTTTGCTTTCGTTTCCAATGGGATTTCGCGCAATCACCAGGAATATCTGGCGCTGGGCGGGGTGGGTTTCCTGCTGGGCGATGGAAAATTGAGTTACGCCCGTGAGGACATCCTGGAAACATACTACACGACACACGTTTGGCGCGGTGTGTTTGCTTCCTTCGATCTGCAACACATCAACAACCCCGGCTACAATCGAGATCGGGGCCCGGTCATCGTTCCGGGTCTGCGCCTGCATCTTGAATTTTGACCACTGTACACATTCTGCTTCTGCGACAAGAAAATGACCCCGCCTCTTAAGAGGCGGGCTACAGCAGTCCCATGAGCTGGATTGTGGCACTTCCTGCTCCGCAATTGTGCTGTAGCCCGAGTCTTCAGACTCGGGGATATTTCACGCGTGGGGGGTTGAGTCTAGAGATCGAGAAAAACTTCCGCGATCCATCCAGTGGGTGTTCGTTTCACGAAAAATTTGTGAAAAGTGACGGCCTTGATGGCCGTCCCGGCGCGATGCCGTTCGTGGTTGTAGATCTCGCCACAGGCTACCCCGGTCACGCGCCCTTCGCCTAGCGAGGTTACTTCCACGCGTCCCAGGACCAGCCGGTCCGCGTCCGCCACAGCCACAATTTCGGCAAGCCATGCATAGAGCAATGACTCGGTGTCGTCGCCCGTTGCTTCGATGTTGCGGAGTTCGCGCTCTTCAATGGAGCCGGTTTCTCCGGCGATGGAGATCAGTGCCAGGGCCGCATTGGCAAATAATTCCTCGAGCGTGACACCGTGTGCGCGAAAGCCCACATCGGCCGGGTGCTCGAGGATTTCGAACTTGGGTGGCATTCACACGATTCTACTTCAATTGGGGAGCGAAGCTGGCGGGTGCCCGGGGACTCAGGCTGGCGCGGCAGGCTGAATGGACTGGACGGAGTTGTTCTTAGAAGAATCTAAGAAACGATTTCAACGAATCTAGTTTGTCTTGTGGTTTCCGTGAGCGTGATCTTTCTTCCACCCACGGTGAGAGGTGCCCGTGTTCGAGTTGAGGGAGCCGTAGATTGTTAGACGCGGAGCGACGTACGGCTTCTTAACGATTTTGGCTGCCGGCGTGTGATCTGCGGAGGTTGCACCTTTCTGTCCCAGCAGAGAGTAGCGTCGCGCCGAGCGCAAGTTGGTTTCATTCTTAAACATTTCGCCACCGTTCTCTCCTGGCGATCCGCGGGATAAGCCCACAAGTGGCCTTACTTGGACCTATCGGCAGGAGGGATGGGGGCCTTAACGAACACTTAGGCAGGAAAGCGCTTTTGCAACTTAAGTGGGTTTAGTACTCGCAGACATGTTCCACAATGGAGCCACCGCCATGTCTAATTAAATAGTCAGGTATGGCCGCCGCCCGAGGAAGTCGCGGCGGATTACGAATGGCTGGTTGATGCTTCTGCAGGTGTGGCGGCGCGGGGCGTGTACTTAGTGCTGATATAATCGTCGACCAGCTTGCGGAAAGCGGCGGAGAGTTCGTCGTAATTGCCGTGCAGCGTTACAAATTTCTGGCCGTCGATGTAGACAGGGCAGCTGGGCTCTTCGCCAGTGCCGGGCAGGCTGATGCCGATGTTGGCGGCTTTGGATTCGCCGGGGCCGTTGACGATGCAGCCCATCACGGCGAGGGTCATCTCCTCGACGCCCTCGTATTGCTGCTTCCATTCCGGCATTTTGTCGCGGATATATCCCTGAATGCGCTCCGCCAGCTCCTGAAACGTCGTGCTGGTGGTGCGCCCGCAACCGGGACACGCCGTCACGCTGGGCGCGAACGATCGCAGGCCCAGTGCCTGGAGGAGCTCACAGGCTGCGTAGACTTCTTCACGGCGATCGCCGCCCGGACGCGGCGTCAGAGAAACGCGAATGGTGTCGCCGATGCCTTCCTGCAGCAGGATGCCGATGGCCGCCGCGGACCACACCGTGCCTTTGGTGCCCATTCCGGCTTCGGTCAAGCCCAAGTGCAGCGGTTGCTCGGTCTTGCGGCAGAGGTCGCGGTAAACCCGGATGAGGTTCTGCGGTTTGGAAACCTTGCAGGAAATGATGATCTGGTCGCGCCGCAGGCCGCACTCGAGAGCCAACTCGGTCGATTCGATGGCGGAGGCCACCATGCAGTTGTTGATGATCTCCTCGGAGTCGAGGCCCAGGTCGCGGTCGGTGTTTTCCTGCATCTTGCGCATGACCAGTTCCTGATTGAGAGAACCGCCGTTGACGCCGATGCGCACAGGTTTACCATTTTCGACCGCCACCTTGCAGATGGTGGCGAACTGCTCGTCACGGCGGGTCCCGGCGCCGACATTGCCGGGATTGATGCGGTACTTATCGAGGGCGCGTGCGCAATCGGGGTACTTGGTCAGCAGGACGTGCCCGTTGTAGTGGAAATCGCCGATGATGGGCGCGACGCAGCCTGCATCACGCAGCCGCGCGACAATTTCCGCGACGGCTGCAGCCGATTCCGGCATGTTCACGGTAATGCGGACCAGTTCCGATCCGGCATCTGCAAGTTCTTTGCACTGCGCGACGGTCCCCGCAATATCCGCAGTATCCGTGTTGGTCATCGACTGCACGACCACCGGCGCGCCGCCGCCCACTTGAATGTGGCCGACCTTGACGCCAACCGTCTTGCGCCGTGTGATTGGAAATATCTGCATGTTCGCGCCTTTATGGCTCCCACATGATAGCAGCGCCGCCTTGAAATTTACAATATCCTCTTCATCGAGAGTCGTTTAGCCGGGCCCCCGGTTCAATTTATTTAGTTTGCCAAATTGCACAATTATGCGACAATTCCCTTCCAAGCAAGCTCTTACTGGGGGGTAATTTAGCATGCTTAAACAACTGAGGGTATTCGCGCTCGTGTCTTTTCTTGGTCTTTCCAGCCTGTTCGTCTTCCTGCCTGCCGCTCGCTCACATGACAAGATCATGGGAGAAATCCGTTTCATCGATGCGACCAGGGAAGCCAAGACGTCAGGGGTGTGGGTCGATGGGCAATATGTCGGGTACCTGGGGGAGCTCAAGGGTTCCTCCACGTTGAAGTTGTTGCCCGGCAGCCATGAAATAATCGTTCGGCAAGCTGGCTATGAAGATTTCACGCGAAGAGTCACGATCGAGCCGGGCAAGGCGGTCGAAGTCCACGCGGCAATGGAGAGGGATACCCGGTTCCAGTACCCCGAACCGAAAACCAGCGCGGAAGTAAGACTCAATGTCCGCCCGGATAGGGCCGCGGTTTTCCTTGACGACAATTACGTCGGGCACGTCGATGATTTCTACGGTGTGGACCGCGCGATGCTAGTAATGCCCGGAAAACACGACATCAAGATTGCCCTGGGCGGGTATAAGACCTTCGAAACCGAACTCACCTTGCTTCCTCGGCAGAAGTTCGCACTCAAGACGGAACTTGCCGAAGGCAGCATCAACGACGCGGACCCTCTCATCCGGACTGACCGGGCAGCTTCGCTGGGCGCCGATTCTTTGGGAAGCGAGGCATCCGGGCGCGCAGCGAAGTAACGCGGATGCTCGGATTTTTGGATTGACGCTTCGCGTCCCGGCTGAACCGGGGCGCGAAGCCTGCCAAATCACTTCGCTTATGTGGGGTCCGGTTTCCGCGACGGCCAAATCAGGACTGATATCGCCACCGCAACCACGATTCCAAAAGAGACTTCGAGGAATCGGTGAAGCGCAGCGATCCACGGCCGACCCGGGTGGCTGACCAGCATCACGATGGCGACCGCTACTCCCGCCAGTCGGGCAGCGTCTTCAAATCCCAGTAGAGCGCAGACCAACACCGTCAGCGTTACGGCGATCCCGAACGCCCAAAGCTGCTGGCCGAACAGCGCCGCGAAGGCTCCCCCGATACTCACACCGATCGCTGTCCCCACCAGACGCTGCCCGGAGGCTTTCACTGTCCTGCTGACGTCGGAATACATGACGATGATTGCGCTGATAGCCGCCCAATAACTTTCGGGCAACTTGAGAAAGTGCGCCAAATAGAAAGCCAAGACGGCGGCAAGGCCGGTCTTGGCCGCGTGTTTGAGGCGATCGATGGTTTGGGAGGGCGGCATTTGAGTGGGACATGCTTCAGCTTGTCTGGCGGTGATCTCGCTTCATTTTAAAACTAAACCTCACAAGCTAAAGCATGTGCTACTTTTGGCCGCGCAGACCTAGCGCGTCGGCGGCCTCACGCATGGCACCGATGCAAAACGCGATGTGCTCTTCGATGGGCACGCTCAACTCTTCGGCGCCTTTGCGCACGTCCTCGCGATTGACGCCTCGCGCGAACGCCTTGTCCTTCAGCTTGCGTTTCACCGAATCGGCCTCGACTTCGAAGATGCTCTTTCCCGGTTTGACGAGCGCGCAAGCAGTGAGGAATCCAGCCAGTTCGTCGCACGCAAACAAAGTATGTTCGAGCGGGGTTTGGCGCGGTACGCCGCTGTACTCGGCGTGTGAGACAATCGCGCGAATGATTTCTTCGGAATATCCATGCTCCCGCAAAATGGCCGAGCCACCGGCAGGGTGCTCTTCGGTGGGGCTGTGCGCATCGTTGGGCCAGCGCTCGTAGTCGAAATCGTGCAGCAGGGCGGTGATCCCCCAGAGTTCTTCATCGGCAGAATTCTTGCGCGCATAAGCGCGGACGCAAGATTCCACAGCCAGCGCATGTTTGCGCAGGCTTTCGTTTTGCGTGTATTCACACAGCAAAGACCAGGCTTGATCCCTGGTTGGCATAGCTTCCTCCTCTTCGAATAGCACCAACGGGTGTGGGCTCTACTTGGAGTCCGAGAAGGATGAAGAATACCGCAACCTTCGCATCATTGCCGGGTTGATAGTCCGGGGGGACGCCCGCCAGAGTAATTAAATCCCTAATGAAATTCCAGATTTAACCGATTTGTTCATCGAATGGAAAAAAGACTTGACACCGGGAGCGGGTACCCTCAATATGGCGGTCGCGCCAGCTGCTGCCTTCCCCCCGATCGTAGTTCCTCTCATCCGCATGCCGGAATAGTCTGCGAGGAGTACCGGTGTCGGAACAAACGAATGGTACAAATGCAATGAACGGTACAAACGGGAACAAGGTCGCTATGGACATCGACCTCGACCGCGAAGTCATCCGTTGCAAAACCTGCGGGCTCGTGCAGTATCGCACCCGCGCGGGGAATTGCCGCCGGTGCCTGCGCCTGCTACCTCCGAAGGTGGAGTTTCTGATTCCGCCTCCGGAACCGCAGGAACTTCCAGGTGACGACCGGCAACTCTTCGAGAAGTGGCCGAACCGCGAGACGGTGGAGAATATAGGGCAGCGCATCCGGCAGTTACGCGAATCGCGTGGGATGACGCAAAGCCAGCTCCAGGCGCGCTCGCGCGTTTCCCGGTCGTACCTGTCTCGGATCGAAAGCGGGCAGATGACGCCCAGCCTCGGAACGCTGGAGAAGATTTCCGAAGCGCTTGGCGTCGGCTTGAACCGCTTCTTCGTCCCCGAAACGAACGGCGAAGCTCTCCTGGAAGATCCCTTCATCCAGGGGTTGCGGCCGTTCCTGCGGCAGCTCGACTGGGAACAGTGGCAATCGATTCTGAAGCGCCTGGCCGCGATCAGCGACCACGTCTCGAGCGGCAATGGGCCTGTGCGTCCTCTGGCACAGCCTCAGCCGTCTCGCGTCGAACAACTGGCGCGTCGGATGCACCCAGCTGCGATGGGCCACCGGTAGACGGCCAGGAAAAGAAATCCTTGTAATAGACGGCGCGAACTCTCCCGGCAGGGAGGGTTCGCGTCTTTTTGTGCGGTGGGCTGCAAGTACAGCCCACACCCGGACGATTTTATTTCCTGGTGCGAAATTCCGTTGCCAGCAATCCGTAATTTTCTAGGTCGATGAAGCGGTCCCACTTGCGTACGTGCCCTCGCGCGCGGCCCTCATGACGCATGCCGATTTTTTCGAGGACACGTTGCGAAGCGACATTCCCGGCAAAATGTGACGCGTGAATCCTGTGCAGGCCAAGCGTCTCAAAGCCGAACGCCACAACGGCGCTGGCCGCTTCGGTGGCAAATCCTCTGCGCCAGAAAGGAATGCCGATCCAGTAGCCAAGTTCGGCGCGCTGCTGCAATGGATTGATAGTCAGCCCCACGGCGCCACAGAGGTCACCCTCCTTGTGTATCGTGATCGCAAAAATTGCCGAACGTCTCGCACGGAATTCCTCTTGACCGTAAGTGAGAAAACTTCGCGCGTCGTCTTCGGAATAGGGGTGAGGGATATTGGAGGTAGTTGCGGCGACCTCTCGTGCCCCCGCGAGGCGCACGATTGCAGGAATATCTTTGCGCTCGAAGGAACGCAACAGCAGGCGAGTAGTCCGCAATTCCTGCGGGGCGGTCATATTCTAAACGGGCTGCCCTTCTGGATTCAGGGTAAACAAGTACAGCCCGTACCCGCATCCAGTTTAACTGAAGCGCACTTTAACGTCGGGACGCTTGTCCAGGGTGACGGTGTCGACGAAGCGAACCTGCCGTTCTTCCAGCGTGACGATCAGCGATTGCGTGCGGATTCCTTCGCCAAAAAATCGTACGCCGCGCAACAGGTTCCCGTCGGTGACGCCCGTACACGCAAAGATAATTTTCTTTCCCGGCGCAAGATCTTCGGTTTTATAGATACGCTTGAAGTCCTTAACGCCCATTTTGGCCAGCCGCTCCTCATGCTCAGGCTTGGAGACGACCAGGCGCGCCTGAATTTCGCCGTTCAGGCAGCGCAGCGCCGCGGCGGTGAGCACGCCTTCGGGCGCGCCTCCCGTACCCATGACCGCATGTACCCCGGTCCCGATCACGGCCGCGGAGATGCCCGCCGAGAGGTCACCGTCGCCGATCAAACGAATGCGGGCGCCGGCCGCGCGGATATCCGCGATGAGGTTTTCATGCCGCGGGCGATCGAGCACAATGACTACCAGGTCTTCCACGTCCCGATCAAGACGTTTCGCCACCGCGCGTAGATTGTCGAGCACCGGGGCGTCGAGGTCCACGCAGCCCTTGCAGGATGGCCCCACTACAATTTTTTCCATATACAAATCCGGGGCGTGCAACAAGCCGCCCTTTTCGCTCGCTGCAAGGACAGTGATCGAGCCAGGCGCGCCCGTGGCGCAAAGGTTGGTGCCTTCGAGGGGATCGACGGCGATGTCGACCGCGGGGAAATTGAATCCGCGAACATGCTGCGCAGCTCCGATTTTTTCGCCGATGAAGAGCATGGGCGCTTCATCGCGTTCGCCCTCACCGATGACGATCGTGCCGTCCATGGGCACTTCGTCCATCACCCGGCGCATGCACTCGACGGCTGCTTGATCGGCCTTGTGGCCGTCGCCGAGCCCCATCGTCTTTGCGGATTCAATGGCTGCTTTTTCTACGACGCGCAAGAATTCCAGACTCAGTTCGATTTCCATCAGGTCACCCGGCCATTAGGATTTTTGGATCTGGCGCGTTCGGACACAGGTCACGCGCGATACCGCCAAAGACATGTCCCATATCCTAAACCAAGCGGGACGGGACAACTAGTGAAACAGCCGATGAGTTGTGCCTAAAGATTTTTCATTGATTCGAAGTTTTATAGAGTGTGTAGGGCACGGCATGCCGTGCCCCTACAACGAAAAGGTCTCACATTATGGCAGCGCCTGGATGACTGTGTTCACCAGATTCGGATCGTCGAACGTCGTCATATCGCCTGGCTTTCCTCCCGCGACGGGCAGCAAGCGCGCGCTGAGTGGCTTCGACAATTTCACGGAAAGCGTGGCGACGTCGCCGATGATGCGTTCGAGTTGTTGCGCGGAGACATCTCCCGGCAGAGGAATCGTGTCGAGGCCAGTGCCGCACACAGCGGAATAGGCGAGAAGTTGATCCATCGAGAGCGCGCCTTCGGCCCAGAGTTGCGCGAGCCGGGTGTCTTCGAGCACCGGCATCATCACTCCGTTATAGCCGACTTTTTTTACGGAAATATCGCGCAGCGCGGAAGTGATGGTGGCCACCGCGGTGAGCGTGCCGCTGGTGCCGAATCGGCCTCCGGTCGATCCCGCCGTCGCCGATCCGATCGACGCGTCCTTCATCGGCGCGGGAGAAAGATCGAGGCCCAGGTACGTCCATCCGGTTTCCTGGTCGATTTTGCTGGCGATGTCTTCCACGGCGCGCGCGTGCATTCCCAGTTCGGAGACCAGCGCCTGGCGAGTCGCCTCCGGATCGCGCTGCACACCCATTACCGCGGCGACCACGTTCGCCGATTCGAGCGCGATGGCAAATTGACGTCCCAGGCCCTGGTGATACGACGCGGGATAAAACGGCGTGTAGGCGGGCACGTTGGCAATCGCGGCGAAACGGAAATTGCCGAGGCTGTGGTCGGTATGGTCCTCGAGATATTTCATAACGTCCGCCGCGGCATGCACCGACTTCCAGTGAACGCCGTCGCTTCCGGCCACCACGACGCTGCCGTGCAAATTGCTGGTCGAGGCCAAAATTTCTGCCAGGAGTTGCGCTTGCGCGGGATCATCCTTGTCGGACATCAGCGCGGGGCCGATGCTGGCGACGAATTTTTCCCTCTTGGCGAGAGCATCAAGGTCGTGGAAGAGCGCCAGCGCTGCTTCCTTCGACATGCCGCGCGTGTATTCGGGGAATGGCTGCGTCGAGATGCGGATGGTTTCCACCTCGAAGCCTGCGAGTTCGTATCTGGCCTTGGCGTTACGCAGCATGCCGAGCGTATCCGTGATCTGCTGGGCGTACTGGCTCGCGTCCAGGCGAATAAATGCCGTGATGGTGCGGATTTTTGGTTTTTCCTGAGCCGATGCGGGCGGGACGGCCACCGCAAACAGGAAGGCCGCAAGCATGACGGCGTGTGAGATGATTTCCAGGCTTGCCATGGACCATCCGCTATTGCGAAACATCGGGGCCTCCTTAGAACACTTCCCACGAATGGTTAACCAACGTGGGCGGGACTTCAGCGGCTAAACAGGCCGCGGACAAAGTCAAAACGCCGTCATCTCTGAAAGCGCTATTGTCAATGCAAATCCCAGTGAAGCGGGTCGTACCGAGTCATCTCTTCGCCCTGACAACGGGGCATGGAGTTATTCGCCAGGGGTGTCGCATTCATTCCGCGATCCCAGTAAGGGATCATGACGGGCATCGCGCTTACGCCTGGCTGGTCCGACCGCGACCAAGACTGGGGTCCTGATACATTTCTTTTTGCCGCAGCACGTGGAAGGCGGCTTCGGCCAGATGCCGCGCCACGGCTCCAATCGCTTTGGGATGTCCCTTGCGCTGACGCAGCCGCCGGTACAACTGGCTGACGTGCCGCTCCGGGCGCCGCGTATGATTCACCGCCACCGAGTTGGCCGCTTCGGCAAAGGCCCACTTCAAATACCGGTTCACGTCCGTGCGCAGCGGGCCGTAACGCACTTTCCCGCCGCTGGCGTGTACGCGTGGCGTGGTTCCCGCATAACTAGCCAAGTGCATGGCGCTGGGAAATCGCTGGACCTCTCCGATCTCCAACGCGATCGTCGCCGCCAGAATTACGCCCACTCCCGGCATGCTCAACAGCCATTGCATGGCCTCGGTGACTTCGACCAACTTCTCCAGTCGCTGCTCCAGTTCCCGCACCTGGCTGCTTACAAAATCCAACTGCGCCAGCAACTGCCCGCTCACCCAGCGCGTCTGCTCGGGCAAGCGCTGCAGATGGTTCTCCAGTTCGGCGCGTCCGCGTTTCCCGTAGGGATCACTGCATTCGCTCGCAGGCGTTCCCCACTTGGCCAGCGTGGCCGAAAGACGGTTCTTGAGCCGCGTGCGCTGCGCCACCAGCACCAGTCGCGTGCGGGTTAGCTCGCGCAAATCGCGCAGCGGCCCCGGCGGAATCCACACCGTGGGCAGCGTCCCGTTGCGCTGCAAACGATTCAACCCTTGCGCGTCCAGCTTGTCGGTCTTGTTGGTCTGCCCCATCATCAGCTTCGCTTTTCGCGGATGCACCAGCTGCGGCACCAGGCCGGCCTGCTCGATCTCATCAATAATCCAATACCAATTCCCGGTCGCTTCCACCGCCACGGCCGTCCCCGGCTCACTGCCGCTCAGATATTCTCGCACCGCCCCCGGAGCATGTTCCAGACGATGGCCACTGCTTTTTCCGGTCGAGTGGTCTTCCCGGTCTACCCAGCTGTACCGCTTATGCGAATCAAACGCGATATACTCACTCATGCGCGACTCCTTTCCTTAAAGGTTTCCCACCGACAGCGTATCGCTGTAGGCAGGAGTCGCGCTTTCATATTTTCATTCCGAGGCACGCTGCGTGCCGAGGAATCCCTCTTTTGTTGGATTTAAACCGCAGAGGGATTCCTCGCTCCGCTCGGAATGACGCGTTAAGGGGTTTTTTCCGCAAACTGTGAAACCGCGACCCACAAGCACCATTCGCGATAAACTCTCTCCTCACGGTCATCAGAAATACGCGGGAATGCCCGTGATGCGCTCGCCGATTACCAGGCGATGGATGTCATGCGTGCCCTCGTAGGTATACACCGATTCGAGGTTGTTCATGTGGCGCATGATGCAGTAATCGTCGACGATCCCGTTGGCGCCCAAAATATCGCGGGCCTTGCGCGCTGTTTCCATGGCCATCCAGACGCTATTCATTTTCAGCATGGAGATGTGCGCGGGATCCAGGCGATCTTTGTCTTTTAATCTGCCCAGGTGCAGCGCCATCAATTGAGCCTTGGAAATTTCCGTGATCATGAACACCAGTTTGTCCTGCACGAGCTGGTGAGAGGCAATCGGCTTGTTCTGAAATTGCTTGCGCGTTTTGGCGTATTGCAGGGCGGTGTCGTAGCATGCCATGGCCGCGCCGATCGCGCCCCAGCCGATGCCGTAGCGCGCCTGCGTGAGGCATCCAAGGGGTCCCTTCAATCCGGCCGCGCCGGGCAGCAAATTTTCCGCAGGGATTTCACAATCGCTCATCGACAGGCCGGAAGTGACCGAAGCGCGCAGCGAGAGCTTCCCGTGCACATCCCGGGCCTGGAAACCTTTCGTTCCCTTTTCGACCAGGAAGCCGCGAATGCGGTCGTCCTCGCATTTCGCCCAGATTACGGCCACATCCGCGATCGATCCGTTGGTGATCCACATTTTTTCGCCGTTGAGCACGTAGCGATCGCCGCGGCGCACGGCGCGCGTCAGCATCCCGCCGGGATTGGAGCCGAATTGCGGCTCGGTCAAGCCGAAGCAGCCCAGGGCTTGGCCACTCTGCAGTCGCGCGAGCCACTTGTCCTTTTGCTCTTGTGACCCGTACGTATAAATGGGAAACATCACCAGCGCGCTTTGCACAGAAACGAAGCTGCGCAGGCCCGAATCGCCGCGCTCAAGTTCCTGCATCACCAGGCCGTAGGCCACATTACCCATCTCCGCGCAGCCGTAGCCCTTGAGGTTCGCCCCAAAAAATCCCAGCTCGCCAAGTTGCGGCACCAGTTCCATGGGAAAGGTGGCCTCGCGGTTGTGCTTCTCGATGATGGGGATCACCTGCTCGTCGACAAACTGCCGCGCGGTCCTGCGGGCCAACAACTCCTCATCGTTCAGCAGGGAATCAAAATCCAGGAAATCAACACCGGGAAACGCGGACATCAGGTTCTCCTTGTGGTGTACTTCGAGGGCAAATCATTCTAACGCGCCCGATTCAACCCCAGCAAGCCAGCGCCTCGCGCTGTGGCGACTCAATTCAGTCCACGAAAATATAAACAGCTGCCTGCCCCAAGAATGGGCGGCCTCCACGACACCTGCTACCAACAACGCTGGGCGGCTTTTGTAGAGGACGTTCCGTCCCGCGCTTTTCGGGACGGAACGGGCACATTTCAAATTGAGTCACCACACCCGCCCCTTGCAACGATCGGTCGGTAGCAATTCGGACAACATAAACCAACTGCCTATGGACATAACTTGAAGCCAGCGCGTTCAATAACAAAAGGATGCCGACAAACACGTGAACCCCGTCATCGAGGTCAATGCGGGACCCGATTCACCGCAGGAAATTGCCGCAGGATTGCCCGAACCGCGTGAAACCAACCGGGAGGCAGTTGTCGAAAGGTGGCTGCGCGAGCGCCTGAATGTGATTGCGCTTGCGGTGGTAGCCGCCGGATTCGTGGTCAGGGTGCTCGACGCGGCCAGAAGTTATTTGAATCCTGACGAGGCACTGCATTACCTCCTGCTCAACCAGGCATCCATTTTCCAAGCCTACAAGGCCAGCCTGACCAACGCGCATCCTCCCCTTCTTTATTTTCTGGTCTATTTCTGGCATTTTCTGGGGCGCTCCGAGCTGATGCTGCGCCTGCCCTCGGTGCTTGCGGGAACGGCGCTGTGCTGGGTTGCGTACAAGTGGATCGGGATTGTTTTCGGCCAGGCGGCCGGCGTGATGGGTCTCATCCTGGTTGCTTTTTCCCCGGCACTTATCGCGCTTTCCGCCGAGGTGCGATCGTATGCCCTGCTTCTGCTTTGTGAAACGGCCGCCCTGTACTTTATCGAAATGGCCTTCCGGGAAAAGTCCGTCAGCATGATGTGGTATTTTTCCTTGTTTCTTTACCTGGCGATTCTTTCCCATTACTCTGCACTTTTTTTTGCTCTGGCCGTGGGTGTGTATGGGCTGGCCAGAATTGCCGCGTCCGAGCTTCCGCGAAAGGTTGTGGTTGCCTGGGCCAGCGGGCAGACCGGAGCGCTGGCCATCTACGGGTTTCTATACGTCACTCACGTATCGAAGATCAGAAATAGTATTTCGTTTTGGGCCATGCCCTTTGATCTGGCCTATTTCCGGCCGGGCCGAGAAGGCCTGTTCACATTCACGAGGGAACACACGCTGGAAGTTTTTTTATTCCTGTTCGAGAATCATTATACCGCCTTAGCCCTGCTGCTTCTCTGGATCGCGGCAGTTGCGTTTCTATTGGTCAGAGATATCGTTTGGCGACCCGGCAGCCCTCGATCCCGGCATGCCGGCCTGCTGATGTTGCTACCCTTCGTCGCGGTTTGGGGCGCAGCCATCGCCGGATTCTATCCCTACGTGGGCAGCCGCCACACAGTGTTTCTCGCCCCATTTGCGATCGCGGCGGTCAGCTTCCTGATTTCCGCAATTTACGGGCAGAAGGTCTGGGTCGCGGCCGTGATTGCCGTTCTGTTGGTAGCGGCGTCGAATACTTCGGGCAAATTGTCTGAACCATTCATCACCAAAGAAAATCAGAGCCGGACGCTGATGACCGCCGCGGTGAAGCACATGCAGCAATCGATTCCTCCGGGAGAGCTCATCCTGACGGACAACCAGAGCGCCCTCATGATTTCGTATTATCTATGCGGCCCCAAAGTAGTCATCCCCATCGAAACAATCCGCGGAGCGTACTCCAAAATCGAGTGTAACGGGCGCTCCATTGTGTCCTTCGAGGAGTGGAAGGTGCCGCCGGAGCAGTTCTTGTCTCAATTTCAACAAATGGCGCGCGCCAACGGTCTGAAGTCCGGCGACAGAGTTTGGGTCTTCGATGCCGGCTGGGGAGTCAATCTCGCCCGGGGTCTGCCAAGGACTTATCCGAAATATCGCTGCCTGGAGTCGAAGAAATTCGGTGAAAATATTTCTGTAATTCCTTTTGTAGTAGACCCAGATTTGTCACCGGCTGCCACGGTGACGAATTGCCCTCCGCCGGCTTTTAATTCACTCATTTTGTAGCGATGCAATTTGAAATGTGCCCGTTCCGTCCCGAAAAACACGGGACACAACGGCCTCTACAAAAACCGCTGAGCATTGTTGGTAGCAGCTTTTGTAGAGGCCGCCCGACATTCGGGATTCCACCCTTATGCAACTATTCGAGCAGTATCAGGTTCGTAAGACTGTGTTAGATTTAGCGTTCGAGTAGGCACGGGGGTAGAACGCGTCATGTGTGTTCCTCGCTGGGTGAGTGCCTCGATCTTGCTGCTGTTTTCGCTGGCGGCGCGTGTGTCCGCGCAAGCGCCGGAGGACCCCCCGTGGCAAGACCCCTCGCCGCACACGGTGCAGTTTGTAACGGTGGAAGAGGATGTCAGGCTGGAGGTTCTCGACTGGGGCGGTTCCGGAAGGCCACTGGTTCTGCTCGCGGGCCAGGGAAACACGGCTCATGTATTTGATGATTTTGCACCCAAGCTTACGCCGCAATATCACGTGTACGGAATCACGCGGCGCGGTTACGGCGAGTCCAGCGCTCCGGACTCCGGATACTCGGCCGACCGGCTCGGGGACGACGTCCTGGCGGTGCTCGACTACCTGAAACTTGACCGGCCGGTGCTGGTGGGACACTCCATCGCAGGGGAGGAACTCAGTTCGGTGGGAACCCGGCATCCCGAACGCGTCGCCGGGCTGATCTACCTCGATGCCGGCTATTCATATGCGTATTATGACGAGTCGCTGGGAAGCTATCTGATCGACCTTCGCGAACTGCGCGAGGATCTGGACCAGTTACAGCCCGGAAAGGGCCCGCCGGACCTGGACGAGATGGCGGATAAGCTGCTGCGGGAAAACCTGCCGGCGTTCGAGCGCGACCTGCGGGAACTGAGAGAAGACCTGCAAACGCCACCCGTAACGCCCCCACGTCCGACGATCGATGACACCGCAAGTTACGCGGCGGTGCGCGCCTGGGCCCAGCGCGTCCGGGGCATAAATTACCCGGAGGCCGAACTCCGCGAAACGTTTGTACACCGGCCCGACGGAAGCGTTATCTTTAACAGGCTGCGCTATCCTCAGCGCGTCACCACAGCTATCCTTGCGGGCGAACAGAAGTACACGGACATTCGCGTCCCAGTCCTGGCCATTTATGCCGCCCCGCACGACGTGGGGCCTTTTGCCGACCATAACCCCAGAGAGCGCGCAGCGTATGAAGCCCGGGATTTAGCCACCACCGAGGCGCAAGCCAAGGCATTTGAAAAAGGCGTGCATTCCGCTCGCGTGGTCCGAATCCCCCATGCAAATCACTTGATTTTCCTGTCAAACGAGGCAGACGTGCTGCGGGAAATGCGCGCATTTCTGGCGAAATTGCCCTAGCGCTGGGCCGTGTGTTTGCGGTTTGGTTTGCGGAATCCCTTCCACATGGCTTGCAATTCGCCAAAGAACGTTGGCGCCTGCGGCGGTTGGGAGTCAGGCGCGAGCTCTACCCCCTGTTGCTCGTGAGCCTGCAACGCAGCGGCGAGGAAGAGCAAGCATTCAAGCTCTGCATCGCTTTGGAGATCGAGCAGCGATTTCTTTGGCTGGGTAGGCATGGGCACCCCTGGTGTCGGCCAATTCAACCCAGGCGGAGCCGAAAAGTTGCCCTAAATAAAACCTCGGTCGGGCCAACTGCTGCTCGTCGCATCGATGGTGCACTGACCCGCCATTCTGTCGTTCATCCCCACACCTTCCGCGCCGTTTCCACGACCAGCCGCAGTTTGGCCCACTGTTCGTCCTCGGTGAGGAGGTTCCCTTCCATGGTCGAGGCAAAGCCGCACTGCGGGCTCAACGCCAGATTTTCGAGGGGAAAGTATTTGGACGCTTCACGAATGCGCGCCACGAGGTCATCGGCGTTTTCGAGCTGGGGCAGCTTCGAGCTTACCAGCCCGAGCACGACGGTCTTGTTTCGCGGAACCAGGCGCAACGGCTCGAATGTGCCGGAGCGCGCGTCATCGTATTCCAGCAGGAATCGATCGGCAGCCATGGTCGAGAAGAGCTTCTCCGCAATGGCGTCGTAGCCACCTTCCGCATACCAGTGGCTGCGGTTGTTGCCCCTGCAAAGGTGCATAGCCAACGTGACGCCGGGGCGCCGGGCCGCCTCGAAACAAGCATTGTCCGCGCGGATCGATTCATCGAGCAAGGCGTCGGGCTCGACCTTCATTTCCGTGCGGATCCATTCGCGCCACTTCGGATCCATGAAGTAACTATAGCGCGGCGCGTCGATCTGTATGTACTGCACGCCGTCCGCCGAGAGGCGCGCAAGGTCCGTCTTCATGATCGCGACGATGTCCCACAGCAGCGCGGAATGGTCTTGGTAGACTTTGTCGGTGACGCCGCGGCTGAAGGAAATTGCCGGGAACTGCGTGGCGCTCGGAAGCGTCATTTTGATGGCGCCCGGGGCATGGGCCTTGAGGAAGGGCAGCTCATGTCCCGTTAGGGGTCGCACCTGGTGAAGCTTGCCGGTCACGATTCCAGTGACCTTGCTTACGCTGGTATCCTTGGCCTGCCCGGCCTCCCACTTGCGGGCGAGTCCCTCATCGAGGTCGAACCCTTCGACGGCGTCGGTGAAGTCGCTCATGAAATTGCGCCGGCGCAGTTCTCCGTCGGTGAAAATCTCGAAACCAAGTTCGTTCTGTTTTGCAAGGACGCGCAAAATGTGGCGGTCTTCGATTTCCCGCAGGCGTTCCGGATCGGTGGCTGCAGACTGGCGCGCTGCGATTAAGTCGGGAGGGCGCAAGAAACTTCCAACGTGGTCAGCTCGGTATTTTGCGGGCATCTTGCGGTCTCCTGGTTTTGGGCTACGCGCTGTTGGCGAAGATTGAGGAAGAATTATACACAGGGCCGACTGGAGGCCCAACTTGTCAGGTGAGCGCGGCACCACCGGCGGCGCGTGATGCAGGTCACTGCGAGGAGGGCAGGTTTAACATAGTCTATAAAAAATCAGGATGCCGCTCGTCGTATTGCCGGAGGAAAACGTGTCCGATGACGAAATTCCGATTCTGCCGTCCACCAAGGTTGCGGCGCTGCTCGACCGATACCCGGAGGTGGAGGAACTTCTGATCGGGCTTGCGCCTCCGTTCCGGAAATTGAAGAATCCGATTCTGCGAAAGAGTGTGGGCAAAGTCGCTTCCCTTCAACAAGCGGCCGCCGTAGGCCACTTGCCCGTACTCGAACTCGTCAATCGGTTGCGTGCGGCGGTAGGACAGGCAAACCTGCCTGCCGAAGAGGCAACCCGCGTCGTGAACTCCTACTTATCGCGCCGCCCGGAATGGTTCGACACTTCCAAAATCGCGGTATCGATCGACGAACGCGCCAGCAACCCAGACCATATGCCGGTCACCACCGTGCTTCAGGCAGCGGCACGTTTGCAACCCACGGAAATCATAGAATTGATCACCACATTCCTGCCTGCTCCCGGAATCGACATTTTGAAAAAGAAGGGCCTGCTCGTTTGGTCGATGGAAGACGAATCAAAATTGATCCGAACCTATGTGTCCAGGGCGCGCCGTCTTTGAGATACGCAGTTAGTTCGGCAAAGCTGAGATGCTTTGCACAGGAAGCTTCGCGGTTTCCCAGCTTACGATCCCTCCGGCGATCTCGCTGACATCGTGAAATCCCCGGCGTTGCAACAAGCTCGCGGCAATCGAGGACCGGTAGCCGCCCGCGCAGTAGACCAGCAGGGGACGGTCCTTCGGCAGCCGTTCCAGGTTTTCCGTCAGGTGATTGAGCGGAATGCTCAAACTTCCGGCGATATATTTCTGATCGTGCTCGCGCGGCGTGCGGACGTCGATGGCCAGAGGCGCATCCTTCGATGACAAAAGTTCCGCGGCAAACGGCGCGCTGAGGCGTTCCGTTGTGACCGTCAAATCCGGGCGCAATTTCAGGCTGTGCAATCCGTCCTTCAAATATCCAACCACGTGATCGAAGCCGATGCGCCCGAGTCGCGTAGCCGATTCGCCTTCCCGGCCGGGGTCGGCGATGATGACGATGGGATGGTCCCGGTCCAGCACGGTCCCAGCCCACGTGGCATACTGGCCGCCGAGGCCGATGTTGATGCTTCCCTTCAGGTGCGCCGCCGCAAATTCACCGCAATCGCGCGTATCGAGAACCTGCGCGCCTGTCTTTTGCAACGCCAGCACCTCGTCGAGCATCATGGCGTTCACGCGCGCGAGGGTTTGCTCCAGCGTGGGCCGCTCTTCGCTGTTGAGCACGGCGTCATAGGTGAAATAGGCGGGGGCGTCCGGCTGATCGGCAGTCACCACTTGTATGAAAGCTTCCTTGCTCATGGGCTGCAGCGCGTAGTTGAGCCGGCGCTGCTCTCCCATCGTGGATACGGTTTCCTTGCTGAGCGACTTCCCGCAGAGCGAGCCTGCGCCGTGAGCTGGGTACACCAGGCTCTGGTCCGGCAGCAGCAATAGCTTGGTGTGCAGCGAATCGAAAAGCATGCCGCCAAGATCTTTGGCCGACCACCCCAGCGACGCGCGCAGATCGGGCCGCCCCACATCGCCGATGAAAAGGGTATCTCCGGTGAGCACGGCGTGGGGCGTTGTTTCGCTGGCGTTCAGGTCGTAGACGAGAATGGAAATCGACTCCGGAGTGTGCCCCGGCGTTTCCAGCGCCTTTAGACGCACGCGTCCAAACTCGACGGCGTCGCTATCGTGTAGCGGGGTAAACGCGTACCCCGCTTTCGCCGCGGCGCCGAGATAGATCGTCGCGCCCACGCGATCGCGCAACTCCAGATGCCCGGCGACGAAATCGGCGTGCAGATGCGTCAGGAAGACGTGCTTGATCGTGAGCGCCTGTTCGGCGGCAAACGCAATGTACTGGTCGATGTCGCGTTGCGGGTCAACGACGGCTGCCGTACCTGTCGCCTCGTCTCCAATGATGTAAGACGCGTGCGCCAGGCACGGCAGATAGAATTGCTTGAAGATCACCCTGAACCCTCGGTCGCGGAAAGTTACTTCGGTTGGGGAACGATCCGCATGTAAGGCCGGGGTGACTTCCAGCCGCCCGGATACTTCTTCTTGGCCTCTTCATCCGAAACGCTGCCGCTGATGATGACGTCCTCGCCGGGTTTCCAGTTCACAGGTGTTGACACCTGGTGCTTGGTACTGAGCTGAATCGAATCCAGCACGCGCAGCACTTCGTCGAAGTTGCGGCCTGTGCTCATGGGGTAGCTCAGCATCAGCTTGATCTTCTTGTCGGGACCGATCACGAACACGGTGCGCACAGTGGCGTTGGTGGCTGCCGTGCGGCCATCGGAAGTACTGCCCGCGTCCGCCGGCAGCATGTCATAGAGTTTGGCTATTTTGAGTTCTGGGTCCCCGATCATCGGGTAGTCCACCTTGTGACCCTGAGTTTCTTCGATGTCCACGGCCCATTTGGTGTGACTGCTCACCGGGTCCACGCTCAAGCCGATGATCTTGACGTTACGCTTCTTGAATTCCGGCTGCAGCCCGGCCATATAACCCAGTTCGGTGGTGCACACCGGGGTAAAGTCCTTGGGGTGCGAAAACAAAACGGCCCAGCCGTTGCCGATCCATTCGTGGAAATTGATCGTGCCCTGCGAAGTTTCGGCGGTGAAATTGGGGGCTTCATCGTTTATGCGCAACATGGTTTATCTCCTCATACGTGTTTTCCCAAAGCTGCGTGCTCTGGAACCTTCGTTCCGGTTCTCCGGTCATCTAGGTGGCGAATATTGTATCAACCGGAAGTCCCAATTTGGGAATCTCGTCCGCGCATCTTACGCTTCTCAAGGAGTCAACACAATGCATTTGCCAGTAAAGCAGACTTGCTCGAGCGAAATCGAGAGATTCCGCTATTCTAGCTGAAGATTTAGATGCAGAATAATTGCGGGCGAGCTCCAGTGCGCGTAAGGAATGGTAGGTTCCAGGAATCCCATTATGCTGCTCGATTTCGTTGCGGCTTATGCAGCCCCTTCACTAACGCGCGCAGCACGTGCAGGAATCTCGGTTGGGGTGCAGGACGGTCGCCAGTTGCAATCTTGGCTGATTCTTGTTCACGGGCCTGCATCGCGGCCGCGAGACACAACAACCACTCAAACTCGGCATCGCTTGGTGTAGCAGCGGACGACTGCTTTGGCTGGGGGACCATGAGACCTCCATGTATCGGTTCTGTGAACCCGGTACAACCCCGAATGTTGCGCCGACCATATCATAATTATTATATCGATGTCTTTAGTTATTAGATAAGGGGCCTACTCGTGCCCGCACTGCAATAAGGAGGCCCGCTTACCGATCGTCTTCTTACAGGGACATGTCTCGGCATGCCGGCGAGAGTGCCTTTCCCGTCATCCGCCACCGTAAATTCATGGCTCCGGACGTGTCTTATTCGCAAAATGGAGAGCGGAGGTTTTGTCACCCTTGCGCCTGACCATTTTGCTTTTCGTATTGTTAACAGCGCTGGTCTTCGGCGCGCTGAAGTGGCGGGACCTATCCTCGCGCCGCCAGGCAAAGGAAACCTCCGGGATCGCGGTCAACAAGCAGCCCGTCAATTTCGGAAACCGCACGTTTGATCCCGCCAGCCCGCCGCCCGATCTGCCGCCACTGCATGGAGGGGAAACCGCGGAGTGCGATTCCAATTTCCTGTCGAACGCCAGCGTCGGCGGTGAGACGCGGCAAACGGATGCCACGCATGCGACCGTCACCGTCACGCAGATCAAAGTGACGCTGCAACTCAACGTCACCATCTGGGCGCCGACCGGCGCGACCCAGCACGTGCTCGATCATGAGGACGGGCATCGTCAGATCTCGGAATACTACTACCAGACCGCCGACAAGGTCGCCGAGCGAATCGCCGCGACCTACATGGGCAAACAAGTGGACATCAGCGGCGCAGATCTGGACGCCGAGTCCAGCAAGCTGCTCCAGCATATGGCCACGGAAATCACCGATGAGTACAACAAGGAACTCGATCCGGAACCGACGCAATTGCTCTACGACAACATCACCGACCATGCCCGCAACGAGGTCCTCGCCAAGGACGCTGTGGCACATGCCCTCAAGAACGTGACGATCGAGTCAGATTGGCCGAAGCGTCCAGATGAATTCTCTGTTTGGAATGCGGGTTTGGACCTGAAGAGTTAGTTGCCCAGTTTCCGGCAACGCCCCCCCGTATTAATCGTCTCGCTCGCATCATAAACGCCAACTTGAGAGAAAAGATTAATAGCAGACGATGTTGCATCGGCTGATTGAGGTGGCACCGTCTATCAGATGGGATGAGAATTCCGGTCTCCTTGTATTGCGCGTTGAGCGCATCGATCGTTGGGAGGGTGTCGCATTCGGTCGGAGACCGGCCTTCTCATAGCCGGGATTGGGTGTACTAGACGTCGCAGAACGGACTAACGATCTTTATTACCCATCCAGACCGTTCTTGCGCAATACATTTCCGCAATTCTCCGCTGACGCACGGCCGCTTTCTTCTTATGCAGTCCAACTCACTCTTAATCAGTAATTTGTCTGTACGCTGTTCTAGTCCGGAAATGGTACGCGGTGTGCTGAAGTCTTAGCGGTTATTTTCGGCTGAAAGTGCCGGGGGGATTCAGCGATGCGTTTTCGTGTAAAGGGCTGTATTTTTGCAGTGGCACTATTGTTTATACCTCTCGTGGCTGCTCAGCCCTCATGGGCTGACGAAACTCTGTTCACAACGCAAACCCCAGTGGTGACCAATACCAGTGATGGTCCCAATGCGAACTACGAACTGGGTACCGCTTTCACCAGCGATATCGCCGGCCAAATTACTGCCGTCCGCTTCTGGAAGGCTCCCAGCGAAACCGGGACGCATACCGGCCGCATTTGGTCCGGCACGGGTCAATTGCTGGCCTCGGTAACTTTTACGAATGAGAGCGCTTCGGGCTGGCAGGTGCAGCCTCTAGCCAGCCCATTCGCCATCACCGCCAACACGACATACGTGGTCAGCGTAAATACTGGCGGCACATACTACGTGGCCACGGATGGAGGGCTGTCGTCGCAAGTGATCAATGAAGACTTGAGCTCGGTCGTCGGTAATAACGGCCTGTACGGCCCTCCAGGGACATTCCCAACGAACACTTATGAGAGTGCAAACTATTTCCGTGACATCGGCTTTGTTGCCGCCCTTCCCCTCCAGTCTGGCAGCAATTGCAATGGCGTTTATACCGGAGCTTTCATTGGCAATGTGACTGTCACGAGCGGCCAAACTTGTAACATGGTGAGCGCCAGCGTAACTGGCAATATCACCCTAACTGGCGGAAGCCTTGCGATCGGCTATTCAGCGATTGGTGGCAACCTGCAGATCCAAAATCTCCTGCCCGGGCCAACCCCGATTTGCGGCCCAGCCACCCCGGTGCCGCCCGGGCCTGCCGCCCCGCCACTCGCGCCTGCCGTGCCACCGCTCGGGCCTCCCGCCCCAGCGCCCTGCGCGGGCAATCAAGTCGGCGGCACTCTGGCGATCAGCAATTCCGCGATTGGCGGAAATGTGCAGGTTCAAGGAGGAGGCACTTTCTCGATCGGTCCGTCCGCCGCAATCGGTGGTAACTTGCAGATCCAAAATATTCCGTCGGGGACGGGGCAGAGCCAAATTTGCGACACCAGTGTGCGCGGCAATCTGCAATTCCAGAACAATGGAGCCCCGGTGCTGATCGGGGCTGCCGCGCCGGCCTTGTGCGCTGGTAATCACCTTGGCGGCAATCTCGCCATACAGAACAACACGGGTACGGCCACCGCGGTTGGCAATACAGTTGGCAATCTCACGGTACAGAACAACACGGCAGCCACTACCGTCAGCGGCAACCTCGTTACTGGTAACCTGCAGGACCAGAACAACTCGGCAGACACGATCGTAAACGGCAACTTCGTCACCGGGAATCTGCAGGACCAGAACAATACGGCGGCGACGCAGGTGTTTAGCAACATTGTCGGTAACAACCTGGAATGTCAGCAGGACTCCTCGATTACGGGAGGAGGAAACACGGCCGCGCAGAAACAGGGTCAGTGCGTGGCGTTCTAGACCTCCAAAATTCGCGGCCAGGAGACTCGGCACCCATCCGACCTTTTCGCGACGGCGGCCCGATTCGCCTGGGGGCCCGGCTCGGCGACGGACGCCAGCCTCTGGTAATTACTGCAGCCGATATCGCTGGTTGATGAACATCCAACCCAATCATAGCGACAGTCATTCATGAGGGTGCTCCTTGTTGTAGGCGTTGATGTGGACGATCAAGACCTACTTCCTAGGGGCGCCCTTTTATAATGGGTCCGGTTATGGGAATTTGACCCACTTCCACTTTCCGGCACCACTTGCGCGAATCGCCCTGCAATGTTATAAAATCACTCCTTTGTTCAGACCAAGAATAGCCTGAAGGGCGGGTGTGTACCCCAGGTTTACCGGAGAAGACGCAACTGGGCATGGTCGGATGCCCTGAATAATCGGTGGGAATCTTTAGCCAACTCGGTGATTTGTTCCTGTCGGCTGTGCCTACAGTCATTATCGTTTTGCTTTTTTACTTCTTCCTGCGCTGGAGTTTTTTCGGGCCCCTCGCGCGCGTGCTTGCGGAGCGCCACAAGCGGGCCGAAGGCGCGCGGCAGGAAGCGGAAGCGAGCCGCGCGGCCGTGCGGGAAAAGTTGCGCGTTTACAACGACGCGTTGCGCATGGCGCGCGCGGAAATTTTTGCCGAGCAGGAAGCAGTTCGCCGTCGCGTGCTCGACGAACGTCAGGCGGCCATCAACGCGGCTCGTCTGGCGGAGCAGCTGGATTTGCAAGCTGCGAAAAAAGCACTGGCCGCGGATGTGGAAGCAGCGCGCGCGCAGCTCGAACAATCCAGCGCCGTGCTGGCGGGCGAAATTGCCGAAGCCATCCTTGCCGGGAGGCCGCAATGAAATCCTGGCGACGATGGATTTCGTTGGCTGTGGGCGTGTGCACGATTTTTCTGCTTTCAGCGGTTCCCATGCTGGCTGCTGAAGCGGCCGAGCAAGATCCCGCCGAATCTCCCGCGGGAGTTGCCTTTCGCTGGCTCAACTTCTTTTTTGTATTCGGGGGAATGGCCTATCTAATAGCCAAGCATGGCGGGGCCTTTTTCCGCGGCAACGCGAAGGCCATCGCGGCGAGCATCCACGAAGCCACTGCCGACAAGGCGGAGGCGGACCGCGAGTTGAGCGAAGTCAACGCCAAGATTTCGCGGCTCGACCAGGAAGTTTCGGAAATGCGCGAGGCGGCGCGGCAGGGCGGCGTGGCCGAAGCGGAACGATTGCGCCTTTCAGGCAAGGCCGAAATCGAAAAAATCCGGCAGGCAGCACACGGCGAGCTCGATGCCTCGGAACGCGCCGCGCAGCATCAGCTTCGGGAAATGGCTGCGTCCATGGCCGTGGAGCGCGCCGGAGCGCTCATCCTATCCAGGATGAATCAGGGAGTTCGTTCAAAATTATTCAACTCCTTCCTGGGTGATCTTGGAAGGAGCAAGAATTGAAGGCGCTGGCGGAGCGATATGCGGGCGCACTGGTCGACGTGGCGCTGGAGAATAAGCAAGCCGACCAGGTAAAGCAGGAACTGGCCGCGTTTGCGGCCATGGTGCGCGAATCCGATGATCTGCACGCCTTCCTGGCGAATCCCTCGATTACGCGGGCCATCAAGCACGCCGCGATCGAGCAACTCGTCCAGCGCATGGGCGCGAGCCGCACGCTGCGGAATTATTTGTTCGTGATCGTCGACCAGCGGCGCGCCGGGATGCTGATTGAAATTGAACAGGCGTTCAGCGCGCTGCTCGACGCGCGCCAGGGAATTACGCAGGCCACGGTAACATCCGCGGTGGAATTGACATCCTCGGAACGCGCCGAAATCGACGCCGCACTGGCGAAATTGACCGGGCGCAAAGTGCAGGCGCAGTGCACGACCGATCCGGCGCTGATCGGCGGCGCGGTGGTGCGGATTGGTTCCACGATTTATGACGGTTCGGTGCGCGCGCAACTGGATCGCCTGCGCGCCAAGATGATTTCGGAATAGGAGCAAGACACGAATGGCTTCGATCAAAGCAGATGAAATCACAAAGATACTGAAGGCGCAGATCGCCAATTACGAACAGGCGGTCGCTGTCGAGGAAGTCGGCACGGTAATCTCGGTGGGCGACGGTATCGCGCGCGTCTATGGCCTGGAAAAGGCAATGTCCGGTGAAATGCTGGCCTTTCCCCACGATGTGTTCGGCATCGCGCTCAACCTCGAAGAAGATCAGGTCGGCGCGGTTTTGCTGGGCGAATACACGCTCGTGCAGGAAGGCGATACGGTCAAGCGGACGGGCACAATCATGTCCGCTCCGGTAGGCGAAGCCATGGTAGGCCGGGTGGTGAGCCCGCTGGGAATTCCGCTCGACGGCAAAGGGCCCATTTCCACTGATAAGCGCATCCCCATCGAGCGCATCGCCCCGGGCGTTGTAGATCGGCAACCTGTACGCGAGCCGCTGCAGACAGGGATCAAGTCCATTGACTCGATGATCCCCATCGGCCGCGGGCAGCGTGAGCTGATCATTGGAGACCGCCAGACCGGCAAGACCGCCATCATTCTGGACACCATCATCAACCAGAAGGGCGGAGACATGATTTGCATCTACTGCGCGATCGGGCAAAAACGCTCGACCATCGCGCAGGTGGTGAAAATCCTGACCGACGCGGGCGCCATGGATTACACCATCGTTGTCGCGGCATCGGCCACCGAACCGGCCACACTGCAATACATCGCTCCCTACGCGGCCTGCGCGATGGGCGAATTTTTCCGCGATACCAAACGTCACGCCGTCTGCTTTTACGACGATCTTTCCAAGCACGCGCAAGCCTATCGCGAGATTTCGTTGCTGCTGCGGCGGCCTCCCGGACGCGAAGCGTTTCCCGGCGACGTTTTTTATCTCCACTCACGCCTTTTGGAGCGCGCCGCCAAGCTCAACGACAAATTGGGCGCGGGCTCCCTCACGGCGCTGCCCGTCATCGAGACGCAGGCGGGCGACGTTTCGGCTTACATTCCGACCAACGTGATTTCGATTACCGACGGACAGATCTATCTTGAGGCGGATTTGTTCAACAGCGGCATACGGCCCGCGATCAACGTGGGTCTTTCCGTGAGCCGCGTCGGCGGCAATGCGCAGATCAAAGCCATGCGGCAGGTGGCCGGTTCCTTGCGGCTTGATCTGGCGCAATACCGCGAACTCGCGGCCTTCGCGCAGTTCGGTTCCGACCAACTCGACAAGGCAACGCAGGCGCAGCTCGCGCGAGGACAGCGGCTCGTGGAGATCCTGAAGCAGGGCCAATTCGCTCCGCTCGCGGTCGAAGAGCAGGTCCTGGTGATCTTCGCCGGCACCAGCGGCCTGATCGACGATGTCGCGGTCGCCGACGTTCAGCGTTTCCAGAAGGACCTTGTGGAATACATGCACGCGCGCTACGGATCTCTGTTGACGCAGATTGCCACGAAGAAGCAAATCACCGACGATACGCGCGCGGAACTAAAGCGCTCCATCGGGGAATTCAAGGAGCAATTCCAGGCCAGCGCGGCCACGGCCCGCGCCTAGCTCCGCGAACCTAATTTCCCGATGCCCACACTTCTCGATTTCCGGCGGCGCATTCGCTCGGTGAAGAATACCCAGCAGATTACGCGCGCGATGAAATTCATCGCCGCGGCCCGTTTGCGCCGCGCGCAGGAAACCGCGGTGTCCCTGCGGCCCTACGCCGGAGGAATTCGCGAAGTCCTTCGTTCGGCGATGTCCCGCATCGAAAATCCCGAGCAGTTTCCGTTGCTCGCGCAACGCCCCGAGGAACGCGTGCTGGTGCTGGTTGCTTCCGGCGAGCGCGGCTTGTGCGGGGCATTCAACGCCAACGTATTGCGTCTCGCGTTCGAGTTTTTGCGCGAAAAGAAAGGCAAATCGGTGGAAGTCATTCCCATCGCGAAGAAAAGCCGCGACGCCTTCCGCAAACGCACATGGAAAATTGCCGCGGAATACGTGGATGTCACCACGCGCGCGGACCTCAAAGTGGCACGGGAAATTGCCGGCGAGGTCATGAAACTCTACCAAGCTCATGAGGCCGACTCGGTTTACCTGATTTATAATGAGTTCAAGAACGTTATGCAGCAGACTCTTCGCGCCGAGAAACTGCTGCCGCTCGAGCGCAGCGCGCTGGGAGAGCCGGCAAAAGACGCTCCGCCAAAATCTTCGGCGGATGCTGTGGACTACATCTACGAACAACCCGCCGCGGAAATTTTCGAGAAGCTCGTGCCGCGCTACGTAGAGATGCAGATTTACCGCATGCTCGCGGAGACCTCCGCTGCCGAGCATGCCGCGCGCATGACGGCCATGGAATCGGCCACCAGCAACGCCTCCGACGTAATCGATGCGCTCACGCTGCACATGAATAAAGTCCGCCAGGCGGCGATCACGCGCGAGATTATTGAAGTGGTGAGCGGGGCGGCGTCGGCAGGATAAGGAAAGTGACTGGTGACTAGTGATTGGTGACTGGTGAACCGTCACCATCGTGGAACAGTAGACTATGAAGGTCAAGTCGTTCGAGGACCTCACTGTATGGAAGGAAACGCATAAGCTCACGCTGAAAATTTACAGGTTGACGATTAGATTTCCTGGAGCCGAGAAATTCGGAATCGTATCGCAGTTGCGGCGCTCCAGTTCCGCGGTGCCGGCGAATATCGCCGAGGGATTCGGCAGGGCAACGACGAGGGAATTATTGCGCTGCCTGCAGATCGCGCGCGGAGAACTAGAAGAAACGCGTTATTTTGTTTTGTTAAGCCGCGATCTTGGTTATATGACGGCGCAAGATTATGAAAGTGTCGGCGAGCACTGCAACAGCGTCGGCCGGCTGATCAACGCACTAGGGAGTTCGTTGAAACGACGGCTGGGACCGGGTAAAGAATCACCAGTCACCAATCTCTAGTCACCAGTCACAAGCAACACGAGGAGCGAAAGATGGCGCAACATGAGACAGGAAACGTCGGGCACATCGTTCAGGTCATCGGGCCGGTCATCGACGTGCAATTTCCCGAGCATCACCTGCCCGAGATTCATAACGCGGTGCGCATCACCAGCGAAGGCTTCGAGGGACCGGAGGCCATCAATATCGTCGCGGAAGTCGCGCAGCACCTGGGCGAAGGACGCGTTCGAACGGTGGCCATGACGGCAACCGAAGGCGTCGTCCGCGGAATGAAGGCGGTCGACCTCGGGGGACCCATCGCGGTTCCGGTGGGCCGCGCGGCCCTGGGGCGCGTGATGAACGTGCTTGGTGAGCCTGTAGACGGCCTGGGACCGATCCAAACGGAAAAGCGCTACCCAATCCATCGGCCGGCGCCTTCGCTCGAGGATCAGTCCACAACGCTCGAAATGTTCGAAACCGGGATCAAGGTCGTCGACCTGTTCGAACCATACCTCAAGGGCGGAAAGATCGGCCTATTCGGCGGCGCGGGCGTGGGCAAGACGGTTTTGATTCAAGAGTTGATCCACAACGTCGCCATGAAGCACGGCGGCGTGTCCGTGTTTGCCGGAGTGGGCGAGCGGACACGCGAGGGCAACGACCTGTGGCTCGAAATGCAGGAATCGGGCGTGGTCGTGCCGGGCAATTCGGAGAAATCTCGAGCGGCGCTGATTTACGGACAGATGACGGAACCACCCGGAGCGCGCTTGCGCGTGGGACTTACCGGCCTGACCGTCGCGGAATATTTCCGCGATGAAGAAGGACTCGATGTGCTCCTCTTCATCGATAATATTTTCCGGTTCGTTCAAGCGGGCTCGGAAGTATCCGCGCTGCTGGGCCGCATGCCTTCCGCAGTGGGATACCAGCCGAACCTGAATACCGAGATCGGCGAGTTGCAGGAACGCATCACTTCCACCAAGCACGGGTCGATCACCTCGGTGCAGGCAATTTATGTGCCCGCGGACGACTACACCGATCCTGCGCCGGCCGCAACGTTCTCGCACCTGGATGCCACCACGAACCTCAGCCGGCAAATCGTCGAACGCGGCATTTATCCCGCGGTCGATCCGCTGGCCAGCTACTCGCGCATTCTCGATCCGCGCATCGTGGGCGAGGAACACTACAACGTGGCGCGCGCCGTGAAAGGCGTGTTGCAGCGGTACAAGGATTTGCAGGACATTATCGCGATTCTGGGGATCGAGGAACTCTCCGACGAAGACAAGCAGGCCGTGGCGCGCGCGAGGAAGATCGAAAAATTCCTCTCGCAGCCCATGTTCGTCGCGCAGCAGTTCACCGGCCTCGAAGGCAAGTACGTGAAGATTGCCGACAACGTGCGCGGGTTCAAGGAAATCGTCGACGGCAAGCACGACGACGTGCCCGAGCAGGCTTTCTACATGGTCGGCACGATCGAAGAAGTCCGCGAGAAGGCCGAGAAAATGGCGGCGACGGCGTGAGGCGGTGACTGGTGATTAGTGACTAGTGACTGGTGGAACCCCGGACCGCGCCAGAGGCTGCGGGTTGGGTTTCACCAGTCACCGGTCACCAGTCACTAGTCACCTCAAAACATGGCTGACACATTCACACTCGAAGTCGTTACTCCGGCGCGGCAAGTGGTGCGCGAATCGGTGACCGAGGCGCAGATTCCGGTGCGCGGCGGATACATTGGCGTGCTGCCCGGGCATACACCTCTGCTTGCTGAGATGGGCATCGGCGAATTGACCTATCACATTGGCAACCGCATCCTTTCTTGCACGGCCATGGGCGGATTTGTGGAAGTGCTCGCCGATCGCGTGATTGTGCTGGCCGACGGCGCCGAGCGGGCGGAAGAAATTGACGTGGCGCGCGCACAAGCCGCCCGTGATCGCGCCCAAAAACGCCTCGCGGCAACCAGCGATCCCAATCTCGATTGGAAGCGCGCGGAACAGGCGCTGGAACGGGCACAGGTCCGTTTGCAGGTGGCCGCAAAGGCCGGTGCTGTTGCTGCTTCGGGCCACTAGGTTGTGAACTCCCTGTCGAATCCTCAGGAAAGCGATAAAATCTAATTACGTATGGAAGAAATCACGATGTACAGCACGAGTTGGTGTGTGGACTGCCGCCGCGCCAAGCAATTTTTGAAGGAACGCGGCGTCAACTTCTCAGAAATAGATATTGATGAAGAGCCCGACGCCGAAGACCTCGTGATGCAGGTAAATGAGGGACGCCGGAAAGTGCCCACGATCAAGGTTGGAGAGCGATATTTTGCGTGCAGTCCGTTTGATCCCTACCAGTTTTCCTCGGAATTGAATATCCCGCTGAACAAGGCCGGGTAGAACATGCTTTAGCTTGTTTTGGGTTGATTTCTGGGGCACGGTCAGGATTCAACGGAACACAAGCTGAAGCTTATGCTACTCCAAGCCCGCCCCTCTGGTCATCACTCCGGAAACTTCGAGTTTCTCATCGAGGAAAACAAGATCGGCGTCGGTTCCCGGAGCGAGGACGCCTTTGCGCGTGCCGAGACCAATTTGCCGGGCCGGGTTGGCCGTGACCATGCGGAGGGCCGAAGCCAGCGGGATTCCTAACGCCACGATATTGCGCAGCGCGCGATCCAGGGTGAGGGTGCTGCCGGCCAGCTTGCCTTCGGCATTGCGGCAGACTCCTCCCGAAACCGTGACTTCAAACATTCCCAGGTGATACTTCCCGTCCGGCATTCCTGTGGCGGACGTGCCGTCGCTGACCAGGATCACGCGTTCGGGGGTCTTGCTGTCGATCAACACGCGCATGGCGGCCTCGTCCACGTGAACTCCGTCAGCAATGAGCTCTGCGCTCACTTTGGGCGAGGTCAGAACGGCACCAATTACTCCGGTTCCGCGGTGGGAGAAGGGGCGCATGGCGTTAAAGACATGCGCGGCGTGCGTGGCTCCCGCATCGATGGCCGCCCGGGCTTGTTCATAGGTGGCATCGGTGTGGCCCAGAGATATGACCAGGCCTGCCTGGCGGGCTGTAGCGATCAATTCCAGCGCGCCGGGCAATTCCGGAGCAAGCGTCAGGATTTGTGCCGTGCCGCGCGCTTCCTTGAGAAGAGCGGATAGGAACGCAGGCGAAGGCGGAACAATCCATTGCGCCGGATGCACGCCTCGCCGGGCAGGGCTGATGAACGGTCCCTCGAAGTGAATGCCGACGATTTCAGCCGCGAGTTCGCGTGGGGCAAATTGACCCGAGGCGATGATGAACCGGGCAATGTTCGCGACGCTCTCGCAGGTCTCCATTTCGCTGGCCGTCACCGTGGTGGCCACCATCGAAGTGGTGCCGTGGCGCGCGACAGTTGCGGCAATGATCTCCAGCGATTCCGCCCTGCCCTCCATCACATCGTGGCCGCCGGCGCCGTGGATGTGGACGTCGACGAAGCCCGGGACGATGGTCTTTCCCCGGGCTGTAATTTCACGCGCCCCGCGGGGAAGTACCACGCTGCCGCGGCGGCCCACGGCGGTGATCTTGCTGCCTGCAATGACAACTACGGCATCGGAGATCTCGTCGAATGGAGTCAGTGCGCGGTCGGCGTGGATGGCAATCGGCTGCATCGAAGCGGGATTATCCTATCCGAAACGCAGGAGGAATGGGAACAAGTCTCCGCCATGCGGCGCGTCCCCCTGCCGGCTCCTAATTAGATGTAATTCATGCATGAAATTCACATGCGCGTATGGGATTCCCGGGCAACTATTCAGCCGGAGTTGGGTTCTTGTTCCAGTAGCGGAGGAGTGCTACAATTTGCAGCAGCTTGCCCGCCCACCTGAGGAGATTTTCGTTTGAGATTTCGATGGCCCCACCAACTCCAAACCGCTCCAGAAGCCATCTTCCGACATGCTTCCCTAGTGGCCCAAAGATCAGGTGGCGCTTAGGAAACAGTAGTACAAAAGTCCCATTCCGGCACCAGCCTAGTCCCAGTACATTTGTAACCGCACGCGGCAGCGCCAGCCTCGTTCCTTTTTACCATAGGTGGACAGCTGTCCCTACGCGCTCGGAATCCTTAAGTTTGAGATAGGCGACGTGACGACATGACAACGACGGCACAACAACTTACGCAGGGGAGTCTCCGGCTCAAGTCTGCTGGCCCATCGAACCCGGATCCACAAGCATGGAAAGCTTTGGTCGGGACCAAGCCTGTCAGCGCCCGTTTTTCTCTCTTGCCTGATACCAAGCCGCGCATGGACGCGCTGGGAACCAGTTTGATCATCCAGATCGCCCTGGCGGCCTTTGCGGTCTCGATTCCTCTGTTGTTTCCGCAGCAATTGATTCCCAGAGCCATGTATATGGTGACGGAAATTGCCGGGCCACCACTGGATATTCCAGAGCCCCCACCTGCGCCAAAACCGCCGGCAGTGAAAGTAGCGAGAGTGAAGGCGAAAGTGGAAGTGCCTGCACCTCCTCCAACTGTGGTCGATCGGCCAAAACTCGATGTGGCCAAGTACTTCCCCAAGATTGAGGCGCCCAAGGTGAAGCCTCGCCAGGTGGAAACAGAGCTTCCCAAGGTCAACGAAACTTTTCAGCCGCTGAAAATGGACATGCCCGTAAATCAGCCGGCCCGGCCCCGCGAAGCCGTGAAGACCGGAATGATGACCGGCGGCAGCTCGGCAGTGCCCACCATTGAGAACAAGCCGCTCGAAAAAGTTCAAACGGGCGGGTTCGGGGATGACCGAGGCGTCGCTGGACCGAGTGACCCGAACAAGCGGGCCAATATCGGCCAATTTGGAAACCCTGCGCTTCCGACGGGTCCGGGAAACGGGAATGGCACGGGTGGCGCGAACGGCGCAAAGGGAGTTGTCGCCAGCACGGGATTCGGCAATGGCGTGGCAATTCCGCCGTCGGGCGGACCGCGCCGCAGCAGTGTGCAATCGACGGGCTTCGCCAACCAGAATGATCTGGTCGTCGATGCGCCGAAGAAGAAAGCGGAAGACACGCAAGCTGTCGAGTCGGTGGTGATCTTGGCCAAACCGAGACCGACGTATTCGGCGGAAGCACTCAAGTTGAACCTCGAAGGCGAGGTTTTGCTGGATGTGATTTTCCCGGCATCGGGCGGTGAGGTTCATGTCAATCGGGTAGTCAAGGGTCTGGGGCATGGTCTGGATGAATCGGCAGTGCGGGCGGCGGAAGCAATCAAATTTAAGCCAGCTCTGTCGAACGGTCATCCGGTGGATTTTCCTGCAGTCATTCACATTGTGTTCCAAATGGCGTACTGAAGTTCAAAGTGAGATCCGGAGGAGCTATGCGCATTCTCAAGACAGTCGTGGTGGTTCTGGCGTTAAGTGTTCTGCCGCTGCGGGCAGCAGCTCAGCAGGCCGACGCGTTGAACCAGGTGGTGGACCGCATCATCAGCCAGGAACAGGCGGAGATGAATTCGCTCAAGCCCTATTCCCCGCTGGTGGAGACCTATATCCAGAACCTGCGGGGCGACAAGGATCTGGGTACGGTTCCAGCTGGAGATAAGTATTTCATGGGCCGCGCGATTCTCTCCAAGGGCGTCGAACTGGAACCCTTGACGGATGAAAACGACAAAGAGGGCGTCAAAAAGAAAATGTTTGGCGGCCTGGGGAGCATGTTCTCGCTCTCGATGGAGTATCTGCCGAGTGGTTTCCTGCAGATGATCTATGTCGACACCAATGGGTTTGACAAGCAACACTACAAGTTTGACTACGTGCGGCGCGAGTTCCTCGGGGAAGTGCGCACGCTGGTGTTCGACGTGACGCCGCTGGCCAAAGCCGGCAAGGGGCGGTTCATGGGCCGCATCTGGGTCGAGGATCAGGATTTCCATATCGTCCGGTTCAACGGCGCCTACGGCGGCAGCTCGAAGACCAACTACTACTTCCATTTCGACAGCTGGCGCGTGAACTCCGGCCCGAACCTCTGGCTGCCGTCGTTCATCTACAGCGAAGAGTCGGACTTGAACTTCGCCCTGGCGAAGCGGCTCTCCTTCAAAGCGCAGACCCGGCTGTGGGGCTACAACCTTGGCCATTCCGCGCAGGAGCAGGAACTCAGCAAGATCCTGATCGAATCGCAGAACCCGGTGAAGGACCAGACCACGACTGCGAACGATTTCAATCCCGTGATGGCGCAACGCAGCTGGGACCGCCAGGCCGAGGATAATGTCGTCGACCGGCTCGAACGGCTCGGGTTGCTCGCTCCTCAAGGTGAAGTCGACAAAGTTCTCGAGACTGTCGTGAACAACCTCGAGGTGACCAACAACCTCGATATCCAGCCGGAAATCCGCTGCCGCGTGCTGCTGGTCTCCACGCTGGAATCGTTCACCATCGGCCACACCATCGTGTTCAGCCGCGGTCTGATCGACGTACTGCCGGATGAGGCCAGCCTGGCGACGATGATCGCCCAGGAAATGGCTCACGTCGTCCTCGGGCACCGCATCGACGGACAATACGCCTTCTTCGATCGCCTGTTGTTCGATGAGAAGGACACGTTCAAACATTTTGGCTTTGCGCGCACGCAGTCCGAAGAAGACGCGGCCAACGTCAAGGCCAACGAACTGCTGAAGAATTCGCCGTATAAGGATCAGCTCACCACGGCGAAGCTCTTCCTCGACGCTCTCTCCAACCGCGAAAAGGAAATTCCCAACCTGATCAGCCCGCACCTGGGCGATCGCGTCCCCGTCAATTCGGCGCTTGCGTCAGCCGGGACGGCCCTTGCGGATAGGCCAACCGCTCCAAGCCCTACTTCTAATGCCACCGATGCCAAGACGGGGGCGCCTATCATCGTGGCGTTGCCGCTCGGCGGGCGCATCAAGATGGACCCGTGGAGCGACAAACTCGAAATGCTGAAAGCCAAGCCCACGGGCACGGTTGCGGAACGCGAGAAGATGCCGTTTGAGGTCACTCCGTTCATGCTCTACCTGACCCGCGAGGTCAACTCGAACAGCTCATCTGTAGCGCCCGGCTCAGTTTCAGCGGATTCAAAAGCAGTATCCGCAGATAAGGCGCCACAGCGGTAAAACATATCTCCTCCGGAACGGAAGCGGCCGGCCCGGAAACATCGGGCCGGCCGTTTTGTATTTGTGAACATGAAACCGGGAGAAGCAACCACGGTTCAAAAAATACCGACCCTTCAAAACCATAGAGCGCTCATTTGGATGGTAGTGGGTGCCGCACCCTTGCGAATTTCAAGGGTGCGGGTTTTTCGTCCCTAAGGTGGCCGATCCTTCGCGGTTTTTCGAAGGATCGGAGGGTTTGATTGTTCCTCATGAAACGCGCTTAGTCGTGCCCATAGTGCCGAATGAGTTTGTTGGCCATGGAGCAAAAGAGAATCAAAACCCCGACCCTTTAAACCCGAAAGGGTCGGGCACCCGGAAAAGCAGAACCAGTCGCCCAGCGTTTTTGCACTGAAGTGGTATTATCCAAATGTGAGCTATCGTCGACAAGAAAAAATGGGGAAGGGTTCGCCACCCGCCCAAGGGTGGGGTTCTTGTCCATGTCATCCTCGCCTTGACACAAGGAATCAAATCAAGACCCGCCCTTGAAAGGCGTCAAGAACGGGGCACCCGCCGTTTTCCGAAAATGTAGGTAGATCATCCGACGTTTCCGAATATACTGTGCGCCAGTGCTCAAGACCCGCCCACGACCACCGAACCAGACCCGGCATCGACGCAAGGCAAATGGCCCCGCGCTCGAAACACCAGACTTGGCATCGCGCATTCGAGGTATGTACCAACGGGTGGCTCGCAGGCTTAAACTCGATCCCTCATACATCAGCCGCGTCGCTCGTAGCGAACGCCGTTCAAAATCGGTTGAGCGGGCCCTGCGACTTGAAATTCGTAGAATTCTGAAGCTTATTGGGAAGCGAAAGCGAACTGGCCGCAAGCGTGGCAAGAAAGCATAGCGTCGCAGAACCATCGTAGAAATATCTGTATACCTTATCGTGCAAAATAAGTGTTTTGGATCACATGGTTATGTGATGTGCAGCATCGAACGAGGCTAGGCGAAAGCGTAAGAATGAGGATGGAAAGGGGAGGGAGTAAATAAAGAAGGGCCAAATATCCCTCTAAGCCAATGGCTATAATGATGCCTAGCTTGGTATCTCTTGAAAGGCAAAGTTCAAAAACGCAAGAAGACCCAAATCGAGAAGATTTTCCGTGAAGAAGCGGGGCGCGAATTGACAGCAAAAGAACGCCGCGCTCTGCGGCCCAATCCTAAGAAGACTCGGAAATCTAAATGATCCTCCGAAACTGAGGCGGCCGGCCCGGAAGCATCGGGCCGGCCGTTTTGTGTTTATGAAGGAGAACCGTCAGGGACAAACCAGTGGTAACATCTTCTTCCTAATTCCCAAGGAGGGAACCAATGATTCGTAAAGCTTCAGCAGTGTGGAAGGGCTCACTCAAGGAAGGCAAAGGAACCATTTCATCGGATAGCGGCGTGCTCTCCAATACGCAATATTCTTTTTCGACGCGGTTTGAAAACGGCAAGGGAACCAATCCCGAAGAACTGATCGCGGCCGCGCATGCCGGTTGCTTTACGATGGCGCTCTCGGCGCAACTTGGGAACGCGGGCATCACGCCGGACAGTCTGGAGACCACGGCGTCGCTCAGCCTGGAAAAACTCGACTCCGGATGGACCGTTACAAAAATACATCTCGACGTCGTAGGGCGCATTCCCGGAAACGACAAAGCGGCCTTTGAGAAAGCCGCGCGGGAAGCCGAAGTCGGCTGCCCCATTTCCAAACTGCTCAAGGCCGCTGAGATCACCATGACGGCGCGGTTGGCATAGAATCAGGCCGCAAGCGCGCAGTTATACCGCTTCACATTGGCGCTGGGACGGAGACCCTCGTTTTTATTGAGGGTCCCGTTTCCACCGGCGTTGCCTTATTGCATCTTGAGGAACTGCGGCAGATTATCCGCAGCCCTGCCCAGGGCGCGGGCGAGGCTCAATTTGGCAATGTTGTGGGCAAACACGCTGTTGATGTAATCCAGTTGGGCGCTGGAAACGGATTCCTCGGATTGCACCAGTTCGACGTTGATGACCACGCCGTACTGCAATCGCAGCCGGGTCTCGTCCAGAGTTTGCTGCGTCAGTTGGATATTCTTTTGCGCCACGTCCACCTGGCTGGCCGCCGCCTGCAAATCCAGATAGGCTTCGCGGACCTGGCTTTCGATCTGCCCTTTGGTGTCCTCGAGTTCCGCCTGGCGTTGCGCCAGCGTGGCGCGCGCCTCCTCGATATCGGCTTCCGTGCGGCCTCCCTGCCAGATGGGCACGCTCAGGGTCGCAGTTACGGTGTAGGTTCCCCGCGCCTGGGCTGGATTGGTTCCGATCGCTCCGTAATCGGCGTTCACGGCAAGTGAAGGAATGCGCTCATCGCGTGCCGCTGACAGTGCGCGTTCTGCCGCGCGGACTTGCGCCTCGGTCGATCTTAGGTCGGCGCGGTGGGCAAACGCCTGCTTCACGGCATCATCCACGTCGAGAGCCGGCGCGGGGGAATACGGCACATCATCCGTGACGTCGTATTTATCGGTCACGGGCAATCCAACCATGCGCGCCAGATTTATTTTTTGTTTGGCAAGATCGTCCTGCAGGGAAACGATCCTTTGCTGCTGCGTGAGGGCCTCCACCTGGCTGCGATTGACGTCAATCTGCGGGACTTTGCCGAATTGAAATTGCTCGAGGGTCTCCTGATAAACGGCGTTGGCAGAATCCAGTTGCGCCTGCGCGGAAGTCACTTTGGCTTGCGCGGTGACCACTTGCAGATACGCGCCCGTGACCCCGAGAACCACTAAATCCCGCGCGTCCTCCGCCGATCCTTCGTTGGCTTGCAACAACTCCTTGGCAGCCCGGTAGTTATTCAAGGCCGTAAGATTTGCGACGGTTTGCGAGAGCCGCGCGCGGAAATCGATGTAATTGAATGGCCCAACCAGCGTGGGGAACGAAAAGCCCGGAACCGGAACACTGACATTTATGCCGAACGCCTTCAAATTGCTGGTCTGCACATTCTCGGCGATGTCACCGTTCAGATTCGGCAGCAGGCTGCTGCGAGCGACTTTACTTTGCGCGCGGGACTGCCGCACGGTTTGCGTGAGCCCGACTGTGCCCAGGTTGTATAGCAGGCCGCGCTGAAGCGCTTCCTTAAGCGACAGCTTGCCGGTAAACGGCATCCCCGCGGTGCCGCTCGTGCTTCCCGAGTACGGGCCAGTGGACTGCACCGTGGTGTTGAGCGTATTGACGCTGGTGGTCGTCCCCGGTACGGGAGCCGTGACCGCAGCGACGGACCCGTTTTGCCCGTTGCGGCCGGAGAGGGGAAGCTGCGTCCCCTGTGTCTGTGTTGATGTGGCTGCCGAACCGAACTGCGCCCAGGCACTTGGAGTGAAGGCTACGAGGGCGATTCCAATAAATATTGCGATGAAGTGAGGGTTATAGCTGCTACCGGCTGTCCTAGTTTGTGTAAGCCTCATTTTGCGATGAACCTGGCCTTTCCGTCTGGCGGCGCGAAGTGCCGCACTGGAAGCGATTTAATATCGATCGAAATTTCTTGGCTGAATTTCCTTCTTTCGCATCGTACCTTTCTCTTGTGCTCGACACAACGAGTTCGCCCCGGAGTTAAGTAGCGCCTGTCTCATAAATTGCCTTCAAGATGTCTGCTCTACTTGAGGTCCCGGTGCTCTTACCGCGCCAACGGCGCGGAGCATGCCAGCCCGGGGCGACGCCCCGGGTACGGATCCGAAGCACTTCTGCCGCCCTGAAAGGGCGAGGCTTCCTGCGCCCTTTCAGGGCGCCGTGATCGTCTTCTAAGCCCCAGGGCGTTGCCCTGGGCTAGCATGCGCCGGCGCTTTCAGCGCCGGAAGATAAAGATGCGTAAGTGCGAATTGGCGAGTTTTGAGGGATCGGAGGAGCTTCCTGCTTTTCTGAGAGGGAAAGCAACGTCCCTTCCAAACCAACGGATCGGTCACTACCGAAAAACCAAACCGTCCACTCACGGTTCCCGTACTGGAGTGGTATGATCCCACCACGGGATTTCGTCAATTGGAAAACGAGCCTGACTTGGTCTGCCCCGCGTCTCGCGTTGGGTGTGGTGGTGACTCAAAATGGAGAATACAGCTTGAAACTTCGATTAGCCTGCGGCGCAACAGCCTTAGCTTTTCTCCTTTTGTGCGGAGGGTGTAGCTCGAAACCGTCGCCCACGGCTTCGTCCGCCCCGCACCCGGGCGCTGACCTCAAGAATCCCACGGAGTTGAACCCCGACACGAACGAGCAAGGAAAGGTCCTGTACCACGCCTCCGACTGCTCGCTATGCCACGGCAAGGAAGGCGATGGCAAAGGATTCGACGCCAGAGACACGCACATGAACGTGCACGATTGGCGGAACGCGGAATACAGCAAGAAATTCACGGATGGTGAGCTGTACTACCTCGTGGCCAATGGCAAGGACCGGATGCCGGCGTACGGGACGCGCAACACCGCGAATGAGATTTGGCTGATGGTGGATTATATCCGCTCGATGAGCAGGAACTAGCGGCAGGGCCCGGTCGCGCAGACCTACAGGAAGGCGATGGCGCGTCCCGCTAACGCGACCGCCAGCCAGCAAATCAGGGAAAGGCTGGCCGCAGTTTTCGCGAGCCACGTGCTCGCATTACTGCCGGTGCGGGTCGCCCGGCGATGTACCGTGAGGTGAAACAGGAGGGCCAGGCACAGGAAGACCATCTTGTAGAAAAATGGACTGCTGGCAGAGAGCTTCACCGCCTCTGAGAGATACATGGGGATTCCGGTGCATACCATGACCACGAACGAGACCCAGCTTGTAAGTGAAAACTGCCCGGCCACTTCGGCCACCGTTTGCTTTCGCATGACAAGTCCGAACAGGCGCAGATCCACGATCAAAAAGGATCCCAGCAAGATCGCCAGCGCCATAATGTGGACCGTTTCAATTAAGGCAAACGCATATTTCGAGTGTTGAATGAATACTCCCAGCAGGGATGCTTCGCACCGATAAAAAAACCACACCGGGAGAATCCGCTGCAGACTCATTCTGTAAACCTCTAGATACCCTTTCCGAAATTCCGAAAACACTAGGGGCTGCCGCTCAGAAATAAGCAGTCCATCGCCCGGCGATGATGATGCCAAACCACATGCATATGGAAACGTACCCGACCATCCGTGCCTGCCAGGGCAAAACGGGGGCATTATCCCATTCCGCAACTCTCGGATAGACCCTGGCGTGGAAATACCAAACGTTGAGCCCGGCCAGGACCAACATGACCGCCTTCAGGCGAAACGCCGTCGCGGTGTAACACTTCATGGGCTCGGACAGGAACAACAGCGAACCGCTGAGAAACATGGCCAGGAAGCCCCACTTGGCCCACGGCTCAAGCTGGCCGACGATTACGGAAACCGGGTGATGCTTCAAGGTGAACCCGATCAGGCGCAAATCAATCCAAAGAATTACGCCCACCGAAAGGCCAAGCGCCAGGATGTGAACGGTCTCGATGATCGGAAAGGGCCAATCATCTTCGCGAAGGGCAACGCTGAAAGGTAAATCATTGAGCCATTGGAAAAAGTTGGCGACTGGATTCGTCGCAGCAGCGTCGGTGAGTGCGCCCGCTGTGATGAATTCCGCGTGCAGGTTAAATTCAGCTGCAAGAGGAGGATGCGCCCACGCCGGAGTCAAAACAAACAGCGCTAGGAACAATAGGAATGCAATGATGCAGGATCTAGGACTCATAGGAAATCTTTTTGAACTTGAAAACACGTAAGGCTATCACGTCATGGAATTACCCTCAATGAATTGGTGTCCGGGGATGCTGATGCTGGGGAGTCCGAAGTTCGCCGGGAATTTCTCGCCACCGTCCGATCAAAAGAGCCGCCGACGCTACACCGACCGCGACGATGGTAGTCCCGGATTTCCGTGGATTGACATGGCGCCCTTTGGCACGGATGACACCTCGCCGTGGGGTTCGATGCTCCAGCTCTTGGCCATGCGATTCCCGCCGGCGGTGAGGCAGAAAAACGCGGATAACTCGATGATTTCCGCGTTGCTATAGAATTTCTTTAGTTCCGCGTATACCTCCGCGTCGCGTCCATCGTCGAGCGTCAATGTGCGCGCGTAGTGCAGAGCAGCGCGAGTTTTGGGATCCGGGTGCTCCCAGTTTGGAAGCGCGCAATTCATCTTTTGCTCTTCGGTAATGGACGCAGCCAGCGGAGAGGTCTGCCGCGCGCAGAATTCGCAACCGACCATTTGGGCGATCTGGATACGCGCAAGTTCTTTGATCTCGTGGGGCACGGTGCCGCCGCGGTGCAGCAGATCCCAGTAGACGGCAAAGGCCTTGGCTACCTCGGAGTTGTTCCCCATCGTGCGATACCACGCCGGGGGAGGACTCTTGGTCACCTTCGCCCGCTCGATTACCTGGCGTAGGCCCGGGTCGGTGGCCTCAGTTTCTTGAATCTGTGGAACGTTCGGCACGTGCATGGCAACGGACATACCGCACCCCCGCTGGTCTAAGCTCATGACGCAGCATTCACTTTATTCTCACCGCAAAATATCGTCAAACAATAAGACCATGCGACCGTGGCCGGTGTGATTGATCTGGTCGGAATTCTCCATCCCTGCCTGGGCGATGTCAAAGTGTTCGTCCGGACGCGTGCGGCGGGAATTGGCCGTGCTAGTTCCCGTGCGGCGCAACGTCGCAATCAACAATCTGGAATCTTGAAGGGGCCGCGCTACATAGGAGTTACCGGCGCAGGCTGCGGTTGCATGGCTTTCTTGGCTTCCGCGATGCCGCGCTCGATGGTGGGTTGCCAGTCGGGATGGGGCACGGACGATGCTTGTGCGGCTTCGTAGAATCGCAGCCCATCGGCTGGACGATTGAGGCGCTTCAGATAGATGCGGCCCGCGGCCATCTGCGCAAGCAACCCTTGTTTTTCCGTGGGATATGCCGCTGCGAGATCTTCATACAACCTGGCGGCGCGTTCCTGATCCGGTTGAGTTTCAATCTGCCGGCAAAGATCGAGCCAGAGCGATGCAGCGAGTTTTTCGCCGCCCGATTGTTTGAAATCTTGATAGGTCTGCCAGGCCCCATCGAAGTCCTTCACTTTCAGTTCCAAGGCCATGATTTTTTCCAGTGCGTCACGATGGGCGGGCAGATCAGACTTGCGCCAATAGATGTTTTGCAACATGCGGTAGGCATCTATGGTGTCGGGCTTTTGCTGCAGCAATTTCTTCAGGGTGGACGCCGCGGCATCCAGTTGTTCTTTGTCGATCTGTTCGCCGGCTTCCACCAGCAAGGGATCGCTGACCCAGGAAATCTTTTCCTGGATTCCTTTTTCGGCGATTTGCTCCAGGCCGGACTTCTGCACAGCTACGGCGATCAGCCCGCCGAAAATGAAACCTCCGATGTGCGCCCAGTGCGCGACCCCGGACGATTGCCTAAGAAGTGTCCCGTAAAGTATCTCCATGAGGAGCCACACGGGGAGCAACCAATACGCAGCCACTTTGAACCGGTAGAAACGGTATATCATCAGCCAGGCCATTTCGATCTTTGTCTTGGGGAAGCGAACCAGAAACGCCCCCATCAGCCCGGCGATAGCTCCAGAAGCTCCTATCGCAGGGACGATGCTTCCGGCATTGACCATTCCGTGCATCTGCAAAGCGAGTACGCCGGCGATCAGATAAAACGCCGGATAGATCAGCCGGCCCCAGGTGTCTTCGAGAACAGCGCCCGCCAGCCATAAGAACCACATATTGCCGATCAGGTGCAGCCAGCCCCCATGCAGGAAATTCGCCGTCAGCAAGGTCATGGCTGTGGGATAGGCGGGGGTATATGCATACTTGCTCAGAATCGAAACGGAATCCAGCTCGGCGAAGCGGCTGGAGAGAGAATCCATCTCCGCTTGTAACTTCTCGGGGTCGTCTCGGAGGCGGATTGTCGCATTCCAGACCTCTACCACATCCCGTTTCTGCGCTTCCTTCCAAATGGCGGGGTTTTTAGTTTGTACCGTGTTGACGAAATCCTGGGTTTTTTCCGGCATTTTCAGTTCTGGATGCATGGCTGCAAGCACCAGAATATGCATTTTGACGGTGCCGAGTTCCGGGGCTTGCTTGTCGATCGTTCCATGAGTACCAAGAAAGATCACGGTATTGAGCGCGATAATGCCTATGGTGATGACGGGCCAGCGGCGCCCCTGCATGTTTTCGTGGCGAAGCGGGATCAGCATACAAAGGTCTCCGTTGCGGGCTAGAAATGGGGCAATTTCTGCTCGGTTTCTTGTACCAGTTTAGAAGGTCCGCACAATTCCAGCGCTGCTATTTCTGGAGCCTCCCGGGAATCAGTTACAGCTTACGGATTGGACACTTCAGAGAGAGGAGTACATGAGAATTAAATCCATAACCGACAGAAAATCAAACACTTAGTATTGAGCCATCAAGATTGCTTACTTCCCCGGTTCTTATTCAAACACGCCAAACATACAGCATGGCGAGGCGAAGGATAGAGATTGAGTTCCTTGTTCTCCCGGCATTGCACGCAGACCCTCTTGCCGCCCGCCACGGGATGAGCTTTATGCTGCAAGGCGGGCGGCACACCTGATTTCTGCAATTGGTACCGGACGTCTGCGTAAGGGACCTGCAGGGTATCCGCGATCTCACGCTGCGTCGCTCCGGCGTCCCACATTTTGCCTATTTTTTTGCGCAATTCCTCGACAGGATGTTTGCCGCGTCCGCGTTTGTTGGTTCGCATAGGGATTCGAGTAACGCCAGTGGAACACGCTGCGGAAAAAATGACAAGGTTTGCGGGTCGCGCCTTCAGGCACGACATAAAGGCCCTGTTTTGTCAGGGGTTTTAACCCCTGAAGGCCTTAGACCGCATGCTTCCACTAGGCCTTCGCCAGAGCCGCTTCCACGCGCGCCGGCGTGAACGGCACGGTGCGCATCCTCACCCCGGTCGCATCGAAGAAGGCGTTCGCGAGCACAGCGGCCACGGGCGCCGTGGCCGCTTCTCCCGCGCCAACAGGGCGGAATTTCGGGCCTGTTGATTAGCGCCACTTCGACCGGCGGAACCTCCGGGAATCTGAGGATCGGATAGCTCGACCAATCCACGCTGGTGACGCGCGAGCGGTCGAACTTCACTTCCTCGTGGAGCGCGCGGCTGAGCGTTTGCACGATGCATCCCTCGACCTGGTTGCGCAGACCATCGGGATTCACCACCAGCCCGCAATCGTGCGCGCAGGTAATGCGCCGCACTTCGATCCTGCCGCTGGCCCGGTCCACCGCAACTTCCATCGCCAGCGCGACGTAGTTTTCGTTTTGTTTATAATGCATGTACGCTACGCCGCGGCCCACCAGCAAGTTGCCCTGCGCGGCGCGCGGATTCGGCGAAGGCCGCGCTTGCCAGCCAATCATCTCCGTCGCGCGCTTGATCACTTCCACAGCGCGCGGATCGCTGAGCGCGCGCAAACGGAATTCCACCGGATCGGCTCCTGCGGCAGCGGCCAGTTCATCCGTAAAACTTTCGACCGCAAAAACGTTGGCGATTTTTCCCGGCGCGCGAAGATTGGAAATCCGCAAGGCCGAGTCGGCCAGATAATGCACCACCACGCGCGTGTTCGGGCTGGCGTACGGCGGATCGCCGTTCATGGTCATGAGCCCCGCGCCCTGGCCGTGGTCCTGTGAAATTCCCGCGCCATCGACTCCGAGCAGCGCGCGATTCCCCGGCGAATTCTTGGGCAGCCACATCTGCGTTTCCCAGGACACGATCCTGCCCTGGGCGTCGAGGCCTCCGCGAAGTCGATAGATATTGCGGCGGTCCCTTGGGATCCCAGCCGTGTTCATCCTGCCGCATCCACTGCACGCGCACGGGACGTTTCATGCTCCTCGAAAGCAGAAACGCGTCCGCCGCCGCGTCGTCGTTGCCGTTCCCGCCATAGGAACCCGCGCCGTCGAGAAAAATCACGCGCAGTTTTTCCGCCGGCATGGCGAAAATTTTAGCCAGATTATCGCGCAGCCCGTAGGTCCCCTGCGTGGACGTCCAAACCGTTGCGCCATCATCTCGCACATCGGCCACGGCGCAGGAAGGCCCGAGCGAAGCGTGACTCTGAAAGGGCCAGGAATATAGTGGCGGAAAATTGCTTGGCCGCCCCTGGAAAAGCTGCCGCGGCATCGCCTTTGTTCACTATGGCCTCATCGTGGTCCACCGCGCTTTCGCGCACGTGGCGCTCCAGCTCGTCGCTGCCGGGGAGTCCTTGCCACTCGCTCCAGGTGGCTTTCAGTTCACGAGCCGCGCGCACCGCAGCCCACTCGTCGCTCGAGATGACGCCGAGGAAACTTTCGATTCGCACGAGGTGCACATCGGGAATATTGCGAATGGAAGATTCGTCGACGGAAATCAGTTTCGCGCCGATGGCTGGGGGACGAATCACGCGTCCGTGCAGCATCCCGGGCACCACGAGGTCCTGCATAAAGACATTTCGCCCCGTTGCTTTTCCCGCGACATCGGGACGCAAGATCGGTTTTCCCACAATGGTGTACTGGGCAGGGTCCTTCAGCGGAGCTTTGGGATCAATTTTCAGGTCGAGACGTTTTCCATCGATCAGCGTGGCGAAACTAACGCCTAAACCGACGTCAGCGGGTTGCACAAATCCGTCCACGACCTTCAATTCCGCCAGCGGACGCTGGAGTTGTTGTGCCCCAAGTCGCAGGAATTCTTGCCGCGCCGTGGCTGCGGCCTGACGGACGCGCGTTGCGCCAACAGGAATTCCCGTGCTACCGCCAGTCCCCCCGTGGTCAGGCGTAAGCGCGGTGTCGCCCTCTACCACGGTGATGCGCTCGACCGGAATGCCAAGCTCCTCTGCGGCCATTTGGCTCATGGCGATGCGAATGCCAGTTCCGACATCAACCCTGCTGGTGTACAACGTGACAGAGCCATCCGCATGAATCGCAAGGAAACTATCCACTTCATTGGGATCGAGTGACCTGCCGAGATCGGCGGCGGCGCCGGGACTTTGCGCGCTTGTGAATTTTGGCACTACCGCACCGGACGCAAAACTCACAACGATGGCGCCTCCGGTTCGGAGGAAATCACGTCGGGAAACTGCGTGTAGTGTCTCCATGATCGCCTCCCTCACGCTTTCGCCGCGCTCAGCACGGCGCTCAGAATCCGAGTGTGAGTTCCGCACCGGCACAAGTTTCCGGCGAACGCTCGCTTCACTTCTTCGGAAGTCGGATGAGGTGTCGCGTCGATCAGCGATTTTGCAGCCATAATCATGCCGTTGGTGCAGTAACCGCACTGCGCGGCCTGCTCGGCGATGAATGCGGCCTGGATTGGATCGGGCTTCTCGGGCGTGCCGAGTCCCTCGAGAGTCGTAATCGAGCGGCCGGAGGCTTGCTTTACGGAAGTCATGCAGGAGCGCGCGACTTTGCCGTCGATCAAAATGGAACAGGCCCCGCATTGTCCGAGCCCGCAGCCAAACTTGGCTGCATGCAGCCCGAGCGAGTTGCGCAGAACATAAAGAAGAGGCTGGCCGGGATCCCAGGATTCGACAGTAACGGCCCGGCGGTTGACTTGGAAACTGTATTTCGCCATGAAGCGCCTCCTTGATTGAGTTAGACCAGGTCAGAAGGCATTAACGCGCATCACTTCCAATTATAATAGGCGTCACGGTAGGGTCAAGATAGTCGGAGGTTAGGTGACTGTCAACCCCGGCGGCAAATAGCATTCACCAGCCGTGCTTATTACGCCCATAAGCGGTTTGGGAAATGTAACGGACTTGGTTAGACACGCTGCGGAAAAAGGCTGAATGCCGTCATTCAGAGCGCCGGTTTTGCGCGAAGAATCTCTCTTAGTTTTTCGATTTTAATCAGGAGGGATTCTTCTCCCGCAGGGCGGGATCAGAATGACGACCAGAAGGACTTCTTCCGCAGTCTGTGTAGGTAAAAACCGAAGCTATGGCAGTTTTCCAGCAACAATCCGCACGGACTCACTGACCGGTTGCTGCATGTTCTGCGTTACGATCTGGAGGCGCACAACCACGTCATCCGTGGCGGGGGTGTACATGATGCTTCCGCTGCGCAGTTCACTGGAATCCAAATCCAGTTCCTTGTGAACCGTGCCGTCGGCGATCGAGAGATGTCCACTCACCGTATTTGCCAGGACCTCAGAATCTCGATCCCAGTACACGCGCCAGTCTGTTCCTACCCGCTCCACTGCCAATCCAAACTGAGGGTCTCCGGACACTGAGGCGGATGCGGCATTTGTTTGCCCTCGGTAATGTTGAAACAGCGCCACGCCAAGAAGAACCACGAGTGCCAAAGGCAAGATCAGCAAAATTCTCGAGGCAGGCTTTGCCGCTGGCGACGCTCTCCGATTGCTCTGGGTTCCCCAGGTGCGGGCTGCAGATCTTGGAGCTCGCTGCGCATCGGTGGTGTGAGGAGGGGTGGTCGCCGACCTGCTGGCGTCCACCGCAGCGACAACGGCGTCACGTGAGAGAGATGTGTCTCGCAACAGGTCGGCCAGATTAATTTCCGTCTCAATGGAGGGACGATTATGCCGGTCCCCTGCGGCCAGCACCGGACCAGCGGGTGTTGCTTTCTCTCCGATGCACGATGGGAGTGCCACAGGCTGTTCTTCAAAAACGTCCGACTCCGGGGCCGAAATCCATTCCTTAAGCAAATCTTTGGTGTGTCCCAGTAATTCGACGAACCGCATTCCACCGCCTTTTCGCGATTCGTTCAACCACGTGATCTGGCCGGTGGCCTTGATAGCTTGCTGGGTACCGGGCAACTTGATTTTAGCCGGGAGCACCTGTCCGGTCTGAAGTGGTTGAATCCCCTGGAATGATATTCCGCCCTCGCTCACGTCCATGAGCGTGCCCCCGTTGTCGGGGCCGAGATCAACGTAGGCGATCGATTTCACTCGAAATCGAGCGTTCCGCCTGCGATCCTTGCCCTTCGCCAGGGGTTCGGGGATAGATTTGACAGATTCCACGACTCTTATACGCGCAATTCAATAGCCGGACGGAAGACTAAAAAGTACTAGGGAAGGAACCGCTAATCTAATGTATCAATTGGAGTTAGCTCATCAATATGGGTGTCAATTTCCGGCTTGGGAAACGGAATAGCAAATAGGAGGAAATTCCTACCCAAAGTTGGAAGCTGACTAACTGTAGCTTTGCCATTTTCCCAGTGCTTCTCGAGGTATATCACTCCCAACCCAACCAACGACAGAATTGACGGCGTTCCGCAGCCGGACTACCATGCCGCCTGCCATGCCGGAAAATTCACCGCGCCGCTTTTTTGTGCCTGCCTTACTCGTGTGCTTTTTCCTTTCCGGCGCCGCCGGCCTGATCTATCAAGTCGCCTGGAGCAAGGCGCTCGGATTGGTCTTCGGTCACACGGCCTATGCGGTCGCCACGGTCCTCGCTGTGTTCATGGCCGGCCTGGCTTCCGGGAGCGCGTGGCTCGGCCCATGGAGCGAACGCAAGGACCGGCCCATTGCGATCTACGGCTGGATTGAAATTGGCGTCGCTGCAACGGGAGCGATTTCACTTGCGGGATTGGCAGGCGTTCGTGCCGCTTACGTTGCCGCCTATCCGCTCGCCGCTGGAAGCAGCGTGGTCCTACTGGCGATGCGCTTCGCAGGCGCGGCCCTGGTTCTTTTTCTGCCTACGTTCTTGATGGGGGGCACGCTGCCTGTGCTTGTGCGCGGGCTCGCGCGCAGTTCTGCGGAGTTGGGAGCCCGGTTGTCGCGCCTCTATTGGATCAATACTGCGGGAGCAGTTGCCGGAACATTCGCGGCGGGATTTTTTCTTTTACCAACACTTGGTTTGCGGCGAACGCTTGGAATCGCCGTGGCTCTGAATGTACTTGCGGGCACTCTGGCGCTCCGTCTTTCCCGCAATGAGCCAGCCGCGATCCCTGCGGCTCCTGCGATCGCGGAGGGAAATAGCACGCGCCAATTCGCGCCGCAGTCGCGCTGGCTACTGCTCAGCTTCGCCATTGTTGGCGCCACGGCCATGTCCTACGAGATCGGCTGGACGCGCCTGCTTTCCACGCAGCTTGGCAGTTCCACCTACGCATTCACGTTAATGCTGGGGACGTTCCTTACCGGAATGGTTCTGGGGAGCGCGCTGTTCGAGCGATGGAGCCGCCGTCACGAATCGACTTCAATGACATTCGCCGCAACGCAGACGTTCACGGCGCTGGCCGCGCTCGCCTTCCTGGTTTTCTTCACGCGCCTGATCGACGTGCTGCCGCCGATTCTGCGCGCCACGCATGAATCGTTCCGCGGGCTGCTGCTGGCGCAATTCGTGACCAGCGCGCTGGCCATGTTGCCCACGGCGGTCGCCTTCGGATTTAATTTTCCTGCCGCCGCGCTGCTGATTGTGGGGCGGCAAACTTCTTCTTCGGCCTCTGGAGCCGGCACTGTGGGCCGCGCCTACGCTTGGAATACGCTCGGCGCGATTGTGGGCGCGATCGCCGCTGGATTCTGGCTGCTGCCGCGCCTGGGAAGTTTTCACCTGCTCGCGGCCACTGCGGGCGTGAACCTTGTTCTTGCAGCCTTGCTTTCGCTGGAGTCTGCGCCGCGGAGCGCGTGGAAAATGATCGCCTGCGCGACGAACCTCGCCCTGGTGCTGGCCGCCGCCTTCATCGGTTTTTCAAATCATTTTTACGATCCCGCCGTGGCGGCGTACAACACCGTCCTCTATTGGGATTTGTATGACCGCCCGCTGACCTTGCGGGAAAGCGCGCATCTGGTGGACATCGTGTATTTCGCGGACGGGCTCAACTCCACGATTTCCGTGGGGAGAACCGACGACTACATTTCGCTGCGGACCAACGGAAAAGTGGACGCGTCGAATCACGACGCAACCACACAGCTGCTGGTGGGCCATCTCGGCGCTCTGGCGCGTCCCCCGCGCCGCGTGCTCCTCATCGGCTTCGGCAGCGGCATGACGGCCTCCGCGCTGGCCGCCTATCCGGAGCTGAAGCGCCTGGACATTGTCGAAATCGAACCGGCGGTGATCGGGGCGGCGCCGTTGCTGACGCAACTCAACCGCAATGTGCTCCGCGATCCGCGCGTGCATGTGACGCTGGACGATGCCCGCAATTTTCTTTTCACCACGCGCAATCGTTACGACCTCATCGTCTCGGAACCTTCCAATCCGTGGATTGCCGGCGTCGCTACGCTTTTCACAACTGAGTTCTATCGCGCCGTGAATGCGCGCCTGCTTCCCGGGGGCACATTCGTCCAGTGGGTGCAGGCGTATTCGCTGTATCCAGAGGACTTGCGCATGCTCATGGCCACGTTCCTCTCGGAGTTTCATGGGGCCACTCTCTGGCATGGCGACGCGCCGGACCTGATTCTGATGTCGCCCAGCCCGCCGGCGAGTGAACTCTACACGCGCGTGCAAGCGTTGCAAGGCAATCCCCGGGTTCGTGACGATTTCAAACAGCTGGGCATGGACGATCCCGCCGGACTCTTCGGCTTTTATATGCTCGACGACGCGGATCTCCGCACTTTTTCTGCGGGCGCGAAGATCAATTCCGACGATCTCACACTGCTGGAATATCAGGCACCGCGCTCCCTGCTAGTGCGCGGCCTTGAAGATAAAAACCGCCGCGAGATTCTCCGCGCGCAGAAAACAATTTTGCCGGAAGACCTTCCGCAGCAGTTGCGCGATCAGGCGCTCGCCGCTGCCGCAGCAACTTCCCTCAATCTGGACGATTCCGAAAGCGCGGATCGTTTTCTGAAAGCGCTCGAAGATCGTCCCGCGAGCGCCAGCATTGCCAACGTTCGCGGGCGCGCTGCGCTGGCCCAATCCGATTTCACCACGGCCTATCACGCTTTTGGCGCCGCCGTGGCCATCGATCCCGGTTCCCTGCAAGCTGCCTGGGGCCTCGCAGAGACCGACCGGCGATTTGGCAACAATGAAAAAGCCCGCCAGTCTTTCGCGCGCATTCTGGAGCGGGATCCGAAAAACCTGCCGGCGCTGCAATCCCTGGTGCAACTTGATCTGGATTTTTCCAACTGGCAGGAAGCGGAGATCCTCCAACGCCATGTGATCGCCACCTCACCGGACACCGGAGCCGCTCCGTATGCAGTGCTCGGGGAAATTCTATTGCAGGCAGGCAAATTGGAAGACGCTTACGTTGCCATGCAGGATTGCCTCCAGCGCGATCCCTACAACTACCAGACGCATGTTAATCTGGCGGAATATTTTCGCAGGCAAAAAAAGTGGGCCGATGCGCGGAAGAACCTGGAATTCGTGATGCGATATTTCCCGGACGACTACGCGGCAATTTATCCTCTCCTGTATCAAGTGGATCATGAACTGGGCGATTCACGCGGCGCCGCCGAAGCGGTCCGCTTCGGATTGCGCATGTTCCCTGACAATTCGGATTTGCATCGCTTGCGATTGCTCCTTTAGTTTCTTGGGTACGCCTGAACAATCTCCCGCAAAAAAAGAAGGCCCCCGAAGGGGCCCTCTCCCGGTACAGATGATCGAAAGCTTTGGAACCGTTCAGTTGGTCGTCGTAGTTGCTCTCGCGGAAGTTGCCGCGGCCTTGGGAGCGCTCAGATAGCCCGTGATCTTCTTGTTGCCAATCGTATTGACAACCAATTCCATTGGCTGGCGTGATCCGCCGGCGTAGAAGTAGATTGGTTCGTTGATGGCTTTATTTTTCTTTTCAACACGCATATCGTCCACATAGAGCGCCACCGTGAATTCGTGCTTTTTCGGGTTGGTGCTCCGCAGTTCGATTTGCGTATTACCTACGTGCTGCTTTTGTCCCTTGCCGGTCAGTGTGAACTCGAAGTAATCGCGCTCGCCCGAACGTTTGAGCTGTTCGAGCTCTTCGTGATTGCGCGCGATTAATTCGCCGTGTTCACCGCGCAGCTGTTGGATGCTGCCCTTGGTCGTATCGAGGTCTGTCTTGACTCCGTTGACATCGGTACCCAGCGCCTTCACATCATCGGCGCTGGCCTTGGTTGCCAGGGTGGTTTCCACATCGCTAAGTTTCTTCGTATAGTCCGCACGCTCCTGTTTTACCTGCGTGCGGGCCGATGCCAGTTGACCCTCGGTCAGCTTGAGCTTGTCGCCGACCAGGTTGATCTCACCCTGCATCTGCGCGTTGGTCTGCTCCGCCTGCGCCAGGCGCTGATTTAACTGACTTATCCCGTCCTGGCTCTGTGCGAATGTCTTGGATTGCGTAGCGAGAGCCTGTTGAGCATCCCGCGCCTGGCCTGAGGCATTCCATGCCATTCCGACGCCCACTATGGACAGTATTGCCAGCGCAACTATCGCCATCCCCATCCACCGAGGTGTCCCTTCTGCAAATGTTTGGTTGTTATCCCGTTCCTCGAGCATTGTAGTCTCCTTTGCGTTTCCCTCGCACTCCGGATAGGTGCACGCGTCGAACCAAAGCCCGTCATTCCTCCAAGAGCCATGTATCCGCAACTGAGTGTGTGGCTTACCGAGGATAGGTCCGGGAGGTCGGAGAATTTTCCGCAGCCCGCAAGGGTGTAAATCTTACCTGACAATGAGGAATAATCACTCAAGCCATTGAATACATTGACGTTATACTTGAGACACATCCCATCGCAATAAATACACACAATGGTGATCCGTTGCGGGGAAACGACTTAGATTATGCGACGCGGGAGTGATGAACGACTGGGGATTCTACTTCTCGGTCAAAATACACTTCGAGGGTGAGGGCCGCAGCGTCAAAAACCGTACGGCAATCTCTACAGCCGCTCAGGTGGCGTTGCACTTCACTCGCAACCTCAGGCGTAAGCCGCCCCTCTAAGTATTCGCAAATCAATCGGATTGTAGCCTTACAGGTCATAGCCATGGTGGCCCCCCCTGGAAACGGGCCGTGCATAGTCCTTCCAATGCACGCAATAAGCCAAACCTGGCGGGCATTCATACTGAAATTAACCTAAAGAAAATAAAATATTTACAGAATTCCAGCTTGCAGGTGAACCTCTTGTGTGTGCATGAAAAGTAGGTAAATTTTCTTTCTGGGAATCATTCTTACCGTACTGAACACATTTGGTGCACAGCGTGGCGGACCCGGCCAAACTTCATAGACGTCTACCGGGTGATGGTCATATTGCGTAGAACGGCAATGCGCTCCGAAAGGGGCGGGTGGGTGCTGAACAGGGCGCTAAACACCTGGCCGGCGCTTAGTGGCGCTACGATGAACAAAGAAGCGGTCGAGGGTGAGACATCCATGGGGATACGCTTGTTGTAGGCACCCAGCTTTTCGAGGGCGCTAATCAGTCCATTGGCATGCCCCACCATGCGCGCTCCGGAGGCGTCCGCCGAAAATTCGCGCTGCCGGGAAATCCCCAGCTGGATGATAAGTGCGGCAATGGGGGCAATAATGATCATGAGCAACGCTGCCAGCCCTCCCCCGCGACGTTCATCCCGGGAGCCGTAGCCGCCAAAAATCATGGCCCAGCGGCCCATATACGCGATCCAGCTGATTGCGCCCGCGAGGGTGGCGGCGATCGACGTGATCAGGATGTCGTAATTGCGCACGTGGGAAAGCTCGTGCGCGATTACGCCTTCGAGTTCGTCGTCATTCATCAGTTCCATCAAGCCCGCGGTCACGGCAACCGAAGCGTGCGAAGGATTGCGGCCTGTGGCAAACGCGTTTGGAGCGGGCTGCGGGATTACATAGAGCTTGGGCATTGGCAATCCAGCCTTGCTGCACAGCCGCTCCATCACTTCGTAGAGCCGCGGAAGCTGCTCCCGCGACACCGGCTGCGCGCCGCTGGACATCAAGGCAATCTTGTCGGAAAAGAAATAAGCGACGCCGTTCATCACGGCGGCCATGATGAGCCCGAGTTCCATCCCATGTTCCCCGGCGATGGCTTGTCCACCCAGGACCAAGATCATCGTCAGAGCGGTCAGTAAGAAGAGGGTCTTTATTGCTCTCATGATTTCACCTTATAAATTCAAGTGCCAAATTCAGTGTAAGAGCTTGCGCCGGGCGCGTCAACTCGCGGTGTACCCGGCGCAATTATGGGTCACTTTCTGCGCCCGGATTTACTTGCGGCCGCTCCGGAACCCGCGGCCTCCACTGCTGCCGCAGGCGTCGGCGGCGTTTTTGCTTCCGCGCGTTCAAATCGCATGGCATCCGTTTCGGGATCAATGTCCACGCGCACCAGGTCTCCCGGCAGGACGCTGCCGTCCAATATGCGCATGGCCAGTGGATCCTGCACCAGCCGCTGCACGGTGCGGCGCAGAGGCCGCGCGCCATAGGCCGGGTCGTAGCCGTCGTGGACGACCCTTTCGCGGGCTGCGGGCGTCAGCTCGATGCGGACGTTGCGCTCCGCGAGCAGGCGCATCACCTTGGCCAGTTCCAGGTCCACGATTTTGTTCAACTGTTCCTGCCCGAGCGGATTGAACAAGACAATGTCGTCGATCCGGTTGATGAATTCAGGACGAAACGCTTGCCGCAATGCCTCCATGGCTTCCTTGCGCGCGCGTTCCGGATCTTTTCCGGCCAGATCGAACAGCGCGGACGAGCCCACATTCGAAGTCATGATCAGCACGGCGTTGCGGAAATCGACCTTGCGGCCTTTGCCGTCGGTCAGGCGACCGTCTTCGAGAATCTGCAGCAGAATATTGAACACATCGGGATGCGCCTTTTCGATTTCATCGAACAGCACCACAGAATAGGGATGGCGGCGCACTTGTTCAGTGAGCTGCCCGCCCTCTTCGTAGCCCACGTAGCCCGGAGGCGCGCCGATCATGCGCGAAACCGAATGCTTTTCCATGTACTCGGACATGTCCAGGCGAATCATGGAGCGCTCATCGTCGAACAAAAATTGCGCAAGGGCGCGCGCCAACTCCGTTTTCCCGACGCCAGTGGGGCCGAGGAATATAAACGACCCGATCGGGCGGTTGGGATCGGAAAGTCCCGCGCGATTTCGCCGAATCGAATTCGCGACGCGTTCGAGCGCGGCGTCCTGTCCGATCACGCGTTGGTGCAGGCGCGATTCCATGGTGACGAGCTTCTGTGCCTCGCCTTCGAGCAAACGCCCCACGGGAATTCCCGTCCACTTGGCGACCAGCTTGGCGATGTCTTCCTCGCCCACTTCTTCCTTGAGCATTCCGCCGTTCTTTTGCAACTCGTGGAAATTTTTCTGCGCGGCCGCCAGATCCTTCTCCGCCGTGCCCAGTTTTCCGTAGCGGATTTCCGCGACGCGAGCCAGATCCCCGGAGCGTTCCAGGCGCTGTTCTTCCGCCTTGAGTTGCTCGATCTGTTCCTTCAGCGTGCGAATTTTGGCGATGGCCGTTTTCTCCACCTGCCACTGCGCTTTGCGTGCGCCCGATTCCTCGCGCAGCCCGGCCAACTCGACTTCGAGCTGTTTCAGCCGCTCCTTCGAGTGCTCGTCGGATTCGCGCAGCAGCGCCTGGCGCTCGATCTCGAGGTGCAGGATGCGCCGCTCGATTTCGTCAATTTCAATGGGCAGCGAATCGAGTTGCATGCGCAGACTGGCGGCGGATTCGTCGATCAAATCGATAGCCTTGTCGGGAAGAAACCGGTCGGTGATGTAACGATTCGAGAGCGTGGCGGCCGCCAGGATCGCAGCGTCCTGGACGCGCACGCCGTGATGCAATTCGTAGCGCTCCTTCAATCCGCGCAAAATTGCAATCGTGTCGGTCACGGAAGGCTCCGCGATCAGGACGGGCTGGAAGCGGCGTTCGAGCGCGGGGTCCTTCTCAATGTACTTGCGATATTCGTTGAGCGTGGTCGCGCCAATCGCGCGGAGTTCACCGCGTGCCAGGGCGGGCTTCAGCATATTGGAAGCGTCCATGGCTCCTTCGGCAGCGCCCGCGCCCACCAGTGTGTGCAGCTCGTCGATGAAGAGAATAACTTTGCCATCGGACTCGGTGATTTCCTTCAGCACCGCCTTCAGGCGATCTTCAAATTCGCCGCGATATTTCGCGCCGGCCACGAGAGCCGCAAGATCGAGCGCGACGACGCGCTTGGGACGCAGCACTTCGGGCACATCGCCCGCGACGATGCGTTGCGCCAGCCCCTCGACCACCGCGGTCTTGCCAACGCCCGGCTCTCCAATCAGGACAGGATTATTTTTTGTGCGCCGGGCCAGGATCTGCATCACGCGGCGGATTTCGTCGTCCCGGCCGATCACCGGGTCGAGTTTTCCGCGCCGCGCCAGTTCGATCAGATCGCGGCCGTATTGCTCGAGAGCGCGAAAAGTCGCTTCGGGATTCTGCGATGTCACGCGATGGCTGCCGCGCACCGACGTAAGCGCCTGCAGGATGGCCTCCCGCGAGGCGCCGTGTTTGGCGAGAAGTTCGGCGGCCGCATCCTTGCGAATCGTGGAGATCGCCAGCAGGATGTGCTCGGCGGAAACATACTCGTCCTTGAACTGCTCCGCTTCGACGAAGGCGCCTTCCAGAACTTTGTTCGACGCGTCGCTCAACTGTTGTTGGGCCACGCCGGTCACTTTGGGGAGACGCCCCAGCCGCTCTTCAATCTCGCCCGCAAGAGTCTCCGGGCGCACGCCCAGACGAGCCAGGAGCGGAGGCACGATCCCGTCATGCTGGGCGACCAGCGCACCAAGCAAGTGCAGCGGCTCGATCTGTTGATGATCGTGCCGCGCGGCAATGTCTTGTGCAGACTGGATGGCTTCCTGGGCTTTTAACGTGAATTTGTCGAAGCGGACCATATGTTTCTACCTTCCCTCCCGGAAGAATGGGGCCGGCTGACCACCGGCCCCATGATACCCATCCAAGTTCGCATTTATTGCGAAAACTTACTTGCCGTTGGTTGAAGCGTTTACGTTTATTTTTACCTGGCGCGGTTTGGACTCCTCACGCTTCGGCAGGTTAATGGTCAGCACGCCATTCTTATATTCGGCGTGAATGGACTCCGCGTTCACGGTGTTCGGCAGCGAAAAGCTGCGGCTGAACGTGCCATAGGTGCGCTCGACGCGAAGATAGTTCTCCTCGGAAACTGACTTCTCAAACTTACGCTCACCGCGGATCGTGAGCAAGTTGTTCTCGACGCGAATGTCGATGTCCTTCTCATTCACATCCGGCAGATCCGCCTTCACCACGAGCTCATTGGGCGTCTCGTAGATGTCGACGGACGGCGCCCAAGTCGTTAGTGCGGACTCGTCGCCTTGATTGTTGAAACCCGCGTTAAAAAGCCGATTTACCTGATCTTGCAAAGTGGAAAACCCTCGAAAGGGCTCCAAACGAGCGATAGTAGACATTGTTAGAACTCCTCCATCTGAACTTAGACTTATTACTTCAAGCGAAGCATATAATATGCGTGCTATATTGTCAAGTATATTGTGGGAAATTCTATAACGGCGCGATAGTGCGATTATTCCAATGATGCAGAAAGACTTAGCTACAGACAGATTGTCTATTTGCAATGCGTAAGCCGATTGATTTATAGTCCTACCGCTTAACTATGCGCCTCTCCGATTTCAACTTTGACTTACCACCGGGACAGGTTGCCCAGCGCCCCCTGGAACAGCGGGATGCCTCCCGGATGCTCATTCTGAACCGGCAGAAGGGGGCCTGGGAAGATTCTGTCTTTCGCTCCCTGCCGGACCTACTCCGGGGAGATGAGCTGATTGTGGTGAACAACGCGCGCGTGATCCCGGCGCGGCTGTTCGGCCGGCGCCTGGGGGTTCGCGCCGAGGAGCCCGGACACAACCGCCGCACACTGCGCGAATTTCTGACTTCAGAAATTGAAATCCTTCTCACCAGACAGGTTTCCCCGGACGAGTGGGAAGCCCTGGTTCGCCCAGGCCGGAAAATGCGCGTCGGCGAGCGTGTCGAGTTCGGCGAAGGTGAACTTTCCGCTGAAGTAGTAGGCCGCGCCGAGTACGGCCTGCGACGGATCCGCCTAACTGGAAACGGAAACGTCCACGAAGCCATCGAACGGCTCGGCCATATCCCGCTACCTCCCTACATTTCGCGCGAGGACGATCCCACCGACCGCGAACGCTACCAGACCATCTTCGCGGATCATCCGGGAGCGGTAGCCGCGCCCACGGCCGGGCTGCATTTCTCTCCTTGGATTCTCACGAAGCTACAACAGCGCGGGATCGAAGTTGCTGCGATCACCCTGGACGTAGGCCTCGGCACATTCCAGCCCATTCACGAGGAAGAAATCGAGCAACATCAAATCCATTCGGAGCGCTATGAAATCTCAGAGCAAGCAGCTGCAGCTATCTGCAACGCGCGTCGCGCCGGGCGGCCCATCCTAGCCATCGGAACGACCGTCGTGCGCGCTCTGGAGGACGCCGCGGCGCGCGCGGCCTCGAAACAAAGTGGGAATGCAACGGGTGATCTGCTTGAGCCGGGCTCGGCGGAAGCCAGCATATTCATCAAGCCCGGCCACAAGTTCCGCGCCGTCGATCAACTGCTGACAAATTTTCATTTGCCACAATCCACTTTGCTCATCCTGGTCAGCGCCTTCGCGGGGCGTGAATTGATTCTGTCAGCGTACCTTCACGCGGTGGAGGTCGGATACCGTTTCTACAGTTATGGGGATTGCATGTGGATTCGCTAGAACCCCCGGCGGCGGGCCGTTTTCCGATTCCCGCGTTTTTCAGGAGTTATTTTCGACCGCCAGAGCCGCAGTCGTTACAGGGGGGGGCAGGGGGTCTCGCGGTAATTTTAGCCAAGGAGGGTAACTCCAACTCGAGTTTGGCATTGGCCGGGTCCGAGATTCCTTCATTCTCTAGGCGATATATGAAAGTCGTTGCGAACGTGGTGCTGACAGTCTTGTCGAACTTCCAAGTCTTGATGTTGTCCGTCGTGGCGGAAACGAGCAAGGGGTGGCCAGAGATTGTTTCAGTCCCAACTACCTCTCCATTTTCCACTATGACTCGCACTCGTACGATGCCGCTCATTCGAGCAGTTTTGGCCAGAGCCGGATATACAGGTAGGTCGCCGTGCACCAGAAAGGGGTATCGTAATACCTTATCACCCTGGGCCGAGATATGCGGCACAGCAACAAGTGTCACTACTAGGATTAGAAGAATTGCATTTTTCATCGGCGACCCCATTGTTGCAGATGGTTGCTGGGTTTGAATATGTGTTTCGCGAGCATCCATCACAGTCTAAACTGTGGCGAGAAACTAGATTCTAGTATCAGTGATCCGTCGCATACCCGCAACAATACTCGCATTGCTTGTCGGATATCAATCCACCAGCGATTTCCCACGCCACCCATGCACAATCTGCGATTTCGACTATAATCATTCGCGGTCGACGGGCGAACCTCTCTGATGAGATTTCTGGTGCTGAGCGACATTCATGCCAATGCTACGGCGCTGGAGGCATCTCTCGCCGCGGCCCAAGGCCGTTGGGAAAAAATAGTTTGCCTCGGCGATCTGGTCGACTACGGCCCGGACCCCAACGAGGTGACCGAGCGCGTGCAGGCTCTGGCCCCCACTATCATCCGTGGCAATCATGACAAAGCTGTGGCGGGTTTGACGGGCCTCGAAGAATTCAACCCTGTGGCGCAGATTGCGGCGCAGTGGACGCGCGGGCAGCTTCATCCCGGCAACATGGCCTACATCGAGCAATTACCCGCCGGACCGGCCTCCACGGACAACCTCACGCTGGTTCACGGTTCGTATCACGATGAAGACGAATATGTGTTCGTCCCGTCGCAGGCGATGGGCGGACTGCTCGAATCGCCTGACGAAATCACTTTTTTCGGGCATACACATTACCAGGGCGGATTTTCGTACCGCGCGGGGCACATCGGCGTCATTCAACTGCGGCCCGAACCCGGAGCGAATTTTGCCGCGCTACGCGTGGAAGCGGGCACCCGGTATCTGCTCAATCCCGGTTCGATTGGCCAGCCGCGGGATGGAGATCCGCGCGCGGCGTTCGCGATCGCCGATCTGGGCCATCAGGTCATTGAATTTTGGCGCGTGCCGTATGATATTGCCGCGGTTCAGGAACGCATGCGGACCGCCGGCCTGCCCGAGCAGTTGATTGAGCGAATCGCGGCCGGGCGGTAATAAATCCGCGATGAATTGCTTAGAAAAGGAATTAGACTGTCTTTTTCACAGGCGACGGGGGACATCTCGAATCGGAAGCATGGCTGTTCATGAGGCTGCCAGTCTGTTGGTCCACTACAGGTGCGCGGCGAAGCGCGGGAACGCCATTCTCCCGAATGGCGTCTTTCAAACCGCCAATCTGGAGATTGGCGTTCCCGGGGGGAACGAGCAAGAAATGGAATTAGGAGGACGAACCACTTGATCCCTGCAGAGGAACGTAGCCGGCTCCCCGTTGCTTTTATGGCCGGAATTGTCATCGTGGCGCTGCTAATCGGCGCGGCCGTCTTGTATAGCCGCTATTCGGTGCCGGTGGCCAATGAAGAAGACAAGCCGCTGCAGGTGGGCCCGGAGGAACTGGCCTACGCGCCGCAAATTCATATCCTCGAACCCAAGATGAGCCGGGCAGCCAATTTTTTGAACCAGGAAGTCACCTATATTTTCGGAACCGTTGAAAATGGCGGCAACCGCAACGTCAAGCAGATTGAAATCACTCTCGAATTTCATGATCCATTCAATCAGGTTGTTTTGCGCGACAGGCAGCGCTTGTTTCTGCCGAGTACGCCGCCGATGTTGCCCGGACAGCAGCGGGATTTTCAGGTTCCCTACGAACATATTTCCGCTGAGTGGAACAACGTCTACCCCACGATTCGCGTATCCGGACTTTCGTTTAAGTAGAATAAGCTTCAGCTTGTTTGGTTTTGGGGTTCGAGGGAAACGGAAATTTAACAGGCAGAAACCAAAACCAAACAAGCTGAAGCATGTTCTACCCGGATCGCACACCAGCTTCCAGACCCAATTTTTGTTTTGTTGACACGAAACATGACTCACGTCGTGTATATTCGTCTATAATCCACGTCTATGGAACTGGCTGCAGAGCTGCAACGCGCGCTCGATGGGCTGTGCGCCACCGGGCCGCCCGAGGTGCGCGAAAACGGCGAGTGGCTCGCGGCCCTCGACGGCGTGCGTTACGAAGTGCGGCCTCAGGGCGACGCTGCTTTGCTGCACCTGTGGAGCGCGCATGAGAGCCTGGTTCGCCGCGTCGTGCGCGTCGCGGAGGAATCCCGCGAGCGCGTAGTGGTGGAAGTCGCGCGGCTGGGACATGCGCGCCACGCGCAACTGGAATTCGTCGCGGCCGGCGCCACCCGCGAAGCCCGCCGCATCGATCGCGAACAATTTTGCGATCGCCTGCGCCAGATTCTGACCGACCGCTTCCCCGATGAAACTGTGGCCTCGCTGGTCACTTCCGCCGACCTGCACCGTTCGATTTCGGGATCCTACACTAGAGGCTTGCTGCATCGCGGTTCGGAGGCATTTGCTGTGCTCGGCGCTTCTCCGAATGAAGACGCGGCCACCATCGACGGCATCCTGACCTTCGGACTGATCTGGCTCGACCACGCCAGAGAACGCGCACGCCGCCACACGGTCCGCGGGCTGCGTTTGTTCTTGCCGCGCGGAAGTTCCGCGATCACGGCGCACCGCATGACAGCACTCGCTTCCCCGCAAGAGATTGAGTTGTACGAATATGAGCCGCTCTACTGGCGCGTCCGCCGTGTGGCGATTTCGGATGCTGGAAATCTGGCCACCTGGATCGTGCCGCGCCGCGAGGCAGATCAGGCGCTCGCGACCGTGCAGCCGGAAGCGGAGCGGATCAGGCGTCTGGCCCCGGATGCGATCCACATGGGCGTTTCCGCGGCTACGCGAGAGGTCACCTTACGGTTTCGAGGCTTGGAGTTCGCGCGCTGGCGGCTCGGCGAAATGTGGTTTGGCCTGGGCGATCATCAGGAACTGCTGACACCGGAGCGATGGCCGACCCTTGAAAACTTGGTTCGCCAGATGGAAACTCACCGCCACCCGCTGGCTTCGGACACCCGGCACCGCCTCTACCGCGCGCAGCCTGAGCGTTGGCTCGAAACTCTGGTGGCCGCCGATCCCATGCGAATCGATGCCCGCCTTGATCCGCGGCACATCTACACCCAGGTTCCGGCGTTTTCCTCCGGCGATCGCGGGATTATCGATTTGCTGGGGGTCACGCGCGACGGCCGCCTCGCGGTGATCGAGCTGAAGGCGGGCGAGGACATTCACCTGGTCATGCAGGCCGTCGATTATTGGCTGCGCGTCCGCTGGCACCAGGGTCAGGACGACTTTCGCAGGTACGGATATTTCCCGGATGTGCCGCTGCAGGCTAAACCGCCTTTGCTCTTCCTGGTCGCTCCGGGATTCCGATTCCATCCTTCTACAGATATCGTGTTGCGATACTTATCCCCGGAAATCGAAATCGCCCGCGTCGGCCTAGGGGAAAACTGGCGGAAAAGTCTTCATGTAATCTTCAGGCAGTAGGGATTCACGGGCAGTTTGGCGCCAGGCTTACACGGAAAAATCGGCGTAAAAAAAGAGAAGCAGCCTTGGCGAACCAACGCTGCTTCCCGGGGTGTGTCCTTGAAGTGGTTTGTCTAATTAGACGCTGGAAATATAAAAAGGTTGTGTGAATTAAAGAAATTTTAGAATAATGTTGGTTTTTTCTAAAAACGGACGGCCATTGAAAATACGTAAGTTACTGAGACCCACATACTTAGGAAACGGTGGAAACGGACAAACCGGGTGCCCGTAGCACTGGGTTAGGACAAATTTTCTGGTTCGATGTAGGTGAAGCAGTTGCATCCAGGCTGATTACACTTGGTCTTTCCACGAGGCTCGCTCTTATAGACATTGCCCGTCGGTGGCCTGTCGCGCAGTTCGTTCAACACGGCTTCTGTGGAATGAGACGAGCGAGGATGTTTGCAATAATCACACAGCGGTTCTGTTTCCTGTCGCATCGGTCAACCCCGGCCGGCCTTACCAGTTTTTACTCGCTTCACCTTCCGCTTGTGCGTTTCGTCGTTCATGCAGACATATTCCGCCACACCGTCTTTCTCGGAGACCTTGGTCAGTGAACCGCCACACATCTTACAGGTAAGGCTTGGAAACAGTGGTTCCATCGCGACCCTCCTGAGCACCCATTATACCCTCAAGATTAGCCCCACTACCGCACATGAAGAGTTCCCGCTCCCACCAGCAGCGCGTCATGGCTTCTTCTCCGGAGCGGCGTTCTTCCTACGAAGGCTAGCCGCAAAATCATCTAGCTCCGACTGCTTAGCGCCGCCAGCTTTGAGCTCTACGTATCTGATGGCTGCGCCCACCACCACTGGCCCATTTTCGGGAGTATCCAGATAGAAGTGGTCTATCGCTTGAACGGTTTCCGTAAGCGACAGTTTTTTAGGAGGTTGCAAACCCAAAATCGCCTCAGCCAGAAGCTTGTTCTCCGGCTCTGCTGCGTCCGTGAATGCGGCGGCAGTTTCGATGCCGTTCTTATACCCAATTAGCCACATGCTCCGCTGCTCGTATGTGCATTTCAACCAAAACCGGCCGTTTATCATACCCATTGTTACAAGTGGGACATCAGTCTGAGCCGGGGTACGCATCGGCACAGGTAAAAGCAGCAGCACTGTGAGCGTAAGACCGAGGACTAAAGTTTTCATGTTATCCTCATTGTTGACTTGAATTTTAACGGGTTCACCTTACGCGCTGGAAATATAAAAAGGTTGTGCGAATTAGAAAAATTTTAGAAGAATGTCGGTTCTTTTTTCAAAGCAATGTGGCCGGCAGAAACGCAAATCTCAGTAAAATAAGTACTTGCGCCACTTCTCGTCCTTGTTTCCGATCAGGCGCATCAGTTGCCGGGAAGTATGCAGAGTAAAAGGACGCGGCCGCCGCGCCAGGGCAAACCCGGCTTCCTCCGGCGTGCGGTCACCCTTACTGTTATTGCATTTGTAGCAGCAGGCAACCAGATTCTCCCATGAGGATCGCCCGCCGCGTGATCTCGGCACAACGTGATCGAGCGTCAGTTCCGAAGCGGGAAGCGTGCGGCTGCAGAATTGGCAAGTGTTGCGGTCGCGCAGAAGAATATTCTTCCGCGAAAGCGCGCGGGTCTGCTGCGGGATATGGCGATAGGCCAGCAGCCGGATCACCGAAGGCACCGGAAGCGCCCGCGAAGCCGAGTGCACTTCCGTGTGATTGACCTCTTCCGCCTGGGCTACGCCCTTGATCATCAGAACCATGGCGCGACGGACGGCGGTGACGTTGATTGGTTCAAACGTCGCGTTCAGGACCAGGACTGGCTCCTGCATGATGGCGGGCTTGCGAGCCGCAGGGAGTACGGAACCCGCTGGGCGTTTTTCACCCCGGGCTTCCGGCACAGTGCTCGGCCGGGCAGGTCTACCGCTGTGGCCAAGTGCTCTCATGGGCAAATTTTCCGGTACTACACAGGTGCGTCAGGCGTTACCAGCTGAGGCAGCGCTCGCGCAACCGTCAATCCGGCCACCCGGGCAGCCCCGGCACCTCGTAAGGCCCGCGAGCAGGCATCTAGCGTCGCCCCGGTGGTGAATACATCATCTACCAGTAAAACGCGTAGTTTGTCAACTTGCGCGGTTTTATGCGTAGCATAAGCGCCACGGACCGTCTCCCAGCGCTCGCGCCGTGTGAGCTGGAGCTTGTCCGGCCGGGGCCTCGTCCGCACTAACAAATACGACCGAAAGGGGATACCGAGCATGCGGGCCAGGGGGCGGGCAATGAGCTCTGCCTGGTTATAGCCGCGCTCGCGTAAACGGGCTGAATCCAACGGTACGGGTACCAGGACATCGGCAGCGAAAGCATCCGGGTCAGCTTTGACCAAGCCGGCCAAGTGGCCGGCAAACCATGCTCCCAAGGGCGTGACCTCCCCGTACTTGAGCATCAGAATGGCGCGGGACATGGGAGAAGAGTACGGGCCAAAACTGCGCGCCAGCTCAAAGGCGTAGGTTCCGAGCCTGCACAGGTGGCATCGAGGAAGCGATCTGCCTTCGGCAGTTGCATTCGAGACGATTGGCCGGCCGCACTGCTCGCAAAGCGGCTTGGCCAGCGTTTGAGTGAGCGACGCGACACATGCGTGGCAAAACGGAATGCGGCTGCCCGTATCGAGCATACGCGCACAAATCCGGCACGGCGCAGGGAATACGATCGAGGCGAAGGCCTCGCGCATTCCGCGCCACTGGGAGCGTACCGAAGCGCCGAGCCAGGCCACGTTGCGCCAAGCCTACGCCGCCGGGGCTGCCAAGCAAAGGGAAAAATTAAGAAGTTGGCACGAATCGTGCCAGACGTAGAATTGGCGCTTTTCCTTAGAGCAGTCCCTGTTCGTGTTTTTCCGCGCAGGTTACGCAGTAACGCGCCCAGGGCACCGCTTCGAGGCGCTTCTGCTGAAGTTCTTCCTCGCACTCGACGCAGGTGCCGTAGCTGCTATTCCTGATGCGCTGAAGCGCCTCATCGATCAGCTGCAACATGGACCGGTCGGTGTTGGTTTGGCCGAACAAAAATTCCTTGGTGTAGGAATTGGCAGCCTTGTCGGCAAGATCCACGGTGGGATCGTCGTCGGCTGTCCGGCCTTCCTCTTCTGTTCGCGCGATGGTCTTGAGCAATTCCTCGCGCCGCGTCGCTAGTTTCTTCTTGTAATACTCCAGACGCTTCTTGTCCATGATACATGCCCCACAGTTGACCCAATCGTCGCTATTACAAATGGGTGATTCTACGCTTGCTCTTTGGGACTGTCAAGGAAGGGGGTCTGTGCGAAATTTTTGATTCTTGAGGAAGAAGGAAAAAGCCCAGATCGCAGTTTGAGTCTGCGATCCGGGCTCTAAATTTCCTGGCGCTTACTTGGCTGCCCGCTTGACGCTATTCCCGTTGAGTTCGATCACGCCGATTTTATCGTTCATGAATTCAGTGAACCAGACGCGGCCGTTGTTGAGATCAAAGCCGGGGAACCGGGGAGAAGCTTGCGCGGACGGGATGGGGTACTGATCGAACGTTTGGGTCTTGGGTTCAAATCGGGTGATGTAGTTGCCGTTCAAGTCGGCATACCAGATGTCCCCGGTCTTTTTATCCGCAGACATTCCGTAGGGCATGAAGTTGGGCGTGGGCGATTGATAGATGGTGAACTTTTCGGTTTTCTGATCGAATTTCCCAAGCCTGCTGCCCCAGAATACGGCGAACCAGACGTTGTCATCTTTATCAATTTCCACGCCCTTGATGCTCACGCTGTCGGGGGGAGCAAACGTCTTCGTTTCGCCGGTTTTCGGATCGAGGCGGATCAGAAGAGCGACCGATTCGATGCTCGACCAGACCATGCCCTTGGAATCCACTCGCACGTCATACACGCTTTGCCCGATAGGCATGGGCGGCTTTCCGGGAAGGTTGTGCCAGCCCTGCCAGGTATTTTCCGAATACTCGGTGCCGGTGGGGATGGGCAACTTGTATTCCTTGAACTGCTCGGTCTTCACATCAAATTTGAGGAGCGTGCTGCCGGAACACCACACGTTGCCGTCCGGATCCAAGGCCAGCGTGTGCGTGTGGGCCTTGTTGCCCGGGAAATCATACGTCTTGAGCGTGCCCGTCTTGGTGTCGATGGAGGCCAGCTTCGCGGGAATTGTGCCGCCCGTCAGGGTCATCCACAGAATGCCGTTCTTGTCCACGGCTCCGGTGTGCGGGCCGGAATGGGGCCAGGGGAGCGTGTATTCCTGAAATTCTTCGGTTTCCAGATTGAAGCGGTCGATTTTATTGCCGCGCTCGCTCAGTTCGCTGAACCAGGCATTGCCATTCTGGTCGGTGGTGATGCTGTGCGCAAAGGGGTCTCGCGTCGGGGTCTTATATTCGCGGATGGTGGCCTTCAAGACGGCGTCCGAGGGCTCGATATGCTTGATCTGTTCGGGCTTGACGGGATCGGCGTCGGGGCTGAAATAGGGCGAATTCGGGCCGAAATATTTTTCCAGTGCCGAACTTAACGCCGCGAGCCGGTCGCCCTTGAAACTTGCATCGTCAAAATATCGGCCCCGCGTCATGGTGGGGATAAAGGCTGCCCATTCGGAGGCCGTCATTCCAGCCCTGCGCGCCGGATAGGTCAGGGCATGGCAGCGGATACATTCGTTCTTGAGAAGCCGCGTGTCCGCGTTGTCGGGCAGCAATTGGGCCACTTCGGCGCTGGTCAAGCGCGTGACGTCGAACTTGGGCGTCAGCGTAAAATTTGTATCGCCTGCATCGGCCGCGTCTTTGGTAACCCTCTTGGTGCCGAAGCCGAATGCGTCGACGGCCACATCGTAGGATCCGGGGTGGACTGCGATCTCGTACTTGCCGTCCTTCTGCGTAAAGCGGGCCACCAGTTTGTCACCAGAGGTGACCTTGATCATCGCGCCACGCACCGGTTTGCCAGCGTTGTCCGTGACCATGCCATGAATCGTCAGATCGGCGGCAGCCAGGGGCGCGATCAGGCAAAGGGCGCCCAGAAATGCCCAGAAAATCTTTCGCGTGATTTTTCGCATGTGAATTTTCCTCCGTCAGCACTTCCCCATCTGAAATAGCAGACGAATCTCGCCAAGATGCCGTTACAAGGATTGCTGGGCCTTGAGATCAAGGGCCATAGGGTGCGGGTTTGCCGGAGCCCTCGAATTCTTGCGGGCATCCTACATCCATTGGAGTAGATTTCCAAGCGCGAAGAAAGCGCCGAGTTTTCAGCCTCGAACTCATGGATCGATGGGATTTTCTGTGTTGACTGATCTTGCAAGCAGTGGCATATTCCACGAATCAGTTGATCCATACCGAGGTGAATTTCAATGTTATTCCGCCGATTGTTAGTTTCTGTTTTCGCCCTGGCGCTTGTGGGCGTGCCGTCGTTCGGGCAAGGTGCCGGCAAAGTCACCGAGCAGATGGCCCTCAAAATGATGCACGATCTCACGACGTCTGTGATCAACGCCGACATTGATACCTTGAATCGTGTCTTGACAGACGATTTCAACAAAACCGTCGCAACCAACGGCAGAATCCAGCCAAAAGCGGATTGGGTGGGTGGGCTGAAGGACGGCAGGCAGCATTATCTTGCGTTTGATTTCACGAATGAAAAAGCTGGAGTGTACGATGGATCCGCGATCGTCTCCGCCAGCGTTCATTTCAGGGTTGTCAACGGGACTAGACCTGCCGCTGATAATTACGAAGTCATTACAACTACCTGGGTGCAGCAGGGCGGGATGTGGAAGTGCGCATCCTGGGTATCCTACAAGGATCCCGCTGCGCCTCAGAACGCTCCCGCCGCGAAATAACCGGTTCGCGAACTTTCTTCGATTTGCTCAAACAAGGGCGGTGGCCATGGGTGACCGCCGCCCGCACTTCCTCGCCAATGACACTTCCCAACTGACGGCTTTACTGCACTCGTGCGTTCCGATCTGGCGGGCAATTACTGCTGCGGCACCAGCGGCACAACGCTAAGGACCTTGCCATCCGCAAGCACCATTTTGCGAAGCGCTCCGACGGGCGCGCCGCTCCTCGCGGGATCGAGCGTGATCGTGATTTGGTCGCCTCGCTTGGTGGCGTTCCTGGGCCAACCGTCCCGTATCAGCCTGCCCGGACTGGGACCTTCGCAGCCCCAATGGACAATTTGGCCCTTCGCGTCTTTCACGTCGAAATAGATTTGGATGTGAGGATTAGAGAACGCGTATTCGGTTACCGTTCCCTTGAGGGTGATGGGGTGGCTCCCGTCGTACTCGGAGTTCACGCCATGGTGGGCGAAGGACGGACTGCACAGCATCAGCAGGCCTGCAACCGAAGCGAGGATCGTCATCATCTTGGTCATAATACATCGCCTCCGAAATTGATTACGCCAGAGATTCACTGCAACTCGATCCCGGGATTATATTCCCGCCGCTGATGAGGATGATACACAAATATCCAGGCACGCCAGCGGTCCTGCTTGTTGCGGACTGGATGCTCGCGCGGGAGGAGTATCGGCTCGCATTCGATATGTGATTTCGGAAGACTTGACGTTTGATGCAGGGCCACATTTTCTAGGCCGCGTCTGCTGCTGAGGATTGCATTGGTGATCTACGGGACTCGGAACAACCCAACGGGGGACCTGGCGGTCCCCCTCGTTGCGATTTCTCAATTATGCGTGGGCCATATGCTGGCTATTTGCCATTAGCCTACGCAACGCACCGCGTGCGCGGTGTGATTCTAAGAGCGTTCTCGGCTTGCATTAAGTCTGGCGGAGTAATCCTCCTTTCCATGACTCTCAAGCTTTCCTGCTTTCCTTTTACCGCGAATCGACAATAAAAGATGTGACCAGCGGCATCATTCAACGTGATGCCGGACACAGGCTAGGTCTAGTTGCGGGAGAGATAGCGGTCAAAAAACCGCAGGAACAACTTCACGCCGATGAGCCACGCGACGCCCGACAGCCCGAGCATAATTGAGGAAAGCAGTCCGAAACTGACGGCCAGACGCCCGATTAGAAACCGCATTTGTGGCAGGCCCAGGATCGCCAGGGCGATCAAAATCCATCCGAACGACCTGGTGATCCGTAGGGCCGTACTGAATACGATTCGCTCCTGCCTGGCCGACATTGTCGGTACCTCACCAATGACAACTTCAAATATTCATGCTCCCTTACCGACCCGCGCTCGTATACGTGATCTTGGGACTGATATTGGTCACGTGGATTACCTTTTCGTTCTTATCGTACGTTCCGAATACGGTCACTTGCTGTCCCGCAAACGCCTCGGGTTTCTGTTGATCGTCCAGCTTGTAAAGGCGATTCATCTCCGGGTTGTACAGCACGAATCGTGCGCCGTCGAGCTTCACGCACATGAGGACGCAGTTTCTCTCACTCCTGAGTACCGCAATGTGGTGTCCTTCGGCACAAATGCTATCCGTGATTTCCCCGGTAAAGGTATCGTTGATTCGGACCGAAAAGCCGGGAGTCTTTTGAGCACTCAGGCCCCCGGCCAATAGCAGCACGCCAACCATGCCGATCGCAGCAGTTTTCATAAAACCCTCCTGATGACTCTGAGGTACTGCTCCATATGGGTTCAGCATCCGCTGTAAATGGCCGAAGCACAGTGAGTCTGGTCACGTTTCGATGTGACTACGATCACGTTGATTCTGGTTTGCAGGAGATCAAGCTGAGAGGAAAAAGGCTATTGCATTCGCAGTGACTTGGAGGGTGGAACGATCCTCAACAACGGTTTCTGCGCGCCGCAGCCCCAACGCCGCGTTTCAAGTAGCCGATCTATCGGGCAGAGTGGATTCGATGGAGTACCGCACCCTTGTGATGAGGTACTCCCATGGCCGCACAGAGGCGCGGAATTTGCGAGAAAACGCTTTTAGTTCGTGACGCCGGCGAGAATGCCCTCGTTTTCGACGCGCTCTTCACGGGCCGGCGACTTGGATCGCTCGATTTCGATACTGCCCTTGAAGTAGGCGCCGTCTTCAATGCTGAGGCGCGACGTGGTGATGTCGCCGATCACTTCGCCGTTCTTCTTGATCTCGACGCGATCGCGCACGCGTATATTGCCGACGGCCTTGCCGTAGACCACCACTTCGCCGGCGTTGATCTGGGAACTCAGTTGAGCGCCGCGTCCGACGGTGAGCCTGTGATTGAGCAGTGAAACGGGACCTTCGACCTTGCCGTCGATCTGCAAGTCTTCGTCGCCGGTGATTTCACCCTTGATGGTAAACGTGGCCCCTATACAGGCCAGGCTACGGGCCGCGGGGACGGTCGATCGCAGGGCGCTGGGAGAACTGGACGGAACTGCCGGAGACCTTGGTTTCCTGCAAAGGGGTAGAGGTGCCGGGAACTTCGGATTGCGATTTATTCCACATGACTGCCTCCCTAAATTGACTCCACGCGTGAGCTGGGGCCCACAGAGTCTGTATAAGTCACTGTATGTGGTGTTGCAAATCGAAGCTATCGCGAATTCATGCGAACTTGCCCGCATAGGAACCTGTTCTTTCGTACAGGTCGCGCTGTAACTTCGCTACGTTCACAACGTTGCTGGGCACTTCCGGGCATGACCTGGCCGCAACGGCGAGCGGCGATCATTTTGTGATGCGATTCGGCGGACTAGCAAAACCGAAAAAAACGGAATGGCGGGCACAAACCGGCACTTGGAACTTCGTGAACGGCGCGGGCAAGCTGAGAGACATCACCGGCAAGAACAATCACAAGGACAAGGGAGCGGCTTACGGTAGCGTGACTGCTGAAGTCGTCGGCGAATACCAAACCTCCAGAATAATGATCTGATATTCGCCGCGCCACCAGGACTGCTTTACTTCTTCATCTTTTCGTACTTGGCCATCAACTCCCCTTCATCAAGGATGTGGCCCTTCATGGCATCTTCCAGGTCTTTTTTATTGGCTATTTTGGTGTCACCCAATTTTGTGTCCAGCGCATAGACGTGAAAGAAATAGCGGTGCTCGCGGTCCGGAGGGCAAGGTCCTACGTAGCCGGCCTTCCCCATGCCGTTGATGCCCTGGGCGCCATCCCCCTCCTTGATCCCCTTGCTGTCAGGGGCAAGGTCCCACACCAGCCAGTGGTCGAACACGCCGGTTGGGATCATGGTTTTGGGGACGTCGGGATCGTACATGATGAGGACCAGGCTCTTGGCATTCTTCGGCACGCCGCTGAATTGCAGAGGCGGGTTCGGCGGATTTTGCGCGTCACAGGTGTACTTCGAGGGAATCGACGCGCCGGCGGCAAATGCGGAACTCTTGATCCCGATTTTCGCGGACGCGTTCAGTGAAACAACGAGCATGACTAGTGCTAGTGCGGTGAACTGGAACAATCTGCACATTCTAAAGCCTCCAAATGTTGATTCAGATTTACCACCCAACTGTTGCTGTGTTGCGCTCCCGACTGGAGTTACCTTAATCTTATCGGAAAAAAATCGCCTGCATTATACATGGGCTGAAACACTAGCGATAGGGCGTCCATTTGGCGAGCGAATCCTTCCAGTCGATACGTCCATTTTTCTCGACCTGAACGGAGACCGAATCACAGCCTCCGCAAGTGTTCCAGATTGAATTCGAGAGATTACCAAAGAAGTAGTAAGCGATGAATAGTTATGGCCATGCTGTCGCTGAGTGTATTCTCTGCGTACACGGATTCTGCCAGGTGGACGGTTAAGTGCATGTGCCAGTTCGGGAGTACTGTAAGCTGCTGATTCAAAGTATGTTGTCAGGGTGGCCGATGGCCCTCCAGTTGCCATGTAAAGGGTGGAGATTGAGTTAGAACAAACTAGATAATGCGAGTCGTGGGAAAGAAAATGCTGAAAAATTCTAACATCAGGATGGAAGGTTCAACCGAAGCTGACGCGCACGAACGCCGCCGACACGCGCGATATCCGTTCACCGCGACTGTCGAAGCTGTGGAAACCAAATCCCAAACGCGAATTAATGGACGCACCAGCGATCTTAGTCGAGGCGGTTGCTACGTGGATACGATCAGTTCCTTCCCCGTTGGCGCAATTGTGAAGATGCGCCTTACGAAAGAAGCGCGCTCCCTCGAAGCACAGGCAGAGGTCGTCTATTCTCTGGTTGGTATGGGAATGGGCGTGAAGTTCACAGGCGGCGATCCTGAACAACTTTGGAATCTTGAAAAATGGGTAGGAGAGCTGAGCGGAGAACTACTGCCTGAGTCAGAACCAGCGCGGCTCCCCGATCCAGCTTGCGTCGAAGAAAATTCATGCACCGAAGCAGATGTCTTGGCTGAGCTTGTAACGGAACTCATGAGACAACGCGTCCTGCCTGACGCGAAGTGTAAAGCCATGCTGGAGAAGCTACAACTCATTGGACGCGCGAATTCGAGCTCAACTCAGGCCTGAACGTGAGCCGCTGCAAGAGTTTGTGATGTAACCCGGATTGTTTCACGGCTCGGATGGAAAAGAGGCCGGGCAAATATCAAATGGAGCGTTCTGTATGTTTGTCGACACTGGAAAAGCTGATTCAATGCCAATGCGGAGAAGCCAGCGTGTTCTCGCGCGGATCCCCTTGTGCGTCATGACGAAAATCAACGAGCAAGTGCCTTTCAAAGAAGAAGGTTTCACAACCGCGATCACTGCCGATGGTGGACTCCTTCAGTTACGAAAACCGGTCAGAATAGGGCAACACCTCGCCCTGCTCCAGACGAATACCGGGCAACTGGAGTACTGCACAGTCGCCCACGTGGAACCCATCGAAAATGGCTTCTCCTCAGTGAGAGTCCAATTCCCTGAACCACATCCGGAGTTCTGGCACGTCTCATTTCCGCCGGAGGACTGGACACCACGACACCCCGATTCGAAATTCAGGCGACAATCGCTTCCGGAAGGTAAGGAAGAAGACTGATGCTGGCCACCTATCCATGCTTGATCTCGAGCGTCGCGCTCGGCCAGTTTGGAATCTATTATTGGCGGGTGAGCGTTGCAGCGATTTCCAGGGCGCCGATTTCCAATCGTGTACGGGTTGCAGCAGGCATCTCAACGGATTCTCTGAGTCCGCGCGATTTCCGAGCCATTCTGAACGTGCACGATTTGACTCCCCATCTGAGAGGTCCCGGGGGGAAATTCCGCGCAATTCGGGCCTACTACCTGGCAGTCGAACGTCTCGGACGTTTCATTCCTCCGGTCACTGGCTGGGCTGAAGCTGAAATGACCATGTGTTCCTGCTACTTAGCAGTTCTTTTGGATCAGCACCTGGATCGCAACATGGCCTGGGCCGTCCGAATGCGCGGGCTGTAGCGCGTTTCTCCCGGCAAATGACGTCTTGCATTCCCAACCATCCCCAACGTCGATTGGCGCCCTGTTGGCCTTCGAGCATCCGGGACTGACGCCAGGGACCCCCCGGAAATATTAGGGCTATTGATCTGACTGATAACTTGAAAGACACGCCGAATTGAATGGTGGTGTGGCTGTTCTCCATCCTGTTGCAAAATTGTAGATAGAACGTTTCAACCTTGTGAACCCATGCTGAGAGAATCGTTGATGAAGGTCTCCCCACCTAGCGTTGCGAGCCCTTCGGAATCGAATCCCGAAAACTGGCGTGTTATCGAGCGCCGCCAATGGTGGCTGTCTGCCACCGGAATCGTTGTCTCTCTATCACTTACGGCGGGAATCCTGTCCTTCGTGCTCCCGGAACTTATCCCCGGTCTGGAGCTCTACTCTCTCGATGCCAGCGTTGCCGTTCATGCCCTGGCGGGCATAATCCTGGTGTTCGATCTCTACGTTGTATTTCAACAGGTGCAACTATACCGCGTTCGCAGGCAGATTTCGGAGCGGGAAGAACTCTTCAGATTAATCATGGAAAACGCAGCCGACATGATTGCCGTTGTGGATGGGAGCGGCAACCGGCTCTATAACAGCCCCTCGTATCAGAAAGTACTGGGGTACACGCCGGACGAATTAAGACAGACCCTGGGTTTTGACCAAATTCATCCGGACGACCGTCAAAAAGTGATGGAGGCAGCCCTGGAGGCCAAGGCCTCCGGCGTGGGGCGCAATCTGGAATATCGCGTCCGACACAAAGATGGCCATTGGGTGCCGCTGGAATCCACCGCCAGCGTGGTCAGAAGCAGTGATGGAGAATTTGAGAAACTCGTGATCGTGAATCGGGACATCACGGTGCGTAAGGATCTGGAGAAGCAGCTTGTGCTTTCTCAAAAACTCGAAGCCGTCGGAAGGCTATCGGGGGGCGTAGCCCATGACTTTAACAACCTTTTAGGCGTGATCCTTGGATATGCGGAAGAACTGCAGAAACGCATACCACCGGATGATCCCTACCGCGAAGCAGTCGACGAAATTCAGACTGCCGGAAAACGAGCTGCTTCGCTCACGCAACAGCTGCTGGCCTTCAGCAGGAAACAAGTGTTCGAATCCCAGGTACTCGATCTGAAAACAATCATGGCCGAGGCGGCCAGAATGCTGGAAAGATTGATTGGCGACAACATCATGCTGGAGATAGTCCCGGCCCGGCAAATCGGCGCCGTAAAAGCGGACAGGTGCCAGCTCGAGCGTGTGATCTTAAACCTTGCAGTCAACGCGCGAGACGCGATGCCAGATGGCGGAAAAGTTACCGTCGAAATGAAAGACGTGGAGTTGGACGAAACAAGTCCGACTCTTCAGCGTTGCACGTCCCCCGGCCCCTACGTCATGCTGCGGGTGGCCGATACAGGCTGCGGCATGGACGCCGAGTTACAATCCCACATCTTTGAGCCGTTTTTTACCACCAAGAGCCAGGGCACTGGGTTAGGTCTAGCGACGGTCTATGGAGTGATCAAGCAGAGTGGCGGCTACATCTCGGTTGACAGCGCCCCAGGGAAAGGAACCGCTTTCAAGATTTATCTCCCACGGGTCCCGGAACCCGCGGAAAAGGTCCGGGAAATCGAGCCGTCGATAAAAATCGCTGGGAAATCCAGGACGGTACTGCTGGTTGAAGACGAGCCAGCACTTCGCAAGCTGACTCGGAAGATGCTAATAGAGTTAGGGGTAACCGTTCTCGAAGCCGAGAATGCATTCCAGGCAATCGAAATCGCAAAGCGACCCGAAACCCACATCGATTTGCTTTTGACGGATGTGGTCATGCCGGGCATGAACGGGTGGGCGTTAGCCGATAGATTGTCTCCCCAACTCCCGGAAATGAAAGTGCTCTTCATGTCCGGCTATCCCGATGGCGAAATTGCCAAGCGTGGCACCCTGGGAGCCGGAATCACCATCCTTCGCAAGCCGTTTACGAAAGAAGAACTGGCGCGAAATGTAGAAGCTATGACCGTGGGTATTGCAGGACCATTGAACATTTTCAGCGGGCAGAGCGAAACGCTCGCAAAATAAAGGCGCATTGCACACATGAAACTTATTGTCATCGATGACGATCCGGCGAACATCAAATTCGTGCGGTTCATTCTGGCTAACGAAGGCATTGAAATTGATGCGGCCACCGACCCGCAGACCGGCCTGGAGCTGATCGAGCGAACGCATCCACAAATCGTTCTTCTCGACCTGGTGATGCCCGGTGTGCAGGGAATGGAGATGCTGCAAAAGATTTTGGAATTCGATCCCGGCATCGATGTCATCCTGATGACGGGCTACTATTCGACAGAGTCGGCGGTGGAAGCGATTCAAAAGGGAGCTGCCGATTACTTCCCCAAACCGTTCTCCCCCGAGAAGCTCCGCGAGAAGATCAACCAGATTAAGGAGGATTCGAAACATCGGCAGCGCAGTTTGCAGCTGGATAATGACCTTCTCGAGAATTTCGAGTTCGATGGGATGGTTGGCCGCAGCCCCGTCATGCTGGAGCTGGTCTCCCAGATCCGCCGCATTGCTCCCCATTTCCGCTCGGTCCTGGTCACCGGGCCCACCGGAGTGGGTAAGGAGCTGGTCGCCAGAGCGCTCCATCACTTGAGTCCTGGAAATAAGGGAAACTTCGTTGCCTTAAACTGTTCCTCAATCTCGGAGACTTTGGCCGAAAGCGAGTTGTTCGGACATGTAAAGGGTGCCTTTACAGGAGCACATCAAGATAAGGTGGGTATTTTCGAGTATGCCGACGGTGGAACAGCCATGCTCGACGAAATCGGGGAAATGCCATTGTCGCTGCAGGCCAAACTGCTGCGCGTCTTGCAGAATCAGGAGTTGCAGCGGGTGGGATCACCAGCGGTTCGTAAAGTAAATGTTCGGGTAGTTGCCGCTACCAACAGGGATCTTCCCGAAATGGTTAGCCAGGGTAAGTTCAGAGAAGACCTCTATTTCCGGCTCTGCATGATTGAATTGAAAGTGCCGTCGCTCGCGGAACGTCGCGAGGATTTGCCCATGCTGCAGCGGCACTTCCTGAAGATTTTCGCGGCACAATATAAAAAGCCTTTGGCGGGTCTGACCCGGCGGGCCCAGACATTGCTGGCCCGGTATCCGTGGCCCGGTAATGTTCGGGAGCTTGAAAATGTCATCGGACACGCCTGCATGATGACAGAATCCGACGTGATCGATGTACGCGACCTGCCAGACCGAATTCAGAATACGCGAGTAGCAGAAAACGCGGAGAGTGAGGTGGAGTTATCGATGGACCAGATCGCTAGACTCCACGCCCAGCGCGTGCTGGTTCACGTCGGCGGAAACAAAGTGCGCGCAGCGGAAATTTTGGGTATCAGTCGGACGTATCTTTACGATCTGCTCAAGAAAAGCGCCCCGCAACAAGACCAACAGGATGGAGAACTCCGGGATGAAGAATCAAAGCTCGTTGCACCGAAGGCCCCCAAGGGTGCGTGATCGAAGCAATCTGTAACCTGTCCGCAACCACTCCTCACTCGCGACACGGGGACTTATTTGCCTGGCCGCAGTTCTCTTAGACCTACGATATGACCAAATCTATTCATTAGTCCAGGAAACACCCTTCCTTCCGATGGCAAACCCAGCATTGCCATTGCTGTACTAGACCAGGACGATTCCATAGGAACTGTGTGTGTGGCGTATCGGCTGTGCGCGGCGACTACACTTGTTGGCAGTCAGAGATGCTAATTTCCCCTCGACCCACTATTTTGGCATGCCCCAGGATTCCTATAAGTCTTTGCGTTTTAATGAGATAAGGGGCACCGCTTCCATATATTCCCTGGCCTGGACGTAATGGTCCCTGCCTTGCATTACTCATAGCGCGCCCCGAAAGCGACTTTAAAAAATCTAAGGAGAGTTTATGAAAAACCAACAGAAGGGTTTCTCGTTGATTGAGTTACTGATCGTCGTGGCCATCATTTTGATTATCGCCGCGATCGCGATTCCGAACCTGATGCGCTCGAAGATGGCTGCCAATGAAGCATCGGCCGTCGCTTCTTTGCGCACACTGAATACGTGCGTTGTGGAATACAGCGTCACCTATGGCACGGATCCATCCAACTTTGCTTCTCTTGGGCCCGCGGCGACGCCGTCTTCCACGGCTGCCGACCTGGTCGACAACCTGTTGGGCAAAGACCCGGCCGTCAAGAGCGGATATACGATGACTTACACTGCGGTGGCAGCGACGCCGGTCACGCAGTACACCATGCTGGCCGTGCCGGTATCCACATCCACCGGTCAGCGGAAGTTCTTCACCGACCAGAGCGGTGTGATTCGCCAGACCACGGATGGCTCGACACCAACTGCTTCCAGCACCCCGATTGGATAAAGGCATCCATCAGTTGCTCACTTGGGGGAGAAGGGCGAACGCCCTTCTCCCCCATTTTTTTATGGTTCTCGCGTTCCAGTTCGTTGTTGCGAAAGAAGAGTGAAATTGGTGACGCGATGAATACACGAGGTCAATGCTCGTCGCCAGATTGCAAACGTCCCACGATTGCATCACATGAAGCGAAGCGCTTCACCGCTCATCTCTTCGGCAAGGGAGGGAGTTTTCCTCCGGAGACGAACGTGCCAATGCGATTGCCTTTTGTAACTGGGAGAAGAAGGTTTGAAGGATACTCAGCGCTGTGATGTACCGAAATTTCCGCAGCGATTGTTCTGGAAATATGGCCGACGCCGACTAGCTCCAGATTGTCTTTGGGTACTTCATCGTCGGCGCACTTGATCTTGATTCCGATCCGTTCTCCAGCTTTGAGCAGGATGCCGTAAGGACGGATCTCAATGTTGAATTCGTAGATCTGATGGGGCTCGAGCGGCTCTCTTTCCCGGTGGAGATGCACGGGTTGCCAGGGCTTCGATGCCAGTGGATCGAGCTTGCGCTGCGATCCGCGCAGCCAGCCCCGAGTCAAGAGCATTTCGTGATCGTGCACATCGGTATGCGAAAGAGAGATGAACCAGAGGACATCAGTATCCGTGGTGGAGCCATATAAGTTGAGCACGATCGGGCCACAGATTTCCGTGTTTTCCACCATGGGCGGAGTCTTAAATTCCAGTTGGCCATGATGAGCAGGCGTATCCCCGTAGGTGGAAGAGCCTTCATTGGGCCACAACTCAAGCTCGCTCAGCAGGCCATTCGGGTGAAGATAAAATGGCGTCCACTTGGTTTCCGGGAGCGGCCATTCTTCCGCGGATTTCCACTCATTCGCGCCGACAATGAAAAGCTGTACTCGGGGCTCTTCGAGAATTCCTGTTTCAATCCCTTTGAGCCAGTGATCGAACCATCGAAGCGATTCGTAGGCGTATTGATACAGAGGCCGATCCAGGTAAACCGGCGGGCCGATGGTCATTTTTTTCGGCCCTTTCCAGTTTTCAAAGGCGCGGATATCACCGGGCAAGTGAAGACCGTGGAGGCCCCAGTCGCCTCCAAAATATGCGGGTATTTGCGCGTTCTCGAAATTCACCGATCGTTGTCCATAGAAATCATTCCACAAATCGTTCAGCAGAATATCGACGACCAAGGAATTGGCTCCGGCATCGGCGTTCCGCAACACTTCGACCAGATAGGGAACAGCGGCAGTTTCGCTTTTCTGCAGGGCAGCCTCGATGGCCTGGGCGTATTTCTGTTCTCCCCATTGCCGTTTTAAGGTGTTCTCGGTACGGAAGTAGGGTCCGTTACTTCTAACCCAGTGGGACATGAAGCCATGATTGAGGATGCCCCCGTGATAGTAGAGATCGCGGTACATGTCCGTCCAGCCGTAGGGCGAGAAAATCGCCTTCAGATGCGGAGGAGGTTGCGCTGCCACCCGTTTTGACACGCGCGAGAAATGTGAGATGCCGGTCATCCCAACGTTGCCATCGCACCAGGGCTGGCGGGCGGTCCATTCCACAACCTCACAGACATCCTGAATCGATTGAGGATCAATGTTGTTGAATATTCCTCCGGATTTGTGGGTCCCGGTAATGTTGACGATCGCCATTACGTATCCGCGGCGGACGTAGAAATTGAAATCACCTGTCTCCATGAAACCCCGCGCATAGGAAAATCCTTCCGGCAACATTTGCGCGGATTGCGCTGCTTTGGAATACGCGTGCACCGCAAGGATGGCGGGAAATTTGCCTGCAGCATCCGGCCTGAAAATGTCCGAATCGAGCGTGACCCCGCTGCGGACAGGAATGGCCACATCACGCTCGATAGTCACTCCGTACTGCCGTGGTGAGGTCTGCCATTTTGTCGAGAACATGATTGTGACTCGGTACGATCCGGTGGCTACAGGTCTGGGCTTTACTTGGAGCCCAGTCAAGCAAAGGTCATTCTCTGGCATCGACCAGGACGACCGCGGCCCGGCAGGTTTCCTTGCCCCGGTTCACCCAGGCATGATTGGTGCCCACCTGTATGACTACATCGCCGGCCGTCAAATGCACCTCGGAATCATCCAGAAGCATGTCAATTTCCCCAGACAAGATCACGATGTAGTCGATGGTCCGGGTGCGGTGCATGCCTGGATCGCGCGGCTTTCCACGGGAAGTTCCTTCTGGCGCGAGGCCAATCCGCCGGAGGGCTTGGAGTTTGGTTTCGTAATCCGCCTGAACATCCTTTTGCGGTGCAAATTCAATGATCCTGAAAATCGTGCCGCCCGGGAGAGGGACTACGCCGACCTCCAATTTATCGGCATTGCCTTGTTCGCCTAACGGGGCTGGCGTTTGATCTGTCACCCAAAGCACGGTGTTCGTGATTCCCAGTTCTTTGCGAGTGTGCACACGGCTGGCAGTGCCATCGCTCACCACAATAGCCTTGCCCGTTCCATCCTTGCTGGTGACCACACGTCGAGTTGGGATACTCATAGTTTGAATGGGAATTTCTGTTTTAGAGTCGAAAAAATCGTCCGCATTATACACATCTTAAAGATGCAGGAGTCTCTTCGCATTCCCCTCCAAGATGCGGTCGCGATCCGCGGCCGGGAGATTAAACTGGTCCAGCACGGCGGTTGGATATTCGATATCCTTGGCGGCGAAATTATCGGTTCCGACGACGATGCGGTCGGGTCCAACAAGGTCCACCAGGAATCGGAAAGCTTCCGGATAGTAGATCAGATAATCGTAATGGAAGCGGCGGATATATTCGCGGAAGGGATGGTCCAATTTCACTTCTCCCGGGTTCCGCATGTGATACATGAAGTGCTCGATGCGTCCTGCAAGATAAGGGAAGGTGCCCCCGGCATGCGGCAGCACAATTTCAAGCTTTGGATACTTATCAAGTGTTCCGGTAACCATGAATTTCATCGCAATCACAGTGTGTTCAAACGGAGCATCAAGCGCGGAATCAAAGTCGGGCGGCGGAAGGTTCCGCGTAGTGGAGTACGTGTTGGCTACCCCGCCCATCTGGTGAAATATAATCGGGTAGCCCAGTTCCTCAATTCGCGCCAGGACCGGCGCGAAGCCCGGATCAAATAGGTAATCGTGCCTTTCCATAGAGTCCGGCAAATGCACCGCCCGCACGCCCGGTTTCCCGGCGACACGGTTCAATTCCTTGAGGGCAAGCTGAGGGTCGCGAATGGGCATCTCGACGCCCAAAACGAAGCGGTCCGGATAGGCCAAGTGCGCCTTGATTCCGGCATCATTGATGACTGCCGCAAGTTGGGCGCCTACCGTTGGCGAGGTGGATTGCCACGGCATGGAACCGTTTAGCGTCAGACAATTCATTTGTACGCCGTGGTCGTCCATCCATTTGACACGCTTGTCGAGATCGTAATCGAGCGGAAAGGGGTTGGCAGTGGGCCTACCGATATCAGCCAGGGCTTTCGTGTAGGAGGCAGGTGCCCAATGGGAATGGCAATCAATTGAAATAGGCTTACCCACTCCTGCTGGGCCGGGGCGCGCGGCCCAGAACGGTTCTCCTTTTTCCTGCGTTTGCGCCCCCGCGTTGGCGCTCTGCCCGGTCATCATCGCACCCATCGTCATCGTGGCGCCGGCAGCGCCAGCGCCGATCTTCATGAAATCCCGGCGTCCGATGGTTGCTGCATTCTTCTGCTCTTCTTTTTTCATGGTCATTCTCCTGAAAAGATCTCTGGGCTTGCTGATGCTTCTACCTTTGATACCCGCGTCTGTCAAGAAATGGAAATCCGGATCATGACGGTGGAATCGCGGCTTTGAGCGCTTTCACAAGCGCAAGTAAGGCAGATCTCCGTAGACAAGCAAAGTGTATTTTGATAGCCTCGCCGACATAAGTCATTTGACCAGCAGTAAGTTGCGTATCATCCTGATGGGGTGTGACTTTCTACGGTGAAATTCACACAACCGATTTCGAGTTCTTACGGTTTCGGGTCATCGATGCACCATCGGCAGCACAAGGATTGAGGAGGAGTCATGCAGCGATTTGGATGGTCCGAGGTCAACTTGCAGCCCGGCGGAATGCTGAGCAAAGTTTTGGGGCTGATTGGCGCGGTTGCCTTTCTTGCAACGTTCGCCTACGGGGCGACAATTACCGGCACGGTGAAGGGGCCGGATGGCGCGCCATTTCGAGCCGCGTTCGTCGAAGCTCGTAACTCAAAAACCAGAATCACGGTGATAGTGCTGTCGGACAGCAGCGGGCACTACAAAGTGGAAAATTTGCCAGCCGGTGATTATCAAGTGCTGGCCAGGTCCATCGGATACCGGTCGGACAGCAAGAGCGGGATCGTCTTGGGAGCGGCCGAGAACGTGTCCTACGACTGGGCGCTTCAGAAGCAGATGGTCCATTGGAACGAGATTCCGATTAGTCAGGGCCTGCAGTTGTTTCCGGAAGGGCCTGGTAAGGAAAAGTTTGGGCGGTGCGGGTCGAGCTGCCATGGCTTCGAGCAGTTTATCAATATCCAGCGAGATGAAAACGGCTGGCGCGACATTATCAAAGACCAGCAGACGAGAATCGGCGGCGGCGTGGTGACGGGGATCGTCAAGAACGACGCGGACGTCAACGAGCTCGCCGCGTACGCGGCCAAGACGTTCGGCCCGGGCGGCTCGGCACCGGAGTCACCTGCCGCACTTCCCGGTTACTCGGATTGGATGAAAACGTTCACGGACGAAGGACTGAAGATTGTGTACGTGATGTACGAAATGCCCCCCGGCCGCATGACTTGGGATGTGACCCCCGACAAGGACGGCAATATCTGGGCTCCCTATTTCGGATCGGTGAACGGAGTTGGCAGACTCAATCCGGATACGGGCGAGCTCAAAGAATATCTCTGGGACAGCCAGACTCCTCGCGTGGGCACGCGCTCTGCGTGGGCCACGAAGGATGGTTCAACCGTGTGGGTTGTAGAAGAAGGCGGAACGCTGGTGAAAGTGGATATCAAGACCGGAAAGCAGACCAAGTTCAAAGGGCCGGGCAGAGGGATGAATACAGTCCGCGAAGATCCCAAGGGAATCCTTTGGGTTTCTGGCAACCCCCTGTCCTACCGGTTCGACCCCAAAACGGGAGTCTACAAGCAGCTCGATGAGGTTCCGGCCACCTACGGCGCGAATCTCGATAAAGAGGGCAACATCTGGTTCGATGAAGGCGGCGGACAGGGGCGCATCTTCAAGGTGGACTATAAAACCGAGAAGGTCACCACCTGGACGACGCCTCCCGAAAAGGGTTCGCGGCGCCGATTGGAAGTCGATGCGACTGGAAATGCTTATCTGGCCGAATTCGACGCTGGAATCATCGTGCAGCTGGATTCCGAAACGGGCAAGATGAAGGAGTTTCATCTCCCCGGGGCTGATCCCACTCCTTACGCAATCGGAATTGATGCGGAAAACCAGGTCTGGTACGCCCCCGGGACTCAGGATACGGTTGGCCGCCTCGATCCGAAAACTGGGAAGGCCGTCCTGTATCCGCCCCCGGCCGTGGGGAACGGGATGAGGGAACTGAACAACGATCCCAAAGGACGCATGTGGTTTGCCTCGCCGGGGAACAACACCATCGGGTACATGTACCTGGCAAAGTAACAGAACTGAATGAAAGAGAGAGGGCGCAACGGTTCGTCCGCGTTCTTGAAACGGAATTCACCCAAATCCCGCATGCGGCAGGGCGGAATTTGATTTCATTTCTATAAGCCGGCGTGCATGAATTGCCTGACGCCGCTATCCAAAGAAACCAATTGATTTTGCATCGCGTATGTCGGCGGTGCGTCTCGGAGGATTACTGCCGGGATTTTGATGAACCCAAACCTTGTTACTGCAGACCCTGGCGACGATAAACCGCAGGAGTAACCCCAACCCGGCGCGCGAACCAATTGGAAAGATGTGGTTGGGAAGAAAAGCCGACAGATAGGGCCACCTCCGCAATCGGCAAATCTGTATTGCGGAGAAGGTCTTTGGCGCGCTCAAGGCGACGACCCAACACGTACTGGTGCGGTGATTGGCCAACGGCAGCTTTGAACGTGCGGGATAAATACAGCGGACTGATTCCCACTTGCTCGCTGATTGCCTCCAGGCTGAGATCGCCGCCGAGGTTCTCCTCGATAAATTCGACGAGCCGCCTTACTTTCCAGGAAGGAATGGATGTCGTCCTGGGTGTGCGAGGTGATCGGGAACTCGAAGAGTAGTATTGTGCCAGATGCATCGCCATCATCTGGCCAATCGCGTCAATGTAGAGTCTGTCTTCACCATTACCGTCCCGCAACTTTGCCGCAATCGTAAGGGCTAGCTGTTCGAGCAGAGGGTCCTGAAATGTGAAGCGCGACACAATTTCCGCTTCGGAGGCATCGCAGCCGCGCAACTCCTGCACAGCCGCCGCGTAAATCGAATGGCGGAGATAAATCTGCAGCAGCTCAGGCGGATTGGAATCCTCCCATTGCACCGCGACTCCAGGCGGGGTCAAGGAAAACTGCCGGGGGATAATGAGACCTTTTTCGGGGGGATTGCCGGAAATCTTCCGCGTCACCGTAATGGGAGGTCCCATCAGATACATCAAATTCGGATGGTGAACCGGCGGCGCGGTCCCGCGAGTCTGGTGTTGCTCGAAGATCGTCCCGTAAAGGGAACGCCAGCTTAGCCCCTCGCTGGTTGCGATTAAGCGATTTCCAGATCTGAACTCGCGTGCTTGAGTTTCTTGAGCCGGAAAACCGGGCTCCACGTCTGGCCCCAAGGACATCAATTACCCCAATTCATCGAATATCCACGATTTAATACTAACTTTGATATCCTGCTGTCGTGGAAAAGTCAAGATTATGTATGTGAAGTCGAGTTCATGAAAGACCCTCAATTAGGGTAATGGCTAACATTAATTTACACGGGTGAATAAGTTCAAGAGTTTCAATGTCTTGGACTGAATTTTGAACCCAGCGAACGGAATCATAGAAAAACACATTAACCAGACAGCTGCACATGGGTTTTCCTCGACAGCTCGGGGCTGGTGGTTGAACAGGGGATGTGGTTGATCCGAACGGGTGTGATGTCCGAATTTCACAATCATTTTGAGGAGGGGTGTATGAATTCGTTTTCTTGGGGGGTGAACGTGTGTCCCAATTTGAAAAAGGCGGTTCAAGTACTTGGCGTATTTTTCGGGCTTTTGCTGATTTCCGTACCGGTTTTCTCGCAGGTTAACTTGGGCCGCATTAACGGCACCGTGACCGACCAGACCGGCGGCGTGGTGGCGGGCGCTACAGTAACAGTTCTCGACGTGGAGAGAGGCGTCCCTCGAACGTTAACTACAGATGACGCAGGCGCCTATTCCGCTCCAGCGTTGATTCCGGGCGCATATACGGTCCGTGTGGAGTCCAAAGGCTTCAGCACTGTGGAGCGCAAGGACGTTGCGGTCGGAGTCGGGCAGGAAATCCGTGTCGACGTGACGCTGGCGCCTGGCGAACAGACCCAGTTGGTCACTGTCACTGGAGAATTGCCGGAAGTCAACACCACCAACGCGCAATTGGGCGGCATCATTGAAACCAAAACGATCCAGGATCTCCCCGTGGAAGGCCGAACGTTTCTGGCGCTGGCCAACTATCGTCCCGGCGTCATGACCAAACCGGGCGCAGGCGGAGGCCTAATCCAGTACACCAACGGGATGCGTGCCGATTATAACGTCTTCGTTTTTGACGGAGTTCTGGACGTCAACTCCTTCGGCACCGCGGGACCGCTCAACATCGGCTACCAGGCCGGAGGCCCCGATGAATCCGTGATTCTCTCGGTCGATGCCATTCAGGAAATGAACTTTGTGGAAAATCCCAAGGCCGAATACGGCTGGCGGCCCGGCGCTCAGGTGAACATCGGGCTGAAATCTGGCACGAACACGATCCATGGCACGGGATTCGCTGTGGGACGCGGCACCGGAATGCAGGCGAGGAACCCCTTCGCATTCACCGGAAACCCTCCGGTTGCCACACCTGCCCCGGCGGAATACGAGCAATATGGCGCAACTGTTAGCGGTCCCATCAAGAAGGACAAGTTGTTCTACCTGTTTGCATATGAGGGGCAGAATTACAACGTTGGGAACCCGAAAACCTTTATCCTGCCCACATTAGCATCTCTAGGCGGTCCTACCATTTCCGGCGCCACCACGAACAGCTTCGCGGACGCGATCACCGACATGAATAATAAAGAAATATCCATCAGCCAACTCAGCTTGAATTTAGCGGGCTGTACCGCCGCGGGAGTGTGTACTCCGACAGGATTATTCAACAATACCCAAACGGGTAAGACCGCAACCTCCGTGGCGACAAATTTCCCGGTGATCGGGAATTCCAAGAACGGTGTGGGCAAGATCGACTATCACATGAACGACAAGAATAACTTCAACATAGACTTCTTCCAGGGATACGGTCATGTGGTCGATCCCGCCGGAAACGTGACTCAGAACTACTGGTCGTCACCCATTATTGGCTCGGTTAACGTTGGCCGCGTGGTTTGGTCATATGTGCCCACGACGTCCATCGTGAACGAAGTACGGACCGGCTGGGACTATTCGCTGCAGGTCGCAAGTGCCGGCGCGGATTGCAACAATCCTACGGCCCCAAACTACACAGCCCTTCAAGTTAATACGGGCCTGAGCGTTTGCGGGTTCCCGGCCGTTAGCATCAACGGGTTTGGGGTAGGCAATTTTGTGCTCGGGCAACCGGAGGGCATCCAGGCGAAGTCCATTAACTACAGCTTCCTGGACAACCTTTCCTATACTCACGGCAATCACCAATTCAAAGTGGGCGCTCAGTTTACACATGAGATTTTTAACGTCCGGACGGGTGAGAACTTGTCGAAGGGCACGATCGCATTTAAGGCGGCCACTGTGTCCGGGGTCGCCCTGACACCTCTTGAAGCATTCCTTAATGGGAATATCAATGCCGAGACACTTCAAACCGGCAACCTGCTACGGACTGGGTTTTTCGACATGTACTCGGCGTACATCCAGGATGACTGGCGCGTCGTTCCGCGATTGACCGTGAATTTCGGCTTGCGCTTGGAGCTCGAGACGCCTATCAACGTGGCGAACAATCAATTGGCTGTGTTTAATCCCACTGCCCCTGGCGGCCTTGTACAGGAGAACGGGAAGGACCTATATCGGTGGCCACTGACGTTCGGTCCACGCTTCGGTCTGGCTTGGGACGTGACCGGGAAAGGCACGACGGTTGTGCATACGGGCTTCAATATCGTCTATTTCGAGCCGACCGCCTACGACCTGATGAACGGTACAACGACCCTCGGAAATAACCCCACTGGCGGCGTATATTGCAGTACCTTGGGATCTTCGTGCACTAGTGCGAACCAGTTGCAATCTTTTGGCGGCACAATCAACGTCCAAAATACGACCCTTACTTCCTTTAATTCCTGGGCGGCGAATAGCCCCATGTTTTCTCCGCCGGCCAGTCCAATTTGCGGTCCCGGACAGCAGTCTCCTGCAGTAAATCCCGCGCCTCCCTCCCCTTGCCAGGCTTTCGGGACTGGGCGCTTGCAAGTGCCTCAGTTTTTCGAATGGAACCTCGGCATTACGCGGGCAATTACGAGCAGCCTGACACTGGACGTGTCTTACGTCGGCAACCACGGTCAACACCAGAATAGTCCCATCGATATCAATTCTCCCCTCCCGGGAGCGGCACCTAACGGCACAGTCGCGGAGCAAGCCAATCGCCCCTTCTATCACCAGTTCCCGTATTTCAGTAAGATCATCATCCTGTCGAATCCCGGGCGTTCCAACTATAATGGCCTGCAGGCGAGCCTGACCCAGCGAGTGACGCACGGACTTTCCTTCACTTCCGGTTTCACCTGGCAGCACTCCTTCGACACGGAGACAGGCGAGGCCGGTCTCGCCGTTCCGCAGATTCAGGCCAATCCTAATGCGGATTATGGGAACTCCGGACTCGATATCCGGGAGCGCTTCACCCTCCAGGGCACCTATCAAGTTCCCGGAGTCAAGTCACCCCTTCATGTCCTCGAAGGCTGGCAGGTCACCTCGGCTGTGCAGATGATGAGCGCAATCCCGTATAACCCAACGGATGCCGCCGATGATATTTCAGGGACCGGCGAGGGCCAAGATCGGTGGGATCTGATTGGGAATCCGAACGACTTCAAGGCCAACGGGAGATCGCCACTTCCGTTTTACTCTGGGACGACCAATCCGGCTTGCGTAGCTGCGGCCAACACACTTGCTACAGGTCCTGCCGTAACAGGCATTCCTGGCGGGCAAACAGGTATGGCAGCACTTGCCGCGCATGGATGCTACGCCTCTGGCAATTCGGTGATTATCGCTCCGGTCGATGGAACCTTTGGCACCATGCAGAGGTTTGGCCTCCGTGGCACGGGCTTCCGGGTCTGGGACATGACGCTGATGAAGAACATCCAAATCAAGGAACGCCTCAGCGCGCAGTTCCGGGTGGAGTGCTATAACCTGCTCAACAGCGTCCAATTCGCTGTTCCGAACGCTAGCCTGAATTCGTCGTCAAACTTCGGTGTAGCTTCGGGTACACCCAACATCGTGGCCAACAGCCCCATCATCGGAAACGGAGATGCTCGCCGCTTCCAGTTGGGTTTGCGGCTCAGTTTCTAGTTCGTCGTAAAGAATCACGAAGAGGGGCCTATCCTGCATTTGGGATCGGCCCTTCTTCTTTCTGCAAGTGCAGTCGTAACGTTAGTCCGCTTCCCATCATGAAGTCCGATCGCCCGCCACACGAATTTGTCATCGAACTCATCGGGGGCGAAAGAGTCGTCCGAGGAGAGATCATGCGCTTCTTCACAGCAGCCAATTTTTTTGCCTTGTTTATTGCGATAGCCTTTCTTTCGCTGGAGGCCTTCGGGGCCACCGTCACAGGGACTGTAAAGGGACCGGAGGGCGCGCCGCTGATGGGCGCGTTCGTCGAGGCGCAGAATACCAAGACGAAAATCACGGTGAACGTGCTGTCAAGCAAGGACGGGCGCTATCACGTGGACGATCTTCCTGCGGGCACGTACGACCTGCGTGTCCGGGCGATCGGGTATCGCGTCGATCCCCACCCCGGCGTGACGCTGACGGCCAAGCAGAGCGTGACCTACGACTGGGCTTTGCAAAAGGGCCCGGTGCGGTGGAACGACCTCTCGCTCTACCAGGGCGAGAAGCTGCTACCCAACTTGCCGGGCAAGGAAATGATGTTCGGTCCCGGCACCGGAAATCGTGACGCCACCTGCCAGGTCTGCCATGGATTCCAGACGCGCATGGCATCCGTGCGGCTTGATGCGGACGGCTGGAAATCGCGCATCGACTACATGCGGCAAGCCATGGCTTTTTCGGGCCCCGGACGCCTCACCGATGAGCAAGCGAACCGTTGGGTCTCCTACGTGACACAGATATTCGGCCCCAATTCCATCCTGCCGCCGTCCGCCGCCGATGAACCCGGTTACAAGGACGTGGTGAAAACGTTCAGCCCCGACGCGATGAATATCGTGTACGTCGAATACGATCTGGCCGGACCGAACCGCATGCCGTGGAGCGCCGTCCCGGACAAGGCGGGAAATATCTGGATGCCCAACTACGGGCGAGCCAACACGATCGCGAGGCTGGACCCGGAGACCGGTAAGATACAGGAATTCAAGGTTCCCACGGAGGACACGGCGGCGATCCATTCCGTTTTTCCGGCCCCGGACGGCAGCGTGTGGATGACGGAGTTCGCCCGGAGCAGGCTCGCCCGCTGGGATCCCAAGACGCAAATGATTACCGAGTATCCTGACCCTGCCCCACTGGCAAACGGGCGTCTCCCCAGCCATCATACCGTTCGCATCGGGCCGGACGGCATGGCTTGGTCGAGCGGACAACCTGTCAGTCGCTTCGATCCCAAGACGGGCAAGTACGACTACTTCTCAGAGGGCTCGTACGGCGTGATGGTCGATAAGGACGGCAACTGCTGGTTCACCGAATACAGCAAAGACGGGAAAATCGGCCGCATCGACGGCAAGACGCTCAAGGTTCAGACCTGGACACCGCCGCCGTCGACGAACAACGATAACGGCCAGGTCTATTCACGCCGATTGCAATTTGACGCCGATGGAAATGTCTGGTTCAGCGAGTCCGAAGGCAACAACATTGCCGAGTTCAATCCCAAGACGGAGACGTTTAAGGTGTATCCGCTGCCCGGGCCGAAGGCCACGCCCTACGCCATGAACCTCGACAATAAAGGCAACGCCTGGTACAGCTCGGAATATACGGACGTGGTTGGACGCGTCGATATAGCAACCGGCAAGGTGACAGAATATCCGTTCCCGCATTCGGAGATTACCTCGAGGGAATATTTCCTCGATTCACAGGGCCGGATGTGGTATGCCTCTCCGTCGAACAATAAGGTCGGATACTTCTACATCGCAAAGTAAGCCATAAAACAAACGGCCCGGTGTGGTCCCAAAATATAGGGACCACGCCGGGCCGTTTCGTACCTGAGCTTTCTTACTTCTTTGGGCCGCCGTTGACCGCCGGCATGCGGATGCGGTCGGTGAAGGAATTTTCCTCGTCAAAAATGCAGGGGAGTTCTTCCATATAGGCTTTCTTTCCCGCCAGCAATTTATAAATCTTTGTGTCGCCCACCCAGGTTTTTGTGTAGGCCTTGGGGTCTTCGACGATTAATTGCAACGTTAAAGCGTCGGGGGCCGTGCGCTTGTAGCGTTCGATCAGGTGTATGTCGTCGCTGTGCGGGTCACCATAAAAGTCCAGCCAGCTCCTTTCGGTAAGCCCGACCGTGTCGACGACAAACGTGTCGCCCTCCCACTTGCCGATCGAGTCTCCCATCCAGGTGGGTTCTACGTCCTTGGGATGGCTGCGCCCGTCGGTCCAAATCTGGCGGAATTCATGCTCGCGCTCGAAGAACATGAAGACCCTGTCAGAGGCTTGCACGATCTCGAATGGCTGGGGAAAAAACAGGATGCGCGGGATGCCTGCCGGGTAGCACCGCAGAATCGGGTCATTCCCGCCGGCCTGGGCTTTGGGGCCGTATCCCGGTTTGGCCTCGGCGTACCTGGCCTTGGCCCAATCCGTCATGGGAGGGGCGTCTTTGCTGGGGGTGGCGTAAATTCCCTGGCCGGGAGTGTTGTTGTAAAAATTCCACATTCCGGACAGATTGTGAGGATCGGCCTGCGCTGCACCTTTGCTCTTGGCTGCTCCCGATTCTGGCGCGGGCATCTGTGCCAGCATCAAGCCCGGCAGGGCTAAAGATGCGGCCACGACGACGATCAGATTCATGAAGCGACTTCGCATATTTCGAACCCCTTCCAATAGTTAGATTCAACCCTGCAGGTCAACCACAGGTACGCAATGCCCGCCAGGACGTTACCCCTATTGCTCCTTCAGCCCTAATTCTTTACCATTCGCAAATACGAACTTACGGAGAAAACCGACGGGGGCTCCGGTCTTGGCCGGGTCAAGAGTGACCGCCACGCTGTCGCCTGGCTTTACGGCATCCTTCGCCCAGCCGCACCGGACCAGCTTGCCCGGGCTGAGGGTTTCAACGCTCCAATGGACAACGTTGCCCTTTTCATCTTTGGCGTCAAAGTAGACTTGAACATGGGGGTTTTCCCATGCAAATTCGGTGACCGTCCCCTTCACGGTGATTGGGTTCTTCTCATCGTATGCGGCATTTCCATGGTGTGCGGATAAAGGACCACAAACCATCAATAAGCCTAGCGCTACTGCAAAAAACGTACCTAGTTGTCTTTTCACGGCGATCCCCTGATGTAAATTCGGAACTATCTAATTATACATCAGTCCGGTACCTGACCTCTCGGGACGGGATATTGCCGACCATCATGCGACTTTCACCCCCGGTTAGGCGAGTCCCCCGGCGTGGCCCGTGGGCCGCGCGGCAACGCGACCATCGGGCCTTGCGCGGCTACTCCGGTTCCTTGAGTCCTAGCTCTTTGCCGTTGGCGAAGACGAGCTTCGTGAGAAATCCGACGGGCGCCCCAGTCTTGGCGGGAAGGGTTGTAATGATGACGCTGTCGCCAGCTTTCACCGAATCCTTCGCCCAGCCGCACCGGACCAGCTTTCCCGGACTAAGGGTCTCGACGCTCCAATGCACGACGTTGCCCTTGTCGTCCTTCACGTCGAAGAAGATTTGGACATGGGGGTTGGCCCATTCAAATTCAGTGACGTTCCCTTTCAAAGTGACCGGGTTCTTGGCATCGTACGCGGCGTTCCCGTGGTGTGCGAACAAAGGCCCGCAAACCATTAACAAGCCGACGGCTACTGCAAGAGAAGTCCATAGTTGTCTTTTCACGGCAAGCTCTCCATTAATTTCATGTATGAATTTTCTGATTACTCGTCATATAGCGCAGTGATCGACATCACAGGTGGTTGTGACGGATGTCGCAGGACTGTCCCTTTCAGTAGGTCGGGTGGGAATCACGATGCTTGTGGACTTTCAGATTTTCTCGTAGCGGAGGTAGGATCCTCTGGCAGGCTCCGGAAAAAGGCAAAACACAGTCATTCTGAGCGCCGATTTTGCGCGAAGAATGACAACCAAAAGAATTTTCTGCAACCTGCTAGAGTTTCCAATCGGGCGAGGTCACGTGGGCGCGGGTGATGTCGGCGACGGTCCGTGTGCCGCAATTTCCCATCACCAATTTGAATTCGCCTTGAAGAATTTCCAGCACGCGATCGACGCCCGCCTGGCCAAATGCGCCCAACCCCCATAGGAAAGGACGCCCGATGCCCACGGCCTTGGCGCCGAGCGCGAGGGCTTTGAAAGCATCGGTGCCGCGGCGAATGCCCCCGTCGATGAAAACCGGGATGCGACCGCGAACTTCGGCCACGACTTCGGGCAGCGCCTCGATCGTCGCGCGCAAGGTTTCCGTGGAACGTCCGCCATGGTTCGATACCATGATGCCGTCGAGGCCGTGCTCGATGCAAAGCGCGGCGTCCTCGCGCGTGTCGATCCCCTTGATCAGGAATTTCCCCTTCCAGAATTTGCGAACACGATCGACGAAGGCCCAATCCATCGTGGGATTTTGCGTGCCAACGCCGGTCAGATTGATGCCGTCATACATGGGGCGTTCCTTGTTGCTGGGACCTGCTGCGCTTTCATGACACGTCGTGCAGGAGCTCAGGTCCTTGGGGCGCGTGCGGAGGTAAGTTTCGCTGTTACGTCCTGTCGTGTTGTCGACGGTTAGCGCAATGACCGGACAACCGGCAGCCTCGACGCGCCGGAGAATTTGCTGGTTCACATCCCAGGACGTCGTCGCGTAAAGCTGGTACCAGACCGGGCGGCCGAGAGCCTTGTTGACGTCCTCGACAGCAGTCGATGTCGCCGTGGAGAGAACTTGCAGAGTGCCACGCGCTTTGGCTGCGCGCGCGACGGATATTTCGCCGTCCTGAAAGAATGATTTCTCCCCGCCCGTCGGGCAACAGTAAATTGGACTGTTGTAGGTTGCGCCGAACAGATCGACGTGCGTGTCGACGAGAGTGGCGTCGTGCAAACGGCGCGGGCGCAATTCGATGTGCTTGTACCCTTCGCGATTCGCTCGGAGCGTGCCGTCGTCGTCGACGCCGCTGGCCATGTAGGCCCAGTGGCCGGGCAGCACTTTGCGGTGAGCGGCTTCCTCGAAATCGAAAACGTTGAGGGCCTTGCTGGGATCCGGTATGACGTACGAAGCTCCCGGGGTATCCTGCGCCAGGCCGCTTTGCTCGAGGTAGGCGGCGACTCCTCCAAAAGCAGCGACGTACGGACTGGCCGCCAGAAATTTCAGAAATTCGCGACGTGCAGTAAGGTTGGGGGATTGCATAGTAGGCGGGATTCTATCGCTAGTTATTGCCTCCGTCCAGTCGGTAGTGAGTCGGTTTGCGGTGTAGGACAGACACTCTTGTCTGTCCCGCACGATATCGTCACGGCGAACCCTGGACAGGCAGCCCCTCGCAGGGGCTCGGGATAAAGAGTGCCTGTCCTACAAGGACAGTTGAGAGTAGCGATGCGACGTAATAAGCTACATAAGCATGGAGAGGCCAGTGCAAGCACGAAAGACGAGGCAGAAGGCGGCCATCCGCTCCGCTTTCCTCGAAGCGGACAGGCCATTGTCTCCGGACGAGGCGCTTGCTTTTGCGCAGAAACGAATCCGAGCGCTTAGTCTCGCCACCGTGTACAGAAATATCAACAGTCTCGTCGAGGACGAGTGGCTGGCGCCCGTCAAGATCCCCGGCGAATCCACCCGGTATGAAGTGGCCGGCAAAGACCATCATCATCACTTCCAGTGCAAGTCCTGTGGCACGATGTACGAACTGCGAGGTTGCGACGTGCACGTCCGGCCCAAGCTGCCGCCAGGATTCAAATACACCGGGCACGAGTTTTTTGTTTACGGCAGCTGCGCGGCGTGCAGCAAGTAGGACAGGCTTCAGCCTGTCTTCTTTTGGTTTCTTACACGATTGGCAGATTTCAGAAGTAGGGAGGCTGAAGTTTGACTGTTGTTTGCCTCCCATGGAAACCAAAACCAGACAGGCTGAAGCCTGTCCTACTCATGCGCTTCCTCTCAGCTCCCTGAAAGTCCTCCGACGGCTATTACTAGTCCCACGCCCACGCAGAGAAACAGCAATTGCAGCGAGACTTTCCACCAATTGCACTCCTCGTGCAATTCCGGCATCAGGTTGACCGTGGCGATGTAGAGAAAACTTCCGGCACTGACGGGAAGCAGCAAGGCGATGTCCCCGTTGTATTTCATGCCCGCAAAAAGTACCGCGGCGGGGCCCAAAAATGCCGGAAGTCCGGCGATGGCGCAAAATTTCAGCGCCCGGTTCACTTTCATTTTCAAATGAACCAGAATCGCGAAATCGCCCATGCGGTGCGGAATTTCATGCAGACCGATGGCCACGGCCGTCAGCCACCCGATGCGCGGGCTGGCCCCAAAGGCGATTGCCACGCTGGCTCCGTCCACAAAGCTGTGAAGCATGCTGGCCAGCAGCAGATTCATTGGCTTAGAGCTATGTGCATGATGATGGTGAATATTGATCTGGCCGACATCGGGTTCCGCGTCGCTGCCGGTCAGCACAAACAGCATGCGTTCGACTGCGAAGAGAATGAGCATGGTCCCGCCAAACAGCAGCCAAAGGATGGGCCTGTCGCCGATCTGGCTGACCGCCTCCGGCAGGAGGTGCAAAATGGCCGTAGCCAGCAGTACGCCCACCGCAAGGCTGACGACGTAGGGAAGCTGGCGCTTCAAGGCATTCTCGCGGGAACGCAGCGCCCAGGCGGAACCAAGAGCCGCCGCCTGAACTCCCCCTACGGCAATGGTGGCTTCCACGATCGACATGCAAGACTCCTAAGTGACTCAGGCTGCCGGCGAATGCGCTCTTTTATAGCATAATGCTGTTACGTTCGCATTTGTAATAAGCAGGTTCCCGGAGATGCAATTTGCCGGATCGCACTGCGCTTACTGGCGGCCAGGACATCTTGAAGTCTGCAGAAAATGCGGGGAGATTACGCGAAGGATCGTTCGTCTAGTGCGTTTCGTGGTCTTTGGCCAATTCTTTGTCAAATTTTCTCTTCTGCTTGCTCCTGAGGAGGGTCTCGATCTGCGCGTTGCTCTCTTCCATCACTCTTGCGGCCAGCGCATTCCGGTATTCTTCCGACAGGGCTTGGACATCGAGGAGAAGCTGTATTTCTCTGGCGCGTTCTTCGAGTATGCTGTTGACGCCGGCCCGCTGATTTCTCGTCAATTTGAGATTCTTGGACAGGTGGTGCAATTCTTTGTGCGGATCGGGCAGGCGCGGGACAGAACTCTCATACCCTGACTCCGGACCCGAGGCGCCTACGGACCTGACTCGATCCGCGCCCATCAGCCTGTCCGCCCCCGCAGCCGCTATACTACCGGCAAGAAGTACGGCGAAGAGGTTTTTGGTAAGCTTTTTCACGGGCATATCATACCACTATCCCAGCTCACAGAATCATTGTCAGCCGGGGTAGTACGCTGATTCTATGCTGCCGGGAGTCCCGGAGGGACGTCACAACGTAGCCCACCGTGGAAACGGTGGGAAATTTGTCAGAAATGACGACAAACCCCGGACGGGGTGAAACAGGGTGTGAAATTCAGGCGTGTCTAGTGAAGTATCAGAGAGCCCCTTGTGCCGCCCCTCCGGGGCTCGACCCGTATTCACATGTATTTGGACGGGGACATGCCTGACAGTTTAGACCGGGCACATTCCTGACACTTTTGATTCTTTTGCTTCGAGGGGATGGGGTGCAGGGGAAGGGGAAGCTTCCCCTTCCCCTGCACTCGCCTGACAGGAAACCGCGCGCAAGGGCAAGATTGTCCGCCGGTGGCTATCAAAGCGTGCAATCGGAAACGCGGCAAAGTACACCGTGTAAATCCGATCATCCACCGGCAGCAAGCCAATGGGCTCCCCGATCAGAGTCTCGCTCAGAAACACGTGCTGGTGTTTCCAGGAAAAATTGCCTCGCAGCCCTACGCGCCGCACCCGCATGGCGCTGCCGTATTCCGGTTCGCGCACTCGTGCCGGGTACCATCGCGGCGACCGCGTGTACACCGCGCTCGGCGTTTGCATCCCCAGCGCTTCGTGCGGACGCTCCTGGTTATACTCGCGGCGAAAATGATGAAACGCTCGCTGCTGCCCGCGTGTGTTCTCCGCCGGTGGCGAGGCCGTATCCTGTTTCAGCGTGCGATGCATGCGCTCATGCCGTCCGTTCTGTTCCGGATGTCCCGCTGCGATGCGTTCCGGCACAATCCCCAATTTCATCCACCACACCGATAGACGCGACAGCCCCGCGACCGCCCGCGAGGCAAATGGCGGACCGTTATCGGTTCGCATGGCCCCCGGCAGGCCGTACTCGCGAAAGGCCGCCTCGAAGACCGCCTGCACGTGCTCCCCGTTGGTCTTGGCCACATGCTGACAGCGCAGCAAGTAGCGGCTGTGCGCGTCGCTGATCGTCAACGGATCGACGCGTTCGCCGTCTTGCGTTCGGAACCAGCCTTTGAAATCGGCGCACCACACGCGGTTGGGCGCATCGGCCGAAGCAAACGGCTGAGTGTAGGGCGGTGCGCGCCGTCGTTTCTTGCGCGGCACCACCAACCCTTCCCGCGCCAGCATGGCACCGATGGTGCTCGCCGCCGGCCACAGCGTCTGCGGAGTTTCCCGCTCCAATACGCGTTTCAGTTTTCGCGGACCCCAACTCATGTGCGCTCGCCGCAGCTCCAGCACCGCCTCTTCGATTCGCTCCGGCGTCTGATTCGGATGACGCTCGGGCGCCCGGTTTCGGGTCCTGCAGCGCCTCCAGCCCTCCTTGCTGGTACCGCCGCAGCCAATAGTAACCGGTCTCCCGCGCGACCTCATAAATCTCACATAAGTCGGTCATCGTATACAACCCGCGTTCACGCTCCAACACGAACCGCATTCTTTCGTCCATCACACTGCTCGCTTTCCAGGGCATCTCGTAGTTCTACACGCCCTGTCAACTTACAGTGTCAGGAATCTCCCCGGTCTGCTTTGTCAGACATGTCCCCGGTCTGTACCATGGCTCTCCCACACCTTCCGGTGTGGGCTACGTTGTTTCGTGCCTACGGCACTCTTGGCAACGCAAAATTAGAGCACTACCTCAGCTGGAGATTGATTGGTGGGCAAGCCAGGAACTCTGGCGCGATCCAGGCCCAAGCGGTGTAAAATATCTAGTTTGGGAGGTGGTGAAATGGAATTCCTTGCCGGCAGCCTGCTGGAACTGATCACCCAGACGTCCACGAATCTTCCGCCCGATGTGCGCGAAGCGATGTCCATCGCGGCGAAAGAGGAAACGCCGGGAACGCAATCCTCCCAGGCGTTCGACATTATTTTGTCCAATGTCGACATGGCCATCGATGACACAGGCCCGATCTGCCAGGACACGGGCATGCCCACGTTCATTGTCCACACTCCCGTGGGCGTAAATCAGATTCGCATCAAAAAAGCGATCCTGGAGGCGGTCGCGGAAGCTACGCGGCTCGGCAAGCTGCGCCCGAACTCGGTGGATTCGCTCACCGGCAAAAACAGCGGGAACAACCTGGGCGAGGAAACGCCGGTGGTTCATTTCGAGCAGTGGGAAGACGATGAAATTGAAGTCAAACTGATTCTTAAGGGCGGCGGCTGTGAGAACAAGAACATTCAATATTCCGTGCCCTGCACGCTCGACCATCTGGGCCGCGCCGACCGCAATCTCGAAGGCGTGCGCAAGTGCATCCTGCATGCCGTCTGGCAGGCTCAGGGACAAGGCTGCGCGCCGGGCGCCGTGGGCGTGTGCATTGGCAGCGACCGCGCGCATGGCTACGAACTGGCGAAAGAGCAATTGTTTCGCACGCTCGACGACGTGAACCGCAGTCCAGTCCTAGCAAAACTCGAAGTCGAAATCATGGAGGAAGCCAACAAACTTGGCGTGGGGGCCATGGGCTTCGGCGGCAAGTCTTCCCTGATCGGATGCAAAATCACCGCGGCCAACCGGCTGCCGGCGAGTTTCTTCGTTTCGGTGGCGTATGAATGTTGGGCGTTCCGCCGGCTGGGGGTGCGCCTCGACGCGGAAACCGGCGCGATTACGCAGTGGCTATACCGCGATCCGTCACGCCCGGTCGAGCGCATGGCGCGCGGTTCGGGCTTCACGCTCACGGGACGCGAAGTGGTTCTGACCGCGCCGCTGACCGAAGCGCAGGTGCGCGCGCTCAAGGTGGGCGACTTGGTGCTGATTAACGGCGAGATGTTCACGGGGCGTGACAACGTGCACGCCCACTTGATGAAAAATCCGCCTCCGGTCGACATGAACGGTTCCGTGCTCTACCACTGCGGGCCGGTGATGCTGAAGCAGGGGAACGAGTGGGTGGTCAAGGCTGCCGGACCCACGACGAGTATTCGTGAGGAACCCTATCAGGCGGACGTGATCAAGAAATATGGCGTCCGCGCGGTGATCGGCAAGGGCGGGATGGGAGCAAAAACCTCAGCGGCGCTGAAGGAGTTTGGCGCCGTGTACCTGAACGGCATCGGCGGCGCGGCGCAATATTACGCGCGCACGGTGGAGAAAGTGTTGGGCGTGCACCTGATGGAGTTCGGAATTCCTGAAGCCATGTGGCACCTGCGAGTGAAGAATTTCGCGGCCATCGTTACGATGGACGCGCATGGCAACAGCTTGCATGCTGACGTAGAGAAAGCTACCGGGCAAGTATTGGAGACGCTGCAGCAGTCCGCAGTTTGACGTTTTTGTGGCGCGAGCTTCAGCTTGCGGGTTTCTCTTTGCGTTGGCTCAGAGAAAACCACGCAAGCTGAAGCTTACGCTACTTGGACCTAGAAAATTACTTTCAACGCTAGCTGCAACTGCCTGGAATTATTTGCAGTGGTGCTGATCACGCCTGCGGTAGAAAGTGGAACTCCCGGAACCCCAGGGAGCTCAGTACCGGCAAATACTGCCCGGGCTGGCATCCCGAAATTGGGGTGGTTGAGAATATTGAACACTTCAAGCCGTAATTCCAGCTTGCCGCCTTCTCCCAATTTGCTGAACGGCGTATCTTTCACAAGCGAATAGTCGAGGTCTCTGAACGTGGGTCCCACCAAGATGTTGCGTCCCGCCGTCCCGTAAAAGCCCTGGGGCTGCAGGGAGAAGGCGCAAGGATCGAAGTACAGGGTGGGAGTTCCCAGTTGGGTGCCGGCAAGATTGGTTCCACACTGAGCGGAGAGCGTGCCCGATGTGATGTTGCTCGGGGTACGGCCGGCGTTGAGATCGGGCCGGTCATTTCCGGCTCCTGAGTTCGCCAGGCCAGATTTCGAGCGGTTGCTGTTGAGGTCGACCGTAAAGGGCAAGCCGCTCTGCATGGAAAAGATACCGCTCATCCACCAGCCATTCGTGACTTTCCCCATGAATCCATCCGAAGATGAGAATTTAGGCAGGTTATAAAGGACGTTGAGTTTCCATACGTTGGTGATGTTCAGGATGCTATTTCCACGATCCACATTCGGGTGGAGAGGATCGACCCCGTGGGAGCTCTGAACGTTGGTCTGCTCAACGTTGCTGTAGCCCGGATTGTCATCCGTCGCGTGAGACCAAGTGTAAGCGCTCTGGAATTGTAGGCCTTTCGTCAGGCGCTTGGTTAAGCCAAATTGCAGGGCGTTGTAATATGAGCTTGCCCCTGTGGTGAATAAGTCCAAGGAAACCCAGTGTGAGTTCCTTCGGGATGCACCAACAAAACAGGAAGTTGCGATCGTGTCAATTTGACTGGCTGGGTTAACTGCCCCGGCAGCGGGCAAGACGCATCCAGGAGTTGTCCCTCCCCCGGATGCAGGAACCAATCCAAGAACTCCGTTAGGTATTTCCGGATTTCCATCTGTGAGCTTAGCCAGGTCAATGCCTCGCGAGCCTGCGTAAGCAAGCGTTAGTGCGATATCGAAAGGCAACTGCCGCTCAATGGCTAGGTTGTACGACAGGAGATGGGGCTGTCCCATGTAGTAGTAGGTAGGCCGAGGAAATTGGGAGGTAGACCCCGTAAATGTATATGGGATCGTAAAGCCTGTAGGGTTTGATGACGAAAAAGCGCCAGGACTGGCCTGGGTATTCTGAAGCGTATATGGTGGGTCGCCGGACAGGCTCTGGAACAACATAGCTCCGAAGTTGCCGACGTCATAGAGCAATCCAAAGCCGCCTTTCAAGGACGTTTTGCCGTCTCCGAACACGTCCCAGGCGAAGCCAATTCGAGGACTGAAATTGGTCAACGAAGGATTCCTGCCCCATATGGCGGAGCCGGTAGTAAAATTCGCGTCGGTTTGAATGTTGCGCAATGCCCCCCATTGCCCCTTTTCTTCCTGCGGGATGGTGAGAAACTCATAACGCAACCCCAGGTTGAGGGTCAAGCGCGGCAACACATGCCAATCATCCTGCGCGTACAATCCAATCGTGTTGTAGTGGAATGTCCTATCGATCAGGGCATTCGCGGCGACAGAATTTACCGTCGTAGGCGTTCCCAGTAAAAAGGTATTTAGGTTCGAGAAAGCTGCGGTGCCTACGGGAGCGTTCCCGGTGAGGTATTCCTGGTAGTGGTTGAACAGGACGCCGAATTTCAGTGAATGTTTGCCCTGGGTGTAAAAGACGTCGTCGCTATAAGTGAAGATGTTTTGCTTGCGCAAAAAGGGGAACGTTCCGCTGGTGCCCTGGAGCGAATATCCTCCGGGACCGATGTTTCCAAGCGGCCAGCCCGGGGTGATCGACAGGCCCGGACCCGTAGGAGCGGAAGCGAAATCCAGATAGTTCAGCTTCGACCGGCTATAGGACGCCCGAAAGGTGTTGAGCAAAGCCGGCGAGAAAATATGGTTTTCCGACACAGTCAGCAACTGGGAACGCGAGAGGTCATTGGTGCCATCCTGCGGGAAAAACTGCACGACGCTCTGCGTGGTGTTTTGGACTGTATACCGTCCGAACAGGGTGTCAGCCGCGGAGATATTCTGGTCTACGCGCATCTGGCCAAAATTGTCGCTGGTCGGTTGGGTGTACGGGAACGTGTAGTTGTTCTTGGGTCCGGGCAGACCCGGCAGATCGGGAATCGGATAAAGCGCCAATATCGGTACCATCACGGGAGCTACTGTTTCCGTAACACCCGCAGCGAGGGATGTGTCGCACGTATTGTCCACTATGTTGTTTACAGTATGGCATTGCGCGACCGGCACGGTGTCGAGCGACGTGATGCCCTTGGCCTCCTTTACGCCTTCAAAGACGCCAAAGAAAAACGTCTTGTCCTTCCTTATCGGGCCGCCGATGGCCCCTCCGAAGTTATTGCGTCGAAATTCGGGCAGCCGCCTCATACCATTTGCGGCGGAGGGCTTGTCGAAGAAGTTTGCCGCATCCATGGCGCTGTTGCGCAGATACTCGAAGGCGTCGCCATGGAAGCTGTTCGTGCCGCTTTTGCTGACGATGACCATCTGGCTCCCCATGGTCATCCCGTACTCGGCGCCGAAGGAATTGGTGACAATGCGAAATTCGCGGATGCCGTCCACACCAAGGGTCGAGCCGCTGGCCGAGCCAGAGGTCGCGCCCAGCACGTTGGTCATGATGGCGCCGTCCATCAGGTACATATTCGAGCGCACCGGCGCGCCGTTGCTGCTGAAATACTGGCCGACGAATCCCGCAGCATTATTGGAGCCTCCGGTTACCTGTTGATTAACCCCCATCTGCAGCATGGTCAGGTCAATATAATTTCGGCCGTTCAGAGGAAGGTCGGCCACTCGATCCTCGTTCACAAGACTACCAAGCGAGCCGCTGGTAGTGTTGACCAGAGGAGCTTCGGCGGTGACGGAAACCGTCTGAGTTTCGGAGCCAATCTCAAGGTTGATGTTCACCACGGCTTCCAGGCCTACCGTGAGGGTTAATCCGGTTTGCACGTTGGCCTTGAACCCGGCCTTTTCCGCGCGGACTTCGTAATTTCCAACCGGGAGCGCCGAGAAGCGATACGCGCCGTTGGCGTCCGTCGTGCCGGTTCGGGTTTGATCCGTATCGACATTGCGCGCCGTGACGGCGACGTCGGGCACAACCCCGCCGCTGGTGTCTTTCACCACACCCAGAATTGTGGCTGTTGGCAATTGGGCAAAAACCGTCGCGGACGCGACGAATAAGAAGAAAAATAGTCCCCCGACAAAGTTCCGGATCCCACGTCTGCTGGCATTAGAGCGTATGCCGATCCCCATGACCCCTCCCTATTTACTATTTATTGAACTATCGTGACGTATAAGCTGTGGGTCGAAGCGCATACAAATGCATATGGCTAACCCCGTGAGCCATATGCCGATAAATTTAAAGCAGTTACTCCACTCTGACCCAGCTTGGACGCGAACATACTCCGGCCCAATTCAAAAGTCAACAGACTTTGCGAGTTTTGTCAGTAGCACATGATATGTCCGGTTGAATTAGCACAGGAAATGTCCGCTTTGTAGAAGCGGCTTGGGAAGAAGATGCGTGCGGGGAGAACCGCATGCACAGCTATCCGAGGGCCGCCGTGGAGCGGATGATGAAAGTTCAGGAAGTAATTTTGCGAGCGATGGCGAAGAAGATTACGTGGTGGCAAGCGGCCGAAATCATTGGCATGAGCGACCGGCAGATGCGGCGCTTGCATTGGCGGTATCGGGAACATGGCTATGACGGGTTGTTGGACCGGCGGGTGGGCAAGCCGAGCCCGAAGCGCGTGCCGCTGGCGGTGGTCGAGCAGGTGCTGGGGCTGTACCAGGAGAAGTATTTCGATCTGAACGTGCGTCATTTTCACGAGAAATTGCAGCAAGAGCATCACCTTGCGTTGAGCTACACGTGGGTGAAGAAGGCGTTGCAGGGGGCAGGGCTGGTGCGTCGGGAACGCAAGCGCGGGGTGCATCGGCGGCGGCGGGAACGGCGACCGTTGCCGGGGATGCTGCTGCACATCGATGGCAGCAGGCACCAGTGGTTTCAGGACGACCGCTGGTACGACTTGCTGGTGATCCTGGACGACGCCACCAGCGAGATTTATTACGCGCAGTTGGTGGAAGAGGAATCGACGATGACGGTGCTGCGGGCGCTGCGGGAAGTGATCGAGCGGCAGGGAATTTTCTGCGCCCTTTACAGCGACCGCGCCAGTCACTTCTTTTGGACGCCTCGGGCGGGCGGGAAAGTGGATCGGGAACGGCCAACGCAAGTGGGACGAGCGTTGCAGGAATTGAACATTCGGATGATTCCTGCATATTCGCCGCAGGCCCGGGGACGATCGGAACGTGGGTTCGGAACCTGGCAAGGACGGCTGCCACAGGAGTTGCGGCTGCAGGGCATGGTCACAGTGGAAGGGGCCAACCAGTTTCTGCGGGAGCGCTATATCGCCGAATTCAATGGACGGTTTCAAGTGGCGGCCTTGCAGTCTGGCAGCGCATTCTTGCCCTGCCGGAGAAAGGATCTGGACGTGTTGTTCTCGGTGCAACAACAACGCGTGGTGAACCGGGACAACACGGTCGTGGTGGGAGGGAAAGTGTTTCAGATCGAGCCGACGCGCTGGCGGGGAACGCTAGCGGGATGCTCGGTCACGGTGTGCGAACATCTGGATCAACTGTGGAGTATTCGGTACGGGCCGCATGTCGTGGGCCGATACACCGCGCAAGGATGGCCGTGGCTGTGCGAGACGAAACGGAATCGCCGGGCAAAGGCTGTGGAAAAGCCGCTCCGTGGAAACCCAAAGGCAGGGTTCCCACTGCGCTTGGAAATCCCGCAAAGGGCGCGGGATTCCCACTTTCCCACAGCCTCGACGGCGGCGGTCCAGCGACCTTAAACCGGACATATCGTGTGCTACGAAAACCGGACATTTTAATTTGCTAACAACACAGACTTTGCGAGTTTTACCGAAGCACTTTCGAGGGAAGGCCAACGAATATCTGAAGGAGTTATAGCAAGAATACAAAATAGATGGAAAATTGGACTGAAAAACCAAAAGCACACAGGATAAATCCTGTGCTACTGGGTCACTGCGGCCAGTTGGTGATGGTCAGTTCAGGAACTGCCTGGCCGTCTTTTCTGGGGTCGGAAGCGCCGTAGTTCACTCCGGCGGCGTAGTCTCGCATCACGGCCTGGCCGCCGCCGAACCTGTCCGAGAAGCCATTGTGCATGGTGAGCTTGTGGCCCTTGGCTTCGAGTTCCGCGCGCACGTTGCCGGGAACCCGATTCTCAAGGTCGACGTCGCAACCGGAGAAGCTGAGCTTCGTGAAGCGCGCTGTTTCGAGCGCGGCCTGGATGTTCTGATTGAAGTCCACGATGTGCGACACGAATTGCGCGTGCGCCTGCGCCTGGTTCCATCCACCCATGATGCCGAAGGCGATCCGGATCTGATCTTTCTGCATGAACGCCGGAATAATCGTGTGCATGGGGCGTTTGTGCCCCGCGATCCCGTTCGGCGAGGCTGGATCAAGATTGAATAGCGCGCCCCGGTTGTGCAGGACGAATCCTGTGCCGTCCGCGACCAGGCCGGAGCCAAACTCTGAGTAATTGGATTCGATCAGCGAAACCATGTTGCCTTCGCGGTCCACCACGCTCAGATAGGTCGTATCGCCGGCGTCTGGGACAGGAGTGCCGGGGGAAACCTCGCAGTTCGCATGATCCATGTCGATCAGCTTGGCGCGCTCGGCGGCATATTGTTTGGAAAGCATCCCGCTGACCGGAATCTTGGACGTTTTGGGATCGCCGATGTAGCGGAGAACGTCGGCATACGCCAGCTTCTTGGCTTCGATCTGCACGTGCAAGGCCCGCGTCGAATTCAGGCCAAACTGGTTCAGGTTGAACGTCTCCATGATGTTGAGCATTTCGAGCGCGCCGATGCCCTGCACGTTCGGCGGCATCTCGTAAACCGTCCAGCCGCGGTAAGTTGTCGAAATCGGCTCGACCCATTCGCTCGAGTAATCGGAGAAATCCTTCGCCGCGAATACGCCGCCATGTTTCGCGGAAAGCGCCAGCAATCGCTTGGTGATTTCGCCGCGATAGAAAGCGTCGCGGCCATTTTGCGCGATCTGGCGCAGGGACCAGGCGAGATCCGGATTCTTGAACACTTCGCCCATCTTCGGCGGGCGATCGGAGGGCAGGAAAGTTCGCGCGGCATTTTCATTACTGCGTAGGAAGTCCACATTGGCAGCGAAATGCAGACCGATCCATTCGGTCACCGGGAAACCGTTATCGGCGATTTGAATTGCCGGAGTCAGAACTTCGTTGAGCTTCTTCTTTCCGAACCGTTCGAGAAGCTTCTGCCAACCATCGACGGCGCCCGGAACCGTGGCGGACTCGATGCCGTGCCCCGGCATTTCGCGCAGCCCCTGCTTGCGCAGGCGCTCGATGGATTGTCCGGCGGGAGCCCAGCCGCTGGCGTTGAGGCCATAGTATTTCCCGGTCTTCGCGTCATATACGATCGCAAATAAATCGCCCCCAATACCGTTCCACATCGGCGCGACAACTGTCATCACCGCGTGGGCGGCAATCGCCGCGTCCACGGCGTTGCCGCCGCGCTCGAGGATGGCCGCTCCCGCTTTTGACGCGAGCGGCGATTCCGTGGCCACAATCCCGGACTGCGAGATCACCATCGAGCGGCCCTGGCCGCGGTCTTGTGCGGAGGCGATGTCCGGCGTCATTCCCCACACCAGGAATGCAGCCACCAGCAATGGCTTGCGGTAATGAAATTTGCGCATAGGAGCACCAAGGTACAAATCATCGCAGAAACGAGCGCCTCTTTCCATCCTCGGAGGCTTGCGGTCACACTCTACCGTTGCAGTTCCGCGGAGGCAACCAGATATTGCTCCAATTTTTATTTTGATGAGGTGTTTATTCATTCTTCCTGGAAACACGATTTTCACTTACACGGTCTGATGACTACCTCATGGTAGAATTCCCAACTTGCACATTCAGAACCTACCTAAGGAGTCCCAGCAAAAATGAAGAGCCGCCAGAACGGACTCCGACACAATAGCAACGCGTTGATCGGCGCGGCAGTGTTGCTCGGACTCATTTGCCTTTCTTGCCCACCGGTTACGGCGCAGAATGACCCCGCCGAACCCTTGCAAGGCAAACCGAATCCGAAGATTTCGCCGCGGCCTGCGGGGGCAATCATGCGCCGCGAAGTGGATGAAAATCCAATGCGCGCGCTGATCGAGCGGATGGTGGCTTGCGGTACGCGGAGTTCTCTGTCTTCGTGGGATGATCCCAAGCGCGGCCCCGGTTGCGCGCGGGATCACATCGTGGCGCGACTCGGCGAAATTGCCGGCGGGTCGGGAGAAAAACTCCAGGTAGTCGTCGATAAGTTCGAGACCACGTCTGCCCGCACAGATAACAGGCCCGTCCATATGGAAAATGTGTACGCCATTTTGCCGGGTTCCGATCCTGCGCTCTCGAAAACCGTGTTCATTATTTCCGGGCATTTTGACAGCCGGGCGACCGACGTGATGAATCCGACTCTGGACGCGCCGGGCGCCGATGATGATGCTTCCGGAGTGGCAGTGAGCCTCGAATGCGCGCGGATGCTCAGTCGCGCAGGAGCAGGAGGGCACGGACCCTATCGGGCCACGATACTGTTTGCAGCGATTTCGGGCGAGGAGCAATCTCTGCTTGGCAGCGCCCGGATGCTCGAATGGGTGAAGCAGCATGGCTACACCGTGGGCGGCATGCTGGATAACGATATCGTGGGGAGCGACTCCGCCGCGGGCGGGTCGCACCGGGTGCGCCTGTTTTCGGGCAGTGGCGACGCGGATGACAATGATTCGCCTTCCCGCGAAATGGCCCGCGCCATTGAAGAAATCCTTGGCCGTTCGGCGGTGCACTTGATTTTCAATATCGACCGTCTCGGCCGCGGCGGCGATCATTACGTCTTCTACAAGGCGGGACTTCCCGCCGTTCGCTTCACGGAACCGCTGGAGGATTATCGCCACCAGCACCAGACTCCGCGCACGGAAAACGGCGTCGAGTACGGCGATCAGATGAAGTATCTGAATTTTACGTTCATGGGCAACGTCGCACGGGACAATGCCGAAGCCCTCCGGCAACTGGCGCTGGCGCCCGCGCCACCAAGGGACGTCAAGCTGGGCGGAGGAATTTCACCCGACGCAAAGCTGGCGTGGTCGGCGGATGACGATGCCAATCGAGCGGGTTTTGAAATTCTTTGGCGCGAAACTACCGATCCGCGCTGGCAGGTTTATGATTTCGTCGCAGCGGGAATGGAATATGTATTGAAGGGTGTCTCGACGGATAACCACTTTTTGGCAGTTCGCGCGGTGGGGAAGAATGGCGCGCGTTCTATTGCGGTTCCCACAAATACGGGGGTAAGGCCTCCGCCCGGTTAGCAGTAAATTCTCAGCAGCAAGAGACGCGCAATCCAAAATCTATACCATTTTTATCCTCAGAGCAGTTTGCCGGCGGGTTGGGCGTAGGGGCACGGCATGCCGTGCCCCTACAAATATGGCAACCTAATTCATCGGTGGCGGGGGAACCAGCGGGAGACGTTCCGGCTCGCCGCGCGCGCCGTGAACTTCCACGTCATCGAATAGCAACGACGGCGCTACGACAGTCGCGGGCACACCGGAATCCGCCGAGCCGAACGCGGCCAGGGCCGTTCCGGAAAATCCGGCCTGCTGGCTCTGCATGAAATTGAACGGCGTGGCGTCGTTTCCGATACCAGCGATGTTGCGCATGGTGCGCAGGGTAAGCCCGGAGAGCCGGGCCCCGCGAAGCAGGGATTCCTGCCCGTCCGCGACGTTCACGCGGTACACCAGCAACGGCAGACGGTCCCCGGTGGCTGCGCCGGACGCGGCTCCCATCACGATGTCGGAAAGATCTTCCTGCTCGCCGACGCCCAGAACGGGATTGTCCATCGCGCGAACGATCAGGCACCACTTGTTTCCGTTCTGCTTGCACTCATCCATGAATTTTTTCTTCAGGTCGTCGGGGGACATTCCGGTGGATGAAGTGAAAAAAAGATTGCTGAGCATGGGGCGCGGATCACCGAGATACGCGGCGCGGCCGTGGCCGTTGGACTTGTCGAGGTCGGGGCCTGGGCGGCGTGACATCAGGAAATCGAGCAACAGGCCGTTGTCGACCACCTTCACGCGTTTCGCTTCCACTCCCTCTTCGTCTACTTTGTAGGAGCCCAGCAGGTCTTGCCCGGGAGCCAGACTTCCGGTTGGATCGTCCACCAGGGAAACGCCTGCGGGGAAAACGCGCGTGCCCAGCTTGCCGACCCATTCGCTACGGCCGCCCAACCGGTCCATCAATTGGTCGAAGGCCGTTTGCATCGCCAGCGGGCCCCGCGCGCCGGAAAGTGATGGCCCGAGCATCTGCGCCAGCAGCGAACCAGCCGCGGGAGCTTCAAACAATACAGGACCGTCGTAATCCGGGGCGGGTTGCGATGCGCGAAGGGTAATCAACTGCTCTCCGGCATGTTCGAGGTCTTGGCGCACGGCATCGGCAGCGGGCAATTCATCGGGACGGTGGCGATAGACGGCCAGGAAATTGTGGAGCGGCATGCCATCGTCGGATTCCGCTTCAAGACTGGCTTCAACCGCCGCCAGGCTGTGATTCGCGCGGATTTTCGTTCCTTCGCTATTGAGCAGGTAGCTGGTCGTATAGATGAGGTGGTAGGTGACGCGCGAATTACGCAACTGGGGAAACGAACGCAGCGCGGCGGAAACCGTCCGAGCCTCCTGCTCCCAGTTGCGCGTGGTCCAGTCCGGCTCGCGCAACGGTTCAACGGATACCGTGGGAGGAACGGTGGAAAAATCGGGAATGCTCGGGGCCTTTGCCAGGCGCGACATGAAGGCCTGTTTCTTGGAAAGATTTTCGACGGCAGCCTTGAAGGCCTGATCGGTGGCCAGCCACAGGTCCTGACGCAGCGAGTCGTAATCGCGATCGATTCCAACCGTGCCCGTCGAGCCGAGGAAACCGTTGAAGCCATCGTCGGTAATGAAGTTCGAGCTGTCGAGATCGTAATTTCCAGTGCGAACGTCCACGCTCATGATGCGGTTCTTGCCGGAAGTGGAGGAAATCAGCGCGCCGAATTCCGCGACGATCGTGTGCACGTCAATATCGAGAATCCTGTACTGGATGAAGTACGGATGCGCGGGCTCTCCGGTGTCCGGAATTTTCAGTTCGAGGCGCACGCGGGAACGTTCCAGCTCGTCCTGCATGGCGGCGAGGGTTTTGTCGGAATCGGCCGGGGCGGATTGCTGTGGACTCGAAGCCGCAGGGGCTGGATGGCTGCCGGGGAGAGGCGCCGCTGCCGCAGGCAGCGCGGGAATCAGGGCAAATGCGGCGAGAAGAACCGCCGCAAGGGAAAATCTTGAATCAAAATGCTTGGTCTGGTGGCTCGCAGCGCGGTTCATGGGCGCACCCCTTTCGGGTCGTGACCCGGAGGCGGCAAGATTGGCGGTTTGTCCGTCGACGATTCCTTCTTCTGGACTTCCATTTCGGCAATGAGGATGGCCGGAGCCGACGCGGAGACAGGCACGGAACCCGATTCCGCGCCGCAATATCCGTTGAACGTCTCCATCTTGTCGCCGGTAGCCAGAATCTTGGTCAGCGAAACCAGCGGCGTGCCTACGATATCCACGCCGCGCACGAGTTCATCAGGGCGTCCATCCGCATACACTTTGTAGACGACCAGGGGTTGCACCTGGAACGCCTGCGGCTGGCCGCGCCCCGTGAAGGTGAATCCGCCGGCGATGTCGTCAATCAACAAGCCGAACGCTTTTCCCTGTCGTTTGATTTCGTCGATGAGTTTCTTGCGCAGCTCGGCGTTGGTCACCGTCATGCTGCTCTGGACGATCAGGTTTCCCTGCCGCGAAACGGGCTGTGCGCCCAACTGGCGCCTCCCGTGCCCATTGGAATGCGGAAAACCGCTAAGCGCCTGGCGCGACATCTCGAAATTCCTCAGAGTCCCATGATCGACCAAAGTGACGCGCTCGGAGGGTACGCCTTCATCGTCGAACGGGTAGTAGCCAAGTAGCATGTCCTTGCCGAGGGTTTTCGAAGTCGGGTCGTCATAAATCGACAAGAAACTGGGAAGAATTTGTTCACCAACCTTGCGCGCGAACGTCTGTCCTTCGTTGATATCTTTCTGGCGGAAGCCTTCGGAGCGATGCCCGAAGACTTCGTGGAAGAAGACTGCGGTGGCCCGGCCAGTAAGAAGCGCCGGGCCCGCATAGGGCTCAACCAACGGCGCAGCCACCAGATCTTCGAGCTCTTTGCGGAGGACCTGTTCTTCGGCGAGCACTGTCTTGTCATCCGGCGCGTCGGCGGGGGTATTCCAGTCAAAATTGTAGTAGCGATTGATGTCCATCCCATCCGGGGCCTTGCCCTGGATGAACAATTCCAGGCGATAGTGGATGAGCCCAAACTGCAGGCGGGTGCCTTCGGTGTTGACCTGGTACTGGTTATCGGCCAATGCACTGAACGTGACAATCGAATTCAGGATCTGCGGCGAAGCGCGGAACGCGCGCGTGTAGATCCGGACTTTTTCTTCCCAGGGCTTGCGGTCGACATGAATGGAAACTTCCGGGCCGTAGGACACGTGCGGCTGCTCGCGGGAAAAGTCGGGGGCGTGTTCTTCAGCGGTCTGCGACTGGACTTCCCTGCTGGTGGTGATCTTAATTAAGGTTTCCGAAGCGGTTCTATATTGCTTCTCCGTCTGCAGCCACATGGCGCGGCGCAGAACATCCGGGGAATCATCGACCGATACCGGCGCAGCCAGGCTGCTGCCGCTGGCCGGGGTGTTGCCAATCCTGTGCGTGTTGTCAAGATCGTAGCTGCCAACGCGCACTTGCGTTTCGAGCCACCGGGAGCGGCTTTCCTCGCTCGAAAGCAATGCCCCGTTCGATCCCATCACTTCGGCGCGCTCGCTGGAGGTCAGCGTATAGCTCATGAAATAGGCGGCGGGTGTGGCCTTGGAGAGAATCGGCATCTCGCGGTCCAGTTCCTGACCCATGGTCACCAGGGCAGGCGAGGGCTTGGCTTGCGGCGCCTGTTGCGCGACGGGCGCGGGCGAAGGCGCCGGGCGCCGAGCAGGCTTGGCTGCCGCCATCGCGCTCAGCGAAAAGACCATCATGAAGCTTGCCAGAGTGATTTTTTTCACGAAGATGCTCCAATCTGTCGAATCCAAATCCATCAAATGAAGTGGATAGTGTATGCCTATGCAGTGCCAATCTCAACGAGCGCATTCGGTGCGAGAGCGCACTTCACAACTTATGCCCACACGAATCACCCAAGTTATGTTGGATGCCGCCACGCCGCCGGGAGTCGCCCCACAGGCACAGCAACTATTTGACGTGCGGGGACTGTGTTTAGTGTCCGAAAAAGCGCTCGGGGACAAGACACTTGACATTCCGGCGCGGTTTGGAAAACGCGTAACGCCTGCATCCTGCGGGACTCCGCGTTCCGGTTAGGCCGGGACACTCAGCGCAAGTGTCCGGCCCGCACGCCATGCGTCGAGGACCGCCTAGCAGGCGGATGCGACGACCTTGCAACCGGTCTGCGGCGGAGGATGGCTGCCGCGGGTGGCTATTGGGATGGCTATCGCCGGAACTGCCACAGCCACCGTCAGGCCCACGATGGTCCATATACCGATGTGATGCACGGGCAGCACGGGAATTGTTGTTCCGACCGAAGTGCCGTTAGTCATTTCCGTAAGATCTGAAGGAGTAGCTGGTGATGGTTGATCGGGGGGCTGGTGTCCGTCGCGGATGGTAGACATCATGCCTGCGGTCACGGTGACGCATACGTTGTCCAGGTTGCAGAACCTCACCGTTCCATCGTAGACCACCAGATGAAAAATGCCATTCATGAAGCTAGTGCCAAGATCCGTGCCTACGACGCCGGCTACCCCGGTTGCAGTGTGAATCTCAAACTTGGCATTCGGTTTGGATTGCTTGACGACCTGCGAGCGCATGCGACCGTATTCCAGCTCGATCTGCGTCTGCTGCGCTTTCGCGTCGTGCTGCGTTACGGTCAGGCTGGAACTGGACCCCACGTTGAGTACCGAGCCGTCATCGAGCGAAACGCGCGCGCGGCCGCCGTCACCGGTGTGCACCACGTCGCCCCAATCCACCAGAGTTTTGATGGGCGCCGGCATCTGCTGTGTGCCGCGGGAAAGGTTTACGTCTGGAATGGCCCGAGAAACCTCCCCGGCCTTCTGGGCGGTCTGGGCCAGAATTTCGTGGGGAATCGCGATGGACAGTGACGCCAGAGCGGCTAAAGCAATCAGAAAGGGGGACCGAGTTTTCATCACAGCTCTCCTGAGAGGTCGATTCATACAAAAACTTTTAGGTATCTTAGTTACTGGATGCGTTCGCACCTGTCAACGGCAGGAAACGCGCATGTCCCGTAATTGTCAACGGTCAGTGCCTGAGAGGCTGGGAAAGGCATTGTATCTCTGGATGCCTTGAAGTATGAAGACCAAAAATCCGACGGTTCATCGGGGGCGGCCCCAACAAAAATGCGACGGTTTTGTAGAGGCCGATCCGTCCCTTGGTTTTAGTGCCGGATCGGGCACAGCTTCAAACACCGGCGCGAAACATCCAATACCGCCGGAGGTCCCCGACCAGATAGAGCGACCCTGTAACAAAAATGACGTCCTCGGGAGAGGCGAGTTCAAGGGCCCGTTCGAGAGCCTTCTCCGGGTCGGCGATGATTTCGACTTTTCCTGCGTGGTGGCTGGTCATTTCGGCGAGCACTGGAGCAGAAATGGCCCGCGACTGCGCGGGGGATGTCAGGATCACCGTCGAGGCGCGTGGAAAAAGCAGACCGGCGACTTCATCGACGGCTTTGTCGCGCATGGCTCCATAGATCAGGATGATGTTTCGCCCGGGCAGGAAGGCCTCCCAGAACACAGCGAGTTCGCGCGCGCCGGCGGGATTGTGCGCGCCATCCACATAAATTTCAGGTCGCTCGGCAATGCGTTCGAGGCGCCCCGGCCAGGTCGTGGCCGCGAGGCCGCGCGAGATGGCGCCGTCATCGATGGGCGCGCCGCGCTCGGCAAGCAAGTGCGCCGCGGCGATGGCCGTCAAGGCGTTGCGGACCTGGAAGCGCCCCGGAAGTTGCAGGGCCACGGGAATGCGCGCGCCGGAATCCGTAGAAACCGCGGTGAAGGAGAAGCAGCCGTTGCGCGCGACGACGTCTTCGATGGTGAAGGCGTTTTCGATTTCCACCGGGAATGCGGCCTGATGCGCCACGCGCTGGCGGATCACCACGCGGGCGATCAAATGCTCGGCGGCGCTGACCACACGCGCGCCGGGCTTGATGATCCCGGCCTTTTCCGCGGCGATTTCCTCGATGGAATGTCCCAGATAGTTTTCGTGGTCGAAATCAATCTGCGTGATCACGGCCACTTCCGGCAACAGGATGTTTGTGGCGTCGAGCCGCCCGCCCATGCCGACTTCGCACACTGCGAACTGGACTCCGGACGCGGCAAAATAATCGAACGCGACAGCGGTGACGCACTCGAAGAACGTGGGATGCGCGGCGAGGCGTCCGGCGGCGAGCAATTCCTCGATGACCTCGCGCAGGCGCGTGAACGTGGCGGCAAAATCCGCGTCGGAGATTTCCTTGCCGTCGAGGCGAATGCGCTCGTTGATGCGTTCGAGATGCGGTGACGTATACAGGCCCGTGCGCAACCCTGCCGCGCGCAGAATCGATTCGATCATCGCCGCCGTAGAGCCCTTCCCGTTTGTTCCGGCGACGTGCACGGACTCAAACGCGCGTTCGGGATGACCGAGGCGCTCGCAAAGCACGGTGATGTTGTCGAGGTCGAACTTGGTGGCGCTGGGCTGCCGTGGCGAAGCGAGTTCGCGTCCCAGGGTGAGCAGGTAGCGGACCGATTCTTCGTAAGTCATGCGGGCTAGGCCAGGAAGAAATCGAGCGCGGAGGAGATGTACGTTTTCAAATCCTTGCGGTGGACCACGGCGTCGAGAAACCCGTGTTCCAGAAGAAATTCGGAGGTCTGAAATCCTTCGGGCAGTTTCTGCCGGATGGTCTGTTCGATCACGCGCGGCCCTGCGAATCCAATTAACGCGCCGGGCTCGGCGATGTTGATGTCGCCCAGCATGGCGAAGCTCGCGGTGACGCCGCCGGTGGTGGGATCGGTAAGGACGGAAATAAACGGCAGGCGCTCCTCATCGAGGCGCGCGAGGGCCGCGGAAACCTTGGCCAGCTGCATCAGGCTGATGGTCCCCTCCATCATGCGCGCGCCGCCCGAGCAGGAAACGATTACCACCGGCAACCTTTTGGCGATGGCCGATTCGATCGCGCGCGTCACTTTTTCTCCGACTACCGCGCCCATCGAGCCGCCGATGAAGTTGAACTCCATCGAGCAACAGATGATCGGCCGCCCGGCGAGCAGGCCTTCCGCGGTAATGATGGCGTCGGCCATATTCAACTTCCGGCGGGCATCCTTGAGACGCGCGGCGTAAGGCCGCGTGTCGGTAAAGTGCAGCGGATCGTTTGAAGCGAGCGCAGCGTCGCTCTCGATCCAGCGCGAATCGAGCAGTAACTCGAGCCTCTGCGTGGCGTTGAGCCGAAAGTGGTGCTGGCATTTCGGGCAAACGCGCCAATTGGCTTCGAGGTCCTTCTTCCAGACCGTCGTGCGGCAGTTCTCGCACTTCGTCCAAAGACCTTCGGTCTTTACCCGCCGCTCGTCAGGGGGCGTGGGCTGATCGATACGCTTTTTCTCTCGTTTGAACCAGGCCATGGAAGTTTGATAGTGACGGTAGCGAGGGGAAACGTCAAGGGCTGCAGGGGCTGCCGCAGCATAGGTCGAACTTTGAGGGCTCCTTAACAACAGACTTGTTGGTCGAAACCTGATTCAGTCTCTAAGCAGGGATTTGCTGAGGGTGCTCTTCGGCCACCTTGCGTTCCCGTTCGATTTTCTTGCGCCGCAAGAACGCGAAGAGGCGCTCTTCGAAAACCGTGTCTGATTTGTGCGCGCGATAATTGCGAATGGTGCGCGCAATAGATGCCGGCCGCAACAAGTAAGAGAGCCCGTAGAAGGCGGACATCCCGATCAGCCGGTAAATTGAAATCTCTGTCTCACCGACATTCTCGCAATAATTGGACGATTGCTTCAGGTCCATGAACGTCATCAGTGACGTAAAGTAATTGCGATCCATCTGCGGAATCGCACCGGTGCTGCGCAGGTAGTTGTACAGCTCCGATCCGGGATAGGGCGAGTAGGCATAAATTCCGGCGTCATCGACGCCCCGCACCGCGGAACGAATCGCGACCCAGATTGTCTGCAGCATGTCCCAGCGCGTTTCGCGTGGGAAGCCGATAATGAAGTTGCATTTGACGAAGATGCCGTTGCGCTTGGCGTGCCGGATGGATTCAAACAGGCGCGGCAGCTTGACCTTTTTCTTGATCTCATTCAGCATCCGCGGCGAGCCACTTTCGGGCGCATAGGTGACGTTCGTACAACCGGCGGAAGCCATCGCCTCCATCACTTCCTCGTCCATGACTTCGGAACGCGTGCCGCTCGGCAGCTGCCAAGTAAGTTTGAGCCCTCGGCGCTTGATTTCCGAGCAGAAGCTGAGGATCCACTCCTTCTTGATGATCGCGGTCAGATCGTAGAAATCGATGTTATCGGCGCCATAGGTCTTCATATATCGCTCGATCTCATCGACCACATCGGGAATCCCGCGCATCACGTAACGTGTGGTCCACATAAACGGGCTCGAGCAGAATGTACACTGGTACGGACATCCGCGCGTCGCAACGAGAGGCATGCTGCGTCCACGTTCGACGCCATGACCTTCGCCCACGCTAAAGTATGGCTCCAGGTTGAATAAGTGCCAGGCAGGCCAAGGCAGGTCGTCAATGTTGCGGATGCGCTGACGCGTCGAGTTCGACTTCATACTTCCATCGGCGTCTAGGTACTGAATTCCGCCAACCTGTTCCAGAGGGCGCTTGCCGTCGAGCCACTCGGCCCATTCGACGATGGTCGATTCGCCCTCGCCCAGCGCAACATGTGTCACCGCCGGGCAGGTTCGCAATACGTATTCGCCGGCCGCCGTCGGATGTTCGCCGCCGGCAAGAATCGGCACATCGGGAAACTTGGCACGAATCGCGTTGATCATGTCCTCAATATGCGGCCAGTCCTGCGAGAACATGATGGACACACCGATCCCGTCGGGCCGCTCGGTGATACGCTCGAGAATTTTTTGAGTGGAGAGCCCGCGATACCTCACGCGCGGGTGGTAGGAAACATCGATGTGATTGATGTCTTCGCCCAGCGCGTCGATGTTGGTTACCCGATGCCCGTGTTTCAGCAGGTTCGAACTCAAATACGCATTCGCCACCGGCATCGTAACCGGAGCGCTATACGTGGAAGCTGAAAACACGGAAGGTGGCCGAATTAGGAGAATATGGCTCATGGAATATCGTACCTTAGGTAGCTTCTTCCATGGCCGCCGGAGTTCTGGAGTTGTGCGCTATAAGGCAAACACTAAAGTAACGGTTGGTGAAAAGACTTACTTCACTTCCGCATCAATCGAAGGCGCCGGCCCGTCGCCGACGATTTCGATTACGGTGTCCTCGTCCTTCGCGCCGTCATAGTGGACCTGGTTAGCAAAATGGGTGACATAGCTGCCGGGCGGCAGAGGGACTGTGCTGTTGGGATCATACTTGGTGCCCGTGCCTACCCACCAGGTTCCGGAAATTACAGTGATAAAGCGGGCAGTCGGATGGTAATGCGGATGGCTCATGTGATGCGCGTGCCACCTGTTCAGGAGAATGTACGGGCCGGGCTTCGCGGGATCGCCGCGGAGAAGCGCCACGGCGTTGCCGGCAGCATTCTCCGTCCAGGTGAGGTCTTTGGGGAGCTTGATGTTGATGGCGGCAGGGTTGAGATCGGTGGCCTTCACCGTTCCCAGCGATACAACAGACAAAAGCGCGAGGGGGATCAACCAGGTATGGCGAAGTCTGTGAGCAATGTGCATGGCATGACTCCTTTTTGGTCGTGACCACTCATCGGGCCGTCCATCCTGCCGGGCGGCAACGATCCGAGGTAGCAGATCCAGTAGCATAAGCTTTAGCTTGTGTGGTCTTTCCCGCCCAGACGTCAAATCAAAGCACACAAGCTGAAGCTTATGCTACTGGAAACGACGTTCTGGGTCCAGGATGCCAACCGAGCAATCGACCTTGTATACTGAAATGCTGGCTTTGGCGGAGAATTCGGGAGTGTAGCTCCGGCTATGAAGACCGAAGAGTTTGAACAGAGACTGCGCGAGTCCGTGCTGATTGCGGATGGGGCCATGGGGTCGTTGCTGTACGAAACCCTGGGGGCGCAGCGCTGCGTGGATGAACTGAATTCCACGCGCGCCGAAGAAGTTTTCCGCATTCACATGGCTTATCTCGAAGCCGGCGCGCACATTATCGAGACCAATACGTTTGGAGCCAACCGCAACAAGCTCAGCGCGCTAGGTTTGGAAGATAAAGTCGCCGAATTCAATCACCGGGGAGTGAAGATTGCTCGCGAGGCACGCGAAGCCGCGAGGCACGACGTCCTGATCGCGGGATCCATTGGGCCGCTCGGCGTCATCCGGCAACTGCGCGATTCGCCGGCGGATTATGTCCGGCAAGTGTTTCGCGAACAGGCCGAGGCCCTTGAGGAACGCGGGGTGGATTTTTTCGTTCTGGAAACTTTTGGCGATGTCGAAGAACTGGTGGGCGCAATCGACGCCATTCGTTCCTTTTCGCAGCTGCCGATTGTCGCGCAACTGACGTATTCCGAGGAGGGCACCACATTCAGCGGCACGCGGCCACGAGACGCCTGGAAAATTCTGCACGAGCGAGGCATCCAGGCCATTGGCGCGAACTGCTCGGTGGGTCCGCAAGACCACCTGCGCATTCTTCAGGAACTTGCCGAAGTTGCCGGATCGTTCCCATTGAGCTCGCTGCCGAACGTGGGATTCCCGCAACGCACCGGCGATCGCGTCGTCTATCCGAAATCGTCGCCGGAATATTTCGATTTGTTTGCGCGCGAAGCCGTGGTTCTGGGCGCGCGGATTCTGGGGGGCTGCTGCGGAACCACGCCGGATCACATTCGCGCGATGGTTCATGCGGTGCAGGGAAAACATCCCGCGCGTGGCGGACACGCTGCGGCAACGGTCGAAGCGGCCCCTGAGGCGCATCCCGTGGCGGCGCGAGAACCCGAAAGCGGGATCTGGCGGAAAATTCAAGCGCAGCAATTCGTGATCTCCGTGGAAATCGATCCGCCCAAAGGCACGTCGATCGAACGTATCCTCGATCAAGTGCGAAATGTGATGGCGTCGAAGCGCGTGGATGCCATTGACATCAACAGCGGAGCACTGGCGCGCGTGGGCATGGACGCATTGTCGCTGGCGGGGGCGCTGGAGGCCCGCGGCGTCGAAACGATTCCGCATCTGACGACCCGCGACGCGAATCTAATCGGTTTGCAAGCCACGCTGCTCGGCGCCTGGACCGTGGGCGGCGTACGCAACGTTCTGGCCATCACCGGCGATCCCCCGTCGCTGGGCAGCTATCCGGAATCGCTGGGCGTGTATGAAGTGGACGCCATCGGTTTGGTGAAGGTGATGGCGCGCCTCAATCAGGGAACCGACTGGGCGGGGAAAAATCTTGGCGGCGCGACGAACTTCACCATCGGCGTGGCCGTGAATCCGCTGGCCGAAGATTTGGACACGGAATTGCGCCGCTTTTATCAGAAGGTGGAGGCGGGCGCGCACTTTGCCATGACCCAGCCCATTTTTGACCCCGATCACTGGGAAGCTTTTCTGAAACTCATGGGCGGAAAATCGCCGATCCCCATTTTAGTGGGCCTCTGGCCGCTCAGCAGTTACAAGCAGGCCCTGCGGTTGCATAACGAGGTACCCGGCATTGTCATCCCCGAACCACTGCTCAAACAACTGGACGCTGCGGGAGCCTCCGCGCGCGATGTTGGATTTGCCCTCGGGCGGCGACTGCTGGACTGGTCGCGGGGGGCGCGAAATTCGGGAATCGTGGGGGCGTATTTGATTCCTCCTTTCAAGCGGTATGAGGAAATATTGGATTTGTTCTCGTAGCCGATTGGATTGGGTCCGTCCATGCGCGTAAATGGCGATGGGTCAATGTGAACGGAGAGATGCCCGATCCATCCCGAAAAACGTGGGACGGATCGGCCTCTACGAAAGCAAACCGCAAATCCGGAGATCGGTTTCGTAGAGGCCGTTCACGGTGAACGCTCACGGTGAACCGTCCTGTTTTTGGACGGGCAGCTTTTTATTTGGCCGTGGCAAAGCTGGACAAGGGGAGACCATCGTTGGACCGAAGAGAAACACGAATTGCCGCGCTGAAGAATCTCCTGAAGGAGAGGATCGTCATTTTGGACGGCGCCATGGGCACGATGCTCCAGGCGCAGCAACTGGACGAGGCCACCTTTCGCGGCTCCCAGTTCCTGAAGCACCCGCGCGACCTGCGGGGCAACTTCGACGTGCTGAACATCACGGCGCCGCAAATTGTGCAGGGGATTCAACGCGCGTATCTCGAAGCCGGCGCGGACATCATCAAGACCAATACTTTTAACTCCAACGCGATTTCCGCGCTGGATTACGGCCTCGAACAGCACGTTCATGCGCTCAATATCGCGGGAGCGCGGATTGCCCGCGAAGTCGCCGACGAGTACGAAGCGGCGCATCCGGGCCAGCATCGTCTGGTCGCCGGATCGATGGGTCCGACCAATCGCACGGCCTCAATGTCGCAGGATGTGAACAGCCCCGCTTCGCGCGGCGTCACTTTCGACAAATTGCGCGAGGTCTATGCCGAGCAGGCGCGCGGCCTGGTGGAAGGCGGCGTCGACCTATCTGCTGGTCGAGACCGTGTTCGACACGCTGAACGCCAAGGCAGCGCTGTTCGCCATTGACGAATATTTTGAAGCCGCCGGACAGCGCGTGCCCGTCATGGTGTCGGTCACGATTGTGGACCAGAGCGGCAGAACGCTCTCCGGGCAGACCATCGAAGCGTTCTGGATTTCCGTTTCGCACATGGACCTGCTGAGCGTGGGGATCAATTGCGCGCTGGGCGCGAAACAGATGCGGCCGTATGTCGAGGAACTTTCGCACCTTGCGCCGGTCCACATCAGTTGCCATCCGAACGCGGGGCTTCCCAATGCATTCGGCGGATTCGACGAAACGCCGGAGCGCATGGCCGCGGACATGCGCGATTTTGCCTCGAGTGGCTGGCTGAATATCGCCGGCGGATGCTGCGGAACTACACCTGCGCACATCAAGGCTATCGCGGAGGCCGTGCGCGGCCTCGCGCCGCATGTTCTGTCGAAACCCGAGCGCTACACGCGCTTCAGCGGGCTCGAACCGCTGGTGCTTCGCCCGGATTCGCGCTTCGTGAACATCGGCGAACGCACCAACGTCACCGGCTCGCCGAAATTTTCCAAGCTGATTCTCGGCGGCCAGTACGAAGCGGCGCTGGCGGTGGCCCGGCAGCAGGTTGAAAACGGCGCGCAGATCATCGACGTCAACATGGACGAAGGCATGCTCGATTCCGAGCAGGCCATGACCACGTTTCTGCACCACATCGCCGCGGAGCCCGACATCGCTCGCGTGCCGATCATGGTCGACAGCTCGAACTGGAAAATTATCGAGGCCGGCCTCAAGTGCGTGCAAGGCAAAGGCATCGTCAACTCCATCAGCCTGAAAGAAGGCGAGGAAGCTTTCCGGCAGCGCGCCCGGTTGATCCGGCGTTACGGCGCGGCCATGGTGGTGATGGCGTTTGACGAAAAGGGACAGGCGGATACGCTCGCGCGCAAGATCGAAGTGTGCGAGCGGGAATATCGAATTCTGACGGAGGAGGCAGGGGTCCATCCGGAAGACATTATTTTCGATCCGAATATCCTGACCGTGGCGACCGGCATCGAAGAGCACAACAATTATGCGGTGGATTTCATCGAAGCCACGCGGCAAATCAAGGCCACGCTTCCCTATGCCAAGGTGAGCGGCGGCGTGAGCAACATTTCGTTTTCCTTCCGCGGCCAGAATGTGGTGCGCGAAGCCATGCACTCCGCGTTTCTCTATCGCGCGATTCAGGCCGGGCTCGATATGGCCATCGTGAACGCGGGGCAACTGGCGATTTATGAGGAAATTCCCAAGGACCTGCTGCAACTTGTCGAAGACGTATTGCTCAATCGCCGACCCGATTCCACCGAACGCCTGCTGGCGTTCACGGAAACGGTGAAGGCCAAGGAAAAGGGGCCGGTGGAGGAAGATTCCTGGCGCAAGGGGACTCTCGAGGAACGCCTCGCGCATGCGCTGGTGAAAGGCATCGCGGATTACATCGAGGAAGACACCGAAGAGGCCCGGCAAAAATACGGCAAACCGCTCGCGGTGATCGAAGGTCCGCTGATGAGCGCCATGAACATCGTCGGCGATCTATTCGGATCGGGACGCATGTTCCTGCCGCAGGTGGTCAAGAGCGCCCGGGTGATGAAAAAAGCCGTGGCCTATCTGCAGCCGTATCTCGAAGCCGAAAAACAGGCCAGCGGCGGGCGCGTTCGTCAAGGGGCGCATCGTCATGGCCACCGTGAAAGGGCGACGTCCACGATATCGGCAAAAACATCGTCGGCGTGGTCCTGGGCTGCAACAATTACGAAGTGATTGACCTCGGCGTGATGGTGCCCAGCGACAAAATATTGAAGACCGCGCGCGAAACTAACGCGGATTTGATCGGCCTGAGCGGATTGATCACGCCTTCGCTCGAAGAAATGGTGCACGTGGCGAAAGAAATGGAGCGCGAAGGCTTTACCGTTCCCCTGCTGATCGGCGGAGCCACGACCAGCCGCACGCACACCGCCGTGAAAATTGCTCCCGCGTATCGCCAAGCTGTCGTGCACGTGCAGGATGCTTCGCGGGCGGTGGGCGTGATGGGGAATTTGATCAGCGTGGACCTGAAAGCACATTTCTCGGACGAGAATCGCCTGGAACAGGAGCGCGCGCGGGAAAAGCACCAATCGCGGAAGGCGCAGCCTCTGCTGTCGCTTGCGGACGCACGCCGTAAGCAGCCTGTTTATGATTGGTCCTCGTATACCCCGCCGCGTCCCTCGTTCCTAGGCACGCGCGTTTATAGTCCAGTACCCCTGGAAGAAATCGTTCCATACATCGATTGGACGCCGTTCTTCCATGCATGGGAATTGCGCGGAATCTATCCGAAAATTTTCGAGCAGGAAGGCGTCGGTCCAAAGGCGAAAGAATTGTTCGACGATGGGCAGAAACTTTTGGATCGAATCGTGCGCGAAAAATTGCTCGAAGCGCGCGCCGTCATCGGATTCTTTCCGGCAAACAGCGTTCAGGAAGATATCGAAGTCTATGCCGATGAGTCCCGCCACTTGCGGACCACGTTTCATACCTTGCGGCAGCAGACGCTGAGAGAAAACAAGGAACCCAGCTACGCGGTAGCGGATTTCATCGCCCCGCGCGAGAGCGGGCGGATGGATTACCTGGGCGCGTTCGCCGTGACCGCGGGCCTGCACATCGAAGCCTTGGTACAAAAATTCGAGAAAGACAACGACGACTACAACGCTTTGATGGCCAAAGCCCTGGCGGACCGCCTAGCGGAGGGACTTGCGGAATTAATGCACAAGCGGGCGCGAATCGAATGGGGCTACGGAAAAGATGAGAATCTGACCCCCGCCGATCTGGTTCGCGAGCGATACCGCGGCATTCGTCCCGCACCCGGCTATCCCGCGCTGCCCGACCACACGGAAAAGCGGGCCCTCTTTGATTTGCTATGCGCCGAAAAGAACACGGGCATTACGCTCACGGAAAATTTCGCGATGTATCCAGCGGCGGCAGTGAGCGGCTTTTACTTCTCGCATCCGGAGTCCAAATATTTTGCTGTCGGAAAAATCGATCGCGATCAGGTCGAGGACTATGCCCGCCGCAAAGGCCTGGACCTGCGCACCGTCGAGCGATGGCTGAGCCCGAATCTGAATTACGATCCGGACGCCGCGTAGAATTACAGCTGCGTCGCTGGAAAAAACGTCTTTCCGGGAAGTTTCTTGAATTCATTCCACACTGCTTGTTGAATTGTGTTTTCCATAGGCCGTTGTATCAAGCGATGAGCTTTTCCGAAACACGAATCCGAAACGCCGTGCGCCACAGTCTTGACAGCGGAATGGCCGCAAGAAAAACAACGGCAAAATTGCGCGTTCCCAAAACCCATGCCGGCGCGAACGCAGAACATCCGAGCTGCTGCACGCGGGACACATTCTCATGCGCATGGACTAAAAAAGCTCATTGAATCGGACAATGAACCCCAGCAGGATGATTCTTGCCGGGGCTTCGGCTATCGCCAGTCGTCAAATCCAGTCTGAAGCTTAGTTGGAAAATATTTCAGGGCCATGAATTTCGTTTGAATCTAGGATGACTTGGATATTCACGGGAGCAAGTCCGCTCAAAAAAGAAACCACCAAGGCAGTGCCAATTTGCTTGGCGGCTGCCTTGGTGGCTTTACGGTCTAGGTTGTTAGGCCTAGGCTATGGGAGGTCGTAGCGCAGGTCGATGTACACCATGCCAGTGTGGGCGGTCGCCGGAGATCCCGGAGTGACAAGCCAGGGCGTCCGCGAAACGTAGGAAAACTGCGTGATCACCTTCAAGTCGCCGTAATTCGGATTCCTCCACATGGTATTGATGATGCCAATCGTCGGCTCATAAAGGTACCTATCCGAGGAGTTGTTTGAACCGCCGGGGGCAGCACAGGTACCTCCGCCGGTTGCGAGGACCGAAGTACCCGCATAGAAGCCGTACCCGGAATTGGTTGTCACAGTGCAAGTGCCTGGGCCGCCGGTGCCAGTGGAGGCGGCAGTGGTTACAACCTGGCCTACGTTCCGGCCAAAATATGCGCCGCTGTAGTAACCGTAGAACATCCACTTTGGAGTCACCTGATACTCGAGACCGCTAATTCCTGATCCAGAGCGAATCCCGGACATGTTTCCGTCCGGGCGAATAATCAGATCAGGGCCGCCAGTGTTGCCGATGTACCGGCCACCGGCATAGCTATAGTACGCCGTGGTGATGAAGCGGAGGTTCTTAACCAGCTCGACGTTGAGACCGGCTTCGATGCCTCCTCCGTGCATCGTGTTGTACACCGGATTGACGACAACGGTGTTTGCTGCATTAAATGTGGATTGCACCAGATTCATCACTTTGTAAGTGCGCAGAATCCCCGCGAGGTCGAAATGGATGTGGTGGCCACCGGGCACGGCGTCGAACGCGGTCTTTGCGACGACGTCGGGGAAAAGGTTGGGAATGCTCGTGTTATTAACGGCGACAGCGCTGCTGGTATTGCCGCTGCTCGTGTCCAGCTGTCCGCCATAATTGGCATTAGGGTTTAACGCGGACGGAATCGTGGAAGGCTCCGTTACAGTGCTCGGAAGGGTCTGCTGGGGGTTTTCGAGCGAAACGCCCATAGCCCAGTTGCTCGTCGGATGGTAGAGGACTCGAATCCCCGAGGCGCGTGTCCAAGTCAAGCCCAAAAGGTAGTTCGTATCCATCTCTTGTCCGTAGAAGAGGTCCCCGGGCAGTGCGGACAGTCCGTTGCGGTTTGGAGTCAGCAGGCTCCAGGATTGCCCGCCGAGAACTTCGAACTTGCCGACCTTGGCGTCCACCCAGAAAAGGCGCAACCGGAGGGAATCGCTGTTGCTCGTGACGTTGCCACTAGGAGCCAGGTAGCCCAAAAAGTCAGCCTCGAGGTATCCGGTTACATCGGCTGGACCGAACTTGGCGTGTGTCCTCAAGCCGATGCGGGAGTTCTGGTTTGAGAACTTGTCCTCTGTCATGTGGCCCAGCAACGTATTGTTAAACGGGATGGACCCGAAGCTGGTACCAATCGTCCCGCCACCTTGGCCGGTCAGGTTCGTGGTACGAAATATATTTGTCGCGTCCATGAAACCCAGTGGGTAGAATTCCGCGGCGCCGATCTTGAAATAAAGCGGCGAGGGCTTTTCCTCCCCTTGGGGCGACATGGAAGCGGAAAGTGTTCGTGGCGTGGCGCCGATTGCCGCGGCAGGAATTGCAGCGGGACTTGCGGTAGAGCTTTCGGCGGGGGCCGTCGCTGTGATTGCCGCCGGTGGCGTTGCCGGAGCGCTCGCCGGCTCCGCAGGGGGTACACCCAACTTTTCCATCAAGGCGTCCATCTTGATTTGCTGTGCCTTGAGTGCCGCGCGCTGGGATTCGAGTTCCGCCCGCTGCTCCTCCACCAGACTGCGAAGGTCCTGCATTTCGCTTTCGATGGCAGAGCTTTCCGGCTTCGCTGTTTCTTTCGGTTTTTCTGCCGCGGCCGGTACACTGCTCACTGCTGCGACTGATTCTTCCTTACCGGCTTCCTTGGCATCGCTCGCCAGGAGCGGCAATGCCGCGATACTCAAGCTTAGCAACACTGCTGCGAATACTCGCATTCCTTATCCTCCTGAAAAAGTCCCATGACTGATTTTTATTCACTTACTGAATTGCCACTCGAATCTTGCTTCCGATTTCCCCCGAGCAATTGCAGGACGTCACCGATACACTGATCTGATCCCAACCAGCATTTATTTTTTACACCGCGGGCCGCGAAGCCAAGGTTCAAACAGTCACACTCAAATCAGGCGACTTGGCTAGCATTGCCCGCGTGTCTATCGGCTCGAAAGGCTATCGGCGGGGGCTTAATGGCCCGTGAGAGGAATGTTAATTCTATGTTACATATGTTGAAATCGGGGCAGGAACGAACCTATCTATCACATAACAAATCGGTTATCGTAAATATTGCCGGAGGCTTTCGATTCGGCATACATTCAGCCGGGATCGCAAATTAATGTCCAGCCGACCCTTTAGCGGGTACACACCTCTACCGAATTGGCGTGCTGATTTGCTGAATCCGCGAAAGGTAAGCTTCGTTGAGACCCGCACATGCGCTATTCGTGATCCTATGGGTTCTGCCGTTGTCACCCCTCGCGCAAGCACCCACAGCCATCACACTCGATGAGGAAGCACACCACCATCTGGTGCTGAAAAATAACACCGTCAAAGTGTTCGAAATCGATCTTGCGCCCCGTGACGCCCTGTTGATGCACCGGCATGATCAAGACGAAATCTCCGTCGTGTTTGGCGCCGCGACGACCGTCAGCACAACCCCGGGGCAAGCCGACATCCTGACAATATCGAAAACGGGCGATATAGGTTTCACGCGCGGCGGTTGGATGCATTCGGTGCGAAACATCGGCCAGACTGCATATCGCTCCGTTTTGATCGACTTGCTGCGCACCCAGACCAATGCACGCAACCTGTGCGGGGCACAGGTGAAAGATATGCCGGCCAACTGTCCCGGAATGGCGGCCGATGCGAACGCGCCGCGCGCAGACGTGCCGCAATTTGAGACCGATCAGGTGCGCGTCACTCTGACTCGCATTCGCGCAGGGCAACAGGCACTTTTCGGCGATCCGGACCGGGACGACTTGATTGTTGCGATTGATGAGGCGGTCGTAGCCAATCAGAAGATGCCTCCGGGAGGCACTATCTGGATCGGGCGAGGCGGCGCTGGGCGGGTCATCAAGAACAATAGTGAAAAGGAAATCCGCGTCGTGAGCGTTGCATGCAAGCCCTGAGGTGTGAGGTCGACGTCTAGCCATACGTTCAGGCCGGCAAATGTTTGCCCTTGGTTTCCTCGCCGAAGGGGACCAGCAGAAGGCCGACCAGGAACGCGATTGCCGTCATGGCCACGGGAATTCCGAATGTCTGCATGTGACGGATTCCAGCGCCCACCATGAATGTGAATCCGGCAGCCGTAAAGCGGCCGAAATTGGTGATGAACGCGAACGCGCTGGCGCGGCATTCGGTTCCGTACTGTTCGGGCAGCCAGAAGGAGTACACGATAAAGTTTGCTCCTCCCAAGCCCAGCAGCACCGAGCACACCAGAAACCACGGAATGGCGTTCTGGGCCATATAAAAGACGTGGCCAAACGCCAGCCAGATCGCGGACAGCATCACCACGTAGAAAATCGCCAGCGTGGCCCGGCGTCCCAGCCAATCCGCAAGATAGGGCACGATCAGAGCACCCAGAACCGTAGTGATCCCGAGCAGTGCCGTGGAATAGGAGGCAAGCAGCGCGCCCTGCTGAGGAGTTCGCCCCGCTCTTTCCGCGATATAGGTCATCGCCGTGGGCGCGTAGACCGACCCGGCCCAAAGCCCGCAAAGGGAAACCATCAAGTAGAGAGTATTGAAAATCGTCCGGCGGCGGTATTGTGGCGAAAAAAGTTTCAGGAAGGCGCGGTGCATGGTCCATTTCTCGCCCAGCTCGTGCAGTTTACTTTCCCAGCGGGCTGGCTCTTCGACGTTGTTACGAATCAAGCCAATCAGCAACGCCGGCGCGCCTCCGAGGGCGAACATGTATCTCCAGCCGTAACGGCTGCCGATGAGAACGTTGGCCGCCGCGGCAAGGAAGAAACCAATGTAGTAGCCCGTGTGCATCAGCGCTGCACCCATCGTGCGGCGCTCTTCGGGCCAGTCTTCGGAAACCAAAGCGGCGCCCACCGACCATTCTCCGCCAATTCCCACGCCGGCCATGAACCGGAAGACGGCCAGGCTCCAAATACCGGTGGCAAACGCGGCCAGCAACGTGAACAGCGAAAAGCAGAAGATGCTGAACATCATCGTGCGCACGCGGCCGAAGCGGTCGGCAATCGGACCCCAAATCATGGCCGTTCCATATCCCATCATGAACAGTGCGAAGAAAATTCCCCCGTAATACCCGACGTTGGAGGCGGTGGGGGCGATTCCGGACCTGGGCAGGAGTTCGGTCAACGCGGGAACCAGCACGAGGGAATAGATGAAGGAATCCATTCCGTCCATGCTCCAGCCGCCCCAGGCGGCCCAGAAGCTGCGGACCTGGTTGCGCGTGAGCCGTGGTTTGACTCGCGCGGAATCCTGCACGGCAATTTTTTCCTGCGTTGCCACTGGTGTCTCCCGGGAAATCGGAGGAGAGGATATTGTACGTTAGGTTGTTTCGTGAGCGTGCCACATTCCAGTGCGCGGAGGGCGGCCGGTGTCGTACTATAGCAATTAAATTGAAATTGAAAATTTCGGTCTTCCGATGTAACGGGCGCGTGTGGTCTTGCGAGCGGATGGATCGAGTCCATACTTTGGGGGGAGATATGTCAAAACCAGAATCCACATCTCTTGATCGTCGTGATTTCCTGAAAGCGGCCGTGGGCGGAGCGGCGGCTCTGGCGGCAAGCACCGCGCTGGCAGGCTTTCCCGCATCGAGCGCGCAACAGGCCGGTCAGGCGCCACCGCGGCGCCGGACAAACTGCGCATCGATATTCACGGGCACATTTACCCCAATGAATACCTCGACATGCTCGACAAAATGGGTGCCGGCGGAAGCGGCGGCGGGACTGGCACGCACATCGCGCGTATCGCTCCCGGCAGCGGAAGTCCCGACGAACTGGCTTCCCGCTTCCAGATGATGGACCGCGCCGGCGTGAAAATGCAGGTGCTCTCGGCCGCTCCGCAACTTCCCTACTTTGAAAAGAAGGCCGACGCCATCACCGCCGCCAAGTGGATCAACGACTCCTATGCGGACTACGTGCGCCGCTATCCCGACCGCTTCGTAGCTTACGTGGCGACGCCCCTTCCGCACGTGGACGCTGCGCTTGAGGAAATGACACGCGGGCTCGACAAGCTGGGAATGGTCGGCGTCACCATGGGCACTTCGGTGCTCTGTCGCTCCGTGGCGGACCCGATGTTCAATCCCTTCTGGGAGGAAATGAACCGGCGCGGCACGATTTTATTCTTTCATCCCAGCGGCATCTCCGCGTGCTCGCCGCTGGTCCAAGAATTCAGTCTGACGTGGCCCATTGGGGCGTCGATCGAGGACACCACGGTGGTCGCTCACCTGATCGTGAATCAAATTCCCAAGCGCTATCCGCGTGTGCGCATCATCGTGCCGCATTTGGGCGGCGACATTGCCATGCTGATGCAGCGCCTCGATAACCAGCGCGTTTTGTATATGCCCGCCGACGCCGAGCGCGCCAGCGTGACAGCCAAGCGCTTTTGGTACGACACCGTTTCCCACGGCTACGTACCCGCGCTGCGTGCAGCCTGCACGTCCTTTGGCGCTGACCGATTGGTCCTTGGCAGCGACTATCCCTACGAAGTAGGCGACGTCTTCCAGCGGTGCGTCGATTATGTGAAGGATCCCGGCGTAGGCCTCACGCCCGATCAGGTCGAAGCCATCCTTGACCGCAACGCGCAGGGGCTGTTTCGTCTGGTTCCCAAGCCTCCCGTTTCGCGATAAGTGGGACGGCGCGATAAAGAAAAGCCCCGTCAGGGGCGACAGAACGTAGCCCACCACGGAAGGGGTGGGACCACGAAGTGCGATAAGATGAAGCCCCGTAGGGGCGACACAATGGCGCACACATTCTCCCGGAACCATGTCCACGTGGTCTTCAGCACCAAAGATCGCCGTAATGCAATCCCTAAAGAATGGCAACCGCGATTATGGGCTTACCTGGCCGGGATCTGCCAAAATCACGAAATGATCGCGCTTGCGGTCGGCGGGACACAGAACCACGTGCATATCTTGTTTCACCTGCCGCCAAAACTTGCGCTAGCAAAGGCTGTCTCTCTGCTGAAAGCAAACTCATCAAAATGGATGGGCGAGCAGGGGATCAAATTTTCCTGGCAAGAGGGATACGGCGCATTCAGCGTCAGTTCCTCGAACCTCGATCAGGTAATCCGGTACATCCAGAATCAGGAGGCGCACCATCGGAGGACGAGCTTCGAGGACGAATTTCGCGCGCTGCTTCGGAAGCATGGCGTGGAATACGATCCCAAATTTGTTCTTGGTTAGTCATGTGCCGCCCCTACGGGGTTTGGTGTTCGCTGCGAACGCGTTCCCACCACTCCCGTGGTGGGCTACGTTGTTTCGTCCCTGACGGGACTCCCCTGTTTCACAAACTTTGTTGGCCACTGCAAAAAGTAACAGGAGTCCTTACCTTGCGCGCCCATGAAGCACTTCCCATATTGAAAACCACGATTCTCAACCAAGCCCCGTCAGGGGCGACAGAACGTAGCCCACCACGGAAGTGGTGGGAATCCGGGTCAGAGATGACCAGAAACCCCGGTAGGGGTGGCACATTGATCTCGACCACGAGAAATTAGCACATTACTGAGGGGAGGCCGGCAAAACTGGCAAAACATTCTTTGGTCGCTGCAAGCAAAACGCCCCGGTGTGACCGGGGCGTTTTGCTTGAACTTGGTTCGACTGGCTGGGCCCCGCCACTTCTGGCGGGAGGGATTCTAGATGTCGTAATAGAGGTGGAACTCATACGGATGCGGGCGCATACGCACGGCATCCGCCTCGTTCTTTTTCTTGTAGTTGATCCAGAGTTCGACGTAGTCCTCGGTGAAGACTCCGCCCTCGGTGAGGAACTTGTGATCCTTGCTGAGTTCCGCGAGCGCTTCGTCGAGCGAGCCCGGCATCGAAGGAATGCTCGCCGCTTCCTCGGCGCTGAGGTCGAAAATATCCTTATCGAGCGGCTCGCCGGGATCGATCTTGTGCTTGATGCCGTCGAGGCCCGCCATCAGCATGGCCGCGAAGGCCAGGTACGGATTGCACGAGGGGTCCGGCGGCCGGAACTCGAGCCGCTTGGCCTTGGGGCTTTCCGAATACACCGGAATGCGGACGGCGGCCGAGCGATTGCGCTTCGAGTAGGCCAGGTTCACGGGAGCTTCGTAGCCCGGCACCAGGCGCTTGTAGGAGTTCGTTCCCGGAGCGATGATGGCCGAAAGCGCACGAGCGTGCTTGAGCAGTCCGCCCGCGTACCACAGCGCCATCTGCGACAGGCCCGCGTAGCCGTCTCCGGCAAACAGGGGCTTGCCCTTCTTCCACAGCGACTGGTGCGTGTGCATGCCCGAGCCATTGTCGGAAAAAATCGGCTTGGGCATGAACGTGACGGTCTTGCCTGCTTTGGCGGCCGCGTTCTTGATGATGTACTTGTACTTCATCATGTTGTCGGCCGAATTCAGGAGCGTATTGAAGCGCAAGTCGATTTCCGCCTGCCCGGCCGTGGCGACTTCGTGGTGCTGGCACTCGACGTCCATGCCGATCGAAATGCATCTTCAAAACCATTTCCGTGCGCAGGTCCTGGTAATGATCGCTGGGCGGAACGGGGAAATAGCCTTCCTTGTACCGCGTGCGATAGCCGAGGTTCGGCCCGCCAAAGCCGTCACCCTCGCGGCCTGAGTTCCACTTTGCCTTCATTCGAGTCGATAAAATAAAAACCGTGCTGCGGGGCCTGGTCGAATCGAATGCTGTCGAAAATGAAGAACTCCGCCTCCGCGCCGAAGAAAGCTTTGTCGGCGAGTCCGGTGGACGTCAGATAAGCCTCCGCGCGTTTGGCGACATGCCGCGGATCGCGGTGGTAGGGCTTGTGCGACAAGCGGATCGGTGGCGTCGCCGATCATCACCAGCGTGGGTTCGGTGCGGAACGGATCCATGAACGCCGAATTCGGGTCCGGAATCAGCAGCATGTCGGATTCGTGGATCGAAGCCCATCCGCGAATCGAGCTGGCATCGAATCCGAATCCTTCCTCGAAGGAGTCTTCCGAAAGTTCATCGATCGGGTAGCTGACGTGCTGCCAGATACCCGGAACATCAATGAAACGAAGATCGAGAATCTTCGCGTTGTTTTTCGCTGCAAATGCCAGTACACCTTTTGGGTCCATTCGCTCTCCTTTAATGAACTAGATGATTGGGAATGTAGACCGTACAAGCAACGGAAGCGGGGAATTTACCGAAACTGGGCCTGACCGTCAAGCAGCCTGAGGGAAGATTATTTCTATCGACCGCATCACCATTTCCTTATGTATTCCTTATGTCCAGTTTAGCAGACCCAGGTCCGTCGGCCAATCTGCCTCAAAAAAGCCCGCGCTGCAGGGAATTACGCATTCTCGTTTGAACTTTTCTTGTGCGGAAACCGCGGTGCAGTATCAGAAAATGAGAACCAACGGAGAGATAACTTCGATTGGACGGCGGATTGACGCACACGATACATTGCTTCTTCGCTGATCGCGCGTTACGTCTGCGTATGGCTGTCCCAGGAATTTAATCTTTTAGCGTTATATTAAGGAGATCTTCCGAAGACCATGACAAAGTATAAACTCGAATACATCTGGCTTGACGGCAAAAAGCCCGTTCCGGAGCTGCGCGGCAAGACTACAATCAAGTCGTTTGAGAAGCCACCCACCCTTGCTGATCTGCCCAAATGGGGTTTTGACGGCAGTTCCACCATGCAGGCCGAAGGGCATAGCTCTGACTGCGTGCTCAAACCCGTGGCTCTGTATCCTGATGCCAGCCGCAAGGACGCCTACATCGTGATGAACGAGGTTTACCACGCCGATGGAACTCCGCATACCACCAACATGCGCGCTACGATCGAGAACGACCCGGACTTGTGGATCGGTCTTGAGCAGGAATATTTTCTCTATCAAGACGGGCGGCCCCTCGGCTTTCCGGAAAACGGCCACCCCACCACTCCTCAAGGCCCCTACTACTGCGGCGTTGGATACAAATACATGGGCAACCTGGCCCGTAAAATCGTCGAAGAACACCTGGACCTGTGTCATGCCGCTGGCATCAATCATGAAGGCATCAACGCGGAAGTCGCAAAGGGACAGTGGGAATTCCAGATCTTCGCCAAAGGCTCCGCCAAAGCCGCGGATGACACGTGGACCGCCCGCTATTTGATGATGCGTCTCTGCGAGAAATACGAAGTGGATATGGTATTGCATTGCAAACCCATCAAGGGTGACTGGAATGGATCGGGCATGCACACCAACTTCTCGACGAAATACATGCGCGAAGTGGGTGGCAAGGAATATTTTGAAGCCCTGATGAAGGCGTTCGAGAAATACATCCCCGAGCATATCGCCGTGTATGGCCCGGATAACCATCTGCGTTTGACCGGTCTGCACGAAACCCAGGCCATTGACAAGTTCAGCTACGGTCTCTCCGATCGCGGCGCTTCGATCCGGATGCCGATCAATTTCATCAAGGACGGCTACAAGGGCTATCTGGAAGATCGCCGCCCGAACTCCGAAGGGGATCCCTACCAGATCGTTTCCCGCATTCTGAAGACGATCAATAGTGTCCCGAAGCCGGTTGCCAGCACAGCTGTGGCTTAGGAGGAGCGGGCGAGAGGGCTGAACTTTGTGGCCGCTCTCATCGTGCTCGGAAGTAAATTCTGAAATCAAGTGGCACATGCAAAACGTCCCGACCTTGTCGGGACGTTTTGTTTTTTTGGCCATGTTTGTGAAAATTGCGCGTCGCAGGCGGGTGTATAGTACGGACTCTCTGAATTCAGTAGCTCGAATTGAAAGGAACCGTGCCCTGTCCGTCCCAGAAAACATGGGACGGAGAGGCCTCTACAAAAACGTCTTCCATTTGTGGCAGTTGCCCTTGTAGAGGCCGCCCGTTTTTGGGCGGGCACGGGTTCGTTCTGACATGACCAAACGACTGGCTATACTCGATGACTACCAAAACGTGGCCTTGACCATGGCGGACTGGGAGAGCCTTCGCCCGGCCGTCGAGGTGCAAACGTTTCAATCTCCGTTCGCGGGTGAAGATGAAGCGGCCGAACGCTTGCGCGAGTTTGAAATCATCGTGGCCATGCGCGAGCGCACAGCGTTCCGGCGGACCCTGCTCGAACGGCTGCCGAATTTGAAACTTCTAGTCACGACGGGCATGCGCAACGCGTCCATCGATGTGAAAGCGGCAAACGAACGGGGCATCGTGGTCGCAGGAACCAATGCTTTGCCGCACCCGACGGCGGAGCTTACCTGGGGCCTGATCCTGTCGCTGGCGCGCAGCATCCCGCGTGAGGACGCAGGCATGCACAGCGGGAAATGGCAGACAACGGTTGGAATCGGACTGCATGGCAAGACGCTGGGCATTCTGGGACTCGGCAGACTTGGCAGCCAGATGGCTGCGATCAGCAATGCGTTCCACATGGAGGTCATCGCCTGGAGCGAGAATCTGACGGCGGAGCGTGCCAGTTCACTGGGAGCGCAGCGCGTCGACAAAGAGGAACTCTTCCGGCGCTCTGATTTTCTTACCATCCACTTGATCTGGAGCAAGCGTACGCGCGGCCTGGTAGGGCCCGGCGAATTCGCCCTGATGAAACCTGCCGCCTATCTGATCAATACTTCACGAGGGCCGATCGTCGATGAGCACGCACTGGTGGCCGTTCTTGAAAGCCGCAAAATTGCCGGGGCCGCGCTCGATGTCTACGATCAGGAGCCGCTGCCGGTGGACCATCCCCTACGGCGCCTCGACAATGTCGTGCTCACCCCGCATTTGGGCTACGTCACCGCCGAAAATTATCGCGTGTTCTACGGTGAAGCGGTCGAGGATGTGCGCTCGTTTCTCGACGGCCATCCGGTGCGGATCGTTACGCCTGCGTGATCGTCTGGCACCTCCCTGAACCTCCCCCTAGCCCGCAGTCCCCCTGGTCGCGCGGTGGCCCTCGCGAAAGCGCCTACCGGCATAACCCTTAGGGCAACGGCGCATTCTCCACTTGCATCTGTATCGTAGAACGATATATATGTATCGTGCAACGATATATAGAACGCGCTGGCGAGCCTCCGGAAAGTATGTCTCAAGGAGGATGGCCCGGTTCCGAAGCATATGGAATGTCTGAAAGGAGAATGGAAATGATACATACAAAGTCCCATGTCCCGATGATCCTGCTGGTGTCCTGCGCAGTTTTGCTAGGCCTGACGCCTGCCTTTGCGCAGAGTGCAGCGCAGACCGGCAAATTGAAAATTCACGTTACCCCCAAACAGGCGTACTTGTTTGTAGACGGCAATGCCATCCGCGACGGCAGCCAGTCCGTAATGCTCAGCGCGGGCCAGCACAAGATTGGCGTGTACAACTATGGGTACACCCCGAAAACTACGGACGTGCTGATAGGCGCCGGAAAAACGACGGAGTTGACCGTTGCTCTCGATGCCTCGGGTGACAAAGTGACCGGGCCCTTTGGCGACATCGAACTCAAGGGGCACCCGCGCGCGGCGGTCCTGCTCAACGGCAGCACGGCTCCTTATTTCGTCGGCCACGTCGACGAGTTCGATAACAACTGGCTCTGGCACCAGTGGCTGCTGGTGAAGCCAGGCAACTACCAGGTCATGGTCACGCAAAAGGGCCAGACGATCTGGTCGGGACCCGTTGAGGTGAAAGCGGGCCAGCGAGTGATTGTGAACCTCAACCACAACGGAACGATGAAGACGAAAGACTTCAAGCCCGGCCTCAATCTGGGGCCGCAGCCACGTTTCGAAGCGGGAGTAGCCAGCGCGATGGTGCCTGTCGCTCCGGTCTCCGCGCAACTCTCTGCATCGCGGGCACAAACCACTTGTGGCGAATCCGCCAGCCTGAATTGGAATTCCGCTAATGCCGCGGACACTTCCATCACCAACATCGGAACTGTTCCGGCCAGCGGGGATCGTATGGTGACCCCAGCGCACGCGACGACGTATGAGCTGGTGGCCAAGGGTCCGGGCGGCGAAGCCACGCAGACGGTTACGATCAACGTCGACACCGAGCCCACAGCAACGCTCACGCTTAGCCCGTCGGAAGTGACCTATCACAAGATCGGCGACAAGGTTGTCGAGCAGGATTCGGCGACCGTGAACTGGTCGACGTCCGATGCCAACAGAGTCATGCTTGATCCGCTGGGGAGCGTTTCGAGCAGCGGCAGCCAACATATCGAAGCCATGCCCAACGGAACGACCTCTGGCCAAATCAATCAAAACATCACCTACAGGCTCAGTGCCGCCAACTCCTGCGGCGGGACCACCACGCGAACCGCAACGCTGCACATTACCGGCTCCATCGATCCCCCTCCGCCGGTGACACTCGCGAGCCTGTTCTATCCCACGGCGTATCCCGAGCGACGGCATCCGAAAGTGGGCCTGGTCTCCAGCCAGAAGCAGACGCTTGCCAAGGCAGCCGACACGTTCAAGAACAATGAAAAGTACGACCAGCAAAATAAGCTGACGGTTGTGGCGCACGCCGATGTGCGCGGGCCGGACAAATACAATATGGCGCTCAGCGAAAGGCGGGCGGCGCTGGTGAAGGATTATCTGGTTTCGCAAGGAATCTCAGCCGACAAGATTGAGGTCCGTGCGGAAGGCAAAAAAGACCAGCTCGATCAGAAACAGGTGGAGCAACTGCAAACCAAGGATTCACAAAAACCCCAAAACTGGATGACCAAGCAAAAGAAGGTGACCTGGCTGGCCTACAATCGCCGCGTGGACATCGTTCTGGAGCCCGTAGGACAGGAATCCGCCAAGACCTATCCCAACGACACTCCCGATGCGCGCATCCTCTGGCAGCGGTCGGTGCCAAAACTGAAAACCGTCGAGACGGCGGAAACCGCCAGCGGCCCCGAGCACAATCCGACCGTGGCCGCGAATCATTAGAGAAGATTTGCGGGAGAGGCTGTCCGAAATTTTCTCGGTGGCAATCCCTGGGGGGTGATTGCGCCTCCGTGACCACACAGTGGCCCATCACCGCTGCGCTGGTCACGGAGCGCAACTTCACACGCTCAATACGGGGATATGAGACTCGCGGATGATTCCGTAGCCGGCGGCATGTAATCGTCCGCCAGATGGGCGGCCAATGATCAATACGTCCGCGTCCGATTGCTTTGCCGCCTCGCTCAACAGCTTGGCCACGTCGCCACTGCCGATAAATGTCTCGGCCTGGGTGCCAACCTCTTGCTTAAGCTTCGCAAGTTGCTGGCTGGCGGATTTTACCAGGGCCTCGGTCCAGGAAGGGTCCACCTGATATGCCCCGGGACCATAGATTTCCATCCCGGCAGTGACATGAGCCAGCGTAAGCCGGGCGCCAAAGTCGGCGGCCATCTGTGCGGCCCACTGGAGAGTTTTGCCGCTATGGCCGCTCAAATCCACAGCGCAGAGGACGCTGCGAATCGAGAATTCTCCGGCCGGCTGTTCTTCAAGATGTGCGCCGGTCCACACCGGGCATTCGCTATCGTGAAGCACTTTCGCCGTCACTGAACCCAGCAGAAAGCGGCGGAAGGCCCCGAAGCCGTGCGTAGGCATGGCGATCAGGTCGGCGCTCAATGCGCGTGCCGTTTGCACGATGGTGAGCGCCGGATCGCCTTCGACGAGCATGCGCCTGACGGCAATGCCGTCGAGCTCCCGCCCCAACGCCTTGTCTAGTTGCTTCTGGGCCTGGCGAAGCAGTTCCTTGAGCAGGTCGTCCAAATTGGCAGGCACATAATCGCCTTCGATCATGCCTGCGGCATAACTCAGCGGAGTCACCACATGCAGCATGACGATTTCGGAATGGAAGTGGCGCGCGAGGGCCGCCGCCTGATGAACCACTGGTTTCGAGGATTCCTGGAAATCGATTGGGAGAAGGATCCTTCCAATTTTTAGCATCGCGCCCCCGCCGAAAATTCGATGTGCAGCCAGTCGGATTTCTATTTCAGATTTCCGCAGGACTGCGAGTATATACCACGTCGCCCGATGCGCGAGTTCCCACATCGCGCACCGCGTCAGCAAAAGCGACCAAGCTGCGCTAAACTATCCCGGCCATGAGCGTCATCGACGAAGTCCTGATCGCCAACGAAATATATTCGCGCACGCATGAATTGCGCAGGCTCACCCCGCGACCCGAGCGCAAGCTGGCCGTCCTGACTTGCATGGATACGCGGCTTTCGATTCGCACGCTGGGCCTCAAAACGGGAGACGCGCACATCATCCGCAATGCCGGCGGTATCGTCACCGACGACTCCCTGCGCTCGCTGGTCGTGTCGCACTATCTGCTGGGCACCGAGGAAATTATGGTCATCAATCACACCGATTGCGGATTGATGCACGCCAGCGAAGACGATTTGCGCAACCGGATTCAGAATCTCAGCGGGACGGCTGCCGTGGCTCCCTCCTTCTTCTACGCCTTTAAGAACATCGACGAAAATGTCCGTCACCAGTTGCAGAAGCTGCATACGCATCCCTGGATTCCCAAAAGTATGGCCGTGCGTGGCTTCGTTTACGACGTGACCAGCGGGCTTCTCCGTGAAATCAAGGATGCGTGATTGTTGATCGCAATTGCTCGCACGAGTAGCGTAAGCTTCAGCTTGCGTGCATTTGACTTTCGTTGGGGGAAAACCAAAATCACGCAAGCTGAAGCTTACGCTACTGAAAACAGGTATGCCGGGGTACGGAAAGTTGCTCCCATGAATCGAAGTTTCTGCGACGATGAACTTTAAACCCGCACCCTTTACGAAGATCGTAAAGGGTCGGCACCCGAAATCACCCCGACTGAAAATCAGCGCCATTCGCCCGTTATGGGGTCGTTCTTGCCGCGACAATATCAAAACTGATTTTCAGTTTATCTTTTACCGTCACCGCGCCGCCTCCGACCTTAATCGGTGTGATGCCGTACTCGGACTGCAGCAGGGAAACTTCTCCTTGAGCCTGAAGTTGACTGCCCTTCACGTGCAGCTCGATCGGGAAGGTAACGGGCTTCTCGACCCCATGAAGTTTCAGCTTTCCCGAAAGGGTGAGGGTCCAGCCGTCGCCTGCCGGCTTCACGGCCGAAGCGCTCGTGGAACTAAACGTGATCTCCGGATATTTTGCGACGTCCAGCACCTTCTCGCCGCTCATGTTCGCCTGAACGTCCTGCCGGTCCTTCTCTGATTCCTGGCCCGCCACCGTGAGCGACTTTGTTTCTACGTTCAGGGTCACTGCGGAATTCTCAATCTTTTGCGGGTCAAATTGCACTCCGCCGGACATCTGCCTGGCAACGATCAGATGATTGTGTGCAAAGGCCTTGAAGAGCCCTTCTTTTTCCACCTTGATCTCCAGCTTGCTCTTTGCGGAGTCGATTGAATATTCAGCTTTTTCCTGCGCCGGCACCGCCGCGCACCAAAGCGGCAAGACAATTCCGATGATGGCGATGCGAGATTTCATCTGGGGCGCTCCATTTCCGATAATGTTTGCCGCGTGCCTATAGGCTCTGGAACGATCAGTGGCGGGAGTGATCTCCAAACCCTTCGACTGTTGGACACATTTTACAAGATTTGCTGGGCTCTAGACGACGATTTTGGAACTCTTTGCCTGGCGCGGAGCAGTTGGGCGGTCTCTGACGACAGGGATACTGCTGAAGGTTGCTCCTGTGAATCGAAGGTTCTGCGATAGTGAACTCTAAACCCGCACCCTTTACAAGAATCGTAAAGGATGCGGCACCCGGGGGACCACCTTCACACTTCCTAGTCTCGAAGGCAGGAAGTGATGCCTTTGACTTTGAAGTTTTTGGGTGCCGCAGCCCTTCACTTTTTTGTGAAGGGTGCGGGTTTTTTCTCTGTTTTGTAATTGTCCAGATTTCGTGGACAACTAAAATTCAAGCTCTGGGCTACGCGTTTTGAATTGCTCCAAGCGCCGCCTTCACCCTCGCCGGTGTGAGCGGCGCGGTCCGGACTCGCGCGCCGGTCGCGTCGAAAATCGCGTTGGCGATGGCGGCTGCGGTGGCGCGGCTGGAGGGCTCTCCGGCTCCGCCGGGAGGAAGGTCCGGGTGATTGATCAGCACGATATCGACCTGAGCGGGAATGTCCGAAGGACGGGCGACAGGATACGTTTTCCAATCGACGCTGGTCACGCTGGTGCGGTCAAACATTACTTCTTCCTTGAGGCTGCGGCCGAGCGATTGCACCAGGTTGGCCTCGATGGTGCCGCGCAGCGCGCCCGGATAGATGATCAGGCCGCAGTCGTGGGCGCACACGAAGCGTTTTACGTGGACTGCCCCGGTGCGGCGATTCACTTCCACTTCGGCTACCGTGCCCACGTAGGTGCCGCCGCGCGTGCTGAGGCCGATGCCACGGCCGGTGGCGATTTCGCCGGTGCTGGCGGATTTTTTTGGAGATGGGCGCGTGTCCCATCCCGCTTTCTGGGCGGCCGCCGTCAGGACCGCTTTGGCGCGCGGCTCCTCGATGTGCTTCAGACGGAATTCGATGGGGTCCATGCCGGCCGCGGCGGCGATTTCGTCCATGAACGATTCCACGGCGAAGGATGTGGCCGGACCTTCGGGGTCGCGCAGATGCGTGGTGCGCAGCGGCGAAGCGTTTTCATAAAGAGCGGGGATCACGTGGGCCGTCGCGTGAAGATTCGGGAAGGCATAATCGGGAGCATTCCCGCCCCATTGCGCAAATTCGTCGACGCCCGTGGTGTTGGGAATGCCGGTCAACTGCGCTCCCAGATAATTCCCCATGCTGTCGGGACGGAAGAGCGTCTCGCCGCCGGAAAATGCGCGGGAAGTAAATTGCACGGCGCTGACTTCGCCCTGTGCGTCCAGGCCCGCGGACAGATCGCACATCACGGCAGGGCCTTTCGCGCCCCACGCGGTCATGTCGTCGCGCATCCATTGCACACGCACGGGTTTTCCCATAGCCTGCGAGAGAAGCACGGCATCGGCGGCGGCGTCCTCAAAACCGGGGCGGCCGTAGGAACCGGCGTCTTCCATCCAGATCACGCGCACGGTATCGAGCGGAACGCCCAGCAGCTGCGCGAAGCCCTTCTGCAAATCGTGCGGCTTCTGCCCTCCCGACCATACCGTGGTTACGCCGTCCATATGCACATCCGCGACAGCGCAGCCCGGCCCCATGGTGGCGTGTGACTGGAATGGAAATTCGTAGCTCGCTTCCAATTTTTTCGCGGCGTTCAACATCCCTACGGCGGCGTCCCCGCGCTTGGCGGTTTCCCTGCTGGCCTTGGGCTTGGCCGCGCGCATGTAGTTGTACAAGTCCTGCTGCTCGGGAAACGCCTGCACGGGAGCGGTCCAGGTGACTTTTATTGCGTTCGAGGCTTGGATGGCGGCCCACTCGTTTTCCGCGACCACGCCGACAAAATTTCCTTTCACCACGGTCTTCACAAAGCCGGGAATGGATTTTGCGGGCGTCTCATCGAGGTTCACGAAGGTCGCGCCAACGCCCGAGGGCCGGATCACGCGTCCGTGCAGCATGCCCGGAACGCGGACGTCAACGACGTATTTGAACTCTCCGAGAATCTTGGGAGCAAGATCGACGCGCGGAACCGACTTGCCGACGACGGAGTACTCGGACGGGTCCTTGGGTTTTCCGGCGCCTTCGACGTTCAGCGAAAATCCATCGCCTGAAACTTTGAGGGCGTCGTTCAAATCTCCCGCGCTGGCGAGTTCCGCGTACGGGACGCTCTTCGATGGAGCGCCCTTCACATGCACGACACCGTTTTTCACTTCGAACTGTTCGGGCGGGACGCCCAGACGTTGGGACGCTAACTGCGTCAGCAGATAGCGCGCGTTCGCGGCCGCGTTGCGCAAAGGTTTTGAGCCCGCCGCGATCGACGTGCTGCCTCCCACGCCACCCTGATTGGGCGTCAAGGATGAATCGCCCATCACAAATTGCACGCGGCCGACGGGCACATCCAACTCTTCGGCGATAATTTGCGCGTAGCCGGTTTCCACGCCCATTCCGATTTCCGGTTTGCCCGTGAAGATATGAACGATTCCATCTTTTCCGATGCGCAGCCACGCATCGAGGCGATTGGGGGAGGGAGTTGCAACCGTTTCCGGCGACGCTGCGGCCACCACGCGCGGCAAAATGCCGGCATCGGCCAGGGAAAACCCGATCAGCAAGCCTCCGGCATCCTTCACAAATTCTCTTCGCGAAATTTCAGTTTTGGGAGCCATGATTTTATGCGCTCCTTTTCGCGGAATGCGACGCCTGCCGTACGGCGGCGAAGATGCCCACGTGGCTTCCGCAGCGGCATACCAGGCCTTCAAATGCCCGGCGCATTTCGGCGTCGCTGGGATTCGGATTTTTGTCCAGCAGCGCTTTCGTTGTCATCACCCAGCCGTTCAGGCAGTAGCCGCATTGAAATGTCTGCTCGGCGATGAATGCGGCTTGCACAGGATGCGGTTTCCCGGCCGCCGAAAGGCCTTCGAGGGTGACGATTTCTTTTCCGGCAGCTTGCGACACCGGCAACTGGCACGAGCGGATCGCGCGATTGTCGACCAGCACGGTGCACGCGCCGCACTGTCCCAACCCGCATCCGAAGCGCGGATTATGCAGCGCCAGATTATCTCGCAGAACGTAGAGGAGGGGACAATTCGGGTCCACATCGACTTCGTGCACCCGGCCGTTCACTCTTAAGGAGGTGGAACTCATAGGGACCTCGCTGGTACAAATTGTAATCCCATCCGCGCTTCCTCGGCTAGTTTAGTGCGTAGGCCGGAGCGACAACATGCCCGACCAAAAATCGGTCGGCCTCTACAAAACCCGCCTCCAACGGTACATGAAGGTTTTGTGGGGGCCGTTCCATATTTATGGCACTTGCGGTATAATGCAACAATGAAGCCAGAAGCGGTCCGCACAACCGTGGATATCCCTATTTCCCTTTACCGGAAGCTAAAGGAGCAGGCCGCAGCGCAGGGGCGTTCTGTCAGGGAGATCATCCTGGCGGGCGTCAAAACCTCTCTTTTGGAAGGCAAGCGCCCGCGCGCAAAAAGGGTCCGATTTCCCTTGATTGTTTCGAATGGGCCGAAGGTCGATCTGACCAGCGAACAGATCTATGAACACGTTGAATTTCCTTGATGCCAATGTGTGGCTCGCACTGTTTTGGGGCCGCCACATTCATTCCGAGAAAGCCCGCCAATGGTTCGATCGCTCCAGCGAGGAACAATTCTTTTTTTGCCGATTCACACAACTGACGGTTCTGCGGCTGCTCACAACCGAATCTGTGATGGGAATGGACGTGAAAAGCATGTCCCAGGCCTGGGAATTGTGGGATAAGGTCTGGGCAGATTCGCGTTTCTCGTTGCTTCCCGAGCCCGATGGTCTTGAATTGGAGTTTCGCGCCCAGTCCCGCCTTTCGAGCAAATCCCCAAAAGTTTGGGCCGACGCGTATCTACTCTCCTTCGCCATTGTTGCGGGTGTGAAACTGGTCACCTTTGACCGGGCGCTCGTGTCACGTAAAGCTGAAATACTTGTTCTCTGAGTGGTGCCTATCCTTGGATTATCGGCCGCTGGTTGGGCGCTGACGGCAACTGCTCCCTTACGCTGAATCCGCTGATCCGCAACTTCATCATTTGCGCCGCCAAATTGAGGATTCGATCGGCTGCGGCGTTTGGATCGAGGCCGCGCGAATGAATGTTTGAGATCAGGTTCCGGTTGGCATCGGTATGAGACGCGCGAGGCTCATACGCCATATACGCGGAAAGGCTCTCCGCCGTGGCCAGCCCCGGCCGCTCCCCGATCAGGAGCACCGCCACCATCGGAGCGAGCAACGCGCCGATATCATTCAGCACGCCCACTCGGCAATGGCGGATCACGAACGTGTTCCCGACCGTCCAGCCTCGTGCTCGGGCGCCTTCGTGAAGCAGTGGCAATAGCGAAGGGACTTGCGCGCGAACCGCGGAGACCGAGAGGCCGTCACCGATGGCAAATTGAATGTCGCAATTTTTCAGGCAGCGCTTCGACAATTCTCGCCGCGACGATTCGCTGAAGCGGCGCCCCTGGTCCGGCTGCAGAAGGAATTCCTCCTTGGAACGCGCCTCCGTGCAAACCTCGAACAGGTCCCATTGCCTTACGAACGGCTTGTCAAAGGCGGAATCCAAATCGAGTTCCGCGCGGACGGCATCGCGCGCGGCGGCGTGGGCTTCGCGCAAATCCAATTGCGTGGACGTGCGATACGCGGCTCCCGCGCGTCCCACCAAAATGCGCGCTGGAGTGCGCTCGCGAATTTTCTGCAGAAGATCAGAAAAATCCGCTGGCAGGGAGATGTTTTCATTTGCCGCCATATAGTTGGCTCTCTTCCGCGGCACATGCTTTAGCTTGTGTTCCTCAGAATTCTCGACAGCAAAAAGCACACAAACTAAAGTTTATGCCACTTAAACGATCTCTCCCAAAGAGGATTCGAGGCCTTGCATGAGCTGCCGCCGCGCCGACGCCTCGAGACGCGCGGGCGCAGCGTCACGAAAAATTCCCGCCGTCTCGAGCCAGTCGAGAAACTCAGGGGCGGGACGAAGATGGAAAAGTTTTCGCGCGGCCAGAGCGTCATGGAAGCTCGTGGATTGATAATTCAGCATCACATCGTCCGCGCAAGGGACGCCCATAAAATAATTGCAGCCGGCGGCGGCCAGAAGCAAAAGAAGATTGTCCGCGGAGTTCTGGTCCGCCGCGGCATGATTGGTGTAGCAAACATCGCAGCCCATGGGCAGCCCCAGCAGTTTGCCCATGAAGTGATCTTCGAGGCCCGCGCGGATGATTTGCCGTTCATCGTAAAGGTATTCGGGACCTATGAAACCCACCACGCTATTCACCAGGAAAGGCTGAAACACGCGGGCCACGCCATACGCGCGCGCCTCGAGGGTCAGTTGATCAACGCCGTGATGAGCCTCCGCCGACAGGGCGCTTCCCTGGCCCGTCTCGAAATACATTACGTCGGACCCCTTCCAGAGAACTTCGCGCCGCGCATGATGTTCGAGGACTTGCTCGCGGCCTTCGCGAAGCATTTGCAGGGTGACGCCGAAACTGCGGTTGGCAGCCTGCGTCCCGGCGATGGACTGAAACAGCAAATCGACTGGCGCGCCTCGCTTCATGGCCTCCAGTTGCGTGGTGATATGCGCGAGGCAGCAGGCCTGCGTGGGCACACCGTATGTGTCGATGAGACGCGCCAGCGCGCGCAGGATTGCGCCGACGGTTTCCACCGAATCGGATGCAGGATTCACTCCGATCACGGCATCTCCGCACCCGTAAAGAAGCCCCTCGAACGTGGTCAGCAGAATTCCGCCGAGATCATCGACGGGATGATTAGGCTGAATGCGAATCCCCAGCACGCCGCGCTCTCCCATCGTATTGCGGCAGCGCGTGACGTTCCTAATTTTCGCCGCGGCCAGGACCAGGTCTTTGTTGCTCATGATCTTGGCGGCGGCCGCCGCAATTTCTGGGATGATGGCCCATTGCACTTGCTTCAGTTGTTCTTCGGTGGTGGCGTCGTCGAGGAGGTGTTCGCGGAACTGGCCCACGGTCATGCTTTTGATTTGCTCGAAGCGCTCCTTGTCGAATGTTTCCAGAATCAGGCGGCTCACTTCGTCTTCGGAGGGATCGATTACAGGCTGCTGCACGATTTCGGCGAGCGAAAGGTCCGCGAGCTTGCGTTTCGCCGCGACGCGTTCGCGCTCCGATCGCGCGGCGAGGCCGGCCAATTCGTCGCCGGATTTCTCCTCATTGGCTTTGGCCAGCAACTCGCGCAAATCGCGAAAGACAAAATGCTCAGGCATGAATTTGCCAAAAGCGGATCAGGTACATCGTAAAAAGTAGCATCAATCCACTGCGCGCGAAAGGCCGGGGAAAACCGAATCGAAATATTGGTGCCCGAAAGAGGACTCGAACCTCCACTCCCTTGCGAGAACTAGCTCCTGAAGCTAGCGCGTCTGCCAATTCCGCCATTCGGGCACAAAAGCGGGCGTTGCGAGGCAAATTCATTGTGCCCGCGCGTTGCCGCGTTTGTCAACGCGGAGGCGCGCCGGGGCCGTGCGTGGTAGAATCCGCCGCACGGAGGGAACCTAGCAATGGCGAAAATCGCGACCGACATTTACGGTGGTGCCACAATCACATTGGCGGATGGACTGGAAGTGCGCTTGCCCGGCTTGAATTCCGCTCCCAACGTGACCGCTCAGGACATTCGGAACGTGACCACAGCAATGTTCGCGCTGATAGAAAGATTAGACAATCGTCTCGCCGCAATTGAAAAATCTGGTAAGTGAATCCGGGCGCGTAATCAGGAGGCGGCAATGGGAACGACCTTCGACCGTGAAAGCCACCTACAGAATGCGCTTCGTGCCAATATCAAGCAACTTGAAGCCGGATTGAGAATTACTGACGGTGGCAAAGAGCGAACTGTTAAATACGGCGGCAAGGCTGAACCAGGCCGAATTGACATCACAGCCGGAGATAGAAAGGGCGTTACGGTTGTAATAGAACCGAAGCGAGGCAAGGCTGGTCGCCGCGCAATTGGGCAAATTTTGGGCTACATGGGAATCCTTATGCGCAGCAACAAACCGATACGTGGCATTTTGGTCGCCGCAGAATTTTCCCCGCAGGCGATAGCGGCGGCGTTCCCGGTGCCGAACCTCCAATTGAGAAAGTACACATTCCGCGCACCATCGAAGTCTACCTTTGAAATTGTTGGCGCGCGTTAGATGCTACGGCAAATTAGGCTGAATCCGGGCCGCGCCGGGGGCTGTTAGTCCGACCAAAATCCATTGCTGTGCCAAATTCTGTGGTCCGTAAGCACGACTGCAATTGGGTCTAAATCAGCATTCAATTTCAACCTGTGTTTTGGCAACAGATCGCGGGAGTTCAGTTCCTCTTGAATTGCCCTTCGCTTGGCTTCGAATTCCGAACATGTTTTGCAAAACAATCAGTGCTCCTTTCCGTACGCTACAAAGCTAGACCAACATTTGAAATGTGGGAATCGTTTTCGTGTCCAAGCAGTTAACATCTCAAGCGGAGCGTGCTAGAATCCGCGCACGCGAGGCCCCGATGATTTTGCAAACGTCGTCAACGACGAGCGCCGTGCCGTTCGCTGTCCTGATACTTTCCATTTGGGGTGCGGTTGTTGATTCGCGGTACAAGCGCAAAGGGGGCAAGAAATCTAGCAAGAAGGACAGGCTACTTTTTCTGGCCGCGCTTGGCGTTGTGGTTGTTTTCTTTGTCGTCCTAGCGTTGATCGGGATTGGCGATGTTGCTGGGACAATCGGTGAAGCAACCCCTGTTTTGGTAATTGTACTTTTTGCCACTTGGGAACTAGACCGTTGGAGAGTGCGCAGTAAGAATCCACTTCCCCAATCGCAAAGCGCGATACGCTGAATCCGGGCGGGGGGGGCCGGGGCCGCGCATGGTAGGATGACCGCATTGGAGGAAACAATGGTTTCGCCCCCCTTGCCACCGATACCGGCCCCATGCTTTCGCTTCACTTGGCATTGCGATAATTGCCACGGCGACAGCGTATTCGACATTCATGAAGTGAATCGCGCGAGTGCTGAAAAAGCCCGTTGCCTTGGATGCGGCCATGTGCTTGCCTTTTACTTCGATGAGGGCATTTTTCAACGCCATTTCCGCCCGCAAGATTCCGCGATATGGGAGAAGAAATAAGGCGCGTCGGGATATGGTAGAATCCGCGCACGAAGGGGAAAAGTGACGCGCCGCGAGCAATTGGTTTCACTGGTTCAGACGATGGTGTTGGCTGAGTCGAACGTCCCGGCTTCCCAAGCAATAGTGGCAGTCTCAATGGCATTGCGGGCTCAGGACGATCAGATTCCCGATAACTTGATGAAAGCTGCGGCACAGATTTATGAATATGCGCAAGCTCCGGATCAGAATGACTGGCCGATTTGGATTAGGGAAAACTATGAACACTGCTGAGTCCGCGCGCGCCGGGGCCGTGGTAGAATCCAAATGTGAGGCGGAAATTAAAAATGGCACGACGCGCCCCTATAGAAGCGACAGGTATGAGGGGTTTTGTGCTTTGTCCGAAATGCGGCGACCCTGTTGCTGAGCCGTTCAAAAAGGAACTTACTTGCGTGCAATGCAAGACAAAATTCCCGTTTGAAAAATCGGCGGCTGCCCGTGGTGTCATTTCCTTCGACCCAAACAAAGGCCGCTGGATAGTGGGCTAGTCGGTGCGCGTGCCCGTGCCCATGTTGTGCCCATTCCCACGCAAAACCTCACAACAAGCCACAACAAGCCCAAATAGAAAAACCCGCCTAATCAGCGGGTTATGTTGATGGCACGATACTTGCCTAACTACTGGTTTTCGCTCCTGAAGCTAGCGCGTCTGCCAATTCCGCCATTCGGGCACAAAAGCGGGCGTTGCGAGGCAAATTCATTGTGCCCGCGCGTTGCCGCGTTTGTCAACGCGGAGGAAAACCGAAAGGCTTCCCCAGTACGACGCGGTGTTGCCTTATCTTATACGCTTCAGCGCACGTTGACAGCGCGGCCTCCTGCGGCATAGATTGTGAATATTGGGGCAGATGCCGGAGGAAAGATTCCTTGAACGAAACTCCACAATACGAGAGGCGCCGGAATAGCGAAAGGGTACTCATGCGGGTTCCCGTGGAGGTACATGGCACCGCGGCGGACGGGAGTCCGCTGGAAGAAAAAACTCACACCGGTGTTGTGGGCACGCTGGGAGCCATGGTCCGGATGTCCCGGGTTTTGCAAACAGGCACAAAAGTTACGATTACCAACCGCTTTTCTCAGCAGACCGCACAGTTTCGCGTGGTGTGGGCTAAAGACTACCAGGAAGGCGACTATTGGGAAATCGGGCTTGAATCGCTTGACCGCCTGGATGATTTCTGGGGTGTGCGCTTCCCTCAAAGGACCGATGTGCATTGACGCTTGCGCCACACCCTCCCTTGCCGGGGTTGGAAATGCGATAAGCTAGTGGCGATGTAAAAGGGCTCGCGAGCCCGTTCCAGCCCGTACCGTCCTTTCAGGGAGGCAAGTTATGGAACAATCTTTGGCCCTAACGCTGCTCATGATTTCATGGGTTGTGATCACATCTGTCCTGGCCGTTCTGGTGATTTATCGTGGAACGCTGTCGTCGCGGGAAGATGACCAGATCTTCATTGGGGACGCCGAGCAGCACCACTACCAGGAGCAACAGGTGATCATCGCCCGGATTTCACGATTAACCCGGCCGATCATCACGCTGGCGGTACTTTCCGGAGTGCTCCTGCTCGCCACCGCCAGTGTCTGGTTATACGGGGGTTTCAAGAGCTTCTAGTGCAGGCCGGGCTGCCCGGCATTCGCGGCGGGGACTGGGTCAGACATCCCGGAGTCCACGACCGAGGAGTGATTCAGCGCGATCACCCAGTGGTCACCCTGTTTGTTCAACACTAGGGTCGTGTGTCCATGAAATTGCACGACTTTTTCATCGGCCATCGCGGCGAACACAAACTGATACGTCGCCCAGGCGGAATTACCATTCACCTTAATCAAAGTATTTGACCGCTCCATTCGCTGGCCCTGCATGGTCGCCCGCTGCGCCTGGTAGGCCTTCAGGTAGTTGGCCCAGCCAATAATGGGCGGCTCCCAAAGGCCGCTGACCACCACGACATCGTCGGCGTAGTACTTATGCAGCGAATCCACGTCGCCGATCTGCCAGTACCCCAGCGCTTCTCCAATCGTTTGATCGATCGCCTGAGAGTCGGGTAGTGCGGACTTGAGATCGACCTGAGAATCCGTCGCCGGCTGGTCTTTCTTTTTGTCCTTGCTTTTTTGCGCGGCGGCTGGCGCTGCCGCTGCCAGTAACACCAGCGCGAGTACGATCCAGGTCGCGCACATTGCACACCATTTCTTCGTGAACCGTTTCATGTGGCCCCCGCTGGTGAAGATAGCACGAACCATTTTTCCATTGGCATGAATCGACGGGGCGCGTGTCGTGCCAGTGCACGTCCCGATGCTCCCGTCCTTGTAGCCGGCGGTTACTTGAAGCGTGTTTTGCGGATGACGTCGAGACCGAAGGTCCCATTCTCATCGCGCAGGGCGACCACGGAGAATTCGCGGTTGATGGTGTATTCGATTTGAATGACTTGATACTGCGTCGTGTTGACATCCGTGATGTACGTGACGACAAGGCCGCGCGAGACTTGCTGTTCGATGGTGACGCTGGCCACGGAGTTTTGTTGCCCCACCAGGTTGTTGAGCGACGGCCCCACGCTGAAATGGCTGACGCCAAACAGGCGCTGGATCCGTCCGCCGAGCTGGCTGGAGATGGCTTCCGAGAGCACCGTGGATGCTCCTACGCCGGCGTTCTGTCCGGTCGCAGTCCGCTGGGCACTTTCCTCGCCCGTTTGGCCCAGGGCCAGCAACTCGATGATGTCGCTGGAAGGCAATGGCGGATCGGAACGGTAGGCCAGGGTCAGCCGGCTCGCGGGGCCCGTGAAATCGAGGGTGACCTCGTACTGGCGGATGGTCGTGGTGGCCTCGACGTTGAGCACCGGATCGAGCCGAAAGGGATTGGCGAAATTGATGTCGCCGCGCGAGATCGTGTACTGATTGCCGCGGAAACTCATCTCGCCGCTCAACAAGTGAATGTGCCCGAGCAGGATCGGGTGTTCCCAGGTGCCGCGCAAGCGCAAGCTCGCATCCGTCTGGAGCCGCGCGCCGGTCCATTCCATGCGTGAATCAGGACTGGATTCGGCCTGGATGTCGAATTGCAAATTTTGAAGGAATGAGGAAGTCGCGGTCGGACCGTTGACGGGTCCCTTGGCCGAAACCATGAATGCCCGCAAGATCAAATCCTTCAGCCATCAGCAGACGATCCACAACGATGCGTCCGGAAAGCGTGGAGGCCTGCGCGTTTCCGGAGAGGCGCAGGTTCCCGGCAACCAGCCAGCTCATTCCCACCGGATACCGAATGCGAACCTGATCGGAGCGCGCGTTGATCGCGTAGTTCAAGGGTCCCTCGCCGTAGGTTACCGTGCCGCCCATGTTGAGATGACCTCCGCCGCTTTCCGCCGTAACGTTATCAAATATCATGCGCGTCGCGTCAAAATTGAAATCGCCGGCCACATTGCTGAGCCCGGCGGGAAATCTCCGTAGCGCAGTGATGCGCCATCAATGTGGACTTTGCCGTTGAATCGGGGAGTGGACAGCGTCCCTCCGACCGCGGCATTCAATCTGCGCGCGTCCGCTGGCCTCCAGATGCGGCACAAAGCTGCTCAGCAACTGCAGGCTGGCCGCGCCATCGAGCCGCAGATTGACGGCCCGGTCACCGGCGAAGCTGGCGGAACCGTTCACTGCGAAAGTCGGTGTCAGTTCCGCGCAGGCTCGCCTGCTCGACCCGCACTTCGTCCCGGCGATAGGTCAGCCTCACGGGCCCGACGTTTTCCAAATTTACATTTTCTCGGAATCGAATCGTGACGCGGGAAAGGTTGGCCTCGACCGCAATCGTTTCCGGCCGCGCCGCAAATCCCGCGATAGCAAAGTGGCCGTCGACCAGACTGTGTCCGCTCAAGCGCGAAAGGTGCAATGCGGAGAGCAAGAAAGGATCGAAATCAATGCGCTCGGCTGTGACTTCGGCTGTAACGGGATAATCACCTCCGAGAGTCACATCCATCTTGCCGGACAGCTGCCCCGCTGCCATGGCGGAATCGATCGTGGCGGACAGATGCTGGCCGTCGGAATCCACTTTCCCATCAAAGCTGCCTACCACGTCACTGCCCAGCTTTAGATCGATCAGTCGGAGCGTGGCGTGCAATTCCGGCGCCCGCAATGGGGCCTTGCCCGCGCATCTGCAAGTTGAGGCGGCCGCCCACCGGGAGACGCGCGGTCTGAATTCTTCCGATCGCCTCGAGCGGAATCGCCGCCCCGGCAAGATCGAAGGACACCTCGTGTGTATCGGTGTGATAGTCGAGGTTCCCGGTGAGCAGCCCGGCGGACGCGCCCGGCGCATGCGGGGGCAGGCGCACCTCGGCGTTGGAAATCCGCACTTCGTCCGCCGCGCATCGTGAGCTGTCCGCGCGCGCGGTCAAACCGCCACGATCCTGCTGTCGCATCGGACAAATCGAACAAGCCTGAAAATTCAGGAGCGGCGCGCGTGCCTTTGCCGTGAAACTGCCCGGTCAGTACGCCGTGCGCCGGATACGATGTCCCAAGCAAGGTTTGCAAATCGTCGGTGTCCGCACTGACCAGGTTGGCGTCGAAGCTCCAGTCGCTTTCGGGGAGAAAACCCCAATTGTCGAGCGCGAGCATGAGTTCCATTTCCGCGGAAGATTTGCCGCGGCGCGCGCGCGCCCGGTCGAAATGCAACTCATCCGGCGAGTAGGTGAGCTCACCTTCCAGTTCATCCCAATACAGCGTGCCATACCGCGCTTCGGTTCCTTTCACGTGCCCCGTGAACGTGGGAGCATCCAGCCGGCCGGTCAGGCGTCCCTGCCAGTGGGAACTGGCCGCCGATCGTTTCGCTTCCCCTTTCACCCCGCGAATGCGATTGATGAAATCGTCCCAGACGGTGAGGTCTTGGGTGTCGACCGTCAGATCGAGCGAGGAGTCAATCATGCTCAGCGCGCCACGAAATACGATGAGGCTTGAGGGCGTAATGATTTCGCCGGGGGCAAGCTCGACCTGCTTGCGATCCATTTCATAGTGGTATTCGAAGCGCGCCGTCGCTGGAATTTGCCCGGGTGCCGGCGTGCTCGGCGGCGTCCAAAGCATGACGCCGCGCGAATCCAGGTGTTTGAAATCGGCGACCCACGTCGTGACCGCGTCCACATCGATGCGGCTCCCCCAGTGCAGGGGCACGATGGGAAGGCTCGGATTGTCTTCGGCGGCCAGCGCCTGCCGCAGATCCAACCCGCGAACTTTCGTTTCGGCGCGGAAGTCCTGCTTGGGAATATCGATATGCACGTGTCCGGTGACGCTTCCCCCGAGCGCGAAGGCTTCCAGATCGGGCAGGTCTACCGAGCGTCTGGTCCGCGCGATAGCTGCCGTGCGACGGAGATATTTCCGGGGTGAAACCAGGTGTAATTCATTAGGACATGGTCGGCCGTGTAGCGTCCGGTGAGACTCACTTGCTGCGTTTGCGTAACGTCCCTCGCCGGTGAAACCCACCATGCCCGCCTGGCGTGCTGGGCTTGCGCAGGATGGTGCTGACATCCTCGAAGCTCGACTGGCCGCGGTATCGGAAGTTCCAGGCGGGCTGCGAAAAACTGGGGAGATCGGCTTGCGCGTCGATTTCGCTGTGCGGAATCTTCCATTGCAATTGCGTCAACGAAAATGAATCCGGCCGGAGAGTGAATCTGGCGGAGAAATCCGAATGCGAACGGGATATACCGGCAGTGCCGCGACTCGAAATTTTTGCCAGCTCACTTGCCCGAGATACACGGGCCGTCCGGCGTCGTTGCCATACTCCATAGAAAACTCAAAATGCCCGCCTTCGGCCGCCAGCGGCATGCGCGTGTCGTTCCACAAAATCTCGCCGTCTTCGAGGCGCAGCCGCGCAATTTTCAAGATCGAATAGACTTTGGACAGGACGACTTGCCGGCAGTCGGGCTGCGTTTTTGGTCCCGGAATGTTTGTCGAGCCGTCCGGTTCCACTCGCACGTGGGCGGAGAAATGTGACATGTCGACATTCCCCAGCGAAATTTTGCGGCCCCAAAACGATTCCACATGGATCTCGACCTGCAACTCGTCGGCATGAAACAGCGGCGGGGTCCCCTGCCGGCTCGCGCCCATGCAAGGTGAGTCCGTCAAATCGCGCAGTCAAGGACCGCCACGTGAAATGAAAATTTCCAAGCTCGACGCGCGCCCCGGTAGCATTTTCAAGCTGTTCCACGATCGTGCGGCGCGCCCAGAGGTCCGCGAGGCCCGTGGCGATCACATAGGCGACGGCGAGACCGGCAACCAGGGCGGCGCCGACGACCAGTGCCAGCCCGTGCTTCAGTCCGAATTTTCGCTTCGTTGCGCTCATGATTCGCGAGTCCGATGAAGCATCACGGTTTGGCTCCCGAGGGCGTGAGTTCGATTTTTAACCGCGATTTTGTTTCGTCCAGCCATTTCGCAGTGAGGTCGCTGATCCGCCGCTGCACCAGGACTTCGCGGATCTGCTCCTCGACCTCGGCCCGGCTGGGCGCGGGCTGATTCTCTTTCGCAAGCTCCGGCAGCAATTCTTTCTGATAATACGCGTCGATGTCCGCGGATTCGACTCCGCACGAAGGGCGGAACTTGTAATCCAGATAGCGCTCCACATAAATCTGACGAGACAGCAGTTGCCGGACCTGCGCCGCGGAAAGCCCCAGCTCATTCAGCCTGGCCGAATAGGCTGCCGCGTTTGCAAAGCGCGCCGTGAGCCGCTGCAATTCGCGGTCGACTTCCGATTGCGCGGGGCTGGGAAAATGCGACGCCATGGCTTCGGTCTGCACCACCCATTGTTCGATCAGCTCGGATAGCAACTGGTCGTCGCTTTCTGCGTGGCCTTCGATCAATTGCTGGAACGCACCCAATTCACGCACCTGGCTTTGCAGGATGATATCGTCTTCGATGCGCGCCACGATGCGGTCCACCACGCGGCCCGACTGCGGGCCGGGCTGGGATGCGAACGCGCGCACGCGCTGTACCGGCGGCTACCAGCCAGACGAAAATGAATATCGCTCCGTCGCATCAGAAGGTCGCCCCCAGGTTAATGAAGAATTGGAAGGCCGGAAGCCGGGTCGAGGTCGTCAGACACGCGGCCGTCGCAGTCGCGGGACACGTTCCGCCGCTCTGAACCACGAATCGTGCCGGGTTGAGTTGATACCCCAGGTCTAGGGCAACGGGTCCGATGGGCGTGCCGTAACGAAACTCAAAACCGACCGTGTGCGAAAAATAATCTCAGTTCGTTGGTGCAATTCGTCAAGCAAGTATTCGGATTGTTCGGATCAAACGTGGGCGCCGGGGGCGCGGTGCGCAGGGAGATTTCCCGGATGCTCGGAAACACATTTCCGGCGTCATAAAAAACGGCGCCACCCAGTCGATCGCCGATCAGCGGCAGGTGCATGGGGAAACGCAGGTCTTGATTAAAGATCAGCAGCGCCTGCCCGCCAATCGGGAATCCCGTGATCGGATCGCGCGGTCCTGCCTGGTTGAGGCCAAACCCGCGCAACGACGTGCCGCCGCCAGCAAAGAAGCGTTCGGGAAGCGGAATGTCGGTGGAGAGAGAGTTTCCGTAGGGGGTTTGCACGCCAAAGCGGGTCGAGCGCGCAAAGACCAGGCGGCGGCCGATCGGATGATAGGTGGAATTCTGGAGATACACGCGAAGAAAATTCGCGGAAGAGCCGATTGGTCTCATCGCCAGGTTGACGTCCACATTTTCGAAATCCCCGCGGCTGGCGATCGGACGGACTGTTGCGGCGGTCCCGCAACCAGCTCATGCCAAATTCGGAGACTTCCGTATTCTGGTTGAACAAGCGGGATCTCTTCCGCCGAAATTTTCAAATTGGTTGCTGTCACGTGCCGGTAAGCATAGCGGTAGAGCAGGGAACTGCTGGTTGATAGACGCTGCGTGAGTTGCGCCGAACCCTCGGCGCGTTGGGAATCGAAGGTTTGTATATCGCGCGTTTTATCGAAAAGGGCCGAAAATTGCAGGTTGAAATTCGGGGATGCGAAATAGTTGGGCGCCGTGTAGGTAAGCAGCGCGCGGCCCTGGATCGTGCTCGCGCGGGCTTTGAAGGAGAGGGAGTCGGCGCGTCCGGTGAGATTTTGCTTTGGTAAGTTCCAGCGTGCCCCGCGGGGCGGCGCTGAGGGATTCACCCACAGCACTGCTTGAATTGCCCAGCCGCTGCGACCTCAAAACCCAGACCATACGCCGATGGTGTAGCGCTTGGCTTCGTCCACCATCACGACAATTGTTTTTTCGGTGCTCTCGCCTTCCGGGTTTTGCGGCGCGATGGAAACACGGCTGAAAATCCCCAGGTTGTAAAGCTTTCTCTGCGTTTCCACGACCGCGCCTTCGCTCAAGCGGTTCGCCGGCGCGAATCCCCACTTCGCGCGAGATCGTGCCCGGCCGCGTATGTTCGTAGCCGCTCAGGAGCACGCGCGCGACCCGCACCTGCCGGCCCTCGGTGATGTGATATGTCAACGTCACCTGCGGGTTTGCCTTTGGTCCCGGCCGCTGGTGTCTTCACGACATCGGCGGAAAAGGGGGCCTCCGAAAATCCCTGGTCATAGTAGAGGGCCAGGATATTGTCGCGATCCGTCGAAACGTTGAAATCAGAATAAGGCTGGCCTTTCGAGGACCCGATGACGCCGAGCAGTTCCTCCTTGCTGAGTTGCTTGATTCCCGTCGATGGACAGATCCGCAACCCGCGTCTGCTGGCCCTCTTTGACTTCAAACGTGACGAACAAATCTCCATGATGGCCCTCGTAATTATCGACCAGCTGACTTTGCACCTCGACTTCGTGGAAACCGTTGGCATCGTAAAGTGTGCGAATCGAAGCGACGTCGTCTTGCAGCAGCGTGTCCGAATACCGTCCGGGAGAAGCATACGCGGCAGGCTGGATTTTCAACCGGCCGGAGAGCAGGTCCGAATTGAAATACTGATTGCCCGTGAATGCCACTCCCACCAGACGGTGGCGGTCGCCACGGTCGACATGGATAGGTGACGGTTCTGTGCGGGGCGATGCGAGGAATTGCCCGTTTCCTCGGCGGGCGATTCCGAGGTCGTGTAGCTCACCTGCGCGTCAAAGTATCCGTTGCCGTTCGAAGCCATTCCCGCAGCCCGCGGCGCCCTTCCTGGAGCAGGTCTTCATCGACGGCGCCTTCCTGATAGATCGGCACCAGCCTGCGCACAGTTCGCATGGGAATTTTCGCGCCCTCCACCGCCACGCGAACTTCCAGCCCCGCGTAAATCGTGAATTCCACGGGCACGCGATTCGTGCTGGCATCGTAGCGCCCCGCTGAATCGTAACGCGCGCGCCGAGATAGTTCTTTCTGGGCCAGCCATTTCCGCTCGCGGTCGGCCGCGCGATTCAGCCGATCGGAGGTGGTCTCGCTGTCCTTGCTTGAGTTTGAGCCGGCCGCGAAGCTCGTCGGTCTGAAATTGGGTCTGGTTTTGAATCGTAATGGCACCGATCCGGGCACGCGGGCCCGGAGTCACGCGCACCAGGATGTCCATTTGAAGCGTGTCGGGATGCGGCGTTGTTTCGTAATCGATCTTTGCCTGATATTGCCCGTCGTCCTCGAGCGCCTGCCGGAGCCGGTCCAAGGCCTCTTTCATGTCGCTTTCCCGGAAAGTGTCGCCCACGTTCAGCCGCAGCGCGGACAACGCAAGCGCATCGCTGGGCGGCTCGCGCAATCCTTCAATTTGCACGCGATTGATATAGAAATTCTGGCGAACGACGAAATCCAGGCGCACGCCGCCGGGCACGTCGGTCAGTTCGGCGCGCAAGTCAGCATAGCGGCCTGAGCGAAATAGTTCCCGCAAGCTTGCGCTTTCGGCTTCCATGGAAAATGGCTGGCCGGGCTGAAGCGTCAGCTGGGAAGGATTTTGTTCGAGCACCGAGCCGGATTCGGTGACCACGCGCACGGCGACGACCTGCGGCGGCTCACCGGAAGGACCGTTCTGCGCGGCGACGGGCCTGCGCAGAACAAACAGGACGCCGCCAGCCAGACGGCGAACCGTGCGAAGGGGCGTTGATCGCTCGGCATCACTTATCACAACAGAACCAGCGTAGCACAGCCGAGTTGCCTGCCCGCCGCGAAATCTCCCCAGCGCGGGGAAAGTGTCACTTTTCCTGTGGGCACTTCGAATCGGGTAACAGTGGCCGCACTCGCAATTCCCCCGCTACGGCTGTGCGCTATGATAGAAGTAGGACATGCTTCAGCTTGTCTGGGTTTGTCTGTCACGCAAAATCAAAGCAGACAGGCTGAAGCCTGTCACTACTTATGGATCCGAAATCATACGAACGCTATTCCCGGCAGATTCTCTTCGCCGAAATCGGCGAGGCGGGCCAGCAACGCCTGCTCGAATCTTCGGCGGTGATTGTGGGCTGCGGCGCGCTGGGCACGGCGCTGGCGAATCTGCTGGTGCGCGCCGGCGTCGGCAGACTGCGGATCGTGGACCGCGATTTCGTCGAGCCCTCGAACCTGCAGCGGCAAACCTTGTTTGAGGAATCCGACGCCCGGGAGGCACTGCCAAAAGCCGTCGCGGCCGAGCGCCGCCTGCGCGCCATCAATTCCGGCGTCGCGGTCGAGGGCATCGTCGCCGACGTGAGTCCGAAAAATGCCGAGGAATTGCTGCGCGGGTTCCCGCTGATTCTGGACGGCACGGACAATTTCGAGACGCGCTTGCTGCTCAATGACGTCGCCATGCACTTGGGCGTGCCTTGGATTTATGCCGCAGTCGTCGCCAGCTATGGCGTGACGCTGACCGTGCGCCCGGGCGAAACGGCATGCCTTGCATGCGCGCTCGAATCCGGCAGCGCAGCTGGAAGCGAATGGCGCATCGGCGTCGGCCGCCGGCGCGGAAGACACCTGCGACACCGTCGGCGTTCTTGGCGCCGCCGCCGGCGTGATTGCCTCGATCGAAGCCGCCGAGGCGATCAAGCTGCTTGTGGGCAAAACGGAATCGGCGGGCGGGCGACTGGTTTCCTTCGACGTCTGGTCGGGCCGGTTTCAATCCGTGCGCGTCGAGCGCAATCCCGAGTGCCGCGCCTGCGTGCGCCGCGATTTCCGCTATCTCGAAGGCGACGCGCAGCCCCACTTGACCATGTGCGGCCGCGATTCGGTGCAGATCCACGAACGTCGCCGGCAGCTCGATCTCGCCGCGCTGGGCCGGCGCCTGGCGCCCACGGTTGCCGAAGTGCGCGAAAACGGTTTTCTGTTGCGGTTCCGCGTGCCGCCCTACGAAATGACGATTTTTGCCGACGGCCGCGCCATCATCAAAGGCACGCGCGACACCAGCGTCGCCCGGTCGCTCTACGCGCGCTATATCGGCGCTTGAGGGGACGCTTCAGTGGCACAGGCTTCAGTGTCAAGTCTCAGGACATCCTTTACACTTTTCTGGGCCAGGACCGCCCCGCCAGCGGTCCACCGCGGTGGACCGCTGGCGGGGCGGGTCGAGTTCGCGCACCAGGCTCCGGCAGTAGTACACCAAGATTCTTTCTCCCGATGCGCATCAGCTGCACCCATTCTCCTGCCAGCGCTTTGCTGATGTCCCACCGTTGCCCCTCCACCGTGATCTGCCCTGCGCCTCCTAGGCGCCGCACCTCGGCTCCAGCCTTATACTCCCAAGCAGCGGGGTTGGCCTGATAGCCGCCGCTCGCTCGGGCGCCACACCGACGCCGGCGTCTTCATCCCCAGCGCTTCATGCGGTCGCTCTTCGTTGTACTCCTTGCGAAACGCGTCGTACCACATCTGCTCCGGCTCGCTCTCCGACCTGTCTCGCTTCCTTCTCGCCGCTTCCAACGATCCATGAAATCGTTCCACTTTCCCTTGCGTCTGCGGATGTCGATACCCGCTGAAATGCAGTTGCATCCCTTGCTTCATCAACCATACCGTCAGCCACGTCCATCCTGCCGCAGCCTGCATGTTCCACCACGGCGTCCCGTGATCCATCAGCATCCCGTCCGGTACTCCGCAACGCTCGAAACGCCTCCTCCAGCCGCTCTCGTACGGCCTCGGCTCGCGTCGATCCCGTTTCTGCCAGCGCGATCGCATACCGGCTATGATCGTCCAGCACCGACAGTGGCCCCGTCACCGCGTTCCATCCCGCCGACCCTTTGAAATCCATCTGCCATAGCTCGTTCGGCGCTCCTCGCTGGAATCGTTGCACCGCCGCCCGATGCCGGTCCTGCGGTCGCACCAAACTCGTGCCGCAACAAAATCCGATGAATCGTGATCCGCGGCACCTCGATCCCTTCTCGTTGCAGCAGCACCCGCAGCTTCTTCGCTCCCCAATCCGGCCGCTGTTGCCGCAACTCCACCACCCGCTGCTCGATCCCTGCCGCCGTCCGCTGTGGACTGTGCTCGGGTCGCCGGCTCTTCTCCACCACCCCGGCGATCCCGCCCCTCTCATACCGCCGCAGCCACTCATATCCGGTCGGCCGCGAAATCTCAAACTCCTCGCACAACTCCCGCATGGTCTTTTCCCGCCGGCTGGCCAACACCACAAATCGCATCCGTTGTTCGTCTACTGTTCGTCTACGTTCACCGTTCCCCATGCCATCCTCGGCCCTCCTGGAGGGCCGATCGTACTCTTTTCCCTCGTCATCGGCCCAGCCGAGTGTAAAGGATGTCCTGAGACCGCAATGTAAAGGATGTCATGAGACTGAACACTTTAGCTTGCGTGCATTTGGTTTTCGTTGCGAAAAACCAAACCCACAAGCTAAAGCTTATGCTACTTGAACGCTGCCCCGGCAAGCTCTTACACATCCTGCTAGAATAAAAGGCCGGCGCTGCGCGGCGTCGCACGTTTCAAGGAACAAATTCATGGGGACCAGGCCTGATGTTTGAGAATCTGACAGACAAGCTGCAGCGAGTTTTCAAGAACCTGCGCGGGCAGGGAAAACTCACCCAGGAGCACGTCGACGAGGCGCTCGCGGGAATCCGCGAAGCGCTGCTCGAAGGCGACGTCAACGTGGGCGTTGCCGACGAACTGCTGGCGCACATTCGCGAGAAGGCGCTGGGCTCAGAAGTTCTGCTGCAACTTTCGCCCGACCAGCAAGTGATCAAGATCGTGCGCGATGAGCTTGCGCTGCTGCTGGGCAAGCACGCCAAGCCACTTTTCTCCTCGCGCCCGCCGTCGGTCTGGCTGATCGTGGGCCTGCAAGGTTCCGGCAAGACCACTACAACCGGCAAGCTGGCGAAGTGGCTCGCCGCGCACGGCCACCGGCCCATCGTGGTATCGACGGACGTGTATCGTCCCGCGGCGCGCGAACAACTGGCGCAGGTGGCCAAGGCGATCAATGTGCCATGCTGGCCCGGCACGGGCACCGACAAGCCGCTGGAAATCGCCCGCGGCGCGATCCGCGAAGCAAAACTTTCCGCGCATGACGTAATTCTGGTGGACACCGCCGGCCGCTTGCACATCGATGACACGCTGATGGAGGAGCTGGGCGTCCTCAAGCGCGAACTTTCGCCCGCGGAGATTCTATTTGTCGCCGACGCCATGATCGGGCAGGACGCGGTCCGCTCGGCTGGAGAATTTCACAAGAGGCTGGGCCTCTCCGGCGTCGTGCTGACCAAGCTGGACGGCGACGCGCGCGGCGGCGCGGCGCTTTCGATCGGCAAAGTGACGGGAGCGCCCGTGAAATTTGTGGGCACGGGCGAAAAGTACGACGCGCTGGACGCGTTTTATCCGGAACGCATCGTGTCGCGCGTGCTCGGCATGGGCGACGTGCTGTCGCTGATCGAGCGCGCCGAACAAACAATTGACGCCAAACAATCCGCCGAGCTCGAACGCAAGCTGCGGCGCAGCGAGTTTACGCTCGAGGATTTCCGCGACCAACTGCGGCAGATCCGCAAGATGGGACCGCTCGAGCAGGTTATGGGCATGCTGCCCAAAATCGGCCCGCTGGCAAATATGCCCAAGGACGTGCAGGTCGATGAATCGCGGCTCAAGCGCATCGAAGCGATCATCAATTCGATGACCAACTCCGAGCGCAACGATCACGGCTTGATCGACGGCAAGCGGCGCAAGCGCATCGCGCGCGGCAGCGGCACTTCGGTGCAGGAAGTGAATCAGGTGCTGAAGCAGTACCTGCAGATGCGGCAGATGATGAAGCAGTACGGCGCGCTGGCCGCCCAGGGCCGCCTCAAAGGTCTCGGCAAGCTTTCGGGCCTATCGTAACCCCCCTTTTACATATCGGGAAAACCGGGCCGGACCGCGACAAACCCCTGTTCCCGCCACCGCATCTGATCATATGGGGCTGGTCAGGGGGCCCGATTGCCCGCAGGGTATCGCAAATGCGTAGAACCAGCTATACTCTTGCGCAGGAGGAGTTACTCGTGCTGGCAATTCGTCTGGCTAGGATAGGCAAGAAGAAGCAGCCCTTTTATCGTGTTGTGGTGCTCGACAAGCGTAAGCCCCGCAATGGCAGAACCGTGGAGGTCGTGGGTACCTACGACCCGCTGAAGAAGCCTGCGGAAATCAAGCTCGATGCCGAGCGCATCAAGTACTGGCTTGGCTGCGGAGCGCAACCCAGCGACACTGTCCGAAGCTTCCTGACCGCCCAAAAGATCGCCTGAACTATCGCATGGCGGAATCGCGGTAGTTTGGGGAAGTTTCCGTCGGCCCTCGGAAACTGTGAACGTTAGAGTTCGAGCTCAAGCCGCGAATTTCGTGCTGTGGAGGGGCCCCATGAAAGAACTTGTTGAAGCGATTGCCAAGGCTCTAGTGGACCATCCCGAAAATGTGCAGGTGAGATCGGTCGACGGTGAGCAGGTCACCGTACTGGAATTGCGCGTACATCCCGACGACCTGGGGAAAGTGATCGGCCGGCAGGGACGCACCGCAAAATCGATGCGCACCATCCTGGGCGCTGCGGGAATGAAACTTCGCAAGCGCCTCACGCTGGAGATCCTCGAATAGAGTGGCCCCAGAAACGTTCACCGGAATCACGCTGGCCCGAATTGTGCGCGCGCGCGGACTGCGCGGCGAAGTCGCCGCTGAAATCCTCACCGATTTCCCGGAACGTTTGCCGAATCTCACCGAAGTGTGGCTTGACGATCGCCGCGGCGCGCCCCGCCGCGTTGAAGTGGAGCGCTGCTGGCTGTCGACCAGCAAAGGCGGCCAGGCGATTTTCCATTTCGCCGGAGTCGATAGCGTGGAAGCCGCGGAAAAGCTCCGCGGAACCGAAGTGCAGGTGCCGCTCGAGCAGCGCACGCAGCTTGGCGCGGGGCAATACTACGTCAGCGATCTGATTGGATGCGAAGTGTGGGAAGTGGGCGCCACAGCGGCCCTGGGAGCCGTTGGGGATGTCGAATTTCCCGGGGGAGTTCCTTTGCTATCCGTCGTGACGGGTGACGGAGAAGTTCTTGTGCCGCTCGCCGCGGAATTTTGCGTGCGCATCGATGTGCAAGCCAAACGCATCGACGTAAGGCTTCCGGAAGGTTTGCGCGATTTAAATCGCACTTGACGTTTGCTGCCGGACGCTTCCGCTTTGATACACTGTGCCTGCCATGCAGTTTGATATCGTAACTATTTTCCCGGATTTTTTTACCGGCCCGCTCGATTACGGCATCGTGCGCCGTGCGCGCGAAGCTCATCTGATGGACGTGCGCGTCCATGATTTGCGAGCGTTCACGCACGATCGCCATCGCACCGTGGACGACCGCCCGTTCGGCGGCGGCGAAGGCATGGTGCTCAAACCGGAGCCGCTGTTCGAGGCCGTCGAGTCGCTGCTGGGCGCTGCAGTTGTAGGGGCACGGCATGACGTGCCCCTACAGGATGAAACGGAACGACGCGGCGGCCAGGAACTCGTGACCGGCGGAACAGCGATTGTCCTTCTCTCCGCCTCCGGGAAATTATTCCGGCAGGATACCGCGCGGCGCTTTGCGCAACTCGATCGAATCATCCTGCTCTGCGGCCGCTATGAAGGCGTCGACGAGCGCGTCGCCGAACACTTGGCGACCGACGAACTCTCGATTGGCGATTTTGTGCTGTCCGGCGGAGAACTCGCGGCTGCTCTCGTCATGGACGCCGTAACGCGCTTGATCCCCGGAGCGCTCGGCAACGAGGACTCTGCTGTCAACGAATCGTTCAGCGCATTGGATATTTCCACCCACGAATCGGTTGTTCCCACCAGTCACCGATCACCCATCACCAGTCACCTCCTCCTCGACTTCCCCCACTACACGCGCCCCGCGGAATTCCGCGGTTGGCAGGTGCCTGAACTTCTAATGGGCGGCAATCACGAGGAAATTCGCCGCTGGCGCCGGGAGAAGGCGTTGGAAAAAACGCGACGGAACCGACCGGATTTGCTGGCGAATGCACCTACGAGCGAAGGTTAGAAGGCAAGGTTCCGATAATGGTGTAATGGGACCTCGCCGATTGCAGACGTAGACAGATGTCCTCTACCAGATTAAAACGTGATCGGGATTGATTGGGTCAGAGCGCTTTTGTACTCCCCTAGATCTAACGCTGCGCGGGTTCACAGCGCGGTATGCCCTGGCGAATACGGAGTCACGCTCTCATTGTCCTCGTCCGGCTCGTAGACCCACACATCACGATTCCGGAAATAATTGAGAAGCGGATCGAGGTCCATGCCCGGGATTTCCCGGGCCCAAACGATCTTTGCGTGATCGATGTCCGCGTCGTTGTATACGTATTCCTCGCCCGAATTGTGATCCTTCGAGTAGCGCACCAGAACAAGATGTTCAACGGGCAGTGCGTCCAACTTCTGTTCGACAGGTTTGCGGAACGGTTCCGCCAGGTCATCCACGAACGGGTAGTCGTCAGGATAGAGATTTCTTTGCAGGACGGCTATTTGCAGCATGATCCCCGCGAGCAGCAGAAGTTCGCAATAGGAAATCACCCGCGAGCGGCGTAATGAAAGTCGAGGCGTGCGTTGTGATCCTAGCCTCAACAATGCCAGTGCGACGACAGTAGCCGCCAGCACCAGAAAATTGTGTTGGTGCAGCAATGCAGTATTTGAATTTCGTTCGGACAATAATAACCGGACCAGATAAACGGGTCCGATCAGCAGACTGAAAAGCACGATCAAGCGCGTCACTCCCACGCCGATGGCGCGCCCGCGAAATCGCCAGCCGCGCAGGATTCGCATGCCCTGCATCATCAATACAACGATCGTCACCATGATCGGCGCGGCGTAGTGCGCGTTGTAGTACACAATGACCCAGAGGCCGAGCGCGGAAAGCGCAGCCTGAACCAGAAGCAATCGATTTCGCGGGTCTTTCAACACCCATGGCAGGGCAAGAAATGAAATGGAAAGCGCCGGGCCCAGGAAAAATTGCCAGAAGGCGGCTGATTTCCACTCCAACTGGCCCTCGGCCGCTGGCCAGCTGGCCTGATAGAGGCTGGGCAGAAAGTTGTGATAGAAATCGTCAAATTGCGGGTTCGCATAGGAAATGGGCGGCTTGTCGTGCTGCCACAGAAAAATGGCCGTGGTGATGTTCTGCCGCTGCTCGATGAAGTGTGGGAAGACTAGAGGGCTGCCCGCCACCCGCCGGTTGTAGAAGGCGACAAAACCCACGACACACACAAGCAATGCGGCGAGCGGCACGATCACGCGTCTCAACAATATTCGCCGCGCAGAGGATTCTTTCCGCAGAGTCCACCACAGAAGCGCAATCCCCAGTGGAACGCAGAAGATAAATCCTTCGACAGGACGGCTGGTCGCGAGGATTCCCGCTCCCAAACCAAATATGATGGCGTCACGCGGGCGCTGGCGGTCCCAGATTCGCGGCAGAGCGCCGAGGACGAGTGCAGCGCCCGCCGCCGCCACCGCGCCACCCCAGTAGCTGTTCATCCAGTAGCTGAACAATCCGAATCGTGACAGGACCAGCACGCCGCCCAGCAGCGCCCACTCGGCGGGCATCCACCCTTGCAGCATCCATGTGATGGCCATGCACATCGCGGCAGTACTAAGAAGCACGCCGATCCACGGCTGGCCGAGGAGTTTTCCGATTGCGAGCATCATGCCTTGCGCGGGTGGATACATCGAGGCGTAAGTCGGGTGCTGGATGACGTGAAACGTGTCAAAGAAAATCCACAAAGGGTGCGGCGGATTTGCCAGCCGCCCGTGAGCGAACGTGTCCGCGGCCAGCAGGTAACTGAACTCGTCGTGAACCTTCGGCTGCGGCACCGGCATCCACGGAAGCAGCGCCAGACGCGCCAGAATTGTAACCGTGCCTATGGCGACCAAAGAAAGCCGTTTGTTTCTCGCGAACCGGGCAAACTTCTGCTCGATCAGGACGAAAATCGGTTCGCTCAATCCGGGCATCGGCCAGGCCAGGCCCATGCAAATCGCAAGAATGATCCAGTCTAGTATTTGCACGGGGAATCCCACATCTGTGAATCGATAGCGGAGGTGAGGGCCATCTTAATCTCACCATCGTTTCAAAGTCTGCATGCACCCAGGCTTCACTACGAGCAGAGATTAACACGTCGAGGCATCGCGGTCTTCGTACCAATCAGGTAAATCGAGGTGCGAATTGCATTTTGGAGACAAGCATTGCGATATTCGATAGACGGCCACTCTAGGGTCGGATAGCGTAATAGAGGTGGTTGCCCGATCCTACGTTTTCTCCAAGTAAACGAAATATGGCCGACAATTCTGCAAATTGGGATAGAAACCAACCTGTCTTAGAGGCTTCGCGGGGTTCACAAGGCGGCGAGTCGACGAAACTGCCGACAGGCGAACCCACGTTCCTTCCAATGATTGGTCCAGGCAAAACGACTGTCGGTGAATCCGCAAGCAAAGAAGAGGTCATTTCACGCAACTCCATCTCTCCCGTTCTACCCAACAGATTCTGGCAAATGCTGCTGATTGTTTGGGTCTTGAGCGTGACTTATGCTGCCGTTAACTTAAAGCATGGCTGGATCCCCCATGACGATGGTGCTTTCGCGCAGAGCGCTGAACGCGTTCTAAACGGAGAATTGCCCCACCGTGACTTCGACGAAGTCTACACTGGTGGGCTGGCCTTTGCGAACGCTCTGGCGTTTCGCGCCTTTGGCGTCAACCTGGCGTCGTTGCGCTTCGTGCTATTTGCTTTTTTTGTCGCCTGGGTCCCCGCTGTTTACTATATTGCGTCGCGGTTCGCCGGTGTTTACGTGTCTGCAGGCGTGACCCTGCTTGCGGTGGCGTGGAGTGTTCCAAACTATTCCGCAGTGGTGCCTTCCTGGTACAACCTTTTTTTTGCTGTTTTCGGCACGGCAGCTCTATTGCGTTACATCGATACCCGATCGCGTCGTTGGCTGTTTGTCGCCGGCGTGTGCGCAGGGCTTTCCATAGTCGTGAAAGTCATCGGGCTTTATTTTGTCGCTGCCGCCATATTGTTTTTCGTCTTCTGCGAACAATGCCTTACCCCAAGCGAAAACAGCGGCACCTTGAAACGTGGCCGCTTTTATCCGGTGACCATCCTGACCGGGCTTGTCGTAATGGCATTTCTACTGGCAGGAATGATTCTGAGAGGCCCTACATCCGATGGACTCATTTATTTCCTACTTCCGCCGTGTGCGCTGATGATCGTGCTGGCAAGCCGCGAATTTGGCACCATCCCAATGAGAGGCGACCAGCGATTCACGGCATTTTTCAAGATGTTTCTCCCCTTCGCAGCGGGAACCGTTATTCCCGTGCTAATTTTTCTTGTCCCCTATCTTCGTGCCGGGGCGGTCCCGGCACTTGTCCACGGGGTTTTCGTTCTCCCCACCAGGAGGTTTGACTCAGCCGCGATGGCGCCTCCTCGCATGGACAAGATGGAGGCGTTGCTCCCGATCGCACTCCTGTTGTTTCTCGCCTATTGTTTCGGCAAGAAAGTTCGGATTGTCTGCGGCGTGGTCTTGGGGCTCTATCTCGGTTTCATCCTGCAGTATTCGGCGAACGACTACAAAGCGTATCGTGCCGGCTGGTTCTCCATAGCCACGGCGATCCCCCTGGTTACGTTGGTTGCAGCGGTTTACCTGGGGGTTCCGCGCTTTTCTAGGAGACTCGATTCCGCGCGACAACAACGGCTCATGCTCCTCTTTATTGTGCTTGCCATGACGAGTCTGGTGCAGTTCCCATTTTCCGCGCCGATTTACTTCTGTTATGCCGCTCCAGTCCTAATTTTGGCGGCAAATGCTCTGTTTGCCCTGATCCCGAGGCCACCCCATCTGGCGCTGGGCGTCCTCACGGCCTTTTACCTGCTATTTGTAATCTGGCGAGTCACTCCCGCGTTTGTCTACAACATGGGCTACACGGCTGCGCCATACTTTCAAACCGTGCCCTTGAACCTCGCGCGGGGAGGAAACCTGCGTGTCGATCCGATTCAGGCGGATGTGTACGGGGACTTGATCCCTTTCATTCAGGCGCATACCTCGGGAGAATTCACATACGCTGGTCCGGATTGTCCGGAGATATATTTTCTTACGGGTCTGAAGAACCCCACGCGCACGTTGTTCGACTCTTTTGATGACCCCCAAGGCCGCACAGAGAGAATTCTGCGGGCCATCGAGGATCACCACATTACGACTCTCACGTTTAATGACCAACCGGGTTTCGCTGGAAAGATCAACCTGGAACTGGAGCAGGCCGTGAAAACGACCTTTCCCCACTCCAAGCAGTTGGGCCATTTTCAGGTGAGGTGGAGGGAATGAGCTTCCTGGAAGCGGTCATGGGACGGCCGGTCATTTACAGACTCTGGATGGCCCCCTTTGCGGAGCAAAAGTTTGCTCCCGTCTCCGCGCATAACGACTTGGGGCGGGCGCGGCGAGTCCTGGACGTCGGATGCGGTCCCGGAACTAATGCGGGCCATTTTACCCTTAGCGATTACCTGGGCATTGACTGGAATGAACGCTATATTCGCAGCGCAGAGCGGTGCCACAAAGGCCGGTTTCTGGTGGCCGATGCGGAGAAATTGACCGTACTGCCTGGCGAAGGGTTTGATTTCATCCTGGCGAATAGCCTCCTGCATCACATTGACCTACCACCCACGAAACGCCTGTTGGCTCACCTGAGCAGCCTCCTCGCGAAAGATGGACATGTGCACATCGTGGAGTTAGTGCTTCCGCCGCATCCGTCTATCCCCAGGTGGCTGGCTCTTGCGGACCGCGGAAAATTTCCTCGTTCACAAGAACAATGGAGTCAGATTTTTTCGGACGCTTTCGAGCCAGTTGTCTTCGAACCCTTCTCTCTGACCGCTGGGGGCTTGGAGCTGTGGAATATGGTTTATTTCAAAGGGAAAGCCAGAAGGTAGGAAAAGTTATGCGCGTATCCGTTGCGATACCACTGTTGAATGAAGAGAAAGTGCTGCCGGAGCTGCTCCACCGAATCCGGGGCGTACTGGATACGCTGGCCGGGGGCCCGCATGAGATCGTTATTGTCGATGACGGAAGCACAGACCGCACACCGGAAATACTACGCAAGGAGGCGGAGGAGGACCCGCGTCTGGTGGGAGTCTCGCTATCGCGAAACTTCGGCCATCAGGCGGCGGTGACTGCGGCACTCGACTATGTTTCAGGCGACGTCACAGTGGTGATGGACGGCGATTTGCAAGATCCCCCGGAAGCCATTCCACTCCTCCTTGAAAAATTTCAGCTGGGATACGACGTGGTTTACGTGCAGCACGTTGGCCGCAAGGAATCATGGTGGCTGCGCATTTGTTATTTCGTTTTCTACCGGCTCATCACGATGTTGTCTGGGTTTCAGTTGCCGCTCGATTCCGGAGATTTCGGGTTGATGTCGCGGCGCGTGGTCGACGAGTTGCGACGCATGCCAGAGCATCACCGCTATTTGCGCGGCATGCGATGGTGGGTAGGCTTCCGTCAGACGGGGCTCCCCCTTAAGCGTGCCGAGCGGCACGGCGGCGAAAGCAAATACAGCTTCATCAAATTGCTGGCACTTGCCGCAGACGGCATCTTTTCGTTTTCAATTGTTCCCTTGCGGCTCGCCGCCGTCCTGGGAGCGGTTGCCGTATTTATCTCGTCGGCCTTTTCCTTGTGGGCTATGTACGCGAAATTTCTCTTGCATGAATCGCCTCGCGGTTTTACTTCTCTGATCCTGGCCGTCACATTTCTTGCGGGTGTCCAACTTTTCTTCATGGGCGTAATCGGAGAGTACGTCGGCCGCTTATACGAAGCGAGCAAAGGCCGGCCGCACTACATCGTTTCGCGACAATTTGTCGGACGAAGCGCGCAACATTTTGGCGGGGCAGACCAGCGCACGACAGCGCCGGTTGAATACTCGAGCAAGGGCTAGGGAGCGATTAGGGTTACACACTTAGGCGACAGGGCGGATCGCATGGGACACAAAATTCTTGTAACTGGTGGCGCCGGATATATCGGAAGTTCGGTGGCTGCGCTACTTCTCCGGCACAACCACAGCGTAACCGTTCTGGACAATTTGTCGCGCGGCAAACAGGAGGCCGTGCCGGACGGCGCCCGCCTGATTGTTGGAGACATCGGTGACCACTCGTGTCTTGAACGTGTTTTCAGCGAAGGCCGATTCGATGCCGTCATGCATTTTGCGGCGTTCGCCGAAGTTGCCGAATCCATGGTTTCTCCGGCGCTCTATTTCCGCAACAATTCGGCCAGCACATTGACATTGCTCGAAACCGTGCTCGACCACGGAGTTCCGCGTTTCGTCTTTTCTTCCACTGCTGCTCTCTATGGCGAGCCCGAGCATGTGCCCATCCTTGAAACTGCGCCGATGCGGCCGACAAATCCTTATGGAGAATCGAAGCTTCATACGGAACGCACCCTGGATTGGCTACATCGCATTCGTGGCTTGCGGTACGCAAGCCTCCGCTATTTCAATGCAGCGGGTGCTTCGGCGTCTTGCGGTGAGGATCACGAACCCGAATCTCATTTGATACCATTGATTTTGAAGGTTGCACTCGGGCAGCGGGATTCGGTCGACATTTATGGAACGGACTACCCGACCTCCGATGGCACATGCGTCCGGGACTACATTCATATCTACGATCTCGGGATGGCGCATCTGCTTGTACTCGAAGCCCTGGAGACGCGGGGCGAGCTCATCTTCAACCTCGGCAATGGCTCAGGGTTCAGCGTCCGTGAAACTATTGAAGCCGCACGCCGAGTAACCGGCCATGCAATTCCTGCTCGGGAAGCTGCGCGCCGCCCCGGCGACCCTGCTGTTCTGGTTGCAAGCTCGCAAAAAATACGGCAGGAGTTGGGGTGGGAACCACGATACAGCGACCTGGAAACAATCATAGAGAGTGCCTGGAAGTGGCACAGCGGTCACCCCCAGGGTTACCGTGAGACAGTGGGGTCCTCGAAGGTCCATCGATAGATTGTACTAACGCAATGGTTGTTCCTCCTCAGGTCTGCACACGGAGCGAAAATACACGGCCGGGAGCGGACCGTTGTCCGCCCGCGATATTTTGCTGACGGAATCGCATTATCTCGGCTATACTCAGGGATTGTATTTGCAGTGCCGACCCCACCTGAGTGGGTCTGCCGGGAATCTGAATCATGAATCGCGTCATTGAAAAGTTTCAGGAAGCACAAGTGCGGAAAGACCTGCCGGCGCTCCGTCCGGGCGATACCGTGCGCATCCACGTCCGGTTAAAGGAAGCCGAGGGTGAAAAAGAACGCATCCAACCGTTTGAAGGCGTGATCATCAAGAAGCGCGGGAAGTCGACGGGGGCAAGTTTCACGGTGCGCCGGGTAAGCTTCGGGGTTGGTGTCGAGCGTGTCTTCCCGGCCAACTCGCCGTCGATCAGTTCGATCGAGGTATTGCGCCAGGGACGCGTGCGCCGCGCCAAGCTGTATTACCTGCGCGGGCTCAAGGGCAAGGCCGCCCGCCTGCAGCGCGTGGAACGTGTGGAAACACCGGAAACCCCCGCAGAGGTGAAGGAATCGTAAGCATCCGCGACGCAAGGAATGATTTTCAGAAGCCCAGGAGAAGTTCTCCTGGGCTTTTTTTGTAGGACAGGCCTCAGCCCGTCTTCTTTTGTTTTCTTCCAGTGCCGCAAAAACCAAAACAAGACAGGCTTCAGAGTCTGTGTGGCAACTCTTCGCCCGCGTAAATATTATTCTGCAGAGGCCGTGTTCCTGCGGCCCCTGCGCGAGTTTGAAAACTTCTCGACGACCTCTAGCGTTTCAGGCGATGCGCAACTTTGGAACCGTGCGCCAGATTCGCGTGAGATTCAGGGCGATGGCGGCCAGCGTGAACTCGATGGCCACTTTTGTCAACCCGCGTAATCGGAATCGCCGCATCCCGCGCTGCTCTTTGAGCACTCCCAGCACCGGTTCCACAATCGCTTTTCGTCGTCGATACACCGCGCGTCCGGCCGGGGAGCGCAGCTTGCGTCTCATGTCCTGTTGCGCTCGATGCTGGGCGGCCGCGTGTCCGCGCACCCGCACCCCGCGATTCAGTTCCCGCCCCAGATGCGAATCCGGCACGTACGCGTCGATCTGGCGCTGCTCCAACTCTTCTAAATTGTCCTGTGAAAAAAATCCGCTGTCGGCCAGGGCTTGTCCCGGCCGCTGCCCGCACTCCCGTTCCACCGCTTCCAGCATCGGCACCAACAGCCCGTTATCGTTGCTGGCCTGGCTGACCTGCTGCGCCACAATCAAATGATCTTCGCTCACCGCCACCGTCGCCGTGTACCCCAACACAAATCCTTTGCGCTCGCGCAGGAACCGGCTGTCCTCATCGGTACGCGACAGCTTCTGGGTCCCCGCTTTCTTGAGCCGCTCGATCCGCGCCGGGATTTGCTGCAGCCGCTGCCGGAGTTCTTCCAGAGCCTGGTGGGCCACTTCCATTCCCGCCCCTTCGTTGGGGTCTGGCGTCTCGCACTGCCGCTGCCAGCGCCGAATGCGCCGGCGAATCTTCGCTCTCTCCGCTCGCAATTTCTCGATGCCCTCGGCCGAATCGGCCGCCGCGTTCGCCGCGATCCGCGTTGAATCGATGGCCACCTGTCCCAGCTTTCCCATCCCCAACGACCGCGCTAGCTCCACCACCTGTGTGAACGCGTCGTTGATCCCTCGCCCGTGCCGCTTGCGGAACTCATTCAACGCCCAATAATCCGGCGTCGCTCCTGCTGCCAGATACCGAAACGCCAAATCTTCCCGAATCCGCTGCTCCAGCCGTCGCGAACTGGTCACTCCCAAGGCATAGGCATACAGCCATACTTTCAACAGCAGCGCCGGGTGATACCCTGGATGCCCCTCGTCACTGTATCCGCTCTCGAACTCCCTCAAATCCAACTTCTCCACCGCCGCATGCACGAAAAAACAAAGATGTCCTTCCCCCAATACCTCACGCACGCTCGGCGGCAACAAATACCCCTGTTCCGGGTTGTACTCGTAAAAATTCGGCATCGCGCAGCCTCCTGCGCGAAGTATACCTGCACTGTCAACCTTAGTTGCCACACAGACTCTTCAGCCTGTCCTATATGATCCGTGCTAGAATCCGCGTCGATGCCGAGGCGATGTTCGTCCCGATTCGAGCGCGAGGCGCGCAAGTGCGGCTGGCAGAGAATTGCCGGCATTGACGAAGTTGGACGCGGCTCCTTGTTTGGCCCCGTAGTCGCCGCGGCCGTAATCCTCGATCCCAGGCGGCGCATTGTTGGCCTGGACGACTCAAAAAAATTACCAGCCGGCCGCCGAGAGGTCCTGGCGCCGCGCATTCGCGAGCACGCCCTGGCATGGGCCATCGCGGAGGTCGACGCGCGGCGTATCGATGCCTGGAATATTTATCAAGCCAGCCGGCAGGCCATGGCCGCAGCCCTCGCGCAGCTGAAAATCTCTCCCGATTACCTGCTTCTGGACGCCATGCAATTGGACGTACTGGTCGAACAGAAATCACTGATTCACGGCGACGCGCTTTCTGTTTCCATCGCGGCAGCCTCCATCATCGCAAAAGTAGAACGCGATCGGCGAATGACGGAATGGGATGCCATCTATCCGCAATATGGGTTGGCGCAACACAAAGGATACGCCACGCCCGAGCATCTGGCCGCCTTGCGTTTGCTTGGGCCCACGCCGCACCATCGGTTTTCGTTCGCGCCGGTTCGTGAAGCCTCCTGCTGGGCCGCAGGCGCAACGCAGGCCCCGTTACCGCTTCCTTTGCTTGAAAATATTTAATTCATGGCCGGATGGCCGCCGTGTGTCCAAAATCCCATGATTACTGCCTCGAACGCTTTTCAATGCGCTACGTTGACTTCGGTTTTTGCAACGTGCTAGCGTAAATTCTGCGCCTCTTAAGGTGTGCCTCTTCGGCCTGCGGGGGCGCCCTAACCGGGGCGGTTGCGGGCTACCACTTTCCAGGTTCGTCCCTTCCGGTGGGGGACGGTATAAAGAGTGTCGGACGATGGCTTATAACAAGACCAAACATCTCGATGCGGCGCACAAGTATCTCCAGCAGGGGAAAATGCCGCAGGCTATCGCCGAGTACCAGCAAATCCTGAAAAACGAGCCCAAGGATCAGGTCACTCTCATGACCCTGGGCGACTTGTTTGTCCGCCAGGGGGAAACATTTCAAGCCCTCGAGTATTTCGAGCGCCTCGCCAAGATTTTCCTGAACGACGGCTTTACGACCAAAGCGATAGCAATCTATAAAAAGGTAGCCAAGCTGGCCCCTGAAGAGAGCCGCCCGCTGGAACGCCTGGCGGAGCTTTATGTTCAGCAGGGAGTGCTCAGCGAGGCGCGGCCCATCTATCTGCAACTCGCAGAAGTGCAACTCAAGGCGGGGCACCAGCAGCAAGCTGCGGTTCTCTTGCGCAAATTGCTGGAAGCCGAACCAGAGAACCTGCGCATCCAGACGCGCCTGGCGGAACTGCATCTCTCCATGAAACAGGAGAAAGAGGCCATCGAACTCTTTCACGACGCCATGCAGCGCGCGCACGATCACGGCGATCATGCCGATGCGATTCGCATCGCCGACCGCATTCTAAAAATCGAACCGGGACATCAAGCGACTTTTCTTTTGAAGGTGCAGGCCTTGTCGGCATCAGGCCGTAGCGCCGAAGCAGCGGGCTTGCTGGAGTCCCTGCCGGGCCAGGATGCGGGTGGCGAAACCACAACGGTTTTACTCGAACATTATCTGGAAGCCGGCAACCTGGAAAAAGCGGTCGCTCTGGCGGAGAAACTTTTTGCGCGCGATCCGCAACAATATAAGGTTGCGCATCAAGTTGCGTCCACACTGCTCGAATCCGGCGACCTCGACCGCGCGCATGCTCTATTGGGGCTCATCCGGGAAACGATGATTAACGCGGGTGAACATGAAGCCCTGGCACAGAGTCTTTCGCGGCTCGCGGAGAACCGTCCGGGCCAGGTTGAACCCCTGGAATGGCTGGTCGATCTCTACGGAAAGGCCAGCGATTCCTTCCGTCTTCCTGACGCGCTGGCGCAACTTGCATACGCGCTGGAAACTTCAGGAAACGACCAGCGAGCACTTGCCATTTACGAGCAACTTCTGGAGCGAACCCCGGAAGACGAAACGACGCGGCGCAAGTATGTGCAACTGCGTGCAAAGTTGGGCCTCGAACGCGTATCCGGGGAGATATCGCAACCGGTGAAGCTGGCCCCCGCGGAAGCCAAAGCCGAACCCACATCCCCTGCGTCCACCGAGCCGGCGCTGGAGGAGGAAACGCAACGATTCGTCACGCAAGCCCTGACCGACGTTGATCTATTTTCCAGTTATGGGCTCACGCAAAAAGCCATCGATTTGCTGGAAAGTGTGCTGGAACGAGCCCCCAAGCACGCGCCCATCCTGGAACGGCTGTTGGATCTTTCTGTAGGAGCCGGCAACGATCGCCGCACGGTGGAGCTTGCCACGCTGCTGGAACAGATTGCCACCGAACGCAAGGACGACGCCGCAGTCGAACGTTATGCGGAATTTCGCCGCCGGTTTCAACGCGCCGCAGGGATCGCTCCCGGGGAAGCGCCTGCTGCCACTTCGCAGGCCCCCGCAGAGCCGCAAGAATTTACGGTGCCGACCATTGAAGCGTCTCTGGATGAACCCGTAGCGGAAATTCCTGCTCAGGAATTGCCCGCTCCCGCCGCGAGCGTTCCCGCGAGCACTCCCGCGCCGGTTGAATCGGTCGTTCACGAAGTTGATTTGTCGGACGAATGGGCGGCGCTTTCCCAGCAGTTGGAAGACACCACACAGCCAGGGACGCCACAACCCAGCGAGCCACCCCCTGCGCCGGTTGCAGTCCCGGAAGCGCCGGCCTTTGAAATCGAACTGCAGCCTGTGCCCCCCGCTGCAGTTGCGCAAAGCACAGGCCTGACCGCGGATGCGCTGCTTGCCGACCTCGCTGCGGACGTCGAATCGGCCACATCGTCAATGGATTTACCAGCCGAGATGCCACATTCCCAGATTAAGAAGCAGGCGCCGGCTGCCGCCGCGCGTCCCAACGGCGTTCCTGCACAGCATGCGCCTGCAGACAATACAACAAGCGGGCCTCTCGCTGACCTGTTTGAAGAATTTCGGTCCGAATTGGGTGAAGTCAACAAAGATGGTGAGGATCTTGAAACTCACTACAATCTCGGCATCGCTTACCGGGAGATGGGCCTGCTGGAAGAAGCCATCAGTGAATTCCAGAAGGTGGCCAGTTCGGCCGACAAGGGGCCGGCGTTCCGTTACGCCATGCAATGTAGTACGCTGCTGGGCCTGGCGTTCATGGAGAAGGGGCAGCCCGCCATTGCCGCCATCTGGTATGAACGTGCTCTGAAGACGCCGGGACTTGATCAGGAATCCATCCTCGCATTGCGGTATGATCTAGGGGTAGCGCAGGAGCTGGCCGGGGAAACGGACTCCGCATTTCGGAGCTTTTCCCAGGTTTATGCCATGAATATCGATTACCGAGATGTCTCCGAGAGGATCGCACTTCTCGGCAAGACGCGCTAAGCGCACCCTGCATGAAATCTTTCCTGCACGCATTGTTAAGCCTCGATGTCTTTCTAATGGGTGTGCTCTTGATTCTTTTGCCCTGGCTCGGATATTGGGACCACAATTTTTTCCTCGATAAGTACCCTGGTCTCGTTCCTGTTCTGCTGCATCCCTCCGTGCGCGGCGCCGTGACCGGTCTGGGTGCCCTGGATATCCTGCTTGCCGGGAGTATGTTGCGTGGAGACGCGGAATCCGTTGCCACCCGGAACTAAGCCCATCCTCTGCTATGTGACCGACCAGCGCGCGCTGCCGCCCGGGCACACATTGCTCGAAGCCATCCGGAACGCGGCCAGGGCCGGGGTCGACTGGATTCAAATCCGTGAAAAGGACCTCGATACACGCCCTCTGGCCAGCTTGGTGCGGGATGCGATGAACGCCGCGCGAGGGACCAACGCAAGAATTCTGATCAATGATCGGCTGGACGTGGTTCTAGCCGCGGGCGCGGCGGGAATTCACCTGGGGGAAATGTCTTTGCCCGTGGAAGCGCTCGCGGAGTGGCGGCGATCCGCAGGCCGCGCGGAATTCCAGATTGGCGTATCTTGCCATTCGATGGACGCAGCGATTGCGGCGGAACGCGGTGGCGCGGACTATATCTTTTTTGGTCCCGTGTTCGGAACTCCGTCCAAGGCTGCTTTCGGCCCCCCGCAGGGAATCGAACGTCTGCGCGAGGTCTGCGCCTCCGTAAAAATTCCCGTTCTCGCAATTGGCGGCGTGAATCTGGAGAATGCGGCGTCCTGTGTGGCCGCGGGCGCTGCAGGTGTTGCCGCGATCCGGCTATTTCAGGAAGGAACTAATGTGCCCGCCGCGGTCGCCCGTCTTCGAGGGATGTAACGGCGCAACGCCCGTTAATGACAGCTGGGATCGTCGGCGAAAACTCCGCTCACTAGCATGGAACTTAGAAAACTGCTGCACTGCGTGACCTTTGCAAGGGCCGGATCGTTCTGCATGGCGGTTGGATCCACGGACTTGGTGGCGTTCAGGGATTGTCGTGCCGAAACAATGTCGCTGGCCCACTGCGAGAGATTTCCAAATTCATTTCTGAGGAGTTGCAGAGCATCCTGATCCGCGGCGGTGGACGCGGCGACGGCCGTTTGTGCGAGGTCTGCCTCGACACGGTCGTGGTAATCCTGAGGCCACGACCCGACTACCGGCGAGCCGTAGGCAAGGATCGCTCCCACAGCGCCTCTCCATTCCCTCATTTCCGAGAGTTCGGCGACCGCGGAGCGCGCAAACTCCTTGGATAATCCCTGCGGGACGGGCGGCGCATTGGAATTCGAGCCGGGTTCCCGTCCGGTAGTGACCAGCAGAATCCGATTGGGCTCGACGGTAACTGTGCCATTCACGATCTGGGCTACGGTGTCAAGATCGAGATACGAGCGCCCGCCGATTTGCGTGACCGTGCCCACGGATTTTCCGTTCACAAACAGGGTCCGATCGGGGGCACTTTGTGCCAGGAGCATTCCCGCCAGGGTCAGAATTATTCCCAACAAAACCAGGTAAGGGAGCTTTCCGGGAGTCTTCATCATGAACCTGCCTCAGAGTGGCCATCGCGCCGCCTCGTACGTATCTAGGTTACAGCGATCGCGGATTGTCTGCCATAGGCAGTTCCGGGTTGACAGGAGTGCGCCGTGGGACGCAGGTTTATCGCGAAATTTCTTCCAGAGCGAGGCCGCGCGTGCGCGGCCCGAAGATCCCGATGGAAAGCACCACGGCCAGCATGGAAACCGCTATGAAGGCAAATACGCCAACCACGCCAAAATCGCGCAGGAAAAATCCGATCAGGAAGCTGCTGAAGATACCGCTCAGCCTGCTCCACGAATAGACAAACCCCACCGCCTGGGCGCGCACGCGCGTGGGGAAAAGCTCGGACTGGTAGGCGTGAAATGCGAAAGACATCCAATTATTCGCGCACGTCAGCAGCACGCCGCAGGCAATCAGCCAGATGGGATTTCTTTGCCGCGCGAAGAGCAGGCCGAACACGGCGATGCACATCGCGCTTGCGACGATCTGCCACTTTCGTTCGACGCGGTCCGCAACGCCAATCGCTAGCAGCGGTCCCAGTGGCGCCGCTAGAGCGATCAGAAAGGAATAGCGCAGGCCTAGCGTCGTAGTGATTCCCGCCGCAATGATCAGCGTGGGCACCCAGGACGCGAATCCGTAGTATCCGATGGTCTGAAAAAAATGAAAGACCATCAGCATCAGCGTGCGTCCGAGGTATGGCGTGCGCAAAATATCGACAAAACTTCCCCGGCGCTCATCGCTGGCTACGGGAACAGCCGCAGGCAGCGGTCTCCCGAATTCCGGCTCAATGCGAGCTTCCATCGCCGCGACGACGCGATCTGCTTCTGCCAGCCTGCCGCGCGAAATCAGCCATCGGGGACTTTCCGGCACGCGTCGCCGGATGACCCACACAAACAGCGCGCCCGCCGCACCGATGAGCACTACCCAGCGCCAGCCATCCAGTCCCAGCGGGCGAAGCGGCACCAGCAGCCACGCGGCCAGCGCCACACACGGCACCACGCTGAATTGGACGATTTGATTAAATGCGAAGGCCCGTCCGCGCAATTGCTTGGGCACGAGTTCTGCGATGTAGGCATCGATCGTCACGAGTTCCACGCCGATGCCGATTCCCGCGATGACTCGCCACAGCAGGATGCCCGCGGCGGAAGACTGGAACGCCATCGCCACCGTTGCGGCGGAATACCACAGCAGGGAACAGGTGAAAATCAGGCGGCGGCCAGAGCGGTCCGCAGTGTAACTGAAGACGAGAGTCCCAATGAAAAGCCCCGCGAATGTTGCGGACACAAAACTTGCCAGTGCTCTATAGTCGAAATATGACGCGGAAGTAATCGCGAAAAGCCCGCTGCGGACAAGTCCGGGCCCGATGTACGCGGTAAAAAAAAGATCGTAATACTCAAAACATCCGCCCAGGGATAACAGCAACACCAGCTTCCAGATGTATCGCGTGGCAGGAAGACGGTCGAGCCGGGCGCTGATGAAGGCGGCTTGGTCTGGGGACGTCATTATCAAGGCGGGTCTCAAATTCCGTCAGTCTTCAAGTAACGCCCGCGCCCGGTTTTTGTAGGACAGGCACTCCTGCCTGTCCGCGTCCGCCGCGGCAGGTACGCGCAGGACAGACAAGAGTGTCTGTCCTACTCAACAAACCGACTCACTAGCGCGCGCCCGGTAGAGCCAACACCCGCTTCCCGGCGGGGCTGCAGGAACCGTGGGTGACCTTGAAATTCTTTGTGGGTCGTGGCTTAAGCCACGACATAAGATCTGCAAAATCAATCCGGCTTCAGCCGCTGAGGGTCTAATCCTGCGGTTCTCACACAGACTGCTTCAGACCTTGCGCAAGCCGGCCGCCTCATAGCGCGTCACTGGCGGCGGAAGTTCGCGGCTCACGGCCACGTCGACAATCGCGGGCTTGCCTGATTCTTCCGCGCGGCGCAATGCCGGGAGGAATTGCTCGGGCGAAGTGACGCGCTCGCCATGAGCGCCGAATGCGCGGGCCACATCCGCGAAGTTCACATCGAGAAATTCGCTGGCCTCCGGACACATCTCTTCGTGCACGTATTTCTGCACGTGATATTCAAACGCCAGCGAACAATTGTTCAGAACAATCTGCACGACTGGAATTTTAAGCCGCAGCGCGGTCTCAAGCTCGGTGAGGTGGTAACCGATGCCCCCATCTCCGTTGAGTCCAAAGACGCGGCGCTTGGCGCCCACCGCGAGCTTCGCGCCGAATGCACCGGGGAACGCCCACCCCAGCGACCCCGCGGCCCGCAACGTATTGCGTCCGGGCTTCTTCTGCTGCAGCAACGTCACCGCCCAGGCTGCCATGTAGCCGGTGTCGGCCACCAGCAGATCGTCGCCGCCGACATGCTGATCGAGCAGACGAAGAATGTGATACGGATTGATCCGTCCTTCATGGAGCGGTTCGCGCGACTCTCGCTCGAGATCCGCAAGCCACGCGGCAACTGAGCCTTGCACTTGCCTGGTCCAAGCGGCCCAGCGGCTGCCATCGACGCGCGCCGCGACCGCCGCTTCGCGCAACAGAACCAACGCCTCGCGCGCGTCCCCTACGATCGACAGCTCTTCGCGATAAGTTCGGCCAAGCGAATTCGGATCGAGATCGATATGCACGACGCGCGTGCCCTTGCGGGGATACTTGAACACGTCCGTGCCCATCGAGCTGAGCTTGGTGCCGACCGCGAGGCAAAACTCCGCGGCAGCGAGCGTATCGTTGGCCACCTTGCGCGAATAGCGGCCGCAGACGCCGACCGATAGCGCGTGAGTATCGGCGATGCTCCCCTTGCCCGCCATGGTGGTCACCACCGGAATGTTCAAAGTCTCGGCGAGCGCGGTAAGCTCGGCCCACGCTTCCGAGAGAATGACGCCGCCGCCGGCAATCAGCACGGGCTTCTCCGCGCCCGCCAGCAACGCGATGGCGCGTTCCACATCCGGCGCGACCGGCGCAACTCTTCCCGCCGGGGTGCGCATGAACGCCGGCTCTGCGTAAAGATCAGGCGCGGTAGCGAGACGTTTGCCGAACCAGTCCGCGGGAATCCCCAGATACACGGGGCCCGGCACGCCGCTCACTGCCGCGCGAACCGCCGTGCGCAGCACGTCGCCGATGCGCTCGGGTTGCGGCAAATCTCCCTCCCATTTGGTCATCGCGGGAAACATCGAAGTCTGTTCCACTTCCTGATATTCGTAGCGAAAGCGCGTATTCGTATTGGTCGTGCCGCTGATGGCGATGAGCGGGCTCGACGCCCAGTACGCATCGATGATGGAGGCGGGCAAATACGTCGCGCCGGGACCGAACTGCACGATGCCGAACGTTGGTTTCCCGGTGACGCGCGCGTAGGCATCAGCCATGGCAAACGCCGAGCGCTCACTGCGCCCCAGCACCACGCGCACGCCTTCGTGATTCTGCATGTCGATCAGCGGATTCTGCGGCGCGCCCGTCAACGTAAACACATACTCGGCACCGTAAGCGCGCACAAGTTTCGCCAGCGCCTGCGAAACCGTCAGATTATTCTGTAAATCCCCGGCAGATATGGTCGCCAATGACTTAACCTCAGGAAACAGATTTCACCACAGAGCGCACAGAGAACACAGAGAAATCAAAATCGGCGGCAAATTAATTCTGGCTAGCCCGTCAACTTCTCTTGCGCCCTTCCTCTGTGCCCTCTGTGTTCTCTGTGGTGAAGCACTCCGGTTCTACTTAATCGCGAGTGGATTGACGGGCGAAGCCACCGCCCCCGTCACCGGCAGCGCCGGGGCCACGAACATGAACTCGTAGCGATTGTCAGCAGCGCAATCTTTTGCGAGTTCCTTCAAAAAGAAAATCTCGCCCACGGTGAGCCCCATGATGGGAATGGAAATCCAGTGCCAGGGCTGATTCGCTTCCTCAATCTCGTTCGGACGCACTTCGGCGCCCCAGGTGTCGGTGGCGATGGCCGCGACTTGTTTTTTCTGCAGCCAGTCGAGCGTCTCAAACGCGAGGCCCGGAGCATCCCCGCCCGGATAGCCGTCCCAGGTATTCGCGGCCATCATGGCTTCCATCTGCCCGGTGCGCACAATCAGATAATCGCCGCGCCGCGCGGCAACACCAAAGTGGCCTTCCGCTTTATCGAGCAGCTCGCTGGTAATCGCGAAGCCATCCGGAAGATGTTCCATCCCCAGCATGCGCGGAATGTCGAGAAACACGCCGCGGCCCACCATGCGCTCGCTGGTTTTCTCGATGCCGCATTTCTGCGCGCCCGCCGAGGTCACCGTGCGGCAGTCGTAGCCGTTCCACATATGATCGCCATAGAAAATGTGCCCCAGCCCGTCCCACTGCGTGCCGCACTGCGTCGGCATCATGATCACGTCATCGGCGCTGCGAATCTTGCGGCTGTCCAGCACTCCCGAATAGGCGTCTGTGCCCGTGCGCATCATCAGGTGCACGGGATTGAACCGCCCCTGCGCGGGATATTTCGTCTTCCCGCCCTGCGGCCCGCGCTGATCGTAGGGCAGCGCCAGCGAAATCACCTTGCCCTTTTGCACCAGCCGCGCCGCCGCGACGATATCTTCCGGCCGCGTGTGATTGAGCGTCCCAATCTCATCGTCCGCGCCCCACCGCCCCCAGTTCTTCAGCCGCTCCGCCGCCGCGCGCATGTCATCCATCGTGAGCTTACGCGGTGATGATCCCGTTCCGGACATCCTGCCTCCCTGATGCAAATCTGATTTGCTGCCACTATTGTCATACGAAGTGTCGCAGCCGCACATTGTACTGAAATCGCTGAGAATGCGCCTGAGGTTTTGTTTGAGCGAAAATAATTTACACGAGAAGCGTTTGAATTCAGAGAAAGGCGAAACTAATTGACTGTAATTTCTCTACTACTTCTCCGGCAGCGTAAACACATACAGCGCATTCCCATTCTGCGGGTAGCGGACATCCGGCAAGATCGTGCGAGGCACATTCCGCGGACTGCCGCCGCCGAGGCCCGTAGTGACGGCGACATATTGTTTGCCGCCAATGCTGAACGTTACAGGAAAACCCTGCACGGAAGTGCCGAGGCGAATCTGCCACAACACTTTGCCGGTATTTACATCGACGGCGCGGAAGTTGCGGTCGAGATCGCCCACGAACGCGAGGCCCGTGGCGGTCGATAGCACGGCGGTCAGGAACGAAGGCCGCTGCTGCCAGCTCCAGACTTCCTTCATGGTCTTCACATCGTAGGCGGCGAGTTTGCCGACGTTGCCATCGGTGCCGGGCATCTCGAAAAAGAGACGGTCGCCCGCCGTGCCGCCCGATCCTTCGGTGAACTCGACTTTGCGCCCGGCCATCTCCATGCAGCTTTGGCTGAGCGGAATGATCAGCCGCGCGGTTCCGGGATCGTAGCTCATGGCCTGCCAGTTGTGTCCGCCTTCGGTGCTGGGGCATGAAGGAGTCCACTTTCCGATTTCCTGCTCCAGAATGTCGGGACGATAAGTGAGCTTGCCTGTTTTGTGATCGATGGAGAAGATGTTCTGGAAGAGGGTTTCCTTGGCGTCGATAAACTCCCCGGACATGCGGTCCAGCTTCCAGAGGATGCCTGTCTTGCCGATGGTGAACAGCGTCTTGCGAATCGCCGATGTCCACCAGGACGCGCTCGTACACTTCGTCCATGTCGAGCGTCTCGCCGGGCACGTGCTGGAAATACCAGGCCAGCTTGCCGTCATCGGCCCGCAGAGCCAGCGTGGAGCTCGAGTACAGCGCCGTGCCCTTGGTGCCGCGGCTTACCTGCATCCAGGGCTTGGCCTGCGCAACGCCCCAGTAGGTCAGATTCAGTTCCGGATCGTAGCTTCCGGTAATCCAGGTTTCCGCGCCCACGCGCAGCATGTTCGGCAGAGTGCCCCAGGAATCGCCGCCGGGCTCTCCTGAGCGCGCCAGCGTGTTGAATCTCCAGAGCAGCTTGCCGGTGGCGGGATCGAAGGCGCTGATGAAGCAGCCCTGATCCTTGTCCTGCGCCTTGTAGCGATCGCATCCATTCAGTCCCTGAACCACCTTGCCGCCAATGATGATAGGTCCGCTCGAGTTTCCGTAGCCCTTGGCATGATCGGCCATGGCCACGTCCCAGACGGTCTTGCCCGTGCGCGCGTCGAGGGCGATCAGGTGCGCGTCCAGCGTGGCCGCAAAAACTTTGTCCTGATAGATGGCCAAGTTGCGCATGGCGCCGGTCCCAACGCTCAAGCCCGTGGGCCGCAGGCGATTTTCCCAGATGAGGTCTCCCGTGCGGCCATCGAGCGCCTGCAAGATGTTGTCCGTATTGGTGAGGTAGATGATGCCGTTGTGGACCAGAGGCGTAGGCTCATTCGCTCCGATGCCGTCGTTCATGGACCAGGCCCAGGCCAGCTTGAGTTGCTTCACGTTGTCCCGCGTGACTTGCGTAAGCGCGCTGTGATTCCACGCTTGATAGCTGCCGCGGACCATTATCCAATCGGCGGGATCGGGATGCAGCAGCATCTGGTCGGTGACCGGGACGTAGTTTTTCACTTCGCCGGCGACGATGAGGCCTGTGGGCGGGCCGGCAGCTCGCGCCGGTGCGGGAGGCGCTGTTGCAGATTCGTTTTGCACGGGCTGCGAAGCCGCCGCATTCCCTTCTCCCCTGACGACCGCGCCGATCGGCACTAACGTCTCGGCTGTGAGCGCCTGAGTGCCCGGCGAAGCGCCATTCGATTGCAGAATGAACGCTACAATCGTGACGGCCTCTTCATCGCTGAGAGAGCCCGGATTGCTCATGGGCATCGTGTTCCGGATGCGGTTAAACAAATCGCTGGTCGTGCGGTTGCGCCACGTGTTTACAAAATTGCCGCCCGACAGGGGAGGCGCTTCGTTGCTGCCTTTAAGGTCCGGCAAATGGCAGCTTGCGCATTTGGACTGATAGGTCGCGCGGCCCGCCTCCGCTTGCGCGCGAGTGAAGGGAGCGGTTCTTGGGGGTTGCTGACCAGAAGCAACAGCGATAGCCAACACGGCCATCGCCCCGCACGCTACGAATCGATATGCCTTTGCTCCCTGCATCGTCACTCCCTGACCGTGCCGCTTAGTGCAAGAGCCAGCCCCACAGGTTGCCTTCGGGGGCGCGCTCGGATTGAATTTGCACGTACCACCGCTCGCTCTTGAGGTCCGTAATCTGCTCCGGCGTCAGTTCGAACGAGCCGCTGACCGTGCCCTTTTCCGCTTTCGAAACGGTCAAGTCAATTATCGCCGGGCCGGGAATGCCTTTTGGCCCCCGGCGAATCTGCGCAGTCGTCGCGGGCGAGCGGAGTCCTTCGAACGTTCCCGAAAGTGTGAGCGTTTTGCCCGCCAGCATTGCCGTGAGCGAACCCGATCCCGCGATCCTGGACATCATCGTTACGTCAATGGGCACAGGAGACAGCCGCCCCTTGAACGTTTCGGTCTTCGATTCGTTCTGAGCGGCGGCCGCAAATCCGATCCATGAGACCGCGGCGCAGAGCAAGACCGCTGCGAGCGCTCCCCGTTTTGTCGCTAATTTTTTCAACCGGCCAGTCCTGTCCCTGGAAATTTCTGATGCCTGATTCCAGCCTGCGCGAATCATACGCGGGCTGTCCACCCGGTTCAAGCTCCGCCTGTGATGTGTATCGCTGGAAATTTTCGTTGCATTTCGGAGCCCTCTCAAGGTACGGTCACAACATAGGGCCAGATTCTGTTTGGGATAAAGCCTATAATAGTGAGACAGGCGGGAAGCGCCGGAAATTTTGTGGAACCCGCGCACAAGATCATGCGTCACAATTGCACTGGAGGAAATATGCGCCTATTGAGCAGGTTTTTTGCGCTCGTCATCGGCCTGGTTTTTCTTGTTCCCTTTTCTCACGCAGCCACGGTTACCGGGCACGTCAAAGGGACCGACGGCGCACCCTTCATGGGAGCGTTTGTCATCGCCCAGAACTCCCAAACGAAGATGTCGGTCAACGTGCTGTCTGACAAGGACGGGCGATATCACATCGATAACCTGCCCGCCGGCAAGTACACGGTCCGCATCCGGGCCATCGGCTATCAAAGCGCCGCGCAGAATGATGTGACAGTGAGCGACAAGCAAAACGTCTCCTTCGACTTCAGTTTGCAGAAAGGGACAGTGCGCTGGAGCGACCTGAGCATTTATCAAGGGATGCAGCTCCTGCCGAAGGGCGAAGGACATGACGAACTCTTCGGCAGCTGCTTTGTGTGCCATGCCTTCCAGACCCGCATGGCGACCGCGACGCGCGACGAAGAGGGTTGGCGCGACCGCGTGCAGTATATGCGCGAAACCATGGACCTTGGTCCTCGCTTCTCGGACGCGAGAGCCGACAAGATCGTCAAGTACCTGACCGCGACGTTTGGTCCGGATTCCACAAAGCCGAAGTCTCCCGCGGATCTGCCCGATTACCAGAAATTGGTTCGCCCATTTAGCGAACAAGCCATGAATATCGTCTACGTCGAATATGACGTAACCTCCCCGGATGCCAAGGGACTGCCGTGGAGCGCCGCGCCCGACAAGGACGGCAATTTGTGGATGCCTTACTACGGGAACGGGAACAAGGTTGGGCGTCTCAATCCCAAGACCGGCGAAGTCAAATTCTATAGCCTGCCCCCTGAAGTACCCTCCGCCGGCATCCATTCGGCGATTCCTGTGTCGGACGGCACCGTCTGGTTCACGGAGTTCTTCCTGAACAAGATCGCCCACCTTGATCCGAAGACAGGGCAGATCAACGAATACCAGGACACAGCAGGCACTGGCCGAAGCGGCGGCGAAGAAGGAGGCGGCGGCAGCAAGCACACGATCCGCATGGACCCGCAAGGTACCTTGTGGATGAGCGGTGGTCCCTTCAGCAGCTTTGATCCGGAAACGAAGAAATTCATGGACTACAAGGAAGTACCTTCCACATACGGCGTGATCGTGGACGCACAAGGGAACAAGTGGTTTGCGGTCTATAGCAACCAGGATGGCGCCATTGGACGCGTGGACGCAAAAACAGGGAAGATCTCCCAATGGCCGACAAAGATTGGTGGCGCCCAGCGCCTGCAGGTAGATTCGAGTGGAATGGTGTGGTTCAGCAACCGCCGCGGAGATATTCTTGGCCGCTTCGATCCCAAGACGGAAACTTTCAAGTCGTTCCCCCTGCCGGGGCCTTCGCCGAGCTCTTACGCCCTTGGCATCGACCAGAAGAACAACATTTGGTTTGACTCGACCAACCAGGATACGATCAACCGCCTCGACCCACAGACGGGCCAGGTAACCGAATATCCCATCCCCCATTCTGAGGGACTTTACAGGGAGTTTTTCCTCGATCCCCAGGGAAGGATGTGGTACGCGACTCCGACAAATAATAGAGTCGGGTACTTCTACCTTGCCGGTTCGAACCAGACTGCGCAAAAGTAATCAGAAGAGTGATTTGTAGGGCGCGACTGGTCTGGTCGCTGAAATCAAAATCCTCGAGAATCAATGCCTTTTTCCTTGCATCTTAAGGCGATCTTAAGGTAAAGTCCTGCCAGTTTTTAAAACGAATCTTCCTTTCTGTAATTAGTGACGATTTCAAATGTTGTCTCCCAAGGAGGGGTGCCTTGAAGAGAAATCGCAATACTCATAATTTTATCTGGGTGGTTATGGCAACGGTTCTGCTGTTGCTCGTGAGCTTGCCTTCCTCGCACGCGCAAACCGTGACCGGGAGCATTGTCGGTACGGTCAAGGACGCGCAGGGGGCGAGCATGGCCAACGCATCCGTCACCGCCAAGAGTCTGGAAACAGGCGCAGAGCGCAGCACGATGACCGACGCTGCCGGCGGCTACAACATTGTCAGTGTCCCAGCAGGCGCGTATGACGTGACCGTCACCGCCCAGGGCTTTCAAACTGAGATTCAAAAGGGGCTTACCATGACCGTCGGCGCGGTAGTTCGCGCTGACCTTAGCTTGAAAGTCGGCTCGGTTTCCCAGCAGGTTGAGGTAACGGGAGAGGCGCCGCAGATCAACACTTCGAACGCCACGATTTCGGGACTGGTCGACGATAGTTCCATCCGCGAATTGCCGCTGAACGCGCGTGACTGGCTGCAGCTCGCGCTGACGCAGAGCAACGTCGTCAATATGGGCGGTGCGGCCGGCGGTGGCGCCACTGGGGCTGGCGTAAAGATATTTGTGGCCGGCGCGCGTTCCACCGAAAATGTCTATCGCATAGATGGATTCGTTGTGAATGACTACGGGAATAACAGCCCCGGAAATGCCTTGGGCGCGAATATGGGTGTGGACGCCATTCGGGAGTTCACCGTGCTGTCCAGCGGCTTCTCAGCAGAATACGGGCGCAGCGTGGGCGGCGTCATCAATTCCATCCTGAAATCCGGCACCAATGAGCTCCACGGGAGCGGGTTTGGTTTCCTCCGCAACAGCCGTCTGGATGCCCGCAATTTCTTCAATCCACCGACGATTCCGGAGTTCCGGCGTGCCCAGTTCGGAGCCGATGTTGGCGGCCCCATCAAAAAGGACAAGCTGTTCTTTTTCGCGGATTATGAGGGCGTGCGGCAGTTCAACCCAGTGAACTCATCTGCGAATACGCTCTCGGACGACGCACGAAAAGGGCTCCTGGTTTGCGATCCTACAAAGATCATCGACGGGACATGCGCGCTACAGACCAACGGGCAATACAAGAAGCAATACACGGTTTCGCCGGCTACCGCGCAGTACTTGCCCGCATTTCCCGAACCAACGGTGCCGGGTCTTGGAGATACCGGGGTCTTCCAAGCCAGCGGAGGCGCACCAGGCATTGACAACTATGTGATTGGAAAAGTTGACTATCAGATGAACGTCAACAACATGCTGAGCGTCAGCTATAACTACGACCTTGCTCACACCGACTCACCCGACTCATACGAGGACAAAAATTCTCTTACTCAGTCGCGCACACAGAGGGCCATATTGACGTTCCAGCACGTCTTCAGTCCGACGATAATCAACACCGCGCGTGGGGGAGTCAACCGGATCAACTCCCCCGTTGGCGTATTTACCGACCCCAAGAATTCCGCAATCAGCGACAGGACAATCGGCTGGATTCCCGGCCACACGATGGGCGTACTCTCCGTAACTTCCATCGGCAGCTTTACCCCCGGCGGATTGGACATTGCCACCGATAACTTTGCTTACACATCCCCACAGGCAAGCGACGACCTATCATGGGTCAAGGGGCGCAACAATATTCGCATTGGGGGAAGCTTCGAGGACCTCAACACGAATCTTGAGGAATCGAACTTTCCTTCCGGGGAGTTTGTGTTCAACAACACAGCCAACTTCATACAGGGGATTGCCCCGTCTCAAACCAATATCGACATTCCTGGTTCCAACCCTGCCCGCGCTTATCGAGGCAAGGTTTTCGGCGCCTATATCGTCGATGATTTCCGCGTTCTCTCGAATCTGACGCTCAACTTGGGAGTCCGCTATGAGCCGGATACGGTGGACAAAGAGGCGTATGGCAAAGCCTCTGTCATCGTTAACTTCAACACGGACACTCCGGGTTGCCCGGTGAGCCCCGCTTGCCCTACAGCGATTCCTGCCTCGCCGTACCGGGGCAACCCAATTTATCAAAACAACTCCTTCAAAAATTTCGCCCCCAGGGTCGGATTCGCGTGGGATCCCTTCAAGGATGGGAAATCGTCGGTACGTGGCGCGTTCGGTATATACGATATTCTCCTTACCCCCAACCTATTCACCCTGCGGCTGGATCGCTCATTTCCGTATTACAACGAGAGCATCGTATCCAACCCTACTTGCACACCTGCCCCGTCCTGTTTTCCAAACGGGTTGTTGACGAATATTAGCCCAAACACTGAGCTGACCATGTACATCCAGAACAAGCCGCCGGCCACGTACAAGGAGCAATGGAATCTAAGCATCCAGCGACAGCTCACTCCAACGATGAGCCTCACCTTGGGCTACGTCGGATCGCGTGGCGTACACCTGCCCGTCGCGGAGAATGATCTGGACTACCAGACGCCTAACAACGTCACATTTGTAAACGGGCATTACACCTTCCCCTGGCAGCCTACTTGCGCGGTGAGCTCGGCCTCCCCCGCTACTTTGGCGAGCCTTGGCCTAACGAAGGCTCCCGTCGCCTGCGGAGCCACGGGAGCGAGCTTTCAGCCCATCCCAGGACTGGTAAATGGGGTCCAAGTCTTCAAGGCCAATCCGAACTGGTCTCGCATTCAAGGGATGAATTTTTACGGCTATGCCTCCTATAATGCGCTGCAGGCGACCCTTGCGAAGCAGATGGGGCACGGCTTGTCGTTCAACGCCTCCTACACGTATTCCAAGAGCATCGACAATGGAGGGCAGGAATACACGTCTAACGAGTTTCCCGGGAGCATCAGTAATGCCTGGCCATTCAATACGAACCTGCAAAGGGCAGTGTCCGACTACGATGTTCCAAACAGCTTCGCTCTGAACTTTGTGTATGACATTCCATCCCCTCATTTCGATTTTGCTCCCGCCAATTTTGTGACATCCGGATGGGAGCTGAGCGGAATCTTCTCCGACAGGACAGGATTGCCTTTCTCGATCGCAATTCCCAACGATCAGGCGGCTACGGGAGGATTCATCTCCCCGAACGTGCACGTGGCCCAGAGGCCGGATTTCAATCCCTCGGCCCCGGGTTGCAATGCATCGACGCCGGAAGGCGCAGTAACCGGCAATCGCGATCACTGGCTGAACTTGGCCTGCTTCCCGTATCCTGCTCCGGGAACCCTTGGCGATCTTGGCCGAAATCAGATGAGAGGCCCGGCTCTTCAGGATTTTGATTTCTCAATTTTCAAGAACACTAAGTTCTGGCGCGAGAAAATCAATGCGCAGTTCCGTGCCGAGTTCTTCAACATCCTCAATCACGCCAACTTCCAGGCGGCGTACTCAGTGCCATATACGTATGCCGCTGGCACAGGAAGCACAACAACCGGTGGCACGGGAGCATTGTCGGGTTCCGCGACGAATGCCGGTTTCTGGTTCAACAACACAACCATTACTGCCTCGCGTGAAATTCAGTTTGGACTGAAGGTTACCTTCTGATGCTGGCAAGAATCAGCGGATATTTTCTGTAATCCGCCGATGCGCAATAAGACATTGGGCAGTAGCTATTTCACGGGGCACGGCTCTTGTGGTTAATGCAAACCAACGACAAGAGCCGCGCCCTTTCCATTTCCGCATAGACCGCAAATCCCTGCGCCGGTTTTTCTACTTTCCCGCCAGCTTGGCGTTGTTAGGCTCCATTTTTCCAGCCAGAACAATATTTTCTTCCATCTTAATGTTCTCTTAAGGTTGAACCGAATACGCTCGCGCCCATCAGTCGGCCTTCGAATTACTGGGGTGCACGAAGGCCGGGGTCAAACGAAAAATCCTGAGTGATTCCTGAACGAAGCTGCGACATCAAGGGGGAGGGTCCGCATGTTTACACGATTCCTGAGCTTGAGTTTGCTGATGCTTTTTGCGTGTGTTTCACTTTCCGCGCAATCCAATACCGGTCGTATTCTGGGCACCGTTACTGACCAAACGGGAGGCGCCATCACGGGCGCCATGGTCATCGTCACGAACACAGGAACCAACGTTGCAAGAACGTTGACCACAGACCAGGCCGGAGAATATAACGCGCCGAACCTGCTGCCGGGCACGTACTCCGTGCGCGCAACTCAGACGGGCTTCAAGACCGCGCAGCAGGCCAACATCCTGATCGAAACCGCCAAGGATGTTCGCGTTGACCTTCAAATGGTCCCCGGCGATGTGGCCCAAACCGTCGAGGTCACTACGGCCGCTCCGCTCGTGGACACGACCAGTTCGACTCTGGGCGGCACAATCAGCAACGAAACGATCAATGACCTGCCTCTCAACGGCCGCAATTATATGAATCTGATATCGCTGCGTCCCGGAGTAACGACCGTAGCGGGAGGCGCCGCGTGGAACCAGAGCACCAACGGAATTCGTCCCGAAGACCAGAACTATATGATTGACGGGCTGAACAACAACGAGCCGTTTTCCGGCCAGGGCATCATCAATTCGCCGTCCACTTCGGGGGATGCCGCCACGATCCTGCCCATTGATGCCATCCAGGACTTCAACGTGGAGGAAAATCCCAGGGCCGAATTTGGCTGGAAGCCGGGTTCCGTCGTCAACGTAAGCATCAAATCGGGGACGAACCAGATTCACGGTACAGCCTACGCCTTCGGCCGCAATGGCGCGTGGGACGCGAACAATTTCTTCAGTGTGAAGCCACAAGCCGTGGCGCTCGAGCAGTGGGGGGGCACAGCCGGCGGACACATCGTCAAGGACAAACTTTTTTATTTTGCCGGCTTTGAGCGCCAAACCTACACGGTCGGCAACGCAACCCCCATGGTGATCCCGCTGTCGGTGTCAGCGAACGGCGCGACCAACGCGACAAGTATTAGCATCCCAGATGCTCAGGCCGACATCGCGGCACACGCTAGCACTTGTAGTAGTTCCAAGTACACTTGCTCATCGAGCCCCAACCCCCTGAGCCTCAAACTAGAAGCGCTTTGGCCGACGAACCCCGGACCCGGAACTAATTTGATTAACAATTTTCCGAACGCGAACACCTCCAATAATGTGGTGGGAAAAATCGACTACCACATCAACGATAAACACACCCTGAGCGGTTCGTATTTCTTCGGAAACGACACCGGGAACTCGGAAGACAGCGCTGTCACGCAACAAGCCTTCGATACCCTGATCCACGTGCGAGCGCAAGCCCTGTCCATGCACTGGGCGTGGACGCCGAGCACCAGCTGGGTGAACGAGGCCCGGCTGGGCGTCAATCGTTATTTTCGGCCCGCACAAGCGGTGGACCACAACGTGCCCGTCACTTCCTACGGCATCAACACAGGCGTCACCAATCCCGAGTTGCAAGGCATGCCCAAGGTCAACATAACCGGATTTACCGGATTCGGCGGCAGCAACCAGCAGCCGAATTTCCGCGGCCCGAACACGGATTATGACGTCGTGGATCAGCTTTCGTATCTGCATGGCGCACACGCCTTCAAGTTTGGAGGCGAACTTCTCGACGGCGTCGTGAAGCAAGCCGTTTATGGCGATGGTAAAGGAGTGTTCAATTTTAGCGGAAAAATCGCCTTTCCAGGTTCCACGCCGCTTGAGGATTACTTGGTCGGCGCTCTCAAGAGCACTCAGTCTGCCGTGGGCGACCCCACGCGCTACATGCATCAGTGGGGGTACGCTTTTTTTGGCCAGGATGACTGGCGCGCCACTCGCAAGCTGACGTTGAATCTGGGCCTGCGCTGGGAATATGACAAGCCACCCACGGCTAAGAATAACCTGCTGGGGAACTGGACACCGACCGGTGGCCTCCTTCAGGTGGGGCAGCAGATCAGTTCCGTCTATAGGCCCGATCATTTCGATTTCGCACCTCGCCTGGGCATGGCGTGGGATGTCACCGGAAACGGGACCACCGTGGTACGGGCCGGAGGCGGGATCATGTACGAACAGCTCTCGCTCAACGCCATGATCAATGCGTCACCCGGCGACGGCGCAGGTCACGGTATAACGGTGATCCCCACAGGAGCGCTGCTCAATGGCACTCAAGGGACCGGCTTGATTGCAGCTTCTACGCCGTCGGTGACGAGCCAAGGAACATTGGCGGGTACTTGGAATCTCACCGGTCCGGTGCTGCCGTCGGGAACGGTAGCATGCTCGACTGCCTCCCCGTGCGGCATCACGGCAATGGCCCTGAATTTCAGAGAGCCCTACGTCACCACCTGGACGTTATCCATACAGCATGCATTCTCAAGCACACTGTCTGCGGAAGCTGCCTACGTGGGGGATCACGGCTCCCGCCTTTTGGGCGTCCTGGACGTGAATCAACTCAATAACCAGGCACCAATGGAAGTCACGCCCGAACTGTGCTCTTCTACGGCTACAATCCCCCAAACGCATTGTGAATTTGCTTCGGACCGTCCCTATTTCAACCAATATCCCTATCTCAGCGAGATCGCTGTGCTGCAAAATCTGGACAGGTCGAACTACAACGGTCTCCAGGTGAGCTTGACGGCGCGGAGTTTCCATAATCTGTCGTTCGTCGCGGGCTATACCTACGCTCACGCTTCCGACATGGGCTCGGTGAATTTTGGCGCACTCGTGCCCGAGAACAGCCTGAATCCCGGCGCGGAATACGGACCGAGCAACTTCGACGTCCGTCACCACTTTACTTTCTCTCCCACCTATAATATTCCCGGAAAAAAGTCGCCGGGACAGATTTTGGAAGGTTGGCAAATCAATGGTATCGTGGCTCTTCAATCGGGCACACCGTGGGATCCCATCGACACGGGCAAGGATTACAGCGGGACGGGAGAGACCAGGGACCGCTGGGATTTCTTCGGGAACCCCAGTGATTTCAAGTCCAGTCTGGTTGCAATACCATTCTTCGCGGGAACGACCAATGCCGCATGTGCAACTAAGGCCTTGGCAATTGGGTCGACCGAAGGCGGCTGCTATGCCCGGGGCAGTTCGATGATGATCCCGGCGCCGATCGGGACCTTCGGCACAGCAGGCCGGAATATGTTCCGCTCCACGGGCTACCACAATGTGGATATGTCCGTTACCAAGAACTGGAAATATGAGCGGCTCGGCGCGCAGTTCCGTGCCGAGTTCTTCAACGTGTTCAATCATCCGGAGTTCGCTCCCCCATCCACCGATCCCTCGGGGAGCAACTTCGGCCTGCCCACACAAACACCCGACGTGGCGGCCCCCAACGTGGTTCTCGGATCGGGCGGAGCCCGCGCCATCCAGCTGGGCCTGAAGCTGACGTTCTAGCTGGTGTAAAATGCAGGACAGGCTATGGATTTGGGTGCCTGACTAATTCGATTCAGTCCGAAATCCCGGAGGGACGACACAACGTAGCCCACCCCGGAAGGGGTGGGAACTATTCTCATCCACCGAGGCGATTTAACCCGCGATTCGGTTCGGCACAGGTGGCAAATGAAACGGAATAAGTTGAACCCGATTGGAATCGCCGCCGTTCTTCTTCTGGCGGCGATTCCAGTATGGGCGCACCACGGCAACTCCGACTACGACTCCAAAAATGTGATGACCGTGCATGCCACGGTCACGCAGTTCCTGTTTGTGAATCCCCATTGCTTGATCTTTTTCGATCTAAAAAATGCGGATGGCAAAATGGAAAACTGGGCCGGTGAGATGCCTCCACCGGGTCTGCTGGCCAGGAGATCGGGCTGGACCAAGGACACGGTAAAGCCGGGCGACGAAATTACGGTGATTGGGTCGCCTACCAAAAACGGCTCGCACAATATGCAAATCAAGAAAATTGTGCTGGCGGATGGTACGGAAATGCCCGGCACCATGATTATTTGACCGGCATCATCACCACAGGAAAGCCCTTTTGCAGAAATCGGCCTGCGACCGGAGCCGTTTGAAATGACGTTCGAGCTTAAAAGACACGTCAGAAGTTGCGCGATGCTCGTTGCCGCACTTGCGTTCGCGTCCTGCTTGCAGGCTCAGACGCCGGAAAATTCAGCAACCGCGCAGGCCAAACCGGCGGCCGACCTCTCTGGAGTTTGGGTACAAGCGTCCAGCGTCAACGTCGAATGGTACGACACGCAGGGGAACCGCTTAAAAGAGCTCCCCATGACCGCATGGGCCAACGAGAGATACAAGGCCAACCGGCCCACCCACGGGCCCCGGCAGGTGCCCTCGTCGGAGACCACTGATCCACTGGCCAAGTGCCTTCCCCCGGGTGTGCCGGGGATTTACATGATGACGTTCCCCATGGAAGTCATCCAGATTCCCGGCCGCGTGATGTTGTTTTTTGAGTATGACCACTACGTGCGCCAGATTTTCACCGACGGGCGCGATCACCAGATCATCACTCCCACGTGGATGGGCGACTCGACCGGCAAGTGGGAGGGAGACACGCTGGTTGTCGATGTGACCGGCTTCAACGACAGGTCCTGGCTCGATGACGAAGGACATCCGCATTCCGAAGAGTTGCACATTGTGGAACGCCTACGCCGCCTGGATAAACAGACCATGGAGGACGTTATCACGATCAGTGATCCCAAGGCTTACACGCAGAGTTTCATGACCACCAGAAAGCTCACCTTGAAACCCGGCTGGAATATCGTGGAATTCATTTGCGAAGACAACGGCACGTTCCTCGATTTTCAGAAGACCGCAGGAGTGGAAAAGAAGTAGTTGATTCGCTAGCTGTTGCTTTCCAGTAGCATAAGCTTCAGCTTGTGTGCCGTTCTGAAGTTGGTGAAAACCAAAATCACACAGGCTGAAGCTTACGCTACTTTCCATCCCCGGCATCGATCATGCCGATCTTAGCGCCCATCACTTCGGTAAACCAAACCTTCCCTTTGCCGTCCAGGGACATGAATTTGGGACCCGCTTCGCGCGTAGGGAGTGGATATTCCACGAACTGTTCGGTCCTGGGATCAAACCGCGAGATGTTATTGCCGTTCAGATCGGAGAACCATACGTACCCGGCCTTGTCCACGAGGATGCCATAAGGGGTCGCATTCCGCGTGGGCGGTTGATATTCCTTGATCGTTAGGGTCTTCGCGTCCAGTTTGCCCAGCTTGTGCCCGTTGAAGTTGGAGAACCACACGTTATCCTGCGGATCGATGGTCATGCCGCGCATGCTGGGGGTCCCGGACGGGTGATACATCTTGGTCTCTCCTGTCGAGGGGTCCAGGCTCATCAGCGTTCCCATGTTGAATATAGTAAAATAATAAACACCTTTTGAGTTTACTTTAATGTCGTAAGAGGAGGCGCGCACCTGTGCCGGGAGAGAATCCTCGGGCGCCTTGGTCCAAAACATCATGGAGTCCTCCGGATATGCCGGAGGGACGGTAAATTTGTGGAATCCGAATTTTTCGGTTTCGGTATCGAAGGTCCAGATCTCTCCGCTGGCTCCTCCGGACATCACCAGGTTTCCTTCCCGGTCGAGCGCCAGAGTGTGAGGATTACCTTTTTTCTCGGGCCATTTATATTCCGTGAGCTTTCCGGTGGCGGGCTCGACGGAGACGATTTTGGATTCGCCGCCGCTCGGTAGCGTTACCCAGTAACGCCCATCCTTGCCGACGATCCCGGTGTGCACGCTGGCATTTTGAGTGGGAACGGGATATTCGGTGAATTTTTCCGTATCCATATCGAAGCGGCCAACCTTGTTGGCCAGGTGCGATTCCTCTCCCCACCAGGCGATTCCCCGGGCGGGGTCCACACTCATGCTGTGCGCCATGGGCATGGGCGTGGGAATTTCATATTCACGAATGGTGGCAGTCAGCGCCGCGTCTGGGAGTGCTGGATGCTTGATCTGATCGAGCGTCGGGGGATCGGAGTCCGGACCGAAAAAGGGCGCGTCCGGACCAAAATATTTAGCCAGCGCATTTGTCAGGAAGACAAATTTCGCCTGGCTGGTGCCCGGATTTTGCTTGGGGTCCATGGCCACGGGGAATCTGCCGCGCGTCATCGTCGGAAGGAAATCCTGCCATTCCTTGGCCGTGCTTCCCCTGCGCAAAGTGAGGTGTTCGACGTTGTGGCAGGAAATGCATTCCGCGCGGAACATTCTCGTTTCAGCATTATCGGGCAAGAGGGTTTCGACATCCGCGCCGGAGAGATGCGTAACGTCAATGCCGGGCGTCAGCTTGAAGTTGGTCTCGCCTGCCTGGGCAGTGTCCTTGTCCGCGCGCCGCGCGCTGTAGCCAAACGCATCGGCCGTCACGGAATAACTCCCGGCCGGAACCGTAATTACATAGCGGCCGTCCTTCTGCGAAAATCGCGTGACGATTTTGTAGCCGGCCTGCGCCTTGACCAGCGCTCCACGGATCGGTTTTCCGGCGTTGTCGGTGACGACTCCCTGAATGACGGCATCGGAGGCCGCCAGGCTGGTGCCGACACACATCATCGCTGCGAATGCCAACAAGATTGTTCTTATGTTTTTCATTTTAGGACTCCACGTAGTTGAGTGTAGCGCGCGCGCATCCTTTCGCTGCTTCAACCTTCAATTGTCAGCCAGATACCCGCCCGGGAAAACCCGATAGTAACTCCAAATAGGGGAGTTGCCCACTGCGCCCCGTTCGAGGTGAACGGAACGCAGCGGCCTTTGAAACACTATTCTGCAACCAGCCTGTAATTACCGACGTATGGCTCGAATTAGAAAACGAACCTCAACGCAATCTGAATTTCGCGCGCTGGATTGTTTGTGACTGATATCGCCCCAGCGGTTGCCGAAGGTGCTTCCGTGCCAGAAGGATCACTGGTGGGGCTCCCTGAGTAAGTAGTTCGATTCGGCACACCCAAATTGGGGTGATTCAAAATATTGAAAGTCTCCACACGAAATTGCAAGGCCGCTCCCTCACGAAACTTCAGAGGGGTGTCCTTGGTGATCGAAAAGTCAAAGTCGTTGAAGGCCGCCATGCGGAGGACATCCCGCGTTACGTTCCCCAGGGTTCCCGGCGTCTGAAGAGCGAAACCGCAGGGGTCATAGAAATGCGCAACGCCTCCCAAAGGCGTCCCTGCAGGAATCGTGGTCTGCGTTGCGCCGGCGCCTACTGTGCAAGCCGCAGGGAACGTGCCATGCGTAATGTTATAGGCATTGAAACCGGGGGCAAAGTTGGGGGTGTCAATGCTAGCCGTTGTACCGGTGGGTCCGGATGCTCCGTCAAAGGAGCGGTCGTTGCTAAGGGTTGGCGTCCACGGGTAAGCCGATTGGTCGGCAACAATCGCCCGGACTCCCCAGCCGCTCAAAGCGGTTCCCAAAGCGCCCTGCTTACTGTGAAAATCGGGGAATTGGTAAATCGCGTTCAAGCGGAAGTTATTCGTATTGTCGAAGACGGACGGTCCTTTGTTTTGCCGCAGATTTTGAGAATACGCGGGGTAAATGTTGGCCGCGTTGGTCTCGCCGCCTGCTTGACCCTGTCCATCGTCAATGGACTTGGAGTACGTATAAGCGGCCTGGACCTCAAGCCCTTTGGTAAGGCGTCGCGTTACGTTCAATTGCAAAGAGTTATACCAGGAATCTCCAAGCGACCCCGTCATTTGGTAGCTCTGCCAGTTGTTATTCGGGGTACCGGGAATTCCGGGTACAGCGAAATTCACCCTTACGAAACCGGCATTGGGTATGCAACCAGCTGCATTGACGGCGGACAAAACGCCCGCGCAACTATAGGGGTCGAAGACCGGTTGGCCGTTCACAAACTGCGAAGGAATAACCGGATTTCCCTCCACCGTAGACATGATGTGCGTGCCGCGCGACCCTGAGTAGGCCACTGACAGCGCCAAATTCCCTGGCAATTGGCGTTCTATAGCCAGGTTGTATTGCAACATTTGAGGCTGCTTCAGGTTCCACTGAATGCCATTCAGCGTCTTTCCCAAATTTGATTGCGTGAAGGTCAAAGGTAAGGGGGTCGGCACTACGGTAGGTGGGCCGCCCGTGAACTGCACGCTGTTCGAGGCCGAGCTGGAACTTCCCCAGGGCGGAGTTAAGTTCGTTTGAAACAAAGAGAAGCCCAAAGTGGCGATATCGTAGAGCAGACCAAATCCACCTTTGACCGATGTCTTCCCATTCCCAAACACGTCCCAGGCAAAGCCAATTCGTGGACTAAAGTTGTGTAGGGAAGGGTTCTGGAAAGGTGCCCCGACGGTACCTGTAAGATCAGTTAGGGGGTTTCGAAAAGATGCGCCGTGCCCATTTTCCTCGTTGTATGTCGTAGTAAATTCATAACGTAACCCCAAATTCAATGTGAATGTCGGGCGTAGCCGCCAATCATCCTGCGCGTACAATCCAATCGTATTGAAATGGTATGTTCTCCCGATCACGGATACGAGAGGGGGTGTTAGAGAGAGTCCGGTGGACCAGGAAGCTGGCTCGCTCTGCATAAACTGAGAAGTATTGTTGTAGACGATGGCTCCCTTTGCGTTGGTTTCACGCAATACCTCATCCTGATAGTGGTTTAGGAGGACGCCAAACTTAAAGGCGTGCTTTCCCATAGTCTTGAAGACGTCGTCGCTCATCTGGAAGATGTTTTGCTTCACAAACTGCGGGGCCAGAGCGAAAGTGGTAAAAGCCGGGTTCAAGCCCCCCGTGATCGTTAGACCGCCCATTTCCAGGCCCTGAATCATCGAATAATATTGCCCGGTAAGTCCTGAAGGAGGGTCAGTTTGTGGAACGTCCGTGCGGCTCAGCGAGAAGCGGGCGGTATTCAGCAAGGTCGGACTGAAAATGTGGTTTTCCGATAGGGTCAAATATTGGTTCCTGCTGGCCTGCTGCGTGGTGAACGGCACCCAACTGGCCGTAAAGATTTCCGCGGCGTTGTCAATAGTGTAGCGAGTGAAGAAGGAATCGGAGGCTGAAATGTTCTGATCCACACGGATTTGCCCGTAATCTTCGGTATTGGGTTGAGTATAAGGATACGTATAGTTGCCGCCAGCAAGGGTGACGCCAGCGGAGGGTATCGGGATCACTTGCAACAACTGATAAATCTCCGGGTAAATAGTCGTGGCAGTCGTCAGATTTGGTGTTGTCACTCCGCTGACAGTCGTTGAACCACCACAGGCCGTAGCGTCGCCCTGGGTGCCAATCGTATAATTGGCGCCATTCGGTACGAGGTCGTGGCACGCCAACGGAAGCGTAGTGTCCACTGTTGTGATTCCCGTTCTTTCCCGCAAGCCCTCGTACACCGCGTAGAAAAACGTTTTGTCTTTCCTGATGGGACCTCCAAAAGAGGCTCCAAAGTCATTCCGCTTATAAGGAGGTATCCGTTTAAAATCATTGTTGGGGCCGGGAGTATACAAGAAATTGGCGGCATCCATCACGTTGTTGCGCAAGTACTCGAAGGCCGCGCCGTGAAACACATTCGCCCCGCCTTTGCTGGCCATGACCATCTGGCTGCCCATGGTCATGCCATATTCGGCGCTGAAGGAATTGGTGATCGTGCGCCATTCCTGGATGCCGTCGAGGCCCAGGGTTGAGCCTGTGGCCGATCCGGAACTCGCGCCAAACGCGTTCGCCAGACTTGCCCCATCCAGCAAGAAGTTGTTCGACCGTACCGGCGCGCCATTACTGCTGAACCACTCGCCGACTTGTCCGCCGGTTGTAGTTTTGTTCGTCTCTTGCGAAATTCCAGGCTGCAGCATCATCAAATCGACATAGTTTCTTCCGTTCAGCGGCAGGTCGGATATTTTTTGCTCATCCACGAGCCCGCCCAGGGAACCACTCGTGGTATTGATGATGGGAGCTTCCCCTGTTACCGAGACCGTCTGTGCCGAGGACCCCACCTGCAGTATCACGTTCACGACGGCTTCGAGTCCCACAGTGAGCTCGAGCCCGGAGCGCACCTCCGCCTGGAAGCCTTCGTGTTCCACACGGATTTCATAATGACCAATCGGCATCGCGGAGAGCCGGTAAGAACCGTCGCCCTCGGTGGGCACAGTCCGTGTCGAGCCATTGTCGATATTTCTTGCAGTCACATTGGCGCCGGGCACGACTGCGCCGCTGGCGTCCTTCACCGTCCCCAGAATCGTGGCTGTCGGCAATTGAGCCAACGTGGACGAGGCAACCAATAAACACAAAAACAATCCTGCGACCCAACTCCAAATCTTGACATGTTTAACCACTGAAGGGCATCCCCCGATCATGAAATCCTCCCCGTAAAAACAGATTTTCGCACCCACATCACCCACGTCCCGGTCAGACCGCGACGTTCACCACGAACCAATTGCTTGCACCCATATTGAGTTCTGAAAGGAGCACCACCCCACAGCCGCTTCCGCAAAAAACTTTCAGCGAAAAGAGCCTGCGGACGTAACGGCATCCATTCGCTGAATTTCGTACTCGCAAGATACCTTCGCCTGGCGACCCCTGCGCCTTACGAAGAAAAAAACGATGCACGATAATTTCGCTTGCCTTGATCGCAACCAGGTCCGGCTGTTCCCGCGGCCCCTGTTATTTCTTCGACATCACTTGCACTTCGCCAATGGTCTTGACGCCGCTCCCGGCGATCCACACGTTGCCATCCTTGTCGGGCATCATGTTGCGGATCACGCCGCCACCCGAGGGGATCAGCCAGGTTTGGAATTTTTCGGTCGCGGGATCGAAACGCACGATCGTATTCTGCTTCATCCCCGTTTCCGCATACCAGACGATGTTCCCCACCGTCGCCAGAGCGTACGGTTCCGAGTAAGGTCCGCTCGGGGAGGGCCACTCTTTCACATTTCCGGTCTTGGGATCGAACCGGCCTAGGAATCCGCGTCCATAATCGCCGTACCAGAGGAACCCATCGGGAGTGAAGGCCAGGCGGCGCGGGCGAGCATTCTCATTCGGGAGAACATATTCCGTTATCTTCATTGTCTCCGGATCAACGCTGGCCAGCCTGTTGATGGCCGACTCGGCGAAGTAGACGATTCCACTCGAATCCATAACTGCGCCATAGGGATCCGACCGCGGGGTGGGTACCTTCGAGAGTTTCACATCGCCCGTATGCGAATCCACTTTCCCAACCATATTCCCGTACATCAGCGTAAAAATGACATTTCCATTCTGGTCCATGATGGGCGTGTGTGGATGGTCCGCCGCGGGATCGGGGAAACGGTATTCATTTATATTCCCAGTTTTTGGATCGAGCTTGCCTACGAAGTTCCCACCCGCCGCAGTGAACCAGATGGTGCCGTTCTTGTCGGCAGTCAATCCATGAGGGCCAGATTTGGGTGTCTTGACCGGGAAGCCCTTGAATTGGCCTGTCGCAGGATCGAGCCGTCCCAGCATATTTGCGGCTCCCGATGTGAACCAGATATAGCCGTCCGGTGCGACAAGAGGATCATGCGGCCCCGCGAGGGGAGCCGGTATTCTCCACTCCTTGATATTGACATCGACGGGTCCAGGGACCACGACTGCTTCAGCCCTGGCGATGCCTGGAAAATTTTCGGCCAGATAACTGACCAGGACCGGGACATCTTCCTTTTTCAGAGCGGCGCCATTGTTAATCATCTGGTTGGCAATGGCCTCCCACTGGTCCGCGTAGCGATGACCGTGGACAATCCTGTCGATGTTGTGGCACTTGGTGCATGTCGTCAGGATGATCTGCTTGGCCGCGCCTTCCGGCAGGAGGTCCGCAAATGGTTCTTTCGATGAACCTTGAGTGGCTTGACTCCGCGCGGGCAGAACGGAGAAGAAACAAGTCAGTGCAAGCAGAAGCGCGGTCTGCACGAGTACGGAATAAGGTCCTTTAGTCGTATGGGACATAGCCCCTCCTGGAAGGTTTTTTAACCCTTTGTGTACATGGCTATAGCATGCTCTGTTTTAGAAAGTCAATTAATTTGATGTACTCGGACGCCTAGGACTCATGGTGAAACGCGCGGTGCAGCGATCCGGAACCAAGTGTCCCGCCCACCAGTCCTGTGCTATTTCAATTCTGTATCCTAGAAAATAATCCTCAGCGCAAGCTGAACCTGCCGCGCGGAGTTGTTTGTCAGCGTTACCTGCCCCGCATTGCTCACGGGAGCCTCCGTACCGGCAACGTCGGCGCTGGAACCCGTGGGAGTTCCGGTGTAAACAGTTCTATTCGGTACGCCCAAATTGGGATGATTCACAATGTTAAAGGTTTCAACGCGAAATTGCAGGGCCGCTCCCTCGCGAAACTTCAGGGGGGTGTCCTTTGTGATCGAAAAATCCAGATCGTTAAAGGCCGCCATACGCACAATATCCCGGGTTACGTTTCCCAGCGTCCCGATAGGCTGAAGAGTGAACGCGCATGGATCGTAGAAAAGAGTCGCAGTGCCCAACGGTTTCCCCGCTGTGTTACAGGGGTTTATACCGTTAGAAGTTGATACCCCATGCGTAATGCTGTAGATGCTGCGTCCCGGAACGAGGTTGGGGGTGTCTATGGTGCTTGATGCTCCTATTCCAACCGATGCTCCGTTAAGGGCCCGGTCTGTGCCAACCGCGGGCGTAAATGGGTACGGCGATTGGTCCGTCAAAATCGTCCGGATTCCCCAGCCGCTAAGAGCGGTTCCCAAAACGCCTTGCTTACTGTGGTAGTCAGGGAATTGGTAGATGGCATTCAGGCGGAAGTTGTTCGTATTATCAAACACGGACGGTCCTTTATTCTGCCGCAGATTTTGGGAATACGCCGGGTAGATATTCGCCGCAGTGGTCTCGCCGCCCGCTTGCCCTTCGCCGTCGTCGATGGACTTGGAGTATGTATAAGCAGCTTGAACTTCAAGCCCCTTGGACAATCGCCGGGTAACATTAACTTGCAGGGAATTGAACCAGGAATCTCCCAATGAGCCTGTCATCTGATAGCTTTGCCAGCCGAGATTGCCGGGGACTAAACCGTTAATTCTTTCGAAATTGGGATTGCTTGTGCAACCCGCACCGTTAACGGCTGACAAAACTCCGGCGCAAACATAAGGGTCCCAAACCGGCTGACCGTTCACGAACTGCGAAGGAATGACCGGATTTCCTTCAACGGTTTCCATGATGTGCGTACCGCGTGACCCTCCGTAGGCCAAAGTCAGCGCCATATTCCCGGGCAACTCCCGCTCCACAGCCAGGTTGTACTGCAAAATTTGAGGCTGTTTCAGGTTCCATTGCATGCCATTGAGAGTTTTCCCCAGGTCCGTTGATCCGAATACCAAAGGGAGAGTGAGAACGGTGTTTGCGGAATTCGTATGGGAGCTTCCACTGCCCCACGGCGGTGTCAAATTCGTTTGGAACAGCGAGAAACCAAACGTGGCGATGTCGTAGAGCAGACCAAATCCCCCTTTAACCGACGTCTTGCCATTCCCAAACACATCCCAAGCAAAGCCAACTCGAGGACTGAGGTTGTGCAGGGAAGGATTCTGAAACGGAGGTCCTACGGTGCCCGTGACGTCAGTAAGCGGGTTTTGAAAGGATGCGCCATGGCCGTTTTCTTCGTTGTAGGTCGTACTGAACTCATAGCGCAAACCCAAATTCAAAGTGAATGTTGGGAGGACGCGCCAATCATCCTGCGCGTAAATTCCAATCGTATCGAAATGGTAGATTCTGCCTAGTACGGAGAGAGGAGGCGGATTAAGTCCCGTGGTCCAGGAGAGTGGAATGCCCTCTATAAAGTTGGGAATGTTTGAATAAGCGACGCTGCCAAATCCGCCAGTTTCCCGCAACACTTCGTCCTGGTAGTGGTTGAAGAGGACGCCAAACTTAAAGGCGTGCTTTCCGCGTGTTAAAAATATGTCGTCGCTCGTTGTAAAGATGTTCTGCTTCCCCAGCATCGGCGCTGTCGCGACGGGGCCAATAGCGGTCGTGCCCGTGATGGTTACGCCCCCGATATCCAGGCCCGGCTCGAACGAATAGTTCGCACCGTTCAGTCCGGAGGTGGGATCAGTTTGCGGTATGTTGGTGCGACTAAAGGAGAAGCGGGCGGTATTGAGCAAGGTTGGAGAGAAGATGTGATTTTCCGACAGAGTCCAGAATTGGTTCCTGCTTTGGACGAGCGTGGTAAATTGCGGGTAGGCGGTGGGCGCTGTCTCCGAGCTATTGTCAATGGTGAACCGGGCGAATAGCGAATCGGAGGCCGAAATGTTCTGATCCACGCGGATTTGCCCCCAATCATCGTTCGTGGGCTGCGTGAAAGCAAAGATGAGGTTGGTGGGCGAGCCGGGTATGCTGATATTTGGCTGCGGATACAGATGTGTCAACCACGCCTGAACGAATGCTGGAATTGGCGTTGTGGTCGTTAGCGTGTTCTTATTTACGTCTAAAGCTGTGCTGCAAGCGGAGGGATTGGCTAGGCCAACACCAGTGCCCGCGGAAAAACTGCCAGAGGCAGGCACAAAGCAAGCCGCCGGAAGCGTAGTATCAGGTTCGGGCACTCCCAGCCTTTCCCGCAGACCCTCGTACACCGCATAGAAAAATGTCTTATCTTTCTTGATGGGGCCTCCAAATGCGCCTCCAAAGTTATTCCGCTTATAAGGTGGGATGCGCGCGTAATTAGTCGCAGCGCTTGGAATGTAGAAGAAATTGGCGGCATCCAGCACGTCGTTGCGCAAATACTCGAAGGCCGCGCCGTGGAATACGTTCGTTCCACCTTTACTCGCGATGATCATTTGGCTGCCCATAGTCATTCCGTATTCGGCGCTGAACGAATTAGTGACCGTGCGCCATTCCTGGATCCCGTCGATGCCAAGGGTGTACCCTGAAGCCGAAGAGGTCCCCGCACCATAAATGTTCGTGAGGATGGCCCCATCGAGCAGATAGTTGTTCGACCGTACCGGCGCACCATTGCTGCTGAACCACGTTCCCACCTGCCCGCCGGTTAGACTTTTGTTTGTCTCTTGCGAGATGCCCGGCTGGAGCATCATCAAATCGACATAGTTTCTTCCGTTCAGCGGCAGGTCTGCTATTTTCTGCTCATCCACCAGTCCCCCCAGGGAGCCGCTCGTCGTATTGATCAGCGGAGCCTCGCCTGTCACCGAGACCGTCTGTGCCGCGGAGCCCACTTGCAGAGTTGCATTGATCACCGCTTCCTCTCCGACCGTGAGCTCGAGCCCCGAGCGCACTTCCGATTGGAATCCTTCGTGTTCCACGCGGACTTCGTACTTGCCAATAGGAAGCGCGGACATGCGATAAGAGCCGTCGCCTTCCGTGGGCACGGTTCGGGTCTGACCGGTGTCGATATTTCTTGCGGTCACGGTGGCGCCCGGCACTACGGCGCCACTGGCGTCTTTCACCGTGCCCAGAATTGTGGCTGTTGGCAGTTGCGCAAAACTGGTGGAAGAAGTAACCAACAAAATCAAAACAAATCCTGCAATCCAAATCCATTTCTGCTCTAACTTATCGTTTGAATGGAATCCACCACTCATTAGATCCTCCCGGCACCAAAAGATTGTTTTCACACCCAATTCCCCCACGTCCCGGTCAGACCGGGACGTTCAACACAAAATTAGCGCCCACACCTTTGTTTAAGATCTGAAAGGAACACAACCCAAACACGTTTCCGCAAAATATTTTTAGCGAAAAGAGCCTGCGGAGAAAATCTTCGACAGGCTCTTTTCGTTTATTGTCAACAGTTATCAGTTTCCCGCAGCATGCAATTCGGCATCGGTTCGCACGCGGGCGTAACCGATTTTGAAATACGGCTGCGCGCCATACCACATCCCACCCTGAGAATCTTCGTCCATGTCCCTGGCGCCGCCATCATAGTAAGGAGATGGATACTCATAGACCCGACCCGTCTTGGGGTCGAGGCGTCCGACCGTGCCCGAGTACATGGACATGTACCAGACGTTGTCATTGTGGTCGACGCCAAACCCGTACGGTGTGGGCATGGGTCCCGGCAGCTTGAAGACCTTGAACGTTTTGGTGTTGGGATCGAATCGCGACGCGTTGCCGCCGAAATAATCCGCGGCCCAAATCATCCCCTTCGAGTCCACATGAACACGCCGATAGGACACCGCGTCCGGCGTCTTGTAGTGAGTCACTTTCATGGTCCTGGGGTCCACCATCACCAGGTCCTGGTTGTCTCGGGAATTTAATTCGGTCGCCCAAATCATCCCCTTTTGATCCACGGTGACCCCATAAGTGTCCGGGGCGTCCTGGGACAAAAACGTGAATTTCTTGGTCTCCACATCAAACTTCTTCAGCGGACGGCCAGAAGTCCAAATGTTCCCGTCGTGATCCATGATTGGCGTATGGGCTCTGGCAGCACCGCTTTGTCCCGCGCCAGGGAGATTTTCGGCAACCATACTGGGGAATGGGACATTGGGGTCCTTTTGAACCGGCTTGTTCATGTTGTACTTTGTGACCGCGTCCGAATCGACATACGTTTCGAACTTTTCCGTGCGCGGATCGAATTTATAGAGCCCCGCTTGTCCTTCGAGTGTGCCCCAGATGGAACCATCCGACATCACCGCTATGTCGTGAATGCCCGCACGGTTGTACGGGGCGTCCATGTGGTATTCCTTGACTTCTCCTGTCGTGGTGTCGAGTCGCAGCACGCCGCCGGATATTTCTGACCACATGTATCCTTGCTTGTCCTGGTGGGCCACTCCGGGACGTTGTCTCACGCTTTCCAAATCGTAGTCGACATATACAACATTCAGGGCATCGTCTTTGTAATAGTCGTGCTCCATCTTGATCTTCTGATACAAAGGCACATCAGCCGGCGACATTGGTGTCGTGGAATCGGGGCCAAAAGCCGTGGCCAAATACCCTACCACGGGGTTTTCCACCGCAGGCCTTGGGTCGGTTATTCCCATTGCCCGCATCACGTTTATGTGATCTCTCCAACCCTGTTCATCATTCCGCCCAACCGAACCGATTCGGCTGAAGGCGTGGCAATTAAAACACCCCTGCACCATGTTTATTTTCCCAGGCCCATCAGGACTCAAAACGCCTGCCTGATATTTCGTCAATTCACCCCAGCCAACCGGCCTCTTCTTCATGGCGAAGTTGAACGTCAGATTCTTGCCGTCTTCCAGGGTTACACCGGTTTGCCGCGCCGGATTGCCTGAGTATCCTACGGACATCGTCCAGACATCATAATTTCCCGGCGGCAGGCTGTTGGTCACATACTTTCCTTGATTGTTCGAGATGACCGTCATGGTCATCTTGGTTTTTAAATTCTGGACCCGTACCAATGCCGCTTTAAAGGGAGCGCCATCCGGTCCCTTGACGGTTCCGGAAATCACGCTTCCTGGAGCGGCGTATCCTAGACACGCGAACAGTAGAACTAAAAGAGATGCGCTCAGAACCTTCTTCATAATATTTCCTCCTAGATTTTTAACTCTTTGAGCCAGGATCCTGCAGAGCCCGACAGCTAAACCATGCACGTCAGTTCAAATCACAAAACCATGCCTCGTCCGATCCTAAAGGCGCCCCATCCCTACTTCTTCGTCTTCACTTGTACTTCGACAATGGCTTGCAAACCCTCTGCGGCAATCCGCGCAAACTGGTGCTCCGCGGCTATCGTGTTCTAGGGCTCTTCCGATGAACCCGGATCAAACTGTTTCCGCGCGGGGAGAACAGAGTGGAGACAAACCAGGGCGAGCAGAAACATTTTCTGCGTGAGCCCGGAGTAAGGTCTCTTGTTCGTGGGGCTCATGGGCCCTCCTCGATTGTTTGGTGGCTTGTTGCGCGAGCCTATAGCACGCTCCACTTCGCGATGTCAAAGGTTTTATTCCGATTGCCATGCAGCACTGACGACGGCGCTCGAGGGAAACTGTCAGCAACTTTCAGAGAAATGCCGGTAACCTGCGCATTGCCGTTTCCGTCTACTTGTTATACATTTCCGGCTCCATCAGTTGGCTCAGGTCGGGGATCCGAACACATGTTTGTTCGCGTGCGGGTTCTACTTTTACGCTGAACGTCCGATCTGACCGGGACGTGGCACCCGCCCAATCAAGGAGGAAGAGATGCAAACCGTAGCGCGCAGAATGTTGTGGCCGCTCTTAGCTATGCTCTGCCTGGTGGCGTGGCCGGCTTCAGGTCAACAGAATAGTCCTTCGAAGATGCAGGTCGACAAATCCAGCGTGGGCGGCGTCGTGGTGAACACCAACGGCGGAAAGCCTGAGGCCGGCGTTTGGGTGATCGCTGAAACGAAGTCCCTCCCGGCGCCCTTCCGCAAGATTGTGGTCACCGACGATCAGGGCCGCTTCCTGGTGCCTGAATTGCCGGCAGGGTCGTACGAATTGTGGGTGCGCGGCTACGGCCTGAAAGACTCCGATCACGTCAAGGCGGCGATGGGAGGACAGATGAAGCTTCAGGTTTCGAGTGCCGCCTCGCCGCAGGAGGCCGCGAAAATTTATCCCGCCAGCGCCTGGGTGGCGATGATCCATCCGCCTTCGAAGGACGAACTCCCCAAGGAGTATGTCAGCCAGGAACATTGGCTCACACAATTGCGCGGCGGGTGCAACCAGTGTCATCAACTCGGGATGGCTGCAACGCGGCGCTATACAAATGCCGACGACTGGGATTCCGTCTGGAAGCGCAACGCCGGAATGAATCAAGCGGCCGACAAGCTAGGCAGGCAATTGCTGGAAAAAGTGCTGGTCGACTGGGCAAACCGAATTCAGGCGGGGGAAGTTCCTCCCATGCCGGCGCGGCCCACCGGAATGGAACGCAACTTTGTGGTGTCCCAGTGGGATTGGGGAGCCCCTGAATCTTTCTTCCACGATGTGACTTCCACCGACAAGCGCAATCCTACTTTGTACGCGAATGGAAAGGTATACGGAGCAGACCGGACCGGTGGCGGCAGATTGTGGGTTCTGGACCCGACGAAAAACACCGTAGAAGCGCTCATGGTGCAGCCCCGAATCTCGACGGGTTACAACACCAAAGCGGATTACTATCACGATCGTGAATCGGCTGACGATTGGATGGCCAGCCCGCACAACCCCATGCTCGATGAGCACGGCAGGGTATGGATGACGCAGCCAACGCGTCCCCCGGGAGTGGAAAATAATCCCAAGTGGTCGGCGGGCACAGTCGCCACCGAGTCCATGGACCCGGCCGAGCTGCAAGTGGCGGCCAAAATCCTGACCGCACGCAATCACGGAATGCAACTGGGATACTACGATACGAAAACGAATAAGTTTGTGGGAGTGGACACTTCCTACAGCACCCATCACCTGCAATTCGATTGGCAGGGACGCATCTGGACCGACGGAGACACGCTGGGGATGCTGGACACGACCAAGCTGGATCTGAACAATGTCGAGGGAACCGAGGGAGCCGCGGAAAAAGCTTGGATGCGAGTCGACATGGATACGCAAAAAGCTATTCCGACCGGAGGCTATGCCACAGCCGTAAGCCCGATTGACGGCGTCGTGTGGCTATCCGTTCCGGAGGCCAATGGACCGCAGAACAAGCTGTGGAGTCTCGATCCCAAGACGCGCAAATTCAGGGATTACCCGCTGCCTCTTCCGGGACGTTTCTCGCACGGCATTGACTTCAGTTCGGACGGCAATGTGTGGATATCAGCCGAGAGCGGCCACCTGGGGCGGCTCGATCCCAAAACAGGGAAATTCACGTACTGGGATTTGCCGGGGCCAAAATTCACGGGCACAGGGATGGAAACCGGAAGCACTGAAGCCCCCTATTTCTTATGGGTCGATCAATTCGATACGCTGGGGCTGGGCAAGGATACGGTGATCGTCACGGGAACCACTTCGGACGCCATGCTGATTTTCGATCCGAGGAAGGAAACGTGGTCGGTGTTCCACATGCCCTATCCGATTCCGTTCTACACCCGCGGCCTCGATGGCCGCATCGACGACGCCAAGTCTGGATGGAAGGGCCGCGGCATCTGGGCGACGTACAGTTCTTATATGCCCAAGTTCACGGAAAATCGATCGGCAACGATCAATCACATTCAATACCGCCCGAATCCGCTGGCGAATTAGCGCAACGGGCAAGGTTGAAGTTTTCAAGGCCCCGTCTTTGGTTGAGCAAAGACGGGGCCTTTTCTTCTATTGAATCCCACCTCTAATATCATTGCGTTGCCGAGAGAATCGAGTGATTACGCGTTCGGCGCCAATGCTTCGATATCGCTCTGCACATCGACAACGGCCGGGCGGCCGCTGGAAATGGCACGATCGAGAGCGGAGCGCAGCTCGCCTGGTTTGGTGACTCGAATTCCCAGCGCGCCCATGCTTTCCGCGATGCGCGCGAAGTCGACTTTTGAAAAATGCCACATTTCTCCCTGCTTGCTCGACGGGTTTCCGTCATGGGCTTGACGAAAAATCTGGGTTTCCTGATTCAGGGAATTGTTGTTGTTCACGCAGGTGACCGTGGGAATACCGCAGCGCACCGCGGTTTCGAGTTCCTGCAAGTGGTACCAAAAACCGCCGTCGCCGGCGAAACACACCACCGGTTTTTCAGGAAGCGCGCATTTTGCTCCCAGCGACGCAGGAAAAGCCCAGCCGAGCGATCCGGAAGCCCGCAGAAAATCCCAGTGTTTTTGATCGATCCAAAGTTGTTGTGCGGACCACATGCCGGCATGGCCGGTATCACAAACGACGATGGCATCTTCCGGCAGCCAATCTCCCAGCTCTTTCATAATGCGTTCAGGGCGCATGGGAACCGCATCGGATTTCCGAAGGGGTTGGACTTCCGCGCGCCATTCACTCACTGCCTTTTTTGCTTCCGCGACCCAGGAATCTCTGCGGGCGTTTTGGCCGGCGTCAGCTGTGACGGCTTGCAGCAAGGATTGCAGTGCCACTTTTGCGTCGCCCAGCAACGAAACACGATTCGGATAATTTCTTCCTAAGTCGCTCGGATCAATTCCGATTTGTATGACCGGGGTGTTAGCTGGCGGGATTTTCCAAAAATGTGTGACCTGCCCTCCGGTTTGGCTCCCAATAAATAAGACCAGATCGGCCCGCGCGAGGATTTTGTTGGAGCACGCGCGCGAATACGTGCCTGGAACTCCGATATAAAGGGGATGATTGTCCGGAATCAACGAGAAGGCATTGAGCGAAGTCGCCACCGGAATCGAGAGGGTTTCGGCAAGTTTCAAGACTTCGGGTCCGGCCCCAGACCATCTTGCGCCGCCGCCCACGACGATCACCGGCCGCTGCGCCGCTTTCAAGATTCGTGCCGCTTCCGCTACGCGCCCCGGCTCCGGTGCTGGCCGGTAAGCCGGAACGCGAGTGGACCATTCCTCGACAATGAGATCCAGCTCGGCCGCATCGCCCTCGATGTCGCCTTCCTTTCCCGCGAGTAACAGGTTTACCGGCCCAGGAGTGCCTGAGGTGGCTTCGCGAAACGCCTGCCGCAGGAGATCGGGCAGCCGGCCAACGACATCTACCTGGAAATTCGCCTTGGTGACTTCGTTGAATGTGGGATAGTCATCGGCCTCCTGATAATTCACCTTGTGCTTTTGGTGGCCCAGCCGCCCTCCTGTAAGCGCGATGACCGGGCTGTGCCCCATGTAGGCATCGCGCAAACCGGCTGCAAGATTCGCAGCGCCGACGGCCTGCGCGCCACAAATTCCCGGGCGTCCCGAGGCGCGCGCGTATCCGTCCGCCATGTATGCGGCAGCCTTTTCACCGTGTGTCAACACGCGCTTGATGGGCATGGCGTCCATCTCCGCAAGCGCACGGCTCAAAATCGTCGGAACAAAAAAGAATGCGCGCACGCCAGAGGCGTTCAGAAAATCAGCAATGAACTTGCCGCCCGTTATTTTTGGCAAAGTTAGTGTCCTCAAGATATTTCTTGTTGCACGCCACTGGGGATTTCCGATTCGCCCCGGACCGAGAAGCAGAATCTGCTCGGCGTAGACGGTCTCTTCATTTGCTTCTCTTGGATCGATGGTGCCGGCGGAGAGACTCGAACTCTCGACCTAGGGATTATGAGACCCTCGCTCTACCCCTGAGCTACACCGGCGAAAACTGAGCGACCCATGTTAAGGAGGCCCTGCAACCACTGTCAAGTATTGAAAGTCTGTTGGAAACGGGCAGGACCCTGTTTCCTGCTGCCCATTCAGCAAGGAATCTCGTCTTGCGTCTCCCGGTTATTAGGTCCCCCGCAAAGTTATTGACCAGAAAGGGTTTTAGTAGGGGTCCTGGTAGTACTACCGTACCGTTGACCTCACCGGTCATAAAATCTATTCTATCCGTGGACAATTCAACCATAGCTGTCCCATTCTGGCCGGCGCTAGTCGTCCAAGGGGCATTGTCCGCAGCTATTGACCGTTTAGACACAATGTAACATTTTTGTTCCATTGTGGAACACAAATACATATAATCCCTCCGGGTTAGTTTCCCGTCCGGAGGGTGTATGTCCAAGTGTCTAACGGTAGTCGCATTTGCGTTACTCGTATTAACGGGAGCGATGGGGCTCCGAAATATCGCGTCATCTTTTGCCGCGACATCGGCCTCAAGTCTCTCGTCTTCGGCAATTTGGGCGAATGGACCCGGTACACCGCCGCCACCGCCACCGGGTGGAGGCCACTAGTAGGTCATTGCTGCTAGTAGACGACCGGGCCCACGCGGAGGCCAGAGATTCTCATGCTGGGCCCGGTCGACTATACAATTTGGGTAGTTGCAGCTCTCGCCAATGTTTGTTGTCTGGTGTGTCTCGTTAAGGGCAAGGCCTTCTCTCGTCATTTCACCGTTGGTTTGTTCCTCTCCGCGTCTACAGCCGTCGGCGTATTGCGGTATATCCTCCTTCTGGCGGATGGCTTCACCTCGAGTTCGTATTTCTATTTTTATTATTATTCTGACGCCTTGCTGACCATCTGCCTCTTTTTTGTCTTGATGGGTTTTTACGCGCATGTTTTTTCGGAGATGTGCGCAAGTAAGGTGGTGCGCGCCGGAGCCATGCTTCTTCTCGGCGGCACGGCCTTGATCTCGTATCACATGGTGGCTTCTTCCAGCGACAGGCTCGTGACCAGATTTGCATTCGAGCTTTCCCAGAATCTTTATTTTGTCGGCGTCGTTTTGACCTACTTGCTGTGGGGCGCGATGATGAAACTGCGGGAAAACAGGACGCGCCTGATGCAACTGGTTTTGGCCATGGGCGTTTATTTAAGCGCCTTCGCTGCCAGCTATGCCATGCGCAACCTGTACCCCTATCTCGCTCTGTGGCGCTATTTCATAGCGCTGATGGCCATATTTTTACCGATTTCGTGGGCCTATACGTTCTACAAAGTTCCGGAGGACGCGCGTATGGCCACTGCCAGAGTTGTCGCTCCCAGCCGATAACTTACGTGTTAATAGCTGCGCTCATCTTCGCCGTCTCATTTTTGATGATGCTGCGGTTTTACATCTCGTACTCTCATTCCCTCATCACCGATTCGCGCAGCTACGAGCTTTCCCAGCATACTTGTGAAATCTCCGGCGTGACGGCCAGTTCGGTGCGCAGCGACCAATTCAAGCGCCTCCTGCAACTCATCGCTTTGTGTCCTGAGCCCGGTGGGGACAGCCATCAAATCCGGGCGGTCTCGACCTATTTCAGCATGCTCGGTCTTGTGCGGACGCTGCTGGGCTGGGCCTTTCCTGCCGCCGCACAAAGGATTGAGCTGGAACGCGGCGGGTGCACGTATGTTGCCGCCGTGGTGTTGGACCGCCGCATCGCTTACAACCGAATGCTGAAGGCTCAGCAAGCGGGCATCTAACTCTAGTTTTTTATTCCCGAAATGCCGCCCTCCGATTGTGTGTTTCATACGCGAGTTGCTAACATAAGAGCGCACGCATATGCCTCTCCCAATGAACTCCGCCCTTCAAACTCGCGTCCTGGAAACCATCGGCCGGCACTCCATGATTCGGCCCGGTGATCGCGTGGGTGTGGGCGTTTCCGGCGGAGCCGATTCGGTGGCTTTGCTTCGTTTGCTCGCCGACTTGCAGAGGAAGCTCGGCATCGGAATTTTCGTTCTGCATTTTCATCATCAGCTTCGGGGAGTGGACGCAGATGATGACGAGCGCTTTGTGCAGGATCTCGCAAAGGAGTTCCGCCTCGAATTTATTAGCGACCGTGCCGACGTTGCTGGCGAGGCGCGCCGCAACGCCCTGAATCTGGAAGATGCCGCACGGCGTCTGCGCTACCAGTTTTTTGCAGCGGTCGCCGCTGCACGAGGGCTCAACCGCGTCGCCGTGGCGCATACCGCGGATGACCAGGCCGAAACAGTTTTGGCTCATCTTTTGCGCGGCACCGGTCTGGCTGGGCTTGCCGGAATTTACCCCGTGGCAGGCTTGATCGTTCGTCCCCTGCTCGAAATCAGGCGCGATGAACTGCGCGATTACCTTTCTGGCCTGGGCCAATCCTGGCGCGAGGATGCCAGCAATCAGGACACCTCCCGCATGCGCGCGCGAATTCGCCATCGACTTCTTCCCCTACTCCAGCGGGATTTCGATCCTTCGAGTGCCACGCGCCTGGCGCGCCTGGCGGGTTTCGCGCGCGAGGAGGAAACATTCTGGCGAGCTCTCGAAGAGGAGCGGTTCCGCGCGCTTGTTCTGCGCGAGCTTTCAGGCGGAGTTTCGTTGCGTATTGCGGACCTGCTTTCGCCTTTCCCTGCGATCGCCTCTCCGGGCGGCGGTTCCGGACGCGACCCCAATCTTCTTTCGCCTGCCACATTGGCCCTGACGCGCCGGTTGGTGCGCCGCATCTTTGCCGAATTGCGAGGCAGCCGCCAGCAACTGACCGCACAGCATGTCCAGGATGTGCTCGATCTGGCCACGAAATCTCAAAGTGGGGCGCGCATCGAACTTCCGGGAGTCCTCGTGCAGCGCAGCTTCGATCGGCTGTTGTTTTCTTCCGTAGTAGCAAAACAGGAGACTGTTGGCGAAGGCGGTTCTCAAGGTCACGAATTCGAATACGCGGTTTCTCCTCCTGTGCCATCGGAGACGATTTGTATTGTCGTGCCGGAAATCGGGCGGCGGTTTAATTTGAAATTGATTGACTGGCCCACAGCCTCGCGAGAAACTATCACGAGCAGGGGTGCACTTGATTTCGAAAGTCTCCGCTGGCCCATGATTCTGCGTAACTGGCGTCCAGGTGATTCTTACCGGCCCTTGGGTCGCAAGCGTGGCCGGAAGCTGAAGCAGTTGTTCCTGGAATCCCGCGTTCCACGAAGCATCAGGGGCAGTTGGCCCGTGCTGACCAGTGACGGACAGGTAGTCTGGGCTTCGGGATATCCCGTGGCTGACGAATTTGCAGCACGGCCGGAAACGCGAACGGGCCTGCTGATCGCCGAAGAAGAGTTTTAAGTCTTTGGCTACTTGGTGCTTAGCGCCGTGATTTAGTTGAATTACTTTGGCCTTCCAGATGCATCTAAGTACTTAGCTGGATAAGGTCTGGCGGGAAGTGCTACTGGATTCAGCAACTTGCTGTATGCTTAAAGCGTAGGCTGCGCCAGGGTGCTGCGCGCCGGAACAATCCGGCAGATGAGGTAAAGTCGTGAACCCGAGTTCGACATTAAAGACCGTAATGTTTTGGCTATTTATCATCATGTTGGGCGTCCTGCTCTGGACGCTGGTCTCCAAGAGCGGTCAGTCGGCCCGCGAGGAAGAACCCAGCTATAGCGAGTTCATGGCGCAGGTCGACCGCGGGAACGTCAAGGAAGTCACGCTGTATCTCTCCCCCACAAGCTACGAGATCGAAGGGGAATGGCGCGAACCCTCAAAGAAATTCCGGACCACGATTTTTAAGGAATCCGCTCCCGATCTGGCCAAGACCCTGCGCGACAAGCAGGTTCTGATCAACGTCAAAGAAGTCACTCGCGGCGACTGGGTCACGTTTGTGGTGAACGCGGCGCCCCTGCTTTTGCTGGTGGCGTTCTGGATCTTCATGATGCGCCAGATGCAGGCCGGCGGAAATAAGGCACTCAGCTTCGGCAAATCACGCGCGCGCCTGCTCACGGCGCAGCAGAAAAAAGCAACATTCAAGGATGTTGCGGGAACCGACGAAGCCAAAGAAGAATTGCAGGAAATTATCGAGTTTTTGAAGGACCCCCAGAAATTCCAGAAGCTCGGCGGACGTATTCCCAAGGGCGTACTGCTGGTTGGACCTCCGGGAACGGGCAAGACACTCCTCGCGCGGGCCATTGCAGGAGAGGCCAACGTTCCGTTCTTCTCCATCTCGGGCTCGGACTTCGTCGAGATGTTTGTCGGCGTCGGCGCCAGCCGCGTGCGCGATCTGTTTGAACAGGGCAAGAAGAATGCGCCCTGCATCATCTTCATCGATGAAATTGACGCCGTCGGCCGCCATCGCGGCGCCGGCCTGGGCGGCGGTCACGACGAACGCGAACAAACGCTGAACGCCCTGCTGGTCGAAATGGACGGCTTTGAATCCAACGAAGGCGTGATCCTGATCGCCGCGACCAACCGGCCGGATGTTCTCGATCCTGCCCTGCTGCGCCCCGGACGCTTCGATCGCCGCGTGGTCGTGGCTCGGCCGGACATCAAGGGCCGCGAAGAAATTCTGCGCGTGCATACGCGAAAAGTTCCGCTGTCGGAAGACGTCGATCTTTCCGTCATCGCACGCGGCACACCGGGCTTTTCCGGCGCCGATCTCGCCAACCTGGTGAACGAAGCCGCATTGTGGGCGGCGCGCCAGGGCCGCAAGTTCGTCATTATGGCGGATTTCGAGATGTCCAAGGACAAAGTCCTGATGGGCGTCGAGCGCAAGTCCATGATTCTTTCCGACGAGGAAAAGCGCAACACGGCTTATCACGAAGCGGGCCACGCGCTGGTGGCGGCGATGACTCCCGGCACCGATCCTCTGCACAAGGTCACGATTATTCCGCGCGGCATGGCGCTGGGCCTGACCATGCAGCTTCCCATCGACGACAAGCACACCTACACGAAGACGTATCTCGAAGGAACGCTCACCGTGCTGATGGGCGGACGGTGCGCCGAGGAAATTTTCCTCGGGCACATCACCACCGGCGCCGGCAACGACATCGAACGCGCCACCGAGATCGCCCGAAAAATGGTTTGCGACTGGGGCATGAGTGCGCTGGGCCCGCTGGCCTTCGGCAAAAAGGAAGAAGCAATTTTCCTGGGCCGCGAAATCGCGCAGCACCGCGACTACTCGGAAGACACCGCCATCCACATCGACCAGGAAGTGCGCCGCATCGTTACCGCGGGTTACGAAAATGCGCACAACATTCTGGAAAACAACCGCGAAACCCTCGAGCGCATTGCTATGGCCCTGCTCGAGCGCGAAGTTCTCGACGCCACGGAATTGAAACTGATTTTGGAAAACAAACCGTTGCCGGAAAAAGTGCGTCCCACGCCGCCTTCGCCCCCGCAGCCACTGCCGGGTGCTGAACCCAAGCAAGCGCCGCGTCCGGAACTGCGTCCGGCTCCGGGCTTCAGCAAGGGCTGATTGATAATTAACACCCCGCTCGAAACTTTCAATGGAATTATCGCCCCCGCGCATCGCGCGGGGGCGATCCATTTGTGGGGGCAGAGCATGCCGTGCCCCTACGGTGAACTCGCACATTTCACATCAGCGCTGTGAGGTTTTGCCTGAGGCTACCTTGGCGTTGAATTGCGAAGATTTGCCGCGCGGCACCGTCAGCGTATTCCATTTCGACCCCGCAAAATGTTTCGCAAGATAGACGATCTGTCCGACGTGATAGGCGGCGTGCGTGAGGTTGCGATTGATCGCCTGCATCACGGAATGAGCCTCGCCGCGAATATAAATTGTGCGAGTGAGATCCGCTTCCACGAGCGGTGCCAAGCGCGTCAAAAACAATCTTCCAACTCGGCTCCCATAGCGCAAGCAGTTCTGCGCGCGTGGCCGGAGGCGCTTCAAATTCGGAATCACGGTTCCGGTCTAGGCTTCTCGCCGTCGCTCGTGAGGAAATCGGTCCAGCGCGAACGCACGTTGCCCGTCAGATGTTTCACAATAATGGCAATGGAATTGGATTCCTCATCCAGCGTGGCGGCAAGCGCCTCGTCGGGAGTTTGCTCCATGGCGCGGTCCCCCAGCCGTTTGTAATAGCGGAATAAATCGGTCGCGTCTTTCAGATAGGAAGTCGTGAATTCGAGGGCCATGCTCGAATCTTGCAGCGTTGCACCACGAAAATCAAGACCATCCGTCCGGATTTCTCTGTGCCCACTGTGGTAAAAGCCCTTGAATTGCGCGACCCCATCCCACAAACGCATTTCTGGCGTAGAATAGCCCCATGGCGAAGAAACCCAATCCGCCGATCGAAGTGACCTGCCCCTGCTGCGAAGCCAAGCTCACGGTGGACACCGAGCTTGCCGTGGTGCTCTCGCACGTGTCGCCGCCCAAGCCCGCGCCCTGACGTCGACATCAGCGACGCCGCGCGCATCCTGGCCGAGCAGGCCCGCAAGCGCGAGGACAAATTCCGCGATTCCTGGGAAGCCGAAAGCAAGAAGGAAGACGTCCTGAATCGCAAGTTTGAGGAAGCCCTCAAGAAGGCCAAAGACCAGCCCGCCGAAAAGCCCTTGCGCGATTTCGACCTGTAGTCTCTGGCATACTGTGAACGTGTTGCGAAGCCTTCGATTTGCCGCGCGCGCCTTGCTTGCCGCCCTATTGTTCCTGCAAGTGGCATTCGCGCATCCCGCGGCGCCACCGCAATCGGATTCCGCGGCGAAATCTCAAAAGCTTCCGCGCCCCCAGCCTCTCGGCCACGGCGTGATCCTCGAACGCGATGCCGGCTCCGGCGAACTTCATCCCTCCAGAATGGATTCTCCTTCTCCGTCAGGTGCAGGAACGATCCGCTCGCGTGTCACCCTCGTGCAAGTGCCCTGCACGGTCGCGACGCCGGACGGCGCGCAGGTGCGCGGCCTGACGCAGGATAACTTTCGTCTTTTCGAGGACGACGCCTTGCAGGATATTGCGTCGTTTGATGCCTCCACTGCGCCGGCCAGCATCGCTCTGATCATCGATGCCAGCCCCAGCATTTATCGCGATCTCGCGGAAATGCGCGGGGCCGCGCGCGCTCTCGCTGAAAACCTGTCTCCTGCCGACGAAATTGCCGTCGTTTCCTTTTCCGCGGAGGCGCATCTGCTGATGCCGTTTTCCACCAACCGCTCGCTGCTCGACCGCGCCATTGATTCCAAATATCTCGCCCAGGTGGAAAATTCCTCGGAGTCAAAAATTTACCAATCCGTTTTTTTTACCGCGCGCGAATTGTTCCAGGGACGAACGGGAAGGAAAGCCATCGTCCTGCTCACCGACGGACAGGATAGCGGCCTGGGCCTCACGTGGGAGGCGTCGAGCGCGCAACCGCGCACGGGTGACGAAGCCTCGCGGCTGGCGTTCGATGATGTGGCGCGCGAGCTGGGCGCGGACGGCATCGCTTTGTTCATCGTCTCCACGGAGAATCGCCCGCAGCAGATGACCCCCCAGTGGCTGACGGCGCATTTAGGAGACGTGCTGGTAACGCCGGCGGCCCGCCGCCAGGGCATGCCGCACTACACGCTGTACCTCGCGGAGCTCGCCCGCCGCGCCGGCGGACAACTTTATTTCCTGCGCGAGATTGGAAATTTGAGCGAGATCTACCGGCGAATCGCTCTCGCCATCAGCTCGCAATACACGCTGGGTTATTATCCCTCGGCGGGAACCGCCCGGCCTGGTTGGCGCTCGCTGCGCGTGGAATTGGTGCGGCGGGCAAATGTCCCGCCCGGTTCAAGAATCACGCATCGCGGGTCGTATTACGTTTCCGCGTTTCAGTAGAATTGCTGTAGCCCGTCCCGATCGGGGCAAGCTACAACACCCGTTTCGCGGCAGCTGCTTGGCGACGACTCGTGAGGATTTCATGCCCGCAAAAATCGAAGTGGAAAAAACAGGGGACCTGGAGTTTCGCGTCCGAATCATTGAAAAAGGCAGCGAGTCAACGCACGCTGTTTCCATGAAGCAGGCTGATTACGCCAGACTGACCGGAGCAAAGATAGAACCGGAAGAACTCGTACGGCGCTCCTTTGAATTCCTGCTGGAACGCGAGCCCAAAGAATCCATCCTCAGCCGTTTCGATTTGTCGGTGATCAGCCGCTATTTTCCGGAATTCGAAAGCGAGATCAAACGGAAACTGTCCAAATCGTAGCAATTTCCCCGCGGTTAGGGTTTAATCGAAACATCGTAGTACGCCACCGTGCCGCCTTCGCCGCGGATCGGCTCGATGCGCAGGATTTCAAACCGGCCCTGGCGTAAGTCCTGAACGTTCTGCTGGACAGTGGCATGTAGGTCGTGCTCGAGCTCCGGCGTGCGGACCGGCGACGCCAGCAGGCGCGCATCCACGCGATACGTTGCGATTTGGCCTGCCTCAATCGTTCGCAGCTCAATCATAGCCGGCGAGGGCGGTGGCCCCACCGGAGGCTGATCGTTGTAGTGGATGAGGAACGGAGAGAACAGCACGAACGAAGCAATCCCCACGACGGCGACGTCGTACTGCCACGTGCCTCGCTCGTAGGACCAGAACACGACCCGCATGATGGCTCGCCAGAGCGTTCGCATGTCAATCCGCAGGCACTCCGTCAACAATCACGCCATCCCGCATGTGAACCACGCGGTCGGAATAAGCCGCGGCTTCGGGATTGTGCGTGATCATGACGATGGTCTGATTCAGTTCCTTGTTCAATTGGCGCAGCATGGATAGCACAATTTCGGAGTTTTGTGTGTCCAGATTTCCGGTGGGCTCATCCGCCAGTATGATTTTTGGCTCGTTAATGATGGCCCGGGCGATGGCCACACGCTGCTGCTCGCCCCCGGACATTTCCGAAGGCCGGTGGCGCAGGCGTCCCCCCAGCCCAAGCAAATTCGTCACCACTTCAAACCGGTGAGGATCGAAGCCGTCGCCGTAGATATGCTGCGCGATGGCGATATTCCCGCGGGCGTCGAGCGTCGGCAGCAGGTTAAACCTCTGAAACACGAAACCGATCTTGTGGCGGCGCAACTTGGTGCGTTCGGCGTCGTTCATGGTAACCAGGTCGTTGCCGTCCACCAGTACTTTCCCTCGCGACGCCTGCGCCAATCCCCCCAGCACGTAAAGCAGCGTCGATTTCCCACACCCCGACGGACCCATGACGGCGACAAACTCTCCGGCCAGAACCTTAAAATTGACGCCGCGCAGCGCTGGGACATCCACTTTCCCGGCGCGGTACAGCTTCCACAAATTTTCAGTAACGACTATCGGTTCCACTCTTGATTCCCTTGTGGAAATGAGCACTTCGGCAGGCTGAGGTATTGTAGTAGCGATTGGTGTTTCTGACCAGCGTCGTTCAATCATACGACAGGGCTTCGATGGCGTCCTTGCGGCTGGCCAGCCATGCCGGATAGCTGGCGCCAAGCAGTCCTCCCGCCATGGCGATCACAGCGGATCGAAGAATCCAATCTGGCGTAATCAGGATCGACAAAGTCGGGAAGGAAGAAATCAACATCGACCGGCTGAGGTAACTCATGGCAATGCCCACGAGGATCCCAATCACGCAGATGAAAACCGCCTCGCCCAGCAGTGCCTTGATGATGTAAGCCTTGGATGCCCCAATGGATTTCAGGACGCCGATATCGCGCGTCCGCTCGATCACCGTCGTATACATCGAGAGCAAAATCACCAGGAAGCCGATGGAGACTGCCAGGACAATCATGCTTTCGATGAATGCGTCGAGGCCAGGCAGGTTTGCGGAACTCATCAGGGAAAGAAAATCCTTGAGGGGTCGGACTTCGTATCCCGGAAAAACGGGCTTCATGAGGTCCATCACAGCCTGGGTGTGCTCCGGCCGCGTACACTTGATGAAAAATATGGAGGCTTTGTCGCGGGAGCCCGAAAGGTCCTGCAACGTCTGAATGGGCACAAAGAGGCGCGCGCCTTTCCCGTGGTCCACGATCCCGGCGACGTGAAAATCGTGCTCCAGCAGGCGGAAGGTGCCGCCCACGGTAACGTTCTTGGCCTTGGCCGCCCAATCGTCCATGAGAATGTCGTCAGGACCCTGCATATCGTGTCCTTCGAGGAAGACGAAACCACCCGACACGTCGCGGAACGATTGCGGATCGATTCCGTAAATCACATCCACGCCGCCGGACGAACTGAATTGCAACAAGACCGGGGCAACCGCTTGCACGTACCGGATGCCACGCAGCTTATCGCCGATCTTGATAGGCATGGGCGCTCCACTGAACGCCAGAAAGACGGATGCGGAGGGTGGCTGGAGCATAATATCTGCGCCAATGCCTTCGATACGCTTGGCTGTTTCCTGCAACAGGCCGCTGGTAAGTCCCACGATCAGTATGACCAGGGTCACCTCTACGCCAACCGCGATGACGCTCACGACTGTCCGGATCGGGCGGTACAGCACGTTGTTCACAATCAACTGCCGGATCATCGGCGGGCTCCTGAAATTTCTTCGCCCACGTGCACCAGATCGGTTCCCTCAGGTTGGGCCAGTTCAAAGCGGTCGGCTGAAATAGGTTCGTTCAGCGTAAGCTTCAGGATGCGGATTTCGAGCTTGTAATCGTCCTGCGGGCGCCAGATTTTGATATCGCGCGCGTAAAGGGTCGATGACGTTGCGGGCACATTCCCCGCGGCTGGAGTTGTCCCGGCGGGCTGCCAATCCGAATACACAATGTCGGAATCGAGTTTGCCTCCCGCCCCAAAAAGCTGCACCCGGGAGACCCTCAAATCGGCGCGGTCGTACCAGATTTTTCGCGCGATTTCGAGTTTTTCACCCTCCATCTCGCGCAGCAGGGTCAGGATATAATAGCGGCCTGGATCATAGTCAAACTGTTCAAACAGCACACTCTTGCCCGGCGTAAGTTCCGGCCAAAACAAGGCGTCCACGACATGGTTAGGACGCAGATTTTCGATCGGCTTACTCGAGGGGCGCGCCAGCGTCGTAGGCCCGACCAGAAATGAGTTCTTCGATGGAATATAAATGCGGAATTCCTTTCCATCGCTCACCATGTCGAAAATGTTCTTGGCGACCACAGGAGCCTGCCCGATGACGCGCACCGTGGCCGGACGCTGGGCCAGGATAAATCCGGTGACGTCATGGTACTCCTCGATGACGCCGCTGTAGGCAGTGCCCGTGCTGGGAATCAGGTCTACCGTCGCCTGCAGGCTTTGCACGGCGCGCGCCTGCTGGTTGTAACTGGCCAGCAGGCTCTCTTCGCTGGAATCCAGTTGTGGCCGGATTTCTTCTTTCTTGACCTCAGTCCTGCGCTTGATGGTTACGCAACCCACGGTCAACAGCGACGCCAACACCAGTAGTACGCTTTGGACTTGTGGCCGCTTTCTCAGTGTCTTTCGCTCCTCACCATGCAAACAACCAATTTAACAACCGCTCAATGGGGTGTCAATGTAAGGTCTAGAGCGAAAAATGGAGCTGGCAGCCCTAAAACTGGATTTAACTTGAACACGTTGAACATGCGGTGAGATCTTCCAGCTACTATGATTTCTGGAATTGCTCATCGATTTCAACCTGGTAACCGGCCGCGAGGCGATTGGTCTCATTGGCCATGCCCACCACGGCCATGAGCTCATGGAACATGGCGTCGGTTATGCCTTTATTGCGGGCCGAAGCGCTATGCGAGGCGATGCAGTAGGCGCATTGATTTGTGACGCTTACCGCGATATAGAGCATTTCCTTGGTGAGAGGATCCAGAGCTCCGGGAGCCATGATCTGTTTTATCGATTCCCAGGTCCGCCTGAGTGTCGCGGGATCGTTCGCCAGCGCCTTCCAAAAATTATTGATCCAATCCGTCTTTCGGGTGGCCAGAATGTCGTCATAAACGGCGCGCACTTCCGGGGATGCATGGGCATATTCAACGAGGCGCTGCGTGGCCATTTTTCTCCTCCTCCTCTTCGAAATCGTGGAGATTCTTGGGACCGGACGAGATCCGTTTCGAGCCCCGTGAAAGGTTAGCATGGATGGATATTCGGGAATTAAACCCATTGCAAGCATGCAATGTACGCGATCCGGGTATCCGAAAATTCCGGCTGAAACCAATTGCGGCAAACTCTCCCCTTGATATACTCTGCACGCCTAAAACGGGGGCTGGCGAGCAATGGCGCGAGTTTTTCCCAAAGGCAAATCATGATGAATCTCAAAACGGTTATTCCGGCGCTCGCATTGATTGCGGTGGCTCTGGCGGCAACCCCGAAGGCGGCCTTCGCCCAAACTGACGAGATCCAAGTCTACGACGGCGAGATTGAGGACCATCATAAGTTCAATATCATGGTGCACAGCAACTTTACGCCCATCGGACGAACAGAGCCCGATTTCTCCGGCGGGATCATCCCGAATCATTCGGTCAACGGCGCGGTCGAGTGGGCCTACGGCGTCAAAGACTGGTTTGAACAGGGGCTTTATTTCCCGGTATACACTGCTTTTTCCGAGGGGCGTGGCGGGTCGCTGAACGGCTTTAAGATTCGCGAACTCTTCGTAAGGCCGCACGCCCACGATCACACGTTTTTCTATGGCGTCAATTTTGAGTTTAGCGTCAATTACAAGTATTGGGAGTCCAAGCACATTACCTCCGAGGTTCGGCCCATCGTAGGATTGCATCTGCATCCGGTGGACATCGTCTTCAATCCGATCGTGGACACCGATTACACCGGGGGATTCAAGAACCTTGAATTTGTCCCGCCACGCGAATCGCTTACAACGTAAATGACAAATGGGCCGGCGCCATCGAGGAATATGCCGATTGCGGGCCCCTGCACCACTTCCTCCCCGGAAACGAACAATTCCACGAAGTCTGGGCGGTCATGGATCGCTCCAGCAAGGTCCTGAGTATTGAAACTGGCGTGGGGTTTGGCGTGACTCCCGGGGCCGACAAACTGACTTTTAAGTTGATGCTGTCGCGCGATCTCAACTGAACAGTCGCCGCCACCAGACACGAAGCGTCAATTCCGTTTGTGCGTAAGAGGGACTTTTCAGAAGGCAACTCGCCGGAGTATGATCTTTTCGCAAACTTCCAATCCTCATGGCCAGGACACATGCAATTTCGCTCTCGGTGGGCGCGCGGCGATGCCCTCTTTGCGGATGCAAGGATGTCTTGCGCTCCCATCGGCGTGGCGTACTGGAGTGGACGATCCTGCCTCTGCTGCTTCTCCGGCCGTTTCGTTGCCGCCAATGCAGCGCGCGGCACCTCAGTTTTTTCTTCCGCCCGAGGCGTGTCAAAGAATCGGAAATCGTCGCTGCCGAATAAGTTAAAATCCAAATAAAAACGGGTGCGCTTTCACAGATGCGCGATCACGCGCGAGGATGGGCCTTGTCGTAGACTTCCAGAAGCTGGCGTATGGAAGCGTGCGTATAGCGCTGCGTGGTCGAGAGCGAGGAGTGGCCCAGCAGTTCCTGAATCGCGCGCAGATCCGCGCCGTCGGCCAGAAGGTGCGTGGCAAACGCGTGTCGCAGCGAGTGCGGATGCAAGTCCCAATTGACGTTGATGAGCCGCACATATTTTTTCACGATGCGCGCCACCGACCGCGGAGTCAGCCGTGTACCAAGGTGGTTGAGAAACACGGCCTGATGATCGCCCCGGCTCCCGCGCTTTGTTCAGGATATCTTCGCGACCGGGCTCATACGCTTCGAGCGCTTGCTCCGCCTTGCCGCCATAGGGAACGATGCGCTCCTTGTTTCCCTTTGCCGCGCACGCGCAGCATTTGCTCTTTCCGGTCCATGTCGGCGAGGTTCAGGCCGGTCAGTTCGCTGACGCGCAGCCCGGAGGCGTAGAGGAGTTCGAGAATGGCGCGGTCGCGCTTGACCAGCAGTCTTGAGGCGTCTCCGGCGCCGGGGCGTTGGCGGCGCGAGGAGCGCGCCCGCGGGCTTGGCCACCACGCCATCCAGAAACACGTTCAAATCCTCGGCGCTTAGAACCGAAGGTATTCTTTTCGCCAGCTTGGGAGTCGCCACCATGCGCGCAGGGTTCCGCACCACCAGCCCCTCCCGGACGGCAAATTTGAAGAAGGACCGGATCGCCGCCAGTTTGCGGGCAATCGAGGATTTTTCCAGTTTGTGATCGTGCAAATGCGCCACAAATTCGCGGATCAGCAGGTGCGTGATGTCCTGTAGGGCGGCGTTTCAGTGCCCGGAGGGGTCAAAAAGGTGAGAAATTGGCCCAGGTCAATTTCATAGCTGCGTAGGGTATGCGGGGAAGCATTGCGGACGGAACGCAGATAATTCAGAAATTGGTGTACAGCGGATTTCATGGCCCCACTCCTGAGCTACTTTCAGGAATTCTCTGACGCATCCCGCGGGTGCGTCTCGAATTCGGCGGTTTCGAAGCGCCCAGGCCAGAACATCCACAACTTCAAGATTGCGAAATAAACGAGTCAAATCCCTGATCATGCTTTAACGGAGCCCACAGGTTCGGGAGTCGCTGCAGCCGAGGGTGGGTCCGGCAGCGGCAGCTTCCCAGTCACAGCCTTCCTTCAAGCAGGCCCGTATCGTACCCAGCTTACCACGTTTCTCGACAATAAACAGCGCGCCGCACTTCGGGCATGGCTCGTCAATCGGCTGGTGCGGGGTGGTGAAGTCGCAATCGGGATATTTGTTGCAGCCGTAAAATACACGCCGCCGGCCTTTTTTCGCCACGCGCTCGGTCAGTTCGCCGGTCTCGCATTTCGGGCACTTGATGCCCAGCGTTTTCGAGCGGATGAATTTGCACTTCGGATAGGCCGTGCAGCCGATGAATTCCCCGTACTGGCCGTGTTTCTTGACCAGTTGCGAATCGCACTCGGGACATTTCTCGTCCAGCAGCTCATCCGGCTGGAGGGCCTTGCGCGTTCCGGCTTTCAGGCGGCGCGTCGTTTTGCAATCGGGATAGCCCGTGCAGGCCAGAAACATTCCCCACCGGCCGCGTTTGATCACCATTTCGCGCCCGCAGTTGTCGCACGTTTCGACTTTCACTTCTCCGTCGGCGCCCTCGGCGGGGCAGTTCCGGAGAGAGATCGCGGATGAAATCGCAATCCGGATAGCGCGAGCAGCCCAGGAAAAATCCATGGCGGCTGATGCGTTCGAGAAGTTCGCCCTGCCCGCACTTCTCGCATTTCTGTCCGGTGGGAATACCCGCCTTGTAGGACTCCATCTCGCCCTTGGCTTGTTCGAGGTCCTGCGCGAAACGGCCGTAGAATTCCTTGACGGATTTCTTCCACGGCAGCTTGCCTTCTTCAATCTCGTCGAGTTCCTCTTCCATGCGAGCCGTGAAACCCACGTCGAAGATATCCTCAAAACTCTTCACCAGCAGGATGCTCACTTTTTCGCCGAGCATCGTGGGAGAAAACCGGCCCTGGTCCTTGGTGACATATTCCCGGTCGACAATCGTGGAAATGATCGAAGCATAAGTGGAGGGCCGCCCAATCCCTTTTTCTTCGAGCTCCTTCACCAGCGTGGCATCGTTGTAGCGGGGCGGCGGCTCGGTAAAATGCTGCTCGGGGCGCAAGGTTTCCAGACGCAGAACTTCACCCTCGGCGACCTGCGGCAGCAAGGCCTTGCTCGCGTCGGCCTCAGCATCTTCGTCATCTTCAGCAGCCACCTGATACACGGCCAGGTAGCCATCAAACTTCTGCACTGACCCGGTGGCGCGAAACGTGTAGTCGCCCGCCGCGATATCGATCGTCGTCTGATCAAAAACAGCCGGCACCATCTGGGAAGCGACAAACCGCTGCCAGATGAGCTGGTACAGCTTGAACAGGTCGTCGCTCAGGAATGGCCTTACGTCTTCGGGGGTGCGGGACGCGTCGGTCGGCCGCACGGCTTCGTGGGCTTCCTGCGCATCCTTCTTGGACTTGTAGAAATTCGGCTTCTCCGGCAAGTACGTCTGGCCGTATTTGGATCCGATCAGGCCGCGGACTTGATCGAGCGCGTCGTTCGAGACGCGCACCGAGTCCGTGCGCATGTAGGTGATCAGCGCGACCGAACCTTCCTGCCCCAGCTCGACGCCCTCATAGAGCCGTTGCGCGAGGCCCATGGTGCGCTTGGCGGTGTAGCGCAGGCGGTTGTAGGCGGCCTGCTGGAGCTTCGAAGTGGTGAAGGGAGGCGGCGCGTTGCGGCGCTTCTCCTTCTGCGTGACGCTGGCGACCTTCCATGGGGCGCTTTTCGTCGCGGCCACGACGGCGTCCGCTTCGGCCTGCGTGTGGACCTCGATCTCTTCGTCTTTGTACTTGGTGAGTTTGGCTTCAAAGACGGGCGGCTCGCCAGCGGCCAGGATCGCGTGGATAGTCCAATACTCCACCGGAATGAATGCGCGGATTTCCGCCTCGCGATCCACGATCAGGCGCAGAGCCACGGTCTGCACGCGTCCGGCGGAAAGCCCCCGGCGAACTTTGTCCCACAGCAGCGGAGAAATCTTGTAGCCCACCAGGCGGTCCAGCACGCGGCGCGCCTGCTGCGCGTCCACCAGGTTTTCGTTGATTTCGCCGGGATGCTCGAAGGCGGCCTTGATCGCCTTCGGCGTGATTTCGTTGAACATCACGCGAAAGATATTTTTGCGGGCAATGACGGGTTTGCCCCTGGCAATGACTGTCTTGATTGGCTTCTTGGCTTTCTTCTTGCCCTTCTTGCCGTTCTTGCTGGCTGCGGCGGCCTCTTCTTTTTCCTTTTCTTTCTCTTTTTCTATTTCCTCTTCGGTCAGAAATTCGAGTTTCGGCCCGCTCAGCACGTCGGCCAGATGCGCGCAAATCGCTTCCCCTTCGCGGTCCGGATCGCCCGCCAGATAGACGGCATCGGCGGTCGAGGCAGCTTTTTGCAGCGCGGTAACGACGGCGGTCTTGCCCGGGCTGACTTCGTAGGTCGGCTCGAACCCGTGGGCAATATCAATGCCCAGCACCTTCTTGGGCAGGTCCATGACGTGCCCGTAGGACGCCTTGACCGAGTAGTTGCGGCCGAGATATTTGTTGATCGTCTTGGCCTTGGCAGGCGATTCGACGATGACTAATGATTTTCCCATCTCTGTTCTTGTAGACCGAAACGCCTCCCGAGGGAAGCATTGTTTCCTTTCTGTTTCCTAAGCGTGGGCCCGAAGTCCCCCGTTTGTCAACGTATGATAGATGCAGGCTGTGTCGTTTTCGATTCTATAGGCTCGGCAAATCGCTCAAGGGTTTTCAGTGATGATGCGAGGGAAGCAGCGTACCGCGTAAGCGGGCACAACGGGCTCTGGAGATTCGGGTGCCGCACTCTTGCGGGTTTTGCAAGGGTGCGGGTTTTCGACCTGACCAGTCTAGCACCCGCACCCTTCACAAAAATCGTGAAGAGTGCGGCACCCGCCGAATGACGAACGAACTACAACAGCACCTTCACGAATTGCTTGCCGGGCATCTGCCGCACGATTCCCTTCATTTCCATTTCGCACAGCGCCGCGAGAACTTCCGAAGACGTCAGTTCCGATCTTCTCCACGAGCTCATCCACATGGATCGATTCGTCCACGCTCAGCAGGCCGAAGACCTTTCTTCTCCAGCGGAGAGAGGGCGCTCTCAAATAGAGATGCGCGCTCCGCCCCCGTCGTTGTCTCGACCGGAAACAACTCGGCGCGAATCTCCGTGGGCAGCTCCTCGACCACGTCTTCCCAGGAGGTCACCAGCTTGGCGCCCTGCTTGATCAATTGATTGGGGGCAAAGCTGACGTCGGCCGTGATGTTCCCGGGAACGCCATAGACCTCGCGGCCAAACTCCATCCCCAGCCGCGCGGTGATCAGCGAACCGGAATACTGCGCGCCCTGCACCACCACGATCCCCAGCGACATCCCGGCGACGACGCGGTTGCGCACCGGGAAATTCTCCGGGGCGGGATGCGTGCCCAGCGGAAATTCACTGATCAGCGCGCCGCGCTTTTCGACCTCGGCGAAAAGCTTCTTGTTTTCCTTCGGGTAGATGACGTCCACGCCGGTGCCCAGGACGCCGACGGTCGCGCCGTGCGTCGCCTTGCACGCGCCCTGATGCGCCGAGCTGTCGATGCCCCGCGCCATCCCGCTGACGATGGTCAGGCCGCGTTCGGCCAGGTCCCGCCCCAGCCGCTCCGCCACTTGATTGCCGTAGGGCGTGGGCCGCCGCGTGCCCACCATGGAGATCGAATGCCGGTTCAGCACGCCGGCGTCTCCGCGCACGTAGAGCAGCGGAGGCGGATCGTAAATTTCGAGCAGCCGCTGCGGGTATTCCGGCTCGTCCCAATTCAGCAGCCGGCAGCCGAGCTTGCGCACCTTGGCAAGTTCCGCCTCGGCATCCTTGTGCGCGCTGTCGCGACTGGATGGCTCGCGCGGGCGCCGAAGGCAGCCTGCACGCTTCGAGTTCGGTCAGGGACGCGCGGAAGATTTCCTGGGGCGATCCGAATTGGCGCAGAAGTTTTCCCGCGAGGCGCGAGCCAAGGCCCGGCGTCATCGACAGCGAAAGCCAGTCGAGGGAAGCTTCCAGTTCCACGCTGGACCGAGGACGCTACTACTTTGTCATCATTCATGTCAAGTCGATAACGGTTAACGTCCGATTCGTCCAATATTCTGTTGGAAAAGTTTACGCTTCCACCCACGCGGCGATACAGTCTGAATCAGGCTTGACTTGAAAGTAATTCCCAAGAGAACATCTCAACTTATGGCTAGGCTGAGATACCCGACTACCATGGAACTCGATGGCCCGATCTTAGTGGACGCAATACAATTGCAGGCGTTGGATGCATTGCTCGATAGGCATACGGAATCGCTAAGTCGTGAGAAGGCGCGGCGGATTTTGGACCTGACTGAGGAGAAGTGTCAGCGGGGCCTTAGGGCTGGCTTCACAAAGGAACAAGTTGACGATAGAAGGTCCGGATACCAGAAAGAGGCAGAAGGCGAACTGAGTTTGCGCGATTCTAGAGCCATCACCGTCTATCTTTCGCGTGGCAGGGAGCTTGAGGGTCAAACGGTGTCTGAAGTCATTGCTCAACCGGCCGGACAAGAGGAAATCCCACTTGGCTTGTCACTCCACTTGAGGGTGGGCGAAATAATAGCGCGAGTGCGGCTGTCAAGACGGTGGACCGGTAGTGGTATGCACATCGAGGTAGAGCCTGATGATAATGAAGTGCAATGGAACTCTTTGGTGCCCTACAAAATTGGGCATCCGATCTGGCTGCGCCAAAGTGGCAGCAGAAGTGGTTACAGGCAAAATGGTTATGCTATCCACTGTTAGGGATGTGGCTACTGATTGGGATGCTGGACATCCCTTTCACTTATCGGAATGACGAAGTCAAGGATTACCAAAAGGCTGAAGCGCGCCGCCTGGTGGCCGGCGGGATCAACGCAGGCAATCAGTCACAGGCTCTTGAGCTCTTACTGAAGATTGCGTCTGATTATGAGGTCGGTACAACCGTCTCACCGCTCGGTGCAAGATATTGGGGATATTTTGGGCTTGGAGCTCTAGTGTTAGTCGCCGGGCTTATTTGGCCCACGCTTTCTATTGGTTTCTGGAAGGGTCGACAGCGGGTGAGGTGGTGGCGATTTTGGGTAAAACTCCTCACTTTTACAATTCCCTCAGTCGTCTTGACGTCAATTATCCTTCCTTGGATTCTCCACTGGTCCAATCTTGTCCCTCCACCCTAGTAACCGCGCCCGCTGTGCTATATTGAATTGTTCCCTTGCGTAAGCGAATATGGGAAAACTGCGCATATCCATTGTTGAATTCCTGAATACGGCGCCGCTGGTCTGGGGCTTCACAGACGGACCACTCGCGGGCCGGTACGATCTTTCATTCGCCGTGCCGTCGCAGTGCGCAGAAGATTTGCGCGCGGGCCGCGTCGACGTGGGCATCATTCCGGCGGTCGAATATCAGCGCATGGAAAATGTGGTGGCGCTGCCGGGAATGGCGGTGGCGGCCAAGAACGAAGTGCGCAGCCTGATCGTCATCTCCAAAGTTCCAATCGAGATGGCTCAGAGTTTTGCTCTGGACACCAATTCGCGCAGCACAGTTGCCCTGGTGCGGCTGCTCTGTGGGAAGCACTGGAACATCACGCCTGAGTTCATTGATGCAGCGCCCGATCCCGACAAAATGCTCGCGCGCGCCGATGCCGCGCTGATCATTGGCGATCCGGCTTTGAGCCTGCGGCTTAAGATGGACGCGCTCGAAGCTAAAGTGCCGCAGGGCAAAGACTGCTGCGGCTGCGATGCGAGCGATCATCCAGTGGCGGATGCCCAAACGCTTTTTATTTACGATGTCGCGCAGCAGTGGCGCGAAATGACGGGACTCCCCTGCGTGCTGGCCATCTGGGTGGCCCGGCGCGGAGCGGTCACGCCGGAAATCCTCGCGGATTTTCAGGCGTCGCGCGAATACGGTTTGGCGCGGGTCGGCGAAATTGCCGAGGGCGCGGCGCTCAAGCTCAACCTGCCGCCGCGTGAGCTCGAGCGCTACCTGACCGAAAATATCAATTTCTCGCTCGACGAAGAAAACCTGGCGGGCCTCAGGTTATATTATGAAGAGTGCGCCCGCGCCGGTTTGATTCCGCGAGCCCGGGAACTAGAATTTGTCGGCGCAGTGGGCGTTTCGCGGTGAGACCGCGCGACCGATGCGCATGAAAGAGATTACGGCTACAGAAGTCGCCGAAAGCGGCTTTTCCTGGGAACGCCATTCTCCTGAATGGCGTATTTCAAGACGCCAATCGGGAGATTGGCGTTCCCAGGGGCTGCCGCCGACCAACGTCGTCATTCGGGTGCATCGGCGGTTGTTCAATAATTGACTAGGAAACACGTTCATGGGACTGACACAACAAGAAGCGCTCGATCTGTTTCAATCCGATGACCTGATCGGCATCGGCATGGCGGCAATGGAAGTGCGCCGCAAAAAAACGGACCCGCGCGTAGCCACTTACCAGATCGACCGCAACATCAACTACACGAATTTCTGCACGGAGTATTGCTCGTTCTGCGCATTCTACCGCCCGCTGGGATCGCAGGAAGGCTACCTGCTCTCGTTCGAAACGATTTACAAGAAGATCGAAGAAATGATCGAGCTGGGCGGCACCGGCATTCTGCTGCAGGGCGGCCTGCACCCGGACCTGCGCATCGAGTATTACGAAAATCTGCTGCGCTCGCTCAAGCAGCGATTCCCGCAAGTCCATCTGCATTGTTTTTCGGCGCCGGAGATTGGCTGCATCGCGGAAGTTTCCGGCCTGAGTGTGCGCGAAACGATCACGCGCCTGATGGCCGCGGGGCTCGACTCAATTCCCGGCGGCGGCGCGGAAATTCTTGACGATGAAATTCGCGCGCGCATCTCGCGCCTCAAGTGCACCTCCGAGGAATGGGAAGACATGCACCGCGTGGCGCATTCCCTCGGCATGCGCACCACCGCCACGATGATGTTCGGCTGCGGCGAAGAGTACCGCCACCGCGTCAATCACCTGGAACGCCTGCGCCGCATTCAGGAAGATACCGGCGGGTTCACTGCTTTCATTCCTTGGATGTTCGCGCCGGACAACACGCCGCTGGGGAAAAAAATCCCGGAAGCCACTGCGGTCGATTATCTGAAAACGCTGGCCATCAGCCGGCTCTATCTCGATAACATCGATCACATCCAGTCGAGTTGGCTCACGCCGGGGATCAAGGTCTGTCAGGTGGGTTTGCAATTTGGCGCCGACGATGTCGGCAGCATCTTGATCGAGGAAAATGTGGTCTTCGCCGCGGGGGTAACCAACCGCACCAACGAAGCTGAGTTGCGCCGCATTATTTCCGACGCCGGATACATTCCCGCCCAGCGCGACACGCTATACAGATCGTATGCGCTGAAGTAGCACAGGCTTCAGAGTCTGTGTGGCAACTCTTCGCCCGCGTAAATATTATTCTGCAGAGGCCGTGTTCCTGCGGCCCCTGCGCGAGTTTGAAAACTTCTCGACGACCTCTAGCGTTTCAGGCGATGCGCAACTTTGGAACCGTGCGCCAGATTCGCGTGAGATTCAGGGCGATGGCGGCCAGCGTGAACTCGATGGCCACTTTTGTCAACCCGCGTAATCGGAATCGCCGCATCCCGCGCTGCTCTTTGAGCACTCCCAGCACCGGTTCCACAATCGCTTTTCGTCGTCGATACACCGCGCGTCCGGCCGGGGAGCGCAGCTTGCGTCTCATGTCCTGTTGCGCTCGATGCTGGGCGGCCGCGTGTCCGCGCACCCGCACCCCGCGATTCAGTTCCCGCCCCAGATGCGAATCCGGCACGTATGCGTCGATCTGGCGCCGCTCCAACTCTTCCAAATTCTCCTGTGAAAAAAATCCGCTGTCGGCCAGGGCTTGTCCCGGCCGCTGCCCGCACTCCCGTTCCACCGCTTCCAGCATCGGCACCAACAGCCCGTTATCATTGCTGCTCTGGCTGACTTGCTGCGCCACAATCAAATGATCTTCGCTCACCGCCACCGTCGCCGTGTACCCCAACACAAATCCTTTGCGCTCGCGCAGGAACCGGCTGTCCTCATCGGTACGCGACAGCTTCTGGGTCCCCGCTTTCTTGAGCCGCTCGATCCGCGCCGGGATTTGCTGCAGCCGCTGCCGGAGTTCTTCCAGAGCCTGGTGGGCCACTTCCATTCCCGCCCCTTCGTTGGGGTCTGGCGTCTCGCACTGCCGCTGCCAGCGCCGAATGCGCCGGCGAATCTTCGCTCTCTCCGCTCGCAATTTCTCGATGCCCTCGGCCGAATCGGCCGCCGCGTTCGCCGCGATCCGCGTTGAATCGATGGCCACCTGTCCCAGCTTTCCCATCCCCAACGACCGCGCTAGCTCCACCACCTGTGTGAACGCGTCGTTGATCCCTCGCCCGTGCCGCTTGCGGAACTCATTCAACGCCCAATAATCCGGCGTCGCTCCTGCTGCCAGATACCGAAACGCCAAATCTTCCCGAATCCGCTGCTCCAGCCGTCGCGAACTGGTCACTCCCAAGGCATAGGCATACAGCCATACTTTCAACAGCAGCGCCGGGTGATACCCTGGATGCCCCTCGTCACTGTATCCGCTCTCGAACTCCCTCAAATCCAACTTCTCCACCGCCGCATGCACGAAAAAACAAAGATGTCCTTCCCCCAATACCTCACGCACGCTCGGCGGCAACAAATACCCCTGTTCCGGGTTGTACTCGTAAAAATTCGGCATCGCGCAGCCTCCTGCGCGAAGTATACCTGCACTGTCAACCTTAGTTGCCACACAGACTCTTCAGCCTGTGTACTTTTGGTTTTTGTCACGCCCAACACCAAAACCACACAGGCTGAAGAGTCTGTGTGGCAACTCTTCGCCCGCGTAAATATTATTCTGCAGAGGCCGTGTTCCTGCGGCCCCTGCGCGAGTTTGAAAACTTCTCGACGACCTCTAGCGTTTCAGGCGATGCGCAACTTTGGAACCGTGCGCCAGATTCGCGTGAGATTCAGGGCGATGGCGGCCAGCGTGAACTCGATGGCCACTTTTGTCAACCCGCGTAATCGGAATCGCCGCATCCCGCGCTGCTCTTTGAGCACTCCCAGCACCGGTTCCACAATCGCTTTTCGTCGTCGATACACCGCGCGTCCGGCCGGGGAGCGCAGCTTGCGTCTCATGTCCTGTTGCGCTCGATGCTGGGCGGCCGCGTGTCCGCGCACCCGCACCCCGCGATTCAGTTCCCGCCCCAGATGCGAATCCGGCACGTATGCGTCGATCTGGCGCCGCTCCAACTCTTCCAAATTCTCCTGTGAAAAAAATCCGCTGTCGGCCAGGGCTTGTCCCGGCCGCTGCCCGCACTCCCGTTCCACCGCTTCCAGCATCGGCACCAACAGCCCGTTATCATTGCTGCTCTGGCTGACTTGCTGCGCCACAATCAAATGATCTTCGCTCACCGCCACCGTCGCCGTGTACCCCAACACAAATCCTTTGCGCTCGCGCAGGAACCGGCTGTCCTCATCGGTACGCGACAGCTTCTGGGTCCCCGCTTTCTTGAGCCGCTCGATCCGCGCCGGGATTTGCTGCAGCCGCTGCCGGAGTTCTTCCAGAGCCTGGTGGGCCACTTCCATTCCCGCCCCTTCGTTGGGGTCTGGCGTCTCGCACTGCCGCTGCCAGCGCCGAATGCGCCGGCGAATCTTCGCTCTCTCCGCTCGCAATTTCTCGATGCCCTCGGCCGAATCGGCCGCCGCGTTCGCCGCGATCCGCGTTGAATCGATGGCCACCTGTCCCAGCTTTCCCATCCCCAACGACCGCGCTAGCTCCACCACCTGTGTGAACGCGTCGTTGATCCCTCGCCCGTGCCGCTTGCGGAACTCATTCAACGCCCAATAATCCGGCGTCGCTCCTGCTGCCAGATACCGAAACGCCAAATCTTCCCGAATCCGCTGCTCCAGCCGTCGCGAACTGGTCACTCCCAAGGCATAGGCATACAGCCATACTTTCAACAGCAGCGCCGGGTGATACCCTGGATGCCCCTCGTCACTGTATCCGCTCTCGAACTCCCTCAAATCCAACTTCTCCACCGCCGCATGCACGAAAAAACAAAGATGTCCTTCCCCCAATACCTCACGCACGCTCGGCGGCAACAAATACCCCTGTTCCGGGTTGTACTCGTAAAAATTCGGCATCGCGCAGCCTCCTGCGCGAAGTATACCTGCACTGTCAACCTTAGTTGCCACACAGACTCTGAAGCCTGTGCTACCAAGTTCCTGAGAATTGCACCCTATCTGCGGGAAGGTCTCTCAATCGTAATTTCCAATTCCTCGTCTTCTCCGTAACCCAGAGGCTCATCAGGAACCAGTACACCCTCGCGGAACCGCGCGCGAATTTTGCGCAGCGCGGAAAGCGATGCGCGAGGTTCTGTGCGGGCAGGACTCGCGGGCTTTGCCGGCTCGGATGCATACGCAGGCTTGACGCCGCCGGTATTATCAAGCGCGGCGTTGGCTGCCGCATCCGCTTCGCGATTCTGTTCGCGCGGGATGTATTGAATCGTGAAGGCGGCAAGCCCCGCCGCCTGCTTCTTCGCGCGCTCGTGCAGCGGGCGCAAGTCCGGATGCTTCACTTTGTACAAGCCCTTCATCTGATTCACGATCAACTGCGAATCGCTGTGCACGCGTAACCGTTGGATGCCGTTGGCCGCGGCATAATCGAGCGCCGCGATCAGCGCGTAGTATTCAGCGACGTTGTTTGTGTGGCGGCCAATATATTTTCCCAGCGACTCGACGATTGTCCCGTCCGGACGCCGTATCACCACGCCGTAAGACGCCGGGCCGGGATTCCCACGTGCCGCGCCATCGATGTTTGCGGTGTAAGCGCCGTCGAGATGCGCCGAAGGCGCGGCAGGCTCGGCAAACAAGCGTCCGGAAGATTTTGGTGGGGGCTTCATCGTGGGTTCTCGCTCCGGAGTGTGGTAGGGAGGTAACAGATCGGGTTGTTACGTAGGACAGACACTCTTGTCTGTCCCCCATAATCTTGCAGGGACTTAACGGGACAGGCAAGAGTGCCTGTCCTACTAAAACCACGCTGCAAATAAACATCGTCATTACAGGAACGGAGACTAGCTTTCATGGGTGGGCGCGGCCGGAGTCTGCGTCGCGGAGGCAGCGGCAGATGCGGGAGCCTGCGCTGCCGAGTGATCGGCGTAGTAGAGGATGCGCGTGCAGGTTTCGCAATGATAGAACTCTTCGTTGCCATCGCGCGTCAATAGCTGGATGACGTGCGGGCGGATGTGCACGCCGCACTGGCCGCAACCTTCGCCGCGAATTTCGGCCAGGGCGATCCCGCCGTGGCGTTTCGCAATGCGCTCGTAATGATCGACAAGATCTTCCGGGACAGCCGCGACAGCGGCGGCGCGCACCGCTTCCGCCGCGGCGAGTTCCTTCTGCGCGGCGTTGTACTCGGCCTGGATGGTATGGCGTTCCACATTCGCGGACGCTTCCACTTCCTTCACGGCCAATTCGGCGGCCTTCACCTGACGGTCGTATTCTTCGCCCGCGACCATGCGGTCGAGCAAGCGGTCTTCCGCCTTGGCAACCTCATCTTCGGCATTGGCAATTTCATGCAGGAGCGCCTTGTAGCTTTCGTTGGTTTTTACTTCCGAGCTCTGGTTGCGGTATTTCTTGGCGCGCTCTTTCCACTGCTCGACGTCCATCTCGTAGGTCTTACGGTCTTTCAGGCTACTGGTCAGGGCTTCCTTCGCGCCGGTCACTTGCTGACGGGCCGCAGTGACACGAGCCTCGACTTCCGCCAGGCGCTTGGGAAACCGGCTCAGGCGTTCGCGAATTTCGATCAGGCGGAGATCAACGGCTTGCAGTTCGATCAGGTATTTGAGGTGGGGGTGCATCCACACTTTATTTTAGCACAGGCCGCTCGCCAAGCTCGGATGGCAATTTTCCCCAGGAGGTAGTGTCCCAGCCCGGGTTTCCGGGATAGACTGACTGGCCGGATTTTCAGGAGGATGCCGAAATGCCAGATGTGCACATCACATGGCTCGAGGGACGCACGCCCGATCAGAAGCGCAAAGTCGCCGCGCGCATCACGCAAGTGTTGATCGAGGAAGTCGGGGCCAAGAGCGAGAGCACACACGTCGTTTTCATCGACGTGCCTGCCACCAATTTTGTGTCCGGGGGAATTCCCGTCGCGGATAAAAAGCGCACCCCGTAGGGTGGGCCAGGGCCTAGTCGCCCTGATGCACTTCCATCGTTTGGTCGATACTGTAGGTGGGGAAATGCGGCGGCGCGGTGCCCGCGGGCATATCAAGCGGCGGCGGGGTGTAAGTTGCCGTGACCGTAAAGCCGCTCCCTGAAGAATCGACGGCGTAGGTGTAGCCGTCGCGACTGGTGCGCGTGATATTCATGGTGCCGCTGGACGCCAGGGTTGCCAGGTCGGCATAGGAGTTGTTCTGGAGGTAATACATTCGCTCGGCCTGCGCGATGGCAATCAGGTCATTCTTGACGCCGACCACGCTGATGTTTTGCGTCACGACCATTCCAGGGCCCGGCGCGGCTTGTTTCAGGAAATACATATATCCGCCAATGCCGATGGCGGCCGTGATCAGTATGCTGATCAATCCTGTCACGCTTCTCATAGGGTAATTATACGCGCCCGCCTAATTCGTGTGGCAGCGGTCAGGCGCGATGTGCGGTTCCGGGCAATACCCCTCTTGCGACCCTGCGAAAACGCAGCGAGTGGAATCGTCAGCCAAGGCGGGAAATGGTCCCACCACGGGACCTTCCCTTTCAGAGCTTGCTCGACCCCGCTGTGACGGATGTCACCTTGCCAAGTGACTCATACTGCGGTTCTTCCCACGGGGAAGCCTGATGATTAAGATTGTTGGCCTGTGAATGTAATTAGTGGTATAACGCATATCAGGCCCCCGTACGTCTAATTTGCTGTGTTTGCGAAGGCCCCGAGGGAGAGAGAGCAACCATGACGGAAAAACCACGATTTCCCGGCATTCGAGTAACAGCCAACGGCAACCAACTCGTTTCTTATTATACGGAAACGCGCATCACGGATGCGGGGATTTTCTATCCGATCACGCCGTCCACCGAGGGGGGGAGCTGTATCAGCAAGCCTTCGCTGAGGGGAAACTGAACGTCTTCGGCCACAGCACGATAGCGGTAGAAGCCGAGGGTGAGCACGCGGCGCAAGGCGGCGCCATTGCACACTCCGTATGCGGCAAGCGGGTTTGCAATTTTACGTCTGGACAGGGAGTCGTCTACGGGGTTGAGCAGTACTATCACGCCCCGGGTAAATGCTCCACGATGGTCTTGGAAGTGGGCGCTCGGGCGCTCACCAAGCATGCACTGAACGTACACTGCGGCCACGATGACGTGTATGGGGCGCTCGACACAGGGTGGATCATCCTTTTCGGAAAGGATGCCCAGCAAGTGGCCGACCAGGCGCTCGTCCTACGTCGTGTGACCGAGCTCAGCCTGACTCCCGGAATGAACGTGCAAGACGGGTTCCTCACCTCGCATCTTGAACGCACCTTCTACAAGCATGAATCGCAGCTGATGAGGGAGTACCTGGGCAGGCCGGATGACATGATTGATTGCCCGACCGAGGCTCAGCGCGTTCTCTTCGGCCCCAAGCGCAGGCGAGTGCCGGCGATGATCGACCTCACCAATCCTGTGCTTCTTGGTCCCGTGCAGAACCAGGAGCACTACATGCAGGGCGTGATTGCCCGCCGCAACAACTTCACTGAACCGATTCTCAAATTCCTGGAGGAAGCCTGGGACGATTTTGGGAAGCTGACGGGCCGACACTACGGGCTGATTACCCAACACAAAACAGCGGATGCGGACACTGTTTTCGTCTCTCTGGGTTCCGCCGCGGAGAACATTGAAGCGGCGGTCGATTATTTACGGGAACACCGCCACGCCAAAGTAGGCTCCATCCATCTGAACGTTATACGTCCATTCCCCGATGCCGCCGTCATCAAGGCGCTGGCCGGGAAGAAGAATGTGATCGTTCTGGAGCGCACCGACGAGCCTCTGGCGGGCGACAACCCCATGGGACGCGACATCCGCACCGCTCTGACTAAGGCTCTGGTCACCGCTGGTCACCCTGCGCCTGCGGACCTGCCCGCCATAACCCCGGATCAGATGCCACGGATGTTTGCCGGATCTTACGGCCTGGGGTCACGCGATTTTCGACCCGAGCATGTTCTGGGAGCGTATGAATACGCTACCGGCACACGCGCCCGCAAGGACGGAAAGACCGCCGCGGACGGCGTCTCGTTCATGGTGCTGGGCGTCGACCACCCCTACGAAGTGAAGTCCGACGATACCCCATCCCTGCTGCCTGAAGGAGCGGTTGCCGTTCGCTTCCACTCCATCGGAGGCTGGGGCGCAATCACCACCGGGAAAAACCTTGGCGCAATCCTGGGCGATTTGAATGACACACTTTTCGAACGCGACAAAATCACCGACGAGCTGGGCAATCCCAAGGAAATCATTCATGTCAGCGCCAATCCGAAATACGGTTCGGAGAAGAAGGGCGCGCCGACTTCCTACTTCATGGTTGCCGCCGCTCAGCGTGTTCGCGTGAACTGCGACCTGCGCCACGTCAATGTCGTGCTGTGTTGCGACCCCAAGGCATTCACTCACACCAACCCGCTGGACGGAATGTCCGAAGGCGGGAGCTTGGTCTGGGAGTCGGACGAGGAAGGCGAGCAAGCATGGGAACGCCTGCCTCTCTGGGCGAGAAAACAGATCATCGATAAGAAAATTCGCGTCTTCACATTGCCCGGCTTCGGGATCGCCAAGGCAGCCACCGACCGCGCCGACCTGCAATTGCGCATGCAGGGAAACGCCTTCCTGGGAGCGTTCTTTGCGGTTTCGCCGCTGCTCGATGAGTTCCGCATTACGCAGGAGCAATTCCGCGAAGTGGTTCACAAGCAATATGTCAAGAAGTTCGGCCGCTTGGGCGATGCGGTTGTGAAATCCAACATGGAAGTCATGACGCAGGGTTTCGAGCAGGTTCGTGAAATCCGCATTGGAGAAATAGAAGCCCCCGACCGTTCCACTCTCCGCGGACTGCCGTTGCTGCCCGTGATACTGGAAAATGCCGAGGGAGGAGGCTGCGGTTCAGGGTGCCGCTCGCATGAGATTCCTGAAGGTCAGGCCGAGCGCACGCCTTTGACGCGAATCGCCACATTTGATGCCGAGTTCCGTTCGGACTATGGATACGACCAGCCCGCTTCGCCGTTTATCTCGGTTGGAGTCATGGCCGCCGGCAGCGGCGACACCGCGTCCAAGTACGTCGCCCGCCGTGAAACCCCGCTGTATATTCCCGAAAATTGCACGCAGTGCATGGAATGCATCGTGGTTTGCCCGGACACGGCGCTGCCCAACTGTTCACAGGATTTGGGGACCGTGTTACGCACAGCCGTCAACAACTATGTTGCGGATCCGGATGAGCGACTGAAGATGCTGCACACCTTGCCGGAACTCGAGAAGCGCATGCGCGCGCGAATGAAAGATGAAATGGCCAACAAGACGTTTACCCCGCTCCATAACATCATTCACCAGATCACCAACGAGGTGGACGGATTCTCGGAGGAGGCTCGCCGGCAATTCCTGGCCGTCATCCAAAAAGTTCCCATGGCGTATGAAAAGGTGAATGCCATCTTTTCGACACCCGAAAGAAAGACCCCGGGAGGCGGTGGCATCTTTTCGATATTTGTTTCGGACCTGTGCAAAGGATGCGCCGCCTGCGTTACGGCCTGCGGTGAGCATGAGGCACTGAAAATGGTGGCGGAAACCGAAGAGGTAAACGCGGAGCATGAATCGGGAACGGCTTTCCTGAATCTCCTGCCGGACACGCCGGCCAAATACCTGGGCCTGTACAATGACGAACACCCGGAGGATTCCAAGACCGCCGCGCTGCGCAACATGCTGATGGTACGCCGCAATTACGATGCCCTGGTTTCAGGCGACGGCGCCTGCGCAGGGTGCGGTGAGAAGAGCGTGCTTCGGAGCATCACTTCCGTAACCGAGGCGTACATGCGGCCGCTGTATCACGCCAAATCCGACCGGCTGCGCGCCAAGGCCGGCGATCTGGAAAAGAACGGCGTGCAGAAACTCGCGGAGCTGAAGGCACGGAACAAGGAAGAGTACGACCTGCTGCGCCAGGCGGTGGCCCATTTGCTGATGGGCCTCGGCGGCGAAGACGACAAGGACACCAAAGCGCGCATCGCCGCGCACGGGCCGATCTCCGATGAGGAGATCGTCGGCGCCATTGTTGCGGTGATGTTGAACGAAGCCTTCAATCACACGAACCTGCAGGCCATTGACGGACGCCTTGCGAATGGCATGTCCGTGATGGCCATGGCGGCTCATACCGGCTGCAACACGGTCTATGGTTCGACGCCATCGAACAACCCGCATCCCTACCCATGGATGAACTCGCTCTTCCAGGACGGCATCACGGTCGGGTGGCTCATCGGCGAGAGCTTCATCATCGACCACGGACGCAGGTCGGTCATTCCCGAACGGCTGGCCGATGCGTTGATGAATCGCACGGAAAACGTCATCAGCCCGCGTGAATACTACGAATACACGCATTTCTCCGATGCTGTGATGACCGATCAGGAGATTCACGAGCTTCCCAAAGTGTGGGTCGTCGGCGGCGATGGCGGAATGGGCGACATCGGGTACCAGAACATGTCCAAAGTAATCCTGCAGAATCGCCCGAACGTGAAAGCCCTGATGCTCGACACGCAGGTCTATTCCAACACGGGCGGCCAGAATTCGGACTCGACGCCCATGCTGGGTGGAAACGACATGAACGTTTTTGGAACAGCCACCCAGGGAAAGAACGTTGAGAAAAAGACCGTGGCGGAAACGTTCCTTGCCGGACACGGATCGCCATTCATTGGACAGTTGTCCATTGCGAATGCGCCAAAACTCTACAGAGCCATTCTCGATGGATTGGAATATCGCGGTACAGCGTTCCTGCAATGCTTCACCACCTGCCAGCCGGAGCATGGTGTCGCAGACGACATGGCGCTCGACCAAGCTCAGCGAGTTCGCGACTCGCGTGGGGCTCCGGAATTTGTTTTCAACCCCACGTTCGGTGAGACCTACCAGGAAGCCCTCGATCTGAAGGGCAACCCGTCGATGGAAAAGGATTGGTACGAGACCAAGTTCAAGGACACGGGCGAGCCCTACCGGTACACGGTGGCCCACTGGTGCTCCACCGAAGCGCGCTTTAGGAATCACCTGAAGAAGATTAAGAAGGAAGAGGCTGACAAGCTCATTTTCCTCGAAAATATGCTGGTCCGAATCACCCAGCAGGATGTGGTTTACCGGCGCTATCTGAATCCCAAGCACCGGGCCTACATTCCCGATTTCGGCGTTTACATCAAGGTGCCGGGGGCCAAGGGTGGTGTCGAATATCGCGCGCTCTCTCGCCAACTGGTGCTGTTTTGCGTGGAGCGCCGGAAGGCCTGGCGCCTGCTCCAGAGCAAGGCGGGCATCGAGAACAAAGAATACAAGGCCCAGCGCTCCATCCTTGCGGATGTCGACGCCGGGAAAATCTCCGCCGAGGATTTCTTCGCGCGGGCAGAGGAGTTGATGAAGGAGCGGAGCAGCGTCCCCGCGCCGGCACCCAAACCCGCACCTGCTCCGGCCGCGACGGCACCTAAGCCCGCGCCAGTGGCTGTCAAGCCCATCGTTCCTGTGCCTCATGCACAGCCCGTACCCACTCCCGCACCCGTGCAGAGCCGTCCGGCGCAGAATCTGCCGGCTTGGAAGCGTTGGGAGCATACCACTCGAACGGAAGGCGCAGACGATGGTGTGGGGCTTGGTATATGCCCGCTTTGCGAAGAAACTCTAAAACTGGCTTATCCTGATGCCGTTGACGTCGCCGGACAAATTGTCCACGCCACGTGCGCGGCTAAATTGACGGGACAGCCGATAAAATAATAGGCCTCCCGCGGACGTGTTATCCATGACGCACCTCCGTCCGCCGTCTGAATTGACAGTCCTTCGGGTGGATGTTACCAGTGGAAGGATGAGAGCCCTTCCGCTGAAACCTCCGCTGGGGAGTCCATATTTGGCGCATACGATTTCGCCGCGCCAGCGCAAAGCTTTTATCCCTTTTGTTTTTTTCTCCCTGAATTTTCTAACTGCCATTATTCTGACGCCATCCGCGTTTGCGGCAACATCCGCAGACCAGCCTCGCGCCTCCGCTGCGGGCATCAGCGGTGCGGATGCTCAGTTAAACGGCGCACCAATGGTCTCCGGGGCGACACTCTTTCCCGGCGATGTCGTCACGTTGGGGGCAGCCTCCTCGGCGGCATTGCAGTTTGGAAAAAGCCTGGTACTGGCTGCTCCGCAAACGGCATTTGTTGTTGACTCCGAGGGAGTCAATTTGCGTCGCGGCCGCGTCCGGGTCCGCTCGGCAAATGGTTACACCTTCCCGGTGTCCGGACCGTACTTCCATGTGAATGTGGTTTCGTCAGCCGGCGCAGCAGGTTCGGCAGATATACAGGTCAATGGCAAGGATGCGAATGTTTCCGTCGTTTCCGGCGTCGCGGCCCTCACGGCGGAAGGAATCGACATTCCTTACGAACTGCATGCCGGGGAGACCGCCACATTGGACGCGGACGGGGCCCTGCCGGCGCAAGGCGCCGCAACTCCAGCAGCTGGACAAGTATCGCGCCTGCTGCCGCAGGTGCAGATTGACCGCGCCTCGCAGCAAATGGTGGCTGCCATCTCGGCTCCGGTATTCTGGAACGACGACTTGCGCAGCGGCCCAACCGGCCGCGCGCACGTCACCTTGACGGACGGCTCGCAGCTATATCTTGGCTCGAATTCCACCCTGCGTGTCCTGCAGCATGACGCGCAGGCACAGCAAACTTCCCTGGATCTTCTTATCGGACGCTTGCGGGGACTCGTCGTAAAGTTGAGCCGCCCGGGATCAAATTTCGAAATACGAACTCCGGTAGGGGTTGCTGGCCTGGTGGGCACCGATTTATCTCTTGAAGTCGCTTCCGATTATGTCGAGCTGATGGTGTTCGAGGGCGCGGTGCGCTTCACTATTTTTTCCAGCGGGCAGGCCATCCTGGTACCAGCAGGCATGAAGCTTCGGATTTCACGGACGGGCAATTCCGATGGGCCGCAGACGGCCACGCCTTTGGAAATCCAGACCGCCAAGGACCTTACGGACATTCCTGCAATAACAGTTCAGAATGCCCAAGCGAATAGCAAGAACAAGCCTCTGGCGCCCATTTTGATTTCGATATCGACAGGAACTGCGACGATCGGTATTGGTACCTGGCTGGCCAAGCGAGAATATATTAGTCCAATCGCACCGCAGTGAAGTAGCGCCCGGGCTTTGCCCCCGAGGGCTCCACGCACCTGGTGGGGTACTGTCCTAGGTGTGTGTTGAAACTATTAATTGGGTCGGAGGCCGAGTCCTTTGGCAGATTGATCTCGGAGAGGAAAGTATTTCCCCAAGGTGATTCCAGCTTTACCTAAGCTGTCCATCAAAACTTCTACGGCAACGTATTCCCCCTCTTTCGGGATGATGATAGGAACTTCGCCTTCTTTTGCCAAGGCCCAATTCCAATCGTCGTCTCCGACGAGTTTGTATCCGTGCAATTCTAGAATGCGCTTCAATTGAACCGGGGGAATAGGTGCTGGAACCTTTAGCATTGGATAGGTGACCGTCCTTCTCCGCTATGGAGCAAATACAGAGGAATGTCGAATTCAAATGTCTCGTCATATTCCTCGATAGCGACAAACTCGTCAATCATTTCTTTGGGAGAGGCGGCTTCAAACGAAGTAACGTCTCTAAACCCCCGTTCCTTTAGAGCCCTATCCAATACGCCACATTCTATGCACTTACTCAGAAAGAGCAGCACAGCGGCTCTCAGGGCCTTTTGGACGCGTTCCTCGGTAATTCCCTGTGAATAGATCTGCAGGGCTGGGCAGTAGCCAACATAGATTCCAGTGCTGCCGTCTCTTTTTGTCGCTCCACGGACGCTGACCGTAATTTTGACTCCACTCGCCATGTAGTTACCTCGCATGCGTGCATATATCATTTTTCGCCCGAACGAGGTAACTTTATGACCTGTAGTGAAGAAAGTCAACGATTCACGTCTTCACACTGCCAATGGGTCTCGAATCTACCAGACATGATCTGTCAGGGCGTGCTCGATTGCCGGAGGCACTGTCAACGTCATGTTAATGCGGCAGAAGTTGTATTAGGCGACGTACAGAGCAAGTGCCGGTTTGAGATACTCTCAATGCTGCCAATCGGATTGCCTTCAACCAAGAGACGAAGTACAGATTCGGCTCTTTCAATAGAGACATACGTTCCACGCACGAAACTGTCGTGTCTCCCTCTAACTGTACGTCCGCATTTCGGACGGCGAAAGCGTTGAAACCCCTTGCGATCCTTTCCGAAACGTTTACTCGCAACGCAACAGTTCGAACAGGTATTTTGACCCTTGCTTTCTTCGGGCCACGGAGCCAAAATGACAGCGGGTTTCCAACCCTGTCTTCGGCTCATCCCCGACGACATTCCCCGTGACCGGGTGCAACCGCAAGCGGGGAGGATTTCCTCTTGATAGGGCCGGGGGGAATTGGACCCCACTACGCCACGCATCCAAATGCGTACGTAACGCCCAGTCGGCCCCAAGAATAGGCCAGCGCGTCCCAGTAACACATTGGATTCGCTGGCCTTATTGTTTCTAGTGAGCATTTCTCGTGTATCATAAATAAGTGATACGCTAATGTCAAGCAAAAAGTCGTTGACACATCACAAAAAAGTGATAAACTCTCTTCTAGGCCCTGCGGACTGGACATTCTGCGACTATTCCACCGGGGCAGGCAATCCAATCAAAGATTGGGTGGCCGGACTCTCTGAGGATGCGGAAAATACGTTCTGGTCTGTGCTAAAGAACAACAGAAAAGTTCAAAACCCAATACATTGGACCCAATTGAGGTACCTTCAAGGGGATGCGAAGAAGCATCGGCTGTGGGAACTGAGATTCAGAGCGGATGACAAGGCCTACCGAGTTATTGGTTTTTTTAGTGAAGATAGAAGAAAAACAGCAATTCTCTTGATAGGCTGTTTTCACAAACAGACGGTTTATGATCCCTCCGATGCCATTAGAACAGCAATCACAAGAAAAGGGCATTTAGAGAAAGGAGAGGCAACAGCCATTGAGCGACCGATCTCAACTGATAGATAAATTGCAGCGAAGCACGGATTCTCGCGCCTCATATATTCGTAGCAAGATCAATGTGCTCGTGCCCGCGCAACTTCATGCGCTTCGCATTCGACATGGCTGGACACAAAAGCAATTTGCTCTAGAGTCTGGCATGAAGCAGTCTAGAGTATCTGCAATGGAACAGCCGGGGGCGGTTAATTTCAACATGGAGACCCTCATCCGGTCAGCAGCTTCTTGCGGGGTCGGCCTTGTCGTAAGATTCGTCCCATTCAGTGAAATGCTGAGGTGGGAAAATGGCTTCAGCCAAGATTCTTTCGACGTAGTTCCTATCAATGAGGACACACAGTTCATTGCGCCTACTGTACAGGATATTTCGATGGCATCAAATTCGACGGTTGCTTGGTTTAGTGGAACCATTGTGAATCAGAACGTGGCAAAAACACGGCATTATCGCCTCGGCGCACGGCACAGCAACATAACTATGTTGTATGAGCCGCCCCCAACCGAAACAGTTCTTATCCCAGGTGCAGGCGATTAGGAGGATACGTGGACGAAAAGGAACTGAACGACAACCCATTCGCCGATGCGGTTAGGATTCCTGCGGGGGCACAGGTAACCACGATACGTGCACCTAATATGCTCTCCATGTATGTGAACAATGCTGGATTGGCTGTTGGCGCAGTGGATATCCGCCTCTTTGTGGGAGACCAACTACCGAATGAGGATGGTAGTGGTGTAACTGTCACCCAAAGATTGTGCCTGATTATGACGCCCGAGGTTGCAAAAATTGTGGCTGAGAACTTGGGTCGCGCAATGGTTCAGTTTGAAAAGGAATTTGGAAAGATACGAGATGTGGCAGGTCGGACACAACCTAAAAAGCAGAAACCTGCTAAGTAATTTCATTCAATACTGCCAGCCGATCTAATCAACACACACCTAAGACGGTACCCCGATGGGCGCGTGTTGTGGCACATCGCGGCGGATGCTACGATGGCTGCATCATGGCCACGCAAACTCATATCCGGCCGCGCGTGGGCGTGCCCTGGCGCACTGCCTCGGAAGAGGCCGCGAATCACCGCGTCAAAATCGCAAATTATCTTCGCGCCGTGGAGCAGGCCGGCGGAGAGGCCGTGCTGCTCTCCCTTGCCTCAGCTTCCGAGGAGTTGAAACGCCAGGCCGCAGATTTGGATGCGTTCGTTTTGACCGGGAGCCCTGCGGACATGGACCCGGCTCACTACCGCGCGAAACGCCACCCAGCCACAGCCGATCCTGATCCCGCGCGCGAACGAACCGATTTCACCCTGCTGGAACATGCCTTGGGCGCGGGCAAGCCGGTGCTCGCGATCTGTTACGGGATTCAGTCCCTCAACGTATTTTTCGGCGGACGTCTGGTGCAGGACATTCCCACCGAGCTGGGGTCGAAGATTTGTCACAGCCCAGAAGAGGACGAATTGCCGAGTGGGGAAGAGGTGAGCGATCCGCGCCACGACGCGCAGTTTGATCCCGGACGGGTTTTGAAACTTTCCGTCGCCCCGCGCGCGGAAGTCAATTCTTCCCACCACCAGTCGGTGCTTGATCCCGGCCGCGGCCTGCGCATCACGGCGCGCGCGCCGGATGGGGTGGTGGAAGCGGTCGAATGGACGGGAGATTCCAACTGGATCGTGGGCGTGCAATGGCATCCGGAGAGGATGCCCGAGGACGCCCTGGCCCAGGCGCTGTTTCGCGATTTGTTGTCCGCCGCCCGGCAAACACAGGCGGCAAAATAGCCGGCGCAGCTGCGACTTTGGAGAATGATTTGAGCGGCTTAACAGGTTACGGACAAAGTCGTAATGCCGTCATTCTGAGCCCCGATTTTGCGCGAAGAATCTCTCTTAGTCCTTTGCATTGAAGCAAGAGGGATTCTTCGCTTCGCTCAGAATGACAAACAAAGGGAATCTATCCAAAGCCTGCTTAGGCGTTCGCTGACTCATTCCCGTTGCTATTTTTGGTCTGGCAACCTTTATTGCGGTTGATGTCCTCAATGTTAACGGCGGGTCCAGGCTTTACTTTAAGCCCGGCTAGGAAAAAGTTCCGGGCTTCACTTTAAGCCCGTCCAAATGAACTGAGGTTCTGTGCGATTTATGTCTCGAGCGACGGTCGGAGTGGTCTCGCTGCTGATTTTGGCGGCGACCTGCGGCGCGCCTGCCACGGCGCAGACGGGACAAGAGTTGATGCCCGACCAGAGCGCCGCGAAGGCCAGGCAGGTTTTGCAGCAGGTCATCAACGCGTTGGGCGGACAAGCCTTCTTGAACGTCCACGACACCGACTGCGACGGACGAATCGCGCAATTTGGCCACAACGAAGAATTAATGGGCTTTACCGAATTTCGCGATATGTGGCTGCTGCCCGACAAAAACCGTACCGAGTACATCGTCAAAGGCCAGAACACCATCACGGGATTCCTGATGGGCGGAGATGACCTGTCCATTACACACGGTGGCGCCCTGATTACAGTCTATAACGGCGAGGAAGGCTGGAGCCTGGACAAATCCGGCGTGAGCGACCAGCCGGGTGATCTGGTCAAGAATTTCAACGACCAGGTAAAATCGGGAATGAACAACATTCTGAGGTCCCGCATGAACGAGCCCGGTGTCGAAGCGCATTATGCCGGGACCGATTTAATCGACTTGAAAGAAGCCGAGTGGATCGAGTTTTCCGATCGCGATCACCGCGATTTGCGGCTGGCGGTGGACAAGCTTACGCACCTGCCCCTGCGCTGGGTGGTGGCGACGCGCGATCCGGAAACGCGCGTACGAACAGAGGTCACCAGCAGTTATACGCAGTACATTACCCTGGATGGCGTCAAAACCCCGCTGAGCATCGTCCGCGCCAAGAACGGCCAAAAAGTTGCACAAACGTTTTTAACCGAGTGCAAATACAATTCCAGTCTTTTGACGCAGCTCTTCACCCGCGCTTCCCTGGAACAGTACGCCTCCAATATCACCAAGAAGGCCTATAAAGATTCCAAGTCCACAAAGTAGCGCGGCCGCCCCTTCCAGTGGAATGGCTGCGAATCAAGTCAACGGAAACTACGAAATTGCGAACTCAGCGGGCGGCGCGGTTTTTTGTCAGGCGTTGGTCAACTAGAGTGACGATTTCATCGAGGGTGGTCAACTGGAGCCCCTTCTGGACGGCAATTCGGCGGACCAGGCAATCGACGCGTTCGATGTTTGCGGCGCCGCCGAACAACGCACGCGCTGCGGACGAGGGTTTGCCCAGGCCTTCGGTTGCCTTAGCGTACTTGTCGAAGGGAACAAGGTCGCCCGAGTCCGCGCCCAGGCCGGTGCAAAGTTTCGACACCCATTCGTAGATCTCACGAGATTTGCCGACATCGCCGAGCACTGCATCCTTGATCGAAATCATGTCGTCTTTGCGAATACAGCGATAGTTTCCGGTAATCAGCATCGGCCACTTCGCCAAGGGTACGAAGATGGAATCGTGAACCTTGAGCTTTACCGGAATTTCGATGGGACCGGCTCCGGCATCGAACCGTGCTCCCTCGATGTCCGCTTCGAGCTTGCGAAGCAGCGCGGTTGGCTCTTCCGCTTCAAAGCGCGCGGCTTTGAAATTGGTCGGTAACCCCACCTGGAGCACGTTCTTGGGTTGGTCCGCCGGACGAAATGCCTGCGGATCGGGGCTCGCCAGCGACGTCAACTTCCGATCGAATTGATCCCAAACCCCCGGATCCGCGTAGCAGCCCACCAGAGAATCCGTCGAAAGTCCGGGAATACGTTTGAGGTAGGGCAACGGCGGCATGTTCATGATCGCCAGGCAGGGCTTGCGCGATTGGCCGATAAGGCCCATCAATTCCCGAACTCCCGGGGAGCCGTATTGCGCCTCTTGCATGCCGAGGACAATCAGATCGAACTTGCCCGGGTCCACGTCTTCGGGCGTGCTCGCGGAAAGTGCACCCGGCAACTGCTTCGATGAAATATCCAGCAGCCCTTCCCGTCCCTTGATAGGGAACCGCACCACTGTTCCTTCACGGTTGATCAAGTCGGCTGTGCCCTTGGTGCAAACCAACATAACGTTGTGTCCGGCCATCAGCAACTTCGTGCCGAATAGCGAACCATAGGAGGCGCCCAGGATGAGTACTTTTGTTTTCATGTTAAATCGCGCCTTGCTGGCGGGCCGCCTGGATTTCACTGTCCTTCAAGCCAAGCACGGTCTTCAGGATCTCCTCGGTATGCTCACCGAGCAGCGGCGACCGCCGCACATCCGAAGGTGAGTCCGACAGCTTGATCGGATTGCCAACCGTGAGGTATTTGTTGCGTGTAGGATGCTCGACTTCGACAACAGTACCGGTCTTGCGCAAGGCCGGCTCCTCCGCGATCTCCTTCATCGAGAGAATTGGGCCGCAGGGCACATTCACCGCATTGAGGGCGGCCATGACCTCCATCTTGGTCAGGGTCTTTGTCCACTTTTCAATTTCATCGAAGACAAAGTCCAGCTTGGGAAGGCGCGCTTCGGGTGTATTGAATTCCGGGTCTTCCAGCCATTCCGGATGGCCGATAATCTTGGCCAGCGCGGGGAAAGCCTGTGCCTGGGTGATCACATATTGGTAGGCGTCCGGATCGGTTTCCCAACCTTTGCATCGAACGATCCACCCGGGATGGCCGCCTCCGGAAGAATTGCCCGCCCGCGGCACGGCGGCGCCGAACTTGCCGTTGGGATACTGCGGATATTCCTTGAGCACGCCGGTACGGGCAAGGCGCTGCTGGTCCCGAAGCTTCACGCGACAAAGGTTCAGCACGGCATCCTGCATCGCGACGGTCACACGCTGTCCCTTGCCGCTCTTTTCGCGATGAAGCAGGGCGGCAAGGATTCCCGCGACGAGATGAATGCCGGTGCCGGAATCGCCGATTTGCGAGCCCGTAACCATCGGGAAACCGTCGATCTCACCGGTAGTCGAGGCCGATCCGCCCGTACACTGAGCGACATTCTCATAGACCTTGCAATCCTCAAATGGACCCGGCCCGAATCCTTTGACCGAGGCATAGATCATCCGCGGATTGATTTGCTGAATCTTCTCCCAGGGAAAGCCCATGCGATCGATCGCGCCGGGAGCGTAGTTTTCGACCATCACGTCGCACTTCTCGATGAGCTGCGTAAAGATTTTCTTGCCCGCTTCGGTCTTGGGGTTCAGCGTCATGCCGCGCTTGTTGCTGTTCAGCATCGTGAAGTAAAGGCTGTCGACGCCGGGGATGTCGCGCAACTGGCCGCGCGTCGGATCGCCTTCGCCGGGCTTCTCAATCTTGATAACGTCGGCGCCAAACCACGCCAGAATCTGGGTGCAAGTCGGACCCGACTGCACATGGGTCATATCCAGGACTCGAACACCCTCCAGAGCTTTTCCCATGATCAATCCTCTTCTTTCTTTGAGACTGGATGTAGGTAAACATCTTTACCTTTGACGGCTACGCGCTGTTACTTACGGTTCCGCGCTGCCGCGCTCGCGCTTCGCGCGGACTTGCATTCGCAGCCGCTCATCCGCGGACCCAGAATTTTACCTGAGAATCCATTCGTGCGACAATCGCGCATATGAAAGCATGGATCATTGAACGATTTGAGGGCATCGAGAAGGCCCGGCTCACCGAAGTGGCAGACCCTGTTCCGGCAGCGGGAGAGGTTGTGCTGCGCCTCACCTGCGCTGCGCTCAATCCAGCCGATCGGTATCTGGCAGAAGGTCAATACCCGGCAAAACCTACACTACCACATATTCTCGGCCGGGATGGTAGCGGCACGGTGGCCAGCGCAGGCGCAGGCGTGCACGATCATGCGGTCGGTCAAAAACGGGCCATCCTGCGGGGCGATATGGGCGTTTCACGATGGGGAACATTCGCCGAACTCGTTGCCGTGCCCTCGGAATCCTTGATTGAAATCCCCGCTGGCTGGACGGAAGAACAGGCCGGCAGCGCATCGCTGGTTTACGTGACGGCTTTTCAGGCGCTGACCCAGTGGGAAGATCTGCCGGCGCAATCCGTCGTGCTCATCACTGGCGCATCGGGCGGCGTTGGCGTGGCCAGTACGCAGCTCGGAGTTGCGATGGGACACACGGTTATCGGATTGTCGCGTGGCTCGGAGAAGCACGTGACGCTCAGGTCGCTGGGAGCGGCGCTGGTGCTCGATCCCGCCGACGCCCAGTGGCGCAAAACTCTGGGGGAGTTTCTAGGCAAACGCAAAGTTGACCTCGCAATCGACAACGTCGGCGGCCCGCTTTTCAACCAACTGATCGCGACGCTCGGAGATCGCGGGCGCATAAGTGTGGTCGGGCGGCTCGCGGGCGAGGTTCCACAGTTCAACACGGCAACCCTGTTCTTCCGCCGCCTGCGCATCGGAGGCGTCGCCGTCGGGGCGTATACGAATCAGGAAAGCCGTCAGGCATGGAATGCGTCCCTGGATCTGCTCAACAAAACGGGCGCTCGACCACTCATCGACCACGTGTTTCCATTCGATCAACTTCTCGCCGCTTTCGCCCGCCTTGCCCAGGGGCCCATGGGGAAAGTGCTCATACGCTGCAAACCGTAGGAGTTAGCCGCAAGGAAATTGCAGCCAGAATCGGTGTCGGATTTGAACTCCCTAGTTTGAGTTTGGTCTCAATTCAATCGAATGTACGAAATCAAAATCTTGGGAATCAACAGAGGTTCTAGCGTAAGAATTTATAATGTGAGAGATTAGGGAGCACGCGCCCGTAGCTCAGCTGGATAGAGCATCTGCCTTCGAAGCACAACCGCCTGTTCCATAGCCTCCATTCTTTCACACCACTTTTCAGTGTTTACAACAACTTGGGGAATCTGCTTTTCGCTCAAAGCTAACCCCAACAACCAAAATAAATAGAGTTCTGACACAGTTCTGGCACAGCCAAATTGAAAGTCTCGGCACGCCAGGACAGGCCGGTCCGACTCAACGCAGGTGGAATCACCCGCGCCAATCTACGTAAATCCTAAGCGTCCACGGGACGCGCAGTAACTAAGCATAGGCAAGTTCCGGTGAGCCGCCGGGGAACAACCTTCCTCTACCGACCGTGGTGGCCTCCGCTGGGCGGCGGTCCGCCGGAACAGCCTATTTCAGCGGAGGCGATGAAAATGAAATTCCCTGAGCGGTTCTTTAGAAAGATTTTCAACAATTCCTTGGATGATCACGAGCTGGATGTGGAGTTCCGTTGTTTACACCGCTTACGTGACAAGTCACGTGACAAACATTCCTTCCCGCCGAGGCAATTCTGGGCGAATAGCCTAGATGAGTTGGAAAAGTTGTGGGCCGAAATAGCAGAGCTAAACCAGCGGGGCTATGACGTCCACTTTACAATTCTGCCGAGACTCAGAAAATTGCAGGGTAAGAAGGAGCATCCGTTACCAGAAAAACCGATTGTGCCATGCGTTTGGGCGGACCTGGATGTAGGGAAAGACAAGCCATACGCAACGATTGCCGATGCACTGAAGCGGGTCCAGAAGCTGGAGCCGTTGCCAAACCTCATTGTGGAATCCGGCATAGGCATACATGTCTACTATCTGTTGGAAGCGACGAGGAAAATATCGCCAGAAAGACTCGACAGGCTCTTGAAGAGGCTCACCAAGTTGCTGGATGGTGACAAAGGCGCAGCACGCGCCACCCGCTTGATGCGGGTCCCTAACACGATTAATTGGAAGTCTGAAGCGAAGAAGAAAACAGCAGTGGTCCGGTACTTGGCGAAGACCCGCTATCGTTTTAGGGATTTAGAAGCGGCGTGGAAAGTAGAAGCCGTTGATGATAATCCTATAAGAAGCGGCAACGGAAAACAGGATGATCTGGTTCCCGGGCAGTTGGCGGATTACTTTGTCCTGTTCAGTCCGCACGTTGAGAAATTGACCCGACAGGGCGAACAGGCAATCGGGCTGTGTCCATTTCATGATGACCATGTCCCATCATTTTCACTGAATGTGCGAACCGGCCAATGGATTTGTTTCGCTTGTGGACGGGACGGGAACTGGAACACGTTCCGACGGCAACGGAGCATTTCGATTGTTGAAGTCGATGGCGAGGGAGAAGTCCCCAGCGATTTAACCTGGGAAAATCTTCCTCGGTTTGATCCAACCGCCACCAGGAAAACTAAGTGGTTGGCGCATCTCTTTATTGCTGATCGCACAATTTCGTTGGTGTACGGCCCACGCGGTTCCTTCAAGAGCACATTCTTCCTTGCACTCGCAAAGGCAGTGGCCAAAGGAGAAGAATTTCTAGGGATGGCGACGCGGAGACGGAAAATTCTCTATTTAGATTATGAAAATCCACCCGATGTAATCAAAAACCGGGACAAGGACTTGCATCTTCATCTTCCCAAGAACCGGAGGCTCGTCATTTGGGACAGATTCGGTGACAAGTTGCCACCTCGACCGGGAGACCGACAAGTAGACAGGTTCATTAAGCACTGCGTGAGAAAACTGCACAGAAAACCGTGGATTATTTTGGACAGTTGGTCGAGCCTCCTACGGCCAGGCGAAGGTGGGGAAACAACTGGCCAAATCGCTCCCCTCTATACGTTCCTTCGTCGTTGGTGCGATCTTGGGGCGACAGTGACGGTTTTAGATCACACTCGCAAGTACACTAAGGACATCATCTATGGCGGCCAAGACAAAGAAGCCAAGGCTGACACGATCCACAACTTTGTCGTTCACGAGAATAAGGTGAAGCCGGAAAATCCAATTCTGCGCGTAGAATCTTGGCTAAAAAGATATGCCCCGCAAGGTATCGGATCCTTTGCCGTCGAGGTGCAAAGTTCCAAAGACGAAAATGGAGAGTGGCACATTACTGGCTTCAAATTGGCGGCGCATGATCCAGTGGTAGAGGCGCGACGAAAAGATCGGGACGTACTCCGCGATCTAATCAGGCAAAATCCAGACAAATCACAGAGGAAGTTGGCTAAGTTGGCTGCCGCGAGTGGCCTCGGCCGGGATAGGGCAGAGCAGATGTTGAAGGCAGGGATCGGCAAATACTGGACTGTCTCGGAAGGCGCTAAGGGAAAGCTGAGCTATAAACTCCTAGATGATGACGAAGAGGCTAGCCATTGAGCTGCCTTGTTGCCTGGCCCCTAGGGGCCAGGCAGCTAGGCAGGTACAAAGTTCAGCGACGGTTACAATGCCCCGAAAAACTCTGGCGAGTCGGCAGTGGGCCTAATTTAGGCGTTAATATATTTGGTTCACCCATTAGCACAACAGCCGCACTCCGTTCCTGCCGACAAGCGCGATTCTAATTCCTGTGTTGGCGAAGGCACGACTCTTGATAATCCGCCTACCTGCGTTTTCAAACGTGGGTGAATCGGGAACAGCAACCCATAGCTCCTCTGATTGCGCATTTGAGCCGGAAACAATGACCTGCCCGATTGCAGAGGCAAGGCTGGAAGCCGCTCCCCGCCCTTTGACTGGTTGCAGCGGACCACTTTTGCACTCAGCCTTTATGTCCTTGCCATCACACCTCACTTGAACATCGAAACCGCGGACAGATTTGATTGTCAGGGTCTGGCCTTTGCGGCTGTAAGAGCCTCTCCATTCGTCTTTGAGGTTTACGGGCTGGCATTCGTTCGCACCCAGAAAGCTCCGGATGTCGAAGACGGTCCTGTCCTCAATCCATCGCCCCGCCTGTCGATGTGCTGCGATGTGGCAGTGCGCCCCGTCAATCGCAATATCTGCATGTGATTGATGGTCTGCACGGTCCAAGAGCCAAAAAGCAAGACGAAGCGTCACTTCGGCTTCGGGCATTGCCTCGGCCTCGGTCTTTTTTGCCTCTTTCCGCATCACACGATTCTCTCAAACTGAGTGTTTCAAGTATAAGGGTGTCCCGCACGGAAGTTTTGGAAGAATCGCAGCTTTCGTGGGGGCGCAAGATTTGGAACAGAAGATCGCGCTAATCGGTTTCTCTTGCACGCCTTATGCTCTCTGTCCAATCCAGCTTCGGACAAAACACACTGGGATTAAAGTTCGCCGCCTCCAGCTGATCGAGGACTTTCGGATATCGGGCGTGGAGAACCTCCCAGGTGTTCATGTGTTTTATGCTGATGTTCGTGTCAGGGTTTTTCCGATTGCGAGCGATGTTCGAGAGCATCAAAACTTCCTCGGCAATCGTCCACTGAAGATCCAAGTCATGAAAGAGCGAGGCATCCGGAAATGGAAACGGATTTGTGCCATGAGGTTCGAATTGCTCAAGGGATTGCCACAAATAGACAAAGTCGTACCTGTCGTTGAATGGTTCCGTCTGAAATACATCACTCCGCGAGGTGCAGCGGCGATCCATAAATAAGCCCAGCGCTTTGACCTGCTTCTCTGCTTTGTAGGCGTCAACCAGAGCGGGGCCGTAGAAACATGGAATGCTGCCTAGAAAATAATGCGTAAATTTTCCTTGCGTCAGAATCGCCCGGAAGTAGATATCTTTGTTTCTTAGTCGATGCATCAAGTCCTGTGCAAATTCGCACAGAAACATAATGAAATATGCGTCCGCATGTCGCCCAGTACCTCTTTCGAACTTCGGATAGACCAAGATCGTGTCGGAAAACACAATTGTTCCAAATGATTCATGCCGATGAACGTTTAGCGAACTGATTATTTCGTAGAGATCAGCAACACGATCAGGAGCATTCAATACCAGATCGGCGAATCCCAGAATGTCGATATAAAGAAAATAGCGGTCAACCAGAGGAGTCAGATCATCCGGCTCGTTTGTAATGGGTTTGTATTGGGGTTTGGTCATCGTCGCCAGCAAGGCTTCAGCGCCAGAGTAGACCATTGCGAAGAACCCAAAGGCAAGAGGTGTTTGCAGATGATCTTACATTGAACTTCCATTTCAGTTACTACGTACAAGCTTATTTGCGTTCGGCCTCGGGCTTCGCGGGAATCTGGGCGACCATTGTGGAGGCTGCCCAAAAACTCGCGGGGGGTGGGCAACGAAGGCACTTCCCGTCAGCAAGCAGAGGTAGATCCTCCAAGTGGTTAGATTTCATAGCGGCTACTTGCGAGGCAGACCTTAAAGCGGGATAGGCTAACAGACTTAGGAGAAATCCATGCGAATTCGTTCATATTTGCTGCGCAATAGCGTTACGAAATTGGTGCCACTGATAATTTGATTCACGTCTGCCTCCGTCAGCACCACAATGGTCAAATCGTCTTGGTGTAGAATTTTTAACAACTCCCGTTCAGCATACGATGTCTTACCTTGACCCGAAATCCCATGTTTTGAAAAAAGAATCCCGAATCGGCACTTCGCCGACCGGAGGACCGCCGCGAACTTCACAACCGCGGTTACATCAGCAGCCTTCTCCCAATCTTTACATTCGCCCAGGAAATAGCGGCCGAGGTCAGCTCGAAAGTCAAGTGCGGGACCTTCTACAGCGCACGTCACATCATAGTCGGTGGATTTGCTTGGTCTGCGCATGTATACCCGAAATTCTGGGACGCAAGAAAGCAAGTAGTGAGCGAGCCTCTCAAGCTCCATGCCGGTACCCGATCCGAGCTGAGAAAATAACCACCGGCCATAGGCAGGGTTAAGGACGTACGTCGTCGCTTCTTTCGCGCTAGCGAATTCCGTCATCCATTCCTGGTCCAGTTCTTGCAAGACCCATTCCGGGAAACGCGCCTCCTTTTCATGCTGCAGAAATAAAGTCCATACCTCTGTCGCATACTGACGTAACTGATCGTGTGAGATTCCATGGAGCCACACCATCCGGAAGTAGATTCCTGATGTCTCCGCCGGTATTTGCCCTGCAAGACTGATAGAGTCTTCACACATAGTCAGCATCAAGTAGCGCTTCGCTATGGAAGGAAATCCTAAGGCAACATATGCATCGAAGATCCTCACAAGCGGCGTAGCCTTGGGAAGACGAACGTCATCTCGCTCTTGCAACAGCATTAGCTTTTCGTACATCGAATGATAAATCGCCAGAGCCTCATAGTGACGGCCTTGGGTCGTATAGTAGAGCGCGCAGGAGTCCCAGACATGTTCCTGGCTTACGGGATGAACTCCCTCACTTAACTTTGGTACGATTAGCGCAGCACCATCACGCTGCTCAAGAAGCCTCCAGAGATCCGAAGGAACGTTCTTTGATAGGTTATCTTTCCAGCTGTTTCCGTTCACGATGTGTATTGCACCCCTCTAATTTAGACAGCCAGGGCCTCGTTTTTTAGTACAGTTACGAAACTCAAGAATGCCTCGTGCGGAGTTCGATTTCCGACTCCGTGATGCGGACGGTCGTGATTGTACTCCTGAATCCAGCGACCGATCGACTCCCGCGCTTCCTGCACGCTGCGATATTCCGCCGTCCAGACTTCTTCTTCCTTCAGGCTGCGATGGAACCGTTCGATGTAGCTGTTGCCTTCCGGGTGATGATACGCCGTCCGCCGGTGTGTGATGCCGAGCCGTCCGAGTGTTTCGATAAACCGCGACGAAGTGAACTGTGTTCCGTTGTCGGTGGTCAGCGTCACGCGGGCCTCGCGACTGCCCTCGGGCAGTCGTGCCAGCACCGCTTGCTCGACCGCCGCCAACGCGTCTTCAGTTCGACAGCGATGCGACAGATTCCAGCCCACGATCTCCCGTGTGCAGCAGTCAATCACACACACCAGATAGGCCCAGCCCACGGCTGGCCCCGCCCAGATTTTCGTCATGTCCGTCTGCCAGATCTGATTCGGTTCTGCAGCTTCCACGCGGCCCCACTCTTTCTTGCGTCGTGCTCGTAGACGACGAGAGCGCACCAACAACCCACGTTCGCGCATCACTCGCAGTACACGCTTGCGATTCACGGGCAGCCCTTTGTTCCGTTGCAGCCACCACGCCACGCGCCGATAGCCGTATGCCAACTTCTCTCCGCACGCCATCACGATCTGCTCATCGTAGATTCTGTCGGCCCGGCTGCCTCGTGGCTTCTTGCGGTAGTACAAGCTCGACCGGCTAATGGCCAATGTCGTTGCCACCAACGTGGCCGTGTAGCCCTGCGCCAGCATCTCTCGCGCCTGGGAGTGAACCGCACCACAGCTCACTCCCCCACGACGTTTTTTAGGATTTCGATCTCCAGTGCCTTTCGCCCCAGCGTGCGTTCCAGTTGCCGGATGCGATGGTCTTTTTCGGTTTCGGCGGCGGCAGCGCTTCTCCCCCCAAGCGCTGCCTTTGCTCCTTGTTCCGCTTCATCCTTCCAGCGATAGAACAGATTCGGAGCGATCCCGTGACGCCGACACGTCTCCGAGACGTTCCCGCTCTTGATGCCTTCCTGTATGATCTGCCACTTCTCTTCAGGGGATCGATCTACACGTGGTTTCCTGCCCATGTTGCCTCCTGTTTTTGGAGGCCCTGATTCTACCTAAATGAGGTGTCTAGTTTTAGAGGGGTGCAATACACGATGTGTCTTTCTCCGATAATCCTATTTCTGTTTGTCGGAATAGGGACAAGCACTACGTAAGCGAGTATCTAAGATGGGACGCACAAATTCTACAAGACAATCTTCAATGAAATGCAAGATTCTTGCATTGTAATTTCAGACAACGACGTCGAATGGCTTGCCGTTTACCGGCCTTAAAGCGGGCAAAACAAATAGCTTTACGAGCTGGCTTAAATATGGTACATATATCACAGTATGGCAGAGCCTTGTAATACGCAGCAAGCCGCCAAAGCAGCGGGTATTGCAGTAATGACCCTGCACCGCTGGGTTGTGGCCAAAAGGCTAAAGGCCCCAGAGCTGCGTATACGCAACGGCAGGGCTGTGCGGCTGTGGGGCAAAGCGGATTTGAACAGGATCATCAGCCTCAAGCAGGAAATTTACTGCAAAGGCCGTGGGAGGAAGAAAGGCTACAAGAGAAAGTAAAAAAGCGGGACGCGCTGGTGCTTCAACACCGAACGCGCCCCTGACCAAAGTGCTCAAGGAGGAGCAACGATGGCTGTAAAGGAAACTACCACTCACGCAGGATTGCCTCAAGTTGTCAGCGGGCCAGATTTGGATCGCCGCGCCGTACTGTACGCAAGAGTCTCCACACTGCATCAAGGCCAGGACCCGGAAGTTCAAAGTCGCGAGATAAGAGAATACTGCCAACGCCGCGGATGGCCGCTTGTCGGCGAATACGTGGACGCTGGCATTTCTGGTGCCAAGCAACGCCGCCCACAACTGGACCGCCTCATTGCTGACGCCCACAAAAGAAAATTCGAAGTCATCGTTGTTTGGAAGTTCGACCGCTTTGCCCGTTCCGTATCCCACCTGCTCCGCGCACTGGAAAACTTCCGCGCACTCGGCATTGAATTTGTTTCCCTCTCCGAACAGATCGACACCAGCACACCCACCGGCAAAATGATTTTCACCGTGCTTGGCGCTGTGGCTGAGTTGGAACGCAGCTTAATTGCAGAGCGGGTACGGGCTGGGCTGCGCAATGCCCGCGCCAAGGGCAAGCGCCTGGGTAGGCCCACCAAACAGGTTAGCGCGGCCCAAATTGCCGCCCTGCGCGCCCAAGGCGTGCCGTGGCGGCGTATTGGGGCACAGCTAGGGGTAAGCCCTGCCACGGCCTACGCTGCCAGCAAAGGGCGTTTGTAAAACCCTAGTGGCTGGGGTGCCGTAAGTGGCTTATTTGGCTGGGCCAACGTGGCCCAAAAGTGGTTTGGCAAACATATGTTTTACAAACGGGTTAGGTACGCACAAAGGGGGCAACAGCATGAAGGTGTTTTGGGTAAGCAAGCGGCTGGCGTTTGGCAGCGCAATACGCACCTCGCAACACGTCGAGCAACTCCAGGCGTGGGCTATCACGCACGTCATCAACCTGCGGCACGGCAAGCACGGCAAAAAAGTACGGCAGTTCAAGAGCCTGTGGCTGCCGTTCAGGGATGACATGAAACCACGGCCACGTTGGTTCTACCGCGACGCTCTCCGCTTTTACAAGCGAGCGATGCGCAAGCCCCAGTCACAAAGTGTTGGTGATGTGCCATCACGGAATGAGCCGCAGCCCATCCCTCTCGTATTTTTTGTTGCGCGGCGCATCAGGGTTTATCACACTCACGAGCACAGAAGGCCGTACTCCGCGTTAGACCACGAGCCATCATCGCCCCCGCCTATCGAGAGGGTGGTGAAATCTTCTTGGCTCTGGAATGGGCAAACAAGAAGTACTCCAAAAATTAACCAGCAATATCCTATTCGAGGGAGGCAACGTGAAGGGCCAACGGACAATCGTTTATTGGGAGTTCAACATCGACATTCTGGGGCCTCGGCACAAAACACTAGCGAACGACGGAAGGCTCGCAAGATACTATCGAGAAAACGGCTGCGGGACATCGAACAAGCGGCACTCCTGGCAACGAAGGCCAAGTTACCTGCTGGGTTCACGGCCACAGTGTCCTAGAATCGCACGTCACACGCCCCGGAACAACTCTGCAATCGTCAACCTGAGTGTCTTTGCAATCTTCTCTATATTGATCAGTGCCACGTTCCGTTCACCCCGTTCGATCCCACCGATGTAGGTCCGGTCCAACTCGCACATATCAGCAAAAGCCTCTTGGGACACCCCGAGTTTGGCCCGCTTCTGGCGGACGGCCTTGCCGAACCGGATTCGAATATCCAAAGGCATTTATGGTTAGGTGTCATCTTGGAATCCTGTAGTTTATGTGTCCACGGACTATGAGTATCATTGTCGTATTATGAGAAGAACACTCATACCAATCCCAATAGTATGCTTCGCCCTGCTATCTGTGGCCAGATTGATAGCGGGGCAAAACGCTCCCTCATCTGGAAATTCAGAAAAATCACTGGGGGATATCGCGAGAGAGGCACGCCCTAAGGATGCCAAGGTAACGTCTCAGAGAATCTTTACTGACGAAAACGTTCAGCATTCAACCATCGTGAAAGATGCAGCCCCTACAAACGCCTCCACGCTTGCCGATAGTTTGGAAAAAGCAAGGTCGGCTGTCAACATTTCGGAAGGTCAAACGGAAAGGCAGTACGCTGATAGCGTCGTCCGTGACATTCAGTTCCCCGGAAGAAATGATTGGGAGCACAAGCTGTACGCCCAGCAACTGAAAGTCATAGCGTCGGCTCATGCAGTCCTAGACGCTGTCGCTTCGAAAGCCTCCGACGCAGTAATTCGTGCCGCTAAGTATGACTTCGACCTGGAAGTGATTGCCCGTGACCATCTCAAGGTCGAGGGGATCGCCAAAGCCGCCGCTTGGGAAAGGAATCGCTGATCGTCAGGGATCAAGAACAATCCGTCCGGGTCACACCGTTTTTTCTAAGGATCAATGAGGACACCCCGGCTTTCCTGCCGTCCTTCGCATATGGAAACCTTTTCGGAACCTGGAAACGAGGCCCGCCGAGCCTTCGGGATTCCCACCTTCCGGTAATCCCGGTGATCTCAACCGGTCGACGCACCACTAGGACAAAGTCCCAAATCCAAGGATTCCATAGGCTAAGAACGTCCGCGACCCCAAATGCAAAGAAAAAGGCCTCCTGTTTAGGTAAAAACGAAGTGCAGCCCCAGGAGGTCGGTCCGTTGAAACGTATTGTCAAATCCACTGGTCAGAGGGGTGGTGCATCGACCGGTTGAGCCGGCACCGTTTCTCAGATGGGAACTCCTTGCACCTCTCCGAATCGTAGGGCAGAATCCCGAAACATGAGTTTGGCCGCGTGGTTCCAAAGACTTCTTGAGCACCGATGGTTGCGCGTCCTGCTGGCCGTAATCATTGGGCCAACATCAATTCCTATGCTATGGGCCATTCTTGAAAGGGACTACGAGGAGTATTGGATACTTCCCAAGTTGAAAGCTGCCGACCCGGGCCTCTATATTTATCCGCAATTGAGATACACCTTTTTTGACGTTGTTTTATTGTCGTGGTGTCTTGCTGGCGTGATTGCCGCTGGATTATTGCTCTCATATGGGCGTTCTCCTCAACGGATCGCAGGATGGGCGTACCGAACGTTAGTTGTTTATTTCGTTTTGTTCATCGTGTTGATTCTTGGCGGAACTCTTATGCTGTACGTGAGGAGTCGAGGTTTCTGAGCGTGGCTAAGGGCCACATTCCGGTAATCCCGTTTATCAGGCGGAACCCGGACAGAGGACGCGTGCGAACCGACTGCTTGCAGTCCGTGGCGGCCAGGTGTATGTTCGCGGTCGCTCAGGAATCGAAAAAGGAAATCCCAATGAAATGCGATATTTGTGGCCAGGACTATGGTGTCGCACACAACTGCCCCGGTGTGGTAGCCGCGAGCATGACGCAGGAAGAAGCTGCACCTTTCCCTACCGGTTTCGCGCCGCTTTATTATCTCCGATTGGCGTTCAACATTGCGCGTTGGGACGATGTTTCCATTCGGCGCGCCTCGCGCGACTCTAATGCCGGAATTTATGGTGTGGCCTTATGGGCTATCGCGGCGATGACCATTCTGGGCTTCACAGCTCTTCCGCAAATGCTCAGGACGATACATGCCTCCGGACCGACATTGATCATTGGTCTGGGCGTGGGCCTGATTTTCGGGCTTGTGGTGATGGGTTTGATTACATTGTATTCAGCTTGGACTATGCCATCTCGTTGCCAAATGGTTCTTTGGCGCCACGGGAACTCTAATGGGTGTCATGCGCCCCTTGCTGCTCGGCTGGTTTGTAAACGGCCTGATTCTGATCCCGGTAGTTGGGCTCTGGGCATCCGGGATCGCTTGGACCGCTGTTTTAATGCTGGTATTCGAGGAGGTTGATTGCATTGGCCGTCTACAAGCGTTCGCCATCTCCGCAGGGATAAATGTCTTATTTATAGCGTTTCAGCTCATGCGCTCGCCCGCATGACCGCCCGCTGCAAGTGAATAATCGTGAGTCGTCTTATCGTCATCTGGGATTTGACGGGTTTCCACATGACGATAAGGCGACTTCACAGATGGGATGAGAAGGCCGGTCTCCGACGGGATGCGATACGCTCCCAATGATCGACGCGCTCAAGGCGCAATGGAAAGGAGACCGGCTTATGAAAAAGAATAGCACCATGGCAAGGAAGCGGAAGCAAATTTTCAACGAGAAGAAGCTGACGATCGGAATGGACCTGGGAGATCGATTCACCTACTACTGCATTCTGGACGAAGCGGGCGAAGTAGTGGTCGAACAAAAGTTGCCGACAACGAAACAAGCAATGAAGCAAGTGTTCGGTAGAATGCCGCGCAGCCGAGTGGCGATGGAAACGGGAGCTCATTCCCCTTGGGTCAGCCGGCAGTTGACCCAACTGGGGCATGAGGTCATCGTGGCACATGCGCGGAACGTTCGATTGATCGGAGAAAGCAGTCGGAAAGATGACCGGCTCGACGCCCGGATGCTGGCACGACTGGCGCGGCTGGATCCGCGCTTGCTCAGTCCGGTGCAACATCGCAGCGCGGAAGCGCAAGCGCATCTCACGGTGATCCGTGCGCGGGCCGCATTGGTGGCAGCACGCACGGCGCTGGTCAATGCGGCGCGCGGGCTGGCGAAATCCTACGGGGAGCGACTGCGCAAGTGCGGCACGCAGCAAGTGAGCCAGGACCTGGCGGCTGGATTCAGCGCGGAGTTGCGAGTGGCGTTGGAACCGCTGTTGGCGGAAGTCGCATCGCTGAGCCAGCGGATCGCGGAATACGACCGGCGGATCGAACAGATCGCCAAGGAAGTGCATCCCGAAGTGGCTTTGCTGAAACAAATCAAAGGTGTGGGCACACTGATCGCGTTGACCTACGTGCTGACCGTGGCGGATCCGCACCGGTTTCGCCGGAGCCGCGATGTGGGTTGTTATCTGGGTCTGCGTCCAGGCCGCAGGAATTCAGGCAGCAGCCAACCCCAGATGCATATCAGCAAAGAAGGAGATCGCTACCTGCGCACTCTGATGGTGCAGGGCGCGCACTACATTCTGGGGCCGTTCGGGCAAGACAGTGACTTGCGGCGCTGGGGATTGAAACTGTGCGAGCGCGGAGGAAGCAATGCCAAGAAACGAGCAGTGGTTGCGGTTGCTCGCAAGCTGTCCGTGCTACTGCACAAGTTGTGGGTGAGCGGTGAAGTCTATGAACCCTTGCGCAACCACAGCGCCGCCGTAGGCGCGGTGGCGTAAGACGAATTGGAATCGTCGAGCGGAACCGCCGAGTTCAGGTGACTGCGGGCCAAGTCCCGGCTCCGGTCGAAGAGACCGGAGCCAAGGCCGATTCACAGGTAGCAGCGCCTACTGAAACGAGAACGCCCAACTGGCACCGAGCGAACCATCGCTCACAAAAGAGTGCGGATGGAAGGATGGCGGCAGAGGCGGATAGGTTCTGAGGAAGACCACTCGACGACATAAGGCAACGGCAAAACCGACTTGACACTAACCGGCCTTCTCATGGAGGGACTTGGGATGAGGCAGCTAGCCCAGAAGCAGGTGCGGAGGAGTCAAACCTGATAGGACTGGTCTCTGATAACGGCCGTTTCGGGCGTCACCTTCACAAGGAGGTAGTCGATCCCAGCCATAACATCTCCTGTCAAACGCGCGTCCCACTTTTCTTCATTAGAAATTCGTTGCGGAGGTGGCAGGAGAGGAGTAGGATCACGTCAAAAATTGAGCCAAGTCGGTAATCCCGGCTGTGAACGTGAAACAGGGAAACTTGGCCATTAGATAAAGTTCGCTTCCCCTCCATCAGCCGTCCGTGGGACGTCGACCGTGGGAGGACACCGTGAAAAGCTTCTATCGCTCCGGCGCGGGAAACCGTACTGCAAGACTTCGCTCGGCGAAAAGTAAAACAACCTCGCCGCGAAAGTCGACAAACGGTTTCCGCGCTTCCCTCGGCTCTACGACCGCCCGGCTGATCCCGTGGCTCTTCGCGCTGGCGCTCATCCTGCCGTCGGAGGGCAGAGCACAGACAGTCGTCGCCCAAATCTTCAATGAAGGGGCGCCAGACTCCGTGGCTGTCAATCCCGTTACAAACAAAATCTACGTAGCCAACTTTTCCACAGTTGGTACTTGCAACGTCATTGACGGGGCGACCAACACGGTCACAGCCACGCTGACCACGGGGAGCTTCCCCTTCGCTTTGGCTGTCAATCCTGTGACCAACAAAATCTATGTGCTTAGCTTCTTGAACAACGGCTCAGTCAGCGTCATTGACGGAGCGACCAACACTGTTCTTAGTACGACTGGCATCCCAACCAATCCCAGTGGCTTGGGCATCAATCCGCTCACGAACAAAATCTACGTGGCCACGTTCGAGCAAGTGACAGTCATTGATGGGGCGACCGACACCGTGGTCACGACGATCGCTTCCCCCACCCCCCAGCTCGCCGCCCTCGCCGTCGACTCGGCCACCAACAAGATTTACGCTTTTGACCAGCGAGGCAACGTTTACGTGATTGACGGAACCTTGAACACCATTGTTGCGACGATTACGACGATGCCGCTACCCCCTTTTGGCGGCCCTGTCACCAACGTCAACGTAGTCACCAACACAATCCATGACGCCAGCATATTCGGAGATACCGTAATCGACGGGGCAACGAACAACGTTACTGCCACGGTCACGATCCCACAATTCACGCCCTTGGCGGCGGCCGTCAACCCCCTCACCAACAAAATCTATCTGGCCGGGGGAGGTGCCAATGGGGTCTATGCAATTGACGGTGCGACGAATGCCGTTACAACTCCGACTGGCTTCCCTATCCTTTCCAAAGCCCTTGCCATTGCTATCAACCCGCTGACCAACACAATCTACGCAGTAACCGGGAGCAACGGCTACGGCAACTTCGTTGCCGTCATTAGTGGCTCGACCGCCTCTGTCAGCGCCCTTATCACCGCCGGAAGCAATCCAAGCTCTGTGACCGTTAATCCCGTCACCAACCGAGTCTACGTGGCCGATGAACTCGACGGAGAAATCACGGTGATTGATGGCGCGACCAACTACTCAGTCTCCACGGTCACAACTGGGAGCGATCCATCCGGCGCAGCCGTCGACCCCATCTCCAACAAGGCATACGTGACCAATGAGGGCAGTAACGATATCACGGTAATTGACGGCTCGACGAATGCCACGACCACGATTCCGGCCGGCACGAACCCGTTCGCGGTCGCTGTGGATCCCATCAGCGGCAAAGCCTTCGTCGCAAACCAGGGCAGTAACACGGTAACGGCGATCAACGGAGCCACCAATGCCGCGACGACTATCCCCGTGGGAATGGCGCCCCGGGCTGTGGCTGTTAATCCCAATACTGGCACGGTGTACGTCGCGAATTCCGGGAGCAGCAGCGTCACGGTAATCGACGAAGCCACAGGCGCCACGGCAACAGTTGCAACGGGAAGCACGCCGGTGGCGCTGGCAGTTAATCAGGCCGCGAACAAGATTTACGTTGCGGATCAAGGCAGCAACGATGTGACCGTCATCAACGGCGCAACGAACACCACATCGTCGGTTGCGGTGGGGAGCTCGCCCGACGCTGTGGGAGTCAATCCGAATACCAACAAAATTTACGTCGCCGATATGGGTGACAACGACGTGACCGTAATTGACGGCGCCAAGGGAACGACCTCGCGCGTCACGGTCGGGACGTCACCGATCGCGCTAGCAGTCAATCCCGTCACCAACAAGATCTACGTCGCCGATGAAAGCAGCGATGACGTGATGGTGATCGACGGCAGCAACAATTCCGCGTCATCCGCCACCGTGGGATTGCTACCTCAAGCTCTCGCTATCGATGTGGCCCGCAACAAGATTTATGTCGCCAACAACGGCAGCAACGATGTGACCGTGATCGACGGCACCTACAACTCGACGAGCACTTTCCCCGGCGGCAACGGTCCTGTGTCCGTCGCGGTCAACCCGATCACAGGCAACGTTTATGTTGCTAACATTGGAGATGAAGCGACGGTGCTCACCGAACAAGCCGCGCAGCCGACGCCACTCGTTACGCAGATCGCGCCGCTCACCAGCAACATCGCAATCACCCCGTCCCCAACATTTACGTTCACAACCTCCAGTTCCTACGCGCCCACGGCGCCGCCGGTTCTGGACATCTTCTACCAGGTCGACACATTGCAGGGACCGTGGCTCGCCGCTTCTGGTTCGGGGCCGACCTTCACAGGTCAAACGCAGCCCCTCCCCTTTGGCATGCACATCCTCTACGCCTACGCGCTCGACGCTCAGGCGGCCTTCATGGATGCGCGCTTTAACCCGATGATGCCTCCAGTTGTTGGCCAGACGATCATCGGTTCTAGGTCCGCTTACGTTTTCGCCGTGGTTCCGACCTCGAGCCAGACTAGTCTTACGTCGAACAAAAACCCTTCTCAAGTCGGAGACACTGTGAACTTCACCGCCGCGGTGGCGCAAGAAACAACCCAGCCACTGGCACTCCTACCGGCGCAGTGGATTACTTCGATGGAACAACGCTCCTGGGCGGCGCAGCGCTGAATGCCAACGGCAGTTTGCCGTCTTTACTACGGAATACCCTGGCAGCCCGGGACACATCAGATCACCGCCAAGTATGAGGGAGATTCAATATTCGGGGGCAGCGCTTCGGCTGCGCTCACTCAGACGGTCAACGAAAACTTTACTGTCGCCGCGAATCCCAGCACCTTGACGATCACGCACGGCCAGTCGGGCACTTCCACGATTACGATCACACCGGTTGGGGGCGCGAACACTCTTGCGATTTCTTTTTCTTGTACGGGATTCCCCACGGGCAGCTCTTGTAAGTTCAACCCCGCCTCCGTGACTCCCGGCTCAAATCCGGCTACCACCGCCCTTACCATCCAGACCGCGGGTGCGGCGGCGCTTCCGGCACCCTTTGACGTCCCCGCCCCGCCGCCCGGTTTGATGCTCCTGCTTGTTTTCGCGGCCGCTCTTGGAGTCGGGACAAGCCTGCTAGACGCACGACGGACCCGTTTGCGCTGGGTTGCAGCAACCTGTTTGTTGGCTTCCTTGATGGTGGTGGCGCTCGGAGTTGGCTGCGGAGGTGGGAGTGCGAGCAGTAGCCCGCCACCCACATCCGCGCCGACCGGGAATTTTACTGTGACGCTTCACGCGACAGCGGGTTCTGTGGACAAAACAACAACCATTGCGCTGACGGTCAATTAGGCGCGATGTATTTCTAAGCTGGAGGAGTGGCAACAGCACACGGCGAGCGCGAGACTGCGGATCAAACGCAGGAACGGAGCCGCCGGACATTGTGCCGCCTGTAAGGAGGAAACGTGAAAGCTCGCAATCAAACTCCACGATTCATTCGAAGCTCGGCGCCAAGGCTCACGGCTCTGTGCGGAGCGATAGTGACGATTCTGCTCTGTGGGGACACCGCATTGGCGCAGTGCGGAGTCGCCATACTTCCTGGCCAAACCCAAAGCTTCAGTGAAGCCTTCAACGGAGGTGCCACCCCGCAATTCGGATCTTCAAACCTTTTGGCAGTTGTAACACCGTCGGGAGGCGGAAGCTACGACCTCGCCCAGAACAAGATGGAGGCGTTCTCAGCCATCCCCATCGCGTTACCCACCGTACACGCCTCCGCGAACGCTCAAATCAATTACTCATTTTGCGTGCCGGCTGCCGGTGCAAATGACACCGTCTCCGCCACTATCTCGTCACAGGTGTATTGGAACGGGATCCTCGCCGACGCCTCGGTGGGTTTGTCAGGTAACAACCAGCCTTCCGCCTCTATTTTAATGACCTTGGTCGATTTCGGGACAGGTGGATTGGCCCCTCCCCAGGTCATCGCAACCGCAGCTCCGCCCGAGTTCAATACGATGCTCTCGGGGCCTTCATTCTATAATGTCATCACCCTCGGCGGGACCCCAATAACCCAAAGTGCGTCGGTTGTACTGAATGCGAACGTCACTGTGGGTCATTCTTACCAGGTTCAATACACACTGGACTGCGAAAGCCCCGGCGCAATTTTAGGCATCGACAACGTCTGCGATTTCGGCTCGGACTTGGGGGGTGGCGTAGGGAGCATCTGCTCGGGCGGCTGTTTTGCGCAAGTAAGTTCGCTCTCAGTCAGTTTGGGTGTCGATCTCAACGCAAGTATCCTCTCCGTCAAAATGGATGTTGACGGCCTCTACGCGCAGGTCGCCGCCAACCGCCAGGCCATCGAGGCGGCCAGTTTGACCGCGGAGCGAGAGAACGCCCAGCTCCTGGGCCTATTGAACGAGATTAAGAGTCTTCTCTCCGCGTCGCAATCGCACCCACCAACCACCTCGACTCCAACCATCAACCCCCGACCACCGATAAGGCCCGTTAATCCCGCGGAGCCACCCGTTGTTGGCCAGACGATCATCGGTTCTATGTCCGCTTACGTTTTCGCCGTGGCCCCAACCTCCAGCCTGACTAGTCTTACGTCGGACAAAAACCCTTGCCAAGTCGGGGATACGGTGAACTTCACAGCGCTGGTGGCACCGGTGCCCCCAGCGACAGCCACCCCTACTGGCATGGTGGATTTCATCGATGGAGCAGTGCTATTGGGCCGCGCCGCGCTCGATTCCGCTGGCCACGCCACGTACACGACATCTACTTTGACCGCGGGCACGCATCAAGTCACGGCGAGATACGATGGAGACTCAACGTTCGCCAGTAGCACTTCAGCGGCATTTACCCAGACGACAAAAACGGGGACGGCGAGTGAATCAGGTCAAGCATTGATGAGCCTCCGATAACCGACCCGCGAAGGATCACCCATCCGCCGCCGGGACTCAACTCCCCGTGTGCCACTCCTGAAACTGGCACACCCGGTCGCGCGGCGACCCACTTGAAAACGATGGCGTTTTCCCGAGCCACCTCGTGCCTTCGTCCAAGGACGCGGCATTGTTGATTTTCATGACTCTCTTCGTCATGTTCGAAATGGGCTACGTGCTGACCACACTGGTGCTGCGATCGGTCTGGAGGAATCCCACAAGATTGTGGCTGTATTCTTTAGTTTCGGCCGCGCTCATCATCACGCATCTTCAGGTGTTCTATAGCCAGATTCATACTGGTTGGGACTTATCCATGAGACAACCGGTCCAATCGGGTGCCGGGTGCGCAGCTTTTGCCTGCACGTTTGCCGGAGGCTGGGTGCTGCGGAGATGGATAGACGCAGGAAATCTGACAGCAGAGACGTGCGCCCTGCGACAGACCATCTCACGCAGGCATGATATACATTTTGCTCCTCGCATTTCCTGAAGTCTTACCATCCGATCTTGAGGATCGCTCAAGTCCTGGTAAGTCGGCTTACCGGAATGTGGCCCGGAGGTCAAATTGGCCAAATTCCCACATGACGATAATCCCGTTTATCAGGCACTGGGCATTTATGTGGAACCAATCACGAGAAAGCGGTGTCTACAAGTAATATGCGTCGAGCCCTCGCACTCACAATCATCTTTGTGCTTTTCCCATGCGCGCCATTCGCGCAGCAAAACGCGAAAGCCTCCCATCTGAAAAATCGTATTCCTATGGCCGACCCCACAAGTTACCGGGCTGTTCTCGACGCACAGGATTGGAAGAATCCGTATCTTATTGTCCGGCGAGACGGGATTGAAGTCCGGACAACAGGTGCCGAGAGAAGCGGTCCGACAATGCCAGTCGAAAGGGTAGTTCCTTTTCTAGAGAAACTGCCCAAAGGAGCTTGGCCCTATGGTCTTGTCGTGGGGGTGCAGGAAAATGGAGTCCGAAGCGGAGATGATGACGCACTCATAAAGAGAAACTCCAAAGCATTGTTGAATCAATTACGCAAATCTAGTGTCAAACCAAACCTCTGGCCAAGCGCGTAAATGGTCACATCGAGATTGGCTCCCGATAAATTCTCTAATCGGGATTTGGTCTGTGAGCCGGAATGGGCAAATTCACACATTCCGGTAATCCCGTTTCACGGGACATGGCAGTCAGAACCTTGCAATCTCCTTGGGGACCTGATCTTCTGGATATTCGTTGTGCACAGAATAGGAAAAGCATACGATGCGCGGGTCAGAGGTTCAAATCGGAAATTCCGGATAGTTTTGTTAATGGACACCTCGGGCCAAGAAGACTGAGTTCAGGGGAGGAAAAGATGCAGCCCACACCTACAGGCGGATTATTGGCTTTCTTGCCGCTGATTTTGATCTCTATTTTTATTGCCATCCCGGCACACTTGCTTGCCAAGGACAAGGGCCGAAACGTGACTTTGTGGACCGTCCTCGGGCTGATACCGTTGGTCAACTGGTTCTGCATGCCCTTTTTCATCGGAGCATCCAACCTGCGTCTGGAAAAGAAAATTGACGCCTTGCTGGAAAATCGGGAGGTCGCTAGTGGTGGGAGTCCGGCCTTGTAACCTCGGTTTTTCCCCCTCACATTGGTCATCGGCAATGACAGAGATGGGCTAAGTCCCGAGAAGTCGTCTTGGGGATCTGCCGGATTTCCACATTCCGGTAAGACCGTTTCACAGGAGGTGTATTATCACAACATGTCGGATCGTCTGTTTTCCAAGAGACAGGTCGAAGGCGGCGCAGGCATCGCATTGTTGTTTGTTTCGGCGCTGTTTGTTAGTTGCCTCGCGGCAAGCTCTCCCCCGGAACTGCCAGAACCGGCAACTGAAAAACCTATCTGGACAATTGATCTCCACAAATTAGGCTTCGCCAGAGATCAAGAACCCGGCTTCACTTTTTTCGGATTCCCTAGCCATTACTCAATTTCGTCGTTTGATACCAATGCGTTGGCTTTCACCTCAAGGAATCAACTGGCGGTGGCATTCGTCACTCACGACGTAAAAGGCACCAAGGGCGAGCCCGTTCCTGGGTCATGGCAGTTACATTTTGCAACCATTGATGCCGCAACGGGCAACATTATCGCGATGAGAGATTCGCCAACGCGGGTGGGTTTCCCGCCACTTTTCGCGACTCACCAAGGCAATTTCTTATTAGAGGAAAACTATAAGATTATTCTGTATTCTCCCAAACTCGAAAAACTTAATGAACTGGACACCGAACTATTGAAATTCGACCGTGGATACGAGGCGTTTGAATACTCTGCCGACGGCCGCCACATCTACATTACCAGCGTCACCAGTGATCCTCATGCGCCCCAGATACTTCGGGTATTCGACGCAGACTCACTTCAAGAATCTCGGTCGCAATCTACCGAAAGCGGCGCTTGGCCCGTTTCAGATTCCCACCTCGCAATGTGGCAGGAGCAGAAAGACCTTTATAGGCGCTCGCTTTATCTTCGATCTGGCGCAGAATGGAAGGAAATATATAGGGATACGGGCTGTGGTACCCCGTTCTACTCGGCACACCTCCTGACAGAGAATGATGTCGTCATCATCTCTTGCAACAAGTTAACTGTCGCGGACGCAGGCGGTAAGGTCTCCTTCCAGCAGGAGGTTCCTTCAAATAGGCCATTCGAGAAGCGGTTTGGAGCTTCATCGAACGGTCGGCGCTTTGCGGTTTCGCTAGGAGAATCCAAAGGGGTAGAGATTCCAGCGCTCGACTTGGGCAGGTCTGAAATTCCTTGGCGCCTGATCGTGTATGACAGTCAAGACCGCGCTGCGGTCTCTAGTTTCGAGCTACGTGGAAAGCCCTTTAGCTTCGTCCTGTCTTCGGACGGTTCGGAAGTGGCTTTGTTGAGGAGTGGCGTATTAGAACTTTTCCGGCTGCCCGTCCCCTCCTCGAAGACGCGCGAAATCAAACAGTAGACTGCACACTCCCACTGCCTGTGAAGTCGGCTTATCGTCATCTGGCCTTCACCTGATTCCCACATGACGATAATCCCGTTTCACGGGACTTGGCTCCTTAAATAGCTTCAGCGTGACACATAAAACGGAGAGGAGTTAAACTCCGACTGGACCGCTGGCATATGCGAACCAGACTTTCGCTAACTTGCATTCTTGCCTTCTTTGTATTTGGATCGATGTGTGTCGCAGCGCGCCCCGAGGAAAGTAAGTACCAGCAAGGCATCATGATTGACACTGGAGAATATGACTGGTGCCACCATGATTGTGCACCGTTTGACAGACCGACCAACTTTTTCTGTGTCCAAGTCGCAGACAAAATCCTTATAGGTAGTCGGGCGGCTGATTGGATCTGGATGTACGACTCCTCGCAGATGAATCGTTTTAAGGGCAAGCCGATTTCTATTCGCTACGATGAACGTTCAATGTGGATAATACGAACCGATGGGAAGGATATGCAACTCAGTCAAGATTATTCGCGGGATGTATTTTCGCGCCCGGAGTGCATAGCAGAAGTCCATCGTCATTGGTTGCAACAATTCGAAAAGGTCAAGCGGCCGGGTACAGTTCCGACCGAAGCAGTATTGGTGCCACTTGGAACGCGGCCATGGTTCAAGAGTGTGGGGCCGCATTTTTGGGTTAGCTGCACTTTTGAGTCGGATGTAAATCGGGATAGGTGCACGACTTGGGATGAATCAGGTGTCAAATACAGAGAACTCGAATACATAAACTCGGCCGATCATCTACCCATCAATCAGGCAGATCTGATGATTGATCCGTTGACTACTCAATTTGATTACCAAATCCATCTCAAAAACGGAGCAATTCTCGAAGAGGTCGCAGCCAAGCCCCGATAAGTCCTTCCGGTTATCGGAATGTGGCTTTTGGCCGATTCCCAGTTACCGGTAACCCCGTTTCACAGGGCTTGGCTGCAACACCGCGCCTTTTCTCAAACCATTGATGTAGAATCGGCCTCGCAAAGGAGCTAGTCCTTCATCGTGAATGCGAAGCGACTAATTGGTTCGCTGCTGGTGGGCTCCGCTTTTGCGTTTTTGACATGGTTGACTGTCGGCGGCCTTAGTCCTCTTTCCGTTGGGCCTGAATTCAGATTCCTGTTTGGGATAATCTCAATTTTGCTTATCCCGGGGATGTTCTTAGGCTTCCTCCTTAGCCACAATGTTCACATCGTCAACATCTGGCTAATGGTGATGGGAAATTTCATTGTTTATTTTGGCGCTGCGTACCTCGTCTTTGCAAAGTGGGAAAAGCGGAGGGGTAGCCGCCAAAAGGAATTTGGGAAGTGAGCCGGAGTAGGTTTGATTCCCATATTCCGGTAATCCCGTTTCACAGGCACTGGCACTGCGATTCCTTCACCGTTAGCTTATTGTTCGAGCTATATTTCAACCACGATGCTTCTTTCGTTTGTGATCGCCGCGTACTGGTGTCTGGTCTACACGATTTTGGGGTCGATCGTTCTTGCGTGCGTACCGAGTTTCCGAGTGACTCTTCTTAACGCGGTCGCCTTTGTGATCGGCGCGTGGCCCGGAGTGTACGCCTACTATTATTCTTCCGGCTTCCTGCTTGACCATGCACCCTTTCATATTGTGCCCCTCGAACATTATCCCGTCGCTTTCAGTCTAGTTGGAGCGATTATTGGCGGTTCACTGTTAGTTTGGCTGAAACTACGATTCATAAGGGCATCCGACGATAAACGGTTGTTGTGACGGCGCTCGTTCCCACATGACGGTAATCCCGTTTCACAGGCACTGACTCACCCGAATCGACTTCCCTATAAATTCAGAGTACCTTCCAATCACACGCGTGCAAATCTTCCGTAAACTAGGATGTCTGGCGGAGTAACCTCAAGTCCTCGGAGGGAAAATGCGTCCAGCGCGAGTCTTTGAAGTCATTTCGGTTACGTCATTACTTCTCTTATCGGTTGGATCGTTACGGCCGCAGAGCCAATTTCATGCACAACCTCGCTTGCCATTTACAGATGACGGCGCATGTCCGTTTGAGGGCTGCAAGTATGGAGAGTGGACCGCCGGGGCTCGTGTTGTCGCACGAAGAGACGCAAACACGAGTTCGCCAGTAATATTCAAAATCCAGCCTGGAGAAAAAATATCTGCGCTCACCGGGAAAGTCATCACGCGACAGTTTGGCATCATCAAAATGATTAAACCCGTTGTTTTTGACGAGGTCGATACGCACACGGTGCCCTACATAAGCCACAAGGTCGAGGTACCACGCGGTGCCGTGCTCTACTTGCTCCATGAAGAAGGCGAGGGTTACTGTCTCTATTGGTACAAGGGCTCGGCCCACCACCAAGAACTGTATGCAGAGAGCGTGCATAAAGGAACTGACGATTATCCTTGGGACGTAGTCTCCTTGCCAAAAACGGAGTGGTGGGTCAACGTCAAAAATCGTAATGGTCGAACTGGATGGATTTTAAATCCAAGGTACTTCCGGGGGATGGACACGTTTGGGGGTAAATAGACGTTTTGAGACAGATTCTGAGCTGGTGTGAATTGCCAAAATCCCAGTTGCCGATAATCTCGTTTCACAGGCCCTATCCGGTTTTCGGCGGTATCTCTAAATGGCAACGTGAGATACTTAGTCCGTGACGGCTGCTGACGTGGTTGACCTTATAAGGCTCATGGAGCGGAACGGCGTTGAAGTCTATATCGATGGCGGTTGGGGTGTAGACGCGCTGCTTGGTGAGCAGACACGTTCTCATAGTGATCTCGATATTGCCCTACCACATAAATATGTGCCGCAATTGCGTAAGCTCCTTGCGGCGAGAGGCTACGAAGAATTGCCACGGAATGACACCAGAGATTGCAACTTTGTTCTTAGCGACGCCGAGGGGCATCAGGTAGACGTTCACTCATACACCTTCGATGATCAGGGCAAGAATATACAGGGGGTGGCATATATCCCTGAGCACCTTACTGGAATTGGTTCAATAACTGGCTATCCCGTGAAGTGCATATCGCCAGAGTGGATGGTGAAGTTTCACAGTGGCTATGAGCTTGACCAGAATGACTATCGGGATGTTCTTGCTTTGTGCCAACGCTTCGGTTTTTCCTTGCCAGGTGAGTTTAAGAAATTTGACCGATAGGATCGTTAATAATCTGAAAACAGACTACCACGTCGAAACCAGCCAGCCCCGATGAGTCCGCTTCTTGGAAAGTGGTCTGAACGCCGAAACGCCAGTTACCGATAATTCCGTTTCTCAGGCGGCATCCTGCCACCATAAGTGATTTGGGCTGGCGGTGCATTCGGCCAAGTCAGTTGTTCTGAAATTTCAAGCGGGTGGTTGATGAAAAATTCCTGCTTAGGTGTTAGAGTTCGGCTTGATCCACGTCAATTGAATTTGGCCTCGGATCAGATGAAGCGATTTGACCTTGCTGCTGAACCCACCTGCACTCAGTGCAAATCCAGAGTTGTGTGTAGGACAAAACGCAGTGGCGTTTTGGAGCGCACCATTCTGTATCCATTGGGTTTCCGTGCCTATCGATGTGAATATTGCAACCATCGCTTCTACTCTAGAGCTGAGCCATTTCCTCGTTCGAAGAGTGAGTGAAATCAAAAAAGGGGCCGAATGGGGTGAATATCCGGCCCCAAGGTGGATGGAACGGTGTTCCACTCTTACTTTTCTTAAGGTAAACCTAGTCTTGGTATGGGCCGGGGTCAATGGTACGTGTGCGGTGATAGATAGCTCGGTTGACAGTGAATCATCCCCATGTTCCGGTAAGACCGGTCTTATCGTCAACTGGGAGGCGGGTACAAGCCACATTCCGAGGGTGGGACTTCACAGTGCTTGGCAGGACTATTTCGGTATCTCTTTCGCGGGCAAATCTATCCCGCCGATTTGTTCCAGCCGGAATTTTCCTCCATCGGGGTGAACCAACAGAAAAACAATTTTCGTAATTTGGGGATCCTCAGGAAGAGAAACCCGGAACGGCCCTTTGCCCAAAATCAAATCGAATGGAATCGACCTAGGGGCATTGCCAGCGAGTAGCGATTCACCCCGCATGAGAAGTGATGGCCCGTTAGCAAACCCGCGAACCTCACCATTAGCAGTAATTGCTACAACCTCCAACTCAAGGTCGTCTAGAGTCAGCTCATTCATCACGGCATTCCCTTTTACATCCTGCTTCCTTTCTACGAGCGTGAAATCATGCTTAAGGGAACCTTCGGCGATGTCCGCTCTTCTTACCGGATGGTCATAACCCGTATGTGGATCCCAATCAATCTGCAGCTCTTGATGGGTAGGCAAATAACGCTGGTAATTCACCAAGTCCCTCATGGTCGGCATTTTAGTGGGCAAGTGCAATCCGACTGCTTGTAGGTGACCAGCGTTGAGTATCCACGGGCGATCATCGGATTGAGTCTGAGCGGTCAATCGGCCTGCGATCTGCACAAATCCAATGAGCAAGCCCATTACCAAAGCGCACCGATGCTTTAATGATGTCGTCATTTTCCCTGACCGATCTTATCCCACTGCCCAAGTCTGTGAAACGTTTCTCAGGACCTATCCGCTCTTAGGCGAAGTGCCAGCTCTGTTACAGGCCAGGAGTTCGCAAGCTAGGCGAACATCACGGCGTTCACCACATGCCACCTGTTCAGAAAAAGGACCGCCGCGGTGCTGCGGTGAAAAGTTGCAACAAGGTCCTGCCCCGCTCGCCGGAACGGCTCTTTTCGCGCGAAGTCTGACCGCGCTCAGCTTCCATCCTTACACTCCTCAGTCGTTACCGTACTTTCCGTTGCCCTCGTCGCCATTTGACTATTACAGTGGCGATTGCTTTCGCTGAATTACAGGTTTCAGAGTTAGGACAAGAGTTGTGATTGCTCCAGAGCAACGACAGGATCCACTTCGTATGGTAATTGTCCGCCTTTTGATCTAGCCCCTCATCGAAAGGTTATCCTTCGTGGAGTCCAAACTGCGAATATTAGTTGCAGAAGACAACTATGAGATGCGCGAATTCGTGACAAGTCTATTGAAGGCGGAGTTTGAAGTAGTCGGGGCCGTGCGCACCGGACGAGAACTTTTTAGCAAGGCGCTTGAGTTACTTCCTGATGTGATCGTAAGTGACACCGCAATGCCTTTGCTGGGGGGAATCACAGCGATGAACGGAATTCAATCCACCGGAACCAATATTCCGATCGTACTCATTAGTGCTGTCTTCCGGCGAGCGGGCATATCAAGGTACCCGGGTGCACTCGTGTACGTCGACAAAACTGATCTCGCAGTCGATTTGATTCCTGCTGTGCGACACGCCATGTCCGGCCAGCCTTTCCAATCGCGAAGCATTCCGGCATCCACCATGAAATCCGTCCAGACCCCTCGCGCTGCGCGCAAGCCATTTGATGCGGCAATTGTCATCAATGATATGGACTCGCAATGGCAGATTTCAACGCGTACCGGAGATCTGAGCGTCAACGGTTGTTTTGTTTCCACCCCAACCCCCTTCATTAAGGGACAAAAGGTCCGGGTGACTATCGTCTATGCAGATGCCACAGTCGTGGCCTTTGGACGAGTAGTCTATGCTCACGCCGAGCGAATGGGTGTCGTGTTCACCATGATTGAACCAAATGACCGGGCGGTCCTTGACCAGTGGATGAGTGATTTGCGCGCAAATTGATCCGTGCCCTGTGGGTTATTGGCCGAGCGCTGGCCAAGTCCCGTGCATTCCCTCTATCCGAGGCTGGCTTTCTGCTCCGTTCTGGTTTAGTCCACATTCCGATAACCCGTTTCACGGGAGCTGACCGATCCACCTGGATTATAATCTGCGTCAAGGGCCGCGAGAACTAAAGGCGCTTCCAAATGACATCGACAAGAATCTTCGCTATTGGCGCCCTTCTACTTTTCCTAACGTTGTTTTTGAGCGCGTATGAAGCCTTCATTGAAGCTTTTGCAGCAATTGCCTTTGTATCGATGATTGCCATCGGGTTCTTGATGCACCCGCGCAGGGGGGTGTTCTATATCCGGACGTCATCTCAGCGTGTCGATATAGATGGCAAGTTGTTGATAGAACTTGATCAATTAGCCGTAAAGGTCGAATCGGCACGCCTCTGGCTCTTGTTCTTGCCTACATTCTTGGCTGTGGCTTTTCTAGTTGTGACCGGGGCGAACGGGACGTTGTGGAAATTCAGCCTTCTTAATCGATTGTTTTTAGCCGGTCCCTGGCTAGTCATGTTGTGTCGCTTGCCGATCTTTCTCATTGCAGGCGCTCTGTGGGTTTGGCTCAGTGAGCGTCGTGTGCTCCGTGACGCCGATGCATGCAGTGCCAGCTCGGTAACTGTAAAGGATGGACGGGTTTCCTTCATGTTTGTGGATCTCCAAGGTGGATATGGAGGTGGAGATGACGTATATTTCGGACTCGTTCAGCCGCCAGTTTTGGCAAGCTTAGTTTTCTACAACCCTAAAAACACAGAGCTAAACAAAATTGGAATGGCTCTCTTGTTCCACCGGCTGATTATTTTGGGTCGGGGATTAACTGAACTAGACCACCAGACGGTCGCTGCCCATAGAGTTTCCGCCCAAGCTACATCTTAGCGATGCCAACTCCTGATAAGTCGTCTTATCGGAATGTGGGATTTTACGCCGGGACGATTTGGGCGACGCTCAGGTAACCCCGTCTATCGGGACCGATTGGTAATGGCGGTGGAAACGGCTCTCACGTGTCACCTATTGAATCTGGAACGCGCATTGCACTGTCGCGCTGACTTTGATTTTCTCTGGATGCGGCAAAGGCGGTGGTGGCGGCGCGGGCATTGCTGGAGACACTCTATCTGCCACACCTCCTTGAAGTGTCGTAAGGTCCTCGAAATTTCGGCCATTCAACGGCAATTCTTGTATCTGCGATACTCCAATAAGCTGCTTAACATCAAGGCTTGCAAAGCGCAGGGCTCCAACCTTCTGCCCCTTCTGTTCGAGTGCGGCGTTTGCGCGCCCAACTGCTCGTCGCATTGCCTCGGCCACGGCGTGCTGTTTTGCCGCCTCTTCATCGGCCAGAGAGTACGTCAATGATCGGAAATCGGTAATTCCTTCAGAGACTGACCCATCAAGAATAGTCCCCAGTTTCGAAAAATCGCGAACTTTCAGTTCAATCTGGCCTTGGACAAGAAACGATTTCGTGCGTTTCTTTCTGTCTCCGCCATAATAGGGACGAACCGTCAAAACTCCACTTGAAACATCCTCTTTTTTCAGTCCGTTCTTTTCGGCGAGTTCGGCTATTTTCTGCATCGCCTCCGAAGCCTTGTCGTAAGTCGGCTTCAGTTCTTTATCCTGGGAGGAAATATCGAACGTCAGCGTGGCCAAGTCGGGGTCGGCCTCATACGTCCCATCGGCTTGAACAACCAGCGTGTCCGCGATGAATTTAATTTCTGGACCTTGAGCCTTGCTTGTCAGCGCAAGTATGAAGACCGAGAAAAAGCCTACAGTGAATCGCTTCATGTTGACCCTCCAGGATGCACGTACGAAGAATCCTAGTATAGGGTACACCACAAGAAACTTTCGCCAAGTCCCGAGAAGTCGGCTTATCGTCAACTGGGAATTGGTTCTCAATAGCACCATCTTTCACCCTTCGCCGTTTTCTTAGAGGATTGATGAGGACACCCCTCCCTTCCAACCGTCATTCGTATTTGTAAACATTTCCAATTCCTGGAAATGAGGCCTCCTCAGGAGTCTATCGGGGCTTTCTCACAAAACTAGCTCTGCAAAAGGACGAAAACCGACTTACTCTGCGGATACTGCGGAGGACTCTGCATTCAGCATTAGGGAGCTGTCAGAGGGGCCGAAAGTTGGGGTGTTTTCGGGTGTGGCAGTTTTGGCACCAACAGAAACATACCGTCTGCCCTAATCCACTCAAAATGGTTCAAAAATCATCCTTAGAAATGGAGGTTCTCAGAAGGCAATTTAAGTGCCCACATAGGGGTATTGCCTGTTTTTTGCCGGGTTGAGCAATCCTCCTTAATTAAGGAGTTTCTGGAATGTCTTCAGTTGTTCGATCGCGGCTTGGATAGCCGGGGATTTTGGCTCGATTTCAAAACCCGCGGAGCTTGTCAAATTCGCCGGGATTTATCGGTGGGACGAGGAGGCGAATCACGGTTCATACTATCGCCGCTCGTGTACCCGCCGTGTACATCCGTTCGGCGGTTCGGGCGGTATCATGAATTTCAGTCTTGAATGGAACGAGGAAGCGAATGGACAAAAATAATAAGGCTAACGATTCCGGAGAAAATCGACCGGCACAAAAGACCAATAGGGCCGAGTTGTTTTTCAGCCAGAATAACAGTCAGGTTTCCGTCGGAGTGCAATTCAGATACGAGGATGGCCGGGTCAAAGAACAACTGGAGTTCTTCGAACAAATGCTTGCCTTGGCCGAATTGCCTACTCCTGACGACTTACCAAAAATACTTGCCATGTCCCGCGAAAACGGTCTGCCCTCGATTTGGAAGCGTAGTCGTGCATCGACACTTGAGAACAATGCGGCGGCGCTCCTCACTGCCCTGGCATTTGCAAGTGAGAAGCAACAGATCAAACTTCTAAGAGACTTTTTTCGAGTCTACGGTTTTAAAACTGGTTTCCGAGGTCGATCCCGTGTACATCCGACTGAAGCGACAGATGTTGTGCGCGGGATCCAAATTGATCGGATGATGGCGAAACTTCTAGACGGGTTTAAGCTCGCAAAGGCTACGAAGGGGACCGTGGGTTCGGGCAACGTGAAACAGCGGACTTTGATCCAACTCAGGAACAAGGGATATGAAGAGCGGGAGATTGACGCAATACTTATAGGCAAAACTCTACAGGATGCAGCTTGCCGCCAATACCATCAAACCGTCGGGAAACAGGAAAATGTCGATTTGAAGGCTATTCGCAATAGTTACGCTCAATTTAAGAAGCTCCGCCGCTAGATTGCCGTCCGATCCCCACCGTAGCCGACTCGTTCCCAAACAATTGGTGTCTGTTGTTCAGGATTTGCTGGAGTTCAAGTCCGTGTCACTGTGAGCTTGTTGACTGCCGCGCACATCAGCGTGACAACTACAAATCTCATGGAGGGCCCAAAATGACACTCAAAAAGGCTATGGAAGCGAGGTTTAAGGAAATAAGTAAAGCTCGGGGAAGAGAAGCACTCGAGCAGTTAATAGACGCCGTCTGGGCTGCGAATCTTCGCGTCAGGAAGATTAGGATTCTTCATCGCGCCCTTTGGGATTTCGCCAATGAAGGAGCCGGAGCCTTGCCAAAAGAGCAGTTTGAACTGTCCGAAATTCTCCGGAGGCTGAGTCACCATCAAAAACGCTTAGAAGCCTTCCTATGTGAGGCCAGAAAAAATTGTGATGACCTCGAACAGTGAGCAGTCCATTCAAGATGCGAAAGTTAGCAGCAAAACTAAAAGCTCGAACGGATCGCTGCTCAGGTAGTGAGGCTTAAATTATGACGCACGATAAATCACAGACGCTTAATGCAGCTACTTCGAATCTGCAGGGGGCAACAGTGGCCAACGAATTTCCGTTAACAGTCCGGGAGGCAGCCAAATTTCTTGGTGTGAGTACGCAGACCGTGTATCTTTGGGTCGAGCGAAAGCAGATTCCCCATCTCCGCGTAATGGGTCGCAATATCCGGTTTCTGAAATTGGAATTGGACTCGTTCCGCGCCTCGTTCAAACAGGAGATGGAGGATGACAAGAAGAGGTAGGCCGACAAAGTATGACGGTGTTGTCTATTCTCGTGAAGATTCGAGATTCTTATCGATCTGTTACTGGGATAAGGCCGGTAATCGCCATCGAGAGTCAACCTTCACGGAAGACTGGGATGAAGCTAACAAGAAACTCAGAGAGCGGCTTCAGGCCAGGGACGGCAACATCTTGCAGGTCGTCCGAAAGGGCGAAAATTTAACCGTGGGAGAATTGGTGGACTGGTATTTAGAAAATTACTCCAAGCCGCCCATTCGCGAGTTGAAAACGCACATTGCCAATCTGCGAGCTGCGAAACACCTGAAAGGTGCGTTTGCCACTCGCCGACTGGTTGATTTGACGGCTGACGAAATCGAGCACTACCTAAGAAACCGACTTCGGCAGCCCGTTCGTTTCAAAACGGCCACGGGCTATATTGAACGGGGACTACTGAAACCGACGACGGTCCACCAAGAATGGAGGGTGCTTCGACGCATGTTTAACGTGGCTGTTCGAAAAAAGCTGCTCACTTCGAACCCATGTGCCCATGTGGAATTTCCCGTGGCCCTGAAGGGGTTGTTCCGACCGCACTACGTGACCTCATCAGAACAGGAACGGATCGAATCACACGCCACGACATATTTGCAGAACATCATCCGCATCATCACGGAGACAGGTCTGCGTGTTTACAAGGAATTGCTTCCGATGAAGAAAGATCAGGTGGACTTCGTCAATTCGGTTGTTTGGATACCTGATTCGAAGACGCCGAACGGGATTTCCGAACACCCGCTGACAACACTTGCATTGGAAGCATTTCGAAAACAAATCACCATCGCTGGGAAGGGAAATTTCCTCTTCCCCAGTGATGAAACGTCAACCAATCATTTGAAATCGGTTAGGACAGCGTGGAGGAATGCCCTACGTAGGGCGGCAGTCCCCTACTTCAGGATCTATGACCTCCGGTCCACCTACGCCACCAGGCTAAGTGCGGGCGGCGTAGCGGATGAGTGGGTTACACAGATGCTTCGTCAAGGTGATTCCCAGGTCTTCAAGAAGTATTCTCAAATGAAGTTGCAGATGAAACGGGAAGCCTTGGCAAAACTCAACCGTCAAGCCAACGAAATGACCGGCACGCTGTGCCAGAATGCGCCGGTCAACGGGGATTCTGACACAGTTCTGACACAGTAACGGTTGAAAGGGGAGGATTTAGTTTTTGGAACAGCGGCAAATGCTTTAGAATCAGAATGACTTGTTCCACGCGCCCGTAGCTCAGCTGGATAGAGCATCTGCCTTCGAAGCACGCAGATGCACTTCTAAGTCGTTGCCACGGTTGCGCTTCTGAGTTCCGAGCCATCCTTAGGCTGTTCTCACAATTGCTCCAAGAATATTCCGACTGATCCTAATTTGGGGTGCAAGCCTGAGAACTGACGTGGCCTCGGGATGCGCTTCCTATACGCTCTTCGCTGTCTCGGCACTTGCTTCCCGGTCAGGAAACACTCGCCCATTTGAACTAGCCGATTTCGCATCCGAGCAAATTCGCTTTCCTTGATTCCAAGCCAGTTGGCTGCCTCAGCCTGCGTGCCAGTCGCGAGAATCGCATCCATCGCAGGAAACACCTTCGGGTCTTCCCTCCGCACAAAATTCCCGAACTCCTCAAGAAATGCTCTATCGCCAAACTGTTTCTCGGAAGCCTTCTGCGCCGCACGCAACTGCGCCGAATGAGAATGGCAGTATTCGTCACCCGCTGACCCGAGGTCTTCTTCCTCGGCATGTGTTCGGACTGAGAGGTTTCCGGAGCGGCACAGCGCATCCTTCATGCGCTTGGACTGCATGGTTCTGAACTTATTCGCGAGGCAGAGATTGATGTAATTACGGAACCGGGCTTCGTTCGCCCCGAAGTGCCTCAGCGGGTCAAACGTCGCAATGATGTCCTGCTTGCCAGCCTCGCGGTACTTGGACACTAGCGGGAGGCTGGAGAGATGGATCAGCAGTTCATGCGTCCAATCCTCGTTATCTTCCTCCGATACCGACTTACCAGCGTGCTTGCTGACCCATCTGTGAACGTAATCGGGAAACCGCTCGTGGAACTCCGCAAAGTCCTTCGGGACGACAAATCCGTCGTTGCCGACAGACCGACCATCCTTGATCGTAAACGGATCAAGCTTGTATGTCCTCTTTTCTACAGGAAAACTGGGAAAATTAACGGGGCGACTCTCGATTTCAACAGTATTGCTCGTCATGGGAACACTCTCCTTCGAAAGGAATTTGAACAACATGCGAACAAGTGCAGGAGGTAGGGACGAATTGGCGTTGACGGTTGAGCGTGCTCTAGCATTGGCTACCAAGAAAGAAGCGGAGATGGTCGTGGATACCGTGATTACGGCGCTCGAAGCCACGCTACTCAACAATCTCGGAGCGGACGGGTTCACCTTGAAGCTCGGAAGTTTCGGCAAGTTCTTCGTGCGCCACAAGCCGGGGACTCGCCGGAAGATTGGGTTCAGCGGACAGGCCATTCAGACGAAGATGAGGCGGACGGTCAAATTCGTCAGCTTGGGGGCACTTCGCCAACGGGATCGGGTTGAGTGATAAGAAGGCGTCCGGCTAGACGGTCAGGTGTTTGAAAGTGGCTTTTCAGCGAAGTATCTCACCGCGTTTGGTGGCAGACCCATTTTGTCTAACTTTTTACAACAACCGCTGCTTTGCTCCAGATGTCTTCGTAGATTTGGCGCATCGTTGGAACCAAGCCCGCACTCAGTTCCACCATATATGTTGGTTTCTTCTTCGCTGCGTCTTTGATGGATTGGCCCACTGTCCAACAGCGGTTGTCCACAAAGATGTGGCGGTCATGCACATCCGCGCTGCTCCGTAGTTCTATGCTGTGACTGGCCGCATATTTTTTCGCAACAGCTTCAAGGTTCCCTTTGAGTTGCCCCGTCAAAATGCGGAAAGATATTCCGGGTCGAACGGCAGCCACGTAAAGCTCAAAAAATTCTGTGTTCAGGTAGTTGTCCACAATGAAGATGTCAGACTTCGCAGTGGTCATGATGTCTTTCAGGTCTTTGTAAAATGCCCACTCATCACCTGCGTCGTACGCGCCACGCATTGCAGGTTCAGGAAGCGATGCTTCCAATTCCGCGATGGAACTCAGAAGGGTTGCTTCGTACTGTGCGATTCTCTCGTTGTAGTTCAGTTGTTGTTGGCGGTCTGATATGCCCATCATGTTGTGAATCCCAGCCGAGCGAGCACCGTAGTAGTTGCTTACGTTGTGACTTCCTTCACCGAACCCACGAATGAGGGCACCTTGCGTCGTTTGCGCCCAGACTTCCTCTTCGTTCTCCACTTCTCGGTAATTCCTGCCCTTGAACGCCTGCAATTTGTCAAGCTGCTGCCTCAGAAGTCTCAGCGTTTGTTCTGGAGGCCAATCTGGCCCTTTGGGTGGGACTTTCGCGCCACGTGGCACTGGGCACCATCTTTCTTTTACGTTAGTTTATCGGCAACACTACTTGAAGGCAAAGGAAACGCACGCCCACCCAAAGATAGCCCCTTCCGCTTTGATATGATGGCCCCATCATGAAAGAAGACATCCTAGAACAACTTGTTGATGACTACCTGATGTTCAACGGATTTTTCACAATCCACAACCTGAAATTTCTTCCATCCGCAACAGACCCTGAGTACGTCAAGAACAAAGACTCTGTTGCCAGTGATATTGATGTCGTGGGCTATCACCCACGTCGGGAAGGCGCAGACCGCATTTGGGTTGTAAGCTGCAAAAGCTGGCAAGGTGGATTTGACCCGGCAGCACGCATCGCCGCAATAGAAGCAAACAAAATTCAGTATGGAAGAGCGGCTTGGAAGAGCTTCCGCGAACTTGTGAAGAAAAAATGGGCTGATGCTCTGATTGCGGAAATAGAAAAACTCACAGACTCAACCAAGTTCACCTACGTCACGGCAGTCACCAAGCTCAGGGGCGACGCGTCAGTCTGGCAAGAGCACAAACCCTTTCGAGACAACCTTCGCGGCAATCCGATCAAAATTCTTGCGCTTCAAGACATCCTCAGCGATTTGTACAAGAAGACGAACACTACGGTGGCTTCTTCCGAAGTTGGACGGCTGTTGCAGGTGATCAAGGCATCGGGCTGGAAGCCGTAGCCGATTCGACCTAGTTGGAGTACGAAATCGTCGCGGACGCTTGGAGTTTTTGAGCAGGGTGGTACTCTTCCCGCTCAATGTTGCGCTGTGGTCGTATCCAGACAATGGCAGTGCCATGGAGCTATCCGTCGAACAAACGCTAATCGAGGTCTGGCGGCAAGCCCTCGTGGAGAACGCCAAGGTCGTCGTACTTGGCTCGGAGCATTACCCTGTTCGGCTGGGGTTCGAATTGAAAATCTGGGATAAAATCCAAAGGAATGAACCCGCTCTTCATCGGCACCTCCGCCTTCACTGCTGCCGGGTGGGAAGGCACCTTCTACCCCGAGGGCACCAAGCCCGCCGACTTTCTCCGGTACTACGCGCAGCACTTTAATTCGGTCGAGGTAGACAGCACTTTCTACCGGAGTCCCTCGGCGAGCACGGTACGCGGTTGGGCAAATAAGACGCCTGAAGGCTTCGTCTTCGCCGCGAAAATCCCGCAGGTCATCACCCATGAAAAGGTGCTCGTCGGTTGCGATGCTGAGTTCAAGCAGTTCATGGAAGTGATGGATATTTTGGGCGAGAAGCTCGGTCCGCTCCTGTTCCAGTTCGGCTACTTCAACAGGACTGTCTTCCGGGGTGTGAACGACTTCCTCGCCCGGCTCCGTCCGTTCCTGAAGAAATTGCCGAAAGACCATCGGTTCGCGGTCGAAATCCGAAACAAGAACTGGCTCGTTCCGCAGTTCATCGAGGCTTTGCGAGGGCGCGGCGTTGCGCTGGCTCTTATTGACCAATCGTGGATGCCCCGTCCGGCGCAGTGGTTCGAGAAGTTCGACCCGATTACCGCCGACTTCACTTATGTCCGCTGGCTCGGCGACCGCAAAGGAATCGAAGAAAGGACTAAGGTTTGGAACGAGGTCATCGTTGACCGCAGCCGTGAATTGTCGGAGTGGGTGGAAATCCTTGGGAAGGTCCACAAGCGGAAGATTCAAATCTACGCTTATGCCAACAATCACTACGCCGGGTACGGCCCGGCGACTGTGGAGATGTTTCGGGACCTGTGGCGCAGGCAGGTGAAAGAAGAAACGAAGAGTGCTGAGTCTCTCCAAAAGGGTATGACCCTTTTCCCGATGTGAGCCTTTGGTTCTGTCAGAGGTGACTCAACCCACTACGCGACGACAAGGAAGCAGCGGCCAGTGGCGGGCGCGTCACATTTCGTGTTGTGTCTGAAATATGCTAGCGTCCAATCAAGGAGGGATTCAAATGACTCTCCGTCGTCCACGTTCTCATACTACAATCGAAACTCCCCTCGAACGTATGTTCCGCAGAATCATGAATCGCCCAATGACGCAATCGGAGCGCCGCTCATTCCGTCTCAAGGCCGGACCACGCGTTCGCTCGCGGTCGCCCGGTATATAGCAACACCCCGGAACGCTATGATAAATTCGCAGGGTGCTAACCGATGACTTCACGTCTCTCTCAAAGCAATTTGAGAAGATCAGGCAAAACCTGACGGAATCCCACGACCCAGACACACGAAAGCGATTAATGGGTCAACTGAGAGTTGTGATCGGCAAGCTAGACTGGCTGATTATCAAGGAACATCCGGACCTGCCCTCAAAGTGACATCCCTGCTGGCGGGTCCAGCATCAAGCAGCTACGCAGCGAATCGGTCGTAAACTATCCTGTTCTCATCCAGCAAATCGAAATCCCGATTACATTCCAAGTTCACGCACCGCACCGTTTGCTTGCCTATTACTAAGGCAGGTTTATCGGGGACGGCAAGTAGATGGATAAGCTGTTCCTTCCCACAATGCGGGCACGTAATCTGTTTGCGCCTGACCGTTATAGCGTCCATTTGCGGATTCTATCACGCGCCCGGCTGTGGGATTGGGCAACCACTACGCGGGGTGTTTCCCTGCGTTGGGATGATGTGCTGCGCCGATTTTCCAGTGACTCTCTTGAGAGCAGATGCATAATGCTCCTGTGCCTGCACTGCCGAACACATTCCCGCTGGAGACTGCCCGTCGAATAATTCGGATTCAGGCGCTTACAATCGTCTGGATGACCGTGGAAGCGGTCGTGTCGTTGGGCGCAGCATGGTTCGCACGCAGCCCGGCGCTTCTCGGCTTTGGTGGCGACAGCGCGGTCGAACTTCTCTCTGCCGCCGTTGTCCTCTGGCGTTTCTATTCACCGTCTCGCGGAGACGACGCGGAGCGGCAGGCAGCTAGAATCGCAGGCGGCTTGCTCTTTGTTCTCGCTGTATTTGTTGCCCTTGCTTCTGTTCTGACGCTGCTAAGACACGTCGAAGCCCGGTCCAGTCCCATCGGAATCGTGGTGCTCATTCTTGCCGCAGCGGTCATGCCTTGGCTCGCAAAGCAAAAGCGCCAACTCTCGGCGGCTGTGGGCAGCGCAGCGCTGAGGGCCGATGCCACTGAGTCTGCGGTCTGCGGCTATCTCGCCTTGATTGCTTTGGCTGGTCTAATCGTCAATGCAATTTGGAGAGTACGTTGGGCAGACCCCGTCGCCGCCTTGGTCCTCTTGCCCCTGATTCTGCGTGAAGGATGGGAAGCGATGAAGGGCAAGCCCTGCTGCCATGCGGTCTAAATGGACTGATTACGTTTGCCCCTGCGACGCCCGCACCCATCCCTGAAAACCGGGTTGTCGAAGCTCAACTAACTGGCGTTCCATGATGCAATCTGCTTCTTCGTCGCCTTCTCCCGAACAGACTTCGTGAGATGTGGCCTCGCAAGCTCCCGCTTGAGTCGTGCCAGCCAAGCCGCGTCTAATTCTTTCTTTCTGGGCACGCTCTACACCTACCCTGATTAGCTTTTCTTTTCCATGGCCTCGGCAGCCGCAACCTTACGGCTCAGGTGCGGCTCGTTTCGTGGATCACCACCACCGAGAACGCACCGCTTCCCGGCAGCGACACCACACGTAGAGCAAGGGACGGAAGACAGTTGCTTCGGTCTCAGTTTCATTTTCATTTCTCGTCTCCGTTGCTCATGTTTTCTTGACGGACATCGGGCGATTTTCCAAAAACTCCGTGAGCCGTGCGCTGTTTATTTTCAAGCCCCCGTTGTACGTGACCAAGCCCTTCTTCCTGAACTGGTTCATGAACTTGCTCACCCTTGGGCGGGTGGTACCGACCATCTCCGCCAAGGTTGATTGGCTCACTTTCAGGGGAGAGTCCGACTTCGATTCCTTGGTTATGTCCCCAAATAGCAACAAAACCCGCGCCAGTCGCCTTTCGCTGAAATTGAAGAATTGATCAATCAGGTCTTCCTCGATTCGAACAACCCGTTAAAGTAAATATTCCGCAAACAGCCGGGCAAATTGTGGGTCTCTCTTGAGCGTGCGGACCGTGCTCTCCTTTTGAAGCCGAACCACATTGGATTGTCCAATTGATCTTGCCGTACAAATCCGCAGAGATTGCCCTGCCAGACAGCCTTCGCCAAAAAAGCTACCCCGCTGTAGAATGGCGATTATGGCTTTTTTGCGTGTGGTGACCGCCGTGAGCTTCACCGTCCCGGCTTCTATGTAGAAGATAGAATCAGCTACGTCGCCCTGCGAAAAGACGGCCTCTTTGTCTCGGTAGTTCCGAAAAGTCATTCCAGCACGGAACTTTTTACGGAGAACTGCGTGGCTGACACCACCCTGACTGACACCGAGACTGCGTTTGCCCACTCATGCTCCTTGATCAGAAAACGGTCCAACAATAATCACCAAATGTAGACTCGTAGGATCAGCCCGTCTAGATGACTAAAATTGACCACATACAACATGTGCGAAATTGAACAGCCAGAAGTGAATAACTGTGGATGGTATAATCAAACGTCTCAAGCAGTGAAGCTGGGAGCCGCCAAACTCACAGAAAAGCAAAAAGCCTCCGAGAAATCGGAGGCTTTTTTGTTGTTCGCACCCTCAGAGACTCAATTCAATCTTCCGCCTCGAACAAACTGGAAATATCATCTAAGGGCGACGCGGTTTTTGCCGAGGTGGAAAACACGACATTTTTTATCCTTCTCTGTCCCCACCACCGCAATCACTACGGCCTCATCTAGGATGGAGCCGGGCGCAGCATCCTCGTGGATCGCGACGGGCGCGTCATCGTCCGGCTCTAAAAGAGTGAGATAGCGAACATTCGTAAGCCTCGCTCGTTCTGCGATTCGTTTCGCTGCCTCTAGGTTTTTCACTGTCATCCCCCTTACGCAGTTAGGCTGGGAGCCGTCATGCTCATTTTTTCTCAGTATTCGTTGGCAGGTTGCAGGTCTCATCCCGAATCATTGGATACTGTTCGCCCGGAATGAACTCATACCCTAAGCGGTGAAAGTAGCTGACCTTGCCATCCCGGTTTTCGATCAAGCCAATCTTGGTACAGATCGGGCACCTACCAGTTTCAGCAGCCTGACCGCGCCGATCTTGGATGAGAGCTTTTTCGGGCAGTTGGGTGTAGTCTTCGACGAATACCTTCAAGTTAGCCATTTGACAAGTTTTCCGCCTCTTAGTTTTCTTTTTTGCTTTATTGCTTCACCGCCTTAGGTTTTCCCCAAGTGAATCCCGTGTCCTGACAGATGCTTTTGAACCGTTTGTCCTTCGCCAGAGAAGGGAAAATGCTGAAGTATAGTGAAGGCATGACAGGGCGATTCAATCGTGGCAGTGCTGAAATGCATCAATTCTCCTGCACCTTCGCGCCGCCCGTGGCGTTCGCCCACAGTCGCGCAAACTCCCGTTGCTCTTCTTGTGGCAACTCGCCAAGGGTCATGACCTTATACGTGGTGATTAAGAAGCGGCCATACTCAATGGCCTCGTTGATTCTTCCGAGGCGGGCGATCTGCTCGCTCATCCGCAATCCATCTCTGCGGAGTTGCTCTCGTGCCGCTTCGTTGAGTTGCGCGAAGATCGTCTCTCCTTGCTCCTTGACCACCTCGGCGATTTGTTCTTGGAGAATCGCTGGATCAAGCTGCGCGTCTGGCCCGAGCCGCCGAAGCGCCTCACAGATTACCATTTCATTTGCGTCATCAAGTTCCATCGCGCTTTTCTCCCCCGGACTTTGCAGCAGAACATAGCCTTGTTCAGCGTAGAGTAAACACGGAGACACCACATTGCAAGCAACGTGTATCCGACAGATGATTTCACCGTCTTCGGAACCAGACTCCCGCGAAGCGACCCGTGATAAACTTTCTGGCGAACACCAATCCACCAACGGGAACGGAGAAATATGGGGAACTTCGAACTAGCGAGCACGGTCAAGATGTTGGAAGGTCAGCGGGCACAAGTCCAGAAAGAACTGGTGAAGCTCGACAAAGCAATCGCTGTGCTCCGCGAACTGAATGGGACTGATTCGACGCCGAGCCAAAACGGCAAGGGGCATACCATGTCTGCTGCCGCCCGGAGGAAGATAGGTAATGCTCAAAAGGCGCGGTGGGCGAAGGTGAGGCAGGCACAAAAGGCTAAAGGCTAGGAACTATACAGCGACCGGAAATGCCCTGATTCGACCGCCCGGCACCCGACATCCGGCCCCGCTGGTTTGGAGGCTGTACGAGCCTTTTTGACCACCCGCACGGTGCCGTCTGGCGAGCGGCCAGAGCCAGCCGTGGCGCATGAATCATGGAAGCATTGGTTTCGATGCTTCGTGATTCAAGGGTTTCGGCCCATTGATTTTATGTCTTTGCTCCAAATATATACTGCCTAATTTCATTCCATTGCTGTTCGAGGATGCTCTCAACTCGTGCCGACTTGCCATGACCATAGCCCGGCACTTTCAATAGGAAGTTGTGTAGGTCAGCGAGCATTTCGGGGTCGGTGTGACATCTGAGTTGCAGTCCATAGAGTATGTCAAAGTGTCCACCCTCGGCTGACTCCGCCATTGTTTCGAGTTCGTGAATGCTTATCACATTCAGGGGGTCTACGGTCACATCATGGCGTAATTGAACTCTATCAAGGAGTCGGTTGAATTTCTTATTCAATAGCCAATTCACTAGAGGGCTTCGTAGAATGTGATCTTGAACAACCAGAACAGGAATAACTCGGGTAATGTTTTCGAGTTGGATGTCCCGAAGTGGTCGTCTCTTCGCCTCGCGCCGGTTGAAAAGGGTTTGAATTTTTCGTGCTAACTGTTGGCAGCCCTTGACGATTTTTAAATCGAGGTCGGTTTCAAAAGTCGCTGCGTCCCCCGAATACCGTGCGTCAAGTCGCAGAAACCCACCTTTATACTCCATTGGCACGAAGCGACTATCCGCCACAAAAGCACCATCGAAGCACTCGTTTCCGTCCGCATACTTTGGTACAGGATAAAACGATAAAGCTCCCTTAAAATTACACCCGCCGAGGAACCAGTTCACATACTCCTCAAAAAGGATGCCCCACGCAATAAAGAGTTGTGACCGTCTTTGGTGGTCGAGGCCGTCATTAATTGCCCAAAACACCCCACTGTGCATTTTCTCTACTAAAAATCCTAGCTCACAACAAAAGAACTTGTTGGCGACAACCTCAATAAGTGGTTTGCCTCGAAAGGGCGTGAAGTCGTAGCGCCAGTCGGTAGGGCGCGGCTCAACCAGAACCCTTTTGAATTCTAACAAGCTGGCTCCAATACTGCCAAACATGATTTCGAGATCATCCGGGGTGATCGATGACTCTCCGCGAAACACAGTACGATCAATTTTCAAATTCTCTATATTTCGAGCGTCTTCCGAACCGACGTAGGCCATAAGGAAAGCGCAGAAGGCAAAGATCAAAAATCGCCAACGTTGCAACGGCATTTTTACTATTTCGAAGAACTCCCGTTCAAAATCGAATCCACCGCACACATTTCTAATCCGCTGCTGAATCTTGTCGTTTTTTAACAAAGCATCAAACAAAATGAACGATCTATAGATAACGTGCGAAATGGGAGCAGAATTTATTACCTCATTCATTGATAGCATCGACGTGATGAGTGCTAGTGCCTTGGTTTCGTCGTTGTCAGATGCAAGTTCCTGTTTCTCTTTTGTATTCAAGAATAGATCGTTCACCATCAAACATACGGTGCCGATCTTGTAGCGTGCAGTGTCATCATTACGCGGGTTTCTATTACCACTACTGTTCTCGATTATCAGCTTTAAGACATTCAACAGTTGCGGGGCATGAAACAGAGGACGGTCTGCAAGGTGTGCGGACCCAAAGCGTTCTTTCAGGCGGGCGATTGTGTCGTCATCGAGCAGAAAAGCGGCCCACGCGGTTTGGACTTTCGCCAAAGACTCACGGTCTCGCTTCGCAAGACGTAGCTCGATGCTCAACTGACAAATGACGCTCACACTTTCAGCGACTTCAAGGTCGGATATTAAGGACGGAATCTCTGAAAGGTCTGCGTTGCGGTCGAAGACATCGCGGTACATGAGATAGATTGCTATTTCATCCATCGAGACTCTATGTCTTCGGGAGAGCTAAACGCTAAAATCTCACAGGGATATCGGAACCCTGTACCCGAACGCCAGAAAAGCCATTGCTGTATAACATCATTCCGACTGCCATTCCTGCTGTAGTCTTGTCGAGCGTTGGACCAGATCGGACGCATGCAATAGGCAGCTTCTTCGCCGGGTCGGTCGGGATGAGCTTTAAATACGGGACCAACATACCCTTAGAAGAGCGAAAATGGACAGGCGTGACCGTCTTGCCCCCATCATCTGTTCCCTGTTTGGTTAATTCTCGTTGGCGAACAACGACGCGCCACTCTTGCTCAACTTCGAACGCTTGATTCTTAAATCCCACAATTTCTTCCATCAGAATATCTGTGATGATTCGCCGAAGTACGGCGTATCCAAACAATGGGTGAGCGCCTATAGTCGCTAACCCTTGGGCCGTCTCCCGGTCATCAAAAATTGCCAGCAGCGGGTCCAATACAGCCCTGCATTTCATAACCTGCTCGTTCCTGTTGTAGTCCACTTTCACCCAATTTGAAGTGAAGGTGTTCGGCTCTGGTTTGAATCCTTGACCGCTGAGCAGGTCTGGGGCCGGAACCCGGAAGCCCACTGAGTAGCCACCAGATTGCCCGTAGGTTCGCCACTGGCTTAATAGATTGTCCTCTTCGCAGAAACAGGCTAGGTAGATGGGTTGAACAACACCCATATTAAAGAAGTCTACTCCGAAGGATCGCTGGAAATCCCGCGCTATCCCGAGAGACAGCGAATCCTCGGGACGCGGATTCTTAGCAATCCAGTCATCCAAAACTTCTTTAAGGAGAGCATAGCCGTAAGTAATCTCGGTTGAATCGTTGAGGTAATACGCGGAGGTCGCCCAAAGTTCATTTTTCTCGATGATTCCCTTCAGCCCTTCGGCCGTACTGTAGTGGAAGAGCAGACCCTTCGGCGGTAACTGTTTTCGCGGACTAAATTCTCGGCCGAAATGAAACTTCACAACCTTCTGCATCGCCGCGTCTGCTAACCTCACCGCCGATTGATCGTATTCGCTCAAGAGCATGTTGGTTAGATTTTAGCGGAAACTCGTCTGCCGGGCGGCCTCACGTTTGCTCCGGTGGGCTTTCCCCACTTCTCGCACCTTGCAACGACCATTTCGCCCACCGTGCGGCGGATTCTACCATGCCCGGCCCCGGCGTTCCCTCGATTCACTGCCTGCCAAAGCGTGCGCGAGAAGAGGTTCAAATGAAGTTTGGTGCTGAACTCTAGATTTTCCTGAATTTCTGATGGTCGTGAGCCAAGACCCAAACTCATGAATTGCCCGCTTGGGATTATTTGGATGCGGTTCCCGCAGCCCCCCGACTGCTCGACGAAATGAATTCGATGAATTGAGCGCCGAGTTTCGAGAGCGTCCAATCCGAAATTAAGAGGGATTCGCCAGAATCCCGACCTCTCGCCGCATAGGGCCGCTGGTCTTCGATGAGTCCATCTCGCGCTAGCTCATTCACCATCATGTCAGTCACTGCTCGCGTATCCCGGAGGTGCTGGATCGCCGAGGAATCCAAAGACCCGCGATTCTGAAAATACTTCAGGATTCGCAGATGTGTCGGCGTGAATGCGTCAACGAGATTCAGGAAAATAGCCCGTAGGTCGTCTTGCGGCGCTGTTCCAATGGCTGAGTTAACGACTGCATTTCTCAACGCCTCCAGCTTTTCTTCTTGATGGGTCCGAAGAGCAATCTGAGTGGCCTGCAAGGCTGTCGTGACGAACGCCGGGTCGTTTCGCATTGAAGCCACGTTCGCTTCTACATCCTGAAGCCGCTTAGCAACGGACTCCATCCATTCGTCTCGTCTCTTGCTTAGCGGCGGGGCTAAGACAAGTTCGAAGAGTTCGGAAGCGAGGCCCCCTGCGATTGGGATGCCCGACAGGCCACCCTTCACGAGGGCGTGCGCTACATCACCCAGCGTTCGCTTTGGTATGGTCGGTTTTTCCTCTTTGCTCATGATTCCACGATTATACGACGGCTGCCGACACCATTCTTGGAAACCGCGACCCGGAAGGGTAGTGCGGTCACGAGCTACGCCGGGAACGGCCCGCGAATAATCCTATCGGGAACTGTTACCTTGAAATGATCGTCGCACCTGAGGCATTGAATCGTCTGGTCGCCCATTTGCGCGAATCCGGTACGGGCGGCAACATGAACCTTCTGCTTAGTTTTACAGCGTGGGCATTCCACCGTCATAATGACATAGCGGTCGTCGGCCATCGCTGGTTCCTCCGTGCGGGGCGGGTTCTACGACGCCGCGCTTCACTGTTTCACGGTGCTGCCCGGCATCCTTCGAAGGCATTGCTTGTCAATGGAGACCGCAATTTTCTCTGCTGCCTCAAGCCACTTCGCGTCCTTCAACCAAAACCTCGGGCACCCGCTTGGCAAGATGGCGCAGAAAAATTCTCAACCTTCTGCTAATGCCTGCTGAATTGCTGCACGGTTCTCCAAGGACCTACAAGGAATGTTTTTGGCAACGACTTCAACTGCGGACTTTCCCCGGTACACGGATTCAATCTTGGAGTCGCGATCTTTTATCAGGAGTACGGCATCCGGGTACAACACTTCCTCGCCAAGTTGAATCGGTATTTTCATTGGTCACACGTTCTGATTCCCATCATGGTCATTTATTTGTTCGCCGTCGCTGGGCCGCCATGCAGCGGATTTTATCACGCCCTTAACGACTTGATTTACGACTAGATTTTCGGCCGCTTTTCCTAGGACGTTGCGCAAGGTCAGAACCAGCAACGCTCTTTACATCCCTTGACGATTTCTTCCCGCGCAACAACTTTGCCGCTTTTGTTCCATCCCTTTTAGATGCGGTCATCGAGTATTCCTCCTGTGCTGCGGATTCTACCGCGCACTTCTCGCAGCAAATCTATCTCTCGGTCCATTTCTCGTGTCCCTGCATAACGGATTGAGCACCTATCCCGGTCGTACTATTTGCGGTCGCGTGCCGAGGCCCGATAACAGACTGATGTAGGTTCATCGCACGCACTTATCTCAGCACTTTGGCAGGAGGACCGATGCCTTCTCTCACGGCTGTCTCTCGCACAGATTCAACAGGTCGGGCGTATGCCGGAAGCCAGAAACAAATTCAGACCTACGTGAACGAAAGAGAGCACGCGCTCAATTCTGCCCTCGCACAATCCCTGTCGCGGTACGACCTCGATGAGAAAAACATTCATTGGGTGTCCCCGCTGGCGGCGGACACGTACTCGGAATTCCGAGACTCGGAATTTCTGGAGTGTGTCGGGCTAGGGCACCTCGTGCCACGCCTTCAGGAGTTCTGGCCCCAGCGCGGGCCGTGCTGGGACGCTCTCGCCCGGATCGAGGGAGGGTGTCTCCTCATCGAAGCAAAGAGTCATGTGCCGGAGATTTATAGCGGAGGCTGCGGGGCAACCTCTGCCAAAAGCAAAGAGCAAATTCAGGCAGCGTTTGATGCAGCGAAGGCTTGGCTCGGGGCTTCTCCTGATGTTGATTGGACGGGACGGCTCTATCAGTCTGCAAATCGGTATGCGAGCCTCTACTTCATGAGAGAGATTGCAAGGGTTCAAGCCTTTCTGGTGAACGTGTACTTCATCGACGATCCAAGGACACCTACGACGAGAGAAGACTGGGACGCCGCCATCGGGAGCGTGAGTCGAGAACTTGGTCTTGTTGGCGAAGTCCCGTGCAGTGCGTCCGTCTTCCTGACGGCTGAATGAGCAGGGGCAATGCACATTGCTAAACACGACATTGGAGATGCAGTGTTAGGAATCAAACTGGAGCCAGCAAATGTCATTCCAGACCGAATTCAACAACATCCTCGACCGTTTGTACGAGCGGCGCACGGACAAGCTCCGTCATCTGCTACGCAAAAAACATGGCCCTTTGCTTACAATCACGAAGAAAAAACGTGAGGACAAAATCGAAGAACTGGAAGAGATCGCCTCCAAAGTCTTGGCGAAAAAGATGGCGACCAAGCACTTCAAGCGGTTGGGAACGCGCAAGAAAATGTGGCGGCCCGAAGGACGGGGAACCGATAAAAAGTTAACAATGTTCAGGGTTTGGGTTCGTGAGAGAATTTCACGCAAGCGAGGCAAAGTTTACGTCTTTTGGCGTGGGCACGAGTGCCGCTACGTGGGACGGACTCGCGGACGTGGCAATCGTCCCGGCAGGCACTTTAATCGGGGTTGGTTCAATGGAACGACTCGGATCGACGTATATCTTACTCGGCAGAAGAAGAGCGTGCCTCTTTTGGAATGTTTGGCGATTCACCGATTTCGCCCGACGAAAAACAAAGTGAAAGCTGCAAAGGAAAAGGGGACACCGAAATGTCCGCTATGTGCTGTCCACAAGAAAATCCGAACTGAACTGCGTAAGATTTATCGATTTCGCTGAGAACCCCAAGATATTGGCGGTCGCCGCATGGCGTTCAAAAATCTCAATCGACTTTCCCATTTAGGATGGTTTCCATCCCCGTGATTCACGCTGCCTTGCGGAGCCACTGCTTTTCGAGATACGGGTTTGAGATAAGGCCATATCTTGAACGGCGAGTCAGCAAGGAGGATGTCAGTCTCGCTGGAGCTAGATTTTGCTCCGACCGACCGGGTAAGCTAGTTGTTATGCCTCCGACTGAAGATGACGTGAGTGCCCTCAACCGAATCTCCCAAGTTCTCTCTGAGCGTGAGGATCACTATGATGGAGGAATCCAAACTACGGTGTTGTCGAAGGAACCTACAGGATGGAAGAATCTGCTATCAACTCTCCATTTCCCTCGCAAGGGACAAGCACAGCCATCACCTGCTCACTTTGAATACGGAGATTCGGCCATCATTCGCCGACAAGTACCTACAGGCGACGTTGGCACAATTCTTAAGAAACTCCTGCATGAAGGCGTGCTCGACGCTGGGAAAACCGACAGACAGGTGGAATCCCCTGTCACGTTCGTTAAGGGGCTAAAGACGCGACTCCCACGCTCCGAATGGAGCAAGTGGCCTGCTGACGTGTTTACCCTCGAACCAATCGGTCAGCCATTTGGCTCGTCACCTTCTCACAAGTCATTCGTTGCGTTGGATGCACCATACTACCCATCGCTTAAATACGTCCTCTTAACCCTATTCGGGTTCACAGGACCGAATTGGTTAGGGTACTTTCGCGGGCAGGTCGTCATTGTTCTGCCCGATTTCCGGGCGAGGATATCGAAGCTGACCGTTGGTCTGGGATTTATGAAGGTGGACATGGAGTTTTCCTTTCTGAACCCGCCTGAATGTGTTGCGAAGGTGTATGCGGAAAATTTTTCTGGACCTCTTGCACAGGAAACGATTCAAGTGAGAGACCAAACGCTCCAAATTGATTTGAACGACAAACCGACATTTGCTTCCGTCGTTCTCATTTTGAAAGCCACTGGAGAAGCACTGGACGAGAAAACATTCGAAGAAGGTGCACGGTGGCAGGAGCCGGAGGTTCATGTTGAGACTTCAGAACAAGAAATCGAGCAAATGCTCTTGGTTGGTGAAGGCGACACTATCGAGTTCCGAGAAAAGCTGAACAGTGAGAAACCCGTGCGGCTTGCCAAGACTGCGGTTGCCTTTGCCAACACGAGAGGAGGAGTCATAGTATTTGGAATTGATGACGACAATCATGTGGTTGGTTGCGAAATCAAAGGCCTAGCGGATGCTGTTACAAACATACTCCGTGCCCACTGCGACCCGTCACCTATGCTTACGCCGGAAGTGGTTGTGTATAAAGAGAAAAAGCTTCTGTTCATTCGAGTGTCAGAATCGCAGGGACCCGCATACACGGTGAAGGAATTGGGACCGTTTATCCGCGCCAACGCGACCAACAGAGCGCCGACTAGCCGAGAGGTCGAGTTTCTAAACCGACGACGTAACAGTCGATTCGGTTAGAAGGTTTGGCGGAGGAAATCTCAGGGTGGGTTTACCCTCGGACCTGCCAGATTCTGATGACGTTTCGCTAGAAGGGTTGCTCCTGCGAGACTGGTTTCGCGCCGAGATTGGGCCTGTTGGAGCATCCATTATTTTCGTCTCTCTCATCTAGTTGATTTGTGGGAATCTATTCCATGCCATCGCCGTTGACCCCGAGTGTGTGAAATGGGAAAGCTGGATGTCGTCTTCACAATCCGCCTTGCATATCCGTCGCTGCGCATGAGCACGGGTGAACCGCCTGCCATTGTGAAATTCGGCGGGACAGGAAACACGGTCTATATCGAAGCTCCGCAATACATCCCAGCCACAACACAATCCGCCCTCGACGGATTCGAGCAAATGACCTTGCGCGTCGAGCGAGAATGCACTGATGAGCAAGGAGCAGATACCTCGTACGGCAACGCAGAACGCTTACAAATCAATCAAGATGCTGCGCGGGCATTTTGGCAGCTATTTGAAGCGATTCGTGAGACCGGATGGATGCGTGATAACACCGTTTTCATGTACCCTGTCGTCCCCGCCGAAGATCTTCTAACGAACCCGCTCGTCAAGAGTTGCGAGTCAGAGTGGATTTACAACGGTAAGAGTCTTGAACAGTCAAAGACTGGCCGGGGGTTACCCGTGATTGAAATCACCGACGATAGGTGGGCAAATGCGGTCAAGCGCCTTGGTGATGGAAGTCCTGTTCCCGTTTACACGCGCTTCGCATTGGATGCCATCTACTTCGCCGAGCACGACCCGCCACGTGGAATAATTATGGCGTGCGCTGCGTGGGAAACAGCACTGCGTTATTATCTGGCCACCGTCGCATCGAAGCGAGACCCAGCAAATCTTTCGGTGTCAAAAGGCGGGAACATTCCAAGACTGTATGAGGTCGCCATGACAGCTAGAGGTGGGCCGCTCTTTTACGACTTCATCGGCAAGGCGACCGAATTGGAGCGGCACTGTCTTGAAAGTTATCGACGGCAAATGGGAAAGCTCGGAGGAATAAGAAATAAGCTCTTGCACGAAGGAAAAGACAACCTTCCCAAAGGGACTGCGACGGATTCTGCATTGGCTGTCATGAGCGCAATCGAATGGCTGTTCGCGTGGACTGGGTCTTAGAAGATGGGATGCTGAGTCCCTGTTGCCATAGCGATAGGAGAGCGAGGCGCTCAAGATGGCTAACGCTGGAAGAACTGATCGGTCTGGCCGAATTACTCTACCGAAGTCGGGTTCGTGGGGTACGGTCTCACAGGACTTTCTTTTTTTGACAGCAAGTCTTTATCGATTATCCAGAGACGAAGCCACCTCCAGACCAGACAGAAAAACTTCACGTTTCGTCTATGTGGGTATTCCGCTTCTCTTGGCGGCTATTCAATCGTTCGCAATTGAGTACGAGGGAATGTTGCGAGCGGAACCACTTCCAATTGAATTGTCCGCAGACTCTTTGGCGCGATTGATGGAAACGCGGTATGGCGTGACTGGCGACCTCCTAGAAAACCTTCGAGACCTTACAGAAATCCGCAACGAAATCATTCATCCGAATCCAATGCCGACTGGGACTCCAGACAACTGGCCCGACTACTTGAGGCACATTAAGCAAAAGGGACTTCTATCATCCACGGGCGACCCGACCGCTGACTATATTATGCTCGCACAAATTGCATCCCACAGATTGTTCAATTGGTCCGTAGAGGTGACCAATGGCCTATACAGAGCCATAGTCAATTCCAATCCCACAAAGGCCCAGCTTTTCCAAAACCTCTTGGATGAGAATTTCAAGACCTTGTTTGGATAGATGCTTGGAGGGCATGAGCCTGCATTCGAACGCTACATCGGCATCGACTACTCGGGCGCACAGACACCCAAGTCGAGCCTCAAGGGTCTGCGCGTTTACGAGGCCGACCGTTTGACCGCCCCGCAGGAAGTCGAGCCGCCGCCCAGCCCTCGGAAGTATTGGAGTCGGAGGGGCATTGCAGAGTGGCTGGTTGAGCGGCTCTCCGAAGGTCAGCCGATGCTCGTCGGCATCGACCACAGTTTTTCGTTTCCGTTGCGATACGTCGAGCAGCACGGATTGCCGCTCGACTGGTCGTCGTTCCTTGATGACTTCCGGCACCATTGGCCGACCGACGCGGACATCTATGTCGGATTCGTCCGCGACGGCATCAGCGGCAATGGCGCGGCCCGCTCCGGCAACCCTCGTTAGCGGCGGCTGACCGAATTGCGGGCACGTACAGCCAAGTCGGTTTTCCACTTTGACGTGCAGGGTTCGGTGGCGAAATCCACGCACGCAGGAATCCCGTGACTGCGTTACATCCGGCAGCATGCTAAGAATCGCGTGCATTTCTGGCCGTTCGACGGGTGGAGCTTGCCGCCCAATCGCTCGGTGGTCGCCGAGGTCTATCCTTCGCTGTGGAGCAGGACGTTCCCGAGCGCGGGACGAACGCCCGGCCAGCAGGACGCCTTTGCGACCACCGAATGGCTACGCCGGTCGGACTCCGATGGCAGTCTCGAAAAATTCCTCTGCCCCGAGCTTGAACCGCATCAGCGGAAGACAGCAGAGATTGAGGGGCGGATTCTCGGAGTGATGTGAGCGACTCGTTGCCGCCTCCACAGTTGGCGATTGCCCTAATTTGGGCAACCATTTACTTGCCTCGCCCATACGTAGAGCGCAGGATGGGTGTGTGCGGTGACCTCCCAATTTCTTGGTTTTTATGAGGTCAAGCGGGGACCGTCCATGGCAATCGTATATTTCTTTTCCGACGAAAGTGGTAAGCAGAAGAAGAATCGGTCGGTGACAGTTGCGGGCGTAGGTATATCGAAAAATCGACTCGAAGCATTCGAAGAAGAATGGTGTGTTCTGCTGCGCTCATATGAACTGCCAGAACTTCATATGAACAGGGTTAGTAAAATCCACGAGAATCACGGCTCAAAACTGTTATCCGGGCAGACGCTGCTTCAACGTCAAGAATTATTGTTCCCATTTGCCGATTGCATTGCCAAGTATTTTGAGGTTGGGCTAATGCAGGCAACGGATGTCGAAGGCTTTATTAAACTTCCAACGGAAGCTAGACAGTTAATCGGCGGCCCTACTGATGCGCATTTTATGACCTTCTCACGAGGATTATTGGAGATAGTAAATCACATTCGCCCAGAGGATCAGTTGAGTGTTATCTGCGACGATAACCTTCAGTTGGCATGGGATACTTATCTACACTATAGGGCGCTTTCCGCTTCTTCAGATGACGTTCAAAATAAAATTGCCGGAATTATGTTTGCTAAGAGTCGTTACTTTGTGGCCTTGCAAGCGGCTGACATCGTAGCCTTTCTGACTCGCAAGGAAGCAATCTCTAGATTTTATGGTGACTGTAACGAATTCGAGCCTATTTTCACTCGCCTCGTAGATGGGCGTCCAACCGGGTCTATTATCAGATGGTTCAATCAATTCTCCGACGAAAAAATCATGTTGAATCTAGCAAACAGTTTAATGGCGCTGAAGGGAAAAAATGAACAAAAGTGAAAAAGAATGGGCGAGTCAAGTGATTTATTGCCCAAATTTGAGGCGTGATCCCTATGCCCAGCCCGCGCACAAACGTTTGCGAAATATCAAACGGATTTTCCTCGCCCCTGATGACAACATCTCAGATAGATGTCTCCGCGTGCGGCCTGTCGAATGATAGAATCGCGCCGTAATTCTTCCCTAAACACGGAGCGCGACGGATGGCGTCCAAGAAGCTGAAAGTACCGAAGACCAAGCCCGCCAAGAACTATCGCCATCCTGAATCCGAAAGCCCGATGCGGCCCGAGGTCGGGACGCAGGCGCAATTCAAGAAGAAGCTGCCGCCCCAAAAATATCGTTACGACGATTCTCTGTCGCCTGCGCTCGATTGGGATGGGCAGAACGCAGCGCGGGAGCACGGCGAGACTTTGATACGGCAGGCACTCGAAGCCAAGACGCTCGAAGAGGCAAAGACTGCCGCTTCTAACCTGAAGGCAATGAGCAAACCGTTCCTGAACTGGGCGGGCAAGGCGGAGCGGCTGTCCTTCGATGTACCAACGCTGCCGCTTTTTATTCATGAGCGACTCTCGACGAAAGCCATCCTCGAAACGCTCAAAGGGCACCGCTTCGACCGCAACCAATCGACGATGTTTGACCTGTGGGGCGACCCGCAGCATTCGGTGACCGACCAAGTGCTCCGCGCCTACGAGCACAAGGACAAGTGGATCAACCGAATGATTTTAGGCGACTCACTCGTTGTCATGAACTCGCTGCTGCGTTATGAGGGATTGGGCGGGCAGGTACAGATGATTTACATTGACCCGCCCTACGGGGTGAAGTTCGGCTCAAATTTTCAGCCCTTCGTTCGCAGGCGTGACGTGTCGCACGGGGATGACGAAGATATGACCCGCGAGCCTGAGATGGTACAGGCCTACCGGGACACTTGGCAGTACGGGCTTCACTCATATTTGACGTACCTCCGGGACCGCCTCCTTGTTGCCCGTGACCTTCTTAGTTCAACAGGTAGCGTCTTTGTCCAGATTAGCGACGAGAACCTGCATCATGTGCGCGAACTGATGGACGAGGTCTTCGGTGCCGAAAACTTTTGCGGTATTGTCACTGTGAAAAAGACGACGGGTGCTGGTAGTCCGTCTATTGGAACTGAAGTTCTTCCAGCGACAACAGATTTTCTCTTGTGGTATGCCCGGAACATTGAACTCGTGAAATACCGTCAGCTTTACCAACCCCGTCTAGGCGAGGGTTGGGTTAACTATGACTATGTCCGCCTATCTGATGGAACCCACCGGAGAATGACTCCCGAAGAAAGAGAAAATTGGGATTCGCTGCCATCTGGGTCATCCGTGTATCGGCGGGACAACCTTACTTCTACCTCGTCAGTGGGGGAAGCTTCTGAACCGTTTGAGTTTCAAAAAGTCCTGTACTATCCCGGCAGCGGAGGATGGAAAACATCTAAGCAAGGATTACAACGTCTTGCACAATTGCAACGACTTGAGGCCTATGGGAAGACCCTTAGTTATCGCAGATTTGCTTCCGATTTTCCTTGGTCACGGCTGACCAACTTGTGGGAGGACACGGTTACTGGCGGTTATGCTGAGCAACGTTTCTATGTCGTGCAGACAAATTCAAAAATCATTCACCGTTGCATATTGATGACGACTGACCCCGGTGACCTTGTCCTCGACCCCACCTGCGGAAGTGGCACGACTGCGTATTGCGCTGAGGAATGGGGACGACGCTGGATAACGATTGACACTAGTCGCGTACCGCTCGCGCTCGCCCGCCAGAGGCTTCTGACTGCGACTTTCCCGTGGTACGAATTGCAGGACGATGTCCGTGGCCCCATTAGTGGTTTTGCGTACCGACGACGGCAGAACAAGAAGGGCGAAGAGGTGGGGGGCATCGTCTCACACGTGACTCTGAAATCTATCGCCAACAACGAGCCACCCGAAGAGGAAGTTCTCGTTGATAGACCAGAAGAAAACTCGTCCGTCACGCGAGTAACGGGGCCATTCTGCTTCGAAGCAACGATTCCGACACCCCTCGATTTCGAAGAGCAAAAGCCTGACCGTCGCACTGTCGAGTCGGAGTCTGCGGCGTCCTTCGTTGACCGAATGCTGGAAGTTCTACGGAAGTCCCCGGTCTTGCGGCTGGAGGGGAACAAGACTGTCAAACTCATGAACGTAAGGCTACCTGCGAAGACACTCTCGCTATCCGCCGAGGCGATGGTAGACGCTACATCACTCGGCAACGGAGCGACTCTGGCTGATGCTGTTCAGGAAGCAAAAGAAAAAAGTGGTATGTCATTGCCACTATCGCAAAAACCTGTGGCGTTTGTCTTTGGCCCTGAGAACGGCGCGGTCAGCGAGAAGCTGGTCTATCAGGCAGCCAAAGAAGCGAACGCGAAGAACTATTCGCATCTTTATGCCATCGGCTTTGCTATCCAGCCCAACGCCCGGATGCTGATTGAACAATGCGCCGAGGCCGTTGGGATTCCGGCGACCTACGTGCAGGCGACGCCTGACTTGATGATGGGCGACCTGCTTAAGAACATGCGCTCCAGCCAAATCTTCAGCGTGTGCGGACTGCCGGAAGTCGAAGTGAGGAAGATAAAGTCGAAGAACGGCGCACCAAAACTATATGAGGTCGAATTGCTTGGCCTCGATGTTTTCGATCCAGTGGAGATGGTGAACCACAAGAGCAAGGGCGACGACGTACCCGCGTGGTTTCTGGACTCGGATTACAACAACCTGTGCTTCCATGTCACCCAAGCCTTCTTTCCCCGGACGGGCGCGTGGGAGAGCTTGAAGAAGGCACTGCGCGGGGAATATGAGGAAAGCGTATGGGAACATCTGGCTGGCACGGTCAGCACACCATTCGAGTCGGGTGAGCACGGGCAAATCGCGGTGAAGGTGATTGATGACCGTGGAAATGAATTGATGGTGCTGAAGAGCCTAACGGAAGCCAGATAGGTTTTCGAAGAATTGGTTTGTTGGTGAGCACATGACGGACCCTACGGAAGATGTGTCCGCAGGCAGTTGGGTAACAGAGCCACAGGACATAGTGAGTATTGAGACTCGGGAAGTCTATGCCAATGCGGGTCTGGCACTGTATCTGGCGCAGTGTCTCGAACACGAAATCGTAAACTCATTGGGAGTGGTGGCAATCGTCCAAATATTGGGCAAGAAGTGGCCAGTTACGAGAACTGAGATTGCTGAATACCAATCTCAGGTGGACAACATATGGGACGAACACTTCGAGCGCACACTGGGACAATTGCTGAAAGTCCTCAACAAGTCGAACGCTAAGATTTCTTCGAGTCTCGACTCAGACTTGCGCGAGAGCCTTGAAACGAGGAACCGACTTGTACATCGGTATTTCCGCGAGCGGGCCGAAGCATGGTTTCAGGCAGACGGGCGGAAAGCTATGGCCGAGGAACTGAAAGCGATGCAGGAGCAATTCAAGAAAACAGACCATGCTCTCCATGAAGTCACGTCGAGAATCAGGAATGCTTGTGGGATTACGGAAGAAACGATTACTCGGGTTGCGGACCTCATGAGGGCTGGTGCAAGCGAACAAGAAATTGACAGGGCGCTGTCGAAGCCCCGAGACGAGGCTTAACAAGAAATGTCCGGCTATCCCGAAGTTGCAGAGCCAATCCTGAACTCGCCGTTCGAGAAGCCAACTCGCTATTGGTACATCCGAGAAGGCGAGCAACCGCAGCTTATCGAGGGGCAGCGACGACCTTCGATTGTCTTTCCGCCCCGCGAGCAGAAGACGCCATGGTTGGTGGATGAGCGGCTTCTGAAACCGTCGAAACAGTATCCCTCCGGCTTTGAACTGGCGCTCGTCAATCTCATCCGCGAGCGGCTGGAATCATGGCAAAGCCAAGGCTATCCGGGCGTGACGCGGACAACGCTCGAACTCATCCAGTGGTGGACACGCGAAGGGCGCGAGAAGCGGCTCTTTTTCGCTCAGCTTGAGGCGGCACTGACCGTCATTTTTCTGAAGGAAGCACGAGCCGACTTCCTGCAAGGGCATCTCTATCCCCCGAGACGAGCCAAGCGATGACCGAAAGGAAAAGGAAGGCTACGCGGGTTTTGAGCGGTACGCCTGCAAGATGGCGACGGGCTCAGGCAAGACGACCGTGATGGGAATGCTGGCGGCGTGGAGCATCCTGAACAAGCTGAACAATCGCAGCGATGCGCGGTTCTCCGACGCGGTGCTTGGTCGTGTGTCCCAACGTGACCATCCGGCAGCGGCTTGGCGGAACTCGACCCGCGAGTTGGGCGAGGCAAGCATCTATCGCACGCGAGACCTCGTGCCGACGCACCTGATGCCGCTGCTTGACTCAAGGAAAGGTCTTGGTCACGAACTGGCACGTGTTCGAGCCGCAGACAATGCAGACGGGCGGGGTGAGCGCGAAGGTCGTGAAGGCCGGGAAAGAAGTGCGACGTCAAAGAGACCATCAATATCGGAGCGAAGACGGCGACGGCTCACGGAAAACGCTATCTAAGCCTGAAAGATTATGAGTTGCAGGTCGCCAACGGAATGCTGACCGTTCTGGAGGAGGAACGGGATAAGGACGGCAGCCTAAAGCGAGGTAAAGGTCGAGTCCGCGCGATACGTGGAAAGCGACACCGCACTCATCAATCGATGTGATTGGACGCGAGGTCGGCGGCAAGCAAAACATCCTCGTGCTGAATGACGAAGCCCACCACGCCTACCGCATCAGGCGTGAGGAGCCGGACCCGGAGGAAGAAGACGAATTCGGCGAGCAGGAAGAGGCGGACGAGTTCTTCCAAGAGGCGACGGTCTGGATTGACGGGCTGGACAAGCTGCAAAAGCAGCGCGGCATCAACTTCTGCGTTGACCTGTCGGCGACGCCATATTTTCTCGGCAGAGTCGGGCAGGAAACGAACAAGCCGTTTCCGTGGGTCGTGAGCGACTTCGGTCTGATTGACGCCATCGAATCGGGGCTGGTGAAGATTCCGCAGTTGGCGGTGCGCGATACGACCGGCGACGAGATTCCCGGTTACCTGAACATCTGGCAGTGGATTCTGGAGAAGAAGCTGACACCTGCCGAGCGGGGCGGCAAGAGAGGCAGTCCGAAGCCAGAAGCCATCTTGAAGTACGCCCACCATCCCATTGCGATGCTCGGCGGGCTTTGGGAAAAAGAAACTGCTGAATGGGCAAAAAACGAAGCCGACCCGCGCCCCCCCGTATTCATTCTCGTCTGCAAGAACACGAGGATTGCGAAGGCGATCTACGAATGGCTTGCCGAGGACAAAGCGCCGACAGGAATTCCACCGGCCGTGTCGAGGGCTTCCTCAACAAGAACGGGCGAGTGAACACCATCCGAGTGGACACCAAGGTGATACACGAGACTGATGTCGAGGGAGCCAAGAGAGACGAAGTGCGGTGGATGCGATTCACGCTGGACACCGTGGGAAAGACGAATTGGCCCACAGACCGTCAGGGGCGACCGCTCTATCCCGAAGGCTTCGAGGAGTTGGCGAAGAAGCTGGAACGACCGCTGCATCCTCCGGGGCGCGATGTGCGATGCATCGTGAGCGTCGGGATGCTCACCGAAGGATGGGACTGCAACACGGTGACGCACATCATCGGGCTCCGCCCGTTCATGTCGCAGCTTCTGTGCGAACAGGTGGTGGGTCGCGGTCTGCGGCGTGTGAGCTACGAACTCGGCGAGAACGGGAAGTTCACGGAGGAGGTCGCCAAGGTCTTCGGCGTGCCGTTCGAGGTCATCCCGTTCAAGGCGAATCCGCAGGGACCTGCGCCGCCGCGAGTGAAGAAATATCACGTCCACGCCATCCCGGAGAAAGCACAGTACGAAATTCAGTTTCCGCGAGTTGAGGGCTACACGCAGGGCGATTCGAAACCGCGTGACTGATGGAATGGGACAATGTCCCACGCATGGTTTTGCAGCCTGACCTGATTCCTCCAAAGGTGGACATGAAGGGGCTGAGCATCTCGGACACCGGGCGAATGAGTCTTGTCTGGTCCGAATCGTTTGGACGAAGTGACGCTGCAGGAGTATCGGACGCGGATGGGATTGCAGGAACTCGTTTTCGACTTGGCGAAGGGCTTGACCAAGGAATATGTTTCGCAACCCGCAGTGCCATGTCCCCGCGCACGTCTTGTTTCCGCAACTGGTCAAGATCATCCAGAAGTACATGGCGGAGAAGGTGGAAGTGCGGCCTCCCGGCCGACCTCAAGGATTTGGGGCTTGCGCCGTACTACCCTTGGCTCGTCGAAATCTTGACGGAAAACATACGGCCCGATACAGCGGGCGGCGAAGCACCAGAGATTCCGCGCTACGAATCGAGCCGTGGACCCGGTTCAACCGCAGAAGTGGATTTCTGGACGAGCCGCGAGCCGCGAGAAGTCGTGAAGAGCCACCTGAACTACGTCGTGCCGGACACGCAAAAATGGGAGCAGGCGGCGGCTTACTACATTGACTCGCACGCTGCCGTGGATGCTTTCGTCAAGAATTCCGGACTCGGCTTCGCCATTCCGTACCTGCACAACGGACAGATGCACGATTACATGCCCGACTTCATCATTCGATTGAAGACAGAACCGCCCGTCCATTTGATTCTGGAAACGAAAGGCTACGACCCGCTCGAAGAAGTGAAAAAGGCTGCGGCTGAGCGTTGGGTGGACGCTGTGAACGCAGACGGGACGTATGGGCGGTGGCGCTACGTCATTGCTAAGAAGACTACCGAAGTGGCGGAGAAAATTACCTCGACTGCACGAGAGATATTTTCAGACCAACCAGCGTAGTTGAAAGTGGTCTAGAACTTCCTTGGAAATCGGAGTGCCGCATGGCGTTAAAGGTCCAAAGTCATCCGAATAACGTGAGCGACTTTCTGGCCCGTGTCTTTGACGTAAGAAATCAGCTTGGTTTCGACAAAGATGACCCGTGGGGGCCTTGGTTTCGTGGCCAACAGCGGGCGTTCTGGTCGTTGTGCCCCAAGTTGTATCGAGAGTACGGTGGATACGCAGAGGTCAGAAAGAGGGACATAGAAGACGAAATTCGAGAAGAGTTTATTGTGCGGGCACCAATACTGTCCGAAACTAAGCCAGCAGGCAACGACGACTGGGAATGGTACTTCCTTATGCAGCACTTTGGAACGCCGACCAGACTCTTGGACTGGACAGAAGGGGCGCTTATCGCTCTGTACTTCGCTGTTAGACACAATTCAGCATTCTACGACTCGGCGGTTTGGGTTCTCGACCCATATGAACTGAACAAACGAGCGATCAAGCGGGAGGAAGTGATTCCTCCAAGCGCGACTGGAGTTACAGAGTCGGACAAAAAACGAGTAAGGCCGTGGCTCCCGGCCCGCTTCACAAAGATGGCAGGCTTGCGGCGTGGACCACTTGCTATCTATCCCACACACATCGCTCGAAGAATCAGCAGTCAGCGTTCATGTTTTACGATTCACGGGACAGAGACGGAAGGACTCGATAGGCTCGCAGCTATGAAAAATGGTTGCGTGGTCAAGATTGTCATCCCAAGTTTTGCGGTGCAGAACATTCGGAGGGAACTGGAATCTTGCGGAATAGATGAGGCAACAATCTTTCCTGATCTGGATGGGTTAAGCAAGTCTGTGAGCGATAGGTGGCGGTTAGATAAGCACCCACTTCCCCACGAGGGGGTTTATACGCGGTTGCGTCCGTCTGAGATTCACAAAGGCGGTGTAGGTGTTTTCGCAATAGCGAAAATCGAGGAAGGCACACCTCTGTTTTCCGACGACAATGAAGAAATGCTTTGGATAGAGGAACAGTCTCTGCCGAAAGCACCAAAAGAAATTCGAAAGCTGTACGACGACTTTGCAGTAATCAAAGGCAAGCGATACGGATGCCCACGAACTTTTAACCGTCTGACAATGGCATGGTATCTAAATGAGCCGAAGAGCGGTCAGCGCCCCAATGTGCTTTGCGACTCGGAAAGTTACGACTTCTTCGCACTGAGGGACATCGAAGTGGGTGAAGAATTGACAGTGGACTATTCTAAGTACAGCGAAGCCCCGCCTCGTGAACGGAAAGAGACGAATAGCTAGGTATTCGGGGCACTCACGGGCACTCGTCGAACCGCGAAATCAGAAATGAGCCGGACTCGGTGCCGGTGCCTTCGCCCTTAGCCATTCGAACACCGCCCATGTTGCTGCGAGGTCTTCTTCATTGTATTTCAGGATTTCGCCCATCAATTGTTTCCGCTTCCCCTCGTCGCTCGTCTCCGTTGCTTCAATGAACATCGCCATCGCCCACTGCCCACCGAACTCGCTCTGGCTGCGCTTGAACCCAATGTATTTCTCGATGACCTTCAAGCTGAAACTCGGCACGGGCAGAACGATAGAATTCTTCGCCACGGTAAGTAGATCGAGGAGATTGGCTTTCACCCTGTCTGCGACGCCCTCAGTGTCTCCATACCGGGCGATGTACAGATTCAATTTGGTCTTTTCGTATGACGCCCAGTGAACAAAAGGGATGTCACCGCAAGTCGTCGAACACCTTTTTGGCATTCTACAGGAAAGCGAGCCAGCAGTCTCGGTCTCCATCAGGCCCGAACCCGGCGACTGCGGGCATGAACTCGCTTGGGTTCGTCCCCGAAGACCTGCATTCCCCACAGGTAAATGTTCTCGATTTCGTCGAGATGCGGCGGCATCCCTTCAAGGTCGAACATGACGTAATTGGGGAACGAGCGGAATTGCAGGAGCGGCGAGAATCTTCTCCTGCTGGGTCTCCATCGACTCGTGCGAACTGGATGATGCGCTCGGCGGTCTTGCCGACTCGCCGCTGACTTTGCCCGTGCGGACGTCTTGAGTTCGCTCAGGCTCACGAAGTCGAACTTGGACAAGAGTTCCTTGCGCGTGGTGACTCCGATGCCACGAAGCGTGCGAGCAAGGCTCTGGTCAACGTCCGGCACGAGGGCGACGCTGCCATCCGCTTCCGCCTTCTCCATGCACCTCGCGTTGAAGCCGCAGCCTCCGCATTTGCTCCATCCCACGGGTTCGTACGGCTCCTCATCAAGCAGTCTGATGCGGAGCAAGTTGTCCAACACAGCGAGCGCCCACTCTCCGCCGTCGTCCTCGACGCCGACGATTTCCTTCATCCCGTTGTAGACCTGCAATGCTTTGGCAGGGACGCCAGTGCTGCGCTCGAAGAGCCATCCGTAGAGTTGGACTTGAACCATGATTTCGGGGTGAATCTCGGCTTCGATGTGGCGAGACATCTTGCAGTCCCGGATCACGTAGCCGTCGCCGTCGAGAATTAGAAAATCGGGTGCTCCGACAATTTCCACGTCGGTGCCTGCGATCCTGTGCCGGACAGAGAAGGCTGGCTGATAGATGACTGGGACTTCGTTGGCGATGGCTTCGAGAGTTCTTCCCAACACGCTCGTCAATCAGAACGTCGCTCAAATCCAGATACGGCCCGAGCGTCGCCAAATGCTCCTGCTCGTGACGAATTCCGAGCCGACGCATGACTTCGTCGAAAGCGCCGGGTTCCGCTTCGGGTTCGCCCTTTTCGTGCAAGAAGACGCGAAGTTCGCAGACGGACGGTCGCCAGTAGGTCATGAAATCCGAAGCGGTCAGTCGCATCGTAGCCTCCATTGATCTGCCTGCGCGATGATCGCACGTGCGGCACCGTCCGGCTCAGCCGCGAGTTTTGGTTCGTGGACGAGCAGATACAAACGCTTCAAACATCGCACGCCCGCGCAGAACTTGCTCTTGGAGATTTTCATTCTCACCGCATCACTTCCGCAATGTCCAGCCCGTCGCCCATTCTTCCCACGAAACCTCGCATCGCTCCCCGCCGCGATGGATGCCGATCAGAACTCCTTCGTGGTCGCACCTGCGTAAAACAACCCTCTTGTCGTCAAGGGCAACGACACACCACAGACTTCCGTCAGGAGACGATACGATTTCGCCTCCCTTGATCATCGGGTTTCTCATGCGTTCGTCCTGAACGGTCGCCCGTCGCACAGCGACAATCGCCAGCGATGATATTGTTTGATGGACGCTGGGGTGCGGTCGCGCCCGAGGAATTGCTCCTTCAAATGATCCTCGGCGAGAGCGAGGTACACAAGCGCTTTCCACCAGTTGTACGTCCACACTGCGATTGGATACTGATCGCCATTTGCGTCCTTGAAATCTTTCCACGCCTTGACCATATCGGCGACGGAGCTTCCATTTCCTGCGCGGAGTTTTCTACAAGGCTCGCTTCCACCGTGCCGTCCGGCTTGATCTCCGTCCGTACAATTTCGTCAAACATGGTCTCGTCATTCTCCATCCGTGTCCTCCTCGTGCATGCTCTCGGCCAGCCTGATTCCTTCTTCTACGAAGGGCGTTCTCAACGGTCGGGCGGCGCACATCGGGTCGTGGCGCTTGAATCCTTTGTCCTCGTCGTTCGCGAGACCGCACGACAAGTTGATCTCCCAGCAAAGCGAACTGACGGACAGGAGCAAGCCGCACTTGCCCTCTTGGTCGTGGGCGCAGCTTGCGTGGATGCGGAGAAGGTCTTCCAGTAACTCGGGCGTGAGCCTCTGGGGCTTGCGTTCCTTCCTCGAATGCACGCGCCCCTTCCCGCCGTCGCACATGGCAAGTATCCGGTTGGCGATCCTCTTCCTTTGCCGGGGCGTCGCGCCTCGCAGCAGGAGATCAACGCACTGGAGGGCTACGCGCATGCGGGAATCAATGTGGATTACGTTGCAGCCCGAGAGATCATCCATGCAGCCTCCTCCAAGCCCAAGCGAACGCCACAGGGCTGTAGGTGAAGACCGGGAGCAGCGCTCTGGCGGACGGCGAGGGACGAAAAAGGAAGAGCATCGCGAACTCAGCGAGGTAGCTGAAGAACAACGCACCGAACATCCAGCCCGTGGCTCGGATGCTAGTGTGCAGCAGCCCGCCGTTCGCCTCGCGCCACTGGCGCACGTGTTCAGCGCCGAGCCAGAACTTCGAGGCGCTAAGCTGGCTGTAGATCAGCACCCAAAAACAGCAACTCCATGGCCCAGCCCAGAAGAGAAACTGAGCGCCGTCCGGCGTGCGGCACAACCAGAGCGCCGCGAAGGGCAGAGCCGTCGCGAAGGGCACAAAGACGGCGAGGATGAGCAAGGACTTCAGTAGCGACCTGATCAAGCGGTAGCCTTCGCGGCGAGCTTGCGCATGAAGCCCAGCCCGGTCGTCTCCCATCGCCAGTTCTTGTCGTTCCACTGAACACTCTTGATCGGCTTGCGGTAGATGACGTTCGGATTGAACATCGTGTAGAACATATCGTCGTCCTTGATCTCCGTGACGATGCCGATGCCGCCGCCGTCCATACCGCCGAGCACCGCGACGCGGTCGCCCTTGGCGAGCGTGTGGACCGCCTTTTCGCCCGTGTACCACTTCTGGCGCTTCTTGACGAGGAAGTCGATGCCCTCAGCGCTGTAGCCGTAGTCTCTCACCCACAGCGGAATTCTCTCCTGCCCGACGCGGGCTTCGCGGTCCGGACTGGAGGTAAATGTCCACACCGAACTCGACCAGCGCCTTGAGGCGTTCCTGCGCTTCGTCAAAACGGAATGGAATCATGTTCGTCGGGACGACGAAGTATTTCGGATAGGCGTACTGCGCACGCCACCCGAGCGTGTGGCGGTACAACCGCCCCCACAGACTGACCTCGCCATGGATTCCGCGCCGGATGTAACCGATGTCGAGAAGGTGCTTCATATTGATTCCGGCGTACATCCCGCAAGTGCAGGACGGGTCGGGCACTTGGTGGGACTTCGATTTCCAGAATTCCGCCGCTACCGATCCAATTGCCGCCGCCCCCATCGAATGCAGGTCGGCAGCATAGTGGCACGTGGCTTCGAAGGCGACCTTAGGAGTCCACAGCGCCCCGTTGAGGGACGTGACGCCCTTGGCGGTCCAGTTCCAAGCACGGTACGCGACGAACGGCTCGACGTAGGTGTCGGGCACCTTGCTCAAGTCCACGCCGTAGCGTGGCGTGGGGCAACGCGCCGCATGCGAATGGCGCTGCGCCAAGTTAGAGTTTCCCGATGGTCACAGGCTCGACAGTCGTCTCCAACACCGGGACTTCCACGGTCACGGGCTGCTCGACCGGAGCTTCATTTTCCCGGCACAGCGGCGTGGGGAGGGTGAGCGGCTCGACGTCAATGATCTCAACGGGTTTTCCGATGTTGCACATATTTTCTCCTATGCTGGCGGCATTCAGGCGCTCGGTTTGGGGCTTTCGCCCCGGATCAAGCAATCGCGGAACTCCAAATAGAGTCGGCCCATCTTGTCGCTCTCGAATCCCGCGCAGAACAGTTCCCACAGCTTTTTCTCCGCCAAGTACTTCCGCTCCAGCCAGTAGAACCATCGGCCCGCGTCGGCGGACATGTCGATCCGCACGGACAAGTCGATCTTGCAGAATTTCTTGTGGGCGACGACGAACTGACAGCAAGCTTGTTGAAACTCGTTGCGCTCCTCGACATTTTTCCCGTCAGGCGCGTGCTCCGTGATCTCGTCGAGCATGTCTTCCATGTTTACCCCTTCTTTCCGAACCGCACGACGGCTCCCTCGGCGGCGAAGCTGAAAAGCAAACCGCCGACCACCCATAGGCAGCCTGAGTCGCGGACGCAGATGGCTGAGCCGATGATTCTGCGGGTGCCATCGCGGATGAAATCCTTCTTCAATATTTGGCGTCCTTCAGCCTGAAGTATACAGACGGCAATCGGAAATTGGCCATTCGCAAGTCATTGCTGCTCAATGGTTTGCAAGTGGCCATTCTAGATTTCTCCTCTGTATACTTCAGGCGGGTGACACGTTGACCATTCCTGAACTCATGGAAGAGCATCGGGCGCGGATGCGCTCCAGCGTCCCTGCGGAACGGCTAGCGGCGGCGCTGCTGATGCCCGGTTTGCTCAGAGAGCGCCTGCGCGAACTCGATAACTTCGCTTTCGGGCAAATTCTTGATTCCGAAGTATGTTCCAACCTGAGCGTGTTCGCTCCTGAGTTGACCGTCTGCACGGAGGCTGCTGATCGCCTTTGCCGACACCGGGAAGACAAATCCATCCAACGGACACGCTCGCCAAAGACGAAGCACGATGACGGAGACCATCTCCTCCGCGCCGAGTCGGCGCTGTATTGGGCACGCATTCCTCACCTGCTGCTTCCGTTCCAGAGGGACAGGTTCGCGAGCAACACGTTCATGGTGCCGTCTGTGGCAGAAGCAACTCATTGTTTGTGTCAGGCAGGATTTCGGGAGAGTCCCCGCTCACCCTCGTTGCTGATCGACTGCGAAACGAACCGAGAGATTCGACTTTTAGAAGAAGCACTCTGACCTCGTCCGACTATGGGAGAACGGAACCGATGAAAAGAGCCGCATTGTATGCCCGCATTTCGACCGCAGATCAAAATCTGGAAACTCAGCTTCTCGACCTGCGCCAAATGGCAAAGCACCGCGACCACGAGATCATCCGCGAGTACACAGACACGATCAGCGGAACAAAATCGAAACGCCCCGGACTCGACCAGCTTCTAGCCGATGCGCGGCGGCACCGCTTTGACATCGTGCTCGTAAGCGCGTTCGACCGCGTCGCCCGAAACGTGCGCCATTTCTTGGAAGTTCTCGACGAACTCAATCATCTCGGAATTGAATTCGTAAGCCTCCGAGAAAATATTGACACGGGCGGACCACTCGGTCGCGCAATGGTGGTCATCGTCGGAGCCATCGCTCAGGTCGAGAGGCAGGCGATTGTTGAGCGCGTGCGGGCTGGAATGCGCCGTGCCAAGTTAGAGGGTCGCCAAATCGGGCGTGCTCCGTTGCAGGTTGACCGCCTCGCGTTGCTCCATGATCGTGAGCGAGGCATGAGTTTGAACCAGTTGGCGAGAGCCTATCGCATATCGAAGGCGAGCGTGTGTCGCATCGTCAAGGATGCCAAGCCCCCTGTCTCAGATGGGTTCATTCCTACCGTTTCAACTTTCCGTTCAGGACAAAGAACTTGTTTCGTCAGTGTAGGGGGTGGGTTGGCTGTCTCTAATGGAATACCTTCTGAGCCGGGCATCGCCACCCGCAACGCTGCTACTCACAAACTCTTGGCGGTGGATAACCGAAACTGAGAATCCGCCAAATTGCACCTCGAAGAAATGTCGCTCGATGTTGTGGAACAAAGGCGGTGTTGACGTCAGGACGCGGGAAGCGCGGATCAAGGTGGGGCACAGCCGCAGGGGACGGTATAGATTGATAGCGGCTTCAACACCACAAATCTCCGGTATCACCACGCCGAGGAGAGCGATGTCAGGTCGGAACGTGGCTGCCCGGCGAATCGCGTCTGTAGGCTTAGTAATGACCGGGTCAGGTCGTTCACGCGAAGCACCACGCGTAACGAGCGAACATTTCTACGCAAGCTCCTCCAGTTTGAGTTTCCGGTGTACTTCCAAGCGAAGCTGTCCACGGCCAGCGTGAACTATCCTCACGAATTCACAGCGTTCGTCCAAGCGACGCCGCAACAAGATCAGGCGCGTTTCCAAGTTGTCCTTTATGTCCGGCAACCGCAGGGCAGCGTCGAGCCGAATCTCCTTATTCGTGAACGCCATTCTGCCAGTGCCAACGAATGCTTGAAGCAGTTTCCAAAGGAGCCGTCCGGGGATGCCTTTAATCAGATATGCGTCGTCTATGAAAATGCTGTCGTCTGACTTGTAGTGCTTCACCACAGAACTTCGTTTCGAGTGCGCTCCTTTGTGGTGTAACGCGATTTTGCGGGAGGCGGAAACAGCCGCCTTGGCGTTGGAGATCGCAACCCCGAGATGGCGGGCGGCAATCTGCAATACACGTTCGTCAGTCGCTAGGAACCGTCCGGGGATTTGATCTTGTAGGCATAGCACGCCCTGCAATCTGTTGCCAACCACAAGGGGCAAGATAAGTTGGCTTTGCGCGTTCGCCAAACCGGGTAGCGGAATCTCCTTTGCCAACAAAGTTTGTTTACCGTGTCGCTCGATCGCTGATCGCACTGCTCGCGTGAGAACCATCTCGCGAGTCATGCTGGTCGTCCGCACGGCGGCGCGTCGCTCTGCCGCCACGCCGAGCATCCCTTCGCCAATCAGTACCTCGGAACCCACCCCCGAAGGCTCGAATCCGTGACTTGCTCCAGTGTAGAGATGTTTTCCCTGCTCATCGGGAAACATCACAAACGAGTGGGGGCACCCAAACAGGGAAGACAACGCTTCCAGTGCGGCGCTAAGCAAAGAATCAAGATCATCACAGGCGCTCAACCGCTCGGTGAAAGAATCAAGTTCCGACAAATAATCCGTCTTACGAGCAGCCTCCGCACGAAACTCCATACTCACGGGTCGGCAATCGATCACCTCGAATATATCCACCCCGCGCAATTTGAAAACATGGCTCATCCCACTCTGCGAGGCAACAGCATCCAGCCGTATTTTCATGCGCTCGAAGGACGGGCCTTCGGTCTCCGTGCGCAGATACGACAGATCGAGGCGGTATTGCTCGGCGTTTTCAGGCGATACGACGAGAACCTGTGCCCGAGGATTCTCCAGAATGTTCGCCCGCGTCTTGTTGAAGAACTGATAGGACAGGCCGACGTGGCACGCGTCGATCTGGTGAACAATAGAGAGATACGTCAGATTCGGTATTCCTCCGCTGGAACAGGAGCAGATCGTCGCCGGAATCATCCCTTCAAAGCATGAAGCAATGCTTTTGAGCGGAACGGTTAGAGGCGGCGATTCGCTCATAAGAGTGATCCAGCGTCTGGACCGGGAGTCTGGTCAAAGACCTGCTCGGGAACAAACCGCAATTTGATCAGAGCGGGTGAACTTTCAAGTTCCCGCCGCCAAAAGGTTTCGGTCCGTTGGCGCGGGACTCCGACGCGCTCATTCAGGCGGCTAAATGCTTCACGGTGCCTTTCCACCGCCGCCAAGTCCGCACGGCTCGGGTCTGCTTTCTCAATGAATTGTCCCTTTAGCTGGACTGTTTTGTAGTTGGTGGGAAGCGAGCAACAGATCGTCATCTGCCCGTTGCCCGTGAGATTGTCGAGGGTTTTACCGCTCGTCGCGAGTGGAGCGCAAAGGCTGATGCTTTTTCGATCTTTAGAAACCAACAAGCCCCACGCTCGTGTGACCTCAGGGATTAGGCCCGCGTCGCGAGTGCCAACCACTACGGACACGCCGCTTTCAAGGAAAGCCTTCAGTTCAGCGCTAATGGAAACGGAACTCTTTGGACGTTTCACGCCCTATTTGTATACCAAATCGGATGCGGGAGTGTCGCTTTCTCATAAGAGAAATTTAGCGATCTCTTAGGAACTATTTAGGAACGCGACCTTTTGCGATCCGGTATTGTCCGACCTGTGAGAGCAAGAACTTCAAATCGAGAGGAGCTAGTCATGACCACGCAAATCGCGTCGAACACAAACGTCGAAGAGTCCATAGCATTTTCGCAAGGGTGGCGGTCCTCGGGAGGAATCTCAAGTGGAAGACTCTCGGGGAAAATTGCACTGATTACAGGTGGAACGACCGGAATCGGTTTTGCCACGGCGCAATTGTTTCAGAACGAGGGCGCACGAGTGATCGTCACTGGGCACAATCCGAAAACGGTGGAGTATGCGCAGAAGGCGCTGGGTCCCAATGCCTTGGTCGTTGCTTCTGACGCGAGCAATCTCGCTGACACCGATGCCCTGATGAAGACCCTTGCGGAGAAATTCGGACGGCTCGACATCCTCTTCGCCAACGCGGGCATCGCCCAATTCGCCCCTGCCGAGGAAGTTGACGAGACTTTCTTCGACCGTCACTTCGATCTGAACGTCAAGGGTCTGTTCTTCACCGTCAAGAAGTCCCTTGGGCTGCTATCCGACGGCGGCGCTGTGCTGCTGAATGCTTCGGTCGCTTCGCGCAAGGGCTTTGCAGGAGCATCCATCTATTCAGCGAGCAAAGCGGCAGTGCGTTCCTTTGGCCGGACTTTGGCTGCCGAACTAGCTCCCCGGCGTATTCGCGTAGTTACCATCAGTCCAGGCCCCATCGCCACCCCACTTCTCAGCAAGCTGGAGATGCCGAAAGAGGCAGTGGACGCTATTGCTGCGGGCTGGGCGGAGGGTGTGGCGCTCAAACGCATCGGCCAGCCCGAAGAGATTGCAAATCTCGCACTGTTCCTCGCTTCAGACGAAGCCTCGTTCATCACTGGTACGGAAGTGTTCGCGGACGGCGGCCTCGCTGAACTGTAATCGCACGTAAGTAACGGAAATTCAGTAATTCCAGCACGCGGCATTAAGAGCATTTCAAAATCGAAAGGAGCCTATCATGACCACGCAAGAGGCGGAAAACGCGAAAGCCGAAGAATCCATCGCATTTGCACGAGGACGGCAGTCCTTGGATCGGTCAATCTGGTATAGCGGTTCGTTGTTCACTTTCCTCGCAACTGGAGAGGAAACACAGGGGCAGTTCGCGCTCATGGAGGTCGTCGCCAGAAAGGGTAACGCGCCCCCTCCGCACCGCCATCACCGCGAGGATGAAACTTTTTACGTCCTGGAGGGCGAGATGACCTTCCGTGTCGGCGGTCGAACCATCAAGGCCAAACCCGGAACGATGGTCTTTTTGCCGCGCGACGTGGTGCATTCGTTCGCAATCGAATCTGATCAGATGCGAGTGCTCGTACTGCTCGCGCCCGCTGGTCTGGAGGAATGGTTTAAGGAATTCAGCGTTCCAGCACCAGCCCTGACGTTGCCGCCTGCGACGGAAGTTCCCTTTAGCGATATACAAAAAATGTTGGCTGCAGCCCCTGGGTATGGGCTTGAGTTTGTCTTGCCCAAGAAATAGGACGATTTGACCGGGATTTTTTCGAGGTTATCAGCAACAGATTCGAGAGAAGGAGCCACCTATGAGTCCGGTATTTATGGTCTTGGGAGGAATAGCAGGGGCGACAGCAACATCGTTGCTTCAGAGGAGATTCGGCGTATCGGCTGTCGTGGCGTCTTCGCTTGTCGGGATGCTTGGTGCTTGTGTCGGGTCTTTGGCGTCGGATGTCAATTTACCTGCCGCTGTATTCGCGGGTTCTTTTGCGGGCATGACTGCGGTCGCGGTAGCGCCGCTTGTGGCAATCGCCATTGCCGGGGCTGGTGCAGGCACTCTGTATGCACTGGCAATTACGTTTAACGTCTTTCCTGGATATGGAGGTCGGCTAGGCACCGTCGCCTTCATCTCAACTCTCTGCATGATGTGGATTGCCGCTGTTCTCTCAAAAAGATGAAGTATTGCGACATGGTTGCCACATGCAAAGCGTGCTGCATTGTATGCCCGACATTTTCCACTGTGACGAAAGAGCGCGACAAAATACGCATTGGTAGTGTCTGACGCGTAGGCACCAAGAAGTTCTCAAAATCGAAAGGAGCACGCCATGACAACGCAGGTCGCAATTAGCAACGAAAACATTGAAGAATCCGCCGCAGCCGTGCAGCCGCTTTCCATTCCGTGCGGTGCGAATCGTGGATTCTTCAACATAGGAAATCAGAACGCGGAAACGCACTGCGAGATCACTTCAGCCGCTACAAGGGTGCAGTATTACGGCGAACCTGCCGACGTATTCGATACGGAGTTCGGTGGGGAATTGGCGCGATTTTAGGCTCTCTGTTGGGATCAAGGTTTCGCCGTATCTGTAGTCCAACTTGGGCAGCGTGGAGTTGTCGGCAGCGCAGATCATCGCGAGCAACAAGAAGATCGAGTACCGCCAGACCAAGCCCTATTGGACGAAGCGCTTAGCGAGGATTTCGGTGCCGTTTGAACTACGCTTGCTCAATGGGATGAGTCCGCCCGTGCCAGAATTTCCGGCGCTGATCCACAGGGATAGGCGGGCGAATATCAGTTGCACATCAAGAAGATTCTGGGATTCAAACACTGGGACGAGCGGCGGCGGAAGCCAAAGCGGTGAGTCCACAAAATCGGTCGGGTTCCGCTCTAAATCTCCGCAATCTCCGGGTAAACGAGCCTGAACTCGCGAAGCATCTCCTTGGCGGCCTCGATTCGGAGTTCCGAGTCGGACTCGCATGTATACAGCATGACACCGATTGTCTCGGCCATCAGCAGCGCTAGGGCAAGCTCCTTGCGCCTTTTCTCCGATAGTTCAGGTCCGTCCATGATGCTAACTGCAAGATCGATTCCGAACACTCTATTCTTCCTTTCGAGCGGGGAATTGCCTCCCCATACTTGATTTTGAAAGTCAGCGAACATGCAACGAGTCACGAGGCGACACGGCGCAGGGAAGAAGCTGCTGCCACGCGGTTGAGGGAGCAGCTTTCGCGCCGCCTTGTCATAAGCTCTTGAACCGTCAAGCAGCCCTATGGGGATGTCGATACCGATGCAGGTGAGATCAGGCGGGCCTTCTCGCAGCCATGCCGAGAAATCGACCACTTCGACTGAAGTGGTGTGGGCGGGCAGATCGACCTTGAAGGCAATCCACCCACCGCGACAGCCATCTACGCCTGCTACGAACATAGAGTGTTCCTGAGAAGGCAGAAGTTCTTGCCGGACGCGATGGCGCGAGTCGGCATGCTTTCCACCATTTATCTGGCAGCGCCGGGAACGGCGGAAGCAGACCAAGCTTCCGCATCATTCCCACTTCCCGATTCGCAAAGTGGACTCGCGCTTCTCATCTTCTTCAAGGTCGCGGTCTGGAGCAATGACTGGATTGTCAGCGGCAGGATTCATGGCTGCTATTAAGGCTTTTTCGCGAGCCATTAACAGCAGACAAGCATGGCTTCAATCCCTTTTCTTCGAACGCAGAGTCTCATATCTCTGAGTCAAGTACCCCACCCGCTGGAGCAGGGTTTTGGTGCCCTTCCCTTTTCTGAGCCAATCGCTTAGGTTTTGGTAGGCGTCCTCCCCGGCATCATCGGCTCTGCCGTTCACCACGCAAAACTTGAGTGCGCTTAAGGCCTCTTCGACATCTCCGCGTTTAAGATGGCGCGAGCCGGGAACTGACATTCGCAATTCCGGAACGGCGATTTGCATTGCGGGGACGCTGCGGTTGGGTTGCGCCGATCCTCGCGCCTTGCGCCTTCCCCGCTTTCGCTCGTTTGGGAACGGGCGGAGTATCTCGCACAGCATCGCAGCGGAGATTTGTAGACGGTGCGCCAGCGTCCGGTAGCCGATAGTAGGGAACCTCGAAACGTAGAGGGCCACCGTCCTGTCGAGTTCCCGCCGGACGGCGGACGTTGCCTCGTGCAGTTGTTCCTTGTAGTTGAACTTCGACCACGACGCCATACCTTCAAACACACCCTCGAACGCATGTTGTTTCATGCCCGCCATTTTGCCATGAATGTTCACGAAACGTGAATAATGCGTCTTTCCGGTAGTGCCCAAATCGCAAGTTATTGGAAACAGGCCCACTAGAATCTCGCCAAGACTGGATGATTTCCGAAAGTCGGATGTATTTCTTATCGTGAAGGAAACGAACATGTTCTTCGAAAACGGGAGCGTGAAGTAATCGCCGGGCGGATCGGCAACCGAAGAACCGAAGGGAGACAAGAATGACAGAACTCAAAGCAAACGGAACGTGCGACTTTTGCGGCGAAGCGTGCAACGCCGACATGCCGGGCGCGAAGGCGTATGACTGCGAGGATTTCCCAATGGCGCTGACTGGGGCCATGTCCTACGGGGCGTGGGGCGCATGCCCCTCCTGCGCGGCACTCATCGACAGCGAAAACTGGGACGCCCTAGAGAAACACATGACCGCGATTCAGCGCCGCCGCTTCGGCTCTTTGGCAGAAATGATGTCGCCCAGATTGCGGCAGATGCATATGCAACAGATTCAACTGTTCCGACAACATCGACTCGTCGCGCCCACAGATCAGACAACCGAGAAGATGCGGTACCCAGGTGAGAAGAGTCAGATGGGATGGAACGCAGATCAGTGGGCACAGGATGTCTACGACAAGCTCAACGCGGGCTTGCTCGGGGTGGCGCTGTCGTTCGCAAACGGAGAAGGTGAGTCCCGTTTTAGCTACATGACGAACCAGCGCCTGTCGGGGCAGAGACTCAGCGCACGGGCGCTGGAGAGCCTCAAAGCCGACTACGCAAAGCAGCACGAACACGGTTTTATACCCGCCGCGCTGTACACGGTCTCACTCGGTGAGGACTGGCAATTCCGGCAGAACGGTCTGGCGAAACTATTCGAGCGCCATGAGGATGGGTACTCGATGGTGTGCGAGTGCGCACTGCCTCTCCCGGAGGAAGCTCACCTGAACGAGAAGGTGCTCAGCGAAATTCGTCGGTCGGAGGAGCGGCTTTATGAGAAAAAGCTGCACCCCCTTTTCCGGGACGCTGCGAACCTGCGGACAGTAATGGAGGAGATCGCAGCGTTGGGCGGGAAGGTCACGTACAACCAAGACGCGAGCAGCAACTTACTAGCCCCACACGAGGAACCAGAAGAGGACATTCCCACGGGAAAATCCGAAACGGGCTTGAGCGGCAGTTTCGGGCAAGGGGGTCGGCGATGACGCCGGAGTTCACGGTGTTGCTCGTAGCCGAGTTGACGCCGGGAGGCGAAGGCGTCTCATCGGGCGGATCGGCAAAGAAGGAGATGAAATGAGAGAGAAGCCCATCGTGATGACGTTCGTAATCCCCGGCACGGACGAAGCCGAGATTCGAGGGCAGTTCAGCAGGTTCAAGCGGGAGTTCAGCCCGAGCCGCATCGAGATTTGCCTCGACAGCGAGAAGGGCATCAGCTTAGCCACAGTGGAGTTTCCCCCGACAGAGGAAGGCAGGCGCAACTTTGAGGCTTACCAGAGGATGAGGCTCGGCACGGTGCTGGTCAATTCGTCAAGCGCCGAAAAGGAGCCGCCCGAGCGCGACGGTGCAATCGGTCTGCACGGAACATTTAGCCAAGGAGGAAGAAACTAATGTTCATCGACGAGATACAGGCGATGCAGGAGCGGGGCGAGCAGATTCGCAAGCTGCGCAATGACGCGACGGACGAGGAGTTCGCCAACTTGCAGCGACAGTTGGCGCTTCTCGATGCCAAATGTCCCCGCTACGACGTCTACAACGTGTTCTCCGCACTGAACCCGATGATCATCGCGAGCGACACCCCTGTGGCGGCGAAGCGGAACGCCGAGCTAAAGGAACGTCGCGACGACCTCCTCAATTTGGCGGGCAAGGCACCGATGGGACCGCCTTGGTTCGCGTTCAGCCTAGAGCACCGACTTAGCGAGTGGCAGCGCGTCGCTTACCTAGTGCGTGCCGTGGATGAGCACAGCGAGCCTGTTACCGACCTGAAGTTGTGGCACCGCAGGTTCGTCGTCACTGCCATCTTTGACTCACAGCACGGCGCAGGGCAGGTCGAGTACAACCCGAACGCGTTCGAAATCCTGCTCGACGGCGACGACGAGTTCGCATCGTTCCAGTATGACAGCAGGCTGTCGGGCGCAAACCTAGACGCCAGCAAGCAGGGCGTTGAATTGGTCAGGACGTGCATCCAGTTGCTCAACTGGGACAGGGAGGACGTGCCGACGCAGACGCTCGTGAATCCCAGACAGCAAAAGCAGAAGAGCCGCAAGAAGGATGGCCAGCCTCGCACGAAGAAGTCCGACCCGACCATCATCAAGTTCGAGCCGTTCCTGAAGTCCACGAAGTCGGGCACGCACCGCAGCGGCAGCACTGGTCAGCACGGGTCTCCGGGCGAGCATCTGGTGAAGGGGCACTACATCAATGTCGCTTATGCGCGTCCTCTGTTCGGTCACAAACCCGTGCTGGGAAAGACCTATGGGCGTATCTGGATTAAGCCTCACACGCGTGGCAACCCGGAACACGGCAAGCTGCTTGCCCCGAGGGGTGTTATCAGGATCGGGAACGTAAGGAATCCCGCCGCTTCGCAACCCGTGATTCCGTTTCCAGCGCCCTCCTAAGCGACATATTGAAACGCATTCCACCCTGTTTCTTTGCTGCGGGACGACCAACACGGAGGAAGAATTCGCAGTTGACTTCCTCCCGAAGAAGAAGCTGGTACGGATAAAAAAGGAGAAATGAAATGTACCCTCTTGACTTAGAAGTTCTGTGCAACAAGATCAGCGTGGTTAGTTGGGACAGGCGGCAACGGTCAATGGAGAAGGGCATCATCCCGGTTTGGAGGCGCGAGTGGGTTTTCCTGTATGAAGGACTGCGGGACTGCGAGGACGCGCACGCCAAGAATATCAGGCGGAAGCTCGTCAATCGCGGCAGCGTGGGCGATAGGTTCGTGGGCATGACAAACAAGCTCTACATCTCCAAGGCAGAGCAGCCTTGGCTGATCGCGTGGATCAGTGAGCAGAGGTTGGAGGAGGATTGATGCGACCGAACGTAGTGCTCGTCAGCGATTTCTTGGCGCGGGAGGAAGCGGTCGCTCTGTTGAACCGCGTTCGTTCCGCGTCGGAGTTCAAACAGAACCAGATCAACCTGTACGGCTGGAAGAACGGCCGAGGGTTGAGGCCTGGTAGGGTCCTTGGGACTATCCGTCTGCCAACGGAGTCGTTCTCATGGCGCACACGGGGAGATTATGGCAGATCGGACTCCACGGTTTCCCTTAGCCGCTGCAATTCGGCTTCGGCGACCTCCTTGATTTCGAATCCCCTGCCGATCTCGACGCTGTCCCCGGCTTCGGCAAGCAAGGGCGTCTTCTCGTCTGCATGCACTAGATAGCCGTCGTCAGTCCGGTTGGGGGTTACGCCCGCATGGTCGAAGTTGATGTTGGAGTAGTCGATGTCGAGAAAATCGCCGCCGCCCCCTACGATGTAGTCCCTCGGTATTTTTGCCATTGTGGGTTTTCTCCTAACACCTAATACTCGAATTCAATCGAAACCCGAGCACAATAAGGGCATTTTGGCAGGTCGGGCCGAGCGTTTCGCATTGGACGCCAGCCACCTTCGCGCACTTGTTGCAGCCGCCATTCCCCGAGATGCCCGACTGGAGGCGGCTCGCAAGGAGCAGCCTTCAAATCAGCATGCCACGGAGCCGTGCCCGCAATTCGGAAGCGGTCATCCTATCCAGTTCGCACTCCCAGATCGTCCTGACCTTCCATCCCAGCCGCCGCAGCTTACGGTCGTTCTCGGTGTCCCGTGCCCTGTTGCCTTCGAGCTTCGGCAGCCAATAGCCCACGTTGGTCTTCGGCAGCCTGCGTTTCATGCAGCGATGCAGGTGCCAGAAGCAACCCCTGACCTGCACCGCCGTCAAGTGCTTGGGGAGGACAATGTCAGGGCAGCCCGGCAGGCTCCTCACGTGCAGCCGGAACCTGAAGCCCATCGCATGGAGCGCACGGCGAACCACGATCTCCGGTCGCGTGTCCTTCGACCGGATGCGGGACATGATTGCCGACCGCTGCTCCGGCGTGATCCTGTCTGTCATGACGATTATTTGCTTCCTTCCAGGCGTTCCAATTCGGGCACCGGACTAACGATGGCGACAGTATTGGGCAGGGAAGCGGTTACGTGTAACAGTGGTGGCACACCGACGACCCATGCGCTCAAAGCCGTGATGGTCTGGTGGGCGGACGATCTATTGTTTTTTGACCGATACGGATACCAGCAGCCTGCTCTTCCGCTCCACGAAACGGTCGGCTATGGCCTGAGCGAACTTGCGAATCGCCCCGGCAAGCGCACGCTGGTCTCCAAGCGGTCCGAACACTTGCGCCATCTTGCCTTCGGTCACTTTCAGGAGGCTGCGCCAGTCTCCGGCACGGAGTTTCGGAGGAACGACCACGAGTGTCTTTTGCCCTTGCGAAGTAATTTCGCTAGGCTCCCTCAGCAATTGCTGGACACGCCGAGGCGTGACATGCAGGTTTTGCTCGATCCACTCCGTCCAGCAGGGGCGTCCCGGAACCGGAACCTGCCGCCCTGGCTGCGCCCAGCGCCTTCGTGCCTCCCGCAAATATGGAATCAGTTCTCTTAGCTTCTTGAACCCCTGAACGCACTTGTCAAGCAACTCCGCATCCGACAGCGTCATCGCAAGGTCCTCGGCTGGGAGGAAGTGCTTGATCCGCTCCTCGGGCAAGGAATCCACGAACGCTATCCGTTCCCCAAGCCGACGCATCAATGGAATCGGCATCGCGTTTCCCACCGCCTCGTAGCGAACAGAGTCCGGGCACTGCTGTGCTGGCTGGCCCCGGTACGGGACTCTCGTGTAGTGGTCGGGCAGCCCTTGGAGCCGTTCCGCCTCGACTGGGAGAATGTGCCGGGCGACTCCGTTGGCTATTACCGCGTGGTGTTGGCCTTTTGTCACGCAGTACATCAATTCCTCACGCACCGGGATTCCTTGCGATGCCGCCCCTAGTCGGCGGCTGATTGCGTTGCCTTTGATCACGAACGCCGTCGGGGTCGTGCCTGCGCCCTCAGCACCCGCTCCGCCTCTTTCGGGAGCCACATCCCGACCTGCCTCAAGAGTCCCGTGCATGCTTCCGAGGTCAGAAAATACCGCTGCGGCACGCTTCCAGTCACCAAGATGGGCGACAACGAACAAGCGTCTGCGGCTCTGCGGGAGTCCGAAATCGCGTGCGTCCAATACTCGCCACGCATACCCGTACCCGATCTTTCCCATTTTCCAGAGGAGGGCACCAAAGTCTCTCCCCGAATTTGCGCTGAGGGCGGCTTCAACGTTTTCCCACACGACCCAGCGGGGTCGCCGCATTTCTGCGATCTCAAGGAGCCTGATGGCGAGCCTTCCGCGTGGGTCGCCGAACCCTTCCCGCCGCCCTCCTTGCGAGAAACTTTGACACGGGGACCCACCGACAAGGATGTCGATTTCTTCTTTCCTGAAGGTTTCGTTGTCATGGATTTTCGTGATGTCTCCGAGATTTGGCACGTCCGGGTAATGGTGAGCGAGCACCGCCGAGGGGAACGGCGCGATCTCCGCAAACCATGCGGGCGACCAATTCAAAGTACGCCACGCCACGGACTCGGACGAGATTCCCGAACACGCGCTGCCGAATTTCATAGCCGTATAGTAAGCGCGATTGGCACGAACCTCACTAGTTTCGGCGGGAATGTTGACGAATTGTTAAACGGTAGAACGAGAACTAAAACCCGCAAGTCGGTTGCTAATGGAGCCTAAAGCCCCAACGTAATTCGTAACGTCGCAATGATCTACTCAATCACAATTGGCAGAACCATTTTGGATTTACTGAATTGTTCGTGACCAGGAGACGGAACGGATCACCACCGTGTTGGTGGGGCCGATTCCTACGAGGCCCAAAGTAGCGAATTCTGGGATTTGCGGGAATCCCACATTCTGGTAAGACTTCTCAGGTACTAGCCGAACTGTGATATAAAGCGTCTCGCTTACAGCCGATTCGTCACTTCAAACTCAACATGGAAAAACTCTCATCTGCCTCGTGGGAACAGAAGGTGTACCGATTCAACGGAATTTATCGTTGGTATCACTTTTTGACGGGAGCGGTGTTTCTTGGTCTGGCCGTTTATGCCTACAAGCTTCTGCCCTTGTCAATTGTTTTGGCACTTTTTTCCGGGTTCATGATTCTCCGCCCATTCGTCACGACGGTGATTCTCGACCGGAATTCGGTCACGCTCAAAACTATGTTCTCTGTGCACTCATTGCAGCGTTCCTCAATCACGTCGATTGAGACAGTTCATACTGGCAAAGGCCCTTTGTTGAGATTGCGGGCTGTTGACGGTAGCGAAATGGCGATTGGCGTAAATCTCTTTGCTTTTGACGAACCGTGGGATGAATGGTTGAGTACCTACACTGACCTGAGTGATGATAAGCCACTTGGCCTCTTCCCCCCAGGTCGCAAGTCCTGAGAAACTTCACGGGACTTGGCCCGAACATCTATAGCGTATCCATCTTGCATCTTGGGGTTATCATGTTTGTTGAGACCAATCATGCCAAGCGAGGCTACTAACGAAGCGACGCGAAGTGAATGGCGGGAGTTAGGTTTTTTTTGTCATCGCAACGATCAGCAGAAGGAATGGAGGCTCATCGGCTCTCGATCCGGTCTATTGCGATTTTGTGATGTTCTTTTGGAGTATGCGAACGACCCAAGCAACGATTACAAATCAGAGCACGAACACTATGGGCCGTACACCATGGAAATTATGACGTGGCCTGAACCCGGATTTGACGATCACGCGATTTATGGTTCTCTGACAGACTTGAAACGGCTCGCCGCCATCGTCGGGGGCAAACTCGCCAGCGCCCAGCCGGGTACAACAATTCGCATTCAAGATGAGTTTGCCGCGAACACGCCCTACGCACTTATTTTGGAAATTCACGAAGATGGTTTTGACCCGTCACAAGCTGACTCTAATCTGCCCAAGATGGCTGGGTGACCGCCATTTGGCCACAATCCGGTAAGACGACTTATCGGGCGCTGGGGCACTTAGGTGGGATGATATTCCAAACTGCGTCAGGGTGCTGCGCCAGATATTGGAGCGCATGCGGCGCAACGTCGCACAACCCGTTACACCCCTTGATGCTGGTCAGACACCCCGTATTGAATTGGCGGGCGGCCTCAACTTGGTCTTGCGACGCTTCCGGCGTCAAATAGTTCTCAATCATTTCTCCGCCCCCGTCTCCCATCGATAGAATGGCTGCGCCGATTAAGTAGGCTCGCGCTGGCATGCCGTAGTGCGGCATTCCTTCCGCAAGTCCCCAACTATGGCCGAACCATTTAGAACTGCCTGCAAATAGTGCCATTGCCGAAACGGCCCGCACGCGATTGCCTCTGATTGATAATTCAACTGCGGTTCCCCAGTCGCGCATTCCCATCGCTGGCCGCAGGGATGTGGGGACGGCCGCTATTACTGCGCGTTTCACTTGGGCAAATCGACCAGGACCAACAATTCCGAACGGATTTACGCTAATCTCATAATTGTAGTCAGTGAGGCGATTTTGCTGATAGTCAAACTCTTCCTTGTCTATCCATTGTTCCCTAGGCAACAAAGGTTCTGGAGTCCGTCTAAAACCGCCGTATCGTTGAACTAAGGTAAGAACAGAAGCCTCGGTGTCCCCAACATGCACGCGAGATGCTTCGGCGAGCATTAATCTTGCACGGTGTGCTTCGTATTCGCTGTAGGACCAGAGCGCACCGCACGCCCCCGCAATTATTAGGAGTCCGACCGTGATACCGCGCAACAGAAGAGCACTCGACCGAGACACTACTTCAAACCTCCGTGCCGACCAGACGACAGAATACACGACCTGCACTCACTGCATGTTATTCTGGTTTTAGTTAGACACCAAGGGCTGGGAGTTGTTCCTTCCCGTACCCCAACTCCTGTCAAACGGCGTTATCGCTAACTGGCCTCTGCATTCGGTGGCGAATCTGAATCGGTATGCCTCCCCGGTTCGTCCTGTTCAAACCGCAAGACAACGGTGTTCCCGGCGACCGAGAATCCGCCGGGCGTAAGGCCCCGCTCCAACGCTTCGCGGATCATCTCCACCTCGTCCTGCGTCAGCCCTTGGATGTAGACGTCCGACCGAACCAACCGAGGGCGGAGCAGCCTGTTCTTCATACTGAAACTCATCCCTCCTCCTCGGTGTGGTCGTAGATCGCGCCGCGATACCACCACAACCTGCGCCGGAAGTGGAACCAGCAGACGGGGACCGTGAGACCGTGCTTGCCCATACCCGGCTCCCAATCCACCTCGGCTTGGCGCTTGCAGCCCATTACGCGGCAGTTCTCGGGGCGAGTCATGCTTCCTCAACATCAAAAACGACTGCTGCTTTTGCCTTCGGTTGCACGCCGAGGGTGGGTCTGATTTTGTCGGAGGGCACGGCTGCTGCATCCATATATTCAATCATTTGGTCGTGTGGGCCATCTGTACCGTTTGGAGTAACGTCTGGTACATCTGGATTACTGCGCATCTCACACGCATCGTCCGACGCATCTCCCCCGCATCTCACACGCACCTCAGACGCAGCCAGCGACGCATCCTCGCTGTCAAAGTCCCGCCAATCCCTCAGGATCGTGGGCCTTAGAAGCTTTTCGTCCTTCGCATCCACCGACGCATAGTTATTGAGCAATATTTTGTAGCCTCCGCGCCTTCCAGGCGTGTTGAGCCGCGTCAGGTAGCGGCAGTTGTGGAGCCGGGTAAGGTAGCGGTTGATCTGGCTGATGGACCACGTGCGATTGAGACCGTACCTGATGCGTTCAGCCTCGCCTTTCCACAGCCCGACCGACCATGTGCATGTCCTCGTGAGGTAGCACAGGATGTCAAACATCGGCGGGGTGAGCCTGCCGTCCGCTAGGTGGTCAAACCATTCGTTGGGTACTGGAGTGAAGTTTTTCATACGTTGTCCTTGTGCGCTGTCCTGCCTCGCCTTGTCGAAGGGCATCGGGTTGCCGTTGCGGGGTCAGGTGGACAACGCGTGGTTGACCTGACCCCCGGCAAAATCGTCTCGCGACGACCCGACATATCCTTAATACTCACCCGCGAGGTTTCCGGGGGCGTCTTCCCCTTGGTCGCCGGGGCAGGTTTAGCTCCTCTCGCCATGCCGTGACCGTTCGCTCGGAGATGTTCAGCGCCTCCGCGATTTGGCGGAACGTCCACCCCAAACCGTGCAGGCGCGTGAACTCCTCTTGCAACCTCTCGTAGTATTGCGGTGCGTTCATACCTATGGAGTCGAAATTCTGTTTTCGCTTCCGAATTAGCGAACTTCCCAAACCCTATTGAGAGGTGACAGATATGGCATCTGCGGAACGACCTAAATGCGAGTACAACGGTATCGGCGGCTGCGCCCGCCCAGCAACGCACGTGGTTTGCTTTCAGTTGCGGCGCTGGCGGCTTTCGTGCGACAGCCATAAAGAAAAGTGGAAGGGCGCGTACTGGATCGCAAACCTTCTCGGCTGGAAAGCAGACCCCGCAGCCGTGCAGGGGGAGTAGCGAGACGAGTGCCAATCGCCCTGGGAAAAGCCAAGCCTCGGCTCGCCGAAGGCAAGGCCGCCGCTCCGTTGGCGCACGGGCGTGGTAGGGGCAGGCGCATCCAGCGCTCATTGGCCATCTTCGGCTTTCGCCGCGTCCTCGGTGCCGAACGCCTCGTGTTCCGCCTCGAAGTCGGGCTTGACTTCAACGAACAGGCGGTCGATGTAGACGCCATGCCAGATTTGCGCCACCCGTCCTTTCTCGTCGGGACACTGGTCAAACTCTACGTCGTCGCTCACGTCTCGCCACTCGTGCGACACCTTCGCACCGAATATCGTTGGAAGGTAAAATTCAAGCGGACGGCCCTTTGTCCAGAATTTGATCGCATTCCCGATCAGGGGCAAGTCTTCGAAGTCGTGAGGCTCTGCTGGAGTGTCCACGTCCCGATAAGGCGAGGCGCACAGGGTTTCCCAGACTCTTTGTCGCAGCTTGGGCCATTCTTGTGCCACAACCTCGGGGTCGCCTTCGATCTTCACAATGTTGCTGAATAGATTTGACATAACTACTTCTCCTCTAGCTCTGCTGCCGGGGGATTGCGACCCAGCCTCCGCATTACACGGCTTTCACCGTGCGCTCTGCTTATGCTTTCTGACTATCGTCAGGCACCGCTTGACGGTGCGACGCACGCTTAGGCAAGGGGCACTTCGCCGTCCGCTATCGCCTTTTCTGCCGCTCTCTTCCCCTCTTCGGTCAAGACAAGCGTGCCATCCTCTTCTATCCGTATCAGGCCCTCTTTAGCGCATGCCAAAATTTCCGTGTGAACTGCATCGCCCAGCTCGCCCTCGGGCATCAGCAGCCGTAGTGCATCCTCTAGCGTCATCTCACACCCCCATCACGGAATGTGAGCGCCGCACGATACTCGCTGACTGCCGTGTCGTAGAGCTTCTTGTGTGCCGCTCTGGTCTTGCCGTAGATAGGCTTGTCGTGCCACGAGGCGACCGTCTGCGGCGGCGTGACGAGGCGGAAGACGAGGCTGACGCAGTCGCCTGCCGCCGGATCGGGGAACATCCTGTGCGCCAGGCCGCCCGACAGGAAAGTAATTAGCGAGCCGTGCGGCATTGGGTAGGGCTTAAAGTTGTTGCCGCCGTTCCTGCGCTGCTCGCCCACCTCAAAGGTCCTTTTGGCACCGAGCCTGACCATCGCTATCACCCTGTAGGGATCGCAGTGCGCCTTGACCTGAGAGTTCCCGTCATGCCAGTTGCACTGCACGGAGTTGAACGGCACACCGTATCTTTCGGACAGCCGCAGCCGCAACGACCGGATGGCAGCAGGCTCAGGCTGAGGGTTCGTTGTCAAGGCGTAGCGGTCTTTCCAAGCGTTGCTTTTCCGAGGCGAGGGAAACACCTGCGGGCCGTATGAGGCGCGGTTTTCGGCGAACGGCTGCGACTTCATGAGTTCAAAGAGTTCGTCCGCTTCGGCCGGACTCAGGAACGCAGGATCAAAGTCAATGCCTTCCTTGTACACGGGCTTTTTCAATTTCGTCCGCGCCTTGGCAGCCTTGAATTCTTCTCTCTGTTCGTTTTCATAGATTGAAGCCATAGGCGTCGGCGGTCCTGGCGTCGGCTCGGTAGGCGTCGGAGGTGCCTTCACTTCCTCTTCTTTTAATGCGTAGGTTGCGGTGACACGCACCGCACAAAGGTCTTTGATCGGCGTGCGATATTCCTTCGAATGTGCGTGAGCGGCTTTCTCAAGGCGATGAAACAAGTCGTGTTCGTCGGCAAAGCTGGAGTCATAATTGGGATAGGCTTGTGTGATGTTGTCCGACCAGATGTGTCCCGTCCAGAACTTGCCGTCCGTCTTGCGGCGGATGACAAAGAAGTTGTCGGTGATCGTGTCCACCGCTTCGGTCGGCGAGACTTCGGTGGCGGTCACGGCTTCGGTTTTCTTGTTTGACTTCTTCTTGTCGGCAACCATCTTGGCGGCAAGCAACTTATTTTTTTTCTCGCCTGCTACTTCGCCGTCCGAGAAGCCTTTCTTGTAGCCGTCTGCCTTGGCGATTGTCACCAAACGCTCGTTTTGGTCGAGGGACTCTTCTAGGATTTTGCGGTTGGACTTCTTGTGGCGCTTGTTCTTGTGCTTCGTGTCGGGGTTGATGCCTTCGAGTAGGCGGGCAACTCGCCGCATACAGGTGGGCAGACTCTCGCCATCTTTTTTAAGGTAGCGGTTTTCGTAGTCCTTCCACGTGGTGCATTCTCCGACAGCTTCACCGTCGTGCATCCGACGCCGTGCGTCCAAGACGAGTAATCGGTAGGTGATGAAATTCTCACCCGTAAGCTGATACGTCTGGATTATTTCGGTATGCAGTTTGGTGCTGGACATCTTTGCGATGCCCGCCGCCTGCTTGTTCTCTTCCGCTAAGTCAAGACTGGCTTCGGAGGATGATGATGACAACTTGTCATCATCGGTTTTCGTGGCTGTTGCCAAGGCGGTGGACTTATTTCCCTTGGCTGGTTTCTTGTTGGTCGGTGCCGCTTCCGTGACGGGTGGGACAACTGCGATAGGCGGGACGACTGTGACTGGAATGCCAAACTGGAAAATCTGCTTGCAGTCGTCGCATACCTGCCGTCCGCTGTCTCGTTTGCCTACGTCCGTGCGGCTTAGGTGCCCGCACTGCGCTTCTGCTTCTGGTGCCACTGCTGTTGTAGCCATACAATCTCCTTTTCTGATTTGTCGGTCACTTACGACCGTGAACGGAGAGTACGGCATGGGCAAAACGGCACCCAGGGATCAACTATGGATATTGGGGGGCGAATTGATTCGGGCGACATGACGGAGCGCCATGTCTAGGCAGGGCTACTCGGAGGCGAAATCATGCAACTCATTCAGTTTTTTGGTCAGCCTCTTGTACAGGCGGGGATGGTCTTCTTCAAAGTCGCTGAGCTTCCTGTAAAGGTCCGAAGCTGACCAGTCCCGCTGTTGTTCGGCAAAGAGATTCATCAAGCTTGTGAAAGGGTTCTCCGCGTGGAAAGTGCGCCGCGAGCGCACTCTTCCACTTGGCTTGCAACTATCACGGTGCAAACTGCTGATTCTGGAGCCGTGGATTTTCTTGCTGTTCGCGAACATCGACACATATAGCGTGAGGTAAAGCAGTCCCTTTGATTTCAGGAGTGTGGATTCGAATGGCGCGGTGTAGGCGTCCGCCAGCGCCGCAGCCCAAGTCAGAGAATCTTGAAGAAGGTCCAGCGCCTCTATTGCGGTCTTGGGCCTACATTCGAAACCGACAGGCAGCGAGTAGTTGGATGATTCCGCCACCAGAAACAATTCACTCTGGTAGCGATGGATTTGTTTCCGGGCTGCCTTCGCCGCATTCGCAACAGCTTCCAAATCTTCACGAGTAGCCAGCCGTCGTTCGTAATCTTTGTACATAACAGCGTCTTCTTGCTCGTTCCTGAACACTGGCGTTCGCTCGCCCCCCGCACGGAACCACTTCGCCTCAGGGCCTAATTGTGCCAGACAAAAATACACGACCTGCCGCCGACACCCGGCTGTCACTAGCCTCTCGACCTCTCTTTCTATGTCTTCGATTTCGCCCTTCCTGTAATTCTTATGAATGAAAGCTGGAAGCTTGTCCGGCAGGGACTCTTCCCTGATTTTGCCGCGATCTTCCCATCTCTCGATCCACTCTTCATTTAGGCCGAGGCGGTCGGCGAGCAGCGCCTCGCTGATTCTCTTTCGGTCGATTGCTTTGGCCTTTGGTGTAGTCTTCGGCTTTGTCATGTTCGGAATTCCACAGCGGCACCATTGTAGCCGCCGTCTTCTTTCCAATCATCCTCCAATCATGTCGCCATAAACAATCCAGACTTGATCCATTTTTTGCCCGTGCGTGCCTTCGTATTCTGAATGTGCGATGAAGAATTTTGACGGACAAAGCGACGCGGACAACATGTCTCGAATCGTTGCTGGTACAGCAACCGAAGACAGGGAACTAACATCCGCCATTTCTGTTTTGACCGCCTTGTCTGCGTCTTCAGTCGTATATACCGGGCAACCCGCCGCGTTGCAAATTCCTTCAAGCGGTTATAAGGTTGACTTCGTCTCCAAAGCGCGACCGCCGCAACGACGGAAAGGACAAAAGTCCATGCGTCGTCGCAGTGGTCAGAACGGAACTGTCGTCGTCCAGAATGGCTGGTACCGAGTACGATGGCGACAGGATGTAAGAGGTCAAGAACGGCGAGTGCAGATGAGCGAGAAGATCGCTCCAGCCGTGTTCGACAGAGAAGGTAAGCCCAAGCCTCCGTCACCAAATATTCAGAGGAAGGCACGGGAGATTGTCGAGAACAGCGGGGCGAATTCCGAAGAAATATTCAACAAACTTGTTCAGGGCGGGGTGACGTTCACAGAACAGACCGTCGAGTACTTGGTGCAAAATGAACAGATGAAGTCTTTTGCTTCAGTGCGAGGCGGCCTCTACAAGTGGATCATTCCTGAAATCGGGAAGCTCCCACTTTCGGACGTGAACAACATGACGATCAAGCCAGTAATCTCCAAAATGATTGCTGGTGGGCTGTCGCCTCGCACTGTCAACAAGTACGCTGAATATGTCAGGCTGGTGGTCGCCTCACTTGTAGATAACAACACAGGTGAGCCGATTCTTGAACGCAAATGGAATCGAAAGCTTATGGGATTGCCCAAGGTCAGGAAGAAAGACCAAAGGCGTCCCTCGCTGACCACCGACGTAGTAAATGCTCTCATCAGCAAAGCCGATTCGGAAAAAGAACGTGTTCTGTACGTTTTGTTGGCTGCGACTGGACTGAGAATCAGTGAAGCCCTTGCTCTTGAAACCAAGCACTTCACGAACAACGGCAGGACTATCGTAGTCAAACAGCAAGTCGAAAGGGACGAGCCAGTCATCAGAACAGAATTAAAAACAGACGCTGGAGATCGTCAGGTTGACTTGCATCCGGCCATTGCAGAGTATCTGCAATCGTATATGACCGGGAAAGAGGGGTTGCTCTTTGCTACCCGCAACGGCACGCCATATTTGCACAACAATCTCGGAATGCGTTGGCTCACACCCAAGCTAATCGAGTTGAGTGCAGACGAGCCGGGGATGGGTTGGCACGCTTTCCGCAGGTTTCGGAAAACGTGGCTTCGGGGCAAAAGGTGTCAGGAAGACATCAACAATTATTGGATGGGTCACCAACCAGAAACGATGAGCGAACTCTACTCCCGATTGGACGAAGACCTCACGACCCGCCTTCGGGAAGCGGAGATCGTTGGCGTCGGATTTGACGTACCTGCTCCAAGTGCTCCAAGAAATGTTGAAGAGTTGGACCTCGAAATAGAGTTGCAACGGCAGTAGAATCAAAGAACAGCCAAGGATGCGCCCGTAGCTCAGCTGGATAGAGCATCTGCCTTCGAAGCAGAGGGTCGGGAGTTCGAATCTCTCCGGGCGCGCCATCTAAAACCTATCCTCATATCAGGTTATGCTGCTTCCACGGAATCAGTCTTCACAACGTTTTGTAGCCCAAGTAGCCCAACTACAGAAAAACCAAGTCCCACTCGGTCGCACCATTCCTGTCGCCACGCTAGGTCTTTGCTCAATCCACACACGTAGAAATCGGTCACGGTGTTCTTCGAGTGTCCTAGCCACAACTTGATTAGGTCCTCCGGTACACGCGCTCGCCGCAACGTCCCCGTTCGGAATCGCCGGAAATCGTGGAACCCCACTTTCTTACCTGTGGCATGCAATGCACGAAGGACGTTCCGCTGTTGTAGTGGCCGCCCGCTCACGGCCGCGAATAGATACCCGGATTCCTCTTTTACATATTCCCGCATCAACCGGGACAGTGGCTCCGCAATATCAACTTCGCGCAAAGCGTTCGGGGTTTTCGGTTGCTGTTCTTGACCGTGCCACACGCTTCGCTGCACACGGAGCACGCGACAATCAGGCGTGAGGTCAATTGATTTCAACCCAAGCGACTCCCCGATTCGCAACCCGGTTCCCGCCAGCAATGCGAAAAGTACCGCATATCGCCCTTTCGTGCTGGCGAGGATTTCCCCAAGTTCCGATTCGGTTACCGTTGGCCTATGCGCGGATTCCCACTCATAGAAAAAAGAAAACAGTTTCTTGTGAAGCAAGGAATGAATCCTGAACTGATTGAGAGTGGTTATGTTTACGATGTAAGCGAGGCTCTGGCATCCAACTTTGACAAAGAAAGTGAAGCCGTTACTTCCCTGGCAGAGCAATGCGGTCTAACCCCGGATGATCTGAGTAAAATCCAGGAAGCCAAAAAGAGGCTTGCCTCATTTAATCCGTCAATCCACACCGAGCCTATGGCTAAACGAGGACTGGAAAGTCTGTTCTCATTGAAAGGTCAAGCGAAGAGTGCAGGCAGGCCAAAAAGAATCTCCGCAAAGGAACGCCGACAATTACGTCAAAGAGCAGACAAATTGAAAGCCGCTGGCCAGAGTCGGGATGATATTGTGGCCCAGTTCTCGGAAGAGTATGAACTTCACCTCTCCTATGTTCGCCGAATCCTCGAAGACCGTTGTAAAGATGAATAAAAGTTGTATCGCGAAGCAGCCGGGAAAGCAGTTGAAGCTTGCAATTCAGGGTCTCGGATCCTGGGAAGTCTTTCTCGGAATCAGACTTGTAACGTAACGAACGTACGTAACGTTAGCTCCGAACGTTTGCGCGAAGACTCGTGCTGGAGACCGGTTGCCGCTTGTCAGAAACCCGAACTTCACCTGGATGCAATATTCCGTTTCTCATCTCGCACTCAATGTCATTGGCGAATTTGTTCTGGCGAAAGATTTTATGTGGTCCTCCCATGCGGGCGAAAATGAAATCAGAAAAGCTGTCGTCCAAGCCGTGCCTGTCGATTGCATGGTTACCGTAAGGGTGCCTGATGGCAAGCGCAAATTTGTGCAACAGATCGGGAATAAAACATCCACGTCCCGTGGAGACGCCTTTGGAAAGATCCTGGAGGGATAATTTCACAGAAGATAGGTTCTGGACTTTTCCTGAGTAACTAACTTGAAACTAGAACCGATCAATTTCGCAGAAGAGTCTTGCCATGCTTTTGGAAATGAGCGATATTTCTGCCGCGTCCGGGTCATTGCTCTCTCTGAACTCTTGATATGCAGGCGTGGTTTTGCGTCTTCTCCGCCCTCCTGGCGAATAAGCCTCCGCTTGCTCGAAAAGGATAAAGCGTGATGTCCAGCCCTTCACGGTGTATTGCAGGCGTAGCCTGCAGAATTCTTGCAATTTCCGCCCTTATTTCAATCCTTTTCGTGACGGGTTGCACATCCTCTGGTGGTGAGGCTCAACTCGCCATCGGGACTCTGTCTGGTGGGCTGCCAGCGGGGTCTGTGTCGGTCGGAGGCGGAGCATACCCATCGACGACTTTGACCGCAACCGGGGGAACCGCACCGTATACTTGGGCGGTCACTTCCGCTGCCGGGACCTTTCCTCCGGGCTTAACCTTGAGCACGTCAGGTACGATTTCAGGGAGCCCGACGACTGCCGGCACCTATAATTTCACCGTTACAGTAACAGACGCCCAAAACCACACAGCCCCGGGCAACCTAAGCATCACTATCAATGGCAAGCTTACGATCACCAACGCGGGTGCCCTCGTAGCTGGCGAAGTCGGATCATCCTATCCCGGACTCCTCACGGATGGCGGCGGCGTGGGGCCTTTCACTTGGACACTCAATTCGGGCACTCTGCCGAACGGTTTGACGCTAAACGGCAACGGAACCTTCACCGGCACGATCACCGCGGCAGCTCTTGCGGGTAGTCCCTTCACCTTTACTGCGAAAGTGACCGACGCGCAGGGCAACAATGTCATCTCGGGAACCATTTCGATCACGGTTGATCAAACACTGGGGATTAATCCGCCTGTATTGCCGGCTGCCGTTGCCGGCGTAGCTTATACCTCCCCGGCTTTCACTGCGGCAGGCGGTTCCGGCAGCGGCTATACGTTCGCGTTAGCGTCGGGCTCGATCTCTCCCCTTACCATGGATCCGAATACCGGAATCATTAGCGGGACAACAAACATCGCGGGGACTTTGCAATTTACCGTCAAGGTCACGGATTCTTTAAGCTATTCAGCCACGAGTGGTCCCCTCAGCATCACCGTAAACCCCGGTGCGGCAGCAAAATTGGCATTTGCCGTTCAGCCCACGAACGTGACAGCGGGAGCGCCGATTACACCTGCGGTGAAGGTGAACATAGTTGATGCGTTCAACAACATTGTGACTGGCGCCAACAACCAAGTCTCTCTGGGTATCGGGACGAATCCTGGGAGCGGGACGCTGACTGGCGGGGCAGCGGTGAGTCCGGCGAGCGGAGTAGCGACGTTCGCAGGGCTGAGCATCAACAAGTCAGGAACCGGGTACACGCTGACGGCTAGCGCGACGGGAGGTCTGACGGGCGCGACCAGTTCGACGTTCAACGTGGCAGCGGGAACTGCGTCGCAGGTGGTGTTCGTCCAGCAGCCGACCAATGCGACAGCAGGAGCGGCGATCACGCCAGCGGTAACGGTAGCAATCGAAGACGCACTGGGCAACGTGGTAACCGGTGCCAGCAATCAAGTCACGATGGCTATCGGGACGAATCCGGGAAGCGGGACGTTGACCGGCGGGGCTGCGGTGAGTCCGGCGAGCGGCATAGCGACCTTTGCAGGGCTGAGCATCAACAAATCGGGAACTGGGTACACGCTGACGGCCAGCGCGACGGGAATCGCGACGGCCATGACCAGCGCGACGTTTAATGTGACGCCAGGAGCCGCAGCACAGTTGGCTTTCATCCAACAGCCGACCAGCGTGGTGGCCGGGAATTCGATCACGCCAGGGGTGACGGTGGCGATCGAAGACAACCAGGGCAACGTGGTGACTGGGGCGAGCAACCAGGTCACGCTGGGAATCGGGACGAATCCGGGAATCGGGACGTTGACCGGCGGGACCGCGGTGAGTCCAGTGAACGGAGTGGCTACGTTCGCGGGCCTGAGCATCAACAAATCGGGAACGGGGTACACGTTGGCGGCGAGCGCTTCACCGGCACTGACGGTTGCGACGAGCTCGACATTCAACGTGACGGCGGGAGCAGCGACGCAGGTAGTGTTTGTGCAGCAGCCGACGAACATTACGGCAGGAGCGACGATCACGCCAGCGGTGACGGTAGCGATCGAAGACGCGCTAGGCAACGTGGTGACCGGAGCGAGCAACCAGGTCACTCTCAGTATCGGCGCGAACCCCGGGAGCGGGACGTTGACCGGTGGGGCAGCAGTAAGCCCGGTGAACGGTGTCGCGGCCTTTGCGGGGTTAAGCATCAACAAAGTGGGAACTGCGTACACGCTGACAGCCAGCTCGACGGGAGGCTTGACGGGCGCGACGAGCTCGACGTTCAACGTGGCAGTCGGGGCTGCATCGCAGCTGGTGTTTGTCCAGCAGCCGACGAACACGACGGCAGGAGCGTCCATCACTCCAGCAGTGACGGTAGCGATCGAAGACAACCAGGGCAACGTGGTGACCGGGGCAAACAATCAGGTCACGCTGGGTATCGGGGCAAACCCTGGGAGCGGTACATTGACTGGCGGGACGGCGGTCAGTCCAGTGAACGGCGTGGCGACATTCGCGGGGCTCAGCATCAACAAATCGGGAACCGGGTACACGCTGACGGCCAGCGCGACGGGCGGCCTGTCGGGCGGCCCCAGCGCACTATTTAACGTGACGGCGGGAACAGCGGCGCAGTTGGCGTTCCTCCAGCAGCCAACGAGCACGATAGCGGCAGCGACGATCACGCCTGCGGTGACGGTGGCGATCGAAGACACGCTGGGCAATATAGTGACCGGGGCGACCAACCAGATCACCCTCGGCATCGGGACGAATCCAGGAAGCGGGACGCTGACCGGCGGGGCAGCGGTGAGTCCAGTGAACGGCGTGGCGACGTTCGCGGGCCTGAGCATCAACAAAGTGGGAACAGGATACATGCTGTCGGCCAGCGCTTCTCCAGTATTGACGGTGGCCACCAGCTCGGCGTTCAACGTGACGGCAGGAGCAGCGGCGCAGCTTGTGTTCATCCAACAGCCTACCAGCGTGGTAGCCGGGAGTGCGATCACGCCAGCGGTGACGGTGGCGATCGAAGACGCACAGGGCAACGCAGTGACTTCGGCGACGAACCAGGTCACCATCGGCCTCGGCTTGGGTTCACCGGCTGGGACGCTGGGCGGAGGGGCTGCGGCAACCCCGGTGAACGGCGTGGCGACGTTCTCAAACCTGACAATCAACCTCGCAGGGACAGGGTACACGCTGGCGGCCACTGCCTCACCAGCACTGAGCAGCGCCACCAGCAACGTGTTTGCCGTGACCGTGGGAGCGCCGGCGAAGCTGGCGTTCGTCCAGCAACCGACTAGCGCGACAGCAGGAGTAGCGATCGCGCCAGCGGTGACAGTGGCGATCGAAGACAACCAGGGCAACGTGGTCACCGGGGCGAGCAACCAGGTTTCGCTCGGCATCGCTGCGAATCCCGGTAGCGGGACACTGACTGGCGGGGCGGCGGTCAGTCCGGTGAACGGAGTCGCGACGTTCGCAGGGCTAAGCATTAACAAGTCGGGCATCGCGTACACGCTGGCAGCCAGTGCGACGGGCGGCCTGACGGGCACCACCAGCACTGCGTTCAACGTAACGGCGGGAATAGCAACACAACTGGTCTTCATCCAGCAGCCCAACAACGTGGTGACCGCGACTGCGATCACGCCAGCGGTGACGGTGGCGATCGAAGACGCTCTGGGCAACGTCGTGACCGGCGCGAGCAATCAGGTCACAATCGGCTTCGGGGTGAATCCTGGGCCGGGGACATTGAGCGGTAATGGGCCGGTAAGTCCGGTCAATGGCGTGGCGACATTCCCGAGCCTGACCGTAACTGGCGTGGGAAGCGGCTACACGCTGACGGCCAGCGCAGGTGGATTCACCACCATTAACAGCACCGCGTTTAACGTGCTTATCTCCGTCGGTCCACCAGCGAAGCTCGCGTTCATCCAGCAACCGACCAGTGTGGTAGCAGGTAGTTCAATCGCACCAGCGGTGACGGTGGCGATCGAAGACGCGTCGGGCAACATTGTTACCACGGCGACCAACACGATCAGCATCTCCTTCGGGGTCAACCCAGCAGGCGGGACTCTCAGTGGTACCTTATCGGCCAGCCCCGCCAGTGGTGTGGCGACTTTTTCGAATCTGAGCATCAACCGTGCGGCGTCAGGGTATTCATTGCAGGCAACTTCTTCACCAGTATTGACCGGTGTAACCAGCACTACGTTCAATGTGGCAGCTGGGAGTGCAACGCAGTTGGCGTTCCTCCAGCAGCCGACTAATGTAGTGGCCGGGAATTCAATCGCGCCAGCAGTGACTGTGGCCATTGAGGACGCGCTGGGCAACACAGTGACCGGGGCCACGAACACGATCACGCTCGGTATCGGCGCGAATCCGGGGAGCGGGACGTTGACCGGCGGCACGGCCGTGAGTCCGGTAAACGGTGTGGCGACATTCGCGGCGCTGAGCATCAATAAAACGGGAACCGCGTACACACTGACAGCCAGTGCTTTACCGGCACTGACGGGCCCCACCAGCACGACGTTCAACGTGACGGCGGGACCAGCAACGCACCTTGCGTTCGTCCAGCAGCCGACGAACACGACGGCAGGAGCGTCCATCACGCCAGCGGTAACGGTGGCGGTCGAAGACGCGCTGGGCAATGTGGTAACAAGTGCTACCAACACGATCACGGTCGCCATCGGGGCGAATCCGGGGAGCGGGACGCTGAGCGGCGGGACGATTGTCCTTCCGTCGGGTGGCGTGGCGACGTTCGCCGGGCTGAGCATCAACAAGTCAGGAACCGGGTACACACTGACGGTCATTGCTTCACCGGCCCTGACGGGTGCTACCAGCAACTCGTTCAACGTGACGGTAGGGGCTGCGGCGCAGTTGGTGTTCGTCCAGCAGCCGACCAGCATCGTAGCGGGGAATTCAATCACGCCGGCGGTGACGGTAGCGATCGAAGACAACCAGGGCAACGTGGTGACTACTGCCAGCAACCAGATCACTCTCGGCATCGGGGCAAATCCTGGAAGCGGCATATTGACGGGCGGCGCGGCGGCGACGCCGGTGAACGGCGTGGCGACTTTCGCCGCGCTGAGTATCAACAAATCAGGAATCGGATACACGTTGACGGCCAGTGCTTCGCCGGTTCTGACGGGCGTCACTAGCTCCACATTCAACGTGACGGCGGGGTCTGCAACGCAGATCGCGTTCGTCCAGCAGCCGACCAATGTGGTGTCCGGGAATTCGATCACGCCGGCAGTAACGGTGGCTTTTGAGGACGCGCTCGGCAATGTGGTACTCGGAGCGACGAGCACGATCACGGTCGCCATCGGGACGAATGCGGGCGGTGGGACGCTCTCGGGGACGTTGGGAGTCAGCGCTATCTCGGGCGTGGCCACGTTCTCGAACCTGAGCATCAACAACACGGCCAACGGATACACGTTGACAGCCAGCGCATCAGGATTCACCACGGTTACGAGCAGCCTGTTCAATGTCACGTCAGCTTGCACATCGAACTGCACGATTTCTGGTCAGATTACAGGACCGTGGGTCTACAGAGTGCCGGTAACGCTCTCGGGTGGGTCTACCGCAAGTACCACGACTGACACGAACGGTCACTACAGCTTTGCGGGTCTGACGGGAGGACTAAGCTACACAGTTACTCCGTCTCTAGTCGGCTACACATACAGTCCAGCAGCTCCATCCTTTACCCTGAATGCCAATACAACACAGAACTTCACCGCTTCGTCCGTCATAGGTTCCTACAGCATTTCCGGGTTTGTGAGCTATTCAGGCGCGCTGAGCGGAATCACCCACAACACCCTGATCAATGTTTCCCAGTGCTCGGGTTGCAACCAAGTAGGGGGAACGACCCTTTCTACAGTACCCACCTCGGGGGGCTTAGCCTATACGGTCAGAGGTCTCCCGCCAGGAAACTATACTGTTGATGCGGAAATAGATGCTCAGGACACGGGGGTGTATAACGCCTCGAATCCGGCAGGCAGTTACAGCGGCACAGTCAACATCACGAATTCAAACGCGACCGGTATTACCTTCGGCGTGGCTGATCGTTCAGCACCAGCGGTGGGTGCTCTGACAGCACCGAGCCTGCAGGGCGTCTCTATATACGCTGGTGCGTCAAGCGGCACGGCATTGGTCTTCTATCAGGGCTGTAATAACTGCAACGAAGAGGTCGCGACCTCCTACAAGCTTTACTATGGCACCAGCAGCACCCTCGCGGGCGCCTCAGTCGCGATCATTCCAGCGGGCAACACGCAGAACGTATATCTCCTGCACGGTCTGACCAACACCGCCCAATACTATTTCCAGATGTCCTCGGTTGACTCCAACGGGGAAGGCATGAAGTCTTCGATAACTGGACCGGTGGCTATCCAGACCCCGACTGGCGGAACCACGCTCACCGGCCAGGTCACATTCGCCAACATAACGCCCACTGGACCTTTGACTGTTGGTTTGTACAGCCAAAACAATGGCGTTTTTATCGAATCCGTCCCGGCGGCGGGTTTGACCAGTCCTTTCACATACAGCATTAACGCCCCAGCCGGCAGCTATCAACTCTTTGCCGTCCTTGACCAGAACAACGATGGCGTCATAGACATGGGAGACGTGACAAACTTCGTTGGGAAGAATGGTCCGCCGCCGGTTACCGTTCCTTCGTCAAGTCCGGCGTCGGGTCCAACGATCGCACTTGCCGTAGCCACCGCGCCAGCCTATGTCACGACGGATCACCAGTTGTTTAGCGGAGTCAGCAGCTATAGCGTTCAGGTCGGGATCAATCTCGGATCGAAACTCCCCATTTCCATGACGTTATTCTCCGCGCCGAACGTAGCTGTTCCGTTTGACATGACTGCCAGCATAAACAACAATCCCTACCAACCAATCTTTAATAGCTCCGGAACTCCAGTCGTGGGGGATCTCTATCAATTCCTGGTTACCTTCGAGGACGGCAGTGCGCCGCAGGTCATAACGAGCTTAGTGACCGGTGTGCTTACTTCATCTCCCAACCAGTTTGCGACGACCTTGCAGACTGTTACCACTGGTCCCGGATCGCCAACCGTGCCGGAATTCACTTGGGTCGATCCTGCATCGCCACCGGCGTTCTACACTTTGGGCTTGAATCTCAATTCAACGAATGGGACGGCTAACGAGAACTGGAATTGTCCCAAGAATGGCGGCGGTTTTCCGAGCGGCACAACCAGCGTCGTCTTTAACAACTCGAACTGCCAGGCAAACCCCAATTTGTTCTTGGCTGCGGGAGGTACCTACGACTGGTCGGTTTCTGTTCAGGACGTCAACAACAATTCCGCTACGCAAACCGTTGCTTACACTGTGCCGGGAGGAGGAGCTGCGCCGCCGACCATCAGCAAGTCATTCTCTCCGGGCACAATTGGGCTCAATGGTACGTCCACGTTGACCTTCAACATCAATAACCCCAATGGCTCGACCGCGCTGACCGGAGTCGCCGTTACGGACACGTTCCCGATCGGCCTGCAGGTGGCAACGTCGTCATCTACGAACACCTGTGGCGGCACGGTGGGGGCGCCAGCGGGTAATGCAAGCATCACGGCAGGATCCACATCGGTAAGCCTGTCGGGCGGGGGGCTGGGAGCTGGCGGGTCGTGCAGCTTCAGCGTCACCGTGACCAGTCCGACGAACACCGGCACGTTCAACAACACCACCGGCAACATTTTTTCTAATGAGAGCGGCACGGGTGCGACGAGCAACACGGCCTCCCTCACAGTGCCTGTGTCGGGGATCGCGCCGCCAGTCATCACAGCCTCGTTCAGTTCCGGCGCTACCAGGTTAGGTGTGCAATCCACGTTAACCTTCAACCTCCAAAATCCAAATGGCTCGACCACATTGACCTCGGTCGCCTTTAGCGACAATCTGACCGGCGGCCTTACGGTGGCGGGGTTCGGGTCTAACACTTGCGGTGGAACCCTGACGGGATTGTTTTCAGGCTCTACTTCGGTGTCACTATCAGCCGCGACGCTGGCTCCCAACACGTCCTGTAACTTCGGCGTCGTCGTGAACACAGGGTCCGCCGGCACCGTCACCAACACCTCTGGCGCTGTGACATCAGATCAAGCCAACGGCACGGTGAGCAACACTGCCACCCTTGTGGTGCTTGCCTCCCCGCCAACCCTCACAAACCTCAATCCGACCTCTGGGACCGTTGGGCAGTCAATTACCATCACTGGGACGAACTTCGGGTCATCACAATCGCTAGTCTCTGGCACGGTGACCTTCAACGGGACCTCAGCGGGAACAGCGACCAGTTGGAGTTCGACGAGCATCACGGTGACGGTGCCGGCCGGAGCCACCACCGGCAATGTGGTGGTGACGGTGTTGTTTGTGCCAACCGCAACGAGCGGCGCCTCCGTCTTTACGGTCAATGCGGGTCCGCCGACGGTTACCATCAATGTGCCAGGCCCACCGGCGGCGGCACCAATCCAGGCAGGCGCAGCGACAGCAACAACAATTCCGATCAGTGTGGTTCCCGATGTATCGGGCGAGATGCCTACTGTATCCAGTTTTACGTTAAATGGTGTCGCATGCACGTCGGCAACTTGCGGAACCCTTGGGTCCGTCACGGGCACTGCAGGCTCGGGCAGCTACACGTTGTCATATACTCCGCCGGCGAGCCTTGCCGCGGAAATCGCGCCGACGCTCGTAGTGTCGCCAAGCGTCACAGGCTTTGCCGGCAACACATCATTCAATGTCTACCCCTCGGGCGTTGTAGTGGTACTCACAAACTTCGGCGGCAATCCCGTTCTGCCGGGATCTCCCGTGAGAGCTAACTATAAGGCGACTGTTTACAATGACGTCGGAAACAAAGGCATCACGCTCGCGCCGTTGACGGGCAGTGGCTACGCGTGCCCCAATAATGGCGGGAATGTGTGCGGAACGCTGGTGGCCGGCACGCCCACCACCTCCGGAAATACGACCACGATCCCACTTTCGTACACGCCTCCGACCTCCGGGCCGCCATCTCCGCCCTACGACCGGCCTTTGGTCGTGGCCACCTCCGTTCTGGATCCGACACAGTTCGCTGCTCAATCATTCCTGATCACCTCCACGCCCGCAGCCGCGCTCCTATCGATTAGCGCCAATCAAAAGTTCGATTCCGCCTTGACTGGCGGCGGAGCCCTGGGAACCCCAATAATGGTATCCGCCGGTTTCAACGACGCCTCTACTGCCAAGAGCGCCACTTGGACGCTCACGGCGAACGGCGCCCCGGTAGGCACCTGCAATCAGGTGGGACCTGGTTCCTCGTGCACCTCCGTAAGCGGTAACCTGACAGTGCCAGCCACATCGGTGACGAATGGAAACTCGGTCACGTCCACTGTCACCTATACGCCACCAGCGACGGTTCCAACCGGATCTGGCCAAAGCACCCCAACCCTAACGGCAACCATGTCTGCTAATTCCGGAGCGACCGACAGCTTCCCGTTTAGCATCCTCGACGGAACATGCGGTACCGGCAATAACGGAGTATTGAGCGGAAGCTACGCGTTCCTGCTTAAGGGCGGCGCCGCGGCAAGTGGCTACAACGCAACTATCGGCAGCTTCACTGCGAACGGCGCTGGACTCATCACCGGCGGAGTTGAGGACTTCAACCGCAGTACGGCTCTGGCAACTGACTTAACGCTTACAGGGTCCTATTCGGTGGGGTCGGATAACCGAGGGTGCCTGACGTTGACGAACTCCAATGGCGGGACCTCGACATACCGTATTGCCTTGGGAACGATCTCCGGCGGAACAGCGACTCAGGGAAACATTGTGCTTTTCAATGACATCAACGGGCAAGGAGGCCGGTCGCAGGGTATCCTCAAGCAACAAAATTTGACGGGTCTGGGACCCTCCACGTTCAGCGGGACCTACGTATTTGGAGAGGATGGGGTGGACTACAATGGAGGGCGCGTTGCAGCTGCCGGGCTCCTCACTTCGACTGGCGCCGGTATATTGAATAACATCAATCTCGATCTCGACGACAATGGAAGTGCGGCGACCATCACGGGAGGCTCGGGTTCGTACACGTTGGCGTCGGGCGCAGCAGGCGGCCGAGGCACCTTCAGCGATACGATTACCACTGCCGGCGGCCCCACAACGAGCAACGGCGTCGTGTATATTGTCTCTTCATCGGATGCCCTGATCATGGGCATAGACCCCCTCAGCTCGAATAACATAATCTTTGGTGGAGAGCTCAAGAAACAGACCGGCCCATTCACAGCCAACACACTCGACAACAAGAATTACGTCTTTTACGTGTCCGGAATGGATAGCTCCAACGGCGGGAACGACATCACGTTAGGCTACGCGCAGGTTGGCACCAGCGGAGCCGCGACGGTAACGCTCGACGAGAACGACAACGGGACCGAGCAGGCGGAGAAATCGCAAGCGCTGACCTTCCTTATCACAGCAAGCGGACCAACGGCCGGACGAATGACTGTTTCAGGAGGAGGGGGTGCCCCAGTCTTTTATCTGATCGACTCGACCCAGGCTTTCCTCGTCGGAACGGACAGCTCGAATCTCTCCGGCTACATGCAGCAGCAGTCGTGCGGTTCATGCAACAACTCGTCGGTTCCCGCGACTGCTTTCTTCGGCGGCGGCGGAGCCAATACTGGTTCGAGCTACGACAGCGGGGCAGCGACCTTCACTCCAGGTACGCCCACCGGCACAATAACAGGCGCGGATGATTCGTCCTCTCCAAACTACAACACCCAAGGCTGCACGGGTTGCGGCGGATTGCAACCGAACAGTCCCCTCACGAGCAACGGGTCTCCAGTTGCATACGCCTTCACGCCGTTTAGTAATTCCAACATTACGTTCTCGCCCACTGCTACGGGCCAAGGACTTCTCGGCGGCGGCACCCTTGGTTACCTCGTTTCTCCGACAAAGGTGGTATTCATGCAAATTGGTGCTACGTCCGGCTTTGGACCCATCACGTTCCTCGCGAAGCCGATTTCCACGAATCCGGCAGAAATTGAGACCGGTCAGCAGTAGTGCGATATCAATAGCTTCCGAAGGGCCAGTCCAGAAGTTTGGGCTGGCCCTTTTCCATTCAAGTTCAGGTTTTCCTGCGAGGCTTCCTTTGCGGACCCCAGTGGCTAGGGAACTGCGCCGGCCTTGTAAGGAGGAGCGCGCCGCCTTCTAGCCAACGAATTGCGGCCGCACCGGTTTGCTGCTGGCTGGCAGGAGATATTCCCCGGTCACAGTGATCGGTGCCGTGATCGGCGTCTCGATGCCGGGGGCTAGTTCAGCAACAAGTTGGGAACGTTAACGGAACAAAACCCGCCTAAAAGGCCAAATTCCCGAGGCCGTGAGAAATTGTAGGGGCAAGACAAGCCATAGCTTACAAGATTGAATTAATTAACAACGAACGAGAAGGGAGTCGGGTCGAGTTTCTTAGGTGCGCCGTCAACTGGTAACGAATTCGGTTGTAGCCCATGTAGCCCAACCGAGGGTAGGTCCTGGAATAACTATTGCCCGCAGGCAACGGACGATAAGGAATTTAGATTTTCGAACCCCACAACTTCGAAGCAGAGGGTCGGGAGTTCGAATCTCTCCGGGCGCGCCATTTTATCTCCTGCAAGCATCACGACACCGAAAACCCCACACTTGCTTCGCGATCATGGGGCGCCCGCCAGATCAAAATCGCTCGAGCTTGTCGCCAAGGCCTGCCACATTCTAACGCAAAAGCCCCACTTGTCACTCGGCGTGAAAGATGGGCAACTCCGAAGTTTAAAGGCGATCAAAGCCTGGCCCACCCGCCCTGTGCCAAGGACAGGGTCAACCTGCACTCGAGGACAGCTTTTCAGGATGAGCACACGATACCAGAATCGCAAAGAGCAAAGAATGTCCCGGTGATAAGTTGGAAGAACCGGGGGCTGAGAGCGTGGTGGCTCGATGCTCTTCGTCGGAGGGGTCATTGTGTAGTTGCGGTCCAAGTGGCAAAAAGGGCTTCGGCCGGATTGTCGAGCCATTCCGCATGGCAGGCCCGCTCGTCGCGGCTTTGCTGTGGACCCTTCTGGCCGCGAATGGCGCAATTGCCCAGATTTCTCCCGGCCCTCTATCCAAGGCGCACCAATCCCTGAATGGCGCGACGCAGTGCACGACCTGCCACCAGTTCGGGACGAGCACACCCACTTTCAAATGTCTCGACTGCCACAAAGAGATCGCGCAGAAGTTGGCGGTCAATCAGGGATACCACGCGCAAATTGGGATGAAAAATCCCAATGGCAGGGACTGCGTTCGCTGCCACCTGGAACACAACGGCGTGGATTTCACGCTGGTTCATTGGGAACCGTCCCTCAAGCAATTCGATCACAAACTGACGGGTTATCCGCTCGTGGAAAAACATGCCGCCGTCGCCTGCGAGAAATGCCACACCGCCGCGCATATGGTCCCTGCGGAACGGGCACTGATTAAGAAAACGGACCTCAACCGTTCTTATCTGGGGCTTTCAAAGGATTGCGTCACGTGCCACACGGACCCCCACAAAGGCCAGCTCGGCGGAGATTGCCAGCGCTGCCACAACATCAGCGACTGGAAGCAGGCAAAGCAGTTCGACCATTCCAAAACAAAATATCCTCTGACCGGCATGCATGCCCAGGTTGCATGCGAAAAATGCCACTTTCCTTCAGGACCGGAGCATGCCGTCAAGTATACGGGAATTAAGTTTGATACCTGCATCGCCTGCCACACCGATCCGCACAAGGGGGCCTTTAAAGGCACCTGCGAATCCTGCCACACGACAAGCAGCTGGAAAAAAGTCAACATGTCGGCGGTCGCAGTTCGACCATTCGAAAACCAAATATCCTCTTCTTGGCATGCACCTGAAGGTGGATTGCAGCGGTTGCCATGCCAGAGGTGATTTCAAACGCCGCTGGCATTCGCCCAATGCGCGGATTGCCATTCCCCCGATCCGCACAAGGGCCAGTTCCAGGCGCGAGCCAGCAAAGGCGAATGCTCGGAATGCCATACCGTCAACGGTTGGAAGCCTTCTGAATTCGGAGTGAAGGAGCACGCGACCTCTCATTATCCGCTCGAAGGAAAGCACGCCGCTGTCGCTTGCGAGAAATGCCATACCCCGGCGGGAAAGGACACTGTATATAAGGTGAAATTTGCGGCCTGCATGGATTGCCACCAGGACGCCCATGACAAACAGTTCGCTGCCGCGCCTTACCAGAATCGTTGCGAAGACTGCCACACGGTAAAGGATTTTCACCGCTCAACTTTCACGATTGCCAAGCATAAAAATACGCGCTTTGCCCTTACGGGAGCCCATGCGGCGGTCTCCTGCGCGGATTGCCACAAAGCTGGTCTCGGCGGGCAGAACGGACAAGATTCTGCCATTCCATTTCGAAGACCGAACCTGCACGGCATGCCACACCGATCCCCACAAAGGTGAATTCAAGGATCGCATGGCGCTCAAGCGCGCACGATGGAACTGCCCTGGGTTGCGAGGCGTGCCACACCACGCGTTCTTGGATCGACATCAGGGGCTTCGATCATTCCAAGACGAAATTTGCGTTGTTGGGCGCTCATCGCACGGTCGCCTGCAGCGATTGCCACAAGCCGCTTCAGGGCACGCATGACATTCAGTTCAAAGGAACGCCGCAGAATTGCGAAGCGTGCCACACCGATCCGCATGGCGGCCAATTCGCCGCCAAGGACGGGATCACCAAATGCGCGGACTGCCACGTCGTGCAGCGATGGACGCCGTCAACATTCGATCACGATAAGCGCACGCAATTTCCCCTTGCAGGGAGGCCATGCCAACGTCGGATGCCCCATGTGCCACGCGTTGCAGCGCGAGGTCCAGGGCAAGCCGGTCCTGTTTTACAAGCCGACGTCGAAGAATTGTGCGGATTGCCATGGGCCGGACGTCCGAGCCACTTTAGGGCTGCTGAAAGCACTGCCGGGATAATGCTGGTCGATAGGGTGCGGGCGCAATGGCTAAAGGCAATAAAATGAGGGAGATGGAACAACTAATAAGGCAATCTTGCTTAAGGTCGGGATCGAATGCTGCATGCTTATGATGTATGTGATTGTAAAGGACATGGCCTTTAACTGGCCTTAGGTTCAGTTGTTTAGCGAGCATGGAAACGATATGTTAGCGACTCCCAAATTCGGCGCTGAGTGTCGGAGCTTAGCTAAAGCGTCTGGGGACAATGATTTCGAGACTATTCCAGGTCCGTAGTTGGCTCGTGTTCTTTGTCTTTGCACTTGCCTTTGCCTGTCCGGCGGATGCCCAGCGGCAGCCCAGCCGAAGTCCGCACGGCCCCCTTAACATTCCCTGCGAGAACTGCCACACCAGCACGAGTTGGACGCCGATTCGCGGCATTCCCGAATTCAATCACGACAGCACGCGGTATCCTCTCCGCGGGATGCACGAAAAAGTGTACTGCACCGAGTGCCACCTCAAGCCGGTCTTTACCGATGTCGGCAAGAACTGCGCGGACTGCCACGCGGACATTCATCGCCGCCAGAATGGCGCCAATTGCGCCGAATGCCACACGTCCTGGGCTGGAAGGTATCGGTTCAATCGATCAAGAATCACTTCAACCGATTTCCGCTCCTCGGTGCGCACGCCGTGGTGGAATGCGAGGAATGCCACAAGAACGCCGCAGTCGGACAATACATGGGACTCTCGACTGCCTGCGCGTCCTGCCACTTGACGGATTTTCAGAGCCACAACCAATCCCAATCACGTCGCGGCAAAATTTTCGACCACTTGCGAAACCTGCCACATCACATTTGACACTTGGCTGAACGCCAAGTTCGACCACAGCACGACCGGTTTCCTGCTGACCAACGGCCATGCCAACGTGCCTTGCGCTTCCTGCCACATCAACAACAACTACAACCTGACGATCGCGCCGACCGATTGCGGAAATTCAGGATGCCATTTGACGACCTGGCAGCAGACCAATAATCCGGTGCATCCAACGGCCGGAGCGGCTTTTGCCGCTTGCGAACTGCACAACGTGCCACACGACTGTAAGCTGGACGACGGCGACGTTCGATCACAGCACCACGGGATTCCCGCTCACCAACGGGCATGCCAATGTGGCTTGCGCTTCCTGCCACATCAACAACAACTACACGTTGACGATCGCTCCGACCGATTGCGGGAACTCACAGTGCCATTTGACGACCTGGCAGCAAACGAACAATCCGGTGCACTCCACATCTGGGGCGCCTTTTGCCGCGGCGAACTGTTCCACTTGTCACACGACGGTGAGTTGGAACACAGCGACCTTCGACCACAGCACGACGGGGTTTACCTTGACCGGCACGCACATGTCCCCGACGCCGACGCCCTGCACCTCCTGCCATATCAACAACAACTACACCCTCAATTCGACGGATTGCTATGGCTGCCACCAGGCGGCTTTCCTGAGCACGACAACGATCGGCGGGGCGGTTCCCAATCACGTCACGGCGGGGTTCCCGACCACGGCTTCCGCTTGCGCGACCTGCCACCCGATTACCACCTGGTCGGCGGGGGTTTTTGATCACAGCGCCACAGGTTTCCTGCTGACCAACGGCCACGCCAACGTGGCCTGCAATTTATGCCACATCAACAACAACTATGCGCTGACGATTGCCCCGACCGATTGCGGGAACTCACAATGCCATTTGACGACCTGGCAGCAAACGAACAATCCGGTGCACTCCACATCTGGGGCGGCTTTTGCGGCGGCGAACTGCTCCACGTGCCATACGACGACGGGCTGGGACGCGGCGTCGTTCGATCACAGCGTCACCGGGTTTACTTTGACCGGAACGCACATGTCCCCGACGCCGACGCCCTGCGCTTCCTGCCATATCAACAACAACTACACCCTTAATTCAGCGGATTGCTATGGTTGCCACCAGGCGGCTTTCGTCAGCACCACGACGATTGGCGGGAACGTACCGAATCACGTCACGTCTGGTTTCCCGACCACAGCTTCTGCTTGCGCCACGTGCCATCCGATCACCACCTGGGCCGCGGGCGTCTTTGATCACAGCACAACCGGATTCCCGCTGACCAACAGCCACGCGGCAGTGGCTTGCAGTTTGTGCCACATCAATAACAACTATGCTTTGAATATCGCTCCGACCGATTGCGGAAACTCGGGTTGCCATTTGAACACAAATTATGGCGGGGACTGGCAGCAGACCAACGCTCCGCCGCACTCTCAGCTGGACCCTCATTCGCTGCAGCGAACTGCACGAATTGCCACACAACAGTGAGCTGGACCACGGCGACGTTCGACCACAGCACGACCGGATTTGCTTTGACCGGAACACACACGTCCCCCACGCCGACGCCCTGCGCCTCCTGCCACATCAGCAACAACTACGCGCTGAATTCGGCAGATTGTTATGGCTGCCACCAGGCGGTTTTCCTGAGCACCACAACAATTGGCGGGAACGTGCCCAATCACGTTACAGCGGGATTCCCCACCACGGCCGCGCAGTGCGCCTCGTGCCACCCGATCACGACTTGGGCAGCGGGGGTCTTCGATCACAGCAGCACCGGTTTCCCGCTGACCAACAGCCATGCGACGGTGGCTTGCAGTTTGTGCCACATCAATGGCAACTATGCTTTGAATATCGCTCCAACCGCATGCGGAACTTCAGGCTGCCATCTAACGGACTGGCAACAGACCAACGCCCCGCCGCACTCCGCGGCCGGAGCCGCTTTCGCGGTTGCGAACTGTTCCACTTGCCACACCACGGTGAGTTGGAACACGGCGACGTTTGACCACAGCACGACAGGGTTTGCCTTGACGGGAATGCACGTTTCCCCGACGCCGACTCCCTGCGTTTCCTGCCACATAAGCAACAACTTCACGCTGAGTTCCACTGCCTGCTACGGTTGCCATACCACCGACTGGCAAAGCACCACAACGCTGGGCGGCGCGGTGCCGAACCATATTACGGCCGGGTTCCCGACCGACTGCTCGGTCTGCCACTCCACTACAAACTGGACAAGCTCAACATTCAATCACAGCACGACAACCTTTCCGTTGACCGGCGCGCACACGACCGTGGCCTGCGCGCTGTGCCATGTGAATGGCAACTACAGCGGCACGTTGCCCACCGATTGCTACAGCTGCCACACCGCCGACTGGCAAAGCACCACGACTCTCGGCGGGTCGGTTCCGAACCACATCGCTCTGGCGTATCCGACTACTTGCGCCTCGTGCCACACCACAACCTCATGGCTGGGCGCGACATTCGACCACAGCACCACGGGCTTTGCCCTGACTGGCGCTCACATTACGACGGCCTGCAACCTTTGCCACACTTACGACCGCTGTTCCTCCGACCGATTGCTACAGTTGCCATACGGCCGACTGGCAAAGCACGTCAACCTATGGCGGAAATGTACCGGACCATACCGGCACTGGCTTCCCGGCCCCGAGCACCTGCTCGACCTGCCACACTACGACTGCATGGACGGGTGCGACATTCACTCACACGTGGTGGAAGATCCCCCACCAGAGTGCCACTTGCGCAAACCTGCCACCAAACCGCTGGGGCGGCTTGCGAATTTTCAACCTTCAATTGCACCAACGGGTGCCATACGCCGGAATCGAGCTGGCAATCCGACTCCGGGCGGCATAACGCAGGCAACTATGGACCAATGACTTGTACTGCTTCGGGATGTCACCCGAATGGTTAACCGGGAATGAAGAACTCGGTGTGGCGAATTCTAATTTGCGCAGTGGCGCTCGGAATTACACTTTTTCCCGCGCGCGGCGACTCAGTCTGCTCCAAAGCCAGCCCGCTGCCGCGGGAGCAGAAAGCCATTTTTCAAGTGAAGTATATTTCCGAAGGTGCCGTCTATCTGGATGCCGGGCGCAACGCGGGACTGGAGGAGGGGATGCTCCTGCATCTGGTCCACGCCGACCCCGGCGGCGGAACAACTGAGGCGGTGAGATTTCAGGGGCAGGAGCCCATTGCCGATGTGCGCATCTTTTCCGTGGCCGACTCCTCGAGCGCCGCTGAAATCATAAATTCCCGGAAGATTTGAGCGTCGGCGACATCGCCTATCTGGACGTCGAAAGCGTTCACCTGCGGCAAGACAAGAGCGATGCCCTGGAATCCGAGAACTATCCCGTCGTCGTCACATTTTCCTATGGGGACCCGCTGGACGAAGAGGTCCGTGCAGCCGCTGCACCACCCGCAACAAACGCACACCATTGAAAACCAGATGCGCGGGCGTTATCGGGTTTGATTTTGGGAACCTGTCCGAACCGGGCGGCTTCAGCTCCCGGCAGGTCGGATTGATGTTGGAAGCCGACATGAGCCGGATCGGGGGCACCCACTGGAATTTCACCGGCTACTGGCGGGGCAATCTGAATACGCAAAACACAGGCATCTCCAGCGGAACTTCGCCGACCACTTTGAATGACTTGATCAACAGAACATACCACCTGGGCCTGTATTACCAGAATCCCGATTCCGTTATCACCATGGGCGTCGGGCGCCTGTATTTGCCGTATGCGCCCAGCTTGAGCACGATTGACGGCGGCTATTTCGGCGACAAGCTGTCGCAACGGCTGACCGTTGGCGTGTTTGGCGGGTCCACTCCGGACCCGACTTCCTGGAGTTACAACCCGAATCAGCAAATCGCCGGAACCTTTGTTAACTACGAGAAAGGCGACTTCGAGCACTAGCGGATTCAGCAGCACGTTCGGGTTGGCCATGACCAGCATCGGATGGCACGTCGCGCGCGAGTTCGCGTTCTTCGAGAACATGTTTTCGCTGGGCCGCACTTTCTCCGTTTACAATTCGCTCCAGGCCGATACGGCGCGGACGCCGCTCGGACGGCGCTTCCTATGGCACGGGGATCACGCAGAGTTTCACGAGCGTGCGATATCAGCCGATCAAGCTGCTGACCTTCGATCTCAATGACAATTATCTGCGCAATTTGCCGACGTTTGACCCGGCGCTGATCAGCACGGGCCTGCTGGATCAGTACCTTTTCCAGGGACTGAGCGGCGGGGTGCGCGTGGAATTTCCGTATCGCATTGCACTCTCCACCGATATCGGCCGCAGCAAGAGCAGCACCGATACGGCATCTTCCTGGAACCAGATGTACGGCATTACGTTTGGGGAAATCCGCAACACTGGATTGCAAGTGGACCTGCGGTATACAAAATTCAACAGCTCTTTCGGCCAGGGAACTTACGAGTTTATCTCCTTGTCCAGAAATCTTGCCGATCGCTTGCACGTTCAGCTGCAAGGCGGGATGCAGCATCTCAATTCCAGCTTTCAGCGCCAACTCCAATTCCAGATTCGTGACCGGAACCGTGGATTGGACGATCGGGCCGCGCTACTTTGTCGAAGGCGCTGTACAGTTGGAACACCGGCACATCGCATGAATTACGCCAGATGAATCTGACGTTCGGATACCGGTTTGGAGGATTCGTTCACAAATGAGCCAAATTCTCTGCCCGACACTGGAAATCAGCCAGACTCGCGCATCGACCCAGTTGGTGGCGTGCCGCTGGCGCTCAGCTGCGGCTTTCGCAGTCATGGGCTGGATCTTGCGCTGCGCAGGCCCCGGCGGACGAGGCTGACCGTTTCCCCTCCGATCGATGTCCTGGCGCGCATGCGAAAACACGTTCAGGAATATTTCGAACAGTTTTCCGACCTGACCTGCAAAGAGTCCGTTACGCAACTCGTACTGAACGCAAGCGGCAGAACGATCTATCGGGAAACCTCCGGCTACGATTATCAATTTCAGACCAGCGACCAGAACGGCAAATGGAAGTTTAATGAGACGCGGGAGTCTCACAATCCCGCCTTTCGCGATCCGGCTCGGACATTGCTGGTGACCACCGGCTTTGCCAGCCTGCTTCTGGTGGCGCATCCCATGTATGAGGCGAGCTACGTGTTCGAACCCGATGGCTCGGAAGCGATCGCGGGAGTGTCCTACTCCAAGATTCGCTTTAAGCCCAGTTCCCGGGGCATCTTCGCCGGCGACGCTCCGGCTGCGCGGAAAAAATTACCCGCTGCCTTTGTCCGGCACGCTTTGGATCGAGCCCCAATCCGGAGCAGTGGTAAAGATGGAAGCCACAGTGGATTCCGGATTGAGCGATGTGGGGCTGGCCGGCATGCACAGCGAAGTCCATTTTGCTTTACATCAATTCCACGATAAGGAGGAGGCCGTGTGGGTTCCGGACTCGGCTATAATCGATGTCGAGACCCCGCACCAGCATTGGCGCAACCTCCATCGCTTCACGGACTACAAGAGATTTGACGTCAACGTTCATGAGGAGATCGGTCAAAACCAATGAGTCAATCAGCGACAGTACAAGCCGCCATTTTGAGCAGGGATACCTCGGAGACGAAAGCACCGCCACCGCCTGTTGGCCGGTTGGATTGTGTCCACGGCGTTCGTCGCCGCGTTCGCCATCTACGGATTCGACTACTACACGCTTGGCTCCAACGAGCGTCCCTTTTCGCCCAAGCATGCCTTGTTGCGGCCGAGCGGCCCGATTGGCGTAAATCTGGGCGTGTTCGGCGTACTGCTGTTCTTCCTGATTTATCTTTATCCTCTGCGCAAACGCTGGGGATGGCTCGGGACGCCAGGGCAATTCCCGGCACTGGCTTGATTTCCACGTCATCCTCGGCACCGCCGCGCCGCTGGTGATCGCGCTGCATTCCTCCTTCAAGTTTGGCGGGCATTGCCGGGATGGCCTTCTGGATCATGACGGCGGTGACGCTCAGCGGCTTTATTGGGCGCTATTTGTACTCGCAGATTCCCCGAAGTTTGAACGCCGCCGAGCTTTCCATCAAGGAAATTCAGGAAATGGAAGTTAAGCTTCGATGGGAAGCGGAAGAAAAGCACGAAAAAATCGGGACCTACCTGATCGAACTTGTTTGCCTTGCCTTCGGCGGCTCAAGTTGCTCGAAACTTCGATGGTGGCGGCGCTTTGCTGGATGATCTGGCTGGATTTCAAGCGGCCATTTCAAGTTTCCTGGCTGCGCCTGCGCGCTGGAGGTTTCGGAGCGTGGCTCGGTCTCGCTGTTCGGAATTCTGCCGACGCACAATCCCCAGCTGGAACGCGCGATTCGAGTGGCGCGGCTGCAGGCGTCGCTGTCCAAACGCGTACTGTTTCTCTCCCGAACGAAGCAGGTGTTTAATCTGTGGCACGTGGTCCATCGTCCCTTCAGTTATTCCTTTGCCATACTCGCCATCCTGCACATTGTTGTGGTGCTGGGAATGGGATATAGGTAAGTCGAAGGAGATTTCCATGAAGCGCGCCGCTCTATTATTCCATGTTGTTTGCCATGCTCGTTTTCTTCGGAGGGTGCAACCAACAGGAAAGCGATTCCGACGGCATCCGATCGGGCATCAACCAGCACCTGACTTCGCTGAAGACCCTGAACCTCAGCGCGATGGATATGAATGTTCAAAACGTTTCCATTCAGGGTGACCAGGCGCAGGCGCAAGTGGAGTTTCGCCCGAAGACGGGCGCGCCGCAAGGCGCGGGCATGCAGGTCAGCTATAAACTGGCAAAAGCACGACGGCAAGTGGGTCGTGCAAAACAGCCAGCCCGCAGGAGGAGCGATCGAGCATCCCGGGCCAGGCCAAAATCCTCACCAGAATTCGGCGTCGACGTCATCGACCATCGCTGCCCGACTTCAGGAATCTCGTGAATTCTGGGTCCGGCAGTTCGCTGCCGCCAGGACATCCACCCGTGAATGCGCAGGGGAGTATGCCTCCGCGGTAGCCTTATCCTGGGATTTAATTTTCTGCCTGGTCGTTGCGGGAAATCGGTTCTAGGTTAGGTGTGGACCAGAACGCTTCTGCTTTGCTTCGCTGCTTCCCTCGGTAGTCATGTCGCGGGCGCCAACCTTGACGCCGATCTTCTTGAGGAAGGCGGTGGGAGGCTCCCCGCCCGCAAAAACCCACACGAAATCGTTGGGAATTTCCTTGAAGTTGCCGCCCACATCGAGGATTGCGGATTTCTCGCGTAAACTCGACGGGATTGGAATTGAAGATAACCTGGAGTTTTCCTTTTCGAATGACTTCTTCCATGCGCTTTTCATTCCGGTCCTTGAGGCGGGTGAAACATTCCTTCCGATAGGAGAGCGTGACCTTGTTGCCGACTTGGTTGGCAAGCCCCATGGCGGCTTCGACGGCGCTATCCCCGCCGCCGACGATGAGGATGTTCTTGTTCACGTAATGGTCGGTTTCAATCAACCGGTACATTACTTTCGGCAATTCTTCGCCCTTTGACGCCGAGCTTCCTCGGACTGCCCCCCTTGCCGATTGCCAGGACCACCGTGCGGGCGCGGTATAGGCCCTTCGTCGTCATGACGGTGAATATGCCGTCTTCTCCCTTTTTGATTTCTTCGCACTTTTTCGCCGCTGCGAAACTTGAAATCAACTTTATGCAGCACTTCCTTCCAGACGGCCAGGAGGTCTTCCTTGGAAAGTTCCGTCTTCCTGAAATTTCCCGTAAATAGGAAGTTCCACCGGGCTGGTCATGACCAATTTCTGGCGAGGATATTTCGCGACCGTGCCGCCGATTTCGCCCTCATCCACAGTGAGATAGTTCAGTTTTCGTTCGATGGCGCGCAGCGAGGCGCTGATCCCTGCCGGGCCCGCGCCGACGATCAGCGCATCGAGGACATCCGGCGCCGGTTTGCCGCCTCGCAGTCCGGGAATTTCGCGCGCAATCGTATCGATGCAATCGCGTCCCTGGTTGACGGCATTCTTGATCAAAGCCAATCCGCCAAGTTCACCCACGATGAACATATTCGCGATGCTGGTTTCATATTGCGGAGTCAGCTGCGGCATGTCGGCGCCCATGCTGGGGCTGGCCATCACCATCGTAATGGCGCCCACGGGACAGGCTTCCGCGCACAGGCTGTGGCCAATGCACTTGTATCCATTCACGATGACGGCCTGCCCCGCCAGCATGGCCAGGACGTCGCCTTCCGGACAAACCGTCGTGCACGTCGCGCACCCGATGCAAGATGTTGTGTCGATATGAGGATGCTGCGATTGAGGCCCGTCGGAACGCAGGCTGCCCTTTTTCGCAGCCTCATGAGCGCGTGCCTCCCGGGCCTTTTGCTCTTTGAGGTATCGCCGCACGAAAAACATCGTAACGATCGCGGCGATCAGCAGGCCGACCAGATTATTCATAATGCGATTTTCTCATATGTGGTCAGATAGGGCACCTCCGTCATGGAGACTTGTGCCGATAGCAACAAGGAATAATTTTTACGGGGTAATCTCTTTATGTTGCGCTGGGGAAGCGACAATTCTGGGAAGTCGGCGTCTGGAGAGGCGCGTATCATAGGAATGAATTGATATGGGCAGGTCCCAAAAGGCTCGGCCAGGCTTTCACAATAAGTTGCAGCCGAGGAATTATGCAATCTTTAATGAAAAGAAAACTATCAGCACCGGTTTTTTTACCTTTCATGAATGTGTGATGAGGGAGGTGCTGTAGCCTGCGTAGCCCAACTCAGGACAGGTCCGGGAATAACTCTCGCCTGCAGGCAACAGACGATAAGGCATTTAGGTCTTGCAACCCCACAACTTCGAAGCAGAGGGTCGGGAATTCGAATTTCTCCGGGCGCGCCACCTTTTCATGGCGTTTTTTCGATGACTTCCGAAGCTACGTTTAGCTTGTTTCGAAGTCGAATCGAGGAGAGATCCCAAGGATCAATCCAGCTTTCGCTTGTGCGATAGGGGCGTTAATCAGGAGTTGTACGATAAGCGAGAGCATCCTCATATTGATTCCTGTCCTGTGCCGCCCGGTGCGAAAATGGTCCCGTGCAACGCATTGGATTCCTCGGAGAGGTCGTTTCGGCAATAATTCAGTGGGCGCTGATTTTGGTGGTTGCAGTTTTGCCCATCGTCCTCGATGTCGATGCGGTACGTCGTTTGAGGCGGTCAGCTGTTGTTGGTAACAGGTTTTCTTGGCGCCGGCGGGCCGCTTATGTTGGGGCTGCCAGCAATGTTTTCGTTTACGCTCTCCCGGTTACGCTTCTCATTCACAATGTGATCGTGAATGCCCCTTGGGATTGGGACCCGGTTCAAGATGCGATGGTTGCTTTGTTTCTGCTTTCGATACTCCTCGCTATTGTCGGGCCTAAGAACGTCCGTCCTCAATTGATAATCGGCGTCGCGCTACCATTTTTCTTTTGGCTCCTTTTCCCGTCGAGAGGGATTCTCTGAAACATTGATTTCGCAGGGTGCGGCAGCCTCTGAGCGATTTCGAAGCGGTGGGAGGTTTTGATTTCTCATTCAGGTTATTCCCAACAAGTAAGCTTCTGTGCAAGCCTGTTGCGCGATAGCGGAACTGCCGTTTAAAATCTTTGCACATAGGAGCGCTGAAATATATATTGCTCCCATCGGTTGTGGGTGGGATTGGTTTCCGGCGGGCTGCGAGTGACGGCGCTCGCGACGGTTTGCTGTAAGATTGGGCATGCGGCCTCGGAGGGTAAGATGCGCAAGCAAGGAATTCGGGCTTTGCTGATCCTGTGCGTTCTGGGCGTCCTGGGTTTTTTCGTTTCAGGACCGGGAACCAGCCACGCCGATGATGATTCTTCCGCCAGCTTGATTGGTTCCTGGAGAGGCACGCGGAGAACGCCGGGTTCGTCCGTGGTGCGGCATAACCTCATCAGTTTTTTGCCGGGCGGGAGTGTTGTGGAAGCGGCGCCATCGATGTACGCAACGGGGATCACGTTCGCGAACGGAACGTTTCTTGAAAGCGCGTTCATTGGGACCTGGGTTAGCGAGGGGCACGGCAATTTCGTAGCTCATTTAATCGCGAATATTCAGGACGCGCCCCCCAGCAAAGGGACACTGATTGGAACAGAAAATCTTACATTTCGTTTTCACATGGAAAATGGAAAGAACGGCAAGGAATTAAAGGGAACTCTGGAGGGAGTGTTCCTGGATCTGGAAGGAAAGACGCTGAACCAGGTTCCTGCAGGATTGACCTGGGATGCAGTGCCTCTGACCATTACATCGAATGGTTATAATTGAGCGCGAGGGGAATTGGTTCGCCCCCGCGGAGCGCAGCGGCTCACGAGCGATCGCATCGCCTGCGGAGTGATCGCCAAACCATAGCAAATTCGGGCGTTTACATCGTGCTTGGCGCAGGATTAAGGTGCTCATGGGGCAGGCGCCCCAGAAATTCACAGGATTCTCACACGTTCGAAAACAGCCGCTTGACGAATCAAAAGATTCTGATATACTCTCGATTCGTCTGATGAATAGCAGTGGTTGTCGTCAGGGGCGATCTAGAGTTTCGGAATACCACCCAAAAGAGAGGTCGGTTACGAACTCAGGGTAGCAAACAGTCGAGCATCGCGCGAACCCGTCCGGATGTGTGCGGACGGCTTGGCCCGGCGCTCGACGCCGGGTTTTTTATTGTTTCGCGTCTTTTCGAAAGAAAGGCGAGCGAACGTTCCGCCAGGAGCGGGGCGCCCCGATCGGATCGGGGACAAAGTTCTTTGACAACTGAATAGGCTGGCATTTTGTATCGCGGCTTGGATTCGCACGAATCCTGGACGTGATACGAAATCTGCAAATTCTGCTCGAGCAGAGCAAATTGTGGAAAGGCGAGCTTGCTCGACATCTGATTTTTCCGTTCTGCAAGAAACGGAAAAATTCTTAGCCCCGCTTCGGCGGGGTCCTGGATGTCCATCTCGTACGGGTCTGGGCTCTACTTGGAGTCCAGCAAAGTAAAGATGGTCACGTGTTGGGTGAGTTTTATGGTTAAGCTACTAAGGGCGTACGGTGGATGCCTTGGCGCCAGAAGACGATGAAGGACGTGGCAAGCTGCGAAAAGCCTCGGTGAGCCGCAAGCAGGCTTTGACCCGGGGATGTCCGAATGGGGAAACCCAACGTGATGAACTCACGTTACGGCCGGCTGAATATATAGGCTGGTACGAGTCAACCCAGGGAAGTGAACCATCTCAGTACCTGGTGGAAAATAAATCTAACAGAGATTCCGAAAGTAGCGGCGAGCGAAATCGGAAGAGCCCAAACCGTCGTGTTTACACGGCGGGGTTGTAGGACCGCGTGAGTAGAGTTACCAATCCGGAGGCTAGGTGAACCCGCTGGAAAGCGGGGCTATAAAGTGTGATAGCCACGTAACCAAAAGCTTACCGGACTCGAAGCGGTATCCTGAGTACCACGGGACACGCGAAATCCCGTGGGAAGCTGGGGAGACCACTCTCCAAGGCTAAATACTCTCTGGCGACCGATAGTGAACTAGTACCGTGAGGGAAAGGTGAAAAGCACCCCTGCGAGGGGAGTGAAATAGAACCTGAAACCGTATGCTTACAAGCAGTCAAAGGGCTATCTCCGGGTTCGCCCGGCTGAATGCCTGATGGCGTGCCTCTTGCTTAATGAGCCGGCTAGTTATTCTCACATGCGAGGTTAAGCGCAAGCGAGCCGTAGCGAAAGCGAGTCCGAATAGGGCGAATAGTATGTGGGAATAGACGCGAAGCGGGATGATCTACCCTTGGTCAGGCTGAAGGTGGCTTAAACGCCACTGGAGGGCCGAACGGTTGTGAGTTGAAAATCGCTCCGATGAACTGAGGGTAGGGGTGAAAGGCTAATCAAATTCCGTGATAGCTCGTTCTCCCCGAAATGCCTTTAGGGGCAGCCTCGTATGAATTGCCGCGGTGGTAGAGCTCTGAATGGACTAGGGACCAACCAAGGTTACCGAATCCAATCAAACTGCGAATGCCGCGGACAACTATACGGGAGTGAGACTGCGAGGGATAAGCTTCGTGGTCGAGAGGGAAAGAACCCAGATCGACAGCTAAGGTCCCTAAGTACAGACTAAGTGGGAAAGGAAGTGTGATCGCTCGGACAGCCAGGAGGTTGGCTTAGAAGCAGCCATCCTTTAAAGAAAGCGTAACAGCTCACTGGTCAAGCGATCATGCACCGACAATCCAACGGGGCTCAAGTCTGTGACCGAAGCTTAGAAATGCAATGTGACTACGGTCATATTGTTTTGGTAGGGGAGCATTCTGTGGAGTCTGAAGGTAGACCGAGAGGACTACTCAACGCCACGGAAGAGACCCTGCCGGCATAAGTAGCGATAAACACGATGAGAACTCGTGTCGCCGAAAGTCTACGGTTTCCTGAGGAAGGTTAATCCGCTCAGGGTTAGGCGGGTCCTAAGGTGAGGCCGAGAGGCGTAGCTGATGGACAACAGGTTAATATTCCTGTCCCACCTAATGAACGTTAACACGATGGGGTGACGCAGAAGGATACAGGAGTCGGGTGATGGACGTCCCGATTGGTATGTGTAAGCCGGATCCCGCAGGAAAATCCACGGGGTCATTCAACGGTGAGACATGCCACTAGACCACACGGTCGCAAAGTCTTGGATTTCACGCTGCCTGGAAAAACCTCTAAGGAGTTCGTTAGGTGCCCGTACCACAAACCGACACAGGTAGACAAGGACAATATCCACAGGCGCTCGAGAGAACACTCGCTCAGGAACTAGGCACATTAACCCCGTAACTTCGGGAGAAGGGGTGCCGCTGTAGGGTTTATAGCCCGAAGCGGCCGCAGCGAAACGCGCTCTGCGACTGTTTAACAAAAACACAGCTCTCTGCTAAGTCGAATACGACGTATAGGGGGTGACACCTGCCCGGTGCCGGAAGGTTAAAGCAAGGGCTCAGCTCCCGCAAGGGAACGAAGGCCTGAACTGAAGCCCCGGTGAACGGCGGCCGTAACTATAACGGTCCTAAGGTAGCGAAATTCCTTGTCGGGTAAGTTCCGACCTGCACGAATGGTGTAACGATAGAGCGACTGTCTTGGCGAGTGACTCGGCGAATTTGTGGTTCCGGTGAAGACGCCGGATGCCCGCACCTAGACGGAAAGACCCCGTGCACCTTTACTGCACTCTGGCTGTGAGTAACGGGACGATCTGCGTAGCATAGGTGGGAGACTTTGATCCTCTGGTTTCGGCTGGAGGGGAGTCAACAGTGAAATACCACCCTGATTGTTCTGTCGCTCTAACCTGCGACCCTAGACGGGTCGGGAGACATAGCCAGACGGGTAGTTTGACTGGGGCGGTCGCCTCCCAAAATGTAACGGAGGCGCCCAAAGTTCGGCTCAAGCGGATTGGAAACCCGCTGTGGAGTGCAAGAGCATAAGCCGGATTAACTGCGAGACACACAGGTCAAGCAGAAGCGAAAGCTGGGTCTAGTGATCCGGTGGTCCCGCGTGGAAGGGTCATCGCTCAACGGATAAAAGGTACGCCGGGGATAACAGGCTGATCTAAGCCAAGAGTTCACATCGACGCTTAGGTTTGGCACCTCGATGTCGGCTCATCGCATCCTGGGGCTGTAGAAGGTCCCAAGGGTTAGGCTGTTCGCCTATTAAAGCGGTACGTGAGCTGGGTTCAGAACGTCGCGAGACAGTTCGGTCCCTATCTGGTGTGGGCGCAGGAGACTTGAGAGGAGCTGTCCCTAGTACGAGAGGACCGGGATGGACGGACCCCTTGTGAACGAGTTGTCACGCCAGTGGCATAGCTCGGTAGCGAAGTCCGGAAAAGATAAATGCTGAATGCATCTAAGCATGAAGCTTGCCTCGAGATAAGGTCTCCCAAGCCGCCTGCGGGCAGGTAAGAAGAGCGGTCGAAGACTACGACCTTGATAGGCGGGAGGTGGAAGCGCAGCAATGCGCGTAGCTGACCCGTACTAATCGCTCGTTCGGCTTGACCATAAAACTTTCCCAAACCGTCACCATCCGACGAGGATGGGGACCCTGAGGAGTCCCGGTTTTACCGGGTCGACGAAGGGTTCTCCCCTTGAGAGAGAAAACGGTCGCAAGATAAGCTTACTGGTCGAGCGGAATTTGCAGGAAAAACCTAACAACAAAAGCCTATTCAGTTGCAAAGCTTGAAAGCGCGGAAGCTGGAGGTTTATCAAACCTCCAGCTTCCAACCTCCAACTTCTAGAATTGACTTTCCTGGTGGTCATACCGCGGGGGCCACACCCGTTCCCATCCCGAACACGGAAGTTAAGCCCCGCAGGGCCGATGATACTGCACGGGTAACTGTGTGGGAACGTAGGTCGCTGCCAGGATTAAAATTGCTCCGGTAAGGAGCACAGAAACGAACGGCCCGCCCCGATCCTATCGGGGCGGGCCGTTTTTGTTTTGGCTTTTCGATTGTCCTGCGGCGAACGTGTCGCCTCCGGTCGGACGGTATGAACAGGACATGTGGCTGGAGGGGGCTAAAATCACTCTCTCATTGCAGCAAACGGCAGAACCCTTCGAATGTGGAGTGTCAGTATGAACCCGCGAGTGACAGTTCTGGCAACGCTTCACGTCATTCAAGGAGCCGAGAAGCGGCTGGGAAATGTGTACGATCCGATGTACGTCGCGTTGCTCAACAAGCTGCTGCTCTCGGAGAGCGTGGATTTTGTGTTTGAAGAGGCGTCAGGCTTGGGTCCTACAATCGCTGAAAAAGTGGCATTGCAACAGCTGGGCTCGGGCCGCTATCTCGACATTGATCCTGCAAGAAACGACCGCGCAGAACATGGGATCGCGGCCAACTCGAATGAGCCACATATGATTGGCATGCCGCCCACTATCGCTTTTGCTCATTGGCAGGTGCTCGAAGTACACGGAAAAAGAGAAGAACTATGGCTGAAGCGAATGCAGCAGCAGGAGTTTGAAAGCGCACTGGTCATCTGCGGATTAGTACATCTGTTGAGTTTCGCGTTTCGGCTGCAGATCGCGAACTATTCGGTCCAGGCGATTGATTACGCCAACTGGCAGCGCAACTCGTTATAAACAGGTCTTCGTAGACGCCCCCCTTGGAAAATAATCCGCAGAGACCTCACTTACCCATGATATGCTTAAGCATATGAGGACAACCATCAATCTGCCTGACGACCTGATCCTGCAAGCCAAGAAGGCCGCGCTGGAGGCGGACACCACCCTGACCGAGATTATCGCCAACGCCTTGCGGGAAACCCTCGCTCGGCGCAAGCAAAAGTCGCCAAAGAAGAAGTTCAAGATCATTCCCTATGGAAAAGGCGGGACGTATCCGGGAGTGGACATATCCGATACCTCTGCCTTGCTCGATATCATGGATGGGATCGATGATCCTCATCGACGTTAATATCCTCGTATACGCCCACAGACCTGACGCGGAAGACCATGCGAAGTACCAGAATTGGCTTGAAGAGGCTTTGAATTCAGGCGAGATGTGCGGGCTTTCGGAGCTGGCCTTGTGCGGCATGGTACGCATCGTGACTCATCCGCGGATCTATCCCGATCCCACGCCGATAGGTCTTGCATTGGAACAGGCGAACCGCTTGCGCGATCACGATTCGTGCGTCGTGGTCTCCCCGGGGGGGCACCATTGGCAGATTTTCACTCAACTGTGTAAAGCCTCGGGAGCCAGAGGCAATCTGGTCAGTGACGCCTACTTCGCCGCCCTTGCCATCGAATCGGGAGCCGAATTCATCACCGCGGATCGCGATTACTCGCAGATTTCCCGGCTTGCGGTGGCGTCATCCATTAGCCTGAACTTGCTCAATTAGCGCCGGGTCCCACACGAAGCTTGAACGTCCATCTGGAGATTTCCGTCCACCTGAATTCCCGCCAGATTGGCCGCGGAGCAAATCTGGTTGACTGTCAGTCCAACCGCTCCGGTCAGATTTGCCCCTTGAAGGTTCGCGCCGGTCAGGTCCGCGCCGCGCATGATGGCTCCCCGAAGATCGGCGCCGCTTAAATCGGATTTCCGCAGGTCAGTGTCGGTGAGAATTGCGAGGGAGAGGTCTGCCTGATGGAGGCGGGCGTTTTCCAGTTTGGTGGAGGTCAAATAAGCTTCTTGAAAATTCGCCATCGTGAGATTCGCGTTTTCGAGATTTGCTTCGCGGAGATCGGCTTGTTTCAAGCTGGCCCTTTGCAAGAGCGAAGATCGCAGGTCCGCCTTGTACAGGTTTGCGCCGTCGAGTGTGGCGTCGAGAAGAGTTGCATCCGAGAGCACAACCGAAGACAAATTCGCTCCTTGCAGATCGGAGCGGTTCAAATTGGCGTTGCGCAGGTCCGCTTCCTGAAGCGACGCGCGGGCCAGCTTGGCGCGGTCGAGATCGGCATACTGCAAATCGGCTTGGCGGAGATTGGCTTCCCGCAGGTCGGCTTCCGAAAGGTAGGCATTGCGCAGATCGGCTTGCCAGAGGTGCGCCTTGACGAAGAATGCGCCATACGCCTGGACGTAACGAAGCCTGAGATGATTGAGGCTGGCCCCTTTCACCAGCGCCAAATCCGTTTCTTTTCCGGACCAGGCGGGAGGCTTCGTCGAAACATCCGTTTCGGTCAATTGTCCGTAAGGGCTGTACCCGGCGCTCCACAAGATATCGGCTGCCCAAGTCTTGAACCCGAAATTGCCAGATTCGGGGCTCCGCCCAACGCCGTGCGGCTCGCCCAGGATGGTCCCGAAGGAGAGCAGGAGCAGAAGGACGCAGACTGCAATCGGGACGATCACTCTAAGCCGAGCGGCCCTGCGACGCGAAGACTTCTTTGCGTTCCCGTTGGCGCCAACCGGACGCAGCGAATCGGCTCCAAACGCTTTCCCAACCATTCTCGGAAAATTCATGGCCGCCGCGATCGCGCCACCCACGAGCAAGACGAGCGCTGACGTTCCGCGCAAGTCTTCGAGCGTCAGGTATCGTCCCCAAAATACAAGCACGACGGCGGGCGTGACCCAATACAACAAAAACATGGCGATCCCGGCTTCAAGAAAAGCAAGCGGGGAGCGCGTGTTCCTTAGCCATTTGAAATGACTTCTGGCGGACCACTTTGCGAACCAGGGGAGGCACGAGTCCAGTGTTCGCCCATCCTGGAAAATTGCCGGCAATTGCGCTGCTCCATCCCATAGCCGCTGCAAGTAAAGATGGAAACAAACGTAAACGCTGAGAATTACCACTGGGCCAAACAGATAGAACGGGATAAACGGCACATCAGCCTGCATGCCGAAAAACGGAAGCGCGGGCGCATTCTTCAGTAGCTGCGAATCCGTAGTCGTGAATATCCGTAAACAGGCCAGGGCACTGAGCATCAAGTTGAGCAGCAGAAACCAGCCGGCTCTGCCCGCCACTTGCGTGACATTCTTGAGCCCTTCCGTCGGTGAGGTTTCCGCGGGAAGGACCGTGCCAAACAGATTTGCTCCGGCCAGTTGCCTGCCGAAAAGCCCTGTCGCGCCATTGAGGCGGGCGGCCTGAAGGCTCGACTGCTGGAACATGGTGCCCAGCAGATTGGTATCCTGCAGGTCCGCCTGCAGCAAGCTGGCCCCGCGCAGGTCCGCCAACATCAGATCGGCTCCCTTCAGGTTGGCTTTGTTGAAGATGGCATCCTGGAGCCGTGCGTCGATCAGGTCCGCGCCCTCGAGGTTTCCACGCGAGAAGTCCGCCTGCATGCCGGTTTCGCCGTTCGACTCGAGCCAATCGGCGTGCTGCTCCAGGATTTCAGGCAAGCCCCGGACAGCAAGAAGAACAGAGTCCTCTTTTTTTTCGGGAACCGGTTTCTCGCCTTGTTCCGCCGTTGCTTCCACGATTCGACCCCTGAAATTCCTGCTCAATTTGGAAACTGCGGGATGCGTTCATGCCCGGACTACGAAACTGGGCGCGTAGAGCCGACACCCGATCTTGCACTGAAAGGCTGGGCTGGGTCACCTGTCCATACGACTCAAAGGTGTACAGGCAATTCCAAGCTTTCACTAGGGCAAGGTAATCTCAGTTTAGGTTCACGCCGTGGGACGAAGCAAGGGTGGAACGCAGCCAGGTTGTCCGCCCCGGCACTGCGGTCATTCAGGACGCCCCCGCTGAAAGGGGCCAAGGGGGCCCTGCTGTCCGCCCGGAGGAGGTTGTTGCTGTGCCCCAGGGGGCGGCGGCTGCCCGCCTGGGACCTGTCCCGGCTGTGCAGCGCCTGGCTGCGGCGGGGTACCCGGAGGAGGCGGCTGAGGAGGAGCCGGTTGGGCAGCTGGCGCGGGGCCCGCGGGTGGCGTGGAGGGCTCGCCAGGCCCGGCGTACAACGCGGGGGCATCATGCGGCGGGAGGCGCAGGGCACGAGGCGTGATGACGATAAAGGTCTCGGTTTTTTGGCCGTTGTCGGCATTCGCACCGATCAAGTCCTTGACGATGGGGGTCTCAGATACATACGGCTGGCCGCTGATAGAGCGCATATCGCTGGATTGAATGATTCCGGAAAGAACTGAGGATTCGTCTTCACGCAACCGGATGGTCTGCTCGATCGTACGATTGCTGAGGATTGGGATACCGTTGATGGAAGATCCCGCAAGAGCATGGATGTCGAACTCGAGCTGCAGCGTCACCTCGTTATTGGCGTGAAGGCGCGGGGTGGCCTTAATTTTGAGCCCCAGGTCCTCATATTCGGAAGATGGGTACGCGGTCTCCGCGGGATTAGCTGCGGAAGTGGAAGAGGGCAACGTATTGAGCGTAACCGTCACGGAATTTGAGGATTCATTCGCCACTGCGCTGTCGAGCGTCCCGCTGCCAATCAGGTCCGTCGCAATGACAGCAACGGGCCCATTGCCGGTGCCCAGTGACACGGGAAGAGCAAACGTTCCATCACCATTAGCAGCCAGGATATCCAGATTGTTTCCCGTCTGGTCAGCAACAGCGAGATCTTGATTACCACCTCCGGTGAGATCCGCTGCAACGATCCCCACAGGGCCGGACCCAGCTGGGAAATTGGTAGCCGTGCCAAATGTCCCGTTGCCGTTACCAAGAAGTATGGAAACCGAGTTGCCCAAAGTGTCCGTCTGATAGGCCACGGCCAGGTCGGGTATTCCGTCGTTATTGAAATCTGCTGTTGCGATACCCTGAGGAGACGCGCCGGTAGCGAAGTCGGTCTTAAGTCCAAATGTGCCGTTGCTGTTCCCCAGCAAAATGGAAACTGTACCACTCGTATTGTTGGTGACGGCCAGGTCGGCAACCCCATCGGCATTGAAGTCGGCAGAGGCAATGGCCACCGGCATGGATCCCACGGGGTAATCGGTTTTTGGGCCGAATGTTCCGCCGGATTGTCCAAGCAAGATGGACACTGTGCCGTCGGTCTGATTTACGACCGCGAGATCCGGAATCCCATCGCCGTTGAAATCCTTGACCAGCAATGCGACCGGGGCATTCCCGGTCGGATAGGTCACAGGCGCACTGAATCCCCCGGCCCCGTTGCCGCGGAGAATCGCAACGTTATTGTTGGCCGAATCCGTCACGGCAATGTCCATATTGACGTCGCCGCCGAAATTGCCCACGGCGACAGCCGACGGAGTGGAAACATTCGTATCTTGCGATGTGCCAATCGTAATGTTGGTGGCTGTGCCAAACGCACCGCCGCCGGTCCCGAGTAGGATCGATATCGAGCCGAGGGCACTGGTCGTCCCGTTCCCTTTATTGGCGACGACCAAGTCTTGGATGCCGTCCCCGTTGAAGTCGGCCTCAGCGAGCGCGACAGGGCTATTCCCGACCGGGTAATCCGTCCTGGGAAGCGAACCTGACAGGACGGCCGCAGCGAGGGCGGTTGACGAGGGATTCAAATTGGCAGAAAGCAGAGCCAGCGAGACCGGGTAGCGATCTCCTACGAAGAACGTCGCCGGCTTTCCATCTTGAGCGTGCAGGAGAATACGTTCCGCGCTATGCACGGCGCTAAGCGTCTGGCTAAAATTCGCAGTGACGCTCGGCACCGTCGCGAGAAAAATGGATTTGCCGCCGCCAAATGCAATCAGCGGAGGCAATACGGCACCCAATCCTCCGGTAGCCGCCGCCAGCGCCCCGCTGCTGCTGAAAAGGGATTGCAGGACTTGAATGAACGTCCCCGTATTCTGCGCCGCCTTGAGTTGATTGATATCGGACGTGCTCAGTGTAAACATCTGCGAGGACGTGGGCGGTGTAATGCCCCATTGATTCGCGGCATTCCGATCGACTTCGAGAATCTCAATTTCCAGCATCAATTCGCCGTGGGGCTGCTCGATTTGCTGGAGGAGCGCCTGCGCCAGTGCGACGTTTTGCGCCGTGCTGCGGATCGTGAGCGTGTGCGCGGCAGTATCGAGTTGCGTACGGACAATCCCGGTCATGTCGCGGATCATTCGCACGGTCTCGTTCATCTCGTCGGCGGTGACCGATGCGGGAAGGACCAGACTCTTTTCGATTTCCGGAGCGAAGTCGCGTTGCTTTTGGGCGTTGTCTTCGGTGACGAAGAGCGTGTGCGTATCCACGATGCGCGTGAAGGTTCGTGTCTGGCGCGCGAGCACCTTGAGGGCAGTCTCGAAATCCACCATCGGCGCCACAAAACGAACGGAGCGGTCGACAAGATCTCCGTCGAAGACAAATGTCACGCCAAATTGCCGGCCCATTTCTTCATAGGCGCCCCGCGTGGTGCCCCGGTAATCGAAATCCCGCGTTCCAGGCCTGGTGTTGAGGCGCGGGAGGCCGGCGAGCCTTGGGCCTGGTTCGGGCAGGACCGCGACGGAATCCGGGGTCAATTCCGCCAGGCGCTCTCGCGCTACGACGTAATTCGGGTCAATCTCCAGGGCTTGAGTCAGCAGGGCGCGGGCATCGGCAACATTTCCCGAGATTGCCTGGCGCTCCGCGGCGTCCACAAGTCCCTGAATCACCTGAAACCGCGCATGCTCCTTTAACAGCGGATATTCCTTGTTGGTGGGAGCATAGGCGGCTGCTTCGGTGTAAGCGGCATAGGCAGTTTTCCAGTCGCCGGATTGCTCCGCGTGGCGTCCCGACGGATACGCTTTCTGTGCGCGGCTCTTGTCGGGCCGGGGAGGGGACGCGACAGGTGAGCCAGTCTGGGAGGGCATGGAGGAGGGGGACGGCGCGGTCGCCGATTGCGCATTGGCGGGGGCGGCGACCAGGAGCACTGAGAAGCCAACAGCCGCCAGGCTCCTGGCGATCATGGCGAAGCGGCCAGGGAGAGGCTCCCGTACGCGGTGATGTTGGGGCGTAACCATGGCCAGAATCATGTAGATGCATATTCTACCTTTGGCGAACGCACAGAGGCGGTAGAATCTTGACCTTCGGTTACGGGGCGTGTACACTGGTATTTCCAGTTGCTATTCAGTTGCAACTAGGGTGCGGCCCTTAGGGCCTCTCAAAGGACAGTCCGCTTGCTCTCCTCATTTCTGATTGCTCTGCGGGAAGGTGTCGAAGCCGCGCTGGTCGTGGGCATCGTGCTGGTGTACCTGAACCGCACGGGCCGCGCCCATCTGGTGCGCTGGGTGTGGGGAGGCGTCGTGGCGGCGGTTGTTTCCAGCCTCGCCGTGGCCATCGCGCTCGAGCGCTGGAACGTGAGCGAGGACGGATTTGAAGGGCTGCTGCTCCTGGTCGCGGCCGTGTTTGTCGTCACCATGATCCTGTGGATGAACCGCGTGGCGCGCAATCTGAAAAAGCACATTGAAGAGCGTGTGGAGAGCCATGCGGCGAAAAGCGAATTCTCCGCGGGGATTGGCCTGGCCACGTTTGTATTTCTCATGGTGGTTCGGGAAGGGGCTGAGCTGGCCCTGATTCTGCGCGCCGTGGAGCTTTCCAGCGAAGGTCTTGCCGTATGGATCGGAACTTCATTGGGCCTGGGCGTGGCGATCGCTGTCGGATGGTTCTTTTTCCAGGGGACACTCAAAATTTCTCTCGGCAAGATTTTTCGCCGCCACCAGCACGATTCTTATTCTCGTCGCCGTTCAACTGGCGCTGACCGGGGTTCATGAATTGAGCGAAGCGATGTGGCTGCCGTCGAGCCGGGTCGAGATGGCCTACATCGGTCCGATCGTGCGCAATGAAGTCTTCTTTTTCACCGTGATTCTCGGCGCGGCGGCATTGCTGGTTCTGCGGGAATGGATGGCCGCGCGCGCGCAAGGCCGCTGCGAATGTTGCCGATGCCGCCGAACGCCGGCGCCTGGAGTGGGAACGCCGCAAACAGCGTCGCTGGGCCTTTGCTTCGGCGTTTACATGCACGGCGGTCATCCTGATTCTCGCCGCGGAATTCGCCTATACGCGGGTGACGGCGACGACCGAAGCGCGCTCGATCCAGGCGGACGGCAGCGTCGTTCGCGTTCCTCTTTCCGAGGTGAGCGACTCGAACCTGCACATTTACAGCGTCGATGCGAACGGAACGAGCGTCCGGTTTCTTGTGATTCGCAAACCAAACGGGAGCTGGGGCACGGCGCTGGACGCCTGCTTGATTTGCGGCATGGCGGGCTACCGGCAGGAAGGTTCGAACGTCGTTTGCCGCAACTGCGCCTCCGCGATTTACGTCCCGACCATCGGGCAAGCGGGTGGGTGCAATCCGATCGGTGTGCCTTCTCGCGCGGAAAATGGCGCGCTGGTGATCGACGTTGCGTCGCTCGCGCAAGCAAGAAGCCAGGTCACTCACTAGCCAGGAACAGCAAAGTATGTTTTTTCGAATCGTCAGCGATTCGTTTGCCCGGAAGCCGCGCCGCAAGGTGCTGACGGCCGCCGCGCTCGCGCTGGGCATGGCGGTGGCCACGGCCACGCTGGAAGTCGCGCTCGACGTGGGTGACCGCCTGGCGCACGAATTCCGTTCCCTGGGCGCCAATCTGCTGGTCACACCCGCATCGGACACGCTTCCGCTTGAAATTGGCGGAGTCGACTACCGTCCCGTGGATTCCGGCGCGTATTTGCCGAGCGGCGACCTCGGGAAATTGAAGACCATTTTTTGGCGCAATAATATCGTTGGATTTGCCCCGTTCCTCGATGTTCCTGTCGCAATCGCGCCCGGCGGCGCCGTCTGAGCAACTGATCGGCACCTGGTACAGTCACGCCGTTGCCGTTCCCGACGGCAGTAAGTTCGTGACGGGCGTTTCCGCCACCGATCCGTGGTGGCATGTCGATGGCCGGTGGTTCTCGGATGGCACCGAGGAAGCCGTGGCGGGCTCAGGTCTGGCGCAGCGTCTGGGTCTGCATGTCGGCAGCAGCGTCAAAGTCACCGCAGGCGAACATGCGCACGCGCTCACGATCACCGGAATAGTCTCTACCGGCGGCCGCGAAGACAACGCAATACTCGCGCCGCTGGAAGTCGCGCAGGATCTTGCGGGCCGCCCCGGCCAGTACCGGCGCCTGCTGGTGAGCGCGTTGACCAAACCCGCGGATGCATTTTCGGAACGCGATCCCCGGACCATGACTCCCGCCGAATATGACCGGTGGTATTGCAGCCCGTACATTTCCTCGATCTCGCACCAGATGCAACAGCAGTTGCCGGGCGTTGAAGTGCGCGCGATCCGGCAGGTTGCCGAAGGCGAGGGACGGATTCTCACGCGCGTCGGCGGCTTGATGTGGCTGGTGACGATCGCCGCGCTGTTTGCCGCGGCGCTGGCCGTGGGCGCCACGTCCGCGACCACGGTGCTGGAGCGCCGCTCGGAAATTGGATTGATGAAGGCGCTGGGCGCAAGCTATCGCGCCGTCAGCGCATTTTTTATTGCCGAGCAATTGCTGCTTGCGCTGGCAGGCGGCGTCGTTGGGATTTGCGCTGGGTGTTCTGCTGGCGCGAGCCCTGGGCATTGGAATTTTTGGCGTTGCTCCCGCGCTTCGGTGGATTCTATTTCCCGATCGTTTTGATCCTGGCAGCAATGGTGGCGCTTGCCGGGAGCCTCTTGCCGCTGGGACGTGCGTCGCGCGTCGATCCCGCTCCTGTGTTGCGGGGAGAGTGAGGACGTGGCGACCCGCTCGATGTTTTTGCGAATCCTATGGAAATTGCTGGGAGCCAGCCGCGGGCGGCTGGCGCTTGCTCTGGTCGCGCTTTCCAGCGGGGCTGCGGTTAGTTCGGCCCTGCTCAATGTAAATCTCGATGCGGAGCGCAAACTGACGCAGGAATTCCGCACGCTTGGCGCGAACGTGGTCGTAGCGCCTCCTTCTACCGGCAGCGACGCGGCGCTCACCGGCGCCGGAGTCATGGACCGCATCGCCAGACTGCAATCTCCGCGCATCGTTGCGGCGGCGCCTTACCTGTACGTTGCTGCGAACTCCGGAACGCAACCCGTAATTCTGGCGGGCACCTGGTTTGACCAGGTGGCAAAGATGAATTCCTGGTGGAAGGTCGAGGGAAACTGGATCACTTCCCGGGAAAGCCATCTACAATGCCTGGTTGGCCGTGATGCCGCGCGCCAACTTAGCTTGCTTCCTGGCAGTTCCATCGAGTTGCGTTCGGGTGAACGCACGGTTTCACTCATGGTCTCAGGAATTGTCACAACGGGCGGCGCGGAAGATAGCCAAATCTTCACGGACCTGGATATCGCGCAGAATCTTGCTGGATTAACCGGCCGCGTGAGCCTGGTTCAATTGAGCGTTTCGGGAACGCCTCCTGAAATTGAGGCCGTGACCAAACGCCTCGCGGACGCCCTGCCGGGTCTCGACGTGCGTCCTGTGCGCCAGATCGCCGCAGCCGAGGGAATTATTCTGGGCCGGATTCGAGGACTGATTTTCTGGACGATTGCGTTGATTCTTGCGCTCTCCATGCTGGGAGTGCTGGCATCGATGGCCGCTTTGGCCATGGAGCGCAGCCGGGACGTAGGTCTGATGAAGGCGCTGGGCGGCTCGGTGCAGCGCATCATGCGCTTATTTCTGGCCGAGGCCGGCGCACTGGGCGTGCTGGGCGGCACGATTGGATTCCTCGTTGGGGTTGTTCTGGCGCGATGGATGGGTGGGCGCGTGTTCGGCGTCGCCATTTCTCCGCGGCCGATCGTTTTCCCCGTTACAATCGTCCTGACGGTAGCAGTGGCTCTGGTGGGCGCGCTGCCGTCTGCGGCTGCTCGGACGTGTGCGTCCTGCTGAAATCTTGCGAGGAGAATGATGGCGCCGCTGGTACAGGTCGAACATCTTGAAAAGCGCTTCGGCGAAGTCCGCGCGCTGGACCGGGTGAGTTTTGACGTGGAAAGCGGCGAGTGGATCGCCATCATGGGGCCGTCCGGGTCCGGCAAGACGACGCTAATCAATATTCTCGGTGGCCTCGACCATCCCACCGCAGGCCGCGTTGCCGTCGATGGCATGGAGATTGCCAACCTGGGTGAGCGCGAACTGACGCGCTATCGCTCCGACAAAATCGGTTTTGTATTCCAGCAATTTCATCTGGTCCCGTATCTCTCGGCCGTCGAAAATGTCATGCTGGCGCAATATTTCCACAGCATCACGGATGAAGAAGAGGCCGCGGAATCCCTGCGGCGCGTGGGCCTGGGCGACCGCCTGGATCATGTGCCCGCCCAGCTTTCCGGCGGAGAGCAGCAGCGCGTGGCCATCGCGCGCGCGCTGATCAATCATCCCAAGCTGATTCTGGCTGACGAGCCCACCGGCAATCTCGATGAGGCCAACGAAGTCGTCATCCTGAATTTGCTGCGCGAACTGCACGATTCGGGGCACACGATTCTGGTGGTGACCCACTCGCAGGCGATTGGAAATCTGGCGGACCGCCGCGTGGAACTTGAGCACGGACGCCTCGCCCGGATCACCGCGCCGTCTCTGGCCAAAGAGTAACCAAGCGACGCCATGCCGATCCCTATCGATGTCCGAGGAAAACCCGCCAGCGTGAAGGTGCACGTGTCATCCGGCGCGGGGGTCGACATCACCTGGTCGGACCGACACGCCAGCCATTTCGATTTCGCTTATTTGCGCGAGCACTGCCCCTGCGCGATGTGCAACGATGAGCGGGAGAAAAAAGCGGAACGGGAATTGAAAGACGAGCAATTGAATAAGGAACATGCCGGAACGACAGCAGCCCCGGTCCTCAGTTCCCCGCTGCTGCCCATGTACAAGCCGAAGCTCAGCGCTCGTGCGGCTCATGCCGTTGGAAATTATGCCTTGCAGATCGACTTCAATGATGGGCATACAACGGGAATCTACAGCTTCGATTATCTGAGGACGATTTGCCCGTGCCAGGACTGCACGCGCGAGTATCGAACCCCGTAAGACTTATCCTCGAAATAGAGCAGAACAAATAGCCCTCACCCTAGACACAGTCGTGCAATCATGCCAATATAAAATCTTTATACAATATTAATCTCTTCCTTATGGCGACCGTACCTACCAACCAAGGGCCAGAATCCCCCCGCATTGTGACGGTTCCTCGCGTCATCGTGGCTACTACGGCCATGCTGACGTTTATCTCCTTCTGGCGAGCTGCGGCCATCGTTCTGAACGACTTGGCTTCCTCGGCCTACTATGCGGGCGGCGAGTCGGAAAGCTTCATCGGCAAGTCGGCGCCCTGGTTCATCCTGGGCGTAATGCTGTTTTCCTACTGCGTGCGCGCCATTTACGTGGAAAGCTGCAGCATGTTCGTGCGCGGCGGCGTGTACCGCGTGGTCAAAGAAGCACTGGGCGGGACGCTGGCAAAGTTTTCCGTGTCGGCGCTGATGTTCGATTATGTTTTGACCGGGCCGATCAGCGGCGTTTCCGCGGGGCAATATCTGGCCGGACTTCTGAATGAACTATTCGCCTACTTTCACATTGGCATCGTCCTTTCCGAAAATGCCACCGCCGCAACTTTCGCCATCCTGATCACAATTTATTTCTGGTGGGAAAATATCAAGGGGATTCCCGAATCCAGCCACAAGGCGCTGAAGATCATGCAGGTCACCACGGTGATGGTCGCGCTGCTGATCGTCTGGTGTACCTACACGATATGGGTCCGCGGCGCACATCTTCCGCCGTTTCCGTGGCCTTCCAATATTCAGCTGGATCAGAGATCTCTCGGATGGCTCTACGGCAACCAGCTCTTGAAGATGATTCCGGCAATTGCAGTATTTGTGGGCATCGGACATTCCGTGCTGGCCATGAGCGGCGAGGAATCTCTCGCGCAGGTCTATCGCGAGATCGAAGCGCCCAAGCTTCCCAACCTGAAAAAGGCCGGCCTGATCATTTTTATTTACAGCCTGCTGTTTACTTCGCTGGTTTCCTTTTTCGCCGTGATGATTATTCCGGATGGCACGCGTGGCCAATATTTGGAGAATCTCATTGGCGGTTTGTCCATGAACTTGGTGGGCCCGTTCACGCTGCGCCTGGCATTTCACGTGTTTGTCGTAGCGGTGGGCACCTTGATTCTGGCGGGCGCGGTGAATACCGCAATCGTGGGCTCGAACGGAGTGCTCAACCGCGTATCCGAGGACGGCGTGCTGGCCGACTGGTTCCGCCAACCGCACCGCAGATTCGGGACGTCGCACCGCATTATTAACATCGTGGTGGGTTTTCAGATACTCACGATTCTTTTGAGCCGGGGCGACGTGACGTTCCTGGCCAACCTCTATGCGTTCGGCGTGATCTGGAGTTTCACGATGCAGGGCATCGCGGTGCTGGTGATCCGCTACACGCATCCCGGAGATCGCGAATACCGCGTGCCGCTCAATTTTCATCTGTTCGGCAAGGAAATTCCATTGGGCCTGGCTCTGATCACCCTGACACTGTTTTTGATAGCGGTCGTGAACTTGTTCACAAAACCGAGTGCCACCGTGGCGGGGATTGTATTTTCGTGCATCATGTTCGGGGTGTTCACGGTTTCCGAGCGCATCACGCACCGCAATCGCGGGGCCGCGCACGTCGAAATGGATCAATTCAATGTGGCGGCCCAGGAAGAGCTTTCGCCTCAGGCGTTGGGCGTCCGCCCCGGCAGCATTCTGGTCCCGGTCAGCAATTATCACGCGCTCTACCACCTCCAGGCAGTGCTGGACCGCGTCAAACCCGAGCGCCGCGACGTCGTAGTGCTCCATACGCGTCTTCTCAAACGGACAACCTCCGGGTCCAGCGAACTCGAAGCGGAACAACTGTTTGGCAGCGTCGAGCAGTTCCTATTCACGAGGGCGCTGTCGCTGGCGGAAAAACGCGGCAAGACCATTCACTTGGCCGTGGTTTCGGCCAACGACTTATGGAGCGGACTCCTGAACGCCGCAGTGAAGCTCGAATCCAACACGATTGTGCTTGGCCGGTCCTCCAAGCTTACGTTGCCCGAGCAGGCCAGGGAGATTGGTCTCGCCTGGGAGCAACTCGAAGACCCCCGCCCGCAATTCAATCTGGAGATTTTTTCGCCGGGAGGAGAACGGGAATATTTCCTGCTCGGCCCGCACGCGCCCAACCTCACGTCCAACGAAGTGCGGCTGATCCACCGTCTATGGCTGAGATTTAGCGATTGCGTCGCGCCCGATGTAATTCACCACCATGACGTAGTCCACTTCGCGCTCGACGAAGTACTCAACGAATTGCAAGAAGGGAAAGAAGCGGATGTTGTCGCCCGCCTGAAAAAACACATCGATCAGAACAAAGCCGCGAACGGGAAAACGCAGTAAGGATTTTACCGGGATTTCCGCGAATCATCAGAGTTGTAATCCGACACGCAGCATCCTTCCGCCGGCCCGCATTTTCCCGTAGAAAATTGGACTTGGTTTTCGTGGCGCCGGCGTCCCGCAGGCGGGTTTGAATTGCGCGGGCGCTGGCAACCCGCCGGCGCCACCTGAGAAACCTCCAGCGAGGTTTCACTAAACTGAATTCAAGGCTTCCGGGGCGCGGAATGAAATGGATCTGGTTGTGGTGTATCAGGGATTAATTCCGGACTCGGAATATCCAGGTTGATCACGATGGGTTCCTGCCCGCTCCTCACGACGACGGCTTCCACGGGCTCATCATGTCTGGCATTGAGTTCCTGGTGCGGCACGTATGGGGGCACGTAAATGAAGTCTCCGGGGCCGGCTTCGTCGACAAATTCCAGATGGTCTCCCCAACGAAAGCGGGCGCGGCCCCGCACGATGTATAGAACCGTTTCCAATTCTCCGTGGTGGTGGGGACCGGTCTTGGCGTCAGGATGAACCACGACCCTTCCTGCCCAGAGTTTCTGCGCCCCCACGCGCGCATGGGAGATGGCTTCCGCGCGCGTCATCCCTGGGGTCTGCGGGGTGTTCGGATCCAGCGCTCCGCTCCGAACAATTCTGATGCCATGTTGTTTCCAATCAGGTTTGTCCGGGTTGGGCATTCCAAACTCCAATCTTCAGCGTCCCTGCGGCCGCAATAGCAGCTTGGTTGCTGCTTAGGCTGCCCGGAGTTCAGAAGTGCAATGTGCGCACTTGGTCGCCTTGATGGGGACAGCGGAAAGGCAATATGGGCAGTCGCGCGTCGCGGGAGCCGCCGCGGCCGCGGGCTTCGGAGCGAAGCGGTTCACCTGGCGTACCAGCAGGAACACGGCGAAGGCCACGATCAGGAAGTTGATCACTGTATTCAAGAAGAGGCCGTAATTGAGCGTCGCAGCGCCCGCGGCCTTGGCCGCCGCAATGGTGTCGTAGTGCGTACCGGTAAGGCTCAGGAATAAATTGGAGAAGTCCACGTGGCCGACGAGTCTTCCGATCGGCGGCATCATGACGTCGGCAACGAAAGAATTGACGATTTGTCCGAACGCGGCGCCGATGATGATACCGACGGCCATGTCCAGAACATTTCCCCGCATTGCGAATTCCTTGAATTCTTTGATCATTGTGGAACTCCCTTCCTAGACGCGTATCGGATTGCACCCGTTACATTCGCAGGGATAATACTGCCCCCGCGAGGCCGCGCAGAGCGAGGATGGCGCCTGCGGTCGCCAGGATGATTCCCACCCATTGAAATTCTACGAAAGCAAGAGCCAACATCATAATCCCCACAAGGATTAAGGAAGCCCCTGCCACGCGCGCCACCATCCGTTCAGTTGTGCGCGCGGCGCGCGTTGTGTTGATCCAGCCGCGTGTGCCCCAGTACAGGAGCACCGCTCCCAGGGCCAGCCATGCGGGAGATCGCGGATTAAACATGAACCGGTTACTCAGCCCGAGAAAAGCCAGTAAGCAACCGAGCAAAACAAATATCATCTCGGTCATCATCCGGAATAAATTAGCCGGGTTTGGCATGGTGGCGGTGATCCAGACTAAACCCTCTCGATACGCAATGATTTGAGGATGACGGGTTCCTTGGGCTTGTCATTGGCCCCGCGCGGCAATTCGGAAATTTTAGTCGCCACGTCCAGTCCTTCGACCACATCGCCGAAGATGGCGTGCTTGTTGTCCAGCCACGGCGTTGGCGCGACGGTGATGAAAAACTGGCTTCCGTTCGTGTTGGGTCCGGCGTTGGCCATGGAAAGCTTGCCGGCCTTGTCATGCCGCAAAGAGGGGTGGAACTCGTCGGCAAATCGATAGCCGGGGTCGCCCGTTCCTGTCCCGAGAGGACATCCTCCCTGAATCATAAATTGCGGAATGACGCGATGGAACGTCAGGCCGTCATAAAACGGCCGTTTCACTTTTTGACCGGTGCGCGGATCCTTGAATTCCTTTGTGCCCTCGGCAAGGCCGATAAAATTCTCGACGGTTTTCGGGGCTTCCTTTTCCAGCAAGCGGAAAACGATCGTCCCCTGCGAAGTGTCGAATACAGCGTAGGTGCCTGGTGCGCGGCTCACTGTTTCCTCCTCAGAAATGCGCAGGCATTATCGCGCATTCTGTGTGCCGAGGCCAGTGGACGCCCGAAATACGGGCGTGCTTGGACTTAAGAAGCAGGGGAAGACGTCATTTCAAGAAATGAATGAGGTGAAAGAATCTGGATGGTTTGGAATGGATTGAGCGTCAGAAGGTCAGCGTCCCCTGTAATGATATGGGTGGCGCGGCTCGCAACAGCGAGTTCCAGGAATTTGTCGTCCTTTGGATCGCGGCAAGCTTTTATCTGCACATTCGCATCAATCCACTGCGCCTCGGTTGTAAGAGTCGCCAGAAAAATACGAATATCTTCGTCATCAATATATCGTCGGAACCGCCTTCTCGTCAGAACCTCGTAGAGTTCTACGAGCACAGCAGAGGAAAGCAGTACTTTTCCTTTTCGGAGGGCTAGATCAAGTGCTTGGCGAGGTTTCGAATCTGGCAAGAGCAACGCGCTGACAAAGACGTTTGTATCGAGGACGCACCGCAACTAAGCGCCTTTGAGGAGAGAATCGAGCATCTCCGGCGTCAATCCACGATCTTTCGCCTTTCGCCCGACCTCGTTGAGCACTTCTTGTAGCGACGGAAGTTCGCCTGCCGCGAGTTCGCGCACCCAGAGACCGAGGAGGGCCTGAATCTTGCGCTTTTCTTCCGCAGTGGCGGAGTCATACGCCTGCGCCGTTTGCGGGTCAAGTGGAATCGTGATTGTTGGGTTTGCCATAGCTCTAGCCTTTGGTCATTTTATGTCAAATGCCCGCCAATCGCCATGGCGAGTTGAAAATGGCCCGAACCGCCAGGATGGAATTTTCCGCAAGCGCGGGTGCGCGCCTCGGTGTTAAACTTTCGTGCCTTGGGTTGTGAATCGTAGCGTCTGGCTGATGAATCCAATGGCAAGCAGGGAGATAATCTCTTGAATGACGTCATTATTATCGGAAGCGGCTGCGCCGGACTGACGGCGGCCATTTATGCCGGGCGCGCCAACCTGAGTCCGCTGGTTATCGACGGCTTCGAGCCCGGCGGCCAGCTCTCGCTCACCACCATGGTCGAAAATTTTCCGGGATTTCCCGACGGCATCCTCGGGCCCGACCTGATCGAGAACATGCGCAAACAGGCGCAGCGTTTTGGCGCGGAATTCAAGGCCGGGGCCATCACCGAGGTTGACTTGAGCAAGCGGCCGTTCCGGATTACTTCGGGCAAAGAAGTCTACGAAACACGCGCATTGATCGTCGCATCGGGAGCCACGGCGCGCATGATTGGCCTGGAATCGGAAAAGAAACTGATCGGGTACGGGGTTTCCACGTGCGCGACTTGCGACGGATATTTCTTCCGCGGTAAGGAAATCGCGGTGGTCGGGGGCGGCGATTCCGCAATGGAAGAAGCGAATTTTCTCTCCAAATTTGCCAGCCGTGTCTACCTGTTGCACCGGAGACCGGAATTTCGCGCCTCGAAAATCATGGTCGATCGCGCGCGCGCCAACGAAAAGGTTCGCTTCGTCACTCCCGTGGTGGTCGAGGAAATTTCCGATGTTTCCAAGGGCGGCGTCGAAAGTTTAAAGCTGCGCAATACGCAGACCAACGAAATTACGACTCTTCCCGTGGCCGGCGTTTTCATCGCCATCGGCCACGAGCCGACCACCAAGGTGTTCCGCGGCCAGCTGGACATGGACGAAAACGGCTACCTGATCACGCATCACGGCAGCAAGACCAATGTGGAGGGCGTATTCGCGGCGGGCGACGTGCAGGATCATCATTATCGCCAGGCAGTCACCGCGGCAGGCTCGGGCTGCATGGCCGCGCTCGACGCCGAAAAATTTCTCGAAGCCCACAAAGCATTTGACGCCGCACTCTGATTTCCCGGCGCCGCCTTCCCAAACCCGATGTTACGAACGCTGCTGCTCGAACTCGGAAAAAGTTCCCGCCTTCGCCGCTGGATCACCTCGAATGGCACGACCCGCCGCCTGGCGCAGAGGTTTGTCCCGGGAGAGGAACTCGCTGCGGCCCTCGAAGCTGCGCGAAAATGCAATCACGGGGGGATGGCGGCAACGCTCGACCACCTCGGTGAAAACGTGCTTACGCGCGAAGACGCGGAGCGCGCATGCACATCTTATGCGCAAGCGCTCGACGGGATTGCGGCCGAAAACATCGACGCCAACGTATCTCTCAAGCTAACGCATATCGGCCTGGACCTCGGAGATGAATTCTGCGCGGAGCAGTTGCGCATCGTCACTAGCCGCGCATCGCAACTCCGAAATTTCGTGCGTGTCGATATGGAAGGTTCGAGCTATACCGACCGCACCTTGCAGATCGTCAAGCAGGCCCGGTCGGAAAACGATGCCGTGGGAACGGTCATTCAAGCCTACCTGTACCGGAGCGAAGCGGACATACGTGAGCTGCTGAGCATCGGGTGCCGTATTCGCCTGGTTAAGGGCGCCTACAAGGAGCCCGCGAAAATTGCCTTCCCCCGCAAAAAAGACGTCGATGCAAATTACATCAAGCTGATGAAGATCCTTCTACCCAGCGGCATCTATCACGCGATCGCCACGCATGATCCCAATATGGTGGAAGCCACCATCCGCTTTGCCGCCGAACACGACATCACGAAGGACAAATTTGAATTCCAGATGCTATATGGAATCCGCACGGATTTGCAGGCCCGGCTGGTCCGCCAGGGATATCGCGTGCGGGTATACATTCCGTTTGGGCGGGATTGGTTCCCTTACTTCATGAGGCGGCTGGCGGAACGTCCCGCGAATTTGCTGTTCTTTGCCAGGCATGTGTTTCGCGGGGCTGCGATTGCGAAAGACAAAGGTGATGAGTTGTGAAGATGGCGTGATTTGCTAAATCGCGTTCACGCGGGGAGGGTTTCGGTGGCACGGGCTTCAGCCTGTGTGCAGTTCCGAATGACCTCTAAAGCCCAACCCACACAGGCTGAAGCCTGTGCCACTGAAAAACGATGACCCAACATCAAACTATGCGCGCAATGGTCCTCGAAGAAACGCGGCGTCCGCTGATCTTCCGCGAGCGTCCCGTTCCGGAGCCTGGTGCCGGCCAGGTCCAACTCAAGATTGCTGCCTGCGCCGTTTGCCGGACCGATCTGCACATAGTCGACGGCGAATTGCCCGATCCGAAGTTGCCACTCATCATCGGCCATGAAATTGTTGGGCATGTGACGCGCCTGGGAGAAGGCGTCACGCGTCTATCCATGGGCCAGCGCGTGGGAGTGCCCTGGCTCGGCTGGACGGATGGGGTGTGTTCCTATTGCAGAGCGGGCAACGAAAACTTGTGCGCCAAGGCGCGTTTCACCGGTTACACGATTGATGGCGGGTACGCCGAATTTACCGTGGCGGATGAGAGATTCTGCGTTCCGATTCCCGAAATATATTCCGATGTGGAGGCCGCGCCGCTTCTCTGCGCAGGCTTGATTGGATACCGCTCGCTGGTCATGGCAGGGGACGGGAAGCGCTTGGGCATGTACGGATTCGGCGCAGCGGCGCACATCATCACCCAGGTGGCTGTTCACCAGGGGCGAAGTGTCTACGCGTTCACGCGGCCCGGGGATGCGCCAGCGCAACAGTTTGCCACGAAAGTTGGCGCAATCTGGGCGGGAGGATCGGACCAGCGTCCGCCTGAGGAACTCGACGCAGCCATCATCTTTGCGCCAGTTGGGGCGCTGGTGCCCGCTGCCCTTGCCGCCGTTCGCAAGGGAGGCCGCGTCGTCTGCGGGGGCATCCACATGAGCGATATTCCCTCGTTTCCCTACGAATTGTTATGGGGAGAAAGGTCGCTGTGTTCAGTGGCCAACCTGACGCGGCGGGATGCGCAGGAATTTATGCGCATCGCTCCCGAAGTCCCAGTGCGGACGACCACCGAAACGTTCCGGCTGGAGCAGGCGAACGAAGCGCTCGACCAATTGAGAGGCGGAAAGCTGCAAGGCGCGGGGGTTCTGGTGATCGCTGAGCCCGGGGCCGGCGCGTAGGCATTAGCGTTCAACAATGCAAGTCGTCCCTTGCCGATGGCGCTGTTAATGTTTCGCAACGCGCTGCAAGCTGTGGAGAATCCTCACCCACTTCCCATCCTTCTTGATCCAAACATCTTCTGTGATTCCATCGCTTGGCCCGTTTTGGCCCGCTTGTTGGCCGGTTTGTTTGTAAGTCACGACGACGACGTTGCCATCCGCAAAAACGCGGGCGTGATGATCGTACTGTTTCATGGAGACAATCGCCGATTGCGAAGATCGCAACTTGGCTTCGTGCTCGGATTTGGTTTCAATCGTCCCGTCCGCGTTCGCCATGATCATGCCGTCATCATCCACACGGGCAAACCAGTCCGCGGCTTCGGACCCGTTCTGTTTCAGGTCTCCCAGTTTTTCTGTCTCGATCTGGAGGACTTCCTTTTTGGCCTTTTCGGCGACTGGTCCAGCCATCTCTTGTGCTTTGACAAGGCCGACCAACAAGACTCCAGCCAGTATGGGTAAAAAGATTCTTCGCATAGTGATCGTTCTCCTCAGTGCAGAATTTGAACGGGTCTCCCTCTTCTTCAAACGAGCGCATGAGCGCATCACCTTCACGGCCAGCAGAATACCTCGGACGGTGGCAAACCGGTTCGCGCCTCTTCCCGATTGCCGCGAACGGATAGCGGGATGATACCACTCCCCCGGTGAACTACGGCCTGAGGTCCATCGGTTACTCGCGACGACCTAAAATTAGACCTCTGCGCGCGTCCTTCCTAACAAGCTCGCGCTAACCGAGACGTGCTATACTTTGGCTGAAAAGAAACCTGCTTGTGCAGTGTTCGGTTTGGTGATATAAACCGTTCTTTTCCGTTTGGGATTGCGTTGAATTTGCAATGATTAAGCGTCAGATTACCCTCGAAGGAGAGACTCGATGGCGTACGTAATTGCTGAGCCCTGTGTAGGAACCAAGGATACCGCATGCGTGGATGTCTGCCCCGTCGATTGCATTCACCCGCGCAAAGATGAGCCTGCATTTGAGGCAGAGCCGCAACTTTACATCAGCCCCGTGGAATGCATTGACTGCGGCGCGTGCGTTCCGGTCTGCCCGGTGACGGCAATCTTTGCGCTCGAAGATCTGCCGGAGAAGTGGGCCAACTTCACGCCGATTAACGCGGATTGGTACACCAAGCAAGCTTGATCGTGATTCTGGCCGTTTGAGGACGGCGAAATTGTCCTGGCACGTATTGGTGCGGCGTTTCCTAATGGGTGGGGACGCCGCCTTCTTTTTGATTCTGACTTAGAACTGAGCTACAGTAGGGCACGGGACAAAGGCATTTTCCGTGCCTTGGGTACCCCTTCCAAGGCAATAGGCATCACTTGAACTGACTGGAATCCGGCGTCGGGTGCCCCCACCCCCGGCAAGAGCCCTGACGGACCCAGAGGAGCCATTTCTTGTCTTCCACACGATTACCAAAAAAAGAAGCAGCGCAAACGTTGGCGGCCGCGCCGGAGCCGGAACTCAAAAGTAATCCCAACGGCGGCATTGCGGTCGCGACCATCGCCGGAACGGCCATCGCCGTGCCCCCGCACCTGCTGACACGGGAAATCGTGAAGCATCACATGAAGGACGTATTTTCACTCCAAGGCAAGCAGCTCGAAGCCATCCACACGGTCATCGACAACTCGCAGATCGACCAGCGGTACAGCGTGTTTCCGGTGGAATACATCGTCGAGCCCCGCCCCTTGGCCCAGATCAACATCGAATATCGTGAAAAGGCCATGGAACTTGGCCTGCAAGTGACCAGAGATGCGCTGGCGCAGGCCGATATGTCTCCTTCCGACGTCGATTTGTTCATCACGGTTTCTTGTACTGGCGTGATGATTCCGTCCCTCGATGCCTACATCGCCACGGAGATGGGATTCCGCCCGGATGTGCGGCGCCTCCCATCACCGAACTCGGCTGCGCGGCGGGCGCTGCCGGGCTTGGGACGCGCCTGGGAATATTTGTCGGCGTTTCCGGATCGCACAGCGCTCCTGGTGGCGGTGGAACTGCCCACGTTGACGTTTCAGCGCAAGGATTTCTCCCAGGCCAATTTGATTTCTGCCGTACTATTCGGGGACGGCGCGGCGGGCGTGGTCATCACCGGCCGCGAAGCCGCCGGGCCGCGCATCCTTGCGTCGGAAAGTTTCTTGTTCCCCAATTCGCTGGACGCCATGGGATTCGACCTGCGCGATTCCGGGTTCCACATCGTGCTTTCCAAGGATGTGCCGCAACTGATCCGCGAAAGGGTCAAAGGGCTGGTCGAGGGTTCCTGGCGCGCCAGGGCCTGATGCGGGACGACATTTCCGCGTTCCTGCTCCATCCGGGCGGCCAAAAACTGCTTTCGTTTATGGAAGCTGAACTGGCGCTAACCCGCGCGGAGACAGAGATTTCCTGGGACGTTCTGCGCCGCTTTGGCAATCTTTCCAGCGCCAGCGTGCTCTTCATCCTCCAGGAATTCCTGGCCAGGCGCGAGATGCCGTCAGGGAGCTACGGCCTGTTGATGGCCTTCGGGCCGGGATTCACGGCCGAGATGATTCTGCTGCAATGGCCATGACGATTGCGTATCTCGTTCTGCTGGCGCTGGTTGGGATTGGGCGGCTCGTGGAATTGCGGATTTCCCGGCGAAACCAGCGCAAGCTCGAAAAGCAAGGCGTTCGAAAGGTTGCTGAGCCGCATTTTCGGTGGATGGTGCTGCTGCACGGCGGCGTTCTGTTGGCCGCTGCGCTCGAAGTGATATTCCTTCACCGGCCGCTGATTCCCGCGCTGGCAATTCCGATGGGCTCGCTGTTTGTTCTGGCCAATCTGCTGCGGTGGTGGGTGGTCCGGCACGCTGGCGGGACACTGGAACGTGGAAATCATGGCTTCCGTCGCGCGTCGGCGTGGTGACCTCAGGCCCTTACCGATGGGTCCGCCACCCCAATTACGTTGCGGTCGTCGCCGAACTGTTTTCCCTGCCCATGATCCACACGGCCTGGATCACGGCGCTGGCGGGAACTGCGGCCTACTTGGAGATTCTGCGGCGACGTGTACCTATGGAAGAAGAGCGTCTTGTTGGCCGACGCCACCTACCGCGCGACCATGGGAGCAAAGCCGCGATTCCTGCCCAGACTGTTCAAACGACATCAGGAAGCCCATCGACCTGAGAGCGCCGCTTGAATTAGGTGGCATTGGTTTCCGCGGGAATGTGATTTAATCCGCGGGATTCTGCCATGTTCCGGTTTTTCTCCAGCGTTTAGCTCGGCAAGCCACACCCGGACCGTAGCGCGAAGCGGTTCCAGGGCAAGCCCCCGATGTTCTTCGGGAAAGATATCGAGCTTCAGCAGACCTGCCTGCAGAAGGTTTCGCGTGCCCAGCCGAGTTATCTCTCGAATAGTGGTGAAAGGCCGCGGCAACCTGAATCAGGCCTTGCAGGAACAATTTCTCGGGATTTGGCGTCTCCAGCCAGACTTCTTCCCAATGTTCATGCGCGTCATAGAAATGCGCCGAATTAAACGCATCAAGTCCTTTTTGGAACAGCCGATCATTTCGTGATGAATCCATAAGCCCTCCGAGGCAGAGTAAGAAATCATAGCAAACTAGGCGTGATGGCCGCCCGCCGGCCGAGGAACGAAACGTGCCATATTTGTAATCGTAACAATCGCGCATTTGGATTTTCCCATTGCAGCCTGCCCGGGCTATCATGGTCGTCTGCGCGAACGCGAGGTTTTCACTTGTCGAAGTTTAATCTGGTTCTCCTCATCCATGCGCACCAGCCCGTAGGGAATTTTGACGAAGTCATGGAGCGCACCTACGAGCGATCTTATTTGCCGTTTCTGCAGTGCGTGGCGCGTCACCCTCGCGTTCGTCTGGGACTTCACTATTCCGGCTCGCTGCTCGAATGGCTTGCGGAGCATCATCCCGAATACCTCCAACAGATCGCCACACTCGTGGCGCGGAACCAGATTGAGGTAGTCGGTGGAGGATTCTACGAACCGATTCTGATCACGATTCCGCTGGAAGATCAAATCGAGCAGATCCGGCGCTTGAGCTGTTTTATCGAAAAGCAGTTCGGGAAACGACCCGGCGGCGCGTGGCTCGCGGAGCGCGTATGGGAACCTCAATTGCCCGCGGCATTGGCCGAGGCGGGAGTGGACTATACGCTGGTGGACGACAGCCATTTCCTCGCGGCAGGGCGCGAGATGCCGGAGCTGTATGGCTATTACGTGGCCGAGGATCGCGGCCGCACCGTGAAGGTGATTCCGGGGTTGCAGGAGCTGCGTTACCTGCTCCCGTTTGGCAGCGTGGAGGATAGCGTCGCGTTCCTTCGGCGATCCGGCGCAACGACCATCCCGGCGGGATGGCCTCGATGGGCGACGATATGGAGAAATTCGGGGGGTGGCCTCATACCTGGGAGCATTGCTTCCGCGATGGCTGGCTCGACAATTTCTTCGCGGCGATGGAGAGCAATTCGGATTGGCTGGAGATGATTCCCCCCGGTGAAGCTCTGGCCGCGCGGATGCCGCTTGGCCGTGTGGACTTGCCCACAGCCTCTTACACGGAAATGATGGAGTGGGTCCTGCCGACTCCTGTGCGCCAGAGGTTTCACGCGCTTCAGGAGGAGTTCGCGGGGCGGCCGGACGTGCGGCGATTCCTGCGGGGCGGGTTCTGGCGCGGATTTTTCAGCAAGTACGCCGAAGCAAATCTGATGCACAAGAAAATGCTGCGCGTTTCCTCGAAGTTGCGGCATGAAGGCCGGAAAGGCTCGAACGAAAGGCGCCCAGCGAACTGCGGCCCGCGCCAGGGCCGTCACGAATTTGTTGCGGGCGCAATGCAACGATGCCTACTGGCACGGAATTTTTGGCGGGCTTTACGCTCCCCATTTGAGAACCGCGTTGTGGCGCGATCTGGTGCGGGCTGAAACGACGGCTGACGCGCTGGTCCACGGCGCGAAAAAATATCAGGTGATGACTCAGCTCGATTTCGACTGCGGATGGACGGGAAGAAATCGAGATTACTTCGCCACAGTTCGCGGCGCTGATCAAGCCTTCCGGCCGGAGGGACTCTCGAGGTCCTGGATTTCCGTCCGAGCGCGGTCACGCTCGATCAATTCGCTGCAGCGTCGCGTGGAGGCGTACCATTCCCGCCTGCAGCACGCAACCCAGTCGACCGAGCGCGTCGCTTCCATTCACGACCAGACGCTGGCGAAAGAAGCCGGCCTGGAGAAACGATTGAAATACGATCGCTGGCCGCGAAACACGTTTCGCCTCTTGTTGTTCGCCAACGGAAAAACACATGCCGACTTCGAGGCGCTTCGCCTTGAGGAAAGCGCCCCGTTCGCCGGTGGCGATTACAGGATCGAGCAAGCAACGGCACAGGAAGTTCAATTGGTGGCGGAAGGCTCACTGTGCAAAACGATCACAGGAGCGGGACAAGATAGAAACCTGCGCGCGATGAAAACCTTCAAGTTGGATTGGAATGAAAAGGGTTTCACCCTTGCGTGCCAGATGGACCTCACGCGATTAGGCTCCGCCGCGCCAGCGCAGTTCACCGTGGGACTTGAGATTGTCTTGAACCTTCTTGCGCCCAATGTGCCGGACCGCTACTTCGAGTTCTCCGGAGGACGGAAACCCCTCGAGTGGAGCGGCGTGGTAGAGGGTTCGCATTTGCGTCTCGCGGATGAATGGCAGGACGTAGCGGTGGAGATCGAATCGCCAGGCGCGAGAAACATATGGGTGGCGCCTATTGAAACGGTTTCGGAATCGGAGGAGGGTTTCGAGCGCGTTTATCAGGGATCGCAAATTCTGGGAGTGTGGAACGTGGACTTGGGCTCCGTGGAGAACTGGAACGCGGGTACGATCCTGCGTGTTACAGCGGCGGGCAAAGACTGAATCTTACACCCCAACTGACGCGAGCAGCCGGGCGACTTGCGTTTGATTCGACGAGGCGGGAGTGCTAGGCTTGCCGGCGACGGGGGCTCAGGACGGGAATTCCGCTTCGTGGAGAATAGAGGAATTGGACAAGCCCAAAGTAATCGTGGTGATGCCCGCATATAACGCGGCCAGAACGCTCAAAATCACCTACGAAGATATTCCGCATCACGAAGTCGATCAGATTATTCTTGTCGACGATGGGAGCACGGACAAGACCCTGGAAATCGCTCGCGAATTAAATCTCACCGCTTTTGTACACACGCGCAACTTCGGTTATGGGGCCAACCAGAAGACATGTTACACAGAAGCCCTCAAAGAGGGCGCGGATATCGTGGTGATGCTCCACCCCGATTACCAATATGATCCGACACTTCTGCCGGATGTAGTGGCTCCGATCAAAGCCGGCGAGGCTGACGTCGTGCTGGGGTCCCGTTTTCTTTCCGGTAACACGCTGCAGCAGGGCATGCCCTGGTGGAAGTACCTGGGGAATAAATTTCTGACCAAGCTCGAGAATTGGACCCTGGGGCTGAACCTTTCCGAGTATCACACGGGCTACCGGGCCTATAGCCGCCGGGTTCTGGAAGAGATTCCTTTTTCATTAAATTCCGACAAATTCGTCTTCGATCAGGAAATGCTCGTCCAGGCAACTCACCTGGGATTCAGAATCATGGAAGTGCCTGTCCCCACGAAGTATTTTCCTGAAGCGTCCAACGCCAGTCTGGCGGCCAGCATCATTTATGGTCTGAGCATACTTTTCCTCCTGGGCCGTTACATTTTTCAAAAGGTATCTTTGATTGAGTTGCGGCAATTTCAATCGGTCCATTCCCGATACAGGAGAATTTAGTGAGCCGTTCAAGGGGGCCAGGGCCTGAATATGAATTTAAGCCCTTCAGGTACAGCAGTCATTACCGGGTCCTGAAACTGCTGGAGCGCGAAACCAAGCCGGTCAAGATTCTCGATGTAGGGACTGCCAGCGGCTATCTGGGAAAATGTTTGAAACATTCAGGCCACAACCTCACCGGAATCGAACAAGATGCTGTGGCAGCAGAGCGGGCGAAGGTCTACTACGATTCTTTTCAACTGGCCGATCTCGAAACCTTTGCGTTTCCTTACCGCCAAGAATTCGATTACATATTGTTTGCCGATGTTTTGGAGCACCTGCGAGATCCAGCGGCCGTCTTGCGGCGATGCATTCCGGCATTGAAACCATCGGGGAAAATTATTATTTCTGTGCCGAATGTCGCCAACTTTCTCATTCGCTTAAGCCTGCTCTTCGGCAAGTTCGACTACACGGACCGCGGCATCCTCGACCGGACTCATCTCCGGTTTTTTACGCTACGCAGTCTGAAAAAAATGATGCGCGAAGTTTCCTGCGAAGTTCGCGACGTATTTGCAACCCCGCTGCCGGCACAAATCGTGTTTCCGTTCACCGATAGCAAGCTCTTTGCCCCGCTCCACGAAATTTCGTATGCGCTCGCGCAAAGTTGGAAAACGGCGTTTGCTTACCAGTTTGTGATTGTGGCTGCGCCGGACCACCCGGGAGTCCTCCCGGAGGGTGACGAGGAAACTCTCAACGAGAGGATGCTGACCAATCCGTGATCTCCGCGGGTGAATGCAAGCTGCAACCTGTTTTACCGAAGGATGGCGCAACTGGATTGTCAGAAGGCGGAAAATTCTCCGGGGCAGCATCGCCGAGCGATGCCTTCTCGATCATCTGAGCATTTTCGCGTCCGAGGGCAGGCGGAGCCGGATAGCGCGGCGGACGGTAGTGCCAGCATTGCCAGGGCAATGGCCGAACGCCCTGAAACCGGCGGAGGCGTGATTGTCTTGACCTGCAAAGTTCATCCCGGGCCATTGCGCCTAAACATTGGCAATCCCCCGCAGTGTGGGACCAATTCAATCCTGAAGTTCGGCGCCGATCCCTCGCCCCAGGCGTGGAGCCATACCAATCCATGAACACTCTCGCGCCGGCTTCGCGCGCCGAGGACCACGCGACTCTTGCTCTGTCCATGACGTTTTGTGCGCTGTTCCTTGGTTGGGCGGTCGACGTCAATGAGGGTGAGTACACTCCACTGGCGCTGTCCTTGCTGACGATCGGGGTGATACTTTGCCTCGCCGGAGTTGCTCTGCACCTGGACCATGGCCTAGAAAGATTTCTGCGTCAGAGACTCACGTCAATTCTGTCTGCCATCGCATTGCTCTCCACGTTGATTTCCGCCGGAATCCTGCTCTACTTGATCGGGAACGATTCCGAAATTCGCATTCTGTTGTTGTTCCTCGTTTCACTGGGCGTCTTGCTGACTGCCAATCTGCGCGCCACTCGGATTCCCCTGCTCCTGGCGATGATACTCGTGTTTTGCACCGTGTCCGCCATCACGTTCATTTCGCCACTGCACGATAAAGACCCCAAAATCGATGTGTTTCTGTTTCAACAAACTGCAGCGGACGCCTTACAGCATGGCCACGATCCATACGCGGCGCGCTTCCCGAATATTTACAGTGGGGGAAATTCCCCCATGTTCCAGGATCCCCCGCGATTTGGCCCCGGCACACCATATTACGGGCCAGGCGTCGTGGACGAAAATGGCTGGATTACTTACGGATTTCCTTATCCGCCGCTTAGCCTGTTGATGGTGATGCCTGCCTATCTGCTGGCTGGCGATTCCCGGTTTGCATTGGTAATCGCGGTAGGCCTCTCAGCCCTTATGATGGCCACAGGTCGGCAGGGACATCGGGGAGCGCTGGTGGCGGTGCTGTTCCTATGCAATCCGCTGACATTCTTTGTCATCGACAGGGCCTGGACCGAGCCACTGTTGGTCTTCACTTTTTCGCTGGTCATGTTCTGTGCTTGCCGATGGCGCAAGGGTCTCCCGTGGGCCCTGGGCCTTTTCTTTGCCACCAAGCAGTACTCCGTGCTAGCGCTGCCTCTGCTGTTCCTCCTGGTGGAAGGTCCAAACCCCGTCAAGCAGTTCCTGAAGTTGACCGCCAAGGCCGGCATTGTGGCCGCGGCCATTACCTTCCCTTTTTTCGCCTGGAATCCCCACGAATTCATTCGAGCCGTGGTGCAGTGGCAACTCGTGCAGCCATTCCGGATCGACGCGCTCAGCTATCTGGTCTGGTTATACAATCACGACGGTGGCCATAAGGCCCCAATCTGGACGCCGTTCCTTTTCGTGATCCCCGCCATCCTTGTTGGGATATGGCGTTGCGCCCGCAGTCCGGCTGGATTCGCCGCTGCTGTCACGCTGGTTACCCTGACGTTTTTCGCTTTCAACAAGCAGGCGTTCTCCAATTACTATTTCTTCGTGGCTGGCACGGCCTTGTGGTCCGTCGCTGCGCTGCGCGAGCAGCCCGATGTCCGCTCCGCGGACGACTCTGCCGGCATTGTAGCTCCGGTCCAAATCCCGCTTCCCTCCGGCCAATAAGCCGTTGCGGTCTCCTTGTCTTGCCACACCAGTTGGGGATAAAGATGATTGCTGGCGAGCGTGATCGGCTGCGACGAGCATCCGAACTTCCGAATGGGCCACGGCTACCTTGTGCACGGATCCCATTGGCGGAATGCAACGACCAGGGGTTGATCGAAGAGTGCTGACGCCAGGGAAGTGGGTTTACTGAGCAATCAGCAAACTTTCCGCAAAAGGCCACTCGGAATCGAGCCACTGGGCGTCGCATCGGAAGCCACTGCGGCTGGCCATTCCGGAAATATCCTGCGGCGCGATACTTGTGCGAGCTTTCTGTCCAGATGGTTTCGTCTTTCGAGAAAGATACGTAGCATCCGGCGCGAGGAATGGAAACGATTTGTTCGCGCGTGGAGCGCAAGTGCATTTCCACGCGCTGCTCGGAGGAGTTGTAGCGCGCCTCGTGACGAAATACCGCAAGATCAAAATTGGCGTCGAGTTCGCGATTGATTCGCGCCAGGAGATTCAGATTGAAGGCGGCAGTGACGCCCAGCGGATCGTCGTAGGCAGCCAGCAGTTGCGGCAGCGGTTTTTCCAGGTCCGTGCCCAGCAGGAGGGAGTCACCGGGAAATAGAATACGCCGCACTTCCGAAAGAAAGCGCTCTCCCGCGTCGCGGTCAAAATTTCCAATCGTGCTGCCAAGAAAGAGCACGAGCAAATGTTCGTCCTGCTCGCGTCGGGAGGCAGCCGCCAGCAGGCCATCGAGATAGGGGCGCTCGAACCCGACGATGCTGACGCATTCGATCTGTCCCAATTCATTCTCACAGCGAGCCAGCGCGGTAGGAGAAAGTTCAATCGGGCAATACGTCGTGCGCTGGCGGCGCGCCAGGGCTTCCAGCAACCAGCGCGTTTTTTTTCCACTGCCGCTCCCGAGTTCGGCCACCAGGACGTAGGGTTTCAAGCGGCCCACAATGTCCGAAGCATGACGGCGCAGCAGGCGCTCATCGGCGCGCGTCAGACCGTATTCGGGCAGCACGCTGATCACTTCAAACAATGCGGAACCCACTTCGTCATAAAGGTACTTGGAAGGGAGTTCTTTCTGGCCCGGGCGAAGCAATCCAGCGCGGACCTCTCCGGCAAGATCGGGCCTCGAATATTGAGCGATAACCGCGGTGGCCATGATGTCTCCTCTCTTGCTCATTATTCCAGCGGGCCCCAAGACCTGCCTGCCGGCAGGGAGCACGCACCCGCGAATCAGCGCCTAACGCCGCGAAACGTGGCATACACGTACGGATAGTGAGGCTGGAACCAGTTGCGAAACGACCGCCGGAGCATGCTCGCCGCCGTGCGCGGCGAACCGCCCTTCATCACGAAATGTTTGCCGTCGAAAAAATTCGCCGAGTATCCGGGATAAAATGAAAATGGCTCGAAGCCGGGGAACGGCGCGAAGGGTGTCCTCGTCCATTCCCATCCGTTTCCCACAAGATCGGCAACGCCGAAATCACTGTCGCCCGCGGGGTACGATCCGACGGCAACCGGATCCCAGCGCTGCAAATCGAAATTTCCGTGTCGTGAGGACGGTTCTTCCGCGCCCCACGGATATGCGCGCTCGGTGCCGCCGCGCGTGGCGCAGGCCGCCCGATGCCATTCGGCTTCACTGGGCAATTCCTTTCCTGCCCAACGACAATAGGCGGAGGCCTCTTCGTGGCTCACGTGCACGGGCCAGTCAGGCGGCAGGGGAATTTCATCGAACATGGTGCGGTAGGACCAGGAATCCCCTCGCGAGATCCAAAATGCGGGATACCCGCGACCCTGGGAGGCGATCCATTCCCAACCGGCGTCGCTCCAGAGGGCACGGTCGCTATAGCCGCCTTCCGAGCATGAATTGCAAATAATCGTCGTTGGTCACGTTGTAGGCATCGATCGCGAATGCGGGGACATCGACGCGGTGCTCCTCGAACTCGTTGTCCCAGCCAAATGGACTGCCGTCTCCGCGCGGCAAGCCAAGCGTGGCCGTTCCGGCCGGGATTTCAATGCTACGCGGAACGCGCGCAGACGCTGGGGGCGAATAGGGCACTGCGGGTCTGAGTTTGCGGTCCACGGGCAACTGGTGCAGCATGTAGCAGAGCGTTTCGACGTGCATGAGGCGATGTTCAATGGCTACTTCAAGCAGGCGGCCATATTCGAGGCGCGCAAGACTGGGATCCTCGTTTGCAATGATTCCCGAGCGCACGATCGAGCGTCTCGCGCAATCGAGTGTTGTAGCCCCGTACTTGGCCCATCGTGGGCCAATCCGCTGGCTGGTCGGTTGGCAGGCCGCCATCCACGGGATCGATGCCGAAAGCGAAAAGCTTGTCGAAACCGGTGTCAAAGGAAGAAAGCCCCAGTGGGCCCAGGAGGAGGTTCCAATCGAAGGCTTCCAGATGGCCCATATAGAAAATTATCCGGTGGCGTTCGGGGATGGGGCGGTCGTAAAGTGCTTCGGGCCGCACGATTTCGAACAATTCATCACTTCGGTTCCGCGCCGCCCGCAACCTTGTGCTGAGCCGTTCGATATTGGAAGATTGCGTCGGGGCTGCCTGGTTCATAGGAGTCTCCGGAGACACGGGCTCGTGAAAGTAAGCGACAGCAACGGAACTAGGTTCCCAGGTGAATCGCCCCACTCTGTTTAGATGCACCTAGGAGATAAGTCAATACATGGTTTCTGCAAGAGCTTGTGAATTGTGTAAGTTACTATAAAACAAAAGGTTATGGGACCTCCCCACACCGAAATTCACAACGGATATGCTCTGGAGTGCCGCGCCGTGACCTATCGGCTGCCGACGGGAGCGCGCACTGGTGTCCGGTCTCGATCTGAAGATCGAACGGGGCGAGACGATCGTGTTGCTCGGGCGCAGCGGTTCCGGAAAGACAACGACGCTCAAGCTCATCAATCGCCTGCTGGAGCCAACCGAAGGAGAAATTTTCATAGGCGGGCGCGTCGGCTCCGACTGGGACCCAATTCAGTTTCGGCGTGGGATCGGATACGTAATTCAAGATGCCGGACTGTTCCCGCACTGGAGCGTGGAAAGGAACGTGGCCCTGGTGCCGCAGCTCGAACGCTGGCCTGAGGAACGGATTCGACGCCCGGGTTAGAGAAATGCTGGAGTTAGTCGGACTGCCGCCTGACCAATTCGCCACGCGCCGCCCTTCGGAGCTTTCAGGGGGACAGAAGCAGCGCGTGGGGGTGGCGCGAGCGCTTGCGGCGGATCCTCCGATCCTGCTGATGGACGAGCCGTTCGGCGCGCTCGATCCAGTGACGCGAGCAGACTTGCAGAAGGAGTTTCGAGCGCTGGCAGCGCGTCTGCAGAAGACGATTGTATTTGTCACGCACGACGTGCGGGAAGCGCTATATCTGGGCACGCGGATCGCCTTGCTTGCGGATGGCCGCTTGGTGGGAACGTATGCCCCCACGGAATTTCTCAAGGCATCCGAGCCGGAAGCGCGCGCATTCGCCGCGTCGCTTCATTCCGGGGCCGGTTTTGAGGAGGCGCGATGAATTGGTACGATTTTCTGCTGCGCAATCGCAGCGAAGTGTTCGAAAGATCCGTTGAGCATATAGGCCTGGTCGCCATGTCCATGGCCATTGCGCTGGCGATTGGATTGCCGCTGGGGATCGCGCTGGTGCGGCGCCTCACGCTGCAGCGCTGGGTACTGGGAGCGGCGAACGTCGTGCAGACGATCCCGAGCCTGGCCCTGTTCGGCTTTCTGATCCCGGTGCCGTGGATTGGCGGCGTGGGGGCCAGCACGGCCATCGTGGCGCTGGCTTTGTACGCGTTGTTGCCAATTCTGCGGAACACCTGCACCGGCATCGCGGGAGTGGACCCGGCCGTGATCGAGTCCGCGCGAGGAATGGGAATGACTCCGCGGCAGGTGCTATGGCAGGTGCAGCTTCCTCTGGCTGCTCCCGTGATGCTGGCCGGGATTCGCGTGGCGACTGTGATTTCGATCGGCGTTACCACCATTGCGGCGGCGATCGGCGCGGGGGGACTTGGCGTTTTCATTTTTCGTGGGGTCGCCATGGTTAATAACCAGGTGATTCTCGCGGGCGCCATTCCGGCCGCGCTGCTTGCGGTGTTGGCCGATTTTGGCCTCGGGGCGCTCCAGCGCAGTTTGGCAAAAGAGATGAGCGGCCGGTTCTCCTGCGTATCGCGAGGTCGGGCATCTTTTCGATTTTCCTGCTCCTTGCTGTGTCTCTCCGCGCTGCTGATCGCGGCGGGTTGCCGCAGCAGGGACGCCGGAAACGATCGTTGTCGGCTCAAAGAATTTCACCGAGCAGATTGTGCTTGCGGAGCTGTTCGCGCAACAGATCGAGGCGCATTCTCGCTGCACGTGGAGCGGCGCGTCAATCTTGGCGGGACACTGCTGTGCCACCAGGCGCTCGTCTCCGGGCAAATCGACCTGTATCCGGAATACACGGGCACGGCCCTCACCGCGGTCCTGAACGATCCTCCGCAGAACGATCCATCGGCCGTGTTTCATCGCGTGCAGGAAGAATATCGCGCCCGCTTCAATGTGGAGGTGCTGCCGCCGCTCGGTTTCAACAATACTTTCGCGATGGTCGTGCGAGGCGAAGATGCTGAAAAACTTCATCTGCAAATATTTCGGACATCGGGCAGTATGCGCCGAAATGGCGCGCCGGATTCGGTTACGAATTCATGGAGCGCCCCGACGGATATCGCGGCATGGCGGCAGCCTATGGCCTGAAATTTTCTGGCGAACCGCGGATTCTCGATCTCGGTCTACTGTACCGGGCGCTTGCGGACCACCAGGTGGATCTCGTGGCAGGAAATTCCACTGACGGTGTGATTGCGGCTCTGGGAATGGTCGTGCTTGAGGACGACCGCCATTACTTTCCGCCGTACGAGGCGGTGCCGCTGGTACGCCGCGCGACGCTCGGCAAACATCCCGAGGTAGGCGCGGCGCTTGGCCGCGCTTGCGGGAAAAATATCGGAGGAAGAAATGCGACGCATGAATTACGCTGTGGATGGCGAGCATCGCGATCCTGCCGAAGTTGTGCGGGCATTTCGCAGTGCGAAAGGATTGTGACGATGGATAGCCGAAAACTCACGCAGTATGCGAAAGCCTTGCGCGGCCGCCGAATTGCCGTGGCCGGCGATTTCATGTTGGACCGTTACGTCTGGGGCTCGGCCACACGGATTTCGCCGGAAGCTCCGGTTCCCGTGGTCGATTTCATGAACGAAAGCCAGGTCTGGGCGGAGCGGGAAACGTGGCCGCAAATCTCGCGGCCCTTGGCGCGACGGTATTTCCCTTTGGCGTAATCGGGGAAGATGAGGACGGGCGGGCGATCCGCGCATGCCTGGACGCGGCGGGAATCGCTACGAAGGGAGTAGTGGCGGACAAATCACGCATCACGACCGTGAAGACGCGCATGGTCGCGCGCCAGCAGCAGATCGTGCGCGTGGACCGCGAACGGCGCGACGCCGCTCAGCCGTGCGCTCGAAGAGAGCCTGATTCGCACGGATAAAAGCGGCGCTGGGGCGCTTGGACGCGCTGGTCATTTCGGATTATGACAAAGGCGTGGTGACCGATCCGCTTGCGGATCGCGTACTGACGGAATGCCACCGCCGCGGCGTCCCGGTGCTGGTCAAACCAAAGACTTCGCGATTGTTTGCCTATCGTGGCGCGACAGTGATCGTTTGCAACGCGAAGGAAGCAGGTTTCTTCGTCACCCGATCTCTGGAAGACGACGAATCCGTCGGGCAGGCAGGCCGTGCGTTGCTGGCGCATTTTGGTTGCTCGGCGGTGGTGATCACACGCGGCGCGGAAGGGCTCAACGTGTTTGAAGATACTTTGCCGGAGGGCTTTCACGTTTCCGCGACGAGCCGCGAGATCAGCTATGCGCGCGTTGGGAAAGGCTGCGGCAGACCATGCCACGCATGGGCGCCAGGTATTCGACGTGACTGGTGCGGGCGATACGGTGCTTTCCGTGCTGGCGCTTGCCGTCGCGGCGCGCATTCCCATGCGCGAAGCTGCCGTGCTGGCAAATGCGGGAGCCGGAGTTGTCGTGGGCAAACTCGGAACTTCGACGATCACACCCGACGAATTATTCGCCGCGATGCGCGATCTTCGGTAAAGCAAACTCTCTGGCGATGAACGTAAGTCCAACAAAACCCGCACGTGGCAAGGCATGCCGTGCTACTACTGAACTGTGCCGCTCGATTCGCAAAGGCGAACTATGGTGGAGGAAAACTCAAGCGATTGATCGGAGCGCTCGACCCAGAATTCCACTTCACGATTCTGCGCAAATTTTATTGTTTCTTCGGGCTTGGGAAACGGGTCGTACGCGCTGATTTCGACAACGACCACAACTCCGCTGCCGCCTTTCGGCGGTACTTCCGCGGTTTCGATCCGGTAGCTTTTAATCGGGCTGTAATAGCCTTTCGGGCCCCAGAAACTGATGAAGTCCTCATAGGAAAAACCAGGGTGTGGATGCCAGATCTGGTAGGCCTGCTGTGAATCTCCCGCGACGACCGCGTCCATGAAATGCATCGACCGTGTGCTTTTCCGTGGAATAGCGCAACAAATACCAGATGCCTGCGGCGATCAGCAAAACCAGCGCCACTGCGCTGATGACGTAACGCAGTGCTTTTGATTTTGGTTCCTCGGCGCCAGAATCGAGTATGCCCACGAACGCATCTCCCTCTCGCATCTTATATCTGCCTCTTGAAAAATGCGACAGATAGAACTGACGAGGCAATGGAAAACCCGACAAGGACGAAAATATCCTGAATAGATCGCAGAAAATCCAGCATCTTTCAGCAGCAAGGCCTTGAGCGCATGCACGGCGTAGGTAAATGGGTCGATATACGAAATCCATCGCAACCACCCGGGAAACCCCTCGATGGGATAAATCGCGCCAGAAGGGAAGTACAGCAGGGTGTTGAGCACTCCGAATATCGCGCGCGGCACCAAGCGGATCGCTCACGCGAACCATCAACAAAAACATAAAGCTGATCATGGCCATCGACGTGGTTCCCAGCACAATGGCCAGATAAAAGAGACGAACCGGGTCCCACAACCGGTCGATGCCGGCGATCAATCCGCCGATGATGGTGATGGTGGTTCCGGCCATAAGCCCTTTGATGGCTCCGGAGAAAATCAGGCCCAGAATCAGCTCCGGATTTTGTAATGGGTGTTACCAGGTAACCTTCATGCAGCCCGCGCGATTTGTCGTCAATGAAGGTGATGCCCCCGCCAATCATGGCCACAATGAAGATGGACATGGCGATCGAGCCCGCAAGCAGATACTTGATGTACTCGATATAGGGATAGAGTTCGACAACCTGCAGGTCGATGAGCGGATCGAGACGCGGCTGTCGGAAAAGTTAAACGCTGTCCCGGCTGGAAGGGATTCAAGCCCGAATTGATGTCCTGGACCAGCGACTGCATCCGGCTGAGGACTTCGGAGGTGACGAAATTGTCCGTGTTGTCCTCGATGAAGGCGATGCGCGGCCGGTTTCCCTGGTCCACTCGTCGCGAGAAAGTCGGCGGGAATGTACACCACGGCCCGCACAAATCCGGTGCGCAAATCCGTCTCGGCATCGGAGACTGAGGAATAGTTCTCGACCTTCATCGTTTGCGGGCCCGCCACGATGGCGTCAAATCGCTGCCGGACGAGCGCGAGACTCGGCCGTGTGGTCCTCATCCACGACGGCGATCTTGATTCCCTTGATCTTCCCGCCGAACGCGTAGCCCAGCACGATGAGCTGCATGAGCGGGAAAATCATGGAACTCATCATCAGCGCGGGGCTGCGGAAGAATTTCCGCATGTCCCGTTCGATGATGGCGGAGATGCGTTGCAGGTTCATAGGTTAGAGTCATTCTTCCGGCGGGCTCCAAGTAGAGCCCGCACCCGTTCTACTTATACAAATGGCTCATATCGCGCTGTACAGATTCTGACGCGGCATCGCGAAGCTGGCGGCCCGTGTAATACAGGAAGACGTCATCAAGCGTCGTGCCCTGCACGGAAACGCGGCGGACGTTGACGCCCCGGTCGCGCGCCAGGTCCATCAGTTCTCCGACGGTGGTGGGTCCGCGTGTCGAAGCGATGTGGATGACGCCGTCGTGAGCGGTGACACTGGCGACGCCGTCAAGTTTTTCCAGGGTCTGCGTTCCAATCCGCTCGGAGCATTGTCGAATTCCGCTTCCACGATGTCCGTTCCCGGCACGCTATCCTTCAGTTTCGACGGCGTATCGAGCGCCACGAGAACTCCGTGGTCCACGATCGCGATGCGGTCGCACAGCCGGTCGGCTTCGTCCATGTAATGCGTCGTCAGCAAAATGGTCAGGCTGGCCGTATCTTTCAGCTTGTTGATCATTTCCCATACGGCCGTGCGCGAAACCGGGTCGAGTCCTGTCGTCGGCTCGTCGAGAAATAAAATCTTTGGGGAATGGACCAGGCCGCGCGCAATCTCCAGGCGCCTGCGCATTCCGCCGGAAAAACTGCCCACCAGTTTATCGGCAAATTCCGTGAGTCCCACCGATTCCAGCAGCCGTGGAATAACTTCCTCGCGCTGGGTGCTCGTCAGTCCATACAGCTTCGCGTGAATGATCATGTTTTCGCGCGCGGTCAGTTCCGGGTCGGAGGTCAGGGCCTGCGGAATGACGCCAATGGTGTGGCGAACCCCGTTGGCATCGTTCACCACGTCGTGTCCGCCCACGACAGCCTTGCCGGACGTCGGCGGCGTCAGAGTCGTCATCATGCGGATCAGCGTGGTTTTTCCTGCGCCATTGGGACCGAGCAAGCCGAAGATCTCGCCAGTATGCACGGCGAAACTCACTTCCTTCACGGCAATGAAATCCCCAAACTGCTTCTTGAGTTTGGTGACTTCAATCGCGTTGGTCTCGGCAGTGTTCATCGGCTTATTTCTTTGCAGTTCGCGATCATCCGGCTACGGACGAAGTCGTGGGAAACGAGGCGGAAATCAACCGCTGCCACCAGGTTCGAGTGGATGGAAGAGGTGGCAACAGCACCGTTGCCGTCATGCCCGAAATGAGCCGGCGCCCGGGATTGGGCACGGACACTTTGATGGAAAATGTCTTGATGTCGCGCTTGGTCCGGCTGACGTCGCGCTGCGTCGCAAAATCGTTTTCGACGCCTTTGAAGATCACGGGCCCCTCGATGATATTTCCTGAAGGAAGCCGGACCCTCAAGGTCTGGTTGAGCTGAACCGAATCGATGTAGCTTTCCTCGACGTCGGCCTGCACCCAGAGGTGGTCGACATCGAGAATCGTCACGATCGGTTCGCCCGCCTGCAGGACTTCTCCCTGTCGGGCCGCGCGCACAGAAACAATGCCGTCGAGCGGCGCGTAAATCTTCATGTAGGCAAGGTGCACATCGGCTGTGGCCTTGTCCGCGCGCGCCTGCGCGAGTTGCGCGCGCGTCGCCGCCAGGTCGCTTTGCTGGACGTTCAACTGCATTGCGATTGGCCTGCGCCACGGCGACTTGCGCTTCTGCTGCGCGCACCTGGTCTTCCAGCGACTTGACCGCCGCGTCCGAAGCGCGTACGGCGGCGTCGGCATTGTCGCGGTCCTGCGCGGCGGCCACGCCGCCTTCGAACAAGCCCTGCTCGCGCTTGTAGGTTTGTTGGTCGCGCCACAGGTTCGCCTGAGCCTGCACGAGCTGGGCGCGCGTCGATGTCAACGTGGCTTCCGCCTGGCGAAGTGCAGCGCTGGTCTGGTCGTCGGTCCAGGTTCGCGTATCCTGGGCGGAGGTGACTTTGCTTTCCAGCATGTGGACATTGGCCTCGGCGGAATTGCGGGCGGTGATGTATTCCGCGGGATCAAGCTCCGCGATCAGGTCGCCCTTGTGAACCTCCGAGCCCTCATCGACGGTCAGGCGGATCATGCGTCCCGCGAGTTGCGGGCTGACGATTACATCCGTTCCCGTGACGATACCCGTTAAGGGAATCTCGTTTCCGCGGGGCGTCGTGGTGAGGTACACCACCAGCGCTATCACGAATAACACAGTGACAAACATAAAGAATTTCGAGAACTTCATCGCGTCCCTGCCCCGGGCTGAAATAGCCCGTGTTCAAGAAAATCATGTACGGCTTTGCGGCGCCTGGCGACTTCCCGGGGCCGCAATGGGTCGTGCCCCAGCATGCTGCCCAATACAGGTGCGGCCGCAAAGTAGAACACCATGAGGGAGATCACATTGAACGCCGTATTCTGCGTGTCCACGCGCCGGAATTCGCCGGTGGAAATTCCCTCGTCGATCAGGCTCACCAGTTGGCCGTGCAGCGGCCGGTAATATTCCGAAACGATCCAATCCAGGTTCGGTCCGTGGCTCATCATTTCCCGCTGGATCAGGCGCGGGTAGTTGGGATGCCGTTGCACGAAGTCGAAGAAGTTGTCGATCACCGCAGCCAGGCGTTTTTGGTGCGTAGGGAGTCCAGCGCCCTGCGGGGCAACACGCTGGCGCAATTGGGAAAGCAGGGCTTCCAGGACAAATCGGTACAGCTCTTCCTTGCTGCGAAAGTAGTAGTAGAGAAGGGCCTTGTTCACCTTCGCGGCGCGCGCGATTTCGTCCATGCGCGCTCCGGCAAGCCCCTGTTCGGCAAAAATTTCCTCCGCGGTAGCCACGATGCGCCGCGCCGTGGTGAGGTCCCGCGCCTGCCGCAGGCTGCGCGGCACTCTGCGGCCCAGGTTTTGCAAGGTCCATTCCGGGGAGGCGACTCTTCGTGATGGTGCGGAGACTCTCATTGTCTAACTAACTGGTTAGTCTAAAATAGGGCGGTGCAGTTGTCAAGAGGACGGGGGTTGTAGGACAGGCACTCTTGCCTGTCCTTGTCGGCCGAAGCAATCTCAAAACTGGACAGGCAAGAGTGCCTGTCCTACCAAACCTAACCCTGCCCGCGCAGCTGTTCACGGATTGGGCGCGGCGGCCGGGGCGGGGGGCTGGCCGCAGCGACCGCGCATGCCTTCGCGGAACTTTTCCCGTTCCTCGGGCGTCATTTGCTCCCAACGCTCCATCATGCGACGCCGCCAGGGCGCGCCGCCGAACCCGGGCCGGAATCCGCCAAAGAGCAGCCGCCCCAATATAATCAGCCCCACGGCCTGCCAGAACGTAATCGGATGTAACCCGAACAGCGCCGGCATCAGGTAGTTCCACAAATGCGTGGCCACGAAACCGAATACCGTAAACGCAATGATCACGATGGCTACGACTCGCAATACGTGAAAAATCCTTCTTCCTCTCATATTGGTTCTCCTCATTGGTTTCCCAATTCTTCGTAAATGGATCGCAAGCGCCGCCGCAGATGAAGCACAGCTTGATGCTTCCGTGAAAGAAGCGTATTGACGCTCACCCCTGTTTTCGCGGAAAGCTCTTTGAAGCTGCGCCCTTCGAGTTCGTGCGCGACAAACACTTCACGTTGATCGTCCGGCAATTCATCGAGCGCAGCGTCCAGTTCTTCGAGCAAGATATTTCGCGCGTACTCTGCCTCCGGGCCCGCATCGGGTGACGGAAGAAGGTCTTCGAGCGAAAGCGATTCGCCTTCTTCGCTAACCGGTCCGCTTATCGCGGAGAAGGTCTCCGGCTTCTTCTTGCGGAAACGGTCGATAATGCGGTTCCGGGCCACGCGAAATAGCCAGGCTCCCACTTGTTCGATGGGCTTCATCAAACGGTAGGCTTCGATGAGTTCGTAGAAGACATCTTGCAGAATGTCTTCCGCTTCGGCCTCGTCGGCCACACGCCTGCGAATGAAGTTTCGCAGCCGGCCTTGTTCCCGGTCGATAGCCTCGGAGAGACGTTGGTCCTGCTCGGCGATCATCGCGAGTGTGCCCACTGCCTTGTCCATCTACTCTCTGTAGACGAATGACAGGCGAAAATATTGCAGATGAAAGCGAAGAATCAGGGGTCATCAGATCCCGACGGGGCGGATCCGAGGGCGTTATTTTGTTCCCTGCGCCACGGCTTCGAGCGCCTCACCGATCAGAATTGCAGGTTTCCATTCATCGAGGAAGGACGCGCCCAGACCGTTGTAGAAATCGATCGCCTGCCGGTTCCAGTCCAATACTTCCCAGCGCATGCAGAAATATCTTTCGTCCCAGGCGATTTTAGCCACATGCGCGAGCAGCGATTTGCCAATGCCGTGTTTGCGAAATTCCGAGCGCACGAAGATATCGTCGAGGAACAATCCTGCACGTCCCTGAAACGAGGAGTAAAACTCAAAAAACAAGGCGTATCCCACCGGTTGGCCATCCCATTCGGCAATGACGGTGCGGAACTTTGGCCGGGGACCGAAACCGTCCCTGATAATATCCGATTCCGTGGTGCTGACTTCATGGCCCAGACGCTCAAATTCAGCAAATTCGTGGATCATGGACGTCAAGAGAGCGGCATCATCGATTGTAGTGGGTCGAATGGCGAGCATCAGCTATATCCTCAATACCAGCGTAGCAAACGAGCCATTATAAGCTAACGCGGGGAAAGCTGTCGCCGCGAAATGGGGCTAGCCTTCCAGAGAGTCGCAAAAAAGTCCCGATAATTCTGCCTCATCAATAGTCGTAAATGTGCTCGACGGTGACTTCACTTGAGCGCAGCGTATTGAGCACCGCATGGAGCGAGGCTACATCACAGCCGAGGATGACGCGTTTCAGTCCCGGACGGATAAGGATGGGTGTGGAGAAAAGTTGCTGAGCGTCCGGACGGCCGTATTGCCACGATAGCGGCGCGAGGATGGATATGGTGATGTGCGAATTCCCGGCGATCTCCACAAAGTGAACGTCGCGCGCCGCTAGCGCCAAGGCGATGGTTGTGAACGCCTGATAACGCGGGATGTCCACGATGAACCCCTGCGGTCCGGCTTGCTTCACCAACTTCACGCGCGGTTGTTGCTGCAGAATGGCTTGATTGGCGTTGTCAATCCAGGCGTACGTCTCCGCAGGCTCATATCCATAGGTTGCGTGCGTCCCCGCCTGAATTACCCAGCAATAAAAGGCCTCAATCGTGTAGTCCAGCGTGAGAAAGAGTTTGCGTTCCCATTTGCGGACCGGGTGTGCGCCCCAAAGAGGCGTGCTGCTCCAGAGTCTTTTCACCTGCGGCGCGAAGCGGAATTCATAAAACGGGCGGATGTGCACGAAATCCGCGTATTCGCGGGCCACTTGATACGCGAACTGATCTTCCTCGACCGCGTGGTTGCCGCTGGACCATTCGCTTAATTTACCAATCGTTTTCTCGTATGCGCCCTTGAGGATGTATTCCGCTGAAAAGCTCGTGCCGATGACCACCAGCATGATCTGTTCGCCGGCATTAAATGAAAACTTTCCTCGAATCAGGCGGGCAATGCAGGCATAACTATTCCAGTACTGGCGTACTGCGGCAAAGTAGGGGAACCCGCTGGGCAGGTGCGTTTCCTGAAAGTCCGCTTTTTCCTGATAACTCCACACGATGTACCATTCGGGATAACCGAGGTAGGCATCGTCTTCCGGACGCAGGTAGTCCTTGATGCCCGCGGTGGCGGCCTTCCTTTCGGAAGGCTGCTCGGTGGGTGGACTGATTTGCGTCTGCAAGTCGCAATGCCAACCGCCGGCAATCTCCGCGCCGATCGAGACGAGTAACGCCAGGAAACAGAAGAACAAGAAGCGGAGGGAATTGCGCAGCGGCGACCCCTTCTTCAAGGCGCGACTGCCACGGCCTTGGGCTGATCAACCTTGAGCGCAATCCAGTACGCAGCCACGAAGATGAGTGTGTGCGGGAGATTTACAAGGACATTGGTTTTTAGGGGCGTTGTTTGCAGATGCCCGATAAAATAAGTGACGACGTCAATCGTGTACCAAACGCCGAGGGCCCAGAAATAGACGCGCGTGATTTTAGTTGATATGAGTGCAGCGGCCAGCGCCAGTACGCCCAGGGCCAGGTGTCCGAAGTCGATCAGCTTGCTCATGTGAAAAAGCCCGAACATGAGTCCGTTTTGGTCCATGATGCCGGGAACGTAATCCAGCAAGTAGACACCCAGGAACAGCGCGGCGAACCCAAACGCGACCTTGCGAATCGTGCTGATTTGCGTGGGCATGGGAACTGGTCGCGTCAATACTCCATTAAAAACCACACAATGCGCAAGGCTAATGTTTCTCGCGAGTGAAGATCATGAATGGGAGCATTCACGTAGTTCTCTATGTCCCATCTTAACTCAGAAACTGAATCGCTTTGGCGGGGCAGCCGTCGCTGGTAATATTCGGCCAGCGACGCAGGGCCTGCGGAGTTTTCGGTCCTGCGGGAGCAAGACTGCAGGGAGAGACCATTGCGCCGCAAGCGATCTGTCGTGCTATCGGTCGTCCTGTTTTTCACATCTTTGTTCGTCCTCTGCGCCAAAAAAATCTTCGATTATTCCGCTGCACCATATAAAGAGAAGGAAAGTGATTTTATTTTTCCGGACAACCCGGATCAGGTGAAGCCGGCGGATTTTCCCGGCGAGGCGATCCCGCAGACGATTCGATTTGAGAGGCGCGGGGGGTTCATCAATGATGCCAGCCACCTGAACAAGACAGCCGTGTACGGGATCGTGAAAGTCTCGAGTGAAGATGACATCCGCAACGCACTCCGGTTCGCGCGCGACAACCACCTCAAGATCACGTGTGCCGGACAGCAGCACAGCATGGGCGGACAGACGTTCACGCACGGCGGGCTGGTGCTCGATTTAAGGGATTTCAATCGCATCCAGTTGGACAAAGAACACAAGGCTGTCAACGTCGAGACCGGCGCTCGCTGGTGGCAGCTTCAGCAAATGCTCGACAAAGAAGGTTTCTCAGTGAAGTCCATGCAATCCATCAACATCTTCAGCGTGGGCGGCACGCTCAGCGTGAACGCGCACGGCATCGACCCCATGCCCGGCCCGGTCGCTCCGACGGTTCGTTCCATGCGCGTCATGCTCAGCAGCGGCGAGGTCGTGCAGGCGAGTCCGACAGAAAATGTCGAGCTTTTTCGCCATGTGCTCGGCGGTTATGGGCTGTTCGGAGTGATTCTCGACGTGGACCTCAACGTTGTCGACAACGCAATGTATTCGCGTAACGCGGCCATCATGGACTATAAGGATTTTCCGAAATATTACCGGGAAAACATCGAGAACAACGGAGAGATTGGGCTGGTCTTCGGGCGATTGTCGGTGGCACCGCAATCATTTCTGCGCGAGACTGTCGTCCACAACTACGGAAAAACGCAGTTCGACGGCCCGCTCCCGGCATTGAAGCTCCCGAGCCACAACACGCTCGACCGTTTCATTATCAACTTTTCAAAAACCGGCGGCGTGGGCCGGTGGCTGAGGTGGACTCTGGAAAAATATGCAGAACCGTATCTGGAGGAATGCGTCTCGCGCAACCAGGCCATGAACCAAAAGGAAGCGTGCCTGGTTTCGCGTAATGAAGAAATGTACGACGATATGGCCTATCTCGAGAACCGTCTGCGGGACACCGACATTCTTCAGGAGTACTTCGTTCCCTACGACCGCATGCCGGAGTTCGTCGACGGCCTGCGGGAAGTGGTGCAAAGAAACCACGCCAACCTGCTCAACGTAACGATCCGCACTGTGCACAAGGACACCATCAGCGCGCTTCCCTACGCGAAGCAGGACATGTTCGGCTTCGTGCTCTATTTCAACGTGAAGTTCAATGAAAAAGACAACGAAATCCTCAGGAAAACCACCACGGATCTGATTGACATGGCGGAAAGCGCCGGCGGGACTTATTACCTGCCCTATCAATTATTCTATTCACGCGAGCAACTGCAGAAATCCTATCCAGAGATCGACCAATTCTTCGCCACAAAGAAAAAGTACGACCCCATCGGGTTATTCACGAACAAATTTTATGAAAAGTATGGGACGTAAGCCCGCGTGGTGAACAGGCCGAATCTGTTTGCAAAGGTGAGGCGTCGCGATGTCTATCTCTTATGCTTTTGCGCGTAGTCGATGGCGAACTGCTTGAGGGCCGGACTGGTCATGCCCAGATCAGTGGCTTCTTTCGCGGCGCGGTCGACATCCCAATGATCGACCACCAGCCGCTTGATGAACCACATGGTGGCCGCGCGGCCGCCACCCGCGCAGTGAATGAACGCCGGGTCGCTACCCTTCGTGGTGATGGCCTGAATGAACTTGTCGGCCGCTGCGGGATCGGGCGAGGTGCTATTAAAGGGAATGGAGTAGTAGCGCATATCAGCAGCTTTCGCGGCAGCTTCTTCCGCTTCAAGGTTCGCGCCGTCCTCGCTGGCCTGCCGCAAATTGATGATCGAGGCAAAACCATACTTCTTGATCTCGGGCACCGCGGTGGCCTTGATCGCTCCGGAGCAGGCGACCGTAGTCTCCAGGCGATGGAAATTGGTGATGCCCTCAACGTTTTCCTTGGTTACTTCCTGCGCCCGGACCGGCGTCGCCGCCAGCCAAACACTCGAAAGCAACGTCATCGCGATCAGGATTTTTGATTTCATGGCATGCCTCCTCTGTCTGAAACTAAATTATGCGACGAGCCAGCCCTGGAAATCCACCGCTGCCGTTCGGATCCCTCAACAGGCGCCGATCCAGGCATTGCATCGCGCCGAGCGTCGTTTCGCCCGGGGCCTGAAAGAAAGTGAATGCTCCCAGGAACATTAGTCCTTCTCCGAAATGAATGCAAGTCAACGGCTAAGCTTCGAGGGCTCCTGGTGGAGCGCTCGCGGGAAGCTCAATCGTATATTTCGTGCGCTGCTTTTCGCGGTGCTGGGCCAGGGCCAGTTCGATCAGGTGATCGAGCAATTCGCGGTAGCTGAGCCCGGAGGCTTCCCAGAGTTTCGGGTACATGCTGATGGACGTGAAGCCGGGAATCGTGTTGATCTCATTCAATAAAATGTGGCCGGTGCGTTTTTCGAGGAAAAAATCGACGCGCGCCATGCCCAGACATTCCAGGGCGCGGAAGGCGCGGACGGCATATTCCTGAAAGCGTTTGACCTGCGCGCGTGTCAGCTTGGCGGGAATGATCAGGTTGGTGCCTTCTTCGAGATATTTTGCCGTGTAGTCGTAGAATTCGCGGTGCGGCACGATTTCACCGGGAATCGACGCTTTGGGATCTTCGTTGCCCAGGACGGACAGTTCGATTTCGCGGCCATTGATGGTGCGCTCGACCAGAATTTTTTGCGCGAACTCACCGGCCAGATCCATGGCAGCGGCGAGTTCTTTGGCATTGTGGGCCTTGGTCATGCCCACGGAGCTGCCCAGCGTTGCGGGCTTGATGAAGACAGGGAAGCGAAATTTCTTCTGGATTCCGCGAAGCGTTTTGGCGCGGGTCTGCTCCCATTCAGCGCGACCGATCGCGAGGAACTCACCGACAGGCAGCTTCGCCTGCTGGAACAACCGCTTTTGCATGTCTTTGTCCATGCCTACCGCCGAACCCAGAACGCCTGAGCCGACATACGGAAGCCCCGCGAGATCGAGCAGTCCCTGCACTGTGCCGTCCTCACCAAAGGTCCCGTGCAACACGGGAAACACCACGTCCACGCGCAGGACATCAGCGCGGGATTCGCCGGCGGGAACAAGCGCGGCCACATTGGGATCGGCGGACAGCATTACGCGATCGCCCGAACGCAACACTTCGCTCAGCACAGGGGGCAGCATTCTGTGCGCAGCAGTTCCAGCCAGCCACCGGCCGTCTTTCGTGATGCCGATGGGCACGGCTTCATATTTTGCCGGATCGAGCGCCTGAATCACCGATGCCGCCGAGATCAGCGAAACTTCGTGCTCGCCGGAACGCCCGCCAAACAAAACGCCAACGCGCAGCCTTTTTTTCTCTGTGTTCATAAATTCGCAATCCGTTCGGTGCTGCTGTAGCCCGCCTCTTCAGAGGCGGGGCCTTTCGTGCCGATCCAGAGAAAACCCCCGCCTCTGAAGAGGCGGGCTACAGCAACAACCGCGCTTACAGAATCCTCTTGCCCAATCCGGAGAGGATCATCTCGACCCCGAGCAGCGCCGTCTGGTTGTGGAGATCGATCACCGGATTAATTTCCACGACCTCGAGAGACACCATCGCTTCGCTATCGGCAATCATTTCCATCGCCAGATGGGCTTCGCGATACGTCACGCCGCCGGGCACCGGAGTGCCCACCCCGGGGGCATCGGTGGGATCGACGAAATCCATGTCCAGGCTGACAGCGGTACCGTCGGTATCGTCGGTAACGAAACGCAGCGCTTCGCTCATCACGTCACGCATGCCGCGTTCATCAATGTCGCGCATCGTGAAGACATGTACGCCGGAATCCTTGATCAGGCGGCGTTCCTTGGGATCCAGATCGCGCACGCCTACCAGTGCAACATTGCGCGGTTCGACTTTCGGCTTGTAGCCCAGCAAATCGACCAGCTCAGGCGCGCCGTAACCGATGATGGCCGCGAGCGGCATCCCGTGAATGTTCCCCGAAGGCGAACTTTCGGGCGTGTTCATGTCGCCGTGCGCGTCCAGCCACAAGTAGCCAATGCGCTTGGATTGCCCGCGAAAAAAATTCGAGACGCCGGAAAGGGAACCTACGGCAAGCGAATGATCCCCGCCCAGCACCAGGGGCAGAAAACCCTCCGCCAGCGCTTTCTCGGTCATTTCCGCAAGACCGCGGCAGATCTCGGCGATTTCGTTCAGATACTTGGCCCGCTTTTCGCCGTATTGCTGTTCCTCGGGCTGCTTCACGGCCACGTTGCCGATATCTTCGACCGTGTGCCCGAGCGCCTTAAGCCGCTGCTGCAGCCCCGCAACGCGCAGCGCCGACGGACCCATGTCCACTCCGCGGCGGCTCTGGCCGAGGTCCATCGGAACTCCGATGATGCGAATTTTTTGTCCCATGTTCGAAGCCAGCAGTCGGTAAGATCTTTCGCGGCCAGATTTTTGTAGGACAGGCACTCTTGCCTGTCCAGCGAAATATCGCCAGAACGGACGTGGACAGGCAAGAGTGCCTGTCCTACACGAACCTTAAGGGTACACGCGGTAGATCATGCGCGGGAACGGAATCACTTCACGAATGTGCTCAGTTCCGCAAATCCATGCCACCGTGCGTTCCAGGCCCAGGCCGAACCCCGCGTGCGGCACGCTGCCATAGCGGCGCAGGTCCAGGTACCAGCCAAACGCATCTTCCGGGAGATTGTTTTCGCGCAGGCGCTTCAGAAGCAGGTCGTAGTCGGCCACGCGCTCGCCGCCGCCGATGATTTCGCCGTAGCCTTCGGGGGCGAGCATGTCAAATCCCAGGGCCAGCTCGGGGCGCGCCGGATCGGGCTGCATGTAGAAAGCCTTCATGGCCGCCGGGTAGCGATGCACCATGACCGGACGGTCGTAGGCGCTCGAAAGAATCGTCTCTTCGTCGCCGCCGAAGTCATCGCCCCACTTCGCGGGATTCCCGCGCTGCTGCAGGACGGCCACCGCTTCGTCATAGGTGATGCGCGGAAACGGGGCCTTCACATTCGCGAGCTTCGACGTGTCGCGGCCGACCGTTTCCAGTTCGCGCGCGCGGTTCTTGAGCACCGATTGCACGACGTGGCTTACCAGTCCTTCGCCGAGCAACATCATATCTTCGAGGTGCGCGAAGGCAGCTTCGGGCTCGAGCATCCAGAATTCGGTCAGATGGCGGCGCGTTTTCGATTTCTCGGCTCGGAAAGTCGGCCCGAAGGTGTACACCTTGCCCAAGGCCATGGCCGTGGCCTCGACGTAGAGCTGGCCCGATTGCGTCAGGTAGGCTTTTTCATCGTCAATGTATTGGACTTCAAACAGCGTTGTCGTGCCTTCGCAGGCGGCTGGCGTGAAGATAGGCGCCTCGGTGAGGATGTAGCCTTGCGAATCCATGTACTCGTGCGCGGCGCGGACGGCCTCCGCGCGGATGCGCAGGATCGCGGCCTGGCGCGGCGTGCGGATCCACAGATGCCGGTGGTCCAGCAGAAAATCGACGCCGTGCTCTTTGAGTTGAATCGGGTAGGGAGTGTCGTCCGGAACGCGCTGCACCACTTCGATGGCCGTGATCTGAATCTCAAATCCGCCGGGGGCGCGTTTGTCCGCATGAATTTTTCCGGTAACGATCACGCTCGATTCCTGAGTCAATCCATGCAGGGCCTCGAACGCCGCAGGTTGATCTTTCAGCGAGACGACGCCCTGGATCGTCCCCGTGCCGTCGCGAAAGATCGGGAAGATGAGTTTCCCCGATTCGCGCAGATTGTACAGCCAGCCGCGCAGGGTGACTTCCTGGCCGTCATATTGACCGACATGTTGGATCGCTACCACGGGCATCGAATTTAGTTTTCTCCCTTCAGGAGGTCTGATGCCGCTGAAACTAAAATTGTTGAAATGCGGATCCGCGGCGACGCATCCGCTGTAGCTCGTCCCGACCCGGTCGGGACGAGGCTTTTCTGCCAATCGCCAACAAAAATCCCCGCCTCTAAAGAGGCGGGCTACAACAGATCCAATGCGACACGCCGCTATTGCGCGCTACGCCTTGGCCAGAACTTCCTCGAATTTCTCAAAGACAGTGCGGGCTCCCTGGATCGTTTCGGCGAACGCCTGCAATTCACCGGAACCTGCGGCTGCGGCCGGCTCTTTCAGTTCCAGAACAATTGGAGCGTCCGGCGGCATTGCCGGCAGCGCGGCGGTCCAGTCGATGGTTCCCTCGTAAGGCAGCAGATGCTCATCGCGCTCGCCATGATTGTCGTGCACGTGCGTGGTGACCACGAGATCGCGGATCGTTTCGAGGCCTGCCGCCACACCGCCTTCGATGTGAGCATGTCCGGTGTCAAAGCATAGCTTCACGCTGGTGAGCCGCGTGCGTTCGAGGAAAGTTTTCAGGTTTGCCGGTGTAGCCATCTCTCCTGGAGTGTTTTCCAGAGCCATGGTGACGCCGCGTTGCCGGGCGAAGAGCGATAGGTGTTCGAGCGAACTGAACGCCGCGTCCCAGCGGCGCTCATCCGGAATATCGCGTGAACGCGCCACATGCTGTATGCAAAACCGGAACGGAACGTGCTCGACCATATCGAGGGCGCGCTTGATTTCGTCCACGGCATCCTGGCGCCTGAGCCGCTCGGGATCGGAAATCGAAAGCGGAGCGCCGCTTTCGCGCGTGGGATGAAAATCTCGCGTGGTGGGGGAGTGAATGGAATGCAGCGTGAGGTTATGTCCGGCCAGCCAGGAGGCCAGTTCGCGCGCGTCATCCGCCGAGCGGTAATCGAAATGCCCGCGCGAGCAGAACAGTTCGATGGCGGAAGCTTGCGCGCGCGCCGCTTCTCCCACCAGGGCCGCTGTCAGCTTGCGATTGACGAAAAGATATGTGGAGAGCACCCGTTGCATGGTCACGGTCTCGGAAATTTATCCATGAGGATCATTGGGACTCTAAGCGAAGCATGGAGTTGCGTCAAGGCGGGGGCCTGACGGACGGGCGGGCGAGTTATCGAAAAGGCCCCTGTTACCAGAGGGTGGCTTTAGCCCATAGGGGCCGCGAGTTTCACTTTGCAGTTTGGGGCTGAAGCCGCGAGATGCCTCACTTCAGCAAGTTGTGCGGTGCTCATCGCCCGCTTCGGCAAGAATACATACTCACTGTCTCCCTTTTCGAGCATGACCACGCGCCGGGTTTCATAGATCTGTGAGAATCCTGCCCACCAATGGGTCTTTTCTCCACTTCGTGCGGACAGCGTAACTCCTCGATCATCAATGTCGGCCAACATATCTGCATTGGCAAGGGGTGATTTCTGAAATTGTCGGTGCCAGCGCCACCACATCAGTAGGAGGCTGGGAGCAGCCGCCACCACTGCGGCTAATCCGAAAATCACGTCAGTCTTCCAGTTCTGAGGCTTTATTATCAAGCCAACTGCGGCCATGGAAAGAATTAGAAGGGAATACCAGTAGCCTCGGACAATCGCCCATGGACGATGCAACAGCCATGCAACTCGAGCTGCCATATCGTCGGACGCAGTCCACTGGAATTGGATACCCATGAAAGTGGCGCAAGGATATGCCCAAGCCAGGTCAAATTCAAGTCTCTGCGCGTGGCGATAGGGGCCAAGTTCCGTGAAGTCCTGTTCTCGCAACGTAGCAAGCCGATGGCAAACCCTAAACCCACTCTCCCGCGCGCATGACAGGCTCCGAATCACCCGCCGCGCTGACACCGTCCACATCCATGCGATTCGATCCGATCATCCAGTCCACGTGGATCAGACTCTTATTCGCGCCACGCGACGCCAGTTGTTCCGGAGTGAGGCTGTCACCATCCTTTATGCATGTGCTGTAGGCTTGCCCCAGGGCAATGTGGCAGGCGGCGTTTTCGTCAAACAGCGTATTCATGAAGAGCAATCCGCTTGACGCAATGGGGGATGAGTGCGGCACCAGGGCTACTTCGCCGAGCCGGCGCGCTCCGTCGTCTGTCCCGATCATCTGCTGCAATACCTGATCGCCCCGCGTGGCATGGCCCTCGACAATCTTGCCGCCCTCGAACCGAACGGAAATTTCTTCGATCATCGTTCCCTGATAGGAGAGCGGTTTGGTGCTGGTCACTCGTCCTTCCACGCGATCTTTGTGCGGCGTGGTAAAAATCTCCTCGGTCGGCATATTCGGAATGCAGTACCGGCCATTGCGCGCCGTTGTGCCTCCGCCAAGCCACAGGTGATCGTCGGCAAGACCCACGCGGAGATTGGTGCCGGGTCCCCGAAAATGCAGCGTCGAATAGCGCTTCTGGTTCATCCGGTCGGCACGAGCGTGCAGGGTTGCGTCGTGCTTTTTCCACGCGCCCACTGGATCGGGGCGGTCCACGCGCGACGCGGCGAAGATGGCATCCCAAAGCCGGGCCAGCGCCTGGTCCTGTGGCAGATCGGGAAATACGGTAGCTGCCCACGCGGGAGTGGCGCAGGCTACGATGGTCCAGTTGATTTCGTGGCGAACAATCAGCTCCAGCGCCGGGCGGTACGCTTTGGACATGGCGCGATTCGCCCGGCTTACTTTGTCGGGATCCTCCTTCGAGAGCAGGGAAGGATTGTTCCCGGCGATGGCCAGCCGCGCGGCGCCATTGCGAAATGCCTGGGCCATTCCTTCGTAGAGCCACGACGAGGCCGTGTCGAAGCTGGCGTCCGCGCCGTAGCGAAAACGAAGCAGCGCCGACTCCTCGTCGGTAAATAATACGGTGACCAGGGAGGCGCCGGCTTTGTAGGCATGCTCCGTGATGCGCCGCGCCAGGGGGACTGCATCCAGCGTGGCGGTCATCACCAGCTCTTGGCCGGGCGCGAGTCCCAATCCCGTGTGGACTGCAACCTCGGCGAGAAGGTCGAGTTTTTTTTCAAATTCAGGTGTCTGTACAGATTGTCCTGCGGCGAACGCGGTGTGTGAAGTCATGGCCGATATTATCGCGCTGGCACGGCGCATTGACAATGCGTGGGAGGACCTGGGCTATGCGCTGGTTCCATGCTGCCGGGAGTCCCGGAGGGACGACACAACGTAGCCCACCCCGACCTGGTCGGGGTGGGAAAAGTGGAAGAAAAGAAATAATCATGAACCCCGGCAGGGGGGACACAGGGTATGGAATGCAGACATGTCGAATGACATAAATATGAGAGAGCAACTTGTGCCGCCCCTCCGGGGCTTCATTTGAGTTCTTAATGCTCTCCCACACCTTCCGGTGTGGGCTACGTTGTGGTACAGACCGGGGACATGTCTGACAAAGCAGACCGGGGAGATTCCTGACACTGTAAGTTGACAGGGCGTGTAGAACTACGAGATGCCCTGGAAAGCGAGCAGTGTGATGGACGAAAGAATGCGGTTCGTGTTGGAGCGTGAACGCGGGTTGTATACGATGACCGACTTATGTGAGATTTATGAGGTCGCGCGGGAGACCGGTTACTATTGGCTGCGGCGGTACCAGCAAGGAGGGCTGGAGGCGCTGCAGGACCGAAACCGGGCGCCCGAGCGTCATCCGAATCAGACGCCGGAGCGAATCGAAGAGGCGGTGCTGGAGCTGCGGCGAGCGCACATGAGTTGGGGTCCGCGAAAACTGAAACGCGTATTGGAGCGGGAAACTCCGCAGACGCTGTGGCCGGCGGCGAGCACCATCGGTGCCATGCTGGCGCGGGAAGGGTTGGTGGTGCCGCGCAAGAAACGACGGCGCGCACCGCCCTACACTCAGCCGTTTGCTTCGGCCGATGCGCCCAACCGCGTGTGGTGCGCCGATTTCAAAGGCTGGTTCCGAACGCAAGACGGCGAACGCGTCGATCCGTTGACGATCAGCGACGCGCACAGCCGCTACTTGCTGCGCTGTCAGCATGTGGCCAAGACCAACGGGGAGCACGTGCAGGCGGTCTTCGAGGCGGCCTTTCGCGAGTACGGCCTGCCGGGGGCCATGCGAACCGATAACGGTCCGCCATTTGCCTCGCGGGCGGTCGCGGGGCTGTCGCGTCTATCGGTGTGGTGGATGAAATTGGGGATTGTGCCGGAACGCATCGCAGCGGGACATCCGGAACAGAACGGACGGCATGAGCGCATGCATCGCACGCTGAAACAGGATACGGCCTCGCCACCGGCGGAGAACACACGCGGGCAGCAGCGAGCGTTTCATCATTTTCGCCGCGAGTATAACCAGGAGCGTCCGCACGAAGCGCTGGGGATGCAAACGCCGAGCGCGGTGTACACGCGGTCGCCGCGATGGTACCCGGCACGAGTGCGCGAACCGGAATACGGCAGCGCCATGCGGGTGCGGCGCGTAGGGCTGCGAGGCAATTTTTCCTGGAAACACCAGCACGTGTTTCTGAGCGAGACTCTGATCGGGGAGCCCATTGGCTTGCTGCCGGTGGATGATCGGATTTACACGGTGTACTTTGCCGCGTTTCCGATTGCACGCTTTGATAGCCACCGGCGGACAATCTTGCCCTTGCGCGCGGTTTCCTGTCAGGCGAGTGCAGGGGAAGGGGAAGCTTCCCCTTCCCCTGCACCCCATCCCCTCGAAGTGAGAAAATTACTGCGTGGGATGATGGAACGTATTAAAGGGGAAACTACTCTTCATCAATCAAGAATTCGGCTTCAGGCGGACCGGGAATCAATCCGGCATTCACGCCGCGCGTAAGAAATTCGCGCACGGCCTTATGGCCTCGTTCGCCGTACCCCAACGTCCATTTGTTGACGTACATTCCGATAAACTTGTCGGCCAGCTCCTGATCCATGTCCCGAGCGAATTGCATGGCGTAATTGACGGCGGCTTCGCGATGATCGAGCGCATAGGCCACGCTCTCTTTGATGGCGCGTCCCACCTGAAGACCTACGGAGCGGCCCAGCGCTCGCCGAACGGCATTGCCGCCCAGCGGCAATGGCAGGCCCGTTTCTTCGAGCCACCACTGGCCCAGGTCGACGACCTTGTGCATCCCCATCTGTGAAAAAAACAACTGTCCCTCGTGGATCAGGAGTCCCGCGTCGACAATGGAATTTTTCACGGCATCCAGAATCTGATCGAAGGCAATGGGAATGGCTTCAATGCGAGGCTCGTACAATTTTAGGGCCAGATATGCCGAGGTGCGCAGCCCGGGAACGCCGATCCTGCATTTGGCCAGGTCCTGGCGCTTGATGGGGTGCTGCGCAACCACGATGGGTCCGTAGCCTTCGCCGAAACTTGCCCCGCAATCCAGCAGGACGTACTTGTCGCGCAAATAGGGGTAGGCCGCAAAACTGAACGCAGTGACGTCATAAATTTCCTGCGGGGCGGCTTGGTTGAGCGTCTCAATGTCGGCCAGAACGTGGGAGAACTTCAGTCCGGGCGTGCGCACCTTTTGCGTTGCCAATCCATAAAACATGAAGGCATCGTCGGAATCCGGCGAGTGCGCCAGTTTGATTTCGGTTGCTTTGCCGGTGGCAGGTTTCGTTGCCATGAGGTTTGGCTGGTTCTCCCTTTTTGAAACTTTCCCGCGACTGGCGGGTCCGCATTTAGAGTCACTCCGGCCCGCTAGTCTGCCAACTACACTGGAGTCACGGGAAACCCGGGGTGACACCCGTTTCGCAGAGAGGAGCTTCGGAAGCGGATTCCATGTTCGCGGAATCCGCGCTTTCAAGGCGAGAAGGTTAGCACACTCGGGCCCATCGGACAATTGCGGTCCTGCGAGCCAAATTTCGAGGAATCTACTCACCAACAAAATTCCAATTTACCTTCGAACAAATTCGCTCCGGGGATAACTTCGGAGTCAGCATCAAATTCGCAGTGTCAAGAGCCAGGGAAACGTATGATCCGCGCAAGTGGAAGGTACAAACCGGAAATTCAGTTGACATGGATTTTCTTTTCGTGGTACCTACCACAGCATCTTAGCCCTTAATTGAGCAAGACGACATCTTTGGGGGGTGACCCAGGTAGAAACTCCATCGGGCCCCGGCGCTGCTAGGACGACCCTGCGACATCAGGGTCGGCCGTCCAAAGTCATGTCTAGCCACGCGATCCCATTTACCTTAGATCATAGCCCGAACAATCAGGAGAACCTCAATGGCTCAAGTGGATGTGCCGTTGGTGCGCTCGCAGTTTGCACAAACTTCGCGAGCAGATAATTGGTGGATACAGCCGCTGGTCGTTTTTCTCGGCCTCTCCGGCTTTATCGTGTACTCCACCTGGGCAGCCCTACAGGGCCAGCATTACAGGTTTGGGCCGTATCTTTCTCCGATGTATTCCCCCGAATTGTTTGGCGATCCTTTGCACGCATGGTTTGGAATGAAACCGGATTGGATGCCGGCTTGGGTTACCGCCGCGATGCTCATCCTGTGGGCGCCGGGCGGCTTCCGAGTGACGTGCTACTACTATCGTGGCGCGTATTACAAAGCGTTTTGGGCCGACCCTCCCTCCTGCACCGTGGGCGAGCCTCGCAAGACGTACCTGGGGGAACGCTCCTTTCCGCTCATCATGCAAAATATCCATCGATATTTTCTTTATCTCGCGTTGGTGTTCCTGGTCATTCTGGCCCGCGATGCGTGGGATGGTTTTTGGTTTGACGGTCACTTTGGCGTTGGTGTTGGCTCCCTTGTGCTCCTCGCGAATGTCACGTTGCTCAGCTGCTACACCCTGGGGTGTCATTCATTGCGCCACCTGGTCGGTGGAATTCGCGACCGGATTTCCGGCACGCCGGTTCGCAAGCAGGCCTATGACTGCGTCAGTTGTCTCAATCGCCGCCACATGCTGTTTGCCTGGTGCAGCCTGATCTGGGTTGCCTTTTCTGACTTCTACGTGCGGATGTGCTCGATGGGCGTGTGGACCGATTGGAGGATTTTCTAGTGGCCGAGTACATACAGCATGAACACGATGTGCTGGTGATTGGCGCCGGAGGCGCCGGTTTGCGCGCGGCCATCGAGGCCTCGGCGGCGGGCGTGAAAGTAGCAGTGATCACGAAGTCGCTGCTGGGCAAGGCGCACACGGTGATGGCCGAAGGTGGTATCGCCGCCGCGCTCGCCAACGTCGATGACCGTGATGGCTGGCGCGTTCACTTCGCTGACACGATGCGCGGCGGCCAGTACCTGAATAACTGGCGGATGGCCGAGTTGCACGCCAAGGAAGCGCCGGAAACCGTTCGGGAACTCGAATCGTGGGGCGCGCTCTTCGATCGCACGCCCGACGGACGCATTCTGCAACGCAACTTCGGCGGCCACCGGTACCCGCGGCTCGCGCACGTGGGCGACCGCACAGGCCTAGAAATGATTCGCACGCTGCAGGACCACGGAATCCATTTGGGCATCGACGTATTCATGGAATACACGGTCGTCTCGATTTTGAAAGATGGCGACCGCGTGGTCGGCGCATTTGGATATGACCGCGAGCGCGGCAGGTTTCATCTTTTCCGGGCCAAAGCCGTGGTGCTGGCGACGGGAGGGATTGGCCGGGCGTTCAAAATTACGAGCAACAGTTGGGAATACACGGGCGACGGCCTGGCGCTTGCTTATAACGCGGGAGCGGCGCTGCAGGACATGGAATTCGTGCAATTCCACCCTACCGGAATGATCTGGCCGCCGAGTGTTTGCGGCATTCTGGTCACCGAAGGGGTTCGTGGCGAGGGTGGCGTGCTCCGGAATAAAGAAGGACGCCGGTTCATGTTCGATGAAATTCCGCCCCTGTACGCGACGCAAACGGCCGACAACGAGGAAGAAGGCTGGCGATATACGCAAGGCGACAAGAATGCCCGCCGCCCACCCGAACTGTTGACACGCGATCACGTGGCGCGCTGCATCCGGCGAGAAGTGCGCGAGGGACGCGGCAGCCCTCATGGGGGTGTGTTCCTCGACATTGCCTGGATCAAAGAAAGAATTCCGAGCGCCACTGAACATATCAAGAAAAAGCTTCCCAGCATGTACCACCAGTTCAAGCAACTGGCGGATATCGACATTACCCAGGTACCCATGGAGGTTGGCCCGACGACGCACTACATGATGGGCGGCGTTCGCGTCGATGCCGAATCGCAGATGTCCGACGTTCCCGGTCTTTTTGCCGCCGGAGAATGCGCGGCCGGCCTGCATGGCGCAAATCGCCTGGGAGGAAATTCCCTCTCGGACTTGCTGGTGTTCGGCAAGCGAGCCGGCGACTACGCGGCGCGCTTCGCGAAAGAACATTCGCAGGGAAAAGTGAATCCGGATGAGCTCGCGGCGGCGGAGAGTCGCGCCCTGAAACCCTTCGAGAACCAGGGCCCCGCGCCTTACGTGATTCAATATGCGTTGCAGGAGACCATGCAGGATTTGGTCGGCATCGTCCGCCGGGAAGATGAAATGCTGCAGGCGCTGCAGAGCATTCAGGAACTTAAAACGCAGGCCGAGAGCGCCGGAGTACCCGGACATCGCGAATACAACGCCGGGTGGCATACCGCCATCGACTTGCAGAACCTGATCGTGGTGTCGGAGATGATTGCGCGCGCGGCGCTCGAGCGAAAAGAGAGCCGCGGCGCGCAATTCCGGGAGGACTACCCCGCGAAAAGCGACGAGTACGGCGGCTTCAACATCGTCGTCTGGAAGGGCGCTTCGGGCGAGGTCCAGCTGCGCCGCGAACCCATTCCGCCGATGCCGGATGAACTGAAGCAGATCATTCAGGAGATGAAGTGATGGCGAACGCAACGTTCCGCATTTGGCGCGGGGATCGAGGCGCTGGACAATACCGCGATTACACCATCGAGATCACAGAAGGGTTGGTGGTGCTCGACGCCATGCATCAGATTCAGGCGACACAAGCGTTCGATTTGGCCATCCGCTGGAATTGCAAGGCTGGCAAATGCGGCTCCTGCTCGGCGGAAATCAACGGCTCGCCCAAGCTGATGTGCATGACGCGCCTGAATACGCTGCCGCTCGACCGGCCGGTAACGGTCGAGCCGATGAAGGCGTTTCCCCACGTGCGGGACCTGGTCACCGATGTTTCCTGGAACTACCAGGTGAAAAAGGGCATCAAGCAATTCAAGCCGCGGCCTCCCGATGCCCCCGACGGAACGTGGCGCATGGCACAGAGCGACGTGGATCGCGTGCAGGAGTTCCGGAAATGCATCGAATGTTATCTTTGCCAGGATGTGTGCCACGTGCTGCGCGACCACCACATGCACGATCAGTTTATAGGCCCGCGCTTCCTGGTGTTCGTGGCCGCGCTGGAAATGCACCCGCTCGACGTGGAGGACCGCATTAGCGATTTGAAGCAAGAGCACGGCATCGGTTTGTGCAACATTACCAAATGCTGCACCAAGGTGTGCCCGGAAAGCATCACCATTACTGACAACGCGATAATCCCCTTGAAGGAACGTGTGGTGGATCGTTTCTTCGACCCTCTCGCGAAGCTATTCCGTATTTTCAGTCCGAGTGGATGATTGGAGGTTTCCATGCATTTCGAATTAAAACCTATCTCGGTGGAGAGCATTCCGGAGGCGTTTGAAAAAGTGGAACGCTACCGCCTTCTGAACGAACCCAGTCTGGCGGAGAGCGTTTGCCTGGATATTTTGTCGATCGTACCCAATCACCAGCAAGCACTGATCTCGTTGCTACTGGCGCGAACGGATCAGTTTGGTAGTGAAACGACTGTGGCGATGGCTCGAGAAGTCCTGTCTCAGATCAAGGGCGAATACGAGCGCGCCTACTATGCGGGAATCATTTCGGAGAGAAATGGTCACGCCCATCTTCGCCACAGCGGGCCTGGTGGTACCTCAGCCGCCTATTACGCGCTCCGCGAGGCTATGGAGCACTACGAGCGCGCAGAGGCTCTACGACCGCCCGGGAATGACGATGCGATTCTCCGGTGGAATACCTGCGCGCGAGTGATCATGCGGAACCCGGAGATTCGTCCGCTACCCCATGACGAATTTCAACCGATCACGGGCGAATAACTTTGGCGTCAAGACGTGCCCATGAAGTGGGGAGCTTATTGGAGTACGAACACTCTGGCCGCGGCGACCCTTTCACGAAAGCTGCTGACATCACATGGCGTCTGCCAGACGCGCAACCGCAGTTTCAAACGAAATTCTGCCATCCAGATAGGGCCGCCAGTAAAGGTCCAGCATGGTACGGAAACGTTCCCACCCTCCGGAATAGAGCCCGAATCGGGTCGCGTAGGTCTGATAGCTGGAGGGATCGCTACCTTTCAGAGGCGTCAAGGTGATGGTTCCATAGGCGAGGTCCCGGCGCACCAGTTCTCCAGTCGTGTAGAACACCAGGGCGTGCCAGAGATCTCGCGGGATAGGCTTGTCGCGCTCCCGGAATTCCCGGGCAATCGCTTCGTTCACCGAGCCGGCCAGGGCATGCGAGGACTCGTGGAAAAGCACTTCAAATCCGTAGATTCCCTTGTTGCGCACGTCATGGCTGGCGATGGTGACGTGTACAGGATTGAACGTGGTATAGGCCCCGTAGGGTCCTCCATACCACACAACATCCACCCGTAATCGCCCGGCCGGCCAGGGCCTCTGGTAGACATCGGCGAGCTGCCCCGAAAGTCCCACACCCATTTTCTGGACCATCGGCGCCACCTGCGCGATCCAGTCGCGGTTGGCGCGATCGTGTTCGGCCCACCAGTGCGCCCGGTATACCGGAGCGGCACTTTCGAGGGCTTCGATCAGGTCTTTGCGCAACCCCGAATTGCATGTCGGGGTACTTTTCCCTTCGAGATCGGCGCAGGTTTCCATCGCGGAAAGCTGGTTGTTGATGGTCTCCATGTCGCCATTGAGCAACAGGTCGCGCCCGGCCAGGTCCTTGGAATAAAACGTGACAGCATCGTCCCAGGCTTTAATTTCCTCCTCAGGAAAATCAAGAAGGGATACGGGTGATTCATTCGGAGGAGCCTCGCCCCTCGCCTCATCCATGGCGGACGGATTTCCCTTCTTCAGCCGCGCCTGCAAATAGAGAAAATGATGCAGGTTCACCCAAAATCCGCTGTGCAATTCAAACACCGGTAGTGGCGATTCTGCTTCCTGCGGGAGTGGGGGGTGTGTGCGGAATATTGGAGCGGCCCTGGCCGACCAAGTCGTGCAATAGCCTGCGCCCAGCAAAATCATCACTGTAAGCGCAGCAGTTCGCAAACACCCATAATAATGCGGAGGAGTCATGACTCAGAGTGAGATGGTATCGCCAAAACCGTCACATTGGCTAGTTGTGTCAGACAAGTTTTCGAGCCACATCTCTCAGGTGCGGAAACGCCGGGTTCAACTTTCAGGAGATTCCTTAAGCGGGGAATTCGGTAGCCGGTAGGGGCAACCGGGAGTTCCTCATCATCGAAACATCTGCCGCAGCAACGCTGTGCCCTCATTTTCGGTAATAATTTTTTTGCGGATCAGCAAACTGACCAGTTCATTCAAAACCTGCCGCAAGTTGCCCACTGCGGGAGCCGTCGAAATTTCTGGAACGCTTATCACAGCATCCGCTTCCGGCGAAGGTTCACCGCGCAACTCGGCCAGCCATTGATGAAGTACGGCCTGATTTTCCGGACTGATTTCTGTAAATTCCAGTCCCATTCCCATGGACAGGAGAGAGTACCTGACAGCGGCAATCGCCTCGAATTCATGAAGTCCATGTTTCAGGCGGACGCGCACAGCGGCACCCGCCGCATAGGGACTCATCGTATCGATGTAACACCCGCTGGGACTCAGGTCCGAACTGCGGCCGGTTACGCGCCCCTGCGATCCGATTTCGAAAATCTCGGCGGCTGCAGTAAACGAAAAGCGAGGGGAAGTTCGTCGTTCCTGGGCAAGGGGGCTCGGCGATCCGCCAGATACAGGACCCGGCAACAAGACTAGCGGTTTGTTGGGCCTTTCGGGCATCAGCTTTTCAGCTACCGCGGAGAATATCTCTTCAATTGAATAACTTATTGGGATATCCCGTGCGCACGACTGCGCTCGGAAATGAGAAGGGGTACTCTATTTTCGCCCCCCGCGGGAACCGCTGGCAAGAGGAAACTTAGGCGGGTGTGCGGCCGTAAGTCATTCAGGGCTCAGCCCGGACCAATGCGAGGGTCGGTGGAGGTTGCCATGGCGCCTTGCTTATCCGCGCCGCGCAATACTCCCCCTGAATCCAGGAAAAAAGATTTTCGGCCAGTCTTGCCGTATTCGTCAGGCGTTGCCGCGAGGCCGAATTGTTCCGCCTTGTTGGCGTCTTCCTCCGAAAGATTGCCGCCTGCGGGCACGATCGTGTAACGGATCGTGTAACCATCTTTTTTTCCGGCCGCAAGCTCCGCATCAACCAGCCCAGCCGCCTCCTGCGAAATTCCTTCAGCACCCGCCGGGCCCAGCGGAGCCAGTGAATCCGGCAATTTTCCATACGCGCTGCGATAAGATTCCAGCGCCGTTGCCAGTGCGCGCAGGCCGGCAACCGCTTTGCCTTCGCGCTCCTCCAGATCGGCCTGCTCCCATTGCTTGGCCAATGCCGGGATATCCAGGAGAACTAATCCTAATGAGAGTAGTTTCCAGTTTCCCGCCTCGCGCACCAGGCCGAACGTGATCTTTTCGGATGACTCTCCCGGGACGGGGATTTCCATGGGAACGAATGCGAGGTTTTCGCGTATTCGGACTTCGCCAAAGTTCATTTCCGTGTCGAAACTCGGGGTTTCGCAGCGCAGCACCGCGTGGCCCGAAGCACTGGTGGATAACAGAGGCCGCCCCGGTTCTTCAAGCAGCACGAACCGCTTCATAAAGGCGGTGCGTTGAGACTCGGGGAGCGCGCGATAGGCCGTGGAGTTGTCGGACGTGAGAAAATTTGCAAACGCGGTGGCATCCTGACGGCAGGCCGCGGAAAGAGCGTCGGTGAGCGCCGCCTCGGGCTTCGCCGGGGATTGCTGGGCTCGTGCGTTGGCAGCCGCTCCGGTGAGAAAAAGCAGGATTGCGAAACCGCGATTAAGCCTCGTCATGCGGCGTTCCCCTCACGATTTGGCTCCCCGCAATATCGCCGCGAGATTTTGCGTGAACTTGGACCTGGGCATCACTTCCTCGCAACCTGCATTGCGCGCGCGTTCCGCCAAATCGGTCTGCACATGAGATAGAAACGCAATGATGCGCCGTGGGTTGCCCGGGCCATTGGCAGCAAGCTTTTCGATCGCCTCGAGCGCGCCTTGCCGCGCATTCAGGTCCACGATAATGAGCGACGCGGGACTCGCCGCCGCCGATTTCACGAGCTGATCGCCTGTCGCCACCGTTTCGAGCGTGATTCCGGTTTGCTTCGCGGTTTCCAACAGTTTCGCCTGAAAGAAAAGATCGTCAATCAACACAATCACATCGGCCATAAGTCCTGATCCTCACAAAATGCATCCTTCCCCATGTACCACGCGCAATCCAACAACACAAGTCAAACGGCAGGAATGGCAAGAAGTGTCAGTGGACTCCTATTCTCTATGGCCCTCCGTGGCCTTTCTCAGTGTCCTCTGTGTTAAATCCGAAAAGCTTTCACCACAGAGGGCACAGAGAACACAGAGAAATACAAATCGTTCAGATGCCACCAAGGTACTTTCACCGCCCACGAATGTGCGATACAACAGATTCGCGGGTGCGGGCTTTACGCGCCGTCGCCAAAGCCCGCCGAATACGGGTGCGGGCTTTACTTGAAGCCCGCCGAATACGGGTGCGGGCTTTACTTGAAGCCCGCCGAATAAATGATGGATTCCCTCGAACAAAGGATTCTCGCTGCCTTCGACCGTCGCGGCGTGCTGATATTATCCCTCGCGGACTTGGGAGAGGATGCCACCAAGGGCCGCGCCATCGCGAATCTTGTCGAGCGAGGCTGCTTGCGCGCGACCGGCGAACCGGGCACCTACGCGCGCACCGAAGACGGACGCCTGCAGCTCGCAGGCCCGCGCGACGTCACCATTTATTCGCGCCCGGGATGCCACCTTTGCGAGGAAGCCAAGAAGCAGATCGCTCCCCTGCTCGCGGAATTCGGCGCGCGCCTCACTGAAATCAATATCGACGAAGACGCCCAGCTCCGCGCGCGCTACGACTACGACGTCCCGGTGATTTTCCTGGGCGCGCGAAAGGCCGCCAAGCATCGCGTCGATCTCGCGCAATTCCGTCGCCAGCTGCGCGATAGTGGCTAATGCCCCGAAACGGGTTTCACTCCGACCGTCTTGTCAGGTATATCACCCATGCGTCCTTTGACGCGGTCGTACACGGAGACAAGAGAAGTTGAGCCAAGCGCCTCGTTGTAATAGGTTGGCACGCCGAGCGCGGTTCTCAACTCCTCGTTGAAGCGGCGCATGCGTAGTAGCTGGTCGGCATTGGCGGGAAACTTGCGGCCGTCATCGGTGAGCAAGAATTTCTGATAGCCGGCATCCCACAGGCGCATGAATTGGCCGTTCATGAGGAGGGTGGGAAGAATCGTCATCAGGTAGTGATCGTCCGCGGTTCGCCGAAACTCGGCGCCGCAGCCATACTTTTCCACCCGCGTCACGCCGCCCGTGCTGCTCACGATAAATCCCCCGCCTGGCAGGGCTTCCATCAATTTGGCCGGAAATCGTTCGTTAACATTCCACATATACATTCAGAATACGGAGTGCGCCCGGATGTGTAAAGGCAAAGTTGCGCGTGGTGTTTATCGAGCTTGCCTCCGCGAAAAATCGCTAATTTATGCTAGATTAGGCGAATACATTTGAACCAGCCGGGCATCTAGATTCGAGCTGGATATTGGCCGCTCGAAGATTGCTTTGGCGGACTATTCAGAAAAGGGCACCGAATACCGCGACGCATGCATACGGCGAAAAATCCCCTCTGGACCAAGACTCCCGCGAGCACTGGAGCCATTGGCCAAAGCCTGCTCGATTGCGTGGGAAACACGCCGCTGCTGCGCCTCGAGAGCGATCGGCCCAAGCTACACCAACGTCGAATTTTACGGGAAGGCGGAATGGTTCAATCCGGGCGGATCGGTGAAGGATCGTCCTGCCCTCGAAATGATCCGGGAAGCGGAGCGCACCGGGAAGCTGAAGCCGGGCCAGACCATCCTCGACGCCACCAGCGGCAACACCGGCATCGCCTATGCCATGATCGCCGCCGCGCTGGGATATCGCGTGAAACTGTGCCTGCCGTCGAGCGCCAGCGAGGAACGCAAGAAAATCCTGGCTGCGTACGGTGCGGAGCTGGTGATTACGCCGGGCGATGAAGGCTCCGACGGAGCGATCTTGCGCGCCCGGGAGATCGTTGCCGCCGAGCCCGGCAAATATTTCTACATGGATCAGTACGGCAATCCGTCCAACTGGCGCGCGCACTATAAGACCACGGCCAACGAAATCTGGGAGCAGACCGCTGGGCGCGTTACGCATTTCGTGGCGGGACTTGGCACCAGTGGAACCTTCGTGGGCACCACGCGGCGCCTGAAGGAATTAAACCCCGCGATCCGCTGCATCAGCCTCCAGCCGGACGCTTCGTTTCATGGTCTGGAAGGCTGGAAGCACATGGCCACAGCGATCGTGCCCGGGATTTACGACGCGACGCTTGCCGATGCCAACCTCACGGTCAGCACCGAAGACGCTTACCGCTTGGTCAAGCGCGCCGCGCGGGAAGAAGGAATGCTGCTGAGTCCGAGCGCCGCTGCCGCGCTCGAGGGGTGCTTCCAGGTTGCCGCTTCGCTTGGCGCGCGCGAACGTGCCGTGATCGTGACGATCTTCCCGGACTCTGGAACAAAATATCTGAGCGAGCGTTTCTGGGACGAAGTCTAACGGGCACTTCCAGAAGAGAAACCAATCATGCTATTGCTGCCGGAAAATCTCGAAAAGGAAATCCGCGACCACGGCGCGAAAGACTATCCCCACGAATGTTGCGGCGCGATGCTGGGAACTGATGGCGACTCCGGGCGCGAGGTCCGCTCATTGTTCCCACTCATCAACGGCGGGACGATTCGCCGCGCAACCGTTTTTCGATTACTCCGGAAGATTTTCGCGCGGCTGAACGTGCCGCAGCCGAGCGTGGACTTGACCTGCTGGGATGGTATCATTCTCATCCGGATCATCCGGCGCGGCCCAGCGAATTTGACCGCGAGCATGCCTGGCCGTGGTACAGCTATGTGATCGTCAGCGTGGACGCCGCCGTGCCAAAGGATTTGACCTCCTGGCGGCTCGAGGATGACCGCTCGAAGTTTCAGCCGGAGGATGTTTTTCCGGTGAAAGCGGCAAGCCAGACGAAGCTAGGCTGAAACTTCCAGCGAGGGTCGCGCATCCGATCCTTGCGGTTGAACGGGTTCGGCGCTGATAGTAAAGCACTTACGGTATTCGATGAGGGGGAAAGCATCGTATGGCTGTAAAGGTCCTGATTCCGACGCCGCTTCGCCAATTCACCGGAAAGCAGGCGAGCATCGAATGTAGCGCCGCCACAGTGGGCGAGGCGCTCGGCAGTCTGACTTCGACCTTCGCCGAGCTGCGCAAGCATCTCTATACCGACGAAGGGAAGATCCGCAGCTTCGTGAATGTGTATTTGAACGACGAGGACATCCGCTTCCTCGAGAAGGAAAACACGCCAACCAAGGATGGCGACACCGATCAGCATCGTGCCTTCGATCGCCGGCGGCTGCTTTGGTAGAGGAAAGAATTAGAGGAGAACGTCCGTGGCAATTTCAACCGACACACTTTCTCAGCAGGAAGTAAAACTTTCGAAGGAAGAGATCCAGCGCTACAGCCGGCACCTGATCATGCCCGAGGTAGGGCTTGAAGGGCAGCTGAAGCTGAAGCGCGCCCGGGTGCTGATGATCGGCACGGGAGGGCTGGGTGCGCCGCTGGGATTGTATCTGGCCGCGGCCGGCGTGGGCCATCTGGGACTGGTGGATTTCGACGTCGTCGATTCCTCGAACTTGCAGCGCCAGGTGACGTTTACCACTGCCGATGTAGGCAAACCCAAGTCGGAAGCCGCCAAGGCGCGTCTCTCGGCGCTCAATCCCGATGATCGAAATCGAGTCCTACGACACGCGTCTGACCAGCGAAAACGCGCTCGAATTGTTCCGCGATTACGACATCATCGTGGATGGCACGGATAATTTCCCAACGCGTTTCCTCGTCAACGACGCCTGCTTGTTGCTCGGCAAGCCGAATGTTTACGGCTCGATTTTCCGGTTCGAGGGACAAGCGACCGTGTTCGGATATCCCGGCGGGCCATGCTACCGCTGCCTGTATCCCGAGCCGCCCCCGCCGGGCCTGGTGCCTTCGTGCGCCGAAGGCGGCGTGCTGGGCGTTCTGCCCGGAATCGTCGGCTCGATTCAGGCCATGGAGACCATCAAGCTGATCCTCGGCACCGGCGAGTCGCTTGTAGGACGGCTGCTGCTGTTTGACGCGCTGGCCATGCGCTTCCGCGAACTGAAGCTGCGCAAGAATCCGGCTTGCCCGATGTGCGGCGAGCATCGCACGATCACGAAATTGATTGATTATGAAGAATTCTGCGGAATTCGTGGTGAGGAGGCTCCTGCAATGACGGACGGTATTCCGGAAATTACTGCCAAGGAATTGAAGGCCCGACTGGACCGGGGCGATGATCTGTTCATCCTGGACGTGCGTGAACCGCATGAGTATCCAGATTTGCAATTTGAAGGGGAAGCTGATCCCGCTCGGAGAACTTCCTCGGCGAGTCGCCGAACTCGACAGCTCGCGTGAGATGGTTGTTCATTGCCGCAGCGGAAAGCGCTCGGCCGATGCGATTCAATTTTTGCAGAAAGCCGGTTTCAAGAAGCTCTGGAATCTCAAGGGCGGCGTTCTGGCCTGGGCGGATGAAGTCGATCCTTCCATGCCGAAGTATTAAGAAATAATTCTTCGACCATTTGCGCGAATCATCGACGTGGTGCGCGAAGGCCGTCAGAAATAGAATAGAGGCTGAATGTCTCCAACAAAGATCACTGTTAGAAATGACGGCCCGCTGCGCATCGAAGGCGAATGCGAACTTGTCGACATGGAGGGCCGCCCGTACGGTCTTGGCGGGCGCACGGCAATCGCTCTATGCCGTTGCGGACACTCCGCGAACAAACCCTTTTGCGACGGCGCGCACAAAGCCGCTGGGTTTCAGGACCAGCAGCAGGCGCGCGAGCTTCCCCCTCCAGCCCCTAAATAGTGTTCGGACTTTAGCTTAGGGCGGGTTTCAAGTCGCAAAAGCCCGCTGCCGCAGGCATTGGCAGCGGCGCGCAATACCCGCACCCATCCTCCTAAAACCCGGCTTTAACGTCGCCGCTAGCCATAAATTCGTTCCCAGATTCCCATATCCGGCTCCCATAGTGTCAAAATCAACAACACTGTGTACCGGATTGGGAAGGCGGCGTTAGTACCCGTCACGTTTCTACCCATCTTTGGGGAACGACTTGCCGACCCCGCTTGCCTCCCTGGATACGCCAAAATCCAACCACCTATTTTTCTTAGACTTACGAAATGGCCTCTGTGCTTAGTCGAAAGGCTCTGAACTTGCATCCTCCAATGCCGTTCGAAGAAATGGGGCCCATGAAACTGCTCAACTGGGGGAGCGGTGCGTGTTCTGATTCAATTCGTGATGTGGTGTTGGCGTCTCCGATGGGTCTTTGGAGTCGCCGGCGCGGGCGCGTTTCTGCGCTTTGACTGCCTGGCTGCGCCAGCTTCCATTTTCCTCTGAACCCATCCTGTACTCCTATCTTCAGATTGTCGGCAGCCTGCTTTGCTTCACGTATGCGGCCAACGCCATGGTGCGTTTCCGCGGCACGCACGACCGGCGCACGCTGATTCTCGCATTTGGATTCGTGCTCTCCGGCATGATCGAAACAGTCGCGACATTCAATTTCTATGACATTTTGGCCTCCGGTGCTGCGGTGCAGATGCGCGTGCCCCTTGCCTGGATGGTCAGCCGGACGCTGCTCGCCCTGGTGTTGATCGCTGCGCTGGTGGTGGAGCGCCGGATTCCGAATTCGCGCGAACCGGGACGCGAAATTGCCATCGCGCATGGTCGTGGTGGTCTGCCGTGGCCTACCTGACCAGCGCGGCGTATCTGGGCTCGCCATCGGAAGCCGGCATGCACCCGAGGGCATTTCTTTCCAGGCCCGGCGACCTGTTGCCCGCCATCTTTTTTGCGGTTGCGGCGATTGCTTACGGACGCAGGCCGCACCGGGGAGCTTCGCTCGGTCGACCGGATATTTTGCGCGGCGCTTGTGGATGAACGTGGCCTGCCACGTGGTGGCGACGCAATCCGAACGGTTGCTGGACGCGCCGTTCACGCGTGGCTCAATTCCTGAAGGTCAGCAGCTACGCCCTGGTGCTGGGCGGCGCGTTGCTGGACAACGCCAGGCTCTTCGATCAGGTTCGCCAACTCGCCGTCACCGATCCTCTGACCGGGCTTTCGAATTACCGCACGCTGATCAATGTGATGGAAACGGAAATTCAGCGCTCGCGGCGCACGGGGCGCCCGTTCGCCATTCTTCTGTTCGATCTCGACGGCCTGAAGGCAATCAATGACCAGTCACGGGCACCTGGTGGGCAGCCGCGCCATCTGCCGGCTGGCCAATGTCCTGCGCGTGCATTCCCGGGCGATGGACACGGCCGCCCGCTATGGCGGCGACGAATTTGCCGTGGTGCTTGCCCGAAGCGGGAGTGGAAGCGGCGACTTCCGTCAGCCGGCGCATCTGCGAGCGCCTGGCAAAGGACGGCGAAGTTCCGCAGGTCACGGTCAGCGTCGGCGCCGCGGTGTTTCCGCAAGACGGGGAAACCATCGACGCCCTGTTCAATGCCGCCGACCGGGCACTTTATGGAATGAAGGGCCGATCGGACGGGATTCATACACTGGCGCGCATCGCGGCCTGCCTGTGACGAACGTTACTGAGGGAATGGATGCCAAGCACTTTCGATGTCGAGCGTCTTGAAAAAAGAATTCCGATGGCGATGGCAGTTCACATTTCCGGGCATGGGCGCGCGCCGGGCGTGGAGACAACGTTCACCGAGAACGTCAGCTCACGCGGCGCGCGCGTCACGAGCATCCGCCGCTGGCGAGCCAACGAAACGCTCGAAATCGAATCGTTGCCCGGAGATTTCCGCGCCCGAGCGCGCGTGGCGTACTGCCAGCCACAAAGCGAAGGCTTTGTCATCGGGCTTGAGTTCCTAGAGCCGTCCGGCCGGTGGGTTGTCAACGCCCCGGTCTTCTCAGGGAAACCGCTGCAAGGATAGGAGGAACACGCGAAGGCAAAAAACTGGCGTATTACATCTTTACCCAAAAGCGCTTGACCATTCCGCGGGAACGGGATGTCCGGCGCTTTTGGTTTTTTCCGGCGAGTAACGTAAACCTTTTCAGGAATTAACACAGAGGGCACTGAGAAAGGCCACAGAGGGACACAGAGAAAGGCCACAGAGGGACACAGAGAATTCAACACCACTTCGGAGGTTTTCACCAGTCACCACTCACGAGTCACCAGTCACTTTCTTATACAGCCGCAGCGTTGCCTCCACCATGTGACCTGCTGAGAAACGCGCCTGAATTGTTTTGCGTGCGGCATCGCCCAGTCGACGCGATTCCTCCGAATTTGTGAGCAGACGTGCCAGGGCTGTTGCCAGCTCGCTTGGATCGAGGCTGTTCACAAGTAGACCGTTTTTTCCATTTTCCACGATCTCAGGAATTCCGCCGCGTCCGACCGCCGCTACGGGAAGCCCCTGCGCCATGGCTGCGAGCAGCGCGCTGCCCAGCGGTTCTTCATGAGATGGGAAGGCGAAGACATCCATGGCGGCAAATACTTTTTGAAGATCGGTGACGGTTCCTGCAAACTTCACCGCGTCGTGAAGCCCAAGCTGGCGCGCCAATTCCTGCAGGCGTGCCTGTTCAGGGCCTTCTCCGCAGAGGAGCAGGATGCATCCGGGAAACTGAGGGCCGGGTTTCTGGCGTAGTTCGGCGAACGCCCGCACCAGGATCGCTTGTCCCTTCTCGGGCACAAACGCGCCGACATTTCCGATGCACGGGCTTTCTTTTGGGATGGCAATCTGCGCGCGCGCAATTTCGCGCTCGGCGAGCGGGATTTCCGAGGGAATTTCCACGCCGTCGTAAATCACTTCGACGTAGGCCTTAGGCAAGCCGCTTTCGATCACGGATTTTTCAACGAAATGGGATACGGCGACGATGCGCGACGCTGCCCGGTAGCGTGCAAGGGAAATAAGACCCGGCGAAAGAGGCAGGGCGATGCGCCGCGCGGCAATTAGGGGAACGGAGCAGTGGGCGCGCGCGAGCCATGCAGAACTCAGCGCGTGAGGCTCATTCGCGTGAACGATATCCACCTGCCGACCTCGAACCAGTCGGCGAATTTGCAGGGTGGCGGCAAGACGCCGGCGCCCCGGAGAAACGTCACGTACGGAGATGCCTGCATCCTTCGCGCGGCGGGCCAGCAGCGAATCCTGGATGGCAATCAATTCGGGCGCGTGGCCGCGCGCGAGCAATCCCTGCAAGAGCAACAACGCCTGGTGTTGTCCTCCGCGATAGTCCCGTCCGAGGTCGACGATGAGAGGTCGCACGCTCAGGCCTCGCCGGGATCTCGGCCAGGAACGGTGCGTGAGTTTTTCGCCCGCGAGCAGCCGGCCCAGCTTGCGGTACTTAATGTAAATGTAGTTTGCGGAGAGCCACGCGATCAGCCAGCCGCGCCGCCCGTCGAGCACGCCGAGCTGGAGCAGCAGCCGCTGCAGGAATGTCCACGGGGGAGCGAGAATCATCGCGGCTCGCCAGCTTCTGCGTCCGCGCGCGAACATGTCTTCCGCGCGCCATGGTGGAGAAAAAGTCCATCTTGGCCCTGTGCTCCGCGTACGTCCGCACGGTGTAGTGCAGCAGGTGGCCTTTCAGAGCGGCCCGCGGCGCGCCGTCCAGCTTCACGTCCTCGTGCAGGACATTGACGAATTTGCCGCGGTCGCGCCGGTAAAGCTTCAATTTGTAATCGGGATACCAGCCCGAATGCTGGATCCAGCCGCCCAGATAATTCGTCATCCGCGGGAAATTCATACCCGACATGGTCGGGAGTGGTTTGTTTCCACGCGAGAATCGAAGCGCGCAGTTCAGGGCTCAATTCCTCATCGCAGTCGATCGAGAGAATCCAGTCGTTCGATGCGAAGGAAGCAGCATAGTTTTTCTGCTCGGCCAGGCTATCGAGTTTGCGCGAATAGACTCGCGCGCCGGAGTCGCGCGCAATGTCGCAGGTGCGGTCGGTCGAGCCGGAGTCCACCAGGATGATTTCATCGGCCACGCCCGAAAGCGACGCGAGCGCGCGCGGCAAGTCGAGTTCCTCGTTATGCGCAATCAGGGTAGCAGTCAACGCGGGCATCGGAAATCCAACCCGGTACGGTAACACGAAATGTGGGGGACGGCTGGGGGGTACTCGCATCCCGCCAGAAGTACAGATGCGGGCTCTAAGGGGTGCGGGTCAGTTCCCCATCTCTCGACTTATCAAGGCTTGGATTTCTTGCGTCGAAAGTGTGCGATGAGTGCCACAGCCAAGAGGCACGCAATGCCTGGGAATATAAGGTCAACCCCACGCGTCAAATGATCCCATGCAGTTGGCGCAATATGGTAAGGACCGTAGCGTACCGGAGCGTCTATCACGTATAGCAGTGCAATGATTGAAGCCCAGCGTTCAGGGTTCTGGCTGTCTGCCGACACCATCACGACTGCTCCTGCCAAGATGGACGCAACAGCTCGGCCCATTGAAGTCATCACACCCATCGCAACTGCGCTTAGCAGATATTCGTCAGAATATGTGATGCTGTTGTTAAGTTTTCCAAAAGGTCCCCCAAGCAATCCCACTGTCCAGAGCGAGAGCCAGAATGCCCCGCAAGCTATTAGGAGATTCCGTATCATGGCTGTTTGGCTTTGTGACCGTCTTGATATTGCGAACAGTACGAGCAAAAGCACGGCTACCGAGACTGTCCACGGAAGTATCGTTTGCAGAAGGTTCATGATCTGTCCATCTGAATGCCAAGAGGTGGGTCAAATGCAAGACCCTGCTGGCATTGGGAGGGCACCAATCAGAAGATAGATGAAACTCCCAATTGCGAACATCTTCGTTAAGCTTCTTTGCGAAACTAGCAGACCTCGCTTTCTAGCAACTATCGCGACAAGTGCTAGCAATCCAGCTAGAAAGCCCGCGCTGAACAGCGCACCAACTGTGGCCACGACGTGAGCGTGATTGTCCGCAAAAAAAGCATTCGTGCAAGTGTTCACTACGACCCAAGCGAGATACATCGGGAGGAACTGTAGAATTGCACAACCCGATTCGACTGAAAACACGACGGCATTCACCAATGTGGCGCAAACAATGACCAACAGTAGTTGTTTCTTCACGATCCTATTTTACCTGTTCTAATTAGACTAGATGGGCGGTCTGAGTTACCAAGTCAGCAAAGAACCATCATTCAGAGACGGCTTCGGTCTGGCCAAGTCCAACGTTACCAGAAACTCGCCCACGACCCAACGCGGCGCGGCCTTCACCGCGGGGCAGCCAGCTTTGGTGTGACGCTGACCATGACGATCGAAGCGCCGATGCGGAATTCGGACAGGTGCTTCAACTCCGCGACGCGCACGCGCTCGTCGGCGAAGAATGTGCCGTTCGTGGATTCCAGATCGCGCAGGCGAATGACGTCGTCCTTGATCTCGAGGGCGCAGTGCCAGCGGGAGATTTCCTTGTCATTGATCACGATGTCCGCGTCGGCGCGTCCCATGACGATGCGCGGCTTTTGGACCTGATAGACCATGCCGCGGGCAGGCCCCGCGATCACCGAAAGAGCGATGGATTTTCCTGTTGGGAGGCGCAAGTCGGATCCTGTATCACCCAACCCGCGAGCCAGCCTTGGCGCCCCAGCGCTTCGGGCAAATTCAGGCAGCGGCGACAGCACCTGGGTTGTGTCGGGGCTTTGCTCAATCTCGACAATCGTGCTCTTCCCGCACTTCCCGCAGCGGAATTGTACGCGAGAACGACCTACCAGCTGCGCGGCTGGAAGTGAGTGCTGTGCGCCACAACTCGAGCATTCTGCTTTCATCGGATCCTGCGATTCCCGGTCAAATTTAACACGACGGCCGGACGCAGGGCCGCCACGTCGCCCCCCGGTGTTTCGACACGGGAACTGTACCAAAGGACAGGTATGACGGAGAAAGCGTTCTGGCCACATGAGCTTTAGACTGTATTTTCGACGGCTGCTTGATATAACTGTTGCGGTAGTCCAAATGTGTGTGTGAGATCGCGGTTGCCGTTGGGACTCTTGAGTAGCACAGGCTTCAGCCTGTGTGGTTTTGGATTCAATTTTGGGTGCTTGTCTGGAGTGGCAAAAAACCAAATGCAAACAGGCTGAAGCCTGTTCTACTGGAAGGGACGCGAATTGAAGCTCAAGGAATTGCCGTACTTGCTGGGACTGCAGCCCGGTCCAAAAACGTATGGCTACGAGATAAAGAAGTTTGACCTTCCGCGGGATGGAATCGTCGAATACGCGCAATGGCAGCATCCCAACGAGGCGGAGAAGGACATCACCCAGCCGGCCGTCGATGCGCTAAGGAAATTCTTGTCGCCGGGAGACGTAGCAATTGATATTGGCGCGCACACCGGGGATTCGACCATTCCCATCGCGCTGGCCGGGGGCAAAGAAGGGTGCGTGCTGGCGCTGGAGCCCAATCGCTACGTCTTTCCCACGCTCCAGAAAAACGCCGAACTAAATCCCGGGAAGACAAATATCATTCCATTGATGTTTGCCGCAACGCTGGAAGATGCGGAAATGGAATTCCTGTACTCCGATTCCGGCTACTGCAACGGCGGCCGGTTCGAGGGGATGAGCAAATGGCTGCACTGGCATGCTTTCCGGTTGAAGGTGCAGGGGAAAAATCTGCAATCCTTCCTGAAGACCACGTATCCGCAGCTCCTTTCCAGGATCCGGTACATCAAGATCGATACGGAAGGGTATGATTCTGTCGTCCTCTCATCGCTGTCCGAAGTGATCCATGGAACCAAGCCATTTCTGAAGGTTGAGGTCTACCGCAAATTAGACGAGGAGCAACGCCGTGCGCTATATCGCATCATTGCGGGGTATGGCTACGCGGCCCATAAGTTCATGGACGACGAGAATTATGCCGGAGAAATTGTCAACGAGCAGGACATGAATAAATGGCGGCACTTCGATCTCTTCTGCGTGCCAAAGTGATAAAAGATTCTCCTATCGGACGGAAAAGGCTTTAACACAGAGGGCACAGAGGCCACAGAGAAAACCGAAAGTCATGGGAAAGATGGAGACACGGAACTTGTTCAAGAGGACTGGTCTTAAATGAATAAGTTTTCTCCCGCCTTTCTCTGTGCTCTCTGTGCCCTCTGTGTTAAAGCTTTTCAAGGCCCCGTCTACTGCACGAAACCCACGTTTGGAACGGGAGTTGGCTCTGGGGCTTCGCGGATGGGGCCGAATTGCGCCTCATAGCGGCTGATATTTTCCTTGAGCGCATGCAAAATGCGCTTGGCGTGCGCCGGGGTCACGATCGCGCTGGACACCAGCTTGCCTTGCGGCACGTTCGGAAATACGTAGATAAAATGCATGGTGAATTCTTCCGCGTTATGATGAAACATCACCAGGTTGCAAAATTGTCCGACTAATTCCTTCTCGTCCGCCTTGATTTGCACCTGCACTTGCTCACCGGCACCTTGGGCCATGGCTCCTCCGTTCTCGTTTCGACAGTACCATATTCTTTCTGGTCGCGGCAGAGGCATTACGCGGCCGCTAGATCCTCGCCGCTTTCTTGAGATGATGATTATCTTTTGTGCGCAGTTGTTGCGCGCCTGGATTGACTCGCCGGAACGTTAATGCTAGTTTATACGGGACGTTTATCTAAGTTAACTATGCCCGCGCCTCCACCATCCTTGCCCTCAGATGTGCTGCCCGCGGGCAGTGGCCAATCTGAAATGAACGCAGCCGTGCCACTTGGCTTGCGCGATCCAGCACGTTCCCCTTCGCTTCCCGAGTCCCACCGCAGCATTCCCATTGTGGCGGGCGCTTCTTTCTTTCGGAAAATGCTGGCGTTCGCCGGACCGGGCTACCTGGTGGCTGTCGGCTACATGGATCCCGGTAACTGGGCGACGGATTTGGGCGGAGGCTCGCGCTTCGGCTACACGCTTCTCAGCGCGGTATTGATATCGAGTCTGATGGCCATATTTTTGCAAGCGCTGTCCGCCAAGCTGGGAATCGCCACGGGCCGCGATCTCGCGCAAGCCTGTCGCGAACACTATTCGCCGCGCACGACTATGGCTCTCTGGGTCCTCTGTGAAATCGCCATCGCCGCCTGTGACCTGGCGGAAGTCCTGGGGTCCGCGATCGCATTGAAGTTGCTTTTCGGGCTGCCGTTGCTTGTGGGCGTGCTGCTGACGGGATTCGACGTGCTGCTGGTTCTGGCGCTGCAGGGACGCGGTTTTCGTGTTCTGGAAACGCTGGTGATCACGCTAATCATGACCATCGCCGGGTGCTTTGCCTACGAAATATTTTTTGCGCGCCCCCTGTGGATCGAGGCCGCGCGTGGATTTTTACCCACCGCGGAAATTTTCAAGGATCGCGAAATGCTCTACCTGGCCATCGGAATTCTTGGCGCCACGGTGATGCCGCATAACCTGTACCTTCACTCCAGCCTGGTGCAAACGCGGGCCTTTGCCCAAGATGCGAGGGGGAAACGCGAAGCCGTACGTTTCGCTACGCTCGATTCCACGCTGGCGCTTGGTTTTTCGCTATTCATTAACGCAGCCATCCTGGTATTGGGGGCGGCGGCGTTCCATCAGCGGGGAATGACCACCGTCGCCGACATCGGACAGGCTTATCAACTTCTGACGCCGGTGCTGGGCGCGAGTCTGGCCAGCGTGCTGTTTGCCGCCGCTCTTTTGTGTTCCGGACAAAATTCCACGCTGACGGGCACGCTCGCCGGCCAGATTGTCATGGAGGGATTCCTGCACTTGCACATAAAGCCGTGGCTTCGCCGGTTGATCACGCGGTCGCTGGCCATTATCCCCGCGGCTCTAGTGATCGGCATCATGGGCGAAAACCATGTCACAGCCCTCTTGATCTTGAGCCAGGTAATCTTAAGCTTCCAGTTGCCGTTCGCCGTTGTACCCTTGATTCAATTTACGGGGGACCGCAGCAAGATGGGCGAATTTACCAATGGCCGCCTGACGGCGCTTTTCGGTTGGGGCATGGCTGCCGCGATCATTGTCTTGAACGCAGCCCTGCTATGGCTAACTTTCGGCGGAAAGATTTAACGGGGCGTCGCCGGAATTTTTGAATGCTTATAAAGCGTTTAGGATAAATAGGTTACGATATCCGTGAAAGGCAAGCACGACTAGAATCGCAATCTAGCGGGTGGCATAACATCTGAAACCCTCTACATCGCATCGAAATTAATGAAAAAGTTTTTGCAGGTGAAAAATGTCCCTTCTTGTGGCAAAATCTGTTGCCTCGCAAAAATTCTCTCAAAATGGAGCTATCGGAATGACTCGATGGAATAAAGAAACTTCGTTGTGGTTGGGTCGTGCACTGGCAGTGGGCACAGTTTTTGCGATGTTTGTGTCCCCGGGTGCGCGCCTATCGGCGCAAACCGCTCCGGCTAAAGCCCCAGACGCTGCTGCCAAACCCTGGGTCGCGCCAGATGACGCGAGGGCTGTAAAGAATCCCGTCCCAGCCACGCCGGAAAACCTGGCTGCCGGGGCGCAGACCTTCAAGGACAATTGCATGCTGTGTCATGGTGAAAAGGGCATGGGAGACGGCCCGGGCGCCAAGACCATCAAGGTGAAACCCGCGAACTTCACGGATGCAAAATTGTTGGCTCTGGAGACCGATGGTTCTCTTTTCTGGAAGATGAGCAACGGCAGAGGCCCCATGCCATCCTGGAAGGATGACCTTTCGGAAACCGAGCGCTGGCAGCTCGTGGACTACATCCGCAAGCTGAACAAAGACGCGAACAAGTAAGCCGTAAAAGAATCGGGCGCGGCGCCCGGGTTGTATCGTTTGGCTGGCTGCCGCGCCCTAATTTTCCCGCGTCTCAGTTCCTCCTTATTTCACGCCTGCAAGAGCCTGCGCCACTTCATTCATATCGGGAACCACGGGAATATCGTAGTTCTTGAACCAGGCGATCTTTCCGCCCTTATTGATGATGGCAATCGCCCGGCCGGTAATTCCCTTGTCCGCCAGGTACATCCCGAACCTGTCTGCCACGGCGCCCCTGGGGTGGAAGTCGGCGAGCAGGGGATAGCTGATCCCCATCTTATCCGCGAAGGCCTTGTGCGCCCAGACGCTGTCCACGCTCAAGCCCAGCACTTGCGCGTCGAGCTTCTCGAATTGCTTCAGATCGTTGACGAAACAGGCGTGCTCGTTGGTGCAGATGGGGCTGAAATCGAGTGGATAAAACATCAGGACAACGTTGCGTTTCCCCGCAAAGTCAGAAAGCTTGATGTCCTTCTGGTGCTGGTCTTTCAGAATGAAATCGGGAGCGGGTTGTCCTACGGCGATCGGCATAAAGCCTCCTCAGATTGGAATAAGAATTAGAAAGTTTATCATATCGGATTTTACCGAGCGACGTGCCGCAATTGTCTTCGCAATCTGATAACATCGGCGCGCTATGGCGCGCATCGCACTCGACCAGGCCTACCCGGGAATTTCCTTTCGCCCGCGATCGCGGAACTGGCTTGCGCGGCTGATGCGCTGGCCCGCGGAGTGCGTTCATCTCGAAACCGGGCATGCGTGGATGGCCACGTTCATCCCCGACACCTTATACCTGCGCGGCAAACCAGCTTCCCGGCGCCAGCCCGCCAGACCGGAAGTGTCGGTCTGCCTCGATTGCCTTTCCGGCCTGCTGGAGGCGGAGTTGGCCGCTTATGCAGGTCGCGTCGTGGCCTTCGAGCCGGACGGCGAGACTTTTACGCAGTATTTTTTTGTCGGGCGTGATGATTTCGAGGCCGCGGGCCTGCTTCCCGAGGTGGCCGAAGCCATCGGGAAGCGCGCGGACAATTTAAAAGGCCCGTGCGCCGATTGCGGCGCGGCGGCATCCTGGCTGTGGATCTCCCGGCGCGAAGTGTCCAGCCTCGACCAAACCGAGCGCATCGAGGAGTCGCCCGGCGCGCTGTACTGCGCAAAGCACGGCGCCGCAAAACTATGCGGGGCCCTCGACAAAATTAATGAAGCGAATCTTTTTTATGTGAATGTGCCGTACGGAGATTCCGGCGCGTACCTGTGGATCTAAAATCATGACTCTGCGCGAAATTGTCGAGAAATATCTGGCTGTGGCCGGAGGCTTCGGATTCCTCGCTCCGCTTTCGGAGTTCGGCCTCGAAAAGAGCGCCGTCGAGCGCATCTTCGGCGCATTCGACGAGGACTACCACATCAGCCGGTACTTTCATTTCTCGCAGGTTAGCGGGACTGCCTACTCGATCAATGGCTTCGATCAAACGCACATCACCATCGACGCTGAAATTGAGTCCGTACTCTAGCGATGCCCAAGCAAAGGCGCTTTCCAAGTGGAACATTTTTTCATTTGCCCGTATTGCGGGGAACAGATTTCGATGGTCGTGGACCTTTCGGTTCGCCATCAAACCTATGTGGAAGACTGCGAAGTCTGCTGCAATCCCATCGAAATTACCTGCACAGCGGAAGACGACGCCATCGTGAGCTTCAATGCCAGGACTCTGGCATGAATGGTTGCCCATTGGCCCCATGACGGGGGTTGACTGGTGATTCCACTGCGGAAGCGTGGTACCATCCCACCAAGCTTGAGAGGGACTTCTGGCAGCTTTACCTACTGACATTGACGGGAAAATTAAGGAGAATCTCCATGACAAAACAAAAGCGGATCGTATGGGTGGTCCTATTGGGAATGGCCAGCTTCGGCCTGGCGTTGTGGTTCGCCGTTTTACCAAGCAGAACCGCCGCTGCCCCTTCCGAGGGAACTATTTCGGGAGTGGTGACAGATGAAGCCGGCAAGCCGTTGCGTGGGGCCCCGGTCACAGCCCGGCTGGATAACATGACTGTCTCGCGATTTTCCAACGCCTCGGGGAAATACCAGATTACCGGCCTGAAGCCGGGGAATTACAAAGTCTCCGCGACGGCGTATGGATTTGGAACAGTTACGGTGGACAAGGAAATTGGTGGGGCCGCGGCGGACGCCGCGTTCAGCCTGAAGCCCAATTGGAATCCTTCGATCATTTCCACGTCCGAGTACATTTCGGCGTTTGGCGACGACAAGGATATTCACAAGATTGAGGGCACCTGCACGGGCTGCCACAATTTCACCTGGATCATGAGGCGGAAGGGACAGACCGCCGCCGAATGGCAGGATTTCATCCCCAACATGTCTCCCCGCCATTACTTCGTTACGCCGAACCTTTCGCCAGACCAGCTGAAAGATATCAGCGTCAGCCTGGAGAAATATTTCGGTCCCGATTCTCCGGTTCCCGCGAAGGAAAAGGTTCATCACGTAGAGATCAGTGACGAAGCCCTGAACTCCACGATCCGCATGTTCACCCCGCCCACGCGAAACGCCGCCCATAGCGTCAACGTCGGGGCAAACGGAAAAGTCTGGTTCACGGAGTTTGACGCCTTCTCCAACAAGGTGACCTCGTTTGATCCCCAGACGCAGGAGTTCAAGGAATACGAAATGCCCACGCCGCAATCCGGGCCCCACAATCCCTGGGTTGCCAGGAACGGCCTGGTTTGGGTAACCGAGAACGCCGCTCACAAACTGGCGTCTCTGGATCCGGCTACCGGCAAATTCACCGAGTACGTACCGCCTCAGGGCGCTGGCACGCACACGCTGCGGGAGGATTCCCAGGGCAATATCTGGACCTCGGGCAACATCACCCGATTCGATACCGAGACCAAAAAGTTCACCGTATTCAACACGCCCAATGTCTATGACGTTGCGGTGGATTCTCACAATAACGCCTGGGGAGGCGCGCCCAATGGAAACATCGTCCATGTGGACGGGAAGACCGGAGAAGTCAAACAAATCCCGGTTCCCGGCGCCATCAACTTCCGTGGATTTGAAGTGGATGCGCAGGACAATGTCTGGTTCGGGGACGTGATGGGCCACCGGCTTGGCAGAATCGATCACCAGACCGGCCAGATGACGTTCTACACGCCGTCGACGCCCAATTACAGCATCTACGGGATCGTCATCGACAAGAAGACCGGAAACATCTGGACGGCGGACTATCTGGGCGCGAATGTCACGCGCCTCGATCCTAAGACCGGGAAATTCAGCGTGTTTCCGTTCCCCTCGGAAATTCAGATGATCCGGTTCTTCGGGGAAGACCCGCAAGGCCATATCTGGTTCACCGACTTCGCAGGCGGCCGGATTGGCGTGCTCGACACCGGGGAATCGAAGACATCCATGTCTGCTCAGAGGTAGAGTGGACGGGGCTGCGCTCAACTGATATGTCGGGGTGGCGTAAGCTTCAGCTTGCGTGGATTTTGCATGGGCGAGGGTAAAGGCACGCAAGCTGAAGCTTACGCCACTCACCCCCGTGGACGCGCTACGAGTGGCGGCGCCAGAGCCAATATCCCAGGCCGCCAACAAGAATGAGCGGCAAAGCGCTCATCATCAGGGTCATGCCCAGGTAGGTTCCGGCAGTCTTAGGATCGCCCGCCGCACAAGCAGCGCAGGACCACCCCGAGGCCGGGATCAGAAACATAGCGAAGGTTGCAAGAATCGTTCGAAATCTCACAGGTACACCCGCAAATAAATCACGGGCCACAGGATCACCACAAAATACCAAAACACCTGCGTGGCCGTAAAGGTTGACGCCGAGAACGTGCCGCGCCGCATCAGGAGATACACCCAGGTCAATGCAACGATGGCGACCACCGCATGTAGCGCGTGCGCACCGACGATGAGATAGAAGAACGCGCCGTGATTACTTGAAGTCATGGTCAGGCCTTCGCGCAGGAGCCGCACCCATTCCACGCCCTGGAGCAGCACAAAAGCCGACCCTGTGGCAATCGCCCCGGCCACGAATCTTAGAGCGCGGTCGCGGTCGCCGCTCATGCGGCGGTTGCCAATCCACAACAAAATACCGCTTAGGAGCAAGATGGCCGTATTCACGGCGGTTCGTTCCACGGGCAGGCGCGGCTGGCCGACGGGAGGCCACACGCCTCCCAGCGCCGTATTGCGCGCAATCGTGTGCGCGCTGATCAGCGCCGCGAAGAACATGACTTCGGCGGCGACAACAATAATCATGGCGAGAACGGAGTTCGGAAGGCGCTTGTCGGCGACTGCAACATCTGCAGTCATTCTAGACTCCGAAATGGCTGCGTGGCTACTCATGTTTTGGGGTCGCGCTTAACCCTGTCTCCACGGCACGCTTCGCTGCGTCGTTGCTCCAGCGCAGACCGCTATGTTTCATCACGTCTGGCCCCACCCCTGCCAGCAAAATGACGATGAATATCAGCATGGTGACGAGCAGATAGGGGACCCAGCGTTTTTCAACGTTGATATGCATGAAGTTCTTGGCGACCATGCCTGCTTTGACCACCGCAACTCCAAAGGCAGCGATGAGGACCACCCAGCGGACGCCGGACATGGAACCCAGAACGCTCACGATCAGCAGACCGACCAGGATTGCCCAAATCTTGACGTAATTGGGATGATGGACGTGGGATTCGGTGGTCATGGGCTCCTTCACCGCGCGATGTACAGCAGCGGGAATAAGAAAATCCAAACGATGTCAACAAAGTGCCAGTACAGGCCAATGCATTCCACGCGCTGCAATTCCTGATTCTTGGCCGCATCCGCCGCCACGATCAGCATGATGATCATTCCGGCCAGCACGTGCAGGCCGTGAAGCCCGGCGAGCGTGTAGTAGTACGACCAGAAACCGCCGGAAGAAAGAACGAAGCCTTCGCGGATATCTACGGTCCATTCGAACCCCTTGACGCAAAGAAAAATCAGGCCGCCCAGCGCCGTCAGGCGCAGCAGTTTTGCGGCGCGAGGCCCGTCATGAGCATCCGCAGCTTTGTGCGCGAGGACCGCGCATAGACTCGATGTGAGCAGGACGAAGGTATTGAATGCGCCAGCCCAGGTAAGTGTGTGTGACGCCGACGCAGCCCACTCGGGATGTCCCAACCGGTGCATGATATAGATGGAAAGCAGGCCGCCAAAGATGACGATTTCCGAGGCGATCACCCACCAGGTGATCAATCGCGCGGAGGGGATTCCCGTCACGCTCCGTGTATTGGCAATTGGCTTGGCGCTAGTGCTCATGTGTCAAGGTCTCCGCAGGGCCTAATTTGGAGCGTTCTGTGGCCAATAATCTTGGGCGCGGCCCGGCAGGCCATATTCATAGGGGCCGCGGTACACGGTGGGGAGTTCGGAAAAGTTTCCGTGCGGGGGCGGCGAAAGAGTGGTCCATTCGAGCGTGTTGGACATCCACGGATTCGCCTCGGCGCGCTTGCCGTTGCGCAGGCTCCAGATGAAATTGAATATAAAGACGAACTGAAACGACAACATCACCAGAAGAGCGATCGTGGACGTTGTGCGCAAATGCTGAAGCGCGGGCCTGGCCTGCTCCGCGAATTGCGCGTAGCTGTAAACGCGGCGCTGGTCGCCGGCCACGCCGGTCATGAACAACGGAATGAAAATCACGTTGAAGGCGATGACCGTGCCCCAGAAGTGAATCTTCCCCAGCGTGTCGTTCATCATGCGTCCAAACATCTTGGGAAACCAGAACGTGATGCCGGCAAACACCGAAATGATGGCGATGGGGACGAACGTGTAGTGAAAGTGGGCAATCACGAAATAGGTGTCGTGCAAATAGATGTCCGTGCCGGAAGCGCCCAGAAAAATTCCCGTGACTCCGCCAATCAGGAATTCCGCAATGAAGGCCAGGGCCCACAGCATGGGCGTCTTGAGGCGAATCGAGCCGCCGTACAGCGTGGCGATGTACAGAAAAACCATTTCAGCAATCGGGACGGAAATCAGCAGCGTGGTGACCGAAAAAATATTGGCCATGCGGGGATCAATTCCGGCCACAAATTGATGGTGCGCCCACACCACAAAGCTCAATACCCCAGTCGCCCAGGCCGTGTACAAAACCGTCTTGTACCCGAACATCTTCTTGCGCGCGAACACGGTGATCACTTCTGCCACAATGCCCATGGCGGGCAGCAGCACGACGTACACTTCCGGGTGGCCGAAAAACCAGAACAGGTGTTGCCACAGCAGCGGATCGCCGCCGCGGGTCGGATCAAAGAAGCCCGTGGACATGGTTTGATCAAAGAGCAGCATGACGGCGCCGGCGATCAGAGGGCCCGCGGAAGCCATGAAAATAATGCTGGCAAGAACGATCATCCACACCACAATCGGGATATCGAACATCTTCATGCCCGGGGCGCGGCTGTTCATGGTGGTAACAGTAAAATTAATGCCGCCCAGCAGGAAGGCCACGAATTCCAGGGCCACTGCCAGCAGCCACAGCGTCGCTCCAATGGGCGTCAAGTTGTAGGCGCCGCTGGCGGAAAGCGGGGGATAGGCGGTCCAGGCGCCGCCAAACGGGCCGCCCTTAACAAAGAATGACACCAGAAGGACCAATGCGCTGAGCAGGAAAATTTGATACGACAGGCGATTGATTCGTGGGAAGGCCATGTCGTCGCATCCGATCATCAGCGGGATCAGAAAATTGCCGAACGCAGCGATCAGGATGGGCATGGCCACCCAGAAAATCATGATGCTGCCATGCATGGTGACCAGCGCATTGTACTTGCCGGGCGTGACCAGTCCGAAGCCGGGAACATTCTGATTCGGAAATCCCAGCTGCATGCGGAAGACATACGCCAGGAAGCCGCCGATCAGCGCCATGGCCATGCCCGTAAACATATACTGCATCGCAATGACCTTGTGGTCGGTGGACCAGAGGTATTTCTGAACAAATCCAGGTTCGGCGTGATGGACTTGCGTGCTCATCGTTTGGCCTCCGCTAACATCGCGTTTCCGGGCGGAGAATCCGGCGGAGTTTGTTCCGACGCCGTCGATGGATTCGCGTTGCGCATCAGCCAGGCAGCATGCTCCTGAGGAGTCTCTACGATAATGCGTCCTGCCATCAAGCCATGGCCAATCCCGCACATCTGAGTGCATTGAATGTCATACGTTCCAAGACGGTTCGGGCGGAACCAGCCGAGGATGGTGCGGCCAGGAAGAGCGTCCTGCTTGAGGCGGAAGGATGGCACGGCAAAACTGTGCACCACGTCGCGGGATACTAACTCGAAATGATAAGTCTTATTTAGTGTTACGTGCAGTTCCCCAACCGTGCGGATATCATCGGCGGTGTCCAGGATTCCATCGGGCCCCGGTTCCTGAAAGCTCCAGGCCCATTGCTGGCCGATGACGCGAATCGTCTGGTCGGCTGGCGGCATGTATTCCTTAATGTTGTACCAGACTAAAATGGCAGGGATGAGGATGGCGATATCGCAAAGGATGACAAGGAAGTGGGGGATCGAAATCCATTTTGTCTGATGCTTCTCTTCTCCGGTAATATGTTGCGATGGACGCCCGTCCTTCTCCCGAAAGGTAAAAATCAGCCAGAACAGGACGCATTCGGCAACAATCAGCCAAAATCCAACCAGCGCCGCAATCAATAGAAACAGGTAATCGATGTTGTGCGCGTAGGTCGATGCAGCTGTCAGATACCGTTCCAGCATAGGGACTCCAGCTACCGAATTAGGATTAGGACCCCGACTACAAAACCCGTGGCGAAAAACGCGATGGTCCAAAAGACTATTTTTGCTACTTGGTCCGGTGATGCGTCTGCATGTTCCATGGGAAATCGATCTCCAAAAGTTCAGACCTAGGGCTTGAGCGTTTCGATGTAGGCAATCACATTCCGAACGGCATCATCATCCGCCAGGGTCCGCGCCATGGGGCGCATCAAGCGGCCTTCGCGATCTTTGGGATTGGCGCCGCGAACTCCGCTCTTGAATTTTCTGAGTTCAGTGGCCAGATACCAGTCGTCCGTGCCCGCAATCCGCGGCGCTTTGAGATCCTGATTCCCAGCCCCATTGTCACCATGACAGGATCCGCAGGTTTCATAAATCATTGCTCCTGCCTGGGGATCTCCGGGAAGCGAAGCAGCATGCCGAACCGGGGGCATGGACTCTACGTAACGGGCCACAGCCTTGATGTTTTCTTCGTTCAATAAGCTCAGCGCCATGGGCCGCATGCGCATTCCCTCGATATCGTCAAACTGCGCGCCGCGGATTCCAGCTTGAAATTTATCAAGTTCCCCTTCCACGTACCATTCTTTCATGCCGGCGATGTTGGGAGCGCCCACAACGGGATTGCCCGAACCATCCTGTTGATGGCATGGCACGCAGGTTTCATAGAGTTCTTTTCCGCGCGTGGCGGCATCGGCAGCGCCCAAGCGACATCCGGAAAGATTCAGTCCGCAGATCAGCAGCAACGCGGAAAACGCCACGATTCGACTCGACAGAAATTTTGAAATTATTTTCATGTGCAACCAAATAAGGTTTGCGAAGCCGGGGATGTTAGCAGCAGGCAGAAACGAACACAAGCTGAACTTGCGCAAAATTAATTTTAATTTGGGCTAGTAAATGTACTAAGTCGTCTCGGGGCCCAAGCAGAACCTGCAGCCGAGTTCCAAAATGGGACTGGACGCGGCGCGAGTGCGCAGACCAAGGGATTGACCTCTCTCAATCGGTGACACACGTGGCCCACAGGAGGAATTACTTCGGAACGACGGTGACACCCTGAAGTCGCTGGCCCAAATTGTAGTGCTCGTCGCGGATCTCCGCGGGCAAACGGTCGCCGAATTTCTGGAAGAAATTTCCCGTATCGGAATGTTCCGCAATCCAACCGGCAGGATCGACTCGCAGAAGTTCTTCCATCGTCGTACGGGATATATCGAGGCCGTCCAGAGTCAGTGCGTTTGTTGTAGGAACGCAGCCAATGGGCGTCTCTGTTGCGGCGGCGCGCCCCTCGATGCGCTCGAGGATCCACTTCAGGACGCGAACATTTTCGCCATAGCCTGGCCAGAGGAATTTTCCGTCGTCGCCCTTGCGGAACCAGTTCACATGAAAAACTTTTGGGGGATGGGGAATGCGGCGGCCCATTTCCAGCCAGTGGCGGAAATAATCGGCCATGTTATATCCGCAGAAGGGGAGCATGGCCATCGGATCTCGCCGCGTGACGCCCACGGCGCCTGTAGCGGCCGCAGTCGTCTCGGACGCCATGGTCGCGGCCACGTACACGCCGTGCTGCCAGCTCAATGCTTCATAGACCAGGGGAGCGAGACGCGCGCGCCGGCCGCCAAAGATAAACGCGGAAATGGGCACGCCGGCAGGATCCTCCCACCGCGCAGAGATTGAAGACGACTGTCCCGCGGGCACCGTGTATCGTGAATTGGGCTGCGCTGCGGGACCATTCGCAGAAGTCCATGGGCGTCCCTGCCAATCCAACATGTCTGTGGGGGCGCCATCGCTCATGCCTTCCCACCAGGGCTCTCTCAGCGAAGTCATTGCCGTATTGGTGAAAATAGTATTTTTTCGCAGCGCCGACATCACGTTCGGGTTGGTCTTTTCGTTCGTGCCAGGAGCGACGCCAAAGAATCCGGCCTCGGGATTGATGGCGTGCAGGTAGCCGTCGGGTCCAATCTGCATCCAGGCGATGTCATCGCCCACGGTCCATACGCGGTAGCCTTCGTTTTCGAGCGCCGAAACCATCATGGCCAGATTTGTTTTCCCGCACGCGCTGGGGAACGCTGCGGCCATGTAGGTCACTTTTCCCCCAGGCGATTCCAGCCCCAGGATCAGCATGTGCTCGGCCATCCAGCCCTGCTCGCGCCCCATCCAGCTGGCGATCCGCAAGGCGAAACACTTTTTCCCCAGCAGCGCGTTGCCGCCGTAGCCCGAGCCTATGCTCCAGATCAATTTTTCCTCGGGGAAGTGCGCAATGTAACGGTGGTCAGGTTTCAGGTCGCCCAGGGAATGGAGTCCCGGAACAAAATCCGAGGAAGTGCCCAGGCGATCCATAGCAATTTTGCCCATGCGGGACATGATGCGCATGTTGGCGACCACGTAGGCGCTGTCAGTCAGCTCCACACCCACGCGGCTTTGCGGCGAGGCCGCAGGCCCTAAAAGGTACGGGATGACGTACATCGTGCGGCCCTTCATCGAGCCGTCGAACAAAGCGCCCAGAGTGTGCTTGGCTTCGGCGGGAGCCATCCAATTGTTGGTGGGGCCGGCATTCACGCGATCTTGCGTGCAGATAAAGGTTACTTTTTCCGTGCGCGCTACGTCGCTGGGATCACTTCGATGCAGCAGGCAATTGGGAAATGTCTTTTCGTTGAGTGGAACGGTGTGCCCTTCGCGCACCATCTGTTCCCCCATGCGGGCCGCTTCTTCCTCGGACCCATCGCACCAGACAATTTGTGCAGGGCGTGTGAGGCGTGCGCTGGCTTCCACCCATTGTTCCAGTGGCGTAGACACTAGCTCTCCTTCAAACACTACCTCGGCATGCCGGCGGGGAAATCAAGATATGTACATCCCTTTATAACGTGTCAGGCAGCAGTGGATAACTTAAGGGGAGAGTGTAAGACACGCGTGCGATGCACGCAAGATATTGGCCGATATTCCTGTGCCACGATCAGCAATATCCCTTGTGATTTACGTCACAAAAATCGAAGGCAAGGAAGTAACGCCAAGGCAAACCGACAGAAGGAGAACAGGCGTGAACGCAGCATTTCCTCTCATTGGAAATGCTTCACTGATGCGATTCGCAGCGGCCACGGGCGACGACGGTGGTAATTTCTCCCCCGCCCTGGCGCATGACCTCAGCCTGGTCAGAAGAGCCAAAGCTATTTAGGGGCCTCGGATGTCTTTTGCAATCCTTCGAAGTTGAGAAAATCCTCGCAAACGTATTCCACGATCTTCCAGTCCGGCTTTAACTCGAAAATCATGTGTGAGACCCAGGGCTTCGAATAGGCCTTTGGATCATCGATGGTAATGTCATCCGTCATGGCGTCATGGCTGACGCGCCGTATGCGCTCGACTAGGTGCAGTGCGTCGCTGTGCGGATGGCCTTGATTGTCGAGCCACGTCTTGTCATTGAAACCAATGGTGTCTACCACCAGCGTATTTCCCTCCCACTTGCCAACCGAATCGCCCATCCATGTGGGGCTCAGATCCTCGGGATGCGGGCGCCCATCTGTATAGAATTGGCGCACAAAGTGATCGTATTCGAAAATCATGGTCACCCGTCCGGGAGTCTGCATAATTTCGAACGGCCCCCCCAACCGGGAAGTATAAATTCGCGGCACCCCCGGGGGGAAACACTTGTAAATCGGGTCGTTGGTCTCCGCCAAAGAGACTCCGTGCGGACCGCCGTTGGGCTTGGCGGCCTTGAATTTCGCTTCTCCCCACGGCGTCAGGGGGGACATTTCGTTGCCGAGAGACCCTGTCAACTCGCCAAGGGTATACCGCCGCGTATTGTCAGGCGGGCGCCGTGATCGCCTCCAGACCCCTGTCAGGTCGGGCGCCGGGGCGTTGGCCTTTCCCTGCGGCGCTGCGGTTTGGCTGAGCAAGCCACCCAAAATAATGAGCACGGTCATGAAAGCAAGTGCCAAACCGTTTACGCGGCTGTGCATTTTGAAACTCCCCTCCGCTGCAAGATCCGAGGCTGCAACGCGACGTGAGGCAAAACAGAAATGGAAATCGTAAGCGATGATGCGGCGCAACTCCTATTGGTCCGCATAGTCTTCGGCACGCTCGACGGAGAGCACTTTGCCGCTGGGCAACACTATCTTGCTCAGACGCATGGTATACGAGCCATTTTTAGCGAGATTTCCCATGATGGTGATCTGATCTCCCGGCTTGAACGTATTCTTGGTCCAACCATACCTGGACAGGCTGGCTACGCTCACAGCCTCAGCAACCCACTTCTGCACCTTTCCGGAAGCATCCGTCACGTCAAAATAAATTTCCGAATGGGGATTCACGAATTGAAATTCCGTCACCGTTCCCTTTAAGGTCGTCAGCTTTTTCGAGTCATACGCCGACGCCCCGTGGTGCGCGAAGATGGGAGCTGAAATCAGGAAAATCCAAGTAGTCAAGACACAAAGAGCCGAGAGCTTAACATTCATGGGGGAACCCCCTATTGGGCGCAAATGTTTCACGCCACCGCGTGGGTTGTCAACCGGAATTTCTGATTTGTCGGCGGATAAATCCGGGCTGCGAACGGCAATATCCCGTTTGATTTACGTCACTTGAATCAAAAACGATAAGGTGGATACCAGTTTTTCCGATGGAAAGAGAAGGGGCCCAAGAACCACTAGCCAGGATTCAGCCGTTTGGGCCCTGTGCGCAAAGGTTAATGCTTGTGATTCAAATCACAAAGTGTCGTGAGTCTCGTCACAGATTAGCTATTCGGTTCAATGTGAAACTTGGTATGCTTGATGGATTCAAGAATTTCGCGTTTCTGGGAGGAAACGATGTCATCGATAATCACTAAGAAATTCAGAGTTGGCGTAATTGCACTGCTCCCATTGTTCCTGCTGGCAATTCCACATTCAGCCGCTGCCCAGGCAGGCAAGGCCGAGGACGGACAGAAATTGTATGAGCAAAATTGCGCCAAATGCCACGGGCCGGATGGAAGTGCGAATACAGCTATTGGTAAGGCGGTTGGGGCCAAAGACCTGCATTCCGCCGAAGCTCAAAAGCTGACCGACGCCCAACTCTATGCCCAGATTGACCAGGGAAAAGGGAATATGCCTCCATTCGGCGACACTCTGGACAAGGGGAAGATCAATGATTTGGTCGCCTACGTCCATCAGTTGATCAAGAAACCATCAGGCGCCAAGAAGTCTTCGTAGACCGTAATTTCATCAGCTTTCAATTACGAACCCGGGCCCATTGCCAGAGCCGGGAAACTGACGGAGCGGCAGTCAACGTCCCGGCAAGCTTGTTCCGAATTGTCATGGTGGGGTTGTGTCCAGAATTAGCTAAACGCGCGATTAGATCAAAGGGGAGAAGATAATGATGAATGATCAAAAACAGTACTTCCGTCCGGCCATTGTAATTGGTGCGTTGATCGCATTTTTTGTAATCGTGTTCCTTCGAGTGCCCAAAGCTGCCGCGGTTCCCAGCTATGCGCGCCAGACCGGGTTCCCATGCAAGTCTTGTCACCTGAATCCACCCGAACTGACGCCCCTTGGCCGGACCTTCAAACTGAACGGCTACACCATCGCTGGGAAACCCACGATCACATCGAAAGGAAAGGGAAAAGATAGCGGGCTTGACATACTGGAGTCCTTCCCGCTTTCGGTGTTGATGGATACTTCTTTCTCCTCAACGCAATCCCCGCAACCAGGCACTCAGAATGGCAACGTTCAGATTCCTCAGTTCGCTTCGCTATTTCTGGCCGGCGCATGGTCAGAGCATGTGGGCAGCTTTGCGCAGGTGACTTATGACGCCCAGAACGACCACTTTTCCTGGGACAACACCGACATTCGCTATGCCAATTCCACCAAGCTCTTGAAAAAAGACCTCGCGTACGGAATCACGCTAAACAACAATCCCACCGTCGAAGATCTTTGGAACAGTACTCCTGCCTGGGGCTATCCCTGGGTGGGCAGCAGCGCGGCACCCACGCCAACCGCAGCAGCCCTCATCAATGGGGGCCTCGCACAAGACGTCGGCGGAATCGGCGGGTATGGCATGTGGGACAACCACTTGTATATCGCCGGGACGATTTACAGATCACAGCACATCGGGTCTCCCCAGCCAAATTCCGGGCTGGACGCAAACGGTGAACCAATAGCGATTAACATCCGGGGTCTCGCACCCTATTGGCGCGTTGCCTGGCAGGAAACCTCGAAAAATAACAATTTGGAAATTGGGAGTTACGGGATGCATGTGAAGTCATCCAACGGAACGGTCACGGGAATTGAAGATAGTTTTACCGATGTGGCCGCCGATTTCCAATACGATCGGACAATTCCTCAATTCGGAGGCGACGTCTTTTCAATCCGTGGCACATTTATCCGCGAAAATTCATCGCTCTTTGCAACTGAGGCCTTTCTGGATAGCAATCTGATCCGGCATCATCTCAACACTGTGCAGGCGAACGCCGTGTATCACTTCGGCAATCGCTATTCAGCAACGTTTGGATGGTTCAGCACCACCGGAACATCTGATCCCGCACTCTACCCAGAAGGCCCTGTGTCCGGCAGCGCCACTGGTGACCCCAGGAACAGCGGCTATATCGCGAACTTCTCGTGGTGGCCGGTCCAGAACATCGACCTTGCCTTTCAATACACGGGCTATACGCGGTTCAACGGTGCCAGCACAACAGATTACGACGGATCGGGACGTGCGCCCAGTGCCAATAACACCGTTTACTTGGTCGCACGGTTCGTCTTCTGAAATTGTCGGAAGAAGACGCGTACCTTTAAGAGTTAGTTCGGAGATACGGCGGCGGGTTTCGATGATATACGAATCGAGCCCTGCCGCCGTCATAATTTTGTGCCAGGGCCCACGGGGAGACGGCGAAAGCAGGTCCTCCAATGCATTCGGTGTGTGTACGGAAGGAAACGCCGCGCGAGCCTTTACACTCTGCTCCGCGTTTTTTTTACGCTCGGCGTCAATTCAGGAAGTTCCAAGTTGCGTTTGGCTTCCAGGGCGGCCCTGATTTTGGGTAGCGCGGCGCGGCCAGCTGCTTCGCCGGCGGCAATCAGTTCGGAGGTTTTCTCGAAATCATCCCACAGAAAATCTTTCACGATCGGCTCGACAATGACATCGGCCGTGCGCCGCCATTCGAGGTCGGCATGCCGTTGCAAAATAGCGAAGGAAAGTCCGATCACGTCCACGATGCTGGCGGGCTTACGGTTGCTGGCGGACTCCAGGAACACGGCAATGACCACATCGGCGCCCATCTTGCGCGCCGCGTCCACCGGGACCGGAGCGGCCAAGAATCCGTCAACCAGAAACCGGCCATCCAATTCAACCGGAATGAACATTCCCGGATAAGCGCAGGAGGCGCGCAGGGCAGGCCCCAATGGGCCACTGGTGAAAAAGACAGGTTCTCCCGTGCCCAGGTCTGTCGCCGCGATGGCCAGAGGAATCCTCAAATCCTCGAAAGTACTTACTCCCAGAAACTTGCGCGGATAGTGTTCCAGTCTTTGGTTGGAAGCCAGGCCCAACCAGGAAAGTTTCCAATTGCCGAAATCCTTGAATCGCGTGGCCCTGGCTTGGGCCACAATCTCATCGATGGCATGTCCGCTGGCGTAGGCAATGGCCAGCATCGCTCCGGCGCTGGTACCGGCGAGGTAATCCACTGGAATGTGCTCCTGCTCCAGTACGCGCAACACGCCCAGGTGCGCGATGCCCCGCGCAAATCCGCCACCGAGTGCCACGCCGATCCGCGGGCGGCCAGTAGGCCCTTCGGCCCCGGGCTCAGTATAGGCGAATTCCCGAACGCGCTCGACGGCGTTCTGCAGCCAGTTCAGGACTTTCTTCTTCTTAGGAGGACTCATCTGCCCTATAGTCCAATGTTACCGTAAATGCGGCCGTCCGGGGTTTCCGGTTGACCCCGCATTATCCCTTCTGTAACCTGCACTGGCGTCCAGGATATGTCCTAAACTCGGGTGAACCTCGGACTGGAAGATTAGGTAGCGGGTCAATTTGCCGACTGCGTGCTTTTTGTAGGACAGGCACTCCTGCCTGTCCTGTGCTGGTGTGGCGATCATGTGCGGGACAGACAGGAGTGTCTGTCCTACCCGGCAAATTGACCCACCACGAAAGATTGCTGGGCATTGACAACCTTATGAGAAAATCCATCGAAAAAGTCGTGGTCTTGGGCGCGGGCACCATGGGCGCGCGGATCGCCGCGCATGTGACTAACGCCGGTATCTGGTGCGCTCTGCTCGATATTGGGCCGCCGGAGCCGAACGCGGAGGAAAAAGCGCGTGGACTCACGGTTTCGAGCCCGACGGTTCGCAACCGGATTGTGCGGGCGGGGCTCGCTGCCGCGGCAAAAGGGAAGCCCGCGGCGTTTTTCACGCGGGGCCTCGAAAATCGCATCGTTACGGGGAACTTCGAAGACGATCTGAAACTCTGCGCGGAAGCGGATTGGATCATTGAGGTCGTCGCCGAAAATCTGGAGATCAAGCGCGCGTTGCTTGCGCGTGTCGCTGCCGTTCGCAAGCCCGGCACCTTGGTCACCACGAACACCTCCGGTCTGCCCGTGCATAGTATTGCCGAGGGCCTGCCTGCGGAATGGCAGCAGCACTGGGCCGGGACGCACTTCTTTAACCCGCCGCGCTATCTAAAGTTGGTCGAAATTATTCCCGGGCCTGCCACCAGCCCCGACGTGATCGAGGCGCTCACCCAGTTCTGCGATCACCGGCTCGGCAAGGGTGTGGTCATCGCCAAGGACACGCCGAATTTCATCGCCAACCGCATTGGCGCCTACTCCATGCTGAATGCCATCCGCGTGATGGACCGGCTGGGCATGACGTTTGAAGAAGTGGATGCCTGCACCGGCCCCGCGCTGGGCTGGCCGAAATCCGCGACGTTCCGGCTCGCGGATATTATTGGCGTCGATATCTTTCTGCACGTCGCGCAAAACATTTACGACAATATTCCCAACGATGAGTCGCGCGAACTGTACCGCGTGCCTCCCCTGTTTGAGGAACTGGCGCGCCGCAAATTCCTCGGAGACAAGACCGGGCGCGGCTTTTACCAGCGCGTGAGGAAATCCGGCGGCGAATCCGAAATCCTGACGCTCGATCCCGCAAAAATGGAATATCGCCCGCGGCAAAAGGCGCGGTTTGCTTCCCTGGAAGCGGGCAAGGCCATCGAAGATACGCGCGAACGGATCCGTATGTTTGTTGGTCCGTCACTCGAAGGAAAAGAAGGCGACAAGGCGCAGAAATTTATCTGGGGGCTGCTCTCGGAAATGTGTCTGTACGCCGCGCGCCGCGTTCCGGAAATTTCAGACTCCATCGTGGACGTGGATCGCGCCATGCGCTGGGGCTTCGGCTGGGAACTGGGGCCGTTCGAAACCTGGGATGCGGTCGGCGTCGAACCCATGGCCAGGCAGCTCGAAAAAGAGGGCAAGGCGTTGCCTCCGGTGGTTACGGGACTGCTTTCTTCGGGAAAGAAATCGTTTTACCAGTCCGCGCAGGGCGAGACATCGTACTTTGATATCGCGGGCAATATCTACAAACCCGCGCCGCAGCCGGAAGGCGTCCTGATCCTAAAATCTTTGAAAGACCGTTCGAAAGAAATCGAGAAGAATTCCGGCGCCAGCCTGATCGACCTGGGCGACGGTGTGCTCTGCTGCGAATTCCATTCGAAGATGAACGCCATTGGCGGCGACCTGATCACCATGATCAACAAGGGCCTGGCACGCTTGCGCACAGACTTCGACGCCATGGTGATCGCCAACCAGGCCGTGAATTTTTCCGCCGGCGCGAACCTCATGCTCATCCTGATGACCGCGCAGGAACAGGAGTGGGACGACCTGCACCTGATGGTCCGTCAATTCCAGAATGCCACGCTCGCGATCAAACATTCTCCAAAACCCGTGGTCGTTGCGCCGCAGGGCCTGGCGCTGGGTGGAGGATGCGAAATCGTGCTGCACGGCACGCGCATCCATGCCGCCGCCGAAGCCTACATGGGCCTGGTCGAGGTGGGAGTGGGGTTGATCCCCGGCGGGGGAGGCTGCAAGGAAATGATGATCCGCGCGAACGAACGCGCCGAGGGCGAAGAAAATCTCGACTTGTTCCACGCGCTCAAGCCCGTGTTTGAAAATATAGCCATGGCGAAAGTTTCCACCAGCGGCGAAGAAGCGCGCGAGTTGGGCTATCTCCGCCGCGCCGACCTGGTGGCTATGAATCCTGATCGCCTGGTCGCCGACGCCAAGCAAACCGCACTGGGCCTGGTCCGCAGCGAATGGCGCCAGACCGCGCCCGCGCCCACCGAACCGTCGATCCGGGTGCTTGGCGAAGAATTCAGCGCCGCCGCGAAGCTCGCCGTCTACATGATGCGGCAGGGGGAATATATTTCCGATCACGATGCCCTGGTCGCGCGCAAGCTCGCGCATGTGCTTTCCGGCGGCGCGCTCACGTCGTCACAACTGGTAAGCGAGCAGTATGTCCTCGACCTCGAACGCGAAGCGTTCGTCTCGTTATGCGGGGAGCGCAAGACGCAGGAGCGCATTGCGCATACGCTCAAGACTGGGAAGCCGCTGCGGAACTGATTTACCGTTCTTGGGTGATTCGGGTTTGTTTCAGGAATTCAAGGGACAAGCCCACTGCTTCACGTAAGCGCGTTCGGGCCTGGGCGACGGAATTGCCGCAACTCGAAACATCGAGTTCGGGGGCGTAGCTCACATAGGTGGTTCCTTCCAGATATTCTCAATAAGAGTAATCTTGGGAGGTCGTGCTTTTCTTTTGGATATAAATCGCGCCATATCCCCTTGACGCTAGTCCCTCTGGATGCTGTGTCAACGCCTCGCGGAACGCGGTGGCGACTCAATCTGAAACGTGCCGTTCCGTCCCGAAAGGCACGGGACCGAACGGCCTCTACAAAACCGTCATGCATTGCTTGTCGCAGGTTTTGTAGAGGCCGCCCGTTTTTTGGGCGGGCATGCTGTCCTTGGGGCAGCTCACAAATCATCATCAACGAGCCGGCGGCTGTGACCATTGGCTTCAAGCCAATGGTACAGATGCACCTGATACAAATACGACGCGACGATTTCTTCGCCCAGTTCGTGTGTTTCGACGCATAGAAATGGCACGCGAAGTCCCGCCAGCGCAGCGATCAGTGACTGCGTGATCTGATTTGGGTTCGCGGGGCTGTGTTCGTAGCGCGATTTCACCTGGCTTAGAGCTGCGGTGATGACCAGCAGGCGGTCGGGATGCGCGCTCATGCGGCGGAGGCGGTCGATGAAGACAGGACGTTCCACGTGGAACGAACGCACTAGATCATTCAAATCTTTGCGTTCGACGACACAGACGTTTTCGAGGCCGCTGATGCTGTAGTCGCCCAGCGCGAGGGGCTTCTTCTCCACGCCTGCAAACCAGCCCTGAAATCGCGCGAAGGAAAACGGATTTTGCTCGCGCGTATCGACCACGGCCACGGGTTTGGGTGTGCGAAGCTGCGTGCCGCCGCGTTCGGCCACGGCTGGCAGCGCGGGATGCGCCACGGGCAGCGCGGTCATCTGCCATTTGAGAGGAGAAGTAATCAGTGTGCGTCGGCGTCGCATGGGTTGATGGTTCAAAGAATAGCACGTACCGGCGAGCCTCGGACCACGCTGAATCTTGCATGATTGCATGGGCTTCCCGGGTAGCATAAGCTTCAGCTTGTGTGCTGTTGATTTTCATCGCGGCAAAATCAAACCCACGCAAGCTGAAGCTTATGCCACTGAGGACTGTATCTTGCACGATTGCGTGGACACCTTTGGTGGCACATGCCTGCCTGCGGCTGGCAGGCTTCAGCTTGTGTGCTGTTGATTTTCATCGCGGCAAAATCAAACCCACGCAAGCTGAAGCTTACGCTACTAAGAGACTTCGCAGAATCGGCGAAGTGGATCAGGGGAACGGTTGTATACTCTGCTCAGCCGAAAGGGCAAATGGGTAGTTTCTGTTTTCATCGCGTATCTGCCACATTTCTGGAGGAGAAAACGTATGAAGCGCAGCGGCTTGATAGGTTTAGTTTTGGCCGGAATGGTTTTGTTGTGGGTGATCGCGCGGCCATCCCAGCCCGTCTTCGGGCAGTCGGCATCCGCGGAGGCTCCTCACATTGGGGAAGGCGGTTTGCCTCAATTTGAAAAGGATCTGAGCTTCCCGAAAGTTCCCGCAAAGTGGAGGATGGGGTTCGGGTCCGACGTCGCAGTCGACGCGCAGGACCATATTTGGATTCTTAGCCGGCCGCACTCTCTGGCGCATCCGCGGTCAACCCCGCCCGACCTCGTATCCATTCCTGCGCCGCCCGTCATGGAATTCGACAACGAAGGCAACTTTATTCAGGCCTGGGGCGGGGAAAGCGGGCCCGGATACCAATGGCCTTCGAACGAGCACAGCATTACCGTGGATTACAAGGGCTTCGTGTGGATCCTGGGGAACGCGGACGGCAAGATGAACAATCCTGCGAGTCTCCCGAATGACAACCAGGTTCTCAAGTTCACCAGAGACGGCAAATTTGTGATGGCTATCGGCAAGAGCGGCCAGACCGGCAGCAACGCTACCGAAGTCCTCAAGGGAGCGACGAGCGTGCGGGTCTATCCCAAAACAAACGAGGTGTTCGTCAGCGATGGCTACGGGAACAGCCGCATTATGGTGTATGACGCGGACACGGGGAAGTTCAAGCGCATGTGGGGCGCGTATGGCAACAAGCCCCTCGATATGGACCAGCGCCCGCCCGTCGAACCTTCCAAGCCAAACGAATTGTGCCCCATGGTGTGCGGGATCTGGTCGACGTATCAGCAATTCTCGCTGCCCCATGACATAAAGTTTTCAAATGACGGGCTAGCGTATGTCGCCGACCGCGGGAATAAGCGCATCCAGGTGTTTACGCCTGAGGGCAAATTCGTCGCCGAGCAGTTCGTCGGTGTCGATAGCAGGTATCCGTTGCAGGCAAGATCCGTAGCGTTCTCGCCAGATCCGGCGCAGCGATTCCTCTACGTCGCGGGGTCTCCTGACGTTTACGTGCTAAATCGCAGGACGCTCGAGGTGCTTGGTTCCTTCAATATTGGCTCCCCGCAAGGGGATCCTCCCGGCCACCTGATCAATGTGGATCATGAAGGCAACGTGTATGCGGTCCAGGCCGAGTTAAGCGGGGCCGACGGACACAGCGGTGGCGCAGGCGCGTATAAGTTCACATTCAAGGGATATGGGCCGAAAACTACCTGTCCACCCTGTGTATCCACAAAGCGCACGGAGTAGCAGAACGGGATGGTGATGGCACCACGTGGCGCCATCACCTGTTGCTTTTTCCCTCTGTGAGCATCCAATGATCGACGGGGGTTTGGGTCACCAGTCACCAATCACAAGTCACCAGTCACCTCCTACGGGGCACATCATGAGAGAAGCCGTCATAGCATGTTCAGTTCGCACGCCGGTCGGTAAGGCCTACAAAGGCGCGCTGCGTACGACGCGCCCCGACGATCTTGCCGCCGTCGCGATTCATGAGGCGATCCGGCGCGTGCCGGGGCTTGATCCTAAAGAAATCGATGACGTCATCCTGGGTTGCGCCATGCCCGAGGCCGAGCAAGGGATGAACGTGGCGCGCAACGCGGCCATGCGGGCAGGACTGCCCGTGGAAATTTCGGCGATTACGATCAACCGGTTTTGCTCCTCGGGCCTGCAATCCATCGCCTCGGCTGCCGAACGCATCATGGTCGGCCACGCCGATGTGATCCTTGCGGGCGGCACCGAGTCCATGACCATGGTTCCCATGGGCGGGAATAAGGTTGCGCCAAATCCCTGGCTGATCGACCACCATCCGGACGTTTACCTCAACATGGGCCTGACGGCGGAAAATGTAGCGCGCAAGTACGGCATCACGCGCGAGCAAGCAGATGAATTTTCGCTGGCGAGCCACAAAAAAGCCCTCGCCGCGATTGCCGCCGGAAAATTCAAGGACGAAATTGTCCCAGTGGAAGTGAAAATGACCGTGGTTTCAAACGGCACGAATGGCCACGCCGCAAAAGCCAATACAACCACAACCATTTTCGATACAGACGAAGGCCCGCGCGCCGACACCAGCCTGGAAGCCCTGGCGAAGCTCAAACCCGCGTTCCACGCGCATGGCATGACCACTGCGGGAAACAGTTCGCAGATGAGCGATGGCGCCGCCGCGGCGATCGTGATGAGCGCCGAGCGTGCCCGCGCGCTGGGCGTCAAGCCCATGGCGCGATTTATCGCCTTCGCCACCGCGGGAGTGCCGCCTGAGATTATGGGCATCGGCCCGGCGTACGCGATTCCCAAAGTCCTGAAGCTCGCGGGGCTGACGCTCGATCAGATGGACGTGATCGAACTCAATGAAGCGTTTGCCGCGCAGTCACTTGCGGTGATCAAGGAATTGGGGATCGATCCTGCGCGCGTCAATGTCAACGGCGGGGCCATTGCGCTCGGACATCCTCTCGGATGCACCGGCGCGAAACTCACCGCAACCATTCTGCGCGAACTCGAACGACGCAAGGCGCGCTATGGCATGGTGACGATGTGCATCGGCGGAGGCATGGGCGCGGCGGGAATCTTCGAGCGGGTGGCGTAATCAAAACAAAACCTTTAACACAGGGGTCACAGAGGCCACGGAGAACCACAATTACAAGAATTTAACGGAAAAAAAGATAAGCCACGTATCCCAGTCCCGTTCCCAGCAGCGAACCCACTACAACATCACTGACAAAATGCATTCCCAGAATGACGCGCGAAACGGCGATGCTCACAGATAGCGCGAGCAGGGCGGCCTGCATCTGCGGATAAAAAATGCATAGAGGAATCGCAATAGCGAACGCGCTCATGGAATGGCCGGAGGGAAACGAAAACTGGTCCGGCGGAAGGACTTTCGCCCAGCAATGCGCTTCCAGTTGGCAAGGCCGCTTGCGTTTGCTGGAGTTCTTCATGGCTCGAAACAGCGCAACCGTAATTGCCTCGGCCGTGGCGCTGGCGCCGAACGCCGCAAATCGCAATTCGCCTCCGAAGAGCAGCAAAATGATCCCGATCGAATACCAAATCCACCCGTCCCCCAAGCGAGTTGACCAGATCATCCAGACGCGAAGCCATCGCGGGGCGCGCCAGCGATGAACCCGCCGCATGACGCGGTGATCGCGATTCTCGATAAAATGCCACAGCATCCTTCCTGTCGTCATGGCCATGTACCTCCGAGTCTGGATCGCTACGCCGGTTGCTTCTGACCCACCTGCAGTGGCCGCCGCGCCCCGAGGGACACGGGATTTACGCGGGCGCCCCAGCGCCTCACAAAATCAAGATCGCAAAGGTAGTTGACGCCAGTTCCGGCCGGGACCAGCGCCAGCAAGGGCGCGAGCAAGATAGTCCAACGGTCTTCGCGCATCATCTCGCGGCAAAGCAGGATGATATCGCGCGTCAATTTCCAGTAGTTGCCGGATTCGCCGCCCAGTTGCCCATAACCGGCTCGCAGCCCGGCAAAGAATTCGTCCTTGTCCCGTGCTCCAGGGACCTCCGTAAACGCAGTCCCCACTGAGGCGAGCGCATGGGCATCGCTTCCAGCGACCTGGATCTTGCGCTTGCGGCGCGCAAACACCGAGGCGTGCCGGTTGGCCGAGGGCAGCATGGATCCGTTGCGCGCCTCAACGCCGGGGAAATAGTCCGCGAACCACTTAAAATCTTCGGCCTTTCGCCATCCGGTGACAGAGGAAAACACGTGGTTGATGGTGAAAAACAGCCGCTGCTCGGACAGGTAGCAGAGCAGGCGAATCAAATCGTTGCGGCGGCGGGTAATCTCGGCATGTTGCCGCTCGGTGATGTCGTAGACGCCTACATGAGCGTGCGTCCCGCTGGGCATGCGGCAGGTGACTTCCTCGCTGACAAAAAAATTGGGGTGCCGTCTCAATTCTTCGGCACCCCCGATGGAGTCATGATCCGTTAGCGTGACCAGGTCCATGCCGCGCTTTCTCAGCGTGGCATAGACATCCGCTGGAGGGCTGTAACTCTCCAGGAAGAAGTGGCGCAAAATTGCCACGGGCACCGTTCCAGAATGATTAGAATGGACGTGCAGGTCGCATTTCATGGATAAATCCTCGCAAACAAAGTTTGCTAACTTGTTACGCTCTGTTTAACAAATCGTAAGAATCGTCTGTTACTAATAGAGCACAAATGTGTTAACGCGGAAGGAGAACAACTGTAGATGGCAGACGGAATGCCCGGTCAGCAAGCTCAAACGCGGCGTATCTCGTTAATCTTCTTTGATGCTGGGGGCGGGCATCGCAACGCGGCTACCGCTTTAAAGGTTCAAATCGAGCGCCAGGGCCTTCCCTTCGAAGTCACTCTCGTTAATCTTCAGGAAGTTCTCGATCCTCTGGACATTCTTCGCAAGCTCACTGGAATTCGCATTCAGGACATGTACAACGACATACTTCGGAATGGCTGGACGCTCGGCAGCCCGCAACTTTTGCGCGTTTTGCAATTGGTTATAAGGACCTATCACGGCCCGACCGTGAAATTACTCGAGGGATTCTGGCAGGAGACCGCGCCGGACATGGTGGTGTCGCTGGTGCCGCACTTCAATCGCGCGCTCCATGAAAGCTTCGGCAAGGCGTTTCCCGGGAAACCCTTTGTCACCGTCCTCACGGATCTGGCGGATTATCCCGAGCACTTCTGGATCGAGCGCCAGCCGCAATACCTGGTCTGCGGCACCGAGCGCGCCGTGCAGCAAGCTCGCGAACGCGGACATCTCGACGGTTCTGTCTTCGAGACTTCCGGAATGATTTTGCATCCGCGTTTTTATGAACCAGAACCCGCCGACGTCAGGGAAGAGCGAAAAAAGCTCGGCCTTGATCCGGATCTTCCGACGGGCATTCTCTTGTTCGGAGGATACGGCACTTCGAAGATGCTGAAGATCCTGCGGCAGATCGACAATTCTTCACTCGACGTGCAGCTCATTCTGATCTGCGGACGAAATGAAAAATTGGCGGATGCGATCCGTCAGGAAAAAACCCGGATTCGCGTACACGTGGAGGGGTTCACCACAAACATTCCGCACTTCATGGCGCTATCCGATTTCTTCATCGGCAAGCCGGGTCCAGGGAGCATCACCGAGGCCCTGTCCAAACGCCTGCCCGTGATCATCGACTGCAACGCCTGGACCCTGCCGCAGGAGCGCTACAACGCCCGCTGGGTTCAGGAAAAGGAAGTCGGCAAGGTCGTGCAACATCACAGCCAGGTGGCCTCTGCCGTGGAGGAACTCTTAAAGCCTGGAGAACTCGAGCGTTTGCGTGAGCGGGCGGGGAATCTGCACAATCAGGCGATATTTGAAATTCCACAAATCTTCGAAAAAATCCTCAGCAATGGGTCTGGCCCTAAGTAGCACAAGCCTGTGCTACTAGAGAATTATTTTTTGGGCAGTAGATTGTTGCTCGATACGTTCTTCACGTTCTTGTTCAGCGCCCGCTCGGCGTCAAACGGCAGCAAATATCCCGACCGCACAAGATTATCGATCGCGGCCTGCAGCCGGGTGGAGTAGGTCTCGATGTTTCCATAACGCTCTTCGATCGACAAACGGGGATCGCCGCTGGCCAGCCGGTCCGCCTTCGTGTTCGGGAACGGAATGTATTGGCCGGAACCTTCGCAACCATCGTCGTTCTGCGGCGAAGCCCGGACCGCCCAGCCCGTGTACGTTGCAAGCGGCACCTGCACTTCCGGCAGGCGCACGCCGGCGACATCATTGCCATCCGCATCTGTTTTGGGCACGTAGCTCGGGTAGATCGGTCCGTTTGCAGGATTATCCTGATAGGGTGGAGCGAATTGTCGGCGGATTGATCGTCGGAATTCCTGTCGCATAAAAATTCGGCCCGTAGTTCAACAAATACCGAGTTGACTTGAAGCCCGTGTAGGTGATGCCCGGGATGTGCGGGAATCCGGTTGAGGCTTGATCGGGTTTTACCAGTGTGCCATCCGAAAGCTTTGGGAACTGACTGGGGGGCGGAGGCGTTCCGGCGGTGACCCATTTATCCAATGCCATGAACAGCGCCCTTTGTACGGCCTGCGAATCCAGGGGATTCAGAAGCTGCTGGCAGGCGCCCCGCGACGCGCCATTTCCGGTTCCGTGCTGCATGCTGGACATAAAATAAATGCGCGTGAAGGGCGAGTCCGGCAAATCCTCCTTGCCAGCCGGATCGGTCGTCATCAACGATGCGGCCTTCACCCAATATTCGTTGGCGGAAAATATCTCCATGGCAAATGGGCACGTGTGGGATAGCGTGCATCTCGCGTAGCGGCTGTCGGTTTTGCCCGTGATGGGGTCCGTCGTTGCAACGTCCGCGAAGGGAAAGCGGCCTTCGACATACAAGTGATCCTGCCGGTTGCGCTCGGTGCGTCCGGGCTGGGACCAGCGATAATTTATGTTGAGGCCATCGCCCGCGGCGATCCACTGCATCATGCCATCGAAGACCTGCTTGCCATTCTCCGCCTGATTGAAACCCAGATAACGGAAGTCGTTCAGGAAGCGGCCGGGTTGGGAAGAGACTTCGGTATAGATCCGCGTGATATCGCCCGCGAGCGGATTGGCGGTACCGGAATCATCCTTCGCTTCGTAGCGAAGCCACGCGTTCCAGTCGCGAACTGCTGCGAAGCCCACGCCGTTGACCGTGGGATCTTTCGCTGTGTAACTAAATTCATAAATATCGTTGGCCACAAACGGCGTTCCCGCAGGCAGCAGCTCGATGGCGGTGCCGTCGGCATTGTATTGCCAGCCGGAGGCAGGGACTTTTTCGGGCTTATCGTTCAAGTGAACGCGGTGCGTCAGCGTTGCTTTTGATTTATCAAGTTTCGCGGCTGGATAGGCGAGGTCGTAGGATCCTCCGGCATTCACGATGTACTCATACGAGGGACCGGTGATGGACGAGCCATCGGTATTCCGCGCAATCGGCAGTGTGATTATTGTATTGAAACCCGACGAACTCGTTCCTGCCGAGGCGTCCCAGCCGCTGAAGGAGATCGAATAGCCCTGCGGCATCAGGAATGCGTTCGCGAGAAGCGATGAATCTTTCACCGAGCCGGGATCGTCGCCGCCGACTCCGCGATTGAGCGCGATAATCGTTTTCCGGCCGCGATTTGGCGGCTCGTACAACATCTTGTGGTTGCCCTTGGCCAGGTCCATCGGCTTCAGAATATAAAAGTCGAAAGAATATTCGACTTTGCCCGCGGCGTTTCTCGGCGCAAGCTGCAGATCGACGATGACCTTATTTTTCGGATCATTCGGATCGAGTTCGCCAAAGGCCTTCCCGGCGATCTTCTCGTATTGCCCGACGCCCGGCCAGGAATAGCCGCCAAAGGTGGGCGACTCTTTCACTGTGATTTGAATTTTCTTTACGCGGGCGTGGGCAGGTATGGCCGCACACGCCACGGCTAAGACGCATACAAGAGTGACGCGCAGGATCGTGTTGATGCTTGCTGCAGACTTAGCAGTCATTGGTTTCGAGCAACTTATCACGGCCTTCGCACAGGCGTCAATTAAGAGTCAGTTACAGTGGTGGACGACCTCAATTACTGGTTCCAACAGTTCAACAATTCGTTTACTCGAGAGTTGCCACAACGGGGATAGCGACCTTCTTAAGTGTGTCGCATCGGATTCGCGACTTGGAGCGCTATAAAAAGGATGTTAATCCCCGCAGAAATGACGAAAGCCTGCAGGCGGCCAATGCCGTCAACCTCCTCGAAAACCAACATCAAGATTGCGGTCCAGGCGATCCCAGAAACCCACAGTCCAACTACCGGGACCAGAATCAGCATGTTTACAAACCAGCCAAGCAACAACGGACGCATGACGCCCATAAGAGTGCCCGTGGCGCCAAAGAACCATTTGGCAATCAGGTGGCACAATCCTAATTGAATAAAGGTAATTAAACTCATGAGCGCGAGTCCGAAGATCAAACCCACACCAATACCTATGATCAACACGGACCTGGTTGCATGCATAGTCCTAAGCATTTGCGGAAGAGCTGTGAAGAGTAAAATGGTCAATGCTGCGATAGCCCAAAAAACTCCGCCGTAAACGCCAGCAATGAGGTCGCGCGAAGCACGTCGGATGGAAACGTCGTCCCAACGAGCGATGTTGAATGCTAAGCGGAGATAATAAAGCGGCGCGAAACCGGCAGGGAAAGGCGCAGCTTCTTCCTGCGTCATGCTCGCGGCGACCACACCTGGACAATTGTGTGCCACACCATAGTCCTGGCCGCAAACATCGCATTTCATGGGGATTTCCGTTTCCGGTTACGGATCGACCGCGAGCGTACACCGGGCCGCCAAGGACTGCAAGTGGTGCGGTGGAGTCGCGATGCGTGCTCGGGCGAGAATCCGCCAGAGAAACGGCAGTGCCGAAAACTGACTCAATACCTAGGTCCTAGGAGAGAATGCCAAACTATGAGATCGCACACTGGGGGATTCCCTCAAACCGCGCAGTTGTTCAAACTGTTATAGCCCGATCCTGCTTGAAGTTTGCTCTGGCCCCTCATCCCCGTTACAATGGTTTCCTACGCAGTCGGTAGTCCGTCCCGTACATCGAGAAAGGAAATATGGCTCCTAGAACCGTCTGGCATTTTGCTTATGGCAGTAACATGAACCGCGCCCAAATGCGCTCCCGCGGGGGAAATGTTTTTGAAGAGCACAACGCGTGCCTCCCGAATTACGAGCTCCGCTTCAACAAGAAGGTTCGCGGCGGCACGGCCGGTGCGAACGTCCAGCCCGCGCAGGGAAAAAGCGTGCACGGCGTGCTATATAAGATCGAAGAGAGCGCCTTTCGTACCCTCGACCGGTACGAAGGCGTCCCCGAGCACTATCGGCGCATCGAAGTACAAGTGACGCCCGATGGCGGGCAGCCCGTTGCGGCGCAGGTTTATATCGCGTCGAAAGTGGAAAAGGGACTGCGCCCGGCGGCGCATTATTTGCAGACGATCCTCGATGGCGCGGGGGAGCACAGTTTGCCCGCAGCCTACATCGGAGAGATCAAGTCCGCTGCCGGGGCGGCCTGATCGCCGCAGCGCGGGTCTTGAAAAGTTTCCAATCAGATGCTCCGGCTTGGGAGGAAAGACCATGGCTACCACGTCGTTACCGCGAGCGGCATCCCGCGGAGGCAGTTTCTTAGTCGAGTCCTGCACACCGGAAGATGTTTTCTCTCCCGCGGAACTTACCGACGATCAAAAATTGATCGGTCAGACGGCTGAGGAGTTCGTCCGCAAGGAAGTGCTTCCTCTCATTCCCGACCTCGAACAGCACAAACCGGGGCTGATGGCGCAACTGCTCAGGAAATCGGGGGAAATCGGCCTGCTGGGCGGAGGCGTGCCTGAGGAGTACGGCGGCACGGGGCTCGACAAAGTTTCCACCGTGCAACTGGCGGAAAAATTGTCGGCGTATGCGGGGTTTGGCGTGAGTCACGGAAGCAATTCCGGCATTGGCACGCTGCCCATCGTCTTTTTCGGCAACGCCGAGCAAAAGAAAAAATATCTTCCGCTGCTGGCCACGGGAGAAAAGCTGGCCGCGTACTGTCTTTCGGAACCGCAGGCCGGTTCGGACGCGCAAAATTCGCGCACGCGCGCCGTACTTTCACCCGACGGGAGTTCGTGGATCCTGAACGGGCAGAAAATGTGGATCACCAACGGCGGATTCGCGGATATCTATATTGTTTTTGCGAAAGTCGACGGCGAAAAGATGTCCTGCTTCATCGTCGAGCGCGGGTCTCCCGGTTTTTCTTCGGGTGCGGAAGAAAAAAAGATGGGCCTCAAGGGCAGCTCGACCACGGCCCTGTTTTTCGAGAATTGCCAGGTGCCCAAAGAAAATCTGCTGCACGAAATCGGGCGCGGGCACATCGTTGCCTTCAACATTCTGAATTCGGGACGATTCAGCCTGGGAGCGTATTGCACCGGCGGAGCCAAGGGCACGCTTGAAATCGCGGCGAAATATGCCAAGGAACGTCACGCTTTCGGCAAACCCATCGGGGATTTCGGCCTGATCCGCGAGAAGCTGGCTGAGATGGCCATCCGCATTTTCGCCGTCGAGTCGATGATCTACCGCTCGGCCGGCCTGATGGATCGCGCTATCGCTGCAGCCGGAGAAGACGCGGACAAATCTCACCAATCCATGAAGGTCTACGAGGAATACGCCATCGAGAGTTCGATCAGCAAGGTGTTCGGCTCGGAATTGCTCGACTTTGTGGTCGACGAAGCGGTACAGATTTTCGGCGGCTATGGCTTCCACGAAGACTATCCCGTCGCGCGCGCCTACCGCGATTCCCGCGTCAACCGCATCTTCGAGGGCACCAACGAAATCAATCGCCTGCTCATCATTCAAATGCTGATGAAGCGCGCGACCTCGGGCGCCCTTCCGCTGATGCAGGCGGGCGCGAAGCTGCGCGAAGAAATTATGGCTGGGCCGTCATTCGAGGAGCCGCCCTCCGGCGCCTGGGCCGACGAGGAGCGCATCCTGGCGGGAACAAAAAAGGCGTTCCTGCTGGCGGCCGGCGCGGCGCTGGAAAAATATCGCGATCGTCTCGCGGACAACGAGGAAATCGTCGCCGCACTGTCCGATATTGTGATGCAATGCTACGCGATCGAATCTTCGCTGCGCCGCGTGCAGAAGGCGGAAGCCACACGCGGGGCGCAGTCGGCTGCAGTGATGGCGGACGCGGCGCGCGTGTTCCTGCACGATGGCGCGGATCGCGTAGAGGTCGGGGCGCGCAAGGTGCTCGCCGGCGTCCTCGATGGAGACATGCTGCGCACGCAGCTGGCCGTCCTGCGGCGGTTCCTGAAGCGCGAGCCCGCCAATACGGTGGCCATGCGGCAGCGCGTCAGCGCGGCGGTGCAAGCCGGTGACCGCTATCCTTTCGAGGGCCGTTGAGCCGGACGCCGCGGGCCAAGAGTTCGAAGACGCCTTCGAAGTCGCCTGCACGCACCTCTTCGAATTCCCTGGACAATTCATGGATTCGAACCCTTGCCGCTCCTTATCTGCGCGGCTACCGGGCCGTCGCGGAATCACGCGGATCGCTACGGGGATATCGATTCCTTGCAAGGACTAAGTCTGGCTCGAAAGCGAGCATCGGATTCTTCGTCGGATATTTGATCGATCCTGCGAATTACGAATTTCTCCAGCCCGATCCGCCGGAATGTGCCGTCTTTGCATTCATTGAGCCGCTGAATTCCATTACCTACCGGAAATTGGTTAAACCGGAAAGCTCGCTACTCCGGCAAACGGCTGAATATATCGGCTGGCTCACGCATCGGCCTCCTCGATTTGCTTTTTTTGAGAATCGAACGGTCGTCCTCGTGCGCCGTTTTTCAATGCGAGAATGGCCGGCGGCCAAACACCGGCATTACTCGCGGAATTTCTTCATCGAAACACTGGCATGGCTGGTACGCAGCGGACTCGTCGCGAAACTTGCACCCCAGTCAATCGTCCCTCCCGCAAAGCGCTCCTCTCGAAATCAATAAAGTCACCTCTCAGTCCTTCATGAATGGGTACTGGTAGTTCCACGACAAAGGGACCAGCGCCGAACCCACCCTCGTACCATATGAAAAGGGACAACTTAGGATTTAAATTGAAGATGCGTCGACAGGACGAAGATTTGCATCTAAGCAGGTGTTGAGGAAAGGACTCCTTCCAGTGAAAGTCGGTCAGGGGTTGGGACAAGGAATCAGCGAAAATAGGGCGCGTAAGTGGGTGTGGATTGGACTCGCGGTGTTCGTTGCTCTGCAGATCTATTTTGTTCAGGAAATGCTGGCGGCATTGATGCTGTTTACGGGGGCATTCGTCGTCCTGGCCCTCGCTGCGCTTGTTTTGTATCTTATTGATCGTGCAGGACAATGGGGCCTGGGGTGGGCAGGGAAGCGTGCTCGCCCAGTCGCTCAACTGGCGCGCCGTGGGTGGGTTGCGGCCGAGGAAATCAGTAAAAAGCCGTTCCACCGTCCACGTTCAGAGACTGCCCCGTAATCGCAGTCGCTTGCTCTGAGCAAAGAAAGAGGGCGGCTGCGGCGATTTCGTTGGCAGTCTGCCCGCGCCCCTGTAAAACCCTGTTGAGAAAGCCTTTAAGCTGGTCCTCCGGGGACATCCCCAAGCGTTCGGCAAGCGTCTGACCTAAATCCTTGGACATTTTGGTTTCCGTAACCGGACCCGGGCAAATTGCGTTCACGCGCACCCCTTTGCGAGCGGCTTCGGCTGCAACGACGCGCGTCAGGCCCAGCATCCCCGCCTTGGCCGCGGCATAGGGCGAGCCCCAAGCAAAGGCGGATTTCGCTGACAGGCTCGAAATGTTCAGGATCACACCCGAGCCGCGCGCGTACATTCCGGGAAGCGCCAGGCGCGTCAGGAGATAGGCGCCGCGCAAGTGCACGGCGATCACGCGGTCCCACTCCGCGGGACTGATTTCCTCCACCGGCTTCACGGGGCCGTACTCCCCGGCGTTGTTCACAAGGATATCGACCCGGCCAAATTCGGCCTCGGATACGCGGATGAGATGTTCGCAAAGTTTTTCATCCGCCACATCGGCCGGAACTGCTGCTGCGCGGCCTCCGGCATCGCGAATTTCCTTCGCCACCGCTTCGATTTCAGATTTCGTCCGCGCGGCGACCACAACCGCAGCGCCCTCGCCTGCAAACTTGAGAGCGATGGCGCGGCCAATCCCGCGCCCTCCTCCCGTGATGACCGCGACTTGTCCTGTTAGCAGCATGCTGGCCTCCGGAATGCCCGGGCAGGATAGCATCCGGGTGAAACGATGCCAAACCGTACCTTTCCTCGAGACAATGTGATGTATACTATACATCATGAAACGCACACAGCTTTATCTGCACGAGGACATCTGGAAGGCGCTGCACGTCCGGTCGCAGCAACAGGGCACGTCCATTTCTGAACTTGTTCGCCAGGCCGTCCGCGACAAGTACGGGAGCTCACCCGCTCGCCGCAGGCAGGCCATGCAGGCGTTCGTAGGCATCTGGAAGGATCGGAAAGATTTGCCGGATTCCACCGCTTATGTCCGCCAGCTTCGCAAAGGGAAACGTCTGCGGAGAATCTCGTCTTGAAGGCTGTCCTGATTGACTCGGATGTTCTGATTGAGGTTTCGCGAGCTCGCGACGCCGCGGTTCTCGCACGATGGGACAAGTTGAGCCAGGGCGACACTGCCTTATTGTGCTCTCCGGTGACTGTAGCGGAACTCTGGCACGGCGCCCGCCCGCAGGAACACACAACCCTCAGCGGATTATTCGCCGCGGTCAACTGCATTCCCATTGACCTCAAAATCGGGCAACTGGCGGGAGATTATCTGAGGCAGTATTCCAAGAGTCACCATGTTGAATTGGGCGACGCGCTCATCGCTGCAACAGTCACAATTCATGACCTGGAACTCTGGACTCGGAATCGAAGACACTACCCCATGAAAGAGATACATTTTTACTGAGGGGAAGCGCTGCCGATCTTTCCTACCGCGCTTTGTTTGGCGGCTTGGCAGGCTGGGCAGTGGAGGCCGGAGGCCGCATCATCATAAAACTGTGGAGGACGCCGTCCGGATCGGCGTAGTAAAACCCGGCAATTTCGCCATTACCATTGATGTCCATCGGGGAGGTACCCAGGTCCCCGATCTTGCTTGCGCCCGGTGCCTCGAACGTTTGGAAGGTGCCATTTTTTTGCCTAATGAATCCGTGTAGCACGCCGGTGTTATCCCCGTAGTACCCTACGATCTCGCCGTTGTCGTTGATGCTCGTGGGGGCTGTTACCGGCCGAACAAGGTATCCGTCCTCATCTTGATGTGCCGCAGTATCCGCAATGCTCCCGGGAGGATCGAACAGGGTGATGGTCCCGTCCACATGCCGCATGAATCCATGCGTCGCGTGATAGGGGCCCTCATTGTAGTACCCTACAATTTCTCCATTTTGATTGATGCTAATGCCATAGGTACCCTCGCCTTCCGCCGTGCTGGCGGCGGGGACTTTGAATGAGTCGAACCTGCCGTTTTGGTAGCGCACAAAACCAGAAAACACACCTCGTATATCTTCGTAGTATCCAACCACATCACCGCGCGCGTTCATACCTTGAGGTGCGCTGTTGTAGCTGCCCGGAGGATCGAAGGGAGTGGAGGTCCCGTCCTTGTGACCGATAAAAGCATGCACCGCGTCATTGACCACAAAGGTCCCCACGATTTCGCCCTGGCTGTCGATGGCCTGCGCCACGGTGCCGACGCTGTACTGGAGATCGAAAATTGTGAACGTGCCGTCCGCGTGCCGAACAAATCCATGTCGCACCCCGCCCGGATCCGTCTCGTAGAATCCCGCAGTTTCCCCGGATTTGTTGATGCCCCGCGGATATGTGCCCAGGCTGGCTTTCTGGCTCGCGCCCGGAGCGTCGAAGGTGGTGAATGTGCCGTCTTTGTGCCTCACGAAACCATGCACCGCGCTTTTCCCATCGCCAAAATGCCCGGCAATCTCCCCATTCTCGTTGAGGCTCTGCGCGCTGGTGCCTTGGCCGGAATCTGAACCGGCGCCCGGGGCGTCGAATGCGGTGAATGCGTCGGGACTGGAAGCACCTAGCGGAAAACAAAGTGTCAAGCAGAACAGAGCAAGACAACTTGCGATGATCGGGAGCCAAAAAAAGTGTTTCATCCGGTTTGTCTCTGGATACAAAAAACAAGGTCAAAAACCGCACCCTTTGAAAAACCAAATCCAAAGGGTGCGGCACCCGCAAGACTACACCCACTGGACCAAGTGCCAAGATCAGTCATTTCGCGGGCTTCAAGCTTTCGCGGGCGCGCCGGGTTTTGAGCGGGCGGCATCTCTGCCGGCGATGCGGCCCTGGACGATACATTTTGCCAGTCCATGTTGGCTAAACCCGCCGGAAGACTCGCCCCCGCAATATAGGCCCGGGATGACTTGCCCGTACAGGTCAATCACCTGCGACTTCGTGTTGATTCGCAGTCCGGAGAGACAATCGTGGACGCAAGGCGTCGACCAAGCCGCATAGAAGGGAGGGGTTTGTATTTTGTATTTCGGTCCGGGCTTGCCAAAATCAGCGTCCTTACCCGCATCCACAAAAGAGTTGTATTTCGCCACGGTTGCTTGCAGCGCATCTGGTGGCAGCGGTTTCTTCTGATGCATGTTTACGATCTTGGCGGCCACTTCTGCAACAGTGTTTGCGCTGAAGAACCATCCATCAGGGTCCACGTGAGGCGGCTCGCAAGTCCATTTCTCGCGTTTGGCGGCGTCCGCGTCAAAGATCGCCCAGATGGGACCGCCCCCATTACCCGTTCCCCCATTGATTGCCATGCAAGGATTGAACCACGCAAATCCAGATAACATTTCATTGACGACCCGGAGGCCCATCTGGTTCACGTGGATCAGATTTTGGTAGTCCTTTACGTTGAGGCCAATTGCTTTCATCCGGGGAAATAGCGGACTTTTCGGCAAGTCCGGAACGCCGTGGCCTCCTCGGGGACTGGGGTAACCGTAACGCGTGCCAATGACGCCGGGCTTCTCCATGGTCGCGCCACGTTCCAGGGTTTGGTTGCCTCCTCCCCAGAGCGCCGCCCCCACGTGCATAGCGGCGATCTCGCCGTCACCGCTCTGGCGAGAATATGGTTCGCCAACCACTTGGTATTCTTCGGTCAGTCTGGGGTCATACATTCTGCGGAAATTCAGATTGCTGCTATGGCCGCCGGTACCGATAATGACACCCTTTCGCGCCCGAATATTCACCGTCGCGCCTTTGTTTACAGCAGTAATTCCCAGAACTCTCCCCGAAAGGGTGGATTCCCGGACGACACTGGTCAAACTGTGCTCCAGCAGGATTTGCACACCCAACTTCCTTGCTGCGGCTTCGAGGGGACGCATCAGCGCGGTCCCATCGGCCCCTGTTGGAGAAAATGCGCTGACGCCGCCAGTCCACACGGGATTTTGAGCCCTCCAAATGCCGCCGACCGTATTTGCGGCACTTGTCGGGGCTTCATCCGGAAATACGACTCCGTGGGCCACCAGCCATTCAAACGTTGGCGCGCTCCAATCGACAAAGGTGCGTATCAGTTCTCTGTCGTTGTACCTGTAGTCGGGATTGGCTACCAGGTCTGCGAAGTACTTGTCAGGTGAATCTTCGATACCGAATTTCTTCTGTAGGGTCGTTCCACCGCCGAGGGGCATGGCCGCCCCGCTTTGAATGGCGTGCCCGCCGATATCATAGTTTTGCTCGATCAATATAACAGAGGCCCCGTTTTCGGCGGCCTCGATCGATGCAGGAATTCCGGTGGCCCCTGCCCCGACCACCACGACGTCTGCGGCCTTGTCCCAATGCTTTGGAATCGCAGCTGCGCTCGCTTCTGGAGCGCCGATCCCGCCAATCGCGGAGATGCCAAAGCCGGTGGCGGCCGTCTTGACGAAGTCTCTTCTGGATAGTCCCTTCTTCATGGGAGTGCCTCCACGGTGGATCCGATTTTATCGGACCGCTTGCCCCGTCATCCAAGTGTCAGAGTGGCGCCTCACAGAGGGCTGTCACATGAATCGCGTTTCTCAACAACCAGGGGAACTTCGTTCCGGCCCTCGATGACCGACAATGTACCCTTGAGCTCATCAGGATGCAATCCCTGGCAAGGGATTCTCGACTGCGAAGCCATTTGCGCTGGGCCCCGCAATCTCAAAATCTGATCGAACCTTGCATCTGCCAAAATGTCGCCTTAGTATCCCTGCCCGTGATAGTCTATTATGGAATTTTTGAGGATGAATGATGAGCGAAAAGACCCCATCGGCAAGTGGAGGCAAGAGCTTAATTCGGGTGCGACCGCGCGGATTCTGCGCCGGAGTGGTGCGCGCCGTGGACATCGTGGAATTGGCGCTGCAAGCCTATGGCCCGCCCGTGTATGTCCATCATGAGATCGTGCATAACCGGTACGTCGTGGAGCAACTTCGCCGCAACGGCGCCATTTTCGTCGAGGCCGTGGAGGAAGTGCCGCTCGGGGCGGTCCTGGTTTTCAGCGCGCACGGAGTACCGCCCACAACGCGGGAAGAGGCGCGTCTGCGCGAGTTGCGCGTAATCGATGCGACCTGCCCGCTGGTCACGAAGGTGCACCTCGAAGCGCTGAAGTTCGCGCGCGAGCAGCGGACGATCATCTTGATCGGGCATCGCGACCACCAGGAAATCGTGGGCACTTCGGGGGAAGCCCCGGAGCAAACCGTCGTCGTGGACAGCGTCGAAGCAGTGGACGCGCTCCAAGTCGCCGACGCGGACCGCCTGTCGTTCCTCACGCAGACGACGTTGAGTCTTTACGACACACAGGAAATCGTAGCCCGCCTGCGCGAAAGATTTCCGAGGATCGAAGGTCCCGCTTCCGATGACATTTGTTACGCGACGCAGAACCGGCAGGAAGCGGTGGAACAATTGGCCCGCGAAGTGGATTTGATCCTCGTGGTTGGCTCCCCCAATAGTTCCAATTCGAACCGCCTGGTGGAAGTCGCCAAGCGTTCAGGGGTGGCGGCAGAGTTGATTGATTCCGCCAATGACATCGACCCGAAGTGGCTGGAGGGGATTGGCCGAGTGGGCCTGACCGCTGGCGCATCGGCGCCTGAAATTCTGGTCGAACAAGTCAGTGACCGCCTCGCCGGATTGGGATATACCAACCAACGCGATCTGGACCTGATCCGGGAGGATGTGCGCTTCACACTGCCGCCGGAGTTGACCACCATCGAGCCGGCCCCGCAGCGGAATTAGCCGGGATTGTCGCCCGTGGGGGCGTAACACAAGCGGCCAGTCTCATTCATCCGCCGCGGCAAACGGGTTCCTATTACAGGAGGGCGGTATTGGCGGTCAAGATCATCCGTCAGCAGAAGAAAATTGCCCTGCTGGGCTCTGCGACCAGCGCGGCGGCGTTGCGCGCAGGTCTTGAACGTGCGCCGGTAGCTTTGCGCGCCGCGGGACTTGCGGATCGTCTGAAAACCGCCGGGTTTGAACTTGCCGATCTCGGAGACACCGCTACATATATTTTCCAGCCCGATGACGAACATCCCCGCGCCAGAAATGTTTCCGCGGTTCTGAAATCCCTAAATGATCTGAGGCCGCGTGTGGAAGTTGCCGTGAAATCGGGCGCGCTCCCACTCATCCTTTCAGGGGATTGCATGTCCGTGCTGGCGGTCATCGCAGGCGCGCGGCGGTATTTTCGCAGCGTCAGCTTGATCTATATCGACCGCGACGCCGACGTCCTCGTGCCGGCCACCACTCCCTCCGGCTCAGTAGACGGCATGGTGATCTCGCAGGTCATCGGTCGCGGCGCGCCGGAATTGGTGCGCTTCTGGGGTGAGCCGCCGCTGGTCCGGGGACCCGACATTGCCTTGTTTGGTTTGGAGCGGCTCGATCCCGCGGAAGAGCAATTTCTGGCTGAGTCACCTTTGCGCCGGCATCGGGCCATGGAAATCTCAGCGGCAGGCAGCGCGACTGCTGCGCGCTCAGCGCTCGAGCGCGTACATGTCGCGAAGAACGAGTTCGTCCTCCACTTTGACGTCGATGTCATCGCCGGCGCGGAATTTCCCTGGACAAATTCTCCCGGCGACGGCGGGCTTACTTTGAAGGAAGTTCGCGACGCGCTGCGCGTCTTCGCCAGCCAGCCGAATCTGGCTGCTTTCGTCGTCGCGGGATACAACCCGGAGCTGGATCCCGAAGGGCAGGGAGCCCGTATACTGGTCGATCTATTGGCGGAGGCGCTCACGTCGCGCCTCGAAACCGGATCGGGTGACGCGCCCGCCGAAGCGGTTTCCGCGCCTGCTGCTTCCTCTTCAGTTCCTACTGAGGGGCTGCAGACCGAATCAGTATCTGACCCGGAAACTGCAGGCGATTCTCCGACTGCCGCTGATCCCGATTCGGTAACGTCCTAGAGCCAGCCATTCATTCGATACCTTTTTTGATCACCGGTGGCTGTTTCGCTTGAGCCCTAGTTGCACCTGACCCCCGGATGCGGTACCGTTTTATTAACCCAAGGAGGTTCCTATCATGGGCGGAAAGCGTCTGGCTGTCGCTGCTGTATTCAGTTTGATCCTCGTTGCCTCGGGGTTGGCCCAATTTCGGCCCGTCTTGTATGCCGACGCGAGTGTTGCCGGCGCGCCAACGCAAATGGATATGTCAGGCATGGCCGACGAGGGCATTCCTTCGTATCACGCATATGCGCTGAAGCCGCCGATTCCGGTCACACTGGACCCCAAACAGTTTCCGGATGCGCTCAGCCGCAACGTCTATGCGCTGGCGGCGAAAATCAAACCTGTCCTGTATCAGCAGCCGTGCTACTGCTATTGCGACAGGCACGCGGGGCACAAGAGCCTGCTCGATTGTTACGCCAGCACTCATGGTTCGGAGTGCGACATTTGCCAGAAAGAAGCGATTTTCTCCTATCAGCAAACTCAGAAGGGCAGGACGCCGGCGCAGATTCGCACCGCCATTATTCATGGGGATTGGAAATCCGTGGACTTGAAACCCTACTTGACCAGTTCTGCGACACCCTAAATAATTTCGTGCGGTCTGGAAGTTAAAAGATGAGACCGCTACCCACATTCCTCTTGCTTGATCGTCCTCTTTGTAGTTCAAAGGTGATCACAATTCTCGCCTCCGGCAGGGCAAAACTGTACCATGTGTCTCTCGACACCGGATTGCGTTAAACTCCAGCGGTTCTAGGACGATTCTTAATCTACTGGACCTGAAATCGAGGTACGCGAATCCGCATGTCTGATCTCCCGCCGAACCAAACTGTGGCAGCCGCAGGAGCCGGGCGAGGTTCCCTTGCAGAACTGGCGCTATTTTTTCTGCGCCTGGGAACCACGGCCTTCGGCGGCCCTGCTGCGCACATCGCCATAATGGAGGACGAACTTGTCCGGCGCAGGAAATGGCTCTCTCGCGAAACGTTTCTCGACCTTCTCGGCGCCAGCAATCTGATTCCCGGTCCCAGCTCCAGCGAACTGGCCATTCACATCGGGTATTTGCGGGCCGGCTGGATGGGCCTCGTGATAGGCGGAATCTGTTTCATTCTTCCTGCGGCGATTTTGGTGGCGGGAATCTCCTGGGCATACGTGCGCTTCGGACATTTGCCAGCGGTGGCTGCGCTACTGTACGGCGTGAAGCCGGTCGTCGTTGCAGTGATCTTGCAAGCGCTGTGGGGACTTGGCCGCACGGCGGTGAAGAGCAGCCTGCTCGCTGTCGCGGGCGTGATTTGCATTGCGCTCAGTTTTGCAGGCCTGAATGCCCTGCTGATACTGGCCGGGACAGGGGCAATCGTCGCTTGCGTTCGAGCATTTTTGCTGGCACGGGATAAGCCACGCACGGCGGGCCACGGTGCTTTCCTTCTGCTGCGGCGCGCCGCCGGCTTGAAATTGGCCAGGTTTTTTCCTTTTGTAGGAGCGGGATCTGCGGCGGCGCTTGCACCGGTCCTCGTGCCGGGAATATTGTCCATATTTCTGGTTTTCCTGAAGATTGGTTCGGTCGTATTCGGGAGCGGCTACGTCTTGCTGGCTTTTTTGCGGGCCGATCTTGTGGCGCACAGGGGATGGGTCACCGACGCCCAACTGGTCGACGCAATTGCCATCGGACAGGTGACGCCTGGGCCGGTTTTCACCACGGCAACGTTTCTCGGCTATCTGTTGCGAGGACCGCTGGGCGCGATCGTCGCCACCGTGGGGATTTTTCTGCCGGCGTTCATCCTCGTAGCGATTAGCGGGCCGCTGATTCCGCGGATTCGCCGGTCGGCAATCGCAGGCGCGTTTCTCGATGGGGTAAACGTTGCTTCGCTGGCGTTGATGGCGGCAGTGACCTATCAGCTCGGACGCTCCGCGATTGTGGATTGGTTGACGATTGCCCTGGCAGTTGTCAGCGCCATCCTGCTGCTGCGTTTCCGGATCAACTCGGCCTGGCTTGTGTTGGGCGGCGCGCTGGCGGGCATCGCCGTACAATTTGTCCGGTGAGGTTAATCTGAAAAGGTTAGGAGGTTTTTCCGCCGGGCGCGTCGGGCTGACGAGGCTTCACCCAGAAGTCGATTCCCAGCCACAGGCTGTAAGAATGCCGCACCAGCAATAAAGACAGCGTGATTGCAAAGCCCATCCAAAGCAGAATTTTCGAGTTGGTCGAAAGCGTCGTGAAATCTCGCACCAGCAAGGACAACAGGAAAATCGTCACGACGCACGCCGTCGTGACGATGTAGTTGATGATCATGGCTCCGACGTAGTATCCCTGCTCGGGAAAATACGAAAGCCCGCATTCCGGGCACCGCGGGAGCATCCGGAACACCCCGCTAAATAACCGTCCCCGCCCGCAGTTGGGACATCGCCAGTGCGCGGCACGTTCGAGGATCTGGGAAAGTGGAGGTCTGAACACGATTTTTTGTGCCGCCGCTTAAGTGTGGCACGGATGTGGCCGGCAGCCACCAGATTATTGCACGCTAGAACGCCGCACGACGCCTTGCTTCAGGCAATCTGCAGAATCTCGCGGCTGCCAGTAGCCCACAGATCCGTGTAGCCCTTCATTTTTGCGCGGAATGCTTCGTTGGTGGCGTAATCCTTCAAGCGCGCTTCAAACCCGGCCACATTCTCGACTTCAAATTCCAGAATGACGCGGTTGAATTCTCCCGTGAGATCGGTGAGAACGCGATGCCGCGGAATGTTGGCGACGGCTGCGGCTTCTTTCAACTGCGCGGCGAGCTTGCTTGCATTTCCGGGTTTGGCGACGAAACAGTTTCGGACGACGAGCATAAATCCTCCTCTTTGGAATCCAGCATTGTGATGGAAATGCTCCGACCTGCGCGTAGCCTAACAGAAATTCGAGCCAGCGCGACATTTTGCGATAACAATAAAAAGTGTCAAGCGGGGGAGCGATGAGTGGCCGCGAAGCAACCCGCGCTACAATTGAATCCCAATGTCTGACGATGCCGGCATTCGACTCGGGACATCCGCCTTCACCGCCGCGGGATGGCCGGGGAGCTTCTACCCCGATGGCCTGCCCGAACGCGAGTACCTGACCTACTACGCCACGCGGTTTGACACTGTCGAGGTGGACAGCTCGTTCTACAGGACGCCATCTCTTTCCACGGTGAAGAGCTGGTATGCCAAGACACCCAAAGGATTCCTTTTCGCGGCGAAGGTGCCGCAGACGATCACTCACGAAAAAGTGCTGCAGGATTGCGAGGAGGAATTGGCTCAGTTCTTAAAAGTCATGGACGCGTTGGGCGAAAAGCTTGGTCCTTTGCTTTTCCAGTTCGGATACTTCAATAAGAAAGCGTTCGTGGGAGTAAACGACTTTCTGGCCCGGCTCGCGCCGTTCCTCAAAAAACTCCCCAAGGGCTACAAATTTGCCGTGGAGATTCGCAACAAGAATTGGCTCGTGCCGCAATTTGTCGAAGCCTTGCGTTCGTGTGGCGTCGCGCTGGCATTGATTGACCAGGCCTGGATGCCCCGGCCTGCGCAATGGTTCGAGAAATTCGACCCGATCACGGCGGATTTCACGTACGTGCGCTGGCTGGGAGACCGCAAGGGAATCGAGGAGCAAACAAAAGTCTGGGACAAAGTGATCGTGGATCGCAGCAACGATCTGGCCGAGTGGGTCAAGATTTTGAAAACGGTTCACAAACGGCGAATCCAGATCCTGGCGTTTGCCAACAATCATTACGCAGGTCACGGTCCCGCCACGCTGGAAATGTTTCGAGCGTTATGGAACCCCGGAGCAACCGCGAAGATGGGAGCCTCGCGCGTACCCGAAGTCCAATCGACCCTTTTCGATAAAACTTAGTGGACTTTATTATTCTCCGCGCAAACGTATTCTTTAATTTGCCAGTCGGGCTTCAACGAGAAAATTAACTGCGCGGTCCAGGGCTTCGTATATGCCTTGGAATCTTCAATGGTGTAATCGTCCACGAGCGTGTCGTGGTCCGTGCGTCGGATATGCTCGACGACGTGCAGCGCGGTCGTATGCGGAAGACCCATGGGATCAAGCCAGGTCTTATCGTTGAATCCGGTGGTGTCCACGACAAGCGTGTCGCCCTCGAAATGTCCAATCGCGTCCCCCATGTAGGTGGGGTCCGAATCCTTGGCGTGCCCTCGCCCATCGGTAAAAATTTGCCGTATGAGCGACTGGTACTCGAACACCATGACTACACGATCGCGCGCGTGAATAATTTCAAAAGGAAGCGGCTGCAGCATGGTCCGCGGTATGCCGGGCGGGATGCATCGCGCCGTAGGATCGGGCCCATGGTTTGGGTCGGCGTGGGTTTGCTCCAGCTGCCTCTTTTTAAATACCGCCTCGGCCCACGGCTGGAACGGCGGGTCTTCGTTGGGGAGAATGTTTCTGCGATATGCGCGGACAAACCAGACTCCGGAGAAATCCGGGGCGGCAGTAACGGCGCGGGCCTCGCCCTTGGCCATAGATTGTTGCGCCGCAACGCGATGCAGGGACGAGAAAATAAACGCCGCGGTGAGGGTCAAGCCCACGACGGTAATAGCTTTTCGCAACGCGAATCTCCTGCTCTCGCGCAATCATCCCTCCTCGCACCCGGCCATTGAGAGTTCCATTGCCTCGCAGTGTTCCCAGGGTTCGGTTTCAGTAGGACAGACACTCTTGTCTGTCCTGCATGATATTGCCTCGCAAATACGGCGACAGGCAGGAGTGCCTGTCCTACAAGAACAGCTTACTCACTGTGTCTCTACTTGAATCCCTGCCCGTCGAGCTGCTGTCCATCGGCGAGCATTAGGCTGCTCAGGCGCATAACTTTCGAGCCGTTCCTCGCTGGAGCGCCGGTGACACTGATGGTGTCTCCGGGCTTGAGGATGTCTCTCTTCCACCCCACGCGGCTCAGCATGTTGGGACTATTGCCTTCCACAAGCCAGTGCCCCACGACGCCCTTTTCGTCCGTCACATTGAGATAGATGAACGCATGAGGGTTGGACCACTCGAAATTAGTCACGGTCCCCTTCACGGTGGACAAATGCTGGGTGTCAAACGCCGCGCTGGAATGGTGGGCGAATGCCGGGAGCGAAAGCATGAGCATCCCCAGGCCGAGAGTAAGCGCGATCAAGATTTTCGCATTTTTCATAAGACCTCCAGACCACGGACCCGTAAACTGTGTTATTTGCCGTGATTCTCACACACCCTTTTGGCATCAGACTAACCCACCAATCATCAATTAGTCTGCCAGCGGGTCAGGACGATATTGGAACTTCACTACCTTGGCCGTCGTGTCCTTGCCCGGCGGTTCAATGTGCTGTGGCGCGCGTGTACCGTAGGTCGACCACAACCCCTTGCCTTTCCAGCCAGCCCTGGGATCATCCACCCGGGCATCCATGCTTTTGGCGTAGAAGCCCATTGGGTAAGGAACCCGCAGGGTCACCATTTTCTTGCTGTCTGGCAGCAGAGCGATCAGTGAATCGGAAGCGTTGCCGGTGGCAATGGGCACATTCTTCCCCAACCCGAACGTGTCGAATTGATCGACCCAGGCGTAGTAGTTCGCATCGGCGCTCGGGACTCCATCCACGCCTTTGAAGCGCGGGCCCGGCAGGGGATACAACGTCCAGCCTTCCGGACATTGCTGGCCAGTCGCCTTGGGTCCATTCAGCGGACCCTTGCACTTCCGCCGATCGAAGCTCGCCATATGTCCGCTGGTCAGGATCGTCCAGTAGACCCCGTTGCGGTCAATGTCTCCGCCCCGTGGCCCATAACCTTCGATAGCCGCCTTGGGGTTGTTGTAGGGCGTTTGATAGACTTCAGCCAACGCTGTCGCTGGTGGGTTCGATCCCAAGTTCAGCCGAATAAGCTCCCCAGGAAAACTCAATACCGTTCCCCAGATGGAACCATCAGCCGGACTCCAGTTAACCGCGTAGAAGCCACCCTTGATCCGCATATCCTTTTTCGGATCCATGGGCTGGCCGGGCTCGACGTAGTCATCGCGCTTCCCATTGCCGTTGGTATCCACCACCAGCGCTGTCCAGCCTTGCGATTTCGACGCGTCGTGGGTCTGGTCCCACATCTTCACATTGAGCCAGCCGACCATATCGCCCCCTGGGTTGCTAAACCACAGAGTGTCGTTGGCATCCTCGGAAAACATCAAATGCTGCGTGCCGAAACACAGATCGATGAGCGAGAACTTCTTGGTCTCCGGATCATACATGGTGACCTGTCGGCCGCCGCCCTTATCGATGGGATACAGTTTTGCCGAAGGATTGTCGGAACCCGCCTTGCAGAAAGCCGGGTTGTCCGAACCTCGCACCGTGGCTGCCATCCAAACCCGCCCTTTGTTGTCCATCTCCAGGCTGTGCACATTGGCCTTGCTGTCCCAGGTCAGTTGATCGCCGAAATAGGGCGATGGAAACATCTCCGACTGCGGGGACGCAAATGGTGTATTCGCATCGCGGACCGGCACATGAATTTGCGTTGTCGAGTTGTGAAGCGGATCCAGGATGGTCAGGCTGTCCGAGCTGACCTCGTGGACTCCATACACGAGCCCATTGGCATTGACAGTCGGATTCCGCCGATCGGTCGAAATCTCATCGTGAAAATATTCTCTTGGCGTGGACCAATCCCACTCCGAAATGACGACGTTTCGTTCCACGCCCTGCGGCCGTGACGGTTTATCCGCCGGCAATTCGCCGGCAGCTATGCGGTCGGTCCAATCCGCAAACATCTTGTACCCTCTGCTCGCGCCAAAGCGCTGGATCGCCGTAGTCATGTTCACGCCCACTTGCGCCGAAGCCAATCGCCGGCTCCAGGCTGCCACGCCGGACTCGAAATGGCCCAGGCTCGCGGGAATTTCGCGCGTGGCCTTGTCGCCCAGTTGATGGCAACCCATGCAATTATTCACTTTGACCATGTCGATCCATTCGGCCTGGCTCTTTACGTCCTCCGAAATGCCATTGCCGTTTGGCCCGGTTCCAGGAAAGTCGCTCTTCGGCGGAATCTTCAGCATTGAATACCAATACTCTGCGGGGTAGTATTGCGCTGCCGCGCGGGCGTCCGGCGCCACTACTGCGGTCAGGTTCACCATTTTGCCCGGCTCGGTCCGCACGGGCTGAGAATCCACGAGCCCGTAGCCGCGCACCCAAACTTTGTAGTTCGCTTTGGGAAGTTGGGGCACCAGATACCTGCCACTATCGTCGGTCACCACAATCTTGACGAACTTCGTGGGCAGGTCCGTCGTCTCCGCAATCACCCAGACGCCGGCTTCCGGCCCTTTCGTGCTGCTCACCACACCGCCAAGTTCATCACTCTTTACGTTGATATTCGCGCCGGCCTGCGGGCGCGCGCTCAGTTTGCTTTGGAAGGTGAACAACACCACAATGGTGCAGATTGCCAGAGTGACAAGAGACCAGAGCTTTTTATGGTTCATGGTGCTAAACCTCCTTCTTCTTGCGCTAACTTTCGCTTTCGTCCCAAACCTGGATGTAAGCAAATCTCTGTACGATGAGCTTCCACCCGGATTTCCCTATTGATTTGCTCGCTGCCGGATAACGTACACCCACCCCCGCCAGGATGCAATGCTCCAAACAGCGTTTTGACTACTGAGCCTATCCGGTGGCTGGGGCAATATTTCCAAGCCAAAAACTGACGCTTCTCCCATCCATTTTGCGTAGCTCTGGTTGGCAGTGGTGGAACCGGATTGGAGGTGCTTGCAGGGACTAGTATCCGAGGGTACAGATGGACAGGGAATCGCACAATTGAAAAAAAACAAGGGAAGCGGCACCCTAGACTTCAAGTTCCCTCAAAGTCTGTCTCGCTCGTCCTGAGCAAAAAAAGCCAATGTGGACTTGCGGGTCTGTCCTGAGTAGGCTACCACTCGATGCTCTTATATGCGCGTATTCTTGGCATCACTTGGCAGCAAATGGGGTGAGGACGCGGTAGATTCATGGAGTTTGTTCCAAAGTTAGGAGGCGTTCATGTTCAGCAAGTTAGTTCGAGTTGTTGCACTAGCAGTAGTGTGCCTACTTCTGTCCCTGCCCCTGTCGGCCCAAACGGTGAGCCGCCCCCAGTCTTCGCCGAAGTCGATGCAACCCAAACCCAAAGTAGAAATGGCGACGTGGGCTCCATACATCGAAGAACTAATCGGCTTGAAAGAGGCGGATTTTGCTTCGATGGGGCTGTCAAAATTAACCGAAGCTGAATATGTCCAATTTTTCTCATGGGCTGCTCAAAGGGAGGCCGCAGTCAAAGAAGCAGCTCTACGTAGCCAACTAACTTACTCGTGCGGGCCGACGCGCCAAAAACCGGAGGACTATGACAAGGTAAGGATATTCCTTGACCTGCCAAATGACGCTCCGTCTGAATTAGCTAGTCCAATCCGTCAAGGTTTGCGTGCCATAAAGGACGTAGAGATTGTGTTTTCGTCTAGAGAAGCTGACCGCTCGATTGGTTTTCTCGCTAGCCAGACTAAAAATGTGGGTGGTGTGACCACCGGGTATACCGTGACCTATATAGTAACGACTCCATGTCTCTCTAAGATTGCTGACCAGACATTTGACTTGAATGACCTTGATAACCATGTATTGCAGGGAGGTGGTACGAACGCAAAGGAAATGGCAGACAGAGTTGTTGCCGACCTGGACGCACATGACATTGAGGCTGCGCGACAGTTAAACTCGGCTCTAAAGAAAACACTCCAGAAATAAGTAATCTCAGAGCTTCAGAGAGTGCCCTCAACTTGCTTGGCCTTCACTATATATCCTCACACTCTAAAGCCTTTATTTCTAGCCCTCTTTGGGCGAAGCCATTGAAGCAATTCAGTCCGAATGCCTCGATATTGCAGCAAGAGATTCAGTAGGATAGTCTGAAATGCGCAGTGCCCGGATGGCGGAATGGCATACGCGGGGGACTAAAGATTTGCCAACGCCCCTGAACTGACGTGTTAATTCGGCCCACCTGCTCTATGATACATTGCTGCAGATGACCTGCCACGCGGGCGTGGCGGAATGGCATACGCAGCGGACTTAACATACCTTGAGTGCTCGCCGGGAAACCGGCGATGCAGAACTGCTCAAATTCGGGGAAACCTTAACTGGCGATCCCGAGCCAAGCCTGAAAGAATATTTCAGGAAGGTGTAGAGACTAGACGGGCAGCGCCTAACCTCCAGTGTTGCGGAGTAAGGTGAAGGGATAGTCCAGACCGCAAATCCGCTGGAGTCCGCCGTGGCGGACGAAGGCGTGAGCGGCGAAAGCCGTAGCCGGTAAGAAAATCCGCAGGGTCGCAAGGCCCGTGTGGGTTCAACTCCCACCGCCCGCACCACCCTTTCTGTGTGGGCTTGGCTGATCACCTGCAATCCCGGGCGTGCGGGTCCCGGGCACCAACGATTCTGCAGGCGTGACTCATGGCGGCGGCTGTGAAAGCTGGCGCCGATCGGACGGACATTACGAAAATTCATTTTGGATCATCCTCTGTGAAAGCTGTCTTATTGGTTTTGTGTTCGGCGTCGATTATTTTACTTGCGCCGTGTTCCGCCTCATTTGCGCAGCAGCCTGCGCTGCAGAAGATTCGCGTGCTCTACCTGATCCGGCCGCTTCCCGTGGTGGTCGCGCAAGCGCAGGGCATTTTTGCCAAGTATGGGATCGAAGTGGAATTCATGCTTGAGCCGGGCTCGGAGAAATTGCGCAGCGACCTGGCGGAAGGGAAGGGCGACGTCGCGTTCATCGCGGCGGACAATGATGTCGCCATGGTGGAATCGGCCGGCGTGGATGTAGTCATCGTGATGGGAGGGGAGAGTTCGAGCAACGAACTCATGGTCCAGCCGGAAATCAAATCCGTCGGCGATCTGCGCGGGCGGAGGGCGCTGGTCGATGCGCCGAACACGGCGTATGCACTGCAACTCAAGAAAATTCTCCTGATGAATGGGGTGCAGCCTGGCAAGGACGTCGAAATCAAGTCTGTCGGCTCGACTCCGTATCGCTTGCAGGGCATGAAGGACGATAAGGCGAATGCCGCCGCGATCCTGAATCCGCCCTTCTCGGTGCTGGCAAAACATGCCGGACTCGTGAGTCTAGGTTCCATCCGGAAACTTCTGGGAGCGGATCAGGACCGGGCCACATTTGCCCTGCGTTCCTGGGTCAAGGAACATCCTGACCTGGTTGAGGGATATCTGGCGGGCTATGTGCAGGGGCAGCGCTGGTTGATGGACCCTGCCAATCGATCGCAGGTCGTTGCGCTGCTTACGAAAGAGTCGAATGTCAGCGAGCAAATCGCAAACGAGTGGTATGAAGTCGTGATGCAGCCGGGAGGATACGCGAAGGACGCGCGATTCGACGTGGATGGTTTCAAAAAAACATTGCAGCTGCGAGCGGAAGTCGAGCCCGGCGGGAACGGCAAGGCCCCCGCGGCGGAAAAGTACTACGATCTTTCCTATTATCGTGCCGCGTTGAAGAAAATAAAGTAGGCGCCAGAGAAATCCCCGCCTCTAAGGAGGCATGCTACAGAGTTCAGCCAAGGTGGCGCGCCAACGGCGCGCAGAATGCTAGCCCGGGGCATCGCCCCGGGTACGCTCCCGAGGTGCAACTTCCGCCCTGAAAGGGCGGAGGGTCCCTGCGCCCTTTCAGGGCGCGCCGCAATCGATCGCTTCGGAAACCCAGGGCGTTGCCCTGGGCTAGCATGCGCCGGCGCTTTCAGCGCCGGAACTAAAATCATGCAGATCCCAAAGTCGTGCAAATCCGAATTCATGAGGTTTGACGGCTGGCCATTTACGAGGCGGCTTCCAGATTCTTTTGCAATGTTTTTCTGTCGAACTCTTTTTCCCACCGCGCTACCACAATCGTGGCAACGCCGTTGCCGATCATATTGACCAGCGCGCGGAACATGCTCATGAATCTATCGATTCCCAGGAGCAAGGCCATGCCTGCCACCGGAATTGTGGGGATCACGATGAGCGTGCCAACCAGCGCGATAAACGCGGCTCCCTGTACGCCGCTGGCACCTTTGGAAGTCAGCACGGCGACCACGAAAATCGTGAGTTGCTGCCCCATGGTCAGATGCGTGTTGGTGGCCTGGGCGATGAAGAGCGCCGCCAGCGTCATGTACAAACTGCTGCCGTCGGTGTTGAAGGTGTAGCCGGTGGGAACGACCAGGCCGACCAGCGATTTCGAGCAGCCCAGCTTCTCCATTTTGCTCATCAGTGTGGGCAGCGCGGGTTCCGAGGAGCTTGTTGCCAACGTGAGCAGAATTTCTTCCTTGATGTAGGACAGGAATTTAAAGATACCCATGCCCACGGCCCACATCACCAGGCCCAGGATGACCAGAACAAAAAATATGCAAGTGATATAAAACGTCGCGATTAATTTCAGCAATGGGCCAAGCGCCGTGATGCCGTATCGGCCCACAGTAAATGCCATGGCGCCGAAAGCCCCGATGGGCGCGGCGCGCATCACGATTCGCACCACGCCGAAAACCGCATGCGTCATGCCATCAAACAGCTCAACCAGCGGCTTGCAGCGAGGTCCTACCGAGGAAAGCGCAAAGCCGAACAGCACAGCGACGAGCAGAACCTGCAGGATGTCGCCTCTGGTGAAGGCGTCCACGATAGTGTTGGGAATAATGTGCAGAATAAAGTCAGTAATCGTTTGCGCCTTGGCCTGCCCGGCGTAATCGGATACCGCCTTGGTGTCGAGCAGCGCCGGATTTACGTTGAAGCCCGCGCCCGGCTTCACCACGTTGCCCACCACCAGCCCTAGCAGCAGCGCCAGCGTGGAGACCACTTCGAAATAAAGCAGCGCCTTGCCCCCGACTCGCCCGACTTTCTTCATGTCTTCCATGCCGGCGATGCCGGTTACGACGGTGCAGAAAATAATCACGGCGATGATCATGGTGATCAGGCGGATGAACCCGTCGCCCAGCGGCTTCATCTGCACGGCGAGCGAAGGTTTCACAACACCAAGTACGATGGCGACGCCGATTCCGAAAAGCACTTGCCATGACAGGCTCGTGTAGAAGGGTTTCCTGGCCTCCTTCGGCCCGGGAAGGATTGCGGCATCGAGCGGCGTCGCTTCTGCATCACTCATGAATGTCCTCCTGCACCTGGTTCACCTGTTTTTTTGCCGATGACCTATTCGCTCAGCAGCCGGATTAGATCGCGCTCGCCGCAACCTATGTCCTTGACTGCGCAAATTGTGGCCCCAAAGTTGTACCACGCATTGTAAACGTTTCGTGACCACACTTGCGCTGGTTCATTTTCCGAGCAAGGCCGACCCCTAACCCAGGTTCTCCTGGGGTACTTGCCCCGGACAGGCCCATTTAACTTTCGAGTCCTCCGAAATCATGGTTTTGGTTTATACTACCGCCATTGGGTTGCGCCTACGGTTTTACCGTGGGGGCGGCAAGGTCTACATTTCAGGTTGCGACGATTTTCGACTTTGAAGACGCGGCTTTAATTCTGGCGGGCTCCCAGCGGAACTCGCATCCGGGACTGACGAATGAATCTTGAGGAGGAACAAGAAATGAAAAACTCGCGACGTAATCTCCTACGGCCCATTATGTATGTGCTTCTGCTGCTTGTGCTGGTCAGCTTGCCCGCTTGGGCTACGCTCAAAGTAGGCGATAAGGCACCCGATTTCTCGGCTCGCGGTTCACTCGCGGGGAAAGAATTTAGTTTTTCCCTGCAAGCCGCGCTGAAGAAGGGGCCGGTCGTGGTCTATTTCTTCCCGTCCGCCTATACCAAGGGCTGCGACCTCGAAGCGCATACCTTTGCGGAGAAGAAAGACCAATTTGATGCCGCTGGCGCCACCATCATCGGCGTATCGGCCGACAGCCTCGAGCGGCTCAATGCGTTCTCGGCAGACCCGGAATATTGCGCCGGAAAGTTTCCGGTGGCCTCCGATGCGACTCACGGGATCGCCACCTCCTACAATCTGACGACCACCGCCTTAAAACCTGGCGCCACGGATGTGCGCGGTATCGCGATCGACCATGACTTTATCGAGCGCGTGACTTACGTCATCGGCAAAGACCACAAGATCATCGCGACGTTTTCTTCCAAGGACGACAACCTGACGCCCGATGCGCATGTGGCGAAATCATTAGAGATCGTACAGAAGCTCGGATCCAAATAGCATTTCCAAAATCTCTCGAACTCTCCGGTTAGTTAAGAAGTGCGCTAGGGGGCTGCAGCGGTTCAAGTGCAGCCTCTTAGCAATTCGCGTATTTGTGCGCCGCTCCAGCTTTATTCCTCAGGGGTGAATCCCTGATATTTTGAGGCGAATCCGATATAGCCCCGGGCGACCCGTTATGAACAGGGTCTTTCCATCCGGGCCGCCAAAAGCAAGATTAGACGGCCCGCGTATCCTGCCGGGATTTTCGGGCTCCGGAATCAGAATCGTTCCGAGGTGCTTTCCTTCCGGTGAGATGATCCATATTCCTGAGGGTCCCGTACAGTATACGTTGCCCTTCTGATCGACCTTCATTCCATCCGGAACGCCGGTGCCGGGATACGGATGCATGTGATCGGCGTTCTCATCGAAGAACAATTGGCCATCCGCAATCGAATCGTCCGGCTGCACCACAAATCGCAATATATTCATCCTCATGGTGTCAACGACGTAGAGATACTTTTCGTCTGGCGTGAAGGCAAGGCCGTTGGGAAGCGTCATATCTTCGGTAAATAATCTCAGCTCCCCGCCTCGAAGCACGTAAATATAGGGGGTGCGCTCCGCCCCACCGCGATTGGGATCAGTAAAGTAGAGCGCGCCATCCGATTTGTAAACCAGATCATTGGGGACAATGAATGGTTTTCCCTGGTATTGGCTTGCCAACACAGTTCGCTGCCCGTTCTTTTCTACCCGCACCACCTGTCCGTCGGCGGCAAACACCATCCTGCCTTGCCGATCCAAGGTCAAGCCATTTGAGTTCGTATTTTCGAGGAAGGTTGAGACTTTGCCGGTGCCGGGATCCCATTTATTGATCACCATCTGATTCATGTCACTGTAGAGCAGGTACCCACCTTTCCGCATCCACAGTGGGCCTTCGCGAGTGCCCGGTCCCGGGCTATCCGCCAGTTTCTCTACTTTCGCATCGGGTGAAACGATGTTATCCAGCGCGGGGTCCAGCCGGATCACTGGGCCTTGAGTCTGCGCGTGAGCCATAACTGCAAGAGCTGTCAAGATCGAGGCGAAAATAATCGAGAATTTTCTCGCGATTCGCATTTTCTTTCCTCTTTCCCGGATTTTCCGTTTTGACTTTCCGACTGACCGATAACGTACATCTAACCGCCTCAGCATGCAATGTTCCCGCCCGGTTCTGGAGCGCGGAGATTATTCCGTGTTTCCGAGGGCACGGTGAAGTGTGCAGTAACCCTAATCCTTCGCGTCGGCAAAGTCACCTGACCTCGGACTAAGCCCCGAGTGGTCCTCCGATCGGAGCGTGGCCTCGGAGCTTTATGAGCCAGACTCCCACATAATCATGGTACTTTCTCTCGTATGTCTGGTTCTACGAACTGGGGGGCGATCTCCGGCAAATGCTGGAATGGGAGCGCCTTGAGACTCTGCGTTCTTCCAGTGATTCTCTTCATTTTGGGCTGCCAAAAGTCGTCCGCGCCCGTTTCACCTGAGAACGTACCCTCGTTTCGCAGTCCAACTGCCACCGAGGTTTTTAATTTGAGGTCGAAGTGCGCTGAGCTGGGCGAGAAAATTATGAAGAATACCGTAACCGGCGATGAGCTGACGAAAAATCAAGTGTCGCACTATGATCCCAAGACGAATCGTTGCTACGTTCAGTTGACCGTCTGGAACGCCAAACTAGGCAAGGGAGACGAATACTTTCAAGAGTATTTGTATGATGGGCAGACCGGCCAATTGCTGGCGGAGATTCGCCGCGAAAAGGGGACAAGATACGGTGATATTTACAACAATCCGTCTCCTATGAATGGTACTTCCGACGAGCTTTACCTGGATGCCTCCAATTTCATTAGCAAGATGATGGAAGACGACAGGCAGCAATAGCGTAGGAAAGTCTTAACTACCTCCAGCTTCGTCTCTGCTCAACTCACGGATGAAACGAATGGACGGGGTTGTCATGGCTGCTTCGACGTCGATGCACCAGTCCCAAATTCTGCCGGTTTTGCGCGACAAATCCGTGATATAAAAACTTAGCTCACGTCATCAACAATACCTTGCGCGGATTTATGCTTGTTCGCACAAATACAGAGGGGGATGAACTCATGAAAACGAATCACAAACTGGCGTTGGGAGTGCTGGTCGGCGTCGCAATCGGCATTGTTGGCGCCACGGCGATTCATGCGCGGCAGGTCAAAGCAGCACATGCCTACGTCATCGCGGAAGTCGATGTAGTGGACCCCGCTACTTTTCAGAAATATTCGGAAAAGGTTCCAGCCACGCTCGCGCCTTTCAATAGCCACTATCTCGTTCGTGGCGGCAAGACGCTGGCGGTCGAGGGCGAAGCCCCCAAGCGCCTCGTCATAATCGCCTTTGACAGCATGGAGAAAGCACAGGCCTGGGATGATTCTCCAGCTTATGAGGCGATCAAGCCGATCAGGCACAGTTCAGCAAACAGCCGCATATATATTGCCGAAGGGGTCGCCCCTTAATCTTACTGGCTCTTTTTGAGTCCGACATCCCAAACGTGCCCTTCAGCCGAAGGGACGATTTAGAGAGACTGTGCTGTTATTCGGGCACGATCGTCAAGAATCAATGATCTGCCCAACACGTTGCTGCCGACTAGCGACTGGTTCTGTTCGAGATGTGGCGCAAGCGTCCGAACGAGTGATATAGTTCAGCAACAAGGCACCTATGGAAAAAACACACGACAAGATAAAGGGAACTTCGCGGCGATCGATGCTGGCCGCCACGGTTTCTGGTTTGAGTTCGATCTGGTTGGCGACACGCTGGCCCGGAATTCTTGCCGCGCAGGAGCACGCTCATACTGTTGCCAAATCGGGGCGCCCGGCAACACTCGGATTTTTCTCCCCAGATCAGGCCGTGGAAATCGAGTCAGTTGCTGCACAAATTATTCCGAGGGATGATACGCCCGGAGCGCGAGAAGCCGGGACGATTTACTTCATCGACCGATCCCTCACGACTTTCGATCAGGACCAGCAGGCAGCATACACGCAAGGCCTCAAAGATCTGCGGGCAAAGACGCGCGAGCTGTTCCCCAATGCCGATAAATTTTCCGGCTTGAACCCCTCCCAGCAGGTTCAAGTCCTGACGGCAATCGAGAAGACCCCGTTCTTTGCGGTGGTCCGCCTGCACACGATCGTGGGATTTTTCGCAAACCCGGAATATGGGGGGAACCAGGACAAGATCGGCTGGAATCTGATCGGCTTTGAAGATAAGTTCGCTTGGCAACCACCTTTCGGACACTACGACCGCGAATCCAAACAGAGCTGAAAACGCGCCAGGAGTTGAGAAGCAATGAAAAAATTCAGTCCGGCAACCCAAGTGGACTTTGTGATCATCGGCTCGGGTGCCGCGGGCGGCGCCATGGCCAAGGAACTCTCGACGTCCGGCTTCGAAGTCGTGGTGCTCGAGCAGGGACCCCGATTAGAGGACAAGGACTTCAAGCACGATGAGCTGAAAATCCGAAACACTCCTGCACTGGTGAACGATCACTCTTTGCAGCCGAACACCTTCCGCAAGACAGCGCAAGAGAAAGCCCAGTTGTCTCCGGCAATCAGTTATGGAAAATGCGTGGGCGGCGGTACCGTGCATTACACGGGTTCGCAATGGCGCTTTCATGAAATTGATTTTGTGGAACGGAGCCGCTGGGGGGCGATCGAAGGGACAGGCTTCGCCGATTGGCCGGTCTCTTACGCCGAGCTTGAACCTTACTACGTGAAAGCCGAATATGAGTTTGGAGTTTCGGGGGTAGCAGGAGCGAGTCCGTTCGAGTCGCCTAGGTCGAAACCGTATCCGCTGCCGCCTTTGCCTGTTAAATCCGCGGGAGTTCTTTTCGATCGCGGCTGCCAGAAATTGGGACTGCACGCGGTTCCAGTGCCTTCGGCGATCCTTTCCCAGCCGTACCAGGGGCGGAAAGCGTGCAATCACTGCGGTTTCTGCGAGTGGTACGGTTGCGAGCAAGGAGCCAAATCCAGCAGCCTGGCGAGCGTAATCCCGGCGGCGGAGAAGACCGGACGATGTGAGATTCGGACCGGTTCCTATGTCAGGGAGATTTCAGTCGACAGCGGCGGCCGGGTCACCGGCGTAGTTTATTTTGACGGCCAAAAAAGGGAAGTTTTCCAAAAGGCGAAAGCCGTGGTGCTTTGCGCAAACGGCAGCGAATCGCCGCGGTTGCTACTGCTTTCCAAATCGAAACTCTTTCCGGACGGGCTTGCCAACTCCAGCGGTCTGGTTGGAAAGTATCTGATGCTGGGAGGCGTTGCGAGCGCTTCTGGCATTTTCGATGAGCCTTTGAACGAATTCAAGAGTGTGATGGCCACTCGCGCGATCGAAGACTTTTACGATTCCGATGCAAAGCGGGGCTTCTATGGCGGCGGCAGAATCGACGGCCGCTGGGGCTTCATGGGACCGATTGGGTATGCGCTCGGCGGGCTGCCTCCGGACGCGCCACTCTGGGGAACCGGGTACAAGAACTTCGTCAAGGAAAACTTCAATCGCACGATGACGTGCCAGTCTTACATGACTTCCCTTCCGCTCGAAGCGAATAACATCACGCTTGACCCTGACGTAAAGGATGCCTGGGGACTCCCCGCCATGCGGATTACCTACAAGGATCATCCGGATGGCATGAAAGTCAAACAGTACTTTCTGGAACGCTCTCTGGAGATTCTGGAAGCGGCCGGCGCGAAAAAGAAATGGGGAAACCCTGTGCGTGAGACAACGACCGGGGCACACCTGATGGGCACTTGCCGCATGGGGAGCGACCCGAAGACCTCGGTGGTCGATAAGTTTAACCGCGCTCATGATGTTCCCAACTTATTTATCGTGGACGGCAGCAGCTTTGTGACAAGCGGACGCAACCATCCCACGTGCACGATCGAGGCTCTGGCTTTCAGAGCGGCGGACAATATTGTGAAGGCCGCGAAGAATGGGAGCTTGAAATCGTTTGTTTAGCAGACTGCTGAAAAACCCGCATAAACTGATTTGTCTGTGGTGAAGTTGATGGCAGGGCTCTCTCGAAACACTCGTCCTGAAACTCGCAAACTTCCATGTCCTTAACCTCGACGGGGCGGTAAGCATGGGTTGACCTTTGCATACTGACGGCCGGGAGTGTATGTTATCGGTTGGCGCCGGAGTCAAAATGGAAATCCCGGATTTTATAGTTGCCAAATATTGAGGAAGGTAAAGGTCTGCTGACTCACCCGCCATTTAGGAGCCAAACATGAAAATAATATTGAAGATTCTTGGAGCAGTTGTGGTTGTCGTGGTCTTTGCGCTGCTGGTGCTGCGCGTCACCGGCCTCGATCCTCATGAAAGAATACCCGGTTTGTGGCTTACAGGGAATGTTTCCGCCGCTCCGGCGACCGACTGGTCGTTCACCGATAAAATTGTGACCGTGAAGGTGCAGACCAGCACCCCGTATCTGCTTCCTCACTCGGTAACCACCTGGTGTATCGCCTACAATGGCCAGCTTTATCTGGCTACTTCCGGGGCGGACGTCAGATCGTGGCCTCGAAATGTGGCCCGTGATCCCCACGTGCGTCTGAAGGTAGGAGATCAATTGTTCGATGCTACCTTGGTGGTTGTCACCGATTCCGCCGAAAAAGAAGGCGTGCTTCAGGTTAGAGCGAAAAAATACTCTCAAAAGTACCCGCCCGTGGGTCAAACGTTTACCGTATACCACGTAATTCCTGGCTAGAACAGTTTGCGGAAAAAGGCGTAATGCCGTCATTCTGAGCGCCGGATTTGCGCGAAGAATCCCTCTTCTTCCTTTGCATGGAATCCAGAGAGATTCTTCGCTTCGCTCAGAATGACGAGCAATGGGACTTTTTCCTCAACCAATAAAAGCCAATCTGCTCATTCCTTGGCTGGGCCGGCCAATTCGCGCTAAACTCTTCCGAACCGCGGGGCTGTAGCTCAGCTGGATAGAGCGGCGGTTTCCTAATAGGCAAGTAAATTTTCGCCCTGTTTGTTTTCAGTAGGTTAGGCCGTGGTAAACTGTGCTAGACCGGGGTAGAAAGGGCTATTTTGGGCACAGGTTGGGCACAAGGTGGGCACAAGAATTTTGGGTTACATGGAACGTACGCGCAACACGACGAAATACCGAAAAGAAGATCATCGCAATGGAAATACAGGATCTAAGAAGGCAGGCGTTAGGCGCGCGGCATTACCTAGAGCGGTTGCTTGTCGTTTATGAGGCATTCCAGAGCTATGTTGAGGCGCTAAAGTCGGTTGTCATAGGTGATACACCGAATCCTGAATTGATTCTTCAGACTCGCGAGCGATTCCGGCTCAAGTTTGAGGAGTATCAAAATCTTTTTCTCGAGTGGGATGAGGGAGAGCAAAATCTCAACGCTGGGGTTGCTGCCTTCCTCGATTATCCTATGGAGTTTCGCAACAACGAGGCTGCATTCCGCACGATGCTTATGGCGGCAACTGAGAAATTTAGGGACATTCTCGAAAAGGCTGCGCGCACTATTCGGGAGTTGCATGAACAAATTGCATTACAGGACGGAGAGGCAAAAGCGGAAGAAATTACTCACGTTCCGGCTTCTGCTCTTACTAGGCTTAAGAACGCGGACACGGTTGTTGAGATCCTGTCCAAATGGGCGGGAAAGGCTATCCGATTTGCTCCGTGGGCGTACGAAGTAATCAGGACTTTGCACCCATGACTATTGAATTGGCACAAAGAGGAATTCACTTCGCGCTCACTGTTCAAAGGCCGCCTGAGTCTTGTATAAAGGGATAGCGGGGCTGTAGCTCAGATGGATAGAGCGAGGGGTTCCTAACCTCTAGGTCGGGAGTTCGACTCTCCCCAGCCCCACCATTCCAAGCCTAAAGGAGATTCGATGCGAACTAAACAGGCTTACATCACAGAATACGGGAAAAAGGCCGGGCCAGTAATTTTCAAGCTTCTACAGAAAGAGGCGGCCCATGCAAAATGGAAGGCCGAATACCGCAAGAAGCTCAAGGCAATCAAAGCAAAAGTTAGTTGAAGGATCCCACGCACAGCCCCCAGCGCGCCAACGGAAGCAAAAGGGCCGAAGCTGTTCCAGTTCACGCATTAATCCTTGCCCACCATTCAGTGATTTTCCGCACGGCCTCTTTTTGAGACGAATAATCTTCGTACAGCCTACTCAGCAAGTCTGTTGGCATCCTTTTGAGGTTTGTGTGTTTCAGAATGATACAGCGGCGCTTCAGCAAATTCATCATCCCCAATTCGTATACCACGTTAGGATTGTGCATTTGTTTTGCTTCGGCGCGACCGAATATTGCAACCCCGAAGCTGCAACAGAGCAAACAAGCAATGGGATTGTATAAGTCATCAGTCAAGTTATGATCCCTCGCGAGTACGGGATTAAGGTCAAGATTGTATTGCACCCCTCTAAAACTAGACACCTCATTTAGGTAGAATCAGGGCCTCCAAAAACAGGAGGCAACATGGGCAGGAAACCACGTGTAGATCGATCCCCTGAAGAGAAGTGGCAGATCATACAGGAAGGCATCAAGAGCGGGAACGTCTCGGAGACGTGTCGGCGTCACGGGATCGCTCCGAATCTGTTCTATCGCTGGAAGGATGAAGCGGAACAAGGAGCAAAGGCAGCGCTTGGGGGGAGAAGCGCTGCCGCCGCCGAAACCGAAAAAGACCATCGCATCCGGCAACTGGAACGCACGCTGGGGCGAAAGGCACTGGAGATCGAAATCCTAAAAAACGTCGTGGGGGAGTGAGCTGTGGTGCGGTTCACTCCCAGGCGCGAGAGATGCTGGCGCAGGGCTACACGGCCACGTTGGTGGCAACGACATTGGCCATTAGCCGGTCGAGCTTGTACTACCGCAAGAAGCCACGAGGCAGCCGGGCCGACAGAATCTACGATGAGCAGATCGTGATGGCGTGCGGAGAGAAGTTGGCATACGGCTATCGGCGCGTGGCGTGGTGGCTGCAACGGAACAAAGGGCTGCCCGTGAATCGCAAGCGTGTACTGCGAGTGATGCGCGAACGTGGGTTGTTGGTGCGCTCTCGTCGTCTACGAGCACGACGCAAGAAAGAGTGGGGCCGCGTGGAAGCTGCAGAACCGAATCAGATCTGGCAGACGGACATGACGAAAATCTGGGCGGGGCCAGCCGTGGGCTGGGCCTATCTGGTGTGTGTGATTGACTGCTGCACACGGGAGATCGTGGGCTGGAATCTGTCGCATCGCTGTCGAACTGAAGACGCGTTGGCGGCGGTCGAGCAAGCGGTGCTGGCACGACTGCCCGAGGGCAGTCGCGAGGCCCGCGTGACGCTGACCACCGACAACGGAACACAGTTCACTTCGTCGCGGTTTATCGAAACACTCGGACGGCTCGGCATCACACACCGGCGGACGGCGTATCATCACCCGGAAGGCAACAGCTACATCGAACGGTTCCATCGCAGCCTGAAGGAAGAAGAAGTCTGGACGGCGGAATATCGCAGCGTGCAGGAAGCGCGGGAGTCGATCGGTCGCTGGATTCAGGAGTACAATCACGACCGTCCGCATCACGGAGTCGGAAATCGAACTCCGCACGAGGCATTCTTGAGTTTCGTAACTGTACTAAAAAACGAGGCCCTGGCTGTCTAAATTAGAGGGGTGCAATACAAGATTAAGTAGTTCTTGTGTTACGCGCTGAATGAGAGGGGCAAGTTCACTTCTGTACGAAACCATGACAAACACGTTCTTGTCGAAAGGATGTTTCTTTAGGAAGTTTCTGATTGGTTCGGCCCACCCCTGCAATGCATTGGGCACCAATTGATTTGGTAAGTCCGATATTTCAGGGAACAGATTCCCCGTTGCTGCCTTTGCCGCCGTAGTCACCGCAAGCTGCACAGCGAACGGAATCTTTGCCACTTCGAGTAGAACTTGCTCAATCAGCACACGGCGAATAGCATGCAAGACAGAAAGATACTTGGTTTTAGGTGAGGTTTTGGCGGTCAACCGTGCTGCCTTGGAAGTCAACTGGTCAGCTCGGTTCAACACTTCACTCGGGACCCTCATCGCTGCAAGGCTTGGCCGCACACTGACAGACCATGTCAATACAAGGTCTTGAACTCTTTCGACAACGGGATTGTTAGCGGGTATGTTCTGGGGCGTGTTTCGCAGCTCTACGATAATGGCATTTATTTCTTTGTTGACGTTGCGGAGGGGTTCAAGCACGGCGGATTTTCACTACCTTAGTCTTTGGCTTCTAGCATTGCCTCAACATAAGCTTCACCACTGGCAGTTAGTGCGTATGCTCGCGCGCCTTCCTTGTCCCCTGCGCTCATCATCAGTCCACGCCCACTGAGCTTGGCTACCGCATCGCTGGCGTTGGTGAATGGTTGCTTTGTTTCTTTTCCTAGACGAACAAGTTCGGCGGATGTGAAACTGCCAGCTCCAGATTTTTCAAGATAGTACCCTAACAGTAAAGCCCGGTCGAATTGGTTCTTGGCGGTGCTTTTTTTCAAAAATTCCGCTGCACTCGTTTTCTTTCCACCCTTTTCAAGCGTCGCGCTTGTCGTGCGTGGTTCACTGATAGCTGTGCTCCTAGAAGACAAGAACCGTGTCACAAGTTGTTCAAACTTCTTGTCAACATATTTCGACGGCCCAGTCACTTCAACCGAAACACTCCCAATTGTCAACTTGACGGTGACGTCTGCCATGCTTACCTCCGACGCGGATTCTACCACGCGCGGCCCCCGGCACGCCCGGATTCAGCCTAATTTGCCGTGGTACCTAACGCATGCCAACAATGTCAAAGGTTGACTTCGATGGTGCGCGGAATTTGTACTTTCTCAATTGTAGGTTCGGGACCGGAAACGCCGCCGCTATCCCTTGCGGGGAAAATTCGGCGGCGACCAAAATGCCACGTATCGGTTTGTTGCCCCGCATAAGGATTCCCATGTAGCCCAAAATCTGCCCAATCGCGCGGCGACCAGCCTTGCCTCGCTTAAGTTCTATTACAACGGTAGCGCCCTTTCTATCTTCGGCTGTGATGTCAATTCGGCCCGGCTCAGCCTTGCCGCCGTATTTAACAATGCGTTCTTTCCCACCGTCAGCAATTGTCAATCCGGCTTCAAGTTGCTTGATATTGGCGCGAAGCGCGTGCTGTAGGTCGCGTTCACGGCTGAAACTCGTTCCCATTTCCGCCTCCTGATTCACGCGACCGCATTCACTTCTTGCTGTCTACAATCCACTCATTTGGTTTTGTTGGATGGGATCGTAGGTTGGCAAGGGGTATAGGATACGTGGGGGTTTCGACTGTGTGTACAACGATGCCTTCGACGAATTCCACAGTAAGCTGCTTTCCGTTCGTGGCGTTTATCTTCTGCCCACTCTTAGGTTTTACATTCTGCTCAAGCTCCGCCGCTAGTTCTTGGTCATCTTTGTGTATTGGGTTGACAAGGTGTCCTCCCGGCTTTTCGCTGATTGCCATGTGGTTCCTCCATGTCCCACGCTACCCGTACGGGCACACTTGGGCCAATGGTTTTCCTCACAGTATTGTCTAGGGAATTACTAGCGGGTAGGGAAACATTTCGGTAAATGTGGGGCCGGGGCATGGGGGCCGGTTTCCTACTCTCGGTGCTAACTTATACCGCGCGTGTAGCGGGGCCGTAGTGGATTACAGGGGCAATCGGCATACCGGGCTTCTGTCGTTCAATCCCCAACCGCTTGGCAAGCAACCGCATTCTTAGCAATCGCTGGCGTACAGCCGTGGCGGAAAGTCCGGTTTCCTGTGCGATTGCCACGCTATTGGCCCCCGTGCGATACAGCCAAAGAAGCTTTGCGATCAGTTGCGCCACCCCGCCACAACGCTCAACAGCCTTTCGCATGGCCCGATATTCGCGCGTGTGTCCTGTCCGCGTGGCGCAAATCTTGCTCCATTCGACATCCGCCGCGCGTTTCAATTCCACAAGGTTGTTTTTCCTCAATGGCGGACACTTTCCGGCATTCCCAAGAAAGATCCAACGCCATATCGCACCGCACAGCACTTCCTTTAGTGCGGCATCATTGAAAAGCCAAGCGGGGGTACTGTCGCGTCGGTACGCTGATTCCGCACGGTGCTCGGTTTGCATTCGATCAAAATCTCGGTAGTCTATTCCGGCTTGTGGTATGGATTCATCACGCCGCCGCCAATTCTTCCCTAAGCTCACGCGACAACAGGCACATGTTTTTGGGCGGCTTGAAAGTCTTTCCGCAATCGGCACAAGTCCATTTGCCGTTTTTTTCGACCACGTGGACACGGCTCCGACACTTGGGGCAACAGGCGGGCGCGTTGGCGTTAGCGAATAATCCGCCATTGTCTTGGCGATGGACGTGGGGCACGTGGACGGGGCGTTGATCCTTGTCACCGGGCCGGATCGGATGGCACGCCTCGCAATGGTAAGCATCGCCGCCCGGCGCGTAGCAACCATGCGGACAGCGGGTGATTGTTCCTTCGCTTGGAATGTTTTGCATTAAAAGCTCCCTCTAACGCGGGGCTTGGGCACACACTTACGCCGCCGAAATTTTAGGCCGCGCTTGCACTCATCCTCTCGGTCGAAATCTGTTAAGTACCCACGGCCCTCGACCGGGCGTAATTGAATCCGATTTTCTTTGGCTGACGGATCATGGTTTTGGGCGATATAGCGTTTGATATATACAGGTAGGATTTGCTTTCTAATTTCTGACAACGTTTGTGCCAACACGTGATTTTCCCAAGTGGAAAGTGTCCACGCTGGTCAGAAATCTGTTATGGGGTTGGGGGGGTAGGGCCGGGTTTCCCGGCCCAAATGCGGTACGTGCCTTAAGGGGTAGGCCGCCACTAGATCAAGATAGCTGTTGCTTTTTCATTTCAACAAACCGCCGCGCAAAAACACATTTGGTCGTCCACGGCGCGGACAAGATTTCTTCCCACTCCACGCGGGACAAATCCGCCCATGCAATTTCTTCGGGATCATAGGGATTGATTGCGTTTTCGTCCATGATTAACCTTTGTTTTCTAGCCGTGCGCACTTGTCGGCCATTTCGTTCAGCTCCGCGCGTAGTGCCGCAAATCTGTTTTCCATGACTAGCAAGCGATACACCAACTGTGGGAATCCGCCTTGCAATCCCACACGGTAGGAAATCTTATTCGCTTCAACCCACAGGGGGTCGGGTTGCGCGGCTGTCTTGCGTGTGTCAATCATTGCGTTTTCCATTGTCATTTCTTCCTTATCGGGCCGGGCTGAATGCTCGCCAGATTCCCGCCAAAGCCAAGGGCGCGAAGCGGGGCGAAGGTTTCTGAATTGTCTTCCGGATCGTTTGAGCCGGGCGCGGGCGAAACCGTTTCCTGCATTTCGGGCGCATCAAGTCCCATGTCTCCGCGATTCTTTGGACGCTTTTTCAAGTGGGCGTAGTTGTCGCGCACAATCGAAGTAGTGTGCATTGCCATTTTATTTTCCTCTTTCCCAAGCGTAGGGGGACATCCCTATGCGCCTTCCCTTTAGCCCGCGTTCAGATTCCGCAGCCGCAGCAACTTCCGCGTCTGTCATTCGGACATATGGGCCATTGCCAACACGGGGCACGATTACGCGGCCCGGCTTTGCGGCGCGTGTGCGGGCTTCCGTAAGCACAGCCTCGGGCACAACCGCGCGGATACCGACGATGTTTGCGGATTCATAAGCCGGAAAACTACAGCAACTCACATCGTAGACTTTTGAAAAGTCACGAATTGTGCGGACCACAATCGGGTTGCCCCTATCGTCCATATCATCGTCCCAATCGTCACGGCCAACGGAAAACTGAAAGCTATTCCCGCTCAGGTCGCCGCGCTTAATCAGTTCAAGCGTTTCGTCGGCAAGTTGGGTGTTTGGCAAGTCAGCGGAAAACTGTAGGCCGGTATCGTCCTCGGCAACGCGCAGCGTCCCGCTCTTAGTTCGGGCCAACAAAAGGCTACTGTTGTGATCGCGTAGCAATCGAATATCGTCGTCGCGCTTGATAGCCGAGCTGAAAGCGCCGGGAGCAATTTGCTCGAAAAACCCTCCGCCCTCGATAAACGTTCGGCTGTTGTAGCGGGCCGCGTAGCCGTAGATTGTGCGGCCTGTGGCTCTCGACGTGTTCGCCGCAAACACTCTGCGTTCAAGATTGCTTGTCATTTTCGATCTCCTTTGAAAGTCAATAGGCCGCAATTCGCGGGGTCGATGATTCCGTTTCCGCATCTAAATCTCGATCATGAGGGCCGCGAGCAATCGCTCCCGGCCATAAGCCAACTGCACGGTTGGGACTTTCTGGAAAAGTCCGGGCTTGAATTCGTCAACGCGGCCACAATGGCTAACTTTCTTGGGCGCGTTTGCGTTGATCTGGAAATGACACCGCTCACAGTAAAAGCCAAACCCGCCATCTTGTCCGTTGGCTGTGACGACGTGACAAAATCCGGTTGGATATTTCATCGGCGTGGCCCCTCAATCGGAGCATGAACCTGCGCTGGCTGTTGGTTGGCTTTCCCAAGTTCAACATCTTGCTCGCCACCGCCAACCCACACATAAACGCTGGTGTATTCGTCCGCAATATCGCGGGGGCACGTTTCGCCTTGGAATTTGAAGCCTTTGGCAAATTCCGGTTTGCCGTGGAAAAACGTTTCTTGATTGTTGCCAACCGCCCGGATAAACCACTGTCCATTGATCGCGCCTTGTCCGACGTTCCAACGCACGCCCAAGGTATTGGGCTTGACCGCGCCGGTTGCTTTCGCAAGGTCCATCCGCAAACCGGGGTTCATTCGCTCAATCGCTTCAACCCCGAATCGCTCGATCAGTAGTTTGTGGACAGCCGACGCAACGCGGGGGTCCGCTAGAATTCTTTGAAGGGTTTCGGACTCGGGGCGGGCTAGTGTTTCAACTCCTAAAGCTTTCACAATCGGGTGCATGACTTTCTCCTTTTGTCTTTCGCGTGTGACTTGCCTCTTACAAAATTAGTTTGTGCTGTTACGGGCGTAAATTATTTCATTGGACTTCACCCACCCCCGGCTGTACGGGAGGAAAAGTCCATGTGTCATTTTCCTTGTCTTTGTTGCCCAACAGCACATCAATTTCATCCAACTCCGGCTCCTTGGGCTTTTCCTTTTGCACGGGCTTACAACGCTCGCGGTTGATCGGGGTAAAGCCAAGCCGGTCCAAATATGCGGTCATGTTCTTTTCAGATTCCTGCGCCACGACAAGCCACGGATTCTTTTTTTGCCGCGTGATCGGTTCGCCGTATTTATCTTTTGAAATGGATTCGACGATTTCGCCTTCCGCTATCACGTGATCCATTGCGGTACGCCACCGCTCCCAAGTCACGGAATACAACACAAGCAATTCGCCGTCACCCTTTGTCAGCGCCCGGCGCGACTCAAGCTCGCGGGCGATTTGACGAAATCGCTGCTTGGCGGCCCTGCTCAAATATCGCGGGCACGCGGGCCTTCCTTCAGTTGCCGTGGATTCCTTGGCGCGTGTCGGCCTAAACCGGGGCGACATGCTCGATTCGATCGGTGGGCGGCTCATGATTTGCCTTTCGCGCGGGCGGCCAACTGCGCTTTGTGCAACTTCCACTTGACTATCAGAATTTCCAACTGAAGTCGCGCAACGCGAGCCTCAAGTTTTACAATCTTGAATTCTTCAACGGTCATATGCTTTCCCCCTGTTTGCGTGCCCGGCGCAACGCTCTGTAGACAGCCAAATGCGACACGTCGGGTCCAAGCATTCGCGCAATCGCGCGTGGACTATGCCCGGCCTTGGAAAGCTCCAAGGCTGTGGCCGCGTCCACTTTTGCGATGTGGATTCCTCGAACTGTCTGTACGGTTTCCATACATGCCCCGGTATGTGTTACGGGAAACAAACTGGCCTCACCATAGTAGGGTGACAGGTACCGTTCCGACTGAATCCGGGCCGGAAATGTGCCGGGGAATGCCGGAGAATGGCCAGTCCATTTTCCGGATGTAAGGCGAATCTGGGGGCCACGCGCGATTATCTTTTCTGAATTTAGGGCGCACACGCGCGTCAAAACAGCGCGTTGGTTCCTAATCGTATCGAGATGCAAAAGAGGACCGGCATACCCCTCTGACGTCATGGGATTTGCAGCCACGCAAACGGAAGTACCACCTCGTTTCGTATCTTGTTGATTCCGTGCGGGGTCAAGTCTCGCGGGCTTCTTCACCCGATTCTGGGCGATCTGCCGCGTTGATGTCGCCCGGTTGCTGTGTCTATCGGGTGGGGATTAGATCGTTGCGGCGCGGGCGGAATGCTTTACAGGGCGGGTATGTCTGTAGGATTGTCCGACCATGCTTCGCGCCGGATGATGGCGGGTCACATTCCGGTAGGCACCGTTTCTAAGCTCAATCATCCCAACATCGCCACGGTGTTTTTAATTCGTTTGCGGATAGAAGGGGGACAGTTTGAATTACTTTGTGCATCGGAACGTCGCGCCTATGAAGCGTTTACGTTTACCCGGCACTGCTTCAGTGCTACGATAAAAACTTTGGACCTTCAAGTGCGTGTATATAGGCGAAGGGAGAAAGATGATGCTACGCGAAATAAGAGATGACGGAAGAATGTACAAGGTTTGCAGTCTGGAGTACCTGAATGAATTCAATATGGCATGGTTGTCATTGTCCCAACAGCAGCGGGACGCCATCGAAACGGAAATCAACCAGCGGTTGGATCACCTAGTTCATTCTCCCGACCCCAATTGGGGATCCATTACGAACACGTCATTTGAGGGCAGCAAAGTTAGTCCCAAGACGGGCCTGCGGGGCGACTGGACCGGAACGCCGTTCGATCCGATCTACGATCTATTCGGCAACGAAGAAGAGGCTGGAAAATTCTTTGGCAAGGTGTGGAAGAAGGTCATTATTGAGCGACAGCACGAAGAGTGGATTGGCATCCGTTTCGAACCGACATTTCCGCAACGAGGAATCACCCTCATGGGCAAGACCTACTTCCTGCCGTGGAAGAAGGCGGCTTAGCAAGGGGACCGTCACATCGCCGATAGCGTCCTCCGAGATTTGTGGCAAGCACATTTGGGACCCCCCCCGCGCTAATAAGGGCGAAGGGAGAAATTAAATGAGCTTTGTGAAGAAAGTTTTCATTGGATTTACAGTTTTTATCGGATTTCTAATGTTAATGAGTTTAATTCGCAATATTGAGGATAAGGTATCTCCTCCTCAACCGAACTCAAACAAACCTGCCTCGTACGTCAATAGCTTTAGTCCGAATTCCGAACTCCGAACTAAGCTATCTCTTGATTCACTGATCCAAGCTCAAAAAGCAATGGAATTTCACGATCTTGCCGTTGATTCTCATCTATTAAACTCCTCCGAGTTACGGGATCGTGCACAAGATATTTATGAGCAAGGTCCTGGACCCTTTACCGTAGAGGAAGAGCTTAGCGGAGTTACCTATGTGGAAAAGAAGCTCCTCGAAGGAGGATACGGAGTAATTTTTACTTTCGATACTCCTACCGTTCCTGTTTTTAGTTCCGAGAATGATGCAGAAGAGTCGTCACATCTTGGTTATCGAGATGACACAAGTGCTGCATATCGAGATTTTAGTTCTAAGCACGAGTCTTTTATGACTTTCGACAACGTTAAAATTCAGATTGATTTACAAGGAAACTTGAAAGATGTCTACCATGTACATTTCCTTGAAGGTCCGAATAAAGGACTTTACGGATGGATTGCCCGCAAGTATGTCATGACCGACGAACTCAGTAAAGAAATTCACTCCGCTGTGGGATCTGCTAACCAAAACTGAATCTGATTTAACTTTTCTTAGAAGAAGTGCAACGCAAGCTTCCGGTAAGCAAATAACCATAAATCGCGCTTAACCCTACAAATCTCCAATAAAAAACTAGCATTCTGAGGTGGTTTGGCCGGATAGGTTATGTATTGTCCTGCGAAGTCCCCCCTTACCGGAAATTGGCGGATTGCTCCGCCCTTTCGCGGTCCCATCGGCGGCGACGTTGCACCCGCTTATGCGCCTTCCGCGCGGGGGTCATTGTTGGGGTTGTGGTTGGCCCGATACCGTCAACGTAACAACGGTCCGGCAAGCGGAGATCGTGTGTCATGTAGTTAAGTTTTCTCATGTCGTCTTTCCCATTCTCGATCTTCCCAATCGTCCTCGATCTTGCAAGTGGCCACGGGACTTGTGAGCCGCACCACCCTATGATTGGACAACCGGCAACGACAGTCACCACACGTGACAGCCGCGCGGCTGTAGGCTTGCGCCGCATTCGGAAAAAGGAATGCGCCCCGCGCCGGGTAGCATTCGATTAGACAGCACCACGCGCCGTCACCCTGAATGTCCGCCCCCGGCCAACGCTCCGCCGCCCGTGCTTGAAAAATGCTGTCCATAATCTGACTTGGGAATGTAACGGGGCCGGGCCGCTCGGACTATCCGGCAAGCTCTAAAGTGTCCTACGGATCTCCTACGTTTGGCCCTCCTACGCTTTTCCTACGTTTGTCCTCCCAAAACGTAGGAGTGCCCCTATTACAGCGTATGTATGCTTTGTAATTTCATCATTATAAGTACTTTATAAAATAGCGTAGGAGAACCGTAGGAATTCCTACGTTTGTCCTCTTAAGTGACGATCTGACAATGAAAAAGCATACAGACACTTAGAGCTCCCCTTTTTTCCTACGCTTTGCATTGCCCCGGCACAAGGCGGACAAGGCGCGGCTTGGCTTTCAAATTGGTTTGGATTTCCCCGTTGTATTCCAGATTCCGGAGACACGCTAGAAAGATACCGCTGCCAAAGTCCCGCCCGGCGCTTGTTGTACGATCCAACCAACGTATCTCAACCCACCGTCCATCCGACGCGTGCCGGTTAAGCGCCCGGCGAATTCGCCCCTCACACTCAGCCGGTTGATTCTTGCCGGTATTCGGGGCAAGCAACAGCCGTGTGTGGGTTTGATACCGGGCTTGAGCCTCAGCCGGGCCTAAGTCAGCGGCGCACAATTCCGACCTACCATCAAACGCGGCGCAAATGGCCGCCATACGAATGGCGTGCTCCAATACGCGCGTGTTGATGTCGTTATCGTTTGCCAAGCTGTCGCGCCAATCGTACACGTCAGGGTTAAAGGGTACCTCTATCGGGCGGTTTGTCTTGGATTCCGCAAGGGAATCAAGAAAGCCGTCGGTTTCCTCGCTTGATTCTGAATAATCAAACGCCCTCACAACCGGTTCCCCCTCATCGGCTCTAAAAAGACACTTGAATCCGGTTGGGCACAGTCCGAAAAGAAAACGGTCGTAGAGGCCACCTGTGGTAGCCGGGCCGAATCCGTCTTGGAACTTGTCGTCGGGAATCCCGCCAATGAGCGATAGCCGCGCGTTGAATTCGACTTTTTCCCCTTTCCCAATCGTGAGATCCTGCCTGTCTTTGTAGTACAAGGAATTCAGGGTTGAGGCAAAGCTCGCGTTCTGAATCTTTGCTTTTTCGAGCGGATGAATCAGTTCATCAGGTGACCAAAGCCGGGCTTGCCCGTTTGCGTTGCCAATATCTTTCAGCATTCCCTCGGCACTGCCCGTCTTTTTCGGGTACAAAAGTGGCGGCCTGATGTCTAACAGACTGATCGCCTTATCAATCGAAGCCGATTTGCCCGAATTGACAGGGCCAACCAGTCCGGCAAACAGACTTGTGCGCGGGATACTTTTCGTAGGCTTTACCAACACGCCTGCCGCCGTAACCAACGCCAACCAACTGTAGGCCAAAGGCAAGCCGGTCATTCTTTCTTTGCAGATTTCGCCTAGCCGCCCGTCAAGTACACTTTCCGGTATGTCGGCAATGAGCAGGTCGGGAGCATCCTCTACTACGGTTTCCTTTTCCAAGGAGCGAAGCTTTACGGTGATACTTACAGCGGATACCGCGCTTAGAATCGAACGGAAGTTGCTTTCGGTTGTGCGGTGCCGCAATTCGCAAATGTCCTTGAAACCCTCCGGCAACTCAACTACCGTGTGGAATGATGGCAACGTGGGAAGGAGCTTGGCGAAGCTTTTCGTGTTGCTGCCGTCTTTTTCCCTGTCACGGACAACGGGGATGCGCTGCGCTTGCGATAGAATCGTCCACAAGCCGGGGTGTAGTTCCTTTTGTCCGGAAGCAAGAATCGCCCATGCGCTGTATCCGTGTTCGATCAAACACGCGGCGTCCCACTGTCCCTCAACCAGCCAGATTTCGTCACACAGAAACGTATCCTGATTGCCGAATACCACGTCCTGACTCTTTGGCCCGGCCTGATAGTATTTCGCTTTGCCGCCGTTGAAACCGACATCGGTAAGCACTTTGAGGTTGTCAATCTTTTGCCTTGTGGTAGCGAATCCGTTCAAAGCCATTGCAAAATCCTCATCCGCCTCATCCCCCAAGCTAAAGGGAAAGCCCACCTGTGCGTGTGGTGAGCCGAGCCTACCGGGGGCTTCGCGTACGCCCAACTTGCGAAGAGTTTCAAGTCGTGGCATGTAGCTCTTTCGCGCGTTGCGTGCTTGCTTGACAATCTGATAAGTCGCCTCGGTCAGTGGTACCCACTGTTCCCACGGCGGACTGATCGGAGCTTCTTTCTTGTCGTCCTTTTTCTTGACTGAGGACATGGATTCCTTTCTTGTTGCGCCGTTGCTACCTGCAGCCTTTAGGACCGCCGCTGTCACTTGTTCTTGCTTACCTGCTGTTTGGCAAAGTTCACACCAACCAATAACGGGTAACTTGTCGCCCGGCTCAACCCAAAGGGAATGATGACCGCATTCAGGACAGCGGATCTTAACCTTGTCGCCGCGCGTTTCGATTGCGCCGCCGAAAGCGGATACCACACGATTCAGTTCAACACTCACGGTTTCTCCTTTTCAGACTCAGATACCGGCGCAGTTTGTTTTGCGGATTCCGCGTTCCTGAATCCCGCCGACAAATCGCCGGGGTTGCCACTACCGAAGCACTTGCCCAAATTCTTGCGAGCACGTCGCCGCTGTTTGGCGTACTTTTCCATTGAGGCGTTAATCCGGGCCTGACTCTCAGACAACCCAACGCCAAGCACACGGTCAGGATTGCCGTCAGTCGTTTCGATTTCCGACCGGCCACGCTCGCTATGCAAACCAAGCGTGTGAATCCAGTACCGCTTGTACTTTTGCCAAAAGCCGCCGCGTGCCGATAACACGCTAGTGGGCACGACGGCAAATACGTTAGTCAAATGCGCCCGCTGGCGGATAAGCCGCTCAATAATGGTGTTGATCGGTTCGTCGAATGTTTCGAGTTGCCCTGTGTCGAGAACATAGTTTTCAGGTGGCAGCTCGAACTTTAATCCCCTGTCGCGCCACTTTTGATTTTCGGCTTTCCAATACGCAGCATTCTGGTTGAGAGTGCTGAACGGAGGTACGATAAATCTCCTGCGAAGGGGTGGCACCACTTGAGGCTTTTTCATGCGGGCTCCTTTTTGTAAAACTCGTTTAGGGACGGATGTTCCGGGGCATAGGCCTCGCCCTCAAATGCTTCTTTCCACCGGGCGCGGTAATCGCGGAGGATCAACTCTGCGGCCTTGCCAAGCGAGCAGTTATCAGCGCGGAATGCGACAACCCGTAACCAAATCAAATCGTCCTCAGTCAGCGTGACGAGAATTGCCTTGGTAGATTTCGGGGGTTGAGTCTTGGTCGGCGGGTACTTTTCGTTCATGTGCTTTCGGAAAACGGATAACGACATGCCCTTTTCGGCGGCTCTGGCAAGCAGCTCTCGCTGTAGGACCGGCTTATCGAATCGAGCGACCGCCTTGTGATGCGCCCATGATAAATCTTTGTTACGTAACAAAGCTGGGACGCGCCGGGATACGTGGACAAAAGTTTGTTGAGTTGCGCGACTGTACTGACGAAAAATGACTACCCCCTCGTCGTACGCCTTGCGCCCCCACTTTTCGTCGCCACTTGCCAACAAGTCGCCAATCTCGAATTGCAGGTTGGTATCGGCTTGCGCCAAAGCGTGAGCTTTTTCGCGCCACGACGTGAATTCCTTGCTGGAATCAGCTAGGGCTTGAACGGTTTCGGCTGTCAATTCGATAGGGGGATTCATGCGGCCACCTTTCGCGCGGCCTTGGGCATGTTGCGCTGCTGGGATTCAAGCCATGCGGCCACAGTGGGCCAATGGAATCTCAGGAAACGGCCCATTTTGATGACGGGGATCGGGTTGGGTTGACGGGGGCGAAGCTTTTCAAAAACCCAACCGGGCTTGACTTTCAATCGTTTAGCAAGCTCTTGCGGGGTCAGAATATCAGCGGGCGAAATCGGTTCTGTTGCGGGCATCGGAATCCACCTTGTCGGCCCACACCACGACGGCTGTGGGCAAACTTTGATTTGAATTCTGGTGGGATGCCGTTTCTGACGTTTGTCAGCAGCTTGCGGGGCAACCGCAAGTACCCGAATTGGCCGGGTACGTTATACGGCGCGGCTCCAGTCTGCCGCGCCTAACCTAAAATCATTCTAGCATGGGTTAACCCTTTGTGCAATGTATTTTTTTGTCCTTACGCCGTTTTCAACCGACGCGCCCCGGACTTGGCGAAGGCTTTCTCCATTTTTTGCATCGCGACCACTGATTCAGCCGCAACCGGGCGGACATAGTAGGCCATCGTGGTGGACACGTTAGCGTGTCTTAGAATCGCTTGGATCGTCTTCGCATCAACGCCCACCGTGTACAGGTTGGTTGCAAGCCCACGGCGGAATGCGTGCCAGCCATGCCATTCGATCTTTGCCTTGTCGAGCGCGGGGCGCATGTCGCGCCGCAACAGATTTTCCAAACGTAGAGGCTTGCCGTTGCGGGCGGGGAAAATGAAGCCAACTCCGCCCGTTCGCGCCCGCTGTTCTTCAAGGGCTTTCTTCACGATCTCCAACACAGGGACCGGCGCTCGTCGGGTTAACGTTTTGGTACTCGTGATTTGGCCCATCCACACGTTGCGCTGAATATCCAATTCGTTGCCGTTGAAATCTTCCCACCGGAGCCCCTTCAATTCGGCGGCCCCCAATCCTGTCAGCGCCGCAACCAGTACCAGCGTGCGGGCCGGTTCGTCGAGTACTGCGAGCATTCCGTGGATCTCGTCCAGCGTGTAGGCGTAAGTATCCCCGGCTGGCAATCCCTTATCGGGCAAAGTATCCCGCATCGGATTATCAACAACAGCGCCTTTCTGCTTTGCGAATCTAAACGCGGAGCTGAGCACAGCCTTCAGATTTCTATGAGTCGAATGGGCGCGTGTTTTTTCATCCGTTACGTGATCGAGCAACTCTTGGGCCTCCGGAGTGTGGAAATCGCGCATTTCAATATCGTCTAAGTGCGGCAACGCCAGCCCAACCATTTGCGAATAGCCCTTGTACGTGCTGGGCTTTTTGGTTGCTTTCACGTGTGGCAAAAACGCGTGCTCCAAATAATGCTTAACTGTGTCCGTGGATTCAGCGCGGGCCGTTTGCGCGTTCTGTGGCGCTAGGTGGACTTCGGCCAGCTTCCGGACGCTGGCTTCCGTGCGGTAACTATCGCTGTATGTGGCGAGCTTCACAGCCTTGCGCCGTCGCACTACTTGGCCGGATTCGTCCTTGACTGATTCCCAATACCGCAACAGCCAGCATTTTCCTACCCGTTTAATCTGTCCGCTTTGCATTACGCCACCTCCACACTTACTTGCTCCCATGTATCGCTTTCCAGAACCTCAACTGTTTGCCATTCGGCGCGGGGTACCGGAAAAAGGGTGCCCCACCAGTCATAAGGATTCGAGCCAAGTTTGTACGCAAGATCCTCAAGGCTCTGTGCCATTCCTTTAGGCATGTGGGCCAACCGCTTCAACTTGACCCACGGTTTCAAAATAGAACGGTCAACGCCAAACCTAATGATTTTCAAACCTCTCTTTTCATAATCACTGCGCTGATGCAACTCCACAGGCACCCCGTTTTCCATGATTGCGCGGTAAGAGGCGGGTTCCCAATAAGGGTTCGAGGAAAACAAAAGCATCTTTTTGTCGCTTTCATATTCTCGGGTACCGTGTCCGTTGTGTGCCTCCTCAACTAAAGAGGCTACCCGCGCGGGTGGCAAAAGCGTTCCCGTCGCCAGAATTTCTTCGATGTGGTGGCCATAGGTGTAGTGCCACACTAGCTGGGACATGATTATTGCCTCCTATGCCAGAATGCTTTGGGCACACGTTGGGCACAAGGGTACGGTCGTACCACCATGAAACCCGCATAAACATTGGTGATTGTCACAGCGTGGATTTTATAGCACGCCTATTCCTAAACCGTAGGTCGGGAGTTCGACTCTCCCCAGCCCCAATATCTCTCAATCCGCGATTGCTGCTTGGCGTACTGTTTGAACCGGTACGGCTTCAGCAGGATGGGAGAGTTCAGTCAACGGGCAGTTCGGTGACAGCCAGGCCAGCCTGCGCTCGATGGCTGCCTGCGAATACTTCGCCAGGTAGTGAACAATCGTTTCCATACGGATCCTTATGCTACCGTCGAGCTTGAAACGAACAGCTAACCGTTACCAGATCGTTTGGATTCCAGCGGCTTGAAGGCGGCGGTCGCGGGTGACGAGCGGAAGGCCAAGGTGGAGAGCAGTCGCAGTGATGATGCGGTCCGGCATGTCGGGAACAACGTCGCGGGGAATGTTCGGGAGCGCGTCGGCTACGCCGCCGTCGACGGGGGCGATGAACAGTCCAGAGTTTGGGTCAGTGAGAGCCGAACGAAGCCGCTCCAAAGCGTTAGCGGGAAGCCTTCGTCTTTCAACCAAGTAAACCGTCTCGACGAGGGATATCGCCGATACATGCACGTCGCGGGCATCGCGGATGGCATCTTCAATCGTTGTCCGGGCAACGGCTGACAATTCCTTGGAGTTTTCCAGATACCAGAGGACGGTGTGAGTATCCAGCACCGCACTCATAGTTCGATGTCACGCGGAAAATTGCCCCACATTTCGCGGCGGGCTTCGGCAATGTCTTCTTCCGTGATGTGGATGTTCAGGTCCGCCCACAACCCGAGCAGGCTGCGGCGCGGCTTCTTCGGGCCGCCGTTCTTCTCTTTCAGGAAGTCCACAAAGTCCAACACTTCCTTTTGTTTCTCAAGAGGCAAATCGCGGAGTTTTTCGACAACCTGTTGTTCAATCGTCATGGCAGCCTCTCGGGCGATCTGTGTTTATTATAAGCCCGCTAGGCACCATTTGGGGTCGCTGCCTTCGGATAGGCAACTATGGGGTCACAATACCTATGCTGAGTCGGGTTCGAAGTTCTAAAATCGGCAGCTAAGCCCCGACATCTCTCAATCCGCGATCGCAGCCTGTGATGCCTCATGAACCGGTGCGGATTGAGCAGGGCGGGAAAGATCCGCCAGCGGGCAGTTCGGCGAAAGCCAAGCCAGCTTGCGCTCAATGGCTGCCTGAGAATACTTCGCCAGGTAGTGAACAATCGTTTCCACACGGATTCTCACGCTGCCGCCGGGCTTCGTGGAATCCAGGTCACCAAATTTAAAGAAGAGAGTTCCGGTCGCTTCGACAATTTTCTGCGCCGGCGTGTACGTCGGTTGATCCATGCCGCATTCATAACTGGAGAGGCGCAGCACGCAGGTAACCCACGGACAGCGCGCTGCAAACTTCGCTCCCCACATAATCTCGTTCGTGTTGCTGCTATAGGAGGAAGGCCAGACGTCTGAGATATCGAATGGGCTTTTGATTTTTCCCGCGCGCAGGTCGCTTTCAAACAGCCAATTCATCAACTCCTCATCGCCCGGAAGGTATTGCAGCCACAAGATGGGATATCCATGGGCCTGCAATTCACTATCGATTTCGTGGCCGATGCCGGTATCCATGTGATAGGGGCGGGCGAGCACGAGCACGCAGGGTTTCTGATTCTGCGCGCACCAGGTCAGCAGGTCCCGGCTGTGCTGGCGCGCTTTATTGGTGAAATTATCGAGAGCCAGATATCCCGCCTGAACGGCGCGCTCGGTCTCTTCAGGCTCCAGATCAAAAACATCTTTCAAATCGCGGTGCAGCTGCTTGGTGATCATGTGGCGATCCCCGAGGCTGGCGAACGGGGAGGCGTAGACGATACCATTTTCGGCGAACACGTCCCGCTCTTTCATGAATCCGGCCTTGACGCTTTCCGGACCGGCCATCACTCGCGTGCACGTCACGGTGTCCATCACATGCCCGTGGAGCAGGGAAGGCAAAGAATGGATCATCGGACTGAGCAAAATGTTGATCTTTTTCTTTTGGCCGAAAATCAATTCACCATAGTGGCCGCTGATGGCCTTTACGGGATAGCAGCAATCCACCGTGCCGCGTCCCTTGCCGAATTCGCGGCCCTGGTCCTCGGAAGTGTCGGAACTGAACACGATATTCTCCGATTCGATCCCCAGGGCTCTGAGAAAACCCACCCAGAATTGATGGGTCGTCCAGATGTTCAGCACTTTGGGAATCCCGACGCGCAGCTGCGAGCGATCCTTAGCTCGAGACGCGCCGGTACGCTTCCGCGTGAACAAATTCGGCAGCGCCAGGATAGACATTTCTTGTCCTCCCCATTTCACTCTGGATGACACTCATCTTGGCCTTACCGCAACGCGACGCTTAAGCTCTTGCCAGGCCGCGATCGTTTGCCAGATGCATCACGTAATTCGCTGCCTTTCCGGCATAGCCCTTGTGAGGTACGCGATAGGTGGCACTCCGCAATTCAGGATGACGCTCTTCGTACTTGCGGATGGCCTCCACGGTCAGCCCGGTCTTCTTGACGGCTTCCTGGAACTCAGCTGCCGCGCGCCGCTTCGCCTCGGTGAGGATCATCTGGCACCGGGAAAGCGCGTGAACTTCCGAGTCGCCCTTCACTTCGATGGGGGCATATAGCAAGTCCGGATATTTTCCGAGAACGTTGGCCATGGAACCGATGGACATTGTGTTGGGCATGCAGGAGTACGGGGAAAGCTCGCACGTCATGTGCGCTTTCTTGTGGTGATAGGTGTGAAGTGCTTTCCCGACCAGCATGTGCCCTTCGCCGCCGCGCAACTCGAAATGGTAGTAGGGCGCCGCCAATCGCAGGAGTTCTTCCTGATCGGGCAGTTCGTAGGGGAGACTGCCGAGCGCCTTGCGGAAGCGGTTGTAAGTGCCGCGGTAGATGCGCTCAAGCACGTGTAACAAGGAATCCTGTATCCAGGGGTGTTTGCCGGCGGAATTCCGCTGTTCCAGCTTGCGGATGGTGGGATGCAGCAAATAATGCAGCCACACGGCGACCGGGGGAGGAACGACTTCGCTATCTTCCTGCTCCAGCCAGCGCTTGATGTTGTAGTTGCCTTCTCCCTCGTGAGTTTGCAGCCAGAATTCCCCGGTGATTTTCACCTTTGTTTTTACCCGCAGATGATCGACTTCGATCGCGTCCCACTTTTTGCGGACTTCGCGCAGGGCACGAGTGAAATAGCCGGTCGTGAGATGCCAGCTCAGCGTTCCATACTTATTGTCCTGCAGGGGACGCTTCACAAAGGCGTTGTACAAAAGCTCCACGCTCTCTTTGAGGACCTTGGCCGTCTGTCCCGGATTTACCTCGTACGGCCGGGTCATGTATTCCAGGTCGGTCAACACGTCCGCGCACAAGATTCCCCAGATCAGGCCCAGACTCAAAGGCATATTGATTTCCAAACCGCCGCCTTCCCCAGCGCTCTGGTCCAATTCATCCTGGGCCAGGAGGAAGAGCCGGAAGTCGCGCAGTCCCAGACCATCGAGGGCCATCGCGTAGGACTCGTGATACTGCCCGAACCGGCAGGGGCCGCATGCGCCGGCCGTGAGAAAGACATACTTTTCTGCGACTTCCTCTTTGCCCTGCTCGGCGACCTTCTTCTTGAGAAGATTGACCAGGCTTCCCGTCGTAAAAATGGTGGGGCAGCAGGCACCCACATCGATCAGTTCTTTGCCGGCATCCAAATCGTCGCGGGCAATATTCGGGAGGGGTTCGGCCTTGTACTTTAAATTGTGAAAAGCACCCTGGATCAGCCGCTCGTGTTTCCAGGTCAGGCCGCCGTAGAGAACGGTTACATTGTCCCGTTCTTCTTTTTTAAAGGGCCGTGGCTTATAGGCCGCGTAATGATTCGGCGCAGGCAACTGACTGATGGTTGTCAACTGTCCCATTGTGTTTTCTCCTCAATCTAGATTCTTTCTGATCCATGGCCGGTTTCATAGCCGGGTGACGGAATGTGGGCTACAGTATCCCCAGGACTCGTCACTCTAATTCAGAACTTAAACATTCACCATCCAGACCCAATACAATTGTTTGCGGTAGCTCCCTGGTTGATTCATCCCCCCAGAGCCGGGCAATCGATGGATGACGAAGCCCATCTCGGCGGATGAACTGGATCACCAAGAGCAAGAATGCCGCGCCAACCAGCTGGGCTGCAATCGGGATGTGCAGTGCTGTAATCAGGTTATAACGGTCGGCTACCTTCCCGATAAGTAAAGGTGCCAGAGCCATCGCGAAGAGATTAACAAAAAGGTTGTAAAAACCCAAGGCCGTTGCGTGCGCACGTGGCGGAACCAGATCGTGGATCGTCGCCGTCAGGGGACCGTGATACCAACTCAGGAAGAACGCTCCCAACCCGAAGAAAAGAATGAAAGAAAATTTACTGGTCGAATGTAACGCGAAATAAATCGCCGGCGCACCCAGGACGAATCCCACCGGGATAATGGCCACGCGTCCCCAGTCGCGGGCTTTCGCGAAAAGATCCGACAGGTAAGCACCCACGGCGATCCCGCTGGTTCCTCCGGCGACGATGGACAGCGCCAGCGCCAGGCTCGCTTCCCGGGCAGTGAACCCTTTGTATTCTTGTACCAGATCCGGCCCCCACGCCACATAGGCATATCCGGCAAAACTGCAGAACCACCCGCTGACCAGTAACGCCAGGAACGCAGGCACTCGCAATAGCTCTCGCATCGGCATGCCCTCTTTCGAGGACGCCCCCTGCGTTTCCGGCAGCCGTAAGGAACTTAAACCCAGGATGACTCCGGGAATCCCGACCAGGAAGAAAGCCGGGCGCCAGCCGAACGATTGCACAATGATCCCTCCCAGCGCAATTCCTGTGGCGCCACCGATGAACATCCCGATATCGAAAGCTCCCTGGACGCGCGCCCGTATCTCCCCCGGGAAAGAAGCGGTAATGACGGCTGCACCCGCGGGGTTGTAGGCAGCTTCTCCTACTCCCACCAATCCTCGTGCCGCCACCAGGGATCGAAAAGATCCGGCCATGCCACTGAAGAACGTCGCACCACTCCAGAACAAGACGGCTGCACTAATCACGGCACGCCGCGAGACGCGGTCTGCGAGCATACCCAGCGGGAAGCTTCCCAGTGAGAGCACAACTGTGAACGCCGTCGCCAGATAGCTAAGTTGCACATAGGAAAGGGCAAATTCGTGGCGGATGGCCGGAAAAAGAGAAAAAATAATCTGCCGATCAATGTAATTCACGAAGTTGATCAGCATGAGGATATACAGCACGCGCCACTGCTTCCGGTCGAAGTCGCCGAACTTCATTCCAGTCCCCCAGAGATTAGAGTTTGCCCAATGTTCAGAGACCTTAATACGTCCGCAGCGCCTGCGGAATCAAGCGACAACGTGCGACAAAGGGTGACAATTCCAGGGCTGCAATTCCTTCAATTCATTGATTTTGGGCCACTTCCATTTGGACAGTTCGCGCGATAGAAACTGCGCCGGCCATGGGAGCGAGGAGAATGCAAGGCCTCACTTTCCCCGAAACAAAAGAATTACATCGATCAGCGCGAGGATGGCCACACCGACTTCCAGGATAAATGATCTCGACTCATTGAACTGATCGATCATGTAATTGTAGAGATCACCCGCCGTGCGAAGCTTTTCGTCCACTAGAGTGCGGTAGTCGGCAACGCCGATCCGCCTGGCTGCCAACCGATAGACACGCGCATAATAAATGTCTCTGATAAACTTGATCGCATTATCGATGCGTTCGGTCAGTTCCATTACATCCAGGCGGACCGTATTGAAGCGTCGGGCATCACGGGGCAGGCTCCACCGCGAGAATAGGATATTTCTTTTTCGTTCCAACGCGTCGTAGGATTCAGCCAACATGTGAGTCATCAGTCGATCGTAGTAGCGGAATTCCAATAGCTGCATTTTTGCGTATTCCAGAATCTGCGCAACAGCGGTGGCGTCCTCGGGGCGATCGTAAACTACCGAGGCGTATGATCCCACAACGACCAGGTCCCGAGGGTAATAGGAAAGACTGCCCTGCAATACTTCCTCGCTGGCCTTTGGCGAAACGGGAATTGTTTCCCCGCGCACCAATTGCGCAATTTCTCCGCCGTGAGAAGCCAGCAACTCGGCGGCGGCGGGTTGTTCCCCGCGCGCATCCTGGATCTCATGAATCTCGGTGACCAGATACGTTTCCTGCAGCCAATCTCTTGTGGGCCGGATTACGGCGGGCGCGGCTTGCTGCAAATGTCTTTGCGCTATTTCGCGAGCCTCTTTGCCAACATCGGCGGCATCCATCCAACGCGAATTCTCAGATAGTAGGAATGGCCAATCACCATCGAACGGGACTTCCACCCGGACCACGACAACACCAAAAGCATAGTATTTGACCGAGCAGGTGGCTCTTCCATCCGTGCTGATCGTCAGGGGCTCGGAAGGTTCGACGATGGGGGCGTGCTCAAAGCGGACGTATTCGGGCGTACGTCGGGGAAATGGTTGCTCCAGGGGACCGCAGCGCGAGCCAAGCAAAGTCCGAAGCTTCTCGAGGTCAATGGCCTCGGCCACATCGTAGAGAAACAGAATTCGAAAGCACCCTGCTAATCGCACAAGGTCTTTTATCATTAATGATCGACGAAAGTGCAGAAATTAAGAGCGACTTAAGTCAGGTTTTACTGGACATTTGTATGCCGTTCTTCCGTGCAATCTCCCATCTGCAGTATGGGCAAAAGCGCTCATGCTGCGGCAGCACACAGGGATGTCCGTAAGGAATAGACGGTGTACAATTACGTATCTCAGGAATTAAAATCGCGGCTCGCGGATGAGGAGGGCAAATGAGAAGGCCATTTCTATTATTTGGAACCCTGCTGTGCATTTTGACAGCAAGCGCGGGTTTGTCCGCCCTCGATGAACTTTCCGGAACGATAAAACAAATCCTCGATCACCGGGCTAATGATTTTGCATCCATCCGGAAAGACCCGCATGTCGCTGGTGATGAAACGGATTATATGTCCACCCTGATGGTGGCGGGAGCGAAGGAGTGCTATATCACCGTCGTTGCCAAGCCAAGGTATTCAGATAGCTGCGATATTTTTGAGACGAAGAATCGGGCGATTCTCATTGCCAAGTACAAGAAGTATGTGAAAGCGCTGCAGGATGCTTCGCCGGCTTCCTGGATGAGCTGGACGGAAAGCACAGCCAAACCGACGAGCGAAACCACTTACGTTGGCCCTGACCGTGCTCACCCAGCCGCGACGGTGCACTGGGACCTCGAAGGCATGAACAATGATTGGTACAACCTGTCGGTCATGTTCTACGCAGATGGATACACGCTAACTAAACCCAAATGAGGGCAGAATCTCGGCTCGCGTGCGCTCCCGCCAGCGGACCCATCAGGAAGCCTTCGGCCCCACCATTTTCTTGGCCATGAACAGGAGCAATCGCCGGTCGCTCTCGTCGGCGCGGCTGAGCAGTTGGCGGAACTTGGCCAGCAGGCGGGCGTCCTTGCCCGAATCGCCCCAGGCAACCGACGTGGACAGTTTTCGCTTCCCGGGATTGGGCAGCTTTAGCGGTTCCTCGCCATCGTAGAAGAGCTGGTAAATGGGAACTTCCAGGGCGCGGGCAAATTTTTCCAGGGTTTCCACGGCCGGCACCGTGTGCCCATTTTCCACGCGGGAAATATAGCAGCGCAGCAGCCCCGTCCGTTTTTCAATTTCGCCTTGTGAGAAATTCTTCTGTTCGCGAAGTACACGCAAGCGATCGCCGATAATCATCGTGGTTCAAACCTTTCTGTTGAAAAATATACCGATAATTAACATAAACGTTTAAGAACTAAGGGGGACTGGGTAGTTAGAGTATACATCACAAGCCAACCGCCTCACAGTGAATTCCTGCGGGACCTTCCTGTTTTTTGTTCCACTAATTCTGATCCAGAACGCCGGCTGCTTCTCTCCATTTGCACTCCTGGCGTTCAGGCTTTCATGGCGGCCAGCACGCGCTGCGGCGTGAAAGGAACGCGTCGCAAACGCGCGCCAACGGCATCAAAGATGGCATTGGCAATGGCCCCGGTGATCGGCACGATGGATGCCTCGCCGGCGCCGAGCGACGGCACGTCCGTCCGGTTAATCAAAACAATTTCGACCTCAGGAATATGGTCATAGGTGATGACCGGGTAACTGTTCCAGTTCAGGTTCTTGACCCCGGTTCCATCGAATTGCACTTCCTCCAGCAGGGCGCGGCTCACCCCCTGCAGGATGTTCCCTTCGATTTGGTTCTTGAGTCCATCGGGATTGACGATCAGGCCGCAATCGTGCGCCATGGTGATTCGTTTCACGGACACCTGCCCCGTCGGTTTGTCGACTTCGACTTCGGCGACCGCGGCAACCATGGTGCTCGAGTGATTGGCCACGGCAATGCCTCTTCCACTTGCCTTCGCGCCGCTGGAAGCGGGGGCGGGCGACGGCCGATCTTTCCAGCCGGCTTTTTGTACAGCGGCCATGAGCACTTCGTTGAGCCGCTTATCGCTGGCGAGGTAGTGCAGCCGGAACTGAACCGGATCGATGCCGAGATTGGAAGCGATCTCATCCATGAAAGATTCGCTGGCAAAGATGCGCGCCAGATCTCCCGGAGCACGCAGATTGCTGGTTCTCAGGGGCCAGGGGTCTTTTTGCAACCAGGGGATGGCGGCGGCCAGAACCTTCTGATTTTCAAACGCATAGATTTGCCCGCCGCCCGAAGCCCCGTTCAAAAATCCCGGATCGGTGGCCAGAAGGCCGGTCTGCAAGGACGCCAGCAGGGGATTTACGTTGGTGGTCCACGGGAAGCTGCGATCCATGAAATCCCAAGCCGTGACTTTGCCCTGGGCGTCCACGCCGGCGCGCACCGTCAGATACTGCGATGGCCCCTTGGGGTCCCAAGCATGCTCGTCCTCGCGCATCCACTGGACGCGCACGGGCTTGCCGACAGAGCGCGACATCAAAGCGGCATCCTCCGCTACGTCGTCCGATTCCAGCCGTCCGTAGCTGCCAGAGCCCTCCCGGTAGAGAACGTGAACATTCCTAGCGGGGATTCCCAGCAGTGCGGCAACTGAATCCCGCGCCCTGAACGGGGCTTGCGTACCGGTCCAAATGGTCGCCTTGTCCCCGCGGACATCCGCCACCGCACAAGACGGGCCCATCAAGCCATGCAATTGAAACGGCCAGTAATACGTCGATTCGTATTTTTTGCTGGCCTGGGAAATCGCGGCGTCCGGATTTCCTTTATTTACAGGGACAGTGTCCCGGAAGCTCTTGGTATTCTTCAGATATTCAAAAACCTCGTCCGGTCCCGAAGGCATCTTCGTAGTAGGCGCGGACCACGTTACTTTCAGCGCCCTTGCCGCCTGGATCGCGGCCCACTCCGTCTGCGCCACCACGCCGACGAAACTTCCTTCCTGCACAACTTTCACTACACCGGGGATGTTGCGGATGGAGCTCTCATCGACGCTCGAGGGTTTCGAAATCACTGTTGGCGGGCGGACGACTCGTCCATGGAGCATCCCCGGGACCCGGACGTCCTGCGAAAACGTAAACTCTCCCGTGAATTTTGCAGGCAGATCGAGACGTGGAACCGACGTGCCGACAATTTTGTAATCCTTGGGATCTTTGGGCGGAATTTCCGGGGCCACCTTCAAGTCCCATCCGGTTCCCGTGGCCACAATCTTTACGTTAAAGCGCTTGCCGCCAATCAGGCTGCCGTAAGAAATTTTTCTCGCAGGGCTGCCGACGACGCTGGCGACGCCGTCGCTGACCGTCAGTTTGTCCACCGGCGTATCGAGGCGCGTGGAGGCAAGCTTCAAGAGTTCGCGGCGCGCTGCAGCCGAAGCTTGCCGCAATTGCGGGCCTCCCCGCTCGACAGTCCTGCTGGCGGCCGTGATGCCCTGGTCGATCGACTTGGCCGTGTCTCCGACGTCCATGTGGACATGATCGAAAGGCACGTCGAGTTCCTCAGCCACAATCTGCGCCAGAGCGGTCACAACGCCCGTGCCAAGGTCGACTTTGCTGGTAAAGACAGTGACGGTTCCATCCTGCGCCACCGCCACCCAGGAGTCGAGCGAGGTCGCGTCCGGCTCTGCGCTTGTGGGAGCGGCGGCCTGGCCCAGCGCCTTTGAGACAGCTCCAAATAAGCTGAAGCTCACAATGAGCGCGCCCGAGCCCTTAAGAAGATCTCTGCGGGAAATTGATTTGGTTTCCATATTTGCCGCTCCTTAGTCAGGCTTTCTGGCCCGAGGCCCTCTGGATCGCGCGAATCACACGCAGATGGCTGCCACATCGGCACAAGTAACTGTTTAAAGATTTTTTGATCTCCACGACCGTGGGATGCGGATTCTTGTCAAGCAGAGCCTTGGCCCCCAGGACCATGCCGTTCATGCAAAAACCGCACTGCGCCGCCTGTTCCTCGATGAACGCTTTCTGGAGGGCGTGCGGGTGTGCAACGTTCCCCAATCCCTCAAGTGTGGTGATGCTCCGGTTTTGCGCGGCGGTCACCGGGAGACTGCAGGAACGCACCGCGCTCCCATCCATAATGACGGTACACGCCCCGCACTGCCCCAGACCGCACCCAAACCTGGGTCCGTTCAGCTCCAGATTGTCGCGCAAGACATATAGGAGCGGCATGCCGGGGTCCGCGTCGACGACGCGCACTTTGCCGTTCACTTTGAGCGAGATTTGCGCCATGGTGAGCTTCCTTTCTCAACGGTTCTCAATGGGCCGGGGAGAATCAACCGAGTTCTCAATAGCGGTCCAGAATTTCGTTCCTCGCGACCGACGATTTGCCTTGTAATATACACCTGCGAGTTGCCAGATGGAATGTGCCTGTGAAGTTCGCAGCGCGTGACGCCGTAAGTTCGTATTGCTGTCTTGGTAGCACAGGCACTCTTGCCTGTGCGGTTTTCATATGGCTTGTGAATGAGCGCACAGCCAACCCCTCGAAGGGGCTCGGGCTCAAGAGTGACTGTACTGCTGCATCTGGGGAGGATTTGCCGTGGCCGAAAGTTTGAATTCTGCACGAGTAGCACTCATTACCGGCGCAAATCAAGGAATTGGATTTGAGATCGCGCGACAACTGGGGAAACAAGGCATCCTCGTGATCGCCAGCGCCAGAGATAAGCAGAAGGGACTGGCCGCAGTCGCAAAGCTGCAAGGGGAAGGCATTCAGGCGCACAGCCTGGTGCTCGACGTAACCGCGCAACCCACCATCGACGCAGCGGTCGTTGAATTAGACCGTAAATTTGGGAGACTCGATATTTTGGTGAACAACGCGGGCATCGTCACCGAACGAACGCCTCCGACCAAAAGCCAGATGGAGAATTTCCGCAAGACCTTCGAGACGAATGTGTTTGGCCTGGTGGCGGTCACACAAGCATTCCTCCCCTTGCTCCGCAAGGCGCCCGCGGGACGAATTGTCAACGTGAGCAGCGCGCTGGGGTCCCTGACAAGCGTGTCGGCCCCGCAATCTCGTTTCGACAATTCGTACCTGGCCTACGGCGCCTCGAAAGCCGCCGTGAATTCGGTGACCATCTCCTTCGCCAGGGAGCTTAAAGATACGGCAATCAAAGTGAACGCCGCCGCACCGGGCTATACGGCGACCGCTATGAACAATTTCGCTGGAATTCAAACCGTTGATCAGGGCGCAATTGCGGCAGTTCGATTGGCAACCTTGCCCGCGGACGGGCCTACTGGAAGTTTTTTCGATAAGAACGGCGTTGTGCCCTGGTGAAAGATGCTCCGCTTGAAATTATCGAACCGTTTAGATCGAATTACCCCTGCAGGGCCTCCCGAAGTATACTTACTTCCCAGAGCTAACCTCCGTGCACACAGTCTTAGTCATCGAAGATAGCCGCCCGATGCAGCGCACCCTGCAGCGCCTGTTTGAGGCGGACGCGCTCGAAGTCCAGATTGCGTCCGATGGGATCCCGAGGGCTGGAGAGTTTTCGGAAACGGACCGCCCAGCGTGGTGGTACTGGACTTAAAGCTTCCGGGGCTGTCCGGCAAGGAACTTTGCAGATCCTTCAAGGCGCACATGCCGTCGGTGCCAATCGTGGTATTGAGCGCCAATGCGGAGGTGGAGGACAAGGTGTTGCTTCTCGAACTGGGTGCGGACGACTATGTCACCAAACCTTTCAGTCCCAAGGAATTGCTCGCCCGCGTGCGCCGGGCGATGCGGCGAAATGGCCCAAAGCTCCAGGACACCACGGCATGTTGCGACGGCCGCGGCTTCTCATGACAAGCTTGCCTTCGGCGACATCGAAATTGACTTCACCAGCATGGAAGCCAAGACGCGCCGGCAGCCCGATCGGCATGACAGCGCAGGAATACAAATTGCTTAGATTTCTTTCGCAGTCGCCGGAACACGTGATGTCGCGAGAAGAATTGTTCAACGAAGTCTGGGGATATCAAAACTATCCGTCCACCCGCACTGTGGATAATCATATCCTCCGCCTTCGGCAGAAGCTCGAGCCGGACCCTGCGAATCCGCGTTTTTTTGTGACGGTTCACGGGGCGGGATACAAATTCGTGCCCGGCGGTTCCGGCGCGGGCAAGAAAAGCTAATTAAGCTCGGAGCAATTCCATGGCGCGCCTCCGGCTGCAAACCCAACTTCTGATTTCGACGTTGCTGATCATTTGCGCCTTGACGGGAACAATTCTCCTCATCATTCGTCATACCGTTCGTTCCGAAATTTCCGTTCAAGTGAGGGACAGCACCGCCGCGTCGGTGCATGAATTTGAGACCATCCAGCGCCAATTGCAACTCCAATTGTCGCGCACGGCGGGGATGCTTGCGGAAATCCCCACACTGAAAGCGCTGATGACCACCCGCCATGCGCCGACGATTCAGGATGGTTCGATGCCATTTTGGAAGTTGGCGGGAAGCGATCTGTTTCTACTCGCGGATCCCGGCGGAAAAGTGATGGCGCTGCATGTCACGAGAACCGGGGTTGGACGAAAGCGGAGCCCAGGCCCACGTGGCGAGAGCCTCAGGAAGAGGGGAAGACTCGGCCTGGTGGTATGAAGGCGGGCGGCTGTATTGGGTATTTCTTCGTCCCATCACAGCGGGCGCGGGACGGCAACGCGAAACAGCTGGGGAAGTCGCGATCGGATACGAAGTGGATTCCACGATTGCCGAACAACTTGCCCTCGTCGCGGAAAGCAAGATCGTATTGACGGCCAATGACAAAGTCATCGCATCCACATTTTCATCCCGTGAGGAAAGCGAGCTTCAACATCGCATCCTTGCGCGAAACCTTGTCCCCGGTTCGGATGCCAGAGAGACGATCTGGGGAACAAGGCGTATCAAGTCGACCTCCGTCGCGTTTTATCAGGGTTCTTCCTCGCCGGTGCAATGCTACGTATTTATCCCCCTGGAACGCCCGATGAGTTTCATCAGGCAGTTCAACCGCACGATTCTGATCGTCGGAATTTCCGCCGTGCTTCTGGCGCTGCTCTTATTGCGTTTTGTTGCGGGCACGATCACGCGTCCTCTGGACAATCTGGTCGCCGGCGTGCGCGCGCTCGCCGCAGGCGATTACACCTACTCGATCACGCCGCGCGGCAGCAGTCGAAGTCGCGGAACTTGGGCGAATCGTTCTCGAAAATGCGCGGCGAATTGCTGGCGTCCCAGCAGAAACAGATTGAAACAGAGCGAATCGCCGCGCTGGGCAGAGCGGCCAGTTCCATCTCTCATGATTTGCGTCATCACCTTGCGGCTCTGGTGGCCAATGCGGAATTCCTCTACGAAGCCGAGAAGTTGAAACTCAATCGGGACCAGATTTACCGCGAAATCCAGGATGCCGCGGAAGCAGATCACGCGAATTGCTGGATTCGCTCCGCGATCTGGCGCGCGAGCAGCGCAATATTTCTCCCGTGCCGGCATCGATGGATCAAACGGTGCGGCGGGCGATTGACGCCGTCCTGGCGCGGCCGGAACTGCGGGGCCGCTCCATCTCTGTTCGCACCTCGGGTGACATGACCGGAATCTTCGACCCGAAAAAAATGGAGCGTGTCTTTCTTCAATCTGGCCTTGAACGCCTGCGAGGCTACGGCCGTGCGAGCAGGGGAAAATCAACGGTCGATATCATGTCCGGCGAGGATTCCTTCGAAATTCGCATCGCGGACAATGGCCGCGGGATTCCGCGCTCGCTATCAGGAGTACATTGTTCGATCCGTTCGTCAGCTCAGGGAAATCCAATGGGACGGGCCTGGGTCTGGCCATCGTCAGCAAGATTATCCATGACCATTGCGGAACGGTGAGTCCTCGAGCGTACTTCGGAAGAAGGGACAATTTTTCTGGTTCAGGTCCCACGTTCGCAGCAAATCCGTAAGGGAAATGACAAAAGAAGCCGTTACGTAAGTTTCAAGTTGCATTTTCACTGCAACCCTCAGCCACACGTTTCTATGTTGTCGGACAAAGACGGCAGAGACGGAGTCACCCGGCCGTCTTCGTCCGATTCAAGCTGCAGGGTCTATCCCCGGACCCTCCAGCTTTACTCTTCGTCGCCGTCCTGTTCCGTTGAAACCGCAGTCAGCGTGCCCATCAGGCCGTGTGATCTCGCCGTCGGGACCAGCCGTGAAGAAGAGCGAGTTATAAGGGCCGGCACTCCCGCACTTCGGCAAGCCTACGTCCGCCGCGGGAGCTGTCGGCGCCGTGCTGGGGCACCCATTCGCGCTATTTCCGAAGGTGAGTGCCCATAGGCCATCAATCGCCAGGGTCTCCTCGCCGGTAAGAGTCGCGGGGTCAGTATAGGTTTTCATCAATCCGATGAACTTGCCGTCGAAGCCGTTATACGCAGCGATCTGGCCACTGCCAAAATTTCCCACCAGCACTCGATTGCTGAACTCGCCGAAATCGCGCGGTGCCCAGACAACACCCCAGGGGGAATTGAGCCAGGGACCATGCTCGAGGCGAGCCTGCAGCCTGCCGGAAGGACTGTAGATATCCACATAGCCCAAACCCTCGCCGGCCACATCATCGTGCCGTGCGCTGTCCTGCTTGGCATAGGTCACGAACAAACTTCCGCCGATATTTTGCACGTTGAACGGAGCAAAACCACGGGGGATGCGATCATCGTCAAAGGCTTCCTCGGACATGTGCACTTCTTTGAAATTGGTATCGTAGACTTCAACCCGCGCCCGGCGGAAATTGGTTACGTAGAGGAAACGCACTCCATCTTTGTCCGCGGTCGTGCAACCTTTATAAACGGCCTCCGGCGAGTTGTTCACTTTGAGCACCGCTGCCGCATTTACCCCGGGATTCCATCCGGAGATCGTGCCGTCTTCCGTGCAAAAGATGAAAGAAGCCGGACCCGGAGCGCCGGTGGCCGTAACCGTCCCGACAACGAAGTCGGAGCTGCCATTGTAGACGACGCCCGTCGGCGTTGATGGGGGCGTGCCATCCGGAGGAGTGGGAACGGTGACGACCAGTTTCGATGGCTGGAGTGTTACGGTCCCAGCCGTATTGGTATAGGTGTACAAGGTGGAGACTCCCGCATTATTGTCTGAGACCCACCAGGGACTTGAAGTGCTGCGGGCGAGGCCCCAGGGATTCTTGAGATTGGGATCCACTACAGGCGTGCTGATAAATCCGTCAGAAACCAGGTTCGTTTGTGTGTAATGTTGGGCAAAAGTTACAGAGGGAATCAACAACGCAAGCAGATTTGCGAGAACCAAGGGTAATTTCGCAATGGATTTCATGAGCATTTCCTCCTGACCGAATAGGGATTGCCAGAAAATGTCTCGGGCGCTCCCAAAGCCCCCGCCGGGAACAGTGCCGGAATTCGCGCCCTCCCCACCTATGACCCACTTTGAGGACACAGGATTCCGAACACATGGTTACACCCGAGACTCAGGGCAGCGTAGCTCGATAGAGCGGCTGAGGTGTCAGCGAGAAGTCCAGAAATTGTCAAAAAGTTGTAACGACTTTCGGAAAAGCGATCAAGGCAGCAGGCCGTAGACATCGAGCTCCGTCTGTGTTCCGACATACACTTTGGCGTTGGCCACGGTGGGCACGGTGAACTTCACGGCAAGGCCGGCGGTATCACGCAATGGGACCATTCCGCTGTTATAGATTTCGTTTGAAAGATTGGTGGGGTCGAAGGCCCGCAAAATGGCAGATGTATTTGGCGTGGCCAGAGCCCCGGTCGTGTCGATGAGCCAGATCAGGGCGTTGTTCGCTCCTTTTGAGGAAATGACGGGCGTTGCTCCCTGCGGGCCCAACATCTCCGGGGACTGAGTAGGGGACGGTGATGCCGCGAGAGTGCCTCCCGACATCGAAAACGCCTTCAGATTTCCATTCCCTGCGGCCGCGTAGATCGCATTGTTCCAGAATAGCGGAGTGCTCAAGAACGGTCCGTCACCGACGGGTACGGTTTGCACGCGGGAGGATGCGTCGGGACAGGCTGCGTTATATCCTCCGAGAATGTCGCGATTGACTGCGTAGAGGGAACCATTCTTCGAGGCGCCGATCATCCAATGTGGCTGGGAAGCCGATCCGGCGGAATCCGGAAGAAGCAACGGCGCGCTGGCGCCAACATCCTGTCCAGCAGTCGTGAGAGTGGTTTGATCGCATGGCGAGAAGTAGTCCGCGACCGATAACGGTCCGCTCGGCGTGAGCCTCAAAAAGCTATCGCTAAAACTCAATGCTCCGGGACTCGAATCGAAGGGCCCGTCCCCCGTTACCACAAAGATGTTGTGATTCGAATCCGCCGAGGGGCCGCCCCCGCTTTGCCAGATGCCTCCTCCCTCGGAAGCGTTTGGTGTAACGTTGAAGGCCGACGTTTCCTGCAGAGTCGAGGGATCAAACGCCACCAACCAGCCGTGGTATTGGCCCTCGCCGTGATGGGAAGCGAATGGGACGTACACGATATTGTTGTCCAGCAGCAACGCCCCTCGCTGATTTTCCAGGAGGGGATTGAAGGATGGCGACGCCGGGCCTGCGAATCCCGCTCCGACAGGCCGGATCTTTGGTTGTCCCGTTGCCAGATCCAAGGCATACAGCAGCTGGGCATAGGCCGGATTATTGCCGGTAGAACTTGTCATGGAAACGACGTATAGAGTGGAAGAACTTCGATCGATCACCGGAGTGCCGGTAATTCCAATATACGGTGCGATGTCGTCGGTCGGAATGTTCAGGTTGGGTGTGGGTACAGCTTGCGATCCCGCCGGGACAAGGCTCGTCTGCCAGAGTTGAACACAAGGGTTGGCATCCGCATCGAACGCGAAAACGCTGTCCTTTTCCGTGGCCACGAAGACGACGTTGTGCGTGCCACCGCCGGCAACAGGGAGATTAGCCACATAGAGGGGCTGCGCGTACGCGTAACCATCCAGCGGGCATGAGAACAATTTTCCGAACGTCGAAGACCTCACTGTTGTGGGGGCAAGAGCCAGTTCCTGATTGTTTACGCCTGAACGCGAATTATCGTTGCGCCATGTAAATGTTCCCGCGAAATCTGTGACTTCGATTTGCGCGGAACCGATAGCCTTGGGATTGGCCATCAATGTGGCGATGATGATATGAGCTCCTGCAGTCCCTGGTGGAGTGTATGCCCCGCCCGGTGTGATCGTGCCAATGGTTGCATTGCCGCCGGGTATGCCATCCACGGTCCAATTGACCTCGCTGTTACTGACTCCCGTGGTCAAAACTTGCAATTGCAGAGTCTCGGAAGTTGTCACACTGGAAAGTGCCGGCGACAGCGAAAGCGGTCCCTGGATCGAACTGAGCGACTGAATCGTGACGCTGGAGGATCCTAACTTGGTCGAGTCCGACTGCAAGACTGCGGTGACGGTAACGGTAGGAGGGTTTGGAACCATTGCGGGAGCCGCGTACAGCCCGGCCGACGTAATCATTCCCACTGTCAAATTTCCGCCGGGAATTTGATTTACCTGCCAGTTGACTGCAGTGCTCGCTGTATTCTCCACAGTAGCGTTGAACTGCACGTTATCCCCGGTGAAGGGTTGCGCGGAACCTGGTGCCACGGTGACGCTTGCCGGAGGCGGAGGGCCCGATCCAGCGCCGCCGCAGGAAACGCAAATCACGCTGAACAAAAAAAGAGAAAAAAGAAACAGGTGGCGGGACCCGCGCAACGCCATGCCGCGTGGGGAATGGTCATCGCCACGCGCGAACTGCCGGGAGGGATGCAGTTCCAATGGGCTGGACATTGTCTCTGCCGTGCGCGCGAAATCTTAAGGATCGCTGCGGGGAAATTACCACAACATGAAATATGCGTCAATAAAATATGTCACGAATAATGACAGGCGGCTAGCTGCTGCAGCCAGCGCCTACGCAAGGTCCGCGGCCGGCCAATTTGCGGAAGAAATTCCGCATGCGGTCGAGAAGGCCGGGTTGAGGACTGGCAGGCTGACTCTCGGTGCGAATTTGCGGTGTGGGAGCGGCAGCAGTCGTGACGGCCACTTGCGTGGGGGCAGGGTTTACATGGCCGTGAAAAACAGCTGTCGGGCGCAAGCGCACTTCGCGAACCAGGAGGATGGTTTCGGGGCTGGGGTCGGGGGGCAAGGCTGGAGAATTCGCATCAAAGCTGAGGGGCGGCATCAGGACGGTATAGATCGGTTCTCCGGCGGAAGGGCGGTTGGACGGGATCAGGTGTCTTCATTCGCTCTGGTTGGATGGGGATGGTTAAGCGTACTGATTTCCCGTTGAGGAGGAGATTGCCGCGGGCGCTCCTGAGTGGTTCGTGGGAAATCGCACGAGCAGGCGGAGACGTCGGCGCGCAGAGATTCAATCTGCCCACCCACCAGGCTGGCTGTACCGCCTTGCGGAACAATCAAACTTTGGTCGGAGAATTGAGGTTCGACACGCATCGCGCCGCGCGCCGTGATGACACACATTTCCCCTGTCTGCTCGAGGCCCACGGTCAGGTCGCGGCGCCCGCCCGAAATCGCCAGCGGAGTTGCGATGATGGTCGGCGTGTAGATCGTGAATGTTTCCTGTGAATCAAGAGACGGATGGACCCGGCCATAATCGAGCGCCAGTGTGACCGCGCTGGCGGATTTAACCATCTTAAAATGCGCGGGCCCGCAAATGCTGATCTCGCCTCCGGAGTCCAACGTCAAAAGAGCGCGCCCGGAGTGCAGCGTGACCTCACTCCCGCTAGCGACGACGGTGGGCGCGGCGTTCGTCTCCACCCCTGTGGGAGTGGTCGTCACGACCTCCAGGTCATCGCCTTCGATCCGGCCGATGATTGCCGGAAGATCCTGCGCGGAGATCCGCCCGCCCCGGAGGGCCAGCAGACCCAGTATCGCAAGCGATGCGGTCACGGATACCCTGAGCCAGGTTTGCAGCCGTTTTCTTGGGATGATCAGCGAAAGCACGTTTCCCCTGCGACTTCCAGAAGGTCTTTGTGAGGCTACCGAAATTCGGGCGGGCCTCACTTAGAGCCCGTACCCGATCTTCATCTTCGACTTATACTATACACGCATGGTAGAGCAAGCAAAAACGCCATTCCAGGAGGAAGAAAAGGTTCCCCTGGTTCATTACGACACACGCTTGCCGAAGCTCACTTTTCTGCAACGGCTCGCGCTCCCCATCATTGGCTGGGCGGTGTGGGCCGTGATTCGCATTCTGGGACCGACGATTCGGTTTGAAGTTTTGGGAGGACGAGAGATTGGACGCGACTACCGGCCGGATCAGCCGCCCAACGTATACGCGTTCTGGCATCGCTGCATCATCGCGGGCACTTGGTACTTCCGGAATCGCAACGCGGTGTTGCTGAACACAACGAATTTCGACGGCCAATGGACGCGGCGAGTGATCGAGCGGCTGGGATATCAGACGGCGCAGGGCAGCTCGACGCGAGGCGGATTGCGCGGACTTGCGGTCATGGCGCAACGCCTCGAAGAAGGAGTCGACGCCGCCTTCACCATCGATGGCCCGCGCGGGCCGCGCTACATTGCCAAGCCCGGTCCCGTGATGCTGGCTCGCCGCTCAGGCCGGCTGATCATCTTGTTTCACATCGGCCTTGAACGCGCCTGGACGCTGAAGAAGACCTGGGATTTGTTTCAGATCCCGAAACCCTATACGCGGGCCGTGCTGGTGATCGCCCCTCCAATCGCCGTGCCGGAGGACGCTAATCGCGAGGTCGTTGAGGAAAAACATCAGGAAATGCAGAAGATGCTCGAGCGACTGCGCGATGTTGCGGAGAATTGGTTTTCACTTACTGACGCGGAACGCGACCGCGAGCGCGCGACTTGGAATTCCTGACCGCCTTCCTCATTTGCTCGAATCGCTGAGCGTCACCTGCGCTTCCATCTTCTTTCCGTTGCGATAGTATTCCACTTTTACCGTATCGCCGGGCCGCTTGCGGTTCAGCGCCAGATTCAAATCCATCTGGCCCGCGATGGGACGGCCATCAATCCCGGTGATTACATCTCCGCCGAGGACGATTCGGCGCATGCCCAGAATCGCTGTGCGGTCACCGCCATGCAGGCCCGCGTGCTCGGCTGGTCCGCCCGGAGTAACGCGCTCAATCAGCAAGCCCTCCTGCACGGGCAATTTCAGCGCCTCCGCAACCGGGGGAGTGATCACGCGAGCTTCCACTCCCATGGTGGCGCGACGCACGCGGCCCTCGCTGATCAAATCCTGCGCGATTTGCCGCGCCGTGCTGATGGGGATGGCGAAGCCGATGCCCGCGGTGGTTCCGGATGGCGTATAAATCGCTGAGTTGATGCCGATAACCTCGCCGTGGGAATTGAGTAGCGGACCGCCGGAATTGCCCTGGTTGATGGCGGCGTCGGTTTGAATCGCGCCATCGATGACGGTGGTCTGGCTCGTTTGCACGGTCCGGCCGAGCGCGCTTACGACTCCGGTAGTAAGCGTGCTCTGGAACCCGAAGGGATTTCCGATGGCCAGCACGCGCTGCCCCACTTGCAAGCTATCCGAATCGCCCATGGTAAGCGCGGGAAGCTTGTGCTCCTTCGGATCGATCTTCACCAGCGCGATATCGTTGCGCTCATCGGCGCCGATGAATTTCGCATCGTAATGCGAGCGATCACCCAGCGTGACGGAAATGGCCTGCGCGCCCTGCACGACGTGGAAATTCGTCATAATGTAGCCCCGCGGATCAATCACGAAGCCCGAGCCTGCGCCTTCCACCGGCACCGGCTCCATGAACACGTCGTACTCGAGGTTGCGTGTCACGATGTTGGCTACGGCGGGCGCGGCTTGACTGTAAATTCTTACGTTGGTTACTTCGTCGCCGACGAGTTCACCTGCTTTGGGCTCGGGAAACGCGGCGGGAACGGCACCCACGCTCTCTGGCTGCCGCTGGCCCCAGCGGCTCCCGGCCCAATAGGCTCCCAGCACCAGCACAAGCCCCAGCGCCAGCAGGCGCATAACGCCGCTCTTATCTTTTCCGACTGTCATTTCGACTTACCTCCTGCGGCCGCCGGGTCTGGTCGGCTTCCATCCGTTTTAATTTCGCAAATAGCGCCGTTGTTTGTTCTCGCGTATGTTCTAGCGTGCCCGAGCAATCGATCACTTCATCGGCCAGGCGATTTTTTTCTTCGAGTGGCATCTGCGCGGCGATGCGCTGTCGCGCGTGCTCGAGCGTGAGCCCCCTGCCCGCGCCCTGCTGTGTGAGCCGCGCAAGCTGTTGTTCCGGCGTGCACCACGTGACGACCAGACAGTCCAGCCTGCGCTTGTATCCGGCCTCGATCAGCAAAGCGGCCTCGACTACAGCGATGGCGTGTGGCTCGGCGCGCCCGATCTCGGAAAGTTCGCGATCCTGCTCCGCAAGGACGAGCGGGTGCACGATGGCGTTCAGGCGCGCGAGGCGTGCCGGCTCGGCGAATACGATCGCGCCCAGCTTCGGGCGATCCACGCGGCCATCGGGCGTGAGGATGCCGCGGCCAAATTCGCACACCACCTCATCATAGGCGGCGCCGCCGGGTTCGATGAAGCGATGCGCGATCTTGTCGGCCTCGAGCAGGTGGCAGCCGAGGTCGCGAAGCATCGCGGCAACCGTGCTCTTGCCAGTGGCGATTCCGCCAGTCAAGCCGACACGCAGCATCAGGGTCTGGCCGCCACGGCGCTGTGTGTTGTGCCCCCACGCCTGAGGCGGGCGGCCTTCACCGTATTGCTCATCAACATGGCGATGGTCAACGGCCCCACACCGCCCGGCACCGGAGTGATCGCCCCCGCGACTTCCGCGACGCCGGGATGCACGTCGCCCACGAGTACCGATCCTTTCTCGCGAAACTGCGCCAGCTTGGCAGGAAAATTCGCAAAGATGCGCGCGGCCTCGCCTGCATCTTGGATGCGATTAATGCCCACATCGATCACTGTCGCGCCGGGACGCACCCAGCTAGGCTCAATCATGGCGGCGCGGCCAATTGCGGCGATCACAATGTCCGCTAGCCGTACGACAGATGGCAGGTCACGCGTCTTCGAGTGGCAAATCGTTACTGTCGCGTTGGCATGCATCAACAGCAGCGCCATCGGTTTCCCCACAATGTCGCTGCGCCCGACGACTACGGCATCGGCCCCCTCAAGTGGAATACCGCTGCGCCGCAGGATCTCCATGGCTCCGGCCGGAGTGCAGGCCACCAGGCCCGGACGCCCGGAGACGAGACGTCCCAGGTTTACTGGATGGAATCCGTCCACGTCTTTCGATGGGTCCACCGCTTCCAGCACTCGCTTGGTGTCCACTTGGGCAGGGAGGGGAAGCTGTACGAGGATTCCATCGACATCGTCGCACGCGTTGAGTTGCGCAACCAGGGCAAGCATCTCTTCCGTGGAAACGGTGGCAGGCGGGGTGTGCAGCCAGCTTCCCAGACCCAATTTTTCGCAGGCCGCGATCTTGCTACGCACGTAAATCTGCGACGCGGCATTCTCGCCCACCAGTACCGCAGCGAGCCCCGGACGAATTCCGGCGGCGGTCAGAGCAGCGATCTCCTGCTGCAGTTCGGCGTAAATCTGATCCCGAATCGAGCTGCCGTTGAGGATGCGCGCCGTCACAGATGCTCCTGAAGTGGCGAATAAAACGTTCTTCCTGTTGATGATAGCACAGGCCTCGCAGTGAATCTGCGCGCAGCATGCCTGTCTCGGAGCCCGGCCAATAGTCAGGTACAATTGATCGCAAGCACATGAAGGGGCGAAATGATTTTCGGTGAAAGCAGCGAACGCAAACAACTCGAACAGCAGCGGAGGGCCGAAGGCCGCCTGCCTCCCGGACAATCGCTCACGCTGAAGTGGCCCGTGCTGCAATACGGAAATGTGCCGCGTGCCGATCTGCGCACGTGGGATTTTCGCATCGATGGCCTGGTCGAAACCCCGGTGCGTCTGACGTGGGAGGAGTTCAACCGCCTGCCGAAAACCGAAATTCAGTGCGACATCCACTGCGTGACGCGCTGGAGCCGCTTCGACAATCGTTTTGAAGGCGTGCTGTTCAGCGAAGTGATGAAGCTGGTGTCGCTCAAGCCCGAAGCGCGGTTCGCCATGATTCGCGCCGAGCATGGATACACGGCTAACTTGCCGCTAACAGACCTGATGAGGCCCACAACCATTTTTGCCATGAAGCACGATGGCGAGGAACTCTCTGGCGAACACGGCTATCCGCTACGCCTAATCGTTCCTCAGCTGTATCTCTGGAAAAGCGTGAAATGGGTTAGTGGATTTGAACTCGTGGCGCAGGATGAGCCCGGCTTCTGGGAGCAGAACGGCTATCACATGCGCGGCGATCCGTGGAAAGAACAGCGCTACGATTCCGATTAAGTAGCATAAGCTTCACCTTGTGTGCTGTTTAGAATGAACCAGAACGAAAACCACACAAACTAAAGCATGTGCTACGGACTCGTTCGTGGCCCTTACGGCTGGATGCCGGGGGTCTTGAGACGGATGCGATACAATCCCGTGCGTGCGGTCAAGTAGAGCGTCATCGCGTCCGCATCGCCGAAAGCCATATTCGCGGGAAGTTCCGGCGTCTTGACCGTTCCCAAATGTTTCCCCTCGGGCGACATGATCCAGAACCCACCCGGCCCGGTGCAGAAAACATCTCCTTTTTTGTCCACTTTCATGCCGTCGGGAACGCCGGGGGCATTATCCGAATTCATGTCGATAAACACTTTCCCCTTGGCGATCGTGTCGTCCGGCTGCACTTCGTAACGCATGATGAGTTTCCTCGCCGTATCGTTGACGTACAAGTATTTCTCGTCCGGCGAAAAGGCAATTCCGTTCGGGCCCTTGTAGGTTTTGTCGAGCACTTGCAGCTTGCCGCCCTTGATTAGAAAAACGCCGTCGAAAGGTAACTCCTTCTTGGGATCATCATCCCGCTTGGGCAAGCCGAAAGGAGGATCGGTGAAATAGACCGCGCCGTCAGATTTGACAACTAGGTCATTGGGGCTATTCAGGCGTTTGCCCTCGAAGCGATCGGCCAGGACGGTGCGCTTGCCATTCTTTTCCAGCCGCACAATGGTTCGGTCACCGTGCGTAGCAAACACGACGCGGCCCTGCCGGTCCAGCGTTACTCCGTTTGAGCCGAGAAGGATCACATCTTTGAATCCGTTATTACTTTGACTTCCGATGCCCGTAGGGTCTGTTCCCGTGAATCCGCTGGGCTTCAGAAAAACGGTGATCTTGCCGTCCGGAGTCCACTTATCGATGACGTTTGCCGGTATGTCGCTGAATAGCAGGTATCCTTTTCCTTGCCGTACCCATACCGGTCCCTCGAGAAACCCCATATCGCCTGCCAACTTCTCGACCTTGGTGTCAGCGGACAGGATGGCATCGAGCCCCGGGTCCAGCCGGACAACTTGATTAGCTCCCTGTGCATGAATCTCAGTCAAAGGCAAAGCAGTCGCAAAGATCAACAAGAGAACCTTTAGCCGATTCTTCATAGTGAGTATTTTCTCCCTTCAAAATCTTGTGCAGAAAAAAATGTTGATCCGCCCGGCCTGCTGAACCCACCTTGTTTTCGCCGGAGACAGGCCGACCCGTTCGCTGTCCAGGAGTTTACGCAACTTCAGCGTGCAGATCGTACCACGGCAATCCCCGTACACCGATGGCGCCGCAGCGCATCAGCCCGGCATGCTGTATTGTACCAACGTGAGACAGCAAGACCTCACTGGCCTCGTTGGCAAAAATTACTTGCCAAATTTTTGTGATTGAGTACCATTTCTGACGTGCTACGCTCTTGGAGTTCTCAGATGCCTTAGCACGCAGGCGTGGCTTTACCTCGTCTTCGCCCACCGCTGGTGACCGTGCCTCTGCTTGCACGAATAAGGAAGAAGGAAGGATCGGAATGCCCAGTCGTTCGCGGGTTGTCGCCAGCGCAGGTTATAAAATCCTTGGAATTTCCATCCTTTTCTCTCTGTCTTTTCTGGTGGGCTGCAAGACAAAGGAACCACCGGGAGCTGTCTTCTACATATCTTCGCCAGAATCACTGCCAGCCGCGGCTCTATCCGTGGGCGGAGGAACTTATTCGGTCACCTTACAAGCCACCGGTGGCGTCACGCCCTATACCTGGGCGCTCGTTGTTTTCCCAACATTGCAAACCACTACAAACGAGCTTCCACCAGGACTGACCCTGACACCCTCAGGAGCCATCACTGGCATTCCTACTGCCCTGGGAACGTACAGTTTCTCCGTCCAGGTGACAGATGCCGCCGGCCTTATAATGACGGCCACTGAAAAAATCACAATCACTGCGCCGCTCGCAATTGGCGCTTCGGGCGCTACTCTGGCAAGTATTGCAGTTGTCGGGGCACCCTATTCGGCGTCACTTGGCATCACCGGCGGTCTTGGAACAATAACCTGCGCGATCAATAGTGGCGCTCTGCCCTCAGGCTTAAATTTAACGAATGCTACTACGGCCTGGGCCGTTTCAGGAACAGTTGCAACCTCAGCTGCGACCGGCAGTTATACCTTTACCCTGAAATGCACGGATACACAGGGCGACTCGCTTATTTCCGGGCCGATCATCATTACTGTGAATGCACCCGGTCCTGCCGCCGGCGTACGTGGCGCTTCCACGCTTGACGGCGTCGACGCACCGTGCGGTGCCGGCAATGAGGCAATCTTATCGGGGCCCTATGCGTTCCTGGTGCGAGGCACCTCCTCGGCGAATGAGTACAGCGCAGTCATCGGCAGCTTCACGGCGGACGGTTCGGGCGGGATCACCGGCGGCCTGATGGACAGCAACGGCACTGCTGGTCCGGCAACCGGCTTGACCATTACCTCGGCGGGGAGTTCGTATTCGGTGGGCGCAGACAACCGAGGTTGCCTCACGCTGGTGAATTCAAGTGGCGCTACGCTAACTTTCCGGATCGCCCTGGGAATGCTCTCAGGCTCCCCGTCTGCTGCGACTCAGGGAAGAATGACCGTCTCGATGGACGATACCGGTCAAGGATTCCGGGGAGAAGGCATCCTCATGCAACAGGATTCGAGCGCCTTCCAGCCTGGCGGCTTCAAGGGGACCTACGTGTTCGGACGTGAGGGCATAGACGCTTCCGGGGGACGCTATGCTGTCGCCGGCCTGTCTACCGCGGAAGGCAACGGTAACTTGACCAAGATCAGCGCGGATTCCGATGACGCTTTTGCGGGCGCAGCTACCGTGTCGGGAGGCAGCGGCGCGTACACGATTGCGACCAGCGGTCGCGGCACCTCCACGATCACCATCGATGGCCAGACTAGTAATCTGGTGACGTACGTGGTCTCGTCGTCAGAGCAACTCTCCCTGTCCACGGACTTCTCCGATTCAGCGCATCCGATCCAGAGCGGGGAGAATAAGTTGCAAACGATGGCCACCTTCCCAGCGTACCTCCCGGATGGCAGCGATTACGCCTTTTACGCAACTGGAATTGACAGCTCGAATGGCGGGAGCAGCGCTTATTTGGGCCAGGCGACCTTCACTGGCTCGAGTGGAAATGCGACGGTGATCCTGGACGTGAACGACAACGGGACAGAAGCCGCGGAGACCATTGGGCAGGCCGCCTTTACGATCGCCCCTAACGGACGGATGACTGGGCTGGGCCAGGGACTCGGAAATAATCCGCCAATTGTTTATCTGGTTGATCAAACCCAGGGGTTTCTTGTCGGGACGGACCCCTATGCTTCTTCCGGCTACGTCCAGCAGCAAACGGGTGGCCCGTTCAGCACAGCGTCAACTTCTGGACAAGCATTCTTTGGCGGCAGCGCGCCAGCCGCCGGGTCATCGTACGACAGCGGGACAATCACCTTTGAATCTTCCTCCAGCACCATTACAGGTACCGATGATGGCTCCTCGCCGGCCTTCCTCTCCATGCTTGCGACTCCAGTTCCCTACACGTTCTCGGCTAATTCTTCATTCACGCCGACCGCCCCGGGACAAGGCCTCTTCGGCAATACTGTTCTTGCTTACATCATTTCTGCTTCCCCATTAAAAGTCATCTTTATGCAAATGGGCGCTACCGCGCAGAACCCCAACGCCAGTCCAGCAGAGCTCTTCATCGGCCAACAGTAGCGTAAGCTTCAGCTTGCGTGCTCTTGGTTCTCATGGACGAATAACTGCACACATGCTTCGCGCTGCGTGCCGTTCCGAACGGGCATGAAGCAAGACCAAACAAGCTGAAGCATGTTCTACTCGAGTACAAACACACGAGTGGCGGCGCATCCGGTCAATGCTTTACAAACTGAGGTGGCCGAGTATAGATTATCGGTCAACGGGAACGTCCAAACGGAAATTCTGTTCGCGAGGTGCACCATGAACAAGGGCGTTGCAGGATGGAAGTTGCTCGCCGTGGCCGCCGCGATAGGCTTTGTCACTCTGGCGACGCCGGTTTTGGCGCATCACGGGACCGCCGGCTACGACATGTCCAAGACGGTTACGCTCACCGGTACGGTGACGGCGTACGACTGGAACAATCCCCACATTATTGTGTACATGGATGCAAAGGACGCGAGTGGAGCCGTCCAACACTGGTCCATCGAATTGGCCGCGCCCCTTCTAATGGTCCGTCGCGGCTGGTCCAAAAATTCCATGAAGGTGGGGGACCAGATTGTCGCCGAGGTCCACCCCGCCAGGAATGGCGCTCCGATCGGTATCAGCGGAACGGCCACCATGCTTCTGAAATTTACGATCAACGGCACACCGTTGTCTCATATGTAGCGGGCAGCGCCGAGATGGGTTTACCGCAGTAGCTCGTATATTTTTCTTGTCATCTGTCAGGAGTCGCGCAATGAGCAACCGCCTCGCGAAAAGTTCAGCTTTCCTCTTGGCCATGTTGCTTGGTTCGTCCGCGGTTTTCTCTCAGACCGCGTCTCGACCGGAAGCGGCACCCTCCCCCAAGCCGCTGCTACCCGCCGGTGCTCCCGACCTCTCCGGCAACTGGCTGATCGCTCCGGGCAAATCAAGCTGGGACCCCTCCGATGAAGCCGGCAAGAACCCCGAGCAAATGCCCATGACGCCCTGGGCGCGTGCAAAGCTGAAAGCTGCTCGTCCTCCCTTTGGAGCCAACGAAACCTTTGAGAACACCAACGATCCAGTGCAGAGGTATTGCGATCCCCCGGGCCTGACGCGCCTGTACACTTACCCCTGGCAGTTCACGATCGTACAGACGCCTGGCGCCGTGTACCTGCTATACGAATACTTTCATATCTGGCGCGTCGTGGCCATGAATCAAGCCCACAACACGGATGTGGATTCCACATGGCTGGGGGACTCCGTCGGCAAATATGAGGGGGATACCCTGGTGATCGACACGATTGGCTTGAATGACAAGAGCTGGCTCGATCAGGTGGGACATCCGCATAGCGACAAGTTGCACACCATCGAGCGCCTCCGCCGCGTGGACCATGACACCCTGCAGCTCGAACTCACCGTCGACGATCCCACGGCTTACACGAAGGTCTTAACCTCGAAGCGGCTGTTCAAATGGAGTTCCTTCCCGCTGGGCGAAACCATGTGCTCGCTCTCGGAGACCCAGGCCTTTCAGAAAAACATCATTAACCGGACCAATCCGCCGCCAAAGAAGTAATTCGGCAGAGCTTGTTACGGCACGGGCTCATTTTCCGAAAAGCGCATTCTTGGCATCTGTGACTCGTCCTTCGCCGATCGCACGCGGATGAATGTTCTAGGGAAGTATTCCAAACGAGGTTACTTGCCCGCGGGTGTCAAATGTCAATTCTCTCGGGCCAAGGCTGGGGATGAATCAGTCAGGGCTTGCGTTCGTGTTCGGATTGGGATTCGACGGCTGCCTCGGCTTGGTTCAGGCGGTCGACCAGGGTGTTCAGAGCTTGCAGGAGCGACTCGATCAGCGGCGGTTGATCGCCATTGCCTGATGAGTGATAGGTCTGGACGGGAGCCTGGGCGATGGGGTCGATAATGTGCAGGTCGAAATCGCGGGCCACTTCCTCGACGGTCTCCGCGGGGATAGGGTTCTTTTGGTCCGCAAACGCACTCACCAGAGCATGTTCGCAAAGCAGATTCGTTACCCTGGGAATTCCCCGGGCGTAGCGGTGAACCGTCTCAACCGCTTCCGGGCTGAAAATATCTGGATTCTCGGCCCCGGCAATTCGCAACCGCTCATGGATATAGCCCCGGGTTTCCTCGATCGTGAGCTGGCGAGTCTTCGCGCGCAGCGTAATGCGCTGGCGAAGCTGGCGTAGCTGGGGCTGGTTGAGTTTCTGTTCCAGCTCGGGCTGTCCTGAGAGCACGATCTGCAGCAGCTTTTCGGTGGATGTTTCCAAATTGGTGAGCAAACGGATTTCTTCCAGCATCTGCGGCGAAAGATTCTGCGCCTCGTCCACAATCAACACGGCGCGTTCCCCGGCCTGGTAACGCTCGAGCAGCCACTGATTCAGCTTCTGCAGCACCTGCCCCTTCTGGTGCGATTCGCAGGGGATTCCGAAGTCGGCCATCATGAAATCGAAGAATTGCGAGACACTCAACCGCGGATTAAAGACGAAGGCCGTGGAAACGCGTTCCTTGTGCAGCCAATCGAGAAGCTTGTTGATCAGCGTGGTTTTTCCGGTTCCTACCTCGCCTGTCATCAGGATGAAGCCCTTACGGGTCTCGATTCCGTAGGTCAAGCAGGCCAACGCTTCCTGCGTATGTTTCGTCAGGAAAAGATAGCGAGGGTCCGGATTGACGTTAAACGGATTTTCTTTGAGCCCGTAGAACTTCTTATACATACAAAAAATCCTCTGGGTACCGATGGCGACGAACTACTCTTGCAATTTCGTTCCGCCTCCCTCTCGGGGTTCGGTCTCCCTACCCGTTGGGACGCAGGTGCCAGTTTACCGTCATTCCAAATGAATGTTGAAAGCCAGATACGCCACAACTAGTCACCGGGCAGGTGCTCGGATTATCCTGCTTCTGCAGACCATAAAGGAAATTGATAGTAGCATGGGGTCCCATCCGCCGGACGAGATTCCCGCCAACAAACCAATCGCTGAAGCTCGTGGCCGGTGTGCCGGCCGCTGCAATGCTATTATTGAGCGCGTACCCTCCGGTTGCGGTCCCCGTCCAGAACCGCGAGAACAGGTGGTGCGCCGACGCGGAAAATGTATTGGTGGTGGCCCCTATATACACGCCCGAGCCGGCACTGAGCCCGCGCATATAATTGAAGGAAACGCCGCTCCTGCGCCGTTCATAGGTTAAGGCGCTGTTCACTGACTCAAACCAACGCTGGAAATTCTGGATTCCCACCGTCGCGCGAATCAACTGCGGTCCCGCTTGCACCTGGAATGCCATGCGTCCCGTGATTTTCCTTCCGAACGCAGCCCCCGCTACATAGTCCTTCATGGACGTGTGGGCCAATCCCGGAAAGTAAATGTCTCCGTACTCTGCGACGACGGCAATCGAATCTTTGGGATCAAGCAGATAATCATACCCCGCTTGCGCGTTCAGCATGCGACTGCTGATATAGCCCGCATTGCTGAATTGAAGAATCCCGTAGGAGCCAGAAAATGTAAATGCGGACCGCCGGCTAAACGAATATTCAGCTTCTCCCAGAACTGTGTTTCGGTAGCGGTTGGCGTTTCCGGTTTGAATCGACTCGCTGGGAACAAATGCCTGCCCAATACTGCTCAGAGTAGCACCGAAGGTCGAGGACAATTGCGCGAGCATTCCCGGACCACCCATGCCCGTGCCGGTGAACGCAGCTCCGGGTGAGGCTTCAAAATCATCACGAAGCAGGAGTCGCCATCTTTCCCATCCCATTTGTTCTGAAACGGTCAAATCATGATACAGGGAATGCGAAGAGGGAGGTCCTGAATCGAATGACACTCCGCCATTGTACAGGGTGGTCAGATGGTCAATGCCCCACGTGCGGTTGAAGTTCAGAATTGCATTGAAGAGTGTTTGCGAACTCAGACTTGACTGGGTGCCAGTTGCGGATGCTGTCTGTCCCTGCTCGGATAGAGAAAATGCGGGGTCGAAAATGTTATGGGCATGTTCCAGGTTGCCCAAACCGAACAGTTGGGCACCGGAAAGCGTATTCATATCAGGAATCGCCTGGGTGTTGGAGACTTGGGCGTCGTACTCCGAAGAAACCCCGCGTGCCGCGGGGGCGGGCGGCCTGTTATACCCGCTGGCTCCCTCTGCGCTCAAGGGAGGAGTCGGGAAAATAGGACCCGTAGACTGCGCACTTTGTTGTTGGTCTTGAGCGCGGCCCGCAGTCACGCAAATTACCAGCGCGAGAGCGAGGGCCCCAATTGTCTTTCGCCACGTCATCGGTTCACTTTCTAAGGGACGACGACGGTGTCGCCCGGCTCCAGCTTGATATTCTGATCAGGATTGTCGCCCTTCAAGACTTCCCGATAATTAAAAGGGAGTTCAATGTGCTTGCCGTCGCGTAGCCGCATGACATGAATTTTCTTCACGTCGGCAAAGGCCGTGAATCCGCCCGAGCTCGACAGCGCCTGTAGAACGGTCATTCCCGGTATCAGCGGAAAGGCCCCCGCGCGAAGCACTTCACCCACCACATAGACGCGCTGGCTATTGATTGCCGTGACGATGACGGTGACTTGTGGCTCATTGAGATACTTGCGCAACTTTTCCGTCACGTTCGCTGCCAATTGCTGCGGTGACAAACCCGCCGCCTGCACGTCGTTAATCAGTGGCAGGGAAATTCTGCCGTCGGGACGCACAGGAACGACCCGGCTCACATCCGGCTCTTTCCATACGTTGATATCCAACATGTCTTCCGGACCGATCACGTATGCGGGATCCGTCGTCGCGGCAACCGCCGCGGTCTTGCCTTCTGTATCGGGAGCCGTCGTATCCCGCACGGAAGCGACGGCCGTTCCTTTCTTGGCGTCTTTCTTGTCCTGTTGCGCCGCCCTCGTAATCCCCGTACCGGTCAGCAAGATCGCAACGCTGAAAACGATGATTCGCCGCATCCGAATTCTCCTCATTGCCCATCCTTGGAGCCGGAACCGTCCAGACCAAGCTGCTTCAATTTGTAAAGCAGCGCCTTGTAGCTGATCTGCAACTCGCGCGCGGTTTTCTTGCGGTTCCAGTGCGTACGCTCCAACTGCTCCAGAATCATTCCATATTCCGCGTGGCGGGAGGCTTCCCGGGAGGCTTCTTTCAGCGACCTTACCGGCGCCTTCCCGTTTCCCGGAACCTTGAGAGGGCCGGGCGCAGAGTCCTTCGGCACACTTCTGCTCGCGAGATCGTAAGTCGCCAACTCTTCGTTTCCCAGCGCCACAATTTTCCGCGCAAAGTTTTCCAATTCCCGGATATTTCCCGGCCAGGGATGGCGCATCAACAAGTCCCTCGTCGGTGCGCTCAGTTTTGGTTCCGGCCGGCCAAATAAGGAGGCATATTTTTTGAGAAAAAAATCAAGCAACCCCGGAATATCCTCGGCGCGGCTGCGAAGAGGAGGCAACAAAAGGCTGACTCCGTTGATTCGATAATAAAGTTCTTCGCGGAAGCGCCCGTTCCGCATTTCGTCCTCAAGATCGCGTGTTGTAGAAGAGATGACTCGGACGCTGTGACATCCGGGGGATGGCATTCCCGTACTGTCCGGCAGGAGATTCAAGAGGCGCCCCTGGCTGGCCGATTCCAGCTGGTTGATCTCATCCAGGAACAACGAACCACCTGTCATGGCGTCTCTTTCCTTGATGCTCTCACCACATTGCAGGCGTGCTGCCAGGGAATCTGCCGTAAGCCCGGTGCAGCTGTGTTTCACAAATGCTTCATTCCAGCGCCTCGATAGGCGATGGATTTCCAGCGCAACGATTTCTTTCCCAGTCCCGCTCTCCCCCACGATCAGAACCGGTATGTCCGTAGGAGCAATATCGGCGATGGTGCGCTCCAGGACGCGCATGGCAGGGCTGACACCCTGCACGAAGAACTGATTCAGACCGGCACGAAGGCCGCTGGTCGCAGTCGAAAGCAGATTTTCGTCAGCCCGAATAACCATACTGCCCATTGCTCCTTAACCAAATCGAGGCTCTATAGCGCAAAGACGAGAGCGGCTACAGACTAAGAGCAAAGTATTGGCCATGACATGAGGTCAAAGGCAGTTGCTCTCAAAATGACATTAAGTTGCTTATTATGTTATATATAACATTGGGTCGATGGGTCTTCTATGACGTAGGAGGCACCCTATTGCCGGCATTGTATGTCTGGCGGTACCACAATGTGGTAATCAATTTCCATGCCATTCGAAATCTAGTTGAGATGGGTGTAACCCTATTCTGATCCTGATCCATGTGGAACGTACGAGGTCAGTCAGCAGAGGCTGCGGGAGAGGGGCGCTCAGTCGCCGAAACGGAATTCGTCCCTCGTTTCGGTGGCAGACCAGCGCGGCGGATTTTATAGAGTAAAGCCCGGTAACTAATTTTTAGCGCGCTCGCGGTTCGCTTGCGATTCCACCGATTGGCTTCGAGCACGCTCAGGATAATCTTCCCTTCGAGTTCATGGACGGCTTGCCGGGTGACTTTTTTCAAATGGATCTGGCCATCGATCGGGGTTTCGGCGTTTGCGTGAGCATGGTCCCAAGTCAGCAGTTCACTGGAAACCGCCTCTTCAGATCCAAGAATCACATATCGTTCGATCAGATTTTCCAGCTCCCGGATATTTCCCGGCCACGGATGCCTTGCCAGAAGCCGCGAAGCGGCTTGTGAAAGAGGCTTGGCGGGAATGTTGTGGCGCGTCTTATAGACTTCCAGGAAGTAGGCCGCCAGGTCCAGGATATCTTCGGACCGCTCACGCAGCAGAGGCAGCTGTATGCAGACCACATTGATTCGGTAGAATAGGTCCGCTCGAAAGCGGCCCAGTGCGATCTCATGCTCCAGCCGGCGATTGGTTGCGCAGATCACTCGGACCTGCACGTGTCGATCTTCCTGACCGCCGATGCGGCTGAACTGGCCATCCTGAAGCAACTGAAGCAGTTTGGCCTGCAGGGACATATCGATCTCGTTGATTCCGTCGAGAAAGAGCGTCCCGCCATTGGCCAATTCGATGCGCCCCGGCTTTGACAAATGTGCGCCTGTGAAGGCACCCTTCTCGTATCCGAATAATTCGCTCTCCAGCAGCGCCCCGGGAATTGCCGCACAATTCACCTTGACGTAGGAAGTTTCTGGAGCGGCAGAGATCTCATGGACGTAGCGCGCCAGCAAATCCTTCCCGGTGCCGCTTTCTCCTTGGATCAGGATGGGTACTCCTGAGGAAGCGACCTTATCTATCTTCTGCTTAACAGCTTGCATAACAGCCGAGCGACCAAAAATCAATGTCGCCGGAGGCAGAATATTCGTCCGGTTCAATGCACCTGCTTTGGAAGCAGCCGTGGTCGCCATAGCGTATGTTTTCAGCAGCGCTGAAGTGGATCCCCTGTGTATCGATTGCACACCGCGAACCAAACTTTTTGTTTGGCTGGCAATGGAACTTATTGGGCCTTTTCAGCCTGAAAAATCGGTATGTCTAATTTATTGTGGCACTTAGGACTTGTCCTGGTTCCGCGTTTCCTGCCCGCCCGGAAGGCGATTATTTTCATATCTGTGGATATCGTAAAGGAAGGGAAATGTCTTTCACTTCTAGGGCACCAATGTTCCGGGGCCCGATTGCCTTCCAAAGGCTACTGTTGGCCCCTCAGCGCCCGTTCCAAGGCAGGTCCAAGCGACTGAGACCAAGAACATAGGGAATCGATCTCCTGCGGCGCTAATCGGGCATCCTTGTGCATCAACCGGTAGGTGACGGGCGGCATACCATTGTCCCGAACCTCTTTGCAGAGGTCGAACGGACGGTCGGAAACCCCTTTAGGTACATGCGATTCCGAGTCTTGGAGGTTCATGTGTCGGCGCCCTTCATTCACATCGTCGACAATGACCCACGATAACGGGGCTACATGGCTGTACCAGGGCCACACCGTCTGGTTGGAATGGCAATTGCCACAGGCGCGCATCAGGATGGACTGGACTTCCTCCGGAACCGGCACGTGAGCGGCAAGGGCCCGGGAGGGGGCGATGGGCGGATTGGTCCGCCTGGGCTGCACGAATTGAATCGCAATAATAAATGCAGCCAAGGCGAAGATGGCCTTTTTTACCCGTGCCTTGTTCATCTGCAGATATCCATTTGTGGTGCCTTGAGCAAAGAGGCCCCTTCGGAGCGAGGTTCCGAGCAAAAAAAACAGGCGATTGCAGGCCTTATCTTAGACTAACTTGATTCTCATGATTTCAATATTCTACAAGGCGGCCCTCCGCGGGATAGGTTAGATCAATGTTATCGGTGGAGGAAAAAGGGAAGGCCTTGAAATCAAAATCGGAATCTTGGGGTGTGCCCAAGACTCCAATTTTGGGAAACTGAAACGTTTATGTTTGGAAAACGATTTAGAAGGGCAGCGGCTTCGCCGATTATTCTACGATCGGCGAACCCGCTGGACTCTCGTTAGAAGATGAGCTTCAAACCAAATTGAATTTGTCGTGAGGTGGTTGAGGTGGCTCCGATTCCGCCTACACCCCCCGAAAATCCTTCTGAAAAGGGACCCAAGTCGAAGTTGCCCGCGCTGTTTTGGCTCGTAGAGCCCTTGAAAATCTTGCCGCAGCTCGTCGGGCACTGACCAAAGTTTGCGCGGTTCAAGAAGTTGAAGAATTCGGCGCGGAACTCCACGTTACCCTTCTCGCCCAGAGCGTGTACCGAGGTATCCTTTGCCAGCGAGAAGTCCCATGTTCCGAGCCCCGGGCCGTTCAACATGCCGCGCGAGGCGGTCCCGAGTTGACCGATCGGCGCCAGGCTGAACATCGCGGGATTGAACCACTGGTTCGGATTGCCCGTAATGACGGTTTTGGCGTTGAATGGAATCGGGGTGTATTTGCATTGGGTAGAACTTCCGGCGGCCCCACATGGGTTGGCGGCGATCCAAGCGGCCGTGTTCTCCACGGGACGGTCCGCAGAGGCGTCGCCAAAGGAGCGCGCGCCACTCAGGATCGGGCTGAGAGGCAGCCCGGACTCCACCGTGACGATGCTCCCTGTCCACCATCCGCTCAACGCCTTCTCCGCGAAACTATTACTCAATTTGGGGTCGGCGAAGTGATACAGGAGATTAAAGTGGGCGTTATGGGTGACGTTGGAACAACTCGGCCCCTTATCAATAATCAGGTGACCCGGCCAGGTGATGCCATCCTCACCTGTGGACCGGCAGTCCCCTCCGCTCATCTGGCCTGAGGTCGTATCCAGCGACCTCGAATATGTGTAAGAAAACTGAGCCTCCAAACCACGGCTCAGGTTCTTCGTGACTTGAACCTGGGCCGAGTTATACCACGATTCACTGCCCGTGCCAGAAAACGTGCCAGCGCCGTAGTTCGGGTTCAGCCGATTGAATGCTGGATTAGCCGTGGGCGTGCTTCCATCGAGGCAAGGTTTATAGACCGAGGCAGCGCCATCGCAAATGTACGGCTGCCAAGTCGGCAAGCCGCCAGCGGTGATGGCAGTAGGAAGGTAAGGGTTCACTTGCCCTGTATACCAAAGATCTATCCCGCGGGAACCGACGTAAGAAATTGAAAGCCCCACGCCCTTGGGCAACTGACGATCGACGGTCAGGTTGTACTGCAGGATGTGCGGCGATCCATTGTGATAATCCACCAGGCGCAAGCCCGCGCTTCCAGCTGCCGGGTAAGTCAGCAGCGGAGCAACGAATGGCGTGCCGCCACAAGACGTTACTGTGGAGCTTAACGTGACGCCGTAAAGATATTGGCACTGGGCCTGGCCCCCCACGTTCAAGTCCGTGGGATTAAAGGTGTTTCTCACGGAAACCGGCGGGGTCCCCTGTGCTGACTGCTGGAAGACGCTTCCGATATTCGCTATATCGTAGAAAATGCCAAAAGCGCCGCGGATCGACATCTTGCCGCTCCCGGTGGGGTCAAAAGCAAACCCAATGCGAGGTTCCCAATTCTTCAAGGTGGGGTTGTTGATAATCTGGTTGTTCGTCAGATCAGAGGCCAGGGGCGGGTTGTGCGCGGTCGCGAAGTTGAGAAAATTGCTCCCGCGGCCGTTCCGCTCGTCGGGTGCTGTGTAAATCTCGTACCGTAGGCCCAGGTTCAATGTGAGCCGTGAATTCACACGCCAATCATCCTGCCCATACCCTCCAACCGTCCAGAAGGTGTAATGGCGCCAAGTACTGGAAGTTGGAGACAACGACAGGTAAGACGCCGGGATGCCCTGCAGGAAGTCCGAATAATCGTTAAAGGTTATGCTGCCGATATTCGCTGCCCCCACGGTCAAGCCCAGCTCATAGTGATCCAGCAACACCCCGAATTTCAGGGAGTGCTTGCCTTTGGTCCAATAGAGATCCTCGCCCCCCGTTATGATGTTCTGGATGTCAAGATTGGGGAGCTGAGTGTCAGATCCCAGCGTAGCGACGTTGCCGACGGTAATGTCCCCCAACGGGCAAAATTGCCCGCCACATTGTTTGGTAAAGGAAACCGATGCCCCAACGGGTGGGCCCGAAGATCCATAGGCGTCCACGTTATCCTGGTTGGTGCGACTGGCTGATAACCGCAGCGTGTTGAGCAGCGCCTGAGAAAAAATGTGGTTCTCGCCCAGGCTTATAAACTGGTCCTTACCCGGACTGGCCGAGTAGAAATTGGGGAACGACGCCCCGGCGCTGGCTTGACTTCCACCGGAAGTGATTAGCTCCTGATTCTGGTCCACCGTGTAGCGGACAAACAGGCTGTCCTTGGACGAAAAGTTGTGGTCTACCCGTATTTGCCCATAGTTCACGGATGTCGGACTGTTGAAGGAAAATGCGAGGTCACCGCCATCAACCCCAACGTTTATGTTCGGAGGCGTGAATTGATTTAGCAGGGCTATCATCGGCGTGGCTACTGGGACCGAGGGCGTTCCTGCGCCATTCTGGGTACAAGCGTTATCGACCAAAATCGGTGTCACATGTGCGGCCTGCTGGGTGTTCACTTCAGTAAAACAAGCCAGCGGAATATCCGGTTGGACGAACGCCGACGTGGAGTAGTGCAGGCGCAGCCCCTCAAACACGGCGTAAAAGAAAGTGTTATCTTTTTTGATCGGCCCGCCAAACGAGCCGCCGAAGTTGTTGCGCTGGAAGGTAGGCACACGCGGCGCGCCAGGGGTCTGATAGCTGTAATCAAAGAAATTCCGCGCATCCAGGTGGCTGTTGCGGAAAAATTCGAAGGCTGTCCCGTGCCAGTCGTTGGTGCCGCCCTTGCTGACCATCACCATCTGGCTGCCCATGGTCTGGCCGTATTCGGCGCTGAAGGAGTTGGTCAGGAGTTTGTATTCCTGGATCCCATCCACTCCCAGCGTGGTCCCGGACCCGTTGCTGCTATTTCCGCCATAGAGGTTGGAGAGCTGGGCTCCATCGAGCATGTAATTGTTGGACCGGGGTGGCGCCCCGTTGCTGCTGTACCAGGTGCCGGAATTTCCGCTTACGCCCTCGCTGTCTTCATTGCGGTCTTCCGCAATACCCGCTTGCATCAGGGCCAGGTCGGCGTAATTGCGTCCGTTCAGCGGCAAATTTTCAATCTTATTGTTGTTCACCAACCCGCCCAGGACGCTGCTGGTCGTGTTTACGAGCGGGGCCTCGCCAGTGACCATAACCTCCTGGCTCGTGGTTCCGACCTTCAGCTCAGCATTCACCACAATTTCTTCGGTCACATTCAACGTCAGACCCGATCGCACTTGCGTCTGAAAGCCGGATTGCTCGACGCGAACTTCGTAATTGCCGATGGGCATGGCATTGGCTCGATAGGCGCCATCGCTACCCGTGGTTAATGTCCGCGTCTGACCCGTGTCTGTATTCCGGATCGTTACCGTCGCCCCTGAGATCACCGCCCCGGAAGTATCTTTCACGGTTCCAAGAATTGTGCCCACCGGAGCTTGTGCTGACACCGGCAGAGCTAAAAATAAAACCACCGCCAACAGGCTCGCTACAATGGCCCACCTGCCACTGCACCCCTGATTTACATGCATTGAATCCTCCTTGAGACAAATAGACAAATTTTGGGCAACATCCCGACCATAGAAAACCGACCCCTTGATGGCAGGGAGAGTATCCTCTTGGACCTTAAGATTGGATTAAGAAAACCAGAAAAATTTTAATCAGTTCGGCACAGTCGTCCGCGTGGTGAAGAAGAGGGAGTGACACTAAAATGTCAGCGAATGGAACGGGGCCATTCCATTCACTCACAAAATAGAGATGGCGCTAATTTCTTCGCGCAAGTTTCGAGAACGGATTCTTGTTGCCAAGCACACTAAAATCAGCCTAACATGCGCCTTAGATACGTTCCCTGCCGCCGAGGAGGACCCGCCAATGAAGGTTATGGATTTGCTGAAGTCGCGCAAAGATGTTTATTCAATTCCCGAGGACACCACGGTCCACGACGCGGCGCGCTACATGCGGGAGCACAAGGTGCGCTCCGTTGGAGTGCTCGACGGGCCGGGGCGGCTGGTGGGAGTTGTATCGCAAAGCGATATCTCCGACAAAGTGGCGGCGGAAAATAAATGTCCCGCATGGATGCGCGTTTCGGAAATCATGACGCGGGATCTGCTCGTGGTACAACCGGAAGTTCCGCTGGACGATTGTCTGCGCCTGATGGAAAAGCACGGCGTCTTCCACTTGCTGGTCACCGAAGGTTCAGGCCGCTATCTGGGAATGATTTCCGTTGCGGACTTGCTGCAAGTCATCGCTTCCGATCACAAGGCGCGCGCCGACATGTTTGAAGCGTTTGTTTTCCCGCAACGATGAGGCAGCTGCATCGGGAGAAGGCCTCCCATGAAGTTCCCTTATACCTGGGTGAGAACTTTCATCAATTGATGGAGGCGCGCGCGAGATTGCGGCTCCATGACCGTGAATTCGACGCCCATGCCCTTGCGGGGCTGGCTGTCGCGCACCAGGGCCCGGGCGCGGACTTCACCCCCGGGAACTTCGAAAATTAACTCTATGACTTCGCCGTTGGGAGGGGGCGCGGGCGTGGTAATGAACAGCCCACCTAACGCCAACACCTTTACGCGGGATATTTTCCGGATGCCGGAAAGCTCCCAGGCCACCAGCATGCCTTTGGGCAGCCCCACGCGCGCGTAACGACGGGGTTTAACCTTGGAAGTCATTGGGGGCAGTGCCCAAGAAACTGGCCACTCTCCTCTTCCAGGCCGCGAAGCCGCGGTCTGCTTAATTCCTATTCCGTGAAGACGATGCCAACCGCTGCGCGACCTTTATCGGTTTCCGTATCGATGCGTACCACATAGCCACGAAGGCGAAGTGTTGCGTCTGACGGGCCGCCAATCCCCGGATTGTCGAGCTGGACTTGCAATTCGGACTGCAATTTCGGGCTATGGTCCAGATAAATCAGCGCGCCATGCAGGCTCAAATCGCGGATGACCGTCTCTTCTTCAAAGGCCGTGCCTGAATCGGTGTACCCGGTCACTCTGGCGCGAAAATGCGTGTCGCGGCGCAACCCTTCGCGAGCGGTGGGGATTACCACGTCGACATTTTCATCGCCCAGCGTCATGACCATGCCTTCGGCGGCGGCCCACACATTTGAAAAGTGTTCCCGGGCGTCCCGCAGGATGACGTCGACTGCCTTGTCGGTGGAATCCGGGTCATGGTGGAAGAGCACGAGGTTCTTGACCCCGGCTTCCTTCGCGATCCGTACGCCTTCAAGCCAGGATGAGTGTCCCCAACCTTTGCGCGAAGTGGCCAGCTGCTCGGGAGTAAATTGGGCGTCGTTGATGAAGATGTCCGCCCCGGAGGCGAGCTCCCGTAGGCTTTCGTCGAGCTTGGGATTACCGGGTTCGTTGTCGGTTGCGTACACAACAATTCCCGCGGAGGTTTCAAATCGGAACCCGAGGCATCCTTGCGGGTGATGCAGCCAGCGCGCGGTCACCTTCGCGCCCGGCACCTGGAATTGTTCGCCGCCGCTGACCTCGGTAAATTCCCTCCGCGCAGACATGGCGCTGAGATCGACCGGGAAATAGGGCAGGGCCATCTGCGCTTCGAAAACACGTTTCAGGCTGTCGGCTCCGAGGTATTCCGAACGAAAGCTGTAAAAGTGGAAGCGGTTTTGTTGCGAGTATAAAGGAGAGAAAAACGGGATGCCCTGAATATGGTCCCAGTGATAGTGCGTCACAAAAATATGAGGTTCGATTTTCGGAGATTCCGGTCCCGCTTCCAAGTGCCGCCCCAACATTCGCAACCCGGTGCCGCAATCCAGGATCACTCGCGCCCCCACGGGAGTGGTCAGTTCGACGCAAGCAGTATTTCCCCCATAGCGCCACGTCGCTTTGTCCACCGTGGGAGTCGATCCGCGAACCCCCCAAAAACGGAGCTTGGCCCCTCGGTCTTGAGCAACCTTGTGTGAGGGCTTGGCCAGTGGTTGGGCCGCGATGATGTTAGCGGATGGCACAGGGGCTCGAATAGATGGCTTTTTTAATACTAGGGAGCGTGTGGAACTAAGTCAATTAGCTTCCTGCGTAAATGTGCGTGAATAATACGCTTCCGCCCGTAAGTGACCTGTTGGGATCCAGATGCATTTCCCGGCGTTTCACGCGGAACACGAAGAGGGATACAATAAACACGATGCACGTCCACGCGCATGGACATTCGGCGGCGGGAACTGCCGGACACTCGCATTCGTCTGGCCAAATGACTAGCTGGGTGCTCGCCGGAGCGGTGGGCGCCACAGGCATTTTGGTTGCCGCTGAACTGTTAGGCGGCTACGTGGGCCATTCCATTTCGCTGGTCAGCGATGCGTTGCATAACTTGTCCGACATCCCCACCATGCTGATTTCCTGGATGGCGCTGCACTGGGCTGCGCGTCCTGCGGATCATGAGCGCACCTATGGCTACCAGCGCGCCGGAGTTCTGGCCGCGTTCACGAACGCAATTCTGTTGATTCTGGTGGCGCTGGGTCTCTTCTATGCGGCATTTGAACGATTCCTGCATCCGAAGGCCGTCCATGAAGGTTGGATGATCGGTGTGTCACTGCTCGCGCTGGCCATTAATGGTGGGATCACGCTGGCGCTGGTTCGCAGCCGGCGCGACCTAAATTTGCGCAGTTTGCTGCTGCACAATTTCGGCGACGCCATTTCCAATTTGGGAATCCTTGTTGGCGCTCTCGCCATTCGATTTACCGGCGCGCAGTGGCTGGACCCGGCCATTGGCGTCGCCATTGCCGCTCTCGTACTTTGGTCGACCAACGGTCTGTTACGGGAGGCAGGTAACGTCCTGCTCGAGGGACTGCCGAAGGGCCTTGAACTAGAGGCAGTGGCGCGCTCCATTCTGAGCACCAAAGGCGTTCAAGAAGTCCACGATATCCATATCTGGACGATTGGAACCGAACTCCTGGCGCTTTCCTGCCACGTGTGCATTCCGGATATGCACATGGAGGAAAGTGAAAGAATTCTCAAGAACATCCGGGAGCATCTGGCTGCGGACTTTCATATCACCCACACGACCGTCCAATTTGAACGCGCAGGCCTGCCGCAACAGGCCGGCTACATCATGCCCCAGCCGATGCAACCCTCGAAGTAAATCTGCGTGTGGCGCGACCGTCCAACTCTGGTTTTGAGGCAATTGGAAATGTGCCCGATCCGTTCCGAAAAACGCGGGACGGTTCGGCCGCTACAAAAGCCGCGCAACCGTGTTGGTGGCAGGTTTCGTAGAGGCCGCCCGTTCTTTGGGCGGGCAGCTTTTTCTTCCGTTCTGGATCAAATTGAATACCCACTTGGAAGATCACAAAGCTGTGCCTGGAGTCGAGATCCTAGATTTTATGTCATGCGTCTGAAGGGTTCGTCGAGAGTCAGTTGTGGAGTTGTACGGTGGTTCCGCGGGCCTCGTTCATCTGCTGGGTTGCGTCTGGGTCCATCTCCGCCATTGGAACGGAGTGGCGGATTCCTTCAGGCGTGACATAGCGCAATTGATCACCAACGATCGAGAAGGCCGATGCGAAGAGAACCCGCCCATCTCGCCGGACCAGGATGAAGTCCCCTACGTCGCGGACAGGAGAGGCGGGTGCCGATGAAGTCGCCGCAGGAACTGACGAGTCATTGCCTGACCCAACATACTGCTGGTCCGGTGCCGTCGGAGCCGACTGTGGGACTTCGACCGCCTGTGGCTGTTGCTGTTGAGGCTGTCCGTAATCTGGGGAATCACCGTAATAATCACCGTAATAATCGCCGTAGTAGGGATATCCGCCGATCAGCACCGCCGCATAGGGGGTCTGCCCTCGATGAGAGCCTCGCCTGAAATGGCCAGACCCGTTGTTGCGGAGCCCGCCACTGATTGCGGCCAAGTGAGGGTAATCAAAGCCCAAGCCCGGCACTCCGTTCCCGCTGGCAAAGCTGACTCCATTTGCAAATGTCGAGAAACCCGGGGCGAACTGCCCGTTCGGCAAAATTCGGATGCCGGAACCTAACCGAGTTGACCGGGGAGCGGCCATGGAAATCGATGTCCTCGCCACAGGCGCCAGACGAACTGCAGGCATCCGAACCGACATGGCCCCGGCGCGCATCTGAGCTCCGGCAGCGGAACAAACCAAGGTTGCCGCAAATATTGTCGAAATGATTTGGAAGGGCCTGATCATTCTGCGGCCTCTAGTACCATAGATGCCCGGGGCATCCCCGCGGTTGCAATGGAATGGAAATCCGGGGTGCGGTTCTTCAAGATCGGGATCAACACGTCCTAGAGCAATCCGGCACTTCCCACCTCTGGCCGCTTATGTTATAACCATCCGGCTTCGGGTGCGGGCTCTACTTGGAGCCCGCCATAAATAAAGGTTTGGGCTTTACGCGCCGTCGCCAAAGCCCGCCGGGGCGGGCGTCGGCGACTTAAAGCCCGCTAAAATATGCCAAGTTCTATGGACGCGCGCCAGGTCTTGAGTCGATCAGAATCTGCCAACGAGCCGCAGGGCGCGGAGCATCCCATTAGTTTCTGCCCGGTGTGCTCGCTGCAATTGGAACCGAAGCGGTGCAAGCTGGTGTGCGAGAGGTGTGGCTATTACCTGTCCTGCTCCGATTATTATTGATGCCGTTTGCCGCGGCGGCATGAGAGCGGGTGCGGCGCGAGAAGCTCAAATTCAAAAGAATGATCTAGCTGAGGAGGAAGTCCTGTGGCACTCAAAATTACGGATCGCGTGGTAGATGGGGTGGAGGTGGAAGGGCTGGAAGGACGAATCGTGCTGGGCGAAGAGAGCAACGCGCTGCGCGAGAAGGTGAAGGCGCTGCTGTCAGCGGGTCAGAAAAAGATTGTCCTGAACATGGGCAATGTCACCTATATCGACAGCTCAGGGCTGGGAACGCTTGTGGCTTTGCATACCAGCGCGCGGTCGCAGGGTGCGTCGATGAAAATTTCCAATCTTGGGGCGAAATTCCAGGAGCTTTTGCAGGTGACCAAGCTGGTTACTGTCTTTGACACCTATCCCTCGGAAGCAGCCGCGATCGCCAGCTTCTCGAAGTAGTTTCGCGAATGAAAAATTCCCGAGGCAGCACCGGTTTCAAACGGTGATGCCTCGATTTGTTTTTAGTCCTTCAGCCGGTACATTGTAATCCCGCTCATCAGCTTCGGAAAAAAGTCGGTGGATTTTTGCGGCAACACTTCGCCTGCCATGGCCATATCCGCAACGGTTTCCACACTGACTGGGTTTAATAAGAAACAGATTTGCGCGCGTCCTTGATCCACTTCTGCGATGGCCGCGTCCATCTCCCGTTCGTAGGTAATATTTTTTTCCGTTTTCACCGCATCCGGTGTAATTCCAAGACCGCGTTCAAGAATCAGACGGTGCAGGAGCACGACATCCAGCTGCCTTTGCGCGGGTGAGACGCCCGGCAGCAAGGCTTCCAGGTCAGCTCCTGGTTTGAGCGTAAAGATATGAAATGCCCCGCCACCTGCGTACGAACCGATGCCTCTCTGTTGTTTGCCACTGGTTTGCAGATCGCGCTGGAATTTTTCATAGGCCTGGGGACGACCGGTAGCGGTCTCGAACGGATAGGATCGCAAGTCAAACATGTTCGCGAGTGCTGCGCGAAACTGCTCAAACGAAAAACCGGGTACGCCCGTAACCACGCGATGCGTCGGCAGGATCGTCAGGCCTTTACCGTTTGTATTAAAGAGCGTCATCATTACTTTTTCGTAGGGGGCATCGCGGTCAATCCTGCCCGCGCGCGCGCGGCATTCGTCCCGGTACGCCAATGCCGTCTCATAACGGTGATGTCCATCCGCAATGACAAGTTTCTTATCCGCCAGCCCTCGCCGGATGACTTCGATCGTTCCGGTATCGGTCACGGGCCACAGCCGGTGCACGACGTCATACTCATCGCGGACTTCGACCTGAGGCGCGGCCTGCGCTGCAGCGTCGAGCAGAGCGTCGACTTGACCCGTCGAGTCACTGTAGAGCATGAACAGTTGTCCCGTATGCGTCTGTGTGTGCCGCAATAATTCCAGCCGGTCGGCCTTCGGTCCCGACAGCGTCTGCTCATGGCGAAACACTACGCCTGCCGAGTAGTCTTCCACTCGGCCCAGCGCGATGAAGCCCTTGCGAGCCTGGCGGTCACTGGTTCCCGGCACTGTGTATTCCTGAAAGTAGGCGTAGAAAGATGGTGCCGCGTCCTGCACAATCACTCCGGCCCGAATCCATTCATCGAGCGCCTTCGCGGCACGCGAATAGACATTGTTCTCGGGCGTGTCCGTGGGCAGCGACTTTCCTTTCTCGATGGGAATCAGGTTGTAGGGGCTCGCCGCCGCGTATTTCTCCGCCATGGCCGGCGTAATCTTGTCGTAGGGCTGGGTGAGGACCTTGGCCGGGTCGACGCGCGCCGCGTTATATCGGTATGCTCGAAACGGAAAAATCTCTGCCATTCGCACTTCCTCCGTAGGACAGGCACTCTTGCCTGTCCCCGCATGTCGTAGTCAATTGCACGGGACAGGCAAGAGTGCCTGTCCTACTAGCACCTTCAGAGGCTTTATCTCTCAAGGGAGACAATCCAATATATTACAATCAATAGCGCATGGAAGACGGCTCAAGATTGATCGGGGATCAAACACCGCGTTTTTCCAGCGTGCGCGCTCTGATTTTCGATCTGGACGGCACGCTGATTGATTCGAAGCTCGACTTGGCCCTGGCGGTCAATGCGGCGCTTGCCGAATTGGGTCGCAGCGCCCTGCCGCACGAACAGATCTTCAGCTACGTTGGCCAGGGGGCTCCCAGCCTGATCGCGCGCGCTCTGGGAGAAGGCGCGACGGAAGAGGATTGCCTGCGTGGCCTGGAATTCTTCATCAAATATTATGCCGTGCACAAGCTCGACCACACTTCCCTATATCCCGGGGTGCGCGAAGCGCTCGATGCGCTTACCGGGATGCACATGGCAGTGCTCACCAACAAACCGGTGGGAGCCAGCCGCGGTATCTTGCAAGGTTTGGGCCTATCGAATCGCTTTCGTTTTGTGTATGGCGGCAACAGCTTTGAGCGCAAGAAGCCCGATCCCATGGGCGTTGAAACCATTTTGCGCGAATTTGGCGCCGCGCCCGAGCAAGCCATGTTTGTCGGTGATTCGGAAGTGGATGTCCAAACGGCTCGTAATGCGGGGACCTGGGCCTGCGGCGTGACTTATGGCTTTGGCAGCCACCGCCTTGCCGAATTTCCCCCTGATATTTTGGTGGATAGCCTTACCGAATTGCTGCCGCATCTGTCCGGCAGTCCTGTCAATTGGTCGAGGTAGTTGATAGTCGGCCATCTCTAACGAGGGCGGCCGTGTCAAGAGTGGTCTTCATTGGTCTTTGAGTTGCCTTGCGCACACCCATCCGTGGGCGCAGAAGCGCCGGGTGGTTCGGCAAATCGTAAGCCGTCGAGTACCTTTCATGTGTGTTCACCCGACTCGCTCAGCCCGTGTCCGTTCATCCATTCGGTGTTGCCCACCAAACATCTCTTCGGTCACCAAGGACCATGATGAGTTATTCGAACTCCCTGCGATTCAGGGAGGCGGGTAGCCTAATCAGTTTCACAGTCACTGCACTACAGGACTATGGCCCACCTCTGGCATCCCCGCACGGGCACCACCGCTTTTCTGCCGCATCTGGCCGCGGCGACAGAACTCTTGGTAATCGATTTGATCGCGCAACATAATCCACAGACGGATACCGAGTTTGCGAGCTGCAGCAACTCTGGCTTTGCCCAATCCCTTCTGGGGCAACTTGCGCCGGTAGAAGCGTTGCAACTCTGGGTCTCGGCGTACGGCGTGCACAGCAGCCTCGCACCAGAGAAAACGCAGCAGTGGGTTGCCTTGTTTGCTCAGTCTGCCCAATCGCTGCTGACCGCCGCTGGAATATTCGCTCGGGATGATCCCCACGTAGCTCACCAACGCTTTGCCGTTCGCGAACCGCGCCGGGTCACCTAAAAATACGTCGGTAGCCAACGCCGTGACGGGTCCCACTCCTGGATGGGTCATCAGCAGTTTGGCCCCAGGGCGTTGCAGGGCTTGCTCCTTCACCCGCCTGTCCAGCTCTTCGATCTTCTCGCGCAACATGCGGTATAAGCCTTGCAACTCGGCCCGTCGATAGGCGGCATGCGGTGGCAGCGGTAACGATTCGATGGCCTGTTGTCCTGCTTGGCTCCACAGGGTCTTGCCTCGACGCAGACCGCGACTGAGCGCAATGGCTTGCAGTGCGTTCTGCACCCGCGTTCGCATCCGCACCCACTGATGACGGTGCAGCAGCAGTGTCCGCAGATCGCGCTGCTCGGTCGAAGGCATCCAGATCGAGGGAAAACGGTTTTCGACTTGGAGCTTCAGCAGCAACGCTGCGTCCCGCCGGTCGTGTTTCTGTTTGCGTGCTTCCGCTTTGCGGATCTCCGACGGATGACCCACTCGGCGGTCAATCCCAAACTCTTCCATCAACTCCAAAAACCAATGCATCGATCCGGTGGCTTCGATCCCTACCTGGACCGGACCCGCCAGTGCTGCATAAAACTCCCGTACCGTCTCTCCCTCATGTTTCAGGGCCTTCTCCGTCACCTCCCCGGTTTCGGTGTCCAACATGGCGATCGTCTGTTGCCGCGCGTGTAAATCAACGCCTATAATCCGCATCGAGGCCTCCTTCGACTCGAGCGCTGTTAGGGTGAACACCGAAACAGTTTACTCGGGCCGCTGTGAGGCCGCTCTCGTTATGACATCAGTTTCCGACTGATTTATGAGGACCTATTCCATTTTGGACCCGCATCTCCAAAGGTAAAGACATTTCATAGAGCGGACTCTGATTTTTGTAGCTACTGGGTCGCAGATGCAAACGAGTTGAGCAACTACAGTGACACGGTGTTGCGCATTAGGAAATTGAGGATAGGCCTGCTGTGGTTCTCTTTTGATGGACGGTGTTTCTCTTGGTTCACACTCGCACTCGCCTTCGATATGAAACGTGTAAACCAATCGATACTCATTAAACTGTTCTGTACATCCCCGACACTCAAACTGAGATTGTCGGGCGCTAGTCACCGCAGAATCTTTCAGGAGTGGATGACCACTTGCCACAACTACAGAATCAACATCACCATTGGATCGGACGGTGATGACTAAATCTACGTCGCCCGTTATGTGTGCCGCCCGTGCCAGTGGCGGATAAATTGGTTGGACGAGTTTGGTGAGGACAACAGCGTTCTGGGGACTGTCTGCGCCAGAAAGGTCTTGGGCAGCATAGGTTTTGTGCGAAACCAAAAAGACCAGATACAATCCCAACATTAATGCGGTCGTCCGGCTGCAAAATACACTCAACATGTCCTCAGCTAGCCTGATATGAGTATATACGCACGGCGCTGGCTCGGGTGAGTCCTGATTAACGGGTTATCTGAAACAGGTCCACCAACGGGTGGCTGCGCTTGCGCCTACAGCTGTATTTTCGAAAAGAGATAGCTTCCCACGGCGAAAGGCACTCAAGCCATCGTAAATCAGACGACCAGCACACAATCGTCCTTTTAAAGGCGCGCTTTCACTTAAAGAAGTTGCTGAGGTGAATCGAATCAAATGGGATTGGTGCCGACTCTCCTCCGCCAGCTGGTCGCCGCTCGATTCCGTCGTAGCTGAGCAGATAAAGAGTGTCGCCGATGACCGCCGCCGACGTGGGAGCGCGGCCCGCGGGTAACGATGGGAGAGTGAACCACTGATCCGTCGCGGGTTCGTATGCGTCCACAGCGTGGACGGACTCAAACGTTCCATAGGGGCTGCGAAGTCCTCCGCCGATGATGAAAATGCGGCCGTTGTAAACGCCATAGCTCATGTCTTCGCGCGCGACAGGCATTCTGGTCTTCTCCGCTGACCACATATCGGTGGCGGGATCGTATTCCTCGACGGCATCTGTATAGCCCACGCTTCTGCGGGCCAGTCCTTGGCGGCCGCCGAGCGCATAAATTTTCCCGTTAACCGCAGCGACCACAAAATGATGGCGGGGGGTTGGCATCGGGCTTCGCTCGCGCCAACTGTCCGTAGCGAAGTCATATTCCTCAACAGTGGATACGGAGCGGCGTGGCGTATCATCGTTCCCAATGTTGATCGGAGCGTTCTCCACGCCGGGATGGACGGCAAGGCCGCCCATAACGTAGGCCTTCCCGTTCACTACTGCCACTGAGCCTGCTCCCCGTTTGGAAGGGCTCGGTTTTAAGGCTCTCCAAGTGTCGGTGTTGGGATCATACTCCCAGGAATTGTCGATTGGCTCCCAGCCGTACTGTCCGGTGTCCGGCAGCTTAAAGCCACCGAACATGTAGATTTTGCCGTTGTATTCGACGGTCGCGTTATGGTGGGACGGCAGCGGCATCCGCTTCTTTACGGTCCACTTATTCCTTGCTGGGTCGTACTCGTTGACCAGCCCAAGTGGTACATACCCCGTTCCCTGCCCGGCAAACATGTAGATCTTTTGGTTTGCCGCTGTGAGGGCAGCTTCCCGGTATGGGCCCGGAAAAGGCGCCAGGGATTGCCACAGGTTCTGCTTCTGAGCCCGTGCCGCGGAGAAGCTCATAAAGACGAATGTCGAAAGGATGAACAGTTTGCGCAGGGACATCAGAACCTCCGGTATGTAATCATCCTTGTAAAGTCGCCCTCGTCACTTGAAAAAACTACTGAGGCGAATGGAATCAAACGGGATCGGTTGAGACTCTGAAGGCATTTTCCCTGCCGTCCCACCTGGCAGTCGATTGATTCCGTCGTTGCTGAGCAGATAGAGGGTGTCGCCGATGACGGCAGCCGCGATGGGTTCGCGGCCTGCGGGCACGGATGGGAGAGTAAACCATTGGTCCGTCGCGGGTTCGTATACATCCATGGCGCGCACCGACTCAAACGAACTGAAAGCAGCACGAAGTCCGCCACCGATGACGAAAAGCCGCCCGTCGTAAACGCCAAAGGCCATGGCTTCCCGCGCGACAGGCATTCTCGTCTTTGCGGCTGACCACAGATCGGTGGCAGGATCATATTCCTCGACGGCATCCGTAAAGCCCACGCTATTGCTCAAGAATCCCTGGCGGCCGCCGAGCGCATAAATTTTCCCGTTGACCGCGGCGACTACAAAGTGATGGCGGGGAGTTGGCATCGGGTTTCGCTCACGCCAACTATTTGAAGCAAAGTCATATTCCTCAACGGTGGTCACGGATCGGCGTGGCAGGTTAGGAAAACCATTGTTGACCGTGGCGTTCTTCATGCCCGGATGAACGGCGAGGCCACCCATATAGTAGGCCTTCCCATTCACCACTGCCACCGAGCCTGCGCCCCGTTTGGAGGGGCTCGGTTTCAAAGCTTTCCAGGTGTCGGTCTTCGGATCGTATTCCCAGGAATTATCGATTGGTTCCCAACCGAGTTGCCCTGTCTCCGGCGCCCGAAAGCCGCCGAAGAAATAAACCTTGCCGTTATATTCAACGATCGCGTTGTGGTGAGACGGAAGCGGCATCCGATTCTTTTCCGTCCACATATTCTTTGCGGGGTCGTACTCGTATACCAAGCCGAGGGGCACATAGCCCGTTCCCTGCCCGGTAAACATGTAGACCTTTTGCCCCGCCGCCACGATCGTGGCTTCCCGGTACGGCCCCGGAAACGTTGCCAGGGATTGCCAAAGGCTCTGCTTCTGAGCCCGCGCCGTTGAGATACTCATGATGACGAATGTGGAAAGGACGAACAATCTGCGCAGGGAAATAAAGACCTCCACTTTGCCTCTGAAATATGACCCGCCACGGAAATCCGTTTGCGTCGCCGTGATCGGGTGCTTAACGAAGGCGACACGCGTCATTGCAAGAGATCGAGGCGCAATGCGTCAAATGGATTTCCATCTGACTCTTTTCTTTCGCCGGTCTGTAACTTATAGCCCCTGTATTCGCTCAAGAGATAGAACGTGTCGCCAACGACAGCACCCGTCGTCGGTTCCCGGCCCTGTGGGACCGTGGGAAGGACGCTCCATTGGTCCGTCGCGGGATCGTACACCTCAGCCGTTCGAAAAGTAACTGACACGCGGGCGTCCCCCATGTCCCCACCGATTACAATAATCTTACCGTTGTACACCCCCCAGCTCATGGAGGCGCGCGGGGTCGACATTTTCGCCTTTTCCGAGCCCCACATATTGGTTGCCGGCGTATATTCCTCGACGACTTCGGTGTCGGTGCCGGGAGCGCCAAAAGCCGAGCCCATACGGCCGCCAATCGCATATATTTTCCCGTTTACCGCGGCGACGGCAAAGTGATTTCGCGGCGTTGGCATCGTCGTGGGGGCACGCCATGTATTCGAGGCGACATCATATTCCTCGACGGTAGTCAGTGAGCGATTCGGCGTTATGACCGGACCCAGAACCATCGGCATGTTTTTCATTCCCGACGCAACGCCTCCACCACCCATGACGTAGATTTTGCCATTCACAACCGCCGCGGAGGCCGACCCTCGGTACGAAGGCATAGGTGCTAGCGGCTTCCAAGCGTCGGCTGCGGGATCATATTCCCAGGAATTGTTGATGGGTTCCCACGCGATCTCGCCCGATGCGGGTTTCTTATAACCACCGAACGCATAGATCTTCCCGTTGTACTCGACCATGGCGACGTGATGGGCCGGTAACGGCATCGGCTTTTTCTTGGTCCAGGACTTTGTTGCCGGATCATACGCGTACACCAGTCCGAGCGGCGTGAAGAAGGTACCTTGGCCTGAAAACATATAGATCTTGCCGCCTGCCGCGACGGCATTCATTTCCTTAGTCGGAGCCGGGAACACCGTGAGCGGTTGCCAACTGCTCTGAGCATAGATCGGTGCTGAAATAAATACGAGCGCGAGTGACAAGGAAAATAGGAGCTTCCCCGTGTGAAGGAATCCCTCCAGGAAACCTGGGAAGGATACGCGATTAATTGCTGACATCAGTTTCGGTCTCATACGACGTGGCTCTCCTACTTTGTGTGACAGATCGACAGCGCGCTCGAATATCTGTGTGGAGCATGAGAGCTCTGCAGGTCTAATTCTTCTCTGTGTGTCGCAGAAGCTGCCCATGGAGTATTTCTCGAATAAAACGCGATCTACTTCATCGCTTTCATCTCCAGCGATGAAACGTAGTATGGACCCTTTTCAATTTCTCAGGAGCCGATCCGATATCGTTAACTCAGAAGATAAACTTCAATGCCAGCTGAATCTGGCGCGAGGTCGTGATCGTGTTTGTAATTGCTCCCGCGGTCCCCAGCGGAGACTCTACGTAGCTACTCGTATCGCCCAGCGTTCCTGCATACGCATAGCTGTTTGGCATGCCGAAATTCGCGTGGTTCAGGATGTTGAAGAATTCTGCGCGGATTTCCAATTTTCCGTTCTCCCCCAGAATTGGCAATGCCGTATCCTTATTGAGCGAGAGATCCAACTCCGACAGGTGCGGCCCTCGGAGCATGTCCCTGGAGGCAGTACCGAGGTAACCAATCGGTCCCGGGATGAACATCAAGGGGTTAAACCATTGGTTTGGATTGCCGGTGATAGCCGTCGCTTTATTATAGGGGATGAAAGTAGAGTGCGTGGTATTCGTAGTTCCATCAGGCCCGGTTTGGCCCGGGGCCACCGTGGCAGTCCCAATACTTGCGTGATCAGGCTGGCTGTTTGAGTTTTGAGAGCTCAGGTTCTCGGATAGCGACCGGTCAGCGTTCACCATCGGATTGAACGGAAATCCCGTCTGCCAGGATTCAATTACTCCGGTCCACCATCCACTAAGGAGAGTGCGGCCCATAATGTTGTCCGTTTTGATGCTTGGCAGGTGATAGAGAAGATTGATGCGCAAATTATCGGCGGCATCAAAGCAAGACGGGCCCCTGCCAAAATGTGGCTTATCCGGGGCATATTCAACATTGTTGGACCCCCCACTGATGCACTCACCGCCCCCCCCTTCGCCCTGTGTGACGTCGAAAAGGTGGCTCCAGGTATAGGAGGTCTGAAACTCTAATCCGTGACTCATCCGCTTGGTCAAATACAGTTGCAAGGAGTTGTAAGTTGAACTCCCATTTGTATCGTGGAGAATCTCATCCCCCCAATTGGGGTTCAGCCGACCTTGCCCGCAAAGTTGCGACCAATATGGGTATCCATTTGTGATAGAAGTGGGAGTGCAAGGGTTTCCTTCTTCAGCCATCCACAAATGAATCCCACGTGAGCCTACATAGGACACTGAGAGTGCCGAGTTAAACGGTAACTTCTGCTCGACCGTCAGATTCTGCTGCAACATGTAGGGCTGCTGGACGTTGTAGGCCATGGTGTGAAGGCTCCCGCCGCTCGTGGCTGCCGTGCCAGCAGCCAATGGAAACGTAACGGCTGTCGTATTGTTTGCGGGGTAATTTACCGTGGTTTGGGCCGAAAGGGGCGGTGTGCCCTGTGGGTCATTGTACAAAACAAAACCCATGTTCCCGAGATCGTAATAAATCCCCCAGGCACCGCGCACGGAAGTCTTTCCTGTTCCGAACACGTCCCAAGCGAAACCTACACGCGGGCTGAAGTTCTTGTGCGACGGATTCGTCATGAGTGCGTTGTGAGTTGTCGTCGGAGCGGTCAAGCTGAGGAATGCATAGTCGCGCCCACAGCAATCCGCCGGCGTTGTCATGGCCTCATATCGTAAGCCCAAATTAAGCGTAACCCGGGAGCTAACACGCCAATCGTCCTGTCCATAGAACCCGTATGTGTAGAAAACCATATCCCGGTTCTCGTCGAATCCGGGATCCAAGACGGTATAAGTTGTCGGGAGACCCGCCAGGAAATTGGCGACATTGGAGAAGCCGATGGACCCATTCGCATTCGTGGTTATGACCATGCTATCCTCAAACCGGTTTAACAACGTCCCAAACTTCAAGCTGTGATGCCCCTTCGTATAATAAATGTCATCACTCAAGGTGCCGATCTGTTGTAGGAGAACCTGTGGGGCGGTGTTGGTCGGACCGAACGTGGTTATTCCACCCACGGAAATGTCCCCGATCGGCTGATTAGGGACCAAAGATAATTGAGGCGAGATGAAATTCCCAAAGTATTGATTCGTGGGACTAATGTTAGTCCGGCTATAAGAGGCCCGAACTGTGTTCAGCAGCGTGGCGGAGAAGATGTGGGTTCCCGCCACGGTCAAAAATTGGTCCCGGCCCGCGGTGAGATAATTAAATTGCGGGTATTTGGCCAGAGCCCCTTGACTTGAGTTCTCGACAGTGTAACGGCCAAAGATTGAGTTCTTATCCGAGAGGTTCTGGTCCACGCGGATTTGTCCGAAGTCCACATTCGTCGGATTAACGGCCGGGTAACTATAATTGTTGGTGGCCGTATTCAGGACCGGATTGGGGTAGAGCGCAAGAAGAGGGATGATCGCGGGCGCCACAACGCCCCCGCTGGCGGTCGCGCACGGATTGGCTGTCGCCACATGGCAATTCGGTTGTCCCGGACCGCTAGTAAAGTTCCCGCCGGGAAGGACAGTGTCCAATATAGTAGCTCCGGCGTGCTGCCGCAGGCCCTCGTACACTGCATAAAAGAACGTCTTGTCTTTCTTGATCGGGCCGCCGAAGGAGCCGCCAAAGTTGCTCCGCTGGAGTTGCGGCAGGCGCTTTCCGGTGAGAAGGTGAGAAGTGTCAAAGAAATTCCTGGCATCCATCGCGCTGTTCCGCAAGTACTCGAAGGCGTCTCCGGAAAAGCGGTTCGATCCGCCCTTGCTCGCAACCACGACTTGGCTGCCCATAGACATTCCGTAATCAGCGCTGAAGGAAGTTGTTATGACCTTATACTCTTTGATGCCATCCACGCCGAGCGTCACACCGACCGCTGCGGCGGTGGTTCCGCGCAGATTTATCATCAAGGCGCCATCCAAGGACACATTGTTGGAGCGGAGGGGCGCCCCGTTGCTGCTGAACCATTCCCCCTGGTTATTGTTTTGAGCGTTTCCGCTGACGAAGTTGGTGTTGTTTGTCACGCCCGGTTGCAATTGTTCCAAATCCACGAAATTGCGGCCGTTCAAGGGAAGATCGGACATCTTCGCATCGTTTACCAATCCGCCCAGCGAACTGGTAGTTGTATCCACCAGTGGCGCTTCCCCTGTCACCACCACTTCCTGCGTCGTGGAACCCACCTCCATCGTGGGGTTCACCACCAGCTCCTGCGCCACGTCCAAATTCAATGAGGTTTGCGTCTGCGTCTTGAACCCGGTTTTTTCCACCCTCACCGAATAGTGCCCAGGCTGTAACGCGGGGACTCTAAACGCCCCATCATTCCCTGTAGTGGTCGTCCGGACATCATTTGTGTCAACATTCGTCACTGAGACGCTGGCGTTTGGCATTGAGGCTCCGGTGGAGTCTTTCACAACGCCCAGAATCGTCCCCGTAGATTGTTGCGCGAGTACCGGAAAGATTGCGAGTAAGGAAAAAAACGACACAAGTGAAATCAGTTTGGAAAAGCCCGCACCAAAACGGAGTGCCCGGACCAGTTCTCGATTGTTCAAGGTATTTCCTCCTAGATATTGCTGGGCCGATTGTAAGGCAAGTTCTTGGTCGCATAGCGATACTACGACCGGTATAGCAAGTCAAGAGAAAGATGAAGGAGTCATTAAGGATGACCCCCTCGCCGCAACTAAAATTTAAAGGGGACAGCATTCAATTCCCAGTTGCTATGCGCAGTGGCGAGGAATAGACTTCGCCCGCGTGACTACCAGGTCCCGCCCATATGCAGATGAAGGGGGAAGCATTCCATGCAAACTTGGAAGAGATGTGCCAAGGGGTTTGCCGCGACGATCGGCCTGTGCTGTATTTGGGCGCTGGCCAGCGGTCCGGCGGCGCAAGTGCAAGATCGACCCATGTATAAGGTGGATCCCTTTTGGCCCAAGCCGTTGCCAAATAAGTGGATCATGCAACAGGTCCCCACTTTAACCGTAGATAAAGATGATCACATTTGGGTGTTCAATCGTTCGCGGGCAATGATGCCGGATGAGAATGGCGCATCGACAACACCTCCGCGCACCGATTGCTGCGTGGCGGCACCAACGGTCCTCGAATTCGATACCAATGGCAATCTCCTGAAATCCTGGGGAGGCCCGGACTATGTACCCGGCTGGCCGACCAGCGAACAGTCAATTACCACAGATAAAAAGGGGAACGTCTGGATAGCCGGGCAGGCACGGGGAGATAGCATCCTCAAATTCTCAAGTGATGGAAAGCTACTCTGGGATTTTGGCCATCGCGGCCCCCGCCCGGTGCCGGGGCAGGCGGTAGAGAGCTTAAAAGAGAATAACCAGCAAACCGACTTTCTCTATAGCGGAGTGCCATACTTTGAGTTAGACGACGATGCACATGAAATATACATCGCCGAGGGTGAGCAGCTGAACAAGCGCGTCCTCGTTTATGACATGGACACCGGCGCATTCAAGCGCGGCTGGGGCGGCCACGGGATGCCCTTGAGTGAGATTAGCAATGATCCCGTGCCGCCCTATGACTGGAGATCGGGGCCTCCTCCAGACATCGAGGGGTTTGGAGCCCCGCTCCACTGCATCCACATCTCGGCGGACGGATTGGTGTACGTTTGCGAACGCGGCAACAACAGAGTTCAGGTCTTTACGAAGCAGGGTAAGTTCGTGCAGGAATTTTTCGTCCATCCCTCGACGCCCGCGCGCGGTCCCGAATGTGGAGTTGGCAGTCCCAAATTCGCTTCCTGCGGAACCGTCCTGAATCTTGCCTTCTCGCCTGCTCCGGAGCAGAAGTTTGTCTTCATCGCGGACATGGCGAACAATAAGGTCTGGATCATCAACCGCAAAGAAGGCACTACAGTTGGCTCGATCGGTGGTGAAGGACGCATGGCCGGACAGTTCTATTACATCGATGGCGTCGCCTCGGATTCCCACGGAAACATTTATACGGGCGAGGTGCAGACGGGCAAACGGATTCAAAAGTTTGTTCCCGTCAAGCCATACGGGAAGCGCTAGCAGCACCTGCGGCGAGACGGAGTAAGGTCGGCCTTAAACTCGGATCAAATATTAGGAATGCGGATGGGCTGGCGAACCTTACTTGGGCCAGCCCGACCGCGCTGTTTGGTGTGCGGAAACTTCCTACTTGCCGTCCCCGGGATCAATCATGCCGATCTTGGCGCCCATGAGTTCGGTAAACCATACTTTTCCGTTCCCGTCCACGGACATGAATTTAGGGCCGGCGTCCTTTGTGGGAAGAGGGTATTCCACGAACTGTTCGGACTTGGGGTCAAACCGAGTAAGGTTATTTCCGAACAGGTCCGAATACCAAACGTACCCGGCCTTATCCACGACAATCCCGTATGGGGCCGCATTTTTGGTGGGAGGTTGGAATTCTTTGATCATTCCAGTCCTGGGGTCAAATTTCCCCAGTTTGTGCCCGTCGTAGTTGGAGAACCAGACATTATCCTGGCCATCAATGGCCAGTCCGCGCATGCTCGGGGTTCCGTCCGGGTGATATGACTTTGTCTCCCCAGTCGCCGGGTCCAGGCTCAGCAGAGTCCCCATGCCAAACGCGGTCATGAAATACTTTCCCTTGGAGTCGATTTTGATGTCGTACGTGCTCGCCTGCACAGGTGGCGGAGCCTCCCCCGGCAGTTTGGTCCAAAATTCGATCGAGTCCGCTGGATAGGACGACGGAACGGTGAATTTATGGAATCCGAATTTTTTCGTTTCCGTATCGAAGGTCCATACCTCGCCGCTTGCTCCTCCCGACATCACAAGATTTCCCGCCTTGTCGAGTGCGATGGTGTGCGGATTTCCTTTTTTCTCCGGCCATTTGTACTCCGTGAGCTTTCCCGTGTCAGGTGAGACAGAGGCGATCTTGGAGTCGCCGCCGCCCGGCAGAGTTACATAGTAAGTTCCGTCCCTGGCCACGATCCCAGTGTGGACAAACGCGCTCTTTGTTTCAGCGGGATATTCGGTGAATTTTTCCGTATCCATGTCAAAGCGGCCAACCTTGTTGGCCAGCTGAGATTCTTCTCCCCACCACGCGATGCGCCGAGTCGTATCCACGCTCATGCTATGCGCCATCGGCATCGCCGTGGGGATGACATATTCCCGAATCGTAGCGCTGAGCGCCGCATCAGAAAGATCCGCGTGCTGGATCTGCTCTCCCGTCGGAGCGTCCGCGTCCGGGCTGAGCGGGGAGTCCGGGCCAAAATATTTTCCCAGTGCTTCGGTGAGAGCGACAAACTTTTCCTGGGTGGTGTTGGGGTTCTGTTTGGGATCTGCAACAACCGGGTACCTGCCACGCGTCATCGTGGGCAGGAAATCCTGCCATTCCTTGGCTGTGCTCCCTCTATGAATCGCAATGTGTGCCATGCTGTGGCAAGAAGTGCATGAGGCCTCTATGAGCCTGGTTCCCGGGGTATCAGGCAAGAGGTTTTTGATCTCCGCTCCCGAAAGGCGCGCCACACTCAGGCCGGGCGTAAGTTTGAAGTTCGTATCCCCAGATTGGGCGGTGTCCTTATCCGCGCGCTTTGAGCCATATCCAAAAGCGTCGGCGGTTACCGCGTAGCTCCCCGCCGGGACCGTAATTTCATACCGGCCGTCTTTCTGGGAATACCGGCTAACGATCTTGTAATCCGCCTGCGCTCTGATGAGCGCTCCACGGATTGGCTTGCCGGCATTATCGGTGACTGCGCCCCGGATGACCGCGTCCGAGGCAGCCAGACTGGCGCTTATGCATATGACTGCAACGAACGCCCACAAAGTAGCTCTCATCGTCCTCATCTTGATCCTCCGTAAGCAAATGCTGTGAAGGAAGCTGGTTTGATGGTGCGTTCACAGTCATTGAGTTTGTTCTTGATTGCGACTCACTTGCACGAACGTAAGATACTGGCGCTCCGCGCCAAGGAAGGGACCCTCCCCGGATCGGCTTTCCAGTGCTGTCGGTCACTACGCCATGAATGACACCATCGGAAGCTGCCAAGACGGCGCTGGTGCAGATTACTGCGGCGAAGGCTCATAAAGGAATTCTCATTTTAGCATTTCAGCTTGACTTCTTTTCTTCTCCATCCTAGAGCGTTGCCATCTGGCCTTTTCTTAAATATCAAACTTGGGGCATACCCTTTGGGCCATTTCGCTGCAACGTGAAACTCTAGTTCAGCGCCTTGCTGGAAAGAGACTTCGTCACTAAGACCATACACGTAAGATCGCTTGGGCAATCGTCATCATCTGACTCAAACAGTAATCTTGAGCAATTTGTTCAAGGTGCCGCTGAAAATCGCCTTCCGTTGGTCGTCGTTCAGCTCGGGGACACTGAGAATTCCATCGATCGGGGTGCGATTCCACCGAGCGGGATAGTCTGTACCTACGACCACCTGGCCGGCGCCGACTACAGCGACCAGATGCCTCATGTCCTCGGGCGAAAAGAGCACGGAATCGTAGTAAAGTTGCTTGAGATATTCACTGGGTAGTTTCTTCAAAGGCTGGCAATCCTTCGGAAAGGCTTTCAAGCATTGATCATTCCGGCTCGAGTACGAAGGCAGGTATCCGCCGCCATGTGCCGCGCAGATTTTAAGTTTGGGGAAAAGGTCCAGCGTCCCGTCCTGAATTAAATGAGTGAGCGCGAGCGTAGTTTCGAGCGGATGCCCGATTACATTTTCGAGCAGGCCATTTCCTTTCATCCTTCGTTCGTCCACCGGTGTGGCTGAGGTTTGTGGATGAATGAAAATCAGGGCCTCCAGTTCCTCCGCCTTGGCCCAGATGGGATTGAACCTGGGAGCGGAAAGATCTTCTCCATTCACGCTGCCACCGATTGCGAAGCCCCGCATCCCGAGTTTCCTCATGCCCTCTTCTATTTGCTCCACCGAAAGGGACGGGTGCTGTAATGCCACGCTGCCCAAGCCCACGAACCGGTCCGGGTGGGCGGCGCATAGCGCGGCGATTTTCTCGTTTTGAATCTGAATAATCTGGCGGGCGAGATTCACGTCAGCCCAATACCAGAAGGGATTGATCGAGACGGCTTGCACATCAATTCCCATCTCATCCAAATCAGCCAGGCGGTTATCAACGTTTTGTATGTTGCTTAAATTGTCAGGGATCGCCTGCTGCATTTCGATGGCGTGGCCCTCGCGCTCCATGCGGGCCTTGACCAGGTCCCAGACTTCGGGCACGCGCACATGTGAGTGCACATCAACCACCGCCACGCGGTGACCGTCAATCGTGACTTCCCTGCGTTTTCGGCTGGCCCCACTCTGTGCGGAAAAGCGCGGACGGCTCAGCGAAGAACCTAGGAAGGAATAAGCACGACTGGAGTTTGCGAAACAGACTCCCGCAGCGGCACTTGAAACACGTTTTAGAAATTCTCTGCGCGTCGGCATCATCGCTTAACCATTTTTACAACTTTAGGTCGTCCAATTTGCCTGCAACATACATCAAGAGCTGGTCCGAAGCTGGCATTCTCGCCTGAACCAATCAGATGGGCATACTTTTATACATCCGCCGCCTTTCCCTGTGAACCAAATAGTTTTCCGTCGCATCCTCTTCCGGCTGGAGAGACCGACAGCCCGATTCGCATGGAATTGAGCCGGGTGCCCCATCCTTGCGGGGTATGCAAGGGTGGGGCTCTCGGGTCTGAATTCCCGGTCATTCCATCGCTAGTCGTCGTTTCAGGAATCTAAACCCCCACCCTTTGAAACCCTACAAAGCGTGGGGCACCCGGCCCGCCAATCGTGGCGGACCTCGCGCCTACAACTGTATTTTCGAAAAGAAATAGCTTCCCACGGCGAGCAGAATTGCCGTGAGGACACTCAGCACGACAAAATCCGTACCGAGGCCAAAAACGTAGACGTGGCCGAACGAGCCCCTCATCCCGTCGATGCCGTACGAAAGCGGATTGAGATGAATCACCGCCTGCAACGGCTTCGGAAGACCGGCAATCGAGAAGAGCGCGTTCGAGAAGAAAAACAAAGGCATGACGAGGAAATTCATGACCAGCGGAAATCCCTGCATATCCTGGAGATTGGAACCAATGGCGGTGCCAATGGCTGTAAACAGGACGGCGATCAGGAACATGAATACCAATGCGAAGGGAAGAAACAACACGCGCTCGAATCGGAATCCCGCAATCAGGCAGACGATCAGCACCACGGTGCCCTGAAATAGCGCGACACTGGCCCCGCCCAGAGTCCGTCCCAAAACAATTTGTAGCCGTGAAACCGGGGCGACCAGTGTTTCCTTTAGAAAGCCGAACTGGCGGTCCCAGATGATTTCAATTCCGCTAAACACAGCCGTGAACAGGATGCCCATGGAAATCACACCCGGCGCGAGGTACTGAATGTAGCTTCCGCCGCCCGCTTTCTGGAACGTCGGGCCGAAGCCAAAGCCCAGCGCGATCAGGAACAGGAGAGGCTGCCCCAGCGAACCGACGATGCGCGAGGGAGAACGCACGAAACGCTTGATTTGTCTTAACCAGAGAATGTAGATCGCGTTCATCGACGGCCTCCGCCTCTCCACACGCGCCGCATCATGCGCATTCTGTCCGATGAGGTCGCTTCTTCATCGCGAATGGTATGTCCGGTCAGCACGATGAACGCCTCCTCTAGCGTCTGGCGCTGCGTCTTTTCCTTCAACCCCGCGGGAGAATCCTGCGCGACGATTTTGCCGTGGTCAATGACAGCGACTTCATCCGCCACCCGGTCGGCTTCCTCCATATAATGCGTGGTGAAAAAAACGGTGACACCCTGTTCCTTGCTCAACATCTGAATGAAGCTCCAAATATGATTTCGCGTCTGGGGATCGAGGCCGATGGTGGGTTCATCGAGAAAGAGAATTCTGGGATTGTGCAGAAGCGCGCGCGCAATTTCGAGACGCCGCTTCATGCCCCCCGAATACGTCTTTACATAATCGTTGCGGCGGTCCCAAAGCTCCACAAATTTCAGGAGGGTAGCGATCTTCTCGCGGCGCTCCGCGGAAGGGACGCTATAGAGCACGCCGTGCAGCTCCATGTTTTCGAGCGCCGTCAGTTCATCGTCCAGGCTGGGATCCTGAAACACGATCCCGAACGACCGGCGCACCCGGCGCTGGTCCTTCATCGGGTCACGCCCGTCAACGAGGAGATTGCCGCTCGACGGATTGAGCACCGTGGTAAGCATCTTGATGGTGGTGGTTTTCCCCGCACCGTTGGGGCCCAGAAAACCAAAGATGGCACCTTCCGGGACAGCGAAGGAAATATGATCCACGGCGCAAAATTCCCCGAAATTCTTCACCAGGTCACGCACTTCGATCATGGCGCCCATCGACGTTCGGATACTCCTCAAAGAAATACGATTTGCTGCAATATGGCGTGCGACTGTCAGAGAGAGCTACTTGCGGCTCGTCGCGCCCTCGCTGGTGCAAAACCACTCCCAGGTGCGTTTCAAGCCTTCCTCAAACCCCACGCGCGCGCTGTAGCCTAGCACGTTTCTGGCCCGGGTAATGTCCGCTTGAGAATCGCGAATATCTCCCTCACGTGGCGGAGCGTATTTTGCCTTTGCCGGCCGGCCGGTAATCTTTTCAAGCAAAGTAAGTGTCTGGTTGAGCGTGTGTCGGGATCCAGTCCCCACGTTGAGGGCGAACCCCGCGGCGCCTTTCGCCTCGCAAGCCAGCAGGTTGGCTTCGGCCACGTTCCCAACATATACAAAGTCGCGGGATTGTTCGCCGTCACCAAAGACAGTTGGCTGCGCTTCATTCAAAAGTGCCGCACCGAAGCGCGAAAGAACGCCGGAGTAAGGTGAACTGGGATCCTGCCGCGGGCCGAACACGTTGAAGTACCGGAGGGAAACAAATTCGAGCCCGTAGGAGCGATGGAAGACCTGGCCATAAATTTCACCGGCAAGTTTTGAAGCGCCATAGGGAGAGATCGGCGCCACTGGAGTATCTTCCTTCGTCGGCAAAGTCAGCGTGTCTCCGTAGACGGCGGTGGAACCGGCGAAGACGACGCGTTTGACTTTGGCGTCCCGTGCGGCGAGAAGAACGTTGAGTGTTCCTTCCACATTGACGCGGTTGGTGTCAACGGGGTCGGCCATCGATTGCGGCACGGAAGTGCGCGCCGCCAGGTGAATCACGTAGTCAATTCCACGGCAGGCCCCGCGCAGCTTGTCCAAATCCGTAATGCTCTGGTGCAAAATTTCAACTTGCGGTTCTACGTGGGCGAGGTTCGCGGCCTTTCCGGTCGAGAGGTCATCGAACACTACGACGTCATGCCCGCGGCGCACCAGTTCGTCCACAGTGTGCGAACCGATGAATCCGGCGCCCCCGGTTACCAAATAACGCGTCAACCAGCCCGCCTTTCTGTTGAGGACTCCACAATCGCCCGTGGCCGATTCTACATCGGGGGCATCCGAGTAGCACGGGCTTCAGCCTGTCTCAGAAACCTTATGCCCTGTGCAACTGGTTTCCGCAGCGATTTTTCTGTACTCTATTCCAGAGGGCTTCGAGCCGCCGACGGGCCAAAGCGCTATGGCGGCGCGTTAAGCCCGTACCCGTGATTCTAGCCTGTTGCCCTGGAGCTATCATTACATCCAGCGCCAGCCTATTCGACAGGACAATGGTGGCCCGGTTTCCCATCGCCGAATACAGCCCATGCGACGCCCATCTACAAGACTTCTCCGAATCACCAGTGTCACAGCGCTATTGACGATGCTACTGGCTTGCGCCTCCTGGACCTGGGCGCAGCAATCCAAAAAACCTCCCAAATCCCGCGCCAAGACTCCCGCACCGCCCGCCGCACCCGTTGCTGCTCCCGTGCCATTCCGGTCCGGCGAAATCCTGCAGTACCGCATTTTATTCTCGAAGTACGCCGTGAACGCCGGAAAAATCGAGACCTCCGTCATTGAGCAACGAAATTTCTTCGGGCACATGGCGTGGCATTTTCGCGCCGCCGCCCACACCATGGACACCATGCGCATGCTCTTTCCGATTGATGATGAATTCGATTCCTACACTTCCGCGGCAAATCTTTTTTCGCTGCAATATGAAATGTATTTGCATGAGCAGGGCAAAGAGCAAACGTCGATGTATCGCATGACCATGGATGGCCAACCCGCGCCGCCGGACGTCACTGCCCTCCGGGTGGCTGCCGGGACGCGTGATGCCATCAGTTTTCTGTACAACCTTCGCGCTGCCAATTGGCAGCGTATCCCGGAACTGCGCGCTCCGGTCTTCGATGGCCGCCGTCTTTACGATGCGGTTGCCCGGATCGACACCCCGCAAGGGACCGTCAATGTTCCCGCCGGAAATTTTCCCGCCTACCGCATCGCGATCCAACTATTCGACCACGGGAAGGAACTCACCGACACGCGTCTGTGGGTGTGGGTCGCGCGGGACGCAGCCCATACGCCGGTCCTGGCCGAAGCCGAAATCCCCTTCGGTACGGCACGGATCGAGCTTACGCATTTGCCCTGAATACGAGCACGAATACTTCCCGTAGACCTCGCACAAATTTTCAGAACTTCAGTCGTTATGGCTTTTTGACAGGAAGTGCTTGTTTCGATTGGCCACTGCTTGAGGCTTTGCCGGTTGTGGGCGTCCCTTCGGGAGTCACCCAATCTTCCGGAGGGAAACTGATTCGCCAGAAATCCGGGGAGGGCTTGGCAAATTCGATTCCCACCTGAGCTTTGCCGGCCGTTACCGGACCCACATAGATCACGCGACACTGTTCTTCCTCGTGTGTCACGCGGTTGGATACATAGAACGTCTGCCCTTGTTCCAGACGTCCGGCAACCGCGATCAACGCGCCGTGCGCGTTCACGACCAGGGTTTGTGTTTCTTCAGTGAAACCGGGGCCGCGGGGGCCAGCTTCCGTACGAACGATGATTGGCATGTTGAGCAGCACGCGCTGGCTGCGCCTGCCGCTCGACTTCGCACCGCCCGGGTCTGGAGTCCGAGGTGGCATCAGTAGAGTCCGCTCCGCCCCATCGATTCCATCAGCAGTCGGCGTGAGTCATCATATGAGTATCCCATGGACGGTTTCACACCAGGACGAGCTTGTTCCGGTTGCGGGCAATCCGCCGGGTAGCGTTGCGCGTATCGACGACCAACTGCGCCGCCTCGACGATTGCCGGGTAATCGTATTGAGTGTGGTCGGTGGCAATCAGAACGCAATCATAGCCGGCCAACATCTTGGGATCGATGGGCACCGATTTCATGCCCTCGAAGTTATAGTGTCGGAGCTTATGAATTTGTGCAAAGAACGGATCGTTATAGTCGACCTGGGCCCCGCGCGCGGCGAGCAACTCGATGATCTTTAGGGATGGCGATTCCCGCAAATCATCCACATCTTTCTTGTAGGCCACGCCCAGCACCAGGATGCGCGAACCCTTGATCGACTTTTTCCGGTCGTTCAGCGCCGAGGCTACCGAGTCCACCACGTGATAGGGCATCGACGTATTCACTTCCCCGGCCAGCTCAATGAACCGCGCCGCAAAATCATATTCCCGGGCCTTCCAGGACAAATAATACGGATCGACCGGGATACAGTGCCCGCCCAGGCCCGGCCCCGGATAAAACGGCATGAAGCCGAACGGCTTGGTCGCCGCCGCGTCGATCACTTCCCAGATGTCGATGCCCATGCGTGTCGCCAGCAATTTCAATTCGTTGACCATCGCGATGTTCACGCACCGGAAAATATTTTCAAGCAGCTTGGTCATCTCGGCCGCCTGAGTGGAGCTGACCGGCACCACACGCGCCACGATCTGCGCGTACAGCGACACCGCCGCGCGCCCCGACGGCGGGTTCACTCCGCCCACGACTTTGGGGATCTGCGCCAGGCCGTACTGCTTGTTTCCCGGATCTTCGCGTTCCGGTGAAAATGCCAGGAAGAAATCCGTGTTGATGTGTTCGTGCTCGGTGCCATGCGCCACCGGGCACTTCATGCCCGTTTCTTCAAGTACCGGGAGCACGAGTTCTTCCGTCGTGCCCGGGTAGGTAGTCGATTCCAACACCACCAGCTGCCCGCGCTGCAAGTGGGGCCGGATGGATTGCGCCGTCTTCTCGACATAACTCAGGTCTGGCTCGCGCCGCTGGTCGAGCGGCGTCGGCACGCAGATCAGGATGGCGTCCATTTCGGCCAGCCGCGAAAAATCCGTGGTGGCGCTGAAATGCTTTGACTGCACGAACTGTTGAATCTTGTTCTGCGGAATGTGCTGAATGTAGGTCTGACCGCGGTTCAGTTTTTCAATCTTGGCAGGGTCGGTGTCGAACCCCGTTACGCGGTGCCCGGCCTCGGCGAACCGCAAACCCAAAGGCAGTCCCACGTACCCCAAGCCAATAATCCCGACGCGGAGTTGCGCGCCTTTAAAAAATTCCGGTCTGCGATCGGTTGCCATCGATATCGTTCCTGCTCCTGTCGAGATTCTGTTTCTCCAACGCTAGCGCTGACTATAACAACTTTACGCGCCTCGCAATACACGCGCCTCGACCTCTGTTGCGCAATCGCCAATCACAAACTGGGAACAGAACTGCGGGTAGCGACCCCTTCAAGGGGTGGCGCTACGTTTTTGATAACAAAGCAGGATGAGGTCGGCGCGGCGGCGCACTCCAAACTTGCTGAGCAGGTTGGAAACGTGAAATTTCACGGTCCGTTCGGAAATATTAAGCTTGTTTCCAATCTCTTTATTGGCCATATTTTCCAGCAGCGAATTCAAAACTTCCTGTTCCCGGCGGCTCAGGTCGGCGGAGGTGTCGGCCTTCAGGCGGCGGGTGTGGGACCCATTCAAGATCGAGTCGACAAACCCGGAAAGCACCGTGCGAGGAACCCAGAATCCCCCTTCAGCGACCAGAGGCAGCGCGCGCGGCAAATGTTCGCGCGCTTCTTGATACGTGAGCAGGCCTTTGGCGCCCATTTGCAGCAGCGAGTAGCTTTCCCCGTTGTCAAACTTTTCTGCCACCACGATGATGCGCGCGTCGGCAGTGCGTTCGAGAATATTGGAAAGCAGCGCCCCGGCTGCGGGCCGCGCGACGTGGGCGTCGACGACGTACAGGGCCGCCTTGGGGACCTCCAGATGGCGCAGGTCCGGCCCGAGCGTCGATTCCAGGTGCTTGGAAACCAGCTTGAACGCGGGATTCTTCAGCGCGCGCTCGAATTCGCTCAGCACCAGCGGGTGCGGCGAAAGCAGGCAAACCTGCAGCACACTTTTCTTGGGGGCTTTCCTCACAATACACTCAGGTTATCGGAACCGTGAACAGGGAGCAAGACTGGGTCAAGGGCGAGTTGCGCAGTCGCTAATAGTAGGGTGGGGATAGGTTAGGAGCCGAATTAAGCAGGGAAATCCCATGTTTTACCAGGGAAGTGTGCCGACCTGAGTTTTCAGAGGCTGGCGCACCGGCATCTTCCAAGCCAGTCAAAGCGGCCCCACAAAGGGCATGCCACCCGCGTAGCACCCGACAGTGCGGGATCATCTGCAGGTCTGCGCACCCGCCAAAAGGTTAAAGCAAATTTATTGCTCAGCGGGGGAGGGCGGACGCTTCTTGGAGTTCCCGTTCTACATCCTGCTTACGAAGCTGGGGGAATTTCACTTTTGGCACGATCCCGAGATGCCCTGCATACCACAGAAGCTTTTCAATACTCTTGTTCGCAATTTTGCCGTTCAGCAGTTCACTCACTCGGGGCTGTGGTTCATGAAAGAGGATTTCCAAATCCTTCGGTTTGTATTGCCGGGCGCAAGTTAACACCGCCTGGTACAATTCCGCTTTAAAGCGCAGTTCCACCGATTCTTCTGGAGAGAAACCCGCATCTCTGAAAACGTCGCCGCTGCCCAATCTTGGATTCTTCATTCCTCACCTCTTCGCAGTCGAGCAATTACATCGGAAAGACGCTTTTTGGCTGTTTTCAAATCTTTCCTCGGTGTTTTTGACCCCTGCTTCTCGAAACAGTGCAAGATGTAGATCACGTTGTTGATCTCGGAAAGATAAATGAGTCGATACCAGGTCTTTTCATCGCCGTCTTTCAGCTCGTAGACTTTCGGACCAATGGAAGGCATCGATCTAAAACCCGTCGGCATCCGATGCTGTTCCAACTGAAACAGATCAAAGCTCAAATTGCTCCGGGCGGTAACGGGGAAGCCCCGCAAGACTCCTTTGGAATCGCCTTCCCAGGATAGTATGGCGTTCGGTCTGGGAGAATCGCTCACGCATAAAGATACAAGATATTGTATGTTGGTGTCAAGTGAAAGAAAATCACTGGGCCCCATTGCGCGAAAATTCGGTCCGGATTTGGGGTGCCGCACTCTTCACGATTTTTGTGAAGGGTGCGGATTTTGATGGTGACTCATCCTGATCTTCGAGAGAATAAAAAGATGCCCGCCCCGAAAGCGGGCGGCCTCTACGAAACCTGCCACCGACAATGCTTTGCGATTTTCGTAGAGGCTGTTACGTCCCGTGTTCTTCGGGACGGAACGGGCACATTTCAAATTTAACCACTAGTCGGATTTTTATTCCCCGCGGAATATTACGTGCGCGCCGAAAGAACGGATCGGAAACGGCCAGTCGGAAAAGCGAATGGAAGGTGGGAAAACCCGCACCCTTGCGCACCGCAAGAGTGTAGCACTCCAGAGTGCGAACTCATCGGAAGGCTGGCGCTATTCCTTCCAATCTCCAGCGCCTAACTTCCAGCTTCTAATAAATATCGTACTGCTCCCAATGCAGCGTAGGATCGGACTGAATGATGACGCTCTTGCGCGTGCTCTGTTCGAGCTCTTCGATCAGAGACGACTCGCGCGTCTTGAGCGTCTTGGCGATCTCCGGGTTGACGCGCAGCGTGATGCTGGGGGCGTCGAGATCGACGGCCATTTTTCGCGCTTCGGCTTGAATTTCGTAGCAGATCGTGGGGATGGACTTGACCATGCCGGAGCCGGTGCAGTACGGGCACGGCTGGCACAGAACGCGTTCGAGGGCCTGCTTGGTGCGCTTGCGCGTGATGCATACCAGGCCGAATTCATTGAACGAAAGGGCTTTTGAGGGCGCGCGATCCTGGCTAGCGCCTGATCGAGCGCGGCCAGGACGCGGTCGCGGTTGCGGCGCTCTTCCATGTCGATGAAGTCGATCACGATGATGCCGCCAAGGTCGCGCAGGCGGATCTGGCGGACGATTTCCGTTGACCGCTTCGAGGTTGGTTTTGACGATGGTGTCTTCGAGGCGCGTCGAGCCGCGGCCCACATATTTGCCGGTATTGATGTCGATGGCCACCAGCGCTTCGGTGTGGTTGATGACGATGTGCCCGCCGGACTTGAGCCACACTTTCGGGCGCAGCGCCTTGTCGAGGTCCTGCTGAATGCCGAACTCCTCGAAAATCGGCGCTTCTTTCGTGTACAGCTTCACGCGGCTGACCAGCTTGGGCTGGAAGCGGCCCACAAATTCCACGACCTTGCTGAACTCCTCTTCGTTATCGAGCCAGATGGCGACGTAGTCGTCGCTCAGGTAATCGCGCAGGATGCGCTGCACCAGGTTCAGGTCGCGGTGGAGAAGGGAAGGCGCGCGGCGCTGTTCGGAATTGGCGCGGATGGTGTCCCAGGTGCGGCCGAGAAATTCAACGTCGGCGCGGATTTCGTCGTCGCTTGCGCCGCCTGCCGCGGTGCGCACAATAAATCCGCCGGGGAACGTGCCCTTTGCTTCGGTCACCACGCGGCGCAGGCGCGAGCGGTCTTCCGCCGAGCCGATGCGGCGCGACACGCCGATGTGATCCACGGTGGGCATGTAGACCAGGTAGCGTCCGGGCAACGCGACATGGCTGGTGATGCGCGCGCCTTTCTTGCCCAGAGGTTCCTTGGCGATTTGAACGATGATTTCCTCGCCCGCCTTCAGCATTTCAGAAATCAGCTGCGGGCGGCGGTGCTGTTCGTGACGCGGGTGGCCGTGCGACTGCTGCTGGTGAGGCCGGTGATCGTTGGGACGCCCGCCACGTCGTTGTCCTCCTCCACGCTGCGGACGGCCTCCGCGACGCATGGGCCGCTGAAATCGCGCGCGCGGCTGTTCGGAAATACGCGCGCTGGTTGGTTGGGTCTCGGAGAACGGCTGCGCTTCTGGCGCTTCATGCCCACCTTCGACGGATTCGATCTGTTCTGGTGCGTGCTCTTCTCCGGGTTCGGGGCCTGCTTCGGCGGCTAGCGCTTCTTCATGCGCTTCGTCCGCCGTAGCTTCTGCATCGGCGGCATCGTGTTCATGATCGTCGTTCAACGCATCCTGCAATTCATCGAGCTCGGCGGCTTCGACGAACTCCTCGGCGACCGATTCTTCCGCTTCGTCACGTCCTTCGGCCTCCGCCTGCGCTTCTTCGTGCTTGGCTTCGGCTAACTGTTCTGCGAGCGCGGTGGCTTCCTCTTCGGAAAGGCTCGCGCCGTTGTGGGCATGGGCCTCCGCCGCTTCCGCAATTTCTGGCTCAGGCCGCAGCTCGGCCAGCTGTTCGATTTCTTCGCTGGCAATCATCGGTTCGATGATCTGTTCCGCAGAAACCACCGGCATCTCGCGAAGAAATTCTTCGGCTGGTGGCACGGACGCGGTGACTGTCTCTTCGGTCGCGGATTCGCGCGCGGCAGGAGCTGCAGCCGGAGCCGACGCATAAAGCGAAGCAGGCAAGCCAGGCGCAGTTTGACCCGTCGCCGATTCCTGTGCGGATTCAATTGGCGGGACTGGTGGTTCCAATCGGAGTGCTGACGTATCCGCAGGGGCTTCCGCAGGAGGCGCAGCCGGAGCGGCCGGGATGCGGTCCTTATATTTTGCCAGCGACTCCCCCGGGAGAATGATCGGCTCGAATCCCAGTGGAGGCGGTTCGTATGGCTGCGATTCGCGCGGACGCGAATCAAAGGGCCGCGGGGAAGCATATTTCGATGGTGGCAAATCGCGGCCGGGACGGCGATCGCGCCCGCCGCCCTGGCGTCCCCAGCGGCGATTGCGCCCGCCTCGTCCACCGCGGTCATTAAAGCCGCCGCGTCCACGGTTTGGCCTTTGCTCGAAAGGTGGCCGGTTATGTTGCACTGGCGGCACGGGCTGCGGGACAGGTTCGGAGATAACCGTTGGTCCGGCCTCGGCTGGCGGCGACAGCTTCTTGTTCGGCCGGAGCAAACGGCGGAGCAGCTTCAGCAGGTGTCTCAGGGACAATGCCGCCGTTGATGGTTGAGGGGGCAAACACTTCGCCGCCCTGCTGCGGCACCGGCTGCGGCGGCCGCTGGACTTTGGGCTCAACGGGCGCGACGTGGTCGTAATCCTCGAGATGTTCGAGGAAATCGCTGACGTACAGGAAGGCGTCGCTATCGAGGCCAATATCCACGAAGGCCGATTGCATTCCGGGAAGAACGCGTGTGACCCGGCCCTTGTAGAGACTTCCGACTAAAGCAAATTCTTTTTCCCGTTCGATATAAATTTCACAAAGCTGACCATCTTCCACAATCGCGACCCGGGTCTCGTGCGGGGTCGCGGAAATCACCAGCTCCTTCGACATGAAAACTCCTCGGAGGGCATCGCCGCAATCCGGCTCGGCGCATAAAAGAGCGCACCATCCCGCACTGCGGGATCGCCGGGGAAGTAAATTTTAAGTTTGATCTTCCGCTGGGCATGCGATGCTTGCCTCACCACAAAAATTTCTTCTCAGAATTCTTTCCGGGGGCCGCTCGCTTGGTTCACAGCGCGGCGCGGGCCGGAAAGCAAAACCACCGGCTCAGTTGACGAAACGCCGGATGCGGACGTTCATCACCAGCCCTAATGCCAGAAACACAAACAATGTGGCCGAGCCGCCGTAACTCATCAGCGGCAGCGGAATTCCGGTGACGGGCATAAAACCGATCACCATGGCCACATTCACCAGCACATGAAAACCCAATACTGCTGCCACGCCCATGACCAGAAACATTCCCGCCCGATCGTGCGCACGCTGGGCGTTCTGAACCAGCCGCAACAGCAGGAACATATACAAAAGCAGCGCGACGAAAACTCCGGCAAACCCAAGTTCTTCCGCAAGCGCCGCCAGGATAAAATCCGAATAGCGGACCGGCACAAAACCCAATTGATTCTGGCTCCCGTTGCCAAGTCCCTTGCCCCAGAACCCACCGGAACCCACGGCGATCTTCGATTGCAGAATTTGATATCCCGCGCCGCGGGGATCTTCTTCCGGCCTAAGGAATGTTGTAACACGTTCCTTTTGATAAGGCTTCAGGAAATGATAACCCACCGGCACCATAATAGCGGCCAGAGCTACTACGGCCAGCATGTGTTTCCATTGCAGCCCTGCCAGGAAAGCTCCTACCGCTGCGAGAGGCACCAGCACCATCGCTGTCCCCAGGTCCGGCTGCAACATGATCAATCCCAAGGGCAAGCCTACCACAAAGGCAGCCTTGATCAAATCTACGAGCTCCAGATGTTCGGTGCGGACTTCAGCGAAGAAGCGCGCCAGCACGATAATGATAATCAGCTTGACCAGTTCTGACACCTGCAAGAGACCGCCCAGGATGGGCAGCCACCGCTTGGCGCCAAAGCGAGAGTGGCCGACGGCCAGCACCGCGATCAGCGCAATGATCGCGATCAGGTACAGCACGGGGGCCTGATCCATGATCGTGTGATAGTTCAGGCGGGACACCAGCAGCATCAATACGAATCCCAGGGCGATCCATTCCAGTTGGTGTGTGTGCATACCCGCGAGGTGACTGGCATGTGTCGCGGACCAGATTTCCAAGACACCTACACCACAAATGGCCAGTGCGGTGGCCAGAAGCCACCAGTCGTAGTCGCGTATACTACCGCTCTTTTGCATCAGATTTCACCGGTTCGGCCTGGGCGATGGGACCGCTTCCGTAGGGAGGCACAATCGCGGGCTTACCGTCCCTTGCCGTATACGTCAGATCTTTCTTGCCGCTCTTCTTGTCGTAATAGGCTCTTACGACGTCACGAACGATCGGTGCGGCCGAGGTGCTGCCCCAGCCTCCAGCCTGCACGAGAGCGGCTACAACGATTTCCGGATTCCGGCGGGGAGCAAGGCCGACGAACCAACCGTTTTCCTTCAATTTCTTGCCGAGTTTATTCTGTAAGTCGAAGCTCTCCACTTGAGCAGTACCAGTCTTGCCAGAGAAATCAACGTTCTCGAGTTTTATCAGGCCGGAAGTAGTGCCGTCCGGCTCGTTGACGACACCCCACATGCCGTCCGTAACCTGTTGAACAGTGTCATCTGAGAGCGGGAAATAACTGGGTTGCAGTCCGGTGTTATTTTTCATCATGTGCGGCTGAATCAGTGTGCCACCGCTGGCGACGGCGTTGATCATTCGTGCAAGCTGAATCGGCGTGACCATCACTGCGCCCTGCCCGATCGAGACGGAGATCGTCGAGCCCGGATACCACTTGTGATGGTAAACGCGCTGTACCCAATCCTCTGAGGGAACCAGGCCGGGCTCTTCGCCCGGTAGATCGACGCCCGTACGGCGGCCTAGTCCGAGGCCGCTGGCGTACTTGGCAATGAGATCAATTCCGAGAAGTTTGCCGACGTTATAGAAGTAGACATCGCAGGAAGCGACGATCCCTTTGTGAAGGTCCACGCTGCCATGGGCGTGGTCGCAGTGGAAGGTTCGGCCGTAAAAGCTCGCGTAGCCGGGACAAAACGCCGTGTAATTCGCCGGTATTGCCTTGGACTCGAGCATAGCCGTGGCCATCACAACTTTGAAAACGGAGCCCGGAGCGAGTTGTGCTTGAATTGCCCGGTTGAGCAAAGGCGTTTCAGGATCGGAGTTGAGCGCCGCCCATTCCGCTTTTGGAATTCGCACTGCAAAATCTTTCGGGTCAAAAGTGGGTCGGCTGACCATCGCCAGAATTTCTCCGGTGCGTCCATCCATGGCGATGAGGGCGCCTTCTTTGTTGTTGATGGCGAAATCGGCTTCAGCAACGGCCTGTAAATCGTAGTCAATCGTCAACTGAATCGGTTTTCCCGGAATGGCATCCTGCTGTTCGAGACGGCCAACTTCCTTGCCAATGCTATTGACAATCACGCGCCGCATGCCATCGGTGCCCATCAAGGTGTCGTTGTATTGCCGCTCAAGCCCGGATTTTCCAACAGTGTCTCCGGGTTTCAGCTTGGAATCCGACGCGTCCATCTGTTCGGGACTTACTTCTCCGACGTAACCAATCGCGCTGGCGAGCATATCGCCGTGCGGATAACGCCGGCGATGGACCATCAACATTTCAAGCACGGGAATGTCGGCGCGATGAGACTCAATAAATGCGATGTCGGATGGACTTGCTTCCGGTTTGATCACGATCGGCTGGAATTTCGGCATGGACCGCGATGCTTCCATCTGCTGGTTCACGTCATCGAGGGACATCCCCAGGCCATCAGCAATCTGAGGTAGAAACTTTTCAACTTGCGCAGGATCGTCACGCAGGAGCAGCACGCTGAACGAAGGATAGTTGTCGACCAGCACGCGGCCTTCGCGGTCGAGCATCGAGCCGCGCGGCGCGATGATGGGAATAGAACGCACGCGATTGCGCTCCGCCATCTGCGCGTACTTATCCGAATCGATAATCTGAAGTTTCCAGAAACCGAACAGCAGCAGCGCGATCATTCCAACGATGAAGTAGGAAACGACGGCCAGCCGCCCTTGTGGCAGCCGTTTTTCATTCTGAAGTAAGATTGGCACTTCCGCTCCGAGTAGCCAAAAAAGCAGCGCACCCTGCCGGTTGCTGCCCACACCTAACCATATTCCACACTAGCACTTGCACCAAAGGTGTGCAAGATGTTGCACATCGTATCCGATAACCTCAGTCGGGTTGTTGCCAAACGTCTTGACGGCACTCCGGCATGTGTGTCCGCTGGGACGTCGAGCAGTAAAGTAATAGCCGAAGTCCGCATCCGGCAACTCAAGAGGCCGCAGCAGATCAACCTGTTTTCCTACAGCTCATTTATTTATATGGCTACAACGGTAAGGCGCGGGAAGGCTACTCGAAAGACACGGTCATCCAGCGTGAGAAGGGGAAGGTCATTCCGAAGAGCATGCGCGCCGATCAGAAAATCGGCCAAGATGCGGCGCGGCCCTGGATCACGATGCTTCCTCCGGCGAACCGCGTAAGCCTGATAGGCAAGGCCTGCGGTTCTCCATACTGCTTCGGTTAGATTCCAATCCACGAATATTCCCGTTTCTCTAAAGAATCGGTCAAGAAAGGCTTCGCTTCTGGAAGGATAGGCCAATAGCTCACTGAAAACCGGCGCTGCGACAACCAGACTACCACGCCCGAGAGCTACATCCAGCGCGGGACGAACCGTTGGATTTCGCAACTCATCCTCGTCCCACAGTGCGACGAGAATATTTGTGTCAATCGCCGTTGTCATGTCCGCGCATCTTGCGAAAATAGCGAATAATCGCCTTCCTGCCGCGTGGGATTCCGGGATTTCCGATGCCCTGGTACTTTGCGAAGGGGCTTCCGGTTCTTACCGGACGAACGCGAAAATCGGCGCCGTCTTTCTCAAAGACCAATTTGTCTCCGGGTCGTACGCCGAGAGCGCGCCGAACTTCATGAGGCACGGTAATCTGGCCTTTACTCGTGATCCGAGCTTGCCTTTTCACGGACATCCTCCTTCTTCCTTACTTTATCATACGCCTCCTTACTTTCGATGGAGATGATTTCTCAAAAGTAACTCGAATGACCGATTGTCGGGATCGATTCGAAATCCCACCCACGCCGCGGCGAGCGTCAAGAGCAAGGTACGCGCCAACCGACAAGCGCCACTCCATGCTGGCTTGTAGCAGTGGTATTATCCGCCGGTGAAATGACGTCGAGAGAGAAACTAAAGCCTAGACCACCCGCCCAACTGGAATACCCGACAGAGAGTTCGCCATTGCTAAGACAAATATGAAAGGGCAACCAAAGTTTAAGATAATATGACAAAAATCAGTATGGAGCGACCGGTGTACCCTGGATCATTTATCTGGAGAAGGATCAATCAAAAATGGCTCGTGAGCAGAACTGCGTCTGCAATGTTCGCCCTATCTGCCTTTCTTATCGTCGGGTTTACGGCAGCATTTTCTGTTGGCATTGAATCTCGGAACCTGAATACGACAGAAGAGACAGTAATGGGGATCGGCGGGGCGCTCTGTGCTTTTGGTGTTTTTTTTCTCTGGGGAGGTATGTGGCGGTATTGGATGGATTGCGATTCTGCTTCTTTTACCTTCCGACGGTTTTGGTTTTGCGTCCTCGCTATCGGATTATGCTATGGGGCAATTGTTTACTACCTGTTTGTCTACTTGCCGCGGACATGGAGTCATCAAGTGACGCATACAGAGGATTTCTAATAGTGAAGACTTTTGGACGAGTGCTTCTGCTCGGCTGGATCTTGGTGGTCTTGGGAGTTGCGCTGGTTTTCACATTTCCTAAAGTGGTCATCGGCATTCTCCACCCCACTTATTCTTACTTTCGGTTGCTAGTCGCACTCCTAATCGCTGGCACTGGCGTATATAAACTAATTCGCGTCTATCAAAGAGGCATGACAAGGAAATAATAGAAAGTCGGATGGCGGATGACCTATAGGTTGCCAAGAGTTCTCTTTGAGCGAATCCCGCTGGCCCAGAATGCTTTTCCGGTGCGAATCAAGACGGTTTGCGGAATTTATCGAGGAACGGAAACAGCGCGATAGCGATGCACGCGTTGACAACTGAAGCGATCAAAATAGGAATGCTGATGTACAACTCGCCGCGCTGCGCCAGCAGCAGGCGGCTCGTGAGCGTGAACACGGCGCGGTGGAACAGGTAGAATCCGACCGTCAGCAGGAATCGCGCAATCGGATGTTCGACGTCGATGCGCGCGCCAATCGAGGAGGCCACGAATCCCACCGACGTTTTCGCGATGCCGTAAAGTCCCAGCGGCGTGCGGCTCAGACTATCTTGCAGCAGCCCTACGACCATGCCCAATAGCAAGCCCGATGAAGGATTGCGCTTACTGAGCGCGAAGTAGATGGTCACCAGCAGCGGCAATTCCAAATAACTGGCCCACCGGAAATGCACCGGGAAAAACGCCTGCAACACCAGTGCCAGTATTACGGCAACGGGAACCACGCCGCCGTAGTATTTGTGCACCTCGATGTGGGGCTCAGGCCCAATGTAAATTTCGGTGCTTTCCATTCTTCTGTGTCCTGATTCTTATTGCGTAATCCCCTCATTGGCCGGGGCTTTCGCCGCGGGCGGAACTGACGGCGCGGCGGCCGCGGGCGGAACTGCCGGTGCGTGCGGAGTGGCGGCGGCCGGCGCCGTATTCGTGCCCGTTTCCTTCTTCGTGAACACGTCCTGCCGGGTGAGCAGGACGAGCACTTCCTCGAGGCGGTCCAGGTGCGCAGCCGGTCTCACGTGAATATGCATGAACGAAGTTTTATGGTCGGGCACGGCGTCCACTACAGTTCCGACGGGAAGATCCTTCGGGAAAATACGATCCTGTCCGGAGGTCAGCACGGCTTCCCCGGCCGATACTTTCTCGTCGTTGCTGATGTATTCGAGCGAAAGCTGCGGTTCGCCGGTTCCCTTGACGGGGCCCTGTGTTCGCGTGTCTGCCAGCATGGCGCCAACGCCGCTTTCCTTGTCGTCCAACAGCAAAACCTGCGAAATGTCAGGATAAACTGCGAAAATTTTTCCGACCACGCCGTCCGGCGTAATCACGCCCATATCGCGCCGCACACCGTCGCGTGAACCCCGGTCAATATTTACAACCTGGCTTCCGGAGTCCGGACTCGCGCCGATCACGCGTGCGGCGAGCATGGGCACTTCGGAATGGGCGGTGCGAAAGTTGAGCAGCGCGGCCAGCCGGTCGGCTTCCAGGGCACGGCCCTCGAGTTCTGCATTGCGAATTTTCAAGCGGTCCAGTTCGGCGTGGAGCGCATCGTTATCCTCTTTTGCGCGGCGCAAGCCGATGTAGCCGCCCCAGCCGTGTTCGACGCCATAAATGGCCCAGGAAGCGGCCCGCTGCACCGGCGAAATCAGTTCCACAGCCCACACGCGGATCAGGCGCACCTGCCGCTCCCGTTTAATCTGTACGGCGAGCAGGAGCACCTGCACGATAAGGGCGCTGGCCAGCAGCGTCAGTGATTTGTGTCTTGAAGGAATCGCAATCATGGGAAAAAACTGTCAATCCTAATTAATGAACGCAGGGTTATCCCTGCAGCTCATTTACCTAGTCAATCGAAACCAGCCGCAGCAGCCGGAAATCGCTGAGCATCTTGCCCGTGCCGAGCACCACCGATGCCAGCGGATCGTCCGCGATCGAAACGGGCAGGCCGGTCTCCTCACGGATGCGTTTGTCGAGATTCTTCAGCAGTGCGCCGCCGCCGGTCAGGACGATACCGCGATCGCTGATGTCGGCCGAAAGCTCGGGAGGAGTGCGCTCGAGAGCGACGCGGCAGGCGTTGAGGATGGTCGCCACGCATTCCGAAAGCGCTTCCCGGATTTCGCTGTCATCAATCGTGACAGTCCGCGGGACGCCTTCGATCAGGTTGCGTCCCTTCACTTCCATGGTCAGCGGTTTTTCCAGAGGATACGCCGAGCCGATTTCCATTTTGATCTGTTCCGCTGTGCGCTCGCCCACCAGCAAGTTGTATTTGCGTTTGAGGTAGTGCATGACGGCTTCGTCCATCTCGTTTCCCGCCACGCGCACCGAGCGCGAATATACGATGCCGCTCATGGAAATGACGGCGATGTCCGTGGTCCCTCCGCCGATATCCACGACCATGTTTCCGGAGGGCTCTTCGATCGGCAAGCCCGCGCCAATGGCGGCGGCCATGGCCTGCTCCACCAGATAGACTTCGCTGGCGCGGGCGCGATAGGCCGAATCCTGCACGGCGCGTTTTTCCACCGGCGTGATTTCGCTGGGGACGCCGATAACGATGCGCGGGTGCACTAATACGCGGCGGTTGTGGGCCTTCTGGATGAAGTAGGTGAGCATTTTTTCCGTCACCTTGAAATCGGCGATGACGCCGTCCTTCATCGGCTTGATGGCCACCACGTTGCCCGGCGTACGACCCAGCATCTCCTTGGCTTCCTTGCCCACCGCTACGACTTCGCCGCTGTTCTTGTTGATGGCCACGATGGAAGGCTCGTTGACGACGATGCCTTTGCCTTTGGAATAAACCAGCGTGTTGGCTGTGCCCAGATCGATCGCCAGGTCCGAAGAAAAAAGACTGAAGACCGAGCGAAGGTTATAACCGTTCTTAATCATGATCCCCTCAGTGCCGGGGTGCTCCCGCGGCTTGCGGTTGCCGCGCTGGAGAGGGGCGCCCCCGACTGCCCCATCTAATTTTGGCTCAACTTTATTACTGCGGGCTTCAAGTAAAGCCCGCACCCGATTCCTGCGGGCTCCAAGTCCCGAACTGATCGGGACGGCGCGTAAAGCCCGCAACCGGCTACGGAATTACAATTTCCACGCGCTTGATGGCGGTCCCGCCCCGTCGATTTTGCCCGGTGACGACGATCGTCTGGCTGCCTCGCGTCAATGACTGCGTAAAATATTTGAACGTTCCATCGGGACGAATGTCCGCCACCGATTCTCCGTTGATGATCAGCGCTGCGCCGGGTTCGGTGCGTCCGCTGATCTCTACCACGTTACCATGCAATTCAGGACTTGCAATTTCCAGCATCATCTCCTGACCCTTGCCTTGTGTCGCGAGCGTAAACTTGAAGGTGTCGCTCGGGGCGCTTACGCGCTTCTGCGCGTCGGTGGCCAGGACGTCCCAGAAGTAGTCCCCAGGGTCGAGTCCGGCCAGGTCGAAGGAGGTTGCCGTCAGCTTACGGTCTTCCACAATGCGCGAAAACATGGACGTCGTGCTGATGCGCAATTCATAACTGATCGCCTCCGACGTGGGTTTCCACTCGAAATGCACGGGGGTATGTTTGGGGTCGGGAACGATCAAGGGCTGCAGATTCAGCGGCTGGGCCAGGTCAGGCGGCGCGAGCACGTTGGTTTTGATGACCGGCGCCCCGCCGGGTGGCAAGGTCACGCGTTCAAATCGACCGATTTCGACGTGCTGCCGTCCGTCCTTGGTTGCCAGGTCCGCGGTACCGGCAGACACGGTAATTTCCGATTCGCTGGTGGTCGGGTCGCTGCGCACGGCCGCGCGGCTATTCTGCTTCACCGAGGCCACGGCGTTTGAAAACGAAACTTCCGCCTTGGATTTTGGAGATTCCCATGTGCCGGTGGCGAGGTCCACTGCGCCTGAGGTGATGTGCATTCCGACGCGAGTTTCACTATCACGTCCGACGGAGTTTTCTTCCACGGTGACCAGCGTGTCGGCCTGAACCGTGTACGTAGTCCCATCGGCAAAGGTCACGCGCGCCGCCCCGTCTCCGGTCGTCTGAATCAAGTCGCCCTTATCGAGCGCCATGCGGTAGTCGGCGTTCACCCATTGAACAGAATTCACTTTCTTGACTTGCACCTTGCCGTCCAGATTTACGAACTTGGCCTGCTTGGCAGTCAGGTCCGCGCTGGCATCCGCGCCGGCCCCCACCGCGTGCGAGACTTTTGCGATCGCGCCGCTATAGGATTCCGGATAAATCATATAGAGGATGGCCATCACAATCGCGAAAATCAGCATGAAATACATGGCCACCGTGCGATAGGTAACAGCCTTCCAATAGACCTCCAAATGAGAGGACTTTTGCCGCGGCAAAACCGGTGGTCTTTGAATAGGCATAGGCGAGTAATGGAAAATCAGCCAATTTTAAAATTAGCATAGTGGTCTGGGCCCGCAAACGGCACAAGGCAAACCAGTTTCCCGCAGCGCAATAGTAGTTACGTTTGAGCCCTCGATTCGTCCGTGAGAAACTCAAATTAGGATGCCCTCGATTAAAAGCACGCAGGCTGAAGCTTACGCCACCGTGGCGTAAACTTTAGTTTGCGTGGGTTGGTGGTTTGGGTGCGCCAAGCACTGAATTTTCGGGTGGCCCGGGCCGGGTGCGTCAACCTTCCGATGATTTTGCATTTTCGGGTGCCGCACTCTTGCGCATTTTGCAAGGGTGCGGGTTTCTTACAGTCCACCCTTTGCGAGCCCAGTAGCCCCCAACGGAACAAAAACCCGCACCCTTCATCCGCCGCGGCGGATGAAGGGTGCGGCACCCCAATTCCCGGGCGGGCGGAATTGCTGGGGCGATGATCAGAGGTCTCGGGTTTTTGTTTCTGCCTCCTCATTCGTTTTTCTCCTGCCACAACTCGATTAAGCTGTGAATGATGTCCAGAGCGCTTCCACCACCCAACATGTTTCGAGCTGCTCACCAATCAATCGCAAAATCCGTCCAAATAACATAGACATTGAGTGTATGTGCTCGGCTCCACTATAATGGGGCGTTTTCGGGATGGGTGCGACGTCCCCCTGTTTTCCTGAATTTACTCCGTGAAACCGGAAACTACAGGTGGCGTTGCGCGGGAGGTTTTTCGAACGTGTTTGACGCTCTTCGTGAAAAGAAAATTGGCGTGCGAATTCTGCTCGGGATTGTTGTTACCGTTCTGGGCGCTGGGATGTTGCTGTACCTCGTCCCCCAGGACACAGGCACCGAACTCACTGGCGCTGACGTGGTCGCGGAGGTTGGGGATCAGAAGATCTCCATGGCCGACGTCCAGGACCAGCTCAACCGTGTTTCGCGCAACGGTCAGATCCCCGCTGCCATGCTCCCGCTGTACACCCAACAGGTCCTGGATCAGCTGATTTACGATCGCAGCCTGGAACTCGAGGCGGACCGGCTGGGACTCCGGGTCACCGATGAAGAGCATGCCGACCTGCTTCGCAAACTGGTACCGACGGCGTTCAATGGTGACTCCTTCATCGGGATGGACCGCTATTCCACGGAAGTCCAGACGCGCTTTCAGATGACCGTCCCGGATTTTGAGTCCGAGGTGAAAAAAGAACTGCTCCAGCAGAAATTTCAGCAACTGGTGACCGATGGCATCACCGCCAGTCCTGACGAGGTGCACGCGGAATTCCAGCGCGAGAATGAGAAGATCAAGCTGGATTACGTGGTGATCAAGCCGGACGACCTGCAATCCAAAGTGGAAGTGTCCGACGCCGATCTGGCGAGCTACTTCGAAAAGAATAAGGCCCGGTACGTGGTTCCGGAGCGCCGGACCGTGGATTACGCGATGCTCGACCTCGAGCAGCTCAAGCAGCGCGCCCAGGTGTCTGAGGATGAGGAAAAGGTCTACTATCAGGCCCATATTGACCAGTACAAAGTGGAAGACCGGGCTCACGTCGCCCACATACTCTTCAAGACCGTCGGCAAGACCGACGCCGAGGTCGCCGAGATCAAGAAAAAGGCCGACGACGTTCTCAGCAAAGCCAAGCACGGCGAGAAATTCGCAGATTTGGCCAAGCAATACTCGGAAGATACGACCAAGGACAAGGGCGGTGACCTGGACTGGATCGTGCGTGGACAAACGGTCCCGGAATTTGAAGCCGCCGCGTTCAGCCTCCCCAAAGGCTCTATTTCCGACCTGGTGAAAACGCAATACGGCTTCCACATCATCCAGGTGATCGACCGCCAGATGGCGCGCACGCAAACCTTTGATGAAGTCAAAGCCTCGATCCAGGCCAAATTGCAGCAGGACAAGGCCGAGCAGCTCGCGGACACCCAATCCGAGCAAATCGCGGAGGAAATCCGCCGGACCGGCCGCGAGCCTCTCACTGACCTGGCCAAGAAATTTAATCTGACCACGGGAGAGGCCAAGCTGGTGGAAGCCAATCAGCCACTTCCGGAACTTGGGAATTCTCCGGCGCTGCTCGACACCATTTTCCATCAGCGCCCCGGCGACCTGAGCGCCCCGATTCATACCGACCGCGGCTATGTCATTCTCTCCGTTAAAGATATTCAAGCGTCGCATCCCGCGACCCTTGCCGAAGTCCATGACACTGTGGCCTCCGACTATCGCCGGGAGAAAGCAGTGGACCTGGCAAGGACTCGTTCTCAAGACCTCGCCAAGCGCGTCAAGGCCGGCGAAAACTTCGCCGCGGCCGCCAAGGCTCTTGGGTTTGATGTGAAGACGACGGAACCAATCTCTCGAACCGGCTCCATTCCAGATGCCGGTAGCGCGAAACAATTTTCTGCGGCATTCTCCATGCCGGTCGGCCAGGCCGGCGACCCGGTCTCCGTGGGGACGAATTGGGTCGTTTATCGCGTCGCCCAGCACGATCCTGTCAACCAGGACGACTTCGAAAAGCAAAAATCGAAAATTGAGGCCCAGGTCTTGCAGGAAAAACGGCAAACTGCCTATGAGTTATTCCGCACCGCGCTCAAAACCCGCCTCCAGCAAGAGGGCAAATTGCGCGTCAATCAGGAAAACTTGAGGCGGCTAACGACCCCCGCTTAGCCACGTAAGTATAACTAAATAAATTACTTAATAATTTCTCTGGAAGACTTGATTTCGGAGCCCCCGTAGGCTAGCATATTTGTGTCCGCAGTCTTAGGCCCCACGCCAGGGGGTTTAGAACTTGAGGCTGCCGCCTTCCCAGCGATTAATACCTCTCAAGCGTTTGAATACTGCTAAATTCAACCGGGGATTTCAATTGGGATCAATCGCTGAGGCAAGCTTCGTTCACGACAGGGTCGTAGTACTGGGGCGGGGGCGTATTCGGGAATGATCTGATCGAGGGACTTGGTGAGGTGCACGATGTCAGTGAAGACAAATCATAACAATAAGTATCAATGCTCGATCGAAGTGAACCAGAACGGAAAGTACTGCGTGCGCATACGCGCGGTCTTTGCCCGGAAGGGGTGGATACTGCCGGTTTATTTCCTGACCTCCAGTTTCGACCGGGCCATGCGGAAGCTGGAAGAGACCCTGCAATTCCTGCAGCAAAAGGAAGAACGCCTGTGGTTCTGGGGCGTAGAAAACTCCGACGACCCGAATTTCTCAGGGGAACTGGTCGAGGAGGCCGGACTGCGCCTTGATCGCCGCGCCGAATTCCCACGCCGGTCGGCCAACGTCGCCCTTTCGCCTGAGAAGCCTGTTCCGCCGTTCATGCTCGCACCCGTGCGCCGAGGTCTGGCGGATTCGATCGATCCCGGCCGCGCCAGCGTGGCAGGGAATTAGGGGCGAGCGCAAATTATTGAAATTGTTCGTGTTGAATTTCGCTGAGTGAAGCCCTGGTGTATTGCGCAGGGCTCTTGGATATCAATAAAGTTCAGACTCCTAGCCATTCGTCTACGAACCCCTCACAGGATCATCCGTTGAAGAGCTTTGAAATCACATCGCCGGCATTGTAGGCCGACCTGTTTGGCGGCAAGAAGGTTTGAATTCCGGTCAAGTCATCGCCAGAGGTGATCAGGCCATTTTCGACGTACTTGCAGCTGCGCGTTTGAGGGTGTCCGATGTTCGCCAGCAGGGCGTTGCACAGGCATTTTCGGCCCAGCGTCTTCTCCGCATCTCCTCCCTTGGCCACATATACCGTCACCGGCTCTGCCGGGCAGCGGTAATCAATAGTGCCCGTTGCGGTCCGGTAAGCCTCGCGGAGAAATCCGAGATCACAGATGCGGGGTCTGGCCAAGTAGACTTCACGTTCCGAATTCGTGCCTTCGAGCTGCGCGACTTTGAAGGGAAAACTCGTGGGGGAAGCCAGGGGATCGGTGAAAATTTTGGCCTCGCCGGCCATCGCTTTGTTCAATAGCGCCTGCTTGTAATCGTCACGCAATCCCGATTCTGCACAGAAGGCAAATGCAGTTCCGACTTGCACGCCGGTTGCGCCGGCAGCCAGGGCTTCGCGAAGCATCTTGGCGGCGCCGTATCCCCCGGCGAGCCAGAAGGGCAGTCCTAGTTCCTGCATTTTTGCCAGGTCAACTCTGTCCCGCTCTCCGTAGATCGGTTCGTTCGCTTCGTTGAGTTGCAGCTTCCCGCGGGGCGGCGCGTTGTGTCCCCCGGCAGTTGATCCCTCGACAACGAAACCGTCCACCTTACCGTTCGCCTTCTTCAGCAAAGTCAAGGCAAGGGTATTGGAAGCGACGATGGCTAGAAACTTGGGGCGGAGAAGCGGAGGGAGTTCACGCTCCACGAAATCCCCTGGCACGAAGGTAATGGTGTTGTCATCGCCATCCCGTGCGCCGGTGACCTGCAGCATATACGAGGCCGGTTCGTGATTGGCGAGTCGATCGAGTACCCCCGGAATCTTAAGGGGGATGCCCGCGCCCATCAGCACGTATTCGACGCCAGCGAGCATGGCGCCGTAAATAGAGGGCAAATGTGGAATCTGAATTTTCTCCAAATAGTTGATTCCGACAGGATTGCTGTGGCCTGCGCGGGCGAGGATGACCTCAACGAAGTTGGCGACAATGCAAAGCTCGATCAGCTCGCGGGGATTGTTCTTGGTATGCAGCGGTATGGGCAAGTAGGGCTGGTTTTCAGCCTTGCCGCCGGGGATGTAATACGTTTCCCAAATGCGCTTCGCCACTGAGGGGAAAGGAAAGCGATCGAGGCCTCGGCGCATATGCCCGCCCGGATCACCATCCTGCAGCCGCCTGGCCAGAATCTGATCCAGCGCCGTGCCGGAAACAACTCCGAGTTGGCCAAGTTCGGATACCGCCCGGGCGAGCCGCCAATTGGAGATGCCCGCGCCCATACCACCTTGAATAATGACAGGTAGCTTGCTCATGATATCGAGCATGGCACGGTTGGAGGATCTCGATTGTCATACTTTTGCAATAGTTTACGAGTTTCCAGAATCAGAAGTTCCCATGCAAAAGCGGGCCTCGGCGCCCCCTATTTTTCTCGCAGAATGACTTCGCCCTGGCCGATCGGCTGGTCGTTCATCCAGAGGCGATATCTATAGCCGCCGGGGTTAACACCCGGGCGCGGGGGCCCGCTTTGCAACTGGCGTCCCATGGGCGCCTGGAAGACGTTCGACTGGAACGGACATCGGTTGGGATCGAATTCAATCTTCAGATTTGCTATGTCCGAGAGCCATACCACTTGCTCGGATGGGCCAATCACTACAATTTCGGGTATCACGCCTACCAAAACAAGTTTCTCTGCCATCGCTGCGCGCCCCTCCGGCGCCCCGCGAAGATAACACAGCGGGCCGCGCGCACCGCATGAAAAGACGCAACTTGCCTGTGAGCCGAGCCCTCTGTTGCTTCCCGCAGGTCACCAAATCATAATGACCGTTGCGCGTGCGCCGGGAATCGAGCAAACTATACTGCGTACCGGCCTCCTCTCCGAAGGACGCAATCCAGATTGTGGTGCATTCCGAGCCACGGTGCCGCTCGGCAGCAAATTTCGCGGCACGTGTTGCGTTGCCCTGACCGCGCGCCGCTTGAAGAATGAGGATTGGTAGCTATCATGAATGCAATGGATGAAGTGAATCCGCCGACAAGGTTAATGCTTACGCCCGGCCCTTCTTGCGTAAGCCAGCGTGTGTACCGCGCGCTCGCCGCGCCCCTGGTGGGGCATGTGGATCCCTGGTTCACGGAATTTATGTTCGGTGTTCAGGAGTTGTTGCGCGGCGCATTCCAGACCGAGAACCACATGACCTTCCCGATTTCCGCATCCGGCTCGGGAGGAATTGAAACCGCGGTGGTCAATGTCCTGGAGCCGGGCGACGAAGCGATTGTCTGCGTGAACGGCGTGTTTTCCGCCCGTATGGCCGAGATTGCCGAGCGCACCGGGGCAACGATTCACCGCGTTACCGTGCCGTTTGGCCGGACCGTCGATCCGCAGGACGTGCGCCGGGCGGGGCAGGGTCGCAAAATCAAGTTTGTCGGGCTTGCCCACGGGGAGACTTCCACGGGGGTGGTGACGCAGATCGAGGCGTTCCGCAAGGTCTCCGACGAACTCGGGGCGCTCCTGATCGTGGACACTGTGGCCACGCTGGCCGGCATTCCGCTCGACGTGGATCGCCTGGGCATTGATATTTGTTTTAGCGGCACACAGAAGGCCATCAGCGCGCCGCCGGGGATGGCGCCCATTTCCGTAAGCGCGCGCGTCGAGGATGTACTGCGCGCCCGAAAGACCCCGGTCCAGAGCTGGTATTTTGATTTGACCAAGGTGATGAATTACTGGGGCAAGGAGCGCACCTATCACCACACGCCGCCGATTCCCCTGATTTATGCATTGCACGAGGCGTTGCGGATCGTCCATGAAGAGGGCCTGGAGGCGGGCTGGGAGCGTCATCGGCAAAATCAGATGGCGCTGATTGCGGGCCTGGAAGCGATGGGCATCGGCCTGTTCGTTCAGAATCCCGCTGACCGCCTGGTGACCGTTACTGCAGTGAACGTTCCTGCGGGCATCGATAGCGCGAAAGTGCGCGGCCGTTTACTCCACGACTTCAACATTGAAATCGCTGGCGGATTGGGAGATTTCAAGACTTCGATGTGGCGCGTCGGCCTTATGGGATATTCGAGCCAACGCGCCAACGTGCTCCTGTTCCTCGATGCCCTGGAAAGAATCTTGCTCGACATGGGCATGAAGCTGCCTGTCGGGGCGGGGATCGCGGCGGCGGCGAACAGTTATGCACACACCGAGTCAGTTGCCGTGGGCAGCGCGAAGTAGAGGGCGACCATGAGCGCTTCGATAGGAATTCCGAATCTGGGGTCGATGAGCGAGTTTGTGGGGGAATTCGATGTGTCCTCGCGCCTCACCGACGTCACCTATCACTGCAAATTTTCCCATCTCTGGAACGGGATCGCGACACGTCATAGCGATACCGTGGACACGAAGTTCCTGGTGGATGGCCGCGGAGCCATCGTCGGCCTCGCGCATACGGGATTCGTGCAATTTACCAACAAAACTGGCAGAGATCTTTCCGACCGCGAAGCCAGCTACATCGCCGCAACCTACCTGCGCGAGCAACTCGAGCAGGAAGACGAGCGCCTGCTCTATGATGCTTCGGCGGCGGACGTCATGCGCATCATTGGACTGCTCGGAATACAGTAATTCGCGAGAAGCAATTCATTATTCATCATTCATAAAAGATCCGCACCGGCCAGACAATAGCACGCTCCAGCCATATGTATTCACTTCAGTGAGAGCGCACGACGCTCAGTTGAACTGTTTGATCGGGGCGGAAAAGTCGCTATGCGTCGGAAAGCGATTCATTGAAACCCGAAGTTGGTTCGTTCCGTTCGCCGGACTCCAGGATGGCTCCGCAGTCCAGACACTCAACATATTCCGCGTCAGCATCCTTGGCGATCAGTTGCGTGCGGGTGTGGCGGCATGTGGCGGGGTCATTCACGGACTTCTCCGGGACAAACGGAATCATAGCACGGGTGGGCGCGTAGCACAGGCTTCAGCCCGTGTGGTTTTGGTTTTTCCATCGCGCGGAAAAGCACACAAGCCGATGCTTACGCTACAAAATGGTTCCAGAAGCTCCGACCTGAGTTATAAGGGAAGCTTGCCGTTTCCGTTCCGGTAAGACAAAGGGAGATCGGCACGCGACGTGGCACAAGATTCCAAAGATCGCTTCAGCAATGTGTTGTTCTACGGCGTGGTGCTGTGTCTTGTGTACCTGGTGTTTCTTGTGTTTCAGCCGTTTCTCGAGCCGCTCGGGTGGGCCGCCGTATTCGCAGTTATTTTCTACTCGCTGAATCAGCGGCTCGAACGACGATGGGGGCGCACGCTCTCGGCATCGGCGACCACGGCCGGAGTGGCATTGATCCTGGTCGTGCCGGTCCTCCTGCTGGCCTCACTGTTCGTGCGCGAAGGAATTGACGCGACTCGTGGCATCCAGGCAACCGCAGCCGCGGGAGGTTACGGCTGGGTCAACAGCGCCTGGCAATGGCTGGTCACGCATGTGGCGAAGACGGACCCTGGAATTGATTTAGCCGGACTCGTGCGCCAGGGTGCAAGCCGTGCTCGGAGAGTACATGGCTTCGCAGTTGGGCGCGGTAGTCCGAAACATCGTCGTCTTTCTGTTCGAACTGTTCGTGATGCTCTTTGCGTTGTTTTTTTTCCTTCGCGATGGCGATGCGATTCTGGCTCGATTCCGGCTATTTCTGCCATTCGAGGAATCCATGCGGGACCGCATGCTTTCAGAGGCCCGCGAACTGATTTTCGCGAGCGTCACGACAAGCCTGGTGATCGCCGCGGTCCAAGGGGTGATTTGCGGCGGGGCCTTTGCGATTGTTGGCCTGGGATCGCCGGTGTTCTGGGGCGTGCTGATGGCCTTCTTGTCGCTCCTCCCCGTGGTGGGCGCCTGGCCGGTGTGGATTCCAGCGGTGATCTGGCTGTTTTCGACCGGACATGCCGGCCGCGCGCTTCTCCTGGTTGTGATTTGCGGCGGATTGGGCGGGACGATCGATAACATTTTGCGCCCCGTGCTTCTCGGTGGGCGCTCTTCGCTTAACGGACTTCTGGTCTTCATCGGCGTGCTCGGCGGGATCGCCGTGTTCGGCGATACTAGGAGTTATTCTGGGTCCCGTTGTCGTGGCGACCGCCGTCGGCATCTTGGACGTCTATTTGGGAGCGGAGAAAAAACAAGAACCAGAAACCGCAGCGGAATCTTAAAGCGACATCGATGAACAATTTTCGGGCGGGCTCCAAGTAGAGCCCGCACACGTTTCCGGCGGGCTTTAAGTCGCCAACACATCGAAGCACTTTGGCGACGGCGCGTAAAGTCCGCACCCGAACGGCACCTGTAAGATTTGGAAATTCTTCCCGCAGGTCCGATATACCATCGGTCAGGCCTGTGCTAGAGTAACGCGCCGGGGGAGCGCGAAAGTCATACGATGGCCATCAAACCCATGAATTTGCTTGCTGGATTGCCGCCTGAAAAATTGCGGTGGCGCTGCGATCCCGCGACCATTCCGTTTGAAACCACGGCCGAGGCCGAACTGGTGACGGACCTGGTCGGCCAGGAACGCGCCTTCCGCGCCCTGAAAATGGGCGTCGAGCTAAGCGCGCCGGGATACAACATTTTTGTCTGCGGCCTTGCCGGGACCAGCCGCGGCGGCACGATCACGCATGTGATCGATCAAATCCATCCGCCGGCGAAATCCTCGCTGGATCGCTGCTACGTCAATAATTTCAAGAGTCCGGACCGCCCGCGCCTGCTGACGCTGCCGCGGGGACAGGCCAACAATTTCAAAAAGGATGTGCAGAGCGGCATCGAGTTCCTGCGCCGGAGAATTCCGCAGGTGTTCGAGGGCGAACCATTCCAGCGGCAGAAGGGCCGCATCGTGGACCGTTTCACGGTTCGCGAAAAAGAATTGATGGACGATTTCACGCGGCGCATCGCGCGCGATCAATTTGCGCTGGGTCACATGCAGGTGGGCGCTGTGGCGCTGCCGGAAATTTTCCCGGTTCTCGAAGGGCAGATGGTGCCCATCGAGGATATTCCCAAGCTGGTGCACGAAGGCAAACTGGAAACCGTGGCCGCCGAAGACCTCGAGCGAAAGTACGAGCAGTTCCGCCAGGAATTCACGGTCGTCTACCGGAAAACGCTGACGCTCTCGCGCGAGCTGGCCAGCGAGCTGAGCTACCTCGAGCAGGAAGCGGCGTCCGTGCTGGTCGATGGTTTCATCGAGGAGCTGAAGGAAAAATATTCCGGCGCGCTGGTGACCGAATACCTCGAAGAGGTTCGCCACAACATTCTCGACAACCTCGAGCCGTTCAAGGAACGCGAAGGAGAGGAAGAGCCCGGCGGGCCGCCCTCCGAAGGCGGTTCGCGTTCCGCTCCGTTCGGAGCGCGATCCGTTCCGCGTTTACGGCGTCAACGTTCTTCTCGCGCACAATGATGAAGATGGATCGCCGATCATTTTTGAAACGACGCCGACTTATACGAACCTGTTCGGCACCATCCAGCGCAGTTACGATTCGCGCGGCGGGTGGAATTCGGATTTCATGGATTTGCGCGCGGGTTCGACCCTGCGCGCCGACGGCGGATTCCTGGTGATGTACGCGCTACGACGCGCTGACCGAAGCCGGAGTCTGGCGCACGCTCAAGCGCATGCTCAATCACGGACCGCCTGGAGATTCAGCCGCTCGAAATGTTCTTCCCGTTCGGGACTTCGGCGCTGAAGCCCGAGCACATCGACATCGACGTGAAGATCATCTTGATCGGCGACCGCAATATGTACGAGCTTGCTCTACGAATATGAGGAGGATTTCCGCAAGATTTTCAAGGTGCGCGTCGAATTCGACGAGGAAATGGTGATGAGCGACGCGGTCGTGCGCCAGTACGGCGGCCGCCTGCGCCAGCTTTCCGAGCAGGAGGCCATCGGCCCGTTCGACCGCACCGCCGTCGCCAGCATGCTGGAATACGGCGTGCGCCAGGCCGGACGCCGCAACAAAGTGACGGCGCGATTTCCCGGAACTGGCCGACCTGGCGCGCGAAGCTGCCTACATCGCCCGGCAGGAAAGTGCATCGCTGGTGAATGCTCTCACGTTCTCCGGGCGCGCGAGGCGCGCATCGAGCGCCACAACCTGACGGAAACCAAGATCCGGGAAATGATCGAAGAGGGCACGCTCATGATCGAAACCGACGGCGCGCGCGTCGGCCAGGTCAACGGCCTGAGCGTTCTCGAAATCGGCGGATATGCGTTCGGCAAACCCGTGCGCATCACTGCGTCCGCGGCGCTGGGCAAGGCCGGTCTGATCAACGTCGAGCGCGAAGCCAATTTGAGCGGCCGTTTCCACGACAAGGGCATGCAGATTATCGCCGGCTACCTGCGGACGAAATTCGCGCAGGATAAGCCGCTCTCGCTTGCCGCCAGCATCTGCTTCGAACAGTCCTATAGCGGGGTCGATGGGGACAGCGCCAGCTCCACGGAAATTTACGCGCTGCTTTCCGCGCTTTCTGGGTTGCCCATCCGGCAGGATATCGCCGTGACCGGCTCGGTCAGCCAGCAGGGCGACGTTCAGCCGATCGGCGGGGTCAATCAGAAGATCGAAGGTTTCTACGACGTTTGCCGCGTGAAGGCGGGATTGACGGGGCGCCAGGGCGTCATGATCCCCGCCGAAAATGTCGAGGACCTGATGCTGCGCGATGACGTGATTGATGCCGTCCGCGCCGGCAAATTCCACATCCTGCCGATCTCCACGCTGGAAGAAGGCATCGAAATTCTCACAGGCGTAAGAGCCGGGCGCCGCGATTCGAACGGAGCATTCGAGCCCGACACGGTCTTTGCCCTCGTGGACCGCCGCCTCCACGAAATGGCCAACACGCTCAAAGCATTCGAATCGTAGCCACATTGAGTGGTGTGTTCCCCCACCTGCCGTAAACTCTTGATTGACCTTGGCATCACCTCAACATAACATCGCCCCGCTTACGGATTGTTTGACAGGGGGAAACAGCCATGCATGACCGCTTTCATGTGCATTCGCGCCGCGATTTCTTCGCCATGGCATTTAAAGGGGCGCTCGCTGGAGCATCGCTGATCGAGGAAGCCTTTCTGCGCGCCACCTGGGTGCGGGCTCAATCGGCAGGGGCCAGCACGAACCTGTTCACGATCGAGAAGGTGGCTGACGGTGTCTACGCTGCCTTAGCCCGTCCGCAGATCATGATCAACTGCAACGCGGCCATTTTCGTGAACTCGAGCGACGTGGTGGTTGTGGATGCCCACTCGAAGCCGTCGGCCTCCGCAGCGCTGGTCGCCCAGATTAAAAAAGAGGTCACCACCAAGCCGGTCCGTTACCTGGTCAACACGCATTTCCATTGGGACCACACGCAAGGTAACGCGACGTACAAAAAGACTGGCGCGAAGAGTGGACATCATCGCCAGCGACACTACCAAGCAGTTGATGACCCAGCTTGCCCGCAATCGCGCGAAGGAATCGCTGGATGGCGTTCCTCAGCAGATCGATGACCTGCAAGGCCGCGCGGCAAAGACGACCTCGGCTGCGGATCGGGAACGCTACCAGGATTTCATCCGGCAACTGGAGGCGTATCAGGCGGAGATGAAGAGTTACACGCTCGAATTGCCGACGATTACTTTTGCAAAATCTTATGTGCTCAAAGATAGCGCGGGCGATCTCCACATCGAGTTCCACGGGCGCGCCCACACGGCTGGAGACATCATGGTGTTCAGCCCGCAGAAACGGGTCATGGCTTCCGGCGATGCCATCAGCGGCTTCCTTCCCAGCATGGCAGACGGATATCCGAAGCCGTGGCCGGCGACCATCAATTCGGCCGGGCAGTGGGCCTTCGATCAAGTCATCGCCGGGCACGGACCCGTGCAGCACGACCGCTCGCGGATGATGCACCTGCGGGACTATATCGAGGAACTAACCGGGCGCGTCGAAGAGGGCAAGAAGGCGGGACGTCCTCTGGCGGAGTTGCAGAAGACGTTCACGATTGCGTCGTTTAAAAGTTTGCAGGCGAACGGATATGCCGGCTACGTCGCCGGCAATATGGAAAAATTCACCGTCTATCTCGGGCAGAAAACAGCGCTCGAAGAACGGCTAGCGGCCAACATCAAAGACGTATACACCAACTTGGATCGGGTCTGAACCGCAAAAATCGCATGATAAATGTGTGCGCCCAGAAATCCGGCAGTTAATTGGCGCGCGCGGTGCCGGCGTCTTTCGGCGTCGAAAGATAGCCGTTCACTTTATCCTTGGTCACGTCGAACACGACGATTTCGTAGGGACGCGGCACGCCATGGATGTAGAACTGGACGGGTTCGTCCGCCGTCTTGTCTTTTTTCTCAATCGTTTTATCGTCGGCGATCACCATCAAAGTGTATTTGAATTTCTTGGGGTCCGTCTTCGTCAGCGTGACTTGAATGGGGCCGACGTGAGTAGGAGTCTTGGACTTGGTGAGGTGCAATTCAAAGATATTGCGCTCCCCCTGGCGCTTCAGTTGATCGAGTTCCTCCTGATTGCGTGCGATCAGGCCGCTTTGCACGCCCAGGTCGCCGACCGTGCTGGTGAGCTTTGCCTTGGTCGCCTCCAGATCCTGCTTCGTCGCGCTGATATCACCTTTCGCGCCGGTCAGATCGGTGCTGACTGCGCCGATTTTCGTGTCGGCGTCCTGCTGGACCTGGCCGATCTGCGCGGTGAGTTTCTCATCGCTTTCCTTCTGCGTATCGCGAATGTTTTGGGCGAGAGTGCGCGCCTGCGCCAGTTCCGCCTGCGTGAATCCGAGTTTTTGCGTCGTGACTTCCAGCTTGCCTCGCATGTCGGCAACCACCGAATTGGTCTGGTCGATCTGCGTGGACAGGATTGTCTGCTTGGAATTGGCCTGGGCCATTGCGGTATTTTGGGCTTCGAGCTTGGTTTTACGTCGCTGCCGGCGTACAGCAGATAGCCGATCGCCGCGAAGGCCGCGACAAACACGACGATGATCCAGCGCGGCGTGGCGGCCGCCTCGTATGGATTGGGCTCATTCGGTTCGGGAACGCTGGGTGAAATACTCATAAAGTCTCCTCGGTGGCCAGTTGCTACCGGCTGCACTTTCCTTGGCTTCGATTATCGCTGAGTCGCCATTGGTTGTCTACGCTTTGTGCCCGCGAGTGTTTCGTGGCAACTGCGCATAGATCCCTGCATACATGGGCTCATCTGAAAACCCGCCAACTGATTACCACAATTGCATGATTGCATATGGTGTAACAACGAGTCACAGGGAACTTGCCTTGAAGTGCGCCCCACGTATTCTTCTCCAGTCTCTTCCAGGGGATAAACAAGATTGCTTTGTCCGGCCTGCCAGAGCGACAGCTCCCCGCCGTTCCCGCAGGCAGAGTGTGAAGGATTATCTGATTGGCGTCACTCTGCTGCGGCCCTGGCGCTGCCGGAGTTGCGATCTTCGATTTTATGCCTGGGCGGCTCCCCTCGCCTACGTTCCCTTCGTGCATTGCGCAATGTGCGGCAACATGGATCTGCAGCGCATCTCCAGCGAACACGGGGCTGGCGCATTTCGCCTGGCTGTTCCGTTTGCTTCGTTTTCCCGCCTACCGTTGCGCTCCCTGCCGGAACCGATTTTTTTCAATTCGGGCGTTTCGGCGAATCGTGCCCAGGAGCAGCCTCCGTGGAAACAAGGCGCGAATCGCATCCAGTTGCGCATTAGGGAGTTTATTCCTGGGCAACATCCGCGGATGCGACGTGGATTGACTTTTGATTGACCTGCCCGTATGATGAGAGAGGCGATGGAGTTCGCCGTATAACCGCTGTCCTCGATTGCCGGACAGATGATGACTCCTGACAAGGATCTTGTCGCGGAGTCATGCGTCCGGCAATGATCCAGTGAAAACTGAATGATCGCCGGTACGCTGGACGCGGCGAGGGAATATTCCGCAGCGTCCACTTGCTGCGCGCCGGCAGGAATGTAGTAGACCGAATGCGCGGGAAGAATTCGGGATCGCATATGAATAAATATTGGATGGTGGGAATCGGAGGATTCCTCGGCGCGATCGCGCGCTTCTGGCTGGGCGGATATATCAGCGACCGGCTGGGAGCGCGCTTTCCCTACGGGACATTCGTGATCAATATTTCCGGATCGTTTCTGATCGGACTTGATTGTCACCGTGCTGGCGGAGAGAACTCACTGGAGCGCGAACTGGCGTTACCTGATCCCATCGGCTTCATTGGCGCATATACGACATTTTCCACGTTTGAGCTCGAGACCTTCCAGAGTCTCCGCGACGGAGAGGTTTTATTCGCGTTCTTGAATGTGTTTCTGAGCGTTGTCGTTGGGTTCATCGCGGTATGGCTCGGCGTGATCACGGGACGGTCCATCGGATGAAGCAAGCGCAGGCCGGCGGCATGTTTTGCAGGCCGAGCGTTAGGAGGAAAGATGCTCAGTCCGGGGCCAGCGAAAAAAGTGAGCATTTATGTCGGCGAGGATCAGCACTATCACGGCCACGCCCTCTACGCGGCGATCCTGGATTACCTGTTTTATCGAGGCGTTTCCGGCGCCAACGTGGTCCGGGGAATTGCCGGATTCGGCGCCGATCACAAGATGCACACCACGCGGATTCTGCGGTTGACCGAAAACTTGCCCGTCAAGATCGAATTCATCGAATCACCGGAAAAAGTGGAAGAAATTCTGCCGAAGCTGCACGAAATGGTCGGGACCGGCTTGATTGAAATGCAGGACACAGTGGTCGTCAAGCCTCCGCACGCCTCGCCAGAGGGAGGCCGGGGACAGCAGTTCCGCCCGCGAAGCGATCCGGCAACGCGAAGCTGATGCGGATTTACATCGGCGAGAACGACAAGTGGCACGACAAGCCTTTGTATCAGGCGCTGGTGGAAAGCCTGCGCGCGAACGATATCGCGGGCGTGACCGTTTATCAGGGAATCCTGGGGTACGGCGCCAATCGAAGAATTCATCAGCAAAAAGCTCTGAATCTTTCGCACGACCATCCCATCATGCTTTCCATCGTGGAAACCGAAGAGAAGCTGCTCGCGTTCGTCCCCGTCCTGGATGACATGGTCAAGCAAGGACTGGTGGTCCTCTCCGATGTGGACATCATCAAGTACACGCACAACATTCAGGACGCCCAGGAGCGGGAAGGAGGCCGGGAAATGAAGCTCGAAGGAAAAGCCAAAATGCTGCGCATCCATTTCGGGGAAGATGACAAATGGAAAGAAAAGCCTCTTTACCGGGCCATCGTGGAGAAATGCAGGGAGCTGGATATTGCCGGCGCCACGGTATTTCGCGGAATTGAAGGGTACGGGGCCAGCACGCTGATTCGCCGCACCCACCTGCTGTCATTTTCCTCCGACGCGCCCGTCATGGTCACCGTAATTGATAGCGAAGAAAAGATTCTCCAGCTTCTCCCGCATCTGGACCAGATGGTTCAGGAAGGATTGATCGCGATGTCCGAAGTGGAAGTCATCAAATACGTCCATCAGGACGGCCTCCGTTCATAGGGCGACGGGAATTGCCCGGAAATCGCACTGAGGCGGCCCGGAGAGCCGCTCAAGTAATCCCGCGCCAAACGGAATATGTGCGCAAGGCCAAAAACTGTCTTATGATGCCTATCAGCGAACATCCCCTTGCTTCTTTCTTTCGTTCATAAGACAATTAGGGAGGGCCGAATTCAATAGGCGCTCATTTAGCAAGCGTTTAGAAGGCTGTGATTGACTCTTCAGAAGACGAGCCCGCAGGGTAGACTCGAGGAATTTCTAAGTGAACTATTAAAGCGTTCAATAAATATATGAAATCGGATAAGAGATTTTTGTCTCACAATGGAATCGTTGGTATGGGCACGCACCGGTGCGCCATTCAGGCTCTGTTTTTTTTCATCATGCAGTCCTTATTGGTTTTCTTTCCCTGACAATTGGCTTCGGAAGCTTGATAGCGCCGTCCCCGGAGCCGCGGGCAGAACGCACCCGCCGCAATCCGGACGCCGCTCAAGGGGCAAATCAACCCACGGCGTCGTCCCCGGGGCAGTGAAAAAAATCAAATGCCGGAAGGCGAGGGCAAAGCGATTGCGGAGAGATACTGCCAGATGTGTCATGAGCTGACTAATCTAACGCACGCCTCCAAGAGCCTGGATGACTGGCGTGATACGGTGAACATCATGATCGACAACGGGGCTAAGGTTCCGCCGGATAGGGTGGAGACATTGTTCAATACCTTGCCAAAAATTTTGCTCCCAAGCCTGATACGTCGACTGCGGACACGCAGGCGGCTGCGAATCTCCCGATCCTCCTGCCATTGGATGCGCCGGCCGAACCCCTCGCCCAAGCCGCGAAGGTGAATGCCTGAGGGCGACGGAAAAGAGATTGCCGAAGTGCTTGTCAGGCCTGCCACCGCCTGACGAATTTGACCCGGGCTCACAAGGTCTTGATGAGTGGCGCGACACAGTGGACACGATGATCGACCGCGGTGCGAATGTCCCCATGGACCAGGTGGAAACCCTCGTCAAGTATCTCGCAAAGAATTTTGCTCCAAAGCCCGAAACGCCGGACGCCGCCCCCCTGCAGGGGGATCTCCCGCTTCGTCGCCCCAACAGTAGCCGCGTTTGAAAGTCGCTTTCAGTGCCACCGGCCCGCAGCCGTTTTCAGGCATGTCTTGCGCAGCGATGTCGCCGTGCGAAAATTTAGACTGTCGAGGCACACCGCGCTCAGAGAACGTTCTGTGGCCTCCTTTAAATCGGCTCATGCGAATCGTTCGATATGGCGATATCGTCTAAGGGTTAGGACGTGGCCCTCTCAAGGCCAAAATCCGGGTTCGAATCCCGGTATCGCTACCAAATTCAGCTCTGCCGTGGGACTGCGTGAAACGGGGCTTCGGGCGCCGCGCCTGGGCTACTTATTCCATGGCAAATGCGGTTGTATTAGTGTATATTGCATTCCTATTGCGCCGGGGACCGGCGCTAGTACCCAGAGGATTTAGATAGGGAATTCCTTCCGAAATCAACAGATGCACGTAACCAGGCCATTGCCGGGCACGTCCACATATGTGGACGTAATCCATCGATTTGAAAATTATACAGGACGGACATGGCCATTCCTGAAGCTGGACACGAAAAAATGTCGCAAAGCCCACAAATAATCCACTTGAGAGAGGGATCCAACAAGCCGAAGAAGAAAGGCTGGGTATGGATCCTCGTCATCTTGGTGCTGGCAGGTGGCGGATATTATTACTACAGATCCGCATACTTCCACCGAGACCAAGGCGGCGCCTGCGCCCGGTGGCAGAGCGAGCGCGGGTCCCGTTTCCGTGGCCGTTACCCCTGCCCTGAAACAAGATGTGCCGTACTATCTCTCCGGGCTTGGGTCAGTCACGCCCTATAACACCGTCACCGTAAAGAGCCGAGTCGATGGCGAGCTTCAGAAGGTCAATTTCACGGAGGGCCAGTTTGTGCATGAAGGCGACCTTCTCGCGGAGATCGATCCGCGCCCGTTCCAGGTGGCGCTGGAGCAGATGGAAGGGCAGCTGGCGCGCGACCAGGCCAGCTCAACGATGCCCGGGTGGACTATGCGCGCTACGATCGAACTGCACAAAGAGGGCGTAATCGCGCAGCAGCAAGTGGATACGCAAAAGGCGACTGTCGGCCAACTGGAAGGCGCCATTCGCGCCGACCAGGCCAGATCGACAACCAAAAATTGCAGCTGGTCTATTGCAAGATTACTGCGCCATTAAGCGGCCGCGTCGGTTTGCGGCTGGTGGATCAGGGCAACATGGTTCATGCGACCGATCCGAACGGCCTGGTCGTTATCACGCAAGTCCAGCCCATCGCCACGCTTTTTACCCTGCCGGAAGACAGCCTGCAGGAAGTGATCCAGCACATGAAAAGCGAGCAGCTGGGAGTCGAAGCGTACAGCCGGGACGACCAGACCAAACTCGCCACGGGCAAGCTCCTGACGATCGACAATCAGATCGATCCCACCACCGGGACGGTCCGATTCAAGGCCGTATTTGACAACCGCGATCTGTCGCTCTGGCCGAATCAGTTTGTCAATATTCGTTTGATGCTGGACGTGCGCAAGAATGCCATCGTCATTCCGCTGGCTGCGGTTCAGCGCGGAACGCAAGGCAGCTACGTATATACCGTCAAGAACGGCCACGCAAATTTGCAGCCCGTGAAGGTGGATTTGACGCAAGGCAATATCTCCCTGATCGCCAGCGGCGTTGCGGCAGGGGACCAGGTGGTGGTGGACGGGCAGGACAGGCTGCAGGCGGGCTCCGCCGTGGAAGTCCATAGCGCTACGCCGAACGGCCCCGGCGAATGGTCCTGCAGCGGACTCCCAGGCCGGCGATTCCGGCGGGGCGACATGGCGGCGCGGAAGCCGGGAGGGGATGCAGGCTCGACAGGTGGATCCCGGCAAGGAATTCCGGACAGCAGGGACCCTCAAAGCACAAACAATCCGGAAAGCAGAGCTAATGAATCCATCCAAGCCATTTATTCTGCGTCCGGTCGCGACTTCCCTGCTGATGGCCGGGATTCTGCTGGCCGGGGCCGTGGCCTACAAGCAGCTTCCGGTTTCCGCGCTGCCGCAGGTGGATTATCCCGACGATTCAGGTTCTCACCTTTTATCCGGGCGCGAGTCCCTCGGTGATGGCCTCGTCGGTGACCACGCCACTGGAGCGGCAATTTGGCCAGGTTCCGGGGCTCAACCAGATGACCTCGACCAGTTCCTTCGGGGCTTCGCTGATCACGCTGCAATTCGTGCTGGATCTGAATATTGACGTCGCCGAGCAGCAGGTGCAGGCCGCCATTAATGCCGCGACCACGTTCCTTCCCACGAATCTTCCGAATCCGCCGATTTACAGCAAGACGAATCCGGCCGACACGCCCGTTCTCACGCTGGCGCTGACTTCGGACACGCTGCCTCTGATGAAACTCGAGGACATGGCGGACACCGTCCTCTCGCAGAAGATTTCGCAACTTCCCGGCGTCGGCTTGGTGAGCATCAGCGGTGGCCAAAAGCCCGCCGTGCGGATTCAGGCGAATCCGACCGCGCTGGCTTCCTACGGCTTGAGCCTGGAAGATTTGCGCACCGCGTTGGGACAGGCCAACGTAAACCAGGCCAAGGGCAATCTGGATGGCCCGCGCCAGGCGTTCACGATCTGGGCCAACGACCAGTTGCTCACCAGCGACTCCTATAAGCCGATCGTCATCGCTTATAAGAATGGCGCGCCGGTGCGCATCATGGACGTGGCCAACGTCATCGACAGCGCGGAAAACGTGAAACTGGCTGCCTGGGAAAACGATAAGCCCGCCGTGATCGTCAACATTCAGCGGCAGCCCGGCGCGAATATCATCAACGTGGTGGATCGCATTCAGAATCTGCTGCCGCAATTGAAAGCGTCGTTGCCGTCCTCGGTCCAGGTTTCGATTCTGACCGACCGCACCACCACGATCCGCGCTTCGGTGGCGGACGTGCAGTTTGAGCTGATGCTTACGGTTGCGCTGGTCGTGCTGGTGATCTTCTTGTTCTTGCGCAGCCTGGCGGCGACCGCGATCCCCAGCGTGGCCGTGCCGCTTTCCCTGGTGGGCACGTTCGGCGTGATGTATCTGCTTGGCTACAGCCTGGACAACTTATCGCTGATGGCGCTTACGATTTCGACCGGGTTCGTCGTCGACGACGCCATCGTGATGATCGAAAACATCACGCGGTATATCGAAGAGGGCGATCCGCCGCTGCAGGCCGCGTTGAAAGGCTCCGAACAGATCGGCTTCACGATTCTTTCGCTTACCGTGTCGTTGATCGCCGTGCTGATCCCGCTGCTGTTCATGCAGGACGTCGTCGGGCGGTTGTTCCGGGAATTTGCGGTCACGTTGAGCGTGACGATTCTGGTTTCGGCCGTGGTGTCCTTGACGCTCACGCCGATGATGTGCTCGAGGATTCTGCGGCACCAGACACAATCGGAAAAGAGCTGGTTCTACAAGGCTTCGGAAAATTCGCTGAACTGGATCATCGATCGTTATGCGGCGATTCTGCGATTCGTGCTGCGGCATCAGCCGGCCACTCTGGTGGTGACCTTCGGAACGCTGGCTCTTACGATTTTCCTGTTCCTGATCATCCCCAAGGGCTTTTTCCCCGTGCAGGATACGGGCGTCATCCTGGGCGTCTCGGAAGCTCCGGCAACGCTTTCCTTTCCGGCCTTGGCGGAGCGGCAGCAGGCTTTGGCGAAGGTCATCCTGAAGGATCCGGACGTTGTGAGCCTGTCCTCCTTCATCGGCGTTGATGGCACCAACATGCTGCCGAATAGCGGCCGCATCCAAATCAACCTGAAGCCGCGCGAAGAGCGGAAAGACGATGCGCCGGCGATTATTCGCCGGCTCAACGGCAAGTCTGGCCGATGTGAAGGGAATCACCCTCTACTTGCAGCCCGTGCAGGACCTGACCGTGGAAGACCGCATCAGCCGCACGCAGTACCAATACACGATGGAAGATGCGGACGGCAAGGAGCTTGCCGAGTGGGCTCCGAAACTGATCGATAAGCTGAGAAATCTGCCCCAATTGACCGACGTGGCCAGCGACCAGCAGGACCGCGGAATGCAGGCATCTCTGACGATTGATCGCGACACCGCATCGCGGCTGGGAATTCTGCCGCAGACGATTGACGACACGCTGTATGACGCGTTCGGCCAGCGGCAAGTGTCCACGATTTTCACGCAGTTGAACCAATATCACGTCGTGCTCGAAGTGGATCCCACATTCCAGCAGAATCCCGACGCGCTGAAACGATATCTACGTGCATTCGTCGAATGGCACGCAGGTTCCGCTGAGCGCCTTCACGCAGTACACTTCGGAAATGACTCCCATCGCGGTCAACCACCAGGGCCAATTCCCCGTCGTGACGCTCTCCTTCAACCTGGCGCGAAGGCGTTTCGCTCGGTCAGGCCGTGGACGCGATCAAGCAGGCGCAACAGGAAATCGGGCTGCCGCCCAGCATTCATGCCGGATTCCAAGGGACGGCGCGGCTTTCCAGGCGTCGCTGGCGAACGAGCCGGTCCTGGTCCTGGCCGCGCTGCTGACGGTGTACATCGTTCTGGGCGTGCTCTATGAAAGTTACATTCATCCCGGTCACGATTCTCTCGACGCTTGCCCTCGGCGGGCGTCGGCGCGCTTCTGGCTTTGCTGATTACGAAGATCGATTTCAGCGTGATTGCGCTCATAGGAATCATCCTGCTGATCGGTATCGTGCAGAAGAACGCCATCATGATGATCGACTTTGCGCTCGAAGCCGAGCGCAAGGGCGGAAAAGCCCGCTGGACGCGATTTATCAGGCGTGTCTGCTGCGCTTCCGGCCCATTCTGATGACCACCATGGCGGCCATGCTGGGCGGCTTGCCGCTGGCGCTGGGCGGCGGGACCGGCGCGGAACTGCGCAAGCCTCTGGGCATCGCGATCGTCGGCGGCTTGATTTTCAGCCAGGCGCTGACCCTGTTCACCACTCCCGTCGTATATCTGGCGTTTGATCGGCTGGCAAAACGCCTTGGGGCACGGAACCGCCGCAGAATCGTACGCACGTCAACGCGCCTGCGGACTAGCAATGCAATGCACATCTCCCGGCCCTTCATCGAGCGTCCCGTCGCTACGTCGCTTCTGAGCATTGCGATTCTTCTTGCAGGCGGAGCCGCCTATTTTTTCCTTCCCGTAGCGCCCCTGCCAAAAGTCGATTTCCCCACCATTACTGTGGCGCCGGCACTTCCCGGGGCCAGCCCTGAAACAATGGCTTCTTCGGTCGCGACGCCGCTCGAGCGTTCCTTCGGCCGCATTGCCGGGGTCACGGAAATGACTTCCACCAGCCAGCTCGGCTCGACGAGCATTACGCTGCAGCTGGACCTGGACCGCGACATCGATGCGGCGGCCCGCGATGTCCAGGCGGCGATCAACGCGGCAGCCGGCCAGTTGCCCGCCGGACTCTCCCGAGCCTGCCCCGCTATCGCAAAGCAAATCCCACCGACGCCCCGATCATGATGCTTTGCTCTGACTTCGAACATCGATCCCGCGAAGCCATCTTTACGATCATTGCGGATTCCATTATTGGCCCAGAAGATTTCTCAAGTGGACGGCGTGGGCCAGGTGTTCATCGGCGGCGGAGCGAAGCCGGCGGTGCGCGTGGATTTGAATCCCCTGGCGCTGGCTCACTATCAGATCGGCTTGGCGCAAGTGCGGCAGGCGTTGCAGGCGGCGAATGCAAATTCACCCAAAGGGCTAGTCGAGGACAACAGCAACCGCTGGATCATTTCCGACACGGACCAATTGCTGACCGCCGACAAATATCTGCCCCTGATTGTCGCCTACGGAATGGCGCTCCCGGTTCGGCTGAGCGATATCGCCAACGTGACCGAAGGCGTCGAAGACGTCCGAAACGCCGGGTTCATCGACGGCGAGCCGGGCGTAATCATGATCATCTTCCGGCAGCCCGGCGCCAACATCATCGATACGGTGGATAAGATCAAGGCGTTGCTTCCGGAATTGCGCGCTTCCATTCCGCCGGCTGCGAATCTTATCGGTGACCTCCGACCGCACGCGAACGATCCGCGCCTCGGTCCAGAACATTCAGTTTACGCTGCTGCTGACGGTTGCGCTTGTTGTCATGGTCATCTTTTTGTTTTTGCGCAACGTGTGGGCGACCGTGATTCCGAGCATTTCCGTTCCGCTTTCCCTGGTGGGCACGTTCGGAGTCATGTATTTGCTGGGGTACAGCATCGACAATCTCTCCCTGATGGCGCTGGCGATCGTGACGGGTTTCGTCGTCGACGACGCCATCGTGGTGATTGAGAACATCGCGCGTTATCTGGAGGCCGGAGAGTCGCCGCTGCAGGCGGCGCTGAAGGGATCCAAGGAAATCGGGCCGACGGTCCTGTCGATGAGCATTTCGCTGATTTCCGTGTTTATTCCCATCCTGCTGATGGGCGGAATCGTGGGGCGGTTGTTCCGCGAGTTTGCCGTCACGCTGAGCATCGCCATCGCGGTTTCCTTGTGCGTTTCGCTCACCGCCACGCCCACGATGTGCGCGCGATTTCTGAAATCGCCGAAGGAGCATGAAGCATGGGCGGATGTTCATGCTGGGCGAAAGGATTTTCGCGCGTCTGTTGCGCGCGTACAGCGCGCGGCCTGCGCTGGGTCCTGAGCCATCAGCCGATCATGCTGGGCGTTACGATCGCCGCGATTTGCCTGAACGTTTATCTATATATCATCGTCCCCAAGGGTTTCTTCCCGCAGCAGGACACCGGGCGGTTGAACGGCGCGATTATCGGCGCGCAGGACATTTCGTTTCCCGCGATGATGGACAAAGCTCACCAGTTCGAGGAACATTATTCGAGAACGACCCGGCCGTGCTAAGCGTGAGCGCCTTCATGGGCGGCGGAGCGGAAAATGTCGGGCGGATCATTATCGAGCTGAAGAGATATGGAAGAGCGAAAGATAAGCGCGGATGCGAGTCATCGCGCGTCTGCGGCGCAAACTTGCGGTGGTTCCCGGCGCCACCGTGTATCTTGCAATCCTACCAGGACGTTCGCGTGGGCGGCCTTTTCACAAGTTCCCAATATCAATATCACTCTGCAGGGCGAGACGCTTGAGGAGCTTCAGAACTGGGCGCCGCGGATTGAGGCGCGGATCAGGACTCTGCCCGGGCTGCGGGATGTGACCAGCGACCAGCAGGATCAGGGATTGCAGGCTTCGCTCGTCTTCGATCGCGATACCGCCGCGCGCCTGGGCATCCAGTCCCAACAGATCGACGAAACTTTATACGACGCGTTCGGCCAGCGCCAAGTCTCCACGATCTACACGCAATTGAATCAGTACCACGTGGTCATGGAAGTCGATCCGGTCTACCAGAACAGCCCCGATGCTGTGCAAAACCTGTACGTCCATTCTCCGACTGGCGCTGAAGTGCCGTTGAGCGCCATTTCTCACTACGAAGCAAAAGACGACTGCCCTTGCGGTGAACCACAAAGGGCAATTCCCGGCCGTCACAATTTCGTTCAATCTGGACCCGTCCCTGGCGCTTGGCGATGCCGTCAAGGAAATCGAAGTGGCCACACTTCAGATGGGCATGCCGTCGACCATTCATCCGACTTTTTCGGGAACGGCGCAGGCGTTTCAGGATTCGCTCCGGAATGAGCCGTACTTGATTCTTGCGGCGCTGATGACCGTGTACATCGTGCTGGGTATGCTGTATGAGAGTTACATTCATCCCATCACGATTCTTTCGACGCTGCCTTCGGCGGGCGTGGGCGCACTGTTGGCGTTGCGGCTCACCCGCACGGATTTGAGCGTGATTGCGCTGATCGGGATCATCCTGCTGATCGGAATCGTGCAGAAAAATGCCATCATGATGATCGATTTCGCGCTCGAAGCGGAACGAAAGGAAGGAAAGAAGTCCGGTCGAAGCGATTTATCAGGCCTGTCTGCTGCGTTTCCGGCCGATCATGATGACCACCACGGCGGCGATGCTCGGCGGTCTTCCTCTGGCGCTCGAAACCGGCATGGGTTCGGAATTGCGCCGGCCCTTGGGAATCAGCATCGTGGGTGGGCTGATGGTAAGCCAGGTCCTGACGCTATTTACTGCCCCGGTCATGTACCTCTACATGGATCGATTGCGGCTGAAATTGGCGGGCGGCAAAGCAAAGACGCAGCTTCCGGCACCCACTCCATCGCTGACCGGCGGGACACATTCTTAGAATCTGCCCCGATTCCGTCCCTTCCGAAACATGCCATCAATTGTTTTTCTCTTCCCTTTTCAGGAATTTTTGAATTTGTCGTGAGGACGCGTGCGAACATGGCCGGCGTTAAGCGTCCGGTCTGCGTGTTTTGCTGGCTGGGATGGTAGGCGGCGAAAAGTCGCGGAAGTCCATCCGGCAGTTGGAAACTCGCGCCATGCGAGAACCGGTACGCGGCGCGCGAGGCAATCAGTCCTTTGCCTTTCAGCAGATCGAGATAGGCGTTGAGCGCGATGCCTCCCAGGGCGAGAATAGCGCGCGGACGTATGAGCGCCAGTTCCTGATCGAGATACGGCAGGCAGTTGCGGATTTCTTCCGGCAGCGGCTTGTTATCGGGCGGCGCACACCGCACGGCCGCTGAGATCAGCGCCCCCTTCAGTATTAGACCGTCACCTGCGCGTTTCGAATCCGGCTGATTGGCGAATCCCGCGCGGTAAAGCTGCTCGAACAGAAAATCACCGGAGCGGTCCCCGGTGAACATGCGCCCGGTACGGTTAGCGCCATGAGCGGCTGGCGCGAGGCCAATCAGGACGAGGCTCGCTTTGGAATCGCCAAAGGCCGGCACCGGACGCCCCCAATATGTCCAGTCGCGATAGGCGCGGCGCTTGGTACGCGCGACCTCCTCGCGGTACTGCACCAGGCGTGGGCACTTGCGGCAATTTGTGATCTCGCGTTCGAGAATTGCAAACTTGCTTTCCGGCGTCACTTGGAGCGGGTGCCTTTCAAAATTTGTAGCAGCGCGACTGCTTGATTGTGCAATGGATCGTGGGCGGAATAGAGCAGCGTGACGGTGCCGTGTTCTGCTTCGAGCTTCTTGATTTGCCGCAGGAGGTCCTTCCTGCCGCTTAATTCCTTTCGATATTTCGCCACAAATCCGGTCCATCGCTTCGGGTCGTGCGCGAACCATTTGCGCAGCGCGTCCGACGGAGCGATTTCCTTCAGCCACAAATCCAGATGCGCTCGTTTCTTGGAAACTCCTCGAGGCCAGAGGCGATCGACAAGCACACGGAATCCGTCGCCTTTCTCCGGCAATTCATAGATGCGTTTGATTTTCAGCATGCGAACCTACTCAGACACATTTTAATCCAAGGAAACCGAAAAACGGGTGTGAGATTGGACCGGCTCTTGGGTCCATTCGTGTCCATTCGTGTCATTGACTCCCCCCAGTGCGGGAAGATAGCATGATTGTTTCCGCTTTCGCTTTTGTTGAGACTAGAGATACGCCCATGGCGGCAGAAACCAAATCCGGCACCGTGCTCGACCGAATCATCGAGGCGCGCCGCGCCTCGATTGCGCACCGGAAGAAGAGCGTTCCGGAGGCGGCGCTGCGGTTTGGCGTGAAACACGCGGTGCCTGTGCGGGATTTTGGCGCCGCACTGACCCGAGATTCGATCAACGTGATCGCGGAACTAAAGAAGGCGTCGCCTTCGCGCGGTTTGATCCGTGCTGACTTTGATCCGGTCGCGCTGGCGAAGGGTTTTGAAGCTGCCGGCGCGGCGGCGCTCTCCGTGCTGACCGAAGAGGAATTTTTTCAGGGCGATTTGAAATATATGCGCGATGCGCGCGCGGCAGTTAGTTTGCCCGTTTTGCGCAAGGATTTCATCATCGATCCGTGGCAAGTGTGGGAAGCGCGCGCGACGAATGCGGATTCTTTCCTGTTGATTGTTGCCGCACTGGGCGATGCTCTTCTCGCCGAACTGCTTGCGCTCGGCCGCGAAATTGGAATGGAGCCGCTCGTGGAAGTGCACACGCGGGAGGAACTGGCTCGCGCGCTGGCTGCGGGCGCGCGGATCATCGGCGTGAACAATCGCGACCTCCGCACGCTCGAAGTGCGCGTCGAAACATCGCATGAATTGATCGAAGCCATTCCCGAGGAATGTATCGCCGTGTGTGAGTCCGGCCTGCGCTCGCATGACGATCTGGTTCGCCTTCGCGCGGCAGGTTACGACGCATTCCTGATCGGCGAATATTTCATGTCCCAGCCGGACCCGGGAGCGGCGCTGCGTTCTTTGCTGGGCGCGTAGTTCCCATGCAGACTCGTGTTAAAATTTGCGGGATCACCACCTGGGACGACGCGCGATTGTCGGTTGACCTGGGGGCTTCCGCGCTCGGATTCAATTTTTATCCGCCCAGCCCGCGCGCCATTACTCCCGCGGACGCGTGGAGCATCATCCGGCGATTGCCGCCGTTTGTGGAAGCCGTCGGTGTGTTCGTGGATTGGCCGCCGCTGGTGGTGGATGCGCTGGCGCGCGCGTTGCGCCTGGGTTCGGTGCAGCTTCACGGCGGCGAATCGCCGAAGGAAGTTGCGGAATTGGCCCGCAGCCGCCGCGTGATCAAGGCTGTGCAGGTGGGGCGCGGATTTCGTGTGACGCTGCTTTCCAAGTATCGTCATGCTGATGGATTACTGCTCGATGGATTCGCGCGAGGACTGCATGGAGGGACGGGCCGGACGCTCGATTGGAATCTGGCGCGGTCCGCGAGGCGTTATGGACGGATCATCCTGGCAGGTGGATTGACGCCGGAGAATATCGCCGAGGCGATTCGCGTGGCCGAGCCGTATGCCGTGGACGTGGCCAGCGGCGTCGAAGCGCGGCCCGGCCGCAAGGATCCAGCGCGATTGCGGGCGTTGTTTGCCGCAATCGAGAATGCGCGAGGGTAGAGGTTGTTGTAGCCCGCCTCTGAAGAGGCGGGCTACAGCAAACGCAAGGTCGTTTGAAACGGAGCAAAATTGAGTACCGCTACACAAACATTGCCGGACGCGAAGGGCCGTTTCGGTCCTTACGGCGGGCGTTATGTTCCGGAGACGCTCGTTGCGCCGCTCGAGGAACTCGAACTCGCTTATGCAGAGGCGCGTCAGCGACCCGAGTTTCCAGAAAGAGCTGGACGACTTGCTCAAGAATTTCGCGGGCCGTCCCACTCCGCTGCAATTTGCTTCGCGGCTGACCGAGCATCTTGGCGGGCCGCGCATCTACATCAAGCGCGAAGACCTGCTTCACACCGGGGCGCACAAGATTAACAACTGCCTGGGCCAGGGCTTGCTCGCCGTGCGCATGGGCAAGCGCCGCATCATCGCCGAAACCGGAGCGGGGCAGCACGGAGTCGCCACGGCAACGGTCGCGGCGCGGCTGGGCCTCGAGTGCGTGGTCTACATGGGCACCGAGGACATGGAGCGCCAGCGGCTCAATGTTTTCCGCATGCGATTGCTCGGCGCGGAAGTCGTGGGCGTAAATTCCGGCACTCGAACGCTCAAGGACGCCATCAACGAAGCGATGCGCGACTGGGTGACCAACGTCCGCACGACGCATTATCTGCTGGGGTCAGTTCTGGGAGCGCATCCGTATCCCATGATGGTGCGCGATTTTCATCGCGTCATCGGCGTTGAGGCGCGCGAGCAGATTTTGCAAGCCGAAAAGCGATTGCCGGATTTGCTTGTCGCGTGCGTTGGCGGGGGCTCGAACGCCATTGGATTGTTCCACGCATTTCTGGACGATTCCCATGTGAAATTGTTGGGCGTCGAAGCGGGAGGCCGCGGCCATTTGCTTGGAGAACACGCCGCGCGCATGGCTGCCGCTGCGGGCTACTCCGGAGCGCGGCCCGGGGTGCTGCAAGGGACCTATTCCTACGTTCTGCAAACCCCGGATGGCCAGATTGCGACAACACATTCGGTTTCAGCGGGCCTGGACTATCCGGCGATCGGTCCCGAGCACGCGTGGCTGGCCGATCGGCATCGCGCGGAATACACGGCCGTGAGCGATGATGCCGCCGTCGCCGCCGCGCGCAAGCTCGCGCGCATGGAGGGCATCATTCCCGCGCTGGAGTCCGCGCACGCGCTGGCCGAATTGATCACGCGCGCGCCCAAAATGCCTCGCGATTCCGTCGTGATTCTAAATCTCTCGGGCCGGGGCGATAAGGATATGGAAATCCTTGCCCGGTATTTGTAGGGCGCCGTGGCTCTGGCAACCTCCACCATGACGAATCCATCACGCATATCGCTCCGTTTTGCCGACCTCCGCCGGACTGGTGAAATGGGACTGGTCGCGTATCTCACCGCGGGCGATCCGTCGCTTGACGCCACCGAACAATTCGTTCTCGCGTTGGCCGACGCTGGCGCCGACGTCATCGAACTCGGCGTTCCGTTTAGTGATCCGGTCGCGGACGGACCCGTAATCCAGCGCGCCAGTGAACGTGCTCTACGTGCCGGAACGACACTCGCGGGCGTGCTTTCCCTGGTGAAGTCCCTGCGCGCGAAAACGCAAGTCCCGCTGGTGCTGTTCAGCTATTACAATCCGGTTTTGCAGATGGGGCTTGAGAAGTTCGCCGATGCGGCAAAGGCCGCGGGCGCTGACGGCGTGTTGATCACGGACGTTACTCCCGAGGAAGGCGCCGAATATCGCGCGGCGATGGTCTCGCGCGGGCTGGACACAATTTTTCTGGCCGCACCGACTTCGACAGATACGCGCCTGGCACTGATCGCGAAATCATCGAGCGGATTTCTCTACTTGATCTCCCGCACGGGAGTGACGGGCGCGAAAGATCAATTGGCGGAGGAATTGCCAGGTCTTGCGCGGCGCGTGCGGCGCGTTACCGAGCTTCCCATCGCTGTCGGCTTCGGTATTTCGCAGCCGGGCCACGTAGCTCTGCTCGGAGGACTCGCCGATGCTGCGGTGGTCGGATCGGCGCTGGTCGAGGAAATCGAACGCGCCGAGACAGTCGAAGCAGCGGCGGAAGCGTTGGCGGCGCGCGTAAAATTACTGAAAGGCGCTGCCGTGGCCGGGATGAGCCGGCGGGAGCCGAACGCATGAGCCGGCGGGGGCAACGCGCATGAGCATTGACGATTGGCGCCGCAAAATTGACGACATCGACCAGAAGCTCGTCGAGTTGCTGAACGAGCGCTCGCGCTGCGTCGTGGAAATCGGCCGCATCAAACAATCCAGCGGCGACGCGCTCTACCAACCCGGCCGCGAGAAGGAAGTTCTCGACGCGGCGGTGCGCGCGAATCCAGGCCCGCTTCCGGACGCGGCGATCCGGCGTTTGTTTGAGCGCATCCTGGATGAAGCGCGCTCGGTGGAACGCACGGTGATGCATGGCGGGGATAGCAATAAGGAAAGTTGAAGCATGATGGCCGCAGAAGAGCCCCGGGTCTAAAGACCCGGGCTACAGCACTTGCGCAAATCATAGCGTTCTGCTGTAGCCCGCCTCTTTAGAGGCGGGGAGCTTACGATGTAAAACAAGTCGGCGCTCCAGACAGGGAAGAGGACGACAGATGGTCGTTGTAATGCAAGAAGGCGCAAGCGAAGAGCAGATCCAGCATGTGATCGACCGCCTGGTGTCGATGGGTTTCGACATTCATCGTTCGACGGGGGCCTCGCAGACTGTCCTGGGCGCTGTGGGCGTTCCCGCGGACTTTGATCCGCGCGATATCGAAGTGATTGACGGTGTGCGCGAAGTAGTGCGCATCACCCAGCCGTACAAGCTGGCGAGCCGCGCGTTTCGCCCCGAGGGTACGGTGGTGGAACTGCCTCGTGGCGTGCGAGTCGGCGGTACAGAGATTGTCGTCGCTGCGGGCCCCTGCTCTGTGGAAACTCCAGAGCAGATTGGCTTGATCGCCGATCGTGTTGCAAAAGCCGGCGCCAAAATTCTTCGCGGCGGCGCGTTCAAGCCGCGCAGCTCGCCCTACAGCTTTCAGGGGCATGGCGAAAAAGGTCTCAAGATGCTGCGCGAGGCCGCCGAGAAGAGCGGCTTGCTCGTCTGCAGCGAAGTAATGGACGCCTCGCAGATCCAGTTGATGTTGCCCTACGTGGATATTCTGCAGGTGGGCGCGCGCAACATGCAGAACTATTTTTTGCTCCGCGCGCTCGGAACGGTCGCAAAACCGGTGCTCCTGAAGCGGGGCATGTCCGCGACGATCGAAGAACTCTTATTGAGCGCCGAGTACATCATGGCCGGCGGCAATCACAACGTGATCTTGTGCGAGCGCGGCATCCGCACGTTTGAGACCGCCACGCGCAACACACTCGATATCGCCGCGATCCCCGTCATCAAAAAGCTTTCGCATCTTCCCATTGTTTCCGATCCGTCCCACGGGACAGGAATCCGCGACAAGGTTCCGCCGATGGCCCGGGCGTCGGTGGCTGCCGGGGCCGATGGACTTCTCCTCGAAGTGCACAACGATCCCGAGCATGCGTATTCCGACGGCGCGCAGTCGCTGTACTTCGAGCAATTTGAAAAACTCATGGCCGAGCTGCGCATCATTGCTCCCGCGGTTGGCCGGACCATCGCGTAAGCCATGGCCGCGTCCTTCAGGCGTGTTGCCATTCTTGGGACGGGGCTGATCGGCGGCTCGTTTGCCCTGGCCCTCCGTAAGCACTCCCCGGATTCCGTGGTGGTTGGTTGGGACAAGGGACACGTGCTGCGCCACGCGCTCGAACGTGGCGCTATCCACGAAGGGATTCCGGATCTGTCCCTCGCAGTTGCCGGCGCGGATTTAATTTACGTGGCGCTTCCCGTGGGGCAAACCATGGAAGTGTTGCCGGAAATCGCGCGGCTGGCTTCGCTCGATGCGTTGGTTACGGATGCGTCGAGCACGAAGCGAGCGGTCTGCGCGGTGGCTGCGGAATGTTTCCACGAGGGAGGCGCGCGCTTCCTTGGCGGCCATCCCATGGCAGGGAAGGAAATATCCGGGATCGCTGCCGCCGACGCAAATTTATTTCACGGGACAAAATATGCGTTGATCGGCGCGCGGGGCGAAGATGGCGGGAGCAAGTCTCACGCGCAGCGCGTGGCGGAATTTGTCGCGCTGCTGGAAAAGATAGGCGCAGAACCCATTTGGCTCGATGCGGAGACGCATGACCGCGCCGCGGCGGTCGTCTCGCACCTTCCGCAACTTCTCGCCGTCGCCCTCGCCGGAGTGGTGCGCGGCCAGACGGATGAAACCGGGATGCCGGTGACGCTCGCGGGTCGCGGCCTGCGCGACGCGCTGCGCCTTGCGGGAAGTCCCTACTCGGTGTGGCGTGATATTATTCTTACGAACAGCGACAATCTGGATCGCGTACTGGATCAGATGATCCAATCGCTTGAGCAACTCCGCGGTGAACTGCGATCGCGTGCGCTCGAAGAGCAATTTGCCGCCGCCGGGGAACTTTATAAAATTTTGCGCGACCTCCAGTAAAGTTGGGGACGCTGACTTGAACATTTTCATATTGCGGGGAGATTGATTCGATGGATAAACGCGTTGCCAACGCCGATGTGGCGGTCAAGAAAGTCTTTGATGGCGCTACGATTCTGGTTGGAGGGTTTGGAACGTGCGGCATTCCCGAAAACTTGATTGCCGCTGTGCACCGGAAGGGCACGAAAAATCTGATTTGCGCCTCGAACAACGCGGGCACGATGGATTCCGGCCTTGGCTTGCTGCTCAAGGCGCATCAAGTTAAGAAAATGATTGCCAGCTACGTCGGCGAGAACAGGCTGTTTGAACAACAGGTCCTGAACGGCGAGGTTGAGGTGGAACTCAATCCGCAAGGCACGCTGGCCGAGCGAATTCGTGCGGGTGGCGCGGGTATCGCGGCGTTTTTCACGCCCACTGGCGTGGGAACGATGATCGCGGAAGGAAAGGAAGTCCGCGAGTTCGACGGGCGCAAGTACGTTCTGGAGCGCTGGCTGCGTGGCGATTTCGCATTCGTGAAAGCCTGGAAGGGCGATCGCTGGGGAAACCTTATCTATCGCAAGACGGCGCGCAATTTTAATCCCATGATGGCCACGGCGGCGGATTACGTCATCGCTGAAGTCGAGGAACTTGTGGAGCTGGGGACGCTGGCTCCGGAGTCCGTGCATACGCCGGCAATTTTCGTGGACGCCATTTTTCAAGGCGTGAATTACGAAAAGAAAATTGAAAAGAGGACGGTGCGCAAGCGTGTGTAGCGCCCTCACCGTTTACGGAAAAATTCAAGACGCCGTCATTCCGAGGCACGCTGCGTGCCGAGGAATCCCTCTTTCTTGAATTCAAAATAAAGAGGGATTCCTCGCTTCGCTCGGAATGACGGGCTGAGGGACTTTTCCGCAGACTGTCCAGGTGGGCATGTCGTTGAATTTGAAATGTCGGCTTGAAGGCCGACGCTACAAACACAGCTTACATCAGGACTGGCGCATCCACTTTTTGAAAGGAAGCGCATGGCACAGACAGAAGAAAGCAAACGAGAATTAATTGCGCGGCGCGTGGCCCAGGAAGTGCGCGATGGTTCGTCCGTGAATCTGGGCATCGGAACTCCGACGCTGGTGGCGAACTACATCCCGGCCGGGATGGAGGTCCTGCTGCAGTCGGAAAACGGAATGCTCGGCGTCGGGCCGTTTCCCTTCGAGGGCGAGGAAGATCCTGATTTGATCAACGCGGGCAAGGAAACGGTCACGGAAATCCCCGGCACAAGCTATTTTTCGAGCGCCGATTCGTTCGCCATGATCCGCGGCGGGCACGTGAGCATGACGGTCCTGGGCGCGCTGCAGGTGGACGAGAAGGGCAACCTTGCAAACTGGGCGATTCCAGGCAAGATGCTGAAGGGCATGGGCGGAGCGATGGACCTGGTCGCCAGTTCGCCTCGCGTCATCATCGCGATGGAACACACGACCAAAGAGGGGCAGCCGAAAATCCTGCGCAAATGCACGCTGCCGCTTACTGGCGCGGAAGTTGTGGACCTGATTGTTACTGAACTGGCTGTGATTGAAGTTACGCCGGAAGGCTTGGTGCTGCGCGAGGTCGCCGCGGGCGTTACCCCAGAGGCTGTGCAGAAAGTCACGGAACCGAAATTGCGCGTTGCCGAAAATCTGAAAACGATTTCGTTATGAACTGATAGACTCCCAGCCTCCCGGAGCAGGAGGCCAAGCGAGCGTGACCGTGGAACCCAATTCCATTGTGATCCTGAGCCTGCACACCCCCAAGGAAAAATTATGGGGCGCGCTCGTGTCCATGAACGCGGCGGGGGTCACCGTGCGCGGCATCGATCTAAATTCCTTCGACGATTTCATCCGGCAGGTGATGGACCCGGAGGGAGAGCGCATCGGCCTGCCCACGCTATTTTTCCCCATGCAGCGCGTCGAGCGCATCGCTCTGGACGAGCCGCACGGCTCGATTCCTTCGCTTTCCGGGCGATTCGAGCAAAGAGTCGGACGCTCACTGCGCGATTATCTCGCTCTATTTGCCTGAGCTGAAGTAGAATCCTAGAAAATGCCTTCTTCCCGTATTTTCACTGTTCCAAATCAACTCACTTTCCTTCGTCTGGGATTTTTGCCGTTTTTTATTATTTCCATTCATTACCGGCGGTACGACCTGGCCCTCGGGATTCTCATTCTTGCCGGGCTGACGGACGGGCTGGACGGCTTGCTAGCGCGCTCGCTCAACCAGAAAACGGCGCTGGGCGCTTATCTCGATCCCATCGCGGACAAGCTGCTGCTTTCCTCTTCGTTCGTCCTGCTGGCCCTCAACCGGAAAATTAGCTGGTGGCTGGCGACGCTGGTGCTGAGCCGCGACATCATTCTGCTCACTTCGGCTGCGGTCATTCTGGTGGTATACGGCTATCGCAAATTCCCGCCCAGCATTTACGGTAAGCTCACCACGGCGGTGCAACTCCTGCTGGTGTTCTCCGTGGTTCTGCTTGGAGTCGTGGACTGGAGATGGCTCGAGCATGCCAGGAACGTTTTTGTGGACCTGGTCGCCGCATTCACGGTCTACTCAGGATTTCACTACTGTTTTACAGTTGCCCGGAAGCTGAATGAAAAACCGGAGTGATTTTGGTAGCACATGCTTTTTATCCTGAGCGCAGCGATGGATAGCTTGTGTGCTTTTGATTTGTTCGTAAAGGAGAAAAACACGCAAGCTGAAGCTTACGCTACAGGAGGCGCATCACGCGTTCTGCAGATAATTCACAACCATGAATCCGAAGCACACCGCAACGGCAATCCCCGCAACCCAGCCCAGCAAATCCGCGCGTTGGCGTTCGGTAACGTCCGCGGGAGTCCGGTCGGGCATCAGTCTGCCGAGCAGATAGCCCGAAACAAGCCCGCCAAGGTGCGCGAAATTGTCGGTTGTTCCTCAAGTCAGGAAACCCAAGACCGCAATATAAATAAGCCAGCGAATCAAAGCGCTGCGCAGGGCTTGAGCCTGAAGGCTCTTCCGGCCTTGCGTTGCAGCGAGCAATACACCGATGAGGCCCAGCAGTGAGCCCGAAGCACCGACGCTCAAGTGTCCTGTCGCAGAGCTGAGCACATAGCCACAGACGCCAGTCGCTATGAATAAGAAAAAATAGCGCGCCGATCCATACAGTTCCTCGACCATTGGCCCGATATCCATCAACACCCACATATTGAATCCGATGTGCAAGAGACTGCCATGGAGGAAGATCGCAGTGACTAGACGCCAGGGTTGTGTCAGATTACTAGGTGGGTCAATATACCCCAGCCAGGGACGCGACTCCCCAAGCCGTTTGAGGACATTGCCAGCAATCCCGCCCAGCCCCATCAGTCCCCCACCGAGTCCTTGCCCTCCCGTGAATTTCAGCGTGTTTACTATGGACACTCCATACATCAGACAGCAGATCGTCAGCATGGCGTACGTCACCGGAGAAGTTTGCGGCATCCATCGTCCCAGGGTCTTGCTGGCTGCCGCGAATGAATACGTCATACTCGCGCCGCACTGGTGGCATTTGGTGGCTGTTGCGCCAACCAGCGTGCCGCAGGCTGGACAAAGCCTCGGACGCATTTGTTTCGGCTCCGAATGGAACATTCCGGAAATCTGGCTGCGCCAGCGGTCGAGTTTGTAGCGCCAACGGACAGGAAGCGGCACGTCGTCTCCTTGCTCGGAACTTTCTGCATGCCTATAATAGCTGGAAATGCGCGCAGACGCGAAACTCGTGTCATTTGCGTGGACAGTGGCTTGATCCCATTTTGCCTCGAAGCCCCGAGAGTCTTCGCGAAAGGTGCAAAACAATAACCACAGCGGCTGAAGCCGCACAGATTCTGCGGAGGTTACGTCGTGGCTAAAGCCACGACCCACAAAGATACCTTAATTCGAACAAAGCCCCGGAGGGGCGCCACAGCGTAGCCCACCACGGAAGTGGTGGGAAAGCGCAGGAAGATGCCGGGAGAACCCCGTTAGGGGTGACACATGGAACTCAATCAAATGAAATTGGCCAACAATCCGATCCATCTGAGTAGACAATGGGCTTGTCAGACGATGAAAAGGGTTCAAATTGAAATGGGTTGAAGACATCGAACGCGCCACGAATCACGAAATCGTATTGCGAAGCGGCGTGGAGTGCGCGAACGACGCATATGGTGCGTGAGCGCGCGTCCAACGTATTGGCGGGCTATCGTTTCGGCTGGCTTGTCACTTGCTGCTTGGCAGCCTTCGCTGTGGTGGGTTGCGCGGGCCGCCTGCCGGTTGCCAGTGCGCCCCCTCCCGCGCCGGGTCCGCAGCCCGCGCCAGCTCCGGCTGCAACGCCGCCAACTCCCCCTGCGGCAGGCGGAAGCGTCGCGGCGCAACCGCCGACTCGAACTGCCCCATTTGTTCCGGGCATTTACGTAGAGCAGGGAATCGCGTCGTGGTATGGAATACCCTTTCACGGGCGCCGCGCCGCCGACGGCGAAATCTTCGATATGAACTCTCTGGTAGCCGCGCACCGCACGCTTCCCTTTGGCAGCATCCTGCGCGTCACGAACCTGAACAATGGCCGCAACGTGGAAGTCCGCGTCATCGACCGCGGCCCGTTTGTCGGTGACCGCATGCTGGACCTGGCGCGCGCGGCAGCGGTTTCTCTGGACATGATCGGAACGGGCACCGCGCCGGTGCGCATCGAACTGCTCTCAGGCCCGAGTCCTGCTGGAGGAGAATTTACTGTGCAGATCGGCGCGTTTGCCGATCGCGCGAACGCGGAAGGATTGCGAGAACGTTTGCTCGCGCGCTACCAGCCGATTTTTATTCAGGATTATGACGCGCCCACCGGCCATTTCTATCGCGTGCGCGTGGGCCGCGCTCCTAGTCCCGATGTCGCGCAACAATTGGCCGCGCAGTTGCGAAACAGCGATGGGTTCCAGACATTCGTGATCCGTCTGGACCCACCAAACGATCTCAGCAGCAAATAGTATGAGTTCTTATGCCCTTAACTCTGACTCTCAACTCTCAACACTGAACTCTGAGGTCCATGCATGACCGACTGCCTGTTCTGCAAGATTGGCCGCAAGGAAATTCCCGCAAAACTCGTGTACGAGGACGCCGACCTATTCGCGTTCGAGGACATTCAACCCCAGGCGCCGACCCACATCCTGATTTGCCCGAGAAAGCATCACGTTTCACTCACCGATGCTGCCGTGGAGGATGCCGCTGTCCTTGGGAGAATGCAGCTCGTGGCCGCGCAGATCGCCAAGGAGCGCAAACTCATCGATGGCTACCGCACCGTCGTCAACAATGGACTTGGCGCAGGGCAGTCCGTGTTTCATCTGCACTTGCATTTGCTGGGAGGGCGAGATTTTCGTTGGCCGCCGGGATAAGACCAATTTGGGCGGAGCCCAGCTTTCGAGGCGAGGCCAAGTGTCGGTGCTATACTCCGCTCGCATCGTGTCCGTAAGGAGAAACAAACGGGCGCCCCACACGCAAGAGGCCATATAGAAGTAATTGGTTGGTTCAGATAGGTGAATATGGCGTTAAGATTCATTGGTTTTTTTTCCCTTTCCTTGGTAGCGGAGGTCATCGCATCTTCGTGGGTATGGGGCAGAGCTCCGTCAGATAGCATTAGGGTCTTCTATTCAGATTTCTGGACTTTTGAAGCTGGGCGACTGGATTACTGGATCATTATTTTTACGTTCCTAATCATTCTCTGGATCTTCGCTCGAAATTTGTTTCGGCGTTATGTCATCTCAAAAGGTGACGAGCAAGTTAACAATAGGCCATGGTCTTTGCTGGCATCGTGGGCGCTCGGTACAGTACTAACGGTTGCGTTGGAAGTGCTTACTTCGGCGTTGTATTGGAGAAGTGACTCCTCTCTTTCTCTCCGGGCTTTTTACCAGGCCATGTGGTTCTGGGATTTCTGGGATGATCGAAATCCGCATACTAATGATCCGGGGTGGCCCAGCTTCCGAATCTATACGCGGGATCATTTCCTTCCTTGGGCTTTAGTTCTGCTAATTGGAGTGACCCTCTGCTTTTTCTGGAAACAACGGCGGAAACCACTTGTGGATGGTGCCTGAGAAAAGGGAACACTAGGGGCTGGCCAATTGCCTGAAAATGTGGAAGGAAAGAAAATCTCACTTCCCTTTCAGCACGAACTTTTGTACGCGCTTCCCGTCAGCGACCTCGGCGGTATAAACATTGCCCTTTGAATCCACCATTAGGCCATGCAGGTTTCCGAATTCTCCAGGGCCGTGACCCGGCTGCCCAAACGATCCAACAATTTCAAACGTATCCCGCTGCAGGATCCAGACTTTCTGATTTGACGCGTCGGCCACATATATATATTTCTGATCGGGACTGAAGTCGAGATCGGCCGTGGTGCCGTTGCCGGTCGATTTTGGCGACACAAGAAATTCTTTCACAAACGTCCCGTTGGGATGGAAAATCTGAATCCGGTCCGCATTTCGATCGCAGACGTAAACCAGGCCGTCATTCCCCATCAGGACGCAGTGCACGCCCGATGAGAACGATCTCGACGGCGGTCCGTCCGGATCGTATTTCGCGGCCGGCCCTTCGGCCGGCTTTTCACCGTAAGCGCCCCAAATGCGCCGAAAGGCGCCGGTCTCGGCGCTGAAAACTATCAACCGCCTGTCCCCTCCGTCCCCATCGGCAACGTAGAGATCGTCAGTTTTCGGATCCACATACATTTTCGCGGGCTGGTTTCCCAGGACAGTTGTGCTGTTGTTGCTCGGTTGCTCGTCAGGCCCTAATGGTTTGCCGATGGACAGTAAAAACTTGCCGTCGGGGGTAAACTTTAAAATCCTCCCGAAGCCTTTGCCGGCATTGCCGCTGATCCAAACATTACCCTTGTAATCGACGAATAGGCCGTGCTCGTTCAGCGGCCATTCGTATCCCTGGCCGGGCCCACCCCACGCGCGCACAAGCTTCCCCGAGGCATCAAACTCGATGACCGGGGGCGCGGGAACGCAGCATGCCGCGCCCGGCGGGTTCGCGGTCGCGGACTGGTCAACCTTGTTTACCGTAGCCGGACGCTGAATGATCCAGACATGGTCTTGCGGCCCGATCGCCATGCCGGAGACTTGTCCGATGGCCCATCCATTCGGCAATGGCTTCATCCAGGATGCGTCCACCTCGAACGCCGGTGCGCCATCCGCGGCCAGGCAGATCTGAGCGGCCCCAAAGCCGGACAGCAAACATGCAACTGCAAAAACGCTCACGAACATCCGATAGCTGCGGAAAATAGTTCGATGATTCATTGGTGATTTCCCATTTGATTTCAGTCCCGCACATCGTACTCTGCTCCTGCCCTGGGCACAACGAACTCGCCACCAGAGCAGGTCTCATTGAGGAAGCGGGAGCTTATAACTATTTGTGAGTCATGACGTAGACGCCGTCCCAGCTGGCCTCGGGGCCGGCGACGAGATATTCCCGGCAGCGATTCAGGTACATGCGCGCGGGGCCATCGTCGGGCCAACGCTCCAGAAGTTTTTCAAACACAACTTGCGCATCCTGCCAACGACGCTCCCGATAGAATGTACGCCCCAGCGCGAACTGCTCGAGACGCTCTTCGAGATCCGGCGCGTCGCCCGCAGGAGTTCCCCGGGCGGCTACCAGCTCATAGAGCGTCACCGGCTGCAACTTGCCTTTCACGCGAATGAGGTCCAGTTCGCGGAAAACCAGAAAGGGATCTTCCACAGCCGTATACGTTGTTTCACTGAGGAGAATGTGCGAGGTGTATTCCTTGTTCAGTCCTTCCAGGCGAGCAGACAAATTTACGGTGTCGCCTAGCGCGGTGTAGCCGTATCGCAGCGCCGAGCCCATGTTGCCTACCGAAGCGACGCCTGTGGCCAGACCGACGCCGATGTCGAGCACGGGTCTCCCCTCGGCTTTCCATTTTTTCTGCATTTCTGCCAGCCGCGCGATCATTTCGAGGGCGGCGTGGCACGCGTGCGTGGCATGTCCCGGCTCTTCAAATGGCGCGCCCCAGAAGGCCATCACCGCATCGCCGATGTACTTGTCCAGGGTTCCATTGTGGCGGAACACAATCTGGGTCATGTCCGTCAGGTATTCATTGAGCAATGAGGCCAGTTCCTGGGCATCGAGTTTTTCTGAAATGGTCGTGAACCCGCGCACATCGCTGAACATTACGGTAATTTCGGTTTTTCGCGGCTTCACCAGTTCGGGATTTTCCAGCAGGCGGCGAATCACTTCCGGGCTCAAATATTGCTGGAAAGCGCCGCGTACTCTCCGCTTTTCTTTTTCTTCCACCAGTGCGCGGTACATGGCAACGAAACCCACGTTGGCGACCAGCGTTCCCGAGGGAACGATGAAGTTCAGCCACCAGCCGTGCAGGAACGCAAACCACACGCCCGCGCCGAAAGGCACCAGAAGAAACAACCCAAACAACATGGATCGCGGTTGCGCCAGTGCCAGCCATAGTCCCAGAGGCACGCCAAATAGGACGATGAGGATAAGATCGACCACCACCTGATTTGCGCCACGGTACAGGAAATGGCGGTTGAGGATGTTGTCGATCACATCGGCATGGATTTCAACGCCCGGGTAATTGATTCCGCCAAAGGGCGTCGAGCGCAGGTCCCCGATTCCCGTGGCCGACGCTCCCACCAGAACAATTTTCCCCTTGAAGGTTCCCTTGGGAAATTTATGGTTTACGACGTCAGCGATCGAGACGTACGGATAGGTCGCCACGTCGCCTTCGTAGTCGATCATCATTCGTCCGATGGCATCGGGGTGGATCACGAGATCGGGCCCAAACTCGAGAGCTGTGATACCCGTTTCGCTGAAATCGAGCGCCGTTTGCTGATCCGGCAAACCCTGGTAAAGGCGCACCGCCTGCACATCGAGCGATCCGTAGAGATCCCAATCATTAAAATCTTTCGAGCGGCCATACGGCAGAACCAGCAGGGAATGGCGCACGACACCATCAGGGTCCGGCTCGACGTTGAAAAATCCGGTCGCGCCGTGCCCTTTGCGCAGCGCGTCGCTGAGAACTTCGATATTGGCCTGAGTGCCCTTAGGCAGCAGCCCATACGGTTCGCCGAAGCCCTGCATCAGGTGCGCCAGGTCGCGCTGGCCGGTTTGCGGATTTGCCGCCCGGACCTGCGGAAACGGAAAATCAGCCAGGATGTTGGCGTACCGGTCGAGCGTCTTATCATCGACGCCCTTCAGGTCGTATTCGGAATACAAAAAGAAATTTCCGAGGACAACATTTCCGAATCGTTCAATCGCGCGCGCAAACTGCTCGTCGCCATCGTATTCTTTTGATAAGCGATCGAGATCGGCGATGACGCGAGGGTCCGTACTCCCGCCCTGCTTCTGGCGGTCGATTACAGTTTGACGAAGCTCCCGAATGGGCGCGGCCGTTTCGTCAGGCTTGCTGAAGGTGATGTCGAAGGCCGCGACTTTCGCTCCATCCTCGCGCAACGCGTCGAGCAGGTGCGCGAAGTGAGTGCGCGAAAACGGCCACCGGCCCAGGACCTCCTGGGAGCGCTGGTCGATGTCCACAATGGCGATGCGCGGATCAGGGTGTTTATAGCGGTCCGGCCGGAGACGAAAGCGGAGATCGAGCGCATTCAGTTCAAGCCGATTAACGAAAGAGAAGAGGGCTGTGGGCCGGTCGCCGATGAACGTGTAGGAGTAAATGAACAGCGCGAATGCCGTTAGCCCCACGCTGATCGCAAAGGGGACACGCCGATGCCACCACGCCTTAAGCCATTCGCGCAGGACGCGCAAGGCGCGACGCGATTCACCACCCTTGGGAATTCCAGGCATGATCCGGGAGTTACCCCTGGTCGCGCGGCGGAATGTTACTCACGGTACAGGAAATTGAGCCGCACGCGGCCTACTTCGATCAAATCCCCATCGTTCAGTTTGGTCAGGCCGCTGATTTCCTGTCCGTTGATTTTCGGCACGACGTCCCCACGGCCCAGGTAGTAGCCGTCCTCGTGCTTATTAATTTGTGCTGCCACACTCGGCGAGAACCACCTGCGGAGCCGCACCGTAGCCATTTTCGAGTGGCCGATCACGGTGAGTTTTCCGGAGAGCCGATATTCCTTCTGGTCGGTGCGCCCGCGGAGCACCGTGAGCGTCGGAACACGCAAACGGTCCGGGGAAAGCTGGGAACGCTCGCCGGCTGCCGCAGCCTGCTCCAGCATTTTACGGCGTTCTTGCGTATCCAGTACCATCGTCTCGCTCACCCGCGGTGCCGGTGCTTTGCGCCAGCCATCGGATTGCAGCGTCGCATCGTGCGACTGGTCGACCAGGATTTTATGCTTGCCGATGAGGATGGTATCGCCGTCCTTGAGCATAGCCCGTTCGACGCGAATATCATTCAGAAACGATCCATTCAGGCTGTTCAAATCTTCAATTACCAGTGATCCGGCTTCGACGTACACGCGCGCGTGATAGTTGGAAACGGCCAGATTATCAATGGGGATGTCGTTGTCCGGGGCGCGGCCAATGGTTACCGGCCGAGTTCCGAGGGGAACCTCTTTGAGCTCCATGTTCTCGAATTTTAGAACCAGTCGCGACATCGTAGATCTCCTCCGGACGAAGCGGGCAAAACTTTAACCGGAGTTCCGCTTCCAAATTTTCAGCCGATCCAGTACGCCATCGGATTTTTGGAGCACGCGCAAGACGATCACGCTCACGTTGTCGACGCCGCCATTTTCGTTGGCCAGCTCGACCAGCCGGTCCGCCGCCGCTTGCGCGGACGTGCTGGTGAGAAGTGTGCTCGCGATTTCGGGGTCGGTCACCATGCGTGTCAAACCATCCGAGCACAGCAGCAAGTAATCGCCGTCGAGCAACATCTGTTCGTCAGAGTCGACTTCGATGTTGGGATTAGTTCCCACCGCTCGCGTCAAGACGCTTTGCAGTTCGCTGGCATCGGCTTCCTGTGGCGTCAAGATCCCGATGCGCACTTTCTCGGCCACCAGGGAATGATCAGCTGTCAGCTGATCGAGCGAACCGGCCCGCAGCAGGTAGGCGCGGCTATCCCCCACATGCGCGAGGGATAATTTCTCATCTTCGATCCAGGCCGCAACGATGGTGGCGCCCATGCCGAGGTGTTCGGCGTTGCCGGCTGCAGTTTCAAATATTTTTCGGTTTGCCAGATGGATGGCGCTCGCCAGGCGATTGGTGCGCTCGGAAACGTCAGGGTGCGGCTCTCCAAAAATCGGCGTTGCGCGGCTGTTTTCTGCCTGCTGGCAGTGCGTCACAATCGTCTGAACGGCAAGATTGCTGGCCACCTCGCCATGCGCTTGTCCCCCCATCCCGTCCGACAGGACGTACAATTTCAGCGCGGGCTCAATCTCGTAGCAATCTTCGTTGTTTTTTCGCACGCGCCCCAGATCTGTTCGCGCGCCGGCGTCTATACGCAATGGAGCCCTCGCTCGGTAAGCCACATGGTTGTACCGATCCCGGAATACGCGCAGAGGTAGAATCACACCTTTGCACAACTTCGAGACACATTGCCCAACCATAGTCGAGCCTAGCAAACCATGTTTTGGGGTGCAATAGTCTGTGCCGCAACTAGTTACGTCCTTTCACGACAACTAACAAAAGGTCTAGCTAGGTGGTCCTGTCCGATTCCGGTATACTTCCCCATGCGGGGAGCGCGCAGCACCCCTGCTCCTGCCGCCCGCCGCACCCCCTTTCATGTCACAACCTGCAGAGGTCTGGTATTTCGAGCGGTCTGCGGCCGCTCCGCTGGTGCGCCCGCTGAGCCGGCAATATGTGCTTCGCGCCTTGCAGCGACCGTCCCTGAATCGCCGTGCCGTTAGGCCCCCATCCAGCAACTCCCGCGTCGTGTGCCTTGCAGACCTTGGCGGTGACACTCTTAATGCGATGATGAGGCTGGCGAGCCGCGCGCCTGGCATCCGCCTCATCGGCATATCGCGGACCGGTGCCGCCAGTGAACACGCTGCGGGATGCTTCGCGACTCTCCCACACAAAGCCGGTCCAGCTCTGGTTCGCAAGACCGTTGACGCAGCATTTGCAAACATCGAGCTTGCGCAGCGTGAGCATGCTGCGCGCACCGATCTCAAGCGCGCTGAGCGCGAGATGGACGAGTTGAACCGCATTGGTGTGGCCTTATCCGAAACGCACGATGTGGAAGCCCTGCTCGATATGATTTTGGCCAAGGCCCGTCATATTACGGGCGCCGATGCCGGGTCCCTCTACTTGCTGGAGGAAACCAGCCATGATGCTCTGGCTGCGGGTCCGGTTGAGCGCCTTCTTCGTTTCAAACTCACGCAGAACGATAGCATCCAGTTTCCCTTCACTGAATTCGTGCTCCCTGTACGCGAAGATTCACTGGCCGGCTACTCCGCCGTGCACGGGGAAGTGATCAATCTGGCGGATGCTTACCGGATCCCCCGCAGCCGTCCCTACCATTTCAACCGCCGCTATGACGAGGATGCAGGCTATCGAACGCGGTCCCTGGTCACGCTTCCCATGAAAAATGGCCGCGGCGAGGTCATCGGGGTGTTACAGCTGATCAACTGTAAAGTTAGCCCCAAACGAAGCCTGACCCGGGGAGGAGCTGTAGCGGATGAGATAAAGCCGTTCTCGCAACGCGCTGTACGGCTGGCCCTGTCGCTCGCTTCACAGGCGGCCGTGGCATACGAAAATAGCCGCTTGGTTCAGGACATTGAAGACGCTCTTCGAAGGTTTCGTGCATGCTTCGGTGACCGCCATCGAGCAGCGCGATCCCACCACTTCCGGCCATTCGCAACGCGTCTCGAAAATGACCGTCGGGCTGGCGGAGATTGTGGATCGCGTCGGCACGGGTGCCTATGCCAAGACCCGCTTCTCGCCCGAACAAATGAAGGAAATCCGCTACGCCGCCTTGCTGCACGATTTTGGAAAAGTTGGCGTGCGGGAAGATGTGCTCGTGAAGGCCAAGAAACTTTATCCCGGGCAGATGGAGATCGTGGCCCAACGGTTCGATTATCTCTACAAGGATCTCGAGGCGAACCTGGAACGCGAAAAATATCAATTGCTGCTCGACATGGACCGCTCTGAGGCGCTCGTCCGCATTGCGTCTCTCGAGAAGGAATATCGTCAGCGCAGAGCGCAACTTGAGAGTGCGTTCGAGACGGTCGTCCGGGCGAATGAGCCGACCGTGCTGCCGGCGGGGCAGTTTGACTGCCTGTACGAAATTGCCAGCCAAACCTATCGCGATCCGCGTGGCGTCGAAAGGCCCGTCCTCACCCAGGAAGAGATTCGCTTCCTTTCCATCCCGCGAGGTACGCTGAATCAATTTGAGCGCGCTCAGATCGAGGCGCACGTCGTGCATAGTTTTAATTTCCTGCTTCAGATTCCGTGGACCAGGGAATTTCGCGAAATCCCGCGGATCGCCCGCGCCCACCACGAAAAATTGAACGGCACCGGTTATCCCTACAAACTGCGGGGCGATGAAATTCCTGTGCAGGCCAAGATCATGACCATTTGCGACATTTTTGACGCGCTCTCGGCATCCGACCGTCCCTACAAGAGGGCTGTACCAGCGGAGCGCGCATTGGAAATTCTGGAAATGTCGGTTAAGGACAAAGAACTTGACCCCGAACTCTACCGCCTGTTCCTCGAAGCCAAGATCTTCCAACTCGCGAATAGGCACTAACGGACAATGCTTGTACCAAGTAACTTTTTCCCCTGAAAGATCTGCCCTGCGGGCGCGGGGTCGTCGCGGTAGAATCTATTCATGTTTCCCGCGTGGGTTCGTGGCAAGGAGCCTCTCCAGCGCCTGGCGCTGATGTTTGTCTTTGCGGCTAGCTTTGCAACTTACGCAGGAGCCCAGGCGCTACCCAAGGCGAAGACTCCGGCTGCGCGCACGATCATCCTTCCCCAGAAAATGGTTGCTGGGGCGCCTGCCACGCTGGCGGCCCTCGATTCCGCCGGGCGTCTGTTGCCCAATGTCGTGGTGGAGCTTTCCGGCGGGAGGAAAGTTACTACCGACGCGACGGGCCGCGCCCTATTTGTCGCGCCAGCCGAGGCAGGCAGGTTGACAGCGAAAGTTCTGGGCCAGGAAATCACGGCGTCGTCCACCGTGGTATTGCCTGCGAATCTCTCCGCGCAGGCGGATGCCGAAGGGCCTTCCGCGATATTGCAATTAGCATCCTTCCCGCATGTTCTCGCGATCCGCGACCGATTTACGATTGAGGGCCGGGGGTTTCGCGGCATTGCAGACGTCAATCACGTCTACCTGGCCGATCAACCTTGTCTGGTGGTAGCCGCGTCGCCGATTTCGTTGGTGGTTCTGCCGGGTCCGCATGTCCCCGTTGGAGAAACTTCACTACGCGTAAGCGTTGCCGGGTATGACACGGGACAGATTCCGGTCTCGGCCGTGTTGCTCGAATTCAGCGGCCCGCCTGACGCGCCGGATGCTGGCACCCAGGGAAAAATTATTCTCCGCGTCCTCGGCGCCACGGAGCCCCTGGCGGTGGAAGTTCGCAATGGGTCGCCGGCCATCATCCAATTTCCCGGTGGAAGCGTGCAACGACTGGCGACCTCTGGCGGCGATGAAAATATCGCTCCTGTCGAATTGAAGTTTCTGGCGCCCGGCAATTACACGCTCACCGCAAGGCTCATTCCTGCCAATTCTGGCAGACAGGCCGGAAGAAATTAATCGTGAAATCATGAGCGTGCCGGGCGCACCGCGTGTCGCGCACGCCTGGCGTGATAGAATTCCGCAATCGTGAATCGGAAAATCCCAAGTTACATCCCGGCGAAGGCGCGCCCTTGAACGCGGTCACCGTCGCGATCGCCGTCAGTTGCTTTGCCGCGGGCTTTTTCGTGGCCTGGCTTTGGAGCCGTGCGTCCTCGCAGACCCGCAAGGCTCGAACTCGAAAAACAAGCCGCCAGCCAGCAGGGCGCCGCGGACGAACTGAAAAGGCAGTCCGGCGCGTCTGCAGGAATCCCGTGCGGACTTTGCAAGGGCGAGTCGAGGAAGAACAAAAGCTCCGGGCCGCCGCGGACAAAGAAGTGGAGAGCCAGCGCGCGAATACTGCCGAACAACGGCGCGTGCTCGAAGAAGCGGAGAAAAAACTGAAAGAGGCGTTTCAGTCGCTGGCGAGCGAAGCGCTGCAGGCCAGCAACAGACAGTTCATGGAACTTGCGCGAGCCAGATTCGACTCACTGCAAAAGGAAGCTTCCGGCGACCTCGAGCAGCGCAAAGTCGCCATCGGAGGAATGGTCGAGCCTCTCGAGAAGGCCGTGAACGAGCTCCGCGCCGAGGTGAACAAGATCGAATCGGCCCGGCAGGAAGCCTACGGCAGTTTGCGCACGGAAGTGCAGCAACTCGCCACCACCAGCAAAGAGCTCCGGCAGGAAACCGGGAGTCTGGTCAGCTCCCTCAAGCAGCCCCAGGTGAAAGGGAAATGGGGCGAGCTGACGTTGCGCCGCGCCGTCGAACTCGCGGGGATGTCGCCGCATTGCGATTTTGTGGAGCAGCAGTCCGTGGACACGGAAGAAGGCCGCTTGCGCCCGGACCTGATCGTGCATCTGCCGGGCGATACGCAGATTGTCATCGACGCCAAAGTGCCTCTGCACGCGTTTCTCGCCGCCGTCAGCGCGCGGTCCGACGCGGAATATCGCGCCGCCATGACCCAGCACGCGAGCCTGGTCCGCGACCACATCACACGCTTCTCCGCGAAGGAATACTGGAAGCAGTTTGAACCCACTCCTGAATTCGTGGTCTTGTTCGTGCCGGGGGAATCTTTTTTCAGCGCGGCTCTGGAACAGGATCGAACGCTGATCGAAGACGCCATCGAAAAGCGCGTCGTCCTGGCCAGCCCGACCACGCTCATCGCATTGCTGCGCGCCATCGCCTACGGATGGAAGCAACAATTGGTCGCCGAAAACGCGGAGCGAATCAAGGACCTGGGAAAGGAACTGTACGACCGCATTGTGAAATTTGCCGAGCATCTGTCGGATGTGGCGAAGGGCCTGGAACGGGCCAACAAGGCCTATAACAACGCGGTTTCTTCCTTTGACAGCCGGCTTGTTCCCTCTGCGCGCAAGTTCAGAGAGATGGGAGTCGGCAGCGCGAATGTCCCCGACCTCGATCCCATCGAAACATCTCCCCGCCCGACGCTTACCGCCCCTGACACGGAGGAAATTTGAGAATGCGATGATTGCGGGTTTCTGGAGGCGGGAATTTACTTCAGCAGCTTGCGCGACGAGGCGCCGCAGCCGTTCGCGGTCTGCCGGTTTCATGTGCACGAACTCAACGCCGGTCCCGCTGGGCGTGATGTTGCGCACCATCGCGGTGGATTGGATTCGCCGCAACCCGGGACGAATTTCCACCTGCACGGAGTCGCCAATCACGAGCTGCGCTGATCGGTTTCGAGGAACGCCCCGCCCAGGGCGAGGGTTCGCACGCGGGCGGTTCCGGTGCGCGCTCCCGCTGATGGTTGCGGGAAGCGGAGTCTGCAGATGGACGCGCAGGTACCGGCGAGGCCGGGAATGCGCCGCGCTGGATTTCGGTCGCGCGCTTTCAGCTGTTCGGGCGCGCGCCGAGGATGGGACGATTTTCGAGCAGGGCAAGCGCCTCTTCGGCCGCCGCGCGCAACGCAGCGGGTTCGGTGTGGGCCAGGCCGTTGCGGTCCCTGACGATTTGCCGCAGCAGTGGCGCAGCTTCGGCGACGCGCATTCGTCCCAGCGCTTCGGTCGCTTTGATGCGGAGATAAATGTCGCGCAAGACCAGATGTTCTCCCGCCGCAACCTGCAGCAAGGAGCGGAACGGCGGCCGCTTCATGCGCGAATCCAAGATGGTCGATCATGCAGGGAACAACCATCGAATGCGCTTCCGCAATCGTGGCCAGGAACGCCTGCGCCGAAGCCGCGACCACCGGTGGATTGGTCCACTTCGTGAGTTCCGTGACGGCGAGGTCCTGCAAATTCCATTCCCAGCTCACCAGCGCCCTCGGAAGCGCGCCTGCCAGCCGCTTGGGATCCGCGGATGCCAGCAGATGAATCGCGGTCGCGATGCGTTGACGCCGCGGTTCGTATAGCCGCGACTCCAGCGCCCCAAGCACCGGCTCGCCCGGCTCCGTGAACCAGGCGCACCATCGCCAGGAAGGGAATTCATTCCATTGGGGGCGGTGAGCAGCAGGCCCAGCCGGTCGATCAGCCGGTCAGGGGCATCTGCGAAGCAGGCGCGGGATGACCGGGCTGAGCGGGTCGGTTCGCCAGGGCTTCCTCCACCAGATAAAGCCACTGATCGTCGTTCAGGATGCGTCCCACCAGCGTTGTGATATGCGCGTGCTCATCGTCCCGCGGCGAGGACTCGAGGGCCTCCAGGATTCGCTCGAATTCCGCATAGTCATGCTTTACCAGCGAAATGCGAGCCAAATTTTCGACAACCGCGGACAGCAATCCGGCAATTCCCGGGGAATTTTCCAGCAAGAGCGCGCTGCACGATGCCGCGCCCAAATTCGGTGGCTGACGCATGTGGCCACAGGCGTTCCATCTGCGGAGCGATCTCCGCAAGGCCCGCGGCGACTGCCCGGCGCGCTTTGCTTTCTTCCGATTCCAGGCAGCGCGCATAGGCCAGGAGCACAGCGCGTCCTTCGCGTCCTGCCGCATCGGACTTCTTGGTTTCGACCGCCGCCACCAATGTTTCCAGGAAGCGGGCCACCACGGTAGCGGGCAACGCACCACGCATCACTGCTCCGTATGGTCTTTGCTTTTACACGCGCCGGAAGGGTGTTCCAGAATTTGTCGCAGAGTACTGCCACGCGAATTTCGTCTATGCTGGGCCGCCAAATCGTGCGCCTTCGCTCACGGTGGTCTCGCTGCGTTCCTGATCCAGGCGGATCAACAAAGGCACCAGCCCCGGCGGAGACACGCGCCCTGCCTCGAACTCCTGTTTCACAAATGCGAGGACCAGAGCATCCGCCAGCCGCCCCAGATAGGGCTCCAGGGATTCCCCTTCACGGGGCTTTACGTGGGATATCCCGTGCACGATCAGGGAGATCGAGCATCGGTCGCTGCCAGAGACAACGGAATGAAACCGCCGTGCCACGTCCTGCGCCGATGGCTGCATTTCCGGATCTCGGGGAGGCGCCAGTTTCGCCAGCAGGCGCAAAGTCGTCGCTACCTGCTCGAAACTTGCTGCAGGCTGGGTCTCGGACTTGCCAGCGTTAGGAGTATGTTGCGACGGTTCGTCGTACGCGAGTACCGCGGACACCAGGCTTGCGAGGAGGAGAGAATCCCGCCGTTCCGTCGGAATATTGAAGCGGATTCCAGCGATGCGTCTTTCCTGGATCCAGGAATCCCAATGCTTTCGCGATGCCGTGTCTCCCGGCGTCGCGCTCCGCGGAACCTGGCTGATTTCGTGGGCCAGGGCGTCGAGTTCACCCACATTGATCGGAGGCGCGAACAGGACCGAACAGATCCCGCCGCGCAATAGTTCTTCCGCCAGCCCTCGCAATTCGCCGCGAGGATCGTGAAGCAATTCACTGGCGTTCCCCTCGTGCCGCGGAAGAATGATCCCATTCCGCTCCACCGCGAATATCAGGGGAGACTGCATCGAAAGCGCGATGCGAAGCTGCTGTTCCAGCGAGGCCAGGATTTCCATCAGGCGCGGGTGATTTCTCTGGTAAAGCCGCGCCGCGCCCAATAACACGCGGAACTGCCGCAGGAAATTGATGGCGGCTGCCTCGGCGCTCGAAACGACCGGGCGCAATGGCGTCACTCCCGCATGAGAAGGATCTTCCCGGCGCGGCGAAATCGGCGTCGCCACCACAACTGGAACTTCCTCGGCGGTTGGAGAATTCGAATTGGAGAGGACCTTCATTCTGTTTACGGTTCCATTCTCCTGGATCAGCGTTAGAAGCCTGAGCGCGAATGGGTAATTTTTGGCCCCGAAAAAATCAGCGAAATTGGTCCCTGTATGAATGTCCAGGCCTGGATTTGACCCGGGTAACTATCCATAGCTGGAGCTTCGCCCACTCCGGTACATAGATTGAGAGCACGCCGCCTTCCCATAGACTGAACCTCTAGGTCATTGAATTAAAGGGAATTGCTGGTGCCAGGTCGCTAATCAATTAACACCAGAGTTCATTGCGGGTAGGAAGGTTACAAAGTTGGGAACGAGTTCTATAAGGGGAAAGGGTAGTTTTATTGATCTCAGCACCTGATGCATGCTTGCAGTTGGCGCGTAACTCTCGCTTTCAAAATGACTTATTGCTGCGCCAGTGACTCCGTGAATTGCATGGTCTGGCCCGCGCGAACAAGGACAGCGCGATGTGCAACCTGAACGCCCCGAAGCATTAACTTCACGTCGTGCTCGCCTTGCGGCATTTCGATGCGTGCCGGCGTGCGCAGCCCGGTGTCCATGTCGTCCACAAGAATTTCCGCGCCAATAGGTTCGGATCGGACCCAGACCCAGCCTGCCGATGCCGCCTCGGGAGATGCTTTCAAATCGTCCGTGTATTCGAGATCGTCGATGATCCTGACCTCCGAGGGGACCCAGTGCAGACGATTCAGCAACATGCGGTGTTCCCCCGGAGCAAGTCGCCCGGAAAGAGTTACCGTATTCGCTGTGACTTGCGTTTTCACTTTGTTAGTGAGCGACAGTGCCGCCAGCTCGGATCGCAATCTCAATTCGACCGCATTCGCCGCTGGGGAAGTCACAGGGGCAACCGGCTGCTGAGGCGCGACTGATTTTTCGACGCTATTGGACGCCGGAGGCTCTTCAGGGGCAGGTGGCTTTACCGGGTGCGCGGCGGCCGGCACGGGTTGCGGCGCGAGTGGTTGGGTCTGCGGCGGGATTTTTTCCGCCGCCACGGGCGCTGTCTTCGGAGTTGGCGGAGCGGCCTGAGGAGTGACATCGGGTGTTGTATCAGCTTTAGCGTCGGGAACTTCGACGTTGGCCACAGGCGCTGCGGGAGCGGTCTTTGGCGAAATCACTGTCGTATCCTCGGGCTCGTGCGCCCGCTGCCACAGGTCCATCATGGGCGCCCAGATGCGGTATCCCGCATATCCAATAACCCCGAGCAAGATCAAGGAGAGAACGATGCTTCCGCGTTTATTCGAGGATCTTTCTTCCGCCATCGCTGATGCGGAAAGAAATTGGGCGGGCCTTTCCGCTTCGTGCGGGCGCGCGATCAAGGGAGGCGCAGGTGGCCGGGCCGGTGAAACGCTGGGGCGATGTCCTCCTGCAGGGGATTGCGCGCTGACCGGAGCCATCCTTACCGTTGCGTCCGGGTTCACCATTTCGTGGTAGTTCTTCAGAGCGGCCAACAATTCGTGGCAATTCTGAAATCGCGAATTGGGATCTTTGGAGAGCGCTCGCGAAATGACCGCTGAAAGTCCCGGGTGAATCGAAGAGTCCAGCGACCTAGGCGGAATGGGGTCTTCGTTGATAATTTTATAAATGACGGTCGTAATGTTCTGTCCCGGAAACGGTTTCTCGCCGGTCATCAATTCGTAGAGGATCACGCCCAGCGAAAAAATGTCCGAGCGCCCGTCCACCGGCTTTCCCTTCACCTGCTCCGGCGACATATACGACGGGGTGCCCATCACATGCGCGGTTTGCGCCGTACCAAATTGCAGAATTTTTGCCGTGCCAAAGTCGGTGATCTTGACGGTTTCGTCCGCGGTCAGCATCAGGTTGGCAGGCTTGATGTCACGATGCACGACGTTGTGCTGGTGCGCGAAATCCAGCGCCGAGCAGACCTGTTCCATCAGCTTCATGACGCGCGGCAGCGGGAACAATTGACGCGCATCGAGAAGCGTCTGCAGGCTGCGTCCCTCTACCAGTTCCATGGTGATGTAGAACAGGCCTTCTTCTTCGCCCGCATCGTAGATCACCACGATATTTGGATGGGTCAGTAGGCCCGCGGCGCGCGCCTCGGTCTGAAAACGTCCTATCAGTTCCTCGCGCGACATCCCGGTCCCTGCTTCGGACAAGTGCATCGTCTTCACCGCGACTTCCCGCCCGATGACCGGATCGTGCGCGTGATAGACCACACCCATGGCGCCGCGGCCTAGTTCTTCGCGGATTTCGTACCGTCCAGCCTTGGTTGTGGTCGACACTTTATATTTGACACGCGGGCGTGCGGAAATCGCCGTTGGACCCGGTTGTTCCGGATCAATAAGAACGGCAGACGTGGAACTGGCGTAAACCTGCGCAGCACACGCGGAGCGCCGGCGCTGGGGCAAACCGCACCTCAGGGGAACCGCCAACACACCGCACAGCCTTCCTATTCGACCATATCCCCCTGAGGGGGGAGCGTCAACGGTGTCGAGGTACAGTGTTCCGGGATAGCAATGGCGACTTCCTACGGGGCTGCAGGCTGCCCCAGCGGATAGCATCCCGCGCAAACCGTGTGATATAAGCTATCCAGAAGAGCTATCCGGCCGGCCAAAAGGGCTATTTCGCAACCATGGCAACCTCAATGAACACCTGGGAACGATTGCGGACACGCCCGCAGACCTTGTGGCTGCGCAAGGCCCTCTTCCAGGTCCACCTGTGGACCGGAATTGGCTTGGGCCTCTACGTCCTGCTGATGAGCATCTCCGGCACGGCGCTGATCTATCGGCGGGAACTTACCATCAGGTTCGCGCGCCAACCCACCATCGTCGCCGGTCCTTCGGATGTCCGGTTGACCGAGGACGAATTGAAGCAGGCGGCCATGCGCGCGCATCCCGGCTACGACGTGGAGCGCGTGTCCGTGCGCAAGAATCTCACCCTGCCCGTCGAGATTTTGCTTGCGCGCGGCGAGAAAAAATTGCCGCGGCTCTTTAACCCATATACCGGCGCCGACATGGGTCCTATCCTGACGCCCGGATTCCGGTTCATGGCCTGGCTCGCGGACTTGCACGACAATCTTCTCTATGCTCGCACGGGGCGCATGCTCAATGGAGTCGGCGCAGTTTTCACCACGCTGCTGTGCATCACAGGAATCATAATCTGGTGGCCGGGAATCGAGCATTGGCGCAGCAGCCTGGGTGTCCGGTGGAAAGGGAATCGCAAGGGATTCAATTGGGCGCTGCACAGCGCGATGGGATTTTGGTCCATCTTGTTCGTTTTTATGTGGGGAATTACGGGAATCTATCTTTCGATTCCCGTGTCGTTCAATAACATCGTTGATTATTTCGAGCCCCTGCAAAAGGGAAGCACGAAGATTCGCATGGGAGACCAGATTCTTTTCTATGCCGCGCAGGTACACTTCGGGAGATTTGGCGGATGGAGCATGGAGCTGGGGTGGGCGATCATTGGCATCGCGCCCGCTGCTCTGTTCGTCACAGGGACAATCATGTGGTGGAGGCGCGTGCTCAACCCGTGGCTGAAACGAGGCCTGCGCGCGCGGCCGGAAATTCCTCAGGGTGAAATATCACGGCAAGATAGTTCGATTCGCGCGTAATCCTTTGGATGTATCGAGTAGCACAGGCTTCAGCCTGTGTGGGTTTGTCCGCGACGAAAACCAAAAGAACACAGGCTGAAGAGTCTGTGTGGCAACTCTTCGCCCGCGTAAATATTATTCTGCAGAGGCCGTGTTCCTGCGGCCCCTGCGCGAGTTTGAAAACTTCTCGACGACCTCTAGCGTTTCAGGCGATGCGCAACTTTGGAACCGTGCGCCAGATTCGCGTGAGATTCAGGGCGATGGCGGCCAGCGTGAACTCGATGGCCACTTTTGTCAACCCGCGTAATCGGAATCGCCGCATCCCGCGCTGCTCCTTCAGCACTCCCAGCACCGGTTCCACAATCGCTTTTCGTCGTCGATACACCGCGCGTCCGGCCGGGGAGCGCAGCTTGCGTCTCATGTCCTGTTGCGCTCGATGCTGGGCGGCCGCGTGTCCGCGCACCCGCACCCCGCGATTCAGTTCCCGCCCCAGATGCGAATCCGGCACGTATGCGTCGATCTGGCGCCGCTCCAACTCTTCCAAATTCTCCTGTGAAAAAAATCCGCTGTCGGCCAGGGCTTGTCCCGGCCGCTGCCCGCACTCCCGTTCCACCGCTTCCAGCATCGGCACCAACAGCCCGTTATCATTGCTGCTCTGGCTGACTTGCTGCGCCACAATCAAATGATCTTCGCTCACCGCCACCGTCGCCGTGTACCCCAACACAAATCCTTTGCGCTCGCGCAGGAACCGGCTGTCCTCATCGGTACGCGACAGCTTCTGGGTCCCCGCTTTCTTGAGCCGCTCGATCCGCGCCGGGATTTGCTGCAGCCGCTGCCGGAGTTCTTCCAGAGCCTGGTGGGCCACTTCCATTCCCGCCCCTTCGTTGGGGTCTGGCGTCTCGCACTGCCGCTGCCAGCGCCGAATGCGCCGGCGAATCTTCGCTCTCTCCGCTCGCAATTTCTCGATGCCCTCGGCCGAATCGGCCGCCGCGTTCGCCGCGATCCGCGTTGAATCGATGGCCACCTGTCCCAGCTTTCCCATCCCCAACGACCGCGCTAGCTCCACCACCTGTGTGAACGCGTCGTTGATCCCTCGCCCGTGCCGCTTGCGGAACTCATTCAACGCCCAATAATCCGGCGTCGCTCCTGCTGCCAGATACCGAAACGCCAAATCTTCCCGAATCCGCTGCTCCAGCCGTCGCGAACTGGTCACTCCCAAGGCATAGGCATACAGCCATACTTTCAACAGCAGCGCCGGGTGATACCCTGGATGCCCCTCGTCACTGTATCCGCTCTCGAACTCCCTCAAATCCAACTTCTCCACCGCCGCATGCACGAAAAAACAAAGATGTCCTTCCCCCAATACCTCACGCACGCTCGGCGGCAACAAATACCCCTGTTCCGGGTTGTACTCGTAAAAATTCGGCATCGCGCAGCCTCCTGCGCGAAGTATACCTGCACTGTCAACCTTAGTTGCCACACAGACTCTGAAGCCTGTGCTACTGGAACACCAGGCTACCTTTGCGGAGGCGTGCCCGCACCGGTGAGCTGCACGAACGATTCTGGCGAGGACGGCGGTGTGGCCACCGGCATGAGCGTTTGCGGGCTGCGCCAGTTGTCGACAACGGCGATTTGCTGCACGCAGGACACCGTGCAACGCGGCGCGCAATGTTTCTTGGTAAAATATTCGCGGCGGCGGTCCTCGGCCGTATATTTTTCAAGTGGAATGCCGGGATATCCGCGCTGCTGCGAGCACCAGTGCACCAGGCCATCCTCGCAGATGTAGAGATAGCGCGAGCCGGAGCGGCAACGCCACTCGTTCGGCTTTCCCTTCGCGATGTTGTGCTGAAAACCGTTGAGGCGCGAAATTCCGCGCTTGTCCATGGCCATGATCTCTTCAAAAATTTCCGTTTCGCGCGTTCCCAGCGGCTTCAGTTGTCCCTGGCCGTCGTGCAGGATGCCCACCGTGCTGGTGAAGCCCAGTTCCTGCGCGCGGCGCGCCACCGTCAGCGCGTCCTCCGGATTTTTCACTCCGCTGCCCAGCACTGAATTGATGTTCACCTGAAATATGGCGTGCTCGGCCAGCAGCTTCAGTTTCTGATCGAGCACCTTGAGGCTCTTTACGGAAACTTCGTCGGGCATGGCGTTGTCGATGCTGATCTGCAGATATTCGAGCCCCGCGCGGTTGAGCCGTTCGATGCGCTCGGCCGTCAGCAGGTAGCCGTTGGTGATGATGCCCGTCAGGATTCCGTGCCCGCGCATGCGCGCGATGATCTGATCCATCTCCGGATGCAGCAGCGGCTCGCCACCGCTGATCGTGATCACCGCCGTGCCTATCTCCGCCAGGCGATCGATCCGGCGGTACATTTCGGCAAGCTCGACGGGCTTGGAGAAATCATCGAATTCGTTGCAATACGTGCAGGCCAGATTGCAGCGCCGGATCGGAATGATATGCACCAGCAGCGGATGCCGCGTCGAGACGAGGCCCTTCACGACGCCGATGATTTCGCGCGCGCGCGTGTTCGCAAACCGCAACCGCCGCCGCGTTCGGACGCTCATTGCCATTCCTAAACTATACAGGGAATTCGCGTGGTTTTGAACCCGCTGGATGTGACCGACGATTATTCAACAATGCGATCAGGATGTGATGGTTGTACCCGACAACCCGCGCAGTTACCATGTCTGCAAACGAAGGAGAATCTTGAATGGGCAAGGGACGCTTAGAGGCATTTAGCGACGGGGTGCTGGCGGTCATTATTACGATCATGGTGCTCGAATTAAAAGTGCCGCATGCGCCGGAGCTATCCGCGCTGGCCCCCATGCTCCCGGTTCTCCTGAGCTACGTGCTGAGTTTCGTTTTTATCGGCATTTATTGGAACAATCATCATCACATGCTGCACGCGGTGCAGAAGATCAATGGCAGCGCTCTTTGGGCCAATCTTCATTTGTTGTTCTGGCTGTCAATCGTGCCGTTCGTTACGGATTGGATGGGCGAAAATCATCTGGCGGCGGTGCCGGTGGCGCTTTACGGAGCGGTGCTATTTATGGCTGGATTGGCCTACACGATTCTTGCCCGCACGCTGATTGCGTATCAGGGCAAGGATTCCGTGCTGGCCATCGCCCTGGGCAAAGATTTCAAAGGTCTGGCTTCGCTGGTGTGCTACGCGATTGCGGTGGCGTTTTCGTTTGTGAATACTCGGATTTCCATCGCGATATACATTGGGGTCGCGGTCATGTGGTTTATTCCTGACCGGCGGATTGAAAAGGTTATCGCGGAGTGAGCTTGCTGCGTCACGGTCGATCGCGTGGGCCTCAAGTAGCGTAAGCTTCAGCTTGCGTGCTTTTCTGTTTGAATTCAGAACAAAAGCACGCAAGCTGAAGCTTACGCTACTGGTAAGCAACGGAACTGATTCATTTCGGCAAAATATTGCTGGCGGCGGCTTGCTGGATGAGCCGGTCGGCGTCCTCGCGAAGCAGGTAACGTTCTCGGACAGCTTTTTCTGCGGCACTTTGGACGGCTGCAACGTAGGCTGCCTGATTGCCGTAGCGCTCTTCGAGAGAAGGCCGCGGATCGCCGGACGCCTGCCGCTCGGCTTTCGTCTTGGCAAACTGGACATAGCCTCCGGTAAATTCGCACATCTGCCCCTTGAAAAATCCTCCGGCCATAATGTTCCAACCGAGATAAGTTCCCAGCGGCGCCTGGTGTAACACGGATGGTACTCCCGCGACTTCGTTGCCATCCGCATTCACTTTCGGGACCAGCAGAGGAATGACTTTCTTGATTGTGGGTGGCTCCTTGGAAATGATTCCGGAAACTTCGCTGTATTTGAAATCGGGTCCCCAATCGTAATCGACAATCGGATTTTCAAAATTGTCTTTGAACGTCAGGCCGGGGATGGAGGGAAATCCTGTCGCGGCCTTGGTCGCCCGCACGAGAGTTCCGTCCGCGAGCTTGGGATACGCGCTTGCCGGAGGAGGCGTGCCTTTCGCGAGCCATTCCACCATCGCGTCCGTCAGCGCCCGCATGGTGTCCGCTTCAGGATTGGGATTTGCCGGTAGTTCGCAGAGCCCGCCGCGTCCACTGGCCGGGGGAGGAGCAGCGGGGTTGAATCCTCCCGGGCCGCCTCCGTGCGTGGTGCCCGGGAAATAATATCTGCGTACATTTTCAGGGAGAGGAATATCTGCTTCGGCGTTTGTGCCCACCAGGTCGGGGGACATTCGCAAATCCCAAAATTCTGTGGAACCAAAAGTTTCGATGATCTTCGGACAAGTATTCGTCGCGCGGCAGCGATCGAGCAATCCTCCCGACTTGCGGCCGCGCAGAGTATCCGTCCAGTCGCTCCACCAGAGCACTGCTTCGCTGCCAGGCTCGTAGGGATCGGACGCGCCATCGGGAAGCGAAAACCGCACGTTCAGAGGAATTTGCCGGCCTGCGATATGCGGCATCGCACCGTCCCACACGATCCTGCCGGATTCATCCGCGTTGAACCCGAGACTGATGAATGACCTGATGAAATTTCCCGATTGCGAGCTGCCCTGGCCTATGGCGTAAGAAATTCTCTTGGCCACAGGATTGGGCGTCCCGGTATCGTCCCTTTCCGCGTGCCGGAAGAAGGAGACAAGATCGCGCGTCGCGGCAAAACCAATGCCGAGCACCCGGGGATCCTTCGCCGTGAAAACCAATTCATAAAGCACCGCCGGATCGAAGCCATTCTTAAGGCATATTTTCGTTGGATCAGGTGTTCCGGGGAACGGCGTTTTTGTGCAGTCGGCCCAGGACCAGTCCGTGTCCGGGATTTTTGTGATCGGACCGCTCTTCCCGTCGATGCCCTCCGACGTTCGGCTGGTGAGCCTGGCCTTTTTGGTATCCAGCGTCAGTGGAAGATACGGGATGGGGCGCGTGTAGACCATCAGAGACGCCGTATTGCCACTGGTGTTCTTGATTCGGCCGAGCACCGGTCCCGTGATGATCGAGTCGTCCAAATTCCTGGCCTTCGGAACTTGCAGGGTTTCCGCGGCGGCATTGTCCGGAGGAATTTCGCCCTGCCACCCGCTCATCAGATACGAATGCCCTTGGGCGCTTCCGCCGGGATCGATCTTTCTTCCGCGGTTCTGCACTTCATAAAAAAGCACACCGCTGCCTTTGGCCATATCGACTGGCTTGATCAGCATGAACGTGACGCTGTACTCGACCATGCCGTGAGAATTTCGCGGCGCCAGTTGAATGTCCTGAATGATCGCGTTGTGGGGGTCCTCGGGGTCAAGGTCGCCATAGGCCGTGCCTTCGATTTTTTCGTACGGACCGGCGCTGCCGAACGAGCGGCCTTCATAGGCGTGTGGCTCGCTTTTTGCTTTATTGATGACGATGCGTTTCACGCCTGCTTCGGTGGGGACGGTCAGCGACGCGAGCGCAGCGCATAGGAAGGCGATCCAGACAGTTTTTCGGGGACGGTGACTTTGCCGTTCCATATTTGTCTCCTTGTTTTGCCTGGGAAACTTCTGTGAAGGTTTGTATACCCGGCGTGCGCGAGGGTCAAGTTCGATCTCAGTAGCACATGCTTCAGCTTGTGTACCTTTGGTTTTCATTCAAACAGAATGGCACACAAGCTGTCCTTCGTTGCGCTCAGGATAAAAAGCATGTGCTACCCCCCTCGCGTATGCATTTCGAGGTGCGGGTCCTGGCGCAGTTGATCGATGCCGACGAGGACGCCGCGGTGGCCCGTAGCCGCGCGTAATTCCGCGCCGCGGTCGCTGCGTCCCTGCCAGATGGACGAAATGCGCGCGGCAAGTTCGCTGGCCGACGCGCCCGCGCGCAACATCTGGCGGAAATCGATGCCCGACTGCGCGTACAGGCACAGGTACCAGAGGCCGTCGGCGGTCAGGCGGCTGCGGTCGCAGGTCCGGCAGAACGGCGTCGTGGTCGAAGCGATGATTCCGAAGATCGTCCCGTCGGGAAGCGTGAAGCGCTGCGCGGGCGCCGAAGAAATTTCCGCGACGGGCGTGATCGCGCCGTAGCGCTTGCCGAGCCGCTCGAGCATTTCGGCGCGAGTAAATACTTTGTCGAGCGACCATTCGGTCGCGCCGCCCACGTCCATATATTCGATGAAGCGCACTTCGGCGCCGGCTTCGCGTCCAAATTCGATCAGGTCGGAAAGTTCGTCGTCATTCACGCCGCGCAGCACGACCGTGTCGAGCTTGAGATTCGGGAAACCGGTGCGGCGCGCGGCGGCTATTCCTTCGAGCACTTGCGCGTGCGTGTCGCGCCCGGTGAGCGCGAGGAAACGCTCCGGGCGCAGCGTGTCCAGGCTCAGCGTAACGCGGTGAAGCCCCGCGGCGCGCAGGGCTTCGGATTGCTCGGCAAAAAGGATGCCGTTGGTTGTAAGCGCGAAATCGCGAATGAGTGAATTCGCGGCCAGCATTTGCACGAGTCTCGGCAAATCGCGGCGCAGCAGCGGTTCGCCTCCCGTCAGACGCACATCGGTAACGCCCACGGAGGTAAACACCTCCACTAGCCGCGTGATTTCTTCAAATGTCAGCAGTTCCTGGCGGGGCAGCCAGACATAATTCTCTTCCGGCATGCAGTAGTTGCAGCGCAGGTTGCAGCGGTCGGTGACCGAAACGCGCAGGCTGCGCAAAGGGCGGCCTAGCTGGTCGGCAGACGCGCCGCTTGGAGACACCTCAGCCCGGGTCTGATCATCGGGAAGCATGGGTCTATGTTAGGTTGAGTGCGTCGAGGCGTCAACCATCGGTCGCCTCGAATAATGGGCAGTGTGAATTCAAGTTTGATCTTCTATGTCACGGGCCTGAAAACCCGCACCCTCAAAAACCATGAGGGTGCGGCACCCGAAGTTCGAGACGGTAGGCGACGAATTGGTCAGCATGAGATTCCTGCCAGGAACAAAGCTTGGGTGCCACACCCTTGCGTTTTTTCAAGGGTGCGGGTTTAGCTGAAACGAGCAGACCCTCGCCTCTGAAGAGGCGAACTACAAACCTACCGTTACACCGTCGGGAAGTCGGCCGAATCCGGCGCGCTACCCCTCATCCTTGTACTGATCCTTGAGCTTGGCAACGACCGTCGGGTCTGCCAGTGTCGTGGTGTCGCCCAGGACGCGCCCCTCGGCGATATCGCGCAACAAGCGCCGCATGATTTTGGCGCTGCGCGTTTTGGGCAACTCCGCGGAGAAGAAAATATCGTCGGGTTTGGCAATCGAGCCGATTTTCATGGACACGTGATTTTTTAATTCGTCTTTCAGCGCTTCTGTAGCGGCAATGCCCTCCTTCAGCGTGACGAACGCGGAAATTCCCTGACCTTTGATTTCGTGCGTTTTGCCGATGACGGCGGCTTCGGCCACGGACGCGTGGTCCACCAGCGCGCTTTCCACTTCGTAGGTCGAGATGCGGTGGCCGGAAACGTTCATCACGTCATCGACGCGGCCCAGCAACCAGAAATAGCCGTCGTCGTCGAGCTTGCAGCCGTCGCCAGTGAAATATTTTCCGGGATAGCGCGACCAGTAGTTTTGCACGTAGCGTTCGGGATCGCCGTATATGGTGCGCAGCATCGACGGCCACGGCTTGGTCAGGATCAGATAGCCGCCACCGCCGGGGCCGACGGGTTTGCCGTCGATATCGACGACCTCGGCGGCGATGCCGGGGAGCGGGCGTGTGGCCGAGCCGGGTTTGGTGGCCGTGATTCCGGGCAGAGGAGAGATCATGATGCCGCCGGTTTCGGTCTGCCACCAGGTGTCCACGATGGGGCAGCGTTCGTGGCCGATATTCTGGTGATACCACATCCAGGCCTCGGGGTTGATCGGTTCGCCGACGGTCCCGATCAGTCGCAGCGAGGAAAGTTTGTACTTCGCCGGCCATTCCGTGCCCCAGCGCATGAACGTGCGAATCGCCGTGGGCGCGGTATAGAAAATGTTCACGCCATACTTATCAATCATCGACCAAAAGCGCCCGCGGTCGGGGAAGTCCGGCGTGCCCTCGTACATCACCGTCGTCGTGCCGTTGGCCAGCGGGCCGTACACGATGTAGGAGTGGCCCGTGACCCACCCGATGTCCGCGGTGCACCAGTAAACGTCGTCTTCCTTGATGTCGAATACGTAGCGATGCGTGACGCTCGCGGCGAGCAGATAGCCGGCGGTGGTGTGCACCACGCCCTTGGGTTTGCCTGTTGTGCCGCTGGTGTAGAGGATGAAGAGCATGTCTTCGGCGTCCATATGCTCGGGCTCGCATACATCCGAAGCGTTCGCGATCGCGTCGTGCCACCACACGTCGCGCAGGGGTTCCATGGCAATTTGCGTGGCGTCTCCGACTCGCCTGTACACAATCACTTTTTCAATCGACGGAGTGCCTTTCAACGCTTCATCCACGCTGGCTTTGAGCGGCACCACCGTACCGCGCCGCCAGGCGCCATCGGCGGTGATGACTACTTTTGCTTTGGCATCGTTGATGCGCTCGCGCAGAGCCTCTGCGGAAAATCCGCCGAACACCACCGAATGCGCCGCGCCAATCTTTGCGCAGGCCAGCATGGCGATGGCCAGCTCGGGAACCATGCCCATATAGATCGCGATGCGGTCGCCCTTGACCACGCCCAGCGATTTCAGCGCGTTGGCAAAACGATTGACCTCGCGTTCGAGCATGCAGAACGTCAGCACGCGCGTGTCGCCCGGCTCGCCTTCCCAGACAATGGCGGCCTTGTTGCGCCTTGCGGAGTGCGCGTGCCGGTCCACGCAGTTGTAAGTGACGTTGAGTTTTCCTCCGACGAACCACTTGGCCCACGGCGCGTTCCATTCCAGCACGCGCTGCCATGGCGCGAACCAGTCCAGGCTCTTGGCCTCTCCCGCCCAGAAACCTTCCGGGTTATTGGCGGCAAAATCATAGATGGCCGGATCGTTCCAGTTGGCGCGCTGCCGGAATTCCTCCGAGGGCGGAAACGTGCGGCGTTCATCGAGCAGGGCGGAAAGAATCTTGTCGCTGGGTAATGACATTTCGGCAGACTCCCGGTTGAAGATCAAGGTCGAGGCAGCTTCCAAACCAAAACAATGCGCCCTGACCTGTGCGCCTAGAATGTCGGAGGCGCGATGGGTTGTCAATGGAGGGATGGAGCGGGTGAGTGGCCGGTCTGCTCAGGGAAGACCTATCCATGCAAAGTGGATGGCGCCGAAAACGCCACAATACATAACTGGCAGCAAGCATAAATCCGGAGATGTAGATGGGCAGACGGTCCATTTCCCAGTTGAACTCCTGAGCACTAGACCAGCACGCCAATATCGACTTGGCGAGAAATGGTACCCGCGTACCATCCAAATAATTAAAGTTCCAGCCGAAAATGTTTCAGCGAACCCACACAGGTCTCCAAAGGTGCTTTTACAGGAAATCGCTTTTGCATGAGATTGGGTTTCCCAGCCCATAAGTACTTCAATTTTGCGCGTTTGTAAGCCCCGTTTAGAAAACGAAGCCGGCGGGGAAGACTGTCCAAAAATGGCTGGATCCCATTGAAAACAGAGAGGATCGGAATGAAGCTGAATAAAGAATGGCAAGTCAGGCTGGCCCAAACTCTCCTCGGCGCGGCGATTGTGCTTTCGTTGGTGGTAGTGCGCGGGACGAACGCGGGAAACCCGCCCGTTCCGCTGGCGACCGACTGGAGCCACAGGCACCTGGTCTTTTCCGCGCCAATGTCCCTGGCGCACCACGTTCATCTCTTGTCGAGACCGCGTTATGTTCAACAATTGGTGAGGCGAAATGCTGGGACTATGGGTGTCTCGGACGAATGGCGGTGGCGCCGTGCTCCTGAGGGCTCTGACACACTTCCCGGTGACTGGAGCGAGGACATGGGCGCCGGCGCTACCGCGGGCGCGGGCACATATCCGGCAAAATTCTCCTTCAATGTGGGAATGGTGAACTGTATCACCCCAGCCCCGCCTGCGGGTCAACAGCCCGATTTCGTTGCGTACAATACAAGCGTATCCAGCACCGCAGCCACTCGAGTGGGAACGTTCTCGTCTGAGCCCGCCACGGGTTCGACAATCACGATCACCAACGGTACGAACACCCTGACGATGACCGCCGGCGCGGCCAATGCTAACACCGGTACCGGAACGGGAACCTATTCGAGAAACGCTAACACTACGACCATCGCCACGCACCTGACAACTGCCCTCAATATCGCCGGCAACGGAAGCTATGTCGGCATCACGGCAACTTCGTCAACCGATACTGTGACGATTACTGCGATTCATGGCGGAACTGCGGGGAATAGTATCGCGTTGGCTAGTTCATCGGCGAGTTTCACATGGGCGGGCGCGACGCTCACGGGCGGACTGGACAATCAAGCCAGCATCATTGCGTACGGCAACCTTTATGCCACTACATGCACCGGCACTGTTCCAACAACGTACTGGGCATATAACACAGGTGGCAAGATTCTGACTTCGGTTGTTCTTTCCGCAGATGGCAAACAAGTCGCCTTTGTTCAGACTCTCGGCGACGGCAATGCTTATTTCACGATGCTAAAGTGGGCTGCCGGCGGGGGCGGCACGGCCAGCGCTCCTAGAGATCCTGCGACGGTAACGAACGCCAACTACAGGACCTGCACCGCGCCATGCATGACAACTATCGTATTAAATGGCGACCACAACGATACAAGCTCTTCGCCGTTTTACGACTATGCCCTAGGGTCGGACTCAATCTATGTTGGCGACGACAGCGGAGTTCTTCACAAGTTTACAAACGTGTTCGTTTCGGGAACGCCGGCAGAAACCATGGCAAACGGATGGCCGGTGACTGTGAGCGCCGGAAACAAGCTCACCAGTCCAGTATACGACGAGGGCGCGACCGTCCCGACATCCTACGTCTATGTGGGTGACAGCGCGAGAGTGTTCCATTATGTCGCACAAACGACTGCCACCACGACTACTCTTGTCAGCTCAGGCACGCTGGCTGCCGCAGGCGACGGGATTGATGACGCCCCAGTTGTCGACGCGTCCACCGGTAAAGTCTATGTTTTCGTGCGAGGCGACAACACTGCCGGCGCTGGCAGGCGTGCCCAGGTCGTTCAACTTCCTTCGGGATTTGCAGCTGGCAGTACGGGTGCTTCGGCGGGTGCCTCGGCCGCGTCGGTATCCTCCAATAACACACTTCCGGCAACTGCGTTCTTCGCGGGTAGTTTTGACAACACTTACTACAATTCGGTAAATGGCACAGGACACATGTATGTATGCGGCACCAATGGCGGCCTCACAGCTTTATGGCAAATAACAGTGACCGCCGGAGCCCTGGGCACCGCGACGGCAGGACCCACACTTACAACCGCCAACGTGGAATGCTCGCCGGTCGTCGAATTCAATAACGGATCCACCGACCGCATTTTCTTGAGCGTTACCAACGACGCCGTCACGGGCGGGGTCATCGGCTGCGGAACGGCCACCGGGTGCATCATGTCTTTCAACGTTACTGCCGGTACGGTTCCGTCGACAACCTCCGCGCACGCACTGGAGGCCGGCGGTACCAGCGGGATCATAGTGGACGGTTCTTCCGGGAGCGCGGGAGCTTCACAGGTCTACTTCACTCCCTTGGCGAACCAAACATGCACGACATCGGGTGGCACGGGCGGCTGTGCTATTCAGGCGTCGCAATCGGGGCTAAATTAGCAAGGGGCAGGAAATCACCGCGAGGCAGGTCACTGCGTGGCGCCTAACGCCACCTCCTGATAAACCTGTTCTCGGAATCTGATGTCATAACGAGAGCGGCCTCACAGCGGCCCGAGTAAACTGTTTCGGTGTTCACCCTAACAGCGCTCGAGTCGAAGGAGGCCTCGATGCGGATTATAGGCGTTGATTTACACGCGCGGCAACAGACGATCGCCATGTTGGACACCGAAACCGGGGAGGTGACGGAGAAGGCCCTGAAACATGAGGGAGAGACGGTACGGGAGTTTTATGCAGCACTGGCGGGTCCGGTCCAGGTAGGGATCGAAGCCACCGGATCGATGCATTGGTTTTTGGAGTTGATGGAAGAGTTTGGGATTGACCGCCGAGTGGGTCATCCGTCGGAGATCCGCAAAGCGGAAGCACGCAAACAGAAACACGACCGGCGGGACGCAGCGTTGCTGCTGAAGCTCCAAGTCGAAAACCGTTTTCCCTCGATCTGGATGCCTTCGACCGAGCAGCGCGATCTGCGGACACTGCTGCTGCACCGTCATCAGTGGGTGCGGATGCGAACGCGGGTGCAGAACGCACTGCAAGCCATTGCGCTCAGTCGCGGTCTGCGTCGAGGCAAGACCCTGTGGAGCCAAGCAGGACAACAGGCCATCGAATCGTTACCGCTGCCACCGCATGCCGCCTATCGACGGGCCGAGTTGCAAGGCTTATACCGCATGTTGCGCGAGAAGATCGAAGAGCTGGACAGGCGGGTGAAGGAGCAAGCCCTGCAACGCCCTGGGGCCAAACTGCTGATGACCCATCCAGGAGTGGGACCCGTCACGGCGTTGGCTACCGACGTATTTTTAGGTGACCCGGCGCGGTTCGCGAACGGCAAAGCGTTGGTGAGCTACGTGGGGATCATCCCGAGCGAATATTCCAGCGGCGGTCAGCAGCGATTGGGCAGACTGAGCAAACAAGGCAACCCACTGCTGCGTTTTCTCTGGTGCGAGGCTGCTGTGCACGCCGTACGCCGAGACCCAGAGTTGCAACGCTTCTACCGGCGCAAGTTGCCCCAGAAGGGATTGGGCAAAGCCAGAGTTGCTGCAGCTCGCAAACTCGGTATCCGTCTGTGGATTATGTTGCGCGATCAAATCGATTACCAAGAGTTCTGTCGCCGCGGCCAGATGCGGCAGAAAAGCGGTGGTGCCCGTGCGGGGATGCCAGAGGTGGGCCATAGTCCTGTAGTGCAGTGACTGTGAAACTGATTAGGCTACCCGCCTCCCTGAATCGCAGGGAGTTCGAATAACTCATCATGGTCCTTGGTGACCGAAGAGATGTTTGGTGGGCAACACCGAATGGATGAACGGACACGGGCTGAGCGAGTCGGGTGAACACACATGAAAGGTACTCGACGGCTTACGATTTGCCGAACCACCCGGCGCTTCTGCGCCCACGGATGGGTGTGCGCAAGGCAACTCAAAGACCAATGAAGACCACTCTTGACACGGCCGCCCTCGTTAGAGATGGCCCACTAGGCTTACCAGCCCTGTCTCCCAGGGGCGCGAAGAACTTTCGGCACGCACGGTACAGAAACCTGTCCGCGATCATTCCGCTTCCACTACAATCTGGCGTATAACTTTCGCGGGGCGCAGGAGTGATCGACGTGGAATCCTTTGACCTGATCGTGATCGGCTCGGGGCCTGCCGGAGAAAAAGGCGCGGCGCAGGCAGCCTATTTCGGAAAACGCGTCGCGCTCATCGAGCGCCGCGCGGAGCTGGGCGGCGCAGGCGTCAATACCGGCACGGTGCCGAGCAAGACGCTGCGCGAATCGGCGCTCTATTTTTCCGGGCTGCGGCAGCGCGGGCTCTACGGCATTGATTATTCCTTGCGCGAAGGGTTGACGGTCGCGGGATTCATGCACCGCAAGGACGAAGTCGTATCGGCCGAGCGCGCCAAGATTGCTGCAAACTTTGCCGCGCATAAAATAGAACTGATCCCCGGAATCGCCCGGTTTGAAGACCCGCATACAATCAACGCCATGGATCAATATGGCGCGCCGCACCATCTGCGCGGAGAAGTGATTCTCATCGCGGTCGGCTCCAAGCCGTATCGCCCACCGGAAATTCCCTTTGACGACAGATTCATTTTTGATTCCGATTCCATTTTGGACATGCAACGCATTCCGAAAAGCATGGTGGTTGTGGGCGGCGGAGTGATTGGCTGCGAATACGCCTCGATCTTTACCGCGTTGGGAGTTGCGGTCACCCTGGTGAATAACCGGGGCCACTTGTTGGAATTCCTGGACGCGGAAATTTCAGAGAAGTTGCGTGAACGTCTTACCGGGCTCGGCCTTACGTTCATTTTCAACGAGCGGCCGAAGGCCACAGTGCTCACCACGGCCGGAATCCGTATGACACTCGCGTCGGGCAAAGTCGTGGTTGCTGAAACGGCGCTGTTCGCTGCCGGGCGGCGCGGCGCGGTTGAGGGCCTGGGCCTTGAAAAAGCGGGCCTGGGAATCAACGAGCGCGGCAGCATTGATGTGAACACTCAATTCCAAACCCCAGTGCCGCACATCTATGCGGCCGGGGACGTCATCGGCTTTCCCGCCCTGGCATCGACCTCCATGGAGCAGGGGCGCGTGGCCATGTGCCATGCCTTTGGCTTTCCGTATAAGCAGAGGCTCGCTTCACAGCTACCGATGGGGATTTATACGATTCCGGAAATTTCCGCCGTGGGCGAAACCGAGGAGTCCTGCCGCGAAAAGAAAATCAATTATGAAGTCGGGCGCGCGAGATATGTGAACAACGCGCGAGGGCAGATGATCGGGGATTATTCGGGAATGCTGAAATTAATTTTTCGGCGCGACAATAAACAATTGCTCGGGGTGCAAATTCTGGGCGAGAGCGCGACCGAACTGATTCACCTCGGCATGGCCGTGCTCGAAGCAGGCGGCACCATCGACACATTCATCGAACTCGTGTTCAATTACCCCACGCTTTCCGAGATGTATAAGTATGCGGCGTACGATGGCCTCGGCAATTTAGCTGGGCATAAAATGCGCGAGGGGTGAGTAGCACATGCTTCAGCCTGTTTTCTTTTGGTTTGGCGAATGTAAAAAGCAGGAAGCAACCTGGAGAAACCAAAACCAAACAGGCTAAAGAGTCTGTGTGGCAACTAAGGTTGACAGTGCAGGTATACTTCGCGCAGGAGGCTGCGCGATGCCGAATTTTTACGAGTACAACCCGGAACAGGGGTATTTGTTGCCGCCGAGCGTGCGTGAGGTATTGGGGGAAGGACATCTTTGTTTTTTCGTGCATGCGGCGGTGGAGAAGTTGGATTTGAGGGAGTTCGAGAGCGGATACAGTGACGAGGGGCATCCAGGGTATCACCCGGCGCTGCTGTTGAAAGTATGGCTGTATGCCTATGCCTTGGGAGTGACCAGTTCGCGACGGCTGGAGCAGCGGATTCGGGAAGATTTGGCGTTTCGGTATCTGGCAGCAGGAGCGACGCCGGATTATTGGGCGTTGAATGAGTTCCGCAAGCGGCACGGGCGAGGGATCAACGACGCGTTCACACAGGTGGTGGAGCTAGCGCGGTCGTTGGGGATGGGAAAGCTGGGACAGGTGGCCATCGATTCAACGCGGATCGCGGCGAACGCGGCGGCCGATTCGGCCGAGGGCATCGAGAAATTGCGAGCGGAGAGAGCGAAGATTCGCCGGCGCATTCGGCGCTGGCAGCGGCAGTGCGAGACGCCAGACCCCAACGAAGGGGCGGGAATGGAAGTGGCCCACCAGGCTCTGGAAGAACTCCGGCAGCGGCTGCAGCAAATCCCGGCGCGGATCGAGCGGCTCAAGAAAGCGGGGACCCAGAAGCTGTCGCGTACCGATGAGGACAGCCGGTTCCTGCGCGAGCGCAAAGGATTTGTGTTGGGGTACACGGCGACGGTGGCGGTGAGCGAAGATCATTTGATTGTGGCGCAGCAAGTCAGCCAGGCCAGCAACGATAACGGGCTGTTGGTGCCGATGCTGGAAGCGGTGGAACGGGAGTGCGGGCAGCGGCCGGGACAAGCCCTGGCCGACAGCGGATTTTTTTCACAGGAGAATTTGGAAGAGTTGGAGCAGCGCCAGATCGACGCGTACGTGCCGGATTCGCATCTGGGGCGGGAACTGAATCGCGGGGTGCGGGTGCGCGGACACGCGGCCGCCCAGCATCGAGCGCAACAGGACATGAGACGCAAGCTGCGCTCCCCGGCCGGACGCGCGGTGTATCGACGACGAAAAGCGATTGTGGAACCGGTGCTGGGAGTGCTCAAAGAGCAGCGCGGGATGCGGCGATTCCGATTACGCGGGTTGACAAAAGTGGCCATCGAGTTCACGCTGGCCGCCATCGCCCTGAATCTCACGCGAATCTGGCGCACGGTTCCAAAGTTGCGCATCGCCTGAAACGCTAGAGGTCGTCGAGAAGTTTTCAAACTCGCGCAGGGGCCGCAGGAACACGGCCTCTGCAGAATAATATTTACGCGGGCGAAGAGTTGCCACACAGACTCTAAAGCCTGTTCTACCGGGTCTACCGCCTAAATCCGCCATACCTCCCGCCAAAGCCAAATCCAAACACAAGCGGGCCCGGATAGAAATAGCCGTACGGGTAGGCGTAGGGATACCCATAGGCGTACGGGTAACCGTAGTAGGGCGGCGGTGGTGGTGGATATGCTCCTGGGGCCGGGGCTCCAGGCGATGCATAGCGTTGCCTGCGCGTATAGGGAGCGCGAGAATCGTAGTCTGCCTGCGTCACGGGTTGAAACGCCATCTGGCTTTTCTCAGTAGAAATGGTGACGGGGTTTTCCAACCGGAAGGAAAGAACGGATTCAGGCTGAATGACCGTCGGTCTGCCGGATGTCGAGAAGGCTCCGATGATGCCTGCTGCTCCTCCGATGATCGCACCAACGCCAGCGCCGACACCGCCATCCGCAACGGCGCCAACGGCCGCTCCCACTCCCGTGGTGGTGCCAATGACGGCGGCGTCGCGTCCGGGCGATGTGCCCGCAGAGTTTTGGACCAACTGCGTTTGCAGGGACAAATGCTGGCCGTCAACCAGCGTCAACTCGGTTAGCTGCACTCCCAATTTGGAAGGGTTTTTACTGCCATGCCCCCCTTTTTGCGACATGGAAACCCGGCCGGTCTCTTCCTGCCCACGCCGCGCGACCACCCACCCACCAACGACGATCGGCTGATCCAAGGTCGCGCTGAAATCATCTCCTGGCAGATTGCGATCGGTGGAGAGCCATTCATTCGTACGCACTCGAATGACTGTGCCGGCGGGCAAGGTGAGCGCCTGCGGCGGCGGGCCTTGATTTGGCTGGGCCTGGCCTGGATCGTATTGTTGTTGCTGCGGCGGTTGCCCCTGAGAATCCTGCTGCTGGATTGTCGCCGTGGGATCCCCGGGCTGCTCCTGCTGCGCGCACGCGGCTGCGGAACCCAGGGAAAGCGCCAACCCTAACCCGCTGATTACTATAAAGTTAGAAAGAATGCGGTTCTTCCTGTCTGCTATCTTGCGCGACATATTCGCTCCTGGACTTGGCTGAGGCGGTTCCCCGATAGGCGCCACTCAAACCCAATAGGATTACATGGAACCCTGATACCACATTAGATGGTCAAAACTCCGCCCGGAGTTGTCCATTCTTGAATGCCGTTACGAAGGTGATAACGGCGGCTTTTCCAGGACCTCCGTTGTCGGTTGATAACCGCTTGAACTCTTTGCCAGCCAGCTGCTCAACAGCGTCGCAACGGCAGCGCACAGCGCAGGGATGATTCCAGCAAGGAATATTTCGCGCGGGCCCCAATCCCGAGCCAGCATCATTCCTCCCAGCATGGGCCCGACAATCGATCCGACGCGGCCGACTCCCAGAGCCCAGCCCACGCCTGTGGCGCGAATCGCCGTCGGGTAGACGGTCGCCGCCAGCGCGTTGAGGCCGCCCTGTGCGGCCTGCACGATGAAGCCCAGGACGAACGTAATTGCCATGGTCACGGGAAACGCGGTGGTGAAAGCCAGAGCAGCGATGAGCAGGGTGGACAACACGAACTCGGAAACCAACACCGTCAGCGCGCCGAGCCAGTTCATCAGGTAGCCTTGGACGAAGGATCCGAGAATGCCACCAATGCTGAACAAAGAGATCGCCGTGATTCCCGCCGAAATCGGCAGACCCGCCTGCCGCAGGAGCGCTGGCAGCCAGCTCACCACAAAATACAAAATCAGCAAGTTCATGAAATAGGGGACCCACAAGAGGAGCGTAAAGGTCGCGCGGCCGTCGGTGAACAGGTACTTTGCGGGCATGCCTTTCCGCAACGCCTGATCCGAAGTAGATAATGGCGACAGCGGCGTGTCGCGCAGCTCCGGTGAGATTCGGGCCATGATATTTCCGATTTTCCGCCGGTCGGCGCCAGACACTTCCAAAAAACGCACCGATTCAGGAAGCGCTTTGATCAAAAACAGCGCCAAAGTGAACGGCAATATTCCTCCTGCGTAGAAAACCGATTGCCAGCCCCACCGGGGAAGCATCACCGAGCTTACGAGTCCACCGAGCAGAGCGCCGGTGGGCATCCCGCAGAAAAGGATGGTCACGACGACTGCTATGAGGCGTTTGGGCGCGTATTCGGACATCAGCGCCACAACATTGGACATCGCCCCGCCGAGTCCCAGGCCGGTCAGGAATCGGAAAAGGACGACCTCATTGAAAGATGTGGCGCGTCCTGTGAGCACGGCGAATGTGCCGAATATAAGGGTGCAAACCACGATCGGCCATTTCCGGCCCCAGCGGTCGGCCATCGGTCCCACCGAAAGCGAGGAGATCATCAAGCCCAGCAACGCCGCTGTGAGGATGGGGCCGAATGTTTTTACGGGGACGTGCAGAGTATCTGCCATGGATGGCGCGAGGAAGCCGATGCTTTGCGTATCGAAACCGTCGAGGACGATCACCGTGCCGCAAAGCACCATGGTGGTGATCTGGAAGATGCTCAGAGGGCGCTGGTCTATGATTTCGCTGATCGTCGGCGCGCGATCCATGCGATCCCCTCTGATTTCACAGTATTTCCGGGACGTGCCCCCGGCGTGGCCGGGGGAGACAGCCGCACGCTAGCACATGCGGCCCGGCCATTCAACATTACATGACGTGCCGCCGACCGCGCCAAGAATCAGGAGTCTGGAACCAAGCGATTTTTGATCAGGCTGATACTTGCTTGGTTTCGTCCAGCCGGTCGTATGCCGGGAGCGTAAGGAACTCGATGAACTTCGGCGACTGAATGAGTTCTCGCAAAATTCCAGCGGCCTGGCTGTAACGGCCGGCTCGAAATTGCGCGTCCCCTTGCGCCTGCTGAATTTTTGCCAGTTCTTCATCGATGGTCTTGAGGCATAGCTCGATGGTAATCACGCGCCCGTCATTCAATTTCGCTTTTTGATGGATCCATTGCCAGAGCTGTGCGCGGCTGATCTCCGCGGTCGCAGCATCCTCCATGAGATTGAAAAGAGGAACGCAACCGATGCCGCGCAGCCAGGACTCCAGGTAGCCAATGCTCACCGCAATGTTTTGTCTGAGTCCCGCCTCGGTGATGTCGGCCTTAGGCACGGCGATCAAGTCCGCCGCTGTGGTATGGAAATCTTCGAGCTTGCGGCTGATTTGATTGGGGCCGGGCATGTAGCGATCGAAGACTTCCTTCGCGAGCGCGACCAGTCCCGGGTGTGCTACCCACGTGCCGTCATGACCGTCGGAAGCCTCGCGCTCTTTATCGGCCTTGACCTGCGCCATGGCGTTCTCATTTGCGGCCACATCTTTTTTGTTTGGAATATAAGCGGACATTCCGCCCATGGCGTGCACTTCGCGGTGATGGCAAGTCTTGATGAGCAGCTTGCTGTAAGACCGCAGGAAATGTGTGGTCATGGTGACGCGGCCGCGGTCCGGCAAAACGGCCGCGGGATCGTTCGAGAATTTCTTGATGAAACTGAAAATATAATCCCACCGTCCGGCGTTGAGGCCCGAGGAATGTTCGCGCAATTCATAGAGGATTTCGTCCATCTCAAACGTGGCCAGGATGGTCTCGATCAGCACGGTGGCCTTGATGGTTCCCGGCTTGATGCCCAGGGTCTTTTGCGCGTACAGGAAGACGTCATTCCACAGGCGCGCTTCCAGATGGCTCTCCATTTTCGGCAGATAAAAATAGGGTCCTGTGCCGCGCGCGAGCAACTCTTTCGCGTTGTGCCAGAAGTAAAGCCCGAAATCAAAGAACGATCCGGACATCGGCTGGCCATCGACGACGACATGCTTCTCCGGCAAATGCCAGCCGCGAGGCCGCACCAGCAAGACCGCAATTTTGGGATTGAGCTGATAGGCTTTTCCTGAGGTCGGGTCCGTGTAAGTGATGGTCCGCCGGACGGCGTCGCGCAAATTGCTTTGGCCCTCGATGAGATTGCTCCAGGTGGGCGTGTTGGAATCCTCAAAATCCGCCATGAAAACATTGGCGCCGGAATTCAACGCGTTGATGATCATCTTGCGATCGACGGGTCCCGTAATTTCGACGCGGCGGTCGAGCAAATCCGCGGGCAGGGGAGCCACCGTCCAGGTGGCCTTGCGAATTTCGGCGGTCTGCGGCAGGAAATCCGGGCGTTCTCCGGCGTCGAGCCTCTTTTGGCGTTCCACACGCGCCGCCAGCAGTTCCCGGCGCCTCGGGCCAAAGCGGCGTTCCAGATCAACCACAAATTGCAGGGCTTCGGGAGTCAGTATTTGATCGGTCTGCTTGTCGCGCGTGCCCAGAATCTGCACGCCCGGCAGTGGGTTCGATTCACTTGTCATTTGGTTCTCCTGTGTATGAAATGATCTGCCAGCGGCCTTAATAACGCAAGCCTCTGCAATGAATTACTTCCCGCCACGCCGCGCGAGTTGCATGGCTTCGGCCAGGTGGATGGCGCGGCGCCCCGTAGCCTGAAAAATTTGTTCCCGGCAGCTGAAGCCATCCGAGACGATCAGGGCTTCCGCGGGCGCGTTTCGCACCGCCGGCAGAAGCACTCGTTCACCCACCGCCTGTGACACTGGGAACTTATCTCTATCATACCCAAAAGGGCCTGCCATTCCACAGCATCCGGAATCGATCGTCTGGAGATCCGCGCCCATCTTGCGCAAGATCGATTCTTCATCGCTCATGTGCATCAATGACTTCTGATGGCAGTGCCCGTGCACCAGCACTTTCCTTTGCAGTTGTGGCGGAGTATATCCCGGGGCATGGTTTTCAAGAAATTCGCTTAGAAGAAATGTCTGGCTGCGGAGGCGCGTGGCGCGCGCATCGTTCGGAAATAGATTGCGCAGTTCATCGCGAAAGACGCTGGCACAACTGGGTTCCAGGACGACGATCGGAATTCCGACGTCGATCTGCGTTTGCAAGTCGCTCAGGATTCGTTGCAGGTAACGCTTGGCCTCGTCAAGCATACCGAAATCGTACAGAGGCCTGCCGCAGCACAAGTGAATTTGCGGGACACTGACTTTGAACCCGGCGTCTTGCAGCACTTCAAACGCAGCCTGGCTGGTTTGGGGGCAAAAATAATTGTTGAAAGTGTCCGCCCACAAGATGACTTCACCATTACCGGACGCCCCGCCGGAAGCAGTTGTGGCTTTTCCACCGAGACCGGGAACTCGCTTTTTGCTGGCCCACTCCTGAAAAGTGGAACGCGCGAGCCGGGGCACACTCCGCTGCGGTGCTAAGTGCAGAGCGCTTTGCAGCAACTGGCGGAAACCCGGCGCCTGGCTCAGCAAATTTGCCAGCGCCGGGGCGCGCGATCCGAGTTGCGCCCAGCGGTCGATCATGCCAAAGGCATACTCGCGCAGGGGCCGGCTCTTACCCTCGTAATAGTGCGCCAGGAACTCGGCCTTGTACGTCGCGACGTCGACATTCGTGGGACACTCCGACTTACAAGCTTTACAGGAGAGACACAGGTCGAGCGCCTTCTTCACGTGCTCGTCTTTCCATCCGTCGCGCACGACTTCGCCCTGCAATACTTCAAAAAGCATGTGCGCGCGTCCGCGCGTGCTGTGCTCTTCTTCGAGTGTCACCATGTAGCTGGGACACATCGTGCCGCTGTCGTTCTTGCGGCATTCCCCGAGCCCTATGCAGCGCACGGTGGCTTTGGCAAACGAACCGTCATCCTCGGGAAACTGAAAATAAGTCGGGGATTCTTTAGGCTTATAGTCCGCGCCAAGCCGCAGGTTCTCCGTGGGCAGGTAGGCGTTGACCACCTTGTTCGGATTCATTTTATTGTCCGGGTCCCAAACGGATTTGAATTCGACGAAAGCCTTCATCAATTCGGGGCCGAACATTTTCGGAAGCAACGCGCCGCGCGATTGCCCGTCACCGTGCTCCCCGGAGAGCGATCCGCCATAGCTGACCACCAAATCGGCAGCGCGCTCGACGAACTCCCCATACTTGCGAATCCCGTTTTCGCTTTCGAGATCGAACGTCACGCGCATGTGAATGCAGCCATGTCCAAAATGACCGTAGAACGCCGCGTGATAGTTGTATTCGTCGAGCAGCTTGCGGATATCCCGCAGGTAGCCTCCCAATTTTTCCGGGGCGACCGCTGCGTCATCCCAACCTTCCCACTCCGGCGGAGAACCCGGCGCTGCGGCCGCCGCGCGCGGCCCGGATTCGCGCAACTTCCATACCTGGCGTGCTTCATTTTTGTCGTAGAGGCGAATATCGGGAGGGTTGGCGCTTCGCTCCATGTGATCAACCAGTTGGTGTGCGAGTTGATCCGCCGCTTCCGCATTGTCGGCACCAAATTCCACCAGCAGGATGCCCCTTCCCGCCGGAAGAAGGTCCACGTGGGGTGCTGCCTTCTTCTTCAAGCCATCGACGATGCTTCCTTCCAGGCCTTCGAGGCCGATTGGCCCGAAAGGAAGAATCTCCGGAGTATGATCGGCCGCCAAAAAAACATCTTCGTATCCGAGTCCAACCAGCGCGCGGTGCGGCGGACTTTGCACCAGCCTCAACTTGGCTTCGAGAACGATGGCGCAGGTGCCTTCCGTTCCCACCAGGGCGCGCGCCAGGTGGAATCCATTTTCGGGCAGCAATTGATCGAGGTTGTAACCGGAAACCCTGCGTGGAATGTTCGGAAAACGCGCGCGTATCAGATCGCCGTACTGGTCGCGAAGATTTCGCAGCGCGGAGTAGATCGCGCCGGGGCGCCCGCCCGCGTCCATCATGGATTGCAGACGAATTTCGTCCGCCGTCCCTCCTACCGTCATCAGCGTGCCGTCGTAGAGAAGAATGCGCAGCTCTTCGACATTGTCGACTGTCTTGCCAGCCAGCAGCGAATGCGTGCCACAGGAATTATTTCCGATCATCCCGCCGAGCGTGCAGCGGCTATGCGTCGAAGGATCGGGGCCAAAGGTCAGATGATGTTCCTCAGCTTTATTTCGCAGCGTATCCAGAACGACGCCCGGCTGGACCCGGGCAAATCGCTCGTCCGGATTAAGCTCCAGAATCTTGTTCATGTACTTGGTGAAATCCAGCACCACGGCGACATTGCAGCATTGCCCCGCCAGACTCGTTCCCGCTCCGCGTGGCAGGACCGGAGCGCCGAATTTTCTGCACGCGGCTACCGTGGCGATGACGTCCTCTTCGTCACGCGGGACCACTAGGCCGATGGGAATCTGCCGGTAGTTGGAGCCGTCCGCGGCATACAGCGCGCGGCTGCCGCGATCAAAACGCACTTCGCCCTTCACCGCGCGTTTGAGTTCGTTTTCAAGTTCCGCCGCTTGCGAAAAAGAATCGACAGGTTTTCCGTGGGAACTCAGCGGCAATGGGATCAGAGTTTGCAAGCTTCTAATATACATGCAGAGGGAGTCTGCCGGAAAAATCGAATACAATTTCAGGATGGAGGCAGGGAAGTGATCCGGTCACTTGGCAACCGGGACAATTTCAACATTTTTGTTCGCGGGCGCGAGGAAATTGAGGGCCGCCATGACGCCGCCTTCGCGGTAGGGCACGCCCGCCAGTCGCAGGCCCATTTCAATTCCGCTGAGCGTTCCCGCCAGCATCAAATCGTTGAAGCTGCCGAGGTGTCCAATCCGAAACGCTTTCCCCGCGAGCTTGGAGAGGCCAGCCCCTAAAGACATATCAAAATGTTCCAGGATGATGGCTCGCAGCTTGTCAGCGTCGTGACCTTCAGGCATCCACACGGCCGTCACGGAGTTCGAGTATTCGCGCGGCTCCTCGCAGACGATCCCCAAACCCCAGGCCCGCACGGCGGCTCGCGTGGCCTCCGCATGACGCTGGTGCCGGCGGAACACATTGGGCAGCCCTTCTTCGTGCAGCATGTGCAAGGCTTCCTGTAATGCATACAGCAGGTTGATGGCAGGAGTGAAGGGAAAGAAACCGTTGCGATTCATCTTCAACATCTCTTGCCAATCCCAATAGTTTCGCGGCAGCCGGGCAGTCGCATTCGCGCGGAGCGCTTTCTCGGAAATGGCATTGAAGCTCATCCCCGGAGGCAGCATCATGCCCTTCTGTGAACCCGCGACCGTGACGTCCACTCCCCATTCGTCGTGGCGATAGTCGGTGGAGGCGAGCGAAGAAATCGCGTCCACCATCAGCAGCGCGGGATGATGCGCCTGATCCATGGCGTGCCGCAGTTCGGGAATGCGGCTGGTAACTCCCGTGGAGGTTTCGTTGTGAACTACCAGGACGGCTTTGATGTCGTGATCGGCATCTGCTGCCAGCCGAGCTTCGAGTTCGGTGGCAGAGGCGCCCCTGCGCCAGTCGCCGGGGACTTGTTCGACGCTGATGCCAAATTTTTCCGCGATTCGAGCCCAGAGCTGCGAAAAATGTCCCGTCTCAAATAGCAGCACGCGATCACCGGGAGACAGCGTATTTACCAGGGCTGCTTCCCAGGCCCCCGTTCCGGAAGCGGCATATATGACGACCGGACTGGTCGTCTGAAAAATGCCGCGCAAGCCTTCCAGAACTTCTATTCCCAATTCCGCAAACTCGGCGCTGCGATGATCGATAACAGCGCGATCCATGGCGCGGAGCACGCGATCGGGCACATTGGTGGGACCGGGGATTTGCAGGAAGTGCCGGCCTGTATGAATCATGTTGGCTCCGCGGGACTCACATTAGAATTTAACATAACAGGCGATCCCGTGAGCAACACAGGAGAATGGTCGGAGGCCAGTTTGCGATAATCGGACACGCCAGGACTTGGGACTCAGCCCGCATCGAGCCTCCTGGAGGCGCTCGAATTAGGGCCAATGGTGTAAGGTAGACTGTGGAAGTGCGACAGAGATTTCTGTTCGAGCTTCGCTGTGCGGTGTAAAATAGCGGTCCTGGCGGTTAGATCGGAAATATCGACTAGAATCGGTCCGTAAACGCCATGAGACCTCGATGAAATCTGCACTCGCTGCCCTGCTCCTCTTGTTCCCAGCCGCAGTTTGCGGTCAGGATGCCAAGACGCCGCCCGAACCCGCTTCGGCGTCCACGTTCTACTACCTCGATCCCTCAGCCCAGCTCGTCCCGCTGGAATCTCAAGTGGTTCAGTTGAAGCACAACCTCCGCGACCTCGGGTTCGCGGGCGGTTCGACCGTTTATCAGGTCAAAGGGGACAGATCCCCGATGCGACTGAAGCCGGACGGCAAGCCGCAATTTGTAGTACGGCTTGAGGGCGGTAGCTACGATCCCCTAGAGGCCGTTTGGGTGCGTCGCTTCGATGCTGTCCGTGGCTCGCGAGTGATGCCCATCGCGGATTTCAATGCCATGGGCAATGTCTCCAAGCTTACCTTGGACCCCGCGGTAATCGATTTTAATGCTGCCAAATATGGTTCGTTTTCTATCAAGATCGTGCCGATCGAACCACTCACACCTGGCGAGTATTGCTTAATCATCCGGGCCTCTGGTCAGCTCCCGAAAAGGACCAACGCGTTTTGTTTTGGAGTGGATGCAGCCGTAAAATAAAGTTTCACCGAGGCAAAATGAGACTCGGTTTGTTCGCACTGCCGTTCGCTCTGCTGTTCACCGCGGTTGTGTCGGCTCAACAAGAAAAACCGTTTGAGCCAGAATATTTCTCGGTTTTCTATTACCTGCCAGCCTCCGGGTCTCCCATCGAGCTGGAGCGCCAAGTTCCCAGGGAAACTCTTAAAGGCGGCAACCTGCTACTTTCGATTCCTGAAGAGAAATCCCCAGTTCGGATGATCGCTGGTAGCCCGATCCGGTTCGTCGTTCGCGTCACCGAACCGTTCGATAAAGCGGTTACAACGCTGCAGCTTCTCCGGTTTGACGTACAGAATGGGACCCGCGAGTTTTCGACTAAGAGACCGACGAACAAATCAAGGAATATCGGGAACGGCTTAAAGCTGAGCGCCGAGCCTTACGGCAGCTCTTCCCTAAAGGTAACTCCGGCCCAGCCGCTGTCCCCGGGCGAATATTGCATCAGCCGGACCACGATCGAGCAAGGCTTCTGCTTCGGAATCGACCCCGCCCAAACGCCGTAGTCGGTTGACGTGTTTTGGGATCATGCTACGGTGCGGTCTGTTAGCGCCCGGCTTTATGAAATTGTTGTAGCTGGGCCCAGTCATGATAAACGGGGTCCACTCGGAATGTGCCCCACCACGAGGAAAATGAAGCTGTTACGTGGAAAATGTCAGAGCGCCAAGAAATACGCTGGGCGTTTCTTATTTCAGTTAGACATCTAAAGTTGACGCGCTAGAATGTCACGTCGTACGAATCCTGAACAATTCGCCCTGGAGGCACTGTGCGCCAAAAATCATGCTTGTCCGCTGCAGACGCGCAAAAAATCGTGGCCGCTTGCAAAATAGAAGCAGAAAAAAACAAATGGAATGTCAGCATCGCGGTTGTCGATGACGGAGGATACCTGATTCACCTCGAGCGCATCGACGGAGCCGCCGGTCAGAGCGCCGCCGTCGCGACCTTAAAAGCGCAAACCGCTGCCGCGGCACGGACACCGACCAAGGCCCTCGAAGATGTAGTGAAGGAACGCCCTGCCATGGCGGCGTTTCCCGGCAGGCTGGCCGTGCAGGGAGGACTTCCCATCCTGCATCAGGGCGAGTGCGTCGGCGGAGTCGGCGTTTCCGGCGTGAAATCATTCGAAGACGAGCAGGTTGCCGCAGCCGGCCTGCGAGCAATCGCGTAGCCGAATGCTCTTCACACTTTAGGAAGGCGGCGCGGAAGCACCGGGCGCAGGAGTGGGATCAGACATGCCCTGCGCCGCAACCAGTTCGCGCGCCGGGGCGCGCATGGAGGGCCACTTGCGCGCGAAGGCCACGCCGCCGGTAACGCTGATCAAGCCGCCCAGCGCGACGGTGATCGGCGCGCCGATACGATCGGCCATCGCTCCGGCGAGCAGAGACCCGACCGGGGTCATGCCCAGAAACATCATCGAGTACAGGGACATCACCCGCCCGCGCAGCTGGTCGGGAACCATGGCCTGAATCAGCGTATTCGTGGATGTAAACTGCATCATCATACACAACCCGGATAACGTCAGAACCGCGAGCGATGCCCAATACCACCGCGAGGCGCTGAAAAGAATCAGCGAAACACCCAGTCCCGTCGCCGAATACGCCACAATGTTTCCCAAGCCTCGCAATTGTTGCCGCGTGGCGATCACCAGCGCGCCCAGTAATGCGCCCACTCCCACCGCGCCCATCAGCGCGCCATAGGCCGAGGCGCCACCGCCCAGAATCCGGCTGGCGAAGATGGGCATCAGCACGCTAAAGGGCAGCGCCATGAAACTCACCAGTCCCACAAGCTCCAGCAGCGCGCGAATCGGCTTGGTGTGGCGCACGAACCGGAATCCCTCGCGCATTTTTTCGATGGGCGACAATCCGTCGTGGGGCGTCGTGGATTTTTCGATGCGCATCATGAACAGGCCGGCGATCACGGCGAGATAGCTCACGCCATTCAGGAAAAAGCACCAGCCCTCGCCAATTACAGCAACCAGAATGCCGGCGATTGCCGGGCCGACGATGCGCGCTCCGTTGAACATCGAGGAATTGAGCGCAATGGCGTTGAGCAAGTCCTCGCGCCCCACCATCTCAATCAAAAACGATTGCCGCGCCGGGACGTCGAACGCGTTCACGACACCCAGCAGCGTGGCCAGCACAATAATTTCCCACACGTTGATGCGTCGCGTGAGCGTCAACGCCGCCAGAATGAACGCCAGCAGCATCGAAGCGACCTGCGTCGCGATCACTACGGGCCGCCGCGGCCAGCGGTCTGCCGCTAGTCCCGCGATTGGCGAGAGCAGCAGAATGGGAATTTGGCTCACGAAGCCCAGCATGCCGAGCAGAACCGACGACCCCGTCAGGCGGTAAATCAGCCACGCTTGGGCGATGTTCTGCATCCACGTGCCCACGAGCGAAATGATCTGCCCGCTGAAGAAGAGCTTGAAATTCCTGTGCCGGAGCGAACGGAAGAGCGTGGCCGCGCGGCCTAGCCCGCTCGGAGCACGATCTGGGCTCAGAGTGGGTTGAACCTCGGTCGTAATTGGAGTCGAATCAGCCATCTTGTGTGGGCTTTGCATGCGTCGCCAAAGCCCGCCAGAACGAACTATTGTATCGCACGGCGCCTCCGGTTTTCATCGGAGGTACCCTGGAATCAGAACGTTCGTGCCTTAAAGTAAATTGAGATATCTTGCTACGCGTCGATGTCGAAAGTTTAATTGTGTGGAAATCTCGCCCGCCCGGAAAAATCAAGCCGTGCTCTTCAGCCCGGGAAGGCCGTCGATGCTCTGCTCATTCTTCTTTGCGCGGTATGCGGTCAAGCCCTCAGGTCCTTGATTCCTAGCCCATTTCAAAAGCTGATCCCGTTCTCCCTCGTATTTGAGCAGAGGAACGCCATATCCACAGGAATCAGCAATACGGGAAACCTCAACTACGATGATCGCGCGTGCGGCTTCAAACTTCGGGAATCGCGTTGCAAGGTCAGGGAATTCTGCCTGTTGAGGTTCGACGACTCGTCCGCGTCCATAGATGCGCAAGATTCTCGGCGGTCCCTGGAAAGCGCAGAACATTAGAACAATTCGGCTGTTTTCTTTGAGATGAGCCACCGTTTCAATTCCGCTGCCCGTAAGATCCAAATACGCAACAGTCGTTGCTCCCAGAATCCGAAGCGTATCGAGGCCTTTGGGGGAGATATTCACATGACCACCCGGATCGAGCGGCGCCGATCCGACAAAGAAAACAGGTTGCGCGACGATAAATTCCCTGACGGATTCATCCATTGTCGCGAAGGTTTTTCCCATGGGGCGTTACTCCTCACATCAATCCTAGCATGCGAATCTTTTGGGACGAGGGAAGCGATTCCCTTAGGCCTGTCGCGGCATATTGCTCGGAGCAAGTCAGCCACTCTGTGGAACCGCGCAATGCTTCTCCTGATGTAAGCCCTGCCTCGAATGTGGTACAAGCGACGGGCGGAATGGCTTCCCAAGCGAACGTATCGGTTGTCGGACAGCGCGCGCAGCGACGCATCGCGTGGCGGCTGCTGCCATTTCTTTTCATCCTCTACTTCATCGCCTACCTCGATCGTGTGAATGTCGGATTTGCTGGCCTCGAGATGACCCACAACCTGGGATTCACCGACCGCGTGTTTGGCCTGGGCGCGGGCATTTTCTTTGCAGGATATTTTCTGTTCGAAATTCCCGGCGCGCTGATCGTAGAGCGCTGGAGCGCGCGGCGCTGGATTGCGCGCATTCTGATTACCTGGGGACTCGTCACCATAGTGGTGTCGATGATTCGAACGCCGGCGCAATTTTATGGCGCCCGATTTTTCCTGGGGGCGGCGGAGGCAGGATTTTTCCCCGGCATCCTCGTGTACCTGACGCACTGGTTCCGTCATGAAGACCGCGCGCGGGCCGGGGCGTTGTTCATGGCGGCCATTCCCGATCGCCAATGTATTGGGTTCTCCGCTCGCAGGTTGGCTGCTGGGAGTGCACTGGTTCGGCATTCCCGGCTGGAGATGGCTGTTCATCCTGGAAGGGATTCCGGCCGTGCTGCTGGGGATCATGACGCTGTTCTACCTGACGGATTGGCCGCGCCAGGCCAAGTGGCTGCCGGCAGATGAGCGGGAATGGATCGACGGCGAGCTGCAACGCGAAAAAGCGGCAAAATCAGCGACGCAGGCATTGGACCATCAGGCAAGCCCTGGGCCAGCGCGATGTGATCTTGCTGGCGCTGGTTTATTTTCTCGCGCTCGTCGGCCTCTACGGATTTAATTTCTGGTTTCCCACGATCCTCAAGCGCGCCACCGGACTCCCCAATCTGACGGTTACGTTGATCGCGGCGCTGCCCTATCTGCTGGGCACATTTTTGATGGTCTGGAACGGCTGGGATTCTGACCGCACGGGGGAGCGCCGCTGGCACACAGCCATAATCCTCGGGGCGTGTGGAATCTTCATGGCCCTTTCGGTCGGAGCAAGCGGCAACCTCTGGACCGGCCTCGCGTTCCTGATTCTGTCGGGCGCCTGCACCACGGCATTCATGCCCAGTTTCTGGTCCTTGCCGACGGCCTTCCTGAGCGAATCCGCCGCCGCCGCATCCATGGGCCTGATCAACTCGGTCGGAGGCCTCGGAGGATTCGTGGGCCCTTATTTTGTGGGTTTTCTGCGAAGCCTTACGGGTTCCTTCACCTTCAGCATGATATTCATGATCGTGGCGCTGCTGCTCTCCGCTGGTTTGGTGTTGACGCTGCGAGTCAGGCGCACATAGGGCTCAGGTTGGAAGCGTTCGCGTATAGAGCTAGCTTCGAGTAACACGGCCGGGACGGGGACTTCGCCGTTGTCATCTGCTCCTGTCAGAATCAATCGGGCTGTGGCGTGAAACTGACGATGGTCTGCGGTGGAGATTGCGGAACAACAAGGTGAAGGAACGGCTTGTCCGACGCGATGTGGCAGCTAGTGCAGCCATTCAGCATTTGCTTATAGGATGTCTCAAACTTCGCCTCGTCCTTGTTCTTAATGGCCTCGGTCAAATTTTTCAAAGGGCCATTGCTGATGACGTCAAAAATGCTTTTCAAGTCCACCGAATTTCCGGCGGAATCCTTCCTTATTGGCCGGATGCGGATGGTCCACGCAATGTGCTGGCGTGATTCATTCAGGAAAAATTCCGCCAGCGGCCAATTCTTTTCCTTTCCCGCGAACCAAAGATTTGCGAATTGATAGCCCACGTCGGTCATTGAGTGGGACTGCGATGGCACGACTTCCTTCAAATGGGCGATGTCCGCCTGCATGGCCGCCAGATCGGGCGCGGGATTTTGCGCCAACACCTTTGCCGAGGGGGTCAGAGAATGGCCCATATTCGACAGCAGTATGCCAAGGAAGATGCCCAGAGCAAGGAACAATACCGCGCGATTCTTCATGATTGTTTGCATGTGGAAAGTCCTTCCCTCCAGATTGTCCTCAATATCCAGTACAGGGCCGCATAGCGCCAGGGACTTGGGAAACTGCGGTAATCCTACCAGAAGTCAGTCAAACAAGTTAAAGCGGAAAATGCACCACAGGGTAGAGAGTCCGTCGCGCCAGGTGATCTTCTTACCTTCCGAATACGTGCGGCCGGCGTAGGATATCCCAACTTCGTAAATCCGCCAGTTGCCTTTCGAGATTTTGGCGGTAATTTCCGGCTCGAAACCGAAGCGATCCGATTGGAGTTTGATGTTCTGCAGGACTTCCCGACGGAAGACCTTGTAGCAAGTCTCCATGTCCGTGAGTTTGAGGTTTGTGAAGATATCGGAGAGCAGGGTCAGGAATTTGTTGCCCGCGTAATGCCAAAAGTAATGGACACGTTGCGGGCTTCCCATGAACCGGGAACCGTAAACCACGTCAGCTTTGCCGTCCAATATGGGGTCCAGAAGTTTCCCGTAATCCCTGGGGTCGTACTCGAGGTCGGCGTCCTGCACGAGCACGATGTCTCCTTGCGCTGCTTCAAAGCCGCGGCGCAAGGCCGCCCCCTTACCGCAATTCTGGTCTTGAAACAAAAATCGTATGTTTTCAAGTGAAAGACGAGCCTTGCCATTGTGCACGATCGCTTCGCTGTGGCCCTCTGATTGGGCTTTATCGAGTTCCTCGAGCAGCAGGCGCGTCCCGTCAGTGGACCGGTCGTCGATTACAATGATCTCCTTATCGATCGGAGAATCCTGCACCCGCAACAGCACTTCCTCGATAAACGCGCGTTCGTTGTAAACCGGAATAACGATGGAGACCTTCATAGCGATTCGGGATTCTCTCTTTAGAGTCTAGAGGCCGGGCTTAAGCCTTCATGTAACGCCGCGTCCACGGCACGATTATCATGATCAATTACCGACGTAGGGAACGCAATTAAATTGGAAGCGCCGTTGCTCACCAGATACGCCCGTTTTCGCGGATTGGCGCCTGGGGCAGGCCCCGCGAGGCTATGTGTTACGGCTCCGCGGGTACAGTCCCCGCAAGGCATATTCGCGGATCACCAATAAATCCAGCAACATTCTCATTCCATCCGCCGCGACGTTCACTTTGGTTGCGGCATCGTGCGACCAGCGCACAGGTACTTCCGCCACCCGCAATCCATGACGTTTTGCCAGGAACAGAATTTCGGGGTCAAATCCGAAGCGCTCAATCCGCTGTTGCTCAAATATGATTCTCGCCCGATCCATCCGGAACGCTTTAAACCCGCATTGGGTGTCGGAAAACTCGATCCCCATGATCCAGCGCACCATGTAATTAAAAAGGATCCCCGCCCGCTCGCGCACCGCGGACTGGTGAATTTGAATGAGGCTTCGATCCACCGCGCGCGACCCAATGGCGGCGTCGTATCCCTGTTCCTTCAGAGCCGCGAGCAGCTTGTCTGCTTCCTCGATCGGAGTGGAAAGATCGGCATCGGTAAACAGCGCATATTCCCCGCGGGCCTCCAGCATGCCATGCCGCACGCTGAACCCTTTCCCCCGATTCCTCCCATTGGAAACCAGACGCAGGCCGGCGTATTTACTCTGATAGCTGGCGACCAGTTGGGATGTGGCGTCCGTGGAACCGTCATCGACTACGATGATTTCGGCGCGTAGCGGCCGGGACTGCAGAAACGCAACTACGCTGTCGAGCGTTTTCGGAAGGCGGCGTTCCTCATTAAAAGCAGGGATGACGATGGAGAGATCCAGCGGATGCAAATTCATCTGCAACGGCGCGGCGTGGATTTATGCGGCAAGTCGTTTGCCTCCCGGGTGCGAAATTATATCGCTCGAAAAAGGATTCGTCTACGAAGAGCGGCAGCGGCGCGATCTGCCGAGGTTGAAAATCGCCGCACCCTAGGCGCGAGGCAACGCTGGGAAAATGGGGATGGCAGAATCCGGAATTCAAAAGCGCTAATCAGAAAATACAAAAAGGAAGGTCAAAACAAAACCATTACCTAGTGACCAACGAGCGCAAGGTACCTACTGGGTAGCTGGTTCGTTGCGAATGATTTCATACCGCTCGATGACCGCTGCAATACCCACTCGAGAAGACCCATTTTCAGACTTCTTGTCAACGCGGACTACCTTACCCATCGCGCGAATAAACACTTCGGATCCTCGCGTGACTTCGGAAGGGAGTGTGAGCGTGATGTCGAGTTCGGCACCGGTGCCGAGGTCCTGGTCAATCGTGAAGTAAACTCCGCGAGTGGATATATCGCGTGTTTTTCCGTTGCGAGAAGAAGTTTCTTTTTCCACCGGAGTGCGAATGATAACCGGCAGAGAAAGATCATATCGGCGTGCCATCCGACGCTCGTTCATATTCCCCTGGCCCCCGATCTCCGATTCAATCGCACCACCCCCGAGAAATTGGTGCAATCGCCCTTCCATCCTAGCCTAACTTATCAATTATACATGGATTCTGCTTCTTAGCAGAATGCCGAGACTGCGGAAGCAAAGTGCACGTTCCGCACCTAACCTTCTGAGAGCTAAAGCCTTAGTTCCATAATCCGTCGATTTGATTGCCAAGAATGACGTCAATTGGGACGAATGCAAAAAGGGTCCTAGAAATCGCGCTATCCCCCCTTTGTTATTCTCTCGTTCAAGGCAAAAAGTTTCATTATTTTTTAACAATTAATTCACGGCCCGCAATCTTGCCCCATGCATAGTCTAACTACCGCTACTGACCCCCACCCGATGGCCAAGAAAGATAGTAGAGACTCGCGTATCCCGTATATGCAATAACTTGCAGTGTCGCAGACCACTAATGATTCCGGCCGGAGGGCGCAAGACCTGCGGGAACCGCATCAGGAGTGGCGCTGTCTTTCCCCTTTTCGATCGTTTTTGAATTTGCCCGGGTCGTGCGGCCGGAATCTAGTCCGAACTGCCGAACCTTATACAGCAGGGCTTTGTAACTGATGCCCAGCATCTTCGCGGCATCTTTGCGGCACCAGTGAGTTTTTTCGAGGGCGTCGGCAATTGCTTCCATTTCCGCTTCGTCCTTCAAGCTTCGCACCAGCGCCTTTAATCCCTGCTCGCGGGCGGGAGCAGCTTCTTCCCGTGGCGAGATGCGCTTCCTTGTCGCCGACATCTCGATCAATTCGCGGAAGCTGCCTTCATCATCTTCCAGGATCACGTAGCGTTTGACGAAATTTTCCAGTTCGCGAAGATTGCCGGGCCACGGATACCGCACGGCCGCCTCGAGCAAATGCTGCGAAGGAGTGACGGCTCTCCTTGTTGAATTTCGAGCTGTATTTTTGCAGGAAATGGCGGAACAGCAGGGGAATTTCCGAGGTCCGCTCGCGCAGCGGGGGCACATTAATGGAGAGCACGTTGAGACGATAATACAAATCCTCACGGAGGCGACCCGATTTCATCGCTTCTTGAATTTCCACGTTGGTTGCCGCGAGCACGCGAACATCAACCTCAATCAATTGGCGGCCGCCGAGGCGTGAAAATTGATGATCCTGAAGGACGTGCAGTAATTTCGCCTGCAAGTGGGGGCTCATCTCCGCGATTTCGTCCAGGAAAATGGTCCCTTTTGTGGCCAGTTCAAACTTGCCCGGCTTGGAACGAACGGCGCCAGTAAACGCGCCTTGCTCGAAGCCAAAAAGCTCGGACTCGAGCAGTTCACCGGGCAGCGCGGCGCAATTCACCTTGATGAATGGCTGGTTGCGGCGGGTCGATCGCATATGGATCATGCGCGCAACGACTTCCTTGCCTACGCCGCTCTCGCCGTAGATAAATACCGGCACATCCACCGGCGCGATTTGCAGGATTTGCTGCCGGATGCGGACCATCTGCGGACTGGCGGCAAGAAAGCAAAGATCTTCCGTAATCGTGTCGCAATATTCGCGCAGGGCCTTATTCTCGGCGCGAAGTTGCTGTTTCTGGCGGCACTTCAGCATGGCCACATCGAGCTCGGCCTTTTCGAAGGGCTTGGTGAGGTAGTCCTGGGCTCCCAGGCGGATGGCTTCGACGACGGTGCCGACTTCGTTCGAGCAGGACAGCATGACCACGTTGAGTGACCGGTCGATCAGCATCAACTGCTTCAAGGTTTCCAGACCATCCAGTTCCGGCATCAATACGTCGAGGATGATGAAGTCGGGGCGATCGCCACCCTCGATCTTCTCGATGGCTTCCTGTCCAGAGACGACAGTCTCCACCTGATATCCGTCCACTTCGAGCAAAGTCCCCAGATATTTTCGGATACTGGGTTCGTCGTCAACGACAAGGATTCTTTCTTTTTCGGACATTTACCCCACCTCAATGCGCTTCAAATTGATCTAGACATTGTCTATCGGCAAAAGGAACGTGAAAGTACAGCCCCTTCGCGGTTCGCTATCGACCCAAATCTTGCCCCGATGCGCCTGCACCAGACGCTTGGCAATCGCCAGGCCCAGGCCCATTCCGGAGGAGGTGCGGTCCACCCGAACAAAATCTTCAAAGATCTCCTGGTGGTGTTCGGAGGCAATTCCCGGGCCGGAATCCGACACGTAAATCTTAATGCAATTCGCAGCTTGTACGCGCTTGCGGCGGCGGTCGAGAGACTGAGTTTCTTCGGTCGAACGGCGTTCCCAGAAATAGAGCTCCGCGCGTAGAGTTACCTGGCCGCCGGCGGGAGTGTGTTTCAACGCGTTGTCCAGGAGATTGGCGACGGTTTGCTGAACTTTCTGGTAATCGAACTTGAAAATTGGCAGGTCGTTATCGAACGTGCTGTCCAGGCGAACGTGCTTGCGTACGAATGCTTCGTGCCAGCGCGTCGCCAATTCGCCCAGGCAATCCCGCAGGTCGTTTTCCCGCAGGTGCAGAACCAGCTTGCCGCTTTCGAGGGCCGAATAATTGAGGAACATCGAAACCAGACGAACCAGCCGCTCGCAGCTTTCCTTGGACTCCTGCAAAATATCGCGCTGCTTATCGGTTAGCTTGCCAAGCGACCCTGACAGCAGCAAATCGTAATAGCCCTTGATCACGGCCAGAGGCGTCTTCAATTCATGGGCAGCGGAGGCCAGGAACACCGTCTTCTGGCGGTTCACCTCTTGCAGCCGCAAATAGGCGGCGAGCAGGTTCCGGTAAGTGATCTCCCTCTCTCGGAGTAATTCCTGCACGGTATGTCCCGCAAGGGCCGTTGCACTTACTTCCCGCGGTTTCTGCATCTCTTCCAGGCGAACCACGAGCCAATCCGCTTCAGGAAGCCATTGGATCCGTGCAACACCCTCACCAGAGCAGCAATCGAATTTAGAATCGATGCTCTGTTTTCCGTCCTCGATTTGATCCGTGATTACCTTCGGCTCTAAATGCAATAGGTCGGAAAATAAATTTAGGTTGGGATCGAGAATGATTCCATGCGAGGCCAACTCCTGCTTGGCTCTGGAATTGGCTTTCAGGATTCTTCCCGTTCGGTCAGAGATCAGAATTGGCTGATCCAGCAAATCAAGGAGACTCGCCGTGATGCTCAACGGCACCGCTTCGTTCGCCAGCACCTCAACTCCCGAAGCACGTCTCAATTAGGTCTCCTCAAGACACTTATCCACGCTTAGCCAAGCGGGAAAATCCATTTTGATTCACTGTGACTTACGAGTGGGCAACCCACGGGGATATTGTCAAAATGGGTCAGCCCTGTCAATGGTAAATGGGTTCTATTTTGCACATATGTAGGAAACCAGTTGCTCAATGTGCTTGGGTAGTTTGTGGAAAGCAAATTCCTGCCATACAAAATCCAATATAAATACCTATTAAATCACAGACTTGGAGGAACTGCGATTTTCGGTGAACACTGGCAATCCGAGTGCACCATTTCATGCAGTACTAGTGCAATAGTACCAGGTCTGGGGGTGTAGGAAAATGATTTCCCAGATCTCATTCTGGACTAGAAAGAGAAGGTATGCGCTTATCCCCCGCTGAGCGCCGGCGTTCTCCACGGATTCACGTGCAGATACCGATGTTCATTCGTGGTATTGATGCTGCTGGAATGGAATTTCTTGACCTGACGAAGACCCTCGATATCAGTGCCAACGGGGCGTTTTTGGCGAGTCCACGACTCTTGCGCTCCGACCAACTTTTGAATCTCACGATTCCTGCACCGCCGTCGCCCTCCTCCATGGTTCCCGCGGAGACTCCTCCGATCCAGGCGAGGGTGCGGCGACATTTCGCAACAGGCGGAGTCCACATGTTAGGCGTGGAGTTCCTGAAGGCGCTGGAATGAGGGTCGACGGAATCTTCAAGGGAATTATAGTAAAAGAATGTCCGGCAAGAGTGTGCAATAGTTTGCGTTCGATGAGGAACACTCCCGCCCCATTTGCTAAAAGATAATAGGGGCAGATACTTACCCTTCTCAAATCAATGAGTTAGAAAATACTTGTTAGACCCGGTTTATCCGGGGGCTATGGCAATCCCCGTGCAAAGATGTTTACGCAGGATATCTCCATGCCCGCCCCGCATCGGGCCAATCTGGAGAAGAATCGGTATTTTTGATGCCGCAAGCCGGAGAACCCACACCACCCCGCATGACTACAGAAGATGCCTTTCTCGAATTGTTGACCGAAACGCTGGCGACACTCGAGCGGCCGGCCCGCGGGCAATTCCTGCAACGCTTTCTGCGTTCCATGGCGCATGTGGAGCTAACTGAGGCGCAGAGCCTGGATATCTGGGAGCAAACACTTTCGCGGAAGCAGGAACTCTCCGAGGGCAGCGGCAAGAAAATAACACTCCAGGCCGCGCTGGCGGACGTATTGGGATCCGCGAACCTGCTGCGCCTGCCCATCCTCATGGAATATGAGGAGCTTCGGAACCTCCAAATCAACGCAGCCACGGACCCGCTGACCGGCCTCTACAATCGGCGCTTTTTCGATGATTACTTTGAGAAGGAACTCAACCGGTCTATCCGATATACGCACCGGCTTGCACTGGTTGTATTCGACCTGCACCGCTTCAAGGACGTAAACGACCGTTATGGACATCCGCAAGGGGATGTCCTGCTTCAGATGGCTGCGTCTACCCTGCAGAAATCGATGCGAACTTCGGACTATGCTTTTCGTATCGGCGGCGATGAATTCGCCCTCTTGCTTCCGCAATCGGACAAGGAACAAGCTGCTGCTCTCAGCCGACGTTTGCGCGCAGCCTATGCCGAGTCGATCGAAGCCCTGCACTTGGGTATTCCCCTGGCGCTGGACTACGGCGTGGCCGCGTATCCGGATGACGGCGACCTCCAGGAGGTGCTGATCCGTGTGGCGGATGAGCGTCTCTATTCCCTCAAGAAAAATGGAGACACTTCTGCAAATCCTCCGCCAACACCTTCACCGAGCGCACGGCCGATGGCCACGGGAGCCGCTGAAATTCTGCCTTCCGTGAAGCCCTCCGGTGAGCCGCCGAAGATCCATGACACCAAGAAACTGGAAGCGGAGCGGCGTCGCTGGGAGCGGGTTTCGCTGGCGGCCACGCGAGCCTATGCGCTGATTGGCGAGGGCGTCGAGCGCACAGCCCGCGTGCTGGACCTGAGTTATGGAGGCATTGCTCTCGAAACAACAAGTCCCGAAGAATTCGGCGAGGCGTTTCATGCTGTGTTGCACGTGCCGATTCTGCCTCCTGTGCGTGTCAGTCTGCGGCGCGTTTATCAGGGGCAATCAGGCAGCGGAGGAACGCGCATCGGTTGCTCCTTCGTGACTTGAGGAGCAGCATTGGCCTGAAGTTCAGGTGCCGATTTGTTGGCCCAGGGCGCGGGCACGGAACAGAAGAGCCTGTTGCACACGCGCCAAACCCAGTCCCCAGCGCGTTTCCGCTTGCTTGGCCGATTCACCACTGGCCATCAAACGAATCTCCAGGCAGAACCCCTGACGGCGCTCTTCCAAAAAGTTGCAGGGAAAAATCCCCAACACTCCCCAAACCTCTCCTCCGGTGTCGCGCTCCAGCAACTCTTTCAGTCTTTCGGTGAGCTCTGCGTATTGGTCACGGTCGAAGTTGAGCGAGGGAACCGCAAAGACCAGGGAGACCCGCGAGCCAAACTCATAAACGTCCCCGGAAGAAGCATCCCCTGGCGAGCCGCATTCGGTTGTCACCGCAACACTGGTGTAAACGGATCCAGGACTGTTCACAGCGGCGAGAAAGTTGCGGAGCGGCAGGTACTCGCGGGCGGCCGCAATCCGCTCCAGGGCATGAGGGCTTTTGCGCAGGTCAACGAAATCTTCGCTCGGCGGGAAGGTCAACGCCTCGGCGGGGTCTTCAACAATCTGGATGCGCATGGGTGGAACGCTATCGTTTCTCGCGTTCACGCACAAGGAAAATCAGCCGCTATTCGATAATCTGGTGAAGCCGCTCGTCGAATGGACTTCCCAGCATGGGCTGGATCTGCTCGCGGAACTGTTTGGTGTGGGCTGCCGCTAAGTGTGCGTCGAAGGCCTGCTGGTTTTCCCAGACTTCGACCAACGAGAAATGATTGGTCCGCGAGATCTGCACATAGAGTTCGATGCGCACGGCCCCCTTATCCTTCCGGCTCTCGGTCACATATTGCTGCAACAACTTCGCGGCAGGACCATTGCCCGGAAGGGTGTCCACATGCGTCACCACGTAAATCCTGTCCTTCAACCCTGTATCCTGCGCGGCAGAGAGCCCCCCAAGACCCAGGATAGCCACGAACAGAAGCGCGCATTTCTGGAACCGGTGGCGATTAAATAACGGAGCTGTCTTCACGGATATTTCCCCTTTCCCGCAGCTTGCCGGCCGAAACTTCCGGTGGCGCAATCCTATTCTCGTGCGCTGCGCTTGGACAGGATGCCCGGAATCGCGTATGATTGCAAATTGTCCGCTGACCAAGCGACGCGGCTGTGACACCCGGCAACTGACCGGGGCCGCGCAGACCGGTCAGACGGCGGGAGACCTTCATGAAGCCTAACATTCATCCGGACTACCATCCTGTAACCGTGCATTGCGCCTGCGGCCACACGTTCCCGACTCGATCGACGATCAAGGGCCAGTTCCTGCGCGTCGAAATCTGCTCCAATTGCCACCCGTTCTTTACCGGCAAGCAGAAGCTGGTGGATACCGCGGGCCGCGTCGAGCGCTTCACCAAGAAATACGAAAAGGCTGCCGAAGTACAGCAGGCCATTAAAGACGCTAACAAGACCAAGAAAAGGTAGTTGCGCTGCGGGCGCGGAGTGCGACTGGCTTGCCCTGAACGCATGTGAAGGGCGATCAGTGACTGGCGATTCCGCCCGACCGGTGTAGAATGCTGCGCGTCCTATGGCGTCGCACCCCATGATTTCTCCACAGCCGGATAGCGTGCAATTCGAGGCCGCTGCTCCCCGCGTGACGCTGCGCAATTATTTCGCGCATCCTTACGATTCAGCCATCGCCGCGGCGCGCACTTGCTATGCGCCGCGGATCATCGGCCCGGAAGAAATCACCGACAAGCAGCGCCTGCAAATCGGGGCGTCCACGTTTTACGCCGGCCACCACACCGTATACCAGCACGCGCATTTTGAATTTGGCCTCGAAAACGTCAGCCGGCAATTTGTCTGGTCGTTCCTGCACGCGCATCCGTTTTACAACTCCGAGCAGCAGAGCCAGCGCTACGTGCGGCTGACGCACGCGCTCCGCGTATTTGCCGCCCGAGACGCCGGGATTCGGCGCGGCCGAGCGCGCGATCTACGAAGAATGCCGTGGCGCGCGCCTGGGGATATTACCGCGAGCTGACCGCGCTTGCTGCAGGGCGACGCGCGGGAGATTCTCGGCGACATCTGGCACATCGGTCCGATGTCGCATCCCAAGCGCGTGCAAAAAGTGGACCGCCAGGCGGAGAAGCGCGCGATCGAAGTCGCGCGTTACGTGTTGCCGGTCGCCGCTGCTACCACGATGGTGCACACGCTTTCCGGCATCGTGCTGCATCGCCTGTGGCGCATGGCCGCGGCGTCGGATACTCCCAGCCGAAGCGCGCGCCGTGATCGGAGAAATGGTCGCTCGCGTGCGTGAGATCGATCCGCAATTCTTCGATCGCTTCGACAACGCGCCGATGGAGCAGGAGGACATGCCGGAATGGTCGCATCCGGGAGCAGATTCAGCGTTACCCCGAGTCGCGAGGGGAAGCCTTCACGCGAGAATTCGACGCGCGGCTCGCAGGGCGCGTCTCCGTGCTGACGGATTATTCGCCGCACGCGCCGCGCGTCGTCGCCGAGGCGTATCGCGCCGTGCTCGGCCTGACCGAAAGCGCTTGCTCCGACGCTGAGGCGCTCGACCGTCTGCTCAATCCCGCGCGCAACCGCTACCGCCTGGAGACTCTCAACATCGGCGTGCATGCTCCCATCATGCGCGCGCTGCAACATGCCAATTTCACGTTTGCGAAAAAAATCAGCCACACGGCCGATAGTCAGGATCAGCGCCATCGCATGGTGCCCGGCTCTCGCCCGCTGCTGGCGCTGACCGATACGCGCGCGCCCGATTTCCTCACGCCCATGCTCATCGCCGGGAACGCGCGCGCCCGCGAAGTCTACGAACGCGCCATGGCGGACGCCTGGGCGGCCAAAAACGAACTGCTCGATCGCGGCGTGCCGGCGCGAAATCGCGCTGTATCTTTTGCCGAACGCGAAGGCCATCCGGCTGGTCGAGTCCGGCTCGCTGCTGCACCTGCTGCACAAGTGGACGATGCGCACGTGTTTCAACGCGCAGGAAGAGATTTATCAGGCCTCGATGGAAGAGGTCGAGCAGGTCCGCGCCGCGCTGCCGGCTCTCGGCCGTTATCTTGGCCCACCGTGTTACATTCGCGCCGGCGTCGCCACACCCATCTGCACTGAAGGATCGCACTTCTGCGGCGTGAAAGTCTGGCAGGAATTTCCCAAGATCGAACGGCGCATCTGAATCATCGATGACCCGCCGCGGCAGCCTCGTCTATTACCTCGCTTCCTGGATTTGCGGCGGGCTATTCCTGACGGTGGCGATGTTTTTGCAGGAAACTGCCTCTCCCACGGAAATCGGATTCGGACCCTCCGCGCCTGGCGCGGCAATCATAACGACATATTTTCTAGTCCTGATCTTCTGTGCTTTTCTTTCGCTGATTTTTGCCTTTCTCCTGCGGCGTTTCATGAGTTGGCTTCATGCGGAAAGTATGTGGCAGTGGGCCCTGGCCGGTACGATTCTCGCCGTGCCGATGGCCTGGGGAATACGCTGGGCATCGCGCGTGACGGACGCGATTGGGCTTCAAGGCGCGGGGCGCCAGATTGCCGTACTTTTATTCCTCGGAGTGCGCGGGATTGCCGAGCATCATGTCTTGCTTGCGCTGCCGGTGGCCGCGCTCACATCCGCGGTCCTGTTCCTCATTCACCGCGCATTTGAACAGAAATCGGAAACCTAGCGCCTCGGCGCAGTTCATCTCACCACTGTTTTGTATTGCCGGTGTATACTCCCGAAATCCGGAAGGTGAGGAAGCGAAATTCCATGCATAAAGGAGTAAGTTCGATGTTGAATTCACTGCGACCTCTCGCCACACGATTATCAAGACACGCCACGACAGCAATTGCAGTTCTAGGCGCGGCTGTCATCGCAGCAATCATCCTGACGCCGGGCACACCGCGTGCCCAAGAAGCGGAAAATACTTCGCGTTCTGACAACGTGCGCCTGGTCCCTGCACACCTCAACCCTGCAATTGCGAAACTTGTGGCCGGCAAACCAATCTTCGGCATTCAAACCTCCGACATGTCGCGGGACAGTGCCCGAGCGTTGGGGAATCTCGACACCGACCTCGTGTATGTGGACATGGAACATTCGCCGCTGGACTTCGACGGCCTGGCCAACTTTATCGCCTCGATGGGAAACAAGGCTTATACCTTGAAGACGGGCAACGCGGCGCCGAAGTCGGCGCTCTTCGCGCGATTTCCTCCCTATGGTTTCGAACATTCCGCGTGGGTTGTGAAACAGGGGCTGGACATGGGCCTGATGGGCTACCTGTTCAACGGCATTGAAACGAAGGAGGACGCCGAATTCGCCATCAAGAGCATGCGCTATCCTCCCTGGAAAACCAATCCCTACACGCAGAAAGGTCCTGTGGGCCAACGTGGATGGTCGCCCACGGGCGCGTTGTGGGTTTGGGGTATCTCCGCGGACGAGTACCGCCGGCGCGCCGACGTCTGGCCGTTGAATCCCGAGGGCGATCTTATGTCGATCCTGAGTATCGAATCGGCAGAAGCCGTGGATAACATCGAAGCGATTGCGTCGGTGCCCGGGATTTCGGTCCTGCACGCTGCGGCGGGAGGCGATCTGTCAGCATCCTATGGCGTGCCCAACAATACTCCCCTGGTGGAAGCGGGCCGCCAGAAAATCCTGAAAGCCTGCCTCGCCCACAACATCGTTTGCAGTATCCACGTGCATGGCAAGGCCGAGATCGATCGGCGGCTCAAAGAAGGATGGAGAATGATCATTACGGAATCGGGCACACCGAACAACTGAACAAGCTTTAGTGTGGGTTCCAGCCGACAGGGTATGGAACTGGCCGAAGTTCATCCCCACCTCCTTCGGCATGTTTGTCCGATTAGGGAAAGATTCGCATGCCTGTCTTGTCTTTTTCGAACGCTCTGTGAGGAACACTAAGGCGGTTTCCTTGACATCACTGGAGCGGGACTTATAATGGGATCCGGCGGACAGAGTCAGGGAATTCCGCGCGCATGACGGACAACAGATGTTTCTAGACGTCAAAGAGCTGGCAGTCCGCAAGATCCGCATCCGGAAGAGCTATGCTCCCGGAGCGGTCGATTACCACACCGGCGACTTCCGGCAGGTGGAGCCTCTCGAGGTGCGCGCGACGGCGGAACTGATCGAAGGGCAGATCCGCATCACGGGGGAGCTGCACACCCGGCTCGAAATTAACTGCGCGCGGTGCCTCGAGCCGGTGAACGAGGACGTGTCCCGCGAATTTGACCTGTTTTACCGCCCGCTGGCCTCCATGACCAAGGAAGAAGAGGAACGGCTGAAGCTCGACGACACGGAAATCGCGTTTTTCGAAGGGGAAGGCCTGTTTCTGGCTGATGTTCTGGCCGAACAGGTGCTCCTGGCGCTGCCCATGAAGGCCATTTGCCGGAGCGATTGCCGAGGGCTTTGTCCCCAATGCGGCGTCAACCTGAACAACGAGGAATGCCGCTGTGAAAGCCACGTCTGCGGATCCGCGTATGGCGCCCCTGGCGCGTCTGAAGCAGGACTGGTTCAAAAAACAATAGGAATCACGGCGGAAACACCATAGAATGCCCCATCTTCATCGGGGCGAATTGAAGGAGTTTGTATGCCCAATCCAAAACGGCGTCATTCGAAAGCCCGGAAGAACAAGCGGCGCGCGCACGACTTTCTGACCGCTCCGGCGCTTGCCGAGTGCCCCAATTGTCATGAAATGAAGCAGCCCCACCAGGCTTGCCCGCACTGTGGCTATTATAAGGGGCGGGAAGTCGTGGATACCGGGGCCTGAGGCTCGGTCGTTTACGGCGCCCCGCACGGATCCCTGCCGGAGTTCTTGATGATTACCATAGCAGTAGATGCAATGGGAGGAGATCATGCGCCGCGTCCGGAAGTTGAGGGCGCAGTGCTGGCGGCCCGCGAACTCGGCGTGCGCATCCTGCTCGTGGGGCTTCCAGCGGAATTAAAAAGGGAACTTGCCAAGCACCCGCACCGCGGCTTGCCCATCGAGATCGTGCCGGCGAGCGAAGTCATCACGATGCAGGATTCGCCCTCGCAGGCCTTCCGCAAGAAGAAGGACAGCTCGGCGCACGTGGCCGCAAAGCTGGTGCGCAACGGCCAGGCCGATGCCTTGATCAGCGCGGGGAATACCGGCGCGGTGATGGCCGTTGCGCGGTTTGGCCTGGGGACACTGTCTTCCGTGGACCGGCCGGCGCTGGCGGCTCCTTTTCCGACTTCGCACGGGCGGGACGGCCGTGCTGCTCGACGTGGGCGCGAACGTGGATTCGAAGCCCGCGCATCTGGTGCAGTTTGCGGTGATGGGGGAAATCTATTATCGGGCCATTTTCGGCACGCGGCGGCCGAAAGTGGCCTTGCTTTCGATCGGCGAAGAAGAAACCAAGGGCAATGAGCTGACGCGCGAGGTGCACAGCCGCTTGAAATCATCCTCGCTGAATTTTACGGGAAATGTCGAGGGCCGGGACATTTTCAACGGTTCGGTGGACGTGATCGTTTGCGACGGGTTCATCGGCAATATCGCGCTGAAAATCAGCGAGGGCGTGGCGCAGCATATCGTGGCGATGCTGAAAGAGGCCCTGCAGAGCACGCTGAGTTCGCAGGTGGGATACGTGCTTTCGAGAAAGGCGTATAAGAATTTTCGGAAGAAGATTGACTACTCGGAATATGGCGGCGCGCCGCTGCTGGGCGTGAAAGGCGTGACCGTGATCGGGCATGGCAGTTCGAACGCTCTCGCGATCAAAAATGCCATCCGAGTGGCGACGGAATTGGTGCGGGGCGGGGTCAACGAAAAAATCGAGCATGAGCTTTCCACGATTCCGGTCCCCGTGGAAGCCTGAGCGACGGAAGCGGCGGTACATTCAATGGGAAAACTGGCATTTTTGTTTCCGGGACAGGGCTCTCAGTACCCGGGCATGGGCAAGGAACTGGCCGATGGGCATCCGGTAGCTCGAAGTGTGTTCGCCGAGGCGGATGAGGCGCTAGGATTTTCGATTTCGGATTTGTGCTTTACCGGCAGTGAAGAGGCGCTGAAGCTGACCGCGAACACGCAGCCGGCGATCTTGACAGTTTCCGTGGCCGCCTACCGCGTGCTTGCGGAAAAGGGGGTGCGGCCGGACTTTGTCGCGGGGCACAGCCTGGGCGAATTTTCCGCGCTGGTGGCGGCGGGCGCGCTGGAATTTGCGGATGCGGTGCGGCTGGTGCGGCGCCGCGGGGAATACATGCAATCGGCGGTGCCCGAAGGCGTTGGCGCGATGGCGGCGATTCTGGGACTCGCTCCGGCGCAGGTGGCGGAACTCTGCCGCAAGGCGGCGGACGGGCAAGTGGTGGCTCCGGCCAATCTGAATTCTCCGGAGCAGACCGTGATTTCCGGCCATGCCGAGGCAGTGAAGCGCGCCGTGGAGCTGGCTTCGGCGGGCGGCGCCAAAGCGCGCCGTGATGCTCGCGGTTTCCGCGCCGTTTCACAGCGCGCTGATGCTTCCCGCGGCGCAGCGGCTCGAAGCCGATCTGCGAGCGGCCACGTTTCATCCGTTGCGCGTGCCCCTGGTCACCAACATGGACGCGGAGATCACGACGAGTGGTGACGAGGCGCGCGAATCGCTGATCCGCCAGGTGACTTTGCCGGTTCGCTGGGAGGAATCGATTCGAGAACTGGTCGATCAGGGCGTGAACACATTCGTGGAAGTCGGGCCCGGGACGCGTGCTTACGGGGCTGCTTGCGGCAAATCGACCGGTCGGTGCATGTGTTCAACGTCGAGGACGAAAAGTCCCTGCACTCGACGCTGGAGAGGCTGGCGCAGGCGCAGACCGAAGCGGCGGAAGCGTAGAAGGTAGGACAGGCTTCAGCCTGTCTGCATTTGGTTTTCTCCGGACATCAAAACCAGACAGGCTGAAGCCTGTGCTACTTAAACTCACCCATGTTCAGCTTAAAAGACAGAGTCGCGCTGGTGACCGGCGCGTCACAGGGAATCGGGCGCGCCACCGCGCTCGCGCTGGCGCAGGCGGGCGCGCGCGTGGCAGCGGCCGCGCGAAATGCGGAAAAGCTTGCCGCCGTCGGTGGCAGAAATCGCGGCCGCGGGCGGCGAAGCGCTTGCCGTGCCCATGGACGTCGCCGACGCGGAGCAGGTGAAAGCGGGATTCCGGCAGACGATGGAAAAATTCGGCAAGCTGGACATTCTGGTGAACAATGCGGCCATCACGCGCGATGGTCTGGCCGTGCGCATGAAGGCCGAAGACTGGGACGCCGTCCTGCGCACAAATCTGACCGGCGCGCATCTGTGCGCGCAGCAGGCCATGTCCGTGATGATGCGCGCGCGGTATGGGCGCATCATCAATGTGACGTCCGTGGTGGCGGAGACCGGAAATCCCGGGCAGGTGAATTACGTCGCGGCGAAAGCGGGATTGATCGGCTTGACGCGGGCGCTGGCCGTGGAAGTCGCTTCGCGGAACATCACGGTGAACGCGGTCGCGCCGGGCTTCATCGTTTCGCCGATGACCGATCCGTTGCCGCAGAACGTCAAGGACGCTTTGCTGGCGCGCGTGCCACTGGGCCGCATGGGAACCGACGCGGAAGTGGCGGCGGCGATCGTGTTTCTGGCCAGCGAGGAAGCCGGATACATCACCGGCGCGGTGCTGGACGTCAACGGCGGCTTGCGGATGGGGTGAGCGCGCTGCCGCGGAGAACGTCGATGCCTGAGTTCGTCATGAGGGAATGATTTTCGAATGTCGGGACCAGAGTTAAGTTGACCTGACGCAAGAGCGCATACATAGAATATGCGGGGCTTAAATTTCGGCAACGACGAATCAAGTTCCAAGAACCAGCCACACGAAGCGGCGCATAGCGCATAGCGGAGGCAAAACAGCATGGCCAGTGTCGATGAACGCGTAAAGCAGATTATTGTCGAGCAGCTCGGCGTGGACGAAGGCGAAGTGACGCCCACCGCTTCCTTCGTGGACGATCTTGGGTGCGGATTCCCTGGATACGGTTGAACTGGTGATGGCTTTTGAAGAGGCGTTTGGAATCGAAATTCCCGACGAGGACGCCGAAAAGATCGCCACCGTGAAAGACGCAGTCGAATACATCCAGAAGCACGGCGGGGCCAAGAAGTAGTTCGCACGGCCGCCGGAAAGCCATCAGGGGAGAATTGCTAACGTGAGCCGCCGGGTTGTCGTAACGGGTGTCGGACTGGTCTGCGGGCTGGGAATCGGCACCGAAGAAGTCTGGAAGAACCTCCTGGCGGGGAAGAGCGGCGTTCGCACCATCACGCAGTTTGATACCACGGGATTCGATTGCACGATCGCCGGGGAAGTCCGCGATTTCGATCCTCTCCACTGGGCCGAAAAAAAAGAAATCAAGAAAATCGCGCGGTTCATCCAGGTCGCCCTGGCGGCGACGGACTTCGCCATCCGCATGGCGGATTTGAAGGTCACGCCGGACATCGCGGAATCGACCGGCGTGTACGTGGCCAGCGGCATCGGCGGATTCGACGTGATCGAGCGCGAACACTCGAAGCTGCTGCAGAGGCGGTCCCGGACGCATCTCGCCATTTTTCATTCCCGCGGCCATCATCAATCTGGCCTCCGGCCACATTTCCATCCGCTACGGCGCCAAGGGACCGAATTCGGCGACGGCCACGGCCTGCTCGGCGTCGGCGCACGCGGTGGGGGATTCGTTCCGCCTGATCCAGCACGGTGACGCGGAAGTGATGATTTGCGGCGGGGCGGAGGCGGCCATCACGCCGATGGGCGTGGGCGGATTCGCCGCGATGAAGGCGCTCTCCACGCGCAACGACGACCCGGAACGCGCCAGCCGCCCGTTTGACGCGCAGCGCGACGGATTCGTGATCGGCGAAGGCGCGGGAATTCTGGTGCTGGAGTCGCTGGAATATCGCGGAGCAGCGCGGCGCTCAAATTCTGGCCGAGATTGTCGGGGTACGGGATGTCGGGCGACGCCTATCACATCACGGCGCCCGCGGCAGACGGCGACGGCGCCTACCGCGTGATGCGCGCGGCAATTCGCGACGCGCACATCGAGCCGGAGCAAATCGGATTACGTCAACGCGCATGGCACTTCGACGCCGCTGGGCGACGCCATCGAGACCCGCGCCATGAAGCGCGTGTTCGGCGATCACGCAAAAAAAATCGCCGTCAGCTCGACCAAGTCCATGACCGGCCATCTGCTGGGCGGCGCGGGCGGCCTCGAAGCCGGCATCAGCGTTCTGGCGCTGCGCGATCAAATCGCTGCCGCCCACGATCAATCAGGAGACGCCGGACCCCGAGTGCGATCTCGACTACGTGCCGAATCACGTGCGGAAGGCGGAGGTCGAATACGCGCTGTCGAACTCCTTCGGCTTCGGCGGAACCAATGCCGCTCTGCTGTTCAAGCGCTGGGCTTTCCGCTAGATCGAACGCAAGGCGAATAAGAGGTCCGGATGAAGATTGTCGTCTGCATCAAGCAAGTGCCCGCCAAAGACGCCCCCCTGGCGATTACCGATGGAAGCTGGATCCGCGAAACCGATATTGGATTTGAAATGAACGAGCCGGATAGCTACGCGCTCGAGGAAGCCCTGCGCCTGAAGGAAAAACACGGCGGAGAAGTGATTGTGGTTTCGATGGGTCCGGAGCGCGTGAAGCAGACGATCAAGGAAGCGCTGGCCAAAGGCGCCGATCGCGGACTTCACATCGCCGACGACAAGGCGCATACGCTCGATCCGCTGGGCTCGGCGAAGTCACTGGCCGCGGCCATCGAGCGCGAGAAGCCCGACCTGGTCCTGACCGGACTGCAGAGCGACGATCAGGGGTTCGGCCAGACGGGCGTTCTGCTGGCCGAGCGGCTGGGGCTGCCGCACGCGACGATCATCATGCAGATCGAAGTGCAGGGTGAGCGCCTGCGCCTGAAGCGCGAGCTCGAAGCCGGATGGTTCCAGTGGGTCGAGCTTCCGCTGCCCGCCGTGCTTACCATTCAGTCCGGCATCAACAAAGTCCGCTACGCGACGCTCAAGGGCATCATGGCGGCAAAGAAAAAAGAGATCGTCACGATCACGCGCGAATCGCTTGGCGTCGTGCACGAGCCCACGCAGCGCATCGAGCGAATCTATGTCCCGGTGAAAACCAAGAAGACGGAATTCCTGACCGGCACTCCCAAAGAAGCTGCCGCAAAGCTGCTTGAAAAATTGAGACACGAAGCGCGCGTGCTGTGAGCGGAGCCGCCCGACGATGAACATTCTCCTCATCACCGAACAGCGCGAAGGACAGTGGAACAAGACCAGCTTTTGAGACACTGGCTGCGGCTCAGCAAATCGCGGCGGAAACGCAAAGCCGCCTGGCTGCTCTGGTCATCGGCAAAGGTGTTGCGGCGCTGGCAGGCGAACTCGCGGCCACCAAGATGGATGAAGTTCTGCTTGTCGAGCACGAACTGCTCGCCGCGTACACGCCCGATGGATACACCGATCGCGCTCCAGCAGGCGATTGCGCACGCGAAACCCGATCTGGTCCTGCTGCCGCACACGTATCAGGTGCGCGATTTTGCGCCCAAGCTGGCCGCTTCGCTCGGCAAGGGCATGATCGGCGACTGCGTCGGCTATCGTCACGAAAACGGCAAGCTGATTTTTGTTCGTCAGATGTTTCAGGGCAAGATGGCGGCGGACGTTGTGTTCGAAGGCGCCGCACCGTGGTTCGCAACATTTCAGGCCGGAGCGTTTCGCGCCGATCTGGTCGCGCAGGGCGCATCCAAGGCGGCCGATCACGCCGGTCGCGGTCGAGATCAAGCCGGAACAGATTCGCACCAAGCCGCTGGAACTTTTCCGCGAAGCGAAACAGGCCGTCGACCTCACGCAAGCGCCCATCTTGGTGTCCATCGGACGCGGCATCAAGGCGCCGGAAAATATTCCGCTCGCGGAAAAACTGGCAAAACTGCTGGGCGGGGAACTCGCGGCATCGCGCCCGATTTGCGATGAAGGCTGGCTGCCCATGGACCGTCAAATGGGAAGTTCCGGCCAGACGGTCGCGCCGAAGCTCTATCTTGCGCTGGGAATCAGCGGAGCCATCCAGCACGTCGTAGGGATGAAGGGATCGCGCACGATCGTCGCGATCAATAAGGACCAGAACGCGCCGATTTTCGAAGTCGCCGATTACGGCATCGTCGGCGACTTGTTTGAAATTGTTCCCGCGCTGATCGAAGAACTCGAAAAAGGAAGCGGATCCTAGGCGGGACCGCTACGGCGCGCGAATTCCGGAACGCTGCCCGCACACTCGACAGTTCGTCTCCTTGTGGCATTGCCAGTAATGCTTTGCCCCTCCCGAAATACCTGCTTCTTCAGTAGGGGTTGGGCCAGTTCCCGACGTCACTGGACTTGGCTTTCCGCTTGTTTCTGACTGTTCCTGCTCATATTATTTCCTTCGAGGATCAGTACCTCGTAAAATCCATGACCCATCGGCGCCACCATCTGAACAAATCCGAAGGGTCCGCGCGCATCGCCAAGGTCATCGCGCGCGCTGGGCTCTGCTCACGCCGCGATGCCGAACGGTGGATTCTCGACGGGCGCGTGAGCGTCAATGGAAAGACGCTGGACACGCCGGCATTCATCGTTGGGCCAAGCGACAGGGTTGTCGTGGACGGGAGTCCGTTGCCGGCCTTTCAGGCGCCGCGCCTGTTCTTGTACCACAAGCCTGCTGGGCTCGTGACCACTGTGCGCGACGAAAAAAGGCGTCCGACTGTGTTCGCCCATTTGCCGCATGGCCTTCCTCGGGTGGTCAGCGTAGGTCGCCTGGACATCAACAGCGAGGGCCTGCTGCTGCTCACGAACGATGGCGGCCTGGCGCGATATCTCGAATTGCCGGCGACTGCCTTGAAACGTTGTTACCGAATGCGCTTGCACGGTCCGGTAAACGTCGCGCGTCTTGCAAGACTCAGACAAGGCGTCGCGGTTGACGGTGTGAGATACGGGGCCATGGATGCCAGACTGGAAGGCCCGCATAGCGGTTCTAATCTGTGGCTGGTCATCACGCTCAAAGAAGGCAAAAATCGCGAAATTCGCAAAGTCATGGAGCATATGGGATTGCAGGTCACCCGCCTGATCCGCACGACCTACGGTCCCTTTGAATTGGGCCACCTGCCACCCGGAGCCGCCGTGGAAGTTCCACCCCATACTCTGGAGGAGAAACTTCCCGGTTATTTCGCCCGAGGATCGGAGCCCCAGCCCGTCAATCGAAACCGACAGCACTCACATAAGCACAGTGATCTCTAATCACCGTAAAAAATTGAGTGTTCCAAATAAAGGGAGCGCGTATTTAGGGAATCGCCTGCCGGCCCAACCGGGCGTGTCCGCGTCAGCCCCGCCGCGCTGCCTCGATGGTGGCAATGTCGATCTTCTTCATCGGCATCATCGCCTCGAAGGCGCGCCTTGCCTCACCGCCCCCAGCCGCAAGCGCATCGGTTAGCGCGCGTGGGGTGATCTGCCAGGAGAGGCCCCAGCGGTCCTTGCACCAACCACACTGACTTTCCATGCCGCCATTGCCGATAATCGCGTTCCAGTAACGGTCTGTTTCTTCCTGATTGTCGGTCGCGATCTGGAAGGAAAACGCCTCGCTATGCCTGAACGTCGGGCCGCCGCTGAGGCCGAGACAGGGAATGCCCAGAACGGTGAACTCCACCGTCAGCACATCGCCCTTCTTGCCCCCCGGATAGTCCCCGGGCGCCTGGTGAACTGCGGTCACTCCGCTGTCCGGAAATGTGGCGGCGTAGAAACGTGCGGCCTCGTGCGCGTCCTTATTGAACCAGAGACAGATCGTGTTCTTCGGCTTCATGTTCGTGTGCTCCCTTTTGCTGAGCCTTATTAGGTGCAGTTATGCCGAAGATTATACGCACAATTGACTTTCTTGAGTTGCCGCATTGCTTCATCAGGAGGGCCCAAACGGGGTTCTCGGCAACTGGCTTTCCGCGCCAAAAAGCCACATTCTGATAACGCGACTTACCAGGGCTTGGTCACGCACGAGCAATGCTCCCTCGACATCAGGCCGTAACCACGTAACGATGGAAATTCAAGATAGCCCATGCTATATAGCCTGAAATGGGCAGACAGGTAGCTGTCGTGCTTTACGGGGTGGCGATGGTAGCCGTCATAGTCGGTGTAGATTTCGTGTTCTTCAGAAACCGATTCTGGGAAAGGCTGACAGTGAATATTGGCATTGTCTTTGTGTTCGCAGCTTTCTACTTGAAATTCCTCAGGCGTCCATGAGTCTCCGCCAACCCGCTCACCGCAAAACAGCTGAAAATCCCACATGACGATAACGCGACTTCCCGGGACTTGGCGTCAGTGGTTCCCGAATATCCTCTCGTATTCGGTTTTGCTAACCCGATGAGGTCGCCCGTCAAAACTCCATATTGTCTGAGGGCTCTGACCTGAGCGTACCAAATCGACTGATATCGGCATTTGAGGAAAAGTCTCGCCCGAAAATATAAAAGACACCGACTGGCCACCGAGGGTGACTTGGGTTAAGGTCACGGGCCGACCCTTGAATTGGTATTTAGGCCCGACTGCGCCGAGTTGTCGCATCGACCAGCCATCTATGTTGTCGAACTCCCAAGGGTGAGAGCGGGCAGCGGCCATTGAGGTGGCTCTTCCCGCTTGAAAGTCGCGCTCTCCCACCGTCACGGGCTCGAAGTTGGTCTCCATCCATTCCCATAGATTTGGGAAATTAACCGCATAAATGTGGCCTTCGAAAACGTCGTAGGCGGCCACACAGCCAACGTCCGTATCGTACCGTCGGACATCGTTGTCTGTTATTTGAATTACAAGAGTTTGTGAGCAGCGCCCGTCGTCAGGCGACCGAACGTCTCCCATTGACACAAGGAAGGGCTCCATAGCGTAACGAAGAAAACTCATATGAGCACCGGAGCTTCCCCCTCGCATGAACAGAAGAGCTTGATTTGGGTTCCAATAGAGCACTCCTCCAGCCGATCCTCGGATCACGTAAACGCTCGGGTACACAAGAAGGAAAAGAATTCCGGCGACAACAATCAGGACGACCAGAGATTTCTTTACCACGTTGGCCCTCTCGGTTGCATCTTGCAGACTGACACACATCGTTCAGAAAGTCGCTTTGAGAAGGTGAATGAGGGTTCCAAACGCGTAACCGAAGTCATATGCATGGAAATAATGCATAGCCGCTCTGGGCTGCACATTTCTAAACTTGATCAGGATAAGTCCCGTGAAACGGGATTCTCGGAATGTGGGAAAACGGGCGTTTTGATTCTCCCGAGGAGCCGAACGATCGGTAACTGGAAACGTTAAAACGGCATTTACCGATAAGCTCGCATGCCGGGAGGAATCTGCCACTTGTAATGGTTCTTTCTTCATAATCGTGTTTGCCAGTACAGCCTATATTCCGGAATTCCTGAGGTTCCCATCCTCAGAGCGGGAGCCGCGGTTCCATCCAGGATGCGCTGCCCAAAGTGCCAATTCGATCATCCCTTGCAGACGACCGAGTGTCTGAAGTGCGGAATTGTCTTCTCGAAGTACCAGCCGCCAGCCGATGTTTCGGCGATTCCCGGGCTTTCCGGAGCGGTCGCGAATCAGCCCGACGCGGCAGAGCCCGCAAAACCGGCTGACGAAAGAATGGCCGCGGCGGTAGTTTCGTCCTTTGCTGCATCTCTGGATAGGGCTTTGTCCCCTGACGCAGATCAATCGCCCGCTGCGATCCGAAAACAGGCCGCCACGGAATTCAAGTACCGGCTGCTCGCGCTGCCGCTGGCATTGCTTGTGGCGCGTCTGGTGGCGGGCACGAGCCTGCGCGTCGCGGCAGGCATGCTCGCGATGGTGCTGCACGAAAGCGGGCACGCCATCACTGCCTGGCTGGCGGGTCGCTGGGCGGTGCCCATGCTCTGGGTCACGATGCACGGCGAAGAGCGGTCCTGGTCGATCGTTCTGGTTCTGACGGCCGCGATCCTCTTTGGCGGATTTCTGGCGTGGAAAACGGAGCATTGGGGATGGGTTGGTGCCGCCGGTGCGCTGCTTCTCCTGCAAATGACCATTCTAGGCGCGCACCATGACGAAGCCCTGATCGTTTTTGGCGGGGATGGCGGCGCCATGGTCCTGGCCACGATCCTGATGGCGACGTTTTACGCTCCCCGCGAGAGCGCGCTCTATCGGAATTGGGGCCTGCGTTGGGGATTGCTGGTGATCGGAGCGCTGACCTTCATGCACGTTTACTGTTTATGGTCAGGGCCGTTTGAAAATATTCCGTTCGGGGAGATCGAGGGAGTGAACCTTTCCGACCCCAGCCTGCTCACCCAAATGTATGGATGGAACGTTGGGCAGATGATTGATCGCTACCTTCTGCTGGCCAGGGTCTGCTTTGTGGTTCTCTTCGGCCTGTACGTCTGGGGATTGGTCTCCGCATATCTGGAAGTGCGCTCCCCCGGGACGTTGCGGTGGCCGGTTGCGGCCAACTCCCGGTAGCATGGCCGACGGGAGAAGTCACTACGCCTGGTTCCCCAGCGATTGCGTAAAGATGTAAAATCAAGCGTGACCAAAAAAGCGATATCCACTGGCGCAGTGCACCGGTACCAGCGGACTTACGAAAAGTTCTCATTTCGGACCCCAAGGCGCTGGCAAAATGGCAGGATATTACCCCACTCGCGCGCAATGAGTGGATCTGCTGGGTTATCTCGGTCAAGAAACCGGAAACCCGAAGGCAGCACATTGAGCGAGTACGCACCGAACTTAAAGAGGAAGCGCCGGCCTTGCTGCTGGCCAGGGTGTCCTCACCGCTGAAATAATTGGGATTATTGCAGCACCGACTCATGCATGCCGCACACATTTTCGCTCTTGGAGTTCTCAGCGGCTTCCCGCAGTGTGCGCAGGGCGGGCAATACATCGACAGCACCACAGCAATTTCATCGTGTTTGATCCCAGTGAGAGAAGCATTCTCGTGTCGGTGTGCCGGGCCAAGTCCGTGTAGCGGCGTTATCGGCCCACCGCCCTTCAGTAGGCGGAGACTCAATTGGAAGGCTGCCCATTCCCTCCCGAAAAACTCGGGACGGAATGGCCCCTACGAAGCCCCCTGACAATACCAGTTGTAGGTTTCGTAGAGGTCGCCCGTTCTTTGGGCGGGCATCTGTGGGTCGCTGGGAACTGAATTGGCTCGCCACCCTTCAGCAGCTCGTGTTGCCTGCCGCATTTTCGTGTGCTACTTTCGTCGCAAATATTATGGCGGATTTTGTGCAGGTCCCGGTCGTAACAAACCAGGGCATTGACGCTCTCGATCCGCCGCGACACACCGCCTTGGTCCGCCTCACTCACTGGATTAGTGCCATCAGCTTTTTCGCGCTGATTGAAAGCGGCATCGCCATTCTAAAGGCGCAGCCCGCATTGTTTTGGGGCGAAACGGGATTTTTCGGTGATCCCTCTTTGGTGAACCTCCCGTTACTACAGAACGAGCGCCTGTCGGGGACTGGCAGAAGCCTCCACTTTTTCGCCGCCTGGATTTGGGTGATGACCGGCGGCATCTATTTCTTGCCATTCTGCTCACACGTCATTTTCGCCGCGACTTGTTGCCTGCCCGAGGTCAGTTTTCCTGGCGAGCTATCCGCCAGACCCTATCCAATCAGTTTCGTCTGAAGAAGCCGGGCGAAGAAATTTCCACACATACAACCTGTTGCAGCGCCTGGCATACCTCGTAGTGATCTTTCTTCTGTCGCCATTGATGATCCTAACGGGCCTGGCGATGTCTCCAGCGGTGGTAGCTGGAGTTGCCCGCATTGGTCGGAGTCTTTGGCGGCTACCAGTCTGCAAGAACGATTCATTTCTTCGTCACGAGTCTCCTGGTTCTCTTCGTGATCGTTCATATTGTGATGGTGAGCTTGCCGGGATTTTTCCGTAGAATGCGCGCCATGATTACGGGTCGCGCCGCATGAAGGGAACACGTATGAGCAATACACTCACGCGCCGCACATTACTCAAGACCGCATTGGGGGCCTCGGCAGTGGCGATGGCCGGAGGCACGGCAGCGCTGCTGGTCAAGCGCTACAGTCTAGTGCCGCCCGATAACGTCGGTCTGTACGGAGTCGGGGAAACCCTGACTTACGCGACCCAGCGCATGCTGCTCCCTCGCGGGTCGCTCGCGCGCGAATTCAGCCGCAGCCGGATTTCCGAGAATTTTCCGGCGTTCGGCACGACCATGCCGAGCTACGAACCTTATATGTATAGCATGATTGAAAATTTCGAGGATTGGCGGCTTCCTATTGATGGGCTGGTCGAGCGCCCGGGCAGGTTTTCTCTCGCGGAGCTAAAACAGTTCCCTTCGCGTACGCAGGTCACCGAACACATTTGCGAGGAAGGATGGTCGGCCATTGGGGAATGGACTGGCGTGCAACTTTCCTCTGTGCTAAATGCCGTGGGAGTACGGCCGGAGGCGAGGTATGTGGTGTTCTATTGTGTCGACGGGCATTGGGGCTGCCTCGACATGGAGGACGCCTGGCATCCGCAAACCTTGCTGGCTTATGGTATGAATGGCAGCAGCCTTCCAGTGCCCCACGGCGCTCCGGTGCGTTTGCGTGTTGAACGGCAGCTAGGTTACAAGAGCCTCAAGTACATTGGGCGCATCATAGTGACGGACACAGTAAAGGAGATCGGCAAGGGCATGGGTGGCTCAGACCCGGAAGCCGGCTATTCCTGGTATGCCGGCATTTGAAGGTGACGGCATACCGGCTCCGGCCCCTCTGAAGTTACCTACCACAATTAGCGAGCGATTCTTCGAAAAATACAAGATTGTGACTTTTCCTCAAGAAGATGCTCCTTAGCCGAGATTTCTTTCAGGTTGCTATGCGCTGATGCCTACCCGTGAACAGGCACGAGAGAGGTGCAAAGAAAGGGGATCGGCGCTCCCCACCATCCCAAGAGATTCTTAGTTCTCAATCGATGTCAGGTTCTCCACGCGGCGCAGTTCGGGAAAACTCCAGGCCCACAGCGCGGTAACGATCAGCGTTCCAATTCCTCCCAGCACGACGGCGGGCACGGTTCCAAACCATTGCGCCGTGAGGCCGGACTCGAATTGTCCGACTTCGTTGGAAGCTCCGATAAAAATCATGTCCACGGCGTTCACGCGGCCGCGCATTTCATCCGGCGTGGCGATCTGCACCAGCGTGGCGCGAATGACCACGCTGACCATGTCCATCGCGCCGACGAGTAAGAGCGCCACCATCGAAAGGATCAGGCTCCGCGAAATTCCGAACAAGATGGTGAAGACGCCAAAGCCCGCTACGCACCACAACATCGTCGCGCCAGCCCGTCCGCGCAAAGGCCGGTGGGCCAGCAGCAGCGCCATGCCGCCGGCGCCGACCGCGGGAGCGGCGCGCAACAGGCCGAGGCCCCACGGCCCGGTGATAAGAATTTCGCTCGCATAAACCGGAAGCAGCGCCACGGCTCCGCCGAGCAGCACCGCGAACAGGTCCAGCGAAATGGAGCCCAGGACGATTTTTTTTCTGCGGATGTAGTGCAGCCCCGCGAGCACCGTTTTCATGTTGAGAGGTTCGCGGGGGCGCGGCTTGCGGCGCGGAGTTTGATTTGCACCGTGAAGAAAATAGCGGCCACCGCGGCCAGTGATGGATACCATGTAAACAGCCGAAGGTCCTTTGGCGAGCGCGTAGATCAAGCCGCCAATGGAAGGGCCCAGGATCGTCGCGCCTTGAAACACGGAACTGTTCCACGCCACCGCGTTGGTCAGATGCTCTTCGGGCACGGTTTGCGTCAGCAGCGCCCGGCTCACCGGGGCGTTGAACGAACGCACCACACCTAAAAGGACAACGACGGCATAGATGGGATAAACCGTGCGCATCCCCGCCAGTAACGCTCGACAAGCAGCAAGCCTGGAGCAAATGGCAAATCCGGCGTAACAGGTGATCAGCAGCCTGCGGCGGTCGAGGCGGTCCGCCGCGTGGCCTGAGACCAGAAATAGCAGAACGCCCGGCAGGAATTGCGCCAGGCCCACCAGGCCCAAGTCCAGAGGGCGCTTGGTGATTTCATAGACCTGCCAGCCGACCGCGACCGACTGCATCTCCAACCCGGCAACAATGCAAAAACGCGCCAGTTCGTAGGAGGAAAAATCAGGAAAAGTGAAGGCCACGCGCCCAGCGCGTGGAGAGTCCCCGGGTTCAGGCATCGGATATCTACTCTGCCATAGAATTCCGATTTGCACGAGAGAGTTGCGACGTGGCAGAGATCGTCGAGATCCATGTCACTGTGCCGCGGTACAGAGCTTTACTACGGCGTGTCAATATTTATCGCATAGTAGGCCAGCGTCTTTGTCGGAATTTCCTTAAACCAGTGGGGCGTCTTCGGCGGAATCGTAATCACGTCGCCCTTGGTCAGGTGGTAGGTCGTAGCACCTTCCACGTCCGCGGACCGCATCTGATCGGGGGCCGTGCGCTTGGGGTCGATCATCGTCCCGCCAGCCAGTAACGTACATTCGCCTTCGACGATAATGAAGATGTGACTGGTTTTGTCATGGTATTCCACTTGACCTGTCCCGCGCCGGCCAGCCGCGACCACCAAGCCGGGGTCTTTCACCAGATTGCCGCCTTTAATAAATGTTTCCGCAACTTTGTCATGGTCGAAGTATTGAACGGTTGCCGGAACACCGTCCCCCATGGTGGTCGTGGCTGCGGCCAGCAAAATGGCTACTGTAAACAACGTCACTCTTGCGAGTAAAACCTTCATTTGGTTTTCCCCCTTTAAATTCGAGTTTTTATATTAGATGGAAATCCCACCTACAGTTGCGTGTTGAACAGCGGGGAGTATACAACTGACCGCCTCAGAATGATATGTTTCAGCGCAGGTCTCCATGCACCGTTCTCACCACGGCACGGGTTTGGAGAGATGGAGGCACGAGGCCACAAAAAAAGTAGGGCCACACGATAGGAACTCGGTGTATAACGGCGGCAACCAACGGGCGGGCGCGTGCCGGGTGATCGCTGGAAGTAAGCGCGCTGTGAATGGTTTGAAATCGGCGTCAGCAGAGGAAGCCCAATCCGTGTTCGATCAGGGGAGGAAGACATGAAAAGATATCTGCTTTCATTTTTGATCGTTGCTGCATTCATGGCAGGCAATTCGTATAGCGTCCGCGCCCAGAGCGAGATCACTCTGATAGCTCCCGGCGGCGCCAAAGCGGTGCTGGACCAGCTCATTCCGGAATTTGAGCGCAAGACAGGATACAAAGTGAAAGCGACAATCGGCTCGGGGCTGGGAACAAAGAAGCAGGTGATCCAGGGCGAAGCGTTCGATGTGCCGATCGTGCAACCGCCCCTTGCCGATGTGATTGCTTCCGGCAACGTCGTCGCCAGCACCGAAACGCCACTTGCGAGCGTGGCCGTGGGGATCGCCGTGCGCAAGGGCGCTCCCAAGCCGGACATCTCGACTCCTGAGGCGGTCAAACGTTTGCTCCTTGCGGCCAAGTCGGTGACCTATCCGAACGCGGCGGGCGGTGCGGCCGCCGGAGTCAGCTTTAATGAGACTCTCCAGAAGCTGGGCATCGCCGAGCAAATGAAATCAACAATCAAGCTTGCTCAAGGCGGCGCTGGCGCAATGGGCATGGTTGCCAAGGGCGACGCTGAAATCGGCCTGACCTTCCTCAGCGAGATGGAAGACCCCGGCATCGAGGTCGTCGGGCCCCTCCCGCGGGAGATTTCCACGCCGACCAGTCTGGTGGGATTCATTTCCGCGCACGCGAAAGACCCCGCAGCCGCCAAGGCGCTTCTGGACTTCCTCTCGTCGCCCAGTGCGGCAGCGGTTTACAAGGCGCAACACATGCAGCCGGGCCGCTGAACGGTTCCGGAGGAAAAGGGCCCTCCCACTGTGGCAGGAGTCGTGAGGTTCCAGATCTCCACCGCCATTTCGTAGTACAATAGTAGTATGAAAGAGAAGACTTCTATCACACTATCATCGGACCTCCTTGCGAAGGTGGACCATGTTGCCGGGTCCAAACTCTCAAGGTCGGCGTTCATTGAACGTGTGCTCCGAAACTACTTCAGCGAACGCGCTCGGAGGAAGACGCACGCGCGCGATCTCGAGCGCATCAATGCCGCTGCTGACCGCCTGAATGCGGAGGCGGAAGATGTCCTGGCCTATCAGGCATTGGATGATTGAACGATTCCATGGAGAAGGCAAGTGAGACGGGGAGAGTTGTATCGCGTCTTCAAGCCTGGCGGAGATCCCAAGCAATACCGGATTTTTGCCATCGTGAGCCGTCAAGCGCTCATTGATTCCCGCTACTCGACAGTGATTTGCGCTCCCATATTCAGCAGCGGTGAAGGACTTTCGACGCAAATCGCGGTCGGACCCGACGAAGGTCTGAAGCATGCGAGCTGGATCATGTGCGACAATCTTGTCAGCATTCGCAAATCCGAACTCACCGCTTATGTGGGGTCACTCTCGATGGTCAAGCTTGCTGAGCTAAACTATGCGCTCAAGATGTCCCTTGACCTAACTTGATCTGGACTTACGATCAGTCCTCCGAAAAGCAATTCGTTTCGTATCCGTCAAGACATCTCCCCCTCGAAAACTTGCGGCGGAAGGGTGCAATCAGTTACCGTCTTTGGGGATTATAGGGGTTGAATCCATGCTCGTTATTCCTATGGGAGGACCGATGAAACGGATATGGATGGCGGGCCTGGCGCTGGGGCTATTCGCCTGCAGCATGCACGCGCAGGACGCCGCGGCGCCAGCGATCAAGACGCAGAAGGAAAAATTAAGCTATGCGGTCGGAATGGAAATGGGCAAGGGGGTAAAGGCGCAGGGCCTCGATATCGATATGAATTTGTTTGTCGCGGGTTTGAAGGACGCCATCACCGGCGCAAAACCCCAGATGAGTGAAGCCGATCTCAACGCCGTCATCACCGGGCTGCAGGAAGAAATCCGGCAGAAACAGATGCAAATGATGGAGCAAGCCGCTGTGGATAACAAGAAACAGGGCGAGGCGTTCCTGGCCGAAAATACGAAAAAGGACGGCGTCGTAACGCTTCCGAGCGGATTGCAGTACAAGATCCTCACCGCGGGCGAGGGAAAAAAACCGGCGGAAACCGACACGGTCCTGTGCAATTACACCGGAAAATTTGTCGATGGCACCGAGTTCGACAGTTCCACGGAGGCCAAAAAGCCCGTGCCCATTGAGCTCAAGGGAATCATCCCCGGCATGAAAGAGGCTCTGCTGCTGATGCCTGTGGGGTCCAAGTGGCAAATCGTCATCCCGTCCAACCTGGCCTATGGCGATCACGGCGCGGCGAATGTCATTGGGCCCAATGCCACGCTGGTCTTTGAAATTGAATTGGTTGCCATACAAGGCAATCCCTGAGGCCGGGGTTTGCGTCCCCGGTGGCGATCGCTTCATCCAATGATCCAGGCGTGCCGTGAATTTCGTAGCGCCGGCGTCTCGCCGGCTCTCTTACGGTATTTCGAAGGTCTGCCAAACCGCCGGCGAGACGCCGGCGCTACAATACTGCGGCACACCCGCTCCGGGAACCTGCGAATCGAGAAAGGAATGCAGTCCGCATGACTTCCGCATTTATTTGTGAGGGCATACGAACGCCGATCGGGCGGTACGGAGGGGCGCTCGCGTCGGTCCGCACCGACGATCTGGCCGCGACCCCGTTGCGAGCCTTGCGGGATCAGTTTCCCAATAGCGATTGGGAATCGATTAATGAAGTCATCTTCGGCTGCGCGAATCAGGCCGGAGAAGACAACCGTAACGTTGCGCGCATGGCGTTGCTGCTTGCCGGAATACCCTGCACGGTTCCCGGGGCCACCGTGAACCGCTTGTGCGGTTCGGGAATGGAGGCGGTAGGCGTGGCCGCGCGGGCTATCGCTGCGGGAGAGATTTCGCTGGCCATCGCGGGAGGCGTCGAAAGCATGAGCCGCGCGCCGTTCGTGATGCCCAAGGCAGGGTCCGCCTTTTCGCGCACCGCGGAAATTTATGACACCACGCTCGGCTGGCGCTTCGTCAATCCGCAAATGGTAAAACTGTACGGAACGTCGTCGATGCCCGAGACAGCGGAAAACGTGGCGGAAAAATACAAAGTCGAGCGGGCTGCGCAGGATTGCTTTGCGTTCCGGTCGCAGCGGAAGGCCGCAGCGGCGCAGAAGTCAGGAATCCTTGCCGAGGAAATTGTGCCCGTGAATATTCCGGGCCCCAAGGGAACCACGAAGACTGTCTCCGAGGACGAGCATATCCGCGCAGACACGACGCTCGAAGCGCTTACCAAATTGCCCACGCCATTCCGCAAGAACGGCACCGTCACGGCAGGAAATGCCTCCGGTGTAAACGATGGAGCCTGCGCCGTGTTTGTTGCTTCGGAAGAGGCCGCCGCCCGGTTTGGACTCAAGCCGATCGCCCGCGTCCTGGGCCTGGCTACTGCGGGCGTTGAGCCGGACTACATGGGGATCGGGCCGATCTATGCGGTTCGAAAGCTGCTCGCGCGATTAAAAATGTCGATGGCGGACGTGGACGTGTTCGAACTGAACGAGGCCTTCGCCTCGCAGGCGCTTGCGGTGACGCGCGAATTGGGCCTGCCCGACGATAGTGAAAAAGTGAATCCCAACGGCGGCGCCATCGCCATCGGTCATCCGCTGGGAATGAGCGGGGCGCGGCTGGTTTTGACCGCGTCGCGCCAGATTCAACGGATCAAGGGGCGCTACGCGCTGGCGTCAATGTGCATTGGAGTGGGGCAAGGCATTGCGATTATGCTTGAGCGGGTATAAGTAAAACAGACCTGGGTATTGCCGAAGCCATTTCACGGGGCTTCTTCATTGAATTTTCATGCGAGCCACGCAACGCTCGAGGTGTTCATGCATTTCCTCGGCGGGCCCGTGGTGCATGCGTCCATGTCCCGGCAGAACCCATTCGAATCTGTAGGGGAGCAACTTCTCCATGGAGCGCGTTTGCTCGCGCCAGGAAAACCAGCAATGATCGCGGAAGGCTGTGAGGGTATCGCGCTCGGGCGACCAGGCCAGGTGATCCCCGGTGAATAGAACTTTATCGCCATAGAGTAGCACTTGATGGCCGCGCGTGTGGCCGGGCGTGGGGATCAACAGGAGTCTGTCGTCGAGTCGTACCGGATCGATTCCCGTCGTAACTCGTTCGATACCCAGGGCCGCTGCATTATCTCCCTCGTGCATGATGCGCGGGCAATCGAAGTGCGCGGCAAACTTGGCGTGGTCGGCGATATCATCGCGGTGCGATAGGAACATGAGCGTTACGCCGCCCATTTTCTCGATGCGTTTTACCAGCGGAGTCGTGAAGCGCGGTGAATCGACGAGCACATTTCCGCCCTTGTCCCGTCGGTCTGACAATCAGATAGGACCACGCGCCAAAGCTTGCTTCCGATGTGAACCCGCAGAAATAGACGTCGTCCACGACGTGGACCGGAAAGGCTTCGACACCCTGTCGTGCGCTGCGGTGGGACGTGGTACCGATCGAAGCGGTAGGGCATGCGACCAGCGCCATGAACGCGCGATGCTGCTCGCCCGGATTTTGCGGCTGCTTGTAGACGCTGGATTGGCCGCCGTGATCGCGGAAACTCGCCGGTGCGATCTGGCGGCAGGCGTCGCAATCGATGCAGCTTGCATCCACGAAGAACTCGCCTGCGACGTTCTCGCTCAGCCGTTTACTAATTTGGGCCATATGTGCTTAGATTCCGCCCGGTCCTGGAAAGTCGCAAATCAGCGCTATTTCACCGCCGCCCCAGTGCCGGAAACGAAAATACCTTATAATCCTTTTCCTGCAATGTCGTGCGGAAAGATGCGATCGAGTCTAGTCCTTTTGAGGTGAAGCATTGGCGGCGAAACAGAAGCGCTCGAAATCCAAGTCCGCAAGTAACCCGGCTTCCGGGAAGAAACCCGTTTCTCGCAAGAAGAAGTTGAAAATTGCGATTGCAGGATTCGGCACCGTGGGACGTTCGGTCGTCAAACTGCTCTGCGAGGAAGCCAATGATACTTTTGAATTGACGCATATTTTCAACCGCAATGTGGCGCGCAAGAAAGTGGACTGGGTGCCCGCAAGCGTGCGTTGGACCGAAAGCATCGGCGAAGTGCTTTCCTCCGACGTCGACATTTTTGTGGAACTGGCGGGAGGCGTGAAACCCGCGGGCGATTGGATTCGCAAAGCGCTGCGCAGCGGCAAATCAGTGGTCACGGCGAACAAGCTTCTCATCGCGGAGAGCGGGCCTGAACTGGTAGACCTGGCGCGCGAGGCAGGCAGGCGGCTCGAATACGGGGCATCGGTCGCTGGAGGAATCCCGGCGATCATTGGAATCCAGGAGGGATTGTCCGGAGACCGGCTTTACCGGATTGCCGGCGTGCTCAATGGCACCTGCAATTTCATTCTGACCAAGATGGAGGCGGAAGGGGCGAGCTTCGCTGCGGCGCTGAAGGAAGCGCAGGAACTTGGCTACGCCGAAGCCGATCCCACGAGTGACGTGGAAGGATACGATGCGCGGGCCAAGCTGGTGATTTTGACGCAGGCGGGGTTGCGCGCGCGGGTGCGCAGCGAACAGATTCCCTGCTGGCCGATTTCGGCGGTCGAAGCCGTGGATTTTGCCTACGCGCGCGAACTCAATTGCACGATTCGCCAGATTTCGCTGGCCAAAAAAGATACCGAAGACGGCTTGAGCGTGCGCGCATTCGTGCGGCCCGCGCTGGTTCCGCTTTCTTCGTTGGTTGCTCATGTGGAGGGCAGCAAGAATCTAGTGATGGCCACGGGGCAATATGCCGGTCAGATGGTATTTTCCGGTTTCGGGGCGGGAGGAGATCCCACGGCCGTCGCTGTGGTTTCCGATCTGTATTCGATTGCGCGGACAGGCGCGTCGTCAGGGGGCTCACCGGCGGCCGTCGAGACGCCAAAAGAAGTGAGCGGGGCATTCACCGCGCCCTATTATTTGCGCTTCGTCGTGAAGGATCGTCCCGGGATTATCGCCGCGGTGGCCACCGTGCTATCGCGTTACGGAATCGGCATCGACGCGGTTCTGCAAAGGCCCGGATATCCTCACTCCGCGCTTCCGTTCATCATTACGCTGGAAACATGCCGCAGCGCGATGCTGGGGTGCGCCTTGCAGGAAATCAACCGGCTCGACTTCCACGTGGAGCCCGTCCTTTGCATGCCTATCATTTATGGATTAGGGCTTTGCGCGAGCTGGTGAATCTTACCGCGTTTGCGGATCGCGAACGCCTTCCAGATGCGCCAGGTGCCCGTCGGCTTCTTCGAGCATGCGCTCGGGATGAAACTGAAGCCCCACAAGAAATCGGCTTTCGGATCGTAGTACGCTTCGATCGAGTCCATCTTTCGCGTACGCCATGGGCTGAAATCGCGGCGCCAGATCGCGAATCCCCTGATGATGGTAGCTGTTCACTCGCAAGCGTTGTCCGGCCGTACCATTTTTCCAGCGGGCTTCCGGGAACGATGGAAATCGGGTGCCGGTAGCTGTCGTAGTGTTCGAAATTGATATGTTTCAGCCGCGATTTCTTTTCCTTTTGCACATCGCCGTAGAGCGTGCCTCCGCAGACGACGTTGAGCAGTTGCGACCGCGGCAAATTCCAAGAATCGGGAGATTTCTTGCGCAGCGCATAGCGGATGAGGCGAATCTCGATTTCATCCTTGAGCGGATGCGTTTTCTCGAGATGCTTGATAATTTTCCGGCCGGGCCTTGTAATGCTTCGGTTCGATGTCTTCGCCCTCGACCAGCAGAAGCCCGCGCATGTCTGCCATGTAGTCAGGCAGGCACGCGGGCGCGCCTTCGGCCACGGGCACCATGACCGGCAGAATCCCGGCGCGAATCAGGAGCGCGAGATGAAACTCCCCCACGTAATCGATGTACTTGTTCTTGCGGATTGTCCTGCGGGTGACGACGAGAACGGCGGGGCGTTTCATGGGAGCAATGTCTGGAGCGCTTTCACCAGCTTGGCGTCTTTTTCGCGGCCTTGCGAGGCCACGCGGATGTGAAAATTATCCATGCCGATCTTATTCGAGCAATCGCGCACGTACATGCGATGCTCTTTCAGCAGGAGTCCTTGCAGTTCGGCGGCCGTCATTCCGCCTTTGATCTTGAACAGAACGAAATTGGCGCCCGTGGGATACACATCGATTCCGCGAAATCGCTTGCAAGGCGTTGATAGAGCCAGCGAACATCGCCGATCAGGCGCTTTCGCGCTTCGTGATAGGCGGCATCGGTGGAGGGCAGCAGGGAAAGAAAATATTGCGCCAGCGTGTTCACATTCCACGTGGGAATGAACTGGCGCATGCGATTGAGGACGTAGAGATTTCCGCTGTAGCAGTAGCCCAGGCGCAAACCCGGAACGCCGCAGTGCTTGCTCATGCTCCGCACCAGCAGCAGATTGGAAAATCGGTCCGCCATCTGGAGAAGGCTCGGAACGGGATCGCCGGCGAAGTCGATGAACGATTCGTCGACGATCACGAGTTCCATGTCCTTCGCGCGGTGCATGAAATCGATCATCTCTTCGAGCGGAAAGAGCTGGCCGGTGGGATTGCCGGGATTGATGACCAGGAGCGACTTCAGCCCGCGCCGGCGCACCCAGGCGTGATATTCGGCAAGATCGAGCTTGATAGTTCTTCTCCGGCTTCAAGGCGATAGAGCTCGGCATCGCGCTGGTCCTTCAGCTTTTCGATATATTCGCCGAAGGTCGGAACGGGCACGGCGATGCGGTCGATCAGGGTCGTGTTGATCAGCACGATCAGTTCGGTGGCCCCGTTTCCGATAATCAGATTTTCCGGGATTCACGTGCAGCACCGCCGCCAGATTTTCCTGGCTCGTGATCGGGCTGCTGGAGGGATAGGACTTGATGAGGTTCGGGAAATTCTCCTTAAGATCCTCGAGCATTTCGGGCGTCGGGTAATACGGGATTGGCGATAAAGCAAAAATCGATGATGTCTTTGGCCTTTTCGTAACCGACCAGGTCGGCCAGCGACGGCGAATGCGAGGTTTCGTAGAAAAGATGCTTTCTGTAGTTCCGTCGGGGAGATATGCCGATGCGGCGCGATCCATTGATTCCTTTTAGCACTCTCAAATTTTGCTTACAAGTTTTCTTTCGGTGCGTTCCTCGCAGATCCATTGGGATGTGGACCTTGCGCATTTTGTGCAGTGGCGGGGCAGAGGTCAAATACCTTAAGATGGCTAGGCGATGAGAATGGCGGGCGGATTCGGAGGCATGGGGTCGCAACGCGGCATGGCGGCGCGTGCGGAGCGCGGGCATAGTTCCAAGGCCGGCCGGGAAAACGCCTCGGACGCCAATAAGAAGAAAACTTTGCGGCTGTGGGATCAATTGCCTGAAATCTGGGCGCTCATGCGCCCGCGGCGAGGATTGCTCGCGGTCGGCCTGGTGCTCATGGCCGTTAACAGAGTTTCCGGCCTGGCGCTTCCCTATACAACGAAATACCTGATCGACAACGTCATGATTCACCGGCAGACGAATCTTCTGCTGCCCCTGGTCGGAGGAGTGCTGCTGGCCACCCTCCTGCAGGGCGTGACCTCGTACACGCTGACGCAGACCCTTTCGAAAGCGGCGCAGAGGATGATCACCGAGTTGCGCCGCCAGGTGCAGGAGCACGTGGGGCGGCTTCCGGTTGCATACTACGACGCGAACAAGACCGGAGCACTGGTGTCTCGCATCATGAGCGATGTCGAAGGGGTGCGGAACCTGATCGGCACGGGCCTGGTGGAATTCTTGGGGGGCCTGCTGACGGCCGTCATCGCGCTGGTCATGCTGCTGCGCATCAGTCCCGTAATGACGGGCCTGGCGTTCGCGCTGCTGCTGGTGAGCATGGTGGGCCTGCGGAAAGCGTTCAGCGTCCTCAGGCCGATCTTCCGCGAGCGTTCGAAAATCAACGCCGAAGTAAGCGGGCGGCTTACCGAATCGCTTTCCGGCGTGCGCGTGGTGAAGGGTTACCACGCGGAGTCGCGCGAGCACGATGTGTTTACCAAAGGGGTGCAGCGTTTACTCGACAATGTGCTGAAGTCGCTGACCACCATGTCGATGATGAGCTTTTCTACGACAGCGCTGGGTGGCGTGGTCGGGGCTCTGGTCATGCTGGTGGGTGCGCGGCAGGTTCTCGAAGGAAAAATCACGGTCGGCCAATTCATAAGCTATACGGCGTTTCTGGCGTTCATGATTGCCCCGGTTTTTCAAGTCGTGGGCATCGGCACGCAATTAACCGAAGCTGTCGCGGGACTGGAACGCACCCGCGAAGTGCTCGACGAGCGTCCCGAGAACGAAGATCCGCGCCGCACCGTCACGCTGTCCGATATCGAAGGTGAACTCGCGTTCGAGGCCGTCAGTTTTGCGTACGAGTCTGGCAAGCCGGTGCTTCAAGACGTAAGTTTCAGGGCCCTGCCCGGAACAGTGACGGCGCTGGTGGGCTCGTCCGGGTCGGGAAAGTCGACGATCATCGGACTGGTGGCGGCGTTTCATGTGCCGCTCGAAGGCAGCGTGCTGGTGGACGGCGTGGATTTGGCGACGGTACGCCTCGAATCCTACCGGACGCGCCTGGGCGTGGTGCTGCAAGAGTCGTTCCTGTTTGACGGCACGATTCGCGAGAACGTCGCGTTTTCGAGGCCCTATGCCAGCGAAGAGGAAATTCTGGCGGCGTGCCGTATCGCGCGCGTTGATGAATTCGCGGAACGCTTTCCGGATGGCTACGACACTGTCATCGGCGAGCGCGGCGTGAAACTTAGCGGTGGGCAACGCCAGCGAGTTTCGATCGCGCGCGCCATTTTGGCCGACCCGCGCATCCTGATTCTGGACGAAGCGACTTCCAGCCTCGACTCCGAATCCGAAATGCTCATTCAGGAAGGCCTGGCTCAATTGATGCGCGGGCGCACGACGTTTGTCATCGCTCACCGGCTTTCGACAATCCGCCGCGCCGATCAGATTCTGGTTGTCGAGGCCGGAAAAATTGTCGAGCGCGGGACGCATGCGACGCTCTACGCGGAGGGCGGACGTTACCGCGACCTCTACGACAAGCAGCATGGCCTCGAAGCCAATTTATTTCTTGCCACCGGGGAAGGGGAATTGCCCGAATCCTCGGAAGCCGACGCTGGGAGTTCCCGCGAATCCGATCCGGACATGATCCGTCTCCTCCGCGATCGTCCTGCGTAGGTCTTCTCTGTGAACTCTGTGCTCTCTGTGTTGAAAGCCTTGCTCACACGAAATGAAAACCTTTACCACAGAGGGCACAGAGTTCACAGAGAGGGTCGAGAAGAACCTCATTTAAAAGAATTAGCAGATAAAGGGAATTCTTACTTGATGTGCGCTAATTCCAGGTCGGGATTTTCCGCCGCGCGTTGCCGCACCATGGAAATGAAGGCGGCGGAGGAGCGAGGCAACGTGCGGTCGCGGCGATAGACGAGGCCCAGTTCGCGCCAGAGTTCCACGTCCGCGATAGGAATCAGTTTCACTTCGCCGGCGCGAACTTCATTGCGCGCAAAGCTGGCGCTGATCAGGGACACGCCCAGGCCCGCTGCGACGAAGCACTTAATCATGCCCACGCTGGTCAACTCCATGGTGATCTGCAGCTGTCGATTTGTACGGCCGGAAATGTTTGTCCAGCAATTGCCGCGTGTAGCCGGTCCGAGGAAAAATCAACGGCTGCTCGGCAATATCCTTCATGCGAACGCTCTTGAGTTTCGCCAGAGGATTGCGCGGATTCACCATCAACATCACGCGATCCCGGAAGATCGGATGGATTTTCAGGCTCGGCGACTTGGCGGGAAGCGTGACAATTCCCACGTCGATCGACCCGTCTTCCACTTTTTGCAGCACCTTATGGCTGAAGTTGCGATAAATGCTGATCTGCACCGCCGGATAGAGGCGATGGTATTCCGCGAAAATATCCGGAAGCACGTACAGGCACGTCGCTTCATTGGCTCCCAGGGCCAGCACGCCGCGGGGGGTAGTGGCCTTGTCGGCCACGGCGCGCAAGGATTCCCCGCGCATATTGACCATGCGAACCGCGTATTCAAACAGAGTTTCTCCGGCGGAAGTCAGCCGCACGGACTTGCGGCCGCGGTCGAAGAGCTTTTCGCCGTACTCCTGCTCGAGTTGGCGGACTTGCGCGCTGACGGCCGGCTGCGAGCGGAACAATTTCTGGCCCGCCCGCGAAAAGCTGCCGAGTTTGGCAATTTCAATGAAGGTGGTGAGTTGATCGAAATCCATAATTTAGACGCGGGATTATAACAGAACGTGCGGCGTGGCGGCCACAAATTCAAAATTCCAATCCTGTGAATCGCAAATTGGAATGGCCGTTGTCGTGGGACAATTGGCCGGCAGCAGTGGTAATATAGCTACTTTCCGGAAATCCGTTTCGGAAACGGAGTGGAAGTGTATTATAGGCCGCCTTCCTTGGGCGGAGCGTTCACGGCGCATTCGGCTCGAAGAACCGGGAAAAGGGCGATTGGGAAGAGGAGACCGCGGCATTTAGGAGGGTGATCGGACCCCCAGAGCGCTGATCCGGCTAACATGAAGGAAATTTACCCATTTCGAGGCTTACCCGGCTCAGGGGCTTTACCGCCCGGAGCACGAGCACGACGCTTGCGGCATCGGGTTCGTCGCGAATATCGAAGGCCGGAAGTCGCACGACATTGTGGTCAAAGGCGTGCAGATTCTGATCAATCTGGCCCATCGCGGCGCCTGCGGATGCGATCCGCAGACCGGCGATGGCGCGGGCATCCTGATCCAGATTCCCCACGCCTTTTTTGAGCGCGAATCGGCGAGCCAGGGTTTCTCTGTCCGTCGGCCGGGCGAGTACGGCGTGGGCATGGTATTTCTTCCGGTCGATCCGCAGGACCGGCTGCTTTGCGAAGGAATCATCGAAAAGATCGTGCGCGAGGAAGGGCTGACCGTGCTCGGATGGCGCGACACGCCGATCAACGGCAACATGATCGGGCGCGTGGCGCGCGCCTCGCAGCCCTACATCGAGCAGATTTTCATCCGCAGCGCGCCGGGCATGGACCAGGACGCGCTGGAGCGCAAGCTTTACGTCGTGCGCAAGAGAGTGGAAGCGGCCGTCGAGCCGAAACCGACCTGAAGGAGAAGGATTTCTTCTACATTCCGTCTCTTTCCTCGCGCACCATCGTCTACAAGGGATTGCTGCTCGCGCCGCAGATTACGGATTTTTATAAGGAGCTGCTCGATCCTGAATTGACCAGCGCGCTGTGCCTGGTTCACCAGCGCTTTTCCACCAACACATTTCCAAGCTGGAAGCTGGCTCACCCCTACCGCTACATCTGCCACAACGGGGAAATCAACACGCTGCGCGGGAACATCAACTGGATGTACGCGCGGCAATCCGTGCTGGCGTCTCCCTTGTTTGGCGACGACATCAAGAAGCTGCTGCCGATCATCACCGCGGGCGGCAGCGATTCCGCCATGCTCGACAACGCCGTGGAATTGCTGACGCTCTCCGGCCGCTCGCTGCCGCACGTGATGTCCATGCTGATTCCGGAAGCCTGGGATCACGATGAAACCATGCCGGAAGACATCAAGGCATTTTACGAATATCACGCCTCGCTGATGGAACCCTGGGATGGCCCGGCGGCGGTCGCCTTCACCGACGGACGAATGATTGGCGCGAAGCTCGATCGCAACGGGCTGCGCCCGGGCCGCTATCATGGTCACCAATGATGGCCTGGTCGTGCTGGCGTCGGAAGCGGGCGTGTTGCCGGTCAAGCCCGAGGATGTCGCTGATGAAGGGCAGGCTTGCTCCCGGCCGCATGTTCCTGGTGGATACCGAACAGAAGCGGCTGGTTTCGGATGAAGAGGTGAAGAAGCAACTGGCGGCCCGGCAGCCTTACGCGCAATGGCTCAAGGACAACCAGATTACGCTCGATCATCTGCCCAGCCCGGCGCACGTTCAGGCCACCAACCACGAAACGATCCTGATGCGCCAGCGCGCCTTCGGCTACACCGATGAAGACCTGAAAACGGTTCTCTCGCCGTCCGCGCTGGCGGGCGAGGAGCCGGTCGGCTCGATGGGAATCGACACGCCGCTGGCGTGTCTCTCCGACAAGCCGCAACTGCTTTTCAGTTATTTCAAGCAGATGTTCGCGCAGGTCACCAATCCCGCGATCGATTCGATTCGCGAAGGCCTGGTGATGTCGCTCAACTGTTACATCGGCAGCGAAGGGAACATCCTCGACGAGACGCCCAAGAACTGCCACACGCTGAAACTGCGCCATCCGGTCATCTCCAACTGGAGACTGGAAAAGCTGCGCCGCGTGAGCTGGGGCGATTTCCTGGCGGCCAGCTTTGCCCATGCTGTTCCGCGCCAAAGGCGGGGAAGAGCAACTCGAGGAAGCCATCGAAGCGCTTTGCCGCCAGCGCTTCGCTGGCGATCAAGTCCGGGCTACACGCTGCTGATTTTGTCCGACCGCGGCGTGGACGAAGAATATGCGCCGATTCCCAGCCTGCTGGCGCTCTCCGCGGTTCACAACCATCTGATTCGCGAGAAGACGCGCAATCAGGTGGCGCTGATCGTCGAATCCGGCGAGCCGCGCGAAGTGATGCACTTCTGCCTGCTGCTCGGCTACGGCGCGAGCGCCGTCAATCCGTATCTGGCGATCGAAACCCTGGAGGATTTGCACCGGCAAGGCGCATTTCCGCCGGACTACACGTGGGACAAAGTTTTCAAGAGCTACATGAAGTCGATCGACAAGGGCCTGCTGAAGACCTTCTCGAAGATGGGAATTTCCACGCTGCAGAGCTATCAGGGCGCGCAGATTTTTGAGACCGTGGGCCTCGATCAATCCCTGGTCGAGAAATATTTTACCGGCACGTCTTCGCGAATCGAAGGCGTTGGCATCGAAGTGCTGGCCCGCGAAGCGCTCATGAAGCACGAATTCGCCATGCAGCCGCCGCATGAGTCCGATACCGAGCTCCGCATCGGCGGCGAATATCAGTTCCGCGTGCGCGGAGAGAAGCACCAGCTGAATCCCACGACCATCAGCAAGCTGCAACACGCGGTTCGGCACATCGAAATTTGAAACTTTCCGGGAATTTGCGGACATCGTGAACCAGCAGAATCGCGATCTGCAGATGCTCCGCGGCATGTTCGAGTTCAAGCCGGCCCAGCCCCCGGTTCCGCTCGAAGAAGTCGAGCCCGCCAGCGAAATCGTGAAGCGATTTGCCACCGGCGCGATGTCGTTCGGCTCGATCAGCAAGGAAGCGCACGAGACTCTGGCCATCGCGATGAACCGCATCGGCGGGAAATCAAACACCGGCGAAGGCGGGGAAGACGAAGCTCGATACCATTCCCGATGCCAACGGCGATTTGCGCCGCAGCGCGATCAAGCAGGTGGCTTCGGCCCGTTTTGGCGTGACCGCCAATTACCTGATCAATGCGGATGACCTGCAGATCAAGATTGCGCAGGGCGCGAAACCCGGCGAAGGCGGCCAGTTGCCCGGCCACAAGGTCGATGATTTCATCGCCCGCATACGCCATTCGATCCCCGGCGTGGGACTGATTTCTCCGCCTCCTCATCATGATATTTATTCGATTGAGGACCTGGCGCAGCTCATCTACGACCTGAAGAACGTCAATCCGCAGGCGCGCATTTCCGTGAAGCTCGTAGCCGAGGTGGGCGTGGGAACCGTGGCTGCCGGCGTGGCCAAGGCGCACGCCGACGTCATCCTGATCAGCGGCTACGATGGCGGCACCGGCGCTTCGCCCGTCAGTTCGATTCGCCATGCCGGCGTCCCCTGGGAACTGGGACTCGCGGAAACGCAGCAGGTTCTGGTGATGAACGATCTGCGCAGCCGCGTGCGCTTGCAGGTGGACGGCAAACTGCAAACCGGCCGCGACGTTGCCATCGCGGCGCTGCTCGGCGCGGAAGAATTTGGATTCGCCACCACGCCGCTCGATTGCCATGGGCTGCATCATGATGCGGAAATGCCATCTGAACACCTGTCCGGTAGGCGTGGCGACGCAGGACCCGGAACTGCGCAAGAAGTTCCAGGGCACGCCGGAGCACGTGATCAATTTCCTGTTCTACGTGGCCGAAGATCTCCGCCTGATCATGGCGGAGCTTGGCTTCCGGAAAGTCGATGAGATGATTGGCCGCGTGGACTGCCTGGTCCAGCGCAAGGACGTGGACCACTGGAAGGCCAAAGGAATCGAACTGTCGTCGGTGCTCTACAATCCGCCGATGCCCAGCCACGTGGGACGCCGCTGCACGCAGGCGCAGGATCACGGTCTGTACGACGCGCTGGACGGCAAGCTGATCGAGCAGACCAGCGAGGCCATCGAAAATCGTACGCCGGTTTCGCTCACGCTGCCGATTCGCAACGTGCACCGCACCGTCGGCGCCATGCTCAGCGGCGAAATCGCGCGGCGACACGGTTCCGCGGGCTTGCCGGACGACACGATTCGCATCCAGTTCCACGGGTGCGCCGGACAGAGTTTTGGCGCGTTCCTGGCCAAGGGCGTCACGCTGACGCTCGAAGGCGAAGCTAACGATTATGTAGGCAAGGGCCTTTCCGGCGGCACGCTGGTTATTTATCCGCCGCGCGACTTCGCGTTTCGTGCCGGAGGAAAATATTCTGGTCGGCAACGTCTGTCTTTACGGCGCGACCAGCGGCGAAGTGTTTTTCAACGGCATGGCCGGCGAACGGTTTGCCGTGCGCAATTCGGGTGCCACGGCGGTCGTCGAAGGCGTTGGCGACCACGGATGCGAGTACATGACGCGCGGCATGGTGGTGGTGCTTGGCAAGGCGGGGCGCAATTTCGCGGCCGGCATGACCGGCGGGATCGCTTACGTTCTGGATCAGGCCGGCGCATTCGCGACGGAATCCTGCAACCGGAACGATGTGGACCTGGAGGCGGTCGACCGATCCGAAAGATGTCGAGACGGTGCACCGGCTGGTCGCGCGCCATGCGGAACTTACCGACAGTCCGCAGGCCAAGTGGATTTTGAAGCATTGGGACGCCATGCTCCCCAAGTTCGTCAAGGTGTTCCCGCACGAGTACAAGCGCGTGCTGGGAATTCCGCGGATCCCCGCGGGTGTGGTAGCCGCGCAAGCCAAGAAACAGGTGGTGCAGGTGCACGGGCAGGTGCTCGGTGGGTAAGGTAACCGGCTTTAAGGAATATACGCGAGAGATGCCCGCGCGGCGCCCGGTCGCCGAGCGCGTTCACGACTATTTCGAGGTCTACCAGCCGTTCCCGGAAGAAAAAGTGCGCGTGCAGGCTGCGCGCTGCATGGATTGTGGCATTCCGTTCTGCCACACCGGGCTGTCCCGTCACCAACATCATTCCGGACTGGAATGACCTGGTTTATCGCGACCACTGGAAGGAAGCGATCCGCGTTCTGCATTCCACCAACAATTTTCCGGAGTTCACCGGGCGCATTTGCCCGGCGCCATGCGAAGCCGCATGCGTGCTGGGGATCAACGAACCGCCCGTCACTATCAAAGTAATCGAAAAAACCATCGTGGAACGCGCCTGGGAAGAGGGATGGATCGAGCCCGAGCCTCCCGAAATTCGCACGGCCAAACGAATTGCCGTGGTCGGTTCGGGGCCGTCCGGCCTTGCTGCTGCCCAGCAGCTGAATCGGGCGGGGCACTCGGTCACCGTGTTCGAAAAAGCGGACCGCATCGGCGGCCTGTTGCGCTATGGGATACCGGACTTCAAGCTGGAAAAGCACGTGCTGGACCGGCGTCTCGAACAGATGATGGCCGAGGGCGTCGAATTCCAGACGCGAGCGCACGTGGGCGGAAATGTGCCCGCGGAAGACCTGCGCAAGGAGTTCGACGCCGTATTACTGGCAGGCGGCGCCGAAAGTCCGCGCGACCTCAAAGTTCCCGGGCGCGAACTAAAGGGCATCTACTTCGCCATGCAGTATCTTCCGCAGCAGAATAAGCGCGGTGCCGGAGACGTAGTGCCGGATCAGATTCTGGCCACCGGCAAGCGCGTCGTGATTATCGGCGGCGGCGACACCGGCGCGGATTGCCTGGGCACGGCCCACCGGCAGCAGGCCAGGTCCGTGCACCAGTTCGAAATCATGCCCATGCCGCCGCAGGAACGCTCCCCGAGCACGCCGTGGCCCCTGTGGCCGCTGCAACTGCGCACCGAAAGCGCGCATGAAGAGGGCGGCAAGCGGGATTGGGCGCTCAATACTGCCAAATTCACGGGCGATGACCACGGCAACGTGAAACAGCTGCATGCCGTTCGCGTCGGCCCGCCGCCCAAGTTCGAGGCCATGCCCGGCACGGAACTGACCATGGATGTCGATCTCGTCCTGTTGGCTCTGGGCTTCCTGGGTCCGGTCAAACAGGGGATGCTGGAGCAGTTTGGCGTGAATCTCGATCCGCGCAGCAACGTTGCCACACGGCGCGGACTATATGACTTCTGTCCCGGGCGTGTTCGCTGCGGGCGACATGCGCCGCGGGCAGTCGCTGGTGGTGTGGGCGATTTCCGAAGGCCGCAAAGCTGCAATCTCCATCGACAAGTACCTCATGGGAAGCTCAACTCTGGCGTAATTGCTTTCGGAAAAAGTCCCATCGCCCGTCATTCCGAGCCCGCCTGCGGCAGGCAGGCGAAGCGAGGAATCCCTCTTTGGGTTGGTTGAAAAAGGAGGGATTCCTCGGCACGCAGCGTGCCTCGGAATGACAGCGCTTTGAATCTTTTTTGCACGCTGGTAATTTGGCGCCGACCCGGCGCACTACCTATGCGAATAAGAAAAAAGGCCGTTCCGCATTCGTAGCTCTTGGCGGAACGGCCTGTATTTTTATCCGATCTTTCGTGAAACGCGGGTTTTATGCCGATTGCGCATTCACGGGGACAGTTTTCTTTGCTTCCGCCTTGGGAATCTTCACCTCGAGGACGCCGTCCTTGAGCGTCGCGGTGACTTTTGTGGTGTTCGCTTCGGAAGGCAGTTCCATGGTCCGGAAAATCTCAGCGGAACTTTCTTCCGTGCCTTCTTTAGTTTCCTGTGTTGATTCGCGTTTGCCGGTGACGGTCACGCGCCGGGGTTCGACATTGACTTCGAGGTCGCTCGCGGTGAAGCCGGGAACCTCGGCCCGCATCACGAATTCCCCTTCGGTCTCTTCCAAGTTGGCTTGGACGGGGAGAAATAACTCCTTCTCGGCCTCCAGCCAATGATCTTTATCCAGGCCATGAACGCGGCCGCCTCGTTCAAATAATTCATACGCGCGGCGCGAAATGGCGTCGTAGATGCTCTCGATGCGTTCGGAGATACTTTCTGTCTTGCTTGCCTTTACTGGTGGCCGGGAGGGTGCGGATTGAACTGCAGCTGCGGATTTTTCTACCATGGTAAATCTCCTTTTCTTCTTCAATCAGGTTTCATAGAGGCCAGCCTTTGGTCCGGACAGGGGCGAAGTTTCTATTTCACCTGCCAAACATTACTCTATAACTCATTATGATTACAAATAGATGTGATTTTCATCACAGTTTGAAACTATTTGGTAAGTGGGTAGTCGATTCGGCGGCCAGATTTCGATGTGCCTTACCTTGACGGACGTGGTCAAGCCGAAGGCCGCCACAGCGGCCAAGTGTTGCAGGGAAAAACCCGGCACCTGAAACGGCGATTGAGTTTAGTTGCGAATCCCGATAGGCTCGCGGTGGCAGGAAATTGGTCCGGCCGCGAACACGAGGTCCGAGCCGTTGTACCGCAAGGTAAAAAGTTGACAGATAAACTTCTGCAAATTTTCCCCCCCGAGGGCGTCAAGATTATCCTGACGCTGTTCCTATGTTTTCTGATCGGTCTGGAGCGCGAGGAGCACCGCGTGTCTCCGCAGGGGGGAAGAAAATATAGTTTCGGCGGAGTACGGGCATTTCCGCTGATCGGCCTGATCGGCTACTCGATGGCCTTGCTATCCGGAGGACAACTCCTGCCGTTGACGGTCGGATTTGCAGTGATTGGCGGTTTCCTTTGGCTCTCTTACCAGCACAAGCTGGAAACTACTGAGGAACCCGGAGTCACGACGGAATTATCGGGGCTTGCCACGTACGTGGTGGGCGCGCTGGTGTCCCGCGACCAGTTCTGGATCGCCACCACGCTGGCCATCCTGGCGATGCTCTTGCTGGAGTTGAAGGAGTTCCTCGAAAATCTGGCCACCAAGATTCCCGAGGAAGAAATCTTCACGTTTACGAAATTTCTGCTGCTGACCGCCGTTATCCTTCCGATTGTTCCCGACCGGGGCTACACGTCCTTCGACCTCAATCCCTTCAAGGCCTGGCTGATTGTGGTGGCCGTCAGCGGAGTGTCCTATGGCAGCTACCTGCTGGAGAAAATGTCGAGGGGAAAAGGTGGAATGAGGTTGGCCGCGCTGCTGGGTGGCGCGTATTCCTCCACATTCACGACCTTCGTGATGGCCAAGCGCGCGCGGGCGGCAAAATCTCCGCATGGCTATGCGGGTGGGATTTTAATGGCGTCTGGCGTGATGTATTTTCGTTTTCTGGTGCTGGTCGGGCTATTCAACACGGCGCTCTTACACCAGATCTTGATTGCGTTTCTCATTCTTGGAACGATTGGCGTGGCCGGCGGCTGGGCCTGGTCCATGCTGCCCGATGGCGTCGGCGGGGGATCGGAATCCGCCTACCTCATGCAAAATCCACTGGAACTCGCGTCCGCGTTTTCACTGGCGGTTGTATTCGTTGCCATGCTTGTGGCCACAAACTATGCGATGATGCGCCTCGGGCGAAACGGAATTTATGCTCTCGCGGCTTTGACGGGCCTGGCCCCGGTGGACCCCTTCATCATGGGACTCACGCAAACGGCAGGAAAAATGACCCCGCTGGGGCTCGCTGCGGGAGGCGTAATCATCGCGGCAGCCAGCAATAATTTTGCGAAAGCGTTCATCGCTCTTACGCTGGCCGATCCCAAGACAGGGAGGCAGAGTCTGTTCCTGCTGCTCGGCTTGACCGCTCTGGGGCTCCTGCCGCTGCTGTGGATTGCCCGGTAGGTGCCAAGCGTGGATACGGCGCACACCACACTGGCGCGCTTAGTTCCCCCCCGCCCTGCTCTGCGATTCATCAGCGCGTTGATTTTCGCGGGCATGCTCCTCACGCCCATCTGGAGCGTTACATTTCCTCCTCTGCTCGATTATCCGAATCATCTGGCGCGGTCGTTTGTTCTCGCGCATTTGCATGATCCAGCCTTCACGTTCAGCGAGTTTTATCGCGCCGATTGGGGCGCGTATCCCTATTTGGGGATGGACGCGTCGATGGCGGTGCTCGGGCGTTTATTCCCAGTCGAGACGGCCGGCCGCTTATTTTTGAGCCTGTGCGTTCTCGCGCTGCCTGCGGCGGCCTGGTTTTTTCTTCGGCAAGTGAATCCCGGCGAAGACGCGACGGCCCTGTGGACTCTGCTGGTTGCCAGTAATGTATTTTTCCTCGAAGGATTTCTGAATTTTGATTTGAGCATCGCGGTGGGTTTCCTGGCGCTGGGACTCTGGCTGCGCTGGCTCGCAGAGCCAAGTATCGCGAGGTGGATGGCGGCGATCGTTGCGTTTACCGTGCTGTATTTTACGCACTTGCTCGGATTCGGCATTGCCGGGCTGATCGTCGCCGCCTATCTGGCGTTTGACCGCCGGCCGATTCGGGATTGGATCTGGAGCGGCGCGCTTGCCCTGCCTGGAGTCGTGCTTTATCTGCGTTTCTCGCGCGTCGGTCTGGCCGTAAACAAAGTAGTCTTTCACGGATTTGCAGACAAGCTGGATTCGCTCCGAATGATCCTGCACGGCTACTCGCAGGCGCTCGACTGGATTTCGCTCGTCGCGATAGGAGTGTGGTTCCTGGCGGCATGGTGGCGGAATCCGGAGTTCCGCTGGAACCGCCGCTGGCTGGGCATCGCGGCATTTCTTTTTGTGCTCTTTTGGGCGATTCCCTGGATGTGGGGCGAAGGTTCGGACCTCGATATTCGAGTTTTGCCCATGCTCCTTGTCGTGATATTCGCGACGGCGCACGTAGGCAGGCGCGCGAGATGGCTCGCCGTGATTCCCCTTCTGCTATTCATGGCGCGAACAGCGAGCCTCATGCAACATTTTGCCGCAGCACAAACGGACCTTGCCGGGCTGGCGCGTTCTTTTGAATACGTCCCGCGCGGCGCGCTGGTGTTGCCCATCGTCGAAGGGGATCAGGATCCCATCGAGCGGCCCTTTACGCATTTCTGGGCATATGGAGTGATCCGCCGGGGCTGGTTCTCCCCGTATTTGATGGACGCGATCGGCGAAACGCCCATGCGAATTATTCACGATTCCTACACGCCGGATGGGTTTTGGGATCATACGTATGAAGCGCCTCCGGATTGGAAGCAAGTGCAGAGTGATTACGATTACGTATGGGCCTACGACGTGTCAAGATTTTCCGCGGACCTCGCGGCCATCGGCGACAAAGTCTACAGCTACGGCGCGCTGGAAGTGTACCGTGTGCAGAAATCGTCGGAAAAAATGATGCCGCCGGAAACGCCGCGCCAATAGGTATGAAATGATCCGCAGTGGGCCATCTCTAACGAGGGCGGCCGTGTCAAGAGTGGTCTTCATTGGTCTTTGAGTTGCCTTGCGCACACCCATCCGTGGGCGCAGAAGCGCCGGGTGGTTCGGCAAATCGTAAGCCGTCGAGTACCTTTCATGTGTGTTCACCCGACTCGCTCAGCCCGTGTCCGTTCATCCATTCGGTGTTGCCCACCAAACATCTCTTCGGTCACCAAGGACCATGATGAGTTATTCGAACTCCCTGCGATTCAGGGAGGCGGGTAGCCTAATCAGTTTCACAGTCACTGCACTACAGGACTATGGCCCACCTCTGGCATCCCCGCACGGGCACCACCGCTTTTCTGCCGCATCTGGCCGCGGCGACAGAACTCTTGGTAATCGATTTGATCGCGCAACATAATCCACAGACGGATACCGAGTTTGCGAGCTGCAGCAACTCTGGCTTTGCCCAATCCCTTCTGGGGCAACTTGCGCCGGTAGAAGCGTTGCAACTCTGGGTCTCGGCGTACGGCGTGCACAGCAGCCTCGCACCAGAGAAAACGCAGCAGTGGGTTGCCTTGTTTGCTCAGTCTGCCCAATCGCTGCTGACCGCCGCTGGAATATTCGCTCGGGATGATCCCCACGTAGCTCACCAACGCTTTGCCGTTCGCGAACCGCGCCGGGTCACCTAAAAATACGTCGGTAGCCAACGCCGTGACGGGTCCCACTCCTGGATGGGTCATCAGCAGTTTGGCCCCAGGGCGTTGCAGGGCTTGCTCCTTCACCCGCCTGTCCAGCTCTTCGATCTTCTCGCGCAACATGCGGTATAAGCCTTGCAACTCGGCCCGTCGATAGGCGGCATGCGGTGGCAGCGGTAACGATTCGATGGCCTGTTGTCCTGCTTGGCTCCACAGGGTCTTGCCTCGACGCAGACCGCGACTGAGCGCAATGGCTTGCAGTGCGTTCTGCACCCGCGTTCGCATCCGCACCCACTGATGACGGTGCAGCAGCAGTGTCCGCAGATCGCGCTGCTCGGTCGAAGGCATCCAGATCGAGGGAAAACGGTTTTCGACTTGGAGCTTCAGCAGCAACGCTGCGTCCCGCCGGTCGTGTTTCTGTTTGCGTGCTTCCGCTTTGCGGATCTCCGACGGATGACCCACTCGGCGGTCAATCCCAAACTCTTCCATCAACTCCAAAAACCAATGCATCGATCCGGTGGCTTCGATCCCTACCTGGACCGGACCCGCCAGTGCTGCATAAAACTCCCGTACCGTCTCTCCCTCATGTTTCAGGGCCTTCTCCGTCACCTCCCCGGTTTCGGTGTCCAACATGGCGATCGTCTGTTGCCGCGCGTGTAAATCAACGCCTATAATCCGCATCGAGGCCTCCTTCGACTCGAGCGCTGTTAGGGTGAACACCGAAACAGTTTACTCGGGCCGCTGTGAGGCCGCTCTCGTTATGACATCAGATTCCGGTAATGCGTTTATCAGGACCAATTTAAACAAGGCATGGAAAACGCCGGAATGCCGCGGGCCGAGTGAGCTTAAAAGCTGCGCGTGGCTTCCCTTTTCGACCGGTGCTATAGTGCAGCTGTGAACGTCCCACAAAAGCGCATTTGGTTATCCTGCATACTTTTGGGAGCCTGCCTACTGTGCGTTTCCTCCGTTGGCGGCCAAATTGCCAGAGGACTGGAAGGCCAGGTCTCGTACGCGGGTGTTCCTATTCCTGCCACGGTAACTCTTTATTCGGACGATAAGGTGGTCACGACGACAGTGGACGGAAGGGGAGAATTTGCGTTTGCCAGTTTGCCCCCGAACACACGCTTCGTTGAGGCCTCATCCCCAGGATTCTTTTCCGATAGCCTCCCCATCAGTGACAGCATGCCTAAACGGGTTTCGTTCAAACTGCAGATCGGGTCTGAAGGCCATTGCGTGGCTGTCATCCTCCCCCCAAACATTGCGCCTCCACAAGTCACTTACGAAGAACGACCTGGCAAGGCTCAATTGACCGGGACAGTGGGTGACTCATCGGGCGCGCTTTTTCCACATGCTTCCCTCACTCTTGTGAAGTTTGAGCTGACGGCCGCACGACCAACATGGATCGGTGCGCATAGCCCCTTTCCGATGAAGCAGCGTCACATTAAAGATGCGGTCGTTACCGGAGGGACTTCCAACGAGAAAGGCGAGTTTCAATTCAGCGATCTTGAGCCAGGATGGTACATGTTGAAAGCGAATGATGGCGGCCCTTCGTGCGGGATTGCGCAGTTCTGGATGGCTCGTGAAACTCTCACGAGGGTTTCCACAATTTATTTGGTCGGTCAACCCTGCGGCTTTCAATAGAATCGAACGCTCTCACTCTCCGATTGCTCACTTCCATGTGCTCGATTTCGTGTCACGAGAATAGCGAACGAGGGCCTGACCGAACGTCCAAGCGTGGCACATCTTATCGGCCCACCACCAAATGATTGACGCGCTGTGCCGGCGTGAATTGTTCTGGTAGCATTCCTAGGTGTCCGGAGGAGTAATGTTTCGCGGAATCGTTTCTGCAAGCATCGCTGTGGCGTTTCTGGGGCTGGCAGCGGTTCCCGCGCGCGCGCAACAGCCTGCGAACGGCCCCTGGCATTTTGTAGTATCCGGTGATTCTCGAAACTGCGGCGACGTGGTGATGCCGGGGATCGCGGAAACCGCGAAGAAAAATCAGGCCGCGTTCTACTGGCACCTGGGCGACCTGCGCGCGATCTTCAATATTGACGAAGACATCCAGCATCAGCCCGAGCACATTGCGAAGCTGCCGTCCAGGGACGAATATCTCAGCATCGCGTGGCAGGATTATATCGACAGCCAGATTGCGCCCTTCGGCTCCATCCCCTTTTTTGTAGGAATTGGAAATCACGAACTCGTTGCTCCGAAAACCCGCGAGGGATTTCTTCTGCAATTTGCGGACTGGCTGGATACTCCCGCGCTCAAAGCGCAGCGCCTCAAGGACTACCCGGAAGATCACCTCCTGAAGACTTATTTTCACTGGATCGACCGCGGCGTGGCCTTCTACAACCTCGATAGCGCCTCTGCCGAGGAATTTGACACGGCTCAAATCGCCTGGTTCGAGCACGTGCTCGAAAAAGATCTGGCGGATCGCGCCGTGAGAACAATCGTTGTGGGAATGCACAAGGCCCTGCCCGAAAGCATCTCCGCGGGGCACAGCATGAATGAGTCGCCCACGGGAACCGAGACCGGCCGGCGCGTCTACGCCGATCTGTTGCACGCGCAGAATGATGGACACAAGCTCGTCTACGTCCTCGCGAGCCATTCGCACTATTACATGGACGGGATTTTCAATACGGACTACTGGAGAGGGCACGGCGGTGTCCTGCCCGGATGGATCATAGGAACCGCAGGAGCAGAACGCTACGCGCTGCCGCCAAAATCAGCCGACGCGCATGGGGCACTGACAAACGTGTACGGCTCGGCGCTGGCGACCGTACAGCCCAATGGCGAAATCAGTTTCGAGTTTGAAAAACTGGAAGAATCGGATATTCCCGCGTCGGTGACGTCCCGCTACGGCAAGGACTTCGTGCACTGGTGCTTCACGGAAAATACGCAGGCGAGGTAGCATAGGTAGCGTAAGCTTCAGCTTGCGTGCTTTTGAAATTGGTAACGGCAAAAGGCACGCAAGCTGAAGCTTACGCTACCGAAATAGCTACGCCCGCAGATAATCCGCCTGCCAATCCTTGACCAATTTCTTGATCGTTTTGCGGTCGTTCAGCTTTTCGTCGAGCACCTTGCGCGCGAGGCCAGGCAATTCCGCGTCGCCGGCAAAACGCAATGAGATCAACTGATCCAGCGTAAATTCCGGAATGCGCGGTTTCAAATCCGCAGGCAGTAAGCCAGCGAGGCGCAGCCGCATTTCCAGGCGAATCAGGCGGTTCTGAACCGCCAGCGTGGAATTTCGCGCAAAAACAAAGAGTACAATCAAGACCGCTCCCACCAGAACATTCATCACCGACCCATATGTAATGCCGTTCCGGAGGGCCACGAGCCTCCCGACCAGGTTCACCATCAGCACTAACTGTCCAATCACAAACGCTGGAACCTGCCGGGTATGGTTTTCAAAGTTTTGCGGTTTTTCATTGGCCATGTTCTTTGTTCTCTTTCTCGCAGTGAATTCTGCGGCCGGGCGCGGAATATAACCCAGCTCAGCCCGCGGGTGACCGGGATTCTAACAGATTGGGTCTCGGGCGTGTGCCAAGCGTTCACAAATCCGGCGGCCGAACTTAAACGAGGCCATTATCGGGAACATCCAGTGAACAATAGACGAGTGCGACCATGCTCATTTTCCGCGCCTCTTTATTTCGATCTGGTCGCCAATCTCGATGGTCATCAAATCTTCACCAATCTCCAAAGGCCCCGAGTAGGTCTTGCGAGCTTCGGCCAAAACTGCGGGATCACCGCCATGCGCGTAGATGGCCAGTCGGGGTTTAACGCGGTTAAAGACCGCCGCCGTTTGCTCCGCCGGAGTATGCAGGGTCTTGATCTTTTCTTGTTGCGCGCGCTCGCGTTCGGATTGATTCGGATTTGGCGGATTTGTGTTTGCGGACTCATGAATCAATAGATCCACTCCCCGGGCATGATTGATCAGGTTTTCTGAAAAACTTGTATCGCCGGACATGGCTACCGAATGCCCCAGGTAATCGACCCGATACCCGAACGCCGGTTTCACGGGCCCGTGATCTACCAGGAACGCCGACACTTTGATGCCGTTTTCTTCGTAGATCGTTCCCTCTTGAATTTCAGTGCTGGAACTGCGAATGCCGGCCTTGGTGAGCCGGTCATCAAAATCGGCCCGCGCCCGGATGTCGAACTCAAACGCCTTGCCCAGGGAATCCATCAAGTTTTTGGTGCCCGCCGGCCCCCACACCCGCAGCGGCGTCTTCCGTCCTTCCATCCAGCCAACGAGAAGCAGGTCGGGGATGGAAAGAATATGGTCCGAATGAAGATGAGTGAGGAATAGTTTGTCGATGGCGCCGAGCGAGACTCCATATTCCGTCAACCGCTCCGCAAAGCCTCGGCCGCAGTCGAACAAGAGCTTGTCGCCGCCCGATGTTTCCAAGAGAATGCTGGGACCAAAACGCTTCAGATTCACCGGCGGCCCGCCCCCGGAACCAAGAAGTGTGACTCTGAGCGGCGGCGCGGTAGCTAGAGCCGTCTTCGTGTCCGGCGTTTGCGCACGAAGCGAGACACAGCAAATCAACAGAATTACGGCGAGCCAGGTTTTGTTCACGTGGACCTCAGCAATGAGATCGTGGGAGTCTACCACGCGACGGAAATCGGGATCCGTCAAGTGTCCCTGAGAATCATCTCTTTTGAAATTCAGGCGAGCCCAGCACGAGGCCCGTTATCAGCGCAATGTTGACCTGTTTCACCGGGTCGTCAAGCTTCGCTCCGAGGACTTGCGGATCTTTCGTTTCATTTTGCAGTGTCGTGCGGGTTGAGTCGGAGACCTGCCCGGCGAGGAACGCCGTTTCCACACGGTCCAGCGCCAATTGAGGATTCGCGCTGATGTCTGTGCCCACCAGGGAATTGACGTCGACCTCGCGCTCCGCGGATTTTATTGCTGGTCAGGGCCACGGCGAAATTCATGCGGTTTACCAGCGCACCGGTGCTGATCCAGGTGACGCCTTTGTCCGAATAGCCCGTGGGGGGCAGGCATTGGTACAGCGGTTCTCCGATGTTGGCGACCCACTGCGCCATCGGCAACGGCTGGTCCATATCCGCGCCGAGCGCGCGCACGGTGGAGGCGACCAGCTCAAACGGCGTCTTCACCTTGGCCCGAAACGCCGCGCGGGACCAGAACTCCGGTGAATAGATCATGGTGGTCATCACTGCCCGGATGTCGCCTTTGGATTTGTCAAAGGTTTTTGCCATGCGCGCGACCAGCGCTGCGGGCGGATCGTCCGAGACGAAATGCTGCGCCAGTTGCAGCGAAATATGCTGCGCCGTGTGCTTGTCCTTTGCCAGCAGGTCCAGGACTTGTTCGCCATCCTTGATTCCGCCAGCTTTAATTTTCTTGCCCATCACGCGCTTGGGATCGGGATCGTGGAGGCGCTCATCGAAATAAAATTGGGGATGTTCCCGCGGCGATTCAATCGTCCATCCGGTGAACGCGCGCGCGACTTCGATTACGTCCTGCTGCGCGTATCCGCCGTCGACACCCAGCGTGTGAAGCTCCATCAACTCGCGCCCGTAATTTTCGTTGAGGCCGCGTTTGCCGCCGATCGGCGGGAGTTTCACTCCAGGGCGCGCAGGCACGGGATGCTGTTTCAGGCGGTCAAAGGAGCGCGGGTCCGCGCTTTCGGTATTGTCCAGATAGAACAGCATCGCCGGACTTTTCGCCGTAGCTTCCAGCAAATCGCGGAATTTCCCAAGCACATGCGGACGGATCGCGTCCCGCTCGTAGGGGATTACGTACCAACGGTCCAGATCCTTGAAGATGTACACGTTGAAGTGGTTGAACCAGAAATCCGCGAGCTGCTCGGCGAGTTGCCGATCAGTGTAGACCGCGCGAATCATCTTCACTTCCATCACGTTGTTCTGGATATCGGTGAGGGTCTTGAAGGGCAGCGAGCGCAATCCCCCCGGCTGCTTCGCGAGGTCTTCCAAATGTTTCTGGTAATCGTCCACGCTCATGCCCAGGCGCTTGGCGGCAATTGCCGGTTCAGGATATCTATCCAGCAGACCGGCAGCGTCCAATGAAAACTCAGGGTATTCGGCAAGGCGGGCATTGACCACCGGATCACTTATGTTTTCCGGGTGGAGCTGCGCTTGAATCCAGTTTTCGAGGCCAGTCTTTTCAATTTGCTCGACCTGGCCCGGGCGGGGTCCGAATCCAAGCCGGTTGAGCGCGTGCAGAATGGCTTCCTGTTCGTTCAGATCATGAATGGGAAGTTTGCCGGCGAAATTTTGACGATTGGGGCTGCTGCCGCCGGGGGCAGGTGGCGCGGCCGAAGCCACAGTCGTAAGGAACGACATGGCCAGCAATCCCGAACCGGAGAATTTGGCCCAGCGCTTCATGATTCAATCAAGCAAATGCCTGCCAACTCAACTCTCAGCAGCGCGCTGCTCTTACATCCCTACGCCTAATTCCAGTTTTTTGCAACCTAACGGTTTTTTAAATACGAACGCTGGCGGCGCGCTGCGCGACATACTCACGCATGGCGGCGTCGAAAGCGCGTTCCAGCTTTTGCGCGACCGGACCCATCACGACGGAGTATTTGTGTCCGGCGATTTCACTGATTCCCAGCAGCGAGCGGTTGGTGGAGGTGATGAACACTTCATCAGCGGAGTATAAATCCTCCGGCATCAAAGTTTGCTCGATCAGGGAAACGTCGTTGCGAGGAGCAATCTCCAGCAGCACGCCGCGCGTTACGCCCTCAAGACACCCCGAGAAGAGAGGCGGCGTGGCGACCTTGCCGTTTTTCACGCAGAAAATGTTGGCGGTGGTACATTCGGCCACCTCGCCGCGCTCGTTAAGCAATACCACTTCATTCCAGCCCTGCGACTGCGCTTCGGCCAGGTGCCAGACATTGTTCAGCCAGGAAGTAACCTTGACTCCGGCGAGCGGTGAGGCTGCATGGCGTCCATGTTCGGCGATGCTCAAGCGAGCTTGCTCCGGATGGGGAGGCAGCCCGGCCGTGAAGAGAAGCAGGTCCACCTGCGGAATAGGCTCCTCGCTTTGCCAAAACCCCACGCGGTTATTGATCATGTAGATCCTGGCCGTTCCTTCCACAACTTGATTGGCGGCAAGCAGTTCGCTCAACTGAAGCCGAACCATTACCGGATCGAATGGGAAGGGCAGCCGGATCCGCCCAGCATCTTTTTCTAGCCGCCGCCAGTGGCGTTCGAACGCGAAAGCCTCGCCTTGAAAAATCCGCATGGTCGTGAACAAGCCCGAGCCGTTCAAAAGTCCAGCCTGGCCCGGCGAAAGACGCGCCTGCTCGATGGGGGCGATGCGGTCATTGTGGAAGATATGCCGATGAATCAAGTGAACCTCAATCTTGCGGGCTTCACGCGCCGTCGCGCGCCACATGCGGCCCTGCCGCTATCCGCGCTGATATTCTATCTCAGCGCCACGTAAAGATTTTCCCCATTGGGAATTTCAGTGCTCGATGGAGCAAAGAAGGCAACCATCAACCCGTGGAAATCCGATCTTCGGTGACTTCCACTTCGGTGACTCCGCGGAAGGAAAAAAGCAGTTTGACGAGATATTTACTCGGTTCCTGAGAAGTTTGCCGCACGATGTGACCGACAGCAGCATTGACCGCCGCGTGAAAGACTACATTGCCCACCTGGATGCCCTCCAGGTTCACGCGAACGGCCTGTCCTGGCTGAAGCGAAGTCATGTCTTCACCCTCTAAAGGCGTATTCCGCTTTTGTCGAAGCCCCTCAGCTTGTCGGAACGCCGGTTCTTAGTCTTAACGCTAGCCAAGGGTGCGAACAGAATCTGCGCTCACCGCTTGAAAATTAGGGCCGTATTGGTGGCAACCATAACCACGCCCAGTAAAATGACGAACACGCCGAATACCCCGCGAAGCTGTTGCGCGCTGAGCTTCTCTGTCAATTTGACGCCAAGATACGTAGCCAGCACGGCGGGAATCACAAGCTCCAGCACGAGGGCCCAATCAACCAACAGGGAGTGGCGATGTCCCACCAAAGCCAGGGCGCTGTTGAGTGCGATGACTAGCAGAGCAGTTCCGGTGGCGGATTTGATAGGTAGGTGCAAGAACAGCACCAGGGACGGCACGACCATGAATCCTCCACCCACGCCGAGAAAACCAGCCAGAAATCCCACCGTCGCGCCTGAAATCACGACGGGCCAAATGTTTCGCTCATTTGCTTGATTCCGCTCGCTTCGCTTGAAGAGCATGGCCGTTCCAGAGATGCCCATCAGCACCCCGAATAGCAGCAGCAGAATTGTGCCGGAAACGTACCGGGAAAGGCCCGCACCCAAAAAATTCAGCGGAACGCCAAAACACACGAAAAGCAGTCCTTCCTTCCATGCCACGCGCGCCGCTTCCTGATGTAAAAACGCACCGACAAGTGCCGTACTTCCGACCAAGATCAGCGAAAGACTAATCGCAGCGTGCGCCTCAATACGCAGGACATAAACCAGGATTGGCACCGTCAAAATCGAGCCGCCTCCTCCAAGGAGGCCCAGGACCAACCCCATTGCGGCAATCAATAAGACAGCGAGCCAGAGGTGCAACCAGGCATCCTTTCCCGGCAGAATGGAACCAGGGGTTTTCGTGGAGCTTCAACACGTCAGCATCTAAGCCGACGACGACCAAGCGCTTGGCACAGGATGGGACGGGCCGCTCAATTAACAGGGGTTCACGTGGCAAGAGCGAACGAGTAACCTCTTTCTTGCGCTCGATTCACCGCCAAAATTCCAGCCGGAACGAAACGCGCGTTGGGAATGAGGTTCGCTCCGATTTCGTTCAAAATACTGCCGGCGTCGCCGCCGGTGGCCTGAGCGATTCTTCCGGCGATGCCTCTTGAGGAGGTCTGGCAAACGGCAAAATGCACGCCCTTCTTGATCAACGCGTCCATTTGGCCCGACTGCCCCGAACCGTCGCCCGCTCCGGCATAGACATTGACTTTGGGCGGTTCCTTGGTTTTCGGGTCTGTGAATTCGGCTTGTTCTGAGAGTTGCTTGCCATACTTCGCCCAAATCGCGTCGTTGTAGCCAAACGAGGTGGACTTGTGGCGCGCGACAATCACAACGGCGAGGTCGCTGTCCTTCAGGCCGTATGCATTCTGGTTCACCGTAAAATAATTGCTGGCGAATCGGAACGCCAAAGCCAAGCCTTCGGGCGTCGTGGTATCGAATAGGAATCGATGCTGGCCAGGAATCTTTTCGAGCCAATCATCCTGCGCATGGCGAGCAGGCCGCCACAATGCATCTGGCGCTCCCTGCGCGACCACTGGAGAAGAACTGATGGCAGTTGCCCCCAGAACGCCTACCCCTGTCCCTAACCGGGCAAGAAATGATCGCCGCGCCATCAAAAGTTGCAGCCATTTTCCACTCATGCGAACCTCCTTTTTTATTTTGGCGAGAGTCCTGAATTGTAGATTCCGGAATTTCCGATTTGGATTTCCGACTCGCGCACATCATATGCTCCTCTTGCCCTCTGCACAACGAATTTGCAAGCAGAGCAATCCCCGGCGAGATCACGGGGGTTCGACGGCTCGTTCTTGCTTCTCACGCAATGGATACCAACCTCCAGAGGGTTTTCATCGCGTTCACACCTGCATGAATGTTGATGATGGCGGCGACCCAAAGGTTCGGCGGAAGAGTATCCAAATGGAAATGTGCGCTAAAGCTTGTGATCCCATTGCCTCGGAGTCGAAATGGCGCTGTCCGTCACACAACCGAGAGCCATGGATATCGTTGGTAAATAAGAGGTTAGCGTTTGTAGGCGGGCAAAATACGGGCATTTAGCCCCAAAGCCCATAGTGCCCCAAAGGGGTGCATCTTACGTACACCTCCTCACTTCTGGGTTGACAGTTTGGCCCCGAATTTCTATCCTTGCTGTGTAGCCCTCTTGGAGGTCTTTGTGCGCACAATCTTCATGACGTGTCTCTTGGCTCTTCTAATCATCACACTGGTTGGAATGCCTGTTTTGGCTGCTCCGACAAGTCCAGCTTCTGTGCCCCTCGGTGTTATTGTGCAGGCCGACAATGCGCAAGTTGGCGCGGATTTGAGTGCCGGCGCAACGATCTATGATGGTGACCGCCTGGCGACGACAGATGGGACTTTGCGTGCCCGCCTTGGCGGACCTCAACTGGTCTTGCACATGAACACGAATGCCTTGGTGCACGGCCTCCCCAATGGATTTTCGGCCGATCTTGGGGGGGGAACTGTGGTCGTTTCCTCGTCACAGGGACAGACTTTTGAATTGCTTGCCGACGGCGCGACCATCCGTCCAGCTGGCACAAAGGGCGCTGTAGGCCAAGTCACAAGGGTCAGCGCCACTGAATTGCTCTTGAGCAGCTCTCGCGGGGGACTCGAAGTTACCTATGACGGCGAAGTTAAGACCATTGACGCCGGCAGCTCCTATCGCATGGAAATTGAACCTGGAGATGTAGACCCGGGCCCACAAGGCGGACCTTTGCATTCGGGACGCAGACGTCGTGCCGCATACTACGCGATGGCTGCGGGGGTGGCGGCAGTCACAGGCGTCCTCGTTTGGCGTGCGCTCATGAGCCCGTGCGGCCTTTAATTTAAGAAATCATCCAAACAAGTTATTGTGGAGGGCGGTTCGAAATGGGCCGCCTTTTTACTTTTTCGGAAGTCCGAAATCTCAGATGACGATCTAGAACCGGCCTGAATGCGAGCGCTACAGGAACACTGGCTGCAGCCCAGGTTCTATTCTGGACCGGGCGATGAGGACGTCTCCGGCAGGCATAGCAGCGTCATCTGAGGATCGATCAGTAACCGTTTGGGCGAGGTCGCGCTCACGAACTGGAACGCCGTTTCCTCCCCCGAGGTAACCACGCTTCCCAGCAGAATCGGTTTTCCACCTTGTGCCTGCCCGTACACCGGGACCCGCAACACGAAATCGTCGGGAACATTTTTCTGGATCAGGCTGCCCCGCACCTGAAAACCCTTTGCGCCCGGCCGGACCGTATATTTCACTGCGTAGGCTGGAACTCCGGTGGACCTTACATACTGCTCGAAGAACCAATCCATGGAATGGCCGCCCTCGATGGCCATGGAAGGAGTCATGACGCGTTCGATGGCCTTCTGAAAATCGTCGGTGGTCAAGGCGCGATAATGATGCGATTCCAGCAATGCCCGCAACAGTTTGATGAAACGCTCATCAGGATTCTTCGAGGCGGGGTCCTGTAACATCATGCGCAACATGTGAAACACCCAGGTCCCTTTGCCATATAGCACTTTCGGGAAGGCATCCGGATCGCGCGAGGAGACCAAACGATACCCATGCACCAGGGGACCTGCGTCGTCGGGGGCGGTTTCCTGGCCGGAGGCCGTTGTAGTTAGTTCCTTACGATATGCATCGAGCCTGTGGGTCAAGAGATGCTCGCCGGGTTTTTCCAAGTCGGCGCCGACAAGGGCAATGTAGTTTGAAAGTCCTTCGGTAAGCCACTGGTCCCTGTAGTTGTCCCAGCCCACCACGTTGCCCCACCACTGGTGAGCTACTTCGTGATAAGGAATTATGGCCGTCAGCGTCTCCTGGGTGTTCCCGCTCATCCCCGCATGCTGCTGCGCGAGGACCGGCAAAAACGAAAGCGAGGGCAGGTACAACAGGCCTGGAAATCCCTGCCCCATGTCCCCGGGAACCTGAGTCACGACCAGCTCATGAAACGGGAAGGGCCCCATCCACTGTTGTTCAAAGCGAATCGCTTTCGCGATTTCCAGGCCAACGTCCCTCAGCGCACTAGCTGTAGGCATGGCTTCTTCATCGGGCTCGACAAGAAGAGGGGGCGTGCGGCGTCGTCGCCGGATGGTGGGTCCGGCCGGGTTAATTGCCGCGGCGTCGTCGATGGATTGCGAGCGCCGGCTCTCTTCGATGGCGGCCTGCAGTTGGGAATTCGCGGCCACCTGGATTTTGACCCCATTCTGGTTCTCTATATTTTCAATCGTGTAGACGCCCAAGTTGAACCCGGCGAGCGCGGTGCGCCCTTCCGATCGCCAGTGACCCACGCGTTGATCGCCTTCTTCCCGCTCCTCCAGTTTTTCACCGGTGGCCACCAGTTGCAGTTTACGGGGCCAGTGGAAGGTCATGTCAAACGTGGCAAATTGCCCCAAGCCTTCAAAATGTGGGTACCAGATGCCGCGGTTCCCAACGAAATACACCCCGTTTCCAGCGTCGCTGATCACGTTCCCGCGATAGGTCAGGCGGATCCCGTAGGTTTGCCCCGCTCGCGCGGTTTCGGGCAGAAATACAAACACCAAATCGTTGCCCCGCTCGGTCAACTCGCTTCTGCGGATCGCGTCATTCTGGAAAAAATCCAGCGCGGTGCCGTTAGAATCTTGCGCGGATTGCACCAGGAGCAAACGCGATAGCTCCAGCATGACGGCGCGCTCTCCGGAACGTTCTGCACGCAGTTCGATGGTTGCCGTGCCATCGATTGTGCGGTCTGAGGCAATGGTCGTGTCCACCGCATAGGAAACGGGGACCACAGCTGACGGGGCCGTCGCGTCAGCTCCCGGGAAGGAGGCCCACACGTCGTAGTAATGATTCCCGTTCGTCCATCTTTCCTGCCCCATCATGACGGAGTCAGTCCTACGGTGGTCGACAATAACCTCGTATGCTCCCAGGCGCTCGTCGAGGAGTTCCGCGTAGAAATAGGGGGCCGGGGTTTCTGATACCCAGTCCAGCAGGAGCCTTGTGGACTGGTCGGGATTCAGATTCGGCAGGGATTTGTTCCAGGTAGCCACAAAACTATCGTCGCTTTTAGGCACGGCGCCGGAATGGTGCAACTGGTCGAGAATTTCCTCGGCGGTATCGTCGTCGAAACGCAGGTAGGCGCCCGAAAAATTCTGGTCCAGAAGCGGCGCTCCCAGAAAATGGGCCAGGGATTGCCTTTCGGCCGGGTCCCGCAGATTCGCGCTGGCGTGGCCTCGGCCGGAAAACACGACCCCGGTTACACGCCCGTCGTAGGCTTCGAGAAAGCCAATTTCGCCTTCGGTGAACGTGAGGCCGGTGCCGTCCCGGCGCAGGCGCAGATCGCTGATAGGATAGATTTGTTTGGCGTCGACGCGCAGGGCATTCAGCGCTTCATAGATTTCCCTGGGGCGCTGGGTGGATGCGGGGGCGCTTGCGGCAGACACCGCAAGACCGCCCGCGTAGGACAACGACGCCGCCAGGACCATCAGAACCCGAATTCGCATGGTGACCTGACTGTAGCAATATTGGGCATCATCCGGCAAGGAGATGAGGGAACCGGAAGACTCCCTTGGTAAAATGGGGTCATGCGGTTTTCCGCGTCCCTTTCCCTTAAGTTGATCGCGGCTCTGTGCTTTGTCTGCGCAATCCCCGGAACTGCGTCTGCCGACACGATCTATCTCAAGAACGGCAGAAAAATTACGGCCTCAAACGTAATCCAGGAAAACGGGCAGGTCAGCTACGAAACGTCCGCGGGCCGCCTCAGTCTGCCTGCTTCCATAATAGATAAAGTTGTGCACGACACCGCGCCGGAGTCCACGGGCGGAAAAGCCGCGGACCGGGCCGCCAACCTGCCGATCACGCCTCCCAGTTTGTCGCTCCCGGCCAACAATGATGAAAGTGTGCGCGCCGCGGTGCGCGATGGTTCCATTGACCTTGATTTGCTTTCACGGCTCGAATCCGAGGCGGCCGCCAATCCCAGCGCGACGGCAGTAGCACGGGTGGTCGCCGCCGAAACTGCCGCGGCGCAATTTGAAATCAGCGTAGGGAATTATGCACAGGCACAGGGGCATTACGACGCGGGTCTGCGCATTGCCCCGGATAACCCGGATTTGCTGGTCGAGAGCGCGTATTTGCATCTGCGGCGCAGCGAGTATTCGGCAGCTCTTGATTTGCTCAACCGCGCCAAGCGCGTCGAGCCCGATTCGGTGGACGTGGCCAAGCTTTCCGGCTGGGCGTACTACGGACTAAATCGCCTGGAAGACGCGGTCTCGGAATGGAAGCGCGCACTGACGCTGAAGCCGGATGAGGAAGTGCAGCGCGCGCTCGAAAAGGCCGAACGCGATATGGCACAGGAAGCCGCCTACGGGGAACGCGAAACCACCCATTTCCTCCTGCGCTATGACGGAAGCGCCGAACCTGAGCTGGCCCGTGAAATCCTGCAAACACTCGAAGCCGAGTACCAGGAAATCTCCACCACGCTGGGCTACGAACCTCCCGAACCCATCGGCGTAATTCTTTACACCAATAAGGCCTTTACGGACATCACGCGTGCGCCCAGTTGGGTTGGGGCCCTGAATGACGGCCGCATGCGCATCCCGGTGGAAGGCTTGTCCAGCGTGAACGATGAGCTGGCGCGCGTCCTGAAGCACGAATTGACGCACAGTTTCGTGGGACAGAAAACCGGAGGGCGGTGCCCGGTGTGGCTGCAGGAAGGCATCGCGCAATATATGGAAGGCAAACGGAGCCGGTCTGCCGCCGGGGCTCTTTCCGCGGCGTATGAACGCCACATGGAATTTTCGCTCGCGTCCTACGAGTCGTCGTGGATGAATCTGCCCAGGCAGACGGCCTCCGATGCCTACGCCTGGTCTCTGGCCGTCGTTGAGTCGATTGTGGTCGTCGATGGCATGGACGATCTGGGGCGAATCCTCGACCGCATTGCAGCACAATCCGCGACCGAGGACGCCATTCGCGCGGTCCTCCACGATTCTTATGCGGACCTCATGCAATCTACGGTGGAATATCTGCGGAAGGCGTATCTGTAGTATCCGCCTGCTCGGTAAACTTAGTCGCGTCCTGGAGGTGCAAAATGAATCTGGTATCGCGGCATGGGGAATACTGGCATCGTGACCCTCAGAACTTTAGGGTCTTAAAAAGTAAGTATCAAAATCCGAATGGTGTTTACGCGCTATTCAACGGCCAAATGCCTGTATATTTCGGTAAGGGAAAGATTTGTAGTCGCTTGCGGAGTCACCATCGTAGCAGTTCGAAAGATGGATATTGGGATCATTTCTCTTGGTATGAAATTGAGGGCGGCGGAAATCAGCGGGATATAGAGACCCTCCTGCTCAGAATCCTGCCCGTTTACCTTCACATGCTTAACAGGCAACGTGGCCATTTCTGTGACTCTTCGAAGGCGCGTCCGGCTCTGCGCGAAAGAGCTATATTGAAGAGACCCAAATATGCATCGAGAAGGAAGTCTCGGCGAAAAGGGAAAAGTAAACACTGATAAGGACTGCGAACACACGTTATATGAATTCTGGGGGAAGCCTCTATAGCGTTACTCATATGGAAAGCAGAAGCCTTGCTACCAAAGCGGCTCGTCCAGGCAGAGCACGGACCACGACATTCTCGCGCGGGCTGTGCGCGCCTTCTCCGATTGCGCCGAGTCCATCGAGCGTTGGGATGCCCAGCGCTGCGGTAAAATTTCCGTCCGATCCTCCGCCGACGAAAGCTTCCCCCAGCGCGATGCCCATTTCCTTGGAAAGCGCGCGGGCCTTTTCGTACAGCGCAACGCTCGTCTTCCGCTCCATCGGCGGGCGATTAAATCCGCCGCGGACTTCGAGCTTCGCACCCCTGAGGATTGGCCGGAGCGCGCGAAATTTTCGCTCGCGCGCGCGCATATCCGCAGGCCGTGTGGCGCGCACGTCGATCAGCGCCCGCGCATGATCAGGGATCACATTGGTACGAGTGCCGCCTTCGATCACCCCGGCGTTAACGGTGATCCCTCGCCGGGGCTCATTCCATTGCGCGATGCGCGCAATCTGAAGCGCGATTTCTTCGATGGCGTTGACTCCATCCTCGGGATTGAGTCCCGCGTGGGCCGCGCGTCCGGTAATGATGAGTTCGATTTCGCCGACGCCCTTGCGGCCAGTCTTCACACGGCCCTCCGGTCCCAGTGCGGGTTCAAGGACAAGAACGGCGTCGCTGCGGCGCGCTTCACGTTCAATTATGGCACGCGAAGTTTCGCTGCCAATTTCTTCGTCGCTGGTCCATAGAAAGACGATTCGCTTTTCCAGCAGGATGCCCGCGGCGGCGAGTGCGTCCACCGCGAATAGAGCGATCACCAGGCCGCCCTTCATATCGAATGTGCCGGGGCCCCGGGCGCGCCCGCGCGACACGCGAAAGGGCATCTGGGCGATGGTCCCAGAAGGGTAGACCGTATCCAGATGCCCTAAAACGAGGATCTGCCCTCGGGCACGATTCTTGCTCGGCGGCCATTCCACGCGAATGTGGTCGCCGCGCTGTCCTTGGCGCAGCAGCGTTACGCTGGCCCCGCGGCGTTTCCATTCTGCCGCTACGATCCTGCCAAAGCGGTCCACTGCAGCTTTGTCAAAGCTGGGCGATTCCGCGCGCACGAACCGGCCAAGGAGCCGCGTCATGGCGCTCTCGCGCGGCCGCAGCCAATCGATCAGAGAACGCATGGTGGGGTGACCCTGCATCGCGCCGCTATGCTAACAACGCGCCGTATTGCGGGCAACTCCTCGCGTAGAACGGCAATGACTCAATTTGATCCACGAATGAACAGACAAGTGCCCAGGTCAAGAGCGGGCGACTTCTACAAAACCCGCTGCCAACAAAGGCATGGCCACGAGATCACGGGCAGGCAGGATCCTGACTAAGAACGGCGCTGCGTTTCCACTCTCTGGCCAGACAGCTCATATAAGCAGTGAGGCAAAACGGAATAATCCACGCCACTCGATTTTGGTAACGATCGTATACTCCGGAAAATGTGGCGCAGATTGCAGCATTGATCAGGAGAAATATAAGCGCTGAATAGAAGATCTGATTTACGCGCGCAAAGCGTCCGGTCCGCGCAAGCAATAAGCAAACCACCACACTCAGCCAAAATATCGTATTGTGAATTCGCGCAACGCTATCCGCCAGCGGGAGAAGGCGGCCGCGGAATTGCCTGTCATTTGACAACGCCTGAAAATCCCCGGGAAACACTTGCTGAATCGCGCTGTTATTCCATTGTGGAGCGCGGTAGGTGCGTATTTCGTCCCCGGTCCAGATCGAGGCCAGCTGGAGCAGCGTCCCGTTGGCGCTGCTCACCACGAACCTCAGCGGGTGAGTAAGAATGGTTCCACGCGTTATGGCGTCCATCTCATCTTCGTGTCCCTGAAGTTCGTGCAACAGAGGATGCCAGAACAAAAACTGTTCCGGTGTTTGGGGAAGATTAGAAAGATATCGACAAGCGATAAACGGCCGACTGGGACAATTTTCCCGGAGGAAGTCCGCTGCCATGCCATTGCCGAACAGGCGCGCCAGCAGAAAGGTATTTCTCGACGGCGCAAGTCTGAAGCCAAGCCCCATCTCGCGATTCAGGTTCATAGTCCAGAATCCCGCGGCGAGGATGGGCACGAGCAACCAGGCCAGAGCCGACCTTGCCGGAGGTGCTGCGTCCGGCTGGCGCCAGGCGAGCTTCAGGGCGAGCACTGCCGCGACAAACAACGCTGCGATGGGGAACATCGACGCGTGGGACCCGACCGAAAGGATCATTACTCCAGCCAGCATGATCCGCCGTATCAGGTGCAAGTCATCCGCGAACGCCAGCAGAAACGCTGACAAAAATAATATTCCTGCGAAAACATCAGGCATGAGCAGGGAAACCAGCCACGGCAGGCAGGTCAGTGCCGTCAAAACACAAATGCTGGCGACCAGGCAGACGTCGGTGAGTTTGCGGCTTCCACCGATCAGGTAATCGCAGGTTTCGCGCAAGACGTAAACGACGATCACGGCCTGCATTGCAATCGTGAACCAGGCGCTGGTGCCCAGGCTCGAAATTCTTGTGAAGACACTGTATCCCGGTGCGCGGAACGGCTCGAACGCAATAAAGAAGGCGCCTGTCAACAGATAGCTGCCAGTATCCGAAAAGACAGTCGGATAGCCGTTGAACAACGCCACCGAGAGCAGCAGGAAGATTGCCACCGCACCGACCAGAATCGGCCGCATCCAATCGATTGGTTCTTCGTTCAATGCCAACGATTCGTGGTTTGACTGCTCCAATGGCAAGTCTTCGGGAATTGTTATTTGTTCTTCCGTTTTCATCGGAAACTACATTACCTCAACAAATCGCTCGCGGCGATTGGCAATATGGATGAAGAACATCAGTTTTTTTCAGATCAGCCGCGGAGGGAAGTTGCCAATTCAGAACACTCCAAAACGCCGTGCAACCTGCGTTCGCAAACGGCCCCAGAATAGGTCCAAGTGTTCTGCCCATTGAATCGATTGGAGTTGAGCGAGATAAGAATAGGCCACCGGCACTACCAGCAGCGTCAGAGCGAGACACAGCGTCTGTCCGCCAATGATCGTTACAGCGATGGCGGCGCGTTGTTCCGATCCGGCGCCAAGGCCCAGGGCGACAGGAATCAACCCGGCCACAATCGAAAATGTAGTCATCAGGATGGGGCGAAGGCGGACGCGGTTGGCTTCCAGCAGCGCCTCACGCAACGGCATTCCTTCTCCACGGAGTCGATTGGTGTAATCGACTTGCAAAATACCATTCTTCTTTACGATCCCGAGCAGCAGGAAGACTCCCAATGCGCTCCACAAGTTCAAGGATCGATGTGTAATCCAAAGTGAAAACAGCGCGAAAGGAATGCTCAACGGCAGGGTGAGCATAATAATGAACGGGTAGGTGAGACTTTCAAACTGCGCCGCCAGCACCATGTACATAAAAATCGAGGCCAGCAGTACCGCCAGGATCATATTCAACGTGGTCTCATCGAGAATACGCACCGGGCCGGAGAAGCCGAAGGAATAGCCCGGGGGCAGGTGCAGCGACGTCATCGCGCTCCGGGTCGCATCGGCCGCGGCGTCCAGCGGGTAATCCGGGTCGACGTTGGCCGAGACGCTGACCTGGAACTGCCGGTTGTAGCGCGTGATCAACAGAGGCCCGTTCCCGCGTTCGATGGCGGCAATGTTTTCAAGCCGGACCTGGCCCTGTTTCTCCGAAGGGACCATGAGCCCTGCCAGCACATCCAGGTTGTCCCGCTGCTCGGGGAGTAATTGCATGGTGACCGAATATTGTTCGGAGTTTTCCTTGAATGTCGAAATCTCGTCTTCGCCGGAGTACATCAACCGGACCGCGGAAGCCACATCGGCCATCCGGACACCGAGATCGGCGGCGCGCTGGCGGTCCACTTTCACCTGCAGCTCGGGCCGGTTGAGCTTCATGTCGGGACTGACGTCTTGCATGCCAGGCCACTCCCTCATTTTTTCAGTGGCGCGCTGGCCAAATACGGCGAGTTTTTCGATGTCAGGACCGCGGATGATGGCACGGATCGGGGAATTGTTCTCGCCTCCCAGGACAGATGGCAGACGCACAGTGATCATGGCGTTTGGGTACGTGTTTAATAATTTACGCACGTCCTTGCCAATTTCCGCGCTCGATCTGTTGCGCTGGGAACGATCCTTGAGGCTGATGTAGAGGTGCCCATGATAGGTCTGCCCTTGCGTGTAAGCCTCCACGAACACCACTTCAGGGATTTTGGACACCTGGGCGGCCATATCCGTGAACGTCGCGATAGTGCGATCGAGCGACTGACTTTCCGGAAAGTCCGACGCCGCGTTCAACTCGTTCTGGTCGTCAAACGGAATCCAGTCGCGGCCCACCAGGTGATACAAGGGAAATGTTAAGAGAAACACGCCCACGCAGACCGCCAGCATCAACGCGCGGTGATTCAGGGCCCATTCCAGGCCGCGCAGATAGGTGTGCTCGATCCACTTGGCGAATTTCGAATCGCGAGAAGCTGCATGGCCCCCGGTAGCACTCACTTTGAGCAGACGCGAACTCATCATCGGAGTCAGCGTGAAGCTTACCAGCATGGAAACCATGATGGAGAGCGCCATGGTCCAGCCGAACGAATTGACGTAGCGCCGCGCGTATCCCGTCATGAACGCGATGGGCAGGAAGATGATGACCAGAGAGAGCGTGGTGGCCATGACCGCCAGGCCAATCTCGCGCGTTCCCTGGATCGCCGCTTCCACCGGCCCGACGCCTTTTTCTTCCATGTAGCGGAAGATGTTTTCGAGCACGATGATGGCATCGTCAATAACGATTCCTACGGCGAGCGTCAGCGCCAGAAGCGTCATATTGTTGAGCGTGAAGTCCATATACTTCATCAGCGTGAATGTCGAAATGACGGAGGCCGGAATCGCCACCGACGCGATGATCACCGCGCGCAGGTTTCGGATGAATAGTAGAACGACGATGCTTGCAAGCACGCTGCCGAGAATCAAATGTTCCAGCAGAGAGTTCACAGAAGCCTTGATGTAGGTAGAAATATCGCCAATGACTTGTAACTGTACGCCGGGCGGCAATTGCTTCTTAAGCAATTCGACACGGCGTTTGACCTCGTCAGCGATCTGCACGGTATTTGTGCCCATCTGGCGCGTGACCTGGACGCTGACGACATCCTTGCCACCCATCATGGCCCAGACTTTCAGTTCCTCCGCGCTATCTTCCACACGGGCCACGTCGCGCACACGAATCGGGGCGCCCCCGCGGTAGGCGACGATGATGTCCCCGAACTGGTCGGCGCTTGTGATCCGCCCCATGGTCCGCAGGCCAACATCCTCAGGACCGTGAATCAAGTGCCCGCCTGGTTCCTCGACATTTTCATTCACCAGAGCGTCACGCAGTTGTGCCACGCTCAGATTGTGAGCTGTCAATCGTTGCGCGTCGATCAGCACGCGGATTTCCCGGGCCTGACCGCCGATCAGGCTCACTTCTCCAACGCCATCGACAGTCTGAATTCCCCGCCTCACAATTTTGTCGGCGACTTCCGTGAGATTGCGCCGCCCCCCCGTCCCGGAGACCACGATGGTGAGAATGGGATCGGAATCGGGGTCCACCTTGGCAATGACCGGTGGCAGGATGTTGGGAGGAAGATTCTTGAGCGCGCCAGCGACCTTTTCCCGGACGTCCTGAGCGGCACCCTCAATGTCGCGTTCGAGCTTGAAGGTGCAATTCAGGTTTGCCGAGCCCTCCGCCACGCGGACATTCAACTCATCCAGACCGCTCACCGACGAGATCGCATCTTCCAGAGGCAGGACTACGGAGGTTGTCAATTCATCAGGACTCGATCCGGGCAGATTGACGGTGACGTTTACGGTGGCGGGGTCCACCTTGGGGAATAGATCAACGCCCAAAGAGCGGAAAGAAAATAGTCCCAGAGTCACGAGAAAGGCGATGAGCATCACCGCGAAGATGGGTCGTTGGACGCAAACTTCGGAAATTTTCATCGAGAGGCCTCGCCTCTTCCCGTAGGTCCGCGTTGTGATCGGATACGCACGGTGTGATCAGCGGCTCGTTTCGTGCACGGGCGCCCCGTCATAAAGCGAGGACGTGGCCGGCCCCGCAGCCACACGCTCGCCCGCCTTCAGCCCCTCGACCACCTGTATGCGCACGCCTTGCGGTGTTTGATTCTGCGCGCCGGGCTTGATTCTGCGCTCGACCGCGCGGTCGCCATTCACGACATAGACCTTGTAAATGCCCAATGTATATACCAATGCGTCTTCCGGGATGGTCACTATCTTTTCTTCAATCTCGCTGGGCATGGACGCTTGAACGAAGAATCCGGGCTTTAGCTTATTGTCCGGGTTGGGAAGCATGGCTTCCACTTCAAAAGAACGAGAATCAGGGTTGACGGTGGGATTGATGCGCACAAGCTGTCCGTGGAAGGTTTCATTCGGAAAGGCGTCCAAGTGAACATCTACGGTGGCTCCCGTCCGGACCGCGGCAGCCCATTTTTCAGGCACTTCCAGCCGGGCGCGCAGCGGGCCTTCACGCACGAGCACCATGACGGGACTCTGCACCTTGAGATACTCGCCGAGATTAACCTTCCGTTCTTTCACCAATCCGTTGAAAGGAGCGCGAATCGACGCATCCGCAACCTTTTTCTCCGCAAGGTGTAGCATCGTCTCGCTCGATTGAAGCTGCGCAGCAAGCTGTTCGACTTGCTGGATGGCCAATTCGTGCGTGGCGTTGGCATTATCGTACTTTGCCATGGCTGCGTCGACATCCCCCTGCGCGACCACTTGAGATCGGAATAAAAGTCGGGCGCGGTCGTATTTCTGTTTGGCATCGAGCAGGTCCGCGGCGGCACGCTGTACGAAGGCAACCTTGGAGGGGTCGGCGGGAGGTGGATCGTCCGGTCCAATCCCCAGTTGCGAGCGTACCTGACGGACTGCCGCGCGTTGCGATTCGACCGCGTACTGCAGTTCCGTCGGTTCGATGGCCACCAGAACTTGTCCCTCTTTCACGGCGTCGCCGACGTCTACCAGAATCTTGCTCACTGGCCCTTCGACTTGCGAACTGATCGTACTCTCGTCGAGGGCGAAAAGTGATCCGACAGCTTCTACCCGCTCGCGGGTGGATTCTTCCTGTGCGGGCACAGCTCGTACGCCAATTGCCGTGCTGGCATTTACACGGCCGCTCGAGGATTGCGTCTTGGAGCATCCCAGGCAGAAAAGGCCCGTGCACAGCATCACAACGAGTATTGGAGGAAATCGCAACATCCACCAGCCTTCTGAATAACTTTTTATCGAATCCCGGCGCTGCACGAATCCAGGCTCGTCCTTTGTACCGACTCTTGCGCCTTCACGCTGATTTTCCAGACCTGTAGGCGTTGCGGCCGCCTGCTCCGCCTGCGAAGAGCATATTATCGCGATTGGGCTAGATCGTATACGATTCTCGTAACGCTGGTAAAGGAATCCTAATTGAAATTGCGGCCCAGCTTTGTCTCCCTCGTGCTTCAGTGACAGCTGGATGCGCCCAGAGATACATGAGAGCCGGGGCCGAGTTGCGACATCGTCTCTTACTCTTTCCTTTCTTCCTGGGAGATCCGCCCTCGTAGGGCATCCTCCACATCGATGTGGTTCTTTTCGAGCAGGACGCCCATGGACCGGTTCATTTCCACTTGCGCCTTAGCGTAAACGGCGCGGGCCTGTGTTTCGGCTAGAACGGCTGCCAGCAGGTCTCTCTGAGCTAGAAGCACGTTATAAGGTGTAGCGACTCCGAAATCCATTTTTTTCTGCTCGGCCTCCGCGCTCTGCTTACTGTAATCCACGGCTTCGCCCGCCGCCTGGACCTGCGATTTGGCTTGCATCAAACTGATGATGGCGGCGCGCACTTCCACTCCGATTTCATTGCGGGTCTCTTGTAGGGATATTTCCGACTGCCGCTCCTGCAGATCGGCGCGAACATTGTCCGCCTCGGCGCTGCGGTTCCGGATAGGAATGGTGAGAGCAAAGCCGGCAGCATATTCCGGATACTTGAAGTGGATGAACTGATTCAATTCCTGGGCCAGGCCGCCCGGCATCAGGATGGGGGCTCCCCCAGCGGAATTGGAAGTCAGCTGGTTTCCGGAAATACCCGCAGAGGCAAGGAGCCCGAAAATATTGAACGTAGGCTTCAGAAAGTTACGGGTCACTTTGACAGCGATCTGGTCGTTCCTGACGGTCCCCTCTGCTTGAGGCAACTCGGGACGATTCTGCGCCGCAGCAGATAGAGCTTCATCGAGAGGCGGAATATCGGCATCCTGCGGCTCCGGCAGCGGGTCGGTGGCCACAATGTGGGCGTCTCCCAGAGCATCCGTGATCTGCTTGCTGAAGAAAATTTTGAGCTTCAATTCCAGCTGCTGGAGGTTGGTCTGCGCAACGATCAGGTCCCTCTGGCTCGAAGCTACCTGGGCCTCAGCCGAAATCACATCGAGAGAAGGCAAATTCCCGATTTCCATCTCGGTCTTGTTGTTCTCATACAATTGTTGGGCGGCCTTCAGCGCTTGTTCCGTTGCCTCCACCTGCTTTTGAGCAAACACCAGGTCCCAATAGCTGCCTTCTGCCTGCGCCAGTATCGTGCTGACCTGTTGCCGAAACCATTCGCGGACAATCCTTACGTTATTTCGAGCCACGTTTTGGAAACGGCGATTGACTTCAAAACCGAACCCATTCGTCACTTGCTGAACGATGTTAAAAGACATTCTGGTGATGACATCCGGATTGTAGATCAGGAATTGCTGTGTGCTGCTCTGGCGCTGGTTGCTGACCTGCAGGCTGAAGCTGGTTCCCGTGGTAAAGGCCTGCTGCCAGCCGAACTGGTAGAAGGCGGAGTTGGAAATGACGGTGGGAGACCCGGCCACCACCAGGGTGTTCAGGGGACTAGAAGTGCGGTCCCAACTGACGTTGAATAAAAACGTCGGGTCGAATGCGCCGCGCGGAGAAATACTAAGAGATCGTGTCACTCCGCTGACCGAACCGGTTACACCAATGCCGCCCAATCCAGCGATGTTGCCCACGCCGGCTCCGATGGCTGACGAAAACAGCGCATCCGGAATGACTGCTCCGACAGCATTCACGCCTCGCGCGGCTTGCCCTCCTTTGGCCCGCAGGAGGTCCGCTTGAGCGAAAGAATGGTTATAACGGTCTACGGCAATGTTCAGGTTGTTTTCCACCACCGCAGCCACGAGTTGAGCGAGAGATAATTCTATCTTCCCCTCCCGAATCATCTGAGAGAGGGACTTCGTATTGCTCAAATCGGGGGGTGGAATCCGCGCCGGCGTGTATGGTGTGAAGACTCGCGGGAACCACTTCGGGTTCGCGCTGTAGTCGCGTGTCTGGGTTGCCTGAGCCGTGCATGCCTGGGCGACCAGCAGAAGACCAATCAGAAGAAAGCAAACATTGATCGCCTTGGAAAGCTGCGGAGGGATTCGAGACACCTGGCGGAGCCTTGACGACGTGAGTATTTTCCAACCTATTCGGGGGCGCATGAGATCCTTACCGGCCTCCCGGGGTGAATCCCCCGCTGAATGGAGGAGCCGGCATCTTGGTGATGGTGCCCCTTAATGCGTCGTCAAAGGTCATTCCGTTCCGTTCGAGCATTCCCCCCCGGGCCTGGTTTATAGCCACCAACGCTTTGGCATAGGCGCCTACGGCCTGCACCTCTGCGTACTGAGCCATGGTGAGGTCGCGCTGGCGGAGAATAACGTCGTAGGGTGTGGAACTTCCGGCACCAAACTTCACTCGTTCCACATCCAGGACCTGCTGTGACAGGAGAACGGCCTGGTGGGCGGCCTCCACCTGGGCCTTGCCCTGAACCAACCCGATCATTGCTTGCCGGATAGTCAGTTCGACTTGGTTGCGCAAACCCTGCAGGCCGATTTGAGTCTGCTGCGTCTCCAGTTGTGCCCGCAAATTGTCAGCTTGCGCGGCGCGGTTCTTGATCGGGAGGATCAAACTGAAGCCCACAGACTGTTCCGGATAAGTCCCTTCAATCATCTGAGTGAGGGAATCTCCGAGCCCACCCGGAACAATGGCACCCTGTGGGAGGACGCTGGTTGTGTTGCAAGTCGCTTTGCCCTGCACGGTGCAATTGCCTTGCAGGCCCGCGCCCGCATATTGGCCAAATACGTTGCCGGTTGGCAGCAGATTGTTCCCCGTGTATTGGGTGGATATTTTTTCATTCTCCACATTCATTGTTGCGATTTGCAAATCTGAACGGTTCCGATAGGCTTCGGCCAGAGCGTCCTGCAACGTCGGGATATCGCTATCCCGGGGTTCCGGCAAGGAGTCCGTGACCACGATTGTCGCCGCGTCCAGGTCGGCATCGATTCGCTTGCTCAGAATATTTTTTAGCTGGGTTTCCTGGATTTGGAGGTTGGTTTTGGCGACCACCAGATCGCGCTGGCTGGCTGCCACCTCGAATTTGGCGGAAGCTACTTCCAACGGCGCCAAAGCCCCGATTTCCACCTGCGTATTGTCGTTTTCATAAAGCCTTTGGGCCGCGGCGAGAGACTGCTCCGCGACCCTGACATTCTCCTGGAATTGCGCCATGTCCCAATACGCGTCTTCCACTTGGACAATCGTCTGGGTCAGCTGAGACCGAAAAATCTGTCCGGAAATTTTCTCATTGTTCCGGGCAACCAGCAGAAACCGCTTATTCGGCTTCAGGCCCAAGCCGCTCAGCAGAGGTTGATTGAATCCGAAGGACATACGGGTGGCCACCCCCGGATCGAACAAGAGACTTTGCTGGGTCGAGGAAGACCGCAAACCGTTCAGACTCACAAAGTAACTCGTGCCAGTCGGCAAGAGTTGCGTGTAACTGCCCGCGTAGGACGTTGAGTATGCCGTGACGTACGGTACGCCAGCCACGACGATTGTATTGAGAGGGGATGTAACGCGGTCCCAGCTGAAATTGAAATTGATCGTGGGATCAAACGTGCCCACCGGAGGTATGTTGACCGCGCCGCCTCCGCCAGTGATTCCGCCGGCATTCCCGATGCCACCTCCGGCCACCGCCGTACTGACCCCCACTCCGAGGGCTCCCGCGGATAGGCCCAGGGGAATCGCCGCGCCCGAAAATCCGCGCGCGGCCGAGCCGGACTCAGTTCTGAGGACATCGGTCTGAGCCAGCGGCACCACTTGACGCTGGACGGAAACATCCAGGTTGTTCTCAATCGCCAGTGCCAGTGCGTCCGCTAAGGAGAGCCGCAGCATCCCATCGTGGATGAGATCCTGAATCCTCGGAGAATTCTCCAGCGAGATTTGGGGGATCTCCTGCGGCCTGTAGGGAGCAACAAAATTGCCAAACCAACTAGGCCCTTTCGAATAGTCCTTCAGCAATTCCTGGGAATGTGGACTTTGGGCCGCGAGGTGCGTCGGTATAGCCAGATAAAACAAGCAAAAACCGACTAACAATCCTGAAAGATAACCCTTTCCAATCATCACGAGCCTCCATAAAGTCAATACTTATACATAAAGCTAAAATCCAGGGGCAACCGTGTATTACTCCGTCGGGTCCGCTGAGTGCTACGTGAAGAACTCGCGGAATCCGAGGCGCTCGTCCAGCTACCGCCATTTCATGCGGGTGATGAAGCATATCGCGGCTTTGCCGACGGAAGCCGGAATAATCTACAAGAATCAGAGTTGCACCAGATCGGCTATTTCGGGGAGCTGCAGCGAAACGACGGGAATGCGTGGCACATGACTACGACATAGGAAGGCAGAGTTTCGGCGCCACTCTGGCCAGTTTGACATCGTGCGCGAAAATCACTCCGGATGTACCTATCATGGGAACGACTCGAGGTGAACCCCGTTTGCTGCCCGGCGTTATTCGCATATAATTCTAACCATTGCGCCGACCGGATCCACCGTCGTTCAGAGGCGCTTATTGAGGCAATGAAATGTTTCTCGATACTGCCGGTATTATGAAATATCTACCGCACCGCCCTCCGTTTCTGATGGTGGACGCCATTCTCGAAATCGAGCGGCTCAAGCGCATCGTGGGAGTGAAAAGCGTGTCCATTAACGAGAGCTATTTTCAGGGGCATTTCCCGGGAAAACCCATCATGCCGGGCGTCCTGATTATCGAAGGCATGGCGCAGACCGGCGGGCTCCTGTTGTTGCTGGAAATTCCCGATCGGGATAAGAAGCTCTTGTACTTCGCAGCCGTGGATGAAGCGCGCTTCCGCCGTCCGGTTCTTCCCGGTGACCAGCTGCGAATGGAAGTAACCGTCCTCAAGTATCGCCCGCACTTTCTGCAAGCTGAGCGCCGTGGCCACGGTGAATGGAGAAGTCGCGGCAGAAGCCATCCTGCGGTGCATGCTGGTGGACCGTGATCCCGTGGCCGCGCCGAGCGAGACGCCCGCGGAAGTCGACGTGGTGCGCGGCAATGACTGAAATCGATCCCCGCGCCATCGTTTCTCCGAGCGCCCGTACAGGAAGCGGAGTCCGGGTCGGAGCATTTGCCGTGATCGGCGACGGCGTGGAACTGGGAGAGGATTGCGTGCTCGAGCCGCACGCCGTGGTCCGCGGTCCCGCGCGCATCGGCAGCAAGAATGTGTTCGATTCCTTTTGTTCGGTTGGCGGGGATCCCCAGGACCTTAAATTCAGCGGCGAGCGCACCGAACTGGTGGTGGGCGATGGCAACCGTTTTCGCGAATTTTCCACGGTGAGTCGAGGCACCACGCAGGGCGGGGGCGTCACGCGGATTGGCGACGACAATCTTTTTATGGCCTACTCCCACGTGGCTCACGATTGCGTCGTTGGCAGCCACACGGTCTTTGCCAATGGCGCGACACTCGCGGGCCACGTGACTGTGGAGGACTGGGTGAACGTCGGAGCGTTTAGCCCGGTGCACCAGTTTTGCCGCATTGGACAGGTACGCGTATGTGGGCGCCTGCACGGTGATCACGCAGGACGTGCCGCCGTTTTCACGCGTGGTCACCGAACGCGAAACGCATTGCTACGGCGTGAACACAGTGGGCCTCGAACGCCGCGGCTTCGACCGCGAGCGCCTCGATACGATCGAAAGCGCATTTCGCCTGTTGCTGCGCTCGAAGCTCAATACCACGCAGGCCTTGGAACAGATTCGCGCGCAGCTTAACGGCTCCCCGGACATCCGGGAACTGGTGGAGTTCATCGAGTCGGCGCAGCGCGGCCTTCACAAGTGAATTTCTCATTATCCATGGCTTCGCCCCCTCGACCGGACGTCTCGGGTGCGGGCTCCGCTGGGAGCCTGCGATGAGTGCCGCCCGCTGGGGCCTCATTGCCGGCAACGGGCAATTTCCGTTTCTAGTGCTCGAAGCGGCGCGCAGCCAGGGAATCGACATGGCCGTCATCGCGATCCGGGAAGAGGCTTCTCCCGAGCTCGAAAAAATCGCGCTCGCGACTCCATTGGGTGAGCCTGGGAGAGCTTTCGCGCACAATCGAAACTCTGCACCAGGAAGGAGTCAACCGCGCCGTGATGGCCGGGCAGGTGAAGCACAACAAAATCTTCAGCTCGATTCGTCCGGACTGGAAACTAGCGAAACTTCTTCTTTCGCTGCCACTGAAGAATACGGATTCGCTGATCGGTGCCGTCGCGCGCATGCTGGAATCGGAAGGAATCGAGCTCGTGGACTCGACCACCTTTCTGAAGCCGCTCATTCCCGCGCCGGGCGTGCTCACGCGCCGCGCGCCGGATGAGCGCGAAGCTGCGGACATCGCCTACGGACGCGAAATCGCGCGCCAGATTGCCGGGCTCGATCTGGGCCAGACTGTGGTGATCCGCGACCGCGCCTGCGTGGCCGTCGAGGCCATGGAAGGGACTGACGAAACTATTGAGCGCGCCGCTCGCATCGCCGGGGATGGTTCCCTGGTGGTGGTCAAGGTGAGCAAACCGAGGCAGGACATGCGATTTGATGTACCCGTTGTGGGGCTCAAAACCGTCGAAGTGATGCAAAAGTGCCGGGTGACCGCGCTGGGGATGGACGCGGGGCGCACGCTGCTGTTTGACCGCCTGCGCGTCATCGAAGCGGCTGACGCCGCCGGCATCGCCATCGAAGCATTTCCGCTGGAAGGCATTGGGGTGGTGGAGCGTCCGGCGATACAGGGGAAGTCGTGAGTCCGGGAATTCAGCCTGAGAAAACACATAAAATCCGTGTCGCCGTGGTGGGCGCGGGGGATTTTGGCCGGAACCACGCCCGCGTCTATCGCGAGCTTGCTGATGCGGAACTCATCGGCATTGTAGACGCCGATCCCGCGCGCGCGGCACAGGCGCCCAGGAATTTTCTACGCGAAGTGTTTCCCGACATCGAATCGCTTGCCGGTCGCGCGGACGCGGTGAGCGTGGCCGTGCCAACTGTCGAGCACGCCCGCGTGGGCTGCCGTCTGCTCGAACTTGGCCTGGATGTGCTGGTCGAAAAACCGATGGCCGCTTCGCTGGCCGAAGCCGATCAATTGCTCGCCGCCGCTTCGCGCGCGGGACGCATTCTGCAAGTGGGGCATCTCGAGAGGTTCAATCCGGCAATTGTTGCGGTGATGCCCGCGCTCAACCGGCCGCTGTACTTCGAGGTCCACCGCCTCGGCGTCTTCACGCCGCGCAGCCTGGACGTCGATGTAGTATATGATGTGATGATTCACGATCTAGATATCCTGCTCGCTTTGGTGGATGCACCAGTGATCGACATCAAAGCCATAGGGATTCCCGTCCTGACCAACAAGGTGGATATCGCGCATGCGCGACTCGATTTTGCCTCGGGCGCGGTCGCGAATGTAACGGCGAGCCGCGTCTCCACCGAACGCGTGCGCAAGCTGCGCTTCTTCCAGCAGCACGAATATATTTCCGTGGATTTCACGCGACAGGATGCACTTCGCGTGCGTGTCATGGAGCCCGGCCCGCAACCAAAATTTGATTTCACCACGTTGCCATCGGAGAAGGGAGAACCGCTCCGCGCGGAACTGCGGGCGTTTCTTGATTCCGTGCGCACGCGCCGCGCTCCACTCGTGGATGGCGCGGCCGGACGGCGCGCATTGGAGCTGGCGGACCAGGTCATGGCAGGCATCCTGGAGCACGGCAGGCGCGTCCAATTGGGTGCCTTCGCTTCCCTACAGGAAAATCGATGATTCAGCGGATTCTGGTTCCGAAAGATGCCCGGCCGCTCGCGTCCGCGTCTGACGCACCGCCGCGCCGGATGACGTCCGAGCTGGACGAACGCACGCTCGTGCCGTCGAACCTGCCGCACTTTGAACTCGATGGGCACACCTCGATTCCGGCATACCTTCCCCTGGGTGTACTGGGTACGCGCACTGTTGTCCCGCGGGATATGCCCAGCACGCCTCTCGATGCGGTCAGCAAGACTCCCGACTACGTTCCGCTGACTATCCTCGATTCGCGCGTGGCAGTGCCCAAAGACGCGCACGCTTCCAAGCTCGAGCCAAAACAGCTCGTGGCCATCCAGGATTTGCCGGACGTCATCGATCCGGACGTTCTTACCACCGGGGAAGTCAACCTGATGGCGCAGCCGGTTGAGGAGCGAACGTCTGCGTGGAATACGGTCGCGCGAATCGCCTCCATTGCGCTTCACTTTGCCGTGATCCTTTTCATTCTTTTTGGGCCAAGGGTGTTTCCGGACCGGCAGTCCACGCAGGCTGAAATCGACGCGCAATAACATTACGGACCTCTACCTGCCCAACGATGTTCGCAATATTCCGAAGGCGCCTGTTGCTCCGCAGCCCAAGAGCCCGGTGATGCGCGTGGACCCGCGGTTCCTGCGGCAGCTGGCGCCGCCCCGCGTTGCCCAACCTGAACCCAACCCGCCGGAGCCGGTTGTAAAGGACACTCCTCCCGTCCCGAAACCTGCGGCTCCATCCGCGCCCATGCCACAGCCACGAACGCAGCAGCCATTGCAGGAAAGTCCGATACGGCCACCGGTGACGCCTCCCGACCCTGCCAGCAGCGCTCTGGTATTGCCACGTTTTTCTCCGGGGAAAGCTCTGCAGGAAAATCTCCACGAAGCGCTTAAGGATGGAGGGACTCCGAGCGCCCAGTTCGGAGGCCCTGTAGGCCCCAGTGGTGGAGGAATAGGCGGCGGAGGCGGCGGAGGAGGCCAGGGGTATCTGGGCGGCGCCGTGGAAATGCTCACGCCCACCGAAGGGGTGGACTTTAGTAACTACCTTGCCCGTGTGCTGGCCAGCGTAAAACGTAATTGGTACGCAATCATGCCTGAGTCTGCCCAACTCGGGGATCGAGGTCGAGTTGTTCTCCAGTTTCGCATCATGAGCAATGGCGTCGTTCCCGCTCCGGAGCCCAACATGGTGGGAAGTTCGGGGAAGGAGCCTCTGGACCGGGCGGCAGCCGCATCGATCCGCGCGTCGACGCCGTTTGAACCCCTGCCGCCGGCCTTCAGCGGCCCCTATATCGAATTGAGGTTCATCTTCTTGTATAATCTTCCCTTGAACTCGCAGTGAAGCCGACCCGCACACAGGTGTCGGGGATCCTCTTGCTGGCGCTGCTGTGTTTGATTTATCTGTTGATCCGGTACTGGAAATTTCTCTGGTAAGTATCGTCCCGAAGATGAGCACTGCCCCCAAATCTGTGCAAAATCTGGAACCGGAGCTGCAGGATCGCCCTCGGGGAACCGGGCCGGGCCCTATTGCTTTGGTGGCCATCGTCGGGCCGACAGCCTCGGGAAAGTCAGGCTTGGGCGTATCGCTCGCCCGGAAATTTGGCGGCGAAATCCTGGCCTGCGATTCCACGCAGGTCTATCGCGGCTTCGACATCGGCACCGCCAAGCCAACAGCCGACGAGCGCGCGGGTGTCCCGCATCATTTACTCGATCTGGTGGATCCCACGTTTGTGTTCACCGCAGGGGAATATCGGCTTCGAGCCGTTGCGGTTCTCGAGGACTTGCGTCATCGCGCACGCCTCCCAATCCTGACCGTGGGTACGGGGCTTTATCTGCGCGCGCTGCTAGAGGGATTGGCCGATGCCCCGGCGCGCTCGGAGGAATTGCGCGCGCGTCTGGAATCACGTGCCGATGCGCTCAGCTTGCAATATCTTCACCGCGTGCTGCGGCGGCTGGACCCCCAGGCCGCCAAGCGAATTGGACCGCGCGACCGTCCAAAGATGATTCGCGCCATTGAGGTCTGCCTGCTCACCGGCCGCCCGCTCACCGAAGTCCATCAAGCGGGCCGCGAGCGCCTCGATGGCTACGCACCTCTCCGGATCGGCCTGCAGCCTCCGCGCGCCGCTCTTTATGACCGCATCGAGCGGCGCTTGCAAACGATGCTCGATCGTGGCTGGCTTGAAGAAGTTGCTACCCTGGCGCGCACTGGGATTCCAGAGACCGCCAAGCCGTTCGATTTCATCGGGTACAGCGAATTGCGCGCGCACCATGAAGGCACCATCACGCTGGCTGCCGCAAAGAAAGCAATATCCCAGGCCACGCGTCACTACGCCAAGCGCCAGCTCACCTGGTTCCGCAAGGAACCGCTGGTGCATTGGCTTCCTGGATTTGGGGATGATCCTGCAATCGTTGCCTACGCGGAGCAGCTCGTGGCGGGACATTTACATTCCAGCGCGGCGATCTAACACAACGCCAAAGAACCAAAATAAATAGAGGCGGATTTTTCATCCGCCTCCAAGAGAGTCATCTACGAACGTTCCAGGTGTGGTGACGCCTTTTCCAGGCGCGCGATCAGACCCTTCGCAGCCTCTGGCGTGTGGACTTCCGACCCATCGACAATTTCGGCCGCGCTCACGGAGCGGCCGTAGAGGTTGCGGTCGGCTCTATTATCGGGTCGCAAGGTTGAGCCTTCGAGAGACATGCCAGCGAAAACCCCCCGTGCCCGCGAGTAACTGAGGATTTCCGCGCGCATATACGCATCCGTATCGGCCGAGGCTGACCGGCCTACCGGACCAGCCGCTGCGGATATATCGCCTCCAAGTTTGACTTTGCTGTGCATGAGGCTTCTGGCGCCGTGGTCATTCATGACTAGAAAGACGAAGTCAGTGGCTTCGCCGCCGATTTGAAAGCCGATGCTCCCGCCTTCCAGTGCGTACATGGCAGGGGCGCCCCAGGGGCCCGTGAAATCCTTGCCCGTGCGGCAGACCATCGTCCCGCGTCCGTAGCTTCCGCCTACGATGAACGCGGCCTTCAGTACCGATGGCATTACAATCACGCAGCGAGCCTTGTTGACCAGGTCTTGCGGAATGTCATCGGGGACATTCAGGATCTCTTGCATCACTTCGCCGGCATTGTGAAGACGATCTCGTTCGTCACTGGCCCGATCTGCCGCCCGTCCTGACGAAAGGGGAGCGAGTACAAGTAATCCCACGAGAAAAGCGATCCCTCTCTTTTGAATTCTCACGATGATGCCTCCTTGGAATGAACATGCGAACAATCAAATTCCCATCACGACCATTTTCAGACAAGTGATGAACGTGCAATCCTCATGCCAGTTGAAGAGAAAATCCCTAACTCATTTCCTTGCAAAGCTGCATAACATCCCACATTTTTAGGCCGGTACTAGCACCAGGTATTTTTGCTATGGCTCACCCTTTATTTTCTTCATTGCCGGGCAGAGGATCCTATCCTTGGTGTCTTGACGTTAGAAAAGTGAACCAATTGTTTTGACAGATTCATTCGATCTCTTTAAACTTGTAGGTATGGAAGTGCGCTTTAAGCCCGAGACAGAACTGCGCATTCACGAACTAGCCTCCAAGAGTGGTCGCCCGACAGACGATCTGATCGAAGACGCAATGGCCGGATACTTGGCGGAAGCTGTAGAAGTGCGCGATACCCTCGATAGCCGTTACGACGACATTAAAAGTGGCCGCGTAAAACCTATCGACGGCGAAGCGTTTTTTGACGGATTGCGACACCGCGAGGATGAGCTTCTCAAGAAACAATCTCCCAAATGAACGCTGACCAGGGTTTCAGCTTGCACCCTGGCGCGGCGCAGGACATCACTGAAATCTGGGAATTCATCGCCGAAGACAGTCCGCTCGCGGCCAGACTCGTACGCGATGAAATTCTGGAGGCCCTCCGCAGGCTGGCGCCCTTTCCTCGCGAGGGACACACACGGACGGATCTCACCTCACGCCCGCTACGATTTTAAATTGTGCGCGACTATCTCGTTGCTTACGCCCCCGACGAAAAACCTCTTGTTGTGATTGCAGTACTGCACGGTCGGCGCAATCCTCGCGTCATGGCTGCAATTCTAAGTGGAAGGAAATAGTATGCCGATCCTTACAACTCCAGAACGCGGCTACGGCGCGTCCCCCGCAAGGTGTATAATTAAATTTGTGAGATTGCGCCGATCGTCGCATGCCCCCCGCCTGCGAATATTTTCCATCGTTGCCAACGAATGAAGACACCACGTCCGACAGAAAATAGCGAACGCGTGCTTTTGGTGGGCGTGGGCCTGAAGAGGGCGTCGCATGTGCCAGGCATTGACGCGGGAGAAGCGGAACGCGCTTCGCTCGAGGAACTCGGCGAACTGGCCCGCAGCGCTGGCGCTCAGGTGGCCGGAAGCGTTTTTCAGATGCGCGACAGGGTCGATCCCGCCACGCTGATCGGACGAGGCAAGATCGAGGAAGTGAAAATCGAGGCGCACCTTCACAAAGCGCCGCTGATTGTTTTCGACAGGAATCTTTCGCCGACGCAGCTCCGCAACCTGGAGGCCGGCACCGAGTGCCGCGTGATTGATCGCACCCAACTCATTCTCGATATTTTTGCGCGCCACGCGCGCAGCCGCGAAGGTCAGCTGCAAGTCGAGCTCGCCCAGCTCGATTACATGCTGCCGAGACTTGCCGGAAGCGCAAAAGAACTTTCCCGTCAGGCGGGCGGCATCGGCACGCGCGGCCCTGGCGAACAAAAACTGGAAACGGACCGTCGCCGCATACGCGACCGCATTGCCAAAATCACCAAGGCCATCGAAGCCGTGCGCAAGCAGCGTTCGCTGCGGCGGGAGACGCGTCAAGCCGTGCCGCTCGGGACGGTGGCCCTGGTGGGCTACACCAATGCCGGGAAATCGACGCTGTTCAATGCGCTCAGTCGCTCGGGCGTGCTGGTCTCGTCAAAAATGTTTGCGACGCTCGACCCAACCGTGCGCGCCGTGCGTCTTCCTTCCAATCGCCGCGTGTTGCTATCCGATACGGTCGGATTCATTCGCGACCTCCCGCCTGGATTGATCGCCGCGTTTCGCGCCACCCTCGAAGAGGTGCAGGAATCGGCGTTGATCCTGCTCGTCACGGATATTTCCAATCCGCACCACACCGAACAGGATGCCGAAGTCGATAAAATCCTGAAGGGGTTGGGCGTGGAGGATCGCCCACGCCTGCACGTGCTAAACAAGATCGACAGGCTCGCGCCCGACGAAGCTGCGGCCATGAATGGCAATCACAATTCCGTTCACGTCTCCGGATTAACCGGTGCCGGCCTTGACGATCTCCTGGGCCGCATCGATGCCGCAATGCCCGTCGATCCTGTCCTGCATCTGCATTTTGAACTTCCGCTCAAAGACGGGCGCGCGATCGCCTTGGTTCACTCCCTGGGCCGCGTGTTGCACTCTGAGGTGCGTGACTCGATCATGGCCATGGAGGCGGAGTTGCCCGAATCGGTGGCACGGCGCCTGAAAATCAATCCAGAGGCATCACTGGCCTGATCTGAAATACGATTTCAAATGCGGGAAATTCTCACTTCATTGGAGGATGAGCGCTCCTCGAAAGCCCTTCCGAAACCCCAGAATCCATGCGGTTTGAGAGGGATTTGACGCCGTCCGGAACGTCGCCAAATTGTGGAAAACGCTGTGGAAATCGGAAATGGTTGAAGCACTGGTAACGAGCACTTTTGTCATGAGATTGCCGTTTTCATTCCCTCGCACGCATGTTAAACCTCCTATTATCAGTCTATTGCAGAGTATAATGCTGCACAGCGCAGCAATCTGCGCTGTTTTTCCGCGCGTCGTTGTAAAGCTATGATTTGCACAGCCTTGCAGCTCATAGTTCATGATGAGTATATGGTCGTGCGACGCAGTATCTTCGCCACAATCCTGCTCTTTGCCAGGCCAGGATTTGCTGCCGGCCCGTCCTTCTGCGGGTTCTCTGCTTTGCATGACGAGAATTGAGCGTTCCTGTAGAACTCGCGCCTGCAACTCTCAACCAAGCCGAAGCTATTCTCAATTCTTAGGAATCGTTGACTGCCAGCAAGCGTGAGTCTATAGTGGGGAACGCCTCGCGACTGGGCGGGTATTTGCAAACGAAATAAGGGAGCCCCCCGGGTGCGCCATGAACCTGCCTAACAGCCTGACGATACTACGCATCTTCTTTATCCCGGTGCTGGTCGTTGTCCTTTTGACCCGTGAACCCAATGTTGTGTTTTTTGGAGTGCCGATAAACTTCGCAGTTTGGGGCGTGCTCATTCTGCTGCTCGCTGCGGCCACGGATTGGGCTGATGGCTATTATGCGCGGCGGCGCAGCGAAGTCACCACGCTCGGAATTTTGCTCGATCCCATTGCCGACAAACTATTGATGTCCGCAGCATTTATTTCTCTTGTGGAAATGCATCTGGTGCAGGGCTGGATGGCGGTGATCATCATCGGACGGGAAATTGTGGTTTTGGGGCTGCGCAATATTGCATCTGCTGAAGGGTTCACAATCCCCGCGTCCGCCCTTGGCAAGACGAAAATGGTTTTGCAGGTCATTGCCGTCTGCGCTGTGATCCTGGCGGCAAAGCATGCGATCTTTAAGCCACTCGGCGGCGTGCTGGTCTGGTTGGTGGTGGGGAGCGCGGTCGTATCGGCGTTTCAATATTTTCAGAAGTTTTGGGGCCGTGTCGACGGCAGCGTGAAGCAACGACGCCACCTGAGAATTCTCGAACGTCGAAAAAACGCTCCGGATGTCACGACTGTCCCTTGACGATGGGCTGGCACTGCTCGGGATTGCGCGGCGCGCGATCTCCAGCGCCGTGATTGAGAATTGCCTGCCCGATTTGCCACCATGGTCTGCCACGCTCTCCGTTGTCCGCGGCACATTTGTAACCTTAACCCACGGCGGTAAACTGCGCGGCTGTGTGGGACGTGTCGAAGACCCGGGTCCGCTGGCCGAAGAGGTCGCTCGGGCCGCGATTAACGCTGCTTTGCACGATCCCCGGTTTCCGCCCGTGGCCGTCGCGGAAGTCGATTCACTGGAAATCGAGATTTCCGTATTGTCACCTCTTGAACCGATAGCGCCAGACCAGATTATTGCCGGGTGCCATGGGCTGCTGGTTGTTCGGCCTCCATTTCGAGGATTGCTTCTCCCACAGGTCGCCGCTGAACGGCAATGGTCCGGCCAACAATTCCTGGAAGAAACCTGCGCCAAAGCAGGTTTGCCCCGGGATGCCTGGCGGGACCCTGCAACTCGAGTATCTGCATTCACCGCAGAGATTTTTTCGGAGGCCGCGCTTGGATCGAATTCCGGCACGTGAGTTTCGCGTCCAAAATTCAAATTCTCGACCAGGAAACATTTTGCCTGTTGCGCCAGGAAATTAAGAAGGCCCTGATCCATAATGCGGAACAGGGCCTTCCTCGTTTCCTGTAATGACTCTGTGAAGAAATATTGCCGGCGACTATTCGAGTTCGACGTAATCTCCGATGTAGACGTCCTCACGCGCGGTGGTCAGCAAAACTGTCGAGGAGTTCGGGCCAGTGCGCAGGACGATTCCTTCCCCCACCACCTGGCGCGGCAGGTCGTCCCAATGGTAGGCCACGGGAGTGCTCCCAAACCCAAAGGCCTTGTAGGCCATATCGCGCACTTGATAATTGGTGTCGATATGCGTGCCCTGGTACCGGAACACACGGAAGTAATTTCCCATTTGGACCCCTTGTGCGCTGCCCAAATTCACATACACGATGGATCCCAGGCCAGCCAATGTTCCAAAGCTCTTGGCGCTAACGACCATCGCTGTTTTCTTTCCTGAAGGGGGAGCAAGTGGATCAAATTTGACGTCATGCAAGGGAGGTGTTGGCCGGGGTTGAAACGGACGAATGAGGTCGCCCCGCTGTAATAGATCACAGGTCAATCCAATTTCCGCCGTGGCAGTCTTCGGCTGCACACTCAGGACGCGTAACCGTCCGATATCCGCATACGTAGTTCCCATAGCTCGATCCAGCTGGGACTGGTACTTAAACCATTTGTCTTTGTTCGGATCAACCTCTGGACGAATAACGTCAAATTGATCCCCGGCCTTGATCCCTTGATTTGCCCCGCGGTTAATGTAGACATAGTTCCCAGGTTGGAACGTAAGCTTGTAGTCGGAATCCTCGCCAGAAACTACGTAAGCATCTCGTGGGACCGCTTGATCAGTGACCATACCTGAGCAATAGAGTTCTACGTCAGAGAGATGATTTGGAGCGCGCTGTGCCTTGCATACGCCAGCGAACATCACCAAGACCAAAGCTGCTCTAACTCCAATAGATAGAGTGCAGTAGCTCGTCATTTTGCGCATATAAAATGCTCCTTCTGTTGCTGCGAACCACGATTGTGCCCAGGTTAGAGTTGCTACTCCAAGCTAGCATCCGCTCACCGGAGCGTCAAGAAAAGGTGCAGGGATGCTTTACAGACTTGTTACCATGGTGGAACCCCTGGGTTACACCTGGGTGGAGGGGCATATTGCAGGGTTTATTCGGGAAGAATCGCGTTTGCGGGGTGGTCGCCGCCGGGACCGCGCGTGAAATGAAATCTCAGATCCGTTTGGGCCTGCAAACGACCGGGACTCTGGAACTACGTCTGGACTATCTACGCAGCGCAAAAGAGCGAGCGGCCTTCCTGGGCTGGCTGGGGCGAGAGCACCTGCGGGCTGTGCTGGTTGCCACTTGCCGTAGCCGGCAGGGAGGCGGCTTGTTTCGGGGCAGCAGAAAAATTCAACTTGAAATCCTGGCGGAAGCGGTCCATGCCGGGTGCCTCTGGTGCGATGTGGAAATTGAGACGGCGAAGAACTTTGCGCCCGAGGAGTTGCGGCGCGCTCTTTCTCCCGCGCGCGTGATGGTGTCCCACCACGATTTTCACGGAACGCCACGAAATCTTTCTGGCATTGTTCGGCGGATGGCGCGGGCTGGCGGGCGCGCGGTGAAGGTTGCCGCGCAGTGCCAATCTATTTCCGATAGCGTGCGCCTCTATAAACTTGCCCACGGCCGGCGTGATGTTAGTTGCTATTCCCATGGGCGAAATCGGCCTGGCTGGACGCGTGCTATCCCTGCGGGGCGGCAGCGCCCTGGCTTACGCCGCAGTGGAGCAAGCCACCGCGCCCGGTCAATTGTCGCTCGATGCGATGAAGCACCTTTACAATGCAGAGCGAATCACGCGCCGAACTCGGGTCTACGGCGTGATCGGCAATCCTATCGGCCACTCCCTCTCGCCATTGCTGCATAACACTGCGTTTCAGGCGCGTAAATTCGATGCCGTGTTTGTTCCGTTTCTGGTGCGGGACCTTCGCGATTTTCTGCGGTCCATCAAACCGTTTGGCATTGCCGGTTTTGCGGTCACGATTCCTCATAAAGAGAGCATTCTGCGTCACCTGGACGAGTGCGATCCCCTGGCCGCGCGAATCGGGGCGGTGAATACCGTGGTCGTTCGTGGCGGAGGGCGCTTGTACGGGTACAATACGGACTATGTTGGTGTGCTGCGCAGCCTGGAGCGCCGCATGCGTCTTGCCGGGAGCCGAATCCTTTTGTTCGGAGCCGGGGGAGCGGCGCGAGCGGCGGCATTCGCGCTGGCGCAAGCGGGCGCGATGGTATGTGTTAGCGCACGCCGCCCGGAACGCGCCGAGGAACTGGCCCGCGCCACGGGATCTCAAGCGGTAGAGCGCGCCCAATTGCGCCGGGAATTTTTCGATGCCATCGTGAATTGCACGCCTGTCGGAATGCATCCGCGCGGTGGCTCGCCGCTCGGCAGCGAGGAACTCAACTGCCGGATGGTCATGGATATGGTTTACCGCCCGCGTACGACAGAACTTTTGCTAAGCGCGAAACGAAAGGGCATCGAGACGCATTTCCGGAGTGGAAATGTTTCTCACGCAGGGCTTTGCGCAGTACGAAATCTGGACCGGCGAGCGCGCGCCGGAGGCTTCCATGCGTCGCGTAATAAATGCGGCTCTGGCGCGGGAAGAAAAATCTCAGGGATAGCGCCGCGAAAGCTGAGCGGCCTCGGTGATCGGATGATTCAGCCTGACTTCAAGACATTTTGCCGCCTCGCGCGACAGGGCAATCTTGTGCCCGTATACGATACCTTCACGGCGGATACGCTCACGCCGGTGTCCGCTTACCTGCGGATGGCGCATGACGCGCGGTATGCGTGCCTGCTCGAAAGCGTCGAAGGAGGAGAAAAGATCGCGCGCTATACGTTCGTGGGCGCGAATCCTGCCGAAGTGTTTCGCTACGTCAACGGCGCGTGCGTGCTGGAAAGCGAGAGCCGCGTTTCCTGGATGCAATCGAGTCCGCTCGACTACCTGCGCAACCGCGTCGAGAGATACCGGCCGGTGCGCGTGCCTGGTTTGCCGCCGCTGGTCGCGGGGGCGATCGGATATTTTGCCTATGATATGGTGCGCTTGGTCGAGCGCATTCCAGACACCGCTCGTGATGATGTGGGCATGGACGATGCGGTGATGATGTTTTTTCTCGGCCTGGTAGTCTTCGATCATGTCCGGCATCGCGTCTGGATCGTGCGCAACGTCTTCACCGAGGGCGAGGGCAGCTTGCGCACGAAATACAATCAAGCCGTCCGCGAAATCCAGGCCACACGCAGGCGGCTGGATGAACCCGTGCCTGCGGAACGTCCCAGGCGCCGCCGTCCACGTCCGCTTAAAATCACATCCAATTTCACGCGTCCCCGGTTTCTTGACGCCGTGCGCAAAGCGAAGGAGTACATCCGCGCGGGCGACATATTTCAGGTTGCGGTCAGCCAGCGCTTTGCGGCCAAGACCGACGCGGATCCCTTTGAAATTTACCGCGCCCTGCGCGTGGTGAACCCGTCGCCATACATGTATTTTCTGAAATTGAATGATCTGGCGGTGGTGGGCAGTTCGCCCGAAATGCTGCTGAAGGTGCAGGGTCGCGATGCCTTTTACCGGCCCATCGCCGGAACGCGCGCCCGCGGCGGTGACGAGAAGGAAGACCAGCGGCTCGAAACCGAACTCGCCGCCGATCCCAAAGAACGCGCTGAGCACATCATGCTGGTGGACCTCGGCCGCAATGACCTGGGCCGGGTATCGGAGTATGGGTCCGTTCACGTCGACAAATTGATGTTCGTCGAGCGCTATTCGCACGTGATGCACCTGGTTTCGGCCCTGAGCGGGCGGCTGCGCGAAGATGTGGACTGCTTCGAGGCGCTGGCTGCCTGCTTTCCCGGCGGCACATTGTCCGGTGCACCGAAAGTCCGCGCTATGGAAATCATCGACGAACTCGAACCCACGCGCCGCGGCATCTACGCGGGTGCGATCCTGTACCTCGACTTCTCCGGGAATCTGGATTCCTGCATCGCGATTCGCACGATGGTCGTCAAGAAGGGTGTGGCCTACGTCCAGGCCGGCGCCGGCCTCGTGGCGGATTCCGTTCCTGAAAAGGAATACACTGAGACAGTCAATAAAGCGCGCGCCTTGCTGACTGCACTGGAAATCGCGCATCGAGGGGAAGACCCCGCGCCAGGCGGAAGGAGGAAGTGATCCGTAATTCGTGGCACATGTTTCGTAAGGGCACGCACGTTGCGCCCACGAATTGCGTTCTTGAATTTCACGGATTACGATTCACGAATCACGAATTACTTCATGTAATATATGCTCTAGGGGGGAGCCGGAAGTGGTCGTGCCGCCGGTACCCGCGGGAGAGCCTCCATGAGACATAACGCCGCCCGAATCATCATGATTGCAAGTTTAGTTGTCGGACTTGGCTCCGCGCGAGCAGTGGGCGCACAGGGTCGCGGACCGTCGACTCCCGAAGAGCGGGCGCGCGCAGTGAAGATTGCACACCAATTGGAAGATGACCCGCTGGCTAAGGAAGCCAAGGAACAACGAGAATGGGTGATTCAATGGATCACCGATATTCCCGATATCACAGTGGATGTGTGCTTCGAGTATTTTGGCAAGCGTCCCGATCCGCACGGCGGGCATTCTATGGAAATCGCCAACCAGATGATCATTTCGAGCGCCGCGTTCATGATCGAGCACCCGGACAAAGTTAAAGATGAACAGGCGATCGCCCTGGCCGGTCTGCTCGGTTCGATCAAGGCGTATCAGGCCATTCTCAAGCAGGACTCAGAATCGCGCTGGACGCAAATGGATAAACTGATCGAGATGCGCGAGCAGGGGAAACTCGACGAATTCGTCGGCGATACTCGCAGAAAGTGCGCGCAGGAGGATCAGGAACCGGATCCTGACACATTGCACGCTCGGGGGCTTTCCTTGGCGCCCAATCTATCGCATTGATTTGTGCTCCTTGCAAGGCAGCCTTATACTTTCGTTTTAATCTTTTCGCGCGCGGCCGTGTGTGCCCGCCTGATTCGGCAATAACGGAAGTAGGAAGCAAGCTGAGTTTTCAACGATGATTCTGCTCCTCGACAACTACGATTCCTTCACCTACAACCTCGCGCAGTTTCTCGGGCAGTTGGGCGAGAAGCTCGAAGTGCACCGCAACGACCAGATCACGCTCGACCAAATCGCCGCGAAGAAACCGCAGCGCATCGTGATTTCTCCCGGTCCCGGCACGCCGGAGGATTCCGGAATTTGCGTGGACGTGATCCGCCGCTTTGCCGGAGAGATTCCCATCCTGGGAGTCTGCCTGGGCCATCAGGCCATCGGCTACGCGTTTGGAGGGAAGGTGATCCGCGCGCCGGAAATCATGCACGGCAAGACCAGCCGCATCCATCATGACAGCAAGACCATCTTCAAAGAGTTGCCGCAGGATTTCGTGGCCACGCGCTACCATTCGCTGATCGTCGAAGAAAAATCGCTGCCCGCCGATCTCGAAATTTCCGCAAAGACCGATGGCATCATCATGGGCCTGCGCCACCGCAAAATGCTCGTCGAAGGCGTGCAATTCCATCCCGAGTCGGTGCTCACCGACGTGGGGATGCAGCTGCTAAAGAATTTTCTAGCGCTCTAATCACAAATTGTAGTTTTCCGGTTTGTGCGATAAGTGGAATTCGTCATTCCGAGCGGAGCGAGGAATCCCTCTGTCTTTTTCGGCGGCCAAACCGACGGAGGGATTCCTCGCTCCGCTCGGAATGACGCGCGAATTTGTGGCCGTGACTACTGTTGCTTCATCGCGGGACAAATCTCTTTATACTCGCACCAATCGCAAAGGGCGGATACGTGTGTTGGAAAGGTCGACGCCTTCTCGATTCGCTCGATAAGGCCCAGAGTATTCTGCTTGACCGCTTCCAGTTGCCGCGGCGTCTCGGTGATTTGTATGTCCTTGTCAAAAGCCAGATAGTGCCAGATCAAGGAAATTCCCTGAGTCTCGGGCCGGCGGTACCGGATGGCGATTTCGTAAAGCGCGAGCTGGACATCGTTGCTGATCTGATCGAGGGTCGGCAGTCGGCGCGAAGTTTTGTAATCATGAATTTCAAGCGTCCCGTCTGCTGCCCTTGCCAGCCGGTCGATAATCCCTCTCATTTCGTGTCTTTCCGAAAGCGGGAACAGGAATTTTTCTTCTAGTTCCAGCGTCGTGGACTCTGTGAAGGGATGGAATCTCCAGTGGTAATTTTTCAGCATTTCCACCCCCGTTTCCAGGTAGGTGCGCGCCGTCGCCCGCGCTCGGACGATTCGCAGTTCAGGTGAGTAGCCCTCGTCCCACGCCTGTTGGAAATAAGCCAAAAGTTCATCGCGAGAGGTGACCTGGCCTTGCCGGGCATCGGCGTACAGCTTTTCGAGGGCGGTATGCACGGAAGTCCCCAGGTGAAGCTCGATGCTTCGGATCGGGGGAGGAATTTCGTCAATATAGCGAAACTTGTACTTTTGCGGACACTGCTGATACATTGCTAGCTTGCTGTGTGAAAAACTGGGCACGAATTGGGACTCCGTAAGACGGCGCGATTATTCGATGGTTTGCCCAGTGGGTCAAGCGGCTCCAGGGGCTATTCCGAAATTCCCACTAAAGGTTCGCCGGCTACATAAAACATAACTGAGCGTGTGCCTCGTTGCCGGGATTGTGGCGCCGGCGTCTCGCCGGCGTTCTTGCGCCGTGTTGAAGGCTCCCAAACCGCCGGCGGGACGCCGGCGCCACAAAATCTGCGTTACAGCCTTGCCGTAAATGCGATCAGCGCGTCAAGTTTCTTCCGCGCGGCTCCGGAATCGATGGAATCTGCAGCGAGACGCGCGCCTTCAAAGAAATCGCCGGCGCGCCCGGCGGCTACAATCGCGGCGGAGGCATTGGCTATTACGATATCCCGGCGCGGTCCCGGCTCTCCGGCGAAGATGGCGCGAATGAGTGCGGCGTTCTGTGTGGCGTCGCCTCCGGAAATCGCGGAAATCGGCGCGCGCTCCAGGCCGAAATTTTCTGGCGTGACATCGTACATCTTCACAATATTGTCTCGGACTTCGCCCACGGTGGTCTCGCCAGCCAGCGAAATTTCGTCCAGACCTCCCGCGCCATGGGCTACAAAAGCGTGCTCGACGCCAAGCTCGGCGAGCACGTTCGCAATGTTTTCCACCCAGTCCGGTGAAAAAACGCCCACAACCTGCGCGCGCGCCCCGGCGGGATTCGTCAGTGGACCCAGCAGATTAAACACCGTGCGCCCCAGCCGCCGCCGCGCGGGCATGGCGTGCCTCATGGCCGTGTGCATGGCCGGGGCAAACAGGAATCCAATTCCGATTTCGCGGATCGCGGCGCCAATTCGATCCGGTGGAACATTCACCGAGATGCCCAGCGCTTCCAAAACATCGGCCGAGCCGCACTTCGACGAAATGGAGCGGTTGCCGTGCTTGGCCACATGCACGCCTGCACCGGCAACGACAAATGCTGCGGCGGTGGAAATATTGAACGTACCTGAGGAGTCGCCTCCGGTACCGCAGGTGTCCACCAGGAGCTCTTCGGGCCGCGATCCATCGGGGAAAATCGGCGTCGCGTGACGGCGCATCGCGCGGGCAAACCCAACGAGTTCCTCCACCGTTTCGCCTTTGGTGCGCAGCCCGGCGAGCAGCGCGACGATCGAGTCTTCGCCAGCGCGGCCGGACAGGACTTCCTCCATCGCGGCTTCCGCCTCCTGACGCGAAAGATGTCCTCCGGCTTCCACTTTTTCGATGAACGACTGCATTGCTGGCACAGCGACCTCGCCTGTTGGCGAACTCAAGCTTAAATGGTGTGTCAACTTGCGGACTGTCAGGTTCAAGTAGGACAGGCACTCTTGCCTGTCCCCGCATGTCATGGTCAATCGCAACGGACAGGCAAGAGTGCCTGTCCTACAAAAACCGCTCTTAAGTAATCCAACACACTACGACGCGTTCCTTTCGCTTGCTTGACTCGCGCCTTGCCTATAAACTTTGTTGTTTCGACTGCATGTAAATTCTAGCACTGATGGACGGACGATGAAGATTCACGAATATCAAGCCAAGGAAATCTTCCGGCGATTCGGCGTGCCGACTCCCCGAGGAGAGATGGTCACGACCCCGGACCAGGCGCGCGCGGTGGCGGAGCGTTTGGGAACGAAGATCGTCGTCGTGAAAGCGCAAATCCACGCCGGAGGCCGCGGTAAGGCGGGCGGCGTGAAGCTCGCGAAATCGCCGGCGGAAGCGGCTGATCTGGCGAAGGCCATGCTGGGCATGAAACTCGTGACGCCGCAGACAGGTCCCGCCGGGCGTATCGTCCAGCGATTGCTGATCGAAGAAGGCCTGGACATCAAGCGCGAACTCTACCTCAGCATTCTGGTCGATCGCGCGGTGGCCGCGCCGGTGATCATGGCCAGCACCGCGGGCGGAATGGAAATCGAGGAAGTCGCGCACAAAAATCCGGAACTGATTCTGCGCGAAACGATTTTCCCCGCGACTGGCTTGCAACCCTACCATGCGCGGAAGCTGGCATTCGGCCTGGGGCTTTCCGGTGACACGGCCGCGGTGGCTGGACCGTTCCTGCAAGGCCTGTACCGCGCGTTTCTGGAAACCGACGCATCGCTCGCAGAAATCAATCCGCTGATCGTGACCGGCGACGGCAAACTGGTCGCGCTCGACGCAAAGATGACATTTGACGACAACGCGCTCTACCGTCACAAGGACATCGTCGAACTGCGCGATTTGAACGAGGAAGATCCCCTGGAAGTGGAAGCGTCAAATTACAAACTCAACTACATCAAGCTCGACGGCAGCGTCGGCTGCATGGTCAACGGCGCAGGCCTGGCCATGGGCACGATGGACATCATCAAGCTTTCCGGCGGCTCGCCGGCGAATTTTCTCGATGTCGGCGGCGGAGCTTCGGCCGAGCAGGTCAAGAACGCGTTCAAGATTCTAATTAGCGACAAAAGCGTGAAGGGCGTGTTCATCAACATTTTCGGCGGAATATTGCGGTGTGACGTGCTCGCGAGCGGCGTCGTCGCTGCCGCAAAAGAATTGAACCTGAAGCTGCCGGTGGTGATTCGGATGGAAGGAACCAACGTGGAAAAAGGGCAGGAAATCCTGCGTGAGTCAGGCTGCGACTTCACAATCGCGCAAGGAATGAAAGACGGAGCTGAAAAAATTGTCGCGTTGGCCGGAAGAGGGTAGTGGAAGTAGAGGAAGTTATGGAAGCAAAGGAAGTAAAGGAAAGACCCGCGCGTGCGGGCGTTGTGCGGACCTATTCGGACTTGTTGGTTTACAAGCAAGCGTACCGGTTGGCGCTGGATGTCTCAATGCTGACGAGGGGGTTTCCGCGACAGGAGCAATTTGAGCTTGGACGGCAACTTCGAAATTGCAGCCGGTCGGTGGCCGCGAATATCGTGGAAGGCTGGGCAAAGCGGAATTCCGCGGCGGAGTTTAAGCGCCACCTGATCATCTCCATCGGTGAGTGCGCCGAAACAAAATTCTGGATAGACCTCGCAACTGATGAGGGTTTCGTCGACGGCAAGCGGGCTGCGATGTTGGGCTCGGAGTATGGCAAATTGGGTTTCATGCTTCATAAATTATGGAAGGAATGGAGGAAGTTTTGATGCGAGGCGGGTGTTCCTTTACATCCTCAGCATCCTCTGCTTCCTCAACCTCGCTATCATGAGCGTTCTCGTAAACGAAAAAACTCGTGTTCTCGTCCAGGGCTTCACCGGGCGCGAGGGCACCTTTCACGCGCAGCAGATGATCGAGTACGGAACCAAGGTCGTCGCTGGCGTGACTCCCGGCAAAGGAGGCACCAGGCACCTCGATGTGCCTGTATTCAACACGGTCTCGGATGCGGTTCGCGAGACCGGCGCGGATGTGTCGCTGATTTTCGTGCCGCCGCCCTATGCTGCGGACGCCATCCTCGAATCGCTGGACGCCGCTCTGCCACTGGTTGTTTGCATCACGGAGGGGATTCCGACGCTGGACATGGTTCGCGTGGCGGCGGTGCTGAAGGAGTCGAAGACGCGCCTGATCGGACCGAATTGTCCGGGAATTATTTCGCCCGGCAAGTGCAAGATCGGAATTATGCCCGGACGAATTCACAAGCAGGGAAGTGTCGGCGTCGTTAGCCGCAGTGGCACCTTGACCTACGAAGCCGTCGACCAACTGACCAAGCTTGGCATCGGACAATCCACCTGCATTGGCATCGGCGGCGACCCGATTATCGGCACAACGTTCCTCGATGCGATTCGATTTTTCAACCAAGACCCCGAGACGCACGCCATCGTAATGATCGGCGAAATCGGCGGCAACGCCGAAGAGCAAGCCGCTGCGTACATCAAATCCAAAGTGAAGAAGCCCGTCGTGGGCTTGATCGCCGGGCAGACCGCACCTCCGGGACGCCGCATGGGCCATGCTGGCGCGATCATCAGCGGCGGAGCGGGAACCGCGGCGGAGAAGTACAAGGCAATGTCAGCGGCGGGGATTCATACCGTGCAAAGTCCGGCGGATATTGGCTCGACGCTGGCGGCAGCGATTAAGTAGCGCGAGCTTCAGCTTGCGTGGTTTTGTCTGTTGCGGGGATAAAAAACGCGCAAGCTGAAGCTTACGCCACCAAAGGCATCGCGACAATTTACTGAGCTGACGGACGACCAATTCCAATCCACCAATTGAACTCTATGGAGACATAAAAAATGGCAATCGAACGCACACTTGCAATTATCAAGCCGGACGCTGTGGGGCGCGGGCTGTCGGCAGAAATTCTCGCGCGTATTTATAAGGCCGGGTTCCAGATTGCCGCGGTCAAATCAATACGACTTACGCGCAAAGAAGCTGAAGGTTTCTACGCCGTCCATCGCGAACGAGGCTTTTTCGGCGAGCTGACCGAATTCATGAGTTCCGGCAAGGTGGTTGTCCTGGCGCTCGAAGCGGAAGGCGCAATCCTCAAGTGGCGCGAAACGATGGGCGCCACCGATCCGGCCAAAGCAGCGCCGGGGTCCATCCGCCGCGACCTGGGCACCAGCATCGGCAATAATTGCACGCATGGTTCAGACGCTCCTGAGACCGCGGCGTTTGAGCTCGGATATTTTTTCGCCGGCTACGAATTGATCTGAATTTTCGACTGCTCACAGAAAAAGCCCCAAATCTGATGACCTGACCTAAGGTATCCCCACGATTTGCTGTTGTGCCGATATATTCCCAAGTGTGGACCTTACTATTTGGCGGGCCAGTTTCCGACCACGCATTGAGACCATCGGACTTAGAGGGGACTTGGCACCTATCAAAGCGTAGGCTTCGAGGAGGACCTGCACAGCTTTGCTCTCGAAGTCCTGAGCGGTCAACCACAATACGCACAGACTGAGCGTATTTTGTCCTTGCAGGCTTTGAGCCGCTCCAACATGCCAGGTGGGCTGGCAATTTAGGTACGGCGAGTGTACAAGTCGCTCCGGACAATGCATATCTGCAGTAGAATTTGCGAAATGGAACCGTCGCCGTCTTTTTTCGGGGCAGTAATCGAATCGGGTTTTCGATTTTCCTTAGCACTTCTTTTGGCGATCCTGTCCGTCGGCCCTTTGGTGGGCCAGTCAGCGGGAAGAACAGAACAAGCCTCAATATCCCAAGCCAAGGAAAAGAAGGCGCAGGAAAATGTTATCAAACTCGTCGAAACATTCCGACAACAAAAGGGACTTCCAAAGCTACACCAAATTGACGATCCAGACTTGCGCAAGGACGCGTGCGAATCAGCGAAACGCGGCAGTGGCATGGGCGGCCCACTGGGTGACGTCGGTAATCTCGCTACGTTTACATTTATGGCCGAAGATCCGAGTCAACCTTCACCTGAATTGCAGAGTTGGGCAACGCAAACAATTTACGATTCCAGAATTCCCCATCGGATTGCTGTGGGCGTTTGTTCCATCAGCACAAAAGAACACCCGGATGGAGTGTACTGGATCGACGTTGGTTACTATATGAGTGCGATTAAAACATTTTTATATCGCGTTACTTTTATGTGGGACTAGCGGCCTCGCGCAACCCGTGCCGAGCTGAGGCGAGATCAAGCGGGGGTCGCGGCTTCCCGAGTAGAGTCTGCAAACCGACGAATCAATCTGCATGACTGTTCGTTCAAGAACGTAAGTCACGAGAAACGGGGAAAGTGGCTCCCAGATGAAGACATGACGATTGTTTCCTCTCATTCAGACCTCAATCCTTCCTGATATTGTTGGTCGCTCACCTTTTCCATCCAGTCGACGGCCTTTCCGTCGAGCTGTTCCTGAATGGCGATGTGCGTCATGGCCGTGGTTGCCGTGGCACCGTGCCAATGCTTCTCACCCGGCGGGAACCAGATCACGTCACCCGGCCGAATTTCCTCGATCGGTCCTCCCCAGCGCCGTGCCAGGCCGCAGCCGGCTGTCACGATCAGGGTCTGGCCCAACGGGTGCGTGTGCCATGCCGTTCGGGCGCCGGGCTCAAACGTGACACTGGCGCCGAGTGCGCGTGCCGGAGCTTTCGCTTGAAACAAGGGGTCAATCCGCACGGTGCCGGTAAAATACTCGCCAGGCCCTTTACCTGAAGGCTGTGAGCCACTTCGTTTGATCCCCATTTTCTGAAATCCTTTACTTGATGATTTCCGTAGCTAGAGCCTTGGAGGCCTTATAGTACCGCCGACTGATAAACGGTTTCGTCGGAAACTGGCTCCCAGCTTCTGGTAGGCCGGTTTCACTTCCGAACACAGATTTGCACCTCAGCAAAATAAATCTTATAATCCTGCAATCGGCAGCCTTGCCGAGAAGGAGGTGATCCAGTGAGGTATTGGGAACTTTGATTGAGCTTTAGGGAGAGGCGCTTGTGAGTCTGCCGAGTGCCTCTCTTTCCTCCGCATTCGCTAATCCTGCCGTAAGAAATAGAGACGTCTGCCGTGGTTGATTCCCAGGCAATTAGGTAGAATCAATCTTGATGGAACCGGTGCGTGAACTCGGCAGGATGATGATATTTGCGGGCGTGGCGCTCGCGGCAATCGGCGCGCTGGTGTGGTTTTTTTCGCGGCCGGGCGGTCTGCCCCTGCGCATTGGACGCTTGCCGGGAGACATCGCGTATCAGGGCAAACATGGTTCGTTCTATTTCCCCGTGGTGACGTGTATTCTGCTGAGTGTCGTCCTGACGCTGATCTTGTGGCTGGTGCAATGGCTGAAAAAATAAAACAATTCGAGTTGAATCTCGCGCCCGCGCGCCAAATCTGGAGCGTGGCGGAACTGACGGCGCGCATCAGCAACGTCCTGGCCACGCAATTCGCAAACCTGTGGGTTGAAGGCGAGGTCTCAAACTATCACGCCGCGCAGTCAGGTCATCTTTATTTCACGCTGAAGGACGCCAAGGCGCAGGTAAAGTGCGTGTGTTTCCGCACGCAAGCCATGCGGCTGAAGTTTCGCCCCGAGGACGGGTTGAAATTGATCGTGCGCGGATCGATCAGCGTGTACGAGCCGCGCGGCGAATATCAGATTTACGTGGAGCACATCGAGCCGTCCGGTGTCGGCGCGTTGCAACTGGCGTTCGAGCAGCTTAAGAAGCGCCTCGAAGCCGAAGGACTTTTCGATGAAGCGCGCAAGCAGCCGCTGCCCTTGCTGCCGCGGCGCATCGGGGTGGTGACTTCTCCCAAAGGCGCGGCGGTGCGAGACATTATTCGCATCCTGCGGCGGCGATTTCCGAACTTGCACCTGATCGTGTATCCGGTACGCGTGCAGGGCGATGGCGCAGCGGAGGACATTGTCGCGGCGCTGAAATATTTCAATCGCAAACGCCTGGTGGACGTGATTTTGCTGGCGCGCGGCGGCGGGTCCATCGAGGATTTATGGGCGTTCAACGAGGAAATCGTGGCTCGCGCGATCGCGGCCTGCACGATTCCCGTGGTCAGCGGCGTGGGACATGAAACCGATTTCACCATCGCGGATTTTGTCGCGGATGTGCGCGCGTCCACGCCTTCCTCGGCCGCGGAAATTGTCGTGCAATCGCGGCAGGAATTTCAGCGGCACCTGAAGGAACTCGAACACAAAATTTCGCGGCAGATGCGCTACATCCTGCTCGAGTGGCGGCATCGTGTGAAGGACCTCGCGACGCACATGGGGTTCCGTCGCCTCGAGGACTTGCTCCGGCGGCACCGGCAGCAAACCGACGAGCTGACGTCGCGCCTGGGAGTCGCCCTGCAAGGAAGGATTGAGCGGTTGCGCCATCGCTACACGATTGCCGGGACGCGCATCACTTCATTCGATTTTCGCGCGCGAATCAGAACCATCAGTTTGCGGTTGTCCCAGCGCTCGGTGGAACTGGGCGTGCGCATGGAGCGGCTTCTCGTCGGTAAGATTCAACAGCTCGATCGGCTGCGCCTGCAACTCGAGGAACGCAGCCCGCTGCGCGTCCTGCAACGTGGTTACGCCATCTGCACCGACGCGGAGGGAAATGTAGTGAGCGCGGCCGATCAGGTTGCGATTGGCGCCGAAGTCCAAGTGCAACTCGCGCGCGGACGCCTGGGCGCGGAAGTCCGGCGCAAAGAGCTTCCCAAATAAGGACCACGCCGAGTGCGGTCCCTTTCTTTAGAACAGAGTTTTTAACGATAGACGTCTCGTCGGTGTCCGACATGGAGAACCGTTACAACGCGCGCAGTGTCATCGATTTCGTAAATAACTCGATAGTTTCCCACACGAATTCGCCAGCCTTCTCTTCCAGTAAGCTTCCGACACCCATGAGGCCTAGGGTTTCCGCCAAGACCAGAGATTGCCAGCTTTAGTTTCTCGTAGGTCTCTTGGGGCAGTGAGGCGAGTTCAGCTTGAGCCCTGCGAAGGATAAGGAGGGAGTAACTCACCTGCGTGAGCGTTCAATTTCCTGTGTGGCTTTGAGGAACGGGATGGCTTCATCCCCGGAACTCTTTGCGGCGTCGTATGCGCGGATTGATTCCAGTTCTTCAATGTCTGCCACTATTTTCTTATAGTCTTCGATGTCAAGAACCACGCCGACCTTTTGGCCACGGCGGTTGGTAACGTATTTCTTCGGTTTGAGCGTAGCTTTCATATGGTCTGAGGGAAGTTTACGCTTTCTGTGCACTTTGAAACAAGAGGGCTACTCATCCGGGGTACTAGCCACTTTCAGCACGGCGAGGAATGCTTCCTGGGGGATATCCACGCGGCCCACGCGCTTCATGCGCTTTTTCCCTTCTTTTTGTTTTTCCAGCAGTTTGCGTTTGCGCGTGATATCGCCGCCATAGCACTTGGCGAGCACGTTCTTGCGTATCGCCGCGACGGTTTCGCGCGCGATCACGCGGCTGCCGATGGCGGCCTGGATGGGGACCTCAAACATCTGGCGCGGGATCAGCTTGCGCAGGCGCGTCACCAGTTCGCGGCCGCGCTCGTAAGAAAACTCGCGGTGGCAGACCAGCGCCAGCGCGTCAACCGGTTCGCCTCCGACTAGTACATCCAGTTTCACCAGGTCGGCCTCCGCATATCCTGCCAGGTGATAGTCGAGCGAAGCGTAGCCGCGCGAGGCGCTCTTCAGACGGTCGTAGAAATCGAGCACGATTTCGTTGAGCGGCAACTCGTAGGTGAGCATGACGCGCGTCGGCGAGAGATACTCGAAATTTTTCTGCACGCCGCGCTTTTCCTCGCAGAGCTGCAGGATCCCTCCCACCGAATCCTCGGCCGTGATGATCATGGCCGTGATGACCGGCTCTTCGATCTTGGCCATTTCGTTCGGCGGAGGAAATTTCGTGGGGCTATCCACTTCCATGACGTCGCCCGCCGTGGTCGTGATCCGGTAACGCACGCTGGGCGCGGTGGTGATCAGGTTAATGCCGAATTCGCGCTCCAGGCGCTCCTGCGCGATCTCCATGTGCAGCAGGCCCAGGAAACCGCAGCGAAAACCGAACCCGAGCGCCACGGAATTTTCCGGCTCGTAGAAGAACGCAGCGTCGTTGAGCTGGAGTTTGCCGAGGGCATCGCGCAAATTTTCGTAGTCGCTCGCCAGCACTGGGAACAGGCCCGCGAAGACCATGGGCTTGATCGCTTCAAAGCCGGGCAACGGCGGCGCCGGGCGCGCCGCCTCGATGACGGTGTCTCCGACGCGGGCATCGGCCACTTGCTTGATGTTTGCGATGATGAAACCGACGTCTCCGGCGACGAGTTCGTCGAGAACCACCGGCTTGGGCGTCAGCGCGCCCAGCGCCTCGACTTCATATACCTGGTTGTTGGAACAAAGACGAATCTTGCATGTGACGCGTGATCCGGCCATTCATGACGCGCACCAGGACCACGGCGCCGCGGAACGGATCAAACCAGGAATCGAAAATCAGAGCCTGCAGCGGCGCTTCGGCCGTGCCCGTCGGCGGAGGAACGCGCGCCACCACGGCCTCCAGCACCGATTCCACGCCAAGGCCGCTCTTGGCGCTGATCAGCAGCGCGTCGGACGCGGGAATCGCCAGGACATTTTCAATTTGCTCCTTGGCTTGTTCGGGCTGCGCGGCGGGCAAATCGATCTTGTTGATGACGGGAATGATGGTGAGATTGTGCTGTGCCGCGAGAAAGGTGTTGGCGACGGTCTGTGCTTCCACGCCCTGGCTGGCATCCACGACCAGCAGCGCGCCTTCGCACGCGGAGAGCGCGCGAGAAACCTCGTAAGAAAAATCGACGTGGCCCGGAGTGTCGATCAGATTGAGCTGGTATTCGTTGCCGTCCTTTGCATTGTAATGCAGGCGAATGCTCTTGGCCTTGATGGTGATGCCGCGCTCGCGTTCCAGGTCCATCGAGTCCAGGACCTGCGCGCTCATTTCGCGCTGGCTGAGCGCGCCGGTCAGCTCCAGCAGGCGGTCGGCCAGCGTGGACTTTCCGTGGTCAATGTGCGCGATAATGCAAAAATTGCGGACGAAACGTGGGTCCATCGGTCAGCCTGCCGGCGCGCAAGCTGCATGCGCCGGTGAAATTTCTCCTGTCCGGAGCAGGGCTCGAGCGCATGATCAAATGCCTGCCGCCCAGCCGCGGTGCAATCATCCACTCCGGAACTATTCAGTGTGCCACAAGTGGCTCTGAGCCGGAAGCGGCCCGCCGAATCCTTCGTTACCGCGCGCGTGCGGCGGCACTGCGGAATTGCTCGATTGAGCAGAGTGTGGGAGCGGTTTGGCGCGCGACGGGCGCGACAGTATATAGTGTTTTTTAGCCTGGACAGAACGGATCTGTCAGGTGTTCGGCCGCAATTTCATTGAGGAAACTGTCCGAACCGCATGAGCGAGGATATCGTCAAGCAGTTGGATCGCGCAAAGCGCTTACGTCGAGAAGAACCGTCTCGAAGAAGCGATCGAAGCCTATCAATCCGTCCTCATCACCTTTCCAAATCATCTCGAGTCCATACAATCCCTGGGGGATCTGTACACACTGCAGAATCGGCCTGACCGGGCGGCCGTTTATTACGGGATGCTGTTCGACCGTTTTACGGCTCCGCGCGAAGAAGCCAAGGCGCTGGCGCTGTATACGCGGTTTCTAAAGCCGCATCAGCAGCCGCCGGAACGCGTCGCGCGATACGCACTGCTGCTTCAGAAACAAAACCGGACCGAAGAAGCCATCGAACAATTCACGTCCGCCGCCCTGGCATTTGAACTGAGCTGGCAAAGGGGATGATGCGCTGGCATGTTTCGTGCGCATCGCGCAACTCGATCCGGAGAATCGCGAACGGCACATCGCCGTGGCGGAACTCGCCGAGCGGTTGGGAAATCGCTGCGGCCGCCGCCCGCGGATATTTGCGCGCCGGACAACTCACCACCGGAAAATGATGACGGAAGCGCTGGGTTTTTTTGAGCGCGCGCACAAGCTTGTGCCCGACGACCGCAGCGCGGCGCTGCTGTACGCGCAAGGCCTGCTTCGCAAGGGCGATGCGGCGGCGGCCGCGGCGCTGCTCGATGCCCCTGGCGGAAACCGAAAAGGACGCCACATTCCTCGAAACTTATGCCGAAGCACTGATGCGGTCCGGGCAACTCGACGCCGCGCGCGCCGTCCTCGAGCACATGACGAATCAGGGAGCGGGATCGGCGGAAAAATTTTTCTCGCTTGCGAACGAGTATCTGCGCGCAGGCCAGGAAGAAAAGGCGGTCGATCTGCTGCGCGTCACCAAGAAAAGCATGCTGGCGGCGCGGCGGGAATCGGAATTCGCATCCGCGGTGGACAAAATTGTGGAAGCGTATCCCGAAGTCGATTCGCCTGGCGGAATTCTGGTGCGCGATGTACAGCGAACTCAACCGCGAAACGAAATATTTCGACGCCCTGTCTCATCCTATTCGACCTGTACCTGGCGAACGATCAGCTTCCGAGCGCCTGCGAAGCGCTCGAAAAACTCGTGGAAATCGATCCCTATGACGGCCGGAATCAGCAGCGCATGGGACTGCTTCAGGGGCGGGCGGACGGCGCAGATTCTGAGCCGCTTAAGATCCCGGCTGACCAGCGCCGCCACGCACGGGTCGCAAAATCCGGCACCTGGAAAGAGCCCGTGGCAAGGGCAGCGAGCCTTCCCCTGTTCTGCTCGAAGAGGTTCGACGCGGGGCAAACGCTCGAAGATCTCCTGGTCCAGGCGGAGATATTTGTTCAATATTCGCTGCAATCCAAGGCCATCGAGCGGCTGCAGAGAATCGCGGAATTGTTTCCCGGGGAAGAAGAGCACAATGAGCGTTTGCAGGGCCTTTCGAGGCCGCGCACTGGTGGCCTGCAGGAAGGCGCCAGCAAACGCCAGAGTCGAACGTCCGCAAGCGGTTGTGGAAGAGCCGCCAGCTCGCCCTGCCGCCTATGCGCCGGAGACCCTGCGCGACCTCGGAAAGATATCCGAAATTAATCAGAACGTTTTCCGCCAGCCCTCGCCACGCGCCATGCTTTCGGTGGCCGTCAATGAAGTGGGCAATTATCTGCGTGCGACCCGGTGCCTGGCCGTCGGTGGGATCGCCCGGGCAGCCGCCGCAAATGGCTTCGGAGTATTGCGCCTCAGGCGTCGAGGCCTCCTCGGGTAGCCACATCGTCCGGCTGATCGGACAGATCGAGCACGCGGCCCCAGATGCGCTCGGAGGATTGCCGCTCGATGCGGCCGCTGCGCCCGCGCTCAAGGAAATGGGACTGGAAACGGCCTTGGGAGTTCAGCTGACGGATCCCGAGACGCAAACCCCGGCAGGGAATGCTGATTGCTGGCTTTGCGGCGCCGCATACGTGGAAGCCCAACGAAACGTATTTTCTGCAATCGATCGGAGACCAGATGCTGCTGTGCGTGCACCACACGCGCCTCCGGTCGCTGGTGCGAACGCTGGCCGTGGCGGACGAGAAAACCGGATTGCTCGCGCGCAGCTCCTATATCGACTGCCTGCTGCACGAATCGCAGCGCGCGCGGACGCAAGGAATTCCGTTGGCTCTGGCGTTGTTGCAAGTGGACGGCGGACCGGAATTATTGCGCCAGCACGGAGAAGCGCCGTTCGAGCGCTATATGGAGCAGCTCGGGCAAGGCGGTACAAGTCGATCGTCCGGCAAACCGACCTCGCGGTAAAGTACACTTCCTGGGCGCTGGCGTTTGTCCTGCCGGACACTCCGCTTGCAGGAGCGCGCTCGCTGGCCGAGAAATTGAAGAAAGCCGCGGTTCGGGCTTCGGCCGCCGTGGGACGGCGGTCAGCAAGTGACCACCAGTGTTGCCGTGGCCGAGGCGAATGCGCGGCAGGACTTTGACAGCGAGGACATCGTCACGGATCTGATCAACCGCGCCGAGGCGGGTCTCGAAGAAGCGCGAAAACGCGGCGGCAACGAAATCGTTTCGCTGGAGATGGCGAAGAGCTGAAATTTTCATCGGCGAGGAAGAGGCAACGGATGGCCTACGAAAACCTGCTCTATGAGAAGCGGGATCGAATCGGCTTCATCACTTTCAACCGGCCGAAAGTGCTGAACGCGCTGAACCGGAAAACAATGGAAGAGCTGAATGACGTTCTGGTCTCGGCGCGCGAAGACGAAGACGTGCGCGTTCTGCTCCTGACCGGCGCGGGAGAAAAATCATTCGTCGCCGGCGCCGACATCAGCGAACTCGCGGTGCAAACCCCGGTTAGCGGCAAGGAAACGGCCTCATTCGGCCAAAGCGTTTTTCATCGCCTCGAAACGCTGGGGAAGCCCTCCATCGCGGCGATCAATGGTTTTGCGCTGGGCGGCGGCTGCGAATTGGCGCTGGCCTGCACGATTCGGCTGGCGAGCAAGACCGCGAAATTTGGCCAGCCGGAAGTGAAGCTCGGAATCATCACCGGATACGGCGGCTCGCAGCGGCTCGCTCGTTTGTGCGGCAAGGGCGTCGCCCACGAACTGTGCCTGACGGGGGAAATGATTTCCGCGGAGGAGGCTTTGCGCATCGGCCTGGTCAATCATGTTTACGAGCCGGCGGAGTTATTGCCCGCAGCGGAGGCCCTGGCAAAAAAAATCATCGCCAACGCGCCGCTCTCCGTGAAGTACACGATGGAGGTCATCGAGCGCGGTGCGGAAATGCCGCTGGAGGAAGGGCAGTATCTCGAAACCGACGCTCTTCGGCCTGTGTGCCGCGACCGAGGATATGCGGGAAGGCACGCGCGCGTTTCTCGAAAAGCGTCCGGCGCAATTTCGCGGAAAATAACGCGAGGCGCGCAAGATCGAAATTCATTACCATGACGAAACCTGTTAATACAAAGCAAATTCAGCCCAGTGGCGAATGCGGCGGGCTTCCGTTTTGCTCTGGTCGTCAGCCGCTTCAATAGTTTTATTACGGACCGGCTTTTGTCCGGGGCGCTCGACGCGCTGGAGGCCGCCGGCGCCGCCGGGGAAAATATCGAAGTGGTCCGCGTTCCGGGTTCGTTTGAGATTCCGCTGGTGGCCAAAAAATTGGCCGAGGGCAGGTCGCGCGGACGCGGTGATCGCCGTCGGCTGCGTCCTGCGCGGCGAAACCGCGCACTTTGACTATGTCGCAAGCGAGGTGGCGCGCGGCGTGCAGCTTGCGCAGCTCGATACGGGCGTGCCGGTAATTTTTTGCGTCCTCACCTGTGACACGCTCGAGCAGGCCATCGACCGCGCCGGACTCAAGAGCGGCAACAAGGGATATGAAGCCGGGCTGGCCGCGGTGGAAATGGCGAACTTGTCGAAGCGACTCCGTCCGCGCACGAAGCATCGCACGCCGCGAAAAAGCCTTCCCGCGGGAAGCGCCGCTAAATGTCCCTGCGCAGGAAATCCCGTGAGTACGCGCTTCAGATGCTGTTCCAGTGGGAAATGGGCAAGCAGGATCCGTCGCGCATCGAGGAAGGTTTTTGGAAAAACGCGCGCGCTCAGAAATCCACGCGGGAATTCGCCAACCAGCTTTTCGAAAATGCCGCGGCGCGCGCCGACGAACTCGACCCGATCATTTCTTCCCTCGCCAAGAACTGGCGCATCGAGCGCATGGCGGCCATTGACCGCGCGCTGCTTCGCCTGGCCCTCGCCGAATTGCGCACCACGGGCACGCCGTCCAAAGTCGTGATCAATGAAGCCGTGGAACTGGCGAAAAAGTTTTCTTCCGAGGATGCCGCGCCATTCATCAATGGGATTCTCGATGCCGCGGTGAAATCGTTCGCGGAAAAAACCGCAACCTGAGCCGCCAGTAGAACAGGCTTCAGCCTGTTTTCTTTTGGTTTTCTTGCAATATCGATCAAACCCGAACCCAGACAGACTGAAGCCTGTCCCACCAGAATCGCGCACTAGAGGTTTCGCACAATAGGCAAGTTTCGTCGAGAATCCGGCGCGTCGCTGCGGGGCTGGTCGTTTCCGAATAGACGCGCAACATCGGCTCGGTTCCCGAAGCGCGCAGCATCACCCAGCCGATTTCTCCCAGGTATAACTTGATTCCGTCGAGGTCCTCGCGCCGCGCGATGGCCCAATCGAGCAGATCGCGTCAGTTTAGCGTCGCCGAAATGCTCGATGGCGCGCTCTTTTTGTCCGGGCTTGAGTTCCAGGTCCACGCGGCCGTAATGGTGCTCGCCGAATTCCGCTTGAAGCTGCGCGACCAGTTCGCCGAGGGATTTGCGGTGCCAGGCCATGACTTCGGCCAGCAGCAGCGCCATCACCGTCGCGTCGCGCTCGGGCAGATACAGTTTCGTGCCGATGCCGCCGGATTCCTCGCCGCCCAGCAGGATGTCGCGCTCCAGCATCAGTTCGCAAATGTATTTGAACCCGATGGGCGTCTCGAATACTTTGCGGCCGAACTTCGCGGCGATCTTGTCGAGCATTTTGGTCGAAGAAAATGTTTTCGCGACGTCGCCGGGAATGCCGCGCGTTCCGGCCAGGTGCCAGAGCAGGATCGAGAAAATCTGGTGCGGCGTGATGAACGTGCCGTCGCGGTCCATCGCGCCGATGCGGTCGCCGTCGCCATCCGCGCACAGGCCGGCGTGGTAGCCGCCGGAGAGGACGGCGCGGCGCAATGCTTCGACGTGCGGCTCGATCGGCTCGGGATTGACGCCGCCAAACAGCGGATCGCGCGTCCCGCGAATTTCATCGCACGCGATGCCGTGCCGCGTCATCAGTTCGCGCAGCAATCCGCGCGCCGCTCCGTGCATGGGGTCCACCACAAAGCGGAAATTCGCCGCGCGAATCCTGTCCCAATCGACCAGCTTGTCGATGGTTTCAAGATAAGGAGAAAGAATATCGAGCGATTGAATGCGGTCGGGCCGCGCGGGCAGCGGCGGCACGCCGTCCGCAAGCACCGTGGCAAGTTCCTTCTCGATTTGCGCGACAATCGAAGGCAGCGCGGAGCTTCCGTAGCTGGCCTTGAATTTCACGCCGTTCCACCGGTACGGATTGTGGCTCGCCGTGATCATGATGCCGCCCGCCGCGCCGCGTTGCCGCACCAGCAGCGAAAGCGCGGGCGAAGGGCAAGCCTTCTCCGCAATCCACACCGGCATCCCGGTCATCGAGACGACTTCCGCCGCGGCGCGCGCAAAGCGTTCCGAGCCGAAGCGCGTGTCGTAGCCGACCAGCACGCCCGCATTGGGTTTTTCCGCGCGCACCACGTAGCGCGCAATCGCGCAGGCGACTTTGCGCACATTCGCGAACGTGAAATCATCGGCGATCACGCCGCGCCAGCCGTCGGTGCCAAATTTGATTGTGCTCACGGTTCAAAAGTATATGCGAAGGTCAGTTCTTGTAGCGCCCGCCTTCAGGCGGGCATGTGTTCGAATTTACAATGTCGGCCTGAAGGCCGACGCTACAAATTTTCCCCAGCGGGACTAGAGCAGCCGCGAAAGCTTTTCAGCTTCCAGCCACTTCACGATCTTGCCCACATCCTGCGCGCGATCGCGCGGACAGAGCAGCAGCGCGTCTTCGGTTTCGACGACGACCAGATCGCGAACTCCGACCGCGGCGACGAATTTCTTCGGACTCCAGAAAAAATTGCCTTGCGCGTCGAGCGCGACAAAGCGTTCCGGCGGAAACATTTTCTCCGGCTTTCCGCGCGAGCAATTCGTAGACGGCGGCCCAGGAGCCGATATCGCTCCAGCCGACTTCCGCGGGCAGGACAAAAACGCTGGGCGCTGCAGCGCGGCGCGTGGCCGGTTCGAGGATGGCGTAGTCCACGGAAATATTTTCGAGCTTCGGATAAATCCGCGCGAGCGTGCGCGCGTAACGCGGCGTCCCGATTTCACCGGCCAGGGTCATCAGCGCGTCATGAGTTTTTGGAAGAAATTTTTCGAGATTGCCGAGGAATGTCGAGACGCGCCAGAAAAACATTCCTGCATTCCAGTAGTAGCGTCCGGAAGAAACATATTTCCGGGCCAGCGGAAGCGCCGGCTTTTCCGTGAAGCGGCGAACGCAGAAAACGGGAGCGCCGCCGGCATCAATCTCCCTCCCGCGCGCGCGTTCGATGTAGCCATAACCAGTCTCCGGCCGCGAAGGCGGAATCCCCAGAACCACCAGCGATCCTGCCGCGTGCGCCACATGCAGCGCGGCGCGCACGATCCTGAGATACCGCGCCGGTTGCGAAATGTAAGTGATCGGCGGGAAGCACCGCCATCAGCGCGTCGTTTTCCTTACCCAGTCCGCTGTGTAGCAGGTGCGCGGCGGCCAGGCCAATCGCGGCGGCCGTGTTCCGGCCAATCGGTTCGGCAAGGATATGCGAAGCAGAGACGCGTGGCAGTTGTTTTCGTACGGCAGCGGCTTGCTCGGAATTTGTCACCACCCATTGGCGCGACGGCGGAAAAAGAGGCGCGAGGCGCGCCACGGTTTGCTCGAGCATCGTGTTGCTGCCAACGATGTTGAGCAATTGCTTGGGCGTGCGCGTGCGGCTACGCGGCCAGAAGCGTGTGCCGCGGCCTCCAGCCAGGATGACGGCGTGCGCGGGCAACTGTTCTCCGCTCACGGGTGCACCACGCGCGACCACGCAGCTTCCTCGACGCGCTCCTCGGTGAGCCGCTGCACGAAGCCGTTAAGGTCGGGCACATAGGCGCGCAACAAGTGTAGTCGGGGATTCGGGCACCAGCTGATAAGCCCCCAGCGCTGCGGGGAGCATCCAAATCTGCGCGGGCGCGTAGGATTCGGAGTCGTCCGCAAACTCGATGCGGCCACGTCCTTCGAGAAAAATAAGCAGGTCGAAATGTTCCGGCGAAGTCACGGCGGCGATGCGCTCTTGAAATTCCCATCGTTCGGTGGCGAAGTGCCGGCAGGCGGCGTAAAAAGTTTCCGTGACAGCGCCATTGCGTAATGCGCACCGGATCGCAGCGGCCGCCGCTCTGTTCGCCAAAATGCATCACGTCGAGCGCCTGGCGGATATGCAGCGCGCGCGGCTTGCCGTCCGGCCCCACGCGGTTGTAATCGAAGACCCGGTAGGTAATGTCCGAGTGCTGCTGAATTTCGCACAGCACCACGCCGGGGCATATCGTGTGCGCGGTTCCGGCGGGAACGAAAACGGCGTCGCCTGCGTGCACCGCCACACTCGCGAGACAATTCTCCACTGTGCCATCAGCGATCGCGCGGCCAAACGATTCGCGCGTCACCTCCGGCAGCAAACCCACGCGCAGCGCGGCGTCTTCGCGGGCCGTAACCACGTACCACATCTCCGTCTTCCCGATTCCGCCCGTGGCCGCCTCATGCTGCTCCGCGTACACATCGTCGGGATGCACCTGCACGGAAAGTTTTTCCTGCGGGAAGATAAACTTCACAAGCAGCGGGATGCGCGCCAGGCCTCGCAGGCGCGTGCCGGTCCATTCCTCTGGCAAGGTTGGCCACACTTCCCCAAGAGTGCGTCCGGCAAATTCGCCGCGTGGCAAAGCGGCACTCGTTGCCCGTCAGCCAGGCCTCGCCGATGGGTTCATGTTCGTGGGAGCGTTCTGGAAAAAGTGGAGAGAGATCGCGCGCGCCCCAGATGCGCGGCACGAAGATAGGGGCGAGCCGCGCAGGCGCCCGCCCCGAACGGCTCGATCCTGAATTCACCTGGCCGCTTCCGCCATGGCAAAGAATTTTTCGAGGCGCCGCAATCCTTCCTCGATTCGTTCGATGGAGGTGGCGTAGGAGAGGCGCAAGTAGCCGGGTGTGCCGAAGGCCTCTCCAGGCACGACGACCAGATGCTGCTTCTCGAGCAAGACCTTCGCCAGCGCTGTTGTGTCCGCGATGCCATTACCTAAATGCGCGGAGACGTTGGGAAACGCGTAAAACGCCCCGCCCGGCTCGACGCAAGTAACGCCGGGAATGGCGCGAAGTCCGGAAACAATGCGATCGCGGCGGCGCGAATACTCGGCCAGCATCGCGGCGACAGTATCCATTGGGCCGGTCAGCGCTTCGAGCGCCCCATATTGGGCGATGGAGGTGGGATTCGAGGTCGATTGGCTTTGCAATTTGACCATCGCGGAGATCAGGGGTTCGGGCGCTAGGGCGTACCCGATCCTCCAGCCGGTCATGGCAAATGTTTTCGAGAGCGAGCCCGCCACGATGATATTTGGTTTGGTGCCCGGCAGGCTCGCGATAGAAAACGGCTTCTCGTTCCCGTAAACGAAATGGGAATAGCACTCGTCCGTCATCAGCCAGATATTTTTCGCGCGGCAGACTTCATAGATTTTGGCGAATTCATCTTGCGGCACTACCGCGCCGCTGGGATTGCTTGGCGAATTGACGATCAGCAACTTTGTCCGCGGCGTGATGGCGCGCGCCACCTGCTCCGCGCGCAGGCGGAACCCGTCGGAAGGGTCGGTCATCACGGGCACCGGAGTCGCGCCAGTGAAGAGAACGACGTCCGGATAGGTAACCCAGTAAGGGCGCGGGGATGAGCACTTCATCGCCTGCCTGGAGCAGCGAGCAAAACGCATTAAAGATGGCGTGTTTGCCACCCACCGAAACGATGCACTCCGGCACGGTATAGGAGGAGCCGAACTGCATCGCATGCCACTTGCAGATCGCTTCCCGCAGAGGGCCGATCCCCGCAGTCGGAGTGTATTTCGTGCGGCCCTGCTCCATGGCGCGAATGGCGGCGCGCTGGATATGTTCGGGCGTTGGAAAATCCGGTTCGCCGGGGCCAAAATCGGCCAGGTCAACTCCCTGGGCACGGAGTTTCTCGGCCGCCGCGAGCACGGCGGCAGTCGGCGAGATGGAAATGCGGTTTACTCGGTCAGATAGTTGCACTGTGTAAGGCTCCTTCGGAGTTCAACGAACTTTGTCACGCAGGCGTTCTTCTACAGCCGGCGGCACTAGACCTGTGACCGGGCCCCCCAATCGCGCGATTTCGCGAACCAGCCGTGAACTTAGATAGCTATAGGACAGGGCAGGCATCATGAACACGGTTTCGAGATTCGGGTTGAGCTTGCGATTCATCATGGCCATCTGCAATTCGTACTCATAGTCGGAAACTGCGCGGATGCCCCGCAGGATCACATTCGCTTCGCGCAGCCGGGCATAGTCCACCAGCAGGCCGCTGAAAACGTCAATCTCCACGTTGGGCCACGGGTGCACGACTTCGCGGAGCATGTCGACCCGCTCGTCCAGCGTGAACAAGGGCTCCTTTTCAAAGTTCCGCAGAATGCTGACAATCAACCGGTCAAAAATCTTGGCCCCACGCTCGATCAGGTCGAGGTGGCCGTTGGTCACCGGGTCGAACGACCCCGGATAAATCGCCAGTACATTTTTCATGATCGCAAGTGCCTTGTTCCAAGATATTGTAGCGAAAATCAGAGGTGATTATGCAAGGGAATTCCTGGCAGACTAATTTGTCAGGAAATATTCGCCTTCAGCATGCAGGCCCCCGGAAAAATCAAAAGATTTTGGGGTCTCAAGTGAGATAGAATTTGGAGCGAACCGAGAACTATGAAAACCATTCACAGGGGCTTGGCAACACTTGTGCTTCTTCTCTTTCCAGCCTCTGGATTCGTTTCCTCTGCCCAGGAAACTCCTCCAGCGAAAAAGACGGTCAAGACTTCAGCCTCGCCCGCGTTTGAGCCACTGGATCGCTGGAGGGCCGCCGTTTTTTCAGGAGACCGGGCTGCCCTGGCGAAGTTCTATTCGACTTCCCCTCCAGCCAGTGCAAAAACCCCTCAGGGGGAAACACAGGACCCTGCCGAGGAACCTGCTTACTGGGCATCCCTCGGGAGGGCGGGCCTGACTCGGCTCGATCCAAAAGTCCTTGAGGTAAAGAACCTGCAGCCGGGAGCCATCGCGTTCGTCCTGCGATTTGAAGTTGGCCTGCGCACAAGCGACGGAGAAAAATCCGGCATCATCTCCGGATCACAAGTCTGGCTGCAACAGGCGGGCGAATGGCGGATTGTGGCGACGCAACGCAGCGACCTGGTGGCCAAGGCCGCGATGCGCCTTCCTGAGCCCGCCAAGCCCAACACGCAGCTCTACCCGGACCCCGCCGAAGCCCCGGCTGAGATTGCAGCCGCGCTTGCCGGTGCTTCCAAAGATCACAAACGCGTCCTCCTGGTTTTCGGAGGGAACTGGTGCTACGACTGCCACGTACTGGACGCGACGTTTCATTCGAAAGCCATTTCGCCACTCGTTACCGCGAACTACCACGTGGTGCACGTCAACGTTGGGGACTACGATAAGAATCTAGACCTGGCAAAAAAATATGAAATCCCTCTGGAAAAGGGCGTTCCCAGCCTTGCCATTCTGGACGCTGACGGCAAGCTGGTCGTAAGCCAGAAAAAAGGGGAATTCGAATCGACGGTTCGAATCGGCCCAGAAGACGTTGTCGAGTTTCTAAAGCAGTGGAAACCCGCCCGGGCAAACTGATCCATTCACATTGAAATATCCACTGTTCGCACCCATATCGGGACAATTCGCTGGGCCAAGTTTGACTAATAGCGACCGAATTGGTCGTAATATAAGACGCTGGACCTAGGGGGTTGCAGCGCCGCTCCGATGCAATTGCTTCGCTTGACAATGATGACCATTGGGGTTAGTATTGCATATGCGACCCTTTCAGTCGCATATCAGAAATGTTGAAGCTCTCAAAAAAAGCGGACTATGCGCTGATCGCCGTCAGGCACTTGGCGACACATCGAGAGATACAGTCGCAGAGCGCGTCCGATATCGCCGAGGCTTACGGAATTTCCGCGCCGCTTCTGGCAAAGGTGCTTGCAGCGGTTGGCTAAGACGGATTGGTCACGGCACGCCATGGATCGAGCGGTGGGTATCAGTTGGCGCGGCACCCCAAGGATATTTCGGCGTTGGAAGTCATCAGCGCCGTGGATGGGCCGCTGATGATTACTTCCTGTGTGACCAGCCACGGGAACTGCGACCAGAGCAATACCTGCACGGTCCGCGAACCGCTTCGCAAAGTGAACGAGAGCATCCTGCAGGTTTTGCGCGCGGTCTCGATCTCGCAGATGTCCGAAGAATCGCCCGACGCGGAACTGGTCGGGCTGCCGAGTTAGTGGAACCGTTTCAGGGGCAGGTAGGGGCTGTAATTGGGGCCCACCAACGCATTAGAGAAAGCGACGGGAGAAACAAGCATGGCTATTAAACTGCCGATTTACATGGATTACCACGCCACCACTCCGGTGGACCCGCGCGTGGTCGAAACGATGCTGCCGTACTTTCACGACAAGTTCGGCAACGCCGCCAGCCGCAATCACTCGTTTGGGTGGACGGCCGAGGAAGCGGTGGAGAACGCGCGCGCACAGATCGCCCGTCTGATCAACGCGACGCCCAAGGAAATTATCTTCACCAGCGGCGCCACCGAGTCGAACAACCTGGCTCTTAAGGGCGCTGCGGAAATGTATCGCGAGAAGGGCAATCACATCATCACGCAGGTGATCGAGCACAAGGCTGTTCTCGATACCTGTAAGCGCCTTGAGAAATACGGCTACGAAGTGACCTACTTGCCCGTGGCCAAGGATGGCCGCATCGATCTCGACGACCTGCGCCGCGCCATCACCAACAAGACGATTCTCATCTCCATCATGTATGCGAACAACGAAATTGGCGTCATCCAGCCCATCGAGGAAATCGGCAAGATTGCCAAGGAAAAGGGCGTTCTGTTCCATACCGACGGCGTGCAGGCGCTGGGCAAGATTCCCGTGGACGTGCAGCGCGACAACATCGACATGATCTCGCTGACCGCGCACAAGCTTTACGGCCCGAAGGGCTGCGGCGCGCTCTATGTGCGTCGGCGCAACCCGCGCGTGCAACTCTCTGCCCAGATCGATGGCGGCGGGCACGAGCGCGGCATGCGCTCGGGCACGCTCAACGTGCCGGGCATCGTGGGTTTCGGCAAGGCAGCCGAGTTGTGCCAGAACGAAATGGTGGAGGAAAGCGCCCGCCTGCGCGGACTGCGCGATCGCCTGAAGGACGGCCTGTTCGCCAAGCTCGACGAACTTTATATCAACGGCTCAATGACGCACCGTTTGCCGCACAACATCAACATCAGCTTTGCCTTCGTCGAAGGCGAATCGCTGTTGATGGGCATCAACGACGTCGCCGTATCGAGCGGCTCGGCGTGTACCTCGGCAACGCTGGAACCCAGCTATGTGCTCAAGGCGCTGGGCGTCGGCGAAGACCTGGCGCACACCTCGATCCGCTTCGGCCTGGGACGCTTCAATACCCAGGAGGAAGTGGACTACGTCACCAACCGCGTTGTCGAAGTCGTGCAGCGGCTGCGCGAGCTGTCGCCGCTCTACGAAATGGCCAAAGAAGGAATTGACCTGAGCAAGATGAATTGGAAAGCGGCGGCAGAGCACTAAAGAGATTTTATTTTTCAGCATCAATACGGGTGCGGGCTCTACTTTCACGCTGAACGCTTCAAGTGAAGCGTGGAGCCCGCCTAATAAGCGAAGGGGGAATGAAATGGCGTATTCCGATAAGGTAGTCGATCACTACGAGCATCCGCGAAACGTCGGCAGCCTGCCCAAGGATGATCCGAATGTGGGCACCGGTCTGGTTGGCGCGCCCGAATGCGGCGACGTCATGCGGCTGCAGATGAAGATCAATCCCGAAACGCAGATCATCGAAGAGGCCAAGTTTAAGACCTTCGGCTGCGGCTCGGCGATTGCCAGTTCTTCTCTCGCGACCGAATGGGTCAAGGGCAAGACCGTCGAGGAAGCCCTGGCCATCTCGAACACGGACATCGTCCGCGAGTTGAGCCTCCCGCCGGTGAAGATTCACTGTTCGGTGCTGGCCGAGGACGCCATCAAGGCGGCCATCGAGGACTGGAAAAAGAAGAAGGAAGCCAACCAGCCTGCGGCCAACGCGACCGCTGGCGACTAACGGAGTAGGGTAATCGATATGGCGCAGGAAACACTCTTACAAACTGCAATGATTCACGTAACGGAGAAAGCGGCTACCAAGATTCAGGAGCTGCTCGCCAAGGAAGGCGTCCCGGCGGAAACCGGCGGGCTGCGCGTTGGCGTGCAGGGCGGCGGCTGCTCGGGGCTGACCTACGCGATGCGTCTGGATACGCAGGCGCGGGACCGCGACAAAGTCATCGAAGAAAATGGCGCGCGGCTGTTTGTGGACCCCAAGAGCTATCTCTACCTCCACGAAACCACGCTCGATTATCAGGAAGACCTGATGCGGCGCGGGTTCGTCTTCCAGAATCCGCAGGCAACCCGTAGTTGCGGGTGCGGCAGTTCGTTCACGGCGTAACGCCGGGCTTACTCTCAGGGCGGGTGCGGGCTGTACTTTTACGCTGAGCGTTTATCCTGAGCCCTTCACCCCCGCGGGCGTGAAAGCGAAGGGCTTCAAGTGAAGCGCGCAGCCCGCGGAAATGAAGTCGCAGGCCCTTCATCTCGTAACGAGAGGAACGTTTGGTTGGCCGGGAGAAGGAGCCCGCCAGCCATTTTTTTTGCCAAACGGGCCCTAGCTTCGCGAACAAATTGCAGCAAGTTATTCCCAGTGGTTTGTGGGTCGCGGTTTCAACCGCGGCATCAGGCGGGCTTGGTTCGGGGGCTTTAGCCCCTGAGGTCCGGAGTTTCGCGGGAGCGGTATCGTCAAGTCATGAGCGCACCATCCATCACAGCAGCAACATCGGCGGCATGCTGGAGCTGTTCCGCCGCGACCGGGGGCGCGCACTTTTGTCCCGCCTGCGGAAAGATTCAGCCGTTGCCGCGCGGCGCCGATTACTTCGCATTTTTCGGACTGCCGCGGAAACTCACCATCGACCTTGCGGATCTCGAACTGCGCTTTCACTCGCTCTCCTGGAAGCTGCATCCCGACAATTTCGTGCGTGCTTCGGAGGACGAGCGGCAGCTTTCGCTCGACCGCTCCTCGCAGCTTAATGACGCTTACCGCACGCTCCGCGATCCCATTGCGCGCGTTGAATACCTGCTCGGCCTTGCCGGAATGCGCAAGGAGGGCCAGAAGAAGCAGCAAGCGCCGCCCGAATTGCTCGAGGAAGTGTTTGAGCTCAATGAATCGCTCGATGAATTGCGCGACGCGCGGGCATCCGGCGGCAGTGCGGCAACGACGGCTGGCTTGCGCGTGAAGCTTGAAGCGGCGCAGCACAAATTTGAATCCTCGCTCGCTGATGTGGATCAGGAACTCGCGCGCGTCTCGGCCGAATGGGACAAGGCGCTCGATTCCGGCGCGGACGACGCTGCGCAGAAAAAACTCATGGAGCGCATGAACGAAATCTTGAATCGCCGCTCGTACATCAGGAATCTGGTGAATGGAGTGCGTGTGGAATTGGTGACTGGTGACTAGTGATTGGTGACTGGTAATTCGGGCCCGTAAACCTGGGCGCGGCGTCCAAAATGGTTTGCACAAATCACGGGTCACAAATCACGATTCAAGCGTCACCAGTCACACTCATCGGGGGCAGTATTGCATGGGCAAGACAGTCGGCATTGATCTCGGCACCACCTACAGCCTGATCGCGTATCAGGACAAGCGCGCAGCCCGGCCGAAGTGCATCCCGGGTCCGTACGGCACGCCGCTGTGCCCGTCGGTGGTCAGCGTGGACGCGGACGGCGCGATCATCGTGGGCGAGCCGGCGCGGCGCCGTTTGCTGACGCAGCCGGAGCGCACCATTTATTCCGTGAAGCGTTTGATGGGACGCGGCCCCGCCGACGTGAAAGACGAGCTCAAGATATTTCCATTCCGCATCGACCCGGGAAGCGCCAATGTGATTCGCGTGCGTCTGGGCGAGCGCGTGTTCACACCGCCCGAAATTTCCGCATTCATTCTTCGCGAATTGAAAAGTTGGGCCGATAATTATTTTCAGGACACGGTGGATCGGGCTGTGATCACCGTGCCGGCTTATTTCAATGACGCGCAACGCCAGGCCACAAGGGATGCAGGACGGCTTGCGGGGCTCGAAGTCCTGCGCCTGGTGAATGAGCCGACCGCGGCGGCGCTGGCCTACGGCTTGCATGAGAAAAAGCGCGGCCGCGTCGCCGTATATGATTTCGGCGGCGGGACGTTCGACATTTCGATTCTGAAACTGATCTCCACCACCGATGGCGATATCTACCAGGTGCTTTCAACCAACGGCGACACGCATCTGGGCGGCGACGACATTGACAACGTCTTACAGAAAGTGGCACGCGAGGAAATTCGCGCGCAGGGAGTGGACCTTGCCGCGCACCCGGAAACCGTGCAGGAATTGCGCAAGGCGCTGATCGCCGCCAAACACGAGCTTTCCGAGGCCGACAAGACAACCGTGAAATTCCCGCTTCCAGATGGAGGCATATTTTTCCGTGAAATCACGCGCATGGAATACGAGCGACTGATCCGCCCGATCGTAGACCGCACGATGGGTCCAGTGCGGCAGGCCCTTGCGGACGCAAAACTTACTCCCGCCGAGATCGAGGAAGTTGTTCTCGTTGGTGGATCAACGCGAGTCCCGCTCGTGCGCCATACGGTGGAGGAATTTTTCGGACGCCGTCCCCACGCGGAGCTCAATCCCGACGAAGTCGTGGCCCTGGGCGCGGCCGTACAGGCCGACATTCTCGAAGGCGGCGTGAAAGACATGCTCTTGCTCGACGTCACGCCCCTGTCCCTGGGCATCGAAACAATGGGCGGCGTGGTGGCCAAAATCATTCCGAGGAACTCGACCATTCCCGCCAGCGCGCAGGAAATGTTCACGACTGGCGTTGAAAACCAGACCGGGATCGATATTCACGTGCTTCAGGGCGAACGCGAACTGGCGAAAGATTGCCGCTCACTGGCGCGATTTCAGTTGAAAGTTCCGCCGGGGCCCGCTGGCCTTGCCCGCATTGAAGTGAAATTCCTGATCGATGCCAGCGGCATCCTGCAGGTTGCGGCGCGCGACCTGCGCACCGGTGAAGAACACACGATCGAAGTGCAGCCGAGTTATGGACTAGACGACACCGAAGTCGAGAGGATTCTTGAAGAATCCATCGAATTTGCCGAGCAGGATTTTTCGGAGCGTCAGTTGATCGAAGCGCGCAATGAAGCCGAAGCCATTCTTGTCGCTACCGAAAAGGCGCTGGCCCGAGAAGCAGCGGAAGCTCCCGACGAACTGCCCGCCGAGGAACGCCGCGCGCTCGATGGCGCGGTTACGGCGCTTCGTGAATCGCTCGCGGGCACTGACTACAAGCGCATCCGCGCGTTCGTCGATGTGCTCAATCAGGCGACGACGCCGCTGGCCGAACGCATGATGAACCGCGCGCTGGCAACGGCGCTGGAAGGCAAGAAACTGGGCGAAGTGTAGTAGCGTAAGCTTTAGCTTGCGTGGTTTTGGATCTTGTCCAATCAAAACCACGCAAGCTAAAGCTTACGCTACTGGAGATAGCGCAACTTAGAAGGAGACACCCATGGGCGGCAGCAATCCATACATCGAACAAGTCAAATACACGCCCGCGACGAAGAAATTCAAGGTCACATTTGTCCGCGAAGGCAAGACGGTCGAGGTGGATCCTGAGCGAGTTCCCTATGCGCGCGAGGGTCTCCCCGGAAGCCTTCTCGATATCGCCACGGGATTCCATATGGGGCTCGACCACGCGTGCGGCGGGGTTTGCGCGTGCTCCACGTGCCACGTAATCGTGCACGAAGGCCTGGAGTCCTGCAACGAACCCACCGACGCCGAACTCGACCAGCTCGACGATGCGCCGGGGCTCACGGTAAAGTCGCGTCTCGGGTGCCAGTGCGTACCCGACGGAACGCGCGACCTCGTCGTGGAAATTCCCGAGTGGAACAAGAACTTCGCCAAGGAAGCGGAACACTAGAAATCGCGCGTATGCGCCGAGGAGAAATGCATGCCGGCCACGTTTGACTGGGACGACCCGGAAGAAATCGGCATCCAGCTTGCCGATAAATTTCCCAATACCGATCCCCTCTCGGTACGCTTCACCGACCTGCACAAATGGATCACCGAACTTGCAGGATTCACCGGCGATGCCAAGTTATCGAATGAAGGCAAACTCGAAGCCATCCAAATGGCCTGGCTCGAGGAGCACAATGATCGAAAGGCGTGACTCGTGATTCGTGATTTGTAATTCGTGAAAACCATCGAGGGCAACGAGTCGTTCGTCCTTGACTTTCAACTTTCAACTGTTAACTCTCGACTATTTTTCACCTTTCCTCTAATCTAGCTTGACCACATTTTTCCCACTTCTGTGGCGCTATGGTGCAACGGTTAGCACGTGGCCCTTTCAAGGCCAAAATGCGGGTTCGATTCCCGCTAGCGCTACCAATCTAAGGTGAGGCACATGAAGATCGACGTTTTTTGCCATATTCTTCCGCGCAATTTCCATGATCGGCTGTTGAAGCTCTCGGAAAGCTCCTCCACCATCAAGAAGCGGTCCCTGGGCATTCCCTGCATGACCGATCTGGATGTTCGTTTTCGCATCATGGACCGTTTCGAGAATTACACGCAAATCGTGAGCATGGCCGCGCCACCCATTGAGTCCCTGGGAAATCCGAAGCAGACGGCGGAGCTCGCGCAGATTGCCAATGATGGCCTCGCAGAACTGGTGGTCAAGCACCCGGACCGCTTTCCCGGGTTTGTGGCCGCGCTGCCCATGAATGATCCTGATGCCAGCGTCAAGGAAATCGAGCGTGCCGTCATGAAATTGGGCGCCACGGGAGTCCAGATTTATTCCAATGTGAACGGGAAACCTCTCGATGATCCAGCGTATCTCCCTATTTTTGAAAAAATGGTGGAATTTAATCTCCCGATCTGGCTGCATCCGACAAGGCCGGCGTCCTTTCCGGATTACCAGACGGAAAGAAAATCGAAATACGAACTCTGGTGGGTGTTCGGTTGGCCGTATGAGACTTCGATTGCCATGTCGCGGATTTTGTTCGCCGGATATTTTGACCGCTTCCCGGACCTCAAGATCATTACGCACCATTTAGGCGCCATGATCCCTTATTTCTCCGGGCGAACAGGTCCGGGACTCGACCAGCTTGGCGCCCGGACAGAGGACGAGGATTTGACCGTGTATTCCCGCCGACTCAAAAAGCGCCCACAGGAATATTTCAAGATGTTTTATGCGGACACAGCGACCTTCGGATCGCGTTCCGCCTTGCAATGCGGGCTCGACTTCTTCGGCGTCGACAAGGTCATGTTCGCATCGGATTCGCCGTTCGATCCGGAAAAGGGTCCGGGCTATATTCGCGAAACCATCCGGTGCATTGAGGAATTGCCGATTACCGCGGAAGACCGGAAAAAGATTTACGAGGACAACGCGCGCAAAATGTTCCGGTTGAAGCTCGCGTAGGATTTGGACGCCTGGCGCTCTCTACTCAAGAACAGCATTCTGGGGCGGTTCCGGAAGCCAGAAGCTGGCAACGAAGCCGATCGTGAGCGCCACCAGACCGACCGTGCCGGCAGCATAGGCAAGCTGCCGGGATGGCGTGCCGCCCGGCATAAAAGTCGCAATGGACGTGGTAATCAGCGCCGCGGACGTTCCCAGCATTCTCCCGCCAACGTTCGCGGCAAAGCTCTCGCCGGTACCGCGCAAATACGTTGGATAGAGGCGCGGCAGGTAGTTTCCCCAGAAGCTGAATTGCGCCACAGAAACCAGACCCAGCAGAATAATTCCCAAGCCGGACATATCGATATCGCGCATCCCCGGCAGCAACACAACCAGGGGAATCAGGATCAGCCCGGGTATCTGAAAGATGTGCAGCAAACGCCTACGGCTCACGATTCGTACCGCGAGGAAAGCCATCAGGAATCGGCCCGCGAGGCCCCCGTACTCCTGATAGGCCTGGAGGATGCTGACCGTCTTCTGTTGTTCCAGGTGCGAGAGGGCCCGGACCTCCGGCCCGCCGGGAATGATCCTCGCAAAATGCTGGAGCATTCCGAAAGACACGGCATAGGCGCAAGCCATCATCAGGCACGTCAGCAGAGCGGTCTTCCGGAATCTCGGCTGAAACAACTCCAGGACACTGGGTCTCTTGAGAGTCCCCTCGGCCTTCTTCTGCAGCCAGATCGGCGACTCCGGGAGAAACGGGCGGACCAAGAGCAGCGGTATCGCGGGAATGATTCCCCACATGATGGTGTAGCGCCAGGCCTCGTGGCGTCCGTGGATCGCGGGGAGTAGTTGCCCAAAGGCCAGATTCAAATAATTCGCGCCGCTCATCAGGATGCCGCCGGTGGAGGAGAATGCCTGCGTGTACCCGAGAATCGCTTCCCTCTGCTCCGGGCCCGTAAACAATTCCGCCAGCCACGCCGTTGCAGCCACGAATTCCACGGAAACACCAATGAAAGTAGTTGAGCGGTAAATCAGGAGCTGCAACGCGGAGGTCGAATACGTGGTAGCGAGCGCGGAAGCGCAGAAAAGCAATATGCTCCACAGCAGGACGCGGCGGCGGCCCAGCCGGTCGATCAGGTAGCCGCCCAGCAGCCCAAAGACTCCCCCCGCAATCGCAGGGATGTAGAAGAGCATGCCCACCCAGTGGTTAAACTCCGGGCTGCCCGGCGGAGCCGTGAGGAATTCAGTAAGCGCCGGCTGAACGGTCAGCGTGAGAACCAGAAGCTCGTAGGTATCGAACGCGAACCCAATGCACGCGACGATACAGATCAACCATTGCGTGGTGCTCAGACCTGAAAAATGACCTTGTGCCGGTTTTTTAGGCACCCAATCCCTCCGCTGGGGCTGCCAAAGTATAGATCATTACGCATTTTTCTTCGTCCAGGCGCCCAGGATCACGCCCATGAGGCACAAACCTACCAGCGGATAGAACCCGTTTATCGCGAATAGCTCTTTAGACCGCATTTCGTACATGCTCGTTGTGTAGGTGATCGGCGCGACGATTCCAATCCAAAGCATTACTCCGATGGCGGCGCCGCGTCCGGCGGTATCCGCATTGCGCCAGGAACACAATTGCGCCAGCACGTATGCCAGCAGCAAATCCAGGACCAGCGTGACGATGTAGGGCAGCGCGGAATTCATGCTTTTTCCCTGCTCGATCGTTATGTTCTCGAGCGCCATCCACCGTGAGCCAAACAACAAACCGTACCAGAGCCCTCCCAGCACCCAGTATGCTATCGCACAAGCCACAACTGCCGGATAGTTGGTTTTCATCTTCCGCCCCTTTATGCGCGCGTGCCTCCAGCGAGATGTTAGCTGATCCAGTGGAGACCGCGTGCCGCGATTCGGCGGGAGTCTGCTTTCGCCTGACCAGGAAGTCAAGCGCTAAGCATCCTTTGACAGGGAGGAAGTGTATTAGAGGAGCGAAACCTAAACACGTCGTATCAGCTGAGTTATGAGGGAATATAATTCAGGGAGGCCGGTGAAAATAAGTTGAGATCGATCGGGGAGCGAGGAGTACCCGAAACTCCATTCGTTCTATGCCATTCGTCCGTGAGAGAACCTAATCGGTGTGAGCCGGCCTCCTTCACCTTGGCCGGCTCCATTCCGGGTTTCTTCGTCATTCCTGCTGGGTTCGTTCTCGTCTTACGACTCCATGACACGACCTGAGATCAGCCGAAAATCCTCGAGCCGCAGATACCGTTTCAAGGGCCTTCTCCAATAGCCGGAGACTAGAACTTGCTCCAACTGAAGCCGCCGACGGGTGTGTAATTTCCCACCTTCACTACGGAGTTCGCCTCTGCTGTGTCGTAATGCCAGGGGGAGCCAGAGGCGTCGTCGAACGTGCTGGTGATGACGCTTCCGTAGAGCCCCACGGGCGCGCCGGGCGTGTAGTAGTGGCCGGCCGGCGAATAGATGACCGCGGCGTTGGGCATTCCACCGAGCCTGATCAGATTGGTTCCGCCGTAAACGATCTGCATGTTAGAAGGGATCCCGCTGAAGGCAGTTTGAGACGGGCCACAACCATGGACAGCAGCGGTAGCATACACGTTCGGGTTAGCGATGACGCCGTGTCCGCCGGAAGGGGCGCATCCATTCATGCCGGCGTAGCCCGCGCCATAGATCACTTCAGTAGCCGTGACGTTGCCTGAGCCGGTTTGGCCCATTGCGGTTTTGGGAACGGACTCAGTGGGACAACCCGACGCGCAATTTCCAGCAAGTTGGAACACCACCGGGCCTGAATCGACGACAAACTGGCCGTCCCCGGCAAAATTGATGCTATTAACCGTATACGTTCCAGCACTTACGTGAACCACATCGGCGCCGTTGATCGTGATGTTCCCGTAGGACCCCGGTGCCAGAGTAAAATCATTCACCTTGGTGGTGCTGCTCGTCGAGCCGTCGTAAATGCTGTCTTGGGTGGCGCTCTTGACGCAACCAGTAATGCCGGCGCAACCCGTGCTTATGTTCTGGGCGGTGGTAATCACGGCGGGGGAACTCGGGTAGCAGGGCTGAGTCGAGCAACCAAAGGGAAGCGGAGCCGTCAAGGGAGTCACCGCCGTTAGCGTTCCGTAATTTCCTGAACCAGAATCGGTCAACCCGTCGGGGCAGGCTCCCTTGGTTGTGTTTGGAGCCCCAATATTCCCATGAATAACTGCCGTGGTATCAAGGTTGACGTTGCCATTCGTGGCGATGCTTCCACCACTTCCCCCAACTGCAGGTGACCCAGACGTTTGCGAGCTATAGAGGCCTGCGGACGAATTATAGCTGTCCGTGTAATCGCCGTTCGTCAATGTGATCGAGCCACAAGCATTTGACAAAGCCTCGAGACCGTACTGAAAGATCGGGGCTCCTTGCCGCTCGAAGGTCTGGGTCACCTGCACCGTAGCGCTACGGACGCCGCCGATGGTTCCCACGGAGGTGAGCTGCCAGGTTTGCATGACGCCACCGCCGCTTCCCGGCAACCAGGCAACCCCCGCGGCTGGAGTCATGCGCAGCAACTTAGCGGTGGTCGAATAGGAGACGTTGGATAGACCCGGAATGTTCCCGGCCGCCACGTTCTTGTAGTTGGCGATGACGGTTGCGTCGGGATAGTTCGAGGATCCGGTCACCGGTGAGAGCACCACGGGATTGCCGAGGTACGTTACGGGGTTCGTGGTCATCGTATACGAGGCGAAGGTCGGAGTGGTGTAGCTGGCCGAAGAGAGCCAGTTCATTGTTTCCTGGATGCCAGCCTCGGCGGAATAGCGCGCTTGCGCGGTCAGCCGGTAATCGAAAGCGGTCCAGGTCTGCGCCATGGAAGTACTCATGATGGCCACAGCCAGGATGCTAAGCACCAGGATCGAGAGCAAGGCGAAGACCAGGGCGACGCCCCGCTGCGATGCTTTGTAAGTCGTTTGTTTGTCCATGACTCAATTTCCTCCTACCGCTGGGGACCAATTCCCCGGCGGCTGCTAATAAAGTGTGACATTCGGGGGCGCAGCTTGGATGCGATTCGTAAGCCCCGCATTGCCCAATTCAAAACCCGCCAAGACATTGCGTGGCGACATATCCAGAAACGATTTGGTCATCGTCAAGTATTGATTGGTTTGCGGGTCGGGCCTCAACGACCGCACGCTCACGGTAAGGCCGACGTTGGTCACGTAAGTATTGCTGGGGGTACCAACGGGGTAGCTTGTGTACTGAAAACAGGCCGTACCACCCGGATTCGGGATAAGCGTCGAGAGCAAGGTCTGCGCAGCGCTGATGGTGTTGACGCCCGGCGTGACCGTGGTGATCGAGCGCGTCAGGGTTCCGGGCGTCACCGAAGTGTCACACGTATAACGGACATAAACCAGGGAGCCATCGCTGTTGATGTCTCCGACAAGGTTCAGCACGCTGACCCCTGGTTCGGCCACGGAGGTTGAGCCGTCGGTCGTTCCCGGGGGCACGACGCCGGAAGGGAAAGCTCCCAGAACGGTGACGGCAGCGCCCAAGGCGTGCGCATGGGCGAAGCCCGGGGAGATGGTCATTGTGGTCGAAGTGGGGTTGGCGCTGAGCGTTACTGATTCTTCCAGTGCGCTGCCCGCGTCGACCAGCAGTTGTTCGCCCTTGAACATGGAAACAGTTGAGGAAACAGTGGCAGAGGTTGCGGCGACAAGCACGGCCGCGCTGAGCGTCGTCGCAGGCAAACTTACCAGTCCTGCCTGTCCGACTTCCTGCTCCATCAATTCCGCGGAGCCGCGCACGTTTTCGTACATGTCGGACTGCAATTCGGTTCGGCCATAGCCTTGTTCAGACTGGGAGACGGCGGAAAGAACCCCGCCCAAAATCACCGACAGGACGGCCATGCACAATAGGAGTTCGATCATCGAGAACCCCCCGCACCTTGCATGCGAGGCGCGGAAGGCAAGGCGACTTTCGGCAATGCCGAGGGGCATTTCCTCTGCAGCGGGATGCCGCCGGGCGAGGGTCCAGGAGTTCCGCTCTTCTTGTCCACAATTCTCAAAATGCGCAAACATATCAGGCACCTTTCGCGGGCGGCCTATAATCCGCTCGACTTGATGCAAACCAACGTTGAGGAGGCCGCAAGCCCAGTTGATGCTGGCGTCAGCAGGGAGGTGGCGGCTATGGTGATGGTCTTCGCCGTATTCGTGGCATTGGTCGTAACCTTCCACTGACGGGTGTAATAGGCTCCTGTGGAATTGGGGAGGAGGTTGCCGTTCACATCGAGATAATCGACGAACCACTTTACTGGCGCTGCCGGTGGTACCGAGCCGATACTCGAACTGCCGGCCATCGTTCCGCCTATGCCGCAGATATTGGCTCCCGAGCCGGTGCATCCCGTGGATCCGTCGGTCTTTGACGGAAACACCGTGGTGTCCGTGGTACCATCGTTGTAGCCGTCGCTGCTCAAGTTGATTGCGTTCAGGGTGAGTAACTGTTCCATCTTGTCCTGGGCATACTCGGTGGTCCTGGTCGCAACGTCTCCCTCTTGGTTCGTGGTTCGAATCCCGACAGCGAAGACGGGCAGAAGTCCCGCGACAACGATAATCAGAATCGCGGAGGCCACCATGGTCTCGACCAAAGTTACGCCGCGCTGCGACCGTGTATCATTCATTCGGCAAGGCTTCCCGGGTCTGCTTCCAAATTTGTTCATGAGTTCTCCAGCCATTTTTTAAAGCTCCTGAGTCTTAAAATTGAGTCCACGCCGAGCCGGTGTATCGGTATGCCGACGGTTGCCCGGAGATCGATACCGTGATCGCGTCGTAGAATTTCGAGTTGTTTGTGATGTAGATTGCATCGGTTGTGACGATCGTGTTCGCGCTGTTCACCGGATAGCCGCGCGAATTAAATTCGACACACCCGGTGTTGGCGGTGGTAGTCCCCGGACTTGGGCCTGCCACACCCGAAATGCACGCCGGAGCCTGAACCGGCGCTACCAGGGGCCCTGTCGCAATCGAACCGAATCCGAAGGTGTCACCACTGGCCATGGGAATCACAGGACTGGCCGCTACGGTGCAGGCGTTCGTGTCCCCAATGGTCTGCCAGCATGTGCTCGCCTTGTTCCATATCTCCAGGTGATAAGTGCCCGCGGTGAGGTTCACGTAAACGCGTGCATGGGTAAAATCGGAAGCCGCGCGCATACGCGCCAGATTCAACTGCGCGGTGATTTCGCGCGTATCACTTGAAATCCGCAGAGTCCGGGTAAGAGTTGTTAGACCGGGAAGAGATGCGGCAGTCAGGACGATACCAGCGACGACGACCATCGAAAGCTCGACCAGCGTAACGCCGCGTTGCCTCGTCCGTTTATTTAGTCCCATGTCTCAACACTCCGCAAGAAGCTACGATGTTTTGTCCGGGTGGCAGTGCCACTGTCCCGCACGCCTTCCCCGTTTTGCTTCTGAAACCTGTAGTTGATTGTCATGTCCACCTGTCATATAGCAACCTCGGTGCCATTCGGATATCTAGATAAATATCTGAAAATAATAAGGTTAGTAGAATTTCCGTATCATTGGAGCTAGCTGCATTGAAGGGGCGTAACAAAAAGTGACGCTTTTAGCCGATTGGGCCAGGCTATACGGCTTCCAAAAGCTACTTGTCGTAGTTCCATCGTGGAATCGACGGCTCCAACCAATGCTCAACCGTAGGCAAAGTCCCAATTCCAGTCCGGCAAATGCGCGGCCGAATTGCGCGGAATTATTCTCCGGAAGCTATGGTCCCGGACGTACTCGCGCCGAAAAAGGCGCGGCGGATGCTGGTACGGTGCACGCAAACTGCGAGGGCCAACTCGGGTCGCTAAAGGAATTCCTGCAGATCGAAGTCAAATTGTAGATTACATTTCCCAGAGTCACTGGGCCGTCGAGCGGCTCCGCGTAAATCTGGTAATTCTGCGATGTCCCCACAGGCAGGCGTTCCACGGAAAATGACCCATCAAATTGTGGCGGCCCCGGATCGTGGCAACTCCAGCCGGCCATGACTGCGGCAGAAATCGCTCCCGTGGCATTGTCGAAGGCCACCACCTGCGCTGGAAAGACGCCGGTCACTCCCGCCGACGAAACGGGAAGAACCATGGGATTTGCCGGGAGGACGTGTCCGCTAATAGCGCCCACATGCAGCGTGTCGCTCGGGTCGGGATAGAGCACGCGCAACCCAGCGCGGTCGTCATCGGAAAGCTGTGCGTCAGGGGATGACACTGTGGGGCGAATCCCGGTAATTTGTCCGGGCGGCGGGGCATAGGGAAACATCATGGCTCTCCACACGCCGGAATGATTGAAGCCAAAGGAATGCCCGAGTTCGTGCGTCAGGATGGATTCGAGGTCGTAGGCATTCGGGTTCGCTGCGAGCGCCGCAGGAGTCGCGAATTTGGTATTAGAGTCGGCGGGCCGCAAAAGAACATCAGCGTCCAGAATCTGGCCCACAAACGTGGAAGGCGCGGTCGCCGGAGAAAGTTGTTCGCCCGCGGTATCCGCTGAGACCACGCGCGTGAACGCCAGGACCCCAACGGTAAATCCGGCGTCGGCTTGATTGAAGCAGATCGAATTTATTCCGTCGGACGACGTGCATGCGCCTGCTGCGGCTGTGCGCTGCAACGTGCCGAGCGATGACGGATGAAGCAAGGAGCCGGAAACGTTCGTCCACGCGGCGAGGGCTTGCTGGATGACCGCCTCGATCTCGTTGAGCTGTCCCGAAGGCGTCTGGTCCGCCGTCAGGATGGTGGCCGGAGCCGACCCCAGGGACGTGCTCCACTGCCGGTTGATTGTGCCGGGCGTGGAAATATCGAACCGAGTGAATTGCGGGCAGGAGGTTCCGCCTGACAGCGACGCTGCCTGCCGCATGTCTCCCACGGTCGTGCCCAGGGAATAGGCCCCGGCAGCGCCGGCCGTGACTTGCAGCAAAAACAACCACGTAATGCCGATGGTTAGTAGATTGCGAAGTGTCCATCCTGTTGATCGTTTCATCGTGTCCTCTCCTGTGCGTGCTCGATCGCCGAGGCCACGCGCGCACGGAATTGTTCGATTGGCATTCGCCGTATTCCCTCGGCGCGGAACGCGCGAGTCGCCGGATCGAATACCGCGAAGGCGCTGGAATCCTGCGTCACGGTTTCTCGGCCGGTTCGCAGGTCGCGGGAAATCCGAAATGTTCCCTCAGCCCAAGCTGTGACGGAATAATCTCCCGCAGAAGTTTGCTCGAGAAACACGATGGCATCGTCTCCCGGACTGAAATTCGGCGTGCCGTCGACAGATGCGGTCAGGTGTCCGACGCGGCCGCCGGGCAGGCGAACCTTCACTTGCGGCGGTAGAGTTCCCTTCATGGATTCGACGACAGCGAAGGTTGTCACCGTCCAAATCGCGGCGTTTTCCCAAAGCGATTCAGACGCGGCGTAGCGTACGTGCGCCACATGGTCGGCCGCTGCGGCCATCTGCTCAATGCTCAGCCTTGCCAGAGTCGTGGCGCCGACCGTTGCTGTGTTGGCAAGTACCATAACGATCAGGATGAGTTGCAGTTTGATTCGCATGTTGATCCGCATTAACGCACCTCGATGGCGCCGGTACCGGCGGCCTCGTCTGCACTTGGATTTTGAACGAAGAGTGTTCGGGGGCCCGCCGCTGCCGCCGCGGGAACCTGCAAGGTCAGGTGGATGATCCCCAGCCCCAGCGGTTCGCGATTACTGATGGTGATGTCCGGCACCGGCGGCCCGCTCACGGTGTAGAGGTACGACGGATCAAGACCGCTTACGGAGAAGACACATAGGTCTGCCGTTGCCGTGCCCGTGGCCGGCCGCTGAATGATTACCGTGCTCGCGCCGAGTGTGCAGGACGAGGTTGCCAAAGTGTAGGTTCCAATCGCAGCTACATTCAAACTGACGTTCCCTGTGGCGCCCGATCCGCCATTGGTGCTCAATTCCACGACAACGATGTCTTTTCCCGTCGCGGATGGAGCGCTAGGCGTCAGTAGGATTGTTCCTGCCCCGGAGCCCGGCGCCTCCACCACGAACGTTGCGGTGTTCGAGAGCGTCCCGTCGGGATTCTGTACTTGTACGGAAAGGTTTCCCGCAGATTGCAGATCAGTGGCTGCAAGGGACGTCGTGCATTCCGCAGTTGACACACACGACGTGGTGCGGGACGTCCCCGTAACCAGAATGGTCGACCCGGGACCCGGACTCGATGCCGCAAAGTTGCTCCCCGATAGTTGCAGCGTGAAGCCGCCGGCAGACCCTTGATAAGCGCTCGAGGGGGCCAGGGACGAAATAAACGGTCCGCCAGAAATCGTGACTGTTGCAGAGCCGGATTGACTGGTGTCGTCCGAACTGGTGGCAGTAATTGTGATCAGGTCGGGGAAAGGCGCTGAAGGCGGAGCGACGAATAGGCCGGTGGAATCGATTAACCCGCACGCGCCCGAAATACCGCAACCCGTGCCCGAAATGGTCCAGGTCACCTGTTGATTGTCTGCACCAATCACTGTCGCCACGAATCGCAGTTGCCGGTTACCAGCCATGGAGGTACTGCCCGGCAACACGCTGACGGCAATATGCGGCAGGATGGTGACGCTGGCCGATGCGGCTTCGCCATTGTCGGCCTGGCTGATTGCCGTCACGGTGACCGGATTAGGCGACGGCAATGCCTGCAGGAGCGAGATAATCGATGCTGCCGCCCGAACTGCCGAAATTTGCTGGCACGGGTTCGATCCAGCCACGCAGATTTGCCCAACGGCTGAACTTCCTCCTGCGATGCCATTGACCTGCCAGGAAACATTTTGATTGGCGGTGTTGTTTACCTGCACGGTGAACGTTTGGGGTGGCCGATGGCGCGCGTTGCGCTCAGCGGCGAAAGAGCGACATTGATCGCGGCGGTGAAGGTAATCGTCGCGCTGGCGGAAACGTTGGGATTTGCGTTGCTGCGCGCCCGTACGGTCACCGAGCCGCCTGCCGGCAAATTAGCGGCGCTGTATACGTAGTGCTATCAGGATCGGTTTGCGAATTCAGGATAGTTCCCAGCGTGGTGTTTCCTCCGACCACCCCGCCGACGTCCCACGTCACCGTGGCATCCTGCGCTCCGGTCACCACGGCCTGGAAGTTCTGCGTGCCGCCCAGGGCCACGGTCGCCGCAGTTGGCGAAACAGAAACAACGACGGTCGGAAATGATGGCCACAGAAACCGATGCGGCCTTTGAGGGATCAGCGAGCGGTGTCGCTGTGATTTGCACTGTGGCGGGCGCAGGCGGGAGGGAAGGCGCAGTGTACACGCCGCTGGATGAAATCGTGCCGCAGGCTGCGCCAGAGCAGCCGGATCCGGATACGCTCCAGGAAATTGCGGTATTGGGATTCGAGTTGGCTGCGGGAACCAGCGTCGCCGTATAAGTGGCTGCGGCGCCGGCATTGACCGATGCGGGCCCGGTGACGGTCAGAGAAAATGAGCTGGTGATGGTGATGGTCCCCACGCCACTTTTCGACGGGTCCGCGACGCTGATGGCCGTGAGGGAGACACTCGGTGGCGCCGTCAGAACTTGAGGGGCCGTGTACGTCCCGGAGGAATTAACGGTTCCACAAGCGGCACCCGCGCATCCGTTCCCGGAAACGATCCAAGTGACGGCCCGGTCGGGATTCCCAGCCGAATTCACGCTGGCCGTAAAGGCTCGCGCGGCGCCGAGCTCCACCGGCATCGTCTGCGGCGAAACGGAGACCGAGAGGTCACTGATAATCGTTACCGGAGCTGTCGCGCTTTTTGTATTGTCAGCTGCGCTGGTCGCCTGCACGGTCACCGAAGCGGGGATGGGCAGATCTCCCGGAGACGTATAGACACCGCTCGTGCTGATCGTTCCCACGGTTGTGTTGCCGCCCGGGATTCCGTTCACGCTCCAGGCCACGGCGGTGTTGGACGAATTGCTGACAGTCGCTGTAAAGGTTTGTGGTTCGCCGAGCAGCACGGAAGCGGAAACTGGTGAAACGCTCACGGTCACGCCTGGGGGAGGGGGCTGTGACGGACTCGAACCAACAACTCCGCCACAGCCCAGGAACAAGGAAACCAGAAGTAGCGCGGGGCCCCAGTGAAGCGGGGTGTGGCTTCCATTGCGGCGTCCGCGATATGCCGTGCTTCCTTCCATGAAACGTCGAATCGCACGTGTTGTGCCAATGAAGTGCATATGAGGAACTGCGCTCCTTGCCAATGAAACGGGTTGGCTTTGGGAAACGAGGCAGGGCGAGTAAGGCGTACGCTGTCAGCGGGTTGCTGAGCGTTCAGTGCTTGGGTTGGTGGCGGAAGAAGTTGCGGAAACAGGTTTTGGGTCGACGCGCATGCAAGTGCCTGTGGCAGTGATTTAATTTCAAGTTGGGAAGAGTACACTGCGCTCTTGTTTCAGTTTGGAACAGATCGCACTTGTATCCCGAGTTGAATCTAGGCACCAGCATCTTGGAAGCGCGACAGATAATTTGACACAGCGCGAATGGTTTGAATAATCTAGCCATGCCTCGTCCTGAAGCCGTCCGCCGAGTAAAGAGCTACTCCGCTGCGACCGGATACGTTTATCAATACTATTTTTACGAGGTGGAAAAGGCGCGGCGAGGTGTTTCTGCAGGGACCGAATATGTCTATATGGTTTCGGTGGATCGGAAGCATGTGTTCCCCATAAAAGTGTTTCGTCCTGAAGGAAGCCATCGAAAAGTGGTCCGCGCGCAATGGGCAGCAACTCACCGGCACGGAAGAATATGCCCTTGCCAAGATGCGCCTGTTTCAGGCTTTCGATGAAATCGAGGGATTGGCCGCGAAACCCCCGGAACTCGCTGTCGATGAGACAAACATGGACGATTTGATGTCGCAGCTGGACCTTTGAAACTCTTGTGAGGGACAAAACAATTTCGTTATGGGCGAGTCCGAGGTGGACGAGTCTAGGACTAAATTAGGCGATATTCGTCCGCTATTATTTTACCTTGCCTGTCAATAATTTGAGTTGCGCCCCGGCTTGGAGCAGGGACGCAATTTAAAATGTGCCCGATCCATCCCAAAAATCACGGGACGGATCGGCCTCTACAAAAACAGGCCAACCTTGTTGGCAGCGGGTTTCGTAGAGGCCGCCCGCACTTGGGGCGGGCATCTGTTTGTTCTTTCGTGGATCAAGTTGGGTCACCGCCTGCCCCAGAGTCACTTTTGGAATATTTCTGTGAGGGCTTTCGCCAGGTCGGGTTGCACAAACTTGTATCCACTCTCTTCGAGCTTCGATGGCAGTACTCGCTGGCTTGAAAGGAGCAAAGCGTCGGCCATTTCTCCCAGCGCGAGACGCAAGGCAAACGCCGGGGCGGGGAACAGGGCCGGACGATGTAACGCCTTCGCAAGGACTCGCGTGAATTCCGCATTTTGCACAGGGGTCGGGGTCACGGCGTTTGCAGCCCCGACAGGGCGGCGTTACCGATCGCAAATCGGATGATGGCGGCGGACTTCCCAAAGTCAGCCACGACATCCATTGCCTGCCTGTGCCGAATCTGCCCCCCGCGCCCAACTTGAACGGCAAAGCCATGCGCGGCAGCGCTCCTCCGTGCGCCGCCAGGATGATTCCGAATCGCAGGTTCACGACCCTGCGCCGAATTCCGCTGCGCGGACAGTTTCCGCTTCCCACTCGCGGCATAGGCTGGCGAGAAAATCGCTTCCCGGGGCGCTTGCCTCTGTAAGGATTTCCTCGCCGCGATCGCCGTAATAGCCGATGGCCGAAGCGGCCACGATGACGCGGGGCGGGCTTTGCAATTTGGAAAGCGCCCCATCAGATGCCGCGTCGCGTCGATTCGGCTGGTGCGCAACAGATTCTTGCGCGCCGGATTCCACCGCCCGCTCCGCAATGGACGCGCCCGCCAGATGCACCAGGGCGTCGAAACCTTCGGCGGCTGCCGCGTCGAATTCACCGGCAACAGGGTCCCACCGGACGGATTGCGCCGGGGCGCCGTTTGTTTTGGTTCGTCCGGTTTCCGGCCGCACCAGACGGCGCGATGGTGTGATGTTCGCGCTCCAGCGTTTCGACGAGTGCTGTTCCGAGAAATCCCGTTGAGCCGGAAACCAGAACGCGCATGAGCTGGGTCCTTTCGGTAGGACGGGCTTCAGCCTGTCTGGGTTTGGTTTTGTGCATGGCAGAACCACAAAACCGGACAGACTGAAGTCTGTCCCACTTGCTAACACGCTACGGCGGCATTGCCTGGCGGTCAATTCAATTCAAAAAATGTAGGTTTTGTTCCTTTTGGCAGTTCAAAACTTCCAAAATCGTTGCATTCCTTCTGCGCTAGGAGAAACTTTAATTTCGCTGCGTGTATGCACTCCTTGTTCATCGCAAATCTGGATGTGCAGTGGAACTTTCCATCGCGTCCGGATAGAATACACGAAATGCGCGTGCGCGTATTGTTCTTCGGGCGACTAAAAGACATCGTGGGCAGATCGGAGGAGGACGCCGAGCTTTCCGAAGGCGCGCGCGTTGAGGATCTGTTCGCGCGCTATGGCCGAAGCTTCCCCGAGCTTGCGCAATTTCGCCCTTCCGTGGTGGCGTCGGTGAATCAGGAATTCGCGGAGTGGCGCGTCACCGCTTTCCTCGGGCGATGAAGTCGCGTTTCTCCCGCCCGTCAGCGGCGGCGCGATGTCCGCAGGCGCCCGGGTCGAGGAAGAATCTTCTGCGCTGGTCCGAAAGCCGATCGAGACGTCGGAAATTGTCGCGCAACTCAAGGCGCCCCAGGATGGCGCCGTCGTGGTCTTCGAAGGCATCGTGCGCAATCATTCCGGCGGCCACCCCACGCTGTACCTGGAATATGAAGCCTACGAGACCGATGGCCATGGCCAAGATGCGGGAAATTGGCGCCCAGATGCGCGAAAAATTCTCCATCCGGCGGTTCGCCATGATTCACCGGCTTGGCCGGCTGGAAATCGGCGAGACCTCAGTGCTGATCGCGGTTTGCTCCGCGCATCGCGCCGCCGCTTTCGACGCCTGCCGCTTCGGCATCGATACACTCAAGAAGCACCGTCCCGATCTGGAAGAAGGAATTCTTCCGCGACGGCGCCGTCTGGGCCGAAGGAGAAATCCCTTCCGCATAAGCAATCCTTTTCGCTCCGGGGTGAATCCAATTCTGCGTGCCCACATTTTCGCTGTCCCCATCACGCCATCCTGGTCCTTGTCCGTGAGGCCGAAGCCGGTCAGGCTGCTTTCGTGCTTGGCCTGCGTGGCCGCTTTGCTGGGGCTTGGTGTCGCAGATCAAACGCCTGCCTCGGCGCAGCAGCGCGACGACCAGGATCAGCGCGGGCGCATACGTTCCGAGGTCAGCTTGGTCGGATTGCTCGCCAGCGTGCTTGATAAAGATGGCCGCCCGGCCCTGGACCTCACGCAGACCAGTTTGAAGTGTATGAGGAAGGGGTCAAGCAAAAGATCGAAATCTTCGAGCCCGAAACCCAGCAGCCGCTGGACCTTGCCCTGATGATTGATTCGAGCTTGAGCGAAATCAAGGACCTGCAATTCGAGACCCAGGCCGCCTCGCAGTTCATCCAGAAACTCGTGCGTCCGGGCGACCGCCTGGCCTTGTATGAATTTGCCGACGCGGTAACGCAAATCGCGCCATTTTCCTCGGACGTGCCGATGCTGCAAGGCGCTCTCAAGCGCATTGTTCCGGGCGACGGCACGGCGCTCTATGATGCCGTGTACCTGGGCGCGCAGGCGCTGGGACGCAATCCTGCCGGCCGGCGCCGGGTGATCGTCCTGGTCACCGATGCCGGAGAGACGACCAGCCGCGCGGACTTTGAGACCGCGCGGCGCGCCGCGCTTCGCGCCGACGTGCTGCTCTACACGATTGTCGTGCGCGTGGTGAAGAACGAGGGAGGCCGCAACACGGCCGGGGAGCACGCGCTTGAGACCATCGCTGATTCGACCGGCGGCGCGATCTATTATCCCGGATAGCGCCGAGTGAACTTGGTGCCATGTTCGACCGCATCAACCGCGAACTGCGCACGCAGTACCGCCTTGGCCTATTATCCCGATCCCCGCCCCCCTGCCGGCATTTACCGCGACGCTCGAAGTCCGCGTAAATTGCGAATGTAAGGTGCGAAGCCGCAAAGCCTACTACTCCGGCGGGCATCTCGACTGAAAACACCTGTGACTGGTGATTTGTGACTCGTGAATCGTGCAAATCCCTGTGCGAGAGTATGGAGTGGAATGTCTCGCATACGTTTGGACGGTGGACGGATTCCATCAACGTTCGAGATTCCCTGCCAATGACGCCTGTTTAACGCCATCAACTTCTGGCATCATTATACAAGCGGAGACTGCGAACAGGATGAATCCATTTCTCGAAGTGGCCATTGAAGCGGCCCGCGAAGCAGGGGGCATTCTGCTGGCGGAATTCGACCGCCCCGTGAAGATCAGCTACAAGGGGGAAGTCGACATCGTGACGCAGGCCGACAAGCGCTCCGAGCAGGCCATCGTCGCGCGATTGCGCACTCATTTTCCGAAGCACGCGATCGTCGCGGAGGAAGGCGGCGGCACGGAGAGCGATTCGCCCTTCCGCTGGCACGTGGATCCTCTGGACGGCACCACGAATTTTGCCCATGGATACCCGTGTTTCGCGGTTTCGATTGGCCTGGAGGAAGCGGGAGAGCTCATTGCCGGGGTCATTTATCAGCCCGTGAGCGGCGAACTGTTCACGGCCGCCAAAGGCGAAGGGGCGTACCTGAACCAAAAGAAGATTCACGTATCTCCGATTGAAAAGCTCGCAACCAGCCTGCTCGTCACCGGGTTTCCCAGCGTCAAGCGATCGCAAAACCCGAACATTCACTATTACTGGGATTTTACGTTGCGGTCGCATGGCGTGCGCCGTGACGGCTCGGCTGCGCTGGACCTGGCGGCGGTCGCCTGCGGCCGGTTTGAGGGATTCTGGGAATTCGGCCTGCATTCCTGGGACACTGCGGCAGGTGTCTTGCTGGTCCGAGAGGCGGGGGGAACGGTGACGCAGTTCAATGGGCAGCCATACCGGCTGGGTGATCGGGAGCTGCTGGCTTCGAACGGCCATGTTCACTCGGAGATGCAAAGACGTTGCGGCGAGCATCGCCGAGAGAATTGCGTCGGGCGTTCCCCTTCCTTAAGGGAACAGTTTGTCTCAGGTCGTCCTTCGGCTCGGGAATCTGTCCGTGACGTTTTGCACAAGCATCGCTAAAACGTTGCATTGACGCGGTTTCTGGTGAGTGTTAGTCTCGCGGAGTCATTAGGTTGGAAGATGCTGAGGGATGATGGGAAATAGCCTAACCTTTCCGGTTCCGGACCAAGCGGAACCTGGGGGACAGATTTTCGCGTTGGGTGGTTCGCTGGCGCCGCGGGGGCATCGAGCAATACTCGGCGGACGATGACCTGTGTAAGCTCCGCGCCATGGCGGTCGCGACGAGCGGTTCGCCGTGACCAGCGAACGGATTTGGCTCGATGCCCTCCCGGATGTCTTCAGCGGCCTGCGCGTGGCTCAGATTTCCGACATTCATCATGGGCTGTACCTTCCCCAAGAATGGCTGGCCGAGGCTGTCCGCCAGGCCAATCGTCTCAATCCGGACATCGTGGCCCTCACCGGAGACTTCGTCACGTATTCCCGCGCGAATATCGAGCCTGCCGCGGAGATTCTGAGCCGTCTGCGGGCGCGCTACGGCGTTTTCGCGGTGCTGGGGAATCACGATTTCCGCGTGGATGCGGATGCCATCACTCAGGCATTGCGCCGGCAGGCGGATCGAGGTCCTACGCAACCAGCACGTTGCCTTCGGATTTGGCGGCGCTTCGTTATATCTGGCGGGGGTCGATGATTACGGCTACGGCGCTGATGTTCGGCGGGCCGATGCGCGGAATTCCGCGCGATGCTGCTACCGTCTTGCTGGCGCACAATCCGCGCATCATCTCGCTCGCCTCAAGGCATGGCGTAAGCCTGGTTCTTTCCGGGCATACGCATGGCGGACAAGTGAACATTCCACTGCTGGGAACCGTGTACGGCCGTTCGCCAGAGCAGCATGCGCTACAAAATTGGATGGGACCGGCTGGGGACGACGCAAATTTACGTCAGCCGGGGAATTGGAACGATCGTATTGCCGTGGCGGCTGCGCTGCCCGGCCGAAATATCACACCTGGAATTGCTCCAGAGTTCCTCTGGGGCTTCCCAAGCCCGCAGCGGACTGACCTTCAAACGCATGCGCGTCGTTGATCTGATCCGTCGCAAGCGAGACTCAGGCGAACTTACCCGCGAGGAAATCGAACAACTCATTGCCGCATACACCCGCGGCGACGTTCCCGATTACCAGATGTCCGCCTGGCTGATGGCGGTCGTACTGCGCGGGATGAGCCGGCAGGAGACAGCCGCGCTGACCGAGGCCATGCTGCATTCGGGCAGCGTGCTCGATTTTTCCGACCTGCTCGGGCAAGAAAGTGGACAAGCATTCCACCGGGGGCGTGGGCGACAAGCCTTCGCTCGTGATTGCCCCGATCGTCGCCGCTGGGGGGTTGAAGGTACCCATGATCAGCGGACGGGGCCTGGGGCACAGCGGCGGGACGCTCGACAAGCTCGAATCCATTCCCGGCTTCAACGTCAATCTGTCCCTGGCGGATTTCCGGCGCGTGCTGGCAACATGCGGGTGCGCCCTGATCGGCCAGACGGCCGAAATTGCCCCGGCGGACAAGAAAATTTACGCTCTGCGCGACGTTACAGGCGACGGTGGAAAGCCCGGCGCTGATCTGCGCTTCCATCATGAGCAAGAAACTTGCCGAGGGGATCGACGCCCTGGTGCTCGACGTGAAGACTGGCTCCGGCGCATTCATGAAAAAGATCGAAGACGCCGCAAATCTGGCCGAATTGCTGGTGGAGACCGGCAAGCGCATGGGGAAAAAAGTCGTTGCGCTGCTCACGGACATGAATCAGCCGCTCGGCCGCAAGGCCGGCAATGCCATGGAAGTCGTCGAATCGATCGAGGTGCTGAGCGGGGCAGGGCCTGCCGACCTGCGCGAGCTGTGCCTGGAACTGGCCGCGTGGATGTTCCTGCTGGGAGAGCGCGTCAAGACGCTGGACGAAGGAAAGAAACTATCGGCGGACTTGATCGCCTCAGGCCAGGCCCGCGAGAAATTCCGCGAAATTGTAGGGCTTGCAAGGAGGGGACGTACGGCGTCGTAGACGATCCGCATCGCCTGGCAGCATGCGCGGCAGACACTCGATGTCACCAGCCCAGCCGACGGCTACATCTTCGAGACGCAATGCGAGCAACTGGGCGTGGCTTGCGTGGTGCTGGGTGGCGGGCGCGAAAAGAAGGAAGACACGATTGACCCCGCCGTGGGCCTGGAATTTCACAAACGAATCGGGGACGCTGTGAAGCGTGGCGAACCGCTCTGCACTCTGCATTACAACGCAGATGCAGGCTCGAAGAAGCGCAGCGCCTGGTTGAAACGGCCTACCGGATCGGGGCGGAAAAGCCGAAAGCGATTCCTCCCCTGATTCATCGAGTGATTGGAGCCTAGGCCAGATTTCGCTTTGCAGCCTAATTTTTTGTTCTCGCAACGGAAATGGCTCGGGCCAATAGCGAGGCCATGAATTTTTCAAAATCCAGTTCAGCTGCCGGTTCCTTGTAATTTCCTTTCAAACCATTCTTCGAATCTGAAAGTAGAAAACACGCCGAGTCATATAGCCGCTCGCGCACGAGTTTTGTCAGGAGAATCTCATAGCGCTTGGCGTAGGAAGCGTTCTTGAACTCCGGGAAGACCTTGAAGTGCGGTTCTTGTGCCTTAACTGCTCGTGAGCTTCCCGGCGCATCTTCCAAAAGCATCAGGTAGCCCAGCCAAGGACGGGCAGACGGCTTGAAAGCTCCTTCCCTATAAGCGGCCCAAAGATCGCATGCGCTTCCAATCGCCTCTTCGGTGCGGTTATTGTAGTTGTTTCCAAAGGAGCCGACTTGGGACTTGAATTCAATGCCGGCCAAAAACTGCCCGTTCTCCACTATCAGGAGATCCCACCGCTTTTCTGGGCGGTACCAACCCGGCAATTCCAATCGCTTCTCACAGTAAACCTTCGTTTTGGGAAGGCCATTTTCGCAAAGGTAATCCCGCACCAAGGAAACAAATCCGTCCATCTGGCGTCCACCCGTAACGGCGGTTCTGGCCCCCGCGTCACGTGATCCTGTCTTGGAGCCTTGAGCTCGCGCCTGCGATTTGCGGGTCGTCCAGAAGTGCTTGATCGCCTGTCGAAGTCTTTTTTCGAGGTCGGGATTGAGTGCCATACGAGAGACTACTTGGCGACCGTCACAGTGATTTCAGTCTTGCCGAAAAGTGACGAAGTCTCTTGATTGATCCGGTTCTCTGCAAGCCTGAGGTAGTGGCTGTCCACCTCAAATCCTATGCTATTGCGGCCCCAATTTGCAGCCGCTACCGTCGTTGTCCCCGTTCCTAGAAAAGGATCAAGGACCGTGTCTCCGACGAAGCTGAACATACGGATCAACCTCTCTGCGAGTTCCTTTGGATATGGCGCGGGATGGTTTTTTGTCGACGCGCCAGTAACGCCTGTCCAGATCTGCTGGAACCACTTCTTATGGTTCTCCGCAGAAATCAAGCTGAGAATTTTCGTCGAAATATCGGGAGCGCGGTATCCGCCCGGTTTCCGTTCCATCAGGATAAACTCGATGTCATTCTTGATCACGGCGTTGGGCTCGTACGGCTTCCCTAAAAAGCCAGAGCCGTTTTCCACTTCATGGACTGCATTTGAGATTTTGTGCCAGATGATCGGCGCCAAATTGTCAAAACCGAGCTTTCGGCAGTGTTCCTGGATCGAAGCATGCAATGGCACTACGGTGTGCCTTCCACCGTTCTCACGGCGGGATAGGCAAACATCCCCGACCACACAGATGAGGCGCCCCCCAGGAACCAAGGCTTCAAAACACTGCTTCCAGACTTTGTCTAGCTCATGAAGGAACTGCTCATAGTCTTCGATATGGCCGAGCTGTCCGCCGGAGTCCCTATATTCCTTCAGTGTCCAATACGGGGGGGAAGTCAACACCAGATGAAGGCTTTCAGGTTCTAGATTTAGCATCCTTCGCGCATCACCCACATACAACCGATGCTTCGTCGGGATGGTCTGAACCGACTGCTCTATGATTCGCACCGCCTGGTCATCTTTCGCAAGCCGCGGAATCACCGTCTGTGCTGCACCCGAGTCCTTCAGTTCCCACGGCACAAACGCAGACAGGTCTACGTTATTCTTGTCAGGCGCAATACTCGTTAGTTTCCGCTTCGCAGCTAAAGTCATCGGCTTTGACATGTGGGGGGCAGTATACCAACTTAAGATGCGAAATACTCCGCCCTACGCAAGATGACCGCATTGGTTTCAAGCTCGCGCGCCCAAAAATGGTGCATACTGGTGCAATATGGTGTAATCTTATGCTATGGAAATCAATGATAAGCCGGTTCGTCAAAGCGTTTCGCTTCCTGCCCGGCTCGCTCGGCGTGTGCGAACACTCGCGAAGAATCGCAAGACCAGCACCAATCGCGTGCTGGTGGAATTGATCGAAACAGGAATTGAATCAAAAGAATCCGAGAAGTCGCGATTCTTTGAATTGGCGGATCAACTCAGCGCAACCTCCGACCCTGCCGAACGGAAACGAATCAAGGAATTACTGGCCCGCATGACGTTCGGTGAATAGATGCCGAAAATTCAGTGGACTGATTTGCCGCCCGCCTTGCGCGATCATCTGTTTGAAAGACTGGCCGAGCGGAAGATCACTGTCCATGATCTATATCAGCTCAAGTTATGGCGTGAATCAGAGCCGGATGCGCCCGAGGGCTCTTGGTATAAAGATTTCGGTTCATTCAAGATCTGCGGCAAGGGAAAATATCCGAAAACGTTCCTGCTTCGCGGACAGATTGCGAGTGGCGAGAAGTTGTAAATCTCGCGACGGGTTCTGGGGATGGCGGTCCATCTCCATGTTCGTTTCGCTCTTGGACCCGTGCGTAGCAAATCCCTCGCATCACAATTTCCACACCCTTGGCAGGTCCCGCCATGCTAATGTGACGGTCGTTTCCCGGCAGCACCAGGAGGTAACGAATGGGGCGATTCACGGGCGTGCTTGGGTTGCTGACCATGCTGGGGTTGGCCTATCTGTTCTCGACCAACCGGCGAGCCATCAAGCCCAAAATTGTGCTTTGGGGATTGGGCCTGCAGATTGCGCTCGCGTTTCTGGTCATTCGGTGGACCGGAGGCCAGAGATTGTTTTTGCGCGCCGGAAATGCCGTAACCAGGGTGCTGTCATACGCCTTTGTCGGCTCGGAATTTGTTTTCGGAGAGCTTGGGAAGTCGAACTCGTCGATTGGATTCATTTTTGCCTTCCAGGTCTTGCCGACGATTATTTTTATCGCCTCGCTGTTTGCGCTCCTGTATTACCTGGGCATGATGCAGGTGATCATTCGCGCGGCGGCGTGGGTGATGCAGCGCGTAATGGGCGCGAGCGGCGCCGAATCCTTGAATGTTGCGGCGAGCATCTTTATGGGCCAGACCGAAGCGCCGCTGACCATCCGGCCGTTTCTTCCGGACTTAACTCAATCCGAACTCATGACCATCATGACCAGCGGCATGGCGCACGTGTCGGGCGGAATCATGGCCGCCTATATCGCGTTTGGAGTGGAAGCCCGCCACCTGCTAACCGCCGTCATTATGACTGCTCCGGGAACGCTGCTGATTGCGAAAATGCTGGTGCCCGAGACCGAAGAGCCGAAAACCATGGGCGTCGTGCACATGGAACACGTGGAACGTGACACGAATTTCATCGGGGCATTGGCGCGCGGGACGAGCGAAGGGTTGGGCATGGCCATCAACGTCGGCGCAATGTTGATAGCCTTCCTGGCTGTTATCGCGCTCACCAACGGCATCATGGGCGGAATTCACAATTGGCTCGGCGGGCACGGGATGATGTGGTTTCCGACCAGCCTGCAGCAGATTTTTGGCTGGGCCTTTGCGCCGGTGGCATGGATCATCGGGGTCCCCTGGCACGACTGCGTGCAGATCGGCAATCTGCTGGGGACGCGCATGGTTCTCAATGAACTCGTGGCCTTTTCCTTCCTTGGTCCGATGAAGGGGACGCTCGACCCGCGATCGTTCACCATCGCTACGTTCGCGCTGTGCGGGTTCGCGAATTTCAGTTCCATCGGAATGCAAATTGGCGGCATCGGTGCCCTGGCGCCGAATCAGAAATCGCAGCTCGCGAAATTTGGCATTCGCGCCATGCTCGCGGGAACCATGGCCAACCTGATGTCCGCCTCGATTGTGGGGATCTTCCTTAGATGAGCATCGTCCGGAACGGTCAAGACCAAACCAAGCCAGGATTTTCTCCGCGCCGAACGCGCCGCGAAATTTATCCTGGCAAAAACCAAGCTTCGTCCCGCGCGTCGGGCTGGTGCTCGGCAGCGGACTGGGCGCGTTCGCGGATGAACTCGCGGGAGCCACGCGCATCGACTACCAGAAAATTCCGAATTTTCCGCGGTCCACGGCGATTGGCCACGCGGGGCGGATGGTGATCGGCAAAGTGGCGGACGCTCCCGTGGCGGTGATGCAGGGCCGCGTGCATTTCTACGAAGGCTACACGCCGCAGCAAGTGATTTTTCCGATGCGCGTGATGGCCCGGATGGGGATTCGCGCCGTGCTTCTCACCAATGCCGCCGGCGGGATCAACCTGGACTTCAAGCAGGGAGGGCTGGTCGTCCTGCGCGACCATATCAATTTGCAGGGCGTCAATCCCCTGATCGGCCCGAATGAGGAGCGCTTCGGCGTGCGCTTTCCCGATCTTACGCAAGTGTACTGGAAGCCGTACCAGGAGGCGGCGCTTGCAGGAAGGCAAGCGGCTGGGCATTGGACTGTCGCAGGGCGTGTATGCGGCGCTTTCCGGCCCGAGTTACGAAACGCCGGCGGAAATTCGCTATCTGCGGACGATCGGCGCGGACCTGGTGGGGATGTCCACCGTGCCGGAGGTGATTGCCGCGGCGCACTCGGGGATCCGCGTGCTGGGAATTTCCTGCGTCACGAATATGGCCGCGGGAATTCTCGATCAGCCCATCACGACCGAGGAAGTGATGGAAACCGGCGAGCGCGTGAAGGCGGATTTCGTGGCCCTGTTGCGCGCCGTGCTCCCGCGATTGCACGAGGATGTGAAATGAGCGAACACGACTTGCTGATCGCCGCGGCGCGCACGGCGCGCGAACATGCCCACGCGCCGTATTCCAATTTTCGCGTGGGCGCGGCAGTGCGCGCGAAATCGGGACGAATTTTCAGCGGCTGCAACGTGGAGAATGCGACGTATGGCTTGACGCTGTGCGCCGAGCGCGTCGCGATTTTTAAGGCCATCTCCGAAGGCGAGCGCGGATTCGACGCCGTCGCCGTGGTGACCGATACCGATACGCTCACGCCTCCCTGCGGCGCCTGCCGCCAAATCATCTGGGAATTCTGCGGGGATGCGGAAGTCGTGCTTGCGAACCTGCACGGAAAAACCGAACTGCACCAGATGTCCGCTCTGTTCCCCAAGCCCTTCGATCATTCATTTCTGTGAGCGTCGTGATTCGTGAATCGTGATTTGTGATTCGTGCCGGAGATTCAAGTCGGCAGATCATACGCCAAAACTCAAGTTTCTAAGCACACGGATTGTACACAGTCGTCCCGGCAGGCTCACGCGGCCTTGGACATACGAATCACGATTCACGAATTACGAATCACGATCCCTCGGACGACTCGCGCTCGGTGGAGCGCCTACGCTGCAGGCGGTTGGCGGACGTGCGCAGCGTGTCGGGAATATTCTTGCTGGTCGTCAGAAGCTTGAGGTCCTGCGCCGTGATGCTGGGAAGCATATGCAGGGTAATTTCGAGCGGCGTTTTGGCATTGAACATCAGCGTCCGAACGACGACGTAGTTCTTGCGATATTTGCGATTGACGGCGATCAATCGCAGCACCTCCTCGCTCAGGCTGGCCATGGCGGCAAAGGATTCGACTTCGCGATCGCTGAGTCTGGGGGGATTGCAGCACGGCGCGCTGCACGACCTTGCAAGGATCTCGAATGAGCAGCGAGCGTTCATCGCGATTTCCCTTGAGGGCCATTTGCACGCGCTCCACCACGCGCAGGCGGGAGAGTTTTTGCAGCAGCGTCTCCCGTTTGGCTTTGTCGGGTTCTGCCGCCTCCGCGGCATCGGCAAAAGCGTCTGCAGCTTCCAGATCCATCCCGTTGCAATTCCAGGAGCTGATTCCGCTGATCGGCGTTGATCACCGAGGAAGTCGACCAGCGCCTCCACCAGCGCGGGGGAAGTGCTCAGACGGTCGAGGTCTTCGAAAAGTTCCTGAACCGCGGAGACGGAGAGATACCGGACAACGGGACGCAGCACTTCGATCGGGCAGGTGGGATTCTTCGCCAGCGCGTCGGCAACGCCGGGCCTGCGGGGGAATTCAGCAGCGCAATAGGCGAACATCTCCGGCGCGGCATCGACGCGTGCAAGCGATGCCAGAATATTGGGGAGCGGTTGCTTGGGCAGAATGCTCGCCGCTTTCTCGCGAATGATTTCGTCGGGATCTGCAGCCAGAATCGCAAGCACTTCGATGCGTTCTTCCGGTGGAAGAGCGTCTGCGGTGTCACAGATGGCGAGTTTTCGCTCCTGCGTGGTCTTGCCCGATCGGACTTCTTCTTGCAACGCGCCGCTAATTTGTCGCCTCCCGTGGCTCCCTTCAGAGCCTCTCGCGTCAGCGTGACCTTGCCTGCCTGGCCCGGCGGGCCAATGGGAGCAAGCATCTTTCCATTTAATTCGAGCTGCAACGCTCCGGCATCGCGAGCGGAAACATCGAAGCGATCCTTTGCCGTGAAGGTGTGATCTTCTCCGGCCTTCATCGTTCCATCGAACACAGGATCGGCGTCGGCCTCCACCGTCACTTTGGTATTCTTGCCGGCTTCGATTTTCAGACTGATCCAGGCAGGAGACAGGGGCGCTCCGGGGGCTGCCTCGTTCACGACCGTTGTGTCCGGATTCGCCGCAGAGTCACTGGGAGCCGTCGCGGAATTCGCGGTAAGTCCCGTCGCCGATGATGGCAGCGCCTCAGTGGCAGCGGCATTCTGCGCCGCTCGCCGGGCAGCCCGCCAGGCAATCACGCGCCGAGCGCCGAACCAGCCTCCGGCGATCAAAGCGACGACAATAATGGCGGCGATGATCCACGCAGCCCAAGGTTGTTCGGAGGTAACTGCAGGGGGACTCCCCGTCCACACCGGGACGCTTGGCCGGTCGCCCACGGCCAAAACATATTCCGCCACCATGTTTTCTTCGTCGAGCCCCAGATAGCGCGCCACGGCGCGCACGAAACCTCGATTGAAGACGCCGCCGGGCAACTGATCCCATTGCTCGTTCTCGATGGCATTCAGAAAGCGCGTGGCAATGCGCGTCGCGGCTGAAATCTCATCGAGCGACACGCCGCGCATTTCCCGTTCGCGCTTCAGACTTTCGCCAAATGTGCCCTTGGTCATTTTCTCTTTAATTCCGCGTTCTCAGCGAATATAGGCGGGCGCCGCGGGGGTGTCAATCTCGGCGGAGCAGGTAGTGACTCAGTTTGCTGGGTAGGACAGACACTCTTGTCTGTCCGGCATGACCTTGCGCCAGATACAGCGACAGGCAAGAGTGCCTGTCCTACAAAACCCAGCTTCATCCAAACTGAGTCACTGCCTCGGAGCAAGGCGGTTTGCCGGACGACAGCAGTGGTATCACCATCCCGCAACACGGAAGGAACTCAGCGTTGCACATGCGGAGCGGAGAGTTGACTATAATTTACAGTGCCCCGACACCTGCCGTGAATCGGCGGGTGCCCCGAAAGCCAAATCAGGCACAAGGGTCAAGTGAATACGACTGAGAATTTTAGCGGTGTCGAGCGGCGCCGTAATATGAGCGGTCGGGGAGAACAACGCGAAGCCGGCGAAGTCGCGGTCTTCCACGAACTCGGCAAGGCCCTCACCTCCTCCCTGCAGCTCGATCAGGTCCTGCGCACCATCATGGAAAAAATCGACGAGTTCCTGCGTCCGGATACCTGGTCGCTGTTGCTGGTCGACGAATCCAAACAGGAACTCTACTTCGAGCTGGCCGTCGGCAAGGGCGCGCAGGCGCTGAAGGATGTCCGCATCAAGATGGGGCAGGGAATCGCCGGCTGGGTGGCGCAAAACGATGAAGCCGTGATCGTGCCCGACGTCAGCCAGGACACGCGGTTTTTCTCGAAGGTCGATGAGAAGACCAAGATGGAGACGCGCTCGATCGTGGCCGTGCCCGTGCGTTACCGCGATCATTGCCTGGGCGTCATCGAGCTGATCAACTGCGTGGGCAGCGACGGATTTCAGGAGCGCGATCTGGCGCTGCTCGAGGCCCTGGCGGATTTCGCCGCCATTGCTCTCGAAAATGCGCGGCACGTCAAGCGCATTCACGAGCTCACGATCACCGACGATTGCACGAGCCTCTACAACGCGCGGCACATGGATTTCATTCTCGAGACGGAAATTTACCGCTCGCAGCGCTACGGATACGAATTTTCGCTCGTGTTCATCGATCTCGACCACTTTCAAGGGCGTCAACGACACGCACGGCCACCTGGTCGGTTCCAAGCTTCTCGCCGAAGTGGGGCAGATGGTGAAAACGGCCTGCCGCAGGATCGATTTTGCGTTCCGTTACGGCGGCGACGAGTTTGTGATCGTGCTGCCGCAGGCGTCCAAGGAAAACGCGTTCGTGGTGGCCCGGCGGCTGCACCGCATGATCGGCGAAACCACCTGGCTCACGTCCGAAGGGCTGGACATTCACTTCACGGCCAGCATCGGCGTCGCTTCCTATCCCACCGACGCAAAGAGAAAGTCGAACTGCTGCATCTGGCCGACGAGGCCATGTACATGGTCAAGAACACCACGCGCAACGGTGTCGCCGCGGCAAAAATCGGAGCCTTGCCCACCACGTAAGTTCTCGAATCCTCCTGCCGAAGTTTCCAGAAAACTCCTGATTTCCACAGAAATGCCAGCCCCATACCTGCATTACCTTGCTTCACTTCAGATGCCATGCTAGGCTCAGCGCTTCCGGCGGCACGGGCAGGGGATCGCAACGATGCGCCGGGACGACCCGACACGAGGAACGCATGTCCAACGAAGCATTGGGGATGATTGAAACCAAGGGCCTGATCGGCTCGATTGAGGCCGCCGACGCCATGGTCAAGGCCGCCAACGTCATCCTGATCGGAAAGGAATATATCGGTTCGGGCTACGTCACGGTGATGGTGCGCGGCGACGTGGGCGCGGTGAAAGCCGCGACCGATGCCGGAGCCGCCGCCGCGCGCCGCGTCGGCGAACTTGTTTCCGTGCACGTGATTCCGCGCCCGCACGAGCACGTGGAAAAGATTTTGCCCGGCGGAGGCGCCGCGCCGGGAGCGAAGAAGTAAATCTGGCGTGCGTCTGTTGTAGCCCACTTCTTTAGCAGGCGGGGTTTTTCTTTCCCAACTCGGCGAAGGTAGAGCGTTTTGAGCCTGCGCGACCGCGACCTCATCTCCATTCAAGAAGCCCGCGAACTGGTGGCCCGCGCCGCCGCCGCCCAGAAAAAATTCTCCGACATTTTCCCAGGAACAGGTGGATGCCGTCGTCGAAGCCTGCGCGAAAGCCGCCGCGGAAAATGTGGAATCGCTTGCGCGCACCGCGGTCGAGGAAACCGGCTTCGGAAATGTTCCCGACAAAATCATAAAAAATACTCTGGCCGCGGTGAACGTGCCGCGCGCGATTCGCGGCATGCGCACCGTGGGAATTCTGCGCGAGGACCGCGAGAAGGGCATCGTCGAAGTGGCGTCGCCGGTGGGCGTGGTCGCCGCGGTGATTCCGTGCACCAATCCCACTTCGACCGCGATTTACAAGACGCTGATTTCCATCAAGGCGCGAAATGCGATTGTGCTGAGCCCGCATCCCTCGGCGATCAAATGCATTTGCCAGACGGCAACGTTGCTCGAGTCGCGCCGCGCTCGCCGCGGGCGCGCCCGAGGGCCTGATCAGTTGCATGCAGCACACCACGCTCGAAGGCACGCGCGAATTGATGCGCCAGCACGCCGTCGGCGTGATTCTGGCGACCGGCGGCACGGGCCTGGTGCGCGCCGCCTACAGCTCCGGCAAGCCGGCATACGGCGTGGGGCCGGGCAACGTGCCCGCGTTCATCGAACGCACCGCCGATGTGCGCAAAGCCGTCGCCGACATCATCGCGGGCACAGACATTCGACTACGGCACGATTTGTTCCTCCGAGCAGGCCATCGTCGCGGAAGAATCCGTGCGCGAACGCGCTCTCGAGGAATGCCGCGCTGCAGGGCGCATATTTCCTTTCGCCGGAGGAAATGGAAAAAGTCGGGCGTCTGGTGATTCTGCCGGGGACGCACACGCCGAACACAAAAATTGTGGGCCGCCCGGCGACCATGATTGCCGAAATGGCGGGCATCAAAGTGCCGCCCGCGACGCGCGTGCTGATCGCGCGGCTCGAACCCAGCCAGGTGGGGCGCGAGTTTCCGCTTTCGGCGGAGAAGCTTTCGCCGATCCTCGCGTTTTATGCGGTGGCGAATCTTGCCGAGGGCATTGCGCTCTGCCGCAGGCTGCTGCGAATTTGGCGGGCTGGGGCATACCTGCTCGATTCATTCGCAGAATCGCGCGGCGATCCTCGAATTTGGGGAAGCCATGCCCGCGTTTCGCGTGGTCGTGAACAGCTCTTCGGTGCACGGCTCGATCGGCTACTCGACCAATCTGTTTCCGGCGATGACGCTGGGTTGCGGCGCTCCCGGCGGCAACATCACTTCGGACAATATCGGCCCGCAGCATCTGATGAACGTAAAACGGATTGCCTGGGAATCGCGCGGCGTCGAGCACAGGACGATTCCTGCGGATCAGCGCATGGCCGGTGCGGGGATTGTTGCCGCTCCGGAGGCCGTGCAAGGAAAGGCAAATATGCCAGCGGAACCAGTAGGACAGACACTCTTGTCTGTCCCTCAAGACGTCCCGGCGCAGCCGGGACAGCAACAAACGATTGTCGCTGTGGCTCACCCTGGTGCGCCACAGCAGGAGGGACAGGCAAGAGTGCCTGTCCTACCAGACCGCGCGACGATTGCGCGCGTCGTCGAGCGTGTGCTGTCCGCGCAAGGAATCGCGCGCGGCAGCGGCGCGTCCAAGATTGCGTCCCCAGCGCAGGCATTGCCGAGTCCCTCGGCCGTAGCCGCAGAAATTGCTGGCCGCCTGTTCGGTGTTTCCGCGAAACCGAAGGCGGAAGAAGCTGCCGATCCTCTCACCAGCCGCGCCAGTCGCGGCGGTGCCGCGTTCCCGCACGCCGTACAAAGCCGAGCCTCCGCTAACGCCCGCAGTTACGATTTCCCCATTCGTCAGCGAAAACGACGTGCGCCGCGCGATGACGCGCAGCGAAAAAATCTTCGTTGGACCCAAGACCATCCTCACGCCTTCGGCGCGCGACCTGGGCCTGGAACATGAAGTGTTTGTCGAAACCGAGGCGGGTTCCATCCGGTAGCGCGAGCTTGACACATTAGGGACAATTGACGTACAGACTTGGTAGAATAGTAAGCAGTTTTGGAATATCCGTCTTGATGCAGGCGAAAATCAGGCCTTCTCGGGGAAGCCCCGAGAGGAGGGGAAAATACATGAAACCGATCGCAAAGACTTTGGCGCTGCTGTTTTTCTGTGCTTCGCTCACGTATGGAGCGACGAACGCCACAATTTCCGGGACCGTCAAGGACCCTGCCGGGGCTCCGTTTCGTGGGGCATTTGTCCACGCCCAGAATTTGAAATCCAAGATTACGGTCAATGTCCTCTCCAACAATCAGGGACACTATCAGATTCAGGATTTGCCGCCCGGCGACTATGATGTCCGCGCCACGGCCGTTGGATACAAAGCCGACCCGCGTCCAGACGTCAAATTGACCGCGGGTGAGGCCACCCCAATCGATTTCGCGCTGCAGCAAGGGACGGTGCGCTGGAGCGACCTTTCGGTCTATCAAGGGATGGCGTTGCTTCCCGAGGCCGAGGGCAAGAAACTGCTGCAGGGGAACTGCTTTGCCTGTCACGGATTCCAGACCCGCATGGCCGGAGTGCGGCGGGACATGGACGGTTGGACGCAGGTTGTTACGTACATGCGCGATACACGGCACTCACGCCTGAAGAATCATATCAACGATCAGCAGGCCGCCGTTCTGGCTTCGTATCTGAATGATGCCTTTGGCTCGGATGCGAAGCTGCCGAAGTCTCCGGTTGACATGCCAGGATATAAAGATATCCTGCGGCCCGTCAGTGACGATGGGCTCAAGATTTCCTACGTCGAATACGACATGCCCGGACCGAATCGCATGCCATTCAGCGCCGCGCCGGACAAAGACGGAAAACTCTGGATTCCCGACATGGGCTCGGTGAACAGCATCGGCCGGCTCGATCCCAAGACCGGCGTGATCGAGGAATTTAAAGCACCGGCCAATGACACAGCGAGCATTCACTCCGCCGTCCCCGCGCCGGATGGTTCTGTATGGATTGCCGAGCAGGCCACCAACCGGCTTGGCCGGTGGGATCCCAAGACCCAACTCATCACGGAATACCAGGACACCTACAAGCCGGGATTTGAAGGCCTCGAGGACGGCGGTTCCAAGCACACCGTTCGCGTCGATCCCTCCGGAAGAGTTTGGGGCACCGCCGTCAATTCCGTGCTGACCATGTATGACCCCAAGACGAATGAGTTCTCTCATTTTCCGGATACTTTCTCGCCATATGGAGTAGAAATTGATAAGGCGGGCAACGCCTGGTTTGCTGAGTTTGCCGACAACGGAAAAATCGGCATGGTGGACGCGAAAACCCTCAAGATCACGAAATGGGCTCCGCCCACGGAACATTCCCGGCCGCGCCGCATCGAGATCGACACCGACGGCACGGTCTGGTTTGCCGAATACACGGCAGGAAAAATCGGCAGCTTTGATCCCAAGACGCAAGCCTTCAAGGAATATGAATTGCCCGGTCCCAAGGCGACACCCTACGCCTTCGGCATCGACAAGAATCACAACCTCTGGTACTCCTCCGATCAAATGGATGTCATCGGCCGCCTCGATCCCAAAACGGGCCATGTGACGGAATACCCCTACGTTCACTCGGAAAATGACATGAAAGAATTCTTCCTCGATGCCCAGGGACGCATGTGGTACGGCTCGGGGCCGAATAACAAGGTGGGATACTTCATTCCGCCGGCGACGAATTAAGCTGGTGAGTTTTTGTCAAACCATTTGGACGGCTGATTCAATCGAGTAAGTTGGCAAAGCGCTTAGTTTGATTTTGAATTTCGGGTGCCCCATCCTCGCCGTTTTTGCGAGGGTGGGGTTTTTGTTTATTTCTATTGCAATCATCAGGAATCAAACCGAAGTCCCCGCCCTTGAAAAGCATCCACGGGGCACCCGGCCATAAATAAAGAGGCCGGACGTCAATGTCGTCCGGCCTCTCTGCTTGCATCCACGCCACCACGCGATATTAGGCAGTGGGTGTAAGCTTAATCGTCTTTCCTGCAATTACGTCCACGCGCTCCTGGTAAAACGATTGGCCATCAGGACCGCGCAGTTCGATGTCGTGCGAACCGGGCCGCAGATGGAAGGTCTTCAGTTCTGCCACCGTTCCGGCGAGGCCCCCATCCACGTACACAGAGGCATCCTTCATCTTGGTGTCAATTTTGACGCTGCCGGTGGGAGGGCCGCTGACATAGCCAAAGGGTGCAACCCAGCCCGGGCCGTACCAGCCAGGACCGTACCACGCAGGTCCGTAGAATCCGGGGCCAAAGTACCCACCAACGAAGACGCGCGGGCGGGCCGATGCGGCTGGCACGATGCATACCAGCGCCAAAAGAGCGATCGCGGAGACTTTCAAATATCGTGACATTGTTTTCTCCCTTCTGAATGAGAGCCCTTAACCTTGACTCACACTTCAATAATGCAGGAGCCATGCCAAACGATCCCACTTTCTTGGTCTTAAGTGATGTTTTGTATTTACAGTAACTTACGGCTGTGATGGCCAGACAAAGTTTCGAAGGGAATACAGAAACGATGGTGATTTTTCAGCAGCGTTGGTGGTTTTCGGCCAGCCTATTGAGGAAGTGTCAGGTGGGCAGTTAGCTGACCCCTTCCACGATGCGAATATCGCGCTCGCCCCCGCCATCGAGGGCGCGCAATGCTTCCTGGTAGGCGGGGCTTTGGTAGGTGGCGATTGCTTTCTCGACGGAATCGAATTCGATGATCACCGTGCGCTCGTTTACTCCCGCCTCGTATGTCTTCGCAGGGACTCCCCGGGTCAGGAAGCGCCCGCCCCCGCCTTGAATGGCAGGGCCTGCCAGTTTGGCGTATTCAACAAGTTTGGCAGGGTTTGAAATCGACCGATAACAACTGATCCAATATCCTTTGGCCATTAGGCGCTCCCGTGATCTGAAATTCCTGACTCTACCACTACTGTTTGGTGACGCCGAACCCGTCGACCTGCACTTCTAGCATGTGATTAATACGCATGCCATAGGTACCGTCGGTTTTCGCCGCCGGGCCGGTCTTAGGCACCGATTTGACTACCATGCCGTTCACGACGAAATCGATCTTGTCGCCCCCCACGCGAACTTCAAGCGCATTGGTGGACATTCCGTTGGCGCCGGCTTTTTTTACAGCGGGATTGGGGCCTCCTGAAGACGCGATCTCTCCCGTGGAGGTGCCGGTCCGGCTCTTGACCAGCCAGCTGCCGCCCGACTCCACCATGAAGTAGATATAATTTTGCGCCGCTCCATCCAGACCATTGCCGCCAAAGATGAGGCCGAAGTATTCCGAATACCCCGTCGTCTTGACCAGCGTGAATGTACCCTTCAACGTGTAATTTCCGGTGGCTGTATTTGCCGGGTTCCAGTAGACGGCGGCCTGCGGGTTGTTCGCATGGAAACCCGATCCCTGCGTAACGAACTTGATGGACCCTGAGGCGTCCGGGTCCGACGCATTCATGCTGCGATCGACGCGCATCTTCCAGCCTGCGGGGGCCTGCGCGTTCAGCGACATGGCTGCGAGCATTGTGAGCACGGCAACGAAAATATAGCGTTTCATCATTATTTCTCCTCGTGGAGTAGATCGCAGGAATAATACTCTCGATGAGGCACTTCGTCCAATAGCGGTTGGTCATGCGCCGTGTCGGGTACTGCGCCCGCCACCAATCCTCCACATACTTCGGCGAAAAATGGACGGAAACGCGGCCATAATGTGTTACAACGTCCCCGAAGGGAGACAATATTATGCGTAGAGAAATTTGGATCGTCGGACGCGCAGCTACCATCGTCGCTGTTGCGGCTTGCGCTGTCCTGATGCTCATGTTTGACGCGCGCCTCGTGCCCGTGCAGGGTCAAGCCAAATCCGCGGCAGGATTCGGTGCCGTCCCCGGCGAAAAAGGTGGACAGGACTTGTCTGGTCCATACGACGTTGTTCCTGACTGGCCGAAACCAATGTCCCAATTGCCGGGACACGACAAATGGACATGGGGCAGTGTCAATGGCGTCTACGCGCAAGATGAAAACCGTGTTTTCGTAGTTCAACGTGGCGAAATACCCCTGGTGAAGAGGCCGGCGGTCCAACCAGTTCCTCAATTTGGACCGGCTCTTTCTTTTCCGGTTAGCGGGGTGCCATTTCACAATGCCGGACAAGGCCCTGTGTCCGCTCCGCTGGGCCCTCCCGATGAGCCGAATGATTGGAAAGGAAAATATGGCGTCGACGGCCGCTGGGAGCATTGCCTGGTCGTGATCAATGCCAAGGGCGACATCGTGGAAAGTTGGACGCAGTGGGACAAAACGTTCAAGCACCCGCACGCCATTTATGTCAACCCGTACGATCCGCAGAAAAGTGTCTGGGTCGTCGATGATTACCGGCATGCGGTCTACAAATTTTCCAACGATGGAGAAAAGCTGCTGCAGACGCTGGGCACGCCCAATGAACCGGGGGATGATGCAAAACACCTGAACCGGCCGACCTTCATCGCCTGGCTGCCGGACAGTACGATGTTTCTGGGCGACGGCTACGTAAATACCCGCGTAGTGAAATACGACAAGGATGGTCATTACCTGACGTCATGGGGGCAAAAGGGGAATCCGCCCAATGAAACCCGCGGCGGATACTTCAATACCGTTCACGGCGTTGCCGTGGATCCAGCAACGCGGCGAGTCTACGTGACGGACCGTGAAAATCGCCGCACCGAGGTGTTCGATGAAAATGGAAAGTTTCTCGACCAGTGGTCCTACGGACCTGTCTCGTCGGTCTACTTCATCTATCTGGGAACCGACAAGCATCTTTGGGCTGCGGATGCCACGACGTCAAAAATTCTGGAATACGATCTCCAGGGGCACTTTCTGTACTCGTGGGGCATAAATGGTGACTGGCCGGGATCCCTGTGGGGCGTTCATGGAATGAGCGTGGACCCGCAGGGCAACCTCTACGTGTCCGAGGTCGAAGCCGGTCGCGTACAGAAGTTCCAGCCAAGGAAAGGCGCGAACCCGGAATTCCTGATTGGTAAACCAAATGGTGTGGGACGGTAGCAGGCTTTGAGTAGCACAGGCTTCAGCCTGTGTGCTTTTGGTTTTGCCTTACATCACTCAAACCAACCCCACACAGGCTGAAGCCTGTGCCACTAATACAGCATTTAAAACAGCCACGACCGCGGGAAGCGTTTTTTCAGCAGACCGTCGATGCCCAGCACAAGGCCTGCGGAGGAGCATACAAATACGATGTGCAGCAGAACCAGCAGCCGGTCGTACATCATGGTCGAGCCGCCGCTGGCGATGCCAATCGCGAAATAAATATTGGCGTTGTGAAAAGCTCCAAAAAGCGAGGAAATCCGCACCAGGCATCCGGTGATGAGCGAGATCGCAATTGCCACTTCGCCGAAGGCCACCAGATAGCTGAAGAAATGCGCGTGCGGGACGACGAACCCTTCAATGAATGCCCGATGCCACGCCAGATAATCTTTCGGCGTAGTCTGCAGCAGTCCCTGCGCGAAAGCCTGCCCATTGCGGCTTAAAAAGCGGCCCCCTGCAATCTTTGGCCAGCCGACCATGAGGAATTGAATGCCGACGAGGATGCGGACAAACGCCAGATAGCCAAGCCAGGTCTTCTGTTGAAATATTTCCACGGTGACGGACTACTTCAGCATATCCGCGATTTTTGCGATCCCCGCATTGGCACAGGCCGCGTCTTTATCGCCACCCGGAGCGCCGCTGACGGCAATTGCGCCGATGGTGACATCATTCACCTTGATCGGCACTCCCCCTTGAGCATTGATCGTGCCGGGCAACGTCGCAGGCGGAGCCGCCGTGCCCGGTGGCAAAGGCTGCGCCGGACCCGAGGGCCGGTTGTAGAGCATCGTGGAGGTAGCTTTCATTTTGGCGACTTCCACTGTCGAAGCAGTAGCGCCATCGTCGCGAAGAAATGCTTTGGCGGCATTGAGGCTGTCGACCACCAGCACGGAAACTTTGTACCCGTCAGCGCGGCACCTGGCCATGGCTGCCTGAGCCATGGTCTGCGCCAAGTCAACGGTAACCACCTTTTGGGAAGGGAGTCCTTGCGCGGAGGCGCTTGCCGTCATCATCGCTGCCCCGGCTGCCAAGACCACAATCTGTGTGAATTTCATATCCGGTGATCCTCCTTGTTTGCAACGCTTAAATTTCGATCGGGCGACAACTCTGGAAGGCCTGCATTCCTGGATGAGATTTCCATTTTATTTCCAGTCGCGTCGTAATCTACACCTGACCGCTATTGAATGCAATGCAGCGAATCGGGCATTTGAAATACGGTTCACCTGACTGAAATAGACCTTCCATTCACCTTCCATTCACAAAGTTTTTGCACGTCGTTAACCAATTCTTCCCCTGGATGTGTGATTTTCTCCCCGCACAAAACGTCCCCGCGTGCAACCTTCTAGAGGAGATCACCGTGAAAAAAGCATTTCTGGCACTCGCAATAGCAATTGCATTGGCAGGAGGAGTCAGGGCAGACGACGATCACGACGACAAGCAGGATTCCGATCGATTCGAATTCAAGCCCGGCACTTTGGTCGTCACCCGCAGCAAATATGTTGGGACTTCATCGCTGCTTGTGCCCGGCGTAACATTATTGCCGCCTGGATGCCCGGGAGGCTCAGTCACTGTAGCGCTGATTGGAGGGGGCGTGACGCCACCTATAGCAGTTCCGTGCAGTACGCCCACTTACGATGGAACTTTTCCCTATGTATTCAACAACGCTGCTGCCGACAGCCATTTTGGCATCACCTCTCCGATCTTTCTGGACAACCTGACGACCGATGGCCATCGACTGGGCACACTGGCGGTCCCAACCGATCAGATTGTGACCAGCTTTAGTTCGAAATCCGAATTGGCCGTGCATCTGTCGACCGATGGAAAGTCGATCACTTTCGTGGGCTACCGGGGCGGCACGGGATTCCTAACTGGCGTAAACATATTTGATGTATCCAACGGCAACACGCCAGGCCTCATCGACCCAACCAATGCTGCTGTCGGGCAGTATTACCGTTCTGTGGCGGAAGTGGATGCCCATGGCCACCTCATGGTTACCGAGGGCAACGCCTACAGTGGAGATAATGGCCGCGGCGCGGTCAAAGGTGGTTCGCTGTACTACCTCGTCGGGAATGACAACAGCGGGAACCTGTCCAAGAAGCAGGTCACCACGACCGTCGTCGGCGAGGAACTCGTCAATTCCACTGGCGCTGAACTGCTGGTTCCGGGGCAGGCGCCTCCTTTTCCGACAAACAAAATCGGCGACTTTGAAATCAATCAAGTGACAAACCCGGTCACAGGAACGCCCTATGCGCTCGACAAAGCCGGGAAAGATAACAATTACCGCGGCATCACCATTTACAGCAACACGCTGTACATCACCAAGGGCAGCGGCGGGAATGGCATCAACACGGTCTATCAGGTGGGGACAGCTGGCATCCTGCCAACCGGAGACATTGCAACCCTCGCCAATGTCCCCATCACGATTCTGCCTGGACTCCCTGCAACTCTTGCAAGCGGAGTGGATTCGAACGGAAATCCGACACCGGTTTCTTATCCCTTTGGGATTTGGTTTGCCGATGCCAACACTTTGTATGTTGGGGATGAAGGCGACGGCTATGCAGGTGGCACCGATCTCGACACTCATGCCGCCGCTCAAACCGGTGCCGGCCTGGAAAAGTGGGTCTACAGTTCCACGACAAAGACTTGGAGTTTGGCCTATACCATCCAGGCGGGATTGAAACTGGGTCAGCCGTACACGGTCGCCGACTATCCGACGGGACTCAATCTCGGCACTTGCTTTGTTTCCAGTCCCACCTTGCCCAATCCTAACAATTGCCCAGTCAGCAATCCTCCGGTGGACCCCTCGATTTCGGCGCCTGACGGCCTGCCCTGGGCCCCCGCAACGGACGGTCTTCGCAACCTCACCGGCCGTGTAAATGAGGACGGCACGGCAACAATCTGGGCCGTAACTTCCACGGTGAGCGGGAGCGGGGATCAGGGCGCAGACCCCAACCACTTGGTTATGGTCACCGACCGCCTTGCGGCTACAACCGTGTCGAAGGGCGACGGCGATTATGATAAGGACGACCGGTTGGACCACTTCGTGACGATTCGCTCAGCGAAATCGGGTGAAGTATTGCGCGGAGTGGCATTTGCTCCCCAGGATCGCGATGGGGACGACAGTGGCCACCATGACGGCAACTAAATGGCAGTAAGTATGGCATGAGCAAAAGCAAGTAAGCGTCTCCTCCCGGACTCGAAACTGAGGATCGAAGAATCTCTTCGATTTCGAAAATCCGGGAGGAGATACTCATCTAAGAGCTTCGCCTTCCTCGAGAAATCCATCCTCACACAAGTTTCGAACACCCCTACACAATTACCCCCCACTTGGTCTTGGGTAGTGCGGACAACGGACGAAAAATCCGGCAATATATGACCAAGCTCAGGAAGGACAAGCTGGCTTCCAGAGGTGCCGTGTGAACAAGCTGCCGGCAATTTTTTTCGAACACGGGAATCCGATGAACGCGCTGCTTTCGAATAAATACACGCTTGCGTGGAAGCAGATCGGCGAGCGCATCAAGAGGCCCAAGGCGATTCTCAGTGTTTCCGCGCATTGGTTTGTTCCGGAGACAGGCGTGACGATCGCCACGGCGCCACGCACCATTCATGATTTTGGCGGCTTCCCCAGCGCGCTGTATGACGTACGCTATCCCGCGCCCGGTGATCCGGAGCTTGCCAGGCGGTTGCAAACGATGCTCGCTCCTCTTCCCGTAAAGCTGGACGAAAGCTGGGGCATTGATCACGGAACCTGGTCGGTGCTACGCCACGTGTATCCTGAAGCGGATATTCCAGTGGTTCAATTGAGCATCGACGAGACCCAGCCGCCATCTTTTCACTACGAAATCGGGAAACGCCTGGCAGAGCTGCGCGGCGACGGTGTCTTGATCGTGGGAAGCGGCAACATCGTCCATAACTTGCACGCGTACAGCTGGGGTCGTCATGCACCGGAGCCCTACGACTGGGCCATTCGATTCGAGGAGCAGGCCAGACAAATGCTCCTCGCGAACGAGCATAAGCCGCTCATTCACTATGAGCGACTGGGAAGGGATGCAGGACTTTCGATCCCCACGCCGGACCACTTCTTGCCGCTGCTGTACGTGATAGCGACCGCGCAGAAGGATGACCGTGTGACATTCCCGGTTCAAGGCGTGGATGGCGGCTCCATCTCCATGCTCGCCGTTCAGGTTGGCTGATCCGTCTGGCGCGCGTGCCGCATGTATAATGCGGTCCATCTTTCGAGATCGAAAAGAAAATTTTGGATGAAATGGACTCAACCAATTCCCGAGCAATATCATGATTGACGTGCGCGAGGAGATCGCCAATGCCCCGATTGGCCGATACCATCGCCTGATCGCGGTCCTCATCGGCATGGTCGTTTTTTTCGATGGCTATGACACCTTCAATCCAGCCTACGTGATTCATTATGTGATGAAGCCCTGGCATTTGCTTCCCAGCCAGGCCGGATTTCTTGTCTCGAGTGGCCTCATTGGATTCATGATCGGCTCGCTCGCGCAGGGCAAATTTTCGGACCGCTACGGCCGCCGCGCCGCGCTGCTGGTGGCGATCTGGATTGCGACCGTTTTCAGTTTCGCGACAGCCTTCTTCGCAAATTCTTTTTGGTCGTTCTGCAGTTTCCGCATCCTTACCGGAATTGGTCTCGGCGCGCTGCTGCCCATCGGCGTCACTTTTGTGAACGAATATGCGCCGCGGCGCTTAGCCAACACGTTTTCGTTATGGGGTTGGGCATTTGGTTGGTCCGCGGGGGGCATTGTCGCCTCTACGATCGGAATATTTCTCACACCCATTTTGGGATGGCAGGTCCTTTACTATGTCGCATCGCTTTCCATCGTGCTGGTGCCTGTGTGTCATTTGGTGCTTCCGGAATCGCTGCAGTTCGCGGCCATGCGCGGCCAAACCAGAGGCATTGCGACGATCCTCAGCCGCCTGAATCCCTCCCAGGCCTCTCGGTATACCTCACCCGGCGTGGAGTTTATATTTCCCGAACCAGTCGATCGCGCGGCTTCGGTCGGCTACCTGCTCTCCGGACAATATCGGAAGACGACGCTGGCTCTATGGACCGCGGCGTTTTGCGTTTTGTTCGGTATCTTCGGCCTGACCGGATGGGTTCCCACGGCCATGATGCAGCGCGGTGAAGCCTTCGCCACCAGCTTCGGCTTCGGAGCCTTGATCCAGGCCATGGCCTTTGTGGGCTCCCTGATCTGCGGTTTTTTTGCGGACCGCAGCGGAAATGATCGTGCGGCGATGATGATCTGGTGGCTTGGCGGAGCCGTTTCAGTCTGGATCCTTGCGCTGGTAAACATTCATGCGCTGAATATCATTTTCGTGGGAGCCGCGGGATTCTGCATTCTGGGTGGCCAGAACGTTTTGAATAATTTCACGGCGGCGTCCTACGACACCGAGGTGCGCGGCACGGCCGTAGGCATGATGCTAGGCGTGGGGCGCCTTGGCGGCATACTCGGACCATACATCACCGGTCTGATTCAGCAGATGCATCCCGGATCGGCTGGATTGTTTGTCAGCATCGGCATAGCGATCCTTGTCGGCGCCTGCGCAATCTTGTTTGCCAATCGCCGTCCAGCGGCCGCAGTCCGCGGCAGCGTAGCCGGACCGATAGCCGCACATTGACCCACGGAGTTTTCAATGATCGCTCCATGAAAAACAAGTGAGGCGCTGGAATACGATCCTGCGCAACGAGTTAAGGACAGACCCAGATCATTTACCCGCAGCCAACTCGGGGGCGATCGAAGATTGACACTTGAGGTCAGCGGACGTATCGTTCGCACAGAGGCGAAACTAAGAGTGGAATTTCAGTTTGCGAGGGCCCGGTCATAATTGCCCAACATTCGAACCGGAAAGCTGTTGCAAGAGGAGGACCGCCATGGAGCGCAAAACACTTGCCATTCTTGCTTTGAATGTTCTGGTTTTTCTGCCCGTCATATCAGCGTCGGCGCACCATTCCATGTCCGGCTACGACCGCAGCCAAAACACGACGCTGCGCGCGACGATCGCGGATTTTAACTGGATTAACCCACATGTGCAGATTTACTTTGAGGTAAAACAGGCCTCCGGCACTGTGGTGAAATGGGTGGCCGAGATGCCCGGTCCCAGCCGTCTGGAGAGGAACGGGTGGAGCAAAGACACACTGAAATCCGGCGACCAGGTTACCATCGTCGGCAATCCTGCCAGAGATGGCACGCTAACCATGCGCCTGCTGAAGGTTGTCCTGCCTGATGGCCGCGAAATGACCGCTTACGCATATTGAAATTCTGCCTTCCGAGTCAACTGTCTACAAAACTCGGATGCTTACTTCCTGGCGCGAAATTGAAGTCCAAATCGGAAATTCCGGTGAAGTAAATTTCCCTGCCGACTCTGGTAGCCATATCGTTTGGTCAGGGACAATGGGGCAGGCAATAGGTCAACTGAAAACTGGCTGGGAGGCCAGTTGAATCTCCGCGAATGCTGAGAGACGATTAGAATCGTTCTCAAGAACCTGAGGTTTGATTTGCAACGGCCTTGATCCACTCCGGATGGGGTAGCGGGAGGGTTCGGTGTCATCTAATCAGGTCGCATACGCACAAAAACGACGCAGCTCACGAATGGAAAAAGCCGTACCGCTGGCGGTGCAGGGCATGGACGCCTCGCGTGCACCCTATCGGGAGGAAGTGACAACGGCCACCATTAGTTGTCACGGCTGTTCCTACCAAATGAAACATCAGGTTCTTCCTGGTGCGATCGTGGTCCTGGACCTGGGGCATCGCGCGAAAGGCTACTCTGATCGCCCCAGTCGAGGGCAGGTGAAATGGATACAAAAACTCAACACCGCCGCGGACCCGGCGTACCATGTCGCGGTAGAATTTGAAACTGCCGGCAACATTTGGGGCATCACATCGCCGCCAGAGGATTGGTTGCCCGCGCAGGGGGGCAAAGTAATCGAGCCCAATCCTGGACGAGAAATCCGGGTAGTCACGCGGACCGAACCGCAGATAATTCAGAACAGAATTGGGGGAGCTACTCCGGTCCCCGGTTTGAAGAAAAGCGAGCCGGTCGCTTCACTGTCCCCTTGGTTTTCTGACCTGATGGCTGGCATCAGCAATCAGATTCAAGTCACGGTCTCTGAAATCGCAGCGGGAACCCTCGCGAATGAAAAGAACCGATTGCTGGAAGAATTTCGCATCCAGATACAGAACGAGGCATCCGGAACGATTGAACGCGTGATCGCGACCTCGAAAGAAGAATTGGCTCGAAGGGCGCTGAAAGATTTGAACGAGGCGACGGAGGCCACCGTCCGAACGAGCCACGAGCGCTTGATTGGGGCTATCGAGCAGGATCTAGAAAGCGCCAAGCAGCGCATGTTGATTCAGGGGAATGAGCTGAGCCAACGGGCCGACACGATGGTGACTTGCGCAACGGAGCGGCTGCAACGCGACTTCGAAACCTCACACACCGAACTAACAGCCCGTTTCGTATCGCGGCTGCGGGACCAGATCGCGCCTGTGCTTGAGGAAGCAAGAGCGGATCTTCAGAAGCTGGTGACATCTCAGACCATTTTCAAGGAAGAATCGCAGGCGATTTACGCGCGAGTCACGAACGAACTCGAAAGCGGCGCTAACGAAAGATTGATTCAGAGCCACAACGAACTGGACAAGAGATCTGCTTCGGTTTTGAATAAGTGCAGCGACAAGTTACTTGAGCTATCGCAACATTTCGAGAGCGCCGCGCGAGATACTCTGCAGGTCATGATCGCGTCGGCTACGGGCGACGCTAAAAAGAGCCTGGAAGAGCGGGCTGCAGAGATTTCCAATAATTTCTCCGGCCAGCTGGAAGGTCATATTCGTACTTATCTCGAATTCATCGGCGAATCGATTGCTGAGTTTCCGAAGAAAACTCCAGCACCTTAATTCAATTTACCTCGGTCGTCTCCGGTCCCTGCCAATATGCGGAGCGCGAATGCACATTGAAAAGAAATATGGAAGCGGGCCCACAAATGCCGTTCTGCTGTCCATTGTTTTACTGATTTTCGTGTTCGCAGGGTTGCTCCCAGGCAATGTTTCGTCCGCTCAGCAGGCAACCACGCCAGAGAACCACCAAGCCAAGCCGACGGCGAATCAAGAAACGAAGCAGGGCGTTGAAGGTATTCTGGCCACGATAACCCAATCGCGCTCTACGAATACCCGGGGCTATCAGGTCGTGATAAACAATGACGGCAGCGCCACAGCAGAAATTAGTGGCGCCAACTTCGGCCTTCGCACCGAGCCATCGCGATCGCAACAATTTCCACACGGAACGATCGATACAAAGACGCTGCGGCGCCTGCTTACAGAGATTGGGGATGTCAGCAGGATCCCCACCGGAAGCTGCGCAAAATCGGTCTCCTTCGGAACGCGCACTCAAATTTCGTATGCGAGCAAGACCAGTGGCGATCTGCAATGCATCCGAGCGCAAGCATCGGAAGCGGATCAGGCGCCACTAAAGGCATCTCAAGACTTGGGCAGATTCGTGCAAACAACCTTGGGCCAATTGAAGATTAACGACAGGCGAATCGGATCGAACCAGTAAAACCGACGAAGCCAAACAGATACTTTCCTCCATTCCAGATATGCCCCCTGTTACGGGCAGCCCACATAGATGTCCAGCAAGGCGTTCCTTTTCAACCAATTTTATCGAGAGTGCACGAGTTCGACGCGCCAAAAAGCTACATTCCGATATGGTTTGCCAGGACTAGGGTGACCGTACCGGCATAGCTAGGGACAGACACAAAAGCTGACTGATCGTATCTGGTTCACGGCTTGGATTCCGGTGGCCCTGAGGGCGCACACACACTAAACGATTCTGACCATCGTCTAAAGCTAAGCGCATCTGGTGCCTCGCGTTACCTCCTTATTAACATCGTTGGATTCATTCCTTGTCGCAATTACGCAGCAGATGGTAGGTTTATAGGCGATCCATCGGGTTACCCTCTCGATTCAGCGCGTCGGATTCATGAACTCCCGCGCGTTGATCTTCCCAAAGTAATTCATCCCTTTCACTGGACAGAGTTCGTTCTGGCACCGGGTGAGCCCTTGTCGTCACGGATCAGAGTTCCAAAATCCGCACACGTTGTCTAGGGCTGCCACGGCTCCATAAAAACAATCCAGAGCCCAAAGATGCATCGGATCGTGGTTCAAAGAGTAGCCGTTCGGAATCACTACCCATGCTGTGTAGGGGGAGGGATGAAAATGGAAGAAACATTGATCCGTGATCAAAAATGGTTCCGAGCAAGAGAGTATGCGACAAGGTTCCTCTGTGCGGCCAATCGAGGCACTCTAATCCTAAGTATTGTCGCATTGTGTTTGGCAAGGCCCGCAATGTCGCAGCCACAACAGAAAGGAAATGACTTAGCAGACAAAAGCCTGGAAGAACTGATGGGGATAAAGGTTACATCTGCCTCAAAGAAAGTTGAGAGCCGCGCGGATGCCCCGGCAGCAATCTTCGTAATCACGGGGGAAGATATCTTACGCGGAGGATTCACCTCCATCCCCGACGCGTTGAGGATGGTTCCGGGGTTGTACGTTGCGCAGGAAGATTCGCATTCTTGGATTGTAGCCGCTCGCGGATTCAGTTATGCGTTCAATGACAAGATGCTCGTTTTGCTCGATGGCCGGCTTCTCTATCAGCCGCTATTTGGCGGCGTTTACTGGGACACGATTGATCCGCCGCTGGAAGATATTGATCGGATTGAAATTATTCGCGGCCCTGGAGGCACGCTCTGGGGAGCCAACGCAGTCAACGGCGTCATCAACATCATTACAAAGAGCGCTCAGCAGACGAAGGGCGTCATGGTCTCCACCACGGCGGGTATTGATGATCGAGACGTCGCAGGCGTTCGGTACGGCGGCGAGCTAGGCCAGAATTTTGCCTACCGTGTGTTCGGACAAGCCACATATGGTGATCCAAGCGTGGACTCTTCAGGATCACTTCAACTTAACCCGTGGAATCTTAGCGAAGGCGGGATGAGGATGGACGGCAAAATCTCCCAAAAAGACAACATTAGTTTAGAAGGGCAAGGATACAGTGGACGCGTCGATACGAACGAATTGAACTTCAGCGGACCGTCCTCCCCGTCTGCGGTCGAATTGCAAGAGCATATTCTGATGAAAGGAGGAGACATTCTTGGGCGTTGGACACACAGCTTCTCCGAGCGATCGAGCATGGACACGCTTGCGTATTGCGATTGGACCGACCGCATCGACGTTCTTGGGGGAGACATTCGTAACACATGCGATGTCGAGGTGCAGCACGATTTCACTTTTAGTCCACGGCACTCCGTTATCTGGGGCGGAAGCGTCCTCACTACGGCCGATACGCCGAGCCACACGTTCCAAATTAGCTATGTCCCGGCGATGCTTCGCGCCAACACCTTTGCCGCGTTCGGGCAGTATGAGGTGAGCGTAGTCCCAGACAAGCTGCGGATCATAGTTGGCGCGAAAGTCGAACACAACATCTACACTGGAGTCCAGATTCAACCTCAGATTCGAGGCGTTTGGACCCCGAACAAATCCAGCACGCTGTGGGGTGCCGTGTCACGAGCGGTTCGCGACCCGATTCAACTCAACTCTGATACGGACCTTAAGGTTTCCGAGACCACGGGTGGCCCTCTTCCCGTATTTGCCGCTATTGTGGGGAACGCCGCCCTGAACTCTGAAGTAATCCGCGCTTACGAGCTCGGGTACCGATTCAGATTCCAGGAGATATTCTCTTTCGATTTGTCGACCTTCTATAATCACTATGATGGGCTGATTAACCCGGGTCCTCCGGGCGCCCCCATTGTATTTCCGACTTACATTGAGATTCCCTTGGTGTCCATAAATTCTGGCAATGGACAGACCCACGGACTGGAGCTATCTGCGGAAATAAAGCCCACGAGCCGCTGGTCTCTTTTGACCGTAATCACTGAAATCCGGGGCACAGCACCCCCGGGTTTTCAGGGTGTCGATACGCCACGTCACATTCTGAATGTACAGTCTCGATTCAATATAACTCGCCACGTCGAGTTCGATTCGACCTACTACTATGTCGACGCGATTTCAGAATTGGGAGTACCCCCGGTCAATCGTGTGGATGTGGGCCTGTCGGCGCGCAAAATTGACGGCTTCACTTTCTCGATCTGGGGCCGCAATCTCCAGTCCGCGTATCATTTGGAGAATAACTCCGGAGAGCCCTACTTTCCTGCCGGAGAGGTTCGGCGATCCCTTGCACTCAAACTCATGTGGGGGCCTGAATGAGAACAAAACGCAATTGCGATATCGATACCTGACAGACTTATGCCGGGGAATCCCTTGAGTCTGTCATGCCTTCAATCAGCGAATACGAGCCTTCCTACCACTGCCTAAATCTTTTCTTGCCGAGTATCGCCAAAGGCAAAGGCTGAGCACTCCCGTGAAGTAAATCACGCATGGATAATTTGTGAAGTGATAGTTTCGGCCAAATTCTGGTAAGGCGTGTCTCGGAGCTCAGGCTATAAGGGCGATGCTCTTGCCAACTACGCTGGATTCACTTCTTCCCCGTAGACAGTTTCTGATTCAACGCTTCAAATCAGTTCAGAAAGACATTGATTTGCACGGGCACTCGTTCTTGATGGCCCTCTTTCTCGGATAATTTGGAACCTCGATTCGGAACCACGCCGGAGACGGCCAGTCCTTAGGGCATAAGAACCGAGCGACTGATCCAAACGATGTTGTCCCAACTCAGCACCTTCTGCGTGCCATCGAACAACTTCGCATAACTGCCCCCTGATGCCTTGAATGAGAAATCCTTCACATGGTCGGGGGGAGTGGTGGTCACGTTTCGCAGGATGTCCAGGACCTGCTCCTGCCTGGAGATCTGATAAAAGCTCGGAGTTTTCGCGGAGTAGAACTTGACATCCGCGGGGTTGCCTCTGTTTCCGACGCCCCGCTGGTATTTGATGTGCATTTCCAGATGTTCGCCGCTTGCTGCGGCAAATACCCAGTCTTGCGAATCAATCATCGGTCCAGTGTCACCGGAAGTGGAGCGCTGCATCGTATGAGTAGTCGCCAATAGATAGGCTCCGAACGGTCCCGGTGCGTCTGCCGGGTCTTCGGTTAACCCGCCAATAACGAGCTGAACATTCGCGCCGGTGGGGTCCTTCACCGGTGCCACAAGGTAGACCAAACGGTTCGTTCCCGTGCTTCCGAGAGGCTTTCCATCGGGCCCGTTTACCGTCAGTCGGTCAATAAAAACTACGCGCAGATTCGCATCCTTTGCCGGGCCTTGGGTGGCTACGTTGGGCATCCAGCCCGCGGGCAAATAGGCCATGAGCGCGGCATCAGGAACGTGGAGATCCAGTTGGAACCTCGTCTCGACGCTGGATTCAACCAATGTCTGAGCGTTGGCGTACGCCGCGAGCACCGCAAAAGCGCATGCAGCGAGCAAAGCCCGGACGATCCCGAGAGAAACGCTTCGAGACATCTTTCCTCCTCTGTGGCCAAAAACGTGGTAAAGAAATGGCATTAAATCCGCCAGCAGATTGTTTCCTTGACGGTCAGCCCTTGCTTCGGTACACGTGCTTCAAACTTTCCGGTTGAAAGTTATGATCGTAATGAAGCCGGCCAAAAATCCAATATCTTTGCTGATCCGGTCAGTTTCTCAGGGCGAATACGAACAGAGCGTGCCCCGCATTGACCGAGATGTATTGCTTGCCGTCTATTTCGTAGGTGATGGGGCCCGCGATAATTTCTCCTCCGAGACTGGCCTTCCATAGCAGCTCGCCGGTCCGGGCATTCAGGGCCTGGAAATAACCTTCGCGCCCGCCGGTGAAGAGCACATCCGTGGCAGTGGTCAAAATTCCGCTGGAAGTAATATCGTGCATTGCGTAGGACCACTTTCTGTCGCCAGTGTGTGGGTCGATCGCTAAGACGGCGCCGTGACCGACTGCCTCCGTGTACGTGTTGATGGGCCCCCGCCCGCCGTTCCCGACGGGTTCGGCACCCGGGATCGGACCAGCGTTAGCGCCCGCCATGTAGCGTTGGCCTTCTTTGTATTCAGCAGGCACGCCGGCGAAGATCGTCGAGTAGTCTTCCCACGCGGAAACGTAGAACAGGCCAGTGTTCGGGCTAAAGGACGGCGAATACCAGTTTGTCCCGCCTTGCTGGCCGGGATAAGTTGGCGTACCCGGCGGCTGGGGGGTGCGTACCGGGCGTCCCACGTCGTCCAAGCCGGCCGCCCAAGTGACTTTCACGAAAGGCCGCCCAAAGAGAAACTTTCCTGTCGTTCTATCCACCACATAGAAAAAACCGTTTCGATTGGCCCACATCAGCACTTTGCGCGGACTTCCGTCCCAATTTATATTCGCCAGCACGGGAACCTGCACCGAGTCATAGTCATATGCGTCGTTCGGCGTGAATTGAAAATGCCACTTGAGCTTTCCGGTGTCGGGATCCAGCGCAACGACAGAATCCGAGTACAGGTTGTCGCCCGGTCGCTGATCGACGTTGAAATCGGGACCCGGATTGCCGATGCCCCAATAAATAAGATTCAGATCGGGGTCGTAGGAACCTGTGATCCAGGCAGAGGCCCCGCCATGCATCCAATCATCGCCCCGCCACGTTTCGTGCCCGGGCTCGCCGGGGCCTGGAATCGTATAAAATTTCCAAGCTTCTTTGCCGGTTCGCGCATCGTAGGCGCTGATGAAGCCGCGAATGCCGAACTCAGCCCCTGCTATCCCAACCACCACTTTGTCCTTCACCACTAGTGGCGCCAGCGTCAACGCATAGCCCGCGGCAGCATCCGCCACCTTGTCGTCCCAGAGGAGATGCCCGTTCTTTGCATCGATCGCAAGCAGGTGGGCATCCACGGTGGCCATGAACAGCGTATCGCCGAGGATGGCCACGCCGCGATTCACGACTCCGCAGCACGGCCTCGCTGCGGGAGAGGGGTTATAGCGGTAGACCCAGAACGCGGCCCCCGTCTTGGCATCGAGCGCGATCACATCGTTTGGCGATTGCGTGACATACATGATTCCATTGACGACCAGAGGGGTGGACTCAAATTTCTGCAGGGACTGCACCTGGAAAACCCATTTCAGTTCCAGGTTCTTCACGTTCGTGAGGTCGACCTGGTGCAGCAGGCTGTAGCGCTGGCTCGCGTAATTGCCCGAGTAGGTCAGCCAGTTCTGTGGCTCCTCGGATGAGCGGACCAGGCGGTCGGAGGAAACCTGCGCGTAAAGCGAGCAGGATACGAGCGAAGAAAGCAACAGCAGCAAAATTGCACGACCTGGTGGAATCATTTCGTGCCTTTCAAGGTAAGGAGGTAGGCCACAACGTCAGCCCGTTCCTGTGAATTTAGCTTGTCTTTGTAAGACGGCATCGAAGATGTCTTGAGGACAGTGTATTCGCGAAGGTCGACTTTCTCGAGTGACACGAGACGCTCTTGATCGTCGATGAGCTGAACTGTGTAGGTGTCTTCATTGAGCCGCCGGCCCGTGACAATCTTGCCGTCCCGCGTTACGGCGCGCACCGAACGATTCACCGGCAGCATCGCCCCAGTTGGATCAGAGAGAGTTCGTTCGAGGAAGTCGGGGGTGCGGAGCGCGCCGATATTGCTCAAGTCCGGAGCTACGCGAGATCCTTTGCCATTGACGCGATGACAGCTCCCGCAATTGCCAGTTCCGTTGAACAGGGCTGCGCCGCGGCCGGCATCGCCAACTGTAACGCTGCGGGTGTCGAAAGTGCTCATATTCCGGATATAAGCGACGATCGCGGCGAGGTCCGGCGGGTCAAAAGTATGGGGCGGCATGTCCGTGCCTGCGATGCCGTTGGTAACAACGGCGCGGAGATCGGCGTCGGAAAAAACATGCCGGAATTGGCCGCTGCGCAAATTCACGCCGGAAACTTGGTCGCCATTCAGGCCGTGACACCCCGAGCACTGGGCGGCGAAAATCCGGGACCCGTACTCGATGTCGGCGGGAGGATACGGGCCGACATGATCTTGAGCTTGCCCGCGCGGCGTGCAAAAGGTCAATACGGCATACAAGATTGAAAATTGTAATATCCAGCGCTGAGGCATTTTCTGGCGCTTCACAAGGAACACCCTCGACTAAATCGGGAATTCCAATCTGTCCCAAATTTCCAGGTTGTTTTCCCAGTGGCGAAAATATACACCTACCGCCCAATCCTTGCACGTCCATTTAGCCAGAGGGGGATGGAGTTACTTGCGAAGCGGCCAATCTACTTGTAGAAGTACTTTTCGCGCCCCCGGCACATTGCTGACGTATCCCTGCCGATGCGGAAGTAATCCGGTTGGAGTGCGCTGAGTCTAACGTCATTCAACGGTGATCCGATCGACACCCTGGCGCAGCAGATTTTTTTCGGTTGTAATCCGAACGGATGTATACTCTCGACGATTGGGAAGGCCAGGAACACAGTTACTGGCAACTTCAACTGCGAAGGAGTGCCCATGAGTCCTAAGTCATCCGGTCGAAGGCGATTCCTAAAAGATACCGCCGCATTGGTTGGTTTGGCTGCCGGGGTTGTGCCGTCCGCCGGTGCCCAGATGGCCGACATGCCGTCTTCCGACGCGCCCCCTAAAGATGGCAAGGATCTGATCGCCTATGGCGAACGCTCCCGTTACGTGACATCGATCCGGATTCCTGTGGCGGAGAGGATGTCCCCGGATGAATTCGGGATGACGTTCCACGTATTGTCCCCGCTCCAGGATTCGGTGGGAATTATCACGGCCACTTCGCTCCATTATGTAGCGACCCACCGTGGCTTCTATGTCCCGGACATCAATCCCGAGGAACATCGCCTGATGATTCACGGCATGGTGGATCGACCCCTGGTCTTTACGGTCGATGAACTAAAGCGCCTGCCTTACGTGACCCGAACCCATTTTCTCGAATGCAGTGGAAATCGCGCGAGAGCCAACCATAAAACTGTGCAGCAAACGCATGGGATGACCAGTTGCTGCGAGTGGACCGGCGTGCCTCTATCTCTGTTGCTCAAGGAGGCCGGCGTGCAAAGCGGCGCGTCCTTCATCGTGTCGGAGGGCGGGGAGACGGTGAAAGGCGACGTGAGCATTCCGCTCGCAAAGGCCATGGACGACTGTCTGGTATGCTACGGCCAAAATGGCGAGGCAGTGCGTCCTCAGCATGGCTTCCCGCTTCGATTGATCGTACCCGGCTATGAAGGAATTTATAACACCAAGTATCTGCAGCGAGTCAAGGTGGTGGACCAGCACTATATGACCTACAACGATTACGGACATCTTGCCGCCGATGCCAATGTCGCTGCTCTTAGTCGCCAGGTTGGGCCGAAATCGATCATCACCTTTCCCTCCGGGGATCAGAAGCTGCCCGGCCCGGGATTCTATGAAATCACTGGCTTGGCTTGGTCGGGGTCGGGAGCAATTCGCAGCGTGGACATGTCGCTTGACGGCGGGCAGACCTGGACGCCCGCTGAACTTCGATCCCCGGCATATCCGATGGCGCATACCCGGTTTGGTTTCCACTGGAAGTGGGACGGCAAAGAGTGCGTGATGATGTCACGCTGCACAGACGAACTGGGCACCGTGCAACCCACGCGAGCCGAAATCGCGAAATATTGGAATCAGCCAAACGACAGCAATCTCCAGATAAAGGGCCTGGACAATAGTGTCTTTCCGTGGAGGGTGGCCAGCGATGGGAGCATTCACAATGGACTCGCGTAAGCTGCTCCTGCTTGTGATGATTGTGGGGCTAAGCCAGGTTGGCAAGGCACAGTCACCCACCTACGGCGTGGGGCGAACTCCCACTGCAGAAGAAATCCGCAAGATGGACATCGCGATCGGCCCCGAAGGAAAGGAACTCCCGCCTGGACATGGAACCGCCGTTGAGGGCGCGGGAATTTTTGTTCGTAGGGCCTGCTTTGGATGCCATGGGGAAACAGGTTCAGGAGGCCCAGCTCCTACTTTGATAAAGAGCGACGGCAAGACGAAATCCGAGTATCCCTGCCTAACGCCATGCGTGAACGATTCAAACGTGATGGCGCTTCACTCGCCGTACGCGACCACGATGTGGGATTACATCAACCGGGCCATGCCACTCACCAAACAGGGCACTCTAAAGCCCAACGAGGTGTACGCGCTGACCGCCTATATCCTCTACAAGAACGGCGTCATCCGAGAGGATGAGGTCATGGACGCCCAGAGCCTGCCCAAAGTGAAAATGCCAAACCATGATCACTTCGCCCTGGCTCCGGAATGGAAACACGGGACGCCAAGGCTTCAGGGTTACCCCTGATCGCTGATCAAGCAGGATGTCGACTATGGGTTTAACCAGACGCACCATACTCGCAGCGGGCGCCGCAGCAGCCGCAACAGCAGCCTTGCCGAGCGCATTTGCTCAGCAGGAGCGCAAAGCAGGAACAGGCAAGTTCTACGATAAAGGCTCCGTTCATATCTATTATGAAGAGGCCGGATCCGGCCTCCCGTTGATGCTGTTGCCGGGCGGGGGAATGAACTCCACCATAGCCTTCTTCACCGGCAACTCTCCTTTCAACGCTATTGAAGAGTTCAAGGGGCAGTATCGCTGCATTACAGCGGACCAGCGCAACGCCCCCAGCGGCCAGTCCACTGGCCCCGTCGAGGTCGACCGGCCGTGGGAATCCTACGCCGACGACCAACTCGGTCTGATGGATCATCTAGGGATCGACAAGTTCATGGTGATGGGCTTCTGCATTGGTGGCCCTTTCATCTGGAGTCTCTTGAAGCGCGCCCCCGATCGTATTGCCGCAGCCGTGCTGGCGCAGCCCGTGGGGTGGCGTCCGGAGATGCGCGACCGTAAGTACCCGGGCGTATTTTGGACGACCTGGGGTGCGGACCTCACCGCCAAGCGGCCCGAGATTACGTTGCAGACGGCCGACCAATTTGTAACCAGGATGTTCGAAACCAATCCAGACTTTGTCTTCACCGTGACACGCGATTTCGTGCGTAGTTGCCAAACCCCGATCCTAGTCCTGCCGGACGACGTCCCGCCGCACCCTTACGCCGTGGCCATGGAGTGCGTGATGCTCGCGCCGAAATCCGAAGTCAGCATCTTCCCTTGGAAAGAGCCCAAAGAGCGGATTCCGCTCGCGGTGCGCCAAATCCATTCCTTCCTCAAGGCGCATCAGCCCGCTTAGACGGCAGCGTCTATACGACAGCGAAGGGTCGGGCCGCCTGCCGGGAGTCCCGTATGCCTGAAGTGGACCAATCTGCTTCGATCTCTGCAATTGTTCATTTGTATCACCATCACATTGTTGCGTGACGCCAGTCACTGAACACTTGCCCTGGATTCGCAATTCTTCCAAAGAACTGGCCCGAAGATAAAGTCACTAGGGAGGGTGTATGAGCACAGCAACGAGCGCAGTAACTGAAACTTTAGACATGAGTCCATCCGCACGGAAAATAGTAGCACTCACACTGCTCTTAGGCGTATTGTTCCTCGCGAGTCTGGGAGGTTATGTCTGGTACGGAGTTCAACAATTTCAGAAACTCCCATAGAGCTTAAGTTATCTGCGATAATGCTTGAGCGCATTTCCCTTGGAGGACTCGAATGAAACGTATAGCCCTGTTTGTCTTCGGCGCGATGGTGGTTTCGATCAGCGTGTTGGCGCAGGCGCCGGACGACGCCATCGCCACGGCCACGCTTGCGCTCCCGGCGAATCTGCGAGAAGCGGCGACGGTCATCAAGTGGAAACCCGACTTCACCTATGACACATTGAAGAAAGGCACCAATGGTTTGGCCTGCTACGACCGGTCGGGCTTTCCTGGGCAGCCGCCGTTCTCGATTGAGTGCACCGCCATAGCCAACCTGGACCGGGAAGCTCAGAATCTGAAGGCCGAGGCGCTGGGTGATAAGGCCAAGGCACAAGCAATGCTCGAGGCCGCGGAAAAGGACGGAACCCGTGTGAAACCCGTGTACGGGTCGGTGTGGTACCACTTCGCGGGCGCGGACCGAGAGCACGCTCGTATGCACATGGACATCGCGGTGCCGGGCGCCACCACGCAATCAACCGGACTGCCCGACAAACCCACGCAGAGTAGTGTATGGATCATGAATGCGGGTACGTCGACCGCACACCTCATGACACCCGGAGAATAAACGGAAAAGGGTCCTCTGGAGTCGGATCGCTTCAGAAACCTGACTTTTAATCGGTAGCTTGCTTTCTGCCATTCGCTCGTTCGGGACACCTTCCGGGAATCCCCCGCTTATCAAATGTGGCGTGCTTATAGGGAAAAAACGGCGGCTCGAGTGTCCGCAAATGTGCGCGAATATCGCAGACGTCCGCGCGCAGGAGGCGATGCACTTTTAGAGCACTCGCTTGGTACCCCAACCCCTTGTTGTCCTGCCAACGCGTCCCCTATACTCGGCGTCTAAGCTTCTGAGGATCGCTACAAAGACTAATCCTGATGCGCACCAGCGAAGCTCAACGATACGCGCGATGGTCGGCGGCTGTGGCAGCTCTGCTTGCTGTCATCGTTATGGGCGTGTATCTGCGGAATGTTTGGCTGGCCAGGCAAGCGGCCAAGAAGGCGCCGGCAGCGGTTCCCCCCACGATCGAGCAGCGCTCGAATGAATTTTCCTTTTCCAAAGTTGAAGGGCAGCGGACCATTTATACGGTAAAGGCCTCGCGCGCCACGCAATTCAAGGAAGGCAGCCGCAATCTTCTGGAAGAAGTTTCCATCACCGTGTTCGGGAAGAAGGGCGACCGTAACGATGTTCTGCAAACGCATGCGTGTGATTTTATTTCGGACACCGGGAAAATCAATTGCGCGGGGGAAGTGCAGATCAGCCTGCAAGCGATGGGGTCCGCTGTTGCCGGTTCGAGGGCAATTCAGGTCGTGACTTCTGGCGTTTCGTTTGACCAGAAATCCGGCGAGGCGAAGACGGACAAGGGGGTAACGTTCCATTGGCCTACGGGAGATGGCCAGGCCATTGGCGTGCGCTACGATTCAAATAAGGGAACGTTGTATCTGGAACGCAGCGTTGAAATGACGATCATGGCATCATCGAGCGCTTTTCCCGAGAAAGTCCGCACGGAGCCGGAGGATGCTGTTCATCTGACGGGCAATAGTCTGACCTTTCACCGTGAATCGCATAACGTGTTACTGCAAGGGGACGTCCATGCGCAGCAGACGACGCATGATCTGGCTGCCGAAAGTTTGCTTCTGGAACTCGATTCCGCATTTCATGCGCAAACATCTGGTTGCTACCGGCCATCCGCGGTTCCGAGACTCGGACGCGCAGGGCCCGTTATCGCTCGATGCGGACGAAATCTCCGCAGGTCTGAGGACGGACGGGTCAGTAGATTCGATCGTTGCGTCGGGGAACGTCCACGGGACGCGAAATTCGCCTGTGGGCGAAGATGGGATCGAGGCGGGACGTGTTCAGATGGATCTCGCCACACGCCAGAACGTCGCCTCATCTCCTTACCGCTAACGGCGGCGTCACTTTACTTTCCCGGGGAACAACATCGGCAAGCGGGACTCGTCGCGTCGAGAGCGAGGCCCTCGAAGATGCACTTTGCGAATGATCCCACGGGCGACGCCAAGCTAGGTCCCGCGCGTGCTCGAAAGCGTGAATACACTGGCCCCTGCACGCGTCGAATGGGAGAACACTGCGATGGCCGGCGGAAAGCCCGTCAAGCAAACCATGCGCATGAACGGGAAGCAGATGAACTTGCGTTTCGACGGGCAAAATCAACTGCAACAACTGGTCAGCGCGGGCGGCGTGGAAGTCACGCGCCAGCTCGGCGATGGACCGGAGCAGACCACAGCCTCACGCGAACTCACGGCGAAATTCGACCGGCGCGGGCGAATGGTCGACGATTGACCAGACTGGGGATGTGCGCTTTCGCGAAGGACTTCGCGGCGGGCAGGCGGAACGCGCGCACCTCGATCGAGCCACGAATACGGCCACGCTTACCGGCTCGGTGGTTCTTACCGATGCGAACATGCGCACGACGGCGCAGTCAGCGACGTTCACGCAGGGTTCGAACCAACTGCGTGCTGACGGGAACGTGCTGACCACCGAGTTGCGCGCCGGAACCGGGAGCCGTTTCGAACTTTGCCCCGGAGCCCGCACACGTTTCCGCGGATCACCTGACGGCGGACACGGCGCGCGGGCACGCCGTCTATTCGGGCAACGGCAGGTTGTGGCAAGGACAATCGGTGATTGAGGCCGACACGATCGAATTGGATAGCCCTAGCGCAGGTTCTGGTCGCCCGGGGGCAGGTGCGCGGAGTGTTTCCCCAGGCGGCGTGGAGCCCGATGCCGGGCCAAGCAGCTGATGCAGCCAGCAGCCCGAACACCTGGCAAAGCACCGAGTCAGGCCGGACATCCGCAAGCGGATCTGGCACAGGTGCGGGGAGGTTTGCTGACCTATTGGGAGACCGAATCGCGCGCCAGGGTTGAACAGGATGCCAGGGCCGACTCCATGCAAGGTTCGATCCAAGCCGACCAGATCGACTTATTTTTTTCGCCTCCGAGTGCCGTGAATGCTACCAAGCAACTATCGCGCGCGGTGGCTACCGGAGACGTGACCGTTCGCCAGGAAGACCGCCGGGGCACCTCCAATCGGGCCGAATATACGGCCTCGGAAGGCAAGTTCGTTCTTTCCGAGGGGAAGCCAACCCTATATGACTCAACTGGAGACACGACCACGGGGCGTCAATTGACCTTCTATTTTGCTGATGATAGGATCGTTGTGGATTCGGAGGAAGGATCGAAGAACGGTTACGCTTCACCGGGTCGAGAAATGATGTGGCATGCTCAAGTTCCAGGCCGTCGAGCTCAGCAAGTCGTACCGTGGGCGCAAAGTGGTAGATGACCTCGACCTGGAGATTCAAGCAGGGCGAAGTAGTCGGGCTTTTGGGTCCCAACGGCGCAGGGAAGACCACGACGTTTTACATCCTGGTGGGTTTGGCCCGGCCGGATTCCGGGCGCGTCCTCCTGAACGGGGACGATATTACCGACCTCCCCATGTACCTCCGGGCCCGCAACGGAATCAGCTATTTGCCCCAGGAGCCTTCGGTTTTCCGCCAGCTTACGGTCGAAGAGAACCTGGTCGCCGTGCTGGAAACACTTCCGTTAACGGCGGAGCAGCAGCGAGACCGGCTCGAGGAATTGTTGGCGCAAGATGAAACTGGAAACGGTGCGATACAACGGAGCGTATACGCTGTCCGGTGGCGAGCGGCGGCGGCTGGAAATTGCGCGATCACTGGTGCTGGAGCCCGCATTCATTTTGCTGGACGAGCCATTTTCAGGAATCGATCCGTTGACGGTCGTGGATATTCAAAAAATTATCACGGACCTGAGCCGGGAAGGCATCGGCGTGCTGGTCACCGATCACCAGGTGCGCGAGACGCTGAGCGTTACCGACCGCGCCTACATTGTGCAGAACGGCAAAGTCCTCGCCGCGGGGACTCCCGCTGAACTTAGCGACAATTCTGAAGTCCGCCGGGTCTACCTCGGCGATCATTTCCGTTTGAACTGACTCCCATGAACTGGCTCGCACCAAAACTTCACCTCCGGGTAGCCCAAAAGCAGATCCTTACCCCGGGCCTGGTCCAGATGGTGAGCGTGCTGGCGCTGAATCGCCTCGAACTCCGGGAAATGATCAATCAGGAGATGGTCGAAAACCCGGTGCTGGAAGAGTTGTCCGAGGACCCGGTTGTCACCGAAGATTACAGCGACGAAGCCTTCCTGAAAGCGGAGACCGAGAAAGTTCCGGAGACCGAACCCCCCAGTCCGTTCGAAGAATTCGACGTAGCCTCGTTTTTCAACCAATACCTGGGCAGCGGCGGCGGCAATGAGGATCGCGGCGAACGCGAGGTCATCGAGCGTCCCTCCTTCGATAAATTTCTTTCCTCGGCGCAGGGACTTTCCGAGCATCTTACCTGGCAGTTGAGCGTCACGGTTTGCAACGACGTGGTGCGGGAGATCGCCGAGGCGATCATCGGCAACCTCGATGAGAACGGCTACCTGAGCGCGTCGCTCGAGGAGATCGCGCAGAACGGAAAATATTCGATGGAAGACGTCGAGGAAGCGCTGGCCGTCGTGCAGGAGTTCGATCCGCTGGGCGTGGCGTCGCGCAACTTGCGCGAATGTCTGCTGACGCAGCTTCGCACGCTCGATTCGCAAAACGCGCTGGCGCAGCAGATCGTTTCCGAATGCCTGCCGAAGCGCCCTCTGGCGGCGAGCGAAGCGGAAGAGCAAAATCCGGAAACACCCCTGGCGCGGCTGTTGCAAGCGAACCAGTTGAAGGAAATCGCGCGCGCCTTAAATCGCCCGGTGGAACTGGTGAAGCGCGCCGTGGACGTGATCAAGAAGCTCGATCCGCGCCCCGGCCTGCGCTACAACAAGACGCAGCCGCACCTGGTCGAGCCGGACGTGTACTTCCGGAAGGTGGACGACCAGTGGCAAGTGTTCATGAACGATGATGACGTGCCGCAACTGCGGCTGTCTCCCGTGTATCGCCGGCTCGCTGGCGCGCGATGCCGCCGACCGCGAGGTTCGCAATTACGTCAAGGAACGATTTACCGCCGCCTTGCAATTGATGAAGAGCATCGAGCAGCGCAAGCACACCATCCTGCGCGTCTGCCAGATTATCATCCAGAGGCAGGGCGAATTCCTCGATCACGGCGCCGACCATCTGAAGCCCATGATGATCAAGGAAGTCGCGGAGGAAGTCGGCGTGCATCCTTCGACGGTAAGCCGCGCGGTGTCGAGCAAGTACGCCCATACGCCGCAGGGCGTCGTCGAACTGCGGTCTTTCTTTTCGGAATCGGTCAACGGCCCGGAAGGCAACAACATGTCGCTGCAGACGCTGAAGCGGCTGGTGAAGAAAATGATCGACGAAGAAGACACCGCTCACCCGCTCACCGACGACCTGATCGCCAAGAAACTCGACGATGCCGGGATTCATGTGACCCGTCGAACCGTCGCCAAATACCGCGAAGACCTCCGCATTCCCAGCACCCACCAGCGCCGGGTAAAGGCTTAGGCCGGATCCCGTGAAGCGCCGATCCGCGCGCGACGCCCGGCAACTGGTGATTCTCACCGGGCTGAGCGGCTCGGGCAAAAGCACCGTTCTCAAGACCTTCGAAGACCTCGGTTTTTATTGCGTCGACAATCTTCCCGTTGCGTTGATCCCCACATTCAGCGAATTGCACATGCAGGCCGGCGGTGAAATTCAGCGCGCGGCTCTGCTGGTGGATGCGCGCGAAGGCGGGCAGCTCGAAAAGCTTCCTGCGATCCTGCGGCAGATGCGCAGCGAACAACCCCGCGACACTCGTATTCATCGAGGCGAATGAGGATGCCTTGCTTCGCCGGTTCAGCGAAACGCGGCGGCCGCATCCGCTCGGGACACGACCGTCCCGTGATGGATGGGCTGCGGCGGGAGCGCGTGCTGATGGAGCCGATCCGCAAGCTCGCCGATGTGGTCATCGACACCACCAAATTTAACGTTCACGAGTTGCGGCAGTTCATCATTCGCACCGTTTCCAGAAGACGGACCGCCGGCCCGATGATGGTGTCGCTGGTGAGTTTCGGATACAGGTATGGGATTCCGGCCGACGCGGACCTGGTGTTTGACGTGCGTTTTCTGCCGAATCCCCATTTTATTCCGCGGCTGCGAAAGTATTCGGGGCGCGACCCGCGCGTGGCGCGCTACATCCGCTCGTTTCCGCAAACCGGCGAATTCCTGCGGCGCGTCGAGGGATTGCTGATCTATTTGATCCCGCATTACATCCGGGAAGGGAAGAGCTACCTGACCATTGCGTTCGGGTGCACCGGCGGGCGGCATCGCTCGGTGATGCTGGCGGAAGCCGTGCGCAAGACACTGCAGAAAAAGGGATACGCATCCAAAGTCGTGCACCGCGACTTGGCTAAATAACGGGATGCTCCGGCGATTGTGAGTAATAACTCAATTGGAGATCTGCCCGTTCCGTCCCAAACGCATGGGACGCAACGGCCTCCACAAAACCGTCACGCATTGTTAGTCGTGGGTTTCGTAGAGGCCGCCCGTTTTTTGGGCGGGCAGACCATAGCTCCAGTAGAGGCCAAACTAAGTCGCGCGGAACTGCATCGGCTTGACAAAAGAGCGGGCGATTCGTAGCGTACCAAGGCCTGCTGTCGTCGCTCGATTCTCAGGGGAACTGAATTTTCTTTGAAGCAACGCGAAGAACTCGGCCGCTTGTTGCGCTACATCAAGCCGTACAAGATGCGGCTTGCGATGGGTGTTGTGTGTCTTTCTCTGGTCGGACTGGCGGAGGGGCTCATCGCGCTGATGATCACGCCCATTTTTGACCGCGTGCTAAATCCCAGCGCTCCCGATGCCAAGCTTTTCCTGATCAAGAATCCACTGACCCACCAGTCCATATACCTGAATTCCTTCCTTCCGTCCCAGATTCATAGTGTCGGGACATTGTTCGCGATCGCCATCTTATTCGTATTTATTGGCAAGGGCCTTTCGGAATTTTTTGGCAACGTCCTGGTGCAGTACGCCGGGATCGCGGCGGTCACCGATTTCAGAAATCAGGTGTACGCAAAAATCATCCGCCAGCCCATCGGATTCTTCCAACACCATCCCACCGGGCGATTGATGTCCACAGTGATCAATGACGTCGACCGGGTGCGGAATACCTTTTCCGAGTATCTGGCCCTGGGATTCCGGCACATTTTCACGCTCTTTTTTCTTCTGGTCGTTCTCCTCGCAACCAGCTGGAGGATGACCCTGGGTTCCTTCGTCCTGCTGCCGCTGGTCGTGTGGCCGGTCAGGACTCTGGGCAAGCGCATCCGGCGCTCCACCGAAAAGATTCAGGCGGGCATTGGTGAACTGAGCCAGATCCTGCAGGAGACGGTCAGCGGGAACCGCGTGGTAAAGGCGTTCGGGATGGAGGATTTCGAGATCGAAGAAGTTCCGCGAATCTTCGCGACGCCTGCTGCGCGAAAATATGCGTTGGATTCGCTCGGCCGTGGCCACTTCCCCGCTCATGGATTTGCTGGGCGCGGTCGTGATCGTGCTGGTGCTGATGTACGCCCGCGTGCAAATCAAGTTGGGCGCGATGACGGCGGGGATCTTCGTCACCTTTGTTTACGCACTGTTCAAGTCCTATGAACCCGTGAAGGGACTGGGCACGGTGTATCAGCAATTCGAGCAGGCCTTCGGTGCGACCGCTGAGGTTTTCGAATATATGGACCTTGCGGAAGAGCCTGCCGAGGAGCCCGGCATGCCTGTTCTGCCTCCCTTTTCGCGAATCGTGGAATTCGACCGCGTGAGTTTTGGGTACGATCCGGAGCTGCCCATCCTGCGCGACATATCCCTGGAGGCGCGCGCGGGAGAAGTCATCGCCATCGTCGGATCGAGCGGCGCGGGCAAGACCACCCTGGTCAATCTGCTGCCGCGCTTTTATCCGGTGACTTCGGGCGTTCTGCGCGTCGATGGGATGGACGTCCGCGAAGTTACGTTGCGATCCTTGCGCGAACAGATGGCCATCGTGACGCAGGAAACCATCCTGTTCAACGACACAGTCTGGAATAATATTTGCTACGGCCAGCCGGGGTCTGCCGCAGGAGCGCGTCGAAGCTGCGGCACGCGCGGCGCTGGCGCACGAGTTCATTCTGGAATTCCCCAGGGCTATCAAACCATGCTCGGGAGACCGCGGCCAACGGTCTGAGCGGCGGCCAGCGGCAGCGCATCGCCATCGCGCGCGCGATCCTGAAAGATTCGCCGATTCTGATTCTGGACGAGGCGACCTCCGAACTGGACTCCGAATCCGAGATGCTCGTGCAGCGCGCGCTGTCAAACCTGATGATGGGGCGAACCGCATTCGTCATCGCGCACCGGCTTTCGACAATCCGCCGCGCGGACAAGATTATCGTGCTCGAGGACGGCACGATCGCCGAAATGGGCACGCATCAGGAACTTGCTCGCCACGGGCGGCACCTACGCCCGGCTCTACGAAATGCAGTTCGCCGACACGGATGATATCGCGCAACGCCTGCGAACAACCGCCCCGAACGGGGGGTCAAAGGATGAAGGCCGCCGCAGCCACGGCCGGGATTCATTCCATGACGGGCTTCGCGCAGGCGCGCGTCGACCGCGAAGGTTGCGCGTTGCGAATCAACCTGCGCAGCGTGAATCACCGGTTTCTGGATCTCCATCTTCGAATGCCGGACGGATTTGAAGTATTCGAATCGCGCATCCGGCAGGCGGTTCGCGACCGTTTGCGGCGCGGCCATGTGGACGTGAACGTCTATTACGAGCCGGCCGGCGCGGCCGCCGTGGAAGTCAACCGCGAGGTGGCCGAGGCTTATATGAAAGCCGTCGAGCGGTTGCGGCAGGAATTCGGCGTCAAGACCGAGCCGGATTTGATTGCGCTGTTCCGGCTGCCGGGCGTCGTAGCCGCTCCCGGATCGGCCACGCGAACTGCAAAACGAGGAAGTGCAGGAAAAGCTGGGCGCGCAGCTGGATGCCTGCATGGAGCAGGCGCTTTCCGCGGCTGGAAACGATGCGCCGGTCCGAAGGCCAGGCGCTGACCAGGGAAATGCAGCGGAATTCTCGCCGGGATTTCAGTCGAAAACGGCGGAGCTGGAGTCGCTGGTCGAAGCTGTGCGTCCCGGCCTTCGCGCGCCGACTGGCCGTGAGGCTCGAACGAACTGCTGAACGGCGTGCAGCTCGATCCCGCGCGGCTGGCGCAGGAAGCCGCGCTGCTGGCCGAGCGCAGCGACGTGAGCGAGGAACTCGCCCGGCTGCGCAGCCACGTGGAGCAGTTCCAGAAACTGCTCGCCGGCGCGGGCGAAACGGGCAAGAAACTCGATTTTCTTTTGCAGGAAATGCAACGGGAAGCGAATACGCTGCTCTCGAAGACTCCGGGCGTGGAATCCGAAGGGCTGGCGATCACAGGTTTGGCGCTCGAAGTCAAATCCGATATCGAGAAACTCCGCGAACAGGCGCAAAACGTCGAATGACGATCGAGCAGGCACAGCAGCCACTGGTATTCATCGTTTCCGGGCCGTCCGGCTCGGGCAAATCCACGCTGGTGAAGAAGATGCTGGAAGTTCCCGGCACGATGTTTTCCATCTCGTGTCACGACGCGGCCCCCCGGGCACGGAAAGCGCCGGAAAATGGTATGATTTTGTATCCGAAGCCGAATTTGATCGCAGGGCCAGCCAGGGCGAGTTTCTGGAGCACGCCCGCGTGTTCGGCAAGCATCAGTACGGCACGCCGCGGCGGTGGCTCGAGGAAGCGCGGCGCAAGGGCCTGGACCTGGTGCTGGAAATTGATGTACAGGGCGCCGAGCAGGTAAAACAAAGCTGCCCGCCGTCGGTGGCCATTTTTATTTTGCCGCCTGCGAGGGAAGAACTCGAACGGCGGCTGCGCAGCGCGCGGCCAGGATTCCGAGGAAGCGATTCAGCGAAGGCTCGAACGGGCCCAGCAGGAAATTCAGCGCTACACGGAGTACGATTTTCTGGTGGTCAATGACGAAGTCGAACGCGCCGGACGGGAAGTTCAGGCGATCACGGTGGCTGCGCGCTGTCTTCGCAGCTGCTTGAGTGAACGCGCACGCAAGATTCTGGAATCTTTCGGAGGATGAAAATCTCATGACGGTCGAGAGCCAGGCACCAGAAAGCAAGTTTGCATTTGTTGTGGTGGCGGCGCGGCGGGCAAGACAATTGATGTCCGGGAGCCACGCCGCTGGTGGCGAATCCGCGATCTCATAAACCGACGCGTGTAGCGGTCGAAGAATTGAACGCGGGCGTTCTCGAATATCAATTCCGCATCATTCCAGGCGAGACCAGGAGAAGGAAGGGAAGCGGCGCAAGGAGTAGCGCGCCGCGATGTCCATGCGTGTGGCACTCGGTGTTTCCGGAGGCGTGGCGGCTTACAAGGCCGCCGAACTGGTGCGCAGGCTCCAGCAGGAAGGCATTGATGTGCAGGTGGTCATGACCGCGAGCGCGCAGGAATTCATCACGCCGCTTGACGTTTGCGGCGCTTACCGGGCAAAAAGTCATCACAGAAATGTTCGGCGAGCGAGTCCGCGGCCGCCAATGTGGAAAGCGCCATCGAGCATATCGCCGTGGCGCAGCGGATCGATTTGCTGGTCGTGGCGCCTGCGACGGCGAATGTGATTGCGAAAATGGCTCGCGGCGTTGCCGACGATTTTCTGACGACTCTTTATCTTGCGACCACCGCCCCTGTCGTCGTGGCTCCCGCGATGAACGTCAACATGTGGGAGCACGCGGCGACGCAGGAAAATATCGACGATGCTGCGGGCGCGCGGCGTCCACGTGGTTTCGCCCGAGGAAGGTTATCTGGCCTGTGGCATGACCGGCGCCGGGCGCCTTGCCGAGCGTCGAGGCGATCGCGAGCGCCGTGTGCGGCCGGCTGGGCATCCAGCATGATCTGGACCAGGAAACCATCGTCGTAACCGCCGGACCCACTTGCGAAGACGTGGATCCTGTGCGATATCTCACCAACCGTTCTTCTGGCAAGATGGGCTATGCGCTGGCGCAGGCCGCTGTGCGCCGCGGCGCGCGCGTGATCTTGATCAGCGGCCCGACGCGGCTCGATCCGCCGCAAGGCGTCGAATTCGTTTCCGTGCGCAGCACCGAGCAGATGCATCGCGCTGTATTGGAACATCTGCCCCGCGCTACGGCGGTGATCATGGCGGCGGCCGTGGCCGATTACCGGCCCGTGGCGCCGCAAACCAAGAAAATGAAGCGCGTGGAACGGCCGATTTCACGCTGGAGCTCGAATCCACGCCGGATATTCTGGCGGACGTCGCGCGAGATAAAGGGGACCGAATTCATCGTCGGATTTGCCGCGGAGACCGATCATGTGGCGGAGCACGCGCGCGCCAAGCTGGAATCGAAGCAGGCCGACCTGATCGTGGCGAATGATGTGACCGCCGAAGGCGCGGGATTCGATCACGACACCAACGTCATCACCCTCTATCCGCGCGATGGAAGCGAGAAAGCGTTTCCGCGCATGCCGAAGATCGACGCGGCTCACCGCATTCTCGACCAGGTGCGTGAATTGCGCCGCGCGATCGCCCGCCTGCCGGCCGGGCAGGCGCAAATTCCCGCAACGCAGCGGGCCCGCTGACCTGCCCGATGGGTTCCCACCACACGCAAACACCACGCGAAAAACTGGAAGACTGGCTTCACTATTTCGAGGATTTGAATCTCGGCGAGTTCTATACCGACCGGAGGATCATGGCGAAACGTTCTGTTCAGCGGAAGGCTGCGGTGCGCCAGGTGGAGGATGTGGTAACTTTGCCGCCGCAGCGATCGTCCACAGTGGCGCCGGTGATGGCTGCGCCGTCCGATCCTGTCCTCTCTGTGGTGAATGCCGCGTCCCTGTTTGAGGTCCTTGACCGCGTTGAAGGTGATACACTTGACCTGATTCGCGAGAATCTTGGCGAATGCACGCGCTGCCGGCTGCATAAGCAGCGTAACAAAATTGTTTTCGGCGATGGGAATCCACGCGCTGAACTTGTATTTGTCGGGGAGGGCCCTGGACACGACGAGGATGTTCAAGGGTTGCCGTTCGTAGGGCGCGCCGGGAAATTGCTGACGCAAATGATCGAAGCCATGGGCCTTCAGCGCGGAGACGTTTACATCTGCAACGTCGTGAAATGCAGGCCGCCGGAAAATCGCAAGCCGGAAGATGACGAGGTCGCCACGTGCTCGCCGTATTTGTACCGCCAGCTGGACGTGATCGCGCCGAAGGCGATTGTGTGCCTTGGCGCCACTGCGGCTCAATCATTGCTGAAGACGAAGGACTCCATCTCACGATTCCGCGGGACCTGGTTCGACTATCGGAATACGAAGCTAATGGTCACGTATCATCCTGCGTATTTGCTGCGCAATCCGGCCGCGAAAAGCGAAGTGTGGAAAGATTTGCAGAAGGTTATGGCGCATTTGGGATTGAAAGCGAAGAAAACTTCTCGTTGAGGGTCGCGATCGGATTGCGATCCGTGTAGCACAGACTTCAGTCTGTGTGCAGCTGCAAACTCGCGAAAATCAAAATCACACAGGCTGAAGCCTGTGCTACTCACATGCCCTCTACTTACTGCGAAGTCGCGTTGCCGGTCCCCCTGCGTTCCCTGTTCACCTATGCGATTCCCGAACGCCTCGTGGGCTCGATCTGCGCGGGCAGCCGCGTGGTGGTGCCGTTCCGCAATCTCGCCATGACGGGGATCGTCGTCGAAGTTTCCACGCGTAGGCCCGATCCCGAGCGGGTGAAGAACATCAGGGAAGTCGTCGAAGCCCTCGATCCGATTCCGTCACTGCCGCAGAAGTTGCTGGAGCTGGGCCGCTGGGTTGGCAACTACTACGTGGCGCCGCCCGGAGAAGTGTTTCGCGCGATGTTGCCGCCTCAAATTGATCTGCGTCACGAACGCGAACTATTGCTGACCGATGCGGGGCACGCGCGGCGCGCCGAAATTGATGCTGCCGGAAATCGCACCGAGGAAGAAATTGCCGACCTTGCCCTGCTTTCGCTCCTGGAAATCGAAGGCCGGCCGGTCCGCGCGGACCGCTTGCGAAAATTGCCCGGAGGCGAGGCTGCGGCGGAGCGCCTGTTGCGGCGGCGCCAGCTCGAATCGCGCGAGGTCGCGGTCCACCGGCATGCACGCGTGCAGAAGATTGTCGCGTGGAATTCCGAGGCCGGCGCCGGTTCCCTCGACGAAAAAGAGGCGCGCATCTTCCATGTTCTCGCCGAGGAACGCGGGCCTCTGCCGTTGCCGACGCTCGCCAAACATGCAAAAGTCTCACGCTCCCTGATCGAGCGGCTGATCCGCCAGGAAAAATTAAAATGCTGGGACGAGCCCCTCGCGGTTGAGGAAGACTTGTTCGAGGTCGATTACACGCCCCCATCGAACGTCCTCAACGTGGATCAGGAACGAGAGCTTGCCGAAATTTGCGCGTGGCTCGATGCGGGCGCGTTTAAAGTGGGCCTGCTCTACGGCGTCACTGGCAGCGGCAAGACAGAAGTGTATCTCGGGGCCGTCGAGGCCGCCCTGGCGCGGAATAAGACAGCGCTCATCCTGGTTCCGGAAATTGCGCTCACGCTTTGGGTGGGACGCCTGTGCCGCGCACGGCTCGGATCGGGCGTGGCCGTGCTTCACAGCGCGCTGGCAGAGGTGGAGCGCGCGCGTGAATGGTGGCGCGTGCGGCGCGGTGAAGTTCGTGTCGTGGTGGGGACGCGATCGGCGGTGTTCGCGCCGCTCGAAAATGTGGGGCTGATCGTGGTCGATGAAGAGCAGGAGGCCAGCTACAAGCAGGAAGAGACGCCACGGTATCACGGTCGTGATGTGGCCATCGTGCGCGCGAAACTGGAGGGTGCGGTGGCGCTATTGGGTTCCGCGACGCCGTCGCTGGAGAGTTTTCACAATGCGAGCTCAGGAAAATATCATCTGCTGCAGCTGGAATCGCGGGTGGCAAATCGCCCTCTCGCGCCGGTGGAAATCGTCGACCTGCGCGAAGAGTTTCGGAGCACGCACAAGCCCGGCCTGCTTTCCTCGAAGCTCGGCGCGGCGATCGCGGCGCGCCTTGCGGAGGGAACGCAATGCCTGATTCTCATCAATCGCCGGGGATACTCCTGGTTTGTAATCTGCCGGTCGTGCGGCGCGGGAATTCAGTGCGAGAACTGCAGCATTTCGCTAACGTATCACAAGCAACGCGCTCGCCTGGAATGCCACTACTGCGGATTCTCGCGGCGCGTGCCGGAGATCTGTCCGAAGTGCGCCTCCGAACATGTTTATTTCTTCGGCGCGGGGGCGGAGCAGCTCGAAGAAAAACTGCGCGAGAAATTCTCCAGCGCGAAAATCGCCCGTCTGGACCGCGATTCGGTGCGCACCAAGCGGGCATACCAGCAAGTGCTCGGAGATTTTGCGACTGGGAAGCTCGACATTCTGGTCGGCACGCAGATGGTTGCCAAGGGGCATGATTTTCAGCGCGTCACACTGGTGGGAGTGGTCTCCGCGGATTCACAGTTGAGTCTGCCCGATTTTCGCGCCGCGGAGCGCACGTTTCAGTTGCTGACTCAGGTGGCAGGACGCGCCGGGCGCGGCGCGTTACCCGGGGAGGTGCTGGTCGAAACCTATTATCCGGAACATTACGCGATTCAATTAGCCGCGCGGCAGGATTATCTCGCTTTTTTCGAGCGGGAACTGCAATTCCGCCGCTTGTTGCACTATCCGCCGTTCACGGCACTCGCCAGCGTGCTCGTGCGCGACACAAAAATCGAAAAGGCGATCCGCTGGTCGCGGCAGCTCTCGGCGTTTCTGGCTCCGCAGGAATCGCACGGCGTGAAGGTGCTGGGGCCCGCCGCCGCGCCACTGGCGCGGCTCAAACGCGAGTATCGCTTCCAGTTTCTTCTGAAGGCTCCCAAACGCATGCAACTCACGCGTGTTCTCTCCGACCTTCTCGCGTTCACTGATGCGAAAGAAATTCCGGAGAAGGCCGTGCAGGTGGATGTGGACCCGTTGAGTTTGTTCTAGGTTTTAGTAGCATATGCTTCAGCTTGTGTGGTTTTTCTGCTTAAACGAAAACCAAACCCACACAAGCTGAAGCTTATGCTACTGACGGATCAGGACCGGCATGGGCATGAAGCACAAAATAAAAATGAGGACAGCGACGCCGGCCCAGAGCAGGCGCGTGCGATCGAGTGGTTCCCACCGATTGAGCAATGGTGGATGACGGAAGCCGAGGCCCAGTAAGAGAATGGACCATAAGATCCATCCCCTCCAGAAAAAAATGCCCAGAGGAATGAGCAGCAGTGCGACACCCAATGTAATCCGGCGGTGATACTTACTTGCCGCCGCATACAGGATGTGTCCGCCATCAAGTTGTCCGCCGGGAAGCAGATTGAGCGCGGTCGCGAATAATCCTACCCATGCCGCACGGCCGACAGGATGCAAAAGCAAATCCCCCGCCGGGACTCCGGGCCGCAAAATGCCCGCAAGGAGGCGCAGCGCGAGCGGCTGTCCGAAAACGATCGAGGCGTGCGCCTCAGAAAAAGGAATTACCCTCGAATAAAACACCGCGATGGCCAGCGCTGGAATGGCAAAGAGAAATCCTACGACGGGCCCGGCGAGGCCCACATCAAAAAGAGCTTTGCGATTATAGATAGGGGATCGGATACGTATGAACGCGCCGAGTGTCCCAATCAGAGTCGGCGCCGGAAGGAAATATGGGTAGCTGGCTGAGATTTTATAATACCGGCAGGCAAAGAAATGTCCCAGTTCGTGCGCGAGCAGGATTCCAATCAGCGTGAACGCGAAGGGCACTCCGGCCAGCAAGAGCTGCGGGTGCGTGAGTAATGTAGCGTAGGTCGAGAAAAAGTCATCGAAATCAGGTGACTGCCCGGCGGCGTAGGAAGAGGCATACTGGGCTCCAACCGCGAGTGTGGAAATCAACGTGAGCAAGAATAATAGGATGGCGATGGCGAGGGATTTCCGCTGGTAGCGAGCTTCCTTGTTTTCCCAATACGGATTCTGCGGCAAGTCCCACGCTTCGATTGCCGGGGTAATCGTCTCAACGGGTGAAGGATCGAAGTTGCCTGGTTCGCTCATGACGGATTGGATGCGCGCTGTGCCGCAGGGGAACGCAAATTAAGAGAGGGATGTGCTGCGAAAATCCAAGACGGAGAAAATGCGCTTTGTATCTGCGGGTTCAGAGCGTCTGCAACTCCTTGCCGGGTTTGAAGCGCACCGCTTTGCCGGGAGGGATGCTGACTTCCTGGCCGGTGCGCGGATTGCGGCCGATGCCAGTCTTGCGGGGGCGGACGTTGAACACGCCAAAACGGCGGAGCTCGATGCGCTCGCCTTTGCCAAGGGCGTTCTTCATGGCTTCGAAGACGGTCTCCACGGCTTGCTCCGCCTTGGTCCGGCTCACGCCCGTCTTGCTCACCACCGCATTCACGATATCGAGCTTGATCACACCAGCCTCCTGCTTTCCAACGGCTAGCTATGCTAGACATGCAGTTGCGGGTTGTCAAGCTGGACGCGCTCGGTTAAGATGCGCGTCTTTGAAACATGCTTTGCGCGCATTTGACGTAGACTACATGCTAGAACCACTCCCCCGGAGGCCTGGATGTCGGTGAAGCCCGATCGTTGGATTCGCAAGATGGCGCTCGAACACAAGATGATCGAGCCGTTTGAAGACCGCCAGGTTCGGGAGGGCGTCATCAGCTACGGCGTCTCCAGCTATGGTTACGATATCCGCGTCGCCGACGAATTTCGAATTTTCACCAATGTGAACTCGACGATTGTGGACCCCAAGAATTTCGATCCGCGTTCTCTGGTCGAATTCAAGGGAGACGTCTGCATGATTCCTCCGAACTCGTTCGCGCTGGGCCGCTCGGTCGAATATTTCCGCATCCCGCGCAATGTACTGACAATCTGTCTCGGCAAGTCCACTTATGCGCGCTGCGGGATCATCGTGAACGTGACACCATTCGAGCCGGAATGGGAGGGCTTCGTCACGCTGGAAATCAGCAACACCACTCCGCTTCCTGCAAAGATTTATGCCAACGAAGGCCTCTGCCAGGTTCTCTTCTTCGAATCCGATGAGGCTTGCGAAATTTCCTACAAGGACAAAAAAGGGAAGTACCAGGCCCAGCACGGGATCGTCCTGCCGCGGCTCTAATGTGTTTTTTGTGGCGCCGGCGTCTCGCTCGGCATTTTTGCGCCGAGTTGAAGGTTCGACAAATCGCCGGCGAGACGCCGGCGCTACAAAAGCATGGCGGAAGCTCTTGCTCGATTATGCTGGCGCAGATGGCGAACCCGTTGTGAAAAATCCATACTAGCGCACCGGAGCGTTGCTGCTCCCGCGCATGAAATATTTCCACTTATCGAGATCGGCCGCGACGGCGACGTCGAAGAATCCCACCATCATCTCTTCGTAGGTTTGCTCGCCCCAGCGGACTTCCTCGCTGGGATCGGGATTGTGGGGGTTGTTGCTCGAATTGTCGTACCAGGCGACGGCCTGCAGCACGGTTCCGGCCTTCAGCGGCAGGGGCTCGGCCAGTTGATAGCCCAATTGCCATTCGAAATTCCAGCGAACCTTCAGCAAGGGTTCGATGCGGCCGTCCGGATGAATCAAGTTGTATTCGAAGCGTTTTCCCCGCCAATGCATGTGCGGAAAGAAGCGGAGAAGCGTTGCGTCGTTGGGCAATGTTCCGCGAGCCTCGACGCGATAGTCGGGATCCGCGGGGAGGAATGACAAAGTGGTCGTTGGTCAGCTGCAGGGTCAACACGCGCTGTTGTGGACGGCTGCTTCGCGAATACTAATCCGATGCTCGTGCGGTCGCTCGCGGCGTGGCCCATGGCCATGTAATGCATCTGGATGACCAGGTCGGAACCCGCGGGGATAAATTTGGCCATTCCGGAAGCCCATGTTTCCGGTGAGCTGCCCGGGGCGTACACGAGCAGGATGTCGCTGTCGGTCCAGTGCGCGTCGCGGCGGCCTTGTTCATCCGTCAAGTTCTCCGTCGTGAACGGCACTCCCACCGGGGCACTGCGCAGCCATTTTGAATCGGGCGGCCGGATGTAGACGACCGCATGATGCACGTGCTCGCGGGTCGAGGGCCGAAGTTCCGCCATTTGCACCCAGCGGTCCTCGGAAAAGTGGGTGGGCACGATTTCGTACGTGTAGTCGATGTCGCCTTTGGGGGCGATGGACACCGGCTTTGGCATCGCGAGCACAACGTCAGGCGGAGAAATATTCCAGCCTTCGGTCCGCTGGAGGGCGGGCGGCGCTTGCTGTGGATTGCCTGGCGGCGTCCCGTTCTCGGCCCATGTGACGAGCGTCTTAATTTCGTCTCGTGCGAAAGGGACGGATCGTTCGCGAAGTGGCCGACGCTCGGGTCGGCAACCACGGCGGCATTTTCTTTGCGACGCATCGAATCCCGCAATGGCGCGCGCGCGTGGCGCGGCCTGGCTCGAATGTCATCAGAGGGAAGGCCATTTCGCCCGGGCGATGGCAATTCTGACAATGTTTTTCCAGGATGGGGGCGACGTCACGGTAAAAGGTTGGAGGTGCGGATCCACCTTGTGAATACGCCGGCGCTGGCATGGAGCAGAAGCGCAACAATGCTCCCCGCTGTCCAAGCGAATGTACGTCCCTTATTCATTTTGGAATTTTACCCGAAAGTTATGCGCCAGCTGGCTGCATGTTTTCGGGTTCGTTCTTAGGGAGAGCCAGCGGGAAACCACGGCTGCGCCATCCCTCATAGCCTTCCGCGAGCGGACGTATTCGAGTAATTCCCTTGCTGCGGAGCAGAAGCGCGAGACGGGCAGCCGTGACTTCATTCGGGCAGGCACAGAACAGGACAATTTCACGATCGCGAGGGATGACTTCGTAGGCTTCTTCGAGATCCGCGGCGTCCATATGCAAGCGCCCGGGAATCGTTTCCGGCTGGGCTTCGAAATCGAGCGCGTGCCGCAGATCAACGATGATGACGTCCTCACCGGCATCGATTTTTTCTTTCAGCTCTTCCGGCGTAATCCGCGCGATTTTCAGTTTGCGCAGGAATCTTCGCCGGTTGTAAAATTTCCAGCCGATGTAACCCCCGAATGCCGCCAGCAGCAGCACAAACAGCCATTCCCCAGGTAGGCCGCGTTGCGCGGCGACGCGTTCGAGCTCGCCGCTGAACACGTAGCCGGTCACCGTGAAGGCGCTCACCCAGATCAATGATCCGGCCAGATCGAACAACAGGAATCTCCGCCATCCCATGCGGATGATTCCTGCCAGCGGCGCCGCCATGGCGTTCAAGCCCGGGAATAAATTTCGCGACCAGCAGCACCCTGGCGCCGTTTTTGCCGAAGCTCACCTGTGTCCGCCGAACGCAGGAGTCGGGCTCGAGAGAAATCCGGCACAACAATTGCAGAACGCGGACCCCGTTTCGCCGCCCCAGTCCGTACCAGATGGCGTCGCTTACGAGCGCGGCGACAACCGCAAGCGTCATGGCCAGCCCAAGATTCATCTGGTGAGTTCCCGCCAGCGCCCCCGACGGCCAGAAGCAACGGCGCAGATGGGATGGGCAGGCCGGCCTGTTCGATGAAAACCCAGGCGAACACCAGCGTGTATCCATGCCGCACCACGAATTGAAGCAGGTCGTTCATTTCCTCTCGGGGGGACTAGCGATCATGGCCGGGTGTCCCCAAGTCCCCGAAAAAACAAATTCTTCCAGCGGCTTGCGCTGGCGTTCCGCCAATTCGCGATCGCGTAGAGCCTCGGGCAGGTCTTCCAGCTTCCCAGCATATCCGAGCGCAATGACGCAAATTGGTTCCCACCCGGCAGGAACCCGAAAGCGCTTTCGAGCCGCTTCCACGTCGAATCCGCCCATCTGGTGGGTCACAAGGCCAAGAGCCGTAGCCTGTGTCACAAGATTCATGGTTGCCAGGCCCAGGTCGTAGATTCCAACCCGGTTTGGCGTGCCCTCTTTGGTCCACAGCGTATGGGCAACGGCAAGAATCAGAACCGGAGCTTTCTGCGCCCAGGCGCGATTCGTTGTCATCAACACGGCGAGCAGGTCGTCGAACTCTTTCTGATCATCGCGCGTCGCCACCAGGTAGGCCCACGGTTGTTCGTTGCGCGACGATGGCGCCCAACGCGCCGCCTCCAGGACGCTGCGGAGCTTGTCCGCTTCGACAGGCTGATCGGAAAATGCCCGCGGGCTCCAGCGGCGTCCGATCAGATCGTGAATGGGAGTTTGTGTCTCGGCGTGTTTTTCATGGTCGTAAAGACCTTCTTCTTTCTTGCTGGGTTGGCTTACATCTTGAGCGAGATCGGAAGGATGAGCAAGCCTACCCTTCCTTGGTAATGGCCTTTCAAAATTGCGCGACGGAGGCCCATGTGTCGCCCCTGTCGGGGTTTCCTACTGATCCTTGACCAACATGCCCATCCCGACAAGGCCGGGGTGGGCACGTTGTATCGTTCCTTGGCGACTATCTTCTAGGCGCAAATAGCCTTTTGCCGGCATGGCGGTGCGTTCCCGTCCTACGCGGCAGGTTTTTGGACCAATTCGGCTTCGATGGTGACTGATACCTCGTCGCCCACAACGAATCCGCCGCCTTCAATTAAAGCGTTCCAAACCAATCCAAAATCTTTGCGGTTGATTTTTGTAGCAGCTTCGACACCAGCCCGTACATTGCCCCAGGGGTCTTTCACTGCTGGCGTGGGGCCTTCGACGTCGAAAGTAACTTCCTTGGTGACGCCGCGAATTGTCAGGTCGCCGGTTACTTTGAAATGATCCGCGCCAGCGGACACGATTTGCTTGGATCGAAACGTCATCGTGGGGTGGTTTGCCACATCGAAGGAAATCCGCGCTGCGCAGATGCTCATCGCGCTGCGGTTCGCGAGTATTGACCGATACTGTTTCCAGACTTACTTCTACCGTGGACCGAGTCAAATCGGCTGGGATCCAGGAGTACGCTCCCGCTGAGTTTGCTGAATTCGCCGCGCACATTAGAGATCATGAGATGGCGCACGCTGAAATGAGCCGCCGAATGGGCAGGGTCAATCTGCCACTGCGTTGGTTTGGTGCCCTGAGATGTTGCGGTCACTGCTGTGTTCATTGTCGTTTCTCCTTTGATTTGATCGTAGGATCAAGAAAAATCGTTACAACCAGCCTCATCAATATCATTCGGAACGCGTCCGGAGCTTCCACCCGTGTACGCACCTGCTCCAACAGGATTGACAGTTGCCGGAGCTGTCTTGCCGGAAAGCCGCGAAATTGCCGCCGGTGCAATTTCTGTATGGGATCATCGAGGTCGCCAAGAATACGGAGCCCGTCCGCCGTGATGCGTGTCTTGACGACCCGCCGGTCTTTTGCTTCCCGCGCCCGCGTTATAAGACCTCGAGACTCCATGCGGTCGAGCAAGCGCGTGATGTCGGGATCGTGCGAGATGAGCCGGCAGCCGATTTCGCGGCAGGCCAGGCCGCTCTCGCCCGCCCCGCGCAGGATGCGCAGAACATTGTACTGCGTTCCTGAAAGGCCAAAGGGTTTGAGCAGGGCCTCAGCCCCGCGCTCGAGGGCGTCGGCGGTCCGCAGCAGATTGACGAAGACCTGGGCCTCCGGGTGAGCCGCCTGCCGGCGGGACAGTTTTCCGATTTGGTGTTTCTGGGCCATGCACGGATAATAGTCGTTGTAACGACTAATGTCAAGAGGAATGTTGGGGTGTCGGATATTTCTCTGTGTTCTCTGCGCCCTCTGTGGTAAACGCCTTGCTCGAACCACGAGAAAGTCTTTACCACAGAGGGCGCAGAGAACACAGAGAAAGACGCCCGGTTTACGGCTTTTGTGCCGGGCGTAGGTGCACTTCGCTGATAAAGCTTCCCGGGGCTTGCGTCACCAGAGCGGCTACCGCGTGCGCCACGTCGTCCGGCTGCAGCATTTTTGGGCGTCCTTGCCGGCGTGGGGAGAAAACTCGGTATTCACCGAACCCGGACAGATCGCGCTCACGCGGATGCCGTGTGCCCGAAGTTCCTCCGCCATGCAGCCGGTCAAACCGAGCAGTCCCCATTTCGACGCGCAGTAAAGGGCGCCGTTCGCGAAAGTGTTCTTACCTGCCAGCGAGCGATATTGATGATGTGACCGGTCTTCCGCCGGATCATTTCCGGGGCGACGGCTCGGCTCACGAGAAATGCCGATTTCAGATTCGTGTCCAGAATAGAGTCCCATTGCGCTGCGCTTTGCTCGTGAAACGGGCCGAAAACGCCGATGCCTGCATTGTTCACCAGGATATCGATCGGGCCCAGCGCCTGCTGCGTTTTGCGAACCACAGCGGAAATCTGGTCTTCGCAGGTGACGTCGGCTGGCGAGGTCAGGACCTCAATCCCTTCGCCACGCAGATGGGAGGCAGACTCCTCCAGATTCGCCTGATTGCGCGCGCAAATGGAAACCCGCGCGCCCATGTGGCCCAGGCGGCGGGCAATTGCCAGGCCGATCCCTTGACTGCCCCCGGTCACCAGAGCCACTTGGCCTGCGACGGCGTTTTCTGGATTCATTACACTCTCCCTTGTATCCGAAAAAATGCTATCCTTGACCTCAGGCTTCCTTTGTCAGGAGTTTTTCATCATATCATTCAGAGTAACTTTAGCTGGTCGGCCGTCTATAACACTCTGGTGAGGAAGCTGTAGGGAATGGCGCTTGCACCATAGAGTAAGATTCCCTATAATCCGAGAGTTTTGAACCTACAGTTCGCCCTGCTTTTATGTTATTAATGCAATCAGATTTTTCGGAAATCTGCGGAGGAGGCTGGAAGCCAATGATGCGAAAGTGGATGGTGACGGGCGCCGGTCTGTTATGGATTGCGCTGGGAGTTACGTCTGGCGCGGGCAAATTGTGGGCTGCGCCGCAGGCATGCGGCAGGCGAAACCCGCTTATACGCTGGCTGAATACAACGCATACAAAGATGCTGATGGGGAGCAGAATCCACAGCAAAAAATTACCAAGCTCGATGCCTTCGTCAAGCAGTACCCCAATTCCACCTTAATGCCCTACGTCTACCGCGACTATTACCTGACCGACTATGGGCTCAAGAATTTTGCGGGCACGATGGAGTATGCCGATAAGATGATCGGCCTCGGCGACAAAGTGGATAACCAAGGGCGTCTCGAGGCTTATGTTGCCCGCGCGCAGGCCTACTATGTCGGTCAGGGCAGCAAAGATTGCAGACACCGGATATGCAGACCAAGGCGCGCGACGCCGCCGTCACGGGTTTGAAGACGCTCGATGACTGGAAGAAACCCGACCAGGCGACTCCCGAGCCAATACACGCAGACAGTGAAGGGTTACAAGGTTCTGTTTAACACGATCGCGGCCATGACTTCTAATTCCTTGAAGGATTACCCTTCTGCCGCAACCTATTACAAGGCTGTCATTGCGATCGATCCGACCGCTCCGGCCTCCCATTTCAGTCTGGGCGTCGTGGATCTGGCAATGACTCCCCCGGCAGCCACGGACGGCTTCTGGGAATTGGCGCGGGCTATCGCCCTCAAAGTTCCCAACGCCCCGCAGGTTCAGACTTATCTCAAGAACCAGCTGATTCGGTATCAGCAGGCTTCCTGCAACAAGCTCGTCGATGATCAGGTGACCGAGCTGCTTACGCTGGCGGCTAGTTCCGGGGACAAACCTGCGACATTGAACGATTCCCAGCGCCGCGGACCTGCAGAAAGCGCGAGATGATACAGCGAACTTCCTGCCCATCCTCAAGGCGGGCGGAGACGCGGGCAAGGTCATGTGGCTCGCCAGTTGCGGTCTCGAGTATCCAGACGTCGGTGTATGGGCAATGGACCGATGCGACAGTAGACAGGCGACACGGTGACCATCAAAGTGTACCGTCCGTCGAGCCAGGACCCCGACGCGGCGCAGAAGGAAATAGAGGCGGCCACGGATCCAAACATGGAAATAAAGATCGCGGGGCAGCCGGAGGCAGCCCGCATCAAGAAAGGCGATCAGTTTCGCTTCACCGGCACGCTGGTTGCCTACACCCAAAACCCGTTCCTGCTGACATGGGACAAGGCGAAGATTAATCCTGAGGATTTGCCGGAAGAGAAGACCGGCCCGGCAAGAAAGGCCCGGCGAAGAAGGCTCCCGCCAAGAAGGCTCCCGCGAACTGAGTCTTTAAGGCTTGAGTTTCTGCTATGAAACAACGAAGCGGCCCCGGAGCCTTCCGGGGCCGCTTCTGTTTTCAATTCAGGTCCGATGCCGTTGAAGTTGTAGGGGCACGGCATGCCGTGCCCCTACAGCCCACCAATTTCGCAACGAGCGCCACAGGGCGCTGCTTTGAGCTACCGCACAGGATTTTTAGAGTCTACTGCATCCGGGATTAAAGGTCCGCGCAATCCGAAGTGTTCCCGTGCGGCTTATGCCGGCTAGGAATGCCGGTGTTGGCGGTGGTCGAGCTTGTAGAGGCCGATCTTGCGGCTGAGCGTATTGCGGTGAATTCCGAGCAGGCGCGCGGCGCGCGACTGGTTGCCGCGCGATCTGTCCAGCACGCGCTTGATGAATTTCTTCTCGAATTCGTTGACGGCTTCGTCGAAATGAATTCCGCGCTCCACCATCTGCCCGACCAGGGATTCCAGTTGATCTTTCACTGTCGCACGCTCCGCACAAGAATTGTCCGCAGCCGGAGGGTCCGGCTGGCGCAATCTGATTTAGTTGAGTTCGTGGCCCGTTAATTGCCGGTAGGCTTCCCGGTATTTTTCCCGCGTCGCAGCAACTACATCGGAGGGAAGTTCCGGGCCGGGTGGCTGCTTGTTCCATCCGATCCGTTCGAGGTAGTCGCGGACATACTGCTTATCAAACGAGGGCTGCGCGCGGCCGGGCTGGTAACCGTCCGCCGGCCAAAACCGTGAAGAATCCGGCGTCAAGGCCTCGTCAATCCAGATCAATTCATCTCCCACCAGGCCGAATTCAAATTTTGTGTCCGCCAGAATGATTCCGCGCGGTTCGGCATAGGCTGCCGCGCGCCGGTAAATTTCCAGACTCACGGCGCGAACGCGCTCGGCGAGTTCGCCGCCAATCCGCGACGCAGCTTCGTCAAACGAAATATTCTCGTCATGGCCTGCGGTGGCCTTGGTCGAAGGTGTGAAGATGGCCTCCGGCAGCCGCTCGGATTCCTGAAGCCCCGCAGGCAGTGAAATTCCGCAGACTTTCCCGGTGGCGCGATAATCCTTCCATCCCGAGCCAGACAGATATCCGCGCACGACGCATTCAATGGGCAGGGGCTTGGTTCGCCTGGCAGAGCATGGCGCGGCCTTCGAGTTGTCGCGTGGTAGGCTGCGAGTTCGGCCGGAAAATCTGTCCGCGGTGATCACGTGATTCGGAATGATGTCGCGCAGCAGATTGAACCAGAACAGCGAGAGCTGCGTCAGCACGCGTCCCTTGTCGGGAATCGGTGTCGGGCAGCACCACGTCAAATGCGGAGAGGCGATCCGTGGCTACGATCAGCAGCCGATCGCCCACCTCGTAGAGATCGCGAACTTTGCCGCGATTGAGGAAGTGAATTCCGGGGAGACTTGTCTCCCATACGATTGCGTTCATTTTTGGAGAAGCCACGGGTGACACGTCCTAGTTAGAGAGGCGGGTATTCTAGCGCACGCCTCAGCGATGTCAACGGAGAAGAAAAACGAAAAGTGGAAAAAGTTTTCCGTCACGAGAATCGTGCGACGAGAAGAGATTTTCAGGGAAGGAAACTTCTCTGTGCTCTCTGTGTCCTCAGTGTTAAAGCCTTTCGGCTTTGATAGTGAGCAAAACCTTTCACACAAAGGACACAGAGAAATGACTTCGGCCTACGCCGCGTTCGTGGCGGCTTGCGCGGCCGCGGGCTCATCCCAGCGGACGGACACCAGCTTCGACACGCCCGGCTCCTGCATCGTGACTCCGTACAGGACCGAGGCCATCTCCATGGTTTTCCGGTTGTGCGTCACGACGATAAACTGTGTTCCCGCGCTCATTTCCGAGACAAGCTTCGTGAAGCGCCAGACGTTGGCTTCGTCGAGCGGCGCATCCACTTCGTCCAGGATGCAGAAGGGGCTGGGCTGATAACGGAAGATGGCGATTAACAGCGCCAGCGCCGTCATGGCTTTTTCGCCGCCGGAAAGCAGCAGGACGTTCTGCAATCGCTTGCCGGGAGGCTGCGCCACCACGTCGATGCCCGGTTCGCCGGAGCTGTCCGGCTCGGAAAGCCGCATCTCGCCGGTGCCGCCGCCGAAGAGGGTGTGGAAGGCCGTGGCGAAATTCTGATTGATGATCGAGAAGGCTTCCTCGAATTTCTGTTTGCAGACTTGATCGAGTTCCGTGATGGCCTGCTGGGTATCGGTGATCGATTGCAGCAGGTCGGCGCGCTCACGTCCCAGGAATCCGAAACGCTGCTCGCATTCGTTGTATTCCTCGAGTGCCATCATGTTGATCGGGCCCATGGATTCGATGCGCAATTTCAATTCGTGATATTGCGCGTCCGAGGCGCGCAGTTCCTCGCCCGAGAGCAGGGCGGGGAATTCCGCAATCAGGTCTTCCGGTTGGGCATTCAGTTCCTCGATGCAGGATTGCCGCAGATGTTCGCGCTCGGAGTCATTGCGGGCGCGTTCGATTTCATGTTTGCTGCGCTCCTCGCGGAAGTCGCCAAGTTTTTGGCGCGCCATGCGCAGGGCGTCGTCTGCTTGCGTGGAGCGCACGCGGATTTCGTTGAATTCCCGGTCCAGATCAGCGCCACGTGCTTCGAGGCGCTCTTTTTCCGCGCGCAACGATTCCACGGCGCGTTGCTGGTCTGCGGTTTGTTCGGCGAGTTGCGCTTGTTCTTGCAGGAGCGAATCGCGTTGCAAAATCAAGGCCGTGCGTCGCGCAACCAGCGTCTTGAAGCTCTTGGGCCATGCGCGCCGCGAGCGATTCGGCGCTGGCCAGGCGTTCTGCGATCGTAGCCATGTCTGCTCGTCGCGCCGACAGGTCTTCTTGTTTCGCGATGGCGGTTTGCCGCAGGGCGATTTGCTGCTCCACAGCTTGCACGATTTGTTCTTCCGCTGCCGCGCGGGCACTGGAAACTTCTCCACGCCGCTGTTGCGCGGCCTCAGCGCGGCGTTGCGCCGCCGTGGCATCGCTGCGCAGCTTGGCGAGCTCTGTCTGGCAGTCGCTCAGCTCCATCCCGAGCCGCACCATGTCGCCCCGCGCCTGGTCACGCTGCAGAGTTGCTGCTACCGCCAGCTTTTCCGACTCCACATGCTGCGCCGTCGCGTTCTCGAGCGCCCGTTCGCTGGTCTGAAGGTCTTCCTCAAGCTGATGCAGCGCGGCCTGTGCTTCCAGGGATGCGCGTTCGAGTTGCAATACTTCGGCGTCGAGCGACCGCAATTCGCGCTTCATTCCCAGCGGTCCGGACTCCGAGGGGCGGCCTCCGCTGACCACGCGGCCTTGATACGTCGTGCCATCCGGGGTGACAAAGGTGTACGCGGGATTCTCGCGCGCGAGCCGCTCCGCCACTTCGGCCTGCTCCACCAGGAACGAAGATTGCAGCCGCGGCAGGAACTGCTTCGCGGCCGGCCCCAGCGGATCGCGGAATTCCACCAGGCGGTCGAGGCGAGACACGGTTTGCTTTTCGATTTCAAAGGGCACGATGGGTTCGTTGGGCTGTAGATTCAGCTTGCGCAGCGAATCCACGAAGAACGTGGCGCGGCCACCGACTTCTTCGCGGAGCAGCGCGATTCCGGCACGCGCCACGTCGAACGTCTCGACTACGACATATTCCAGCTCATCGCGCAGGAACTGCTCGATGGCGCTTTCATATTGCTGCTCGACTTCGGCGTAATCGGCCAGCACGCCGACGGCGCGGAAGCCGGCCGAGTCTTCACCGCCCTGATTCGAGGCAAAGAGTTTCTGCACCGCATCCGCCGTGTAGGAGCGGTCGTTCAGGATTTGCTCGACGGAGGCGCGCCGCGCGCGTCCGCCGGCCAGCGCATCCCTGGCGCTTTCCGCTCGCGTCGTGGTTTCGTGCTGCTGGCTGCGAAGGTCGGAAATTCGCGCCTGCGCGCTTCGTACAATTTCTTCCAGGCTGCGCGAGCGTTCCAGCACCGAATGCCAATGCAGGTCCGCGGCTTGCGCGCGCTCGCGATGGTGCAACGACTCTTCGAGCAATTGCTGTTCCCGCTGCTCGTAGCGCGTCACGCCCTGGATGTGATGCGCCAGGGCTTGCTCGGCCTGTGCCTGATCGCCGTGCAGGCGCGTCAGTTCGTCTCCCAGTTCAGCGGCGGAGCGCCGCAGCGCAGCGATGCGCGCCTCGGTGGAATCGTGCGCGCCGGAAATTTCCGCGGAGGCCGCTGCCAGGTTCGCCAAAATGGCTTCAACGCGCGCGACTTCGCTCTGGAGCGCTGCAACGGATTCGCCGTGCGCCGCGGCGCGAGCTTCCACTTGCGCGGCCTGCGCGGAGGCCTGCTCGATCTCCACAACCAGGTGTTGGAGTCGGCCGCTCAGTTCCGTGCTGCGCTGCCGGTTGAAGAGGATGCGATTTTCGCTGCGGTCGAGTTCCAGCGCCGTCTGCCCGAGCACGTTCTGGTGCTGCCGCAATTCGCCTTCGAGCTCGTAGGTGCGCGCTCCCAGGCGTTCCTGCTCGGTTTCCCACTGGTTCACGGACTGCGCTTCCCGCGATTCCTGCTGCGAAATTTCGCCCAGCAATCCTGCCAGGCGCTCGGCTTCAAGGTCGAGTTCCTTGGCCTTGCTCGCCAGAACCTGGCGAAGCAAGCCGCGCATCTGCTCGCGGATTTCCGCATACCGCCGCGCCTTGGAAGCTTGGCGCTTGAGCGACGCGAGTTGCTTTTCCACTTCGACGTAGATGTCGTTGATGCGGGAAAGATTGAGTTTCGAGGATTCCAGTTTGGCTTCGGAGAGGCGCCGCTTGGTCTTGAATTTCGTTATCCCCGCAGCCTCTTCGATGATGGCGCGCCGGTCGGTGGGCTTCGAGCTGAGAATCTGGCCGATGCGGCCCTGCTCGATGATGGCGTAGGAGTCCGGCCCCAGGCCGATCCCCATGAACAAATCCTGGATGTCGCGCAGCCGCGCCACGCGCCCGTTGATGAGATATTCGCTTTGCCCCGAGCGGTACAGCCGCCGCCCTACGACCACTTCGCCGGGTTTCAGATTCATCGCGGGTTTTTCCGCCGCGCGTTTTTTCTTCAGAAAGGCTGGTTCACCCTGAGCGCTCGGGGCGAAGGGCTCGCTCGATGCCTCTTCCTCGCCCGCCTGATTCAGATTCTTTTCCGACTTCTCTGTGTCCTCTGTGTCAAAGCCTTCTGCTGATGCGCCATACGCGCTATCCGGGACGGCCACCGGCCCTGCCGCAGCCGCGTCACCCTCCACTCCCAACACAAATGCTGCCGCTTCAGCCAGTTCGGGATCGACCAGCGTCAGCGTGACTTCGGAAAGACCCATCGGCGGCCGCTTGGCCGTGCCATTGAAGATGCAGTCAGACATCCGCTCGGCGCGCAGCGATTTATGGCTCTGCTCGCCCAGGACCCAAGAGATGGCGTCGACAATATTGGATTTCCCGCACCCGTTGGGTCCGATGATGCAGGTGAGACCACTGCCGCTGAAGGTAATCTGCGTCTTTTCGCAGAACGATTTGAACCCCACCAGCTCAACTTTGCGCAGTTTTAACAAGATTTCCCCTTTATGGCCCCCGCCGGGCATACGCTGGGTTACACAAGTGTCGGCAGAGACGGGTTCCGATTCCTGGGAAGGACGCGAACTGCGACAAAATCGCTGAAGGGTCGTTTAGCAGTGGCCCAGCCGCCTGGCGCTACGATGGCGGTTACGGGAAAACAAGTTAACACGCGACGCGAGCGAAGTAAAGATGCAACCAGCGAAAAGCTAACCTGCAGTAGAGGCCGCCTTCTCTTTTCCATGCAGGGCAAGTCGCGAAGGGTGTTACCTCGTACCCCCCGTCAGGTCATTCGTAATGACTTTTCCGCCCTTCATCACGAATTTAACGCGCTGAAGTTCCGTGATATCGGTTAGTGGATCGCCGGAAACGGCGATCATATCCGCATACTTCCCCTTGTCGATGGAACCGATCTGATCCTGCCATCCCAGCGCTTCGGCGTTGACCACGGTTGCGCTCTGAATGACCCTGGCCGGCGGCATGTCGGCGTATTTCACCAATGCGATAAAGTCGAGGGCCTGCGTCCCGTGAGCGTAGGTCGAGCCATCCGCGCCGCTGCCTACCATAAATTTTATTCCCTTGGTTGCGGCTGCCATCGCCGCCGCCTTCTCAAAAATCGGAATCATCCGATACTTGCCACCGGTATTCTTCGCGTCATTATCGTCCATATAGGGCTCGATATACCGCTGCAGCGTCGGGTCGTAGTACAGCCCTTTGGCGACCATCATATTGACTTGCTCTTGATCCAAGCCGAACCCATGCTCGATCGTGTCGCAGCCGGCGATGATGGCGTTCTTTTGCCCTTCGCCTCCATAGACGTGGCAGGCTGTCTTCTTGCCGAGGCGGTGTGTTTCATCAATGAGAGCTTGCAACACGGGCATCGGATAGGTCACTTCGTATTGCGGTTGGCCTGTGGCCGTGAAGGAATAGGCTCCGGCTGGGAATAGTTTGATCCAATCCGCACCGTGTCCGACTTGCTCGCGCACGGCCGCGCGCGCATCCTCAATCGAACGAACCACCGAACTAGCCAGCGGATTGTCGGGAACAAGGGGGTCCGGCGGTTTCGCGCCCCAAACGACGCCCAAGGTTGATACCTGATACCTAGGGCCGTCGATACGGCCCTGGTTGATGGCGTCACGGACCTCGATGTCCGCGTAACCGTTCCCATGGGTACTCATATCCCGGGCCGCCGTGAAGCCCGCCCGCAAATCTGCCTGCACGTTGGAGACGGCAATCACCATGGAGTTTTCCGCCGATCCCTTGTTGACCACTCGAGCGTCGAACATATGCGTATGCCCATCGATTAAGCCGGGCAGGACCGTCGCCTGGCTGAGATCAATCACTCGCGCTCCCGCCGGAATCTTTACTTGAGCTTCGGGTCCGACCTCCGTGATGCGCTCGCCCGTAAGCAGCACAACCTGCTTGGTACGCATCGTGCCGGTCTTGCTGTCAAACAAGCGCCCGGCGCGGACGGCGACAACCTGCGGGGCCGGAGGGCATTTATAGATCCCGCCGTCAGATCCTACGCACGGTGGCGGCCCTGCCCCTCGCCACTTTGCCGCCGGCACCTGCTCCTGCGCGCAGAGCGTCGCCGCACCCATCAAAATCAAGAACGCCATCGTCACAGAGTTGAATCGCATCGCGTTACCTCTCCGTCTTAGAGTCCCGAGCAGAACCTATGTGCCAGCATATTGAGGTTTTCGAGATGGGACGTCAAGGTCCGGCAGTGCGGGCGGCTAGACATTAATTCAGCTTGAGGGCCGATCCAATTCACGCGCGGATTGTCGGCTTGGCGCGCGGTTTGCCCCCTCACGTTAGTTACCGTGCCTCTATCACGGGATTTTCGGAAATCGTCCCCTTGGGCGCGCCCCGCTTTTCTGATACATTCCCCGCTAAGTCAGAGAATGTAAACTCCACTCGTTGCCTTGAAATGAATGGGGTACACGGTTCGAGAGAGGTGATCGAACATGGCTAAGTTGCCCGATGATCTGAGACGCGAAATTTGGAAACGCGATGGGAACAGGTGTCAGGAATGCGGAATTGTGGTGGCGCAAAAGAATGGCTGCAAACCTCAAACTCACCACAGAAAACCAAAGAGCGCTGGCGGGAACGACGACCCCGAAAATCTAATCACTCTTTGTCTTCCGTGCCACTCAACCAAGGACTCTCCGGCGCACAGGAACCTGCTCGCGAATGCCACGCCAGGTGATTATCCAAGTTACATCAAATGGAGCATGTGGGAGGAGGCCACCGACCTTTTGGTTTATGCAGAGCGCTTACCTGCTCTAAATTTCCCTGCACATCAGGTCTTGAAGCGTCTCGATGCGTTGCACGTTACTATCGAATCCATTAAGCAACTGACCTTGAAAGCGATACGGGAGAACCCACAAATCGCGGCAAACGAGCGCGACGAAAACACGTACGAGACTCATGAGGAAATCGAAGGCATTCTCCGAGGAGTCCATATATCATACTGGGCTCGTCAAAACCAAGAAGTGTTCGATGAAGAGGTACGCGGCGGATAGCTGGTGTCGCTGCTTATTTGCCGGGGCGGATATTTTCAGTCTGCACTGGACAAGTTTATGAAAAGACTCGCACTAATTGGTGTTGCTTTCATCGTGCCTGTTGTTCTTGCGCTCTCAGCCCCAGCACAGGAGAAGGTGCAAGTTCAAGAGCATGCAGGAAGCACCTTTGTCATGGAGGACAGTTTTGAATACACGCTCATCGACTATGGACTAGGCCAGGTTCAGCTTCGGCCAACAGACAAGGCAAACAGCCTCTCACCACAGGTCTTTTGGGCAAAGTTTAGAATCGTTAATAGGGATGAACATCTGATTCGACAGCATAAATACATCGGCTCATTCTCTGGCCCACTAAATGTGAGAGACAATTGGGGCAACACTTATTGGCTTAAGCATCTCGATGCTCTTGACGTCGGCGGTTCCTGGTATGGGGTAACACTCCCGATACCTGGCGGTGACCCGAATGAGCCGAGAAAAGACAAGTACAAGCCCGGAGAGTCATCGTGGGACCTTTTGATTGTCCGTGCGAGCGAATTTGTCAATGGCATCATTGAGTTCCGAATCTATCTCGCCGGGCACGAGTTCCATAATCCTAAAGCGTATTATTTCAGGATTGCTCGGCCACTATCTCGACAACGGAATCTCATTCAAGGTCAAGCCGACCCCGAACCATCGGAGCTACAAGTCACGGAGGTAACAGAGACTTTTCTTCCCGCTCAAGTTCCGGTACCCAAACAGAAGCGTTGACGAGGCTCAAACCGGCGGGTGGTGCCAACCTGGGATATAGCTGGGCTTAGCTTTCGCGCGGCGTTGGGTATTGCTTTTTAATTTCGCGAAGCGGGATCAATCGATGCGGTAATGGCAGCCGCGGCTTTCGCGGGACTGCTCGGCAGCTTCAAGGATCAACAAGGCCGTGAGCATACCGTTGCGCAAGCCGACAATGGAGTCGCTGATTTCACATTTGTCATAGAAGCGCGCGATTTCCAGATCCAGTTCGCGCAAAATCCGCATGGCGCGGTTGAGGCGTTTCTCGCTGCGGATCAGACCGACATAATTCCACATAGTCTGCCGGATGGTGAGCCAATCCTGGGAGATGAGTGCGGGATCGGCCGGCTCGTGCTCGTAGCGCCAGTCGGCGACCGTGGGAAAATAAAAATTGTCGCCACGCATGATCCGTTCAGCAGCGTCTCCTCCGGCCCGCGTTCCCCAGACCAGACATTCGAGCAGGGAAGTACTGGCCAGACGGTTTGCGCCGTGCAGGCCTGTGCAGGCAACCTCGCCGGCGGCTCGCAGACGATCGACCGTGGTGCGTCCGAAATCATCCGTGGCGATACCGCCGCAACTGTAGTGCGCTGCCGGGACGACTGGAATCGGTTCCCGCGTCATGTCGATCCCGCGTTCCATGCAGACCGCGTAGATGCCGGGAAAACGCTCGCGGAGTTGATCCGCGGGCTTGTGCGTAATGTCGAGGTAGACGCAGGATTCTCCCGATTCGAGCATAGTCTGGTAGATGGCGCGCGCGGCGACGTCGCGCGGTGCCAGCGAACCGGCGGGATGGAAACGCTGCATGAATTCCTTGCCGTGGCGATCCACGATGCGGCCGCCCTCCCCGCGAACCGTTTCTGAAATCAGGAAGCAGCCATCGGGGGCCAGCAGGGCCGTGGGATGAAATTGGATGTATTGCATGTTGATGCAGCGCGCCCCGGCGCGGTAGGCCATGGCAATGCCGTCGCCGCGCGCCCCGGGAGGATTTGTGGTGTGCAGGAAGACGCTGCCGAGTCCGCCGCTCGCCAGAATGGTTTCCTTCGCCAGGATCGAGAATATTTTCCCGGAACCCTGGTCGAGCACGTACGCCCCCACGCAGGCCAGAGGGCGATAAACATCCGTGGGCTCGATCGAGTGGTGCGAGGCGGTCAGCAAGTCCACAGCGGTGGCATTCGCGATGACTTTCACTTTCGGGTGAGATCGCACCCGTTCGAAGAATGCCCGCTCGATGGAGAATCCAGTCTGGTCTTTGTAGTGGATGATGCGCGGAATGGAATGGCCTGCCTCGGAAGTCAGGTCAAGCTCTCCGGGAAACTCGGGCGAAGGATCGAATGGCACCCGAAGTTCGTCGATCAGAATTTCTCTTACAAGGCGCGGGCCTTCCTGGCTCAGCAGTGAGGCCACTTCGGGAGAGCTGAGTCCGGCGCCTGCGGAAAGAATATCCGCGACAAGTTGCTCAGGCGATTCATCGCGGCCGCGATAGATGATCCCGCCCTGGGCACGGTACGTATTGCTGTCCTCGGGGTCTGAGGCCCGCGTGAGCAGCGTGACCTCGCAGCCACGTTTTGCGGCGTTCCATGCTGCCGCGAGGCCACCCAGGCCGCTGCCAATCACGAGAATGTCAGTTTGGAGGGTCTTATTCATGTTCATGGCGGGTATGATCTGCGCAAATCATTCGGGCTCGATCTCAAAACTCAAATCCACAGCTGGAGCGGAATGTGTCAGTGCGCCGACGGAAATCCAGTCCACGCCCGCCTCCGCGAAGTCCCTCACGTTGCCGAGGGCGATTCCGCCCGAGGCTTCGATGCGAATTTTTCGCGCCGGGTCATACGTCCTTATCTGCTCGACCGCCTTGCGCACGAGCGATGGACTCATGTTGTCGAGCAAAACCATGTCCGGGTTGTGCGTGAGCGCCGCGAGCAATTCGTCCAGATTCGTAACTTCGATTTCGATCCATTTCGCGCGGCCTTTGGCACTTTGCGCGGCTTCGAGGGCTGCGTCCACGCCTCCCGCCAGGCGAATATGATTCTCTTTGATGAGCGCTGCTTCGCTTAGGTCCTTGCGGTGGCTCGCGCCGCCACCCACGCGGACCGCATATTTTTCCAGCGCGCGAAGGCCCGGCGTAGTCTTGCGAGTGTCCAGGATTTGCGCTCCGGTTCCCGCGACCGCCCGCACAAATCGCCGCGTGAGCGTGGCAACGCCGCTCAGCCGCTGCAATAGGTTGAGCGCCACGCGTTCGCCGGTGAGCAGTGCTCGCGCGGAGGCCGTCACGATGGCCGGGATTTGTCCCGGCAAGAGTTCCTCGCCATCGCACAATTTAATTTCGGCTTTCGTGGTCCGGTCCAGGAGCTTGAAGACTTCGATGAACAGATCGATCCCTGCGAGGACCAGCGGCGCTTTGGCGATCACTTCACCACGCGCGCGCTGTGCGGCGGGAACGACGGAATCTGTAGTGATATCGCCGCTGCCGAGGTCCTCCGCCAGAACGGAGCGCAACAGGCTGTGATATTCCGACGCGTCAAGTTGAGGAGACATGGGGAGTAGAGCCGCCTGCGGCTAGCTCATCTCCAGCATCCTGAGGATGGGACGCAAGGCACGCTGGCGCAATCCTTCCTCCAGGGTAATTTCCGGCTTGCGGTCCCGCATGCAAAGATAGAGTTTTTCCATGGTATTGAGTTTCATGTACGGGCATTCACTGCAGGAGCATCCACCTTCGCCGGGCGCGGAAATAAAGGTTTTGTCCGGGCAGGCCTTTTCCATCTGATGAAGGATGCCGCTTTCGGTCGCGACAATCAACTCAGTTGCCGGGCTTTGCTTCGCGAAGTTCAGAATGCCGGTGGTTGAGCCCACATAATCGGCGTGGCGCAAGACGGCCTCAGTGCACTCGGGATGAGCCAGGACCACTGCCTTGGGATGACGCTCCTTGAGTTGCACCAGGCTTCGCTCGGAAAACATTTCGTGGACAAGACAGCTGCCCTGCCAGAGCCGCAATGGTCGACCCGTTTTTTTCATCAAATAACGTCCGAGATGCTGGTCCGGCGCAAACAGGATGGGCCGCTCGGGCGGAATCTGGCGGATGATTTTCTCCGCGTTGCTCGACGTGCAGATGATGTCGCTCAGCGCTTTGACCTCGGCGCTGCAATTGATATAGGTGATTGCAACATGATCGGCGTAGCGCTCGCGGAACTGCTGAAACAGAGGCGCCGGGCAGCCGTCCGCCAGCGAACAGCCCGCGTTCAGGTCCGGAAGCAGGACAAGCTTGCCGGGGTTCAGAATCTTAGCCGTTTCGGCCATGAACAGCACGCCGGCAAAGACAATCACGTCCGCCTGGGTGGCCGCCGCCTGCTGGGAGAGTTGCAGGCTGTCGCCCACGAAATCCGCCAGGTCCTGAATCTCGGAATCCTGGTAATAATGCGCCAGAATGACGGCATTCATCTCGCGTTTGAGCCGGGCGATCTCTCGTTCCAGATCCAGGTGCGCCAGGGACGTTAAATCTTCGGTTTGTGCTGGTGCGATCATAGTGCCTTCGCGAATGCCTCTTCAGTCTAGCAAATTCTATTATAGCTGCCTCCAGGGGGCACAAACCACTCACTCCAAGAGACCTTTTGCCACGGCTGCGCTCGTCGGTTAAAATGGCGCGCTTGCCATGCGCGCCGAACCAACACTGAGGGCCGGTAATCGAGCCACGATGACAGAAATCCAGTTCCACAACACATTGACAGGGCGGACGGAGCCGTTTGTCCCCCTGGTCCCCGGGGAAGTGCGCTGCTACACGTGCGGACCCACGGTCTATGACTTCGCACACATCGGGAACTTCCGCACGTTTGTGTTCCAGGATATTTTGCGGCGCTACTTGAAATCGAAGGGTTTTCGTGTCATTCAGGTAATGAACCTTACCGACGTGGACGATCGCATCATCCAAAAAGCCGCGGTTGCGGGCCTCAGCATCCGCGAATATACCGATAAGTATATTCAGGCCTATCTCGATGACCGGCGCTCCCTCAACTTGGAGCCGCCCGAACACATCGCGAGGGCCACCGAGCACATCGACGACATGGTGAAGCTGATCGAACGGCTCACGGCGAAAGGATTCACGTATACCAGCGAGGGATCAACCTATTTCCGTATCTCGAAATTTCCTGCATATGGGAAACTTTCCAAAATTGATGTGGCCGGCATGCAAACCGGGGCCCGCGTGGATACGGACCGCTATGACAAGGACAACGCGCGAGACTTTGCCCTCTGGAAAGCGCCCAAGCCCGGTGAGCATTTCTGGGAGACGCCCATCGGACCGGGACGTCCCGGCTGGCACATCGAGTGCTCCGCCATGGCCATGAAGTATCTGGGCGATACGCTGGACATCCACAGCGGCGGCGTCGACCTGGTTTTCCCGCATCATGAAAATGAAATTGCGCAGTCCGAAGCCGCGACGGGGAAGCAGTTCGCCCGCTACTGGCTGCATGCCGAGTTCCTGCTGATCGATCACGAAAAGATGTCGAAATCGCTTGGAAATTTTGCGACGCTACGAGAATTGTTCGCTCATGGGCACAAGCCGTCGTCGGTACGCTTCCTGCTGGCCTCGGTGCCATACCGCCGCCAGTTGAATTTTTCGCCGGAGAGTTTGCTCGGGGCGGCCAGTTCGGTGGAGCGTTTGCGGACTTTTGTCGCGCGCCTCCGGTCCGGGAAATTCCCCGCGGGCGAATCGCCGGACATGGCCAGCCGCGCCGCAAAAGCGCTCGAAGAGTTCGACGCTGGCCTTGCGGATGATCTCAATACCGCGCAGGCCCTCGCGGCGATCTTCGATCTGGTCCGCGATGTGAATATCGCCATGGATCGAGGCGAATTTCGCGAGGGCGACGCCGCACCGGTGCTCGCCGCGCTGGATTCCTTCGACGCTATTTTCGCGGTTCTCCACGATGACGACGCGGAAAAACTCCGCGCGCTCGGCATGGTTCAGGGTTCCACAGGGCCGAGCGATGCAGAAATCGAAGCGCTCATTGCCGAACGGCAAGCCGCGCGAAAACGGCGCGATTTTGCGGCCTCCGACCGCATCCGCGACCAACTTGCTGAGAGCGGCATTATTCTTGAAGATTCCCGCGACGGCAGTATCCGCTGGAAGCGCAAGTAAATCTCGGTGATGCCAACTCGTTATCGCTCAGTTGGCATCCTTATCTCGACGGAACGAGCCTTTCCGGCGTAGATTAGTCTGTAGCCCCCTTCCGCAGGCAGTCATGCCCGTTGGCATCGAGGGGGAGCACGAGTTCCGCGTTGTTCCGCGCGTGGGATCGGACGCGCACTCGCTGGAGGACCTCCCATGGAAATTCCTGTCACGAGCATTGCCAGCGAAACGAAGTTGCCCATTCTCGTGACGTCGCTTCCCGGCCCGAAGGCCAGGAAAGTGATCGCGCGCGACGCGGAATTTATTTCCCCTTCCTATACGCGCGGTTACCCGATGGTGGCGAAGTCCGGCCGGGGCGCGATGGTTGAGGACGTGGACGGCAACGTCTTCTTGGATTTCGCCGCGGGCATCGCCGTCGTTTCTACGGGGCATTGCCACCCGCGCGTCGTTGAGGCAATACAAAAACAGGCCGCTGAGTTGATTCATATTTCCGGGACAGATTTTTATTTGCCAAACATGGTGGAACTTGCCGAACGCCTCGCGGCCATTGCGCCGGGCAAGGAGGCGAAGAAGGTTTACTTCGGCAACTCCGGCACCGAAGCGGTCGAAGCGGCCATCAAACTCGCGCGCTACCATACGCGGCGCGAAAAGATCATTGCCTTTTACGGCTGCTTCCATGGACGCACTCTCGGCGCACTTTCACTTACTGCTTCAAAGGCCGTGCAGCGAAAAGGGTTTGGCTCGCTGCTGGCCGATGTGTTTCACATTCCTTACCCGAATTCTTACCGTTGCCCGTACGGCCATCCTTCGCCATGCGCCTGCGTCGAAGCCGCTACGTTTCTGGAGAGCGAGATTTTCAAGCGCCTTGTCGATCCTCAAGAAGTTGCGGCAGTCTTCATCGAGCCAATTCAGGGCGAAGGCGGGTACGTGCCGGCGCCGAAGCAATTTCTGCTCGAACTGCAACGGATCTGCCGCAAGCACGGAATCCTCCTCGTTTGCGACGAAGTACAGAGCGGAATGGGACGGACAGGGAAGTGGTGGGCTTCGGATCATGCGGGAATCGAACCCGACATCCTGTGCGTGGCCAAGGGGATTGCTTCCGGTATGCCGCTTTCCGCGACCATTGCGCGGGCCAGCCTGATGGATTGGACGGCCGGCGCGCACGCCTCGACCTTCGGCGGCAATCCTGTATGCATCGCCGCCGCACTTGTGACCATGGATTTGCTGGAGGCTCAATACATTGAAAATGCTCGGCGCGTCGGTGAGTTCCTGATGGGCCGGATGGCGGATTGGCCCAGCCGCCACAGGATTGTTGGTGACGTCCGCGGCAAAGGGCTGATGATCGGCGTCGAAATCGTCCGCGACCAGAAGACTAAGGAACGCGCGCACGAGTTCCGTGAGACGATTGTGGACCGCGCGTTCGAGAAGGGTCTTCTCCTACTGGGCGCTGGCGAAAATACCATCCGCGTGGCCCCGCCGTTAATGATCGACGAAGAACAAGCTGATTTCGCGGCGCGGACTTTGGAAGAATGCATCCGCGAGGTTGAAACGTCCGCGTAGGACGACGCTTCTCTGATTTTTCTCTGTGTCCTCTGTGCTCTCCGTGTTAAAGGTTTTCGGTAATGCCGGCAAAGCTCTCAACACAGAGGCCACAGAGATCACAGAGAAGGCGCGATACGAAACGGTTCTAGTGGCTCTTTTTCACGTCACTTTGCAGGTAGACGCCGTGTCGATTTTAGCTCGAGCAATGTTCGGTTTCGTAGGTTGGGCCGCACGAAAAGGCCTGGCGGATACGTCCGCGCCGCCGACCCGCGAAGCGGCCAAGCAGCGTGCCCGCCGCACAGGTGTTCGCGGCGAGACGTACGCGTACTGGTATCTTCGCCGGAATGGATACGTGATGATCGCGCGTAACTTCACCTATCGCGGAATCAAAGGCGAAATCGATCTGGTGGGATATGACGGGGCGACGATAGCGTTTGTCGAGGTAAAAACGCGGACGGGGGCGGGAGGCGCATTTGGTCCTCCCGAGGCCGCCGTCACTCATGATAAACAGCAGCACCTCTCGCGAATGGCCCGGCAATTCCTGCGCGAATACCGCACCGGTGACACCCCCTTCCGGTTTGACATCCTGGCCATCGAAGCCCCGCCCGGCAAACGACCAATTGTCCGTCTACACAAAGGCGCTTTTGCTGCATAATGGAACTAAGCGTGCTGAATAAGAGTTCGCGGACATGTATTGCAAGCCAGAAATGAGTAGTAGAATAAGCAGCCTTTGACTGGCGTGAGGGCCCCATTGAGAGCCCGCCAAGGATAAACATTCATGAAATCAGGATTCCAGCCCGGGAGGAATTGTTGCCAGAGCTAAGAAAGGATCCCATCACTGGACGATGGGTGATCATATCAACCGACCGGGCCAAACGGCCGTCGGATTTCGTTCGCGAAAGTGTGGAGATCAAAGGAATTGGAATCTGTCCGTTTTGTTATGGGAACGAATCCAAGACGCCCCCCGAACTCCTCCAATATGGACGGAACGGAAGCGGTCCGAACTCACCGGGTTGGCAGGTGCGCGTAGTTCCGAACAAATTCCCGGCGCTGGGCATCGAGGGGGATCTCGACCGGGAAGGGGAAGGTCTATTTGACCGCATGAACGGCGTAGGCGCGCACGAAGTGATCATCGAGACCCCTGATCACCGCAGCACGCTCGCGACGATGAAGGAAAAGCAGATCGAGGATGTTCTCTGGGCCTTCCGGGACCGCATGCTCGATCTGAAAAATGACAGACGATTTCGCTACATTTTGATCTTCAAAAATCATGGAGAAGCGGCCGGGGCCTCGCTCGAACATCCGCATTCGCAATTGATCGCCCTGCCCATCGTTCCCAAGCGCGTGCGCGAGGAAGTGGACAGCGCGCGCCATTATTATTATGACAAGGAACGATGTATTTTCTGCGACATGATCCGGCAGGAACTGGACTCCGAAGTGCGCGTAATCAGTGAAACTGATTTGTTCATCGCGCTGGCTCCCTACGCTCCAAGATTTCCGTTTGAAACATGGATCCTGCCGAAACAGCACGCCTCCTCCTTTGAAAATAATCAGAGCCCCGTGTATTCCGGACTCGCCAAGGTTCTCAAGGATACCCTGGTGCGGCTCGATGTGGTCCTCGATCGTCCGGCGTACAACTTCATGATTCACACCTCACCGATCGGCGAAGAGACCAACGAACACTACCACTGGCATATCGAGATCATGCCCAAGCTCACCAAGGTGGCCGGATTCGAGTGGGGCACAGGGTTCTATATTTGTCCCACGCCACCGGAGGAAGCCGCACGCTTCCTGCGCGACGCCCGCCTGGTACCCGCGCCGACGCGCTAGTGTCATCCTTCGCTGACGAAATTTCAATCCGTGAGCACTTTTCTTTGTGTTGCGCGACACCTGACAAGTGGACGCAGGTTTCGCTATACTTCTCGGACCCGGCGCGGTACCCAAGAGGCCTAAGGGAGAGGTCTGCAAAACCTCCATTCGTCGGTTCAAATCCGACCCGCGCCTCCAAATATTCGGCTTTGTTTTCTATTAGGTGGAAGACGACCGAAGCCTCCCCTCCGGCCTATCGCTCGTTTGCAAATAAATATAGATTTCGATACAGAGAATCGGGACTAATGCTCATTGCCAGATGCGTTGCAGGAAACAGCGCAGAGAATTAATTTCGCTCGGCGCTGTTTTGGAGCAGAATAAGAAAGCAGAGCACCTGCGGTTCCCCCCTTCCAATTGTTGCCTATTTGATCTGCGGAAATTTTTAAAATTCCGCAACTGCCTCTTGCGGTCTGTCTTGGTCGCGAGGCTCAGAAAATGCAGAATAAACGAATTATTTATTTTATCTCGGTCGGCCCTAGTTCTGTCAGCTGCATCCTCCGCTCGAAGGTTGCGGTGCCCTGGCTTCTCTTGTTTGTGATGCTTTGCACGTGCTCCGTCGGGGCGCAGCAGCCAAGCCAAGACGACTTGAGCGGACAGAGCATGCAAGATCTCCTGAAAATGAAGGTGGATTCGGTTTACGGCGCGGCCAAGTTTCTCCAGAAGGCAGAAGACGCGGCAACCTCGATCACCGTGGTTACTGCCGAGGAGATTCAGAAACACGGGTATCGAACCCTCGCGGATGTCCTGAAGAGCGTCCGTGGCTTTTACGTGATCAACGACCGCAACTACAGTTATGTAGGTGTCCGTGGATTGTCATTACCGGGAGATTACAACGCGCGCATTCTCTTCCTGCTGGATGGCCATCGAGTCAACGACAACATATTCGACGGAGCCTACGTAGGTACAGAATTTCCGGTCGATATCGACCTGATCGAGCGTATTGAGATTATTTTGGGACCTAATTCCTCGGTCTATGGCACGGGCGCATTCGCAGCGGTCATCAATGTGATCACCAAGCGGGGCCGCGATTTGAGGGCCCTCGAATTTTCCAGCGAAGCGGGAAGCTGGAATTCCTACAAAGCCCGAATGAGTTACGGCAGCCGTTTTGACAACGGACTGGAAACGCTGCTCTCCGGCTCTTTCTACTATAGCCAGGGGCACAAACAACTCTTCTTTCCGGAGTTTGACAGCCCGAGCACAAATAATGGGATCGCCGAAAACGCCGACGGTGATATGTCTTACAACATCTTCGGCGACATCATCTACGGGGATTTCGACATCCATGTCGTTGGAAGCTCCCGCACCAAACACGTTCCCACCGCCTCGTTCGGCACGGTTTTCGACGATTCACGGAACCAAACCACAGATGCGCGCCGATACGTCGATGCTCAGTACCACCATACGTTCGGATCCTGGGAGACGCTTGGGCGGCTTTCCTACGATTGGTACGGCTATCACGGAATCTACGTTTACGACTATGCCGGCACAGGTATTCCACCGTTCACCGAAAATTACGACGCCGCCAATGGAACCTGGTTGGACTTCCAGGGGGACGCTTCCAGGAACTTTTTCAAACGACACAAGGTTACGTTCGGCACGGAATTCCGCCAGGATATACGCCAGAAGCAAGTGAATTACGATATCCAGCCGTATCACCTGTATTTTGATAGCCATCGTTCCAACCGGGTCGCTGCATTATATTTTCAAGATAAATATTTCATCCGCAAGAACCTATCTTTGGTGGCGGGTCTGCGCAGCGACTGGTATGGAATCTATGGAAACACGCTGAGCCCACGAGCAGGCCTGCATTTCAACCCAACCCCAAACACAGACCTGAAAGCGAATTACAGTTGGGCGTTTCGCGCACCGAACGACTATGAAGCGTTCTATGCGGGTAACAACAGCAATACTGCCAACCCTGCATTGAAGCCGGAGAGAATACGCAGTTTAGAAGTGGACGTGGAGCATCGTTTCGGGAAGACGTTCTACGTGTCGGGCGCGGGTTTTATGAACCAGATTGACGATTTGATCGAGCAGAGCATTGATCCCCTCACAGCCAATCCGCTCTATTCGAATTCAGCCCAAGTGCAAACGAAGGGAATTGAATACGAGCTGGGAGCCAAATGGCCAGGCGGCCTCGAAGGTTCCCTATCGCACTCCATCCAACACACTCGCGATGTGCTTAGCGGCGATGATTTACCCAACTCTCCGAGACAATTGGCCAAGGCAAATTTCAGCGTTCCACTCATGAAAAAAAAGGTCTTTGCCAGTGTCGATGGTCAGTATACGAGCAGGACAAGAACCGTCGCGCAAACGGAGTTGGGCGGATTCTTCCTGGTCAACCTTACCGTTTTCAGCCGCAAAATTACGGAAAAGGTCGATTTCTCCGGGGGTTTCTACAATCTCTTAGATAAGCGATACGCCGACTCGGGCGGCGTCGAACATAGGGAAGTCTCGATTCCTCAGGATGGACGAAGCTTTCGAATAAAGCTGACCTATCGGCCTCATGTGGATTCGAAATAGGCACGGAATAGAAACTGTCCATTAGTCAAAACATGAATTTTCAACGCCGATCACGAAAGAAGCCGCCCGCCCGGACATGGTGCAGGTTTCTTGCCCGTGTGGCACGTGGAATATTCGTTGCCTCATTCGTTTTCTGCCTGGTGCACGTCCTGGTTCCCAGGACCGCCGCCGGACAGGAGGAATCCGTGGATGAATACAGATTGAAGGCAGCGATGTTCTATAACCTAACCAATTTCGTCGAATGGCCGGACTCGGCCTACCCCGACCGGCAGGCGCCGATCGTACTGTGCATTCTGGGGCAGGATCCATTCGCCACCTCTCTAGCTTCCACCATCCCCAAAGAAATCGATAACGGCAGGCCTCTGCTCCTGCGTCGCCTTCAAAGTGACAAAGAAGCCCGCGGCTGCCACATTCTTTACATCAGCTCCTCGGAAAGGAAAACCGCTGAACACATCTTCTCGACGCTAAATGGGTCCAGCACCCTAACGGTGGGAGAAATGACGCAATTTGCGGTGCGCGGCGGCATCATTCAATTCTCCATGGAAGATCAACACGTGCGTTTCGACATCAACCTGGAAGCGGCCTCCCGGGCGGGGCTCCGGATCAGCTCCAAACTGCTGGCCCTGGCGCAAATCGTGAACAACTAACGTACTGAATGGGATCTGGAGGGGGCCAAGGTGAGTTCATCCATGGATTTGTCGATCCGGCAGAAGCTTCAAACGATTGTGATGGCCACCTGTGCCGCAGCCCTGCTCGTGGCGTCCGTCGTGTTCGCCTTATTCGACCGGTCTACGTTCCTGCGCACGAAAACGCAGGACCTCAGCGCGTCGGCAAAAATGGTTGGCTCGAACAGCACAGCGGCTTTGAGCTTTAGTGACGCGCGATCGGCGGGCGAAATTCTATCTGCATTGCAGGCCAAACCAAATGTGACCCACGCCAGTATTTATGACAAGGATGGCAAAGTTTTCGCCAGCTATAGCCGCAATGCGACCGACAACGATTTCTCTCCCCCTCCGGCACAAAGTATGTCCACTGCGATCGTTGGAGAGAATATGGTCATTTTTCAACCCATCATCCTGAATGGCAAACCCATTGGGACGATTTTCATAGAGGCGGATCTTCTAGACCTCCATGCGCGTCTCACCAGGTTCCTGGAGATTGATCTCCTGGTCTTGCTTGCTTCCCTGGCAGTGGCATTCCTATTGTCTTCCCGGCTTCAGCGCGTAATCTCAGGCCCCATCCGGGAACTGGCGGATACGGCCTTATCCGTCTCCATTCGGGAAGACTATTCGATCCGCGCAAGGAAGAGGGGCAATGACGAAATAGGACTTCTCATTGATCAATTCAACGGCATGCTGAATCGCATCCAGCAAAGAGATAGCGCGTTACAAGAAGCTCATAATGGGTTGGAAAACAGGGTCGCCGAGCGAACTTCGTATCTCAACGCCCTGATTGAAAACAATCCTCTCGCGATTCTGGTTTTGGACTCCGAGCAGAAAGTCCAATTGTGCAACCCCGCCTTCGAAAAGCTTTTTCAATGCGTCCAGCAGCAAACCATCGGAAAGCCTGTCGTCGAGTTATTTCCGAACGAGAAAATGTTGGCCGAAGCGAGCGCTGATTCAGGAGGGACCTCGTATCGATCTTCGGTCAGCCTGACCACACGTCGGCGGCGAAAAGATGGCAGCTACGTCGATGTTGAGCTCCACCTCGTGCAGTTGACGGTGCAAGGAAGAGTGCTTGGTTCGTTGGGCATCTATCAGGACGTGACGCAACGGGGTGTCCTGGAACGGCAGTTGCGCATGGCCCAGAAGATGGAGGCCGTCGGCCGCCTTTCCGGAGGAATCGCCCACGATTTCAATAATCTCCTCGGCGTTATCCTCGGCTACATTCAGGTCATAAAACGGGATCTGGTCTCCGGGAGTTCCTTGGATGAGTACGCCGAGGAAATTGAGAAAGCCTGTCGGCGCGCGGTGTCATTGACCCGGCAGCTTTTGGCCTTTAGCCGTCAACAGGTTCTGGAGCCGGTCATCTTAAACTTGAACACGCTAATTGCCGATATGCAGAAGATGTTGCCGCGTCTGATCGGAGAAGACATCGAGGTGAATTTGATCCTTGACCCCGCAGTCAGCCAGATCAAGGCGGACCCCGGACAACTGGAGCAAGTCGTGATGAATCTGGCGGTCAACGCGCGGGATGCCATGCCGGACGGCGGCAAATTGACCATCCAGACTGCCGACGCCGAAATCGATGCGGCTTTTGCCATGGAACATCCGGGCTCAGTCCTGGGCAGGTATGTAACGCTGGCCGTAACGGATACCGGCACAGGGATGGACCCGGAAACCCAGGCGCAAATTTTCGAGCCATTTTACACCACGAAAGGACGAGACAAAGGAACCGGACTGGGACTGGCCACCGTTTATGGAGTGGTGAAACAAAGCAACGGGTATATCACCGTTGATTCCGAGAAAGGAAAAGGAGCTTTGTTCACGATCTACTTGCCGCGCGTCGAACAACACGTCCCAGCTCCATCCAAAGGCAGTCCCGAAACACCTACCATCCGTGGATCCGAGACCATCTTGCTGGTGGAAGATGCGGAGCCTCTGCGGATGCTGGCGCAGCTGTTCCTGAAGGAAAATGGGTATCGGGTCGTGACCGCCGCCGATGGATCTGAAGCTCAGCAGGTCGCCGCGCAAATCTCCGGCCCCATCGATCTGCTTCTCACGGATGTGGTGATGCCGGGAATCAATGGACGCGTCCTGGCAGAACGCCTGGCCCTCAGTCATCCCGCGATGAAGGTCCTTTATATGTCCGGATATACGGACAGCTTTATCGCCGGTCATGGAGTCCTTGAGCCGGGTACTCACTTATTGCGCAAACCCTTCACGGAAGAAGTACTGGTGCGCAAAGTGCGTGAGGTGTTGGACGGAAGCGTGGGCATGAAAAAAACAGAAAGCGTGGAAGGCGCCGATCCTTCGGTGTCGCCAGACTTGATCTCTAATTGAGCGGATAGGAGACAATCGTATCATGCAGAAATTGCTGATCATTGATGATGAAGCGCCCATTCGGCGTCTGATGCGAATCAATCTCGAAGATCGCTATGAAATCGTCGATACGGGAGACCCGGAACTCGGGCTGGCCGCCGCCATGCAAAGCAAACCGAACGCCATCCTGCTCGATTTGAGGATGCCGAATTATTCCGGCTTTGAGCTTTGCCGGACATTCAAATCCATTACCTCCACGCAATTGATTCCTATCATCATCGTGACGGGGGAAGCTGGTGCCAGCACAAAAACGTATTGCGAGGAACTTGGAGCCGCGGCGTACTTCGAGAAACCGATCGACTTTGAAGCCTTGCGGGCCGGATTGGCAAAGGTGTTGGATGCCGTTCAGCCCGAGCGTCGAAGGGAAGTGCGCATTTGCCTGCGGGTCAAGGTGAGCCTGCGAGGGACCGATAGCAAAGGTATGCCTTTCGAGGAGCTGTGCACTACGGAAAACGTCAGTCGAAACACATTCTTCTGCAGCTGCAAGGCTCTCCTGAAAAAAGATTCCGAGGTAGCAGTATCTCTCGTGAGTGGAGGAACGAAATTCGTTGGAATGGCACGCGTAGTCAGGTGCGAGGGCTGCGACACTCCTCATTCACGGTACGCGTTCAAGTTCGTCCAGAAAGATGTCAACTGGGTTCTGCAGTAGTTTTCTGGTGCGCCTGGCGCGGCTGGCAAATAAGCCGGCCGGCGCAAGAGCATAGCATGCAGTCTTTTTGTTTCTAGTTTTCTCAGGTGTGAATAACCTCTCACGCTACCGGGACAGCTTACTATTTGTTTATCGGGGTGATTGGCTATGGCCGGTTGCAATTTGGAAAATCGGCGTCGAGTAGGAATGATATTATTAATATGATTTGTTCTTCTGTTTTCCTTATTTTGTAACTCACTCGCAACAAAGAGATCACCTTCTATTTGCTCACACCGTCTCGCGGGCCACGTGCATTTGAAAATCTTGCCGTGGAAGGCGTTGAATCCAAATTCATCGGGATGTAGTGAAATGGACATTTTGATTACCTGAGATGGGTAGTCGTCACACCGGAGCAGCCCATTGCCTGGATTCAGTCGTGTGCTGGTGGTCTTGGTTGGTTTACTGGGGATCAATGTTCTACCCGTAAGTATGCCAGCGCAGCGCGATTTGCGAGGCATAGGTATCGGCGAGCCTTGAGGAAGTCAATTCGATGCGCCAAGAACCAATTCGGGACTGAGCACCGCGCGAAAGCCCGCTATAAGCAGTTCCTAATGTTGTATGAGCCTGAAAGCAGACTCTTTAGCCCATGCACAATGTCCAGCATTTGGCGATTGCTGTGCAAGCAACATCGCGGGAAATAGCCCTCGTGCGCCCGATGTGGGAGCGATACCGAAATCGGGAAACAGCACAGGAGCTTAGACAAAGTTGGGATTTGAAGCGATTGAGGAAGAAAACCTTATAACCAGATGACAAATAGCTCGCCAAAGCTCTTTGGTTGTTTGTTGACGCTCCTTCTCGCCTGCGGTCCCGTCTGCGCGCAGCAACCGGTCCAGCAAGCTGCGCAAGGGGCTGACCTGACCACAATGAACCTCGAAGACCTGATGAACGTCCACGTGACATCAGTTTCGAAGCAAGACCAGAAGATGTCGCAGGTGGCGGCAGCGGTTTTCGTGATCGAACAGGAAGATATTCGCCGGTCCGGGGCGACGAATATTCCGGACTTACTGAGGATGGTTCCCGGTCTGGATGTAGCCCAAATCAACGCCAATACCTGGGCCATTTCGATACGGGGTTTTAATTCTCAGTTCTCGAATAAACTCCTTGTCCTCGTGGATGGGCGGGCTGTGTATACCCCAACCTTTGCTGAAGTTTCCTGGGACACGGTGGACGTGCCCCTCGAGGACATTGACCGAATCGAAGTGATTCGGGGGCCGGGCGGGGCGGTGTGGGGGGATAACGCAGTCAACGGCGTTATAAACATCGTTACGAAAAAATCCCAAGAGACCCAAGGTGTTCTGGTGGAGAGTGGCGGTGGGACTGTGGAACAAGGGGTCGCGACGGTTCAGTACGGCGGGGAGACCAAGGGAGGCACAGGTTATCGCATTTTCACAAAATACCTGAACCGCGACCATTTCCCTGACCTCAATGGACAGAATGGAGCAGATCAATGGCATCTGCTGCACGGCGGTTTCCGGGCTGACTCAAACCTATCCAAGAGCGACACGGTAACAGTTCAGGGCGATCTCTATGCCGGGGAGGAAGGTGCGTCGATTGAGCATGCCGTATTGTCGCCGCCGGAAAATCTGACCGTGTTCCGGCGTGCCGAGCTATCCGGAGGCAACATCCTGAGTCAGTGGAATCACTCGTTCTCAAGCCGATCTGACGCAACCGTACAGGTCTACTTCGACCGCTACACCAGATCGGGTCCGCAAGCCCGCGAGTCCCGTAATACTTTCGATTTCGATTTCCGCCACCACTTGCTCTTGGGTTCTCGCCACGATTTGACCTGGGGTCTAGGATATCGCTACTCGGAAGACCATACACTGGGCACGATTGATCTCTCTTTCGTTCCGGCCAACCGGTCTGGCGAGCTTCTTAACTTCTTCGCGCAAGATCAAATCACGATAAGACCTGATCATCTGATTTTGTATGCCGGAACAAAAGTTGAGAACAGTTACTTCAATGGCTTCGATTTTGAGCCGAGTGTCCGCTTGGCATGGACGCCCACTCATCGCCAGACGTATTGGGCTGCCGTTTCAGTCACGCATCGCCAGCCTTCGCAGCGAGATATCAGTCTAAGCGCGGTTCTTGCGGCGTTGCCGGGGCCCGCCGAGGTGGTTTTACTGGGCAATCCGGATTTTGATGATGAGGTCGAGGTGGCGTATGAGGTGGGTTATCGTGCACAGATCAATAATCGGCTTTCAGTCGACTTGGCAACCTTCCTGAACAAATACCATGATCTGCAAACCATCGAGCCGCTTCCCTCATACCTCGACGCCAATTCCACCCCACCACTTCTGGTACTTCCAGAATCGTTTGACAACAAAATGCGTGGCACGACCGGTGGCATCGAAGTGTCCGTACAATGGAAAGTGACCAATCGCTGGACGATCAGCCCCGGCTATTCCTTCTTGAAAATGCATTTGCACACCGATCCCACCAGCCTGGATATCACCAGTGCGGCGGACACCGAGGGCTCCAGCCCAAGTCACCAGGCACAGCTCCGGTCCCACCTGGAATTGCCGCACGGCATGGGTTGGGATTCGAGTGCCTATTTTGTCGGGGCCCTTCCGGCGCAACTCGTCCCTTCCTATACGCGGCTTGACTCGCAGCTGACGGTGCGGCTGTTGGAAGGAATCCAGTTCGCCATCGTAGGGCAAAGCCTTCTCCTGGACCATCATGTCGAATTTAACGACGCCCTTGCAGCCGTGAACCCGTCCCAAGTGAAGCGCAGCGCGTACGCAAAAATAACGTGGAAGTTCTGAAAATCATGTCGACCAGGGCAAATTCCGAACAAAGCAAACAGCAATCGCACCGATTCTTGAAGTGTCGATCTTTGGTTGCGGTTATTCTCGCGTTACTGTACTCCTTGCACATCATTACTGCTCCGAATGTGCACTCGCAGGATGCTCTCCCCGAATATCAGGTCAAAGCCGCCTACCTATTCAACTTTCTCAAATTCGTGGAGTGGCCCGATGACGCATTTGCAGATTCGCTGGCCCCGATCGTGATTGGAATCGTTGGCGACGATCCATTCGGAAGCGCTTTGCCGGAAGTAGTGGTCGGGAAAACAGTGCAGGGGCGCGATCTGGTGATTCGCAAATATCACATGGGAGAAAACTTGCGTGGAGCCAGCATCCTGTTCATCAGTGCCTCGGAAAAAAAGCGGCTCCCGCAAATCTTGGCCAGCCTGCACGGGTCCAGCGCGCTGACGGTCGCGGACATGGACGGATTCCTTGATGAGGGAGGCATGATTCAGTTTCTATCTGAGAACGATCGGGTGCGGTTTTCCATCAACGTGGACGCGACCTCGCGGGCCAGGCTGAAAGTGAGTTCCAAATTGCTGAGTCTTGCTCGCGCAGTCGGGAAGAACGCCAAGGAAGGTGGCTCGTGAGACGGTGTTCTCGTCCAATGTTTACGCATGGGCGTGGGTGCGCCACCCATCTTGCGCATGGGTGTGATCTTTCCATGGTTGTCCGAAACTTTGGTCCCCCAGGTCGGCGAAACATGCATGGAAGCCCCGCCCCGGATCCCCAGGAATGGGGCCTTAACCCGCACACGATGGAAGAGGTGAAGTGCGGCATTGTTCATGGGTAGCAATACAAATGCTTTATTCTTTGGCGACTTCGCACAACACAGGGATACACGTGAGCCGCTCTGCGTCGAGAGCCGCCGGCACGTCTTTGGCCTGTGGCGTTTTGCTGCTTGCGGGAGCCTGGTTGGCAGCCCCGCAGACGGATTACGCCCAGCAGCCCCCCACGGAATATCAGGTCAAAGCCGCTTACCTGTTCAACTTCTTGAAGTTTGTCGAGTGGCCGGACGACCCGTCCGCGGACTTGCATGGAAAGTGGGTGATCGGCATCGTCGGAGAGAATCCTTTTGGCGACGAATTGACGCAAGCGGTATCGGGGAAGGTCGTACAGGGACGTTCATTGCAAGTCCGAAGATTCACGTCCACGGAGGATTTGCGTGCCTGCCACATCCTGTTCATCAGCGCCTCGGAGAGGAAACGGCTCCCATCCATCTTCTCGGCCCTCGGTAGCTCCAGCGTGCTGACTGTCGCGGACATGGAAAATTTCAACGCATCGGGCGGAATGATTCAGTTCGTCATGGAGGACGGCAGCGTGCGATTTGCCGTGAACGTGAGTACGACGACCCGGGCGCGGCTGAAAGTCAGCTCGAAACTATTGTCGCTGGCCCGGGCGGTTCCGGGAACAGAGCGGAGTTCGACCAACTGAAATGGAATGGACCCGCAAACTTTCGCTGCGTCGCAAGATCACCTTGTTGATCGTGATCAACACGTTCGCGGCTTTATGCGCCGCCGGGTTTGCTTTCGCGGAGTACGGAGTGTACCGCTTCAAGGAATTGCGCCTCGAGGATTTGAACGCGCTGGCGAATATTCTGGGAACCAACAGCACGGCGCCGCTGGTCTTCAAGGATCCAAACTCGGGTCGGGACATTCTGCAGGCCCTCGCCGCCAAGCCGCATATCCTGTCCGCTGTCATCTACGACCAAATTGGCAAGCCTTTCGCGATCTATCATCGCGGGGGGCCCAAGGATCCCTATTCTCCCCCGCGCGTGGAAAGCGAATCCAGCCGGTTCACTTCCGATCGCATGAGAATCTTCCAGAAAATCACGTTTGGCGGCGAAAAAGTGGGCACCGTGTTCCTCGAGGGCGACCTGGTCGAATACAACCAACTGCTCGAGGGTTATCTGGTTTTCTTCGGGTTGATTGTCGCGGCGGTTTCCCTGGGGGCCTTCGTGATGGCTGCTCGCTTACAGCGTCCGATCTCAGACCCCATCCTGCAACTGGCCTGGACAACGAAGATGGTGACCGGGAGCAGGGATTATTCCATCCGGGCCGGGAAGCACTCGGAAGACGAAGTCGGGGTCTTAATTGACGGTTTCAATGAAATGCTGGAGCAGATCCAAAACCGGGACGCGGAGTTGCGGCGCGCCGGCGAGGATCTGGAGCGGCGCGTCGACGAACGCACGTTCGAGCTGGAACAGGAAGTCGCGGACCGTAAACGCGCTCAAGATGCTTTGCATGACAGCGAGGAACGAGTCCGTCTCATTCTGGATTCCACTGCGGAAGCGATCTATGGCGTTGACCGGGACGGAAAATGTACGTTCTGCAATCCCGCAACTCTTCGTTTGCTTGGTTTTCAGAAACCAGAAGATCTCCTTGGAAAGCAGATGCACCTGATGATCCACCATTCTCATTCGGACGGTACCCATTACCCGGCTGCGGACTGCTTGATTGCTGCTTCGCTGAACAGGGGTGAAGGAAGCCATTCGGATCAAGAAGTCTTCTGGCGCGCCGATGGCACCAGTTTCCCAGTGGAATGTTGGGCCTATCCCACCCGCAAAGAGGGCGACATCATTGGCTCCGTGATCACCTTCCTCGATATCACCGAGCGCAAGCTGGCGCAGTCGGCCCTGCTCGATGCCAAAGAAGCTGCCGAGGCAGGCAGCCGGGCCAAGAGCGAATTCCTGGCCAACATGAGCCATGAAATCCGCACCCCGATGAACGGCATCATCGGGATGACGGACCTGGCGCTGGATACCGCGCTGACGGCTGAGCAGAGAGAATATCTTGGGCTGGTAAAATCCTCCGCGGACAGTCTCCTGCGCATCATCAACGACATTCTGGACTTCTCCAAGATTGAAGCAGGCAAGCTCGAACTGGAAGAGACCGAATTCGGCATCCGGGATCTGATCAAGGACACCCTCAAGACGATGGCCGCCCGGGCGGACAAGAAGCACCTGGAATTGTCGGTGCGTGTGTCGCCCGAGGTGCCGCAAACCGTGGTCGGAGATCCTACGCGTTTACGGCAATTGATCGTGAACCTGGTTGGCAACGCGATCAAGTTCACCGAGGAGGGGAACATTATCGTCGATGCAGAGGTCGAAGGGAAAACTGATATGGGAGTTAGTTTGCACATTCGTGTTTCCGACACCGGAATTGGAATTCCCCTCGAAAAACAGCAGGTCATTTTTGAATCCTTCGCTCAGGTGGATGGGTCCACGACGCGCCGCTTTGGGGGAACCGGCCTGGGGCTGACCATCTCACGACAGATTGTGGAATTGATGGGCGGCCGCATGTGGGTGGAAAGCGAAATAGGGACCGGGAGCACATTTCATTTTACGACTACTTTCAAACTGGGAACCGCGGCTCCATCAAACCAGGAGAAGATCGCGGTCCAGACTCTGCCTGGACTGAATGTCCTCATTGTGGACAATAACGTCCCCAACCGGAAAATTCTCGCCGAAATGGTGACCAACTGGCGCATGAGCCCAGTCCAGGCCGAAGATGGCGCCAGCGCTCTAAAAGCAATGGAAGCCGCGCGCCAGCAGGGCCGCCCGTTTCCCATCGTATTGCTGGACGTTCAAATGCCGGGAATGGATGGATTCCGCGTGATGGAGAAAATTCGGGATAGCCCCTCTCCAGCCGGCGCCGTGATCTTGATGTTGTCTGCGGAACGCCATCTGATGGACGCCACGAGGTGCCGAGAGCTTGGGATCAAGATATTCCTTACCAAACCCATCGCGCAATCCGAGTTGCTCGACGCCATCTTGTCGGCACTGGGGGTTCAAAGCGTTGAGGAACGCCTGATCGAGTCTGTGGCGCCCGTTCAGGATCAGCCCAAAGAATTGCCACTCAAGATCCTGCTTGCCGAAGATAATCCTGTAAACCAGAAACTGGCTGTGCGGCTGCTCGAAAAAGCGGGCCACCATGTTGTCTGGGCAGGCACGGGCCTGGAAGCGCTTGCCTCCTGGGAAAACGCCGGACCGCAAGGGTTCGACGTGGTGTTGATGGACATCCAGATGCCGGAAATGGACGGTATGAAGGCCACCGCCTCCATACGCCAACGTGAAAAATCTTCCGGCAATCATATTCCCATCATCGCGATGACCGCGCACGCCATGAGAGGTGACAAGGAACGTTGCCTTAACGGGGGAATGGACGGGTACGTTTCGAAACCCATCGATCCACGGGCTCTTTTCGCTGAAATAGAAAGATGCGTGGGCAAGGGAGAAAGAAGCGCAGCAATGGCAATGAAATCTTCGCAACAGACCGAAAAACTGGACCGGGCATCCCTGCTCGAACGCGTCGAAGGCGACCAGGAGTTGCTCACCGAAATGATTCATTTGTTCTTGGAGGATGCGCCGCGCCAGCTTGCGGCGATGCAGGATGCCTTGCAGGGCGGCGAAGCCTCCGTGCTGGAACGGGCTGCACACTCCCTGAAAGGCGCCGCGAGCAATCTCTCGGCGCACGTTACGGTGGCCGCCGCATTGGAACTCGAAAAAAGCGCCAGAAACGGTGACATGGAATCCTCGAAGCTTTGTCTTGCGAAACTGCAAGCAGCGGTCCAGCAGTTGCTTCCAGCCCTTGCGGCATTATGTCAGGGAGTCCCGAAATGAGGATTCTGATCGCCGATGACGAGCCCGTTTCGCGCCGGATATTGCAAGGACTTCTGGTCAAGTGGGGCTATGCCGTCGTCTCGGTGGAGGATGGCAACACTGCCTGGGAACATCTGAAGGCGCCCGACGCGCCGCGCATGGCCCTGCTGGATTGGATGATGCCGGGGCTAAACGGAGTCGATGTGTGCCGCGAAATGAGGCGGCATCGCCCAGAACCCTACACGTACATCTTGTTGCTCACCGCCAAGGACGCCAAAGAGAGCGTCGTGGAAGGCTTGGAATCTGGGGCCGATGATTACCTGACCAAGCCGTTTCATCCGCAGGAGTTAAAGGCCAGGATCCGCGTCGGATTACGTCTCCTCGAGCTGGAAGACAGCCTGGTGCAAGCCCGTGAGGCCATGCGATTCAAGGCTACGCACGATATCCTGACAGGAGTCTGGAACCGGGGCGCAATTCTGGAAACGCTCGACCGGGAAATTTCCCGCTCTCGCAGGGAAGGTAGTTCCTTGGGCGTTTTGATTGTGGATCTCGATCACTTCAAACCCGTTAACGACAACTACGGACACCTCGCTGGAGACGATGTGCTTCGGGAAGTGACGAAAAGAATGCATTCGGAAATCCGTCCCTATGATGCCCTGGGCCGTTATGGCGGCGAGGAGTTCTTGATCCTGCTTCCTGGCTGTGGCGCTCCGGAAACTGCGGAGAAGGCGGAACGACTCCGCAAAGCCGTCTTTCAACAGCCTATCGAAACCCAGGCAGGACCCTTGGAGGTCACTATAAGCCTCGGTGGAGTTGCCACTCTCGATTGGCCGGTAGACGTCGCAAACCAGATTCTGCAAATGGCCGACGCGGCGCTCTATCACGCCAAGGAGGAAGGCCGGAATCGTTCCGCGATGGCCAGTGCGGCAGACCATGAAGACGTGCATCGGCCTGCTCTCGAGCTTTCCTCACACGGGCCGCAGAAGCCCTAAGAATTGCCGTTCCACCAATTCCCTCAAGAATTCGATCCCGCAGCCAGGCTCTGGGGTTGTTCGCTTCCAATAATTTCCACGCGCTGCACGCCGCCCCAGCGGATGTGTTCCTGCTCAAAGCGACTCTGAATCCTGCGGCGCAGTTCGCGCGCCGCATCGTCCTGACGGCCGGGAACCGTGCGGAGCTGCAATCGCAGCGTTGCCCCGGCCGACCCAAATGTTTCAACCCCCAGGACGCGCGGACCGTCCACCAGGACGGGGGACCATGCGGCATCGCTCCGAATCTCCGCGCACGCTCGCTCTAGCGCCGCGAAAGCGGCATCGGAAGATCCCTCCGACGGAAGGTAAACATCCACGAACACTTGCCCCCAATCGCGGCTGAGATTCGCCACCTGGGAAATTTCACCATTGGGAATGGAGACCACGGCGCCCTGGATGTCACGGATCACCGTCCGGCGAAGCGTCAGATGTTCCACTCTTCCCACGACAGTCCCAATCCGCACCGTTTCTCCCACGACGAACTGATCTTCGATGATCATGAAAAATCCGTTGATGAGGTCGCGAACCAGATGCTGCGCGCCGAAACCAAACGCCAGGCTTGCCAGTCCTGCGGCCGCGGCGATAGGCGTGATGTTGAATCCGAACTCCGGCAGCGCCGTGAGAATCGCGCCGACGAGGATCACGGCCGTTCCGGCGCTGTATAGGATCCCGGCGAGGGTCTTCACATGCTGTTCTCGCATCCGCGCGATTCGGCCCAGGCCTTCGGGGCCAGCTGCCGGGATCAAGCGACGCGTGAGAACGCGCAGCAGCCGGTTCAAGATGAGGGCGATCAGCAGAATGCTGGCCACCCGCACGCCGCGAGCGACCGCAAAATCCGTCCATTGGAATACGTTTGGAGCCATAATATTCGTCAGGGATTATAGCATCCGCGGGCGCAACCGGAATTGTCCGGGAAGCAGGAGCCGAGTGGCGGATGGGGGTCGCCTGCGATGCAGAAGGAGGATCCCATGAACACGGGACGCAGATGCTTTCTCGCGAATTTCATCGTGACGCTGGCTGCGGCAAGAACAATGTCAGCGCAGGGTCAGAGGCCGATTTCCCCTATTCCGGGTCCGCCGTTTCCCGCTCCCAGGGGTTCAAACCCTTCGCCGGACGACGTTCCTCTCCCGCCCGCCGCTGATCCCGAAGCGCAGCTTAAGGAGAGCCAAAAAACTCTGAGGCGCGACGCCGACCATTTGCTTCAGTTGGCACAGGAATTGAAGGACCAGGCCTATGACACAGAACAAACCAAGGTGCTCTCACTTTCGCTGATACACAAGGCGGAGGAGGTTGAAAAACTCGCCAAGCAGATTAAGGACCTTGTTCGCGCGGCTTAAAAACCTGGTTTCCACCATCAAACGATTCCTGACTTGGGAATCCTCCCCCGCATTCGTGATCCCCGTCACACATTCGAGTGACATCCGTCATCGCTGCGCTTGGGACATGGTCCTATCATAAAACACATAGAGCAGAGGGAAGTCGGGCACAGCCGCTCGGCCCTGTATTAGGAAATGTCATCTCGCATCGTGAGCGGTCGCGATGCAAATATTGAGGTGGCGTCATGCATAGTCAACACATCTTATTTCTTGAGGAAGCGCAGCCTGCCACCAGTGCAAAACAGCATTTAATCCTTCCACCACCCGCAGTCGGACCCATACAAGACGTATTTGCGGAAGCCATGCTGGAGGAAAATTCGGCGCACCAGCGGCGCAGCCCACTCGACTGGGCCGTTTCGCTTGCCGTTCATGTCGCCATCCTGGCCGTGCTCTTGATTCTTCCACTGTATTTCACGGCCGGGCTCGACGTTCATAAATTCAATCTGACGTTCCTGGCTACTCCTCCGGCGGGCCCCCCTCCGGCACCATTGATTTCATCAGCGGTGCCACGAGTCGTCCGCAGTGTGCCCGTCCGCGAGTATACTCCCGGCAAATTGACGGCTCCCTCTTTCATCCCGCGAGTAGTCTCATCAACGCCCAGTGAGCCCAGTGAAGCTGCGCCGCCCGATATTGCTGGGGTTCCGGGCGGTGTGCCAGGCGGAATACCTGGGGGGCAATTGGGCGGTGTCATCGGCGGAATTCTGAGTGGCGAGATGAAGAGTGTCCCGGCGCCGGCAGCGCCCATTGCAGAAGGACCTAAGAAGCCCGTGCGTGTCGGAGGCTCCGTTAAACCTCCGCTCATGATCTACGGTCCGGATCCGGAATATCCGACACTGGCGAGACGAGCGCACATTTCCGGAGTGGTGGTAATCGAAGCGATTATCGACGAACACGGCAATGTCACGGGAATGCGGGCAATTAGCGGTCAGCCGTTGCTGATTCCAGCGGCCCTGAGTGCTGTCGCCAAGAGAAAGTACCAGCCCACCATCCTCGATGGGGAACCGACACCGATTGATTTGAGGGTGGAGATCACCTTCAACGTTGTGTAGCTGGATTGATTCACTTGAAGGGATTGAAGGCTTGTGTCTTTTGCCAAATTCCCACCTTCTGAGAAGACCGTCCATCGAGCCCTATCTGAGTGCAGACAGGGATAGCGGAACGCTTCTGAGTACGCCGTCATCTCGCACGCTTCTGTTTTAGTCTGCCGGTTTCCAAAGTAATACGCCATCCCCGCGCGCTTTATATATCGTTGCGCGATATAGTCAATTAAAGTATCTTGTGTGGACCACGGCCTTGCATTGGAAGGAAATAAGATGAATGCTGAAGAAGTAGCCACGGTCCGACAGCCACAACTGGGACACGTTCGCAATATATGGGGCAAGGTGTTGGAGAGCAGGATCTGCGAGGGTTGTTCGGAAACGATTTGCATCGAGTCGCTCGCGAGGAAACAACATAAAGAAAGGGGCGATGCGTGGACGCACTGGGAATAGGATCAGCCCCGGGTTCCGCTTCGTCAACGGCACCGGCTTCTGGCGGGGCGCCCCCGACATCGACATTGGCACCGTGGATCCAGCTCGGGGCTGGCGTAATTTGCATGGCCATGATCGCCAACTTGCAGTATGGCTGGACCATTTTCGTCGACCCCATCGACGCAAAGCACCACTGGGGTAAAGCGGCTATCCAGTGGACCTTCACCGCTTTTATCTTCCTCGAGACTTGGCTGGTTCCATTCGAGGCCTATCTTGCCGATCGCTTCGGGCCGCGCCTGCTCGTGATGGTCGGAGGGGTGTTGATTGGTTCTTCCTGGATGTTGTTTTCCTGGGCAAACACTCTCACGGCGCTCTACATCGGCGGAATGATCGGCGGGGTTGGCACTGGCCTCGTTTATGGGACCTGCATCGGAAACGCCCTCAAATGGTTTCAATCGCGGCGAGGATTAGCCGCGGGTGTAACCGCGGCAGGCTTCGGGGCGGGCGCGGCGCTGACGGTTTTGCCCCTGATGCACTCTTTGTCCGCGAACGGATATGAAGCCACTTTCTTCCGCTTTGGGCTGTTTCAAGGGATCGTAGTCTTGATTGCCGCTCTGGCTCTCAAGAAGCCATCAGGCCGGGCGGCGGCCCGCCGTGCCAACCCTCGTCTGCCGCAGACCAAAGCGAATCGCACACCACTGGAGACCGTTTCGAGTGGTGTCTTCTGGCTGATGTACATTGATTTTGTTCTGGTGGGAGCGAGCGGGCTCATGGCTACCGCGCAACTCGCGCCGATCGCCAACGGTTTTGGCATTGCCAAGCATCCTGTGACCCTGCTGGGCTTCACCGCCCCGGCCCTGTTGTTCGCGCTCTCGCTCAATAACCTGATGAATGGTCTCAGCCGCCCGCTGTTCGGCTGGGTGTCGGACTTTTTGGGCAGGGAAATGACCATGTTCCTGACCTTCCTTACAGAAGGCGTCGGGATCCTGTACCTGGATCGCTACGGCAGCAATCCTGTTTATTTTGTGATTCTCGCCGGGCTGGTCTTCTTCGCCTGGGGCAACATCTTCAGTATTTTCCCGGCGCTCACTTCCGACCACTTTGGCAACAAGTTCGCTACCACCAACTACGCGCTGCTCTACACTGCAAAAGGCTGCGCCGCGTTCTTCGTGCCTCTCGGCAGCATCCTTGCCGCCCGAACCGGGAGTTGGCACCTGACGCTTGTCATAGCTGCGATCGCGAATGTTGTCGCCGCTCTGCTGATGCTATTGGTGCTGCGTCCCATCCGTGCGCGAGCCATCCGCCGCGAAGACGCCCTCGCGGCTGCCGCTGCTGATTAGCCGGCCGTTCTTAAAATCTTTTCTTTATTGGAAGTGGTGCGGCTGGGGAGATTCGAACTCTCGACCTCGTGCTTCGGAGGCACGCGCTCTATCCATCTGAGCTACAGCCGCACGCTTCCTTTATATCATGCACTTGCGCGGTTGCGCATTCCAGTCCCCATGCTTCGTGCCACCATTAGCCTTCATAGTTGGCATTTGGACGCAGGGTTATCTTAGCGCGGGGAGCTTCGAAACAAATTACTCGATGCGGTCGGCGATGATAGAGTGGCCGCTTACTTGAACATCGATCGAGATAGGGGGCCTCAGACCGCCGCCATGCACGATCTCGCCGCGGACCCACACATTGCCGCCAAGCGATCCTACTTTCAGCGGGTCATACACCGTGCGGTTGCAGGGGTTGACGACCATGGGATGGCCGGCGCGATACCCGTATTCCGTTGACAACCGTCCGAGGTCGGTCTCGAAGTCCAATTCGCACTTTCCATAAGGTTCTTGCAAGGAAAATGCCCAAAGATCTCCGCTTGGGAGACGCACAACCATCGCTGGCACACGTTCGCCAGTGTATGGTTTTGCGAACGTGAATTTCTTCGCGTCCCAGGGTTTGGAAAGTTCTTCGGTGGTGGCCGCAACGTTTGTGCCTTCTTCCGCGGGACTGGTTGGCGACGGAGGCGGTGGTTCGGGTACAGGGGATTCCGTAACGGCCGCATCCGAAGGGGAAGAATCAGCCGTTGTGCGCGGCCTCCTCGTCATCCACCATACGATGGCAATGCCGATCACCAGCAACGCGGCGATCATTCCGCCGATTAGAACGAGGCGCCTCGACTCTGCGCCGCTTCCTGTGCCGGACGGTGCCGGGAGAACGTTGCCAACGCCGGGAATCTGAGGCATTGCAGCATGAAACTTGTCAGACTTCTCCGCGGCGGGCTTTTCAGCCTGGATCGTGGTCGTAGACTTCACCGGAGAGTCGGTCGGTATGGACATCAGTACTTACGCATGTGGATTTCTCTGCCATCGCGTTCGTATTTCACTTCGTCCATCAGCTTGTTGATCAAGTAAATTCCCCTGCCGTGGTCTGAAAATAAGTTCTCGCCGTCGGTCGGAGAGGGGAGAGCCGCATGATCGAACCCCTCGCCGGGATCGCGAACAATAATCAGGATTCCGCGCTCTTTCTCGCCGGTCACGGAAAATTCAATTTTCTTGGCCGAGTCCCCTTTACAACCATGCAGGACAGCGTTCGCCAGCGCTTCACGTAGAGCCATCTCAATTTCAAATTCCTTACCAACGGCATATTCGAGCTGTCCGACCAGATGCATCACCCACGCCGCCACCGGCGAGATGGCAGTAACGTCGGCGGGAAGGCTGACCTCGAAGTGCATGGGCGAGGCTGGCCCATTCTCATCGGGTCTCGGATTGTGAGCTGTCGCCATTTATCTCGCGTGCTCCAAGTACTTGCCTGCCAGCAGGCGGGGAGTCCGTACACGTTCCCGCTCTCCGAACAGAGTTACGTGGCAGAGGCGCGCCATTCCGATCAACTCAACGCGTCCGCCGGCGGGGGAGCGGCAATGGTTTGCTAATCCTCAAGGTACTAGAACAGTGTAAAGCGGGCCATCCGGCCGGACAAGCGCTGGGGTTCCTCAAGTGCCTTTCAGGTAACTCATCGCCTTTGGCTCGGCAGTTTGATTGCGGATATATTCATCCAAATTGACGATACTCAGAAGTAATTCCAGTCATTTCGAGCGCGTGCCCGGATCGAAGGTCCTACATTCCTCGATTCGGAGGCTCGCTACCGGGACGAATGCGATGGTGCCGTTCAGTTAGCTTGTTAACTTGACGGAAAACCCCTTGGCTGTTTTGCGTAGACACCCCGCAGTCGCAAGGTGAATATGATAGTGCAAAACAACCGCATCTTGGGATGCGAGGGGGGTCATCCAAATGAGTAGGTTTGTAATGTTGTGCGGGGCCTTTCTGTGTCTGTCGCTGACAGCAGCCGCGAACGATTCTGCCGGGGCAGTGGATGCCAGCAGTTCCGTAAGCGCACCGGCGGCTCCCGCCCCGGTATCGCTGCTGCCGTCGGATCGTGAGCCTTGGCAGGGCGCAATCGGGTTCAAGTACCAGCATTTGGAGCCTTACGGCCTGAGTTTTTCCAATCTCGGCATGAGTGTAGACGTCACCCGCTACGTCAATAACTGGTTGGGCTTCGAGGGCGGGAATGTAACGTGTTTTGCACACTCGGCAACCGGCGGTTGTTCAATTTTCATTGGTGGCGGACCCCACATTATCGTGATGAGCAGAGCCCGGTATGAGCCTTGGGTGCATGTGCTCCCGGGACTCGAACATGTGCGGCTCATTCAAACCGCCAATCTGGGCAGCAACAACGCGTTCGGGCTCACGGCGGGCGGGGGAGTAGACATTAAGTTTTACGGGAAGCTATCCTGGCGAGTTCAGGGCGATTATGTTGGTACGCACTTCCAATCCAGGTTTCAGAACAACTACTCTGTCGGTACGGGAGTTGTCCTAGACTTTTAAGCTACGCACCAGGTTCGCCCGGCCGGTTTTCAGGACGTCATTTTCACCTGAAGCCGGCCATTCTATTTGGAGTGGAAATTTTCGGTTCGCACGAAATCCTATCGGCAGGAATTGTTGCGAGAGGTAGCCATTCGCCGGTTATGCCGCCGCGCCGTGGCACTTCTTGTATTTCTTACCGCTCCCGCAGGGACAGGGCTCATTCCTCCCGACTTTCGCCCCCGTGCGGATCGGCTTGGGTTCTTCGGCCTGCGCGGCGCCTGCCTGGTATTGCAATTCCTGTTGCTGGCGGCGTTGGCGGCGCTCGATTTCGCGCGCTTCGTCTTCGGGCTTGGCGGGTTGCACGAGGAACAAATAGCGCACCGTTTCGGTGTCGATGCGTCCCATCATGTCCTCAAATAAAGTAAACGCTTCCTTCTTGAATTCAACCAGCGGGTCTTTCTGCCCGTAGCCGCGCAGGCCGATTCCTTCCTTTAAGTGATCGAGCGTGAGCAGGTGGTCTTTCCACTGCGTGTCCACGATATCCAGAATGATCCGCCGCTCGAGCCAGCGCATCATGGTTTCGCCGAACATCTTTTCCTTTTCGGCGTACCGTTCTTTCACGCGAGCCACCAGCGTGTCGGCCACCTCGACATGGGACAGCTTGGATGGATCGATTCCGGCTGCCTTCACGTCGATGCCAAACTGATTCAGCACTTCGGCGGTGAACTGGGTGACGTTCCATTTTTCGGGATGCTCGTTTTGCGGGCAGAACGTTTCCACCAGTTCATGCGCAATATCTTCCGCGATGCCCAGCGCGTACTCTTTCTGTTCTTTCCCTTCGAGCGCGGACCGGCGAATCGAATAAATGGTCTCGCGCTGTTTGTTCATTACGTCGTCATATTCCAGCAGATGCTTGCGGGCCTCGAAGTTCTGCGCTTCGACGGCTTTTTGCGCATTTTCGATGCGGCGTGAGATCAACTTCGATTCGATGGGGATGCCTTCAGTCATGCCCAGACGGTACATCAGGGCCTTCACGCGCTCGCCGCCGAAGACGCGCAGGAGGTCGTCCTCAAGGGAAAGGAAAAAGCGGGAAGAGCCCGGATCGCCTTGGCGTCCGGCACGCCCGCGAAGCTGGTTGTCGATGCGCCGGGCCTCGTGACGTTCCGTGCCCAGGATGTGCAAGCCGCCCATGGCAATCACTTCATCGTGTTCGGTGCGGCACTGCGCGACATAGTTGTCATAGATGGGCTTCCACTGATCGGCGGGGACCTGGAATATCTTTCCTTCCTGCTGAAACAGGACCATATTCGGCCCCGTGTTGCCGTCTGCGCTGTCTCCACCGATGACTGCCGGCGCCGCGATGTACGGGATGGCCAGTTTTTCGTGCAAACAATAGTCGCGCGTCATCGCTTCGGGATTTCCCCCGAGCAGAATGTCCGTCCCGCGGCCGGCCATATTCGTCGAAACCGTGACGGCGCCCTTGCGACCCGCCTGCGCGATGACTTTTGCTTCGCGCTCGTGCTGCTTGGCGTTCAACACCTGGTGCGGGATGCCCGCTTTTTTCAGGAGCGCCGCAAGGTGCTCCGACTTTTCGATGGAAATCGTGCCCACCAGCACGGGCTGGCCTGATTCATGAAGCTGCCGCAGACCGTGCGCATGGCTGCCATCCTCCTGGAGTATGCCGTTGACCACAGCTTCATATTTTTCCGTCGCCGTGCGATAGACGACATCGGAAAATTCTTCGCGCAGCAGCTTGCGGTTGGTGGGAATCAGGGAAACGTCCAGCTTGTAGATCTTGTTGAATTCGGTGGCCTCGGTTTCCGCCGTTCCAGTCATGCCGGAAAGTTTTTTGTACATGCGAAAATAATTCTGGAAGGTAATCGTAGCCAGGGTCTGGTTCTCCCGCTCGATCTTGACGCCTTCCTTGGCCTCGACCGCCTGATGTAAGCCGTCTGACCAGCGCCGGCCGGGCATTTCACGCCCGGTGAACTCATCCACGATCACCACTTCGCCATTTTTTACGACGTACTCAATGTCCCGGTGATAGAGCGTATGCGCGCGCAGCCCCTGGTACACGTGGTGGATCGTTTCCATATGCTGCGGGTCGTACATGTTGCCCAGTCCTAGCAATCGTTCGGTCTTGGTAACGCCTTCTTCGGTGAGCGTGGCCGTCTTGTGTTTCTCATCAACGGTATAGTCGATGTCCTGAATCAATTTCGGAATGATTTTATCGATGCGGTAGTACTTATCGGTGGATTCCTCCGCCGGCCCGGAGATAATCAGCGGCGTACGGGCTTCGTCGATGAGGATCGAGTCGACCTCGTCAACGATACCAAAGTGGTGCCCGCGCTGGACGCAATCGGCAAGATCGTATTTCATGTTGTCGCGGAGATAGTCGAAGCCGAATTCGTTGTTCGTGCCGTAGGTGATATCCGCGCCATAGGCCGCGCGCCGCTCGGCATCACTCAGGTCGTGTACGATAATGCCAACTGTCAGCCCCAGAGAGCGGTAGATCGGGCTCATCCACTCCGCATCGCGGCGGGCCAGGTAATCATTGACCGTCACGATGTGAACGCCGCGGCCAGTGAGGGCATTGAGAAACGCGGGAAGCGTCGCGACCAGCGTCTTGCCTTCACCGGTTTTCATCTCGGCGATCTTGCCCTCATGCAGCACGATCCCGCCAATCAGCTGCACATCGAAATGGCGCATCCCGAGTTTCCGGCGACCCACTTCACGCACCAGCGCAAAGCCGGGTACCAGTGCGGGAGCGAGTGCATCTTTACATCGCTCCTTGAAGTCGGGATCGTCGAGGGGAAGGTCGCCGAGGCGATCCCGCACCTGTGTCCGGAGCTGAACCGTTTTCTCGTGCAACTGGGTGTCGCTCAGCGATTCATATTCCGGCGCCAGCGCATTGATGGCATCCACCATCGGCTGAATCACCTTGAGATCGCGCTCGTGTTTGGTGCCGATAAACCGGGCGACCACCCGGTCGATCATGGTATCGATCTGCATGACAATCCTTCGGTGTCCTTCGGAGTACGCTTCCTGATCCAGCGGCGGGCTCGTCGGCCCTGCGAATGAGATGCAGCCTGAGAGCTGCAGGACTGCCTGCCAGGCGCAAGTCCAAAAAATTATTGTACCCTGTCCAGCAATCCGTACGCAAAGAATGACCCGAATGGCGGATTCCGGGCACGGCGGAAATGCAGGAGTTCCTAAAAGCCGTTTTACATTGGCGTGAATTGGCTAACTATGGATACAATTGAAGCCCATTCTTCGGGCCCGAAGTAAGAACCCTGACTTGTCAGGATTTGCGGAGGCCAGGATGAGTCGCCGAACCTTCCTCTACTACGCGGTCTTTCTTCTAGCCAGCGCGCTCACTTCCAGCACTCTGCCGGCGCAAACCGTCTGCGAACAGGGGAATAAACCTCTGGACCCTGCGCAGCCTTCGGGAGTCACGCCTGCTGAAATCATTCAAACATTTGCCGCCAAGGAAGCAATTTTCAAGGCAGCGCGGGACCGCTATGGATACACCACGAATGTACTTGTCCAAACACTGGACATCCACGGCCGCATCGACGGTGTATATCAGCAAATTTCGGAGATCACACTGGACGACGCCGGCAAGCGCGCGGAAAAGACGACCTTTGCTCCGGAAAGCACGCTGCGCAGATTAGCACTCACGGAAGATGATTTGGATGACATCCACCAGCGGCTGCCCTTTGCGCTTACCCCGGAGGAGTTACCGCATTTTTCGGTCTCCTACGCCGGCCGGCAGCACGTGGATGAACTGAGTACCTATGTGTTTGACGTGACCCCGAAAAACGCGAAGAAGGATACCAAGCTATTCAATGGCCGCATTTGGGTGGACGATATGGACCTCATGATCGTAAAGACGTGTGCCAAGCCCCGGCAAAATGAAAACACCAAGTCCGCAAAGAAAAATGTACTGGTCAATCTTACGCCACTTTTTGTGACCTACAGGGAGGAGTTTGGTGGCCAATACTGGTTCCCCACGTACTTGCACGCAGACGAGTTCCTCAACTTTCCCAGGGGACTCGTACATATCCGCGAAGTCGTGAAGTTCACCGACTACAAGCCATTGAACCCAAAGTAGGCGCCTATCCCGGCTTGGAGCTCCGGCACCGCCTGCTTGAAATTCGAAATTGGCATCCAAATGTTGTTAAGTCTGTTCTTCCAGCTCGGGTCCGCGTTTCCGGTATTTCAGCTGCAATTTTCGGCATGGTACCCAGCAACTCGCCGTCAGGTATTGGCTTCCGGCACTGGGGAAGAAAACTGTCGCCAATTGCAAATTGGCGCGTTTTAGTGATCGCCGAAGGTGTAGCCAATGGAAACGGTAACCTGCGGCACATAATTGTGGCCGAATTGGTTCGTCAGGTTGGGCACATAGTGGAAATCGAATTGCGGCTTAACGAAAATATTCCCCTTTACGTAGAGCTTCACGCCGGCCGCAGCATGCACCTGAAAGTGATTGGCGTTGATGCCTGCGGGGTAACTGGATGAGCAGGTGCCCGTGACCGGACATTGCTGGGCAACGTAAAGGGCCACTCTAGCGTCGCCGATGCCGCCCTCGAAAACCGGGACGACGCGGCTATCGGATCCGATGGTCGGTTCATAAACCGCGTTGAAATCGAAGAACGAGGGGCGCATGTTTAGCCCGACCGCTGGCAGGAAGGGGGCCTGTGCGAAGCGGAAAGCGTACTCCCCGTTAAAGCCCAGATGGGGTCTGAACATGTAATCCACGCCAAAAACGCCGAATGCACCGCCCATGGTCGGGCCGGGTTCGCAACTACTAGTAAAACCATCGAAGAGATTTCCCGACGGACAACCTGGGGATGTTCCTGCGCTATTCCACGCGCTGCCTCCGCCAAAATACACGCTTCCTCCCTGAGCGCTTGCCTGTCTGACATTCACTAACAGAAGCAGAAACAGAAAAGGAATTGTGCGAATCATCAGCTTGGACACGGATAATCTCCTTTTTTGAAGTGATCCCACACGTCACGAAATGCTACCCCGGCTGGTTTGGCAGAACATATCATATCCTGAAGATGTGCTGCGAATTGACCAACTTCATCCACTGCATTGCCTCGGATTTCCGCACTGTTCATCTAACTGTACTTTTCGAGATCTCGGTGGCGGTCCCGCCACCAAAATAGGAATCATCTCTTCCTGCCCTCGACAATTTGGCTACCCGGAAAGGAGAAAGAGCATTGCAGGTACCATGCAGCTTATCTTGAGATTCAGCACGTCGACCCCCTCATGGTCCCGATTTCAATGATTTGGATGATCACGTAGACCACTTGGTTGCACTTGGGAAGATCGGTAACTGCCGAATGTTGACTCAGGGGAACTATGCAGATGTTTGAGCGAGAACTTCCCGGTCGTCGGAAATAGAGGAAGATTTGTTCTCGAGCAGGAGTTTGCGGAGGCGTGCGCGTTCTTCGAGGTCCATGCCGGCTATTTCAAATCCAAGTCCTTGGGCGCGCGCGTCACGCATCAGCACCTGCGCGCGAATGGGGCGCAAACCGGAGCCGATTTTCATGGAGACCAGTGTCCCCGGCTGCAGATGCTTCTCACCCACGGCAATGCCCCCGCTCAGGCTGAGCCCGCGGATTTCCAGCTTGTGGGAATCCGGCCCTACCGACGCGGTAGCAGGGATCGATTGCGCCAGCCGCACTCGTGGATATCGGCGGCGGCGAAAATATTTTGCATTTGGTAACGCATCGAGGGGCGCCAGGGACAGATCGGCTGCACTGAACCCGCTGCGCGGCAAGAATTCGCCTGCCCAATTCGCATCAATCTTTGCAAGAGATTGCACTGCGGCCAGGCGCAGTTCGGAAGGATGCGTCCAGTGGAACATGTGGCGGCCTTCGGCAATGCTCCGCAATAAGTCCACCGCCTCCTGGGCCTTCAATCTTCCAAGCGCTTCCACGGCCTTCAAGCGGACGAAGAGTCCTCCCGAGCGGGCCATATCGCCCTCGGCCAGGCGAAGCATTGCCGGCGTGCAAGTCGTGTCTTCGCTGAGGCCAATTTCGTCAATCGCGAGAGCCAGCAGGACAGGGTCAAGCAAATGAAGCAAATTGTTCAGCAGGCTTCCGCGCTCCGCTGCGCCGCCGATTGCCAGCAGGCGTACCATGCGGTCCTGCGCGTGGCGAGGCCAATCCACCAGCCTCTCCGGCACCCAGCGTTCGATGGCTGAGTGATCCAGTCGGCTTAGTATGCCCACCGTTTCCGCGGCTTCGTTAGGAGGACCGGTGCGCAAAGTGTCCCGCAGGCAGGCAACGAGTTCATCTCCGACTGCCCGACCCAGATCCACGAGGCGTTGCATCTCGACCCGGGTGCCAGTTCGATTGAACCGCGAAATCAAATTATCCGCCGAGGTACGGGGAACTCGCTGCAGGAATGCCTCCAACCCTTCCAGTACACGATCCCCGCGCAGCACATCCTCCAGAAATTCCGGGACGCGTTTTTCGAGGCCCATCCGGGGGCGTAACGCCTGCGCGAAAACCGGCCTCTGGTTCTCCACGGAGTCCAGGGAATCGAGCGCCTGAAGCATCGCGGGGAACATTCGTCGCGCGCTCGCCTCCTGAGCCAGGCGGACGAATGCGGCGCTGATCATTCCTTGCAAATTGTCATCGCGCTCCAGGCTCAGCTGCGCCCCGGCAATTTGAATTGCAGGCGCGAGTGGCCGACCCTCGAGTGCAGCGTACAGATCCGCGAGGTCCGCGAGACCGCTCGCTGTGCGGCGTCGCGCTTCCGCATCCTGGCTTTGCAGGCAGGCAGCGTAGTTATTCAAAATCTCGAACGCCAATTTCTCATCCCCTTGCCCGAGAAGTTCTTCCACGTACTGCCTGATATTGCGGGGCGGAATGCACCAGGCGTCGGGTGAAGTCAGCACGGCGCGCTTGCCCTTTTCCGGGACGGCCGCCCAGAACTGGCGGTCGAGCATATCCGCGCTCGACTCGACGATAACGCCTGCTTGCGCCAGTTTTTCTTCGTGGGCACCCAGAATCTTTCGCAGCCCTTCGATTTCCTGGGACATCCGGTCGATCATTTGACGGACGGCGTTAACCTTCACTTCGCCGCGCTCGTATCGTTCCAGGGCGAACTTCACAGCCAGGTGCTCCGCCAGGCGCAGCAGCATGGGATCGTTCGAATTCGTAGATGGCGCTTGCGCGGCTACTGCGGCCAGGGCCTGGCGCAACATGTCCTGCGATTGCTCTGGGAGCTTGGTAAGTTCTTCTTGCAAAGGTCCGGGCTGAACCGTGCCGCCCTCGCCCGCGCCCGCGACCGTGTGGCCCAGATGAGTGAGTAACTTCAGAATTCCGAGGATGTCTTGGTCTTTTTCGCTCCAATGTGATGAGAATCCCCCTGTGTCATTCGGACCGCCTGGACCACCGCTCGAAACGTTGGATCCTGACGTTCCGACTCCCGGGCCTGTGCCGTGTTGTAGCAAGCCCTCGGCGGGCGCAGCGCCGGAGTAGGCTCCGCCGCTTGCACCGCTTCCGATCGTGCGCGCGCCAGGATGCACGGCTCCGGTGCCCGCAGTCCCTTTTGAACTGGCAACTCCACCGCCACCGGTGCCCGTTCCGCTCCCGACTCCACCGCCACCCGTACCGGTTGCGTTTCCGCTCCCGACTCCGCCGTCGACCGCGCCGGTTCCGCTTCCGGTGTCATCTCCTTCAACACCCGTGCCGGCGCCAGGCCCGGCGCCTTGCCCATCACCTGGGCCAGCTCCCGGTCCATCACCTGGGCCATTGCGCGAACCTTCGGACGCCGCAATCAGCTGCAGCAGTTTTTGCGGGTCGCGTAACCAATCCTTTATCGAATTATTATCGGATGCCAGTGTTTGTGCGGTGAGGAGGCCCGCCATGCGCGCTTCACTGGTGGAGGCGTCTTCCGCGACATACCGGATTTCATTAATTCGAATCCCCGGCACATTGGCGAGCGCGGCCTTCAGACGCTCGGCCAGCACCGCGGGCTTGGTATTTTGGGTGGGGAAGGCGCGGACCAGCCGTTCCAGATCATCTTTACTCACTCTCGAAGTGAATTGAATGCTGGCCAGGCCCGCCGCGGACAGCAATTGCGCGAAGCTGCGCTCGGCTGGACTCGCTTCGATGGGCACGCCATCGAGTAAGAGTTGCGAGCCGCTGGCACTGAGCAGCAACCCGGACTCATTGGTGACAGGGATCGCTTCGTGCAGCTCGCTCCAAGCGGACTCAAACTGCTCGGCCGTGCGCGCATGGTCAAAGCTATACAGCCGCGAATACTTGAGCAGGATGTTGAGGCTGCGGATAAACGCGCGTGCCGAAGTCAGCTTCGTATTGTCGGCATTCATCAGCATGTTCGTTGAGAATCGGGGCAACACCCCCGCATCTTTACCCTACGCCGCACGTTCGCCCGCAACAATGGTACTCGGCCAAATTGTAGCCAATCGGGAACTGCCCGGCCGCCCTCCAACGCCAGTGGACGGATGCCTCTTTCTCGTTCAAAATGATGGGCTGCGGAAGTCGCCGCAGCAGAAACCATTTATCCAGGAGAAGTCGAACATGCCGCCGCCCCCCATGACACAGCCTCCCAAATTGCCCATCGAGGGAGTGAAGAATCTCGTCGCTGTCGCGAGCGGAAAAGGCGGCGTGGGGAAAACCACGGTGTCGGTGAACTTGGCCCTTGCGCTCAGGCGTCTGGGTGCCGCCGTGGGCCTTCTGGACGCCGACGTCTACGGCCCCAACGTGCCCATCATGCTGGGGACCGAGGAGCAGCCCCAGGCGCTCAGCGAGCGGCAGATCCTGCCGGTCGAGGCACACGGCGTGAAGCTGATCTCCATGGGTCTGCTCAACCCGGGCGACAAGCCCATGATCTGGCGCGGGCCGATGCTCCACAGCGTCATGCAGCAATTCCTGCGGAGCGTCGTGTGGGGCCAGCTCGATTATTTGATTGTGGATCTTCCGCCGGGCACGGGCGACGTCCAGCTTTCGTTGATCCAGATGGTGCCGGTCACCGGGGCGGTGCTCGTCACCACGCCGTCGACCGTCGCGCTCGCCGACGTCCGCAAGGCCATCGAAATGTTTCGCCAGGTCAATGTGGACATCCTGGGAATCGTCGAGAACATGAGCTTCTTCAATTGCCCGCACTGCCAGGGACGCATCGATATCTTCGGCCAGGGAGAAGGCCGCCGCATCGCTGAGGCCTACGGCGTGCCGCTGCTCGGGGAAATCGAAATCGATCCGCGAATCCGTATCGGTGGAGATACCGGCAAACCGGTGGCCCTGCTCGGAGAAAGCGCGCCGGGAGCCCAGAGCATCTACGCGATGGCGCGCGCCGTGGCCGCGCGCCTCGAAGAGAAACCTGCATCGGCGAGAGGGTCGGTCGTCGAGATTGATTGAGGGTTTGGTAGCACATGCTTCAGCTTGTGTGGTTTTGGTTTGATTGCCACAACCAAAGGCACACAAGCTGAAGCTTATGCTACTGCCCCCTTCTTGTCGCGCCAGAGTGCGTGTGTTAGGTTCACTTGTTTGATTTCTCATGAGGTGCGCGCATGATTCGCAGCTTCGGCGGCCGTACGCCCAAAATTCCAGCGTCTGCCTACATCGATCCTGCAGCCGTCATCATCGGCGACGTTACGATCGGCGAACAAACAAGCGTCTGGCCGTGCGTGGTGATTCGCGGCGACATCAACTGGATTCGCATCGGCGCGCGCACCAATATTCAGGATGGCTCGATGCTGCACGTGATGAAGGACACGCATCCTCTGGTGCTGGGGGATGAGGTGACGGTCGGCCACGGCGCGATCCTGCATGGCTGCACCATCGAATCGCACGTGCTGATCGGCATGGGCGCGATTTTGCTGAATGGCTCGAAAATCGGCACGGGATCGATAGTCGCCGCGGGCACGCTGGTTCCCGAAGGCACCATCGTGCCTCCGGGCAGCCTGTTCATGGGCCATCCCGGGAAATTCCGGCGCGCGCTAACGCCCGAGGATCAGGTGGGTATCGGACAATACGCGGCGCGGTATGTCGAGTATTCGGAAGCGTACAAGGCGGAGAAGGCGTAAAGGCATAACACAGAGTCCGCAGAGAGCAGAGCACGGAGGGCACAGAGAGATTGATGACGAATCGAGAGTCACAATTTGGAACATCAAGTGGCGTAAACTTCAGTTTGCGTGCCTTGCACTCTCGCACGGCAAAACCCCCACAAGCTGAAGCATGTGCTACTCAAGCCAGCCTGTTCACAGGATTCCCCATTGTCAGATAAGGGCAAGTTTCAAGCCATCAAGGGTGTGCGCGACATTCTCCCGCCGGAATCCGCGCTGTGGAATCGCGTCGAGCAGGCTGCGCGCGAGGTGTTTGGGACTTTTGGCTTCAACGAAATTCGTTTGCCGATTTTTGAGCAGACGGAATTGTTTGCGCGCTCCGTTGGAGCCGACACAGACATCGTTAAAAAGGAAATGTTCACGTTTGATCTTCACGCCTCTCAAGACCTGGAAGTGCGAAGAGACGTCATGATAGGCAGGCGTATTTCCGACCGGTATGAGATTGACGAGACTGATAATCAGTCGGTCCACGAATCGGAAATACAAGTTGGTGTTTTTATCCAGATTATTGACAACGCGATTCGAGAAGACCGCGTCGCAAGGACCCCTGAGAATGTTCGGGCCTTAGACGGATTACAAACCTTGTACAAGCAGTTTTCTGCGATATGTGAAAACTATCGGAGCTCCTTCCCTTCCGGGGAGCCCACGTGGAATACCGAGATGGTGACACTGTTCGAGGGAATTGCCTCTTACGCTGCGAAGCTGAATTTTGGTTCTCTTGTCTCACTCCGTCCCGAAGCCACCGCCTCCGTCGTCCGCGCCTACATAGAGCGTGGAATGCAGGTGGTCCCCGGCAACGTGAAACTCTACTACATGGGCCCAATGTTCCGGCGCGAGCGGCCGCAGAAGGGGCGCTATCGCCAGTTTTATCAAATCGGCGCCGAAGTGCTGGGGCCCTCAGATGCTCCGGGGATCGACGCCGAAGTAATCGAAATGCTCATCTCATTTTTCGAGCGGATTAAGCTCAAGGGCGCCATACTCAACATCAATTCCATTGGGGACAAGAATTGCCGCCCTTCGTACGTCGAGAAATTGCGCGCCGAGCTTCAAAAAGTGCGCGAACATTTGGGCGCGGATAGCCAGCGGCGCATCGAAACAAATCCACTACGCGTGCTGGACTCAAAACTGGAACAGGAGCAAGCCATTATTGAGAAGCTGCCGCGCATCGCGGACCATCTATGCGAACCATGCCGCGAACATTACGCCGAAGTGAAGCGGCAACTCGATCTGCGCGGCATCGCCTATCAGGAAAACTGGCGTCTCGTGCGCGGCCTCGACTACTACATGCGCACCACATTTGAAATTACCGCGCCGGGGCTCGGCTCGCAAAATGCGGTGTGCGGCGGCGGGCGCTATGATGGTCTGGTGGAATTGTTGGGTGGGCCGGCCTCAACGAAGGGCATCGGATTCGCGATTGGCACCGACCGGCTCATGCTTTCGCTGCAGGAAGCGGGGGCGCACGAGACGACGGGCGGCCTCGATGTGTATCTGTTATGGTTTGGCGCGGCGGCGCAGGCAGCTGCGATCGGACTCGCCCGGCGTCTGCGCGACGCTGGTTTTGTAGTCGAGCTACCCGCTGTCGAGATGAAATTCGGCAAGGCGCTGGGACTCGCCGATCGCCTGAAAGCGCGCCACGCTGTAATCATCGGCGAAGACGAACTCGCGGCGGGAGTTGTCGCGGTGAAACGCCTGGCCGACGCGACTCAGCAGAAACTTGCGGAGCCGGAATTGTTTTCATATTTGCGCGCGTCAAAAATTGGAAGCGAATAACGGTCTGCTGTAGCCCGTCCCGACCTGGTCGGGACGGGGATTTTCTGCGCGGGGCCATGAATGGTTCTAGAAAGCCTTGTGGGTCGGACCTTCAGGTCCGACAATAGATGTCCTGGGTAAAGGGCCTTTAGGCCCTGAAGGGTCAGGGGCTAAAGCCCACATGCTCAACCCCCCTGAATGTCGCGGTTAAAACCGCGACCCACAAGGACTGGCCCATCCGGCCGGCAAATATTGGAGTCGGCTCCTCCTGGAGCCCGCTCCCGTGATAGTGATACCCAGAAGGGAACAACGATCCGTGCTCGATTCACTAGGAACACTGCAACGCACCCATTACTGCGGCAATCTTCGCGCCTCCGATGCCGACAAGGACATCGTCCTGATGGGCTGGGTCCACCGGAGACGCGACCTGGGCAATTTGATTTTTATTGATCTGCGCGACCGCTCGGGCCTGGCGCAAATTGTTTTCAATAAGGAGCAGCATGCGACCGCGCAGGCGCGCGCCGAAGAGTTGCGCTCGGAATTCGTCGTCGCCGTCATTGGGCGCGTGGTGAAGCGGCAGAAAGCGAATCCCGATCTCGCATCCGGCGAAGTCGAAATCATGGCCAGCGAACTGCGCATCCTGAACACGGCGAAGACTCCGCCGTTCGTGGTCGAAGACGAATTGACTGCGAACGAAGAGACGCGCCTGCGCTATCGCTATCTCGATCTTCGGCGCACCAAACCAAGGCAGAATCTCGCGCTGCGCCACCGCGTGATTCTCGAAATCCGCAAGGCCATGGACGAAATGGGGTTCTACGAAATCGAAACGCCCATGCTCACCCGCTCGACGCCCGAGGGCGCGCGCGACTATCTGGTGCCCAGCCGCGTGCATCCCGGCCAGTTTTACGCACTGCCGCAGTCGCCGCAGATTTTCAAGCAGATCCTGATGATCGGCGGCATGGACCGCTACTTCCAGATCGTCAAATGCTTCCGTGACGAAGACCTGCGCGCCGACCGCCAGCCCGAGTTCACGCAACTGGACCTCGAGATGTCGTTCCCCACGCAGGACGCCATTTTCAGCGTGATCGAAAACGTGATGGTCCGCGCGTGCAAAGTCGCCGGAATAGATATCAAATATGATCCCGAAAAGGGCTTTCCCCGTATGGCGCACAAGGAAGCTATTGCCCGATTCGGCAGTGATAAGCCTGACCTTCGATTTGGCTTGGAACTGGTAAACCTAACACTTGCCTTTGCGGAGAGCGTCTTGTCGGGTGGGGTTCAGCCACCAGTGTGGGGATTTGTTGTTTCTGGCGGAGCCCAATTCTCTCGAAAAAAGTTGGACGACCTTAAGACATTCGTTCAAAGCCAAGGGGCAAAGACTCTGTACTATGCGAAAGTTACTGACAAGGGAGTTGAATCAGGGCTCGAGAAGATGATTGGGAAGTCTGGTTTAGAGCAACTCCAGATGCGTACTGGTGCTACGGTCGGGGATCTAATTCTCGCCGCACCCTCCGATCCCGCGCCACCAGGAACACCCACCATTGAGATTCCCTCAAACGCGCTTGCCCAACTTCGCTTAAAGGTCGCTGAGCAGGAGGGGCTAATTCCTCAGAACCAATGGAGCTTCGTCTGGATTACCAATTTTCCGCTTTTCGAATGGAGCGAAACTGAAAAGCATTGGGTGTCGGCGCAGCATCCATTCACAGGTATCGTGGAGGCTGATCTTGAAAAGCTTGAATCCGCGCCGTGGGACGTCCATTCGAAAGGATATGACTTAGTTCTTAACGGAGTCGAGTTGGGTTCTGGGAGTATTCGAATCCATCAGCAGGAAGTTCAGGAACGAGTTTTCACAGCTCTCGGCCTCAGCCAAGAACAATTGCGTAGCAGGTTTGGCTTCTTCCTCGACGCGTTGACGTACGGGACGCCTCCGCACGGTGGCATTGCGCTCGGCCTTGACCGCGTGACAGCTTTGCTCGCGGGCGAAAAGTCGATCCGCGAGGTCATTGCTTTCCCGAAAACGGCGAAGGCCCAGGACTTGATGGCGGAAGCGCCGTCCAGCGTTGACCGCCCGCAGTTGCTCGACCTGCATATTCAAGTAACAGGGAAGCACCACATGGGTTTGGACTGCGGGTGTGGCGGATGGTGGTTCATTGAATATGAAGATCCCGGTATCGGGGCAGGTTCTGCGCCAGTGCTGGAGTGTCCTCGCGGAATGGGTCAACTTCCACTTGCAATGCTGAGCTTGTTAGGATGGTGGTCAGTGAAGCACTATGATCGGCAGAATGGGGAAGTGACAGTGGTTGACGAATCGCAGAATTACCGGCCATGAGCAGAATCAGAATATTGCCGGAGGCCGTCGCGAACAAGATCGCCGCGGGTGAGGTTGTAGAGAGGCCTGCATCTGTGGTCAAGGAGTTGCTCGAGAACGCGCTCGATGCGGGGGCTCGTACGATTCGCGTGGAAGTGGAATCGGGCGGCAAACGCATGATTCGCGTCATCGACGATGGCACGGGAATGGCGCACGACGACGCTCTGCTGGCGTTCGAGCGGCACGCCACGTCAAAGTTGCGCACGGCCGACGACCTTCTCTCGATCGCCACGCTTGGGTTTCGAGGGGAGGCGCTTCCTTCGATCGCGGCGGTTTCGCGGCTGCTGCTGCAAACGCGCGCAGCCGAGGAAGAAGAGGGAACGCGGATCGAGTTTGCCGGCGGCAGGCTAGTGAACGTCAAACCGGAAGGGCTTCCGGCGGGGACCACGATCAGCGTCGCCGACCTCTTTTACTGCGTGCCCGCGCGGCGCAATTTCCTGAAATCGGAGACCACGGAACTCGGGCATATCGCCTCGCTCGTGACCCATTACGCGCTCGCGCATCCCGATAAGCAATTCGTACTGAAGACGCCGACGCAAGAAATCATTCACGCCACGGCTGTGGAGACCATGTCCGAGCGCGTGTATCAATTATTCGGCCGCCAGGCGCTTGAAGAATTGTTCGAGATCACGCCGGTTTCTTCGCCCATGCGCGCCGCGATCACCGAAGCCGATCTCGCTCCCGAGGAGCGCGCTGCGGAGTTGGTGGTGCGCGGGTTCGCATCACGGCCCGACGTGCAGCGCAGCAATCGCAATGGAATTTACGTTTTCGTGAACCGCCGGCTGGTCCGCGACCGGCTGATCCTGCATGCGATTCACGAAGCCTACCGCAACGTTCTGCCGCCCGCGGTGTTTCCAGCGGTCCTGCTCTTTCTCGATCTGCCCGCTGATGAAGTGGACGTAAACGTTCATCCCGCGAAAATTGAAGTGCGCTTCCGGCACCCGCAATTTGTGCACGACTTTACGCGCGATACGATTCGCCAGGCGCTTTCGCGCGCGCGACCGATTCCGAGTTTTCCCGGCGTTGCAGCGGCGGCTCTGTCTCCACAAAATCAGGAGGGCAATGTTGCCGCAGTTGCTGCTGCAGGAGCGGGAAATGGCAATGTAGGCTTGCCGCGCGCCGTGATTCCTCCAATGAATTTTGCGGGGTCGGCAGGCGCGGCGACAGCCAGCGATTTTGAATTGAGTGCGGCGCCCCTTCGTCCAGAGCCGCAACGATTCCAGTTTGAAAGCGGCATCGGAACGCTGTCAGAGGAATCGGGCGCCGCGATTTCCGAGCAGTTTCGCGAAGCAACAGCGGGAGCCGATTCGCTGGCCAGCGCCGAAAGCTTGAGCGAGCTGAAGCCGCTGGGACAGATAAGTTCAAGCTTCATCGTGGCGGTGAACGGGGAAGGATTGTGGATCATCGACCAGCACGTCGCGCACGAACGTGTGCTGTTCGAGCAACACTTGCGCGCGCGCCGCGCCGGTCAGCTTACAGGTCAGCGCATGCTGGTGCCGCTGATGGTGGAGCTTTCGCCGCGCCAACTGGTCATTTTCGAGCGGGTCGCCGAGGAACTTACTGCCAACGGCTTCGAAGTCGCGCAAATGGGCCCGCGCAGCGTGGCCATTCATGCCGCGCCGTCAGGAATTGCGACGTCCGACGCTGAACGCCTGCTGATGGAAATTCTCGACGGAACAGACCGCGAGAACTCGGCAATTTCGATGGACTCGCTGCAGGCAAAAATCGCTGCCTCCACTTCCTGCCATGCGGCCATCAAGGTGAACATGCCCCTGGACCAGACAAAAATGGAATGGCTGCTGGCGGAGCTGGCCAAAACGGAAGCGCCGATGAGCTGCCCGCATGGACGCCCGATCGTGCTGCGCTACTCGGTGAAGGAAATCGAGCGCGCCTTCAAGCGAATTTAACCCATATTTTCTGCAAGCAACTGACGCACAATCTAAATCGGAAGCGCGACCACTCATGAAACTGCTAGACTACTGGGCGGCTGTAGGGGCACGGCATGCCGTGCCCCTACAACTGCGACAACACCAAACCGCATCGGCGTTTACTGAATTCAGCAGCAATTCTCGGCGGGTTTGCTAAAAATCTGGGTTAACTCTCCTGTGAAAGACAAACTGATCATTGCCATTGACGGCCCTGTGGGGTCGGGGAAGAGCACGGTGGCGCGACGCGTGGCGGAACTGCTGGGGTACACGCACCTCGACAGCGGAGCGATGTATCGCGCGGTCGCCTGGAAGGCATTGTGCGACCGTGTGCCTCTCGATTCGCCCGAGCAACTTTCGGCACTGGCCAGCCGCGTGCGAATTGACCTGGTGTCCCGCAACGGAAAGCAACACGTGATTCTGGACGGGGAAGACATTACGGACTGGATTCGCACGCCGGAAGTCTCCCACGCGGCATCGGTGGTCGCGGTGATTCCAGGAGTACGCCATCCCCTGGTGGCCGAGCAGCGGCGCGCTGGAGAGCAGGGCGGCGTAGTGATGGAAGGCCGCGACATTGGTTCCGTCGTTTTTCCGCATGCCGACCTGAAGATTTTTCTCGATGCTTCGCCAGAAGTACGCGCGCAGCGTCGCTGGCAGGAACTGTGCGAAAAGGGCGAAGCCTCCGACCCTCTGATCGTGCTGGCCGGTGTGCGGGAACGCGACCGCCGCGACCGCGAGCGTGAAATGTCACCCCTGGTTCGCGCGACGGATGCCGTGGTGGTGGACAACACCGCAATGGATGCCGAGGAAACCGCCCGCGTGATCGTCCTGCTGGCGAGCGAGAAAGCCAAAGCTGCGGGCCGCTGACGGCGACCCCGAGTATGGGGCCCGGAATTGGCGTGCTTATCGCATGACGAGTTGCCGAGTTTCGCGCCGGAGCGCATTGGACCACTCCACGGCGGAGATATACAGCTCGGAAATTTTCGCTTCCTTTATCCTCAAAACCGAAGCCAGCGTGCTGACTTTTTCCCAGTCGGCTCGTTCGAGCGCTTTCGCCAAGTCGAGCAAGTCCCGGTAAGGAACCGGCTGCTCCAGCAGCGCCTCTTTGATTTCCTTCCGAACCGGAAGTTCCGCAAGAATGACGTCCAGCGGCATTTCGAGGACGGCATCGATGACCGAGAGCAACCCGAGAAGGAATAGATCGCTGGCCTGATCGGCCATCTTTGCCCGCGAGGCAAGCAACTCGCAAAATCGTCCCCGAACCAGCGGCACCGTCATCAACTCATCAGGCTTTCCATCCGCCATCACGCCCACCCAAACGACGGCGATCCATTTGCGAAGTTCGCGCTCGCCGAGCAAACTCAGCGCATGATGGATCGAATGAATTTCCGAACGAAGGCCGAAGGCCGCGGAGTTCAAATAGCGGAGCAATTTGAACGTCAGGGAAGGCTCGTGTTCAATGGTTGCGGCGAGAGCGTCAAAGCTAAAATCGTCCGCGGCTACCGTCTGAAGCAACTGAAGGTAGGCGAGTTTGAAAGAGGGGATGGCCCGTTGATGCAATATTTCCGGCCTGCAAAAAAAATAGCCCTGGAACAAGGAGTATCCCATGTCCATGGCTACCGCATACTCCTCCGGAGTTTCCACCTTCTCGGCCAGCATGCGGATCCCTCTTCCCGCATAGCGGGCCGCGAGTGCGCGCTGTTCCAAACGATTGGTGAGGCGAAAATCGACTTTGATGAAGTCGGCGATCTCCACAAGCGGAGCCCAATCGGGCGTATCGACGAAATCGTCGAGCGCGAGCAGATAGCCCTCTTGCTTTAAGCAGCGGCAGGCATCGATCACTTCCACGTCCGGCAAAACGTTTCGAGAAGTTCCGCCACTACCAGCTCGCGCGGAAGAAGCGAGACGTATTTCTGCAGCAGGAATTCCCTCGGGCAGTTAATGAATGCGCGCAGTCCCCCGGTCAGCCTGTGCAGGCCGATCAGGAAGGACGTATCGAACATGGAAAGGGAAGCCTGCTCCAAATTGGCGCCCTGGCAGGAATTTTGGATTCCCGAGCGAAACAGCAGCTCATAGGCATACACCCGGCGTTTGCGGTCCAGGATGGGCTGGCGGGCCACAAATTTCATAACGAACCCCTTCGATGCGGAAAAGCTCATGCCGGCCAGCTCGGCGCCAGCCAGTCTTGGAAGGGGGGAATGAAACGCGCAAACCGTCAGGTCGGGCTGGACATCGAAGCAAGAAATTCAGCATTCGACTTCGATTTCGAGAGGCGTCCGCAGAGCAATTCCATAGCTTCGACAGGTGAGAGAGGATTCAGCACCTTGCGTAGCACCCAAACGCGGTTGAGTTCGTCCGGCGGCATCAGCAACTCTTCCTTACGCGTGCCTGAGCGGTTGATGTCGATGGCAGGGAAAATGCGCTTGTCCACCAGGCGGCGGTCCAGGTTAATTTCCATGTTGCCGGTGCCCTTGAATTCCTCGAAGATAACGTCGTCCATGCGGCTGCCCGTATCGATCAGCGCCGTGGCGATGATCGTGAGAGAGCCGCCTTCCTCGACGTTCCGCGCGGCGGCAAAGAATCGCCGGGGGCGCTGCAAAGCGTTGGCGTCGATACCGCCGGAAAGAACTTTGCCGGAGGGCGGCGTGACCGCGTTGTAAGCGCGCGCCAGGCGTGTCACCGAGTCGAGCAGAATCACGACGTCGCGTTTGTGCTCCACCAGGCGCTTGGCTTTCTCGAGGACCATTTCCGCGACCTGAATGTGCCGTTGGGGCGGTTCATCGAAGGTGGAACTGATGACCTCGCCCTTCACGGTGCGCTGCATGTCGGTGACTTCTTCCGGGCGCTCGTCGATCAGCAGGACGATCAGCGTCACTTCCGGATGGTTGGTGGTCACCGAGTTGGCGAAGGCCTGCAGCATCATGGTCTTTCCGGTGCGCGGCGGGGCCACGATCAGTCCGCGTTGGCCTTTGCCGACCGGGCAAAGCAGGTCCAGCACGCGGCCGGTGAGATTTTCCCGGGTGGTCTCCATCTTCAAGCGTCCCTGGGGATAGAGCGGCGTCAGGTTGTCAAAGAAAATTTTGTTTCGCGCGACCTCGGGATCTTCGAAATTGACCGCTTCGACTTTGATCAGCGCGAAATAACGCTCGCCGTCCTTGGGTGGACGGACCTGCCCGGAAACGGTGTCGCCGGTCCGCAGATCGAACTTCCGGATCTGCGACGGCGAGACATAAATATCGTCCGGGCCGGGAAGATAGTTGTACTCCGGCGCGCGCAGGAAGCCGAAGCCGTCGGGCAGGCATTCCAGGACGCCTTCCGAGAAGATCAAGCCATTCTTTTCCGTCTGGGCGCGCAGGATCTGGAAGATCAACTCCTGCTTGCGCATGCCGCTCGATCCGGGGATGGCCAGATCCTTGGCAATTTTCGCCAGGTCGGTAATATTCTTTTCTTTCAGTTCTGCAAGACTAATACTCATCGGTGTTATTTCCTTAACGTATTGAGAGATAAGCCTGAAGATCAGGCCGGGGTTGTCCTAATCGGCGCACTCCGGAGAGGTTATGTCAATTTCCGACCGGGCTAGCCAAACTGGATATTCAAAAAATGGTGATGCGAGTTACTTCCGTGCGTTCCGCATCCTGAAGCACCTTTTTTCAGGTTTTACTGCAATCCTTCGGGACGGAATGTTCGCGCAGGGCCCACGCTTCCCGTGCAGGTTCGGCGTAAAAGCGGAGACCGCACCCCTGTGCCGAGGTTTCCCTCAGTTGGTCAATTCTTGATCGCTCTCGGTTTCAGTTTCAAACTTCGCCGCCACTTCGGGGGCAGCGTCGTGCGTCGCAGGTGTCAGGGGCCGTTCCAGGGCGATGTCCAGAACCTGATCCATGCTCTCCACAAACCGCAGGGTCAAGCCGGCCTGAATTTCCGCAGGAATTTCCGCCAGGTCCTTTTCATTGTCCTTGGGGAGAATCACCGTGCGCATTCCCATGCGATGGGCCGCCAGCAATTTTTCCTTCATGCCACCAATGGGCAACACTTTACCACGAAGAGTGATTTCGCCGGTCATGGCCACATCGCAGCGGATCGGAATGCGTGTGAGCGCGCTGACGATCGAGGTGGCAATGGTGATTCCCGCTGACGGGCCGTCTTTCGGAATGGCGCCTTCGGGGACGTGCACGTGGATATCGATATGGCGATAAAAATCGCGCGGCAGGCCCAAATTCGCGGTCCGCGAGCGCACATAACTCATCGCCGCCTGGGCTGATTCCTGCATGACATCGCCAAGCTTGCCGGTGAGCGTGAGTCGTCCCTTCCCTTGCATGATGGTGGCTTCGGTGGAAAGCACCGAGCCGCCGACCTCGGTCCAGGCAAGGCCTGTTGCCAGACCGATTTCGTTGACTTTCTCGGCCCAGATTTCGCGGTACTTGATGACGCCGAGAAATTCGCCGACGTTTTCGGGCGTGATGGCGATGGAATACTCCTTGCCATCCTTTACGACGCGCCGCGCCACCTTGCGGCAAATATTGGAGATTTCCCGCTCGAGGCTGCGCACCCCGGCTTCGTGCGTGTAGTGCCGGATAATATGGGTGATCGCCGTATCACTGAAGGTGATATTCGATTCCTTGAGGCCGGTTGATTCCATCGCTTTCCGCACCAGGAAGCGGATGGCAATCTGCGCTTTTTCCACCTCGGTATAGCCGGGGATGCGCAGGATTTCCATGCGGTCCTGCAGAGGCTGCGGAATCGTATGCATTACGTTGGCCGTGCACACGAACATGACCTTAGAGAGATCGTATTCAACGTCGAGATAATGATCGGTGAAAGCGTGGTTGAGCTCCGGGTCGAGAACTTCCATCAATGCTGCTGACGGGTCGCCGCGGAAGTCGGTGGACATTTTGTCCACTTCGTCGAGCACGAAGATGGGGTTGATGGTGCCGGCCTTTTTCATCATCTGGATGATCTGGCCGGGGAGTGCGCCGATATAGGTGCGCCGGTGGCCGCGGATTTCCGCCTCGTCCCGCACGCCGCCCAGTGACACGCGCACAAATTTGCGTCCGGTGGCGCGCCCAATGGACATGGCCAGCGACGTTTTGCCGACACCCGGGGGGCCGACGAAGCAGAGGATCGATCCTTTGGGGTTTTTCACGAGTTGCCGCACGGCCAGGAATTCGAGGATGCGCTCTTTGACTTTTTCGAGCCCGTAATGCTCCTCTTCCAGAATCCGCTCGGCCATGGCGATGTCGCGGATCTCCTTCGATCTCTTTTTCCAGGGCACGGCCAGCAACCACTCGAGGTAATTCCGGCTCACGGTGGACTCGGCGGACATGGGCGGCATCATTTCCAGGCGTTTCAACTCCTGGACGGCCTTTTCGTGGGTGTCCTTGGGCATGCCGGCCGTATCGATCTTCTTCTTGAGGTCTTCCAGATCGTTCTTTTCGCCGCGGCCGAGTTCCTTATGGATGGCTTTGAGCTTTTCGTTGAGGTAGTACTCTTTTTGCGCGCGCTCCATCTGGCGTTTGACGCGCGTGTTGATGTTGCGGTCCACGTTGAGCTTTTCGATTTCGCTTTCGAGGATCTCGACGACGCGGCTCAAGCGGTCCAGGGGGTCGAAATTCTCGAGCAACTCCTGTTTTTCTTCGACCGGAATCTGCAGATTGGACGCGATCGTGTCAGAGAGTTTCGCGGGATCATCGACCCGCGTCGCGGCAATCATGGTGTCGTAATTCAGGCTCTGCGAGAGCTTCACATACTGCTCGAACAGGCCTGTAACTTTCGTTACGGCCTGCTCCATCTGCGGGGAAGGCTCAGCCTTATTGGGAACCACTTTCAGCGCCGCCCGGAAAAATCCTTCGTCCGTGGTGACTTGCACGACCTTGGCGCGCTCGACTCCCTCCACCAGGACTCGCAAGTTGCCGTCGGGCAATCGCACGCTTTGCACGATATTGGCAAGCGTGCCAACCGTGTAAATTTCCTCGGGCTTGGGATCGTCGACGGAAGCATCGTGCTGCGTGGCCAGGAAAATCTTCTTGTCGGTGGCTAGGGCTTCTTCGAGCGCCCGCAAGGAGCTTTCCCGGCCCACGATGAACGGATTCATCATCTGGGGGAAGATGACGAGATCGCGCACCGGCATCATCGGCACGCGCTTCAGTTCAGTTTTTTCTCGATTGAACATGGGTTCCGTGGTTATGCGACGGCTCCTTGAGCGATCGTTTGATTTCTATCCAGCCTTTTCAAGCAGCGTCCAGTTAATTTCGCGGCTACGGACCATTTCTGCAGTTACTACGAATTCACGGAGTTTGCGCTGGGCCGGCAAGTGGTACATCAGCTCGAGCATCAGATCTTCGAGAATCATGCGCAGGCCGCGCGCTCCCACCTTGCGCTGCAGGGCCAGCTCCGCAACGGTTTCCAGCGCATCGTCGGCGAAGCGCAGCCGCACGTTCTCAAACTCGAACAGTCTCTGATATTGACGGATGAGCGCGTTCTTGGGTTCCGTCAGAATCTGCATCAGCGCGCCCTTGTCCAGATCGCCCAATACGCCGACGACGGGCAGTCGCCCCACGAATTCGGGAATGAGCCCGTAGCGGATCAGATCGGTGGGCTGCACCTGAGCGAGCAGTTCGATGTTACGCCGCTGCGCGGTGGACGGCTGCGCGTCGGTATGAAACCCGAGTGATTTCTGTCCGATGCGCCGCTCGATGGTTTTTTCGAGACCCACAAAAGCGCCGCCACAAATAAACAGAATGTTGGTGGTATCGACGGGCGTGAATTCCTGGTGCGGGTGCTTGCGCCCACCCTGCGGCGGGACATTGGCAATGGTGCCCTCGAGAATCTTCAACAGGGCTTGCTGCACGCCTTCGCCCGAAACATCCCGCGTGATCGATGGGTTCTCGTCTTTCTTGGAGATCTTGTCGATTTCGTCGATGTAAATAATCCCTTGCTGCGCTTTGGTGACGTCTCCGTCGGCTGCCTGCAGGAGCTTCAGGATAATGTTCTCGACGTCTTCGCCCACGTACCCGGCTTCAGTCAAAGTGGTGGCATCTACGATGGCAAAGGGAACATCCAGCATGCGGGAAAGCGTCTGCGCGAGCAAAGTTTTGCCGGTTCCCGTCGGGCCAATGAGCAAAATATTCGACTTCGTCAATTCCACGTCGCCCGGCTGTCGATTCAGGAAAATCCGTTTGTAGTGGTTGTAGACCGCAACGGCCAACTTCTTCTTGGTCTTGTCCTGGCCGATTACGTAACCATCCAGGAACGATTTGATTTCGGGAGGCCGCGGCAGCCTCTTGTTTACCGGATTGGCCTGTTCGCGCTTCTCCTCTTCGAGGATTTGCTCGCAGACGGTCACACATTCGTTGCAGATATAGGCGCGCGGATAGTCAGAGGGCGAGCTGATCAATTTCTCGACCTGCTCCTGCGTCTTATGGCAGAAGGAACAGCGCAACGGTTCGTCAGTACTCAGTTTTCTCAACGGTGTGACGCCCTCCGGCGGCATGCGGGCAATGTTCCGGCGGGCTCCAAGTAGAGCCCGCGCCCGTTATCTGCCGTGCGGATTATTCTAGCCCCTTTACAGCTTCCGTACACCGCCGCGTTTTTTCGTTACTAACTTTTTGGAACGCTTAGCGGTGCTTGGTAATAATTTCGTCGATTAGCCCGTATTCCTTGGCTTGCGCCGCAGACATGATGAAATCGCGCTCGACGTCTTTTTCCAGAGTATCGAGAGGATGCCCGCTATGCTGCGCCAGCAGGCCATTGATCACCGTGCGCATGCGCAGGATTTCCTTGGCGTGGATATCAATATCGGTAGCCTGGCCGGACAAGCCCGACATCCAGGGCTGGTGAATCAGGATGCGGGAGTTGGGAAGGGAAAATCGCTTCTTCGGCGCTCCGGCGGTCAGCAACAGCGCGGCGATCGAGGCAGCCTGGCCGACGCAAATGGTCACGACGCTTGGCCGCACGAACTGCATGGTGTCGTAAATGGCCATTCCCGCCGTGATGGAGCCGCCCGGCGAGTTGATGTACAGCGAAATATCTTTCTCCGGGTCTTCCGCCTCCAAAAACAGGAGCTGAGCGGTCACCAGATTGGCGACGTGGTCATCGATCGGCGTCCCAATAAAAATAATGTTGTCCTTGAGCAGCCGGGAATAAATATCGTAGGCCCGCTCGCCCCGGTTGGTCTGTTCGACCACCATGGGAACAAGTGTTGTCGCGCGTGGACTCGAATCTTCTGTATAGTTCATTGATTTTTTAGGGTGCGCGGAGGATCCCGGCCAGAACCGCTTCATTTCTCCTCGATTTTTGTCCGGGTCCGGGAATTTCGGCAGAGCCAGTCCAGAGTTTTTCCGCTCCGGAGGTTCGATTTCATCCTATCGAGCGCACCTTGCCTTGTCAAGTTCGCGCGAACGGCTGTGGCCGATTCGCCACTGCGTTCCGCGATTGCCGCAATCTCTTTTTCCAAATCTTCTTCGGTCACGTCGATGTTTTCAGCCGTTGCGATGCGGTCGAGCAACAGCTCCGCCTTCACATCTTCGATCGAACGATCCTTCTGTCTGCTGCGGAGAGCCACCCAGTCCACATTGACCGCTCGTGGATCCACGCCCTGCGCTGCGAGAGACCGCACGGTGCGCTCGAGACGCGAATCCATTTGATGCTCGACTAATGCCTGTGGAACGGGGAAGTCATGGCTCTTCACTAATTGCGCCAGCAGCTTCTCCCGCGTCTGATCATTCTGGCGATGCGTGCGTGCCGCTTCCAGATTTTCACGAACCTTGGTGCGCAGCTCTTCGACCGTCTGCCCTTCGCTCAGATCTTTGGCGAATTCATCGGTCAGTTCCGGGCGTTTCTTTTCCTTGATGCCCAGTACTTCGACTGCGTAGGAGTATGTTTTTCCCTGCAGCTTCGGATCGGGATAGTCGGAGGGATAAGTCACATCGAAATTCTTGTGGTCGCCGGCGCTCGCTCCACGCAAATTCTGGTTGAACGCGTCCATGGTTTCTTCGCCGCCCACGTGGCAGAGCACGCTTTCCGCGTCGAGCGTTTCACCGCCGCCCGCCGGCACGCCTTTCAGCTTCAACTGCGCGTAATCCCCGTCGGCGACGGGACGGCCTTCGACAGGAACAAAAGTTGCGGCGCGGTCGCGCGACTCCTCAATCGCTTTATCGACATCTGCGTCCTCAACCTTGAGGTCGTCCAGCTCCACTTCGAGATCTTTATATTGTCCCAGCTCGAACTCAGGCAGCACCTCGAACGTGGCGCGAAACTTCACCGGCCCGCCCTCTGCGAAATCTACCTTGTCGACTTCCGGCCGGGTGATCGGCACCATCTTGTTTTCGGTGACGGCGCGCTCGATTTGCTCGGGGACCAGGGATTGCAGCACTTCGCTTTTGATATCGTCGGCGAACCTGCGGCGGATCAACGCCTCGGGAGCTTTCCCAGGGCGGAATCCCGGCACGCGGGCCATGCGGGCAAATTCCCGCGCCACACGTGTGACCGCTTTCTGCACTGTTTCTGCGGGAATTTCGAGTTCCAGCTCGCGCCGGCAAGTCGCTTCAGTCATGGTCTGGTCTTCGCATACTCAGCTTTTTTTACGTGCGCGGGCTGCGCGTGCAGCTCGCCAAATATAAAGAGTATTTAAGACATTTTCAAAATTTCAGGAATACTCGCACGACTACTCTTTGCCGCTTCTCGGTCCGGAAAAAGGAAACGGGAAAGAACTGCGAGCGGGGTACAACGAAACTGAAGTATAGGGGAATCCAGCAGTGGCGTCAACTCGGTCTGGCAGTGGGTGTAGGCTCGATTTCTGTGAGGACCTTAGGGGTGCGGCTTGAGGCGTACACTTCCTGGCATGCATTTTCCCGACACTGAGTTCCGAGGCTTGCAGAATCAAGACGCTAAACCTTTACCTCGTGGCTGGGAGCCGGAACCAGGCTGGCGATGTGTATTCTTAGCCTTCGTTTCGACTCCGCAGAGACTTTCGTAAATTGGATTCCCATACCTTCCTGATCCACGGAGTGCCGGACAATCCCTTCCAGGGAGATATCCTGATCACCCGCCCGCAGGGTGAAGGCAATTTCTGACCCAACGGGAAGGGGATCCGGGTCGAAAACAAAAACGCCCTCGAGACTCAGGTCCCGCAAGGCGGTTGAGGCTGCGCCGTAAATGACGCGACTTTCCGGCTTGGGTTGAAAACGCTGGGTGGCGCGCCGATCTTTTGAAGACATCGTCTTAGCTCGCCTCACGTATCGATAGGATTTAGGGTTTATCGCTGAATGACGCTGTCTTTATAAGTATACAAGCATGGGGCAGGGATAAACTTGGACATGCAAACCCGTGTGCCTTATCAAAAAAGTGCCGTGGCGGTCTTTGCGGAAAGCTCATTCAAGCCAAATTGGAAATGATCGGGCGGTGACTTGAATCGAGGACTATTTCCCGCCCACCAGCAGGAATTTTTGCAGCCTTTTGCCCGTGTCGACTTCGCCCGTGTAAAGATTCCCTGCCGAGTCCTGCACCATGACATGCACCGCGTGGAACTGCCCTGCATTGCGACCGGAGTGTCCCAGCGTCCCGAGCACCGCGCCGTCGCTGCGCCGCAACGTCCAGATCACGTCGTTGGTGCAATCGGCCATCAGCAGGTACGCTTGACCGGGATCTTTCGAGAAGCCCACGTCACAAATGGTCCCAGCCTCCAGGGTTTCCGGACGCACATAAAACTCCTTGATGAACTTGCCCGCCTTCGTAAATACCTGAATTCTGTCGTTGGCGCGATCGCAGACGTATACCAATCCATCGTTGGCAATATGCGCGCAATGGACAGGGGACCGAAACTGTTGATCGTGGGGTGCGCTGGGATTGAATACGTATGGGCCAGGATTCGTATCATTGGGCACGTTTCCATACCCGCCCCACATGCGCTTGAATTTTAGTGTCTCCGAATCAAACACGATGACCCGTTTGTTCATATAACCGTCCGAGACGTACAACTCGTGCGCCGCCTCGTCCACCTCTAATCCGGCAGGCCTGCCGAGCAGAGTCGTGTCCAAGCTGTTCGCCGGGTCCTTGGAAGGGTGCCCAATTTGTTTGATGAATTTTCCGTCGTTGGTGAACTTGAGCACCTGTCGATCGTCAGCGCCGTTGCCGCCAATCCAGACGTTGCCATTTCGTTCCACATAGATTCCGTGCTCGGAAGTCGGCCAGTCATAACCGGCTCCGGGACCGCCCCAGGATTTGATGAGGTTCCCCTCGGTATCGAATACCAGCACCGGGGGCGCAGCGATACAACACATGGCGGAATGGTGTGAACTCGGGTCGGCGCTGATGTCGTCCGGAGCGTTGCTGTGGGGACGCTGCAAGACCCAGATGTGATTGTTTTGATCGACGGCCATTCCACCAATTTGTGCCACGATCCAATTGTTGGGCAATTCTTTTGGCCAGAACGGGTCCACCTTGTAATGCGGTTGGGCTTGGGCGTGGGCACTGCGACAATAGGAAGCGACACAAAGGCATGCCACAAGGGAGAAAGCGGCGGCGCGCATCCACCGCCCCCTTCTCAACTTGTCCTTCATCCCAATCGGCATGAAGCTAACCTCCGGATTCCTTCCGCTGCATACGAACGCAAGGTCTCGATGATCAGGCACTCCGGAAAACGCTGTTGCTCCTCAATCTAACTGAGATGCAAAAGCCTCTTGGCATTCCCGAACAGGATGCGGTCGCGATCCGCTTTCGGGAGGTTGAATTGATCGAGGACAGCGTTGGGATATTGGACGTCCTGGGCGGCGAAGATATCCGTCCCGACGAGGATGCGCTCTGACCCCACCAGGCCCAATAGGTAACGGAATCCCTCGGGATAGTATGTGAGGTAGTCGTAATGGAATCGCCGCAGGTAATCCCTGAATGGATGAGCCAGGGCCACCATCGGGCCACGGTCGAGGTTGTAATGCGAATTGAAGTGGTCGACGCGCGCGGCAAGCCAGGGGAAGTCACCGCCCGCATGCGGCAGGACGACCTCAAGTTTGGGGAACTTGTCGAGAGTGCCGCTCAGAACAAATTTGGTCGCGATAACCATGTGATCATAGGGAGCATCGATCGCGGCCCCCAGGCTTAGCGGCCCCCCCGACGTCCTTTCGTTTCTCGTCCCGCTGCCAATCTGGTGGAAAATAAGCGGGTAGCCAAGTTCCTCGCACCGTGCGAAGACCGGAGCGAATGCCGGCTCGAAGAGGTAGTCATTTCCGATGGAATCGGGCAGGTGGACCGCTCTGATTCCAGGCTTTCCCGCGTATCGATTCAGAACTTGCAGAGTGTCTGCCGGATCTCGAACCGGTACGGACATCGCGATGGGAAAGCGGTCCGGGTACTTGGCATGGGCCTCTAATCCGGCGTCATTTACAATTTGCGCGAGGCGCAGGCCCTGTTCCTTCGACGCCCACTGCCAGGGGGCGCTGCCGTCGAGAGACAAAAGGTGCATCTGAACGCCGCGCTCGTCCATCCATTTGACGCGCCCTTCCAAATCGGAATAAAAGGGATGAATCTCAATCCTGTGTCCGTATTCTTTTATTGCGGCCTGGTACGGCAGAGGCGCCCAGTGGGCGTGGACATCAATCGAAAGTGGGCGGCCAACGCCCTCCTTGCCCGGGCGGGCATCCCACCACGCAATGCCATCCGCGAGCGCCATCTTGGCACTCAAGAGGGTTGTCACTGAACCGGCGGCTCCTACCTTGAGGAAGTCCCGGCGCGCGATGCTCAATCTTTGACTCGACGCTTTCTTATCAATCATCGTAATTCTCCCTTTCGTGGCGGCTGATCTCCAGTATTTTTTCGAGGGATTTCTATTTTGGCTGCCCAACCCGACGGATAACGTACACCCACATCCGCCGACATGCAATCCTCAAGGGATGCAGAGCCCTGCCGTGCCCCGGTACCCATACGCGATAGCGTTCGCGGGAACGATTGCGCGCTCGAGACTCGTTTCCTAAACTAAAGTCAGCTTGATTGGGTAGTAAATGATGCGAAACAAATTCCCCAGAGTCCCTGGCTTCTCAGCGCGGCGCCCGCCCGCGAGAACTCATTGCAGAGCCGTGCGATGAATCGGGGTCGATGGAAGCAGATTGGTCAAGATCTTTCCCTCCCCAAACTTACGATCCTTATTTTCATTGCCAGCTCTCTGATCTACGCAATTTCGCCACAGGGGAAACTTGCATACCATGATCTGCGGCATGGAGCGGAAATAACCAGGGTCGCACTAACGCTGGTGCATGAAGGGGACTTTGCCCATCCCTATTTTGCGCTTCCCACTGGTCCAACGGCCCACACTGCTCCGGGCTATGTACTTTTGTTTGCGCTCGTAGCGAAAGTGTTTGGAATCGGCGGGACAGGAGCAATAGTTCTTTGGGCGCTCAATATTGGTTTTCTCGCGCTACAACTGGCACTGCTTCCCGCGCTGTCGAGGCGACTCGGACTGGGCGTCGCGCCGGGAGTGCTCGCGGCGGCATTTGGCGTAATCGTCCAGCCCTATCGCGTCCTGCTGGAATGGGAATCGCTCTTTACCGGGGCGTTGCTCGTTGTACTGTGCGTGGTCACGCTCCTGTATTTCGAGGCGCCGCTGGATTGGGGACATTCCGCTCTCCTGGGATTCCTCTGGGGCATTGCGATTCTCACCAACCCGCAGTGCGTGCTGTTGCTATTTGCCTGGCCGCACATTGCGGCCATGGAGAACTCGCCGGAGCTGATGTTGCGCGCGCGCCGAGCCATGGTGATTGTGGTTGCCGGAGCGGCACTGGCGTGCCTGCCCTGGTTCATCCGCAATTACCGGGAGTTCCACGCGGTATTTTTCATACGCGATAATTTCGGGCTGGAGCTTGCGACTTCCAATAATTCCTGCGCCGGGCCGACGATGCTGGAGAATTACAATTCGGGATGCCACGACCAGACCCACCCGAATGCCAACCCGGCCATCGCAGCCCAGGTTGCCGGGGAAGGCGAAATTCGCTTCAATCACGAGAAGTTGCAGCAGGCTGAGGACTGGATCGCGTCAAATCCTCGCGCGTTTGCTTTGCTGACGTGGCAGCGCTTTCTCAAATTCTGGTTTCCTTATCTCAATGGCCTGCGTTACGCGATTCCCACCGGCATACTCACGATTTTTTCCTTGGTGGGACTCGCCCTGCTTTATCGAAACCATCGCCGGGCATTCCTGCTCTTTTCCTCGACGTTATTCCTCTACCCGCTCATCCATTATGTGGTGCAGTTCGAGGCACGTTACCGTTATCCCATTTTCTGGGCCACCTTCGTGCCAGCGGCTTATGCGGTACTTGAAATCATTCGCCGGCTGCGCGGGACGCCTCAGGCGCACTCGAAGTCCCCCGTGCCCGAAATTGAACTTGTTCCCATGATGAAATGAAATTGTGGTGCGGAAGAAGAATATCAAAAGGAAAAATCAAAAGTTTCCGACGCTTCGAAAACCGCGAGGGTTCGGGCACCCGAAAATACAACCCCATAAAGGATGCGCCACCCGCCATGGTAGCATGATGCCTGCCCTGCGGAGTAAATCGCCGTGTCTTTCTTTCTTCAATTGGCCCGCCGAGCGTGGTCGTATTCCGTCGCTGCGATGGGTACAAGCACGCTGGCAGTCAGTTGCGGTGTACTGTACTTCGTGATTAATCTCTGGCGTGATTTAGGAAAACACGAGTGGAGGCAACACTGGAGAGAGCGACTTATAACCAGCGCAGTAATACCTCTTTGTGTTTGGACGCTCGTATTCGCATATCAATTGTTTATTGGTATTCCTCATAAAATTAGAGGTAAGGCAGATTCGGCAAATCTTCGACCTGCTAGTGTGCCTACGCAGGGGCGTCGCCATGGTGTTGACGTTCCTTCCTTGCCTTCGTCATGGGATAGAAAAGCGAACCAACCAGCACAACCTGAGATTCCTTTTGCCTTTGCGGTTGAAGCGCGGATCGAAAGCCCTGGCCTATGCTCGTTTAGCGGATTTTGGTTGAAGTACGATGATCCACGAGGCTGCTCTCTCGTTTCTATTGATGATCTCTTGTTCTTTAGGCTAACAAATATTCAATCTACCCCAAAGACTGTCATCAACTACACGGTGGAAATTAATAACAAAGGGAAATGGCAACTTTTAAGGAGAGTACATCTAACATCTGGGTATCTGATATTCCCAATGCAACATGGCCAAATTCCTCAGGTCGGACGTACCCTAAACATCCCCTCTAACGGGGACAAAAACATATTTTTCATAAAACATATTAGTGTATTTGACCCATTCAATTACAAGCAAGCGGGAGTCATCAATTCGTCGCTTTTTGACTCATTGGTAGGAGGACAGCCGCTTACGATGAGCCAGACAGTTCGCGGATGGGCCGCTTTTCAATCCGAGGTCCTCCCTGGAGGTGTGCGGATCAAGATTACTGACGAAATTGGGAAGGTATATACAATCACGCCGATTGTCATAAAAAGTAGTTCGGACGAGGACGTTGCCCCCCACCTTCTAACGGTCGTCGGCCTGACTGATGCATCGGGATGCATGCGTCGAGAAAGTTCCGATTTCGATCCCCTGCATTCGCAGCCCTAGGCAGGACGGGTGGGGCAGGCTTTGAGTGGTTTGATGTCGCGGGTGCCCCACGCTTATGGCTTATAAGCGTGGGCTCTATCGATTTTTTCATTGTTGTGGTTCAAGCATCCCGAACATCTTGGTGCGGAAGAAGGGACTCGAACCCCTACGGCCTTTCGGCCACCAGCTCCTAAGGCTGGCGCGTCTGCCAATTCCGCCACTTCCGCGTTGTCCGACAGTATAGCATCGGCATTGGCGTGCCAACGCTGACTAGAGCTTGCGACCTCTGGCTGGCCGCCGCGAACTGAAGTCGGGGCTTTTAGTCATTTTGTTGTTTTGCCCGCAGCCAGAAACTCGCCAGCATGGGCAACACGAAGAGAATGGCCAGCGGGGACGTGATCATGCCTCCGACAACGACGCGTGCCAATGGTTGTTGCGCCTGAGCGCCGATGCTGGTTGTTACGGCTCCCGGCAGCAGGCCCAGTCCGGCCGCGGCACAGGCCATCAGCACGGGACGCATTTCGGCCAATGCGCCCATTTCGATTCCCGCTCTTATGGAATGTGCTTTGGCTTCGTCCCGGCGGATGCCGGAGAGCATCACAACTCCACCGAGCGTGCAAACGCCGACGACCGAGGCCATGCCCACAGCAGCCGAAATACTGAACGGAGTTCCAGTGATGAGCAGCGAGAGAAATCCGCCGATCATGCCGAAGGGAAGCATGGCCATCACAAGCAGCGCATCCCGAATCGAATTGAAGGCCATGAACAACAGGGCCAGGATCACCAACAAACTTACAGGGACAACGATAGCCAGCCTTTGTTGCTCTTTCTTCAGACTGTCGTATTCTCCCGCCCATTCGTAATGGTATCCCTCGGGAAGGCGCACGGCTCGTGGTATCCGCTGCTGCGCGTCCGACATCGTCCCGGCCAAGTCCCTGCCGCGGACGCTGAACTTGATCGGAATGTAGCGCCGGCCGTTCTCGCGATAAATCATGAATGCTCCATCATCGAGCGAAACCTGCGCGATCTGGCCGAGGGGGATGCTTCCTCCATCCGGCGTTGGCAAGAGGATATTGCGAATGGCTTCGGTGCTTTCGCGGAACTGCCCCGGATACCGTATGACGAAATCGAATCGGCGATCCCCTTCGAGAATCTGCGTCGCGGCCAAGCCTCCGATGGCAGCCTGGACGGCGGCGTTCACGTCCGCCGCCATTAGACCGTACCGGCCGCTTGCGCCGCGATCAATCGAGACAAGCAATTCAGGTTGGCCGGTTTCCTGGAGCACGCCGAGGTCTTCAATGCCTGGGACGCGGGCCATAACGTCATGGATTTCCCCGGCCTTCGCGACCAGAACATTGATATCATCGCCGAAGAGTTTCAGCGAGTTTTCACCCTTTACGCCCGACATGGCTTCTTCGACGTTATCTTGAATATTTTGTGAAAAATTGAAATCAATGCCTGGGAATTTTTCGAGATCCGCGTCCATCAGCTTGATCAGATTCTCCTTGCTGATCCTGCCGGGCCAATCGTCGGGCGATTTCAATGAGACCATGAACTCGATATTGTTGAATGTGATTACATCCGTGCCGTCATCGGGACGCCCAGTCTGCGACACGACTTGCGTGACTTCCGGATACTTGAGAAGTATTTCCCGTGTATCGTGGGAAATCTGACGGGCGGTTTCGATCGAGACGTCTTGAGGAAGAGTAGCACGGATCCACAAATTGCCCTCTTCGAGCTTGGGCATGAACTCTCCGCCGAGAAATGGAAGCAGCGACAGTGCTCCGGCAAGGACCACAATTGCGATCACCGCTACCACCCCGCGGTGAGATAGCGTCCAGCGAAGCGAACGGTTATAGCCCCGGCGCAGCCACGACACGAGGTGCGTGTCTGCTTCGGCTTTGGTTTTCGATCCTCGAAAGGAACTCAGGACTGGAGCGAAGAAGATCGCGAAAAGCATCGCGCCCGTCAGGGCGAACCCATACGTCACCGACATGGGGCCGAATATTTTTCCTGGCACGCCCTGCATCGTAAAAAGTGGGATCAGCGCCACTATGATGACCAGCACGGAAAACAGGACGGGGCGAACTGCTTCACCGGCCGCGGATGCGATCGTCTCAAATTCCGAATCTCCAGGTTTCGGAGCGTGCAATTGACGGTAGACATTTTCCAATACGATCACTGCGGCGTCCACGAGGATCCCGAAGTCCACGGCCCCTAGCGAAATTAGGTTAGCCGAGCGCCCCGTAAATACCATCAAGGAGAACGCAAACAGAAGGGAACACGGAATGGTCAGCGCCGCAATCAAAGAGATGCGCACATCGCCCAGAAAAATGAGCAGCAAGAGTGTCACCAGCGTCAGGCCTTCCAGCACCACGTGGCGAACCGTCGTAGTCGTCAGGTTGACCAGGTCCGTGCGGTCATAGAGGGTTTTCACCTGCATGCCGCGGGGCAGCAAGCCATGATTGAGCGCCTCCACTCTCTCCCGCAACGCGGCTAGAGCCGGGAGCGACTGCTCGCCGCGCTGCAGCAGCACGATTCCTTCGACGGCGTCATCTTCGTGATTGATGCCCACCTGTCCTAGGCGCGGCTGAAAACCCTCGTGTACGTCAGCGACATCGCGCAGGAAAACCGGGACACCGTTCCGCTCGGTGATGACCACGTTCTTCATTTCGTCAATGGAGCGGAGCAAGCCAAGACCGCGCACGTTCATGGTCTGGCTTCCCATGGTGAGGTAATTGCCGCCGGCATTCGCGTTGCTGGCCGAAACGGCCGCGACCACCTGCGGCAGTGTCACCTTGTATTGCAGCAGTTTTCGCGGGTCCACCTCGGCCTGATACTGCTTTGTGGTGCCGCCGAACGTGGTGACGTCGATGATGTCCGGTACCTGTTTGATTTCGCGGCGCACCATCCAGTCCTGCGTGGCTTTCAGTTCATTCAGGGAAAATCCATCTCCGGTCAGGCGATAGCGATAGATCTCTCCGATCGGCGACCAGGGCGAAAGTTGCGGCGAAAGTCCCGAGGGCAAAGCAATGAGCTGCACGCGGTTCAGGACTTCCTGGCGATCCCAGAAGTAATCGCTGTCGTAATCGAAATAGAGTTTGACGTCGCTGAGCCCGAAAATGCTGACCGAACGGGTGTATTGCAGGTGTGGGATGCCGAAGAGCCCCGTTTCAATCGGAACGGTCACCTGGCGCTCCATCTCCTCGGCGGACCAGGATGAATTCTGCGTAATGATCTCTACCAGCGGCGGAGAAGGGTCAGGATACGCCTCGATATCGAGGCGTGAAAACATGAAAATCCCCCCCGCCAGCCATGCCAGCAGCAAAAGGACCATCAGCGGCCGGTAACGAAGCAGGGTACGGATTACGTTGCGCATGAGGTCTAGTCCTGCGACGCGGCGCGCAGCAGCACCACGCCTTCAGAAACGATGACGGCTCCGGCGGCCAGCCCCGATATCACTTCGATGTTCTCGTCGATGGTCCGTCCAAGTACCACGGCACGCCGTTCGAAACGGTTGCCAGCCATCCCTACAAACACATAAGCCGCTTGCCCCTCGCGCTCCACCGAAGTCGCGGGAACCAGAATTCCCAGGGAGGAGGAACGCAATAACCTGATGGTCGCGAACATATCCGGTTTCAAGCGCAGTCCGGGATTCGAAAGCACAACGCGCACTTTCAGCGTTCGGGTTACGGGGTCGACGGCATCCCCGATGACATCCACGCGGCCGGACCACTTCTCGCCTGGGTAGGCATTCAGCGCGATTTGAGCAGGCGCACCGGCCTTCATGCCTGCCAAATCCTTCTCGAATATTTCTCCTTCGACCCAAATGGTATCGAGGTCGGCAATCGTGCAGAGGGGTTGCGGCGCATCCAGAGACTTCGATAATTCGCCCTGCGCAGCGCCGATGTCGAGAATTACGCCGTCGCGGGGTGCCAGGACGCGCAGTTGGTTTGAAGGCGTCGTGGGGTCCGCGCCCAGCAGGTGCAAATGATCGAGCGTCGTTTTTTCCTCGGCGGCCGCGGCCTCAGCGTCGGCTTGCGCCTGCTGGAAGTCTTTCTCAGCAATCGCATGATGGGCCAACAGATCCGTGGCACGATCCAGCGCCTTTTTCTTGAGTTGCGCGTCCGTACGCGATTTTTCGTAGTCCGCCATGGCGCGGGAAACGTCGCTGCTCTCCAGCAACGCAAGCGTCTGGCCCTGCTGTACGCGGTCCCACGGGCGCACTTTCATCTCGATCACGCGCCCGCCGGTGGCCGGGAATACATGCACCACGCGCGTGGGGTCGGGAACGATTCGAGCGGGAATCTCCAGGTAGTCGGGAATAGCTCGTGGCTCGACTGTTATGGTCCGGATGCCTTTCGCGTCCTGCGCAACAAACAGTTCCGGCGTGCCCGGCTGATCCGGTGACGCAGCTGCGGATTTCTGTACTGACGAATTGTTACAGCCCAATGCAGATAGGAGTGCGGCCAATAAAATCGTGATCAAAGAATTTTTCATTTTTACCTCACTCTTGCGACCACCCGGCAAGGCGGCCGGTTGCAGCGTGGTCGATTCACCCCGACAAAATCCCAATGCGCGTACCCGCGCAAGCACGACTGCTCAACACACTTGGAGAGATTGGATTGACCGCCGGTTTCTGAAGCGGGCCCATAAGCAATAACGAGTCAAACGGCGGTAGTCGATGCTATAGGAGGGAGGGTGGCGAGCGCCCTGAGCAACTGCCACAGACGAAGACCTGATGCAGATTCTCGGGCGGTAGGAAAATTCCTGCTATATTCCGTTCGACATTACCCAAGACAGGCCGAAAAACGGTGAGCGCGGAATGAGGGCTCGAAATTTGTGCCGCATGGGTCGTGCTCGTGGCGCCAGCAACCATCAGGCAGGAGTTCCGCTTCCCGGACGACGCGTCCACAGCCACGATTTCCGGGTGCAAATCGTCGGTGAGGGAAATTACAGGGAACAAAAGCGCCAGGGCGCATCCAATCGCCACTGATTCCAGATAAACTCGGGCCTGCGGATTGGGGCGTGACGCTAGCCAGCGGAAGCGCCATATCCACAGGGCCGCCAGTGCGAGGACCAACCAGAGCAAATTGAGAAGTGTTTCCATGGTCCCGGCGCGATCCAGGATTCCAACGGGGAAAGCGTAGCAACGCCAACCCGTGGAAAATCAGCTATATTCACCCAGAGCAAAGTCTACAACGAGGGGTGCCGCGATGCAATTCGCTGCCCTCTGACGGCGGCCCTTGTAAGCAACGGAGAGCGGTGATTTTGCGGCACGTTCCTTGCTGCGTAGGTGTGCCGAACTAAGTCACTGTTCTGCACGCCCCCCTTTTCATCTTGACATTCTCGCCGCTCCCATCCATCTTTTAGGGCTTTCCTTGTAACGGTACACGGAATGGAGCGTGCAGGAATAGTGGCAAACCCGGTTAAGGTTCGGCTGTGCTTTCACGACCGATGCTTCGATGGCGCGGCGTCGTCGGCGGTCTTCTATCGCTTTTTTCGAGAGCGAATTCAGCCCCATTCGGAGTTTCATTTCACGGGGATGACCCACCGGGCGCGCCAGCCCTTTGAGCCGGGGCTGTTTGACGGCGATGAAAATGCCATCGTCGATTTCAAATATTCGAGTTCGCCTCGCGTGACCTGGTGGTTTGACCATCACCAGAGCGCCTTCCTGACACCGGCGGATGCGGAAGACTTCCGCCAGGATCGCAGTGGCCATAAATTCTACAATCCTGAGTACAAGTCCTGCACCAAGCTCCTGGCGGATGTGACCAGCGCAAAATTTGGGTTTGACGTAAAGCCTCTCGCCGAGCTGATTCATTGGGGCGATATTATCGATGGCGCCCAGTATCCCACGCCAGAGTCGGCTGTGGCGCTCAGTGAGCCTGCGACGCAATTGGCCCTGGTGATCGAGGCCGCGCCGGAAGACGGCCTGGTGGCGAAGATTATCCCGGAATTGTCGCAACTCCCGCTCGCGGAAATGATCAAGCTGCCCATCATTGCCAGGCACCTGGGGCCATTGCTCGAGCGGCATCACCAGTCGATCGATTTGCTGCGGCAGCGCATGGAGGTTCGCGGAGGGGTCATCTATTTCGACCTCAGCGACCGGGACATCGATGGATACAACAAGTTCATCCCGTACATGCTGCACCCGCAGGCGCGCTACTCGGTCAGCGTGATCGCCTCTCCGGTCCGCTCGAAGGTTTCGATCGGATCAAATCCCTGGAACCCCGACGCGGCGGAAGACAATCTGGCAACTCTCGCGGAACAATACGGTGGCGGCGGACACCCGCGCGTCTCCGCGATCTCACTCGAGCCGCACGACATCGAGCGCGCGCGGCAAATCGCCATGGAAATCGCGGAAAAGTTGCGCGATTGATGCCCGGCCTTTAGGCGCCAGAAATCGCTTGAATTTCGGACTTGCCCGGAATTCCTCGAAATGAATTGGCTCGTGGTAAAATAAAAAGTTCGTGGGCGACTAACTCAATTGGTAGAGTAGCAGACTCTTAATCTGCGAGTTCAGGGTTCGAGTCCCTGGTCGCCCACCATTCATGCCGGCTTAACTACTTTCGCCTCTCGCAATTTGTCCAACAACTCGTCATTTGCGCTGTCGAACCGCACTAAACTGCATCGCGCGTCCGGGATCAGCGGGCCGCATTACTGACGTGTCTTGCAGTATGATGAGTCACGGCGGGATGGGAAAATCGAGAACTCAGCCGTGAAGAAGCGCATGATTCCGATGGCCATATCGGCGATGACGATGGCGGAGTAAGAGAAAGTCTTGATTATGAAGAACGACCTGTCGATCGCAATTATCGGCGCGGGAATGGGAGGCCTCGCCTCAGCCGCTGCGCTTCGTCGCTGCGGCATAAACGTAACCGTGTACGAGCAGGCGCCGCAATTCACGCGCCTGGGAGCCGGAATTCAGATCGGATGCAACGCGATGCATGTGCTGCGCGTTTTGGGTCTGGAGCCGGCATTGCGCGCCGAGGCATTTTACCCCCGATCGTGGAATAACAAGGACTGGCGCACCGGGGAAGTCAAATTCGATATGATCCTCGGTAAAACCGCCGAAGAGAAATTCGGAGCCCCCTACCTCCTGGCGCATCGCGGAGACCTCCACGCGGCACTCGCCAGCGCGGTTCCAGCCGAGTGCATCAAGTTAGACCACAAGCTGACAGGTTTGGACGAAACATCGACGGGGGTTCAGCTCACTTTTGCCAATGGAACTGTTGCGAACGCCGATGCCGTCATCGGGGCGGATGGCGTGCATTCCATCGTCAAAACTATCCTGTTCGGCGACTCGGAACTGCATTTCACCGACAGAATTGCGTACCGGACAACGTTTCCAGCGAATCTGCTGAACGGATTTCAGATCGACGATTGCACGAAATGGTGGGGTGAGGATCGACACATCGTCATGTATTACGTCAAACCGGATCGCAGTGAAGTCTACTTTGTCACCAGTGTCCCCGAGCCTGATTTCCGCGTCGAATCATGGTCGGCCAAGGGCGATGTAAAGACATTGCGTACGGCGTTTGAAGGATTTCATCCCCAGGTGCAAAAGGTCCTGGCCGCGTGTCCGAGCGTGCATAAGTGGGCGCTGGTAGATCGCGATCCGCTCGATCGCTGGACAGATGGCCATGTGACACTTCTGGGTGACGCCTGTCATCCGATGACCCCGTACATGGCGCAAGGGGCTGCGATGGCGATCGAGGATGCCGCGGTATTGTCGCGCTGCCTCGATGGGGTTGAGCGCGAGGGAATCCCCGAAGCGTTCCAAAGATTCGAAGCCACGCGCAAAGACAGAACTACGCGAGTTCAGCAGACCTCACGAACCAACACATGGCTCAAGGATCGAACAGACACCGATTGGGTATACGCATACAACGCCTACAACGTTCCTTTGGCGGATTGACCCGCACGGCACGCACTTTCTAGTGAGAAATTCATTGTGTCGAAGGCAGTAGAGAAGTACGATGCAGGAATCAAAGTTCCAAATCGAAAAAATCCAAGTCTCAAGCGTATAATCAAAGGCGGTTCAAACGCAGTCTCGTATGGTGGCTAATTTGGTTCGTCGGGGTCGAAACATTACGAAGCACCTCTTGATGCTCTTGCTGGCATCGCTTTCCATGTACAACCTCGCCATGGCTCAAGAAGCCGTCACGCCAAATACCGGATCGTGGTCCGGTGTCATCATCAACAGCGGCTGCACCGTCGACGAAGCGTTTGCCGAGGCAGCGAAGTGCACGGACAATGCGCCGGGCGCAAAACTGGTGTTGTATGACGACACGATTCGACGGATTTACGAGCTTGACCCCCAGACCCAAGCGGCAGGTCATCTTGGAGATAGCGTCACGGTCGGGGGCGCTCTCGACGGTAATACGATCCACATTGCCTCCCTCAAGCTCCATACTGCGATTGGTCTCGCCGTTGGACAGAAGGCGCCCAGCTTTTCTGCTCGCGACCAGTTTGGCCAGGAACACACTCTCGAAACTTTGAAAGGATCGCGCGGCACGGTTCTGCTCTTTTTCCGTTCCGCAGATTGGTGACCGTACTGCAAAGGGCAGCTGGTTCAGCTGCAAAGCGCCAAGGCAAGATTCGAGAAGCAGGGAATCAAAATCGCGGGCATCAGCTATGACAGCGAAGAAATTCTGAAATACTTTGCGGACCGCCGGAAGATTGATTTTCCCTTACTCGCCGACCCCGATTCCAAAACCATTCGGGCCTACAACGTTCTCAACAGTGAAGCCGTTGGTCAGTTTAAGGGAATGGCACGACCCGGGTATTTCTTCGTCGACACCAACGGTGTTATTCGGGAAAAATTCTTTGAAGCAAAATATCGGCAACGACTCTCCGGGAACAACGTAATCGCCAAGCTCTTTCCTGAATTGGGCGAAGAAGTCACGGATACCGTTGAAGCTCCCCATCTTCAGCTTAAGGTCGAGCAATCCGACCGCACCGGCGTTCCCGGCAGCCTCATAACCCTCACTGCAGAAGTACGACTCCCACCGGATGTTCATGTGTACGCGCCAGGAACGAAAGGTTATAAGACGATCAACCTGGTGCTTGATCCCACCCCGGAATTGCAATTCCAACCAGCAGTGTACCCGCGCTCCAAAATTCTCTACTTGCCGGCCATCAAGGAGCGCGTCCCCGTTTTCGAGGGCACGTTCCGCATCAGCCAGGACTTGCAAGTGGGCACAGCAGCGAGTTTCAGCAATTCGCTGGGTGCGAATGGGAAAACCGTAACGATTTCCGGAAAGCTTGAGTATCAGGCGTGCGATAGCAAGATTTGCTTCCTGCCGACTTCGGTTCCGGTCCAGTGGCAACTGCAGGTTTTGCCCCTCGATCGGCAGCGGGCGCCGGAGGATATTCAACACAAATAGAGTTTCTGCAAACGTAACGCTGAATTTGGGAGAATCCCAATTCCTACTGCATATCCGACGGCTTTCGGAATTGGATCCGCGCGATCTTATTCGACCGGTTGTAGGCCACATATACTTCCATCGGATTGGCGTTGTAATCGAAAGTAAAATGGCGAACGTCGGTGCCGCGGCTGGGCAATTGATATTCGGTGAACTTTTCGGTGGTGGGATTAAACTTCACAAGCATGTCGGCATTCATCACGTTGATCCAGACGTTGTGATCGTTATCCACGACGATTCCGTAGGGGCTGCTGTAATTGTGCGGCAAGGCATATTCGGTGACGGCGTGGGTGCGAATGTCTATTTTCGCAATCTTATTCGCGCAGAATAGAGCCACCCAAACCACGTCCCCATTGTGATCGGCCCCATCACGCCGCGGGCAGTTCATTAGCGGGTTTTCCGAATTCTGGTTGTTCTTTTCGGTGACATAGGTTTGCCGGTCTTTGTCCGTCACTTCCATGCCACTCTCGGGACCAATCGGCGGGAAAGAGACCTCGGAAACTTTACCCGTCTCCGCATCCACGACGCCCACTTTGTCGCCTCCCGGCGAGGTGAACCACGCGTTGCCCAACCGATCCACTGTGATCCCGTAGGTTCCTTTGCCCGGCGTCACAGGAGCAAAGTAAGTGTACTTTCCAGTTGAGGGGTCAAGTTTGATCGCACCATCTCCCGACTCCGCCCACACCATATTCTTATATGCCTTTTTGTCGACTTCGAAGGTCCCCCCCACGGAAGGTGTTCCCGGAGGATGAGGAAAGTCCGTAAATTTGAGGGTCTTCACGTCGAACTTCAGAAAATTTGTAACGGGGCCCGGAAATGTGGCCGTCCAAATATTACCGTCCAAATCGGTAGCAACCCCGTGCGTGGACCAGGCGCCGCCATTGCCGGGGATTGCAAAAAACTGGGCCTTGCCCGTTCGCGGATCGAGTTGCGTGATCGATCGGTTCATCGACCTGTCGTCCGATGCGTACACGTTGCCGTCTGCTCCGATTGCCAGATCGTGGGTCGCACGCCCTTCCCAACGAGAAGGAGTCCCTTCCATCCAATCACTGCCGTTATGAACGAGGGATTCCTCCGGGGCTTCCGCGCGTGGCATCAGATATTCGGTAATGACGACTTGCGCCGCTTCGCCCGTTGGCCGTGGGAGTGGCTTCAGCGTGTAATTTGCCGGAGCCGGTCCGCGCACTTTGGTCAGGAATGCAACGATCTCGCTCTGGTACGCATTCATTTGAGGGCTTCCGACGGCCCCGGGCCTCATCTGGACTCCTTCGGAATCCTTGGACATAACAGTCACAATCTTGTTCCAGCCATCCGCATCAAACCTGTTTTGCAAGGCAAAGTGCAAGGAATGACAGCCGGTGCACGTACTCATCACGATCTTCTTCTCCCTTTTTTCTGCGGGAGTATCGTCAGGAAAACTGTTCATCCATTCCACACCAGTCATTTGCTTCTCAATATCCTTGAGGGGTTTCATCTGCAGCGCGGCGACTTCCTGGGCCTGGCCATTCACCTCTACCTTGGCGGTCTGAAATCCCTGGGCCTGTGCCCACAGACTGTACTTCGACGCCTTTGCCAGCGGAGGAAAAACATAGACCCCTTTTTCGTTCGTGAAAACGGTCGTTATCATGGTTGAATCCGGGGCTTGAATGGAAACGGTGACGCCTTCAAGTGTTTTCCCGTCGGCAGATTTTACCGTTCCCCTGATCTTGGGCCCGCTTTGCGCGGACAGAGAAAAACCATTCGGACCTGCAGTGATTCCAGACAGGGCTAGGACCAAAGCAGTCAGCAAGAAAAGCGTGACCTTTTTCATGTTTTTCTCCCCTTTACGGAACGGAAATTGCTTGAGTGCCTTGAATTCTCCCATGATACCATCAATCGCTTGTTGTGCTCTCCGGAAAAATTGACGTTCGTTTCACTGCGGCCGCGCGGAAAATAGAGTTGCGGAGGAGTCCGATCGAAATTCCAGATTAGATCATCGAAGCCGCCGCGAGGATATTTTTAAACAAGCTGTCGAGTTGCGATTTAGAGCAGAGGTCTAAGGTGGAAGTATCGAAGCTTAGGACCTGTAACCTTCCAGTAGAGTTGTGATGGCGGGCATATGCTTCGCGCAGTTCGTCCAGGTATTCCGCGTCAATCGATACCTCGTAGGGCCGATTGCGCCGCCGGATTCGATCCAGGAGGACATCATTTCTTGCGTCCAAGTACACCGTGAGATCAGGACGGAAAACGCTCGCATCCAGTCCGGCGCTAAGCCTCTCGTATAACTCCACCTCGCGATCATGAAGAAGGGCCCGAGCAAAAATGGGATCTTTGGCCTGCGTGTAGTCCGAAACGACCGGCCTGCTTCGAGACGGCGGAATTGTTCTCAACTGTTCGTACCGGGAAATCAAGAATGCCAGTTGTGTCCCCAGCGCCCACCGCTCTTTGTCTCTGTAAAAATCGGCAATAAACTCGTTACCGTCTACATCCTCCAGAATAAGCGTCGCGTTGAGATGCATGGCGAGCAACTGCGCGAGCGTCGTTTTGCCGGCTCCTATGGGTCCTTCGAATCCGATGTATGGCTGATTGATGACCGGCAAGTTGTTTCGGCTCCTATGTTACGGGCAGTTGGGCCACGCTTCCGAATACCACACGAGATTTCGCCGGGCGCCTAACCGTACAACATTTCTCAAGTATTGCAAATGGATTCGTTGCCACGGGTAAGTGGGCCACCTTCCGGGCAGAGAGCTTCTCAATCGGAATCACGTTCCGATTCCTCGGGCGGGTTTGTAAGAAGGGAAGTGATCGCTAGACCCAAATCCCGGCGACACGTTTTCGGTGTGTCGCCGGGATTTTCTGTGGATAGCTTTCTCCGCCGTCAGAGCTTGAACAGCTTGACCGCGTTCCCCCGCAAGATGGCTTCTTCCTGATCTTTCTGGAGCTTCATCATCTCGACTATGGAATTCGGCCACTCGTAACGCGCCTGGCGCGTTCCTGGTCCGGCGTGATCGAGCGCTGAGCTGTTATAGCCATTGTCGGTTCCGACCACCACGTGGTCAACGCCGGCAAAATCGATCAAGAAACGCATGGTCTCCGGATAGTAGGTCATGGTATCGAAGTAGAACTGCTTGTTGTATTCCCGGAAGGGACGCTTGAGCGGGAACTTCCGCCGCTCGATGCCGTGCTGGACGCGCCCGGCGACGTAGGGGAAAACCCCGCCGGCGTGCGGCAATACCACTTGCAGATTCGGATGCCGGTCGAGCGTCCCGGTGACGATGAAAAGCGATGCGACCGTTGCGGTATCCCACGGGAACCCCAGCGTGTTGTAAATGAAAGTGTCCTCGGTCAACGGTGAATCGATCCTGGTCTGCGTCCCGCCGTACTCGTGCACTTCGCCATCCAGCGGATGGAACAGCAGGGGATATCCCAGTTCCGCGCATCGCGCGAGCACCGGCTCGAAGGCCGGCTCGAACACGTAGTCCTTGTTGATCATGGAGGTTGGCAATGCGATGCCCTTCACGGCTGGATTGCCGGCGATGCGATTGACTTCCTTGAGAGAGAGCACGGGATCAAATGCAGGTATTTCCGCGCCGAGATACATGCGGTCGGGATACATCTTGTGCGCTTCGAAGCCTGCGTCGTTTATGAGCGTCACCGCGCGGGCGGCCTCGGCCGGGGAGAGCCAATGCCAGGGCTTGTTGCCGCCGAGCGTCCAGATGCATGTCTGCACGGACCGCTCGTCCATCCACTTGATGTTGTTGGCCAACTCCGCCGCCAGCGTGCGGGTAGTCCCGCCACGCCCTCCGTCCTCCTTCATCATGCTGGCAAAGGCAGGCGGCCCCCAGTGGCAGTGGACGTCCACGGAAATCGGCGGCCGCTGCGATTGCCGCGCTTCCCAGATCACCGTTTCGGCATCTTTTGCCGCCGCGTTCATGGACTCCTGCGGGGGTAAGGGAAGCGCGGCTGCCTCGGCAGCTGGGCTCGCCGCGTAGGCGCTTAGCATGCTGAGTGCGCTAGCGCCGCCGAACAGCTTCAGAACATCGCGCCGCGCTCGGGAGTTCACCCCCGGCACCAGCGTCTTTGGGTTTCTCATAGCGCGCTCCTTTCCGTGCCCAGCTTGAGCAGCCGGGCGGCATTGCCCCTCAATATCTTCTCGCGGTCCGCCGCCGGCAGCTTCAGTTGCTCGACCAGGGCGTTGGGATATTCCACGTCCATGATCGCGAAGTTGTCCGTGCCGACCACCACGCGGTCCGCGCCCATCAGGTTAATCAGGTAGCGCATCGTCTCCGGATAATACGTGAGGGTGTCGTAATGGAAGCGCCGGATGTAGTCTCGAAACGCAGCTTGCCGTTTCTTGTAGTTGCCCCGGTTCACGATGCCGCGATGGATGCGTCCCACCACGAAGGGAAACGAGCCGCCCGAGTGCGGCAACACAATGTCCAGTTTGGGGTACTTGTCCAGCGTCCCGGTGATAATGAATTTGGTCGCCGTGGTTTCCGTCTCAAAGGGAAAGCCCAGCGTGTTGTTCAGGTTGGAGGCTCGCGCCACCGGGGTCCCCAGCCGGGACTGCCATCCGCCGAAGATGTTTTCCTCCCCGTCGAGCGGATGGAACAGCAGCGGGTAACCCAGTTCTTCGACCCGTGCCAGGAACGGAGCGTAGCGATCTTCGAACAGGTAATCGTGCCCTTCGATGGAGTTGGGCAGGTGCACCGCGCGCATCCCCGGCTTGCCCGCCATGCGGTTCAGTTCCTTGATCGCCAGCTGCGGGTCGCGGATGGACACTTCGATCCCGCCGACGAAGCGGTCGGGATGCGCGGTGTGCGCTTCCACGTTGGCGTCGTTGATAATCTGCGCCAGGTAGGCGCCCACGTCGGGCGGGACCCACTGCCAGGGCATGCCGCCCGAGAGCGTCAGCACGTGCATTTGCACTCCGTGGGTGTCCATCCACTGGCGGCGCTTGTCCAGATCGAAGTCCAGGGGATTGGGATTAGCTCCGCCGGGGTGCCGCGTTTTGGCCAAGGCTTTGGTGTAGGCCTCGGGCGCCCAGTGGGTGTGCATGTCGATAGAAATCGGTGGGCCGACATTGTTTTGGGCCGAGGATTTCCGGCTCATCAGCGCGGACGCCGCCAGGGCGCCGGCGCCCAGTTTGAGAAGGTCTCGCCGCCCGATGCCCGCTTTCCGCACCGCCGCTGCATCTTTCATCGTTGTGCTCCTTGAAAGAGTTCTACTGAGACAAGTTCCAAGACATCGTTTTCCACACCTGCGTTAGTGGGTCCTTTTTCGTCGTCAGAGCTTGAACAGCTTGACCGCGTTCCCCCGGAAGATGGCTTCTTCCTGATCCTTCGGGAGCTTCATCATCTCGACCAAGGAATTCGGCCACTCATAGCGTCCCTGGCGCCCTCCCGGTCTGGAGTGATCGAGCGCGGACGCATTATAGGAACTATCGGTTCCGATCAGGACGTGTTCGTAGCCGACCAAATCGATCAGGAAACGCATGGTTTCCGGATAGTAGGTCATGGTGTCGAAGTAGAGCTGGCTGAAATAATCCCGGAAGGGACGCTTGAGCGGGAACTTCCGACGCTCGATGCCATGTTGGACGCGACCGGCAACGTAGGGGAAAACCCCACCGGCGTGGGGCAATACCACCTGCAGGTTGGGATATTTATCGAGTATCCCCGTGACGATAAACAGAGCACCGATCGTCGCGGTATCCCAGGGGAAGCCCAGCGTGTTGTAAATGAAGGTATCCTCGGTCAGCGGCTGATCGATCCTGGTCTGCGTCCCGCCGTACTCATGCACTTCGCCGTCCAGCGGATGGAACAGCAGCGGATATCCCAGCTCCGCGCAACGCGCCAACACCGGCTCGAAGGCCGGCTCGAACACGTAGTCCTTGTTAATCATGGAGTTGGGCAACGCGAGTCCTTTAACCGCAGGATGGCCAGCCACGCGATTGAGTTCCTTGAGCGAAAGGGCCGGATCCATAGCTGGTATCTCTGCGCCGAGGTACATCCGGTTGGGATACATCTTGTTGGCCTCGAAGCCCGCGTCGTTCACGAGTGCCGCCTGCTTGGCGGCCTCAGCCGGGGAGAGCCAATACCAGGGCTTGCGACCGGAGATGGTCCAGATGCATGTTTGCACGGACCGCTCGTCCATCCACTTGATGTTGTCCGCCAACTCTTCGGCCAAAGAACGGCGGCTCCCGTTCCCTTCGCCATCCTCCTTCATCGCGTTGGTGTAGGCGGTCGGAGACCAGTGGCAATGGACGTCGACGGAAATCGGCGGGCGCTGCGATTGCCGCGCTTCCCAGATCACCGTTTCGGCATCTTTTGCCGCCGCGTTCATGGACTCCTGCGGGGGTAAGGGAAGCGCGGCTGCCTCGGCAGCTGGGCTCGCCGCGTAGGCGCTTAGCATGCTGAGTGCGCTAGCGCCGCCGAACAGCTTCAGAACATCGCGCCGCGCTCGGGAGTTCACCCCCGGCACCAGCGTCTTTGGGTTTCTCATAGCGCGCTCCTTTCCGTGCCCAGCTTGAGCAGCCGGGCGGCATTGCCCCTCAATATCTTCTCGCGGTCCGCCGCCGGCAGCTTCAGTTGCTCGACCAGGGCGTTGGGATATTCCACGTCCATGATCGCGAAGTTGTCCGTGCCGACCACCACGCGGTCCGCGCCCATCAGGTTAATCAGGTAGCGCATCGTCTCCGGATAATACGTGAGGGTGTCGTAATGGAAGCGCCGGATGTAGTCTCGAAACGCAGCTTGCCGTTTCTTGTAGTTGCCCCGGTTCACGATGCCGCGATGGATGCGTCCCACCACGAAGGGAAACGAGCCGCCCGAGTGCGGCAACACAATGTCCAGTTTGGGGTACTTGTCCAGCGTCCCGGTGATAATGAATTTGGTCGCCGTGGTTTCCGTCTCAAAGGGAAAGCCCAGCGTGTTGTTCAGGTTGGAGGCTCGCGCCACCGGGGTCCCCAGCCGGGACTGCCATCCGCCGAAGATGTTTTCCTCCCCGTCGAGCGGATGGAACAGCAGCGGGTAACCCAGTTCTTCGACCCGTGCCAGGAACGGAGCGTAGCGATCTTCGAACAGGTAATCGTGCCCTTCGATGGAGTTGGGCAGGTGCACCGCGCGCATCCCCGGCTTGCCCGCCATGCGGTTCAGTTCCTTGATGGCCAGCTGCGGGTCGCGGATGGACACTTCGATCCCGCCGACGAAGCGGTCGGGATGCGCGGTGTGCGCTTCCACGTTGGCATCGTTGATAATCTGCGCCAGGTAGGCGCCCACGTCGGGCGGGACCCACTGCCAGGGCATGCCGCCCGAGAGCGTCAGCACGTGCATTTGCACTCCGTGGGTGTCCATCCACTGGCGGCGCTTGTCCAGATCGAAGTCCAGGGGATTGGGATTAGCTCCGCCGGGGTGCCGCGTTTTGGCCAAGGCTTTGGTGTAGGCCTCGGGCGCCCAGTGGGTGTGCATGTCGATAGAAATCGGTGGGCCGACATTGTTTTGGGCCGAGGATTTCCGGCTCATCAGCGCGGACGCCGCCAGGGCGCCAGCGCCCAGTTTGAGAAGGTCTCGCCGCCCGATGCCCGCTTTCCGCACCGCCGCTGCATCTTTCATTGTTGTGCTCCTTGAGAGAAATCTACCAAAACAAAATTCAGGACTTCGCTCTCCGCCCATGAGTTTCGCAAGGCGAACCTCAAGACCCGCTTCAAAGGTTCTCAGAACCCTTGGACGGGAATTCCGAGTTCAAAAGTTTTTTTTATTGCGCTCCAGCTATACGCCAGTCGCATCCTGATGTCAACCTCAGGTCGCACCGGCTGCGGCATCAGGAAATCCTACTGCGGATGTCCTTGATCACGGCAAGTGTCTTCAGATCGAACATGGTCACGGAGTCTAAGCCGCGATTGCTGGTGAATCCGTGATCGAACTCATTCGCGATTGTGGCGCCATGCGTGTCCATCAGATCCGGGATGTCACCTACCTCTGCCCCGTCCGGTCCAAATGCCGTTTCCTTGCTGCCCTCCATCAGAAACCGGTGGCGGCGAGGATGACCTGGCTGACAAGCCCGTTGTAATTGGATGCCGAGACGAATGTGATGTAGTGGCCGTCGGCGCTGAGCGCGAACCAGCCGTCGCCACCGAGGAAATCCCCTTGTGCGTCGAACGAGACCGCCACGGTGTGCGGCGTGCACCCCGCGATGGGGCCCGAAGAACTATTGCAAGTATCCCGGATATAGACACCGCCGGACTGACTGGGATCAGCAGTGATGCCAGATGTGCTGAACTCGAAGGCCGCGAATCGTCCGTCGGCACTGAGGGATTGCGAATAATAGGTATTGCCATCGGCTTGGCCGGTTCCAGCGGCATTGACGGAGATCAAAGTTGTGGAGGGTACGCACCCGGCTACCGGTGTGGACGTGAACGCGAGGCAATTGTCACGCAGGAAGACATTGTTAGTGCCCGCCGTGGCCAGCGTAGCAAGTGGTGCCGCCGAGGTGAAGAGAACGAAACGTCCGTCGTCGCTAACACTGGGACCTGCACTGAAGTTTTTCGCGGCGTTTCCGCTGTTATCCTGCGAGACCAGAACCGTCGTCATTGTGCAGCCGGCGATGGGATTATTGAGCCTACTGCAGGTATCGCGCAGGTACACCTGGTTGGTGTACACACCGGTCGAGATGGAAACGTCCTGAGAAACCAGATCGTGGGCCCCGGAGGAAAAGGCCACGAAGCGCCCGCCATTGCTTACGGCCATTCCATATGTGGTATCCACGTCGCCTGAGGAATCTTCATATGTCGTGCCGGGTGTGACCGTAAATCCGATATTTCCAGGCGTGCAGTTGCTGACGGGTCCAGCTGCAGTCATACAAGTATCGCGTTCGTAAAGCTCGATGACCTCGGGATTAAACGAGCCGCCCGGCATAACTTGGCTGCCGACAATTTCCTGGTCCGTGCCCGACGCCAGTACGAATCGGCCGCTCTGGTCAATGACGGTCGAATAGCCCCCGTAGGTCAGCGGCGCATCAAAATCGTCCACAATCGAGTACTGCGTGGAGGGCGTGCAGGAGGGTAGCGTCGCGCAGGTGTTGCGCTGATAGGTCTCGTGAATCAAAGCGCCGCTGATAAGGTCGAGAGCCTGTGATGTGAACACCACATAGTTGCCGTCGCCGCTTACCGAAGCGCTGACCGTGGCGCTTGTATTGCCTCCGCCGCTTGTACCGGTGTCGTTAATCGACATGAGGCTGGTTGAGGGAGTACAACTGGATGCGCCAGTACAAGTGTCGCGCATGTAGACCTGGGTTTGAGATACCATAGTCGAAACGAGATTTGTGGATTGGCTCTCAAAGGTTACGAAGCGCCCGGTTGCGCTGATCCCTACGTTCTGCCCGCCGAAAGTGGAGAATACGCCGCTGTTATTGACCGAAACGACCGCCACGAAGCCTGTGCCGGCAATCGAAGCTGACGTGGACATGAGATTCGTGCCGCCCGTCGTGTCTGTCACCATCAACGAAACGGTGTATGTCCCTGCAGATGTGTACGTGTGCATGGGTGCAGCACCGGTGCCCGCTGGCGTGCCGTCCCCGAAATTCCACACGTAAGTAGTGATCGCGTTGCCGGTAGCCGTCGTGGATCCCGAGCCGCTAAAGCTGACCGCCTGACCTACATTCCCCGTGTACGGCCCGCCCGGATTGGCGACTGGCAAGGCGTACACCGTGGAGGTCGTGGAGAGCGTGTTGGTCCCGCCGGTCATGTCCGTTACCATCAACGAAACGGTATAGGGACCGGGAGTCGCGTAGGCATGGGTGGGCGTCGCGCCGGTCACTGGCAGCGTGCCGTCTCCGAAATTCCAAGAGTAGGTGGTGATCGCGTCGCCGGCTGCCGTCGTTGATCCCGAGCCGCTAAAGCTGATCGCCAGACCTACATTTCCCGCGTACGGCCCGCCGGGATTGGCGACTGGCAAAGCGTACGCCGTGGCGCTCGTGGAAAGCGAGTTCGTCCCGCCGGTCGAATCTGTGACCATCAAGGAAACGGTGAAGGTCCCGGCAGACGCGTACGCGTGCGTGGGCGACGCACCGGTTCCCGCCGGGGAACCGTCCCCGAAATTCCAGGCATAGGAAGTGATCGTCTGGCCGCTCGGCGCCGTTGATCCCGCCCCGTTGAAGTTGATCGCCTGGCTTATATTCCCTGTATATGGCCCTCCCGGGTTCGCTACGGGCGGCGCCGGAGTGACCGGCGTGCTGCTCGAAGCACATCCATAAACCGTGATGATGAGCAGGAAAAAAATAACGAGCGAATGGAAAACCGATTCATCGACGATCCCTCCACGAGAAACGGAAAACTCAAGGCCTGCGATTTGGCCTTTTTGTCTCGCGCATCGTACGCTTCTCTTGTTCTGGATACAACGGATTTGGCACGAGCGCGAGACCGTCGGGGATGCTTCTGCGCCCAACTCCGGGTAATCGCGGGTTACCGGAGACTGGCCCATCATCAGAACAATTTGTATCAGGTTTCTCCGCTTGACGGGGGCAGCCTGTTGCGCATACTCTCCAGCCAGATTGGGTGTCCCATACGCGCGACATGGTTTATCCGAACAGTCCGCGCGGCCGCAGATCGACTGGGAGCGAATCGAGATTTGGAGGCGCGGAATGAAACCGAACTTAAAATTTCTCGTTGTTTTGGCGGCATTGCTGTTTATGGCTTCCCCGGCAATAGTTCTGGCACAGACATCCCCGGCTGCGCCACGGCAGAAGCCCGCGGCTAGCACCGCTCCGTTTGATCCTCACGATTTGTCTGGATTTTGGGATCCCACCGCCCAAGGCAGGAGCACGGGTGAATCCATCTATGGCAGCATCAGCAAAGACGTGCCCCCCAGGACTCCCTGGGGGCAAGCTCAATACGATGCCGCAAAACCCTCTTACGGCCCCAAGGGCCAGACCAATGGGAATGATCCGATCTATTCGTGCACTCCCACTGGCATTCCGCGCATTCTTTTTTTCCCCCAGCCAATTCAGATCATGCAAAACAATGGCGTGACGTTACAGTTTTTTGAACGCGAGCACGCCTATCGTCAGATTTATACTGACGGCCGGGCTCATCCACCAGATCTGGACCCCACCTGGATGGGCCATTCGATTGGCAAGTGGGACGGAGATACGTTCGTCGTCGACTCGGTCGGTTTCAACGACAAGGCCTGGATTGACTTCTTCGGAAATCCTCGGAGCGAGAAGTTGCATCTGACCGAGCGCTGGAAGCGCCTGGATCACGACACCCTTACCTTGCAGCTCATCGCCGAAGACCCGGGAGCCTACACGAAAACCTGGGTGGGAGACACCAAGTACTTCAGATTGCTGCCGCCCAAACTCGCGTTCATGGATGAACTTTTTTGCATCCCGGATGAGGAAAACGCGTTCAGGGATCGAATTAGATTTCATGCTTCCCACGAGGGGGTCCCAGACACGAATAAGAAGTAGGCGGGCGATTGTGCGCAATTGAGTTGTCGCTACAACTCCCGGTTTTGGTATAATTATCCCAGGCTCATACCCATAAAAGACGCCGCAGGACCGGGCCAAGCAACCACGCATGAATGCGGTTTGGAGGCACAGTATGAAACGTAATTTGACAATATTGGTTGTCTTGACGGCTGCACTTTTTGTGGTCTCCAGCGCGGCCTTTGCGCACCACGGAACGGGCTTGTACTATGGCACCGGGACCGTCACGATGAAGGGAACGATCACGGAATTTGCGTTCGTCAATCCCCATTCTCAAATTTATTTTGACGTGAAGAACGAAAAGGGCGAAACCGAACATTGGGCCGCCGAATGCGTAAGCCCGGGCAAGCTGGCGCGGGCTGGCTTTAGCAGGGATACGCTCAAGCCCGGAGATCAAGTTACGATTACGGTTCACCCCGGGAAGAGCGGCGAGACGGTGGGTAGCTTCGTAAAGATCATCCTTCCCGACGGCAAAGAACTGCCGCTCAGGAATGGCGGCGGAGAGTAGTTAAGAAGTTGATTTCTCCACTCCAAACTATTTCGATTGGCATCTTTCTCGGAAGACATCTCGCGCCGCCTGAATCCCATTTAACGCTGCCGGGAAACCGGCATACAGCGCCATCTGCATGATGATTTCCACGATTTCTTGTTCGGTGCACCCGACGTTCAGCGCGGCGTGAATATGTGCGCGTAGTTGTGGCGCGGCTGTGCCCATCGTGGTCAAGGCCGCAACGGCGGCGATTTCGCGGGATTTAAGATCCAATCCGGGCCGGCAATGAATATCCCCGAAGGCAAATTCCACGATATATCTTCCAAGATCAGGTGCGACCTCCTCCCAGGAAGAGAGGAACAACCCCGCCCGTTCTCCGTAAATTTCCTGGAATTTCAATAATCCGCGCGCATATCGTGTTGCATCGCTCATCATTTGTCTCTCCCTGAGTGGGCTTTATGCCACCATTCTGGCGACAAATCTAGTCTTCCCGCGTGCGGCTCCAGCAAAAGGGTCCCCGCGTCAGCGTCTAAGTTTTGACTCCGCATTGCGGAAAATATAATTCTCGGATAATACGTTGCGGGCTTTCGGAATATGCGAATTTAAAGTTTGGTCGCGGTCCTGTCTGAAATGTGTGGAAGGATCGTGCAACTGCGTTCTAGTTATCAGGGGGGCGATTCAAGTCTTCGCGACTGATGGCGTACAGGGCGAGTTCCACGCGGCTCGAAACCCCAAGCTTCTCATAGATGACGCTGAGATAATTCCGGATAGTGTGCTCGGACACTCTCAGCGTGTGGCTAATCTCGCGGGTGCTCATCCCGTCCGTCAATAGTTGAACCACTTCTGTTTCGCGGTGCGTGAGGCGGGCCATTCCGCCTCCGGGCTTGATGCGTCGCAAGGGCTTGAGTTCGGTAAGGAACTCCAGAAGGAAATCCAAATTCTGATTGTCAGCCCAAATCTGACCTCCATGCACCGTGCGGATGCATTTCGATAGCTGTTTTAGCGATTGGATACGGCAGAAGACGCCCCTGGCGCCGCCACGGAATGCATCGATGACCAAATCGCGTTCCGCGCCCGGGATCAACATGATTGCAGCCGTTTTTCGGCATACTAACTGTAAGTGCTGCAGTACTTGGTAACCCGTCAGAGGGCCGTCATCGAGATGAGCATTAATGAGGGCCACGTCGGGTTGGCTGCTCTCCAGCAGGCGAATCGCATCCTTGGAAGAGTTGGAAACCGCGACGATGCTGATGTCGGGTCGCCCGCGCGCAAGTCCCTCTGCAATCAGGTGTGCACTCATGCGATCCGCATCTGCGATGAGTACGCTGATGTTTCCGTTTAACGGCTCTGATAGATGACCCATTACATACCCCGCTGGGTGGGGACCACGAGCGGAAATCTATATGAAGTAACTTCATCATGCAAGGAATATTAGGAACAGCTGTCACTATTCGTGCCTACCACCCATGGTAACGACTGGCCTGCTAGTCGCGGCCTCTCTATAGTGCGGAGAGCAGGGACAAATGTGGGCGTAAGTAGTGCATTGGTCATGTCCTCCCAATGGGTCAATGGTTCCCGGATTCGGTCAGTGTCACTCGTAGCGCGGAGTACGGGAAACATCCTTACGATCAGCAAGGTCACCCGCGTGAGCATTGGGGGCAGCTTACTTCTTGCGCGAAGATTCGCGAACAACTATTGTGCGCCTCACTTGCAAATGGAAAGCGGATGTACCGCAGGGGAACTAAATCTCATGCAGCCCTCTCTCGAGACGAAAGTATTCACGGAAATGAGAAGAGAACTACGTTATCGACTTGACGCCCCCGCTCTGTTCTTCTGGGAGAACGCGTTTCACAGGCGCTTGCGGGGCGAAGGAACTACGCGCGACGTCAGCGTGCTGGGCGCCTTTATTGCGACGCCCACGTGCCCGCCTGTCCAAAGTCCCGTACAAGTCGAGCTGATCCTGCCGTCCCTTGCGGGCATGAAAACCGAAATCCGAATTCGAGGCGAAGCGCGAGTAATTCGTGTGGAGCATTCGTGGGGTGGGCAGGGAGAGAATGGCTTCGCGGTCGTACGAGATGACTTGGATCGTTGGAGCCTGGCATGGAATGAAATGCCGGATTCCCGTTTGCTCGAACGCTGTTACTGATGCAAGCGGCCCAGGTTTGGCATTCTCTGTAAGTCACAGGGCGGAGCTCTATGGATTCGATGGAAAACGGCATGGAAAAGAATGGTCCGGAATTGGTCCGCCACTGGCATGCGTTATATACGCGCCATCAACATGAGAAGTCCGTCGCTCAGGCCCTTACGAATAAAGGGCAGGATGTCTTTCTTCCACTTGTTCGCGTGGTCCATCGTTGGCAGGACCGCAGTAAACAAGTCTATCTGCCTCTATTCCCGTGTTACGTATTTATACGAGGAGGGTTTGACCGCCCCATCCAAATTCTCAGCACTCCGGGACTGATCAGCGTGGTCACATGCGCCGGACGCCCTGCGATCATCCACCCGGGGCAAATCGATGCCGTGGGCCAACTGATTGCCAACACGCTCCAGGTCGAATCCCATCCATTCTTGCAATGTGGCGACCGCGTTCGGGTCATTGCCGGGCCACTGCTAGGCATCGAAGGACTCCTGGTTCGAAAGAAGAACTCGTTCCGTTTAGTTGTTTCCGTGGAAATACTAGCCAGGTCTGCGGCTGTCGAGATCGATGTCTCCTGCATAGAATCCTGCAACCATTCCCGTGTCCCCGTGGCAATGGAATCGCAGCGGTTCTCCGCCACCGCTTGACCTTGCGTACCGATGAAATCGCAAGTGTGGAATGCGGTAGTTAGGAATTGGCAATGAGTCTCAGTGGCGAGCTTATGGCCAGAAAGCATTATTCCCGCCGAATGTCCGATATGCACCGAGTCTTACCGCGCATAGCACTCCTTGTACTCGCCGGAGCGTGTCTTCTGGCAAGTGCGGGAAGGCTTCGTGCACAGGGTCTGCCGGCAGGGCCGGGTCATTCCTCCGTTTCGGAAGAAACCACCCAAGAGTTCAATCAACGCCTGAAACAATCAAGCAAGAAGCTAGCCGACTTGTCGCCGGAATCCAGGTTGTCCGGCGAATCGCAACTCGGTCCGGACGATCTGCTGGCGATCACGATCTTTGAAGCTCCGGAAATGAATCGCACGTCGCGGGTCTCGTCGAACGGCGAGATTTCCATGGAATTGCTGGGGACGGTAAAAGCCGCCGGGCTCACTCCCCGGCAGCTCGAGTTGGTCCTGGAAGAATTGTTGCGGCGTACGTATATGAAGGATCCCCATGTCGGCGTTTTTGTCCAGGAATTGCAGAGCCACCCCGTGTCCGTGGTAGGGGCGGTTAAAAACCCGGGGGTCTTCCAGATACGTGGCAGCAAGACCGTGATCGAAATGTTATCGATGTCGGAAGGGCTCGCGGACGATGCAGGCGATACGGTATGGATCATGCGCGGTGCGGGTTTTAGCGGAACGGAAGGCGTGGAATTGCAAGGAGATACCGGAGGAGCACTGCCGGCCAGTGGGGAATCGAACGCAGCCGCTTCGGCGCCACAGGCCGCGCAAGGTGGGAAAGGCGAGATCGTAAAAGTGAATCTCAGGGATTTGCTGGAATCGGCGGACCCGCTCTCAATGTTTCCGTTTATCCGGGAGACATCGTAAAAGTGACACGCGCGGGGATTGTCTACGTGGTAGGTGAGGTGCAAAAGCCCGGGCGGATTTGTTTTGAGCAACAGCGAGAATATTTCCGTGTTGCAGGCGATGGCGCTCGCTCAGGGCTTGACGCGAACTTCCGCCAAGAGTCAGGCGCGCATTATCCGCACTGATCCCGCAACCGGCAAGCGCACCGAAATTCCCATGGATCTTGGAAAAATTATGGCCAGCAAGGCGCCCGACCTTGCTCTCCAGCCGAAAGACATTGTTTTCGTTCCCAATAGTTCGGCCAAAAGCGCTTTCTACCGCGGAACCACAACGGTCCTCTCCGCTACCGCGGGGGCAGCCATCTATCGATGGTACTGAATGCCTGAAGAAAACACAGACCAGAATAAGATCGAAGTCCGCAAAGCCGCCGAGGTCTATCTGGAACGGCGTCGCGCGCCTCGCGAATCGACCAAACCGGACTCGCTGGAAAAGCCCCCCGATCTGGTGGTCTTTTGGAGGGTGATTCGGAAACACCGGTGGACCGTCCTGGCGGTCTTTCCGCCTTGTTTGTCATCGTCCTGGTCGCCACGCTCAACCAAAAACCAATCTACCGCGCCAAAGCGTTGCTCGCGATTGAGAACGAAAGTCCCAGCCTTGGTGAGTCCACAGGAGCTATTTCATCTCGATCAGGTCACCGACACCTATTTGGAAACGCAATACAAAGTTCTGACGCAGCGATGACCTGGCGGAGCGCGTGATCGATCAGTTGGGCCTGAACCAGGTAGCGGAATTCCGGCCCACGCCGCCCCGCTGGCCATGGAGCAAGCATGTAAGGCTTTACTCACAAAATTCGCCACTCCCGCCAGAAGCCCAGCTCCGGGCGACGCCGCTATCCGGGAAGTGGTCCTGGCGCAATTCCTGGAACAGCTGGACGTCAAGCCGATCCGGCGCAGCAGCGCGGTCGAGATTAGTTTTGACTCTCAGGACCCCAATCTTGCGGCGCGCGTCGTAAATGCGCTTGCCGACACGTACATTCAAAGAAATATGGAATCCGGTGGGATGCCACGCAAAAGGCCTCCGAGTGGCTGTCTCAGAAGTTGCTCGGATTTGAAGGCAAGCTCGAAAAATCGGAGGACGACCTGCAAGCCTATGCCTCTGCGAAACGGCCTTCTCTTCCTGGAGACCAGCCAGGGCAACACCGAAAGTATAGAAGACCAGAGCCTTCGGGAAATGCAGGAGGAACTGACCAAGGCGCAAGCCGACCGGTATGAGACGGAATCTCTCTACCGCTTGATGCAGGCTGGCGATTTCGGATCCTTGCCCGGCGTGTTTGACAACAAATTGATGCAGGACCTGAGCGTTCGGCTGGCTGACCTCCAAAGTCAACGCGCGGAACTCGAGGCCACGTTCACCGCTGACTATCCCAAGATGAAGCAAGCGCAGAGCCAAATCGTGGAAATTCAAGCGGCCCTCGATCGAGAACGCCAGCGAGCCGCGCAAAAAATCAGCAATGATTACTTTGCGGCCGTGAGGCGGGAAGATCTGGTGCAACAGGCGTTCGCGCGAGAAACAAAAGCAGGTCAACCTGATCGCTGAGAAATCGGTGCAATATGGAATCTCTGAGCCGCGAAGTGGACAGCAACAAGAACATGTATGAAGGATTGCTGCAAAGGCTCAAGGAGGCCGGCATCTCGGCGGGCCTGAAGGCAAGCAACATCCGGATCGTCGATCAAGGAAAAGTTTCTTACACACCGGTTTACCCAAAGGTAATACTGAATCTGGGACTGGCCGCGATTTTGGGACTGGGGCTCGGCGTCTGCGCTGCGTTCCTGCAAGAGCGTTTGGATCAGTCCATTCGGAATCCCCAGGATGTGCGATCTTTTCTTGCGCGTCCCGGTCCTTGCATTTATCCCCTCTCTGGAATCCTTGAACGGGCGCCGCAATGCCCAGGATTGCGCGAACGGATCAGACAGTTCCCGCTCGGATTGGACGAGCCCAAGCCCGAAACGTTTGGCGCGCGGGTCTTGGGCCGCCCTCGCAACGATCGGGGAGTTTATACAAGTTCTATTTTGTCGGAGGCTTTTCGTGGACTCCGAACGTCCGTTCTCCTTTCCCGCGGTGGCCGCTCCGGTCACCTCAATTCTGGTGACCAGCGCGCAGTCCGGGGAGGGGAAAACCGCGACTGCCGTGAACCTGGCCATTTCCCTGGCGCAACTGGGCGGACGCGTTCTGCTGATTGACGCCGACATGCGGCGGCCCAGCGTTCAAAAATATTTTCCCCAAGGAGGTTCGCGTTTGAGCAGCTACCTGGCAGGCGAGGGACGCTGGCAAGACATGGTGTATCAGACGTCGGTGAGCGGCCTCTACGTGCTGTTTGTGCGGGCCGCTTCCGTTCAATCCGGCCGAACTTCTTTCCTCCGACGCCATGTGGGCATTGATGCGGGAAACAACGACGGGATATAGCTTTGTCGTGCTCGACTCGCCGCCACTCTTCAATGTGGCCGATGCGCGAATTCTGGCAAGCAAGGTGGACGCCACCGTCCTGGTAGTCAATAGCGGGGATACGCCCCGGCAAGCGGTTCAGTATGCCGGATCGCAAGTACGGTCCGCGGGCGCAAATTTGCTAGGCGTGGTTTTGAACAATATCGACGTTCGCTTCAACGACTATTCGCAATTCGCATATGGCCGCCCGCAACAGCTCCCTTTCGATAAGCAGTCCGCGTGATGATCCATAATTGTTCCAACCCGCTTGACTCGGCGGATTCCGCACCCGGCCTCTCATGATTTTTTCCAGGGCAAATATCGGCACGTTTTTCACCTGCCTGGCCATTCAGGGATGCGGGCTGATTACCGGGATCGTGACGGCGCGCCTTTTGGGCCCTGTGGGCCGGGGAGAACTGGCGACGGTGATATTGTGGCCCACGATTTTCAGCAATCTGGGATTGATGGGTTGCAATTGGGCGCTCGCTCGGGAAGTAGCCAGAGATCCGGATAGGGAAGCGGATGGGATCCTCTGCGCGGTTGCTGTCGGGATAGCGTCCGCGCTCTTATATTTTGCCTTGGGCTACTCATTGATGCCGTATTGTACTGCCTTCCGACAAGAGTTACTTGCTTCCCCTGGCGCGCCTATGTTTGCTGCTGATTCCCCTCGATATTTTCAACCAGATTGTCCTGGCCATCGAGCACGGCCGAATGCGTTGGCGCAGATACAATTTCGTGCGGGCGTCCTTTTTCATCTTTTACCTGATCCTGATTTGTTTCCTCGAGATCACACGGAAGGCGCAGGTCCGCTGGTTTGTTTGGATTTTTCTGGCCAGTCAACTGTTGGCCGTACTTGTGCGTCTTGGCCTCCAGCGGAGGTCATTTCTCACGGGCAGATTGCACGCCGCGGACTGTTTCCGTTTGCTGCGGTCCGGACTGCCGTATTTTTGGGCCACCGCTAGCAATTTGCTAACGCTTCAACTCGACAAAATACTGGTCGTGAGTCTTATGAGCACACGCGCTGCGGGAATCTATGCCGTGGCCCTGACGTTTGCAGGCGCGCAGTCTTCCCTGGGGGATGCTCTGGGGATCACTTCGTTTGCAGTTCTTTCCAATGAAAGGAGCGCGCGCGGCCAGCAGGAAATCCTGACGGAAATGTTTCGCCAATCCGCCGTAATTTCCGCTGGATTGGGCATGCTCCTGTCCTGCCTGATTCCTTTCCTTGTGGGGCCTCTATTCGGAATGGAATTCTCCGAAGCCATACGGCCCGCGATGATCCTGGCCATCGCAGCCGCTCTCATGACCTCCAGCGGCATCCTGAATGAAGGATTGCGCGGCGCGGGACGCCCCTATGCGGGTCTCGCCAGCCAGCTACTGGGAACAGCTGTGCTTGCGCTCTCTGCGGCGCTCCTCTTGCGCAGATTCGGCCTGATGGGGATGGCCTTGGCCGTAGTGCTGAGTTCGTTGCACCCAAGTGGCCGTACTTGTCGCCGCGGCGGCGAATTGGCTGCAGATTTCTCCGTTTTGTTTTTGGCCGTTTGGCGCGAAGGAAATCAAGATTGTGTTCCAGCAGGTGGCGGCTTTGCGCCTGCGATATTCCCGTTCTCCAGCTTGAGAATCTACCAACTCTGAGACAATGAACCGAACCCCTCGAATCTTAGGATACGTCACGCCTGTTCGCGCCTTTTCCAGCAAGAGCGGGATTTACATGCAGGCGGCTTCCGGCCGCATTGCCGACGAACTTGCGAAGCATTTTGACAAAGTCGTGATTTGCACACGCGTTGTGCAAGGTTCTCCTCCGACGCCGGACGATTTGCCGTTTGAATCCAAGAATATCGAACTCATTGCGCAACCCTTCTGGCGTACCTCCGCCGGATCATTGCTCCATTGTTTTGGGATTGCCCGTGCTTACCTGCGGACGTGCCGAAAAGTGGATGTTCTATTCGTCAGGGGAATGTGCCCCTACATTGCGGTCTTGTACCTGTTCGCGTTTCTATTCCGCCGCCCCATTTGTCACTGGATCGTAGGCGATCCCGTGGCGCTGCTGCGAACCAGCGCGCGGAACGGACGCGTTGTCGACACATTCGCCATGGTTTACGCGATGCAGGATCGAATGTTCACTCGCATTGGGCGGTGGCTGACAGATGGCGCGCTCATTTGCAACGGCCGCGAACTGGCCAGCGCCTACCGGTCACGCCGGACAATTGCGTCAGTCTCCAGCACGGTTCGGGAGACTGAATTCTTTGCTCGCGCCGACACCTGCCACGGAAAAACCGTGCGCATCCTTTTCTTGGGATACATCCGTCCGGAGAAGGGAATTGAATATCTCCTGTATGCCGTCAACCAGTTGCCAAAGGAAATTCCGTGGGAGCTCGAAATCGCCGGATCCGACGAGTTCCCAGACTATCGCCGCCGCCTCGAAGAAATCGTTGCCGCGCGAGGCCTGCAAGAGCGTGTGCACTGGACAGGATATCTCCCCTACGGCGAGCCTCTGTTCCAACGCATGCGCGCTGCCGATATTTTTGTTCTCCCAACTTTGTCCGAGGGAACACCGCATGTGCTGGTAGAAGCCAGGGCCAACAGCGTGCCGTGCATATCGACGACTGCAGGCGGCGTGCCCAGTACAGTTGAGCATGAATACGATGCCTTGCTTGTGCCTCCGAAGGATTCTGGTGCGCTGGCCTGCGCCATCCAGCGGCTTGTTCATGGCGGCGAATTGCGACGCGCGCTGATCCGAAATGGATTGGAAGCAGCCCGCCGCCAAACCCTCGAACGCTTTATCGCCATCGTGCTCAGGAAGCTCCAGCCTGAATTAGAGACAGCGAAAGCGGCCGTCCCGCAGGAGTAGCCTCGATGAAAGTGCGAGTTCTCAAGTATCTCTGGTTCCATTTCGTCATGTCCGCGACAGCCTGGCTGCCGGACGTGCGACCCGTTCTGCGGCTGCGAGGTTTCCTGCTCCGGCCTTCGTTCAAAACTTGCGGACAAAATCTGCAGGTGGCCCGGCGTGTGACCATCAATTTTTCAAGTCGCCTGGAAATTGGCCGCGACGTCTACATTGCCGCGGGATGCTGGTTGCACGCCTGGGGCGGAATCATTCTGGAGGACGAAGTGCAACTTGGGCCCTACGCCGTACTTGTTACGGGAGACCACACGCGGACGCGCGGTTCATATCGCTATGGTCCCACCAAACTGGCGCCGATTCGGCTATCCCGCGGATCATGGGTGGCGGCGCATGCCACAGTTACCAAAGGTGTGACTATTGGACGTGGCGCAGTCGTCGCCGCCAATTCCGTGGCCACGCGCGATGTGCCTGAGTTTGCCGTCGCGGGCGGTGTACCCGCGCGAATCATTGTGAAAAGGTCACGAATGGAAGTGGTGGTTTGAAATTGGCCTGGTTCGACGCGTTCACACAACTCGCAATGCAGTAACACCAAACGCCATGGTCATGGATCCTTCTCCAATTTTCTGGTTTGAAATGGGGCTCGCAATTCTCCTGGTCCTGTGGATTTTGTCGGCGAAGCCCGAGTACGGTCTGTTCCTGTACGGCCTGGCGCTGGGATTTCCCGACATCGCCATTCCCCTCGGTACCGCGATCAACCTCCGCGTGGATGATGCTCTGATCATTTTCTTTTTGTTTCGATCTTTCTTGTGGAGGCCGGAGCCGCTTTCCTCCGGGCAGCGCAAGATACTCAAGTGGCAGACGCTTCTGCTTGCAGTCTGCGGACTTTCCGCCATTGTGGGCGTCGCGAGTGCGGACCCGCCGAGGGCCTACGAAACGATCAAAATGATTGGGTGCGCCGTGATCATGGTCGCGCTCCCGCGGATTTTGCAATCTGAACGGCGCCTCCGGTTTCTGATTGCGGGCCTGATGTGCGGCGGTCTTGCGCTGGTGTTCCAGATCGTTCTGCATCTCGGCGCAAGTCAGGCGAATATGGCTGCTAATTTTCAGGAATACAAAAATGCGGCCACCTTCAGCACCTGGAATCCCAATACCACCGGGCAGGCAGCGATGTTGCTTGTGTTTGCTGCCGGGGTTGGGTGGATGGTCTTCCCGAAATCGCGAGCCAGTGGATTGCTTTGGTTTTTTCTGTCCATGGGTTTCGCGTTTACTCCCGCGCTCGTATTCGTCAGAGGCACCACCCTTAGCATCATCGCGGCATATGTCCTGTTTTTATGTCTGGCGCGCTCGTGGAAATCGGTCCTGGCGTCGCTCGTGCTGTGTCTCGTCGTCTTCCTCTATATGCAATCTGCGCACCGCGACCTTGTCGACAGCGCCACGCAAGTCGACCTGGCGACGGGCGAAGGGTTCAGTCACCGATTCGATCGCTGGAACGAAGCATTTGAAGCCGTGGCGGCAGCGCCTCTCCGCGGGCAGGGATTTGGACAAGAATGGAACTACCTCAGCAATTTGGGAAGCGAAGGCCGCGCCCACAACGCATATCTTTCCGTGTGGATAGATCTGGGAATTGGCGGACTTGCCCTGCTGCTGGCGATGATTTATCAATTTGTGGCTGTCGGAATTTCACTTTACATGCGGCCGCAATTTCAGTTATGCGGCGCTTTAGTGCTGGCGCTGGTGGCCGCTGCCTGTCTGGACAGTTTCGCCCTGCCCACGTTGTATTGGGAGAAATTGCCGACCATTGCGTTTTCTCTTGCGGCTGCACTGGTGGGCATTTGCGAGAGAAAAGAAATGGCGGCTGCACCACAATCCGTTTGCGCACCGGAAATGGAACTCTTACCGCAACGCTCCTAGATTGGATTTTCATTCCAACGTAACCGAATCGTTCGTAAGACAATTCGCCATGTCGAATAGTGCAAGCATTCAAGTATCGGTCGTTGTCCCATGCCGGAACGAAATCCGGTTCATCCGCGCGTTTCTCGATTCTGTCCTCCAGCAAGATGTCATGGGCTTGCATGTGGAAGTTCTGATCGCCGACGGAATGAGCGACGATGGCACGCGCCAGGTCTTGACGGAGTACGGGCGGAAATATCCAGGCTTTCGCGTCATCGACAACCTCGGGAAAATCGTTTCGACCGGGCTCAACGCCGCCATTCGCGAAGCCCGCGGCGAAATCATTGTTCGCATGGATGCACATACGGAATATGCGCCAAACTATATCTGGTCCTGCTTGCAGGTCATGAAGGAAACCGGCGCATGCAACGTGGGCGGCCCAGCCCTGACACGCGCGGAGGGATATCTCGCGCGAGCCATCGCGCTCGCATTTCACTCGAAGTTTGTCAGCGGCGGCGCAAAATTTCACGATCCCAGCTACGAAGGCTCCGTGGACACAGTCACATATGGCTGCTGGAGGAAGTCGACTTTGCTACGCGTCGGTCTTTTCGATGAGAGGCTCTACCGCAGCCAGGACGACGAACTCAATGTGCGAATCATTGCCTCAGGAGGGAAGGTGTGGCAATCGCCGAGGATCACCTCCTGGTACAGGCCTAGAGCAACTCTGGCCGCGTTGTCTCGTCAGTACTTTCAGTATGGTTTCTGGAAAGTTGCCGTCATTCGAAAACATCGCAAGCCGGCTTCGTGGAGAAACCTCGTACCCGGCGCGAGCTTGCTTACCGGAATTGGTTTGCTGCTGGGAGCTCTCGCCGCAGGCATGGCCGGATCCAGCCGGCGGGAATCACAATTTCTGACAGACTGGACGGCGCTGGCTGGGCTATACCTGGTTGTTTCCTTGGGCGCTGCCTTTCTCGTGGCTAAAAGAAGCGGCTGGCGGTTCTTTCCCGTTTTGCCGCTCGTCTTCGTAACCTATCACGCTTCTTACGGGCTCGGTTTCCTGCTGGCACTCGCCTACCGGCCCCTGAAATGGGATCGACCCTCATACATGCGAAAAATCCTGACCACTCTTTCTCGCTAGTAACGACCCTCTGGAGCCGTGGTCCGACGAGAACCCGTCAGACGGTAGCAATTATGTTGAAGACTATTCGAACTGGCCGTGAATTGCTTCCGTTTTCACGGCCAAGCATCGGCGAAGAGGAAATTGCCCGGATAGCCCGGAACCACAGTTACGTCCGCGACAATGCTCCATTCCAGAACCACGCGGAGATAAAAAAAGACTCGGCCGCGCGGCGCGCTTTCGATATTGCGTGCGCGGCCGTGGGGCTCATCCTCCTGGCGCCCCTGTTTGCGATTATCGCCGCGGCAATCAAGCTGGAAGATCGCGGGCCGGTGTTCTTTATTCAGACGCGCGTGGGCAAGGGATTCAAAAACTTCCGCCTGTTCAAATTCAGAAGCATGGCCGCGGACTCACCCGAGTCGGCTCCGCTGGCAGGGCCACGCGATCCTCGCATTACGACCGTGGGCCGCTTCTTGAGAAAGCACAAACTGGATGAACTTCCGCAACTCATCCACGTCGTGAAGGGTGAAATGCAACTGGTGGGCGTACGTCCTCAACTGGAGCGATTTGTGCAGATCTTTCCCGACGAATATTCCATTCTCCTGCAGGACCGGCCCGGGATTACCGACTTAGCCTCCTTGACGTATCGAAACGAAGAACAATTGTTCAAGCCCGGTCCTCTCGACGAGCAATACGTGGCGCAGATCCTGCCCGAAAAGCTGAAACTCTCGCTGAAATATCACCGCGCGCGCACCTTTTTTTCCGATCTTGGAGTTCTTTTCAGAACCGTGATGGGTTTCAAATCGCCCTCGATGAATTGAGCGGCCGGAAGGCGTGCCTACATGAGCCTTGATTCGCTTTGCGATGGAACCGACCAGCTGGGATGGAATACGGTTTCCTCCACTCGTTCCGCCATGAACACGGTGAGCGGAAAACCGTTCGCGCGCCTGATTCTGAAGTATCGTGCATGGTTGATCGGCTTCGTACAAGCGTTGCTGATTTTCTTCGCACTCGTGATCGCGTGGTTGCTGCGATTCAACTTCCATCTGCCTGACCGCGCGCTGTTATTGTCAGCGGCGCCGATTCTAATTGCGATCAGGCTGGGGGCAATTTACCGATGTGGCTTGCTGCATGGCTGGTGGCGGTACACGGATATTGGCGACGCAGTCGCCATTGTGAAGGCTATCGCGCTAGGTTCCATTGTGTTTGTCATTTGTATGAGGGTGGTGCTCGGCAACACCGCCTTCCCTCGCGCGATCTACATCCTCGAGCCTTTGCTCAGCACACTAATTCTGGGGGGTGTTCGAGTGATTTCCAGGCTATTCGCGGAATCCATCAACACCAAAATAAGCGCATGCAAAGACGTCATCCTGATCGGCGCGGGAGCCGGCGCTGAAAGGACGCTCCGGGAGATCACGCGGCCGGGAAGCGGCTACCGCGCGTTGGCCTGCGTCGATGACAACCGCTCAAAAATTGGAATTAAGATTCATGGAGTTCCTGTGCTCGGCACTGTCGACGAACTGCCTGGTCTTGCCGCCAGGTTCGGAGTCGATGAAATCCTGATCGCCGTTCCATCGGCCACGGACAATCAACTGCTGCGATTCGCGGAGGTTTGTGCGCAAGCCAAGGTGCGGCCGAGAATTGTTCCTTCCTTGCGCGAAATTCTCAACGATCGCGTCGACGCTTCCCAGTTCCGCGAAGTCCAGCTGGAGGATCTCCTGGGGCGGGCCCCCGTGGAAATCGATTTGGAATCCGTCCGAAAACAAATTGCCGGGGAGACCGTCCTGGTTACCGGGGCCGCGGGCACAATCGGTTCCGAGTTATGCCGCCAGATACTCGAATGTAGCCCGGGCACTTTGTTGTGTCTGGATCACAATGAAACCGGCATGTTTTACCTCCAGATGGACTTGTCCAGACTCCAGAATGGAACGCAACTCGTGTTCTGTGTCACTGATTTCGGCGATGGAAGGCGAATGAACAGCCTGCTGGCCGAGCATCGGCCCAGCATGATCTTTCATGCGGCAGCTTACAAGCACGTGCCCATGATGGAAATGAATGTGCATGATGCGGTGAAAAACAATATTTTTGGTCTTCTCGAATTACTCGATATCGCTGAGGAAAACGGCTGTTCCAGCTTTGTCCTGATCTCATCTGACAAAGCCGTGAAACCGACGAACATCATGGGCGCGACGAAACGAATCGGAGAATTGATTATCTCCTGCCGACCGGCTCATTCGATGCGTTGCGTTTCGGTTCGGTTTGGAAACGTGCTGGGCTCCAACGGAAGTGTAGTGCCAATTTTCCAGAAGCAGCTTCGTGACCATCAGGAGCTCACCATCACGCATCCCGAAGTCACGCGATTTTTCATGACCACACGCGAGGCCGTGTCCCTGGTCTTGCAGGCGTTTGCCATCGGCAATCACGGCGACACTTTAGTGCTCGATATGGGCAAACCGATTTGCATCCTCGATCTCGCCAGAGCGTTGATCCGGCTGTCCGGCAAATCGGAACGTGAAGTGGGAATCCGGTTTATAGGATTGCGGGCAGGAGAAAAACTCTTTGAAGAACTTTCCTATCCGACCGAGGAAATTTGCTCGACGTCTTCACCGAAGATCAGGCAAATTCGCGGGACGCCGCATCGGTGGCGTGATCTGAACCGTCATCTCCATCAACTCCGCGCTTGCATTTCCTCCAAAGGCGCCGCTGCGATTCGCCTGAAGATGAAGGAAATTATTCCGGAATACTCCACACTCGTGGAGGAACGGCCCGTAGGTGATGGCGCCCGAGAAGGACTGGAAATTCCCACGGCTTCGGGAGCATTTTTCCCAACAGCGTCCCTCCATTAATGCACCTGCGCGATCGCGCCGCGATTTTTATCTCTGAATTTCCTTCTGTGACATGCTTCAAGTAGGCACACTGGAATCTTATCCATTCTATCGAAACGATGAATTGGACAGAATTCCAAGCCTGCCCTATCCTCACACATGAGCAGATAGTAATCCTGACCACCCCGGGCCGAGTGAACACCCACACTCGGCCCTCCTCCCTTTCAGACGTTACTTCCTCCCAAGAGTTCTGACGTTTCCCCCTAAAACGGCTTGCCAGTACATCCGGGAAGTCGCATTCCCATGTCTTCATAATTCACTAATCACAGCCCAAAATTATTCATCAAATCATAAGTATCGGACCTGCCATACTTGTAATGCGTAGGCCGCGCATGGGTCTTCCATCACAGGTTGTTGCGCGGGAGAAGAAAGTCATGCTCAGAAGCAAAATTTCCAGGGTCGTTACTTCTAAGTGCTCCGGTTGCGGCACTGTGCATCCCGGTGCCGTATTGGAGGAGCATCTCTACACCTGTACGAAATGCAAACACTATCTCACCATGCCCTCCCACGCCCGGATCGCGAACCTGGCAGACAAAGAGACATTCCGTGAACTTGACCGCGAGATGGTTTCCGTCGATCCTCTCGATTTCTCGGACCTGAAATCTTATCGCGTCCGCCTGCAAGACGCTCGCCGCGAAACAGGTGTCCGCGAGGCGGTAACCACCGGGTTTTGCCGTATTGGGGACCAACCGGCGGTTTTGGCCGTCTTCGATTTTGCGTTCCTGGGAGGCACAATGGGCTCGGTCGTGGGCGAGAAGATCGCTCATGCCTTCGAGGAAGCCACGCAGCGGCGTATTCCCATGGTAAGTGTGGCGGCCAGCGGCGGCGCTCGCGTTCAGGAAGGAATGTTCTCCCTGATGCAGATGGCCAAAGTTGCCGCGGCGGCTTCGGTCCATGATCGCCAGGGCCTTGCTTTCATTTCGGTTCTCACAGACCCGACGTTTGGCGGCGTCACCGCAAGCTTCGCTTCGTTGGGCGATATTTTGATCGCCGAGCCCGGCGCGCAGATTGGATTTGTAGGCCCGCGTGTGATCGAGCAGACGACGGGTATCGCCCCGCCCAAGGATTCGCACCTGGCTGAGACCTTGCTCCACGCTGGACTGATTGATCTCGTGATCAGCCGGAAAGACCTGAAAGCGGTAATCGCCTATCTCATTACTCATTTGAAATGGCACAAGGTAGCGCAGAACGAAGCCGAGAGTTTGCCGCCGGCCCCGAAACATAAACCCCTGCCCGCATGGCAAAAAGTTGGACTGGCGAGGCACACCGGCCGCCCCACGGCGCGATATTATATCGAGCATATGTCATCCCGGTTTCTGGAACTTCACGGCGATCGCTGGAGCGGCGATGATCCTGCGGTCGTCGGAGGGCTTGCAGAAATAAACGGCGAGATAGTTTTCATCGTTGGCCAGGATCGTGGCGGCACGCCCGAGGAAAAGGCCGCGACTCACGACGGCAAGGCATATTCGGAGGGATATCGGAAGTCGCTTCGGATGATGAGACTGGCATCCAAATTCAGAATTCCTGTGGTTACCCTTGTCGATTGCCCGAATGCCCAGGCCAGCTATGAATCGGAACATCGCGGCATTGCCTATGCTCTCGCACGCAATATGGCGACGATGGCCAATCTGCCTACCACAATAATTTCCGCAATCATCGGGGAGGGAGGCAGCGGGGGCGCGTTGGCATTGGGTGTCGCGGACCGCGTGTTGATGCTCGAAAACGCGATTTATTCAGTGATCTCGCCAGAAGGCGCCGCGGCAATCCTTTATCGCGATGCGGGAAAAGCGGAGACAGTTTCCGGTGTTCTCAAGCTTACGGCGCAAGATCTCCAATCCTTGGGAATTATCGATGTGATCGTGCCCGAGCCCGAGGGGGGCGCGCATCTCGATCCTGCCGCCGCAGCCGAGGCGCTCAAGAGCAATTTGCTCGCTGCCCTGCGTGCGTTCTCTGATGTTCCCACGCGCCAGCTTCTGGACAATCGCTACAAGAAGTATCGTCATATCGGTCGAGAGGGCACGTCATGGGGGGAGCAAGTGCGCAGCGGTTTCAGCGATGTTCTAGGTCTTCTGGCGTATGCGGTGTCAAAGATGGACAAATCCAGCACGAAACCCAAGTCCTCTGACGGCGCACAACCAGTGCGGGTGGAAAGACGGCGAACACCAAGAGCTCCGGGTCCGAAACGGCGGGTCAGGGACTAAGTGACTACCACGGCCCAGTCCCGTGCAGGAACAATCGAATGAAAGCCCTCGTCAAGAGCCGCGAAGCCCCCGGCCTGTGGCTCGAAGATGTTCCCGAGCCCCAGCCCGGCATCAACGATGTCAAGATTCGCGTCCTGTGCACCGGTATCTGCGGCACCGACGTGCATATTTACGATTGGAATGAGTGGGCGCGCTCCACGATTCATGTTCCTCTAGTCATCGGGCACGAATTTGCCGGCGAAGTTGTCGAGGTGGGATCGAACGTCGCGGACCTGCTTCCCGGGGATCTGGTCAGCGGGGAAGGGCACGTCGTTTGCGGACGTTGCCGCAATTGTCTCGCCGGGCGGCGTCATCTATGCGCGCATACGCAAGGCGTGGGAGTAAACCGCGCGGGGGCGTTCGCGGAATACATTGTCCTGCCCATGATGAATGTCTGGAAGCACACCCGCCCGATCCCGGTCGAAATTGCCGCGATTTTCGATCCGTTCGGAAACGCCGTACATACTGCGCTTTCGTTCCCCGTGCTGGGGGAGGATGTCCTGGTCACCGGCGCAGGCCCGATTGGAATTATGGCCGCAGCTGTGGCGCGTTTCGCCGGCGCGCGCCATGTGGTGATCACGGATATAAATCCTCACCGCCTGAAACTCGCCGAGAAGACGGGCATTCCGGTCACCGTGGATTCGAGGACAACGCGCCTGAAAGATATTCAGAAACGCCTCGACATGCATGAAGGGTTCGACGTGGGCCTGGAAATGTCAGGCGCGCCCACCGCGTTTCGCGAAATGCTGGAAAATATGTGCCACGGCGGCAAGATCGCCATGCTGGGAATTCCTGCCGGGGAGATTCCCATGGACTGGCGCCAGGTCATCTTTAACATGCTCACCATCAAAGGCATCTATGGCCGGGAAATGTTTGAGACCTGGTACAAAATGACCGTCATGCTGGAGTCGGGGCTGGACATCTCTCCGGTTATCACTCACCGCTTTTCCTGGCGCGACTACGAGAAGGGATTTGAGGCCATGCGGACGGGTGAGGCTGGGAAAGTAATCTTGGATTGGAGCAAGTGAATGCCTCGATCTCACTCGAGGTCTCGATGCTGGCAGACTAGTCTGCCGGAGTCTCTTCCGGCCTGTGCTCTGCCGGTGACGCAACTACATCTGGAAAAAACCCTACAATTCAATTCTCTAGTATAATATCGAGAGTAATTGCAGCCAGCGGGGCCAAGGGATGGGTCTGCTTGCTCGATTACGGATGTGGAAAGGTCCTAAGTCGATTAAGGATTTTGGCCCTGCCCTATCTTAGGTGGGAATTTCAATGATTAAAACAGGCGCGCAAATTCTCTGGGAATGTCTGGAACAACAGGGGGTTACCACGGTGTTCGGGTATCCAGGCGGCGCCATTCTCCCAGTCTATGATGCGCTCAAGTTCAGCAATATCCATCACGTACTGGTGCGTCACGAGCAGGGCGCCACGCATATGGCTGATGGTTACGCGCGGGCTTCGGGACGAGTGGGAGTTGCGGTGGCTACGTCCGGCCCCGGGGCCACGAATATGGTCACCGGAATTGCCACGGCCATGCTCGATTCTTCACCGATCGTCTGCATTACCGGACAGGTCGGCGGCAAACTGATCGGGTCCGACGCGTTTCAAGAGGTGGACATCACCGGCGTCACGCTGCCCATCACCAAGCACAATTATCTGGTCACGCACCCGGACCAGATTGCCGAAACGATCAGCGAAGCATTCTATGTGGCGAGTTCCGGCCGTCCAGGCCCCGTGCTGGTCGATATCACCAAGGACGCGCAGCAGGCCACTTGCGAATTTGACGGAAAACCCGTCAAGCCGCACATGCCGGGATACCGGCCTGACCTTTCTCCCACGCCCGATGAATACAAGCAGGCCCTGGAGATGATCCACCACGCCAAGCGCCCGGTGATTTTGGCCGGGCACGGCATCATCCTCTCCGGCGCGATGCAGGAAGTGCGCGAATTCGCGGAGCGCAACAGCATTCCCGTGGGCCTCACGCTGCTCGGACTGGGAGCGTTTCCGGCGTCCCATCCGCTCAGTCTGGGCATGATGGGCATGCACGGCGAGGCCTGGTTGAATACGACTATCCAGGAAGCGGATTTGCTGATCGCGCTCGGCATGCGTTTCGATGACCGCGTCACCGGCAACTTGAAATCGTATGCGCCCAATGCCAAGAAAATTCACGTTGAAATCGACCGCGCCGAGATTAACAAGAACGTGAAGGTTGATCTTGCGCTCGTCGGCGACCTGCGCGCAGTTTTGCGCGAATTGACGCCAAAACTGAAATCGCAGGACCGTCCCGATTGGCTCACGTATATCGAACGGCTGAAAGGCGACTCCGCGGTGCGCGATATTCAGAACCTTCCCGACAACGGCCATCTCTACGCCGCGCACGTGATCAATGATATTTGGCGGGAGACGAAAAACAGCGACACGATTATCGTCACCGACGTGGGACAGCACCAGATGTGGGAGGCCCAGTATTACAAGCACGAAAAGCCGCGCACGTTGATCACCTCCGGCGGCCTGGGCACCATGGGTTTCGCGCTGCCCGCGGCAATTGGCGTGAAGGCGGCGCGTCCCGAGGCCGATGTCTGGGCCATCGTGGGCGATGGCGGCTTCCAGATGACTATGGCCGAGATGGCCACAATGGTGCAAGAAAATTTGAAGGTCAACATCGCCATCATTAACAATGGATACCTGGGCATGGTGCGGCAGTGGCAGGAAGTTTTCTACGACCGCAACTATGAAGCCACGCCACTGCTCAGCCCCGACTTCGTGAAACTGGCCGACGCGTTCGGGATTCGCGGCATTGCCGTTACGCAGCGTTCTCAGGTGGTGCCGACGGTCGAATTGACGCGCAAGCATAAGGGCCCCGTGCTCATCGATTTCCAGGTGGAGCAGGAAGATTCGGTCTATCCGATGGTTGCTCCGGGCGCCTCATTGGGCGACATGATTCGCCGGCCCAATCCCATCGTCGAGACGGCGACGGACGCGTGAGAATACCATGTTGAATACCTTTGTGGTGGACGTTGAAAACAAGCCGGGCGTGCTGACGCGAGTCGCCACGTTGTTCCGCCGGCGCGCGTTCAACATCGATTCGCTCACCGTGGGGCGCACAGAAAAGCCTGAAGTTTCGCGCATGACCATTGTGGTGGACGCTGACCACGATCAAGCCCTTCGCGTCGAAGCGAATCTCTATAAGCTGGTCAACGTCCTGTTTGTCGAGAACATCACCGGGAAGCCCGCCATTTCACGTGACCTGGCGATGATCAAGGTCACCGCGACCCACGGCACGCGTTCCCACGTGCTCGAACTCGCCAATGTTTTCCGTGGCCGCGTCGTGGATGTCGGTCCGGACTCGCTCACGATTGAAATTACAGGCCCGGAAGCCAAGATCGACGGCCTGATCGAAATTCTGCGGCCCTATGGGATCATTGAAATGGTACGAACGGGCGTTGTGGCGATGCGTCGAGGAAATAAAGTTGAGAGCTCGAGTCCGTCGGTTGGCTCAGAGAATGGCGCTGAGCCTGCTGCGCCTGACGATAATGTTTCCTATTCTGTCTGATAAGGGACGATTCAAAGCCAAGCGCTTTACATTCGTCTCTTACACCAGCTCCACCAGTACTCGTCGCCCCACCATCGCCGCCGCCCGCTGAAGGCTTGAGAGCGTGATATCCCGTCTAGGATCAAGCAGGCGGTCCACCTGAGTCCGGCTAGTCTTGAGCAATGTGGCCATTCGTGCTTTGGATATTTTCTTTTTCTTCATGGCCTCGGCAAGCTGCCATGCCACAACTTCTTTGACAGCTTGCGCCTGCGTTTCTTCAAAAATTCCTTCTTGCTTCAGGAAATCATCAATGCTCGAACCTATATGCTTCTTGCTCATCCCTCCAGCTCCTTTTGGCGCTTACGCGCCAAGGCCATGTCTTCAGTCGGCGTGGCCCGGGTCATCTTGATAAACCCATGCAGCGCTACAAGGTGTCCGCGGCGCATGCAAATCAGCACGCGTGCGGTTCGTCTCGTTGCCAGATTGGTGCGGATCTCCCACAGGCCCCTTCCTAATGGGCGGCACAAAGGCATCCCCACCGGCCATCGCCATTGTGCCCGCAATAGATCCCTCCCTATCTCCCTGCGCTCGACTTCGTCCAAGCTTTTCAACCATTCACGAACTGGTTCGCTTTCCGTAGCCGTTCGGAAAAAGACCAGCGGGATTTTTCGCAGTTTCGGGTCCGCAGCCATCCTGCACCTTATTAAGTACAGTGTACCACATAAAGTGCAGGTCGTCGGATTCAATCACACCCCGGCTGCCCAGGTAACGCATTCATATGTTTTGAATTGACCACTTGAATGGCTTCAAGGCGCACTTACGTGGTTTGGACTACCACAGGTGGTAGTAGCCATCGCGCCGTGTAATCTCCACGCGAATTCCGAACAGACGCGAGATTTGCTCCGGCTCCAACAGATCCTGTTTGCGCCCGTCGGCCTGAATTCTTCCCTTGCTCATCAAAACCACGCGGTCGATTTCAGGGATGACGTCGGTAAGATGGTGAGTCACCAGCACAATGCCGATTCCGGATTGTGCCAACGCGCGCATCGATTCCCGCAAGCCGTGCTGCGCGAAGACGTCCAGACTGTTGCTGGGTTCGTCGAACACCAGCGTTTGCGGATCGTGCACCAGCGCCCGTGCGATCAAGATGCGTTTGGCTTCGCCCGATGACATTTCCGCGACAGGCCGGTCGGCCAGGTGCAGGATGCGCAATCTTTCCAGGGCCGCATCGGCGCGCTTCACGTGGGCAGGCTCGACCGTCTGATGATCGAAAATGCGTGTGCTGCTGAAGAATCCTGAGAGAACGACTTCCCGGCCGCTGGTTTCACTGGTGACGTCGAGCATCAAGTCATTGGATACGATGCCCAGGATTGACCGCAGCTCGAAAATATTCCATCGCTCCTGCCCCAGAATCGTCACGGAAGAGCCTTCCCGGACGACCGGATAACAGTCGCGCGTAATCGTCTTGATGAGCGTTGATTTCCCGCAGCCATTCGGCCCCAGAATCGCTACATGCTCGCCGGCAGCGATACGCAGGCTGAAATCATCAAGGGCGACATTATCGCCGCGAATGACGCGCACATTTTTCAAATCTACCAGTGCAGGTCCCATGAAATTAGGTTTTCCCCCGGGAACATCATAATATCCCGGCACACTCTTCTCCTTAGATATTGTTGGGCGGTCTTACCCGCAAATGCCTGACGATATCGCATGCAGCAACGGCGGCTGCTTATAGGCGAGTAAAATGAAACCGTGATGGGTTAAAACTGGTAGATGCTATTACTCATGAAGCGCCTCTACATCCCGGCAACAATTGCATTGGTTATTCTGAGTTTTTCCGCGCCAGCGGCTAATTCCCAGGGCCATGCCGGTGATTCCGAGCAGACCCTGTTGCAGTCGGCCAATCGTGAACGGGCCGCGAAGGGACTCGCCCCGCTCAAGTGGAGCGACGCACTGGCCGAGGCAGCGCGCCAGCATGCCGTGCGCATGGCGCAGCAAAACACGCTGTCGCATCAGCTCCCTGGTGAGCCGGCCTTGGCTGAACGCGCGTCCCGGGCGGGGGCGCGCTATCACATTCTTGCTGAAAATGTTGCCGAAGGTCCCAGCGCCCAGAGCATCCACCAGGAGTGGATGGATTCTCCCCCACACCGGGCAAACCTTCTCGACCGGCAAATGGATTCGGTGGGCATCGCGGTAGCGGTTCGCGATGGGACCTTGTTTGCCGTCGAGGATTTTTCCCTTGCGGTGGGCGGCATGTCCATACGCGAACAGGAGAAGACGGTCGGGGAGCAGCTTCAAAAGCGCGGGCTGCGCCTGCTGGACCACGTCGAGGACGCCCGCCGGTCCTGCGTGCTCGACAACGGATATGCTGGAAGCCACGAACCTTCCTTCGTTGTGCATTACGTGGCCCCCGACCTGCGAGAACTTCCAGATCTTCTGGGGAAAAGAATCAAGACCGGGAAGTATCACTCCGTAGCTGTGGGCGCCTGCCCATTGGGCAGGAACAGTGGGTTCTCGGGATATCGAGTTGCTGTTTTGCTCTACGAATAGCTTCACAACTAAATTTTTCTGATGCGATCAGCATCGCATGCTCGGCATGCTTGGCATGGGCCTGCAGGATCCCGGTCCATGTTCATCCGTAAATTTCGTGAAATTGAAATTGAACAATTCGGGTTTTGCATCTGGCGCCATACCCGGCAAATGCAACAAGAGGGTGAGACTTACGGGGAATTTCACACCTGGGCCCAAATTGGCTTCCAGTGTTTCCTTTTTCTTACCCGGCGCCAAATCGATCTTTGGCGCGTCGTCGGAATCTCCCATTTGTACGGTTCCGCTAGCGAGTCTGGTTTGTTCCGCCTTTAGGGGTTTCGTGTGATCGTCATATAGATACACACGGAATGTACCGGGCGGGAACAAGACCCCCTCCAAATGATGCACGTTATCCAGTGACATAAAGAAGGACCCGCCGTGTTTCGGCTTGTGATCCATGTGGGCCCCTTTTTCTGGTGCAGCAGGGACCGACGCGGCCGGGGGCACTTGGCCTTCCCCTTTCTCTTGAAGGAATTGCTCATTCGGTTGTGTTGGAACCGGGCTTCCCAGGGATGCCGAAATGTGCCCAGCGAAAACCGGCCCTGCGGTCACAATTAACATTAGAAGTCCTGCGATGGAAGCAAGGACAGTACGAACAGTGTGCTCAGCGTAATTCTTCATTACAAAGTCCTCCTCTGTCTAAAAAATTATCCTAATTGATTGAACTGCATTGATCCGCAGAGTGGGTGCTCCTATCGAGGAGGCTCCTCGGAGGACAACACAAAACCTGGAGAAATCGCGGGGAACAAATCCATCACCAGGGCGCGGAAATCCTTGAGTGCAAACAGCGGCCAGCGAAGGTTCAAAATTGCCGTAGCCATTCTTGGGGATACCGCTCTTTCACTCCCGTTGGGTGCGTGGCTCCTCACGGAGCAGACACAATCTGATGCCTGCGGCGGATCACAGAGCGACTTCCCCTGCAATCCGGCGCGGCCCTGCCGACCCTGATGAAGGGGGCACATTCCGCCGGTGCAGCAAGACTGCGTTGAGCTGCACAGCCCTTGCGCCAAGGCAGCCCCAGTGCTCCCTACCAGGGCGAGGAGTAGAATCAAGGCTCGAACGCGGTTCATGGCAGTCTCTTACCACGGAAATACCCCCAGGACAAGCGAGGGATTCATACAGAGCGTTTATGCTCAGCATCAACGTTTCGGTGGGCACATTTGTGATTGCTGGAAGAGAAAGTATGAATTGGACGGACAGATTAGCAAAACATAAACTTCCCGCGCTGGTCGGGGCCTGCGAGTCGTAAGTGAAAAGCGGCCTACCGGCGGAAAGGGAGTTGCACATCATTATGATGAAAACATACGGGGTGTGTTTTGGAATGTTGGCAATGGGGTTGGCCATGCTCGGCGCGCCAGCCAGCAGTAGGGCGGCAGGTGGATCTGGAGGCGGGACCGAAACAGTCACAGCAAGCGAACCCGCCACTTCCGCAGCTTCTTCGAGTCCTGCGGATTTGCGCGAACGCATTGACGCACTGAAGGCGGAATTAGCTGATTTGAATAGTAAATTGGCAGACGAGAAAGATCTAACCCCGGCTGCTCCAGAGGAGTCGGCAGCGGAAGCCCAAGGGAGCTCGACGACGGCAACGCCAGCTCCGGCACAAGCGCCGGCTGCGGCCCCCGCCCCGATGCCTCTTCCAAATCCGGCGATGTCTGCGCCTCTTTCAACCGCGATACCTCATGAAGTTTCAGCGGGTCCGTTAGGAAAAATAGAAGTTACCGGGATTCTAAGCGGGATCGGGATGACGGAGGCATATCACATTCCTTACGATGCCGCGACGCACTGGGACCTCAGCAACGGACAGGTATTCATCCAAAAGACCACCGGCTGGTTCCAATGGTATGTGCAAGCCGGCGCCTACAACCTACCGGCTTTAGTGGCGCCCTTCGCTCAGGACGGCCCGACCATAACGAACCTCTACGGCCCCGTTCCGACAGCCTATTTCAAGCTGGTCAAAGGCGGTTTCAACGTCCAAGTCGGTGAGCTGCCCACTCTGGTTGGTGCTGAGACTACATTTTCCTTTGAAAACATGAACATCGAGCGTGGGGCTCTGTGGAACCTGGAGCCCGCCATCAGTCGTGGTGTCCAACTGAATGATACGTATAAGAAGCTCACCGTCTCCTTCGGCTGGAACGATGGTTATTACTCGGACCGCTTCACTTCGCTCTCGGGGCTATTGTCCGTGGCCATCAATGGCTCGAATACCTTGTCCTTTGTGGGAGCCGGGAATGCCGGGGCCTACAATAAGAACACCGCCGCTACACCTCTCTATTTAAACAATTCACAGATTTACAACCTGATTTATATGTACAGCCACGGAAATGTGATGATCATGCCGTACTATCAGTACAGCAACGTCAAGAAGAATACGGGCATCGGGATAACCGATGGCGCGCACACGAACGGTGGCGCGGTCCTGTTTAACTATAACTTTAAACACGGGTTCTCTCTGGCGCTCCGCCCGGAATATCTCAAGACCAGTGGAAACCCCAACGATCCCAACGCCATCAACTTGCTGGCAGGTCCGGGTAGCGGCGGGTTCTCATTCACCGTGACCCCCACCTACGTCAAGGATGCCTTCTTCATTCGGGGAGACTTCTCCGTCGCTCACGCCACTAACTCCCCAACGTTTGGCGGCGGCAGTTCCGAGAGCCCCTTGGGCGGCTACGCTTTTGGCCCTGCCGGGCTGAACAACACCCAACCCCGCGGCGTTATCGAGGCGGGCTTTATGTTCTAAGAGGTCTGCCAGAAGAAGCGAAATTGATTCTGGAAGACGTCAATTGTTGCTCTGCGGTTCCATATGGAGCAGTTGGCAGATCCTTACAGACGGCCGCGCAGCGAAGCGTGCATTTCGCGCTCCGCTGCGCGGCCTTTAAGTTGCTATCGACGAATAACCTTTGATCAAGTGAGCGGCTCCCCCTAAAGACTGGGAAATTCGATTTCCCCTGAGGGCCGTCTGCGCGACAGGCGGTTAGATCTGTTCTGCCACGGAAACCCGCGCGTCGGGGAGTGGAATTGCCGGGTAGAATAGCCCTATAGTGTAGGGCGCTGCCAGGACGCAGCGAGGATTCGAATCTGCGGTTACAGCCTGAGGGAATGAAAATGATGACGAAGGTCGAAGCGATCGTTCAGCCGTCCCGGTTTGAGGCGGTGAAGGAAGTTCTCACCGAATTGGGAATTGGCGGCATGACCATATCCGATGTGCGTGGGCACGGCCGGCAAAAAGGACACACGGAAGTGTACCGGGGCCGTGAATACACCGTGGATCTTCTTCCCAAGATCAAGATCGAAGTGGTGATTCCCGACAACCTGGTGGACGCGGCAATCGACGCGATTCTCCAGAGCGCCTCGACAGGAAAGATCGGCGACGGGAAAATTTTCGTTTCCAAAGTGGATCAGGCGATTCGGATTCGGAACCAGGAGCGGGGTGTCGCTGCCCTGTAGCAGCATGCTCTGTCGAGCCTGTTTCCATCATTGACCCCGCTCTTGATCGAGAAGGGAGCCGGGAGACGAGGTGTATTTGGTTTCCTTAGACCCTTCGGGCTTGGTGCAGACATATGGCTTGGTTATTTTTCACGCGTACTGGCTTCCCCTGATCACCCATGATCCGGAAGGGAAGCCTGCCTAAATATGAGGCTCGAAAGCCGCACTTCGACGCTGCAGGACTTGTACGCGGACGAGTCCGCGCGAATTCGGAAGCAATTCGAAGATTCCGGCGATGGAAAGGCGGCCATCCGCGACCGCTCGGCGTTGATCGATTCCGTGGTCACCGAGTTGTGGCAGGAAGTCACCGTGGCGGCGAGATCCGATCGAGGGATTCTGCATTGCTGCTATGGGCGGATATGGCCGGCGCGCGTTGTTTCCTTACTCGGATATCGATCTCCTGTTCTTGTATGAGAAGGAAGGCCGCGAGGAATTCCTGGGCAGGAACATCATCGCCCCGTTGAGCCAGTCTCTTTGGGATTTGCATCTTCGCGTCAGCCCTACGACCCGCACTCTTGCCGAGTGCGGAAAACTTCATCGAGACAACATCGAATTCAATATTTCCCTTCTGGACTGCCGGTTACATCTGCGGCGATGGAAACCTGTTTGAACGGCTGCGCAACCGTGTGTTGCCGGGCATGGTGATCCGGGAATCTCAAACCCTGATGCAGGAACTTACCGGGCTGGCTCGCTCGCGCCATGAAAAATACGGCCAGACGATTTTTCATCTCGAACCCAACATCAAGGATGGTCCCGGCGGCTTGCGCGATTACCAGGTGGCGTGCTGGCTCGCGCAGATCGCGGAAATGAAACGTTCCCGGGAATGGAAAGACGCCGCCGAGTTGCTGCCGCTTCCCCTCCGCTCGGACGCGGTGAATGCGATCGATTTCCTGGATGCGGTGCGCTGTTTTCTCCACTACCGGCAGGGCCGCGATCTGAATGGATTGACCTACGAAATGCAATCGGAAGCCGCATCCAAAGGCATCGGCCTTCACGGCGGCCGCGCGGCTTCTCCGAACGATTGGATGCGCGTCTATTTTCGACATGCGCGCGCCATCTACAGGCTGACGGTTCTTTTCGATGAAGTTCCGCTGGCCAAATCCGTCTGGTCGCGTCTTTTGGGGATCCGCAGATTGCCGCATTCGACCCCGGAATTTTCCGTTGTGGAGGGCGCGTGTCCTTGCCTCTGATCGCTTCGGTGGAAGATCCGAAAGTGATGTTCCGCCTGTTCGACCTGGTTGCCGCGGCACAACCTCAAACTGACGGCTGAAACCGAAAACGCGGTCGAGGCGGCGCTCCCGCGAATTCGGAAGTGGCTCTCCACCAGCTCCGGACCTGTGGGAGTATTTCCGCAAGATTCTGGTCCTGCCTTACGCAGCGTCTTCCCTGCGCGCCATGCACCGGCTTGGCTTGCTCGACGCTGCTGTTCAAGGAATTTCAGGCCATCGATTCACTGGTGATTCGCGACTATTACCACCGTTATACCGTGGACGAACATTCTCTGGTCACCATCGAAAACTTGCACCGGCTATCCCAGGGCAGCGGCGACCTCGACCGCAGGTTCCGGGATATTCTCTCCACCGTGGAGCACCCCGAATTGCTCTATCTTTCTCTGCTGTTCCACGACGTCGGGAAAGGGATGCCCAACGAAAGCCACGTGGAAGGCAGCCTCGAGGCGGTGAAAGGCGTTTTTGAGCGATTGCGCCTCGATTCCGCCAGCCGGGACACGGTAAACTTTTTGATCGGCAGCCATCTGCGAATGTCCGCGACACTTTTGCGGCGGGACATTTTTGACCCCGAGGCCGTGCACGATTTCGCCCAATCCGTGGGAACCATCGAGCACCTCAAGATGCTCACCCTGTTCACCTATGCGGATATCAAGGCTGTGAATCCGGAAGCGCTGACGCCCTGGAAGGCGGAGATGTTGTGGCAGCTGTACGCCGCCACGGAAAATTACCTGAATCGTTCCGTGGACGATCAGCGCATGTACGTGGCCGGCAACGATGCCCAGCAACTCGAGCGCATGGTTCCGACCGGGGAGGATGCCATCGAGTCGGAAAGATTTCGGAATTTTCTGGATGGCTTTCCGAAGCGGTATCTGCTAACGCATACTCCCGCGGAAATTTCCACTCATTACCGCATGTACCGGCGCTTGGGCCATTCCGTCGCGGAAATCAGCGTGACCAAGCGCGATGAGTATTACGAGCTGGTGCTGGTGACCACCGACCGCCCATTCTTGTTCGCGAAGATTGCCGGAACGATCTCCTCCTGGGGAATGAACATCCTGAAAGCGGACGCCTGCGCGAACTAGCCACGGAATCGTGCTGGATACGCTGCGTTTTTCCGACCGCTTCCACACGCTCGATCACAATCCTTCGGAAACCAGCCGCTTGAAACAACAACTCGTGGCCGCGATTTCCGGTGAACTCGATGTCGCCGACCTGATGAAAAGGAAATTCCAGCCCGAAAAACAGCCTCCCAAAGTCCACGTCGAAACTCGAATCCATCTCGATAATGAATGTTCTTCGCATAGCACCGTGGTAGAAATTGTGGCTCTGGATCGCCCGGGACTTCTATACGACATCAGTTCCACATTTGCGGAGCTGGGCTTCAATATTGACGTGGGCCTGATTGACACAGAGGGCGGAATCGCCACCGATGTGTTTTACATTACCCAGCAGGGCGCCAAGCTTTCCATCGAGCGTCAACACGAATTGCAGAACGAACTGCTGCGGCGGCTCTGAGCGTCACGTGGCGGAACGTGGGCCTGCGCGAGGATACGTGGCACAGCCGTTGAGCTGGCATTGAACCTCCGCTTACCGGCCACTTGCGGTTTGTCAGTCGGTTGTAGAATCTTGGCCTTCTTTAAAGAAATTCAACAGCACCGACCCTTCCAGACCAAAGGGTCGGCCACCCCGAAAAGCAAAACCAGAAACACGATGCCAATTTGCTACAGTGATATCATGCAATTGTAAGCAGTCATCACCAAAAGGTGCGAAAGGATTTGCCACCCGTCCAGTGAAACGGCGAGGAGGAAATGTGAAAATTTTATTGAACGCACTTCTGTTTCCTGCACTGTTGATGCCGGTCGGAGCTCGATCTGTGCAAACCGAACAAGCGGCCAAGACCACACAGCCTGCCCAAGACATGAAGCCGACTTTCTCGATTAAGATCACCGCTGTTGAGGATGCGGTTAAGTCAGGATCTGAAGTCGCTGTCAAATTCATTCTAACCAACACATCGAACCACGAAATTTCGATACCATGGATCATGCGGAGGGGAGGGGGCATCAAATTGGATGTTCGAGACGGCCAAGGAAAACTAGTTCGCGGGATCAAAGAATATATTGCCGAAAAAAATAAGGGGTCTGGCCGCAGCCACCCCTCGCGAGCAGTCATTAATGCTGGGAGCGTCGCGGCAGTTCACCTTCGGCCCGGACAAACCACTAGCGAGGACCTGTTCGTGAGCGACATGTACGATCTACATCAGGCTGGAACCTATACCATCCAAGTGCAGCGAACTGACGACGAAAGTAAGACCATCGTCAGTTCGAACACGATCGCAGTAACAGTGACCCCGTAGACTTCTTAATCCAGTGCCTTCGGGGTAGGACGATCCTTCCGCGAATTAACTAGTATCAAATGCCGAATCATGGTACCGTTCAATTGCGTTTGTTGCTCTTGTAACACCTTTAGATTCGATTAAAGGGGCTGCAGGTAACACTTGCTGCCCTTTTTTTGTTGTACGGCTGGAGGCGGTCGAGAAGCACCAAATAGCTCAAAAAGTGAAAAGGAAATACCGTGAAAGAACAAGGAACAGTAAAGTGGTTCAATGCCAGCAAGGGATTCGGATTCATCCAGCGCCAGTCCGGCGAGGACATCTTCGTCCATTTCTCCGCGATTCAAGCGGAGGGATATAAGTCGCTGAACGAAGGCCAAGCGGTTGAGTTCGAAGTGACCTCGGGCCCCAAGGGCTTGCAGGCAGCGAACGTCACCAGCCTGTAGTGAATCGGGGCGACACGGCGACCGCCGTGCCGCCCTATTTTTTTGTCATATCAGAAGGAGGCAGTATTTTGAAAGCTCTCGCGGAAGGTCTCTATATCAAGCATTTTCAATATGGGCTGGGAGTAGTTACGGACTCGGACTCCGAGCGAACATCGATTGACTTTGACCTGCACGGCCTGAAAAAGTTTGTCACCAGCATCATGGTTGTCGAGGCTGCCGAAGGAACCCCTCCCAAGCGTTCCCGCGCCAAACGAAAGAAGAAGGTCACGGCTGCCGTTCTTACGCCTGCCGTGGTTGTCGCTGAACTTAAGAATTCAGCCGCTCAATGACCGATAGTCTCATCGTTCAATTTGTCGGGTACGAAGTGCTTCCGCTGGTTCGCGAATACAGATTCACCGTGCGCGAGTCCAGGGACGAAGCCCGCGAATTCACGCTGACCATTTCCAACGCGTCCTTCGATTGCCGTCGCGCGCGATTCCAGGATGCGCCCGATATCTGTTCCCTCCGCCTTCGCCGGGAATTAGCAGCGGACGCGAATCACCCCTCAAATACGCACTTCGAGATCACCGACCAGGAACTGGATGATTACCGCGGGCGTCACTCCCCCAAACCCTCGCATAGTCCCTACAAGAAAAAAGTCACACAAGAATATTGATTTGGTAGCACGGTCAACCCGCGTTTCGGTCGAGGACTCCTGAGTAGCGTAAGCTTCAGCTTGCGTGTTTTAGCAGTTGCCATGCGCCAAAAACACGCAAGCTGAAGCTTACGCCACTTAAACCAAAACGCTCCCCAAGCGCCTGAGAGGGCCTGGGGAGCGTCTTTGTTTTCCAGTTCTTACGATCGACTACTTGCCAATTTCCAAAACCACAAATGACCCCGCGATGGGTTGAGGTCGCGGCTTCGGATTGTCTGGAGTTGGCGGCCCCGCCGCCTTGAAATCTGCGGTCACCGTGAACACATGGCCGGTTTTTGGATCCAACGTCATCGTGCGGGTGCCGAATTGAGTGGTAATGTTGCCTACGACACTGTATTTATCCGCCGAATCCTGGTGAATGACGGAAACCAGGCCTTCGCGACACGCGGCGAACAGCATACCTGTGTTCGGATCGAACCCGTTGCCGTCGGGATCTCCGCCAATCGGCGGCGACGCCACGACTTTGCCAGTATCCGCGTTGACGACGACCATCACTTTGTCGCAAGCCACGAACAGGCGGCGGTGCGCGGCGTCGAACGAGAGAGCGGAAGGCCCCTCGCAAGGTGCCAGGGGCCAGGTTCCCTTGACGGCCAGCGATTTCGCGTCAAATTCCAAAAGGGAACTCTTGTCTTCGAGGTTCACAAAGACGTTGCCCTTGCCATCGAGCGCGGGCTCTTCGGGTTTGCCGCCCAGCGCGACGGTGCCGACGACTTTCCCGGAAGTCGCGTCAATCGCGGTGGAATCGTTGGTTTTGCCATTAAAGGTGAAGACCCGCTTGGTCATGGGGTCATAGATGATGGAGTCGGGGTTGCCACCTTGGATCTGGATTTCTGAGACAGGTTTCAAGGTTTTCAAATCGACGATGGTCACCGAATTCGACTGCCCATTGCTTGTGAATCCGCGGCCCAGATCGGGCGCGAGCGCAATCCCGTGTACGCCCTTGGTGTCCGGGATATCGCCGACGACTTTTCCGGAAACTTCATCGACAACCATCATATGCGTGCCGCGCGAGATATAGATTCTGTGCGCATCGGGATCCACCCTGAGGTAGTCCCAATTGCCGTCGCCGCCGACAGGCATCCTTCGTAGTACGTGATAGCCCGAGGCTTGCGGCGCGGCGTAAACACCGATCGCCGCAACAAACAGCAGACCTGTCAGAAGGCCCGCCCAGTGGAACCATGTTTGGAACTTTCGTCTTTGCATGTCAAGCATCTCCTTATCGTTGTCGGACTGTCTTTGGCTACCTTTCCAATTGTTAGAGACAAAACGATCTTGCGCCCCGAGGGCGGCTATTCCGCAACTCGGGGGTCCTCGCGCGTCAAATAAAACTGCATGGCCGGGGTGATCAAAAGCGACAGCACCATCGATATCAAGATTCCGCCAATTACCGCAATGGCCAGCGGTTTCAGCATCTCAGAGCCTGCACCCAGGGCGAAAGCCAGCGGGAGCATTCCTGCCACGGCGGCCATTGCCGTCATGACAATCGGGCGCAGCCTGCGGCGCCCAGCCTGAATCAAGGCCTCTTCAACCGAAAATCCCACAGTACGGAATTTCTGGTTCGCATCCAGCAAAAGGATTCCGTTTTTCGCCACGATGCCCACCACCATGATCAACCCCATGAAGGAAGAGATATTGAAAGTGACTTTCGTGATCAGCAGAGCCAGGAATACGCCCGACGTCGAAAGCACAGCGGAGGCCAGAATGGCGATGGGAGCCGAGAAAGTCCGAAACTCGAACAGGAGTACCAGGAAAATAAAAACCAGGGCCAGCAGCAACACGATAACCAGGTCGTGAAACGATTGCTGCTGCACTTTGTAGGTGCCGCCGTACTCGACTCGAAGCGAAGGCGGGAGGTGAATTTCGTTCACTTTTTTCTGGATCTCAGCCACGCCAGTCCCGAGGTCCAGGCCGTCCAGGCGGGCCGTGACTTCTTTCTCCTGTTGCAAATTGTCGCGGAGAATCTCCGTCTGGCCGGGCACCTCGGTGATAGTGGACATAGAACCGAGGGTTGCGGTTCCCCCATTCGAGTTGACAATCATCGTATCGCTCATGGCCTCCAGCGAGGATCGATTCGTCTGCGGGTAGCGGACCCGCACCGTGTAGGCCCGGTCGTTGACAATCACGGGTGTGGTGGCCGGCTCGCCGTCCACAATGGCGGAGGCCACGGTGGTCAGTTGGTCGGTCGTGAAACCCGCTTTCGCTGCGGCCAGCGGATCAATGGTGAAGACCACTGCAGGCCCGCTGGTGGTATTGTCTATGCCGTCTTCAATATCCACGACGGGCTTTTTGCCGTTCACATAGACGCGGCCGAGAGCATCCGCCACTCGAGGCGCCTGAGTAGCCAGAAGGTCTGCATCGGGGGAAAACAGCTGCACCACAACGGGCTGCGGAGCGCCAGTCAGGTCCGAAATCATGTCCTGCAGTTGCTGTGTGAATTCGATATCGAGCGCCGGTTCTGCTTTCGTCACCTGGGCGCGAACCTCGCTGATGACCTCATAAATGTTTTTGTCGCGCTTATTCTTGAGTTTCACCGAAATATCTCCGGTGTTGGGCTCGGTCACTGCGGCGAGACCTAATTGCAAACCTGTGCGGCGCGAAGTGCTTTCCACTTCAGGAAAGGACCGAACAATTTGCTCAACGTGTGAAACCACCCGGTTGGTTTCCTGCAAGGAACTGCCTGGAGGCATGACGTAATCCAGGATGAACCCGCCTTCATCCATGGCCGGCAACAAGTCGCTGCCCAGCCTGCTATAACAGACGTAAGAAACCCCAATCAGAATCACGCACAAACCGGTCAGCCAGACAGGATGTTCCAAAGCCCGCCGCAGCCAACGCTCGTAAAATTTAATGATGTGCCCGAACCACCCGCCTTCCAAAGATGCCTCTTCCGCAGCCATCATCCGTCTCATCCGCTCTTCTTGTGACGGCTCCTCGGATTCAGATAGGAGCGTAGATCCCGAGACCTCCTCGTTCGACTTCTTTCGGCGGATCAGAATAGTGCCCAAATTGGTCGTCCAGCCCAGAGCGAGCACAAGGGAAGTCAACAAAGACACGCTCATGACGATTGCCAGAGCGCGGAAGAAAACCCCCGTGACCCCCGTGATCGATATCAATGGCAAGAACACTACAATGGGGGTCAGCGTTGAGCCGACCAATGGAACCGCCAGCTCTTTGATGGCGGCGCCGACCGCTTCAAGGGGTCCTTCGCCACCGTCGCGGTGCAAAACGATGTTTTCCACGACCACAATCGCGGTGTCAATTACAAGTCCACCTGCTGCCGCGATGCCTCCCAGTGTCATCATGTTGAAGGTCTGACCCATGATCTTCATCACAATGAACGTCACCAGGACGGTCACGGGAACAACGAGACCGGTCGCCAGCGCAGTACCCCAATCTTTCAGAAACAACCAGATGATTGCTCCGGACAGGAATAGCCCGATAATGATGGCGTCGCGCACGCTGCCGATCGATGCCTGTACGATGTCGGACTGATCGTAAAAGACTTGCAAGGCAACGCCGGACGGGAGTGTGGATTTAAGGTTTTTAATTTCACTGTTCACTTCGTTAGCGACATCGACGGTGTTGCTGTTGGGTTGTCGGTCGATGCTGATTAATACTGCCGGCTTTCCGTTTGCTGTGACCACCGTGTAGGCAGGAGCCGACGAAGGCGCAACGGTGCCAACATCCCCAATTCGAACCGGAACGTCGTTGACGTTCTTGATGACGATGTCAGAGATTTGCTGCGGATTCTGTACCTGGGCTGTAATCAGACCCAGGAAGAGCTGGTGGTTGCGGCTCAGCAGGCCCGGGGAATCGATCAAATTTGTATGATTTACGGCGTCCAGAATGTCCTGTAACGCTACCTTCGCACGAAGCATCCGCGCGGGGTCCGGGGTAATTTGAAATTCTGGTTGCTGTCCACCCTGCACGATGACGGATGCGACACCGTTCAATCGGTTCAGGCGTGGCTTGAGTTCATACGTTGCCAGCTCCCACAACTGCGTTTGCGGAATCTTGTCGGAGGTGAGACTGTAGCCAAGGATTGGGAAACTCGCAAAATCCAGCCGCTGGATGTCAATCTGCGCGGTGGACGGGAGGGTGCTCTGGACCCGCGCCACGGCGGAATTGACCCGCTGGAGCGTCTGAGCGATGTCCACATTCCAATTAAAGGACAAATCTATTTCGGCTGACCCGCGGCTGGTGGTGGAGCGGACATCTTCCAGGCCCTCCACGCTGTTGACGGCGTTTTCGAGAGGCAACGTGATGGTTACTTCCATCTGGTTGATCGGCATTACGCCGTTATCCACGCCGATAATGATTCGAGGAAAGTTGGTGGTCGGAAAAACAGCGATCGGGATTGAAAGAGCCTCATAAATTCCAACAAGCGAAAGTATGAGAACCAAAAAGTTGATCGACTTGGAATGCCGCGCGAACCAATAATGTGATCCCGGATCGACAGGCGGTGGGGCGAGGGGAGTCTTAGTTTGCATGGAAACGCCCCACTCGAGGTCGCCAAAGACCGCGGAACGTGCTCGAAATCTCCCTAAGACCGAAGATGATCCTCACTGGTCCTCGTCCTCCTCCTCTGGCATCTTCGGTGCTTGGACCTGTATCTTGGTGACTTTTAGTACATCTTCATCTTCCCGATCGAGTTCGAACGCTCCCACGGTTACAACTCGCTCTCCGCCCTGGAGTCCGTCCGTAATTTGCGCGTCCAGAGCGTCACGGATGCCGACTTTGACTTTCTTCCTGTGGGGCACATTATCGGTGTCCAGCGTGATGACGGAAACCCCTCCGTCGGGGGCCGTCAGCAAAGCGGCTGTGGGCACCACAATCGCTTTGGGCACGGTCTCGCCCACCATAGTCACGCGGACGCTGGTTCCCGGTCTCAGGCGGCCGTCCGGATTGGGGGCTTGCACCCAGACTTCCACCGTCGTGCTGTTCGGATCCAGAGCAGGGCTCACCAGGGTGACTTTGCCCTTCACGTCCGGGCTCTGTCCCGGCACAGAAATAGTAGCCGGGTCCCCAACCTTAAGGTGCGCCGCCTCGGTCTGCGCGATGTGCGCGCGGGCGACCACTTCGGACAGGTCCATGACGGTAAGGATCGGCGAGCCGACCGGCGCAGTCTCACCCGGGTAAATTGGACGGTCGGTGATCACCCCATCAATGGGGCTGGTGATCTTGGTGTAACTGTATTGCGCATCGGCGTTGGCGAGGTCGCCTTTCGCGGCGTTGAACGCCCCTTCGGCCACCTTGAGGTCCGACTGCTTTTGCGTAAGCTGATATTGATTTTGTGCTGTCGTCAGGGCGACTCTGGCGTCTTCCACATCTTTCGCGGCAACTGCGCCATCTTTAAGCAGCGCCACGCGACTATCATAAAATTTCTGTGCGGCGTCCAATTGCTCCTTAGAGAGTTTAAGATCGGCGGGGCCCTTCTGTTGCTGCATCTGGAGGGTGGCCTCAGCCTGCACGTATCCGCCCTGGCTCTTTTCCTGAGCGGCGGATAGATCCTTGTTCTCCAGCTCCGCGAGCAATTGGCCGGCTTTCACCCTGCTGCCCTTATCCACGTAAAACTTAGACACCGGCGAGACGACTTTCGGGCACAATCGCCGCCTGATCTCGTGGGTAAAGGGTTGCCTCGGCAATCACCTTGCGCTGGATTGGCTCCTTCTCGGCGGCATCCACCTGCACTGTGACGGTGGGGGACGCTTCGGGCGCCTCCTTGGTTGAACAGCCTGTCAGCAGGAACCCCGCGACGAGCGCCACGCCCATAAGGTTATAAGGCCGCCAAACCATGCGTCTGGCCTCACCGTGGGCTATCAAATGCAAACGGGGCGATTCTATTTTGTGTGCGACTTTGTCGATGGTTTTTAGCATATGTCAAAAGCTTCCTGTGATTGTCTGAAGTGTTGCCAAGGCAGCTCGAAAGCGGGCCTGGGCGTCGATGTAAGCGTTGCGTGCCGTTACCAGTGCGGTCTGCGCATCTACTACCTCCGACGCAGGAGATGCCCCACCCTGATACCGCAAGTTGGTTAGACGTAGACTGTCGGCTGCGAGTTCCGCCGTGTGGCGCGATTCCTCCACTGCCGAGCGAGCAAAAGCCGCTTCATTGTAAGTAGCATAGAGTTCTCCGACCGATTGCCGCTGGACCTGACTCAATTGTACCTTTGCCTGCTGCTGTTTGTATTCGGCCTGGTGCAGTTTGCTGCGCAAGGTGCCCCAATCCCAGACCGGTACGGTAAGGGCAGCGGTGACGAAGTACCCCAGGTTCGGTACTACGCCAGTCTCGGGGAAAGAGGCCCGAGCACAACGAAGAGCAAAGCAATTCGCTTCAATCCCGTAATCGGTATCCACGGTCAGCGTGGGAAGGAATGCCGTCTTCGCGGCGGTGACGTCCAAATCGGATTCCCTCATGGTTTCCAAGGCCACGCGCATATCGGGATTTTCCTTTTCCGCCATGGCCTGCACCTCCGGAAATGGCGGCAGCGCCTGGGCGGAGTCCAGGTCGTCCACGACGCTAAAATTTTCATTCATTGCGGGGAACAGAAGGACAGCAAGATCCAGGCGGGCGTCCTCCATGGCGAGTTTCGCTTCGTCGAATGCCTGACTCTGGATTCGATATTGAATTTCCGCCTTGAGTTCATCACTGTGGGAATTTTGCCCCTGGCTTTCCCCAGCCTTCGTAATATCAAAAAAGCTTTTGGCTTGATCGAGTGCCTGTTGGGACGTAGCGTACTTTCGTTGCGCCACCACCAAGGCATAGAAGTCCTTGGAAACCGTTACGGTCAGCCCACGACGCGCAATTTCGGCCTTCGCTTTGGCCATGGCTTCGGCTGCTTTGGCTCGGTTGTACCCTGTGGCCATGAAGGTTCCCGGCGAGAGGTCCTGATGGAAGACTCCCCAGGCGCGATAAACGTGTATGCCATCATTCGTGACAAATCTTCCGTCGGAGATAAGCCCGCCGTTCCCCTGTGTTCCGAGGTATTGCGTCGTTGCCGTAACCGTGGGAAGCAGGGCATTCCTGGCCTGGAGCCGGTCCTCCTTGGCACTATTTGCATCCGAGAGAGCGCCCAGGAATTGCGGGTCGAGCTTCCGAGCACGTTCCAAGGCGTCCTGCAAGGTTATTGTAATCGGTGGGGTTGCCTGGCCTGGTCCCGATGGCTGTACTAACTGTACTTGCGATTCTTTAGTCGCAGCGGGAGCGGAGCCCTGGGCAGCGGCCCTCGAAAGTGGGAAAAGGAGTACCATCGCCAGGCATAAGGGCACATAAAAAAGACGGCTGAAAATGGCAGCACCGCCGGAAAGCCGTCCATTCTTGGTTTTCGCGCGTACCTCGATCCATCTTGAATTACCCATGAAGTCTCTCTCCTCCCAAGAGGCGCATATGGCCCTGCGGGACTTGCGATCCGCAGCGCGCCGAATACTAGGCTTCCTTCTTCCCGAGGTCAAGTCTCAAACCGAAACGACCGGGTTTGAGTTCTACTCGCCGTCGCGCCAAAGCCCGCCGGGGCGGGCGTCGGCGACTTGGAGCCCGCCAATAACTGTTGCAGACTCTAGTCTTACCCTGAACGCCCCTGTCTGACAGGGATGTCCGGTCTGACAAAAATAACAAAATACGCTCCCGAGTGTCCCATTACACATAGACGCATCAATTCCGCTAAAGCTCTGGCAGAATTAACGTCATGGCAATTTCTGCGGTATTTGCCGATCGTTCTCCGCTCGTACTGAAAGTGTTGCTACAACTACTCAATTTCCCTGGAACAATCGCGCCCCCCGATTAGTGACCACTTTCAGAGCAAGCCTACCCATGCGCAATCCTCTACGTTCGTGCGGGAAAGTTTATTTCGCAGCACATTAAGAGGGCCTTAAGAATTTCCTAACATTATGACAGGGAATGACTTGAGTGCCCGCAGAAAAAGGCGACGCTGGGAATCAGATGCGTCAGAACTCCTGGCAGAATGCCGCGGTTCTTTGCAGAAATTGGCAGGAAATGCCGGGGAATTTCATTGCTCAAATTTGAACTCAGGGACTCCCACGGGCGTTTTCCGCACAGGCTACGCTCTATTCGCAAAATAATTCCCATCATTTCTCCGCCTACGGACTTGAATTCTCCGGACGCCAATCGCTGACTATTTGGCGCTGCCAAATGTCAGCCGCAAGCCAGTGGAAAGAAGCAGGTCATTTCGTTTGATCCCAGTCGGCGGATTACTTAGAAAGTTATCATTCATACTGAACTGCCAACCAAGCCACCTGCTGATCGCGGTCGAAAGGACAGAATTGAACGTATACCGATAGCCAGTGGGCCCGCTGAGGTTCGGGAAAAAATTGAATGTTTCGCTGAAGGTCGAGCGGCTGCCCACCTTCGCACTAAATTGCTCTCCCGCGTTCGCTTCCATGTTTCTTTGCGTGACAGCCGCGAAGAGAAGAGTCGCCGGCGGCGGCGCAGGGTTCGGCAAAGCATACGCTCCGAAAAATTCCTGGTTGTATCCTGCCCCGGCAAAGACATCTAACTGCGCGTTCTTCGTCTTGATCAGGTGGCCTCCAATGCCACCATCGACCACGTTTTGCAGATCCAAATTCTGGAGCGCATTTGAGTTAAAATCAGTTGCCGCATACGCGAACCATCTCGCGCGGAAATTGATATCGCCGCGGACACCGCCCGTGATTTGGTGTGCAATCACCTGGCTCGGCGAAGTCGTTTCAGTTTTCCCATATACGGCCGTGGTATAAACCGTGATTTTGTCGCGATCTGTCTGGCGCACCGCCCTTCCCGCGAGATTGTAGGAAAGCGTGGCCGAATTGCCTCGCGTGAGGCTGAGGCCGGTATCGAGAGTCCCGCTCCAGAAGTCGCCGAGGTGCGGGTGTTGCAGTCGTTCCATCGCCGCGTCATATGCGGCTTGCTCTTTGTCGGAACGGATCAGCTGGATGGCGTCCTTGGTGGTAAGGACGGCCCCCGCTTCTTTGGTCTGCAACTGTACTTTGCCGTCGCTAGGCGACACCGTTCCTACGATGGTCTGGCCGTCCTTGAGGCCGACGTGGAGCGGTTGCATTGAAGTAATCGTATCAATCGCCGTCCATTGGACCGTCACTTCTCCGGCAAATTCCGTTTTGATCACCAGAGTTTTTCCGTCCGACCTGATGACGTCTCCTGTGAGCCGGTCTCCATTGGACAGCGTGATCTGATCTGCAAATACGCAAGGAGCTAGTAGAACAATGGCCGCAATGGCCAAGGTCAGGCTTTTCATGTCGTCTTCCTCTTTCTGTGGGTGAAGCGCCTTGTTGAAATCAAGAGCTGCCTAGCTGGGTTGCTACTGCTTCTTCTTGCCGAAGAGGCCGCCAACCTGCTTGCCGAGATTTTCGATATTTTGTCCGGCAGCAGGCACGTCACCGGCAGCGCCTTTCACAAGACTACCGGCCATCGCGCCGATCTCTGGAATGAACTCCGGCTTCGACGTGGTGCCTTGAATTTTGAAGGGAATCCCGCCACCGCTACTTTTCTGGCCACCCCCGGCCGAGGCCAGCCCCGCAATCTTGCTTACCGGGCTGCTGGAACCACCAAGGTGCGCCACCATTTGATAATTCAGCGCCTGGTTCGCTGCGACCGTGCCGCTTCCGGTCATGCTGCCGATGGCGGGCACCACAACATTCAGATCGTCCGTACGAATCCCCTCGGGGGCGACGCGCACGGTGGAGCTGAACGTTTCGATCACGGTGTCCGATCCCTTCGGGATGCCCGCGAAGGATGACAGTGCGCCCATCTTTGCGCCGAGGTCAAATCCCGAGAGCTTCGCATTTGCGAGCTTTACCGGCCCGGTCGTCACCAGTTTGTCTATTGGCCCATTGATCGCCAAGTCCACGTTCATCGTGCCTTCTTTGAGGGACGCACCCGAAGGCAGCGTGACTCCCACCGCAGGCAACACCGATTCCAGATCGGCAGCCGGCATGTCCGCTCCTGCCAGCTTCATCGCCACCGATGGCGTCTCGCCGGAATTATTGAACGTCCCCGTCAGGCGCGCGATGGCCTTGCCGATGTGAACATCTCCCTGCTTGAGCGAGCCGGTCTGCGCCTTGAGCGCGTAGTTCGTATCGTAGTCCACTTGTATCGGCTGACCCGCTGGCGAACTGCCAGCAACGAGCTTCAGCTTGTTCGCAGTGATTGTTCCTTTCGAGTTCGCCTGCTGGCCGTCGGAGGACAGGGTTCCCGCGAAGTCCAATACTCCGGCGATTCCCGAAGAGGGGTCCACGAAACCTGTCGATGTCAAATCGAGGCCGTGGATTTCCAGACTAGCTTCGACGGGCGTCTGCGCCGCGTTGGTTTGGCTCAGCGGCCCGGCTTTCCCGGTCAGCTTGATCGTGCCGTTCCCCGGCGTTGTGGCGGAGAATTGAAAAGGGAATTGAGAAGTATACGAAAGATCGGACGCGGTGAGGTTCATCTGATCATACTCATGCCTCTTGGCATTCGAGCCCGCTTCTCCCACCGTGAGCTTTCCGTTCTTGATTTCGATCTTCTGCACGGAAACACCTGCTGCCGAACTAGAAGAAGACGAAGCAGCGGGCGAAGCGGATCCTTTCGCGCCCAGAGTTGAAAAGTTCCAGTCGCCGGAAGGGGCGCGCAGCAGCGTCACTTCGGGCTGATCGATGGTGACCCCGGTGACGTGGAGCTGTCGCGAGAAGATCAGCGGCATCATCTCCACGCCCACGGCGACGGATTTCGCGTTCAAGAAAGAGCCGGAGCCGAACTTCGGGTCCTCCGAAATGGCGATGTCTTCGACCGAAACACCTCCCGAGAATAGCGCCAGGCTAATGTTGCCTATCGTAAGCTTTCGGCCCAGGGCAGTCTCTGCCGCCGACTCGACCTGCGGCTTGAATTTGTTCGCGTCGATAAAGAATGGCAGCAGAACGGCTGCCAGGACCAGGAGCGCAATCAGTCCCCCTACGATGTAAATAATTTTGCGTGCCATCACCATTCTCCTTCGCTTGTTATCGTTCTTTCATCCCGGGGTTTTTCCGCTTTGTAAAATAGCGACCTTGCGCACGTGTTGCCGTGTCCTACGTCACACCCTGGCAAAGCCGATTTCCGGCTGGTGGCCCATCCTCGCGAAGCAAGCGTGGCCTTGGGAGCGGCGTCAAGACTTCGGTCCGTTTTGCATCAGCAGGAGTCTCTTCGCAAATGCGCGTCCTGAGCCGTTCTTCAGGTAACGCTCGGATTTCTCCGCGAGCGGTATTTCAGGGAGCGCAATGTATGCCGCTAGTTCCCAAGGCTTGAATTTAGTCGTGGGAATCGACATGCCAGAGTTGTGCTCTGTGAGACGCTTTCTCGGATCGCTAGCGGAGCCGATACCGATATAGGTTACGTCAGGAAAAGCCTCACTTCGGAACACATACGCGCAGTGCATAAAAGCTCGCCTTCGCTTGCCGGACCGGGGTTTGCGAATCGTAGCACGAGTTGGCTGGCGGTGGGGAAATGTTGCGATTAATATCGGCACTACGGCGGGCGCTCGCCTTCGCAAATGGAATCACGGCGAACGAATTCCGCCGTACCCGATTTTTAGGGAAGGCGAATGAGGGTCAGGAAGGTGCCCCACGCTTGCCATTTCAACAGAAAACCATTACCTCTTTCGGCAACCCCGGCCACAGTGGTCTGGAAATGCCGCGCTGCGTTTCCCTACAATAGAAAGATACGAACAGTGACGTTCACGGGCTGAGGAGATACCATGGCTGAACCATCCTATAAGGTAAAGCGCCAGAATCCGCGCTTCGCGTTTTTCGCAGATGGTGAAGTTACACTTCGTGACGGAACCTGCGTTCTCACGCAACTATCCGAATTGAGCTCGCGCGGTTGCTATATCGGAACCCTGGAACCCATCCCCACTGGCACGGAATTACGCCTCTCCATCCGCGATGGAATGACCACGTGCGAACTGGACGGCAAAGTGATCTACACGCATTCCGGCGGGGGCTTGGGAATTTTTGGCATGGGCGTGCTGTTTGGAGAGATGGGGAACGACCAGCATTCCGCAATCAACGCCTGGCTGCGGGAACTTGCCGGCAAGCGAACGGAAGCGCGCACTTAATCCTTTTTCAGGCTGTATCGGGAAGGCGGATAGTCTCGGTCAGCAATCGACCCCCGCTTGCTACGCATTCTTGCGAATTTCTGGCCCAACGCCATCAAATGGCAGCGCGAGCGGTGGATCCACTATTCCTCGGCCATGTTGACCCATGAACTGATTTTTTGCGGAGCACAACCTTACATTTGGACGCAGTATCCTGTCCCATTTCACCAGACAGGGGCCCCCGCCAGCAATAACCCCACTTCTTCGGCCGCCAGCGGTTTGGAAAAATAATATCCTTGCGCATATTTGCAATGCAGTTTCTTCAGCAGCTGCAACTTGCTCAATCGTCTCCACGCCCTCGGCGATCACATCCAGCCGAAGATTTTTCGCCATCGGCATAATGGTTTGGCAATCTCCATGCCCTCTCCCGCCTTGCCTACGCCGCTGATGAAGGAACGATCGATTTTCAAGGTATCCAGGGGAAAGCGATGCAAGTAGCTCAAGCGAAGAATAGCCCAGTACCGAAGTCGTCAATGGCCAGGAGGATGCCCAGGGATTTGATTTCCTGTAGCATCCTCGTAGTCGCCATCGGATCTATCATGACTGTGCTTTCCGTAATTTCCAGTTTCAATGTTTCCGGAGAAAACTTCAGTTCGCGCATCAAGCCTCTTATCTCTTCGACCAGGTTCGGTTGCAGAAACTGTTTTGCGGACAGGTTGACGTTCATCGTGAAATTGAGATAGTTATCCGACTGCGCCTTCCATTCGCCAAGCTGCCGGCAGGCCTCCCGCAGATTCCACCAGCCCAGCTCCCGAATGAGACCGGTTTCTTCCGCGACGGGGATGAATTCGTCCGGCCCGATCAATCCGCGAGTCGGGTGCTGCCAGCGCAGCAACGCCTCAAAGCCGACGATCCGGCCGGAATCCAGCGCAACAATCGGCTGGTAGAAATTCCGAAATTCGTTCACGTTCCAGGGCATGGCGCAGGTCGGTCTCGACTTGCAAACGCGCCACCAGGCTGGCTCGCATATCCGCATCGAAAACCTCGTAACGAGCCTTGCCCAGGGATTTGGCCCGATACATGGCCGTATCTGCATCCCGCAGCATGTCATCCGGGTTCTCGTAGGCGGAGTTGCTGAGGGCAATCCCGATGCTCGCCGAAGTGAAAACTTCTTTCCCGCCGAATATGAACGGCGGTGTCAGTACCTTCATGAGCCGGTCCGCAGCCAGCCTCGCGTCGCCCGGATCTTTAAGATCATCGAGCAGGACCGTGAATTCGTCTCCGCCCAGGCGCGCCATGGTGAACGTTTCTCCCAGGCGCGCGACCGTATCTGTCATTCGCAGGCACTTCTCCAGTCGATCGGCCACGGCGAGCAGGAGCTGATCTCCAACCAGGTGGCCCAGGCTGTCGTTGATCATCTTGAATCCATCGAGGTCCAGGAAGAGAACCGCAAACAGATGATCTTTTCGGCGTTTCGCGTGTTTGATCAGGCGTCCGAGTCGATCAATGAACAGAAGCCGATTGGGCAGGCCCGTCAGTGGGTCCGTCACCTTTCCTTCGGTAATGTCGGTCTGCGATCCGGCCATGCGCGTGGCCATCCCGGAAGCGTCGCGAACGGCGAGCCCTCTGCTCAGCATCCAGCGAAAGGTCCCGTCTTTGTGCAGCACGCGATGCTCGCTCTCGAAATGAGGGGTCAATCCTTTTTGATGGGCGGCGAGCTCTTCTTTCACTCGTTCACGATCCGAGTCATGAATTCGTTCAAGCCATTCTTCCGGCCTGTCCCCGATTTCATTTTCGTTGAAGCCCAGCATGGATTTCCAGCGTGGGGAGAAATAACATGGCGTTCGTCATCAGATTCCAGTCCCAAAGGCCATCGTTGGCGCCTCGAGCCGCCAACGCGTAGCGCTCTTCACTTTCCTTCAATGCTTCTTGTGCCCGTTTGTGCGACAGCTGTGTAGCGATGCGCGCCAGAGCGACAGGAAAGTCGACGGGTTTCGTCAGATAATCGTTGGCTCCCATATTCAAGTGCTTTGACGATGTCTTCGCTCTGGTTCTTTGCCGTGACCATGATGATTGGCAGCTCGATTGGCGGAATACAGTTCTCGCGTAGCTTTGCAGCGCCTCCAGGCCGCTGATTTCCGGCATCTCGATATCCAGCAGCACTATGTCCGGCTTGTCCTGTTTGATCCGCTGCAGCAATTGGTCGCGCGCTCTCGGCCACTTCAACTTCATAGCCCTTCCTTTCCAGGCGCCGCGCGAGCATGTCCCGGTTCATTTCATTGTCATCTACGATGAGCAGACGGCCAGGGGAGGAGTTCATGAGGATTTCCTTACCACTAGCAAATTTTCAATCTTTTCACTAGTCTGTCCGAATTCGATAGGCTTGGTGTCATAGTCATCGCAGCCGACTTCGAATGCTTTGGCGCGGTCAGTTACCAAGGCGTGGGCCGTCAGTGCGATGATTGGGATATGCCGAGTCGCCTCGTCCGCTTTCAGCAGACGCGTTGCTTCCCAGCCATCCATCACCGGCAGACTCATGTCCATCAGGATGATGTCGGGACTCTCCGTATGCGCAAGCAAATGTCCCTGCTGGCCATCCGCGGCAATGATGACACTGTATCCCCTCCGCTCGAGCCGCCTGGAAAGCATATCCCGGTTCATTTCATTGTCTTCGACCAGCAAGAATTTTCGGCATTTGTTTCTCCTCGGTATCCCAACTTCGACGATCTGGCAGACTGGATTTCTTCCGGCCACAAAACTATCGAACGGGTGCGGTCGTCCTATCTTTGCTTCTGTCGTTGCCTCGAGACTGGTTCGAGCGAGCAACCCTGTGCTTTTCTATAAGGACAGCAAGACGATCACGGTCAACAGGTTTAATCAGATAATTGGACGCGCCCAATTTAAAGCCCATGGATTCATTGTCTACAACCGTTACCATAATCACCGGGATATCTGCCAGTTCAGGATCTGCCTTAAGCTTATTCAAGACAGCCCAACCATCGCAGTCCGGCATAATGACATCCAGCGTTACCACCAGCGGGTTCACTTGCTTGGCAAGACGCAGACCTTCTTCGCCACTGGCGGCAGCGACCACTTGAAACCCCAGTCTCGTCAGAAATCGGGACATCAAGTCTCGGACCACCGAGTCGTCATCGATCACCAGGATAGTGTCCAGGCTTGATTTCGTCTCCGGCGGAGCGGCCGCAACATTGTTGGTTTTCTGAGTCTGCGCAGCTTCCGTTATCTCTGTCGTGACGTTCGCTGGAAGATGTACCGTAAATACGGACCCCCGACCTGGCTCGCTTTCGACGGAAATGCGCCCTCTCATCAACTGGGCGTAACGGTAACTGATGGCAAGTCCCAGGCCAGTCCCGCCGTACTTCCTGGCAATGGAGACATCCGCCTGGGTAAATTCCTGAAATAGGTTTTGCCTTTTGTTTGGCAGTGATCCCGATCCCCGTGTCGGCGACTTGGAACCGGATCCAGTCTTGGCCTCCCTCGATGCTCGCTATCCACGTCCACTGAGATCGTGCCGTGATCCGTAAATTTGCTCGCGTTGCTAAGCAGGTTGAATAAAATCTGCCGGACCTTGGTAATATCGGCTCGCATGAATCCCAAATCCTCTGCTAAATGGACATCGAACTGATTGGAGTTCTTCGACACTGCTGGATGAAGCGTGGTAACCATTTCCTCGATCATCTGAGCATATATCGAAGGTTTCAAGGTGCAGCCCCATCCTTCCGGCCTCGATCTTGGAGAGGTCCAGAACATCATTGATCAGGGACAACAGGTGTTTTCCCGCTCCCTGAATTTTTTGCAAATCCTTGACGTTCTCGACTTTCCCCATTTCCTGCGTTTCTTCCTCCAGCATTTCGCTATAGCCAATGATTGCGTTGAGCGGAGTGCGCAATTCGTGGCTCATATTCGCGAGGAACGCGCTCTTGGCCCGGTTGGCATCCTCGGCGGCAAGCTTGGCGCTAAGCAATTCCTCCTGCATCTCCTTGCGGTGAGTGATTTCCCCTTCCAGCTCCAGGGTCCTGGTCTTCAGCTCATCGTTGGCGTGGTGCAGAGCCATATCCCGATGCTGGATTTCGGACAACATCGTATTGAATCCGTCGATCAGCCTGCCGATTTCGTCGCCGTAGAATTTGGTGGCGCGAACCTCGTAGCTTTTCTTGGTGGAGACCATTCGCATCGTGTCTTCCAGATGCAAAATTGGCCCGGAAATCAAATTCTGGAGCTCGAAGAGACCAGCAGCGCAAAGAAGCCGGAGATCAAAACGAAACTAAGGAGGATACTGGCATATCGTTTGGCGCGCGAATTCCATTGGCGCATGTCGGACTGCAGAAACAACGTGCCAACGGCTCCCCGTTCAGCGTGACGTCCCGAAACACATCCAGATAGCTGTCCTTCAAAGCGGTAACCCCTTTCCTGTGGCGGGGCGGGAAGGGTTGGCTGGGGCGCGTTGGCGTGAAAATATTGGGCGAAGATTTTGCCATCGCGGGTATAAAACACAGCCGATACGATGTCTTCCTTGGCCTGGAGCGCCGATAAAGTTACGGTCGCGGCGGATTCGTCTTTAAATGCCATGGCTGCCGCGCTGTTATATCCGATAATTTCTGCCTGAGTCACCAGATCCTGGCTCAAGGAATGGCGAAAGGAAATCAGATCGTAAATGAGGAAGCCGGCGGAAGACAGAACCACGGCGACGCCGCTCGTCAGCATCGTGATCAGCATCAGTTTCCGCTTGATGGATAGGTTCTTCAGATTCATTCTGGCCTTCCTTCCATCAGCCGCCATTGCTGGACGATTCTCGCCAGCGTGAGCAGTCTGGAACTGATGGTTAGGTCTGCGTGCTTGGCTGCCTCGACGTTCACCTCAAAGCGAACTTTATTGTCTTCGAGCGATGAAATTCATGATGCCGCCGCGCCGCGCAAAACCAGGCGCATCCCCGATAGTCAAGATGGGCAGCAGTTTCATCATGTCCACCACAGTATCGATGTGTTCTTTTTCCGAGGAACTCACAAACAAGATGTTGCAGTCCTTGACATCTTTCAAGTCCTTGCTCCATTTCAAGCGCCTGACGACCAAGGCCCGGCCATTGATCTTCTTGTCAGCGACGATCCTGTCGAGGGTCGCCCCAAAGGGATCATCGCCCAGAATGCCGATCACAATTGGCGAATCCGGCTGGGGGAAAGCATTCGCGGGCCATTGCATCAACTTTGCGAAATTGTAAATAAAACCGGCCTTGATCAAATATTCCGAGGAATCAGAAGTGTCCAAACTATCTGCATGGCTCCCCAAGGCCATGGCGGACAGCAGGCAGGTGATCGCGATCAGTGATACAACTTTTCTCATGAACCCTTTGCCCATCTACGGATGAAATCTGACTCCTGAAAATCCACTCGCCAGGCTACCGAATTCTCCAGGTGACAGTTGCCCGGAAGGTGCGCGACACTTGCGGTGGGAATTGTGTTGATAAACTCTGGAATGAACTCCAAGTGCTGGTTATTGAGCAAATTTTGCGCCGGCAACGGAAAGCTCCAGGGTTGCCAAGGGCTTCCAGCCGAGGCGAGCATCCAGAGAGTAGTAGCTCGGTATATTGAGACTAGGAAGCGGATCCACATATCGCAGAGTCACGTCCTGCTCCAAATGCTTCGGCAGGTCTAATGAAGAACTCACGTACCATTGGTTACGCGGGCTCGCACCGTCCGGATTGTCGGGGGTCGGATCCAAACTATCGGCGTTCTTGTGGATATCCATTTGCAAATAGCTGTATGAACCCATAAGTCGCCATATGGGAACGACTTTCCAATCTGCAAATAGTTCCGCGCCGTAAGTTCCCCCGCCCATCTTATTGCTGGCAACAAAAGGAATGACTACATCGGTAGGGGCTGGGCTCCCTTCCACAAAGGGCGCGCCAGGTTCGGCGGACCGCAGATTCGTGTAGCTGTTATAAAAAGTGGCGATATCTGCCGAAAAAGTGCTGGTGGCCTGGACGCGGTAACCCACTTCATAGGCGAGAAGGTCCTCGGACCTGGAACTGGTTGCTGCCGAAAATCGCTTCTACGGCCGGCAATGGACTGTTGATCGGAGGGGTGCCCGGGGGAACTACCGCTTCGTCCAATCGCAGACCTTCTTCGGTCAAGGCTGGGGTTCTGACGGCGCGCGAAATGGCAGCCCAGACGGATTGGTTCTTACTGATTACCCCGACGAACCTGATGTTGGGTTCCACTTCGAACCCTGTGAAATCGTTATGCTCGAATTTGGAGCCAAGCGTCACACGCAGCCGTCTATCAAACAAACTGACTTCATCCTGCACGAAGCCGCTGAACTGGTTCAGCCAGCTGTGATTTGGCTGTAGGGAAACGGTAAAGCTGGAGACGTTGCTATCTTGAATCGAGCGATAGCCCAACCCCCACACGAACTCCTGCGATTCCCCGACGTGCAGATCATGTTGGAAGTCGATGTCGTATACGCCTTCATGGTCTCTGAAAAGGGAATTATCAACTGTGTTGGTATTGTCGAAATACATCTGCAAGGACGTAGAAGATCGTGAAAAGGCATGATTCCAGTGGCCTAGAATGTTGCCTCCACTATAATTCCCGTCGTTGGGGAATGTGGTGGAATAGGGAGCCGTTAAGGTCGGAATGGTCAGAGTCTCGCCGTAATTGGTACGATAAAGATCTCCCTGTACTGTGAGCGAATCCGCTTTTGACGGATTCGAATCTACTCGAAATCCTCCGCGTATTGTATGCCACCCATCGGAGCCATTGGCTCCCGTGGCGTCCACCGAAGGCTCCCAATCAGAATATTTCGCGTAGGCTCTATAGTAGACGTTGTCTCCGGCCTTGCCGCCGTAGCGGGCACTTTCAGCAGTTTCTTCTTCATTTCCGCCTTCCGCTGTTACCAGTGCGCCTTGAGTGAGCTTCGCCGACTTCGTGATGATGTTGATGACACCGTCGACTGCATTGGCGCCCCATAAAGTCGCGCCGGGGCCGCGGATGACTTCAATCCGGTCCACATCTTCCAGCATCACGTCCTGTACGTTCCAGTAGACTCCGGAGAACAAGGGGGTGTAAACACTCCGGCCGTCGATGAGAACCAGCAGTTTGTTATCGAACCGGCCATTGAAGCCTCGCGAGCCGATGGCCCATTTGTTCTCATCGATGCGAGCCACTTCCAGGCCCGGAACCATTCGCAAAGCCTCAGGAATGCTGGCGGCGCCCGAACGCCGGATATCGTCCTGCGTGATCACAAAAATGGCTGCAGCGGCGTCTGCCAACTTTTGCGCGCGTTTGGAAACGGAGGTGACCTGCAGGTTCATCAAATCTTCTAAAGAGATTGCCGTAACATCAGGAAGGTTCTGGGACGTCTGCGCCCACATGGTAGCCGCCAAGAAAGTTCCCAGGAAGCCCAGCAAGAAGAGCCGTCGCACGGGCGTCATGGCATTGACGCTTTGGCTGTGACGCCGCATTGGACACACCTCTCCCTCCGGGGGAAGAACAGCCAAGTCGGCGCGGGCTTCTTTAAGGCCAACATCTCCAGGCGCCCGGAACCAGCCTCCTAGTTTCCGCTGATTTCGTCTTTTGCTAGGCTTCATACGAAACTCCCCTCTCAAACTTTTTGCGCAATCTACGATTCATTGACCTTTTCCAACACCGCTGCTTGATCTCGCAAACATCGATGTAGAGCTTCCCAGGCTCGTGGGCCGAAGGAGAACCGTTACTGGGGGAACCCGTTTGGCGTCGAACACCGAAAAGGCATTTGAGGTTCGTGGCTGTATAGAGCCAATCAAGGCCACATAAATCCTGGAATCTTCTCTCCGGGTCTTGTGAATGCACTGAGGGTGTTCGAGTGTGTCCGGCCGTCCAGCCCCTCGAAGACATTCCACGACGCAGTCTTTTGAAGAAATTTTATTCATAGTATTTTTTATATTGTGAGCGATGGCTGCAAGCCGTGCTTCTCCACTCGAACCAACAGTTTTGAATAGAAGCGGTCGACATGCCGATAGAAACCAGGGTTACCCTCTTTAAGCCAGATGCCCTGGCAATAGTGGCGAACAAACTCAATCCCAAGCTTTAGCATTGCAGGCACAGCAATTTGATCGGTAATCACCGGGATCACATCAAGCTCAAAGTCCCGATATGCCACGGAAGATGCCTTGAGAAGAGAACTCACAACGCCCAGGGCTTCAGACTCTGGGAGTGTCGGATGGAGGAGCAAATCGCAACGGTTTTCGAGATAGCTGAAATTCAAGCCCAGAGGACCGCGATAAGCGATGGCCGCTCCCACCGGCTCTTCCTTGTTCCCTTTGTACGCCAGCCATACGTGGCGGGTGCGCCGAAGGCCCACGCGGCGATAGAGTTCGTCCACAGCTTTGAATTCAACATCCCCTGCCAGTTCCTCTGCGGCGACGTAGATGCGCCCCCGCGCCGCTGATGCAACCGCACAAAGGGCTGCCTTATGCGATGAATTGTAGGCTACCGTGCGAATGGCTCCTCCGGATGTCAAAGACATCCTCCTGGGGAGGGAGAAATAGGCATGGCGCTGAACAGAGGAATAAGATTCGCCAATGGTCTGGACCATGGAGCCAAATACTCGTGTGGGAAAACGATTTTCCGGACGAAACCAATTCTGATGGGATTCATCAACCCCTTTCAGAATACTGGCGGCCGATCCGGCCAACATGACGGCGCGCGAAGCGTAGGGATTGCCTTCTGAAACGAGGTGTTGCGGCGTCCATCCCTGGTGCGTTGTGCGCCAAACAGCAAGCGATGCCCGTCCTCGCTCTTCGTCGCCGGCGGTCAAGACATATAAGAGGGATTCCCCACCACGGAACATTCGTCGCCAGTTCTCTCGGACCTGTTCGATGTGCGGAGTGAGACGAGCAGCCTTATCCGGATAGAGAAAGCCGGTCCGTTCGTATAGGGCAAACAGCTCGCCAACGGAGATCGCATTCACTTGCACACCATAAGTCGTATACAGTTCCGACAGGCGCGGCAGACTGTCTATTATTTCTTGATCTTGTGTGCCAGCGAGCATTTTGCCTCCGCGACATTCTTCGTAACACTAGGCGAATTAAGCACTTCTGATTATCGCCATCCGCCTACCGACTTGACACCGCCGTCCGAGCCGCCACCATGCGCGGAGCCCCAATTTCGCTCCTATTCCCAGGGATCGTGTTTCACTTCGGGAATAGCCGCATTGCCGCGTTTTCCAGTTATATCGGTACCCTCTGTGCCCCAAAATGGGCCATCAGTACTGTTTTACGGCGCGCCCGACGAAGGAATATTAACTTCTTGGCCACAACTTTAGAGTCGCTCTCGGCATCGCAGTCGAGCGGCGGCTTGAAAAAGAGGTTTATTTAGTGATCTATACCTATTGTAATCACCTGAGCGGTAAGGTCTTATGACGAGAGGGAAAGAGAGGGCCCCTTCTTGCCTGGCCGCACTGGAGTAAACGCGCTCCGCACAGGTATACCTGAACGCACATGACTGCCGCCCTATTCACTTATTGACTAAGCCGCCTTCTGAAGTTAGTCCAACCGCGTCCGATTGCTGGTAGGCTCTTGCGTAAGGATAAGAAGTTGCTTGAGCATGATTAACGATGGATCAAGGCTGCGGTTTATTAGTATGAGCATTCGTCCTTTATTCGTGCCGATATGAGCCACGCGCGTAACTACATCATGGACGACCCTCGGGAAGGGCAGCGCCTGCTTGACAAAGTAGACGCCCCTTCCTGGATATCGAAGTACCTGGAACCGCACTTGCAGGACGCTAAAGCGATCCTTTCGGTCGGTTGCGGGCCCGGTGTCTTCCTAAGAGAATTGGCTGAAATCCATCCTGGCGCCGAGTTTGTTGGGGTGGATCTTAGCTCGGAGCGGATCCACGACGCGGAGTCGCGGCTTCGCGGCGTTCCCAATGCTCGCGTCCAATTGGGAGACGCTCAAGCGCTACCGTTTGAATCGGGTAGCTTCGATTTCATTTTTTGCAGATTTCTGATGGAGTATTTGCCTGATAAGCCAAAAGCGCTGCAGGAGATGGTGCGAATCTGCCGCAGCGGTGGAAAAATATTGCTGCAAGATTTGGACGGACAACTGTTGTGGCACTCCCCCGAGGACCCGGAGTTACAACAAACAATCGAGCAAGTCGTGAGTCGATTGGCAAGCACTGGTTTTGACCCGTTCGTGGGGCGGAAGTTGTTTAACCTGTGTTTTCAAGCGGGACTCGTCGACATCCAGGTTCAGATCGATCCGTATCACCTCTATGCAGGGAGCATCGAGGAGGAGCTACTTGATCTATGGCGGACGAAGCTCGAAATTGCCAAACCTCAACTGAAGAAAGTCCTGGGAAGCGATGAGGCTGCTGACAAGTATACTGAGCGATTTCTTGCCTACCTGCGAAGACCGGACACTCTGACGTACTCTTGTTTGTTTAGTGTTTTAGGCACCGCACCCCTGAACAAGATTTAGTCTAACAGGCCAAGCATTTCGGAATCTTCTGAACCAGCGCGCCCGATTTTATCCGCGAGAAGTCTTTCAAGGACCGCGACGTACACCACCAGTTCCCAAGGCTTGAATTTGTTTGTACGAATCGATTTTCCGGCATTGTGTTCGGTAAGGCACTTTTTGAGATCGCTGGTCGAACCGATGTAGGTCTGGTTGGGATGGCTTTTGCTCTGGAGGATATATACATAGAACATGAAAGCGCTCCTTCGCTTGCCGATCTGGAATTGGTGGATACTAACACGGGTTGGGAGACAACTGTGGAATGTTGCTGTCACAGTTCGTGCTTCGGCGGGCATCTGCCCTCGCGCAAAACCAGGACTTATCAAGCAAGCCTCTAGCAAATGGTTAGAAAGGCAGACAAGTCTGCCGTAGCGCCGGTTTTGCGCGAAGGCAGATGGAGGCGGGGGAGTTGGAATGTGCGGGCTTATTGAAAACGCGTAACTTATTGAGAACTTTCAGTCGCTAGAAACGCTAAAATTGCCAAAATGGGCGAATGTGTGTACGTGGGGCTTATAATCTGGTTCTCACGGCGTGAGGTGACATATGCCGCTAGCTAGAAGTTATCTCATAAACACATTTAAGTCTTTCCGAGCTTGCGAGTTATGCAAACAAGAGTAAATCAGGAGCATGGACCTAACTGCGGCGCAGTGGGAGAAACTCAAACCACTGCTTGCTCCGAAACGACGTTCCGACGGTCGAGGTCGGCCTTGGCGCGATACGCAAGCCGTGCTGAACGGTGTTCTTTGGGTTTTGCGCACCGGCGCTCCTTGGCACGATCTGCCCGACCGCTATCCTCCCTACCAAACCTGCCATCGTCGCTTTCAGCAGTGGCAGCGCGATGGCACGCTGGACCCGACTCTTGCACGCGCTCGCCGAAGACCTGCGGGCACGCGGCAAACTGGATCTGTCGGAAACCTTCATCGACGCCAGCTTCAGTTCGGCGAAAAAAGGGGCGCTGCTGTCGGCCCGACTCGCCGAGGAAAAGGCAGTAAAATCATGGCGATCGCAGACCGCCATGGTCTTCCTGTCGCCTGCTGCGTCACCAGCGCTTCGCCTCATGAAAGCAAACTCGTCGAAGCCACCGTCGCGCAGCGTTTCACGCGAGCCAAACCAAAACGAATGATCGGCGACCGCGCCTACGACAGCGATCCGCTCGATCAGCGCCTCCGGCAAAAATACGGCATCCGGCTCATCGCGCCCCACAAGTACAACCGCCGTCGCAAGAGCACCCAGGACGGCCGCGAACTGCGTCGCTACTGTCGGCGCTGGAAAATCGAGCGCCTCTTTGCCTGGCTCCACAATTTCCGCCGACTGGTCAGCCGCTGGGAATATCACGAAGCCAATTTCCTCGGCATGCTCCAACTCGGCTGCCTCATTATCCTCCTGAGGCATTTATGAGATGGCTTCTAGTGTTTCTAACCACATTTCGTTGGATGAAGCCTACGAACGCATCCGCCTCTGGTACCAGGCCGATTATGAAGAAGAGATCGTTAAAGTCTTGGATCCCGACTATGCGCGGCGTTCAATTGAATTTATCCGCAATCTTCCCCCCTGCAAGTGGCACGACAGAATTAGAGAAGCGCGCCGTAATGAAGGAAGTCATGGCGGGCCTGCTCGAATGGGGTTTCATCGGTTCGGATGGCTCCCAGAAAATGAACGAGTATGCCCGCGCAGCCACGGATCGGTTCGGAGGTTATGGACTTAAGGAAAGCGAAATAGATGAGTTGCGTGCCACTTCGCGACTCTGGCCACACTTTAACCATAGCCATTAGTGTCAGCGCTAAAGCAAGGCGTGCATAATCTATATTTGCAACCTAATTTGGGGTTGTAGGCGCGTTTAAAAGAGATTGCAAGGATCTAACACGTAGCGACCGATTCCGCAGCGAAATCAGGGTAGGCTGCATTCCAATAAATCCCGTGTGTTGGGATGTGGCAAGGAACAGGCCAAAGGTAAGCGCAGCGTGTCTAGCCAAGAAGATATGGTGCAAAGGAGGAATCAAATTTTCAAACGGGCTGTGGCATCGCCGAATCGTGGGTCGACAACCGGGGTGCGAAAAAAATCCAAATCCGCGGCGAGATAGCGTGCGCCATCGGAGTCCTCCTGGTGTTCCATGGCCGTCAGCCGGTCGATATGAGCCTCGAATATGGCAACTGCGCGTTGATGAACGGCGGCGACCATCAACCCTTCGGCCAATCCCTTGTCGATTTCCGCATCGCATTCATACAGGATCTCTTTATGGCGTTCCAGTATGGTCAGGTCATCTGAGTAGCCGAAAAAAGCCAGCCCGCCCTTCTTGACCATGTCGGGACCCAGCTTCTTGCCTGATCGGCAGCTCATCAGGTGAATGATCCGGTTCTTCACCTCATCGCTGTTATATTTGCCTATTTCAAAAACCGCTTCGCCGGAGTGGCCCCGAAACTTGGTTTCCGTCCCGTGGCCGCTTCCAGTAATAAACTGGACGCCGTCGCGTCTGGCTTCGCTTGCGACATTCGCCCGGCTCGCCTTGGATCCTTGCAACCTGGTGATTCTCAGCTTTTGTCGTAGGAGATAGGGGTATACGTGCTTCTCACGGTATGTGAAGACCGTCTTGGTCTCGGCATCTTGTCCGGCGGCGTCGATCGCCAGTATCGATTTAGGCGTCTGCGGTGGCTGGGGCCTGGGCCTGCTCTGGCGCTTTGGTTCGGGCACGAAGCTTGTATTCTCCCTTGCTGAACTTGGCTTTCAGCCGCTCCACCCAAATCCGTTCAACTCGCACAAAGTGCTTTCCCGTCGGAGTGCCTTTCTCGACTTCCCCAATGATCGCGTCGCGCGAGAATACACCCTTGCCCAGAATTCGAACTCGCAAATCGGGTTGTGCAAATTTTAGTCGCGCAATCGTGAATTCCGCCTGCTTCGGATACGGCAGCGATTCCAGTGGGGCTAAATCCCCGCGCAGTTCTGGCCGGTCTTGATACTGCAGAAGGGTCACATACTCCCCGCCGTCGGTCCGCAACCCAATCGGCTTCGCCCCTTCCGCTTCCGCCACCAGAACCAACTTGGCGGACACCGCTCGTTCGAAACCCGGGCCCCCTCGGTCTCTCCGCAAATAACGTGAGGTTCGCTTCGTCGCCATAACGGAAGCCGCCAACTCTATGCTCGCCCCGGAAGCCTGCCGCAGTCAAGCGGAAAGCGTCACCCGTTCCCATCGGGCGAACAGGGCATCCCTATAGGGAAATCTTTGCCCGCTCTTTTTTCGATAGGCGCCACTTGCGTCCTTTTTTCAGAAGGGCACCGATCCTCTTCCGATGCTTCGCCTTTTCCGCCTTCGTCGCGCCGCCGAACTTCAGAATAGTTTGCGGAGTCTCGTGAAGGTACTGCCACGTATTGATCGTTCCTATCTTTTCTTCAATCTCTTCCTGGGAAACCTTCTCACCCTGGACGAATCGTTGATTGTCCTGGAGATTCTTGTCGTACAAGTATGTGAAATCTTCCAGGTACACCTTGCTCTTGATGTCTTTCGATGCGTCAGCCTCGGGATGAAAAAAATACGGCCGTATGGCTTGGTCGGTATGGATCCATCCGCCATACTTGGTCCAGTCCTTATCTACGAGCTGCTTCTTGATTTTCGCCGGATTCGAAAAAGGGCAAGCCAGTTCCTCAACCGCCGGCTTTCCCGCGTCAAGGCCCCTTAGCCAGGTCGCCTTTCCATAGCCAGGATCAGCTGAGTTAGCGATCGTAAGCATCGCGACTTCCAGCACCCAGTCCTCCTGACTTTTCCTTCCCTCGTACCACTCCCGGTATCTCTTCATATGGCCGACGGAATTGGCCGTGTACATCAGGCCTCCGGGCGAGCGGTGATCGTGCCACCATCGCTTGTCGCCTTGCGCCGAGAAAAAATCCACGCTGAAGGTAAACCGATAGTATTCCTTCGTATCGGGGTTTTGCAGATACAGGGTTTCCCAGTTCATGTCTCCTGAAACCTTCTCGTGGGTCTTCGCGGCCCCCCACAGTTTCAGCAGCTTGGTGGAAAACGCGTACAAATGCTCGTCCGGAGCCGCCGAAGCCAGCTTCGAAGACGCCGCAATCAATACAAATCCAAAGGCCGGCGTCGAGAGGTTCGGCTTGGGACGAACCGACCGTCGCTTCCAGTCGAGCAGAGACTCCTCGATCTTTTTCGCGATCTCCTTGTCGCTTCTGGTTAGAAAATCCTCTTCCAGGAGTATGCAATAGTGGATCCGGTCGTTGGCTGCGGCGATTCGGCCGAATAGACACGGCTGGTTTCCTACCCCCTGCAGCCAATGGTCAAGCTGCTCCTTCCGCTGCGCGTCCGTTGCGAAGGGGTCGAACAAAAGGTCCTGTACCAGCTTGATGTCGCTCGAAAATGGGTTGGCCTTGCGCCATGTGTCGGACTTGAGTGCCATATAGAGTTTGCGTAGTTGGTTCGCCACGGAATCGACTCCTCCTACCACACATACGTCTCTTCGGGAGCATAGATCGGACTCGTCGATTCTACCCGGAATTTCCGATTTGTCACGAGAGCAATCCCCCAAGCCTTCAAGCTTAAAGGCGCAGGGTGCACAGGCGACGGCAGACCTTTCAATATACTTGCAACAAACTGATTATAATGTACTTATATGGAGGCGGGGGGAGTTGGGTTACCGCCGACGATTGACAGCACGCAACTTACTCATTTTACGTCACGCTGAATCTTCCAAAAACGCAAAATCCGCCGAACCGTGGCACGTGTATGGCACACGAGCGCCACCTGCGCAATTCCCATCCGTGTCATCTGCGATCTGTCCCAAGCCACTTGATCCAACCGCTGTGCTGCTGTTTTGACCGCAACTTTCTGACACGATCATATCCGAATCGTTCAAAGGAGAGTTATATGAAAGATCTAGCAACCGACCTAAAAAAGAACAGATCGCACCAAAATCCAAAAGACGGCAAGCATATTGTTCGCTTTCCTCGACTACCACGCCGTTTCCCGCGTTTGCCAATCCGTCGGTTCTCCCGGCGAACAGGCGAGGATGTTGCCTTCTTCAGGACTGCGCGCCTAATCGGTGAGCTCGAAGTGAAGGCGCATGAGTGGCTTGCACGAGGGCGCGAAGCAAACACTGAGTTTGGACGTATTCTTATCCGACTTAAACCGCTTGTGGGACACGGTCATTTCAAGGAGTATTACGAACGCAAGTTTGGCCAGCCCTACCACATTAAATTCCGTACGGCTCAGACCTACATGAAGATGGCGCGCGAGCAGGATAAGGCCAAATGCGCTGGTCTGGCGCTTTTCCCACCGGCGACCGACCCGCACGCTGTTGCCATTCGGGAAGCGGCCGAAAGGGCGCGCCAAGGCGTTGCTGATGCTGCTCAGGATAGCTCTTCAGGCGCAGCGTCGAATGACGCCAATTCCATCTGTATATTCCGGCCCTACATCCGCATGACTAGGGAACAGAGGGACAGAGTAGCCGAATTGTGGAAGTCCGAACATCGGCATTCGGTCGATTGCGACGTTACCGACTACTTGTTGCAGCTCTGCGAGAATTACGAGATCACGCGCGGTGATTCAGCGGATAGCGACGATTAACCGACCAAGGAGAGGCTCAACGATGAAAACAATTTTTGTTGACGATTTTAAGCGTGAAACTGCCCACTTGGACTTTGCTTCCCCAGATCACGTCGACAAGGATAAATGGCTGGATGTGGACGCGGTCGCAGTAAGGCCGAACGGCTGCCCTACGGCTCTACTTCTTAAGCGGCGCATTGATCCGAAGCCTTGCAAGATTGCGTTTGACATTGGATGGGCAATGGAAGAGGCGCTTGTGACACGGCCTTCAGCGGTCGGCATAGACGCGATGCCACGAATTAAGAAAAACGGGCACCTTGGCAGTTATCCTGTAACGCCTGACACCGTGTTGGATGTCCTCGAACGCGAGCATGCACGGCAAGGAACATTGGGAGCAACCGCTGGGACACGAGCGCGGTCTGCTCAGTTAACAGAGCTTACGAAGCGACACCCTGAATTGCTGGAGCAACTACGCCCTCTAATCGAACGCGCGGATCAACTGTTTGACGAATTTCTTCCGAGCTTCCGTTCGTTCCAACGCGCAGAAGTAAAGAAGGCTCCGCACTTGCGACTGTGGCACACGGCATTCAGCTCAGCATACTTCGCTAAGCAGCATCAGAGCGGGTGCCACCGAGATTCGCAAAATCTGCGGGGGGCGATGAGTGTGCTTCTGCCTCTGGGCGATTTCACGGGAGGGCAACTAGTGATTCCCAGATGGAGGATCGGCATCGCCTTCGAGCCCGGTGACTTGCTGCTATTCGATCCAGGGCAGCTTCATGGAAATTTACCCTTCACAGGTGAGCGCGTTTCGCTTGTCCTGTATTGTGTTCGCGGGATCATTTTGTAATTCCTGCCATCGACGACCTCGGTGGCCCTCAGGCCAGGTGATCTTTTGTTTTTTGATCCGCAGCAAGTTCACGGCAATTTTCCTTTCGAAGGCAAAAGGTTATCGGCGGCGTATTTCTGCGGTGGCCGGATTGCCAAGTGCGGCAAGTAGGGATCACCCGAGCGCAATCCAAATTGCTCGTCGCATGTCACTCAATGGCGCTGAGCATTGGTGGGACGCGCGGTAACTAATACTGGCAGTACTCACAGGATCGACGCTGAGCGGTTCTTGGTGGACGTCCTCCAAGCGGGCCATCTTAGTCGCTCAGCGTCAATCCACAAGCTCTCTTGGAGGGAGCGAATATGCGCAAACCGTGGTTGCTCCGGCCGAAAATGGGATTCCGGTGTCTCAGTACGGAAATTTAATAAAGGAGAAAACGATGAAGGTCTACATGATCGCAACAAATGAGCCGATGGTAACGCGCATGGACACGTTCGACGAGCACGGCAACGTGCGCTCAGACGAAATCTGGCTGTACCTGCACCGCGCGGACGCCGAAAAGGCTGTTAGCGAATACAACGACGAAATCTCCGGCGATTCGGCCTGGATCGTCAAGGTCGAAGTCAAAGAGAAGTATTAACGAGATTGCTGGAAGGAGAAAGCAAATGAGGATGAGACTGATGCCTCGTGCGACCGACTGATGTCCTGCTGATGAACGTTCATCATTTGCACGGGAATCTTCCGCTGACGTTAGGTGGAATGCGGCTGACACTAGTGCTCTACGCACGCGAGCGCATCAACAAGTGCCGATGAGTCTAAGTATCCGTTGAAATACGACCTTCGCGCCGCAGCATCGCCTTCCAATTAGCAGACCATAGCCTTCACAACACTCGTTTTCTGATCAAACTCCGCTTTATTCAAGCCAAGAACTTAGCAGCTTGCCGAGAATCCCGCGACCTTCCGCATTCCCAAGGCTGCGAGGTAACTCCTAATGGCAAGTTCCGGTGGTTCGCCGGGGGAGAACTTTCCTCCACCTATCTTGGTGGCCTTCGCTCGGCGGCGGCCACCCGGAACTGCCCAATCGAGCGGAGGAGTTAGAAAATGAAAAACAAACTAATTGGAATGGACTTTGCAGTGGAAGTGATCCAAACAGTTTTATTGACAGGTTGGCTTGATGATGAGAAGCCCGTTTCGCTTCTCATTATTGCGTCGCCTGAAAGCGGCAAGACAACGGCAGCAAGAAAAGCGAACGTATCTATAAGTTCCAACAACAAAAACGGCGACGAATTGGCCGTCACTTTGACAGACGTAACCGGCAAAGGCTTGTTAAAGATCATCAGAGAACATCCAAAAGCGACCCACGTCATTCTCAATGATCTTTCCATCATCACAGGACACAAGTCTCACGTTATTAATTATCTGTTTAGCGTGATCAGCGCTTTGACAGAAGAGGGCGTGGTCAAAACAGCCGATCCCGAGGGGATCCAGCCTTATGGAAAAGAAGGTCTTAAGGGAGTTATCGGCTGCATCACTCCAGAATTGGTCAGAGACAGGAGATTCGTGTGGAACAAGACAGGTCTCACCACCAGAATGCTCCCTTTTTTCTATGAACAGGGCCTGAACATTCGGCTGAAAGCTGCAAAATATCATGCAGATTTGAAAGACTATTCCACAAGTTCTCTTGAAAAACCTCTGCCTCTTCCGGAAGATAAAATGCATGTCTCCATTTCCACGAGCCGCAAAGAACAGATTCTAGAACTAGCTAAAGACGTAGCCAAAAAATTGTCAAGAGAAGGGGCCAGCAGGAAGAATCCAGATTACGAAGAACTCGGTTATCGCCGGATTATCCAATTTAAGAGTCTCGCCAAAGCCAATTCTCTGCTGACTCACCCAGGAGAACATGAACCCCGGGTCCACAAAGTCAACATAGAGTTTCTGCAGAAATTGAGCAGATTTGTCTCTTACCGAAAACCTGGAGATTTGGAGGAGAGTTCCAGCAGTTCCTCAGAATGACCAAAACGATCGTAGACCTCCGGTTTTTCCAGAATGACCTCCGGAAATACCACCCCTAGAAATTATCGTAGGGGTGGTATTTCTGGGAATTAAAAAAGTCTTCTGGAGCGAGGCTCGTCCTCGCTCCAGCGAGCGAAGCGAGCTGGCATCTGCCTCACTTCGTTCGGCAGAAGACGCGAAGACCGCGCGTCTTCTGAAGATTTATTTTGATTCTGTAGGAAAAGCCAAATTTCTCCGATCTTCGGCGAACTTCATCAAAGAGTGGGAAAGCGGCCCAGCCCAAAATTCAGACAAAAAGGGATGAATTTCGTGAAAATCAAGAGTGAACAAAGTGCAGCGGATTTCAGGACCTTTTCTGTTTAAGGTATATACCTACAGCACCGTGTTATATGTGCTCAAAAAACGACCATATGTATAGTCAAATAACGACCATTTTTTGACGACCGGCACCGAACTGATAGGGATAAGATCAGGAGTCATCATGGGACACGATACGTCCATCGCGAAATTGAAAAAGCGAGCTCAAAAAGCACTTGAGAAAAGGCCTGAAGATAGAACGTACAAAGATGTCAAAGACATCTCCAATTGGCGGGCTGTCACAGAAAGATGGGAGGCAATGAAGGACAACGATTATGCTGTGGGACTGGTGCGGTCAGAAACAACTCGCAAGAAGATGCGCACAGCCCAGAGGATGCGCAGACAGCGGGAGTTTCGGGAAAGAGTGCGGAATATGAAGGTCCGGGTGTCGAGCGAGGATTAGCTTTGGCGGGAAAGGGTCCAGAGAAAATGGAGAATAACCACAAGCCCCGCCGTTTATTCCCGGGATCGATGAGGAAACCAATGCCATCTAGCCGTCCTTCGCAAATGGGAAATTGTTCCGAAACCTGAAAACGGTGCTCTATCCGGTCCATGTGAGGGGTTACTTTCGGTTGCGCCGTGATCCGACCAGAATCGGTCGCAAGCGTCGCTGGAACTGAAACTTCCCACAAACGGACTTCGGAACAACGAAGACCACTTCTCCGAGTGGCGGGTTATGTCAGTGCCGATTTCTGCAGAGGCCTTCGACAGTTACACAATTATTGATTGCTGCATGTCCGAAGACGAGATAGGCTGATATTGTGAACGAGCTGAGAGCGCAGTCCAAGAACAAGGGCATAGTTCTCCGTACTCTATGATATCTTTCGCCACGTTATTGAATTTGGAGAAATACCATGCAGAAACATGAAACACCTCGCAAGCCGAGGGGCATTCTAGTTGTGGGGGACTGGCTAGTCGACGAACACTGGGTTTTGGGAGTTCACAGGTCTAAAACGAGCAGTCGAACCGGCGACGCTCACTACCGAACGCTCCAAAACCCCGACAGCACAGTCGTTTCGTTTTGCGGTGCCGGACTCACCGCCGCTATCCTACATCGCGCCCGGTCAACTGAGGGCGATCCCTTTGGCATAACTGGGCTTGGTGTTTGGAACGAGAACGACCAACCTGTCCTTGAGGCAATGTTGGACTCAACCTGTGCGAGGGGGCTCACGCCGCACCAGATGTCCCTTGTGTACCAAGGGAATTCCAAAAAGCGTCAACTACTGAATCTGGTCCGCCAGGATAATACACAACTCGCTGCCAGCCACCGGCCGGGTACTACGAGGGTAATCCGTCTATATCGCCAAACGGGTCAGCAGGTTCATCTCACCGAGCGCATCGATTGGGAAGTCAAGAAACCGGACCAAGGATGGGTTACGGCGCAGGATCTGTCTTCTCACGAGGCCCTAAAGCGATTACTCAACCAGACTAAAATAGATGCTGTGGTCGTCAAAGATTTATTAAAGGGAGCGGTTTCTCCTGATCTTGTTGAGTTCATCGGGCGGCATCTTCGCGGAGAAGTACCGTGGTTCGTTTCTTCTAAGGAGTACGGTCCGAGTTGGATTAGCAAGATTGACCCGGCACGTATTCAGCTTTTGGAGATTCCCCAGGCGGCGGCACGAGATGCGATAGAAAAACAACAGCTTGAGACGTGGTTGACTCGCTCCGGTGAACCTTCTCAGTCAGCGCTAACGCTGCTTGATGATCTCGCGAAGCGTTATCCGAACGGACTCATCATCGCAGTCCCAACGGAACAATCAGTTATAGCTCACAGAGAACAGCCGAGTCAGACTGGCGGGGAAAAGCAAGGTGTATTCTGGACGAGTGGTCAGACCAATCCCTTCTCCATCGGACTTCCGATGGCCAGCGTTTGCTTCGCCGCTTTCACTGCGTATCTCCTTGAGCGACCGAAATTTGAACTTGCAGAATTGGTAGAGGCGAGCCTCTCGTTCACAGAGAGCTGGCGCAGTTTTGAGGGGCGCATGATCACCGATCCATTAAGTTTTGACCCGGCTGGCGAACCACGCCTTGAGATAAACCACAAAAAACTTGACGCTGACAGTTGTCGGTGCCTCGCCTTTTCGTGGACAACGGCTCTGAAACTTTGGAATGCCGCCTACACTGACTGCGGTGTGATTGACGATGGATCCAAGAAGCGCATTGAAATACGACGCGCTATGACAGAGGTGAAGAATTACGTTTGCACTGCTTCATCGAAGCGCGCAGTGCTTCGTCAGATCATCCGTGAAGTCGAAATATTCAAACGTGGGGCGGGGGCTCGCAGTTGCATGATCGTTGCACCTCCAGGCTCGGGCAAGAGCTTGCTTGCTCAACTCATTGCGGAAGATCACGGTCTTTACTTTCTCGAGTTCAACATCACTCAGATGATTTCAAAGGTCGACATCCTAGATTGCTTTGATGTCATTCTTACAACTCAGCATGAGAACCGAGGGAAACAATTATTAGTATTCGTTGATGAGGTTGATGGACATCTCCAAAACGAATCCGTATATGATGCATTCCTCGGCCCACTCGAACGTGGAGTATACAGAAGAGCCGGCAAGACATTTCCGCTTGAACCGTGTTTCTGGCTGTTCGCCGATACCAAACATCCAACAGCATCCAAAACCACGAAGAAGGCGAGCGACTTCGTTTCGCGATTGACCCTCAAACCTCTTGAAATGTCAATCGGGCCCGATGATGATAATGAACTGGAGAACGTCTACCTTGGCGTAGCCCTTTTGCGTGCGGAATTCCCAGACGTGCGCGAAGTATCGACTCACGTGCTTGAAGCGTTCCGCCAACTGAACAAGGGTACATCAATACGAGAGATTCGTCAGTTCGTTGCTAGTTTCACAGACGTCAAGATGAGTGAGGTGCGGTGGGAAAACCTTCCAAAGCACTGGCTTGGCACTGAGTTTGCCAAGCGCGGTGGTCCCGAACAAATGGTAGAAATCACGGGCCAAGTTGTTGGTCCCGATATTCTAGCGCGATTTAGCACGGCACCTGTTAAGCGGATGGCAGCAAAGGCTGGCTCTTAGGGATTGAAAACGCACTACATCATACGTTCAATAAAATGCTTGCGACTGCCCCAATCAGCGTTGCTAGCCTTGGGCGCTTTTTTGAAGTTTTGCGAACGCAAAGCAGACGCCATGCGATGCCCGATCCACGACGTGAAGCTGATTTGCTTCTGCCCGGCTCCCCGGAAACAGAATTGATTGAGGTTTACCAAGACTGTGGAGCCGTTATCGATGAAGCCAAAGAACCAAGCACCACTTCATAATGAGGCTCCTCGAAGCGCGGCAGGGGGCAGGCAGTATTTCAAGGCTGCGCGGCTGTGTGGGGCACGACGTTTACCCTCTTGACCGCCATCTTGCGCTTTCGGCGGTCCGGCGGACTTTTGATCCGGAATAACTTAATAACTTCCGGTTACGCCGCACTACCCGCTACTTCTTCGCGGGTTGTGGTGGAGGGGGCGGCGGAACGTAGCCCTTCTTGGCTGGAGGAGGGGGTGGTGGAGGAGGAACATAACCCCTCTTCTCCGGTGGAGGGGGTGGAGGCGTGTAGCCGTCACCGGTCTGACTTCTCTTGCCGCTTCCTGAACCGTCTGATTTGCCCGATTTCACAAAGCACCTCAATTCTTGATGTTGGCGAACGAAAACCACGCCAGCAGTACGATCCCAGCGACACAGCTCAGACCGGAAATAACATTCAGCAGTCCGGTCAGAATCGAGAAGCCTCCGCCAACTCTTCCGTCGCCCACCGTTCCCTCGTCTACTTGCGTTATCGCCTTGCGAAGTGCCCACTGGCTGAAGAGCATGGACGCCAAAATTGACAATACACTGAGACTCAGGCACATCCACGACCATTCCAATCGCTGAATAGAGACTCTCGTTGATTGACCCATGATATCTTTCAGAAACGTAATCGACAGACCCAATGCGCCACCCGACAACGTCATGACGGTCTTGTCGTAGGCCTCAGACGCCTTTTGATCGGCCGCAATTAGGAAATCCCGGTAAGTATACATATCCGCCGACGAACCTTCGCGCTCTGCAACCATTGGGCTACCCTCTCAACCAACTTGGAACGTGACTCGCGGATTATGCCCTTGAACAGAATGTCACCGCAAGAGAGGTGGTGAGGCAAAATGCAAGGCGGGACCGGGAGGCCTGGAGCCTCCCGTTTGGAGGGCGTCAGGCCCCCTACTGAGCAAGAAGGATTGAGTATTGCCAGTCACAGAGTTGACGGTAGATTCGCAGATGAGTGGTCGGCTAACCGGAAACGGCATTGTGGGAAGTCAAAGCCCGAGGTTCCGGATGTATGGTCGGTAACGTGGAAATCAGCCGCCGACCATGATGGGTCTTGAAAAACGTATTGCCCGCAGCCGGTGCCCGACACTGTATACGGTAAAGATAGGGCAGTTTACCTCTGTTTCACTTCCCGGACGGCTTTCCCCACTAGACATTCCATCTCGTCAATTTTCACTGGCCCGCGCAAACGCGCATCCGTCGTGGCAGACGATGGAATGCCGATGACGGCCAGGAACCTCTCGTAGTCCTCCCTATTCCTCTGCAAGTTCTCCGCTGTCGTCTTATCTGTGTGAAACTCATGCACGACGAATACGGCGAGGCTCGACGAATCGTGCTTTGCCTGTAGGACGGCTCCGCAAATCGCGGTCAAGAGCTGGTACCTAACCGCTTCCCAATTTGATTTTGGTTTTCCGATCATGTCGAGCAGGGCATCGATTCTCTCTGGCGCCCTAGTCGATTCACCTCGTTCTCTGCGCTGAAGCGCAGCTTTTCTGTATTCTGCAACGGTGTTATTGCCAAAAGGCTCATCTGCTTTTGCTTCAACACAAATCGTTACCGATTCACGCTCTGTCCTCCCCAAAAGCCAAAGATCATGATTTCGGCCTTCCCCTCTCTCTGGCAAACTGGTTACACATTCCGGAATACCATTGATCAACTTCAGACGCTGGAGACGTGGATGGGAAAACAGGAGGCTCATGAGTTCGGGTGGCGCAGACAGGTGGCCGTCGGGGAACCATGCTTTGGCAAGCTCCATTGCACTGCGTCCGCAAGCCCATTGATAATCCTTCTTTGGTCGAGTCCATTCTTCCCAGCCTGTGATTGGTGTGCCATCAGGCCGGAATAATGTCAGATTGGTTTGCATCGCCCAGCTTGTCCCAGCGCCGAGGATAACACTGTGGGACTCTCAGGTGACAGCCAGGTTCATGCGGCGGGTGCCGTCCTCCACGATCAACGGCCTGGATCCGGGCAGCGCACGGCCCGCCGAGTATAGGAGCGCCAAAAAAACGGGGCAATTGCCCTAGGGGGTAGGCCATACGAGTGGGAAAAGTGCTCCAGCGGACCTCGGGAGAGAATTTATCCCTGCTATACTGTGTACGAGTCCCACCGACAGCAGGTGTTCCATATAATGACTGGAGCTGAGCAAACCGCCGGGGCCGCCACGGAAATTCTCAAGGTTCTCAAAGACCTTCCGCTCTGGCTGCTTACTGGCTTGGCGGCATCCGCAGGAGTCTTACTTTGGGTTCCCCCATTCGCCGCGTCCTTGCCGACAGTTATTCGACCGTTTGTCGTCACCGCAGGAGCGATACTCGGAGTTCTAACGGTCGCGCGTACAATCGCGTTACTGCTGGAACGGATGCCCGCATGGAGGGTGGCACGTGACGAGCGGCGACGATTCCATTTAACACCCGACCCGCAGCAAAGTTTTTGGTCGAGCGCGAAGCAACCTGATGATTCAATTGTGACGCAGGTTGTCGCGCGGTTCGTAGTTAAAAACCGAACGGCGGAACCGTTGGCCTTAGCGCATGCGCGGCTTGTCAAGCCAAGAATTCGCGGCGAGATCGTTCACGAAGACGTTTCCGTTCGGGCCGTAGGTGACAATATTTATGGCGACGCGGCGCACTCGGGGCACTTTATTCCTCCAAAGATGTTCCTCCCGGCAACCGCATCGGTCATGATTCGGGGTGTGCCTTGGCGGAAACTCGGGAAACAGGTTCGCGTCAAAATGGGAATAGCCGATGATGAAGGACACGAACAGCTCCTCACTTTCGATATGCGCGTCCTTTCAGCTGCGGCAGAGGAACCGGCAAAGCCCCCTTTGGAGATGGTTTCGTCTATCTCAAACCCGGTGGAGAAAGAGGTTGCGACCGTCTTACAAGCGGAACTGGCACGGTATGAAAAATGTGGTCGCAGAGTCGGAGGATTGGGCAGCGTCCACCTTGCATTCGATGGTCGTGAGATAACCGGCGTTGGAACTGATTCTTGGAATCCGAACTCACCGAATAATCAGAGCATCTCCACGAACCCGGACGCGTGCGAACTCCGGTCGGACAATCTTGATGCGCTTATGGCGTTTTACGAGAGCTTATCAGCAAACGAAAGAGAGCAATTCGCTTCGGCACTGCTTGCGCGAATGGACGGCAAAGCGTATCTGCCGGTGACATATTTTATCGTTTGCGTGCTTTGGAAGATCGGGCGCCTGAAGGACGCTCTCGAAAAGGCGAAGGCAAATCTGCCCCACGGTGAAATCAAAGTCTTTGGGCTAAGCAATGCGCTCATGCTCCTGAACGGCCTGCTGCGTTATAGGCACCCGGATTTCACGAATGCAATGCTCGACGATATTGAAAGATTTCTCGTTGGATTGAATGAGCATCCTTTTCAGATTCCCGAGAAGCTGGCCGTGATCCGAACAGCACGACTGAGGGCGGGTCGGAAAGAACGGAATCCCGATAACGAATCAGGGGTGAAGGTCACATAGCGGCGGTCCGAACCCAGAACTTTCGTTAAACTCGTTGGGACCGCAGCCATCGAAGCCGCGCCGATCCCGCCTCACTGATTCAGTAATCCATCTTGCCCTTGCCTATCGAGCGCCTTTCACGAAAGCCAAATCCCCATAATCTCTTGAAATATGTCCAGGCGGAGCGCCGGGGGAAGAAATTGAGGCGGTCGGCGACTTCCTCCGGTAGGGGCCAGGCAGCAAGGCAGGTACAAAGGTCAGCGACAATCACAACTTTTGAAACATTGCCCCCCCGATACCGAGCCCAAATTTTGTTTAGCTTGGAATGGGAAGCCTTAACGCCCTGATATCGTCCTGTAGGCGCTGAACGCCACGCAAAGCAATCGGATGGCATCGTCTGATCTGATCCATTTGGGGGCAAAAACAAGGTGTGTGACCTTTGATGTATGGTTTCTGTCGAAGCGCTGCCGCTATCCTGGGCCAAACATTTTTATCCTGCACCAATCTTCGGAGACACTCTTCAGTTTTTGCTCCGTCAGCAATGTGGGAATAAGCCTCCAGCAAACCGGCGGATCCGTGTGCGTACTCGGGCCACGGCCAACGCTGTGTCTGAGAATAGAAAATCTGGCCGTATAAGAACGGGATGACAAGGTGCTCCAGAAAAACCCTGAATTGGAATTCGGGTAGCAGGAAATCACATTCTTCCAGCGGGCTACAAAGACACGCACTTTTGTCTGCCTGGCCGAAGTGACGATCAGGGATCGCGTTTACATTTTCTACGTAGACCGCGGGCAACGATGAAATGATCTTGGAAGTTCGTTCTTCGATTCGGATCGTGAACTCGCCTGATAACGCTAAGCCGCCGACTCCGTCCATGATACCGTCTCCAAGAATTAGGAAACGGCCGATTTCGCTGTTGTATGTAGCCTTGAACTTGATATTTCCAGTGACGCCCTTGGCATCAGAAACCAGGCCCGGATACCGCTCGCGTAACCATTGTTCATCTCCCGTATTTAGCATCGCCCGAGCACCAGGGGGATCTAGGTGTAAAACCAGCCGACGCCGAACTTGTTCGAACGAAGTGTGTTTTTTCCGCCCGGTCGCTGAATGGGATGCCGTTGACAATCTTGGCGTCGCCCCCGTATTCGCCCCTCAGGCTGAAAGCATCTTCAATCCATTTACCCAGATTGTTCCGGCCGTCGTTAACAACCCAATCGTGCGTTTCGCATACTGAGGACAACAAAGTGTTGTCTGGCAACTTAAACTGAGCGAAAGGATTCGAACCCGGTATATCTGTCGCCCGATTCTGATCTTTGATGTTGTGAATCCAAACCCCCAGGACTCCGTTACCGCGATTCCAACTCTCGACGATTTCGTACCGAACCCATGGGCGTTCCGCCGTTTCCGATCCGATTAGAACCACGGTAACTGAAGTGTTCAGGAGTTGTGCGTTTATCCAACGTTTCACCGCATCGTCACCCTGGCGCTTGATCGACTCCCAATCCACAGAATCGACGAATCCGTATTCGTCCTCCGTCGGAATCATGTCGCAATTTCGCACTTGTCCCGCACGCCACACATCCCGTTCGTAATGGAAGCTAAAGAATGTCTTTCGCGCCATGTTTTGTCCTTACACAAAGTGATTTACGAAGAGGTGGACCACAACGAGTCCCCCATAGAAAAGCGCCTGAGTTCTAGAGATCGTGCACGCCGCCCATCCCCATCGGCTCCCAAACGGACCAATGTCCATCGAAAAATCAATTTCCTGATCAATCTTCATACGAACGGTGTTGTAGAGCATCACAAAGCGCCGTTCGCGGGAGAGATAGTAGCTGTCCAAAGACCAGAACAAGATCAACACGACCAACGAGATGTCCAAGTAATGGCGATTAATTTCTTTGAACGTCAGGGCCAGCAAACCGCCGGTGAGCGCCACTACCCACCCCTTAAGTAAGAAAGAGTTATTCGCCATCCTGTTGATAGCTGATTGAATGAACTCGAGATGTTTAACTCGGGCTTCCATTTGCAACCATCCAGTAGAGACGTCTACCGCCCGTGTCGCGCCACCGACTTCTCTCGCCATGGTTCCCGTACAAGCCACTCCCTAACGCCACCCAACTAGCTGATCAGACCAGTAAAGAACTCGTCGAGCCCATGTTCAAGGAGATGTTCTGCAACAGTTTTGCATCCGCGGCGACAGTTTGGCCGCGACAGCAGCCACAGGCTCAAGAGGCAAATACCGCCGGACACTAGCAATGCATTTCCATTCTTCATAACCGCCTCCACCTAAAGAGTGATCTTCGCTCACACTGAGCAACAGGCTTGGCCCCAACCTCGCAGCTCTCGAGCCAGTTGTTACTATCCATGGCCACAGATGCCGCCCACGAGCTTGGTTCTTACCTTCGTCGTCGAAGATATTCGGTCAGAGACGTGACGTCCGCCTGTTCCAAGAGTGTTTCCAGGTGCATATCGCTCCTGACACCCGGTGCGAACTCTTCTCCATACTCCTGGCGAAGAGTGCCGACTAGAGTGTCCCCGCGCTTCCGGCGAATACTTCCATCATCATCACGGCAACGATCATCCAGGCCCGAATTGCAGTTTCTCGCCATTCTCCACCCCCATAATCGAGCTGGCTTTCGGAGTACCGCCAGACTGTCATATTTCTAGCTGTATATATTACAAGGAGGGATCGCTGTCAATCTTTTTCAAATAAAAATGCTCCAGGTCGGATCCGAAGAATCGGGCCTGGAGCACGTAAACAGTTTGGGAAGAGTTAGTAGGAGAGCGAAAGCCTCGGGGGCTTGGTCGGCTGAAGATTCTTACTGACTAGGTAGGCTGAAATTGCCTCGATGATTATCTCGCTCTTGAGCTTGCCTTGTGTTATCGAGAACGCCTCAATGTTCTGATCCAGTACAGTAGGTACCCGAAGCGTTACGACTCTCTTGGCGTTATCCAAATTCTGTGACCGTTTACTGACACGGGTGCGACGATCTTGGGGGCTGCTCGGCATAAAATTTCCTCCCTGTAGAAATCATTGCTGCCAGCACTCAAAACTTGCAATACAGCGAATCTTCTAGATGAGGCAACACGATAGCAATATAGCAGTACAAATACCACAGGAAATGTGTTTCATGTTCCGTGACCCTAAAAGTGGTTCGCCTAAGTTTTGCCCTGCGGTGCGCCCAAAACTATCTGTTTACTACTATATCAATTTATGGTATATATACTAAAGTATGGCAAAACCTTGCAACACGCAGCAGGCCGCCAAAGCAGCGGGTATTGCCGTAATGACCCTGCACCGCTGGGTTGTGGCCAAAAGGCTAAAGGCCCCCAAGCTGCGCATCCGCAACGGCAGGGCCGTGCGGCTTTGGAGCAAAGCGGATTTGAACAGACTCCGCGAGCTTAAGCAGGAAATTTACTGTAAGGGCCGGGGAAGGAAGAAGGGCTACAAAAAGTAAAGAAGCGGGACGCCACGGTGTAATCAGCACCGCGACGCCCCTAACCAAGGTGCTCAATGGAGGAGCAACGATGGCTGCAAAGGAAAGTACCACCCACGCTGTATTGCCTCAAGTTGTCGCTGGACCAGATCTAGACCGGCGAGCTGTTTTGTACTCGCGGGTTTCTACACTGCATCACGGGCAAGACCCGGAAGTTCAATCCCGAGAAATAAGAGAATACTGCCAGCGGCGCGGCTGGCCGTTGGTCGGCGAGTACGTAGACGCGGGCATCTCCGGTGCCAAGGAACGCCGCCCACAGCTGGACCGCTTGATTGCCGACGCCCACAAGCGGAAGTTCGAGGTCATCGTTGTTTGGAAGTTCGACCGGTTTGCCCGATCCGTCTCCCACCTTTTGCGTGCGCTCGAAACGTTCCGCGCTCTCGGCATTGAATTTGTTTCCCTCTCCGAACAGATCGACACGAGCACGCCTACCGGCAAAATGATTTTCACCGTTCTTGGTGCCGTGGCTGAGTTGGAGCGCAGCCTGATTGCGGAACGGGTAAGGGCAGGTTTGCGCAATGCCAGGGCCAAAGGCAAGCGGTTGGGTAGGCCCACCAAACAGGTAAACACTGCCCAAATAGCGCAATTGCGGGCGCAGGGGCTTAGTTGGCGCGGGGTAGGGGCCACCCTAGGGGTAAGCGCTACAAAGGCCCATAAAGCCGCCCAGCGCAGTAAATAAATGCCCAGTTTTGGTAGAACATAAGTGCTTTGTTTTGAATGGCCATTTTGGCGTGGTTTAGTGACCGTAATACGTTTGTTTTAAATAGGTTAGGTACGCACAAAGGGGGCAACGGCATGAAGGTGTTTTGGGTAAGTAAGCGGCTGGCTTTTGGCAGCGCAGTAACCACCTTGGGCCACGTGGAACAACTCCAGGCGCTGGGCATTACGCATGTCATCAACCTACGGAATGGCAAGCACAGCAAAAAAGTGCGCGAGTTCAAGAACTTGTGGCTGCGATTCCAAGATGACAAGGAGCCTCGGCCGAAACGGTTTTACCGTCAGGCGCTTCGCTTCTACCGGAAGGCCATGCGAAAACCTAACACCAAAGTCCTGTGCATGTGCCACCACGGAATTAGCCGCAGTCCATCACTCACTTACTTTTTTCTACGGATGGATGGATATAGCCCCGCCAGAGCCAAGAATACAGTCCTCAAAGCTAGGAAACGTGCCCGCGTTGTCCCAGCGTACCAGCGGTCGGGCGAAGACTTTCGATCACTGTACAAATTCCGGCAGATCATCAAGGGCAAAGACACAAAATCCTAACCAGGAGTGATAACGTGAAACGTCAGCAGACGATTACCTACTGGGAATTTTCAATCGACATCATCGGTCCCCGATACAGAACGAAGAGTCAACGCAGGGCTATCCACAAAGTCCTGTCCAGAAAACGGCTGCGGGACATCGAACAAGCGGCCCTGCTGGCAACGACGGCCAAGTTACCTGCGGGGTTTACGGCCACGCTATCGTAGAAAACCTCTTCGCCGGACTAAGGAACGCTGGCAGAAACATTTGGTGCCAGACGATCACACGCCCCGGAATAGCTGCCCGATGGAAAGCCTCAACGTCTTCGCAATCTTCTCGATATTGACTAAGGCGATGTTCCGTTCGCCCCGTTCGACTCCGCCGATGTAGGACCTGTCCAACTGGCACATATCCGCAAACGCCTCTTGGGACACCCCGAGTTTGGCCCGCCGACGGCGCAAGGCCCTACCAAACCGGATGCGAATATCCAAAGGCATTTATGTTTAGGCGTCATCTTGAAATCACGCAGTTTATGTGTCCACGGACTATGAGTATCATTGCTGTTACGGTGAAGAACTTGCGATGGAATTGATCAAACAGTTTGGTGAGCGGTGGGCACGCAACTCAGAGAACATCGAAGATAATCGTATGCCCGGAAAAGGTAAGGGAGGACAGGGTGTTTACATCCTTTATGACGGATCAACGCCGGTCTACATCGGGAAGGGGAATATTCGACAGCGACTCAGGGAGGCAGACAAGGATAAACGGCGGAGAAATTCTTGGGACCGGTTCAGCTGGTACGTGATCAGGGACAAAAGCCTCATCCACGATGTGGAAGTGCTGCTGATACGGATACTCCCTCTTTACCTGCGATACCTCACCCGGCAACGCGGACATTTCAAGCGTGTCAGGTCGACAAAAGCACCAAGCAGAACACTGGAGTACATCGCTCCACCGAAATTCATGCGGTCGCGCAAGTAGCCTCGCTTGGTAGGCACAGTTGTGACGATAGGTGGAAGTGATGTCGAGGCAAATGGCAGTGATAGGGATATTCGTGATTGTGACATTCGTGGGATGTGGTCCGTCAAAGAAACAAGAAGCTAGCAAGAAACAGGGGGCTAGCATTGCCGAAATGAAGAGAGTCCAAACCGCATTCGGAGACTTGCAGATAGCAATCGACGCTGGCGTATTGAGAGAAGAGTTTTCACAAAGAACGAATGACACGCTTGTTAAAATCGGTGATCTGAAGCGCAGTGAGGAACTGGCCGAAAGCGGCTTCCCATCGACGGAGGAAAAGGTTGCGGAGATTTATGCTCATTTCAATAGCGCGGCCAAAGTCTATTCGCTCTCGAAGCAATTTTTCGGTCCAAATCCGGCTCCTCTTGGCGACGGTGATGAAGACATGCTAAATGTTCCGGAATACAAGATGCTCCAAGGAATGTTTCCTGCCGCCGCCAAACAGGGCGGGTATTTCACCATCGCATCCCGTAGTGAGACAGTGAAAGGCCTCTGGAAACTAGCCGAAGAAGACGCAAAGACTGCGGGTGATTTGATCAATCAGCTCTCAACTCCAGCCAGCTAAGAAGCAAGAAGCGATGGGTTCGCCGTTTTTTCTTAGGATCAATGAGGACACCCCGGCGTTCTTGGCGTCCTTCGTATAAAGCAACATTTTCGAAACCTGGAATCAGGTCCGATTTAGGAAATCTCGGTCAGCTATTTAGATCACAACTTTGACACAGCGGCTGGGCACTTTTCAACATTTCGCGAATTCTCTTACAACTAGAGGTAAATTCAGCCGCTTACAGAAATCCAACCCTCGCTGCTCTTGGCAAATTTTGATTGGTTTTTGTTCCTTACTTGATTCTTATCCGACCCCAACACTCTAAGCCAGTGCGGGCTCGAGCCGCAGACGTCTACCATGTTAATTTGTTAGGCGATTTGGGGATAGATGAGGTGGAGTGAGCGCAGGTTATATGCACTCAATTTGTTAGCTCTAAATTTGCGATCTTCTCATTCCCTGTGGTGGGGCCGAGTTGGAGGCCCTTGCAGGGGCTAGCATGAGAGGGTTACGTCACGAAGTACGTCACAACATCCGAGGCCTACCCCAGTGCTGCGCCTGACTAGAAACGCGGCCTTCACACTTCCGGCAGGCGATGCTCAGCCACTCTCAACCTCTAACCAATTATTAATGCTCTCAATCACTTGCCAGCGATTGTGTCTTTCCGACTTGTTTAGCCATCTTGGCTGCGCCAAGCCCCTTACCTTGCCTGCCCCGATCTCGTCGTCTATTACCAATGCGATATTTCCACAGGTAATTATTAAAATCCTGTGAATAGTACTATTTTCTTCTTGACATGAGATTTCCAAAGGCGTAAAAGCCCCGTTATAAAGTCCTAGTTACTACGTCGGCATATTAGAAGAGCGATAGAGGCCAGCAATTGTCCATATCCGGCATGGGGCGGAATCTTACTCTGCGAATGTGATGTCTGAGGGAGGAACCATGGGTTCTCTACGATTGGGTTGGGTGTCCTGCTTGCTGTTCTTGAGCGTTCCGATGTGGGCGCAACAAACTCAGACGCCAACAAACCAAGCCCCTTCAGCACCAGCTTTACAATCTCAAACTGCACCAACACTACCACCAGCGACGAAGGATGCCCAGGCAATCAGTGTCGTTAACCAAGCCCTTACCACTGCTGGGGGACTCCAAGCCATCGCAGCGGTCACAGATTACACCGGCACTGGGAACATAACGTTTGGAGTCGGCGAGGTTCAGGGCACTGTCACGGTGCGAGGGCAGGGGTTGAATCGGTTTCGAATGGATACAACGTTGCCATCGGGTGAGCGTTCCGAGGTCACAAATGGGGCGACCACACTAAAAGACGAAAATGGTGTGGTCACGAAGCTCCACACACAGCCTCCTTTGGGTCCGGCCCGGCTAGTTCTTCCCTATTTACAACTCAAGGCCGCGTTGACGAGCAAAAGCCTCAACCTACTATACAAAGGTATTGTTGAAGTGGATGGTCACCCCACACAAGACGTTCAAATTCAGCATCTTCTGCCCATTGGTCCCGACGGAAAAACGCACATCATAGACTCTCTCAATGTTGATTTCTTTATCGACTCTTCCACGTTTCAAGTTGTCATGATGCAAGATACCGTTTCCAAATATTTCGTCCGCCAAATCCGATACTCCAACTTCACCACGGTAAGCGGTGTGCTGGTGCCTTTTTCAATCAGTGAGAATGCGAGAGGGCAAGGCGTTTGGCTAATTCAGCTTGGCCAGCTCAGATTTAACTCGGGGGTCCAAGATTCAGATTTCACGCTCTAGGTAATTGGGACAATCCCGTGAGCAGCCTGATTCGGTGGAAAGGGGAGAAGTCATGATTACTGACGCTCGAAAGAACACAAACTCGGTCGCTCCTGGAATTGAGAGGCTCCGCTGGACCCTTGTCCTACTTGTTATTGCGCTGGCGTGGATTCTCGGGCCGAATGCAGACATCGTCAGAGGACAGGATAATCCGTTGGAATCCATCGGGATTCCTCAGTTGCGTTCACAGATTCCTGTGCCCAACGGACTCGTCGATACAGCAAACGGTAATCTTCACTTGGAAATTCCTCTCGGCGGTTCCGCTCCCCAGCGAGGCAATCCTCCACATCAGCTTACTCTTACCTATGACAGCAATATTTACGCACCTAACGCTTGGACCGCTTTTGGGCCGAACAGCCAGACTTTTATAAATCAGCTCGATCCAGGCACGTCCTACCCGTACCTTACCGGTTGGAGGGTGGCCGAGGCTATGGGCGGCATTGGTTCTACCATGACAGCAGTCGAAACCTGCCCATATGACGGCTTCGACCTTATTGACGGCTTCTCGTATTGGTCTTATCAAAGCCCCGACGGGGCTGTCCACACGTTTAATTCCGTCTACACACAAGTCGGATACAACGATTCTCCGACTTGTTGGGATGAGACCGGCTCTACGATATCCACTTCCGATTCCGTGGCAGACGATGGCAGTGGATACCACCTATATGTTACTGGGGTTTTCTATGGATATGTGTATGCACCCGATGGCACTCTGGTCGGCGTCCCGACTTACATGGTCAACGTCATGGATACCAACGGCAACTATATCAATGGCACTGCCATGAGTTCAGGTTCGGAAGTCGATACGTTAGGACGTTCGACCACGGCTTCGCTCAGTGGTAATACGCTCACGATCAGCGTCCCAAATTCACAAGGAAGTACGAGCAATTATGTCTTGTATTGCACCCCTCTAAAACTAGACACCTCATTTAGGTAGAATCAGGGCCTCCAAAAACAGGAGGCAACATGGGCAGGAAACCACGTGTAGATCGATCCCCTGAAGAGAAGTGGCAGATCATACAGGAAGGCATCAAGAGCGGGAACGTCTCGGAGACGTGTCGGCGTCACGGGATCGCTCCGAATCTGTTCTATCGCTGGAAGGATGAAGCGGAACAAGGAGCAAAGGCAGCGCTTGGGGGGAGAAGCGCTGCCGCCGCCGAAACCGAAAAAGACCATCGCATCCGGCAACTGGAACGCACGCTGGGGCGAAAGGCACTGGAGATCGAAATCCTAAAAAACGTCGTGGGGGAGTGAGCTGTGGTGCGGTTCACTCCCAGGCGCGAGAGATGCTGGCGCAGGGCTACACGGCCACGTTGGTGGCAACGACATTGGCCATTAGCCGGTCGAGCTTGTACTACCGCAAGAAGCCACGAGGCAGCCGGGCCGACAGAATCTACGATGAGCAGATCGTGATGGCGTGCGGAGAGAAGTTGGCATACGGCTATCGGCGCGTGGCGTGGTGGCTGCAACGGAACAAAGGGCTGCCCGTGAATCGCAAGCGTGTACTGCGAGTGATGCGCGAACGTGGGTTGTTGGTGCGCTCTCGTCGTCTACGAGCACGACGCAAGAAAGAGTGGGGCCGCGTGGAAGCTGCAGAACCGAATCAGATCTGGCAGACGGACATGACGAAAATCTGGGCGGGGCCAGCCGTGGGCTGGGCCTATCTGGTGTGTGTGATTGACTGCTGCACACGGGAGATCGTGGGCTGGAATCTGTCGCATCGCTGTCGAACTGAAGACGCGTTGGCGGCGGTCGAGCAAGCGGTGCTGGCACGACTGCCCGAGGGCAGTCGCGAGGCCCGCGTGACGCTGACCACCGACAACGGAACACAGTTCACTTCGTCGCGGTTTATCGAAACACTCGGACGGCTCGGCATCACACACCGGCGGACGGCGTATCATCACCCGGAAGGCAACAGCTACATCGAACGGTTCCATCGCAGCCTGAAGGAAGAAGAAGTCTGGACGGCGGAATATCGCAGCGTGCAGGAAGCGCGGGAGTCGATCGGTCGCTGGATTCAGGAGTACAATCACGACCGTCCGCATCACGGAGTCGGAAATCGAACTCCGCACGAGGCATTCTTGAGTTTCGTAACTGTACTAAAAAACGAGGCCCTGGCTGTCTAAATTAGAGGGGTGCAATACAACCCAATATTGCTACGATATTGGTACTGCAAATCTCCTCTATAAGTGGGAGTGGAACTTCTACACGGGCTCGATCGTCCATGATCCCAATCCGCCAACTAGTTGCTCGGTTTATTCGGGACTGACGCCAGATCGAACCACCACTTATGCGTATCAAGGCGGGTCCAATTACATAACAAATGCATCCAACGGGAGAAGCATCGTCAATCGGCCCACAAGTGTGATAGTGACTGACTCGGGCGGATCCATTGTTTCGAAGACGCTGAATACTTATGACGGCTCCACTCTCGTCACTTCAGGAGCGACTGGCGTCGAGAATCACGACGACACAGATTTTTCGTCTAGTCTTGCATATCGTGGAAACTTGACTCAGGTTCAGCGGCTGGTCAGTGGAACCTCAACGTATGTCACGAAGTCTATGACGTATGACATCACGGGTCAAAAGCGCACGGAAACAGATTGGAATGGCAATACGACAACGTATAGCTACTCGGATAATTTGTTCACGGATGCTGGAAACTCTTCTAATCCGTCCTCGTACACGCCATCCACTGCAACCAACGGATATCTGTATACAACCACACATCCTACAGTTAATTCCGTGACGCTCGTAGATACATACGGCCATTACTGGGGGACCGGACAAGAGGCTTTGTCCACCGATCCAAACAGTCAGACTTCATACTTTCACTTTTATGATTCTATGAATCGGCCCACAAGTACGAAGTTGCCAAACACCGGATGGAAGTATTCCGCTTATCCCAGTGCGTCAGAAACCCAGGTGGATACTGGAACAGGAATTACAAGTACAACTCTTTCGACAAGTTGTACGGGCAGTTCTGGAGACTGCCGCCACGACGAAAAACTGCTCGACAGTTTGGGGCGCGTGAGCAGCCAAATCCTGGAAAGCGACCCTGATGGAGCAACCACTGTTAGCACGGCCTACGATACTAATGGCCGAGTCTACAGTGCCACCAATCCCCATCGGTCGAGTTCCTCTCCCTCTGATGGCACCGAATACTACGCCTATGACGGACTCGACAGGAAAATACAAATCACCCGGGCAGACGGAAGCGTTGGTTACACCTATTACGGCGCGGCAGTCAGCTCGAACGGAGGACGGAGCTCGCAACTTTGTTCAGGATACGGCACAGGCTTTCCCGTACTGACCGTGGATGAAGCATCCAAATTGCGACAGGGCTGGACTGATGGATTTGGCAGATTGATTGAGGTCGATGAGCCGGACCCATCGACTGGCAGCCTGACGTCGGGCTCGTATGCAAATACGTGCTACGGCTATGACCTGAGCAACAGCCTGACAAGCGTCGCGCAGGGATCGCAAACACGAAGCTTTACGTACGACTTGCTTTCCCGGTTGACGGCGGCGACGAATCCGGAATCCGGAACCATCAATTATTATTACACGACATCTGGTGGTTCGCTGTGCAGTGGGGATCTGTCCGAGGTCTGCAGGCGTACAGATGCGCGGAGCAAGACAACGACCTACGCCTACGATGCGCTCAACCGCTTGGTCTCCAAATCCTATTCGGATTCAACGCCGGGAGTGAAATACGGATATGACGCCGTCGCCCCAAGCGGATGCACGCCTCCCACTCTAACGATCACGAATGGCAAGGGACGCCGGACCTCGATGTGCGATGGACCAGGGGCGGCCGCTTGGTCCTATGACTCTGTCGGGAATGTTCTGACCGAAACACGAACCACCAACAGCGTGACCGATTCGTTTACGTTTACCTATAATCTAGACAGCACCGCGGCAACGGTTGGCTACCCCAGCGGTCGCACCATCACTTATGCACCTGGCGGCGCCCAACGCTCTCTTTCGGGCGAAGACACAACCAACAGTATCAACTATGCGGCCAGCGTAACATATGCCCCTGCTGGAGACCTCACATCAATGCAAAACGGCGCGAATGTTGTCTCCACGATGTATTACAACAGCCGATTGCAACCATGCCGAATTTCGATTAAGAGTAGTGGCACTGCGCCCAGTTCGTGTACGGATAGCAGCAATACCGGCAACGTGATGGACATAACCTACAATTTCAGCGCTGGCTCCTCGGACAACGGAAACGTGATGGGAATCACGAACAACATTGACAGCACGCGTTCGCAAACGTTCACGTTTGATGCGTTGAACCGGATCGCCACAGCTGCGGCGTCCACGTATGCTACTAGCCCGTCACATTGTTGGGGAGAATCCTACACGATCGACCGGTACGGAAACCTGACCGGCATTGGCTCGATTTCATCATCCTACACTGGCTGTACGCAGGAAAATCTGAGCATCGCAGTCAGCAGCAGCACGAACCAGATCACGACGAGCGGCTTTACGTATGATGCCTCTGGAAATCTTACCTCTGACGGCACGTATTCTCCATCCTACGACGCCGAAGGTCAAATGATCTCCGATGCAGGCGTGACGTACTACTATGATGGCGACGGGAAACGGGTGCAGAAAAGCAGCGGAACGCTCTACTGGTACGGAACCACCACTGATCCACTTCTGGAAACAAACAGTAGCGGCACTCTGACTGACGAATATATCTTCTTCGATGGCAAACGCATTGCGCGAAGAGATCCCTCCGGCAATGTGGACTACTATTTCTCCAACCATCTTGGGACGGCCCGCGTTGTAACCAATTCCACCGGAACGGTCCAGGACGATAGCGATTTCTACCCCTACGGTAAGGAACGACCTGTGACTGGTCCGTCCAGCGGCAACGCCTATAAATTCGAGGGCAAAATACGCGACAGCGAATCCGGATTGGATGATTTCGGGGCAAGGTTTTACTCATCGCAATACGGACGATTTATGATTCCCGATTGGGCAGCTAAAGCAACTGCCGTTCCGTACGCCGTTTTCGGTAACCCGCAAACGCTCAATTTGTACGCAATGGTCCGCAACAATCCAGAAAGCTATGCCGATCTGGATGGTCACACTCAGCAATGCGTCGCCAGTGCCAACAGCGATGGTGTGTGTCATGACGTAAAAGACGGCCAGGATACAAACGCTTCGAACGGGGCGCAAAAGCAGGGCTTCTGGAGTCGTCTAGGACAAGGTTTTGAAAATATGGCTCGACACGTGGATAATGTTCTTCATGGGAATTCCTGGAACTACATGCCGCCGGGGGCAGGGATTGTGACTGTCAGCGTCACCCAAACCATCCGAGAGCCGAATTCACTTGTTACGATTGGTGCGGACACAGTAAGTGCAGCTGGAGAGGTCACCGGTCATTCATCGTTCGGAAAACTTGGTGCAGGGATAAGTCTCGTGAACGATCCAACTCCTCAGAACGCAGTAATGACTGGGCTATCGTTACTTCCTAAAATAGGCGGGCCAATTGGTTGGGCATCTACGGGTCTTGACGTCGCTAATGTGACTGGAAACTTCATAACGAATCAAATTGAAGCGCCTATGGCTAACGCAGCGGAGCCGCTAAATGTCAATGTAGGTGGCGTCTCGATCCCCAATCCTGCTTTGGATAATGGACCCATTGATTAATGCGGCCGCCATTACTCGAAGTATCCCAACTGGCAAGGAAAGGCGGCCTTGTTCATGCCTAATTTCAGCTCTCCTCTAAGGCCGCCATATTTTTTCTTGATTTTGGGGATCATTTCATTCTGTATTGGTTTAGTCTCGACGTGTACCGGCGTGACATGGGCACGGTTTGGTCGTGTCATTCACCGGGACAAAGAACCGAAAGAGTTCTGGGAGGACGTCGTAGCGACTTATGTCATAGGCGTTTTCTTCGTCGTATACTATTTTTATAAGGTCTACTGATGGAGGAAATTCAGCAGAGTCTCTCATTCACTAAAATGATGGCCGAGCATGTTGTAAAACTCTGATTGACGCAACTCACGGCCACTTATCGAAGGACATCGAGACTCTCGTATCGTCTTGCCGAGATCGCATGAAGAGAACGTTTACATCGATTACGATAATCATAATGATCGCTGTTCTGGCCGGTTGCGGGCCCTCGAAGGCATGGAATGGACAGTGGGACCTAGACGCGGCAAAAAGCTCTGTTGCAGGTCCCACATTTGTAATCTCAGTGATCAGACCGGGGATGTATCACCTAGATGCTGGAACATTCAACTACAATTTCGCTTGCGATGGAAAGACGTACCCTACCACTGCCAATCGCTTCATATCGTGCACTCAGAAGGACCCTTCCGAAATCGATTCAATCTCAACTGTCGATGGTTCTGTGGTAGAGACGAGGCGTTGGAGGCTATCAAGTGACGGAACATCTTTGTCTATTACATCCACTTCCGTCGCGCCATCTGGAGCTGCCGGGAACTCTACTGAGGATGAGTATGCTCGTGTCGGGAATTCGACTGGTTTCGCAGGGGGCTGGAAGCCATTTGGAAATCGTCATCGGACCCTGGTGTTAGCACTCAGAGGTGAGACTTTACATTTTTCTCATCTTGAGACGGGAGACTATGCTGATATTCGTCTGGACGGATCTGATGCACCACTTATCGGAGAGTCAGGTCCACTTGGATCGACCATTGCTCTAAAACCTAGCGGTTCACATGAGTTCATAACGCAACAGAAGGCTCAAGGGCGTCTTGTCAATGCAGGATCTCTGAAGCTCTCGGGTGACGGTCAGACTCTGATCGAAGAAGAATCGCCGCCCGGTAGCAATCAGAAATCCAGGCTCGTATATGAAAGACATCCCTCAGGCCTGGATCATGTTGGGATGCAAGAGGGCATCCCAAGACCGTAAGGAGCCACCATCCATGTCATTCTTCTACGAAATCCGCAGTTCCACCAACACCCTGCTGAAACGTGATGGCGGCTTTGCTTCGCAGGATGCAGCGAAGATGGCAGCGCGTGATGATGCAAAGAAAATGAAAAACCTGCGCCAGCCGAACAGGCCGGATGTCGGACGGATACTTGTAGGGCAGAATAAGGAACAGGCGACGCGGAATTGATTGTACCTGCCGCCCTTCTACCTCCTACAATTGACGGCGCATTCCTCGCGTGAAAGATCAGTCAGCAAGTGGCCAGTCCAGACGGGAAGCCAGCATGAGCAAACCTCAAGAAAGCCAGAAGGGTTTTTCCCTCATCGAGTTGCTGATCGTCGTAACCATTATTTTGATCATTGCGGCCATCGCGATTCCTAACTTGATGAAGTCAAAGATTCAGGCGAACGAAGCTGCCGCCGTCGAGACGCTCAGAACCTTGGAAACCAGCACGATCATGTATTCGACTACTTATGGGGGATATCCGCACAGTCTGTCTGATATGGGTCCTGCCAGTGGAAGCCCAAACACATCGTCTGCGGCAGCCGATCTGATTGACAGCGTTCTGGCCTCCGGCGTCAAGAGCGGTTATAAGTTCACTTATACGGTTGGATCGACCGATACCGCAGGCAATGTGCTCACCTATTCGGTCACGGCCACCCCGTTGACGCTGGGCACGACTGGCCAGAGGTCGTTCTTTACCGATCCAAGTGGGACAATTCGCGCCACCGCCAGCGGCACCGCCGATGCCTCCAGCACCCCGATTGGATAACGGAACTTCCAGAATACAGTTTCAATAAACTCTGATTTCCGAAAGCGCCGAAAGCTGAGTAATACTTCTCCGTGACTTTCACGCTTTGATGGCGCAGACAGGCGGCCGTCGAGAAACAATGCTTTGCCAAGCTCCACGGCACTACGTCCGCTGGCCCATTGATAATCCTTGTTTGGGCGCGGCCATTCCTCCCAGCCTGTGATACCGTTTTTCGCGCTGATGATTGAGGACTCCCAGGTGCTCAAGACCTCGTTCGTAAATATGAAATATTTCCGATTCCCGGAAATGGGTCCTCACTCAGGAGTCTATTTGTGCTTTCCCAAAAAACAGCTCTGCAAGAGGACGAAAACCGACTCAGTTTTCCGATGTTGCAGATGATTTGGGTTCAACCTCGAGAACCCGCCAAGTACGCCGAAAGTTGGTGCCTTTTCCAAAGTGGCGGTTTTGGCCCGGAATCTTGGCACAAAACGGGACAAAAACGTCCGGCCTAATCCCGCCATTGGAAGCAGGCTATGGGACCAGAGAGCCTCCTACAGGACCCGTAGGGCGCTTTGGCAAGCGGGCACGTAGGGGTATAGCCTCATTAACAAACCCTCAAATCGGTCATCAGAACTGGAATGTTCAGCGAGACCACAGCAACCCATCCCTCTGCGCTGTTTTCTAAGTGATTAACGATGGGGCCCACCGCTTCTTGGAGTCGGCTACAATTCACAGGTTTTTCTGAATCATGGAATCAGGCCCGACTTTGTAATCGTCAGAAGTATGTCAGTCCCGTGTACCCGCCGTGTGCTTCCGATTGGCGCTTTGAGCTTTTTTAGCGTATTGGGCGTAACGTAAAATGATTAACTTATTCAATTTTGCCAATTAAAGTTGACAATCAGTGAGAGCCTGGATATTCTTGCGGCAGTCTCTGGAACTAACAGCGCTTGAGAAGCCAACGTAGCGGCTTCTTGCATTGGGCGCTCTTGGAGCTACCTAGTGGCAGCACCCCGAATGAGGCAATCCAGAGGGGGTGTCTGCACATGGTCCCGCCAGAAAACATAGTTCTTCCGGAACCCTACTTCACGCCGGCTGAAATCGCTGAACGTTTGCACCTGAGCGTTGATACGGTTAGACGTCTCTTTGAACACGAACCGGGCATCTTTGTCTATGAGAATCCTAGGTCAAAGCAGAAGCGGCGCTACAGGACCATCCGGATTCCCAACAGCGTCTTGGTTCGTGTTCAAAAAAGGCGCTCCCTATTCATAGGTGACAATAAGGTATATCCTGCGCGGCGTAGTTAGATACTAGTTACTACGAGGAGGCCGCGTAATGTTGGACATCTACCGAAGGCACCGAAAGCGTTGCAAACATCGTCATGAAGGACGGCAGTACCGTCAATGCGATTGTCCGATTCACGTTGATGGTTTTCTTGGCGGACGACGCATACGTAAGACACTGGGTACGCGCAATTGGACCAGGGCTAAGGAAATGGTAAGGGATTGGGAAATTGCAGGCCGCATAGTTGAAGAGGAGCAACCACAGCAATTGACCGCTGTGGCTGACGCCCGTATGGCATTTCTTGCCGATGCGAAGGCACGCAACCTGCGACCCCCGACCCTCTATAAATATGACTTGCTGCTTCGACAATTGCAAATATTTGCCGACAAGGCTGGATTGACGGTAATCAACCAGTTCGACCTCAACATTCTGCGTAATTTTCGGGTGTCATGGCCAAACCGGAACATCGCAGGCAAGAAGAAACTGGAAGCCCTCAGGACTTTTTTTCAGTTCTGCTGGGAAGCTGGTTGGATCTCTGAGAATCCGGCAACGAAGCTGAAAGCTCCTAAGACTAGCACCCCGCCGACGCTTCCGTTCAACGATGACGAGGTGAGTAGAATCATTGCTGCTTGCAGCTTGTATTCAGCTAATTATGGCGGCACCGGCCACGCGAACGCTCATCGCCTTCGTGCTTTGGTACTGCTCTTGTTGAACAGCGGATTGCGCATTCGAGACGCTGTGACTCTTTCGAGGGAACGCATCGATGATAAAGGGAATCTGTTTCTTCACACCGCGAAGACCGGGGTTCCAGTCAAACTCCCTTTGCCTTCGACGGTAATTGAGGCGCTGTCCGGGGTGGTGGGAACGAGCAGTCAGTATTTCTTTTGGACTGGCGAATCCAAGCCAAAAAGTGCGGTGGGAGATTGGCAACGTTCACTTCGAAAACTGTTCCGGCTTGCCAGCATTTTCCATGGGCACCCGCACCGTTTTCGGCACACATTTGCGGCAAGGCTGCTTCAAGCAGGCGCTGGTCTTGAAAATGTCTCCAGGTTGTTAGGGCATCAGAGCACACGGATCACGGAAAAGTATTACGCGTCCTGGATTAAGGAACGTCAGGAACAATTGGAAGCCGACGTTAGGCGAACTTGGATTGTCAGTCCTCCATCACCACATGACACACCGTTGGCACACGATGTGGGGAACGGTCACATAAACTAAATGACTACAATATCTTACAAGTGGTGGAGGCGGGGGGAGTTGAACCCCCGTCCGAAAAGCGCTACGGCTCGAAGCCTACATGCTTAGCTCTATTCCGTTTGTTTCGCCAGCCTCGCTCAGAATGAGCAAGAAACGCGACCGGCTAGTCCGATTGGTTCTCGCCGTCTTGCTCCGGACCGAAGCTTGACGGCCAGCCTACAGTGTGACGTTTCTTGCCGGGCCCGTAGGCGAAGCCCGGGGAAACGTAGCTACGCTAGTTTAAGCTAGGCAGCCAATGCCAATTGTTGATTGGCAGTTCTAGTTTTTCACCCGATTGAGGGCAGGTGGCGCCCTGCATGCCTTCGAGTCGCGACAGCTTCCGTCGAAACCGTGTCGCCCCCTGTTACTTATTTTAGCATTGATCGAGGGAAGATGAGAGTCGACAGTTGAGAGTTAAGAACCGAGAGTTCGGAGTTCAGTGTCAATCCTATTGCTGCAGTCGAACCGTCGTCGAGCCGCCTTTAACTCTCGACTATCAACTCTCAACTTTTCTCAACTTTTCCCTCGTGCGCGGGCCGAAACCTTGGCACGATGCGGAGTTGACAATACTTCCCTCACGTTCCAATAATCAATTTTGGGGCCAACTTCAGATTTGGCGGGCTGCCCTTCGAAAACTCAGGACAAGCAAGAACAGCCCGCGTCTTAGTTGTGTCGGGCTGCAAGTACAGCCCGTACCCGTTGGAGGCGCCGAGTATGGCGGCAGATCCATCAGGGATCGAGCAAGCGGTCTCGCGCACGCTGCGCGACAACCTGGAAAAAATCCAGCGCACGTCGGAAGAACTGCATCAGGCCATCAACGACCTGGTGTCTGCGTGCGCCAGCAGCCGTGCGACCAACGCGCTGCCTCCGATGATTCGCGCCCAGTCGTCCGCCTCCTCGCTGGCGGCCGCGCTCGATGTGCTCGCACGGTTTGTGACTGGCGCCATGCAGGCGACATCGCGCTCGCCATTCGAACAGGAAATTTCGCGGGCGACATCGCTGATTTCGGCGGAACTGGCCTCTGCCGGCGTGCAGCCGGAAGGTCCGGTTACGCATCAAACAAGGCAGGATTCCTGGGTAGCGCCGGCGCCCGTCGAACAAGTGCCGCCAGCTGCGGAAATCCCTCCTCCCGCGGAAATACCGTTTGCGGAGCCGGTGTTTGTAAATGAACCCGTTCCGGTGTATGTGCACGAGCCGGCGCCGGAAGCGAGGCCCGTCATTCCGGTTCCGGTTCAGCCGCACATCGAGCCGCCGCAGGTGCACACGGAGCCGGCGGAGGCGGAACATATTTTTAGCCTCGACTCTTTGCCCCCGGAAGAGCAAGAATTGCATAGGCGGGCCTACCGTGTGGCCAAGGTTTCGATGCAGGACATCAAGATGCTGCGCCCGGCAGATGTCCAACTCGGGCGCGAGAATAGAGATTTGTGTTTCAGACTGCGTGACGACATTGAGAAGGCTCACAAAGAATACGATCGCCGGTTCCAGTCCATCAATTCTCATCCGGTGGATTATTTCTATGACTGGATGGTGGAGATTCTGGCCGGAGGCGATCCGCAAGCGCTCGGCGAGTATCCCTACCCATCTCCGGTCCTGCGCCGGTAGAGTGAACGCCGCTGCCGGGAAAGCGGAATACTCCCGCAGCATTGCTATATCCCTGGGTTTTCTGCTGGTTCTGTTCACCACGGGTTCTCCGTCCCGCGCGCAAACCACCGCTCACCACGCAAAGAAGCCGGCGGCGAAATCCTCTTCCACTGCTAAGAAAAAGTCCAAGGGGATTCCGGCAGCAGAAATAACAGATCCTGTAGAAAAGCAACTCGTGCAGCTTTCCCGCGCGCTTCGCGACAATGGAAGTGCCACGACTTACGCGGCTCTCTCCGCGTTCGCTACTCAAAATGCGAAAAAAGAATTTGGCCCGCGCGCTGCCCTGGCCCTCGCCTATTACGACCTGACTCGCGACAAGCCCGATCTCGCGCTCGGCTGGTTGCGCAAGGCTGTGGATGACAAGCCGCTCCGCGAATATGTGCAATTCTGGCAGGCGCAGACTTCCTTGGCGCTGGGGCAGAGGGAAGCAGGGCTCGAGCAACTACAAAGCTTCCGCCGGGATTTTCCTGAGAGCGTGCTGACCGAACAGGCGGTGACTTCCCTGGCACAGGCTGCGCTGGAGGCCGGCAAGGGTGATGTTGCCCTCGCGTCGCTCGAAGCCTATCCCAATACGGGATCGAAGCCTGCTCTGCTACTGCTGCAAGCCCAGGCACGGGAAAAAGTGGCTGCTGCAAAAGGCGAAAAGCCTTTATTAGCCGCCGCGGACTATCTCGATCTCTACTATCGGTTTCCACTCAACGACGAAGCCAGGGCTGCTGGGCAAAGAATTCCATTCCTGCAGTTCGCGCTCGGCGAGCAATTTCCCGGCACGCCGATGCAGACGCAGATGGCCCGCGCGGAGGCATTTTTCGTCGCCAAGCGCTGGCACGACGCGCGCATCGAGTATGGGAATCTCCTCCCGAAATTGGCTGGCTCGGCGCGCGAGCGAGCGACGCTGCGCATTGCGCAGTGCGACGTCCAATCAGGCGGAAAGCCCGAAGTGTTGACTGCGCTTGCGCTGACCGATCCGGAACTCGATGCCGAACGTCTCTACACCCTGTCGCAGGCGCATCGTTCCCAAAAACTAGAATCGGAAATGCTCGACGAAGTCGAACAACTGGCGACGCGCTTTCCGCAAAGCAGTTGGGTCGCGGAAGGTCTGTTCGCGACGGGGAATTACTATTGGGTGAATATGGACCGCCCGCACGCCGCGGAATATTACCGCCGCGCTCTCGATGCATCCCCCGACGGGAAAAATGCCCCCTCCGCCGCATGGCGGGTGGCATGGACCGCGTATCTGGACCGCAAGCCGGAAGCCGCCGATTTGCTGGAAGCCTATGTCCGCAGGTTCCCCACGTCGAGTTATGTCCAGGATGCCTTGTACTGGCTGGGCCGGGCGTATGAACGTTCTGGAAATCAGGCCCACGCCCGGAGCTTCTACGTGGCCGACGCGGCACGATTTCCGCTGACTTATTTTGGCTCCAAGGCGGCGGCGCGCTTGCGCCCGGAGCCGGATGGGATCGGCGATTCGCCGCTCAATCCCGCTGAATTTCTTTCAGTGATTCCCGGGGCGCCGGCGTTGTCGCCCGTGGATCAGCCACTTTCTGAAAAGGTGGCTGGCCGGGAGACGCGCGCACGGGCCCTCAGTGATATTGCCTTCGATGCCTCGGCGGAACTGGAATATCGGGCCGCGTATGCCGAGACACACTCGCCGAATCTTTTGATTGAGGCCGCGGGAGCCGCGGTTTCCGCAGGACACTACGCGGCAGGGATGTCTGCAGTGCGCCAGGCGTTCCCGCAGCTCGAGGCGCGGCGCGTGGTGGATATTCCAAAACAGGCCTGGCGGGCGGCGTTCCCTCTTCCCTACGAATCCAGCCTGCGAACCGAAGCGGTGCACAACCAATTGGACCCCATGCTGGTGGCCGGCCTGGTTCGCCAGGAGTCCGCGTTTGAATCCAGCGCAACATCCCGGGTAGGCGCGGTAGGCTTAATGCAATTGATGCCCACCACGGCCACGAAGCTCGCGCGTCAATTGAAAGTTCGATATGCGCGCGCAAGGCTGACCGATCCGGGTTACAATTTGCAGCTTGGTTCACGCTATCTGTCGGGTCTGATCCAGGCATTCGGAACTCCGGAAGAGGCTCTTGCCGCGTACAACGCCGGTGAAGACCGCGTGGCGCAATGGACGTTGGGACAGAATTATCTCGAGACGGCGGAATTCGTGGAATCGATTCCGTTCACCGAGACAAGGGAGTACGTGCAAATCGTGATCCGCAACGCTGATGTATACCGGCAAGTTTATGGCTCCGCGCCAGCAGGGGAACAACCCCCGGCCCGCATCGCCGCCAGCCTCCCCCCAAGAGCCGAGGATACTCGCCCGGCTGGGGCCGGGGATAAACAATGAGCGCGACGGAGGGTCCGGCCGCTTTCGCAAGCCGGGTTGCCACTGCTGCCAAGAAAGTGCTTTCCGCAAAAGCAGAACGATTCACCGAGTCGGTGATCCGCGAAATGACCCGGCTCGCCTTCGAGCACAACGCCGTCAATATGGCGCAAGGGTATCCCGATTATCCGGCCCCGGCGGAAATCAAGGAAGCCGCACGACAAGCCATCGCGGACGACTTCAACCAGTACGCCATCACCTGGGGCGCCAAGGAATTGCGCGACGCCATCGCCCGGAAGTTTGAGCGCACGCAAGGCGTTCGCGTGGATCCCGAACGCGAGATCACCGTCTGCTGCGGCTCGACCGAAGCCATGATGGCGACCATGATGGGGATCATCAATCCCGGCGACGAAGTCGTGATATTCGAGCCGCATTACGAGAACTATGGGCCCGACACGATTCTTTCCGGCGCAACGCCGCGTTTTGTGCAGCTCCGGCCGCCGGATTGGAGCTTTGACCGCGAGGAACTCGCGCGCGCGTTCGGGCCTCGCACCAAGGCGATTATCGTCAACACACCGAACAACCCGACTGGAAAAGTTTTCTCGCGGGAAGAACTCGAATACATCCGCGACCTCTGCCTGCGGTGGAATGCGTTCGCGGTCACGGATGAAATTTACGAGCATATTATTTATGACGGCACGCGGCATATTTCCATGGCTTCGCTCGATGGGATGCGCGACCGCACGATCACCATCAATGGGATGTCGAAAACTTATAGCGTGACCGGATGGCGGGTAGGCTGGGTCATCGCCCCTCCGGATGCCTCGACGCCTATCCGTAAAGTCCATGACTTTATGACAGTGGGTGCGGCTGCCCCGCTGCAGCAAGCCGGAGTGATGGCTCTCGAATTGCCGCTGAGTTACTACCAGAAGCTCGCGGAAGGCTATCAGGTGAAGCGCGACCGCATGCTGGGCATTCTCACCGCCGCAGGTTTCCGCTGCTTTAAGCCCGCAGGGGCGTACTACATCATGACCGATATTTCGGGATTCGATTTCCCCGACGACGTTTCCTTTGCGAAAAATCTAGTGGAGAAGATTGGCGTTGCGGCAGTGCCCGGCTCCAGTTTCTACGACGATCCCAAGATGGGCACGCGCCAGATACGTTTCACGTTCTGCAAAAAAGAATCGACGCTGGCCGCTTGCGCGGAGAAGCTGTCGAAACTCCGTCCTTCCTAGCTCATGCCCTAGGCGCGTGTTCCATAGCCGCCAGCGCGGACCCTGTGTTAGAATTTTCCGCGAACGACGGGGGGAGCATCGCATGTCCATGGAATTCGATCTGATTCCGCAGGGAACGCTGGTCAAGGAAAGCGGCCATGGCGCGGCCGTGGATATTCGCGCCAGCGCGACGCGCACGTTTTTCTGTATTCTGACGGTCAGCGATCAAATCGAGCAGGAGTCCGTCGATGTGTCCATCTGGGGTTCCGCGGACGGCGAAAACTTGGGGCCTGCATCCCATCTTGAAATTGCCGCAACAATTTTATCGAGGCGAAACGCGCGCTGCATTGGAACTCGCGCTGGTCCCTGAGATTAATTTCATCCGCGCCGGCTGGGACCTAAACCGCTGGGGGCGCGTTGCGCCGCTGCCAATGTTCGTTCTGGGACTGCACCTTGCGGAGATCCCCGCCATGCCGGCACGTGTGCCACACGCTGCAGTGAGCGCGGCAAAGTAGGATTTTGTTTAGGATTTCTTGCTCTTACTCCGGCTGGTCCGCAGATACCACCCCGGGTTTAAAGGGGCAGGAAGCTAATGGTCGGTTGCATTGTGGTGGTGGCTTCCTGCCCCCCGAGTGGTCTTGCCTAGTAGACGTACACCCTTCCTGAAAAGTTTCGGAAAAGTTTTGCGATCTCGGACGACCCCGCGTAGGGCTTGGGAAAGCCATGCAAAACGGCAATTTCCTAGGGTTCGGATGTCCTGGGTGGCGGAAGGGAAGGAAGTCCTGACGAATCCGGTTCGGGAGGCGGAGGGCTTTCCGTTTCATGCGCGGGAGGTGGCGCGGTGGCGCCCGTGGAATCCGGTGTCTCCGCGTGGGCCTTTTGCGCGGCGTTCTCACGCGCCCGATTTTCGGCATTTTGCATGGCTGCTTGTATGTCATCTCGTGTCTGACGAGCCTGCTCGGCGTCCGGGCCGGCGGGAACAAGTTTGAGGTAGGCGTCGAGATCTTTTAACAGCGCGGGATAGTCACGCCGGTGAATCAGGATATTTGCCAGCAACAGATAGACCTCGGGATCATCGGGCTGCATATCCCGGGCCCGGTCTGCGCTCTTTTCGGCCTCTTCCGCTTGATCGAGGCCCAGCAGTGCGCGTGCCAATTCAAACGGCCCCTGCCAGGAGTTGTCATCGACGGCCATTCCTTTACGGGCAAATGCCGCGGAATCCGAATATCGTTTGGTATCCGTGAGGAGTCCCGCAAGGATGAAAAGCGCCTTGGAATACTGGCCTGAACTGAGGTCAACAGATTTCCTTAGGGCTTCTTCAGCGGGGGCTAACTCACCAAGTTTCATGTACGCGTTGCCCTCTTGCGCGTATGCCTCGTAGAACGTCGGGAAATCCTTGATGGCACGTTGAAACAGGACGATCGCGCCCCGGTAGTCCGATTTGGCGAACATCAAATTCAGGGCTTTGTCATATTCATCATGCGCTTTGGAAGGGACGCTGAGCTCGTGGGCGGAAATTGACGCGTTGGAACTTGAACTTACTACAGTTACGGACCTGGTGAGAAAAATGTAAATGCCTCGGCGATCCGTGCCGGTGATCGAGACTGCTTGTTGAGCAGTCTGGTAGCCCTTCAACACCACCTCGATAAAGTAATCGCCGTTGGTCAGATTATTAAACTCGAATTCGCCATTTCCGCGAGTGAAGGTGGTGTTCACCGGGATCCCCGTCGCCAGTTTCAAATCCACACGGACATTTTCCACGGGATGCTGCGCAGCATCGTCCTGGACAGTTCCCGAAATGGTGAATGTTCCCCTCGCAGTTGGCCGCTGCTGTCCAAGACTCGGCAGCGCAGTTGCAGCAAGTATCAGCAGGGAACCCAGCACTCGGCGAGAAAACACGATTCCTCCAGGGCGGGGGAAGGTAACTTGATTCTAACACGCCTCGCGCCGGACGGCGCAAAACAGGAAAGGGAGTCCCGCGCTAAAGGTCGCGGCGGCCTTCCATAGCTTTCATCATGGTGACTTCATCGGCGTATTCGAGATCGGAGCCGACCGGGATGCCCACGCCAATGCGCGTGACGCGCACGCCGAGAGGCTTGATGAGTTTCGAGAGATACATTGCCGTGGCTTCGCCTTCGGCGTTGGGATTGGTGGCGATGATGATCTCCTCCACTGTGCCGCCTTTGAGGCGCTCGATGAGGCTCTTCAAGTGCAATTGATCCGGGCCAATGCCACGCAACGGCGCGAGCGCGCCGCCGAGAACGTGATAGAGCCCGCCGTACTGGCGCGTCTTCTCGATGGCCATGATGTTGTGCGGCTCTTCCACGACGCAGATCGTCTTGTGGTTGCGCGATGAGCCTGTGCAGTAGAGGCACGGGTCCTTATCGGTGATGTTATTGCACACCGAGCACAGGCGCATGTTCAGTTTGGCATCGCGAATGGAATCGGCCAGCGCCAGGGCTTCCTCGGGCTTGGCGCGCAGGATGTGAAACGCGAGGCGCTGCGCCGTCTTTGCCCCGATGCCGGGCAAATGTTTGAGCTGGTCGATCAAGCGCTCGACGGGTTCGGCAAAATCAGGCATGAGGATTGTTCCGTGACGCAGTGTGGCGGGTTGGAGGAATCAGTTTCTCTCAGAGCATCCGCACTAACGCATATCAAATATCGAATTACAAAAATGTCGCGATTAAAACAACCCGGGAATTTTCAGCCCGGCCATTCCCGGAATCCCACCGGTCAGACTTTTCATCTGGCTGGTCAGTTCTTCATCGACGCGGCGCCCGGCCTCGTTCACAGCGGCGCGCACCAGGTCCTGTAGCAATTCCTGATCTTTTCCTGCAAATACTTCCGGGTCGATATGAATCTCCGTGACCTGTTTCTGTCCATTCATCCGGACGGTGACCATGCCGCCGCCCGCGGATGCATCGACATTCACTGTCTCGACCTGCTTCTGCAGGTTCTCCTGCATCTGGCGAAACTGCGTGAGAATTTGCTGCAGCGCTTTGACTTCCATGGTCTACTCCTCGCTCCGGCTCTTGACGTCGGAAATCTGGCCGCCGAACCGTTCCTTCATCGCGCGTACGATCGGGTCTTGCTCGAACTTCGCGCGCAACTCACGCGTGCCGGAGGATTGCGTTGCAGGCCCTCCACTCGGCACGGCTTCCAGTTTAACACAGACGCGTACCGTCTGGCCGAGGATGCGGGCGGCAATGTTGCGCAAGCGTTCCATGGGATCACGCGCCTGTACCCACTCGGCGAACGAGCGGCTTTCCGTCGGAAAAAATAATCGCACTTCGTCGCCACTAATCTCCCAGCGCGACGCGTGTTCGACAAGTTCGCCGAGAAATTTTTCCTGCGCGAGAATCGCGGACTTGATGGAATCTACCTGCGCCTGCTCGAGCCCATCGCCGGCGGCGGCAACGCGCGCAATCACGCTCGGCGGAGTCGCGGGGACCGGGCCGGTGCTGATTCTTTCCGGCGTTGTGTTCACGGATTCGCGCGCGGCTACAGGCGTCGCGGTATTTTCCGGTCGTGGCGCTGGGGTGGGCTGCATTTTTACGGGAGAGGACGACTGCGCCGTTCCCTGCGAGACCGAAGCAGCAAAAGTCGCCGGAGCGCTGTTGCGAACAGGTGGTTGCGTCTGCGGCGCAGGGCTGGACGGACGCGCGGGAATTGCGCCGGGCGTTTCGTGATTCAGTTTCGCGAGAATTTCTTCCAGGGGAGCCAGACGCGCGGCGTTCACCATGCGCAACAGGCCCATTTCCAGATGCAATCGCGCATCCGGCTTGCGGCGCAAATCGTCATCGGTGTTTAGCAGAATCTGAAAAAATCGCGTGAGGTCTTCTTCGCTGAACAATTCGGCGACCTGCTTCAAACGGGGACGCCGATCGGCGGGCGCGGCGATCAGTTCGGATTCCGCGCCGCAGACGCGCGCCACGAGCAGATTGCGGAAATGTCCGATGGCTTCGCGGCAGAAATGTTGCAGGTTTTGTCCCTCGGCCAGCAGGCGGTGCACCAGCGTGAGGATGCGTTCCGCGGATTGCGCTTCGATCGCGCCGGTCAATTCCTCCAGGATTTCTTCGGGGACGACGCCGAGCAGTTCGCGGACTTGCGCGTCGGTAATGTTCGCGCCGCAATACGCGCGCGCCTGCTCGAGCAGGGAGAGCGCGTCGCGCAGGCTGCCTTCGGCCGCGCGCGCCATCACGCCCAGAGCGCCGGGCTCCGCGGTCAAATTTTCCTTTGCGCAGATTTCTTCGAGCGCGTTCACGATTTCCGCGAACGACAGCGCGCGAAAATGAAAATGTTGCGAACGCGAACGGATGGTTTCGGCGAGGCTTTCCGGCTCGGTCGTCGCCATCACGAAAATTACCTTGTCGGGCGGCTCTTCGAGCGTTTTCAGCAGCGCGTTGGAGGCCTCGTCGGTGAGCATGTGCGCTTCGTCGAGGATCACAACTTTGAAGCGGCCGCCGGCGGGCGCATAGCGCACCATTTCACGCAATTCGCGAATCTGATCTATGCCGCGGTTGGAAGCAGCATCGATTTCAATCACATCGAGCGAATTTCCCAGGCCGATTTCCCTGCAGGAGTCGCATTCGTTGCAAGGTTCCGCGGCGGGTCCCTTCGCGCAGTTGAGGGCTTTGGCGAGAATGCGCGCCGTGGTGGTCTTGCCCACCCCGCGCGCGCCGGAAAAAATATAGGCGTGCGCCACGCGGCCCGACTGCACCGCGTTCGCGAGCGTCCGCGTGACATGCTGCTGCCCCTTCACATCCGCGAACGTCTGCGGACGCCATTTTCGCGCGATGACCTGGTAGCTCATGCTGTCAAACGCTTCCTTCCGTCTCTGTGTTCTCTGTGCTCTCTGTGGTGAACCCCGAAAAGCGCAACACAGAGGGCACAAAGGTTCACAGAGGGCACAGAGAAACCCGCCGCGACGGGCTCAGAACGGCAACTAGAAAATGCGGCTCGGCTGCAGATGAGAGGAACTTCGGGTACTCCGCGGCGCACGAAGCGATCCCGGTACCGTTGCTCCCTTCCGGGCCTGGCGGGGTTCGCGGGACTTCGTCGCACAGAGCCCGAAGTTCCACGCATCGGCAGTCGTATGACAATATTCCGGTGGGCTCCAAGTAGAGCCCACACCCGGTAAACGACCGCAACAGAAGTCTAGCACAGCGATTCATTCGAAAGAAGAAGAGGACCGCGGCACGAAAAAATCCACGCAGGGAATCGCGTCAGACGACACGGTTTCCCTGACCACCACGCATTCCCGATTTTGGACGTGACAGAACAGAGTTCGAGGCTCGAGCCAATCGTGTTTGAGCCCCTGTTTCTGAATGCCAGCGCTATTTAATCGTAAACTTCTCCACGTTCCATTCGGTGCAGGAGCCCTTGATGAGAACGTTGTCGGACACGGCGTGGAGCTCGTGGATCAGGCAGCTGTTCTGGCCCTGGCCCAGACTGGTCTGCGCCCAGCCGAGCAGCTTTCCATTGTGATCCAGCCGGTAAAGTTTGCCGGTACCATCGCCGCTGTAAATGTACTTGGGAGTGACAACAACGCTCCAAGGCATGGCTACACCAGTGATGGTCTTCTTGAAGTTCAGGTCGGTGTCATAGACCTGGATGCGGTTGTTGCCGCGGTCGGCGATATAGATGTTCTGGCCATCCGTGGCGATGCCATGCGGTGTGTTGAACTGGTTCGGGCCGGAACCGTGTGTTCCCACTGCTTTCACCCAAACACCGTCCTTCGTGATCTTGACCACGCGCGAGTTGCCATAGCCATCGCTCACGAACATATTGTCCTGTGGATCCCAGGTGATGTCGGTTTCCCGGTTGAATGTGCCCATCGTTCCGGCCGGATAGCGTTCCGTGACCTTCTCACCGCGTTCGACGTAGCGTTCCATCCAGTCGATCGCCTCCGGCTTTCGGCCCAGGGTCATTTTGACCACGGCACTGGGGTCGAACTTGACAATCATTCCGGAACCTTCATCGATCATCCATACGTTGTCATACTTATCGACGCGGACGGAATGCGCGAATGACGCGGCGTAGTTATCCGGACCCCATATCTTGACGAATTTCAGGTTTTCGTCGAACTCGAACAGCTCCGCGGCCGTCCCGCCACGGGAACTCCCACCCATGCCAGTACGCGAGTATACAAACAGGTGGCCCTTTGAATTCATGGAAACCCCTTCTGTTTCACCGATTGTGTGACCGGGAATGACAAGGGGAAGTATTTCCTCGGTGACCTGCAATTTCGGGGTGGCTTCCTCAAGGGCAAGTTGTTTTGCGATTTCGGCCTGCCTCTCTGGGCTGGGTGCTCCGCCCTGGGCCAGGACCTTCAGAGCCCCTGTGCCGAGCAGCACGCCAACCATGGAAAGGGCAAACAAATAAAAGCATCGCTTCATGTTGGGAATCTCCTCTCAAAATGGACGTCCAGCACGGAAATGCCCGGACGGTTTTAGACTACGATCGCTACGTGATCTCCCGCGTCGCGCTATGCTACACCCAAACCTCTCAGGCCGCTGCGAATATTGCTGAAACAAAGTTGAGCAGCAAATGTGATACATTTCAGGCCATTAATGGCACGTGTAAGGTAGAACAGGCTTCAGCCTGTTTGCTTTTGGTTTTTAAATATATTGGTGCAACACCAAAACCAAACAGGCAGAAGCCTGTTCTACCTGAAAGCGCCAGGCAAAATTGAGGCGCTTGCTCGCGCTCGATCAAATTTGTCAGGAAGAGTCAGGAGAAAAATGCTATGAAACACTTTATTACGTGCTTGGGATTAGCGATCGCTGCTTCCGTCGGACTTAGCGCATTCGCGCTTGGCCAAACAGTGCCGGAGCAATTCGTCGTCAGCGGAAAAGCCGCCGATAAGATTCAGGATTTCACCACCATCAATCTGGCCACCGCGCAGCGCATTGCCGAGACGTGTGAGCGCCTGGTTACCGCAAGAGGCGAAGGGCGGCATTCCATCATTGTCCTCGATAACGACGGCAACCATGTCTACTTTGATCGCATGGACGGGCAGGGTTATACCAATATCGTGACGCCCGAAATGAAGGCCCGCACCGCGCTGTTGACGCGCGCACCGAGCAAGGTGATACAGAATCTTGTGGCCCGGGATCCCAGTCAGGAAGCTTATCAAGTTCAACTGGGCCTCTATCCGGTTTCCGGCGGGCTTCCCGTTATCGTCAACAAGCAAATGATTGGCGTCGTCGGGGGCGGCGGTTACCCGCCAAACCCGCCCGTGTGGGACGACGAGATTTGCGTGCACAAAGCGATGCTCGAAGTGCTTGGGCCATCGGTTCCGCCACTGCTGGAGGATGTAAAAGCGGAACCAAACGCCAATCGAGGTACTCTGCCAGTTCCACGGTTTGCCACCGCAACTCCACCCAAATCGAGCCTACCCGCTGAATTCGTAGAGAGCGGCGCGGACGCGGCGCATGTCTTCGACGGCAATCAGATTTCGCTCGCAGCAGCAAAGAAAATCGTACGAGCCTGTCGTGATTGGGCGGCATCGAACGGGAAAACGATGTCGGCGTACGTCCTCGATAACGCCGGCGAGATGGTGCACATGGAGCGAATGGATGGCCAAGTCTCCGAGGATATGCGCACGGCGCTGCTGAAGGCGCAAACTTCGCTGAGGCTCCGCGAACCCACCTCCATGCGTGGGACGCAAGCCATGAACTCCCCGCTGCGCGGCGCTTCTCGCAATATCAGTCCCAACATATTCAATTTCTATCTGGCCTCGGGCGGGGTTCCCATTGTTGTCGATGGGCAAATGATCGGAGCCATGGGCGTCAGTGGCGTCGAGGGCGGCCAGGATGAGAATTGCGCGATCGAGGGACTGAAGGCCGCGTTCGGCGGCCGCGCCACGCTGCCGGTTTATCCTGCGGCGGGAGCGCCTGCGAGATAGCCCCTGAGAAGACTGTTATCGAAATGTGATCTGCGATCTTGCGAATCCAGCAAATTTCTTCCGCGCCGTAGTTGGCGCTTTTGAAACACGTGGCCGAATTTCTAGAACCACCTAACGCCAATCACGCAGTATGATCTTTTCGGACGTAACCTCCGCATCCGGTCCGGCGCGCTCCCGCAGAGCGTCGCCGGGCGTACAGCGCCAGCGCAACGCCTCACGACACGAGGCTTAACCCGTGCGCGGCCGAATCTTCGGCCGGCACGGCAGGGCACGGGCTTTACTTTTACGCTGAACGATTCAAGTGAAGCGTGGAGCCTGCTAGAAAGAGTACGGAGGATCCCATGAAACGCATCGTTGTATCTGTAAGTGTATTTTTCAGTGTCGTCGTGTTGCTGTTCGCCGCTGCCGCGATCCCAACTCGCGCGCAGTCCCACGAACTCTTGCAGGGGACCCAGGTCCACCTGCGTTTGCTCACCACCCTGAGCACCGCCGTGGCAAAAAGCGGTGACCCATTTATCGCCGAAGTTACCGAACCCGTGTATGTTGGCACACAGATGATCCTGCCGGCAGGAGCGCGGGTAAACGGCACGGTTGGAGGAGTTCTTCATTCGCGGCGCTTCTCGATTTTCCGCGGTCAGGCGGCGATGAATCTTTCTTTCCGGGATCTCGAAGTCGATAGTCGCGTTTTCCCGGCAAAGATGAGCATCCTTGGGCTGCAGAGCCCGACGACCGGAGAAAAAGCCGGAAAATCTCGCAAAGACGTCAAGGTCGAAGAAGGCCGAGTTCTACAGGCCAAACATGACATCAAGGGCGATGTCGTTGGCGGAGCGATCGGAATCGGCGGCGGCACTCTCGTAGGTGAAGTATTCAGCCATGCCGTGCGCGGTTTCGGATTCGGACTGATTGGAAGCGCTGCGTACATCATTGAACGCAAGGGCAAGGAAGTGGATTTGCCCGCGCAAACCACGATTTTGGTTCGCATGGATAACACGGTCAGCCTACCCAAGATGGTGGCCGACAACGCCGAGCCGGCGCCGGGCAAGGCTGACTGACAACAACCCTTCGATTCGACCGAGAGTTTTTTGCGCTCACGCACGGGCGGCCATTGACATCTTTTCTCATCCCTATGGGTGTGTCCCTCTAAAAGAGGAAACGCCACGCTGATCCGGGTCACGGTCAGCGTGGCGTAAGTGGTTTCTGGGCAGGAAATTTGGGAGGCGTGTTAGGAGAGTAGTTTGCTCGATTCGATTACAGGTACTCGACTCACGGCTGTAAGGTAGCAATCGGCGCGCCAAAGGCAATTCAGGTTTATCCCTCGATTTAAATGACTTATCCGCGATTGAAAATCCTCAACTGTGCCAGAAACTGAAATCTGCTCGAATGTGAAACAGAAAGCCCCGGGTCTGAGGAGTCTGTGTGAAGACCGCGAAATTGGAATGTCAGCGGCTAAACAGGTTGCGGAAAAATTCAAAACGCTGTCATTCCGAGGCGCGCTTCGTGCCGAGGAATCCCTCTTTTCTTGAATTTAAACCACAGAGGGATTCCTCGCTGCGCTCGGAATGACGCATTAAGGGACTTTTTCCGCGGCCTGTAAAGCCGGACTGATTTTGCAGGTCTTATGTCGTGGCTAAAGCCACAACCCACAAAGATTCTCGAGTTCTCATGCAGACTCCGAAGATGCGGGTTACAGCATTCTCCAGAGGCCGACGAGGCTGCTGTAGCCCGCCTCTTCAGAGGCGGGGGTTTTCTTCCGCGTTAAGCAAGAGGTTCCAGACGAGGCACGCCAGGCCGATTACGGAGTCGCCGGATCTGCCGACTGTTTCTCAGTGCGTTTGAGAAAGCGGTAGAGGCTTGTGCGGCCAATCCCAAGCAACTGGGCGGCGCGAACGCGATTGCCTTCGCAGGACTCTAGAACGCGCTTGATGTGCTGCCGCCGCACTTCGTTGAGAGGAAGTGGACGCCAGGAATCACCCGCGCGTCCGCTGGACACCGCCGGTTTCTGCAGGGTCTCCGGCAGATCATCCACATCGATGAATTCGCTCACCGAGGTAAGGCACGCGCAGGAAATTACATTTTCGAGCTCGCGGACGTTGCCCGGCCACGCATGCTGCAGCAATACGGCCTGCGCCCGCCGGGTGAGTCCCCGAATCTGCTTGCTATAGGCCTCATTATATTTCTTTAAGAAATACTGGATGAGCAGGGGGATGTCGTCCAGGCGTTCTGACAGGCTGGGTACGCGGATCTGAATCGTGCTGAGACGGTAGTATAGGTCTTCACGGAAGCGCCCGGCTAAGACCTCGGCACGCAAGTCACGGTTGGTCGCGGCGATCAGGCGGACTTCCACTCGACGGACTTCCGGAGAGCCCACGCGCTGGATTTCCCGGTTCTGGATGACTCGAAGCAATTTGGCCTGCATGGCGAGAGATGTTTCGCCCACTTCGTCCAGAAACACGGTGCCGCCGTTTGCGTATTCGAACAGGCCTGGGCGCGTGTCGGTCGCGCCGGTAAACGAACCGCGAACATGGCCGAATAGCTGACTCTCCAGAAGCGTATCCACCATCGCGGAGCAGTTGCATACGGCAAACCGTTGCTGAGCCACCGGGCTCATCTGGTGAATCGACTTGGCGATTAGCTCTTTGCCTGAGCCCGTCGCGCCAACTAACAAGATGTTGGTGTAGTGTCGCGCGACCTTGCGGACCATTTCGAAGACATCGATCATGGCCGGGCTCCGCCCAACGATCCCGTGAAATTCCAAATCGGTCAGGAGTTGCTGCTCGAGACTGCTTATACGTTTGCGGCGATTGAACGATTCGGCAAGTTCATCCAGGGATTTCTTCAGGCGCGACCGGTCCACTGGCTTGGGGACATAATCGTACGCCCCGCGCTTGATGGCCGCCACGGCGTTGTCCAGTGAATAGAACCCGGTCATCAGAATGACGTACACGCCGGGATCCCGATGCATGGCCTGTTCCAGGAACTGGAGGCCGTCCATCCCGGGCATCTTAATGTCCGACATCACTACCCGCACGCGACCCTGTTCGATCATCTCGAGCGCATTGTGAGGGTCGGAAGTGCCGAGGGAACTGTAGCCAAGGCACCGCAGCGATTCCTGCAGCATCTCCACCATGCCGGGCTCATCGTCCAGCACACAAATCGTCATCGCCTCGTCGGAGCTACCGCGGACCAGATGCGCTTCTTTGGAAGGAGCAGTTAGTGTAGTCATGCCGGATCAGAGGCACGGCCAATGCCACAATCGAAAAGCACAAATATCAACCCGACGACGGCGGCCGACTCCCCGCATGATGGTTTATGGTTTTGCTAAGTCCGAGCGAGACAATCAATTAGGCGAGGCTAGCGGGATTCTGTGGATTTCTTAATGCCCAGGGCGCAAGCGAAACAGAACTCGCCGACTGATTCCATCGAGCGCCCCAGTTCCGTTTTGGAGAGAATTGCCCCGGGAATGTTCCAAAGGCGAATTAGCTTGGGGACCGCGTTTCTTTAGTTCGCAGGAGTTTCGTCCATATCGCTTAGGTAGGCGAAGAATTCAAATTCTTCCGCGGGATACCGGATGACCCCGCCAAGGTCGGAACCCACTTCACAATAATTCCCGCTCGCCCGGCAAAGTTCCAGCAATCGGTCAGGCGTGCACGACGTCGCGCGCCGGATCTCTTCCCACGTGGCAAGGCGGTCTTGGGTGGTTGCTTTCATCGTTTCATTCTTCATTGGAGGATCTCCTCGGGTTCCGGCTGCATCGAGCTTTCCCGTGGCTCGCACGTTCTCACTGAATCCTCTGTTTCATAAGATGCAGCGATGCCCCCGAGGGGTGCTTTTATACGGGGGCGCAATTGCACTAGCCGCATCTCGCACTGGCCGTTGCTATCCATCGGCTTAGCGCTTTCGATCCCATAAGCAACCGGCAGAGAACCGCTCGCGGATTCAAGGGCCAACAAACGAATAAAGATGATTGTTCCTTGGGGAAGGGCGCGGCGCAGGTGCACGCGTTTGCCACCACCTTCACTCCAAAGCAACTCCGTCTTTTCCACAAAGAAGGTGTTGTCGAGATCCCAGCCCGAAACTTCAATCCGGTAGTTGCCAGGATGGTTCATAGCGTCGTTCATCGAGGTCATGCTCCTGCGCGTATCTATTGCAGACGATGGGCCATACGGGCAATCTGTCAGTGGATTGAAAGATAAAGAGTTATCCGGCACCTGATTAGCGGGTGTACGTCCCCATTGTGCACAAATCGGATTCGATGTGCAGATTTGAAACAGAAACACACGCAGCTCAACCGTTTTAGACGCCGCTATACAAGACGTGGAGAGCAAAGAAAAAAATAGGTTGGAATATGGCACCGAACAAGTACCAGGCAAGCAACATTCCGAGCATCGCGTAGCCGCTGGACCGGCGAACCCAATCCAGGTAGCCCAGCGCGCCGCTTTCTGGCATCGCCAGCATGATCACTGTACTGCCATCGAGCGGCGGCAAGGGGAGCAGATTGAAAGCGCAAAGCAACAGGTTCAGAACAAACAAAATACTGAGCGCCGTCGTAAGGAATGTGGGATCGGACGATTGCGTCGATGCCACCAGTCCAGCGTACCCGTTTATGCTAGTCGGCGGGCGAAAATACCCTGCGGCCACCCCCACTCGAATCGCGATGCCGGCCAGAAGCATAAGCGTAAAGTTGGCTGCGGGACCCGCCAAAGCCATCCAGGCAGAACGGTGTGGGTACTTGCGCTGCCAATTGGGGTCGAACGGCGCACTTGCGAAGCCAATCATCCAGCCGGACAGGGCGAATGACAAAATAGGTATGACCACCATCCCATACGGGGACCTGCGAATGTGCGGAATGGGGTTGAGCGTTACCTGGCCGCCCTCGGCCGCAGTCAGGTCGCCGCCCAATTTCGCGACGAGTGAGTGGGCCGCCTCATGGCATGTAGTCGAGAACAGAAAGACGATGTACCAGATGGCGCCGAGGGCGAGGTCAGAAGTGTTCATCAGTATTCACAGGGGCGATTCAAGGAAGACATTGGCTCCGGGGCCTGGACTCGAACCAGGATAACCAGCTCCAAAGGCTGGCGTGCTACCAATTGCACTACCCCGGAGCAGTACAGGGCCAAGATAGAGTAGCGTAAGTGCCGGGATCAGTCCATTGGGCTGTTGGGATGCAGAGCGGTTAGACCGGTGAAACGGCTGAAATCTGCGCCGTTCAGCGTAAGTATATGGTCCACGTGATGCACGTACATCGATGCTGCTAATCGGGCGTCATGCACCTGAACTCCCGAGACGCCGTACCGCACGACGATTTTCCGCCACTCCCTGTAAATCGCTTCGTTGTCAGGCAGGAGACTCATATTGGACTCGATAGCTTGCACCACGAGGTCGGCATCCGCGACGGACAAACCCAAGCCGTTGCGAGCAATGGGCCGCGTCATCGCATTCCAAAGCTCCGCAATATTCTGAGGGGTATAGTAAAGAGTAGTGCCCTGTTCGGCAAGGCGAGCAAGAGCTAAATCCACAAGCTTGTGCTGGGGATCGGAGCGCCTAGAGATTCGTAGCAAAATGTTCGTGTCGATCAAACACGAGGCAATTGCCATCTAGTTATGATCCTGGTAAATCCACTCCCGCGAGATCGTTTCTGGCAGGGGTGGAATCTTGTCAGAGAATTGCGCCAGTGAATCAAGCCAGGCGCGAATCTCTTTTGGCGCGCGCGGTTGACGGACCTCCTGAGGGGCCGCTAGCTGTTGCGCCAGGATCTCTTGAATATAGACCTCAAGCTTCAAGCCGCGTGCCCGGGCTTGGGCGGCGAGTTCCTCCGGAATCTTGAGGGTGATCTCCATCCTAAAAATGTAGCATGAAGTGAGCCGGGGGGCGACCTAATAGGTTTCAAGGTGACAATCAGGCTGATATGAGCGCTTGCGGGTTCTTCTTCGCGATCGCAAGCAGTTTAAGCGCGGAGTGCTGGGGACGGCGTGTGCCTTGTTCCCATGTTCGCACGGCGTTCGTGCTAACGTTCAGATATGACGCAAAAACCTGCTGGCTGGCATTGAGAGCTTGCCTGATTCGCCGGATCTATCTTGGCGAAACGGTCTTTGGTGGGGCGGGAAGTTCGGTCAGGCGAAGGTTTACCTTTTGCCCCTTCTCGAAGGCAACCGCGTCATGTCGGGCATCTCGCAACCCATCGAATACATTCACTTTAATTTTCTTTGCCAATTTTAGCCTTCTGCTTCTTTACGGCATTTTGGGCAAGAATGGTGCTACCCCAACGAGCATCAACGAGAGGGGAGTGGCTGCAGGGGTGGAGTCTTGCCCGCAGGAACGCCTTCCTCGGCTGCGCTAAGCATCATGGCCAGGGTGATGTACGTGCCGCTGACCGCGATCAGATCGACCACCTGCTGCTCGCTGAAAAGCTGCCGCGCCCTTTTAAAGGTGGCATCGCTGACTGTATGCTTGGTGGCCAACTCCATGCAGAGATCGTAGACGGCTGCTTCGTCTGGTTGCATGGACGCAGGACGCTTTCCTTCCTTGAGGTCCGCCGCCACGGCTTCGGAGAGTCCCGCTTTGATCGCCAGCGGATAATGCGCATACCATTCCACTTGCGAAGTCCATAGCCGCGCCTCAATCAGAATCGCAAATTCGTTCAGCTTGCGTGGGACCGAGGTGTTAAACCGTAAATAATCCAAAAGTTGAAATACGCGTTCGCCCATGACTGGACTGCGCAGCAGGGAATTGTACGGCCCGGATAGTCCGACGCTGGAAACCTTCATGATCGCCTCGGCGAGAGGACGCTGCTGGTCGTTGAGCTCCTCCATTTTGAGTTGCTGGAATCGCGGCTCCTTTTCCGATGAAAACACCTGCGCGATCGGGCCCAGGAACGCCAGTGCAGCGCCAAACGTCGCTACGATCATTTGGTTCATGGTTGGATTCTCCTCAGAATGTTTTCTGTCGAGTTCATTCTACGCGATGTTTGCGGTTCTAGGGAATGGCTGAGCTGCATCGAAATGGACCGCACCGGGTGCGCAGGCTTCTTCCTGGCAAACGCCCGACAATTTTGTGAACCAGTTCCAACCTTCTTCTCATCGCAACTTTCTGTTAGTCTGAATAGGCTTTCCATGGCACGGAGAGGTGTCCGAGTGGTTGAAGGAGCACGCTTGGAAAGCGTGTGTTGGGGAAACTCAACCGTGGGTTCGAATCCCACCCTCTCCGCCATACCTAAATAGGCCTGCGGAAATCGGCAACTGAAGTCCACGTCACACCTGGATCGGGAATCTCCGATTCCCCCGAATCGCCGATCCCAATGTCCCTTGCCGTATTGCTCAGCGTATATGCAAAGGAAGCGAGACTAGAAGGGCGCTTACGCCGTTCCATAGAATTTGCACGCCGATGCACACCAGCAGGAACGACGTAAGTTGGATGATCACGGTCATTCCTGTCCGGCCAAGCACTCTTCCCACGCGATCTGAAAATCCATAGCAAAGAAAAATGCTGGCAGCGAGTAGAGCCGACCCCACAATCGCGGTCAAAATGCCCAAGAGGTCGAATCCTTGATGGTGCGGGGCATCGGCACCCAGTGTGATCGCCACCGAAATCGAACCGGGTCCCACCGTTAAGGGCAGGGTTAACGGATAAAACGCGTTGTGGAAGGGGTCCGTCGGCTGAATATTCTTCTTGGCAGCATTGGGGTCCTCGTCATAGTTCTGTCTCAACAGCGCCCAGCCGGTTGAAATGACAATTAATCCTCCGCCCACCTGGACCACGGGCAGCGAAATCCCAAAGAAAGAGAGGATGTGCGTCCCGACGAAATACGATCCAACCAGCAAGAGAAAACTGTTCATCGCAATCCGCAAAGACAGCGCTCTCCGTGTGCTCGGTGAGTATTCCCTCGTCAAGGCCAGAAAGATTGGGCTTCCCCCCAGCGGGTCAACGATGGGAAACAGGGCACTGAGGATAAGGAACAGAGTTTTTGCCGCCTCGATCAGAACTTCTCTCCTAATCGCGGTTCCTGAGGCACTCCTAAGCTGCGATCACAAGGCGCTAGCGTACCAAATATGGCCACACGAGTTGTGACTATTTCTGGGCGTTTTTGCTTCCGCCACTCCATCGGCATAAGGTAAATGGAAGCGAGTTCGACCATCTTGAGAAGCAACATCACGGTCAAAGAAGTGCGGCCATGCTGATACATTTTGATAGTCCACATTTACGATCCGCGTATTGCCCGGAAGACTTCTTGACGGTTGCTCAACAAGCGTCGCAAGGCGGCAAGTGGCGCGATCGCGGGCTATCTTGGTTTGGAACCACAGCGTCCTTCCCGGAAGGCTGCGCCGATGGAAAAATCAAACGAAGATTCGTCAGTAAAAAGCGAAGGATGAAATGAAACTGACGGGTTCGCCCAGCATCCAATGAAATGAATTTTTAACGTTGCGATTTGTTAAGGAAGCGAGGCGGTGATGAGCGCAATTCTGGTTACCGGAGGGTCGGACTTCATTGGCAGCCACTCGATTCTGCAGCTACTTGCCGCAGGACATCAGGTGCGCACCACGGTACGCAGCCTGAAGCGCGAGGGCGATGTGCGCGCCATGCTGAAGGAAGGCGGCGCCGACCCGGGCGATCGCTTGTCCTTCCTCGCCGCCGATCTCGAAAACGACGCGGGCTGGCCCGACGCCGTCGCCGGCTGCGAGTATGTGCTGCATGTGGCGTCGCCGTTGCCACCGAGCGTTCCCAAGAACGAGGACGAACTGATCGTGCCTGCGCGCGAAGGCACGCTTCGTGTGCTGCGCGCCTCGCGTGATGCCGGCGTCAAGCGCGTCGTGCTGACCTCCTCGTTCGCGGCGATTGGCTACGGTCACAAGGAGCGGAAAGAGCCTTTCATTGAGACGGACTGGACGGACCCCAATGGCAAGGACGTGCAACCCTACACGAAATCGAAAACTTTGGCAGAACGCGCAGCTTGGGATTTCATTGCCAAAGAAGGTGGCAAGCTGGAGCTTTCCGTCGTCAATCCGGTGGGCGTGTTCGGCCCTGTCCTGGGCCCTGACTATTCGGCTTCGATCCTGCTGGTGCAGCGCCTGATGGATGGCGCCTTGCCTGGCTGCCCTCGGCTGGATTTCGGCGTCGTCGATGTGCGCGACGTCGTCGACTTGCACATCCGCGCCATGACCAATCCTGCCGCGAAGGGAGAACGCTTCCTCGCCACCGCTGGCGATTTCATGTCCATGCTCGACATCGCCAAAGTGCTGAAGGCGCACATGGGCGCGGCGGCTAAAAGGGTCCCCACGCGCCAACTGCCCGATTGGCTGGTGCGCCTTGCCGTGCTGCGCGATCCTGCGGTGAAGCTGATTCTGCCCGAGCTCGGCAAGAGGAAAAACGCCACGAACGAAAAAGCGCGACGCATGCTGGCCTGGGCGCCCCGCTCGAATGAGGAGGCCATAGTCGCCACCGCCGAAAGCATGGCGCGGCTCGGGCTTCTGAAGGGCAGTCCAAAAAAAGCCGCCTAAATGAATAGCAGCGAACTTGCAAAAGTACAGGGCCCACCTGCAAGCTGATAAGCATGCCAGAACTGCCGGACATCGCCGCCTACATCAGCGCACTTGAACCACGCATCGTGGGCCAACCGATCGAGCACGTTCGACTCGCCAGCGCTTTTCTGCTTCGCACGGTACAACCGCCAGTCGCGAATGTCGAGGGCCGCGCCGTGTGCGAATTGCGGCGGATCGGCAAGAGAATCGCCATCGGTGTAGATGGCGATCTCTGGTTGGTGCTGCACCTGATGATAGCTGGCAGATTGCACTGGCGGCCACCAGGGGCCAAGCTGTCGGGCAGGCAGAATCTGGCGGCCTTCGATTTTCCCGGCGGCTCTCTCGTGCTTACCGAAGCCGGCACCAAGCGCCGGGCATCCTTGCATGTCCTCGCTGGCGAGGAAGGGTTGCGCTCGGCCGACCCCGGAGGAATCGACATCTTCACGAGTAACCTCAACTCGTTTCGCGCCACACTTACGGCCGAAAACCGCACCCTGAAGAGAGCTCTTACCGATCCCCGCCTGGTTAGTGGCATCGGCAACGCCTATTCGGATGAAATCCTGCACGCGGCACAACTGTCGCCTAGCACGCTCACGCACAAGCTACAGCCGCACGAGTGGGAAAGGTTATTCGCTGCGACGCGCCATACCCTCGCGCTTTGGATAGACCGGTTGCGCGCAGAGGCAGAAATCGCCTTTCCAGAAAAGGTGACCGCGTTCCGCAAGGATATGGCGGTTCACGGACGCTATGGGCAGCCTTGTCCGAAGTGTGGAGAAAATATTCAGAGAATTCGCTACGCGGACAACGAAACGAACTACTGTGCTCGATGCCAAACTGGCGGGAAAGTTCTCGCGGATCGCGGTTTGTCCCGGCTGCTGCGATCAGATTGGCCGCGGACGCTCGAAGAACTCGAGGCCTTCAAACGAGGGAAGCCATAGAACGGCTCTTGCTTCCAGACATCGTTTCCTGCGGAGTTCGATAAGCACAAGGTTGATGGTAAGCCGGCGCAGCCGGGTGGAAAATTTCGAGACTCCGCGAAATCTGTGAATCTTGCGGAATAACAGTAAGAAAGCTTCTGGCGTCAAGGATTCACCCTCGCCGTCATTCTTTAGCCGCTGGACGTAGGCAGCATCCCCGTTTGGATCTGGGCTTCATCATTGTAAGTGGAGACGGCCAAGTGTAGATTGCCAGTTGGCCTGGCGGCTCAAAGTCGGACGCGGGCGTGTCGCGTGTGCCTGATGCAGGGAAGTTTCCAGTCGATTTCAGTCCGAGAGTAGCGATGGATATTTAACTACGGAGACGGATTTGGCCGTACCTGAGATTTTCAATGCCATCGAACAGACTGGCCTCAGCAGGTGGCTCCGCAATTCAGAGTCGATCTTCGGCTTCTACTTCATCCTTCTATGTCACACGATCGGCTTGGCGTTGCTGGTCGGCGCAAATGCGGTGGTTGATTTGCGCATTCTTGGTGTTGCATCCGCACTACCGATCAAGCCTCTCAAGCAGCTCTTCAGCGTGATGTGGCTGGGCCTGGGAATCAATGTCGCGACGGGTTTGCTCCTTCTGACCGCCTATCCGACCAGGGCCCTCACCAATCCCGATTTTTATATCAAGTTATCGTTCATCGCGCTTGCGGTCATCACGATGCGGAGGATCTACCTCCGGGTGTTCGATGACAACAACTTGAGCGAATCTGACATGATCGGAAAAGGAAAAACAATGGCGAAGTGGTCGCTCTTCTTCTGGATTGGAGCTATCTTAGCCGCCCGAATGCTTTCAGAAACCTATACCTATCTGACCTATGGTCAGCGCTATGTGCGTTGAACTGTGAACTCGATGAACGAATACCGGATGTTTGGCCAAGACTTCGTTCCCTGGAGTGAGGAGTACCCGTGGATTTGAATATTGCGCATTTGCACCTTTTACTGAATCATTTTCCAATTGTCGGCACACTCGTGGGCCTCGCTTTGTTCCTGATGTCGTTCATAGGAAAAAACGGCGATCTGAGGCGAGCCAGCCTTATCGTTTTCGCGGGGGTCGCTCTTCTGTCGATCCCGACTTTCGTAAGCGGCGTTGGCGCGCAAGTCACCATTCACGGGAATCCCGATGCGGCGGCCGCTTTGATTAAGAGGCATGAAGGCGCGGCGATTCTCTCTTTGTGGTTTGTCTTGGCCACTGGGGCCCTGGCCTTGATTGGACTGGCGCAATCTTACCGGTCCTCGCATCCGGCGCGCTGGAACATAACCGCAGTCCTGGCTTTTTCCCTTTTGACGGTGGGCCTCATGGCCAGAACCGGAAACACGGGCGGCGACATTCGGCATCCCGAGGTTCGGTCCAGCCAGGATGCGCCAGAAAAAGAAGGAATCGTGGGATCCATCGTGCACGTTTTTGATCCAGCGCCCGACAAATTCAGCCAACTTATGCTGAACAATGACTGGTGGTGGGGTTTCCTGATGGGCTTGCATTTCATTGGGCTCGCGCTCCTCATTGGGACGATGGGGGTTCTTGATCTACGCATCATGGGATTCCTGAGGCAACTGCCGATCGCGCCCTTGCACCGCTTCGTTCCCTGGGCCATGGTGGGATTGGGTATCAATGTTGTGACAGGGATGCTGGCCTTCATCGGCCAGCCGGAGAATTACGTTTTCAGCATCGCATTTTGGCTGAAGATGTTGTCGCTTTTGCTGCTTGGTTTGAATGCGGTGGCATTTTACCTAACGGGGATTTTCGACCGGGTCGAGCCGCTCGGAGCGGGGGAAGACGCGCCGATGTCCGCCAAGCTTATCGCGGCGAGCTCATTATTCTTGTGGTTTGCAGTGATTACGTTAGGCCGCTATATTGTGCCGTTGCGTGACACCATCCGGCACGTTTCCAACTAGGTTGCCGAACCCCCGCGATTGCGGTCTACGCCACCACCATTATCGCGCGTCTGAGGTTTGTGCCACAGCATGACTCATTGGCGTGGCGTGCAATTTGAGGAGCAGTTCCGCCGTACTGTTCCGGACCGGGTTCACGTTATTCCCCTCGCTGCCGTCGGCTCGAAGGTTCAGCGCCTTTTCCAATGGCGTTTGTCCGGACTTGTCCTTGGCGTTCACATTCGCGCCTTTCTCCACGAGGAACTCAACGATTCTGTTCGAACCATTCATTGCCGCGGCGTGCAGCGCGGTCACGCCAGCATTGCTGGTGGCATTGACTTTGGCGCCCAACTCCACCGCCGCTTCTACGGCTTCGAGGGCTTCCTGCTCTTCCTCAGCTGTGAGGGGATTTAAAGTCCTTGACCGGTGCTGCCCCGCCGCCATCATCAGCGGAGTTACATTCGTTTCCGTGCCCAGCTCCACATCGGCGCCGTGCGCCGCTAAGATGCGCATGAGATTGGCGTCGTTGGTTACCGCTGCCAACAAAAATGGTGTCGCGCCGATCCAGGTCGGCCGCGCCCGCTTCCTGTCAGGATCGTACACTTTGAGGATTTTGTTGTAGCCCATGCCGATGTTGTTTTCGATGGGGACCGGCTTGCCATCCACTGAGGGCAAGACGAGCCGCGCGTTTGGATTTGCTCCATGCTCCACGATTGCCTTGGCCAACTCCAACATATCGGGTCGGTATAAGTAGGGTGCGAAATGGAAGTTCTGTATGCCGGGACCGAAAGAGGCGATTTGGGTCAGACCCTTCAGCGCCACATAGTGCAAAGCCGTAGTCCCATTGGGCTCTGCCGCGTTCGGGTTCGCGCCCTTCTCCAGTAGAAATATGGAGAGCTTCTCGTGGCCACTGGCGGTGGCCACCAACAAAGGCGTGTCGCCTTCGGGTGTGGTCTCATTCACGTCGGCTTCTGCTACCAGCAAGATCCGGGCCGAGTCCACATCGCCCTGCTGAGCGGCAAAAAGCAACGGCGTGAAACCAGTCTTGGAGCGAGCACGGACGTCCGCTCCGCGATCAACGAGCGCCTGCACAATGTCCGGGTGCTTTTGCGCCACCGCCCACATTAGAGCTGTGTGGTGATCCCGGTTTTCGGTGGCGTTCACGTCCGCTTTGTGCGCCAGCAGTGATTTCACCGCGTCCAGACTGCCCGTGCGTGCGCAGGCCATGAGCGGGGTTTCCCCGGCCCACGTGGCGGCGTTCGGATCTGCCCCGCCCTGCAAAAGTTTGGCCACCATTGCGGCGCTCGCATTGTCGCAGGCCAGCGAGAGAGGCGTAACGCCATAGTCATTCGCGGTATTTGCCTTGGCACCAGCCGCAAGCAAAAGTTCCGCCATCTCCAAATCATTCTGGTAGGCCGCCCAAGCCAGCGCAGTCGCGCCGTCCGCCTCTCGCTCATTCACGTCGGCATGCAGCTTGAGCAGGGAGCGCACAGCCTCCTTGTCACCGTGCTTGGCCGCCTCCACCAAACGAAGATCAGTGCTGGCAGCGCCAAGGCTTGCAACAGAGAGCAGCGATATCACGCAGATGAGAGCCAGGCATTTTATTCTGATTTCCATCTTTCTACCTCCGCTCTAGGGCAAATCCGCAATCACGACCTATACAGTGAGTAGATCGAGCTTTCCGGTGCTGTCGCCAAACTTCTCCATGGGAAGGCCTAACTTGTCCATTATGGTCAAGTGCAGGTTTGTCATTGTCGTCTGGTCTGGATACCGGAGGTGACGGCCGCCCTTGATCTGGCCCCTTCCTCCGCCGACCAGCATGAGTGGCAGGTTGTCGAGTTGATGGGCGTTGCCATTGCTCATGCCGCTGCCGTAAAGGATTATGGAATGGTCCAGCAGGGAGCCGTCGCCGTCACGTGTCGATTGCATCTTCTCCAAGTAATACGCGAACAGCTTGGAATGGTACACGTTGACTTTGAACAGCTTCTCGATGGTGTCGGGATTGTTCTGATGGTGCGAGATCGTATGGTGCATATCAGGAACGCCAATTTCGGGGTAGGGCCGGCTGCCGAAAGGTCCTTCGCGGCCAATTACGAAGCTGATCACGCGCGTCAGATCGATCTGGTAGGCCAGAATCTGAAGATCAATCATTAACTTGGCATACGTCTCGAACGAAGCTGGGATGCCCGCTGGCCTGTCCAAGGTGGGCACTTCCCGGCTGGACTGTTCCTCGGCGAGCTGGATGCGCCTCTCGACATCGCGAATGGCGTCGAGATATTGGACGAGCTTGGCGCGATCGCTCGGACTGATCGACGTCATGAGGCTAGAAACACTTTCCGACACGGAGTCGAGTATGGAGCGATTTTCCTGGATTACGGAGCGCCGCTGTGTCCCCCGAGTGCTTTCGCTGTCGCCGAACAAGCGTTCAAAAACGGCGCGCGGGTTGCGCTCCATCGGCAGCGGCGTGGTGGGATCGCGCCAGGAGAGCGCGTTGACATAGGTGCAGGTATCTCCGGCTTCGCAAACGCCCACCAAGTCGTTGACGAACAGAGACAGCTCGAGCGATGCCAGTTGTGTGTACTTTCCAAGCTTGTGGGCAACAATCTGGTCCATTGAAATTCCCGCGTGGATGTCCCGGCCGGGCGTCGCCTTTGGGCGAACGCCAGTCAGCCACGTGGCGAATGCATTTTCGTGCGGCGTCCCATCATCGCCCGGCCTGATATAACCTGCCGTCTGAGCGAGGCCGCTGAGCACGAGAAGCTGGTCGCGAAACGGCTTTAGCGGCGCCATCGTTGGAGTCATCTCGAAGGCGGCGCCCTCCGTCTTCGGCGTCCACTTTTCCATCGGCCACATTCCGTTCGGAACATAGACAATTCCGAAGCGGATCGGCGCCTTCTCCGCGATTTCAGACGGCATCGCGAATGCTGGAACCATTCCGTCCAGCAATGGCAATGCAATCGAGGCGCCCAGGCACTTGAGGAATGTCTTTCGCGGAACGGCTTTCTTGAAAATCATCATGACTTCCTCCTCACAAATCACTCGGCCCTGCTAAAGCGGACCCTCAATGAAGAGCGGCGCTAGTCGTTTGGTCAGCGGCTGCTCTCATCTGAAATGGCGTGCTCGCGACTATGCCCTGAATGAGGGCCGACCAGCGATAGTTGCTGGAAGAGGCTCCCCTCACTATCTTGCGGAGGGCCGGCTGATCATAATATTCAACTCCTCGCCCCAGAGCATAGGTAAGCAGTTTTTCGGTAAGCGTCGTCGAAAATTGTTCGGGGTTGCTCAGTAAAATCTTTCGGAGCTCAACCACGCCGTTAAACTTAGTCCCGTCGGGTAGCAACCCTGACGCATCGATCGGGACATTTGTAATTGTGACACCATCCATGTCCCAGCTTAGGACGGTCTCTGTGTTGCGCCACTTGCCGATGGCATCAAAGTTGTCGAGCGCGAAGCCTATCGGGTCCATCCGAGAGTGGCAACCCGCGCACGTGGGATTTGCGCGGTGCTGGACCATCCGTTGGCGCATGGTCATGCGCTCGGTGTTCTCAGTTTCCTCCAAGGCCGGAACGTTTGCTGGAGGCGGAGGCGGCGACATTCCCAGGATGTTGTCCAACACCCACTTGCCCCGCAGAACAGGGGATGTCCTATCGGGATGCGAGGTCACTACAAGAATGCTGCCTTTGCCCAGCAAGCCCATCCGCGCCGGATCGGTCAATGTCACCCGCTGAAAGCGGCTGCCATGAATGTTTGGAATCCCGTAGAACTGAGCCAGTCGTTCGTTGACGAACGTATAATTGGCATCCAGCAAATCCAGCACGCTGTGATCCTCGCGCAGCATGCTCTCCATGAAAAGTTCAATCTCCGTTTGGAATGCCTGCCTCAGGGTTTCGTCAAATTCCGGAAACGTCGAGCCATCCGGCATTGCCGAAGGCAGATTTCGCAGCTCGAGCCATTGCCCGGCGAAGTTGTCAACCAGAGCTTTGGAGCGAGGATCACCAAGCATACGCGTGACTTGTTGTTCAAGTACCTCCGGATCTTTCAGCTTGCCTTCTTCCGCCAGCCCCAGAAGTTCGTCGTCGGGAATGCTGCTCCAGAGGGAAAACGATAAACGGGAGGCCAGCTCGAGATCGCTGATACGATAGGCGGCCCCCTGCGCGACGTTCGGCGGATCGCGCTCGATCCGGAACAGGAACTCCGGGTCGACCAGCATTCTTCGCAGCGCCATTTCGATACCCGCTTCGAAACCCTTCTGGGCGTCACCCGTCTTGTAGAAGCTGAGAAGAGTCTGGATGTCGCGATCCGTCAAAGGCCGACGATAAGCTCGATGCGCCAGAGTAGAGAGAATTTTTTTGGCGCAGACTTCTTTGTCTTCGGCTCCCGTTGGACGGCACACGAAGATGCTGCGGCGACTGGGAGTGTCGGTCGGAGTTCTTGAATCGTATGGCCCGCCGAGATCGATCCTGTCCACGCCCGGGTCACCCCTCGTCTCGCTGCGATCATAGAGTTGGAATCCTGCCGTGGACGGCTTCAACACTCCTTCCGGCAGAGAGCTTTCATCCAGGAAAGCGACCCCCACCTCATGCATGCCGGCTTTGGCCGGGAACCGCGCTATCAGACCAGCCTCCATTTCCTCCGGATTAAGGTCTGGCTTACCGCCGATCGTAAATAGCTTGATTCTTGCCCCATCCAGACGAATATCGAGTTGGTGCGGCTCGCTCAGGCCGATAATATGTCCGCTTCCCGCACCGGTAGTTCTTTGCAGATGAATTTTGACGGAGTACTCGCCGTCGAGCGGGAAGTCATGACGAATTGCCATTCCGCCACGCGACCCGAATGGGAGATCTTCGCTCATGCGGGCGTCTTGCAGGCTGAACTTGGGGGCATCATACGTCTGGATGGTCTGGGGGATCGTGGGATCTCCAACGGCGAGACGGCTGATCTGTCGAGCCGCGGAGAGATATCTCTCCAAAAGCATCGGCGATACGGACAGAACGTCCCCAATGTTGTCAAAGCCATAGCCCGAATCGTCGGCCGGAAGGAGCGATTCACTGTCGACATCAAGGGCAAGCAAATCGCGAATCGCATTGGTGTATTCGGCCCGATTGAGGCGGTGGACGCCTGGCCTGCCCGGATTCGGCTTGGCTGCAGCCGCGCTGTCGAGCGCTGTCTCGAGGTAAGTGGCGAGGAAGTCGTAGGTGGCCTTATCCGGTTGCTGCATGCCGGCAGGGGGCATAGCGCCGGTGCGAAGTTTTCGCACCACCTTTTCCCATACCGCCGGAGCCGCGCTGACATTCCCGATGTCCTGCTGATCCAACACCAGGTCCGCCGTCTTCAGATTTTCATTGTGGCAAACAACGCAGTAGCGATCCAGAACCGCGCGCGGGGATGTGGTGCGGACCACCGGCTGGGGCTTGACGCCGCAGCCCACGCCGGCTATCGCGATTCCGACCAAAGCGACAATTGTCTTCGACATTGGCATTTACCCCTTGGAGCGACAGCGGAGCAAATAAAACAATGGATTGACGGATTTAAAGATTAGCCTTATGTAAACCTGAAATTATGCTACGCACGATCATCAAGCGTGTCAAGGGAGCATGTCGATGGAAAACCATGATGAATATGCACTTAAGAGAAGAGGAGATTTTCGGATATCCACTGGTGGCCGATCTGCGGGATCATCAGCTTGGACAAGTCGGAGTTTCAAACATGAAAGCCCGAACAAGCGCCTTGACATTCTTATTCACCTGACAGATAAGGGCTGGCAATGAATGGGTCTTGATGGTTAATGATGCCGTCCTGGAGAGGGAGATTTGGCATGAAGCGAATCAGTGAATTCGTTGTGTGCGCCGCATTCATGGTCCTGATTGCAGCACTCTGCGTCAACAGCCCAGTGTGGGCCCAGTCTGGTGACCCGTTTAGAGCTAAGGATACCCCGCAAACAGCAGGTTTCGCAGATCGGCTGTACGTCCTCGACGGGGGCATCGGTCACTCCGGAAACTCCCAGGCCTGGTTTAACATGCTGGCTCCGCCCGGCACGCCAGTAGACATCTCGGCGTACGCCCACCTGATCAAACACGGTGACACGTGGATGATGTTCGACACCAGCACGAATGACATCATCGCGACGATGGCAAACGGGTTCGGCGCGGCCGCCAACGGCATCCGTTGGATCAAGACCCCGGCCCAAACCATGACCGCTCAGCTAAAGCTTGTTGGCATCACCCCGGCGGATATCAAATTAATCGGAATTTCTCATAACCATGCAGATCACACCGGGAACGTCAGTTTGTTCAAGAACTCCACCGTCCTGATTCAGAGGCTGGAGTATGAGCAGGCCATGGCCAATGGCGGCAGTCCCGCGGGTCCTCCCAATATGCCTGGAGAAATTTTCGAGCGAGACCATCCGGTGAGGCTGCTGGATGGCGACTACGATGTCTTCGGTGACGGCAGCGTGCTCCTTTTTTTTACTGGAGGTCACACCCTGGGTCATCAGGTGTGTCTCGTCCATCTCAAGAATACGGGCTATGTCCTGCTGAGCGGCGACGCCGTTCACTTCCGTTCAAACTTCGATACCCGCCGCATTCCGCGCATTGAAGGAGCTAACGACGAAAATCACTGGCTGTGGTCGGTGCCACTCGCCTTTGAGCGCGTGGCCGCATTGATGTCATATTACAAGGCGCAACTCTGGGTTCACCACGACATAGAAGACTACAAGGGCAGAAAATTTGCGCCCCAATACTATGACTAGGCCGGAAATTCCCGTTTGGGTTTAGAGTCGAGCAGGAACCATGAGGAAAGCGTTCCCAGGGGCGGGCATCAAGACTTGCCTCATCGCTATGGAGGATGCATGAAGAATAAGACAGAGAAATTTTATGAGAAATTCAAGGCTGGGAAGATTAGTCGGCGCCAGCTGATACAAACTCTGGGTGCGACAGCCGGGGCCGCCTTTGCGGCTAGAGCGGTGCCAAAAGCTCTGGCAGGGCTTGCCACGAGCGCGGCCCAGAAGGCTACGGGGGCCGGCAGATCCTTTCCGGTGGTTACCGTCAATCATTTGTCACTCGCCGTTACCGACTATGCCAGGAGCCGCGACTGGTACGTGGATCTTTTTGGCATGCGCCTGGTGTGGGACGATGGCAAGAAATGTGGCCTCGAGTTCGGCAGTCTTACGGAACCGAATGGTCTATACATCACAGGCATCACCACCCCGAACGCCAAGCCCGGCGTCGCTCACTTCGCATTCGGCGTCACCAATTTCATGGAAAATAAGGCCGCTATGAAAGCCGAAATGGAGCGCCGTGGGCTGGCGAATATCCGACCCGACGGCGAAGTAGGCTGGTCCGCGCTTGATCCCGCAGGATACATGCTCAACACCTGGGTTCCCATCAAAGACAAAAGTATGTATCCCGGAGCAGCTGGTCCGTGCGAGGTTGCTAATTCGGATTCGTGCAAACGGGAATATGAGGTCGGCCTAAAAAATCTGTCGTCTATTCCGAAGGCGAGTGGCAAAGGTTTCAAGGCGACTTCCTACAGTCATATTGTCCTGACTGTTCCCGAAGGGGATCTCGAGAAAGAAAAAGAATTTTATACAGGTATGTACGGAATGAAATTGATTTACGAAAAAAAGGATCCGCAAAGTCCGGAGATTTTCCTGAGGTTCGGCCGTAACACGTTGTATCTCCGCAAGACGCCCAAGCCCGACGATAAGCCGTTTTGCAATCACTATGCGTTTGTGGTCGACAACTACGACCAAACGAAGGTGGAAACCGAACTGAAGCGTCGCGGCCTCAACCCCCAGCCGGATTCCAAGCTCGGGTGGACGATTGCGGACCCGGATGGTATGAGGATCGAAGTCGCAGGATGGGGTCTGCCCGAGCACATTGCCAACGACTGTAAGGGTGGCGCCGCGACTTGCCCCGGGGGCAATCGAGGATAGTCGTCAGTTGGTCCGCGCCGAATTCTTGTACGCGAATGAGTGAACAAGATTGCTTTGGATTATGTTGAGTCCGAGAAACGGCGCCAGCTCATGTGAGAGTCGAAAAAACGCCTCCGAGGAAATCTTCCCAATGCCAACAACCCTCCGACTCTTACTTAGATGGGCAAGGCCTGCCGCCATGGCCGAAACTCTTGTGGTCTGCGATCGCCATGATAATCGAGCGCTCGTCGTCTTGGAGGATGAGCCTCTTTCGCTCCGGGAGTTCCAGGTTTCCTTGCGCGGCCCGAAGTTCGAGCTTTCTCTTTTCCATTATCTCAAGTTCTGGGCAGGGCATTTTGACCTCATTCATTGGTTGTCGATTCATTCCCGCACGCTTCGCTCGTGTCCATGGTCATCCGATTTCCGGGGTGGCTTTAATTTCGGGCCAACCTTTTGCTAGGATCGCGAAGCTGAGGCAATAGTTCAGTGACTGGCGTCACAAACCGGTGTGACGTTGGCGCAAGAGAAACAAACAGCTGTTGTTAGCAAATTAAAATGTCCGGTTTTCGTAGCACACGATATGTCCGGTTTAAGGTCGCTGGACCGCCGCCGTCGAGGCTGTGGGAAAGTGGGAATCCCGCGCCCTTTGCGGGATTTCCAAGCGCAGTGGGAACCCTGCCTTTGGGTTTCCACGGAGCGGCTTTTCCACAGCCTTTGCCCGGCGATTCCGTTTCGTCTCGCACAGCCACGGCCATCCTTGCGCGGTGTATCGGCCCACGACATGCGGCCCGTACCGAATACTCCACAGTTGATCCAGATGTTCGCACACCGTGACCGAGCATCCCGCTAGCGTTCCCCGCCAGCGCGTCGGCTCGATCTGAAACACTTTCCCTCCCACCACGACCGTGTTGTCCCGGTTCACCACGCGTTGTTGTTGCACCGAGAACAACACGTCCAGATCCTTTCTCCGGCAGGGCAAGAATGCGCTGCCAGACTGCAAGGCCGCCACTTGAAACCGTCCATTGAATTCGGCGATATAGCGCTCCCGCAGAAACTGGTTGGCCCCTTCCACTGTGACCATGCCCTGCAGCCGCAACTCCTGTGGCAGCCGTCCTTGCCAGGTTCCGAACCCACGTTCCGATCGTCCCCGGGCCTGCGGCGAATATGCAGGAATCATCCGAATGTTCAATTCCTGCAACGCTCGTCCCACTTGCGTTGGCCGTTCCCGATCCACTTTCCCGCCCGCCCGAGGCGTCCAAAAGAAGTGACTGGCGCGGTCGCTGTAAAGGGCGCAGAAAATTCCCTGCCGCTCGATCACTTCCCGCAGCGCCCGCAGCACCGTCATCGTCGATTCCTCTTCCACCAACTGCGCGTAATAAATCTCGCTGGTGGCGTCGTCCAGGATCACCAGCAAGTCGTACCAGCGGTCGTCCTGAAACCACTGGTGCCTGCTGCCATCGATGTGCAGCAGCATCCCCGGCAACGGTCGCCGTTCCCGCCGCCGCCGATGCACCCCGCGCTTGCGTTCCCGACGCACCAGCCCTGCCCCCTGCAACGCCTTCTTCACCCACGTGTAGCTCAACGCAAGGTGATGCTCTTGCTGCAATTTCTCGTGAAAATGACGCACGTTCAGATCGAAATACTTCTCCTGGTACAGCCCCAGCACCTGCTCGACCACCGCCAGCGGCACGCGCTTCGGGCTCGGCTTGCCCACCCGCCGGTCCAACAACCCGTCATAGCCATGTTCCCGATACCGCCAATGCAAGCGCCGCATCTGCCGGTCGCTCATGCCAATGATTTCGGCCGCTTGCCACCACGTAATCTTCTTCGCCATCGCTCGCAAAATTACTTCCTGAACTTTCATCATCCGCTCCACGGCGGCCCTCGGATAGCTGTGCATGCGGTTCTCCCCGCACGCATCTTCTTCCCAAGCCGCTTCTACAAAGCGGACATTTCCTGTGCTAATTCAACCGGACATATCATGTGCTACTGACAAAGAGAAACAAACAGCTTGCGACTTGCAGGCCAAATCGGATATAGGGACCATTTTGGGAACGCCGCGAAGGGAAAAAAGTCATGAGCCGCGTCCTTATGTACTCGCTATCCTCACTCTTCTTGTTTGGGAGCGCCGTGGCAGGCCCTCTGTCCAGGCAAACTGCTGCGGCCATCGATGTCGGTTACCGCCAGGCCGACCACGCTTTGACAGAGGCACTCGCAAAAGGTGACAAGCAGTCTGTCGCTACTCTTCTAGATGACAAATTTCAGTGGGTGGAGTGGAATGGAAAAGTGCATTCAAAGACCCAAATACTGGAGGACATGGGCTCCCTGACCGCCAACAACGAAGGTGCCATGGATGTGCGAACTTCTGATTTTCTTGGCCAGGTGGAACGCGTCCTGGGAATGCACCACAATATGCGCTTCGCGCATCTTTGGGTAAAACGTCCCTCCGGCTGGCAGGCATTCGCCTTCTTGGATATTCCCATTCCTGCGGAGAGGCGCGAGGAAACAGAGGAACCAAAGGCCCCTACGAATCCCAACGCAGATTGCGATAACCCCTGTAGAACTTTGCCCTACAAACCGGAAAATGAGGCCCAAGCGGGGGCCATGGCGGCGTGGTTTCGTTTGAAAAATGATGAATGGCATCCCAACCCGGAGGATTGGGCAGCGCATTCCGACGAATTACATGAGACGATCTCTCCTACGGGCGACCTATTGATGCTTCAGCACGTAGAACAGTTGAAGAAACAACGGGAGCTTTACGGAGAGCACGGCGCTGATCCAGGCGAGAGCGTTTTGGTCATGCATATGTATGATTTCGGCAATGTCGTCATTCAGGAAAACTTGCAGGGATCGAAAGGCGCCACGAAGCCGAATACCTGGGTTATGCGACTTTTCGTAAACCGCGGTGACGGCTGGAAAATCGCCCTGAGCGCACAGACTCGCATCAAGGAACCCTAGGTGATCCTTGACTGTGGTTGGCCTCGGTTAGCAAATAAGAAGATGCGGCTTTGGAATTCGCCGAATGGTAAGCTAACCAACATCGTATATGATTGACGCGACCAATCACGAGGTCTATGCTTTCGGCGAAAGAGAAAGCTGAAAACGGAAAATCCCGTCGGCCAGCAGTGAAAGATAAAGTCTCAACATCAACTGCATGGAAAGGCTGAAATGAACAACAAGATGAGATTCATTTTGTGGGCATTGGTAGCGGCAATGTGCGTGAGCGCCAGCCTTGCTGCATCGGACGCGGTCATCCGGGGCGTAGTGACTGACAACGCCGGGAAACCTATCCGCGGAGCGCTCGTCAAAGCCACGGCAGGATACAAGAGCATCACGCGGTATTCACAGAAGGACGGCCGGTACGAGATTACGCTTCCAGCCGGAACCTACTCCGTAACTGCAGAGGCTTATCTTTATGCCCCAAAACGTCTGTCCAAGGACACTGCCCAGGAGGGCGAGACAAACTTCACTCTGTCTCCCCGAGTGGATGTGACTGCCCTCACCGGTTCAGAACTCGAAAGTCTTTTGCCTGATAACGCGGATACGAAGCGCATTCGCGCGGAATGCGTCAGCTGCCATAACATGCAGCGTCTCCTGAACAAAAGGGGAAACACCGCCAAAGAGTGGCGGGACTTCCTCCCTACCATGACGCGCGGCAGATATCCTGTCGTGGTAGCCCCTTCCGTGAACCCCGCTGCCAGCGAGGCGAATTTTATCGCTCTTACGGAGGCGTTAGGAAAATACTTTGGTCCGGATGCACCCTATCTTGGTCCGGATGCAGACCCGCCATCTCCCGCGCAGATCAAGCACACGGAACTCTCGGATGCGGCACTGCGCGCCACGATTCGTGAGTATGAGATCCCCACGCCGATGCCAATGCCTCATAGCATGACTGTGGACCCTGTTCGCGGCATCGCGTGGTGGGGGGAAGAGTCGTGGTTAGCCAACAAAATCGGACGTTTCGATATGGCAACAGAAACGTTCCAGGAATATCCTGTGCAAGCCCCCAATGCCTCTGTTCACACGGGGATCGTGACGAAGGACGGACGCTACTTTGTAACTCTGCCCAGTGGTGGCGACTCAAAGCTGGCCTCGGTGGACCCGGCAACGGGAAAGGTTACAGAGTACAAATGGCCCGAAAAAACGTGTCCTGTGCAACCTTGCAGGAGTGGCCCGCACACGATCGCGCTCAGTAGGGACGGGAATCTGTGGTTGTCGGGAGGGTCAAGCGGCGAGGTTTGGAGTTTCGATGTGGAAACGGAAAAGTTCGGCGCGCATAAATTCACTATTCCTCAGGATTTCCCGCAGGACGCCATGGCACGTTGGACAAAGGCTCCCGGTGAGTCCATGGGCCCTGTACGTGAGCCCTCTTATGACATCAAAGAGGATTCAAAGGGGAAGCTGTGGTTTACCCTCTATGGCGCCGGAATATTGATGAGCATGGACCCGGCAACCGGGGTAAGCAAACAATACAATCCGCCGGGAACCCCCAGCATCAAAGGGGTGGCCATCGATTCACAAGACAACGTCTGGTTTGCGAATTACCACGGAAATAAGCTGGGAAAACTGGATCAAAAAACCGGAACCATCAAGGAGTACCAGCCCCCCACTCAATATTCAATGCCTTATTCGGTGCTTTGGGATGGAAAGACAGGGCACGTTTGGCTTTCAGACATGAACGGGAACAACATCACCCGGTTCGACCCGAAGACGGAACAGTTCGTCGAGTACCTCATCCCAACCCATGGAGCTGGTCTCAAGTTTATGTCCACGGACGCCCAAGGAAGGCTTTGGTTTACCGAGGTCGTGGGGGCGAAAATCGGGGTTGTCGATCCCGGGGATCTCGGCAAGTAGACGGCCAAAAAACGTATTGGCACCTCGACGACTACGCTTTGCTTTTGCTGCGCTTGCCAACGCCAGATTGCTGATGAGCTTCTTGTGAGGACTGGTAAGCCATGGCCGAGTATTCCATCGCATGTTTCGAAAGCTCGTGTCCGGTCTGGTGATCTTCCTGGCCGTGATGTGACGCGGCGACACGGTGGGCGTGCGCGGCGAGATCGTGGAACTCGGCCGCTCTTTGGTGCCAGTCGCCTCTGCCCTGTCTGCCTCGATTGCCTTGGTTGCGCATGAATTGCTCCTTAAAAAGATCGAGCTGAATTGTACCACGCTGGTGTCTCTGATCCGGTGTAGCCTTTGTGGCTGATCTTAAGCAGCAGACATCCGCTTAGGCCAAGAGCCGCCGGCGCTAAGGCCAAGTTGCCGCCCGAAGTAACCGTTTCATATTCTTAAAATATTTCAAAGATACGAAGGGCTGTCGCAGGACAGGCCTGGCCGCCCAAGTGGAGCCATTGGTGTATATTATTTGCGTGGTGGTGAAGAAGCCAACCTCATGGCCTTACCGGAGCTACTCAAGTTCCTGATTTCTCGAAAGAAACGGCACGATAATTACTATCGCGATGATTTCTCCCGCCACGTTCTCGAACTCGGAACCTCTCCCTATCCTTTCGTCCGCGACCCCGATTGATGTGCGGGTGTTCCAATGAAGCGAGGTCTGAGAACGGCGCTGGTGCTCGCCGCGATCCTCCTCGGCTGCCACGATAAGGCCCGGGAGCCATCCACCGGCTCACCCCGACAAATCCGCGTCATTCTCGATTACCTGCCGAACGCGGTCCATGTCGGATTCTACCAGGCCGAAGCAGCCGGCTATTTTCACGATGAGGGCCTCAATGTAAGGATTGACGCCCCGACCTCATCTTCCGACACGCTGCGCCTCATGGCGGCGGGGCAGGCAGAGTTCGGATTGGCCTCGCTGATGGATTTCATGAGCGTGCGAGCAAAGGGGGAGCCATCTGGAGATTATCATGGCGGTGGACCAGCGGCCGCTTGGAGCCCTGATCGCCCTCAAGAAATCAGGAATCGAGCGGCCCAAGGACCTGAAGGGACGACTTGTGGGAACAACGGGCGTCCTGAGCGACGACGCCGGCGTGAAGTGGTTGGTAAAACGCGACGGGGGGGACCCTGCGTCCGTCCGGCTCATCAACGTCGGGTTTAACACCGCCCAGCAAGTTATCGCCGGAAATGTCGACGCAGCCTTCGGGTTCTGGAGCCAGGAGGGGGTTCAGGTCGCTGAGCATTATCCCGCGACGATGATGCGCCTCAATGATTACGGTGCCCCGCCTTATCCAGAACTGATCGTTTTTGCGCGAGAAGATTTTGTAGCAAGGGAACCGGGAATCGTTCGAGGGTTTCTGCGGGCCGTGGTCAGGGGATATGACGACGCCATTTCGAAGCCGGACGTTGCGCGTGCCAATATGGCCGCGCGGGTCGAGGGGGAAACCGCAGAAGCGCTGAAACCCTACCTGGACGCCTTGACTCCTGTGCTGCGCGCGGACGCTCCGGCGTTTGGACGGCTCAATATCTCTGTGCTGAGGGATTACTTTGCCTGGGTTAAAGAGATCGGCGTGCTGGACGTCCGCGAGGATCCGGCGAATTTTGCTACCAACGAATTTTTGCCGCCGATTCCCGGCGGCGAAGGTGGAAGGCCATGACGGCGGAGCCACCTGCCATGAAGGTGCGCGGCGTCAGCAGGACGTACCGGGACGGCACCAGGACGGTCACAGCCCTGGCGGACACGGACATGGACATCCCGGACGGGAAATTCGTTTCGATCGTCGGACCCAGCGCGTGCGGAAAATCCACGCTCCTCAATTTGTTTTGCGGCCTGGACAAACCGGACTCAGGTTCAATAGCAGCGCCAGTGCTTGGTGACGGCGAGCTCCTTGGACGCGTGGGGTATATGCCGCAGCAGGACACGCTTATGCCATGGCGGACGGTCACTGACAACGCGGCGGTCGGCCTCGAATGCCTCGGATGCGGTCGTGAGGAGGCCCGCCGGCGCGCACTCGAACACATGGAACGCTTTGGGCTTGCCGGATTTGAGCTCTCGTATCCGGGCCAGCTTTCCGGAGGGATGCGTCAAAGAGTCGCGATTGCTCAGGACGTTTCTTTGCGGAAGGAGAATCAATCTGCTGGACGAGCCTTTCGGAAAGCTCGATGCGATTACCCGAGCGTCCATGCAAACATGGTTGATCGATTACTGGCAGGAGAATCTTTGCACAATCGTATTCGTTACGCATGACATCGATGAAGCCTTGTTCCTTTCCGACGTGGTCCACTTGATGAGTCCACGTCCCGGGCGGATTATCCTTTCGCTCGAGGTGGACGTTCCGCGGCCGCGGAAGTACGGCGAGGTCGTCACGTCGGTGCATTTCAATGAGCTGAAGGCACGCCTCCTGGACGGTCTGGGGGGACAGTCGTGAAATCGGGAATTTGGCCACCTCTCTTATTGGGAGCAGGGATGATAGGCGCGTGGGAGATGTATGTTCGTTTGGCAGGCATCGACCCGCTGTTGCTGCCGCCTCCCAGCGCGGTCGCGCGCTACCTTGTCGAAAATAGCGCGGATAATGGTAACTAACGGGGCCGCGACGCTGTTGGAACTTTTGCTGGGATTCACCATCGGCGTCGATCATTGGCCTGTCGCTCGGGGTGCTGATGCAAATCTGGCGCTGGTTCCGCGCGGCAGCCTATCCCTGGCTGGTTGCCACCCAAATGGTTCCCATCCCGGCGGTTGCCCCTATCCTCGTTCTTTGGTTTGGTTTCACGATCGTACCGAAGGCGGCGACGGTGGCGCTGATGAGCTTTTTCCCGGTTGCCGTCAATACTGTGGACGGGCTAAGCTCCGTCAATCCCGAGCTGATCCGCCTACTTCGGACATTCGGAGCCGGGCCTTGGAAAGTGATGTCGATGGCGGCGTTTCCGTCGGCACTTCCCAGGATATTTTCCGGGGTGCGCGTAGCTATGGCACTTAGCGTAGTTGGCGCGGTGGTCGGGGAATGGGTTGGATCGACACACGGGCTGGGCTACCTTATGCTGCAATTCGAAAATCGCGGGGAGACTGCAGGCCTCTTCGCCACGGTGACTGTCCTGACGGTCATGGGAATCATTCTGTTCTTCCTTGTGGGATGGGCCGAAAATTGGGCAATTTCATGGCGCCGGTACGCAAAGGAGACTCTGTGAGCGCGCCCATCACACTGGTCCGCGGAGGCCATGTCCTCACGATGGGAGCGCTGGGCGAGATTACCGGCGGCGCGGTCGCCGTTGAGGGTGAACTGATTGCCGACGTTGGCCCATTTGCGAGGCTCAGCGAGAAGTATCCGGGCGCGCAGGTCGTGGGCGATGCCTACGGGATCGTGATTCCCGGCCTCGTCAACGCGCACACACATATGTCCGAGGCATTGATCCCGGGGATGGGCGAGAATCTTTCCATCTGGGTCTGGGCGACGCGGCTGCTCATGCCTGTGATGCCGCACCTGACGCGGGAAATGGCTCGCGTGGGCACACTATTCCGGGGTGCCGAACTGATTCGTTCCGGGGTTACCACCGTGAATGACATGTTCTGCCACGCCAATCCGGCCGAATTTGCGAGTCTCGGTTCGGTCGATGGCTTGGAAGAACTCGGCCTGCGCGGCGTCGTTTCGTTCGGGGCCGAAGATATCGCCTGGGGCGCGACAGCGCGGTTGCCGGTCGCTCGAATCCTCGACGAGCATCACGCCCTTGCCGAACGCTGCGCTGCATCCCGGCGCGTCGGCTTTCGCGTGGGAGTAGGCACCGTCCTGGGCCAGAGCGATGCGCTGCTCGAAGCCTCCAGTGATCTTGCCCGATCCACGAAAAAGGGGGTGCACACTCACCTGGCGGAAGTGCGCGAGGAGAAAACCGCGGCGCAAATTCGATGGGGAAGAAGCACGGTCGAGCAGGCCAAGGAAATTGGGCTCCTTGAGGCCGACTGCATCGCCGGCCACGGCGTTTGGGTATCGGCTGACGAAATCGAAATGATCGCCGAATGTGAAGCGGCGATCATCTATAACCCCACCGCCAACATGATCCTGGGGTCCGGTGTGTGTCCACTCGGAGAGTTCGCGGCGTACGGCGTCTTGATGGGAATTGGTACCGACGGAATGGCCAGCAACGATAGCCACAATATGATTGAGGCGATGAAGATTGGCGCGCTTCTTCAGAAGGTGCACCGGCTGAACCCCGAAGCAGCCGATGCCTGGCAGCTGCTGAAAATGGGCACCATCGACGGAGCGCGAGTGCTTGGGCTGGGTGAGGTCACCGGATCGCTTGAACCCGGCAAGCGTGCCGACGTCGTCCGGTTTGATGGCAACTCGTTCGGAGGCGCGGTGGTGCACGACCCCTATCAACAAATTATCTACGGCGCTGGACCTGAGTCCATTGCTGACGTATGGGTCGACGGCCGCAGGCTGCTGGCGGATGGCAAGTTCGAAACCTGCGACCCGCGTTCCATCGTACCCAAGGTGCGCGAGCTGGCGTGCGCCCTTGCGAAGGCGAGTAACCTGTCGGAATTGTCATGCCTCGCACGCTGATCATTGGTGCGGGACACAATGGCCTGGTCTGCGCGGTGTACCTGGCGGCCGCGGGGCACCAGGTCACTGTCCTTGAGCGGGCGTCGGTCCCCGGTGGCTGCACCTTCACGGAGGAGGTCTTTCCCGGCTACCGTTTCAACACCGGCGCAATTGAACTCGAAGGACTCGTGCACAGCGGGGTCGATCGCGAACTGGACCTCGAGCAACACGGGCTCCGCTGGATTCGCACCGAACATCTGCTGGCCGCGCATGTCGCCGACCGGACAGCACTGTTTCATCGCAGTCTGTCGACTACGCTGGAGGGATTCCGGCGTGATTTTGGCGACGTTGAGGCCGGAGAATGGGAACGCTTTGCCGCGTTCGCCAGCCCGATCATGTCGGCAGTGGGCTCCCTCCAGCATGTGAAGGTTCCCGGAGTGGGAGGAATCACCGACATCCTTGACAGGCTTGCGGACTTCGGGGGCGATGCGGAGGCCCTGATTCGAACGGTGCTGGCGCCCTCCTGCGCAGTGATCGACGAATGGCTGCGCTGCCCTGAAATGCGCGCCGCCGCTGCCGCCTTTTCCAGCCACCCGCAGATGCCACCCTGGGCGCCCGGCAGCGGTCTACTTGCGTGCCTTCTTCCGTCTTCGCACGGGAGCCTTGGTGCGCGGCCGCAGGGGGGAACTGGGGAATTGATTGAGGCGCTCCTTCGGGCGCTCGCGGCCCGCAAAGGGGAAGTGAAGTGCGCGGCCTCCGTCCGCGAGATCCTGGTGCGATCCGGGCGAGTCTCAGGCGTGGCTCTCGATTCCGGCGAGAAAATCGAAGCCGATTACGTCATTTCGACCATCGACGTGAAGCGGGTGGCAGGGCTCCTGCCGCAGGAACTGCTGACGGCACCTTGGCGAAAAGCGTTGGCGGGAACCCATTCGGGCCTGTTCAACGTTGGCGAAATCAAAGTCGACGCGGCCTTGGATCGACCACCCGTATTTCGTGGGGAGACTCCTGCGTTCGCGGGGTCACTCAAATACTTAATGCACAAACCGGACGCCTACGTGTCGGCGATGAAGGTTGTGACCGGGGGCCGGATTCCCGCGCAGCTGCCGCTCATGGTGGCTATTCCTTCCGCGGACGATCCCTCGCAATGTCCGCCGGGGAAGGCGACGCTGTGGGCCTCGGCATTTGTGCCCGCGGTTTTCACGGACGGTGACACGTGGCCGGGCGCGAACGAAAAGGCTGCCGACGCCGTATTTCAAACGCTCGAGCAATTTGCGCCGGGGATAACTGCTTCTGTTGTCGGCCGGAAGATTACCGGACCGTCGGATTGGGAGAAGAGGCTTGGAAATCCCGCAGGCAATCCCAATCATCTGGACATGACCATCGACCAACTGTTCAATCTGCGGCCCGCCCCGGGGTTTTCGCGTTACAGAACCCCTATTGCCGGCCTGTACCTTTCGGGGGCAGGCACACATCCGGGAGGAGGCGTTCACGGAATGCCCGGGAAGCTGGCCGCGGCCGCGGTGCTTGCCGACGAGCGCGGCGAGAAAGCTACAGAGGGCAGACCGTCACTACTGTCCGTGGCAAAGATCGCCTGGCGCTTGAGAAAGATATTGAACTGACGCGCCCCTTATCGACGATGGACCCATACCAGGAATTAACGCTTTATCAAAGATCCGCCGTGCTGATGGCTGCAGCGAAGCTGGGCGTGTTTGAGGCCCTAGGAGACGGTGCCGCAACGGCGTCGCAAGTGGCGAAGCGAGTGTCGGCGCCGGTTGACTCGGTTGCAAGGCTGCTCGCTGCCCTCGCATCGCTGGAATATGTTTCGGTGGATGGCGAGCGCTTTGCACTCAACGATTTCTCGAAGTCCTTCGTTCGCGAAGGTGCCGGCGGAATGGCGAGGTTGGCTTGGAAGGAGCACCTCTTCTATACGGCATGGGGTCGGCTTGCAGATGCGATTTCTTCGGGCCAGTCGCTCTTTCCTTCGTTTCCGGATCGAGTGGCCAATGATTTTACGTCGGTTAAGAAATTCCTGCTCGCGCTCAACGACCTTGCTGAGCTAGCCGCCCCCGGAATCATAGCGACGGGCGCTTTCCGGGGTGCCAGGAACATTCTTGACCTGGGCGGGGGAGGCGGCGGCTACGCTGCCGAACTGGCCCGGGCGCTTCCCGACTCAGGCGTAACGCTCGCAGATTTACCGGAGATAATTCCGGTTGCGAAGGAATACCTGGAGCGGAAGGGGCTGCTGGACCGTGTGGAAACGGTGGCTGCAAATTTTCTTAAGGACGGTTGCGGCCTCTCAGGAAGAACATTCGATTGTGTATTCCTGTCCCATGTCCTGCACGATTTTGATGCGGCGACTGCATCCGCCATCGTGATGCGTGCCGCGCGACTTGTCCGCAGCGGTGGCAAGCTCGTCATCGTGGATGTGTTTATTCCTGACGGAGGGCATAGCAATCCGGTCGAGGCATTGTTCGACCTCATGATGCTCGTTGAAGTGCCGCAGGGCCGCACTCACCGAATTTCCGATGTTTGCGGATGGATTAAATCTGCGGGCCTGTCCTCGCCCACACCGCACAAACTCTATTTCGGAACTCTGCTCGAGTCCCGCACTATGTAGCATTTTGGTGGTGACTCAATTTGAAGGCTGCCCATTCCGTCCCGAAAAACACGGGACGGAATGTCCTCTACAAAACCCCCTGATTAATACCAGTTGTAGGTTTCGTAGAGGCCGCCCGTACTTTGGGCGGGCATCTGTTTGCTCGCTCGAGAACTAAATTGAGTCACTACCAGCATTTCGGACCGGTGCCAGTAAGCGGCCTTCCATAGGAAGGCCGCTCATTTGGTTGATCTCGTTTAGAACGACAAACTCAACGACATCTGAATCTCTCGCGGCCCGCCGATGGTATGGACGACCTGTCCAAGACCCGTGGGACAACCATAGAGACTGCCAGTGGATCCTGAAGAAGTGGCGGAGCAGCCCGAGGGCAGGGGGGTCGACGAGGTTGGCAGTCCGTTCGAGCCGAAATTTGGCGGGAACCCGTTGAAGGCATAATTTTGATTGATATTGTCGATGGGTATGTCAAAACTGGGATGGTTCGTCAGGTTGAAAACGTCGAAGGTGAATTTCAAGTTAAACCGCTCCGTCAATTTCGTATTCTTCACCAGGGAAATGTCGGCCCGCTTCTGCCACAACTGCCTGAAGATATTGCGCTGACCGCCATTGGGGATGAAATTCGTCTCATAAGTATCGCCGGCAGGAATGCCGCCGTTCAGGTCGCCGGGCTTAAGTAGCGGAAGCGTGAAGCAGCTTGGGTCTATCGATGGAAGACCGGGAACGTTGCCCCTCTGTCCGGTGAGTGCACTCTGGGGAGTGCAAGGTTTGGAGCATTGTCCGGCGGCGACGTATGCCGCGTTGCATAGCGGCACGATCGGGTTCGTGATTCCATCGTTGATCCCGTAATAAATACTTCCGACCGCTCCGCTGTAGTCGATGACGCTGAAGGGCTGTCCACTTTGCAGGGTAATGAGGCCCTGGAGGCCCCAGCCGTCAGCCACTTTGCCTTCCCAGGAGTTGACCGGGAGGAAATTGGGGAGCTCATAATGATAGTCGATGCTGAAAACGTGCGTCCGGTCGAAGTCCGAGGGGGCATAGCCTCCCCGCAAATCGAGAGGATTGCTGCCGTTATAGAAAAGTCCCAGGGCGCTTTGCTCATCAAATGATCGTGAGAAGGTGTAGGAAAAGCCCGCCTGCAGCCCGTGACTGATTCTTTTTTCGACGTGGACTTGCAACGCATTGTACGCGGATACTCCTTCAGCCGTGTAAAGCTCCGACTCCCCCGCGTACCCGATGTACGGAACACGCTCGTCAACGTTGCCTCCTTCTGAGTTAACCTGTACTGCGGCATTTATATGTCCGTTCACGTTGGCTAGCGGCAACGGGTTCTGGTCGTAATACGAGTCAGGTCCTGTCTGCACGGAGTAGCCATATGTATAAGACTGAGCGGACGGAGACATGGGTGCGTTCGGGCATACTGCAGCTGGCCCACACAGCGGATTGCCAGGCGACGCAATCCTCGCCTGATTGAACGGCAGGGGAATAACCTCATGACGGCCGAGCGCATTCACGTAGCCGATATCGATGGCCAGATCGTTGCGCGGTTGCCACTGAATATCGAGCGTCGAGTTCATGGTATAGGGAAGCTTGTTGTTCCGTGCGTACGCACCCAAATAGAAGGGTATGCCCCCCGCCTCGAGATCAGCGGCATTAGGCAGAGGAGGAGTGCAACCGGGGGTGGTAGCAGAAGGGCACCCGGAGGAGGGATTGAAATTGGCGATTGTGGTCGGATTCCCCGAAGGAGGGGCCCCAAGGGTGGGTCCCCAGGGGTTCTCGAGATTCGACGTCTGCGGCACCAATGCCGTCCCAGTACCGGCTTGAATACAACTGTTATAAGTGCCGACATATTGGGTCGGGCAGTATTGCGTACCCACAAAGGGCTGCTGCTGGTTGATTCCGAAAGGCCCACCCGGCGAGATGCTCTGGGCGACGCCCGGCGAAAAATAGGTATAGAGTTCTCCCCGGTCGTAGTACATGCCCCACCCGGCCCGAACCACGACTTTGCTATTGAACATCTTCGGGCTCCAGGCGACGCCAAGCCGGGGCCCAAAACCCCATTGCCGCCCCGTGAGTGTCGATTTGCTTACGCCGGGTGTCGCGTGCGGGCTGTTTCCGGCGACCAGCAAGCCGGTCTTCATAATATTGTCGCCGATGGGATCGTATTCGTATTGCGAGGGATCGAAATTGAGAAGGTTTCCGTTCTTCTCTGTTAAGCCCCCCTCCCAATCGAAGCGCAATCCCGCCGTGATCGCCAAATTGCTCCGCAGCTGAAACTTGTCCTGGATGTATTCGCCGGTCTCCTTGGCGCGCCAGTAGCGATTGGGATTGCCGGTAAGAATCAAAGTTCCAGAATAAAGATAATCGTCGAAGAGTTCCCCTTGCAGAAATTGATTGATCGATTCTCCTTCGATCATGCCCAATTGATTTCTGCGATCCCGCGTGTTGAGTTGCGTATAGGAAAAGCTGCCGCCGAACGTCAGGGTGTGCTTCCCCAAAGTCCAGATGGCGTTGACGGAAGGATTGAAGCGGTTTTGGAAGACTCCCGTGAAGGCGCCCATGGACTCCGCGCCGGCGCCCATATTGAACAGGGGCGAAACAGATGGCAGGACTTGACTGGAAGGCCAGTTGATCGTTATGCCCGGGAAGATGGGTGAACCGAAATTGTTGATCGAGCAATCGGCAGTGGGATTGGCAAGGGTGACGCCGGCCTGACTCATGAAGCCCATGCACGCGGCCGTGAATTGCGCCATCGTGAAAGGCTGGCCGACCGTGCTGTAGGCCTTTTCCCGGATAAACCCGAAAGTTTCGGTAATGCTCAGGTTGGACTTGACGATCTGCGTATGGCTGAGGGAGATAACCTGGCTGCCCGCGTCCAAATGCTGCGGAAAGCCGGGGACCGATGAATAGGCATAGGGCGCGGTCGTGGGGTCATGCTGGTAGTAATACTTTGCAGAGAAGGAATGCGATGAATTGGGATTCCAATCCAAATCCACAACTGCCTGGTCGGCGATAAAGTAGGCTGTGCCGGGTTCCTCGGCGGTTTCCGGAAACGCTTGAACGAGTGCCGCATTCCCGGTATTGAACGCCAGTGCATTCGGGTTGGCCCAGGGAACCATGCAGTTTTTGGGGCATCCGTAATTGAACAGCGTATAGGCGATGGGGCTGATTTGGTTCGAGGTTGCCCCTGTTCCGCACGAATTTACGTTTCCTGGATCCGGAGCGGCAAACGTGGTTGTGCCGATTGCTGATAGGGCGCATGTATCTGGAAGCGGAAGGAAAGAAAGATTGTTAGCGTTCGCGACGTATGCCAGGCAAGAGGCTGAGCGCATCCCCGGCAGAGAGCTATTCCCAGTTAGGCAGGGATTGCTGGAGTTCGTAGGATCCGAAGTTTGAAAGAGCCCTCCCGGTACTGTGGGACGGTAAATGCCGATTTCCTCATCGGAGGAATGGGTATGCTGATAGTTCACATATAAGAAAAGTTTATCCTTCTTGATCGGCAGGCCTATCCCGCCGCCTGCCGTGTAGCGGTGCATCGACGGATTCTTTTCGCTCGCAGGGATATTGGGGTCCGCATTATAGAAGTATGGGTCAGCGTTCAGCCAGTTTGTCCCGCGATGAACATTAAGGCTACCGTGAATATTGTTTGTACCGGAAGCCGTGCTCATGTCGATGTGCGCACCGCTCGTGGAGCCTTGCTGGGCATCGTACATCGAGGTGTTCACGCGAACTTCCTGGATGGTTTCCTGAGGCGGGGAAGGAATCGACTCGCCGATGGCAAGGTAAACCGAGGCGCTGCTCTGAATGGGAAGTGAGCTCAAGGCGGAGGAGGTGCTGACACCCGTGGCATTTACGACCCGCGAAGAGGTCACATTACTCGTGGTCTTGCCGTTGAAAAGATTCTTGGCATCCACGCCGTTGAGCAAGAAACTATTGCTGGTGTCGCGCTGGCCGTTGGCCCAAATCGGCGCATTACCTAGACCTTCATTAGCTCCTGACCCGGACTGAAGCTCCGAATTCACACCGGGGGAAAGTGTAACCAACCCGGTGAAGGAACTGGTAGGCAGGGGGACCGCGTCGATCTCCAGCTTGTCCATGACGTAGCCGTTGGTCGTATCGACGGCGTTCAACAAAGGTGTTTCCTCGACCGTAATGGATTCGGTGACGTTGCCAACCTTCAGGGAAGCAGCTACGGTCACGGTGCGATTGGCTTGCACCAGGATGGATGGGATCGTCAAAGCCTGGAAACCCGCTTGAGTAAACGTGAGGGTGTAGGCCCCGATGGGCAGGTTCACGAAGTCATAGCTTCCGTTCGCGTTGGAATTCTGTGAGCGGGTCAGTTTCGTCTGATCCCCAACCAATGTTACGGTCGCGCCTGCGACCACGGCGCCAGACGCATCTGTTACCGTGCCCGTGATGCCGCCGAGTGTCTGCTGCGCGCGTGCGTAGGGCGCAATTATGGAAGCCGATCCAAACAAGAAACCAAGGAGCAATGCACAAGCCCTTATACGCAAATTCATTTTCGATTTCCTCCAAAGTCGAAATCGACCCCCAACACTGGTCGGAAAACCATATTCCCCTGATTTCCGTACCCCCTTTTGCCCCACTTCCAGCCTGCGAATAATTCGGAGAAATTTACGCCAGCTTGGCAACGATTAAAAACGCATTCTTTAGATCACAGCCATCAGTTATTTGTATTTCGGTTGCACGCTTCCCCTGGCGTGTTGATAAGACATCTGACGTTGGCGAAATTTATCTCACAAATTGTCTTTTTTCCGAATCCGGTGGGCTGTGGAAAAGTCCGGTCCGAACGTTTCACCCTGATGAGATTGAAATCAAGAAATAAGACGCGATGTCAGGAACTGAATTTGCATTTACGATGTGAATAGGCTTTGTCTTTTATCAGTGCTCCTTGCTCCACTGGTGGGGGACCTGTATGGTAATGTCCGACATGGGCACATCCGTCCCTCCGGAGAAGACAACGAATTCCCCCGCGGGCGTTTCAGGAACAGAGCGAGATACAAAAGCTGCCAGCTACGGTTTGCGGCGCGAGGTGCTGTCGCCGATGGAAACCCTGGCGCAATCCATTTCAACCATCGCGCCCACCGCGACCCCGGTGGCTACAATTCCTCTGGTGTGCGCGCTCGCGGGCAATGGGACCTGGCTGGCCTATGTGCTTGCTACTACGGCGATCCTTCTGGTCGCATGGTGCGTGGGTCGTTTTGCCCGCTATTCTTCCTCGCCCGGGTCGCTGTATTCCTATGCTTCGATGATTCTGCCGCCGTGGCTCGGGACCACCGCAGCGTGGAGTTTGTTGCTTGCCTATGTGGCCACGGGCGCCAGCGTGATCGGCGGCTTTTATCAATACGCGAATGTGTTGCTGCGCGAAACGACCGGCCACGCGAGCTCCACGGTGCTCCTGGCGACAATTGTCACAGTCGCTTCGATGTGGATCGCCTGGCGCGACGTGAAAATTTCCGCCCGCCTTATGCTGTGGATCGAAGCCATTTCCGTCACTCTGATTATCGTCGTCGTGTCGCTGGTGCTGGCGCACCACGGCCTTCACGGCGATGCGGCCCAGCTTCATCTGCGCGGCGTGACGGGCAGCGGGCTTCGGCTGGGGTTGGTGCTCGCGCTGTTCAGTTTTGTTGGCTTCGAGAGCGCAACGACCATGGGGGCGGAGGCGCGCGATCCGCTCAAGACGATTCCACGCGCCGTCATTCTAAGCTCAATTCTGGGCGGCGCCTTTTTTACCCTTTGTGCCTATACCGAAGTCCTCGGATTCCGTATTGCCGGGCAGGAACTCGGAACGAGCGACGCGCCTCTGCACGTGCTTGCGGGCGTCGGCGGCATGCCCGTGCTCGGATTGCTTATCGACATCGGGGCGGTTGTGAGTCTTTTCGCGTGTACGCTCGCCTGCATCACCGCCGCTGCCCGCGTTCTGCTGTTGATGGCGCACAACGAACTCACCCACAGCTCGCTTCGCGCCACGCATGCGCGAAACGAAACGCCCAGCGTAGCGATACTCGTTACCGGCCTGGCCGCGTTAGTTCCCGTCGTCATTCTCGCCGCTCGAGGCGCCAGTGGCTTTGACGTCTACGGCTGGATGGGGTCGCTCGCGACATACGGATTCATCGTCACCTATGGCCTGGTCTGCTTCGCGCTTCCCAGCTATCTGCGTGACCACCACGGCATCACCAATGCTGCAACAAAAACAATTCCCTGGCTCGCATGCGCCGCCATGGTGCTGGCGCTCATTGGCAATCTATATCCCGTGCCCGAAGGCCCGTACGGCAAGTTGCCATTCATCTATCTGGTCTACCTGGCCGCGGTCCTCCTGTGGTTTCTGTTCAACTCGCGCGTGAAAAGCGCCGCGCGCGGCGACACTTGACCTTGCTCCTTGCAATGCAGCGCGCTCGATTAATGACGCAATTTGAAATATGCCCCTTCCGTCCCGAAACCACGGGACGGAAGGGCCTCTACAAAAGCTGCCCAACATTGTTGGTCGAAGTTTTTGTAGGGGCCGCCCGTTTTTGGGGCGGGCATGTGTTTGTTCTTTCGTGGATTAAATTGGGCCGCCGTCAACGCCGGCTCACGCTATCTTTTTTTCAATATTTCTTGGAGAATAGGGGCTCTTTATTCTTCAGTGACCGCAGGGATTGTGATTCTGCAAGGAGCCTTTATGAAACCCCTTATTACCCGCGACACTCCTGTTGCCGATGAGGTACTCAATACCATTGCTCATCTCCCCACGAAAAGCCTTTCTCAGATCGTGGAGGATGGATTTTTCAAGAAACTGACGGACAAAGACTTCATGCGCATCGCGGTGCTCCTCGCGAAAAAAGGATATGCAGAGGGTGGCTCTCCGATTGGAGGCGTAATCATAAGCAACGAGACGCGCCAGATCCTGGGAAAAGGGCATAACACGTTGGTCCAGGAAAACCACCCGTATAATCACGGCGAGACTTCCGCTGTGCGTGACGCCGGACGTCTGGATTTCAGCAAGACGACGATGTTTACGTCCTTAAGCCCTTGTGATGTCTGCGCGGCGCTGATTTACATGCGTCAATTCCAACGGGTGGTCGTCGGCGACGTCACAAATTCCTCCGGCAACGAGGAAATGCTCCGGCAAAAGGGAGTGCAGGTAGATATTCTGGAAGATCCCGACATGATCGCCTTCTACGCGAATTACCGGAAAGAAAAACCGGAACAGGATCTGGAAGATTGGAAAGGCCTAGCCGCTGTGCGTAAAGCTGCCGCAGCGAAGACCCGTTAGCCACTGTTTGTCGCGCAAACTGCAATACGCCATCCGAGTCATTCAAAAAATAGATTCGACGAAGCCGAAATATGCAGGACGCGCGGACGCAGGTTGCGCGCGCCCCATGCTATATTCGTGCGCGTTCGCGGGGTTCTGGGGAGATCCCTGTCGGTAAGCCATGATTGACGATCCCATCCTGCTGCACGATTGGCATATTGTTGCGCGAGCCAGCGAGTTGGCCGGTGAACCTAAGGCAGTGCGCCTGCTCGACCACGAACTCGTGCTTTGGCGAAGTAGCGACGGCCTGCACGCGTGGCACGACCTGTGTCTTCATCGAGGCGCCCGGCTTTCGGGTGGGCGGCTCACGAGCGATTGCCTCGCCTGCCCCTACCACGGCTGGGAATATAACGGGTCAGGGCAATGCGTGCGCATCCCTGCTCACCCGGATCAGCCGCCCCCGGCGAGAGCGCAAACAACGGTCTATGCCGTGCGGGAAAAATACGGTCACGTCTGGGTCTGTCTGGGAACGCCTGCGCATGGCGTTCCGGAGTTTGCCGAATGGGATGACACTTCTTTTCTTAAGGTAGCTTCCGGGCCTTATCTATTTCGCGCTCATGGTCCGCGCGTCATCGAAAACTTTCTCGATGTGGCCCATTTCCCGTTCGTTCATGCAGGTTTTCTGGGCGATCCGTCCCACACGGAGATCGGCGATTATGAGGTCGAAGTTTCCGCAGAAGGAATCGTCGCCAGGGACATTCCCGCTTGGCAGCCGGATCCCGACGGCACGGGCCGCCCTGCCATGGTCCGCTATACGTTTGAAGTTCCGCGCCCCCTGATTTCGTCCTTCCGCAAGGTTCACGGGAAAAACTGCTTTTCGATCTTTGCCGCAGTGACACCTGCGGCAGACCGCGAGAGTATTGCCTGGCTGATTCTGGCGCTCAACTACGCGAAGGACACGCCCGTAGAAGAGTTGGTGAGATTTCAGGACGTCGTCAGTCGCCAGGACATTCCCATCGTTGAGTCGCAGCGGCCGGAGCTTCTGCCGCTCGACTTGCAGGCCGAACTGCATTTGCGCTCGGACCGCACAGCCATCGCCTACCGCCAATGGTTGAAAAAACTGGGCCTGCGTCACGGGACTGCCTGAGCGCATATGTCAAGCCAAACCACGATCACTCCCCGACAACGCATCCCGTGGTTTGTTGTGGGAGATTGGGATGGGTGCTTCGCCCTTTTCTTCAGCGGTTTTCCTGACCTGTTGCTGATTGCGGGCTTGGCTCCTTTGTGCGGATTTCCTCCGAGCATGGTGGCCACGCGCATCCTGCCCGGTGTGGCGTTGTCCATTTTGGGCGGAAATATTTTTTACTCCTGGCAGGCGCACCGCCTGGCTGAACGCACCGGGCGTACCGACGTGACGGCCATTCCGTTCGGAGTCAACGCGCCGACCATCTTCGCGTACATTTTTCTGATCATGCTCCCGGTGTACGAGCGCACCCGCGATTCCAATATCGCCTGGCAGGCCGGGGTGTTCGCGTGCTTTCTCAGCGGCATCGTTCAAACGGCAGGAGCGTTCTGCACGGACTGGTTGAGGCGGCACACACCTCGCGCGGCGCTGTTGTGCCCACTAGCGGGGATCGCCATGGCGTTCCTGTGTTTAGGTTTTGTCTTGCGCGTTTTCCAGGCGCCGGCGCTTGCCTTGCTGCCCGCCATCATTATTTTGACGATTTATTCCGCGCGGATCCGCTTGCCGTTCCGGTTGCCGGGTGGACTGGTTTGCATTGCCACCGGAGCGATTCTGGCGGGCGTGCTGAAAGCATTTCACGCCTACCCATTGCCGGTCGCGCCTGCGTTCAGCGCGCTGGGGTTACATTTGCCACTGCCCATCAACCTCTACGAATTTCTACGCTATGGCGAAGGATGGAAATTTCTGTCGATCATTCTGCCGATGAGCCTTGCGGACACCATTGTTTCCTTGCAGGTTCTCGAAAGTGTTCAAGTGGCCGGAGACGATTACCCCACGATGCCTTCCTTGCTGGTGAACGGGCTGGCCACGCTGGCCGCCGCTGCGTTCGGGAGCCCTTTTCCCACAGCGCTGTATTTCGGGCACATGGCTCACAAGTCTCTTGGTGCGCGGGCGGGTTACTCGATGATGAGTGGAGCGGCCACCACGCTGGTGTGCCTCACGGGATTGGTCACTCCGTTTCTGCGTGTGGTTCCGCTGGAAGTAGTGGCCATGATCGTGGTGTGGTTTGGGTTGGTGATGGTCGCGCAGGCATTCACGGAAGTCCCCAAGTCGCATGCCATTGCCGTGGCGTTTGGGTTGATTCCTCTGCTGGCGTCATGGGCCGTTGGGTTGGTCGATCTCGCGCTGCGCAAGGGCGGCTCCAGTTTCCTGCAAAGCGCGCCGAGCTTCGGAGATGAGCTGCCTATTTATGGACTCATTGCCCTCAGTCAAGGATCGCTGCTGGTTTCCATGGTCTGGGCCGCCGCGCTTGCCTTCATGCTCGACCGGCGCTTTCTGCACGCGGCCGCCTGGCTCTGCGCCGCGGCGGTACTGTCGTGCTTTGGATTGATTCATGCGTTCCGAATTTCGAGCCAGGGCGTGGAAAACGTGATCGGCTTTCTGGCTGCCCCGGCATTTACGGCCAGCTATCTGGCCGGGGCGGCGTTTCTCGTGGCATTCCATTTTTATGCAGCGCGCCCCGGGACGGTGGTGGAAAGCGGCGAGATTCTTTGACGCGGACCCATTCCTAACAATCTTCGGGCGGCCAACATTACAAAGCGCAATGGAATAGATGCCAAATTAGAGCCTTGCTTTGACGAACAGAGTTCAATATGGGAATTGTTTTTGCGGCGAAATAGAAGTGCCCACCGTTTGGTGGGTGCCAATATCACAACACGAAAATTTGACCTCCTGCCCTTTACGGCCCACACATGAATTGTTTATGACTTATTTACCGCCTAAGGCCTACTGTACACCAAATGGTGTGGCCCCTCTGAATTTTGGATTGGGTGAGAGGAGGCACGATATGAGCGAAGGAAGAATTCTGGTTGTGGACGATGAGTCGCAGATCCGCCGCGTCATGCGGACTACTCTCACTTCACAAGGGTACGAAGTTTCAGAAGCCGCGAATGGCGACGAAGCGCTCAAGGCAATGCGTTCCTCGGAGTACGACCTGGTGCTTCTGGACGTCAACATGCCGGGAAAATCCGGCATTGAAACTTGCCGCGAGCTTCGCGCTATGGGATCGAATCCCGCAATCGTTATGGTTACGGTGCGTGATTCCGAAACGGACAAGGTGGAAGCCCTTGACGCCGGAGCGGATGGCTACATCACAAAACCATTCGGTTTTTCCGAACTGCGGGCGCGGGTTCGCGCCGTACTTAGAAGAACAGTTGATTCTCCGCCGTTTCCCGCGGCGCATCTGCGTCTTGGAGCCGTGGAGATCGATTTTGAGGCGCGCCATATTCTGATTGGTGAGGAACGTGTGCGCCTAACCCCAAAGGAATTGGATTTGCTCTCCTACCTGGCGACCCATTCCAACCGAACGATCACGCATCGCGAACTCCTGCAAGCGGTGTGGGGCGCTGAGCACGGGCACGACCCGCAATATCTGCACGTCTTCATGAACCGGCTGCGGAGTAAGGTCGAGCGCTCTCCGAAGAACCCGAAATATCTCATTACGGAGCCTTGGGTGGGATATCGCCTGCAGCTTGCTACCTAGCAGCCCTTCTATTTATGAACCCCTTGGTCCCGCCGCTCGGCGGCGCGGACCGTTACGCGTTCTTACAGTTAGTCTTTATCATCCCGGGACAGTCCTTTCCGCCCCATAGCTTGTAGAACGTCTCCAATATCCTGACAGTGCGCCAGGCGCGAACAGGCACACCCCAATCAGGCAATTGAACTATGGTTTGCGGGCAGCGATAAGCCACCAATGCTCATTGGAGGGATCGCTTTCGACGAAGCGATCCTCCCGGCTGACGATCTCAAACCCCGCATGACGAAGTTCGCCTTCAACTTGCTCAGAGGATACTTCATGATACGGCGTTGCAGTTCCCGTAGACCCTTGGCCGTCCGCCCGAGGTTCACGATCGACGACAACCAGCCGCCCTCCGGAAACCAATGACCGGACCACATGAAGAAGAATCGCTTGGGAATTCGTAAATTCATGGTACGTGTTGGCGATGAGTATGGCATTCGCGCCCTGGATAGGTATGTGGGGATCGTCGGGTTCGCCCAGTGCAATTTTGATGTTGCGTTGACCGCTTTGGAAGGTCCTGAGCCACAAAAATACCAGGGGCAACCTACGGATGTCCTCCGCCAGAACTCTGCCGCTCTGGCCAACCAACCCCGAGAGTTTGACCGTGAAGTATCCCGACCCGCATCCCAGATCGACAACTACGTTTCCGGGCCTCAAATTGAGTGCCTGGACAACATCGGACGGCCGTTGCCACTGATCCCGCTCAGCTTCAACCACTTTTAGACGTGAAAGGGTGTTAAGACCCTGGTAAGCAGTGTCGACGAGGAACAGGATAGTAATGGCACAAAGGGAAAAAAGGAGAAGTTTGACTCGGTAGCTCACTCGGCTAAAATTTCACTTCGCAGTGGCCAATCTGAACCGCATTTCCCGTGCAGTTGCGTTCTCTCCTTACTTCGACGTCGGAAACTTCTGATCCAATGCGACATTCAACATCAGTACATTTACGCGCGGCTCGCCGAGGAATCCCAAATCAGCGCTGTCGGTGTACTGCGGGATCAATTGTTTCACTTGATCCGAGGAAACACCGCGTGCCTTGGCGATACGTCCAGCTTGCGTCTCGGCATTCGCGGGACTGATGTGCGGGTCCAGCCCCGAAGCAGAGGCGGTTACAGCATCCTGTGGAATCGGCGTCTTCGGCGTGAACCGCAACGGCGTTTTGTCATCATTGAAAGCCTTGATCAGTTTTACGTCATCGAGGTCACCGTGCGAATCCTTAAATTGATCAAGAGGTACAGATGATTCATAAGGGAGATTGTTCTCGACGCAGTAATGCACGACGCGAAGGCCGATGCCGTCGAAATCGACGATCTCGTTTTTCTTGTCATCCATTTTGGTCGTTCCGTGAAGGAGTTTGGCACTCGTGGGGCCCAGATTGGACCCTCCCGATTGAGTTGCATCGTAACCATTGCCAGCCGCTGATGGACGCGGATGAAAATATTCAGGCTTGCTGAAGGGCTGGCCGATGAGGCTCGATCCGACAACTTTGCCGCCAACCGTAATGAGGCTCCCGTTCGCCTGTTTTGGGAATATGAGTTCGGACACACCGGTCATCACAGCGGGGTATAGCAATCCGGTGAGAATCGTGAAAATCAATGTCAATCGGAGTCCAGGTCCAAGTTCCTTCAACATGTGCTACTCCTTTTTTTCTGCGGGCTCGTCGCCTAGGCGACCGCCCATACACTTACGCAAGATGCAGCGCAACGAGCATCTTATCGATCAGCCAAATGCCGGGAAAAGGCACAATGATCCCGCCAAGGCCATAGATCAGCAAGTTACGCGTTAGCATCTGGCCTGCGCTTACAGGCTTATATTGCACGCCGCGGAGGGCCAACGGAATCAGGGCTATGATGATTACCGCATTAAAGATGACTGCCGCGAGCACCGCGCTTTGCGGCGAGTGCAATCCCATAATGTTCAGCTTGTTCAGCTCGGGATAGATTGCTGCAAACATCGCCGGGATGATTGCAAAGTATTTCGCGACATCATTGGCGATTGAAAAAGTGGTTAGTGAACCGCGAGTTATGAGCAATTGTTTTCCGATGGCGACAATTTCGATGAGCTTCGTCGGATTGCTATCGAGATCGACCATGTTGCCAGCCTCTTTCGCTGCCATCGTTCCCGTGTTCATGGCCACCCCTACGTCGGCCTGGGCTAGCGCGGGCGCATCATTGGTTCCGTCACCCGTCATGGCGACAAGGCGTCCTTGACCTTGCTCTTTACGAATGTACTCAAGCTTATCTTGGGGTGTGGCTTGCGCAAGAAAGTCATCCACACCGGCTTCTTGAGCAATGGCTGCAGCGGTCAAGGGATTATCGCCTGTGATCATGACCGAGCGAATTCCCATGGCCCTCAAAGAAGCGAGGCGTTCCCGCATGCCGCCTTTCACGACGTCTTTCAGATGAACGATGCCCAGAACTCTTGGCCCATCCGCCACGGCGAGAGGCGTGCCGCCATTCCTGGAAATGCGGTCAGATATCTCCTGAAGGGCTGGAGGCACCTTGCCGCCAGCCTCCTTCACGAACTGAGTAATGGCATCCGTCGCTCCTTTCCGAAGCCGGCGGCCATCCATGTCAACGCCGCTCATTCGCGTATACGCGGAGAAGGGAATAAACACGGCGTTAAACTGGGCGACTTCACGACCTCGCAATTTATATTTTTCCTTGGCCAGCACGACGATCGAACGCCCCTCCGGAGTTTCGTCAGCGAGGCTGGAAAGCTGAGCCGCATCCGCCAGTTCGCTCTCGCTCACTCCCTCAACCGTGAGGAATTCGACCGCCTGTCGATTACCGAGAGTGATGGTTCCAGTTTTGTCGAGTAGCAGAGTATTCACATCGCCTGATGCTTCCACCGCCTTGCCGCTCATGGCCAAAACGTTATGTTGCATCACGCGGTCCATTCCCGCGATGCCGATCGCGGAAAGCAATCCGCCGATGGTCGTCGGGATCAAACAAACGAGCAGGGAAACGAGAACTGCAATGGTCGGCGCGGTACCATTATTGACGGCTTGAATCGCGTAGTTCGCATAGGGCGGCAGGGTGGCAACGGCCAGCAGGAAGATCAAGGTTAGACCCGCAATCAGAATATTGAGTGCGATTTCATTGGGTGTCTTCTGTCGAACTGCGCCTTCGACGAGGGCGATCATGCGGTCCAAAAACGTTTCACCCGGATTAGAAGTGATTTGGATCTTGATATGGTCCGATAAAACCGTCGTACCGCCGGTCACTGCGCTGCGGTCGCCGCCGGATTCCCGAATCACAGGCGCGCTCTCCCCCGTAATGACGGATTCGTCGACGCTGGCAACGCCTTCGATGACTTCTCCATCTCCCGGAATGAGATAACCTGCTTCGCAGTATACGATGTCCCCGCTACGCAACTTCGACGCAGGTATGATCTCGAACTTGTCATTTGGCAAGACCTTGTGCGCGACCGTATCGATTTTGGTCTTGCGCAGGGCGTCGGCTTGAGCTTTGCCGCGCGCTTCCGCCATGGCTTCCGCGAAGTTGGCGAAGATTACCGTAAACCACAACCAGAATGAGATTTGAATGCCAAAAAAGACGCCCCCCGCGCCGCTGATTGCGTCCTTGATGACGAATATTGTCGTCAAAGCCGCTCCTACTTCGACAACAAACATCACGGGGTTTTTCGCAACCTTCATTGGATTGAGTTTTACGAACGACTCTTTGGCTGCACGACGCACGATTTCCGGATCGAAAAGCGGGCGCGTTCGGGCGCCTTTGGAAATCAGTCCCGAGATTTCTTGTCTTGCTTCTTTCTTGCTCTCCACCACAGGAGGCGTGACCGTTGACATGTTTAGCTCCTAGCTGACAATGACATCAAAAGAGTTTTCCGTTCAGCATCTGGAAATGCTCAACAATTGGACCTAGAGAGAGCGCCGGGAAATACGTGAGCGCGCCCACAATGATGACGGTTCCAATTAAGAGAACCACGAATAGCGACCCGTTCGTTGGCAACGTGCCGCTGGTTACGGGCACGAGTTTCTTTGCGGCCAGGCTGCCGGCAATTGCCAAGGCAGGGATAATAAACAGGAATCTCCCAACCAACATGTCGAGACCCATCGTCAGGTTGTACCAAGGCGTGTTGGCGTTGATTCCCGCAAAGGCGCTGCCGTTATTGCCCGCGCCGCTCGAATACGCGTACAGAATTTCGGAGAATCCGTGCGCGGCCCCATTATTCGTATTCGCGGCCGCGGGCCCGGGCGAATTCCAGTAGCCACCCTTCGCTAAAGGCACCACGGAGCTGATGGCGGTGAACCCAAGAATGACCAGGGAGGTCGCCAGGATGGCGATGATGGCCATCTTGACCTCTTTCTGCTCGATCTTCTTGCCCACATATTCGGGGGTCCGCCCAACCATCAAGCCTCCGATGAAGACGGCAACGACGGCATAAATCAGCATGCTATAAAGGCCTGCGCCGACGCCTCCGAAGATCACTTCGTCGGTTTGTATATTGAACAGCGGCACGAGGCCGCCGATTGGCGTGAAGCTGTCGTGCATGCCAATTACGGCACCGCAACTGGCGTCCGTTGTTACCGTGGCAAATAGCGCCGTCATCGGATTGCCGAACCGGACCTCTTTCCCTTCCATGTTTCCGCCCGGCTGGCTTCCCGTATACACGTGCTCGATACCCATGGTGGTCAACATGGGGTTTCCTGCCTGCTCGGCCCAATAGCAAATGAACGCACCGGCGAGAAACATCAATGCCATCGCTGCAAAGATCGCCCAGCCTTGACGCGCATCGCGTACCATCTTGCCGAACATGTACGTGAGTCCAGCCCCAAGCGAAAAGATCAGCAACATCTGCAGAAGATTCGCCAAAGGAGTGGGATTCTCGTAGGGATGAGCCGAGTTCGCATTGAAATATCCCCCACCGTTTGTTCCCAGCATTTTTATGGCTAACTGAGAGGCCAATGGGCCCTGCTCGATCACCTGGCCTGCGCCTTCCAATGTCGTTACTGAAGCGGGCCCTTTGAAGTTTTGGATCGATCCCTGCCCGACGAAAAACAGGGTTGCCAGGATACAAATGGGAAGCAGGATATAAAGGGTGCAGCGCGTAACGTCCACCCAGAAATTGCCAATTGTCTTGGCGGTATGCCGCGCGAACCCGCGAATCAGGGCAACGGCAACAGCAATTCCAACTGCGGCGGACACGAAGTTCTGGACAGCGAGAGCGGCCATTTGTGTCAGGTAGCTCATCGTCGTGTCGGGCGAATAGGCCTGCCAATTGGTGTTCGTCACGAAACTGACGGCCGTGTTGAACGCCAGGTCCGGCGTCATCGCGGTGGCGGTTGAGGGTGCCTGAGGCGTCGAAAAATGCATTGGGTTCAGCGGCAGATATCCCTGCAACCGCTGCAGCAGGTACACGAACAGAAAGCTGAAGATACTCAGCGAGATCATCGACGCCGAGTAACGTACCCAGGATTGCTCTTCATCCTCGCGGACTCCGCCAAGCCAGTAGATCAGGCGCTCCAATGGGCGAAAAACGGGATGGAGGAAGGTCCGCTGTCCTTCAAAAACCCGGTGCATAAAGACGCCAATGGGTTTCGTTATGGCAACAACGATAGCGAAAAAGATCACAATTTGCGCAATACCGAGTAAAGTCATCTCACCACCTCAAAATTTTTCCGGTCGAAGTAAGGCATACATCAAATAGACGAACAAAAACACCGCAACGATTCCTGCAATCGCGTATTCCATCGAACCCTCCCTAAAGGCGATCCGACGCCTTAGTGAAACCCCACATCAGAACAAAGAAGACGATCACAACAGCGATATAGAAAAGATCCAGCATGATTCACCTCACCTTTACGTTGGGCACCATCCCAGGATGGTTGGGCCTGCACGACGTCGACGAGAATCGTGTCCAGCATGACTTTCTAGCTCCTCCCATCAACATCCATAAACTGAACTGCACGCATCTTACGCGTCGCACTCCCGTTACCCGACGGAATACTTCCTTTGCGAGGGCTTTCCGCCATCCGGGGCAGGCTGCCCCCCAACCGGGCGCGGGCGCCCCGCCAGGAAGGGGATCACCGCGGCTCCCTTCGGAGCGCTGCCGGCCATTTCCACCGGCCGCGTGGCCACAAACACTTCTGTGCTGCTTCCGTAAAATGATGGAAGCCTGCGCGTTCGCGCGCCACCGTGCGGCGTCCTCCTTCCTTCTTTCACGAACTTCACCAGCACATAGAGCATAAATACGAGACCCATTCCGTTCAGGATTACGAAGATCGTCATGGCCGTTGCTCCTTCCTGCCTCGCTGGACCGCAGCGGGAACCTGGCCTTTTTCTCAACACTCGCGCAGGTTCGCTCTTCAGCAACTGCCATGGCTTCCTTAAGCCCATCTTCAGTTGCGTTTATAATGCTTTGCTGCCGCGACCGGATGTGCGCTGCATCACCTCTCCCAGCACTTCACATCCCCGCTGCAGCAGTAGCACACAGGAAGCATGCATCTTTGCGAGTTAAGAAGTCGTGGCCATGCCATAAGAAAGTTCTAAACAAATCGGAAGGTTTATATTCAGATAAATCAGTCATTTGCGGCAATCCGCCCGCACCGCCGGCGGGTCGGAGGTCGCATATCACTTGCGCTTCGGGCACAAATCATCAAAACGCATATCTATTCGGTTCCTTTTCAAATTCATCGCAAGACCGCAGTTTTTCCTGCAATATGAGCTGGCCCTTTATAAACTGGGGATACTATGTAATCACTTAGGATGGCAGCGTAGATTGCTTGGGAGGGCGATGTGACCAAACGAAGCTTACATCTGGGAGCAATTGGGTTGGGAATTGCCGTGGTCGTGACCTTTTTCCTGGTTGGATTCATTGGGAAGCTTGCTACCAACGTCGAGGCGCAGCAATCCTGGTCCTTGAAGATGGTGGCTCCACTCGAGGCGGGGATCATTTGTATCGACATCGATCGGATGCTTGATTTTTATACCAATGTGTTAGGGCTCAAGCTCGTAGCCGACGCGCAAACATCTCCAGAAATGAGCACAAAGCTTGGAGCAACTCCGGATGGCTATAGAATCGTTCGACTGCAAACACCCAACGGCGAGAGAATCAAGCTCGTTCAGGCGAAACGGCTCCCCAAGAAGAATCAGGATCTCAAATGGGTGTTTGACCGGCAGGGCTTGGCCTTTATCACTTTTATCGTCGCAGACTACAAAGAAGTAGCGGCGCGATTGAAAGAGCACGGAGTCCCGCTGGTCAGCCCCGAGCCCGTCGAGGTTCGCAAGGGTCTCACCGCATTCATGGCGCGGGACCCAGAAGGCAATTTTGTCGAATTTGTGGAATATGCAGATATTGCTTCTTACCGGCCGGACCTTTTCAAGAAGCCTTGATTGTTTTGAGACGCAGGAATTACATCGCGCAGGCCAAAATGTCCCGCGATAGATTATGAACGAATTTTTCTGAGGAGAATTCAATGCGGGTCGGGAGCGCAGAAGACATCGGCCAGTTGCGAACCGCGGTCAGAGATCTGTGCAGCAACTTTCCCGGCGAATATTGGCGCGAGATGGATCAAAAGCGAGAGTACCCCAAGGCTTTCGTAGATACTGTCACCGAGGCTGGCTACCTGGCGGCTCTCGTCCCTGAACAATATGGCGGGTCGGGTCTGGGGATTTTGGAAGGGTCTGTAATTCTTGAGGAAATTAACCGGTCGGGGGGACATTCCGGGGCTTGCCACGCTCAGATGTACACGATGGGCACGTTGCTGCGGCATGGGTCGGAAGAGCAGAAGAGCCGCTACCTGCCGAAGATAGCTTCGGGCGAACTGCGACTCCAATCCTTTGGAGTCACCGAGCCGAGCACTGGATCCGATACGACGAAACTCCAGACGATGGCGGTCCGCAAAGGCGGCCGTTACGTGATCAATGGACAGAAGGTATTCATTTCGCGCGTCCTGCAATCGGATTTGATGGTGCTTCTCGCGCGGACCACGCCCCTCGACAAAGTGATGAAGAAATCACAGGGGCTGTCTGTATTTCTGGTGGACCTTCGCGAGGCCATTGGCCATGGCTTAACGGTTCGTCCCATCCGCACCATGATGAATCACCACACCAACGAGCTTTTTTTCGACAACCTCGAGGTTCCTGCTGAGAATCTCATCGGTGAAGAAGGGGCTGGCTTCAAATATATCCTCGACGGAATGAATGCGGAGCGTTGTCTGATCGCCGGAGAATGCATTGGTGATGGCTACTGGTTTGTCGAGCGCGCCAGGAAGTACGCCAATGAGCGCGTCATTTTTGACCGGCCGATCGGAAAAAATCAGGGCGTTCAATTTCCCATCGCCAAAGCCTATATCAATGTCCGCGCAGCCGACCTGATGAGGTTTGAAGCCGCACATCTGTTCGATCAGGGATTGCCGTGCGGCGCGGAAGCCAACATGGCGTTACATCTGGGCGCCGAGTCTGCCTGGGAGGCGGGCAACGTGGCCATCCAGACCTACGGCGGATATGGGTTCGCGGTGGAGTACGACATTGAACGCAAGTTTCGCGAAGCCCGCTTACACCAGGTGGCGCCGATTTCCACGAACATGATTCTCTCCTACGTGGCCGAGCACGTCCTGGGACTCCCGAGGTCCTATTGATGCGGCCGCTCGATGGAGTCTGCGTCGTAGCGATCGAACAAGCCGTTGCAGCGCCGCTGGCCACCCGCCACCTTGCGGACATGGGCGCGCGTGTGATCAAGATTGAGCGACCGGAGTCTGGTGACTTTGCGCGGCACTATGATGAGACCGTGCGAGGATTGGCCGCCAACTTTGTGTGGCTCAATCGATCGAAGGAAAGTGTCACTCTGGACATCAAACATCGCAAATCGGCTGAAATCCTGGCGCGTCTTTTTCAGAGAGCGGACGTTCTGGTTCAGAATCTTACGCCCCAGGCCGCTGCGCGCGCAGGTCTATCATCGGAGTCCTTGCTCGCGAAGTATCCGCGCCTTATCATTTGCGAAATCTCCGGATATGGCGAGAGCGGTCCGTACCGGGACAAGAAGGCCTATGATCTGTTAATTCAAGCCGAAGCCGGCCTGATATCCGTTACAGGGACAGCGGAGAGCCCGGCGAAAACTGGCATATCCACTGCTGATATCGCCGCGGGCATGTACGCATATTCGGGGATCCTGGCGGCCTTGTTTCGACGGGAAAAAACGGGCCAGGGCGGTATTGTGAAAGTTTCCATGTTCGAAGCTCTTTGCGAATGGATGATGTTCCCCTTGTACTACAATCACTTTGGCAGCGCGCCCTTCGTTCCGACCGGCGCAAGTCATCCTGTAATCTGTCCCTATGGACCATTCCGTGCAGGTGACGGCAAAACCGTTATGGTGGGGATCCAGAATGAACGAGAATGGAAGACGTTTTGCCAAGGAATCCTGAAACGTCCCGAAATGGCGAACGATCCCCGATTCGATTCCAACTCACATCGGGTTGCGAATCGCGAACTCGTGAATACGGCCATTGACGAGGTCTTCCGCACATACAAATTGGAGCAAATAGTCGCCCTGCTTGATTCCGCCGGTATTGCCAACGCACAAGTAAACAACTTGGAGAGCGTGTGGAATCATCCTCAGCTGGCATCGCGAAATCGCTGGCGAAATGTAGATTCTCCCGCGGGGCCGCTTCCCGCACTGCTTCCTCCCGCGATGCCGTGCGGCTGCGAGCCACGCATGGACGGGATACCCGCCCTTGGCCAGCACACTGATGCGGTTTTGGGAGAGTTGGGCTACAGCAATATTGAAATTGCGGATTTGCGCTCCGCGCGCGCGATTTCGTGAACCAGTATTTATTAGGGTTAAACGGGTTTCACCGTGCAGAGTATGAGATATGCCAGTGATCGAACGTTGGCGCAGCCGTTTTTTTGAGGATGTTGCGGAGGGTTACAAATCCTGGAGCCACATGTGATTTCGTCATCACCCACACTTCTCAGCGTCATTTTGTTGTCCGATTTTTTGCAGAGAGCGGCATTTGCGTTGCTGACTGTTGGCAGTGTTTGGAGTTTTTACCGGACGCTGGATCGACGGCTCCTGTCTCATTTTCCCAAGCCCTGGAGTTTCCCCCCGGGGCCGACTGCGAAGCGCCTCTGGCGGACCTTCACTGAAGTTGTATTGCAGACACGCGTCATTCGCGACCGGCCAATCGTCGGACTTTTTCACGCGTTCGTTGTTTGGGGATTTATAGCCTTCGCCTGGGTGAGCGTGAAGCATCTTTCCCTCGGTGTTCTGGGTCTCGACCATGCGCAGGAAGATCTGGGGTTCTATGGTTTGTTTGCCGCTGTCTGGGCGGTCTTTGTCCTGGTGGGCATCGTGTCCCTTTCGTTCCGGCGATTCATCCTAAAACCGAAAGCTTTGGGAGATCTGTCAGCTACTTCAGGGATCGTGGCTGTTCTCATCTCACTACTGATGGTTACTTATCTGTTGCTATGGCGAGTATTTCCCGTTACCAGCCTGCCGTGGAAAATTAACTGGTGGATTCACACGGCGTCGTTCTTTGCCTTGCTGATCGTCATTCCGATGTCGAAGCATCTGCATCTGGTGCTTTCTCCATTTGCCATATTCTTCCGTTCTGAAACGACGAGCGGGGTGCGCGCGCTTCGTGACGACGGCGAGGACCTGGGCTTGGTTCATTTCAAGGACCTGGTTTGGAAGGACGTGCTGGACGTTAATGCCTGTGTCGAATGCGGGCGCTGCACTCAGTTTTGTCCCGCGAACCAGATTGGCGGGTCTCTCAGTCCCAAGGAAATCATTCTGGATATGCAACACGGGCTCGAGCACGGTGGCGACATCATTGCCGGCACTGCTGCCGAAAAGAGTTCGGGCGCCGCATGGATCCGGGAGGAGGATTTGTTCCAGTGCCTTTCCTGTGGAGCGTGCGAGTATGTGTGTCCGGTCGGCATCGAACACGTGGGGCGCAAAATTCTGGATCTTCGCCGTGGCTTGGTGAGCGAAGGGCGAATCTCGAATGACAAGGTCGTAAAGCTTTTCACGACGATGGAACGCGCGCCACACAATCCCTGGGGGATCACGCAAGACACCCGGAAAAAATTTGTGGAAGGGAAACAGTTCCCAATTTTTGATGGCACGCAGGAATGGCTATTCTGGCTGGGTTGCGGTTTGAATTTTGATGCACACGGCCAGGATGTGGCATCGTCGATGAAACGGATTTTGGATGCTGCTGGCGTTTCCTGGGGCGTGCTGGCACGGGAGTCGTGTTGCGGGGAGCCCGCGCGGCGCGCAGGCAATGAATATCTTTACCTGCAGCTGGCCGAAGAGCTGATCCAAACATTGACTCAAACCGGGGTTAAAAAGATCGTTTCCTGCTGTCCGCACTGCACGACGATGTTAGACAAGGACTATCGACAGATCAGCGCCTATGCAAATCTCGGGATACGTGTCCTGCATCATTCGGAACTGATCGAAGACCTTCTTCCGAAGCTTTCTCTTACTCAAACTTCCGAAACGGTCACCTATCACGATCCATGTTACCTGGCGAGAGGACGGGGGATCACCGAGCAGCCCCGGCAGATTCTTGAAAGCTGCGGCGTGAAAGTTGCGGAAGCGGGGCATCACGGTCAAAACACATTCTGCTGCGGGGCGGGCGGCGCGCAGCTCTTCATCACCGACGATCGCCGGGAAGGGGCGACGGAGCGAGTCAACCAGAAACGATTCGCGCAGTTAGCGGAAACGAAGGCCTCCACGATTGCAGTCGCGTGTCCTTATTGCCCGATCATGCTTCGAGACGCGGCAGGCCACGCGAAGCGCGATGATATTGCTATCCTCGATCTCGCCGAAATTGTTTCCAATCGATTGAAATAGGTTAGGGGCAGGGGCTATCCATGCAGCTGGTGATCGACATTCATATCCGCATCACGCGCAAGGTCTGAAGAAAGGCACTGGCCGAAAAGTTGCGAACTCAAATTGGAATCGTCGGGGCAGGGCCGGCTGGATTGTTGCTGGGTCGCTTGCTGCAACTTCAGGGGATCGATTCCGTAATCATTGAGGTTCGCAGTCGATCGCATATCGAGGAGCGCATTCGTGCGGGCGTGCTCGAGCAGGGCACGGTGGATATGCTCGTGGAATCGGGTGTCGGAGAGCGCCTCAAGCGCGAAGGCCTCATCCACCACGGGATCGAGCTACGGTTCAACCGACGCGGGCACCGTATCAATATGTTTGAGCTGACCGCGGGCAAGGCCATTACCGTGTATGCGCAACATGAAGTCGTGAAAGACCTCGTCGCGGCGCGCCTTGGAGCCGGAGGGCAAATTATCTTCGAGGCGGATGATGTCACGGTTCACGGCTTCGAGAGTGGCACACCCTCGATCCGTTTCAAATCGGAAGGAAAGATTCAGGAATTGACGTGTGATTTCATCGCAGGGTGCGACGGATTCCACGGAGTGTGCCGGCCGAGCATCCCCGCGAGAGCGCTCACCGCGTTCGAGCGAGAGTATCCCTTTGCGTGGCTCGGCATTCTCGCTCAGGCGCCGCCATCTTCCCACGAACTGATCTACGCCTACCATGAGCGGGGCTTTGCGTTGCACAGTATGCGATCCCCGGAAATCAGCCGCTTGTATCTGCAAGTTCCCCCTGACGAAGACATAAAACTATGGTCGGATGAAAGAATATGGAAGGAGCTGCAGACACGCCTGGAAGCCGACGGGGACTGGAAACTCACGGAAGGCCCTGTCCTGCAAAAGGGCATAACAGGAATGCGTAGTTTTGTGGTTGAGCCCATGCGGTGCGGGAAACTATTTTTGGCGGGCGACGCAGCACACATCGTTCCGCCGACGGGAGCCAAAGGGCTCAACCTGGCCGCCGCGGATGTGCGCGTCATGGCGCGAGCGCTGGTTGAGTTCTACACGACCGGAAAGACACGGCTGCTCGACGAATATTCCCAAACTTGCCTGCGTCGCGTCTGGAAGGTGCAGCGGTTTTCCTGGTGGATGACTTCGATGCTCCATCGATTCGATGCCGACAACAATTTCGATCAGCGGCGGCAGGTCGCTGAGCTAGACTATGTAACAGGTTCGCGTGCCGCGATGACGTCCCTCGCGGAGAATTATGTCGGCCTGCCCTGGGATTAAACGGCGCCACGCACCACGGCTGGTTCGCAGAATTTTTGAATGATGATCACGATGGAGGATGATCTGAATGGAAACCAAACCACTTCTTGACGTTCTCGGGTACCGCCGGGCGGAGCCGGGGACGCAGCCCCCGTATCTTTATCCGCCTTACAGGTCCACGCTGCGGCGGGCACCCACGAAGCCATTGATATTCTTGCCCCACACGCTTTCGGAAGTGACTGGGCCCGTCTTCGGCCACGACGCCATCGCTCCGGGCGATGATGATTTGACGTTTGCCAATGGCGGCGAGGCCATCGGCGCGCGGATCGTTGTGAGCGGCCGCGTCCTCGATGAAGACGCGCGGCCGGTTCCCAATACATTGCTGGAAGTCTGGCAGGCCAATTCCGGCGGGCGTTATAGGCACCGGAATGATCAGCCTCACTCGCCACTCGATCCAAATTTCAATGGCTATGGGCGCGTATTGACGGACTCCCAAGGGCGCTACCGGTTCAAGACGGTGAAGCCGGGGCCGTATCCCTGGGGCAATCACCCCAACGCCTGGAGGCCGGCACACATTCATTTTTCTCTCTTCGGTCCCGCCTTCGTCACGCGGCTGGTCACGCAGATGTATTTTCCGGGCGATCCATTGCTTCCCTTTGATCCGATTTACAATTGCATCCCGGACGAAAATGCCCGAAAGCTTTTGATTTCGAGTTTTGATTGGGAAACGACGATCCCCAATCATGCCAACGGCTATCATTTTGACATCGTGCTGCGAGGGCGAGATGCAACGCCCATGGAGAAATAATATGAAGCTCACCACAACCGGAAGCCAAACTGTAGGACCCTATTTTCACATCGGGCTCAGCAGGATGCTCATCCCGGTGGTTGCTGGACCTGAAGTCGAGGGCACGCGAGTCACAATCAAGGGTCGAGTCCTCGATGCGGATCAAAAGCCCATTCCGGACGCGCTTCTGGAGACTTGGCAAGCCAATGCCAACGGCAGGTACGCGCATCCGGACGACATGCAGGACAAACCCTTGCAGAAGGGTTTTCTCGGATTCGGCCGGGTGGCCACCGATGATGAGGGAGGCTTTTCCCTGACAACGATTAAGCCGGGCCGCGTCCCCGGACCCGGCGGGCGTTTGCAAGCCCCGCACATCGAGGTGGCCGTCTCCATGCGAGGACTCCTCAAGCATCTTGTAACGCGTATCTATTTCCCGGAAGAGCCATCCAATGGGGGGGACGCTGTTCTTCAATCGGTCGATGAAGACCGCCGCGCGACTCTGATTGCAAAGATTGTTTCCGGGCACGCGGACATCCTGGAATGGGATGTCCATTGTGCCGGAGAGAATGAGACGGCCTTTTTCGAAATCTGATCCGATCGTCCTGGCTCTCGGATTACTTGAACCCTAAGACAGGATGCGCCGCATAAGGCTCCTCGAGAGCAGCAATTTCTTCGGGCGTAAGACGCAAGGAGACCGCCGCGGCCGCGTCGGAAAGATGGTGGGGCTTGGTAGCTCCTACAATGGGTGCCGTGATTGCCGATTTGCTGAGCATCCAGGCAAGCGCTATCTGAGCGCGAGGAACGCCGCGCTTCTCGGAAACCTGCCCTAAGCGGTCGACGACGGCGCGGTCCACTTTTTCGGTCTTCCCGTACAAGCTCTTTCCGAATTGGTCGGTCTCAAAGCGCTTGGTGGTTTCAGCTTGCCAGGGGCGGGTCAGCCGGCCACGCGCGAGCGGGCTCCAGGGAATGACGCCGATGCCTTCGGCCTGGCAAAGGGGAAGCATCTCGCGTTCTTCCTCGCGATACAGCAGATTGTAGTGATTCTGCATGGAAATGAATCGCGTCCAGCCGTGCAGTTGAGCGAGATAGAGCGCCTGGGTGAACTGCCAGGCGTACATGGAAGAGGCTCCGATATAGCGCACCTTCCCCGATTTCACCACATCATGCAACGCTTCGAGCGTTTCCTCGATTGGGGTTTCGTAATCCAGGCGATGAATTTGGTAGAGGTCCACGTAGTCGGTCTGCAGGCGGCGGAGGCTCTCGTCGAGTTCAAAAAAGATGGCCTTGCGCGAGAGGCCGTGCCCGTTGGGGTCGTCGCGCATGGTGCCGTGAACCTTGGTGGCGAGGACGATGTTTTCGCGACGGACATTTGCTTTCAGGAATCGTCCCACAACTTTTTCGCTGCCGCCGCGTGAATACACATTGGCCGTGTCAAAAAAATTGATCCCCAGTTCGAGCGCCTGGCGTAGGAACGGCTGGCTTTCCTCGTCGTTAAGAGCCCAGGCGTGGCTGCCGGGAGTGAGTTCGCCAGTGGCGGGCTCCCCGTAGGTCATGCAGCCGAGACAGATGCGGGAAACTTTGATGCCGGTCTTACCGAGATTGACGTATTCCATTATTTCTCCTTAATTAGATTAGGAATTGAGGATCGCTACGAGACTTCGAAAAGAATGAGGGACATGTCGTCGGCCGCCGGACCGTTACGCCATGCCGCTACGCGTTCCAGAATTTTCTGCTTCATCAAGGAAAGCGGCAGGTCGGATGTCTCACTAGCAAATTTTGCGAGACCACTGACGCCGAGCATTTCTCCCTGTGAATTAAAATTCTCCGTGAAACCATCTGTGTACAGCATGACCCGGTCGCCGGCTTCCAGAGCAATCTGGACCGTCGAATCCTGGCCGACCACGTCGTCAAAACATCCCAGGATGGTGCTCGCTGACTCAAGATATCTTGGCGCATGTCCCGGGCGAAGGAGCATGGCCGGGGGATGGCCGGCACCGAAAATTCCAGCGAACGGCCATCGCGCCTCAACCGTGCGGCGGCCAGCGTGAAGTACATGAAAGAACTTCCCAGGTTATGCATGACGAACCGGTTGAGGTGTTGCAACATGGGCGTGAGAGCCGCGCCGCCCTCGATCAAGGAAACGGTTTCGGTATAGATTCTGTTCGCGACAAGCGCCGAGCCAATCCCGTGCCCTGAAACGTCGCAAACCAGCATGGTCAGGTAGTCGTCCCCAGGGGTGACCAGGCCGTAGTCTCCCCCGATCGTGCGCGCGGCCTGATAGTACGTTTCCACGGAAGCGGCGCCCCATGCGAGGCACTTGGGGGCAAGGCTCTGCTGGACGCGAGCCGCCAGCCGGAGGTCCTCTTCCATGGCGCGTTCCCGTGTTTCGAGAAGCACATTGGCGCGGCGCAGGTCCAGCTCTGCACTTTTCTGCTCGGCAATATCGGTAAAGGTCACCACCGCAAAGAGCCGCCCTTCGGGGTCTTCAAGTTGTCTTGCGGCGACGACTACAGGCAGGCGTCCACCACCGAGTTGCGGCAAATAGAATTCGAATCGCGCCTGGCCATTGATTCGTCCCAACCCGATTTGACTGAGCAGAAAGGGGACATCTTCGGGGGGAAATAAGTCTTTGGCGTATTGGCCGACGAGTTCGTCGTCGCTTCGGCCGACCATCCCCTGGAACTCCGCGTTGGAATAAATGATGCGCGGACACTCGTCGGTAATAATCACGCCCTGATTCAGCGTCTCCAAGACGTCCCGAACGTGTACCAGCCACTCAGGTAGAAATTCGCTCAATGAAATCCTCTTTGCGAGGCACGCAGCTCATCCCGAAAAGATCGCTCCCGCTACTTTTTTGACCGTGCAGAAAAATATTCGTTCAAGCTTGCCGCGGCTTCGCTCACCCCGCGCTGGGCATTTTGGTCGAGCGCCGCGACTACCGCGGGGACATCTTTGCCGCTCACTGGTTCATCATGGACATATGCGTGGGTCCAGACAACGTCTCCCGTTTTTATTTCACGCAGTTCCAGTTCCAGATTCACGCGAGCCATCAGCGTATTGCCGGAAATTTCCTTAAAATCATAGAGATTGCCCTGTAGCAGGAAGTCCCCGCGTGAATTGCTGGCCAAAAGGTACACCTCTCTGAACCGTTGCGAGGCCCGCAGCGAGCGCCACAATAGCTCCTGCACCATTTCGACGGGGGGTTCAGTCCAGCGGTGCACCTGGTAAGTCCCCATTTCCTCTTTGCTGGTTGCATACACGAGCCGGTCTTCCCGGTATAGATGCGAAGCCTTCAGGGGCCCGACCAGGATGGTCACCGGAAGAGGATCACCCGGTGCAGCGGAATTCACTTCGACCGGAGCTGTTAGCTCGTAATACTTGCTCTGAGGCACCGCTCCGCAGCCGCAAATGCCTCCCGCCAACATTGCGAGCAATATCACCGTGGCTCTCATCCTCATCGCGCGTCCCCTGGCTTGTGCTCCGGCTGAGAGTTCGAGCGTATCAATAAGTATGGCCGGGCCTTGATCATGTCCGTCAATTCCTTGAGGTTCTCCGTGACGTCCCGGAGGTTGTGCACAGCTTCATCAAGATTTTCGGAATTCACATCGACCGTCTGGTCGAGCTGCCCCGTCAGACCAGTTACCGTGGCCAGCGACTGGCGCAGCTCCAGAACAGCCTGATGAAGGTCCGGCCGGTCCTCGCCGATCAAAGCATCGACATGGTCAAGCGTCTGAGTCGCCTGCGCGGACGTCTTCTTCAGATCGTCCAGGACCGGCTGCAACTTCCCGCTTGCTTCGTTCAAGTGTTCGAGCGTGGATTTCAGCTGGGGACGATTCTCATGAATCATGTCGCGTGAATCGGCAAGCACCGCGGAAAGGTTCGCGCGATTCTGCTCGCTCAACAGGCCGTCGACGCGGGCAAGGGTAACTTTCAAATCCGCCACGCGATCGTTGAGAGACTTGATGAGCTCCTGCGCCTGTGGCGCGATATCCTGGACCTTGGCTAACAGGAAATTAAGGTCGATATAGTCATCGGAGGGCAACAAAGTTCCCGCGGGCGCCACGGCAGCGCCTGCCGTACCCGGCAGGATCTCCACGTGGTTGTCGCCCAGCGGGGTCATGCTCATAATCTTAACGTGGCTGTCCGTTTTCACCGGCAAATCTGCGTCCACGCTGAACGTCACGTCAATTCGTGACGAGTTCAGAGGATCGATGCCCAACTTTTCGACGCGGCCGACTTTCGGTCCGCCCGAATAGCGCACGGAGGTCCCTGGCTCGACCCCTCCGGCAAATTGGAAATAGGCATGGTAAGTCTTTACCGGACGGCTGGATTTGCCTCCCAGGGCGAAAACCGTGCCCACCAGCAAGGCCGCTGCGACGAGCACAAACAGACCGACGATCGCTTGCTCGCGTTTCGCTTGCATCATGTCCCTCGCCTCCATCCCGCCATGCGGCCCGCATTGCGACTGCCTTCGGTCAGCATCTGCAGATAGTCGAGCTCCTGCGACACTTCCGGCTCGGCCACGCGATCCAGAAATTGACGCACGCGCGGATTGCGTGCTGGAGCGCATTTCCTCGGGCGTGCCAAACGCTTCGATATTTCCTTTGTCGATCAGCACCATCTGGTCGGCGATCAGAAAAGCACTGGCCAGCTCATGCGTCACAACGATCACCGTCATGTGAAACGCCTTCTTGAGCTGAAGAATCAGGTGATCGATGCCCGCGGCGATGATCGGGTCCAGGCCCGCGGACGGCTCATCGAAAAATAAAATCTCCGGATCCATCGCCAGCGCGCGAGCCACGGCCGCTCGTTTCTTCATGCCGCCGCTCAATTCCGACGGCATGTAATCTTCAAATCCCGCCAGGCCCACCTGATCGAGCTTCAACCGGACGATAATCTCGATGGTCGACGCTTCGAGGTTCGTGTGTTCGCGCAACGGAAGGGACACATTTTCTCCCACGGTCATCGACCCAAACAGCGCGCCGCCCTGAAACGACATGCCGATCTTTTTGCGAATTTCATCCATTTCCGCGTGCGAAATGGCTGCGATGTCTTGTCCCTTCATCCAGATTTGTCCCGCGCTGGGCTTCTCCAGGCCCACCAAAGTGCGCAGCAGCGTGCTTTTTCCCGAGCCGGAGCCGCCCAGGATCACCAGCGTCTCCGCGCGCTGCACCTCAAAATTAATACCGTGCAGAATTTCCCGCTCTCCGTACTGCACGTGAAGATCGCGCACTGAGATCACAGCACCGGATTGCGCGGACTCTTTTGTGCTCTCAGGCATGTTCACTCCGGCTCCGCCTATCGCTCGCCGGCAAAGAAAAAAAGCGCCGTAAATACGAGATCCACCGCAATCACCATAAAAATGGAAATGACCACGGCCTGCGTTGTCGACCGCCCAATTTCCTCGGCTCCCCCTCCGGTGGAAAACCCTTCGTGGCAGCCCACAGCCGTAATTGTAATGCCAAACATGACACTCTTGATCAGGCCGGTCACGATGTCGCGCAAAAACAGCGCGTCGAGCGAACTGCGCATATACCGGACCCAGGTGAAATCGGCCTGCGCGACGCCGAACAGCGAGCCGCCCAGAATTCCCATGGAGTTCGCCCACAGGGTCAGACAGGGCATCATCACGATCATCGCCAGGAACTTCGGCGCTACCAGGAAGTCCACCGGCTCGATGGCCATCGTTTCCAGGGCGTCGATCTCTTCGGTGACTCGCATGGTCCCGATCTCCGCGGCAAACGCGGAGCCGGATCGCCCGATGACCAGAATGGCGGTGATCAACGGGCCGAGCTCGCGCGTCATGGAGATCGCCACCGCGCTCGTGACGTAGCTCAAAGCGCCCAATTTGCGCAGTTCGTAGGCGCTCTGCAGCGCCAAAATCAGGCCGATGAAAAATGTGATCAGCAGAAAGAATGGGCAGCGCCCGAACCCCCACATCCATCGCTTGCGAAACGGCGGCCGGCCAGCGCAGATTGTTTTCCCCGAAAAGGGCTGACAAACGCGTAATACGCGGCCTGCTTCACCAGAGACGCCAATGCGCCTATGTATGCCAGGCCATTCGTTACCGTCTCTCCGACTTGTGCGACGAACTCCATCATGATCGGGCGCAGCGCAGTACGGCGTTCGTCCCGGAACGCTAGGCTTGCAAGGCCATGTCTTCGGTATCGTAAATCTCAAAAATCTTCAGGAGCTTCGAGAGTTGCAGCACTTCATGCGCGATTGGGCTCAGACCAAACAGGATCAGGCGCGAGCCCACGTCCCGCGAAGCTTTCAGCCCTTCCACCAGTGAAGCCACCCCGGAACTATCGATGTAATTCACGTCCAGCAGATTGAGGATCACCCTCGGCGTCCTGTTCTCGCGAAACTCAATCAGCACCACGCGGCGGACTTCCGATCGAGTGCGCCAGATCGATGTCGCCGGAAATGTCAAAAATCGCCGTCTTGTCCAATCGGCGGGTTGAGATTTGCATCGTTCACTCTCCTTTCGCGATCTTTGATTCCGAAGTTCGCGGCCGGCAGATATTTCACCAGGCGAAGCCGGTTCTTGTGGGCCTGGCTGGTGTATTGCATGACGTCCACTCCGTCTTGAATGAAATGCAGCCCCAAGCCCCCGGGCCGGACATCATCCAGCGAACGTCCGCATAGTTTTTTGCGATCCGCAGCGGCGCCGTGATCCACAAGCACGATCTCAAGACCCGCTCGCCGCTTATTTCCGGTTCGGTCTTGCAAGCGGCGGCACAGCAGTTCGATGGGCTTCCCCGGCCGGCCGCCATAGGCGTGGCGAATAATGTTGGCCAGGGCTTCATCGACGGCGCGTGTCACGCCACGGCATTCCTCCGCAGGAAAGCCCAACTCCTCGGCCAGGCGCATCACCGCGCTGCGCACCACGCACAGGATTTCGGGATTGCTGGGCAACTCAAGTCGGAGGAGCCAGCGCGGGCGATTCAATTCGAGGCCTCCATTCCGGCGCGTGCAACACAAATAGCGCGAACAGGCATTAAAAGCATACTCGTTAAGAGCCAATTTGTGAGTAATAAATTGCGGGAAGCTAGGGCGGTAACATGGCGTTCACAATCAAATCAGTCCAGTCTTAGGGTCGAGCCGCCCCGAGAATCGTGGATCGAATTACGCTATCTGGCTTAATCTGAAGAGGTACTCGACTGCCATGCGCCCAAGACCTGTCCACGCCAACTCAGGGCCAGAGTCGCACCCAGTCCTAAGAGCGCGGCCATGGATAGCCAAACCGCCGGCATTGCCGCGTTCCGGGTAATGTGGATGAGGTAGGTGGAAATAGCCGGAGTAAAACCCCCAAAAATGGCGGTCGCCAGGCTGAACGCGAGCGAAAATCCAGCAGTCCTCACCTCCGGGGGCATAATTTCGGCCAGGTAAGGCACCATAGCCCCGTTGTAGCAGCCAAAAATGACCGAGAACCACAATTCGACAATCAGCAGTCGTGCGATCGAGGGACTGCTCACCAGCCACATCATGGCAGGGTAGGCCGTAACCAGCGTGGCGACGGTAAAAAAGATTAACAAAGCCCGTCGGCCAGTTTTATCCGAAATCGCTCCGCCGATTGGCAGCCAAATGAAGTTGGACAGCGCAACGCAGAGCGTCACCATCAGGCTGGCCCGGCTGGTGAGGTGCAATTCGACGCTGCCATAGGTTGGCGTATAGGCGGTGATCAGGTAGAAATTAACCGTCGTCATTGTGGAAAGGAGCATTCCCGCCAGTACAATTTTCCAATTGCTGGCCAACGACGTAAGAATCTGAGAGACGGTCAGCCGCCGCTTGCGGGCCAGGAACTCCTCGGTCTCCGCAAGCGACCGGCGCAGCCAATACAGCAGCGGAACGATGAGGCAGCCGAGCAGAAAGGGAACACGCCAGCCCCAGAGCGCCATGCTGGCTCGCGGCAGGATGGAAGTTAGAGTCACTCCGAGAAACGCCGCGCACATCACCGCGATCTGCTGGCTGGCGGATTGCCAGGAGCAATAGAACCCCCGGTGGCCCGGCGTGGCAATTTCCGCCAAGTAAACTGACACGCCGCCCAGCTCGACTCCCGCGGAGAATCCTTGCAGCAAGCGACCACACACCACGATGATCGGAGCGGCCACGCCGATAAACCTATACCCCGGCGTGCACGCGATGATGAAGGTTCCCACCGCCATCAGCATCAAGGTCAGGATCAGGCCGGTGCGTCTCCCATGCCGGTCGATGTAGGTTCCCAGTACAATCCCTCCCAAAGGACGCATGAGGTATCCCGCGCCGAAGGTCGCCAGGGTAAGCATGAGGGATGCAAATTCGCTGTCCGAAGGGAAAAAATCGTGAGCAATGTACGATGCGAAGTAGGCGTACACCATGAAATCGTACATTTCCAAAAAATTGCCGCTGGAGACACGAATGACGGAGCTTAATTTTGAGGCATGCTCTTGTGTGGTCACGTCGCTCACCCCTCGGCCTTGCGCTCTACAGCGCTGCGAAGCAGGGCAGCGGATCTATAGATTCCGTGAACGAATTTGCTGTACGGCAGCGTCAGGAAAATTGCCAGAATTACTCCCAGATGCAATGCCAGTAAAATACCCATCGCGCTGGTGTCTCGCAATACGAGCAGCAACAATCCTGTGGCCGCGGAAAGGAAGAGCAGCGTGATCAGCGCGTAGTCAGCGCCCAGGAAAGCCTTCGCTGCCGGGGCCGGATCGCTCTTCAACTTAACCCATACGAGCCCTGCCGCGCCGATTAACATCCCGACTCCACCTGCTGCGCCAAATATGACCGGAACGCTGAGGAATGGATAGGGCGCGAGCAAACCCAGAACGTGTTCGTAAAACCCCGCCGTAATCGTCGAAGCCCCGCAAAGCAGAAATCCATAGAACAGCGCCTGGTGAGCGTAACGCCGCGCTTGCGAGAACGCTTCGTCGAAGTTGTTGCAGCCATGACCCGAACCGCCGAGATTGCGCAGCGTCACGACGTCCGAGGCGGCTTGAAGCAGCGGACGAACTTGCGCCACCGAACCTCCACCCGTATCCCGCCAGAAATTCCGGAAACCCATGGCAAGAGCGAGCACCGCAAATCCAAACGTCGCAATCGCAACGCTCAGCATCACTGCCTCAGGGATCACTGCGTAGAATGTTCCCGGCGCGCTGTTGCGCTGATAGACAATCGAAGGAGATTGCAAATTCGTTGTAAGTACAAGCACCAGCGCAATGCTCAGCGAAGTCACCAGCGAAACAATCATTCCGTTGCGCTGGAAAAGGCCGGCGAGCGGTTTCGGCCAGGCGTACTCCACATAGGATTCCGCTCTGACCCGCGCCAGCGCCTGCGGAAGATTCAATGCGAACTCATGCGGGGGCGCGTACTGACACGCGTAGTAGCAACCCCGGCAGTCGTGGCAAAGGTTGGCGAGATAACTCAAATCACCGCTGGTGAACCCACGCCGTAATTCCATTGCGGGAAATACGGAGCAATAGCCTTCGCAGTAGCGGCAGGCGTTGCAGATCACCATCATTCGGCGCGCTTCAATTACTGCTTGGGTTTCTTGCAATCTTTGCAGCCTCTCTCCCCGCGATTCGCCCAAAAACAGTTCCGATGGCCATTCCGAATCCAGCCAGATAGCCTTCGCCTAAAATATTTCCAGCCATGACTTCCCCCGCAGCAAAAAGATTCGCGCAGGGCTGCCCATCCTGCATCATGACGCGTGCATTCTCGTCTACCTTCACGCCGAGATACGTAAACGTAATTCCTGGGCGCAACGGATATCCGATGAACGGCGGCGTGTCAATCTTGCGCGCCCAATGTGTTTTCGGAAGATCAATTCCGGCCGTCCGGCAATCATCGAGCGCATCACTGTTGAATGTTCCAGGCTGGACCGCGCTATTGAAACTCTCGATCGTCGCCTCCAGCGCAGCGGGATCAAGCCCAAGATTTCCGGCCAATTCTCGAATCGTGTTTCCGCGAATCGCGGGAAACACCGACGGCATGAAGAGGCTCTCGGATTTGGCGTCCATGATCGAGTAGGCAATTTGCTTTGGCCTCTGTGCCACAAGCCTTCCCCAGATGGCGTACCGCTTCGGCCAGATGTCCTGCCCCTCATCGTAAAAACGCCTGGCCTCATGATCGACCACGATGCTAAAGGGGATGCAATCGAGGCGCGTCACAATTCCGCCGTCAAATTTCGGTGCGCGCGCATCGATGGCCACCGCGTGGCATTGCTTGGGATCCCCAATGGGCGCCACGCCTTGATCCAGAAGATTCCGCAGCACAACGCCTTTTGCATAGGGCGTGCCACGAATCAGGAAATTGTCCGCGGCATCACCCCAGTATTCGCGCAGCCATTCAATGTTGGCCTGAAATCCACCCGAAGAAACGACCAGGGTTTTTGGCCGAAAGATCACCGGGCTACCGTCTATCATGGCGACCGCTTCGCGGACAGCGCCGTCAGCCAGATGAAGTGACCTAACCTCGGTGTCATACGCTACCTCGATGCCCAGCCGCTCCGCGGTCAAGTAATACGCGTTCATCAGCGCTTTGCCGCCGCCCAAAAAAAAAGCATTGGTGCGCGACAGGTTGAGCGTGCCACTAAGCGACGGCTGAAAATGCACACCGCGCGCTTCCATCCAGGAAAGGACATCCGACGTGGACCGGATGGTCATTCGCGCAAGACTCTCGTCCGTTTTCCCCGCCGTAACGCCCAGCAAATCTTTCCAGTACTCCTCTTCGGAGTAGACATTTGTCAGTGTGGCAGTGGGTTTCAGATGCATGACCCGCAGGTTTCGTGTATGGCGGCTGTTGCCTCCGCGAGAATCCTTAGGGGCATGTTCCAGCACTAACACCGTAGCGCCCGCTTCGCGCGCTGCCATGGCAGCGCACAGGGCGGCGTTGCCGCCCCCGATCACCAAAACGTCGGGTGTTTGATTTACATTCGCCACTCTTTTTCCTTGGTTGTTATCTCGATACCCCCGACATTTTTGCCAAGACGTCAAACACGACGGCAAAATCCTGACTCGCCAGGCCCATGCCTCGCGCCGCGGTCAGAAACTCGTTGGCTGTGGCCGTCGTCGGCAGCGGCACGTCGAGTTGGCGTCCCATCTCCAGCGCAAGCAGCATATCTTTCTGCATCATGTTCACGTTGAACCAGGCTTCGTCCGGCATCTTGAGCACGAAGGGTCCGCGGTATTGGACCATCGGCGACGCGATGGCGCTGTTCGTGAGAACCTCCACGGCTGTTTGTCGCGCGATCCCGCTTTTTTCGGCGAGCAATACGCCTTCGGAGAAAGCAAGCATTTGCACGGCGAGACTCAGATTGATGGCGATCTTCATCGAAAGCGCCAGCCCATTGTCACCCACGTAAGTAACTTTCGGACCTATTTCCTGGAGCAGCGGTTTCAGGCGCTCGAACGTTTCACGACGGCCTGCGACCATCACCGACAACTTTCCCTGCTGCAGAGTCGTCACACTGCCGGACACTGGCGCGTCCACCATATCCGCGCCCTTCTCGCGAACCCTGGAGGCCATCGCGCGGCTGGCAGCGGGACTCACCGTGCTCATGTCGATGAGGAACTTTCCGGCGCCGAGCCCCGCCAGCAATCCTTCCGGGCCATCCATGACGGACTTCACGGCCTCGGTATTGGTGACCATCATCAGCGTCACGTCCGCTGCAGCGGAGACCGCGCGCGGTGAACCGGCAAACTTCATGCCGCGGTCGATCAGCCACTGTGCTTTCGAACGCGTGCGGTTGTAGCCCGTCACCACATGGCCCTTATCGAGCAGACGGCTGACCATCTGGCCGCCCATCACGCCAAGCCCTACAAAACCAAGATTTGCCATTCGATGTGGCCTCCCAATCGGCTAAGCGTGATTCGCTATTTCACCCACACCGTCTTTATATTCGTAAATTCGCGGATTCCATTTGTGCTCAATTCGCGGCCATAGCCGGATCGCTTCACTCCGCCGAATGGCACGCGTGGGTCGGAAAACACCATCTGATTGATGAACACCATGCCGGCTTCGAGCTCATTGATGAAACGCTCCTGCTCGCTCTGGTCGGTCGTCCATGCGCTTGCGCCCAGGCCGAAGCGGCTGTCGTTCGCGATGCGGATCGCTTCATCGGCGTTCTTCACGCGAAAAATAGATGCCACCGGACCAAATAATTCCTCCCGGTAGGCGGGCGAGCTTGCCGGGATGTTCGTCAGGACCGTGGGGGCGTAGTAATTCCCGGGCTGCTCCACCGGTTTGCCGCCAGTCAGAAGCTTTGCGCCGGCGTCGATCGTCTTTCGTACGTCGGCATGGAGCGATCTTACCGCGTCGGCTGTTGACAAGGGGCCCACATCGGTTTTTTCATCGAGTGGGTCGCCTACTTTCAGTCCCTCCATCGTGCTCACGAAGGCGCGTTCAAATTTGTCCGCAATTTGTTCGGCCACGATGAAGCGCTTGGCCGCGATGCAGGACTGTCCATTGTTGATCACCCGCGCTTTCACGCCGACGGTGACCGCTTCGTCAAGATTGGCGCTCGGCATCACGATAAAAGGGTCGCTGCCGCCAAGTTCCAGAACAACTTTCTTGATTCTTCTCGCCGCTCCCGATCCCACCTGCATCCCTGCGCCTTCGCTTCCGGTCAGCGTTGCAGCCTCCACGCGCGGATCCGCCAGTATTCTGTCCACCTTGTCCGAGCCGATCAAAAGCGTTTGAAAGGCGCCTTCGGGGAATCCCGCCCGCAGCACAATTTCTTCTATTTTCAGCGCGCATTGTGGAACATTGGAGGCGTGCTTGAGCAGTCCGACATTACCAGCCATCAACCCCGGCGCAATGAAACGAAACACCTGCCAGAATGGAAAATTCCATGGCATAACCACCAGGATGACGCCCAGAGGTTGGTAGCGAACAAAGCTGCGGCTGGCCGGAGTCTCCACGATTTCATCGGCGAGGAAGCGTTCCGCATGTTCGGCGTAGTAGCGGCAGGCCCAGGCGCATTTGATAGCCTCCTCCTGCGCGGAACGCAGCGTCTTGCCCATTTCGGTGGTCATCAGGCGGCCGAGGGATTCTTTTTCAGTTTCGAGAATTTCCGCCGCTTTCATCATCATTGCCGCGCGCTGCGCGAACGATAATCTGCGGAATGCTGGAAATGTTGCGGCGGCGCGTTCGATCTTGCGGTCGACCTCGGCATCCGCGAGAGCCTCGAACCTCTTGATTGTTTCGCCTGTTGCGGGATTGATTGTTGCGATCGCCATTTATTTTTTGACCTCTCCGGAATTACGTGCCCTGCCAACTGCACCCTATTCAAGGTAGATCCCAGTGGAACAGGCTTCAGCCTGTTTTCTTTTGGTTTCTGTCAACGCAAGAGAAAACCAAAACCAGACAGGCTGAAGCCTGTCCTACAGCCACTCGTAAGGTTTCTCGATTGCGCCCGCAAGGTCCTTCATAAATTCCGCGGCACGCGCACCATCCACGACCCGGTGGTCGCAGGAAAGCGTCAGCGTCATCATGGGGCGAATGGCCGGCTGGCCTGCCACGGGGACTACACGATCCACGATGCTTCCCACGGCCAGGATCGCGGCCTGTTGCGGGACAATAATCGCGGTGAACGCATCGACCTGATACATTCCGAGATTGCTGATGGCAAAGGTCGCCGCTGAAATATCCGACTGACGCAGTCGGTTAGCCTGGGCGCGTTCGGTCATCTCGCGACGGAGGGAAGAAATTTCTCCCAGATTCTTAGTGTCCGCGCCGGGAATCACTGCGGTCACGACGCCGTCATCCACGGCCATGGCGATAGCTACGTTTACATTTTGATTGACGCGAATTGCATCCCCGGTCCAACTGGCGTTCAAGCGTGGATGCTTCCGCAGGACGCGAGCCACCAGCGCCACGATCAAATCAGTCACCGTGATTCGCACACCTTGGTTTTTCTCAATCTCTTTTGCAAATTTCTCACGCACTTCGAGCATCTTGCCAGCGTCGACTTCCCGAACGACAAAGAAGTGTGGCGCGGTGGTCCAGCTCTGTGTCGTCCGCTCGGCCATCAAGCGCGCAATCTGGCTCAGATTCTCGATTGTGGCAGGCGCGGCTGCCGCAGCCGCGGAAGGTGGCGACGGAACGAGTGCCAAAATGTCATCGGCTACGATCTCTCCTTCGCTGCCGGTGCCGCGTACCTTACTCAAATCGATGCCGTGCTCTTTCGCGAGCCGACGGGCCTTCGGTGAAATCTTCGCGTTCGGCGTGGGTGATTGGACTGGGGCGTTTTCCTGAGATGGCGCGGAAGAGCCTGCTTGCATATCTATCCTCCGGCCAGTGGCCGAGGGAGTTGAGTTCGTCGGTGGTATTTCGCCGGGCCCAACAATCCATGCGATGGTTTGTCCCACAGGAATGACGTCGCCTTCATTCGCAATGACACCGGCAAGAGTGCCTTCGGCGGGAGACTCGATCTCCACAACGGCCTTGTCAGTCTCAATGTCCAGGAGCGGTTCACCCTTGATGACGCGTTCGCCTTCTTTTTTTCGCCAGCACAGTAGCTTCCCGGTCTCCTGAGCCATCTCGAGCGCGGGCATGACGACGCTGTAAGCCATGGTTTATCGAAAACGGCGAAGTGCAGCGCCGCTACTTTTTCACTCCCGCTTGTTCCATTTTTGCGCTAGCTTCCACCATTTCCACGACGCGTCTGCTGGGTGGCGCCTCGTTTTCGCGCATCGTGGGAAGTGGTCCATCGACGGTCACGTAGGGAGAGCCTGCCACCAAAAGTTTCTCGGCAGGGAAGCGCGTGATGACTTCGTGCCCTGTTTCGGTGACGACAATTTCTTCTTCGATGCGCGCAGCGCTCCAGCCGTCTTTTGACGGCCAGAATGTTTCGAGGGCAAACACCATCCCGGGTTTGATTTCATGCGAGTGTTCCAGCGACACCAGCCTGCTGATCACCGGTTTTTCCCAGATCGCCAGGCCAATGCCGTGGCCGAATTGCAGCGCAAACGCCGCTTCTTCGTCCGGGAACCCGAATTCCTGCGCCTTCGGCCACACGGCGGCGATTTCTCCCGTGGTCCGGCCGGGGCGAATCAGGGAAATGGCTGCGTCCAGATATTCGCGGCAGCGGATGTAGGCATCGGCCATGGCGCGCGACGCATAGCCCACGGTGAAGCAACGGTAGTAGCAAGTGCGATAACCCATGTAGGAATGCAGAATGTCGTAATACACCGGGTCGCCCGGCCGCAGGACGCGATCTGAAAAAACGTGTGGGTGCGGGTTGCAGCGTTCCCCGGAAATCGCGTTCACGGCCTCAACGTATTCGGAGCCGAGATCGTACAGAACCTTGCTGACCAGGCCGACTGCCTTGTTCTCGCTCAGGCCCGGGCGCATCGCGCGGTAGAGTTCATCATAGGCTGCGTCCACCATCATGGCGGACATGTTGAGCAGCGTAATCTCGTCCACCGTCTTGATGACGCGCGCATCGGACATCAGCTGCTGCCCGTCGACCACGGTGATTCCTTCGCGCTGTAAAGCAAACAGGATAGGCGGCTCGACGACGTCGATGCCCAGCGGCTCTTTGTGCAGGCCGCGCATTTCGAGTTCCACGCGGATCTTCCTGGCCACGTCCTCCGCGCGGCCCATTTCTGGAGACATTGCTCCACGCAGCAGCGGAATCCCAGCGCGTGAACGTTCTCCCAGCCAGGAACAATGCAGGCGGTGATGCTTGGCGGCGGAGCCGAAATCCCAGAGGATCGGTTCGTCGTTCTGTGGCAGGAGCGTGAACCGGCTGTTCTTATCCTGAGCCCATGTCCCGATGTGCGTCGCGGTGAGGTAGCGCACATTATTCATGTCAAAACACAGGAGCGCGCCCATTTCTGATTTCGCCAGCAGAGACTTCGCTCTCGCCAGGCGCTCGCGCCGCAAACGATCGAAATTCACGCGCTCTTCCCAATCCACCGCCATCGTTCCGTACGTCGGTAGCGCCATGACAGACCTCCTGCCCTGAAATTTCAGGACCGCTTACACATTGCCCGGGCTGCTTCAAATACCTGTTTTTCATTCGGAATCGTCGCGTCTTCCAGTGGCGGAGAGAAGGGAACCGGGACGTGCATGGCCCCGATCCGCTTCACGGGCGCATCGAGATCGTAGAAGGCGCCCGTAGCGATCACCGAAGCAATTTCCGCAGTAACTCCATATTTTTCGTACCCTTCGTCCACCACGATCACTCTCGATGTCTTCCTGGCGGACTCGATGAGCGTCTTCTCATCCAGCGGCCACATCGTCCGCGGATCAACGACTTCGGCGCTGACGCCGATTTCTTCAAGCATCGACGCGGCCCCCAGCGCGACCTGCACCATGCTGCTGGTGGCCACGATGGTGATGTCCTCTCCCTCGCGCTTGATGTCCGCAACGCCCAGCGGGATGGTGTACTCCTCGACGGGCACCGGCCCCTTCAGCCGGAACATCATCTTGTCTTCAAAAATAACGACGGGGCCATCATCGCGAATGGCCGTTTTCATCAGGCCTTTGGCGTCGTAGGGCGTCGAGGGCAGCACAACCTTCAATCCGGGAATGTGGCTGAACCATGCATGCAATGATTGCGAATGCTGCGCAGCCGAACGGCGGCTCGCCCCCAGCGTCGCCCTCATCACCATGGGAACTTTCCATTTGCCACCGGACATGTAGTGAACTTTGGCAGCCTGGTTCACCATCTGATCCATCGTCAGCGTGATGAAATCCCCGAACATGATATCGACGACGGGGCGAAGGCCGGTCATCGCAGCGCCCACCGCGATGCCTGTGAACCCCGCTTCAGAAATCGGCGTATCGATGACCCGCGACTTGCCGAATTCCTCCACGAGTCCAGTCAAGACTTTGAATGGAGTGCCGGCCTCGGCGACGTCTTCGCCCATCAGGCACACGCGCGGATCGCGCCGCATCTCCTCGGCGAGCGCCTCGCGCACGGCTTCGCCCAGTGTTATTTCGCGCGTCGCGACCTCAGGCATACACATCCTCCGCTACCTGATCGAGACTCGGATACGGAGCTTGGATGGCGAATGCTACCGCAGCGTCAATCTCCTTCTTGGCCTGCGCCTGAACGGCATCGAGTTGCGAATTGTCCGCAATTTTCTCGTTGACCAGCCAGTCGCCGAACAACTTGATGGGATCGCGCTCGGCCATCCAGCGCTGTTCTTCTTGCTTGGCGCGATAATCGCGATTGACGTCGCCGACGTGATGGCCTCGATACCGGTAGGTGTTGCACAAGAGAAATGACGGGCCGTTCCCCGATCGTGCCTGTTCCACGAGGCGGCTGGCAACCGCGTACACTGCGCGCACGTCCTGTCCATCGACGCTCTCCGCGGGAATACCAAACGCCGCCGACCGCGCGAGAATGTCGCCAGCCGTCGTCTCGGAAAAGTGCGTATACTCGTTGTACATATTGTTCTCGCAAACGTAAATCACGGGAAGATTCCACAGGCTAGCCATATTCATGACTTCATACAGCAATCCCTGGCCGAGGGCGCCTTCGCCAAAAAAACAGACCGCGACCTGCCCGGTTCCCAATGTTTTCGCGGAGAACGCCGCCCCTGCCGCGATTCCCGCGCTACCTCCTACAATCGCGTTTGCTCCCAGGTTCCCCGTCGCCGGGTCCGCAATGTGCATCGATCCGCCCTTGCCGCGGCAATATCCCGCTTCCTTGCCGAGCAGTTCTGCAAACATGCGATCCGGTGCGGCGCCCTTGGCCAGGCAATGGCCGTGCCCGCGATGCGTGCTGGTGATGTAATCGCTCTTGTGGAGGGCCGCGCAAATTCCGACCGCCACGGCTTCTTCCCCGATGTACAGGTGAGCCAGACCCGGCATCAACGCGCGCGTATAGAGATCGTTAACCTGCTCTTCAAACAGCCGAATCGTCACCATCTGCCTGTACATGCCGAGCAGTTGGTCACCGCGGGCGCCTGAATCCGTTTTAGGGTTGGGCGCGGACGTCGTCATCGTAAATCACTCCCAAGAATTCTGCCTATGCATCAAGCACCAGTCGAACATTGCCGCCAAGCAGAAGCTGATCTACCAAAACTAAAGTCCATCAAGAATATCATTCTTGATGGAGTGAGCGAATTTGTTCCTCCACCGCACGGGCGACTTCATTCTTCAAGTGGCAAGCGCCGATAGTGTCCTCCAAAAAAGAGTAATGGCCGGTCGTGGCGGGATTCAAAGTGCTCCACAAGGCCGACGTATAGCGTGTGGTCGCCTGCAGGGTGAGCGTCGACGACCCCGACAACGAAATAGGCCATGGCTCCCTCGATCAGCGCAACACCATTCCTGGTGACGAAGCTGACGTTCAAGCCCTCCACGGGCCTGCCGGAATAATGCCTACTCAATGCCTCTTGATTTTCCGTAAGCACACTCACGCCGTAGCGGCCGACGCTCGGCAGTAAGCGATGCAGATGCGAGCGGTTATCCACCGACACGAGCACCAGTGGCGGGTCGAGCGACACCGATATGAACGCATTAGCCGTCATGCCGTGGGTCTGTTCGCCGTCCCGAGTCGTAATCACGGTGACTCCGGTTGCGAATTGGCCACATGACCTGCGGAAATGAATGGGGTCGAAAGTCATCGCTTTCAGAACTATTGCAATTTTCCGTGTTCTATACTGAGCAGCGGGCAGAATACATCGCGCTTGTGACTGTTGTCCAATCACCTGCGCGTGATTGCATCGCTCCGAAAGGCCGGTGTAGATTAGCGGCCGGCTGAAGGAAAGGAAAGTGAATGAGACGTCCGAAGACAGGCGCCCGCATCGCCACCGCTGTCACAGACCGACAGAGTGACGAGCAGTTGGCTCCCGAGGTTTTCCCTTCGGAACCGTCGCGGCGAAGATTTCTGCATTTGATGGCCGCAGCCGGAGCAGGCGCGATTCTGCCTGCAGGGGAATTGTTAGCACAGGCAAGTTCGGCGATTGCCCCTACGAAGGGGCGCATCGATGTGCACCATCACCTGCTCCCGCCGTTTTATATGAAGGTAATGGAGAAGGAAATCGCCGCCAGCGGCCGCTCGCTTCCCCCATGGACGCCCGAAAAATCGCTCGAAGCGATGGATAGAAACGGAATCGCGACCGCGATGATATCGCCTTTCCTCCGCCTGGTGCAGGACTCGCTCAGCGACAAGAGCGAACGGGCGCGCACACTGGCGCGGCAGCACAATGAATACGGGGCGCAACTTGTAAAGGATCACCCGGGCCGCTTTGGACTTTTCGCAGCGTTGCCGTTGCCCGATCCGGAAGGCAGCCTGCGTGAGATCGCCTACGCGTATGACACGCTCACGGTAGACGGCATCGGCCTCTGGACCAGTTACCTCGACAAATGGCCCGGCGACGCGGCCTTTGCGCCGGTGTTCGAGGAACTAAATCGCCGCAGAGCGGTAGTCTTTTTTCACCCTGCAGCGGCCAGTTGCTGCCGCAATCTGATTCCTGGTGTCGGGGAAAACGTGGCGGAGTATGACTTCGACACAACGCGCGCCATTACCAGTCTTCTGACGAACAATGCGTTCACGCGATATCCGAACATTCACTTCATCTTTTGCCACTCCGGAGGAACGATGCCAGTCCTCGCCAAGCGCATTGATGAATTTCTTCCCAGGAAGGGTGGCGGAGGAGCGCCGGGAGGCGTGCTGAAGGAACTGAAGCAGATTTACTACGATGTGGCGCATGCCACGTATCCGGAACCACTATCTGCGTTGACCAAACTCATTCCCACTTCCCAGATTCTTTTCGGAAGCGATTTCCCGATCGTGGACTTCCCGGCAACGACGGTCGGCCTCGACCATTTCGGATTCTCTGCCACCGACTTGCAAGCCATCAATCGTGGAAATGCCGAGCGGCTGTTCCCGCGGCTGAAGGTATGATCACCGTACGACGCCGCAGCAAAAGGGCTCGTGCGGGCACATTATTCAGCCGCATCTTTGGCGCGGATTTCCCAAGAGCACCTGACTCGTCTTTTTCGAAAGTTAGATAGTTGTATTAATTGGCGGGGGACGGAATCCGATTCAACGTAGTGAAACGACGATATTGCGCGCCGGAGCCGCTACTTCGCAGCTGGATTGGTGACAAGTCGGCATTGTTCCAGCACTCGCACTGCCTCCGGAGATACCGCGGGAGGAAGCTCCGCGGGGTGAGCCAGGAAGAAACCTTGCGCCAAATCCGCGCCGATTTCCACGCAAAATCTCAAGTCGTCTTCCGTTTCCACGCCCTCGGCGACCACGCGAATATTCAATTTGTGCGCTGCTTCGGTGACCGCTTTGAGAAGCACAGACCGAAGGTAGTCCCCGTATGCGCCATGCACCAGCCTTTGGTCCAGCTTGACATAGTCGGGTTGCAGGTCCGCCAGGCGCAGAATCGAAGAGTAACCGCTGCCTAAATCGTCCAGCGCTATCTTGGCACCCTCGGCGCGATACTCCTGCATGACTTTCTTGAGAAATTCGAAGTCGTTCACCTTCTCGGCTTCGGTCACCTCGAATACCAGTTGCGAAATGTCCACACCCATTTCGCGGCACATGGCCTTCGTCTTCCTGACGTCAAACGCCGAATTGTGCACGGAACTTGGCGTGAAATTCAGAAACAAGGCCACGCCGCTCTGCATGAGACCGCGACCCTGCTTGAGCGCGGCGCGCCACGCAGCCTGGTCGAGTTCATGGGACATGCCCAGGATTCGAGCATTCGAAAGCAGGCTCTCTGCTCCCACCGGCACGCCTTCGCGATCGCCCCGCACCAGACATTCACAGGCCACGCTTTTGCCCGTGGCCACGGAGATCAGAGGCTGAAAGACGACCGAGACGGCATCCGTCGCCAGCAACTTTACAAACCACCGCGTATTCATGCGGGCAATGACCTGTTCCAGATCCTCCAGATGCAAGAACGCCCGGGCAAGTTCATCATCGGAAGGCATGCGCGATTCAAATAAGGTCCCGCGAATATCAGTGGACTCGAGGCTGCTGAGCGAATCCCGCCACTGCCTGACCGCCAGGGCGAGGACCTTCGTTTCGCCGGCCACCAGGGTCACGTTTGGAAATGGCTCTGAGGAATTCAGTTCGTGCAGGTGCAGCACTGCCTTAAGTTTCGAGAACGTAATCGAATTGGGACAGTACAGCAGGATCGCTTCCGGCTTCTGCGTATAGCCGCGCTCCTTGCGCCAAACGATTGTGTCGAGGTCTTTCATAACATTCATGGTACTAGAGTCGCGGCTCCAGGTCAGGTCCTTGACGCAAGAGGGTTACCCCTGGCACCGCTCGGTAGCACCTTCAGAAACTTAAGGTCAGCACGCTCCATCTGGATTTCCCGATAGCCTTACGTTCGAACCGCAGCTGCCGGGCGGGCAGCCTTTTCATCATAGAGGGACTTGTCGGCCCTTTGGATGATGGTCTGGGGCGTATCACCTACCTGATATTGTGCGCGTCCCCGAGAATAGCAAACGGTGATCTTCTGACGATTGAACTTGACGTCAAATGGATTGAGTCGCGAGAGGATGATATGCACGTTGTCTCTCGGGCACTCAGGCAGAACGACGAGAAATTCGTCGCCCCCAATCCGTATGGGCACGTCGCACGCGCGGATCGCCCTCCGCAGGTGGCGGGCAAATTCCTTCAGCACCATATCGCCAGCAGCGTGTCCAAACTGGTCGTTGGTCTCCTTGAAGTAATCCAAGTCGATGGCGATCACTGCCAGGTCGGTGCCATTACTCTCAGCTCTCGCGATCTCTTTCTGCAGACTTTCTTCCCCGAACCGCCGGTTGTACAACCCAGTGAGTGGATCGAGGATTGCGAGGCCATAGAATTTGTCAGCTCGCATGCGGTGCTGTATGGTGACTTGCATCTGTTCAGCGAGGCGCTCCCGAAAGAGCTTGAAGTGGCGCTGACGGTAGAGCGAATACCAGTTCGCAATCAGGAGCAGAAGAAGTAATCCCCCCACGGTTACGGTTGCGTCCTGTTGCTGGGGAAATGCAAACTGCATCAGTCGCGGCTCAAAAAACTCCGCAGTCATTGCGAATACCAGAACGACTATCGCAATCGTGTTCCACCAGAACCACGAAGTGGTCCGGTCGAGGAGTCGAAGGCTTTCCTCGATCTCCTGATGATCTGTGATTCCCGGCTCAGTTGGCATTGAGTCGCTTTTCATCGGTAACACACCAATGCGGATAATTCTATGTTAGCAGCATAAATTGGCGCGGCGACTGGAAGCAATGGAACAGTTGTCCTAAGAAAACACAACTGTTGTACTAATTAACATTTCTGCTATGTAGCCCAACCGCCCCAAGTCGTTCCCTTCGAAGGGATTAAGCGCGCTTTTTTCGTGACTCGAGGACGGTAACTCGGTGGCGTCACCCAGACAAAACCAAATTTAACGCGCCCCCGACTTCCCCCGGCGCGTGCGGATTCGATATGCGACGGCCCGGATTGCTGCTGAGCCGACGGTTGATCACCTGACGCGCGAGTCAGGTCACTGCGATTTAGTCGCCTTGTCCGTCTTTCCCTTTAGCGACATTAGGGTTTCGCTATGGAAGTTGTGAATGCCACACCGTGGCTGTAAGATCCGTTGTCCAGTTTCTGCTTATAGACAATTCGAGCTGCTACAAATAAGTCGCCGCTGCTTTTTGTGTAGAGGACCGCTGCTTGGATCGGACTTCCGGTAGGGTATTCCTCTCGGCTCTTGAAACGGAAGCCGCCGCGAGATACGTCTTCACACTCGACGACTTCTTCTCCACCGTAGCAGCGAATGCGGGCAGTAGTTTTCATCGCGGTGCGTTTTTGCTTCCGCCTCTCGTTCGGTACTGGTGTGACGGTTTCCGCAAATGCCGGGCTTTTTCGCTTGCGGTCGGTTGCTTCGCATTCTTCAGCCATTCGTGCCCCGGCCCTGCTATCCGCCCGCTTCCAAATCGTCGAGGAATCGCTGCATTTGCAGCGTCGCGGTAACGATTGCTTCGCTGCATATACTTCGGTTTCAATTTCACTCAGCGAGACATCTTCAACGGTATGGCACCGGCTGCACTGCATGAGTTTGGACTCTTTAGCCCGTATTTCTGGTAATTCCACCTGCCACAGATTCACGGACGGGTCGAGAAAAGCAATGCCATAAACGCGAACATAAACCTCATCCCGGACGAGGTCCACCACGCGAGCGATTGCCTCTTGGTTGCTCTCCGGATTGCGAACGATCAACTCAGATTCTGGGGCCAGCTTGTTGGCCAAAGGAATGGTCGCCCCATCCCGCGTGATCGTCAGAGTGCGGGTCTGTTCAATGAATTGATAACCATCGAGGTCCGCCCCGAAGACTTCAATCTGTACCTTGCGGGCGAGAGAACTCGCGGACGAATCCTTGGCCATGAAACATTTCCCCCTTCGCGAACCCGGACTTACGGTCGGAAACCCGATGTATCTTGCCACCCATTGGCATGGCGCGCCCATAGTACTTATGTACTTTTCGGCCATGGATACAAGCGAATTCAGCCAAAAAGATGCCGATGAAACTGGATTGTGCCAAACCGGTACGTTCAAACGCGGCTTATCGGAAATTGTCTTAACCCTGAATCCGTCACCATCCCGCTTATGTTCATTGTGCACGGCGAATGGTAAAGTTTTGATCCAGGTCACATCAAATCTGATCGTGGAAGTAAGGGGGCCCGGCAATGAACGTGGTCATTATAGGAGCGGGAATCGGTGGCCTTACACTGGGCCTCCGGCTGCATCAACTGGGAATACCGTACCGGATCTACGAAGCCGCGCCGGAAATCAAGCCGCTCGGAGTCGGCATCAATCTGTTGCCGCATGCCACCAAAGAGCTTGCGGAACTGGGTTTGCTTTCGGCGCTGGAAACGGTCGCCGTCACCACCCGCGACATCGCTTATTACAATCGCTTCGGGCAGCTTATATACGCGGAGCCCTCCGGGCGCTTTGGCGGATACGAATGGCCGCAATTTTCCATTCATCGCGGCGATTTGCAAATGGTGCTGCTCGAGGCTGCGGTCGAGCGTGCCGGGGCCGACTGCGTGGTCACCGGGCATCGCTGCACGCGTGTTGAACAGGATGCCGATGGCGCGACAGCCTACTTTGAGAATCCACTCACGAAAGAAGCGCTGCCGCCACAGCGTGGCGATATCGTGGTGAGCTGCGAGGGGATTCACTCGGTTATTCGCAAACAGTTCTATCCGAGCGAAGGCCCGCCGCGTTATTCGGGCCTCAACATGTGGCGCGGCGTGACGCGGAGTAAGCCGTTCCTCACGGGCGCGAGCATGGTGCGCATCGGCTGGATCAACAGCGCGAAAGTGCTGATTTATCCGATCCGCAACAACATCGATAGCGAGGGACGCCAGCTGATCAATTGGGTCGTCGACATCGAGACAACCAAATACAAGCAGCAACGTGACTGGAACCTTCCCGGGCGGCTTGACGATTTCATTGCTGGCATCGCGGACTGGCATTTCGATTGGCTCGATGTGCCGGCCCTGGTTCGCGCCGCCGACATCATATTGGAATATCCGATGGTGGATCAGGACCCGCTGCCGCGCTGGAGTTTTGGCCGCGTTACACTGCTGGGTGATGCGGCACACCCCATGTTGCCGCGCGGCGCAAATGGCGGCGCTCAGGCGATCCTCGACTGCAAGGCCTTCTCCGAATGCATTCGCGACATCGCCGACCCGGTTGCGGCGCTGAAGGCTTATGAGGACCGCCGCAGGCCGCAGACCACGAATGTCGTGCTAACCAACCGCCAGAATCCGCCCGACGCCATCCTGCGCGAAATATATCTCCGCACCGGAGACAAGCCCTTCGCACACATCGATGACGTAATTACGCACAAGGAACTCGTGGCGCTCTCCGAGCGTTACCAGCGCGTTGCAGGCTTCGACAAGGCAACGTTGCGCGGAATGTGATTGTCGAAGCGACCTGATGCAGCCTGGCTGGCAGCAACGAATAGACAAATGATAGAGACTCAAGTTCTCATCGTCGGAGCGGGCCCGGTCGGGCTGACGCTCGCCCTTGACCTGGGACGCCGCGGCGTACGTTGCGTGCTGATCGAGCGCAACTTAACATCCATTCAACTCCCCAAGATGGAGCGCTGCAACGCGCGAACTATGGAAATCTACCGCCGGTTGGGCGTCGCAGAAACAATCCGCGACGCGGGCCTGCCACGCAGCGCACCCATGGACGTCTTTCTGGCTACGTCGATGGCCGAGTCCCCGATCGTCCGCTTGCCGTGCCCCTCCGTCGCCGAGGCAAAAGCCGAAATCGCCGCGCACAATGACGGACGGCCTCTCGAGCCGTATCAACTCATCTCGCAATACACACTCGAGCCGCTCCTGAGATCAATTGTGGAGACGCTTCCGGGCATCACGGTGCGCTTCGGCTGCGAATTGTTGGAGTTCACCCAAGATGCCGCTTCGGTATCCGCTACGGTCCGAACCCACAGCGGAGAGAGCGAAATAATCCGAGCAAAGTATCTGGTCGGATGCGACGGCGGCTCCAGCACTGTACGAAAGCAGCTCGGCATCCGTTTGCAGGGCGAAGGCAATATCCGAAAGCTTCGGCAAGCGCTTTTCCATTGCCCTGATTTGTATGAGCGAATTCCCATGGGCAAGGGCCGCCATTACCACATCGCCGAAGGACCGCTCTTTCCATTCATTATCCTGCAGGACAGCACCCGCCACTGGACTCTACACGCACAGGCGTCGACCGACAGCGAGATGGCAGAGATTTTCAGCAAGTCGCTGGGGATGCCGATTGATTTCAAAATGCTGTCGGTCAACGAATGGACACAGCACCTGCTCTGCGCGGAGCGTTACAACGAAGGTCGAGTATTTGTCGCTGGAGACGCGGCGCATCTGGTCATCCCCACGGGGGGACTGGGTATGAACACAGGAGTGGGAGACGCCATCGACCTCTCGTGGAAATTGGCGGCGATGCTGGCGGGATGGGGTGGCCCGCAACTGCTCGCTTCCTATGAATGCGAGCGCCGCCCCATCGGCCTGCGCAACGTGAAGGCTTCCCGCGCCGCGATGAGCGGCAGGCTCAGCTGGCGCGCTGCCTATCACCCGGATATTCGCAAGAACACGCCCGAAGGCGCGGCCATTCGCGCCGAGATGGCAAGGCGTTTCGACGTCGAGCAGCGCAAGGTAACGGAAATTCTGGGAATCGAGGCAGGCTATCGGTATGTCGATTCGCCTATCGTTTGGCCCGAGCCCGGTGACGGCCCTGATCCAGACAATCCTCAATACGTCCCCACAACCTGGCCCGGCGCGCGGCTCCCTCACGTTTGGCTGAAGGATGGCATGGCGCTGCACGATCGTCTGGGGTCCGGCTACACATTGTTGCGACTCGGCGGGACGGCATTGAACACCTTGAACCTGGAACACGCCCTCCGGGCAGCAGGCGCTCCACTCGAGGTACTCGACATCGAGGATGATATTGCCCGCGATATCTATGGCTACGACTTGGTGCTCGTACGGCCCGATCTACACGTCGCCTGGCGCGGGAATAAGCTTTCGGAAGACGCCGGAGCAATTGCCGCCATGGTGACCGGCTGGTCCCTGGAAAACACGCCTTCGGCATGATCAAGGTTTCCGCATGACCCAAATGACTCTAAGTCTGATACTGGAAGGTACTTGTTCCGTACGATCCTCAAGGATCCCGGTGCTGTAAGCTAGACACGGCATTGCGCTCCCAAGCGGTCAGATGTATGTTACGGACCAGCCTGAATACGAACGGAAAAAAGCAATCGCCCACGCGGGGCCGAGGTGATGACCATGGCGGCGTCCGAAAAATCGTCTGTTGATCGCAGGGAATTCCTGAAAGGAGCTGCAGTTGGTGCGGCGGCGCTGGTCGCGTCCCCTGGGATTGCGTCGGAGCAGCAATCGGAGAACTCCAAGAATAATGCGCCCCCAGCTACTTCGCCATCAGATGTTGTCGAAATGAAGGGAAGAATTGCCCTGGCGACGGTCATGCTCGCCCGCGAAGGAATCGTGGGGTCGTCCGGGCACGTCAGCATGCGGATTCCGGGCACGAACATGATCCTGGTCGGTCCGGCGGATGTTTCCCGCGACATCCTGACTGCCGACGAAGTTGTTACTGTGGATCTCAATTCGAAACAGCTCGAAGGCAAACGCCGGCAACCCGATGAAACCGAAATTCATACTGGGATTTACCGGGCGCGGCCCGACGTGATGTCGATCGTCCACACTCATCCCACTTACTCGGTCGCGTTTTCGATCACGAAAAAGCCACTTCTGCCCGTTCATATGCACGGGGCCATTTTTGCCGACGGTGTTCCGGTATTCGACAGCGTGGGGCACATCAATACCAAGGAATTGGGCGATGGCCTGGCCCGGGCGCTCGGCAACCGCCGCGCGGTCCTCATCAAGATGCACGGGGCCGCGATTGTCGGTGGTTCGCTGGAGGAAGCGTTCGTTGCGGCGATCCAGCTCGAGGAAAATGCCCAGCAGCAGTTCCTGGCGGAAGCCTCCGGCGGGGGAAAGATTGAACCGATGACCCCGGAGGATGTCGCTCGGTGCATCCAGCAGTCCTGGAGACCTGCCAGCATCCAGAAACGCTGGCAATACTACCTGGACAAGCACGCGTCGGCGTCCAAGGCGTGATGCCCATCCCGTTATCAACATCAAATGGGAATCGATAAGAACCCGCTTGTATTGAGGAGCGCATGGCCCAGACCAATTCGACAATTGATGTCGCCAATCTAATCGAGACGCAGAAGGCCAACTGGTTTCGAATCTCCATTATCGCTTTGGCCTGCGCGATCATGGCTTTCGAAGGCTATGACATGCAGGTTCTGGCCTACGCTGCTCCCTCCATCATCAAAGCCTGGCACGTGAACAGGGCAATTTTCGGACAGGTGATCGGTTTGGGATTGTTCGGGTACATGCTGGGCGCGACGCTACTCGGCCACCTGGGAGACCGCTTCGGCCGGAAAAAATTGATCATCACTGGGTGCCTGGTATTCGGAGCGTTCACGTTTGCAACGGGTTACGCGCCTACGCTCACTGCACTCACTGTTTTGCGATTTGTCGCTGGAGTTGGCCTGGGTGTTTCGATCCCGAATACGATCGCCCTGGCCGCGGAGTACTCTTCCTTGAAGGTCCGCGCCACGGCGATCGGCGCCATGTTCGTCGGCTATAACATTGGCGGCGCGGTCGGTGGACCGATCGCGGCAAAGTATGTTCCGACGCTGGGCTGGCCCATCCTCTTCCACGTCGGCGGAATTGCTCCGATCGTCCTGGCAGGCGTACTCATTTTTGTATTGCCGGAATCGATCCGTTTCCTCGCGTTGAAGCAAGACCGGCCCGAGCGCGTAGCGGCGATTGTTGCGAAGCTCGTGCCAAGCCTGGCCATCACTCCCGACACGCGATTTGTTCTTCACGAAGAGCATCATGGCGGAATTCCCGTCAAGCACCTGTTCACCGAAGGACGGGCGATGATGACTTCCTTGCTCTGGCTAGCGTTTGCCATGAGTCTCATTGGACACTATTTCCTGACGAGCTGGCTGCCCACGGTTCTCTCGGGAAGCGGCGTGTCCATGGCGCACGCGGTCATGGCGGGCGCAGTATTTCAAATTGGCGGCAGTTGCGGCAATCTGATCGTGACCCGGATTCTCGATAAGCGAGGCATCATTGCCATTGCGGGCGCCTTTGCCCTCGCTACGCCACTCACCGTATTGATCGGTTTCACGGGCGCATCCGACGCACTCCTGATGGTGACTGTGTTCCTGGCAGGGGCCTGCATACTTGGCGGACAAGTAGGGCTCAATGCAGTCTCCGGGACGGTCTATCCGACGTATATTCGGTCGACCGGCACGGGCTGGGCATTCGGCGTTGGGCGGATCGGGTCCATCATCGGCCCGGTGATTGGCGGCTATTTGATCAACTTCCTGCCAACCTCATCGCTGTTCGTTTGTGCTGCGATACCATCGTTGTGCTGCGCCGCTGCGGCTTACTTTCTTGGACGCGCGCCTGTTGCGGCTAGTGCGCGGCAGGCTCCAGCGCTTTCCTAGAAACCACTTCGCAAAAGACCGGCCAACGAAACTCGTGAATTCGGACGTACATAATTTTGATCCCGGCGCTGAAAGCGCCGCCGTACGTTAGCCCCCAGGGCAACGCCCTGGGTTTTGGAATTAAATCGGTGCGCCCTGAAGGGGCGCAGGAATCCTCCGCCCTTTCAGGGCGGAAGATGTAGCTCGGAGGCGTCCCCGGGGCGTTGCCCCGGGCTGGCTACCTCCGCGCCGTTGGCGCGTCACCGACGCGCAGTTCTCGTGTGGAGAAAACTGTGGCGAGGCAATTAACGAGCCAGGTTACGGCCGAATCACTTGTCACGTCAAACGCGCGCGCGCTTCTGCACTTGTGGCGGGAATAATTCCTCTATGGCAAGCCTTCTGTGGCAGACGCCTTGTTCGTAGGCATATTGCAGGAACGCGTCGAGGGATGTCCGGTTGGCCTCGATGCCATACGGCCAATAGTCTTTGCCAAACATTTCCTGGGCCTGGCGCGCGAGTTCGTAGCCCCAGGGAATCGGGAAGCAGGAGCCGACGAAGAGCGCGCGCTCGATGCTGCGCCGCTTCGCTTCCTCGAAAGCTGAAAGCAAATTCATTGCGATCCACGGGTTTTGATCTACGAGCGCCTTGCGAATGACCACTGCGTGCATGATGGGAAAGATGCCTGTTTCCTTGACGTATCTTTTTTCCACTTCCATGAAATCCTCGAACATGCGCTTGATGTTCGGGTGCCCGCCTTCGAAGCATGCAGGGGGATGGGCCGTGAGCGCGGCATCTATTTCTCCTGAAACAAGCATCTCGCTCAAACTTTTGTCTGGTATCGGCGTCAGCCTGACGCCGGCCGGGAGCTTGAGGCCTACTTTTTCTTTTCTGCCGGCCTGATTCACGCCCGCCTGTACCCACTCGATGGAAGAAAGATCCAGGCCGTATTGATGGACCAGGAATCCACGGGAGTAGACTGCGGCAGTTTGCGCCCATTCGGGCAGGCCCACACAGCGACCTGCCAAATCAGAGGGCTTCTGCACCGGACCATCGCGACGAACATAGATCGATGAATGTCGCGCAATCCGCATGGGGAAAACGGGAATGGCCGTCAAAGACTCGTCGCCTTGCGAGATCAGAGAGGCATACTTGGCAAAGGAAATTTCCGAGACGTCAAATTCCCGGTAGGTAAGGAACCGGAAGAAGATTTCTTCGATCGGCAGGCTCAGACACGTCAGGTCGATGCCTTCCACTTCCACGCGTCCATTGACGAGGTCCGCGACATGATCGTATTCACTGATGGCGAGCGTAAGGGGCAGTCTGGTCACGTTGTGGACTCCGGTGAGTTTGGCATTATAGCTTGCGGGACAGGGCCTTTGGTTGTCATTCTGAGCGAAGCGAAGAATCCCTCCTGGATCTGAACGAAAGACTAAGAGAGATTCTTCGCGCAAAATCGGCGCTCAGAATGACGATATGCGGGCTTTTTGCACTTCCCGATTGGCCGTTCTCGAATGGGAGACGAATCAGTATCCCACGTTGCCGCGACTCAGACTATATTATGGCGGGCTCCAAGTAGAGCCCGCACCCGAATCCCGACGCGCGGGACTTGTGCCGCTCGTTGAGAGTACTATCTCCACGCGCGATTTGAAACTATAGAAGAGGGATCATGGCCCATTTGGATGCTTTGATCGAAGATCTTGTGACGGCGAATCGCATACTCGCCAACGAAAATGTGGTGGACGCCTTTGGTCACGTCAGCGTGCGTCACCCGGAGGACGCTGGCCGGTATTTGCTATCGAGGGCGAAATCGCCGGAACTGGTGGAGCCCGAAGACATTATGGAGTTCACGCTCGAAGGCGCTGCGGTGGATGCGCGGGGACGAAAGCCATATCTGGAACGCTTCATTCACGGCGCGCTGTATGAGGCCAGACCGGATATCCAGTCGGTAGTTCACAATCATAGCCGCAGCGTGATTCCGTTCAGCATCACCGCAGAAAAGCTGAGGCCGGTTGTGCATAGTTGCGCAACGATCGAGCAGGAGGTTCCGGTATGGGACGCGCAGGAAAAATTTGGCGATACTGACTTGCTGGTCTCCGACATGGCCATGGGGCGCGATCTCGCGAGGATCGTTGGCGAAGGAGCGTGCGTATTGATGCGCGGGCATGGGTGTACGGTCGCTGGGAGATCCCTTCGGGAGGCTGTTTATACGGCGATCTATCTGGAAGTGAATGCGGATCTGCAATGGAAAGCCAGTCGACTCGGCAACATAAAATTTCTTTCGACGGGCGAAATTGAAAAAATAAAATCCCGGCTCGGGCAGGGAAAAACTGGAGAGGGTTACGACAGATCGTGGGAATACTGGCGCCGCCGCGCCGGCATAGGAAGGGACTTCGGAGGAATTCGTGGCCCGAGCAAGTAGAATCCCTCTTCTGATTGTCGGCGGGGGCATAGGAGGACTCGCCACCGCGCTCGCGGCAGCCAGGGCAGGATACCCGTCGCATGTGATTGAAAAAGCACCGGAATTTACTGAGATTGGCGCGGGGCTTCAGCTTGCTCCCAATGCCACGCGAATGCTCGACCGCCTGGGCCTCCTGGAAGAAATCAAGAAGCACGCCATTTTTCCCAAACGATTGGTATTGATGGATGCCGTATCCGGGCAGCCGATCACGTCGCTGGACCTCGGCCAGGAGTTTTTGGACCATTTTGGTTATCCATATATCGTCATGCATCGCGGCGATCTGCTTGCGGTCGAGTATGAAGCTTGCCGTAAAAACTCTCTCATTACGCTCGAAAATAATCGGGAGGCCGTGCGCGTTGAAGATCTTGGCGATGGTGCCCGGGTGGAGTGCGCCGATGGTTCTGTCTATGAGTGCGACGCTCTGGTGGGGGTCGACGGCCTATGGTCGACAATCCGCAAGGTCGTGCACGACGATGGTGATCCGGTTCCTGCAAAATTCGTGGCCTATCGCGGGACGATTCCCATCGAAGAAGCTCCCGCGGACTCTGATTTCAATAGCATGCTTCTATGGGTCGGGCCGGACCTGCATTTCGTTCAGTATTGCGTGAAGGCCGGAAAACTTTTCAACCAGGTCGCGGTATTCAGGAGTCATCGATATAAGGAAGACTCGGACGATTGGGGCACCGTGGACGAATTGGAGGAGCATTTCCGCAAGATGTGCCCGCGGGTGCGTGAAGCTGTCGCGAAGATCAAACGTAACCGGCGGTGGCCGATGCTGGACCGCCTCCCGATTCCCAACTGGACGCGCAATCGCATCACTTTGCTCGGAGACGCCGCGCACCCGATGCTGCAATACATTGCCCAGGGAGCGTGCCAGGCGCTCGAAGATGCAGTTTGCCTGGGGGACAGTTTGAAGAAGCATGGCGGAGACGCGGCGCGCGCCTTCCTCGCATACCAGGAGCCTCGAATGCGGCGCACCGCTCGCGTACAACACGCCGCGCGACTTTTTGGAGAAATCAAACACGTGCACGGCGTCAGCATCATGCTGCGCAATGCCTTGCTCGCCAAGCGTGCGCCCAACGATTACGAATATTTTGAGTGGCTATACGGACACAGAGGGTAAGCAGGGGGAGCCACCGTCCATGACGCTGGGAAGGCGCGGGTTGGCCTCAGGGGCACGGCATGCCGTGCCCCTACAGCTGCCGGAGCGCTAAGCGGGCGGGGCAGCATGCTGTGGGCGAGTTTTTGCTTCTTTCAGTAGAAGATGCACATTGCCGGAGAGGATTTGCGTGCCATCCTTGCCGAGCGCGCGGATAGCATTCACATAGTCCCGAACGGCTTCCTTCGAGCGTATCTCTTGCGGATAATCGGTCCCGAAAACAATTCGTGATGGCGGCAGCTCGATCAACGCAGTCTTCAAGGCGCGGATGTCGCCGCAGAATCCCGCAGTATCGAACACCAGACGTTCCCGCAGATAGTAATCGAATTCTTTTTCAGGTTTGATCCCGTGGAGAAGGTGTCCTGCGGTGCCCCAGAATTCTTTATCCTGATAGCTGCGAATTCGTCCCAGCAGGGAGGCAATGCCGCCGCCAAGATGAGCCATCTGGATTTTCAATTCAGCATGCCGGTCGAGCACACCCGAATTAATCAAGCGGATCGTTGCCGTAATCAGCGAAAATTCGCGACCCACGGAACGTCCCAAATCGTATGCACCGAATTGCCTCGGATCACTGGCCTTCAGCGCCGGATGCACGAAGACGTACATTCCCAGGCGAGCCGCCTCCGCCCAGAACGGCGCGAATTCCGGAGCATCCAAAAAGAAACCATCCACTTCCGATGTGATGACGGCTCCCTGGAAACCGAGTTCAACCGAGCAACGCGCCAGTTCTCGAAGCGCGTCGGCGCCACCGAGCGGATGGACGTGCGCGGCGCCGAGGAAGCGGCCGGGATAATTTCGTTCGGCCTCTCTACCTTTGTTATTGATGAGGCGCGATTTGTCGAGATCGGCACACATGCCCGGTCCACTCGTCAGCACCGCGGCATCGATGCCTGCAAAGTCCATCATCCGGATGTGTTCGTCCAGATCATGAAGAAGGGAGTGGGAGGTGTAGCGCGGAGTTCCAGTTCCGTCGACCTGGAGAACCCGGCGGTCTCCGGGATCTTCCTTGAAAAGTTCTCGGGGTAGGAAGTGATGTTGGAAGTCGACGATCACAATATCGATTCCTTCTGTGACACTGCTGTTGGCTCGTCAGTATGCGGAAAATGTCCGTTGGCCGTCATTCTGAGCGAAGCGAAGAATCTCTCTCGGATCAAAACAAAAGACTAGGAGGGATTCTTCGCGCCAAGTCGGCGCTCAGAATGACGATGCTTCGCATTCTCAGCAAACTATCAAGCGTGAACTATCCGTGCGCCAATACTTTTTCGGCATCAAATATATCCTTCACCGTTTGATGTCCGCCGTTCGAGGTCAATGCTTCTTCCCGATATTTACCCAGAGCCACCAGAATTGGCGTGTCCTGGATGGAAAACAGGATTGCCCGGTCGCCTTTCGATTCGTTGACGTGTTCATGGTAGGTCCAGCTCGGAATGACGAACATGTCGCCTTGCTCCCAATCGAAGCGGACGCCTCCGATAATCGTGGCGCCGCGTCCCTCGAAGACATGGTAGACCGCGCTGTTCACCTGGCGATGCGCCTGCGTGTGAATTCCGGGCCGGAGCATTTGAATCCAGGCCGTGATGGTATCCATTACCGGGCGGCCCGTGTGCGGATTCGTATATTCCAGCGCGACGTCATCAAACGGGCTGGCATCCACCCTGGCCAAATTGTTGAGCGCCCGTTCGGTTGTCTCCCACTTGTATGTGGAGAGCGGCGAATACTGCTTGCGGGGCGCCTCCCAAGCCGGGCGGAGCTGGCCTATGCCGTATTTCAGGACCGATCCGTCGATCACCTGTGTCACTTCTTGCGTTTCGCTGGGGTTCGAATCAAAAAAGGATGCATCGAGATAATTCGTAATGGGAATGTCCAGGCCATCCATCCACATCGCCGGACTGTCCCCGTCACTTCCATGATCGTGCACGTACCAAGGGGGATTGATCACGAAGTCGCCGCGCTCGAGATACACTTTGTCGCCCTGCACGGTGCTATACGTTTTCTGCCCCTCAATGATGAATCGAATCGCTTGCGCCGAATGGCGATGCGCCGGCGCCACTTCACGGCCGTTCAACCACTGAATGGCTGCCCATAAGGTTGGCGTGGCATACGGAAGTCCGCCGAGTCCCGGATTGCTCAAACCCATCGCCCGGCGATCCCCTCCGCGTTCGAGGGTCACGAGATCTCCTGCTCTGCGAGCGAAATCGAACAGCCGCGACCCTTTCCAGAGCCACGGGACGGCCTTCGGGTGCGGCTGAATGGGCACAATCGATCTCTCCGCTGTCCAAAGAGGCGTGACGTGGTTGCGTTCCATTTCCTTGTACAGATTTTCGAACTCGGCCTCTAGCATGGAGATCCTCCTTCAAAGCCAATGCGCAATTGCGAATCGAATGGCGGGACAGCGCGCAATCAAGTAGCTTCAAACAGGTTAATACTGTTCGATTGCTCAAGATAGTTCAATAAAATTATTGTCGTCCGCCTGCATGATTCGACCTGACTTGGGATGTGCAGGATTTTAAGCAGGAAGATCCATGCGTTCTAGCACGAGGATAGCTCGCCTGGGCGGAACGATGCGGAGATGGCCCAAAGCGGACAGGATAGAATGAAGGTGCCGCAGAGGCGGGCGGCGCCCAATAATGAATTCAGCTGCGCTTATCCTGGCGCAGGTCGATTTTACTTCTGCACTCCATTTGGCTCGCTCTTTCCGTCGGAAGGATACATAATCGATTTTTCGTACTGCTGTTCTTCTTCCTCGATGCAGTAATGCTCAAGGAGTTCCCAGTCCGGCTTCAGCTCGAACATTGCGGGTTTACTTACCCAAGGCTTGGTATACGCCTTGGGGTCTTCGATCGTGATTGCCAACGAGAGCGTATTGCGGTCCACCCTCTTGAAGCGCTCCGTAACCTTCATGTCTTCGCTGTGGGGGCTGCCGTCGAAATCAAGCCAGGTGATATCGTTGAAGCCGATGGAATTGATGACAAATTCGTCCCCTTCCCAGTGGCCCACGGAATATCCCATATAGGCGGGTTCGGGATCTTTCGGAAGTGGCCGTCCATCTATCCATATTTGGCGACGCAGCATGTGGAATTCATAGTTGATCAGCACCCTTTTGTACTCTGGAAGCTGAAAGATCTCGAACGGTTGGGGCGTAACGTATGTCTTCGGCATGCCATCCGGATAACATTTCAGGACCGGATCATTCTCGCCTCCGCGGACAAACCGCGGCCCGGCGTGCGGAATATGCACTTTGTAAAGCGCCTCCGCCCACGCCGTCATCGGAGGGCGCACATTCGTATCCACAGCGCGCGTCCCTCCCTGGGACGGGAACCATACCCCTGACAGGTCGTGAGGGTCCAGTTTAGTACTGTCGCCAGGCTGGGATTTCACCGTCTGCCTCCCGGTCTGGGCAAGCGCGCGAGACGAAAACGCCATCAGTGCCAATACCGCAGTGATAAAGATTATGGAGCGATTCCGCATTTTCAAACTCCTTATGCAATATGATTTCCCGCCAAGGCCCGGACCGCCACCACGGCCAGCATGCTGATCGTGGGTTTATCCGAAGGCGAGCAGATGGCGGCTCGCCTCGCGAACCACTACTGCGGCTGCCCGTTGTCGAGTTCCGTGCCGTCCGGCAATATCACTTTCTGGAGTGATACCACGCGCACATTCGCTTCCTTATTGGGACGGGCGACAATGGTTACTTCATCTCCCGGCTTCATCGAGTTCCTTGTCCAACCCTTCCTGATCAGCCAGGAAGGGGCGTTCAACTCGGCAGCCCAGTGCACCATATTGCCACTGTCGTCTTTCACATCGAAGTAGATCTGGGCATGCGGATTCGTCAGTAAATAGGCCGTAACCGTGCCTTTCATGGTGACCACTTTTGACGTGTCGTACGATGCGCCACCATGATGTGCATACATGGGAGCACAAATCGTCACAACGCCCAATATCGCAAATAAAACTGTCGCTATTCTCCGATTCATGGAATTCTCCTGAACAGCCCTGGCTGTACGTCTGACCGCTTACCGGTCAAGTCGCACTTCTGAACTAGGATTTCAATCTTGATTCCCCATTTAGAGATGCTTATACACCCAAGGCGCTGCCGAAAGAAGCGAATTGTTCAAAGTCGCCCTATGTTCCAGGCCGAACAACCGCCAGATGGGTCCGCCCCTGGATACATTCAACCGCACATGCCGAATAGGCGGCCAAGAGCACGAAGGAAATTCAATTTGGAATTCTAGGTTAAGATGTCCGTGGTCCGGCAGTTGTGATGTTGTCCCTGGCACGAGTGCCGGAAATACTTGGCTGGTCCACCGACAAATTTTCCGGTTCGAGAAGGTCAGCGGACCGGATAAGGGGTTCACGTGATTCTCTGCCAATTCGATGATAACCGGCTGGGTGTTGTGAAGGATGGCCTGGCACGCGACGTGACGTCCGTTCTCGATGCGCTACCAAGTCAACGGTACCCGTATCCGCTGGGCGATGTTTTCATTGCAGCATTGCCCGGGCTGCGAGAGGATCTCGCACGTGCGGCTGCAAAGGCACAACCGATTCCAGTGTCCAAGGTACAATTGCTCAGTCCGGTAGCGAATCCCAGCAAGATCGTTGGCGCCCCCGTCAACTATAGGAAGCATCTGGATGAGGTCGTGGCGAATCCCGAACTGCACCACCAGAGCAAAATCCACACTCAGGAAATCCATAAGACAGGATTGTTTTTGAAAGCGACCAGCTCCATGATCGGTCCTTCGCAAGATGTGGTAATTCGCCACATGGACCGCCGGACCGATCACGAAGTCGAATTGGGTGTGATCATCGGAAAACGCGCCAAGGCAGTGTTGAGCAAAGATGCGCTCAATTTTGTTGCCGGGTATTGCATCGGTCTGGACATTACAGTCCGAGGTCCTGAGGAACGCAGCCTGCGGAAATCGCTCGATACCTACACGGTGCTGGGTCCCTGGCTCGTGACGGCCGACGAATTGCCCGACCCGTCGAGCGTCGATCTCTCGATTACGGTCAACGGGGAACTCCGGCAAAAGGGAAACACGCGCGACCTGATTCTCGGCGTTCCCGAACTCATCGAATTCGCTACGTCGTTTTACACATTGTTGCCGGGGGATGTTTTGCTGACCGGGACGCCGGAAGGGGTTGCGCCGATACTGCCCGGCGATGTAATGCATGCCCGCGTTGCCGGAGTCGGCGAAATGTCAGTCCGCGTCAGGGCTGAGTAAATAGAACTTAGGGTCGGCGAGCGTAAGAAAATACGAGGTGCGCGCGAACATGGCGAGAGGGAATAAATCCAAGAAGAGCGCCAGCAAGATGAATGGCAGGGCAAAGCTTGCCAGGCCCACTCCCAAAGAACCGTCGACGATTGAAGAACTCGTGGCCGCCAATCGAATTCTTTATGCGCAATCGGTGGTCGATGGTTTCGGGCACGTCAGTGTGCGCCACGATACCAATCCCCACCGGTATTGGTTGGCGCGCAGCATGGCGCCGGGGCTTGTCACTGCTGCGGACATCATGGAGTTCGATCTGGACAGCAACCCCATCGACGCGCGCGGGCGCGCAATGTACGCCGAGCGTTTTATTCATGGCGAAATCTATCAGCGCCGGCCGGACGTGAAGGCCATCGTTCACAGCCATTCTCCCGCTGTGATCCCATTCGGCGTCACGAACGTTCCGCTCCGGCCTATCTTTCACATGAGCGCATTCCTCGGGGCTGGCGTTCCGGTCTTCGAGATTCGAGAAGCCGCAGGGGACACGGACATGCTGGTGCGAAGTCCCTCACTGGGTACAGCTCTCGCGCTTTGCCTGAAAGACAAACCCGCAGCGCTGATGCGCGGTCACGGCTCAGTTGCTGTTGGCATTTCTCTGCAGCAAGCCGTCTTTCGGGCGGTCTACCTGGAGATCAGTGCCCGGCTGCAGGCAGAGGCCATGAGGCTTGGAAATATCAATTTTCTGACGCCCGAGGAAGCGAAACTGGCGGCTGCCGGGAATGACACGCATTTAATGCGGCCATGGATGCTCTGGAAGCACGAAATTGAGCGGCGGAATCGAGCCTGACACATTCAAGTCTTTGCAAACTTGCCAAGCTCTTGCGGAAAAAGCTCCTCGACTTGCAACCTGCGGGTCGTCACGCCCTGTTCGTAACAATATTGAAGAAACGCATCCAGCGTGCGCCGATTGGGCTCAATCCCATAGGGCCATGTGTCCTCGCCAAAGACCATCTGGGATTCCAGCGCCGCATCTTGCGCCCACGCAATTGGAATCCGCGATGTCGTTGAGTTCAAGAAATGTCGGAAGCTGTTCGTTTTCGCTTCCTCGAAAGCCTTGAACAGGTTCATCGCGACCCAGGGATAACGATGGAGCGTCTCCGTCTTGATGACCACCGCGTGCATGATCGGGAAGATGCCCGTATCAAGGAAATACTTCTCTTCAATAACACGATAGTCCGGCCATAACCGGGCGATGCGCGGATCGCGAGACAGAAAAGCGCTCGGCTCGCGAGCCGAAATGATGCCGTCGAGATCGCCTGCCAGCAACATGTCGTTGAGCGAGCGGTCAGAGACGCGCTCGATCGTTATGCCGTCGGGCAGAGACAATTTTACTTTTTCCATCCGCCCGGGCTCGTTCACTCCCGCTTGTACCCAGTGAATGTCGCGGAGGCGAACGCCGCATTGGTGCTCAAGATACGCGCGAACATAAATGCCGGCGGTCTGCGCCCACTCTGGAATGCCAATGCGCCGGTCTGCGAGGTCTCCGGGACTGTGTATGCCGCTGTGCGAGGCAACATATACGGACGATTGGCGGAAGACGCGCGACGGAAATACTGGAATGGCGCGGAACGGCGGCGCGCCAGTCCCCACTAGCGCCGCGTACTTTGCCATGGAGCACTCTGCGACGTCCCATTCGGCGAACATCACCATCCGGTAAAAAATCTCCTCGACGGGAAACTCGTTGGGAACGAGAGTGATGCCCTCGGCTTTAACTCTCCCGCGCACGAGATCGCTGACGTGATCGTAGTAGCTGATGGCGAGCGAGAGTCTAATGTCAGCCATCTCTACTTGAGCGCTGGAATGCTGTCCGGCTTGGGTGGCTGCGGCAGCGACTGCAGGAACGCGTAGATGTCAGCGAGTTCCGCGTCGGAGACGACTTTACCGGTGAAGGGCGGCATCTGGCCCGTGGGTTGGCGCACGTACTTGACCAGCGCCGAAAACGGAATCGGATTGGGGCCGAGGCGCGGGCCGCCTACGGGCGTGCCCTCCGCCTGATGGCCGTGACACTCAAAGCAGCCGAAGCTTGTGAAAAGTTTCTTGCCGTTTTGGCTGTTCCCTGCGGGGGCGGAGTCTGCTTTGGGAGGCGGACTCGCGGATTGGGCTCCAGCACGAGAGGGCGCGAGAAACAGCAGAGCCGCAACGATCATCAGGTCCAGGAAACGTGCCGCGTTGGTGCCTGTTTTTGCGGTCGTCATCGGGGCTCCGTAACTGCGTCGATCAATGCTGGCTCGCCGCGCTTGACGACTTCAATCGCCCGGCGAAGAGCCGGCCCAAGTTCCTTGGGATCGCTGATGGGCCCCTCTGCGTATACGCCCATACCCTGCGCAACTTTTGCGAAGTCGATGTTTGGATCCTGGAGCGTTGTTCCGATACTGGCGCGAGTGATGCCGCGGTTGTGCCGGTTGGCCATGCGCTGAATGTGCATGACTTCCTGATGGTAGGCACGATTGTTTTGCATGACCGACAATAGGGGAATACGGTGATGTCCCTGCGTCCACAAAATTCCCGGCGCGTACATCAAGTCCCCGTCACCTTGGATGCTAACGGAAAGTCTCCCGTGTTTTTTGTTTGCCAGCGCGGCACCGGCTGAAGCCGGCGCACCGTAGCCGACGCCCGCTCCGCCTGCGCCTCCAATGAACTGGTAATGCTTGTCGAACGACCACAGGCGCATCGGCCAGCGGCTCGCAAATCCTACGTCCGAAACCAGCGACCAATCCTCATTTTTAATTTGAGCCCACAATTCGGCAGATAAACGCGGCAAAGTGATGGGACTTGAATCCCAACCATAGGTTGCTTCGGTGCGCGCCCGGTCCCAGGCTTTCTGGTGCGCATCGGCAAGTTTCGTGCCTCGCTCTTGCAACGCCCTCTTGCGATCCGCGTTGATGGAGCGCTTTACTGCTTCCACAAGCGACGGCAGCGTAGTCTCCGCGTCGGCCGCGATGGCCAGGTCTGCTTCCGGATAGCGCTGAATGTCCTGGTAGTTGCCTTTCATGTACAAATCGCTGGCGCTGACGCTGATCAGCTTTGCGCCGTCTCGGATCGAAGATTTCGATGAGCGGTGTATTTGATCGCGGTACGAATGAACTGTGCCCCAGAAATCCGTGAGTTCGAGGCCCAGGATCACGTCCGCGTCTGCAATGATTGCGCGGCTGCGCTCGGAGTGATTCAGGGGATGACGCGTGGGGAAATTCATTCGCCCGCCCTGATCGATTACCGGAGCCTGCAGCGCTTCGGCCAGCTCGATTAGGTGCATCATGCCGGCCGCGGTGCGCGCGGCGCGGTCGGCGACAATGACTGGATTTTCCGCGGCCACAAGCAATCTCGCTGCTTCGGCAACCGAGGCTGAATCGCCTTGCGGCGGTGCCGCCAGCACGAGCTTCGGAATATGGAATTTGGCGTCTACCGCGATAGGGCCTTCCTGTAATTCGGAATCGGCCACCAGCAACACCGGCATCGTCGGCGTGGTCATGGCGATCTTGTAGGCGCGGACGGCGGATTCTGCAAAATGGGGCAGGGAGATTGGAAGATCATCCCATTTCAGACAGTCGCGAACCATGGCCGCCGCATCCTGGACGCTGTGATCCCATTCCACACCGGGGCGCCGCATCGTGGCGTCAATCGTGTTTCCGGCAATCAGGTATACGGGGACGCGATCGCAGTAGGCATTGAAGATGGCCATCGATCCATGCTGCAAGCCGACGTCGCTGTGCACGAAAACGCACAACGGCTTGCCTTCGATCTTCGCGTAGCCATGGGCCATGCCGATGGCGGACTCTTCATGACAGCAGGTGATGAACTCCGGCGCTTGATTGCCGCCGTAATTAATTACCGATTCGTGCAAGCCGCGAAAACTGGAACCTGGATTTGCGGCGATATACTCGAAGCCCAGGGACTTGAGCACATCCACCATGAAATCGGATCCGGAACGCTCCATGGTGAGCACATCCGCGTTCGCGGGATCCATCTCCTTGGGCATCACCGGCGCGGTAGCGGACTGAACCGCGGCAGGTTCTTTCGCGGCGACTGTCGCGGTGCTGGCGACAATCCCCGCAATCCCTCCCGCGGCGCCCTGCAAAAATTTACGACGATCCACTTTCAGTTTTTTTGACATCGCCAATATCCTTTGACGAAATTTCTGCTTGGCCTCAGGAATGGGTTATTCCATAGCCGGATATTACAAGATAACACCTGCTAGGGGCCACTTCACTTTCGGCTAATTTTTAATCTGGGTCACAAGAGGTGGGTCGGAGGACCGCAGGACGACGTTAAAACGGATGCGGCCGAGAAGTGCGCCTCCGGGCATTTTGACGTTAACCCGCCACGCGCCCGGGGTGATGCCGGTTTTCTCCGAGTAGGTGCGGTAGCCGCCGCCACGTCCGCCTCGGACATCGAGCGCGACGTTTTCTATGGTGGTCCAGCCACGTTTTGGTTCGTAGAGCTGCCATTCGTGAACAATTTTTGTGTTGAGCGCAGTTGGCGAGAACACCGCGCTGTAGGCGTAGACGCGCGCGCCGGGCGTGGCGTGGAATATTTCGGCGAGGCGAAAGAAACGGAACAGGCCCGGATCTTCAGATTGCACGGCGTAGTTGCCGTCGGCGTTTCGCGTGATGGCGTGATGCATGCTGGCGTTTTGTAGCGAAAGCGGAAGGGGAGGGATGAGGTTCAGGAAGTACAGAAGATTGATGGTGACAAAAATGATGGCGATAGGAGTGTTAAAAGTCCATCGTCCGGTAGTGAGGTCTTCGCCGGCCACAACGTGAAGGAGGCGGAGGAAAAGATACAAAAGCGCGAGGCTGACAGCTCCGCTCAGCAGGAAGACGAGCCGGCCGACGGTGTGCAGCACGACCGGCAGGATGAAAATCGTGAAGCAGAACAGCGAGAGAAAGAAGAAACTGAGCTGGAAGGAAAGGCGCGCGAAATGCTGCTTCAGTTTTTCATTGGCCACAAAGGCCGCGCCGAGGATCAGGAAAAACGGCCAGCTCACCCGGAGGCTGCCGCTGCGGAAATAAAAGACCAGGAAGGTGCTGAGCAGCCCGCCGAAAAAGAATTGCAGCGTGCTGATGAGCCAGAAGTGGGCCCTGGCCGGGTCCCTGGCATCCGCGGCGCGATTTTCCGCGCGGTTGAGCAGGAGAATGCATGCGGCTACCACGGCGAGGTGCACGACCACCCAGAAATTTTCCCAAAATGTGTCGACGCGTTTGAGCGTCAGTGCGTCAAAAGCGAAGCCGCCGAGTAGCGAGATTGACGAGATGGGTTGCTCGAATCGCGCGTAGACGCTTCTCAGGTAAACGCGCAGAGGGGTGCTGACTAGCTCGTGAGGCATGGGCCAAATCAGAATAGCATGGGGCTAGAATAGCCGCGCGAGGTGCGAGGCCTAAGCTTCAAGTCAGGCGCCAGCCCGCATAGTTTTTACTTGCGGTTTTCTTGGATCCGGGTCCTGCTGTGCCTTCTTCATCTGGCGCTCCAACTTTTTAATCTGGATAAGGTGTCCCGGATTATACGGCAGAGAAGGGTAGTAGCTGTTGGATTCGTGCGTGCAGAAGCATCCGTCGGCCGCTTCCTCGCGGCGCGCATTCATGGCCTGTGAGAACCACAGCTTGCGAAAATTCCAATCGTAATCCCGCAGATTGCCAACGGGCGGAAGATTTTCGCACGAAGATACCGTTCCTTCGTCGTAAATTACGCCGCCGGCCGTTCCGGCATAGCACCTCATTTGGGCCTGCTGCGTTTCTACGGTTTTGGCGATCAGCCCGTGCATGTAGATGTCGACAGCGGCTTTGAAAAAACCGTTGTCGCCGGCGTAGTGATTCCTGATCGCGCCGCTGCGCGAATCTTCATCGATCATGCCCCCAAGCTTCGCGTATCGCGCGTGGTCGATTTCCAGTTCTTGCGGGTCCGCCGCGGGAGGTCGGATGTAATTGAAATTCACCTTGTCGGGTTTCAATTCATATTTCAGAAAGTCATACCACTCAAAAATCGTGTCCTGGTTGGAGTGCATAAAGCACGTGCAGGTTTGGACGTCGAGCCGCGGATATTCCTTTTTCATCGCTTGCAGTTGATGGGCCGTGTCGATGACGATCTCCCACGACCCCGGTTTCTGACGAATCTTGTCGTGCTGCTCCTTCAGCCCGTCAATGCCGAGCGCCATGGTGACATTCAGCTTCGGACATTCCTGCATCATCCGGGCCACGTCGGGCAGTATTCGTTGCTGAATTTGGCCGTTGGAAGTGATGTAGAGGGATTCCAGTTTATTGTTGGTGTAAAAGGCCCGTGCGATTTCCGGCAAATCTTTTCGTGTAAAGGGTTCGCCGCCGGCAAGAATCAGAACGCCGAGGTTGCCGCCAAGAGTCTCGGAAATCTTTTCGATTTCCTCCGTTTTCATCTGCAGTTTCTTACGCGGGGCGTCATCCAGCTCTTCGGTGAAAAAACAGTGCGTGCAGCGCATGTCGCACACCGATGTCGCCAGAATGCTCAGCAAGCCCGGAGTAAAGGGCAGCCCGAAAGCGAGTTTCGCGTAGCGGGTCAGCAGGTCTCGCACGGGGCCATTATGATCCAAAGGCGGGATGTAAGGAAAGGGAAGTTGATGCCCCTCTATAATTCGCGCAGAGAGAACCGTCCCAGGATGAGCTATGAAAAAAAAGCGGGCACTGAGGGACGTTGCGCGATCGAACCCGTGGATATCTTGTACAATCCTTCCACCGGGAGGCAAGTATGAATCCTTGGCATGGGAAGTGGGCGTTGATCACCGGAGCGAGCGCAGGTATCGGCGTTGCTCTGGCACGGGAACTCGCAGCGGGCGGAACAAATCTCATCCTGACTGCGCGGCGGCGTGATCGCCTGGTGGGCCTCGCGGGAGAGCTCAGCACCAAGCATGACATTCGGACACTGGTTTGCGTCGCGGATCTGGCCCAGCCGCTTGGGCCGCAGGAGATTTTCGAGTTTACGGAAAGCAAAAATATTGTTGTGGACCTGCTCGTCAACAATGCGGGGTTCGGCGCGTACGGCGAATTCTACAAAACGCGTCTCGACCGGCTCGTCGAAATGGTGCAAGTCAACATAAGTGCGGTCGTACACCTGACGCATCTTTACCTGCCGGGAATGATTGAGCGAAAAAGCGGCGACATCCTGATCCTGGCTTCCACGGCGGCGTTTCAGGCGGTTCCCTATATTACGACCTATGCCGCGACGAAGTCATTCGACTTGCAATTTGCCGAAGGTCTGGCGGAAGAAGTGCGCCAGTACGGAGTTCGCGTTTGCGCGCTTTGCCCGGGATCCACCGAAAGCGAGTTTCTTGATGTCGCCGGGCAGCGGCACCACACGCGGCGTCCTCAGGAGACCGCGAAGAAAGTAGCGCACGTGGGACTGGCCGCACTTGCGGCGGGAAAGAGTTCCGTAATTTCGGGTTTCACGAATTGGCTGGGCGCGGAAACCATACGGTTGGTGCCGCGCCGGATGGTCACGCGCATTGCGGGCGGCATGTTCCGCCCGCAGGGAAAATAAGACGCGCTTTCTTGAATATTGAGTTCAGAAGATAGACGCGCCGTGGCCGTTTGAAATTCAACCGTTCTGGACAGAGAGTCATTGCCGGGGACCCGGGAGGCCCTTCATGCCAGTAACAGCGCTTGATCACGTTCAGCTGGCGATGCCGCCTGGCGGCGAAGCCGTTGCGCGTGCATTTTACGAGGGCGTCCTCGGCATTCCCGAAGTCCCGAAACCGCCGAACCTAGCGAAGCGGGGCGGCTGCTGGTTCGAGCGTGGGTCGTTAAAGGTTCATTTGGGAGTGGAAGCGGATTTTCGGGCATCTCGCAAAGCTCATCCTGCATTCTTAGTCGAAAACCTCGAAGCCCTCCAATCCGTTATTGAAAGTGCCGGGTACACCCTAAAGACTGACGAACCTTTGGCGGGTTACAACCGTATCTACGTGGACGATCCGTTTGGGAATCGAATCGAGTTGATGGAACCCTTGCCGGTTCACCCATTACAGAAATGAGCGCAGATTTAAAATCCCTGGAACGCCAGCTTCACAGTGAAGGATTCCTCCACACCTACGTCTGGCAGGACGGACCGAACGCGTTTTATGCCGACCACACACACGCAACCGAAACTGCCCATATTATTCTCGATGGTGAAATGACCCCGACGCACGGCGGCTCGACGCAGACCTTTGCTGCCGGCGAGCGTTGCGATGTCCCCGCCGGCGCGGTGCATTGCGCGCGCATAGGCCCGCGCGGCTGCCGGTATCTCATCGGCGAAAAATAATTTCATACATTGCCGGGAAACGAGCGCGCTAGACGTCCTTCACTAGCGCGCGATCGAGCAATTCGATGACATGCATGACTTCCTGGCCGGTTGAGTGAATCTGCGCGCCCGCGCGCATCTGCAACAGGCAGCCGGGATTTGCCGTGATGATGACGGGAGCGCCGGTTGCTCGCGCGTGCTTCATCTTTTCCGCCAATATTTCAAGCGAGGTTTGCGTCTCGGTGACATTGTAAGAGCCCGCGGAGCCGCAACAGTAATCGGCCATGGCCATCTCGACCAGTTCCACGCCGGGGATGGCGCGCATCAGCTTGCGCGGGGCTTCCCGGATTTTCTGGCCATGCAGGAGGTGGCAGGAATCCTGATACGTGACGCGAAGCGGCAATGTGTTGAGGGGCGCGCTCAATCCCAAGTCGGCGAGAAATTCAGTAACGTCCCGCATTTTTTTCCGAAAGGCGGTTGCCTTTCCATGCTCCGCGGAATCGGCATCAAAGAGATCTTCGTATTCCTTGAGCGTGGAGCCGCACCCGGCGGCGTTGGTGATAAGGGCATCAAAGTTTTCGCGCAAGAACACATCGAGATTTGTCCGCGCCAGCGAACGCGCAACATCGCGCACCCCTGCATGCGCGGCGAGGGCGCCGCAGCATGTCTGTCCCGTCGGGACCACGACCTCGCAGCCATTCGCCGTCAGCACGCGAATCGTGGCGTCATGCAACGCGGAAAAGCTTACCTGGGCGATGCATCCTGCAAAGAGCGCGACGCGCGCCCGGCGATGTCCCACGGCTGGATATGTTTGGCCAATTTTCGAGAAGAAAAATTCACGATCGATGGGGGGCAGCAGGCGCTCGCGGTCCGCAAGGCCAAGCAAGTGAAGAATCCCAGTGGCTCGCACGAGCCATTGCAGTCCCGAACGCTGGTAGATGCGCAGCGCGCGCGCGACTGCCGATATGCGGCCCGGATATGGCAGCAAGCCGCGGAACACCAGGTCCCGCGAAACGCGCGAGAAAAACGGACGCCGGTAATTCTGCTCGATCTGCGCGCGCGCCGCTTCGACCAGCTTGCCGTACTCGACGCCGGAGGGACAGGCGGTCTCGCAGGCGCGGCAATCGAGGCATTGATCGATGTGCCGCACGAAGGATTCGCCAAGCGCGAGCCGGCCCTCATCGACCAGCACCATCTGGCGGATTCGCCCGCGCGGAGAATCGGCTTCGAGGCCCCAGAGTTTGTACGTCGGGCAGTGATTCAGGCACAGGCCGCAGTGAACGCAGCGTGCGTAGTCGTCATAGGCAGGCTTGTCGGCGCCCGAAAAACCGCTCGGCAGCGCGGATGGCGCAGCCCCCTCCGAATTTCTCAGTAGCTCATTCATGGGTTCAACTGTCACCCGCGAAACGCCCCGGGCTCAACACATTTTGCGGATCGAAAACATTTTTTATCCGCCGCATCAATGCGAAATCTTGCCGCGCCGGGCCCCATACGCCGCCTGCAGCACGTTTCACTTCGGATGGACACCACTCCAGCATCGCCTGTGCGCTGATTTCCGGCTGAGCACAAATCTGAAATGCCTGCGTGGCCACATTTGCCGCGCCTGCGGACGGCATCTCTCTTCCCTCTTCGGCGAATAGCGCGGCATACATAATCCCGGATGCATGCGTGAGGGCGGCGAAATGCATATGGTTTCTGGCAGCCAGTTCGCTGAGTTGCCCGAGCAAGGGCGGCATGGCTGTGGGTAAAGCGCTGATGCGAAAGATCGCTGCGGGTGGCGCAGCCTCCAGAATCAGCCGGGGGAATTCGGAGATGCGCAACAGGACGGATGATTGTTCCGCGTTGCTGAGAGGTATGAATTCGATCGCGTTCACGGCGCTGGCCATCTGACCGAGATCCCGCGCATGGCGATCCACAACAGAAGGCTGGCCTCCCGCTGTGATGACCACGGACCACTGCTGCGGAGAAATCCGCGCAGAAGCGTTATGCGAAAAAAGGAAATGGGTGGCGCCGGGATCGGCAATTTCCACAATTTGCGGTGTCAGGACCGACTGAGCGATGGCGCGGGCGAAGCCGAAAGCGGAGTCGGCATCTGAAAAGGACGCGACAAACGTTCCCTGCGCCGCAAGCAGTGGAAATGTGCGGAAATTCACGCGCGTGATGACCGCGAGGGTTCCCAGCGATCCGATCAGCAATTTGTGCAAGTCGTAGCCGGTAACATTCTTCACTACCCGACCGCCGCTTTTCGCCACCGAGCCTTCGCCGGTCACAAATTCCATGCCCAGGCAATAGTCTCGAATCCCGCCATAGGCGTGGCGCAACGGCGAACTGGAGTTTGCCGCGACAATGCCTCCAATTGTGGCATGATCGGCGAAGGGAACCGCGAGCGGAAGAAACTGTTTTTCTTCCGCCAGGACCCGCAGCAGGTCCGCAATGCGCGTACCGGGCTCAACTCCGAGTGTGAGGTCGCGCGGATCGTAAGCGAGCACTCGATTCATCCGCGTGAGATCGAGCGCGATGTCATATTGCATGGGTGGCGAGCCAATACCGAGTTTCGTGCAGCCACCGCAAGGGATAAGAGCGAGTTTTTCGGCGGCAGCGAAGCGGACAATTTCTGCAATTTGCGCGCTGTCAGCGGGCCGAACCACGGCCGAGGGGCGCATGCCATCGGCCTGGCGCGAGGAAATCTCAGCGAGGTCGGTGGAAACGTTCGCGCCGCCGACGATATCTTCGAGGCGCGTGACAGAGGTTTGCGCGGAACGGCTCATGCGGGAGTCGTCGCGGAAACGGGCGCGGGTTGCACGCGAATTTCTCCGCAGGCTTTGCCCAGAGGTAGCACCTTCCCGGGATTCAGCCGCCCGGAGGGATTGAACGCAGCGCGAACGCGCTGCATCAAGTCCAGATCTTCTGGTGTGAACATCAGCGGCATCAGTTCATTTTTTTCCATGCCCACGCCGTGCTCCCCCGTCAGCGCGCCGCCCACCGCGACGCACTGGTTCATGATTTCGCCGCCCGCCGCGACTACCCGCGCAAACTGCGCGCGATCGCGTTCATCGAACAATATGAGCGGGTGAAGATTGCCGTCCCCGGCATGGAAGATATTCCCGATCCGCAAATCATACTTGCGGCTTACGTCCTCGATGCACCGCAGAGTTTCTGGAAGCCGCGTGCGCGGGATGACTCCGTCCTGCACGTAGTACATTGGCGAAAGACGCCCGAGAGCCCCGAAAGCGTTCTTCCGGCCCTTCCACAAGAGATCGCGCTCGCGGTCGTCTCGCGCGACGCGCACTTCCCGGGCGCGATGCAGGCGGCAGACTTCAGTGATTTCGGCCGCCTGAGCTTCCACGGCCTCGGTGAGGCCCTCGACTTCGATCAATAGAACGGCGGCGCAGTCTTTCGGGAAACCGGCATGAACATAGTCTTCGACCGCGCGAAGCGTAAATCCGTCGAGCATTTCACACGCCGCCGGAGTGATCGCGCGCACCGTAATATCGACGACCGTTTCGGTGGTGTCGTCCAGTGTTTCGTAGACCGCCAGAAGCGTCTTGACTGCTTCCGGTTTTCGCATCAGCCGCACGGTAATTTCGGTGATCAGAGCGAGCGTTCCTTCGGAGCCAACGAAAAGGCCGTCCATGTCGTAGCCCGGAGTTTCGATGTTCTTCCCGCCGATCCGCACGATTTCACCATCGGGCAGCACGAGTTCCAGGCCCGTCACATGATTTGCCGTAACCCCATAGGCCAGCGTGTGCGGACCGCCGGAATTTTCGGAGACGTTTCCGCCAATCGTGCAGGATCTCTGGCTCGAAGGATCGGGCGCGAAATACAATCCCAGATGCTCGACGGCGCGCGAGAGATCAAGGTTCACCACGCCGGGCTGAACGACGGCGCGCAGATTTGCGGCGTCTACTTCGAGAATGCGATTCATGCGCGAGAAGGCCACCACGAGGCCGCCGCTCCGCGCAATCGCACCCCCCGAAAGACCCGTGCCGGCCCCGCGCCCCACGATGGGAGTCTCAAAGCGATTCGCGAGGCGGGCAATTTCCGCCACCTCGCGTGTGGAAGTTGGGAAGACGATGCACTCGGGCGACCCGAGTTCGACCGAACCGTCGTACTCGTAGAGCATCAAATCGTCCCTTTGAGACAGGACCGCCTTGGGGCCCAGCAGCGCGACAAGTTCGCGGATGAGTTGTTGCTGCATATGGGAGTGGGCTCTACGTTTACAGTGAACGTCCCGGTCTGACCGGGACCTAGAGCCCGCAATAAGTAAGACGCTTTCGCTATTCGCACAATAACTATAGTCTGCGCCTTTACGCTGAGTCAACGCGGGCGCGGGGAGCAGGGACTCGAAACAGCGATTCATGGAGGGGATCGAATTGCTCTGTGATAGCAAAATCTGGTCTGATAAGCTTTTGCTGACGGTCGGCGATGCAGCATTGGTCCAGCATGTCTCGCTTCACGAGATCGCAAGGATAAGCGGTATTCCATGGGGCTATTCTCAAAACTTTTTGGATCTAAGAAAAATGCGAAGAAAGGCCCTCCGGAACACGAGGTCGTGATCCATTTTTACTATGGGTCTACGAACTACCAGCACATGTATGCAATCGAGGACCTGATCCGAACCACGATTATCGACGCCGCTGTGGGTAAATACGAAGGGCATGAGATCGCAGAGGATGGAAGCGACGTATCCTTGTTCTTCTATGGCCCCGATGCCGAGGCCTTATATCGGGTGGTCAGCCCAATTCTGGCGGAATCGCCGTTCATGCGCGGCGCGACCGTGACATTGTGGTTCGGTCCACGGAAGTGGGGAACCCAGAAACGTGTCATCGAGCTTCCGTCTTAATCCCATCGAGGACAATGAGCCCACCGGAAACGGGTGCGGGCTCTACTTGGAGCCCGCCGGAAACTAGATGGCCAACCTCAAACAAGCCGCTCTCCACATTTTCCGGAAAACGTTTGCGGCCATCGATATTCCCGCAACGATGCGGCGAAAGTTGGCCAGGACGGGAACGCGCATATGCGTAAATGGCGACCTGCTCGACCTTGCTTCGTACGAACGGATTTGCGCCATCTCTATTGGCAAGGCTTCGGTAGCACTGGCGCGCGGACTTTCCGATGTCCTCTCGCCAGACTTCCACGTCGAAGGCATCGTGGTCGCGCCGGCGAATTCCGGACCCTCACTTTGGACAAATCTGCCGCAGGGATTCCGCGGATTCGCCGCGGGACATCCAGTGCCGGATGCAGGCAGCTTTGCCGCGGGACGCGCGATTCTCGATTTGCTCGCCAACACGGACGAGCGAACTCTGATTTTTTTCCTCCTGTCAGGAGGAGGTTCGGCGCTCGTCGAGCACCCGCTCGATCCAGAGGTCACCCTCGAAGACATGCAAGGATTGAACCGCTGCCTAGTCACCTGCGGCGCTTCCATTGATGAAATTAATTCGGTGAGAAAGCATCTTTCCGCCGTTAAGGGAGGCCGGCTGGCAGTAGCGGCTTCCGCCGCGCGGAAAATCACGCTGGCCATCACCGATGTCCCCGAAGGGCGGGAGTCCGCGCTGGCGTCTGGCCCGACGCTGCCCGACCCGACGACCATATCGGATGCGTGCAGCATGGTGGACCGATACGGCGTGCTTGCGAAATTACCCGTGCGCATTCGGATGCAATTTGAACATAAGCAAACTATTCCTGAGACGCCAAAAGCAGGGAATTCCGCTTTCCGTGGCTCTGCGTTTCAGATTTTGCTCGGCAGGCATGACCTGTTTCACCCCGCGCACCACGCTGCCGAGGCCACTGGATTCGTCACTGTGTGCGACAATACGACCGACGACTGGCCCATTGAAAGCGCGGCGGATTTTCTTCTGAAACAACTTGCCGCTTTGAAACGCGAAAATCCCTCTTGTCCTGTGGCTGTGATTGCGGACGGTGAATTGAGCTCGCCGGTCCGGGGCGACGGCGTGGGTGGGAGAAACTCGGCATTTGTGCTTTACTGCGTGAAAAAAATCGAGGGCCAGCGGATCGCCGTACTCAGTGTAGGCACCGACGGAATCGATGGATCAAGCCCAGCGGCGGGCGCCGTCGCTGACGGCGAAACTGCGGCGCACGCACATGCGCTGGGACTCGATCCGGAAGATTATTTCCGGCGTAGCGATTCCTACGCGTTCTTCCATAAACTGGGCAATGCAATTGAAACCGGTCCCACGGGAAACAACCTGCGTGACCTGCGCATTCTTCTCGCGGACTGACGCCGGTTTGAAAGGCAGCTTGTGAAGGAGGGTCTATGAAGAGAGCGCACCTTTTTTCCGTCGTGGCGATATTTGCCGTTCTCGCAGCCTCATTCGGCGCAGGCACTGTAGCCCCGCAGGGCCGGCCCAGCTCCGGGAATTGGATTACGGCCTGGGGCGCCTCGCAGCAGGCGTTGGGTACAACCGCGATTACCAACGCGACAGTGCGCATGATCGCAAGGGTCACGATTCCCGGCGACGCCGTGCGCATCCGCCTCGACAATACTTTCGGAACAGTGCCTGTCACGATTGGCAAAGTTTACGTTGGGCCGCGCGTGCAAGGCCCGGCGATCGCAGCAGGTTTCAACAAGCAGGTCTTTTTCAATCGTTCGGCGACTGCAGTCATTCCCGCGGGCGGGACTGTGGAAAGCGATCCCGTAACGATGAAGGTCCTGGCCTGGCAGGACCTGGCCGTCAGCATGTACATCCCGGACGCCAATGTGCGCCCGAGCCAGCATTCCGCAGCGGTGGTCACGTCGTATCTCAGCGAAAATGGATCGGGCGATTTGGCGGCCAGTGAAATGTCAGCGCCATTTACAGGTACGACCACTTCGATGTTCTGGTTGAAAGCGATCGATGTGCGTTCGTCCACTGCCTCAGGAGCGATCGTTGCTTTTGGTGATTCGATCACCGATGGCACATGCACCACACGCGATGCTCACGACCGCTGGGAAGATTGGCTCGCCCTGCGTCTCAACGCGGGAAACGCGAAGACATACGAAGCAGTTGTTAACGAAGGTATTGGCGGAAACACGCTCACTCGCGAAAACATCCAGCCGCCTCCTGACAGCCCCGCGGGGATCGAGCGGCTTGACCGCGATGTCCTCTCTCATTCCGGCGTGAAGTACGTAATCCTGTTTATGGGCACGAACGACATCCGGCGGGAGGCCTCTGCCACGCAAGTCATCGCCGGCATGAGCGACATTATTAAGCGTGTGAAAGCTCGCGGTCCGAAGATCATCGGCGTCACCATCATCCCCCGGCACATTGTTGCTCCCACAGATTCAAATTCAGGTTGGAACCCGGCCAAGACGCAGATCCGCAACGATGTGAATCAGTGGATTCGCAAACAGGCGGGATTCGATGGCGTTATCGACTTCTCAAAAACCGTTCAAGATCCGGGAAACCCCGATTTGCTGTACCCGCCCTTCAACTGCGGTGACGGCATCCATCCTTCCCCCCGCGGCTACTATGAGATGGGTAAGTCGGTGTCTCTTGATCTTTTCGAGGGCGGTCTGGATCGGGCGCGCCGCCAGTAAAAGACTCCAATATTAATCCGCGAAAGCCATCTTCGATGTGGCGCACACAGTATCTGCGCCGGTAAATTGAATTTCTTGAAATTGAAAATGCGAGGCTTTTAGTCGCTCTTGCCACCAGACACAGAAGATTCAATCCGGCGCAATCGGTTGTTCATATCCGTAATCTGGTGTTCGAGCTGGTCCAGGCGGTCGAGGACGGCTTGATCGTTGGTTGCGCCAGCGACAGGCAAATCAGTTTTCTTTTGTTCGGCTGCGGGAATCGAGGGGGAATCTTTTTTGGGCGCGGCCTTGGCTTTTAGTTGTGCGATCAAATCCTCCACGGCGTGCGGGACGCCAATGGACAGCTGGCCCGTCTTGAGCAGTGCTTCAAGCGGCTCAACCGCTGTAGGATCGCCGCGTCGGCCCAGCGCAAAGATGGATGCAAATCGGATGTCGAACGAAGATTCGTTCAAATACGAGATGAGCCTTGCGGTGATGTCATGATTCTTGAGGTCCACGCGTCCCAAGGACCCGATTGCGATTCCGCGCAGCGCGGATGGTTTTCCCGGGGATGACCATTCGAGCAGCGCTGGGGTAACGGAATCATCGCCCAACGCGGCCATGGCGCGAAGGGAAGCGCGCCGGATGACGTCGTCCGGCGAAGAAATGGAAAGAGATTTTTCGAGGAGATCCGTCGCGCCCGGCGCCTTGTCCTGCGCGAGCGACGTCAGCGCCGCGCCACGCACGGAATAGGCCTTGTCGTCCTTATAGATTTTCTCCAGGCGCTTGATAATCTCTTCGTCGTTTTGGGTGCGGCCTAATTGTTCAACGGCAACCTGGCGCACCCAGGGTTGTTCGTTTGAGAGTGCGGCCTGTATTACTTTGTGCGCGGGGGAGGAATTAATTCGTCCGAGCGCGCGCAAGGCCTCTTCGCGAACGCCCCAGAACTTGTCCTTTCGAGCGGATTCTCCGAGGGCGTCGATCACGTCTTCATTGTCCCGAATATTGCCGAGTGCGAAGGCAGCGTCTGCACGGTCAGGTACGGTCGAAGCGGCCTTCAGTTGATGAATCCACTCTACCGGCGTCTTCTGGAAATCAACCGATTTCAGAATCTTGTCGCCTTTGTCGAACAGGACCATCTGCGGCGGACCATCCACGGAGAACGAAAATGTTTCCTCGGCTTTGGACACCTCAATGGGAAAAAGTTTTTCGCCGCTAGCCGTGGTGACGGCCACCTCAATCGGCACGCGGAACAGACCGACATGTCCTTCCACTTTCTGCGTCTGCCGGACATCGAGGCTGAGTTTCTTCGCCGCCGCGTCATAGGAGGACTGCACCATGAAGCGCGGGGCGCCCGCGCCATAAACCCATTGGTCGAAAAATTGGTCGACATTGGTGCCCGTCGATTCCTCGACGGCCTTGGCCAGGTCGGCCGTGACCACGTTTTCCAGCCTGTTGGCTTCGAGATAATGCTTGAGCGCGCTAAAAAACGCGTCATCGCCAAGCTGCTCTCGGAGCATGTGCAGCACCCAGCCGCCTTTGTCGTACACGTTGCCAACGTATTCGACCGAATCGTCGATGTCGCGCGTGACGATGGGGACAGGGTATAGCTGGCGCGAGGGCATCCAGTTATTCTGATCGCGCCAATAGCGATACGCGGCGGCGTCCGCGCCGTAGTAGTGCTCCTCCCACAGAGTCGCGCCGAATGTCGCGAAACCTTCATTGAGCCATGTGTTGGTCCAATCCTTGCACGTAACCAGATCGCCGAACCATTGGTGCGTCAACTCATGTGAGATCAGGCCGTCCGCGGCCTCGGGCCGTTCCCCGGCAAGATCAGCATGAAGGATGTCACGCGCGGCAAGCGTCGTCGCGCTCACATTCTCCATGCCCGACGCGACGAAATCGTGCACCGCGGTCTGTGCGTATTTGTCCCAGGGATAGGGCACTCCGAATCGATCCGAGAAAAAATCGAGCATCTGTTTCGTGTGGCTGAACGTGGCATCCAGCGTATCTTCCATCCCGCGCGGCACGTAGTAATCAACCGGGATGTTGCGCCAGGTGTCCTGTTTTTCCTTGAATTCCCCGGCCACAAAGGAAATCAAATAGGTGGAAACCGGCAGGGATTGCCGCCACGTCCACGTCTTCATCCCCTCCGGAGCGTCCTGGACACTGAGCAGTTTTCCATTCGAGACCGTGAGCCAATCGCCGGGAACGGTCAGAATCATTTCCGAAGTGGTACGGTCATTCGGATAATCATAAATGGGAATGTAGTGATGCGTGTCTTCGGCTTCACCTTGCGTCCAGATTTCCTTGGCGCGGTCAGGATCATCCTTATCCGGAAGAATGAAATAGAGGCCGCTGGTAGGTTTGCCCTCGTAGCGCACATTGACTTCAAACTGCTGGCCGGACTTGGCAGGTTGGGGCAAACTCACAATCAATTTGTCGCCGCGAAGTTCAAACGGGGAGTCCTTGCCGTTGACACGCGCGCTCGAAATGGTGAGATCCGCGCAATCAAAATCGAGGTGCGTCACGCGATCGTGCAGCGTGGAGAGAGTGTGCGTCACCTCACCGATAACCTTACGTTGATCGAGGTCAAAGCGCAGCGAAACGCGGACGTTCTGCAGGTGGTAATCGCGGCTGGGAGCATACGGCCGGTCCGCGTGCGCGACCCCGCCGAATAACACGGTCAGGGCCAGAATTATCACCGCCAGGGCTGCGTGAACGGTCGCGGGCGGGTGGCGTCTCTTCAAGGGAGAGTTCATGCAGGCCTCACAAATGAGCTCGCGGCATACAAACCCATCTGCATATTATACATGCGCATGCTGTGTTGGATAGCGTTGCGCTGTCTGCCCATTCCCATTAGACGCTGGCCTCGCAGAAGCGTTTCCGCCCTTTCTATCGGCAACACGGACGGCCTACCCTCGAAGGTAGGAATCTTCCTTGCGAATCCAGTCTTCGCGGCGAGGGGCGAAGATATCCACGTCCACGGTATCTTCCATCGCCACGGCCGAGTGTGGCACATGCGCAGGGATGAGCAGGACCTCGCCCGCGGCGACCACAATTTCACGATCGTCAAATATAAACTTAAGCGCGCCTGAGACAATCCACGAGTATTGTTCGTTCACGTGGGAGTGTCGCGGGACCACCGCGCCGCTCTTCATCAGGAGCCGCGAAAGAGTTGCGTTCTCTCCCGAAATCATCTGGCGAGAGATCTTGTCGTTCAGTTTCTCCACATCCATTGCTTTCCACGAAGTCTTTTCCAGAACGCTCATCCTTAGTCTCCCAATTTTTTTGAAATATGACTGAGCTGCGTCTGCATATTCCACGGAAACACGGAGGGCGTCAATGGCGTCTTACTCCGGCAGGCCTCCTGCTCGCCGTGCCGCTTTGGCGGGCGCGTAGAGCCCGCTGCCAGTGCGAGCACCCTGTGAGAAGTATAACTTCTGTTAAGATGCATGCCGCCGGAAAGCGGCAACGAGCGAGGACCGAAAATGGCGGCACAGCCAAACATTGCGGGCATGGCGCGTCTACTGTATATCGTGGCGGGCGGGGCCGTGGCCAGCTGGGGACTTTGGGGCGCGGACCAGGGCTGGACGCAATGGGCCTGGCTCACGCTGGGAGGAGTGGCGCTGGTTCTGGGCGTGATCGGCTACTCTCCGCTACACGCGTGGTTCCGGAAAAAAGAGCCGAAAGCGAATTGAATGCGTTTTCTGCACGCCGTCGCGGGATTTTTTTTCTTCTTTGAGCTGCCGATTCCAATCTACTGGCTGATCCTCCATCCGTTTGGCTCATTCTGGCGAGATCGGGTTCGCGCTGCATTCTCGCTCGCTGGACTCACGGCATGGACCACCGGAGGGGTGTTGCTTTGGAAGTTCCGCCACGCGCTCCTGTCGAGCGCACGGCCATCATGGCCCGTCATCGGATTGGGCTTCGCGCTGATCGGCGTTGAGATTTATTTATTTGCGCGCGTCGAGCGCGAACTGGGCAGCCGCAGGTTGGTCGGTCACGCGGAACTCACAGGGACAGGAGAAATGTTTTCTGGCGGCCTCTACGCGCATGTGCGGCACCCGCGTTACGCGGGAATGTTTAGCGCAGTTCTGGGGTCGGCGTTGCTCGTTGGGACGCTCCGCTTGTGGGTGGTCCTGGCGATTTGGTGGATGTTCGCCCTCATTGTGATCCGACTAGAGGAAAGGGAATTGGCCGCGAGGTTTGGCGCCTCCTACACGGCGTATCGCCAGCGCGTCCCCGCATTCTTGCCGTTCCGTTGGCGGTCACACAGGAGGTAACCGGGCCGCCCCATGCACTCCGTGGCCGACGTTGCCCTGCGCACACCGCTCCGTTAGAATGACGTTCTTGCTGCGGAGAGGTGTCCGAGCGGTTGAAGGAGCTCGCCTCGAAAGCGAGTGTTGGGGAAACTCAACCGTGGGTTCGAATCCCACCCTCTCCGCCATACCTAAAGTAGTCCCATAACACATTACTATTCACATCCAGGCTACATAATGTTTTTATTTTTTGGCAGTTGTAGCTATTTGCAAGACCGGCGATTCGGGCGGCCCCGATCGATTACTGCATATGACAACGCGTTCGACCAATTACTGGGCAATCTGCCCAGGGGTGTTAGATTCATCGATCAGCTTTTCACATCTCGGGCCTTGAACTCTTACGTCGAGTTCTTGCGCGAACAACACTAGAGCAACAAAACCATCGCTATTCGAATGGGTTTTGTTTTTTCTCTGCTGAAGGTCAATGGCGTAGAAAAGTCATCGAAGTTAATCAAGCTCCCCAAGGTTCAGAGGACTCGGACGAAGGCGTAAAACTCTGATGAACTAAGCAAACTCTTCGCGGCGATGAAGTCCAAAGAATATTTGCGGTATCTCTTCTTTGTCCGAACGGGGTGCCGCGAGCAGGAAGTCCAGTACGCCGATTGGAAAGACCTGGACCTGAAGGAACTCCATTTCATGGTGAGCGGTAAGGGAAAATCGGATGTTGCTTTCCTTCCGAAGATCCACGAAGAACGGCAGGTCCCGCTTACCGCTGAGCTGGGTTCGCTATTAGCAGATCAGAAGAAGCACGCGGTTTCCGATCCGTGGGTCTTCATAAACGAAGATGGCAAGCCCGAGGGCCACTTCCTCCGCAAGTTCAAAGCTATTGCCAAGCGTGCGGGGCTGAATTGTGGACAGTGTAAAGTTGCGATCCGTGAGGGCCGATACGACAACCGCTATGAAGTCGAAGTAACTTGCGAAACTCGCCCCGTTTGCGAGGAGCATTACCTTCACAGGCTCCGGGAAACTGCAGCTACCAACTGGCTCCGCTCCGGCTTCGACTTGATGAAGATCAACAACTGTCTTGGACACAAGTCGCTGGAAGTGACGCAGATTTACCTGGACTCAGAAATGCATGAGCAAAGGGGATCTACGGTGCTGTGGCTACGGACAACTTTTTTTATTTTTCAAATGCGATTTGGGCCGCAGAAAAAATTAGCGCGCTTTTGCGTCTGAATGTAGCGCAATCCGTGTAGCAACAAATTAACCATTGCATTCTCAGTGCGGTAGACGTGTGGCGGAGACCGCTAAGTTCTAAGCTACGGCAAACCTTGCGCTCCGAATCCACTCAGCCAAAATCTACCCGGTCAACAACGAAAGCACCAGCATGACTGTCTATTCAGGTGGATAAGTACTGTTGTACCAACTAGTTATCTTTCGGGGGATCCTAACGGATTCGTCGGTAAAAGCAACCCCCCCCCGGCCGCCCTATGCTGCTGGGTATGTCTGATTACATCCTTCTGACTTCGTTCGTTAATGATGGCTGCAGACGTTGCCCAGAATTAGTTTCCGGACTGTCCGCAAATTCATCACGGATTCGATGATATGAGCGAAAGTTGAAGCGCGCGCCCATACGGTAAGGGGCTAGAAACTATTGTTTAGTCCATGTCGGAAGCTTTTCGGAATTGAATCCGGCCGACTTTGTTCAAATGATTGTACGGTAAATAGACAGACATCGGAGTCGTGCTGTAATCGAATGTCAAGTGACGCATATCTGTACCGCGGCTTGGCATCTGAAACCACGTGAATTTCTTGGTGTCTGGAGTGTATCTTGCGATCATGTCTGTATTCAGCATATAGATCCACACGTTGTGATCGCGGTCGACCGCGACACCATATGGGCGGCTATACTTGTAAGGCAACGCAATTTCGGTTACTTCACGGGTATTCGTATCTATTTTTGCGATCTTGTCCTGGCAAAACAGCGCAACCCAGACGACATCCGCATTCGGATCTGCGTCAAGCCTGCGCGGACAATTCTGAAGTGGGTTCGCGGAATTTTGGTTGGCCTGAACGTTCGCGTAGGCTTCCTTATCCTTTTCGAGAACCGCTACACCCGGAGGCGCTTGGGGTTCGAAAATGATGTCGGAAGTCTTGCCGGTCTCCGCGTCAACAACGTAAACCCTGTCTCCGCCTGGAGAGGCGTACCATGCGTTGCCGCGCCTATCAACCGTGATTCCATAAGTGCCTTTGTGCGTATCAGGCATCGGAAAATAGGTATATTGCCCTGTCTTGATATCGATTTTCGTGGCGCCATCGTTTGTGGCAGCCCAGACGATGCCCTTGTATGCTAATCGATCGCTTTCCATGTGATTCCCCACGGCAGCCTTCATGTCCGGTGGTCGAGGGAAGTCCTTGAACTGTTGGCTTTTGGTGTTGAACATCAGAAAATTTCCACCAGCGTTGGTCCAAATATTACCGTCGGCGTCTGCGGCCATCCCCTCGGTCACTGCAACGCCATTCTTATAAGGAAACTCTAAATTAGTGACAATGCCGGTCTTCGGGTCGAGTTCGTGCAAACTCGCATGCATCGCGCTATTGTCAGAGAAATATACATGCCCGTCGGCGCCGACCGCGGCAGAGTGTGCCGAGCGCCCTGCCCACCGAGAAGGAGTCCCTTCCATCCAGTCGCTGCCATTGTGCATGTAGGACTCTTCTGGGGCGTCTGGGCGCGGCACGTCGTACTCGGTAATCACCACCTGCGCTGCCTCACCCGTCGGCCTGGGTAGGGGCTTGAGTGTGTAATTTGGCGGGGCTGGTCCCCGAACCTTAGTTAAAAACGCGACAATTTCATCCTTATATTCAACCATTGACGTCTGTACATTGGGATTGGAATTCATCGCGACGCCTTCAGAATCCTTGGACATGACAGTAACAATCTTGTTCCAGCCATCCGCATCAAATCTGTTTTGCAACGCAAAGTTGTTAGCATGGCAACCGCTGCAGTTGCTCACAAAGATCTGTTTCTCCCTCTTTTCCTGCGGTGTGTTCTCAGGGAAACTGTTCATCCATTCAACGCCAGTCATCTGCTTCGAAAAATCCTTGAGTGGCTTGAGTTGCAAAGCAGCCATGGGCTTCCCAGGGGATGAGTCTGCCTTAGCCGTCTGGAAACCCTGTGCCTGAGCCCAGAGACTGTACTTGGACGTCCTCCCCAAAGGCGGGAATACATAGACTCCGTGCTCGTTAGTGAACACGGTTGTCACAAAGGGTTCGCTCTCGCCGCGGACGGAGACCGTAACTCCTTCCATGGGTTTCCCATCGATGAATGTCACTGTCCCCCTGATCCTGGTGTCTTGCGAGAGAACACCAGGCGCAACTGCCAAAGTTGCCAGTCCCAGAGCGAACAAAGATAGGGAATTAGACAGAATCTTGAACACTCTGCTCATAATATCTCCTTGTCGAAATCAGATCGACCGGAATTTCCGATTTGGACTTCTGTCTCGCGGATCATACGCTTCTCCTGCTTTGGAAACAACGAAATTGCCTCCAAAGGGGATTCCATTAACGCCAAATAAACAAGCCACGAACCTATCCTAAATTACAAATGGAGGAGCCTCGCTGCGTTCCCTCTCAAGATCTTGTCATGGTCCACTGTGGCAAGACCCAGTTGCTCCACCAGCGTATGGGGATATTCGATGGCTTGGCCGTTGGCGCCGAAGGCGTTATCTGTCTCAATCACGACGCGGTCTGAACCGACATAATTGATCAGGAAGCGAAGGATATCTGGATCATAGGTAAGCGCGTCGTAATGAAATCGCCGGGCATAATCCCTAAGTGGGTACTGCAGCTTGACCTTTCTGGTGGCCAATCCGTGATAGACGCGTCCAAAAATATATGGGAAGCATCCTCCGGAGTGTGGCAGGATGATTTCGAGTTTAGGAAACCTATCGAGTGTGCCACTGACTATAAACTTTGCCGCGGTGGTGGCCGTTTCAAATGTGAAGCCGAGGGTGTTGCTGAATCCTCCCACATCGGAAAAATGGTCCGCTAGCCTTGCCTTTCCTCCATAGTAATTTGCTTCTTCGTCCAGCGGGTGGAAGAGAATTGGATACCCCAGTTCCTCGACCCGCGCCAGAAATGGGACATAGGCGGGTTCAAACAGGTAGTCTCGGGACGCGATGGAGTTGGGCAAGTGCACGGCGCGCATGCCTGGCTTGCCGGCAACGCGGTTCAGCTCTTTCAGAGCTAGGTTCGGGTCTGCGGCAAACACTTCGATGCTTGCAATAAAGCGGTCGGGATGGGCCTTGGTTGCTGCCATGGCCTCATCGTTGACGATTTGAGCAATGTTCACTCCCTGATCCGGATTGACCATCCCCCACGGCATACCGCCATTGAGGGTCAGGACGAGCATTTGGACCCCCCGCGTGTCCATCCATTTGATCCGTCTTTCCATATCATAGTTCACAGTATCGTAGGGGCGTTTGTCCCCCGCAGCAGCGATGGCCTTCAGATAGCGCTCGGGAGCCCAGTGGCAATGGCAATCAATGGAAATGGGCCGGCTGGTTGGTTTTTGAGGGACTGCCCATGGCTCGGCGGACTTCTCCGCTGCCGACGCGTCGCAGACACCCAGCGCTGTTATGGATGTGGTGCTCACAGCCCCCGCAGCAGCGCCAAGCTTGATGAAATCGCGTCGCCCGATTTTAGTCACTCGCGCACCAGTCTTGACACCCTTCATCGTTGAACCCCCTCTCGAATTTGGGTTAGGACCTCAGCAGGCCACTTACGATCCATATGACGGTGAGCGTGCGGTGTTCTTGTCGCACGCTGTAATTGCCTAGGATTTCCGTTTTGACAACTTGAGCAGGTGACGATGCACACTGGCTGGACTTCGTTCGAGCCAAGATGCGCACAGTTTCCGCCAGCGTGGTTTCTGGAAGTCTGCCAGGAACGCTACTCTGCTCGAACCGCCAACGGCTCATCGCAAGCTACGACACCCAAGCTGGCCTGACTGCTCAGAAACCAAATCCTAATCTAGCTTCCACTACCTTATGTTTGCAGCTATCCCTGTTACAGTCACTTGGATTGCAAGTCGGAATTCGTTCTGAATTGAATCCGAGCGATTTTGTTTGTCCGATCGTAAGGCACATAGATCGTTGGAGGGTCCGTGCTGTTGTCAGGGAGGATATGACGGCTCTCCGTGCCCCGAGTGGGCATTTGGTATTCGGTAAACTGCTCGGTGGTCGGATCAAATTTTGCAACCCGGTCCTGATCCAGCATGTCGATCCATACATTGTGGTTCTTATCGACGTTTATGGCATATGGCTGGCTGTAGCGGTGGGGGAACGGATATTCCTTGACTTCTCTGGTGTGAATGTCAATTCTTGCGAGCTGGTCACCGAAAAATTCGGCCACCCACACATAGTTTCCTTTCGGATCGGCCCAGAGTCTGCGGGGACCCTTTTGAAATGGCGTGGCATTGTTGGGACCAAACCTGTTGGGACCAACCCACATAGCGGAGATCAGCTCGCGGTCTCTATCGTTGCCCAATTCTGATTTCGAAGGCGGCAAAACCACTTCGCTGACTTTTCCGGATGCGTCCACAACCCCAATTGTGTCGATGCCGGGTTCGGTAAACCAAGCCTTGTCCTCTGCGTCCACCGCGATGCCGTAGGTCCCGCCCGGGGTGACCGCTTTGTACCAGATATACTTCCCCGTTTCGGGTTCCAACTCGATAGCTCCCGGTCCTGACGGCGACCATAGATGCCCTTTGGAATCCATGGCCATCGTGCCTCCGGTTCGCTGTGGGACCGAATCGGGCCTCGGATACCTATGAAATGTCTCAGTCTTTGGGTCAAACATCGTGAATGTGCCTTCGGTCTGATTGGTTGCCCAGAGATTGCCCTGCGGATCCGTGATGATGCTATGTGTACCAACAGCTTTACTATCCTCGGCGTTCAATTTGTAAGTCGTAACCTTTCCGGTTTTTGGATCCAGCTTGCCGATGGTCCGTTCAGGAACGACGTCGTCCGCCCAATAGATGTTCCCATTGTTATCGAGCGTCAGGTCGTGCGCCGCCCGGCCCGCGTAGGTCGAAGGAAGTCCGTCCGACCAGTCACTGCCATTAAATTTGAGGAGCGATTGCGGCGCCTCGGGTCTGGGCAGATCGAACTCTGTAATCACGACCTTGGCTGCGTCTCCTGTGGGCCGCGGGAGCACTTTGGGGGTGAGCAAGGGGGACCCTGGACCTCGGACTCTCTCCAAATAGTTGGATACTTCTTCCTTATAGGCAAGAAGCAGCTCGTTGGGCTTTGCATTTTCCGCCACGACTCCCGTCGGGCCAATTCTCGACATTACGTTAATAACAGCGGCCCAACCCTTGGCATCAAACTGGTTTTGCAGTGGGAAGCCGACTTGATGGCAGCCCGTGCAATTGGTGGCAAGAATCGCCTTCATCCGGAGGTCTCCGGGTTGTGTTTCCGGCAAACTGGAAAGCCATTCATTGGCGGATAGTTGCGATTGGAAATCCTTTAGCGGCTTGAGTTCCAATGCCGCGACCTGCTGCGTCTGACCATCCGCAACATTCACGGTTGTCTTGGCCTCCGCAAACCCGACGGCCTGTGCCCACAAATTGTATTTTCCCTTTTCTAGCCTCGGGAAAATATAAGTTCCGCTTTCGTCCGTGAATACCGATGTTGCGAAACTCTTATTCTCTCCACGTACCGTAACCGTAACTCCCGCCATGGGCTTACCGTCCTGGGATTTCGCGATCCCTTTGAGCATGGCTCCGCCAGGCGCGTATTGCGCAAAGACATTTGGCGCCCCGAACAACCCTGCCAGCAAGATGGCCAGCATTGGAACCACATAAAGACTTCGAAGTCTTCGCAGCACGATAACCTCCCAGTCTGTCAGAAGTGAGTTACAAGGTTCTTAAAAAGGAAACGAGATCGTCCAGGTCCTTCGGATTCAACTTATATTGAAAGCCGGGCATCATCGGAGTACCTACCATGATGTGTTCTTTCAACGCCTTCTCCTCATCCGGCTTGGCCGCTTTGAACAACCCGGCCAGATCCGGCGCCACCGTGGGAGGATTCCCATTTTTCATTTTCCGGCCCAAATGGCATACGGAACAGCTTTGCATGAACAGCTTTTCCCCTCGCATCTGCTGCTCGGTCAGATTCTGCTCTGTGCCAGCTTGCTTGGCATCGGCGGGCTTTGCGGTGGATCCAGTCTGGGCAAATAAAGAGGGGGCCGGCCCTGCGCAAAGCTCAAGCAGAACCAAGCCCCCCAGAAGAATTGCCGGCCACATCTTAAGATTCTGCATGAGGTTACACTCTCCCTAGACCTGGCCGGACGATCCGATTTGTATGTTTATCCTTATGGCAGCTATACACCAGTTATCCTCACTGTGTCAACGCGATACCGATTTGGGTATCGCGTTGCTGGGAAGTCGGATCGATCACAATTTAGAACATGATCTTCAAGCCGAACTGAATCTGCCGAGACGCCGAGATGGTTCTGGTAATCACGCCTGCAGCCGACACTAGGCTTCCGCCTGAGAACACAGTAGAACTTGCGGGCAGCGCAAAATTTGCCCGGTTCATAGAGTTAAAGACCTCGGTGCGAAATTGCAGCGATCCAGCCTCGCCGAGAAACTTTAGTGCGGTGTCTTTTACAATTGAAAAGTCCAGATTCGCCAATCCGGGGCCGGGAATGAAGTTCCTGGGTGAGTTCCCCAAAAACCCGGCGGGCTGAAGAATAAACGCACAGGGATCAAACCAACGAGTCGGAATGCCAACCGGTCCTGCAGCAATTGTCGTGGTTCCCAATGTGCATCCCGCGGTTGTGCCCGAGGTGATGTTGCCGGCATTGCGTCCGGCAACGAGAGAGGCCCGATCAAGATTCCCTGTCATGACTCCTGAGCGTGAATTTGTGCCGCCCGAGATGGCGCTAAACCCATATCCGCTCTCGAGCGTCAAGATGCCGCTGGTCCACCAGCCGTTGAGAAGTTTGTCCTCAAATCCATTTGAGAAGCTGAACTTCGGTAGACGGTAGATCGCGTTAAACCGGAAGTTTTGGGGAATGTCGAAGTCAGCACGCCCATAGGCATCTCGTGGATGGAGCATATCCTGGCCCGTGGAAACGTGCGGCGCTCCGTTGTCCGACCCCGTCCCAGCCTGCTGGTCATCAAGTAGCTTCGCCCAAGTATAAGAAGCCTGGAACTGGAGGCCATTGCTCAGGCGTTTGTTGAGTCCGAGCTGCAGCGAGTTATAAAACGAATCCGCCGACGCTGGGTCCGTGGTCATATTTCCCCACGCGGGATTTCTTCTCGGTTCAGAGCCCAGGAAACAGGAGGTAGCAGACCCGAATGTTTGACTAGCGTAGTTGATGGCGGTGCCCGCACCCGGTGCAACACACCCCGTGTCCACACCATTCGTAACGACTGGGACACCTCCGGGATACTTGAAGTTGCCTTCGACATATTGCATCAGATCCATCCCACGGGAACCTGCGTAAGCGATCGTCAGCGCCATCGCACCTGGCAATTGCCGTTCGACGACCAAGTTGTACTGCAACAGATGTGGCTGCTCCATATTGTAGTCAGGTCCGCGGAACACGGGTTGCGTCCCCGGAAAGTTAACGGGTATGGTAAACGTGCCGCTGGTGATGGAAATCGTGTTCACGAAGGGCGGGGTACCCTGGGCTGAGAACGATAACGTCGAGCCAAATTCGGCAACATCATAGAGCAGTGCAAAGCCGCCTCGAATCGCCGTCTTTCCGTCTCCAAAAACATCCCACGCAAATCCGAGACGCGGGCTGATGTTCTTGAGTGATGGGTTCCTGAATGGCGGCCCCACCGTCGTATTGGCATCTGTAACCAAATTTCGAAGGGCTGCCGCATGGTTGTAAATTTCGTTATACGTTGTGGTCGGCTCATACCGCAACCCCATGTTTATCGTCAATCGTGGTGTAATTCGCCAGTCATCCTGGCCATAAAATCCCATCGTATTGACATGGAACGTGCGATCCAGGAGCGCGCCCGGAATGAGCCCTACATATGAGCTCAGCTGTGCCGTGAAAAAATTGGCCACGGTCGAAAATTGAACGGCCCCTTTGTCTGTCCCATGGTTACTGATGAAAATTTGATAATGATCCAGGTCGGCGCCAAACTTGAATGAGTGGTGGCCCTTTGTAAAGTTGACGTCGTCACTGTATTGGAAAATGCCCTGCCGGTTCAGCTTGGGAGAGGTGCTGCTCGGTCCCAGAACGCCAAAGCCGGTTACGGTCACCGTTCCCATCACATTATCGGCCGGGAGAGGCAAGTTCGGCAAAAACTGATATTGGCTGCCACTCACCGTAGCTGAACTGAATGAAAAAATGTTTGTTCGACTGTAGGAAAAACGAGCCGTATTCAACAGAGACGAGTTGAAAACATGGCTCTCCGACACTGTGTAGTACTGATTGCGGCTCTGCAGTCCAGCGGGATATTGCGGGAAGCTATTGGCTTGCGGGTATGTCTCACTGGCTTCATCAACCGTGGCGCGACCGAACAAGCTATCATTGTTCGAAATCGTGTGGTCGATTCGGACTGTGCCAAAGTCTTCATTCTCGGGTTGGCTGAGTACCCATCCAAAAGCGTTGCTGCCTGATACCCCGGTGTTCGGCGAAGGGTAAAGCGCGAGAAATGGAGCGATTTGCGTTGCAATCTGCGTTGATGCTGTGAGCAGGGAGCATTGCGCGGGAGTGATGGTATCGAGGGCATTCCCGTGGCAGCCCGCCGGAAGGGTGGTCGTAGTATTTGTCGTTCCCAGTCTAAAGCGCAGAGCTTCAAAGGTCGTGAAAAAGAAGGTCTTGTCCTTGATAATCGGCCCGCCCACCGCACCGCCAAAATTGTTCCTTTGGAATTCCGGTATGCGATGGCCACCGATCTTCGACGGCTGCAGGTCAAAGAAGTTCCGCGCGTCCAAAGCGCTATTGCGCAGGAACTCAAAGACGTCACCGTGAAACTGGTTCGAACCGCCCTTACTCACCAGGACCATTTGGCTACCCATGGTCATGCCATATTCGGCGCTGAAGGAGTTGGTGATGACGCGGTACTCGCGGATGCCGTCCACCCCCAGCGAGTTACCGATGACTGAGCCGCCATTGCCTCCGGGCAGGTTCTGCATCATCGCGCCATCAAGCAGGTAGTTATTGGAGCGATAAGGGGCGCCATTGCTGCTGTAGAGCATCCCACCCTGTCCCACTTGATTGGGACTCGTGTAGGCGTGTTGAGTGACTCCGGCTTGCAATAGGGTCAAATCGAGATAATTCCGCCCATTAAGGGGCAAATCGACGATCCGCTGTTCGTCAACAAGGCCACCAAGCGAACTGGTCGTGGTGCTTACCAGCGGAGCTTCGCCGGTAACTTCGACGGTCTGCGATGTTGCGCCGACCTGTAACGTGAAATTCACGGCAGCTTCCTGTGCGATTGTGAGGTTGAGGCCGCTTTGAACCACTGACCTGAATCCTTCCTTTTCGACGGTGATTTGATAGTCGCCCACGGCCATGCTATCGAGCCGATACACGCCGTCTTCTCCAGTGTTTGCCGTTCTGGCCTGATTCGTTGCGGTGCTGCGCGCAGTCACCCTGGCATTTGGAACAGCCGCACCAGACTCGTCTTTCACAATACCCAAAATCGTACCAGTAGGTGCTTGCGCAAAAACGGCCGATGCACTGAATAACACAATCGTAAGCAAACATATGAAGATGCGATTCATACCACCCCCTAATTGTCGATTGTCTCAATTACCTAGTAACGGGGCCCAAGTCTTAGTGGGCGGATAGAATCATTATTTGCCAGTTCGTGTCAAGCCTTTTCTAATTTAGAAATGTCACAAATTTATTGCCTGCTAACAGGGGGCGTGTATTTACAGGAGGCCTGCGACCAATACACACTGTAACGATCGGATGCCATCTTCTAACCGTGACTTCCAACATTGAGATGTGAACATTGGTTCTCTGGAAATGCGCCATTCGAATCAGATCGGCGCTTTCGGAAGGACACCAAAGGTTTGAGAGATAGTCATTATCCACACGGAATCTTCTCGTGCGAACACAAAAGTCGGGTATCTAAGCTAGATATGGAAAAGCCTCATGGCATTTCCCTTGACGATGCGATCGCGGTCAATGGCCGGGAGATGCATTTCGTCTACAACCGCGCTCGGATACATGATGTCCTTAGCGTCCGGGCTATCCGTGCCGATCACGATGCGGTCGGATCCTACCAGGCTGATCAGGAAACGCAGGCCTTCCGGATAGTAGGTGAGATAGTCGTAATGGAATCGCCGGAGGTACTCCCGGAAGGGATGTTGCAGGTTAATCTGGGTTCCCCTCATGTGGTACAGAAAATGTTCGATCCTGGCGGCTTGATAGGGGAAGGCCCCGCCAGCATGTGGCAGGACGATCTCAAGTTTCGGATATTTGTCCAAAGTCCCTGTGGTAATAAATCCGCTGGCGAGCTCAGCGTGTTCGTAGGTGGCCTCAAGTCCAGGGGCTACCGCGCCCGTAAAAACGTTGTCCTCTCCATTCATCTGATGAAAAATAATCGGCAACCCCAGTTCCTCAATTCGTGCCAAAAGCGGAGCAAACGCCGGATCGAATAAGTAGCCATGTCGTTCCATTGAATCCGGCATGTGAACGGCTCGCAAACCCGGCCTTCCCGCAACGCGGTTCAATTCCTTTAAGGACATGTCAGCGTCTTTAATCGGGAGTTCGATAGACGCAACAAAGCGGTCGGGGAATGCCGCGTGGGCTTGAGGTCCCGCGTCGTTAAACATTTGCGCAAGACGCAAGCCCTGCTCGGGCGTCAACGCTTGCCAGAGCATGCCGCCGTTCAGCGTCAAAACGTGCATTTTGACGCCGCGTTCATCCATCCACTTGCGCCGCATGTCCAGATCGAAGTTTAACGGATCAATATTTTTAATAGGGTGCCCCAATTCGGCCACTGCTTTGAAATAAGCCTCCGGAGCCCAATGAGCATGGATATCAATGGCATCAGGCGGTCCTGGCTTTGCCGGGCGCGCGTCCCACCAAGGTTTACCCTGCGCCCACGTCATGTCGGCGTTCATTATGGCCATCGCGGCGGCAGCGGCGACACCCATCTTCAAAAAATCCCGGCGCACAACGCCAGAGGGACGCACAGGTACACCTGATTTATTCATGGCTGTTCTCCTGGAAGGCTTAACAATCTGACTGGCTTTTACTCTTTAGTTGTTGTGTTTGTCAAGCGGAACAATGTGATGGTGTCAGTAGCACATGATATGTCCGGTTGAATTAGCACAGGAAATGTCCGCTTTGTAGAAGCGGCTTGGGAAGAAGATGCGTGCGGGGAGAACCGCATGCACAGCTATCCGAGGGCCGCCGTGGAGCGGATGATGAAAGTTCAGGAAGTAATTTTGCGAGCGATGGCGAAGAAGATTACGTGGTGGCAAGCGGCCGAAATCATTGGCATGAGCGACCGGCAGATGCGGCGCTTGCATTGGCGGTATCGGGAACATGGCTATGACGGGTTGTTGGACCGGCGGGTGGGCAAGCCGAGCCCGAAGCGCGTGCCGCTGGCGGTGGTCGAGCAGGTGCTGGGGCTGTACCAGGAGAAGTATTTCGATCTGAACGTGCGTCATTTTCACGAGAAATTGCAGCAAGAGCATCACCTTGCGTTGAGCTACACGTGGGTGAAGAAGGCGTTGCAGGGGGCAGGGCTGGTGCGTCGGGAACGCAAGCGCGGGGTGCATCGGCGGCGGCGGGAACGGCGACCGTTGCCGGGGATGCTGCTGCACATCGATGGCAGCAGGCACCAGTGGTTTCAGGACGACCGCTGGTACGACTTGCTGGTGATCCTGGACGACGCCACCAGCGAGATTTATTACGCGCAGTTGGTGGAAGAGGAATCGACGATGACGGTGCTGCGGGCGCTGCGGGAAGTGATCGAGCGGCAGGGAATTTTCTGCGCCCTTTACAGCGACCGCGCCAGTCACTTCTTTTGGACGCCTCGGGCGGGCGGGAAAGTGGATCGGGAACGGCCAACGCAAGTGGGACGAGCGTTGCAGGAATTGAACATTCGGATGATTCCTGCATATTCGCCGCAGGCCCGGGGACGATCGGAACGTGGGTTCGGAACCTGGCAAGGACGGCTGCCACAGGAGTTGCGGCTGCAGGGCATGGTCACAGTGGAAGGGGCCAACCAGTTTCTGCGGGAGCGCTATATCGCCGAATTCAATGGACGGTTTCAAGTGGCGGCCTTGCAGTCTGGCAGCGCATTCTTGCCCTGCCGGAGAAAGGATCTGGACGTGTTGTTCTCGGTGCAACAACAACGCGTGGTGAACCGGGACAACACGGTCGTGGTGGGAGGGAAAGTGTTTCAGATCGAGCCGACGCGCTGGCGGGGAACGCTAGCGGGATGCTCGGTCACGGTGTGCGAACATCTGGATCAACTGTGGAGTATTCGGTACGGGCCGCATGTCGTGGGCCGATACACCGCGCAAGGATGGCCGTGGCTGTGCGAGACGAAACGGAATCGCCGGGCAAAGGCTGTGGAAAAGCCGCTCCGTGGAAACCCAAAGGCAGGGTTCCCACTGCGCTTGGAAATCCCGCAAAGGGCGCGGGATTCCCACTTTCCCACAGCCTCGACGGCGGCGGTCCAGCGACCTTAAACCGGACATATCGTGTGCTACGAAAACCGGACATTTTAATTTGCTAACAACAGCGGAACAATGTGATGGCATAGGAAAGGATCATCGTATCCCCCTAGTGGAATTGAAGTGTATGAGTCCGAAGCGGGTGAAGGAGGTGAATTTGTTTGTCGGTCCGGGGCGCGCGGCCCGGCGGAGGGGGGAGGAGCCGGGCCGCGCGCCCCGGATAAAATCGGCGCATGGCCGCCGCCCGCTATTTCGACCTGGTCCGTGAGATGAGAGACGCGTATAACCATCGCTTGCGATTAGTGCAGCACGCCCGTCAGCACGGGATTAAACCGACGGCCCGTGCCTTTGCTACCACGGTGCCCACGGTGCGGAAATGGCTGCGGCGCTTCCGACAGCACGGGCCCTCCGGGCTGCGCGAACACAGCCGCGCTCATCGGTATTGCCCGCACAAGACTTCTGCCCAGATCGAGGAACAAGTCTTGGCTCTGCGTCGCAAACTGCCCACCTTTGGAGCCGCTCGCCTGAAACGAGAGTTCGATCTCCCCATTTCGCACATGGCCATTCAGCGCATCTGGCGCCAGCACGGATTGATTTGTAAACGCCGAAAGAAATATCAGCGCAAGCAGGACCTGGCTGCGGTGAAAGCCACCTGGCGTCTGTTCCAGCAAATCTCCGTCGACACCAAGGATCTATGCGATATCCCGCAGTTCTGGCCGCAGGCCCAGAGCCTGCATCTGCCGCTGGTCGAATACACGGCGCGGGAAGTTCGCAGCGGCCTGCTGTTCTGGGCCTTCGCCCAGAAACGCTCAGCGGCGGCCAGCGCCGTCTTCGCGGCTCGCATTCAGCAGCACTTGGATCGTTGGGGCGTGAACCTGCGCGATCTGGCCTGGCAAACCGACAATGGCAGCGAATTCATCGGCGGCCACAATCCGCAGGGCCAGCGGACCGGCTTTCCCGCCGCTCTGGGTGATAGCCAGCATCTGCGCATCCCGCCCGCGGCGCACACCTACCAGAGTGATGTCGAAACCGTGCACCGCCTGGTCGAAGATGAGTTCTTCGATCTGGAAACCTTCGCCAGTCGCGGCGAGTTCCTTGCCAAGGCCCAGACCTATCAGCTCTATTTCAATCTTGCGCGACCCAACTCACATAAGGAATTTCAAACTCCCTGGCAAATTATCGAGCGGCTCGCTCCTCGCTCGCCGCTCGAACTTTGCTTGCTTCCACCGGTGTTCTTGGATTATTACCTCAATGACTCAGGGGGATACGATGTACCTAGCTATCCCTAGCGGAACAATGTGAAACGCGAGGGCAGCAGATGGAGGTCTAGATGATATGGGGAACGTGAGAGGAAATTCTAGAATCTTCAAATTGGTTCGCCACACAACGGCCCAGGCGCCCGGCTCGTCAAAATTTCGCCGTTCTCCGTCTAAGTTCCTGCTTTATAAGTTTTGCTGAAGCCGTTTCTGGAATTTGTAACGGTGAAGCTTCCATCCGCCTGCGCCGAAATTTTGATCCAGTTTGCAGATCCATTGTGCTGAAGTTCCGGCGGGATTGGCGAAGGGGCACGCGGCAGGGGCGCTACTGGCAGGGACGTTTCATCCAGGTTTGCTATGAACATTCCAGGCACGGTGTTCTCCTGGCCGCCGAGGTTAGCGAAGTGAATTTGCCAGAGATCCTCGAGACGCGGAGAAGTAAGCAGAACTTTCATCACGGAAGGCTGTCCACCCTTGAACAGGCCATTATTCATGACAATAACTCGAGGCCGAATTGCATGTACAAGCGTTTGCGAATTTGAACTGGGCTGTCCGTGGCGAGAAACCACGAATAAATCCACCGTTCCAATGCGATTATTCGGGCACATCAGCTCGGGCTCCTGGTTCCAGTCGAAATCGGCCAGATAAAGAGCCCGGAATTTTCCAAAGGTCACATGACTTGCGACAACCTGTTCGTCTTCTGTATGACCATAAGGGTTCGGCCCTGAACCAGCGCCCAAGACAGGATTCGCTTCGTGCCGCTGAAAGTCCGCGCAGTACGGGTTGGGCGCACCACCACCCGGCAGCGTCGTCTTGATCACTTGAGCCGCCGAACTCAGTACGCGCCAGTCCAGTCCGCTTACAGGAATTTTATCGCCGGGTTTCGCAACCGTATGCTTCGCTTCAGAATAAAGTTCCGCGTAGCGTTTTAGGACGAGATCAATCTGAGGGGTGGGCTGGACGTTTGGCCCATGGTCGATAAACTCTTTAATCGGGATGCGTGTCGCAAGCTCAGGAAGGCCGCCGATGTGGTCTCCGTGGTAGTGGGTAGTGATCAGGTGATCAATCTGCGTGACCCCGGCGTCATGGGCAGCGGCCATAATGCGTCCGGCGTCCCTTACTGCGGCAGCATCTCCATTTCCCGAATCAATCAGCACCGATTCGCCTGAAGGGGTAACCCATAGTTGGGAATTCCCTCCCTCCACGTCTATTACATAGATGTCCAAAGTCTTTGCATTCCGGCTTTGGGCATTCGTGGGTGTAACGGATAGTGCGAGCGCGAACAGGAGCATGATTGAATTGCGCATCGGATGACTCCTTCTAATTCCTTCCTCAATTCCTTGAACAATTCGACAAACTCTGAACGCATGGATTCGGGAGTAGTGAGAGACAATTCACCCAAGGACGCTAGGCGCTTGAGGGACGAGTCGAAAACCACCGAATCGTCGAAGGCAATTCGCGAGAAACCCTATAGGAACCAATCGACACTGCCGCGAAACGGCCAATCCTCGGCACACAAACGGGAACGCGATGCCAACCCTTCACCATCACCTCTTTGGAGATGGTGAAGGGTTTCGGCGATCTGCCGCTTGCGATTCTATTCGAGGAGCATCCCTGTGGTGTTTCGCTTTGGCACGAACCCAACCGGGATGCGTGCGATTTCCTTCAAAGACTTGATATCAACTGCTGAAACGTCATTCGTGACGGCATTGGCCACGTAGGCAGTCTTGCCATCAGGGGTCAGGGTCACCCAGGCCGCGCCCATTCCGCCCAGTTCGGCGCCTCCCAAGTATTTCAAGTCTGGAAGCGAATATGCATAAAGCATGTTGTTGATCCTGCTGTCAACGACCAGCGTTTTGCCATCCGCGGTGACAGCCATGCCATGCGAAGGATCCGCACCCGCAGTGACCGGTTTCTTCCCCGGAGCCAAGTCCGGATTCTTAATGCGCTTTATTTCCTCGTGCGTCGCAAAATCGATTACCGCGAATCCATTGAAATCAGTCATCTGCACAAATATGTATTTCGTGGATCCGTCGGGATTGGTCGACATCGTCATCGGACGGACGCCTTTGTCCATCTGAACAGTCCAGGCCAACTCGTCGGTCTTCGTGTCGATCACATTTACGGTCTTGGTTTGGATCGATCCAGCAATCACATATTTTCCATCTGGCGATACGTAAGGGTTGTGAATGGCGCCTTTCGTCCGGATAGTCTTGATATCCGTGAGCGTGGCCGTGTCGATCACGTCGACGCCACCAACTCCTTGGGCGATTGCCACATAGAGCCTCCGCCCATCGGGACTCACGGTGATGTTGTTGGGGTGCGCACTCAGCGGGATTCGCTTGATTACCTCGAATGTCTTCGCGTCAGCGACATCGAGAGTGCTGGCCGCCTCGTCACTGACGTAGATCTTGGTGCCATCCGGGGCTACCGCCACACCATGATTCACTTCAATCCCTTTGATCTCTCCCACGACCTTATTCGTGACAGGATCGATGATGTGGACGTTGTCGCCGGCGCTATTGGATTGGATAATCCGAACCACCTTGTTGGGCGCGGCCTTGAGCGACACTAAGCACATAGTGATCCCCGCCGAAGCTATCAGAAACCCACGAAACACTTGTTTGTTCCACATGTTCATCAACGCTCCTTTGAGTTGTCCTCGCTACTTCGCCTTTGTCCCAAGAACAAACGCTTTCAATGTCAGCCATTCCGGGTCGTTCTGCGAATTGAAGTGCTTGCCTCCACTGTGGAAGAAATCGCCTCCAGCGGGTTCGGCAAGGGGGTGGACAAGCAGCGGGCTTTTCAAGTCGCCAGGGATGGCCACGCGTTGCACTAATTCAAAATTCTTGCGTGATTCCTCTTCGTTCCAGTTGGAGGCTCCTGGTGACAGCGGCACAAGGTGCAACGCGACGTTATTCACCGAATGGCAAGAAACGCATCGGGCGTGACCTGGACGCTTGGCAAGAAAGATAGGTTGCACATTCGCCTTGAAAAATGCGTAATCCAACGCTGGGGTCGAGGAAGAATCTGGCTGGCTACCCTGCGACGGTTGCTTGGCCGACAACGACGCGACGGCTGCCAAGAGCAGACATGCCCCGACAAACAGACGGTAAGATCGCATAACCTAGCCTTTCCCGGAGTGAGCCTCGGAACAAATGATATAAGTGATGAAATAAGAAACTGCAGGCTAGGGTAGGTTTAGGCCAGTTTCCTGTCAAGTAAAATCACACCGGGGCATTCTGACCTTGACACCAGAAATCGGTAGGCATATGCTCTGGCGCGATGAATCCGAAAATTTCCGTTTAATTTTCGCCTCGAATTGTACAAGCGAACATCTATGCTCATTATGCATTCTTAGGGCCTTCTTAAGGGGGAGGAAGCATGCGAACTATTGCCGCAAGCATTTTCGTCGGTTTGCTACTATGCGCGGGGTCGGCTTGCGCTCAGAACCAGCAGACTCGGGCCAAAGCGTGGGCGAGCACACCGGAGATCCCGTTCAGCGCGGTCAGCTTCGGCAAGCTGCCGCAAGGTCTGTACATGGGTGAGGCCGTCGGTGTCGCCACGAATTCAAAAGGCACTGTCTACGTAAGTACGCGCAGCGGTGAGTCCCACGTTTTTGAGTTCGATAAGAACGGCAACTTTGTCAAGGAGTTTGCCTTGGGCAGCTACGCCTACGGGTTTGCCCACGCGGTGCGAGTCGACAAAGACGACAACGTGTGGACTATCGACGAAGGTACAAACGTGGTCCTGAAGTTTAGCCCGTCAGGGAAGCTACTGATGGTGATGGGCAAGCGCCCGGATCCGATCGATCAGCTTGTAAGGATGCCGGGGACTGCTCCGTATTCGGGGGCAAACAGGCCATATTCCTACCATCGGCCGACCGACATTACGTGGGATGCGCAGGGCAACATCTTTATTAGTGACGGTTACGGTGACGCGCGTATCGTGAAATATGACAAGGACGGACGGTTCATCAAATCGGTTGGCACGCGGGGCAACGGCGTCAATCAGTTCAATACGCCACATGGGATGACGGCCGACAAGCAGGGAAACATCTACGTGGCAGATCGCGGCAACGGGCGAGTCGTCGTACTCGACAACGATCTTAACTGGAAAACCACGTGGGACCAATATGGCAATCCATGGTCTATGTGCGCAACGCAGAGTACACCCCAGTACCTCTATACCACCAATTCTACCGGACCACCCATGGAAGCAGGGAACGTCGCCGTCACCGGTGAGATTTACAAGCTGAATCTCGATGGCACCGCCGTTGGGCGAGTCGGTAAGGGCGGCAGGGGGCCGAAAGAATTCGCCACCACGCACACGCTGGACTGCCGGAACCCGAACGAGATCTATACTGCTGAGATCAGCTCGTGGCGAGTGCAAAAGGTCACGATTGGGGAATAGTTGGAGCCCGAAAAAGAGAGATTAGGAGACCAACAATGAAGCGGTTTCTATCGGTAGTGGTAATAGCCATATTTGCCACGGGCGCTACATTGATTGCGCAGTCGGCTCGGGAACTTAATTACGAGGCGAACGCAGGCGCGATTTCGCTGCCGGCACTCGGTGAAGTGGCGGGCGTGGCTACTAATTCGCACGGTCAGGTTTTCGTGTATGTGCGCACTGGCCAGCCCTACGCAACGCTCGGTACCGAGCGGACGTTCTATCACGGGAATTCCAGGCTGTTCGAATTTGATCAGACTGGCAAGCTCGTGCGAGAGATAGGCCGCGGCAGTTATGCGTTTGATTACGCTCAGCAAGTGCGTATCGACCCGCAAGACAATATCTGGGCCGTGGATGCCGGGTCGAATATGGCGATGAAGTTCGATCCCGACGGACGATTGTTGATGGTGTTCGGCAGAAAGCCGGAATCAGTTAACGCCAGGCCAGGACCGGGCGTGCCAGCGAGGGCTATCGATCCGATCCCGCCCCCCGGAGGAGGCGGTGGCGAGGGTGGCGGAGCAACTGCAGGTCCGCCAGGATCTGGCACTCGAAGCGAGAATTTCAGCCGGCCGACCGACATCGCCTTTGACAAAGAGGGCAATGTGTATATCGCCGATGGGATGGGAACCAACAATCGAATCGCAAAATTCAACCGCGAGGGCAACTGGGTGACGGGTTGGGGTCAGACTGGATCGGGCCCTGGCCAGTTCAACAAGATAATGGGAATTGTGACTGACAACGCGGGCAATCTGTACGTGGCGGACGCTGGCAACCATCGTATTCAGGTCTTCGACGGCAATGGCGCGGTGAAGTCGCAGATTTCAGGCATTGGTAGTCCCCAGGCAATCTGCATCTCGAGTGGACCGACACAATACATTTACAGCTCAAATTCGAACGATCCTGAAACCTTGGATAACGGCGAGATTTACAAACTCCAACTTGATGGGGCCATCGTTGGCAAATTCGGCAAGGCGGGCAGGCTGCCGAGAGAATTCGGCATGGTCAATGCCATCGACTGCAGGAACGAAAACGATCTGTGGGTTGCTGAGATCACGAACTGGCGGGTGCAGAAGGTTACGATTCGGCGCTAGCCTGATACTCTCGTCGTTTCGTCGGGCACCACAACCGTCGGCAACTGACTGGCCCTTGACCTACTTTTGAGTGTCGCGCCCTTTCAATCAACCAATGTGGAACGCCCCCAGCACCTCCGCCCTGCCCGGGTGGGGAATCTCCTTCTCGGTTGCTGGTTTGCTCGACCTTGCTGGCTTCGTTTTTCATCGTTCATCCCTCCTCTTGCTCAGCAACGCAGGGCCGACCAGGCCGGGGCGAAGAACGATTTCCAGGGATAGGCGCGCGCGTCGCTCTCCTTCACTCGCTTCGGACTCATACACTTCAATTCCGCTAGGGGGATATGATGATCCTTTCCTATGCCAGTATGTACAGAAGTTTGACGGGTATTCGAAGGCGTTGTAAAGTCCACGTGAGGTGGGCGACGCCTCGGCTTCAACCAGCGGAACTATCAATGATCACTGACATTCATTTGCTGTTTCGTGCGTCAGGTGGGTGATCCTCGCCCTGGCCTTTAAATTACCAGTGGCGATTTGTTATATGCTCACGAGCAACTGGATCTTCCGGCACTTTGCAAACTTGAGTCCTAGAGCAGTCTGCATGATCATCTATATGTTTTGGATCGCTAGGTAGGCATCCTTAAGAGGAGTCAAATATGACGGATATGGTATCTCGAAGAGGTTTGCTGCAAGCAGCTACAGCGCTCGGCATTTCGACAGTGGCGGGCGGTTTGGATTCGGCGGATGCTTTCCCACAAGACGCGCGTGAGAGCGGACCCGCGGAATACTACAACAAACAGGGTCCGGTTGTTTCGATCGCTCCGGGACTGCAATTGGGCTACAGGGACGACTGGCTGGGTGAGCCATGGGGAAAGGCCGAAGTAATGCTCTTAATCCACGGCAACATAGAATCGGGCCTAGTTTGGTATGGATGGGTGCCGCGGCTCGGGTCGGAATACCGCCTGCTGCGGCCGGATTTGCCAGGATTTGGGCATTCGACAATCCCAGCCAATTTCGAATGGACACTGCCGCACGTCGCAACCGTCCTGGCACAATTCCTCGACAAGCTAGGAGTTGAGTCGGCTCATGTTGTCGGCGCCAAAACAGGTGGCGCGATTGCAGTCCAGTTTGCGGCTAGCTATCCGCAGCGGACGCGAACGCTCGTTCTTGCCACGGCCCCCATTTCGCCGGTTTCTACTCAGCCCAATAGACCTAGCGCTCCCGCTGACCCGCTCGATCAGTCGAACAGACTTGGTTCCGCGGCGTCGAAGCAGGAGATCGACTTCTACAACAAAATGACGTCGGCGACGAGGCCGGAGCCGTCGAATTCGCTCGGTAAGATGCTCGCCGACGGGCGAAACAGCAAGTACCTCGAAAGTCTTTTGCCGCGAATTACCTCTCCAACGCTGGTGATCACAAGCGACCGAAACGCCATGGTATCGGTTCCTGACGCTTTTAATAACCAGCAAAAAATTCCTAACTCGAGATTGCTTGTCATCACTAGCGACGCTTACCACATAATATTGGCCAACACCGATGATGTTGTAATGAACGTTCGCACGTTCATTAAGGCGGCACACAAGAGTGCGTAACTACGGACATGGTGATGGTCTTTCATCGCAACGCGATCGCGATGAATCTATCCAGACCATTAGAAGCTATTGCACAACCCTCCGTAAGACGAACATGAAGCAGGCAATATGAAAGAACGCCCGGTAGATTTGCAGCGAGCAGTCATAGCGGATGACCAAACGCAGATGATTTCCTAACCAGCCGATGGTGCGCTCCACTATCCAAGCCGCCGATACCGTCGCAGGTCACGATCGTCCTGCGTCGCCGGGCGAACGCGATCCTTTTTGTGCGGGCAGATCAGTTTGATCCCGCACCGCCGCAAGCGCTTTCGCAGCGGGTCGCTGTCGTATCCGTTGTCGACAATCACCCGCACCGGCTTCTGCCGCAGTCGCCCCGCGCGATGACGCCGTCCTTCACGGATCGTCGCGAGCGTCGTTTCCGCAGGCCGGACCTCCGCCGGCGATGCAGAGTGAAGGTGTTCTCCCAAAGGAACACCCGCGTCGTCGACCGCCACCATCCACCTCGTCCACTTGCCGCGCTTGGTTTTCCCGACTCTGCAGCGGAATCGCCTAGACGGGAAATTCGTCTGGAACCGACCGGAGGTAATTATTTGCTGAGTGTAAGGAACGACAGGTTGATCTTTGCGGCCGCGTTCGCGGTTGTGGCGTGCTTACTTGTTGTCGGCCTTTTTCAGATGCCGTTGGCCCAAGCTGCTCAACCGCGTTACAAGGTTGAGAACAGAGCACAACGTGCCGTGACACGATGGACTAATGCAGACTTGTCAAAAACCTTCTCATTTCGCTCAGAACTTCCGCCTCGTTCGACAGAAAGACCAAATGATTTGCATGCGATATTCGGACCACATGCGCGGAAGGCACGCCTGTTTCAAATGCCTTTGCTTGCGCCTCCGTACTAACGGTGTCCCTGGCCTCATAGGCCGCACGCATGGTGGGACTATAGTCAGCAAATGGCCCCAGATCGTGGGGGACCGCATAAATTGAGAGAACAGGTACCCGGATGTCCGTGTACTTTTGTTCGCCCAATAGAATCGCTGAAGGAACACGCAATGGATAGCGGAACCTTGTAAGAGAAATGCTTCCATCTGACATCGGTTCAAACGTCAGTCGCAGTTCGGCCTCTGGGTAATTCAGCCCTCGAACTCGCAAAACCCACGCGTGGAGCGCCGGGAAGCTTTTGAGGTCCTCAACTCTTGGGGGCGGAAACGGCACCGGCGGCGATCCTAGGTCTTCTTGTATCCCCTGCAGGTCGCTTTCAAACCCGGGAAGGTCCTCGCGCAACAACTGGTGCACAAGATCTTCTAGATCTGACGGACCTTTCCCAGGTTGCAAAAGATCCAGCTTCCTTTGCAACTCCTGCAGATCGATCAAAAAATCTCCATGCGGGCGATCGTAGTACGCATACGCATAGGCGGCATCGAGATATATCAGCCCTGCGATCCGTTCCGGATGCCGCGTTCCCACGGAACTCAGCTCTTCGCCTGCGATGGAGTGTCCCACAAGCACCGGTCGATCGATCTTGAGAGCGTCCAGCACCTCCAACACATCGTCGCCGAGCCGATCGGCCGAATATCCAGAGGCCGGAACGCTAGAGTTGCCGTATCCTCGCCTCGTGATGCCGTAAACGTGGTAGTCGGAGGTAAGCTTGATTGCGAAGTCGTCAAACACATGAGCCGAGTCTCCAAGCCCCGCCAACAGGACCAAAGGCCGCCCCAAGCCTCCCCAATCGAGCACCTCCAACTTCACGTTTTCGTCCACCGTTACAAACTGAATACTGTGCGGGGAGGGATCATGCCAGGGGACGGGCTCTTGCGCGAAGAGACGTGCCGTCAACGAAATCAGGAGTAGAAGAGCCGCACTAGCCCAGCGGCGATCGCGCATTTGCCCGTCACCTCGGTACAAAGGGAACTGTAAACCTAACACGATTCACCTGGATTTTGTTAGCCGAAGACTCTTGCTCGGCAGGATTCCGCCAGTCACATGGCCACGCGAAGATCAATTCGGAGCAGAGCTAAATCTACGTTGATGGCGAACGAGCCAAACTCGCAGGGGCGTAGTATAGCGCGCTCAATGGGCAGATAGCCCCAGGAGTTGCGCTGGATTTTGTTTGAACATGAGATCAAGTTCGTGGTCTGTAAAACCACGGGCGCGCATTGCCTCTGCAAATGCGCCCGCGCCGTCCAACCCCCCGTATTCTCTTGGATCGTCGTTCTTAGTCCAAAATTCCGAAATGATGCAATGCTCGGGCCCAAGCTTACGAATTGCGTCTGCTCGACGCCCACCCTCCTCTAAGACGTTTCTAAAATCGACCTCGATAATGGCCCCAAGCTTCACGGCTTCTTGCATCTGTTCCATATTCATCTTTCCCGCCAAATCCATCGCATGCGTGGCGATCATATGCTTCACGCCTTGCTTGCGGCCTTCGCTGAACGCCAGCATGGCTTCTTCTGGTGCAATGTGACCCGATGCGAGGATCAAATTATGTTTCGCGACCACCGAGATGACTGCCTTTGTCTCGGGCAGCAGGGCGCCGTTGCGCGATACTGCTACGAAGGGCTTGTTCGGTACTTTCGATGTGCGCGACTCGATTTCCGAATCGTAAGCTGGCATCCAAACTACCTTCCCCGGCTCTCCCTGGATTTGCGTGGCCATGTATTCTACCGCTGCCTGGTTCATCCCTCCGTTCGTCAGGTTCATAACAATGCCACCGAAGAGGTTGAAGTCGGGAATCTCCAAGCGAAGGTGGTAAGCCAGAGTCGCAGTCGATTCCCAATGGTTTTTGATTACGAGCCCACGCATCCCCCGTGCTTTTGCGACGCGCACTGTCGCGATCGTGGCCTGTGCGTGGGAGCCGTCCTGAACGGGCGCATCCATATGAAAATGCATGTCAATGGCCCCTCGGAGCAGCCGGGCCCCATCGGCCTCCCGGCTTGATTGGCCATTAAGTGGTTTAGAGAACAGGCTCAGAATCGCCGACGCCGCCAGTACGGCGACGCCAAAGGCCCATAGCTTCCCAGGGAATTTCATAATAATAAGCCCTCTTAGTGTGAATTCGGAATCGATCTTATCAAGGCTTAGAAGCTCCGCCGGCGCGGCAAATCAAGCGGATACTTTCACAGAGCCAGCAGAACAACGCTACCGTTATATTTCGAAATGATTACGGCATAGAAGACAATTGCTTGCCTCCTCCACCCGTGTCTAGCATTCCGATTTTCCCGTCGAGATATTCCGTGAACCAAACTCGACTCTTGCTGTCAATCCCAAGGAATTTCGGCCTTGATAATGGGACTGGAAACTCAGTGAAGTGTTCCGTCTTTGGGTCAAACCGCGTGACATGTTGTCCGTTCATGTCCCCAATCCAAATATTGCCCGTTCTCTTGTCAAAAGCTATTCCGTAAGGCATGGCATAGCGTGTTGGGAAATGATAAGTCTTGAATTCTCCAGTGTTCGGATCGAGTTTCCCTAAAGTGTTGCTGTGGAATCCGGCAAACCAAACATTATCCTGAGCATCAATTTCTACGCCCTTGATCATGTTGGCGTCGGGTGGATGAAACTCTTTGGTTTGCCCGCTCACAGGATCGATTCTGCAAAGGAATCCGAAGGTATATTCGCTGGTCCAAACCCTGCCCTTTGAATCCACTTTGATGTCGTAAAAGGTCGTTCTTGTATCCACAACGGGGGTGGGCGGCTCGCCGTCGACGTGACGCCACTGCTCGATTGAACTTGCGGAATATCCGCTAGGAAGCGGAACCTTATATTCCTTGAATTGTTCCGTTTTGGGATCAAACCTCCAGACCGAGCTACCGCCCATCCAGACGCTTCCATCCGGAGCCGCCGCCAACGTATGAACCCCTAACTTCTTGATGGCATCGGGAATCTTGTATACGGTCACCTTTCCGGTCTCGGGATCGACTTGTGCCAAATCCGGTTGACCAAGGGGATTCCCGTCATGAATCAGGGACATCCAAACACTCCCGTTCTTGCCTATCACGCCCGTATGAGGTGTGCCGTTTTCTGGGATGGTGAATTCATCGAATTTTTCAGTCGCGGATTCGAAGTGTCCAATCTTATGGACTCCGATTCCTCTCTCGCTGAACCACGCGTTGTCTTGCGGGTCGACCATGATGCTGTGCGGCATGCTCGGCAGCCCTGTTGGGATCGTGTATTCTCGGATTGTGGCATTCAACGCTTCATCAGGGATCTCGGCATGCCTTAACTGCTCAGGCTTTGGCGGATCCGCATCCGGACCAAAATAGGGTGCATCGGGGCCAAAATATTTTTCTAACGCGGCTGTTATAGCGGCCATTTCTGACGGTTTGGGGTTAGGTGGGAGCACTTTTCCTCGTGTCATCACAGGAATGAAATCCTTCCACTCGGAAGCCGTAAATCCGCTTTTGTGCATGATGTTCTCAATACCATGACACTCGATGCATGTAACGTTGAGGTGTCTGGTGTCGGCGTTATCGGGCAGCAAATTTTCCAAATCGGCGCCGGAAAGCCGCGTGAGATCGAGTTTATGCGTCAAGCTGAAGTTCGTGTCACCGGCTTCGCCCGCATCTTTGGTCAGTCTCTTGGCCCCGAATCCAAAAGCGTCGACGACTACGGAGTAGTTTCCTGGCGGCAATGCAATTTCATATTGGCCGTCCGGCTGGGTATACCGTATCACGCTCTTGTACCCTGCCGTGGCTTTGACAATGGCTCCGCGCACGGGTTTCCCCGTTTCGTCGGTGACTCTGCCATGGAATCCCGGGCCCGCAGCGGTTGCTTCCGTAATAACGAAAATCACTACCAGAAACACCCAAAAAACTCTCCGTGATATTTCACCCATTCCAATCCTCCTTAGTTTCGCCCGCTGAAGAACTCGGGTTCCCGCGGTTCGCGCAGGACGTATCAGCTGAAAGGCCCGCAACAACCGAAGACTCCCGTTGCAATCAGGTCCGTCACGAAGTAGCCAGCAAATCAGAGCGAATCGGCGCTGCCGCGCTGTTGTTTGACGCGTGCATTATCCAGTCGCATTAGTACCCAGACTGACGCCTATCTTACTCCCGAGTAAAGCAGATTCAAGTCGAAAGAATCGGCAATGGCAATCAATCCATCGGTAAAGAAATCAACAGGTGATGTGCTTATGCACCATCGCGATCCCTCTGCGTTTCGATTGATTTGCGGTCCTAACACTTATGTTTGTCGAGGGGTGTCATAAAATCGCGTGAGCGGAGCGCACGCTGTCGTTTTGGAGTCCGTCCAGAATAGGTTAACTCTTTACAAAATGGAGAATCAGGCGATCCGTGAATCGTTTGGTTCAGAGCTGCAATCAATTAGGATCGGCGAAAGGGTACCGGAGTCCCGTTAACATCGGAGTAGTTAAACCATGTCCGTCGTCAAGACATCTGCAACTCCCCATGCGGCCATGGAACCCGCCTTTCCTATGAATGTGGACAGTGTCACTCGCGGCCGGCCGAACTTTATTGAACGCCGTCTTTAGAGGATGATCCCGTTTTTCGGGACGGGGAACGTGACAATAAAGCGCGAGTTCTAGCATCCCGCTTTTATGTTGACAAACGACTTCGGGATGTGATATCCACACCTTACCCTATAGTTCACTCACTATAAAGCCTTATGGCTCTTGAGAATTGACCAACTTTTGAGGAGGTCGTAGTCGGGCCACTTAGAACAACAGGAGCCTAATCTCATGTCGAAAACAAGGACGTGGCTGGCATTTTTTGTAACCGGAATTGTTCTGGCAGCATTAAGTGCGGGACAAGCGACCCCTCTATTGGCACAAGGAGACTCCAGCACGAAGCCAGCCGCGGTCGCGCCTATGTATACGGAGCAGCAGTGGAGAGGGGAAGGATTGTTTCTCCAACGCTGCTCGATCTGCCATCTGGTGAAGAAGCTAAAGAACATAGGGTCGCCGCCCACAGTAGGACCGGACCTCAGTGGTGTTTTCGCAACGGCCACACCGGACGAAGAAAAGACTCTGCGCACCTATATTCAAAAAGGTTCGCCGAACATGCCCGGATTTCAATACGGTTTAGATACCAAAGACATAGATGACCTGATTACGTATTTGAAGACGAAGAAGTAATGCGAATTTTGTTTTAACTACTCGATCGAGCGGGTGAACTTCAAGGAGGCGCGCCGTGACAAGAATGAGAGTCTGGTTTCTGGCAGTAGCTGTGCTAGGCGTCATATCAGCAGGTCTAAATGGGACACTCACTACTTACGCGCAATACGCGCCGGGCGGCGCAGCAGTAAAAGGAATGGTGAAGTTGGATGGGAAGGGTGCGGAAGGGGTAACGGTATCGGTGCGAGGCGAGGGCAAGACGTATATCTCGACCGTGTTTACGGACCCGCAAGGTGCGTTTTTACTGCCACGCTTGGAGAGGGGCAAATATGATCTGTGGGCACAGGCAGTTGGTTTTGGAGATGTAAGGACCACGGTGAATGTTGTGGACGGACCGACGCAACAGATCGCTCCCCTGGAGCTTAAGTCAGAGAAGGATTTCCACACGCAACTCTCCGCTGAAGAGTGGATTGCGAGTCTGCCGGAAGCCGGTCCCGAAGATCTTAGGATGAAACAGATCATCATCACCGAATGCACCGGATGCCATCAGATAGGCTATCCGTTGCAAAACCGTTTCAATGCCGCCGGCTGGAACACGATGGTCACCATGATGACCAAGATTCAAGGTTCCGGCGGATATATGCCGCAGAATCCGAAGGTCAACCCGGTGATTGAAGCCTACCGGGAAGAGATCGTTGCCTATTTGGCGAGAGTCCGAGGTCCGGATTCCCCGCTGACGCCGAAGGTGCTGCCGCGACCGACAGGGGAAGCAGCGAACGTCGTGATTACCGAATTCGATCTGCCGCGCCCTGAGCAACCGGATTCCATCCTGACCCATAACGGCAGCATTTGGTCCGATGGAATTCCGTCACGATATTCCGGGCGCGCGGTTCATGACGTCGTTCCCGGCCAGGACGGAAACGCCTATTTTTCCGACGATGTAAGCCCCGTTCGGACGATGGGCAAGATAGATACGAAGACCGGCAAAGTCACGGACTACAAAGTTCAAGACAAGGACGGCAAGCTGATCAGCACCCACGGCATTGCAGTGGCTCCCAATGGCTTCTTGTGGATGAACGCGGGGCCGCTGAATACGTTCATGAGTTTTGATCCAGAGACTGCAACGTTTCACAATTACCCCAGGCCCGAAGGAACGCCGGGCGTAGGGGGCAATCTTGCCGTGGATTCCAAGGGCATTGTGTGGGCTACAACAAATCAGGGAGCCGTAAAATTGGACCCGAAAACTGGAGCACATACGTTCTATAAGTCTGTCACTGTACAGGGCACCACCACTTACGGAATCACAATAGATTCGGAAGATAACGCTTGGTATTGTGAGCCCGGCAACGACACGGTGGAGGAAGTCGACCAGAAGGGTAATGTCAGTGAAGTGAAGTTTCCTCCCATGAAGGAAAACTTCTTCACTGATAAGGACCGCGACCTGATGGCGAAGTTCTTGACCTTGGACCTTAAATCCGGCGGTGAGTGGGGACCCGTGGGTTCAAAGGGGCCACGTAGACTGTCGGCGGATCCTAAGGGGAACTATGTCTGGGTTTCAGACACATGGGCAAACCAAGTGGAAAGGATCGACATCCACACGAAGGAAGTAAAGGAATACACGATGCTTCACCCCTGGAGCGAGCCTTACGCCGCAGCCGTGGATAAGAACCACATGGTCTATATCAACCTGTTGGGTCGGGACTCCTTCGCCAGAATTGATCCAAACTCCGGACAGATTACAGAATTTCAATTGCCCAGCCGGGGAACTGAAACCCGGTGGATCCGCACCGACAATAGCTCAGATCCCACCATTTGGGTGTCGTACAATCGAATAAACAGGATTGCACGCATTCAATATAGGAAGAGTTCCGATTTGCAGTCCCAGTTGAGATAAGCCATGGTCCGAGCAACACAGGCCAGGGCATTCTTTTGATGGTGATCGGTTGGAATCTGAGGGATACCCCGTTCCAGAAGCACAAGAGAGTGGGCTCGTCGGATAGCTGGCGAGCCCAATCCTTTTTGAACTCTACAAAATTCAGAGGGAGGCTCGGGTGAGTCGAATAATGGGTGAGCTCGATTCAAGTGCGGGTGGACGGCAGGTTTTGCAGAAATGTTTTGCTTGGTTACTGTTTCTTGTTTTTTTCGTTAGTCCTTCCAGGTCTCTAGCTCAAGTATCTACAGGCACGATCCTGGGCACGGTCGCCGACGCCACGGGCGCTGTAGTCCCCGGAGCCAGACTAACGATTCGCAACGTGGACACCGGGCAGGTTCGCAGCACGACGTCGGGCTCGGATGGCGCCTATCGCGCTCCGGAGTTGGTCGTGGGCAACTACGAAGTCCGCGCGGAACACGAAGGCATGCAATCCGTACTGCGCGGTGGAATCACTCTTACCGTGGCGCAGGAAGCTGTCGTGAATATCACGCTCCAGGTAGGCACGACTTCGCAGGAGGTGTTAGTCACCGGGGAAGCGCCGCAGGTCGATACGACCAGCGGTTCCCTCGGCGCGCTGGTGGACGACAAGAAGATCGAGGACCTGCCCCTGAATGGCCGGAATTATGTGGACCTGACCCTGTTGCAAGTAGGCGTCAATAAGGCCGAAAACGCCTCGATGTCGAATGGGGCCAGCGGAATCGCCTACAGCAGCAATGGGGCGCCCATTCGGTCCAATAATTACCTGCTCGATGGGGCCCAAATGCAGACCCTATACGGGCTTAGCGCGGCATCGGTTGGCAATACGACCCTGGGAGTGGATGGCATCCAGGAATATAAAGTGATTACCCACTCCTTCAGCGCTGAGTACGGCATGACGATGGGCAGCCAGATGGTCATCGTCAGTAAAGGCGGCACCAACGCGTTTCATGGTTCCGTCTTTGAATTTGCGCGGAACAGCGTCTTTGACGCCAGGAACTTCTTCGACCAAAACCCGGCCATCACCGGCCGCCGCCTGCCGAACTTTGTGCGGAACAACTTTGGGGGTTCCTTCGGTGGGCCTATTCAGAAGAACAAGACCTTTTTCTTCGCGGTTTTTGAAGGATTGCGGGAGGCCAAGGGGCTCACCCTTCTGGATTCGATGCCTACGGTTGCGGAGAAGACAGGTACAGTGAACTCGGTGATCCAGCCGTTGCTGCAGTTTTATCCCGATCCCAACATCCCTGGCGCCGGCGCTGCCAATAATTACATTTATACTCCGACTCAGCCTACGGTTGAGGACTACGGGCAGATCCGAGTGGACCACACGTTTTCGCAGAAGGATAGCCTTTTTGGCCGCTACACCATAGACAATGCAAAACAGAACCTTCCGGATGCGGCGCCGGCGTTTACCGCAAACAATACCAGCCGGTCACAATTCGCGACAGTCTCGGAGACCCATGTCATCAACACGGCCTTACTAAACACCTTTAGATACTCTTACGCCCGCACAAACTTGGATTATAACGATGTCTCGCCCGCTTCCTCCCTCTTGTCGTTTGTCCCGGGGGAGGGGATGGGCAGCATCGGCGTAACCGGGCTTAGTACCGTGGGACCGAACACCATCGCTCCGCAGGTCTTTCTGACAAATACGTCCACGTACAGCGACGATATGTTTTACACCAAGGGCCGGCACTCCATGAAGTTTGGCATCCTTATCAATGCCATCGAGGACCGCATCACGTTCAGTACCGGACAGAGAGGCACCCTTTCCTTCAACAGCATATCCAATTTCCTGGCTGGCATTCCGACACAGGCTCAGTTGAATACCCCGGGGGGTATCTACCGCCGGGATTATAATTACAGCACTTGGGGTTTCTATTATCAGGACGACTATCGCGTGAATAGCCGCCTGACTCTGAACCTGGGGTTGCGGTATGAGTTCAATACGGTGAACCCGGAAGCGAACGGCAGAGCATCTGCTTTGCAGAATCTTGTGTCCGACTCATACACCCAAATGACAACAATGGCGCCGGACTTGGGCAGTGCACCCTACAAGAATCCGTCCCTGCATAACTTTGGCCCGCGGATTGGATTCGCCTGGGATGTGTTTGGCGACGGGAAAACTTCCATTAGGGGCGCGGCTTCGAAGCTTTTTGACGTCGGCAACTGGGGCGGCGCCCTAGCATTCGGCGTTAGTGGAAATCCGCCGTGGTCAACTCAGTACACGATTGCCTATCCAACCGTGGATCCAGACAATCCGGCCTGCAATACACAATTATGCCTACCGGTCCCCATTCCCTCGAGCCAGAGTGCGAATCTCCTCACCCTTCGCGAGCTGGACTACCACATTAAGCAACCCAAACTCTATACATGGAACTTGGGGGTAGAGCGCCAACTCCCATGGGAAATGTCGTTGGGAGTGGGGTACGTGGGGACGAAAGGTGTCGACCTCGCGGAGTATACTGAAGGAAATCCTGTGGTTCCAACGATTCAAAGTGATGGCACGGAATTTTGGCCGGCTGCAGCGACTCCGGCTACGGCCGTCCGACGGAACATCAACTGGGGTACGATGACAGTCATCAGTGGTGGTGCAAGCAGCTTTTATCAAGCGCTGCAGATTTCAGCGGAAAAGCGCTTAAGACAGGGGCTACAGTTTCAAGTTTCGTACACCTATTCAAAAGACTACGACATACCGGAAGGCCAATTGGGTAGAGAAGGAGGCTCAACCTCCAACTATGATTCCGATCCTTTTCGGCCCATGACGGACTGGGGACCGGCGCAATGGGACCTTACGCACAATCTACGGATCAATGGTATCTACCGCTTCCCGTCGCTCGTCAAATCGGACAATTGGGTGGGGAAGATTGTGAACGGCTGGTCGACAAGCGACATCTACTCGTATCGCACGGGCTTTCCGTTTACTCCCAGTTTGGGTACCAACAGGTCGGGTACCGGGGTCAACGGCTTTGCCTCTGGCATCGATCGGCCGGATTTAGCGCCCGGTCGCACCATCGCCAGCATTACCCATGGTGTATCGACTCAAAGCGGAGTAGACCCCTGTCTTACGGCGGGGCGTCAATTGGGAACTCCCGCTTTGTGGTATGACCCATGTGCCTTCGAGCTCGGGCCGGTGGGGGAGTTGGGAACTTTCCCGCGAGATGCGCTAAGGGGTCCACACAATTCCGAGTTGGACTTCTCATTGGTGAAGGATACGGCGCTCCGTTTCCTGGGAGAGAGCGGATCAGTGCAATTCCGTGCCGACATGTTCAATGTCTTTAATCATCCCAACCTCGGCATGCCGTCCCTTACCGTATTGTCGGGTAAAGTCACCGATACCGTGGAAACTGCGCCCGCTACCGCCGGAACTATTTCTACGACAGGGGTAGCCACTTCGAGGCAGATTCAGTTTGGGCTAAAGGTCATATTCTAGAATCCAGGGCGTGTTTCGCTAGCAGGATGTTGAAAGCCAGGAGCTGTTTCCAACAGCTCCTGCCTTTCGCCGCACGATCTGATTCGGCATGGTGTGGAATGAGCCGAGCTCTTAGCATGGTTATACGAGAGGTTTACCGACGCGCTCTGCCACATCAAGATCTTTAGAGCTTTTGTACCCTTTTGCAGCCCGAATTCATGTATGAAGCAGGCAAATACCACCGCGGGAGATTACTGAGGATGTTCAAAATGCCAGAAAGTCTCGCATCAAAATGCGAGTTAAAGAACAAGAGGATCTCGCAGGCGATCCTTTTTGGGTGCCTCGTTTTGGCCTTCATTTTCGCAGTTCAAACCTCAAGTCTTTTGGCGCAGGATAAGCCCATCGTGAAGCAAGCCACCCACTCGACATTGAATCAACAGCAGACTCGGGGCGAGGGTTTGTTCATGCAACGATGTTCGCTTTGCCATCTGCTCAGGCATACGAAGGCACCACCTCCTCCTACCGTGGGACCGGACCTCAGCGGCATGTTTAAGGACATTACGCCGGACCAGGAAAAGGGTTTGGTGGACCTCTTCATTCTGAAGGGCACGGCCAGGATGCCGGGTTTCAAATACGCTTTGGATCAGCACGAATTGGATGACTTGATTTCTTTTTTGAAGACTCTCTAGATTCTCAAGGAGGACAGCATGTCCAGAAATAAGTACCTTTACCTCGTTCCCGTGCTGGCTGTCATTTTGATTGGCTTTTGGCGCGTGCCCAAAACCTACTCGCAAAACGCGGCCGGGGGCAACGTATTGCAAGGAATCGTGAAATCCTCAGACGGAAAACCGATGGAGGGAGTTACGGTTTCTATCCGAGGTGTCGGCAAAACGTATACGACGAGCGTCTTTACGCAGGCAGATGGAACATTCCTCTCCCCCCGGCTCGAAAAAAATAAATACAGGATCTGGGCCCAGGCTGTTGGTTTTGAGCCAGCGCAGACCGACGTGCAGATTTCAGATCAGCCGGCTAAAGTGAACTTGGAAGTGGCGCCAATGACCGATTTCCACAAACAGCTTTCCGGCGCCGAGTATGTCTACAGTCTGCCTGAAACGGATCCTGGCGACCGCAGGATGAAGGAAATATTTGTTAGGACTTGCACCGATTGTCATCCTGTTAGTTATCCGCTGCAAAACCGATTTGATCAGAAAGGGTGGGGGATAATCATCAACCAAATGAGCTTTGGGGGGTATCCAAGAGAGGGTGCCACACCCAACGCTATGATGTTGGCTTACAAGGACGAACTGGCCGCTTTCCTGGCGAAAGTTCGTGGACCTGATTCTGCGCCGCTCGTTCCGAAGCCGTTTGCTCGGCCCACGGGAGAAGCGGCAAGGGCTGTGATTACGGAGTACGACCTGCCGCGGCCCGCCGATCCGGAATCGCTTCTGAGACACGATGGCACGGATTGGGCAGAGGGCACACCTTCCAGGTGGTTGGGTCGTGGCCAGCATGACGTCGCGATAGATAAGGCTGGCATGGTCTGGTTTTCGGATGACACGGTTCCCGACCGGACTCTAGGCAAGTTGGACCCTCTCACCGGCAAAGTCACTGCGTACAAGATGGCGGATAAGGACGGAAATGCCGTCAGCACCCACAGCGTCGTCATCGCTCAAGATGGGATGTTGTGGGTTACAAACCAGACGGAAGGTGGAGTCAGTATGTTTGACCCCGAGACCGAGAAATTTACAAGGTTCCCCAAGCCCGATTACATTCCACGAGCGGGACAGAGGGCCAACGCGATCGACCTGAAGGGAAATGTCTGGATTCAATTGGTCGGCGGTGTTGCGAAACTGGAGCCCAAGACGGGCAAGTATACGTTCATCGCGTCCGGCCAGCCCACCACCGATACGTATGGTCTAACCGTCGATAAGGACAATAACATTTGGTTCAGTTCACCCGGTTACGACACCGTTTGGATGATTGACCAAAAGAATAACAATAAGGTGACCACGTTAACAGTACCTCCTTTGAAAGTGAGTCTGGCTAATGATCGGGACCGAGAATTAAGCTCGACCGTCAGACATAGCGAAGCTGGTTCAACGCCCATCCAAAAGGGTCCTCGCAGAATGACCGCGGATCCGAACGGAAACTATTTGTGGATTGCCGAATACTTTTCAGATCAGCTGTTAAGGATAGATATTCACACCAAAGAAATGAAGGAATACGATTTGCCTTACCGGTTCAGCCAGCCCTATACCACAAATGTAGATAGGGAGCACAACGTATGGATCAACATGCTCGATCGGGACGCTGTGGCGAAATTCAATCCCACTACCGAGCAGTTTACGGAAATACAAATGCCTACTCGCGGCACTGAGATTCGGCAGACCGCGCCCGACGATAGCACAAACCCGGTTAGCATCTGGGTGCCTTACGATCGAACAACCAAAATCGCCCGGATTCAGATAAGGTCGAGCTCCGAAATGCAAGCCCCGTTGCACTAAAGGCCTTGCCTGAAAACCGAAGGGGTCTTGAGGGCGGAAGCCCGTGAATCACGGGTTCCTCCTTTTCAACACCCTTCGATATTAGCTCGGGTATGGTACATGAAGGGGCTTTGAAGTTGTTGCAAGAGATACACACGATCGAGCCCGCATGCTGCGGATGGGGCAAGCGGAAAGTTTACTCCAGAACTAAAACACAGATGGTTCTGACTGGGTAGTTGGCAAGGACTGGCGCACGTCTGGGCTGTTCCATCGAAATGAAGGATCGCCACGGAGTCGAAGAGGGAACCTGGACACGGAGAAGGTCGAAAGGACCAGTCGAGTGAGGAGGTTCGTCCAATCTGTGAATGTCTAGAGGAAAGCTTAGTCACGCCCTGACGGGCGACCACAAGACGACATGAGATTTGGAAACTGCTTCGGGAGGGGGTGAATCGATGCAGACTCTGAAGAGGTGGATGAGGACATGCGCAGTTCCAATCGGCGTTTGGGGCTTTTTGCTGCTTGCCGGCGGGGTGGCCGCAAGAGGGCAGGCCGTGCCTATCTATAGAGTTGATCCTTTCTGGCCCAAGCCTCTGCCCCACAACTGGATATTGCAGGGGATCCCAGTAATGGTCACGGATAAGGACGATCACATTTGGGTCATCAGCCGTCCTCGGGACATCAAGCCGGACGAATCGGGTGCCTCCACTACGCCTCCTCGGGCTGATTGCTGCGTTGCTGCGCCCGCCGTATTGGAATTTGACACCGAAGGAAACATGCTGAAAAGCTGGGGGGGGCCGGGATACGTGCCAGGCTGGCCGAATCCTTCCGAGCACGCGATTCTTGTGGACCGAGAAGGCAATGTATGGCTTTCGTCCAGTGGCCGTGGAAACGGGATTCAGAAGTTTACAGGAGATGGAAAGTTTCTTTGGGATTTCGGTCATCGCGGTCCGGCCCCGGTTCCCGGGGAAAAGCAAGAAGCCCTCAAGGAAAATAATCAGAACACTGACGTTCTCCCCAATGGGGTTTTTATCATGGATCTGGACGAGGACGCCCATGAGTTGTACCTGGTGGACGCAAAGCGCGTCCTCGTCTATGACATGGATACTGGCAATTTCAAACGGGGTTGGGGGGGCCACGGCATTCCGCTGAGCGAGATTAGCAATGACCCGACGCCGTCCTACGACTGGAAGTCAGGGCCGCCCCCGGACCAGAAGGAGTTTGCGCCCACTCTGCACTGCGTACATATCGCGCCGGATGGACTCGTCTATGTCTGCGAGCGAGGTAGCGATAGGGTTCAAGTATTCACCAAGCAAGGGAAGTTTGTGACTAGCTTCTTCGTGCATCCCTCGACGCCAGCCCGGGGACCGGAGTGTGGCGGGCCCGGCAGCTTGCTGTATGGCATGTGTGGCACGATTTATAATATGACGTTTTCGCATGATCCCCAGGGGAAGTACGCGCTGCTCGTGGATGGGACGAATGACAAAATATGGATCCAAGACCGAAAGACCGGACACCTTGCTGGATCAATCGGGGACAATGGCCGAATGGCCGGATATTTCCATTGGATTGATGCGATCGCCATAGATTCGAAGGGCAACCTGTACACGGGTGAAGTGGACACGGGAAAGCGAATACAGAAGTTTATCCTGACGAATGGTGACGGAAAATCCAGGCCGCGTCCGCACGAGTGACGAGGGTTGGTTTCAGTGAATTTACAAGAGGCGAACACAAATGATCGGATTTGACCGGTGCAGGCGAACATGAAAAAGATAATTTTGATTATCGCATTGGCCGCGCTAGTCCCATTATCCACTTCGCGAGCGCAGATGCCTGCGCCGAATGAAGTAGGCGTCTCCATGGCCCAACTCTACTTACACGTGAAGGATGTTGATTCCAGCAAAGCGTTCTGGATCACGCTTGGCGGCATGCCCACAAAGCTGGGGGCAATGGATGTCGTCAAATTCTCTGGCCTCATGATTATTCTGCAGCAAGGCGACCCTTCCGGCGGCACTGTAGGTTCGACGGTGAATCACTTTGGGTTCGTTGTTCCGAATGTCCAAGCGATACTGGCAAAATTAATGACCGCTGGCCTGAAGACGCAGGCCGGCTCCCGGCCTCAACAGGGCTACGTTTTTACTCCCGACGATCTGACGAGGGTCGAGTTTGCGGAAGACCCGACACAGTCGGTTCCAATTGCGGCTCAACACATACATTTTTGGGTGGCGCCAATTGGTCCCAACCCCGGTACTCCGGAGGATATGCAAGCTTGGTATCTGAAGGTATTTGGTGCTAAGCCGGGGACATTCCTATCTGTAACAGGTGCCGCTACGCCCGGGGGCTCTGACCTGCCAGGAATACAACTTCGGTTTGCAAAAACAGACATGGCAACCGTTGCAACTAGAGGCCGGATGCTGGATCACATCGGTTTCGAGGTCAAGAATCTCGAGGCTTTCTGCAAAAAAGCAGAAGCCAACGGAGTAAAGTTCGATCCCGCGTACACGAAGCGGTCCAAACTCGGCATTTCAGAGGCCTACACCGTAGATCCCTGGGGAACCTCCATTGAATTGACTGAAGGAATGGGCCGATTGTGAAAACTCTGATTCGTCAAACCATATTATTGCCGTTGGCCAGCGTGCCGAAATCCGCGAGGGAGCTAGGCTCGGTGCTGCTGGAGGTGTACGCGGGTACACGTTTGCCGCTACGGCCGAGCCGATTTTGGAGTTCCCTTCTGGCGGGGACTGATTCAGCGCAGTCCCCTCAAGTGTGAGTAAGCTCCTGGCCTCAGCGAAATCAGCTAGCTTCCGATGTCTCGTTTTTGCCCTTCTGGCGAGACCTGCAGTAGCTTAATCCAACGCAATGCACGCGACCCGTACCTTCTGCAATTCCTTGTCGGTCTTCAGTTGTAGATGCACTTTCCACCTCCAAACCCTAATTTTTGACCCTGGCGCATGGAACTCTGACGAATGAAAGAATTTATTTGCAAATCACTTGACAATTCGCCAGTGAAAAGGATAGAACTCACGGCAGCTCTAGTCAACGGCCCGAAACAATCAACGAATTTTGGGGGAAGGGTTAACTCAAGGGTGAAGAGTGACCCGGTGGTCCCATGCAATCTCGAGTCCAAAATTGAGGTTGGGAGGGGTGTTATGACAGGATTGACAAAAAGATATATAGGATTGAACGGTGGCTACCCTGGAAGTGTGCGTGCAATTCTTCTGGGGCTTGTGGTCCTACTTTTTGTACTAACTGGCGCATCATCGGCTTTCGCGCAGTCGTCGGGCACCATCCTTGGTGTTGTGAAGGATTCGAGCGGCGGCGTCGTGCCGGGCGTGACCGTTACCGTCCGCAATACGGAAAATAATCAGACCCGCACGGCGACAACGGCAGACGATGGGGCATATCGCATCCCTACAGTGCCGGTCGGCCCCTACACCGTCAGTTTTGAAAAAGCCGGGTTCGAGACGAGGACAACGACGGGGCTGGTGCTCGAGGTCGCTCAGGAATTGTCGGTGAATGCCGACTTGACTGTCGGGACGTCCCAGCAGGAAGTCACCGTCACCGCGGAAGCGCCGCTGGTGAACACAACGACGGCATCGTCCGGCGGCCTGGTGAATGAACAAAAGATTGTCGAGTTGCCCCTCAATGGCCGTAACTATCTCGATTTGACGTTGCTCCAACCCGGAGTCACGCAGCAGGCCTATGCGAACGCGGCACAGCCTGGTGAAGGTGGCATGCTGTTCAGCAGCAATGGCGCGCCATGGCGCTCTAACGACTACCTGCTCGACGGCACGATGCTGCAGTTCGGGCCCGGAGGCAATGGCGGTTCGGTCATTGGTAATTCCCTGGGAGTGGATGGCATCCGGGAGTACCGCGTCATTACCAACAATTTCCCCGCCGAATATGGCATGACCATGGGAAGCCAGATGGTGCTGGTCAGCAAAGGCGGTTCGAACCAGTTCCACGGCGACGTCTTTGATTTCCTGCGCAATAGCGCCTTGGACGCTCGGAATTTCTTCGATCTGCGGCCTTCCTCACCCGATCTTAACGGTCATCGCCTGCCGGAATTCCGAAGGAACAATTATGGCGGTTCGCTCGGAGGGCCGATTAGGAAAGACAAGACGTTTTTCTTCGGAGTCTTTGAAGCGGTGGCATCTCTCACTGGAACGACAAACACGGTAACCACTCTGAACGCGGGTTGCGAGGGTTTCGCGGCGGGCCAACAGATTTGGAATGGAGCAGGTGCGCCACCCACCGGGTCCGTCGGGAACTGCCCTCAGCTTGGAGGAACCACAGCGACCGCAACAACTATTTCCCCTGTAACGCAGCCTTTCTATGCGCTTTATCCGGCCCCCACACCTGGTTTAGGGAATAGTTATGGTTTTGTGTATAACGAACCGCAACATGAAGACTACGGACAGATGCGAATCGATCAGACGATCTCGCCCAACGATACCTTGTTTGGCCGCTTTACTTTCGACCAGGCCAATCTGAGAGGGCCGCTGAATTTTCCTGTATTTGAACAGGGGTTGTACAGCCGGAGCCAATATGTGACCGTGTCGGAAGCTCATGTGATCTCGACAACCATGCTCAACTCGGCTCGGTTCTCGTACAGCCGGACCAATTTGCAATCGAACTCGTCAACCAGCCTCACTGGGTCACAGTACGTATTCGTGCCGGGTTTGCCTGCGGGCATTGGTGACCGGCAGGATCCGAACATAAAGATGGGAACAGTGGGTGTGAGCGGCTTGCAAGGTCTTGGCCCCAGCGGCACGGCACCCAAAACAAATTTGCAGGGCATCTTCGCATTCAGCGACGACCTGAGTTACACCCGTGGCAAACACGCATTGAAATTCGGAGCTGTCGTGAACGCCTATGACCTTTACATCTACACCCACGGAGTTGACAGGGGCGGTGCATCATTTTCGAGCATAGCCGCCTTTATCGCGAACACGAGTCAGACGTTCACCTCAATTCTGCCGACTCCCCTCCTAGTGCGCGACTATCATTGGTGGGTAATGGGATTTTACGGCCAGGACGATTGGAGAGTTACACCAAGGCTGACCCTGAACCTGGGGTTGCGATATGAGCCGGCCACGACGTATAACGAAATTAACGGGCACGCGTCGGCGGTCAGGAATCTTCTTACCGACACCAATACTACTGTGGGCCCGCCGTTCAGGGATCCCTCCTATAGGGACATAAGTCCCCGTGTCGGGCTTGCCTGGGATGTCTTTGGAGACGGGAAAACGGCGGTTCGCGCCGGTTTTGCGGAACTCTATGATGTTGCCGAATATGGTTCCCAGATGTCCTTCAGCGGCGCAAGCATGCCGCCGTTTGAATATACGGTCATCATCCCGGGTCAACCGCTCACCGTGCCGTACCAATTTCCGAATATCACCCAGCTCGGAACATCCGCTTTCCCGCTTATCTTCCGCGGAATGACGTGGCTTGAGCGACAACCCCACGATCTCCAGTACAACCTTGCCATTGAGCGGCAGTTACCCGGGGGTTTGGCCGTGACGTTGGGCTACGAAGGCTCACGAGGCATGAACCTCCCGATGTACAACGAAGATAACCCCACGATTCCGAACGGCGTTCCGCAAACCGCAGGAGGGGTAGAGAGTTGCGTGGCACCTACGGCGGGTACAGCCGTCAATTTAGGAAGTCAAATTGACGGCGTTGCAACCTCTTGCTTTCTTACCACTGCAACGCGAAGAAACCCGGCCTTTGGAACTATGATCGGGGACCCCAATGCGGCGGACTCTTTTTATAACGGGTTGTCGATCCAAGTGAACAAGCGCTTAACGCACGGTCTCCAGTTCCAAAGCTCCTACACCTACGCGAAATTGATTGACGACATGCAGGCTGCGACGGGGTCAGACAGTTTCGCTCCGCACAATTCCACCGATCAGGACGCCCTCCACTACAGGACCGCCAGGGCCCCTGCCGACTTCGACATAACCCACAATTGGCAATTCAATATGATCTACCATCTTCCGAAGTTTTCCTTTTCCAACGGGTTTGAGGACACGCTTCTCAATGGCTGGTGGACCAGTGGAATCTTGGCGCTCCAAACCGGATATGCCATGAGCCCCTACGTTACAGCCAACCGCTCGCAATCCGTGGTGGGGAATGGAAGCGGCATTGATCGCCCCGACCTTGCCCCAGGCCGCAGGGAGCAAGACATTACTCACGGGGTATCGACCTCCAATGGAGTAAACCCCTGTCCCACGGCGGGACAGCAACTGGGAACTCCCAACTTGTGGTTTGATCCCTGCGCATTTACGGAGCAGCCGTTAGGATTTTTGGGGAACGCGCAGCGAAATGAGATTTGGGGCCCCGGGCTTTTCAATACGAATTTCTCGCTTGTGAAAGACACGGCCATGAAATTCCTCGGAGAAAGCGGGTCGCTTCAGTTCCGGACAGAGTTGTTTAATGCTCTCAATCATCCGAACTTTGCGTTGCCAAGCACGGGAGTCGTTTATGGCGGTTCGGGCTCGGCCATTAATGGATCCCCCAACGGCAATGCGGGTCAGATTCTAAGACAGATCGGTAATCCTCGGAATATTCAGTTTGCTTTGAAGCTTATTTTCTGAAGTAGTTTGGCAAACTCTACCGGCATCGCGTTGGTTACCGCGACCTACGGTCAACGTGTAATGCTGGTTGGTGTTGGGACGAATCTAGGTTCGGATATCCGGGCTAAAAAACAGGAGAGTAACCTCGTGTCGAAAAAAAGCATGTGGTCAGGAATTCTTGTCGCGGGATTTGTTTTAGCGGGGTTATATGTCGGGCAAGGGAGGCCTGCATTTGCGCAAGCGCAAGGCGACTCGAGCACAAAACCCGCGCCGGCTGCTCCGATGTACACGGAGCAGCAGTGGAGAGGGGAAGGGTTGTTTCTCCAGCGCTGTTCGATCTGCCATCTGGTCAAAAAACTAAAGAACATCGGGTCACCTCCAACGGTAGGTCCGGATCTCACTGGCTTATTCGCAACGGCCACGCCGGACGATGAAAAAACACTGCGCGCCTTTATTCTGAAAGGTTCGCCGAATATGCCGGGATTTCAATACGGTTTGGAAACGAAGGATATCGATGATCTCATTGCGTATTTGAAGACGAAGAAATAAGGTTTGTAGGGTTTTGTTTCGAAAGGGATAGGTTGTATCGAAGATGCGGGCTCCGCTGGGGCCCGCTAAGTATGCATAGGAGGCGTGCCGTGACACGAAACAAAAGCGCGTATGTGCTAATCGTTATGCTGGGTGCCATCCTGGCGGGACTTTTTGGGGCACGAACCACCTATTCGCAATACGCGCCGGGCGGCGCAGCGGTAAAAGGGACCGTGACATTGGATGGGAAAGGTGCGGAAGGCGTGACGGTGTCTGTGCGAGGAGAGGGCAAGGCCTTTATATCGACCGTGTTCACCGACCCGCGGGGCACGTTTCTATTGCCACGGTTGGAGAAAGCCAAATACGATTTGTGGGCGCAGGCGGTGGGTTTCGGAGAGGCTAGGACAACGGTCAATGTTGTGGACGGGCCGACGCAACAGATCGCGCCCTTGGAGCTGAAGTCGGAGAAGGATTTCCACACGCAGCTGTCTGCTGAAGAATGGATCGCAAGCCTTCCCGAAACCGATCCCAAAGACGTGCGGATGAAGGAGATCATAATCGGAGAATGTACCGGTTGCCATCAGATCGGCTATCCATTGCAGAACCGTTTCGATCAGGCCGGCTGGAATACGATGATCACTATGATGACTAAAATTCAAGGTTCCGGTGGCTACATGCCACAGAATCCAAAGGTCAACCCCGTGATCGACGCCTATCGGGAAGAGATAGCTGCCTACCTTGCAAAAGTTCGGGGGCCCAACTCTCCGGCGTTGGTTCCGAAACTGTTGCCGCGACCAACAGGAGACGCAGCGAACGTCGTGATTACCGAATTCGATCTGCCGCGTCCAGAGCAGCCGGATTCCATTCTGACCCACAATGGCAGCATTTGGTCAGACGGGATTCCCTCCAGATATTCCGGGCGCGCGTCACATGACGTCGTACCAGCCGACGATGGCAACTCCTATTTTTCGGACGACGTTAGCCCCGTCCGGACAATGGGCAAGATTGATGTGAGAACCGGCAAGGTTACCGACTACAAAGTCCAGGACTCGAAGGGCAACCTCATCGGTACACATGGGATTGTCAAGGCTCCGAGTGGCTTTATCTGGATGAATGCCCAACCGCTGAATACGTTCATGAGCTTCGATCCAGAGACGGGAACGTTTCACAACTATCCCCGCCCCGAAGGGACCCCGGGTGTAGGCGGAAACCTGGCCGTGGATTCCAAGGGCAATGTGTGGGCCACCACGAACCAGGGAGCCGTGAGGATGGATCCCAATACCGGAATCCACACCTTTTACAAGGCAGTCGACTTAATGGGTAGTGGCACTTACGGGATCACGATTGATTCGGAAGACAAAGCTTGGTTCGCCGAGCCGGGTAACAACTCTGTCGGGGTAGTCGATACGCATGGCAACGTCACCCAGGTAAAACTCCCAGATAAGAAGGGCGATTACTGGACCGATAAGGACCGTGAACTGACCGCGAAGTACATCGCGGAGGACATTAAGGTGGGCGGTGAGTTTGCGCCCCCGCTTGATAAATGCCCGCGCAGACTGTCGGCGGATCCCAAGGGGAACTACGTTTGGGTGGCCGACACGTACGCAGATATGATCGAAAGGATCGATATCCATACCAAGGAAGTGAAGGAATACACGGTTCCTCACCGTTGGAGTGAGCCCTACTCCACCTGGGTGGATAAGAACCATATGGTGTGGATCAACATGATTGGCCGGGACGCAATTGCGAAGTTCGATCCGAACACGGAGCAGTTTACCGAATATCAGCTGCCTACTCGTGGAACGGAAACGCGGTGGGTCCGGGCGGACGATAAGACGGAGACCCCCACGATCTGGACACCTTATAATCGAGTGAACAGAATTGCCCGTATTCAATTTAGAAAGACCGCCGATTTGCAGTCTCAACTGCGCTAAGTAGGATATGGGAAAATATTGAAGAGAGTTGAGCGTAGTAGGGGCAGTCGGATGTGGGGGTACAATAGCCGGATCGCTCGCCTGGTCAGGTTCGTCGAAAGACTCGCGGCTTCCTGACCCGATGGAGTTTTTGTACCACGGCGAGTGAGAGAGTTTATAGCACAACCTCCGACGGAAGGGGGTTTGCGAATGACGGATCGTAGGGATCCGAAGGCGACCGGAGAGCCACACTTCGCGGCGCGAACGCCGCCGGATGCCCGGCGAGTATTCCCTCGTCATGACCAGGAAGATCGGGCTCCCTCCCAGCGGATCAATGATGGGGAACAGCGCACTCTTTCACGACCTGATTCAAAAGGCCAGCGCAACAGTTCCGCCGAATGAGGCCACACGGACCAATGGCGTCGTGGCAGCAGCGCTGGCAACAGAACCTTCAGTCTCGAGAAAGGAACAACATCCAGTCCTCTCCGGTTCTCTGTGAAGCCATCATGTCCAGGGTCAAGGGCTTTACCGCGCCGTCAAAATCGATGTGCCGGATGGCGAATCGTTTTGATATCCTATGGTAGAAATCGACTGCGTCATAGCCGCGGGAACAGTTGAACTCCAGCACGATGCATATATTCGGATTGTTCTCGATTACCGACTGCATACCTTCCCACACGGATTCCTCCGCCCCTTCCGCATCGATCTTGACGATGCCCACGTTGGTCAAGGCAAGGCTGTCCAGAGAGACTTCCGGTACATCGATGAAACGAACGTTTTCCCCGAATTGAGCCGAAAAGGAATTTCGATCCGCCGCGGTTCTCACGAGGCCGGCATTTTTCGGTTCGTGCTTCGGAATCGCGAACGTCATTCCCGGTCCGCACTTTGCCGATACGGCTTCGGATCGCACGGACACTATTGAGGAATAGCCATTGAGAGAGACGGACATCCTCAGCATTTCTGCGATCCGGGGATTGGGCTCAAATGCAATTACTTTCCCTTCGGGTCCCACAGCTTCGGCCAGCAGGAGGGTGTAGTAGCCGACGTTCGCGCCAATATCGACCACTGTTGTTCCGCGCCGGACAAATCGCGCCATGACCGCGGTGACCCACATTTCCCAGTAGCCCTGAAAGATCAGATGTGGGCTAAGACCCTGGTCGAAGGCGTCGACCCACGTAAGATACTTCCCGAGCACCTTGCATAGAATTCGATCATCGGGCATCGGGATAAAGGAGCACCGTTGCTCGCAATACTTTTCGACGAGAGTCCTCAAAGAGTTGTCTCTGATATCTTCGATCGTTAGCCGGTAATCAGGCCGTACGCTCATGAATTCACGTAAGGTTCCAGCGCCGCCATTTCCCGCCAACCGACGGTCGCCAATCAGAGAATTGCTATGCTTCAAGTTGCTTTCCTCAAGTTGCAGAAGCCGAGTAGTCAGTTGAGAAAGGATGACGTCCACGGTCCTTGTTATTTTCAGGTTCTCCACAAGGCGGTCCTGTTGTCGTTGAGCAGCAACCTCAAGGTCCAGAATCCGTTGCTCCTGGGACCGTAAGCTCATCGTGGAAAATGATGCGTTATCAGCGGCTGCGTTATTCATGTTCATCCCCTTGAAATCGAGCAAATTTAATGCCGGACACGGGGTTTGTAAATGAGTGACTCGTGCATCTGTCACCGGCTCGTAAACATCTCGAAAGTCGCCAGGGGGCGCGAGCCACCCCCGGTTTCCAACGGCGCCGGGTATCTATTTCTGATTAGACACACATGTGAATTGCTCCACTATCCGATAGGATTTGGCCAGTACCATACAGATGCCCAGCATATGGAAGATTTCTACGGGGAGCTGCCCAATGGAATACGTTTGTCCCCGGCTGGTACCACGCTATTCCTTCTGCGTCGATATTGACCTAACCGATCTGCGATCGGGAATTCAAATTAGAGGGCGAACGAAAGACGTTTGCCTATTTGGCTGCGGTGTGGACGCGTTGCGGCCCTTTGCAAAAGGCACGATGGTGAGAATTATGCTGTCCCACGGGTTGGTATGTGTAGCCGCACTCGGCAGGGTAGTTTACGCATGTAAAGAATCGGGTATGGGAATTGCGATTACTAACATCGAGCGAGGAGATGAACGGATATTAGAGGATTGGATTGTGGAACTGATGGCCATTCGAGTTTAGGGACAGTGAAGGATACTCCTTCGCCCGATATGAAATGGATTCATATCGGATACAAACTCGACTCGCAGGGCTCGTTTAACCCGGAGCGTTGAGCTATCTTGAAACCAAAGATTGTTCCTTGATGACTTCGGTCGTTTATCGCTCAGAAAAACGAGGAACTGCGGATTGCGGTGACCCGATTTGTTGGGCCATCACGCTCCACACGGGGAGTTTGTGGGCAACGTCGAGGTTCTTCAGCAAGGTGGTATCCCACAAGTTGTGTCCCTCTTCTAGCGATCCGTCAAGTTCGTGAGCGAGCAGATTGGCTACATATACCGCGCCCACGCCGTCAAAACGGTAGTGCGGCACCCGTCCTGGCATGTGGTGGAAGGCAATTGCTTCAGTGATAGAAATGGGGAGTCCCCAAAAACCTAGCAAGTATGCTCCGATCTCGGCATGAGTGATTCCGCAAATTTCTTCCTCCACTTGATGAAGAGGACGATTTTGTTCGCGCGAGATGGCCAGGAGCTTGGCAAACCGATTGGGCATCTTCCAGGCAAGTACAAGTTTCCCGATGTCATGAAGCAGAGACGCGACGATTGCGGAGTCTCGCGCGTCATTCGACAAATACATGCTGCCTGCGATGCTTGCGGTAAGCCGGGCGTGGGCTTGCAAATCTTCAATGGAAAAACCGGGGATCTTTTGCGATTTCTCAAAAACACGCAATACCTCTGATGAAAGCACCAGGTTCTTGATGATATTCAAACCCAGGTAGCTTGTTGCCAGTTTGACCGTGGCAATTTCGCGGCTCGTTCTGAAGATTGCGGAGTTCGCCAGTTGCAGCACCTTTGCAGAGATGGCCATATCATCTTCCACAATTTCAGCAATCTGGTCGATAGACGCTTCTTGTTGATTGAGTGTATCGACCAACTTCATGTAGACGGACGGGGCAGCGGGCAGTGCCCCTAATTCACCCACAGTCTGAGACATCAATTCCCCACGGAGGAGGTCCTTGAGTCTGCATGCTCGCTCTACTGCCACTTCGAGTTCTTCAAGAGCGAAAGGAAGGACCAGAAATTGGTGAACAACAGAAACGTAGGCCGGGCTCGGACGCCTCTGATGGACTAGGCCGATGCGGATGATCTGTGGAAACTTCGCCCGCACACTTGCGAAAAATGACCGGTCCCTGTCTGATACCAGGTCAGCGATGACCACGTCCCAAGAAGTGGATTCCAATTGATTTTGAGTTGTCTTCTCGTTCGACGCAATGCACATATCCCATTGATTCTGTGCTGGTTGCAGTATCTCCATTAAGTGGCGACTGCTTTGTGTGTCGGCCTGAACGATCAGTATCTTTCTCATCTATGGATGCCCAAGTAATATATCGGCACATCAATGAGAAAACTTGAATTTGTGAATGCAATACTCGGGTTAGAGCTTCAAGAGACCAGCCGGCCCTTGTCTTTCCAGGGAATGCCCGAAAAACACTCTCATCGGCCAGTAGCCAAACACTTTGGCGGTTTCTGTTGGAATGACGCGGATCCAATATGCAAGTGCTTGCCGCCTCGGCAAAAGTTGCCTAGTCCTCGGCGGGATCTAGTTTGTCGAAGCATCATAAATGGATCGAATCCTGGCTAAAATGCACGGTCTGATACGCTGTCAACTATCGGAAGGGGTGGCACTTGTAGCTGCATCTCCAAAACACCCGGTGTTCCAATGGCATGAAATTTCTGTGCGGATACAGAGCAGCTTGGTTAATGGTATGACAATTGCATGCCCCTCTTTGGGACACTTGCGCGCAGTCTTGTTGTGATGAGCGATAGCGCGATGCGAAACGAGGAGCGATATGGAACTTCAAACGGCAGAGCCGATGCCTTCGGAAGTACATGGACAAGCAGTTGAACTTTTTCAAAACGGGGACTACGAAAGAGCCGCACAGCTGCTTGCGAAGGCATTGCTCGAGAAACAAACCAGCGAGCGGTGGAACGAATGGGCCACGGCGAAGTTTCTCGCAGGGCATCCCGTTGAAGCAGAGGGCGGTTACCGCCGAGCTCTGGACATGGAGCCGCAAAACGCTCAAGCAATCACCAACCTCGGGTCACTGGTAGCGGGCCAGGGGCGCTATACCGAAGCCGTTCCGCTACTGGAATACGCCGTTGACCATGCAAACGGCGTTGAAAAAGAAACCGTTAAAAAGTTGCTCGACGAATGTAAGGCATCCATTGCCATAGCTGGTGCTACCGAGCAGAACAAAAGTGAAACAGCCGGATTGTGGCGAGCGATCACTCGAGGTTTGTCATTGCAAACGGTGAGTCTTGATCGAGTTTTGCACCGGCTAATGAATCTCGATGCAGACTTGCGGCGGCATATGAATGAATCCGCTTCACCCCGCCCCGGTTCCTCTATTGTGGAAGACCGTGGTTCGCGCACGCATTCAACCCGTAACACGGGCTCTGCAACTTATCTGGGCGATAATCTGGCGCTAACCCGAGTGCTTGACAATTTCAAGATGTACGTCGATACGCGAGACATTGGCCTTGCGCCACATCTCCTGCTAGAGGGTAATTGGGAAATGTGGGTTACGAAAGCCTTTCAGCAATTGCTTCGCCCGGGGATGACCGTGGTCGATGTAGGAGCAAATATTGGTTATTACACGCTGCTCGCGTCCGCAGGCGTCGGACTGAAAGGGCGCGTCCACGCGGTGGAAGCCGACCCTCTCACCTTTAATATTCTAGAAAAAAACATCGAGGTTAACGGATATGGATCGATCGTGCGAGCGCACCAATGCGCCGTTGCGAATAAGCGCGGAGAGCTTACTCTCTACCAGTACCGCAACCATCCCGGCGGGAATAACATTTTCGGGAACGCCTTGGATCCCCGAATCGTTGCAGGGGTCAAAGTTCCGGCTATTCCACTCGATGAACTCATCCCCGATTCAGTAGACGTTATGAAGATAGACGCTGAGGGCAGTGAGCCCCTGATTTTTGAGGGCATGCAAGGATTGCTGCAACGCAGCCCGCAGATTCGGATCATTATGGAATTTGCGCCTCAGATGATCGAGCGTACAATCAACCCGCTCGAGTTTCTGAAGCGCATTCGCAATGCGAACCTGCAGGTTCAAGTGGTTAGCCACGAATCCACAATTGAAACCTGGCGCGATGAAAAATTGCTCGAACCGGACATCCACACAGTTTTTTTGAGCCGCGCCTGAACCATTTCAACAACTTTCAAAACATTTCAAACGATCAGGCGGAGAATGTAAGGAACTCGGACAAGAGTTCTGATCGTACCCTCGCCAGTGCCTCATGAAGCCGTTGCAGCGGCAGTTGCCGAGTTTTGCGCGGTGGATGTGTTGCTTGCGGGCGGCTGAGGAGCCGTTATCTGCGCACTTTGACCGTTGCCATTGGCCAGGGTGACGCTCACTTCCTGGATACTCAGATTGAAGGCAGAAAGATCAAACGTCCCGCCGGCGCCATTGCTACTTCCGTTTGTGCTCCCCGTACTACCTTGCACCTCGACGCCCGTGAATCGGATGGAGAGTTCTTCAATCTGATAGGGGCCGGTCGGTTGGGCGGCGCTGGATGTGGTGCCGCTGGTGGCCGGGGTCGCGGTCAAAGCCACGGGTATCGCATCTGCAGTGCCCGTCGAGGGTGCGGCTCCAGCTGGCGACGCTGCAGCCGAATCTGTGCTGGAACTCGGGACGACGGCCGAATTCCCAGGGGCACCCGACGCGCTCTGTGATCCCTGGGACACCTGCTGCGCGAGAGTCTGAATTTGGCTGACGAGGTCAGCAAAGACTGCCGGACTGAGTGAATTGATAAAACTCGCAACTTGATCAAAGGCCTTAATTTGTTGGTCATTCAAGCCGAGGCTCTGCAAAACGCTATTTAGGGCCTGGAGCGTGTCTTGCGTGCTTGGCGTCGACGCGCCGGGAGTGGTAGCCGAAGCTGTAGTGCCCGTGGCGGGGGTGACTGGCTGAGAACCAGCTTGGGGGACGTCCGATGGAGCGGCCGGCAAAGTGGCGGGCGCGACTTGGGTTGGCGCGGCCGTACTGGGATTGGCCGCCGGGGGCTGGCTGGGTGACGAGGACCCGGTCTGGGCCAAAAGAAATAAAGCCGCGGCAGAAAAGAATTGAACCTGGCTTACTTGATAAGTTCCAGCGCTTTCATTGCTTTGAGCCGATGACGGGGTGAATTGGGATTCGGAGCTGCCCCCTGAATCTTGATCGGAATCTCGATCCGCTCGTCGAGCCCGTTGATGGTTCGACCCCGATTGATTCACTTGATGCTGGTAATCGCCTTGGATATGTTGATTTGACGGATGCTCTATCCCTGATACGGCCATGTTCCCCCCAGTGCAAAGGCGCGAGTCGTTCCGGCAGCGCCAAGCGATTTCAATTGCCAACAGAAATGTCTATGCTTAAAACATCGGCACCAGAACGCAAATCTTTAGAGGGAACCATGAATAGTTTGTCTAAAGGTGACACAGAGGACGCACCGAGCTAGTCATGTCGATCCGTGAACATAACCACGTCGTGAAGAACGGAGCCTTTCCGATTGATTTCATTATCAGAAATTGGGTGGCAGCGCTTTTAGTACCGAGGCAGCCACAGAATCAAATGGAGCTGCCAAAAAGGGAGGTACTGGGACTGCCAGAACTCCGTCATTTTAGAAAGTCTCGATAAATTATTGCTGTCCCCAGCCCAAAGCAATGCTGCGTTGCACCCCAGATCCAACACTTTTGAACCGTATCTTCCTTTCAAATAAGGAGTTCCGAAATCGCTTTGCATTTGGTAATTGGTCTGCTCAATCCATAGATGAGGCTCCTTCGACAAGCAAAAAAAAGCAGGAGATCCATCGGAGGTTGTGGTGGCCGAAGACAGCTCAACTGGCGCGTCCTTGTCCTACCCGATTCAAAGACGAATCAGTCCGCGGATTAAACTCTTCTGTATGGCGCACTTCCGCCGGTCGGACGTGTCGCGAGTTGGTCACGCATGGCTTTGTGCTGTCAAGGACCATTCGCGAGACAGCATCTATTTTGTTGCAAACGACCATGGGTTGAGTGAGGGCGTGCTCCTGTTGCTACGATTTCCATATAACCTAAACCCCTCGGTGATGGGTCGTGAATACCTGATGGAGGTCATGAGGATAAACTCGCTGCGTCAGGGCCGCTGCGGGGTAGGAGCCAGACTCGTTCCTCACATCCCTTTGAGGTTCCAGGATGGATGGCTCAAGGCGTATTCGGGGTCTTCGCAACATAGTTGGCCGGAAGCAGCTTCGCAGTGCATCGACCTATACATTTGAATCCGTCCCTCACTTAAGGCCCTGATTTAAAAGGTTAACCTTCCTGTGCCTGTGCTTTGGTTCCTGCGATCGTGCTGTTGTTCGCATTTTGGTTGGCACACATTCAATCTCTTCGAGCACCATAGGCTCCGTTGCGCGGACACCTTCCATAGGGCCGCTCATTTAAGCGCTGGACTGGTTCCTATTGATAACTAGATGAGCCCAAATTCTGGTTTGGCCCTTGACAGGCAGGCCCCTTGGCAAGTAGCGTGTCTTTAAACCTTTCTAACCAAAGGTCCACCCCTTCTTCGTTTGTGAAATTTAAACTTAAAATCCAAGAGGAGAAACGAAGATGGCTACGCCTGTTGCTAACCAAGTATTGGAACGTTCCAGTGTCTTTCCAGCGGCTAACGAGGTTGAAGAAGGAGCCCCTGTTCGCAGAAGAAAAGCGAAAGCAAAAGCAAAAGCTCCAACGAAAGTGGAACGGCAGGAGATTTTACGAGAACGAATCAAGCATTTGACAGAAGCGCTGGACGCAGCTGGGTTCGGAGGTTTGCTTACGATTCCGGGAGCGGTGAGACCCATTGCCCCCGAAAGTCCCGACGTTAAGACGGGTGGATATATCGGGCATATTGAAGAGGAATTGGGCACCTATATACAACGCGTTTCGATTGTGGATAACTTCTACCAGCGTCAGCCTTTTGACCATCTAAACGACAAGATTTACCGGCGTCTAGTCCGCGACTTTATCTTAAAGGCTGCCATGCCAGAAGCAAAAGTGGCGGCGCTCGACGGAAGGGGCGGACGGCTTAGGTCGCTTCAGGAAAAGGGCATCAAGTACTCAGTGATTGATGGGTTGCAACGACTCTACTGTTATTGCATTGCCGTCCTAGTGGTCTGGCAAAGAGAAAATCTGATCGCGGACCGCTGTATCACCAAGGAGGCGTGGGACTATCTCAAGGATGCTGTAGAGAAGTCAGGCAATCCCAAGGAAGCCGTGGAAGAAATTTTGAAGCGAAAAACTCGTTATGAGGTTTTTTGGAACATTGATTTGGAAGGGTTGCTGCATTATTTGGTTACCTTCAACACAGGACAGCGGCGCATGAGCATGGAGGTCCAGCTTGAAATCATGCAGCGCCCTCTCCTCGAAGCCCTGGAACACGACGCCAAGATTCCCATTTTTCAGGATAACAAAAATATCACAGGGAAACAGAAGCCCAAGAATGAGTTCTCGGCCTCTGACTTGGTCATGGCAACCCGGGCGTTTATTGAATTCAATCCACAAATCAAGAAGCCTGAGGAGGCCGAGAGTCTCTTGGAGCGTGAGAAGGGCTACACCGACATTCACACCTCCTTTGATGTGGGCGACATTAAGGACGTGGTCGCCACGTTAAAGAAGATCACGATCGATTTGCATCCAAAGATCATGGAGAAGTATTCGAATAATCCGAACTACAAGTACATCCTTTCGGGCGGGGGTGTTTTCCTGCTGAGTTTCGCGGCTGCCTGCGGGAAGGTGCGCAACATGATGAATATGACCTCACTCGAAGGCGCCTTTCAACGCCTGACCAAGGAATTGGACAAGCCCGAGGACGATCCGTTAAACCTCGAGGAATATCATCGGACTCTCGCCAGCATTAAGTCATCCCGAGGCAAAGCGGTCCGACGGCTTGTCTACGATACGTTCCTTCGCTTTTTCAACATGACCACGGCGACGCTGGACTGGTCAGACACGGCCCGACAAATCAGCATTTAACTGTGAGGGCTATCCAAGAAGTCCATTGTCGGAGCTTTCTCATCCGGCGAACGGCAACCATAAAAGCCCGTCCCCATGAAGGGGCGGGCTTTTTCACTTAAAAGTTCGCCGTTCATGTTAGGATACCGCTAATGCTTCGTCCATTCGGAGTCTAAGACGTTAACGTATATCAACTCTGCATTCAATCCGCGATTTACTCAGTTTTTAAATATTAATGTTAGAGTACTAATTGATTGCACACATTCGCCTGACTATATTGTTGTATGAAGCATATGCAAGATGGCACAAACGTTGCACCCCTTGTCGGAGGGGTGATTAAACGGCAGTCTGCTATTAGCGGAATTGTTCGGTCGAGACAGTTCAGCAAAGATCACCGGGAGCATCTGTAGTCCCTCTGACTAGATAAAGCTAAAGATTAGGGTGACTAGAAAAGTATAAGCCTTATGGCTTGAGGAGTGGGAAACTATGTCTGTTAGGGCTATCCTAGCGGCCCAGCAACCGAACTGCCGTGTCTTGATTGCCAGTTCAGATCCTGGCATTCGAACCCGCTCCATCGCGGAAACCATTGGTCAGCACGTGTCTTATGAGGAGGCGCCCAGCGGCGCCGAGGCCATGGCCAGATTGCGGTCGGTGCCATTCGATTTGCTGATCTTGGACCGCCGGCTTCCCGACCTGAACGCCGAGGAAGTCGCTGAGATCGCCCAAAAGAAATTTCCGGGTTTACGGATTCAGTTGGTGGATTCGTTGATCGCCCCCGAAGAAAAAACAACTCCGCCGGTTCGGAATTCCTTTCCAGACCAGGCCACACCCCAGCAATTGGCCGACGATCTCATCGTGAACGAAACCGATGAACTGCCGGGTATGGTGGGCCAGGGGCGCGCCATGCAGAAAATATACCGTCTGGCTCGACTGGTGGCGCCTCGAAACACGCCAGTTCTCATCATGGGCGAGACCGGTACGGGCAAAGAACTCGTCGCACGAGCGATCCATAACATTAGCGCGCGAAAGAACAATCCGCTTGTGGTTGTAAATTGCGCGGCGATCCCCGAAGCGTTGCTGGAGGCTGAACTATTCGGGCACGTGCGAGGCGCCTTCACCGGAGCAATCCAATCGCGGCTCGGTCGCATCCACAGCGCGCACGGGGGCACTTTGTTCCTTGACGAGATTGGGGATTTGCCGCTTGGCATGCAATCGAAAATATTAAGGTTCCTGCAAGAAGGGGAAGTGCAGCGGCTGGGCAGCGCGGACGTATTTCGCGTAGATGTCCGAGTGGTGTGCGCGACGAACATTAACTTGGCTCAAAGTGTCAAACAAAGGGCGTTTCGTCAGGATTTGTATTATCGAATCAGTGTATTTCCTATCGAGCTGCCCCCTTTGCGTGAGCGCATTGAAGATATTGCCCCCTTGGCGGAACTCTTCCTCTCCGAGCTTTGTCGAAAGGGGGGAGTCGACCCCAAGAGGCTATCTGCATCCTCCATTGCACTTCTCCGGCAAACCCACTGGCCCGGCAACGTACGGGAACTCCAGCACGCAGTCGAACGGGCGTTCATCCTGTCAGGAAACGAGCCCCACCTTCATGTGGAACACTTTAGTTCCATCAGCGATCTGAGAGAAATTAGTAAAAGCTAAGAAATTTCACTGGACCGTGGCATCCGACGTGCATGAGGGCTCTGTAGGATGCCAAATTTGCCTAGTACTCGGCAAAATCGGGACAGTGAGATGGAATACAAATCTCACATCGCTGATCCTCGCTTGCTTGCTCAAGCTTTCGAAACGTTCACGGAAGCGGCTGGATCGCTCGAGAAAACCTACGCACAATTGCAAGAGGAAGTCTCCAAGCTTCGCGCGGATTTGGAGTACGCAAACGCAAAGCTATCCCGCAGCTTGGATGAAAACACACGAGCACGGGCCTTCCTCACTCAAGTTTTAGACAAACTTCCTTGTGGCGTGGTTGTGAGCCGCGCGGACGGCAGAATCCGTTTGCTTAATCCGGAAGCGCGACGACTCCTCGATTTAGATCCGCAGTCTCCTTCCTGCAACCAGTTGCCGGTTCTCAACGAATGGGTTCGTCATGCGATCGCCGACACCTCCTATATCGAGCAGGAGTGGCCTTCCAAGACCTCGCCGGAAAAGCGCACGATTGCAATTACAGTGGCGCCCTTGGAGATCGCCCCAGACGAGGAGCCGGAAACAATTTGTATCCTGCTCGATATTTCGGACCAGAAACGATGCGCCGCGGAGCGGGAAGAGAGCCGGCGCGCGCATGCACTGGCTGAAATCGCTACCGTATTGGCCCATGAGATCCGGAACCCCTTGGGGAGCATGGAGCTGTTTACCAGCTTGCTCAGGGAAGCCACAAGGCAAATGCCTGAAGCCAACCAGTGGGTCATGCACCTTCAATCCGGTCTCAGATCCTTGGGCGCTACGGTTAACAATGTCCTGCAGTTTCACGGAAGGTCGTGCGACGAACTCTTTCCCGTTCGAATTGATCGCACTCTGGAAGACATTGTGGAATTTCTCGCGCCTTTGGCTGCCGCGCAGGGACACACGATCTGGCTGGAAAATTCCATCGGTCCCGCCACTGTCGAAGCCGATGCCCACCGTTTGCAGCAAGTATTTCTCAATATTGCGTTGAATGGTTTTCGGGCCATGACCCAAGCAGGGACGCTTACGATTCGGCTTCAGCGGGCCGACCGAATTAAAACGGGTCTTCTGCGGGTCGATTTCCAGGACGAGGGCGGAGGGATCGAACCCTGTTTACTAGAGAAGATTTTTGAGCCAGGTTTTACGACCAAGGCGGGCAGCCCAGGACTGGGATTGTCGGTCAGCAAGAAAGTGGTCGAACAGCACGGCGGAAGGATCCTCGTAGAAAGCCGTCTTGAGCAGGGCAGCACATTTACAATTTATCTGAGGGCCTTGGAGGAAGTCAGTGAGTGATTTGTTGATTGTGGACGACGAAGCGGCAATGCGAACGGCGCTCGAAGCCAGTTTTCGTCAGTGTGGATGGATGGTGGCAACAGCGGGAAGCGTCGCGGAAGGAATTTCCGCGTTTCGGCGTGATCCTTGCGGGCTCGTGGTAACGGATATGAGGATGGGAGATGGCGACGGCCTTCAACTGATGCAAGGCATCCGTCAAATGGCTGCGCAAACCCCAGTCGTCTTTCTCACCGCTTACGGAAACGTGAACGACGCGGTTCACGCTATCAAGCAGGGAGCCTGCGATTATCTGGTCAAGCCGGTCTCGTTCGACCAACTCAAGCAGACTGTGCAACGTGTCTTGGACAGAAACTCCGGCGAACCGGTCAAAAATCACGATTTCGTCGGGTCCTCCGCGGATTTCCGCATGCTGCTCGCGAATGCCCGCCGCGTGGCGCAAACGGAAGCGGACGTTCTTGTCGAAGCCGAAAGTGGGACGGGGAAGGAACTGCTTGCGAGAATGATTCACAATCTTAGCCCTCGCGCGAGCAAGCCCTATGTCGCCATCAATTGCTCGGCCTTTCCGGAAAGTCTGCTCGAAAGCGAACTGTTCGGTCACGTTCGTGGGGCGTTCACGGGAGCAACGGCATCGAAAGCTGGCAAGTTTCAACTGGCGGACGGAGGGACTTTACTTCTCGACGAGATTGGGGAAATGCCGCTCAGCCTGCAACCCAAACTTCTGCGAGTTTTGCAGGAACGCGAAGTCGACCGGCTCGGCGATACGCACCCTTTCCCCATCAATGTACGCGTCATTGCGACCACCAACCGGTCGCTTGCCGAGCTCATCGATCGGGGACTGTTTCGGAGCGATCTATACTACCGTTTGAACGTGGTTCCCCTAACCATTCCGCCGCTTCGCGAACGGCGTTCAGACATTCCGGAGCTGGCCGAATTCTTTCTGCGGAAATACGAGCCGCGTGCGCAGAGAGGGCAATTCTCCATTTCACCAGAACTTTCCGCCCAGCTTTGTTCCTACGACTGGCCCGGAAACATCAGAGAGCTTGAAAATGCCATCCGTCGCGCGCTGGCGCTAGCCCACGGCACCACGCTGGGAACCGGAGCTGTGGCTTCCGAATGGGGTTCGAAATCGCTATCGAAATACTCGGTTCCCAAACTAAGCCAGACTCTGGAAGCAGTGGAACGAAAGCTTCTGGAATCGACGCTTCGCGCGACAGGGGGCAATCGAACCCGCGCAGCGGAAATGATGGGCGTCAGCTTGAGGACCATTCGCAACAAGATCCGAGAATACGGCTTGGCGGCCAGGGAGGCTGTATGAGTTTGATGAACACCGCGCACTTGCATCTCCTCGAACGGTTCCTGGACTTGACCGCACAGCGCCAGGCCCTGTTGACCAGCAATATCGCAAATATCGATACCCCGGGCTATCGCACGCGCGATATCGATTTTCACGGGGAACTGATTCGTGCCATGCAATCGGAAGAAACCGGTCCCACCGAGCCGCTCATTCGGGAAGTACCCAATCTGATCGCGCGCCCCGATGGAAATAACGTGAGTGTCGACCGGGAAGGCCTCTTGCTTTCACAGGTCCAGCTCCAGTTCAATGCAGCATCGCAATTGGTAAAAGAAGAATTCAAGACGCTAAATCTCGCTATTACCAGTGGAGGGTAAAGATCATGAATCTATTTGGATTATTGGATCTTAGTGGTTCGGCGCTGCTCGCGGAACGGCAGCGTGCGGAAATCGTCACCAGCAACCTGGCGAATGCCGAGACCACTCACACTACCGATGGGGGACCTTACAAACGCATGCACGTTGTTTTCGGAGCCCATCCGATGGGGCCGCACAATTTTCAGGCCACCTTGGCATCCCTTACTGAACGGCACACGGAGGGCGTGTACGTGGATCGAGTCGTGGAAGACACCACCGCTCCCATCCGCCGGTTCGAGCCGGGCCATCCTGACGCCGACGCGGAAGGATATGTTGCGTATCCCGCCATCAATCCCGTCGAGGAAATGGTGAACTTGATGGGGGCGGCCCGCTCGTATGAACTCAACGCGTCCGCAATCCAAGGCACGAAGAACATGATCCAAGCTTCCATCGACATCTTGAAGAGTTAAGACGGGAAAAACGGACAATGATTTCACCTATTTCAGGAGTGCCATCGACAATTACCGGAGGCAATGGAGCGTCCGCGGCCTCGAGCCAGACTGGTGAAGGCTCGGACTTCTTAACCACGCTTCGTGGCGCGGTCGATCAAGTCAGCCAGTTGCAATCGGAGGCGAGTATGAAAGTCTCCACTATGCTGAGCGGCAACGGAGAGGATGTTCATTCCGCCATGATCGCAGTCCAAAAGGCGGACCTCGCGTTTGAACTGATGGTGGAGATGCGCAACAAGATCGTTTCGGCTTATCAGGAGATATCCCGCATTCCATTCTGAGAATTCACCGGCGACACTTGAGGATTGTGCGAGGACATGGATAAATTTCAGAAGCAACTGACAGGGCTTATCCAAGGGATGACGATCCAGCAGAAAGTGCTGCTGGCGGGCGCCACGGTGGTTGTGAGCCTGATTGTGTGGTTCTTCGTACGCCTGATCGGCGGAGGCGATTACAAGCCTCTTTTCGTCGGGCTTGCTCCCGCAGACGCGCAGAGTCTTGGCCAAAAACTCGCCGCTCAAAATATCACCTTCCAGCTTTCTCCTGACGGCACTTCCGTTTTGGTGCCCGCCGATCAATTGGACAAGGCTCGAGTCGGCGTCGCGTCGCAAGGCCCTCTCACCAGCGGACGAATGGGATTCGAATTATTCGACAAGCCGAATTGGTCTGGCAGCGATTTTTCGGAAAAAGTAAATTATCAGCGAGCGCTCGAAGCGGAGCTTGAGCGCACCATCCAAACCATGAATGGAGTGGAGGCGGTCCGCGTCCACTTGGTCATACCGCACGACTCGCTGTTTACGGATCGGGAGCGGCCGGCAAAGGCAGCCGTGGTTGTGAAACTGCGTGGGCTGCGCATGTCGGACCAGATCGGGGTCTCCATTGCGAATCTGGTTTCGAGCGCATGGGACGACCTTACACCGCAAAATGTAACTGTAGTCACCACCGACGGGCAGATGACAGGGACTGGACATAACTCCTATGGCGATGCGGCAGGCGTGTCAGGTGATTTGGAAACTGTAATGGCGGAAAAAGTCGTGCAGGTGTTGACCCCGATTGTCGGTACAGACCATGTCAAGTCCAGCGTTTCGATTGAATACGATCCGACCTCTGGAGAGAGTACACAGGATTCGTACGATCCAAATTCGAGTGTCGTCGTGAATTCCCAGATCTCAACGGAGACTTCCGCGGACGCCCAGCCCTCGGGAATCCCCGGAACGGCGACCAATGCGCCCAACGTGCAACCCTCCGGCGAGGCGGGCAACCAGACCAAAGTCGAGCAAACCACGGATGGAATTCGAACCGAGAACAAGACCTTTGCGGTCAGCCATACCACTCATCACCTGATCGAGCCCCCTGGCCGAATCAAGCGCGTCGCCGCCGCGATCCTCGTGGATGATGCCGTTGAAACTAAGATGACCGATGGCAAGCCGGTACAGACTCGCCGTAAGAGGACGCCTGAAGAATTGAAACAGATTACGGATCTCTCCAAAGCCGCCCTGGGTTGGGACGCTGGCCGGGGAGACCAGATATCCGTGGAAGAAGTGACTTTCCAGTCCCCGGAGCCGGAGACGTTTACCCCCGTGAGCTTGCCGGAGAGGGTTCGCCTCGTGACTCTCAAGTGGCTCGACGTGATCCGCTATACGGCGCTCTTGGGCCTTTTTGTATTGGTGTATGTGCTGTTGCTGAAGCCCGTGATGACAATGGTATCCGCCGCCCTGAAAACAGGGGAAGTCCGCATCGCGACTGGCGTGTCAAGAATGGCCGGCGGGGAGGCCGAAGTCGCAGGCCTGCCGGCAGGGGCCTCTGGGAACGAGGCGCTCCTCGGTTCGGGTTCAAATCCAGCGCTGGAAATGCAGCGTGCCATGGCCTTGAAGCAGCAAATTGTCAATAACGTGCAAACCGCTCCGCAAGACGCCGGCCGCCTCGTGCAGAATTGGATCCGAGGAGCGTAGTTCACCCCGATGAACTCATCCGCCCAGACCGAACTAAACGGAGTGCGCAAGGCAGCTATTCTCCTCGTTCTCTTGGGTGATTCCGCAGCTTCCAAGATCTGTGATCATTTGCCTCAGGATTCCTTGCGGGCGCTCGCGGAAGAAATATCCTCATTGGGTGACATCCCCGAGGAGACGGCCCAAATGGTCTTACGTGAGTACGAACACATGAGCGGAAAGAAAAAGTCTTTGGCCCAAGGTGGACCTGAGTATGCAGAAAAGGTTTTCCTCAAAGCCGGCGAAAGCAATGGAACAAAATCCGCGGTTCACGAAATCATTACATCGTCCAGAACTTCTGCGGAGGCGCTCGAAATCCTGCGGACAGCCAAACCCGAACAGCTTGTGACGGTCCTCAAGGACGAACTACCCCAAACCGTGGCGCTGGTTTTGCTGCATCTCGAGGGCCGAGCAGCCGGCACAGCGCTAGCTTTGCTGCCTGAGCAATTGCGCGCGCAAGCTGTGAGCCGCCTAGCGCAGATGAAACCTTCGTCCGCCGAACTGGTCAGCAAGATTCTGATCGCGTGCGCCCGCAAACTGCACGTGGACACAACGGAAGCTCCCCGCCGAGAACTGGGCGGCGTAAGAGTCGTGGCCGAGTTGTTGAACCAAACCTCGAGCAAAGTAACCACCCAAATCCTGGAATCGATTGAAAAAGATAACGGGGATCTCGCCACCACCATTCGCAACCAGATGTTCACGTTTGAGGATTTTCTCAAAGTTGCCGATGCGGGAGTTCGCGAACTACTCACTCAGGTCGACAAGAAAATGCTGGCCATCGCCATGAAGAACGCTTCGGAGGCATTGAAAGCACACATTTTCAAATCGATGTCCTCTCGCGCCGTAGAAATGTTGAAAGAGGATACCGAAGCGTTGGGTCAGATTCGCGCCAAAGATATCAATCAAGCCCAGACGGACATTGTTGCGCTCGCCCGCAAATTGGAAGGGGAAGGGAAGTTGGTCCTGCGAAACGAGGTGGAGGAAGAAAATGCCTGATTCAGTTCCCAAAGAGCAGCCCCTGTTGGAAACGGCGCAGCCCTTTCTGTACGCTCCGCCAAGCGGGGAGGCGTCGCGAAATCTGGTGGGGGGCGCATCCTGGTCCGGAACTAATGGACATGAATCCGTCCCCCCGCGTTCCTCTTCCGACCAGACGGTACAAAAAGCGTATGAAAAAGGGTTTGCAGAAGGAAAAGCCAGCGCTCGAATGGATCTTGAAAAAGCAACCGCCGAAATGCGCAGCCAGATCTCCACTGCCTTGCAAGCCTTTTCAAAAGATCGTGCGGATTACTTTGGCCGGATAGAGGCGGAAGTCGTCCGGCTGTCGCTGTCCATCGCGAGGAAAATCTTGCATCGTGAATCGCAGATGGATCCCTTGGTGTTAACGGGCGTCGTGCACGTCGCGCTGGAGAAACTGAACAATGACACGAGAGTTCGCCTGTGCACCCATCCGGATGAGGTTCGATTCTGGAGCGACTACTTCAAACAGTTGAAAGACAGTTCTCCGCTGGTCGATGTCGTGGGCGATCCCTCCCTTTCGGCTGGTCAATGCACCCTCGAGACCGAGTTTGGCACGACGCAGATCAGTCTCGAAACGCAGCTGAAGGAAATCGAGCAGGGATTTTTCGATCTGTTGGAGCAGCGTCCGAAGGTGGAAGCTTGAGCCAGCCAAGCTCTCTGGATCCCTTTTTCCAACGTCTCGATGAATTCTCCGCGATCCGGTGGGTGGGCCGCGTGATTAAAGCGGTTGACTATCTGATTGAATCCGAAGGCCCGTTCTGTTCCGTCGGGGAGGGTTGCGCGATTCTGACTTCCGATGGCCAAACGCTGGAGGGTGAAATCGTGGGATTTCGCGGCAAGACGGTGCTGGCGATGCCGCTGGACCGGCCCGTTGGAATCCGTTATGGGGATCGCGTCGTCACGCGAGGCACTCGGCCGGCCATTCGAGTCGGCGCGAGTCTTCTCGGCCGCGTGATTAACGGCAGCGGACGGCCCCTCGATGGCAAAGGCCCCACGGGCGGGCGGGAGTACAAAGTCCTGGGTGGAAACGCCCCGCAAGCGTTGACCCGTTCTCTAATTCGCGACCCTCTCGGCTGCGGGGTGCGTGCGATTGACGGCATGTTGACCGTCGGCCGCGGCCAACGTATGGGAATTTTTGGTGGAAGCGGCGTGGGCAAGAGCACTTTGATTGGCATGATGGCGCGCGGAACCTCCGCGGATGTGATTGTGCTGGCTCTGGTGGGAGAACGCGGGCGCGAGGTCCAGGAGTTCCTGGTCGACGCCATCGGCGAGGATAATCTGGGACGTTGCGTGGTCGTTGTTTCGACCTCCGATGAGCCTCCGCTCGCGAGGATTCGCGCCGCGCTGGCGGCCACAGCCGTCGCGGAATACTTTGCGGCGCAGGGAAAGCACGTGTTGCTGGTCGTGGATTCTCTGACGCGTTTTGCGATGGCTCAGCGGGAAATTGGTTTGGCGGCGGGAGAGCCGCCGACTGCGAAGGGCTATACACCGTCCGTGTTTACACTGCTGGCGCGGCTTCTGGAACGCGCGGGCCACTTCGGAACGGGAAGTATCACTGGCTTTTATACCGTGCTCATGGAGGGCGACGACCAGCAGGACCCGCTCGTCGACGCGGTTCGCGCAATTTTGGATGGGCACATCATGCTGGACAGGCGCCTCGCGGCCCAGGGGCATTACCCGCCCATTGCAATTTTGGACAGCATAAGCCGGCTGATGCCGGCCATCTGCAAGCCTGCTCATCTCGAAAAATCGCAACGGTTGAGAAGTTTCTTGTCCTCCTACGCCGCATCGGAAGATTTGATTCGCGTTGGCGCCTATCACAAGGGCGGAGATGCCACCCTGGACCAGGCGCTGGGCGCTCTCCCGGCTCTCACTGCCTTCCTCCGCCAGAAAAAAACTGACCTGGCTCCCCTGGACGAGACCATTCAGGCGCTGATGGCCTTGCCAGGCTGAACTTTCCATGCCTTTTCACTTCACTCTCAATGGAGTTCTCAGGCTGCGGGAGAGTTTGGAACGGTCGGAATTGCAACAACTGCAATTGATCGCCTCCGAAGTGGCGCTTACTCGTGCTGAAATTGAGGCCCTAGAAAAGCAAATGGCCGCGGCGCAGCGTCGCATGCTGGACGCTGCGGCGGCCGCAGGAGTGACCGGAGCGGAACTCCATTTCGAGCTTGTTAGGGAAGCGGCATGGAACAAACTGAGAACCGAATTATTGAATAGGCTTTTTGAACTGGAAAAAAAACAAAAAGAGCAGCAAGAACGGTATTTTCAAGCTCGCATGCAACGAAAGATTGTCTCCAACCTGTACAACCGTCAATTCGCGCAGTACAAACTCGACCAGTCGCGCCGCGAACAACAACGGATTGACGAGCTCTTTCTGATCCGTAGTATCTCCCCCAGCAAATAAATGAAATCAGCTTCGCACTGCAAATGAAGATGAACTCCTGATCGCACTTTGCCCAGCACTCGGCAAAGTTTTCCCGGTCCGCAGGCACCAGCGCTCGGCAAATCGCTCGAAAACTTTAGCGTGTTTCCTATCCGCCCCAATATCAGCATGTTAAGTCTTCTGAGAATGCCGCCGCGTTCTTCGAACGCTTTGGCCACGCAAGTGCAATAGTCGGCACCGGCGGCAATTGATCCCATGGCGACTGAGTCCATTTCTAATTCGGTTTCCGCCGCGCCAATGCTGGACGAGGCAACGATGAATACGAATGTCAGCCCCAATTCGAAAAAAGCTGCGCCGCATGGACCGAATTTTGCCGCAGCCCTATTCACGTTATTGGCGCGAGTGATTCCCGGCACAGAGGTGCGCACTGCGCAAGCTACATCGGTAAGCTTGACGCTTCCTCCAGAAGAAGCCGCGAAAAGCAGCAGCTACTTGGCTGGCCGCTCGCCGGAATCGGTGGCGGTAGCCCAACCTGCCGGACCGGAGTCCTCTGCCCCCGCAAGGAAATCGATCAAGCGAGCAGACGACCTCCCTGATGACCCTCGCCCTGCCGCTCTTGCATTAGCCACAAGCCAAACGAATGTTGCGCTGAACCCGACGCAGATCACGATTGTTGGTTACTCTCCGACAATAAAATCGACTGACCCTCGCGAAGAAGTGGCGGCGCCGGAACGCCCTCTAACAGCAATATCGCCTGATCCAGTCCAAACATTGCCGGAAACTACAGATGCCAATCCTCCACTTGAGACCCTACTGACACCGACCAAGGATTCTGAAGCGCCCCGTACTATTTCCACGGGCACAGTGACTGTAGACACGTCATCTACGGAGAATCCCAATCCGCCGATTGCCGTTGAACTCCGCAAGGTTACCGCCCAGCATGAAGGCCGTTCCAATGGGCCTGCGGACTTGCCGGAAATTGCGTCATCGAATCCATTGGACGCCATGCCCGCAACGACAGGAAGGGTGCAAAGTCGGACGTTGCCGGTTCAGCCCCTCCACCAAAATACAAATCCCGCTCCGAGCCAAGAATCACTGGCACCAAGAGTGCTACACCCAATCTTGGGTGGAGCCGATGTAGCGCCGTCGACCGCGACCTCCAGTGTGGCGGCGGTCGCAGGAAGTTCCCCTCAAACCATTGGTGTTTCCAAGGACGATCCGAACGCAAGTTTGAGTCACACGCAGAGCGGACCTTTAAACGGACCCGCGGCTCACCCATCCTCTGACACTCGGACGATTGCAACTTTGCTCGCGTCGCCGAACCCCGAGATCTCCTCCGCTAGCCAGAAACCCGCGGACCCTCAGCCAATGCCAGCGCTCGAGACGTTGTCTTCGCTGCCCATCACCGCAATCCGCGTCGAATCCTGGGTTGCGGCAAATTTGCAGAGTGTCCCTCAATTCAAAATGGAAACGCCCAGTGGCAGCGAAACTACAAGCCGTATTGAGCAACTCGGTGACACGGAAACGAATGATCTCGGTCCAAAAATCGAAGCTTCGGCTACAGGCGCAAAAGACATCTGGCAAAAAGATGGCGGGGAAAATACGGTTAATCATTCTCAGGGTTCCGCAACAGATCGCAGCGCAGGAATCCCCTCAAGCTCTTTCCCCGAAACATTGAACGTGGAACAGTCGAAATCGGAGCTGACGGCATCTGCCAGTGCACCGCAGAGGCCGCAGGAAGACACTGCTGCCGCGCCCGCCCGAGGGGTAGTCTCGGCGACGGAAACACTCCGATCAACATGATGGAATTGTCCGCGCCGATCTCGAAGGACGGCAACCAAAGCAACGAAGCGAGGTCGTCGAACGACGACGACCAAACGGAATCAATCGCATCGGAATCTGAGGAAGACCTGCAAAAAGAAGGCGGAAAAACTACGGCCAGTCATGCCTCAATTTTCGCGACGGATCGCAGAGCCGCAAATCCCGTGACCTCCTTATCCGAAACTGTCGGCGCCGAACAGCCCAAATTCCAGCTCACACCACCTGCCAACGCGCCGCAGAGCACGCAGGCGGACGCATCATCGATTGCTACCGAAAAAGCCGTCTCGGGCGGCGGAAACGCGCCGGTTAACTTGGCCGCGCCGATCTCGAAAGACGCCAGCCCAAGCAACGGAGCAAATCCATCGACTGGCGATGACCCGCAACGCGCGACATCGATCCAATCCAGTCATCTCACATCCCAGATCAGCAAGACGGACGTGAAGATAGCCTTACAAGGCGAGCAATTTGGGATGGTTGAATTCCGCGCCAAGGTGGCGGGAGATCAGGTGAGCGCGTCCATTACAGTCGAGCATCATGAGACCCATGCCCTGCTTTCCAGTGATTTGCCCATGCTTCACCAATTGCTGGCCGACCGCCAAGTTCGGGTGAGTGAAATCATTCTGCTTCATGACTCGCTCTCCGGCGGTTCGTCACGTGACGGCGCGCCCGCCAAACGCGAAGAAGCTTCGCCGCGGCAAACGGGCGGTCCATCCGTGAATGGCAGTGAAGATTCGACGCTGCCGACCGGCACTTCCAGTTCTCGAACAGGCCCAAGTGGAATTTTCGATTCTAGGGGAAGACTCAGCGTGCGAGCCTGACCGGCCGCCGCAAGAAAAGGAGCAATCGTCTTGACTACACCAAGTCCGTTAATGAACAACATTCCTCCGGCGGCGGCGACGCAGTTTAATTCGTCGTCGTCGGCCAGCACCACAGGCACAAACAATCAACTGGGCCCCAACTCATTCATTACCCTGCTGACGGCGCAACTTCAGGCGCAGGACCCTCTCAATCCGATGGACCCATCACAGATGGTGGATCAACTGACCCAGATCAACTCGCTTCAGCAGCTCATTCAGATTCAGACTGACCTTCAACAAGTGCTAAATCAGGCTCCGGCTACAACTCCGGCTGCGGCTGCGGCTACGACTCCGGCTGTAACGCCGCCTGCAACTGGCGCTGCAGCGCAACAGAAGTCGGTCTGATCGGCCCTTCATTACGCAGCTGTACGACGATTTTGAACTTGCAGTGCAAATCCTCGCGAGGCGGAATGCCCGCGAACTCTAAATGAGGAGAATTCGCATGTCAACACTTTCAACACCGCTTTCGGGCCTGGACGCCAGTTCTGAGGAGCTTTCCGTCATCTCCAACAACTTGGCGAATATGAATACCGTCGGATTCAAGTCCAGTGATACGAACTTTCAGGACTTGTTTTACGATCAGGTGGGTAGCACAGGGAACGGGAACCCACAGCAGATTGGCGTGGGCACTTCCGTCGCCTCCGTCGAGGGGATTTTCAGCCAGGGGACGCTTCAGACCACAGGAGTTCCCACCGATGTGGCCATTACCGGCAACGGATTTTTCATTGCCAACAACAACGGAACGCAGGAATACACGCGCGCCGGCAATTTCACCTTGGCATCCAACGGAGACCTGATGACCGTCGACGGCGCCAATGTGATGGGCTATCAGGCCGTAAACGGCGTCATCAGCGCGAATACGACCCTCAGTGCGTTGTCGATCCCTCTGGGAATTACCACTCCTGCGAAAGAAACCAGTACCATCCAACTGTTTACCAATTTGGACGCGGGTCTGGGCACGGCTACGACTGCGGGAAGCCAACAGACGGGAACCGGCATCACCGCCGCGACTGTTCTAGGTACGGGTAATGTCCTGGCCGTTTCCGATGGAACGAATAACTTCTCCTATACGACCCTCGCGGGGGATACTCTGGCGAGCGTCGTCGCCGCGATCAACGGAAATGCCAATTTTACGGCCAGTCTTACCGGAGATTCCTTGACCGTCACGGCCAAGAACGGTAATACGACGACTTTTCCCACCAACACCCTTACCGACGCCGCCACGGGCAAGCTGGCCGAAACTTTTGCACCCTCCGGTCAGGCCCAAGCGGCTGGTTCGTTCAGCACCCCCATCACCGTGTATGATTCGCTCGGCGCGGCACATGTGCTCACCGCCAACTTCACCAAGACAGGGGTCAACGCCTGGAGTTACGCCGTGACGATCCCCTCGGCCGATGTCGGCCAGACGGGCAACCCCGTTTCCTTGGCGACCGGCACAATGACCTTCAACGGTTCCGGGCAGCTTACTTCTCCAGCGACCAATCCAAGTATTGCCGTCACCGGGTTGGCCAATGGGGCCGCCAATATGAACGTGGCCTTGAACTTCATGAATCCAAACGGCACCAGCTCCCTCACGCAGCTTGCGGCAGCGTCGGGAACCTCTTCGACGCAGCAGGATGGATATGCCAGCGGCACGCTGCAGACGTATTCCGTGGGCGGCGACGGCACCATCGAGGGCGTTTTCAATAATGGACAAACCGTGGCCCTGGGGCAAATTGCTCTGGCGTCCTTCACCAATTCGCAGGGTCTCATGCGGACCGGTTCGAATAACTTTGTCGGGGGGCTTTCCTCGGGGCAGCCCAACATCGGCGCGCCCAACACGGGCGGCCTTGGCTCCCTGCAGGGCGGTGCGCTCGAAGTTTCCAACGTCGATCTCGCGACCGAGTTTTCGAAGTTGATCGTGGCGGAGCGGTATTATCAGGCCAACGCTCAGACGGTGACCACGCTCGACCAAGTCATGCAGACGACGCAGACCATGATCGCAAACGGATAATAAATTAAAATGAGTTTGGCGATCCGCCCCTTAGAATGCAGGGGGCGGATCGCCGAAATTCTGAGTTCATTCTAATAAAACTTCGCTCTCCAGGTCTGGTGGACCGCATCCTGGATCCGCAGCGCTTACAACCGCGTTCACCGCAAAGTCCCTAATTCCTTACCCTTCATTGACTTTCCCACCACGACAAGATTTCGCAAAAAATTCCGGAAGATTGTTTTCAGTTCGGCGGGCGAATTGCTTTGCATATCCCCGCCATGAGTGAAGAAACCAACAAAGACACGCAACAAGAAACCAAAAAGTCCAGCCCACTGATTTTGATCCTTGGCGCGGTCGCGGTCCTGGCCGTCGCCGCTGGTGGCGGCTGGTTTTATATGCATCAAGGCAAGACGGCGGAGGCTGCACCGCAGCAAAAGCAAACCGACTCGTTACATACGGTTCATCTGGAAGGTTTCACGGTCAACCTTTCCGATGTCGAAGATAACCATTTCCTCCGCGTCACGATCGATCTTGGTTTGGGACATGCCCCCAAGGCCAAAGACGGCGAGTCAGAAATCCCGACGGCGCGCGTAAGGGACGCCATCCTGAACGTGCTGACTGCGGGCAAAGCCGACGTGCTGATTACTCAAGAGGGCAAGGCGCAGCTCAAGAAAGAGCTCCTTGCAGCCTTGCAACAGAGCGTTCCAGAGCTTGATGTGCGCGAAGTCTATTTCACTGAATTTCTGGTGCAGCGTTAATCATGGCCACTGCGACGGCTCCCCTTGCGCTTCTCGCGCCGGAGCACACGGAAGCGGCGGGCGTGAGTTGGATGCAAATTCAGGAAGTTCCTTGCCGGCTGGCTGCCGAGATTCCCGTCCGCGGCTTCGCGGTTCGCGATTTACTCCTTTTGAAAGTTGGATCCGTGGTGAACAGCAAACAACTGACTCGGGAAAGAGTCGGAGTTCACGCCAATGGCAGTTTCATCGCTTGGGCGGAATTCGAAGTTACGAATGGCTGTCTCGAAGTCCGGCTTACGGACCTTGGGTGAAAGGGAAAGCGCAGTGAAATCCACCAGCATGGAGAACACCACGTATGCGCCGTCCGCGGAAGAGCCTAAATCACTCGGGGCGGCTCTGTTGCTCCGTATTCGCGGAGCTTTTTCAAAGGTGAATATTCAACGCCGTCCCCGCCGCTTGAAGCTTTGCGAGACTCTCTCGTTCGGCGAAAAGCGGCTTCTGGCGCTGGTCGAATGCGAGAATCAGCGATTTCTCGTGGCGGTCACGACCCAAAGTATCTCCCTCCTTCAGAACCTGGGCATCGCGAAGGAAGGGGATCCGAAATCCGAGCTATGATGAAACGTCGGCCAAAAATATTCCTCATTCTTTTCGCCACAGCCGTTCTGGTTCTGGTCTCCGGGCTGGCAACTCCTGGGTATGCGGCGGCGCAGACGCCGGGAGTTTCACTGCAAATCCCCGGACTGACGCTCCACGGAGATACAAATTCGTGGACCATCGTGGCCCTGCTTACGTTTTTGACGCTTTTGCCGGCCATCGTTCTCAGCATGACCCCGTTCGTTCGAATTCTGATCATTTTTCACTTTCTTCGGCAGGCGTTGGGAACGCAAAGCACACCCACCAATCAGACATTGATCGGTCTGTCGATCTTCTTGACGTACTTTCTCATGGCGCCGATTGGAGCAGCGATTCATCAGCAGGCCATCATGCCGCTGGAAGCCGGAACGGTCACCGCTTGGGAAGCGCTCGATCGGGGTTCCGTGCCGCTGCGAAAGTTCATGTTGCAGTCCACGCGAGAAAAGGATCTTGCGCTTTTCGTCGAAATGTCCGGACAGGCTCGTCCAAAGCAGCCCGATGATATTCCGATGAGCACAGTCATCCCCGCCTACATCATTTCGGAAATCAAGACCGGATTTCAAATTGGCGCGATCCTGTTCCTGCCATTTCTGGTCATCGACATGGTGACAGCCTCGGTGACCACCTCGATCGGCATGTTGCAGCTGCCGCCAGTGGTCATATCGACGCCGCTGAAAATACTTCTTTTTGTTGTCGCTGACGGTTGGAACTTGGTTGTCGGATCGGTGATGAAGAGTTTCCACTGAGGGAATGAAATGTCATTAGATCAGGTTGTCGCACTGATTCGCCAGACGCTCGAAGCGGCCTTTTGGGTCGCCGCGCCGATTCTGATCGCCGCCACGTTTGTCAGTCTGGTGATCAATATCGGACAAGTGATGACGTCCATTCAGGACGTGACAGTGATGACCGTGCCACGGCTGGCCGCCGTCGGCGCGATCATTTTTTTCCTGACTCCTTGGATGCTTCACCATCTGGTGGCCTTTACAGAATCGCTTTTCGGCGATTTTCGCGCCTTTACACACTAATGGAGTAAAAAGATCGTGCCGCCTTTCGCTGTTGCCATCCTAACCCGCGCACTACCCATCGGACTCCGCGCTGGGGGCATGATGACGTTCGCGCCTTTCTTTGGCAGCGATGCGGTGCCGCCCAGTATCAAAGCGATCTTCACCATGGTGCTGACGGCGATCTTGTATGGCGCCGCGCCCGCGGTTCAAATTCCCTTGACGATTGCCAGCTGGACACATGTCGTCGCCAGTGAAGCGTTTATCGGATTGATGATGGGGCTCGCCGTACACCTCGTGTTCGAGGGCGTGCAGGTCGCGGGGCAGCTCACGGGAATGCAATTGGGTTTTTCTCTGGCCAGCGTGATCGACCCGATCACGAACATCGAAACGCCGGTGGTGGCCACGTTTTACCAGATGTTTGCCCTCCTGATTTTTCTCCAGCTCAATGTGCACCATTGGTTGCTAAAGATGCTGGTCCGAAGTTTCACCTATGTCCCTGTCGGGACGGGCGTGGCCACGCTGCTGGCCACCAAGGAGTTGCTGCGATTCGCATCAGCCATGTGGCTCATCGGCGTCCAAATCGCCGCTCCAGTGGTGCTGGCCACCATCCTAGTGGACGTGACCGTGGGATTTGTGAGCAAAGCCTCGCCCCAGCTTCCGGCCATGTTTATTGGCATATCGATTAAAAACTTGATGGGTTACGGGATCATGGCGGGAGCCGCGATTCTGTGGCCGAGTCTGCTCGAAAAAGAATTCACGCGAGCTATGGAATGGACAGAACAGCTGTTACGTCTGGCTCGGTGAGAGGAAATCGAATTGGCCGCGGACAATAAATCCGAGAAGGCAACCGCAAGACGCAAAAAGCGCGCGCGGGACCAGGGGCAGGTCGCGCGGTCCCGCGATCTCGTTTCGGCGCTTACTCTATTGGCCGTGACGGTAACGATTGCGTTCGAGTCTCGGGCCTGGATTGGAACATGGCGGGACCTCATGGGGCGATTGCTGGACAGCACAAGCCAATCCGAGTTGGGGCTGGGCACTTCCGTATTTTCCTGGACAGCTATAGCAGTCGCGCAATGCATCGCTCCGATCTTGCTACTAGGGTTTGCCATTTCCGTTTTTTCGGCCGGCGCGCAGAGCGGCTTCGTTTTCGCGCCCGCAGCCTTCACCCCAAAATTCAACCGCCTCAATCCGGTCGCCAATCTGGGCCAGATCTTTTCGATTTCCGGATTGAGCCGTCTGCTGCGGTCCTTGATTCCAGGGAGTGCGATCGTGTTCGTGGCCTACACCCTCATGCAGCGCGAACTGCCTGAGATCGCCCATTTGGCTCAGCTGGGATCGCACCGTCTGCTTGCCAGAATCGGTAGCCTGTGGTTTGAACTTTCCTGGAAATGCGGACTCGTGCTCTTGGCGTGGTCTGCGGCGGACTATGGTTTTCAGCGTTGGAGCTATGAGCGCAGCCTCCGCATGACCAAACAGGAGATTAAAGAAGAAGCCAAGGATACCGACGGCAATCCGGCCACGCGCGGCAGGCGGCGGAACCTTCGGCGCGCGCTGCTCAGAAAAATGATCGCGAAGGACATCGCCCGCGCCACCGCCGTGGTGACCAATCCCACTCACTATGCCGTGGCCATCGAATACCGGCCCGAATCCATGCCAGCGCCTGTCGTCGTAGCCAAAGGCCGGAATTTGCTGGCGGCGCGCATCAGGCAATTGGCGCGTTGGCACGAAATTCCCATCATCGAGAATCCTCCTTTGGCACAGGCGCTGTTTAAGATGACGGAAGTGGGGCAGACCATTCCGCCGCAGTTATACGCCGCGGTCGCTGAAATTCTGGCTTTCCTCTATCGCGCTCAGAAGCGATTACAAGGCGCGCAGAATCCCGTGGGGAGGTCGTAGCCATTGGATAAGCCCACTGCGACGCCTCAATCGGAAATAGTGACTGCAGGGAAGAACGACTGGCTGGTACCGGTCGCGGCAGTTGGCATGGTCTTCATGATGCTGGTGCCCGTGCCGGCCATTGGTCTGGATCTGATGCTGGCCGTGAGCTTCACCTTGGGCATCTTGGTTCTGCTCTCCGCGTTGTATATTCTGAAGCCGGTCCAGTTTTCCCTTTTTCCAACCTTGTTGCTGTTCCTGACCTTGTTCCGAATCTCCCTGAACATTGCCAGCAGCCGCCGCATCCTGCTGCACGGAAATGAAGGCACGGCTGCGGCCGGCAATGTCATCGAAGCCTTTGGGCAGTTCGTGGTTGGCGGCAACTACGTCGTGGGATTCGTGATCTTTCTGGCGCTGATCGCCATCCAGTATCTGGTCATCAATCACGGCGCCGTCCGAACCGCTGAAGTCACCGCCCGCTTTACTCTCGATGCGCTGCCTGGAAAGCAGATGGCCATCGATGCGGACCTCAACGCGGGATTGATCGACGAATCGCAGGCGCGCGCCCGCCGCGAACAAATCGCGCGCGAAGCTGAATTCTACGGGGCCATGGACGGGGCGGCCCGTTTCAGCCAGCGGGACGCTCTGGCCACGATCTTGATCACGGCCATCAACATCTTGGCGGGCTTTCTGATTGGCGTATTTCAGATGAACATGCCGTTTGATCAGGCGCTGAAAACCTACACGGTGCTGACCGTGGGCGACGGCCTAGTCACGCTGATCCCGTCGCTGCTCGTATCGGTGGCAGGTGGCATCGTAGTCACGCGGACATCGAGCGACTCGATGGTCGGTACCGAATTCAGACGGCAACTCCTGAACAAGAAAGAGCCTTTGCGCATCGCCGCTGGAGTGATGTTTCTCCTGGGATGTATCCCAGGATTGCCCAAGTTCTCATTCTTTTTGCTGGCGGCTGTGACCTTCTACTTGTCCTCGCGAGCGAAGGGGAAGGAAATAAAGGGCCCTGCGGCGGAGACCTCGGCCAAGGCGGACAAAGCTGCCAGTTCGCAACAGCAGATTGAGCAACTGCTCAAACTCGACGACTTGAGCCTAGAGGTAGGTTATGGGCTTGTGTCGCTGGTCGATCAAGCGCAGGGAGGGCACCTGTTGCAAAGAATTCGCGCTCTCAGGCGGCATCTGGCGCTGCAACTGGGCTTCGTCGTTCCTTCGATCCACATCACCGATAATATGAAGCTCAAACCTCGCGAATACGTGGTCTATCTGCGAGGCGTCGAAATTGCGCGCTGGGAGATGTACCAAGATCGCGTGCTGGCCATCAGCTCCGAAGCGGATGCCGCTCCGCTAGACGGAATCGATGCGCGGGAGCCTGCCTTTGGCTCGGCCGCCAAATGGATTGTCGCTGGCCTGCAAGACCACGCCTTGACCAGAGGTTACGTGGTGGTCGACCAGACTTCCGTCTTGGCGACCCACATTGCCGAGATCGTCCGCCAATACGCCCATGAACTTTTGACGCGACAGGAGACCAAGCGCCTGCTGGACGCGCTTTCCGAAAGCCAGCCCAAACTCGTGGATGAGCTTGTGCCGCGCGTGCTTTCGCTCGGAGAGGTTCAGAAAGTGCTCCAGCAACTGTTGCGCGAGCACGTGTCGATTCGCGACCTGAGCACGATCCTCGAAGTCCTGCTGGATACCGCTTCGGTGAATAAGGCCCCCATCGGCTTGGTGGAGGCGGTCCGCCAGCGTCTCGGCCGCTCGCTGGTTCAGCCTCTGCTCTCGGAACAGAAAAAACTGAAGGTGGTAACTCTCGATCCTGCAATCGAACAAGAGCTGCAACATAGCTTTGAACCGCAATCCTCTGCGCAACGCTCTTCCGGAGCCACGGTAACTTCGTTGCAGCGCATTCTGGAAGGCATTCAAAAGGCCGTCGGTGACCGCGCCACGCAGAGCTCCATGACATTGCTTTGCAGCAGCCCAACTCGCTTCCATCTTCGGAGACTTCTGGAGCCGTTCTTGCCAAGGGTGGTCGTATTGTCGCCTGCGGAAATACCCGCGACGGTGACGGTGCAGTCGTTAGGGGTGGTGCGATGACACGGAATGAACATCTGAAGCTTTCAACAAAGGATAGGATGGACCGTGAGCCCTGAACAGATCAGCGAAAGAACTGACGTGCAACTCGATTCCGCCGAGCGAGAGCGTCTCCTGACCACGCATTTGCCCGACGTCCGTTATATCGCTCAGCGCATTCACGACCGGCTTCCCGTACAGGTTCCCCTGGAGGACTTGGTGCACGCGGGAATCATTGGGCTGATTGAGGCGGTCGATCGTTTCGACCCCAGCAAGCATGCGCAACTGGGCACCTATGCGAAATTCAGAATTCGCGGCGCGATTCTCGACAGTTTGCGGGCCTCGGACTGGAGTCCGCGGAGCCTTCGCAAGCGCATGCGAACAATTGAAGAAGCAAACCGGTCTCTCTTGGGCGAACTCGGCCGAGCGCCTTCGGAAGCGGAGCTTGCCGAGAAACTCTCGATCGCACTCCCTGATTTTCAGCGGTTGCTCAGCGAGTTACACGGTCTCAATCTGGGCAGTCTGGATTCGCCCTCCGACGGCGAACCTCAGGAAGAAGGGACCCACGCCTACAGGCCGAATGGGTTCGGCGAAGATCCCTACTTCGCCTGTTTGAGGGAAGAACTTAAATCCATGTTAACCGAAGCCATCGGAATTCTTGGAGAGAAGGAGAGACAGGTCGTTTCTCTCTACTACTTTGAAGAACTGACCATGAAAGAAGTGGGAGCGGCACTGGAAATCGGAGAGTCCCGCGTCTCCCAAATTCACTCGCTGGCCATCGTGCGCCTGCGGGAAAGATTGGAGCAACTGTTGCAGCTGCGCAATCATACCGAGACTAAAATTTCAGCTGCCTAGGTACAACCATGGACCATAGCCTATTCACGAAAAGCGAAATTGATCTGCTCCTGAAGAGCGCACGTTCCGGTAGGCCTCCTGCGGAGGCCTCGGCGCAGGCTCCCAATCTGGAACCATTTGATTTTCGGGGATTAAATCGTCTTTCTCCCAATCACATTGCCAAGCTACTCGAGCTGCACACTGATTTTGCCAAGCGGTTGGGACATGCGATGTCCAACCTTCTTGGTGCCGAGTGTAAGACCGCGCCAAAGAGCGTGGAACTGATGACGTACGGCGACCTGGTGGAGCAATCCCCCGGGGGCGCCCTTTTCGAAACGCTACGCATTCGGGCTCCAGAAGGAAATGTGGTCCTGCAGGCTGATCTTGCCACCGTTCTGCCAATGATTGATCTCATGATCGGAGGCACCGGTACGGCAGCCGAAACCGTTCGCCCTCTGACGGAAATCGAGCGGGAAGTCTTCAAGCCGGTCATCGGTTTGGTTGCAGCAGAATTGCAGGCGTCTTGGGCTCCGTTTTTGGAAACCAGCCTTCGCTACGAACACTGCGGCGCATCGGCCAATTTGCTTCCGCCGAACGAAAGGGTTTCCTCGGTCAAGTTTGAGATCCAAGTGGGTGAGTTGAGCGGGACGTGGATATTAGTTCTGCCCATGCTGGTTTCGAATGCCCTGACTCGAAAGCTGGAACAACAGGCCTCGCGGGCGGAATCTGAAGGATCCGACCAGAACAAGCACCGTCTGAAAGAAAGACTGCTGGAGAGCAGCTTCCTCGTGGAACTATTTCTTCCTCCCAGCGGGCTTTCGGTCCGGAATCTGGCCCATCTGAAGGTGGGACAAGTCCTTCTCTTGAAAACACGCTCAACGGAACCGATTCAGTTGAATATTGCGGGCATGAATCTGTTTCAGGCCGCGCCGGTGAGCTGCGGTGCGCGCCGCGGTGCGCAGATTAAGAGGACGCTTTCGATGCTCAAAACCAAAGAAAAAGAGGCGCGATGACTCAATACGAGAAAGACGGCGAAACGGGCCCCCTTCCCAGCCTGGATTTGCTCTTGGACGTTGAACTGGAAGCCACCATCCGCTTCGGCGGGCGCGAGCTCCCGTTGCGCGAGATTCTGTCGATGACGGTCGGATCTGTCGTCGAATTGGACAAGCGCATTGACGAACCGGCCGAGCTGTTTGTTGCCGGGCGGCTCATCGCCAAAGGAGAAGTCGTCGTGGTGGACGGCAGTTTTGGCCTGCGTGTCACGGAGGTCGTGAATGCCCCCGAAACCACTGAATTGCTGGCGAAGTGAGTGGGCTCAATGCGGCGCCGCGGGATACGCGGTTTCCAGGGCGGACCTCCTAAATTAGGCGATCCGTGATTGGCGAAAAGCATTTTTTCCAGTAAAGAGTTTTTGTGATTTGCCGATGAATTCTCATGAGGATGAACTTCCTCTGTGAGGATATGTGGATCGCAAATTGCAAGAACAGAATGGACTGGAAGAAGATTGCAGGAGCCGTTTGGCGTCGATCGTATCCCAGGGACTCGAACCAATTCCGCCCTGCGTGTTCGATCTGGATGTGTTGCTCAGAGCGTCCGCGGTCGACGTGACCAAGATCAACAAGACACTGAGTTCCGATGTCGGATTTAGACTTCGGGTTTTGCGCCTCTCAAATGCGATTCTGAATCGTTCCGGCGAATCCGCGGATTCCATCACCGATGCCGTGGTTTTGTTGGGGCCGTGTCTATTTTATACCGCGGTTTTGTTGTGTGGCGTCACCGAGTTTGGCGCGCCTGACTCCCGAGATCAGAATGCGGAGGCACTCTGGCCTCATAGCATACAGATGGCTATTCTCTCCGAAAAAATCGCGGAGCGGTCCGAGTATCCGTTTCCGGGCGCGGCTTATGTAGCTGGTTTATTGCACGATATTGGCAATTTGCCACTGCTAATGGTGGCTCGAGAACAGGAAAAGACCTTTGAAGGGCTGGCCGCCATCGAGTGGCGAGACAATATCGATCTCGAGCGCGACATTTTCGGGCTCGACCACTGCCAGATTGGGCGATGGATGGCCAAGTCCTGGAGGTTTTCACCCTCTCTGGTCGATGCCGTGGGGCATCATCACGATCCCGGCAAAGCCGAAAAGGACTCCCATTTGGCTGAGATTGTGGGCGCCGCGGAATACTTCTGTGGTGCGTCATTCCCGCTGCAAACCACGCCATTTCACATCCAGGCTCACTGAACCTGGCGCCGGGCGCTCCAGACGGTCAAACATTAGAGGTTTCTAATTTGGCCCAGCGTGTGCACCATCAGTTCCAGGATGGTGTTCCATGGATAGCGGTTTTTACTCGGCGTTCACAGCCCTTGCGGCACGCATGCAGTCCCTCGACCTCGTTGCTAACAACTTGGCGAATGCCAATACGGTTGGCTATAAGGGACAACAGGAATTTTATAAGTCGTTCTCGACCTCTTTGAACAATAGCCGTCTTACCCCTGAAAATCAGGCCATCAATGATTTCGCCATGATCGGCGGAGCTCACGTCGATCTATCCTCCGGTTCGCTCAACACCACCGGAAATGACACGGATCTTGCCATCGATGGGTCCGGCTTTTTTTCCGTTCAGACTAAGGGCGGGGTTCGCTACACGCGAAACGGAAATTTTCGCATGAACGCTCAGCGCCAACTGGTGGACTCCCTTGGTAATCCAGTCCTTGGCGAGCAGGGTCCCATCATCTTACCCGATGGGAAATTGACCATCAGCACCGATGGAACGATTTCTGCAGGCGACGCCATCGTGGACAAGTTGAAGATTGTAAATTTGGCTCCCAACACAGTGGTGGTTCCCGAAGGCAACACCGAATTCACGGTGTCGGGTGGAGGTACGGTGCCCTCGACCACCGCGCAGGTCCGTCAAGGGGCCTTGGAATCTTCCAACGCTGATCCAGTGACGAGCGCCATGGCTTTAATTAATCTGCAACGGAACGCGGAACTCGTGCAGCGGGCGCTGTCCATATTCAATACCGACTTTAATCAGACTGCCGTACAGGAACTGTCGAAGATATAAAAAAAACAGGAGATCAAATGATTCGTGCATTGAACACGGCGGCAAGCGGTATGGTGGCGCAGCAAATGAACCTCGATAACATCGCCAACAATCTGGCGAATGCGAGCACTGCCGGTTTTCGCAAACGGCGTCTCCAATTCCAGGATCTCCTGTATCAAAATCTAGTCATGCCCGGAGCGGCCGCCACGCAGCAAACGACCATCTCCGCGGGCCTGCAAATCGGGTTGGGGGCGCGTTCCTCCGCCTCTGAAATGATTCAATCACAGGGCGACCTCAGCGCCACTGGAAATCCACTCGACCTGGCCATTCAAGGCAATGGCTTTTTCCAAATCCAAATGCCCAGTGGAGACCTGGCCTACACGCGTTCCGGAACCTTTCACCTGGACCAGCAGGGGCAAATGGTCACTTCGGATGGCAATCCCCTCCAGCCAGCCATCACGATTCCCGTCAGTGCCACAACCATTACGATCGGGACGGACGGCACCGTGAGCATTACGCAACCAGGACAAACGGCGGCGCAGCAGGTTGGCACGATCCAATTGGCCCAATTCGTGAATGCGGGCGGCCTCAACAGCATTGGTTCGAATTTGTTCCTTCCGACCACGGCATCCGGTGACGCCTTACTTGGCACGCCCGGCGGAAGTGACGGGCTGGGCACGCTGCAACAGGGATCCCTGGAGCAGTCCAACGTTAGCGTTGTCGAGGAGTTCGTGCAGATGATTCTGGCGCAGCGAGCCTATGAGTCCAACTCGAAGGTGGCCGAAGCAGCTGACCAGATGTTCCAGGACGTTAACGCGATGTCTCGCTGATTGGGGCCGACCTTGTATAAATGTTTACCATTTTTCGCGTTGGTGGGCGCTACGCTCTGTCCGTGGGGCGGCGTGGCCAGGGCTTCGGATGCCAAGACGCATCTCATTCGAGATGCGGTCGTCAATGGGCAATCCATTTATCTATCCGACCTGCTACCTGAAGCTTCTCCCAGTGCTGTCCGCATCCCGGCGCAGGAAATTTTAATAGGCAGATCGCCACAGGCCGGAAGTACGCGCGTGCTCTCCGGGGGTGACATTGTACGGCTCCTGAACGACGGGGATCTGCTGAGCCGGGTGGATGTGCCGGAACAAATCGTAGTTCACAGGTTAGGACATCTCGTAACACGCGAAGAGGTCGCCGAGGCAATTCGCAGAATGCTCGCTGGTAATCAAACCTTCGGGAACGTGCAAATCGCGCCAGAGGATCTGCAGTTTGCCGCTCGGGTGACAGTCCCCGCGGAAGACGCTGAATTGCACGTGACCCGCGTCGAACTGGACCAAACGCTGCAGGAGATGAAGTTTTGGCTAGTCTCTGGGGCGGAGCCGGGACTTCTGCCTTTTATGGCTATGGCTCGCGCCACATGCACCTCCTGCGGCTCGGCCGAAGCCGCGCAACCTCCCGCGACTCAAAATAGTCCGCAGCCCATATTTGGAACAAAAATCTCGATGAGCGCAATGCGCGCTCGGCCCAATCTGGATTCCAGCCGCCCAGGAAATTCCGCGCCCTCACTGGTCGAAGTTGGACAGAAGGCACTCCTCCATTTGGTTTCCGGATCTCAAATGCAAATGTACCTGACCGCGATCTCGCTGGAACGGGGAGTGTTTGGACAAACTGTCCGCGTGCGGGTTCGGAGCACAGGGAAAATTCTTTATGCACACGTTGTGGGCCGAAATCAGCTTGAGGCTATTTTATGAGATGGAATGACGCAAGCGCCACCGACTTCCTCCAAAGTTCTTTCGCTATCACTGCCTTGATGGCGATGGCATTGCTTTTTCCTTCTTCCGCTTCTGGGAAAACGAAGACCAAGGACAAGTCCAAACCGGCAAGTTTGTCCTTGGACGACTACATGAAGCGGGCCATGGCCGCAACGCCCGACCAACCCAAAACCGTCGGAAGCCTGTGGGTGCCTGCAGGATTGCTCTCCGACACGTCCACCGATTATAAAGCGCGGTTCGCCGGCGACTTGATCACCGTCCGGCTCGTGGACACATTTGCCGCGAACACCAGTGGGGAAAATTCCACCAGCCGCCAGTTCGCTACGAGTTCAGCGGTGACCGGCCTGCTGGGCCAGGTTGGACCATCGAACTCGCTGCAAAATCTGTTCAATGCCAATTCCGCCACTACTCTCGACGGCAAGGGCTCCTCGACCATGAGTTCCAGTCTTCAATTGGTGATTGCCGGCCGCGTGGTCCAGGTGATGCCGAATGGGGTCATGATCATCGAAGCTGTCCGTGATTTCACCGTGGGGAATGATCGTCAGACCGTGGTTTTGCGCGGACTGATCCGTCCCGGGGACGTCGCAATCGACAACTCCATTTTGTCCTCGCAAGTTTCCAGCATGGAATTGGAGATAAAGGGCAAGGGCAGCGTCGCGGATGCGCAAAGCCGGCCCAACATCGTTGTCCGGACGCTTCTGAAATTGCTGAGTTTTTGAGAGGAATGACTGATGTCTTGGAAATCTATCTCTTTCTGGCTCTTGCTGACAGTCGTCTCGTGCGCGCCCCTAGCCGCAGCCGAAGGAGATACCTCGCAGCGTGTCCGGATTCAGGATGTCACCACCGTCGAGGGTATTCGTGATAACCCGCTCCTGGGATATGGAGTGGTTGTCGGGTTGAGCCGGACCGGCGATAGCCAGCAAACTGTGTTTTCGGTTCAGACTCTGGCCAATTTACTCCAACGAATGGGATTGCAGATTCCTGCGGCATCGGTGAGGGTGAACAACATCGCAGCCGTATTTGTCACTGCAACGCTGCCGCCTTTCGCCAGGCCGGGCATGAAGATCGACGTCACGGTTTCATCCGCAGGTGACGCCAAGAGCCTCGCCGGCGGCATTTTGCTGATGACCCCGCTCAAATCCTCCAATGGAAGCGTCTATGCCGTGGCGCAGGGCCCGCTCACGCTGGGAGGCTATAGCGCGGGCGGGGGAGGAAACAGCAAAGTTGTGAACCATCTAACCGTTGGCCGCATTCCGGCAGGCGCGAGCGTAGAGCAGGACACTTCGGTCGTTTTAGGAACGATGAACACGCTGTCCCTGCTGTTGCGGGACGCGAATTTCGGCATGGCCACGGAAATCGCGTCGGCAATCAACAAGGAGATTGGCAAGGAGGTGGCGCATGCCATGGACAGCCGCCGCGTGGAGATCCAGTCCCCAAATGCCGATAATGGTGGAATACCAATCCTGATGAGCCGTATCAACGAGCTGGAAATTCATGTACAAAGTCACGCCAAGGTGGTGGTAAACGAACGCACGGGCACCATAGTCATGGGGGGCGCAATGACCATTGGCCCTTGTTCCATACTGCATGGCAACTTGGCCATTGAAATTGCCACCAAATTCGATGTCTCCCAGCCGCAACCCCTCGCCAAAGGCGACACTGTGGTCGTTCCGCAAACCGAAGTACAGGCAGCGGAGAAGACCGCTCAATTGATTCAATTGAAGCAAGGCGCGACTGTGGAAGACTTGGTGCGAGGTTTGCAAAATATGGGAGCCACGGCCCGCGATATCGTTTCCATCTTGCAGGCCATCAAGGCTGCCGGAGCGCTCGAAGCCGATCTGGAGGTTTTATAATGGTGCCTATAAATTCCAATTCTTTCGTGGCCGGCTCGAACGTGCCCGCCGCAGCCGGTCCCGTAACTAGCGCCAAGTCGAAGCCCGTCGACACCCCTGACGAACAAAAGCTCAAGAAGGCGGCAGGCGATTTCGAATCCATCCTTCTTGCTTCGTTGTGGAAGTCGATGAAAGAGAGCTTCAAAGACCCCAAGGACAACGATTCCGACGCCGCCAGCGGCACGATCGACGACTGGGGCATTGAGGTCATGTCGGGAGCGGTCGGAAAGGCCGGGGGGCTGGGCATTGGGAATATGATAATAAAGCAATTAGAGCCTGCCGCTGCGGGCCAGTCACCAGCTAAACTGGCACCAGAACCTAATGTTTTGGGCAAATTGGCCGATAGAACACTATAGGGAGTACTTGCTTTCGAGGTTAGAGTTGTCCTATCGGGCATCGATTCGCCGAACAGGAAAGTCCAGTAACGGGAGAGCTGATGAAAGTTGATCCGAATATACAGTCGGTCGTAAACGCTCAATCAGAAGCTGTCCAAAACCAGAAGACTACCCGTGTGCAAGAAACTGCGTCAGAAGGCCGGACCACAGAGACCAGCGGATCCGATACGGTTCAGTTGTCCTCGAAATTCGCGGAGGTGCAGCAGCTGACCTCGAAGTTGCAGCAACTTCCGGACATCCGCGCTGAACGGGTTGCTATGCTCAAGGCAAAGATTCAACAGGGCACATACAAGCCTGATCCCGCCGCGGTTGCTGACGCGCTCTTGAATGGCGCCGTGAATCAAGGCGGCAAGACTTAGTTCAAGCCTTGGAGACGAACAAGAGATGGACGATCTGACTGCGCCGCGCATCGAGCCCTTGGCCCAGGACATCGATCCAGACAAACAGTTCCCGAAGAAGGGGCCGTCACGGAAGCGGGAAAACACTGAGAAACAGGCACCACCGTCCCCCAGCGTCGAATCAGACGTCCCCGTGGATGACCTTCACCAAATCGATGAGTTGGCTTAAATGACGAAGCTTGAGTCCGTGAAGTATTTGGAGCTTATGGAGCGCCGTTTGGAGTTGCTTCAGAAGCTTGTCCGTACCGGAGAAGAATGGCGTCGCGCGTTCGTTGCACTGAATCTGAGCGATTCCGAGCGGTACACTGCGGACGAGGAACTCCTTTGCGGACAAATCCGGATGCTCGACAGCGAAATCATATCTTTACAGGCAAAGGGACGCCAAGCCAGCTCTTCCAAAGCCGCTGGGGCCGATCTGGTCATCGATCCTAGAATTGGTGCCGCGACGGGACAGATGGAGACGCTGCATCTGGAGCTGAAGCAATCGAACGAAATCAAACGAGCCATCCTGAAGCGCTCCAAGTTCACGATCAGCGCGTTGCGGAACCTATTCAATTCTCTTGCGCCGACCTATGCAGCGCCGGCCGCATCCAGCGTGGGGACGATTTACGAGGAGAATGTTTGACCCGTGGGCACCCTCCTTTCCAGCCTGAATATTGCGCTCCAGTCGATGCAGGCGGAGCAGGAAGCCCTTTCGACCACCACGAACAACATCGCCAACGTAAATACGCCGGGATACACGCGGCAGACAGTGTCACTGGAAGAGACGGCGCCGGTGCAATATGGCGGAATGCTTTTTGGAAGCGGCGTGGCGGTGGGCCAGATCACCAGCCAGAGGGACAATCTTCTTCAAACTCGACTAGACCAGGAAACTCAACAGCAAGCCAAGTATAATTCCTACCTCGGCACGATGCAGCAAGTGCAGACCCTCTTTAATGAGACCACCGGAAACGGACTGCAGGGTTCGATTACCGCCTTTTTCAACAGTCTGCAACAGCTTTCGACCAGTCCTTCGGACCCTAGTCTGCGGCAGGGGGTATTGAGCGCAGCGCAGAATCTGGCCCAGTCCTTCAATAACGCGGCGAACAATCTATCACAGCTGCAGCAAAATGCAGACCTCACGGTGACTCAATCCGTGAATCAAATAAACGGTCTGACCTCTCAAATCGCGAGTTTGAACAATCAGATCAGCACCGCAACCGCCAGCGGACAAAACGCCGGCACGTTTGTCGACCAGCGGGATCAACTGATCAATCAGCTTTCAGGATTGGTGGATGTTTCCAAGATCGACGCCGGAAATGGGTCCATCACGTTAACCACGTCTAGCGGCACGGCCCTCGTGGCCGGGAATCAGGCCTTTCAGCTAACGGCCCAAACGAATCCGGCTACTGGATTTCAAGACGTCTATGCCCAAGGTTCGGATATCACCTCGGGGCTTACGGGCGGCGCTCTTGCGGGTGCAATTCAAGCCCGTGACCAGACCATCCCTGCGATCCTCTCTTCGCTTGACGCACTGGCCTCGGGCTTGGGCAATTCCATGAATACGATCAACGAGGCCGGCACGGACCTGAACGGGAACGCCGGTGGTGCCTTCTTTACGGTTCCATCCACCGGAGCCGCAAGGGGCCTTAGCGTCGCTATAACCGATCCCTCGAAGATCGCGGCAAGCTTGAATGGCACTGCTGGGGACAATTCGAATGTCAATGCCATGCTGGCATTGCAAAATCAGGCGATCGTGAATGGCCAGCCGCCGCTCAGCGCTTATTCCAGTCTGGTCTTTCAGATTGGCAATGATGTTTCCACGGCGCAATCAGAAACCACTGCGGCGCAAACCATGGTGCAGCAGTTGCAAAACCAGATTGGCAGCGTTTCCGGCGTGTCCATCAATGAGGAATCGGTGAATCTGGTTCAATACGAACGCGCCTATCAGGCTGCGGCGCAGGTCTCTGGTGTCATCGACACTCTGACCGCCGCGGCGATCAATTTAGGGCAAGCCACCGCGGTAGCGTAATCGGGCCATGAAGGTGAGACGCGAATGAGCACACGAATCAACCCCAACACTGTTCCGGACTTGCTGGCTGCCTTGCAGACCCTCCAGCAAAATGTTCAGAACGATACCCAGCAGGTTTCCACGGGGCGCCGCGTGAATAACCTGGGCGATGACCCTGCGGCCGCGGCAGAGCTGGTTTTTAACAATGCTCAGACCTCGCAGGACGTACAATTTCAAACGAACATCAGTGATGTGCAATCCAAAATTCAAACCGCGGATTCCGTGATGAATAGCGCCACGCAATTGTTGACATCCGCCATTTCCCTGGGCACGCAGGGCGCTACGGGGACCCTGACCGCCGCCGATCGGCAGTCCATCGCGGCACAGGTTGCTGGACTCCAGCAACAAATGCTTTCGCTGGCCAATACCAACTATCAAGGCACGTACATTTTTTCGGGGACCGAAGTAACCACCCAGCCGTTTACGCAAGACTCTTCCGCGCCCTCTGGAATCACTTATAACGGAAATTCCGCAGTGACCTCGGTGCAGATCTCTCAGGGGCAATCCATGCAGACCAACCTGCCTGGAGATCAAGTGTTTGCGAACTCCTCCGGAAACGTGTTCGCAGCATTGAACGACCTGCAGAGCGCGCTGACCTCCGGTACAGGGATCGCAGCTGCGAATACGGAAGTTCAGAACGCTTTCAACCAGATCAATAATCAACGCGTGTTTTACGGAAACGCGCTCAATCAGCTGCAAAGCACGGACAACTTTCTAAGCCAGGACACCTTGAATCTGAGCCAGCAACAAAATAGTCTGGTTGGAGCGGATATGACCAAGGCTCTCTCCAGTCTTTCGCAGGATCAGGTGGCTCAGCAAGCCGCACTAAGCGCAACTGCGCAAATCCTCGACATGCCAACCTTGCTCAGTTACCTCAAATAGAGAATGGTTCGGAAGTCCTCGCGAATTGTTTCCTGCGGAATATCTCCGGAGTGAGAATCAAGATCCGAACGCGCGAAAGTTTCGCTTACAGGTTTGCTCCGGAGCTTCCGAGGGTGGGGATACTACATTCCGCGGAAAAACTCATCCTCTTTACCGAGTCTGATCGAGGGCTGCGGCCCATCGATTGACTGTATCCAGGTGGCCCCGCGCGGTTTCCAAATGCGCTTGGCGCGCGATCAGCATGAAGCGGACTTTTTCGAGAGTGTTTTGGAGCTCCTCAAGGCTTTCGGCGTATGTATTGAGCTCGGCATCCAATTCTAAATTCGTTGCGCGGAGATTGGCGGCATTCGCAACGATAGGCGCCATCTGTCCGACGGATTCAGAAATGGCTTTGATTTCTTCGCCGGCAAAATCCTGGCGCCCAACCAATGCATCGCGCGCGCGGGACAGAAGTGCGCGGAGCTCCGAGTTCAATTTTCGAACTCGGTCTCGGATCGGATTCTCCATTACGCATTCCATTGTGCGTGGGGCATTTCCGAATCGGCAGTCTTTGCGCTTCCTGAGGGATCGCTCGCGGGGGCGGTTTGGCCAGCTGGCCGTTGCTCGGCAGGGCCCAAGCCGCTGCTCGCCTGCACCTTGCCCGCACAGACTTCCCGTTCCACCTGTTTCCAGGCCTGGCGTAACGGGAGGTACAGGTCGATAAGCTTCTGGATGTGTGGAGCGTCGGAGTGGACGTTGGCTTCCAAGATCAAGGGTCTGGTTACGTTGTAGAATCCGTTCAGAAGGGGCGAGATTTCGCCGCCGCGTTCATGATCCAGCACGCTTTGCAGCTCACCGATGACCTTGAGCGCATGATTGAGGCTGGATGTGCGTCCCTGGACATCCCCCGCAGCAACCGCGTTCATCGCGTAGCGCAAGTCTTCCAGAATCGCGTCGTACAGCTTAACCACCAGCCCCACCGGATGGCTACCCCGTGTGCTGACTTCCCGATACAGCGTTGCAACCTCGTTGTGGTCCGTCATCATTTTAGCGTCCCCAACTGCGAGGTGATTTGACTTTGGATCAGTGGAAGTTCCTGCAAGGCCACCTGAACTTGATCGTATTGAGCCGTCAAGAATTGCTGTTGGGCGCTCAGCGTCGACTGCATGTCTGAAATCTGGCTGTTGAGATCCTGATTGGTCTGCGACATCCCCTGAAGGTCCAGCGCAATCGATCCCTGCGTGGGATCCGTGATCTGGTTGAGCGTATTGGACATAAAGGTGGCCACACCGGATGTGCCTTGCAGCAGGCTCTGAACATTGCTGAAGTTGTTGGAGAGCGCATTGGATAGGGCCGTGGAGTCCACGGTAATCGTGCCATCATTGTTTAAATTGAGGCCGATACTCGCCAAATTGACAAAGCCGTTGTTCCCGCCTATGGAGTAAGTGATTGCCGAAAGCAACTGTTGCTGAACGTCGCGAACCGTCCCGTCGCTCTCGAGCGGCTGAGCCGCAGTTCCATTCGCTCCGACGGCGAATTGAGTGTTCAAGTCTTGCACGACTTGGTTCCACGCGGACACGAACGTATTGATCGCGCTTTGTGCTTGGGTGGTGTTCGGTGTAATGCTGATGCTCACGGGGGTACTGGGCGAGGCGCTGGCCAGATTTAATGTCACTCCAGGAATCACTCCCGAGATCGTATTGCTCGCGGAATTGATGGGAACCCCGTCCACCATGAGGGAAGCATTCGAACCAGTCACTGCTTTGTTGAAAGTAAGACCAGTGGTGTTCCCCGAGATCGTAAGGTCGCCGGAGGCGCCTGTCGTGCTGCTCACAATCGAAAGCCGCGCGCCGCTTGCGTCGTTCACAACGCTGGCGGTTACGCCCAGATTCTGGCTGTTGATGGATGCCGCGAGGCCGTCGAGCGTGTTATTGGTGTTGTCCACAGTCACAGTGACCGGCGCATTGCTCCCTATCGAAATATTGAAGCTGCCTGTTGCAATCGCCGTGCTGCTGGTGGCGACGGGGTCGGTGTAATACGTGGACGTTGTTGCCAGTGAATTGACGGTGACGGAGTGGGCCTCTGACACGGCGCTGGAGCCCGCGCTCGCGGTCAAAATGCCGCTATTGGACGACGTGGCATTCACCGCGCTGACTCCTCCTGCGGGGTCGCCGAGGGAGTTCACCGCAGTCGCCAGTGCAGTGATATCGTTTTCGATGGATTGCAGAGTCGAAGTCTGAGTCTGAAGGTTGCTTTGCTGCTGCTGAAGCAGGGCCAGAGGCTGCTCGTACACCGCCATCGCTGAGTCGAGCAGCGCCTGAACGTCAATGGTTTGCGACCCAGAAGGAAGCAGAATGTTCCCGATATTGTTGATTGTGCCCATCGCTGGTCTCTTTTGTCCCCGATGAATCGATTTTTAGGGATATTTAGTTTTTCAAATAAAAGCGGGTTAGGCCCCTCGAGAGGGCCTAACCGCGCCGTTGCTTGCTGTCCTTACCGCCTCAATTAGTGAAGCAGTGTGAGTACGCTTTGCTCTTGCGAGTTGGCTTGCGCGAGGGCAGCCATACCCGTTTGAGCCAGCACGGACTGTCGCGACAGGTTCGAGATCGCCGTCGGTATGTCCGCCGCCATGATCCCGTTCTCGGCCGAGGTCAGGTTTTGTACCTGAACGCTGATAACTGCCGAGGCGTCCTGCAAACGGTTAACCGAAGCGCCAATAGTGCCGCGGTCGCTGGCGATCGTTCGCAATTGCGGTGTTAATGGCAGTCAACGCAGTTTGCGCTGCTGAGCCGTCGGCTCCCGCCAAAGTCGTGCCACCGAGTCCCAGGCCGGCCGAGGACAAAGCGCCGACACTGACACCGATCGTGCTGCTCGTGGTCGCATCCGACAGATAGATCGAGGTCGTGCTGGCGGTGAACACGGACGTGCCGTTGAACGTCGTGGTCGTGCCGATCCGGTCAATTTCGGCCATGATCTGCGTGTATTCCGAGTTCAGCGCGGTGCGCTGCGTGGCTGCTCACGGTGCCTGTGGAGGCCTCGGTCGCCAGCGTGACAGCGCGGTTCAAGAGTGTGGTCACCTGCCCCAAAGCTCCGTCCGCCACCTGAAGTGCTCCGATTCCGTCATTGGCGTTCTGCGTCGACTGGTTGAGCGCAGAAATGTTGGCCTCCAAGCCATTCGCGATCGCGAGGCCTGCGGCGTCGTCGGCACCGGAATTGATACGTTGACCCGATGCGAGTTGCGCCAAAGTCTTCTGCAGCGACATCTGCGTGCTGTTTAACTGGTTCTCCGCCGAAAGCGCTGGGATGTTATTTAGAATGCTAAATGACATTTTGAAAGGCTCCTTTCCCCTCTTGGAGTGTTCCGTTTTGACTAGGAGCCTTTCCTCGGAAGGTCTTTTTGCCCCAAGGTGAGTTAGGCCGCGTCTTCTACGGAACTGCTCGTTCAATCAATTCATCGGCACATTCGGAGGATAACTTTAGCCAGAAACGGTCAGCTGTACCTTGGCTGTTAACTGTTCGAGCATATCCGTGACATGGGCCCCAGCTCGGGCCGACAGCTCGGCCAGCGCCCGTTTGAGCATCTCATTTGAAGGGTAAACCAAAGTCCCTACATGGAGCACGGCGGCCGAGCGTTTCCACTCGCCCAGACTCGCCCAAATCGTTGCGGGGCGAAGGAAATCTCCTGGAAGGGGCACCCGAACCGAGCGCAGCTTGGCTTCTGCCGCCTCCGCCGCTTCGGGTAGCCTCCCAAGCCATACGAGGGACAATATCAATCGATCGTGAAGCTCGGGCTGCTGGGGCTCGCGTTCGACGGTGCTGCGAATTTTTGCGAGTCCGTCCTCCACTCCGCCCGAGCGCACCACGGCAAGTCCGAGCTTGCTTTCCACCAAGAGAGAATCCTGCGCGGATTTGATGGCCTGTTTGTAAGCACGGACCGATTGCGGAAATTCCCCCAGATTGTAGTGCGCGTCGCCGATCGTTTCGGCCACGAACGAGGTGAGGTGGCCCTGCTTTTGCGCCTTCTTGAGGCACTGCAGCGCTTGGCGGTGCGCTCCCAGCTTGAAATGAGCGAGTCCCGCGAAGAACCAAGCCACTCCCAGCTTCGGATTGAGCGCGCAGGCGCGCTCAAAATTTTGCAGGGCTTCGGGGATATTTCCAAAGTTATCGAGTTCCACCATCCCCAGTTCCAGATAGGCCTGAGGGTTGTTTTGCATTTCCACGATCTTTTGGCGGCCGAGCTCCCGATAGAATACATTCTTTCGCGCGCGCGTCTCTGGGTCCGCGGCAAGGCCAAAATGATGGATCAAGAATGGGGCATGCCCCAAACCGAGGCCGGAGTCCTCAATGCTTGGGCCGACGCTTTCATGCACTCGACCCACAAAGCGGATCCGCGGGTCGCGGCGAAACAGGCGCACATTTTCGTGCTCGACATAGGCCGGAAAGCATTGCACGGGGGCCCACTGCGGAATTATTCGGCGTAGCAGGACGATCCCATATTCTGTCTTCGAGGCTCATAACATAGTTCCGGATGGTGACGAGGTAACCGGCAACCGCGCTTGCGCCCAGAAGAGCTGGAATCATTCTCGCGGATTCCGGATCAAGCCGTTCATCGGCATCGAGAGACAGAATCCAGTCGGATGTAACTTCGGCGAGGGCTTGGTTTCGAGCCGATGCAAAGTCATTCTCCCATGGAATTTGAATGACCTTAGCTCCGTAATCCCTTGCAATTTCAGGGGTTGCGTCTGTGGATCCCGTATCCGCAATTACGATTTCATCGACGATGTCTTTCGCGCTGCTCGAGGCACGCGCCAAGCGTGGCAGCGGCGTCCCGGACGATCATCGAAAGCGCGAGTTTAGGCATGGACACTGTTTCTCCGGTTTAATTTACGATTGTCTGAGGAGTCCCCATAGGTTCTGCAACCAGTCGCATGATCCTCTCTAGATATATCGGCAGAATACATTTCCACGTGAATCCCGTTCGATGGCGGCGGCAGCCTTGCGACCCCGACTCGCGGCTTCGTCTCGGTGCTCATATACATGGCGCATCGTTTGAGCCAAAGCGGCCACATTCGGCTCGAACCAAGTCCACTCGCCTGAGAGGCGACCGAGCGGCGGGAGAGGTTCCGGCACCTCAACCTGTTTCGCAGGAATCAGATATCCCTCTTGCTCGGAGCAAAATTCAACCGCGGGTCCTTCCCCCGTGGTAATGACTGGCTTTCCGCAGGCCATGGCCTCCATCAAAGGCATGCCAAATCCCTCGCCGCGGTAAGGCAGAACGAAGGCATCGGCGCCTCGATAGAGGGAGGCCAGTGCCGCATCGTCCAATTCTTCCGTCAGAACAATGGTGTGAGGCGTCGAGCGTCGTGCAGCGAACTGCCGCACGTCCGCTAATTTTGTGTTGTGGCTGTAGAAGGTCCGGGAACCCACATCTTTGATCACTAGTGTGACGTCTTCTTCAGGCATAAAAGCGTCGGCGTATGCTTGCAGAAGCAGATCGATGCCTTTGCGCAGGATGGTTCCGCCGACAAACAGGAAGACAAACCCTCTGCTGTTTGGCGGACGACTGGCGGGTCCATCGGGCCGGAAGATTTCGCGATCGACCGCGTTGTAGAGAACATGAACGCGTTCCGGTGAAAGCTCCGCCCTCCACGAATCGCGCTGCGGGTGAACTGGGACGGAGTCCACACCTCATCAACTGTGGCCTCCATTTCTTCGATCCATCGAACGGGAACGGCCTTATGCTCCCAAGGCAAAATGCAGGCCAGTTTGCCCGAAGTCTGTGCGCGAAAAATCCGGAGGCCACTGATGCCTGATGGTCAAATCCACGCGTTCCAGTTGGTGGCTTGCGCTTTTCCACAAGGTCTCGCCGTGTTTCAACGTTTGAATGGAAAGTGTGGGCCAAGTCGTGTGATCGAGAGACGGTTTCAAATTGTGACGATTCAATGAGTGCTTGGCCAATGGCTCGATTGATTCGCGAGTGTCCTGAGGCATCAAAAATCGGTCCTGTCAGCAAGATGCCAGATTTCGTTTCGGGCGTGGGTCGCGGGAGCCGGATGGCTCTCCGCATGACTGACAATCTGCAGCAGGTGCTCACGCCGCGCTGGATCGATGGCCATCGTTTCAACCAAGCGCCGGCCTGCCAATGTCATTTTATGTGCGATCATGAAATCCACCACAGGTTCCAGATACTGAGGTTCACGTCGAGCCATTTCGGCCAGCGGATAATGCAATCTGCGTGCCTTTCCACGAGGCAGCCGCTGCCGGATCAGCGCTCGAATGGCGGGTTCAAACGCGGGCTGCTCCATGCGCGCAGGGAGCCCAGTAATGGACCGCCTTTTCCTGCTGGCCAACCATGTCGCAAATCAGCGCCCAACAGGTATCTTGCGCGGTAAGAGTTTTCGCCGCCGCTTCCGACGAATTCACGTCCGCGGCAATTGAGCGCGGCCTCAAGAAAACGGACCGCTTTCGATGGGCTTTTCTGCAAAATAAAGTAGACAGCGTGAAGATAGGGGAATTCCGCACATCCGGGAAATGCCTTGATTCCCGAGGTCAAGCAGTTCGCCGGCCTTCTCCCATTTGTTGCATTTCATCAGAACGACGATCAGGTTGCGCAACACCAGAGAAGAAAACTGGACATCGCCGGCACTGGAGTTCCAAAGTTCCAGCAGAGAATCGAGGCCGGAACCGGGCTTTTCCAACTCCTGCCAAATCGTCAAAGAAAGCCGAGCCCATGGCTTCCCGCTGGCCCGCCAGGCCGTTTTGCGTTTTTCGGAGGGGCTCGGATCCAGCGATGCGCAACGCAGGATTCCAGATTGTGCCTTTCGCTTCCGCTTGCAACAGTCGTGGTTCCAGGCCCAGCAAGTCCGCATGTTCGAGATAAGGCCAATGTACGGTAACCGACGTATTGCGATGCGGCTGAGAAAAAAACGGACGCCGCCAATCCGCTGGCGAGCCGGCCGACGGGCAATTCGCCCTTGCACCAAATCACAGCGCCGTCAAAATTGCTCGGAATCTCGACCGGTGCTTAAGCAGGAGAGATCTCCATATTGAGCGTCGTCAGCGACGCCGCGGATCGACTCAGGAATCATTTCTCGCGAAGAGGCATCGGTGAGCAACATGACTCGCGGGCTCCGCGCGCACGTGAATCGAACAGACTCTGTTACAGGCGAAACAACAGAGATGCCCATCAGAATCTCTCCCATTCTTGTTCGATGTTTGCCGCATTGCAGCTGCGCTCAGTATTTCCAACGAATCGGGCGATCCGATGCCAGAAGCCTCGAGCGCCGTCGCTCAACTGAGCAATCGTCCGATCTCCGCGATCCACCGCGCCATGATGACGTTCCGGTCGTATCTTCTCCACCATCTCGCTGCGCGCCCAATCCGCGCTTTTTCCTTGGCTTCTTCTCGGTGCGTGAATACGTGACGCATCAGACTGCGCAAATGATCGACATCAGGCTCCGCCCACTGATGACCGGCGAAAATCTCCACATCCGTATCGCGCGGCGTGGGCGCCAGTTTGCAATCGATTAGATAACTGTTCGCGTCGTTCAGAAAATCCAGCTGTCCGCTCCAGCGAGTTGCGATCACGGGCATTTCCGAACACAATGCCTCCACATACGGACGTCCCCAGCCTTCCCCTCGGCTGGGCAGCACAAAGCAGTCTGCGGAGGTATACAGCCGGGGTAGATCCCGATTCGGAATAAGGCCTGGGATCAGCAGAATCGGGGGAGTTTTTTCCAGGGGAACATGCAATTCTCGTTCGATGTAGTAAAGAAGTTCAGGCAGCAGATCCGAGTCCGGTCCGGAGCGTCCATAGCATCGCAGAATCAGGGCAACGTCTTCATCTTCTTGGAATTCCTGGATGAACGCTTTCAATAAGATGTCCGGACCTTTTCGCTGCGTCCATTGAAAAACGGAAAGAAAATTGAAGCCGCGGCTTCCAGGGATTCTGAAAGGGGGGTTGTCGGGATGAAAGAGCTTGGTGTCTTCTCCCTCTTGCATCTTCAGGAGTTTGTGCTCCTTGACGCCAGCCCGCAGAAAGGTTTCTAAATTGAAGGAACTGGGCACCCAGACTTCATCCATGGCATTGCATTTCTCGACCCAGCCATCCGGAATTCGATCCGTTTCAAACATCGTCCTGCCAACGAGGCGGCGGGCATAACGATTGGTTTGAAAATCATGCGCGGGCATGGACTGGAAATAGACGCCTCGCGACAAATCAATCGGCTGGAGCTTGGCGAATTCCAGCGCCGTGCGCGTTTCCTGCGGCAGCAGGTCCTCTGCGTCGTGCTGCTGCAGCATGGGCTCGATCCCCACGGGGATGCCCGAGCCCGAAAGGGCCATCAACGACCATCAGATTTTCCTGGGCATAGCCGCTGCCGCCATAAACTACACCGCGGAAGGAGACGCCAGGGCGCATCGCGCCGAGGGGAACTGCGCAACTCGCTGAACCATAAGCGTTTATAGTCCTTTTGGTTTCCGCAGCGTGTCCTTCTTCCTGAAGACTTGTCGTTGAACTGATCATGGTTTCAGCGCCTTAATGAAATCCGCCCGAATCCTTGCGATATGCCCAGAGCTTGGAGGATTGGGACGATCCTGCCGACGGGCAAATTTTGCCGAGTCTATCTCATGAATTTCTAATGATTTGAGATGCCCCATGAGAGGTAAATGCACCGAAATGGCCAAGGGGGTCGAGAATCCGGAAGGGTGATTCGGATGAGTAACTCATTTTCCAAGGACATAGCGGCCTGTGGATTCAAGATTGATCCCGATCAGCCGATATTCTTATTGTGGGACCGATTGCAGCTCTAGGTGTGTATCTCTCGTGAGGGCTCGGGGGATCTGTGATTGAACTGACTCGTCTAAACAACCGCCCCTTGGTGGTCAACTCCGACCTGATCAAGTTCATTGAAAACACGCCAGATACTGTCTTGACGCTGACTACAGGGGAAAAAGTAGTCGTTTCGGAATCATGCCCTGTCGTGATCGAAAAAGTGGTTGAATTCCGCCGGAAGACATCGGTCGGTCTTGGCTGGACGCCGGCCGGATCGGGCCCCAAATCCGAGGAAAGAAATATGCCGCCAGCCAACGAAAGTATTGAGGGCTAGGGACCATGGATAAGAGCAGCTTTGGCGGGTTAGTCGTCGCTTTGGGGGGCATTTTATTAGGGCTGACCCTGGAAGGCGGAAAGATCGCCCAGATTATGCAGCCCACGGCGGCCATGATGGTTCTTGGTGGGACCATTGGGGCCGTCATGCTGCAGTTTCCGCTTCCGGTTGTGCTGCAAGCCTTCGGGCGGCTGGGCTCGGTATTTTTTATCAAGAACGCGGATCCTTCGGCGCAAATCGGACAAATGGTGGCGTTCGCCAATAAGGCGCGCAAAGATGGCGTCGTTTCGCTCGATAGCGAAGTGCAAAAGATCACCGATCCGTTTTTGAAGAAATCTCTGATGCTTGCCGTGGACGGTACGGAGCCTCAAGAACTTCGGAAGATGATGGAGCTGGACCTCGACAATAAGGCTGAGCACGAGGAACACATTCCCAAAGTGTTCGAGGCCGCGGGAGGATTTGCCCCGACGGTCGGAATCATCGGCGCGGTTCTTGGGCTGATTCAAGTCATGCAGCATTTGGACGACATTAACGAGGTCGGGAAGGGAATTGCGGTCGCGTTCGTGGCCACGATTTACGGAGTCGGCCTTGCGAACCTATTCTTTCTTCCTTCGTCCGGAAAAATCAAGATGCGCATCCGAGAAGAGCAGATTGGCCGTGAAATGACCCTCGAAGGCGTGATTTCGATCTTGGAAGGCATGAATCCGAGAATGCTCGAAACCAAGCTCAAAGGCTTCCTCGCCGAGGAGCACGAGAAAGAAGAATAAGGGAGTCGCATGGCCAGAAAAAGACACGAAGAACACGCCAATCATGAGCGATGGCTTAGTTTCCTACGCCGACTTCATCACATTGCTATTCGCATTCTTCGTGGTTCTTTATTCGTCTTCCCAGGTGGATAAGCGCAAAGTCGGCAAACTGGCTATGGCGATTCAAGTCGCTTTCCAGCAGATGGGCGCGTTTCCAACATCGAACACGAAGTTGCCGCTTTCCGAGTCCGAGCCCATGCCGTTTCAGGACGTACAGGCGATCGAGAATGTCTCTCGATCGCAGGATTTGCAGCGATTTGTGCAACCCCAAAACGGAAGCCTGAGTAATGCGGTTCTTCCCGGCCAGATTCGCGGCATCCAAGAGGCCATCGAGAAAGCGCTGGCGCCCGAAATTGGCAGGCACGTCGTCGAAATCAAGCAACAGAGGGAGGGCTTGGTCATCAGTTTGCGCGAAATGGGATTTTTTGAAAGTGGCTCAGCGACGATGCGGCGTTCCTCTGCGGATGCAATCGACCGTCTCGTGAGTGTGCTGAAAGATCGCCCTGAGATGTTGAGGATCGAAGGCCATACGGATAACGTTCCCATTCATAATGCGCAATTTGTCTCCAATTGGGAGCTCTCGACAGCGCGCGCAATCGAGTTGCTTCGCGTTTTTATTACCGAGTATAAGCTCGCGCCCGACCGTCTGACGGTTTCAGGTTACGGGGAATACCATCCCGTCGACACCAACGACACACCGGAAGGGCGGGGACATAATCGGCGCGTGGACATCGTCGTAATTTCGGCGCCTCCTTCAATGCGGGCAGGGGAAGGAAAAACTGAAGTTAAATCATTGCTGTCCCAAAAGGGGACAGAGAACGTAAACACAGAAGAGCCAGTAACGATAGGCAAGTAATCTCGCCGGTCAACCCGGAGCGAACCTGCAAAATAAATCTGGTTGTGCAGAGAGGTCGATCGAACAGCCGGGCAGGTAAACTACGAATTAGCTACGCCGATATTGCAACCGCAATCATCGAGTATTCGATCTACCTCAGTCACTAGCCGCGTGTAGAGGCTGACTTGCGCTTTCCGTGCCACCGATTTGGTATCCCACTCCTCGAATCGTGCGTATCAATGGCCGATCCCCATAACAGTCGAGTTTCTTGCGAATATAGTTGATATAGACATCGACGGTATTCGTCGCGGCATCTTCCTCCTGGAGGTTCCATGCGTTCTTCGCGATGACGTCGCGCGACACGGGTTGCATGGGCCTTTCCATCAGGAATTCCAGGAGCGCAAATTCTTTCTGCGTGAGATCAATCGCACACCCGTTCCTTTTCACGGTGCGCCGGATGCGGTTGAGCTCCAGGTCCTCTAAGGACAACACCCCGCTCGAGGCGTTGTTACGCCTTCGCCACAAGGCTCGAATGCGAGCACGAAGCACGGACAGATAAATTGGCTTGGGTATGAAATCATCGGCTCCAGCATCGAGACTTTTTAAATGCGTCACCGGATCATTTTTTTCGGATAGCGCCAGTAACAGCAGATCGGGGCGAGCGGATCGGATCTCGCGGAGGACCTCGACATTAGAAGAGTCGACACCCACAATAGCCAGGTCGTGCCGATTCGCCGCGAGTCTCGTCAATAGCTGAGCGGTATTTACTGCGAGTTCAACTCTATATCCCTCGATATCGAGCTGTTCCCTGATGAATTCTGCTAACGCAGAATCCTTTTCAACGACGACGATCCTCATTCCCCCCCCCGCTTCCCTAAATGCTTAACAACATTGTGCTATATCTCATGGTAAGTATATATATCCCGAGAGAATGTCTACGGTTATATTTAACAACTTGTTATGGGGTGTTAAACAGGTCGTACACTACGGCTTGACGAAGCTTGCCGGGCGGTGGGCAAGAGCGCGCCGGACTTACGCTGAAACCGATGCGTTCCTCCTCCCAAAGTGAAGTACAGCATCAACCAGAGCATCGAGGTCGCGGGATTGTGTTCGGTGATTGACAATCGCTGCTCGAATGGCCAGATGGCCGTCAATCATCGTAGTGGATGGAACGGCGATACCAGACTCCTGAAGGTCTGTAACAATCTTCGCATTTACCGCGTCCATGTCATCGCAACGATATCGAAAACAGACGATGTTGAGTTGCACGGGCGCGGCCAATTCGAGCTCCGGGGTTTGTTCCACGATGCGCGTGAGATACTGTGCAAGCGCGCAGGTTCGCGAAATCACAGCGCCCAATTTCTCAGTGCCGTAAACCTTGAGGGTGAACCAGGTCTTGAGTGCTCGGAAGCCTCGCGATAGATCGGGACCGAAATCACAAGGCCAGGGAGATCCTCCTGCAATTCCTCTGGACTCTCGCCTCAGGTATGCCGCCGGTGAAGAGAAAGTTTCGAAATGTCGTTTGCCGTCTCGCACCAGAACGAATCCTGCGTCGTAGGGCACCTGGGCCCACTTATGAAAGTCGAAAGCGATCGAGTCCGCCCGCTCGATTCCTTTGAGTCGCGGAGCAAGTTCTGGAGCGAGAATAGCCAGGGCACCCAAGGCGGCGTCGACGTGGAACCACAGATTTTCCTCGGAAGCCAGGTCGGCCAGACCATCCAGATCGTCCGTGGCGCCAATGTCCACCGTTCCCGCTGTTCCCACAATTAGAAATGGTGTCAGGCCAGAGTCTCTGTCAGCTGCTATGGCACTGCGTAGCTCATGGACTCGTATCCGATGTTGTGCGTCGACGGGAATGCGCCGCAGCGCGCTGGTTCCCAAGCCGGACATTTCCATTCCCTTGGCGATGCAGCTGTGCGCGGCACGGGATGTGTAGGCCACGAGGGATTTGTCCAATGCACCAGCGCCCTGCATTGGTTTCCTATGCTCCCGCGCGGCATTTCGCGCGATCAGCAGTGCGATAAAATTCGCGAGTGAGGAGCCCGTGACAAACAGGCCCGACGAACCCTCAGGAAAGCGAAATAATTGACGCATCCACTCAGTAATCTGCCGTTCCACTTCGATGGGAATTTGATCCCGTCCGCCAAGATTGGCATTCAGACCTCCCGCCAGCATTTCGGCAAGCATTCCGACGACAGAGCCGCCGCCGTGCACCCATCCCATGAACCCCGGGTGCACGTTGCCAACCGAGAAGGGAAGTATGAACTCCGTAAAATCTTTATAGACGTTGGCTATATCTGTCGGGCCGGTGGGCAGCACGTCGCGAAATTGTGCCCGGACGTTAGCGGGAATGGGCTGCCAAACGGGTCGCTGGCGAATATCATGCAAATAATCAAACATGTCGTCGAGCATTCGATGACCGAGCGCCCGGACCTCGGTCCAATCGGCAGGATCAAGCGTTGGCTCGTCGAGCGTTAACTCATTCAAATGACCGTCACGGTCCTGATCGGACGCTTTCTCAATATAGGGGATCGCCTTCATACGGCGACCGAACCTGCCATGCACTTGCATTTCAACATGTCTCGAAAAGCCGCGAACAATTTCTGCATGTGTGGACTTTTGTAAGGATACAGATCCGGTGGATCCATATCGTGGACAACCAATGCAATATCCCCCTCGAATACGAGCAGTCTCCCGTCCGGCAGTTCCGCGCAATCAATCCCGAAGTATTCGAGTTTGAAGCGCTCCGCCAATGCCGCTAAAGCCGCGGAATGCCGGCGCCCGAAACCGGTGTCAAAAGTCTCCATGAAATGGGCCTCTTCATCTCGCTTGATTGCGCTTGTTGCCATGCCGGCGTTGTAATACCAGATCTTCCAATCTTCGGTTATGGCCATGTGGCACGGGTAAGGATGGCCATCCACCAAAATGACCCGGTACTTGCGATACAGGCCGTCGGAACTACGGTAATCGATGAAACGCGAGATAAAGAACTCCGTATCCCGTTGCTCGGCGAGGTAGCCGGTGAGCGACGAAGCTGATTCTAGTTTTGCCAGGGATTTTCCGGCATGGGATTCGATCGGCCGCACGATCAGCGGAAACGCTTCCTCACCGAGGAACTCGCTGATCGATACCAAACCGCGTCCCACGTGTTCAAGGGCATAGCGATCGATGCGGATGGTTTTGGGCATCACCATTCCGCGAACTTCCTGGAGGAACGAATACATTCTCTCGCGCGACAGGTTCAAAATTTCGCGGGGATGATTGAGCACCGGGCTCGGCCAATAAGGAATCAGTCGTTCGATCTCCCTTAAGATGGGCCGATTCTGGTCCGATTCGCAGACGGTTACCATCGCCACGTCATGACGGGGGAGCGTGCTCGGAATAGCTTGACCGGGGATGACATAAAACATGTGAAGCACGACATCGGAGCGTTCCAGAAGGAATTCGATCGGAGTGTTCGTGCCAATATCTCCGGGGGCCATGAACGCGAGCACGTGAAGTGGCTGCGAGGAAGTCGGCCACGACGACCGGTAGAGTCGTTGAAGTTTGAGCGCTTCCGCTTGAAATCTGAGTCCCGAGGCCAAGTCGCCGAGTAATTGTTCGATCAAACAGAGGTCCATCAACCCCGCGGCGTCAAGGGGGTTGGATTGAGTGCGCGCAATAATCTGGGATCGCAAGGGCCTTAGGTCGTAACCATCAAAGGCTTTCTTGAACAATTGAGCAACACAAATGGGTAAAGCGGGAAGAGGTACGGCCCTGGGTTTATCCATCGTTATGCTCCTGACACGGGCGGAATCCGGGGCACGCGGTTCAGAGGATGAACCCCGGGCTGGTTGATCCGCCTCATGGCCGTCCAGCCAGATATAGGATCGCTGGAATCGGCTTCACACGTTGAGGTTCTCATAGTTAATTCGTTTATATCGCCCAGTGCCTCGATGTTCTCCACAAGCAAATCGATCTTGTCCAGGATCGCGCGCACTTGATTAAATTCTTGCGCGAGCAACTGAAGCGAAGCGGCCGGCCCGGCAGGCGTCCAAGTATCAGACACAACACGAGCTCCAGCGCTGATCCGCAAAGTTCCGGCGAAACCTTGCATTGGATCCGAAACGCGGACGGGCTGGCCGATATGGCACAAATACGCCGCCACCCGACGTTTATGGCCAGTCGTGGAGCGCGGAAGCAAATTCGAAACGTCGAGATTCAATGCCCGGTAGATCAGGGTGCAGGCGTCGACAGACAATAATTTTCCATGGTTGGCAATAAAGAAAGGAAAAATCGTGCGCGCAGACATCTCTTCATCGTCAATCCCATCCGCTCCTGCTTTTTCAAATGTGGGCACCAACTTCAGGTTCGGTCTTTCGGCAATCATGCAAGAGACCGCGCGCGAAAATTCCTGAAGCGCCAAGAATCGGTAGGGTGCTGGAACACTGAAGTAAGCTTTCATTTCTCCCACTGCGGCGCCCCATCTGAGCAGCTGTCCGAAATTGGGACTTACTGGCAGCTTTGAGCGAATGCCGTGCCAGCCGATGGGCCAATCGTTTCGGTTCGTATAGAGTGCCAGCCCCGCCGGAACGGTGGCGTTCTGCTTCATAATTGCGGACACGCCAGCCGGCACAAGAAGGGCCCCGCTAAGCGGCGGCCCCGTTAAAAACTTTGAACCTGTAATGAAGACCATAAAGTTCTGAGCCAAATAGGATCGAAGACGCCGACGCGAGAGCCGCATCTGGCACGCATCGACTACGACTTGAACCGATCGCCCCCAATTTGACTGGACTTGGCGCAAGCAATCCGAACTCGGGCAACGCGAGCCGAGCTTCGAAGTGTCCATCACATGCAGAACCACGCACTTTCCTGAAGCGACTGCTTGGGCTACCGTGGCAAGCACTTCTTGGTTGATGGTACCGCCCGACCGCAATCTGCCGTTCTGATCCCGAAGCGGTATCTCTATCGGGGCCGTATCCTCAGACAGCCCGGCGATCCGCTCTCCTTCGACTACCGGACTCCCTTGCGAAGTGCGAGAACTGAAATGGCGGCCGGTCATTGCCCGTGCTGTCCCGCTTCCCGTTTCGTCGGAGCCAACGGTTACAGTTACTAGCGGTCCATCAAACACAGTTTGAGCGACATAGAGTGCGTGGACTTGTGAATCTGTCCCCGAGGGCGAGAAAACGATCTCAGTTCCAGTCGAGCCCAACTCCAGGGACGTTCTTATCTGTTCCCGAAGCCATTCGGCCTCATGATCACAGGAATCTTCCGGTCGGCCGTTCCCGCTGGACTGGAGGAGTCGCTGCCGAAGTTGCGCGGCTGCCGCGAACCCCCGGTCCGAAATAGATGTTGCCGTCGAGGATGCAAACGTGAAGGCTTTCGGACGCGGCCAGGGTTGGCAGCCATATCCGTTGAGCAGGTGGACAGGGTCGACGCGGAGACGTGGGTCGCCTCCCGTAGTAAGGAGGTATTCCAGAGGCGCGGACAGTTCCTGCACCTCTTGGTTGGCCACATTGGATACGGGCATGGTATTTGGTCAGTTCAACCCACATGTCGTGGTTGTGCTAGCAATGCCGCTGTCGGTCCCAATTTCTCAGAAAATCTCGGTCGCCCCGGGATCGGCGAGCAAGCTGTTCTGTTTCAATCTGGCACACAAGAAATGCACAACCTTCTCAGCACGTTGATTGCCATCAAGTTCTGACCATTTATTAGGGATTTCTAATTCCAGGCCACCCGATGTGCGCAAGTGGGAGGCAATCCATGGACACTGAGAGGCGAACCACTGCGATTTCATGTGCTGAGGTGTGTGCCGCCGGGCGGAGTTCCACTACCAACAACCCGATGCGCGTGCGCCCAGGGCTAATTAATCCCGGTGATCGTACTTCTTAGGCCAAGCTCCACAAGAGGAAGAAGACGCGCATATTCTGTTTCTAACATCTCTACGACTGCTTGCGGATGAGTTTCGGCGAAGGCCTGTAGATTTCTCTCCGCGGATTGTGAAATGGGGATGTCACTTACTTGTTGATTTTCAGTCTCCTGTTGTGGCTGGCTGTCAGGCGCGGGTGGAGCTTGGATTTTTGTAAGCAAGAATTGTTCGATCGTGGCGATTAATCCAACGAGGTTAGGATCATGCTGTGCTTCCCCTGGCTCATGGTGATAGCCCAAAACATCTATAAAAGACGGCATGAAATTCCATGTGACGGCCATAGAGCTGCCAATTTCGCAATGGTCCATCCCGAAATGATAGCGCTCGACTGGCGTATTGTCGGGCCAGTCGGTCGGCGGCGCTGTTTTTCTTTCTGCCTTTTCTTCAACGGCGACCATCCATTGTGGGAGTTGCCCAATATCGTGCAGTAGCCCAGCAATGTAGGCCTGTTCCTTCTCGCAATAATCGGTCTGTTTGGCCAAAGATTCGCTCAGCAGAGCGGCTAAGAAACTGTGCATCCAGAAATTACTGACTTGATCTTTCGGCAGGCCGATACCTGAATAGTCCACCAGGGAACACGTCATCGCCAGGCTGCGGAGCCGTTCCGTGCCGATTAGGATAGTCGCTTGCTCAATGCTGATCACTCGGGTGCGCAACCCAAACATTGGCGAATTGCAAAGACGCAGAACGTGCGCGCTCAGGCTGGGATCGGCTCGGATTACCCTGCTCGCTTTTTTCACGTCCACTGACTGATTGCTGAGGATCGCGGTAAGCTCCAGGACGGTGTTAGGGAACGGAGGCAGCCCATGCTCGATAATGGCCTTCAGGCGCTTCTTGCGGCGCTGTTGGTCACCCCCAATTTCGTTTGAGTCAGCAACTGATGAAAGATTTGATGGGTCAATATGCATAGTCATAATACTCATCTGATATATCGGCACTTCAAGGAATTACTTTATGCGGTTCCTTCGAAGACTCTATAAACCTGCTGGAAGCAACAAATCAAGGCGGATAGGGCCCGTGAACGGGTGTCCCGGAAACTGAGAATCGAGCGAAAAGCCACAACCCGACAACAGAACTTCTGTTGTGGGAATGCTTCAGCCCGACTGGCAAGGCATGCCTCAAGATTCCTGGCTAACTGCCGATAAGTAAGATGAGAGCTATGTGGATGGAAGTTTCGGGTCGCGACGTCCGCACCCACCGCAATGGTGTGGAACCGCGCTACGAGCTTATTCGAACGACGAAGCGGCTGTAGTTTATCGTGGCCCCCATAACCATGCAGAGAGCGTTGAGAGTGACCATGGACGATGCCCGTCCAAAACTGAACACGAACCAGAAAGCGCTGAAGATCAATCTCGACCCGATGCGATACGGTACTTTTGCCGAAATTGGCGCCGGGCAGGAGGTTGCTCGTTGGTTCTTCAAAGTCGGCGGCGCGGCCGGTTCGATCTCCAAATCCATGTCAGCTTATGATATGGCCGTGAGCGACGCCATCTACGGCCGCTGCAAGCGATACGTCTCGCGGGAACGCTTGCAGAACATGCTCGACCACGAACACAGGCTGAATCTCGAACGCCTGCGTTTGTCGCGCGGAGACAGCACCGCCTTCTTTGCCTTCGCCGACACTGTGGCGGCCCTCAACTATGAGGGTACCAACGAATGCCACGGCTGGATGGGCGTAAAATTCCAAACTCACCCCCGGGACGATGACAGCCAGATTATCATTCACGTTCGAATGCTCGATCATGAAAATGGCCTGCAGCAGGAGGTGCTGGGCATCGTTGGAGTGAACCTGCTTTACGGTGCATTTTTTCTACATCACAAGCCAGAACTGTTACTGGAGTCGTTGCTCGATAATCTCACAACCGAGCGCGTCGAGATCGACATGATTGAGTTTTCGGGCATCGAGTTTCGCCACGTGGACAACCGTGTGATGAGCCTCAGGCTGGTACAGCTTGGCCTCAGCAGTGCCGCGATGTTCGGACCCTCAGGTGACGTATTGCAGCCCTCGGAAGTGCTGCGGAAACGGCCAGTCCTGGTCGAGAGGGGCAGCTTCCGTCCAGTAACAAAAGTTAACATTGACATGGTCAGGAGTGCACACGAGCGCTTCGCCGCAGAGCTCGGAGTCAAATCCGATCACATCGTCGAGTTGATGGAGATCACGATGCGGAACCTGTTGCTGACGGGTAACCTTGACTTGAGTGATTTTTTGGCGCGCGCCGACGTATTGGCGGCCGTTGGCAAGACCGTGCTGATTTCTGATTATTTTGAATACTACCGCCTGGCAGCCTACTTCACTCGTTATACAACGGAGCCCATCGCAGTGACGATGGGCGCCGCCAGCCTCCGGGATTTGTTCAAGGAGCAATACTACGCAGAACTTGAAGGCGGAATCCTCGAAGCATTCGGTAAATTGTTCACGAAAGACCTCCGCATCTATGTTTATCCTCTGCGGGATCCAACCACAGGCTTGCTGAACACCGTGGAGAACGTAGAATTGCCAAGTGAAATGCGCAATCTATATCGTCACCTTGTGGAAAGCGGCAGGATCAAGCAACTTGATAATTTCGATGAGAGCGTACTCCACATTTTTTCGCGCGATGTCCTGAAACGAATCAAGGATCACGACTCCACATGGGAAAGTATGGTGCCTCCGAAAATAGCCGAAGTGATCAAGGAACGCCGATTTTTCGGCTACTTTGAAGAGGAGATTCAGGATGGAATACTAGCTCGCTAAGCCCTCCACACTTGCCATGATCATTTGCTCTGTGTGGAGCAGATAAACCCACCGACCTGATCGCCTTCCGCGACAATCCTGATTTCGCCATGCGACGTCCATGCATCTGTGGCCAATGCGGCGGCTCAGGACAACTTGGAAATTTGGCCATCCACCAATTTTTTCAAGGCAACTTGTTTGTCCGTCACAACCCAGGCGGAAATATTGGCCATCAAGTTTTTAAGCGTGATCCTGGCATCTTCGTACGCGGCGACCTCCACTTTTCTGAAAGCAGCGACGTAGTGGCTCACCAGCGTTTTTCGCTGATTTGCGGCATCTTGCCGGGTGGCGAAAGCAATGTCCGGAAGGTTGATTAACGCTGACTTTAGATCGCCCCATCCGAGTTCGATGACAATCGGCTTGACCAACATCAATTCGCCTGCAATTTGGGACAATCCGGCTACCTGCTGCACGAAATAATCTTTGTCAAATCCGTGCGGCCCCGCTTCCGTGTCGAGTTGTGCATAAGTTTGCGTCCAGCCACCCGGCCAGTCGCCGGCAAGCCCGATTCCCGGGATACGGTACGCTCGGCCCTTATTCATTGGACTTTTTACCGAGCCCTGAAACGCACCGTTGACGCCCGGTTCCGCATTGCCGGCCTTGACGTCAACCCGGGGCCAATGATTGTCCGTGGCTGCCTTTGCGATGGTTTCCACTAACCAGATATTGTTGTTGTAGACGTCCATCAAGCTGGTGATGACTCCGCCATTTTCCGGGGACTCGCTGGAATAGACGTAATCGTTCCCACCGGGTCCAGTCTCGACGGTCTGCCGGCCTCCCATATGCTCCATTCCGAGCGTGGCCACGATAGGTTTCAGCCGCTCAGGGTGGAGGGTGTAGTAGTCGAACTGCGGCCAGGCCGCTTCACCGCCCGGCATAAAGTGCCGGCAATCAAAGTAGAAGATCAACGTTCGCGGTCTCGAGGATTTCGGAATGTGATTGAAATAGGACATGATGCCCAGCATGCCCAAGCCGCCGTTCTCCTCGATCAAGGACATCGCATCGGTGTGGGTAGCGAGCAAGACCTGCTCGTCGAGCGGCGTGGCATAATTTTTGCCCGGCAAATAGGCGATGATGGCTTTGCCCACGTCCCGCTGGAAACGTGCGCTCAGAGTTAAGGTGGCCATCTTGCCCGCCTTCGCATCCACCAGCACTTTCGCGCCGTTTACGCGATCGAGCGTGAGCGTAGGGCAATTAACATAGACCGCTCCAAGTCCCGCCTTCCCGTCCGGCGTATAAACGCTCCGTTGAGCGAGCCCAAAGGCCGCCCCGGGCGACAGGTCATAGACGACGACCATTCCGGCAGCATGTCCCTCGATGCCGATCGCGGCAAACCGGTTGAGCTGCGCCCACACCCAGCGGGAATGATAAGAACTGGTCACGCTGGCGGGGGGCGGCGTAAACAAAGGCGCCCATTTGCCGGGTGAACGCCATTCGTAGTCCGTCAGTGTGAAGCTATCGAGAAACGGATTGGTGTACGGCGGGTCCGGGTATGGCGCTGTTTGGAATACGAGTATTTTCCCAGCAATTTGTGCGTTGGCAGGGGGGTGAGCCGGTTCGTAGTACAGCATCGGCGCGCTAATACCTTCGGGAGGAGTAAAACCGGAAGTCATGCCGTACGACGCCACCACCGGCACCGGAATACCATCTAAGACGAGTTTCTCCACCGCAATGCCGGAATCAAAAATGTGAGTCCTGCGATCGGGCCAATCCTCCACGATGTACCGATCGTAGGGAATTTCAACATAGTCCAGGTCGACGGCGCCAAACTCCTGCATTTTCGATATCAGGAAATCCGTATATCGCTTCCAGCCCGTGCCGCCCGCATACGTCGGGCCTCCCTGACTCTTGAAAGAAGCCCAATCCCAAGCTTGATCGGGCGTGATCATGAACTGCCGGTTGATTTTTGGAAAAGTAGCATGATGGTTCGTGGCGTTCGCGTGTTCGCTCTGGGTCCAAAGCGATTCTGGAAATAAGGCCGCACCGGCGGCCACACCTGCAGTCTGCAGGAAATTTCGCCGGGAGAAGTCGGCTGTGTTGTCGGTTTGGCTCAATGGGTTGTTGGTCGAAGACTCTGACCCCTTCCGCGCTTTGCTCATTTTGCACGTCCTGTTTTTTGGTCCAACATAGTCCAAGTGGTCTATTCTCGCAACGTCATTCCCAAAACACGCGTAACAGAACATGCATTCTGTTGCGGGCCGCATTTTTCGCAAGAAGCAGGGGGACTTGCGTTATCAGGGCTGCAGATTGATTGTCTGGGGAATCGCGGCACCGCGTGCACCGATTCGGTGAGGGACCTTGCCTGGCGTGAGGCGGCCCGCTGCGCCGAACCAGCAATTGCGTTCGTCCCAACCTTTTAGGTACGCTTTCGGCCATGACCGAACGCAATATTCAGATCAATCGCGCACCCGTCCTGACGTTGTGGGGGGCTACCGTTGCCGAGCGACTGGGATTTGACCCGGACGAGGCGCTGTCACTCGGCAAGGCGGTGGCTGGATTGAATGCGCAATCCAAGGGTCAGAGACTTGGCATATTCAAAACCGCGCCTCGAGATGTCAAAAAGTTGCGCGCACAGAAACGAGGAGAGGAATTCTTCGTTGAGATTTGCGGTCGGCAAGTGCCAGCGATCAATACGCCCGACGGAGTGCGGGCGGTGAACAAGAACCAATCCATTGAGGCGAAAGGCGTAGAGCGATACTTGGAGTCCAAGTTCGGCGATGCGCTTGGCACTGCACGCTCGGCAATGCGTGAGCTGGCGAAAGCCTTCCGGCCGGAGCAGCTTAGGGAGAACGCATTCAGCCTCTATGAGCAGTTCCGGCCAGCGATTCCAGAAGGAGTAAGAGGCTGGGGTGCAAAAGGGAATTTGGATGTTGATCGCATACGGTCCCTGGCATTGGAGAAGTGAACGCTGGGCAGGAATTAGCGTTCAATTCTCGAGGGCTGGTTCACGGCATAGCGACACCTCGGAATCTGGAGCGCCGCGGGCGAGAGGGGGGATTCCAATCGCGTCACTCATCGGTATGAATCTTTTTGGCTGCACCGAGTCCTCAGGAAGAGGCTGATGGAGGACACAGTGGCTACTGCTTCAGAAGCTTTTCGATGGACTCGATCACTTGCGGTGAGTCGGGTGTCACCGGGGACTCAAACCGCTTCACAACGTGACCGCTGCGATCGACAAGGAACTTCGTGAAATTCCACTGGATATCCCCTGCGACCGATGGATTGGCTTCCTTGGTCAGATATGCGTAGAGGGAGTTCTGATCGCGGCCCAGCACGGAGATTTTTGCGAACATCGGGAAGGTCACATTGTATTTCGCCGAGCAGAACGTCTTGATCTCAGCGTTGGTCCCAGGTTCCTGCTGCCCGAAATTATTCGCCGGAAAGCCCAGAACAACCAGGCCCCGATCCTTGTACTTTTCGTAGACGGCTTCGAGCGCGGTGTATTGCGGCGTATAGCCGCATTGGCTGGCAACGTTCACCATGAGCACTACCTTGCCCTTGAAGCTCCCCAGCGGTGTCGGCTTTCCGTCAATCGAGGGCAAAGTGAAGTCGTATATGCTGGATGCCGCGAACAATGATCCCGCCATGGTCAGTGTTAACCCCAGCAGAAAGTAGGCCCTGATCTTTGGCCTTAGGATATGTTTCATATCGCCTCCCGGGAGCCGCTCACTGTTGCCCATTCTACCTGAAATTTTGTGTTCCGGCAGCATAACGGTGGGCCTGCGATTAGGCTTGATTCAAAACGTTAAGTCAAATTATTGGGATCCAGATACCCATGACGCCCGCCAACTGGACCAGTCGCCGGTATCTCAACGGGGCATTCTCAATGAACGCCTCAGTACCGCTTCCCAATGCACGATTCAGGTTGTGGGGCGACGGAATGTTACGACTAAGATTACTGCCGAATCGGTATTGGCTCCGGCCTCTTTTCCTGGCACAAAATGCCACTTTTGTGAGGCAGCGATGGTCGCGGCAGTGAGCGGTCCGAGATCGCGTAGGACGCGCGTGGAAGTGACCTGCCCCTGCGCGTCGACAGCATCGTAGAGTACAACGCTGCCTTCGTCGGTGGTGTTGGGGGGATAGTTCGGCTCGACGGTAGCGACGGGCAACGCCCCGTGTTCGCCAGAATCTTCTGATGGCTCATCATATTTGTGTTCCCGCGCAAGCATCTTGGGCATAAACGATTGGGGGAACTGGAAGACGATCCCAACTCTGGCCTCAACGGTATGCCCGTCCCTTTGCGCCGGCGAGAATGTCCAAGTGCGCACGGCTTTGAGCGCGGGTTCAAGGAAAGGGGCTGTGCCATGCACCTCCTTCAACTCCGCAAGTTTCCCGCTGCTGTCAATCAGGGCATCGAGCACGACTTCGCCCCCCAAGAGCGCTTGTGGGGGATATGGCGTCGTGACGAAAGAAAGCGGGACGGCAGAAGAAAACCCGCTCGCTTGTTGCGCTGGGCTATTCTGAGCCGCCGCAGGGGCTAAGGCCGCGCGCCAGGCGATGCCGTTTTGGCGCAGCAGGGCAATGGCGTAATGGATGCGCAAGGCCGCTCCCCGCGACAAGACCGCCGGCTGCGCCGTGGTCGTGAAATGGATCACAGCGGGCCGCAACCATTGACCGACTACAATGCCCACTACTTCCTGCGAGTCGGCCGACAATAGAGGCGAACCACTCTGTCCCGGCACCACTTTCTGATTGAAGAGGAGCAATTCGCTTTCGGCTCCCTCTCCCACGTCCTCTTCCCGCGTAAATTGATAATCGATGACCTGGCCTTGGGAACGTTCCTCAAGGGGTTCCTCGGAGGTATGGGAATCATGGAGATCAGCAGGGCGAAGTGAGATAGCCATCACAGCCTCGCCTGGGGAGGGCCTTTCGGCGGTCAGCGGCAGGAACGCAAAGCCGTGCTGGCCTGCGAATGGATTTGGCGTCGCGCGCAGGACGGCCACATCGTGTTCCCAATCCTCGGCTACCATCTCGACTTCCTGCAAACGACGCGGGCCGCCCGGCGGGCCGACCAGAATATAAGGCTGGCCTCCATCGCGGAAGGAACTCACGACGTGCGCCGCAGTGATCAGGTAGCCGTCTTCATTGATGAAGAAAGCGTCGCCATAGAAAAAATAGCGATAACCCTGTGCGGTAGGAAACTGGTCGAGCGGATAGACGATCGGACAGATGGCCGCCCACAAAGCGGCATTGCCCGCGGGCTTATCGAGTGCCGCACCGGTCGTCAGCTGGCAGAAGATAACGACCATGCTCGCGAGCGACATAGCGGCCAGCTTGAAATGGGATCTCGTTGAAATCACGATGCTCGTAATCCCCCGAAACAACATTGGGGAAGTAGGCTGCCCGGGCATATAGAGCGGAAGGGCTAATTGATCGAGTACTGGCGTGCTGAGGCTAATCCAACTACTAGAACTCGCTCGGAGGAACGCAGAAGACTTCGGCTTGCGGGTTTTCCCGGGGATGGTTCACGTCATGGTTCCCCGAGAGGTCACGTCGCGTATGCCGAAGGAATTCGTTCAGGTCAGATAAACTTCTCCTACCAGGGTTGCTACGAGGATGGACAAGAACAGGAACAGCGTGGCTATGACTAGCATCCGTGCTTCGCTCCGTTGCAGCGCGACTCGTCCGGTGGCGAATCGTTTGGTCCTCATGGCCACCAGTCCGTGCAAGCCGATTAGGAGCAACACGAATGTCAGTTTGATATGCAGCCATGGCGCGCGGAGGTAGTAATGAGAATTCGTCATAATCAGGCCGATACCGGCCAGCACAGTCAGCAGCGCTCCGGGATCAGCCAGTCCACGCAGGTAGATGCGCTCCAGGCGAGCCAAAGCGTTCCGGGCATCCACAGAGATCTCCTGGGTGTGCCGCGTGAGCGCCATGGACGTCACCAGCAAACCGCCCACCCAAAACACCAGGCCCAGAATATGTCCAACCAGAAGTCCAGGAATCACAGCGATCACCCGGCAGAATTCTAACAGGGTGTGGAAAGAACCGCCTACTCAATTTGCCTCAGCATCTGGATATAAACTTCCCAGAACCTGGGGACAAATGGGGATGGCCTCCTATCGAAATGTGGGAGCCAGCTACTGATAAGGCCGTTTCTCATCCTTTCTGTGAAATTCTGTTCTCGAAAAGTGGCTTGCCAGCCCAAAATCCGCGATCTGTTCATTGCAGCCGCGCGAGGACTTACGATAGACTCCACGAGAAATATCTCCGACTATCTGATCTCGAAAAAAATGATGCTTACCCCGCACATCCATGGCGTCGTTGAAACTTGCCTTTACTCCGGCGATCTTCCCCGGTCCGTTCGCTTCTACAGGGATAAGCTGGGATTGCGACTGCTCGAATCCGGCGAGCGGCTTTGCGTGTTCAGCGTGGCGGAGAAACAAGTGCTGCTGATCTTTCGCAGCGGTGGCACATTGCAACCCGTCTCAACCCCCGGCGGCATGATTCCGCCGCACGAAGCCGCAGGCCAGCTCCATTTCGCTTTTGCCATTTCAAAAGATGATTTTGGTGCATGGGAAAAACATCTGGCCGCACAGGGGATTCCGATCGAAAGTAAAGTCAGGTGGCCGACGGGCGGAGAGAGCCTTTATTTCCGCGATCCTGACAACCATCTGGTGGAACTGGCGACGCCCGGGCTTTGGGAAGTGTATTGATACTGGTAGCGTAAGCCTGCCCGCCGCAGGCAGGCTTCAGCTTGCGTGGTTTTTTCGCCCCCGGCAAGAAAATCTCAAAATCAAGAACTAAATCGAAAAGCACGCAAGCTGAAGCTTACGCTACTTCTACGCTCGCTTCTGCCGCGCTCCGCGGTAATACAGGACCAATCCCAACAATACAGACAGAACGGTGCCGGCCACGAGTTTGGTTTCAAATAGAAATTTGCTTGTAGTGTCGCCGGGGGGGATAAACGACAGGACGATTCCCGCGGCGACAACGAACAACCCTAATCCACCGGCGAGACACACTCCGAATTTTCCGCCGGGGATGACGACGGCGGAGTGGTTTTCGCTCCGGTCGGGACGCGCATAAAGTTTTATGGCGGCGGCATACATGTAAAGGAAGGGAATAAAGTAGAGGATCGTCGCGGCGTCCACCAGAATCTGGTAGGCGCCGCGCATGTTTTCGTTGATCTGCGCCACCAGCAGGATGATTCCCGAAATCCCGCCCTGCACCAGGATCGAAACATAGGGCGTCTTCCACCGGGGGTGAATTTTCCCGAAGGCAGCGGGGAGGTGCCTGTCAATTCCGACGATAAATGGTATGCGGGAAACGCCGGCTACTGTTGTTCCGACGCCACCAACGTTCCCTACGGTCACCAGCAGCGCTGCAAGGACGCCGACAGCCCCCATGCGCAACGCCGTCGAGCCCGCGGTGATCGCCTGGAAGACGCCGCTCTTCGGGTCTACTGTTTCGCTTGGGAGCAGCATCAACACGGCCACTGTGCCAACGATGTACATCAGGGCAATCAGTGCTCCCGAGGCGAAAATCGCGCGTGGAAATGTCCGTTGCGGATTTTTCACTTCCTCGCTCATCGCGGAAACAAGCTCGAGCCCGCCAAACGCAAAGGCGAGTTGCGGCCAGAAATTCACAGTGTCCCAGTTCCAGCGCGGCACCATCGCGCCTAGCGTGAAACGCGTCATCGAACCCTGCCGCGCCCATAACAGCAAGGCCACGCCTACGATCATCATGAGGGGAAGATAGGTGGCAACGCCGCCTGCGTTTTGCAGCCACTTGCCGATGTGCAGGCCGATGATATTCAGGAACACGGCGACAATCAGCATGGCAAATGACCCCAGCAACAAGAACTCGCGGCTCTCTGCCAGATGCGCTGTTCCAGCGCCCCCGACGTAGGCGGTCATGGCCGTGCTGGCCATCAGCAAACCGGGGAAATAAAAAACGGTATAAATCCAGTACGTCCATCCGGCGACGAAACCGTGGAAATCGCCGAAGGCTACTTTTGTCCAGACGTAAAGGCCGCCCTCTTCCGGAAAACGCGTGGAGAGTTCAACGACAATAAACGCGGTGGGGACGAAAAACAGGACCGCGGCTAGCATCCATAAGCTGATCGAAGATTGGCCGTTGCGAGCTGCCGCAGCGATCCAGCGCGGCCCCAGCACAGAGGCAATGCAAAACAGAAGTACGTCCCAGAATCCCATGACGCGGCGGAGTTGGTGCTTCGCGTCTAAAAGGTGTGGGGAAACCTCACTCAAGCAGTCACATCCAGCTCGGGAATCAATTCATCCTGCCGGAGGAAATTGCGAAGGAACGGCTGCGGCGCGGCTTCAAAACCCGCCCACGATCCGAAAAACGCGACGCGGCCTTCGTGAAGAAATACGACGCGATCGGCCAGCTTCTTGGCCAGGTGCGTGTCATGCGTAACCACTATTGAAGTTTTGCGAAACTTTTCCTTGAGCCGCAGGATCAAGTTGCTGGTGTGCGCGGCCATAATTGGGTCGACCATGGTGGTGGGTTCGTCATACAAAATGGCATCGGGATCCTGCGCCAGGGCGCGCGCAATCGCGACGGCGCGCTTCATGCCAGTGCTAAGTTCGGAGGGGAGTTTATCGGCAACGTCGGCGACCTCCAGCTCCCCGGCGAGTTCCGCAACCCTTGCATCCTTTTGGTCCTCGGTCAAATCCTTGCGATTTTGCAGCGGGAAGGCGATGTTTTCCTCGACGGTAAGCGAATCGAACAGCGCTCCCGATTGGAAGACCATGGTCAGGTGGCGGCGAATTTCCGCCAACTGATCTTCGGTCCAATCCGTGATGTCCTGGCCGTCCACCAATATGCGGCCGGAATCCACACTCAGGAATCCCATCAGGAGCTTCAGCGTGACGGATTTCCCCACGCCGCTGCGGCCCATGATGACGCATGTCTCTCCCCGGTCCACCGAGAAGCTGATGTCGTCGAGGACCACGTGGCCATCGAAGCCTTTGCTGACGTTTCGGAATTCGATGTAGTGATCGCTCAACCTGACTCCGGCGGGCTCCACGCTTCACTTGATGCGTTCAGCGTAAAAGTAGAGCCCGCACCCGTATTGTTGATGAGCCAGCCGACAGAATCAAACCAATTCGGGCGTCGATTGGCGCTGAAAGAAAGTGTACCCACAGCGTCTGAATGAAAAGTGGTGGAAAAGGCAATGCAAAACCACGGTTTATAACCGCGGGGGTTAAACTTGGTGGGGGCACCTCGCTTATTTAGGCGGGCGTCTGTTCGTTAAGTAATTCTTTAAGCGCCCGCCAGGGCACCCAGGAGCATCGTTTTTTGAAAAATCCGGCGTATTCTTGTAATTGATTGATAATAAATGGTATTAGATTTGTGGGGAGATGAATCTGTAACCAGTCTGACGCGAGATGTTAACTTGACACTATCAGCCTTTCTGCTATATTAGCACTCGACCGAGAGGAGTGCTAATGGGTGATTTTGCGCTCTCTGGTCAAGAATCCCGAGTCAGGGTACGGGCTCCGCTCGGAGCCCGGCACGAAAAAATCGAACGGAGGCAAGAAACGATGTCAGTTCAAGTGACCCCTCTGCATGATCGCGTCTTGATCAAGCGCATAGAGGAAAAGGAAACAGTCAAGGGCGGAATCATTATCCCCGACACGGCAAAAGAGAAGCCGCAAGAGGGCGAAGTGATCGCCGTTGGCGCCGGCAAGACCAACGACGAGGGGAAGCGCGTCGCCCTCGACGTGAAAGCTGGCGACCGGGTGCTGTTTGGCAAGTACAGCGGCACCGAAATCAAGGTAGATGACGAGGATTATCTGATTCTTCGCGAAGATGAAATCCTGGCCAAGCTTTCCGGCGCTGCTAAGGCAGCGGGCGGCAAAAAGTAACTATCCCCTTCACACCCTTCGCACGAGGGTAAAGGGCCGCAATCTTTGAAATATGAATTGAAAATTCTGAGGAGGAAAGAGACTCATGGCAAAGCAAATTGTGACTGGTGAGAATTCCCGCCAGTCGATTCTACGCGGCGTCAACGCACTAGCCGACGCCGTGAAGATCACGCTCGGCCCCAAGGGCCGCAACGCGGTGATCGAAAAGAAGTTCGGCGCGCCGATCATCACCAAGGACGGCGTGACCGTGGCCAAGGAAATCGAGCTGCAGGACCCGCTCGAAAACATGGGCGCACAGATGGTGCGTGAAGTCGCTTCCAAGACTTCCGACGTCGCAGGTGACGGCACCACGACGGCAACCGTGCTGGCGCAGGCCATCTTCCGCGAAGGCGTGAAGACGGTGGCGGCAGGCGCAAGCCCGACGGCGCTCAAGCGCGGCATCGAGCGCGCCGTGGAAGCTGCGGTCGAGGAAATCAAGAAGCTCCACCGCGACGTCAAGGGCGACATGATCGCGCAAGTCGGCACGATCAGCGCCAATAACGACAAGCAGATCGGCAGCATCATCGCCGAAGCCATGAAGAAGGTGGGCAAGGACGGCGTCATCACCGTCGAGGAATCGCGGACCATGGAGACCACCCTCGAAGTGGTCGAAGGGATGCAGTTTGACCGCGGCTATCTCTCCCCCTACTTCGTCACCGATCCCGAGCGCATGGAGTGCGTGCTCGAAGACGTGCGCATCCTGATCCACGAGAAGAAGATCAGCTCGATGAAGGACCTGCTTCCCCTTCTCGAACAAATTGCCAAGCTGGGCAAGCCGCTCTTGATCATTGCCGAGGACGTTGAGGGCGAAGCCCTGGCGACCCTGGTGGTGAACAAGCTGCGCGGCACGCTGCAGTGCGCGGCAGTGAAGGCGCCCGGCTTCGGAGACCGCCGCAAGGCCATGCTCGAAGACATCGCCACACTGACCGGCGGCAAGGCTGTAACCGAGGATCTCGGCATCAAGCTCGAGAACGTGAAGATGGAAGACCTCGGCAAGGCCAAGAAAGTCACCATCGACAAGGACAACTCCACCATCATCGAAGGCGGCGGCAAGTCCAGTGAAATCGAGGGACGCGTCCGGCAGATTCGCGCGCAGGTCGAGGAAACCACCTCGGACTACGATCGCGAGAAGCTGCAGGAGCGTCTGGCGAAGCTGGTCGGCGGCGTAGCGGTGATCAAGGTGGGCGCGGCAACCGAAACCGAGCTGAAGGAAAAGAAGGCTCGCGTCGAGGACGCCATGCACGCCACACGCGCGGCAGTCGAGGAAGGCATCGTTCCCGGCGGCGGCGTGGCTCTGATCCGCTGCATCGCGGTGCTCGAGAAGCTCAAGCTCAACGATGAGGAAGCCATCGGCGTCAACATCGTCAAGCGCGCGCTCGAGGAACCCTTGCGGCAAATCGCCCTGAACGCGGGCGAAGAAGGAGCCGTCATCGTGGGCCGCGTGCGTGAGAGCAAAGACGACAACTTCGGCTTCAACGCGGATACGGGAGAGTATGGCGACCTGGTCAAGGCGGGTGTAATTGATCCTGCCAAGGTCACTCGCCTGGCGCTCCAGAACGCCGCGTCCATTGCCGGCCTGATGCTCACCACCGAAGCTCTGGTGGCCGACATCCGGGAAGACGATAAGAAGGCCGCAGCAGCCGGTGGTCATGGTGGACCTCCAGGCGGCGGCATGGGCGGGATGTACTAGGGCGAAAGATCAGCCTGCATTTCAAGGGCGCCCCGGCAATGCGGGGCGCCCTTTTTATTGCTGTGACGCAGATTGGCCGGGTGGCAGGGAATTCAAGCAAACCCGCACCCTTCACAAAAAAACGTGAAGAGTGCGGCACCCAACTTCGGGGGGTTGTAAATTTTCGGATAGGCTTCCGGAGATTTTGAATTTGGGTGCCGCATCCTTGTGGTTTTCAAGGGTGCGGATTTTCGGCCCCGCCGGCTGGTTCGTCCCACCTGTCGATCGAGATCAGTCCTGGTCCTGCGTTCGTGTAATGAGACCAACTGCTCCACGGCCAATCTTGTAGGCGAATGACAAGGTTTCTCTTCACTGGGTTCACGTGCATGTAGTTTAGCTTTTCCGTAATTTTCTTCCCGCTATACACGTTAAAATCGTAGAAACGCCTCTGCCAGAAATGGTCCTCGGTACGTGAACCTCGATCCCGGTGTTTTGGCAGCAATGCGATTGAAACGCGCTGCTTCAGCACTTGCATGGCTTTTGAAGGATTATCTTTTCGGGGTTCGCTAATCAAGAGGTGAACATGTTCCGGCATGACGACATACCCAATCAAACGAAAGGCATATCGAACGCGCACTTCGTCTAGAACGCGCAGAAAACAATCCCGGGCATCGGCTGTCCCAAGCAGGGGGCGTCGCCTGACACAACTGAAGGTGATGAAGTGAAGATCACCTTGGCCGTAACGGCGTTGCAGCGGGTTCTTCATTACGAAAACCCGCACCCTTGAAAACCGCAAGGGTGCGGCACCCCAGGCTCCCATGGATGTGTGCCTAACGCAAAATTGCTGCCGCGACGGCGCGCATATCGGGGCCGATGATGTCGGGCTTGGGACCCAGCGGAAATAATGAAATGCCGTTTCTGGCCACGAATGCGGCCTGGCATCCCGCTTTCAGCGCGCCGAACACGTCCCAGGCATGGGCCGCGATGAGTCGAAGTTCACCTGGTTTGACGCCGAGGCGCGTGGCCGCGCTTCGGTACACTTGTAAATCGGGCTTGAACCGATGGACTATTTCCACGGTGAGTGATTCCTCGAAATAATTGGTAAGGCCAGCATTCTGCAATTGCGCCTTCACGGCAGAGGGACTCGAATTGGTCAGGGTCACCATCCGAAAACCGGCGGCCTTGAGCTCTTTCAGACTTTCGGGCACCTCTGGATGCGCAGGGAGCGAAACCAGGCCCTGCAAGATTCGATTCGTGTCGTCAGGAGATATTTTCACACCTTTGTTGCTCGCGAGCATTTCGAGGACCGCCCGCGCGACCGTTCCGAAGTCCACGTAAGCATCGGCCACGCTTACGACCAGTGAGTATTGCAGTAAGAGTGAAAACCATTCGTCCAGTGCTTTGCCATCGCCAAACGCGCGGACAAAATGGGGACGCAGCGCATTCAGGTCGAGCAATGTCTGGTTCACATCAAAGGCCAGGACTTTCGCCTTGGCGGGCGCTCCTGTGTTTCCAGATTGCAAAGGGGCATCGCTGGAAAGAAAGGCGCCCGAGTTTCCCCCACCGGTCTCGGCTAGGACACCCATACCGTCAGCCATCAGCGCGGACCCCAACGAAGACGCCGCCAGTACAAACTTTCTCCTGCTGATTTTGGAACCCATTGGTTTCACCCTTGGCGACCTCCCTATTTTTCCGGATGCAGATTGATCTTATCCACGCGCCAGTTCAGGATTTCACCCGCGTAAAGCTCATTTTCCGTTCGGCAGTCAATCGAATGGACCGTGCCGAACTCCTTGGGCGCTTTCCCGGGCTTACCGAACTTGCCGAGGATGGTCCCGTCCAACTCCATCTTATAAATGTCGCCGCCGTTGACGAAATCTCCCGGGAAATTGCCGTTAACACTGTAGAGGTACTGGTGGGGACCTTGTGTGATGCACAAAGAAAACGGCTGGCCCACGTGGTACCAGGCGGTCTTGAAGTTTCCGTCGTTGTCGAAGATTTGAATTCGCTTGTTGCTGCGGTCCGCGACATAGACGTTGCCTTTGGCATCAATGGCGATGGCGTGCGGAGTGTCGAACTGGCTGTGCTCTTTCCCCTTGGAGCCCCACGTTTTGATGAAGCGGCCGTCCTTGTCAAATTTGGCAATCCTCGCGTTGGTATTTCCGCCGTGCCCGTCGGATATGAAGATGTTGCCGTCGGCATCCCAGGCCACGTCCGTCGGCCGGTTGAAATTATCGCCCAGGACGCCGGCTCCATAGCCGCGCCCGCCAAAGGGGAGCGGAGCACCCGGTGGCAGCTGCGGCATGGGAGCATTTTCAGGCGGGGTAGGAACTTCTATCGATTCCGGCTTGCGCCCGAAGGTCATCAGGATATGTCCCTGGGGATCGAACTTGATCAGCATGTTCGAGCCGGAGTCGATGGCCCAGATGTTATCCTGCGGGTCCACTCGCACGCGCTCGGCAAACACAAAGCCATAAGTTTCCTGGCCCATCTCGCGAACGTATTTTCCGTTCTGGTCAAATTCAAACAGGCGCGCACCGCCGCGGATGAAGGGCCGCGAAGTGGAGAGGCTCATATTGACGGAGCCGCTCCTCGTGTAAACAAAAACATGCCCCTTGGAATTGATAGCCACGCCGGCAGGCTCGCCGATGTTTAAGTGCTCCGGCCACTTCAGGAAGTCTGAGTTTTCATCCCATGGGATTTGGGGAACATCCACCTGGGCCAGTAGCGGCCTGGTGAATAACAAGGCCGCCGCGATCAGGGAAAACTTCACAAGACATTTCATCGTCGCCTCCCTCGCTGACGAAATTCAAATGAACAGCAATACGGTGCGCCGTATTTCAGGCTTCCCACGTGCCATGCGCGGCTGCCTACTTTGTCGGGTGAAGAACAATCTTCTGCACTCGCCAACTGGTGATTTCACTTACCAGGAGTTGGTTGGGGTCGCGGCAATCGATCCCATGCGTGGTGCTGAACTCCTTCAGCAGTTTGCCGGCTTTTCCGAATTTGCCGACGACCGTTCCATCGAGTTCCATCTTGTAGATTTCTCCGCTTACGGCGGCGAACCGCGAGTCGTTGTTGTCCGGATTGGAATTGGAGCTGAACAGATATTGGTGCGGCCCGGGAGAGATGCAAACTGTCCAAGGGGTGCCAACATTGGTGATCATCTTGCGCAAGACTAGATCGTTATCGAAGACCTGGATGCGATTGTTCCCACGATCGGCGACGTAGATGTTCCCCTTGGCGTCGGCGGCAATCGAATGAGGGAGGTTGAAGGAGCCGGGATCGCTTCCTTTTGCTCCGCCCACTGACTTGATGAACATTCCCCACTTGTCGTACTTGGCGACCCGGGAATTTCCATAGCCGTCGGATATGAAAACGTTACCGGCCGGATCAAAGGCGATGTCCGTTGGCCGGTTGAAGGCGTATGGTTGCGCGGGCCGCACCGGGGCGTTCGGCGCCGGCGTGGGAAAAGCAAAGCCGGGACCCGCTTCGTCTTTCCGGCCCATGGCCAGGATGGGGTGGCCTTCGGCATTGAACTTGATTACGGTGTTGGTTCCTTCGTCGACAGCCCAGACGTTGTCTTGCGGATCGACGCGGACGGCGTGAGCCATCTCAAAGGCATAGAGTCCATCCCCAACTTCACGGATGAACTCTCCGCTGGCGTCGAATTCAAACATTCGGGTTCGCCCGCTGCGCGTGTAAACGAAAAAGTGTCCCTTGGAATTGCTTGCGACTCCGATGCCTTCACCGAGATAAAGGCCGCTGGGCAGCTTTATGAAATTGGGAATAGAATCGTAGGGGATGTCGGGTGCGGACGCATATGCGGCGGCGCGCTCCGGCGCTCTTTGTTGGGCCGGAAGCGAAACGGAAGAAAGTAGAAAAACTGCAAAACAAAATACGGGCAGGCATCGCTTCATTGCGAACCTCCTCCTCAATGAAATTAGCGAACTTCCGAACCCTTTTGAAGAATTTGTCTCAACCGGAATTTCGAATTCAGACGTCTGTCGCGCGTATCGTACACTTCTGGGGAGCTCGAAACAATGAATTTGCCTCCAGAGCGAGACTGGTGAAGGTAATTCGAGTGTATACTTCCGCCGCTTGAAATCACACTACAGCAGTTCGGAGGAAAATGAATGACGGCGCAGTCTCAGAATCCCCCCGCCCACATAGGCGTGTTTAGACTCTTGGATGGAGCTTATATCGCAGGCGCTGTCTCCTGCCTCGCGCAACTTGGAATTCCAGATCTCGTCGAGGCTGGGCCCAAATCAGCAGAGGAATTGGCGAGCCAAATCGGAGTTGACCCGCAAGCGCTGTATCGCCTCATGCGCGCGACCGCCTGCGTGGGAGTGCTGGCCGAAGGTCCCGACGGAAAGTTTTCGGAAACGCCGATGTCGGCGGTTCTTCGCAGCAATGCAAATCCCAGCCTGCGGGGACCCGCGATCATGGGAAACCGGGAGTGGGTCGCGCGAGGATGGTCGCGCCTCGAATATTGCGTGCGAACCGGCAAACAGGCATTGGAGCAGGTCTACGGCATGCCCATCTTTGAGTATTTCAAACAGCATCCGGAGGAGGCGCAGATCTTCAATGATTCCATGACCGGGTACTCCACCGTTGACAGCCCCGCGGTGGCCGAGGCTTACGCTTTCGACGGAATCCATTCCATCGTGGACGTGGGCGGCGGGCACGGACTATTGCTGGCGACCATCCTGAAGAAAAATCCGAACATGAAAGGGACGCTCTACGACATGCCGCAGGTGGTTTCTGGCGCAGCGAATGGACCGCTCAAACCCGTGATGGACCGTTGCACTTTTGTCTCAGGCGATATGTTTTCCTCGGTTCCAGCGGGTGCCGATGCCTACATCATGAAACACATCATCCACGACTGGGCGGATGATTTATGCGTCAAGATACTCAAAGCCTGCCGCAAGGGCGTGAATCCGGGCGGCAAGCTTCTCGTGGTGGATACCGTGATTCAGCCCGGCAACGAATACTTCCCCGGCAAATTCCTCGATCTGCAAATGCTGATCTTCCCCGGAGGACGCGAGCGCAGCGAAAAACAATTTCGCGAACTGTTTGCCGCGTCAGGGTGGCAATTGAGTCGGATCATCCCAACGGCTGCGCTGGATTCAATTGTGGAGGGTTTCCCAGCGTAATTGAAATTCAGTCATTGCTAACAGGGTAGGCAATCTGCCATTGTTACTTTGTCTGGGGGTAAAATCATGGCCAAGAAAAATAGACTTAAGAGTGCTGCTGTGGAGATTGGCACTAGAGTTGGCAGGGTTGATGCCAAAGCTCACAAAGCTGTGCGCGTGGCGAAACAGGAATTGACTGAACTTTCAAAACAGGTAGACGCGCTCAAGAAACAGTTGGAAAAAAGCTCCAGGAAACTAAAGAGCGCGTTGAAGTAACGTCAATAGGCCATGCCGTCCGCGGAGAAGAGCGGCCCGGGGGTCTTGCCTTCGACGGCTGCCTTGAGGCGGAACATCAATTCTCCCCATGTCGTGGTACACGCGACAAAGTAATCCGTCTCGGCCCTCCATGCTGCATGGGTGAACCGGAGCAGAGTACGGCCGCCGTTTGGAGTCAACTCGAATAGTAATTTCGTGTGCTCCCATTCCTTGCCTGATTCGACCGACCAGTCCGCCTGCTTGGGATGGACAAAACGAATCGGGAGGCACCGATAAACCGTGGCGCGCTTGAAGAATCCCAGCGCAACAATTCCGGTAGATTTATCCTCTGTGACATCCTCCGCCCACCATTGCGAAAATCCGCGTCCTGACGCGACGAGCGGGTGAACGTGGTCGGCCGTGGCGCCGATTTCAATGGAGTGTTTGATATCCGGCATCTACGTCTCCTTACGGGCCAAGATGATGGCACATTCTTATTGTGCTTTCCCAGCCCTTTTGTCACCCATTCGAGTCCGTATGTGATTGATGTTGACGCCATGCAAGGGAATCTGTTATTTGCGTGTTACTGTCCGTTCACATGTCAGCGCTGTTTGGAGTGGAGCCTATGAAGAAGCTATCGGCACGGATTGGCTTGGTGGTCGCAATTCTCCTCGCGACAGCTTTCCCGGCGCATCGCCCGGTTCTCGCGCAGTCCGCCCCGCAGGCGGCAGCGATCGCGCCGATGCACTTTCATCACGTGCATCTGAATTCGACCGACCCCAAGACCGCGGCCGACTATTACCTGAGGCCCTATCCGGCAACCACCAGCCGGACGACGTTCAACGGATACGAGGCAGTCAAGACGGGAAACGTCTACCTGCTCTTCACCAAAGTGAGCACGCCGCCCAAGACAGAGTTGAACGCCCCGCAGGACTCGATCTGGCATTTCGGCTGGAATACTCCGGACTCACAAAAATACGATCATGATTTCCGCGAGAAGGGCCTGAAAATCGCGCAGATGTGGGACGCGGCCGATGGCAAACTCGTGGATATGTCGAGCGATGTGCTGCCGGGGCTTCCTACGCAGGAGCAAATCATTGAATTGCGCGCCAAGGGCGTGCAGCCGACGCACAAGGGCGGCTTCGGCTATCTGCGAGGGCCGGACGACGCGATGATCGAAAACGCGCAGGGCAGACCGGGGGAACCGGAGCGCTTCAACCATGTCCATATGTTTCATGAGCACCCTCTCTGCGCCATACAGTGGTATGCCGCCCACCTGGGTGCGGCCGTCCCTCCCAACATCACCTTGCCGCCAGCCGGGGGCGATTGCAAACAGCGGTACTCCGCGCCGACGTGGCCGTCGTTCTACAAATTTCCGGGATTTGTCCGCGAGCCGTCCGGGAGCGTGCGCTTCGGCGACATAGATATTTTGATCCGGCCCTGGCCGGGCGGCGGACTGACGAGTCCGCGCGGCTACGTCGTGGATCACTGGGCGTTGAGCGTCGCGGACTTGCCCGCAACCGTGGCCCGGTTGAAGAGCGAAGGGGTCACGTTCCTCGAAGAGATTCACTCATGGGGCAACACGCGAGCGGCCATGATCGAAGGGCCCGATCGTGTCGCCATTGAGATCGTGGAAATTAAGTGATCCGGCTAGCGTCCGAAATCTTCAGTCCAGCGGCTCGAGCTTGATGATCGAAGCGCCGTGGTCATTGCCCACCCAAAACGTGACCGGCGTGGTTGAATTGTCGACGAACATTCTACGCATGTTCGTATTGCGGGGCATGAGATAGTCCGTCATCTGGCCTGACTTGGGATCGAGCCGCGTCACGCGGTCGGTGAACAAAGAACCGGCCCAGGCTTCCCCGTTTTTATCCGCTACCACGTCGTACGGCTGCGCCCAGGGCGTTGGCGGCGTCCATTCCTGAAAGCGCTGCGTCTCGGTGTCGAACATTCCGATCTTGTTGCCGCGAAATTCGGCGAACCACAAGTGGCCGCGCGAGTCCATCATCCCGCGGCGCGGCGCGGAATTGGGAGTGGGCGTCTTGTAATACGTGATCTTCTTGGTCTTGGCATCAATCCTTCCAATTTGATCGGCGCCGAAGACCGTGAAGTATGCATTGTTTTGCGAGTCCGAAATTACGTCGTAAATGTTCGGACTGGGCGCCGGAAACGGCTGGTAGACGTCGAATTTCCCGGTGATTGGATCAAGCTGGCGGAGGCTATAGGTGCCGGCATCCTGCACCCACACCTTCCCGTCCACCTTGGAGTGCATGGCGTCCACCTGATTGATCTGCGTGTAATCCTTGTTGTCTTCCGGCGGAAGGCTCCAGGTCTGGAATTTTTCTGTTTTCCTGTCGAACTTCGCGACCGCTCCCTGATACATCATCCCCACCCAAAGATTCCCGTCGTCATCAGGCCGCAGCGCAAGCTCGCCTTTTGGAGAATCGGGCTTCAGCACCGGGACGGGAAACTCGGTGGTCTTGCCCGTCTTGGGATCGAGTTTTCCGATGATTTGCTCGCCGAAGCTGATGTACCAGACCATTCCGTCCGCATCGACGATCACGTCGTGCGGCTGACGAGTGGGTTTTGGCAGATCGTACTCGGTGATGATGACGCGCGTGGCTTTGCCCGTGGGCCGCGGAAAAGTTTTCAGTGAATAGCTCCACAGTGGTCCTTTGCTCAAATTAATGCTGGCGAGAAATTCCGCCATGCGACGGCGTGATTGCTGCTGCTTGCTTTGCCCGCCTTCCTCGCCAACTTCCTGCTGATTCGCGAGGCGCTCGGCAAGGCGAACCTGTTGCATCTCTGGAATGCTTTGATTCACGAAGGCCGCCATTTTTGCCTGCAACTGCACAAATTGGTCCGCATCGTACGCGGAAAAGATCGGCTTCTGCAGCATGTGGCAAGTCACGCAGCCCCCGAGGGAAGCCTTCTGTTCGTGCGTGCCGGGAACGCTCTCAATCCATTCCGCGTTGGTGAGCTGCTTGGAGAGATTGGCTGCTTTACTGAGTTTCAGATTGGCCGTGGCAGGTTTCTGCGCGGCGATATCGACATTGGAGGGCCCGTCAAGGTCATAGCCGACCGCCCGGATGCTCAAGTCATAATGCCCGGGCTCCAATTTCGCGGCAGGGAAGCGATAGCGCCCCTGCGCATCGCTGACTACAGTGGTCGCGATCGTGGAACCGGTTTTCTTCGCGGTGACGAGCACCCCCTCCATGGGGCCTTCTTCGGTGGAGGTAACCTGCCCCGCGAGCGCTGCCGGGAATGGCGACTGAGTTTTGGTCTGAGCGGGTGCGACGCAAGGCAGAAAGGCGAGAAAACTCACGATCGTAGCGATCAGTAGCAAGCGTCGTGCTTTCATAAGTGCCTCCGTGCGTTTTGACGAATTCAACAGGGAACGGGTGACGCGAAATTGCAGTGTACCGCAATCTTTACCGGATGTACCGACTTATCAAAACCCCGGTGACCTTCGGTGCCATTCATTTCCCGCAACCCTTGCGCGCCTCCTCGAACTGGTTGAAAAACCGTGCCGCGCCTTCATTTTCAAAAGTCTCCAGGCGGTGATGCTGACCCTTCTCGACCGTGAATCGCACGGTGAATCCTTGGGCGCGAAATTCATCGGCCTGTCTTTTCATTCCGTCGAGCCAATCAGTGTCCAGTTCTCCGACGTGCATATTAATGCACATCTTCGAGAGAGCGCGCACGCGGGTCGGCGTGGCATCCGGCAGGTAGCCTGGAAATCCTGTCACAGACAGGAAATATTGCGGGTAGGACGCAGCAATGTGAAAGGCGCTGATGCCTCCGTTGGACACTCCGGCAATGTGCAATTTGTTATTTTGAATTTTGTAGTCGCTGAGAATCTTGGTGATAAACGCGGGGAAAATCCGGTCGCCGCCTTCAAAAAACAACATGCCAAAAGGCGCGGCTGGGACGACGACAATGTAGCCCCGGCGTTGAGCTTCATCACGCCAGTGCCTTTCCACGGTGCCCTCCACCGAGTTCATGGCCTGCCCGCCGCCGGGAAACGCCAGAACGCCGGGATACACCTTTGCCGGATCGTAGTCCTTCGGGAGCACCACCTTGTATTCCACAGTGGCCCCATTAATTTGTGCTGTTTTGTCGAGCACATCGGCAACCGCGCAGCGGCCCACGAGCAGCGAGAGGACTGCGGCAACGATCAGTTTGGCCGGGGCCGGGAATCGAGGCTTCATGGGTTTGCTCCTGCGTATTTTCAGTGATCCGTAAACCTTCCGTTCAGTGCCAATCACTTGCCGCAACCCTTGCGGGCCTCCTCGAACTGATCGAACAGGCGCGCCGAGCCTTCATTTTCAAACGTCTCGATGCGGTGGTGCTGCCCTTTTTCCACCGTGAACCGCACGGTAAGTCCCCAGCCTCGGAGTTGATCGGCTAACAAGTACGACCCCTGCAACCAATCCGCGTCAAGTTCTCCGACGTGCAGATTGACGCAAATTCCTGCGAGAGCCCCCAGATGTGCCTGGTCGCCAACTGGCACAAAGCCGGGAAATGCCGTCACAGACGCGAAGTACCGCGGATATTTCACGGCGATGTGAAAGGCGCTGATGCCTCCGTTGGAGACCCCAGCAATATGAAATTTATTATTTTGAATCTTGTAGTCTGCGAGGAGCAGAGTCAAAAACTCGGGAAATATTTTGTCGCCGCCCTCGAAAAACACACCTTCCTCGGGAGCGGCCGGTATCACAACAATATAACCCCGGCGCTCCGCCTCGGCGCGCCAGTTTCTTTCCAGAGTGCGTTCTACTGTGTCCATGGTCTGCGGTCCGCCCGAAAACGCGAGAACTGCGGGATACGCCTTCGCCGGATCGTAGCCGTTTGGGAGAAGCACCTTGTAGTGCACGGTTATCCCGCCGACATTCCTGGTTTTGTCCAGAACGTCGGCGACGGCGCAACGGCCGACAAGCAGAGAGAGAACTCCGGCAACAAGCAGTTTCGTCGACGCCAGTAATCGTGGCTTCATGGATTTGATTCGAGTACGTTCTTATCCGGAATTCTCCTGCTGAACCTACACCATTGGCGATTCTTTCGTCCAGCACCTACTTGTAGGACAGGCACTCTTGCCTGTCCGTGGAGTCCCGGCGCGTGAGCGCCGGAACCAATGAACTGATTGATACGGTAGCATTGCCTGCCGCATCGTAAGGGACAGGCAAGAGTGCCTGTCCTACTGGATGCACATTTCGCTATTTATTCGCCTATGAAATCTGCTATGCTCATCCCCGCTGAAATTCCCCATAGGAGGATTTATGTCGATCGCTGAGATGCTTTTGCCGGAATTCGATCAGGAAATGCAGAGCACGCGCAAGCTGCTCGCGTGCGTGCCCGATGGCAAGTTTGATTTCAAGCCGCACGAAAAATCGATGACGCTGGGCCGCCTGGCCGGGCACGTCGCCGAAATTCCCAGTTACGGGACCGCCACCATTATGCTGGAAAAGCTCGAAATGAAGGGCGGCGAAAAGCCGTTCAGCCCCACAACCAAGAAGGAGCTACTCGAAACCTTCGAGAAGCGCGCGGCCGAGGCCCGGGCGGCGATTGCCGGCGCGAGCGACGAGGACCTCGCCAAGATCTGGAGTTTTCATTACGCGGGCAAGGAAGTTTTCTCCATGCCTCGCGTCGCAGTGTTGCGCAGCATGATGATGAATCACCTGATCCACCATCGCGCGCAGCTGGGCGTCTACTTGCGGGAGAACGACGTCGAAATCCCCGGGATGTACGGCCCCTCGGCGGACGAAATGAAACATTGGCAGGCGCAGAGCGCGTAAGGAGCACTGCAGGAACGGTGAAATACGAGCTCGCCAAAGCGAGTCTCATAAATGATAGAATCGCCGCCAGGAATTGTTTTTGGGCGACCTGTTCTATCCAGGGAATATGCAGCGGGGAACAATTCGGCTCTCTGCTCAAGAGACAACCAACCGAAACGCGGAGGACATATGCGAGTAGCTAAGTTCAGAGCGATTCTGGGTATGGCGGGCATGATTATTTTCCTGATCCCTGTCGCCTACGGCGCAACCATCACCGGAACGGTGAAAGGGCCCGACGGTGCGCCTTTCAAGGGCGCGTTTGTGGAGGCGCAGAATAAGAAGACCCGGATCACGGTCAACGTGCTCTCCGACAAGGACGGGCGCTACCACGTGGACGACCTCTCGGCCGGCGACTACACGGTGCGCATCAGGGCCATCGGTTTCGCCAGCGACCCGCGCGACGGCGTGGCTCTTACCGGCGGTCAAAAGGCTTCTTTTGATTTTGCCTTGAAGTCCGGGATCGTGCGCTGGAGCGATCTTTCATTTTATGAAGGCGATCATCTTTTGCCGGACGGAAAAGGGAAGTTGCTGATCGAGGACCATTGTCTCGAGTGTCATTCGTTCCAAACTAAAATGGCCGGCGTAAAGCGCGATCAGGAAGGCTGGACGCAGGCAGTCGCTTTCATGCGCACGGCCATGCATTACCGCCTCCCGACCGTGACCGACGACGATGCCGCCGTCATCGCCTCCTATCTGAATGCCGCTTTTGGAACCGATTCCAAGTTGCCGAAAAATGTGGCCGATATGCCGGAGTACAAGAATTTTGTCCACGGTCCTTACGCCGACGAGGCCATGAAGATCGTGTATGTAAGTTACGACATGGCCGGTCCCAACCGCATGCCGTTCAGCGCGGCCCCCGACAAGCTGGGCAACGTGTGGATGCCCTTCTGGAGCTTGTCGGATTCCATCGGAAAACTGAATCCAAAAACCGGCGAAATACAGGAGTTCCACACGCCCTCTCAGGGTACCGTCATGATTCATTCCGCCGTTCCTGCCGCTGACGGAAGTGTATGGTTTGAGGAACAGGCAACGGACAAAATCGGGAAATGGGATCCTAAAACGCAACAAATCACGGAATATCAGGACACCTACATTACCGGGCAGGATGGCCCGGCGGCCCGCGGAGGCAAACACACGGCTCGAGTGGATTCGCACGGAAACGTATGGTCATCTGGTGGTCCGCTGAGCAAATTTGACCCTTCGACGGGAACATTTAAGCATTTCCCGGAGACTTCGCCCTATGGCATCACTCTGGCCAAGGACGACACACTCTGGTTTGCTGAGTTTAACTCCAAAGGAAAAATCGGGAAGGTGGACCCGGAAACGGGAAAAGTGACCAAGTACACGGTCCCGACGCCGAGAGCCTATCCGCGAAGATTACAAGTAGCACCTGACGGAGCGGTTTGGTTCGCCGAATTTGGAATCAATTCCAGCGGTGGGCTGCGTTACGACGATCCGGCAATGGGCGGAGGCGGCGGCAAGATCGCGCGATTTGATCCGAAAACGGAAACGTTCAAAGAATATTCGCTACCCGGCCCAAGTCCCAGCCCCTACGCGTTTGACATGGATAAGAACGGCCGGCTCTGGTATGCCAACATGCATCAGGACCTGGTGGGCTGCCTCGATCCCGCCACGGGTAAGGTGGTCGAGTATCCCTTTCCTTACTCGGAAAACACGATGCGGGAATTCTTCCATGATGATCAGGGACGCATGTGGTGGGCTTCCCCGTCGAACAACAAGGTCGGGTATTTCTACCTCGCCAGCAACTGAACCGAGTCCCGCTTGGATCAGGCAGGCGTGAATCGAACCTTTCGTTTTTGGCGTTCGACCTTGCCACGCCTCTGTGAAAGATTGTGCCCGCTCGTGCTCTTCTCTGTGGTGAAGTGAAGCATGGCATGTCGCAAGAGCCAATTTGCCTTGGTCTGATAACCACGGCCGTCGGACTTAAGCCATTCGATGATGTCGGAATCCAGACGCATGGTAACGGGTTGCTTGCGAGGCCTGTAGAACTTGCCGATTTCAGCTGCGCTCCAGTCGAGAACCGCAGGAGCGTCCGAAAAATCAATGCCTTCGTCTTTTTTTGCGGCGATAGCTCTGACGTCCCGCTTTTGCTCCTTCGTGAGCTTCCTCATAAGCTCTCCTTTCGTGCGACTCGGCGGCGCGGGCTGAGATGATGCGAATGACTTCTTCATTTTGCTTTTCATGGTAGGTATGCACCACCAATAGGATCGAACGCGTGCCGATGGCGCCGAGCGTTAGCCAGCGTTCCTCATGGTCGATGTGGAGATCACGCTGGGTAATGGCGTTGGGATCGTCGAAAGCAAGGACTGCAGTTTCAAAGCGGACGCCATGTTTTCGAAGATTCTGCCGGCTCTTGTTCTCATCCCACTCAAAACGCATAACTGGCCGCGATAAAGACAGGATATCCAGAAAGGCAATTAATGTCAATACGTGTGTACGTACATTGCTTCACGATGAACTTACACGTTCATGAGATAGATGCTATAAATTCAAGGAATGGGAATTTGCGACTCGCCTGTTCTAACTTCGCTCGGACCCATTTTCCGGATGAACTTGTTTGCACCCTCTACCGACCGGCGAAATCGTTTCGGATGACCATGCCGCCCTTCATTACGAAGCGCACGCGCTCCATTTCGGTCACGTCCGCAAGCGGATTTCCCGAAACCGCGATGATGTCGGCGAACTTGCCTTTTTCGACGGTGCCGATGTCCTTCTCGATGCCGTAATTCAGCATGTGGGCGGCATTCAGATACGCCGTCTGCAGCGCCTGCGACCGGAGTCAATCCCCATTTCGCGTAGATAGGAGAACTGGTTCGCCTGCTTGCCATGTGGGATTTCGGCGGAGGTGGCGCCACTGCCGAAGACGATGGGTACGCCGGCCGCAATCGCGCGCCGGAACGCCTGTTCGACAAGCTTCATGCGCGAATTGCGTCCGCCGGTCGCCTCCAGATCCCCTTTTTCCAGCGCGATCAGATCGTCGATGGTCACCTCGTAGGGAAGTTTCTTCTGCAATAAGACTTTGATGCCGTCCTGGTCGAGTTCCAGCAGATGATTGGGCGCATCCACGCCCGCGTTGATGCAGCTGGCCATGCCTTCGCCGCCATAGGCGTGGCAGGCAACCTTGATTCCAAGCCGATGCGCTTCGTCGACGACGGCCTGCACTTCCTCGAAAGTGAGCGAAGGCGAATTCACCAGCTTCGCGTCGGGCGTCCACATGTGCATGGTGCCGGCGAAATCCTGCGTGGTATAAATTTTTACCCAATCGACGCCGTGCAACTTTGCCTCGCGCACCGCGGCGCGTGCGAGCCACGGACCATTGACGTTCTTGTCCTCGATGAAGCCTTCCTGGAAACGGCCCGAGCGGATGTCCGGATAATAATTGGTCGCGCGAGGATTGAGCGATTCGCCCACCACCTGCATACGCGGGCCCTGGACGCGGCCCGCCGTGATCTGGTCGCGAATGTCGACGGTGTTGTAGCCGCCGCGCGAATCCATATCGAGGACCGTGGTGAACCCAGCGCTCAAGTCGATCTGGGCGTTGGCGAGTGCAATCAGCGTGCGCTGGGCTTCGGTGTCGCCGCCTGTGTTGATGTGAACGTGCGCGTCGATCATTCCGGGCATGACCGTGGCATTCGAGAGGTCGATTACGCGTTGCGCCCGACGGAATAGCGATGCCGGCGCCGACATCGGTGATGCGGTCGCCCCGCACGATTACCACCTGGTTGGCGAGCATCGTGCCAGAGCGCGCATCAAACAGGTGCCCGGCGCGGATGGCGACCACCTGGTCGCGCGGCGCGAGATATTTGCCTGCTGTCTGTGCCCGTGCGGGGATGGCTGCAAATCCAGCGATTCCAGTGAGAATTACCGCAAAAATTTTCAATCGACACGTCATGGAATTTTCTCCCTGTCCCCAATTTGCTGGCTGTGAATTGGACGCATTCTATACGAAATTTGCCGGAAGCGGGAAGGAAGCGTGCTATTCGGGGCGAGTAGGAATGATTAGCCAGGTGACAAGAGCGCTTGCCAACGACAGACCGGCACAGATGAACATTTCAACCCTGAATCCAAAGACAAAAGCGTTGGAAATTGATGCGCGGATCACGCCTTGTGTGCCGGCATCCAGCCCAGAGGGTAAGTCAAGACCGGCAAGCTTGATTTCGTTTGACTGAATGTACTGGAAAATGCCCGGGGGAATCATTTGGCCTGAGAGACTGCGATTCAAGCTGGAACTAAAGGTCTTCACCATCGCAATCCCGAGGATGGCAACGGCCAGTACACTCGCAACGCGGGCAACTGCATTGTTAATACCGGAGGCGGTGCCCGCATGTCCCTCCCCTGCTGAATCCATAACGACCGTCGTCAGAGGAGCCACGCTAATTGCCATTCCGAGACCGAGAACGAGGAACGCGGGGAAGAATGATTTCCAGTAACTGTCTGCCACTCCAGGAAAAGCGAAAAGTATGAAACCTGATGCAGCAATGAGCGGTCCGGTCACGAGTGGGACCCTCGCACCGTACCGCGTGATGAGTCCACCGGACCAGCGAGAAAGGAAAAAGGTCAACAAGATTAGAGGCAACGCGGCAGCTCCAGCTGCAGTTGTCGAATATCCCTGCACTTGGATAAGGTTCAACGGAAACAAGAAAAAAAAGATTCCCAGGGCGGCATAGAGAAGCAGCGTGAAAAGGTTTGCGCCAGCAAAACTGTTCGACTGAAACAGCCCGGGTGGAACCATTGGTGAGTTTGCTCTCGCCTCAATCAAGGCGAAAAGGATGAGGCAAGTAAAGCCGGCAATCAGGCTTCCGAAAACGAGAGGATTGCCCCAACCAAGGTTTGTGGATTCGATGAATCCATATACCACGCCCGCCAGTCCCAAAGTGCCAGCCAGGGCTCCCAGCCAGTCTACATGCCAGGCAGCGGCGCTGCGGCTTTCGGGAATATGTCGTAACGAAATCGCAATCACCGCAATAGCGATCGGAATATTGATAAAGAACGCCCAGCGCCAGGAAGCATGGTCAATCAGCCACCCGCCGAGGACCGGTCCGGCTGCGGTTGTGATGGCAGTGAAACCGGACCACGTGCCAATCGCTTGACCACGGGTTCGCTCATCGAAACATGTGCTGATGATGGATAGACTGCCCGGGACGAGAAAGGCAGCGCCCACGCCTTGGACACTGCGCGCGATAATCAACTGCTCAATGTTCCAGGCAAGACCGCAAGCAATCGAAGCAATCGCGAAAATCCCTACACCAGTTAAGAACATCCTTCGCCGGCCAAGCATGTCTCCCAAGGAGCCTCCGACAAGAATCAAGGCTCCCAGGAACAGCCCGTAGGATTCGACTACCCATTGCACACCGATGACGGTGGCGTGGAGGCTCGTTTGGACCGCCGGCAAAGCTACATTGACTACGGTGCTGTCAATGAAGGCCATGCTGGAACCGAGAATTGTCGCCGCCAGAACCCAGCGTCCCGCTCGCGCCGCACACGGGGCGTCAGCATTCCCGGACCGCAGTACAGCTTCGTCGCACGGGGGCTTCATACAACTTGGACCGGCGTTACTCTCCAGCCTTGGCTGCCAAGGTTTCGACCACTGCTATGTTCTGTAGCAACTCCTTCGGCAAGCCGTGCCGCTCCTGCAAAAACACAGGGCTGTTATAGGAAATCCACACTTTTCCTTCAAGATCCTCCCGGACCAGGATTTTGAGAGGGAGATCAATGGCGACGCTGGGAGCGGCCAGCATGAGAGGCGTTCCTGCTTTGGGGCTCCCGAAGATTACGAGCTTGGTGGGAGGCATCTTCAATCCCACCTTTTCCGCTTCTCCGCTATGATCGACCAACACGAAGAGCATTACTCCTTTCGCTTGCAAAATACCCTTGAGCTTCTCCACTGTCTGGTCCACCGAGTGGCTGCTGAGAATAGAAATGATGCCGTTGCCTGTAGTTGCCGCCATAATCGTCTCCCCGTTAACTCGGGAATTGTCCCCGGAATTTGAACGCGTGGAATCGTGGATTGAAATCAGATAAATCGCCATTCCCAGTCCGACTAGTGCCAGGAACAGGCATGTCGCCAGGGCCAAGTTCGAAGTGTGAGGGCCTGTCACACGGCCAAGGTCCAATGTCCGAATAAGTCGAACGTGGTGCCACCCGGAAAATACATTCACCGCTACGCCGGCTGCGATGAGCGCGGTTCCAAACCACAACGACAGGCCGTAGGACTGTACCGTGGGAGCGTGCTGAGCTATTTGAAGCTGCTGCAGGAAAAGTCCGAAACGGGCGACGACGAAGCCGAATCCCATCAGGGCCAAGCCCGTCCGTATCCATGCGAGGAGAGTTCGCTCCGCAGCCAGATAGTCACTGAGAGCTGCACTCGGTCCAGTTCCTGGTGACGCATCCATTTTTTATCTCCCACTGCGAGCATCCTGGTTGGTCTGCCGCCGTCGCCCTGAACATGCGCGATTCTCGTGACATGATTTCCTCCGTCAGGAGTTTGCTGGCCGACATCAGCCGACAGGCATATCTCATGGTGAGATCATGGAATCGGCATTGCCTTCTGGTAGATTGAGGGAACCGCTCACGGTGACTTCGGCGGCGCGAAGTCGTGTCACGGTAAGGTCCTGAATCTCGAGGGATTTGAGTTTGGCGCTATCGATCACCACATGGCGGATCGCCAACCGCCCAATGGCTAGCGCCCCGATTGCGAATGCGCCGACTGCGACCGCGCCGATCGCAGTGGCGATCAATGCCACGCCACGGAAGTTGGAACTTTGTGATGTGTGCTGGTCCTTCATAGATTGCCTCCTGAGTGCAGCAAGGTCGGGCCAGAATCACCCACAGATATCCATGTGCGTAAGTTCTCGGAGCCGCCGCCGGGCGCGATGCGAATTGCGTTAGCGACGCTTACGCAGGGTACGTCCCTTGGGACCACCGCCAAGGTCTGGAACTTCTTCGCCGAGGGCGGTGGCTAGATCGATTTGATGGTCCTGCTCCTGCATGAGGATCTGGCGAATCTGTTCCGCCATGGCATATTCTCCCAGTGCTTCACATTGCGGAATGCGCTCGCGATAATTGCGAATCGTTTCGTTTTCATTGTCGAGATCGTACCGGAGCATGTCTTTCGGATTCTTCGATGTGCGCACCGGCTTGGGAGTAACCGCCGGCATTTTGCCCAAATAGTCGATCTGCCGTGAGAGGATCAAGGCGTGATCGAGCTCCTGCTTGGCATGGATCTCCAGCTGAGCGGCAATGTCCATATATTGTGCGCCGCTGAGCACCTGGGAATAGACAACGTATCCGATGATGGCTTGGTACTCGCGGGAAAGGTCTTCGTTCAGCAGCTCCGCGAGGCGGTCACGAGAAACTTCGTTTTCGCTTGCAGGGGATTTGGGGTCTGCCATTTGATTTCTCCTTTGAATTGAAAGCTGGATTATATGACCGATCAGTTTTTTTTCGAATGCCCCGGATTCATCCGGACCATCAGTCCAGATATCGAGTAACGCCAAGCATATTAGAGCATCTAACGGGGGTAGCAAAAGTTCAAACTTAACTAAAGGAAACTTCGTTATGGGCACAAGGGCAGCGAAGGGGCAAGAGGCGTCAACCGGGTCAGGCGCTATCGCGAAACTTCGCAGTCAGCATGGGACCGGTCCCATCGATTTAGCAGGCACGGAGAGTGAGTTGTATGAGCGCCACCTCGTGTTCGACAACGTCGTCGACCCGGCCACTGCCAACCCACGCGAGCGCTTCGAGGCTCTCGCCCGTTCCGTGCGGGATATCCTATCTCAGCGCTGGATAAAGACTGAGAACACCTACGCACGCGATAACCCCAAGCGCGTCTATTATTTGTCCATTGAGTTTCTCATTGGCCGTTCGCTCGCCAACAATGTAATGAATCTGTTGCTTGATCCTGTGGTGAGGGAAGCAGTCAAAGATGAAAACCTCGACTGGCTGGGACTTCTCGACCAAGAACCCGACGCAGGCCTGGGAAATGGGGGACTTGGGCGGCTGGCCGCTTGCTTCCTCGACTCCATGGCCACCATGCAACTCCCTGCAATGGGGTACGGCCTGCGGTACGAATATGGCATGTTCAAGCAAGCCATTCAAAACGGCTGGCAGCAGGAAAAGCCCGACAATTGGCTTCGCTGTCCGGACCCCTGGGAGGTTGTCCGGTATCACGAGAGAGTCGAAATCAAGCTGAATTGCTCCTTCGAGGTGCAAGGCGGGGCTTTGCGAGCGGTCGTCGGCAAAGCATCATGCTTGATCGGCGTCCCGTTTGATCGGCCCGTTGTCGGTTATGGGGGCAAGAACATCAACACGCTTCGCCTCTGGGCTGCGAAGGCACCCGATTATTTCGAGTTTCAGACGTTCAGTCACGGAGATTTCGTCGGTGCGGTAGCTGAGGCTCTCGAAGCCGAAACACTTACTAGCGCTGCTCTACCCGGACGACTCGACGAGCCGTGGACAGGGATTGCGATTCATGCAGGAATATTTTCTCGTGGCCTGCTCGCTTGCCGATCTCGTAAGGCGCTTCCGACGCGGCAACACCGATTGGAATGCGCTCCCTGAAAAGATCGCCATCCAGCTTAACGACACGCACCCGACATTAGCGGTTCCCGAATTAATGCGGATTCTCCTCGATGAGGCCCACCTGGGATGGGATACGGCATGGGATCTGACGCAAAGGAGCCTGGGGTACACGAATCACACTCTGCTGCCCGAGGCATTGGAGAAATGGCCAGTCGCGTGGTTCGAGACGATGCTGCCGCGTCATCTGGAGATCATTTATGAAATCAACCGCCGCCTGCTGGACTCAGTTCGGACCCGATTCCCGGGTGACGAGGGGCGCGTTCAACGCGTGAGCCTGATTGAGGAAGGCCCGGTTAAACACGTTCGCATGGCCAATCTGGCCATCGTCGGCTCGCACAGCACGAATGGTGTTTCCGCGATTCACTCCGAACTTTTGCGCACAGTGACGGTCAAAGATTTGGCAGAGGTGTTTCCCGAACGCTTCAGCAACAAGACCAACGGCGTCACCCCACGCCGCTGGCTGTTGCTGGCGAACCAGCCTCTTGCCCACGTGATTACAGAGGCTATTGGCGATGGTTGGATCACGAACCTTAGCGAACTAAATAAACTGAAGCAGCTGGTGGACGACAAGGGTATTCGCGATGGTTTTAGGAAAGCCAAGCGCGAGGCCAAATCTCAGTTTGCCGCTTGGCTGAAATCGGAATCCGGCGGGATAGTGGATCCGGACTCCATCTTCGATTGCCAGATCAAGCGCATCCACGAATACAAGCGGCAACTGCTCAATGCGCTGCGCGTCATAGTGCTTTACAACCGGATGCGAGAGAATCCCAAGATGGAGATGGCACCGCGCACGTTTTTTTTCGCCGGCAAGGCGGCGCCCGCCTACCAGCTTGCCAAGCTCATCATCAAGTTCATCGAAAATATGGCGGATACAATCGATGCCGACCCTGCGACGCAAGGCCGGCTCAAGGTTCTATTCCTGCCCGAGTACGACGTCACACTCGCTGAGCGGCTGATTCCTGCCAGTGATGTTTCCAACCAGATCTCGACGGCGGGCTATGAAGCCAGTGGCACGAGCAATATGAAATTCATGATGAACGGCGCGTTAACGATCGGCACGCGCGATGGCGCCACGATCGAGATGGCGCAGGAAGCGGGCGAGGAAAATTTCTTCCTTTTTGGTCTGACGGCGCAACAGGTCGCGGACAGCCGCGGGTGGTACAATCCGCACTGGCACTATGACCACGAGCCGGAGACGCGCGCGGCATTGGATCTGATCTCCTCCGAATCATTTCAGCCGCAATGAACCCGGTATCTTCGCCCCGATATACGACACGCTGTTGACCAACGGGGATCACTACATGCACCTTGCGGATTTGAAGTCCTATCTCGAGGCGGACCAGCGGTTGCGCGACCTATATGCCAACCCGGACGAGTGGGTGCGCAAGGCTATTTTGAATGTTGCGGGTTCCGGAAAGTTCTCCAGCGACCGTACCATCGCCGAATATGCTGGCCAGATCTGGGAGGTGAAGCCATGTCCGGTGCCGTAGGAGCACAACCATTCCCGAGGTTGTCGCCTCTGGCTGGGAAGCCTGCCCCCAAAGAGATGCTGATCGACGTCGGCTCAGCTCGATCGCGAGTATTTTGAGCGCCGGCCAGACTTAACCGATCCCAACCAGATGGTCAGTTTCGGAACCAGCGGACATCGCGGCTCGCCGCTGCATGGCACCTTCACCGAAGCGCACATTCTTGCCATCACGCAGGCGATCTGCGATTACCGGCGGAGCGCCGGCACTGACGGCCCGCTCTACATGGGCAAGGATACGCACGCAGTGTCCGATCCGGCCCAGCGCACCGCGCTCGAAGTTCTGGCGGCCAACAATGTGGATACAATCATTCAGCGAGACAACGGCGTCACGCCGACGCCCGTCATCTCGCGAGCCATTCTCGTTTACAACCGCGGCCGCAAAGGAGCATCTCGCGGACGGCATTGTGATCACGCCATCGCACAACCCGCCGGAGGATGGCGGCTTCAAGTACAACCCGACGAACGGCGGTCCTGCCGATACCGACGTAACGCGCTGGGTCGAGGATCGGGCCAACGAACTCCTGCGAGGAAACAACGCGGGCGTGAAGCGGACGGCTTTCGCCACAGCGATCAAGGCGGAGAGCACCCATCAGGAAGACTTCGTGATGCCATACGTCCGCGACCTGCGAAATGTCGTGGACATGGACGCGATCCGAGGCGCGGGCCTCAAGCTGGGCGTCGATCCGCTGGGAGGCGCCGCGAGACCTTACTGGGAGCCGATCAACTCCATCTACAATCTGGATATCACGGTCGTTAATCCGGTGATCGACCCGACATTCTCGTTCATGACCGTTGATCACGACGGCGTGATTCGCATGGACTGTTCCAGCCCGTATGCGATGGCCCGGCTTGTCGGGCTCAAAGACAAATACCAGGTCGCATTCGCCAACGATCCGGACTCTGACCGGCATGGAATCGTCACGCCCTCAGCTGGGCTGATGAACCCCAATCACTACCTCGCGGTGGCGATCCGCTACCTGCTCGGCGCACCGACCTTTGTGGCCGGCAAACGTTGCGGTCGGGAAAACGCTGGTGAGCAGCAGCATGATTGACAAAGTGGTGCAAAAGCTGGGCCGCCGCTTATTCGAGGTTCCCGTGGGATTCAAATGGTTCGTTCCGGGGCTGGTCGACGGCTCGTGCTGCTTCGGCGGCGAAGAGAGCGCCGGCGCGAGCTTCTTGCGGCAGGACGGCACCGTATGGACGACCGACAAAGACGGGCTGATCATGGACCTGCTGGCGGCCGAGATCACTGCCCGCACGGGCAAGGATCCGGGCGAACATTATCGCGAATTGACCGCGGAGTTCGGCACATCCTATTACACGCGCATCGACGCGCCGGCAACACCCGAGCAGAAGGCGAAGTTGCGGGAAGTTGTCGCCTGAGGCTGTAACGGCATCGACCCTTGCTGGGGAGCCGATCATCGCCAAACTAACCCGCGCCCCCGGAAACAACGCGCCGATCGGCGGGTTGAAAGTCGTGACCGCCAGCGGCTGGTTTGCGGCCCGGCCTTCGGGCACGGAAAACATCTACAAGATTTACGCGGAAAGCTTCAAGGATCAATGCGCACCTGAACTCCATCGTGACAGAGGCCGAGGGAATTGTGAATGATGCCCTGAGCTCGTCGGAAGGATGAGAATGAGCCCCGATACCATCGGCCTGCCGCCGTTTCCTCCGGCATACCGCGCCTCCGGTTTGCTGCTGCACGTCACGTCTCTGCCCTCGCCCTATGGCATCGGCGATATGGGACCTGCCGCAATATCCTGGATCGATCGTCTGGCTCGGGCGGGACAAAGCTGGTGGCAGATGCTGCCGCTCGGCCCCACCGGATACGGCAACTCGCCGTATCAATCCTTATCATCTTTCGCCGGGAATGGACTGCTCATCAGTCCGGACTGGTTGATTGAGGATGGGCTGTTGCGGGCAAGCGACTGTCAGGCCCCCTCCTTCCCGCAAAACAAAATCGACTACAGCGCAGTGATCCCTTTCAAACACGGGCTCCTCGAGAAAGCCTGGGCCAATTTCAACGCAGGGGCTCGCGCCGACCTGCGGCCAGCGTATGAGCAATTCCGCAATGACCAAGCGCATTGGCTGGAGGACTACGCGCTGTTCCGCGCGCTCAAAGTACGGTTCGGGGGCACCTATTATCTCGAATGGCCGGCAGAGTTGGTCGAGCGCCAGCCGACGGCACTTGACCGGGTTCGACGCGAACTGACGGATGAAATCGACCAGGTGTGCTTCGCGCAGTTCCTGTTGTTCCGCCAAGCCGAGCGGCTCAAGAGCGCACGCTCATAAAAAGGGCGTAAGCTTGATCGGCGACTTGCCCTTTTTTGTTTCTCCCGACTCGAGCGACGTCTGGGCTCACCCGGAATTATTTCTGCTGGACGAACAGCACCGGCCACGCGTCGTCGCCGGCGTGCCTCCCGATTACTTCAGCCGCGCAGGGACAACTTTGGGGTAATCCCGTCTATAACTGGGAGGCTCTTCGCGCAGTCGGACTATCGCTGGTCCATCAGCTCGGTTGCGATCTCTGCTGGCCCACGTCGACGTGATCCGGCTGGATCATTTCCGGGCGTTCGTGGCGGCGTGGCATGTGCCAGCCGGAGCGCCCACGGCACAGTCGGGCAATGGGTCGCTGGTCCCGGCGCCGATTTCTTTCATGCGGTGCAGAGAGAGCTGGGCACCCTGCCGTTCATCGCCGAGGATCTGGGAATGATCACGCCTGACGTGTATGCACTTGCGCGACCAGTTTCATCTGCCGGGGATGCGCGTTCTTCAGTTCGCATTCGACGGCAAATCGGATAACCCTTATCTCCCTGAAAATTACGACCACAACACGGTGGTCTACACCGGAACCCATGACAATCCCACGACCCGCGACTGGTTTGAGGAATTGCCGGATGATCAGCGACAGAGAGCTGTGGAACTACTTGAAACTGCCAGCGGGAGAGAAGCGGTCGATGCCTGCCCCGGCATTGATGGACTTGGCTTGGTCGTCCGTGGCCGCCCTTTCGATGGCTCCACTGCAGGATTTGTTGAACCTGGGGAAAGAGGCGCGGATGAACGTACCTGGGCGTCGCCGAGGGCAATTGGAGCTGGCGCTGCACGGAAGACATGCTGTCCGATCGGGCCTTCGAATGGCTGCGCAAACTGACGAAAAAATCGAATCGGTCGAGGGCTCCATGAAATCTCGGACACGGGGAAGGTTCTGGAGGCGGTATCGCCAAACTGAGTGCAATATGGCCCCATTAGTCATGTGGCCACGACGCGAAGGAGACACGATGAAAGCGACACAATTACTTCACAATCTGGGCCAGAGCATCTGGCTCGACAACATCACGCGGGACCTGCTGAACAGCGGCACGCTTAAGCGTTACATCGACGAGCTCTCGGTAACGGGGCTTACTTCGAATCCGACGATCTTCGACCACGCCATCAAGAACAGCACCGCTTACGACGCCGCGATTCGCGAGAGAACTGAGTAAAGGCAAATCAGGCGAGGCACTGTTCTTCGACCTGGCGCTGGAGGACATCACCCGTGCCGCCGCCCTGTTTCGCCCGGTTCACGACCGGACCGAAGGCGTGGACGGCTGGGTGTCGCTCGAAGTGTCGCCGCTTGCTGGCCTACGACACAGCCAGCACTCTGGCCGCCGCCAAGGATCTGCACGCGCGGGCGGGACTGCCTAACCTGTTCATCAAGATTCCGGGCACCAAGGAGGGCCTGCCCGCCATCGAGGAGGCGATCTTTGCCGGCATCCCGATCAACGTCACCCTCTTGTTCTCCCGCGAGCAATACGTGGCGGCTGCCGAAGCATTCCTGCGCGGCATCGAGCGGCGCATCGACGCCGGGCTGAAACCCGTGGTCGGCTCCGTCGCATCGATATTTATCAGCCGCTGGGACGTGGCCGTGATCGGGCAAGGTGCCTGAATCGCTGCGCGACCAACTCGGCATCGCCATCGCCAAGCGTACCTACAAAGCTTACCGCGAGTTGCTCGACTCTCCCCGCTGGCAGCGCGCTTTCAACTCCGGCGCGCGTCCCCAGCGGCTTCTTTGGGCCAGCACGGGAACCAAGGATCCCAAGGCGTCCGACGTCCTTTACGTCAAAGGCCTCGCTGCGCCTTTCACGGTGAACACGATGCCGGAGGCCACTTTGAAGGCCCTCGCCGATCACGGCGAATTGGGCGCGATCCTGCCGCCAGACGGCGGCGATTGCGAAGAAGTGTTGGCGCAGTTCGCAAGAGCCGGAATCGATGTCGATGCTCTGGCCGCCCAGCTTCAGGATGAAGGGGCGAAGTCGTTCGTCAAATCCTGGAACGAACTGATGGCGGTGATTAATTCCAAGAGCGCCGCGCTCAAGACGGCCGCGGCCAGTTGAAGGACAGGGTTTAAACGAAAGGAGTGCGAACATGGCAACACGCAGTGGTAACACGTAATAAGAGGCAGGGGCATCGCACCGCTGACCAAACGCAAGGCCTGGAAGGCTCTCCAATCCCACTACAAGAAGGTCCGAGAATTGCATCTGCGGAAGCTCTTCGCGGACGACCCCAAGCGCGGCGAGCGGATGACCGCCGAGGCCGTGGGCCTTTTCCTGGACTACTCGAAGAACCGCATCACCGACGAAACCGTCAAGCTTCTCATCGAACTGGCCGAGGAATCAGGCCTGCAATCGCGGATCGACGCCATGTTTCGAGGCGAGAAGATCAACACCACCGAGAAGCGGGCGGTCCTGCACGTAGCCTTGCGCGCGCCCAAAGGAGCATCCATCGTGGTGGACGGCGAGAATGTCGTGCCGCAGGTCCACGCCGTGCTCGACAAGATGGCGCAATTTTCCAATCGCGTCCGCAGCGGGGAATGGAAAGGGCACACCGGCAAACGCATTCGCAACGTCATCAACATCGGCATCGGCGGCTCCGACCTGGGCCCGGTGATGGCCTACGAAGCGCTGAAGCATTACAGCGACCGCGCCATGACCTTCCGGTTCGTTTCCAACGTGGATGGCACGGACTTCGCCGAAGCGGTCCAGGATCTCGACCCGTCGGAGACGCTCTTCATCATCTCTTCGAAAACTTTCACGACACTGGAGACGATGACCAACGCCCACACGGCTCGCGCCTGGTCTCTGAAGGGTCTGGGGGGCGACGAAAAGTCGGTGGCCAAGCATTTTGTCGCCGTCTCGACGAACGCGGCGGAAGTGGCCAAGTTCGGCATCGATACCGCCAACATGTTCGGATTCTGGGATTGGGTTGGCGGGCGCTACTCCATGGATTCGGCGATCGGCCTTTCGACCATGCTGGCCATCGGCCCGGACAATTTCCGAGCCATGCTGGACGGCTTCCACCAGATGGACGAGCACTTCCGCACCGCCCCGTTCGAGCGCAACCTGCCGGTGCTCATGGGTCTGCTCGCAGTCTGGTACAACGATTTCTTCGGCGCGCAGACGGTTGCCGTGCTGCCTTACGAGCAGTACTTGAAGCGATTCCCAGCCTATCTGCAGCAGTTGACGATGGAGAGCAACGGCAAACACGTCACGCTCGATGGAGCGAGGTCACCTACGCGACCGGCCCCATCTATTGGGGCGAGCCGGGAACCAACGGCCAGCACTCCTTCTATCAGTTGATCCACCAGGGAACCCGGCTCATCCCCTGCGACTTCATCGCGTTCGGCCAGGCGCTCAATCCGCTTGGCCGGCACCACGACATGCTCCTGGCCAACGTCTTCGCCCAGACCGAGGCGCTGGCGTTCGGGAAGACGCCCGAGCAAGTCAAGGCCGAGGGCACGCCGGATTGGCTCGTGCCGCACCGCGTCTTCGAGGGCAACCGCCCGTCGAACACGATCCTCGCCGACCGGCTCACGCCGGAAACTCTCGGCAAGCTGGTCGCGCTCTACGAGCACATCGTGTTCACCCAGGGCACCATCTGGCAGATCAACTCGTTCGACCAGTGGGGCGTGGAACTCGGCAAGGTGCTGGCCCAGCGCATCATTCCGGAACTCGAGAGCCAGACAGAGCCCGCGCTCGGCCATGACAGTTCGACGAACAATCTGATCCGCCGCTACCGGAAACTCAAGGAGAAATGACTGCGATCGAAACCAATGTCTGAACCTGACGCGAAGGAGTGATCCATGCAACTCGGAATGATCGGTCTTGGAAGGATGGGAGCAAACATGGTGCGGCGGCTCCTGAAAGGAGGCCACCAGTGCGTGGTCTTCGACAGGTCGCCGAAAGCGGTGAACGAGCTGGTGCAGGAGAAGGCGACAGGAAGCTCCTCGCTGCAGGATTTCGTGACGAAACTCGAGAAGCCTCGGGCGATCTGGCTGATGGTCCCGGCAGCGGCCGTGGACGAAACCATCGCCGACCTGCTGCCCCATCTCGAGCCGGAAGACATCCTCATCGACGGCGGCAATTCCTATTACGTGGACGACATCCGGCGCGCCAAGGAACTCGCCGCCGAAGCGGATCCACTACGTGGACGTGGGGACGAGCGGCGGCGTCTGGGGCCTGGAGCGCGGTTACTGCATGATGATCGGCGGCGAAAAGGACGTGGTCAAGCACCTCGATCCGATCTTCGCGACGCTGGCGCCGGGCGCGGGCGACATGCCGCGCACGCCGGGACGCGAGAAGCTGACGGCACCGCCGAACAGGGCTATCTGCACTGCGGCCCGAACGGCGCCGGCCACTTCGTCAAGATGGTCCACAACGGCATCGAGTACGGCATCATGGCCGCCTACGCCGAGGGGCTGGGCGTCTTGCGCGACGCCAACGTGGGCAAGAAGCAGGACGCGATCGACGCCGAGACGACGCCGCTGCGCGACCCCGAGCATTACCAGTACGACCTCAACCTGCGCGACATCGCGGAGGTGTGGCGGCGCGGCAGCGTGATCGCCTCGTGGTTGCTGGACCTGACGGCGGCCGGCCTGGTGAAAGATCCCGCTCTCTCCCAGTTCGCCGGGCGCGTCTCGGATTCCGGCGAGGGCCGGTGGACGATCAAGGCGGCCATCGACGAAGCCGTGCCGGTGCCGGTTCTCTCCGCCGCGCTCTACCAGCGCTTCAGCTCGCGCGGCGAGGCGGATTATCAGGACAAGCTGCTGTCGGCGATGCGCTACGGGTTCGGCGGACACCTGGAGAAGACAGCCGCAGCCAAATAACGCTCGCCAAAAGGAGATTCGCAATGAGCGATTCCCATTCCGACGCCCTGGTCTTCTTCGGCGCCACCGGCGATCTGGCATACAAGAAGATCTTCCCGGCGCTGCAGGCGATGGTGAAGCGCGGCCACCTCAACGTGCCGGTGATCGGCGTGGCCAAGGCTGGCTGGAACCTCGACCAGCTTCGGGCGCGGGCGCACGACAGCCTGGAGAAACACGGCGGAGTCGATCCCGCGGCCTTCGACAAGCTGAGCGGCTTGCTGCGCTACGTGGACGGCGACTACGCCGACCCCGCCACTTTCAGGCGATCCGCAAAGAACTCAAGGGCGCGCAGCGGCCGGCGCATTACCTGGCCATTCCGCCCGCTGCTGTTCGAAACAGTGGTGGAACAATTGGCGAAGTCGGGCTGCGCCCAGGGTGCTCGCGTGATTGTCGAGAAGCCCTTCGGCCATGACCTGGCCTCCGCGCAGGAGCTCAACCGCATCCTGCATCGCCGTCTTCCCCGAGTCCGCGATCTTCCGCATCGACCACTATCTGGGCAAGCGGCCGGTGAACAACGTGGTGGTCTTCCGGTTCGCCAACGCGTTCATGGAGCCGTTCTGGAATCGAAACTACATCGAAAGCGTGCAGATCACCATGGCGGAAGATTTCGGCGTGGAAGGGCGCGGCGCTTTCTACGATCAGACCGGCGCCATTCGCGACGTGATCCAGAACCATCTGTTCCAGATCCTGTGCAATCTGGCGATGGAGCCTCCGGTCCGCACCGACAGCGAAACCATTCGCGACGAGAAGGTGAAGGTGCTGAAAGCGATTCCGCCGCTCGACGCGAACAATCTCGTCCGAGGGCAGTTCCGCGGCTACCGCCAGGAAAAGGGAGTCGCGCCCGATTCGAAGATGGAAACGTTCGCCGCGCTGCGACTGGAGGTCGATTCCTGGCGCTGGAAGGGCGTGCCGTTCTACATCCGCGCCGGAAAGAACTTGCCGGTGACCTGCACGGAAGTCATCGGCACGGTTTCGAAAGCCTCCGACGCGTCATTCGGGAGGGCACTCTGTCCCAGAACTACATGCGGTTCCGCATCAGTCCCGAGATGACGATCGCCATGGGCGCGACGGTCATGGCCCCGGGCGAGGCGATGAAAGGCGAGACGGTGGAGATGGTGGCCAGCCGTCATCCCCGTCCGGATGAGATGGATGCCTACGAGCGCGTCCTGGGCGATGCGATGGCGGGAGACGCCACGCTGTTTGCCCGCGAGGATTATGTGGAAGAGGCGTGGCGAATCGTCGATCCGGTGCTGAAAGCCGGCACTCCCGTCTACGAATACGAGAAAGGCGCCTGGGGTCCGAGTGAGGTCGAGCAAAGAGTTTCGCCCCCGGGAGGCTGGCAAAACCCGACCGCTGCGGACCTGGAAGATTTCCGCGCCGTCGCCCAAATCGCCTGACGAAGCGCGTCCCGCAGGGCGGGTTCGTGGCGACCTGGCTTTGTTGCTGGCAGACCGAGCGGCGGCAGAACAACTCGCGGCCCAAAAGAGACTAGGAGGATGACATGCGCTTGGGAATAGCCACGGACCATGGCGGGTTTGGTCTGAAGGAAGAATTGGTCACTCGTCTTCGAGCGGCGGGCCATGAACTAGTTGATTTCGGCGCGCACGAGCTGAACCCCGGCGACGATTACCCAGACTTCGTTATCCCGCTGGGCCGGGCTGTGGCGGCAGGGACGCTCGAGCGCGGTATAGCGGTCTGCGGGAGCGGGGTGGGGGCATCGGTGTGCGCCAACAAAATCCCCGGAGTCCACGCCGGCCTGGTGAGCGACCACTTTTCCGCGCGTCAAGGTGTCGAGGACGACCACATGAGCATCATTTGCATGGGTGGCCGCACGATCGGACCTTACGCGGCCTGGGACATTCTCGAAGCTTTCCTTGCTGCCGAGTATAGTCAGGCCCCGCGTCATCTGCGCCGCCTGGCAAAGGTAGCTTCCCTGGAACTGGAGGCAATAAGCGATCGTGAGCCCGGAACGCAGCGCACGTCGTAGATTCTGAGATGTAGTGTTGATGCCGCCTGGGGAAATTTTCGAACTCCGGATCCAGGAGCATCGGGACGGCGCGGTGGCGGCAGCGAAAAAGCAGTTGGGTAGGGAGTGATCCGTGGATTTCATCGTTGACCGAACAATCGCTGAGGGAGAGAAGCCTGCAGCGGGCGAGATTGTTGACAGTTCTGGGAGTAGCTCTCCACTCGGAGCCACAGTCCTTCCCGGCGGAGTGAATTTCAGCTTACTCGCGGAACGCTTCAGGTGTGGAATTGCTGCTCTTTGACCGGGAAGATGATGCCCCACCTGCACGTGTGATCACGATCGACCCATCGTCCAACCGTACTTACCATTATTGGCATGTTTTCGTGCCGGACGTGCAGCCTGGGCAGCTTTACGGCTATCGAGTCCACGGGCCGTTCGACCCCGCGAGCGGAATGCGGTTTGATGCCACCAAGGTTCTCCTCGACCCCTACGGGCGCGGCGTGGTTGTTCCCAAGAATTACAGCCGCAACGCCGCCGCGCCTCGAAGGCGACAACGCCTCCACGGCGATGAAGAGCGTGGTGGTGGATCCGCACGCGTACGATTGGGAAGGCGACACGCCGCTGCGGCGCCCGTCCTCCCGGACCATCATTTACGAGATGCACGTTGCAGGTTTCACGCGCCATCCCAATTCCGGAGTTTCCGAAAAGAAGCGCGGCACTTATGCCGGCTTGATCGAGAAGATTCCCTATCTTCAGCAACTCGGCATCACAGCCGTCGAACTGCTGCCGGTGTTCCAGTTCGACGTCCAGGATGCTCCGCCCGGACTGGTGAACTACTGGGGATATGCGCCGGTCTCGTTCTTTGCGCCGCATCAGGGCTACAGCTCACGCCGTGATCCGCTCGCACCGGTAAACGAGTTTCGCGACATGGTGAAGGCGCTGCACCGGGCGGGCATTGAGAGTGATTCTCGACGTCGTCTTCAATCACACTGCCGAAGGCGACCAACGCGGGCCGACGCTGAGTTTTCGCGGGCTGGAGAACAGCGCCTACTACATTCTTGAGCAGGACCGTTCGCGCTACGCGAATTACAGCGGCACGGGAAACACGCTCAACGCCAATCATCCCGTCGTCCGCCGGATGATCCTGGACAGCCTCCGTTATTGGGTGGAACAGATGCACGTGGATGGTTTCCGGTTCGATCTGGCGTCGATCCTGGAGCGGGACGAGTCGGGCAATTTGATGCCGAATCCGCCGGTGCTTTGGGATATCGACTCGGATCCGGTGCTTGCGGGTACCAAGCTCATCGCCGAGGCCTGGGACGCGGCTGGGCTGTACCAGGTGGGAAGTTTCATCGGGGACAGTTGGAGGGAATGGAATGGCACGATTTCGCGATGATGTGCGCAGCTTTTTCCGCGGCGATAAGGGTTCGGTGCGCTTTTCTCGCGGACCGGTTGGTCGGCAGCCCCCAGATTTACGGTCACAAAGAACGCGAGGCCGAGGAGAGCGTGAATTTCGTGACCTGCCACGACGGTTTCACACTCAATGACCTCGTCTCGTTACAACCAAAAGCACAACGAGCCGAACGGCGAAGACAACCGCGACGGCGCGGATGATAACCGAAGCTGGAATTGCGGTGTCGAGGGCCCCACCGATGATCCTGCGATAGAGAAGCTGCGAAACCGGCAGGTGAAGAATTTCCTCACCGTGACGTTGCTTTCACTGGGCCTGCCGATGATTTCGATGGGCGACGAGGTGCGGCGCACCCAGCAGGGAAACAACAACGCCTATTGCCAGGACAACGAGACCAGTTGGTTTGACTGGACTCTGCTCGCAAAGCATGCCGATGTGCATCGGTTCGTGACACTGCTCAACGCGGCAGCGGCTCCTGCGAGATGCGGAACCCGAGCGAAAGGGCCTCAGTCTGAACCGAGTCCTCCGGGATGCCAATAAGGCCTGGCACGGCGTAAAGCTCGGTCAACCGGACTGGAGCGATTCATCGCATAGTCTGGCGATGAGCGCGGAGGCTCGAAGCGAAAAAGTATTGTTTCACTTTATCCTGAATGCATATTGGGAACCGCTCGAGTTCGAGTTGCCGCAGGTAGGCGGGGATGACAAGGACTCCTGGCACCGCTGGATCGACACGAGCCTCGACTCGCCACACGATATCGTTGAATGGGATGCAGCACCGACGGTTCCAGGCGGCGCCTATCGGGCCGGGCCTCGAACCGTGGTCGTGCTCTTTGCGCGCCTTGGAGATGGGGCCAGTCCGAGTTTGCGATCAGGCTCGGTACCGATGTAAAGAATCGCAAGCGAGGATCCACTGGCAGGCAAAAGCGAGCCATCCGAGCCCGGGGACCTCATATCAATGCTTATTTCTGGGATCGCAAACTGGGCCTGCGTGGTGAACGGATCGGCGCATGCGGCGGCGCGGGCAACCTCCGAGCGCTCGCTTCAGTTCAGGCCGGACTGCGTTGCTTTGACCAGAGTCGCCCGGTCTTCGTCGCGTAGTAAATGCTCGAACCTTCGGGGATACTGCTGTCATTATCAACAACGATGCCGCTCGTGCCTCCAGCGGCGGCAAGCGACGTTGTGCCGGCATTGACGGTTGGAAAGCCTGCCGTGATGTCCAGGCTCATAACACATCCGGCAGTTCCACCGTTTATCGTCGCCCTACAGTTGTTCGAAACTCCAACGAAAAGGAGGTCCTTCGCCAGCGTGGGATTGTAAAACTCCGTAATCGGCGAGGCGTCCGCTGCGCCGGTTGCTAACGCTGCTGTGGTCGCGTTGGGTGTGCCGTTCATTAACCCGCTTCCGTTAAACCCCACGCTATATAGAGTGGGAGTCGTGCCGCTCCCGGTTCCAACGACGTACATAAGGGGTGTTCCCACTCCCGTATACCAAGCATTGTTAAAATCCACCCCATACGGCCCCGTGTAAGTCGTATTGCCGGTGCCCACAGGGACCGAAACGAAACTGGCCAAGCTCGTGGGAGCTTGTACAACAATGGCGTTTGTGCCGTTGGTGTTGAAGGAAGCGTAGATGTATTCGCTGCCGCTATCGACGGTTACAGGGTTCAGGGATGTAGTGCCACTGGCAACAATCGGGCCATAAAAAACCGAGGGCGATGTGCCGCTGTCCATGACGAAATCGATGCGGCCATTGCTGTCCGTAAAAAATACGCTATTGGATCCTGAGTCGTAGACCGGCGTGGAAGGAATCGCGTTGATCCAGACGCTCCAAACGATGGTCGGTGTAGCGCTGCCGTTAAATACGTCGCTGATCTTGTACAGGTAGCCCGATCCCGCTCCAGCCGAGCTATAGGTCGTAACATATGCCACATCGCTGGCATCGTTGTTTGTGTAAACGATGAACGGGGAGCTGGTGGAACTTTGGGTTGTTAGGCCGCCGTCGGGCGAAAGCAGAACGGAATTGTCCACGGCGTTATTGCCGGTGCCCGGCACAACCGCATTTGTCGCGCTGGTCCCATTGGAACCCGAGGTTCCGATGGTCAGGATGTGAAAATAAGATTTCCCCGTCGTGAGATTCTCGATATAAGCGAGCTGCGTTCCTTCCTGCGAAATTGTCAAGTAACCAGGCACTCCACCCGTGCCGGAGGCATAGGCGAACATAACGGTTGGCCCGTTCGTGGTGCAGTCCGGCACCGCGGACGCGGGACTTGTACTGTACAGGTTATTTACACCGAGTATGTTGGCTTGGCCGCCCGATTCGGGATTCGACCCGATTCCAATTGCCACGTAGTCGCTGCTGCAACTGGGAGTCGCCGTCACATCGAAAACAAATTTGGCTGGGTAGGTTTCGCCGCCGCCGGGATCAGTCTGGAAGCTGAAGGCACCTGTTGCGGTCAATGCCGTACCGTAGACGCCGGGGCCGGTACTATCGTAGAAGGAATAATTGTTTGTGCTGTTACCCCAAACATTGAGTTCTTTCCCGGCAACTCCAAACAGAAGTCCATCGACATCGAGCGGCGGATTCGCGGATTGGATAAGCACATTGTCGTAATAGAAGCTCCCCAACGGGCTGGTGGTTTGCCCGGGCCCGCCGGGGATGAGCGTGTAGGTTCCCACGTCGCTCCCGCCGGTCACGGTAAGGCTGCCAGAGGTGGCCAGCCACGCGCCGCTGCCCAGATCCGTCACATTCACAGAACCGTATGCCGTCTGTGGAGGAATCGTGAAACTGAAGTCGATGGTCGGCTGAAACGTGGCCGCCCCCAAGGATATGCTCCAGTCTCTATTGTTCCCTTTACCCGGCGAGATGGGCACGGGACGGTGTCCCCGCGGCCGCACCTCCCCATGCCGGAGATACCAACTCTGCACCCAACGGGGATCTCTTCGGATTCCCGCCGCTACGGGATTTTCTTTCGAATCCGGATAGAGGATGTGATGGTGAGTCCAATCCGAAACGATTCTCACCGGAACGTGCGGCGCCGGTTTGCCCATAAGCACTTGCGCAGTCAACGCGAACACAATACACGCGACAGCGCCTTTCCCAGCGCCAAGAGAGGCCAGTGCCCGGCCCATGCAGTTTGGAACCCTGAAATTCATGTATTCACTTTCGTGCCCAGCGTTTTCTGAGCGAACAGACACACCCGTAGCACCCACCCTGCAGCAGATCCTGCAGTTGGTAGTCCTAAGCCCGTCTGTGCATTTGGTCTCGCTGGAACATTTTTACGCTGTGACTTTAGTTATTCGGATAGTACGTGAGTACTGTTTTGTGTGAAAGCGACATTGCCGTACTGATGTAGTGCCTAGGAATTAACAGTCAGAAATGTATGGCCCGTGCGTCCATCACGGGTCACCGGGATGTGGAAATCCGGCCCGCGAGCCAAAATCCTCCATCATGATGAGGTGATCTACTGAGACAGGAGTTACATTCACTTGCGGGGGCAACGTTTCGGGCGCTTGTTAGTAAGCTTGCGACGCGAGGGCTAATACGGGCCCGTCGAGGATTGCAAATTTGATACTCTGGGGCGGGGTTACCGATGAGTTCGATTCCCAGCGGGGCGGCGGCGGTCGGCAGCAAGCACGACGAATTGCGGCTGCTGATCAACTCGCGATATCCGATTATCACCGTGGAAACTGCGGAAGAGGATCGGCTGGCGCACCTGCTGGCGGCGATTGCCGTGGAGCTGCACGTTCCGCTCTATACGTGGAGCGTCACGGCGGGTCTCGCAAGAATTGACGGCGCGCCAATTTACGCAACCGCGCAGCCAGAGCAAGCGCTCGCGAATATCGAGGCGATTCGAGGAGATGGGATATTCCTGCTGAAGGATTTCGCGCGGTATTGCGATAACGACAAGATCTGCCGAATGGTGCGCGATTTGGCGGATGCGTTTCGGAGCGTGCGGCGGTCCATCGTAATCACGGCGCCATCGCTCAACTTGCCGCCTGAGATCGCGAGCGAGTCGGCTCCGTTTGCGTTTAGTTTGCCGGGGGCGGATGAATTGACGGCGGGCGTGAAACAAGTGCTGGCGGAAATGAGCCGTGACCAGCACATGGCGGTCACTTCCGATGCCGCGAGCGTCCAGCGGCTTGCGGAGAGCCTGGTCGGTTTGCAGGAAGAAGAAGCGATGCGAACGCTCCGCAAATGCCTCCTCGCGCGGGGCAAGGCGGATGCGGGTCTCGCCCAAGCGGTGATGGATGCAAAGCGAAGTACGTTGCACACGCAGGGACTGCTTGAGCCGGTGCGGCGTGATGCTTCGTTTGCGGATGTGGCAGGGCTGAAGCACCTGCGAGAGTGGTTGACGAAAAGATATAGTGCATTCACCCCGGAAGGCCAGAAATTCGGACTGGTGCCCCCGAAGGGCGTGCTGATCACCGGCGTGCAAGGATGCGGGAAGAGCCTCGCGGCGCGGGCGACAGCTGGCGAGTGGGGAATCGAGTTGGCGCGGCTCGATGCTGGCGCGCTCTACGACAAGTTTGTAGGCGAAAGCGAGAAGCGGTTGCACAAGGCGCTCGATATGTCGCAGAAACTGGCGCCGATGGTGTTGTGGATCGACGAGATCGAGAAGGCCTTTGCATCAGCGGGAACCAGCGGCGACGCGGATGCAGGTTTGTCGCAGCGGCTGCTGGCGACGCTGTTGACATGGATGCAGGACCGGGAAGGCGGCGTGTTTCTGGCGGCGACATCGAACAATATTTCCGCTTTGCCTCCGGAAATGCTGCGGAAAGGGCGCTTCGATGAGATTTTCTTCGTAGATTTGCCGGATACGGATGTGCGCGTTGCGCTTTTCGCGCTGCACCTGAGGAAACGCGGGCGCGACGCGGCAGCGTTTGACGTGGCGAAGTTGGCAGCGGCGAGCGAAGGTTTTTCAGGCGCCGAAATCGAGCAGGCTATCGCGGCAGGACTCTACACCGCGTTCAGCGCCAAAGCGCAACTCTCAACCGAAATCCTGCTTGCGGAAATTCACGGCACACAACCGCTCAGCGTGACCCGGGCGGAAGACATTCAGGGCGTGCGCGAATGGGCCAAGTCGCGAGCCGTGGCTGCGGATTAAAAGTTCCCACACTGAGTGCATATTCTCTCTCCCTATTTCGATAAAGAACATATTGCGGATTTATTCAATTCAAATGGTGATGTGGGTCACAGAATCCCGTTCAAGCGTCGTGGAAAATAACGCTTGCGGGAGGATGCCCTCGCGCTTGTTACACCGGCAGGGAAAGGAATATCTACCATGAAATTTACATTTCTCGCTTTTGCGCTGGTCCTGTTGTCTCTTCCAGCTACAGCACAAGATAGGAAGGACGCGGCCCCTCAGGCTTCGACATCGGTCCTAATCAACGGCCAACCCATTAAAGGGAAAGTTCTGGAAATAGATGGGAAGCACTATGTGGCAGTCGAAGACCTAGCGCAAAGCCTCCGAGGGATCATAAGCTACGGCGACGGGCAGATTGCGCTCACGTTGTCTCAACTTTCGTCAATGCCTGCGCAGCCGCCGCTGTCACAGCCTCCCACGGTGACTGCACAGCCAGCATCGTCGCAACCTCCTCCCATGGCCGCACAGCCACTTGAAACCGGACGCATTAAAGGTAATCTCACATATTTTTTCAATGTCCAGACCGGGAACAAGCCCGACATTGGGAGCAAAGTATGGCTTGTTAAAGGTCAAGTTGAAATCCCAGCCAACCAAAAGTTTGTGGGTACCAGCACCGCGCTGGGGACCAGCGGAAACTCGGAACAATACAATGCAATCAAGTATTCGGTCACAGACGACAATGGAGACTTTGAATTGATTGATATTCCTCCCGGCCAATACACACTGATTATGCAATCAGCGCACACGAAAGGGACTTTGAAAGAGAAAGGTAATTTCTTCAGTAGGGGAAATGGTCGGACGCCCAGAGACAGCAGTGGAAGAGTTGAATCGCTCGACGTGCTAATTAAGCCGGGCGAGACGGCCGATGGATCAAAAGATTTTGGACCCGACATTAGTATGTAAGCGGCTCACATCCGAGCACACAAATTGCGGCTGATCCATATCTTGGGTACAGATCCGTTCATCGATTTTCCCCCCAGCCAAATGAATTTGCCGCCAGAGGAAACCCCGTTGGATTCATTTGATTAGGCCCAATCTCGAAAAGCGCAGGCGAGTCAAGTGGAAGACCGGAAAGATGCGTAGGTAAGGTAGACGCCGATGACCAGAGTCAGGCTCATATAGAAGTAGAAAAGCTGAGCGTAGCGGAGTCCTTCGAAGTAGGCGACTGAAGTCGCCGGCGGCAGAAACATGAAGATCACAACTTTGATGAGTGATGTCCAGCCGACGAGGGTGACCATGATTGGGAGCGCGCCGCCGGACCACACATTGTGCCCCAGAACGATCCCCAGGCCGGCGACCATCGCAATTAGAGAAGCGAAGAATAGAAGCGGTGCATCGTGAACGAGTGTGGTCATCGTATCCACGATCACTTGCTTGTGCGACATCATGACCAGCGCGACGATGACGCAGTAAAGGCCGAGCAGTTTGCCAAGGTAGATCGTACGGGGCGACATAGGGATCTCCTCTAATTAGAACGGTAAATTCACTTGGTTGGTTCGAGTATGAGCTTCTGCGCGCGCCAGTTCAGCAGTTCCCCAACGATAATTTCGTTGGCGGAGGGACACGCAATCTCATGGATATATCCGAATTGCTTGAGTTGTTTCCCGTTCTCGCCAAGATATCCGAGGACTTTGCCATCCAGGCTCAGTTTGTATACGCGGCCCGGAAAGGCGTCGGCGCTGAAGAGAACTTGGTTGGGACCGGGGGTGATGCAAATTGCCCAAGGCGCACCGGGATCCAAGTCCATGACGCTGGGGGGTATTGCAGGTACGCCGAAGGGTAGCTGAGCACCGGGAGGAGCCGGTATGTTGATCTTAATGATCCTCAGGAATTTGCCGGTACCGTCGAAAACCTGGATGCGCGCATTGCCGCGATCGGCGACATACACATTTCCTGCTGCGTCTGTGGCGATGCTGTGTGGCCTTTGGAATTGGCCGGGAAGGGCTCCGGGCCCCTGTCCAGGCTCGCCCCAGGACATGAGCCACTTGCCGTTCTTGTCGACTTTCGCTACGCGCGAGTTAATGTAGCCGTCGCTGATGAACGTGTCGCCCTCCGCATTCCACGCCACGTCCGTGACTTGCCGGAACAATCCGTCGAGGGGAGGCAGCGGCGGATTCGGATGCTTCAAGGGCCCGGTGCCTTCGTCGGACGCTTCTTGCTTTCGTCCGAATACCATCAACACGCGTCCCTCGGGACTGAACTTGATGACCATGTCCGAACCTTTGTCCGTGACCCAGACATTGTCCTGCTTATCGACGCGCACCGCGTGCGCGAACGACCAGGCATACAGATTATGTCCAATCTCGCGAATGTAATGGCCATCGGGGCCGAACTCAAGAAGCTGGGCGGCAGAAGCGGCGTACGCAGGACCAGTGGAGTTGCCGCGGGAAAGGACGAATATGTGCCCCTTTGAATTCACCGCGACTCCCGAGACCTCGCCGAAATACATGTTCTCCGGAAGCTTCAGGAAATCGGGAACCGAACGGAATTTGATTTCAGGAGGAGACTGTTGAGCAAAGAGAGATCCCGCTATCAGGAACAATACCAAAAACGAGCAGCGTTTCATTCACGGCCTCCGAGAAATGGTATTTGACTCTGCAAATCGCATGCGCGATTCCGGCCTAAGGGTCTCAAATGCATCCGGAATTTCCGATTTGGGCATCTGGCTTGCGCATTATAAGTTTCTCCTGACCTCACCACAACGTTTGCGACCAAAGCGGAACCAAGCGGGGACCCTCGCGCGGCCAAGTTCCCTGAAACGGCGCCGCCGGAAACTGGGTATCGGTCAAAAGCCACGTTCCGTAAGCGGACTTATCAGACCCTATCGGGCTTCGATATGACCGCCGGTCACAGAGTAGCTTCGGAGTGCCCGACGATCCGCCCGGAATCTGATCCTTCACTTGCCACATTTCTCGGGAGTTGGCGATCCTTTACTGATAGGCCCGTTGATGGGGAGGAATATGACAATTGGCGCTGTTCTTCATAGACAATTGGCTGTGGGAGCGGTCCGTAATCGGGACGTTCCGGCGTCACACAGGGAGCTGTGGCTCGATCCAGAATGCGCGCGAAAAGAGCGGCTCCGGGAATTGGAGGTTTCAGGTTGCGCCAGGCCGGGGAGAAATGCGCAAGTCTTGATCCTTTGGATAACCGGAAACTGGCTTCCGTCCAATCCTACATTCCGAGAACGCCGAGTTTCTCAGGAGTCATACGATTAGGTTTGGGATCCAGGTGTGACGTGGCGGGACGATTAGCTCGCAGATATCGATGTCATACATCATGCTTGAAAGTAGGATTTCACGTCGTTTCGCCGAAAAAAATTGAACCACCGGACTCCGATCGCGACGGGAAGCAAGTATAGCGACACGGCATATGTACGTCTGTCCTAAGTGCAACAGTTTAGTTGACCAACCCAAGGGTAGGCGGTGGTCAAGACGGCAGTACTGTGCGAACGGCCATGTCCTTTACGTCCGAGGTTTAGGGCCTTCGTTGGAACAGCCGTTCCAGAAGTCATTCCTGAGGGCATTCGCGCGGGCCATGATTATCTTCGGTATCATCGCGATGACGCTTGCCACCCAGCCGGACTATCCGAAACAGATGCTGGAGCGTCATGCCACGACACAGGCACCCGCCGCAGTGGGATTCCTCCTGGCTATCTACTATTTATTTGTGGGCCTGAACATTTTGAGGAAAGCCCGAGTTTGGACGCGACAGGCAGGGGCGGTTCAAAAACTCGTTGCTCATGCGAGAGGCAGAGCCTACGGCTTTCTTGCCGCCGTTCTGTGCCAGCTTGGCATCGCCATAGCGCTACAGTTTGCGAACTGAGTATGGGGGAGGATTCGCTATTTCGATTGTTGGCTTTGCTGGAACGGCTCGGCGTCTGGCTGTCGGTAGTGGCATGGCTCACAATCGTGCTCGGGATAGCCGCCATGGCGTACGCACTCCACAAGGAGAGCCTTTCAATCTGGCGGCGCGCATCCCTCGCCGGGATTCTGGCACTCGCCGCAAATCTCGCAGATTACTTCGTCACTCTCAGGCACAGCCCGGATTTAACTTTGGAGGCGAATCCTCTCTGGCGCAATGTCGTGGATCACTTTGGCTTGCGGATCGCCAAGTGGTATGGATTAAGCGGAAAAATATTCGTTTCAGTGCTGGCTGCGCAGATGTTCGCCTTCTACTTGAGCCGTCGCGAAGCTATTTATCCTTCACAAGCTCGTTCGCTTCTGCATTTCCTGATGCGCATGGGAAGCCGCGCTCATACGTTCCGGGAGCGCCTGCTCGGCCTGTTTACAATATTTGCCTTCTTTTTCGCCTGGGTGAACGTCTGCTACTTCTATATTGCCTATACGAACTCGCTTGATAATCCTGAGACGCTGCAAAAGCTCCCCTCGGTGCCCGTTGCGATCCTCAGCCTTATGGCAACGCTGGTGATCGCGTTTTCGCTGACGACGTACCGTGCCTTCCGCCGTGCGTTGAAACAGCGGCTATCTGAGCCACTTGGCCTGCGATGAGCGCGCCGGGAGGAAGCCCGCCTTAACGTTTTGCGCCGGCAGCTCATGAACCGCCGAAAATGATTCCGGTGCTGAATGCGAAGAAGAACATCACCAGGAGAATGGAACAAACCCCAACAATCACGGCGAGAATGGATATCCAATCGCGAGGTATCCGGCGGCTTCTTTCTAGAATGAAGAGGGCAACCAACTCCAGCAGACCACCGCAAACCAATAGGAAGAGATAAATCTCTTCCGGCTCTACTAGCCGTAAATATAGCCCCGCATGCTTCAGGATGAAGTCGCCCCCAAGGGTGAAATCCCAAACCCACCAGATGAATGGAGGAAAAAAGGCGGTCAACGATCCCACGACAAGGCGAATCTTTCGTTGAGAAAAACTCAGGGTTTGAGCCAGGGGCTTCTCCTTTCAACGCCGGAACCCGCGCAAAAATTATGCGCAAACTCCTGCTCAAGTGGAAACTAAGGGGGCTTTGCGGGGCATCCGGAAATAAGCCTTCACATTGTTTCGATTGAAGTACGTAAACCACCACACACCAATCGCGACATGGAAGAGCCAATATATGCTAACGCCAGCCTTGAGAAGTAAAAGAGGCCACCCGGACATCTCTCCTTTCGGTATGAAGAGGAAAACCACAACCCCGGCTGCGCCGTAGGCCGCAAGAATGCTGCTAAAGACCAGCATCGAGATACGGGCCCAGCGCCATGCTCGCAACAATCCGATGCCTGTAGCGAGGCCCCACGCTCCCATGCAGCAAACGTATGGGGAAATGTAGTATGCGAAACGCCCGATTTCGCCCATTGGCAGCATATTAAAATGAATCGCTCCCATCCACAGCGCGAATCCGCTCCCAACGATCACGAATACCCCGATATCCGTTAGTTTTTTGGAACAGAGCTGTTCGGGCGTCGGCTGTAGATTGCGATTCATCGTGGGCGCGACGCCGTACGTCTGCGCCGCTCCGGGATCAGTACCGGCCACTGCCTTTGCTGCCTCGGCGTTTCTCCGCTTGCACATGCGGTAGGCAAACCATGCCAATCCAGTCTGGAGGAAAAACAGTCCAACAGCCCCGGGATCAATACTTGCCTAGGGATGGGACGGGATAATTAAAACTAGCAAAGCGGCAACTAACCACACGAGCGTGGCCCTAAGTCCCTGCCGCAAACCAAAGTAAAAAAAACCGGGGCCGCCGAATAAAAAAGCCAGCATTGCAGCCAGCCAGGTTCTCTTAGGCGCCTTCGCTTTTACCATAAGCATTATTCGACCATATATCCTTGCTCTCAGATCCCGCTTGGAGGTACAGGTGTGGTGGCGAAGTTAATACAGACCAAAGGGGGCACCTCGGGCGAGCCTTGTTAATGGAAATCCGGATTTCTGGTAAATTGCTGCCAAATCTGAAGTAAATCGAAGAACGATCGCCCTACGTTTCCAATTCATCACTAAACTAGCCAACTAGGATTGTGGTTGGATCATGGGCTAACGGGAAGTTATTCCGGGCCATAAGTCCGGTTGTGGGAAGTTGCAATCTTCATTGATACTTACGACCGATTCCTGTTGAATCAACGGGCAACCGGGAAGTAATCATCAACGTGGGCCGGAAAGGGCTTACGACTTCTCATCCCATCTGAGAAACGGGATTACCGGAAACAGGGAATCTGATAAATCCCAATTCATGTGAAGGCGACTTTTCAGGAGTTAGGACTCTTGTCGAATAGGGTGTCGCTATCCTCAGATCACCGCTCAATCCGTATGGACACTTTTCCTGAAAATGCAGGGCCGCTCGGGGCTGCGGCACCTGGCTGCGGCGGCGGACCATAAATCGAGTCGCTAATCCGGACTTGAGTGTTCAGACGCAAGCCGGCGCGCTTTTCGATCTGGGAAACGATCCAGCGCGCTTCCTCTCGGCTCTCGATTTCATCGACCAAGCTGTAGTTCTTGCCGGTGTTGGTTTGCAGGCGCAGGGAATAAAGTGTGCTGCCTGAGGAACTCGCCTGCTCGATGCTGGTGACGGCCAGGACCGAGGCCACGTCAGCAGTCTGCACTTGGCGGGTTCGGCCGATTCCCAAAACGGAGTGGCACCAGGAGATGACGCCGCTTCCCACCACGATGCGAGTGGAAGTGAGCGCGGTATGGATGAAGGCCAGGGTCAAGAAGAAAGTCAGCAGGCCGACTATAACCAAGGCAAAGATTGGGGGCCTCTGCGGCAAGTGAAGCATGGCATGGAGAAGCGCCCCGCAACCCCCTGCAAGAACCACAACGAGTAGAGCCCGGAAGGGGTTGCGTCCTGCGCGGAAATAGAATTTCAGACCCTCAGGGGAGTCGGTTACGGCCACGCGGTGCCGCTCTGGCTCTGAGACTTCGGCGCTCGTCTCGGAGGGCGTCGCGTCTTGGCCGCCCCAAGGCATTTCAAATGGCGAAATTGCTTGCCCGGAGGCGTCGGCAGCCGCAGCCTCTGGGGAATGCGCTGTGCGAAAAACCGGCAGCTCAAACTCGTCGGAGTAGTTCACTCCGGGGACGTCCGCATTCACCTTGAGCGACCATTGGATTTGGTCGTCCGGATTGTCATGGTCGGTCTGGGGAGCATCCGGTGGAATCGTGAATTCCACCGGAATGATGGTGTCGAGCGGCCCGCGGACAAGGGAGGTTGGGGGAATGCTTTTCGACTCTTCCCAGAGCGGCACCACGTGCGTCGAGCGTTGGTTGCCGAAGTTGGTCACCACGCTGCGGGTGCACCACAACTTCAGGTCGACTCCGCGACGGACATCTGTATCGAGATGAATATGAATGTTGCCGGCCAAGCGGCTTCCCGGCGAATAAGGCAACGAGGCCATCTCAAAGTAGGTCTTACCGAAGCGCTTAATGCGGATGCTCGCGCGGATGGCCCCGAACAGAACGAGGAGGCCAATGATCCCAAGCGCAGCCGGAATGATGTACGCGGGGTCTTGCGTCGAGAGACCCTTGGAAATGCTCCCCAGGGATACGGGCAGGAAAAACATGTTCGCAAGGACCGCAGCGACCCACCAGCCGATGGTCCTCGATTTGTTTTTGCTTTCGACGCGACCGGCAGCCCAATCCTCACGCCAAAGCCAGGGTGACGCAGGATCCGCCAACTCCCGCCGGGCTTGCGTCTTTTGCATCGAATAGCCGTACAGCGATCCGAAAATCAGCCCGCCGCCAATCATGGCGAATACGGACGCAAAAATGGAGGCTGCGATCCTGGCCGGCAGAGGCTGATTCGCCGCATTCAGGAAGGTGTAAGCGGCGAAAAGGCCCATGCCCAGGAAAGGGAGTCCAAAGAGACTCAGAACTACGGGACCCAGCTTGGATGGCTTTGTCACAATCCATTTTCTCCTGAAATTGTGCCCGGTGGGATTCGGCACTCAGTTGGGCATCGGAAAAGTAACCTGTCCAAGAGACTAGGTAATAAGAAGTTGTCGATTTGCGAACAAGAGCGCGGTTTGCATTGAGCTATTTCACTCCCCGCCGAAGGATAATAAGAAAGACCTTCATTCGTCACACAGGATCGTGGGAGATGCCATGCATATAAATATATTTGATGAAATCCGCATGCAAAACTTGGATCGCCGGCAACTGCAGCTCACCGTGCTGGCCAGCATGACCATCGCCATTCTGTCCACTGGTGTAGCGCTTCTGATGTATCCGGCGATTTTTTCGCGGGATATTCTCCTCAGCTCGCAAACCTTGCGGTTCGCCTTCTACGGTTTCTGCTTGCTGTGCGTACTGCTGGTGAGTTACCTGTGGGACCGACAGCTCACGATTCGTCACCTCACACAACAAGTTCAGACCGAGCAGCGGCGCAACAGTGCATTACGATTAAAGGCGACCCAAGATTTGCTGAATAGGATCCCCGGCATTCACGGCTTCCGCGAACAATTGTCTGCGCAAAGTCGCCGGACTAACAGCAAAATGGCGGCACTCTCCGTTGCCGTCGTCCGCTTGTATCTTTCCGGAATGATTACGCATAAGGGTGAAGAGCAAATTGCATTCGGCGATGCGGCACAAGTCATCCATCGCAGGCTCCGAAAAGAAGACTCGATCTGCATGCTGTCACCCGGGGTTTATGGAATCATTCTGCCGGGCATGGACGCCACTACCGCGCATCGGTTCACGGCGAGCGTCGAATTGGGGCTCCAGGACGCCGCGGGCGTCGGCAGCCGCTTTACTGCGGATATTCAGCTGCTGGACTGTGGGGGCTATGGCATGTCTGCCCAAGACTTGGAACATGCCGTGGCCGCGCTGCTGCCCGTCGAACTTACCGGAGTTCAGGGGTAACGGTTAATTGAAAGAACTTATTCACGATGGGGGACATGTCCCATTCCCCCATCGCCTCGATGAAAAACCTTACTTTTGGGGAAGCTGATCCATCAGGATCCTCGAATCGACAATACCGATTTCTACCCGCCGATTGGCTGATCGCGCCTTGGGGCTGTCGCCTTTCACGCGTGGATCAGACTTGCCAAAGCCTTTAGTAGTGACCACACCTGGATTGATTCCCGCCTGGATCAGGGATTTGCGGACAGCTTCGGCGCGGCGGCTGGAGAGTTTCAAGTTGTAATCCTTTGTGCCGACATCGTCCGTATAACCGTACACGTAAATGGAATATTGCTTGAGCGTCATCAAGACGCCGGCGATGCGGTTCAAGATGTCGCGGTATTGAGGTTTGATTTCCGACTTATCGAAGTCAAACCGGATCGATTTCTCACCCAAGGTCATCACCAGTCCCACCGCGGTGCGGTGCGTTTCGGCAATTTGCCCGAGTACCGTCTGTAGCTGCTGCATCTCCTGTTCGTGCTGTTTGCGATATTCTTCGGCCTTCTGCTCGGCTTGAGTCGCCTGCTGTTGTGCGGCAGCCGCCGTCTGCAGGGCCGATTGCGCCTGCGCTGCCGAATCTTCCTCGGATTGTTTCGCTTCATCGCGCTGCTGCGCGGCCGCTCGGGCGCTGGCCGCAGCCTGCAAAGCCTGCTGAGCCAGAGTCTGCGATTGTTGCTCTGTGCCACCGACACGGTGGCTGAGCTGCTCCATCTGCTGGCTGAGACGCGTCATCCGCCGGTCCAGCCGCCTGACCGACCTCAAAAGCCAATAACTAAGCGCGAGGGTAACGCCTAGCGCGAGCATTGCGAGAACAATGCCCGCCCAGCTTGCAGTCTGGGCGGACCGGTCACGATGTTCTTGCGCGTTCGGTTCCAGCGGTGCCCGTGGCAGCCGCTCCTCTTGAATTGCTTGCTCCTCGACGTCTGACGGCATGATCCCCATGGACTCAGTCCTCCTTCCTCAAACTTTTAGGGCTATGGGCGTTAGAGCCATTTTATGATGGGCTTACCTAAAACGGCGGACGGCGGGGGGCAGATGGCGGAAGAATTATCTGTCCGTTGGTACAGGCCGACATGGGCCTCGGGCACATGTGTTATTCACATTGATCGGTCGCATATTTCGATAAAACTTCATGCGCCGACGGCGCATCGGCCATTATTTCCCATTACTATCGGTCACGTAACGAACCTGCGGATGTTCCGTTTGAGTGACGACCCTGAATTTCTGGAGTCGCCGATCATTTAACGACCCGGCAACGTATAAATTACCTTTTGAATCTATCGCGATAGAATGCGGGCTCGAGATGTCGCCAGCCGCCTGGCCCGGATGGCCAAGGTTCGCGAGGGTGACTCCGGACACCCGGTCCACGATATGGATTTCATCATTGGAGCAGTCGGAGATATACATTAATTTCTGAGCCTGATCCCGCGAGAAGTTTATCCAGCACGTTCCGCCGGGACCCTTGTAATGTGGACCGCCGACGCTGCTGGAAACAGTGATGCTCCGCTTGTAGTTACCCATTTTGTCGAAGACCTCAATCCGGTCACCGTTGCGGTCACATACGTAGACCAGACCATCGTTTCCTATATTTACGCAGTGCACGATGTTCACGAAGATGCCGCCCACTCCCGCGTCGACCTCCGCCGTGGTTCCCTGACGCCCCCACTGGCGTAGGAAATTGCCATTTTTATCGAAGACCGCGACACGCTTATTGCCGTAGCCGTCGGAGACATAAAAGTCGCCATTCGTGGGATCGACCGCGACGTCTGTCGGGCTGGCGAAACCGTTATGACTGGAGTTGAGCGGTTTCGGATGCGTGCCTTTCCTGGTGTCCGTGCCGTCGACGGAATCGAACTTGCCTTTGGTCCCTACCTGCAGCAGCAATTTGCCATCATGCGTGTATTCCTGAATGATTCCGTCGCCGGAACCGGCAGTCCAAAAGTTTCCCTTGTTGTCGAAGGAGCAACCGTGGAGCTCATCAGGCAGAACAGCGCGATCCCCCCACGACTTTACGACATCGCCCTCCGGATCGAACTCGATCACCGGCGGCGCCGGCACCGCGATAAATTCTTCCTTGGTCCACAGATCGCCCCGGCTCATGACAAATATGTGGTCGTTTGCATCGACGCACACAGCACCCAGTTGCCCAAAGACCCATTTGTTGGGCAGATGCTTTGGCCAATACGGATCGAGCTCCATCTGGGGTACGGCGACGGCCGGCTTCGCAGTCTGTGCTTTGACCTCGACCAGCCCTGAACCAAAGATTCCAAGCAAGAAGCTAAGCACTGCGGTCACTGCAATTACGCGTGCCTGCGTTATGCCTTTCATGTCGTCCCCCTCATTTTATTTTATGCTTCCCACGGAGTATATACTTACCGTGCCTGTTCCGCAGTGGCCATTGTTAACGCTCTGCGCGCTCCCGGCCCAAATTTATTTTGCACCCATTCTTGTGCGGTCACTTCGCTAAGGCGCGGCCCGCGCGTAGCGCCGCGTCATTGGCGGCGTTGAGGCCTCCGCCGCTACCGGCAGCGCCAACGCCAAGAATCTTCCAACCTTCCTTGACTCGCTTGGGCATCTCCGCAGCCGTCACAGTTTTCCAGCAGGCGACATTGTGGGCCAGGCAGGCTTTCAGAATCTTCTGGAAGGCTGCTTCCAGCTCAGGGGAATCCTGAGTTACGCCCAGGTACTGGTGCAGATCCCCTCCAACGCCGACGAAGATGGCGCCCACGCCGGGCACCGAGGCGATGTCATCCACATTCTGCAGACCCTCGGCCGTCTCGATCATCATGACGGCCAATAGGTCGCCATTTGGATTCAGCGGCCAGACATCCGCGTGCCGTTCGTACTCTGGCCCGGGAATTCCCCACAACCACACGGCGTTCGTTGGAGCGAATCCCCGCAATCCGCCAGGCTCGCTGAGAAGCGACCCTTTTTTCTGCGGGTAGCGCATGTTCCGCACGGCCATGGTCGCCTGCTCTTTGTTGTCGATGCCATTAAAAACCACGCCCATCAGTCCAATGTCCAGCGCTTGCTTAACGATCCATTCCGAGCCCTCGCGTCCATACGGGGCAAAGCGCGCAATCAGGGCGACATTGGGCTGGGCGTTGCCCTTCTTGAGAATCGCCTGCTTGTCGATCATCCCCAGCGTGAAGACGCGCAGCGCCTCAAAGTTCATCGGTGAATGTTCCATATCGACATGAACGTAGTCGATGGGGGAGCGTGCCAAGGCCCTGGCATTATCCAGAGAAAGGTCGGAGGTGCTGACGCCAAATACCTGCTTTCCCTCGGCGAGTTTTTCAATCATGGGGTTGAGATGCACTGGCACGGGCGCCTGCTGAGCAAAAAGTGCGCCCGGAGGCATCAAGAGCCCGGCAGCGACAACGAAAACGGTCAACTGCAAAAGCCGACGACGATCGGATTGGCGTGAGAGCAGATACCACAAATGGTTCGGCATACGAAAAACCCCCTTCAAATCCGAATATCGAACGGCTCGTGAATCTTGTGCCGGAAGCGCGCCTATCATATTTCTTTAAGACACCTCGCCACGCTGTTTTTCTTCGACCGCGGAATTTCGTTTTTGAGTCGACCGGAAATATACATCTGAGCGCCCGTGGATACAACGCTCCGCAAACTTTCGGCGGCGAATGCACACTTCGTGGCCGACCGGTTGAGCTGGCGGGCATTTTCGGAATCTAACCGATAAGCGTCGAAATCTAAAAGCCTTCTTCAATCAATCGAGCAACGCTCAATCGGGACACGGGAGATTCCTGCCGCGTTTCCATCAGGCGCTCGACATATTTGGCCAGCACATCGCACTCGACATTCACTGCATCGCCAACGCGGAGCGCCGAGAGATTAGTGTGTTCGTACGTGAAAGGAATGATCGCGGTTTCAAGAATGCCGTCGTGCCAGCCCGCGACCGTCAAGCTGATGCCGTCGAGGGCGATCGATCCTTTCATTGCCACATAACGGGCGAGGTCATCCGGAATGCGGACGCCGAACCACCAATTCGCGCCTTCAGATTCGAGCCGCGCCACGCGGCCAACTCCGTCCACATGGCCCTGCACGAAATGGCCGCCAAGTTCCTTCATGGCAGTCACAGGACGCTCGAGATTGACGCGTGTGCCTGGCTTCATTTCGCCGAGGCTGGTGCGGAGCAGCGTCTCACCGGAAAGATCGGCAACGAAACTTTCGCCTGAAATATCCACTGCCGTCAGGCAGCAGCCGTTCACCGCGATGCTGCCCGATTTCGCAAGGCCCGCGGCGAGCGGTCCGGCATGGACGCGTATGCGGGCTCCCGAGTCGCTGCGCTCCAGCGACTCGATCGTCGCCAACGTGCTCAACGAGTCCCGTAAACATTGTGCAGATATCCTTCGATTGCGAAATCCGGGCCAAACTGCGCCATTGTTATTTCGTGAAGCTCCTGCGCCGGCTTAAATTTGTTCGATCTGTCTGCCACTCCCGAAAATCCGGCAACCTTGGGCGCGTAGAACAAACGCATTTTATCGACAATTCCGGCGGCGAGAGCAGCGGAATTCAATGTCGCGCCGGCCTCCAGCAGCACGCTCAAGATTTCACGGCGGCCAAGCTCCGTGATCACCGCGCGCAAGTCGGGCTTTCCTCCGCGTTCCGCGATGCGTACCACTTCGACTCCTGCGCAGCGCAGCGCAAGCGCCTTCGGTGAATCTTTGCGCGCCCGCGTGAAGACGATCAGATCGCCGTCTGCTGAGCGCGCCAATTTTGATTTCAGCGGCAGGCGCAAGCGCGCGTCCATCACCACGCGCAAAAGTTTGCGCCTGCGCGCCAGACCCGTCCGGTCGGTAAGCAGCGGATCGTCGGCAAGCACCGTGCCAATGCCGGTGAGCAAGGCGTCGGATGTATGGCGCATGCGCTGCACTTCCGCGCGCGATTCGGCGGACGAAATCCAGCGGTCTTTCAGTGGGGGCCTCGCGCGCCCGCGACGCGGTAATACAAGCTGGCCGTCGAGGGTGAGCGCAGACTTGAGTGTCACCAGGGGGCGCCGGGTGACGATCCATCGCGCGAAATCTTCATTCAGACGGCGCGCCTCGGCCTGGCGCAAACCGACGCTGACTTCAATCCCCGCCGCGCGCAAGTGCTTGAACCCGCGCCCTGACATTGCGTGATTGGGATCTTCCATCGCGGCGACGACGCGCGCGACGCCTGCAGCGATCAGCGCGTTCGTGCATGGCCCGGTGCGTCCGACGTGACAACAGGGTTCCAGGTTGATGTAAAGAGTTGCGCCTCGCGCTGCTTCCCCCGCTGCATCCAGCGCAATGATTTCCGCGTGACGCACACCGTCATAGGTGTGGAATCCTTCACCAACAATTCTTCCATTGCGAACCAAAACAGCGCCAACCTTGGGATTGGGACTGGACAGCGCGACGCCTCGCGCCGCGAGTGCCAGGGCGTAATCCATAAAGCAGACGTCGATAGCAGCCGCGAATTCCGTACCCGGAGATGCAGTCTCATTCACGGTAGTCTTCAATCAAACAGGGAATTTACAAAGGTTTCGGCGTCAAACGGCACCAGGTCTTCCATGGATTCACCTGTCCCCACGTAACGCACGGGCAAACCCAGTTCGCGCGTGATGGCCACGACGATGCCGCCCTTGGCCGTGCCGTCGAGCTTCGTCAAAACGATTCCGGTCACTCCGGCCGTGGCCGTGAATTCGCGCGCCTGAGACAGCCCATTCTGGCCCGTCGTTGCGTCCATGACCAGCAGGACGTCGTGCGGAGCGCCTGGAACAACTTTTGCCGCCGTGCGTTTCATTTTATCGAGCTCTGCCATCAAGTTCGACTTGGTGTGCAGGCGTCCCGCGGTATCGACGATCACGACATCGGCGTTGCGCGCGCGCGCCGACGACAGCGCGTCAAACACTACCGCTGCCGGATCGCCGCCTGATTTTGTCTTCACGATTTCGGAGCCGGTTCGCGAAGCCCAGACGGCAAGCTGTTCGATCGCTGCGGCGCGGAACGTATCGCCCGCGGCCAGCACCACGGACTTGCCGTCCTGGTGCAACCTGTGCGCGAGCTTGCCGATCGTGGTCGTCTTGCCCGTCCCATTCACGCCGACCACGAAAATTACGCTTGGCCGCGTTTCTTGCCCCGCGGAAGCGGAGCCATTGGGAGACACGGGCAACGGGCGCAGGGCAATCAGGAGCTGGTTCTTCAGTTCTGTCTTGAGATCCGACGTATTGTTCAGGGCATGGCGTTCGAGCTTCTGGCGCACAATCTCCAGAATCTGGTGCGTGGTCCGGGGGCCGAGATCTGCGGCCAGCAACGCGTTTTCGAGCTTTGTGAGCAGCTCGGGATCAATTTTCTTTTCGCCCGAGATAAGGTCTTCGACCTTGGCGGCGATCTGCGACCGGGTCTTCGAGACGGACTGCTTCAGCCGGTCGAGCAGGGAAGCGCTCTCTTTGCCCTCGTCCGCTTTTTTCTTGCCGAAGATCGAAAACATAGTGGTATCGCAGGCTTGCGCAGCGAATCATTCATTCTAGCAGAAGAGAACGGAGGAGAGTTCCGGGAGAGGGCTTTGGTGGTGCGTCGGCTTCCGATAGCCCCGTTTCACAGGTCTTGGCATTACAATAGCAGTGAGCACGCGGAAGCACGCGGCCACGATGCTTCTAGCCGAGATATTCCCGTCGTTGTCTCAAGAACTTCAGTCGCTTCTCACAACTGAAGGAGAGCATGAACTTGCTGCCCAAGTACCGCAACTTCAAATCGTGGACCGGTGCCGTTGTGGGGACGACTTCTGCGCTATGTTTTATGTGAGACCTAAGCCGCAAGGAAGCTATGGCGCTGGTCACCGCAATGTACCGCTGCCCACCAAGAAAGGAATGCTAATCCTGGACGTTATGGATGGCGTAATCACAGCGGTAGAAGTACTTTATCGCGATGAGATTCGGCAAAGACTCATCGCCGAGCTTCCCTAAATATCCGTGATGCGATGTAGCCCGCGGCTTCGCAGGAGGTAAGTGGCAAATTGAGCTGGCACCGTTTGTCAGGCCTTATCCCAAACTTTGATTGCTTTGTTCGATACATGAGCGCGAATCCTCGCGTCACCTGCCACACGATGTGTTCAGATGGCCTCGGTCAGGCGCGGCAGGCGGTCCTAAGTGGTGTGTTCTTAATCGCAATTGATGGAAGGCGAATTGCTCGTCAATATGCGAGGAGAATTTTGAATGACTGCAATCACGGATTCGTCAGGGTCCGCGTTCAGGCGTGTCTTGAAGTTCTACCAAGTAATACTTGCTGGAATTATTATGCTTGCGATGGTCGGTTTGGCAAAAGCACAAACGCCGACTCCAAAGCCGAATCCATACGCGAAGCGAAGCCATTGGCATGAGTATGTCAACCGGGAGTATGGTTTTTCTTTTTCGTACCCGGATACGTACAGACCACTTCGGATATCACCTCCCAGTGACGGCAAGCAGGAGGCGAGGCCCCACAATAGGGATTTGCTCTTGCTCCGATCGTTCGAGGATCCAGACGCGGCAATCTCGATTAACATTGACGTGCGACCATTCAGTCTACGCGTCATTGCGCAAGAGTACGCCCCAAGAGGTTCTGAGCCCAGCACGCGACAACCGCTCCCAAAGGGCCATCGAATTGGCAACCACATTTTCTATTACTACGGTGGTTTCAGTGGCGGACCTGGCAACAATCCTGATAACTACTTAGTGGAAGTAAATGGTAAGACGCTTCGGATTCAATTCGATGGGCCATATACATATCCCGACATACCTATTGAGGAAACGAAGAAGCTTGAACCCACAATACTGAAGACTCTTCGTACGTTCTAACCCTTCAACAGAATGCCACTACTTGATAAGCCCTGCTTACCGGAAACAGACTCATCAAACCCTTGGTTAATTTTGGATCGGACCCGCGGCGACACTAAAATCAGACCTCAACAAGAGTGGCGCTGAGGCGGAGCTTCCCCGCGCGCACGGCGCGGTCGAGCGCATCCACGACGGCGGCGTCGAACTTGGTGTTCATGAGGGAGCGTATGCGGTTCATGGCAAATTCGAGGTCCATTCCCGATTGGTAGGGCCGATTGGTCGTGATGGCGTCGAGCGTGTCGGCAACGGCAATGATGCGCGCCATCAGGGGAATTTCATCTCCCTGCAGGCCATGCGGATAGCCGCCGCCGTCCACCTGCTCGTGGTGCAGTTCGATGCCAGGCAGCATTTCCTTCAGCTGCGCGACCGGGCGCATGATGTTCGCGCCTTTTGAGGGGTGCTGCTTCATGAGATCAAATTCTTCCGATGTGAGCGCACCGGGCTTTTTCAGCACTCGATCGTCCACGCCGATTTTTCCCACGTCGTGGAGCAGCGCGGAAATTCGGATTTTGTCGAGTTCCGCCGCAGACAGGCCAAGGTGCTGCCCAACGATGACGGAATATTTCGCGACACGCCCGGAATGACCTCGCGTGTAGGGATCCTTTTCGTCGATGGCCGCGGCCAGCATGCGGATGGAGCCCAGGAAAAGTTCGTGGTTCTGGTCCGCCGCCTGTTTCAGCTGCTGGATAAATTCTTCGATGTCGCCGGCCATGCTGTTGAAGGTCTCGGCCAGTTCGCTGATTTCCGCGGCGCCCTGCACCGGCGTCCGCTGGTGAAATTCGCCGCGGCTGATGGCCAGCGTGGATACAGCGAGGGCGCGAATCGGTGTGCTGATGCCGACGGCGAACAGGTAGCCGAGGATCAAGGCCGCAAATGTAACGACGACCACGAATTTGAGGGCCTGGGCATTCAGTTCCGTGACGCCCGCGTCCTCGCGCGCCTTGTCGAGGCTGCGCTGCGCTACCACAGCCCAGTTCAGGTCAGGAATCGTGGTGTAGGTTCCGACCATTTCCTCTTTGTGCCCGTTGTCCTGGGTTGTAAATCTCCGCAAGGTTTCCGTGGTGCGAAGTCCCTTTGGCAATCCAGCAACCTGCCCAACGACCGGCGAACTGGGACGGGCATCCGCGCCGGGCACGAATTGCCTCGTGTCCGGGTGCGCAACAATATGCCCGCTATGGTCCACCACGAAGACGACGCGCCCGCGAACGCTCGTTTCATTAAGCCGCCGTTCCACGCCATCGAGCGACACCACAGCCGCAAGCATTCCGGAGAACTGATCGTTCACTTCAAGCGGCACGGCCATGACAAAGGCGGGCCGATTCTCAACGCCGATCGCCAACGGATCGCTGCGAAACACCAGCGACTGCAGCGACGTAGTGAAAGCGCGCTGCAGCGCCTTGCTGACGAAGGGATCCTGATCCGCCTGGAAGTTGCCGGCCCCGGCACCCTTACCTTCCTTGCCCACCGCGGTCAGGTACATGATATTTGGATTGCTGGCCACGAAATTTTCGAGCACGCGCGTCACTTGCGGGGCGCGCGCGGCATCATCGACTTTGTCAGTGAGGTCGGTAAGCGCCAGAATCTGCCGCTCACTGATCAATTGTTGGTAAAGGTTGGTGTCAAATAACTGGATTTCTTCCGCGAGCGACCGGGTTACCTCAGTTTGCTGCACGCTTTCGGTGTCAGTCAATTTCTGCTGGCTAAGTTGCAGAACTTGACGGTGATAGAGCGACAGCGGCAGCACGCTGACCAGCAGCATGGCTCCCAATACCAGCCAGAGAATACGCGGCCGGCGAAAGAGAAACGATTTGAGGCGTCCGAGGTCCACGGTTAGGTTGGTTCAAATCAGCGATCATGTTAATTTTACCGCCCTGCCGGTGTGGGCAGAAGGGTCGAAACCCCGGTTGCTACGGATTAGCTACGGGGGATGGCGATTTGGGCATTTCACCCTATCCGTGGGGGACGATTATCCTGGGACGACCAGGCGAAAAGTACTCGGGCAGAGAGGGGGCACTTGTAGGGGTACGGCATGCCGTGCCCCTACAAATAAAGGACTTAATAGCTATTCTTGTTTGAGGCGCCGCTCCATCAGTTCTCGGATTGCGTCTCCTGTTGCGCGGCCTGCAGATAGGACTTCGTGCACCTTTTCAGTGATGGGCATTTCGATCTTCGCGCGCCGGGCGAGTTCGAGGGTTGCCGCCGCACTTCCGACGCCCTCGGCCACCATGCGCGTCGCTCCAAGAATCTCTCCAAGCTCGCGCCCTTTGCCGAGTTCGATCCCGACTGAGCGATTACGGCTGAGCGCGCCAGTTGAGGTCAGTATCAGGTCGCCGACCCCTGCGAGGCCCGCGAGGGTTTCTCGCCGTCCGCCCAAGGCCACGGCCAGCCGCGTCATTTCCGCAAGCCCGCGCGTGACGAGCGCCGCCATAGTGTTGGTGCCGAATCCCAGTCCTATAGCACGCTCCGGCCGCGATGGCGATCACGTTTTTTACGGCGCCGGCAATCTCGGTGCCGATCACATCGTCGTTGGTATAGAGCCGGAACCTCGGTCCGGAGAATTCCTCCTGGATTTCCGCGGCCAGCGCCGCTTCTGAGGAAGCAAGTACAACCACCGTGGGGTCGCCCTCGGCGACCTCCACGGCAAAACTCGGTCCGGAGAGAACGGCGATTCGCGGGGAAAACTTCCCGCCGATTTCCTCAGCAATGACCTCGCTGATGCGCGCGTGCGTCGCAGGCTCGAGCCCCTTCGTCGCGCTAACGAATACGGAATGAGGCTCAAGGTGAGGCAGCATTGACCGATACATCTCACGCGCGTGGGCCGAAGGCATCACACCCAGGACGATATCCGCCCCAGCCAGGGCCTTATCCAGGGCGCCGGTAACTTCTACGTCCGCGGGCAATTTGAAACCTGGCAGATAGACTTCGTTGACGCGCTTCGCGCGCAGAAGTTCAACGACGTCGTGGCTATGCGCCCATAGCGCGAGCTGGTGAGGGTTTGTAGACCGCGTCAGCGCGAGGGCCAGCGCCGTGCCCCAGCTCCCGCCGCCGATGATGGCAATTTTCTTCACGATTTCTTGCGCCGCAATTCAAAGCGTGGCTCGGTGCCGATCATGAGCCGTTCGATATTCCAGCGATGCTTTACGATGACCAGAACCGCCGCCAGCAACGTCCCTGTCGACACCGTGACTGGCGGCGCATGTCCGGGCGCATAGAGCACGTAGACGAGCAGCGGCAGCGCTGCCGCTGCGGAAATCGATCCCAGCGAAACATATCGCCAGAAAATAACCACGATCACAAAGATGGCGACTGCCACAGCGACTGCCGGCCAACAAATCGCCAGGAACACGCCAAGCGCAGTGGCTACGCCCTTGCCGCCCGAAAATTTCAGCCACACAGGGAAGATGTGGCCCAGAATCGCGGCTAGCCCCGCGTACATCATGAACCGGATGTTGCCGTCCGAGAAATGTCCCGCCAGCCAAACGGCGAAAAAACCTTTTGCGGCGTCCAGGACCAAAGTTGCCACGCCCGTGAGCCCAACCGGCAGTTCGCGCGACGTTGGTGGCGCCGGTATTTCCGCTCCCAATGGCGCGAATATCGCCGCCCCTTTGCACGCGCACCAGAAGAACCCGAACGGAATCGAACCAAGCAGATAGCCGCCCAGGACACCAGCCGCAGCAGGACCGGAATATTCATCGCCATTTCCTGACTCACCGCGCTTCGCCCCCCGAACAGCGGAATGTCGCCAGCCGAGTATATTCTGCCCCGCCACGTTTCAGAACGCTTTGATACAAGTGGAATTCTTTGGCGATCGCGCCGCCGAATTCGAGCGGCCCGGCGGCGGCGATGGCTGCATGCAACCGCTGGAGATCGCTGGGGGAATCGAATCGCGCAAGAGTCAGATGCGGCGAAAATGCACGCTGCTCGCGAGCGATGCCGAGTGGTTCGAGCGCTGTTTCCACGGCTGCCGCGAGTGCGCCCAGTTCGTCGCCAGCTTCCATAGCTTCCATCCCGGCCCAGAGCACGCGCGGGCGGCGCTCATTGGGGAAAAATCCGAGCCCGCGAAAGGATATTTTGATAGGGGAAGTGAAAGCCACGGTTGCGAGCGCTGTCTTTGACCTTCTGCCTTTTCGGCTGGGACTTCGCCAATAAATTTCAGTGTAACGTGCGCGCCTTCAATGCGCACCCAGCGCGCATTCCTGCATGCAGGACGCAACTTCTCGACGAGCGCGCCAATGGCCGCACGCACATCTTCCGGAATATCGAGCGCGACGAAGAGCCGCACGCGTTCAGCCCTTCACGCCGCTCTTGGGCTGCGTCGCGTAGAGAAAATACCGGCGCACCAGGTCGAGCGCCGTTTGCGATGCCTGCCAGCGGATGCGGTCCCGCTCGCCGGGGAAGAGAATCGCCGCGTTCCTTGCTGGCGGACGCATCCGCGATGGCCACGTGTACTGTGCCCACAGGTTTTTCAGGAGAGCCTCCGGTGGGACCGGCCACCCCGGTGATTCCCACGCCCAGCGTCGCGCCGGTGCGGCGGCGAATGCCGTCGGCGAGAGCGACGGCAACCTCCGCGCTGACGGCTCCGCGCGATTCGATGATCTCCGCGGGCACGTCAACCCACGCCGACTTCAGCGTATTGCTGTAGGAGACTACGCCGCCCAGAAAATATGCGGAGCTTCCGGAAATTCGCGTGAGCCGCTCGGCGAGAAGGCCTCCCGTACAGCTTTCCGCCGTGGCGATCGTCGCGTGATGCATGGTGAGCTCGCGAGCGACGACCTCTTCCATCGATTCTCCCTTGGTAGTGAACACTGCTTCGCCAAGCGCCAGCACGATGCTTTCCTGGATTTGCTGCAGCTGGCGTTCGGCGGCTGGAATGTCCGCGGACCACGCCCGCAGATGCACCTGAATTTCACCCGGCGCGGTCAGAATCGTCGTCTGCACGTCGCTATGGCGAGTATAGATCGGCGCGATGCGCTGATCGACGTCTGATTCTCCCATGCCGGCAATGCGCAGTTCACGGGCCACAAGGCGCACTCCCGTCGAGAGGCGTGCCAGGCGCGGCTCCACTTGGGCGGCTGAACATGGCCTTTCAGTTCATGCGGCGGGCCGGGAAGCAGAATGACGATGCGGCCACGCGACTCGAGCCATAATCCGGGCGCAGTCCCACGCGCATTTTCGAGCACCACTGCGCCTTCCGGGACCATTGCCTGGCGTTTGTTTACTTCGGACATCGGGCGCGCCAGTTGCCGGAAGCGCGCTTCGATCTTGCTCATGACGGCGGGATCGCGCTCGAGTTTTCGGCCGAGCAAGTCGGCCACGGCTTCGCGCGTGCGGTCGTCCTCGGTTGGGCCCAGGCCTCCGCTGGCGATCACCAAGTTCGGCGCGCTCCAACGCGCCGTGGAAGGCGTCGCGCAAAGCGGCGAGTTCATCGCTCGACCACCGTCTTGCGCGTGACTTCGATGCCCAGGCGATTCAATTGCGCGGTGAGGAAAAGGGAATTGGTGTCGACCCGGTCCGGGGTGAGCAGTTCCGATCCGACTGCGATGATTTCAGCATTCATGGTTGAGCTAGCGCGGCAGCGGCAGGCCTTCGACTTCCCAATCGAGGCTGAAGAGCGCGCCGCTGGTGGCCAGGATGGCGCGATGGCCCGGCAATAGCGCGAGGCCCACGAGCCCGCTGCCGCCCAGCACAAGTTCTGCGCTGGCATCGGGGGTAATGCGCACGATCCCGCGGCGCCCGGCATAGGATGCCGCGACGTAGAGATTTCCCCGGCGGTCAAATGCCAGTCCCTGCGGCCTGCCCAGGCCACGGAAAAAAGTGCTGACCTCGCCCTTCTGGTTGATGCGGCATACACGGTCAAAACTTGAAGTGGTGGGTCCCGTGACGAACAGCTCGCCGGTGGGGCTGAACGCTAAATGGTACGCCGCGACGGACGGCTCCAGCGTGGCAAATACGAAAATTTCCCGGTTGGGATTGATTTTGAAAATCGTGCCGCTGCGGTCGCCGACAAATAAATTGCCGATGGTATCGAACGCGATTCCGGTCGCGGTGCCCATGCCTTCGACCCATAGCTGCGAACGGCCGTCGGGAGCCACGCGATGAATCGTGCCATCGTTGCGGCAGGAAACGTAGAGATAGCCTTCGCGATCGAGGGCCAGGCCCGTCGGATTCATCAGTTCGGTGACGAAGGGTTTCACTGCATAGTTGGGCGTGATCTTGTAGAGCGAGACGGGGACTTTCTGCTCGCGCTGGCCGCTATAGGTGACGTAAATATTCCCCTCGACATCCACCGCAGGATTGGCGACGGGGTGAAGGTTGTCGGCAATCTGCACGCCCAGATGAAATGCGAAGGGCTGGCTCTCCGCCCGCGAAGTTTCCACGCGCACAATGCCGCCGACGGCGCCTTCCGGAACGCGCGCGATCAGGTAATTTTTTGCCGAGATCAGCAAACTCGCTTCGGATTCGCCAAAGCGCACGCGCGGGCGCGTGTTTGGGCGCGGCACGAAGCCGCTGCCGTGAATGGTGACATCGCCGCCGGGAATCGCAGCCCCCGGCTGAATGCGGTCAATGCGTGGTATGCCGTTGGTTTCCAAATTCACTCTCGAATCGTTTACTCAACTCACGACTAATCTCTCCTCCGCGTCATTCCGAGCGAAGCGAGGAATCCCTCTTTTCTCAATTTCAACCCGAGAGGGATTCCTCGCTTCGCTCGGAATGACGGCCCTGGAGGACTCAAGCCCCTCATCAAAAGTAGGCGCCGCAGCTTCCTATAGTCCGATGGCTCGCGCAATCCAGAGCCCCAGCGCCGCATAAATCCCCGCGATCCAGTCATCGGCCATGATTCCCAGGCCGCCCGGGAGAGACTCGGCTTGCCGCGCGGGAAACGGCTTCCAAATATCGAAGACACGAAAAAGTATAAAGCCCAGCAGTAAATATTTCCAGTTGGGCATGGCCGCCCCGATTCCGAAGTAAGAGATGAGCTGCCCAGACACCTCGTCAATCACGACAATTTGCGGGTCTTTTTTGCCGAGGTAAAATTCCGCAGTGGTCGCTGCAGTGACTCCCAAAACTGCAATGAGTAGTGTCACACAGACCGCGAGCAAGGTCGGCGAAATATTGAAATGGAAGTCGGCCGCGTACCGCCCGAACAAATTTCCGGGTAACAGCATTGACCAATAAAGTGCTGTCAGGGTGACGCCGCCAAGAGAGCCCCACGTGCCCGGCGCTTTTGGCAAATAGCCGAGGCCAAATCCCGTCGCGATTGCAATCGACACGCGCGGCTTAGGCGCGGCGCTATTCGTCTTCCGGGTTGGAGTGCTCGGGCTGGGCTGGCTCATTCGTTTCGATCTCTTCGGGTTCCGATTCGTCCATCATGGGCACGGCCACTTTGTATTTCTCCATGGCCCAGTTTCCGAGGTCGCGCTCGCGGCAACGCTCGCTGCAGAAAGGGAATTCCGAGTTCGTGTCAGAATCAACCGGCTGCTTGCAGATGGGGCATTTCAGTTTCATGGATCTTCGTAGGACAGGCACTCTTGCCTGTCCGATTTTCTTCTATTTCAGCAAATCAAAGGCGGACAGGCAAGAGTGCCTGTCCTACAAAATGCGCAGCGCCGCGGTGGTGAGCACACGTTCTACCGGCCCGGTAGCAGCAGATTGCGTAACGACCGCCCGCGGCACATCCAGAATTTCCACCACGCGCCCGACCAGGTCGTATTCATGCGATTCAGTAATTTCAACGGTCACAACGTCGCCCGGTTGGGCCGACAAATCTGTTCCCGGCACTTCAATATCGTTGAAGTAGACCTTGCCGTCGATCTCCGGCGCCATGCCCTCGAGCCGCGCTTCCCAAACCAGCGGCGTATCCTTGGATGGGCCTTCGACCAAGGCAGTCGCACGCTGCCCGCGAAAGCGCCGTAGTTTCCGTGTCGAAATTTTCTGCTGAATCTCCATTAGCCGATTCTGACGTTCCTTGATGTTGTCTTCGTCGACTTTTTCTTCGAGTGCAAAGCTCGACGCGTTATCCACGTCCGAGTACGGGAAAACGCCCATCCAGTCGAACTCGGCGGCCTCGACAAAGTCGCAGAGTTCGCGGAAGTCCGCGTCGGTTTCGCCGGGGAACCCGACGATGAACGAAGTTCGCAGCGCCACGCCAGGAATCGTCGCGCGAATCCGGCGCAACAATTGCAGGAACGCTTCGCCGCTCGATCCGCGTTTCATGCGCGCGAGCACGCTGCGACTGGCGTGCTGCAGCGGCATGTCCATGTACTTGGCAAGGCGCGGGTGCGCGGCGATGGTATCGAGCAGGCGTTGCGTAACACGGTTGGGATAACAGTAGAGAAAGCGTACCCACTGCAGGCCTTCGACCCCCGCCAGCCGCTCCAGCAGCAGCGCCAGGCCGTCGCGCAAGCCAAGGTCTTCGCCATAGGAGGTGGTGTCCTGGCCGATAAGTGTCACTTCGCGGACGCCTGCCGCCGCCAGATTCTCCGCTTCGCGCACTACGGATTCAAACCTGCGGCTGCGGAATTTTCCGCGCAACTGCGGGATGATGCAAAACGTGCAGGGATGGTCGCAGCCTTCCGCGATCTTGATATACGCGGCATGCTTGGGCGTCGAGAGCACCCGCGGCGTAAGGTCATGATAGAGATACGAGGGCAATATCGCGGCGGCGCCCGCAGCGAATCGCAATTCACCCTCAACTGCCGCGAGAATGTTCTCCACCTCGCCCGTCCCGACTACGGCATCCACTTCGGGAATCTGTTCGAGGATCTGTTCGCGGTAGCGCTCCACCAGGCATCCGGCCACGATCAGTTTTTTCGCCGCGCCGAATTTTTTGTATTCGGCCATCTCCAGAATCGTGTCGATAGATTCCTTCTGCGCGGGTGCGATGAAGCTGCAGGTGTTGACGACCAGGACGTCGGCCTCATCCGCGCGCGGCGTGAACTCATATCCGTTGCGCGCAAGGATACCCATCATCACCTCGCTATCCACGAGGTTTTTCGGGCATCCCAGGCTGATGAATCCGGCTTTCGGCATGAAGAAACGCTCCGTAAACTCGAAGCGAGTCCATCATTCTAGCATGGCGGGAATTTTAGCGCCTGCTGGCCTGCTCAGTCTGGGCTGTTCTTAGTAGGACAGGCACTCTTGCCTGTCCCTGAAGACTCGGCGGCAATCGCTGCCACGACAATTACTTGAATTGTCCCGGCGCTCTCGCGTCGGGCCTTCATGGACAGGCAAGAGTGCCTGTCCTACAAAAGCCGGCTACGAGCAGAGGGCATGCGAGTTTGCAGAAGTGTCCGAATGTGATTGAGCAGTGAGGAAGCCTGGCGCGGGTCCGAGGCCTGCCCGCCGAAACGCGCCGCGTGGTACATGCCGGTCAATTCGTGCACGGGCGCGGACAGATTTTCGTCCGGCAACGATGCGGCAAACTCGGCTGCAGTTTGCTCGGGCGCTTTGCGAATCCCGCGCCGCGCCAGAAGACGAAGCATCTCATTGTATTGCAATGTCGCCAGATGTGGCGTCATGGCGACTGCAGTGGAGATACGCAGATGCCACAAGGTGATGAGCCGCCGCCGGACCTCCGGCTGCAGCAGCATCACGATGACGAAGAGCACCGAGACAATCGCAAGAGACGCCGGTAACGCCCCTGGCGCATTCACAATCCGGAATTGCCAGCGTTCCAGGCGGTCCGTGGCTTTGCGCCGCGCCTCCATGAAATCCGCTCGCAGGTGCTGCGTCCAGTCGAGCGAAACTCGGTGCAGATTTTGGGCCAGCGTGAATTGGTGAACGAAATCGTAATTGATGACCCACTCGCTCCACTGCAACTCGAACCAGTCCCAGTAGCGCCCCAGGCTCGCGAAGAAACCCGGCGGTTTTTCGTCCGACGGCGGCGTGGGATCAAACGTTAGCCAGCCGTAAGAAGGGAAATAGGCCTCCACCCAGCTATGCGCATCGCTGGCGCGCACGATCAGGTCGCCTCCGACAGCATTGTATTCACCCGTTAGAAATCCGTTGATATATCGTGCCGGGATGCCCACCGATCTGAGCATCACGGTCATCGCCGCGGCGAAATATTCGCAATGCCCGGCGCGCCTCTGGAAGAGGAAATAAGCCAGGGGATCGGACTGCGGCGGCCCGCTCAGGTCCAGCGTGTATCCATAATGCGATCGCAGGTAACCTTCAATGGCGGTCGTCTTTTCATATGGCGAATTGGCGTGCGCAGTGATCTGCTGGGCAAGCTCCGGAATGCGCGGGTCAAGACTGGGCAGTTGGAGATAGGTTTCGCGCACGGAATCCGGATAATCCGAACCGGCCAGGCGCAACGCGGCCACAGGGGGCTTGGGCAATACGGAACGCGCTTCGTACTCCATTCGCGAATAATTGTGGTAGGGGTTGAAGATTGAGCCCGTGGGATCTCTGAGAAGATACGCGCGGCGCTGGCTAAAGGGGCCGTTGGCAGCGTCCGCGTTGAATCGTCCGCGCAGGCTTTCCACGTTATTGGCAAAGAACAGGGCGGTACTCGCGATCGGCTCCAGCAGCACCGTGTAATGGATCGCAACTCCGGGCCGTTGCGGGTTCGTTTCACTGGCATTCAAGTGGAACCAGCCTTCCCCGGCTGGGGTCAACGTGGTCGGCTCATGCGGCTTGTTAAACCACCGCTTGCCGTCGAATTCGGTCAGCGCGATTCCCCGCCAGTGTACCCCCTGAGCGACAACGATGCCTCCATCCACAGTGATGCGCATGACCACTTCGCTGCTCTTCTTGATTTCGCCGATTTCACCGAGTTCAACATCGTCGGTGAAGCCGGAAATCAGAGTGGGCTGCAGATTGAAACCGGACAAGTAGCCGCGGCTGAATCGCGGAAGCAGAAGGAAAATCAGCGCTCCGATGGCCAGTGACCCCAGAGCGATGCCTGCCGAGGTTACCCCCAGTGCGTTGTGCAGGCGTCGCGCCGCGCTGGTACCGCTCTCCACCGGCGGCGTGACGGCGCCCTGCGCGCTTCGCCACATCTCCAGGCCAACGAAGGTGGACACAGCCAAAGCGAGAAACAAGAAGAAGAAGACGAGAAAAACGGTGTCGACCGTCAGGATGGCAGAAGCCAGCATGGACGCGAAGGCCATCATGGTGAGGAACAGATAGTCCCGTGTGGTCGAGGCGCTGTAAAGCCTCACAATAATGGCAAACAACATCAAATGGATCGTGGCGAGCAGGGCCGAGTACAGGCCGGGATTCTGCGCGTCCTTCGCCAGGATGCGTGAAACGATCCAGAGGTCCACCGGAAAGAAAACGAAATAGACGATCGTCATCCAGGTTGCCACCCGGTTGGAAATCTCCGGCCCTTTGCCATGCCACCAGCGATATCCCTTGAACAACAAGGCCGCCGGAAGCAGCAAAATCGTCACTAGGTCCAGTTTCCCTGTAGAAACAAGAGTGAGTACGCCGGTAAGTAGCAGAAGATAAAGGGAGATTTCAAAATGCCGCCTGAGGGCGGAAAGATGGTCCGGAAGGGTCTCAGCGGGAATGGGAGCGGCGGGGTCCATGGCGCGAATCACCAGTTTAACATCCTCGGCAGCTCTCGGGTGTACGTGAGCCCAACTAGGCAACGCGAAGTGGGGTCCCGTAGCAGAGGCTTTTTATCCCGAGTGAAGCGATAGATGGCTCGTGAGATTTTGATCTTCAAGTAGCAAAAATCCCCCAACTAAAGTTCGCGCCACTAAAACCGCCGCGGTTTGCAATGCTATTTAATGAATCCAGGAGACTTCAGGCGCGTGGAGGTCTGGTCGTAACTTCGAGCGCCGCAAGCGCGATTTTCCGCGTGGCGTTGGAGATGGGAAGGTTGCCGAGTCGGCCCAGGGTCGCGGTGCGCGCGCCCTTGATGCGCGGCAAGCGCGCCACACGAATCATAAATGGTTCAAGCCGGATATTTCGGAAGGTGACAAAATGCCGCGAGGGCTTAAGAGGCGTGAAATTGCCGTCCACGGCAAACTCGAAATTTGTGTCCAGATACCGTGTAAGTTCGGCAGCCGCATTTCCAGTGGTTTCCAGAGCGGGGAATTGCCACATCCGTGAAAATAGCGCGCCATCCCCATTGTTTTGGCGGACCAAGAGAGTTCGCCCGCGCGAGTCCAGTATTACGGCAGCCGCCAGCGTCACTTGCTGCGTCGCTCGCTTTATGCGTTTCGCTGGAAGCTGATCGGCGATGCCGAGTTTTCGGGCCCGGCACCACTTGGCGACAGGGCATTCCTCACACAGGGGCGACTTCGGAGTGCACACCATCGCCCCCAGCTCCATCATGGCCTGATTCCAGTCCCCTGGTGCCTGCATCGCGAGCAGATTCTGAGCCGTGGTTTCAAGTTCCCGCCAGACCGCGGGCGCGCGCAGGTCACCTCGTACGGCCCCGATCCGTGCGAGCACGCGCGCGACATTTCCGTCAAGCACCGCCAGTGGCTGGTCGTAAGCAATGCTCAGGACCGCCGCAGCCGTGTAACGACCGATCCCCGGCAAGGCCAGAGTTGCTTCGTAGCTTTGCGGGAACCGGCCGCCGTGGCGCGTGACAATTTCCTTCGCCGCTTGATGCAGATTCCGCGCACGGCTGTAATATCCAAGTCCTGCCCAGCGTCCGAGCACAGTTTCTGTCTTCGCCCGCGCCAGCGCTCGCATCGACGGAAATTTTGCAACGAATTGTTTGTAGTAGGGAATCACGGCAGCGACGCGTGTTTGTTGCAGCATGATTTCCGAGATCCAAATTCGGTAGGGATCACTGGTCCGCCGCCAGGGAAGATCGCGTTTGCGGTCGGCAAACCATGCTAGCAAGCAGCGCCTGAAGTCTGGGACTTGCTTGCCGGGAATCTTAAGGACTTTCACCCGCAGCATTTTCGCACATGGATTTGGGGAACGGAAATTCGAGCCGATTGCCGATATGGTCGCAAATCTTGTGTCGCACCTCCGGTGCTCGGATTTTTATGGCCGTATTTGGACGGGGACATGCCTGACAGTTTAGACCGGGCACATTCCTGACACTTTTGATTCTTTTGCTTCGAGGGGATGGGGTGCAGGGGAAGGGGAAGCTTCCCCTTCCCCTGCACTCGCCTGACAGGAAACCGCGCGCAAGGGCAAGATTGTCCGCCGGTGGCTATCAAAGCGTGCAATCGGAAACGCGGCAAAGTACACCGTGTAAATCCGATCATCCACCGGCAGCAAGCCAATGGGCTCCCCGATCAGAGTCTCGCTCAGAAACACGTGCTGGTGTTTCCAGGAAAAATTGCCTCGCAGCCCTACGCGCCGCACCCGCATGGCGCTGCCGTATTCCGGTTCGCGCACTCGTGCCGGGTACCATCGCGGCGACCGCGTGTACACCGCGCTCGGCGTTTGCATCCCCAGCGCTTCGTGCGGACGCTCCTGGTTATACTCGCGGCGAAAATGATGAAACGCTCGCTGCTGCCCGCGTGTGTTCTCCGCCGGTGGCGAGGCCGTATCCTGTTTCAGCGTGCGATGCATGCGCTCATGCCGTCCGTTCTGTTCCGGATGTCCCGCTGCGATGCGTTCCGGCACAATCCCCAATTTCATCCACCACACCGATAGACGCGACAGCCCCGCGACCGCCCGCGAGGCAAATGGCGGACCGTTATCGGTTCGCATGGCCCCCGGCAGGCCGTACTCGCGAAAGGCCGCCTCGAAGACCGCCTGCACGTGCTCCCCGTTGGTCTTGGCCACATGCTGACAGCGCAGCAAGTAGCGGCTGTGCGCGTCGCTGATCGTCAACGGATCGACGCGTTCGCCGTCTTGCGTTCGGAACCAGCCTTTGAAATCGGCGCACCACACGCGGTTGGGCGCATCGGCCGAAGCAAACGGCTGAGTGTAGGGCGGTGCGCGCCGTCGTTTCTTGCGCGGCACCACCAACCCTTCCCGCGCCAGCATGGCACCGATGGTGCTCGCCGCCGGCCACAGCGTCTGCGGAGTTTCCCGCTCCAATACGCGTTTCAGTTTTCGCGAACCCCAACTCATGTGCGCTCGCCGCAGCTCCAGCACCGCCTCTTCGATTCGCTCCGGCGTCTGATTCGGATGACGCTCGGGCGCCCGGTTTCGGTCCTGCAGCGCCTCCAGCCCTCCTTGCTGGTACCGCCGCAGCCAATAGTAACCGGTCTCCCGCGCGACCTCATAAATCTCACATAAGTCGGTCATCGTATACAACCCGCGTTCACGCTCCAACACGAACCGCATTCTTTCGTCCATCACACTGCTCGCTTTCCAGGGCATCTCGTAGTTCTACACGCCCTGTCAACTTACAGTGTCAGGAATCTCCCCGGTCTGCTTTGTCAGACATGTCCCCGGTCTGTACCGCCGTCGTACCCACCCCTCCCGGTGTGGGCTACGTTCCGCGCCTCCGGCGCTACCTTGCGCTTCAGTCCACAACTAGGAGACTACAATCTGAACGCTTTTACTCTTGGGCTGTCAATCTTTAGTCGCGATTTACCACTCGCAGGTTCCTGATCGACCGCACCAAAACCAGAGCGCCGTAGGCGCGGAAGAACGTAGCCCTGCGCGGGAGCGCTGGGAGCACAAGATAACAAAAGGCCAAGCGCCGTAGGCGCGGCAGAAGCTCCTTCCCGCCGTCCGCCGGCAAATTATAGGGAGGACGTGAACAGAAAATACGAGGAACTCCACAGGTCGGTGGGGATGGAGCCGCGCGGCTGGCTGGTCAGGACGATCTTAAAAACGTCGGTCGCATCGCCGAGCGAATCCAGAAAATTTGTGCCCGCAGGAGGTTTCAGTGGAGTGACGCCCGCCAGACAACGGAGTATGTCGTAAATGATTTCGCCCGCCGTCACTCGCGGCGTCGCAAAACCGGCGGAGCGAAATTCAAGAACCGAATTGATTTCATGAAAGTGCCAGGCCAGGCCGGCGCACAGCGCCACGGCACGCTCAAACTGCTGCACGGCGCGACCGTCCAAGGTCCACGTGTCCACATAAGGATCGAACGCCAACAACACGCGCCGCTCATCCTCGCGCGCGTACTCGCGGACCTGCAGGGCGGCAGTCCGGGCCGAGGCTTTCCAGTCCACGTGCCGCGCGCTGTCATTGAATTGGTAGTCGCGAATCGCATACAGATCGTGCCCGCGCCCGCGCTGGTAACTTTCCAGCTCGCCGCTCACCAGCGGAAGAATCTCGTAAAATTCCTCGGTGGGCTGGACAGGAGGATAGACCACCGCTTCCACATCCGAATCGACATGGTGCGTCTTTTGAAGAAAACCAAACGGGAATTTTGTGCGCAATCCCAGCGCATCCTGCCGGTAAACACCGCGCCGCGGGAAAGTCAGCTCCACGTTTTGCCGTACGGCTTGCCGGTGCGGGATATGCGGGAAGTAGACTGGCTGCCCCAGAATCGGCGGCGGGAGCATTCGCGGTGGCAGATTTTCGCGGCCTCGGCCTCACTTCGCTGACCAGCGAAACCGAAAATGAAGGCATCATTTGTTTCGTATTCTGAAGTTCGGCGATGGCCAGGACCGGGCGTTCCGCGAAAATGTGCTCCGGTAGCTCCAGGCGCACTTCGATCCCGCTAAGCACCAGCCGGGAAAGGAAACCGGAGATCAGCACGCCCGCAAGCAGGCACGCCAGAACCATGAACAGGAGGTTATTGCCCGTGTTCAGAGCAGCCATCGCTACTACGCAGATGCCGCCCAGGTAAACCAGCCCCTCGCGCGTCAGTTTATAATCGATCTGGTAGGTGAGCCACCTCAGCGGTGTTCGCCGCGCAAGCACCGGCACGATCGTAAAGGCCACCCAGCCCGCCAGCGCTAGAGCCGCCAGCGCCGACATGCCGGCGAGCATCAGGTGTCCCGAATCTGTGGCCGCCCCGGAATACAGCGCCAAAAACAGAGCCGCCCCGAGCGCTGCCAGGGCAACGAAGAAACTGCGCCAGCTGGGCCGGTCGAGGCCATGCCACCGGTTATTCTTGGGGGCTTCCAGGCGATCGCTCGTCCGCCGTTCGAGGGTTTCGAAATTCATCGAATTCAGGCTTTCCTCAGAGAGGGACGCGGGTCGTTTCGATAATGTCGCGAAGGATCGCTTCCACTTGCGCCAATTTTTTTTGGGTGGTGGCGTAGCGCGTGTTGACCACCACGCGGTGCGCGAACACCGGCAGGATGAGCTGCTTGAAGTCGTCCGGCGTGCAGAAATCGCGGCCCTCCAGAAAGGCCCGCGCCTGAGCCGCGCGCTGCAGCATCAGCAATCCGCGCGGGCTGACGCCGAGCGTGAGCTGCTCGCTGCGGCGCGTGCGCTCGACGATGTCGATGGCGTAGTCGCGCAAGCTGTCGTCCACGCGCACGTTCTCCACCGCGCGTCTGCATCGTTTCCACATCTTTGGCTTCCATTACCGCGGTGACTTCCGCCGCGGCATTTCGTCCGCCCGTGTGCTGCCGCATGATCTCCCGTTCGCTTTCGCGCGACGGATATCCCATGCCGATGCGAAGCAAGAAGCGGTCCAGCTGCGATTCGGGAAGAGGATACGTGCCGTGATGTTCGACCGGATTTTGCGTGGCCAGGACCATGAAACGGCTGCGGTAGCGTGTGCGTGTGGTTGTCCACGGTCACCTGGGCTTCATTCATGGCTTCCAGCAATGCCGACTGCGTCTTCGGCGTGGTGCGGTTGATTTCGTCCGCCAGAATGATGTTGGCGAAAATCGGGCCGGGCTTGAAATCGAATCGCTGCTCGATCTGATTGAAGATGCTGGTGCCTACCACATCGGAGGGCAGCAGGTCCGAAGTAAACTGGATCCGCTGGAACGAGCAATGAAAGGAATTCGCCAGCGCCTGCGCCAGCGTCGTCTTGCCCACGCCAGGAACATCTTCGATGAGGAGGTGGCCCTTTGCCAGCAGCGCCACGATCGCCAGGCGTATGACTTCGTCCTTTCCGCGAATGACACGCGAAATAGAACTCTGCAACTGCGCGATCTGGTTGGATGGTGGCTGTGGTCATGGGTTGAAAATACCGGGCGCTTCTGTTACAAACTTCGGGTGCGGGCTATACTTGTAGCCCGCCAGAGTAAAGTTCGGGCTATACTTGTAGCCCGCCAGAGTAAAGTTCGGGCTATACTTATAGCCCGCCGGAAAAATGTCCGGTCCATGGGCGATTAGCTCAGTGGTTAGAGCGCTCGCCTCACACGCGAGAGGTCCAAGGTTCAAGTCCTTGATCGCCCACCATGCCCGAATCTATTCTGCCATCATTTTCTCGGCTTAATGAAAAATTGACAGGACCCCTGTGTTCAATGTGCTCAAAAGATGGACAGTCCTGATCGTTATCGGGCCAAAATCAAGCAAACGCAGAGGTTGCCCGGCGTAGGCCGTCTTTCTCAGTAGAGTTTATGGGGGAGCAGGTATGTAAATCCTAAAAATGCTTCCCACCGTGTGGAAGTGCCGGTCAGGCCCTTGTCGAAACCTCCATCCAGCACCAGAGTTTTTCGCGCGTTATAACCCACAGCCCACAGATTCCCCACGGCATTGCCGTGCAGGAAGGGCTGCGTAAAGTGCCAGATTTCACCTGACAACGAAACTTTACCTACGAGGCGGTGGGAAATAGAAAGGGTCTGCCCAAACTGTGCCCTGCGAACCTGCTCTTCAACTATCTCATTGAAAACTGCGTTTGCATCGTAGTGAAACCCCTTCACATCGGCGCTGGCCAGCAGCAGGAAAGAATTGGCCGGACTTCCGACATCCAATTCCGGTGCGCCGCCGTCAAACATACGATGGAAGTAGCTCGCCGCAATCGTGGGTCTTGAGCCTTCTCCGTGGCTGAGCACTGCCTGTGCGCCAAGGAACACCTCAGCAACTCCGTTTGCGGCAATGCCGTCGGTGGTGGAATGCACGAAAGGCTCGGCCGCGGCCAGCAATTCCAATCGAGGCGCGACTGAAAATTTTATGACTTCGTTCAGCCCATAGCGCGAAGAAAACTCCGGCGAATGATTCGCGCCGAGCGCCCCGGTCTCAAACTGAAAGTAACCCACGGGAGCAAGTGTCGCCGGAGTTGAAACGGTTGGGCGTCCGGGATTGGCCTCCGGGCCATCCGGGTCGGTCGTCTGCGCAGCGGCGGAATGGGCGAAGACGCTCAAGGCTACAAACACGCAGATAAACATATGTCTCATTCGTATTTGACCACCGACGATAACATTATTTTGCCGCCGGCCAGAATGGACAATGATCGCTGGTGCATAGATTCCCCAAATTAGTTCCGGACGTCTGTGATAATGTTGGCGTGTTCAAAAGGACTACTTCGTGGCCGCTACTTTTCGATTTCTACAGATATTTTCGTTAGGCACGTGGGTCGGCAGCATCCTCTTCTTCGTTGTATTCACGGCGGGGATATTTCCGGTCATCAACAATAATGACGTGACAGGTGCGGTGGTGGGCTACTCGCTCGGCAGGTTGCACATCATGGGAATTATAGCTGGCGTCGTGTATCTAGTGGCGACAGCGGCGCTGGAAAAATCCGTGGGGGCCCTCGTGCAACCGGCGGCGCTGCTGGTCTTTGTGATGATCGTCTGCACTATGATTTCGCAATACGGCGTAATCGCGCGCATGGATGTGCTGAAACTCCAGATGGGCTCTGTGACCGCTACCCCCGCCGACAACCCGCTTCACGTGGCCTTCGACCGGCTGCACCAGTATTCGGTTAGGATCGAGAGTGCTGTGCTCCTTTCCGGCCTGGTTGCCTTATTCCTTACCGCGCGCCAGCGGACGCATTGAGGCGCGAAACAATTTTGTTCTTCTAATCAAATGTGTTTGAACGTGTCGTCAAAATCCGCAATCTCAACCGGAGGAATTAAAGATGGAACTCGCGGCATTTTGGAACCAGGTTGACCGGGAAATTGCCAAGTACGATTTACTGCAACATCCGTTTTATCAGGCATGGTCCGCTGGCAATCTGACCTCGCAGGATCTGAAATTTTACGGCGAGCAGTATTTCCACCAGGTGTCGCAATTCCCGACGTATCTGACTTCGTTGCATTCGCGCTTGCCGAATGGCGCGATGCGCCGCGATGTCCTGGCCAATGCATTTGAGGAAGAGTGCGGCCCCACGTCGCACTCAGACCTGTGGCTGCAGTTTGTTCAGGGGATATTTGAAACCGAAACCAGTCCAGCCGAGCGGGCGCCAATTCCGGAAGTGAACGATCTGGTGAGCACTTTCCGCTCCCTCGCGCAGAAAGCCCCCGTCGCTGCGGCGTTCGGCGCGCTGTTTGCCTATGAATCTCAAGTGCCGCGAATCGCCTCCGAAAAGCTCAATGGCCTGAAGCAGCATTACGGAGCCGACGACCGCACCTGCAGCTACTTCGCGCTGCACATGAAGGCGGACGTCCATCACTCTAACGTCTGGCGCATAATCATTTCCAATCTTGTCGAGCAGGATAATCAAAACGCCGCGAGAGCGCTCGAAGGCGTTTCCCAGGCCGCGCGGGCATTGTGGATGGCGCTGGATGGGATCGATCGCGAACGGAAGAATCGCACTGTGAGCGCCTGCGCTGCCGTGACGAATTAGTAGCGTAAGCTTCAGCTTGCGTGCCTTTGATTTTCGCGGGCCAAACCCGCAAGCTAAAGCTTACGCTACTTGGCTTTGCCCCTCATCCGCCCCGGCTTTGCAGCCTTATCATCCGCCGCACGCCACAAATACCAGCTGGCGATCGAACGATAAGGCCGCCAGCGCTCCCCGTGCTCCAGAATAAATTGCGGTTTCGGAACATCCTTGTGTCCGTAGACGCGCTGAAACCCCTTGCGGATCCCCAGATCGTGGATGGGCAGCACATCGGGCCGCCCGAGCCGGAACATCAGAAACATCTGCACGGACCATTCGCCGATCCCGCGCACCTGCGTGAGCCGTTCCAGAATTTCCTCTTCGCTCATGCGGCGAAGTTTTCCCAGCGGCGGGACCGTGCCGTCGAGCGTCTTCGCTGCCAAGTCCTTCACCGCCGCAATTTTTTGCCGCGAAAGTCCCGCGCCGCGCAATTTAGTTTCCTCCAGCAACAAAATTTCTTCGGGGGTGGGGAAATCGCTGGCACTGAGATCCTTCACACGTCCAAAAATCGTGGCTGCGGCTGCGCCCGCCAGTTGTTGATAGACGATAGCCCGGAGCAGGCTCGCAAATGGTGGCTGTGGTTTGGGCCTCTCCGTCGGGAAGCAGCCGACCCGGCGAATGACCTTCGCCAGATGCCGGTCTGCGCGGGAAAGCTCCCGCATCACATGCTGGGCGTCAACGGGATAGTGGGTTCTTGCCATCGTGAGACAAGGAGCTTAGGAGGGAGCCGCATTGGCGTCAAGAGTGCGGACTCTGGGATCTTCCCCCTGCCTATGTAGGATCATTTAGCAAAAGAGACAGCCGCTTTCGCGCTACATCAGGCGAAACCTGCTGCTTCCTAAACGTATGACCACCGAAATTTGCATATATTTTCCGTTTTCGCACGTCCAAATGTGCAGTGCCCTGCAACGGATTGCATTCCACCGGCGAAATTAGTACGCTTGCGAACGTTTGATGACCTGAGGGGGCACGAGGAGGAAAGAATGCAGGACAACAAGCAATGGGCGAAATTAATTCTCGGAACTGCTTTGATTTTAGTTCTCGGCGCGGCAGCGCCAATAGTCTCGGCGCAAGGAGCCGGCGGTGCTGGACAGGCGGCGCCTCAGCCGCTCGCGGTCCATCAACTGAAAGACAACATCTACTGGGTCGAGGGAGGCGGCGGAAATTCGGCCGTGATTGTCGGAAGCAACGGCGTGATCGTCGTGGACACGAAGACGACCGCGGCAGCCGGCGCGGAACTCGTTGCGGATGTCGCCAAGATCACTTCAAAGCCCATCACGACGGTGCTTCTTACGCACAGCGATGGAGACCACGTGAACGGCCTGGCTTCTTTTCCTGCCGGGATTACGATCATTGCCCAGGAAAACTGCAAGAAGGAGATGCAGACAGCCGCGAGCACACCCGCAGGGGCTGCTCTGGCGAGTCACATGCCCACGCGCATTGTTACAAAGAATATGGAGAACATGACCATCGAGGGAGTACATCTGCGGGTGTTTCATTTTGTTCCCGCCCATACCAGTGGCGACCTGATGGTTTATCTCCCGGATGACAAGATCATGTTCACCGGCGATATCATCGCCGCTCAGTCACCCTATCCGTTCATTCACTTGGAAAAAAATGGATCGTCCGAGGGCTGGGCCAATACGATGAATGGAATTCTGGAGACTGACGCAGTGACGTTCGTTCCCGGACACGGCGGCGTACAGACGAAAGCCGATCTGCAAAAGCGCCTGGCAGACGAAACCGCGCGGCGCAATCAGATCAAAGCCTTGGTCGCTCAGGGCAAGTCACTCGATGAGGTCAGGCAAGCCCTCGGTGAGTCAGCCCCGGCAGCACGCGGCGGCCCGGGCGGCGGCCCAAACTTCACAGACTTTACCGGCGTGGTCTATGCCGAACTGACAAAAAAGTAGATTGAGATAAACTTGGGATCGACGGAACCCCAGCGGGCCATATTCCGATAGTTGTCCCAGGCCACAAGGACGCGCCTGGTACAGTCGTGCTGCGATTTGCAGCATCCATAACCTGCCCGCTGTCGGGCTCGCAGCCTACAATTCGTAAATCTCGCCGTACTTTTTGGAAATGTATTCAGAAAAATATTTACTGTTCAGCTTCTCGCCTGTGGCGTTCTTCGCCAACTCCTGCGCGGAATAAGTCTTGCCATGAACGTGAATTTTTCCACGCAGCCACTGGAGCAACTTGCCAAACTCGCCCCGGGCCATTTCATCGTCCAGTGTGGGAATATCGTGCCTGGCAGCGGCGAAAAATTGCGCCGAGTAAAGATTTCCCAGCGAGTAGGTAGGGAAATAGCCGATCATTCCGCCAGACCAGTGAACGTCCTGCAATACGCCCAGTGAATCATCCGGCACGTCGAGGCCGAGGAGTTCCTTCATCTTGGCATTCCAAATGCGTGGAAGGTCCTCGACAGCGATCTTGCCGTCGATTAAGGCGACCTCAATCTCAAATCGCAAGATGATATGAAGATTGTAGGTGACTTCATCGGCCTCCACGCGGATGAACGACGGCTGGGCGGCATTGATCGCGCGGTAAAAACTGTCGAGCGAAACTTTTTGTAGAGGGATAGGAAATTCCTTTTGCAGCAACGGATAAAAATAGGTCCAGAACGCGCGGCTCTTGCCCACCAGATTTTCCCACAGGCGCGATTGCGATTCGTGGATGCCTAGCGAAACCGCTTCGGCCAGCGGCGTGCCAAAATGTTCGGCAGGCAGGCCCTGTTCATACAGGGCGTGGCCCGTTTCGTGGATCACCCCGCCAATCGACTGCATGAATTCCGAGTGGCTGTAGCGCGTGGTAATGCGCGCGTCGAGCGGGTGAAAACTGGTGCTGAAGGGGTGAGCGCTGATGTCCAGCCGCCCGGCGTCGAAATCGTAACCGATCCGTTTTGCGGCCAGCGCGCAAAACGCTTTCTGCTTCTCGATATCGAAATCGCCCGCGATCACATCGCGCGACACTTTTACCTTTGAGTTTTTGATCTTGACGAGAAAGGGCGCGAGAAAATTCTTTAGATCGCCGAGGGCGGTGGCAATTTCCTCCGTGGTCGCATAGGGCTCGAACGTATCGAGCAGGGCGTCGTAGGGCGACTGCTGGAAGCCGACCAGTTTGGCTTCGCGGCGCTTCAGCGCGACGATCTTCGTCAGGTGAGGCGCGAACAGTTTGAAATCTTTCTTCTTACGGGCGTCCATCCAGACGTAATACGCCTCGGAAGTGACTTGCGTAAGCTCCTTCACGAATTCGACGGGAAGTTTTTCTTCGCGGCTCACATCGCGCCAGACTTCGCGCACAATAGCGCGGTCGCCCGGAGTCAGTTCGTCGGCATCGGCGGCAGCCTTGACCTCGCGCAACATGTCGCGAAATTCCTTGGACAGCACCTTGTCGTGCAGTTCGCCCGCCAGGTAGGCAAGCATTTCGGCGCGCGGCGCGCTGCCCTTGGGCGGCATGAAAACGTCTTTATCCCAGTTGAGGACGGCGACGGCGGATTTGAGTTGCGCGATGTCCCGCAATTTCTGCTGAAAAGTTGTGAAAGAATTTTTCATAGGTTGTTCCCGCAGGGATTTTAGCAGAATCCGCGCAGGGCGTTCATTTGTGTCACGTAGTGAGTCGCCGGGTGCCGCACCCTTGTGTCTTTCAAGGGTGCGGGTTTTCGTCCGTTGTATCTGTCTAAATATCGATGAAGCCCGTTCTAATATTCTTCACCATGGACGCGACAATTGGCCCGGCAACTAAAGGACAAGAAGAACCCGCACCCTTGAAAGACACAAGGGTGCGGCACCCCAATTCCCTATGGTTAGGCGAGGGGAGCTTGATCCTGCGCAAAATCCTTGGCTCAAATCGTAGCGCGTGCAGCGCTGAACTTGTGGGTATGCTACGATTTCTCCCCTATGCAAACGGGAATCATTGGGCTTCCGCAAGTCGGTAAGACCACACTCTTCAAAATTTTGACACGCGCGCAATTGGACGAAAAGGCCGCGCGCGCCGCCACGCATGTCGGGGTAGCTCGCGTGCCGGAACCGCGCCTCGAACAATTGGCCAAGCTGTATAACCCCAAAAAAATCACCTACGCCACGGTTGAATACGTCGATGTCGGCGGCATGGTGAAAGATCGCACGAAAGATTCCGCACTTCTTGCGCCATTGCGCGAAGTGGACGCTCTGGCGCACGTGCTGCGCGTGTTCGACGATCCGTCCGTGGCCCATTCGGCGGGCTCGATTGATCCGCTGCGCGACGCCGAGGTACTTGACCTCGAACTGATGCTCTCCGACCTCGATCAGATCACGCGCCGTATCGAGCGCGTCGAGAAAGATCTAAAGAAAAAGAAGGAACCCATCCTCGAGCAGGAACTTGTTTTGCTGAACCGTTGCAAGGCGGCCATCGAATCGGAAAAACCACTGCGCGAACTGGAATTCAATCCCGAAGAACGCAAGATGATCCACGGTTACAAGTTTCTCTCGCAAAGGCCCATGCTGTACGTCCTGAACCTCGGCGACAACGAAGTCGCCGAACTCGACACCGCCGTGGAACGGCACAAGCTTTCCAAACTTGTGGGCCGCCCCAACACCGCGATTGTCTCCATCTGCGGCCGCATCGAAGCCGAACTCGCAGAACTCGAACCCGCCGAGGCCGCCGAAATGCTTGCGGCCTACGGCCTGAAATCTTCCGGACTCGACAGGCTGATTCAGGCGACGTACCACCTGCTCGGCCTGACTTCGTTCTTCACGGCGGGCGAGCCCGAGGTGCGTGCTTGGACCATCAAGCGCGGCATGATCGCACAGAAAGCCGCCGGTGCGATTCACTCCGACATTGAGCGCGGCTTCATCCGCGCCGAGGTGGTCCGCTGGGACGACCTCCTGGCAGCAGGAAGCCTCCCGGCTGCACGTGAAAAGGCCCAGGTTCGCCTTGAGGGCAAGGAGTACGTCGTACAGGAAGGTGACGTCATCCTGTTCCGGCATAGCGGCTGACGTTGCTTTCGTTATATCTCCTTTAGATTCAGTTGCGCAGCAGGCAACGCGGGCTGTCGAAAGGCTATTCCATATTCTCAAGTTCATGTAAAATGCGTTTGATTTGCCCCGTGGGGACCATGATCTGGCGGCGTCGTTTTCCGGCAACTTTTTGACAGCACACGGGTTGTATATAGTGTGGAGGCCATGGCAAGGACCGACGTCCAATTGATGCTGGACGTGAAAGCCGGGGACGAACAGTCCTTTGAGCTTTTACTCCGCAAGTACAGGACTCCCCTTGTCAATTTCCTCTACCGTATGGTGCGTGATTCGGCCGCTGCAGAAGATCTGGCTCAGGAAGTCTTTCTCCGCGTCTACCGCGCTCGCAAGGAATACGCTCCCAGCGCGAAGTTCACCACCTGGATGTTCCGCATCGCGACGAATCTGGCGCTGAACTCGGTGCGGGACAACCGACATCGCAAAATGGAAATTTCCGTGGATCAGACGGTGGAGACCATCGAAGAAGAGCAGCGGGCCATGGAACTTCCGGACCGCGCACCGAGCATTGAGCAACAGCTGGTCGCGCAAACACGCTCCGAAATGATCCTGCGCGCCATCCACTGCGCTGCCGGAGAAACAGCGCGCCGCGGTGCTGCTGCACAAGTACCAGGAGCTTGATTACGATGAGATTGCGCGGGTTCTGGAATGTTCGGATAGCGCGCTGAAATCGCTGCTTTTCCGCGCCTATGAGACGCTGCGCACGGAACTGGCGCCGCTGGTGAATTCGGTAAGAGTTTGACCCTCGGGCTGTGCGCTTACGGTGAAGCGCGCTACCCGTCATATAAATTGTATTGGTTCGGAGAGAAGTGAGGACGCTATGCATTGCACAGGAATGGAAAACAAATTAATCGAATATCTGGACGGCCGCGCCAAGCCTGCCGAGCGGCGAGCCGTTGAGGAGCATCTGGCCGCCTGCGCCTCATGCCGCACTCGTGCCGACGAATTTCGCATGGTCTGGGACGCCCTGGACGATCTTCCGGCGCTTTCCGCGTCTCCTGCGTTTGATGCCTCGCTCCGCGCGCGCATCGCGGCCGAGCCCGCCCCAAGCCGTTTTTGGGACTGGCTGCCCTCGCCGAGGCTGGCCTTTGCTACTACGGCACTGGTTGCCCTGTCGATATGGATGGCATCTGTGCCGCGGATCACGCCCGATCAGACGACGATTGCAGCCAAGAGTACTCAGGTGTCGGAAGAGGGGGATTTCCGCATGATTCGCGATCTGCCGGTGCTCGAGAATTACGATGTGCTTTCCAAATTCGACGCGCTTTCGGAACTGCCAGATTCGCAGACTGCCGCCCAAGGAGAAGCCACCCAAGAAACCCGCTAATGAAGCTGCGATTCCAATTCGGTGCTGTCCTGGCGGTCTTATTGACGGCGGCCTCGATCTGCCCGCCCGCGTCCGCGCAAGGGTTCCGCTTAATTGCGCAAACGGCAGCGCAGCAACGACGCCAAGCGCGCCAGATGAGGCGTGAACAGCAGCTCCAACCGAAACCCGCCAATCCTCCCGTTCGGCCTGGCATCAACCCGGGTAACCCGGGCGCGAGAAACTTGAACAATCTGCCGCCCAAGGCTATCGAGCGGCTGCAGGACATGCCTCCGGACCGTCAGGAGAAATTCCTGCAGAACAATCAGCGCTTCCAGAACCTGCCACCGGATCAACAGGCGCGAATTCGCCAGAGCCTGCAGGCCTGGAACAGGCTGACGCCAGCGCAGCAGCAGGACTTGCGGGCGCGGCAACAGGTCTGGGAACAGATGACTCCCGAGCAGCAGCGGGAGGTTCGCCAGACACTGCTCCCGCACTGGCAACAGCTGCCGCCCCAACGCCGCCAGGCCATCATGCAGCGATTGCATTCGCTGCGGGACCTTAGCGAATCCGACCGCCAGGCCAAGCTCAATGATCCTGCATTTGTCGAAGGCTTGAACCCTGAGGACCGCGAAATGCTAGGCCAACTCGCTCATCTGCACGTCGGCATGGCCCCTGACGCTCCTTAGGACGCTCCGCGGCTTCACAGGGAGTGCTTCCTCCTGTTCGTCTTCCTCGCGCAACTCTCAAAATGGCCTGTCTTCTGATTTTGCGCTCCTGAAATCACTCGGTGATTCAATTTGACCCACGAAAGAACAAACAGATGCCCGCCCCAACAGCGGGCGGCTTCTACAAGACCTTCCACCAACAAGGCGGGGTGGTTCTTGTAGAGGCCGATCCGTCCCGTGTCTTTCGGGACGAATCGGGCACATTTCAAATTGCGTCACTATCTGAAATCAAGCCAAACACGTGCGCAAAGTCAGCTGAAAACAATTCAGAGCGCGACCCCGTAACTGTTACGAAACATTTTTGTGCCGGTGTACCAGAATATGCAGTTCTAACTCTAGCGATAATTCCCACATGGAACGCTACCCGTAGTGGTTTTTTGCAATCACACCACAAGTCATCCTGATTTCCACAAAATTTTTTTCCAACTATCGAGTTTTCGCTTGACAAGTTTGCGAACCTGTCTAGAATCGTGGCACAAAGTGGAACAAAGTGGTAGCAAGTGAAGTGCAGTGGTGATGTCGTTCCAGAAGTGAAGGGGTCTCACAGTGAGGAGCAACCGTACGCCATACGTTTTGGGCCGACGACTACATGTTACGGGGAAACATACCGGCAAAAGTGGACGAGAAGGGCCGTCTCAAGATTCCCGCGGCCTTTCTGGAAGAGCTCAAAGGCTTTGGCGATCAGTTCTACGTCACGAGCGAAACCGGTGACACGGCCCGGATTTACCCGATGAAGGTCTGGGAGGAGATCGAAGCCAAGCTTTCCAGGCTTTCTTCCCACAACCGGACCAAGGAGAAGTTCCTGACCTGGACGAACTATTACGGTCAGGCCGTCGAAATCGACGGGCAGGGGAGGATCTTGATTCCGCCGGTGCTTCGGGAAGCCGCTTTGATGAAGGGCGACGTGGACGTGAACGGCAACCTGACTTATTTGGAAGTTCGCAACCACAACCGGTCCTTGGAGAACTTGAAGAAGAGCCAGCTCACGGAAGAAGACTGGAAGACATTGGACGACCTGGGCATTTAGCTTGAGCGCGCAGCATACGCCGGTGCTCGTCGAAGAGACGATCGACTGGCTGGCAATAAAGCCCGGCGGGCTGTATGTCGACGCCACCGTGGGGCTCGGGGGACACGCAATCGAAATCGCCCGGCGGCTGGGGGCCGGAGGGCAGTCTGGTGGGCCTGGATCGCGACGCCGACGCCCTCGAAATCGCGCGCGGCAGGCTTGAGGAATTTAGGGACAAGGTGACTTTGGTGCACGCGAGCTTCTCACAGATCGGCGAGGTCATGGCGGAGCGAGGGCTCCGGCCCGCCGACGGCGTGCTTGCAGATTTGGGCGTATCGAGCATGCAACTCGACCAGGGCGAACGCGGTTTTTCGTTTCGCTCGCGCGGTCCGCTCGACATGCGCATGGACCGCGACATGGAAGAGACGGCAGCAGACATTGTGAACACGGTGGACGAGAAAGCACTCGCCGACCTGCTCTATCAGCTCGGGGAAGAGCGGGATTCACGCAGAATCGCCAGGACCATCGTTCGTGCGCGTCCCATACGGGACACCGAACACCTGGCAACGGTTGTGGCAGGGGCCCGAAAAGTAAGGGGAAGGCAGAAGCTGCATCCCGCGACAAAAACGTTTCTGGCGCTGCGGATTGCGGTGAATCGAGAGATGGAGGAACTCGGGCAGTTTCTTTCTAGGGTTCCTGCCACACTATCTCCAGGCGGCCGGTGGGTGATTCTCAGCTACCACTCACTTGAAGACCGCCCGGTTAAGCAATGCTTCCAGCGGCTTGCGCAAGAGGGCACGCTGAAGATTCTCACCAAGAAAGTAATTCAGGCTTCGGACGCGGAAATTGCGGCCAATCCGCGCGCGCGCAGCGTGAAGATGCGCGTCGCCGAGAAAATCGCTCCAAGCCGGCCCGCCATAGCTTTAGCGACGGCGGGGACGCCGCATGGGGAAGAGTGGCTGCAATGAGCGAGTTCTTTACCGTTAAACATATTGATAATTCGCGCCTGGCGCGCCCGATGGAACCGAATCGCATGCGCGAATGCGCGCGTCTGGTTTCGCTGGGGGGACTGATCGCCCTGTGCGCGTTGCTCTATGCCTGGCAGCATTTTGAGACGATCCAGTTGCGTTACCAGCTTGAATCGCTTCGCAGCGAGCACACCCAGGCCGCTGAACTCAATCAGCAGCTGAAATTGGAAGTCGCGGGTCTTCGCGCGCCGGGACGGATCGACCTGATCGCGCGGCGCCAGCTTGGTTTGACTGCTCCGGTCCCCGGCCAGGTGGCTCCGATGGACTTGCCGCCGAACGCGGTTTTGGCTGAGGCGCGGCCGTCAAGTATTCAGTCGGCGCAGCGGTAAACTGGTTAGGGCCTCCTACGGGGGCCGTGCATCGTGCCGCCCATGGCTAAGACTATATGGATCTGCGCAGTCCCCGGACCCGATTACTGATTGTGGCTGCCCTGGCGGCGCTTTGGACCGGGGCCGCTTTAGGACGGCTGGCCTACCTGCAACTTTTCCGCTACAGCGAATATTATTCACGCGCCCAGCATCAGCAACGGCTGATTGTCGATGTAGGCGCTAGCCGCGCCGAAATCTTCGACCGCAACCTGAATCCGCTGGCCATGAGCGTGCCGGTGGATTCCGCGTTTGCGGTTCCTTCGGAAATCGCCGATCCCGACATGGTCGCGCGCCTGATCGGCAAAGTCCTGGAAGTTTCGCCGGAGGAAATTGCCACGCGCCTCGCGGCCTCGCACTCCTTTGCATGGATCGCGCGCAAACTTCCTCCTGAGAAAGCCGAGCGCATCGCCGCCATGAACCTGCGGGGAATTTATTTCCAGCGCGAGGGCGGGCGCTTCTATCCCAAGCGGGAACTTGCCGCGCACGTTCTCGGGTACGTGGACATCGACGAAAAAGGCTTGGGCGGCATCGAATATTCGCTCGACGATCAAATCCGCAGCAAGCCCGGCAAAATGCTGATCCTGGCCGACGCCCACCGCCGCTGGTACGACTCGAATGATAAGGCGCCGGACACCGGCACGAGCGTCGTGCTCACGCTCGACGAAAAAATCCAATACATCGCGGAAAGGGAACTCGCTCAGGCGATTCAGGAAACGCAGGCCAAGGCCGGCACCGTCATCGTCGAGAATCCGAACTCCGGCGAATTGCTGGCGGTCGCCAACTGGCCGACGTTCAATCCCAATGCTGCCAAGGACAGCGATCCCGAATCGCGCATGGACCGCGCCGCCAGCGCGCTTTATGAACCGGGTTCAGTTTTCAAGATCGTGACGCTTGTCCGCGGCCATCGATCAGGGCGTTACCAATGCCGATGAAGTGATCGATTGCCAGAACGGCGCGATCTACATCGCCGGCCATCGCATTCGCGACCATAAGGCGTACGGCAATCTGACGGTCTCGCAAATCCTGGCGTATTCCAGCGATGTGGGCGCCATTAAAGTGGGTTTGCGTCTCGGCGCGCCAAAATTTTACGACTACATTCGCGCGTTTGGTTTCGGCCAGCCCACGGGCGTGGATCTGCCGGGGGAAAGCCGCGGGATGCTTCGCCGCATCGAAAACTGGACGCCGGTTTCGGTCGGCTCGATTTCCATGGGGCAGGAAATTGGCGTGACGCCTTTGCAGATGATTACCGCCGTGTCGGCCATGGCCAATGGCGGTTTGATCGTCCGGCCGCATGTCGTTCGCGCGCTCGCGGCACGGAACCCAAATGGTGGAATCGCCGGAACCAGCAGCCTCGCCGCGTGATTAAAGAGACCACTGCCGCCACCATGCGCCGCATGCTGGAAGGCGTCGTGCTCGACAGGCACGGGCAAACTGGCGCGCCTCGATGGATATACGTCGGCGGGAAAAACGGGCACGGCGCAGAAATTCGATATCGCCACCGGCCACTACTCCGCGCACAATTTGATCGCATCGTTCGTGGGTTTTGCGCCAATCAACACGCCCGCGGTCACGGTTCTGGTGCAACTGGATTCGCCGGCCGGCATGCACGAGGGCGGTCAGGTGGCCGCGCCCGCATTCAAACGCATCGCGCAGCAGGTCTGGCCTACATGGACGTGCCGCATGATATTCCGATATCGGCAGAAACCCTGCGGGCAAAACGTCCCAGCCTGGCCAGGATCATAGTCTGGCCGACGTGAGTGATTTCGATGCCGTACAGATGGACGCGAACGCACGTGCCGAAGACGCCGCTCCGGTCGCGCCCCAGGCCGCGTCCAGCGGTAGTGGCAGCCCCCACAGTGGAATTGGCGGAAGGGGAGGGGATACCTGTCCCGCAACTTCAGGGAGAAACAGTGCGCGAAGTCACCGAGCAATGCATGAAACTGGGATTGAGTCCCGTGCTGGTCGGTACTGGAATTGCCATGGAACAATCTCCGGAGCCTGGAGCCATGATTCGCCGCGGCGGCCGAATCACCGTGCGATTTGCCCGCGACGCTTCCTTGCTTTCCGCGGCGGCCCGGGGGAGAGTCAGGTGAGCGTGAAGGCAGGTGTCCGTGGCGGAGCGCAGCGAAAGCTCGACACAGATGAAAGCGCCGGGCCCGGCGCGAGCGGCGCCGTGCGCCTCGCGAAATTGCTGAGGGGCGTTGACGCAAAACTGGATCCCAAGAGCGCGGCGCACTATGGCGATTTGGAAATCCTGGAAATCGCCTACGACAGCCGCAAGGTGAAGCCGGGCACGTTGTTTGTCGCCATCCACGGAGAGAAAACCGACGGGAACAAATTTGTCGCGGATGCCGTCGCCGCGGGGAGCGGTCGCCATCGCCAGCGAGCAGCCGCGTCCCGGAGACGATTCCCGCGGAATTTCCCTGGATCCAGGTGCGCGGACGCGCGAAAAGCGCTGGCGATCACCGCGGCAAATTATTTTGGGCGTCCCGCCGAAGTCCTGAAACTCATCGGCGTGACCGGGACAAACGGGAAGACGACGACGGCCTATTTGGTGGACTCGATTCTTCGCGCCGCGGGTTGTGAAGTCGGCCTGCTCGGCACGATCGGCCATCGCCTGGTGCGCGAGACGCGCCCCGCGGCCAACACCACTCCGGAATCGCTCGACCTGCAGAGCTTCCTGGCGGACGTGGTTCGCGCCGGAGGCACGCACGCCGTCCTCGAAGCCAGCTCGCACGCCCTCGCGATGGACCGCTTGTGGGGATGCCCGATTGCCGTGGCGATTTTCACCAATCTGACGCGCGATCACCTCGATTACCACAAGACCTTCGAGGATTATTTCGCGGCCAAGCGCCGCCTGTTTGAAGGCACGGGCGCGGCGCCGCCGGCCGTCGGGCGTCATCAATCTGGATGATGCGTACGGCAAGCAACTCGTCGGGCCTTGCCGCGCGGACGCTGACCTACGGTCTTGAACCCGGTGCGGACATCACGACGCGCAAGCCCGCGATTTCTTTTTCCGGCATCGAATGCACGGCCGAAACTCCCGCGGGGAAAATCGAAATCCGGTCGCCGTCTGGTGGGGCGAACCAACGTTTACAACATTCTCGCCGCCGTCGGCGCGGGCGTGGCGCTGGACCTTTCGCGAGAAGTCATTGCCTCGGGAATCGCGCAACTTTCTTCGGTGCCCGGCCGATTCGAGCGAATCGATGCGGGCCAGCCATTTCTGGTGGTCGTGGATTATGCGCACACCGACGATGCGTTGCGCAATTTGCTTGTCCGCCGCGAAGGAACTCAATCCCGACTGGCCGCATCATCACGCTGTTCGGTTGCGGCGGCGACCGCGATCGCACCAAGCGTCCGCTGATGGGCGAAGCGGCGGGCCGCGTCGAGCGACGTCGTCGTGCTGACTTCGGACAATCCGCGCAGCGAAGATCCGCTGCTGATCATCAACGACGCCATCGTCGGCGTGCAACGCACCGAGCGCAAAATGCCTGGTGGAACCGGACCGCGAGCGCGCCATCGAGATCGCCCTCGATCAGGCGCGCCCCGGCGACATCGTGCTGCTGGCCGGCAAGGGCCATGAGACTACGCAGGTTTTGCGCGACCGCACGATTGAATTTGACGATCGCGAAATGGCGCGGCGAATTCTCCGCCAGCGCATGGCTATGGGGATTGAGAGCGAATTTTGAAGCGTGCGGCAGGTCAATCGTGACCTGCGGCCGGCGCGCATGTGAAGCCGTGCGGCACGGAACTTGCTTCTTAGTTCAGGGACGCTGATCCGAGGGTGACCCGAGACCGGTGAGACCCAGCCCCTTGAGGACGCTATGCGGTGGACGGTTGAAGAAGTGGCTCGCGCTCTGGGGGTTACGCCGCCCGGAGGCCTCGATGCCCTGGCCCGGTTGGCCGGTGTCTCGATTGATTCTCGGACCGTGGCTCGCGGCGAGTTGTTCGTCGCGATACACGGACCGCGTCACGATGGACACAATTTTGTCGTGGCGGCTCTGGACGCCGGCGCGCTGGCGGCCGTCGTGGCGCAGGACCGCGTGGCAGGATTCGCCGAGCCCGTCCGCTCCAGGCTCTTCGCGGTTGCGGACACGCTCGCGGCGCTCCAGGGCCTCGCGCAGGCCGTTCGAATCGCGATGGGGCCGGCGCCTGGCGGCCGTTACCGGCTCGGCAGGGAAGACCACAACGAAGGAAATTCTGGCGGCGCTGCTGGCCGCGCGGTTCCGCGTACTGAAGTCCGAGGGCAACCTGAACAACGAGTACGGCCTGCCGCTGCAATTGCTGCGGCTGGAGGATGCGGACGAGGCGGCCGTCGTCGAACTCGGGATGTCGCACGCCGGCGAATTGCGGCGTCTGGCGGAGATTGCGCGCCCGGACGTGGGCGTCGTCACGCGCGTCGCGCCGGTGCATCTGGAATTTTTCGCTTCGGTGGACGAAATCGCGCTCGCCAAGCGCGAATTGATCGAAGGACTGATCGGGCCCGGAGAGCGTCGCGGTTCTCAACGCCGACGATCCGCGCGTGGCGCGCTTCGCCGAAGTTGCGCCCGGGCGCGTCGTGACGTTTGGGCTCGGCAGCGGCGCGGATTTCCGCGCGGAAAATATCAGCGACCGCGGGATGGACGGCAGCGAATTTGATTTCGTGGGACCGGCGGGCCGCGTCGCGGCTCACGTTGCCGCTCGCCGGGCGCCACAACATTTCCAACGCGCTCGCGGCGCTGGCCGCGGCGAGCGTTTGGGGCGTGGGCGCCGCCGAGGCGACAGGAAGTATTTCCGAAGTTGCAGGCGACCGGCATGCGCGGCCGCGTGTTGCGCTACGACGCCGGATTTTCCGTGATCAACGATTGCTACAACTCGAATCCCGTGGCGCTGGCCGCGATGATCGATCTGCTCGCGCATACTCCTGCGCAGGGACGCCGCATTCTTGCCGCCGGCGAAATGCTCGAACTCGGGCCCTCTTCGCCGAACTGCATCGCGAGGCCGGACGCGCTGCCGCATCGGCCGGAAATCTCGACTGGATCATCGGCGTGCAGGGAGACGCGGAAAGCTTCGTTCAGCGGAGCGATCGAAGCGGGCCACCCGGCTGCGCGCGCGCAATTTTTCCGTCTTCCACTGAAGCGGCGGAATTTATTCGCGAATCTCGTCGCGCCGGGAGACCTACTGCTGGTGAAAGGTTCGCGCGGCGTGAAGATGGAGCGCATCGTCGAAGCGCTCGACAAGCATTTCCCGCGCGAATGCGGAGCCAATGCGCCGACTCGGGCTCATCGGCCAAGGAGCGCGGCTGAGATGCTCTACTACCTCTTCTATCCACGTGCTCCAGCGCTATTTTCACGCGCTCAATGTGTTTCGCTACATCACCGTGCGCACCGCGCTGGCGAGCCTCACCGCGCTGCTGATCGCGCTGGTGCTCGGTCCCTGGGTGATCCGGCGGCTTGCGGGAGATGCAGATCGGCCAGTTCATCCGCGAAGAGGGCCCGAAAAGCCATCAGTCGAAAGCCGGCACGCCCACGATGGGCGGCGTGCTTGATCGTAAGTTCCACGGTTATTCCCACGCTGCTCTGGGCGGATCTCGAGAACGTTTACGTGTGGCTGGCCGTGTTCACGATGCTGGCGTTCGGCGCGATCGGCTTCATCGATGATTACAGCAAGGTGGTGAAGCGCCGGAATCTCGGCCTGACCGGCAAACGCAAATTTACATTGCAAGCGCTGGCGAGCTGTTGGCGATCGCCCTCACGCTGCTGTCGCTCACGGCCAGCGGCTCCTATTCGACGCAGCTCAGCGTTCCGTTCTTCAAGAATTTTCATCCGGATCTGGTGATTCATTCGCTGCTGTCGCGACCGTACTTGTGGACGTTGGCCTATCTGCCGTTTTTGATTTTTGTGGCGACGGTCATCGTGGGTTCTTCCAATGCGGTGAATCTTACCGATGGCCTGGACGGTCTGGCGATTGGCTGCGTGGTCGTGGCCGCGGGCGCGCTCACGGTTCTCACCTACGTCACCAGTTACGCGCGTTTCGCGGACTATCTGGACATCCAGCATCTTCCGGAAGTCGGCGAACTCACGATTTTTTGCGGCGCGCTGGTCGGGTCCGCCCTCGGATTTCTCTGGTACAACGCGCATCCCGCGGAAGTGTTCATGGGCGACGTCGGGTCGCTGGCGCTGGGCGGCTCGATCGGGATGATCGCGGTGGCCATCAAGCAGGAAATCCTGCTGTTTTTTGTCGGCGGCGTTTTCGTGATTGAGGCGCTTTCGGTGATTTTGCAGGTCGCGTCGTTTCGCCTGACGGGCAAGCGCATTTTTCGGATGTCCCCGCTCCATCACCATTTCGAGCTGGCGGGATGGAGCGAATCGAAAATCATCGTGCGTTTCTGGATTGTGGCGCTGGTATTTGCGCTGTTTTCGCTGACGACGTTGAAGTCTGAGGTGAGCTGTTGAAGCCGGGAATCGAACTCGCGGGCAAGCAGCGTGCTGGTCGTGGGACTGGCGCGCACCGGCGTCGCCACGGCGCTGTTTTGCGCGGCGCGAGGCGCGCACGTCACGGCCACCGAAGAGCGGCCGGAATCGCAAATTGCGGAAACCGCGGCGAAGTTGCGCGCCGCCGGCGTCACGCTCGAACTGGGCGGCCACGGCGCCGAGACGTTTGTGCAGCAGGATTTGATCGTGCCCAGCCCCGGCGTGTCCCCGTCTGATGCCGGCGCTTGCCGCCGCGCGCGTCACTGGGAATTCCGGTGTGGAGCGAAATCGAACTGGCATGGCGATTTCTCCGGGGACGCCTGGTCTGCATCACCGGTTCGAACGGCAAGACCACGACGACTTCGCTGGTCGGCCACATTCTGGAAACCGCCGGATTGCCCGTGCAGGTTGCCGGAAACATCGGCACGCCGCTGATCTCCCGCGTGGACGTTTCGAGCGACGCGGGCTTCACGGTCGTCGAGGCCAGCAGCTTCCAGCTCGAATCGATTTCCGCGTTCCGCCCGGACATCGCCGTGCTGCTCAATCTCACGCCGGACCATCTGGACCGCCACGGTTCGTTCGAAGCGTACGGCCGCGCGAAAGCGCGCATATTCGAAAATCAAACCGAGGACGATGCGGCCATCGTGAACGCGGACGATGCGGCGGCTGCCGCAATATGCGCCTTCGCGGCCGCAGGTGTTCTGGTTCAGCCGGCAGAAACGCGTCGCCAGCGGCTGCTTCCTTCGCGACGACGAAATCGTTTTCCGGCGCGACGGCTACGGAAACGGTTCTTCTGCGCCGCAGGGACATCGGTCTGCGCGGAGATCACAACGTTGAAAATGTTCTGGCTGCGGCCGCGGCCGCGAAGACTGGTGGGAGTCGAGCCCAGCGCGATCGCCGAGGGCGTGCGCAGCTTCGCGGGCGTGGAGCACCGCATCGAATTCGTCGCCGCGATTTCCGGCGTGGAATATTTCAACGATTCCAAAGCCACCAACGTCGACGCCACGCTCAAGGCGCTCGACGCGTTTCCCGGCAATGTGCTGGTGATTCTCGGCGGCAAGGACAAAGGCAGCGACTACACGATTCTGCGCGACGCCTTGCAGCAGCACGCGCGCATGGTGCTGCTGATCGGCAGCGGCCGCGGACAAGATCGAAGCGCAACTCGGCGGAGCCGTTCCCGTCGAGCGCGCGGGAACGATGGCGCGCGCCGTGGAAATCGCCGCGGAACGCGCGCAGCCCGGCGACACCGTTCTGCTGGCTCCCGCCTGCGCGAGCTTCGACCAGTTTGAGAATTACGAGCATCGCGGACGCGTCTTCAAGCAACTCGTCCGCGATCTCGCGGAAAAACACACGGCGGGCGAACCCGCGCGAAAGGTCTGATCATGCCCCGGCCTCTGCAAACCGACCGATGGCTGTTCGGCTCGACCGTGGCGATGTGCCTGGTCGGCGCGGTCATGGTGTTCAGCGCCTCGGCCGTCACGGCGCGCGACGAATTCGGCAACGGCTATCATTTCCTGCTTCGCCAGCTTCTCTGGCTGGTGCTGGGGCTTGGCGGAATGATGCTGGTGATGAACGTGGACTACCGCAAGTTGCGGCGTCCCGAAGTTGTTTTCACCGGACTATTCGCCGTGCTGGTGATGCTGGTCGGCGTGTTCTTCCTCGACAAGTCGCACGCGACGCATCGCTGGATTCGCCTGGGCCCGGCCAGCCTGCAGCCGTCCGAACTCGCCAAGCTCGCCGTGATTTTTTATCTGGCGTGGTTTCTCGAAATGCGCCGCCGGCCGGAAAGCTTCGGCATGAACGACTGGAAGCACACGATCCTCCCTGCGCTGGGACCGGTGCTTGCTCTGGTCGGGCTGGTGGTCATCGAGCCGGATCTGGGCACGGCCGTGGAAATTTTCATCATTGCCGTCGCCATGCTCTACGTCGCGGGACTCGACGGAAAATATATTGTCGGGGCGGGGCTGGCCGCGCTTCCGGTCGTGTATCTGCTGATCGTGCGCGTTTCCTACCGCTACGAGCGCGTGATGGCGTTCCTGAATCCCACGTCGGACCCGCAGGGGCGCGGATTCCAGTTGCTGCAATCGCTGATCGCGGTGGGGTCGGGCGGCTTCACCGGCGTGGGCTTGATGGAGAGCAAGCAGAAACTGTTTTATCTGCCCGAGGCGCACACCGATTTCATCTTTGCCGTCTTGTGCGAAGAGCTGGGATTCATCGGCGGCGCGCTTGTGCTGGCGTTGTTTGCGGTGTACGGCTGGCGCGGGATGCGCTCCGCGTTCAAGGCCACCGACGAATTCGGCCGCTTCGCCGCGCTGGGCATCACGGTGATGGTGCTGAGCCAGGCGCTGATCAACCTGGGCGTCGTGCTGGGAATGATGCCGACCAAAGGGATTCCCCTGCCGTTCATCAGCTATGGCGGGTCGAGCCTGCTGGTGATGCTGCTGGCGACCGGCGTGCTCCTGAATATCAGCCAGCAGGCGAATTAGTTGGCACGCGCATGAAAGTGGACCCGCAGCCCGGCGCGCCGTATGAAAGAAGCGGGGCAACGGAATTTGAAGCTGTTGATTGCAGGAGGCGGCACGGGCGGCCACGTTTTTCCCGCGCTGGCCGTCGCCCGGGAATGGTATCGCGCGGAGAGGCCAGGAGAGAGAGAAGTCGTGTTTGTCGGAACGCAACGCGGCATCGAAGCTCGGCTGGTGCCTGAGGCGGGGTTTCCGCTCGAGACGATTCGCTCGGCGGGCCTCAAGGGCATCGGCGGGATGAGGTTTGCCCGCAACGTCGCGAAACTCGCTCCCGCGATGTGGGATTCTTTCGCGATTCTCCGCCGGCACAAGTTTGCCGCCGCGCTCGGCGTCGGCGGATACGCCGCCGGGCCGATGATGCTCGCCGCCGTCTTGCGCGGACTGCCAACCGTCGTGTTCGAGCCCAACGCCGAGCCCGGCTTCACCAATCGCGTGCTGGCCCGCATGGCGACGCGCATCGCCACGGCCTACGAAGCGCCGACGAAACTCTGGGGCAGCAAGGCGACGCTCACAGGAATTCCCGTGCGCCCGGAATTTTTCAGCATCGCCCCGCGCGCGCCGGCCGAGCCATTCCATATCCTGATTACCGGCGGCAGCCAGGGCGCGCTGGTCATCAACCGCACGCTGGTGGACTCCGCGGACTTGTTGGCCGCGCAAAAAAATCGCATCTCCATCGTTCACCAGACCGGCGAACGCGACTATAATGCTGTGCGCGTGGCCTATGCGCGGCGTGAAATCAACGCGGAGGTACTGCCCTTCATCGGAAACATGGCGGAGCGATTTGCGCAGGCCGATCTGATCGTCTGCCGCGCGGGCGCCATCACGGCTGCCGAAATTGCGGCGGCCGGACGCGCCGCCATCTTCATCCCCTTCGGCGCCTCCACCGATAGCCACCAGTTGCGCAACGCCCAGGAAATGCAGCGCGCCGGCGCGGCGCGATTGATCCCGGAGCCCCAGCTCACCGCGGAACGTCTTACGCAGGAAATTTTTTCGTTGCTCGATCAGCCCGCCGAAATTGCAGGCCATGGCGGCAAAGGCGCGCCAGCTTGGCGAAGCCGCACGCCGTGCAGGATATCGTGAATCTGATTGAAGGGGTGAGGGCTCTACTTGGACCCGCCGGAAAAGGGACTCGCAGATGATGGTGACATTTCACAATTTCAAACGCATTCATCTGGTGGGCATCGGCGGCATCGGCATGAGCGGCATCGCCGAAGTTCTGCTGACGCTCGGCTATTCGGTTTCCGGCTCCGACATGAAAATCGTCCGCGATCACCGAGCGCCTGCAGAATATGGGCGCCGAAATTTTCGAGGGTCACAAAGCCGAACAGGTTCACGGCGCGCACGTCGTGGTCGTTTCCTCCGCGGTGCGCAGCGACAATCCCGAAGTGGTCGAAGCGCATCGCCACAAGATTCCGGTCATCCCGCGCGCGGAAATGCTCGGCGGAGTTGATGCGCCTGAAATACGGGATCGCCATCGCCGGCGCGCACGGCAAGACCACCACGACTTCGATGACCGCTAGCGTCCTGGCGGCCGCGGGACTCGATCCCACGTTCGTCGTGGGCGGCCGCGTGAACCATATCGGTTCCACCGCGCGTCTTGGCCGCGGCGAATATATGGTCGTCGAAGCCGACGAAAGCGACCGCACGTTTCTGCTGCTCGCTCCGGTGGTTGCCGTGGTGACGACGATCGACCGCGAGCATCTGGACACCTACAAGTCACTCGACGGAGATTCAGGAAATTTTCACGCAGTTCGTCAATCGCGTGCCGTTCTACGGCGCCGCGGTGCTTTGCCTGGACGAGCCCAACGTGCAGGCCATCATCCCCAACGTGAAGCGCCCGGTCATCACCTACGGAACTTCCAGCCAGGCCGATCTGGTGATCAGCGAAATCGAACTCCTGGGCCTTGAAAGCACGTTCCGCCTGACCTATCGCGGGGACGACCTCGGCAAGTTTCATTTGAACGGCCCTCCGGGAATCCACAACGTGCGCAATGCCGCCGCCGCCGCAGCCGTTGCGCTGTATTTGAATGTTCCCGCGGACCTGATTCGCGCCGGGCTCGAGGAGTTTGCCGGCGTGGGCCGGCGCTTTGACGTCAAGGGCGTCATCAACAACATCACGCTGATCGATGATTACGGCCATCATCCGGCCGAGATTCGCGCGACACTCGAAGCCGCGCGCGGCTGCCATTTCGAACGCGTCCTCGTGCTCTTCCAGCCGCACCGCTACACGCGAACGCAGCATCTCTGGGACGATTTTTGCCGGGCGTTCAATCAGGCCGACATGGTGGTCTTGATGGACATCTACGCCGCGGGCGAGCAGCCCATTCCCGGCATTACCGGACAGGCCCTGGCGGACGCCATTCGCGCCGCCGGGCACAAGAACGTCGTGTTCCGCAGTTCCATGCAAGAGGGAATCGAAGAATTGCTTCGGGCCGCCAGGCCGGGTGACGCCATCCTGACCATCGGGGCGGGCAATGTCAGCCGTGCGCCGGGCGAACTGGCGGTTTTATTGGGCGCGAAGGTTTCGTTGCATCATGCACATTAGCGATTCCAAATTGATCGCCGCGATTGGCGCCCTGGGCGTCGAGCACAGGGCGGGTGTATCGCTCGCGGAAAAAACTTCTCTCGGAATTGGCGGAACGTCCGACCTTCTGATCATTCGCAAGCATGAATCCCTGCCCGAATTGGTCCGCCTGCTGAAACAGGCAGGCGTGCCGCACCGTTTCCTGGGCGGCGGCAGCAACGTGCTCCTACCGGACGGCGAACTGCCCTGGGTGATTCTGCAACTCGCGCGTCAGGACCCGGACATTCGCATCGAAGGGAATTCGGTATGGGTGGATTGCGCCGCCGACCTCGGCCGCACCGTCACCACCTGCGCCAAGCACGACCTGGGCGGCATGGAAGGCCTGATCGGCGTCCCCGGAACCGTCGGGGGCGCGCTGCGGATGAATGCCGGCGCCTACGGCACGCAAATCGGAACGTTTGTCCGCGAGGTGCAGGTCTACCGCGCGGCCACCGGCCGGATCGAAACTCTGACGCGGCTCTGAAATAAATTTCGAATACCGGCATACATCTTTTGCGCCCGATGATATTATGCTCGCGGTGCGACTGGAACTTCCCTCCAAACCGTACAGCGAAATACTTCAAGGAATTCGCATCTGCAATGAAAAGCGGCGCGCCAGTCAGCCGCTCAATCAAAAAAGCGCAGGCTGTATTTTCAAGAATCCGCCGGGCGGGTCCGCCGGGCGCATGATCGATGAGCTGGGCCTGAAGGGCCACTCCGTCGGCGATGCCCGCGTCAGCGACCGCCATGCCAATTTTTTTGTGAACGCCGGACACGCAACCGCCGCGGACATGCTCGCGTTGATTGCCGATGTGCGCCAGCGCGTGCGCGAACGCTACGGCGTCGAACTGGAAGAAGAAGTGATCGTGTGGAAACAATCATGAGCGCAGAACCCGATTATCTTCCCGCGGATGCGCTGGCCGAAGAGGAGCCGAAGTATCTCCGCCGGCAGAAGCCGGTGGAGATTCGCAAGCGCAAGTTCAGCCGCAAGACCTGGCCGCTGTATCGCCGGGTGCTTGCCGGAGGAATCGCCGCGATTGCCGTCGGCCTGGTGCTCTACGAAGCCGGGAATTATTTCCTGTTTTCTCCGGGCGTCATGCTGGCGAGCGCCGATCAGATTGAAATCGAAGGGAACCGGTTCGTGCCGCGCGACGCCATCGTCGAAAAATTTTCGGCGGACATGGGCCGCAGCGTCGTCCGCGTTCCGCTGGGGGAGCGCCGCAAGGCGCTGGAGACGCTGCCGTGGGTGGAGCAAGCCCGCGTGCAGCGCGTGCTGCCGAACCGGATTCGCGTCGAAATCACCGAACGCACTCCCGTGGCTTTCCTGCGCACGGCGAATGAGCTTTCGCTGGTGGATTCCCACGGCATGATCCTGGACCGGCCCGTCGAAGGCGAATTCCGTTTTCCGGTCGTGAGCGGCATCGCGGAATCCATGCCCCGCGATCAGCGCGAGCAGCGCATGACTACTTATGTGCAGTTCATGAAGGAGATCGAGCTTTCGCAGCCCGGCGCCGACGATCGCATCAGCGAAGTGGACCTTTCCGACGCTTCCGATGTGCGCGCGACGCTGACCGGATTGGGATCGGACGCGGGCAACGCGTCGCCGATTCTTGTACACTTTGGCGATTCTGATTTCGGCAACCGGTATCATTTGCTCGCCGAGAATATCGACCAGTGGCGCGCGAGCGCCGGGAGCGTCGATTCGGTGGATTTGCGGTTCGCGCGGCAGGTGGTGGTGAATCCGGAATCGAAGACGGTCGCGGCGAATGTGACGCTGGGCGCGCCAGTCCACGCGAAGCCGGCGCACAAGCAGCACTAAAGGAATCTTGAGGGCTTTCGCTCGGACGCGTCCCCGCCCGAGCGCGAAGGAACAAGAGGGAGCGGCGGGTTGACAAAGAAAGATAAATATCTGGTCGCGCTGGACGTAGGCAGCACGAAGACGTGCGCCGTCATCGGCGAAGTGGATGAAACGGGCGTGAAATTCGTGGCCATGGGCGCGGCGGAATCCAAGGGACTGCGCAAGGGCTTGATCGCCAATATCGGCGCGACCGCGACTTCCATCCGGCGCGCGATTGAAGAAGCCGAAGGTGTCGCCGCACGTGCCCGTCGAGCGCGCCATCGCCGGCGTGGCCGGCAGCCACGTTCGCGGCGTCAACAGCCGCGGCGGAATCACGCTGGGCCACCGCGCGCGAGACATCAACCGCGACGACGTTCGCCATGCCGTGGATGCCGCGCGCAACATCACGCTTCCCGAGGATCGCGTCGTGCTGCACGTGCTCCCGCAGGAATTTCTCCTCGACGCGCACGACAATATTCGCGACCCGCTGGGAATGGTCGGCCAGCGCCTCGAAGTGAACGTCCATCTGGTGACTTCCTCCGCTTCGGCGATGCAGAATCTGGTGATCGCCGTCAACCAGGCGGGGATTGAAGTCGCGGACACTGTTCTCGAGCCGCTTGCTTCGGCCGAAGCCTGCCTCACGCAGGATGAGCGCGAACTCGGCTGCTGCCTGCTCGATATCGGCGGCGGCACGACGGAACTCGTCGTCTTCGGCAACGGAATGCTGCGTCATGCGGCGGCCATTCCCGTCGGCGGCGACCATTTCACCAACGACCTTGCCGTGGGATTGCGCACGCCGATTCCCGAGGCGGAGAAAATAAAGCGCGAGCATGGTTGCGTGTTCAAGAGACCTGATCGTGGAGGACCATCCGATCGAGATCGCCAGCGTCGGGGATCGCCCGCCGCGCACGGTGTTCACGCGAATGCTGAACGAAATTGTCGAGCCGCGGGCGCAGGAATTGCTCTCGCTGGTTCGCGACGAATTGCAGCGCGGCGGTTTTGGCGCGCTGATCCCCGCCGGACTGGTACTGTGCGGCGGCGGAGCGCACCTGAAGGGCCTGGTCGAGCTGGCCGAGCGCATGTTTAATCTGCCCGTGCGTCTGGCCACTCCTCGCGGCCTCGCAGGGATGCCCGAGGAACTTTCCCAGCCCGAGTACGCCACGGTGGTTGGTTTGCTGCTTTATGGCGCGCGAGCCCGGCGCCAGGCGCCCCAGCGGCCGGCGAACTTTGTGGCGAAGATCAAAAGCATGTTCGCCGGAGCATGAAGCAGCAGCGCTCCGGCGGGGCAAAACCATTTCGATTGGCGGAGGCAACACATGACGGCGAAAGACACAGGAATCCGGCTTTCATTTAGCGAGGAAAATCAACAGGGCGCAAAGATCAAAGTGATCGGCGTAGGCGGCGGCGGATGCAACGCCGTCAATCGCATGATCCGCGCCAAGGTCGAAGGCGTCGAGTTCATCGCCGCGAATACCGACTTGCAGGCGCTCAAGCTCTCCCAGGCGCCCGTGAAATTGCAGATCGGCGGCAAGCTCACCAAGGGGCTCGGCGCGGGCGCGAATCCCGAGATCGGCCGCAAGGCGGCGCTCGAAGACACCGACAAGATCATCGAAGCCCTCGAAGGCTCGGACATGATTTTTCTGACCACAGGCCTCGGCGGCGGCACCGGCAGCGGCGCAGCCCCCGTCGTAGCGTCACTCGCGAGCGAACTGGGCGCGCTCACTGTCGCCGTGGTCACCAAGCCGTTCGCGTTTGAAGGCAAGCGCCGCCAGCAGCAGGCCGAGCAGGCGCTCTCCGAACTGGTCGGCTGCGTGGACACCGTGATCGTAATTCCCAACGAGCGCCTGATGGAAACAGTCGAAGCCGGAACGAGCTTCTTCGAAGCGTTCCGCATCGCCGACGACATTCTTCGCCAGGCCGTGCAGGGCATCAGCGACATCATCACGATTCCCGGAATCATCAATCGCGACTTCGCCGACGTCAGGACCATCATGCAGGGCCAGGGTTATGCCGTGATGGGCACCGCGGTGGCGTCCGGGGCCAATCGCGCCGTCGATGCCGCCAACCGCGCCATCAACAGCCCGCTGCTCGAGGACAATTCGATTCAGGGCGCGCAGGGCATCCTGATCAACATTTCCGGATCGTCAAGCCTCACGCTCAACGAAGTTCACGAGGCTTCCTCGTGTGATTCAGAAAGCCGCGCACGAAAATGCCAACATCATTTTCGGCGCCGTGATGGACGATGCCATGAAGGAGCAGGTAAAGATCACCGTCATCGCCGCCGGATTCCGCGAGGCGGCGCGCAGGCAGCCGCACCAGAAACCTGCCTATCTGCCCAAGACCTGGAAGGCCGGACGCGAAGAGCCTGTCGATCGAGCCGCAGGACGTCGTTGTGCAGGAAACGCCGCGTCCCGCCGTCAACGAAGTCATTCACCAGGAGAATACGACTGCCGCGGATGACCTCGATGTCCCGACGTTCCTCCGGCGCGCGGCGCAAAAAGCGTAGCTCGATGCTTTGAGTTTCTGCAGGGGCGCCTGCGACAGCAGGCGCCCCGGCTTTTTTCCCGATTCCTCCAGTCCTGCGCCCTGCTGTAGCCCGCCTCTTCAGAGGCGGGGTTTTTCCGCAGCAGCCTCCGGCGACAAGCAACCGGTTCAATTTGGTGCATGGGCAAAACTTGCCTAGCCCGCATGCGATCAAGAGGCGATCCTTACCCAGAACCATCTTGAGTTGAGGCCAGGTGGCATGCATAGCGTCGCAAGTCGTTTGGTTTCTTCCTCGCTGAAATTTTGTGTCCGCCTCCACTTTTTGGCAGCCCTCTTGCTTGTGTAGAGTTGCCACTAGGTTGTCCTGGTGAAAGGCTAAAGGCTCAGGGTGTTTTGCCGATCAATCATTTGGACCCGTTTGGATCGGGTGAAGTGCCGAATTTAGTTCCTGGAAAGGTGGAACATGTCAGTCACTGGAATTGCCAGCAGCATTCTTTCGGTTCTGAACAGCACGCAGGGTCACCAAACCCGCCCGCAGCAGATACAAAGCGAATTTCAACAATTGGGGCAGGACCTGCAATCCGGCAACCTGACGCAGGCGCAGTCCGATTTCAGCACACTGTCGCAGAATCTGTCGGGCTTGCTTCAAAATAATACCGCCGCGACCACTGCTGCCACGGCCTCAACGACAACTCCCACCAATTCGATCGCGCAGGCTTTCGCCCAGCTGGGACAGGACCTGCAATCGGGTAACCTGCAGGCGGCGCAGCAGGATTACACGACGGTTCAGCAGGACGCTCAGCAGAATGCCAGCCAGCAGGTTGCGGGGCATCACCACCACCATCACCACGCGGAAAGCTCCCAGGACTCCTCGTCCTCTTCGCAGACCAACCCAATCACGCAGGCTTTCGGCCAGTTGGAGCAAACCCTGCAGGCAGGTAATCTTTCCGGGGCGCAATCGGCTTTTGCGGCGCTGCAGAATGATCTGCAGCAAATCGGCGGATTTGTTACTTCCGGGGGGAGCAGCACGGCAGCAGCAACGGCTGGCAGCCTTAACGTGACTGCCTGACCGAGGTATGATCCCGTCAGCGCGACTCTCTTGACCGGCCGTCTTCGCAGGTTACACTTGCCTGCATGGAAGGTAAGGTCCAGATTCGCCCGCAAATCCTGGAGGAAATGATCCGTCATGCGCGGCGCGAGCCGCAAATTGAATGTTGCGGCCTGCTCGCGGGGAGCGACGGAGTCATCACCCGAATCTTTCCCGTTAGCAACTCGCTCGCCAGCGCGACGGCCTATGAAATCGCGCCGATGGACCTGTTTCAGTTATTTCGCCGCCTTCGTGAGGAAGTCCTGGAACATCTCGGGCACTACCATTCCCATCTACATAGCGAAAACTTTCCCTCGGAGCGAGATATCGCGCAAGCCTATTATCCCGATCAAGCGTATTTCATAATTTCTGCGCAAGTCGACGCGCCGCGTCCTGTTCGCGCGTTCTCGATCCGTGATGGCAACGTGCAGGAATTAAAGATCGAAATTGTGGCCGCAAGCCTGCAGGGAGAGGGCCTGGGAACGCCATTCTCCTGAATGGCGTCTCTCAAACCGCCAATCTGGAGATTGGTGTTCCCAGCCTTACGCCTACTCGGAATCCTTCAACGGCTCGCCTGCCACAACGGATCGGTAAACCTCACGGACCTGCTCGGCGGAGCGTTCCCACGAATATTTTCGGACCAGCTCGTATCCGCGCCGCACCAGGGTCTCACGGAGATCCTCCTCAGTGAGGATCTGGCGGATTCCGCGCGCGATTTCAAAAATATTTTCGGGATTTACCAGCAGGGCGGCCTGCGAAAATACCTCTGGCAGCGACGACACGCTGGAAGTCAGCACCGGCGCGCCGTGCGCCATGGCTTCGAGCGGCGGCAATCCGAATCCTTCATAGAGGGAAGGGAACAGGAACGCGCTCGCGCGAGAGTAAAACACGCGCAGCACGGAATGCGGCACGAACCCCAGAAAGCGTACTTCCCCTTGCAGTCGCGAACGCAACACAGCCCGCCGCAGGTCCGAATGTTCCTCCCCGGAATCGCCGATCAGAAGCAACTTCAGTTTCGAGTATCGCGGATCATCGCGAAGTTCTCCCTTGGCGACCGCGAAGGCTTCGATCAGGCGCACCAGATTTTTTTGCGGCTTGATATTGCCTGCGTACAGCACGAAAGGGTCGGTCACATCGTGGCGCTCCAGGACGCGATCGGCGTCTGCGGGCGGAGGCTCGCGCAGAAACCGCTCATCGAGCGCGTTGTAAACGACCTCGATTTTCGCTTCCGGGACGTCAAACATGCGCGACACTTCGCGTTTGGTCGAGTGGGACACCGCCATAATGCGGTCCGCGCGCGCCACCGCGCGCCGCGCAAAATAAAGTCGCCCGGCTTGCATCATGGCGGGCACACCGGGTGGGGGGACAAGCACGTCCGTCAAGTCATGCACGGTCAGCACGAACTTCATGGGCACCACGGCGGGCGCGTAAAACCACGGCATGTGCAGAAGGTCCACGCCGCGCTTGTGCAGCAGGTACGGCAAGTGCAAGTGCGTGTGGAAGGAGCCGGCTGGCGCGGAGTATTCGAGGAGTTTGAAATTTTCGGGGAGCGGATCGAATTGCGCAATATGCGACGGCTGCCCGATCAGCAGATATTCCGTTTCGCTGTCGGTCCGCGCAAATTGATTGATGATGTTGCGGATGTAGGTGCCGAACCCGAAATCGCCGGCGCGCCGGATATCGATCGCAACACGCATCGGTGTTGGCGCTCAGCGCGCTGCGCCGAGGCTCCCGGCCAGCGAGGGTGCGGTTTCCCAGCGGCGTAAGTAGAGCGGGAATTGCGTGGCGAACTCCGCGACCTCACCGCGGATGCGCTTTTCGCGCTCCGCATCGCCCATGTGCAAGAGCACCTCCGCGATCCACAACGCGATGCGTTCCATGTCTGGTTCACGCATCCCGCGCGTGGTGATGGCCGGAGTGCCCAGGCGGATTCCGCCCGCCGTCATCGGCGGCGTGGGGTCGAACGGAATCGAATTCTTGTTCACCGTGATGCCTGCGCGATCAAGCGCCGGCTGCGCGTCCTTGCCGGTAATCCCGCGCGAGTACAGGTCGATCAGGAAGAGATGATTGTCCGTGCCCCCGCTGACGATGCGGAACCCTGCCTTGGCGATTTCCGCGGCAAGCTTTTTCGCGTTGGCGACAATCTGTTTCGCGTATTCGCGGAAACCGGGATCGGCCGCTTCCTTGAGGCACACAGCCTTTGCTGCGATGATGTGCATCAGCGGCCCGCCCTGCGTGCCGGGAAACGTGATGCGGTCGAGTTCCTTCGCGAATTGCTGCTTGCACATCACCAGGCCGCCACGAGGCCCGCGCAGCGTCTTGTGCGTGGTGGTGGAAACGTAGTCGGCGTGCGGCACCGGGCTCGGGTGCACGCCTCCCGCAACGAGCCCCGCGATATGCGCCATGTCCACGAAAAACAGCGCGCCAGCGCGCTTGGCAATTTCCGCCATGCGCGGAAAATCGATAATGCGCGAATAGGCACTCGCGCCCGCGACAATCATTTTCGGCTTGTGCTCCTGCGCCAGACGGTCCAGTTCCTCGTAATCGATCCTTTCGGTTTCTTTGTTCACGCCGTAGGGAATAAATTTATACATCTTCCCCGAAAAATTGAGCGGATGTCCATGCGTAAGATGTCCGCCGTGCGCCAGATTCATGCCCAGCACCGTATCGCCCGGCTGCAGCGCCGCCATGTAAACGCTCACGTTGGCCTGCGTGCCCGAATGTGATTGCACGTTGGCGTGCTCGGCGCCAAACAGCGCCTTAGCGCGATCGATCGCCAGTTGCTCGACGCGATCCGCAAATTCGCAGCCGCCGTAATAACGCTTGCCGGGATAGCCCTCGGCGTATTTGTTAGTGAGCACCGAGCCCATGGCTTCGAGCACGGCTTCGGAAACAAAATTTTCCGAGGGAATCAGTTCAAGGCCCGTGCCCTGGCGGCGTCCTTCGTCGCGAAGGGCGTCCGCGACCTCCGGATCGACTTCGGAAAGCGGCCGGTTCATGAGCTGTGCGATTGTGGGGTCTGTGGTCATGTTTTATTTGTGTTCGCTTGCTGATTCTTCGCGCGAAATCCGGCGTGGTCAGCGCCAATTGCGATGCGCGGTTTGGGAGAGAAATCTGCCAAAGAATTATCCTTTGCGATTCTAGCGGAATCGGGGAGGGAATTCCAATTTGGGCGGACCTGCGTAGTGGGCCATCGCATGAGTTAATCCTATTATGTCTAAGTGTGTCTTGATATATTTAGCTGTATTATGCATAGTATATCAGATATGAGTTACAAAAGGCAGTTGCAAAAAGCAGAGCAAAAGTTGCTGGTTCTTGATCAGCAAAAGAAGGCCATCGAGCAGCAAATGCGTGGCTGGATTAAAATCATTGAAGGTTTGCGGGCACTCGCCTCAAATCCTAAACCCCGCAAGACTCAGGGAGAGGCGGTTGCAGACAAAAAAGCTCCCGGCCTAACGGATAGCGTCCGGTGGATTCTGATTGATGCCAATACCGCTATGGGGGCTACCCAGATCCGGGATGCACTGCGGGCTCGGGGCAACGCTGAATCCACAAACAGAAATGTCCTGGTTAACATTCACACCACATTGAAGCGTCTCAAAAAATCTGGGGAAGTTGAGGAGGTCCCTAGAGCAGCTTGCGAAGGCGGACATATGCTGCCGGATGGCACTAAGCTGTACCGCTACGTAACGCCGCTGGCGCGAGCGCTCAATAATCCCTTCGATCTTTTAAAGACCAACATGCTCTACACGAATCTGTACGGCGAGCCCAGACTGGTGTCGGCGCCCGGGCCCGTGGCCCCGTTTCTCAAGAGAGGGAAATGAGGTGTTTTTGAAAGCTTCGCCGCCAAAATGATCTGAGGGCGGGATAGAATCCGAGCGCGGACAACTTCCCCAGATGGAACGCCCGATCAGATAAAGAAGACGCACTTCGATGACGACGCAAAGTAAGCGCATGGCGATTGCATCTGCCCGCGAGGCCGGGTTTTCGGATGCGGATATTCTTAAGGAAGTTCTCAGCGGCGTCTATGGGAGCAATGAACGCCGGAAAATGGTCGTCGAGTGGGGAGAGATGCTTGGCCTTGAAGCTAGCGAGGCGTTGCGCGTCGCGCACGCGGCCGGGCTGATCCCGAGCGTGCATCCGCCGCGGAAGGGCGGAAAGCTTCCTTGAAGAGGTCTGGGAAATATCTGCGGACGAAGCGCTCGTCTGCGACCGATTTGGAGGCAAGTTTACGGATACTTGCCACGCGCTTATTTCGTGGCATTTCCCTAAAACGTTGAGCGACAGCTTCGATTAGATGCTTTTCGGACATTGCCCAAACTCCCATCAGAAGTATGCAACCTATTTCTGTTCCTGACAAGGGTCATGAACTGACCGTTGTGCTTCGCGAAGCATAGTGAAGTGCCCGATCCGTCCCGAAGAACGTGGGACGGATCGGCCTCTACGAAAGCTCCACGCATCGGCAGGTTTTGCCCGGGGGTTGCAGTTGTAGAGGCCGCCCGATTTGGGGCGGGCAGCCTTTTGAGTTGAGATAATGGTTGCATCTGCGCCGCTGTTCCCAGATGATCTGCAAAACAAATGTGGAGGAAATCGTGAAAGCGAAAACAATGAGGCTCAGCACAATCCTGGCGCCCTCCCTTGCGGTGACGCTGGGTTTTATCTTACTGTTCGCCGGGAAAACCCCCGCGCAAAGCGCAGACCTTCGCGTGTTTACTTCCGACGGCATGAAACCGGCCGTGGAGGCCCTGATTCCGCAGATCGAGCATTCGATCGGGCGCAAACTCGCGCCGCACTTTGATGCCTCGAAGACGTTGAGGGACCAGATCCTGTCTGGCGCGCCATTCGATGTGGCGATTCTGACCTCCGATGTCCTCGACGAGCTGGTCAAGCAGGGAAAGATCGCGCCCGCGACGCGCACAGACCTCGCCCGGACGGGAATGGGGGTTGGAATTCGCGCCGGGGCTGCCAAGCCTGATATCAGCAACGCGGAAGCGCTGAAGCGAACGCTGCTAAAAGCAAAATCCATCACCTTTAATCCCAGCGGCGCGAGCGCGGCGCATATCAACGCGATGTTCGCGCAATTGGGTATTGCCGAAGCGATGAAGCCCAAACTCCTCCTTGATCCGGTAGCGGGCGCCCCGCAAAAACACGTCGCCGAAGGCAAGGCGGAGCTCGTCATCACCTTGATTCCTGAGATCAAGTTCTTTCCGGGCGTCGAACTCGCTGGTCCGCTCCCGGGAGATCTTCAAAGCTACATAAGCTTCTCGGCTGGCATCGCGGCAAATTCACATAACGCGGACGCGGGGAAAGCACTGATCAAGTACATCACTTCACCTGCGGCGGCACCAACCATGAAAGCCAATGCAGTGGAGCCTCACTGAGCGAAGTCAAACTGCCACAGGAATTTTAAGTAGCTTGCACATGTTGCCGCCAAGGATGGCGATCCGATCGGCATCGCTTAGCCCCGGCGTCGCGAAGACTTGATCCACCGGCGTCGTTGACCACGGGAAGGGGTAGTCGGTGCCCAAACCAACCTGATTGACCCCGGCTACCGCGACCAAATGACGCAGCCCCTCCGGCGTGAAAATGATTGAGTCAAAATAAAGTTGCTTTAGGTATTCGCTGGGATGCTTTTTGATGGTCTTTGGGCATCGCTCGGGAAAGACCCTGCATCCGTTGTCCATGCGGTCCGCGTAGGACGGCAGAAAGCCGCCGGCATGCGCCGCGCAGATTTTCAAGTCCGGGAAACGGTCGAACGTGCCGTCGAAAATCATGTGCGAAAGAAAAATGGTGGTCTCCAGCGGATTTCCGATCACGTTTTCCAGGACGCCGTTTCCTTCCACGCGCTTGCGAATGCCGGTCGCGTTCGCGGAATCCTGAGGATGCATGAAGATCGGGACTTGCAGCTCCTCAGCCTTGGCCCAGAAGGGATCATACTTAAGCGAGGACAATTCTTCCGCGCCCGGCACACTGCCGCCAATCGCCGCACCGCGCAGCCCCCAGCGCTTGACGCCTTCTTCCAGTTGCTGCGCCGCCAGTTCCGGAAACTGCAACGCGACCGAGGCAAATGCCACGAAGCGGTCGGGATGCGCTGCGCATAGCGCCGCGAGTTTTTCGTTTTGAAGATCGATTAACCGGGTGGCAAGGTCCCTGTTTGCAGAATACCAAAACGCATTGATACTGACCGCTTGAACGTCGATGCCTTCCTTGTCCATTTCTTGCAGACGCGCAGGCCCCAATCCCAAGTCGTCGTAACTGCCTATAGCGCCTCCCGGATGTTTTTCAAGCGCTGTCCCCTTCAACAGGGCGGCGGCTTCCGGCACGCTGACGTGGCAATGCACGTCCACCGTCTTGACGCGGCGCTTGCCCACCATAACTTCGCGGCGCTTGGCGGCTCCGCCAGATTGGGCAAGGCTTCCCTCTGCATAGCTGGCACCGCGACCTAGCAGCAACATTCCGGCGGATGCGCCAGCCACGTTTCTCAGAAACTCTCTACGATTGGGCATTTATTCCTCCGCATACAGAAGGTTTTGGCCCCATGGCGACACTCTGAAAACTCAACAGGGGTCCGCCGCGATAGCTTCCATTCGCGAAAGCGGAATGATCTCGCTCATCTGTTTGCGGCTGGCCTTGATCTTGTTGTATTCGATGGTGGCTTCGTTCACGGCGTTCACGTTGTAGTCGGGAGTCAAAGTGCCGTCCCATTCTTCGTACCAGCGGACCACGTCCATCAGGAGGCGTTCCGGACCCATCCAATTGTCGAACCTGCCCAGGCGGATTTCCGCGGCCGCAGCTCCCGGAGTCATCTTGGCATCGTAGCGTTTGCGCGCTTCCACACCCAGGACCTTGAAATAGTTGGCCATCTCGGCGAGTTCCTTCTTGCTGCCGATCGGACCGTGTCCCGGCACAATCACGTCCACGTCCCATCCGGCAATCGTGTTGCACATATCGATCCATTTGCTGATGTAACTGTTGTTGGCATAGGGCGCGACATAAAAGAATGCAACATCGCCCGCAAAAAGAATCTTGTATTGCGGCAGATAGGCCATCAGGTCGCCCCAAGTATGCGCAGGTCCTGCGAACTTGAATTGGACCTCCGTGCCGCCAATAAAATAGGTCAGGTCGTCTTTGAATGTGACGGAGGGCGGCACGAGTTTGCGCTCCTCGTCGACATCCGCCATTCCCGACGTCGGTTGCCACATCTTGGGCGTCGTCGCGACAGCTTTCAGACACTCCTGCCGGCAATAAGGGTGGCCCAATATTTCCGCGTGCGGGAAAAATTGGTTGCCATTCACGTGATCGCCGTGATGGTGCGTGTTGATCAGGCGCCCGAAATCTTTTCCTGTTGCCTGCTTGGCCGCGGAAATAAATCCTCGCGCCGGCAAAGGTCCTTGCGTGGCGTCGATGGCCATTAGAAAATCTTGACCGGCAATCATCCCGGTGTTGGAAACGCCGGCCATGTTGGCTGTCGGACCGCCACCTTGCGTGTAGGCGTAGACGTTCGGGGCAAGCTGCCGCAGCTCCCGGTTCCAGCTCGGCGGCATCGGAAAGTGCGGATCGGTCGCGGGAGGAGGTGTCGGCTGAACACCTTGCGCCGCCAATTTCGCTGCCTCTCCGGCCGCCCCGAGGAGCGCGGCGGCGCCGAGGAGTCCTCCAGCGCCCAGCTGAATTGCTTCGCGACGTGTCAGGTCCGTTTTTCGATGATCATTTTGGCTCGACATACGATTCTCCTCCTCGTGAATTCTGCGTCCCGCTTTTGATCGTCATTGACCCAGGAGCCCGCTGCCAGATTTATGTAGGACAGGCACTCCTGCCTGTCCGCGTCGTTGTCGGCGATATTATGCGGGACAGGCAAGAGTGCCTGTCCTACCCAGCAACCTGACCCACCACCCGCTTGCCTACTTCTTTGGTTTCAGAACCAGCTTCTGCACTCTCCAGTTATTCATGTCGGCAACGAAAATCGTATCCTCCGATGGGCAAGCCAGGCCGTGCGCCCAGTTGAACTGGCCCAGTTCGTGTCCCGATTCTCCGTAAACGCCGACAATCTTACCTTCGGGCAGGGCAATCTTATAGAGGCGTCCCGGTTCGGAGTCCGTCGTATAAAGGTACTGCGTCGGGGTATTGGTGATGCAGATCGTCCATGGAGCAGTCTCATCCGGCGGGTTCGGCGAGAGATTGCCCAGGACCGGATGGCGCAGCTTGTCGTAGGGGACATTCAGGAAAATAAATTTTTTGAAATTGCCGTCCAGATCAAAAACCTGAATGCGCCGGTTGCCTCGATCGGCCGCATATAAGTTTCCATCGCGATCGATGCCGATGTTGTGCGGGTTGGAGAACTGTCCCGGATTCTCGTTGGCGTGCGCTCCACCCTTGCCAGCCGAGCCCCACCGCTTGATCCAGTTTCCGTGCTTATCGAACTTGGCAATTTCCGAGTTGAAATAACCATCACTGACATAAATATTGTCGTCGGCGTCCCAAGCCACATCCGTTGAGCCATTGAAGTAGCCGTCCACAGGAGTAGGCGGCGGATCAGCGCGCCGGTAACGAGGCTGGTCCGGCCCCTCGTCGCGGCGTCCGAGGTTTAATGTAACGTATCCGGCGGGGTTGAACTTCACCACCGACATCGCCGCCTTATCGACCACCCACAGGTTGTCGTACTTGTCGAATCGCACCGAGTGCGCGTACGCCAGGCCGTAGACGCCATGGCCCAGCTCGCGAACAAATTTGCCGTCCGCGTCGAATTCAAATAGTTGCGTGGTCGCGTTGCCGTATACCGGGCCTGCCGTCGACGTCCCCGGGTGATTCAGAACCACGATGTGTCCCTTGGAGTTCACTGCCACGCTGAGGACTTCCCCAAGGTTCTGGTCAATCGAGTACTTCAGTGGATTTGGAACCGATTCATAAGGAAGCGCAGACACGCTCGGACCTTGCTGAGCGAATACACAGGTCGATGTCAATGCCAGTAGAGCAGTCATCCACAATCGTTTCATGGAGCCTCCACTTGATCGCGATGGAGAAAGAAAGATGGGAATACCGTATGCCTATACTAACCCTTTGGCAACTCAATCTTGTGACGAGCAAAGCAAGTGTGGCTCGCTGCTATCCTTGCCTCTACCAGACCAAACTTAATTCATGATCCTTGACCATCGGTTGACACTCCCAGCAGCGTCGGATACGCTTTCTTTCCTTGATCTACAGCACTTCACATGAGTGTATTCTCGCGGGTTGCAGCTAAACCTGCCTCCGAAGACAAAGGACTGGCGCGCATGGCGGATTTGAAGCTTCCTTCTCGTTCTGAAGATTTCTCTGAATGGTACAACCAGCTGGTATTGCGCGCGGAGCTGGCGGATTACGCTCCTGTGCGTGGCTGCATGATCGTGCGCCCGTATGGCTGGGCGCTTTGGGAGAATATCACGGCGCAGCTCGACCGGCGCTTCAAGGCCACTGGTCACGTGAACGCCGCATTTCCGCTGCTGATTCCGCAAAGCTTCATCAGCAAGGAGCAATCGCACGTGGCCGGATTTTCACCCGAACTCGCCGTGGTCACGCACGGCGGCGGTGAAAAACTCGAGGAGCCTCTGGTGATTCGTCCAACGTCGGAGACCATCATCGGCCACGCCTATGCCAAGTGGATTCAGTCCTACCGCGATCTTCCGGTCCTGATCAATCAGTGGAACAGCGTGGTGCGCTGGGAGCTGCGCACCAAGCTTTTCCTGCGCACGCTGGAATTTTTCTGGCAAGAGGGCCACACGGCGCACGCCACATATGAGGAAGCTGAAGCGGAAACCCGACAGATGCTGGACATTTATACCGACTTCGCGATGAATGAAGCGGCAGTTCCCGTAATCCCCGGCCGGAAATCTTCTTCCGAGCGTTTCGCCGGAGCCGACGCCACGTACTCCATCGAAGCGATGATGGGCGACGGCAAGGCGCTGCAAGCGGGGACATCGCACAACCTCGGCCAGAATTTCGCCAAGGCCTTCGAGATTCGCTACCTCGATCAAGCCGGCGCGCTGCAACACTGCTGGACAACTTCATGGGGACTTTCCACGCGCTTCATCGGCGCCATCATTATGGTTCATGGGGACGATCAGGGATTGATCCTGCCGCCGAGGCTCGCGCCCTATCAAGTTGTCATCGTGCCCATATTCAGGACCGACGAGGAAAAGGCTCCGGTTTTAGAGGCCGCCAGGAAAATCCGCGAACAGCTTGTGAAAGCCGACATCCGCGTCAAAGTGGACGATCGCGAGGGGCAAAGCCCGGGCTTCAAGTTCAATGATTGGGAAATGCGCGGCGTCCCCTTGCGCATGGAAATCGGACCCAAGGATGTGGCCAAGGGCAGCGTGGTGCTGGCGCGACGAGATAAGCCGGGCAAGGAAGGGAAGAGCTTCGTCTCGCAGGACGGCATTGCCGTGTCCGTGCAGCAATTGCTGGCGGAGATTCAGAAGGCGCTGTTCGACCGCGCGCTAGCATTCCGTGAAGCAAATACTTTCACCCCCAAGGATTTCGAGGAATTTCGGCAGGCCGTAGAAAAAGGCTTCGCCCGCTCGTATTGGTGCGGTGAAAGCAAATGCGAAGAGCAAATCAAGGAGGCCACCAAGGCTACGCTGCGCTGTATTCCGATGGAACAGCCCGGAGGCAGCGGCGGATGCATTTACTGCGGCCAGCCGTCGAAAGAACTCGCCATCTTCGGGAAGGCCTACTAAACTTTTCCATCCTTAAAATAAAAGATTTCAACACAGAGGGCACAGAGAACACTGAGTAGAACGAACCCTGTCACCCGCAACCTAGCGCCCGTCTCCCACCTCCATTGCGCATCCAAATGACCGGCTTTCAGCTAGTTGCGGGGCGTGCCTCCGAAGCAACTGTGGCCGGACTCTCTCTCGACACCCCATTTGGGCAGTGCTAGCCTTTTATTTGTGAACCTCTCTCCAAGCCCGATGTCGGCCCCGAAAGGTGCTCCCAGCGCTGATACGGCCCGGAACTCTCTTCGACCGTGCCATCAGGCCGAGGGCCCGGTGAATCGCATGGGGGAAAAGGGAGCAGGGTACCTCAAACCAATTCTGTGGACTTTGATACTGACTTCTCTGGTGTACGTTGGCGTCAAGGTGATTCCCATCTTGGTGGCTGAGTATTCGTTTCAAGATGGCATGCAAACCATTGCGCGTTTTGCCAGTGCGAATGGCCAGCCTGCTGAAAAGATCCACGACGCTGTCCTGAAAGAAGCGGAGAAAGACGAACTGCCCATCGGCAAGGACGATATCAAAGTCACTGGGACACACGGAAACGTCCGTATCAATGTGGACTATGCTGTGACGGTAGACTTAATGGTGTACCAGTGGACGCTGAACTTTCATCCAGCTGTAAGTAACGACTCACTGTTCTAGCGGGCAAAACGCGCGGGGCAAGTGCTCGCCTGACATTCCAGCCAAGGTCTTGAAAATCGCTCTCCCTGCCAGCGAATTTCCCCCCGCACATCTGGAGGTTTAGAAATCTTACTCGCTGGCGTGTACACTTATTGAGGGGGCGCATCTAACGTATTTGGGTGGCGTGCCCGGCGCGCCCCATGGTGATTGCGGCGGAACGGAGAACTACCTTGCGTATTCGAATCGGCCATGGATTTTGGGCATCTCGGATTGGCCTGGCCATGCTGGGGGCAGCGACTTTCCTTCTGCTCGTTATCGCAGCTGTAACAACGTACTACTGGATTTCCTACGGCCGGATGATCGACCTGCGGCTTTCAGGCCACATCCAACAGACCACGGCCCGTATTTATGCGGCCCCGATACGTATTTCCACCGGCGAACCGCTCACCGTAGGGGATTTGGCAGATCAGCTGCAACGCGCCGGCTACAGCGAATTGGATGTTTCGGGAACTCCGGGCCGCTACGTCCTGCACGGCAATGAAATCGAAATACGCCCCTCGAGCGAGTCGTACTTTGGCGGGAAAAACCGCCTGGTGGTGGATTTCGGCGGCAAAGAGATACAAAAAATCCGGTCGATGGATACCGGAGCGGCACTCGATTCGGCCGAGGTCGAGCCGGAACTCCTGACCAGCCTGTTCGACGACTCCCGCGAGAAGCGCCGGGCCGTAAACTTCAACGACATTCCCAAGGTCCTGCGCGATGCCGTGCTTTCTGTCGAAGACAGGCGCTTCTTCGAGCATCCCGGCTTCGATCCGATTCGGATTTTGGGCGCCGCTTGGGCGGATTTGCGCCACGGGGCGCGTGTCCAGGGCGGCAGCACGATTTCGATGCAGGTGGCGCGGAGCTTTTTCTTCAGCACCGACCGCACCCTTCGCCGCAAGATCGCCGAAACCATGGTGGCTCTGGAACTCGAGCGCCGCTTCAATAAGCAGCAGATTTTTGAACTCTATGCCAATGAGATTTATCTCGGAAATCGCGGCAGCTTCGCGATTCACGGCTTCGGCGAGGCTTCGCTGGCCTATTTCAACAAAGATGTCCGCGAAGTGAGCCTGCCGGAAGCCGCCTTTCTGGCCGGGATCATCCATGCGCCAAACCGGTACTCGACGGCAGAGCGCAGGCCGGAGCGCGCCGTGGAGGCACGCGACCGCGCTTTGCTTTCCATGACTGAAAATGGAGCTATTTCCGCGGAGCAGGCTCGCGAGGCCAAGAAGGTTCCGCTCCAAATCGTTGGGGGCGGACTCGAAGGCAGCACCGCGCCTTACTTTGTGGACATGGTGAAGGAACACTTGCTCGATCAATTTTCGGAGGCGGACCTGCTTTCACAAAGCTTCCGTGTTTACACCACGCTCGATCCGGACCTGCAGCGCGCGGCCTCGGATGCCGTGGACATGGGAGTCAAGAATATCGACAGCCAGCTTGCCAAGCGTTATGCGCGGTGGCAAAAAGCGGGCCAGCAAGCGCCTCAAGCGCAGGTAGCCATCGTGGTGCTCGACCCGCACAACGGGGAGATCAAGGCGCTGGTCGGCGGGCGCAATTATGGCGAGAGCCAGCTCAATCACGTTCTGGCGCGCCGCCAGCCGGGCTCCGCGTTTAAGCCGTTCGTGTATGCGGCGGCATTTGAAGGAGCCGTGGATGGCGTGCAGCCCATTGTGACACCGGCAACGGAAGTGATGGATGAGCCCACGACGTTTGACTTTGACGGCAAGGAATACACCCCCAACAACTATGGCGAAAAATTTCATGGCAAGGTCACGCTCCGCGAGGCGCTCACCGATTCCCTTAACGTCGCCACAGTGAAGGTGGCCGAGCTCGTGGGGTACACCCGCGTCACGGATATGGCGCATCAATTCGGACTCGATCCTTCCATCCGGCCGACGCCCGCAGTGGCCCTGGGCGCCTACGAGATGACTCCGCTCGAGGTCGCGGCTGGTTACACGATTTTCGCCAATGGGGGCGTGCGCGCCGAACCCATGTATATCCGAAATGTTGTCAAATCTGATGGCGAGTCACTCGAACGGGGCATCGTGCGCACACGCAAGGCGCTGGACCCGCGCGTGAACTACCTGCTGACGAATATGATGGAGGACGTCATCGACCACGGCACGGGCGCGGTTGTTCGCGCTCGCGGATTCATTGCGCCGGCAGCGGGGAAGACGGGGACCTCCCGCGACGGCTGGTTTGCCGGTTATACGTCTAACTTGCTGGCCATCGTGTGGGTAGGATTTGACGACAATCGCGATTTGGGGCTCTCCGGCGCAAGCGCCCCCGCGCCCATCTGGGCGGAATTCATGAAGCGTGCGATCGAGTTGCCTGCGTATCGCGATGTCCAGCCGTTCGAAATGCCATCAGGAGTCACACGAGTCAGCATCGATCCCGAAACGATGCAGCTTGCCACTCCTTCATGCCCGACCACTCGCGACGAAGTCTACATTATCGGCACGGAGCCCACTGAATTTTGCTCCTTGCACGGTGGACGCATAGCCAGCGATGCGCCCCCTGGTTCCTGGCTATCGCGCGTTTTTGGCGGTGACAAAGATAAAGGGGCCGAGGCCGGCCAAACGGGTGCAGCTTCCGGTCCGGGAACCGATCCGACTGCGGCAGCAAACAAGCCATTGTCTTCGCCGCCGCCCCCGCCGCAGGGCCAGCAGCCCGAGGAAGAGAACAAAAAGGGTGTATTGCGGCGTATTTTTGGTATCTTTGGAGGTAAGAAGGACGCGGACAAACCACAACAGGATACTCCAGATCCGTAGCGATAACGCGCGGGCCTTCGAGGAGGTTCAAGATGAACGCCAAGCTTCCTCTCTATTTCGCCCTCGGCGTGCTCGCATTTGCCGCGGCGCCAGGAGCCTTTGCGCAACAGTCGCAGCCAGACACGGGCCCGCACATAGTGCTTAGTCCGAGAGACACCCTGGTTGAGCGGGCCGGCATCTTCATGGCGGAAAAACGCTATGAGGCCGCCATCCAAACCTATCAGGAGTTGCTCAAGAGCGAGCCGAAGAGCGCGGTATTCCTGAACATGACCGGGATCGCCTACCTGAACCTCTCCAACATGGACGAGGCCAAGAAATACTTTCAGCGCTCCTCCAAAGCCGATAAGAAATATTTGAGCGCGGTAAATAATTTGGGCATGGTCTGGTATTACCAGAAGAATTACCGCAAGGCGATCCGGGAATATAAGAGAGCTTCTTCGATCGACCCATCCCAGGCCGGCCCTCATGCGAACATGGGATTTGCCTATTACAATTCCAACAAGTATCCCGAATCCGCGGCGGAATTTCAGAAAGCCCTCGAACTCGATCCACACGTTCTCGAGCGCAATGAGCGCGTCGGCACGATGATGCAGGACCGCACGGTTTCCAACCACGGCCTGTTCTTCTTCACCATGGCTCGCGTCTACGCGCAGAAGGGCGACGCGGAACACTGCGCCGAATATCTACGCAAGGCTCTCGATGAAGGGTACAAGGACCTCAAGAAAGTGAAGACTGACCCCGCGTTCAAGGAAATGATGAAGGATCCCGGCGTCCAGGCCGTGCTGGTGCTTATTTTCCCCGAGGATCAAAAGGGCGGGGCAGCGCAGCCCGGCGCCTGAGCGGCAAGAGCACTGCACGACACCCAAACCAAAAACGCAAATCGGAAATTCCGGCTTAGAAAAGAAAAAATGGGGGAAAAGGCATTTGCCCTTTCCCCCAAGCCGGCAACTGATGGATGCCACTATCCAATCGGCAAGCTGGAAGCAGTTGGTGTTGAGCCATCCGTGGTCTGGCGAATCACACCGCTCTGGTCGGTGAAGAACTTGCGCTGACCGGTGGAGGTGGATACAGGGACAGCCAGCATGGTGTATTGCGTGACCGGCGTTGCTGCTACCGCAGTGAAAGAGATCGAATATCCGCTCTTGACCGCGGGGTCGACCCCGAGCAGGTTGTCGACCAGATCCGCAGCAGTAGAAGACGGCGTCGCCGCGGGCCCAAGAGAAGCCAGGTTGGACGGATCGGTGCCGTACGTGACGCTGTATTCCACAACGCAGGTATTCAGTGTGCGCAGAGAAGCGACAGCCGAGGCTTCATTGGCGGCCATTTTCGAGCGCATCAAGTTCGGAATCGCGATCGCGGCGATGATCAGGATGATGGCCACGACGATCAGCAACTCAATCAGCGAGAAACCTTTTTGCTTATTTCGCATTCATGTAACTCCTATTTTTTAGACGTCGAAACTTTTGGGTCACTTTCCGGGCCTGTCGAGCTTTTGCAATTATCATCTGTGCATCTTCGCAAGGGAACAGCCGAAAGGTACTGATTTTGGCGTACGGAAGTCCTGGGCCATTTGGGGGAGGGTGCTCATCCCCTTGGGAATCAATTGTGTAGGCGAACTTCATTGGTTGTCGGACAGTGAACCATGGGTAAGGCGAGGTTCCCGCGCCTAACTTCATAGAAACGGTTTTCCAGGAAACTGGGCAATCACGGGGTTTCATCACCGGAACCGCGCGCGGCGCAACCCCTGTTGCAACGGCGGCACAATCACCGGGCGAATCTTCCGCATCGCGCTCGTTGTGATGTTTAGGGCTAACGGTATAACCTTGGCGCGTGCGTATTGCTGTACACTACGCGAGGCTCCTTGTTAAAGATTCGGGAGGATGCGAGAACATGCATCTGTCACTCATCGTGTTGCTCTTTCTCCAAATCATTGCGGCAAAGCCCATGCTGGATAATGAATACTTTCAGGTGTTCAGGAACAGTGCGCCGTGCGCGGCGGCTGCGGCTTCCTGCGGAGACCGGGTCGTAGTGGCGTTAGCCCCGGTGGAGGTCAATGGTCAAAAGATGGCGCGAGGTGACATACAAGTTTTCAAAATGGGGCAACGATACTCCGCCCCCAAATCTGGAGACTACCTTGAAGTAGACGTTAAACCTGCGCATCCCAAAGTGATGGCCCCAAGCGCCGGAACGCCTCCGCCGCCGGGCAACAAAGTTTTGTACGACGGAAAGGATTTCACCGTTTTTGCTGAACAAATGGAGCCGGGCGAGATCAGCACCAATCACAGTCACAACACGCGCCTGGCAATTTACCTCAATAAAACGCAGGTGCAGCAGTGGACGGACGGAAAATCGGAAACCAGGGATTTGGAGCCCGATGTCGTGGTCTTCCGGCCACCAGTCGTGCACATCTCCAAGGACGTGGGCAAAGTTCCCATTCGCAATCTTCTGATTGAATTCAAGCCCTGAATTGTGCGGGTCTAGTCTGTGGCACAGGCTTCAGCCTGTGTGCTTTTGGTTTTCAGTGGGGCGGATCAATGCAAGAAACAAACCAAGTTCAAACAGGCTGAAGCTTGTTCCACTGGGGAGGTCCATGCATTTCCCGCAAAATGCAATTTTGCGTTTAGGCTCGTGACTGCGGCGGGCTTTTCCCGATCGACTGCGACAGCACGGCCAAGGGATCAATATCTCTCCCACTCCCGCGCCAGGCAACCACCTGATCGGGGCGGATCAACGCAAGGTCGGCGCCGTAGAGATCATGGGCTTCCGCGGAATCAAGATTGACGACAGTCAAATCCAATCCAAGTTTGGATGCACTCCGCTGCCAACCTTCCGAGTTCGGCGCGCGCGAATCCAGGCGGAGCAGCGTCCACTCAAATCCAAACGTGTCATAGAGAGACCGCCCATCCGCAAGCCAGAGGTGGGGCGCGCGCCCTCCCGGGCATGCGGTCGGCACATAAATGTTGGGAGCATCGGGCGGCGGAAGAGTTCCGTCGGAGACGATGATCGGCGAGCCGTCGTAACGCCCGCCGAACGTGACACCGGGAATGTTGAATTCTTCGCGCGCGTGCCTGTTGAAATATTCCCCCGCGCGCAGCCGCGCCGCGGCCCCTGCGGGCGTATTATCCTCGAGCTCGGGAACCGCCGCGAATAAACCCAATGAGTCGGCAAATTTTCGCGCGTAGCCGGTATTGCGGCGCGCCACGGGCTGGCGCTCCGCTTCGTAGCTCTCGAGCAAACCCGCACCGCCGCGTCCGCGCAGGACCGCAGCCAGCTTCCAACCAAGGTTCACCGCGTCATCAATCGCTGTGTTGTAGCCGAGTCCGCCGGCTGGCGTGAATAAATGCGCGGCATCGCCGCCGAGAAATACGCGGCCCTTTTGAAGCCGCTCGGCGACCAGTGTCCGCCCGGCGATCCACGTGCGGCAGTCCAGAATTTCCGCGTCGATGCTCGCGCCGACGCCGCGCTCGAACATCGCCTTTGCCCCGTCGTGGGTGATCTGGTCAGGGTCCTCGCCCATCCGCAGTTGCGTGTGAAACGCGAACTCCTGCTTTCCGTCGACTGCGGCCATGTAGGCGCGCCGGTCGGAGTTGAACGTCACGTACATCCATGCTTTGTCATGGGGAACGACGCTATAAAAATCCGGTGCGCGTAAGTAAATCGCGAACATGCGCCCGCCCATGAAGTCCCGCGCGGCCTGGGCCTCTCCCGTGTAGCCAAAGCCCAGGTGCTGGCGGACGAAGCTATGAGGTCCATCGCCGCCAACCAGATACCTCGCGCGAACTCGCGCTCTCGCGCCGTCCTCGACTCGTTCAATTTCGGCGTCCACGGAATCGCCGGAATCCAGGAACCCTGTGAGCCTCCAGCCATAATGCAGTGAAACCGAAGGCAACATCTCTGCGTGACGCCGCAGAATGATCTCCACAAATTTTTGCGACACGCGATGCGGCAATTCGGCGGCGCTCCAGGAGCCCGACAGATTTTTTATTTCCTCCGTTGCGCGCTTCGGGGAAGGCTGCTGGAAACGTGCCAGTTCGTATTTCGCGTAGCGCGTGAAGTAAGCGATGTCGGTCGGATAGTCCGGGGGGAGGCCCTGCGCGCGCACCTCATCCGCAAATCCGAGGCGGCGGTAATGCTCCATGGTGCGCGCCTGCGTTGCGTTGGCTTGCGGGTTGAACGCCGTGCTTGGCTTTTGGTCCACGAGTACGGTGTGAATCCCGCGGCGGCCCAATTCGTTCGCGAGCATTAACCCGCATGGGCCTCCACCGGCCAGGAGTACGTCGCATTCATTCGGAATGTTAATCAGTGAAGTCACACGGCGATTTTATCTGGAGAAAAAAGTACCATACCAACCAGAGTGGTGGAGATTGGGTCACGAAACATGTGTCGCCACACCTCCGTAAATCTATCATTCCTCCACGCAACTTGATACGAGGTTTACCCTTTACATCTTGTTACTCATACAAGTTCATTGGGGACATGGAATTATAGACCTGGGACAAAAGCATAACGGGGGTATGGTTTCAATAGCCAGTTTGTGATAGCTTGTACCCATTGGGCAGGACCTCGAAATTGATTGATCAGCGACAGGAGGAATTAATGAACCGCAAACTTTGTCTATCGGGCCTCGTGGGAGCGCTTGGCCTCGCCATGTTGTTTTTTGGCGTCACTTCTTCCAGTGGCCAAAACAAGGGCATGAAGAGCCCCGGCGCGGCTGCGACCGGAGCAATCCCCGGGACCGGCTCGTTGTCAGGAACAGTAAAAGCTTCCAAGGAATTCAAAGGCGCACAGGTTTATGCCAAGAACGTTGAAAAGAATGTCGTGTACATGGTATTCACAGAAAACGGAAAGTATGACGCCGTAGACCTTTTCCCCGGCGCTTACGAAGTGAGCGTCGAGAAGGAAGGTTTCACCGGCGGAGACGTACAAAAAGTTACCATCACCGCAGGCGCAAACGCGACAGCGGATTTCACGCTGACAGAGGGAAGCGGCAAACTGCCGTTTAGCGGATCAAGAACCAATTACCCGCTTATGTCTTACGAGGATCTGTATCCGGCGGGTCATGTGCGGGAACTGCTTGAACGCACCTGCATCCGCTGCCACGGTTACAATTTCCTTCCCAGCAAGCAGTGGGATGAATCGCAATGGAATGATGCCCTCGCGCTGATGCAGAACCCATTCGACAATGCCGGCCAGCGCCTGGTGCCGGGCACGTTTACCCCGGAAGAGCGCACCGAACTGGTCGCTTACCTGGTCAAGAACTTCGGGCCCACTGCCAAAAAGCGTGAGCTCCTGGTTCCCGAGCATGCCATCGATGAAAAGGTCCTGGGCAAGGCCATGATCATGGAATATCACCTTCCCGACCTCCCGGATAAGAAGCCGCGCGGAACGCACGACCTCCATCTGAGCAAGGACGGCGAAGTTTGGTACGCGGACGCACGCGGTCTGCAAGTCGGAAAGATGGATCCGCGCACTGCTACCTTCACCGACTACGCGCTGAAGGGCCCTGAAGTTCGAGGGCACGGCATCACGCAGGATCCCGTCACTGGCGATATCTGGCAGGCCGGGCACACCGCGTTCGTGAAAGTGGATAGCAAGACTGGAGCCATCACCTACATTCCCTACGATCCCAGCGCCCCGAGGCCGCCGCACGGCAACACCCCGATGTTCGACTCCAAGGGGAACCTCTGGGAAACGCTTTCCTGGGCCAATGAAATTGCCAAGCTTGACAAGACGACCGGAGAGGTTTCGTTATACAAGGCTCCGACCGACAACAGCTTCCCGTACGGCATGGTCGTGGATAAGTCCGACAAGGTCTGGTATGCCGATTGGTGGCGCTGCAAGGTCACTAAGTACGATCCGGCGGACGGCCAGTGGATTGAATACACACCTTTGACACAACCGTGCACCATGCGCCGCGTATTCGCAGATCGCAGCGGAATGGTCTGGTACGCCCTGTATTACCCCGGGAAAATCGGGGAGCTCAATCCCAGCACGAACAAGATCATTGCGGAATACGATATGCCCACCAAGTATTCCATCCCCTACGACATCCAGGAAGATCACGACAACAACCTGTGGATCGCTGACGCAGGGCAAGGTGGCGGCGTTGTAAAGTTTGTGCCGCAGACCAAGGCTTTCACCTACTATCCGTTCCAGCAGAGAACGGATACGCCCAAGATCGAAATTTCGCGCCAGAATTCGGTCTGGTACACCACACGATCCGCTCCATCCGCGACGACAGCGCTGGGCGTGGTCTATCCCGACAAAACCAAGATCACCTCATTCTCCGCTGCCTACTGATTTAGTAGCAGCGGCCTGAAGCTGATAATAACGGGGAGCCCGCCACGGCAGGCTCCCCGTTTCATTTGGATCCTTACTCAATGGCCCGCAAAACTAGTTTTGAGCTACCAGCAAAGGATGCAAGGACTTCCTCACTGAGACATTTCTTCACGGAGAACCAGCGTTGCCTGATACAATTCGCTCCCACCACGGATGAAATCATCGGAGCGAGCAGCGAATCAAGCCCCTTCCTCAGAAACCGCCGCGCCTTCGATTAAACCGACAGAAAGCCAGCCAAGCCTTCGGTACGCTTGGTACGTCGTATTTGTTTTGATGGTTTGTTACGCGCTGTCCTTTGTCGATCGGCAGATCCTTAGCCTGTTGGTCGGGCCGATGAAGCATGACCTGGCCATCAGTGATACTCGCATCGGACTGCTGCAAGGCATCGCGTTCGCTGTATTCTACAGTCTGATGGGGTTGCCGCTCGGCCGCCTGGCGGACACTCGCAACCGGCGGAACGTGATTTTTGTGGGCGTAGTCCTTTGGAGCTTTCTCACGGGGGTTTGCAGCGCCGCACGTAGTTTCTGGTCGCTATTCCTGGCGCGCATGGGAGTAGGTGTCGGCGAAGCTACATTGTCCCCTTCGGCCTTTTCACTCATCTCAGACTATTTTCCTAGAGAAAAACTTGGCGCGGCGCTCAGCGTCTATTCCATGGGGATTTTCATCGGTTCAGGCCTGGCGCTGGTCGCAGGCGGGTCGGTGGTCGACGCTGTGACTCGGATGCCGGCAGTGACACTACCTCTTCTGGGCTCGGTCGCTCCATGGCGGCTGACATTCCTGATTGTCGGCGCGCCGGGCCTGGCCATAGCGCCCCTGCTCTACACCGTGCGTGAACCCATTCGACGCCAGCTGATGCGGGCACCTGATGGCGCCCCAGCTCGATTGCAGATTCATGAGGTTTTCGCAGAGTTGAAAATGCGATGGCAGTCGGTTCTGGGGATATCCGTAGGGATGGTCTTCCAGTCGATGTGCACGTTTGCCTTTGTTGCCTGGGCTCCCACATTCTTGCAAAGAAATCACGGGTGGTCTGCTGGGCAATCCGGCAGGGCCCTGGGTTTGCTGGTCCTCGTATTCGGCTGTCTCGGAATGTCCGCCGGTGGCCGGCTGTGTGATCACTGGCAAGAGAAGGGTATTCTGGAGGCTCCCCTACGAGTTGGCCTGGTCAGCGCTGTTGCAACTGGAATTCTGTTTGCATTCGCAATGACGGCAAAACAAGCTGGCTGGACATTGTTGCTGCTGGCTCCCGGCCTATTCTTTCTCGCGCTCCCGATCGGGAGTTCCTATGCTGCCCTCCAATTGATTTTTCCGAACCAGGTGCGGGGGCAGGTGTCGGCTCTATTTCTTCTGATTCTTAGTTTGGGTGGTCCCAGCCTGGGCCCTTTGTTGCCAGGACTTTTAAACGACTACGCGTTTCGGAACGAAAAAATGATCGGGCCGTCCCTGGCCATCACAATCAGTGTTGCCTCCGCTTTGATGCTGATTATTTTCCGAGCGGTCTATCGCCCATACCGGATCGACTTTGAACGGATGCATCCCCGGCATTCTGGAATTTAAGATCAGTTTAGGAATTGCAGTTTCGTCGAACGCGCTCGCCATCCATTGCCAGCGATTTCAGCTTACGGTTGGTATTTGCCCACGTCGGGGTCACCGGTGCCGCTGCAGCCCGTCGCACCATACCGCAGGAATTTCTGAGTTCTCCCGGCGCCGTCCACTTCGCCCACGTAGACATTTCCGTCGGAATCGGTGGCTACCATGTGCGGCCAGTGGAACTCGCCCGCCTGGCGGCCGCCTCCTCCGAAGCGACTTAGTTCGGTCAAGTTCTGCCGGTTGATGACATAAATTACGTCATTGCCGAGATCAGCTACGTACATGCAGCTCTGCTTTGCGTCAGTCGAGAAGTTCACAGTCCCGGATGTTCCGCCGACGGTCTGGGGAGCAACATGAATCTCGCCCACAAAACCACACTTGCCCACTTCGCCCTCAGGGTTTGAGCAAGGCTTTCCCACTTCGGATGCTTTAAAGATCTGCACGCGATTATTGCCGCGATCGCAGACATACAGCAGGCCATCATTTGCCAGCTTGGCGCAGTGAAGCGGACTCCGGAAAAATTTCGGCTTCATATTGCCGGCCTTGAAATCCGCCGGCCAGGAACCCGCGCCTTCGCCGACATCTTCACCGCCGCCATTTTCACCTTCCACTGGGTTCTGTCCGTAAGCGCCAAAATGGCCCACGTATTTCCCGGTCGCTGCGTCCACAATCAGCACGCGCCGGTTCCCGTACCCGTCGGCGATGTACATCAGGTTCGTCTTCGGATCGACGACCATATCGGCCGGCCAGTAAGGTTCGGGTGTGCCGTTGACGCCGCCGCTCGTATCGTTGCTGTTCGGCCCCTTCGCGCCCGCAGTGCCGATCTGGTAGACGAAAGTACCGTCCGGCTTGAATTTCAGGATCTGCGAATCGTTTCCGAAGTTCGGCGCCCACGGATATTGACCATGGAAATTGCGGGCCTGGCCGTTGCCAGCGACATAGACAAAGTCGTTTTGATCCACGTAGATGCCATGCTCACGCGCGGGCCAGAAGCAACCGTCCTCCTCGCGGCACTTCGTCTGCAGAAAGCCCGGATCACCCGGGCCGCCCCAGGACTGCAGCAATTTGCCGGTTTTGTCGAACACAAGCACTGACGGCGCGGGCATGCAGCAGCCGTTAAGCTGCCCGAAAGGCCGCGGGAATCCGAGTGGGCTGATGGGCACACCCTTCGCGTTTGTCGCAACTGCGCCCTGACATCCCTGCATCGGTGTTGGTGACCGAACGGGGACGGTGGAAAACCCAGATATGGTCGTGCTTGTCGACGGTGATTCCGCCGACATCGCCGATCACCCAATGGTGGGGCAGAGGCTGGGGCCACGCAGGATCGAGCACGAAGCCCGGCGAGGTCCCTTTGTGCTCCACCGCCATCCCTTCGGCGAGCCGGTCTAATACCCGCGCCTTCTGCAATGCGTCAGTAGCGGTCGTGGCGGACTGCTGCGCGCCGATCGACGGAACCAGATACGACACACTCAACAAGCTGATGATCATTCCCGCGCAAACTGCATACTTAATAATTTTCGAAGTCATTCTGACGCTCCTATAACGGCATTGGCGTTTCAAGTAGTATTGCTTGGTCTTTACTTAGACCGGAATTTCCATTTTGAGATCCCGCAGAGGCACACTTATACACCCGGGACCGTTCCGAGTGAACCAAAATATCATTGATCGCCCGGCCCTCCGGAAAGTGACTCTTCGGAAACTTTTCAAAAACGCAGTTTCACAACCAGGACCACGTCGCGCGCGGCCTCTGTTACAATAACACCACGATGCCCCAGCGAAATTTCCGCATAGGGCTAATTGTGGTTTGCGCGGCTATCGGTGCAACATCTGGTGCGCGTTCACCGCGCGCCGGACAATCCGAAAGCCTCTCGCATGGCGCTCTCTCCGCACCTGTTTCCGGAACCATTCTCGTATTTCCCTTCGAAAACGAAAGCCGCATCGCCAGCCTGGATTGGCTTGGAGAGGGATTGTCCGAACTGACGGTCGAGCGCCTGCAGGACCGCGGACTGACCGTGCTCTCGCGGCAGGAGCGGCTCGCTGTCCTCGAAAAAATCGGCCTGCCGGATTCCGCCCGGTTTTCGCACGCTACGCTGGTGAAGATCGCCGGAGAAGCCGACGCCGATGAAGTGATTTATGGCCGGTTTGTTTCCGACGGCACAACCGTAACTCTCGAAGCGCACGTATTGCGCATAAATCCTCCGTCGCTCTCCCCGGCGCTAACACAAACCGGTTCGATGCAGGACCTGCTTCGCGCGCACGCTCGTTTGTCCTGGCAGATTGCGTGCGCGCTCGCGCAAAAGAATTGTTTGCCGGAGGGCGCGAACCAGGATGAAACCACTTTTACGGAACCGCCCCCTTCGCTGCGCATAGATGCGCTGCAAAACTTCATCCAGGGCCTCACAGGAACCGATGACGACGTGCGCCTCCGCACGCTGCGCGAAGCTGCGCGGCTTGAGCCGGGCTGGGACCGTCCGGCGTTCGAACTTGGCCTGATGTATTTTGCGCGGCGCGATTGTGATTCGGCACTCCCCTGGTTTTCTCGCGTGCCTCCGGGCCGCCCGGATGGTTTCGAGACCAGCTTCGATGCCGGCGTTTGCCACTTGCAGCGCAATGACGGGGCACGCGCGGAAGCAACGTTTTCCGGACTGATGGACCGTTCCACCAGCACGGACCCGAAAGATCGCATTCCGGAGCTACCTGAAGTGTGGAACAACCTTGGTGTGGCGCATCTGCGGCTGGGGAAATGGGATGAGGCGGCCACGGAATTTGACCGTGCCGCCACGCTCGACGCCGGGGAAGTAGATTATTTGGTAAATCTCGGAATTGCAAAACTGGCCGCCAAACAGCCTGCCGCGGCCGTCGACGCGTTCGAGAGTGCCAGGAAAATTGCTCCCGATGACAAAGATGCGCGCGCGCTGCTGATCTCCACACTGGTATCCGTCGGACGCGGTTCCGATGCCGCCGCCATTCGCGGTGAAGCGCCGGGTTCCGGCAGCCGCGCCGCGGAAGTTGTTCCGCAAGATTCTGCCGGGCTTGCGCGTTTGGCGCGCGTGTCCAGGAAATTTGACCGCTCCCTGCTGAGGTTCACCGGCGATGTTCCTGACGCGCAGCCGCCGCTCGGGCAGGCTTCCGGAGACAGTAAGAGCAATGGTGAACGCCCGTGAGGTACGACCGCATAACTCCCGGCGCGAATTCTTTTCTCGCAAAACATTTCTGGACCATGGCCTGGGCCATCGTGCTGGCGGCGATTTTGATCGCTGCGAAAGGCCCGCGAGCGCAAGGGCAGGGCGCGCCGCAAGCCTCCGCATCTGCGGGCGGCGTGCCGCAAGTCGTCGAACTGCGCATCGGTGATGAGATCGAGCCGGTCATGGCCGAATATGTGGACAGCGGGATTGCGGAGGCCAAGCAGCGCCATGCAAGCCTCGTGCTCATTACGATGGACACTCCGGGCGGCCTTTCGACCTCGATGGAGGACATCATCCAGCACATCCTCGATTCGTCCGTGCCCGTGGCCATCTACATTTCTCCTTCTGGCGCGCGCGGCGCCTCCGCGGGATTTTTTATTTTGCTCTCCGCGGACATCGCCGCCATGGCCCCGGCAACTCACACGGGGGCTGCGTCACCCCTGCTGGCGATCGGGGGATTTCCGCTGCAGGTGGACGACACACTGAAGAAAAAGATTTTGAACGACGCGACAGCGTTTTTGCGCAGCTACACCGCCAAGCGCGGCCGCAATGTGGAACTGGCCGAATCCGCTGTGGTGGATGGCAAGGCCTGGACGGAAACCGAGGCGCTCGACGGCAAGCTCATCGATCTCATCGCGAACTCACCGGAAGATCTGCTCTCGAAACTCGACGGCCGCACGATTAAGCGCTTCGACGGCTCGATGACCCAGCTTGCGCTCCACAATCCGGAGCGCATTCCGTTTGAAATGTCGTTCCGCCAGCGATTTCTCTCGCGCATCGTGCAGCCGGACGCGTTTTTCATCCTGCTGATTGTGGGAGTGCTGGGGCTGTACACGGAATTCACGCATCCTGGCATGGTCGCCCCGGGAGTGATCGGCGGGATTTCGCTGGTGCTGGCGCTCTACGCGATGCATATTCTACCGGTGGCTCCCGCGGGCGTCGTCTTGATTTTTCTGGCGCTGGGGCTGTTTATTCTGGAAGCGAAGTACACCAGCCACGGCGTGCTGGCCATCGGCGGAGTCGTTTCCATGTTGCTGGGCGCGCTGATGCTGATCCAGTCGCCGCTGACCCATGCCGGCGTAAGCATTGGAGTGGCCGTCGGCGCGACGTTGCCGTTTGCGATGGTGACCATTTTTCTGATGCGCTTAGTGCTGAGCTCACGCGCCTGGAAGCCGTCTACGGGACGCGAACAACTCATGGGCAAACCGGCGGTGGTTACCGATTCACTGGTAAAGTTGCCGGATGCGGAAGTGTTTCAGGGGATGGTGCGGTTGCATGGCGAATTATGGCGCGCCGTGGCTCATGAGGAAATTCCGGCTGGGACAAGCGTGCGAGTGTCGCGCATCGATGGACTGACGCTGCACGTCGTGCCGGCGAAAAATCAAGACGCGTAAATGGGCCGTCGGAGCCCGCGCCCGATTTTGCCGAGGAGGAGACGCATGGATACTTCATTGTACGGGCTGCTGATCGCGGTGTTCATCTTTCTGATCTGGTTCTGGAATTCCCTTTATGTGATCAAGGAATGGGAGCGTGGCGTGGTATTGCGCCTCGGGCGCATGCAGCCGGACGCCAAGGGCGCGGGCTTGCGCGTCGTCTTCTGGCCGATTGAGACGCTCTATCGGATTTCGCTGCGGATCGAAACGCTGGACGTCCCCTCGCAGGACATCATCACGCGCGACAACGTCTCGGTGAAGGTCAACGCGGTCGCGTATTTCCGCGTGGTGGACGCCAATCTCGCGCTTTCGCAGGTGCAGAATTATTTATACGCGACATCGCAGAAGGCGCAAACCACGCTGCGCAGCATCGTCGGCCAGTTTGAACTCGACGAGATTCTTGCCGAGCGCGAAAAGGTAAACAGTAAATTGCAAACCATTCTTGACCAGGACACCGAACCATGGGGTATTAAGGTGACGAAGGTTGAAGTCAAACAGGTCGACATCCCGGAGCAGATGCAGCGCGCGATCGGGCGGCAGGCGGAGGCGGAGCGCGAACGTCGCGCAAAAGTGATTCATGCGGAGGGCGAGGCCCAGGCATCGGCAAAGCTGGCCGAGGCCGCGCAAGTACTGGCAACACAGCCGGCCGCGATTCAGCTCCGTTATCTGCAGACATTGACTGAAATCGGCGTCGAGAAGAACACGACAATCGTGTTCCCCCTGCCCATCGACATCATCAACGAATGGGTTCAGGCCATAGGCGCGAAAAAATAGATGGCATCCAAAGAGAAAAAAAACGGCGGCGATTTTGTTCTGGAGAGCAGGCATCTGGTAGGGCTGTTCATGCTGCTCGTGGTGATTTTCGGAGTCGTCTTCACGCTCGGATATCTGCTGGGGCGGAGCCAGTACGACATGAGGCTTCGCGCGGCCATTGGCAAGCCTCCCGATGAGGCGCCTCCGGCATCCGTGACCACTGCGAAGGCAAAAAACAAGCCGCAAATCGTCGAGACGCCGCCTCAACAAACCGGGTCCGATTGGGATTTCTATCATTCCGCGGAACCCAAACCTGCCGAAGATCATCTGCAACCGGTGAAGAAGACAGTCGCTGCCGCGCAACCCCCGGCCGCACCGAAGCCCGTTGCTGTTCCTGCGAAGATTGCAAAACCTGTGAAGTCCTCGTCTCCTGCCAACGCACCGTTGATTCCGGAAGGCGCCATCATGCTGCAAGTTGCGGCTGTCACGAGCCAGGAGGACGCATTGGCGCTGGCTCAGGCGTTACAACAGAAAAAATTTCCCGCGTTTGTCATTACTCCTTCCACCGACAAGTTCTATCGCGTTCAAGTGGGACCCTACGCTGATAATCATGCCGCCGGTGCCGCGCGCCAGGACCTGGAAGCCAAGGGTTTCAAGTCCATCATCAAGCGGTGAATTAAGATCTCAGTTTTAATTTTTCCAGCGTGCAGAATTATTGCGCCCCAGTTTCGCATGCGGTCAATTCGTCTCTCTCAAGAGAAATTTGCGATCGCGCCTGTGGACCTTGGGTGGCCAATGCACTCCCCCAGCGAATCAGCATTTCCAGCTGATTTTCCGGAACAGATCCATGAAGCATCCCTGAGAAATGCGCGCTAGAACTTTACTGCGAGGCAGGAAAGTCGCGGCCTTGTCCCAAATTTAACTGCTTGCCATTGGCGAGAACAATTTTCAGCGCATATCCCACGGGTGCGCCTTTTTTAGACGGGGCGATGGTGATGGTGATTTGGTCCCCTGGCTTCAATTCAGTCTTGGTCCAGCCAGCCCTCGTCAGCAGGCCGGGACTGACGGTTTCGCTGGCCCAGTGAACGGTGTTGCCTTTGTCATCCGTAACATCAAAATAGATTTGAACGTGGGGATTTGTCCAGGCGAATTCCGTTACGGTTCCTTTCAAATCAATCGGTTTTGCCAGGTCATACGCGGCATTGCCGTGATGCGCGTGTGCCGGGCCTGGCAGCAGCAGAAGCCCAATGACCGCGGCGAAAAACGCCGGCCATTTATGGTCGCTCATTCCGATTCACTCCATCCAGATAGGGATTGTCGATTTCAACTTTATCTTTGTCAGATGCCTTATGCAATCAGGGACGAAATCTTTTCGAGGTGAGGCCGACCGCCTATCACGCCATCTGCGACAATCCGCTCTTGGGGGACGCCCAGAATAAAGACAGAGCCCAGAGTTTTCCCGGCGTGCAGCGGAGCCATTGCCGGTCTACAATGCCGTGACCATGAATCTGTCGAGGACGATACGCCTCATGCTAGCGCTCGCCTCCGGCGTCGCACTGGCCCTGGCATTTCCCCTATACAACATCCCTCTGCTCGGATGGATTGCCCCGGCGCTGCTCATCGTTGCGGTTCTGAACACTTCTCTGCGCTTTGCCTTCCTGCTGGGATGGCTGCAGGGCGCGGCCTACTACGCGATGAGCGTGCCGTGGTTTTATACCGTCATGCGCCAGTATGGATCGCTCCCAGTGCTCGAAGCGGGGGCCGTATTCGCCCTTCTGGTGTTTGCGACCGCATTATTTCACGCTGCATTCGCGTTGGCGGTTGCCTGGCTGGCCCGCTCCAGCCCTACGCGCGCCTGCATCGCCGCGCCGTTCCTGTGGGTCTCGATGGAATTCGGCATGATGCATCTTCCCGACATCGGATTTCCGTGGAATCTGCTCGGGTATGTGGCGGCCGGCAATATCACATTCGTGCAAGTGACCGCGATTACTGGAATCTTTGGCCTGTCCCTTCTGGTTGCGTCCTATAACGCGCTGGCGGCTTGGGTCGTCCTGCAAATGTCCCGGGGCAATCGGGACGGCTTGAGCGCATGGATTGTCGCCAACTCTGTGCTGATCGTGATCGCGTTTGTTGGCCCCCGTTACATTCCGCGGGCCCCGGCGGATCACGTCGCGCATCTGGTGCAGACCAATCTCGCCGTGGCGATGAGCTATCCCTCCGGCTGGATGCAATCGCACGCTTCGGACATGGATCAACTGGAACAACTCAGCATCGGCGAGGCGCGAAGAGTTCCCGGCATAGTCGTGTGGCCGGAAGTTCCCGCGCCATTTTCTCTGCAGGATGCGGATTTTTTAGCCCGTGCCAAGCGTATCGCTCACGGCGCGGGAGGCGGCTTCCTGGTCGGCGTAATCGACTGGAAACCACTGCCCGGCGGCGGGATTGGCGCGAACAATAGCGCCGCGCTGCTGGATTCCTCCGGCGCGCTGGCTTTTGTGTATGACAAAATTCATCTCGTGCCCTTCAGCGAATACGTGCCGTGGAGAAGTCATCTCACGTTTGTCAGCGGTCTTACGGGCATCATCGGTGATTTTCAGCACGGCACGCAATATAAAGTCGGCCGCATCCCGGGCGGACCATTCAGCGTCTTCATCTGTTACGAGGCTATTTTCCCCAACGAAATTCGCCGTTTCACTCTGGCCGGAGCGGCCCTGCTCATAAATATCTCGGATGACGGCTGGTTTGGCGGGTCCGGCGCGCCGCGAGCAACACCTGGCCATGGCAGCGCGTGCGGGCGGTGGAGAATCGCCGCTGGCTGTTGCGCGATACCAACGACGGAATCACCGTTTCGGTGGACCCCTACGGGCGCATCGTCGCGCGCCTGCCGGAGAAGATTCGCGGCGAACTCGACGCGCCCTACGGTTTTCGCACCGACCTGACACTCTATGCCCGATGGGGCGACTGGCTCCCGTGGCTGTGCGCAATCGCCGCGCTCGTGTTACTGTTGTTTGAAGCAAGCGAGCGGGCTCTCACGCCGCATAACCTGATTGGACAGGACAAACATGGTCATTGAAGATCTACAGCGAAAGCAGGACGAACTTCAGAAGCGAATCGAGCTGGTGCGGAGTTATCTTTGACGTCGCCCGCAGCCGCGAAATTCTCGCCTCGCTAGAAGCAAAAACCTCGCAACCCGATTTCTGGCAGGACCAGGAACAAGCGCAAAAAATTCTCCAGCAGCGAAAAGTTGCCGAGGGGGTGGTGGCCTCCGACGAAAAGCTCGCGCGCACATTGAGCGATATCGAAACGTATTTTCATCTCGCCGAGGAAGAGACCGACGCGGCCCAGCGCGATTCGCTGCTGGCGAAATCGAGCGCGAAATTGCCACCGCCGACACCTATGTCTCCGAACTCGAAACACTCACCCTGCTTTCCGGTGAAAACGACGGCCTGAACGCCATCATGACCATCAAGCCCGGCGCCGGTGGAATGGAATCGCAGGACTGGGCCGAAATGCTGCTGCGCATGTATCTGCGCTGGGCGGAGCGCAAGGGGTTTCGCGCGACCGTCATGGATCTGACGCCGGGTGAAGGCGCAGGGCTCAAATCCGCCACGGTTCGCGTCGAAGGCGAAAACGCCTTTGGTTTTCTTTCCACCGAAAGCGGGGTGCACCGCCTGATCCGGATTTCTCCGTTCGATCAGGCGGCGCGCCGCCACACTTCCTTCGCTTCGGTCTTTGTCATTCCGGAGATTGACGATCGAATCGATATCGTAGTGAAGCCCGAAGAGGTGCGCATCGACACCTTTCGCGCTGGCGGTGCAGGCGGGCAAAACGTAAACAAGGTGGAAACCGCGGTGCGCATCACGCACATTCCAACAGGCATCGTCGTGCAATGCCAGAACGAGCGCAGCCAGCACAAGAATCGCGAGCTGGCCATGAAATGGCTTCGCTCGCGCCTGTATGAGGTTGAAATCGAAAAACGTCAGGCGGAAACCCGCAAGATGGACGAAACCAAGCGGGACATCAGCTTTGGCAGCCAGATCCGCACCTACACCCTCCAGCCGTACCGTTTGATCAAGGATCATCGCACGAAGTTCGAGATGGGCGACATCGATCGCGTGCTCGACGGCGATCTCGATCCCTTCATTCGGAATTATTTATTGTCCCGGCGAAAGGGGACGCTGGGTAGCGCAGCGGAGTCGGCGGAGGATTGCTAAAGTTAAGTCTAATAGCTTCCAACCATCGATTCGGCCCACCGCAACCCCGAAAATTCGCCGTTTAGCGTTGTTACAACACGTCCGGACCCAATTCGTTGACACCGCACTATCGCCATGCTAGCGTCAATTCGGGCAAAATCGATTGCTTCGGACGCGTTTCATTGGTCGTTCCATTCAGATTCTTCTGTTAATTGTTAGGGGTGATGGCTTGAGCGAGAATAAGCGCAAATTTCTGTTTACATCGGAATCGGTGACCGAGGGTCACCCGGACAAGATTGCCGATCAGGTTTCGGACGCGGTACTTGACGCGGTCCTGACCGAAGATCGTACCGGACGCGTGGCCTGCGAAACGCTGGTGACCACCGGATTAGTAATGGTGGCCGGCGAAATCACCACCAAGGCCGTGCTCGATTATTCCGACATTGCACGCGACGTCATCCGCGACGTTGGCTACACGCGCGCCAAGTACGGCTTCGACGCGGACACCTGCGCCGTGATTTCCTCGATCAAGCGCCAGTCTCCAGACATCGCCATGGGCGTGGACACCGGCGGGGCAGGGGATCAGGGGTTAATGTTCGGCTTTGCCTGTGATGAGACAGAAGAGTTGATGCCGTTGCCAATCACGCTGGCGCACAAGCTGGTGCAGCGGCTTTCGCAAGTTCGCCGCCAGGGAATTGTCGATTTTTTCCGGCCCGACGGCAAATCGCAGGTTACCGTGGAATATCATGGCGACCGCCCGGTGCGCGTCGATACAGTGGTTATTTCGACGCAGCACAGCGAATCCGTCTCTAACGCGGACCTGCAAAATGCCGTGCGCGAGGAAGTTATCCGCAAGGTAGTTCCCGCCGCGTTGATGGACAAGAACACGAAATTTCATATCAATCCAACAGGCCGCTTCGTTGTGGGAGGCCCCATGGGCGACGCGGGCCTGACTGGACGAAAAATAATTGTCGACACTTACGGCGGCTACAGCCGGCACGGCGGCGGAGCGTTTTCAGGTAAGGATCCATCGAAGGTCGACCGCTCGGCCTGCTACATGGCCCGGCACGTAGCTAAGAATCTGGTTGCGGCAGGCGTGGCGCGCAAAGTGGAAGTGCAGCTTGCGTATGCCATTGGCGTGGCCGATCCTGTTTCCGTGATGGCGGACACCTTTGGCACTGGAGCAATTCCCGACGAGCAGATTACCGACTTGATCCGCGACACTTTCAAGCTCACGCCGCGCGGCATCATCGAGTCCCTGAATCTTCGCCGCCCGATTTACCGGCCCACGGCTTCCTTCGGCCATTTCGGCCGCTCCGGACCCGGATTCACCTGGGAGCAAACGGACAAGGCGGATGCAATTCGCAGCAAGGCTGGGTTGAGCGGCAAAGAAGTGGCCGTTCGCCGCTAACCTTCAACGACCCATTACGAGTCCAAAAAAACAACAGGAGAATTTCGCGTGACAAAGACTTTGCAAAACGTGGCAGGCGACGTCAAAGATTTGGGTCTGGCCGAGCAGGGAAAACGAAAGATCGAATGGGCGAATCAGCAAATGCCCGTCCTGCAATTGATTCGCAAGCGATTCATCAAGGAGCAGCCACTCAAAGGCGTGCGCCTATCCGCATGCCTCCATGTCACCAGCGAAACGGCCAATCTCGCCATTACGCTGCGAGATGGCGGAGCCGATCTGGTGCTGTGCGCCTCCAATCCGCTCTCGACGCAGGATGAGGTTGCCGCGTCACTGGTGAAGGACTACGCGAATTCCCACTTACGCCATCAAGGGTGAGGACAACGCCACCTACTACGCGCATTTGAATGCCACCGTGGACCACAAACCGCAGATGACCATGGACGACGGCGCGGACTTGGTGACGCTGCTGCTCACCAAGCACCAGCATCTGGTGGCCGACGTAATCGGAGGCACCGAAGAAACCACCACCGGCGTGATCCGCCTGCGTGCCATGGCCAAGGACGGCACGCTCAAGTATCCCGTCATCGCCGTGAACGATGCGGAGACCAAACATTTCTTCGACAACCGCTACGGAACCGGACAATCCACAATCGACGGCATGATCCGCGCGACGAATTTGCTGATTGCCGGTCTGCGAGTCGTGGTCGCGGGATACGGCTGGTGCGGCAAGGGCGTGGCCATGCGCGCGAAGGGCCTGGGCGCCGACGTGATTGTGACGGAAATTAACGCCGTGCGGGCCATCGAAGCTGTGATGGACGGTTTCCGGGTGATGCCTATGGCGGAGGCTGCCAAGATCGGCGATATCTTCATCACCGTCACGGGCAACAAATCCGTGCTGGCAGCCGAGCACTTCGAAAAAATGAAGGACGGCGCGGTGATCTGCAATTCCGGTCACTTCAATGTCGAGATCGATATTCCGGCGCTCGAGAAAATGTCCGCGGGAAACCGCATCGCGCGCCCCTACGTTCAGGAATATTCGGTCAAGGACGGCCGCAGAATTTATCTGCTCGGTGAAGGACGACTGATCAATCTGACCGCCGCCGAAGGCCATCCGGCCGCTGTGATGGATATGAGCTTCGCCAACCAGGCGCTCTCGGCCGAGTATATGTTGAAGCACGCCGCCGACCTGAAGCCACAAGTCTACGTCGTACCCGAAGCCATCGATCGTCAGATCGCCAAGCTCAAGCTCGAATCCATGGGCGTCAAAATGGACAAGCTAACGCCTGAGCAGGAGCTGTATCTGGCCTCCTGGTCCGAAGGCACATAGATTTTCTCTGTGCTCTCTGCGGCCTCTGTGTTGAAATCTTTTTCGCCTTGCAGTCCCTGAATCCATGATGCACGACTTCGCCAATTGGGCCCTCGAAACAGCGAAGCTGCGCGGCGCAACCTACGCCGACGTGCGCGTCATGGACATTCGCCGCCGCGATCTCTCCACAAAAAACGGCCAGGTGGGCACGCTCGCGGAATCAGAATCCCTCGGCATTGGAATCCGCGTGATCGCCCAAGGCTCCTGGGGATTTGCCTCCACTGATCGCCTCACGCGAGAGGGAATCGCTGCCTGCGCCGCCGAGGCCGTGTCCATCGCCAAAGCCTCTGCGCTCGCCAAGCGACATGACGTCGAAATGGTGCCGGTCGAGGCATGTCAGGACACCTGGCAGAATCCCTACGTCAAGGATCCATTCCAAATTCCCCTCGAACGCCAGCTCAATCTGCTGCTGTCTGCCGACAAGGAAATGTCTCGCGTCAAGGGCGTGACGCTGACGGAAACCTCCATGACGTTTCGCCGCATCGAGCAATTCTTCGCGTCGTCGATCGGATCGGCGATTCACCAGGTCAAGATGGAATCCGGCGCGGGAATTGTCGCCACCTCATTTGCCGGAAACGAGATTCAGAAGCGTTCCTATCCAAGCAGTTTTGGCGGGCAGCATCAGCTTTCCGGGTACGAACTTGTGGAATCGCTCGACCTGGTCGGCAACGCGCCGCGCATCGCCGAAGAAGCAGTCGCGCTGCACTCGGCAGCGCGGGCGCCCGAGGGTAACAAGACGCTGATTCTCGAAGGCTCGCAGGTGGGACTGCAAATTCACGAATCCATCGGCCATCCCATCGAGCTCGACCGCGTGCTGGGCATGGAAGCGAATTTCGCGGGCATGAGTTTTTTGACTCTCGAGAAATTGGGCAAGCTGCACTACGGCTCGGACATTGTGAACGTCGTGGCCGACGCGCGCCTCGATCACGGGCCGGGCCTGGGCACGTTCGGCTACGATGACGAAGGTGTTCCCGCGCAGTGCACGCCGATCATTACCGATGGCTTGTTCACCGGCTACCTGTCGAATCGTGAAACGGCGGTGACCATTGGCCTTCCGCATTCCGGCGGCACCATGCGCACGGAATCCTGGAATCGCCTGCCGATCATTCGCATGACCAATATCAGTCTTTTGCCGGGCACCTGGCGCTATGATGATTTGATCGCCGATACTGACGACGCCATCCTGATGGAGACCAACCGCTCCTGGTCCATCGACGACCGCCGCTACCATTTTCAGTTTTCCACGGAAATTGCCTGGGAAATCAAGGGCGGCAAGAAAATGCGCATGCTGAAAAATCCCAGCTACAGCGGCATCACCACGGAATTCTGGAACAGTTGCGATGCGATCTGTTCGCGCGAGCACTGGACGCTCTGGGGCACGCCCAATTGCGGCAAGGGCCAGCCCATGCAGACCATGGGCACCGGGCACGGCGCGTCGCCCGCGCGTTTCCGCAACGTGAAATTGGGCGCCGCATTCGCCAAGACATGAGCTTTCATCTTTAGTGGCACAGGCTTCAGCCTGTGTGCTGTTGGTTTTCGGAACAGCAAATGCACACAGGCTGAAGCCTGTGCCACTGGAAATCGCCTGAGGATTTGTGACCAAAAGCGGCAGAAAATCCCCGAAGAAGCCGCATGCCACTGCGCGCCGCAAGTCCGGCCCTGCCGTTGCCGCGCTGCACCTTCTCTCCGACGCCGAGATGCGCCGCATCGCGGAGAAAATCTTCAGATTCAGCGACGCCGACGAAACCGAAGTCGAAATCGGCGTGATCACTGACGCTCTGACGCGCTTCGCCAACAACACGATCCATCAGAACGTCGCGGAACAGGTCCTGACCGTCTCTGTGCGCACCGTGCTCGACGGTCGCACAGCCCGCGCAACCACCAACAAGACCGACGATGAATCGCTCCGCCGCGCAGTCGCCGCTTCCACAGCGCTGGCGCGCAGCCGACCGCGAAATCCCGATCTATTGCCGATGCCCGGGCCGCAGAAATACGGCAAAGTCTCGCGCTATTTTGAAAACACGGCGCATGCCTCGCCGGCCGATCGTGCGCGAGCCGTCGCCCGCGTCGCGGAGATGGCCGAAAAGAACAAGCAAACTGCCGCCGGAATTTTCACGACGGGCGTGACGCAGCTGGCACTCGTCAATACGAAAGGCCTTTTCGCATCGCATCGCCAGACGCGCGCCGAATTTTCCATCACCATTCTCGAATCCGATTCCTCCGGCTGGGCCAAGGCCAATTCACCCGATCTGGGCCGCATCGATCCCATCGCACTTGCCCGCAGCGCCAGCGAAAAGTCCGCCGCTTCGCGCAAACCGGGCGAGGCCGCCCCGGGCCGCTGGACAGTGATCCTCGAACCCGCCGCGGTGCTCGATCTGGTGGGTTTTCTTTTTTACGATTTTGCCGGAACGTCGGTGGCGGACCAGCGCTCCTGCTTCAACAAGCGCATGGGCAAAAAAGTCCTGGGCGAAAACATCACGCTGCAAGACGACGTATTTCACCCGCTGCAATCCGGCGCTCCGTATGACGGAGAGGGAATTCCGCGCCAGAAAGTCCTGCTGGTCGACAAGGGCGTCCCGAGAAACCTCGTGTACGCGCGTGCCACGGCCAAGAAAATGAAAGCAAAACCAACCGGCCACGGCTTTTCCCTGCCCAACGATTTTGGCGAAGCGCCCATGAACCTGGTTTTCAGTGGCGGCACTTCTTCGGTAGACGAAATGGTGCGCTCGACCGACCGCGGCATCCTCGTCACGCGGCTGTGGTATATCCGCGAAGTCGATCCCTACGAAAAGGTCCTTACCGGCATGACCCGCGACGGAACGTTCCTCGTGGAACATGGCCGCGTTGCTGGCGGCGTTCGGAATTTCCGCTTCAACCAGGGCATCCTCGAAATGCTTTCGAATGTTGAGATGATGGGCCCCGCCGTGCGCGCCGCCGGGGAGGAATCGTTCGAAATGGTCGTGCCGCCGATGAAGGTTAGTAATTTTAATTTTTCTGAGGTCACAAAGTTCTAGTAGGACAGGCACTCTTGCCTGTCCTCTGTGCGAGCAAATCCCAGGCTGACTATTCGTCGGACTAATTCTCGGTGAGTCGGCAATATCCAAAATCGGACAGGCAAGAGTGCCTGTCCTACTACCGCCTCATCCAAATTAGCCTTTTGTTGTTAGCAAATTAAAATGTCCGGTTTTCGTAGCACACGATATGTCCGGTTTAAGGTCGCTGGACCGCCGCCGTCGAGGCTGTGGGAAAGTGGGAATCCCGCGCCCTTTGCGGGATTTCCAAGCGCAGTGGGAACCCTGCCTTTGGGTTTCCACGGAGCGGCTTTTCCACAGCCTTTGCCCGGCGATTCCGTTTCGTCTCGCACAGCCACGGCCATCCTTGCGCGGTGTATCGGCCCACGACATGCGGCCCGTACCGAATACTCCACAGTTGATCCAGATGTTCGCACACCGTGACCGAGCATCCCGCTAGCGTTCCCCGCCAGCGCGTCGGCTCGATCTGAAACACTTTCCCTCCCACCACGACCGTGTTGTCCCGGTTCACCACGCGTTGTTGTTGCACCGAGAACAACACGTCCAGATCCTTTCTCCGGCAGGGCAAGAATGCGCTGCCAGACTGCAAGGCCGCCACTTGAAACCGTCCATTGAATTCGGCGATATAGCGCTCCCGCAGAAACTGGTTGGCCCCTTCCACTGTGACCATGCCCTGCAGCCGCAACTCCTGTGGCAGCCGTCCTTGCCAGGTTCCGAACCCACGTTCCGATCGTCCCCGGGCCTGCGGCGAATATGCAGGAATCATCCGAATGTTCAATTCCTGCAACGCTCGTCCCACTTGCGTTGGCCGTTCCCGATCCACTTTCCCGCCCGCCCGAGGCGTCCAAAAGAAGTGACTGGCGCGGTCGCTGTAAAGGGCGCAGAAAATTCCCTGCCGCTCGATCACTTCCCGCAGCGCCCGCAGCACCGTCATCGTCGATTCCTCTTCCACCAACTGCGCGTAATAAATCTCGCTGGTGGCGTCGTCCAGGATCACCAGCAAGTCGTACCAGCGGTCGTCCTGAAACCACTGGTGCCTGCTGCCATCGATGTGCAGCAGCATCCCCGGCAACGGTCGCCGTTCCCGCCGCCGCCGATGCACCCCGCGCTTGCGTTCCCGACGCACCAGCCCTGCCCCCTGCAACGCCTTCTTCACCCACGTGTAGCTCAACGCAAGGTGATGCTCTTGCTGCAATTTCTCGTGAAAATGACGCACGTTCAGATCGAAATACTTCTCCTGGTACAGCCCCAGCACCTGCTCGACCACCGCCAGCGGCACGCGCTTCGGGCTCGGCTTGCCCACCCGCCGGTCCAACAACCCGTCATAGCCATGTTCCCGATACCGCCAATGCAAGCGCCGCATCTGCCGGTCGCTCATGCCAATGATTTCGGCCGCTTGCCACCACGTAATCTTCTTCGCCATCGCTCGCAAAATTACTTCCTGAACTTTCATCATCCGCTCCACGGCGGCCCTCGGATAGCTGTGCATGCGGTTCTCCCCGCACGCATCTTCTTCCCAAGCCGCTTCTACAAAGCGGACATTTCCTGTGCTAATTCAACCGGACATATCATGTGCTACTGACACATCCAAATTGGCCTTTTCTCCGTAGCATCTAAATGGTGGTACATTCGAACTAAGCCACATGGACCGTCGCAGATTCATCTCGATTGCCGGGGGAGCGGGGCTGGGGATTCTGCTGCCCTACGCAGTGTATCGTTCGCTGTCCTACGGATTCGGCGCGGGGAGCGTCCACGTCAAGGATTACGAGAAATTCGGTCCTGAGGCGGCTTTGCGCGCGATTGCCCCTGTCGATCAATTCTACGTCACATCGTCGCATGGCGAGCCTCCTGTCGACGTGAACAAGTGGTCCTTGACGATTGACGGACTGGTGAACGAACCTCTGCATTTCGATTACGACGACATTCGAAAGCTCGCGCCGTACGAAACGACACTGACTCTCGAATGTATTTCGAACGAAATCGCGGGCAGCCTGATCGACAACGCCAACTGGCGAGGGACGCTGCTGCGCCCGTTGCTCGAACGCGCCAGCCTCAGGCCTAATGCGAAGTACGCAATCTTGTATGCGGCGGAGGGCTACACGACGGGCCACAAGGTCGAGCGCCTCATGGGCGACGGGAATTTTCTGGCCTACGACATGGACGGCGAACCGCTGACGCGCATTCACGGTTTTCCATTGCGCGTCCTGATGCCGGGCATCTATGGCATGAAAATGCCGAAATGGCTTACGCGTATCGAGCTTGTCGACAAGGAGCACCTGGGCTACTGGGAATGGATGGGATGGTCGAACACGGGGGAACGGCAATTGCAATCCGTGATCGACGATCCTCGGAACAAGCAGCAGATTGCCGGCCAAAGCTTCGTGATCACGGGTTGGGCCGTGACGAATCGTGTGGGCGTCGCCAAAGTCGAAATCTCCACTGATGGCGGCGATAGCTGGAATCCCTGCCAGGTCTTCAGCAATCCCAATCCGTCGCAAGTCTGGGCGTTCTGGCGTTACGTGTGGGCCAATCCCCAGCGCGGCAAGCACGGGATCCAAGTGCGTGCGACCGACGCGAGCGGAAAGCTACAGACTGCATCGCACTCGAACGAATGGCCGGATGGCGCGACGGGGTATCATACGGTGTCGGTGGAAGTGACTGGTGGCTAGTGATTGGTGACTGGTGCATTCACGGACAAGCCTCATTCCGAGTTTAGAATGTGTGCAGGGGAAGTGCGATGAAACTGCTCATAATTCGGTTCGCCACCCTCTTTCTCCTGGCAGCACCCCTCGCCTTTGCGGAAGGCTGGACGGGATATCTGGTCGATTCCAGATGCTACGATGCAGCGGAACGCAGTGTGAACCCATTTGATGCTTCCAATGGCTCGCGCGACAAAGAACTGGAGATCCGGCAATGCCCCGCGCGTTCCAAGTCGAAATCGTTTGCAATTGTGGGGCGCGACCAGGAGTCAAGGTTCAAGCTGGATGCCTTCGGAAACGAGTTGGCGGTCGCCTTTGTCCGAAAATTTGGTAAGAAACCCCTGCGTCAAGTCACCGTAACCGGTGAAAGGCACTTCGACACGATTATCGTGAAGTCCATTACAGAAACGAAAAAAGCGGACTAGCGAGGACCGGTCCTGCCACGAAAACCACCGCGCAAGAAGCGCAGCCGATCTTTCACTGTGCGCTAAACGTCAGGCTGTTCACCGTTTTTGCGATCACGTTTTCCTGCACTTGAATCAGATCCGAATCCGCCCAGGTCATGCCCAGTAGCGTGAAGGCATCGTTGCCGCGCAGAAACGTCACCAGCATGACCGACCAGTCGCGTCCATCGGCAGTTCCGCGTGAGCGCTGCTCGACTGCGGGTAATCCGGCAACGGTACGTGTGACGGCTGGAAATCAGACGGTAATTGTCGTACACGCCGCTGAGCGCCTTTCCGGTCGCGGCGGCTTGCGTATCAAGGGAATCCTTCGGTGTGTGCTTGGCCAATGACCAGAAGAGTCGTCTGATCGTTGGTGCCCAGCGCTGCGACTGCATCGGGCAGGGCCTTGCGTGCTGCGGGGATCAGGTCCCAGCTGGGCGGCTTGTACATCTGAAACCCGGACGAAAGATTCACGTACAGGTTGCCGCGAATTTCGTCGCGAATGACAGGCGGTTCAGGCGGTGGCGGGGGAGCGGGCGGCGGGGCGGGCGATGCCGTGGCCACCGTCTTTGCCGAAGCATCAGCCTTTGCAGCGGGATGTGGCGGCGCATTGGCCTCAGGCGAAGCGCCTGCGGGTGTGACTGATTCCTTCGCTACCGCGGGGACCACAGCGGGCGCGACGGCAGGAGGCGGCGCGGCAGGAGTCGTCGATTTCGCTTTCGGCTCGGGCTGCTTTTTTTCCGCAGTGATGTTGATGTCGGCGACCTTGTCTTTTTGAATCAGGGCAAACCCGTAGGAAGTCTCCACCCGAAATGCGCCATTTTCAAATCCAACGATTGTGCCCGAGATTTTGGTGCCGTCTTTCAGCCGGATTTCATCAGCGCGCGCTACAGTCGCGTTGCAGAACACAGCGAGCAGAGCCAGAACGGGAATTGCACGGCTACCCATGATTTCTAGTATGGCAAAGTGAGGAAAGGCCCGGCAAGCCTGGGGATATTTGAGGTTTCCGGTATGCCACTGGCGGGCGGAAAATTTCAAATTTGAAATTTCAGATTTGAAATACGGGTGCGGGCTCTACGCGCCGTCGCCATAGCGCAGGCTTTGGCGCGTCGGCGACTTGGAGCCCGCCTTGAGATTAGTACGCCGTCCAGACGCCGGCGGCGAATTGTTTGATCACCGCAAATCCCAGCTTCTCATACAGACGGACGGCGCGTTCGTTTCCCGAGGTCACGGTGAGCGACACCTTGGTGTAGTTGCGCGCGCGCAGCGCCTGCATGGACGCCTGCATGAGGCGACGACCGAGGCCGCGCCCCTGGTATCCGGGCATGGCGCAGATCTGCGTGGTATGACCCACGCCGATAGCCACGCGCGAATTCAGTACGACCCCCGCGAGGTTGCTGTTGTGCGGCTCGCGCAGGACAAAGGAGGCTTCCGGCTGAAACTGCCCGCAACCGGGCAGGATAATAATGTTCTTCAGAAAACGGAGCGCGCCGGATTCGCTGCGATACTGGTCGTTGATTTCCCCGTCGACATGATTCGCGTAGGCGAGCTGAATCAATCGCGCGGAGGGTTCGAAGTAGCGGTGGTCCCACCGATCGAGAATCAGCCCGGCGCCAGGACCCTCCCGGATCAGCCCTGGAACCACATCGAATGCTTCACCGGCATCGGCGGAAGGCAGCGGCGCAATCATGAACTGCCGCATATACACGCGAAATCCGTACTCGGAAAGCACCGGGTCCAGCGCATAGCCGAAGGGAATCAGCTGCGCCTCCACGCGCTCGAGCCTGGGAATTCCGCTGAGAGTGGTCAGCGTGTCGGTGAGGAGCCGCTGGCTGAGTTCCTGCTGCGCCTGCCGGGGAGAGACGAACAATCCCCCGACCAGACCCTTGCGGTCTTCCAGCACATAAAATGCATATCCCACCGGACGGCCGTTTTCCAGGATCGCCGAACCGGTGAGGGAACGCGCGTCCACGAATTTCTTAATCAATTCCGTCGAGGGGCGATAATCCCAATGCAACTCTTCCCGCCATTGCTGAGTTTCCTCGGCCAGCAAGGGGTCGAGCTGGGAGGAGGAGAGTTGCCGCAAGTCAACAAGTTGCATGGGAGATGTCCCCGGCCGATAGCTCACAGCGTGCATGATCCTTTTTACCATAGGGATGGGCGGGAGGTGTAATCCAGAAACACCCGTCACATCGACATGCCATAGCGCTTTACCAAATATGCTAAGATGCGGCTGTCGAGCAATGCGCAGCCCGCCCCCTGCGGAACGACCGGTTGGGCGCAGCGCTGCTCCACAACCGCGAATCCTATAGCATGGGTTTCCTTTCCGAACTGCGACATCCCACGGAGTGGTATTCCAAGCTCGCAATTGCGATTGTCGCCGTGGCATTCTTCGTGTCGCTCACGGCTGCAACCATTTCAGCGTACTTGATCTATCGGATGATCACGCCCGCGCAAAGCCACTCTGAAATCAATTTGCAGAATTTCCCGGGGCATCCCCAGCCGTTGTCTTACAACGTCCCCGGAGAAGGGACCCGCGAGGGCTGGTTCTTTCCCGGCCTGAAGTCTGCCCCCACCGATTCTGCTTTGTCCTGCATACCAGTCGAGCCGGGAAGAACTCCTCACGCTCGCGTCCGCGCTGCAGGATCAGCAGTACAACGTATTCCTTTTTGATTTTTCCGCCCATGGTTCAAGCCCCGGCCGTTCCACGCTGGGATTCCGGGAAGTCTCTGAATTGCGCGCCGCCATAGATGCCGTTGCGAGCCGCGGCGACGTGGACCCCAACCGCTTCGGGCTGTGGGGCGTGAGTCTAGGCGGGTATGTGGCGCTCTCTGAAGCAATTGGTGATCGCCGCGTTCGCGCCATTGCGGCGGAATCCGTGTACGACCATCCGTCGGAAATGGCCAGGTTGTTCGTCAGCCGATCTGGACTGGGTTCCTTGCCCTTGGTCACGCGCATGGTGCAAACCGGATTCCGCTGGCTTAATTCTCCATACCGCAATGTGCCGCCCCTGACGGCACGCCTGGGGAAACTTTCCGGAGTCGCGCAGTTATACATGGAATCGCCTGAAGACCCCGCGCTGGCGCAAAGCACGAGTAAAATATTCGGAGCCTCTTCGCCGCCGCACGAACTGGCCGTTCTGACCAATGGAAACTACGCCGGGATGCTTGACGAAGAAAAACACAACTACGAAAACCGCATCGTAAGTTTTTTCCTGGTGAATCTGCCAACCGCGGGAGAACCCGCGCATCCGTCCGCGCCTGACTCGCAGCCCTAGTTCCTTCGATATAAGCAAACTTGAAACTTGTTGGCCTCGGCGAGTTCATCGAGCAGGATTCGGTAGCGAAGTTGAAACTGCGTATCGCTCGAAATGTTTCCGGCCACCCACGTGGGTTCCGCTGATCCCGGCGTCCACTCCGGCAAATCGCGGTGCAGGTAGAAATTCAGACCGTAATGCCAAGCCCTCGGAATGTCATACACACCGACGTCCTCCCCGGAAGGGTTTGCCTTTAGAAGCTCCCGGGCGAGCGGCCGGGAGGAAATCTGACTGTCGAGGCGCGGCAGGATCTTGAAATTGGCAATCTCGACATCCGCTGTAATGAGGAGCACGATGGCCAGCAACGCGGCCCGGGGGCGCCTGGTGACCGCGAATATTGCAGTCAGGACTCCGCCGACGAAAGCTACCCCTGTAGCCAGCGTATATTCGGGACGGAAGATGTTTGGCAACGCGCCGGCAATTGGGATGGCGAGAGGAAGAAAGAAAATTCCCGTCCATCCGAGTATCCCCAGTGCCGTTTTCCCATCGCCTTGCAACGAGCCAGATGCGCCGCGACCCAACAGCAGGAACAGGGGCGGAATGGCGGGCAAGATATACCCAGGCAACTTTGACTGCGAAAGACTAAAAAAAAGAACCGGGAATGCCGCCCAGCAGGCGAAAAACGTCCCCGGAGATTGCAGGTAGGCTCCATTTTTTACGCTGCGCATGGCGTCCGAGATGGTTACGATGGAAAACAAAATCCAAGGCAGGATTGCCAGCAGCAAAATTGGACCAAAAAACCAGAAGGGCTGGCGATGTTCAAAAATAGGCGTCAGATATCGCTGGAAATTGTGTTGCCAGATGAAGACGTTCAGAAAATCTGGATTGCGCATGGCGCAGAGGATGTACCACGGCAGCGACGTCGCGCAGAAAACAGCGATGATCAGCGGATGCAGGAAGCGGAATGGGGCGCGCCACTGCCTTGAAATCGCAGCCCACAGCAATGTCGCGCCGCCCGCGAGAATCACTGCGGCGGGACCCTTTGCGAGCACGGCAGCGCCGAGAAAAAATCCGAACGCAATGCGCAGGAGCGGCCCGGGGCGCGGCTTCTGCAGCATCTCATAGGCAATGGCCATGGACGCGGTGAGGAGTCCGGCAAAAAGCATGTCCGGGCTGGCGGCGCGCGAGAATCCGATCATGGCGACCGAGGTGGGTAGCATCAGCAGGGAATACCAGGCTGCGCCCACGCCGTAAGACCGCAGCGCAGTCCACGCGACCGCAAAAATGGCCAGCAAGGCCGCGAGCGCCGACGGCAGCCGAGCTGCAAATTCCGTCGCGCCAAAAACGCGCATGGCAGTTCCGGCAATCCAGTAATACAGCACAGGCTTTTCAAACCAGGGAGTGCCCCACAACCTTGGCGTTACCCAATCGTGCGTTTCGGCCATCGCGCGAGCAATCGCGGCGTAACGCGGCTCGTCGGGGCCCACCAATCCAAACGCGCCCAGCCCGCTGAACAGACAGACGTACAGCACGACGAGGATGAGCGGGACGCTCCAGAGCGGGAATCTGGATATTGCCTTCTTCTGCGGCGCGTGAGCGAATTGGCGTGGAAGAATCCAAGCAGATGAGTGTAGCAACTGAGTCTAGCATTGCGTGCGATAGTTTTCTGTAGTGAGGCGCGAAGACGAAGAGAATATTTTGTTGACCTTGCGACTCTCTAAGAGCGACGTTCAGCGTAAAAGTAATGTCTACACCCGGTATAATCCCCAAGTGCGAGAACGCTTGGAATACGCAGCGGCATGGCTGCTGCTCAAGACCATCGGCGCGATGCCACGGCCGCTCGCCCGGTGGGCCGGAGCGCGAACGGCGGCGCTGCTGTTGTGGATGCGCCCGGGGTTGCGGCGCACGGCGATGGAAAATTTGCGTCTGGCATTCCCGGCGTGGAGCGACAAGCAGCGCCGCGCGGCGCATACGCGGCATGGTGCGCCAACTGGGTTGGATGGGGGCGGAGTTCGCTCATTTTCCGCAGTACACCAAGGAAAACATCGATCGCACCGTATTGCTCGACGGCTTTGAAAACTTCGCGTCGGCGCAGGCCAAAGGCAAGGGGGTCTTGTTTCTCACCGGCCACATGAGCGCCTGGGAACTGGCTCCATTTGCCCAGGCTCTTTTTGGTTATCCATTGCATTTTCTGGCGCGCGCGATTGACAATCCTCGCGTGGATGCGCTGGTCACGCGCTACCGCTGCCTCAGCGGGAATTTGCCCGTCGAAAAAAATCAGTCGGCCCGGGCCGTGCTGAAAGTGCTGGCCGCAGGAGGCACAGTGGGGATTCTGGCGGATCACAACACGCTGCTCGCGGAAGGCGTGTTCGTGGATTTTTTTGGCGTCCCGGCCTGTACGACGGCGGGCCTGGCACGCTTCGCGCTCCACACGGGAGCTGCCGTAGTGCCGGGATTTCTTCATTGGGACGCTGCCTTGCGCAAATACAGATTGTGCTTTGAACCGGCCGTCGAACTGGTTCGCACTGGCGACGACGCGACGGACATTCGCGAAAATACCCAGCGATTCATGCGCGTCGTTGAAAATTACGTTCGCAACTATCCGGATCAATGGCTTTGGTTGCACCGCCGGTGGAATGAGCGCCCGCCCGGCGAGCCGCCCATCTATCGGAATTAAGTTCGGCTGGACTGCGCCCGAATAAGGAGAAATCTCCCATGACTCGCACCGCAAAAGAACTCGCAGAATTTCTGGGCTGTCCGCTCGAGGGCGATGGCGGTGTGCCTGTTTCCGGCGTGGCTGCGCCTGCTTCGGCTCGGGCCGCCGATCTCATTTATGTAGACGCCCCACGGCATTTGAACCGTGCCGCTGCCTCCGGCGCAAGCTGCGTGATAATTCCGCCCGGGCTCGCGCTCGAAGGGAAGACTCTACTGCGCGCTCCAAATGCCAAGGTGGCATTTGCGCGCGCAGCTGCATGGCTCCTGCCACCTGCGCCGATCGCGATTAATGTTCATCCTACAGCTGTGATTGCGCCTACAGCTCACCTTTCACTCGGCGTTGCGGTGGGGCCCTACGCCGTGATCGAAGACGATGTAAAGATCGGCGCAGGCACTCAAATCGGCGCGTTTTGTTTCCTGGGTCGTGGCGCGCAGTTGGGAGAGGGATGCCGTCTGTATCCGCATGTGACGCTTTATGCCGGAGCGAGGCTGGCGAACCGCGTGATCGTGCATTCCGGCGCCGTGATTGGCTCGGACGGGTTTGGTTATGTCATTGAGGGAGGGAAGCGCCTGAAATTTCCTCAGGTTGGCGGCGTCGAAATTGGGGTTGACGTGGAGGTCGGCGCAAATACGACCATTGACCGTGGGTCGCTCGAACGGACAGAAATCCGTTCGGGCACAAAACTTGACAACCTTGTCCACGTGGCCCACAACGTCCGCATTGGCGAAAATACGGTTATTGCGGCCCAGACTGGCATTTCAGGTTCGGCAGTGATCGGCAGGGACGTGGCCTTTGGCGGACAGGCTGGCTTGGGTGACCATTGCCAGATCGAGGACGGAGCCATTATAGGCGGACAGGCGGGCATACTTCCCGGGAAGATTGTTCGCAGCGGACAGATTGTTTGGGGGACCCCGGCGCGGCCCTTGGAAAAGTTTAAGGAGCAGTTCGCCTGGTCAGGACGGTTGCCGGAGCTAGCAGAACGCGTCCGAAAACTCGAAAAACTCGCCGAGGGTGTAAATAAATTGTAACAGGCAATTTGGTTGGAACCAAAGAGGCTGGCGTCCCGTCTATCTTAGGATTTAATCCTTGTTGACCCGCGCTCGAAACCTGATGATAATAAAGGCTAGGCATTATAGTTTTTCATATTCGGGGGCGTGGCGCTGCGTCTGTCTGTGCAAGTGTGATGGAAATTCCAGGGATTTGCTAAAATCGTGCTGAGGGCAGAGGGTTGGTGTATTCGCATGATCGTTTGGCAACCAATTGGCATCAAACATCTATGCGATTCTGGATATAAATAATGGCTTTAGGGACACGCATACAACTAGAAGGGTCAAGAGCCGCTCGATCCTCGGGTGCGCTTCCAGTCCTGGCTGACCGGCTCTCCGACGCCATCGATCGCGGCGTAAATTATCTTCTTTCCCTGCAAGCGACTGAGGGGTATTGGCTCGGTGAACTAGAGGCTGATACTACCCTTGAGTCGGACTACATTTTTTACCTGCTCGTGATCGGAAAAGCTCATCCGAGCCGAATCGCGAAGCTGGCGAATTATGTGCGGCGGCGTCAACTCGAAGATGGCGGCTGGAATATCTACTTTTGCGGGCCGTCTGAACTGAATGCGACTGTAAAGGCGTATGTGGCCTTGAGGCTTGCCGGAGATTCTGCCGATTCCGAACCGTTGCGCCGCGCGTGTAAGCGCGTACACGAGCTGGGTGGGCTTGAGGCCTCGAATTCCTATACGCGGCTGTACCTGGCGCTGGTGGGGGCGGTGGGTTGGGAGATGGTCCCGGCGGTTCCTCCGGAGTTGATGCTGCTCCCAGATTGGTTTGCAATCAACATCTACGAAATGTCGTCTTGGACGCGGGGAATCGTAATCCCCCTGACGATCCTGTACGCACACAAACCACGCTTTGCCGTTCCCGAAGGCATCACTGTCGATGCCCTGTACCGGGACCCGTCACGCAAGGCGCTGGGCCTGGCTTGGGACAAGCAGTTGCTCAGCTGGCGGAATTTCTTCATTGCCCTCGACCGCGGCCTGAAACTGTACGAGCGCGTTCCCTGGAAACCCCTGCGGCAACGAGCGCTTCGCCAGGCGCGGGAATGGATGCTGGAGCACCTTGAACGCAGCGAAGGCTTGGCTGCGATTTATCCGGCCATGATGAATGCCATTTTTGCCCTTCTCGCTCTGGGGCACTCGCCGGACGACCCTTTGACTGCCCGGGAGATTGACGAATTTTCGCGCTTCGAGATCGAGGAAGGTGACACGATTCGCGTGCAGCCGTGCGTATCACCCGTGTGGGATACGGCGATCGCCATGGTGGCCCTCGAAGAAGCGGGTCTCCCGCCCGATCATCCGGCATTGATCGAAGCGGCGAACTGGCTGCTCGAAAATCAGATCGTGGGTCCCGGTGATTGGATGATCAAGACTCCCGGGGTCCTGCCCGGCGGATGGGCGTTTGAGTTCCGCAATGATTTCTTTCCCGACGTCGACGATACAGCGTTTGTCCTGATGGCTCTGCAGCGGGTGGATTATCCCGACAAGGCGCGCATGGAAGCTGCCACGCGCCGCGCCCTGGCCTGGTTGCTGGCCATGCAAAATGACGATGGCGGGTGGGGCGCTTTCGATCACAACAATGATCGCCAGTTTTTGTGCCAGATTCCCTTCGCTGACCATAACGCGATGATTGATCCTTCGACAGCCGACGTTACCGCCCGTGTGCTGGAATGTTTGGGCCGGTATGGATGGCCAGCCGCTCATCCGGTGGTCACGCGGGCGGTAAAATTTCTACTGAAGGACCAGACCGCGGATGGGTCCTGGTTCGGGCGCTGGGGCGTAAACTATGTTTACGGCACTAGCGGTGTGCTGCGGGCCCTCGAGACTGTGGGGCTGACGGCGCGTGAATATTGCCAGCGCGCGGCCAGCTGGCTCCGCGAAGTCCAAAATTCCGACGGCGGCTTCGGGGAATCCATCGCTTCTTACTATGACCCGAAGCTGAAAGGCCAGGGCGTCAGCACCGCTTCCCAGACCGCGTGGGGGCTGATTGGATTGCTCGCCGCAAGCGAGCCGGGGGATCCGGCCATCACAGAGGCAGTGAAACACCTGGTGGAGCAGCAGCAAACGGATGGGTCGTGGGCCGAGAAGGAATTTACGGGCACCGGGTTCCCGTGCGTTTTTTACCTGAAATATCATTTGTACCGGAACTATTTTCCTTTGTATGCGCTCGCGCGATATCGCAACATAACCACCAAGATCACCCAGTTCTCCGGATTGCACGTGAGGCCCCAGGAGTTCGAGGGACAACGGACTTAGGAGAGTGAATTGAGATATCCCATAAAGATGACGGCAAATCTTGCGAAGTACGTTGCCACCCAGCGTTTTCGCGGCGCCAAAAAATTTCCGATGGTGATGATGCTCGAGCCCCTGCACAGCTGCAACCTCACGTGCACGGGATGCGGCAGGATCCGCGAGTATAAATCCACCATCAACGAAGTGATGACCGTCGAGCAGTGCCTGGCTGCCTCGGATGAATGCGGAGCTCCGGTCGTCTCGATTTGCGGCGGCGAACCCATGATCTATCCGGAGATTGGCAAACTGACCAGCGAAATTCTGGCTCGCGGACGGCACATTATTTTGTGCACCAATGGGATGTTCATCCGCAAACGGCTGCATGAATTCAAACCTACGTCCAGCTTCTTTTTCAACGTGCACCTGGACGGGCTCGAGAGAACGCACGACCTCTGCGTCGAAAGGGACGGCGTGTTTCGGGAGGCCATCGAGGGAGTCAAGGCCGCGAAGGCCGCGGGATTCATGGTCTGCTCGAATACGACGATCTATAAAGAGACGGATCTGAACGAAATCGCCGATCTGTACGCCTATCTGGATACGCTGGGCGTCGACGGATACATGCTCTCGCCGGCCTATGGGTATGCGGCGGTGCAGACCACGGATATCTTCATGTCCCGCGCGGACATTCGCGAGAAATTCCGCGAAGCCGTGACGCTGCTGGATAAGCACAACCTGATGGTCTCTCCGATTTATCTGGATTTCCTGCGGGGAGAGCGCGAACTGGAATGCACGGCATGGGGCACGCCGACGTTTAATCCGCGCGGCTGGAAGGGCCCCTGCTACGTGATCACGGACAATCATTACGGTTCTTATCGCGAGATGATCGACAAGACCCAGTGGGAGAATTACGGTCCGGGCCATGATCCGCGCTGCGCCGACTGCATGATGCACGTTGGTTTTGAAACCACCCCGGTGCTCGGCGCCAAGCGCCAACTGGGCGACACCTGGACCATGCTGAAGTGGCAATTTTCGGGGCGCATGGGCGGCAATCCTGGCAAGAATGATGGGAACAAACCCACGAATGGTCACACCGGAGGTGGATCAACGGTGATGATGCCTCCGCCACCCAGTCCGGATTTGGTATCCCCCGACGGTACGCTGCGGGTGCTATGAAGACGCTGGTCACAGGGGCGACAGGTTTTCTCGGGAGTCACGTGGCTCGCCAGCTCGCGGACCGTGGGGAAAGTGTCCGCGTCCTTCTGCGCCCGTCCAGCGATACACGCGCGCTCGAAGGTTTCCCGGCGGAACGGGTCCTCGGTGATTTGCGGGACCCTGCCTCGCTCGATCGTGCGCTCGCTGGCGTGGCCTGCGTCTACCACGTGGCTGCGGATTACCGGCTTTGGGCGCGTAACCCCCATGAGATCTATGAATCCAATGTAACTGGCACGCAAAATCTCCTGGAGGCCGCGCGGCGAGCAGGCGTTGAGAAATTCGTGTATACCAGCACGGTCGCGACGATTGCCGTGCCGCGGGAAGGCGGGCTGCCGAACGAGGCAACTCAATCGTCTCTGGGAGAAATGATCGGTCACTACAAACGCTCGAAATTTCAGGCGGAGCAGCTGGCTCTTTGCGCGGCGCAGGCAGGGCTGCCGGTCGTGATCGTGAATCCCACCACGCCGGTGGGCCCGGGGGACTGGAAACCAACGCCCACGGGGAAGATCATCGTCGATTTCCTGAACGGCCGCATGCCGGGCTATGTGGATACGGGGCTGAATTTTGTTCCCGTCGAAGATTGTGCCCGCGGCCATCTGCTGGCCGCCGAGCGCGGACGTATCGGGGAACGATATATTCTGGGCGGTTTCAACCTATCGCTTAAACAAATGCTGGACATTCTTGCCGCCGTCAGTGGGCGGCGGGCGCCGCGCTGGAAATTTCCCCACGTTCTGGCCTATGCTGCTGGATACGTGGATACGGCGGTTTCACGGCTGGTGGGCCGCGAGCCCCAGATTCCGCTCGAAGGCGTGCGTATGGCGCGGCACAAGATGTTTGTAGATGCCTCGAAGGCAGTGAGGGAACTCGGTTTCTCGTCCGGCCCGCTCGAAGCCGCTCTCGAGCGCGCCACCCGATGGTATGAGGCAAACGGATATGTCGCCGCGCGGGGCGCCCAGACCGTGGCGCGTGCGCACGCGGCGTAATTGAACGTCGGAACCCATGAATATACTGGTCACCTTTGCAGTCCAGGCCGAATTCACACCGTGGCAACGGCGCAGGAATTTTCACCGCCTGCCGGGCGACTTGCCACTGTTTGAATCCGAATTCGGCGGCGCGCGCGTCCGCGCCATTCTGACTGGCATGGGGCAGCCGCACGCACTCGAAGCCGCGCGGCGGATTCTTCCCTCGAGGCCCGATATTTGCATTTCAACCGGGCTGGCGGGCGCCCTGCGAAGCGGGTTCCGTCCCGGCGACATCCTGGTTTCACGGCTGGTGAGTGAAGCCGGGGAACCGGTGGCCGTGGCGGCGCATGGCGAGTTGCTTTCGACGGCGGTGGATTGTGGCGCGAAACAAATTGAGCGGTTCGCAACTTCGCGGACGCTGCTCACCAGCGCGGAGCAAAAGCGTCAACTAGGAAACGAGGCGGAAGCGGTGGAAATGGAAAGTTACGTAATTCTGGCGGAAGCGGCGAGGCACGGTGTGCCGTCGGTGGCTGTTCGGGCCATCAGCGACACCTCGGATTTCAACATGCCCTACGATTTTGAGAACGCTTGCGATTCACGAGGGCAGATCCGCATCGGCGGCGTGATCGCGCAGGTGCTGCGCAAGCCTTCCGGATTGCCTGCGCTGCTCCAACTGGCGCGTGATTGCCGGACGGCTTCGCGGCATCTTGCGAATTTTCTGGATATGTTTGCGGGAACGCTTGCGGAGCGGCTCATTCCTATCGAGCAGGATCATACGGTGGGCGCCCTATGAGCCAGTCGGGAACCATACTTGAGACTTCGTTCGTGGCGCCACCGATTCCGTCCATGATGCGCGCGGCCGTGTACCGCGGCAAGGGACGCGTGGTTGTGGAAGACGTTCCCGTACCGTCCGTCGGTGCCGGGGAAGTATTGATTCGAGTGGCCGCGTGCGGAATTTGCGGCACCGATATCAAGAAGATTGCGCATGGATTTGTCGCGGCCCCGCAGATTTTCGGGCATGAGGTTGCCGGCACAGTGGTTGCCCTGGGCTCGGGCGTCACAAAATGGAAGCTCGGCGACCGCGTTATGAGTTTTCATCACGTTCCTTGTGGTGAGTGTTTTTACTGCGACCGGCGGCTGTACTCGCAATGCCCGGGCTACAAGAAAGTTGGGCTGACGGCGGGTTTCGACCCCAATGGCGGGGGATTTGCGCAATACGTCCGGGCCATGCCGTGGATTGTCGAGCGCGGGATGCTGGCAATCCCGGACGAAATCAGTTTCGATGAGGCTGCCTTCATCGAACCGGTCAATACGTGCATTAAAGCCGTGGAAAAGGCCCGTGTGACCGCCGGAGAAACCGTGCTGGTGATAGGGTTGGGTCCGATTGGCCTGATTCTGATGATGCTCTCGAAACTTGCCGGAGCGGCTGTGATCGGGAGCGATCCGATGCCGGAGCGCCGCGCCAAGAGCGTTTCACTCGGCGCCGATGCGGCCCTGGACCCGCGCGAAGGGCGGCTTGCGGAGGAAATTCGCGCCCGCACCGGAGGCCGCGGAGCGGACGTGGTGCTGGTCGCTGTGCCGATTCCCTCGGCGCTGGTGGATGCGCTGTCATTCACGAGGCCGGGAGGCCGAGTCCTCCTATTTGCGCAGAACGACCCGCTGATGAAGATCGAATTCCCCGCGGCCGCGATCGGCGTTGAAGAAAAGGAAATTCTGGGGAGTTATAGCGCCGCGGTGGACCGGCAGGAAGAATCCGCCCGGCTGATTTTCTCGCGTCAACTTCCGGTGCGCGAATTGATTTCTCATCGTTTTTCACTGGAAGATATAGATAAAGCATTACAATTAGCATCTCATCCTAAAGGCAATTCATTAAAAATGGTGATACATCCTTGATCAGAAACGAACCTAACGGGCGAAAGAATGGTCACATGATCGCTGCAATTCTATACGGCAGCGAAAATCTGAAGATCGAAAGCGTGGGCATCCCCGACCTCGCCGCGGATGAAGCGCTGCTTCGCGTGAAGGTGGCACTGACTTGCGGTACCGATCTGAAAGTGTGGAAGCGGGGATATCATGCGCGGATGATTGTCCCGCCCGCTGTATTCGGGCATGAACTTGCCGGTGTCGTCGAAAAATTGGGCTCCGACGTGAACGGAGGCTTGAAAGTCGGCGCGCGCGTGGTTCCCTCGAACTCCGCGCCGTGCAACGTCTGCCTGTTTTGCCGCAAGGGGCAGACGAATCTGTGCGAGGATCTGCTCTTCAACAACGGGGCTTACGCGGAATACATCCGCATCCCGGGTCGGATCGTTCGCCAGAATATGCTGGTAATTCCCGAACACGTTTCCTTCCAGGACGCGGCCATGGTCGAACCCCTGGCGTGCGTCTTGCGTGGAATTCACGAGACGGGCGTCCAGCCGGGAGAAACGGTCGTGGTGATCGGCTGCGGGCCGATTGGATTGACCTTTGTGCGCGTGCTGTCAGCTCGCGGGGTGAAAGTCATCGCGCTCGGGAAGCGGCCGAATCAGATTCGCGCTGCGGAAAAGTTTGGCGCGCGCGCGGCATTCATTGCTCCGGACTTGACGGACCCGCCACAGAAGGTCCGCGAATTGACGGAAGGCGGCCGCGGCGCCGATGCCGTGATCGAGGCGGTTGGCACGGCGCAAACGTGGGAGTGGGCGCTGCAGATGGTCCGCCGCGGCGGCGTCGTGAATCTGTTCGGCGGCTGCCCGCGCGGCACGGTCGTGCCCGTGGATCCGAACGCGCTCCACTACTCGGAGATCACCATCAAGTCCACGTTCCACCACACCCCGCGGTTCATCCGGGAAGCGCTGGAGGTGGTTGCGCGAGGGGAAATTCGCTCCAGCGATTTTGTGAACGCGGAAATTCCGCTGATCGATCTTCCCAAAATGTTTGAGCACATGAAACACCGCAACGGGGAAATGAAAGTCGCGGTGATCCCTTAGCGGCTTGCGTCCTCACGGAGTTTTCCAGGCCGCGCCGGGCTCTCCGGTTGGCGGTTGAGCGTAATGCAGAATCCTGCTGAACTCGAAATTGCCCGGCATGCGCCTCCGTCCGGTTGCACCGTGCAGGAGGCCGAGCGCTATACGCGCTGGCTGGCCACGCATCACTACGAAAATTTCAACGTCGTGTCGTGGCTGCTGCCGAAACGCCTGCGGCAACATTTCTACAACCTCTATGCCTACTGCCGCTGGGCGGACGATCTGGGAGACGAGGTTCCCGATCCCGCGATAGCCCTGGAGTTGCTCGACGCTTGGGACGTGGAGCTTCGCGATTGCTACGCCGGCAGGCCCGCGCATCCCGTATTCATCGCGTTGCGGCGAACCATTACTGCGTGCGAAATTCCCATCGAGCCATTTTCCGATCTGCTTGTGGCGTTTCGCCAGGACCAGACCGTGCACCGCTACGCGACCTGGAACAGCATGGTCGGATATTGCCGCTATTCCGCGAATCCAGTAGGCCGCCTCGTACTCTATTTGTGTGGATACCGCGACGCTGGGCGCCAGCAACTTTCCGACGCCACCTGCACGGCCTTGCAACTCGCGAACTTCTGGCAGGATGTAACCCGGGACCTGCAGAAGGGGAGAATTTACATTCCGCTGGAATTACTGGCGGCTCACGGGCTCTCTGAAGACGATATCGTGGCGCGAAAATTCGATGCGCGCTATGCCTCCTTGATGAAGGAATTGATTGCCCGAACGCGAGAATTGTTCGACCAGGGCCTGCCGCTGGCTCGCAGCGTCGATTCCGCGTTGCGCGTGGACATTGAAATGTTCAGCCGCGGCGGGCTGGCTGTCCTCAACTCCATAGAAGCCATTGGATACAACACGCTCGAGCATCGGCCGTCGATTCCGAAATCGAAGCAGATGTGGTTGCTATTGCGTGCGCTGACGGAAACGATGTTCAGCCGCAATTCGGCGCCCGCCATTTCTCCACCCGCCGCGCCGGTGCGCCTCGCGATTGTTGAGGGGGATTGTATTGAGCCTGGCCTCGAGAAGTCGGCAGACGCGGCCGCTAGCGGAGCCGCAGGCTCATACGCGGAATGCCACCGGATCGCGCGCGCCGCCCGCAGTAATTTCTACTACGCATTCTATCTCCTCCCAAAGGCCAAGCGCGATGGCCTGGCCGCTCTCTACGCCTTCATGCGCCTAGTGGATGATGTTGCGGACATAGGCGAAAATCCGGAGACCGCGCAACGCGGTCTCGCCAAGTGGCGCGCTGCATTTGATGAAGCAGTCACGGGCAATTCTCAGGCTTTTGATGGAACGGCCGTGATGCCCCTTGGACAATCGCTTTACGGCGAAAGGGAAGTCCTGCCTGCCCTTGTCGACACTATGCGCCGCTACAACATGCCGGCGCGCTACTTGCATGACTTGATCTCCGGCGCGGAAATGGACCTCACTGTCAAGTCTTACCCGACATTCGACCGCCTCCGTGAGTATTGCTACCGGGTCGCCGGAACGGTCGGTCTTACCTGCACGCACGTTTTCGGTTATCGCGATCCTCGCGCGCTTGACCTCGCTGAGAAACTGGGCCTGGCGTTTCAGCTCACGAACATAATCCGCGATGTCCATGAAGACGCCGCGCTCGGCCGTGTCTACATCCCCGATGAAGACCTCGTGCGATACAATGTCTCTCCAGATGATTTTTTACACGACGAAGCCACGCTGGGCATGCGCGAGCTTCTCCGTTTTGAAGCCGATCGCGCCTGGCGGCTGTATGAGGAATGCGCTGAGCTGCTCGATCTCGTCGATACCGACAGCCGCAGCGCACTCTGGCTGCTCGTGCATACTTACACCGCTTTGCTTGCCCGCATTGAATCGCTCGACTTTGCGGTCTTCAGCGAGCGAGTCCGTCTGAGTAAAGCGGAAAAGATGATCTTCATCGGTCGCGCACGCTTCGGGCGGCCCACTCGGGATAATGTCCTTGAAAAACGTGATCGTGATCGGCGGCGGCCTGGCGGGACTTTCCTCGGGCGTCGCGCTGGCTGAGGCCGGCTTCCGGGTACGTTTGCTTGAAAAGCGGCCCCACCTGGGCGGCCGCGCCGCGTCGTACGTGCTACCGGGCGGCGAGCATGTGGACAACTGCCAGCACGTCACGCTGGGATGCTGCACGAACCTTGCGGATTTTTACCGTCGTGTCGGCGCCGCGGATAAAATTCGATTTTTTGACCGACTGGAGTTTGCCACTCCGGACGGGCGCCGCGGATCGATGGAGGCTTCGCCGCTGCCTCCTCCGTTGCACATGGCGCCTTCGTTCGCGCTGTTCCCGTTGCTCGAATGGTCCGATAAGCGCTGCATCGCCCAGGCGCTCCTGAAGATCGCACGCAGCGGCGGTCGCCCCGCGGACCTGTCGAACGATGGGTGCGGCGTCACGATGCTTGCGTGGCTTCAAACGAACCGGCAGACCGATCGGGCGATTCGCCGCTTTTGGGAAGTCATCCTGGTCAGCGCGCTCGACGAAGAGCTCGACCGCATCGACGCGCGGTACGGAATCGATGTCTTCTGGAAAGCGTTCCTATCCACGCGAGCAGGATATCGCGTGGGCGTTCCGAGCGTGCCCCTTGGTGAGCTTTACGACGGTAGCAGGGATGCCATTGAACGACGAGGCGGGGAAGTTCAGCTGCGTGCCGGTGTACAAAACTTTCGAGTGAATGGTCAACGCGTCGAGGGGATTGAGAGGGAGAGCGGATCGGTTGAGACGGCGGATTATTATCTTGCGGCTGTGCCGCAGGATGTCCTGCCCGAATTGCTGCCCCGCGAAGTGATCGAACGGGAGCCGGTGTTTTCAAACCTATGCAATTTGCGCGCCTCGCCGATTACCGGGGTTCACCTCTGGTTCGATCGAGCCGTGATGCGCGAGCCGTTTCTGACGCTGCTCGACAGCACGACGCAGTGGGTGTTCAACAAGACGCAGTTATACGGCGGCGAAGAGGACGGCGGGCAATACCTGCAACTCGTGATCAGCGCTTCCTACGGTTTGGCCGCGCGTTCACGTCAGGAAATCATCGCGCTTTGCCTTGCGGAATTGCGGGAAGTTCTTCCTGCGACCCGCGAAGCCACGCTGGTAAAGGGAACCGTCGTCAAGGAAATGTCCGCGACGTTTTCTCCCGCGCCGGGCTCGGACCAGTGGCGTCCCACGCAGAAAAGTCCGCTGGCGGGATTATTTCTCGCAGGTGACTGGACAGCAACGGGCTGGCCGTCGACAATGGAAGGCGCAGTCCGCAGCGGATACTTGGCTGCGGAAGCGATCCTCTCCGATGCAGGCGCGCCGCGAAAATTTTTGCAGCCTGATTTGTGTCCGGAAGGCTTGGCCCGGTGGTGGGCGCGGAGGTCCTGAATCGCGGCCGCTCGCCATTGGCGTGAATATTCACACACTCGTCTATTTTTCGTGTAGCACACACTGATTCAGCGTATGATAGGGGCATCCCCCCGGAGGTTCTATTGGAGCGGAAGTATAAGCAGCGGGGCTACATGAGTGCCGAAAAGCCCCAAAAGAAAGAGAAGCGCGCGCCCGAAGGTCATCCCAGGCAGGATCAGATTGGGCCGCGCACGCCACGTATGGTCGGCACCATTACGCGTGCACGGTGTTCCAACTGCGGCGGCGTCCTGCAGCCTGGCTTCGACCCGAAAAGCAAGTGCCCACGTTGCGGGTATGAATTGCATTCCTGCAAACAGTGCGCCTATTTTGATACGGCGGCGCGATTTGAATGCATGCAGCCGGTTCCCGAGCGCATCCCGCGCAAAGACCAGCGAAACGACTGCACCTTCTATGAATTTCGCACCACCATCGAGAAAGATACGGCGCCGTCGGCGCCGGCCGCGAATTCAACGGCCTCTCCGGAACGCGTTTCGCGCCCCCGCGATGCGCGCCAGGCGTTTGAGGATCTCTTCAAGAAATAGGTCAGGTCTCCAGGGCTCCGCCACTGCGCGATCTTCAAGAATTTCCAAGGTTCATTGCGATTCTGAGTTGGCGCAGGACGCTTCAAATCGCCCCATCGGTTCCTGCATTGAACACTGCTATGTGACGAAAATTCCGGTCCACGGTAGTCGATAGTAGAATATTCACGGGTCCAGGCGCCTCAAGGCGGTTTTTTCCGCCCGAGCGCTTTCCCTCAGCTTTATTTGTTTCGGACTGGAGAAATGAAATGCGAATGCCCGGGCTTACTCGGCTCATCCTCGCGGCATCCATGCTTTGGGTGGCGCCGTCGGTTCCCGCGCAGAGCGTCGCGCCCGTGATTCGCCTGTCCGTCGATTTGCGCGAGGCGCCTCGCCGGATTTTTCATGCACGGCTGGATCTTCCCGCGCGCCCCGGTCCCCTGACGCTTCTGTACCCCGAATGGATTCCCGGCGAGCACGCCCCCGACGGGCCAGTGTCCGAGTTGGTCGGGCTGCGGTTTACGGCCGCTGGAAAAACTCTGCCCTGGCGGCGCGACGACTTGAACCAATACATGTTTCACCTGGAAGTCCCCGATGGAGCAACCTCCGTCGAAGCGTCATACGACTATTTGTCTCCGGCACTTGGGGAGGGATTTTCCGCGGGTCCGTCCGCCGATTCCTTCATCGCCGTGCTCGAATGGAACCTTGTCGTGCTCTACCCGGCCGGTCAGACGAGTGATTCGCTCATGTATCAGGCGAGCCTGCGCTTGCCGCAAGGATGGAAATTCGCTTCTGCTCTCACGGCAACATCGCAAGGCGAAGATCATGTGGACTTCGCGCCAGTTTCCTTGACAGCGCTGGTTGATTCTCCTGTCCTCGCGGGCCAATATCTTCGCTCCATAGATCTAGCTCCCGACGTCACCCCAGCGCACCGCCTCAACATCGCGGCGGACAATGTTGCGACACTCGAAATGCCCGATGATCAGTTGGCGGGTTACAGCCGTCTGGTCCGTGAAGAAGGCGTGCTGTTCGGCGCTCGCCATTACAACCACTACGACTTCCTGCTTTCGTTGACCAATAACTTCCACGCCAATGGACTTGAACATCCGCAATCCAGCGATGAGCGTGCCCCCGAGCACATGTTCAGCAATCCCGAGCAGGTCTTGCTCTATAACTCTCTATTGGCTCATGAATTCACACATTCCTGGAACGGCAAGTACCGCCGCCCCGCGGGCCTGGCCACGCCGGATTTCAACCAGCCCATGAAAGACGATCTGCTGTGGATCTACGAAGGCCTGACGCAGTACATCGGGGAAATGATTTCCACGCGCTCGGGTTTGCGCACGCCGGATGATTATCGCGAAGCGCTGGCCTACACTGCCGCCTTACTCGATCACGAGCCGGGGCGCACCTGGCGCTCGCTTGAAGACACATCGCTTGCCGCGCCCCTTCTCTATAACGAAGGCACGCGAAACTGGTCTTCCTGGCGGCGCGGTACAGACTTCTACGATGAGGGCTGGTTGATCTGGCTTGACGTGGACATGATTATTCGCCAGCAATCACACGGGCAAAAATCGCTCGACGATTTCTGCCGGCGATTCTACGGGGCGCCGGATTCAGGGCCGAAAGTCTTGCCGTACACCCTCGAGGATGTGGAGGCAGCGTTAAACGAAATCTTGCCGTACGACTGGCGTCATTTCTTCGAGTCACGCGTGTATCAAATCAACGAGCACGCCCCGATCGGCGGCATCGAAAACGGTGGCTGGCGCCTGATCTACAATAGCGCGCCCAACGCGCAGATTCATGCCCGCGAGGATGTGACCGCCCGCGCCGACTTTAATTTCTCGTTGGGCATGAGCATCGAGACTGGCGCCGGCGAAAAAAATGGCCGCATTTCCGATGTGATTCCCGGAACTCCGGCCGCTGAAGCTGGCCTTGCGCCAGCGATGCGCATCGTTTCAGTAAACGGACATTCCTTCTCGCCGGCCGTCCTCCGGGAGGCTGTGGACTCCGCGCAGAAAAACACGAAGCCAATCCAAATTACGGCCGACAACGCGGGCGTCGGGCGCAGTTTCGATATTCTATACCACGGCGGCGAGCGCTACCCCCATCTGGAACGAAACGCCGGGCAGCCGGATATCCTCGGCCAGTCCTTGCAGCCGCTCGTCCCGTCCAAACCGTAGATTCTTCGTTGAAAAGACACACAGGTCGGAGCCTGTGCATCCAGGACATTCAGGAAAACATCGTCGCCAGCGAATGTGAAAAGTTACTTCTGTGAAGCGGCGGAAGGATCGCGTTGTTTCAGCGCAGGATTTCGCGGCAGGCTCAGCAGGTTTGCAAACAGACGGTATGCGCCCGGCACTCCATCCGGCAATTGGCGATAGAGGGCCAGCGCGACATAGGCATAGACTCCACGGCCAAATTGCGCGTAAACCAAGCCGCCTTTTTGCGGATCTTGCTCCGGATCATGCATTTCGAGCGGCGCCTCATAGCGCTTATCCCAGGTGGTTAGAAATCCATGGCCACGCTCTTCGACCCAGCCCTGGAAATCCTTCTCGTTAATCTGATTTGGCCATGTCAAAACGGGGCTTTTGGGATCCAGGAAGTCGACGCGAGAGGTCTCATCCACGACTCGTTCCGCAGCGTTGGGCAGGCTATAGGGGTAAGGACCGTAGTTGTGGTCGTATTGCTGCGTGTTGTACTGCACGATCACCACACCGCCATTCTGCACGTAATCCAGCAGCCGCTGGTTGTGCGTGGCGAGTTCCGGCCGCGCGGCGTAGGCCCGAACACCGAGCACGATCACATCATATTTTTGAAGGTCACCCTGGGCCAAATCCTGAGGGCTCAAGAATTCCGTCTTGATGCCGATGCTTGCCAGCGATTGCGGCACCGCGTCGCCTGTCCCGGTAACGTAGCCAACACGCAATCCCGGAGCAATCTTGCAGTCCACTCCGGATGTCCGATACGTGGCGGGCATATAAAGATTGTAAGGACGCAACCCCGGATAGCCAACCGTAGTGAACCCCTCGCGATATTGATGTCCCGCGAATTCGGCCACCGCGGTAACCGTGTAGGATTTCTGCTCCAGCTGATTTGGGAAAACCTGGAAACCAATGTTCTGTTCCTGCCCAGCGCGTTGCATTTCAAAAGGAGCGGCGGCAGGCTCCGAGCGCCAACCCGGCGGCAGGTCGAGGCGCACTGTACCCTTGGCTCCGGATTCCGCTTCCGTGTGAACCAGCGCGGACACCGCAAATGACCGGTCGCCAATCGTCGTAATTCCCGCCTGAGGCGCAATCCGGACGGAGACCGCTGGAGTCACCATCAGCGGATCGAGAACCATGCCTGGTCCATTCAGCTGCCGCACAGTTTGTACCGATTGCCCGGCGCGAACTTCCACGCCCTCATAGCTGAATTCGACCCAGGCCGTAAGCGGGTAGGGAGGGAGAGGCTGATTCAAATAACGTTCGTCCACAATGTCGTAGTAGGGCTGTTCATCATTGGGTCGAGCAAAATAGGGACGAGTGGCTGCCGCATTTTCGGGAACCCGCACGCCAAACCTCTGGTCGAGCTGCTGCCGTGCGGGAATATTTGCGGCCACTGGAGTTTCCGGCGTGATCGTCCAGCTTTCGCCTGCCGGGGATTGAAACCAGAGGCGGTCAAGCTTGAGCGCTACGGCAGACGGATTGTCGAGGTGAACCTTCACCGCAAAATCCTGGCCGGGTACCGCAAAGGCAAACGTTTCCGTGGGCCCGCCTAAAAAGAAATTGTTCCGAGGGGGTTCCTTCTTCGGAGCAACTGTCGCTTCCAGCGAAAATCCTAGAGACGCGGCGATCGCCTGCTGAAATTGGTTTTGCTTGATCGTGAGTTCGTGAAGGACGCCGTACTTGGCATCCTCGGACAGCGCGCTCGCCGTGACCTGCGCCACAAGGGCATCGGTTTCATGAAGACCTTGCGCCAGTGAGGGCGCGACTTTCTCCGGATGATCCAGCGAAAAATCGTGCATCGCTTGTGCTACAAAGCCATCGACACGCGACAAGCCCTCTTTCAGGAAGGCGTTCTGCTGGCCTTGCGCCAGTTCCGCGATTCCCGCCAGCGAGGTATCGATCCCGTCGAAGAAGGAGTTTTCTTTGCCGCTTGCCGGAACCTGCGAGCCATACCGATGGTAGGGAACGCTCACCGGCCCTGCATAAGGAATTCCGCCCCCGCCGTTTTGCGACTTTTGAAGCGCCAGTCCTTCCCGCGCGATTTGCAGATAAGATGCGCCCAGGACGGGGTCAAACGTTCCTTCCTGAATTTCCACGTCAATCGAAGGCAGACCGTCCGACCAATCTTTGTGAATATAGTCGTAGAAGCGCACGGGGAATAATTTGCCTGTAGCCGAATCGCGAATCCCCTTTGGCGTAACCGAATTCGAGGGAACCCGGGCATACATTTTTATTGGCGACCATGGCCTCAGCCCGGCGCGAATCTGTTCCGGGAACATCTTGGGATCCCCGGCTGCCGCAAAAACTTCCTGTGCCATCTGGCCTGCCACCTGATGATGCCCGTGGCCATCGGTTGGCCCGCCCACGAAGACGGAGGTGACCACGAGCGGCCGGGTCGTGCGGACAACACGAACCGCGTCGGCAAGGACGCGGTCGTGGCTCCACTGAGCCAGCGCCTCCTCGCGTGTCTTCGAGAACCCGAAATCGATGGCGCTGCTGAAGAACTGCTGCACGCCGGAGTAGCGATCGGCGGACAGCAGCTCCTGCGTACGCACGAGTCCCAGGGCGTCTTCAAAATCGTCGGACATCACATTCTGCCCGCCCTCCCCGCGATTGAGGGTCAGCATCATCGCGCGCGCGCCTTGTCCCCGCGATTCCAGGGTCAGCATGCCGCTGTCTTCATCGTCCGGGTGCGCCACGACCATCAGCAAGCTCGCTCGGGTGTGGAGTTTCAGCAGCATCTGCCACAACCCCGCTGCGCCTCGGTCGATCTGCAGCGGGCGCCCATCGGGAGTAGCCGGGGGCGTCGCCGCGTCGGCAGGAGATTGCGCTTTCGCCGGATGCAGGAAGCTAATTCCAGCCACAAAGAGAGCAACCAGAATTCCCAGCGGCAGGGCGGAGCGCCTCACCAGGGACTTCGACACGAATTGTCTTCGTAGTGATTTCATATACAGGGCGTCAACTCGAAACGCTCACAACGGATTCACATTCTGGAAGATCCCGCCCCACGCGGTTCCCCATGGACCTGGACAAGCCTGACCTTAAAGCGCGTCACTTCCGGGGCTGCGTGGTTCTCCTCCCGAGATGATATCGAGCTTCCTCGAAATTATCGCCCGAAAAGACCGAAGTAGGTTGCCTTCCCAATCACGTGGCCGTCCATTGCCTTTAGGAGATCGGCGCGGCTGGCCCCAGTGGTCAGATCAAGCTTCGCATCCAGCGCATAGATCTCAAAGATATAGTGATGCGCAGTCCCGCCGGGAGGCGGGCAGGGCGGCTGGTAACCGTTAACCCCACGAACATTCTTGCCCTGCTGAATACCATCGGGCGTGGTATCCGGCTTAATATTTCCCATCATTTGCATGGATGTCGCCGGTATGTTCCAGAAGATCCAGTGCGTGACATCCATCGCGTTTTTGCCCGGAGCGGCATCGGAATCGTGAAGAATCACGGCGAAACTGGCCGTATTCGCCGGTGGATTGCTCCAAGTTAGAGCGGGCGAAGCCGGATTGGGATCCGAACAGGAATACTGAGTCGGGATCATCGAGCCTTCGGCGTACGCGGAGGTGGAGAGTTTGAACTTGGGGGGCGGCGCCGCGGCTTGCTGCTGCGCGGCCACACTGGCAACTCCCGCCGCCAGCAGGATCGCCAGAATTGTGAGGGATTGCACCCGTTTCGTTGGCATTGCGTCTCCTCCAAAGAGTTGGTTCTGATTTCTTACACTCGCCTGGAAAAATCAAACCTGCCCGCGACTTCCAGATCCCAATCTACTGCACATCTCCGCGGCTATCCCGGCGCTGGGTGATTGCCAGCCGCCGTACAATGGGTGAAATGCTATATCGTCCCCGATCCGATGGCAAGCCTCGGAAGCCGGCACAGGGAACGCATGAGCGAACAGAAATTGGAATCACCCTGATTCCGCTGGACATCACTTCGCAGCCCGGAATTGAGGTTCTAGGATTTTCATAAGATCGACGATCGTTTGTACCACGGCCTGGTCGCCGATCGCCGTATTGATCATGGCGTGATACACCGAACGGCTTGGCCACTCAACTTTGAAATATTTTTCGATGAAATCGGCCCGTTCGAGGTCGACCGTATCCACGAGTTCTTGAGCATCTTTCTCACTCTTGCCACGAGCGAGCAACCGTTTTACTTTATCTTCCCTGGAGGCATATAGAAAGACACGCATCGCCTCCCGGCTATTCTTCAGAAACAGCTGCGACCCTCTTCCGACGATGACGCAGCTTCCGGCGCTGGCCACCTGCTGGACGACTTTCTCCGTAAACTCCAAAATACATTCGCTGTCCACCAGCTTCAGCTTGTGCGCATTCAGGCTTCCTTCATAACTTCCGCGCAAAAACGACTTGAAGAGCCGGTAGTACAGCGGGTCGGTACGTTCTTCTCGCCCCTCAACGACTGCCTTGGGACAATCCGCCCGGCGGGCAATTTCTTCAGTGAGCAACTGATCCCATAGCTTCCAGCCAAGATGCTCCGCAAGCCGCTGGGCAATCTCACCGCCTCCACAGCCATACTCACGTTCGATGGTAACGATTCTAATCATCGGGATTCCCAAGAGCTGCGTCCCGCGTCCCTGCCTTTTTACCAATCCCCATACTATTCTACTTTACTTATTCAGCGATGACTGTTCCTCTCCCACGTGGATCATTCTTCCTCAAGATAAATGCCAGAAAGAACATGATCGCCGCGCCCACCGCAAGAACCATGAATGTATCAATGTACGCCAAGCTCCCCGCCTGTGCCTGAATGCTCTGGTAAATCCTTGCGTAAGCCGCTCTTTTCGCTTCCAGTGCGCCTAATCCGGAGTTGTTCAAATGTTGGGCAAGGCCGTTTGCCGAATTTTGGAAAGCAGGACTATCGACCCTGGCATAATCAGTAAGAATCTCCTGATGATATTGCGAACGCCTCGCGATGAGCGTTGTGACCAGCGAAGTTCCCACGCTGCTTCCGATATTGCGCATGAAATTGACGATGCCGGAGACCGCATTGTTCTTTTCTGGTGGGATTCCGATATAAGCCACTAGAGTAATCGGCACGAACAGAAACCCCATTCCGATCACCTGAGCGACCCGCAGCCACGCGGCAACACCAAAGCTGATCGCCAAATCAATCCGTTTGGTGGAATAAAACATCGCAATCGCCAGACAAAGCCAGCCTAAAGCGATCAGGTATCGCGCTTGGACCTTCGTTGTCAATTGGCCCATGATGGGCATTTCGATCAACAAGGCCAGGCCTCCACCGGAAATCGCCAGGCCGGCGACTTGGGACGTGTACCCCATGAGCGTCTGCAGGAATAGCGGCATCATGACCAGACTGGCGAACAGCATGATTCCCAGCGTGAACATCATCAAATTGGAGCTGGCAAAATTAAAATTCTTAAACAAGCGAACGTCCACGATGGGCGCCTTTTGATACCACTCCCAGATTACTAGCGAGACGAGGGATATCACCGATACGATCACCAAGATCGTAATAAATCGCGATCCAAACCAGTCATCCTCCTGACCCTTGTCGAGCAGCACTTGCAGCGCCCCGACGCCCAGCGTCAGCAGCGCGAAACCGACGTAATCGAGCTTGACCCCGGCCTCCTGGAGTTTTCTTATGTAGGGTGGATCTTCGACGAAGGTATAGACCAGAAATAATGTCACGATTCCGACCGGGAGATTGATGAAAAAAATCCATCTCCAGGAATAGTTGAAGGTGATCCACCCGCCCAGGGTTGGTCCGATGGTAGGCGCGGTGACGGCGGTGATGCCGTAAAGGGCGAACGCCAAACCTCGCTGTTCAGGCGGGAAAGTGTCCGCCAAAATCGCCTGGGCCATCGGCTGCAACCCGCCACCGCCCGCGCCTTGCACCACTCGAAAAAAAAGGAGGAGACCCAGGCTCGGCGCGATCCCGCAAAGAAGGGAGCTCGCCGTGAACAGAAACAAGCAGGTCATGAAGAAGCGCTTTCGCCCGAGCGCCCCGGCGAGCCATCCGCTGATTGGCAGAACAATGGCGTTAGAGACCAGGTAGGAAGTCAGGACCCACGTGCTTTGATCGTTGCTCGCACCCAGATTCCCCGCCATGTATGGCAGGGCCACGTTGGCGATGCTGGTATCGAGGACCTCCATGAATGCCGCGAGCGCCACCACCACGGCAATCAGCCAGGGATTAAATTTGGGCCGCCAGATCTCCTGGTCGGCGGTGAGGGAAGCGGCGGAACTCATTGGAGGTATACGTCGGGCACGACGTTCATGCCCGGCCGAAGCTGGTGGTCCTGGTTCTCTCCGGGATCGAGCGTGATCTTTACGGGAATTCGTTGGACGATCTTGACGTAATTGCCTGTGGCGTTTTCCGGTGGAAGCAGGCTAAAGAGCGGGCCCGTGGCGCCGGCAATGCTGTCCACATGACCCCGGAACGTCCGGCCGGAAGAATCCACGTGAATTTCCGCTTTCTGCCCGGCCTGCATTTTCTTGAGTTGCGTTTCTTTAAAATTCGCGGTGATCCAGACTTCGTCAAGCGGCACCACGGTGAGCAACTGCTGGCCCGCCTGAACGTTCATGCCGACAACAACCGTCTTGTTCACTTGACCACTGACCGGCGCCACGATCTTGGTGTACTGGAGATTCAGTTGGGCTTGCTCCAGCGCGGCACGCATTTGTTCCACGTTGGAGATGGCTGCGCGGGCGCGCGCCTGGGTGGCCGACACCTGCTGCGGCGCGGTTTCCGCGGATTCCTGGTTCGCTTCTGATTGTGTCAGGCGACTCCGGGCTTGTTGCACGATCTGTTGCGCAGCGGCTTCATTGGCGCTGGCTGCGGCAATGTCAGCCGTGCTGGCTTTGGCTGCGGACACCGCCTGGTCGTAAATTTGCTCGGCAACTTCCTGCTTATCCAGCAGCAACTTGTAGCGGCCGACGTCGTCTTGCAACTTCACATCGTTGGCCTCGGCAGCCTCCAGTTGCGCATGAGCAGCGGCGGCCTGTTTCTCAGCGGCGAGGATTCCGGCGTTTGAGTTTGTAACGTCCGATTCGGTGAATTTCAGTTGGCTCGCCGTGGTCACCGAAGTGATCGGAACATTGATATTCAGCGATTGGGCGGTCGCTTCGGCGCTCGTCAGATTTGCTTTCGCCTGCGCGACGGCAACCCCGTAGTCTTTCGGGTCGATTTCAACGAGCACTGTCCCTTTCTGCACGTACTGGTTGTCGGCCACATTTACTTTCACCACGTAACCTGAAATACGCGCGCTGACAGGATAGAGATGAACGTCGACCTGGGCATCGTCGGTGGATTCATAGCTGTTCAAGTAGCGCCAAAAAAACACGCCGCCCACAACCACGACCAAGGCCACGATGAGAAGCAGAATATTTCTCAGTCGTTTTGAGCGCCTATACCGCGGCGGGGTTTCGGAAACGCCCCCGCTGGCGGAAAGGGGGGACGAGCCTCCCGCGAATTCATTGCTTGCCTTGGGCCCTGAATCAGCTGGATGCTCTTCGGCCATGGCTTATTTTCCTTTGATATTTATATATTCTCGGCGCCATTTTCCGCGATGCAACGGGCACCGACCGGGGGAATCTTCGCGCTAACGTGACTGACAATATAGTCTCAAATTTCGTGTCGCACCGTCATTCCTGAATCACAGTTAAGCTCATCGTCCACTCCGATTAGATTCAATTCGCCCGTAAGCGGTGCATAGATGTCAGTTGAAATTCATAAATAATATGTTGTGGCCATTTCATGGGGTACACATCAGTTGAAGGGAAAAGCTAATGGCAGGACCGCACACCTATTCCGGTGCAGGACCGCGAATGATTTGCACGAATCCATCGGGACGAACCCATTTCGCGAACGCCGCGCGCACCTGGTCGGCCGTAATCGAAAAATACTGCTTCGCGGCGCGCATGGATTCATCGAGCGGCAGGCCGATCTGGGCACGGGCCAGCAATCCTCCCGCGACACCATCCTCACTCGATTCCGAGAGCGGCATCTGCCTCAAAAGAAGCGCCTTGGCCTGCTGCAGTTCGGCCGGTGTGACATTTTCCTTTTGCATGGAGATCAGGTCGCGTTGAATTAACTCTCGGGCCTTCGACACATTTTTCGGATCGCAGGCATAGCTGACCGTATAACTCGTTCTGGTTTTCCCCGCACTCAGACTGACGTCCACGTCGTACACGTAACCTGTTTCTTGCCTCAAGTCATGATACAAACGCGTGGCATAAAAGCCCCCACCGAGGACATGATTGGCGAGCTGCAGGGGATAATAGTCGGGATCGAATCGCGTCAGGCCGACCATTTCCGAGAGGTCGACCGAATCTTGCAGTTCGCTCGGATCGGGAACATTCGCCGCGGAAGACTTGTTCGACGGAACCGGGGGAAGATCAACCTCGGGCTTAGGACCGACGGCCTTCCATGGTCCGAACCATTTCTCAATCGCACTTCTCGCTTCCTCAGGAGTAATATCGCCGATTACCACGATTGTCGTGAGATCGGGCCGCACTGTTTTGGCGTAATACTCCTTCACATCATCGAGGGTTAGTGAGGAAACCGTTTGCGGAGTCGTTTCCCGAAGGGCAGGGTCGTTTCCCGGAAGCAGTCCCGCATTGAGGGCGCGGCCCGCAAGATAACCGGGACTCTTCATTCTGCCCGCAACGAATTGTGCGGTCTCCGGCTTGATCACATCGAACGCTTCCTTGGGAAGCGCGGGGTTCAACTCGTTGTCGGCCAGTAATTGGGTGCCTCGAGAGAAGTCCTGTTTCAATACCTGAAGGGAGAAATCGTAGCCGGCGGTTTCGTCGGCGGCAATATCGTCGAGAGCCTTCTGAAATGCCAGCCGGTCCAGGCTCTTCGTGCCATAGGAAAACAGATCATCCAGCACATCATTGACGCCGTCTTTGCCGGGTGCGCTTTGGAGTTGAGGCTGATGGCGAATGTTGCCAAGCACCGTGATGGTTGGTGTGATCTTCAGCGTTCTTACAATCAGCCGAAGGCCATTGGCTAATTTGATGTCCGTTGAGGATGGAGGAGCGGGCGGCAATTCAAGCGCCAGCAGTCGAGATCCAGCCCAGGAAGGCAAGTCCACCGGCTTCGTGGGAGCAGATGTCAGTTGCTCGCCGCCTCCAAATCCTTTGGAGGCTGTGGCCGCGCCTGATGGCACTGGTTTCAATTCCGCCGTGATCGAGTTTTGATCGACGAGAAATTGTTTTGCGACCCGATTTACATCTGCGGGCGTGACTTTTCTTATCGCTTCGATATCTTCATCGGGAGAATTGCGTCCTTCCGAGGCCAGAGCGTCTGACCATTCAGCGGCCAGGCCCGGGATGGAATTGCCGCGAAACTCCGCGCCCGAGATTTCCCGCCGTTTGGAAGCATCGACCAGTTCCGCAGGCACACCGTTCGCGGCGTAGTCCGCCAGGATTTTCCGCATCTCCGCGATTACCGGCGCAGCATTCGCATCGGCCGGCAACACGGCGGCGCTATACCCCACGCTGGCCTTGGTATATGCCTCCGCGAACCCGAATTCGGTTTGCAGCGCTTTCCCCTGAGGCACAAGAGCAAATAAATTCCCGCGCTGGCTCGAAAGAACGTCGCCCAAAATCTGCACGGCCGCAAAATCCGGACTGTCCGTGCCGGGGAACCGGTAGGCCACGAACGCCAGCAGATAAGAAAGATTGCTGTCGAGCGTGAACGACTCCTGCTTTACTGGTGGAAGATTGATTTCTGCACGCGCGGGCAATGATTTCTTGGGGATGTTTCCGTAGAACTCCTTGACCTTTGTCAGAACTGCGCTGGGATCTATATCACCTGCAATCACAAGGATCGCGTTGTTGGGGGCATACCATTTTTTATAGAAATCCTTGAGCATTTCCCCGGTCGTTGCGTCAAAGGAATCCTTGGTTCCCAGAGGGTCGTGGCTATAAACAGTCCCGGAGAACATATCTTCATTCAAACGCGTCACGAACTTGTATGTCGGATTGGAGAGATCGCGAGCCACTTCCTGTTCGATGGCTGGTTTTTCCTGGGCCCATTCGGACTGCGCGTCTTCCATATCCCGCATGCAATCCGCGTCGACTCGCAAAGCGATGTCCAGATCAGCGGCCGGAATGGTCGAAAAATACTGAGTGATATTTTGCTGCGTGTCGGCGTTTCCATTGCCACCCAGCTGCGCAAAGATTGCGGATATCTGGTCCGCCGACACCTCGGAACATCCTCGAAACGCCATGTGTTCCTGCGCATGCGCCATCCCGGGGAATCCCGCAGGAGTCTCATTCCCGCCGACCAGATAGTTTTGCTCCACAGTGACCACCGGCGCCAGTGGATCGCGAATAATGACGACACGCAATCCGTTGTCCAGTGTCGCGCGCGTAACGCCCTCGTTTCCCGCCGGTTTCTCCTGCGCGAATAGCAACGATACAGCAACGAAAACAACCGCAAGGACTCTGAGCTTCGGAGACAAGAGAGCACCCCTTCCACATGCCACTTATAGCTTAACGCATTGCAATTTCAAAATTGGTCAAGAAATGTAGAGTGCCAGAATTGGCACCCGCGAAGGCCACCCTCGAGCGCGTATGCACAAACTCTTTTTCGTTTGAGATGTTGTAATTTATTTACAGGGCAGTAGGTCGGTAGAAGAGTGGCGGCCTCTGAAGCGAAGACAGGCTGCTCTACGAGGCATCTGGAGACAACACCAATATCAGTATATCGACACGTTATCGAAGGTGGCCGTGGCCAGGGTGGAGTTGTTGTCCCCGCTGACCGCCAGACCGATGTACACACCCTGGGCCATAGTGACGGTCTGAGTCGTTCCCACCTGCACCCAGTTCACTCCGTCGGGCGAAATGTAGCCGTTGGAGGTGTTCCCGCTGCGCACCAGCTTTACCCAGTAGGGCAGCGCCACACTACCCGAACTGCTTTGCGAGGTGGTGCTGCCTCCGGTGCTGGCGCGTTCGCGCCGCAAGACACGCAACCTTTGGCGAATGAGCGGGAGCCAGATAAATCACGCAACGGCGAGAAAGGCTAACCAAGTTCGTATGCGCAGGATAACACGTTTCGATTGGACTTGCGGGTCACCTCTGCCTAACCTCCTCTCTTGCATCAAGAAGCGACTATCCTGACAAAGATCGTAGCGTGGGATAGAATCCTCGCCGTGCTCAAAGAGAAGATCCGACCTATTTGCTGTACGCGCCTGATCAGGGATCACGATGCCAGTCGCTGTTTTCCCGGACGAGGAGGGAGTCAAACATCATGGCAAAGGCAAAGGAGTTTACGGTAACGATCGAAGACAAACCAGGCGCGCTGGGGAAGTGCTTCCTCGCTCTGGCCGAGCGCGGCGTGAACATCCTCGCTTTTCAATCGTATGTCGAGGAGCGTGAGAGCCTGGTCCGATTCCTGGCGGATGATCCGGCAATCGCCAAGTCGGTTTTAGGCGGCCTCCACATGATCTTCGAGGAAACCGACGTCGCCGTAGTCAGGCTGCTGAACCGTCCGGGTGAGTTGGCCCGAGCAGCGCTGCGGCTGGGCGAAAAGGGAATCAATATTGACTATTCCTACTGCGGATGGGATCCGGGATCGACGCGCGCGCTATTGGTATTCGGTGTTGACAACTTGACTAAGGCCGCAGCCGCGCTGGACGAATTAGTCGCCCAAAGTGCGTAGCGGGCGCCAAGATTTCTAAACAAATTAAGCTTCTGACAAAGCCCAGCCATAGTTTCCGCCTTTCGGGGATCATCTCCTCAATCCCATTCGGACCCGGCAACCAAATTCCGGGAAGATCATGCGGCTTAGGCGGCTTGAGGGTCTCACTTGTGGACGGGACCTAGCCCTCTGCCTTTTTCTTTCCCGAGTCCTGAGCCGCTGCGAAAGATGAGATCATCAATGCAGCCAACAGTGTGATAACCAAACCGCGGGCCCGGCCTAGCATTGAGAACTCCTTCCTCTACAGACACGGAGGAATGTTCCAGCCGAAAATTTCCTTCTTGGAATTGTCGGAGCCACCACTCGACGTGGCGCCATAGCATGACAGAAAAATATATTCAAGGCATTTCACTTCCAGGGGACTGTGCATCCCGAAGATTATTGAACCCCTCCAGAAGCGCACAGACGTTCTCACTAAGGAATAATTTTGCAAGCGATTACACTGACTAAATGGCAAAAGTTCAGCCTGGCGTAGGGATGCGGACCACCGCAAAAGAGGAACCTTCTGATTACCTGGCCATGGATTTTTTAGAAGTCGAGCCACGGTCAACACTTTTTCTCATTTAGAGACTCAATCGGCGCACATGCACCAACTCATTTTCGTGTAAGATGTTGTGATTCATTTGCAGGGGCGTAGCTCAGTGGTAGAGCAGCGGCCTTTTAAGCCATTTTTGACGCAATGCCACAAAACGCCGCGAGACACCAAGGCGCGCCATTTCAATCAGATAGGGGAAAATCGGCACGACGGGGGCAGCCCGATCATGCCCGGATTTGCCAAACGAAGTGCCACCAGAAGTGCCACCGGAATCCTCCCGATATACGACCATGCCGCATCACCATGTTATTTGAAGAAGTCGAGCACGGTAAATCGGTTTAGCTTTTCATGGTGGGATACACCCTAAATTCCGGCCAGAGCTGCGCGAACCAACGCACTCTGCCGTATCCCGCAGGAAAGCCAATTGCTTGATTTATTTCATCTGCGGTGTCTAGGGAATCAAAAAACCAAACGCGCGTAAAAATATCGCGCTGTGCGCGGGCAGCGTAGAAAGCACTTGCGAGCTTGGCAATGTCGTCCAGGGACAGCGGCCCGGAAGGCGTGTTGTATGCGAATGCGTTGAAGCCGCCGTGAACGAGCAAGCAAAACTCATCGAGCCCATGCGCCGCAAGGTGTTGCTGTTTTCCTGGTTGAAAGTAGTTCTCCATCTTTGCGTCCAAAGCATTTTTCAGTGCGGCGACGGTGCGCGCGGGATCGAAGGCACCTCCGTCGCCCGAAACGTCCATCCAGCGGAGGCCGTGGGGTTCTCCGCCGATATACCGGATTCCAACGAAGTATTTGCCAATCAAAGGATAGCCGGGAAACTCATTTTGGTAGTACGAGCCCCCGAAACGCTCATCGTTCGTGAGCCAAGCGCGATCTACGTCAGCCGCACATGCAAAGAATTCAGCCCGAAGCCGTTCTGCGTCGACTGAGACTATCCGTTCCTCCCGATCTTCGATGAATGCCCCTCGGAAATTCTGCGGCCTGTATTCGCTCTCCCAATCCCGCCGAAGTAATCCGAGTATCTGGTCGCGTATTAATTCGCGCCTCTTCGCTTGAGTCATTTGGTCGCCGTCCAACCATTCAACCAGTTCGAGGCCGATTCGCGCGGCGCGCCCGGTGCCAATGAAATCCGGCGGGTCCATTCCTTCAGGAATTGGAGCCCAGGATAACGGCTGCCCGGCGAATTCTGGAAAGTGCGTTTCCAGGTCGTTTAGGACCGCCCGTTCGCGCTGAACATGAGTGAGACGGGGTGTTGCCATGACCGTTTGCCGACAGAAATTATACAGTCCCCGAAATCGCTCAAATATAAAATTTGAACGGTAAGGGCGGAGTGTCTTTGGAAATTGGCGCCGCTGTGAGTATTTCACCGACAGCATCTGCAAATTTGAGCGTAACTGGCTCTCCGTCGGCGAATATGCAGGCGTTGTAATTTAGTTTTGTGAGGGAGAGGATGTCTCGTACGACTTGAAGGATGTCTGCTCTCCCTTTGCAGATGTCAATGAGCAGCGGGTTCGGAACTTCTTTTCCGAGGTAGGTCTGAAGCCGAGGAACGAATCCTACGGTCCACAAATACGCCTCCTTCTCGGTGGAAACATGCGCGGTTCCCCTTAAGACCGGGTAGTCGCCCGGAGAATACAATTTCAGGTGCGTGCCGCGATTTATTCGCACGCCGACGACATTTGTTTCGTTGCCGACTGCGGAGCTGAAGCCCTCCCATTCCTCCTCGTTGAAACGAACACGGCCGTGGATGAACAGCTCTGTTGGCGGTTTCTTCGCAAAATTCTTTTGCTTGTAGGTGTCAACCGCTAGGGAAACTACTTCGCGAGCGGAATCGCGGTTCAAGTGGAATTCCTTATTGTCCTGCGAATACCAGGGGCCGACCGCGCCTTTGAAAACGACGCCATCTCCAGAATCCAGAAACATTTGAGCGGCGCAACATGCGTTTGAAGCGTCGCCCGACCTGTCGTCTCTCTTAAACACTAGCCCGAGATAGCACACTCCCTTGCGGACATGATTGAGTTTCCACGGGCGACCTCCAGCCTTGTAGAATGCCGTCGTTGAGAGATTCCAAGCCACGGTCGAAGGGGCATCCACTCTACGGAGAGGTCGGCCATCCGTTGTGAGAAATTCTTCAGGTGTGAGCGTGCTCACTTGAATAATTTGGAGCGGAGCCGAGGAAAGGAGCAGCTTCGCCTTGAGCTGGTTGTGAAAGTCCGGTTCATAGCTGAAAGGAATGGCTGCCTGGTTCACTTCGGGAAACAGGGAGGGTTCTTTGGCGAGTTTTCTTGCCTGAGCGCTCGTTACGCCTGAGTCGTCGTCCAATCGCAAGCTTCGCTCAACCGTTGAGAGTGGACGGCAATATTTGTAAATCTCATCAGGAATTATGACGAACCAAACGTCAACGACATCTTCTTCCTGCCGCGCTGCGCCTGCGATCTTCTCCGCGAACAGCTGAACCGTTTTGTAAACCCGTTGGTGCCTGTCTCCCAAATAGAGAACGCTCGATAGGCTGTCTTGCCCCGCCGTGGGTATCGCAACTGTAATCTGCGGTTCCGCTTCCCACGGTACACCAAACACCGTCTGGAAGCCTGGGAAGATCGGGCGGAAAAGGGCTTCCGCGGGGGTCTTGGCCGAGAAGATCGGCTTCCTGATCCTGCTTAGCCAGGTCTTGAATCGCCTGATACCTTCCTCAGTTCCGATTACACCCGAGCGAATGCCATAAACAGTCCCTTTGGCGAGCGGGCCAAAGAGTGACAAGCCGTCGTGGGGATCTTCTACGGCTTGACGATGATGGAACTGGAGTAGGGGTTCCTCAAAGTAGTAGAGTCGCATCAGTGGCCGTCCTCGCCATTGCTATCCTGGTCGCTTGGCTCACCATCATCTTGTTCGTGCGGGACGTCGCTATCGTCGCCGTCATCCGCGATTTCCTCCGTCGCTCTGGATTCCTCGATTGCCTTTTTGGAAATGACGGAAAACGATACTTCGCTCTCAAAGATCATGGGGCGAGAGTCCATGATGATGCTCTCCCCGGATGCGACAGGTATTTCGAGGTTCCGTTTCTCCTCGGACACGAGGGTGACGGCGGCAAGCAGCCGGTCTCGCCAAGCGTCGTTGTACCAACTCTTGCACTGGCGCCTTCGGGCTCGATGCATCCTTTTCTTGTCGGACCAGGGCGTTTTTCCATCGTCGCTGAATACAACATGACTCGTTATGTGAAAGACGACATAAGGTCTGAATTTAGCGTGCACTTGTATCGCGAAGTGCCAGTACCGCTTTGCGCTCGATGCCTTATCCCGCTGTGATGCTATGGTTGCGAATCCTGTCAGGGCACGCCAATCGCGTGTGCCTCCGATTCCGTCAAAGTGAACCTTGAGAGCCTCTTCGTTTGGGGGCTTCAAGAAGAACCAACACAGTTTTCCGTTTGCCAGTTCATAGCTGCCTAGATGCGCTTCCCGAATACGCTTCTCGAGGGATAGGCCAAGCAGGCGAACAAAACTACGTCGCAACTGGTGAAGCTCCTCATCGGGAATTGGAAGGGACCTGTCAAGCATGTCCGCAATAGCGAAAGATTGCGAATCCGCAATTTCAGAGACCTGCGGAAAGTCAGCCGCCGGCGCAAATGTCACCAAGCGCGAGCCTTCACAATACGCAGGCCAATTGCTGAGAAAGTGTTCTGTCTTTTCCGAGCCGTTCTCTAATGTATGGATGTAAATTCGTGTAGGCAATTGCGGTATTGCAAACCAGTTTGAAAAATACTTGTCGGGCTGCCGCAGGACGCCTGAAGTGGAGCTCCGGTATGAGCGCCACCAAGCGGCGACGTTCTGCGGATTAAACTTTCGCTTTCTCTTTGGAACTCGATCCCGGCTGAGTTTCTTGAGGAGCAGAACTAGACCATCCCGCCAGCTCGGAAAGAAGGCGATGCTCTGGCGAAGGGAGAGATAGACGTTGTACTCGGCGGAGGGGAGATCGTCAATCGCTACGGGAATGATGAAATCCTTACTGCCGTTGTGCTTCGCCTCCACGTCGGCCAGATGGAGTTCTTTTCTGAATCCTCTCTCTGCGCCGCCATTGGAAACGTGTGACAGTACATAAACGAACTTGCATCCTCTATTTCTTAGCACTTGTTCGATGTCGTCCCAAAAATTCTCCCCTCCCAGCAGCTTTGTGAGATCGCACCAGACGCGATATCCCTCCTTGGCAAGCTGAAGGGTCAGCCAGAGCGTGAACTCGTTATCTTCGATAGCGTGGCTGATGAGAAGCGTGTCCCTCGGAATATGGGAGCGTGGCTTGGACTTGGCGAGGTTCCGGCGCGGCATTTGTGAGCTATCTTACGATATAACAATCGTATGTGAAACGTGTGCTTCGGTCAGTGCTCCGCTGAGCTTTTCGCGGTGCCGTACTTATGCCGTGGAAATTGAAACGCATGTATCGGCGGCGGGGAACGAAGCAAGGGAGAAGCCAATGGTGGACGACCCACACCAAGTAAGGTTCGAATTCCAATTGAAGGAAGCAACTGAGCTTCGTGCATTTGCCTACTCCGTTGCCGTAGGCAAACACGACGGTAATTTCGAACGGAAGGACTACATAGCGCTCGGAATGTTTGCTCGATGCTTGCAGATACATGAAGCGACGGAAGCTGTGATTCGGAAGTCTCTCGTGGACGACGGACTGGTTCTGGTTCGTGCACTCGTGGAGCACGCAGTTAATGCCGTCTACATGTTGGCTATCGCCGATGCGCAAACTGCGGATGCCTTCGCGGACTACGGCGACTACCTGGCTTATACGCAATTACTTGATTTGAAGACGGTCGACCCCGATTTGATGAAAGTAAAGGTTCCTGCAGAAGAGGAGGAGAAAAGTCGGCTACGGTACGAGGCCGTGCGTGGAAAGTTCGACGGGAAACGCGGCGATAAATGGTGCGACGACGACGCTTTGTATAAGCGAGCCGCACGGTTGGACTATACGCTGCGGAAGCCTGACGTGGGCTCGGAATGGAGGTTGTTGGTCAATGCAGTTTGGCGTCATGCCTCCACGTATACGCATGGAACGGCCAGGGCACTGGCGCCGCAGATGGCCCAAGAAGGCGAGGTTACAACGTTCCACCGAAAATACAGCTACAAAGAAGCCGAACCGGTTTTGCAGTCGGCGAACACCAGTATCTATTTGGCCCTGCTTCCGATTGCCGTTCGACTAGGCGCGAAGAACGTCGCCGAGGTTCATGAGCGATTCGCGCGTTGGACGAAAGCGATGATGGATATGCCTAGGGCATAAGGAAAGTGGGTTTTCTTATCTTCACGATCGTGCAAATTCTAGTAATGGACGGATGTTCTTCGTATCAGCGTCAAGTGCGCGCAGCGCCGCGAAATACGTCTCGCGGGCCGGTCCGGTATCCACAAGATTAGTTCGTCCCCATGTGAATCTGGGCTTTCCATACTTCACGCTGAGCACATTGGCGAGCATCCTTGCGTGTCTGCCGTTCCCATTGGGGAACGCATGGATCTCTGACACCAACTGGTAGTGGAAGCGAACCGCAATTTCATCCATTTCGAACGTGCTGTTCTTTATCCAATAGCGAACATTGCCCAGGAGGACCGGAATCCGTTGATAGATTTCGGCGAAGTGGCAGCCGAAGTTCACGTCTCTTGTTCTATACTTCCCAGCCCATTTCCAGGTCTCGTCGAACATCTTTCGATGGAGTTCTCTCAAGTAAATTTCTTCCAGAGGGTCCCTGCTACTGATGATTCTGGAATTGAACGCCCACGTTTGCGCTCCGAGGATATTTTTCCGTTCCCATTCGTCTAGCTCCTTTCGAGACGCGAGGTTGGGAATCAATTGCGCCGCATCGTCCGGGTGGAGCGGTGTATTTCCGGGAGTCTCGTTGAGATTGGAAATGGTGCTCATTATTTGTTGAGTCGCCGTTTGGTCTCTTCCTCGATCAATTCTTCTACATTCCCCGGCGCTTGGTTTTCGAGGGCCATCGTGTGCTCGACATCGCGAACATCTTCTGTAACCTGGGCGCGCGCGCGCCGCTCGGCCAGTTCGGTGACCGTGCCGGACTTTGGAACGATCGCATACACTAAGTCGCAATCCATTGCGGCGGCCACGCGCCGTAGACTGCGGAGAGTGATTCGGTCGGTCGCTTCGGCTTCTTCGAATTCTTGAATACGCCGTCGCGACTGTCCGAGCTGCTTTCCCACGGTTTCGAGAGTCAACCCTAGCCCCTCGCGTATGGCTCGGAGCCAGCCGCGTTGAGGGCGCGGTTCCTGTTTGGCGGTGTCGAAAGTAGATAAGGCGCGAGCCAGTTGGCGCAGCCGAAGATCTCTGAAATCGCGTTTCATAATGAAGCTCCTGTCCTGCTATGGCAGGACATTATTAACACTATGTCCTACTATAGAAGGACATGTTGAGTAAATAGTCCTGATATACAAGCCCAACTGACTACATACTGTCCTGATATGTTAGGACAAATTCATTGAGGTGTCAAGGACCTCCTAGCGGGGGCGCGTCCATTTTTATGGCGGACCGGGTATCGGAAGAATTCATTCCGGAGCAAGGGCAGAAACTTGTCGACAGAGCATTCGCTGAAGGACGCTCCAACTATCCTCAAAGCTGGTAGTGAGTTAGCAATTTTGCGAGGCGGCCATAGCGGTTCCGCGGTCGCCAGCTTCTTGATGCCAAAATCGCGGCACGGATGACAATCCGACTTCCGCAAGGATCTTTCGGGCCGACGAGTTCCGGATTAACCGTTTCCCCAACGGTTGGATTGTCTTCAGAGAAAATCTAGACCACCTATGCTCACCACTGTGCCACTCAGGAGGCGAGCAAGTACAGTTCCTTGTTATAAGACGTCTTTACGCCAATTCCGCGTTTCATGGCTAACTTTGAGGTCTTTCGCCAAGAGTTCACCAAGTGATTGAAATGGAGGGAAACACAATGTCGAGCATTGGAGTGAACAAAGTAATTCTGCTCGGGAATGCCGGGCAGGATGCGGAGATGAGATCCACATCTGCGGGTAAGTCTGTTGCGAATTTCTCGCTCGCAATCAACCAATCCTATCGCGACAAGAAGGACGGAAATGTCCAGCGGGTCGAATGGGTCCGTTGCGTCGCCTGGGGCAAGCTGGCGGAAATTGCCGAAAGGTTTGTGATTAAGGGGAAGCAAGTGTTCGTCGAGGGTCGACTCGAGACGCGGCGATTCGAGGATCGCGAGGGAAGCCCAAAGACAGTGACTGAGGTGGTTGTGGCGTCTCTGCGCGTTCTTGGTGGGGCGCCGAACGCGAGCCGCAACGGGAACGGTCAAGACGCGGAGGCAAGCGACACAACGAACGCAGAGAGTGAAGCGGTTCCCTTCTGAGCGTCCGTCCATCAACACGTTCTAAACCCTTTCATCGGAAGCCTCCGCGTAGTCAGCGATCTCGCCGACGCGCGCTTTCAGATCCTTCAACCAGGCCTGCGGCTTACGACCGTGGATGAGACGACCCAAGAAGCTAAGCCTTTCAGCAACATTACTGCGGTTCCAAAGAATGTCTTCCCTGGCGACTTTGCTGTAGATGGCCAAAAACTCGGACATGCTGGCAGGCTTGGAAAAGAGGTAAGTGGCATGGCCGAGCTGAGGCGTTTCGACGATCACCGTTCTCTCGAGATCAAAGATGTACTCGGACCGAAAGAGGTAGAGACGGCGGGCACGCCCGCAGAGCTGCTTATAGAAGAACGCGTCGTAGTCGGGTTTCCAGGTGATCAAAGCAACGTCGAAATCGCTAGGCATACCCAAACGAGAGCAGATCTCTTGGAGATCACCTCTCTCGATCGGCACAGATTCCAGACGCGCTCGAATTTGATCGAGGGCCTCGGCAAACTCCCCGAAACGATGATGGAGCCTGCGGGCTTCTGCAACCTGTTCAGCAATGTTTGAGGGCAGCGCAACTTCGAGGCGACTCGAAAGAGCAGTTTCCCACCTCACTAGATGCCATGCGCCGGCTCGGTGTTGATACTTGCCGCTCTGAATGAAGGGCGCCTTGACTCCGACCTTGGCACCTAGCAAATGCTTCCATTGATTCCAACTCGAATCCCAAAGCAGCGGCAACGATGTTTGGTCGAAGAGAACCTCAATCTGATGACGTGAATCTCGGTAGATTGCGTGATCCTTATAAAACGTGATCTTTCGCACCGGCGCTTCGAGCTGTTTGAAGTTTTGCTCGGGGCGAAAGGATAGGATGCGGGACGCGTAAAACGTCTTCCCGTCTCTTGAGAGATATCCAGCAACAAGCAACGAACCAAAGCCGCCACATGGGAAGAGCACAGGGGATGCGGGATCATTCCGGAGAGCGTCATAGCAAGCGCGCAATTCTGGTTGGGCAAGAGTGTTGAAAGCGCGCTCTAACGCACGAAGGTCGCCAGTTGGCGCGTGTGCTGTGCGGAGTTCAAGGCTGCGCAATTTGAAAGCGAGGCGCAGCTCTGCCGGCGACACGCTGGGATTGACGCGTAAGAGTTCGTAGAATGAGGTCTGCCGATCCCACGCGCGGCGGCGGTCGCCAACGTAGAAATAATCCTTGAGGGCCTCGCAGCGAACATGGATAGCTGAGATGCCCAGGCTGGGACCGCAAACCTCAGCGGCAACGAAGAGGTTGTCCCGCTTGTCTTTTCTGGGTTGTGTGGCGTAGCCGATCTCTGCCTGAAAGACGTCCCTCCTTCTTTCCTCCCGATTCGTATTGCGAATGTAGATTTGTGTGCCTGCGTCCGCTGCTTCAAGCTCCACGGGGAATAGCAATTCGTCACCGGCCCGAATGAAGGACGCCAAGAAATTCGAGACCAAGATGGTTGTACCATCGGCGAAAACGCATTCGGTCTTGCTGCCTTTTGGATTCGTTCTTAGAACCAGCCGTCGGGCAATATTCGGTGGCGGGCTGGTTCCGGCCGGGATTGCAATACCCATAGCGGCGGGGACTCTAGCACCAGCGAAACCGTTTCCCAAATAAGTGGGCACCTACTCGTAGGTCATTGACGTGCCACAGCCAAGCGAGGACTCGTCTACGGGCTCCGACTGCGGGGTCCGATTCATCGGGCTCGCCTCCGCCACTGACCACTCGGCTTTGAAATGCGTAAGGTGGCTTAATCGCGAAGGGAGCAATCAATGGCGACTGGAACCTGGGAAGATTTCACGGACAAGTATGGGTTTAGTGATGGTGAGGGCGTAGACCAGCGCGATTTCGAAGCACGCGCAAGACTGGTCGAAATGCTCAACGATCATGAAGCGATGAAGGCGGCTGGGCTCCATGCTCTGGAGTACGACCGACCCGGCCTTCACAATCCATGTTTGGTGGTTGTAGTCAAAGGGCAAGCGAAGGCAGCTACGGAGCTGTTGAAGCTCTGGCTAGCGGGCGAGATCAAGGAAGCGCCAGTGCCTGATGAAGTTGAACGTGAGATCGCCAGTTTCGTGACCGAAGCATACGAGTCTTGAATTCGCATACTCTCGCAATTGCGTGCACGGCATCCGCACGACTATCTTGGCGCTATCTTCTCTTCAATCGAACGTTTAGCTCTCAGATCAAGACGACGACCGGCCTCAAAAAGAGCCCCATCGTGAAACCGGGAGGCTTCTCTTGAAACTCTATTGTGCAGATCTTTTCTGCGGCGCGGGAGGAACCAGTAGCGGGTTGATCGAAGCCGCGCTCGAGTTGGACTTCGAGGTAGAGCTCGTGGCGATCAACCACTGGCCGGTTGCGATCGCGACGCACTCAGCAAATTATCCGTGGGCGAAGCACATCTGTGCGCGGGTCGAAGAAATTCGGCCACGAGATGTTGTGCCACGGGGCCGCTTGCATCTCCTCGTTGCATCTCCTGAGTGCACGTTCCATTCAGTCGCTCGCGGCGGCCGGCCGATCGAAGACCAGAAGCGCGTGCCTGCCTGGGGCGTGATTCAGTGGGCGCAGGAACTTTACATCGAAAACATCATCATCGAGAACATACCTGAATTCGTCCGCTGGGGTCCGCTCGGAGCAAATGGCAGGCCCCTCAAATCCAAGATCGGTGACACCTATCAAGCATTCCTCCAAGCTCTACGTTCGCTTGGTTACCGCGTGGACGAACGAGTTATTTGTTGCGCTGACTACGGGGATGCAACGACACGCAAGCGTCTGTTCATTGTCGCAACTCGAAAAGGTGCGCCGAGTTGGCCAATGCCCTCCCATGGGCCGCGCGAAAAGGTCTCGCTGCAAACCTCGCTCTTCTCCTCGCCGCTCCTCAAACCATGGCGCCCGGCCCGAGAAATCATCGACTGGCGCCTGAAAGGCGAGAATATCCTTGCGCGTAAGAAACCGCTGGCAGAGAAGACGCTGAAGCGGATTGCAGCGGGCATGAAGAAAATCAATGGCTTGGATATAGAACCTTTCCTCGTGATGTTCTACGGCACCAACAAGACGCGCTCGATCGAACAGCCGTTGCCCACAGTTACTGCGAACGGGCAGCACATCGGATTGTGCGAACCCTTCTTGCTCTCGCAGGCCTCGTGTGGAGCGCCACGACCCGTAGAGGAACCAGTACCGACGATCTGCGCCAAGGGTGCGGTACAGATGGTTGAACCGTTCCTGATTCCATTCTTTGGTGAGCGAGAGGGCCAGCAGCCTCGCACACACACAGTCGATGAGCCGGTCCCCACCGTCACAAGTCACGGAGCGGGCGGCGTGGTCGAGCCGTTCGTTGTTGCCATCGGTCATCAGGGAGGCAACGGTCGGTACGTTAAATCAGTGGAAGAGCCGACGCCGACAATTACAACGAAAGCCAGGCTCGGCTTGGCAGAACCTTTCCTTATTGGCGCGGGAGGTCCCGCACGGGCCGGTGAGCCTCGGTCTGTCGAAAAACCCCTGAACACAGTGCTCACCCGTCAATCGATTGCCGTCGTCGAGCCGTTCCTGGTCGCTGCCGGTGGACCAGAAGGCAAGGGCCGCAATCCCAAGAGCGTTGACGATCCCCTCGACACTGTGTTGACGGAAAACCATGACGCATTGGTTCAGCCGTTCGTAATCGCAGTCAACCACGGAGATGGAGGTTCCGCTTCGTCCCACGATCGCTGTCGTCCAGTGGACGAACCCATGCCCACGCTGACTTGCAAAAATGGTTTTGGCGTGGTCGAGCCATTTCTTCTTCCTCATCAACACGGCAATGATACAGAACAGAACGTGCGCAGCGTTGAGCAACCAATGCCCACTGTGACCGCGACGAGTTCGGACATGTTCCTAGTCGAACCCTACGTTTCCAAATACTATGGAACCGGAGTCTGCCAACCTATCGACGAACCCCTGGACACCATCACCACGAAAGACCGCTTCGGTTTGGTCGAGCCCTACTTAATTCCAGTCGGTGGAAACCAATATCTCGGGATCCGTTTCCGCATGCTTCAGCCTCATGAGTTGGCCGCGGCGCAAGGTTTCGCGAGGAGCTACAAGTTCCACGGAAACAAATCGACACAAGTGAAACAGATAGGGAACGCCGTGCCGCACTACACAGCGAAGGCGCTGTGCCGAGAGCGACTCAAGCATTACTCGGGACGCAATGGCGACCCTTCAGTCCGGCACAAAGCGGAACGAACGGGAGAGCAATCGTGAGGAAACTAACTCAACGGAAAAGACGCTTGATTGTAGAGACGCCTTGCGTGATACGAGGCCGCCCCCTGGTGGTTGATGTTGAGGCATCCGGCCTGCAATTGAGAGAGAAAGGCCGGCGCTCGAAGATCGATATCAGCTGGGCCCAGATTTACAACCGTGCCGCGGAGATTGCTGCGGACCGCTTGCGAGAGGCGAGACGGCAACGCAGATCCAAAGCTCCGCGCGGATGAACGAGAGGACTTCGGCGTCCTTTCCAGTAAATTCTCCCTTGATTGGTGTTCCCCCCAGAGGTCCTGTTTCTCCAAGTCTGACGTAGACCAATTCCGAAGTGGGCTTTCGCGCGCTCGATCTCCGAAGGAACATGCCTTCACCTCTTCTTCATATTCCTTGGTCTTCTCAGCTACGGCGCGCAACTCTTCGCAGAGAAATTCTCCGCGCAATTCCACATGGGTGACGCAAAATGTTACACGAATTCCGAGACGTACGGTTCATGTCAGCCGCTCAGAAAACAACGGTCCTGCGGGCCTGGATTCGCTTCCTCAAGAGCGGTTTGCGGTTTGACCAGTTTACGAAAGCGCTTTACGACCACCTGATTCAGCATTGCAGCTTTATCGCTCACTACAAGCGATCCGGGTATTACAGCCATTACTTCGAGGCAGGTGATTCAACTGCTCGCTTCTTGTCGCAATTTGACTCGCGCGGCCCGTGTGCATCCGTGGAGTACGGTGGCCAATATTGGCTATCGGGCGACTATGAGGACATCAACCGGGCAATGATTGCAGAAGGCGAGGCGTTTATCCCCTCGCTCCTTGACACTGCTCATCGAAGGCAAGAGGCCACGGATATAGCTACCGCCACCGCTCTGTTGGCTAAGCATGGAATCTCCGGTGAAGGGATGGGAAGATCGAGCGGGGCCGGTCGTTCAACCGGCGAAGCAGCGAAAGCCCAGCAAGAACTCTTACCGCATGGCTGATTGGCCCGAGGATTTGCACGACCTACAGATTGCACGGATTCCCAAGCGCGCAATCTTCGCTGTTCGCAAGTCGTGTGCGAATCATAAGTAACAACCGCTCTTCCACTCCGCGCTATAGCAACTTGTTAGGACTCAATCAGGAGGCTGTCGATGCGTCTTGCTGGTCGTGAACGTCTGGGCTTCTATCCTCTTCCAATTGCGGAGGCCAAACGGATTCGCACATTTCTTCAATTTCCCGAACAGGTCTGCTCGGCTCTTGACCCTTGCATAGGAGAGGGCGTGGCGTTCGCCGAGGTCACGCGCGATGCAAAGACCCGCCGGTACGGAATCGAACTGGAAGCGCAGAGAGCCGCGCTTGCCCGCTCGTTGGCCGACGAGGTCATTCATGGAAACTGTGTTGATGTGCAGTGCCCGGTCGAATCCTTTTCGTTGATTTACTTGAATCCTCCATACGATTTTGAGATCGGTGAGGACAAATCGCAGCGCATGGAGCGGCTGTTCCTCGATCATGTGTATCGTTGGCTCAAGCGCGGCGGCGTGTTGGTCCTGGTCATTCCCTGGGACTACATCCGCGATTGCGGCCAGATATTGGCATATCAATTCCGCGACGTCCGCGTCTACCAACTCACCGAACCCGACAGCGTGAAGTACAAACAGATCGTTGTAATAGGAGTGCGACTCACCCGGTCAGAAAGAGATCGCCTCCAGGATAGCGAGATCACTCGGGCCCGCATGTGGTACGAGTCCCTGGCGAGGAACCCAGAGAAACTTTCGTCGCTGCCCTCCGAGCCTGACCACCAATACGTCGTTTTACCAAGTGGGCCAGTACAATTGGTTAATCGCGGGCTTCCCCTGGACCAAATCGAGGACCTTCTCCCGAGGTCATCAGCTTATCGCCAAGCCGCAGCTGTCCTTTTCGCGCAGCAGGCAGACGTCAGCGGGCGTCCGCTCACGCCCTTGCATGGCGGTCACGTTGGGCTACTCTGCACCGCGGGAATGCTCAACGGTATCTTCGGAGACGGTGAAACGCGGCACATCGCGCATTGGCAGTCGATCAAACTGGTGGAAAAGTCTGAAGAGGAGGAAGACGGAACGACAGTCATTCGGGAGAAGGAGCGTTTCTCGAACGAACTAACGTTGGTCTTCTGCACTGGAGAGACGACCAGTTTGAAGTAACTCACCTGCCGGAGAAAGGAAACAGAGCCATGAGTGATCGGTGTTACTCAACGCTCGTTTGTGCCGAGCGAGACAAAGACATTTTCGAGAAAATGGGCTACCGACTCGAAGATTCGCAGGCCCTGACAGTGGACGGAGATGAAATCCCGGGTGCGGTCGTAATGGTGGATGAGGAAGCAAACAACGGACACTACGATGAGTTGACCGCACTGACTGGCATTCCCTTCCTGGCGTGCAACGGCTCGTGTCCTGGCGCTTATGGCGACCACCTCATTGTTTCGGATGGCAAGGAATGGCACTACTCCGAAGCCCTGCATGAGAGCAACTATCCGGCCGTGCGAATTGAATGCGGCGGCGTTGTCCAAGCCTCTGAGCTGGACGATGCAAAGAAATATTGGACAGTCTGTTTAGCGGCTGTGGCCGCCATTAGCCGGGGTGTTTCCAAAACGAGACGAAAGCTCTCAGCTAAATAGGAGTCGACACGGCGGATGGCCCCGAGGTTATGTACAGGGAATTAGTTGCGAAGGCTGCTTGCCATCCGACGAACAGTAAGGGATAATTATGGCGTAAGGGGTTCTTGCTAATGTAAGGAACGACGATGCTGCATTCCAAGGTAACAAGCAAGGGACAGACGACCATTCCGGGGAAGATTCGCAGGGTATTGCGAATCAAGCCGGGCGACAAACTGGAGTACGTGGTGGAAGGGGACCATGTCGCTATTCGCGTGCATCCGGGTACGAGGTCACTAAAGGGTGTGCTCGCGAGCAAGAAGGGTAAAGGGATGTCCTTCGCCCAAATCCGGGAGGCAGTAGCGACAGCCGCTCGTGATCGTGAAGGCATCCGGTGAACAAGCGAAGGCTTGTCGACACCAATCTGATCGTTCGCTATCTGGTGCAGGATCATGAGAAGCATGCCAAGGCCGCCGGAAGGCTGTTTGATGCCTGCGATCGCGGCGAGGTCGTGATTGTGGTATTGCCAGCTGTTCTGGCCGAGTGCGTGTTTGTGCTGGAATCTTTCTATGAGCATCCACGTGGAGATATCGCCTCAGCGCTCGGCAGGTTCATTTCCAGCCCTGGTGTTGAGATTGGCGGGGCGGCGATTCACCTCGATGCATTGGGTCGCTATCGAAAAACGAACGTCCATTTCGTGGACTGCCTGATCGCCGCGACCGCTACAGCCGAAGGCATGCCAGTAGCCACCTTTGATCAAGATTTTCGAAAGTTCGCCGACGTGCGCGTAGAAACCCAATAGTTTCCTTTCAGGCCGTCGGCTCTCGGGCCCTGTGGACTCAGGAGTCAAGAAACCGGCCGGGACGTGCAATTACAAATCGAGACAGATGGTTTGAGAGTTTTTGTAACTGCTCCCCCCTCGGAATATCCCGCCTGCTAGTGTGTGGATACCAAGCAACCTCTCCCTGGAGGACGACGAAGATGCAAAACGCTCACGAGCGCTTTGGAACGCTGGAGTTTACGAAGCGCATGAAGGACACGACCACGCGCGTCCGGGTTTACATTGACCGAGCCGTTCTGGAACCCGCGAAGGAGGAAAGAGGTCAGGCAAGCGCACACTTGATTTCTATGATCGGTGGAGATTCGGAGATCGGCGCCCTGTGGGCGGCAGTCACCGAGGCGGCGTTGTTGCACATTCAGCTTCCTGGCCGGCCGGGCATTCCTGCCTCTCTTGGTCCTGAGGCACAGTGTTTTCGCGGGAGTGTTGCGGTTCCGGGCCGGAAGCGCCCAAGCCGGCACTTGGTAGCTGTGTCGGCCGAGCTAGCCAAGACGAAACCAGGGACGGACCGAGAAGGCAGACGCACTATTTTGTGCGATGACGATCCGGTGTTTGTACTCTATCGCATTGCGTCCCGATATGGCCTTCCAGTGGTGCCAGAGTGGGCGCCGTGGTTTATGCGCGAACTCAATCAGCGAAAGGCGATCCGGCCCTTGCCGGGACTGGGATGCTCACCAGTGCTGGTGAGCGGGACCAAGCCTGCCTTCCTCAAATGGATCGGCAAGGCGTTAAGAGAAGGCTTGATCCGCATTCCGAAAGAAAACGGCTCAATCACTTGGAAGTTACCGGGGAATTTCTTGGAGCGGTCGATTGTGCCGGCAGCGGAAAGCTCGCCCGTTGCCCCGTAGCAACGTCATGCGCGAGCGGACGAAGGAGTGGGCCATGATCGTTATTGTAAAAGTTTGGAGCACCAACCCCGATTACGGCGCCGGATGCGATTACGCAGTTGTGGAGATTACTGAGGACTTTGCGAAGGTCATGCTTCGGCGAATCCGTGTCCTGAGTGAGCAAAAGGTCCTCGATCCCGCTGTCTGCGAGACGTATTACTGGGATTCTTCGCCGCAGTATTTCAGCCCCTGGATCGATCGCGCCAGCGAAAGCCAACCGCGCGAGGTCCAGGCGAAGTGTATCGAGTTGGATGACACGCTCGCGGACCTCGAAGTTGACACATGCGAGGTGGTGACTGCGCCAGACGACTTTCGTGTTTCAGACAGTCAGGTTGCGGCCGTAGAGTGCTCCCAGATGATTGTGCGCGACGGGGGCATCGCGTTCACTGCCATCCCAAAACACACTGGCATCTACTTGACGACTGCGGAGATTCCGAAACAAGTTCTTGAATCCGCCCTGACAATCGCTACTGCTTGATGCGTTCCAGTTCGTCTTTCTTTACCAACACAGCCCCTTGCTTCGACTGAACGAACCATGAGGAAACAACCATGCAACTACCGAAGGATATTAACGAGTATCTGCGTGCGCGCGCCTCCGAACTGGCTGAGCGGATTCTTCGGACCTACCCACCGCTCCACGGTGTCGACGACATAGCTTCGCCGCTCATCGGGCAACTTCTCCGTAAGCCATTTCCGGCACAAACGCTCGCGATGATGGGCGCAGTAAAGCGCTGGAATGAGGCACGGGGTGCTGCGGTAATCGCGGAGTGCGGGACCGGAAAGACCCTGATCTCACTCGGGGCTGTTCATGTGCACAGTGACCGCAAACCATTCACGGCCCTCGCCATGGTGCCACCCCAGTTGGTTGAGAAGTGGGCTAGAGAGGCATTCCTAACTCTGCCTCGCGTGCGGGTTTTCTTCATCGACGGCCTGCGGATTCCGACGAGTTCCATTGGCCATGCGGGAGTCAACGAGGTCAGGCTGCGAAATGGCCGCATCGTTCGGGAAGGATTGCGGACAACACTCACGGAGTTGCGGCAGCGGAAAACTGCTCGCACTGCTCGCCAGCGTTGGGATTCCATCTGCGGGTTATCGGCTCTGTTCATCGTGGGGCGTGAACGCGGGAAACTCAGTTACTTCTGGCGGCACGCCTACAGGCTGGCCCGGTGCGGTCGCTACCAAGGATGCGTTGTGAATGCGGACACCGGCTGCCCGATCTACTTGGGCGAAGATGGAGAGCGGGTTCTGTCGGCGGATTTCAAGAAAGCGAAGTTGAGCGAACTTCTGGGCAGTCGGAGTGGTGAGGATTCCGCCAAATCGCGGCGGGAGTTATACAGCGCCTTGTGGCAGGCGGACGGGACGAAAACCAGGCGCTTCGCTCCGGTGGATTTCATCGGGCGCTACATGCCGGAGTTCTTTGACTACGCAATCGCCGATGAGGTGCACGAGCTAAAAGGCGACACCGCCCAGGGAAACGCACTTGGCACGCTGGCTGGATGCGCGCACCGCACGGTGGTGCTTACCGGCACGCTCCTTGGAGGGTATGCCGATGAACTGTTCAACATCCTCTTTCGCTTGCAGCCGGCAAGGCTGGTGCAGGAAGGGTTTGAATATGGTGAGGCAGGTGTACGGGCTTTTACGGAAGCCTATGGGCTGCTCGAAAAGATCACCGTAATTGAGCCTGCAGATAACGCCTGCTCGGATGGGCGCATAACAAAACGCATCCGCCGTCGCCCGGGGGCGTCCCCGCTCCTCTTTGGCCGTTTCCTGATGAGCCTGGGGGCATTCATTTCGCTGGAAGATATTTCAGAGGCATTACCGCCCTACCGCGAGGAAGTCGTCAGCATTGAGATGGATGCCCCGCTACGCGAGGCATACCAAAAGCTGGAGGAAGACATCAAGAAAGCTCTACAGGAACATCGGCGGAATCCGTCAGTGATGAGTGTGGCGTTGAATGCTCTGCTCCTGTATCCCGACCGTCCGTTCGGCCTTGGGGACCTGTATGGGTATGAGTACGACCCTGAGACTCAGAGGCGCGAGCGATTCCTTATCGCCGAGACTCAGAACTTGGACGAAGCTCACGTCTACGCGAAGGAACGCCGCTTAGTGGAAGAAGTGAAAGCAGAACTGGCGCGTGGCCGTCGCTGCCAGATTTATGCCGTGTACACGCAGAAGCGCGACGTTACACGCAGGCTTGAGCGAATCCTCGCGCATGAGGGAATCCGTGTGGCACTGCTCACGACGGACGTGCCGCCAGAGTCGCGGGAGGGTTGGTATGAAAGGCAACTCGGCGCAGGAGTACAAGCGGTCATCTGCCACCCGAAACTCGTGCAGACCGGGCTCGACCTCATGGACTTTCCCACGATCCTATTTTACGAGACTGGATATTCCATATATGTGCTTCGGCAAGCAAGCCGAAGAAGTTGGAGGATCGGGCAGCGTCTTCCGGTGAAAGTGAAGTTCCTGCACTATGCGGAGACCATGCAGGAGAGTTGCCTTCGTTTGATGGGCAAGAAGCTGCTGGTCTCTCTGGCCATGGAGGGCAAGTTCTCTTCGGAAGGGCTTCAATCCATCAACGACGAAGACGACATCCTGATGGCCATGGCCCGCGAACTTGTCACGGAAAAAGGTATCGGCGAACGAGCCGATGCCGTGTGGGCCACGCTTCAGAAAAAGCAAGACGACGTGATTGGCACACGAAAGCCTGAGGATGTGGAAGCCACTGCCGAGCAAACCGCCCGCGAAATTCGGTTGATTGAGCATACCGTCAGCCAAGTCGACCAGTGGTCGGCACTCAAATCGGCGATGGATTCATCCCGACGAAAAGGTTCTCGGCGATCGACCTCGGCGACGCCAGATGAGCAGCTCGCGTTGTTCTGACGGCATGGGATTCTCGCAAGACCTGCAAGCCAGAAGTCCCACTGAAGCAGAGACCACTCACACCATAAAGGAGAAACGTGATGGGGATTCTTGGATTAACACACGATGAGAATGGAACCGCCCTCGAGAAACTCCCAGTGACAATGAAGGTCGCAATCGGGGAGGGCCCGGAGCCTGGCAGCGAAAACGGGCATCCGCGCAGGCTGGATCATTTCGTTTTCAAACGGAAAACGCTTCGCGGGCAAGACGTAGTGTGGGTACCAGCCCCGGAGATCGCTCAAGCACATGGAGAGAAACCGACCGAATTGGGAATCATCTTCCTGAACGACGATCCACGCGAAGTCTTCCGAACGGAGTACGCTCTGTGGACACCGGGAGGATGCAAATGCCGCGGCGAACTTGTACAGATCGCGAATGGCGGCGGCGCCCGGTTCGAAATGCAAGCGACTCGGAGAACGCAAAAGCACCCTGAGGGCGAGGCTTGGCCTGGCAACTACAAGTACGTCGATGGACCAAATAAGGGCCAGCCGGTTGAGCCCTGCGGTGACGGTTGCCCCGATTTGGAGCAAGGAGATTGCCGGCCATCGGGAGATCTCTACTTCATCCTGGAGAAGTTTCCGATGTTCGGCGCAATCTGTCGGCTTCACACAAGTAGCTATCGATCGGTTCGCAACCTTTCCAACGGCTTGATGCAGATTCGCCGGTTGAACGGAGGCCGTTTAACGGGCATCAAAGCCATTTTGAAAGCGACCCCGGAGAGAATCTCCTACTCTGACCGAGATGGAACGAGGCATACGTCGGTCGCCCACATCCTCAGTCTCGAAATTGGAGCGACCAACCTCCGGACCTTAGTCGCGAATATGACCGAGCCTGTCAGGCTTTTGGGCGAGGGGCGCGCGGCGCTCGATCTGTCTCATGGAGTTCAGTACGTCGTGCGGGAGACAGACGCGGAGCGCGCCGCAGAAATCGCAGGGGAGTTTTATCCAAACGGCGAAGCTAGCGCCGAGGAGCCAGTGGAGCCTGCCATCGGACAGAGTGAGAGAGACGAGCAACTCGCGAGGATCTGCGAGTTGGCGCGCCGACTCGGGTTCAATGACGCCAAGACGAAGATGCTGATCGGACAATCAGCGCGGGATCTGGCTGGGCTTGAGCGAAAACTCCTGAATGAATTAGACGACGAGCCGGGAAGGATTCCCTCTGGAAACGGCGATAAGGACCACCGGCCGCAGCCCAAGAATGAAACTCACCAAACCACCGATGCTACGACTTCGAAACCGCCCGGTGCTGTCGCGCCAAATGGGTCAGCGCCGCCTGCCGGAGGGTTCCTCTTCTGAATCTATGATCGTTCGGGCACAACTGCAACCCTTCGGTGAACAGCCAGAAGTGTCAAAAACTAAGCGCTCTATTTGGTGTCGGTCGACACACCTGTAGCTGATCACGCTGACGGGAAAGGATTCGATCTCGGTCCTAAACTTTGGAACTTTGGCTTAGTGTTACGCGGGTCGTTGGGCAGCGGCCCTGCGGGTGGCAGGTCCCGCTGCCCATGCAATTGCGGTGTCGAGCTCGTCGTATCTGAAGCTCTTCACTTCAGCCTGAATGAAATGCTCGGCTATCCTGGGCGCCAGGCTGGCCAGCTTGGTATCCGCCGCAAGTGCAATCCGCTTTACCTTCCGGTGATGATCGCGAACGAATCGCACGTGGCGAAAGAAGCTCCCCAGATTCTCCCAACCGGGAAACTCGCGGGCATGAATCACGAGTCCTTGCAGGTCACCGTGCGCTTCGATCCACGCGTCGGCGGTGAATGCCAGCGCGTCGAAATCCTGCGCGCGCAGGGTCTGCTTGACTTCAACCACGATCACGCCAGATTCGGGGAGAAGCCGGTGAGAAACGGCGGGCCCTTCGGGGAGCGAGCGCAGCCAGTCAACGGCCTCGGTAAATTCTTTGTTGCCGAATACCCGTACGGGACACGGCATGAAGAAGCCCGCAAGCCCGGGTCGATTCTCGAATCCAAGCCAGCTCAGTCACGACGGCGCAGCCATCGAACAGCCGCATAGAATGCAGGCCGATTTTTGCATCTTCCCACGCTGCGCCCGGAGTAAAGCCTTCGAACTCCGGTCCAAGCTGATACAGAAAGCGAATGCGACGTCCCTCTCGTCGTATCTCGTCGAAAAGCGGCACGAAGACCTGCTCGTAGTCTTCCTTCGATATCTTTCCAATAGCCCTGACTCCATCGATTCCACTAGGGAGATCCTTCAGTTTCTCGATCACCGGGCCCTCCTTTTCAATTGGATCATGTCTTTCATCCGAGCGACTCACCCAGCGAGTCCATCTCGCGACGTAAGCACGCATCCGCGTTCTCCGCGAAATGTGCCAGGGACGTATTGTCAATAAGCGTGAATAACATCACCATCATATCTCTGGCATTCCTTTTTAGCCGATCCATTCCGGTCTAACCGGATTTGCTGAGTTAGAACTCTGCTTTGTGCATCGTATGCCTCTCTTATCCTCCAAGCAAAGACTTTGCCGTCAAAGCAGGCACCGCGGAGATCAGCGGGTTCCGGAAGAAAGATCGTCATGCTGCACCTATCCACCTCGAATTCTTCGCAACACGCTCGGAGGCTAACGCATCCCACTTCGAGGCGCTTCGTGTGTGATGTCCATCACAGAACGCCGCTAGGAAGTTTCGCGAAAATAGCTCGAACATTCACATCGGGTCACAGACCCGAATAGGAGAACAAAGAAATGAGCCCAGCAACTGGTACCAAGCCCGCCCCAATAGTGGAAACACCAAAAGAGATTCCCCAGAATGAATCAACAACCGAGCAAATTCGCCAGCGGGCGTATGACATTTATGTTTCTCGCGCCGGCGCAGCGGGGGACGAGGTTCAAGACTGGCTTCAGGCAGAACGTGAGCTTCGCTCAAAGCAATCAGCTTAATTTCTGCTTCACTGGCGTGCCGGGCATAGGGAATCTTTCCAGTGACGATTCGGCGGAATCGTGGTTGATGCGGTTCCACCGACGTTCTATGCAACAGAGCGGCACCAGCTCCGCATACAATGCGTATCGGAGCTGTCATGGAAGGCAAGATGCCCAGTGTCCTGCTGATTGCCGAAAGATCTCACGGTTCCTCGCACTTAGCGAACCGCCTGCACGAACATGGATTCCAGTGTAGGTTTGCCTCGTCCTGCCGAGGAGGCTTTTCAGATCCTCCGGGACCAAAAGTTCGATCTGGTACTTAGCCCGACGAGCTTACGCGACGGCAAGCTTTATTCGATTATGAGTCTACTCGAGGGATCGGACACCACGGTGTTCTATTCCTACGCGGTAGAGGATAGTTGTTGGTGGTTGCCCGCTCTTCGTTCGGGTAAGAAGTGTTTCGGGTCGCCTGCCTTTCGGCAGAGCGAATTCGTAGCTCTACTGGACGAAACGATCGACCAAATTCAGCGCGATGCCACTGCGGTGGCGGAAATCCGACCGCTGCCGGTTTTCCACGCAGATCGTTTTTGTGATATCGCCTTTACGGTCGCGGGCGGAATTGGCCGCGGCTAATCCAGCGCGGGTTGAGAAAAAAGAGCTATCGAAGCGCAAGGCCGCAGGATGACCGACCGCGGAACAAGTCATTGGCAACGGTCAAACGGTTTGGACTTTCGGCTTGTACCGACGGACGAGCTGCTGAGCCAGAACGGCGATTCGCTCTCTAGCGAAAGGCAGGTGAGTTATGTTTCGCCATACGATACCTATTGGACGGGTCCTTGGAATCCCTATCGATCTGGACTACTCCTGGTTCTTGATCGCCGCCCTCATTACTTGGCTCTTGGCCGTCAATTACTATCCCGTTGAATTCAAAGGTGGCACGAGCGTCGAATACTGGTTGATGGGTGCCGTGACGGCGGTACTGTTTTTTGCCAGTATCGTTGTGCACGAACTGGCCCACTCGTTGGTGGCAATTCGCTACAAAGTACCTGTACACCGAATCACTCTATTTATCTTTGGCGGCGTATCCCAGATCGCAGGCGAGCCGCCGAGCGCCAGCGCCGAATTCCTAATTGCGGTTGTGGGGCCGCTCACCAGCTTTGCACTCGCCGCCCTCTTTTACTTTTTGGAGCCGCTGCTCGTTAATATCACGCCGGCGCTGGCGGTGGCCAAGTATCTGGCACTCATCAACGGCGTCCTCGGACTGTTCAATCTGATCCCCGGATTCCCGCTGGACGGAGGCCGCGTTTTTCGCGCCATCGTTTGGGGAGCGAACAAAAACTTCCGCCGCGCGACGCTGATCGCCGCTAGCACCGGCCGATTCTTTGGTTTTGCCTTTATTTTTGTGGGCGTATGGCTCGTGTTGCAGGGGAACGTGTTCAACGGATTGTGGATCGCCTTCATCGGCTGGTTCCTGGAAAGCGCAGCCGCAGCTCAAGTCCAGCAACAAATGGTGCAAGGTCTATTGGGCAGCCACAGAGTATCGGAGGCGATGGGAAATGCGTGCAACCACGTAGCAGGAGAAATTAGCTTGCAAAAGCTCGTCGATGACGAAGTTCTGACGCACGGTCGCCAGTGCTTCCTTGTGGACAGGGGAGACCACACAGTCGGTTTGCTGACATTGCGCAACTTGAAAGAGATTCCTCGACCTGCGTGGGCGACAAGCACTGCAGCCCAAGCTATGGTACCGGTCGAGAAGCTAAATGGCATCGATCCTAAAGCAGAACTGTGGACAGCAATGGAAAAGATGGGCCGGGATGGGGTCAGTGAAATGCCCGTCATGTCGGGGACCAACCTCGTCGGATTGCTTTCGACGGGCGATATCGTCAAATATCTTCACACTCTCCAGCAAATAGCCACGTGAGGAAGGAATAGCGATTCGCGTCGGCACACATGCGCAGCACGGATGCAACGATGGGGGAATGGTGAACAAGCTTCTGACTCGCGGCCTGCAGTTGTTCCTCTTGTTGCTGACCTGCCTGACGGCTGTGCAGAGCGCGTCCGGCCAAGCTTCGGCGTCACAGATATTAAATCAAGTCATGGGAACGAGCGCTGCGCCCAGCACTGGTACGAGCACAGTTCCCGGAAACTTTGACCCGCTCGGCAGGACCACGCCGCGCGGTGCCGTTTTCGGTTTTCTCCAATCTGCACAGCTCGGGAAATACGACAGCGCAGCCCAGTATCTGCAATTGACTAACGCGCAGCGCCGGAACGAGGGGAAACAGCTTGCCGAACAGTTGCTCGTCGTGATCAATCGGGGGTTCATCGGCAACGTCAACGGCATTACCGACCAGCCGGGAGGCACCGAGCAGATCGGCGTCCCACCCGGCCACGAACAGATCGGGAAGCTAGGCCTTGGTGACACCGAGGTTCCACTCGACTTGGTTCGCGCAACTGATGCCGACGGCAATAAGATCTGGCTGATTTCCTCGGACACACTGTCGAAGCTCCCCGAACTGTACAGCCAGACGCAGATTCATCAAATCGAGACCCATCTTCCGCCCTCGCTGGTGCGATTCCTCATTCTCGGCATGCCCGCGTGGCAGTGGCTGGCCATGATTCTGCTGATTCCTCTCGCGCTGGGTGTGGCGTGGCTTTCCATCCGATTGGCTCTGTACTTGATATGGGTCGTGGAACGGCTGAGAAAGCAGCCGGTAAAGCCCGTGCTGCACGGCGTGTCCTCGCCGCTTTTATGGGTGGTCGCAACCATATTGCACCGGGTGGGATCCGGGTACCTAGTTATTCCCGTGCTCGTTCGCGCCTACTATGTACGCGTCGCCTGGATCGTATTTATCGTAGCGTTTTCTTGGCTCTGTTCGCGGATCTTACGGAGCGCAATGGAGGCGGTCGAGAAAAGAGCGATCGCGGCGGGCCGCGCAGGAATCGGATCGCTGGTGCTCCTGGGCCAGCGCCTCGCAAACGTGTTCCTAATTCTTTTCGCAGTGCTGTTAGTCTTCCGCGCCCTCGGATTCAATATGACCACTGCCCTGGCCGGCGTGGGAATCGGCGGTATCGCCATTGCTTTGGGAGCGCAGAAGAGTCTGGAGAACCTCATCGGCGGTATCGCGGTGTTAAGCGACGAAGTCATCCGCGTTGGCGACTTCTGCCGCTTCGGCGACAAATCCGGCGTCGTCGAGGATATCAGTCTGCGCTCGACTCGCATCCGCACTGCCGAACGCACCGAACTCTCTATCCCTAACGGTTTGCTCGCGACCATGAGCGTCGAAAATTTGACGCGCCGCGACAAAATGTTGTTTGAGGCCAAGCTGGGCCTGCGCTACGAGAGCACGCCGGACCAACTGCGCGCCGTCCTAGCCGACACCCGCCGTATGCTTTACGAGCACCCCAAAGTTGAGCAGGAGTCGGCGGGAATCCGCTTTTCAGGTTTTGAGGATCACGCGCTCCGCGTCGAACTTTCTTGCTACCTGCTCACCACCAACGACACCGAGTATCTCGCCATTCGTGAAGACCTGCTCCTGCGCATCCTTGAAATCGTGAAAGCCGCCGGCACCGGATTCGCGCTTCCGTCCCGCACCGTGTATATCACCGGCGATCCAGGGCTTGACGCTCGCAAGACGGCGGAGACCGAGCAAAAAGTGAAGCAATGGCGCGAGCACCACGAACTGCCATTTCCCGATTTTGATCCCAACGAAATCCCGGCTTTGCGCGACAGAATCGTCTATCCGGTTCCGGAATCCGCGGTGCGCAACGAAGACAAGGAACACGGAACCGAATAGCCTGTAGCGCCTCTGCGGCTACGGAATCAACTTTCGAAACCCATGAACGCGTGATTTGTGTCACAGAGATGGTGTGGTGGGCCGATTAAGATGACGGCGAGGAGAAGGGACGAACATGAAAATTGTGCTTGCGATTGATGGTTCCAAATTTTCAGAGGCGGCTGCACAGGCCGTGATTACGCAAGGTAAACCAGACAGTACAGAAATTCAAGTATTGCATGTCGTGGAACCGCCATCGCTATTGGTAGCACGGGAGATGGGTGGGTATGACCGGGCACTCGACGCCGTATGGGAACAGGAAACAAAGCAGGCGCAGGCATTGGTCACGAAGGTTGCAGACGGGTTGCGCTCAAAGGGCCTTAAAGTGACCACGACGGTGGAACAGGGTGAGCCAAAATCCAAAATCATTGAGGCGGCTTCGAAGTGGCATGCCGACTTGATCGTTGTCGGATCACATGGTCGCAAGGGGTTGGAACACTTTCTACTGGGAAGCGTTTCGGACGCTGTGGCGCGCCACGCCGGATGTTCTGTCGAGATCGTTCGAATTCCGCCGAAGCAGTAAGCAAGCGACCATGTCCTCTGCAAATCATGCGATACGCAAAAGGAGCTATATATGAGACTGCTGCTCGCGATCGACGATTCGAAGTTCTCAGAGGCGGCCACGCAAGCCGTGATCGCCCAATGCCAGCCGCAAGGAACGGAAGTCAAAGTACTGAATGTGGTCGATCTGGCCATACCTATCCCAACATCCTATGCAGGGGCTTTCCGAAAGGAAAGTCTGAAACACGGCCAGGAAATAGTACAGCGGGCTGAACGCTTGTTGAGCAAGGCGGGCTACAAGACCCAGACAGCGGTCGAGGAGGGAGACCCAAGGTCCAAGATCATCGATCAAGCCGCGGAGTGGAAGGCGGAGTTGATTGTAATGGGATCGCATGGACGGAAAGGGGGCGACCGATTTTTTATGGGCAGCGTCGCCGAAGCGGTCTCGCGCCATGCTCCTTCTTCGGTCGAGATCGTGCGCATTCCTAAGGGCTGAACAATTCTTGTGGCAGCATGGACGATTGCTCCTCGGTAATCGGTGGAGCGGGGCCGCTAAGCGCTAGGCGTATGAAGTCATCCGAGATGGCAAATAGAGCAATTCGTGCTCGGCGACGATTTGCAGGGCGTCCGCGATGAGAATACTGCTTGCGGTCGATGGTTCTAAATTCTCGGACGCGGCGACGCATGCTGTGATCGCACAAGCCATTTCCGGGAAAACCGAAGTGCGAGTCGTACACGTCGTAGATATTATGGAGAATCCCTTCCCCGCCGTAACGGCATTTGATGCGGAAATTGAGCACGCACCAAACGTTCAACGGAAGCCCACCGAAGCGCTAATTGAAGCAACTGCCGCGCTGCTGCGGGCGAGTGGCCTTAAGGCGACAACAGCCGTCGAGTGGGGAGATCCTAGGTCAAAGATCATCGATGCGGCCCAAGAGTGGCATGCAGACTTAATCGTCCTAGGCTCGCACGAACGGACGGAGCTCGAACACTTTTCGATGGGAAGCGTGTCGGATGCGGTAGCACGCCATGCGCACTGTTCGGTAGAGGTGGTGCGAATCTCCAAGTGCTGAGGATAGGACCATGAGAATTCTTCTTGCAGTCGACAATTCTAAGTTTTCCGAAGCAGCGGCGCGGGCGGTGATTGCACGTAATCGGGTGCGAGACCTTGAAGTGCGAGTGTTTCATGCGGCAGAGCCGCCGACGCTGTTTACGGCTCCCGAAATGGCTGAATATATCCCCCCCGAGGAGTCGGCGCAGGAAGCGATAGCACTGGTTGCAAAGACCGCGGACGCGTTGCGGTCCGCCGGCATCAGCGTGACAACAGACATCGTACAAGGCGATCCGAAGACCCTAATCATCGAGAATGCCGAAGCGTGGGGTGCCGATCTAATTGTACTTGGCTCTCACGGACGAAAAGGGCTGCAGCGATTCCTGCTCGGAAGCGTGTCGGAAACGGTCATGCGTCATGCCCACTGTTCGGTGGAAATCGTGCGTCTTCCGCCCAAGTGACGACCCAAGTGAGACCGAGAGGATTTCTTGGTAAAGGAAAGCGAACCGAGATTGCTTGCCGAGGCTGCCGTTCTGGGAGTCGTCGGGGCGCTCGCGGCTCAATGTTTTATGTACGCTCTGCGAATCTGTGAACACTTCTTCCTAAATAGGATTGCCGGATACCAGCCTCCGGGATTGCCTGAGGAGGGAGGTGTTCTCCAGCAAGCTATCGGCCCTCACGGTCTGTGGCTGATTCCGGTTGCAACAACAATGGGCGGATTGATTTCCGGCTTCTTGGTTTACACCTTTGCGCCCGAAGCAGAAGGCCACGGCACAGACACCGTCGTGAAGGCTTTTCATCGGACAGGGGGATTCATCCGGGCTCGGGTCGCTCCGCTGAAGTTAGTCGCTTCAGCGATCACCATTGGCTCAGGCGGCTCTGCCGGTCGTGAAGGGCCAACGGCATTGATCGGTGCTGGCGTCGGCTCAATCTATGCCACCATCAGCCATCGACGCGCCGGAGATGTCGTTCTCCCGACTCCGCATACAATCTTTCAGGAGAATGACCGCATTCTCATCATCAGCTCAAACAAAGCACGCGCCAAGATTGCCGAACATCTTGTGCCTCTGCACTTCCCAGATACAGGAACGGCAACGCCACCAACGAATTCCACGAAGCCAATGCTGGAGAAATCATGAACATACTCGTTGCCATTGACGAATCGAAATTCTCTGAGGCAGCAGCGAACGCGGTGATTGGCGAAGCGAAGCCGAACGGTACAGAGGTAAGGCTGCTGCAAGTTCTTGAGCCATTTCCTGTGGCTCTGGCAGAAAAAATGGGGAGCAAGGATTACCCTGATTTTGCGAGTGCGCGCCTGAAACTTCGGGACCAGGCCAGAGAAACACTTGCTAAGACCGCAGAGCGCTTTCGTTCTGCCGGGTTCAAGGCTAGCGTATTAGTGGATGAAGGCGACCCTCGAGAAGTCATCCTCGATTACGCCGAACGGTGGCCCGCCGACCTAATCGTCGTCGGCTCCCATGGACGAAAGGGCATGAACCGGTTCTTGATGGGAAGTGTATCCGAGGCTGTGGCGCGCTATGCTCGATGCTCTGTCGAAGTCGTTCGAATTCAATCTAGCTTGTAAATCTCCTGAGTCCGGAAGAGAACAGCATGGACGCAAGAACCATCGGCACCATTACGGAAGTCCACGGACCCGTCGTAACGGTGTCCTGCAATGTTCTGCCCCCTCTTCATCAAGCCCTAGAGACAGGCACGGATGGTGCTCACTATGTATTGGAAGTTCATCAGCACATCGACGAAAAGCATCTGCGCGCAATCGCGCTACATCGAGCCACTGGCCTCAAGCGCGGACTATTGGTCAATGACTTGGGTGCTCCCATACAAGTGCCCGTATCGCCGCAATGTCTGGGCCGCTTATTGAACATTTTTGGAGAACCTCTCGACGGCGATCCTCCCTTCTTAACCGAAGGATTTCGAAACATTCTCGGCAAACCCATCGCCTTGTATGAGTCGTCCGCCAAGCGAGAAGTTCTGGAAACAGGAATCAAGGTCATTGATCTCATGTGCCCGTTCATCCGAGGAGGAAAGGCCGGCCTCTTTGGCGGCGCCGGCGTGGGTAAGACAGTGTTGATTATGGAGTTCATGCATTCTATTGCGAAGCTTCACCGGGGAGTATCGGTCTTTGCAGGCGTTGGCGAACGCATTCGTGAAGCCCACGAACTCTGGCACGAGATGCAATCCATCGGAGTGATGTCCCAGACCCTTCTTGTTTTCGGACAGATGGACGAATCGCCCGGCGTGCGGTTCCGGGTGGGGCTTTCTGCTCTCACTTATGCGGAATACCTAAGAGACGCGCTTCATCATGAAGTCCTGCTCGTGATGGACAACGTGTACCGCTTTGTGCAGGCGGGGAGCGAAATTTCGGGTCTCCTCGGCAGAATGCCCGCAGCCGTGGGTTATCAGCCTACGCTCATGACAGAAATTGCGGAACTCGAGGAGCGCATTCTCTCGACTGAGCGCGATGCGGTAACGTCCGTGCAGGCGGTGTATGTACCTGCCGATGACATGACAGACCCGGCGGTTAGCGGCATCCTGAGCCATCTCGACACGACGGTGATTCTTTCACGCTCGCAGGCCGCCAAAGGAATTTATCCAGCGGTCGACGCTTTGCAATCGAAGAGCAAGTTCATGGACCGCTACTTCCTGGGAGACCGGCACTACTCGGTCGCACAGGCAGTTCGCGAACACATTGCGAGATACCGAGAGCTTGAGGATATCATCACAATGCTTGGGATCGAGGAACTCGCCCCGCAGGATCGTCTGATCGTCGAAAGAGCAAGGAAGTTGCAGCGTTATCTCACGCAGCCTTTTCACGTCACCGAGGAAAGTACGGGAATCAAAGGCGTCTCCGTACCACTCGATGCTGCAGTGGCAGATTGCGAGACCATCCTTGCGGGCAAGTTAGACAAGGTTTCCGAGGATCAATTCTATATGCGGGGCTCGATCGCGGAGCTGTCCCGATGAAGACATTTCGGCTCCATCTTATGAGCGCGACCCGATCGGAGTGGATTCCCGACGTGGTCCGATTTACGGGCCGCGATGCCTCTGGCAGTTTCGGCATTCTCGCAAACGCTTCGCGACGCGTGACGGTTCTGGTTTTCGGTCTCGCGCATTTGCAAGTTGCAGAAGGCAAGGTCGAATACTTGGCCCTACCGGGAGGGGTTCTCTACTTTGTGAACAATGAGCTTCGCATTGCCACAACAAAGTTCGTTCGCAGTCCCGAACTCGACGAAATATCCGCGGCGCTGGAAAGCCAGCTCCGGCAAGAGGAAGAAGGGCTCCGCGACATCAAGCAAAGCCTCCACCAATTGGATGAGGAGATTATGAAGCGGCTGTATGAATTGAAGCGAAACCCCGGGATATGAAAGACGACATTGATAGCGAGAAGCTTAAGGAAAGCGTGCAGACGCAAATAGGCCGAATTCAAAAAGCCGAGAAAGCGCGGCGCACTCTTCTTGCCAATACGGTGTACCTGGGAACGCTGGGACTGATCTTCGTGCTTCCAGTCATCGCAGGAGCCTACCTCGGCAACTGGCTTGATAACCGGATCAAGGGCTATTCCTTCAGTTGGACAGTCACTTTGATCGTGTTTGGTGTCTTTGTTGGCGCGATGGATGTTTATTTATTCGTGCGAGAAGGATGAGATGAGCTCAGCAAATCTCCTTGGGGCGCTGCCATATATTGGCGAGATCAAAATCTCTGGCAGCATATTCACGACTTGGGGACTGATGTTATTTCTCGCAGTCGTCTCCTGGCTTTCCGCGCGCATGCTTCGCGAAAGCCCCGGTGGCTATCAAGTTGTGCTGGAGGGAGTTGTCTCAACGATGGAAGATGCAATTGAATCTGTGCTGCCCGGGAAAAGTGAACTTGTCTTCCCATTCATTGCCACGCTGTGGATCTTCATCCTTCTTGCGAACTTAACAGGAATCATACCCGGTCTTCATTCCCCCACGTCCGATCTCTCGGTTACGTCGAGTCTGGCAGTTCTTGTTTTTCTATCGGTTCATTGGTTTGGCATCAGGGCGGAGGGCTTGAAAGCTTATCTGAAGCACTACGTGACCCCGAGCCCGATTCTGCTTCCTTTTCACTTGATTAGTGAAATCTCCCGAACGCTGGCTCTGGCCGTGCGGCTGTTCGGAAACGTCATGAGTCTTGAGATCGGGTACGCGCTGGTTCTCCTGGTCGCAGGCTTTTTAGTTCCAGTTCCGCTGCTGATGCTTCATCTGGTCGAGGCGGTCATTCAAGCCTATCTGTTCGGTATGCTCGCGTTGATCTACATCGCAGGAGGCATTCAAGCCCAAGAACTCCGGCGAGAAAAAGGAAGAGGTGCAATTTGAAAGATATAAATTCGTTCGTGACAATTTCCACCATTGTGGCAGGTTTAGGGATTGTGCTGGGGACCATGCTGCCAGCCCTCGCCATGGGAAGGGCGATCAGCAAAGCCCTCGAAGCTCTGGCACATCAGCCGGAAGCCGAAAGTTCGATCACGCGTGCGCTGTTTGTGGGTCTCGCGATGATCGAGTCGCTTTCGATCTACTGCTTGGTCGTCGTTTTGATCATTCTTTTCCGCAATCCTTTGATTCAGTATCTGGTCAAGCCGTAACACGGGAGCACAAGTGGAACTGAGTTGGACGACCTTCATTCTTGAAATCATTAACTTCCTTGTGCTCGTGTGGGTGCTCAAGCGCCTGTTCTATGCCCCTGTCAAGCGAGCGATCGCCGCGCGTCGGGCAGCGGTCGAGAAAACGCTTCGCGACGCGGAGTCCGCAAAACGTGAGGCACAGGACTTGCAATCCAGATACGAAGGCCGTCTTCGAGAATGGGAAATGGAAAAGGAGCAACAGAAAGAAGAGTTCCGCAAGGAACTCAGCGAGGAACGCGCTAAACAACTGAAGCTGACCGAAAACTTGGTCGCAGAGGAGCGTGAAAAAGCGAAGGCGCAGGAGGAGAAGAAAGACGCCGAGCGTCGAATGAATGAGGAGCGTGAGGCCATGAAGCAGGCGCTCGAGTTCACATCGCGCGTCTTAAAGGATGTGTCTTGCCCAGAACTCGAAGGGAAGATTCTGGAATTGGTCACAAAGCAGCTCTCCTCGACCGAACGAGAGAGTCTCCCGTCGGCTGCAGCGCAGTCATGGGATCACGGCGCGACCGTGCGAGTGCGATCTGCCTATTCCCTGACGGAACCGCAACGCAACACGCTGACTGCGGTTCTCAAGAGCAAGATCGGCACGGAAGCCCCGATTGAATTCGCGGTGGACCAGACCCTGCTGGCTGGCGTGGAAATTATGGTCGGGTCTTACGTGTTGCGGGCGAATCTTCGGGATGAACTCCAATACTTTTCGGCGATGAGGAACCATGAGTAACGGAGACAGCGCCACATCTGCTTCCTTACTTGCGAGGCAAAGGGATTGGCTGCGGGACTACCGGTTCCGGCCTCGTATTGTCGAGCGAGGGAAAGTCCTCTCGGTTGGGGATGGGATTGTCTGGATCGAGGGATTGCCCTCAGCTTCGATCGATGAAGTGCTTCTGCTGGAGGATGGAAGCCGGGCTATGGTCTTTCATCTCACCGAGAAGCTTGTCGGTGCAATTCTTTTAGAACAGACAAGAGAGCTTACTGCGGGAACCATAGCCCATCACTCAGGGGTCCGCCTGAGCATTCCGTGCGGAGATGCTCTCCTCGGAAGGGTCGTAGACCCACTTGGCAAAGCTTTGGATGGAAAGCCTGAACCACGATTCGAAGTCAGCGGCGACATGGATGTTGCTTCTCCGCCAATTGTTGCTCGCGATTTCGTGAATCGCCCGCTTCTGACGGGGAACAAGATCATCGATACGTTAATTCCAATCGGAAAAGGCCAGCGGCAACTGTTGATTGGTGACAATGGTCTGGGAAAGAGTTCATTGGCTATCGATATCGTAGTTAACCAACATGGTAAAGACGTCCTTTGCGTGTACGTGCTCGTTGGTCAGAAGCGGTCAAGCGTCCTCAATACCATTCAGATGCTGAAGGACAGCAAGGCACTGGAGCATACAGTATTAGTCGTTGCCGAAGCTACGGCGCTCCCAGGCCTTCAATACCTTGCTCCCTTTGCAGGATGCGCCGTCGCCGAATATTGGATGAAAAAAGGCCGTGACACGCTCGTCATATACGATGACTTAACAGCCCATGCGAAGAGCTACCGTGAACTGTCCCTTCTCTTACGGCGTCCGCCTGGCCGTGAAGCATATCCGGCCGACATTTTCTTCCTTCACTCCCGACTGCTGGAACGATCGACTTGTCTTGCACCCAAACACGGCGGCGGCAGCATGACCGCGCTCCCCATCATTGAAACGAAAGAAGGCGAAATCGCATCGTACATTCCGACGAACCTCATCTCCATCACGGATGGCCAGGTCTACTTTGATACCTCGCTCTTCTCCTCCGGATTTCTCCCGGCCGTCGACGTGACGAGGTCGGTTTCGCGGGTTGGCGGCAAAGCACAACCCCCGGAAATTAAAGAAGAAGCGGGAAGAATGAAGCTCGATTACCTCCAGTTCCTGGAACTAGAGGTTTTCACGCGCTTTGGAGCCAAGCTGGAGCGCTCGATGCAGAAGAAGATAGAACACGGCCGCATTCTGAGAGAGATCCTGAAACAGGATCGGTTGGCTCCTGTTCCCATCGAATGCCAAATGGCGTGGCTGGTCGCTTTCAATGATGCGCTTCTTGATGAATTCAAACCTGAAACAATTCGTCCGGCGCTTGCAAGCCTATTCAAGTGGATGTCAACTTCTGGACTGACTCTAGCGACCGCTCGCGATCAGTGGCGGGCAGCGCTGGAAGCATGGAAAAAACAGAGCAGCCCTTCATGAGCAAGCTTTCTGATCTCCATTCTCGGATGCGGGCACTCGGGGATATCGAGGGCATCCTGAACGCCATGAAGAACCTCTCTCTCGTGGAAATGACGAAGATTTCCCGCTTCTACGTTACTCAGCAGGAGCTGCTGCACTCGGTTGAGGAAGCCCTTGCTGATTTTCAGCGGTTCTATGGCGCGCCAACCGAGACCAGACGAACGGATAGCGCCTCACTTTATGTGCTTATCGGATCCGAGCGGGGATTTTGTGGCGGATTCAACGAGACAATTCAGAAAACACTCGAAAGTCAACCAATCGCCGCCACTCCTCCCGGCCTCATCTTAGTCGGCCGCAAACTGGCACTGAAGTTTCTCGAAGACAAGCGTGTTGTGGCGTCTCTCGACGGGCCAAGCGCCACCGAGGAAATTCCGCTAGTAATCTCCCAGCTTGCGAAGACTCTCACCCAATTCTCTTCATCCGATTGGAAGATTATCCACAACAGCTACACCGGTTCAGGGACAAGTGTGGACACCACCTCACCATTCGACTTGCGAAAAACTGAGACCGCGAAGGAGTTCCAGTTCCCGCCTCTCCTTAATCTAGCTCCGTCAGACTTACGTCCGCAGCTCTTCGAGCAATACCTATTTGCTCTTTTCTACGGAATCTTCTACCAGTCATTTATGGCTGAGAACCACGAGCGGCTTCGACATATGGATGGCGCTCTCAACAAACTTCGAGAAGATGAAGAGCGGTTGCGGCGACTATCCAACACGCTCCGGCAGGAAACCATTACGGAGGAACTGGAAATAATCATGCTCAGCGTGGAAGGCGAAATAACACACCCGAGTAGCTAGAGAACTCCACGTCGGCGTTGTCGGCGACAAGAGTGTAGTCAGACCAGGAATCAGCTAATGGATCTAGGAAATATCGTTGGCCTTCCTCAGGTGTGCACTTAGAAGGAGGAAATATGCGTCTTTCGTTAAAAGCCATGTCAATTACTTGCGGGCTGCTTTGGGGCGGAGCAATTGCATGTGTGGGGCTGGTTCACCTCGCAAGCCCTTCTTATGGCTCAGGCTTTCTCGAAGGTATCACTTCCATCTACCCAGGCTTCCATGGAGCCCGTAGTTTAGGCGACGCTCTGGTTGGAACAACCTATGGATTAGTCGACGGCGGATTCGGCGGCTTCTTTTTCGGCTGGCTCTACAACCTATTCGCCGGGCGAGCATCCTGATCAGAGCACCCCTTGGGCGGATGGCGGGGGCTAGAAGCTAAGCACCGCGAGGAGTCTAACATGAGCAGTTCTGCATCTAGCAACCATTCCTCTCACCCCAAAAGTTCTGACATCCTCTCCGAGTTGGCTTTGGATCTGCGCTGGTCCTTCAAGCATTCTGCGGACAAGCTCTGGGAGCGACTGGACCCCGAACTTTGGGATCTGACGCATAACCCATGGGTCGTCTTGCAGACCGTTTCCCGGGAAAGGCTGCGAAGTGTTACCACGGACCCGGATTTTCAATCCCTGTTGGCTGATCTTCATCGCGAGAGACAGAGTGCGGCGCAATCTAAGGCTTGGTTCCAACGAACTCATCCCGATTCATCTTTGAGGACGGTCGCATACTTCTCGATGGAGTTCATGTTGAGCGAAGCGTTGCCGATTTATTCCGGCGGGCTTGGAAACGTTGCCGGCGATCAACTCAAGACAGCTAGCAATCTAGGAGTTCCCGTAATCGGTGTGGGGCTGCTCTATCAACAAGGATATTTTCGGCAGGAAATCGACGCGCAGGGACAGCAACAGGCTCTTTATCCATTCAACGATCCTGGTCAGCTGCCGATCAAGCCGCTTTGTGAGACAAACGGTGAATGGCTGCGTTTCTCAATCGACTTCCCTGGCGTCAAGCTCTGGATTCGCACCTGGCAGGTGCAAGTAGGCCGGACGAAGCTCTATCTCTTGGACACAAACGATCCAGCGAATATCCCAGCGCATCGTGGCATTACCAGTGAACTTTACGGAGGCGGCCGGGATCTGCGATTGAAGCAGGAGCAGGTCCTCGGGATTGGCGGCTGGCGACTCCTGCGAGCCCTCGGCTTGCAGCCGGAGGTCTGCCACCTGAACGAAGGTCACGCTGCGTTCGCGGTGCTCGAGCGAGCGCGATCCTACATGGCAGACAACAAACAGCCATTCGATCTCGCCCTTACGATTACACGAGCGGGAAACCTCTTCACCACGCACACTCCCGTGGAGGCGGGTTTTGATCTGTTTGCTCCCGAGCTGATGGAAAAATACTTTAAGAAATACGCGGAAGAGGAACTTTCGATCTCGTTCCAGGACCTGCTTGCGCTCGGACGCCGCGGACGCGAAACGATTCCTCCGAGCCCTTTAACATGGCGTACCTCGCCATCCGCGGCAGCGGCGCCGTCAACGGTGTAAGTCGGCTCCACGGGCAAGTCAGCCGACGAATTTTTCAGGTGTTGTTCCCGCGATGGCCGGAGATTGAGGTTCCGGTGACGCACGTGACCAATGGCGTGCACATGCCCACGTGGGACTCCGCTGAGGCAGATCACCTCTGGGAGGCCTCTTGCGGGAAAGAACGCTGGCGTGGAACGATGGAGAGTCTCGAAAAGGATTTTCGCTGCGTGACTGACTCCAACCTTTGGCAACTGCGCGCCGATGCCCGTAAGTCTCTTGTTGATTACGTTCGAAAACAGCACGTCCGGCAACTGGCAGGCCAGGGTGCTTCTCACGAGGATCTTGCGCAGGCCGCGCAGGCGCTCGATACCAATGCCTTGACTCTTGGCTTTGCACGGCGCTTTGCGCCCTATAAGCGCCCGAACCTCCTTCTGCATGATCCGCAGCGGCTCGCGCGAATATTGACGAATCGAGGCCGCCCAGTCCAACTGGTTCTCGCTGGGAAGGCTCACCCTCAAGATGTGGAAGGGCAAAACATGATCCGCCAGTGGATCGACTTCGCCCATCGCCCAGAAGTCCGTTCGCGCGTGGTTTTCTTGAGTGATTACGACGTGCTGATGGCGGAACATCTTGTGCAGGGCGTGGACGTCTGGGTGAACACTCCTCGGCGCCCATGGGAAGCAAGCGGGACCAGCGGCATGAAAGTGCTCGTCAACGGAGGCCTGAACCTTTCGGAACTCGACGGCTGGTGGGCGGAAGCATATTCTCCGGAAGTGGGCTGGGCCATCGGCGACGGACAGGAGCACGGTGACGATCCGTCGTGGGATGCGGCCGAGGCCGAAGCCCTCTACGGGCTATTGGAGCGGGAAGTCGTTCCCGAATTCTACACGCGCAACGAAAAAGGAATTCCGGTCGCCTGGGTTTCGAGAATGCGGGAAAGCATGGCGCGGTTGACTCCCGCCTTCTCTACAAATCGTGTGGTCCGTCAGTACACTGAAGAACATTATCTGGTAGCGGCAGCCAACTACTTTGCGCGCGCAGCAAACCATGGTCGGCTCGGTCTCGATCTGCTCAATTGGCAGAGGGCGCTCTCAAAGCACTGGTCAGCACTGCGTTTCGGTTCAGCGACGGTGGACCAGCAGGGGGAGCAGTATCACTTTCAGGCTCAAGTTTATCTGGATGAGCTCGATCCGGAAGCAGTGAAGGTTGAGTTGTACGCCGAAGGACTAAATGGTGGCGCGCCGGTTCGACAACCGATGAATCGCGGTGACCGCTTAGTCGGCTCGGCTAACGGCTTCATTTATACCGTCCGAGTTCCCGCGACTCGCCCTGCAAGTGATTACACCCCGCGACTGATTCCCCACCAGAGCGCAGCATCCGTGCCACTGGAAGCTTCTTTCATCCTCTGGCACGACTCACCGGCCTGGCGAAGACCCTTTGAAAGATAACCGCTCGGGCCCGATTCTTCCTCATCTCTCTCAGCCGCTCTCTCCCTGATTCACAGTCAATTGGCTCGATGTTTGGAACTTGCTGGGGCTGCGGTGGGCATGGGAGCCTGAATGGCATACATTTTTTGAGCACAATTCAAGTTGAAATCGGGAATCCCGGCCTAATAAAGTTGTAGCGTTCTTTTTAGAAAAGACATCGTTGCGACAAAGAAAGCTGAACCTGAGCGAGACCGTCCATGAATAGGAAGTTTGGCGTCCATCCTGACGTGCTCAAGCTCGGTCTTGTGAGCTTCCTCACGGATGTCAGTTCCGAAATGATTTTTTCTGTATTCGCGATCTTCTTCACAACCATCGCAGGGGCATCGAGCGCTTTGCTGGGTCTGGTTGAAGGATTCGCCGACTTCTCGGCATCATCGTTGGACTATGTCGCTGGCTGGTTGTCGGACAAGACGGGCAAACGCAAGGTCTTTGCCCTTGCGGGATATAGTTTCTCGACGGTTGCAAAAGTCATTCTTCTGTTCGCTAATTCCGTTGCTGCCCTGAGTTTTTTCCGGGTGATCGAACGCCTAGGCAAGAGTTTTCGCGGCCCGCCGCGGGACGCATGGCTGTCGGCTATTGCCGCCAAAGACATCCGAGGATATTCGTTTGGTGTGCACAAGGCGTTTGACAAGGCCGGGGCAATTGTCGGTCCTCTTGTAGCCTACGGATTGCTTTCGTGGCTCGGACAAACAGCCTCAACCTTTCGAGTGTTGTTCTGGGTCGCGTTTGTTCCTGCTGTACTCGCTGTTTCCGTGCTTGGTCTGATCAAGGATCAACCAGATGTTCAACACAGACACGAACGTATTTTCGCGGCATGGACGACGTTGAGTCCCGGATTCAAACGCTACCTTGTCGCAGCCGGGATTTTCTCGCTGGCATACTTCAGTTTCGGCTTCCTTCTTTTGCGTGCAAGTAGTGTCGGTTTCTCCGTCAAGGATGTCGTCTTGCTTTACGCATTGTTCAATGCATCTTTCGTCGTCGCCGCTCCGCTCATCGGCAAGCTGGGCGACCGGATCGGCAGGACGCGTGTTGTCGTGTTGAGCTACCTAATCTATCTGGTTATGAGCCTCGGTTTCGCTCTCGCAACGACAAAGTGGGAGATCGTGCTCCTGTTCGTCAGCTACGGCGTATTCTATTCGATCGACGAAGCACAAAGTAAGGCGTTCATCGCAGATGTCGAACCCGAGCGACGCGCCACGGCGATCGGTGCCTACAATTTCGTGACGGGAGTTATCTATCTGCCTGCATCGCTGATTGCCGGTGCGTTGTGGGCAGCGCACCCAAGCATCGTCTTCATCTTGGCGGCCTTCCTCTCGCTTGTGGCAATCAGTGCATTCGTGTTCCTGCGGCCAGCACAGCAATAGGAATCTGGCACCAATCTGGACGGGTATAGACCAATTTTTGCCATTTCCCGGGAACTCCCGCCTATCGAAATGTAGCTTTTTGCCCTCAATAGAACATGTCCATCTGGATCTGGAAGCCACATGGCGTTTTAGCTGTTTTGGGAGCTGGTAAGCGAACCAGAAATCGTAGTGTGGCGGAGGCACGCCATGAAAATAGTCACAGATTCTTTAGGTTCAGACCATCCGCAGCCGATGCCACCTTTGAGCCAATCACGACACGGAGATATGGCCTGCGAAACCCTCTACGTTCGTAAGCATGTCCAGCGCGCAAGGGTCGGAGAGTCCGAACCTGCGGCACGAGGAATCGAAATCCACCAAGTCCTGGCAACCTACATCGATCACCTAGTCAGAACAAAACGTACCACAGACCTCGAATTATTCGATGCCTTGCTGAAAGGGGCAGGGACCGAAGCACGAGAAGTTCTGGAGAAGTTCCGGGACAACCATGCATTTGACCCGGAGAAGATCCTAGCCACGGAACTGCACGTTGCGCTCGATGAGAACTTTGCTCCAGTCGAGCATCCCCGAGACGGTGCGCCAATAGTCGAATACGAGGGGACACTCGACCTGGTAATGCTCCATTCCCTCACCGAGGTCGAGATCGACGATTGGAAGAGCTACTACCAGGTCATTGAGGCCGACACATTCCAATCGAAGTTCTATCCACTATTACTCATGTGCCTAAATCCTTCGCTGGAACGCGTGAAGTTCGTTTTGGAGTTCGTGCGATATGGAGTTTCACGTTGTGTCGAATACAGACGGACAGATATGCCGTGGCTCAAGGAATTAGCTCAGGGGGAACGTACACGCCAAAGAAAGCTCCATGAATTGGTTTCCTCTGGCCACCGGGACTTGAAGGTCTCCCCAGGCCGGCACTGCACTTGGTGCCCGCTTTTGCTGAACGGCTGCCCGGTGGCAGAGACAAATCCGTACGGGCAGATGACGGCTGAAGAACGACTGCGGTTTGCCCTTTGGCTGCAAGAGGCCGAAAAACAAAACACAAGGGTGCTTAAGGAACTGATGGTGGAGCACGGTCCGATTCGCTATCGGGACGAGAACCAGAGCGAGTACGTTGCTGGCTTCGTGCCAACCGAGAAGAGGTTCTATCCGTATCAAGATGGCGTTTCCATTCTTGATGAATGGTTCACAAGACATCCCGATGAGCGGCCGCTGCGGGAAAAGCTGACGATTTCGGGTCTCTCTTCCGCGATCAAGGCAGAAAAGCGCGCCGCACTTGCCCACAGGCTGGCAGAGATCGCTGACGTGCGTGTCGAAACCGAGCTAAAGATCGGGCGGGAAGGAAGAAATGGCCGTAAGGAGCAACAATCATGAGAATTCTGACGCTGACTTTGAAGAACTTTCGATCGCACCAAGAGACGGTCTTAGACCTTGATCGATTCAACTTCGTGCGCGGGCCCAATGCCAGTGGAAAGAGCTCTATCCAAATGGCACTGGAGTATTTGTTCACGGGACGATGTGAAATGACAGATGGTGCTGGCCGCGGAGCCGAATCTTTGATTCGGACTCAAGCAAAGGAACTTGAGGTTTCGGCGACCCTTGAGGGAGGAGAGACGATATGCCGGCGAAGGACGCCGAGATCGCACATCGTTGAACTCGACGGACACCGGGTGCCCGTGGATGCTGCGGAGGCCTCCCTGGAGAAACGCTTTGGCTCAGCAGACGCGTTGTCCGCTGTGCTGAATGCGGGCCGATTCATCGAGATGTCGGAGGCCGAGCAAAAGAGGCTCCTGGCCCAGGTGGTCGACGTAGGGAAAGTAGACATTCCTGAAGACATCGGCAACGCGCTCCGGGCCCTGAATGAAGAGCAGCCAAGAGTGACGTGCGTCGCTGACATCGAAGCTGCCCACAGAAGGTTCTATGACTTGCGGACGGACGCAAGCCGTTCTCTAAAGGCGCTGGGGCAAATGGAGAAGCCCGATATCCCATCGGACCTCCCGTCTTTGCAAGAGGTAAAGAAGAAACTCGAAGAATTGCGGCAGCAGAAGGAGAGACTCGTCGCGCAGAAAGCAGAGGCAGATGCCACGTGGGAAGGGGCGCAGACACGATTGAAGCAGGTGCAGACGGAAATCGAGGAATTATCGTCGGAGATCCTCAACACGAGCCAAGAGCAAGAGCTGCTCCAACTTGAATCGCAGCGAGACCATACGGAGAAACTCCGTCTGGAGTTGACGGATCTGATCGCTGAGCAGAAGGCAGTCGAAACGTCCCTTGCAACCGCGCAGGGATTGAAGGACAAGTGCCCAACATGTGGGCAGCCGATTGGGGAGGAGGTAAAGGCGGGAGAGATGAATGCGCTGTGCGAACGCCTAGACGACCTTGAGGGCCTCATTCAGGGAACGCGGGAGGAGCTAAACGAGTACACCGAAATCGAAGTGGCAAAATCGCGGCTCGAAGGGCACCGCAAAGCTCTCGCCCGGCGAACAAAACTGGTAGAGGAACAATCGAAACTTCAGACAACGCAGAGACCCAATAGTGGTGATCTCGAAAGCCGAATGACCATCCTTGTGGAGCGAATCAACAAAGGAGAATGAGTGCTGGAGAAAGCCCAACAAGCTGAGAGCGCCAAAGAGAAGTGGGAAGCGTCTGCCAGACAGAAGTCCAGCTTGGAGACGAAGATTGCGGTGCTAGACCGATTGACAGAATTTTTCGGGCCGAGTGGTCTGGTGATGGATCAAGTAGGCGGCCGGATCGGATCGTTCACGAAGGACCTCAATCTGCATCTCGCAGCGTTCGGATACACCTGCAAGTTGGCGCTCGAACCATTCGAGATTCGCGTCAGTTCGTCGAGCGACGACGCTCGTCTCGGCTCTTCACTAAAGCACCTCTCTGAGTCAGAGCGGTTTCGATTTAGCGTCGCTTTCCAAATTGCCCTGGCGATAGTAACGGGGTTGCGATTTGTTGTGATCGACAGGGCTGATTTGCTTGACGGCGAGAGGCGGAAGATGCTGACAGGCTTATTGGTGAGCAGTGGGCTTGACCAAGCCATCGTGCTTGCGACCAGTGAGGAAGCGCCGCCTTCGATAGTTCCACAACGTGTGAAGTTCCTGACCTTGACGTAGAGAGTCACCTCGCCATCAACCACTTTCGCCACGTAGCGGCTTCCATGGCGATGCTCCCAGTTGAGGTAGCACTAGAAGTTTGAACCCAATCAGCGGATGTTTTGCGCATTGCGGTTTCGGAGATATCAAGAACGATGATCTTCTGATAGCTTCGCGCAAGAAGCAAAGGCTACGCAAACGCGCGACCCGCTTGCTGCAGAGGCTCCACGAGCAATGTTCCGTTGGCGGAGACAAACGTTCGAGGGCGCCTGGAATTAGGATGGCATGCTATACATAGTTCATTTCCGCCAGCTTAGTAATGACTCTCCGGGCCGCATCTTCCGGCGCCTCCCGATCTCCCTGCAATACCACTTCGGGCTTTTCAGGCGCCTCATATGCCGCCTGAAGACCAGGCACGGTTTTGGCTTCACCTTCGCGTGCTCGGCGATAGATTCCTTTGGGGTCTCGGGCCATGCAGGTCGCTAGTGGACACTCCACATAGACCTCCACGAATTTAGGGATTTGCTGTCGCGCCCATGCTCGGTACAGACGACGATTGGCGGTCGCATCGAACACGACAGGAACGCCATGCTGCGTCAGGAGAACTCCGACATACACCATCTGCCGATAAAACATGTCGCGTTCTTCGGGATCATATCGGGGATGGGGCGTAAAGATCTTTCGCAGTTCATCGGACTCCAGTAGGGCCACATCCACTCCCCGAGCATTTAGTTGAGCGATTAGCTTCGCAGCTATGGTCGACTTCCCAGAAGCCGGGAGACCAGTTATCCACACAGCGAAAGCGTCGGTGATCCTAGACTCCTGCATAGGAGTTCACTTGAGTTGGATCAAAACTCTCGCTATCCAACACCGCTAGGACGAACGAGACAATCCCTTTTCGAACTGTATCCGATAGCGTCGGGTACCAAAGCGGACTGGCGATCACCAGACCACGAAAAGCGAAAAAAGGTGCAACGACGCGCAATATTTCGCGGTCCGCGCTCTTTTCCAGATAGCGATTCCAGAAGCGGAGGAACAGCGTCTCAAGGGGACCTTCGAGGCGTCCGCTGCGTTGAAGTGAGAAGAAAAAATAATTCAGTGTCAAAGATGTCAGATCATCTGCAGGGTCACCGTATTCGCCTCTGGAGCGATCGAGGAGTTGGAAATCCACCCCGGATCGAAACAAGATATTCCATGGATGAAAATCTCCGTGGATCTGCCGCAACCGGTGAGTTAGGCCTTTGATCCGCCATCTCCATCGCACACACCGATGCTCGATCTCCTGAAGCAGATCTGCCGTGATGAATGCATGGCGAGGATAAGAATCGGTGAGACCCATGATGCATTCACCATGTCCCAACAACTCGCGGATGCGGCGGGTGTATAGCCCGGAATCGTTCACAGGCTCGGCGTGGATTGCCACTAGGTAGTCGCATAGGGCATCGGCACGCGCCAGATCGAGATCCGTGAGCGCTCCGCCATCCCGAATTCGCTGGAGATCCAACGAATAGTTTTGGCCCTCGGCGTACTCGGTTAGTAGGCAGGCTTCCTGAACTTTGCCAAGAGAAATGATACTCCCGTCCGATTGGAAGCCACCGACATCCAGGGATCGAACATGACGTGGCAGACGGTTAAAAGCCTGATGTTCCCAAAGCAGAATGTGAGCACGGTCAGACATATGTTCGTGTCCAAAGGGTCCTGGGCTGATCGTGTGGAGCACGGCGCTATGGCGCTGGTGATCGGCCAGCTCGTAATCGACGCGGACCGGTGTCCCATACCCGTATCCCTTGAGAGTCTTTTGCTCGGGGGAGTGCCCCAGAACGACCACGTCCAGCAGCCTTACCTGTTCTCCCAGTAGAGAGCTCATGTAGCGTACAAGCTGTTCGGTTTTCAGTTCGGGCATTGGAACTTCCTCATATCCCGCTCTGTTATGCGGCTAGTTTATGAGCAACCGGAAACTCCCACTGGGGAGCCGAACGAGCCAAACAGTCCTTTTCCGGATGGTCTGTACAGGCTATGTCGGTAAGCCGTCCTCGGGGATTCGGCTAACGCTCAGAGTTGAACTCGTCTCTGTTCTGCTGGCGAATTGCGATCCACTGCTTCACGTCTTCCAGTTCACGCTGCTCCATCCGAGAATCTTCCGGATTTCGGGCAATGGCATGGCGCAACTTGGCGGCGAGTTCCTCTAGTTCGACGAGACTCAATTGATTCAGGGCAGGCATCGCCAGAATCTTAATCCGAAAGACATAGCGTTGCTGACTTATTCCGGATCGGTTTGTTCATCGGAAAAACCGAAGCGCTCGACTTAGATACGCTTCTGCATCCCCAAGAATGTTGATGCTGCGACTCCGCCACGTCGTATCTCCGAAAGCCATACAAGTTCGGCGGTTCGCTTATGTAAGCAGCCGCAGCCCAACTTGAGAATCAACTATGCAGCCTTCGATTCAACCGGAATCTTCTTGGCTGGGGCCGCTTTCGGTATTTCCACTTCGAGAATGCCATCCTTCAGACTCGCCGTCGCGGCGTCCGCCTTGACACCTGCCGGCAAGTCCATAACGCGAAGAACTTGGCCCGAGCAATATTCGGAATAAACAGACTTCTTATCCTTTCGCTCTTCGTGCTTCTCGCGTTTCCCTGAGATCGTCAGGCGCTGCCCGTCGATATTGACTTCGAGTTCTTTGGCCGCAAAACCAGGCACTTCTGCTCGGACACTGAAGCCCTCGGCAGACTCCGATACATCGAGATGGGCCGGGTGGAATAGCTCCCGTTCCGCCTGAAGCCAGTTTTCAACATCGTGCCCGAAACCTTGGCCATTGGATTGAAATATCTGAAAAGCCCTGCGAGCCACTGAATCGAACATTTGCTGGATTTCATCGCTCAGAGTGCCCACGCGGATTGCTGGTGCCGCCTCCCGAGCTGATTGTGTTGCTAGTCCCTGCTGCGCCATTTGTATGCTCCTTTTTGAAGAATGAACTTACGATACGCAAGATACGTTTGGCTAAGGCAAGGATATGTAATCGGAATCATCGATCGCTGTGACACAAATCACAGCAGGCAACTAACAAGTCGAATCGCAGAATCGGCGTCACCTTGCTCCCACTTCCACAGTCCGCGGGCCGCATGGGCAGCCATAGCCACACTACTTCGATGCTCTGCGATTGCACGTCTACGGCTCCGCGTCTCCTTGGCTCCCCGTCAATCGCAGAGCGCCTATCTTCAATGGACGAACCGGTTCGGCGCGACCAGAGGCGGCGGGTTTGCGAACCTAAAGGCCTGCGATCTTCTGACGAATGAGCAATCAATTCTTGGAAGCAGCGATTGAGACGGCAATAGAAGCTGGTGGCATCCTTCTTTCTGAGTTCGGTCGGCCAGCAAAAGTCAGCCGCAAAGGGAAGCTCGATCTTGTGACACAGGCTGATCGGCAGTCCGAACAGGCGATTGTGAGTCGATTGCGGAGGTGCTTCCCGAAGCACGCGATCCTGTCGGAGGAAGGAGGAGGGCAGGAAAGCGATTCGCGCTATCGCTGGATCATCGATCCTCTTGACGGCACCACGAACTTTGTCCATGGTTACCCGTGTTTCGCGGTCTCAATTGCACTGGAGGAAGCTGGGGAATTGCTAGTCGGCGTAGTTTATCAGCCGATTACGCGAGAGCTTTTCACCGGTTCAAGGGGAGAAGGCGCCTATCTGAACAAAACACGAATCCGTGTCTCCGGTGTCGACCATCTCTCGGCATGCTTGGTGGCCACGGGTTTTCCCAGTCTTAAACGCACGCCCAACCCGAACATCGACTACTACTGGAATTTTGCACTCCGCTCGCAGGGAATGCGCCGCGACGGGTCGGCAGCACTTGACCTCGCATCAGTAGCCTGCGGACGGTTTGACGGATTTTGGGAATTTGGCTTGCATCCCTGGGACACGGCAGCAGGAGTGCTTCTGGTGCGTGAAGCTGGAGGCGTGGTGACCAACTTCGCCGGTCAACCTTACCGCCCTGGCGATTACGAGATTCTGGCCTCGAATGGGCATATCCATGCGGAGATGCGCGAGGCGATCTCGAGTGTACACGAACAGACCGCCAAAACATCTGGCCCGCTTCAGAGGTTCGGCGCTGCGGGAGAATAAGGCTCACGCTTCTGGTTTAAGTTAAATCTGCGGTTTTCAACGCGGCGACTCCATTCCGGCACTAGTAATCTCGCATCAGTTCGCAAACTCGCAGCTGCGTTGGTCATCTTCAGCCTTGTGTTCATCACAGCGATTTTCATTCCATCCGAACACATGCTTCCCCAGAAGCCGCCTTCAACCACGCCGACACTGTGACCGAAATCACCGCACTAGGCGGATATTTGCCGCAGATTTGAAACGTGGAGATTCTGCAAAAGTTTTGCTGATGGTCAGATCCGGCAAGTCGCTCGCTGGAAGAATCGAAGCAGATCGGTGACGCGAGAGCCGCAGATGCAGCATTGGGAGTGATAAAAGCCATGAAAACTTGGTTCGCACAGTTGCTGATTGGGAGTTTCGTGCTGGGAGGATTCGTTACCGTTCCCTCATGGAGCCAGGATCAAAATGCGCGCCCGGCACGAGTTGGCGGCATAAATTATGTCGAAGGTCAGGCCTCGATCGATACAACAACGCGTCACCGCCGATTCAGTTGGCTCTGTTGCTCTCGACAAGGACCAGACGCTAACGACCCAAGCGGGCAAAGTGGAGATTTTGCTCACCCCCGGTGTCTTTCTTCGAGTGGCGGACAACAGCCAAGTAAAAATGATCTCGCCCGGTTTGGCCGATACCGAGGTTGAGCTGCAAAAGGGACGCGCGAGCGTCGAAGTCCTGGACATCCACAAAGAAAACAACATTCGCGTCAATCAGGCCGGAGCCAGCACGAGACTCCTAAAGAACGGTTTATACGAGTTTGACGCCGACCACAACCAGGTGCGCGTTTATAAGGGAAAAGCAGATGTATTTGTTGGCGAACAGAAGGTAAGCCTGGGGGGAGAGCGCGAGGTCACCCTCGGCACCGGAGGAAAGCTTCAGGCTCACGGCTTTGATACCAGGCAGTACGCGGACGATTTCTATCGCTGGTGCGGTTTGCGGTCGGCATATTTGTCAGAAGCGACGATTGATGCGGCGCATGTCTACGTTGGAGTAGGGCCGGGCTGGTATGGTCCGGGTTGGGTCGGGCCAGGATGGTATTGGGCTCCTTGGTTCGGCGTCTGGACATTCCTTCCCGCCGACGGGATTTATTACAGCTATTTTGGTTGGGGCTTCTATTCGCCGATTTTCGTCTACAGGTCTCCTCTCTTTTACTATCGCTATAACCACCCACATCGCTTCGGCGAGTTTCACGAGCCTTACGGACATGGTTTTGAGCCGCCCGGAGGCTTTCGCAGCGGAGGACACAGAGGCGGGTTTCCCGGTGGAGGTGTTCGCCGGGGAGGTCACCGCTAATCGGAAGGCGAGAAGACCGCAGTCTTGCTCTGGGTGACAAACTTCTCTGTATGGGCGTATGATCAGACTGAAAAACAACAGCGAGCACAGGTCGAGTCAGAAGACGAATGTTCGCAAGGGTATCGAAAGATGCAGATATTTTGTTTCTTTCGCAGTCCTGATCGTAGCCCCTCTCCTCTTTTTCGCCACAGCAAGCGTCATAGCGAATATGCAGGGAAAATCGGCTGAAGGAACTTCAGCAACAGTCCTTGTATACCACCGGTTTGGGCCCGTCGTCGCAGACGCCATGACGGTCAGGACGTCTGTGTTCGCAAGCCAGCTCCAGTTTCTTCATGACAATGGTTACACGGTCGTGCCGTTGCGGGACATTGTGAATTTCCTGACTGGGCATGGTGAATTGCCGCTGCGCGCCGTAGCAATCACAGCGGATGATGGCCATCGAAGTGTTTTTACCGACATGAAGCCTCTGATCGAGAAGTACAACATTCCCGTCACTCTGTTCATTTATCCTTCGGCGATTTCGAATGCCTCGTACGCCATGACATGGGAACAGCTCGAGGAGTTGAAGGCGACAGGTCTATTTGAGATTGAATCGCACACTTATTGGCACCCGAATTTCCGCGTGGAGAAGCAGCGTCTCTCGGCAACCGAATATCAGAAATTCGTAGAATTTCAAATGGACAAATCACGAGAGGTGCTGGAGCGCCGGTTCGATACGAAAGTCGACATGCTCGCATGGCCATTTGGAATCTACGACGATGAGCTGATCGCGGCAGCCCAGAAAGCCGGGTACGTTGCGGCTTTCACGATCGAAAGGCGCAAGGTATCAAAGGAAGATAGCGTAATGGCCATTCCCCGTTTCATCGTTAGCGATAGCGATGTTGGGAAGGCTTTTGAACGGCTTCTGACTCAAGATCCGGGAGGGTTTCGCCGGGACGCGGCATGAACAGAATTGATACTGGAGCTTCGAAAGCCAGGTGAACCGTTGGTTGAGTCTTTATTTTCGGGTTCTATCAGTGGACTGAAGAGACGGAATCCAAAGCGCGTCCTTGCAGCAATTGTACTCCTGTTGTTATGCGCACTGGTTTCAATAAGCAGTCCGGCTCTGGCGTATAGCGGAAGAGTGGTGGACGCATCCACGCATGCTCCGCTGGCGGATGCAATCGTCACGCTGGGCGATTTGACGGTAAGGACAAACCATGATGGCACCTTCGAAATCAACGGTCCGAGCGACTCAATCGGTTTCAGGGCTTATGGCTACACGCGGGAATCGTTGCCTGCATCCGAGTTCACAACTGGACGACGTGATGTTGCACTCACCGCTTTTCAGCCAAAGGCGCTTTACCTTTCGTTTTACGGCATTGGCAGTGCCAAGCTGCGCGAATCCGCACTCGGCCTGATCGACACAATGCAGCTCAATGCGGTCGTCGTTGATGTCAAAAGCGATCGCGGGATGATTCCGTATCGGAGCTCCGTTGCCGCTGGCTCAGCAAGTCGGGGCGGAGCGAATAACAACGATCCCCGATCCCAAGAGCCTGCTAGATCGTCTCCATCGGGAACATCTCTACGTGATTGCCCGGATTGTCGTCTTCAAAGATGATCCGCTTGCGACGGCTAGTCCCGACCTCGCGGTCAAACGAACCAGCGGGCTGATCTTCAAGGATCGAGAAGACTCCGGATGGACCGATCCCTTTAACAAGGAAGCGTGGGACTACAACATCGCAATTGCCATAGAGGCGGCGAGCCTCGGATTCGATGAAATCCAGTTTGACTACGTCCGATTCCCGGACGAATCTGGGCTTGTTTTCTCGAAGCCGAACACGGAGGAAAACCGACTCGCTGCAATCACGGGTTTCCTCAGCGAAGCGCGCCGGCAGCTCACTCGTTATAACGTTTTCTTGGCCGCAGATATATTTGGATACGTCATGTGGAACCTGGACGATACCCACATCGGCCAGAGGCTCCAAGAGCTCTCTTCGGTCGTTGATTACATTTCTCCGATGCTTTATCCCTCTTGCTTCCAGTTCGGTATTCCTGGCTATCCACTCCCAGTGGCTCACCCCTATGAGATCATCTTCCGCTCAATGCAGGATGCACGCGAACGGACCAGCATTGCACCGATTCGCTTTCGCCCGTGGCTCCAAGCCTTTCGCGACTACGCATTCGACCGTAGATTGTTCGGCGATACGGAGATAAAAGCCCAAATCGCAGCCGCCGACGATTTTGGCACGGATGGTTGGATGCTATGGAATCCGCACAACATCTATTCTCCTGCCGGGCTTGAGAATGATCCCCCGGTCTGCGTTGATTTGCCCGACAAATGATAAGATTTCAGCCACGACAAAGGGCATGCTGAGACGCTCAATCAGCGCAATTACCATCGCTCTGTTGCTGCAGGTGTTCATTGCAGTGAGCGCTCCGGGAGAGAGTTGCCCTGTAGGAAGCACAACACTCCTATTCCCCAACGGGCTTGCGCAAATCGGCGACATCGTCAACCACGAGATTGAAGCAGGAAGAATTCCCGGCGCGGTTGTGGAAGTCGGCCAGCGAGGCAGAATCGTTTACCGCGTGGCTTTCGGCGATCGCGAGATCAAACCGGAACGTCTAGCCATGACGCCCGACACGATTTTCGATCTCGCATCTCTGACGAAGGTAGTAGCGACCAGCGTTGCGATCATGCAACTGAATGAGCGCCACAAGATTGATCTTAACGCACCGGTCACCAGATATTGGCCTGGATTCGGCCGGAACGGCAAAGGGACAATTACGGTGCGCGAGCTGCTCACCCATTATTCCGGACTTCCATCGGATTTGAACCTTGAGCCTAGATGGCTTGGCTATCGTACAGCTCTCAGGATGATCGAGACCGAGAAGCCTCTTGATCCTCCAGGTGCACACTATCGTTACAGCGATATCAATTTCGAGGTTCTCGGCGAATTGGTTCGTCGAGTCTCGGGCCTGCCACTCGAAGTTTATTCCCGCGTGAACATTTTTGACCCATTGAGTATGACCGATACTTTCTTCAAGCCGCCCGCCGCAGACCGCACCCGTATCGCTCCGACCCAATACACAGAGGGGAGGCTCCGTCTTGGGGAGGTTCACGATCCATCAGCGGCTAGAATGGGCGGAGTAGCAGGACATGCTGGCTTGTTTTCTACCGCTGACGATCTGGCCATCTTTGCGCAAATGATGCTGAATGGGGGAAGTTGGCGTGGTATCCGTATTCTCTCTCATCACTCGATTGATGAAATGACTTCTGTCGAGTCACCTGCGGGGGCGATGCGTCTGCGAGGGCTGGGATGGGATCTTGGCGCGCCGTTCGACCCGGGTGGCGCTCAATTGAAGCACGTGGGTTCATACGGCCATACCGGGTTCACGGGCACTATGCTCTGGGTTGACCCTAGCTCAGCTACGTACGTGATCATTCTATCGAACCGAACGTATCCCAACGATGCCGGCGATGCCGCACCTCTTCGCCGGCAGATCTTGAATCTTATTTCTCATCGACTCGAGTCTCTCAGGGATGATCCTTTAATTTCTACAACACGTACCTCCACGCCCCGGTGACGAGATCGCCGGGTTGAAATGGTTCGTCGCCTATTGCGGCATGAATGACAAGATTTATAGAGACAAGGCGGGAATCGGCATCTAGCTCAGCAAGCGAACTTTTTCAACGCCATACCCTTATGCTTCACCAGCGCCGAAGTCTTCGCGCGCGCGGGGCCTGAAGGCAATGTTTCTGACCACGAAGAGGGCACCGCGAAGACTGAAAGCGAGGATTGGTGGACCTTGAATTGCCGAACATCGCGCGCCACACGTCCTTCGCATTGGATCTCCGCAATTGTTTCGTCGAGCACAGAGGCAAACTCGCTGGGGCGAAACGCGGAGGATCCAAAGCACTTTTCACCGTGCCGGAGTGCAGGCACCCACCAGCAACTCTCTTCCACCGGGTGGGAATAGAACAACGTAGCGCCGGATCCATCAAGCAAATCAATCAGAGAAAAGAAACTGACTTCGCGCAACCTCATCGGGCTAAGGACTAAATCGAAGCCTTGAGCCCTCAGCAACGAACAGGCTTCCTGATACGAAGTTGCGAAGCTGCATTCAAATCCTCGTCCCCGCAAGCGCTTTGCCAAATACGAGGGACCTAGAGCGTTTTCACCGATCAGCAGCGCCTTAGGTATCGTCGTTTTCATCGGTTCCTCAGGTGATTTCTCTCAGCCGTCAGTTTCAGTAGCAACTTGTCTGGCCGATCTTTATGCAGGGTGTCTAGATGCGCTTGGACGGGCCTCTCTGGCCCCAGATTCATGCGGTTGCGGCCTTCTCCCTCGTTTGACGAAGCTGCGACTCGTATAGCTTCCTGAGAATGCTCAAAATGTATTCCGGGGAGAGCGAACCGCGAGCCTGCGAGTCAGCGTGCAGGATGATATCGTCTAGAGAAAGAATTCCCTCGAGCTTTCCGTCGGCACCCATGACCGGCAAGCGGCGAACCTTTTTGTCCGCCATCGTTTCCATCGCGACCCGGACGTCATCATCTGGCCGACACGAATAGATAACCACTGAGGACACCTCCTGCACCGTAACTTGGCCTGGCAACCGATTTCTCGTTGCCATAGCGATGCACATATCACGGTCGGTGATTACACCAACGACGCTTTGTTGAGGACTGACGACCGGAAGGAATCCGCAGTTGCGGTTCCACATTATTTCTGCCGCAGCTCCGAGTGTTGTATCCGTACTGCAATATGCTGGCGCCTTCGTCATCACCTCGCTAACTTTCATGGCTATGCTCCCCTATGTAACCTAAATTCCGAAGCACAAGTGGCTCTTCTCTCGTTCCATCTATCCGCTCTACTCGATGACAAATGACAGGCCGGTTGCATGTTCATGCTCTCTTCCTCCCACGCCGAGCATGATTCCATAATGATTGCCGAATTCCTGGGGAATCACTTCGCCGAATCGGAATCATGTTCAGTAAGTGGGGAGCTGCTTTCTGTGGACTCGCTGGCCGAATACGGAGCTCTTGTAGGGCTGCGCGATCAGCGATCACGAAAGTCGAACCAAGACTTTCGATTAGGCCCCGGCACCTGAATTCACCCAGTGTTCGAGTGACCGATTCCCGTGTGGTCCCAATGTGTTCGGCAATCTCCTCATGACTCAGTGGCAATGTGAACCGAGTCCCATTTCCTGGCGCTCCTCCCTCAGCGGACCAATTCAACAGGAACTTGGCCACTCTTTCGCATATGGAGGCACCGAGGCCAACCGCGTACAATTGTTCGCACGCAACTTTGTATTCCCAGCCTAGATGGCTGGCCACACGCTGGAAAACGGCTGGGTGTTTCCGGAGGAACTTCCGAAAGTCATTGCTGGAGATGAAAGCGGTTTGGCAAGGTCGCAGAGTCTCGGCAGTCACTTCATACGGGTTGCCGGACAATGCAGACAACAGACCGAGAATCTCACCGGGTTTGGCAATTCTCAAGACAAGCGTCTTGCCCTCGCTAGAAGTGAAGGATAGCTTTACTTGACCTTGGCAGAGTAAATAGATTCCCTGTGACTTCTGCTGTTCCATAAAAAGAATCGCGTCAGCCGGATAAGCCGAGACATGCTTTATTGCATCGAAGTCCTTCAATTCGTCCGGAGAGAGCTGGCAGAAAAATCCATTCCGCCGGAATTTGCAGCTCCGGCAGCTTTCACTCAGCTCAAAACCGTAAGGACCTGACATCTGGCGCACCGCTCTTTCGCGTCAATGTGTTGCTTGGATTCTCAACTTCGGTCTGTCCATGTTGTGCGCGTCCGACCTAGGCAGCTCCGTGGACCATCGCCAACGTACCGAGATTCAACGCGTTCTTCACGATTCGCTCGATCTCAACGTCGCTCGGCGGATAGAGAACGTAGTCGAAAGCACCGGCTTGCAGAAAGTTGAGATAGCGCTGCCAGTCGTCTAAGCGAGAAACCACTACGACCGGGACTTTGTTCTGTGGACGCCAGGTTTGGCGGATAAGATCATCGATTCCATCGCCAGGCAATTCATCCGAGCAGAAGATCAAAGAGACGGGATGGCGGTTCAGAATCGCTTCTGCTTCGCAGGCTGTTGACGCAAGGATTGGTGCCAGCCCCCACTGGCCCAAGACACTGGCAAAGGCTTGTTGAGTTTCTAGACTGTCAGAAACCACTACGATGTTCGGGGAAGCCATTTGGAGTATCCTCCCAAGAATTAGCCTTGGTTCGAAAGACCGGCGCAACCGCGGCTCGTGCAAAACTCAAAAACCTTCTGTCCGCTGGTCGTAGCCCTTACTCTTCCACCGAGGTTCAGGACGCCTTGGGTTCGATGCGTACGGCCTTCGCATGCGCAGCTTTGGGGAGATCAATCGTAAGAATGCCATCTTTCAGAGTTGCGTTGACTTTCGAGGTATCAACATCCGCGGGCAAGTCGACGGCTCGCAAGATCTGATCGGCGCACCACTCGGAACGGATCACTGTTGCCTTTCTTCTCTTCTTCCTTGGTTTCGCGTTTCCCGGCGATCTTTAAGCAGCGCGGTTCCACATTGATCTCGACATCCTTGGCAGTGAAACCAGGCACTTCGGCCTTGACTGTAAAGTCGCCGTCGGACTCTGCAATCTCCAGCGGTAGTGGGTGCAGCACTTCTTCTTCCGCGCGAAGCCAATTGTCCAAATCGCGTCCGAGCCAGCCTCCATTGCCTTCAAACAGTTCGAACGCTCTTCGCGTAATCGAGTCATAAATGTTGTTGAAATCATCGAACAGATCGGCGGGACGTTGCTTTACAGGCACCGATCCCTTCGTAGTTTGCATTGCCGTTGCTGATTGCGCGGTCATTTTCGTTGTTCTCCTTTATAATGGTCTGGTAACTCAGGAGCGCAAGAATATTCTCGAAGTGCCGTGATGGGAACTCGGAGATTTCCGAGTCTTCTCTGATCTTTTTGCGAGTTTGCCGGCGAGCTTTACGAGTCCGAGGATGGATCTGAATTGCGAAGATCCGCGGAAATGAAGGAACCGCCTTGGAGAACTGTGCGAATTGCCGGCATCAAATCAGACGCAGCGGACCGCTTTACCACGTAACCAGACGCGCCCAATTTCTGGGCCTCCGCTACAAAAGCAGGTTCCTCGCGTATGGTCAGAAAGACGATGGGAATACTTGGCTGGTCCCTTCTCAACTGCCGGGCGGCGCGAAGCCCGCTGAGAAGCGGCATAGAGATATCGGTGACAATAAGATCCGGTTTGTGCACTGCTGCTGCCTTAATAAGGGCGTACCCGTCTCCGACGGAAGCCACAATTTCAAATTCCGACGTCAACAACGTCTGGAGGGCCTGCAGAAAGTCCCCATCGTCATCCGCCAATAGGATTCTCGGTTTTCCCATTTATTTGCCAGCTTGGGAGGTGGGGGCGGTGCCTCCAGCTTGTCCGTGTCCAGAACCTCATTCAACGAGTTGTTAGAGTATGGTCACACTTGTACGGCGGGAAAGCTACTAGGGAACTTACTAGTTTCCTAAACGGAACGTTCCAGAGAACCGGTGTCAGAAATACAGAGTATCCCTAGACGATCCCGTGGTTCACGGCATATCGGGTAAGTTCGGCGATCGTTCGCACACCGATGGCTTCCATGATTCGATACTTGTGGAATTCCACGGTGCGAGGTGAAACGTTCAGGATGACTGCGATTTCCTTAGGAGACTTCCCTTCGGCAATCAGTTGGAGGATTTCTTTCTGACGCGATGTCAGTTCCGCTGCTCGTTTCTTCTGATCTGTGCGACTCTCCATCAAGCCGCCCAAGACACCGCCAGCAACAACCGCAGAAATATGCGTCCGCCCCTGAATCGCTTCCTGAATTGCCGTCACGATCTCGCTGCCGGGAGAACTCTTGAGAACGTATCCAGACGCGCCGGCGCGAAAGGCCTCGGTGGCGAAGGTTGGGTCCGCATGCATGGTCAGAAACACGATCTTGGGAGGACGCTTCATCTTCTGAAGCTTGCGGGCAGCTCCGATCCCGTTCAATAACGGCATCGAGACGTCCGCCACCACCACATCCGGTTGAAGCCGCTCGGCAGCCGTCACCAGTTCCTGGCCGTTCTCGGCAATGCCGACCACCTCGAAGTGAGGCTCCAAAATCGAGCGCAGCCCCTCGCAGAACATTACATGGTCATCTCCTAGCAACACGCGTGGACGGGCCATGGCTACTCGCTCCGTAACGGAATACGAACTTGTACCCGGGTTCCATCTCCTGCTCTAGTCGTGATCGCAAAACTTCCACCGACGAGACGCACGCGCTCTTGCATGCTGATTAATCCCAATCCGCCTTGTCCCTTCGTCGCCTCGATATCGAAACCCTTCCCGAAATCCTCTACGATGAGTTCGATCTCCTCGTTCGAGGCTCTCAACATTACACGAACGCGGTTTGATTCCGCGTGTTTCCAAATATTGTGAAGGCTCTCTTGCGCCACGCGATACAGGCAAAGGCTGATGTCTTCCGCGAAGAAGTTCAGGGACGTTCTCCGCCGAAAACTCTACTGCCGTGCCGGTTCGTCGAGAATAGGCATCACACTCAGCTCGCAAAGCTATTTCCAAACCCAACTCGTGGAGAACACTGGAGTGCAGTTGCCTTGAAAATTCCTGAATTTCTTGGGCCAGCATTCCGATTTGTTCGCGACAGGCTCGCAACTTCTCCTCCGCCAAATCCGGCTGGGTAGGAAGGAGGGTTTCGATCTCGCTAATCCTTAGACTGAGTAAGGCCATTTTCTGCCCAAAAACGTCGTGCAGTTCGCGAGCAGATACGCTGGGTCGCTTCTTCTTGCGCCGTGAGCAGCTGCCCGGCTAAAGCTCGGAGGCTTTCTTGGCTCTCCTGAAGCGAGGTTGCCCTAGCTTGCAATTCTGTCTCTGCCAGTTTGCGGTCGGTGATGTCGGTGATAAAGCTGACCGCCACGATTCCATTCTCCGTCTCGATATAGCTCAAACTCACCTCAATGGGGAACTCGGAACCATCCTTGCGACGGCCCGCAAGGTCGAGCCCGATTCCCATCGGCCGACTACGCGGGTGAACGAAATAGTCCGCGCGGTGATGATGATGGGCATCTCGCAACCGCACTAGGAATCAGCATCTCCACCGGATGACCCACCATCTCCTGTCGGGAATATCCAAACATCTGTTCGGCTGTTGCATTAACAAGTTCAATCCGGCCGTCGGAATCAACCGTCACGATTGCCTGAGCCGCGGTTTCCAGTAGCGCCCGAATGATCTCTTCGTTCTTATTCAAGGCTCCGTCCTGCACTGCTCAATCAAGTCTGGAGCTCGGCGCACAACAGTGTGCCAGATAATAGCAGTGCGTCAAAGGCCATTGCTTCAGTCGGCCATAGGAGAAAAAGATGACAGCTCGTGCCATAGGAACCGCACTTCTCTTTAATGCTAGCGAGCAGGTTCAGATGATCATTGGCGGCTTGCATCACGGCCGCTTTCGCCGCCCGGAGAAGCTAGCAGGTTGCGGAAAAAGTCGGATATTTTGCAACGAAGCAGCGCAGAACGCGTCCAATGTGCATGCGAGGAACCGATCGGCAACAGTCTCACGTGTTCAGCTACATTTCCCCGGAGCAGCGAGTGCGCAAGGATCATCCGCTGCGGCCCATCCGCACGATGGTGGACGAAATCCTGAAGCAGCTGTCACCCCAGTTCAACAAGATGTACGCGAAAGTGGGTCGGCCATCGATACCGCCGGAGCAGTTGTTGCGGGCGCAGCTGTTGCAGATGTTGTATTCGGTGCGCAGCGAGCGGCTACTGATGGAAGAGATGGATTACAACATTCTGTTTCGCTGGTTTGTGGGACTGAATTTGGATGATGCGGTGTGGGACGCGACCGTGTTTACCAAGAACCGCGACCGGTTGCTGGAGGCGGAGGTGGCCAAGGAATTTCTGTCGCGAGTGGTGGCACAGGCGCGAGAGAGGGGATGGGCTTCGGACGAGCATTTCAGCGTGGACGGCACGCTGCTGGAAGCGTGGGCCAGCGCGAAGAGTTTTCAGCCCAAGGACAAGAAGAGTTCGCCGCCGGACGATCCGGGAAATCCCACGGTGGATTTTCGTGGCGAGAAGCGGTCGAACCAAACGCACGAATCGAAAACCGATCCCGACGCGCTTCTGGCGCGCAAAGGTGCAGGCAAGGAGGCGAAATTGAGCTACTGCGGGAATCTGCTGGTGGAGAATCGCAACGGATTGATTGTATCGAGCCTGGTGTGGGAAGCCACGGGCACCGCCGAGCGCGATGCGGCGATGGTCCTGCTGCAGCAGGTTCCGGGGATCGGGCAGGTGACCGTGGGTGGCGACAAGGGATTTGATACTGCGGAGTTCGTGCGCGAGTGCCGGAACATGCGCGTAACGCCGCACGTGGCGCAGAACCTGGCGCGACCCGGCGGCAGCGCCATTGATGGACGCACCACACAACAGCGAGGGCTACCGCATCAGCCAGAAGAAGAGGAAGCGCATCGAAGAATGTTTTGGCTGGCTGAAGACAATTGCACTGTTACGCAAGGTGCGGCATCGCGGAACGTTGAAGGTGGATTGGATCTTTACGTTCGCGTGCGCGGCCTACAACCTGGTGCGCATGCGAAACCTGATGGCTGCCGCGTTTCCCGCGCAGTAAGTCCGGGCCGTGGTGTCTCTACATGCCGCTGCAAAGGCCAACTGGGGCACTCGGCAGCGCCAAAAACAACGCGAAAAACCGCTCAGCAATCGAAAAATGGCGCAAACGAAGACAGAAATTGCTGCTCCATACAATTTTTCAGCAGCCTGCTAGTGCACTACAGAGCACTTATAGCGTTCGCGCGCTGATGCATGTAGCATGACGGACTGATGGATTGCAAGCACCGTGATGGAATTCCTATGGCAGCTCGCGGGCACAATGGCATCGCGAGATTCCAGCACCAGGAGCTCCCGTGAACGGACCTCGAAAGGTTCTGAAACCTCGACCCTGTTTTGGCTTGGGTGGGGTTAGCGCTTGGCGGCTTTGCGGCCTCGCCGATTTCGCTTTTTATGCAGGAAGTTCTTCACGGCCTCTCGCACCAAGGCTGAGATGGGAGCCAAGGAACGCTTCGACGTCCTTCCCAATTCTTCGATCTGTTTGTGAGTGAGCCATACCACCGTTCTCTTCATAGAACTAGAGTGACCGGCCGATCCCTATAGTGCCAGAGTACGCAAGTACTATGTCCCTTTGCTCACTGGTGGTTGATCAATGCCGCTGCGCTCCTATGCTCGAAGCGTTGGCCCAGTATTTCCCTTCGGAAGTCACGTGAACGCCCCCAATGGGGGGGCTGTTCCCCCTGCCCAATGCTATGGACGCGACCGAGCTTCGAATTGCTCGGTTGCGAGGATATTCCGCGGCCGTCGGCTGGTGAAAGTAAGATTGCAACGCGCTGCTGATTCTTGGTAGAGGAATGCTAGGTGAGCAAAGAAGAAAAAGTTTCCATATAATCAGATCAGTGAGTAAGGCTTCTTGTTTCTCCATTTGTTTAATTCTGTCCTGTATGCTTTCTGGAGATAGCGATTCGCATCTGTCGTTTCTTCGAGTCAATATGGATACGTCTATCAGTCCTCCGCATTCATCATAATCCTCTACTTTTTGAACACAGTAGGTTGCGAGATTCGTAGCATCCTTGACGTTCATTTGCGGTGAGTACATCGTCTCGGCCAGAAATCGGAGAAGCCCCGAATCGCCCACACCTAGAAAATTGTAGTCGGCTACATGAAGCCTGTTCACACTGCTAAGTGATCTTAATCACAGTTTGGTTGGGAAGTCTCGTGCATCATTAGTTGCATGGCAGGGGCCGAACGAGGAAGGCGAAGGAAGCTCTGCCGCGTGGTTTTTGACAAGAGAGAACCGGAAACGGTGTTGTTAAAGCCGCTCCGGTGGAGGAAGTTAGAATGAGACAGATTCTTGTACTGCTCGGCGCTGTCATGCTCGTCACGGGCTGCGCCACGAAGAATTACGTTCGTCAAACTATTCAACCTGTGCAGACCAAGGTGGATCAGGTCGCTGACCAGGCTAACAAGCAGAGTGTGGAGATCGACCAAACCCGTAAAGACCTCGATAAGAACATAGTGGCTACCGATGCAGCCAACGAAAAGGCAACTGCAGCCGACTCGCGCGCCGGCGATGCCATCAGCAAAGCAAATCAGGCTGATCAGAAGGCCGACCGGAACAGTCAAGGGATCGGCTCCCTTGGGCAAGCTGTCGCGAACTTGGACAACTACAAGGTTGTTGGACAAACTACGGTGCTCTTTGGATTCAACCGGGCCACACTGACGAAAGACGGCAAGCAACAATTGGACCAGATCGCTGCCAATGCTGCTTCGCTCAAGCGCTACTTTATCGCGATCGAAGGGTATACGGACCAAACCGGTCCCGCGGATTACAACCTGGCGTTGAGTAAGCGCCGGGCTGACGCCGTTATCCAGTATTTTGTCGGGCAGCGCGATATGGATTTTAACCGGGTCCACGTGATCGGACTCGGGAAACAAAAGCTGGCCGACACAAGCCGTTCGCGAGTGGCTCGGGCGCACAACCGGCTTGTGGAAGTAAAAATATACAGTGCAGATACTGCTCTGGCAGCTGTATCAGGCTTGCGCTGAAAGTGTTTAAGGGGATTTTGTTCGGAGACCGGGCGGTTAGCCTGCAACAATGAAACCCATCGCACGAGGAACGTCCGTCGTTCGCAAACGTTGGGAGCATTTCTCCCACCTGGCGGATATTGGCATCCGCGGTGTCGGCGCCACGAAGGAAGAAGCTTTTGAACAGGCCGCAATCGGCTTAACGGCCGTCGTCACCGATGTGAACTCTCTCGAAGCCAAAAGCGTCGTGCAGGTTTCTTGTGAGGCGCCGGACGACGAATTGTTGTTTGTGGATTGGCTGAACGCGATTGTATACGAAATGTCCATAAGGAAAATGCTCTTCTGTCGTTTTGAAGTGCAGATCGATCGTAGCCATCTGCAAGGAACTCTGTGGGGGCAGCAAGTCGACGTGGCTAAGCACGAGCCGGCCACCGAAATCAAAGGTGCCACCTACACCGAGCTGAGAGTCAAGCGCGATGTTGACGGAGCATGGATCGCCCAATGTGTTGTGGATGTGTGACAGCACCTCTACGTAGAGGCGAAAAATGGATTTCACTAAACTAGTTCAAGAGTCGGATGCTCGATGGCGGATTGACCCGTTCGGCAAAATGCGCGTGCCCGCGATCATCTACGGAACGAATGACCTAATTCGTGACATGGACGACAAAGTATACGAGCAGATTACCAACGTCGCCACGCTGCCGGGAATTGAAAAAGCAGCATATGCCATGCCGGATGCTCACTGGGGTTACGGTTTTCCGATTGGTGGCGTCGCAGCATTCGACCCGCGGCATGGGGGTGTGGTGTCGGCAGGAGGCGTTGGCTTTGACATTTCATGTGGCGTGCGCACTCTCACTACGGGTTTGACTGTGGATGATGTTCAGCCAGTCGTGGAAGGGTTGGCGGAGGCGCTGTTCCGAGCCGTGCCTGCGGGCGTCGGCAGCACAGGCCGTCTTCACTTGAATCCGGCGGAGATGGACGCAATGTTGATCGGAGGCGCACTTTGGGCGGTGGAGCAAGGTTACGGCACACGGCAGGATTTGGAGCGAACCGAAGAGTCCGGATCGATGAAAGGAGCCAACGCGGAGGTCGTCTCTGACAGGGCGAAGAACCGGCAGCGGGACGAAATGGGCACCCTCGGCTCCGGGAATCATTACCTGGAAGTCCAACGGGTGACGGAGATCTACGATGCGGCCATCGCCGCAAGTTTCGGACTACGAAAGAACGATGTAGTACTCAGTATTCATTGCGGCTCCCGGGGGCTCGGTCATCAGATCGGCACGGAATTTCTGAAGAAGATGATCTTGGCCCCGGAATCGCAACGTATCGAGCTCCCTGACCGGGAATTGGCCTGCGCTCCCATTGAATCGCCTATTGGTGAGATCTATCTGGGCGCCATGCGTGCGGCCATCAACTGCGCTCTCGCTAACCGCCAGATCATCACGCATCTGGCGCGACAGGCTTTTGCAGAGGTCTTGCCCAAGGCTGAACTGCGTCTTCTTTATGACGTCTCACACAATACTTGCAAGGTAGAAGAACACCAGGTGAATGGCGGAGGGTCCAAGCGCTTGTTCGTTCATCGTAAAGGTGCCACGCGCGCATTTGGACCTGGTCATCCCAATCTTCCCAGTGCGTTCCAACTGACCGGTCAGCCGGTCCTGATTGGCGGCACGATGGGCACGGCTTCTTACATTCTTTCAGGGACGGCCGAGAGTGAGGCGCGTTCTTTCAGTTCCTCTTGCCACGGGGCGGGAAGGCAGATGAGCCGTCATCAGGCGACAAAGCAATGGCGCGGCCGGGCGTTGGTCGACCAACTCCGCCAGCAGGGAATCATTATCCGCAGTCCGTCCATGCGGGGTGTTGCCGAGGAAGCGCCGGGTGCCTATAAGGATGTCTGTGCCGTCGTCGAGGCTGCGCATCGGGCGGGGCTGTCCTGCAAGGTTGCCAAACTTGAGCCGATGGCCTGTGTGAAGGGCTGATCCCTATAAAGGTGAGTTGGTCGGGTAGGAGACCAAGTATGGACAAAATCAAAAGGAACAACTAGCTGTTCACCGTGATGAGCCTGCTGGACCGGCTGCTACTGGAATCGCAGTTGGCCGTCGCATTCTCCCGGGAGAGCGGGCTGGCGTCCTCTTAACAGGCAAATTTGCAAGTCCAGTTGAAACTGCCGAACTGGGCACTCTCGACCATCTCACGAAATGCTACTGCCAACGCCCTGTCCTTCGGACCTCATCCCACCTCTGCATCTCCAGACGGGGAGGTGTGACCGGCGTCACTGTTCAATCTGTCCGTTTTTTGTACAAATGTGCTTGTCGGACGTATTCAATCGGAATCGCCAAGGAGGAATGTATGGCCGCCACGCTTGCCACATTAGTGAAAGATGTCTCGCAAGAAAATCGAGTAGACCATCCGGTTGTACAGCATCTCCAACGCCAAGTCGCGAATGCATTTGTTCTCTATGCCAACTACAAGCATTATCACTGGCAGACGTTTGGCCCCTTATTCCGAGACTTGCACCTGATGTTCGATGAGTTCGCAACGGACGTGCTAAGTACGACCGACGAAATGGCCGAACGCATCCGCATGATCGGACAGGATGTCCAAAATGTGCAGTTGAAGCAAATGCAGGAGGCGGCTAGCGTTCACTCGGCAGCGGTTGGCCAGTCGATGCAAGAGATGATCCAGGAGGCCGATGCCAACCTGCTCGTCGTGATCAAAGAGGTGCGAGATGCAGCCAAGGCCGCCGACGAGAGTAATGACCCCGGCACCGTCGACTTGTTTTCCAAGGTCGTGCAAATTCACGAAAAGCAGGAATGGTTTTTGCGCGAGATCCTGAAAAAGAAGGATGGGTTGGTAGCCTAAATCTTGTTGAACTGCTTGATGCAGCGGTGCGAAAGGAATTGATCCTCGATCGACTTCTGCTGGAGACCCGACAACTCACGACGAGTTCTACATTTGTCCGGCTTGCGATCGGATCTACTGGAAGGGCTCGCACTATCGCCGCATGTGGAACTTCATTGAGAAAATTCGCAGCGGATCTGAACTGCCGTGTTAAAAGAATGCACGATCCAGATCGCTACCCTCGAAAGCGGTACCTCGAATCAATGGCGCGATACCTCGGACTTATCCTCCAAACCTGTTGTCCACGATCTTAGTGCAAGGGCGAGGCTGTCTCGGGCTCGCCGCGCAAGGATCGAGGAGATGTGCTCGCAAGCATGAGTTGCTCTCCGAGCCGCTCGAGTTGCTTCCGGTATTCCCCGAGATCGACGGGGTGCCGCGCCACCCCGGATTCCATCGCCGCCCGTGCGACAGCCGACGCCACCCAGACTAACGCCCGCGGGTCGAACGGTTTGGGGAGGATGTACTCCGGGCCAAACTGGATCTTCTCCACCCCGTAAGCCTGGCAGACCGAAGCTGGTACCTCCTCCCGCGCCAAAACAGCCAAGGCGTGAGTCGCGGCTAATTTCATTTCTTCATTGATCGCGCTGGCACGGACATCCAGCGCCCCGCGGAAGACAAATGGAAATCCGAGGACATTGTTCACCTGGTTGGGATAGTCCGAGCGTCCGCTGGCCATAATGAGGTCGCTGCGCGCGCTGTGTGCATCCTCGGGAGTGATCTCTGGATCCGGATTGGCAAGGGCAAATACGATAGGACGAGGTGACATAACCTTTAGCATGTCTGGGGTCAAAGCGCCTTTTGCAGAGAGGCCAACCACCACATCGGCTCCCCGCAACGCTTCGGTCAGAGTCCGTAATTCGGTCTTCTGTGCAAACCGCGCCTTGTAAGGGTTCATGCCTTGTGCACGGTCGGCGTAAATCACACCTTTGGTATCCACTATGAGCAGTCGTTCCCGCTGGACGCCCAATCGCAGGTAATGACTGGCACAGGCAAGACCCGCTGCTCCGGCGCCAACAAACACCACTCGAACCTGGTCGATTTTCTTACCCACGATTTCCAAGGCGCCGAGCAGTGCCGCTCCTGAGACCATGGCAGTTCCATGCTGGTCATCGTGCATCACTGGAACCGACATCGTGCTGCGCAATGTTTCTTCGATGACGAAGCACTCCGGCGTCTTGATGTCCTCAAGATTGATGCCGCCGACAGTCGGCTCCAAGAGTTGGCAGAATTTAATGACATCTTCCGGTTTCTCCGAGTTCACTTCCAGATCAAAGACGTCCACATCCGCAAAGCGTTTGAACAGCACCGCCTTTCCTTCCATGACCGGCTTTCCAGCCAGCGCGCCGATGTTTCCTAAACCCAGCACGCGAGTCCCGTTGGTCACCACGGCAATCAGATTTCCCCGCGCTGTGTACTCGAAACTCAGTTCCGGCGACTTGGCGATCTCGCGGCAGGGTTCTGCCACTCCAGGTGTGTAGGCCAAGCTCAAGTCGGCCTGCGTTCGGCAAGGCTTGGTCGCGACTACCTCGATCTTTCCCTTGCGGCCCGTGCGGTGATAATCGAGTGCATCCTGTTTGCGCGTATTCATGAAAGAAACACCTCGTTCGCAAGGCCGCTACAATGGGATCTGCTGACCTCTCTCAAAACCCAAGCGCGCATTGTTTCATGAACTGTTGGTGTCTTATAACAAAATAATAGGCACACAGAGGGACCCGACGAGGATTGATTCATTGTCTGCGGTTCTAATCATGCCTGATCCTGACCATTGCTTCCCGCAAGCCCACGGTCGAGGGGAAAGTATTGAGTACTTGTGATCCGGGACACAAACAACTGCCATCATGATCGCAGATACTTAAGAAGCTTGCAGGCAATAATATGTAGCCCCCGTTCACAATGGAGGTGTTTTTGAAAATCCTACTCGCAATCGATGATTCGAAGTTTTCCGAAGCCGCAACCCAAACTCTAATCGCACAAGTCCGCTCAAAAGGGACCGAAGTGCGTGTATTGCATGTAATCGAACTCTATCCACTCTTTTCTGCGGGCAAGCAGTTGGCACCGGAACTCGCGATCGCGAGCGAGGAGCACCGCCACCACGCTGACAGGTTGGTGGCACGGACTGCCAAGGTGCTCCGCGACGCAGGTTTCGATCGCGTGACGACGACGGTTGGACAAGGCGATCCGAAGGTTGTCGTTCTTGATAATGCCGCAGAATGGAACGCGGATTTGATCGTGCTCGGTTCGCACGGAGAAAAGGATTGGACCCGTTTTTTGATAGGAAGCGTTTCGGAAGCCGTGGTTCGCCATGCTCAATGTTCTGTGCAGGTTGTTCGGATCCGTCCCGGACTCTGAACGAATGAAGTGGGCCATTGATTGCAGCTCGAAGAGGGGCAAGAATGCGCCCGCCATGGTGCAAACGGCCCTATTGTTCGGCGAACCGGCTTCCAGATAATTATCTAGAAGAGGGCATTCCGCCCCTGCAAGGCCGGTTTGATTTCTGGCAGGTGCTTCGCCTATGCGAAAGAAGAGAGCTAGAAAAAGAGTCGTACGAAGTCGTCGAAAACCAAAGATCCTTTTCAAGGGACAAGCAATCCGTTCAGCGGTTTGTACTAGCTCCCCTGCTGTACAAAGTCACTTTCCCATCGACCACGTTCGCCATGTAGCGGCCCTCACTGAGGAACTGCATCACTTTCTTTCCGGACCGAGCCATTTGGGCCCACCGCGACTTTGTTTCAGGGTTCTGTTCAAGGCCTCGAATCTTGTTCCCTTCGGACACAAAGTCTACCTGTCGCAGGTGGCGCTTCGGGGTTTGTCGAACAGGGTGATGCTCTCCGCCTAGCTCGACGACGTTGGCATTCTCAACGAGGACTTGCCGCCAGACATCAATCAGTACTTGCTCAAATGAAATCGTCATGAGGCACCTGTGTTCGAGGGCTGCAATCTGGTCTTAGGTATGATAATTCACCATCCGACTTGAGAGGCTCCGCATTGCCTTTGCCTAAACTTACTGACTCCCAGATTGCCTGGGTCATCCAACAGGTTGCAGCATATATCGGAGAGCAACGCGACATCTATGCCCACAGGGCTCTGCCTCTGGATGCCGATCAGAGAGCGGCAATGCGACCGTTCTTTCGGACTGCCATTCTGGATTCGGCGCGAGTCCTCGTGCTTTCAGAGGAGCGTGTTGGGAATCCATCTTTTTACGGAGACCTCATCAAAATCGGATTTTCGGGTAATTCTTTGCCGGATTTCGCACACATGGCGGCGATCACATTTGTGGACACCGTGGTCTCCCACGAGCCGTTCACCGAAAGGATCCTGTTTCACGAACTCGTTCACACCGTTCAGTATGAAAAGCTAGGGTTGCCGGAGTTCTCGGCTAGGTACGTGAGAGGCTTTCTGAGCGGCGGCTCCTACGAAGTCATCCCACTAGAAATGAATGCCTATGAGTTAGACGCACGGTTTGCGGCAGAGCCAACGAAACCATTCTCTGTGGAAGCAGAGGTTCGATCGTGGGTTGATGCGGGCAAGTTTTAGCTTGAGAGGTGTCAGCGGTCACATCGATGCATGACGCCGATCACTGCCTTTGTTTGACTGCCATCGTAGATTTGCGTATGGATGATAGATGGAAGCACGGACGGGAACCGTGGGCAATAAAACGGTCCTGAAGGACGCCAGTCCTCAACGCATCCGCATGTGGCCATCTACCTCCAGGAGCAGCGGTCAGAAGCGCGAAGCCGTTAGAGCAGTATCTCGACTTCCAACGCACCGACCTTCGCGGTCGGACTGGCTCGGCACAGGCCGCTGCTCCTTTTTTCTTGCTTGGCGGCGTGATCCAAATGAGAACGCAAATGCACTTACGATCCCTTTTCGATCTCCGCGGCGGGTTCAGATTCAACTTGATCCCCAAGGGCCAGTCCGGATTTCTTTTGAGCGTCCTGTCGAGACGCGGCTGGGCCATTCGCAGGCGTGATACCCAATAATTCTTCAAGACTAGTCTTGGGTGCGTTCTCAAGTTCCTCGATCGTACAAAGCGCTCTATAAAGTCTCACAAAATCGGCCCATTCCGTCGCAGATCTTAAATTGGCGACGTGAGGTTCCAATTCCTTTTTCAGTCCTTCAATCGTTTCGCTGTAAGTGTTCATGCGACTTCCCATTTGGCTGCTCATGCGTGGGTCACCTCGGCAACCTATTTGCAGTTTACGCCTGAGGAGCCGTTGACGCCGGCGCTTCGGGTCGGCAATCTGGGCGGATGCAGACTTCCTTCACGGCCATCTCAGTTTCTGCTTTTTCTATGTATAAGACATCCCGCGCGTGGTCAGTGATGTTAGTCACAGACGGCAGCGATGGCGGGTTACGCATTACGATGCGCGGCGAAGGAACGAACGCAGGCTGCCTGCGCGAGGAGTGTCACGAAGATTGCGAAGGATTTCAGCCTCGATCTGGCGGGCGCGCTCGCGCGTGACGCCGATCGTCCGGCCGACCTCCTCAAGCGTGCGCGGTTCCCCGTCTTCAAAGCCGAAACGCATTTTGATGACCGTTCGCTCGCGCGGCGTCAAGGTGCTCAACACTGACTCGGTGTGTTCCCTCAGATTCAAGTCGATCACCGCATCGGAAGGTAACATCGCCGTTTTATCTTCGATCAGGTCGCCTAGATGGGATTCTTCGTCCTCACCCAATGGCGTCTGGAGAGATAGCGGCTCTTGTTCAATTTTCGTCACGTTCCCGAATCTTGGCGACAGGGAGCCCCATCCGTTTGGCCACTTCTTCTGGAGAGGGCGCGTGGCCCAGCTCGCGGACGAGTTCCTGAGTGGTGCGGCGTACTTGGCTGATCGTATCGTTCATGTGCACCGGAATGCGGATGGTGCGCGAGTGATCGGCGATTCCGCGCGTGACCGCCTGCCGGATCCACCACGTTGCATACGTTGAGAATTTGAACCCGCGGCGCCACTCGAATTTCTCGACGGCCCTCATCAAGCCAAGATTGCCTTCCTGAATCAAGTCCAAAAATGGCAGCCCGCGATTCACGTAACGCTTGGCAATGGATACGACGAGCCGCAAGTTGGCTTCCGTCAGTTCCTTCTTTGCCTTTCCGGCGATGGCTTCGCCTTCGCGAATCCGTTGAAGCGTGCGCTTGAGCTCGAACATGCTGAGCCCGGTAGCCTTGTCGATCCGCTCTTGCATATTGTGGCGCGAACGCGACTTGCCCCGGTCGAGCGCCAAGGATCGCTCCGTGGCCTGGACGAGTACGTTTACCAGGCGTTTTGTTTCCGCTGGGGTGAACTGCAGCGTTCGGACGAGCCTGGAAATCTCGACACGAGTCCGAGCCAGCTGGGACTTCGTATGGCGATAAACACTCGCTTTTGACTTGGGTGTGTTTTGCAGCTTCGCGGCCTGCTTCCAGGCAAGGGCGCGGAGCTTCTCAATCTTGTCGATGGTGCGGAGCGCCCGCTGGGCCACCAGGGTTTCCTGGGCAGGGTCCTGTGTCTGACTATCCATTTGCAAAACTTCTTTGACGTCACGAGTCCCGCTGCGCAGATCTTCCCCGAGTGCGATCAAATCTTCCAACACAACGGGCGAACGGGAAATCGCCTTCGACACGAGCATCTCTCCACGCTCAATTCGCTTGGCCAGAGCAACCTCGCCCTGTCGGTTCAAGAGCTTAACGGTGCCCATTTCGCGGAGATATGACCGCACCGGATCATGCGAATCCTCAAGTCCCGGCGCAGATTCAAGGTGCGATTCCTCGATAACATTATCCTCGCCATCGGCCGTTTCAGTAGCACCGGCACCGGGCACGAAAGCGACGCTTTCATCATTCATGGCGGTATCTTGGACGTGGGAAGCGAATTCCATATCAATTGACACAGTTACTCCATGCGTTTAGATGCCTAAGCGTCTCGATTTCATTCCACAGGTACCCTATTTAGATCGGGACACTTCGGACCCTATCTACAAGAAAAAGGTAAAGATATGAGGCTTGGGCGTGCCTGCCGACCCGCGACCTGCTCAATCAATTCGATGCGGCACCCGTGTAAGACGATGCAAACGCCCACCCTTACAATTTGAATAGCTGGCTTTTCTGGCATTGTGAGTCTTTGTCAGAAATCGATTGTCCCAATCTCCTCCCACTCAAGTCTGCGAGCCGAGATCAAATCGGCCAAAACCCAGGCCACTCAGTCCTGCCCGAACGCTCGCGTTGCAGGGGGGAGCGAGCCCTCTTGTAGAACATTCGATTCCCTGCGAAAGAGAGGTGCAACTGGATGCGGTTGGCGAAGCACAATCGTGTCGTTGAACACGAACCAAGCTATGCGGAACTCGTGGTCGGATATTTCTTGGCGTAGCGGGCCAGCGCGGCTGCGATGACCGGAGAGGCGGTCTTCGCGGGACCGATCTCTTCAACTTCCACCGTTTCGTTCTCTAGCTGCTTATAGTCCTGGAAAAATCGCCGCAGCATGCGCAGGTAATGCGCTGGGAGTTGGTTAGCCTCTTCATACTCGTTGAGCCTGATCTCCAGTTGCGACGGCAATGATTTTGTGGTCCATCGTGCCGCTATCGATCATGGTCATCATGCCTACGGTGCATTCGTAAATCAGAGCAAGGGGGACTACCGGCTCAGTGGGAATCAGTTTTGGGTATTACCCGGCCCGAAAAGCGGCATATCTTGATCCCATTGAAGCCTTGCGCGCCGAGTGAACGAGAATCGTGTCTCCAATCCGTGAAAAGGAAGAAAGATCATTCATACTTCCTCGAAGGTTGGTTGTATGTTGGTTTTCTGAACGCGAGCGATTCTCAGTCCGGATACTCGATCCGATGCTGAATCATTCGAAACGTTCTGCTTAGGTTTGACGTCTGTGTAACTAGCGGCTATGTGCCAAGCTTTCCTCCGACAGACTTGGACAAGTCTCTTAATCGGGACACAAACGTGGGCGGCCCACCTGGACCGCCTCCGTTTATTTCATGAGGTCCTGAGGATGTCGAAGGCTAATGGGAAAAACTAGTTTGCTTCCCTTATTTCCGGTTGGCGATTGAAGTGCAGCCGAATCAATTTCCGCGAAAGCCACAGGAGCCTGGGGATCATGGCTATGCACCGCACAGTTCTGCTTACTGCATTGCTTTTGGCCATCTGCGCTGCAGGCGCCAGAGGTAACCCGGCCCAAGATCAGGATAAAGACCAGCTTCCGGCGAACTATGTGCCGTCCGGCGGGCAGATATTCAAACAGTATTGCGCTGCATGTCACGGAGCCGACGCGAAGGGCAACGGTCCTGTGAGGAGGTCACTTAGGATGCCCGCGCCGGATCTCACGACATTGGCCAAGCGTCACGGTGGCAAGTTTCCATACGCATATGTCACCGGAGTTCTTCGCTTTGCTCCCGGCGTTCCTTCCCACGGATCGGGCGCTATGCCCACGTGGGGGCCTCTCTTCGAATACTATTACAACAAGAGTTCCGCACAGCAACGCATCCAGAACCTCTGTGACTATCTGGCGTCTCTGCAGGAAAAGTAGTAGCCGGAATGACATGCGTTCCCTCGATCGTCAAAGCTTAGGCACTTGATCAAGGAACTCGTCGCTACCTGTTCGGAAGAAATAGTCAGGCAGCTCTTGCGCCGGCTGCCGGAAGAAGCCTTTGGCGCTTGGTGAGGGCACCCGCCCAATATCTCCGCTGGTGGGCCACTTTCAACTGCCTGATTCGAGGTACCAGATTAGGTAGTTTCAATTCTCAAGGTTTGCCCGTGCAACGATTCGGTAGTTACACGAAAAAGTTAATGCGCGGCAGAAGGAACTTCGACTCGAAGTGATTGGCGGATAGCATATTCTCGCCTTACCCCGCGCGACACAAGGCAAAATCATATGTGAATCTGAGTACGGAGTACAACTGTGACACTAATCACATCGAGCCTCAATTCTTGGTGACATCATAAACGTGCGACATAGGAGGAAATAGCTGTGAAAGGAATTTTAAGACTTGCCTATAAGCTGCTGGTCAATGACAAGTCCAAGTTCACGGCCTTGCTGCTGGGTATCACATTTGCGGTTTTTCTAATCATGTTTATCACCTCGATGTTCAGCGGCGTCTTGAGCCATGCCTCCTCCAACAATCATCAATATTGGGGCATCCATGTGGGTCATGGACCCGGCCGTCAAAACCGTGTCCAACTCGGTCGGCATGCCGGATTACGTTCTGGATGCAGTTCGAAGCATGCAAGGCGTGAAATATGCCGTTCCCCTTTATTCGGGCGGGGCTCTGGTCAAGCTTCCCGACGGGACCTTTCAATCCGTAACGGTCATCGGTTTGGACAACACCAGTCTGTTTGGCCGACCCGAACTGCTTGAGGGAAAGATCGAAGACATTTATGCGGAAAACGGATTCATCGTGGTGCATGACGCGGAGTTTTCCAAGCTCGAAAATCCGCACATCGGTTCAGAACTCGAGCTGAATGATCATCGCGGGGTCATCGTGGGAATCGCCAAGGTGACGACCTCCGGCCTGTACGGCACTCCCGACCCTGTACACGACTTACGAGCGCGCCATCCAGTACATCCCCAATCCCCGGTACACAATTTCGTACGTGCTTGTTGAACCGAAGAGCACGAGCGACATACCTAAGATCAAACAGCAAGTTGCGGCGCTCGGCTACCTGCGCACGCACCAAGGAAGACTTTATGAAAAGGACAGCGGACTTCTTCATCTATGAGACCGGCGGCGGCACCAACATCCTGATTATGACCGCGATCAGCTTCATTGTCGGCCTGTCGATTTCGGGTCAAACGTTCTACACGTTCATCCTCGAAAACCTGGAACGGTTCGGAGCGCTGAAGGCCATCGGAACAAAAAGCCATGACCTGGTAGGCATGATCCTGTTCCAGGCCACGTTCACGGCATTCACTGGTTACGGTCTGGGCGTCGGGCTATGTGCACTCTTGATCTGGCTCGCAAAGCTAAGACTCGCCAGTTACGCCGCCATGATGACTTTCGGCGATCTCGCGGTTGCCTTCGGAATGGTTGTCCTCATTGCAGCGGTCTCCAGTTATGTCGGATCCAGCGGGTTTTGAGAATTGAGCCCTTCGATATTTTCCGAGGATGAGATGCCGGATATAGCCATTCAGGCGAGCGGTGTGACGAAGTGGTTTGGCGAAGGTGAGGCTAAGACCATGGCAGTCAGGGAAGTCAACCTGGAGGCTCAATTCGGCGAGATGGTTTATATCGTGGGCCCCTCGGGCAGTGGAAAAACGACTTTGCTCAGTATTCTTTCCGGCATTCTCAGACCGAATACCGGCAAGGTCCTGGTAGAGGGAGTCGACATTTGGGGGCTCGATTCCGACGAGCTTGCTGACTTCCGATTGGGGAAAATCGGTTTCGTATTCCAGGACTACCACCTCTTTCCCCGCTTGACCACCGCGGAGAACGTCGCGATTCCGCTGATTCTCAAGCGAAAGAATTGGGATGAGGCAATCCATGAAGCAGAGAAGTACCTCGATGTCGTAGGGCTGAAGAGTCGCGCCGAATTGCATCCGGTAAAGCTGAGCGGAGGAGAACAGCAACGCGTGGCCATTGCCCGGGCCATTGCCAGTCAGCCGGACATTTTGATTATGGATGAACCGACTGCTTCGCTGGATGGGGACACCGGCCAGGCGATCGTGAATTTCGTAAAGAAGAACGTCCTCAACAAAGACCGCTGCATTCTCGTCGTGACACACGACGACCGAATTCTTGAATTCGCGACGCGGATTTTGCATATGGAAGACGGCCGCCTCGAAGGAACAGAAGTGAGGTCAACATGAAAAACAGAATCATTATCATTATCTCCGTCGTCGGAATCCTAGGTGGCATTGCGAGCGCGATCCTCTCCAGCTTTGCGACGCCGCCGCTGCCCCCGGCCTTCCCACCAGCAGAGAGCCCGTATTCGAGCGCTATCTATGCCGAAGGCATTGTCGAGAGCGCACAGACCAGTGGAGAGAACATCAACATTTATCCGGAAATTGAGGGCACGGTCAAAGAAATTCTTGTTTTCGAAGGACAGCAAGTTAAAGGGGGGCAGCCCTTGCTTCGTCTTGACGATTCAATCCAAAGAGCGACGGCGGAGCAGCTGGATTCACAAGCACAAGCTGCGACGGCGCTGCTCGAAGAGCTGAAAGCGGAGCCGAGAAAAGAAACTCTCGATGTCAACGTTGCGCAAGAGGCCTCTGCCCAGGCGAACTTGAAAACCGCCCAGGATCTTCTGCAGAAAACGCAAGCGTCTTACGAGATGGATCCACGATCTGTCAGCAAAGATGCGTTGGACGGAGCAATCAATGCCGTAGCGGTTGCGAAAGCGAATCTTGAAGTTGCCGAAAGACAGTACGAGTTGACGAAAGCGGGAGCTTGGATTTACGACATTCAAAATCAGGAACGACAGCAGCGCGCGCTGGGAAAGGCCTATGCGTCTTCGAGCGCGCTCCTCGGAAAGTATACCCTGCGGGCGCCTCGGGATGGCATTGTGCTCTCCATCAACACAATTGTCGGGAACTACGCGTCCCCGCAAGGATCTTATGATGCATACACGCAGGGCCAGGATCCCGTCATCACGTTGGGGAGTTCTCCCACCTCTCTTCACGTTCGCTGCTACATAGACGAAATTCTTGTGCCACGGCTGCCCGCGGGCTCCAAAATGAAGGCGCAAATGTCCATTCGCGGGTCGGACGTCAAGATTCCGTTGGAGTTTGTCCGGGTGCAACCGTTTGTTTCCCCGAAGATCGAGCTTTCTGATCAACGCCAGGAACGTGTGGATGTCCGTGTTCTGCCCGTGATTTTCAAGATCGAGAAGCCCGCGAACGTAAATATCTATCCAGGTGAACTAGTTGATGTGTATATCGGTGAGTGAAATGAGACAAGGCCGCGATGCAGTACCCGCTATGTGCGAGAAGATTGGGCGAACAGTTTTGCCGGTCGCACTCGTCACGATTCTCCTGCCGGTCATAGGTTGCGGCGTTGGTCCGAAGTACGTGCGTCCGCCGGTTCAAAGCCCGCAATCTTACAAGGAACTTCCGCAGGCAGCCGCGAATGCTCCAGATGCTTTTCAAATGGCCCAGCCGAAAGATGGGACAGCCCGCGGGAAGTGGTGGGAAATATTCAACGATCCGCAACTGAATGAACTGGAAGAGAAGGCGAGTTCTTCTAACCAGGAGATCGCGGCTGCGGCCGAAAACTTCCTTGCTGCGCGGGCTTTGGTGCGCGAAGCTCGCTCGCAATATTTCCCGACCGTGACCGCAAATCCGAGCATCGTCAATTCGCGCCCATCGCCCGGACAATTCGGCGGCCTACGGTCGGGAACCTCTTTAGGGGCTGGATTGACCGTCAGTTCATTCACTGACTATTCGTTGCCTTTTGATGCTTCCTGGGAACCCGATTTCTGGGGACGAATCCGGAAGACGGTGAAGGCCTATATCTACGCCGCGCAAGCGAGTGCCGCAGATCTCGAGAACGTTCGTCTGAGTGTACAAGCGGAGCTCGCTGTCGATTACTATGAGCTTCGCGCGCAGGACTCTCTAAAGGAGCTGCTCGATTCCACGGTCGTTGACTATCAGGATACTCTGGACCTTGCGGCGAGTCAGTACAGGGCTGGCCTCAGCAACGAGGAAGCGGTGGCGCAAGCCGAGGCCCAGTTAAAAGCGACGCAGGCTCAGGACACCAACCTGGGAATCCTACGCGCCCAATATGAGCACGCCATCGCGGTTCTGATTGGCCAATCGGCCTCCACATTCACCCTTGGGTCGAGTGCTTTGGCAGCGAATGCTCCTGCAATTCCAGTGGGCATTCCGTCCCAGCTTCTTGAAAGGCGCCCCGACATTGCGGCTGCGGAGCGTTCCGTAGCTCAGGCGAACGCGCAAATTGGCGTGGCCAAAGCTGCCTATTACCCGACAATCCAGCTCAGCGCCTCGGGTGGATTCGGAACATCAGCGGTCGCGAACTGGCTCACCTGGCCAAGCCGATTTTGGTCAGTGGGCTCAAGCTTGGCCGAAACGGTTTTTGATGCCGGCCTGCGCAAGGCGACCGTTCAGCAGTACCGCGCGTCGTATGACCAAACCGTGGCGAACTACCAGCAAACCGTACTTACGGCGTTTCAACAAGTCGAAGACAATCTCGCGTCGCTCCGAATTTTGTCGCAGGACATCGAGCAACAAGACGCCGCTGTGGAAGCGGCCACAAGGAGCCTTCAGGAAGCAACCGTCCGGTACAAGGCCGGACTCGATCCCTACCTGAACGTGATTGCAGCACAAACTGTTCTGCTGAACGACCGGCAGACCGATGTAACGTTTCGAATGGAGCAAATGGTTGCGGCTGTCGGGCTCATCAAGGCGCTCGGGGGCGGGTGGAATGCCTCAGAAATCCCCACGACGAAGGAAGTCGGAATCAAGCCCCAGGACAACGCACCAGGAGTGGCTGCAAGATGAAATACAGTATGCGAGTCCATGAAGAATACCATGCGCGCAAAGAGTCCTGGCTCTCATACGCTCGGAACCGGAATCGGCACCCCGCAAGTGATCCATCAGGGAGGCTGCGACATTGGCCTATCGATTTTGTTCTGAGACCGGTACGCTGCACGTCGTGACGGCGGCGAATCACGCTGCTGTTGTGCCGGAGGACGGTGGGCTCCGCCGACCAACATTTCAAGATGCCGATTTGCCAGACCGTGACAAGTAGGGCTATTATTCTCCGCGAGGGGCAGAATCATCAGGTCGGGGGAGGCCTAACATGGGACAGTTCCGAGGTAGCATACTCCTAAGTACTGTTCTGCTTCTAACTGGTCTAGCCGCTGTGGTTCTTATGAGCTGGGTGCTGATTAGCGGTGTCGGTTGGCGTTGGGAGCTATGGTGAAGCATTCAACGTACGGGCGGAGCACAAATAATATTGCGCCGCGTCAAAGCAATTTCTCATCGAGTTCAAATTTGGCGAGGCACGGCAGCGGTAGAATGCCTTTTACTGGGTTTTCGGCACGCTAGCAGTCTCCTCCTGCTGGTCATCGTCCTTTTTCCAACTGGAATCGAGGTCGTATTCCTTCATGGCCTTAGCGAGAACAGCGGTGTTCCTTCCGAGGTCTTTTCGATACACCACTCCATCTTGGCCGACGATGAATGTCATCACGCCGGACGACCTATATTCCGCCGGATAGGCCACGAAAGCGAAACCGCCGGTCATTTTTCCGTTTACGATGTAGTTTTTCGCCCCGCCTGCGGCGCTGGTACCCTGCCGCACCAGGATGTGGTAATAATAGCCACGATAAGGAGTTGTGGGGGCGCCATCTCGACCTGGAGCGTAGCCTTCGGCAACGGCCGATGCCACTAGCGGTCCGATCGGGCTCGAAGGTTCGCCCGCAGCAACTTTCCAATAAAGGCCATTGTGCTGCCCTTCGTCACTAAAGATTTTCTGGCGCGTATTCGTTGTGCTGTGCGGAGCGATATTCCTTTTCCGCCGCTACGAGTTCCTGGCAAACGCGAATGGTCGATAGTTCATTCTCGCCAATTCGCCTGTACAAAATTTCCTTCTTGCCCGCCTCGGTGTCGAAATACCACAAATTACCTTTGTTCACGAGTGGTATGGGCGTGGGCCAATTCTCCGCGCCGATATACAAGGTCGTGGTTCCATCCGGCTCTTTCACCAGACGGTGTATTTCCTGATATTTCTGTACGAAATTAGCGCGGGCGTCATTGTCCTCGGTTTCATCTCCCGACGAAATGATTTGCTTTGCGTCGGGTCCGAGGATATCGATCAACACTTTTTCGTCGTTACTCTGTGCTGCCGCGACGAGTGCGCTGCTCGCCTCTTCCGACGATGAAAATGTTTTCTGGCCCTGTTGCTGCGCCATGGAACGGATGGGAAAACACCCCGCCAACAGGATGGCGACCATCGCTAATTTAGGAAGATTGGCCCAATGAAACCCGTCGTAATTCAGCATCGTTCGCTGCATATGGCTTTTCTCCATTTCCAAATTTCAAGATCAACTAGGAACATAACGAAACTTCGATCACCGATGCCCGCCTCCGCCGCCGCGAGCTCCCCCGCCGCCACCACGTGCTGCTCCACCACCGCCACGCGCTGCTCCGCCACCTAAGCTGGAGCTTCCGCGCGACGAATAGCTTCTTGTCTGTCCGCCCTGTCCGTAGCCGTTGAACGTCCCCGAGCGAACGCCGCTCTGACCGCGGGGTTCAGCGTATCCTCGAGCGGCCTGGCTGCTTCCGTTGAAAGGCCTGGTCGTTCCGCCGGGACGGTTGTAAACTCCGCCGCCTCCGCCGATGTTGCCGCTGGGAGGCCTGGTGCCTGTGTTGGGGCGCGCTGCAAATCCGCCGCGCGCGCCTCCCCCTCGGTAGTAATAGTTCCGATTGTAAAACGTGGTGCTCCGGGAGTAGTACCTGTTGTGGTTGAAAATTGGGTACCGGTGATGCCAATCGAATCCCCAGTAGGGCCAGCCCCATCCGAAGCCGCCGAAGAAGCCGATCCCGAAGCCGATTCCAAATGAGAGGTACGGGCCGTCATACCAGATTCCGGGATATGGGTACCACCCCGGCCACGGGAATATGGGATATCCGTAAACCAACCACGGATCATACGCGGGAACGTAAACGACATCGGGAGTAGAAGGCTGAATGATGACCGTCGAGCCTTGCGTGGTTACGGTTTGCTGCGGCGTTGACTTCAGAGTGCCGGCTTGCTGCGCCCGCTGGCGCATCACCTGTACTGCATCCATTACATCCTGTTGCTGGTTGTAGTAGGCGTCGCCCAGAGATGACGTCCAGGAGAGGTTTTTGTCCATATTGCCGAGAACGGACGGAAATGCAGTCAGCGCCTTGACGCTCGGGTCCCAGGGTTGTTGGTCCACAGCTTGACCCAAAGCTTCACCCTTCAAATCAAGATGCGCCTGCACCCATCTGTCGGCCTGGACAACCTGCTCAGGAAACGTGGACGCCGCCAATATCTGCGCCACGAGCGAATCGGGATATAGGGCAATCGGAGCGACCAACTGCTGCAACTGCTCGGGAGTCTGTTGGGCATAGGGCGGCGCCTGCGGGGTCTGCGCCGGGGCTTGCACGTTTTGGTAGGCCAACAGATTCTGAGCCGAAGTCGCAAACAACAGAGCCAACGACAACAGGGAAACAAAAATCTGTTTGCACAATCGAAACCTTGAGAATCCATCAGTAAGTCCACAAGCGTTCATGTTCTTGAGCTTCCTCTGCACCTTCATTGCTCGAGGTTTCCGATTGATAAAAAAGTTCAGCAAGACAGTACAAATTTACATACGGCGAGCATCGCATCGCTGTGATGTGCATCACTGCTCACGAAAAGGACACCGAGCGACCACCCGGCACACTGTTCCCGCACGCTTGAAGCTCACGCTTAGGGTTAAGGTTCCGGTCGCAAAAGCGAGATGGACGGAAATTTACATTCGTAAGAAAAGTGTTCAATGGGCGTTTCTGCGGTCCGAAAGTTGGGACGACCATTAGCTTAGTGAATGAACGAGTAGAGTCCGCAGGCAAATACCGTGCGAAATTTTGCAAGCGTGATGCTCGAAACGCGCGACAAAAGACTGCAGCGACCACAGGACTCGCCTCACCCGCATAGCGCAGATTTGTTACAAGAAGTGATCTGCATCACTGCTTGAGGGCATGGGCCAAGCTAAAAGAGCAGCGCCGGAGCTTAACGAGTTCCAATTCTTCCGCTGAGAGGACAACGTGGCAACGCCGTCTTTTTCTTCCATCGAAAAATGGATATTGCAAAGGATTCACGCAGCGATCGGTCATCCACCAATTCGCCTTGCGCTTGGGCGCGGGCCAGAAATACTGTCGGCAGACATCGAGCCCCTGGCGAGCGTGCTCATTTCCGACTGGAGTACCCTGGCCCGATTAGTTCTCAATCCCGAAATCGGGTTTGGAGACGGTTACTCCGAAGGCCGCATTGAAGTAGAAGGCGACCTCGTCCTGTTGATGGAGACAATCCTCCGATCCATGAAAGATGCTGCAACCACGGGCTGGTATCTAGCTCTCGTATCTCGATGGCTCGAACGGGTGCAAGCAAATACGCTTAGTGGATCAGCAAGGAACATTCACCATCACTACGATCTCACCGCCGATTTCTACAAACTGTGGCTAGACCCTCAATTGGTCTACACTTGCGCCTACTTTCCCACACCCTCGGCGACCCTGGAGCAGGCGCAACTTGCAAAAATGGACTACGTTTGCCGAAAACTTCAGCTTCAATCGGGAGAAAAGGTTGTCGAGGCTGGGTGTGGATGGGGTGCGCTTGCTCTCCATATGGCGAAAAACTACGGGGTCACTGTTCGAGCCTTCAACATATCAAGAGAACAAATTCTGTTCGCCCGAGAGCGTGCAAAAAGAGAAGGTCTTACTCATATGGTGGAATTCATCGAGGACGACTACCGGAACGTTTCAGGGCACTCTGGCGTGTTTGTCTCCGTAGGAATGTTGGAACACGTCGGGGCGGAGCGCTACAAACCCCTTGGACACATCATTCATCGGACCATCGGAGATTCCGGGCGTGGGCTTCTGCACTTTATTGGGCGCAACCAAAAGTCCCCGTTCAGCCCTTGGATCCGAAAGCGCATTTTCCCCGGCGCATACATTCCGACTCTTGGGCAGGTTATGGATATCTTTGAACCCTGTAATTTCTCTGTGCAAGATGTTGAGAATCTCCGATTCCACTACGCCAAGACCCTTGAACATTGGTTGAAAAGATTTGAAAGCTCAGTGGACTCTGTCTCCAAGATGTTTGGAGCGGAATTCGTGAGAGCCTGGCGGCTGTATCTCGCCGGTTCCATAGCCGCATTTCAAGTAGGAAATCTCCAGTTGTTTCAGATCGTGTTTGCAGGGTCAAACTGCCAGCGGATTCCATGGACCCGCGCTTATCCTTACGCGGACCAGCAGTCCTCAAGCAAGGAATCAAGATGGACTCATGCGATGTCCTGATCGTCGGTGGTGGGCCCGCAGGCTCGTCCTGCGCGTGGGAACTGCGCCGGGCAGGATTGGATACGGTAATCCTGGATAAGAGCGCATTCCCACGCAACAAGACATGCGGGGGATGGATCACGCCCGTAGTGCTGGACGATCTCGAAATCGATCGCGACGACTACGCAGCGAGCGGCGCACCTTTCAACGCATCACCGGATTTCGAACGAGCGTTATGGGCGAGAAAGAAGTGGAGACACAATACGGGGAGCCGATCAGCTACGGAATTCGGCGGTTTGAATTCGACGATTATCTCCTAAAACGCTCGGGCGCGCGTGTCTTCCAGGGACAACCGTTAGCAAGTTTCGAGCGGTTTGCGGATCATTGGGTCATCAACAGTCGTTTTAAAGCGCGACTCATTGTAGGCGCTGGTGGCCATTTTTGTGCGGTAGCTCGCTACTTGGGTGCAGATGCGCGTAACGAAGTTGCGGTCGTCGCTCAGGAAGCGGAGTTTGAAATGACGCCGGAGCAATGCAAAGCTTGTTCCATCCAGGGGGAAATTCCTGAACTCTATTTCTGCTCTGACATGAAGGGTTACGGATGGTGTTTTCGAAAGGAGAATTTTCTAAACATAGGGCTCGGCAGGCTGGATGCGCACGCCCTGCCACAGCACGTGTCTAGTTTCCTGCAATTCTTGAAACGTCAGCGGAAGGTTGGCGTTGCCTTGCCCGTTTCTCTTCCGGGGCACGCCTATCTTCTGTATCAGTACAATCAGCGCAGAATCATTGGTGATGGCGTTCTTCTGATTGGAGACGCGGCTGGTCTCGCGTATTCCCAAAGCGGCGAGGGAATCCGACCGGCAATCGAATCGGGGTTGTTGGCGGCAGACGTCGTCATCTCTGCGAGGGGAGATTACAGCGAAAAGAAATTGAACACGTATCGAGAACTGCTTGCTTCTCAATTTGGAAGGTTCGAAAAGGGCTGGTCAGCCACGATAGGCCGGCGCCTTCCGTCTCGTTTGGTCAGCTCGCTTGCGAAAGTGCTTTTGGCAAGTCGATGGTTCTCGCGTCATGTAATTCTGGATCAGTGGTTTCTTCATCGTAATGATCCCGGTTTGCGGTGTTCAACATGAGCCGGTCAATTTTTTTTTTTTTTTTTTTTTTTAATTTTTTTTTTTTTTTAATTATTTTTTTATTTATTTTTTTTTTTTTTTTTTTTATTTATTTATTTATTTTTATATTTTTTTTTTTTATTTTTATATTTTTTTTATTATTTTATTTATTTATTTTTTTTTTATTTATTTTTTTTTTTTTTTTTTTTATTTTTATTATAAATAATTTAAATTATTTTTTATATTTAATTTTTTATTAAAATAATTAAATATTTTTTATTTATTTATATTTTATAAAACAGCATAGGAAGTCTGCAGATGGCAATTTCGTGAATAGAGAGCAACTTCTCAATGAACTACTACTTCACTACGGACAAAGGATCTGAGCCATGAAATGCGCAACCGCTGGATGTTCGCAAGAAGGACGGAGGGAATGCTCCGATTGCTCGCGAAATTTCTGCGATGCTCATATTGAGACATGTAGTTGGTGCCAGGCACTTGTGTGTTTCGAGTGCCGGGACGAGCACGATGCCAATAATCCTCTGCATGAGGAAGGCCCCGGGACCGGGTAATGTGGAAATTGGATCTTGTCCGACCATTTATGCTACTCAGATAGTGCCGAGTATCTCACGAGGACCTCTGTATCCACTCGCCCCGTGAGGGCTGGATCGTACTCCACGCCTTTGTTCCCCAAGACAATTCGTTGACCTGATAGCCGCTCCCAGGCAAACCGATGTATAGGTTGTGCATTACTTTGATCTTCAGACGGCGAATCCAGACTCTGAAGCGTCTTATTAGGCCAAGCTACCGCTGACGGTGAATCGCCCGCCAAAAACCGAGCAGTGCAGCCGTCAGCAGGACCAACGACAACACAAAGAGTATTACCATGATGTTTCCTTCCGTTTCATGCTTCGTTGCCACTTTCGCTCTTGGTCCGGTGCTGCTCGACATAACATGCGGCTTGACCTATAGGCTATGTGCTGTGTTCCACCACTATTCCACATACATACTGTTAGCTAGTGCACTATTAAATGGCTGTGATCTAACTCACCTCTTACTGTAGTTAAGCGCACTTCTGGTTCGAGCCTTATCGAACACAGTAGTTGGCATCATGCTTGGAAACCAAGAATAGTTGGCGCTCCTGAAGGTTGAATTGGAGTTTGCCAATGCGTTGATATTCCCTGATGTCGAAAGATTTTCTTGAGTGCTGCCTGCAAAATATTTCATCGAGGAGTAGCAATCTGCAACAGGTCGCCACCCAGCCTTGTCGAGTTTATCGGACGCTTCTTTGATGAAATGATTTGCCGCTTTGTCTCGCGGCCAGAAGGAGTGATGCCACTGCTCGGCAACTGGGGCCAGTCGATGACGTGGAGGGCGCAGGCGGTCGTTCCGGGCGGCCACGGGCGTCTCGCCACTTCGTCTACTACGATCTTTGACACTGGCGAGGAGTCGATTGGGATCACAAGTTTCATCGTATCCTTGGACCGCCGGAATCACGCATTCAGGCCGCCCAAGGAATTGAACCATTCGGACACTTGAAGAATACGTATGCCGCGCCGCTGTTGACTGTGACCCAAGTCACATACGAAATTGGCAGCAGACGATAAAAACCTTTGTGTGGATCGCCGAGACAATTCTGGGCGGAGGGATAGTTGGCAAATGAAAATTCTACTTGCGATCGACGATTCCGAGTTCTCACAGGCGGCGGTGCGGAGCGTCGTTGCGCGAACCTGGTCGCCGGGCACCGAAGTAAGAGTCTTGCATGTTGTCGAGCCGCCGGCACTTTTGCTCGGCCGTGAAATGGCTGGTCCTGACCCTGAATTCGAAACAGTTTGGAAAGCACTTCGGGAGCAGGCGAAGTCTTTGGTTACGAAGGCGACTGACGTTCTGCGCAAGTCAGGTCTGAATGCCACAACGGTGCTAATTGAGGGCGATCCGAAGTCACAAATTATCGACGTTGCCAAGGAATGGCCCGCCGACTTGATTGTACTTGGGTCACATGGACGGAAGGGTTTGAGTCGTTTCTTAATGGGGAGCGTGTCGGAAGCTGTAGTTCGCCACGCCCACTGCTCTGTGGAGCTTGTCCGTACTCCAGTGTAGTCGGAGGCTCTGCGAGAGCATGTTTACGCAGAACGCGAAAATGTCACGACCAGATGTGAGTGGAATCACATACAAACAATGTGCAACCCGCAGAATGTTGATATGGAGCAAGATCGCCATTACCAAATTTCTACGGCGGTTCTGGCCACCATCGGTGTGGCTCTTGCAGCCGTGGGATTCTACCAGGTGCGCGAACTGCTAGCGGCATTGCTCATCTTCAGCCTACTGTTCGCCACAGTCGGAATAGCTGTTTTGATCCTGTTCTTAATCCATGAGGCCGCTCTCAAGGGAGTGAACTGCATAGAGGCGCGCATGGTTTGCGTTCGTGCGTGGCATTCTGGCGTATCAGGCCAGCCAGGCAAGGATCATGTGCTGAGGGGTTCACGATGGAACTGATGGATGTGATCAAGAACAGGCGTGCTGTTCGCGAGTACACTGACGCTGAAATTGATCGTGCGACGATCGAGCGCCTCACTGGAGCCGCAGTCCTGGCACCGAGCGCGATGAATCTGCAGCCCTGGGCGTTTGCCGCCCTGCTGGGTCGCGAACGTATCGAAGGCTACGCCAAGCGCGCGAAGGAGTGGTTGCTTGCAAGCCTTTCGCAAACAGCCTATGAACCGTCGATTCGCCATATGCTCGAGGACCCTCAATTCGCTTTGTTTTATCACGCCCCCGCACTTGTCGTTGTCCTGGCCAAGTCCTCAGGGACGCAGGCTGCAGAAGACTGCTGCCTCGCAGCAGAAAACCTGATGCTGGCTGCTCGCAGTGAGGGTTTGGGAAGCTGCTGGATCGGCTTCGCTCGTCCGTGGCTTGATTTGCCAGCCACGAAAGCTGAACTCAAATTGCCGGAGCACTATCACGTCGTCGCGCCCATCGTATTGGGCCATCCCAAAGCGTGGCCGGAATCACATGGACGGAAACCAGCGGAAATCCATTGGCTTTGATGAGGAGTGGAGTTACAGGTAGAGCGGTCAGATGCGAAGCGATGACGAGGATGAGTGATGAAAAAGGTGAGGGGGCGCGATCCACCCCACTTGCCACCCGGATCCGACACCAGGCCCTGAAAGGAGTCTTCATGATTAAATTCGAAACTACCATCGAGTCTCCGACGTCTTTTGAGGACACCGTGAAAGCGATTGAGCAAAAAGCTGCCGAGAAAGGTTTTCGCGTTTTGCACACGCATGATGTCGCTGCCACCCTGGCCGAGAAGGGATTTCGGAGAGATCCGTTGAAGATTATCGAAATTTGTAATGCGCGCTACGCGAATGCGGTCCTGGAGAAGAACGTAAAAGTGTCTCTTATGCTGCCTTGTCCGATCAGCGTGTATCAGCAAGAAGGAAAGACCTTTGTCAGTGCGCTGCTTCCTTCTCGAATTGCCGACTTTTTTCCTGAGGCAGGAATGGAGCCAATTGCCAACGAGGTAGAGAAGACCGTTTTGGCGATCATTGGAGAAGCCACAAACAGAGAGATCACGGAACGACCCAACAATCAGCGCAGCAATGAGGAAGGTTCGTCGCGAATGGCTGAGGAAGGATGTCCCAACGTGCCTGACGCAGCTCTGCCTGAGGGGACAAAATCCTCTGCGAAGAGGGCGGCGGGAAATTGAAACTGGCGTGCACCACTCGATGCAACTTCCAGTACTTCAGTTATGTTGGGACGGCAAACTTACCTCCGGGAACGTATGAAATATGTCTTCGCAAGTGTAGCCTGCCTGCTCATGAGCGTGGGCTTGGTTTGGGCAAGTTCTTTGATGGCTTCTTGTGGCAACCGGAGTAACGCTTGGGTGTGCCGCGTCGCTGAGAGAGTGGGGGGTACTGTGCTTGCCCCCGGTCTCATGACTGATCTGTACAGCGGCTCAAGACTTTTTGTGCTCATCAGCGACACACTATTCTATGCGGGGATCTTTTTCGTTATCGTGTGCTTGTGGATACAGCGAAGGAGCAAGATCGTTTAGATAGCTGTAAGGCCGTCATTCGTTTGGCCCGGCGATATTAAGAGCAAGATCCTGAAGGTGCCTGAACGAGCCGCGCGGGTGGATGCATGGCGCATCACAGTTGGAATGACCAGAGGCAAGCTAATCCTTCGCGGAGAATTGAAAACATGGGTAGAGCCGGACGACGCAGAACGCGCGGCAAGGGCAACCGCGTCTCGGAAATTGAAAATACGGATTGCTGCTTAGTTGACTAGCGACCTAGGGGGGAACGCGTGGTCTCTCGATCGGTAATCTTCTGGGGCGTGGATACGCAGGCTGACTTCATGTTGCCCGGCGGAAAGTTGCACGTCCCGGGTGCTGAGAAATGCATTCCCAACATGAAGCGTCTGACCGATGCGGCTCGAGCGGGACGGGTACTCATCGTCGGCGATGCCTGCACGCACACGCCGGACGATCCAGAATTCAAACGCTTCCCGCCACATTGTATTCGGGGCACTCCCGGAGCAGAAATCATTCCCGAAACACGCGCAGTCAAAGTGCTCTCGATTCCCAATCGCACGGATGCCTCTTTGCCGAAAGATCTCTCGGAGTATCAGCAAATTATTCTCGAAAAACAGACTCTCGACGTGTTCGACAATCCAAATACAGAAGCAGTTCTGAAACACATCGCTAGATTCACCGATGCGGGTGCGGAATTTTGCATCTTTGGCGTTGCGACCGAGTACTGTGTTCGGCTTGCAGCAAAAGGACTCCTGGAACGCGGCCGGCGCGTGGCGCTTGTACGCGACGCCATTGAGACCCTTAAGCCAGAAGATGGTCAGAAGACTATTGAGGAATTGACGTCACTCGGGGCGCGATTGATCAGCACAGACCAGGCGCTCGCAGCGCTCGAAAGACCGAAAACGCATACCGCATAAGAGCGATTTCTCCCATTGGATTCTTCGTTGCCTCAGCACGCTCCTTTCCGTCTCTTATGTCGCTTGTGAATGGCATCCGCTGCGAAAACAGCGGGAATGGCCAGCAGGCCGGTCAAATAACCAACCATGTTCGGCGGTGCTTGCCCCAATAGGTTCGCGAGCGGGCGAAAATAAAGAAAACCGATAAGCATCGCAGCTTCGCAGAACACTGCAAGAACTAGGTAGCGATTCGAAAACCAACCGAGCTTTCCCGGCCAAAGACTGGCACTGCGGCAGGCGAAGGCATTCGCCATTTGTCCAGCAACAACCGCCGTGAAAGCAGCGCCCGAGGCTGAGAAAAGGGCTGTTCCTGACGGGAAGGCCAAGCCTGGCCTCCACCCTGCATATGAAAGCGCCGCAAGAAACGCAAGCATCTCGACGATGGATTCCGTTAGCCCGAGAACAATGAAAGCTCTAAACAGCAGGAACCAATCTACGAGATGGCGTCCTTGTGGCGGTTGCGAGAGCGCCCTGGGGCTCGATGGTTCAGCTCCCAGAGCCACTGCTGGCAGGATATCTGTTCCGACGTCCAAGCAAAGCACCTGCAAAACGCCGAGCGCCAAAGGGAAGCGTCCACCAGAAAGCGCCCACAGGATGAAAGGGGTTAATTCTGCGATGTTATCTGTTAAATGATACGTGAGGAACCGTCTCGCATTGGCGAAGGTAGTGCGGCCCTGCTCGATGGCCGCAACGATCGTTGCGAAATTGTCGTCCAGCAGGACGAGGTCCGCCGCCTCGCGCGCGACGTCTGTCCCCGAGAGCCCCATTGCTATGCCGATGTTTGCTTCGTGGAGCGCTGGAGCATCATTGACGCCGTCGCCGGTCATGGCCACGACATGCCCACGCTTACGCAATGCTCGAGCGATATTTAACTTCTCTTCTGGCGAGACACGGCTGACGACGATCCCATCCCTGTCCATCAACGCACCCAGGACCTCCTCGTCCTGCGGCAGCTCTTTTCCTTCAATCACGCGTCCATCATTAATCAACAATCCGACTTCGCTGGCGATCGCGCGTGCGGTTGCGGGATGGTCGCCCGTAACCATTGCGACGCGAATTCCAGCACGCCGACAAGCGGCAATGGAATCCGCAACGCCCGATCTCGGCGGGTCTTCGATACCGACTAGACCGAGTAGGACCAGATCGTTCTCAATGCTGTCCGGCTTGGAGGGAATCTCCCTGCTGTTGATGTCGCGGACTGCAACAGCAACGACTCGCAAGCCGCGCTCAGCCATGCGCGCCACGGCCTGTTGTGCATCGCCGATCTCTCGACAGCGCTCCAGAACGGCTTCCGGCGCACCTCTCACAATTGCCCGATTGCCCATGATGACTGACATCCGCCGCCGCCGAGGATCGAAGGGGAACCGTCGTATTGCCGGAGAAATTTCTTCCTCCGCTTGGACGTCAACCTTGAGGCGGCGAGCAAAAACATCGAGGGAAACCTCGAGAGGATTGCCTTGAGCGACCCAACGCCCCTCACGTGAGACAGCTCTACCATTTGAGTAGAGGGCCGCCGACAAAGCGAGTTCCTTGAGCAGAGGCAGCAGTCCTGGTTCAGCGTGGACTGTGCCTGTCGGGTCGTAACCCCGTCCTTCAATCGATGCCTGTCCTTTTGGCGTCCATGCTTCAACGACGGACATTTCGTTCTGGGTGAGGGTCCCCGTCTTATCGGTACAAATGAAGGTGGTTGAGCCCAGTGTCTCAACCGATTCCAGACGGCGTACTAAAGCCCCGCGCGCCGCCATTCTCTGGGCGCCCATAGCGAGCGAAAGCGTAACTGTCGGAAGTAGACCTTCGGGGACCAGAGCGACCGTCACTCCAAGAGCGAAAAGAAAGCCGTCAGTAAGTCGGATTCCCACAAGCAGGGCGATGACCAGAAAGATGGAGCCAACGGCTACGGCCACGAACGCGATTACACGGACAAGCCGGTCCAACTCAAGCGCAAGAGGGCTGGGTGGGCGCTGTCCCTCCGCCGTCAAACGCGCGATCTGCGCGAGACGGGTGGAACCCCCAGTAGCTGTAACAATCCCGATCGCTTGGCCTTCAACCGCAAATGTGCCCGCAAAAATGATTTCTCCGAGTTGGGGAGCAGTCGGAACGCTCTCCCCAGTGAGCGTGGATGTGTCTACGGAGAGACCGTGGACTTGGGCCAATCGCATATCCGCCGAGATGCGGTCTCCTGCATTCAGAACAACCACATCGTCAGGTACCAATTCGATCGCGTCGATACTCTGGCGCTTTCCTTCCCGCATTACCGTGACGCGCCGCGGAAGCAAATCCCGAAGTCGTTCGCCAGCTTTCTCCGCACGATACTCTTGAATGAACGCGAACAAGCCGTTAAGTACGATTACGACGAAGATCGCGAATCCAAGTTGTGGCATGCCGGCCAGAATGGCCAAACCGCCGGCAATCCACAGCATGACCGCAAAAAAATGTACGAGTTGGGCTAGAAAGCGCCGCCAGATGGACAGATACTGAGGGCGTGGCAGCAGATTCGGACCGAACTTTCTTTGGCGCTGTTCGACTTCCTCGGTGGTTAATCCAGCAGATTCGAGTGGTCGCGTGTTGGTGACACCCCTTTCGTGGGATTGTTCGTCAGATGTGGGTTCGAGTCCTCGAGTTTGTGAATCTGTTGTCATCTCGATTGGGCCAAGCCATGCTGCCTGGTTCTCGGATGATGCTACGCGTGCGGTGCGAGCTACTCTGTGAGATCGATCACTCTCGCTGGCTACCCCGAGGCTATCGATACTGGGAGGTATCATGGCCCACCGTCACGAATCAATGTCCTCCGGCACCTGCTCCAATTGAGCCAGCCACACGGTTGCTTCTGCATCGCTCGGGGCTCGGTAGTCCCCACGGGGCGACAACGAACCGCCTGACCCCACCTTGGGAGCGTTGGGTATGGCGCTGCGTTTGAACTGGCTGTACTTGAAGAACCGTTCCAGAAAGACTCTTAGCCAGCGCTTAATCTCGCCGATTTCGTATTGGTGTCGCCTTGACTCGGGCACATCCGGCCACACGCCTTGGTTCCGGTCATGCCAAGCCGACCACGCAAGGAACGCCACCTTTGAGGGCGCGTAGCCAAAGCGCAGCGTGTAGTAGAGGTAGAAGTCCTGTAACTCATATGGCCCGACTGCCACTTCTGCGCTTTGAGCTGGCTGGGTTGCCGACTCGCCGGGTACGAGTTCCGGAGTAATTCTTGTTTCCAGCACTTCCTCAAGGACAGCAGCAATCTCGGACCCGTGCTGTCCTGTCTTAGCGACCCATCGGAGAAGGTATTGAATCAACGTTTTGGGCACGCTTGCGTTCACATGATAGTGTGCCATCTGATCGCCCACACCATAAGTGCAGTAACCCAGTGCTAGCTCGCTCAGGTCACTCGTGCCAACTACCAGACCGCCATTCTGGTTCGCCAAGCGAAACAAGTGACTTGTCCGTTCACCAGCTTGAACATTCTCGAAGGTCGTGTCGAATAAAGGCTTTCCGGCGGAGTAAGGATGCCCAATGTCTTTCAGCATCTGCAAACAGCTTGGGCGGATATCGATTTCATGAGCTTCGCATCCTATGGCAGACATTAGGCGGCGGGCCTGCTGCAATGTGCGTTCGCTGGTGGCGAAGCCTGGCATTGTGTAGCCGAGTATGTTCTTGCGCGGGAAACCGATCACGTCCATGGCGCGGGCACAAACGATGAGCGCCTGGGCCGAGTCCAGGCCACCGGAGACTCCGATCACTACCTTACTGATCCCACTCGCCCGCAATCGTTTGACAAGCCCTTGCACCTGGATTTCATAAACTTCCCGGCAGCGCTCATCGCGGCGCGCGGGGTCGCCGGGTACGTAGGGAAAGCGCTCGTACGATCGTTCAAGTGGAAGGTGGTCACTGGCAGGCAAGCTAGCCGAAAAACGGATCGTCCGAAAACGCGCCACATCCTCTTTGTGGTTACGAATGGCTTGGCCAAAGCTATTCTGGCGCATCCGGTCTTGTGCGAGGCGATCCAAATCGATGTCGCCCGTTATGATCTGCGCACGATCGAGGAATCGCTCGGTTTCAGTCACGCGCACAGCGTTTTCGTAAATCATGCCGTGCCCATCCCAGGCGAGATCGGTTGTCGATTCACCGCTTCCAGCGGCGCAATAGACATAGGCGGCAATGCAACGGCCCGACTGGTCAGCAACCATCAGACGCCGATAGTCGTCTTTCCCCACCGTCGCGTTGGACGCCGAAAGGTTGACGAGCACCGTCGCTCCCGCAAGCGCGGCATACGACGACGGCGAAACGGGCACCCAGAGATCTTCGCAAATCTCCACGAAGAACGTAAAAAGCGGTTGGTCTTCCGCCTGGAACAGCAACCGGTTCCCGAACGGAACGTCGCGTTGGCCGGCAATTTCGATACTATCCCTAAGTCGATTGTCCGCTGGCGCAAACTGGCGAAGCTCGTAAAACTCGCGATAGTTGGGAAGGTAGGTTTTGGGGACCACACCAAGGAGTTTCCCGTGATGCACGACTGCCGCGCAGTTGAAGAGCAGATTATCGATAACAAGAGGCACTCCCACGACCGCGATGACGGGAATATCGCGCGAGGCCTCGATCACCTGGCAGAGGGCGTCTCTGCTTGCGTCGAGCAGGGATTGTTGGTGAAAGAGGTCTTCACAAGAATAGGCAGAGAGCCCGAGCTCCGGAAACACAACCAGGAGCGCCCTGCGTTTAGTCGCTTCCCGCATTAAGTCGATGGTTTGGATTGGCGTTGAATGAGGGATCAGCCACGAGAACTTGCGGAATGGCTACAGCTATGCGGACAAAGTTGTGGCGATAGAGATTGAAAAAGCTACGCGTTTCGTTCACTTCAGTAACTATCCTTGATCCGCCTCGCATAAAGAAACGGAGGGCAATTTCGCGGATCGGATCTCATCTTGTCTTCCTGAGCAGGCTTAGGCCAAATAGCATGGACGAGAGGATAGCAATTGTGGGGCCCGCTGTGGAGAACTTGAACACAAAGACGTTCAGCAGAAATCCCGCCGTTACCGCAAGCAGGCTGGCTGCCGCGGCGAGCAGAACGAAGTGCGACAGCTTATTGGTCAACTGCCGCGCGGTCGCAGCAGGCACGATGATCAACGCGCTTGCCAGGAGCGCACCCATAAAGCGCAGTCCGACGAGCACTGTCAGGCTGAAGAGGAGGAGAAAATAGAGGTCGAGGCGAGAGACGTTAACACCCGTAGCGGCAGCTAGGTCTGGAGAGAAAATGGTGAGGGATAACTGGTCTTTAAGGAGGACGACAGAAAAGATCACAAATAACACCGCTGCCATACCCAGAAGAAAGCCAACTAGCGAAATTCTCGGCAATTCGCCAAAGAGAGATTCGACGAGATCCTCGCTCGGTGTCACGGCAGCTCCGATCGCTAACGCAGCGGCAAAAATCACCCCGATCGCCGCCTCAGTGGCCAAGCCCGTCTTTTTCTGGAGCTGCCAGACTAGAAACGTCCCGAGAAATAATGTCGCGCCACCGCCCATCACGGGGTTCACCTTAAAAAGGAAGGCTAGACCAAGTCCGGGAAGCGCCAAATGTGAGATGACATCACCGGCCAGGAGCATGCGTTTCATCAAGGCAATACATCCCACCATCCCGGCAGCAAGCGCAAAGAACATCGCGAGCACTAGCAGAGGGACTTGCCCACTTAGCATTATTCGCGCTCCTGCGAATCGTGATTGAGCCGCTCGTGCTCGTGGACGTGTTGGTAGTATTGCGACGGAGCCGCATACAGCTCTTGGAGCATTGCAGGTGTCAGGATTTCTTTGGGCGGACCCATGCAGGGTTTCCCTTTGCTCAGACACAGAACCATGTTCGCATACCGGTAGACAACGCTAAGGTCGTGTGAAACTAACAGAATCGTCATGCCCTTGTCCTCTTGCAGTGAGTGAAGCTGTTCGTAGATGCGTTCTTCGGTGAGTTCGTCGAGGCTTGCTGTTGGCTCATCGAACAGCAGCACATTCGGCCTTCCCAACAGGGCAAAGGCAATCAATAATTTCTGAAATTGCCCGCCAGACAGGGTCCCGATGCTGGCGCTCAGAAGATCATTCGTGAGACCAAGGTCAGTCGAAACCTGCTCTAATTCCGCACTCGGAAGCTTTAGAAAACCAGCTTTTGCGGCGAGCAAATCCCTGGCGCTGAAGGGGAGTTGCCGATCCGCCGCAATTTTCTGAGGGACATATCCGAGCCGGGCGTCATGGCTCCATCGAATTTCTCCCGTGTAGGGAATTAAGTGTAGCAAGGCCCGAAGGAGAACGGTTTTGCCGGCCCCGTTCGGTCCGATGATCGCCACGCAATCTCCTTCACAAACTTCGAAGCTCAAGTTACGAATGATTGCGCGTCTCCCGAAGGTGACAGTGAGATCCTTCACGGATAATAGTGGGTTTGTCATGGACGCCGGAACCTTGTCATCGCTCGCATCTGCGCCTTTAAATGCCTCTCGGCAAGTCCGAGTAGCAAGAATGTTATTCCGCCGTCAAGGACTGCTCGCGCAGCGAGATTCTATGGGTTACGACAGAAGAAAGGAAGTGACCTAGCTTAGGAGTCCGCCGGCTTCCCTGGCAGAAGGTTACTACACTCGTTCCGGATCGCCTGGTCCGACCCGATTCAGCCCAACATTAGCGAATTCTGTCTCTGGCCTGCCTTCTTCGTTTTCGTGCTTTTTAAGGGACTGCATATGCCCGCAAGACCTCGCGATTCCAGGGCGGAAGCAAGTCTTTGGGTATTGCATTACCTCTTGCTTGCTCCCGCCCATTCTATTGGTGCCTCTTTGCGACCTGCTCGTTAAGAGGCGGACGCGGCCTTGGGCTTCACCGCAGATTTGATCTCAATGCGACGAGGAAGCGCTGCCGCCGCAATCGGGGCGCTGATCTCCAACACACCATTGTTGTACTCCGCAGTGATCTTTCCCGTGTCCGTTCCCTCAGGTAATTCGAGCGTTCGTTCCAATGTGCCGTAACTGAACTCGCGACGCAGATAGTTGACATCTTTGCTCTCGCGCGTCTCTTTGCGCTCCGCATTGATCGAAAGTACATTGCCCTGCACATTCAACTGCACGTTTTGTGGATCCACGCCAGGCAGGGCAAGGCGAACATGGTAGCTCTTGCCCTCTTTGTCCACCCAAGCGTCGATCGCAGGCACCTCAGGAGCTGATGCTACTGACCGAACGGCTCCCCAAGGTTGTTCACTGAGCAAACGGTTGAACATGTCATCGAATTCACGACGAAAGTCGAACAGGTCTCCGAAAAAACTTCCACGCCTTGCTAGATTGTTCATAATTCTCCTCCTTGTAATATCTGTTGGGATTACCGATGAAAATCGAACCCGATCTCCCGTCCACGAAAGAGCAGATTTGCGGTTTTGCCAGATGCACGAAATCGGCGTTACCCATGCGGATAGCATCTGAGTGGGTGCCCACGCTGAAAATGATTTCTGGGTCGTCTGCCAGCGCCTCATCCATGTACACGGGCAAGCCATAGAGTTCACCGAATGGCGGCACCGCACCCGGCTCGCAATCCGGGAACGAGGCGTAGCATTCGGATTCCGTCGCTAGCCGCACGTCATACCCCACAATGGAAGCCAATTTGTTCAGATTGACATGGAAGGAAGCCGGGAGCACGGCCAGCAAAGTCTTCTCTCCGGCACGCAGAACGACTGTCTTGGCGACGTCTTTGCCGGGAACGATGCATGACCGAGGCGGCACCTTGTGCAGTGTACGTAGGGATGTGGGAGATCTGCGAGTAAGATATCTTGGCTTGATCAAGATGCGACTTCAAGCGTGTGGGCATTGTCATATGCAACCTCCTGAAGCCTTTTCGGGGCAGTGAAATGGCGGGCACGGATTTCTTTCAATTTCTGATCCAGTACGTCGGCGAATTCACTCGGCCGAAGCGCTGGCGCCCCGAAGCATTTCTGACCGCTATTCATGAGAGGCAGCCACCAGCATCCCTGTTCTACTGGGTAGGCATAAAAGACACTGCAATTTGATCGGCCAAGCAGAGATACCATTTGAGTGGCCTGATGCACCGGGCTCGTACTGAGAATCAGGTGAAACTTGTATTGATGAAATAGCGCGAACGCTTCCTCAGCCGATGCGGCAAACCAACAATGGCAACCACGCTGCTCCAGGTGCCACAAGAGATGCGAAGACCCTCTTGCGCATTCGCCCAGCAAGAGGACCCTGACAGCCGCTTGACTCATGGCGTCCTCCCGGATAGAGTGCATGGTTCAGACTGTAGTTTGCGCTGCTACCTTTGCGAACCTTCGGGATTTCTTGAAAGCAGTAGTTCGAAAATTAGAGGCAGCGACTGGCCTGCGAAGTGCTTCCGACCCTGACGGGCCGGTGCGTCGAAACACCCGGGCGCCTCGTTCACGCTTCGAGCCTGGCCGCTGCCTCGGAGCGAAGGACGGAAGGTTGCTCAATGGTCAATTCTTGGCCGCTTCTTTGCGGAAGCTGGTCAGTTCGAATGTCTGTGCCTCTGGGATTCTTAGAATCCGTTCGGCTCCAGAGCATCTGTCCCACTTGCAGCCTCCATCCTTCGATGGCTTCTTTCTACTTTGTTCACTCCGGTAATGATGTGATCTGAATCACAGTTCAGTGTGTTACAGGGTACAACGGTGAATGGCATATTCCGTGATCATGTTTCGCTTAGCTTGACTTCGGCGCTAGCATGAGGGGTGCGAAAACAGCGTCCATAAGCTTTTGTTTCACACTTTGCGATGGTGAAACTGATGAAAGGAAAACAAAACGCCAGTCATATCGATTCCTTCTACCATCTTGCGCGAATGGGGCAAGAGGAACAACTCTGTCAGGGCACCGCATGTTTCGTGGCACGGCAACTGAACCCGGATCGATGGTCGTCTGCTGTATCCGGACAAGAGCGCGTGTATTGCCTGGGCAATTGTTTTGCGGCTCCGG